>NZ_CP040689.1:0-4421403 GCF_030323725.1 Mycobacterium tuberculosis complex sp. N0072 | reverse complement strand
ATCCGCCATCCTCGCTTGATTGTCGAGTGCCGTTTCCACGCTGAAACGGCGTGATAACTACACCGCCCGAAGCTAACAGTTTTCCGTACGGCTGCCAACCGTTGTTTTGCGTTGTGGTGGGTTCTTTGTGAGTGTGGCGGTCTCGGGTGTACGGATGGTGAGCAGCTTAGCGGGCAGGATGCCCTGAAGCGGTTGCCGGGTGGGCGAGGTTTGACCAGGCGAAGGCGCGTAAGTACCCTCGAACAGTCGCCCGAAAGTCGGCGATGCGGCTGCGACCTGGATTAGTCCAGGGACCGCGCCGGCCAGCAGCGAAAACTACCTCCGACTGTCCCGCGGGCCAATCGAGTTGGAAGGCAGTGAGTGGCCGGATGGTGATGTTGCCAGACATAGCGAGGAGACGCCCGTGACCAAGGGCAAAAGGACCTTCCAGCCGAACAACCGGCGGCGAGCTCGTGTTCACGGTTTCCGCTTACGGATGCGTACCCGCGCCGGGAGGTCAATTGTGTCCAGCCGGCGACGCAAGGGTCGGCGCACGCTCAGTGCTTGATTGCAACACCGGGCTTATTTGCGGTGCTTCGTGCACGCAACCGCATGAGGCGGTCAGCGGATTTTGAAACAACGGTGAAGCACGGGATGCGTACCGTGCGGTCTGACATGGTCGTTTATTGGTGGCGTGGGAGTGGCGGTGGGCCGCGCGTCGGACTGATTATCGCCAAGTCGGTGGGGTCGGCCGTGGAACGCCACCGCGTGGCACGTCGGCTGCGGCACGTGGCTGGGTCGATCGTCAAAGAACTCCACCCGTCCGATCATGTGGTGATCCGCGCGCTGCCGAGCAGCCGGCATGTCTCCTCGGCTCGGTTGGAGCAGCAACTGCGATGCGGCTTGCGGAGGGCTGTCGAACTGGCAGGTAGTGATCGGTGAGTCTGTCTAGGCAAAGCTGTGGGCGAGTGGTCCGGGTTACCGGTAGAGCATCAGCGCGGGGGTTGATTTTCGTTATCCAGGTCCATCGGCACATGCTTTCGCCGCTACGACCGGCGTCGTGCCGCTTTGTCCCTACCTGTAGTCAGTACGCCGTCGATGCGCTCACCGAGTATGGCCTGTTGCGGGGAAGCTGGTTGACCATGATCAGGCTCGCAAAGTGCGGACCATGGCATCGGGGAGGATGGGATCCGATACCGGAAGGCTTAACGACAGGCCGGAGCTGCCAGACAGACGTCGACGGCGCGAACGACGACTGGAACCCTGCGTCAAAGCGAGGGGAGCGTGAGTCTTTTGTTTGATTTCTTCAGTCTCGACTTCATCTACTACCCGGTGTCGTGGATCATGTGGGTTTGGTACCGGCTGTTCGCGTTTGTGCTAGGACCATCCAACTTCTTCGCCTGGGCGTTGTCGGTGATGTTCCTGGTCTTCACGCTGCGTGCGCTGCTGTACAAGCCGTTCGTGCGCCAGATTCGCACCACCAGGCAGATGCAGGAACTGCAACCACAGATCAAGGCCTTGCAAAAGAAATACGGCAAGGATCGTCAGCGGATGGCGCTCGAAATGCAAAAGCTGCAACGCGAGCACGGCTTCAACCCCATTCTCGGATGTTTGCCGATGCTGGCGCAGATTCCGGTGTTTCTTGGGCTCTATCATGTGTTGCGCTCGTTTAACCGTACGACCGGGGGCTTTGGTCAACCACACTTGTCGGTGATCGAGAACCGACTGACTGGGAACTACGTCTTTAGCCCGGTCGACGTCGGCCACTTCCTAGATGCCAACTTGTTCGGCGCTCCGATCGGGGCGTACATGACGCAACGGTCCGGGTTGGATGCGTTCGTCGATTTCAGTCGCCCTGCGTTGATCGCGGTGGGTGTGCCGGTGATGATCTTGGCCGGCATCGCGACGTACTTCAACAGTCGCGCGTCTATCGCGCGGCAGAGCGCCGAGGCGGCTGCGAATCCACAGACCGCGATGATGAACAAGCTGGCGCTGTACGTATTTCCGCTCGGCGTAGTCGTCGGCGGACCGTTCCTGCCACTGGCGATCATCTTGTATTGGTTCTCGAACAATATCTGGACGTTCGGGCAGCAGCATTACGTCTTCGGCATGATCGAAAAGGAGGAGGAGGCCAAAAAGCAGGAGGCGGTCCGGCGCCGGGCGGCCAACGCGCCGGCCCCGGGAGCTAAGCCCAAGCGGAGCCCGAAGACCGCTCCAGCGACCAATGCGGCAGCCCCAACAGAAGCCGGGGACACCGATGACGGGGCAGAGTCGGACGCCAGCACTGAGCGACCAGCCGACACGTCCAATCCGGCCAGACGCAACAGCGGCCCGAGCGCCCGTACGCCGCGGCCCGGGGTGCGACCGAAAAAACGCAAACGTTGACAATCCTTCCGGGCAGCCGGGCAGGCGGTCCCACAAACACAACCCACCCGCAGACGAGGGGAGAGCAAGCCATGGCCGACGCTGACACCACCGACTTCGACGTCGACGCAGAAGCACCGGGTGGAGGCGTCCGGGAGGACACGGCGACGGATGCTGACGAGGCCGACGATCAAGAAGAGAGATTGGTCGCCGAGGGCGAGATTGCAGGCGACTACCTGGAAGAGTTATTGGACGTGTTGGACTTCGATGGCGACATCGACCTCGATGTCGAAGGCAATCGTGCGGTGGTGAGCATCGACGGCAGTGACGACCTGAACAAGTTGGTCGGGCGCGGGGGCGAGGTGCTCGACGCTCTGCAGGAACTCACCCGGTTGGCGGTGCATCAGAAGACCGGTGTGCGGAGCCGGTTGATGCTAGACATCGCGAGGTGGCGACGGCGGCGCCGGGAGGAATTGGCGGCGCTGGCCGACGAGGTGGCGCGGCGAGTGGCCGAAACCGGTGACCGCGAGGAACTCGTTCCAATGACGCCGTTCGAACGGAAGATCGTCCACGATGCGGTTGCAGCGGTGCCAGGTGTGCACAGCGAAAGCGAAGGCGTGGAGCCAGAACGCCGAGTCGTTGTGCTCCGCGACTAGCTCGCGAGCCAGCGGCTCCGACCGACGCCGCAGTAAGCGATGCGTGGCCGAGCGGCTGGGCCAGCGTCTCGAGAGCGGAGAATGTTTCACGTGAAACATGACACAGACCTCACGAGCCGGCGGAGTGCGTAATGTCTCCGATCGAGCCCGCGGCGTCTGCGATCTTCGGACCGCGGCTTGGCCTTGCTCGGCGGTACGCCGAAGCGTTGGCGGGACCCGGTGTGGAGCGGGGGCTGGTGGGACCCCGCGAAGTCGGTAGGCTATGGGACCGGCATCTACTGAACTGCGCCGTGATCGGTGAGCTCCTCGAACGCGGTGACCGGGTCGTGGATATCGGTAGCGGAGCCGGGTTGCCGGGCGTGCCATTGGCGATAGCGCGGCCGGACCTCCAGGTAGTTCTCCTAGAACCGCTACTGCGCCGCACCGAGTTTCTTCGAGAGATGGTGACAGATCTGGGCGTTGCCGTTGAGATCGTGCGGGGGCGCGCCGAGGAGTCCTGGGTGCAGGACCAATTGGGCGGCAGCGACGCTGCGGTGTCACGGGCGGTGGCCGCGTTGGACAAGTTGACGAAATGGAGCATGCCGTTGATACGGCCGAACGGGCGAATGCTCGCCATCAAAGGCGAGCGGGCTCACGACGAAGTACGGGAGCACCGGCGTGTGATGATCGCATCGGGCGCGGTTGATGTCAGGGTGGTGACATGTGGCGCGAACTATTTGCGTCCGCCCGCGACCGTGGTGTTCGCGCGACGTGGAAAGCAGATCGCCCGAGGGTCGGCACGGATGGCGAGTGGAGGGACGGCGTGAGTGCTCCGTGGGGCCCGGTGGCCGCTGGACCGTCCGCGCTCGTAAGGTCGGGCCAGGCTTCAACTATCGAACCATTCCAGCGGGAAATGACACCACCGACACCGACGCCTGAGGCCGCGCACAATCCGACGATGAATGTTTCACGTGAAACATCGACAGAATTCGACACCCCCATCGGCGCTGCAGCAGAACGTGCGATGCGGGTCCTGCACACCACCCACGAGCCGCTGCAGCGGCCGGGTCGACGCCGGGTGCTCACCATCGCGAATCAGAAGGGCGGGGTCGGTAAGACGACCACCGCCGTCAATATCGCTGCCGCGCTTGCTGTGCAGGGCCTCAAGACACTCGTGATCGATCTCGATCCCCAGGGCAACGCGAGCACCGCATTGGGTATCACCGACCGGCAATCCGGCACACCCTCGTCCTACGAGATGCTTATCGGCGAGGTTTCGTTGCACACGGCGCTACGGCGCAGCCCGCACAGCGAGCGGCTGTTCTGCATCCCGGCGACGATCGATCTGGCCGGCGCCGAAATCGAATTGGTGAGCATGGTGGCGCGCGAGAACCGGTTGCGCACCGCCCTGGCCGCACTCGACAACTTCGACTTCGACTACGTTTTCGTCGATTGCCCGCCCTCGCTGGGGCTGCTGACCATCAACGCACTCGTCGCGGCACCGGAGGTGATGATCCCGATCCAATGCGAGTACTACGCGTTGGAGGGTGTGTCGCAGCTTATGCGCAACATCGAGATGGTGAAGGCCCACCTCAACCCCCAACTCGAGGTCACCACCGTGATCCTTACCATGTATGACGGCCGGACAAAGCTCGCCGATCAAGTAGCCGACGAGGTCCGTCAGTATTTCGGAAGCAAAGTGTTGCGGACGGTGATTCCACGCAGCGTCAAGGTTTCCGAAGCGCCGGGCTACAGCATGACCATCATCGATTACGATCCCGGTTCGCGCGGCGCGATGAGTTACCTCGACGCGAGCCGCGAACTTGCCGAGCGTGACCGACCACCATCCGCGAAGGGACGACCATGACCCAGCCGTCACGCAGAAAGGGTGGCCTCGGCCGTGGCCTGGCTGCGCTGATCCCGACTGGCCCGGCAGACGGAGAATCGGGGCCACCGACCTTGGGTCCCCGGATGGGATCTGCCACGGCAGATGTCGTAATCGGCGGACCGGTCCCGGACACTTCCGTGATGGGCGCCATCTATCGGGAAATCCCACCGAGCGCCATCGAGGCTAATCCCCGTCAGCCGCGTCAGGTGTTCGACGAAGAGGCACTGGCCGAGTTGGTGCACTCCATCCGCGAATTCGGTCTCCTGCAGCCGATCGTGGTGCGGTCATTGGCTGGATCCCAAACCGGCGTGCGCTACCAGATAGTGATGGGGGAGCGGCGCTGGCGGGCTGCCCAAGAGGCGGGCTTGGCCACCATCCCGGCCATCGTGCGTGAGACCGGCGACGATAATCTGCTGCGCGACGCCCTCCTGGAAAATATTCATCGAGTACAGCTGAATCCGTTAGAAGAAGCGGCGGCATACCAGCAATTGCTCGACGAATTCGGGGTCACCCACGATGAACTGGCGGCGCGCATCGGCCGCTCGCGGCCCTTGATCACCAACATGATCCGATTGCTCAAACTCCCCATCCCGGTACAGCGGCGAGTGGCCGCCGGCGTGCTGTCGGCCGGGCATGCTCGCGCCCTGCTGTCGCTCGAGGCCGGACCGGAGGCGCAAGAGGAGCTGGCGAGCCGGATCGTCGCGGAGGGCCTGTCGGTGCGAGCCACCGAGGAGACGGTCACGCTGGCCAATCACGAGGCCAATCGCCAAGCCCATCACAGCGACGCGACTACACCCGCGCCGCCGCGGCGTAAGCCGATTCAGATGCCTGGCCTCCAAGATGTTGCTGAGCGTCTATCGACCACCTTTGACACGCGGGTGACCGTCAGTCTGGGCAAACGCAAGGGTAAGATTGTGGTGGAGTTCGGCTCGGTCGATGATTTAGCGCGCATAGTCGGTTTGATGACCACTGATGGCCGAGATAAAGGCCTGCACAGGGACGCTCTGTAATTACGTCACTGTGACAACGCGCCGGTTCCGGCGCCTAAGCCAACCCGCTGCGGGGAGCGGGAATCAACGGAGACGCGGTGTGCGGCAAGCGGATTCGAGATTGGACGGGGCAATGGACCGGACAATTGTCACCGGCCGGACACGATGCGGTGCAAGTCGGCTGGAGTGGCATCGCGAATACTGGCCCGATAGCGATCGACTCTCTTATTCTAGAAGGGTTGCTGGTGCACATTGGCCCGCGGAGGTGTAGGGCCATCGGTTGCAATGCCGCACGGAGGCCAGGAGACTAGTGTCCGCTCGTATCACAGCGTTACGACTCGAAGCCTTCGAGCAGCTCCCCAAGCATGCGCGACGCTGCGTTTTCTGGGAGGTCGACCCCGCGATTCTCGGCAAAGACGACCACCTCGCCGACCCCGAATTCGAAAAGGAAGCCTGGTTGTCGATGGTGATGCTGGAGTGGGGTTCGTGCGGTCAGGTCGCAACGGCAGTCCCGGATGAGCGCAGCCACGCCGAACCACCCTGCCTCGGGTATGTGCTCTACGCTCCGCCCAGTGCGGTGCCGCGAGCCCAGCGGTTTCCTACCGCGCCGGTGTCGGCGGACGCGGTGCTGCTTACGTCGATGGGCATCGAGCGCGGGCAAGCAGATGACGACTTACCGCACAGTCTGATTGCCCGGGTGATTGAAGAGTTGGTTCGGCGCGGCGTCCGGGCGCTGGAAGCTTTCGGCCGGACACCAGCGGCCACCGATTTGCAAAACCCGGGCGCGGTAACACCTGATGTGCGGCCGGTGTTGGAGGCCCTCGGCGACTGCTGTGTCGAACACTGCATCATCGACGCGAACTTCTTGATGGACGTGGGTTTCGTCGTGGTGGCACCGCACCCGTACTTTCCGAGGCTACGCCTCGAACTGGACAAAGGGCTGGGGTGGAAAGCCGAAGTCGAGGCCGCTCTTGAACGCTTGCTGGAGAATGCTCGACTGCAAGAGCCGATAGCAGCGGGGTCGACGGCCGGCAACACGTCGTAAACCCCACGCGGCCACTGGGCTTAAGAACCGCCGAGTCTACCCGCTCGCTCGACAGACAGTTCGTGGGCCAGCAACTCGGCGAAAGTGAATGTGCCGGTGGGCCGATCGTTCTTGCCTAACAGATACAGCCGTTTGACCGCGGCGAGAATGCCTTCGGCGATGGCATCGCGCGTCTGCGTTGAGACTAGCATCCCACGATCGTGGGGGTTGGTGATGTAGCCGATATCGACCTGAACGGTCGGCATCCTGGTCAGCCGCAACAGATCCCACGTTCGACCATGCACACGGCAATCCCGTAAACCGGTGCGCGCCACCACTTCTCGTTGAATGAAATCGGCAAGATTGCGGCCGATGGTAGACACCGAGCCGTGCGAGTTGCCGAAGTGAAAGGAAGCCACGCCGTTGGCCGCGAGACTGGTCTGGGTCTCGCAGCGCAGGCTGATCATCAGGTCTGCGCCAACGGCGTTGGCGGTGGCGGCACGCTCTGCGTCGGACGGACTACGGTTGGTCGGACGGGACAGGTGGGTCTCCATACCGATAGCTGCCATCCGTCCTTCGAGCCGACTTGCCAAGTCCCACAACAAGTCTGCTTCGCTGATGGGCCCAGCCGGACCTTGCGCGATAAGTCCGTGGTCCACGCCGCCGCGACCGGGATCAATGATGATCCGTTTGCCAGACAGCTTCGGCCCCGAGCTGCGGACCAGCTCTTCTTCGCGAATCGCATGTGGCGAGCCACCGCTGACTCGCGAACTTAGAAAGTACAAGGAGCGCAACGTTTCTGGGCCGCAGATACCGTCTGCGGCAAGTCCGTACTCACGCTGATAGGACATCAACGCATTGTGGGTCTGCAACCCGAAATGACCGTCGACCAGCCCGGTGTAGAAACCAAGATCCTGCAGCCGGGCCTGCAGTGTAGCGACGTCGTCCCCGTAGAGCGGGGCGCCGAATTGGTGGTACAGCGTGCGGGCCCCGAGCCGGTAGGAGGCTTCTTTCAACGCGCGGTAGGTGGCCTCACCGACGATGCCGTCCACCAGCAGGCCGCGATGCTGTTGGAAGGCACGGACCGCCTGGTCGAGCTGCGCGTCGAACAACTCAAGGGCGACGTTACGGCCCGTCGTCAGGTCTTCTTCCTGATGATCCAGCATCCCTAACGCGGTCAGCGCAGCCCGGATCTCGGTGACGGCCGCACTGCGGTCGCCACAGCGCAGCGCATCGCCGTCTTCGCGGCGCGGACTCGGCATACCAAGGGCCCTCCGGGATTAGCTCACATCGTTGACAATGCGGACCAGCCAACCGGTATTGTCGCAGATCCTTGCCGATTTCGGGAAAACCCCAGGCTAACCGCGGGGGCTAGTTGAGGTTGGGAACCACGTCTGAGAGCTCGCGCAGCAACGCAGCCTTACCCTTGGCGCCAACGATTCGTTTCACCGGCTGGCCGTCCTTGAACAAGATCAGGGTAGGGATCGAGACGACCTGGAAGTTGCGGGCGGTCTCCGGGTTGGTGTCCACGTCGAGCTTGGCGACGGTGAGGTCTGTTGCGCGCTCGGTGGCGATTTCCTCGAGAACGGGCGCTACCATCTTGCAAGGTCCACACCATGTCGCCCAAAAGTCAACCAGCACAGGCTTGTTGCTGGATAGCACGTCGGTGGCAAAGGATGCGTCGGTAACTTTGATGGTGGCGGACTTCTCGGAATCGGTCATCGTTGTGCTCCTATCAATGCGTCGGTACTGTCAGCTTCTCCGGTTGCTGCGTGCTCGGCGAGCCAGCGCTCGGCGTCGATAGCCGCGGCGCAGCCACTGCCCGCTGCGGTAACCGCCTGGCGATAGGTGCGATCCACCAGGTCGCCGGCAGCGAACACGCCCGGCAGTGAGGTGCTGGTGGTACGCCCCTGCACCAACACGTAGCCGTCCGGGTCGACGTCGATGGCCTCGCGCACCAAGCCCGACCGCGGCTCGTGGCCGATCGCGACGAAAACACCGGTTACCGGCAGGGTGGTTTCGGCACCGGTGTTGGTGTCGCGTACCCGCAAGCCGGTCACTGTGGTGTCCCCGTCCACCGCGACCACGGTGTGGTTGGTGAGGAACCGTATCTTGTCGTTGTTGCGGGCGCGATCGAGCATGATTTTGGAAGCCCGGAACTCGTCGCGGCGATGCACCAGCGTCACACTGCGAGCGAATCGGGTCAGGAAGGTAGCTTCCTCCATTGCCGAGTCACCGCCGCCGATGACGGCGATGTCCTGATCGCGGAAGAAGAATCCGTCGCAGGTGGCGCACGAGCTCACCCCGCGCCCGAGCAATTCCTGTTCGCCGGGCACCTGCAGATAGCGTGCCGCTGCGCCCATTGCCAGGATCACGGCTCGGGCCCGGTGGGTCTGTCCGTCGGCGGTGACGACCGATTTCAGCGGCCCGTGAAGTGATACCGACTCGACGTCTTCCATACGCAGGTCCGCGCCGAATCGCAGCGCCTGTTCCCGCATCTCATCCATCAACTCTGGACCGGTGATGCCGTTGCGAAATCCCGGGTAGTTCTCCACGTCGGTGGTGGTCATCAGCGCGCCGCCGAAAGACGTGCCCTCGAAGACCAGCGGCGCCAGCTGGGCACGGGCGGCGTAGAGCGCCGCAGTGTACCCCGCGGGACCGGAGCCGATAACGATCACGTCGCGAACGGGGTGGTGTGCGCGGTCATGGACAGGCGGGGCGGTCATGCGAGCCTTTCGAGTGCGAGGGCAGATCTTGAGACAACGAACGCCAGCGTAGGCACTGCTGTTCCCGCAGGCGAGCGACAGCACCCAGACCCATCATGCGCGGGGGACCACGGTGCTAGCCAACAACCCGGTATCGGCGGCGCTGCAGTGCGGCGCGACCGCAAAAACGGCCAGTTTGTCGGGCGTGTCCGCGGGTATCACCAGCAGTACGGCGGGCCGAGCGTCGATATCGATCGGCTGCGCGCCCAGCACCGGCGTGGACGCCGGATAGCCGAGGCCGCTCAGGCAGGACGTACGCCGGGACGGATCGCCCAGCGGGCCTCCGGGCGGGCCATAGTCCGGGGTGTGGTGAAGCAGGTCGAGAACCTGCGGCCGAGACAGCGGAATCACCGGGGCAGGTTTTGACACCGTGATGTGCTGCGCGGTTGTCGGTGCACTCGGTGCGGGTGGCGGTGCATCGACCACGGCGCCGACACCGATCGCTGTGGCCACGGCGCACAATCCGGCCGCGCCGGCGATCATTCGGACGGGGTGGACGTGCGGACGGGCGGCGTGAGCGGCGCCGGGTGAGCTGTTCGGGCGCGCCGACCGTAAGGCCGCCGAAATGCTGTCGACGACCGCTGGGCGAGCAGCTGGCCCCCAAGCGGGGTCGGCACCCATCGCGGCGACATCGCGGCGTACCCGGTTCAACGCGCGCAGGATTTGCTGAGCCTGCGGGTCTGAGCGGACCCGGCTGCGGATGCGGGCGGCGGTTGCGTCGTCCAGCAGACCTGCTTGCAGGTCGGCCAGCAGCTCAACGGTCAGCGGCGGGTCCGCATCGGCGCTATGTTTGTCTGGATCCTTGTCGGCTGCACTCATCGGCCCCAGTGTCCGTCATGCCCGGTGGCAATAGCCAGATGTGGGGTAGCGGCGAGCCCGTGGATCGATGCTACGACGGACCGGCAACGGGGTCAGCGCCGGATGTTCACCCCGGTGTTGAGATAGCCCAGCAGCCGCGCTAGGCGGGCCCGCGCCCGGGCGCAGCGGCTCTTGACGGTGCCCTCGGCCACGCCCAGCATCCGGGCGGTGTCGGCGATCGAATAGCCCTGCATGTCCACGGCGACCACCGCGGCCCGCTGCTCGACGGGCAGCCGCATCAGTGCCCGCTGCACCGCGATCGCGGTCTCGACCTGCGCGGTCCGGTCCGCGACCGGATAGACATCTTCTAGAGGGGCGGTCGGATGGGCTTTGGCCCGACGCAGCCGGTCCAGGCAAGCGTTGACCACGATGCGGTGCAACCAACTGCTGACGGCGGCATCGTACCGGAACGAGCCGGCGCCGCGGTGCGCTGACAGCATCGCGTCTTGCAGCGCATCGTCGGCGTCCTCGGAGGTCCGGCTGGTGAGCCGCGCGAGCCGGTGTAGCTGGCGGTGATGACGGCGGAACAACTGATCGAAGGCGTACCGGTCGCCGGCGACATGGGCGGCCAGCAGCTCGGCGTCGCTGCGCTCGTGACGGCCCCCGAAACCCACGGCCGGACAGTAACCAATCGGTGGCGGCATAGCACTTCACCCTGGCTGGCCGTGCCCGGCCCGGTCAGGACGCGGCGTAAATCGTGATCTCCGAGATGTCGGCTTGACTCTTTCCGTCGGTGGTTCCCAAGGTAGAGATCCACACCAGCAGATTCGAGGTGGGCGCGGCCGCCTCGACCGAGATGGTGTTGTGGCCGGGCCGCAGCGCGGTGGCCGAAGTCAACACGGCGGTATCCTCCAGCGTTGCCGGCGTCGGCGTGGATGCCGAGCGGATCTCCACCTTGGTGCCGGTGCTGGCCACGTCGATGGCGACGGTGCCGACCACCGCGGCCTGGGGCAGCTGCAACATCAAACCGACTCCGTTCTTGAAGCTAGGGAACGGGACGGGGTCGGTATAGATGTCGGTCTTCCAGGAAGTGGCCGGATTGCCGTCGATGGCCAAATCAGCCTCCCCGGGGTTGTCGGCGCCGCCGTCGGGGGAGAAGACCGTGACCTTGGTGGGTTTGACGACGCTGCCGGGCGGCGCCGAACTGGCCGCCGAGGTCGACGCGGTGGGTGCGTTGAGGCCCAGTTCGTCCTTGTTGAGGCCGCCGCTGACATCGCCGAATATCCGGCTCAACACCGAAGCCAAGACCAGCAGGGCCACCATGAGGACGGCAGCACCCGCGCCGATGCCGATCAGCAGGTTGCGACGGCGGCGGGTGTAGGTTTCGCTGTTGGGCGCGGATGTGCGCGGGGCCGCGGAGACCGGTGCTTCGTCGATCGGTCCCAGCACCTCGGTGCGATCGGCCACCGCGGTCGCCTGCTGCATTAGATTCAACAGCGTTGACGCGCTGCGTATCCCGCCGTCTCCTTGAACCGACCGGGCCGCCACCGCGGAAATCTGGAAGGGGATGTCACGGTCGATGTCGGCGGGTTCGATGGGCTGGCCAGCGGTGTCGCGCTCGGCGGGTGCCAACCCGCTGCGCACGCCGGCCTCCGGCAGCGGCCACCGGTTGACCAGCAGGGCGTACAGGGAGGCGCCGATGCCGCGGATGTCGTCTTGCGGGTTGGCGTCCGGCATGGTCGCCGGGTAGGCCAGCACGACGTCGCCGTCGATGCTCACGCGCACCCGGCTGGGATGGTCGATCGACAGCGCAACACCGGCGCGGTGGGCAGCATCTGCGGCCGCGGCCAGGGACTGCATCGCCCGGATGGCGCCAACCGGCGACGGTGAGGTGTCGGCGACTTCCTGTAACGAACCGCCGCGGATCCACTCCGCGACTACCAGACCACCGGCCCGGGTGTGCACGACGTCAAGCACTCGGGCGACACCGGGCTTGTCGATCCGGCTGAGCCGCAACGTACGGGACAAGGTCTCCTGGAGGACGTCGTCGGGCAGGACGCCCTGCGGGTCGACGAAGGTCAGCGCCACCTGGCGGTCCAGCGCTGTGTCAAGCGCCTGCCAGAACTGCAGGGGTGGTACACCCCCGTGGAAGATCAGTAGGCGGTAGCGGCCGTTAGCGATGCGGGCGCCGGGAACCAGCTGCACATCATCTGGGGGGGCCGACGATTCTCGGTCCGGTTCGCGGAGCGCGTCGAACGCAATCGGCCCACGGGCCGCATCGGCGGGCAGATCGCCGTTTTGCAGGTCGGATGGGTGCGGCCGGGAAACGGGGCCGGGGTCACGGCCGGCTGGCGCGTCGAGCTGAAGCTCGTCGGCGACGGGCCGCGGCAGCTCGGCACCCGACGCGGCACCAAACGAGGCGTTCTCCGATGGGCGGTCGATCACCTCCGGTCCTTTCGCTCTCCCGGCTCTGGCTACCTGCTCCGGAGGCCTGCGCCGGATCGGCTCGTGGACCACACTTTTCCCCCGCGGCGGGGCCAAACGCCTCCGCTCAGGGTACGTGACCGGTCCGGGGCGAGACGATTGATCCAAGACATTCTGGGTCTGAGGCCCGGTCTTCAAGCGCCGGCTCCTGATTCGGGCTCGCACGGCATCCAGCGCCGCCCGCGCCTCGGGCACCCGTGCGCAGAGGGTGACCGCAGCCAGAATTGGCAGCATGATGAGAGCCAGCACCGACAGCCGCAGCAGCGAACCGACGCTGCCCGCGTGGGCCGTCAGCTCGCTTAGCCCTAGTAACCGATCGGCCACGTGTGCCAGCAGTCCGGCAAGCAACGACGCGGCGACGGTCACCAGGACGGTTCGCGCCTCGCCGACGCCGATCAGCTGGCCGCCGTCGGGCCGCAGGGCCCGACGCAGTATGTAGTAGCCGACGATCGTGCCGGCGAGAAATCCGAGTCCGTTAGCCAGCCCGAGATAGGCCGCGACCAGCTGGGGATCACCGGTAATATGCGGCGCCAGCAGCGAGCCGAGGATCTTGACGCCGGTGATGACCACGATGATCGTGATTGGTGTCCACGGCTGCTCGCGGGCGTAGAACACGCGTAGCTGCAACAGCACTAACGCATAGGGGATCAACGTGAACGCCGACAATGCGATCGCCGCCCCCAGGTACCCGGCATCAACGTCGCCGAAGTTGCCGTATGCAAAAAGCGCGCTACCGATCGCCGGACCGCCGACCGTCATGAACGCCACCGTTGGGATCAGCGTGATCATGGTCAGCCTGGTGGCTAGCGACAGGTCGGCGAGCACGGCCGGGGTATCGTCGGCCGCGGCATTGCGGCTCAGCCGCGGCATCACCACGGTCAGCACCGTCACGCCGATCATGCCGAATGGCAACATCAGCACTAGCCAGGTGTAGTTGTAGATCGCGGGGCCGGAAGCCGCTGCCGTGCTGGCGATCCGGTTACCGACCACCAGGCCGAGCTGGCTGATCAGCACATAGAGCACCATCGCGGCGGCCATCGCGCCAAAGCGCTTGAGCCGCTGATCGATTCCCCACAGGGGGCGCAGGCTGATGTGCTCGCGCCGGATGGCCACCAGCAGCACCGCGGTCTGTGCAAACACGCCTGCGGTGGTGCCGATGCCGAGCACCAGCAGCTTGGCGTTGCCCATCCGAACCGGATCGACTGAAAGCTCGCCGGGGACCGCCAGATACACCGCTAGGGTCGCGATGGCGACGACATTGTTGACGACGGGCGCCCAGGCCGGCGGCCCGAACACATTGCGGGTGTTCAGGATCGCCATGAATACCGACGAGAGGCCGTAGACGAGGACTTGCGGTAGCAGCAGGTAAGCGAACGCCGTGGTCAGCGGCTCGTTAACCTGTGGGTTTGTGCCCAGCATCAACCGCACAAGCAGTGGCGCGGCCAGCACCGACAGCGTGGTGGCGCCCAGCAGCAGGGTGGTTGCCAACGTGACCAAACGGCGCACGAACGCCGCGCCGCCGTCCGGGTCGTCCTGCTCGGCGCGGGCCAGCACCGGTACGAAGATGGCGGTGAAGGTGGCCTCCAGCACGAGTGCGGCGACCAGGTTCGGCAGCTGGTTGGCCACCGAGAACGAGCTGGCCAGCGCCGCACCTAAGATCGCGGCCAGCAGCACGATCCGGGCAAAGCCGGTGATCCGGCTGATCAGCGTCGCGAATGCCATTGCCCAGGAGTGCGATACCAGCGCCGCGTCGGACAGCTCGGGCTGCCTCTGCGATGCCGTGGGCACCTCTCCAGGGGAGGGTCTCATACCCGGTGCTTTTCGTCATCCCGACTGGCTACGGCACGGCGCTGCGGGGCGTGTTTGCCGGTAGGCAGGTCGGGGCGATCCAGGTCGGCGCGATCAGGCTGGCCACGGAACCGGTGCCAAAGGCGCCGGCCCGCCAGCGTTACCAGCACGGCCGCAGCGGATAGCGTGATCGCGAACAACACCTTGCCGTAGGCGTTGGAGTGCACCGACAACCGCACCGGTTCACCCAGCGCGACGCCGTCGGGGGTCCGCAGCGACACGTCGACGGCAACCCGCTGTGTGAAGTTCACCTCGATTGGTACTCGTAGCGGCAGGTACCCGGGCGGTAGCTCGATCTGACCGACATCGGCCACCGTCATCCCGGGCGGAGCATCGACCTGTAGCCGGACCCGGATTGGCACGGCGAGGCCATTATGCAGCGCCAACGGCAGCGGACTGTGCTCGGTGGCCAGAGTGTAGGAGCCGCCCGGGTTGACGATGGTCACCGCGCCGAAAAGATCGTCGATCGTCTTTCCAACGACGGCCAGCCGCTGCTGGGCCAGCCCGTTGCGGGTATCGGGTGGTAGCGATTGGCTCAGCGCGCGCAACATGTCCTCGCGTAGTGGTGCGGTGTACTGCACGCCGGTCAGCCCGGTGCGGTCATCGATGGTCAACGCCGAGGTCAGCTTCCATAGCCGGGCAACCTGCCCGCCGATCTGCGTGGTGATGTCGTCATTGAACCGGCCGCGAGCGGCGCTGTAAGCGCCCGGGGGTTCCGGTGGCTCGGTGCGGGCCGCGGCGTCAGCGATCACCGCCGGTAGTGGTCGCGGCACGGCCAGGCCAGACCGGATGGCGGTGGCCAGCGCGGTCAGGATGACCTGCGCGTCGTCGCTGGCCAGGCTCCACGACGCCGGCGGCACCAGGATTTGGGTACGGGGCGCGGCATTCGGCTCCAAGCTGCGCCACAGCATTGCGCCCAAGGCGTCCTGGCGGCGCGCGGTGATCGATTCATGCGCGATCCGAACGAACAACGAGGGATCTAGATAGGTAGGAACGGTCGGGTTTGTTCCCGCGGCGGCCAGCGCGGCCCCGACCGCGGGATCAAACGGCGCCGCTACCACCCGCGGGGACAACCGCCGGGGCGCGGTAGCGGGTAAGAGCGCGGAGCCGATCTGGGACGAACCCTGCTGTTCCTCGGGGCTAAAATCGGCGGCCGCGACGGCAACCGTGCTGCCGTGGGTGCTGAGCAAGTTGATCGCCCGGCCGGTCAACGGGCCGTCGGGCAGCACGGTTGCGCCGCGGGTGGAGCTGACATCCAGGATGCGGTCGACGATGTCGGCGGGGCTGATGGTTGCGATCGCGCTCAGCCTCGGATCATTAACCCGCTGCAAAGCATCCAGGTCGGCTTGGGCAAAAGGCAGCGGCGTCACGCATGTCCGGTGGACTAGCGTCCGCAATCGATCCAGCCAGCTGGATGCGGCGGCCTGGCCGGTGCCCGGGTGGGTCGGGGTGCCCGGTAGTTGAGCGGCCCCGTCGGGCGAGTCGGACACGACGTAGCCGCCGGTCATCGCATTGACGGTGATGAGTAGATCTGGGTCGATGGCCAGGCACAGCGCTCGGCCGACGGCGCCGTCGGGGTCGACTTCCCGGTTGGTGGCGAACTCGGCCGCCGACAGGAGGATGTCCAGCCGGCCGCCGTTGGCCAGCGAGTTTGCCAGGTCGTCGTCGACCAGCCGGACGGGAACGGTGCCACCGGGTGCCCCGGGGGCCAACCGGGGCCGGTCGGCCAGCGGCCACAGCATGGTGATCCAGACCGGCGCCGTCGTTTCTGGTGCAACAGCGGAGCCGAAGTCGGTGGCCTGGTCGGGTGGCACTCCGACCACGGGCAACAGGAACCGCGCATTGTCGAGCCGCGCAGGCGCACCGTAGTCGGGTGTCCCATTGACGTTGACCAGGACCGGGTAGATCCCGGGCTGGTTGACGGCCAACGACGGCCTGGTCAGCGAGCGCAGCGGGGCCGAGAGGGTAAAGCCGGCCTCTTGCCCGCGGTCTAGTTCGGGGGCGACCGTGAGGAAGTCCGCGGCCGGCTGGTACTGGTCGGTGCCGCCGTCGAGCGAGGTGCGTAACGCCGTTGACGACGTGACCGCGGCGGCGTGCTCAAGCCGGACCATCACATCGCGGACTGGGCGGTCACCGGTATTGGTCACCGTTCCGCTGACGGTGACATGGGGTTCGCTGGAAGTGGTCACCACGTCCGGGGTCACCTGATCGATGCGGACCTGGACAAAAGGCGTCGGGCTGGGCTCGCCTGCGAGCGCGTGCGGTGCCGCCGACGGTACCGTGAGCGCCATCCCGAGGCCGGCCACGACGCCGATCGCTGAGGTGACGCGCGCCAAAGCGGCCCAGCGGAGTTGCAGTGCGGTCACGGCCCCGGCCCGGGACCGTTGTGCTGACCCGGTGCTGAGTCATCGGCATGACGAGCGCGTGAATGCGTTTGCGGCCGTCGACGAGGCGAGCTGGGTGGTAGCGGCGGAAGCGCGGCGGGGCCGTCGCTCTGCAGCTTGTCGATCAGTTCGTCGGCCACCTCGGCTAGTCGACGTTCGTCGGCGTAGGCCAGTCGAGACGGCAGTTCCCGGATCGGCACCCAGGCTACCTCGGCTACCTCGAGGTCTTCG
Source organism: Mycobacterium tuberculosis complex sp. N0072 (assembly GCF_030323725.1). NCBI lineage: Bacteria > Bacillati > Actinomycetota > Actinomycetes > Mycobacteriales > Mycobacteriaceae > Mycobacterium > Mycobacterium tuberculosis complex sp. N0072. Next base: position 4,404,014 of record NZ_CP040689.1, on the reverse strand, counting down.
TCGGACAGCTCTCCGCCTAAAAACCGCATCAAATAATGGTGGACGGTCTTGTGCACCCGCCGGCCGTCGGTGACGAACCAGTAGTCGATGCGCCCCAGCGCGGCGAGCACACTGCCGCGGATGCCGGTCTCCTCGGCGACCTCGCGGATGGCGGTCTGCTCGGCGGTCTCGCCCAACTCGATGTGCCCCTTGGGTAGCGACCACAGCAGCCGGCCGCGCCGGTCGACGCGGCCGATCAGAGCCGCGACCTGCGCGTCTCGTGGACCGTCGATACCGTCAATGACCAACCCTCCAGCCGATGTTTCGTGCACGGTGCGCATCCGAGTCGACCCGCGACGAGGTGAGCGGGACCGGGACCGCTTCGCCGTTGCCGGGGTCGGGGTGGCGTCGCCGGCCGGTTGGGCGTCCATGTGATTCTCGGCTGTAGCCGCAGCGCGCCGCCCGCGGCGCCGCCCCCGGCGTCGACGTGATTTGGCTTGTTCGCCGTCGGACACCCCAGCGATAGTAGCTGGTACGGGCGGGTGTTCCCGATGTACTCGCCGTCTGAGCGCCCATCGTCGGCCAGGACTTATTCGTTGGGCGAGGGAGCGGGGCGGTGCAGGCGACCCGCGCTGACCAATTGAGTCGCGCCAGTCACATCTATCACAGAAGTCGCTGTGTCGGGGGCGCACGATTTGCCCACCTTCGAGCGACAAGACGCGACCGCACCCAAGGATTCTTAATATTGTCGCCGGCTGTTTGTCGCGCGGAGATGGGCACGACGACACCTCGTCCCGACACCGGCCAATGCGACGGGTGCGGCAACGAGGGTTGCCGGTTCCTCCACCGACCGTCCCGGCCCACTTCGACTGCCATTAGGCTGATCGAACGTGCCGGAAGCCGTCCAGGAAGCCGATCTGCTAACCGCCGCTGCGGTTGCCTTGAACAGGCATGCTGCCTTATTGCGGGAACTCGGGTCGGTGTTCGCCGCCGCGGGACACGAGTTGTATCTGGTCGGCGGTTCGGTGCGAGATGCACTGTTGGGCCGGTTGAGCCCCGACCTGGACTTCACCACCGACGCCCGTCCCGAGCGGGTGCAGGAGATCGTGCGGCCGTGGGCCGATGCGGTGTGGGATACCGGAATCGAATTCGGCACCGTCGGCGTGGGTAAGAGCGACCACCGCATGGAGATCACCACATTCCGTGCCGACAGCTACGACCGGGTTTCGCGTCATCCAGAGGTACGTTTCGGCGATTGCCTCGAGGGCGATCTGGTCCGCCGCGACTTCACCACGAACGCAATGGCTGTGCGCGTCACCGCCACTGGGCCGGGCGAATTCCTGGATCCGCTTGGTGGCTTGGCGGCGCTGCGGGCCAAGGTGTTAGACACCCCGGCGGCGCCGTCGGGGTCCTTTGGCGACGATCCGTTGCGGATGCTGCGCGCCGCGCGGTTCGTCTCGCAACTTGGATTCGCGGTGGCGCCGCGGGTGCGCGCGGCGATCGAAGAGATGGCGCCGCAGTTGGCCCGAATCAGCGCCGAACGGGTGGCCGCCGAGCTGGACAAGCTGCTGGTCGGTGAGGATCCGGCCGCGGGTATCGACCTGATGGTGCAGAGCGGTATGGGTGCTGTGGTCTTGCCTGAAATCGGTGGGATGCGGATGGCGATCGACGAACATCACCAGCACAAGGACGTCTATCAGCATTCCTTGACCGTGCTGCGGCAGGCGATCGCGCTGGAGGACGACGGCCCGGATCTGGTGTTGCGCTGGGCGGCGCTGCTGCACGACATCGGCAAGCCCGCCACCCGCCGTCACGAACCCGACGGTGGGGTGAGCTTCCATCACCACGAAGTGGTCGGCGCCAAGATGGTGCGCAAGCGGATGCGGGCGCTGAAGTATTCCAAGCAGATGATCGACGACATCTCGCAGCTGGTCTACCTGCATCTGCGGTTTCACGGCTACGGCGATGGGAAATGGACCGACTCTGCGGTGCGCCGCTATGTCACCGACGCCGGGGCCCTACTGCCACGGCTGCACAAGCTGGTGCGCGCCGACTGCACGACCCGCAACAAGCGCCGGGCCGCGCGGTTGCAGGCCAGTTACGACCGGCTGGAAGAGCGGATCGCGGAGCTGGCCGCCCAGGAGGATCTGGATCGGGTGCGCCCCGACCTGGACGGCAACCAGATCATGGCGGTGCTCGACATTCCGGCGGGCCCGCAAGTCGGCGAGGCGTGGCGCTACTTGAAGGAGCTGCGGCTAGAGCGCGGCCCGTTGTCCACCGAGGAGGCGACAACCGAGCTGCTGTCCTGGTGGAAATCACGGGGGAACCGCTAGCTTGGGAGTCGCGTCAGAACGGTTGTGGAGTACTGCATAGCCGGCGACGACGGCAGCGCCGGGATCTGGAACCGCCCGTTCGACGTCGACCTCGACGGTGACGGCCGGCTGGACGCGATTGGCCTGGATCTCGACGGCGACGGTCTGCGCGATGACGCGCTGGCCGACTTCGACGGCGACGACGTTGCCGACCACGCCGTATTCGACGTCGACAACGACGGCACCCCGGAAAGCTACTTCATCGACGACGGATCGGGGACCTGGGCGGTCGCCGTCGACCGCGGCGGACAACTGCGCTGGTATGGGCTCGACGGCGTCGAGCACACCGGTGGTCCACTGGTTGACTTCGACGGGTTCGGTGGTTTAGACGACCGGCTACTCGATACCGACGGTGACGGGCTGGCCGATCAGGTGCTGTGTGCTGGTGAGCAGCGTGTGACCGGATACGTCGACACCGATGGCGACGGCCGCTGGGACGTACGGCTGACCGACACCGACGGCGACGGCACCGCCGACGGCGCCAGCAGCCTTTAGGGCTGCGGCGGGTGCGCCCGCGCGGCTGAATTGTGGCGGTGCCTGGGCATTGTTAGGTTGCGGCCATGGGTGCCGACGACACGCTGCGCGTAGAGCCTGCGGTGATGCAGGGTTTCGCCGCGTCGTTGGATGGAGCGGCCGAGCATCTCGCGGTTCAACTGGCCGAGCTGGACGCTCAGGTCGGGCAGATGTTGGGCGGGTGGCGCGGGGCGTCGGGCAGTGCGTATGGCTCGGCGTGGGAGCTATGGCATCGCGGGGCCGGTGAGGTGCAGCTGGGATTGTCGATGCTGGCGGCGGCGATAGCTCACGCCGGTGCGGGTTATCAACACAACGAGACCGCGTCGGCGCAGGTGCTTCGTGAGGTGGGCGGTGGCTGAGCCGTTTCGGGTGGATCCGACCGTGTTGGCTGATGCGGTGGCGCGGATGGCCGAATTCGGTCGCCACGTCGAGGAGCTGGTCGCCGAGATTGAGTCCTTGGTTACCCGGCTGCATGTGACGTGGACGGGGGAGGGCGCGGCGGCTCATGCTGAGGCGCAACGACATTGGGCTGCCGGTGAGGCGATGATGCGCCAGGCGTTGGCCCAGCTCACGGCCGCGGGGCAGAGCGCGCACGCCAACTACACCGGCGCGATGGCCACGAATTTGGGTATGTGGTCGTGAGCTGATGGCGCCGTTGGCGGTCGATCCCGCGGCCCTTGATAGCGCGGGCGGCGCGGCGGTGGCTGCGGGTGCGGGTTTGGGTGCGGTGATCTCGTCGCTGACCGCGGCGCTGGCCGGGTGTGCGGGGATGGCCGGTGATGATCCGGCTGGGGCGGTGTTCGGGCGCTCCTATGACGGTTCGGCGGCCGCGCTGGTGCAGGCGATGTCGGTGGCGCGCAACGGATTGTGCAACCTCGGCGATGGGGTGCGCATGAGCGCGCACAACTACTCGTTGGCCGAGGCGATGTCGGATGTCGCTGGGCGGGCGGCGCCGTTGCCGGCGCCGCCGCCGAGCGGCTGTGTCGGCGTGGGTGCGCCGCCGTCGGCGGTCGGTGGCGGCGGTGGCGCCCCGAAGGGCTGGGGGTGGGTGGCCCCGTATATCGGGATGATCTGGCCGAACGGGGATTCGACAAAGCTACGTGCGGCGGCTGTGGCGTGGCGCAGCGCGGGCACGCAGTTCGCGCTGACTGAGATTCAGTCGACGGCGGGGCCGATGGGCGTTATTCGCGCCCAGCAGCTCCCGGAGGCGGGGCTGATCGAGTCGGCGTTTGCTGACGCGTACGCCAGCACCACCGCTGTCGTGGGCCAATGCCACCAGCTGGCGGCCCAGCTAGACGCCTATGCCGCCCGCATCGACGCGGTGCATGCGGCGGTCCTGGATTTGTTGGCCCGCATCTGCGATCCGCTGACCGGGATCAAAGAGGTGTGGGAGTTTCTGACCGACCAGGACGAAGACGAGATCCAGCGCATCGCCCATGACATCGCGGTGGTGGTCGACCAGTTCAGCGGGGAAGTGGACGCGTTGGCTGCGGAGATCACCGCGGTGGTGTCGCACGCCGAGGCGGTGATCACCGCGATGGCAGACCACGCAGGCAAACAATGGGATCGGTTCTTGCACAGCAACCCGGTGGGTGTGGTCATCGATGGCACCGGGCAGCAGCTCAAAGGCTTCGGCGAGGAGGCCTTCGGGATGGCCAAGGACTCCTGGGACCTAGGGCCACTGCGCGCCTCGATAGACCCGTTCGGGTGGTATCGCTCCTGGGAGGAGATGCTGACTGGGATGGCGCCGCTGGCGGGCCTGGGCGGCGAGAACGCTCCCGGCGTTGTGGAGTCGTGGAAGCAGTTCGGCAAAAGCCTCATCCATTGGGATGAGTGGACGACCAACCCTAATGAGGCGCTAGGCAAGACCGTATTCGACGCCGCGACGCTAGCTTTGCCGGGCGGGCCGCTGTCGAAACTTGGCAGCAAGGGCCGCGACATTCTCGCGGGCGTGCGAGGCCTCAAGGAGCGGCTTGAGCCGACGACACCGCACCTTGAGCCCCCAGCAACGCCGCCGCGGCCAGGACCGCAACCACCACGGATCGAACCACCAGAATCGGGCCACCCGGCACCCGCGCCCGCGGCGAAACCGGCGCCCGTGCCCGCCAACGGTCCACTGCCGCACAGCCCCACCGAATCCAAACCGCCGCCCGTCGACAGACCGGCTGAACCGGTGGCGCCGTCGTCGGCGTCGGCAGGCCAGCCCCGGGTATCCGCAGCCACCACGCCCGGCACACATGTGCCGCATGGCCTGCCGCAACCGGGTGAACATGTCCCGGCGCAAGCACCACCGGCGACGACGTTGCTTGGCGGACCTCCTGTCGAGTCAGCGCCCGCTACCGCGCACCAACCCCAGTGGGCGACCACACCAGCAGCACCCGCGGCGGCGCCGCATTCCACGCCCGGAGGCGTTCACTCAACCGAATCGGGGCCTCACGGCCGATCACTGAGCGCACACGGATCCGAGCCGACCCACGACGGTGCGTCTCACGGGTCAGGCCACGGTAGCGGTAGCGAGCCACCTGGGCTGCATGCGCCGCATCGCGAGCAGCAGCTTGCAATGCATTCGAACGAACCAGCTGGAGAGGGTTGGCATCGGTTATCCGACGAAGCGGTTGACCCGCAGTATGGCGAGCCATTATCGCGCCACTGGGACTTTACAGACAATCCGGCCGATCGCAGTCGGATAAACCCGGTTGTGGCCCAGCTCATGGAGGACCCCAACGCCCCATTCGGCCGCGATCCTCAGGGACAGCCCTATACCCAAGAACGGTATCAAGAGCGATTTAATAGTGTAGGCCCATGGGGCCAGCAGTACTCTAATTTTCCGCCTAACAATGGTGCGGTTCCAGGGACAAGGATCGCCTACACTAATCTCGAAAAATTTCTTAGTGACTACGGCCCCCAGCTAGATCGTATAGGCGGCGATCAGGGCAAGTACCTGGCGATCATGGAACATGGGCGCCCGGCATCATGGGAACAACGTGCCCTGCACGTGACGTCGTTACGCGACCCCTACCACGCGTATACCATTGATTGGTTGCCTGAGGGATGGTTCATCGAAGTATCTGAGGTCGCGCCGGGGTGCGGCCAGCCGGGCGGATCCATCCAAGTGCGGATATTCGATCATCAGAACGAGATGCGCAAAGTGGAAGAGTTAATAAGGCGCGGGGTGTTGCGACAGTGACAATAGGTGTGGACCTGTCAACGGATTTGCAGGACTGGATCCGCTTATCTGGCATGAACATGATCCAAGGGTCGGAAACGAATGACGGCCGGACTATCCTTTGGAACAAGGGCGGTGAAGTCCGCTACTTTATCGACCGGCTCGCCGGATGGTATGTTATTACGTCATCCGATCGCATGAGCCGGGAAGGCTATGAATTCGCCGCTGCATCAATGTCCGTGATCGAAAAATATCTTTACGGGTATTTCGGAGGCTCCGTCCGAAGCGAGCGTGAACTGCCGGCGATCCGGGCACCTTTTCAGCCCGAAGAGCTGATGCCGGAATATAGCATCGGGACGATGACGTTTGCCGGTCGGCAACGGGATACCCTTATCGATTCCAGTGGAACGGTTGTTGCAATTACCGCGGCTGATCGACTGGTTGAATTGTCACATTACCTAGACGTATCTGTCAACGTGATAAAGGATTCTTTCCTGGATAGCGAAGGTAAGCCCTTATTCACCCTTTGGAAGGACTATAAGGGTTAGGTTGACGTTTCTCGTGCGATGCCATTGTCGCGACAATCCGCATACTAAAACAGTAGATAAGATAGTGATGCTCATCGATTTCAGCCGGGCGGTCAGCAGCGCTTACCGGCGATGCGCCCAAGGCCTCGGCAAAATGGCGTTTCAACAGGACTGTGATGGTTTAACGGGCTGGCGAGGGCCGCGTCATTGCGGCGTAGCGTGGACGCGATGTTGTCGTGGCCGTCGATACGGAGCGGGCCGGCGGCGCTGTTGCGCGGGTGCCCTAACCTTGGGGCCCTGACCAGCGCGGACTTGGGAGGGGTTTTGCGTAGGTGACGTCGCGCATCCGATGCAATTTGTTCTCGAAGGCATGGCGCAATGACCCAGCAACCAGCAGGCTACCTGTGCAGGGGTGGCGTTCCCGACATGGAGGTGGCCGCGTACACGACCGTGGTGTGTTTGCGCTTGGTGGTGAGATCGATAACGGTGCTGGTCAGTTGGAACACCTGCACCGCGTGGTCACCGGTGACGTAACGCATCCGCCGCGGCGTGTCCGGGTTGGTGTGGTCTGGTGCAAGCGGCAAACAGGCGGTCAGCGGATACCATCTGCGGCGTGACCGCGCCAGCACCCTTGCCCATACCACGCACACGTAGTTGGCCCGCCATCGTGGTGGCCGCGATCGCTGCTGTGGTGGCGGTCGCTGCGCTGATCGTGGCCCTGACAAACGCCAGGCCCGCGGCTACACCGGCTACGACCTCGGTGCCTACCTACACCGCTGCCCAGACTGCCGCGGCTCAGCGGCAATTGTGCGACACATACAAGCTGGTGGCCCATGCTGTACCAGTTGACACGAACGGGAGCGATAAGGCACTGGCCCGCATCACGCTCACAAATGCTGCGGCAATCCTCGACAATGCAGCAGCCGATCCCGCCCTAGATGCCAAACACCGCGACGCCGCGCGCGCTAGCGACCGCTTACCGCACAACGATCGTAATGGCGAGTGGTGGCACTCAAGCTGAGTGGCAGGCTGCACTTGACGACGGCAACGTGAAAGATGCTGCTATGAAGCAGGTATGTGGTGGCGGCTGATCTTCCGCCCGGTAGGTGGAGCGCGGTGCTGGTGGGGCCGTGGTGGCCGGCCCCGTCGGCGGCCCTGCGTGCCGCCGCGCAACACTGGGCCACTTGGGCCATGCAAAAGCAAGAGCTCGCAAGGAATCTGATCAGCCAACATGATCTTTTGTTGCGGAATCAGGGTAGAACGGCCGAAGACCTGATTGGCCGGTACCTTCGGGGAGCGAAATCCGAGGTCACTAAGGCAGAGAAGTACGAAATAAAGAAGGGCGCCTTCAATACCGCCGCTGACGCCATCGACTATTTGCGGAGCCGGTTGACCGGCATTGCAGGGGAAGGAAATAAGGAAATCGACGACGTTCTTGCATCGAAAAAACCGTTGCCGGAGCAGTTGGCGGAAATCCAGGCGATCCAAACCAGGTGCAATGCCGATGCGGCGAACGCATCCCGGGACGCCGTCGACAAGGTCATGACGGCCATGCAGGAGATCCTCGAAGCCGAAGATATCGGTGACGATCCCCGGACGTGGGCACGGGCCAATGGTTTCAACGTCGACGACGCACCACCACCCCAGCGCTGACCGGTCCCGGCGCGCGTGGCGGTAGCTTTGGGAGTGTTGAGGGCGCCGGAGACCTGGCATCGCCACAATCGGTGGGTGCTGGCGGCTTTTCTGGCAGTGGTGTCCAGGCCGCCTGCTCACAACCGGCGCCGCGAGCAATAGGCGCTTCGAGTCGGCACGCCAGCGCAGGACCTGTACCACCTGCCCCGGTGGTCACAACACCCGCCGCTGCTACACCGCCAGTCATCGCCACTGGCCCCCGGTGGCGATGCCCGGCGGGTCGCTGTCGCCGGCGGCCCTCGGACAGGGCGTATCGCCTACGTCGATTGGGCAATCGTTTGCGACCGGGATGGTGACGGGGCAACCGGCCGCGGCTGGCGCGCATTCGCTGTCGGAAGGGGCAATGACGGCGATGCAGTCGGGGTCGGTTCCCCCGCCGCAGGCCACTCCTCCGATAACGACACCGCCCGTGGTGTCTGCGCCGACCATGGCTGCGGGCATCGAAGCCACACACGGGCCAGTTGACACGCCGGCGAACACCCCGGGCGCTCCACCGGCGTCGACCGGTACTACCGGGCCGGTCGCGCCGACCGTGGTGACCGCCGGGCCGGTGGCGGCACCCGCTGCGCCGGTGGTTGGTGGCTCGGCTGTCCCCGCGGGACCGCTGCCGGCTTACGGCTCTGATCTACGGCCCCCGTCGTGGCAGCCCCCGCCGTGCCCTCGGTTCCTACGGCGCCCGTATCCGGCGCGCCGGTGGCGCCCTCGGCGTCATCGGCCCCATCGGCGGGGGGGGCGCTGGTTTCTCCGGTGGAGCGCGCAGCCTCGAAAGCTGTGGCTGGACAGGCTGGTGCGAGCTCGTCGACAATGGCCGGCGCCTCGGCACTGTCGGCCACCGCCGGCGCGACGGCGGGCGCGGTATCGGCTCGGGCGGCTGAGCAGCAACGCCTACAGCGAATCGTGGATGCCGTGGCGCGCCAGGAGCCGCGAATCTCATGGGCGGCCGGGCTGCGCGACGACGGCACCACCACCCTGCTGGTCACCGATTTGGCCGGCGGGTGGATTCCGCCCCACGTCCGGCTGCCCGCGAACGTGACGCTGCTGGAGCCAACCGCGCGACGCCGTGATGCCGACGTGATCGACTTGCTGGGCGCCGTCGTCGCCGTGGCAGCCCACGAGTCCAACACCTACGTTGCCGAGCCGGGGCCAGATGCGCCTGCGCTGACCGGTGATCGGTCAGCGCGCTCGGCGATACCCAAGGTGGACGAGTTCGGGCCGACCTTGGTCGAAGCTGTGCGCCGCCGCGATAGCCTGCCGCGGATCGCGCAGGCGATCGCGCTGCCGGCGGTACGCAAAACCGGCGTGCTGGAAAACGAAGCCGAGCTGCTGCACGGCTGCATCACCGCGGTCAAGGAGTCGGTGCTCAAGGCCTATCCCAGTCACGAGCTCACCGCTGTCGGGGATTGGATGCTGCTGGCGGCGATCGAGGCACTGATCGACGAGCAGGACTACCTCGCCAACTATCACCTGGCCTGGTATGCCGTAACCACCAGGCGTGGCGGCTCACGAGGGTTCGCTGCCTGAACCGCTGCCCGAAACTCCCTGATCACCATACGAGGCCCGACACCGTGAGCTGAATACCGGTCGACGCGCGGCGTGACAAAATGGCGATGCTGCGGCCAATGTCGACAAGCACACGAAAGAGCGTCCGAAGGGGCGCTACCGATGAAGTTCGAGGTGTGATCATGACCGGAGATCAGAATCCGGCACCCGGCCCGGCTCCGGGAGTTCCGATCAAGGTGACGCCGGAAATCTTATTGCAGGTTTTGACGACGCCGCCAGCGTCCGGACCGGCGCCGCTTCCCGCTGTCCCCGTAGACCTACCCGCACCTGCCGACATCGCTAATGGGGCACTTTTCGCCGCCGGTAATTCCGGTGTGCCCGGCGACGTCGAGTCCAGCGGCCTGGAGGACCTAGATCGGCGGGCGCATGCGGCCGATGCCGTGCAAAAGTTCTCGGCGAATGAGGCCGATGCGGCCCAACAATTCCAGGGGGTGGGCGCTCAGGCGGAGGCCCAGGGGGCGACGCAGATGATGCAACAAGCGGTGTCGGGCATTACCGGCGCGCTCGGCGGCGCGGTCGGCGGCGTCATGGGCCCACTCACGCAGCTTCCCCAGCAGGCCATGCAAGCGGGGCAGGGAGCAATGCAGCCGCTGATGAGTGCGCTTCAACAGACCTATGGCGCGGAGGGACTGGACGTCGCGGACGGGGCGCGGCTGGTGGACAGCGTCGAAGGTGAGCCCGGCCTCGGCGGCGAGCCGGGCGCTGGTGACGTCGGCGCCGGCGGCGGGGGTGGTGGCACCACCCCGACGGGCTATCTGGGTCCCCCACCCGTGCCGACGTCGTCGCCACCGACGACTCCAGCCGGGGCGCCGGCCAAGTCGGTGACGCCGGACCCGGTTAGTGGCACCCCGCGGGCGTCGGGGCCGGCCGGCATGACCGGCATGCCGATGGTGCCGCCGGGCGCGTTGGGTGCGGGCGCGGAAGGAGCCAATAAGGACAAGCCGGTCGAGAAGCGGGTGACGGCCCCGGCTGTGCCGAATGGTCAACCGGTCAAGGGCCGCTTAACAGTACCGCCGAGTGTTCCGGTGAAATCTGCCGACGACAAGCCGGTGGTCACCAAGTCGACGCGACGGATCCTTGTTGTGCCGAACGACGACAAGGTTAAGGAATAGTCGCCCTGGGGCGAGGTCGGCCTTCGCGCCACGACTGAGTAGTCGGGTCGCGTCAACGGCAGTATGGTCGTGGCGCAGGGGCACCGGCCGCAATCGACAAGGTCGTGGTCTGGTCGGTACGGCCGAGGTGATGGCACCCGGCAACGGATGTGAGCACATGGCACAGGATTGGCACCGAAGGCGAACCCTTGACTGATCCCCTGACCACGCAGGCGATAGCGGCGCTGTCCCGGGGCCACGGCCTGTTCGCGGGCGGCGTTTCCGGCGCCGACATCGACGCGCCGCAGATCCAGCAGTATGCGAACGCGATATCCTGGGTGGCCAACGCCGTTCCCACCGCAGCGGCGTACCGCTGGCGCGGCGCCGCAAGAGCGCTGCGTCGATTGGCCAACACCGATGAGGCGCTGGCCCAGATCATGGCGGCAGCCCAGATCGATCATGCGCACGCCAGGACCGCGACGCGTGCACTCCTGGAAGCCGCCAAGACCGATGCCATGGCCTTGACCGACACACCGCTGGGCCGGCGGGAGGCGATGGCCCGGATGGCCGCCCGGCTGCGGGCTCAGCATCGGCACATCGCGCGATGTAGGTCGCGGGCGCGGCTATTGGGGCTGCGGCTGCGCCGGCTGCGCTACCTGCGCACCGCCGCGGCAAGACGACCCCAGGTAACCACACCCGGTGGACGCGCCCAAGTGTTGGCGGCGATCCAAAAAGCGTTGGATATCAAAGGCGTTCACGATCCAGCCGCGCGGGCACGCTGGACTCGCGGCATGGACCTGGTGGCCCGTCGCGAATCGAACTACAACGCCAACGCCATAAACCACTGGGATTCCAACGCCGCGCGGGGCACCCCCAGCAGGGGCGTCTGGCAGTTCATCGCTCCGACGTTCGCGGCCTATCACGAGCCGGGCACGTCGACCAACATCCACGATTTGGTCGCCCAGGCGTGCGCGTTCATCAACTACGCGAGAGGCCACTACGGGGTGGCCGCCGACGCATCGAATCTGGCCGATCTGATCCAGCAGGCCGATCCTCGCCGCAGCCCCAGGGGGTATTGAGAATGCCGCTGAGTTTGTCCAACCGCGACCAAAATTCCGGTCATCTGTTCTACAACCGGCGGCTGCGGGCGGCGACCACCCGGTTCTCGGTGCGCATGAAACACGACGACCGCAAGCAGACCGCCGCGCTGGCGTTGTCGATGGTGTTGGTGGCCATTGCCGCCGGATGGATGATGCTGCTCAACGTGCTCAAGCCCACCGGCATTGTGGGTGACTCGGCGATCATCGGGGACCGCGACTCCGGGGCACTCTACGCGCGCATCGACGGCCGGTTGTATCCGGCGCTGAACTTGACGTCCGCGCGGCTGGCCACCGGCACGGCGGGGCAGCCGACATGGGTCAAGCCCGCCGAGATCGCCAAGTATCCGACCGGGCCGCTGGTCGGCATCCCGGGCGCACCCGCGGCCATGCCGGTGAACCGGGGCGCGGTCTCGGCGTGGGCGGTGTGCGACACGGCGGGACGCCCGCGCAGCGCGGACAAGCCGGTGGTCACCTCGATCGCGGGCCCGATCACCGGCGGTGGCCGCGCCACACACCTGCGCGACGACGCCGGGCTGCTGGTGACTTTCGACGGCAGCACCTACGTGATCTGGGGTGGCAAACGCTCACAGATCGATCCGACCAACAGGGCGGTCACCTTGAGCTTGGGGCTCGACCCCGGCGTGACATCACCAATACAGATCTCACGGGCGCTCTTCGACGGGCTGCCCGCGACCGAGCCGCTGCGGGTGCCAGCGGTGCCCGAGGCGGGCACCCCGTCGACGTGGGTGCCGGGCGCTCGGGTGGGATCGGTGTTGCAGGCCCAAACCGCCGGCGGGGGCAGCCAGTTCTATGTGCTGCTGCCCGACGGGGTGCAAAAGATCAGCAGCTTCGTGGCCGATCTGCTGCGCAGCGCGAACTCCTACGGGGCGGCGGCGCCGCGGGTGGTGACCCCCGATGTGCTGGTCCACACACCGCAGGTGACCTCGCTGCCGGTGGAGTACTACCCGGCCGGGCGGCTGAATTTCGTTGACACCGCGGCGGATCCGACCACCTGCGTGTCGTGGGAGAAGGCGTCGACGGATCCACAGGCCCGGGTCGCGGTCTACAACGGGCGGGGGCTTCCGGTGCCCCCGTCGATGGACAGCCGGATCGTGCGGCTGGTACGCGATGACCGCGCCCCGGCGTCGGTGGTGGCCACCCAGGTGCTGGTGTTGCCCGGCGCGGCCAACTTCGTGACATCGACCAGCGGTGTGATCACCGCCGAGTCGCGCGAATCGTTGTTCTGGGTGTCCGGCAATGGGGTGCGATTCGGGATCGCCAACGACGAGGCGACGCTGCGGGCGCTGGGCCTGGATCCGGGTGCGGCCGTGCAGGCGCCGTGGCCGTTGCTGCGGACTTTTGCTGCGGGACCGGCTCTGTCGCGGGATGCGGCACTCTTGGCTCGCGATACTGTGCCCACCCTCGGCCAGGTGGCCATTGTGACGACAACGGCGAAGGCGGGCGCCTAGATGTCCAAGAAAGCGTTTCCCATCAACCGCGTCAACATCGACCCGCCGAAACCCGTTCGGGTGGCTCCGAATCCGCCGATAGCTCTGCCGGAGCGCGAGCCGCGCAACATCTGGGTGATGATCGGCGTTCCCGCGTTGATCGTGGCGCTGATCGGCACCATCGTCATGCTGTACGTGTCGGGCGTGCGCAGCTTGGCCACGGGGTTCTTCCCGCTGATGGGCATCGGCGCGTTCAGCATGCTGGCGTTCTCCGGACGATTCGGTCGAGCCCGCAAGATCACCTGGGGTGAGTTGGAGAAGGGGCGTCGTCGATATCTTCGTGACCTGGACACCAACCGCGACGAAATCCAGACGGCGGTGTGTGCGCAACGTGAATGGCAGAACGCCGTGCATTCGGACCCACCCGGACTGGGCGCCATCATTGGCGGTCCGCGGATGTGGGAGCGTGGCCGCGGCGACGTCGACTTCTTAGAGGTGCGGGTGGGCACGGGTGTGCAGCACGCACCAGATTCGGTGTTGTCGGTGACCTGGCCGGACATTTCCTCCGATGAGGAGCTAGAGCCCGTGACCGGGCAGGCGCTGCGCGATTTCATCTTGGAGCAGCGCAAGATTCGCGATATCGCCAAGGTGGTGAACCTACGGTCGGCACCAGGCTTCAGCTTCGTGAGCGAGGACCTGGACCGGGTGCGGTCGCTGATGCGGTCGGTGTTGTGCTCGCTGGCGGTGTTTCACAACCCGCGTGACGTCAAGCTGATGGTGGTGACGCGCAACCCCGAGGTGTGGGCGTGGATGGTGTGGCTCCCCCACAACCTGCACGACGAGCTGTTCGATGCCTGCGGCTGGCGGCGGCTGATCTTTGCCACACCCGAGGAACTGGAGGCGGCGCTGGGAGCCGAGCTGCATATGAAGGGCAAGCGAGGCGCATGGACCCCGCCGACGGTGGCCAGCCCAACCGCGATGGGCTCGGCGCTGGAAACCGGGCAGGTCGGCGTGGATTTGGGGCCGCACCTGGTGATCGTCGACGACAACACCGGCAGCCCGGATGCGTGGGAGAGCGTGGTCGGGCAGGTCGGCAAGGCCGGGCTTACGGTGCTGCGCATCGCGTCCCGGGTGGGCACCGGTGTGGGGTTCGCCGAGGACCAGGTCTTCGAGATGGCCCAACGACATGGGGCGGCAACCGCGGTCAAGGCCGGTCGCGATGGCGCAGACGCCGATGACGACCAGCGCCCGGCGCCGCTGTTGCGGGCGCGCGGCACGTTCTTCGCGCATGCCGACCAGCTGTCCATCCACCGGGCCTACCGATATGCGCGGGCGATGGCGCGGTGGTCACCGACCAGTCGCAGCGAGGTCACCGATTCCACCAGCGGCGCGGCCGAGCTGCTGCGTTCGCTCGGCATTAGCGACCCCCGGGAATTGGATGTCGATCGGTTGTGGGCCGAGCGGCGCGGTCGCGGCGACGATCGGTGGTGTGAGATTCCGGTGGGCGCCAAACCGAACGGCGAGCTGCAGAACATCATCCTGCGCGCCAAGGACTTTGGCGGCTTCGGGTTTCACTCAGTGGTCATCGGAACCAGCGGCTCGGGCAAGTCGGAGCTCTTCTTGTCGTTGGTCTATGGGATCGCGCTGACGCACTCACCGGAAACATTCAACGTCATCTTCGTCGACATGAAATTCGAATCGGCTGCCCAGGACATCCTGGGCATCCCGCACGTGGTGGCCGCGCTATCCAACCTCGGCAAAGACGAGCGGCATCTGGCCGAGCGGATGCGCAGAGTTATCGACGGCGAGATCAAACAGCGCTACGAACTGTTCAAATCGGTAGGTGCGCGCGACGCCAACGACTACGAAGAGATTCGCCTCGCCGGACGCGATCTGCCGCCGGTGCCGGTGCTGCTGGTGATCGTCGACGAATACCTGGAGCTGTTCGCCAACCACAAAAAGTGGATTGATCTGATCATCCACATCGGTCAGGAGGGTCGCGGCGCCAACGTCTTCTTCATGCTAGGCGGTCAACGGCTGGACCTGTCGTCGCTGCAAAAGGTCAAGTCCAACATCGCGTTTCGGATTGCGCTGCGCGCTGAATCCGGTGATGACAGCCGCGAAGTGATCGGCAGCGACGCCGCCTACCATCTGCCGTCGAAGGAGAACGGTTTCGCGCTGCTCAAGGTGGGGCCGCGGGATCTGGAACCGTTCCGCTGCTTTTACCTCTCTGCGCCGTTTGTGGTGCCGAAGAAGAAAGAGGTGGCCCGAACCATCGACATGACGTTGACCCAACCCCGGCTGTACGACTGGCAGTACCAACCGCTGGATGCCGCCGACGCCGAGGCATTGGCGACCGCCGCGGCCGCCGATGCGGAACCCGACGAATTCCTCTATTACGACGACGGTTTCAAGAAGAAGAAGATCGTCGACGTGCTGCGGGAGTCGCTATACAACGTGCCGCACCGATCGCCGCGCCGGCCGTGGTTGGCGCCGCTGGAAGACCCCGAGCCGGTCGATAGGCTGGTGGCTGCGTATCGTGGCAAACCCTGGCATGTCGACTACGGTCAAAACCCGGGACTGATGTTCCCGGTGGGAGTGATGGACATCCCCGAAGAATCCCAGCAAGTGGTACACGCCGTCGACGCGCTACGCAGCAACATCATCGTGGTGGGCGCCAAGCAGCGCGGCAAGACCACAACCTTGATGGCGCTGATGTGTTCGGCGGCAACGATGTACACCCCGGAGCGAGTGACGTTCTTTTGCATCGGCGGGGCGACCATGGCCCAGATTGGGTCGCTTCCACACGTTACCGATATCGTGTCGCCCAAGGATGCCGAGGGCATCGAACGCATCTTGAGCACCATGGATGCGCTGATCGATGCGCGGGAAGAGGCGTTTCGGCGAGCCAAGATCGACATGGACGGGTTCCGCGAGCGCCGGTTCGGGATCGGCGGCGACGGGGTGGGTGGCACCGATCCCACCGACGCGTTCGGCGATGTCTTTGTGGTGCTCGACGACTACGACGACCTGTACGCCAAGGACACCCTGTTGGGGGACCGCATCATCTCGTTGAGCAGCCGCGGTCCCGAATACGGGGTGCACCTGATGTGCAGTGCCGGCGGCTGGATTCATGGGCAGCGGCAGAGCCTGCTGCAGAATGTCACGGCGCGAATTCAGTTGCGGCTGGCCGATCCCGGTGAGAGCCAGATGGGGCATTTGTCGATCGAATCGCGGGAGGCGGCGCGGCGGACGTTGAACCGCCCAGGATTTGGTTTGACGGAAAGCCTGCACGAGCTGCGAATCGGTGTTCCGGCCCTGGCCGACCCCGGTACCGGCGAGCTGGTGGGCATCACCGATGTCGGGGCGCGAATCGCCGACGTGGCCGGGGTGACCAAGCACGCAAGTCTGCAGCGGCTGCCACAGCGGGTGGAACTGTCGGCGATTGTCGAGCACGAGGCCGTCCACCAGGGCGGTGACGATCTGTCGATCGCGTTTGCGATCGGAGAGCGCCACGAGCTGGGTCCGGTGCCGATCAAGCTGCGCGAGAGCCCAGGGTTGATGATCTTAGGTCGGCAAGGCTGCGGCAAGACCACGGCGCTGGTGGCCATCGGCGAGGCGGTGATGAACCGGTTCAGCCCGCAGCAGGCGCAGCTCACGCTGATCGACCCTAAAACGGCTCCGCACGGTCTGCGAGATCTGCACGCCCCTGGGTATGTGCGCGCGTATGCCTACGACCAAGATGAAATCGACGAGGTGATCACCGAGTTGGCCCAGCAGATCTTGCTGCCGCGGTTGCCGCCCAAGGGTTTGAGCCAGGAGGAGTTGCGCGCACTCAAGCCGTGGGAAGGACCGCGGCACTTTGTGCTCATCGACGACGTGCAGGACCTGCGGCCGGCTCAGAGCTACCCACAGAAGCCGCCGGTGGGTGCGGCGCTGTGGAAGTTGATGGAACGCGCCCGCCAGGTCGGTTTGCACGTATTCAGCACGCGCAACAGCGCGAACTGGGCCACGATGCCGATGGACCCCTGGGTGAAATCCCAGACCTCGGCGAAAGTGGCCCAGTTGTATATGGATAACGATCCGCAAAACCGAATCAATCGATCGGTGCGAGCCCAAACGTTGCCGCCTGGACGAGGTCTGTTGGTCGGTGCCGACGGCGACGTCGAGGGGATTTTGGTGGGGTATCCGTCGGTGCCCGGCGAGCAGTAGGGCCGGATCGCAAGATAGCGCGCATGGCTACTTTCTGCCTGACCATGTCGCTGTACGGGTTCAGTGACACCCGCGCGTATCCTCCAGGCGTCGCAGATTTCACATCCGCCCCACACGTACCGCTGACATGCTGGAACACATGGGGCGGCGTGGACCAGTTCGACGTCGGCATCGGTGCAGACGACTGATTTGCGCATACGCGATCGGCCGACTCGCATTACACTCAGCGACCATCACGCATTGCAGAAGCAATCGGAGGGGCGAACATGGTTTGGTCTGTGCAACCAGAAGCAGTGCTGGCGTCGGCAGCTGCCGAGTCGGCGATCAGTGCGGAAACCGAGGCAGCGGCCGCCGGAGCGGCGCCAGCCCTGCTTAGCACCACGCCGATGGGTGGTGATCCCGACTCCGCGATGTTCTCCGCAGCGCTCAACGCGTGCGGTGCCAGCTACCTGGGTGTCGTTGCCGAACACGCCAGTCAGCGCGGCCTGTTCGCGGGTTAGCAGGGCCTCGCGTCGGGCGTGTACGTGACCACAGAAGCGGCGCGCGCGGCGGCATCGGCGCTGCAAGGGTAAGTAGGCATGCCCGATCCAGGATGGGCTGCGCGGACACCTGAGGCCAACGACCTGCTGCTCAAGGCGGGCACCGGCGTGGGCACCCATCTGGCCAATCAAACGGCGTGGACCACACTGGGCGCCAGCCACCACGCCTCGGGTGTCGCGTCGGCGATCAACACCGCCGCCACCGCGGCGAGCTGGTTGGGTGTCGGGTCGGCGGCCTCGGCGCTTAACGTCACCATGCTCAACGCCACGCTGCACGGACTGGCCGGCTGGGTCGACGTGAAGCCGGCCGTGGTATCGACCGCGATCGCGGCGTTTGAGACCGCCAACGCGGCCATGCGCCCTGCCCCCGAGTGCATGGAGAACCGCGACGAATGGGGCGTCGATAACGCCATCAACCCCAGCGTGCTGTGGACACTAACGCCTCGAATCGTCTCTTTGGACGTCGAGTATTTCGGGGTGATGTGGCCGAATAACGCCGCGGTGGGCGCCACCTACGGAGGGGTTCTCGCCGCGCTGGCCGAGAGTCTGGCAATTCCGCCGCCGGTCGCGACCATGGGTGCATCTCCGGCCGCTCCGGCACAGGCTGCGGCGGCGGTTGGCCAGGCGGCCGCCGAGGCCGCGGCCGGTGACGGGATGCGTTCCGCCTACCAGGGCGTGCAGGCAGGGTCAACCGGCGCGGGTCAGTCAACGTCGGCGGGTGAGAACTTCGGCAATCAGCTCAGCACGTTCATGCAGCCGATGCAGGCGGTGATGCAAGCGGCCCCGCAGGCGCTGCAGGCGCCGTCGGGACTGATGCAGGCACCGATGAGCGCGATGCAGCCGCTGCAATCGATGGTGGGCATGTTCGCCAACCCGGGCGCACTGGGCATGGGCGGGGCGGCGCCGGGAGCCTCGGCGGCTTCGGCGGCCGGTGGGATATCGGCCGCGGCCACCGAGGTCGGTGCGGGCGGCGGAGGCGCCGCCCTGGGCGGCGGCGGTATGCCAGCGACGAGCTTCACACGTCCCGTCAGCGCTTTCGAATCGGGCACCAGCGGCAGGCCGGTCGGGTTGCGGCCCAGCGGGGCTTTGGGCGCCGACGTCGTGCGCGCGCCGACGACCACGGTGGGTGGCACCCCTATCGGAGGCATGCCGGTCGGACATGCGGCGGGGGGTCACCGCGGATCCCATGGCAAGTCCGAGCAGGCCGCGACGGTGCGTGTTGTCGATGACCGGCGGTAGATCTAGCTCGGGCACAGGGTGAATCGACAGGTCCGCAGAGCAGCCATACACTTCGCGTCATGCCCCGATATTTGAGGGGGAACGGCTAACGGCAGTAAAGGAGAAGGGCCCGTGGCAGACACAATTCAGGTAACACCGCAGATGCTGCGCAGCACCGCCAACGATATCCAGGCGAATATGGAGCAAGCCATGGGAATCGCCAAGGGCTACCTAGCCAACCAGGAAAACGTCATGAACCCCGCCACCTGGTCTGGTGCCGGCGTCGTTGCTTCGCATATGACAGCCACCGAGATCACCAATGAATTGAACAAGGTCCTTACCGGGGGCACGCGCCTGGCCGAGGGCCTCGTGCAGGCCGCAGCCCTGATGGAGGGACACGAGGCGGACTCGCAGACAGCGTTTCAGGCGCTGTTCGGCGCTAGCCACGGATCCTGACCCAACTCGTTTCACGCCTCGGAAAGGAATTTCACATGTCAGATCAAATCACGTATAACCCGGGAGCCGTATCCGACTTCGCTTCCGACGTGGGCTCGCGCGCCGGCCAGCTCCACATGATTTACGAAGACACCGCCAGCAAAACAAATGCGCTGCAAGAGTTTTTCGCGGGCCACGGCGCGCAAGGGTTTTTCGACGCCCAGGCGCAGATGCTGTCGGGGCTGCAGGGGCTCATTGAGACGGTGGGTCAGCATGGGACTACCACCGGCCACGTGCTGGACAACGCGATCGGAACCGACCAGGCCATCGCGGGCTTGTTCTAAAGCCGGCCGTGGGCCGAGTGAAGGTGGGGTACATGCGCGGACCGCGCGTCTGCCCCACCTTCTGCTTGCTGCTAGCTGGTTGAGATGAACGTGACATGCTGACGACGACGGTCGATGGCCTGTGGGTACTACAAGCGGTAACCGGGGTGGAACAAACCTGTCCGGAACTGGGATTACGGCCATTGTTGCCGCGGTTGGACACCGCCGAGCGGGCACTTCGCCACCCGGTGGCCGCCGAGTTGATGGCGGTGGGGGCTCTGGACCAGGCCGGTAATGCCGACCCCATGGTCCGTGAATGGCTGACCGTGCTGTTGCGACGCGACCTGGGGTTACTGGTAACGATCGGGGTGCCGGGCGGCGAACCGACGCGCGCGGCCATTTGCCGATTTGCCACCTGGTGGGTGGTCTTGGAACGCCACGGCAACCTGGTGCGGCTCTACCCGGCCGGCACCGCCAGTGACGAGGCCGGGGCCGGCGAACTCGTGGTGGGTCAGGTCGAGCGGTTGTGCGGTGTCGCTGAGGCCGCCCCGCTACGGCCGGTCACCGTCGACGCCGACGAACTACTACACGCCGTACGCGACGCCGGCACCTTGCGGTCGTATCTGCTCAGTCAGCGCCTGGACGTCGACCAGCTACAGATGGTAACCATGGCCGCCGATCCCACACGCTCCGCGCACGCCACCCTGGTGGCGCTGCAGGCAGGCGTCGGGCCGGAAAAGTCGGCGCGCATCCTGGTCGGCGATTCAACGGTGGCCATCGTGGACACTGCCGCCGGGCGCATCTGCGTCGAAAGCGTGACCTCGGGACAGCGACGTTACCAGGTCCTCTCGCCTGGATCGCGCTCTGATATCGGTGGGGCGGTGCAACGGCTCATCCGCCGCTTGCCCGCTGGTGACGAATGGTACTCATACCGGCGTGTGGTGTGAATGACATTGTCTGGCGAATAGCAAACTAATGCACTCAAAGAGCCGCTCACGCGCAGTAAACAAGGAATCTCGAATCATGTTAGCATCGCGGTCGTGACGAACCCGTGGAATGACCCGAATATGTTAGACGACGGCGCGATCGGACGCGGCGATCCGTCGGTGCGGCATCACTTTCGGGATTCGGTATCCGACACCATGCGTATTACCGATCTGGCTGCCCCTAGAAAGATTCCCCCGGGAACCGGTTGGCGGAAATTCGTCTATTCCGTTTCATTTCACAAAATTAATCCAGGTGAATCGCCCCGGGAACGGCACTACCGCAATTTACAGGGACGTATCCGTCGGCATATCCGTCGGCAATATGTCATCACGGTTGTGTCCGGCAAGGGCGGCGTGGGGGTCACCACGATGGCCGCGTGCATCGGCGGCGTGTTTCGGGAATGCCGGCCGGAGAACGTGATTGCGATCGACGCGGTTCCGAGTTTCGGTACCCTGGCCGACCGCATCGACGAGTCGCCGCCGGGGGATTACGCCGCCATTATCAACGACACCGATGTCCAGGGCTACGCAGACATTCGCGAACACCTGGGGCAAAACACGGTCGGGCTCGACGTACTGGCCGGAAATCGGACATCAGACCAGCCCAGGCCGCTCGTCCCGGCGATGTTCTCCGCAGTGTTGTCTCGGCTGCGGCGAACTCATACCGTCATTGTCATCGACACCTCGCCCGACCTAGAGCACGACGTGATGAAGGCAGTGCTGCAGAGCACCGACACCCTGGTGTTCGTCTCGGGAATCACCGCGGACCGGTCCCGGCCGGTGCTGCGGGCGGTGGACTACCTCAGGGCGCAGGGTTATCACGAGCTGGTCTCGCGCAGCACCGTGATCCTCAACCACACCGACAGCATTACCGACAAGGATGCGCTGGCCTACCTGACCGAACGTTTTACCAAGGTCGGTGCAATCGTGGAAGCAATGCCGTTCGATCCGCACCTGGCCAAAGGCGGGATCATTGATACGGTGCATGAATTAAATAAGAAGTCGCGGTTGCGGCTTTTCGAAATCACCGCCGGATTGGCCGACAAATACGTTCCGGATGCCGAACGGGCGGCGCAGTGACTGCGCCGCATAAGGTTGCTTTCCCGGCACGTTGTGCGGTCAACATTTGCTACGACAAGCATCTATGCTCCCAGGTATTCCCCGCCGGAATTCCAGTAGAGGGATTCTTCGAAGGAATGGTGGAGTTGTTCGATGCCGATCTGAAGCGCAAAGGTTTCGACGGGGTTGCGCTGCCGGCGGGTAGCTATGAGCTACACAAGATCAACGGGGTGCGGCTGGACATCAACAAGAGCCTCGACGAGCTGGGCGTTCAAGACGGTGACACGCTGGTGCTAGTACCCCGGGTTGCTGGCGAGTCGTTTGAGCCACAGTACGAATCGCTATCCACCGGGCTGGCGGCCATGGGCAAGTGGCTGGGGCGTGACGGCGGGGATCGGATGTTTGCGCCGGTAACCTCGCTGACTGCCGCCCACACCGCCATGGCGATTATCGCCATGGCGGTCGGAGTGGTGCTGGCCCTGACGTTGCGGACACGCACAATCACCGACAGCCCGGTCCCAGCTGCGATGGCTGGCGGGATTGGTGTGCTCCTGGTGATCGGGGCATTGGTGGTGTGGTGGGGTTGGCGGGAGCGCCGTGACCTGTTCAGTGGGTTCGGGTGGCTGGCGGTGGTGTTGCTTGCCGTGGCCGCCGCGTGCGCGCCGCCGGGCGCGCTCGGGGCGGCTCATGCGCTGATCGGGCTCGTGGTGGTGGTTCTGGGTGCGATCACGATCGGCGTGGCGACCCGCAAGCGGTGGCAGACCGCAGTGGTCACCGCGGTGGTAACGGTGTGCGGGATCCTTGCCGCTGTCGCCGCCGTCCGAATGTTTAGGCCGGTTTCGATGCAGGTGCTGGCGATTTGCGTGCTGGTAGGGCTGCTTGTCCTGATCAGGATGACTCCGACCGTTGCGTTGTGGGTGGCACGGGTACGACCCCCGCACTTCGGATCGATCACCGGCCGGGATCTGTTCGCGCGCCGTGCGGGAATGCCCGTCGATACGGTGGCTCCGGTCAGCGAAGCCGACGCCGACGATGAGGACAATGAACTGACCGACATCACCGCCCGCGGCACCGCGATCGCCGCGTCGGCGCGGCTGGTTAACGCGGTACAGGTGGGTATGTGCGTCGGGGTGTCGCTCGTACTGCCCGCCGCGGTATGGGGGGTGCTGACGCCACGTCAACCGTGGGCCTGGTTGGCGTTGTTGGTTGCCGGCTTGACGGTGGGCCTCTTCATCACCCAGGGCCGCGGGTTCGCCGCCAAATACCAAGCGGTCGCATTGGTGTGCGGGGCGTCCGCCGCGGTGTGTGCCGGGGTGCTTAAGTACGCCCTCGACACCCCGAAAGGTGTTCAGACCGGGCTGCTTTGGCCTGCGATCTTCGTCGCGGCTTTCGCCGCATTGGGTTTGGCCGTGGCCCTCGTGGTACCGGCGACGCGGTTTAGGCCGATCATCCGGTTGACCGTGGAATGGCTAGAAGTGCTGGCCATGATCGCGTTGTTACCAGCGGCTGCGGCCCTAGGGGGGCTGTTTGCATGGCTTCGCCACTAAACCGACCTGGCCTGCGGGCCGCGGCCGCGAGCGCCGCCCTCACCCTCGTTGCTTTGTCAGCTAATGTTCCTGCGGCACAGGCTATCCCACCGCCGTCGGTAGATCCGGCGATGGTGCCTGCAGACGCGCGGCCTGGACCTGATCAGCCCATGCGCCGCTCCAACAGCTGCTCCACACCGATCACCGTAAGAAATCCCGACGTGGCGCAGCTAGCACCGGGCTTCAACCTGGTCAACATCAGCAAGGCGTGGCAGTACAGCACCGGCAACGGTGTGCCCGTGGCAGTCATCGACACCGGCGTCAGTCTCAACCCGCGGCTGCCGGTGGTGCCCGGTGGCGACTACATCATGGGGGAGGACGGCCTATCGGATTGCGACGCGCACGGCACGGTGGTGAGTTCGATCATTGCCGCTGCACCGCTTGGGATTTTACCGATGCCAAGGGCCATGCCGGCCACCGCGGCGTTCCCACCGCCGGCCGGGCCGCCGCCGGTCACCGCCGCGCCGGCGCCGCCGGTAGAAGTCCCGCCCCCGATGCCCCCGCCGCCGCCGGTGACGATCACCCAAACCGTTGCGCCACCGCCACCACCACCCGAGGATGCGGGCGCCATGGCGCCGTCCAATGGACCGCCGGATCCGCAAACCGAAGACGAACCTGCGGTGCCCCCACCCCCGCCGGGCGCCCCGGACGGGGTGGTGGGGGTGGCCCCGCATGCGACCATCATCTCGATTCGGCAGTCCTCGCGGGCCTTCGAGCCGGTCAACCCGTCGTCGGCGGGTCCCAACTCCGATGAGAAAGTCAAAGCGGGCACCCTCGACTCGGTGGCGCGTGCCGTGGTACACGCGGCGAACATGGGGGCGAAAGTGATCAACATTTCGGTGACCGCATGTCTGCCTGCGGCGGCTCCGGGCGACCAGCGGGTGCTGGGCGCCGCGCTGTGGTATGCGGCCACCGTCAAGGATGCGGTGATCGTGGCAGCAGCCGGCAACGACGGGGAGGCCGGCTGCGGCAACAACCCGATGTATGACCCGCTGGACCCGTCAGATCCCCGGGACTGGCATCAGGTCACGGTTGTGTCGTCACCGTCATGGTTCTCTGATTACGTCCTGTCGGTAGGTGCCGTCGATGCCTACGGCGCCGCACTGGACAAGAGCATGTCGGGTCCGTGGGTCGGTGTCGCGGCACCGGGAACCCACATCATGGGTCTATCGCCACAAGGCGGCGGACCGGTCAATGCCTACCCGCCGTCGCGGCCAGGCGAGAAGAATATGCCGTTCTGGGGCACCAGCTTTTCGGCGGCCTACGTCAGCGGCGTCGCGGCACTGGTGCGGGCCAAATTCCCCGAGTTGACTGCCTACCAAGTGATCAACCGGATCGTGCAGTCGGCGCACAATCCGCCTGCGGGCGTGGACAACAAACTGGGGTACGGGCTGGTGGATCCGGTCGCCGCATTGACGTTTAACATCCCATCCGGTGATCGGATGGCCCCGGGTGCACAGAGCCGGGTGATCACGCCCGCCGCGCCACCCCCTCCGCCCGATCACCGGGCGCGCAATATCGCTATCGGGTTCGTCGGCGCAGTGGCCACCGGTGTGCTGGCAATGGCAATCGGGGCTCGGCTACGGAGGGCGCGTTGACGTCCAAGCTGACCGGGTTCAGCCCGCGCAGTGCGAGGCGGGTCGCCGGGGTGTGGACAGTGTTCGTGCTCGCGTCGGCGGGCTGGGCGCTGGGCGGCCAGCTAGGTGCGGTCATGGCTGTCGTGGTCGGCGTCGCCTTGGTGTTCGTACAGTGGTGGGGTCAGCCGGCGTGGTCGTGGGCGGTACTGGGGCTGCGGGGTCGGCGTCCCGTCAAATGGAATGACCCAATTACCTTGGCCAACAACCGATCCGGGGGTGGCGTCCGCGTGCAAGACGGTGTCGCGGTGGTGGCGGTGCAACTTCTCGGCCGAGCGCACCGGGCGACTACGGTCACCGGGTCGGTGACCGTAGAAAGCGACAACGTGATTGACGTCGTTGAGCTCGCGCCGTTGCTGCGCCACCCGCTGGACCTGGAACTCGATTCAATCAGCGTCGTCACCTTCGGCTCGCGAACCGGCACCGTCGGCGATTACCCGCGGGTGTATGACGCGGAGATCGGTACGCCGCCGTATGCCGGGCGGCGCGAAACGTGGCTGATCATGCGGCTTCCGGTGATCGGCAACACCCAAGCTTTACGCTGGCGTACCAGCGTTGGGGCCGCTGCCATTTCGGTCGCCCAACGCGTTGCCAGCTCCCTGCGCTGTCAGGGCTTGCGCGCCAAACTGGCCACCGCAACAGACTTGGCTGAGCTTGATCGCCGGCTGGGGTCGGACGCGGTAGCCGGGAGTGCGCAGCGCTGGAAAGCTATCCGCGGTGAAGCCGGGTGGATGACGACGTATGCGTACCCGGCTGAGGCGATTTCGTCGCGGGTTCTCTCGCAAGCCTGGACGCTGCGTGCCGATGAGGTCATCCAGAACGTAACGGTGTACCCGGACGCGACGTGCACCGCGACCATCACCGTGCGCACACCGACGCCGGCGCCTACCCCGCCCAGTGTGATCTTGCGTCGGCTCAATGGTGAGCAAGCCGCCGCGGCTGCGGCCAACATGTGCGGGCCACGTCCACACCTACGCGGACAGCGGCGCTGCCCGTTGCCGGCGCAGCTAGTCACCGAGATCGGACCGTCGGGGGTGTTGATTGGCAAGCTGAGCAACGGGGACCGGCTGATGATTCCCGTTACCGACGCCGGTGAGCTGTCGCGCGTCTTCGTGGCCGCGGACGACACGATCGCCAAGAGGATCGTGATTCGCGTCGTCGGTGCCGGTGAGCGGGTGTGTGTGCACACTCGCGACCAAGAGCGTTGGGCCAGCGTACGCATGCCGCAGTTGAGCATCGTCGGCACACCACGGCCCGCGCCGCGCACCACTGTCGGCGTCGTGGAGTACGTGCGGCGGCGCAAGAACGGCGATGACGGCAAATCTGAAGGCAGCGGTGTCGATGTCGCGATTTCGCCCACGCCACGGCCAGCCAGTGTCATCACCATTGCCCGACCCGGTACCTCGCTGTCCGAGAGCGATCGGCATGGCTTCGAGGTGACCATCGAACAAATCGATCGGGCAACGGTGAAAGTCGGTGCGGCAGGACAAAACTGGCTGGTTGAGATGGAAATGTTCCGTGCGGAGAACCGCTATGTCAGCCTTGAGCCGGTCACGATGTCGATAGGCCGGTAGAACGTTGCCAACGGAATTTGAGGCACAGAGTGACAGACACACGTTGCAACCGCGGTGACAGCGGCGGCGATGTCGAGAATGGTGGACACGATGGGTGATTTACTCACTGCGCGCCGGCATTTCGATCGGGCGATGACGATCAAGAATGGCCAGGGATGCGTGGCGGCGTTGCCTGAGTTTGTGGCTGCCACCGAGGCCGATCCGTCGATGGCCGACGCGTGGCTGGGTCGTATCGCCTGCGGTGACCGCGATCTGGCCTCGCTTAAGCAGCTCAACGCCCATAGCGAGTGGCTGCACCGCGAGACCACGCGGATCGGCCGGACGTTGGCCGCTGAGGTCCAGCTGGGACCATCCATCGGGATCACGGTGACCGACGCATCTCAGGTGGGGCTGGCGCTGTCGTCGGCGTTGACGATCGCGGGGGAGTATGCGAAGGCCGATGCCCTGTTAGCAAACCGCGAGCTATTGGATTCGTGGCGCAACTACCAGTGGCATCAGCTGGCTCGGGCGTTCCTGATGTACGTCACGCAGCGATGGCCCGACGTGTTGTCGACGGCCGCCGAGGATCTGCCGCCACAGGCGATCGTCATGCCGGCGGTGACCGCGTCGATTTGTGCGCTGGCAGCCCACGCCGCGGCCCATCTCGGGCAGGGGCGAGTGGCCCTGGACTGGCTGGACCGGGTGGACGTGATCGGACACAGCAGGTCATCGGGGCGGTTCGGCGCCGACGTGCTCACCGCGGCGATCGGACCGGCCGATATTCCGCTGCTGGTCGCCGACTTGGCGTATGTGCGGGGGATGGTGTACCGGCAACTGCATGAGGAGGACAAGGCCCAGATCTGGCTGTCGAAGGCCACCATCAACGGGGTGCTCACCGACGCCGCCAAAGAAGCCCTGGCGGACCCGAACCTGCGCTTGATTGTTACCGATGAACGAACCATCGCCAGCCGCTCCGACCGTTGGGATGCTTCGACGGCGAAAAGCCGCGACCAGCTCGATGACGACAATGCAGCGCAGCGGCGCGGCGAGCTGCTAGCCGAGGGCCGGGAACTGCTGGCCAAACAGGTGGGCCTGGCGGCGGTCAAGCAAGCGGTATCGGCGCTGGAAGACCAACTCGAGGTGCGCATGATGCGCCTAGAGCACGGCCTACCGGTGGAGGGGCAGACCAACCACATGTTGCTGGTGGGGCCACCAGGCACAGGTAAGACAACCACCGCTGAAGCGCTCGGCAAGATCTACGCCGGCATGGGGATCGTGCGTCACCCCGAAATTCGAGAAGTTCGCCGATCGGACTTCTGTGGGCACTACATCGGGGAGTCAGGACCCAAGACGAACGAGCTGATCGAAAAGTCACTCGGGCGAATCATTTTCATGGACGAGTTCTACTCGCTGATCGAACGTCATCAAGACGGAACACCGGACATGATCGGCATGGAGGCGGTCAATCAACTCCTGGTTCAATTGGAAACACACCGATTCGACTTCTGTTTCATCGGGGCCGGCTATGAGGATCAGGTGGATGAATTCCTCACCGTGAACCCGGGTTTGGCTGGCCGGTTCAACCGAAAGCTGCGGTTCGAGTCTTATTCGCCGGTGGAGATCGTCGAGATTGGACACCGCTACGCTACACCGCGCGCCAGCCAGCTCGATGACGCCGCACGGGAGGTATTCCTCGACGCGGTCACCACCATCCGTAACTACACCACCCCTAGTGGGCAGCACGGTATCGACGCTATGCAAAACGGTCGGTTCGCCCGCAACGTGATCGAACGCGCCGAAGGGTTCCGGGACACCCGGGTGGTTGCGCAAAAACGTGCGGGCCAACCGGTATCGGTTCAGGATCTGCAGATCATCACCGCCACCGACATCGATGCCGCGATACGCAGCGTGTGCTCAGACAACCGAGACATGGCCGCGATCGTTTGGTAGCAGCCGCATATCGGCTAGTGCGGTAGCAAAACCGTTGAGTCCCGGCGTGGTCCAGGTACAGCGCCTACGCGCCCTGGTCGGCGCGGCGGACCAGCCCAGGCGTGACAGCGTTGTTTGCCCAGCCGTTACGTCTAAAATGCACACAGGTCCGTCAAGTGGCCCAAGGTAGCAACGCAGCTCAATGAATCGCAATGAATCTCAACGAATGGAGTGTTCTGGGAGTGCACCGTATCTTTCTGATCACGGTGGCGCTGGCGTTGCTCACCGCGTCGCCCGCATCGGCCATCACGCCACCGCCGATCGATCCGGGCGCGTTGCCGCCCGACGTGACGGGCCCGGATCAGCCTACCGAACAGCGCGTTTTGTGCGCGTCGCCCACCACGCTGCCGGGGTCCGGGTTCCACGATCCGCCGTGGAGCAACACGTATCTGGGCGTGGCCGATGCCCACAAGTTCGCGACCGGGGCCGGGGTGACGGTGGCGGTGATCGACACCGGTGTCGACGCTTCGCCACGGGTCCCGGCGGAACCTGGCGGCGATTTCGTCGACCAGGCCGGTAACGGCCTGTCTGACTGTGATGCCCATGGGACTCTCACAGCATCCATCATCGCGGGCCGGCCCGCGCCCACCGACGGGTTCGTCGGCGTCGCGCCCGACGCTCGACTGCTCTCGCTACGTCAGACGTCTGAGGCCTTCGAACCGGTCGGCTCACAAGCCAACCCGAATGACCCCAACGCCACCCCGGCCGCCGGTTCCATCCGCAGTCTTGCCCGCGCCGTGGTGCACGCCGCCAACCTCGGCGTGGGTGTGATCAACATCAGTGAAGCCGCCTGCTACAAGGTGAGCAGGCCGATCGATGAAACCTCACTGGGTGCATCCATCGACTATGCGGTCAACGTCAAAGGCGTGGTGGTGGTGGTCGCGGCCGGCAACACCGGTGGCGATTGCGTACAGAATCCGGCGCCGGACCCGTCCACACCCGGCGACCCACGCGGCTGGAACAATGTGCAGACCGTTGTCACCCCGGCGTGGTACGCACCGCTGGTGTTAAGCGTCGGCGGTATCGGCCAGACCGGGATGCCCAGCTCGTTCTCGATGCACGGACCGTGGGTGGACGTGGCCGCGCCCGCAGAAAACATCGTCGCGCTCGGCGACACCGGTGAACCGGTGAATGCGCTGCAAGGCCGGGAGGGGCCGGTACCCATCGCCGGCACCTCGTTTGCCGCGGCATATGTGTCGGGTCTGGCGGCCCTGCTTCGGCAGCGGTTCCCCGACCTGACGCCGGCGCAGATCATCCACCGGATCACCGCCACCGCGAGACACCCCGGGGGCGGGGTCGACGACCTGGTCGGCGCCGGCGTCATCGATGCGGTGGCCGCGCTGACGTGGGACATTCCGCCCGGCCCTGCTTCGGCGCCATACAACGTCAGACGACTTCCACCCCCGGTGGTGGAGCCGGGTCCCGATCGTCGCCCGATTACGGCTGTGGCGTTGGTGGCCGTCGGCCTTACGTTGGCCCTGGGCCTGGGCGCGCTGGCTAGACGGGCGCTGAGCCGCCGATGAGAAATCCTTTAGGGCTGCGGTTCAGCACCGGGCACGCCTTGCTTGCCTCCGCGTTGGCCCCGCCATGCATCATCGCATTCTTGGAGACGCGCTACTGGTGGGCGGGGATTGCGCTGGCCTCGTTGGGCGTCATCGTGGCCACGGTCACTTTCTACGGCCGCCGGATCACCGGCTGGGTGGCGGCGGTGTACGCGTGGTTGCGGCGGCGCCGACGGCCCCCGGATTCCTCGTCAGAACCTGTGGTCGGGGCCACCGTGAAGCCAGGAGATCACGTTGCGGTGCGCTGGCAAGGCGAGTTTCTGGTCGCCGTAATCGAGCTCATTCCCCGACCATTCACGCCGACGGTCATCGTCGACGGGCAAGCCCACACCGACGACATGCTGGACACCGGACTGGTGGAGGAGCTCCTGTCGGTGCACTGTCCCGACTTGGAGGCCGATATCGTCTCAGCCGGCTACCGCGTCGGCAATACCGCAGCGCCGGACGTGGTGAGTCTGTATCAGCAGGTGATCGGGACAGACCCGGCGCCGGCGAACCGCCGGACCTGGATCGTGCTGCGCGCCGACCCGGAACGCACCCGCAAATCGGCGCAGCGCCGCGATGAAGGCGTCGCAGGACTGGCCCGGTATTTGGTGGCGTCCGCGACGCGCATTGCCGATCGACTGGCTAGCCATGGTGTCGACGCGGTGTGTGGCCGCAGCTTCGATGACTACGACCACGCCACCGACATCGGCTTTGTGCGGGAGAAATGGTCGATGATCAAGGGGCGCGATGCCTACACTGCCGCCTACGCGGCGCCCGGAGGTCCGGATGTATGGTGGTCGGCGCGCGCGGACCACACCATCACCAGAGTCCGGGTCGCGCCGGGGATGGCCCCGCAGTCCACGGTGTTGCTGACCACGGCGGACAAGCCCAAGACACCCAGGGGCTTCGCCCGCCTATTTGGCGGGCAGCGGCCCGCGCTGCAAGGCCAGCATCTGGTGGCCAACCGCCACTGCCAGCTGCCGATCGGGTCAGCTGGGGTACTGGTCGGCGAGACGGTGAACCGATGCCCGGTCTACATGCCCTTCGACGATGTCGACATCGCCCTCAACCTGGGTGACGCTCAGACATTCACCCAGTTCGTGGTGCGTGCGGCGGCGGCAGGTGCGATGGTCACAGTCGGGCCACAGTTCGAGGAATTTGCCCGGTTGATCGGCGCACACATCGGGCAGGAGGTAAAGGTGGCGTGGCCGAATGCGACGACCTATCTCGGCCCGCATCCCGGTATTGACCGGGTGATTCTGCGGCACAATGTGATCGGTACCCCGCGGCATCGGCAGCTGCCGATTCGCCGGGTTTCCCCACCCGAGGAAAGCCGCTACCAGATGGCGCTGCCGAAGTAGGGCGATCCGTTCGCGATGCCGGCATGAACGGGCGGCATCAAATTAGTGCAGGAACCTTTCAGTTTAGCGACGATAATGGCTATAGCACTAAGGAGGATGATCCGATATGACGCAGTCGCAGACCGTGACGGTGGATCAGCAAGAGATTTTGAACAGGGCCAACGAGGTGGAGGCCCCGATGGCGGACCCACCGACTGATGTCCCCATCACACCGTGCGAACTCACGGCGGCTAAAAACGCCGCCCAACAGCTGGTATTGTCCGCCGACAACATGCGGGAATACCTGGCGGCCGGTGCCAAAGAGCGGCAGCGTCTGGCGACCTCGCTGCGCAACGCGGCCAAGGCGTATGGCGAGGTTGATGAGGAGGCTGCGACCGCGCTGGACAACGACGGCGAAGGAACTGTGCAGGCAGAATCGGCCGGGGCCGTCGGAGGGGACAGTTCGGCCGAACTAACCGATACGCCGAGGGTGGCCACGGCCGGTGAACCCAACTTCATGGATCTCAAAGAAGCGGCAAGGAAGCTCGAAACGGGCGACCAAGGCGCATCGCTCGCGCACTTTGCGGATGGGTGGAACACTTTCAACCTGACGCTGCAAGGCGACGTCAAGCGGTTCCGGGGGTTTGACAACTGGGAAGGCGATGCGGCTACCGCTTGCGAGGCTTCGCTCGATCAACAACGGCAATGGATACTCCACATGGCCAAATTGAGCGCTGCGATGGCCAAGCAGGCTCAATATGTCGCGCAGCTGCACGTGTGGGCTAGGCGGGAACATCCGACTTATGAAGACATAGTCGGGCTCGAACGGCTTTACGCGGAAAACCCTTCGGCCCGCGACCAAATTCTCCCGGTGTACGCGGAGTATCAGCAGAGGTCGGAGAAGGTGCTGACCGAATACAACAACAAGGCAGCCCTGGAACCGGTAAACCCGCCGAAGCCTCCCCCCGCCATCAAGATCGACCCGCCCCCGCCTCCGCAAGAGCAGGGATTGATCCCTGGCTTCCTGATGCCGCCGTCTGACGGCTCCGGTGTGACTCCCGGTACCGGGATGCCAGCCGCACCGATGGTTCCGCCTACCGGATCGCCGGGTGGTGGCCTCCCGGCTGACACGGCGGCGCAGCTGACGTCGGCTGGGCGGGAAGCCGCAGCGCTGTCGGGCGACGTGGCGGTCAAAGCGGCATCGCTCGGTGGCGGTGGAGGCGGCGGGGTGCCGTCGGCGCCGTTGGGATCCGCGATCGGGGGCGCCGAATCGGTGCGGCCCGCTGGCGCTGGTGACATTGCCGGCTTAGGCCAGGGAAGGGCCGGCGGCGGCGCCGCGCTGGGCGGCGGTGGCATGGGAATGCCGATGGGTGCCGCGCATCAGGGACAAGGGGGCGCCAAGTCCAAGGGTTCTCAGCAGGAAGACGAGGCGCTCTACACCGAGGATCGGGCATGGACCGAGGCCGTCATTGGTAACCGTCGGCGCCAGGACAGTAAGGAGTCGAAGTGAGCATGGACGAATTGGACCCGCATGTCGCCCGGGCGTTGACGCTGGCGGCGCGGTTTCAGTCGGCCCTAGACGGGACGCTCAATCAGATGAACAACGGATCCTTCCGCGCCACCGACGAAGCCGAGACCGTCGAAGTGACGATCAATGGGCACCAGTGGCTCACCGGCCTGCGCATCGAAGATGGTTTGCTGAAGAAGCTGGGTGCCGAGGCGGTGGCTCAGCGGGTCAACGAGGCGCTGCACAATGCGCAGGCCGCG
The DNA here is from genome assembly GCF_030323725.1 of Mycobacterium tuberculosis complex sp. N0072. Lineage (NCBI taxonomy): Bacteria > Bacillati > Actinomycetota > Actinomycetes > Mycobacteriales > Mycobacteriaceae > Mycobacterium > Mycobacterium tuberculosis complex sp. N0072. The sequence continues at coordinate 4,370,378 of NZ_CP040689.1, read as the reverse complement.
GCGTCCGCGTATAACGACGCGGCGGGCGAGCAGCTGACCGCTGCGTTATCGGCCATGTCCCGCGCGATGAACGAAGGAATGGCCTAAGCCCATTGTTGCGGTGGTAGCGACTACGCACCGAATGAGCGCCGCAATGCGGTCATTCAGCGCGCCCGACACGGCGTGAGTACGCATTGTCAATGTTTTGACATGGATCGGCCGGGTTCGGAGGGCGCCATAGTCCTGGTCGCCAATATTGCCGCAGCTAGCTGGTCTTAGGTTCGGTTACGCTGGTTAATTATGACGTCCGTTACCACCGAGCGCCCCGTGCGACAGCGCGGCCAGCGCAAGCGAGGTGACCACCCGGCTGATCGCCCAAGCGGTGCATCATGCGCGCGGATTCAACGGGTTACTGCGAATACCGGCGCGGGGTGGATCCAGCGGCCGAGCCGGCGTGAAATGCCGGAGGCCAACCGGACGGTGATCCGCGAGGCGATCTGGCGGTTTGGGGAGGGCAGTAGGGGATGAGTATTACCAGGCCGACGGGCAGCTATGCCAGACAGATGCTGGATCCGGGCGGCTGGGTGGAAGCCGATGAAGACACTTTCTATGACCGGGCCCAGGAATATAGCCAGGTTTTGCAAAGGGTCACCGATGTATTGGACACCTGCCGCCAGCAGAAAGGCCACGTCTTCGAAGGCGGCCTATGGTCCGGCGGCGCCGCCAATGCTGCCAACGGCGCCCTGGGTGCAAACATCAATCAATTGATGACGCTGCAGGATTATCTCGCCACGGTGATTACCTGGCACAGGCATATTGCCGGGTTGATTGAGCAAGCTAAATCCGATATCGGCAATAATGTGGATGGCGCTCAACGGGAGATCGATATCCTGGAGAATGACCCTAGCCTGGATGCTGATGAGCGCCATACCGCCATCAATTCATTGGTCACGGCGACGCATGGGGCCAATGTCAGTCTGGTCGCCGAGACCGCTGAGCGGGTGCTGGAATCCAAGAATTGGAAACCTCCGAAGAACGCACTCGAGGATTTGCTTCAGCAGAAGTCGCCGCCACCCCCAGACGTGCCTACCCTGGTCGTGCCATCCCCGGGCACACCGGGCACACCGGGCACACCGGGAACCCCGATCACGCCGGGAACCCCGATCACCCCGGGAACCCCGATCACGCCGGGAACCCCGATCACCCCGGGAACCCCAATCACACCCATCCCGGGAGCGCCGGTAACTCCGATCACACCAACGCCCGGCACTCCCGTCACGCCGGTGACCCCGGGCAAGCCGGTCACCCCGGTGACCCCGGTCAAACCGGGCACACCAGGCGAGCCAACCCCGATCACGCCGGTCACCCCCCCGGTCGCCCCGGCCACACCGGCAACCCCGGCCACGCCCGTTACCCCAGCTCCCGCTCCACACCCGCAGCCGGCTCCGGCACCGGCGCCATCGCCTGGGCCCCAGCCGGTTACACCGGCCACTCCCGGTCCGTCTGGTCCAGCAACACCGGGCACCCCAGGGGGCGAGCCGGCGCCGCACGTCAAACCCGCGGCGTTGGCGGAGCAACCTGGTGTGCCGGGCCAGCATGCGGGCGGGGGGACGCAGTCGGGGCCTGCCCATGCGGACGAATCCGCCGCGTCGGTGACGCCGGCTGCGGCGTCCGGTGTCCCGGGCGCACGGGCGGCGGCCGCCGCGCCGAGCGGTACCGCCGTGGGAGCGGGCGCGCGTTCGAGCGTGGGTACGGCCGCGGCCTCGGGCGCGGGGTCGCATGCTGCCACTGGGCGGGCGCCGGTGGCTACCTCGGACAAGGCGGCGGCACCGAGCACGCGGGCGGCCTCGGCGCGGACGGCACCTCCTGCCCGCCCGCCGTCGACCGATCACATCGACAAACCCGATCGCAGCGAGTCTGCAGATGACGGTACGCCGGTGTCGATGATCCCGGTGTCGGCGGCTCGGGCGGCACGCGACGCCGCCACTGCAGCTGCCAGCGCCCGCCAGCGTGGCCGCGGTGATGCGCTGCGGTTGGCGCGACGCATCGCGGCGGCGCTCAACGCGTCCGACAACAACGCGGGCGACTACGGGTTCTTCTGGATCACCGCGGTGACCACCGACGGTTCCATCGTCGTGGCCAACAGCTATGGGCTGGCCTACATACCCGACGGGATGGAATTGCCGAATAAGGTGTACTTGGCCAGCGCGGATCACGCAATCCCGGTTGACGAACTTGCACGCTGTGCCACCTACCCGGTTTTGGCCGTGCAAGCCTGGGCGGCTTTCCACGACATGACGCTGCGGGCGGTGATCGGTACCGCGGAGCAGTTGGCCAGTTCGGATCCCGGTGTGGCCAAGATTGTGCTGGAGCCAGATGACATTCCGGAGAGCGGCAAAATGACGAGCCGGTCGCGGCTGGAGGTCGTCGACCCCTCGGCGGCGGCTCAGCTGGCCGACACTACCGATCAGCGTTTGCTCGACTTGTTGCCGCCGGCGCCGGTGGATGTCAATCCACCGGGCGATGAGCGGCACATGCTGTGGTTCGAGCTGATGAAGCCCATGACCAGCACCGCTACTGGCCGCGAGGCCGCTCATCTGCGGGCGTTCCGGGCCTACGCTGCCCACTCACAGGAGATTGCCCTGCACCAAGCGCACACTGCGACTGACGCGGCCGTCCAGCGTGTGGCCGTCGCGGACTGGCTGTACTGGCAATACGTCACCGGGTTGCTCGACCGGGCCCTGGCCGCCGCATCCTGACGAGGCCAGGACAGCAACAGGCGCTGCGTGCGAGACGGAGCCGCTGGCAGGCCCGGTCTACAACGTTGTGGTTGTTGAGGGTGCCGGAGTCGACGGATCGACGGGGGCCGCCAGCGGACTCGCCGCTGGGCGGGCACCGGCTCCGGTATCCATGGCTTGCGCGGGAACGCCCCCGCCGGGCTGCTGGCCCGGTGATGCGCCGGCGCCTTCGTCACGTGCCGCGGCAACGACCTCGGCCGGCTGCACGTCGCCCTGGTCGCCCTGATCGTCGTTTGTCACTTCGTGGACCGGCTCCGCTTGCTCGGTGGCCGGTTTTTCAGCGCTGGCAAGCTGTGCGGGCATTGGGCCGCTGCCGCCCTGCGCGCTCTGGGCGGCCTGTTGGGCGGTTTGACTGATCGTCTGAGCGATGGGGGATGCGTTTTGCGACATCTGAACGGCGTGCGGAGCCAGCTGAACGAGTTGCGGCACCGTCGCAACAACACGGGGTGCCAGCTCAGCGGCCGTCTCGCCGAGCTGGGTCGTGACCTGTGACACGGGTGTGCTCAGCAGCTGGGTAGCCTGACTTGGCTGACCACCGACCGAGGCGACGCCAGCCAGGCCTTCGCCCGACGAGCCGAATGCATACTGGCTCAAACTGGTTCCCAGTGACTGATCGGTCTTCGCATAGACGTCCGCCGCCGCGTTCATGTTGGATGCTGTTCGAGTCAGGGCGGCTTTCACGCCGGGCACAGCCCGTCACTGACCAGCGATTCGATGCTTGGCATGGTCTCGTTGATTGCTGCTACCACCGAATCCGTTCCGCTGACCGCGATCGGCGCCGGAGGCTGCGGAAAAACGAGGCCGGCCAATTTCGCGGCCGCTGCGCTCAAGCCGGTGGGATCGACGGCCAACGGTTCAGCCATTGCCGGATCTCCTATACGTGTTCCCCATCGAGCAAATTTTACCGGACGCGCCACACGCTCAATCGCAGCAATTTGTCGGGCGCCGAAGGTATGCAAACCTGCGCCGTGTCCTCGATGTTCTGTCAGGAACCGCCAATCAGCCGATCCGGCTCAGAACCGGATATTGCGGACCGTGTCGTACACCCCGGTGATCCACAGCAGCATGGGAATGATGGCAGCGATCATGGCGCCGTCGATCAATTCCAGAGTTCGTTTTACGACCGGTGAAACGCGCCGGACGTGAGCCATCGACCCGACCACCACGAGCGCAACCAGGGCTACCGTGAGGTAGACGCTCAACAACAGCCAGGCATAGTGCGGGTACCAGATGATGAGTTTGGCCGTCAGACCCGTCGGAATCGCGACCGTCGCCGCCAGCAACGCCCACGCACACCAGCGCTCGGCGTAAAGCCGCGAGCGAAATCCGCAGACGGTCGTGATCAAACCCGCGACCACCAGGCTGTGTACAAAGAAGTGCCCGCGCACCACGACCGCGATGGCACCGGCAGCCAGAATCAGGGTGCCCGACGTGACGTATCCGATGAGAAGTTGCTTGGCCAGTTTGCTGCGCTCGGTGAGCCGGACCGCGGACGCGGGCACCGACGCGATGATGGCCTGCCAGGTCGGGGTTTCTTTGCTGGTAGCCTCCGGGGTCGCGACGGGATCGAGCAACTCCTCGTTGTCCACGGTTTCGCCGGGTACCGGAATCGGCGGCAGCGCGATCCGCGCGACCGCGACGGTCAGCTTGGCCGCATTCGTCACAATGAACAGCCCGAATGCGATCCCCCCCGCGGGGACCCAGTCCTGGTATCCATAGCCGAAGGCAGCGGCGGCCGCGATGACCGCGATAGCGGTGATCACGGCAAACGACGCCAACTCATGACGCTTCCGAGGGCCGCCCCGCGTCATCAAGGTCAAAAACAGCACGGCCGTAGCGGCGCCGGCAACTTGTGGCGCCCCCAACGAGTTGACCCCGCGCGGCAACGGCACGGCCAGCGCTGCGGCGGTTGCGATCAGCAGATACGTCGTGACCAGTAGGCACTCGGCCAGGTGGCCGCTCTGGTAGAACCTGTTCGCGACGAAGCTGCCTACCAGCACAGCGATCCCCAGGATGCCAATCGCCAACGGCCACCACAAGCTACGCCCAGTTTCCCACCACGCCCGCATCGCCATCCCGATGACGGGCGCGGTCAAAAGCGGGATCGCCGCCCCCACAAAGCGATTCAATGCCGTGCGGTCGAACTCAGGTGACTCGTCAAGCACGGCGATCGCGGCGATGACATCCTCGACCAACGGTCGGTAGCGCTCGGTGCGACTGACTGACACCAGAGTCAGCAGTGACCCGTCGACCACCCCGGCGTCATCGAGTGACTGGTCGAGCTTCAGCGGCGGCGATCCGGGACGAGCGAACGCCCACACGCCTTGCGCGGTAAAGTCGAAGCCGCCGAGTACATCAGCCGGCGTGTCTTCCAACACCTCGGAAAGCACCGCGACGGTGTCGTCAATATAAGTTTCCATCGGCACCGCCGCTGGCAGTACCAAATCGGTCATCCGTCTGCCGGTCAGGATCGTCACCCGGGTGGTGGCAGGCCGCGCAGCGGTTGCCCCCGCGGCGGTAGGACCAGCAGCAACAGCAGGTGCGCTCAACGACGTCCAGCCCTCTCGAAATCGTCGGATAGCGCTGCGGCCAATTCGAGGACCTTGCGCTTGTAGATAGGGTCGAGCAAGTCGAGTGAAATCTCGGTTCCGGCCGCAATGTGCCTGTCCCACGGCATGACCACGACCCGGCCGGGTTGAACTTGCTGTTCGAAATGCCGCACCAGGTCTTTAACTGCGACATTGGGTTCTCCCGGCATGATGTGATTGATGACCACGCATGCGCGGCTCGCCAAATCTTGGTAACCGTTGTTGCGCAACCAGTCCAACGCGACCGACGCCTGTTGTGCGCCGTCGATTGAGACACTTGCCACGACCACGACACCGGACACCGTGGACAGCACGCCGCGGGTCAGCGGGTCGAAGAAGCCGGCCCCACAATCAGCCAAGACGAGGTTGTAAAACCTCGACGCAGGATCGGCGATGAAATGCCAGTCGGCGTCGCTGAGCGCGCGCTGCGCCGAGCTGTATTCCGGTGCCGGCAGCACTTCCAGATTGACCGCATTGACGCTAGTGTGTGCGCGGATGTCGTTGTAGTGCGACAGCTCTTTTTCTGCAAGCACATCAGCGATGGTCGCGCCCGATTGTCGCCCTACCCGATCGGCGAGGTTTCCGGCGCCTGGATCCGCGTCTAGAGCCAGGATCCGGTCGGCCCGCACCTGAGCCAACGTCGACCCCAACGCTGCTGTCAGCGTGGTTTTGCCAGCCCCACCTTTGAGACCGACGACGGCGATCTGATACGACCCGCGGGGATTGCGGCGGACTCGAGCGTGCAGGTCCAGCTCGTACTTCTCGTCGGGTGACAGGCCCAGGTTGATTCGCGTCAACGCATGCACCCAATGTCGCCAGCCGCGCTGCGACACCACTTTGGGCGGCTTCGTGGCCTTCGGTTTCTGGGGCTTCACCTTCTTCACCTTCGGCCCCTTGGCCGCCGGCCTTAAGGATTTCTGTGTCGCGTCGAGATCCGGCGCTGCACGCTTGCGGCGACGACCGCCAGTGGTTGCGGCCGTAATTGAATCGGGTTGCGCCGCGGCATGTTGGGCGGCTAAATCGGGGTGGACGCGTCGCTCGGCACGCCGACCGGAGTTGCGCTGCGGCGAGGGGCTGGGGGGAGGTTCTGTCGGCGCGGGGCGGGTGGGCGGAGCCAGATACGATCTCGGTTGGCCCAACGGCGCTGGCGAGGGCTCCGTTCCGGGGGCGAGCTGCGCGCCGGATGCTTCCTCTGCGCGCAGCCGCGCCTGGATGGATGGACCAGTTGCTACCTTCCCGACGTTTCGTTCGGTGTCTGTGCGATAGCGGTGACCCCGGCGCGCACGTCGGGAGTGTTGGGGGGCAGGCCGGGTCGGTGGTTCGGCCGGGGACGCAGACGGTCTGGACGGAGCGGGCGGGGGTTCGCCGATTGGCATCTTTGCCCAGGGCGGTGCTGGTGCGGTGCGCCGGGGTTGATGTGGCCCGTGCGAGGGTACGTGGGGCGCCGGTGATTCCGGTTGCTGCGGCGCTCCGGTTGGCGTTTGTGGTGTCGGTGGTCTGGGGGGCGCCAACTGGGATTCGGTTGGGGTGGGTGCAGGTCCGGCGATGGGCATCGGAGGTGTGGGTGGTTTGGGTGGGGCCGGTTCGGGTCCGGCGATGGGCATGGGGGGTGTGGGTGGTTTAGATGCGGCCGGTTCCGGCGAGGGCGGCTCTCCTGCGGCGATCGGCATCGGAGTTGGCGGAGGCGGAGGTGAGGGTGGGGGTGGCGGCGGCGGGGCCGACACGAACCGCTCCGACAGGTCGTCGGACGTCGGGGGCGGAGTCTGGCCGTTGGGCTTCGGTAGGTTTGCCGATGCGGGCGCCGGCGGAAACGAAGCACTGGGGTCGAAGAACGGCTGCGCTGCCATATCGTCCGGAGCTTCCATACCTTCGTGCGGCCGGAAGAGCTTGTCGTAGTCGGCCGCCATGACAACCTCTCAGAGTGCGCTCAAACGTATAAACACGAGAAAGGGCGAGACCGACGGAAGGTCGAACTCGCCCGATCCCGTGTTTCGCTATTCTACGCGAACTCGGCGTTGCCCTATGCGAACATCCCAGTGACGTTGCCTTCGGTCGAAGCCATTGCCTGACCGGCTTCGCTGATCGTCCGCGCCAGGTTCTGCAGCGCGTTGTTCAGCTCGGTAGCCGTGGCGTCCCATTTTTGCTGGACACCCTGGTACGCCTCCGAACCGCTACCGCCCCAGGCCGCTGCGAGCTTGGTCAGGGACTGCTTCCCCTCGTCAAGGAGGGAATGAATGGACGTGACATTTCCCTGGATTGCGCTTGCCGCGGCCTCGATACCCGCGAAATTCCACTGCTGCTCTGTCATGTTTTTGCTCCGTTTCTTTTCGTATTAGCGGGTCAGAAGCCCATTTGCGAGGACAGCGCCTGCTGCTGCTCCTCGTCGGCCCTCGAGTATTGGACGCCGGCCTGACGAATATTCGTCGAGATCTCGTCGAGTTCCTGCTTCTGCTTATTGGCTGCTTCTTGGAAGCGCACCACCGCGGCCTGGGCGGCCGTCCCCGCCGCGCCGCGCCACTGGCCCTGCAACGAACCTGCCGTCGACTCCACCTGGTCGATCTGGGTTTTCAGGTCGCCGGAGATCCGCTCGAAATTACCTGCCTCCTGCGCGAGGGTAGCGGCATCGGTCTTCATCTCTGCCATGCTGGACTACTTTCTCTCTTTACCTTCCTCGCCAAAATGTTGGCAAGTCTTCCGGCCCGGGTGGCCGGGAAGTCTGTTGTCATTACGGGAGCTCACCAGTCGTCCTCTTCGTCCCAGTCGTCCTCGTCGTCTTCTTCACGCTCCTGCGCGAGCGGTGCCGGCGCGACCAGACCCGGCCTGGTGGAGCCGCCGGATTGCGCACCCTGGCCCATCGCTCCCGCACCCACCGGAGCGGCGCCACCCGTCGCCGACGATCCGGCAGCAGCCGCCGGCATCACCGAGGGGGCAACCGGCTTTTCGATCAGCTGAGACATCAGCGGCGTGCGGGTCAACGACCCACCTGCGCCAGGTAGCGACTCCGCGCGCAGCAGGCCCGCGCCCGCGCTGGGGCCTGATCCACCAGCCAGCGGATGGTTCGACAGCGGACTGGTGCCGAGCAGGCCCATCTGCGCGGCTTCCTCGTCGGCTGGGTTGCCGCCGCCGGTGCCGCCCACCTGGCTGAACAACGACGTCAGCTGCTGCAGCGGCTGGGTCAGCTGCTGCATCGGGCCGCTCATCTCACCCAGTTGGCCGAGGGTCTGGGTAGCCGCCGGCGGCAACTGGCCAACCGGTGTTGAGCTGCCAGGGGAGGGCATTCCGAAGATCGGGTTCGTCGTGCTCTGGCTCGCGCCGGGATCAAGGATCGACGCCATCGGCTCGAGCTTCTCGAAAAGCGTGTTAACCGCGGTCTCGGCCTGGTAGACCTCCATTGCCAGGGCTGCCTGGTTCCACATACGGATGAAATAATCCATCTCGGTCAACGCGATCGGGATCGTGTTGATACCGAAGAAGTTGGTGGCCGTAAGGACGGCCTGGGTGATGTGGTTGGCGGCGATCTCCGGCAGCGACGGCGTCGTGGCCATGGCCTGGGTGTATGCCGCGGCTTGCGCCGTCGCCTGCATCGCACGGGTCTTGGCCTGTGTTGACGCGGTTTGTAGCCAGACCACCATCGGCGTTGCAGCCGCAAGCGCCTTGTCGCTGCCACCTCCAGTCCAGGCTTCTCCCAGAGAGTTCAGGCGCGCGGTCAACTCGACGGCCTGAGCGTCCAGAGCCGCCGAAAGCGTCTGCCATCCCGCGGCCGCCGCAAGCATTGGAGCCGGACCCGCGCCGGCCATCAGCCGTGCGGTATTTAGCTCCGGTGGCATTGCGTGCCACAGCATGGTGATCACTCCCTCCGATGTGTTGGGGGCCTATTAGGCGAAGACGCCGGCGGCGCCGTCGTCGATTTGCGAATAGGTGCGGGCGACGTCCTGGACCGCTTCGCCCGCACGGTGGAGCTGGTCTTGGGCCGATGCATTGGAAGCCAGCAATTGGATGCCCTCCGATGTGAACGCCGTCGCCGCTTGGGCGGAGACCTCATCGGCCCCCGCGGGAACCAGCCCGGTCACCGACGTCAGCGCCGTCGAGCCGGCCGTCACGCCGTGCAGAGCGTTGTCGCTCACTTGCGTGCCAATGTCGGCAGCGATCGGATCATGTGACATTTTTTCCATTTGCCTACTTCTTCCCTCCCTGTATTTGTATCCCGTACACAAACCGTTCGGTTATAGCCGGAAACAAACCCGATGGTCAGCATTGCCCGAACTCGATTACCGGGCTGAGCTCGGGTCCTGCTACACCGGCAATGAAATAATCTTAACCGGCGCTTGGGGGTGCTGCGAACACTTCTTCTGGAGGCTCGATGTAGGGGGCCTGGATGACCTCTTTGCCGTCTGGCGAGACGAGAAATGCCTGGCCAGGGGGGCGCCGCTTGACCTTGAACTCACTGGATGGGAATTCCTGCTTCTCGCCCGAAAGGAACATTGTCGGAGCGCCCGACCCGAATGCGGCGCCGACGAACTTGTCCATGGTTGCCTTGTAAGCCTGGCTCATCTGACAGGTGACAATGATGTGCAACCCGATATCTGCCGCCGCCGGCAATAACGGGGCCAGCGGTGCCATCGGCGGCATCCCCCCGGCGGCACCCACGATCATGTGCCAATCGTCGACCAGAAGCACGACGTCAAATCCGCTCCACCACGAACGCGAGCGTAGCTGCGCCGTCGTCAGGTCGGTCGGCGGCAACCGCTTCTTCAGGTTGACCGCCAGTGCTTGAACGGCCTCGTCTAGCGACGCGCTGTTGCGGTTGATCGCGCCGGCGCCCAGCAGATGGGTGTCCGGCACCGCGTCCAGCAGGCCCGAGCGGTAGTCCGCGAGCATGAACCGCACCTGCTGGGGACTGTTTCGGGCACAAATGGCGCGCGCGATCGCGTGGGCAATGGTCGTCTTGCCCGATTTGGCCGCACCGAAGATCAGTAGGTGCGGGTTCGTGTGCATGTGGCAGTGAGCCGGCGTCAGGTCCGTCTCGCGCAAGCCGATCGGAATCTCCCAGCGAGTGCGGTAGTCGGACTCTGGTCCCGGCGGGTTCGGGTCGAGTTCGTGCAGGTGGATACGCTCCGGCAGGACCCGCACCGGAGGTGCCTGTTCGGTGTGCTGGGAAGCGATCTGCGTCACCCCCGCGGTGATCGCCTCCACCAGGTTATCGGCGCTGTGCACGCCGTCGAACCTGGGCACGCCGATCATCAGATGGTGCTTTTCCATCGACACTGCCCGACCCGGACGATTCGCCGGGATCTCGCGGGTAATCCGGTCGATCTGGGTTTCATTGACGTCACCAAGCCGGAACTCGATCTTGGTGCCGAGGTAGTCGCGAACACGCGACTTCAGCTCTGTCCAGCGTGGCGTGGAGATGATGACGTGGACGCCGAACGCCAGCCCCTGGGCGGCCAGATCTTGAACCTGCCCCTCAAGGTCGGGGAACTCGCCGACAAAACCGGGCCATCCGTCGATGATCAGAAAGACGTCGCCGTATGGATCGGACGCAACGGGTTGACTTGGATCGTCACGCAGCTGCCGGTACATCCCGATCGAGCCCACTCGGTGTTCCTTGAAGGTGGTTTCCCGTTGCCGCATGACGGCTTGCATCTCTGCGACCACCCGGTTGACCTTGTCGGGCTCGGACCGATTGGCTACCCCACCGACGTGTGGAAGGTTTTCGAGATAGATCAGCCCGCCGCCACCTAGGTCGATGCAATAGAACTGAACGTTGCGCGGTGAGTGTGTGGCGGCAGCCGACATCACCATCGTCTGCAGTAGCGTCGACTTCCCGGTTTGAGGTGCGCCCCCAATACCGATGTTGCCGCCGGCCCCGGAAACGTCTACGCCCCACACATCCTGTAGATGGCGGCGCGGTTCATCCATGATCCCCAGGGCAAATCGCAGGGGTTGTCGCCGATCACGGGCGATGAGCTCGTTGAGCGGGACCGGATTGGTCAACGGCGGCAGCCACATCTTGTACGCACGCGATTCAGCAGTGCCGAGCTGGTCCAGCACAACCTCGCGCAGCGTCCGTACTTCCGGTTCAGCAGTCATGCGCGCCGCTCCTCCTCATCGCTGCGCTTTGCATCGTCGCCGGCGCGGGCCGTTGGCGCCGCTCCTCCTCATCGCTGCGCTTTGCATCGTCGCCGGCGCGGGCCGTTGGCGCCGCTCCTCCTCATCGCTGCGCTTTGCATCGTCGCCGGCGCGGGTCACGGTGTCGGCGCCTCCTCGAGAACCGGTGCCGCGGTGAACCTGTGAATGCGCGCGGCTTGTCTAGTGGTCTGTTGACCGGGCCCTCCGGCTTCACCATTGGTTTCGACGCCTGCCGCCGGCGGCATGTATGGCCCACTGATGTAGAAGGTGCTGAACTTGACCGGGTCTTCCATGCCGACCCGGAGAAACCCGACACCGCTCTCCTTGTTGGTGATGTACTGCGCCTCCGGTGTGCCGATTACCGCCTTGGATTCATGAGAGCTGGTGGTGCGCAATGCGATTCGATATGTCAGGTTTGGCTCCAGTTTGTCGATGCGAACACCGCCGGTCTGCAGCGACTGGGTAGCCAGCAGCAGATGGACCCTCAGCGACCGCCCGACGCGGCAGATCCGGTCGAACAGCCCGATGAAGTCCGGGTGACTCTGCAACAGCTCGGCGAACTCGTCGACGACGACGAAAAGCGTTGGCAGCGGGGGTAGGTCGGCACCGCGTTCGCGGTACTTCTCGTATTCGGCCACGCCGGACAGGGCTCCGGCCGCGCCGACTTTCATCCCGGCCTGTCGGAGGATCGACTGGCGCCGATCGAGTTCTCCGGTCAACACCTCGCCCATCCGGCTGACGAGCTCGGCTTCCTCGGCCATGTTGGTGACGACAGCGGCAGTGTGCGGAAGCTTTTCCATTCCCAGGAAGGTTGAACCACCTTTGAAGTCGGTGAGCAGGAGATTCACCTGATCTGGATGAGTCATTGCCACCAGCGACAGGATCAGGGTGCGCAGGAATTCGGACTTCCCAGACCCCGTGGTCCCGATGAGCATGCCGTGCGGTCCGGCGCCGAATTCCGCGCCCTCTTTGATGTCCAGGTACATGACGTTGCCGGTCTTTAGTTCATGACCAAACGGGATCTTTAGCCGGTCACGGTCGGTGTCGGTGTACATCCTCCAGCGGGAAGGTGTTATCTCCTCGACACTTTGCGCACCGACCAGCTGGTGCCAGTCGGTGGCCACCTTCTTCTGGACCCGCGACGTCTTGTCGAGGATGGTGCCCGTGATGGACCATCCGGCCAACTTTCGCGCGATACGGCTGGCTTGCTGCGGCGACATCCGATCGGTGACCGATGTCACCTGGCGAAACGATTGGTTAGGGAGCCGGTCATCAGCCGTCCCATCCTCGTGCACCCTGATGCGGTAGGCCGAGCCGCGATGGTTGCCCAACGTGACCACCGTGACACCGGCCCTACCGTCGGGCGGGAATCCAGCCTTGCCGCCGGTCAGGTCGACGACGACTACGTAGGGGCCGCCGGGAAGCGAATCGGGTGCGTGTGGCCCGCGCGCGGCCAGGTCCGACAGACCTTCCTGGCGCGTGAAGATCAGCCGGGTGGACCCGGCCGCATCGGTTTCGGTCTGGTGCTGTACGTGCGGAAGCCATTTGAGCCAGGACCAGTCGGGGTCGTCGGGTTCCTCGGTGAGCACCCGGATCTGCAGCAGGTCCGGTGGGTGGAACACGGCTAGGTGACAGATCATCGCCGTCATCAGGCCGGCTGCCCCCGCCAAGTCCCCGCCGATCGCGATAGTCGGAAAGGTACGGAGTTGCAGCAGTTTCGGGCAGTCATGGATCAATCCATGGGTTCGTAGAAACTTGACCACCCACATATGACTGACCGGCTCCAGGAACGGCTGAGGTGCTGCGCTGGCGGCGGCCAACTCCCCGCCGACGGCCGGCTTCAATAATCGATCCACCGCCGGCTGGTCACCGATACCGATTCGGGTGGCCGCATAGAAGTCGGCGTTGGCCGGCCGGGACCACTGCCGTTGGGTGCCGACGATCGACAACAGATCCTCGGGATGCGGTGCGTGGTAGGAGAAGAACGCCACCTGAGAGGTGGCCGAGGACGTCACTCGGGTGCGTAGTCCTGCCAAATACCGCAGGTACTCCTTGCGGTCGGCGTTGATTTCGGGCACCTTCTTGCCGCCACCACCGGTGCTACCGGCCAGACCGCCGACCATCATCACGATCATCATCAGCGGCATCATCAACATGTACGGCGACAGCTGCCTGGTGCCGCCGGCCACCATGATGGCGATCATGCCGAGCATGGCGCCACCCATCACGTAGGGAAGGATCTTTTGGACGCCCGACGGTGGGATGTCGATGCCCAGGTCATCGGGCGGCGTGAGGCTGATCTCGCCCGGGGTCAACCGGGGGCCACGGGTAATGGTGGGAGTGAACTTCTTGGTCGTCATCAGGGGGCTCCGGAGGCTCCGGCGGGAACTTTTCGGGGGCTAGGGTCAGCGGGCAGCGTGTCGTGCTCGAGCAGTGCGGCATCTTTCGACAGCACCGGACCGTCGACCAGGAGACGAACGATCTCCCAGGGCGCGTTTTGGGGTGAACTCAGGCCCAGCGACTTGGCTGTCTCCGCGTTAGGCACCCCATAACGCACGCCCTGTGGATCGATGTAGTACATCGATTCGGTGTATCGAGGATCGGGGGATTGCAGTGCCACGAATTTTCCGCCGTCGAGGTAAACGGTCGCCGTCCCGTGGATCTGCTTGATCCCCATGTTCATCGCTGAGGGCGATATCGGCAGATGCCGGCCGGACAGCACCGTTGACTGCGGCGACTGGTCGCCGGCGCTGCGTTGCCATGACCAGCACAGCGCGGGATCCTGCGGCCGGGACACGATCTTGAGCGGTTCATCGGGTAGCGGTGAGGGGTATACCCGTTCGGCGATTCTGACGACCAGACTGGGCACCATTGCCGGTGGCGCGACCAGCCCGTGCGCCTGGGTGGCGCGCAGCGCCGCAGCGGTTGTCGCGTTGACCTGCGCGATGCCGTCGGGCAGCACCACATAGTATTGCGGGCCCTTGTCGGTGTGGATCTGGAAGACCGATCCGATCACTAGATCATCAGGTAGGCCAAGCGAATTGGGCGCGCCCGCCGCCGGTATCGGCGGCAGCTGCCAGGGCCCCATATCAGGCAGCGCGTTGAACATGCCCTCCGAGATCGGGGTTGGCCTGGCCGTCACCGGTATCCCCATCGACGAGGTGAGGGCGCGGTCGGTCAGATCTATGGCGTGGCGTCCCTTAGTTGTGACGATCCAGGTTTCGCCCTGGTAGGACACCAGCACCGCTTCGTGTGACTGGAGCGGATCGATCGAAGCATCGATCTCCAACGGCATCGCGATGACCGCGGTCTGCACTACCGGGGAAGTGGAGTCGGCTCGGGCGACGGTGTCGCATAGGGTCCAGATCGAGGTGCTGCCCGCCGAAACAGGCGTGGCGTAGGGGGCGCCGGGGATTCCAACGGTCTGGCCCATCGGCAGCTTGCTCAGTTCGGAGGACTTCACGGTGGCCGGGTTGGCCGGATTGCCCAGCACCAGCCGCGCCGAAGTCAGGTTGTAGACCGGATGCAACTGTCCGGACAGCAGCACGTAAAGCTGGTTGGTCGCGCGGTCGGTGAACAGGCTGGTGCCGCCGAGTTTGCCTTGTGGTTTGAAGTACGCCAGCAGCGCGGCACCCGCCAGAATCAGGACCGCGACGACGATGCCAAGAGCGATCGAGCGGCTGTAGAACTGCAGCGGGTCGTCAAACATCCGGGTGTCCCGGCGCACGATGGCGTGTTCGAGCCGGCGCAGCAGAAAACGCCAGCCGCTAACCTGAACCTTGGTGGTGAGGCAAAGCCCCATAGTTCATTCTCTCATGTTGAGGTGTGCGTGCACCGCGGCGATAGCCTCCGCCATATCTGAGCCGTTGATCTCGCGAAGCCGGTCTTCGTCGAGGGTGTCGATATCGAGGACCTGGGCTAGACGCATGTCCCGGCATTGCTCGCTGGCCTCCACCAGCTGGCGCGCATACCGACCGTTGCCGGCGACGTCCAGGGCGCGCCGGCCGCGCAACATGCGCTGCTCCAACTGCTTGGCGGCCTGAAGAAAGTTCTCGGCCGCCTCTGCGGTCAACGCCGAATCATCAGCAGCGGCAATGACGTTGGCGATCTTGAGGAGTTCCTCGGGGGAATAGGTGTCGAACTCGATGCGAGTGGCGAACCGCGACCGCAGACCCTCGTTGGTTTCCAGCAGCCGATCTATGTCGGAGCTGTACCCGGCGATGATCACCACCAGCCGGTCCCGGTCGTTCTCCATCCGCGCCAGCAGCGTGTCCAGCGCCTCTTGACCGAACGGATCGGTGCGGCCGTCTCTTTCCTGCACCAGCGCATAAGCCTCGTCGATGAAAAGCACCCCGCCCAGCGCCTGATCGATCGTCTTAGCGGTCTTGACCGCCGATTGCCCCTCGTACTCGGCGACGAAGTCCTTGCGCGACGTCTCGACGAGTTTGGGTTCGGCAATGACGCCTAAGCCGGCCAGGATATTGGCCACCACCCGCGCGATCGTGGTCTTGCCGGTACCGGGCGGTCCGGTGAAGATCATGTGCTTGCTGGGCTGGGCGACCTTCATACCCTTGGCGGCGCGGACCCGGGCCATCAGCGTCGCCGCGCGGTAGCGTTCAATCTGATTTTTAACCCGGGTGAGCCCAATTTGGCGGTCGAGTTCGGCTTGGGCCTCGGCGAGCAGCCGCTCCCGGCCGGAGTTGTCGGTCACGACACTGCCCGGATCCCAGGGATCGGCGCGGGATGCGATCTGTTCGGCGGTGGTCGTCTTCAGCCGGTAGGGGGGATCCTTCAGCGCCGCAGCCACTTTGGGCTCGGGGTGAGTGGTCTGTAACCATTCCAGCAGCGCCACCGCGGCGCTTTCGTTGCCCTGGCTGCGCCGTGCCATCGCCAGATACCAGGCGATGGCGCGCGCACACGCCTCACCGGCGGGCGAGTCGTTGGCCTCGGTGAGTCGGCGTTCGGCTTCGGTGAACAAGGCCAGGTTTGCCGCGGCAACCCCGTGCGCCACACCGGCCGCGCCGGCCAAAAACTTGTCCGGCCATTTCCCAGCACTCTTGACCTGGTCGATCACGTCGGTCCAGCGTTCGGCCGCGCCGTAGACAACCGCCTTCATCCACGCCACCAGGTGCTCGGAACCCGCGACCGGGGCGGCCTCTAAGGCCTCCATGGCGTCGGCGTAATTGCCTTGCGCTGCCTCGCATGCGGCAAAGCCCATGGTGATCGCTAGCGGCGAGGTGACCGGGTAGGTGATATCGCCGTACAGCCCCCCGATGGCAATCCTGGCGTTTAACGTGCTCATCGAGATCTGGACCGATCCCGACAACTGTCCGAAATTGCGGCGCGAATACCAGGCGC
This sequence comes from Mycobacterium tuberculosis complex sp. N0072, assembly GCF_030323725.1. NCBI lineage: Bacteria > Bacillati > Actinomycetota > Actinomycetes > Mycobacteriales > Mycobacteriaceae > Mycobacterium > Mycobacterium tuberculosis complex sp. N0072. The sequence continues at coordinate 4,353,526 of NZ_CP040689.1, read as the reverse complement.
GAAACAGCGTCACCCGGTCGGTGTCCCCACACCGGATCCGGCCGATCCATGCGTCGCAAGCGGATTCGTCGTAGTTGGTGATCTCGGTGAACAGATCTAGCGACCGCGCCTCCGACATCGGCAACATGCTGACGGCGCTTTCGAACAGACTGGCCAAGCGATCAGTCATCGGCCTTGTACCGGGAGGTGTAGTCGACATCGTAGCGGGTGGCGAACACTTCGGCTTCGGCTGCGGCAGCCTCTTCCGGCGTCGGCAGATTCAGGGTCATCCCCACGAATTCCCGCAGCAGGGCGCTGCCTTCTGCGTCTTCGTCGGTCAGTTCACCGATGTTCTCCACCATGAACGTGTACTGCGACGCCCGCGCCTTTTGGCGGGCCAGATCGGCAATAACGAAGATCTCGTCGGCCAGCTGCGCTTCGGACATGCTGGTCGCCTTGTCCGTCAGCTCGACGTGCTGGATTCTGCCGTCCATCAGGGTTGAGACCGACACCGACCCTTGAGGGTTGGTCACCGTGAACAACTCCAGCTCCGGCTCCTCGTCGCGTTCGGTGAGCGCATGGAGGGCGTCCAGGTCGCCTTCGGCGTCATCGGTCTGCACCGGCGCATAGTCGTCTAAGGCGTCCAGCGGCGACGCCTCGTTGGTGTGGGCGGCGGAGAAATCGAGGGCGTCGAGATCACCGTGGTCGTCGTCGTTGCCCGGCGGGTCCACCATGGCGTCCCTTTCTGAAGTCGTAGCGGAGATGTGAGGGGTCAGCCTCGGGAGGAGGCTTGTGCGTGATCTGAGGTGTGATCTAGCCAAGCGCCCGCAGGGAGCAGCTCTAGCAAGCCGTCCAGCGCACGCTCCAAGTTCTGCTGAGTGCCGGGCAGGAAGCTTCCGTACAGGTCGCCTCCAACACGGCGGGGAAGCGACACCAGCCTACCGAGCTTGGAGTCCAGGACGCCAGCGGCGGCGTCGGTCTGCGTCGTGGTGCCGCCGGGGTGGCGTTGGCTGGCAACGATCTCCACCCAGCCGGTCGGGTTACCCACGATCTCGGCATAGACGCGGGCCGAGGCCGGTGCGATACCGTATTGCGTCAATTGGGACGCGGTTGTGCATTCGGCTAGCTCGGTTGCCACACCCGTCAGGGGTTCGACGTTGGCGGGTTCGGCGGGCCCCAGCACCGCTGTCACCATGCCCGCCAAGCCGACCTGCGGCGCCACCAACTGCAGCACCAGCATGTCGCCGTCGCGCGCCGCGATCACATGGCGGTCGCCCCTGCGGCACACGACGAAGCGCACCATGACGCCGCCAATGTCGCGCCGCCACCAGCGACCCTCCAAGGTCCGATCTGGCCTGCCCAGGGTTTCGACCATCTCCGCGACCGTCGGTTGGGGCTCCCCGTGGAGGTCGAGCACCCCTTGCGCTGTGAGGTCACGCTGCACCTGTTCCCAGACGATGTCTCGCAGATCCTCTTGCGGGATATTCGGCCGAATCCCAAGCGTGACAGGGAAATCAACCAGGTGTAACCGATCGGCGATCACCAACATGCCGTCGATGGTTACCTCGACGCCGACCACGTTGTCGGCGGTGCCCGCGCGGCCTGCAGCGGACGGACCCGTCATGATCAACCGAAAATCTTGTCGATAACACCGGCTAGGCCATCGTCGGCCTTGAGGTAGGCGCCGGCGGCTGCGAGCAGATTATTGGCCAGTCCGCTGGTGACTCCCTGCAAACCCGTGCCCGTGCTGCTACGGGTGGTCTCAAACTCTTGCAGCGTGTCATTGAATTTCGACGTGAACGAACCATGGGTAAGCTGAACTCGTCCGCTAATCCCGGCGACCGTATCGGTCGCCCTTTTGATATCACCCACGATCTCGTTGTGCATGCCCGCCAGCACCTTCAGGAACGAAGGCACGACACCGAGAAATCCGGTCATGGGTTGAACCCTCCTCTACGTTTAACTTTCTACTCGCTATGGCTTCGACTCGCTATGGCACAGACCTGCTGGCGACTCGGTGTCCGATCAAAGGACGGTCCCCTCCTGCCCCCGTTGGCTGGCCGCGGTGCCAGCGTCGATGGGTGCACGCTCCGCCTCGGCCACGCCTGCGGCCGCGCCTTCCTCGTCTTCCTTCTTGTCGCTCACGAGGGTGGCGTGCTGCTGGCCTCCTTGCTGGGCCTGCGACGAGATCAGTTGCGCTTGTTGGCTGCCCATGCTGGCCAGTTGGCTGGGGCCACCGCCGGCCGCCACGAGCTGTTGCAGCTGACCCATGGTGGCGGTCACCTGACCCACGGTGGGCAAACTGGCAAAGCTGAGCAGATTGCCAAAACCCAAGCTGGGCAGGCCGGCGAAGCCGCCCAAGAAGTCAGGCAAAGCGGCCAGCTCAGTCCAGGTGGGTAACTTGCCCAAATCGCCTACGCCGGGCAGCAGGTCGCCCAGACCCGGCAAGCCGGGGAACAAGTTGGGAATGCTGGGCAACCCGGGCAGTGCGGGGAACCCGGGGATGGCGGGGAACTCCGGGAACCCGGGGAGCCCGGGGAAACCGGGTAGGGAGGGGAACCCGGGGAACCCTGGGAACGACGGGAGGTCGGGGAACAACGGGCTGCCGGGGGTGGGCGGCCATTTGAAGTCGGGTAGGCCCGGGATGTCGGGCAGGCCGGGGATCGGAATGTCGGGCAACTTCGGCGGCCAGAGGCCGTCGATGATGTCGGGCAGGCTGGGCAACCCGGGCAGGCCGGGGAACTTTGGCAAGGTCGTCAACATCTCGATCAGCCTGCCGAGAATTCCCCTCAGGTTGGTCGCATTCATCAGCGTCATAATCGTTAGATAGAGCAATGCGCCGCCGACAACGGCCATCGCGATGCCGGACATAGGGATTGCGAGCTCCCACGACCACAAGTGGCCGAGCAGCGGAATCTTTTCGAGGCCCTTACAAACCTTGTAGACACCGTCAATCATCTTCTTCATGGCCCGCAGGACGTCGCGCGTATCGGAGACGTATTTGGCCTGATTCGAGATCATGTTGCCGGTTAATTTGTCGAGATCGCCCATCACCTGTGCGCGAAGTTGTTGCGCGATGTTCTGGTTTAGGTAAGCTTCCGCCGCTTGGCCGATCCAGTTGGTGCCCGGAATGGCGAGTCCCATTTTGTCGCTGATTTGTTTGAACAGCGACGAACCGGTGTTGAAAATGTCGCCTGGGTCGGGGATTCCCTCTCCAAGCAAGAGTAACTGGCCCCAAATAAAGTTACTCGTCGTCTTGCAAAGACCGCTACCCGATGCCATTTATGTGTTTCCTTACGCTCGCCGTTCCGGTGCGCCATCATTATCTGCACCTTTGCACTGCACATTGAGCTTAGCAGCGCTCGGAGGGGGGTTGGTGCACGAATTTTTTGGTGACGCTGGCGTTTTCAAGTTCGCGGCACGATGGAACGCACCGTCAAACGCCGGAGAACGCGCGCGTTCCCCGGACCGTTGAACTTGAGCGTTACGGCGTGCCTGTACTTGTGGGACGCTCGGAGCCGACCTCAATTGATCTGACGGATCAGTGCTTCGATCGCTTCGGTGGCCTCGGCTGGCAACTCTTCCTCGGCTTCGGCGCCGACGATCATTTCTTCTGCGACGCCGGCCGCTTGGGCAGTCTCCAGGGTGGAAAGGTTCGCGCGCCGCCGTGCGGCATATAAGCGCTGCGCCAGTGTGGCACCAGGGGCGGTTGCTCCCAGCCTCATTAATTCGTCGTGGTGGCGACGTACCGCGCCCAACGCCTTGATCAATTCCGGGGTAATCCGGCTGATGCGGGTTGCTTGGACGGCAATCGCCTCGAGCTGGCGCAAATCAGCAAGGATCGGCGCGGCACGTTCGGTGAACTCGGGGTCCTCGGTCGCCGGCAACGCTGCGATAGCCAGACTGCAGCCGTCTACGGCGGCGGTGACAGCCTGCGCGATCAAGGACGCCGGGCCGTCGGCAGGCCGGAGTCCGGGGGACGCGTCGGGGTTTGTTGCGGGCTCGGTGGGCTCGCCCCGACGGATTCGCGCGATGGTTCCAGCGGGCCACTGCAGCACTTCTTCGAGTTTTGCCCGGGTCCGTTCCCGGGGCCAACTACGGCCTTTCTCGAACGCGATGAGCGCGCCCGCGTTGATGATCCCGTCGGCCGCCAAGCTGCGTTGGCTGATGTCAAGTTCACGACGGCGCGCAGCCGCGGCCGCCCCTGCGCGAACCACGCCGGGGTCCGGTGCGACCGGCGCAGCGTTGTGCGCCGGGTCGTCCGACAGGTCCGCTGATGGTTGTACGCGGCCGTGCTGTGCAGCGGAATCCGACGGCCTGACGACTTCGAACGTCAACGCCTTGCCTCCAGGGGGATCGCCGAATCGGATTAGGGTCTTATCGCTGACGGTCACCGAGCTGCCGCGTCGTCCGCCGACGAACATACCTCTCGGGATGTTGCCGACGATCCGCCACCGTCCATCATCGGATACCGCTCGCAGATGTGTCTGAGAGATTCGAGAATCGTCGATCTGGGTGCCGACTCGGCACGAGTGGCCAATGATCGCGACACCGCGACGGGGCTCAATCACGTCTGATGTGCCGCCGCTGCACGCGACCAGCGGCGCCGGTCCGACAGTCGACCCTGCTTTAGACATCTGCGTTGATCCCTTATTCGCGGGTACTAGCCGGGACGGTGGGCAGACTTTCCGCTCGCCCGCCATCCTAACCGTTGCACCCTTCTACTGCTATGACTTCGCTACATTTTGGATCTAGCGACGCGACGGCCCGCTATGGAAATAGTTTCCTAGCCAAACCGAACTGCCGCTACAGTTCACTTTACACCTGAACTGTCGCATGTCAGAACACTTTTCCTGGAAGATCTGCCCGAAGGGGTCGGATACGCGCCGGCGAGGCCAGATACACAGCTGATTAACAGGATCTATGCCCTGGTACTCGGCGGTGCGCGTACTAGACTCGGAGCTCGCCGAACCGGAGCCGCAGCACCGCTAGGCAGGCAGAGGAGGAAACTGTTGCATCGCTATGGTTAATGCGATACGCTTTCGCGGCAGAGGCTACAACCTGCAACGCTTTCTGGAGGAACGTAGACATGACAGTAACCGCCCTGTATGAGGTCCCGCTCGGCGTTTGCACGCAAGATCCCGATCGTTGGACGACGACTCCCGACGACGAGGCCAAGACCCTGTGCCGGGCTTGCCCGCGCCGGTGGCTGTGTGCACGCGACGCCGTCGAGTCCGCGGGTGCGGAAGGGCTGTGGGCAGGGGTCGTAATTCCCGAATCAGGCCGGGCGCGGGCATTCGCGTTGGGCCAGCTGCGATCCCTGGCCGAGCGCAACGGTTACCCGGTGCGCGACCACCGGGTGTCTGCCCAATCGGCATGACGCAACCGCCGCCTGGACCGCTGGTTCGAGGGGTCTGCGGAACAGTGGCGGTGAGATGCCCTGGATGTGGACAGCGCGAGAACATCGACAAGATTTCTCGCGCTGTCCACATTGCGCGCCGCGTTGCGCCCGCCAGGATTCGACGATGGGCGCCGAGATTGACGTTTTGCAGGCCTGCGCTCGGGCGATCCTGCTGTTGCCGACCGGGTCAGCCAGCCAGGTCACCGGGGCGGGCTGCCGTGTGCGTCGGCGGGTCGCGACGCGAAGTACGCCGTCACCGTCGCGGCGACCTGCAGGATTTTCAGCCGCGTCGTCGGGGCCATTTCGTGGCTCATATCGATGACCCCCCCGGGCCGCAAATGGGGATCGAAGGGCACCTCGACCACAGGCTGCCCGTGGTCGATGAATTCCTGGGCCAGCAATGACTTGGTGCGCTTGTCGGCGTGTCCGTCCGAATCGTTGAGCACCACGATGCTGCGTCGCAACAAACCTGTCAGGCCATAATCCGACAGCCATTCGATGGTGTTGGCGGCAGCGGAGGCACCATCCGCCCAGGGCGAGGACACCACGATCAGAGCATCCACATCGCGCAATACCTCCTGGGTGACCGCCGCCTCCATGGAGGAACCGCAGTCGATCACCGAGATTGCGAAATGGTGATCCAACCTTAGGGCGGCTTCGCGGTAGATGGCCGGATCGAGCACCCGGCGCGGACCGGATGCCGGCTGGCCTGCCAGGACGTACAGTCCCGCGGAATTTCGGCCCAGGCGCGCGGTGATATCGGTGAAGGACCGCAGATTCGTGTCGGTGGTCAGCTCCCAGAACGAACCAGCTGCTCGAGGATCGATTCGGCTGCTCAGCCTGCCGAAGGCGGTGTCGGCGTCGATCCCGACGATACGGTCCTGCTGGCGCAGTTCGGCAAGGATCGATCCGACGCACGCCGCAACCGACGTCTTTCCCACACCTCCTTTGCCCAGCACGGCGACCTTGTGGTTGCCATGCAGGACGGTTCGTATCGTTGCTTCGAATTGGGCCTCCTGGCGCTGCATGCCCGACCGGCCCAGGCCGACAAGGCCAAAGGTGACCAGCCGCACCATGCGTCGCCAACCACGCTCGCCGGGTCGCGTCCGACTGCGTATCGGCGCCAGGGCGGGGTCGGCCCAGGTGCTCGGTGGCGGGGCCTCCGGCTGGCGTGGCCAAGCCGGGTCCGGCAATGGACGCAGTGGAGCTGAAGGCAGGCGCGGCGGCCCTGGTGGCGTAGCGGCAGCAGCGTGCCGGCCAGGCGGTGGCGCGGGGCAGCGATCTCCGGACGGCGGACGGGGCGAGTATCCCCGCGGGGTGCCGGGCTGGTGTGGTCGGATCCGATCGCGCAGGAATTCGTCACGCTCGTACATAAGCTCCTCAGGTGACAGGCGATCGATTGTCGCGCCGGTGGCCGGCTGAGGCGAGCTCGCGGCTGATGAGCCCCACGGTAAGATCGCCCATGCCGGACGCCGACCAATATCGTCCCGTATCGGCTAGCTCCCTGGACTGACTGCTGGCTGTCTAGACGCCCTTTTTAGACCCCTTTTAGTATCGCGCAAACTCTGGGGGGTTGCGCTGGGTAGTCGTCGCGGCGGCATCGCCATGCAACAACACAGATACCCGCCGTTCCGGCGGTTGTTCCCACCGGCGCAAGTGGCGAAACAGCGGTGCTCCGGATTTCACAGCAAACGTATCTAAGCATTTCCTGTGGCTGGCGATCAGACCGCCACGCAGCTAGCGCAGCCGGATTTGGACGAGGAAAAATGCATGTGACGATACGGTCGGTTGCTGGCCACGCGGCAGCTACGGTGCCGCCGGCTGACGAGTTAGTATTGGGAAAGTTGGCATGTCAAGCGGGTTTTGTCATATCGTTTTACGACTTGTCGAGTCCGATTCCAGGGCCAAGCGTTCACTGCTGCACGGACGAAGCCCCGACCGGATCACGCCCGCTTGACGGACAGCCTATCGACAAGACCGAAGGGGTCTTGCCCGCTACCTCCGGGTGCGGCCCCGTCGAATCCGCAAAGGCGGCCGCGCAGAAAGTCTGCTGAAGGGTTAGGTGGGTATGACGCCTAAGCGCGTCGGGTTGTATAACCCCGCGTTCGAACACGATTCGTGCGGGGTTGCCATGGTTGTGGACATGCACGGCCGTCGTAGCCGCGACATCGTGGACAAGGCGATCACCGCCCTGCTCAACCTCGAGCATCGGGGCGCGCAAGGCGCCGAACCCCGCAGCGGTGACGGCGCGGGCATCCTGATTCAGGTTCCGGACGAATTCCTTCGCGAAGCCGTGGATTTCGAGTTGCCTGCCCCAGGCAGCTATGCCACGGGTATCGCGTTCTTGCCGCAGTCATCTAAAGACGCCGCCGCGGCCTGCGCCGCCGTACAGAAAATCGCCGAGGCCGAGGGGCTGCAAGTCCTGGGTTGGCGCAGCGTCCCCACCGACGACTCATCGCTGGGCGCGCTGTCCCGTGATGCCATGCCCACCTTCCGGCAGGTGTTCTTGGCTGGCGCGTCCGGCATGGCGTTGGAGCGGCGCTGCTATGTGGTCCGCAAGCGGGCCGAGCATGAACTCGGCACCAAGGGTCCGGGTCAAGACGGGCCGGGCCGGGAAACCGTGTACTTCCCGAGCCTGTCCGGCCAGACGCTCGTCTACAAGGGCATGCTGACCACCCCGCAGCTCAAGGCCTTCTACCTCGATTTGCAGGACGAGCGACTGACCAGCGCGCTAGGCATCGTGCACTCGCGGTTCTCCACGAACACTTTCCCGTCCTGGCCGCTGGCGCATCCATTCCGGCGGATCGCGCACAACGGGGAGATCAACACCGTCACCGGTAACGAGAACTGGATGCGGGCCCGCGAGGCGCTGATCAAGACCGACATCTTTGGGTCGGCGGCCGATGTCGAAAAGCTGTTCCCGATCTGTACCCCGGGTGCCTCGGACACCGCGCGCTTCGACGAGGTGCTCGAACTGCTGCACCTGGGCGGACGCAGCCTGGCCCACGCGGTGCTGATGATGATCCCTGAGGCCTGGGAGCGCCACGAGTCGATGGACCCCGCGCGGCGGGCGTTTTACCAGTATCACGCCTCGTTGATGGAGCCGTGGGACGGCCCGGCGTCGATGACGTTCACCGACGGCACCGTCGTGGGCGCCGTGCTGGACCGCAATGGCCTACGCCCGTCGCGAATCTGGGTCACCGACGACGGTTTGGTGGTGATGGCTTCCGAGGCCGGTGTGTTGGACCTGCATCCGTCGACGGTGGTGCGCCGGATGCGGCTGCAGCCGGGCCGGATGTTCTTGGTGGACACCGCGCAGGGCCGCATCGTCTCCGATGAGGAGATCAAGGCCGACCTGGCGGCCGAGCATCCGTATCAGGAGTGGCTTGACAACGGACTAGTTCCGCTCGACGAATTGCCGGAGGGCAAAGACGTGCGGATGCCCCACCATCGAATCGTCATGCGGCAGTTGGCATTCGGCTATACCTACGAGGAGCTCAACCTGCTGGTAGCGCCGATGGCTCGGCTCGGTGCCGAGCCAATCGGGTCGATGGGCACCGACACTCCAGTTGCGGTGTTGTCGCAGCGTCCGCGCATGCTCTACGACTACTTCCATCAGCTGTTCGCCCAGGTGACCAACCCGCCGTTGGACGCCATCCGCGAGGAGGTGGTGACCAGCCTGCAGGGCACCACCGGCGGCGAACGTGACTTGCTCAACCCGGACGAGAACTCCTGCCACCAGATCGTGCTGCCCCAGCCGATTCTGCGTAACCACGAGCTCGCCAAGCTGGTCAGCCTCGATCCCAACGACAAGGTCAATGGGCGCCCACACGGATTGCGGTCCAAGGTGATTCGCTGTCTGTACCGGGTCTCCGAGGGAGGTGCTGGGCTGGCTGCCGCGCTGGAAGAGGTACGTGGCGCGGCGGCGGCGGCAATCGCCGACGGCGCTCGGATCATCATCTTGTCCGACCGCGAGTCCGACGAGGAAATGGCTCCGATACCGTCGCTGCTCGCCGTTGCGGGAGTGCACCACCACCTGGTTCGGGAACGGACCCGCACCCAAGTGGGTCTGGTGGTCGAGTCCGGTGATGCCCGCGAGGTGCACCACATGGCCGCGCTGGTCGGATTCGGCGCGGCCGCGATCAACCCCTACCTGGTGTTCGAGTCGATCGAGGACATGCTCGACCGCGGTGTTATCGAGGGCATCGACCGTACGGCGGCGCTGAACAACTACATCAAAGCCGCAGGTAAGGGTGTGCTGAAAGTGATGTCGAAGATGGGCATCTCGACGCTGGCCTCCTACACCGGTGCGCAACTGTTCCAGGCTGTCGGCATCTCCGAGCAAGTGCTCGACGAATACTTCACCGGGCTTACCTGCCCCACCGGCGGGATCACCCTGGATGACATCGCGGCCGATGTCGCAGCCCGGCACCGGCTGGCCTATCTGGACCGGCCGGACGAACGCGCTCACCGCGAACTCGAGGTGGGTGGGGAATACCAGTGGCGCCGCGAGGGCGAGTACCACCTGTTCAACCCGGAGACTGTGTTCAAGCTGCAGCACTCCACGCGAACCGGCCAGTACAAGATCTTCAAGGAGTACACCCGTCTGGTCGACGACCAGAGCGAGCGGATGGCATCGCTGCGTGGTCTGCTCAAGTTCCGTACCGGGGTTCGTCCTCCAGTCCCGCTGGACGAGGTCGAGCCGGCCAGCGAAATCGTCAAGCGCTTCTCAACGGGGGCGATGAGCTACGGCTCGATTTCCGCTGAAGCGCACGAGACGCTGGCCATCGCAATGAACCGGCTTGGTGCCCGGTCAAACTGTGGTGAAGGCGGCGAGGACGTCAAGCGATTTGACCGCGACCCCAACGGGGATTGGCGCCGAAGCGCCATTAAGCAGGTAGCCTCCGCCCGGTTTGGCGTCACCTCGCATTACCTGACCAACTGCACCGACCTCCAGATCAAGATGGCGCAGGGCGCGAAACCTGGTGAGGGAGGTCAGCTTCCGGGGCACAAGGTGTACCCTTGGGTGGCCGAGGTCCGGCACTCCACGCCCGGTGTCGGTCTGATCTCACCGCCGCCCCACCACGACATCTACTCCATTGAGGATCTGGCGCAGCTGATCCACGACCTAAAGAACGCCAATCCATCCGCGCGGGTACACGTCAAGCTGGTCTCCGAAAACGGGGTAGGGACGGTTGCGGCTGGCGTTTCCAAAGCCCACGCCGACGTGGTCTTGATCTCAGGGCACGATGGTGGCACCGGCGCGACCCCGCTGACATCGATGAAGCACGCCGGAGCACCCTGGGAGTTGGGTCTGGCTGAGACACAGCAGACGTTGCTGCTCAACGGGTTACGTGATCGAATTGTGGTCCAGGTGGACGGTCAGCTCAAGACGGGTCGCGATGTGATGATCGCTACGCTGCTCGGGGCAGAAGAGTTCGGATTCGCGACCGCGCCGTTGGTAGTGGCCGGCTGCATCATGATGCGGGTGTGCCACCTGGACACGTGCCCGGTTGGTGTGGCCACCCAGAATCCGTTGCTCCGGGAGCGGTTCACCGGGAAGCCCGAGTTCGTGGAGAACTTCTTCATGTTCATCGCCGAGGAAGTCCGGGAATATTTGGCGCAGTTGGGCTTCCGCACTGTGAACGAGGCGGTTGGACAGGCAGGTGCGCTGGACACCACGCTGGCACGCGCGCACTGGAAGGCGCATAAGCTGGATCTGGCGCCGGTGCTCCACGAGCCGGAGTCGGCCTTCATGAATCAGGATCTGTACTGCAGTTCGCGCCAGGATCACGGTCTAGACAAGGCGCTCGATCAGCAGCTGATCGTGATGAGCAGGGAAGCACTGGATTCCGGCAAGCCGGTCCGCTTCTCCACCACCATAGGCAATGTCAACCGCACGGTGGGCACCATGCTCGGCCACGAGCTGACGAAGGCCTATGGCGGCCAAGGCTTGCCGGACGGAACCATCGATATCACGTTCGACGGATCCGCGGGAAACAGCTTCGGAGCCTTCGTGCCCAAGGGAATTACCTTGCGGGTGTATGGCGACGCCAATGACTACGTCGGCAAAGGGCTATCCGGTGGCCGGATTGTGGTGCGGCCGTCGGATGACGCGCCGCAGGATTATGTCGCCGAGGACAACATCATCGGGGGCAATGTGATTCTGTTCGGCGCAACCAGTGGCGAGGTTTACCTGCGCGGTGTGGTAGGCGAACGGTTCGCGGTGCGCAATTCCGGGGCCCACGCCGTGGTAGAGGGTGTCGGCGATCACGGCTGCGAGTACATGACCGGCGGCAGGGTTGTCATTCTGGGCCGCACCGGCCGTAACTTTGCGGCGGGTATGTCCGGCGGTGTGGCCTATGTTTACGATCCCGACGGTGAACTGCCGGCCAACCTCAACTCGGAGATGGTCGAACTCGAGACCCTCGACGAGGATGACGCGGACTGGCTGCACGGCACCATACAAGTGCACGTCGACGCTACCGATTCCGCTGTCGGCCAGCGGATTCTGTCCGACTGGTCGGGACAGCAGCGCCACTTCGTCAAGGTGATGCCGCGTGACTACAAACGGGTCCTGCAGGCGATCGCCCTGGCTGAACGTGACGGCGTTGATGTCGACAAGGCGATCATGGCGGCTGCGCATGGCTGATCCGGGCGGCTTCCTCAAATACACCCACCGGAAATTGCCGAAGCGACGGCCGGTCCCGCTGCGGCTGCGAGACTGGCGGGAAGTCTACGAGGAATTCGACAACGAGAGCCTGCGCCAACAGGCGACCCGCTGCATGGATTGCGGCATTCCGTTCTGTCACAACGGATGTCCGCTGGGTAACTTGATCCCGGAATGGAACGATCTGGTCCGCCGGGGCCGCTGGCGCGACGCAATCGAACGGCTGCACGCCACCAACAACTTCCCCGACTTCACCGGCCGGTTGTGCCCGGCTCCGTGCGAGCCGGCGTGTGTGCTGGGCATCAACCAGGATCCGGTGACGATCAAGCAGATCGAGCTGGAGATCATCGACAAGGCCTTCGACGAAGGATGGGTGCAACCACGTCCGCCGCGGAAGCTGACCGGGCAAACGGTTGCTGTGGTGGGTTCGGGGCCGGCGGGTTTGGCCGCCGCCCAGCAACTCACCCGGGCGGGTCACACCGTCACCGTTTTCGAGCGCGAAGACCGCATCGGCGGGCTGCTGCGTTACGGCATCCCGGAATTCAAGATGGAAAAGCGGCATCTTGATCGGCGTTTGGACCAAATGCGCTCCGAAGGAACCGAATTCCGGCCGGGCGTCAACGTCGGGGTCGACATTAGCGCCGAAAAGCTGCGCGCTGATTTCGATGCGGTCGTATTGGCCGGTGGCGCAACCGCTTGGCGCGAGCTGCCGATTCCCGGCCGCGAGCTGGAGGGCGTCCATCAGGCGATGGAGTTTCTGCCGTGGGCCAACCGGGTGCAAGAAGGAGATGACGTCCTCGATGAGGACGGGCAGCCGCCGATCACCGCAAAGGGCAAGAAGGTCGTCATCATCGGTGGCGGCGACACCGGGGCGGACTGCCTGGGTACCGTGCACCGCCAGGGCGCGATCGCCGTGCACCAGTTCGAGATCATGCCGCGTCCACCGGACGCCCGCGCCGAATCCACCCCATGGCCGACTTACCCGCTGATGTATCGGGTATCGGCCGCGCATGAGGAGGGTGGCGAGCGGGTGTTCTCGGTCAACACCGAGGCGTTCGTCGGCACGGACGGGCGCGTGAGCGCGCTGCGGGCACACGAAGTGACCATGCTGGATGGCAAGTTCGTCAAGGTTGAGGGCTCCGACTTCGAGCTCGAAGCCGACCTGGTGTTGCTGGCGATGGGTTTCGTCGGCCCGGAACGGGCGGGCCTGTTGACCGACCTCGGAGTGAAGTTCACCGAGCGTGGGAACGTGGCCCGTGGCGACGACTTCGACACCTCGGTTCCTGGTGTGTTCGTAGCCGGTGACATGGGCCGGGGCCAGTCATTGATCGTCTGGGCGATTGCCGAGGGCCGGGCCGCTGCCGCGGCCGTAGACCGGTACTTGATGGGTTCCAGTGCCCTGCCGGCGCCTGTTAAGCCGACCGCTGCACCGCTTCAATAATCACTAGAGTCACATCAGAAACATTTGATAATTGCTCGGCGCGCCGTTCACTGTTTGCCAGCTCCGAGGTGTCTAATGAGTCGATGTGGGCTTCGTCACATAGAGGTTTAATGTGAGGTGCCAGTCGAGTTGTCCGATCGCAGGAGTGTCGCTGTGCGTACCAACCCAGTACCCCGGTCACGGATGGGGCGAATCGCCTGGTCATGGTTTCGCCACCCGGTCAAAAGCCACGAGTTCCCCGCCAAGAACGAGCGCCTGATAACCACTGAAGAGCTGTTGCGCTTCGCTGTGTAGCCAACCTGATACGTGCCCGAGTGTGCACCACAGCTTGTTTGCTCCGCTTTATCAGATTGTTATCTAGGGCAATGGCGCCCCAGGCCGCGACGGCATCTGGGCCTAGGTCCCAACTAAACTCAGTGAAGCGATGAACTGTGCCCTCGGATTTGATACGAAACCCATCCTGTTGGCGAGTTATGTCACCCATGGCGCGCGCCGTGCCACCGCGAACCAATTCGAGCGTCCCGCAAAGGGTGCGGGGGTGTTAATGGCGTTGCTCATCCTCGGCGAAATGGCCGGCTTCGCGGTGGTTGTCACCGGGGTCGTCTTCGGGCAACTGGTGTGAGCCCGATAATGGACCCGGTAACAGCGCTGCGGCAGATCGCCTATTACAAGGACCGGAACCGCCACGACCCGAGGCGGGTGATGGCCTATCGCAATGCCGCCGACATTATCGAGGGCCTTGACGACGCGGCGCGGCAGCGGCACGGCCAGGCCAACAGCTGGCAGTCGCTGGCGGGTATCGGTCCCAAAACCGCGAAAGTCATCGCCCAGGCCTGGTCTGGCCGCGAGCCGGACCTGCTGGCTGAATTACGCGCTGACGCTGAGGATCTCGGTGGAGGGGCGATCCGTGCCGCATTGCGCGGGGATCTGCATCTGCATTCGAACTGGTCGGACGGGTCCGCGCCGATCGAGGAGATGATGGCCACCGCGGCGGCGCTAGGTCACCAGTACTGCGCATTGACCGATCACTCACCGCGGTTGACGATCGCCAACGGCCTGTCTCCGGACCGGTTGCGCAAGCAGCTGGACGTGATCGACGAGCTGCGCGAGAAGTTCGCGCCGCTGCGCATCCTGACCGGGATCGAGGTCGACATCCTCGAAGACGGGAGCTTGGACCAGGAACCCGAGATGCTGGACCGCCTCGACATCGTGGTGGCCAGCGTGCACTCCAAGCTGTCGATGGATTCGGCAGCGATGACGCGACGGATGGTGCGCGCCGTGGCCAACGGTCACACCGACGTGCTGGGCCACTGCACCGGCCGGCTGATCGCCGGCAATCGTGGCATCCGGCCAGAATCGAAGTTCGATGCAGAGGCGGTGTTCACCGCCTGCCGTGAGCACGGCACCGCCGTGGAGATCAACTCCCGTCCGGAACGCCGAGACCCACCGACGCGCCTGTTGCACCTAGCGCGCGACATCGGCTGCGTGTTCAGCATCGACACCGACGCGCACGCACCCGGCCAGCTGGACTTCCTCGGCTACGGCGCCCAGCGCGCCTTGGACGCGGAGGTGCCCGCCGACCGGATCGTCAACACCTGGCCGGCCGACACGCTCCTGGCGTGGACCGGGTCGCATTAGCCCGCTGTCGGCCACGAACACCGCGGTACCAGGCGGCAACGCCACGTGTCCGACATGCGAATGCACCCGCTCCTATATGACCGCACGCCATTGCCTACCCAAGGCGCCACTTCGGCTGCCAGATCGTCCACCGGACCTCCGTGAGATCTGCATGCCGCTTTGGCACTGAGCATCGACCGAGCACCCCCGACCGAGTGCGGCTTAGCGGTTCTCGCCGTAAATGCTGGTCACCCAGATGTGCACCAGCGTATCCAGCACGCGGGCTTCCGGCACCGAGGGCTGTTCGCCGGCGAATGACGCGAACAGCGTCCGCTCGTTCATCAGGTTGAGCGCTGTGGCCAGTTCATGGGCCGGCAGGGTGCGCGGCGCCGCGCCTCGGTCGCGTTCGGCGTCGATCACGGCGGCCGTGTAGGCGATCCACTTCTGCATAAACGTCGACCACAGTTCGGCGACTTCGACACTGGTTGCCCTGGCGGCCTGACCGGCTCGGGTTACCGCCTTGTGCGACCCGAATGTCTCGAAGAACACGTTGATCCCGGTGCGCCACATGTTCTCGCGGTCGGTGTCGGCGGGATTCTCGGCAAGGGTCTGTAGGGCCATGTCGGCTTGATTGACCACCCGGTCCAGCA
Organism: Mycobacterium tuberculosis complex sp. N0072; assembly: GCF_030323725.1. Taxonomy (NCBI): domain Bacteria; kingdom Bacillati; phylum Actinomycetota; class Actinomycetes; order Mycobacteriales; family Mycobacteriaceae; genus Mycobacterium; species Mycobacterium tuberculosis complex sp. N0072. The sequence continues at coordinate 4,337,768 of NZ_CP040689.1, read as the reverse complement.
GGGTCAGCAGCACCGCTTCCTTGGATGGGAAATAGAAGTAGAACGTCGGCCTCGAGATACCGGCGCCCTTGGCCAGATCGTCGACCGAGATATCGGCCAGCGGACGGTCCTCGAGAAGGTTCTCGGCGGTGGCGAGGATCGCCAGTTCACGATCGTCGCCGGACGGCCGCGCGGTGCGCCGGCCCCTAGGCAGCGAAGCCTGACTGGCCGCGGAGGTGGTCACCCTGGCAGCTTACTACGTGTCGATAGTGTCGACATCTCGTTGACGGCCTCGACATTACGTTGATAGCGTGGATCCATGACCGAGCACCTCGACGTTGTCATCGTGGGCGCTGGAATCTCCGGTGTCAGCGCGGCCTGGCACCTGCAGGACCGTTGCCCGACCAAGAGCTACGCCATCCTGGAAAAGCGGGAATCCATGGGCGGCACCTGGGATTTGTTCCGTTATCCCGGAATTCGCTCCGACTCCGACATGTACACGCTAGGTTTCCGATTCCGTCCCTGGACCGGACGGCAGGCGATCGCCGACGGCAAGCCCATCCTCGAGTACGTCAAGAGCACCGCGGCCATGTATGGAATCGACAGGCATATCCGGTTCCACCACAAGGTGATCAGTGCCGATTGGTCGACCGCGGAAAACCGCTGGACCGTTCACATCCAAAGCCACGGCACGCTCAGCGCCCTCACCTGCGAATTCCTCTTTCTGTGCAGCGGCTACTACAACTACGACGAGGGCTACTCGCCGAGATTCGCCGGCTCGGAGGATTTCGTCGGGCCGATCATCCATCCGCAGCACTGGCCCGAGGACCTCGACTACGACGCTAAGAACATCGTCGTGATCGGCAGTGGCGCAACGGCGGTCACGCTCGTGCCGGCGCTGGCGGACTCGGGCGCCAAGCACGTCACGATGCTGCAGCGCTCACCCACCTACATCGTGTCGCAGCCAGACCGGGACGGCATCGCCGAGAAGCTCAACCGCTGGCTGCCGGAGACCATGGCCTACACCGCGGTACGGTGGAAGAACGTGCTGCGCCAGGCGGCCGTGTACAGCGCCTGCCAGAAGTGGCCACGGCGCATGCGGAAGATGTTCCTGAGCCTGATCCAGCGCCAGCTACCCGAGGGGTACGACGTGCGAAAGCACTTCGGCCCGCACTACAACCCCTGGGACCAGCGATTGTGCTTGGTGCCCAACGGCGACCTGTTCCGGGCCATTCGTCACGGGAAGGTCGAGGTGGTGACCGACACCATTGAACGGTTCACCGCGACCGGAATCCGGCTGAACTCAGGTCGCGAACTGCCGGCTGACATCATCATTACCGCAACGGGGTTGAACCTGCAGCTTTTTGGTGGGGCGACGGCGACTATCGACGGACAACAAGTGGACATCACCACGACGATGGCCTACAAGGGCATGATGCTTTCCGGCATCCCCAACATGGCCTACACGGTTGGCTACACCAATGCCTCCTGGACGCTGAAGGCCGACCTGGTGTCGGAGTTTGTCTGTCGCTTGTTGAATTACATGGACGACAACGGTTTTGACACCGTGGTCGTCGAGCGACCGGGCTCAGATGTCGAAGAGCGGCCCTTCATGGAGTTCACCCCAGGTTACGTGCTGCGCTCGCTGGACGAGCTGCCCAAGCAGGGTTCGCGTACACCGTGGCGCCTGAATCAGAACTACCTACGTGACATCCGGCTCATCCGGCGCGGCAAGATCGACGACGAGGGTCTGCGGTTCGCCAAAAGGCCTGCCCCGGTGGGGGTTTAGCTTTAGCGACGGTTTAGCGCCGGTTTAGGCCATAGTCAGACGACGATGATGCCGTCGTCGTCGCTGTAGGCGATATCGCCTGGAACGAATGTCACCCCGCCCAGCGTGATTTCAACGTCGCGTTCTCCGGCACCGGTCTTGGTGCTCTTGCGGGGATTGGTGCCCAGCGCTTTGATGCCGATGTCGATGCCGCGCAGCGCGGCGGCATCTCGCACCGCGCCGTGGACGATCAACCCGGTCCAGCCGGTAGAGCGGGCCAACTCGGCGATGACATCACCGACCAACGCGGTGTGCAGGGACCCGGCGCCGTCGATGACCAGCACACCGCCCGCACTTGGCTGCGAGAGCACCGACTTCAGCAACGCATTGTCCTGAAAACACCGCACGGTGCTGATCGGTCCGGCGAACTGCGATCGGCCGCCGAATTGGCGGAACTGTAGGTCACAGCTGCGCACGTCGGGCCCGATGTCGTCGACGAGGTCAGCGGTTGGGCGAAATGAGATGGCCACTATGGTGCCAGCGCGTTCAGCGGCGGCGCAGTTGCCGGATCAGCAGCAGCGCCAGCAGGCTAAGCGTGACGGCAACGATCAGCGGCACGGGCGAGTGACTCGGCGCCGGCACTGATGCGTTGCGCGCCAGGGCGTCGTTGGCGCCTTCCACTGTCGACTTTGCTTGTGCCGCTGCATCCTTAGCAGCAGCTGCAAGCTGGCCGTTGGTTTCGATCCGCTGCTGCAAACTGACGGGCGCCTCGGCAGGCTTTGGTGGCGCGGACTTAGCACCCTTGGCGGGTGTTTTTTTGGCGGGTGCCTTCTTCGCCGGCGTCTTTCTTGCTGGTGCTTTCTTGGCGGCCTTCTTGGCCGGCAGCTTCTTAGCTGGCGGCGTCGATGCGTCGCTCGGCTCGCTGTCGGGTCGATCCTGCGGGTCTGGCATGTGGCCGCTCCTTTGCAGCATTGTCGTCGCTCACTAGATCGCAAACGCTCGGTCCCATCATGCCAGGACACGGTGCCGCACCTTCCGGGCTACCGGGGTTGATTGGTTAGCGCCCGCGCCGAACGGCCCACAATGCAGCCACGGCAACCGCCGCCACGGTCCCTACGACGAATGGCCACGTCGGGACGTCGTTCGCGTCGGTGGCGGCGACTGCGGGTGCGGGCGTAGCGGTGGACAGCTGCGCGGTGTGCGCAAACGCCGCAGGTGGGTTCGCGATGGTGGTCAGCACCAAGGCGGCCAGCAAGAGGCCGATGCCCGCGGTCAGTGCAGTGCGCTGCCCGCCGACCCGCCGATGCACGCGAGGCGGATGTGACATGCCAATTGCGGTCATCGGGCCGCCGGTTAGGTCAACCCGAGCCGGGCCATCAGGTCCGCCTCGATGCCATCCAGCTGCGACGAGATCGCCGAGTGGGCCGTCCGGCGCCGCTTTGCGGGCATGTGCTCCGCGGCCGCGACGGCCGCCGACAGATCGGTGAGCCGATTGGTCACCGCCGACACGAACTGTTTGGTTTCTACGTCCTTCGGCTTCTTTTCCTGCACCATCCGCAACGATCGCTCGGCTCCCCCAACCCGCGCCGACAACCGGGCGCCATGACCGGAGAACCGGCCGATCTGTGCCAGCGGGACCCCGAGCTGATCGGCGCGCCGCTGGTCGATCAACCCGCGGGCAGCCATCGCGGCCCGGTATATCACCGGCGTCAGTATCGGGGCCAGGAGCCGAGAAACCGTCAGCAACCGGCGAATCCGCGTCGGTGACAGCAACTTGCCTTCGCGTGCTACCTTGAGCTCGGCTTCGGCGACCTTGAGCGCCGCCCGGTCGCTGTCCCGCCGGGCCTTCAGCTGCGCCTTGAGCGCCTTTGATTCCGCGCGCTGGGCGGCCTTGATGCGGCGCGCCTCGTTCTTGGCCGACAGCTTGGCCTCGAGCTTGGCGCGGGCTTTGATCGCGCGGGCTTCCGCGCGACGGGTCGCGCGGCTCTTTCGCTTGCCGAACAGGCCCATTCCCGGCCGCCTCCCGGTATCTCGTGGACTATCGCGGTGATCGCTGGGGCAACCCTAATCGGGGCAGACCAACCCCAACCCGCCAGGTCGGGTGGAGCGGGCGGTCGGTATCAGGGACTAAGCGTCGATCCCTTCGGCACGCCGCAGCTCGTCGATCCGGTCCAACACCTTCTGCTGCGCCGCGGAGGGCAACCCGTGGGCCCGCTGCGCGATCCGGCGCACGCCGTCGTCGCGCATCGTGCACAGCCACTGCAATTCCTTGTCGAGCTTTTCGTAGTACTCGTCGTCGGTGAAGTAGGCCGCCTTGATGCGGAAGAAGTTGGCCAGGGCGGCCATGGTCGCCCCCGATGGGTTCGTACGGTTTCCTGAGCGTAGCTGTGATAGGTAGGGAGCCGACATCGTGATGCCCTCTGCCTTGAGCGCCGCGATCACCTCCGCGGAGGTATGTGGCCCGCGTCCGGGCGGATAAACCGTGTCGAACAGGCGGTTCAGGCGGGCAGCGAACGTCGTGCTCATCGATGTGACCTCCACCGGGCTCCAAGAGCAAACGGTTATCTGTATGTATTTGCTGATCATGGTAGCGACAGTTGTGTCCACAACCAAGTGCAAACCTGAGCGGATTGGGTGCTGACGTTGTGAGGGGTCAACGAAGACCCCCCCGATGAGGGTCCAACCGATTCGGTGATGTGTCCACACGACGAACGGATTTCACGGGTTATCCGCAGAATATCCGATGAAAACACGCGCGTTGGTCCGTCGCCCACGTGTTCGGCGAGCAGATCAGGATGACCGTGTCGGGCGGATGCGGCCGACTCCGGGCAACCAGCAGCCAACGGAGATTCGCCGAGAGCCTCCTTTGCTGCCTGGGTCCGCACAGCGCTCGTCAGGCGACCCTGAGGGCGGTCGGCGCCCCCGCAAAGACACTTCCGGAAGCGGTAGCAAGATGCTCCCGGGATGGCCCGGCGCGACCGACGACCGCTCGGGGCGTGTCGAGTCATCTTCTGGTGTTGCAGCAGCGGTTGGCCGCCGCCGACGAGTTTGCGCCACCCGCACCGATACCGCCGTAGTTGCCGCGGCCAGCACCACCGCCGCTGTCACGGCGATGGCAACCGATCTGAAGCCCAACGCGTCGTCGAACAGCAACCACAGTCCGAACAGCAGGAACAGCAGGCCAGTCAGGACCTGCAGCAACCGCTCCGGAAGGCGCCGGTGCAGCAGCAGCCCTGCGCCGATCGCCAGGCCGTCGGCCAGGATCATGCCCAGGGTGGTGCCGATCCATACGCCGGCCCAGTGGTGATCGCTGGCCAAGGTCACCGTCGCCAACGTTGTCTTGTCACCCAGCTCAGCCAGTGCGAACGACGAGACCACGGTGAACAGCGCGAGTCGGGGTTCGGCAGCGGTTGGCGAGGTTTCGCTGTCGCTGGCCGTGTCCTCCCGCCAGACCCACACGGCAAAGATCAGGAATGCGATCGCCGATACGCAGGCGGCCGGCCGGGCCGGCACGGTCGAGCCCAAAAAGTGGCCGATCGCCACCGCTACCCCGTGCACCGTGAACGCTGCGATCGCCACCCCGGTCAGCACCACCCACCAGCGGTAGCGAAGTGTGTAGGTCATCGTGATGAGCTGGGATCTGTCGCCGAGCTCAGCAAGGAAAACGGCTCCCAGACTTAGCAGTGTGGCGGCGAGCATGGCAGGCGACCTTTCGACGCGTTGTCGACGACCAGTCGGTCATCGAACATCGGTCGAAGGTCTCGCCCACCGTTGGTATCAAACGGTTCGCCAGCCGGGCTTTTCGCCAGTATGTCGACTCGACGATTCGGGACTACTCCCCTTCGCTAACGTCCCCAGGCTAGCGGTCATATTTGGTGTGCACCAGGATGTCGGACAAGTTCGGCCACCCGTATTTGGCGATTCGCCGCCCGAACAGACTCCTTCGAATTTCCTTATGCTGCAAGCAGCATTGCCAGAATTGCGGTGTCGGGATGGCTTATCGGGTCGACGCCCACCCGGCTCACCATAGATGTGATGGTGCCGTCGGCTTCAGCCTCCACCCAAGCCGCACGATGTTCCAATCCCAGATACGGTAATCCCGGCAGCAGCACGCACCCTGACGCCGCCCCGGTGCATTCCGGCAGCGACGGCGTGGTCTCCGAGGGTGGATGCAGCATCAGCAATGCAGGGGGTTGATGATCAGCGAAATATCCTGGCTGAATTGCTGATTCACCGAAGACGGTGCCCTCGGCCAGCACCAGACCGACGGTCCCCGGCTCGGGTTCGTCGGGCAACTCTTCGCGGGCACCAAACACCGTTGTGGTGGAGAGCAAGCCGGGCAACGACGCGACCCGAACTGCGACCATCAGCAGCTGGGCCCACTCTTTGGTCGAATCAGGCCAACGTCCAGAGATCACGAACCCTTTCAGGGCACCACGCGAATGGAAGGGAGAAACCCCAATAGGCCCACCTGACCCGGTACCCATCTCGCCCCTCCGCGACGCCTCCGTCCTAACCACGCTGGTAGCTCGAAATAAATGGTAGCTCGAGTAACCAAGCATGCGCGTGGTTTACGCGCCCTGCAACTCGACACGGCCACCGCGGCCGTGTTCACAAAGCTGCAATATAAGGCCAGGATAAGGGCGATGGTGATGCGCGACTCCGGAATACTGAGCCCGACGCTTGCGGCAGCGGGGTCAGCCGAATATCAACCCCTTGGTCTGCGAGGTCGCGGCCGCATACCGTGACTGCACATCGGCCCAGTTCACGACGTTCCAAAACGCCTTGGCAAAGTCGACTTTGACGTTCTTGTACTGCAGGTAGAAGGCGTGTTCCCACATGTCGAGCAGCAGCAGCGGAACAATGCCTAGCGGGAAGTTCGTCTGGTGGTCGTAAACCTGGAATATCAGCAGCTTGTTGCCGAGTGTGTCCCAGCCCAGTGCCGCCCAGCCCGACCCCTGCACGGTGGTAGCGGCCGCGTGGAACTGCGCACGGAACTTGTCGAACGAACCGAACGCGTCGGCGATGGCTGCGGCGAGTTCGCCGGTGGGCTTGTCACCACCGTTAGGCGACAGGTTCTTCCACCAGATGGTGTGATTGACGTGGCCGGCGAGGTTGAAAGCTAGATTCTTTTCGTTCAGCAAGATCGCTGAGTGATCTTCCTTGGCGCGCGCCTCTTCGAGTTTGGCGACGGCGTCATTGGCGCCCTTTACGTAGGTGGCGTGGTGCTTGCTGTGGTGAAGCTCGTTGATCTGACCCGAGATGTGCGGTTCCAGTGCTCCGTAGTCCCAGTCCAGGTCTGGCAAGGTGTATTCGGCCACGGCATTCCTTCCTTCGATGAAATGATCGTCCGATGTTTCTTTTCGCGCGGGTGCCTCCCACGCGATGGGCTGGCTCTAGCTTGACAAGTCAACCCTGCTCCATGACCGCTCGCGTCGCAACAACGACCTTGGGGTCGATGCCCCAGGGCGGACGGCATAGGCTACCAGGACGCCCCCAGGCTGATACCACGTCTATGGGCGCGTTCCTGGTCGCTGAAGTCCCCGTCGGGGGTCCGTCATCGGACCGCTGTTGGGTGGACGGAAGGCGCTGTGTGGCGAAGGTCTATGGGGTGGGTGGGCAAGAAGAAGTCGACGGCTGGGCAGTTGGCGGGGACGGCTAACGAATTGACCAAGGAGGTGCTGGAGCGGGCCGTGCACCGCGAGTCGCCGGTGATCCGGCCGGACGTGGTAGTGGGAATTCCCGCAGTGGATCGACGCCCAAAACAGTGACCACGGTCAACCCGCCGACCGAAGCGATCAGCGGCCGCGTCGAGCACCTCCGGGGATCGACCCTCGGCTTTCGCAATCTCACCAACTAAGCCGACAGATACCTACTGGAAACCGGCGGATTCAAACCCCAACTGCCCCCTCATTCGTGAAGAGATTCCCTATTGGTTGTCAAGGGGTTCTGCATCTGATGTGGGTGCGTGTTTTGGGCAGTGATCAGCTGCTGCCGTGCCGTTGTGTTGTTGCTGCGGGGGCGGGTGGGGCGAAGCTGCTCGTTAGCCGTCGTCGGCCGGAGTCGCGATGGTCGAGATGCTGGGTGTGTGTGTAGTCGCGACGGATCTCGACGGGCATCGGATTGTGTTGCGCGACTCTGAAAAGACGCTGAAAATGAGAAACCGATAGACAACTCACGGTGGGCTTGTCGAAGACCATTCCTCGTTGCCGGTTCTCGTTGCCGCTCGTCGGGCGTCAAGGTCGGTTTTCCTCGCTACGCTGCGGGGACTCCACTGTGACTCCTTGCTCGCCGACAACAATGGGCGGCAAGGAGCCAGGAATGGAGACGATCGCCTCAAGTGACCGTTGCGTGTGCAACCGGATCCCCTGCCGACAGTGGTGTTCAGCGTGCCGGTTTCGAGTTCTGCATGGTGTCAGTGTGGGCGCGGTTGTGTGGGTGGGTCCTGGTGTCGACGTGGTAGTGGGCGTCGATCAGTTCTTTCGCGCCGCGGGCGGTGACAGGGTCGCCGTTGGTGTCGCGCAGCTGGTAGGGGCGGCCGGTGGTGATCGTCACCCGGGTGCGTTCGGCCAGCTTGCGGGCTACGGCGATGGTGGCCTGGGTGTGGCAATGCCTCTGGGTGGTCATCAGCCGGTGGTAGAACGCCGCCAGTTGCGGGTCGGTGCGCCGGCCAGCAAGCGGATGTCGGGCCAACGCCCCAGCACCGCTGTCGCGGTCGGTAACGACCCGGCGAACGCGGTCCACACATCGGGGAACGCCTACCGCGCCAACGACATCAACCGACGCCAGGACCGGTTCGCGTCAATCACTGCGCCGGCACGTCGGATCACCGATCGACGTAACGCCAACTGCGCGGGCGTCGGCAGTGTCAGCGGCGTCAGGTCGAACACCTCGCTGGCGCGGGTGAGAACCTCGGCGTCGATGACGTCGGACTTGCTCTTGCCCACGATCGCACCCCGCAGCCGGGCGCAATGCCGCGCGCCGGCCATGTGCATGGTGTCACCGGCATTCTCGACAGCGATCGTGAGCGGCAGCCACGTCATCGAGGTCGGTTCCACGGTGGCGTCGATATCGTCGTAACCGCTGAGCTTGTCGGTGAGGGTGCGCAGTCCGGCCAGCGTGGGTTCGACACTGAATCGAATCGACCTCGCACCGACATCATCGCGGATCGCGATGTGGTGACAGGCCGTGATCGCCGCGTCGATTCCGACCAGCGTCCGCCTGCTCCGTCCTGGATTCTCGGCAGTCACGGGTTAGCGTTGTTGTGCATGGAGGTTCTCCCCTTCATCGTCAATCATGTTGTGTTGATGAAGAGTTCACGCATTCCAGGGCCCACCCAGCCGACCGTCGTGCGTGAACTCGTTGCGGTGGGAGAACCTTCGTACACAGCACTGCCGGCCGGTCTCCCACATCATCCCCGACCACAACGCGGCGGGAGTTCACGCGCGGCTCCGGTGCTTGTCGATGATTCGATGCCTCACCCAGGTACACGTCGATGCTGCGCACTTCCGCAACCTGGCCACCAATTCCCTAAACCGGGTCAGTTCAGGAGACAAAGCTGGAGCAGACGATCTCTTTCACGGGCCCAGACACTCAGCCCAAACGTCGAGCCCTCCAGCCTCTCCCGAGGCCACCGTACCTGACCACCACCCCGTCAAAGCGGCACTACAAGAGATACAAGCCACCAAAGTATGCTCACTCGGGGCCGCGCCTAGAAGATCAACCGGTCCAGTGCCTGCTTACTCTCTTCGCCTTTGACCGAAAACAGGTGCCGTAGGCCTTCTTTGAGTAGATGAGCGCGACAGCTTGGCATTCTGGTGTTCGGTGAGATCCTCCGGGTTCTTCCACAGCCCATCGCGGGCGCCGTTGCGCTTGCGTAGCCGCTGATGAGCTGGCCGCGCCGGGGCGTGCTTGGCGGGCCGGCGCCACTGGGGTTCGCTACGCGCCAACGCCCGCCCGCACAGATCACATTGACTGGGTGAGGCCAAACGGCGCCGAGCGTGAACTGAGGGCGAGATTCCGGCCGATTCTCCGCCCTCAGTTCACGTTGGGCGACGGGCGCCGACGAACGACGGTTTACGGCTGCGGATCGAAGACAACGGGGTGGTTGCCGCCAGCTGGCGCATTTGGCTATCAGGGTGGACCTTGACGGGCGCAAAGACGCCTCGGGCCGGCCGATCCAAGACAGCCCGGGGCGTCTCGTCGATGCCGGGATTCATGGCGCCGTCACCGTGGAGGCCGCCGAGCTCGCGCTCAAGGAATTTTGTCTGGGCGCATGCGTAGCCGGAATTCGTGCCATTCCTGGACTATCCGATCGAGCTGCGCAAGTTAATCAATAACCGCGGTCCTTTTGCCAGGCAAGGATTCGGCTATGAAGCTGATTTATCTTAGGCTGCGCAATATTTCGAGTGGGACGGGAGGTTATTCGAGTGCCGGAACGCAGAACAGGACGGTAGTGTTCAACACACTCACGAGTTGCCCTGTGCTAGAGCATGATTCATAATCAAGCCAACTCTGATCTACAGAATTTCTGGCTGGCTCCGTGGGGGTGCAACCAGCCTCGACGATTTCCTCACGACCGCGGTAATCCATGTCGCAGTTCTATGAAAGGCCACCCACAACAATTGCCGTGCTGTGACCACCGAAACGGCAGTGACACAAGGGGGGTTACCCAAATCCGAGAACCGGTTCTGACCAGGGCGTCCGGACCGACTCGGTGCCACCCGAGTGGCCGGGGACTCAAACCAAAGCGATGACGGCCAGAATCGCCAGTAACGCCAGAGCGATCAGGGCGGCCCGCAAAGCGGCAATGCCGTAGGCGTGGTTCCACTCCGGCGAGCCAGAGTTCGGCGGCGTTGTAGACCCTGGGCCGTACGAGTGTGTGGCCATCAGTCGCCTTTCACCTGCATGCTCACCTCACGACGGTGAGGTAAGTCACAACGAAGTGTCGTGCACGCGATAATAACTCCTGGTGAATGGTGGGGAAAAATTGGTACCTCGCAGCGCCACAAGACGTCCGGATACTGCGCCGGCAGCGCCGCGAAATGTGTGGTTTGACGATCGCAGGAGCAGGCCGGGCCCGGGCGGGCAGGCTGCTAGGTGCAGCCGGGGCAGATGTGGATGCTTAGTGCGACAATCCATTTCGCTCGGGTACCTGCCAGGCTGTCGATGAGAACGCATTGACGGGCGCTGTTATCCACAGTTGTGGGCCTGGCTGACGGATGGAGCCGGTGTTAACGCCATTCGTCGGATTCTTACCGCTGTGGATAAAGCTGTGGAAACTGTGGATAGTCGTAGGTAGCTGTGTCGTGCTGGACGTGCCGCGACCGGGCGCGCCCAATCCAGCGCGGAAGCCTGCCTCAACGCCTGTTGACGGCGCGGACAATGCCGTACCGGTGCGGGGCGGAGAAGTCACTAGGCTGGTCTGGTGATCCAAGTGTGCTCCCAGTGCGGAACTCGCTGGAACGTCCGTGAGCGGCAACGCGTGTGGTGTCCACGCTGTCGGGGGATGTTGCTGGCGCCGTTGGCGGATATGCCGGCCGAGGCGCGCTGGCGTACACCGGCGCGCCCGCAGGTGCCGACGGCCTCCGACACGCGGCGCACACCGCCGCGGCTTCCCCCAGGTTTTCGGTGGATAGCGGTGCGACCCGGGGCGGCACCGCCGCCACGGCACGGCCCACGGTTACGTGGGCCTACTCCCCGCTACGCCGGGATACCGCGGTGGGGGCTAACCGACCATGTCGACCAGGCTCCCGTGCCGGCCTCGGCGAAAGCAGGGCCATCGCCGGCGGCGGTGCGCACCACGCTGTTGGTGAGCCTGCTGGTGTTCAGCATCGCGGTCGTGGTGTTTGTGGTGCGGTATGTGTTGCTGGTCATCAACCGAAACACATTGTTGAACTCGGTGGTGGCCAGCGCCTCGGTCTGGCTGGGGGTTTTGGTCAGCTTGGCGGCGATTGCGGCGGCCGGCACTACCATTGTCCTGTTGGTCCGGTGGCTGGTCGCCCGTCGGGCCGCCGCGTTTATGCATCAAGGCTTGCCGGAGCGGCGTTCCGCCCGTGAGTTATGGGCCGGCTGCCTATTGCCGATGGTCAATCTGCTGTGGGCTCCGCTGTACGTCATCGAGTTGGCGCTGGTCGAGGACCGCTACACGCGGCTGCGCAGGCCGATCGTGGTGTGGTGGATCGTGTGGATCGTCAGCAACGCGATATCGATGTTCGCGTTCGCCACCAGCTGGGTCACCGACGCTCAGGGCATCGCCAACAACACCACCATGATGGTGCTGGCGTATCTGTGTGCGGCGGCCGCGGTGGCCGCTGCTGCGCGGGTCTTCGAGGGGTTCGAGCAAAAGCCGGTCGAACGCCCAGCGCATCGCTGGGTGGTGGTGAACACAGACGGGCGTTCCGCGCCGGCATCTTCTGTTGCGGTTGAGTTGGACGGGCAGGAACCGGCAGCATAGTGGACATGACATGGGCCGACGAGGTGCTCGCCGGACATCCCTTTGTGGTTGCTCACCGTGGTGCGTCGGCGGCTCGGCCGGAGCATACCCTTGCCGCCTACGACCTGGCGCTCAAAGAGGGCGCCGACGGCGTGGAATGTGATGTGCGGTTGACCCGGGACGGGCATCTGGTCTGTGTGCATGACCGCCGCCTGGACCGAACCTCGACGGGAGCCGGCTTGGTCAGCACGATGACGCTGGCCCAGCTACGCGAGCTGGAGTACGGCGCGTGGCACGACAGCTGGCGCCCCGACGGTTCGCACGGCGACACCAGTCTGGTGACCCTGGACGCGCTTGTTTCGCTGGTTTTGGACTGGCACCGGCCGGTGAAGATCTTCGTCGAGACCAAGCATCCCGTCCGATACGGCTCGCTGGTGGAAAACAAGCTGCTGGCGCTGCTACACCGGTTCGGTATTGCCGCACCCGCCTCCGCAGATCGATCCCGTGCGGTGGTGATGTCGTTTTCGGCCGCCGCGGTCTGGCGGATCCGGCGGGCTGCACCGCTGCTGCCGACGGTGTTGCTCGGCAAGACCCCCCGATACCTGACCAGCAGTGCGGCCACGGCGGTCGGGGCAACCGCCGTGGGACCCTCACTGCCTGCGTTAAAGGAATATCCGCAACTCGTTGACCGCTCGGCAGCTCAGGGCCGGGCGGTGTACTGCTGGAACGTCGATGAGTACGAGGATATCGACTTTTGCCGGGAGGTCGGGGTGGCCTGGATTGGTACTCACCACCCCGGCCGCACCAAGGCCTGGCTGGAAGACGGGCGGGCGAACGGGACCACTCGCTGATCCCCGCCAGGGATCTAGAGGCGGCCCCCGGCAGCGTGCGGGGCGCCTGATGCGGCCGGCGCCACATCCACTTCACGTGCGACGAAGTTCTCCAGCTCGAACAGGTTGGCCCCGGCCCGATCGGCAACCCGCACCAGGGTTGCCATCAAGGCCACCTCTTCGATCTGTTCCTGCAAGAACCACTGCATGAACTGCTCGCCGAGGAAATCGCCCTCGTCGCGGGCCACCGCTGTCAGCCGACCGACCTGGTCGGTGACTGTGCGTTCCTGATCGAGCGCCAGCGCCAGTGCCTCGCGGGGTCTGTCGAACTGGTTTCGCACCGTGTCTACGCCGGGAATTTCGACACGAAGGTCGCGGTCGAGCAGGTGTTGCACGAGCATCATTGCATGGTTTCGTTCCTCGACCGCTTGGCTGTAAAAATGCTTCGCCAACTGCGGCAGGTCTTCGCTGTCGAAATAAACCGCGATCGCGACATATTGTTGTGCCGCTGTGAATTCGTTATGAATCTGTTCCTGCATTAACGCGTGGAATTTTGTCTTAGGCCCTTCGTATTCTGTCATAAAATGCAGATTAACGCAGGTAAAGGGCGGTATGCAACGAAGGCAATACTTACTCAGGAAAGGCTTTCCTAGTTACCACAGGATGATAATAACCTCCTGGTTGAAGGCAGGTTTGCCTAAGTAAAGCAAGGCTATGTTGAGCCGCATTACTCTTGTCGCCCTAATTTCCGACACGGGTCATATTCGGCAGCGTGTCGTTAGGGCTGTGTTTCGAACGCGGCGGCTGGCACCGGCACGTCGGAGCCCTCTAGATCGGCCCGTGGTGTGGCCCGAGTCCGGACGTAGCCCAGCGCTGCACGTCCGTCAAGTGTTTGGCAGCCTGCCGGTAGATCGACGCCGGCCAACGGATCGAAGGCGTCGACGAGGTCGGCGAACTCGCTGAATCCGACCTCGGCATAGTGATCCAGGTGCAGGCCAGTAGCCAACTCGACCGTTTGGGTCAGCAGCCGCCCCCCGCCCAGCGCGAACGCGGCGTTGATTTTGTCCCGGCCGTGGCCAGGGATCGGTACATAAGAGTCACGCGGGATCGATATCAGTGTCGTCGGGTTGTCGGATGCCAACCCCGGACCTAGACAACGTACGTGGCTGAACCTTTGGATGCAGCCGGCCAACGCGGCCGAGCGGCGGCTGTGCCTGCTACCTGCGGGCGCGCAGCCCGTTGCGGAACGGGCAACCCATGAGCACCCGGATGGCCTGGCTTAGCCCGGTCATGTCGTCCACCGGCTTATGGAACGGCAGTCGGATGTCGCGGTCTCCGTCGCGAGCTTCAATGCGAAACCGGACGCCGTACCGATCGAGACCGAGGGGGCGGATCTGTCCGCGTCGTAGCGGTGCCGGCAGCCTGGATACCAGCCGCGCGACCACATCGTCATGGGCGGTGGCTAGGTGCCAGAGCAAGGTTGATTCGATTTCACAAAACGGATCGGGTCGGGCCGCGAGCAGGTCCGCCACGGTAACGGGTTCGGCGCCGGTGGCGTCGGTCACCACTACGGATTCGATCTCCAGCCGCTGCATGGTATACCGGGTCTCCGCCGCATCGGCCGGCCCGGACCTCGGGGTCTCGACTTGTAGCAGGGCCGGATTCGGATTATCGGTGGCGATCAGGTCCAGGGTCTCAACCAGCTCTGCGGGCGGGATCTGGTGGAGGCAGCCGCGGATCCACACCAGCGAACGGACGGGTTCACGCACCGGCAGCGGCGCATAGTCAGTCAACTCCAGCAGCGCTTGCGAACCGGACACCTCGCCACGATCGACCGGAACCGCCACGGCGAAGGACCCGTCGTACAACAAATGGTGTATGGGCACGGGGACCGGATCCTCCCGCTCAACCACCAGCAAGGCGCCCCCGGCCCGCGCGCAGGCGCTGCGAATTCGCTCGGCAGTAGTCGGCGCGAGACTGGTGAGCGGCGGCATCCACGACCTCCTGTGTTTAGGTAAGCCTAAGTTAACTAATGCACGGTCTGGTCGCAAGAGTTGGCGGTCGGCTTTGCGTCGTTAGGGTTGTGAGCGTGGTGCGTATCGCTTACCTCGGTCCGGAAGGGACATTCACCGAGGCAGCCCTGGTCCGGATGGTGGCCGCCGGCCTAGTTCCCGAGACCGGGCCCGATGCACTGCAGCGGATGCCGGTCGAGAGCGCGCCCGCAGCACTGGCTGCGGTCCGCGACGGCGGTGCGGATTATGCGTGCGTGCCGATCGAGAACTCGATCGACGGTTCCGTGCTGCCTACTTTGGATAGCCTGGCCATCGGTGTGCGCCTGCAGGTGTTCGCCGAGACAACGCTGGACGTGACGTTCAGCATCGTGGTCAAACCCGGGCGCAACGCCGCGGACGTGCGGACCCTGGCGGCCTTTCCGGTGGCGGCTGCACAGGTGCGGCAGTGGTTGGCGGCCCATCTTCCCGCCGCCGACCTGCGGCCGGCTTATTCCAACGCGGACGCGGCCCGGCAGGTGGCTGACGGCTTGGTTGACGCCGCGGTGACCTCGCCGCTGGCGGCCGCTCGTTGGGGATTGGCGGCCCTGGCCGACGGTGTCGTTGACGAATCCAATGCCCGCACCCGCTTCGTCCTGGTTGGTCGGCCCGGGCCGCCTCCGGCGCGCACCGGAGCCGATCGCACGTCTGCAGTGCTGCGCATCGACAACCAGCCCGGTGCGCTGGTAGCTGCGCTGGCCGAGTTCGGCATCCGCGGCATCGATCTCACTCGGATTGAATCCCGGCCCACCCGTACCGAACTTGGCACCTATCTGTTCTTCGTGGATTGCGTCGGCCACATCGACGACGAGGCCGTCGCCGAGGCACTCAAGGCGGTGCACCGACGTTGTGCTGATGTGCGATACCTGGGGTCCTGGCCGACGGGGCCAGCGGCAGGGGCGCAGCCGCCCCTGGTAGACGAAGCATCACGCTGGTTAGCGCGGCTCCGCGCGGGCAAACCCGAGCAGACCCTGGTTCGCCCGGACGACCAGGGGGCGCAAGCATGAGCGGTCGTTTGGTGCTGCTGCGGCACGGCCAGTCCTATGGCAACGTCGAGCGCAGGTTGGATACCCTGCCGCCGGGAACGGCGCTGACACCGCTGGGTCGTGATCAGGCCAGGGCGTTCGCGCGCAGCGGTTGTCGCCGGCCGGCACTGCTCGCACACTCGGTGGCTATCCGGGCCTACCAGACGGCCGCGGTGGTCGCTGCCGAACTCGACATGGTGGCCCACGAGGTTGCCGGCATTCACGAGGTACAGGTAGGGGAGCTGGAAAACCGCAACGACGACGAGGCGGTCGCCGAGTTCAACGCCACCTACAGCCGCTGGCATCGCGGGGAGTTGGATGTGCCGCTGCCCGGTGGCGAGACCGCCAACGACGTCCTGGATCGTTATCTGCCGGTGCTCGCCGACCTGCGCATGCGTTACCTCGACGACGGTGACTGGGACGGCGACATCGTCGTCGTGAGCCACAGCGCGGCGATCCGGCTGGCCGCCGCGGTGCTTGCCGGGGTGGACGGCAACTTTGTGTTGGACAACCACTTGGAAAACGTCGAGTCGGTGGTGCTGGCCCCGATAACCGATGGGCGATGGAGTTGTGTGCAGTGGGGCCTCCGGAAGCCGCCGTTTTGTCCGGACCCCGCTGAAGCCGCAGCCAGCCCGGTCACACACGCGGTGACGTCAAGCACCGACCCGATGGGCTGATCTGAAGGACCCGGGCGCCGTGGCCGATTCAGTGCATTCGCAGCTGACGGCATTGCAGTCTAGGACGAAGATATGGGGTTGCAGCTCGGGGCTGACACAGTCCGGCTCGGTGCATTCCGGCCGTGCCAAGGGATGACGAATGACGGTGCCGTGGCAGTGATCCAAGCCCGCCCGGCAGTCGCGGCAGTCCGTGCTCATGGGCCGTTCATAGCATCGGGTGCCGACAAATCCGGGTTGCCGCGCCCGGGCGCTGGTTCGTCACGCCCAGCCCAGTTGGTCCAAGCGCTCGTCGTCGATGCCGAAGTGATGGGCGACCTCATGGATCACCGTGATGGCGACCTGGTCGACGACCTCATCCTCAGAGTCGCAGGCGTCCAGCAGCGCCTCGCGGTAGATCGTGATGGCATCAGGCAGCGATCCGGCGTAGTCGGAGCCGCGCTCGGTTAACGCGACCCCTTCGTACTGGCCGAGCAGATTTTCGTGCTGGGGGTGGCGATTGGCGACTAACACGACGACGTTGTCCATGGCGTCCGCCAGTTCGGGCGGAATGAGGTCGAGTGCGTCGGACACCAGTTCGTCGAACCGCTGCGGGTCCATCCGTACTGTCACCCGGCTAGCCTGCCGGTGCGGGCTCGGCGGGGCCAGGCGGTGTGGCCTCTGGTGATTGGGTCGCCGGCGGCGCTCCGGCGTCTGGTGGCGGTGGCTGGGTCTCGGCCGGTGCTGCCGACGCTGGCGCATGCGATTCGGGTGGCCGGGTGGGCGTAACCACTGGCTGTTGGGCAGGGAGGTGCTGAGTGCCTGGTGGGGTACTTGGCAGCTGCTGAGCCGGGGGGGCGGGCCGAGGCGTTGGCAGCTGAAGCGGAATCGGCGGCAGGTTGAGCCGCTCCTCGGGAATGTCGGGTGGGGGTACCGGCGGCTGGCCGTTGATCAGCAGCGCCCCCTTAGCGCTGTTCACCAGGGTTGCCCACCCCCCGTTGCCCAGGGTCGCGCCGATACTGCATGCGACCACGCGGCTACCCGCCGACCAGCTGGGCAGCGTCAGCGTGGGGTAGATCAGCGTCAGGGTGGTGGTACGCAACTTGAGGGGTGCGAGGTAGGCGTCCGTCATCCGGGTGCACGCGTCCTTGATGAACCCGTCCTGCTCGGGTTCGCTCGGCAGCGCGTCGGGAAACCTCTCGGCCAGGTTGACCGTGCCGGATACCTCCATCGCGTGCGGTGCCGCGCAGTCCACCGGCACGTCGATCGGCTGGTTGGTGGTGGCATCGATGCCCAGGCAGGTACCGGCCGGCCAGACCTTGGACTGGTCGATGTCGGCGACCTTGCCCTTGAAGGCGAGCTGCTGGTTGTTCGGACCGGGCGACTGCAAGCCACAGAGCATGCGGCGCTCACCGGCCTGCCGCCACGCCCGGTCGCCGGGCCACAGCATGCTGATGGTGAACTTGCTGTTGGGATCGAACTTCGTGCCGAGGTAGCGGCGCACAGCAGCTTCGCACTGCTCCTCGCTGATCTGCTGAATGCGGGCGGGCGACGGGGGAGCAGCGTTTTGCCCGTACTCCATGCCGGGGAATGTCCGCATGTCAATGGACTCGGCGACTTCGAACCGGTGCTCGTCGGCACAGCTGACGATGGCGGCAGACTCCGGCGTGCCGTCCGGCCACATCAAGCAGTCACCACTGGCGACGCGGTTGAACGAAGCGTTGATCTTGGCGCCAGTGCTGGGCACCGGATTGCTGGCGATGTAGCCGGCCAGCCGCTCCGGCGCGCGGCCGACGGCGGGAATCGCGGTGACCAGCCCGGCAATCAGCAGGCCACCCAAAGCGGTGAGGAGTAGCGCTCGCCGGGTCGCCGACGCGCGCAGGGCGCGTGGCCACCGAGGCCCGGGCAGCGGCTGTTCCGCCTCCCCGTGCGGGGGGCTGGCCGGGTCGCCGGGATCGACGGGGTCCTGCTCGGGCGCGTCCAACATCCGCTCCATTCTGACAGGGTCGGCGGGGCCGCATGACCAATGTTGCAGTTGTCAGCTTGCGGGATCGCTTCATCGCGGGTGGATGGTCCTCTGCCGCCACCCTGACTGGGCGTCAAAAGTAGTCTTGCGGCCGTGATCGACCTGAAGCTGCTTCGTGAAAACCCCGACGCGGTACGCCGCTCACAACTCAGCCGCGGCGAGGACCCGGCGCTGGTAGATGCCCTGCTGACGGCCGACGCCGCCCGCCGGGCCGTGATCTCGACCGCCGATTCGTTACGGGCCGAGCAGAAAGCCGCCAGCAAAAGCGTGGGTGGCGCGTCTCCCGAAGAGCGCCCGCCGCTGCTGCGGCGCGCGAAGGAACTCGCCGAGCAGGTCAAAGCCGCTGAGGCCGACGAGGTCGAAGCGGAGGCGGCGTTCACCGCGGCGCACCTGGCGATCTCGAATGTCATCGTGGACGGGGTACCCGCCGGCGGGGAGGACGACTACGCGGTGCTCGACGTCGTCGGCGAGCCCAGCTACCTCGAGAACCCCAAGGACCACCTGGAGCTCGGCGAGTCGCTGGGCCTGATCGACATGCAGCGCGGCGCCAAGGTGTCGGGTTCACGGTTCTACTTCCTGACCGGTCGGGGTGCCCTACTGCAGCTTGGATTGCTGCAGCTGGCGCTGAAGCTAGCCGTCGACAACGGCTTTGTCCCTACGATCCCGCCGGTGCTGGTGCGCCCGGAAGTGATGGTAGGCACGGGATTTCTAGGCGCCCACGCCGAGGAGGTGTACCGGGTAGAGGGCGACGGCCTCTACCTTGTGGGCACCTCCGAGGTACCGCTGGCGGGGTATCACTCCGGCGAGATTCTGGACCTTTCCCGCGGGCCGCTGCGGTATGCGGGCTGGTCGTCGTGTTTCCGACGTGAGGCCGGCAGCCATGGCAAGGACACGCGCGGCATCATCCGGGTGCACCAGTTCGACAAAGTCGAGGGCTTCGTCTACTGCACACCGGCCGACGCGGAGCACGAACATGAGCGGCTGCTGGGCTGGCAGCGCCAGATGCTGGCACGCATCGAGGTGCCGTATCGGGTCATCGACGTGGCCGCGGGTGATCTCGGCTCGTCGGCCGCCCGCAAGTTCGACTGCGAGGCGTGGATTCCGACGCAGGGGGCCTATCGCGAGCTGACGTCGACGTCGAACTGCACCACCTTTCAGGCGCGCCGGTTGGCGACCCGCTACCGGGATGCCAGCGGCAAGCCGCAGATCGCGGCCACCCTCAACGGAACGCTGGCCACCACCCGGTGGCTGGTTGCGATCCTGGAGAACCACCAGCGGCCCGACGGCAGCGTTAGAGTCCCGGACGCACTGGTTCCGTTCGTGGGTGTCGAAGTGCTGGAGCCGGTCGCTTAGCGGCGATCGCGAGCGCGGCGGAGCCGGGTGAGGCGGGTCGCCGCCATTGGCTTAGCGGCTTGGCCGGGAGTGTGTCCGAAGGCTTGTCGGTAGGTGTCAATGAACGCGCTTGGTGTGGCCCAACCGCATTCGGACGCCACGGACGTGACGTCGTGGCGCTCGGCGAGCAACACGAGCGCATGTTGCAGGCGCAGCTGGGTGCGCCATTGCGGGAACGTCATACCCAGCTCGTCGCTGAACAGACGGCTCAGCGTGCGCTGGCTGACACCGATCCGGCCGCCGATCTGCTGCAGCGTCAAGGGCTGGGTCACGTTGTCGGCGATCAACGCGCACGCGTGCCGCAACCGGCGATCGGTTGGTGAGGGAACCCACAGTGGCTCGCGGATGCTCGTTGTTGGCAGTTGATCCTGCAGTACGGCCAACATCCGGTGGTGCTCGTCGGTGTCGGTTCGGTCGGCCTGCGAACACGCGATGATGAGTTCGCGCATCAACGGATTGACCGCGAGCACCGTCGGGGTTGCCGGGCCGCCGCGATAGCGCTGCGGATCCAGCGCTACGCCGTGAAATTGCGTGTGGCCGTGGAACTTGTGTTGGTGCCAACAGCCCGCCGGTATCCAGATTGCCCGATTTACCGGCGTAATCCAGGTTCCCGCGTGAGTGGTGACCGAGACCGCCCCTGCGGACGGATAGACGATCTGGTGTGACGGATGGCGGTGGCGTTCGATCCGCGCTCCCGGCGGGAGCGTCAACGAGGTTGTGGCCAGCCTGTGGTGGCTGTTTTCCGACATATTAAGGCAGAATATCGGAAGACTGCCGGCCGGTGGCTAACTAGTGTTCTGGGCCATGGCCATGAATCTTCTACATCGGCGTCATTGCAGCTCGGCAGGCTGGGAAAAAGCGGTGGCCAATCAGCTCCTGCCCTGGGCGTTGCAGCACGTCGAACTCGGCCCCCGGACGCTGGAGATCGGCCCCGGTTATGGGGCGACACTGCAAGCGCTCCTTGGCCTGACCGCCTCGCTCACCGCCGTTGAAGTCGACAACTCGATGGTCGAGCGCCTGAACCGCCGCTACGGCCAGCGGGCGCGCATCATCCGCGGCGATGGCACCCAGACCGGGCTGCCCGATGATCACTTCACGTCCGTGGTGTGTTTCACGATGCTGCACCATGTTGCCAGCGCCCAACTGCAGGACCAGCTATTCGCTGAGGCGTACCGGGTGCTGCAACCAGGTGGCGTCTTTGCCGGCAGCGACGGTGTGCCGTCGCTGCCGTTTCGCCTAATACACATCGCCGACACCTACACTCCGATCGCCCCGGAGGACCTCCCCGGTCGGCTGCGAGCTGTGGGATTCACTGATATCCACGTCGATGTCGCGGGCGCTCGCCTGAGGTGGCGGGCCACCAAGCCAGTCGCCGCCTAGGCGCCGACCGTCGCACGGGAACGTTCGTGTCGGTGCTGACGTTCGATGGTGGCGAAGTAGAACGCGAACGCGAATGCAAAACTGGTGAACAGGCTGCTCACGAAATACAGCCAGGGCCGCCGCAGACCACGTCGGTAGCCGTCGGTGGTGGAAAACAGCGGCAGCAGGATCACGTTGGCAATGGTGTAGTCCTGGCCGGCCGAACTGGCCGCCGGGTTGGTGAACATCAGCCGGACGTACTCCGCCCAGCTGCCGGGACCCCAGAGAGGGTTGGCGGCTCCGTGCGCGTACTGCTGCACAAAACGAATGTTGAAGTACCACCCCAGCGCGATCGAGGCAATACCGACGACGTAGTACACACACTCCGGCAGCGAGAACCACGATCCGCCGGCCGGCCTGGTGAAAACCTTCGGGTTCGACGAGACGATCCAGCCGATGACGACTACTCCCAGCGCAGCGTGAACAAGAAGCGACACCATGCGCGCAGTCTCGCCGTGGCCAACAGTTTTGTCAATGTTGACAGAACGAAAATTGACGATAGCTTGCAGTCATGGTCCGGCCCCCGCAGACGGCGCGCAGCGAACGCACTCGCGAGGCACTGCGCCAGGCCGCCCTGGTGCGATTTCTGGCCCAGGGCGTCGAGGCTACCTCAGCCGAGCAGATTGCGGAGGACGCCGGGGTGTCGCTGCGTACTTTCTATCGCCACTTCAGATCCAAGCACGATTTGCTGTTTGCCGACTACGACGCCGGACTGCACTGGTTTCGCGCGGCGCTGGATGCTAGACCGGCCGACGAATCGATCATCGATTCCGTGCAAGCGGCTATCTTCTCGTTTCCTTATGACGTTGACGCAGTGACGAAGATTGCGTCGTTGCGGCGCGGCGAGTTGGAGCCGAGCCGGATCGTCCGCCATATGCGCGAGGTGGAAGCCGACTTCGCCGATGCCATCCAGGCCCAATTGCGGCGACGTAACTGCGATATCGCGGGTGCACCCGATGCCCGATTGCACATCGCCGTCACCGCACGATGCGTCGCCGCGGCGGTGTTCGGCGCGATGGAAGCCTGGATGCTTGGGAGTGACCGGTCGCTCGGGGAGCTGGCGCGGGTCTGCCACGTCGCACTGGAGTCGCTGCGCGTCGGCATCTCCGACACCTGGACCACCCTCACAGTTTCGTCATAATTGACAAAACATCGAGCGCGTGCGAGCCTGCATTGCTGGAGACGCGTATGACTGGTTATGACGCGATAGTTATCGGCGCCGGGCACAACGGGCTGACCGCGGCAGTGCTGCTGCAGCGAGCCGGACTGCGGACCGCGTGTCTGGACGCTAAGCGCTACGCCGGCGGGATGGCCTCCACGGTGGAGCTGTTCGACGGGTACCGGTTCGAGATCGCCGGATCGGTGCAGTTCCCGACCTCCTCGGCGGTCAGCAGCGAGTTAGGCCTGGACAGCTTGCCGACGGTCGATCTGGAGGTGATGTCGGTAGCGTTGCGCGGTGTCGGGGACGATCCGGTGGTCCAATTCACCGACCCGACGAAGATGCTTACCCACCTCCATCGGGTGCACGGGGCAGACGCCGTCACCGGGATGGCGGGCCTGCTGGCGTGGAGCCAGGCGCCGACCCGGGCGCTGGGGCGTTTCGAAGCCGGAACTCTGCCCAAGAGCTTCGACGAGATGTATGCCTGTGCCACAAATGAATTCGAACGGTCAGCGATCGATGACATGCTGTTCGGATCGGTCACCGACGTGTTGGACCGCCATTTCCCGGACCGCGAGAAGCACGGCGCCCTGCGCGGGTCGATGACCGTGCTGGCCGTGAACACGCTCTATCGCGGGCCGGCCACACCGGGCAGCGCTGCCGCGCTCGCCTTCGGATTGGGTGTCCCGGAGGGCGACTTCGTGCGGTGGAAGAAATTGCGCGGTGGCATCGGCGCGCTTACCACCCATCTGTCGCAATTGCTGGAACGCACCGGCGGCGAGGTCCGGTTACGTTCCAAGGTGACCGAGATCGTGGTTGACAATAGTCGGTCGTCAGCCCGCGTGCGGGGCGTGCGCACCGCGGCGGGGGACACCTTGACCTCCCCGATCGTGGTCTCCGCCATAGCACCCGACGTCACCATCAACGAGCTGATCGATCCGGCAGTGTTGCCGTCGGAAATCCGCGATCGCTATTTGCGCATCGACCACCGCGGCAGCTATCTGCAGATGCATTTTGCGCTCGCGCAGCCACCGGCCTTCGCGGCGCCCTACCAGGCACTCAACGATCCAAGCATGCAGGCATCGATGGGCATTTTCTGTACACCGGAGCAGGTTCAGCAGCAGTGGGAGGATTGCCGGCGTGGGATCGTCCCGGCCGATCCGACCGTGGTGTTGCAGATCCCGTCGCTGCATGATCCCAGCCTGGCCCCGGCGGGTAAGCAGGCCGCGTCGGCGTTCGCAATGTGGTTCCCGATCGAGGGTGGCTCAAAATACGGAGGGTACGGCCGGGCAAAGGTCGAAATGGGGCAGAACGTGATCGACAAGATCACTAGGTTGGCACCGAACTTCAAAGGCAGCATTCTCCGGTACACCACCTTTACCCCCAAACACATGGGTGTGATGTTCGGTGCCCCGGGTGGGGACTACTGCCATGCCCTGCTGCACTCGGACCAGATCGGCCCCAACAGGCCTGGCCCGAAAGGCTTTATCGGCCAGCCGATCCCGATAGCCGGGTTGTACCTGGGCAGTGCCGGTTGTCACGGTGGGCCGGGAATCACGTTCATCCCTGGATATAACGCCGCCCGTCAGGCGCTGGCCGATCGTAGGGCTGCCAACTGTTGCGTTTTGAGGGGTCGGTAGTTGTCGGTGGTGTGCTGTAGGAACAGATGGATGAATTTGGCGGTGTGGGCGGAGCGCAACGGTGTTGCGTGGGTGATCGCGTATCGCTGGTTTCGAGCCGGGCTGTTGCCGGTTCCGGCGCAGCGAGTGGGTCGGCTCATTCTGGTGAACGATCCGGCAGTCGAGGAGTCTGGGCGCGGGCGGACGTTGGTGTACGCGCGGGTATCGTCAGCGGATCAGAGGTCCGATCTGGATCGGCGGGTCGCGCGGGTGACCGCGTGGGCCACATCGCAACATCTCTCTGTCGACAAGGTGGTGGCCGAGGGTGGTTGGGCGTTGAATGGACATCGCCGTAAGTTTTTTGCGCTGCTGGGTGATCCGGTGGTGACGCGGATCGTGGTGGAGCACCGGGATCGGTTCTGCTGGTTTGGCTCTGAGTACGTCGAGGCCGCTCTTGTCGCCCAGGGCCGGGAATTGGTGGTGGTCGACTTGGCTGAGGTTGATGACGACCTGGTGGGCGATATGACCGAGATCCTGACCTCGATGTGTGCTCGGCTCTATGGTGAACGCGCTGCACAGAACGGGGCCAAGCGTGCCCTTGCTGCTGCGGTCGGGGACGCGGAGGCAGCTTGATGGCCAGATTCGAGGTGCCAGAAGGCTGGTGTGTGCAGGCGTTCCGGTTCACGCTGGACCCAACCGAGGACCAGGCCCGCGCGCTGGCGCGGCATTTCGGCGCTCGCCGCAAGGCCTACAACTGGGCGGTCGCTACTTTGAAAGCCGATATCGAGGCGTGGCGCGTTACTGGTATCGGGACTGTCAAGCCGTCGCTGCGGGTGCTTCGTAAACGGTGGAACACCGTCAAGGACGAGGTGTGTGTCAACGCCGAGACCGGGGCGGTGTGGTGGCCGGAGTGCTCGAAAGAGGCTTACGCCGACGGCATTGGCGGCGCTGTCGATGCGTACTGGAACTGGCAGAACTCCCGATCCGGTAAACGTGAGGGCAAGACAATGGGCTTCCCCCGGTTCAAGAAGAAAGGCCGCGATCAGGACCGCGTGACATTCACGACCGGAGCGATGCGCGTCGAACCTGATCGCCGTCATCTCACACTTCCGGTCGTCGGGACCGTCCGTACGCACGAGAACACACGCCGGATTGAACGGCTCATCGCCACAGGCCGGGCGCGGGTGCTGGCAATCTCGGTGCGCCGTAACGGCACCCGGCTCGACGCCAGTGTGCGGGTCCTCGTGCAACGCCCGCAGCAGCCCAACGTGGCACAGCCCGGTTCACGGGTTGGCGTTGACGTCGGGGTGCGCCGGCTGGCCACGGTCGCCAACGAGGCGGGCGCAGTGCTCGAAGAAGTGCCCAATCCACGGCCACTCGACGCGGCACTCAAAGAGCTACGGTACGCCAGCCGTGCGCGGTCGCGGTGCACGAAAGGCTCACGGCGCTACCGCGAGCGCACCACCGAGATTTCCCGGCTGCATCGCCGGGTCAACGATGTCCGCACTCATCACCTGCATGTCCTGACAACACGATTGGCTCAAACCCACGGCCACATCGTTGTTGAAGGTTTGGACGCTGCGGGGATGCTGCGGCAAAAGGGGCTTCCCGGCGCCCGCGCCCGCCGGCGCGGACTGTCGGACTCGGCCCTGGGCACTCCGCGCCGGCACTTGTCCTACAAGACGGGCTGGTACGGGTCGGCGCTGGTGGTCGCCGACCGCTGGTTCCCGTCGTTAAGCGTGGAGCCGACCGTAAGACCGGGCCTTGCCCGGCTGGTGGCTGTGAAGCGCGGAAGGGAGGCAGCCGCATGGCTGCCGAACAACCCCGAGACGGGGTGCAAGTCGCGTGACCACTAAAGATCGCTCGCTTGCAACGGCTTAGCGTCCAACCGGGTGAACTCGTTGTGTCGATACAGCTTCACACACTCGGCACGTCTGACCTTGCCGCTCGTGGTGATCGGAATCGAGCCGGGCGCCACCAGAACCAGATCCGACACGCTCAATCCATGCGAGGTGGATATCGCCGAGGTGACTTCACGCGTGACGAAGCTCAGCCTCTCTGTGTCCAAGTTGCCGCGGTTGTTGAGTTCGACGATGGCAACGAGCTTCTCCACGCCATTGCTCGGAACCGCTATCGCCGCACAGCGGCCCCGAGTGATCTCCTGGATCGTTGCCTCGATGTCGTCGGGAGAATGATTGCGGCCGTAAACAATCAACAGATCCTTTATTCTGCCGATGATGAAAAACTTGTCCTCAGACACGAAGCCCGAGTCGCCAGTTCGTAGCCAAGGCCCTACGGGTGTGCCGGCCGAGGGAGCGACCAGTGCTCCTCCGAAGGTGCGTTCAGTCTCGTCAGGCTTTTCCCAATAGCCGCCGGCGACATTGTCGCCGTGTACCCAGATCTCACCGATTGTTCCGGGTGGGCACTCGGTATTGGTGTTGGGATCGACGATCCGAACAATGGGTGATTGCGGCAGCGGGTAACTGACCAGAGCTGTGCCCGCCCCGGTTGCGCACGGCTTGGCCTGCCCAGCGGAAAGTTCGTGGGGTTCGAAGTAACGGATTTCTGGGGGTTGGCCGGCTTGGCTGGTCGCCACATACACCGTGGCTTCCGCGAGTCCGTACGCGGGCCGAATTGCGAATTCTCGAAGATTGAAACGGCTAAACCGGTCGACAAAGCGCTTGAGGGTCGCCGGATGCACCCTTTCACTGCCGCAGAGGATGGTTTTGATCCGTCCAAGGTCGAGCCCGGCCAAGTCGTCATCTATTGCTTTTGCTGCCGTCAGTTCGAAGGCGAAGTTCGGTGCCGCCGAAAACGCCTGGCCCTCGCGTGCCATCAATTGCAGCCACCGGGCTGGTCGCTGCAGAAACGCCACCGGGCTTGTGAGCACAGCGCCGCATCCTACGATAATCGGCGCACAAACTCCCAGAACCAAACCCATGTCATGATAGAACGGTAGCCACGACATAATGAAAAGGTCCAATGGCGGTACGGCTCCGGTGTCGGCGAAATAGGCGGAAATCATCTGCTGGAAATTTGCCAATATATTCTTGTAGGTAATCATTACACCGGCAGGTGTGCGGGTCGATCCCGACGTATACTGCAAATATGCGGTTGTTTGGAGAGAATCGTCCACAATATTAGATCGTATCGGCGAGTCCAGATCTAGTTGATCGACCGCAACCGTTGGCGGGCTGGCAATACCGGGCGGTGGCGTAACGCGCGGGACGACATCGCCCATTATCGCGGATGTTGTCAGAACGACATTGGGTTTCGCGTCACGCACTACCGCGTCAACACGTTCATCGCTGGCGCCGCCGAGCGGAGCCGAAAGTGGAACCGCAATAAGACCGGCCTGTAAAGCGCCCAGAAAAGCAACAATATAATCGAGTCCTTGTGGGGCCAATATCACTGCACGGTCACCAATTGCGGCATGGCGGCGGACTTCTGCTGCAACGTTTAGGGTTCGCCGATACACCTGCGACCACGTCAGGCTTTCACTTATGCCCTCCGAATCCCGTTCGTAATCGATGTAAGTGAATGCCGTGCCGTCCGGGTGCAGGTTGACGCACTGGCGCAACATCGAGGGGATGGAAAGCGAAACCATGAAGCGTCAGACTACCGGCCCGGCGTGGAAGATAGCGCGCGCTCAGGCCGCGAACTTCAGACTGCGGCAGACCGCGGGCTGCCCATGCCACGACAAACCGAAGTAGGGCCCAGTGCCCCAGTAGCACAGCCGCTTAGAACTAAAGAGCCACCAAAGACACAGCTACATCGAAGGATTGCTAGTTAGGCTACGTATCGCCTCCGGCATTGGGCTTGGGGTCGGCGGCGTCAGGCACTGGTGCAGATAGGGGTGCATGGACGTTGGCTGAACCACGTGTGACTCCGGTTGCTGTTATCGGCATGGCTTGCCGGCTGCCCGGCGGGATCGATTCCCCCGAGTTGTTGTGGAAGGCGTTGTTACGAGGCGACGACCTGATCACCGAGGTGCCGCCGGACCGGTGGGATTGCGACGAGTTCTACGACCCGCAGCCGGGCGTGCCCGGTCGGACGGTGTGCAAGTGGGGCGGTTTCCTGGATAACCCCGCGGATTTCGATTGCGAGTTCTTTGGCATCGGCGAGCGGGAGGCGATTGCGATCGATCCGCAGCAACGTCTGTTGCTGGAGACGTCCTGGGAGGCCATGGAGCACGCCGGTCTTACTCAGCAAACGCTGGCAGGCTCGGCGACCGGCGTGTTCGCGGGTGTCACCCATGGTGACTACACGATGGTGGCGGCCGACGCCAAACAATTGGAGGAGCCGTACGGATATCTGGGCAACAGCTTCAGCATGGCGTCGGGCCGGGTCGCCTACGCGATGCGACTGCACGGTCCGGCAATAACCGTTGATACCGCATGCTCGTCCGGCCTGACGGCCGTGCACATGGCGTGTCGCAGCCTGCACGAGGGTGAAAGCGACGTTGCCTTGGCGGGGGGTGTCGCCTTGATGCTGGAGCCACGCAAGGCCGCTGCTGGATCCGTTTTGGGCATGTTGTCCCCGACCGGACGTTGTCGCGCGTTCGATGTCGCGGCTGACGGGTTCGTGTCAGGCGAGGGTTGTGCCGTGGTGGTGCTCAAGCGGTTGCCGGATGCATTGGCCGACGGTGACCGGATCCTGGCGGTAATTCGTGGCACGTCCGCAAATCAGGATGGCCACACGGTCAATATCGCGACGCCTTCGCAGCCCGCACAGGTTGCGGCTTATCGAGCGGCGTTGGCTGCCGGTGGCGTGGACGCCGCGACGGTCGGCATGGTCGAAGCGCACGGCCCCGGCACCCCGATCGGTGACCCCATTGAATATGCAAGTGTCTCCGAGGTGTATGGGGTCGACGGCCCGTGCGCACTCGCATCGGTGAAGACCAACTTCGGACACACCCAGTCGACCGCCGGGGTGCTAGGGCTAATCAAGGTGGTTCTCGCTCTGAAACATGGTGTGGTTCCACGTAATCTGCACTTCACTCGGCTGCCCGATGAGATTGCTGGCATCACCACCAACCTCTTCGTGCCCGAGGTGACCACACCGTGGCCCACCAACGGTCGTCAGGTGCCCCGGCGGGCGGCAGTGTCGTCTTATGGGTTCTCGGGAACGAACGTGCACGCTGTTGTGGAGCAAGCTCCGCAAACCGAAGCCCAGCCCCACGCGGCGAGCACCCCCCCGACCGGCACCCCTGCCTTGTTCACGCTGTCCGCTTCCTCGGCCGACGCGCTGCGGCAGACTGCTCAGCGGTTGACCGACTGGATACAGCAGCACGCCGACTCCCTGGTGCTCTCGGATCTTGCGTACACGCTGGCGCGGCGGCGTACGCACCGGTCGGTGCGCACGGCGGTCATCGCGAGCAGCGTCGACGAGCTGATTGCCGGCTTGGGCGAGGTCGCCGACGGTGACACCGTTTACCAGCCCGCGGTGGGGCAGGATGACCGCGGGCCGGTCTGGTTATTCTCCGGGCAAGGGTCGCAGTGGGCAGCGATGGGCGCCGATCTGCTGACGAACGAATCGGTGTTCGCCGCGACCGTTGCGGAGCTAGAGCCATTGATCGCCGCGGAGTCCGGGTTCTCGGTCACCGAGGCGATGACGGCGCCCGAGACCGTGACTGGCATCGACAGAGTTCAGCCGACCATCTTCGCGATGCAGGTCGCGTTGGCAGCCACGATGGCGGCATACGGAGTGCGCCCGGGCGCCGTGATCGGCCACTCAATGGGTGAGTCGGCCGCGGCTGTGGTCGCAGGAGTGCTGTCAGCCGAAGATGGGGTACGCGTCATCTGCCGACGATCAAAACTGATGGCGACGATCGCCGGTTCCGCGGCGATGGCGTCGGTGGAGTTGCCTGCCTTAGCTGTGCAGTCGGAATTGACCGCTCTAGGCATCGACGATGTGGTGGTCGCCGTGGTGACCGCGCCGCAGTCCACCGTGATCGCCGGAGGCACCGAGTCGGTGCGCAAGCTGGTCGACATATGGGAGCGGCGAGACGTGCTGGCGCGGGCGGTGGCCGTCGACGTGGCTTCGCATTCGCCGCAGGTGGATCCGATCCTCGACGAGTTGATAGCTGCGCTGGCCGACCTGAATCCGAAAGCTCCTGAGATTCCCTACTATTCGGCGACGCTTTTCGACCCGCGCGAAGCGCCGGCGTGCGACGCGCGTTACTGGGCCGACAATTTGCGCCACACCGTGCGGTTCTCCGCTGCGGTGCGCTCGGCGCTCGACGACGGGTACCGAGTCTTCGCCGAGCTTTCGCCGCACCCGCTGCTGACCCACGCGGTCGATCAGATTGCCGGCAGTGTAGGCATGCCGGTTGCCGCGCTGGCCGGTATGCGGCGGGAGCAGCCATTGCCGCTGGGGCTCCGTCGCCTGCTGACGGATCTGCACAACGCTGGTGCGGCAGTGGACTTCTCGGTGCTCTGTCCCCAAGGCCGCTTGGTCGATGCTCCGCTGCCGGCGTGGTCGCACCGGTTCCTGTTCTATGACCGCGAAGGCGTTGACAATCGGTCGCCGGGTGGCTCCACGGTAGCCGTGCACCCGTTGTTGGGCGCACACGTGCGATTGCCCGAAGAGCCGGAACGCCACGCCTGGCAGGCCGATGTTGGTACCGCAACCTTGCCCTGGTTGGGCGATCACCGGATACACAACGTGGCTGCTCTTCCAGGGGCCGCCTACTGCGAGATGGCGTTGTCTGCGGCCCGTGCCGTCCTCGGCGAGCAGTCCGAAGTACGCGACATGCGCTTTGAGGCGATGCTGCTGCTGGATGACCAGACCCCGGTGTCCACCGTGGCAACGGTGACCTCGCCCGGTGTCGTCGACTTCGCCGTCGAGGCCTTGCAGGAAGGCGTTGGGCATCACTTGCGGCGTGCGTCGGCGGTGCTGCAGCAGGTATCCGGCGAATGCGAGCCGCCGGCGTACGACATGGCCTCCTTATTGGAAGCCCACCCTTGCCGCGTGGACGGTGAGGATCTGCGCCGGCAATTCGACAAGCACGGTGTGCAATATGGTCCGGCCTTCACAGGCCTGGCCGTGGCCTATGTCGCGGAGGATGCGACCGCCACAATGCTGGCCGAAGTCGCGCTGCCCGGCTCGATTCGTTCGCAGCAGGGCCTGTACGCAATCCACCCGGCCCTCCTGGATGCCTGTTTCCAGTCGGTCGGCGCGCATCCCGATAGCCAGTCGGTAGGTAGCGGCCTATTGGTGCCGTTGGGGGTGCGCCGAGTCCGTGCCTATGCTCCGGTGCGTACCGCTCGCTATTGCTACACGCGGGTGACCAAAGTCGAGTTGGTCGGCGTCGAGGCCGATATCGACGTGCTGGACGCGCACGGCACGGTGTTGCTGGCCGTGTGCGGACTGCGAATCGGTACGGGAGTGTCCGAGCGCGATAAACACAATCGGGTGCTGAATGAGCGCTTACTCACCATCGAATGGCACCAGCGTGAGCTGCCCGAGATGGACCCCTCTGGCGCTGGAAAATGGCTGCTGATCAGTGACTGCGCTGCCTCTGATGTGACCGCTACCCGGCTAGCGGACGCGTTTAGGGAACACAGCGCGGCGTGCACGACGATGCGGTGGCCACTGCACGACGACCAGTTGGCCGCCGCCGACCAGCTACGCGATCAAGTTGGTAGCGACGAGTTTAGCGGCGTGGTCGTGCTCACCGGGTCGAACACCGGTACGCCGCATCAGGGGAGCGCGGATCGCGGCGCTGAGTACGTTCGCCGGCTGGTGGGTATCGCTCGCGAATTGTCAGACCTTCCCGGGGCGGTGCCGCGCATGTACGTCGTGACGCGGGGTGCCCAGCGGGTGCTGGCCGACGACTGCGTCAATCTTGAGCAGGGCGGGCTGCGTGGTCTACTGCGGACGATCGGCGCCGAGCACCCTCACCTGCGTGCCACCCAGATCGACGTGGACGAACAGACCGGTGTCGAGCAGCTGGCACGCCAATTGCTGGCCACGTCGGAAGAAGACGAGACCGCCTGGCGAGACAACGAGTGGTACGTGGCGCGCTTGTGTCCGACCCCGTTGCGTCCTCAGGAGCGGCGCACCATCGTCGCGGATCATCAGCAGAGCGGCATGCGCCTGCAGATCCGTACCCCCGGCGATATGCAAACGATAGAGCTGGCCGCGTTTCACCGCGTTCCACCAGGACCAGGACAGATCGAGGTTGCGGTCCGTGCGTCCAGCGTCAACTTTGCCGATGTACTCATCGCTTTCGGTCGCTACCCCAGCTTCGAGGGACACCTGCCCCAGCTGGGCACGGATTTCGCCGGCGTGGTGACCGCGGTCGGACCAGGCGTCACTGACCACAAGGTTGGTGACCATGTTGGTGGCATGTCGCCTAACGGCTGCTGGGGCACATTCGTCACGTGTGACGCTCGGCTGGCCGCGACGCTGCCACCGGGCCTGGGTGACGCACAGGCCGCTGCGGTGACCACCGCGCACGCCACCGCCTGGTACGGACTGCATGAGCTCGCCCGGATTAGGGCGGGTGACACGGTGCTAATTCACTCCGGCACCGGCGGGGTCGGACAAGCGGCGATCGCTATAGCCCGCGCGGCGGGCGCTGAGATCTTCGCCACCGCCGGTACCCCACAGCGTCGAGAGCTATTGCGCAACATGGGTATTGAGCATGTCTATGACTCGCGCAGCATCGAGTTCGCCGAGCAGATTCGGCGGGACACTAACGGCCGGGGTGTCGATGTCGTGCTCAACTCGGTGACCGGCGCCGCGCAACTTGCCGGGCTGAAACTGCTCGCCTTCCGGGGACGGTTCGTCGAGATTGGCAAGCGCGACATCTATGGTGACACCAAGCTGGGGCTCTTTCCCTTCCGGCGCAACCTGTCCTTCTACGCCGTAGACCTGGGGTTGCTGTCTGCGACACACCCAGAAGAGCTGCGCGACCTGCTCGGCACGGTCTATCGCTTGACCGCAGCCGGCGAGTTGCCGATGCCGCAGAGCACCCATTACCCCCTCGTCGAGGCGGCCACCGCCATCCGTGTGATGGGCAACGCCGAGCACACCGGCAAACTCGTCCTCCACATCCCACAGACCGGAAAAAGCCTCGTTACCCTGCCTCCGGAACAAGCTCAGGTGTTCCGTCCCGACGGCTCCTACATCATCACCGGCGGCCTCGGTGGGCTAGGGCTGTTCCTGGCCGAGAAGATGGCCGCGGCCGGTTGCGGCCGGATCGTGCTGAATTCCCGCACCCAGCCGACGCAAAAGATGAGGGAAACGATCGAGGCCATCGCGGCGATGGGCTCTGAAGTCGTGGTGGAATGCGGTGACATCGCCCAACCGGGTACCGCGGAGCGGTTGGTGGCGACCGCTGTGGCCACCGGGCTTCCGGTACGAGGCGTGCTACACGCGGCCGCGGTGGTCGAGGACGCCACCTTGGCCAATATCACCGACGAG
This sequence comes from Mycobacterium tuberculosis complex sp. N0072, assembly GCF_030323725.1. Taxonomy (NCBI): domain Bacteria; kingdom Bacillati; phylum Actinomycetota; class Actinomycetes; order Mycobacteriales; family Mycobacteriaceae; genus Mycobacterium; species Mycobacterium tuberculosis complex sp. N0072. The sequence continues at coordinate 4,303,983 of NZ_CP040689.1, read as the reverse complement.
TTGCTGGCGCGCGACTGGGCGCCAAAGGTTCACGGTGCCTGGGAGTTGCATGAAGCAACCAGCGGACAGCCGCTTGACTGGTTCTGCTTGTTTTCGTCGGCGGCAGCTCTCACCGGCTCGCCGGGACAGAGTGCCTACTCAGCGGCCAACAGCTGGCTGGACGCCTTCGCGCATTGGCGGCAAGCTCAGGGCCTGCCGGCTACCGCGATCGCGTGGGGAGCCTGGTCGGATATCGGCCAGTTGGGGTGGTGGTCGGCATCGCCCGCGCGGGCTTCGGCATTGGAGGAAAGCAACTACACGGCGATCACTCCCGACGAAGGTGCTTACGCGTTCGAGGCGCTATTGCGCCACAACCGCGTCTATACCGGCTATGCCCCGGTCATCGGAGCCCCGTGGCTGGTCGCCTTCGCAGAGCGCAGCCGGTTTTTCGAAGTGTTCTCCAGCAGCAACGGTTCGGGCACAAGCAAATTCCGCGTCGAGCTGAACGAGCTGCCACGCGACGAGTGGCCGGCGCGGCTTCGGCAGCTGGTCGCCGAGCAGGTCAGCCTGATTCTGCGGCGCACCGTCGACCCTGACCGCCCGCTACCCGAGTATGGACTTGATTCGTTGGGCGCACTAGAGCTGCGCACTCGGATCGAGACCGAGACCGGAATCCGGTTGGCACCCAAGAACGTCAGCGCCACGGTGCGGGGCTTAGCGGATCACTTGTATGAACAGCTGGCGCCCGACGACGCTCCTGCTGCCGCGCTGTCGTCACAGTAAGAACGTTTCGCCGCATACGTATTCCGCACGCGCTGAAATAGGAGCTATTAGTGCGAATAGGACCAGTAGAGTTGTCAGCGGTCAAAGACTGGGACCCAGCGCCCGGCGTGTTAGTTTCGTGGCACCCAACACCTGCCTCGTGCGCGAAAGCCCTTGCAGCGCCGGTGAGTGCTGTGCCTCCCAGTTATGTACAAGCCAGACAAATTCGGAGCTTTTCTGAGCAGGCTGCCCGGGGGCTCGATCACTCGCGGCTGCTCATTGCGTCCGTTGAGGTGTTTGGTCACTGCGATCTGCGCGCCATGACCTATGTCATCAATGCGCACCTTCGTCGGCACGATACATACCGCAGCTGGTTCGAGCTTCGAGATACCGACCACATCGTTCGGCACAGCATCGCCGATCCGGCGGATATCGAATTTGTTCCGACCACACATGGCGAGATGACGAGCGCGGACCTGCGACAGCACATCGTGGCGACACCGGATTCGCTTCATTGGGACTGCTTCAGCTTCGGAGTCATTCAGCGAGCAGACTCCTTCACGTTCTATGCCAGCATCGATCATCTGCATGCGGACGGTCAGTTCGTAGGAGTCGGACTCATGGAGTTCCAGTCGATGTACACCGCGCTGATAATGGGTGAGCCACCGATTGGGTTATCGGAGGCTGGCAGCTATGTGGACTTCTGCGTCAGGCAGCACGAGTACACCTCGGCGTTGACCGTCGATTCCCCGGAGGTGCGCGCGTGGATCGACTTCGCCGAAATCAATAACGGAACTTTCCCGGAATTTCCGCTGCCCCTCGGAGATCCGTCTGTACGCTGCGGCGGCGACCTGCTCAGCATGATGCTAATGGACGAGCAGCAAACACAGCGATTCGAATCCGCCTGCATGGCGGCGAACGCTCGTTTCATTGGTGGCATGCTGGCTTGCATCGCCATCGCGATACACGAGTTGACCGGCGCCGATACCTATTTTGGAATTACTCCCAAAGATATCCGCACACCAGCCGACCTTATGACGCAGGGGTGGTTCACCGGGCAGATCCCGGTGACCGTTCCAGTCGCCGGATTGTCCTTTAACGAGATTGCACGAATCGCGCAGACCTCCTTCGATACTGGTGCGGATCTGGCGAAAGTGCCGTTCGAACGGGTCGTCGAATTGTCGCCGTCGCTGCGCAGGCCCCAACCGCTTTTTTCCCTGGTGAACTTTTTCGACGCACAAGTGGGACCGCTCTCGGCGGTGACGAAACTGTTCGAGGGCCTCAACGTTGGTACCTACAGCGACGGGAGGGTCACCTATCCGCTAAGTACGATGGTCGGTCGTTTCGACGAGACCGCGGCGAGCGTGCTATTCCCAGATAATCCGGTCGCTCGCGAATCCGTTACCGCATATCTGAGGGCAATTAGATCGGTGTGTATGCGCATTGCCAACGGTGGGACGGCGGAACGTGTAGGCAACGTCGTTGCGCTTTCCCCAGGCCGGCGAAATAACATCGAAAGGATGACATGGCGGTCTTGTCGCGCGGGTGATTTTATCGATATCTGCAATCTAAAGGTTGCGAATGTGACGGTAGATAGAGAAGCTTAGTGGTTGCGCACGTAAATTCGTCAGGTGACCGATCCCCTGCTGTCTCACTCGCCTCACAGCGACCACCACGGCTGGCGCTCAAGGCGGGCACGTGCGGAGCAGATGAGGAATGTGCGACGTCTTGATGCAGCCTGTCAGAACACCGAGACCCTCGACGAACTTACGATCGAAACCGCTTAGGCCAACCGGTGACGGGGGTGTCTTTCCGCGGCTAGGGCGCCTTATCGTCCGAAGGCCGTGGGTGGTGATCGCCTTCTGGGTCGCGCTTGCGGGTCTGCTTGCGCCGACGGTGCCGTCCCTGGACGCGATCTCCCAGCGGCATCCAGTGGCGATTCTGCCATCGGACGCCCCGGTGTTGGTCTCGACCCGGCAGATGACCGCGGCATTTCGTGAAGCCGGGTTGCAGAGCGTTGCGGTGGTGGTGCTCAGCGATGCCAAAGGGCTCGGCGCGGCCGATGAACGCAGCTACAAAGAGCTGGTTGACGCCCTGCGACGCGATACTCGAGACGTCGTGATGCTCCAGGACTTCGTCACCACACCGCCCCTGCGGGAGCTCATGACCAGCAAAGACAATCAGGCCTGGATCCTGCCGGTCGGCCTTCCCGGCGACCTGGGTTCGACCCAGTCCAAGCAGGCGTACGCCCGCGTCGCTGACATCGTCGAACACCAGGTCGCAGGCTCGACACTGACGGCTAACCTGACCGGGCCCGCGGCCACCGTCGCCGATCTGAACCTCACCGGGCAACGGGACCGCAGTCGCATCGAGTTTGCGATCACGATCCTGTTGTTGGTCATTTTGCTGATCATCTACCGGAATCCGATCACCATGGTGTTGCCATTGATAACAATTGGCATGTCCGTGGTGGTTGCACAGCGCCTCGTTGCAATAGCCGGCTTGGCGGGCCTCGGTATTGCTAACCAGAGCATTATTTTTATGAGCGGGATGATGGTCGGTGCGGGAACGGATTACGCGGTATTTCTGATTAGTCGATATCACGACTATTTACGGCAGGGCGCGGATTCGGATCAAGCCGTCAAGAAGGCATTGACATCCATCGGTAAGGTGATCGCCGCATCCGCGGCTACCGTAGCAATCACCTTTCTCGGGATGGTGTTTACCCAACTGGGAATTCTCAAAACGGTTGGTCCGATGTTGGGAATCTCGGTAGCCGTGGTCTTCTTCGCAGCTGTCACACTGCTACCCGCCCTGATGGTGCTGACCGGGCGTCGCGGTTGGATCGCGCCGCGCCGTGACCTCACCCGGCGCTTTTGGCGGAGTTCGGGGGTGCACATCGTGCGTCGGCCCAAGACTCATCTGCTCGCCAGCGCGCTGGTGCTGGTTATTCTGGCCGGCTGCGCAGGACTGGCCCGGTACAACTACGACGATCGCAAGACGCTTCCGGCTTCCGTCGAGAGTTCGATCGGGTATGCCGCGTTGGACAAGCATTTCCCGTCTAACCTGATCATTCCCGAGTACCTGTTCATCCAATCCTCGACGGATCTGCGCACGCCGAAGGCTCTCGCCGACCTAGAGCAGATGGTGCAGCGGGTGAGCCAAGTGCCGGGTGTCGCGATGGTCAGGGGCATTACCCGACCCGCTGGACGGTCGCTGGAGCAGGCCCGGACGTCCTGGCAGGCTGGCGAAGTCGGCAGCAAGCTGGATGAGGGTTCCAAGCAGATCGCTGCGCACACCGGCGACATCGACAAACTGGCCGGTGGAGCCAACCTGATGGCGAGCAAACTCGGCGACGTACGGGCCCAAGTTAACCGGGCCATATCCACGGTCGGCGGCCTCATCGACGCGCTGGCGTACCTTCAGGACCTGCTCGGGGGCAACAGGGTTCTCGGCGAACTGGAAGGCGCGGAGAAGCTGATCGGCAGCATGCGGGCACTCGGTGACACCATTGACGCGGATGCGAGCTTTGTAGCGAACAACACCGAGTGGGCAAGCCCGGTGCTGGGGGCGCTGGATAGCAGCCCGATGTGCACTGCCGATCCGGCTTGTGCCAGTGCGCGCACCGAACTGCAGCGTTTGGTCACAGCGCGCGACGACGGAACGCTGGCAAAGATATCTGAGTTGGCTCGACAGCTGCAGGCCACGCGCGCAGTGCAGACCCTGGCAGCCACCGTGTCCGGATTACGCGGGGCGCTGGCCACCGTCATCAGGGCGATGGGTTCACTGGGGATGAGCAGTCCTGGTGGTGTGCGATCCAAGATCAACCTGGTGAACAAGGGGGTCAATGATCTCGCCGACGGGAGCCGGCAACTGGCTGAGGGCGTGCAGTTGTTGGTCGACCAGGTGAAGAAGATGGGTTTCGGGTTGGGCGAGGCCTCGGCGTTCCTATTGGCAATGAAGGACACCGCGACCACGCCGGCGATGGCGGGGTTCTATATTCCCCCGGAGTTGTTGTCGTATGCCACCGGTGAGAGCGTCAAAGCCGAGACGATGCCGTCAGAGTATCGGGATCTGCTAGGCGGGCTGAATGTAGACCAACTCAAAAAAGTCGCGGCGGCCTTCATTTCACCCGACGGCCACTCAATACGGTATTTGATACAAACCGACCTGAATCCATTCAGCACTGCTGCCATGGACCAAATTGACGCGATCACGGCGGCCGCTCGAGGGGCGCAACCAAATACCGCACTGGCCGATGCCAAGGTGTCTGTCGTCGGATTGCCCGTCGTTCTCAAGGACACGCGCGACTACTCCGATCACGACCTCCGATTGATCATCGCCATGACCGTCTGCATCGTTCTGCTCATATTGATCGTTTTGCTGCGTGCGATTGTGGCACCGCTGTATCTGATCGGCTCGGTTATCGTATCGTACCTGGCGGCGCTCGGTATTGGCGTTATCGTGTTCCAATTTTTACTCGGTCAGGAAATGCATTGGAGCATTCCGGGATTGACCTTCGTTATATTGGTCGCGGTGGGCGCAGATTACAATATGCTGCTTATTTCTAGGCTGCGTGAAGAGGCCGTCTTGGGGGTGCGTTCCGGTGTCATCCGGACCGTGGCCTCAACAGGTGGTGTGATCACTGCGGCGGGTTTGATCATGGCTGCCTCGATGTACGGTCTGGTATTCGCCAGCTTGGGTAGCGTGGTTCAAGGTGCGTTCGTCCTAGGGACCGGGCTTTTGCTGGATACCTTCTTGGTGCGTACCGTTACCGTGCCCGCCATTGCCGTGTTGGTTGGGCAGGCGAACTGGTGGTTGCCGTCAAGCTGGCGGCCGGCAACCTGGTGGCCCCTTGGCCGACGCCGTGGCCGTGCCCAACGAACCAAACGTAAGCCGTTGTTGCCCAAGGAAGAAGAAGAGCAATCACCGCCCGACGACGACGATCTGATCGGTCTTTGGTTACACGACGGGCTCAGGCTTTAGGATCTCTTCGCAGTTGAGGGTGTGAGGTAGTCGGCGCGTCGTTGCCGGGGTAGGGGTCGAGGTCTTTCGATGATGGGCGGTTCCACGCTGCCCAAAAGGAAGACCTCGGCGTGTCTGCCCGAGGTCCGCCCTCAGTTCACGCTCGACGACGGGCGCCAACGGGCTGCCCCTCCGGGCGCACCAAGACGCCACCCAGGGCCTTCCCGATGGATTGGCGTCAGCAGCAACGGATTGGTGGGCCAGCAGCAACCGCCATCGTCGAAGACCTCAACCCCCTTTACACCCCCAACTGCGAAACGCCACCGTAGGTCGTGGACTTTATGGCTAGTGCTTCTTCCCTTTGGGTAGCAAACCCCGGACCATCGACAACGCCTTGTTGGCGCCCGGGCCCACGTTGGCCCCGCGGAGCGCATTTGTTGCTGCTGCCGTGGCGGCAGCGGTGCTGGTGGCGGCACTGGCCCCGGTGGTGCTGCCGATAGGGATGGCGATGGCAGGGGCGATGGCGGGGATACCGCGGATGCCCTGGACCAAATCACGCGGGTTCACAGCGGGTGCTGGTCCGGGCTGATAAGCCCTGTCAATTATGGGCCGCAGTGCGGCATCAACTGTTCCCGCCGCCTGCGGGGGCAGGCCCGCCATGTCCACCAGCGCCCGCACCAGAGGTAGCTGATCGGTCCGGATGAAGTAGGTCGTGGTCGTCGCACCCAAACTGTTCGTTGTCGTCGTAATGTCCCTAGGCGCAACGCGAGCTGGGTCCGAGAATGCGGTGGCGCTGTGGCCGTAGTATCCGCCCGCGGCAATCGCATTGAGGTCAGCGAGTAGGTTGCCCGGACGATTAGGCGGGTCAGAAAAAATGTCGTACTGGCCCACGATATTGATTGTGTCGTACTGGCTTTCCACTGGGGCCGGAACGGTGTAGTCGATGATCGGCACGTGGGTTCCCGGCCTAAACGCCCGCCAAAGAAGATTGTTAGGGTCGCCGGCCTTGATGAATGTGAGTTGCCCAGGGGGAGGAGCCGTCGGGTCATTCGCTAACCGTGCCTGCTCGCGGTCAAGCACGAGCGTGCCCTGTGATAACCCGGCCACGAAGATTGGCCCGTCAGTGCTGCGGATCGCCGCATCGAGATTGTTCGTCCCGGCACTGACAGAACTGCCGACGGTGGGCGAATTCAAGCCTGTGACAGGCCAAAAGCTGCCTGGATATGAAACGACGTGGCGGGTAGCGGTGGGGTTGTAGTAATTCGCGCCGATCTGAGGCTGCATCGCGGGATTGAAATGATAGAGCGACCTGAGTGGCCCGTACGGGGACGGTGCGGTACCGGGTACTATCAACGCAGTATCGGCCGAAGCGATTCCGTCGCCCAATATAGCTGCGCAAGCTAGCATTCCGCCCGCGATGGCCCCGACGAGCAGTTTGGTCACAGCGTCCCCTTTGTGTAGCGGCGGTACAGCGGCCGACCAACGCAAACCAGCAGCAATAGCAAACACGTTATCGTGCCTTACGGTCGCAACGCAGTCGGAGACGCCTGGACATTTCATGTGAGAGCTCTGCGTTAGGCAAGCCCGCCGCCGCCTACAGGTTGCTCAGGCCTAGCGTGAGCATCAGGCAACCTCCGGCGGCCACCAGCAACGCGGCGTCGCGGCGGCTACGGGACCGCAGCCATGATTGCAGCGCAGCCATGAACGCGCGGGTCTTACGCGGTGCTGCCAGGTAGCTGACGAGGGGGACTTCGGCCACTGTGAATGCCACCACGTTGAACGTAACGACAGCCAGTGCCTGTGTTGCCGGCGTAGCGCCGGAGGCAAGAATGGCGGCCATCGCGCCCATGTAGTTGGCCGAAGGCAGTGCGGCTCCTAGGCCACTCACCCCGGCGACATACAGCGAATCGCCCTGCAGAAAACAACGTGCACGCACAGCCAGCTTATGCGCACCACTTGGCGGTACCGACTCCCGTAGGACCCTGCCACCGTCGTCTCCGACGCGGGCGTGGGTAGCTCGCCGGACATGCTTGCCTATGACATTTGTGGTCAGCGCAAACGCGATAAGCAAGGCAATCAGCCCGGTCCCGATCTGTACCTCGGCCACACTGAAATGTCCGGCCAGCGGAGTGGCCCCGAGGACCACAAGCGTCACCATGGCCACGCCACCAGCCATCGTGTAACCACCGCACAAGAATGTGAGCAAATGGAGCAGCGGGCGGCGCCTGTTGAGCATGAGGACCACCAAACCGATCCGTACCGGCTCGCAGATCACCGAGAGCGCCAAGACCAGCACGGTGGACCACATGGTGAGCAACCGTACTCCGCCGCTGACGATTGTGGTCTGCGGAGCGTCGTCGGAGGAAATTACGCCCGCCGGTTTGAGTGTCACACCGTCTGGCCGTAGCTTACTTGCGTGCCCTGGCGGGGCTCGGTCCGAGTGCAGGAGGAATGAGTGTTTAGCATTACAACGCTCCGCGACTGGACGCCGGACCCAGGTTCGATTATCTGTTGGCACGCATCACCGACGGCGAAGGCGAAAGCCCGGCAAGCGCCGATAAGTGAGGTGCCGCCCAGCTATCAACAAGCTCAACACCTTCGACGTTATCGCGATCATGTAGCGCGCGGTCTCGATATGTCGCGCCTGATGATCTTCACCTGGGATCTACCTGGCCGGTGCAACATCCGCGCCATGAATTATCCGATCAACGCACACCTTCGCCGCCACGACACCTACCACAGTTGGTTTGAGTTCGACAATGCCGAACACATCGTTCGGCATACCATCGCTGACCCTGCAGATATCGAAGTCGTCCAAGCTGAGCATCAGAACATGACGTCGGCGGAGCTGCGCCACCACATTGCAACGCCGCAGCCGTTGCAGTGGGACTGCTTCTTGTTCGGGATTATTCAGAGTGACGATCACTTCACCTTCTATGCGAGTATCGCTCATCTCTGTGTCGATCCGATGATTGTGGGCGTCCTTTTCATCGAGATCCATATGATGTACTCCGCATTGGTGGGAGGCGACCCGCCGATCGAGCTCCCGCCGGCGGGCCGCTACGACGACCACTGTGTCCGACAGTACGCCGACACGGCCGCCTTGACGTTGGACTCCGCCCGGGTGCGCCGTTGGGTCGAATTCGCTGCCAACAACGACGGAACCCTGCCGCACTTCCCGTTGCCGCTCGGCGATCTATCGGTGCCCCATACCGGAAAGCTGCTTACCGAAACGCTGATGGACGAGCAACAGGGCGAGCGATTCGAAGCCGCCTGCGTCGCTGCGGGCGCCCGTTTTAGCGGTGGCGTTTTCGCCTGCGCCGCCCTCGCTGAGCGCGAGTTGACCAACTGTGAAACGTTTGACGTGGTAACGACGACTGATACACGTAGGACGCCGACAGAACTCAGAACGACGGGCTGGTTTACCGGGTTGGTGCCGATCACCGTGCCGGTCGCCTCAGGACTTTTCGATAGCGCCGCCCGTGTCGCGCAGATCTCCTTCGATTCGGGTAAGGACCTGGCGACCGTACCATTCGACCGCGTATTGGAGCTGGCACGCCCCGAAACGGGGCTGAGGCCGCCCCGGCCGGGCAATTTCGTGATGTCCTTTCTGGATGCCAGCATTGCGCCTCTTTCTACGGTCGCTAATTCCGATCTGAATTTTAGGATTTACGACGAAGGTAGGGTTTCTCATCAGGTCTCGATGTGGGTCAATCGGTATCAGCATCAGACCACAGTGACGGTATTATTCCCGGACAACCCGATCGCAAGCGAATCCGTCGCCAATTACATCGCGGCCATGAAATCCATCTATATCCGCACCGCCGACGGCACGCTCGCGACACTTAAACCAGGCACATGACACGTCGCTTGGATCGTCGCTGTGGCTTAAGTCTGGAGTGAGGCTGTGCCCCAGGGCAGTGCGAAAATCGCGCGCGAAACCGTGGGTTCACGTTCGGTGGAGGGCGAGCAACTCGTCCAGCAGTGCGATGAATTCTTTGGGGCGCGTGGGCGTGCAGGCTGGTTTCGGCCGCATCCCCGGTACGTCGAGGGTGACCAACGTCGACTTCAGCGGCCGGTACACGTCCAGTGGCAGCCAGCGGCGAAGGTCTGGCCTGCCCCAGATATTGAACCGGGCCATTAAAAAGCCCAGCGATTCAGCCTGATATCCGCGGATCTGGTCCAGTGGGATGACCTTGGCCGTGCCCGAAGGAAAATGATAGCGGCGCAGCGTGAGTGCAGCACGATCCAGCTGTACAACGCCGTCGTCGTAGAACTGCATCATGGCCGTGAACTGCGTAGTTGATGGCCCCGGGCGGTGAGGCAGCGACCGTCGTCCAGACGCCACTGCCAGCCGTGCAGGTTACAAGTGAGCGTGTTGCCTTCCACCACACCGAATTTCGATAGGTCGGCTTTGAGATGGGGGCAGCGGCGCTGGATCTCCCAACCGTTCAGGGTGATCGATGAGGAGTCATCGTGGGCCTCGGCGAACCAGCCGTCGGCGTAGGCGATGCGTTCGTCGGTCAGACACTTGAAGAACGTGTAAAGGTATTCGTTGTAGCCACCAACCCGCCATGCCCGAAATCGGGTGGATAAGAAGATGGTGTTGACCCAGTCGGGTTCGTTGTCGCGCAGCACCGTGCGCACCAGCTCCGGCGCGATCGCGAACCCGTAGCGGAACCTCTCGTCGGGAATCGGTTCTCGTACAGCTCTTTTCGGAAAGTCCAAAACAATGGTTTCGGGACCGATGGCGAGCTCGACCGGGTATCCGATGCCGTCGCAGATCTCGTTGCTTTGCAGCATGATCGGCTCGAACAGGGTGCGCAGCGGCTGCAGCAGTGGCTCGCCGGCGGCGGCGGCCCAGCCAGCCTTTTGCGCGGCGAGCACCGGCGCCATCCGGTCGGCATAGTCAGCGATGTATGCGGCTTTGTCGGTGGTAAAGATGGCCTCGACCTGTTCGGCGGGCAGTGGATGGCGCAATGAATTCAGGGTTGTACCAGTGAAATCCGCAGTCGAGCCGGGGATCATCAGCAGCCCGCCGTCCTGGCCGTGCGCCCGCATCTGATCCAGGAACACCATCTGGTCGGGGAAGATATTGGCCGGATCGCTACCGTCGTCGTTGAGGTGGCGCAGCTCGGGGGCTAAAAAGCATGGCGGCCCCGCCGACGGCACCACCCACGTCGCTCCCACCTGCGCGATGTACTGGCGAGCACGGTCCATCTGCCGTTGCCGCTTTTGGGCGCCGAACGCATCCTTCGCGCGCGGCGGCATGTCGTAGACCATCGGGTACCAGATCGCGCCCGAGTACTGCAGCATATGCACGTCGATGTGACCGAACTCCGATGCCAGCACGTCCAAATCGACCGGGCGGGCGTCGTTCATGTTGAAAGCCGTTGTTTCGCCGTCGGCAACGACTAGCGCCGAGTCGCCGATCGGACCGTCGGCGGGGGCCCGCAGTGCGATGATCATCACGTCGAGATCGCCGTTGGGTCCCCTCAGGCGGTGTTTGACCGAGTCGGTGGTTTCGAAGAACCGATGAAATCCTAACTTCTGCAACTCATTTCGCAGGTCGGGTACCGGAAAGTCGGGCAGCAGCACGACGGCGTCCTTGTTGACGTGCGCTCGTAGATTTTCCGCGTCGAAGTGGTCCTTATGTAGGTGCGAGACATACAGATAATCGCACTCACCCAAAGCGCCCCAGTCCAGCCCGCTGTTGTCGGGGAACGGAAACCAAGACGCAAAGTAGGCCGGATTGACCCAAGGGTCGCACAGGATGCTGCCGGCCTGGGTCTGGATCAGAAAGCCGGCGTGACCAACGCTTGTGACCTGCACAGCTACCTTTCGGAAGAGCTTACGAGCGCAAAGCGCAGCCTCGAGCTTAGCGTGAGCTGTCGTCTTCGGCCTGCCACAGCCGGCGGTAGTAGTCGATGCGAGCCGGGTCCGGCGCCACACCGTAGGCGGCGAAGAACTCGTCATCTCTGACCTGGCCCGGGTAGTCGGGAAAGTTCCATTGCAACGACAGCGTCGCGACCGCGAGGTCGGCCCACCGATCGGCCACACCGAGATTGCCGAAGTCGACGTGTCCGCAACAGCGGCCGGTGTCATCGAGGATGGTGTTGGGTGAGCACGCGTCGCCGTGACAGACGACCAACCGATCAACCGGCGGTGAGTCACCCAGTTCCGCGCGTCGCGCCGGGGCCAGCTTGGCCAGCCGGCTGGCCGTCGACCAGTCGAACGGACATGAGTGCACCGGCAAGCTGTCGTGCAGGGTGCGCAGCCCCGCACCCAGCGCCGGGACCGCGACCTGCGGGGACGCCCGCCAGCGCGGGTGCACCGCGGACAAGCCGGGCAGCGCATCGGTGTGCAACCAGGCCCAATCGCCGTCGACCCCGACACCCAGTACCCGCGGCACCGCCAGGTACGGCGCGGCCCAGCGCAGCCGCCGCGCCTCATTAGCGAAGTCGGCGGTACCCCTCCTGGCGACCTTGATGAACTCGCAGCCGGCGCCCATGCCGGAGTCCACCCGGAAGGTGACGCCGCCCAGTTCGTTGACCCACACCGCGCGCACCGGCCTGCCGACGGCAAACCGGGCAACGATCGCGGGCAGCGCGGGTGGCGATGAGGGGAAGGACACGGCTCACCTCTTTCGTCAATTTGGGTTTTCGCCACTTTGGGCGGCTTGCAGCCGGGACCACTAGGCTGAACTGCTGTGGAACCGGTATACGGCACCGTCATTCGGCTTGCTCGCTTGTCCTGGCGCATACAGGGTCTGAAGATCACCGTCACGGGTGTGGATAACCTACCGACCAGCGGCGGCGCCGTCGTCGCGATCAACCACACCAGCTACCTCGACTTCACCTTTGCGGGTTTGCCCGCCTACCAACAGGGCCTCGGGCGCAAGGTGCGGTTCATGGCCAAGCAGGAGGTGTTCGATCACAAGATCACCGGTCCCATTATGCGCAGCCTGCGCCACATCCCGGTGGATCGGCAGGACGGGTCCGCGTCCTATGACGCCGCCGTCAGGATGCTGAAGGCCGGCGAACTCGTCGGCGTGTACCCCGAGGCGACCATCAGCCGCAGCTTCGAGATCAAGGAATTCAAGACGGGGGCGGCCCGAATGGCGATCGAGGCCGGGGTCCCGATCGTTCCGCATATTGTTTGGGGTGCGCAGCGGATCTGGACTAAGGACCGTCCCAAAAAGCTGTTTCGCCCGAAGGTGCCGGTCACGATTGTCGTCGGTGAACGGATCGAACCGACGCTGCCCACCGCTGAACTGAACGGCCTGCTGCACTCCCGGATGCAACATTTGCTGGAGCGGGCCCAAGAACTGTACGGACCGCATCCGGCCGGCGAGTTCTGGGTGCCGCACCGGCTGGGCGGCGGCGCCCCGTCGCTTGCCGAGGCGGCCCGGTTGGACGCGCAGGAGGCGGCGGTTAGGGCTGCGCGCCGCGCTCAGCGAGCCCATCCCGCCGGGGCGCCGGAGCAGTGACCGATGGCGGAGCCGACCTATCGCGTCTTAGAGATCCTGGCCCAGTTGCTGGTGCTGGCCACCGGAACCCGGATCACCTACGTCGGCGAGGAGAATGTGCCCGACCAAGGCGGCGCCGTGGTCGCTATCAATCACACCAGCTATGTCGATTGGCTGCCGGCCGCGTTGGCCATGCATCGTCGGCGTCGCCGGATGAGGTTCATGATCAAGGCCGAGATGCAACGGGTGCGGTTGGTCAACTTCCTGATCAGGCACACCCGGACCATTCCGGTGGACCGGGGCGCCGGCGGTAGCGCCTATGCGGTGGCGGTGCAGCGGCTGCGCGAAGGGGAACTGGTCGGGGTCTACCCTGAGGCCACCATCAGCCGTAGCTTCGAGCTCAAAGGGTTCAAGACGGGGGCCGCCCGAATGGCCGCGGAAGCGGATGTCCCGATTGTGCCCGTCGTTGTCTGGGGTGCTCAGCGGATCTGGACCAAGGACCATCCCAGGCAGATAGGACGCGCCAAGGTGCCGGTCACGGTACAGGTGGGTCGGCCGCTGCGGGCCGCGGCAGGCATCGAACAGACCAACGCGGCGCTGCGTGAGTCGATGACCGCGCTGCTGTGGCAAGCGCAGGAGCGGTATCCGCATCCGGCTGGGGCGTACTGGGTGCCCCGCCGACTCGGCGGCGGCGCGCCAACGCTGGCCGAGGCGGCACGGATGGAGGCTGACGAGGCGGCGGCAAGGGCCGCTAGCCGGACACCGCATGAATCGCGGTAAGAGGTGAAGGAGAATACATGGCTGAGCCGTTCTTCCGGATGATGGAGATTCTTGTTCCGTCGATCGTCGCGGCCAACGGAAACAAGATCACATTCGAAGGCCTGGAGAACATCCCCGAACGTGGCGGCGCGTTGATCGCACTCAATCACACGAGCTACGTGGACTGGGTTCCGGCATCGATCGCCGCCCACCATCGGCGGCGGCGGCTGCGGTTCATGATCAAGGCCGAGATGCAAGACGTACGGGCGGTCAACTACGTGATCAAGCATGCCCAGCTCATCCCGGTGGATCGCAGTGTGGGGGCCGATGCGTACGCGGTGGCAGTGCAGCGGTTGCGGGCCGGGGAACTCGTTGGGTTACACCCGGAGGCGACTATCAGCCGCAGCCTCGAACTGCGCGAGTTCAAGACCGGAGCGGCCCGGATGGCGCTGGAGGCGCAGGTGCCGATTATTCCCATGATCGTCTGGGGCGCGCACCGGATCTGGCCCAAGGATCATCCAAAGAACCTGTTCCGCAACAAGATTCCGATCGTCGCGGCGATCGGATCGCCGGTGCGGCCGGAGGGCAATGCCGAGCAGCTCAATGCCGTGCTGCGCCAAGCGATGAATGCGATTCTCTACCGCGTACAGGAGGAGTATCCACATCCCAAGGGGGAGCACTGGGTGCCGCGGCGGCTGGGCGGCGGCGCGCCGACGGTGGAGGAGTCCAGGCAGCTCAGAATCGCTGAATTGGCGAAGCGGCGGCAAAAGCGCGGATACGACGGCGTGACCTCATCACGGCGCAGCCAAGTCGGCCCGCACTGACAAGCCAGCCAACTTTGAAACCGACTGTGCCGGCGCTCGTCGCGTGTGACGTCGACGGAACCCTGCTCGATGACGGAGAAACCGTCACCAAACGCACTCGCGACGCGGTGCATGCCGCGGTAGACGCCGGCACGCACTTCATCCTGGCCACCGGCCGGCCGCCGCGCTGGGTGCGACCCATCGTCGATGCCCTCGGCTTCGCGCCGATGGCGGTGTGCGCCAACGGCGCCGTCATCTACGACCCCGGGACCGATCGGGTGATGTCGGTGCGCACCCTGCCCGTCGACGCCCTGGCAACGTTGGCCGAAGTTGCGACCCGCGTCATACCGGGTGCGGGACTGGCGGTCGAGCGGATCGGCGAGCGCGCACACGACACGGCGACCCCCCAGTTCGTCAGCTCGCCGGGCTACGAGCATGCGTGGCTGAATCCGGACAACACCGAAGTGTCGATCGACCACCTGCTCAGCGCGCCGGCGATCAAACTGCTGATCCGTAAAGCCGGTGCTGCCAGTGCCGACATGGCCGCCGAACTGGCTAAGCATGTCGGTTTCGAGGGCGATATCACCTACTCGACCAATAACGGGCTGGTGGAGATCGTGCCGCTCGGTATCAGCAAGGCCACCGGTGTCGACGAGATTGCCCGGCCGCTTGGAATTTCCGACGCGGAGGTGGTGGCGTTCGGCGACATGCCCAACGACGTGCCGATGCTGCTGCGGGCCGGTTTGGGTGTGGCGATGGGTAACGCGCATCCCGACGCGCTGGCCGTCGCCGACGAGGTCACTGCACCCAATAGCGAGGACGGCGTCGCGCGGGTGCTGGAGCGCTGGTGGTCCTAGCATGGCCCACGTGACCCGGCGCCTTTGTGGCTCGGGAGTGCGTGACTGAGCCGGCCCCTCGCGCAGATTCGCGACGGGCGAACCGTGACCAGATGTGGTCCGAGATGGACGCCATCGAGGTGGATGAGCAGGTCGTGACCCGCGCGGCTGACCTGGCCCATGCGTGGCTACGACGCGGTGCACTGCGCATCGGCCGAGCAACTCGATGACGACGAGGTTGTGGCCGCGGCGGCAGATCAGCGGCTGCTAACCGCATGGTTGGAGCTTGGCATGGCAACCTACGACACCAACCAACGGGCCACGCCGCGCTAAGCCGCCGGTTTGATTGCCAGGGCGAGCTGTTGGGGAATGTAGTTGATCAGCAGCGGAGCCATTCCCATGAAGGGTGTGCCGAAAACGGTTACGGTGGTTGGGAAACCGGGAATAGGAACCGGAGCACCCGGGAAGCTGATCGTCGCGGTGACGGGATGCGGCGGCACGAGAATCCCGTCGAAAGGCAAGTGCAGCGTGATCCCGACCGTCGGGGGCAGAGGGGACGGGAGCCCCGTGGGCACCAGGATCGGCGTATCCAACACGGTTGCGCTGTTGAGGAAGCCGTCTAACGCGTGGGCCGGGGCGTCGATAAGCGCACCCACCGCCCCTAGGTAGTTGCCGGCCAACAGGGCCTGCTCGATGGTTTCCGCGCTCGTCGCAATCGCGTTCAGTGACGCGAACGGCGCACCCAATGTGGCGTAAGTGAGCACCAATGGCACCCCGAAGAAGGTGCTCAAAGTCCCGGCGGTGGTTGCGATATCGAACGAAGCGACCGCCTGGATGTTCGGGTTGGAGAGCGTCGTGAGCACGTTGGTGAAGTTCTGCGACATGTCTCGCAGGATGGAGGGGGGCATCAGGTTGGTGAAGTACTGCGCCTCTTGTGCCGGGATGGTCATGATGGTGAACAGATCTCCCAGCGGGCCCAGCAGCTTGGGTTTCGCGGTGACACTAATGGTGGTGCCCATTGTGCCGATCGTCACGTCGCTGGTGTCGAACCCGGTGACCAGAAGGTTTGTCATGGCCTTACCCAGGTTCGCCACCGCGGCGTTGTAGTCACCCACCAGAAGCTGTTGAAACGCTAGCTGAAGCTCCGCCGCAAGGTTGGGCCACCCGGCAATGACGCTGGTGACCCCCTGACCGACCGTCGTGGCGAATAGCTGGGCGAAGCCGATCTGCGAGCTAATAATCTGTTGGATGTAGTACGCCGCGTTGAAGGCCAGGAATTGCTGGACGGCCGCGTCGATGGCCGCTGGCAAATTCGCCACCAGGGCGGGGAAGTTCTGGACGGCGTTGGCGAGCGCCGCGGCGATCTGCTGCCAGTAAACCTGGTGGTTGGCGATGATCTGGCGGAGGAATGGGAACGGGTTGGCCGACCATGCGCCGTAGAGGGATTCCAGGTTGGTGGCCGTGTTGGCAACGAGTTGGCCGTATGCGCCGCCCGGAGCGGCGGCCGCGGCCGCGGAAACGGCGCGCTGTCCCGCCTCGATCTGACCGAACAGCTGCCCGCCGTTAGCGCTTTCGGTGTTGAGATACGCCGCCGCGCCGCGGTTCAACGTGCGTACGAACTCGGTATGAAACGCGGCCAGTTGGTTGCTCACGGTTTGAAATTCCTGGCCGTACCTGCCGAACAGCTGCGAGACAGCGATCGACACGTCGTCGGCGGCCGCGGCCGCCAGCCCGGTCGTGGGGCCCGCCGCCGCAGCGGTCGCTTCCCGAAGCGTCGAGCCGATGGCCGCCAAATCCCCCGCCGCAGCCGCCACGGCCTCCGGCACTGTGACCACGAACGACACGTTGTTCCTCTCGACTGGCCTGCGGCGACCCGGTGATCAGCCCGGCAAATGGAGCCTAATGGCACAGGGTGTCTATGCGCCGGCGATTCCGCGCCGCAAAAGCCAGAATGTGAAAAGTGCACACACATAATGTGAATAGTGCACACCCGCGACTCAGGTGATCGGATGCGTTGGCAGCGTGAAGTGTTCGGGCGGCACCGTCGGGCCGCTCGGGGGCCGCGTCGCCAGTGGCGTCGTGATCCCGTCGACGACTTCGGTGACATTACCGGTGAGGCGCTCGAAGTTCAAGGTTCCGTGTTGAAAGTTCTGCGTGATCTGCAGCGGCTCCTGGATCTCCGCGCTGGTCGGCAGTCCCAGCGGGCCGCGTTCGTAGCTCTGCGAAGCCCAGGCCTCATAGATTGCCCCCGTGATCGGCTGAGCGTCGGTCACCGGCGACCAATACATGGCGCCCTTAGCGAAGGTTGCATACCGCGCCCCATCCGCGGCGTCGGCCTCCGGCGAGGTCGGTGCACCCAGCGCGCTGTTCATGCCGCCCAACGCCTGCCAGCGCTGATAGATCGCGCCGCCTTCCAGCGCCTTGATCAGCTCCTCCGGCGGGTCGTTGAAATGTGCTGCGATGTCCCGGATCTCGTCCACCACAGCGTAGGCGGCGTTGCCCGGACAGTCGGTGTTGCCGACGTCGCGATGGGTGAAGATGGCGGGCAATCGCGCTATGGCGCCACCCGGAAACGTGGTGTACGAGCTACCCGCTGACTGCAGATCCACCATGCTCCTGGGATCGACGTCGTCCATGCCCAGCCGCCAGCCGAGCAGCCGGCCGACGGTTCGGATCTGGATCGGCGTGGGGGCCACATCGTCGAAGTTGCCGATCATGGCAACCCCCAGGTGTTGCGGTTGAATCCGCCGGTGTGGAACCCTTCGACCGGCTTGGTGAGGCCGCCGGCGCTACCCTCGAACACCTGGCCGTACTTGTCGACGAGGGCGTTGTACGCGATGTCACACCAGCCCAGGGTCTTGCTGTGGTAAGTGTAGATGGCTTTGACTATGCCGGCGGACTCCAGCGGAGAGTAGTCGTTGCTCCCCGCGGTGTGGTGGACCACCGCGGCACGAACCCCCCTGTCGTACTCCGGTGTTTCGCATCGCAGTGACTCGTCTGCGCCCCATTCCGCCCGGCTGATGATGGCCGGCGGCTGGCCTGCCATGGTGACTGCGGTTGGTGGCGTCCACTGCGTTCCGGGCGGCGCTTGCGGCGGCGAGATCAGGATCGCGGAGATGTTCTGCCCGAATGGCTGTTCCTTGGTGGCTGGACGGTATCCCAAACCGCTGTCGAGCAAGTCGTTGGGCGGCCGCCCCGCCGGCGGTTGAGTTATCGGTGCGTCGATCGGGCGAGTCACCGCGACCTGCACGGTGGTGGTGGTGCCCACGAACACCGGATCGGTGCTACGGGGACCCGGATTGAGTCCTCCAAGTTCCACGGACCCGTCGGTGCCCGCCGGATCGCGTGGTTCGGTTTCATACTCGGTCTGATACCACGGCCCCCAGTCACCGTCCGGGCGCTTGGCGCGCACACGAGCGGAGGTACCGGCCAGGTCGCCAGTCAACGCCACCAATGAAAACGGTGTGTCCTGGGTGAGTTCGCGTACCGTGACGCCGCCGCCGAGCCCGATCAGTGGCTGCTCGGCGAGCTGGGTGTTGGGCGTCGGCGATGGTTCATGGGAGCTGGCGGGTGGACGATTCGCTATCCACGCGACGATGACGACGGTCGCTGCCATCGCGGTGAGCAGCGTCGTCGGCGCGCGGGTGCGGGACGGCACCAGCTGATGTTACGTGTGTTTCTATTGGTATTAATGAGACGACACGGAATCGGTGCGATAAAACTCTCGAGAACACCTAGCGACCCTTAGGCGAGTAATTGTGACGGGCCGAAGCAATGACCGACGCCTTGGCCGCGGGTGCGTTTTCGGCCGACCCGGGGCTTAGGCGACCGGCACGGTGATTGGGTCCGTCGGTGGCACCGCCGCGGCCGCGGGGATGGGCGGGACCGGCGGGCTGGCTGCCGGCGCGGCCGCGCCGCCATTCTGGACGGCCTGCATGATCGACGGCATTAGCACACCTTTTAGCAGGTCGATAGCCTGACTGGCGCCCAACTCGTTGGCCACCTGCATCACGTCGTTGACGAGACCGCCGCCGCCGGTGGAGGTGGTGGCGGGGCTGCTCGGTATGGTCCCCAGTGTTGGATCACCGAGGATCGGATAGGTGCCGTCAGCCCCGGGATCCAATCCGACCGGCGTCGTAATCGGGATTTCGTTGGCGCCGCCCAGCGCGGGATCCAAACCCGTCGGGCTGGTCAATCCCGGCGTCGCCCCGGTCGGGCTGGTCAGCGCGGGGTTGGTGAGCGCCGGATTGGCCCCCACGCCGGGCGTTGGCGCCAGGGTGGTGCCGGGCGCGGCGAGTGATCCGGGCAGGGTTGGCGTCAGGCCCGGACTGGTAAGGGCAGGGTCGGTGAGGCCCGGGCTGGTCAATCCCGGGCTGGTCAATCCCGGACTAGTCAGGCCAGGACCGGTTAGACCCGTGCTGGCATCGCCGCTCCCGGTCAGGCTGGGCACCGGCGGTATGTTGATCCCGAACTGGGACAACCCCTGCGATAGCGCGGACATCAGCTCGCCGGGCAGGTCGGTCAACACCGCCGCCTGCTTGAATTCATGGTGCTCGGGCCGCTCGGTCGTTTCGGTTGATTCGTAGACAAGAAAATATGCACAAGGACTTGCAACTGCCAGGGCGGCGACCGCGCTCATGGCTGTCGAGAGCTTGCGTCGGCGTCGGTTCGGCACGGAAGTCTCCTCAATCTGGATTATGTGTGGCGCCGGGTTCGCCGGCTCCCGCGGTCGCGAGTGCATGGCATGAACCCACACGCTCGATGGTACGAGTGTGGTTGATGTGACTAGAGTGGTTATATCGAATCGTGAGGCAATCGCGACCAAACGACCTCCGGCCAACCACACTGGTCGGCCATGCGCACCTGCGGTGAAACCCGTTCGGGCCATGACCGCCACGAGCTGCCAAATCGGGTTTTGCCAGCAAGGTCGGTTACCCTATGCAACCGATGACCGCTCGTTTTGACCTTTTCGTCGTCGGCTCAGGATTCTTCGGCCTGACGATTGCCGAGCGCGTGGCCACCCAACTCGACAAGCGCGTGCTCGTCCTCGAGCGGCGCCCGCACATCGGGGGCAATGCCTATTCCGAAGCCGAGCCACAGACCGGCATCGAGGTCCACAAGTACGGTGCGCACCTGTTTCATACCTCTAATAAGAGAGTGTGGGACTACGTGCGGCAGTTCACCGACTTCACCGACTACCGGCACCGGGTCTTCGCGATGCACAACGGGCAGGCATATCAGTTTCCGATGGGGCTCGGCCTGGTATCGCAGTTCTTCGGCAAGTACTTCACGCCCGAGCAAGCCCGCCAGCTGATCGCCGAGCAGGCCGCCGAGATCGACACCGCCGACGCGCAGAACCTCGAGGAGAAGGCCATCTCGCTGATCGGCCGGCCGCTCTACGAAGCGTTCGTCAAGGGGTACACGGCCAAGCAATGGCAGACTGACCCCAAAGAACTTCCGGCCGCCAACATCACGCGGCTTCCCGTGCGCTACACCTTCGACAACCGGTATTTCAGCGATACTTACGAGGGTTTGCCGACCGACGGGTACACGGCGTGGTTGCAAAACATGGCCGCTGACCACCGCATCGAGGTCAGGCTGAACACCGACTGGTTCGACGTGCGCGGCCAGCTGCGCCCCGGCAGCCCGGCGGCCCCGGTCGTTTACACCGGCCCGCTGGACCGCTACTTCGACTACGCCGAAGGCCGATTGGGCTGGCGCACCTTGGACTTCGAGGTGGAAGTGCTACCGATCGGGGACTTTCAGGGCACCGCGGTGATGAACTACAACGATCTCGACGTCCCCTACACGCGCATCCACGAGTTCCGCCACTTCCACCCCGAGCGTGACTACCCAACGGACAAAACGGTGATCATGCGGGAATACTCCCGGTTCGCCGAGGACGACGACGAGCCATACTATCCGATCAACACCGAGGCTGACCGCGCCCTGTTGGCCACCTATCGGGCCAGGGCGAAGTCCGAGACCGCGTCATCGAAGGTACTGTTCGGCGGCCGGTTGGGCACCTACCAATATCTGGATATGCATATGGCCATTGCCAGCGCCTTGAACATGTACGACAACGTCCTCGCGCCGCATCTGCGCGACGGCGTCCCACTGCTTCAGGACGGCGCATGAGTGAACTCGCCGCGAGCCTGCTGTCTCGGGTCATCCTGCCGCGCCCAGGTGAACCCCTTGACGTGCGCAAGCTGTACCTCGAGGAGTCAACGACCAACGCCCGGCGCGCGCATGCGCCAACCCGGACCTCGCTACAGATTGGCGCGGAGTCCGAGGTGTCGTTCGCCACCTACTTCAACGCTTTCCCGGCTAGCTATTGGCGACGTTGGACGACGTGCAAATCGGTGGTGTTGCGCGTGCAGGTGACCGGCGCCGGGCGGGTAGACGTCTACCGGACCAAGGCCACCGGTGCCCGGATCTTCGTTGAGGGCCACGACTTCACCGGCACCGAGGATCAGCCAGCCGCCGTGGAGACCGAAGTGGTGCTGCAGCCTTTCGAAGACGGCGGGTGGGTCTGGTTCGACATCACCACCGACACCGCGGTCACCCTGCACAGTGGTGGCTGGTATGCCACCAGCCCCGCTCCGGGGACGGCCAACATCGCGGTCGGCATCCCGACGTTCAACCGCCCCGCAGACTGCGTCAACGCGCTGCGAGAACTCACCGCCGATCCGCTGGTGGACCAGGTGATCGGGGCGGTGATCGTGCCTGATCAGGGTGAGCGCAAGGTGCGCGACCACCCGGATTTCCCCGCCGCGGCTGCGAGATTGGGTAGTCGGCTCTCCATCCACGACCAGCCCAACCTGGGCGGTTCCGGCGGCTACAGCCGGGTGATGTATGAGGCACTGAAAAACACCGACTGTCAGCAGATCCTATTCATGGACGACGACATCCGCCTCGAGCCGGACTCGATTCTGCGGGTGCTGGCCATGCACCGGTTCGCCAAGGCGCCGATGCTGGTGGGTGGTCAGATGCTCAACCTGCAGGAGCCGTCGCACCTGCACATCATGGGCGAAGTCGTAGACCGGTCGATATTCATGTGGACCGCCGCGCCGCATGCCGAGTATGACCACGACTTCGCCGAATACCCGTTGAACGACAACAACTCCCGTAGCAAGTTGCTGCACCGGCGTATCGATGTCGACTACAACGGCTGGTGGACGTGCATGATCCCACGCCAGGTCGCCGAAGAGCTAGGACAGCCGCTGCCGTTGTTCATCAAATGGGACGACGCCGATTACGGCCTGCGGGCCGCCGAGCACGGGTATCCGACCGTCACGCTGCCCGGTGCGGCGATCTGGCACATGGCCTGGAGCGATAAGGATGACGCCATCGACTGGCAGGCCTATTTCCATCTGCGCAACCGGCTGGTGGTGGCCGCCATGCACTGGGACGGCCCAAAGGCGCAAGTCATCGGCCTGGTCCGCAGCCATCTCAAGGCAACCCTGAAACACCTTGCCTGCCTGGAATATTCGACGGTGGCAATCCAGAACAAGGCCATCGACGACTTTCTCGCCGGCCCCGAGCACATCTTTTCGATCCTGGAATCGGCGCTGCCGCAAGTGCACCGCATCCGCAAGAGCTATCCGGACGCGGTGGTGCTGCCGGCGGCCAGTGAGTTGCCGCCGCCGTTGCACAAGAACAAGGCAATGAAGCCGCCGGTGAACCCGTTGGTCATCGGCTACCGGCTGGCCCGCGGGATCATGCACAACCTGACCGCCGCCAACCCCCAACACCACCGTCGCCCGGAGTTCAACGTTCCGACCCAGGATGCGCGCTGGTTCCTGCTGTGCACTGTCGACGGGGCCACCGTCACCACGGCCGACGGATGCGGCGTGGTCTACCGGCAGCGCGACCGGGCCAAGATGTTCGCGTTGCTGTGGCAGTCGTTGCGCCGTCAGCGCCAGTTGCTGAAACGGTTCGAGGAGATGCGCCGGATTTATCGCGACGCGTTGCCGACGCTGTCCAGCAAGCAGAAGTGGGAGACGGCGCTGCTGCCGGCGGCAAACCAAGAGCCCGAGCATGGCTGAACGGGCGCCACGCGGCGAAGTCGCCGTGATGGTGGCCGTGCAGTCGGCGCTGGTCGACCGTCCGGGGATGCTGGCCACTGCGCGCGGACTCTCCCACTTCGGCGAGCACTGCATCGGTTGGCTGATCCTGGCGCTGCTGGGCGCGATAGCCCTGCCACGGCGCCGCCGGGAATGGCTTGTGGCGGGGGCGGGCGCGTTCGTCGCCCATGCCATCGCCGTGCTGATCAAGCGGCTGGTGCGGCGTCAGCGGCCGGATCATCCGGCCATCGCGGTCAACGTGGACACGCCAAGTCAACTGAGCTTTCCGTCGGCACACGCCACCTCGACCACGGCCGCGGCCCTGCTCATGGGCAGAGCCACCGGGCTGCCGCTACCGGTTGTGCTGGTGCCGCCGATGGCGCTGTCGCGAATACTGCTGGGGGTCCACTACCCCAGTGATGTGGCCGTGGGTGTTGCTCTGGGCGCCACCGTCGGGGCCATCGTGGACAGCGTCGGCGGGGGCCGGCAAAGGGCCCGGAAGAGATGAGCTCGGATGAGTGAAGATGTGGTGACTCAACCTCCGGCAAACCTGGTCGCCGGGGTGGTCAAGGCGATCCGCCCGCGCCAGTGGGTGAAAAACGTGCTGGTGCTGGCCGCGCCGCTGGCCGCGTTGGGCGGCGGTGTCCGCTACGACTACGTCGAGGTGCTCAGCAAGGTGTCGATGGCCTTCGTGGTGTTCAGCCTGGCCGCCTCGGCGGTGTACCTCGTCAACGATGTGCGCGACGTCGAGGCAGACCGGGAGCACCCCACCAAAAGGTTCCGGCCGATCGCCGCCGGCGTGGTGCCCGAGTGGCTGGCGTACACCGTGGCGGTGGTACTGGGAGTGACATCGCTGGCCGGTGCCTGGATGCTGACCCCGAACCTGGCGCTGGTAATGGTCGTCTACCTCGCCATGCAGTTGGCGTATTGCTTTGGTCTCAAGCATCAAGCGGTGGTGGACATCTGCGTCGTGTCGTCGGCGTATTTGATCCGCGCCATCGCCGGGGGCGTGGCCACCAAAATCCCGCTGTCCAAGTGGTTTTTGCTGATCATGGCATTCGGTTCGCTGTTCATGGTGGCCGGCAAGCGCTACGCCGAGCTGCATCTGGCCGAACGCACCGGCGCTGCGATCCGCAAGTCGCTGGAAAGCTACACCAGCACCTATCTGCGGTTCGTCTGGACGTTGTCGGCCACCGCGGTGGTCTTGTGCTACGGGCTGTGGGCTTTCGAGCGCGACGGCTACAGCGGGTCCTGGTTCGCGGTGTCGATGATTCCGTTCACCATCGCGATCCTGCGCTACGCGGTGGACGTCGATGGCGGCCTGGCCGGGGAGCCGGAAGATATCGCGCTGCGTGACCGGGTATTGCAGCTGCTGGCGCTGGCGTGGATAGCAACGGTTGGGGCCGCTGTTGCCTTCGGCTAGCCTCAAGCTCAACGTCCTCCCAGTCGGGGTGCTGCCCCGCCGGCCGGTGGTCGGGCGGGTCGGTCGGCCGGTGTTTCCGTATGAGCCCATGGTCCGGGTCAGCTTGTGGCTGTCGGTGACGGCGGTCGCCGTGCTGTTCGGCTGGGGGAGCTGGCAACGTCGCTGGATCGCTGACGACGGACTGATCGTCCTGCGGACGGTACGCAACCTATTGGCCGGCAACGGACCGGTCTTCAACCAGGGCGAGCGAGTCGAAGCGAACACCTCGACAGCGTGGACGTATCTGCTGTATGTGGGCGGCTGGGTGGGCGGGCCGATGCGCCTGGAGTACGTGGCGTTGGCCCTGGCCATGGTGCTTTCGCTGCTGGGAATGGTGCTGCTCATGCTGGGGACCGGCCGGTTGTACGCACCCAGCCTGCGGGGCCGTCGGGCGATCATGCTTCCGGCCGGGGCGCTGGTATATATCGCGGTGCCACCGGCCCGCGACTTCGCCACCTCCGGCCTGGAGAGCGGGCTGGTGTTGGCCTATCTGGGGCTGTTGTGGTGGATGATGGTCTGCTGGTCACAGCCGCTGCGGGCCCGCCCGGACAGCCAGATGTTCCTCGGCGCGTTGGCCTTCGTCGCCGGATGCAGCGTGCTAGTGCGGCCGGAATTCGCGCTGATCGGCGGGCTGGCGCTGATCATGATGTTGATCGCCGCGCGGACCTGGCGTCGCCGCGTGCTGATCGTGCTGGCCGGCGGATTCTTGCCGGTGGCCTACCAGATCTTCCGGATGGGCTATTACGGACTGCTGGTTCCGAGTACCGCGCTGGCCAAGGATGCCGCGGGCGACAAGTGGTCGCAAGGCATGATCTACGTGTCGAACTTCAACCGGCCGTACGCACTGTGGGTGCCGTTGGTGCTGTCGGTGCCGCTGGGATTGCTGTTGATGACGGCGCGCCGCCGGCCGTCGTTCCTGCGTCCCGTGCTGGCACCCGACTACGGTCGGGTGGCCCGGGCGGTGCAAAGTCCGCCGGCCGTGGTGGCTTTCATCGTCGGCAGCGGCGTGCTGCAGGCGCTGTACTGGATTCGGCAAGGCGGCGACTTTATGCACGGCCGGGTGTTGCTGGCGCCGCTGTTTTGTTTGCTGGCCCCGGTGGGGGTCATTCCTATTTTGCTGCCCGACGGTAAGGACTTTTCGCGGGAGACCGGTCGCTGGCTAGTCGGCGCGCTCAGCGGGCTCTGGCTGGGGATCGCGGGTTGGTCGCTGTGGGCGGCAAACTCGCCGGGCATGGGTGACGACGCCACCCGGGTCACCTATTCGGGCATCGTCGACGAGCGCCGCTTCTACGCCCAGGCCACCGGGCACGCGCATCCGCTGACCGCCGCGGACTACCTCGATTACCCGCGAATGGCTGCCGTGCTTACAGCGCTCAACAACACCCCGGAAGGGGCGTTGCTATTGCCGTCGGGCAACTACAACCAGTGGGACCTGGTGCCGATGATCCGGCCCTCGTCGGGGACCGCGCCGGGTGGCAAGCCGGCGCCGAAACCGCAGCACGCAGTGTTTTTCACCAACATGGGCATGCTAGGCATGAACGTCGGGCTCGATGTCCGGGTGATCGACCAAATCGGGCTGGTAAACCCATTGGCCGCGCACACCGAGCGGCTGAAGCATGCCCGTATCGGCCATGACAAGAATCTGTTCCCGGACTGGGTGATCGCCGACGGACCCTGGGTGAAGTGGTACCCGGGTATTCCCGGCTACATCGACCAGCAGTGGGTCACGCAAGCCGAAGCGGCCCTGCAATGCCCCGCGACTCGGGCGGTGCTTAATTCTGTGCGCGCCCCGATCACCCTGCACCGATTCCTCTCCAACGTGTTGCATTCCTACGAGTTCACCCGTTACCGCATCGACCGCGTTCCGCGCTATGAATTGGTCCGGTGTGGGCTCGATGTTCCCGACGGGCCCGGCCCGCCACCGCGGGAGTGAGGGGCAATGAGCGCGGGGGCAATACTGACAGCAAGATCACAATTGAGCCGGCACTAGCGGTCGACACATGCCCAGACACTGCGGAAATGCCACCTTCAGGCCGTCGCGTCGGTCCCGAATTGGCCGTGAACGACCGCCGGATAAGGGTTTCGGCGGTGCGCTTGATGCGGGTGGACGCCCGAAGTTGTGGTTGACTACACGAGCACTGCCGGGCCCAGCGCCTGCAGTCTGACCTAATTCAGGATGCGCCCAAACATGCATGGATGCGTTGAGATGAGGATGAGGGAAGCAAGAATGCAGCTTGTTGACAGGGTTCGTGGCGCCGTCACGGGTATGTCGCGTCGACTCGTGGTCGGGGCCGTCGGCGCGGCCCTAGTGTCGGGTCTGGTCGGCGCCGTCGGTGGCACGGCGACCGCGGGGGCATTTTCCCGGCCGGGCTTGCCGGTGGAGTACCTGCAGGTGCCGTCGCCGTCGATGGGCCGTGACATCAAGGTCCAATTCCAAAGTGGTGGTGCCAACTCGCCCGCCCTGTACCTGCTCGACGGCCTGCGCGCGCAGGACGACTTCAGCGGCTGGGACATCAACACCCCGGCGTTCGAGTGGTACGACCAGTCGGGCCTGTCGGTGGTCATGCCGGTGGGTGGCCAGTCAAGCTTCTACTCCGACTGGTACCAGCCCGCCTGCGGCAAGGCCGGTTGCCAGACTTACAAGTGGGAGACCTTCCTGACCAGCGAGCTGCCGGGGTGGCTGCAGGCCAACAGGCACGTCAAGCCCACCGGAAGCGCCGTCGTCGGTCTTTCGATGGCTGCTTCTTCGGCGCTGACGCTGGCGATCTATCACCCCCAGCAGTTCGTCTACGCGGGAGCGATGTCGGGCCTGTTGGACCCCTCCCAGGCGATGGGTCCCACCCTGATCGGCCTGGCGATGGGTGACGCTGGCGGCTACAAGGCCTCCGACATGTGGGGCCCGAAGGAGGACCCGGCGTGGCAGCGCAACGACCCGCTGTTGAACGTCGGGAAGCTGATCGCCAACAACACCCGCGTCTGGGTGTACTGCGGCAACGGCAAGCCGTCGGATCTGGGTGGCAACAACCTGCCGGCCAAGTTCCTCGAGGGCTTCGTGCGGACCAGCAACATCAAGTTCCAAGACGCCTACAACGCCGGTGGCGGCCACAACGGCGTGTTCGACTTCCCGGACAGCGGTACGCACAGCTGGGAGTACTGGGGCGCGCAGCTCAACGCTATGAAGCCCGACCTGCAACGGGCACTGGGTGCCACGCCCAACACCGGGCCCGCGCCCCAGGGCGCCTAGCTCCGAACAGACACAACATCTAGCGGCGGTGACCCTTGTGGTCGCCGCCGCTAGATGTTTCCTAAATCCCGTCCCTAGCTCCCGCCGCGGGCCGTGTGGTTAGCTACCTGACGGGCTAGGGGTTGGCCGGGGCGGTCTGACGCCGGGTGCACACAGCCTTACACGACGGAGGTGGACACATGAAGGGTCGGTCGGCGCTGCTGCGGGCGCTCTGGATTGCCGCACTGTCATTCGGGTTGGGCGGTGTCGCGGTAGCCGCGGAACCCACCGCCAAGGCCGCCCCATACGAGAACCTGATGGTGCCGTCGCCCTCGATGGGCCGGGACATCCCGGTGGCCTTCCTAGCCGGTGGGCCGCACGCGGTGTATCTGCTGGACGCCTTCAACGCCGGCCCGGATGTCAGTAACTGGGTCACCGCGGGTAACGCGATGAACACGTTGGCGGGCAAGGGGATTTCGGTGGTGGCACCGGCCGGTGGTGCGTACAGCATGTACACCAACTGGGAGCAGGATGGCAGCAAGCAGTGGGACACCTTCTTGTCCGCTGAGCTGCCCGACTGGCTGGCCGCTAACCGGGGCTTGGCCCCCGGTGGCCATGCGGCCGTTGGCGCCGCTCAGGGCGGTTACGGGGCGATGGCGCTGGCGGCCTTCCACCCCGACCGCTTCGGCTTCGCTGGCTCGATGTCGGGCTTTTTGTACCCGTCGAACACCACCACCAACGGTGCGATCGCGGCGGGCATGCAGCAATTCGGCGGTGTGGACACCAACGGAATGTGGGGAGCACCACAGCTGGGTCGGTGGAAGTGGCACGACCCGTGGGTGCATGCCAGCCTGCTGGCGCAAAACAACACCCGGGTGTGGGTGTGGAGCCCGACCAACCCGGGAGCCAGCGATCCCGCCGCCATGATCGGCCAAGCCGCCGAGGCGATGGGTAACAGCCGCATGTTCTACAACCAGTATCGCAGCGTCGGCGGGCACAACGGACACTTCGACTTCCCAGCCAGCGGTGACAACGGCTGGGGCTCGTGGGCGCCCCAGCTGGGCGCTATGTCGGGCGATATCGTCGGTGCGATCCGCTAAGCCAGGTGCCGATGCGAGCTGCCTGGCCGCTATCGGATGATCCTTGCGGCAGACGTGCACGACATCGCGACTCGGGCGAAGCCGCGTAGCGGGCCGGTACCGTAGAGGGAGTGCGGCAACGGGCGGGATGGCCGCGCTATCGCGCGGCGCGGGTGCACCCCTTTCGCGTGCGCTACCGACTCTGTTAGCAGGAGAACATGGCCAAGAACTCTCGGCGTAAGCGCCACCGAATCCTTGCCTGGATAGCGGCGGGCGCGATGGCGTCCGTCGTAGCGCTGGTCATCGTGGCCGTGGTGATCATGCTGCGCGGCGCCGAATCGCCGCCCAGCGCGGTGCCGCCAGGAGTTTTACCACCGGGGCCCACCCCAGCACATCCGCACAAACCCCGACCGGCCTTCCAGGATGCGTCCTGCCCCGACGTGCAGATGATCTCGGTTCCCGGAACCTGGGAGTCATCGCCGCAGCAGAACCCACTGAATCCGGTGCAGTTTCCGAAGGCGTTGCTGCTCAAGGTAACTGGGCCGATCGCCCAGCAATTCGCACCCGCCCGGGTGCAGACCTACACAGTTGCCTACACGGCCCAATTCCACAATCCGCTGACCACGGATAATCAGATGTCGTACAACGACAGCCGGGCAGAGGGCACCCGCGCGATGGTGGCAGCGATGACCGATATGAACAACAGGTGCCCGTTGACCAGCTATGTGCTGATCGGGTTTTCGCAGGGCGCGGTGATCGCGGGCGACGTGGCTAGCGATATCGGCAACGGCCGGGGACCCGTGGACGAGGACCTAGTACTAGGCGTGACGCTGATCGCCGACGGTCGTCGTCAGCAGGGGGTGGGTAATCAGGTCCCGCCTAGCCCGCGCGGCGAAGGCGCCGAGATCACCCTGCACGAAGTCCCAGTGTTGTCCGGGCTTGGTTTGACTATGACCGGCCCGCGGCCGGGCGGTTTTGGTGCGCTCGACGGCCGGACCAACGAGATCTGCGCCCAGGGCGACCTGATCTGTGCGGCCCCGGCACAGGCGTTCAGTCCCGCCAACTTGCCGACTACGCTGAACACCCTGGCCGGCGGCGCCGGCCAGCCGGTCCATGCTATGTATGCGACACCCGAATTCTGGAATTCCGATGGAGAACCGGCGACCGAGTGGACGTTGAACTGGGCGCATCAACTTATCGAAAATGCGCCCCACCCCAAACATAGGTGATATTTCCCCGAGGACGATGGACGCTAGGCGGCGGTCCACCGATGAACCGGGCGACTCGACACCGCCCCGCGTACGCTGATGGCGGCCTCGAACAGCGGTACCTTGTGATTTGGTCTGTCAGGCACCGGCCCTTAACATTAAGAGAAAACTAAGAGCATGTGCAGGACCCAGTCGGGTCAAAGCTGGCTGCAAACTGCGTTCGCCGACGTGAGCGCGGTAGGGGTTGATGTGCGCGGGTAACCCGTTGGCGGAGCCGACACCCGGTGGCCGCCGGCAGAGCCGGCCGAGATGTTTGTGACAGGAGAGAGTGGGATGGCGTACCACAACCCGTTCATCGTGAATGGAAAGATCAGGTTCCCAGCCAACACCAACCTGGTTCGTCACGTCGAAAAGTGGGCGAAGGTTCGTGGCGACAAGCTGGCCTACCGGTTCCTGGACTTTTCCACCGAACGAGACGGTGTCGCGCGCGACATCTTGTGGTCTGACTTCAGCGCGCGCAACCGTGCGGTGGGAGCCCGCCTGCAGCAAGTCACCCAGCCGGGTGACCGCGTCGCCATCCTGTGCCCGCAGAACCTGGACTACCTCATCTCCTTCTTCGGCGCCCTCTACTCCGGCCGCATTGCGGTGCCGTTGTTCGACCCGGCCGAGCCGGGGCACGTCGGTCGGTTACACGCGGTGCTCGACGACTGTGCCCCGTCGACGATCCTGACCACCACCGACTCCGCCGAAGGGGTCCGCAAGTTCATCCGGGCCCGATCGGCCAAGGAGCGCCCGCGCGTCATTGCCGTCGACGCGGTGCCCACCGAAGTCGCCGCCACCTGGCAGCAGCCCGAGGCCAACGAGGAAACCGTCGCGTACTTGCAGTACACGTCGGGTTCCACCCGCATACCGAGCGGCGTGCAGATCACCCATCTGAACCTGCCCACCAATGTGGTGCAGGTGCTCAATGCCCTGGAAGGACAGGAAGGCGACCGCGGGGTCAGCTGGCTCCCGTTCTTCCACGACATGGGTCTGATCACGGTGCTGCTGGCGTCGGTGCTAGGCCACAGCTTCACCTTTATGACGCCCGCGGCGTTCGTGCGGCGGCCCGGTCGCTGGATCCGCGAGCTCGCCCGCAAGCCCGGAGAAACCGGTGGCACCTTCTCTGCGGCGCCGAACTTCGCATTCGAACACGCCGCGGTGCGCGGTGTGCCTCGAGACGACGAGCCGCCGCTGGACCTGAGCAACGTCAAGGGCATCCTCAACGGCAGCGAGCCGGTGTCGCCGGCGTCGATGCGCAAGTTCTTCGAAGCATTTGCGCCGTACGGTTTGAAGCAGACCGCCGTCAAGCCGTCCTATGGGCTAGCGGAGGCCACGCTGTTCGTCTCGACCACGCCGATGGACGAGGTGCCCACCGTGATCCACGTGGACCGCGACGAGCTGAACAACCAGCGGTTCGTTGAGGTGGCCGCCGATGCACCCAACGCCGTCGCCCAGGTCTCTGCGGGCAAGGTCGGGGTCAGCGAATGGGCGGTCATCGTCGACGCCGACACGGCCAGCGAACTGCCGGACGGACAGATCGGTGAGATCTGGCTGCACGGCAACAACTTGGGTACCGGTTATTGGGGCAAAGAAGAAGAGTCCGCCCAGACCTTCAAGAACATCCTCAAATCGCGGATCAGCGAGTCGCGCGCCGAGGGCGCCCCAGACGACGCGCTGTGGGTGCGTACCGGCGACTACGGCACCTACTTCAAGGACCACCTCTACATAGCCGGCCGGATCAAGGACCTCGTCATCATCGACGGCCGCAATCACTACCCACAGGATCTCGAGTGCACGGCGCAGGAGTCGACCAAGGCGTTGCGGGTTGGCTACGTGGCGGCCTTCTCGGTTCCGGCCAACCAGCTTCCTCAGACAGTGTTCGACGACTCGCACGCCGGGCTGAAATTCGACCCCGAGGACACCTCCGAGCAGCTGGTGATCGTCGGCGAACGGGCGGCCGGCACGCATAAGCTCGACCACCAGCCCATCGTCGATGACATCCGGGCGGCCATCGCCGTCGGGCATGGGGTGACCGTGCGTGACGTCCTGCTGGTGTCGGCCGGCACGATTCCGCGAACCTCCAGCGGCAAGATCGGCCGCCGCGCCTGCCGTGCGG
This sequence comes from Mycobacterium tuberculosis complex sp. N0072, assembly GCF_030323725.1. Taxonomy (NCBI): domain Bacteria; kingdom Bacillati; phylum Actinomycetota; class Actinomycetes; order Mycobacteriales; family Mycobacteriaceae; genus Mycobacterium; species Mycobacterium tuberculosis complex sp. N0072. Next base: position 4,271,215 of record NZ_CP040689.1, on the reverse strand, counting down.
CCTACCTCGACGGCAGCCTGCGCAGTGGCGTGGGTTCCCCGACGGTCTTCGCCACTTCGGACTGAGGACCCATGGCTGACGTAGCGGAATCCCAGGAGAACGCCCCCGCCGAAAGGGCCGAGCTAACGGTCCCCGAGATGCGCCAGTGGCTGCGCAACTGGGTGGGTAAGGCCGTCGGAAAGGCACCGGACTCGATCGACGAATCGGTGCCCATGGTGGAGCTGGGTCTGTCGTCGCGCGATGCCGTCGCGATGGCCGCCGACATAGAAGACCTGACCGGGGTCACGCTGTCGGTCGCGGTGGCGTTCGCGCATCCGACCATCGAATCGCTGGCCACCCGGATCATCGAGGGCGAGCCGGAGACCGACCTAGCGGGCGATGACGCCGAAGACTGGTCGCGCACCGGCCCGGCCGAGCGCGTCGACATCGCGATCGTGGGCTTGTCCACCCGCTTCCCGGGCGAGATGAACACCCCCGAGCAGACCTGGCAGGCGCTGCTGGAAGGCCGCGACGGGATCACCGACCTGCCCGACGGGCGCTGGTCGGAATTCCTCGAAGAGCCGCGGCTGGCCGCGCGGGTCGCCGGGGCCCGCACCCGGGGCGGCTACCTGAAGGACATCAAGGGCTTCGATTCGGAGTTCTTCGCGGTGGCCAAGACCGAAGCCGACAACATCGACCCGCAGCAGCGGATGGCGCTGGAGCTGACCTGGGAGGCGCTCGAGCACGCCCGCATCCCGGCGTCGAGCCTGCGCGGCCAGGCCGTCGGTGTGTACATCGGCAGCTCCACCAACGACTACAGCTTCCTGGCGGTGTCGGACCCGACGGTCGCGCACCCGTATGCGATCACCGGCACCAGCAGCTCGATCATCGCCAACCGGGTGTCCTACTTCTACGACTTCCACGGACCGTCGGTCACCATTGACACCGCGTGCTCGAGTTCGCTGGTGGCCATCCACCAGGGGGTGCAGGCGCTGCGCAACGGCGAGGCCGACGTAGTGGTCGCCGGCGGGGTGAACGCGTTGATCACACCGATGGTCACCCTGGGTTTCGACGAGATCGGTGCGGTGCTGGCGCCCGACGGCCGGATCAAGTCGTTCTCAGCCGACGCCGACGGCTACACCCGCTCCGAAGGCGGCGGCATGCTGGTGCTCAAGCGGGTCGACGACGCCCGCCGCGACGGCGACGCGATCCTGGCCGTGATCGCCGGCAGCGCGGTCAACCACGACGGCCGGTCCAACGGCCTGATCGCACCCAACCAGGACGCGCAGGCCGACGTGCTGCGCCGGGCCTACAAGGACGCCGGCATCGATCCGCGCACCGTCGACTACATCGAGGCGCACGGCACCGGCACCATCCTCGGCGACCCAATCGAGGCCGAGGCGCTGGGCCGGGTGGTCGGTAGGGGCCGTCCGGCCGATCGGCCGGCGCTGCTGGGTGCGGTGAAAACCAACGTCGGGCACCTGGAATCGGCGGCCGGCGCGGCCAGCATGGCCAAGGTGGTGCTGGCGCTGCAGCACGACAAACTGCCGCCGTCGATCAACTTCGCCGGCCCCAGCCCCTACATCGACTTCGACGCGATGCGGTTGAAGATGATCACCACGCCCACCGACTGGCCGCGATACGGCGGCTACGCGCTGGCCGGGGTGTCCAGCTTCGGCTTCGGCGGCGCCAACGCGCACGTGGTGGTGCGCGAGGTCCTGCCGCGTGACGTGGTGGAAAAGGAACCGGAACCCGAGCCGGAACCCAAGGCGGCCGCCGAACCCGCCGAGGCGCCCACGTTGGCAGGCCACGCGCTGCGGTTCGACGAGTTCGGCAACATCATCACCGACTCGGCGGTCGCCGAAGAGCCGGAGCCCGAACTGCCCGGAGTCACCGAGGAGGCGCTGCGGCTCAAGGAAGCCGCGTTGGAAGAGCTTGCGGCCCAAGAGGTTACGGCACCATTGGTCCCGTTGGCGGTGTCGGCGTTTCTGACGTCCCGCAAGAAGGCGGCGGCCGCCGAGTTGGCGGACTGGATGCAAAGCCCGGAAGGCCAGGCCTCCTCGCTGGAATCGATCGGCAGGTCGTTGTCGCGGCGCAACCACGGCCGTTCCCGCGCGGTGGTGTTGGCCCACGACCACGACGAGGCCATCAAGGGCCTGCGCGCGGTCGCCGCGGGCAAGCAGGCGCCGAACGTGTTCAGCGTCGACGGGCCGGTGACCACCGGCCCGGTCTGGGTGCTCGCCGGATTCGGCGCCCAGCATCGCAAGATGGGCAAGAGCCTGTACCTGCGCAACGAGGTGTTCGCGGCGTGGATCGAGAAGGTCGACGCCCTGGTCCAAGACGAGCTGGGCTACTCGGTGCTGGAGCTGATCCTGGACGACGCGCAGGACTACGGCATCGAGACCACCCAGGTCACCATCTTCGCGATCCAGATCGCGCTGGGTGAGCTGCTGCGCCATCACGGCGCCAAACCGGCCGCGGTCATCGGCCAGTCGCTGGGTGAGGCCGCGTCGGCCTACTTCGCCGGCGGGCTGTCGCTGCGGGATGCCACCCGGGCGATCTGCTCGCGCTCGCACCTGATGGGCGAGGGTGAGGCGATGCTGTTCGGCGAGTACATCCGGTTGATGGCGCTGGTGGAATACTCCGCCGACGAAATCAGAGAAGTGTTCTCCGACTTCCCCGATCTGGAGGTGTGTGTCTACGCCGCGCCCACCCAGACGGTCATCGGCGGCCCCCCCGAGCAGGTGGACGCGATCCTTGCCCGCGCCGAGGCCGAGGGCAAGTTCGCCCGCAAATTCGCGACCAAGGGCGCCAGCCACACCTCGCAGATGGACCCGCTGCTGGGCGAGCTCACCGCGGAGCTGCAAGGCATCAAGCCGACGAGCCCGACGTGTGGGATCTTCTCGACGGTGCACGAGGGCCGCTACATCAAACCCGGCGGCGAACCCATCCACGACGTCGAATACTGGAAGAAGGGGCTGCGGCATTCCGTCTACTTCACCCACGGCATCCGCAACGCCGTCGACAGCGGGCACACCACCTTCCTGGAGCTGGCACCCAATCCGGTGGCGCTGATGCAGGTCGCCCTGACCACCGCCGATGCCGGGCTGCATGACGCCCAGTTGATCCCGACGCTGGCCCGCAAGCAAGACGAGGTCTCCTCGATGGTCTCGACCATGGCGCAGCTGTATGTGTACGGCCACGACCTGGACATACGCACGCTGTTTAGCCGCGCCAGTGGGCCGCAGGATTACGCGAACATTCCGCCGACCCGGTTCAAGCGCAAGGAGCACTGGCTGCCCGCGCACTTCTCCGGCGACGGCTCGACGTACATGCCGGGCACCCATGTCGCCCTGCCGGATGGGCGGCACGTCTGGGAGTACGCGCCGCGGGACGGCAATGTGGACTTGGCCGCGTTGGTCAGGGCCGCCGCCGCCCACGTGCTTCCGGACGCGCAACTGACCGCCGCCGAGCAGCGCGCGGTGCCCGGCGACGGCGCCCGGCTGGTGACGACGATGACCCGTCACCCCGGCGGCGCCTCGGTGCAGGTGCACGCCCGCATCGACGAGTCCTTCACGCTGGTCTACGACGCCCTGGTGTCCCGAGCGGGGTCCGAATCGGTGTTGCCCACCGCGGTGGGTGCGGCGACGGCGATCGCGGTTGCGGACGGGGCGCCTGTCGCGCCGGAAACGCCCGCCGAAGACGCGGACGCCGAGACGCTTTCGGACAGCCTGACCACCCGTTACATGCCGTCCGGCATGACCCGATGGTCGCCTGATTCCGGTGAGACCATCGCCGAGCGGCTGGGCCTGATTGTCGGGTCTGCGATGGGCTATGAGCCCGAGGACCTGCCGTGGGAGGTGCCGCTGATCGAGCTTGGCCTGGACTCGCTGATGGCGGTGCGCATCAAAAACCGCGTCGAGTACGACTTCGACCTGCCACCGATCCAGCTGACCGCGGTGCGCGACGCCAACCTCTACAACGTGGAGAAGCTGATCGAATACGCGGTCGAGCACCGCGACGAGGTGCAGCAGCTGCACGAGCACCAGAAAACCCAGACCGCTGAGGAGATCGCGCGGGCCCAGGCCGAATTGCTGCATGGCAAGGTGGGCAAGACCGAGCCGGTCGACTCGGAAGCCGGGGTTGCGCTCCCGTCGCCGCAAAACGGCGAGCAGCCAAACCCGACAGGGCCCGCGCTCAACGTCGACGTGCCGCCGCGGGACGCTGCCGAGCGGGTCACCTTCGCCACCTGGGCGATCGTCACCGGCAAGTCCCCGGGCGGCATCTTCAACGAGCTGCCCAGGCTGGACGACGAGGCCGCGGCCAAGATTGCGCAGCGGCTTTCCGAGCGCGCCGAAGGCCCGATCACCGCCGAGGACGTGCTGACGTCGTCGAACATCGAGGCGCTGGCCGACAAGGTGCGCACGTATTTGGAGGCCGGGCAGATCGATGGGTTCGTCCGCACCCTGCGGGCGCGGCCCGAAGCAGGCGGGAAGGTGCCGGTGTTCGTGTTTCATCCGGCCGGCGGCTCGACGGTGGTGTACGAGCCGCTGCTGGGCCGGCTGCCGGCGGACACCCCAATGTATGGCTTCGAACGGGTCGAGGGGTCGATCGAAGAGCGTGCACAGCAGTACGTGCCGAAGCTGATCGAGATGCAGGGCGACGGGCCCTATGTCCTGGTGGGTTGGTCGCTGGGCGGTGTGCTGGCCTACGCGTGCGCGATCGGTTTGCGGCGGCTGGGCAAGGACGTGCGGTTCGTCGGGCTGATCGACGCGGTGCGCGCCGGTGAGGAGATCCCGCAGACCAAGGAGGAGATCCGCAAGCGCTGGGACCGCTACGCCGCCTTCGCCGAGAAGACGTTCAACGTGACCATCCCGGCGATCCCGTACGAGCAGCTCGAGGAGCTCGACGACGAGGGCCAGGTCCGGTTCGTGCTGGACGCCGTCAGCCAGTCCGGTGTGCAGATCCCGGCCGGGATCATCGAACACCAACGCACGTCGTATCTGGACAACCGGGCGATCGACACCGCCCAGATCCAGCCGTACGACGGGCATGTCACCCTCTACATGGCCGATCGCTACCATGACGACGCGATCATGTTCGAGCCCCGCTACGCCGTGCGCCAGCCGGACGGCGGGTGGGGCGAGTACGTTTCCGACCTCGAGGTGGTGCCGATCGGTGGCGAGCACATTCAGGCCATCGACGAGCCGATCATCGCCAAGGTGGGCGAACACATGAGCCGCGCGTTGGGGCAGATCGAGGCCGATCGAACAAGTGAGGTAGGCAAGCAGTGACCGTCACCGAGCCGGTTCTGCACACCACCGCCGAGAAGCTGGCGGAGCTGCGCGAACGCCTGGAGTTGGCCAAGGAACCCGGCGGTGAGAAGGCCGCCGCCAAGCGCGACAAGAAGGGCATCCCGAGTGCCCGCGCCCGCATCTACGAGCTGGTCGATCCGGGTAGCTTCATGGAGATCGGAGCGCTGTGCCGCACCCCCGGTGACCCCAACGCGCTCTACGGGGACGGCGTGGTCACCGGACATGGCCTCATCAACGGCCGGCCGGTCGGCGTGTTCTCGCACGACCAAACCGTGTTCGGCGGCACCGTCGGGGAGATGTTTGGCCGCAAGGTGGCCCGGCTGATGGAGTGGTGCGCGATGGTCGGCTGCCCGATCGTCGGCATCAACGACTCCGGCGGCGCCCGCATCCAAGACGCCGTCACCTCGCTGGCCTGGTACGCCGAGCTGGGGCGCCGCCACGAACTGCTCAGTGGGCTGGTGCCGCAGATCTCCATCATTTTGGGCAAATGCGCTGGGGGAGCGGTGTATTCGCCGATCCAGACCGATCTGGTGGTGGCGGTGCGCGACCAGGGTTACATGTTCGTCACCGGCCCCGACGTCATCAAGGACGTCACCGGTGAGGACGTCAGCCTCGACGAGCTGGGGGGCGCCGACCACCAGGCGAGCTACGGCAACATCCATCAGGTGGTGGAGTCCGAGGCCGCCGCATACCAGTACGTGCGGGACTTTCTGTCGTTTCTGCCGTCCAACTGCTTCGACAAACCGCCGGTCGTCAACCCCGGGCTGGAACCCGAAATCACCGGCCACGATCTGGAACTCGACTCGATCGTGCCGGACTCGGACAACATGGCCTACGACATGCACGAGGTCCTGCTGCGGATCTTCGACGACGGCGACTTCCTCGACGTCGCTGCCCAGGCCGGGCAGGCGATCATCACCGGCTACGCGCGGGTGGACGGGCGGACCGTTGGTGTGGTGGCCAACCAGCCCATGCACATGTCGGGGGCGATCGACAACGAGGCGTCCGACAAGGCCGCACGGTTCATCCGGTTTAGCGACGCGTTCGACATCCCGCTGGTGTTCGTCGTGGACACACCGGGGTTTTTGCCCGGGGTGGAACAGGAAAAGAACGGGATCATCAAGCGCGGTGGGAGGTTCTTGTACGCGGTGGTCGAGGCTGATGTGCCGAAGGTGACGATCACCATCCGCAAGTCCTACGGCGGTGCCTACGCGGTGATGGGGTCCAAGCAGCTGACCGCCGACCTGAACTTCGCCTGGCCCACCGCGCGCATCGCGGTGATCGGCGCCGACGGGGCCGCGCAGTTGCTGATGAAGCGTTTCCCGGACCCGAATGCGCCGGAGGCGCAAGCGATCCGGAAGAGCTTCGTCGAGAATTACAACCTCAACATGGCGATCCCGTGGATCGCCGCCGAGCGCGGGTTCATCGATGCCGTCATCGACCCGCATGAGACCCGGCTGCTGTTGCGCAAGTCGATGCACCTGCTGCGGGACAAGCAGCTGTGGTGGCGGGTGGGCCGCAAGCACGGCCTGATCCCGGTCTAGCTGGGTAGCGCGAGCAGACGTAAAAGCCCCCATTTCGGGCTCTACTGACTGATCTGTGGGTGGTTGTGTCGGCCTGGCAGGGTGGGGCGGTGGCCGGCGAGGGCGAGCATGGCTAGGGCGATGAGGGCTTGTGGTGAGCGGAATCCGAACGCGATCCGGGTCAGTAGGCGGATCTTGGTGTTGGTGGATTCGATCAGGCCTTGGGATAGGCCGTGGTCGAGGGCGGCGTCGATGGCCACCCGGTGGCGTTTGATGCGGGCGGCAAGCTCGACGAATACCGGGATGCGACAACGCTGGGCCCAGGAGATCCACCGGTCCAGGGCCTGTTTACCTTCCTCGCCCTTGACCGAAAACACATGCCGCAGGCTCTCTTTGAGCAGGTAGGCGCGATACAGACGGGGATCGGTCTTGGCGATCCAGGCCAGTTTGGCGCTTTGGCGTTCGGTGAGGTCCTCGGGGTTCTTCCACAGCGCGTAGCGGGCGCCCTTGAGCCGCCGTGCCCGCTCGCGGCCCGGACGTGGTGCGGCGTTCTTACCGGGCCGGCCCCGGCCCCACTTGGGTTCGGTGCGCGCGATCGCCCGTGCGTCGTTCCAGGCTCGGCGCCGCTCGACGTCGAGCGCCTCGGTGGCCCAGGCCACCACATGAAACGGATCGGCGCATTGAATCGCATCCGGGCAGCGCTCGGTGACCACGTCAGCGATCCAGTCCGCGGCATCGGCCGAAACGTGAGTAATCTGGGCGGCCCGCTCAGCGCCCAGGGCATCGAAGAACAAGCCCAGGGTGGCTCGGGGCGGCCCGGGGCGGCCCACACCAACCGGCCGCTGTCGTGATCGACGACCACCGTCAGGTACCGGTGGTGGCGCTTGTAGGAGATCTCATCGATACCGATGCGGCGCAAGTTCGCGAACCGGTCAATGCGCTTTTCGGTGTCGGCCCAGACCCGGGCCACGATCGCCCCGACGGTGCGCCAGGCGATCCGCATCAACTCGCACACCGCGGTCTTCGAACACGCCACCGCCAGCCAGGCCACCGTGTCATCGAAAGCATACGTGTGCCCGGCATGATGACGCGCCCACGCCACCGCCACCACCGTCGGCCCATGGGTGGGGCAGTTCACCCGCGGCGCCTCGGCCTCCAAGAACACCTCGACGGTGCCCCAATCCAGACTGCGCCATTGGCGCAGGCCCGCACCGCGGTCATACCAGGACGCCTTGCGACCGCAGCGACCACAGCGGCGCAACACTGCACTTCGTGGCCGCACCCGGGCGATCACCCGCGCACCGTCTCCGGCGTCATCCTCCTCGAATTCGATGTCCTCAATCACGGTGCGCTTGTCGACACCCAGCAGCGCACGAAATAGCCTCACATTGCGCACGTCGTTGTCGGCTCCTTGTGTTTCTGATCCTTGACAAGCCAGAAACCTTAAGCCACAACGACGTGCGCCTACTCAGGACACAAACTCACCCACGGAAGTGTCAGAAGAGCCACGAATTGGGGGCTTTTACGTCTGCTCGGCAGTGAACGCGCCCGCCACGAGTTCGTCGAAACGCTGCAGCGCCTCATCGCAATCTGCGTCGATACCGCGCAGCGGGCCTTGGTCGGCGAGATACCGGCGCGCGTACAGGCGGGCGACGAGTGCCTTGCGGTCGGTGCCGCGGGTTGCCCGTTCCCAGGCGGCCTGCTCGGTGAGCAACGCGCCGGCGTAGACGTCGCCCATGAATTGGGCCAGCGGGAACAGCCGCGCCTCGGCCAGCTGCCTGTCGAGTTTGGTCCAAGCGGTGATCGCCGCGTCGAGGTCCTCAATGCGGCGCGAGACCAGCCGCGTGGTGTCGTCATCGTCGGACACCGACACCGCATCGCGCAGCCGCGCCAACAGTGTCTCGTGAGCGCGCGTCTGCTCGATCCCGCGCCGCACATCCAGACACAGGATGTTGTCGGGGCCCTCCCAGATCGTGTTGACTTGCGCGTCACGCAGCAACCGGGCCACCGGCCAGGTCTCGATGTAGCCATTGCCGCCGTGGATCTCGATCGCATCCGATGCCACGGTGATCCCGAGCCGGCAAGTCTTAAGCTTGGTGACCGGCACCGCGATACGTTGCGGCAGGCATCTGGGCTGGCGGTGGTTCGCCGCTCCGAAGCCGTCGAACACCATCGCCAGCGCGGCTTCCACATCAACGACCATTTCGGCCAGCTTGCGGCGCATCAGCGGCTTGTCGATGAGCGCCCCACCGAATGCCCGCCGCTGCCCGGCGTAGCACAGCGATTCGACCAGCGCGCGGCGCGCGTTGCCGAGGGCGAACGAGGCGGTGCCCAACCGCAATCTGTTGGTCAGCTCCATCATGCGGGTGAGTCCCTTGCCGTCGGACGGGCCCGCGTCAGCGCTCGGTTCGCCGGACAACAGAAAGGCTTCGGCGTCGACGAACTCGATTTCACCGGAGGCGACAGAGCGGGTGCCGAGCTTGTCCTTCAGCCGACGGATACGCACGCCGTTGCGGGAACCGTCACGGCGCGTCCGTAGCACGAGGAAGGTGGCCACACCTCGAGTCGAGTCAGGCGCCCCCTCGGGCTTGGCCAACACCACGAACGCCTCCCCGGCGCAGTTGGACGCAAACCACTTGAAGCCGTTCAGCAGCCACACGTCGCCGCTGCGGGTGGCCGTCGTCTCCAGAGCTCCCAGATCGGAGCCGCCCGCACGCTCCGTCAGCAGCTGCGCGGCCTCGCCGTCCCACTCGCCGGAATTGAGTTTGCCTAGGACGAATTCGCGCACATCGGGTGGCGCGTAGGCAGTCACCAGCGACCGGACCATGTTGCCGCCAGTGGCGAGCGCGCAAGCCATACCGATATCGGCCTGGTTGAGCAGATAGTCGGCGGCGAAGAGTGCCAGCGACGGCTTGACGCCGGCCCGTGCCGCGTCGTCGCGCACGGCTTGTCGCGCCTCGATGACGGCGCGCTTGGATTGGATGAACGATTCCGGCAGCACTACCCGGCTGATGTCATGCCCCCACCGGTCGTAGCGTTCGAGCCGCGGGGGGTTGCGGTCGGTTTCCTCGGCCCAACGCGTCACTGGCCCGCCCGTCAGCTCACCAATGCGGGTCAGATGGGGTTCTGCGAACGCCAATTCATCGGGTCGTAGGTAATAGGCCATGATGAACTGCAGGGTCGGATCCGTGAGGTACCAGTTGAGGCCCATGGCCCCGCGATAGTTTTCCGTTTGGTAGCGCTGCGCCTTTTCAGGGGTCGAGAAGGGCAGCTTGTCCACGGCCTCTAGGTCGTACTCGGGCATGCCGCGACCCTATTGCATAGGTTTTATATATGTCTAGCTCTAGGCAGCTATCGTCGAACGGGGCGCTACCGCTAACGGATCAGAGGGCGAAGACCTGGCCGTCCCGCGCGATGGTGGTCATGCCCGAGTAATTCTTCTTGATCTTGTCGAGCCACTGCGAGTCGGGTAGGTCGTCAGGGGCGTAGTGGCTCAGGATCAATTGTTTGGGCTTGGCCGCTGCGGCCACCTCCCCCACCTGCTCTGCGGAGGTGTGTGAGTTCACCAGATAGTTCGGGGGGAAAGCGTTGCCAAAGTAAGCCGTATCGAGGCTGAACACCGCCTCGTGGACCAGAATGTCAGTGCCTTGAGCGAGGGTAATCAGGTTGTCGGACTTAGTGGTGTCACCCGAGAAGGTAACGGACACACCCGATTTCTTCAGATCGAAGCGGAATCCGAACGCTGGGTAGACGTCGTAGTGGGAGACCAGCGTTGCGGTGACGGAAACGTTGTCGTCCGATGCGACCGAGAACGGGCTCATCTTTGGCGCTCTGTTGCGGTAGTCCGATCCTGGTGGTAGCCCGATCTCCGTGACTTTAACCAGGTCCGCAACGTTGTCAATGCCGTAGTCGCGGATGAAGATGTTGCTGGTGTAAGCGAACGCTCGATGCAGCGCTTCGGTGGCCGCGGCAAGGCCCGGTGTCGGGTTGGCGGGGTTGACGGTGGCTGGATTCGGGTTGCCGACTTCACTTGGCGGCAAACCCCCAGCTGGGCCCGGACCATAGACCAGGACCGGCGCTCGACCGGGTGGGGCAAGGAAGCCACCGGAGAGAAAGAAGTTGTAGTAGTCGACGATGTGGTCGGTGTGCAAGTGGGTGATAAACATGGCTTTGAGATCGTCGAATTGCAGGCCCGCGTTGGTGAATGCGTTCAGCGAGCCCAGGCCGCAATCGATCACGTACAGATCGCGGCCAATTTTCAGCACCGACGAGATTCCTACTCTGCTGGGCGTAGGCGGCGGGCCGGCGGCCACCCCGAGCGTGATCAGCGCATTGTCGGGCAACCGGGGTGATGATGGCTGAGGAGACTTTTGTGGACTGCACGCCGACGCGCCCAACACCCCTGCGCCGACGACGGCTAACCCTGCCGCAGTCAGGGCGGACCGCCTCGTTGCGGCTGCGCGCCGTTCGTGTGTGCCAACATGGCCGGCCTGGTGCATACCGAGCAGCATAGGAGGCCTAACTGATGGGGCCGTCTAATGACGAACATCGTGCCGCTATCGACTGCGGAGCCTGACGCTATGGACCAATTCGGATCTTGCCCGGTGACCACAGGCCGCTGCGGGTCGCGGTGCCCAACTCGAGCTGGGCGGGAGGGGCATCGACCAGGGTGTCGAACTTGCGCAGGGAACCCCAATCGCGGGCCCAGTCGCGGGACAGGTAGGTGGCCATGACGTGGGCCCGCAGCAACAGGTCGGTGATCCCGAGCAGGCCGCCGTTAGTGCCGTCTTCCCACGTGTCGGTGTCCAGCTTCTTAGCCGAGTAGTCCGGTGTGATGCGGAACTTCGGGATTTCGGCGATGCCATTGGCGTGCAGCATCGGCTGCTGGCACGGGAAGGCCAAACCGACCGCCCAGTCCAGCAGCACCGGCTGCGTCGAGCCCACATATTCCTGCAGTGAGCGCAGGTCCGGTACCCGCGGCGGGGTCACCGCGATCCAGTCCTCCGGTGTCAGCGACAGATCCTCGGCCACCACCCGGACCGCGACGGCATCGGCGGGCATCTTTGCTCGGGCGAAGCGCAGGTTGCGCCACGCCTTGGGCTGCTCTCCGTATAGGTCGTCGGGCACCATCCGCCCGGCGGGTACCAGCGCTCCGGGTCCCGGCATGGCGTATTCGAGCACCACAGTCTGCCCGGGGGTGTACCCGTGCAGCACGCTGTTGCCGGCGATCTTGCCCGCGGCGGTCACCACGACCAGCGGATGCCCGTCGTCCGGCTTAGGCAGGAGATACCACGCCGAGACGAGTGTGCTCTGTTGCTGTGCGCCGGTGGTGTAGGTGCCTGCCAACGGTACCCGGGCGGGATCGAGCCCATAGGGCAGCGGCACCGTAGAACCATTGATGCCAGGACTCGTCAGCTTGGTCGGCGCATCCCAGTCGTAGTCGGTGCCGGGCTGGTTGGGTTTCATCACGATCGCCTCGGCCACCGTGTGTTCCGGTACGCCGTTGGGCGTGAAGCCGACCGGGTTGACTCCACCCAGCGGGCCCAAGGGGCCCCAAGAACCCGAATCGCCGTCCAGCGGCTTCATGAAACCCGCATTGGTATCAGGCTCGACGAGTACGTCGTCGGCCAGTCCGCAGCCGCCGACAAACGCCCGCACGTTGGACCAGCCGTTGGAGTAGGTCGGGTACTGTCGCACGATCCCGGCCACCATGGACGCGACGAACACCGCCGCCATGAAACCGGCCACGATCGGTACCGGGGCTGTCGTCAGCGCGCGGATCAGCCGCCCTTCGCCGGCGCCGCGGGGCGCGAAGTGCAGCCAGGCCGCATAGCCGGCGGCGATCGCAAACAGGGCGAAAAAGATTGTGCTGACTGTGATCCCGTCGATCTTCGGCATCGCGCTGTTGAACGGCACACCGTAGCTGGAGACATACCACCAGCCGTTGGTGGTGGCCCAACACAACGCCAGCAGGAAGAATAACGCCGCCAGGAACGCCATCCGGTTGCGCGACCAGCGCAGCACCGATGGGGATACCAACACCGTCGTCAGCGCGGCCATCGCCGCCCCTACGGCGGCGAACAGCCCGAAGTGGTGCACCCACTTGGTGGGCGTGAACATCAGGAAGAACATGGTGCCGAAGATGACGCCCATCAGCCGCCACGCCGGTCCGCGGGCCACGCTGGGAATTCGCTTGCGCCGCAACATGATGAACACCGCGGTGAACAGGCATAGCGCGGTGATCAAAAAGCCGAAGCGCCGCGACAGCGAACCGTCGACGGTGGGCAGGATGAGGTAGTAGTAACGCAGGTTCTCGGTATACCACGCCTGGCTCGGCCCGATTTTGGCGCGAACCCTGGTGGCTTCCAACACCGTTGACAGGGTCTGGTCGGCGAACACCACGGTCAGGATGACGGTGCCGGCGGCCAGCATCGGCGACACCAACGGCAACGTGCCGACCAGGCGATGACGGCGCACCAAGATCCGCAGCATCGGGCGGCCGCCGGCCACCAGCGCGGCCACCGCGATCAGGCCGGTGGGCTGCACACCCAGTGTGAATGCGGCGGTAACGACGGCCAGCGCCGCCGGTGTGAGCCGGCTGTACCGCATGGACCGCTCGATCAGCACATAGGTGACCAGCGAGCCGAGCGCGATGATGCCCTCCGGCCGCAGGCCGTTGTTGAACGGCATCCACGCGGTCAGCAAGACCATGGCCGCCGCCCAGTAGGCGGGTTTGCTGGCCGCCACCGCCGGCCCGAGGCGGGGCAGCACCTCACGCGACAGCAGCAGCCAGCACACTAGCCCGGCGGCCAGGTCTGGCAGGCGCATCCACAGACTGGCGTCGCTGACATGGGTCATCAGCGCCAGCAGGTTGTAATACCAGCCGAAGGGATCCTCCGGGCTGCCGAACCAGCGGAAATAGTTGGACATGTAGCCGGCGTGGTCGGCGACTCGGGCCATGCCCAGGATGTAGCCGTCGTCCGACGAATTCGCGCCGATGACATGCCAGAGCAGGAAGCCGAATATCACCACGGCGTCGGTCAGGGTGAAGGTGCGCCAGCTTGCCGGAATCAGCCGGCGCATGCCGCCCGGCGACGATGCAGGCCGGAACGGCCTGAGGAGGAGCTGGGCAATTGAGCCCCGCCCGTCCAACTGGTCCAGGCGCCACAACGCGATCAGTGCGACGACGGTGGCCACGATCGCCCCGATGATCGCCAGCAGTTTCAGCGTGGTCGGCCGGGTGGAGAACCGGGTGTCGATGGTCGCCGAGACCGCCAGCCCGGGCGGCGCGGGCCCGGTCAGGTCGGTGAACACCCCGACAATCTGCGGGCGCAGGTTGGGGTCGGGGAAGCCGCTGCGCAGCGGCGCGCCCGACGGGTCCTTGAGCCCGACGAAGTTGGCGAAGGTGCCGGCGTGGGTAGAGGTGACCTCGATGCGTTGACACTGCGGGGACGTCACCTGCTCGCGCGGCACGGACAAGATCACCACGTTGCGGTCGGTGACGTCCACGCGCTGGGCGCTGACGACGACGAACAACGCCTGCAAATTGGCGTCCTTGCCTTGCTTGGGTGCGGTGCCCAGCACCACCCCGCCCGCGGGTGGCATGGCGCGCACCACGTCGCACGGCACGGTGGCGGTAAAGTCGACCGGCGTCAGCGAGATCAGCGGGGCGGTCACGCTGCCCAGTTGCCCCCGCTGTGGCCAGTCGAGCATCGCGGTGGTCTGCACGACGGGCAGCAGCGGCGTCGCCACCGACAACACAAAGCCAATCAGCCCGGCGATGGTGGCCACCCAGCGCGTCCCGCGAGCAGACGCAAAAGCCCCCAAAATCGCCCGATTTGGGGTGCTTTTGCGTCTGCTCGCGCACTGTGTCATGGCAGCGCCCTGATCGGTCCTGGCCGACCCCAGCCGGGCACAGTGATCACGCCCTCCTCGACAACGGCGTCTGGAGCCTGATCGGCCGGCACCAGCCGGTGGTACTGCTCCACCGATCCCCAGTCGCGATACCAGTCCCCACGCAGGTACGTGGCGATCGTCGAGGTGCGCAGCAGCGCCTGGGTGAACAGGAACGGACCGCCGGTCGAGCTGGACTGCCATAGGTTCGACGACGCCGCCGTCTGCTTGTGGTCCGGCAGGATCCGGTACTGCGGAAGCTCGGCAATGCCGAGATGCTCGGAAAACGGTCGCTGGCAGGGGAAGTTGGCTGCGGTCGCGATGTCCATCAACACCGGTGTCGCTGACCCGATCAACCGCTGCAGAGATTCCAGCACCGGAACCCGGGGCGGGGTGAAGGCGAACCATTGCTCAGGGCTCAGGTTCGGGTCATAGGCGACAATGCGCGCCACGTCGGCCTCCGGCGGCGCCCAGGCCAGCGGAAACCGCAGATTGCGCCACGCGGGTTGCGGTCCGATGTCGATCGAAAATACCTGCCCCAGTGGCTGGATGCGGCCGTCCGGGCCGGTGACGCCCCACTGCAGTTTCAGGGACTGGCCGTAGATGAAATCGCCGTCCTCCTTGTAGGACCAGATGGCGCCGGCCGCGGAAACCACCACCAGCGGCCGGTCCGGGCTGCGGGGCGGTAACTGGTACCAGGCCGAGGTGGCCGTGGCGGCCAGGTTGTTCTCCCCGTAGCTGCCCATCACCGGGGTACGTGCCGGGTCCAATCCGAACGGCAGCGCCGCGTGCGACCCGTTGATCCCGACCGGGCCCTTCCCTCCGGCGGTGCCCGCGGAGTCGGTGATGGCGGCGTTGGGTTTGTTGGGCGACGCATCGGAGTTGACCAGCCCGGGTTTGGAGACCACCGGGTCGGACTTGAGGTCCTCGCCCACGCCCTCGGGTTTGAAGCCGACGGGACTGATACCGCCCAGCGGTCCGTCCGGTCCGAACGCCTGGCCCGGAACCGGTTGCAGCATGCCGGCATTGGGGTCGGGCTCGGCCAGCACGTCGTCGGCCATCGCACAGCTGGACAGCCCGGTGCTGAGCGCGGTCAGGTTGGCCTTGGCGGTGGTGTAAAGCGGGTAACGGAACACCGCGGCCTTGGCCATCGAGCCGACTTCGCCTGCGACCATGATCACCGCGACCACCAGCAGTGGCGTAGAGGCCAAGATGCGGTTGCGCCGGTTGTCTTTGACTTCGGTGTGCCCGGCGTAGTCCATCCGGAAGTGATACCAGGCTGCCAGCAATCCGGTGAGGATCGACAGCGTCAGAAACATCGACGTCACCGGGTGGCTGGCGATGACGGGCTGGATGTCATACCACGGCACCCCGTAGTTGCCGACGTAGAACCACCCGTTGATGCCCGAGGTTGCCCACGCCAGCACGAACAGCAACGCGGTCACGTACAGCGTGAGGTTGCGTCGACTATGTAGACCGATGCGGGCAAAGGTGAACGCGGTGACCGCACCCAACACCCCGGCCAGCCCGGCGAATGCGCCGAACTGCACGGCCCACTTGGTTGGCGTGAACGTGAGCAGCAGCAGGCCGACCGCCGTAGTGCCGATCAGTCGCCAGGCCGGGCCGCTGGCCAGCCCCGCCACCCGGCCGCGCCGCAGCAGCACGAACAGCACCCCGAACAGGCAGAACAGCAACACCAGCACCGCGAACCGGCGGGACATCGACCCCTCAACGTTGCTCTCCACGGTAAGGAAGTAGTAGCGCAGGAAGTCCTGGTACCAGGCGATGGTCGGGCCGACCTTGTACTTGATGCGTGCCGATTCGGCCACCGTGGCCAGCGTCTGGTCCCGAAACACCACCACGGTGATCAGCGACAACGCCGCGGCCAGCACCGCCAGCGGCGCCAGCAGTCCATCGGTCGCCCGGCGGCGCCGGATCCTCTGGGCGATGGCGCGCGCACCAGTCAGCAGCGGGGCCAGCGCGATCAACCCCTGCGGTGCCAGCGTCGCGGTAAGCGTCGCCACGATGATGGCTACCGCGGCCGGGGCCAGCCGTCCGAGCGCGATCGACCGTTCCACCAACACCCACGTGACCAGCACACCCAGCGCGATCAGCGGCTCGGGACGCAGGCCGTTGTTGAACGGCAGCCAGGCGGACAGGAACACCGCACCAGCGGTGAACACAGCGACCCGGTTGGACGCCAGCCCGCCCGGGCCCGGTCCCAGCCGCCGCAGCACGAAACGGCTGACGATCAGCCAGCAGGCGATTCCGGCCAGGGTGGCGGGCAGGCGCATCCAGACGCCGGCGGTGCTCACCGCCGCCAGCTGGGCAAGCACCGATGTATACCAGTCGAACGGCGCCTCCGTCGTGCCGAAATACCGGTAGTAGTTGGCTACATAGCCGGCCTTCGGGGCGACCCGGGCGACGGTCAGAAGGTAGCCGTCATCGGACGAGGTGGCGCCGATGACATGCCAGAGCAACAAGGTCGCGATCACCGCTGCGTCAGCGAGCCGGCTGGCGAATCCGACCCGCACCCGCGGGCGATATCGGGTCAGCCAGTCGCGCAGGGTGCGGCCCCTGCTGAGCCGGTCCAGCGCGGCCAGCCCCACCATGGCTACCAGGACCGCCAGCACGCCGAGGAGCATCATGGCCTTCTTGAGCGCGCCGGGCGTCGTGATAAACCGAGTGTCGATGTCGACGCGGGCCGACAGCCCGGGCTGCGCTCCGACCTTCAGGTCGGTGAAGATGCCGCCAACCTGTGGCTTCTTCTCCGGCGGCAGGGTCCCGGCGCCGCCGGGTATACCCATAAAATCAGCGCCCGCGCCGCCGGTATCGGCCCAGATATGCAGCGCGCTACAGCCTCCCGCTGCGATCGTGGAGCGGGCCGCCACCGCGGCCACCGAGTCGCGGAACGCCACGACGACCGTGTCCTGGTTGGCGCGGACGAACAGCCCGGCCTTACCGGTATCCACGCCACCGGCCGGCAGTGTGGACAGCACCAGGCCGCCGTTGGCGGGCAGCGTGGCGATGGCCGAGCAGGGGATCGAGATGTCCAGCGCGCGTGGCGCCCCGGATACCAGAGGGGCGGTGATCTGGGTGATGTTGCCGTCGGCGGTGCTGCCCTGCGGCCAGAAGATGGTCGCGGTGGTTTGGTTCACCGGAAGCAGCGGAACGATGCCGCACAGCAGCAGACCCGCGATTCCCGAGACGACGGCTGCTAGGCGTGCGATCCGGTGAGATCGCTCATTACCGTCGTGGGGCACGAGGCTCGATGGTAGGCGACGCGGTTAAGGGCGGTGAGGATGCGGGGCCGCGGAGGTTGTCGCCGAGTCGGTGGCCACGGCACTTCTAGCCGCGGCGCAACGGCGCCGGACTCCACAGCCCGCTGCGAGTCACCGTTCCTAGGTTCAGATCAGCGGGCTGGGCGTCGGGGTAGTAAGGCGTCAACCGCTGTAACGCGCCCCAGTCCCTAAACCAGTCGTCTTTGAGGTAGCTGGCCACCGTGGTTGCGCGCATCAGCAGCTCGGTGATGCCCAGCGGGCCACCGCCATTGTGATCCATCACCGGTGAGTTGGCTTCGGCGCCGAACCGGTCCGGCAGGATCCGCCACTTGGGTGTCTCGTCGACGCCGTATTGGTGGCCGAACGGGCGTTGGCAGGGGAATGCCAGCCCCACCAGCCAGTCCAGGAACACCGGATCCGCTGCGCCCACCACGTTCTGCAGCGTGCGCACCCGCGGAATCCGCGGTGGTGTGAGGGCGATCCAGTGCTGCGGCGCCAGATCCTGGTCGTCGGCGACCAACCGGACCTGGGTGGCGGTGCTCGGGATGGCGGACAGTGGTGCGCGCAGGTTACGCCAGGCCGGCGCGGCACCGACGTCGGCGAATTCCATCGACCCACCGTGGTGTCCGGCGGCCGCTTGCTCGTCGGTGGCCCACTGCAACCGGACCTCGCGGGAGTCGAATCGCCCGGCCGCCGTCACCACCAGCAGCGGCGCCCTGTCCCGCTGCTCGTTGGTGGGCAGCCGGTACCAGCCCGACCGCAGCATGGCGGGCACCTGCACGCCGGCTCGCCAGCTGCCCAGCACCGGTGTACGGGCCGGGTCCAGGTTGTAGGGCAGCCGGGCGCGGGAGCCGTTGATTCCCGGTGCGGCCGTGGTGCCCCCTTCGGTGCCGGGTTCGCTGCCGGTGATCAGCCCGTCGTCGTTGAGGAAACTGCGATCCCCTGGACGTTCCATCACCGGGTCGGCGGTGACGTCGGCGGGAATGCCGTTGGGTGTGAAGGCTTCAGACAGGCCGGCTCCCAGGGCGTCGGCCAACGGCGCGGTCACCGGCGCCAGCATGCCTGCGTTGGGATCCAGCTCCACCAGCACGTCTTCGGCCAGCCCGCAGGTCTTGCCGGCCAAAGCCTGTAGGTTAGACCGGCCAACCGACCACGCCGGGTACTGGGAAATCATCGCCTGGGTCAGCGATACCACCTCGAAAAGCACCAGCAACCACGTGGCAATTGCCAACGGGGACTGGACAATTCCGGCTAGTCGTGCCCTAAACCGGGTTGGCCTGGCTGTTCGGCGCCCGTCACCGTTGGCGACGAAGTGGAACCATGCCGCTAGCAGCAGCACCAGCACCGTCAGCTCGAGGAGTGCGGTGGTAAGCGACCATCGCCACTTCGGAAACGAGTTCGACCATGGCACACCGAAGTTGGACACGTACCACCAGCCGTTGACACTGGCGAACGACAGGGCCAACACGAAGACCACCACGGCGGCGAACACGGTCCGGTTCCGCCGCGAGCGCATCGCAGCGCCCGTCACCGCGACCGCGGCAAGCGCCCCCAGCGACCCGGCCAACCCCGCGAACACCCCGAAGTGATGGGTCCACTTTGTCGGGGTGAACATCATCGCGAGGAAGGAAATGATCGTGATGCCGATGATGCGGCGGCTCGGTCCAGCAGCGGTACCTGGAATGCGGCCCTTACGTAACGACATTGCCACCGATACCGCGAGCGCCAGCACCAAGGCCAGCACGGCGAAGCGGCGGGCGATCGAGCCGTCGGGGCTGGCCATGAACAGCCGCTCGTAGCGGATGTGTTCGTCGAACCACTTCAGGCTGGGCCCTACGGCACGCTTGAGGAGGTTGGCCTGGATCTCGCCCGCGAAGGTCTGATCACGAAAGATCGGGATCGCGGTGACGGTGGCCGCGGCCAGGATCGGCGCCACCAGTGGTAGCACGCCGAACCGCCTGGAACGCCGGTGCAGGATGGTCCGTAGCGGCCCGATCGCGACCAGCAGCGCACCGATCGAGGCGATGCCCGTCGGCCCGGAGAACAGGGTCAAGGCACCGATGATGCAGGCGATTGCCACCGGCAGCAGCCGGCTGGTGGCCACCGCCCGCTCCACCGAGCACCAGGTCAGCAGGATGCCCAGGGCGATGATCGGCTCGGGCCGAAGGCCGTCGTCCAGCGGCAGCCAGACAGCCAGAAACATGCCCGCCGCCGTCCACGCCGCTGCCCGGCTCGTCTTGACGGCGTGCCCCAGCCGGGGAATGACCTCACGGCTGATTACCCACCAGCAGGTGAGCGCCATCGCCAGGGTGGGTAGGCGCATCCAGATACTGGCCGTGCTGACATGAGCCCACAGCGCCAGCAGGTCGTAGTACCAGCCGAAAGGCGCCTCGGGTGTGCCGAACCAGCGGTAGTAGTTGGCCATATAGCCCGCATGCTCGGACACCCGGGCCATGGTCAGGATGTAGCCGTCGTCGGAGGTGTTGGCCCCGACGAAATGCCACCACACCAGCACGGCGATAACCAGGGTGTCCAGACCGCCGATCGACCACCAGCGCGCGGGCAGGAACCGCCGGTGCCGCATGCCGTCGGCGGTGTCCAGGATGTGCAGCGCCACCAGGGCGGCGCCGGTGAGCGCTACCCCGAGGATCATGGCGGCCATCTTCAGCGGCGTGGGGCTGCTGCTGTAGCGGGTATCCACGCTCGCCGAGAAGCTCAGACCCGGTGGCGCCGGCCCGGCCAGGTCGGTGAACACCCCGACGATCTGCGGGCGGAAGTCGTAGCCGCTGCGCTCACCGCGCAGCGGTGCACCGGGGTGCTCAGCATTGGGTCCCTGCACCAGTCCGACGAATTCGGCGGCGACCCGATCGGCGTGCGCGGTGAATGTCAACCGCTGACAGGTCGGGCCGAGCACCTGACTCAGCGGGGCGGTGACCAACGGGACATTACGCACCACAAGCACCAGGTCGTCGTTGGCCCGTTGCAGCAGCAGCCCGCGATCGACGGCCTTAGGCGCCTGCTTGGGCACCGTTGACAACAACACCGTCTTGCCGGTGTTCTGCGATCCGGCCAGTCCGGCGGCGGCCTGGCAGGGGACGGTGATGTTCAAGTCGGTGGCCACGTAGCCAATCAGCGGTGCCTCGACACTGGCGAACGTGCCGTTTTGGGGCCAGTTCAATTGCGCGGTGGTCTGGTTGACCGGCAGCAGTGGGGTGGCGATGGCCAGCACAGCGCCTAGCAGACCCGCCACCACAGCGACGTACCGGGCGATCCGGTAGTTTGCTCCCGCGTCGCGCACGGAGGTAGATGGTAGCCGGACGGCGATACGGGGTGGGGCGGCTTCGGTAGCCATCACGCGCTCTCCTGCGGCTTGCGGATGGCCAGCACGAACGGGCCAATGTCCTCGACGACGAAACGCGGGTCGGCGAAGAGGGCGGTCCGTAGGTCCACCGTGTAGCGGCGAACATTGGGCTGGTTGGGGTAGACGTCCTGGGCCAGCCGCAGGGTGTAGCTGTTATGTGCGCCGTGGCGCATGAGGAAGACGGTCGGCGGCTGCCAGGGCAGCTTGTCCAGCGCGGCGATGAACTCGTCGGCGGTGGAGAGTCCCGACCAGCTGTCGATCTGTGTGGCGCGCTTGTCGAACTGTGCCAGCGGGTTGGCGTAGTGCGGCGTCAACCCCTGAAAGCCCCAGTAGGGGTAGTACGACAGGAAGCTGTAGTCGGCGGTCAACACGACGGTCCGATCGCGGCGCTTGCCGGTGACGCGCCGGATGGCGGCATCGATGGCTGGGTAGTACTTCTCGGAGCCGGGCGGTCGCCGGTCGCCGCGCTGGCCGTAGCCGTCGGTGTCGGTGTAGGCGATGGTCAGGTCCGGCCGCAACACGTCGGGGATGTCCTGGCTGAACGCGATCGCGCCGGCCAACCCGATGGCGGCGGCCATCGGAATGACACCGCGACCCCGTTTGCCAAGGGCTTGGACCGCTTCGACGAAGCCGAACGCACCGGCCGCCACCAGCAGCACGCTCAGCGTCGGCTGCAGGCGAAACGACAGCAGTGTGGTGCGCGCCAATGTGGCCAGCATCGACAGCAGGGACCACAGGTAGACGGCCAGCACGCCGATGGCCAGGGCGCCGGCTGGCGCCGATGATCGCGCGCGCATCACCAGCCACAGCGTGCCCAGCAGACAGATCGCGCCCAGCAGGGAGAACTGCAGCATGGGGAAGGTCAGTGCGGCGCCGTCTGCGGGTAGGTAGTGCTGGGCGCTGCCGGTGTCGCTGACCGGGTCGCGGGCCGCCCGCAGCAGGTAGGGCAGCCAGGTGGTGGATCCGATGGCGGCCGCGATCGCGCCGACGACGGCAAGCCGGCACAGCGGGTCTACCGCCGCCTTGATTCCGGATTGCAGCCGCGACCCGGCCAGCAGCAGCGCCATCAGCACCACCGTGAACGCGCCGTAGGCGACCAACAGGGTGTACCAGGTGGCCGCGAAGCCCAGGAAGACGCCGGCACCGACCACCGCGGCCCAGCCCTGACGGTCGCGCGCGCCCAGGCCCGACCAGGTCAGTACGAGCATCGGCGGCAACAACACCGTGATCATCGCGGCGTAGGGCTCCGGCGAGCTGTAGGCCAGCATCACCGCCGCTGTGGCGACGGTGACCAGCAAGGCGTATTCGAAGCGGATCATCCGCCACCACAGCACCAGCGCGACGGCCACCGCAATGGCCATCGAGGTGATCGCCCACGGCTTGAACATCTCCCAGGCCGGCGTCCCGGTCAGCGCCGCCGCGCGTCCGCCGATCCAGAACCAGCCCGGTGGGTAAAACGGTGGCAGTCCGATGTAGGTCATGTCGCGCAGGGCGGCGGTGTCGGTGAGCCGGGTGAGGTATTCGGTGCGGAACTGCTGGTCGACAGAGATGCCGAACAGATACAGCTTGGTGGCGCCCAGCGGCATGCCCAGCGTCACGACGGTAAACGCGGATACCAAAACCAGCCCGCCCAGCCGGGCCAGTCGCCGGAATCGACCGTGCCGCCACAACCAGCCGATGCCGACCAGCCCGGCCAGGCAGCCGACCTGGCCGACGGTGGTCAGCGCATGCAGCTGGTTGGACGACGGGAAGGCGGGCCACTCCACCCGCGCAATGGCGAGCAGGGACACCACCGCGACACCG
The DNA here is from genome assembly GCF_030323725.1 of Mycobacterium tuberculosis complex sp. N0072. Lineage (NCBI taxonomy): Bacteria > Bacillati > Actinomycetota > Actinomycetes > Mycobacteriales > Mycobacteriaceae > Mycobacterium > Mycobacterium tuberculosis complex sp. N0072. The sequence goes on along the minus strand of NZ_CP040689.1, from coordinate 4,248,060 downwards.
ACGGCCACTACCACCGCCGCTGCCAGCTGGCCAAGAGCGACCAGCACCTCCCGGGCGCGAGCAGACGTAAAAGCCCCCATTTCGTGCCCGAATTGGGGGCTTTTGCGTCTGCTCGGCATACTCAGATGGGCAGCTTGCGGAAGATGCTCCGCGGGATGTGACGCAACACCATCATGACGTAGCGGAACGCTGCTGGCGCCCAAACCAATTCCTTACCTTTTGCGGACGCGGTCACCGCGAGGTTGGCGACGTACTCCTTGTCGACGGTCAATGGAGCTTCCTTGAGGTGCGCGCTCATCCGGGTACGCACCTGGCCGGGCCGGATCACCAGCACACGAACACCGTACTCGCGCAGCGCTTCTGACAACCCCAGGTAAAACCCGTCCAGACCGGCCTTGGTGGAGCCGTAGACGAAGTTCGCCCGTCGCACCCGCTCACCGGCGGCCGAGCTCATCGCGATGATCTGACCGAAGCCCTGAGCGCGCATCTTCTCAGCCAGCAGCACGCCCACCGAAACCGCTGCGGTGTAGTTGATTTCGGCGATCTGCACCGCCTTGCGCTGGTTCTGCCACAGCTCTTCGGCGTCGCCGAGCAAGCCGAACGCGACGATAGCCACGTCCACATCACCGCCGGAGAAGGCCGCCTCGATCATCTTCGGGTGGCTGTCGGTATCCAGGGCGTCAAAGTCGATCAGCTCCACCGACCGCGCGCCGGCCTGCTTCATCGCAGCGGCCGCGTCCTCCCGCCGTGGGTCGTCGGGCAGGCAGGCCAGCACGATGCGGGCCGCCGAATTGTGCAGGTAGCGCTCGCAGATGGCGAGCCCGATCTCGGAGGTGCCACCGAGCAGCAGCACCGTCTGGGGGTTTCCTACGGCATCAAGAACCATCTACAGCAGCTCCAAGCGTCGGGCCATGTCGGAGGCGAATACGCGCAGCGGATCGACCTTGCGGCGCACGGAGATCCATTCGTCGACGCGCGGATACATGGCATGAAAGGTTTCGGCGGTGGTACGGGAGTCTTTGGCGGTGTAGAGCCGGCCGCCGAATTCCAGTACCCGGCGGTCGAGTTCGCTGACGAACTTCCCCAGCCCGTCCTTGATGGGGAAGTCGACGCAGATGTTCCAGCCCGGGATGGGGAAGCTGAGCGGCGCCTGGTTGCGGGGGCCGAACAGCTTGAACACGTTGAGAAACGAGTAGTGACCCGAGGCTTGAATAACGCCGATGATCTTCTTGAACTCATCAACCGCCTCTGTGGGGATCACGAACTGATATTGCAGGAAGCCCGCTGGGCCGTAGGCGCGGTTCCATTCGCCGAACATGTCCAGCGGATGGTAGAACTGCGTGAGGTTCTGGACCTTGCCGCGATAGGTGCCGGATTTGCGGTACCACAGTTCGCCGATCGGGCCGAAGGTATATTTGTTGGCCAGCCCGTTGGGAAACACGTCGGGCAACGTAAGTAGCTGTGGCGCATCGAATTTCAAAGGTTCGCTCCGCAGTTTCGCAGGCAATTGCTCGACGGTGGCCAGGCGGCCACGCGATACCGCCGCGCGGCCCAGCTTCGGGGGAGCGCTGATCGCGTCGAACCAGGCACTGGAATAGGTGTAGCGCGCTTCGCTGCCGTCGCTGTGCAGGGCGATGGTCTCGTCGAGGCTGGCGGTGACGTCGCCGTCGGCGATGAAGTACGCCGTCGAAGTGGGCGTCATCTCGATGGTGGCCCGCATGATGATGCCGGTGAGACCGTTGCCCCCGACGGTGGCCCAGAACAGTTCGGCGTCCTCGCCGGTCGGAGTGAGATGACGGATCTCGCCGTCGGCGGTCAGCAGGTCCATGCTGCGCACGTGGTTACCGAAGCTGCCAGCGCTGTGATGGTTCTTGCCGTGGATATCGCAGGCGATCGCCCCGCCGACGGTGACCTGCCGGGTTCCCGGCAGCACCGGGACCCACAGCCCGAACGGCAGGGCGGCTTTCATCAGTTGGTCGAGGTTGACCCCGGCGTCGATGTCGACCAGCTTGGTGTCGGCGTCAATGGAGTGGATAGTGTTCAGCGGCGTCATGTCGATCACCAACCCACCGCCGTTTTGGGCGTTGTCCCCATAGGAGCGGCCCAGCCCGCGCGCGATAGCACCCCGGCCGCCCCCCGACTCGGCGACCCGAGCCACCGCCTTGACGATCATCTCGGCATCTGGGGTGCGAAGCACATTCGCCACCGACGGCGCTGTGCGGCCCCACCCGGTCAGCCGGGTGGCGGTAGTGGTAGCTCCCACGCTCAACATCGTCAAAGAGGGTACCCGCCCGATTCGACCCTGACCGGCTCAGCGGATCCGGAAGATCACGGCTCGCTGCACGATGAAGTTGATTACCGTGGCGGTGCCCTGCGCGATCACAAACGCGACGGGGATGGCCCACGCCCGGTAGTGCAAGAGTGCGAGGCAGAGGTGGTTGAGTCCGACCTGCACGGCGAAGGTGATTCCGTAGAGGAGCATGACCGCGACGAATCGGGCCGTGCTGGGCTCGGCCTGGAATGTCCACCGGCGGTTGATCAGGTACGCGGTGATGGTGCCGACGATGAAGCTGATGGCCTTGGACAGGTCGACCTGTAGGCCCGCCACCTTGTACAGCACGACGTAGAGGCCAAAGTCAACTATCCCAGCGAGGCCGCCGGTGACAACGAACCGCATTACCTGTGCCGACAGGTGCAGGTGTTGGCGTGGCGGCGCGGCACCAGACTCCGATCGGATCATCGGGGGAAGTCTAATGGGGGCGGCGAGCCTGGTGCGGTGTGCGAATTATGAGGGCAGCTTGACAGCAAGCAGCTGGACCTGATTAGGACCCTGCGGGGTCGAGTAGGTCACCGTGTCGCCGGGTTGGTGACCGGCCAGGGCCTGACCTAGTGGGCTGCGCGCCGTCAGGGTTTCGGCTTCTCGGCCCACCGGCGTCTCTTCGACGACGGAGATTACATGCATCGTGACGACTTCACCGTCAGGGAACCGCAAGGTCACCTCGGTGCCGCCGGGCAGCGTTTCCGACCCGCTCCAGGGGGTGGGCCCGGTGCGCAGCCGCCGGTCCAGTTCATTGATCCGGTCACCGAGGATGGCCAGTTCGTCGGCACGTTGTATCGCCTCGGCCGCGTCGCCGTGATCGCCGATCATGCCCCGGTCGTTCTTGACCTCGACCTCCAGCCGATCGCGTCGCTGCCGCAGCCGGGCCAACTCAGCCGCGAGGTGATCGCGTGCCGCATCCGCTAGCCCCTTTGACTCGACTTTCTCGCTCACGTCCGCCGACCTTTCGCGGCGCTTCGGTGACTGCGTTGTCGCCTGCGCCCGGATAGCTGTTTACCTAATAGCGTGCTGTGGGTGCCGTTTCACCGATCACCACAGGACGATAAATCGGATTCGTGGCGCTTCAGTGTTACACCCTTAAGGTGCAGCCGTCATCGATATTCGTCACGCAGTTGTAACCGGTTGTTCGGGTCGACAGCGGAGCGTTGGCGGCCGGACCGGGCCGAAGATGGATCCGTGGCGCGTACCGACGACGATAGCTGGGACCTAGCCACCGGTGTCGGCGCGACCGCCACGCTGGTCGCCGCGGGAAGGGCCAGGGCGGCCAGGGCGGCCCAGCCCCTCATCGACGACCCGTTCGCCGAACCGTTGGTTCGTGCCGTGGGTGTCGAGTTCCTCACCCGATGGGCAACCGGAGAACTGGATGCTGCCGATGTGGACGACCCCGACGCGGCCTGGGGCTTGCAGCGAATGACGACCGAGTTGGTGGTGCGCACCCGCTACTTCGATCAGTTCTTCTTGGACGCGGCCGCCGCCGGCGTTCGGCAAGCGGTGATCCTGGCGTCGGGGCTCGACGCACGCGGGTACCGGCTGCCATGGCCGGCGGATACGACGGTGTTCGAGGTCGATCAGCCTCGGGTGCTCGAGTTCAAGGCTCAAACGCTCGCCGGCTTGGGTGCCCAGCCGACCGCGGATCTGCGGATGGTGCCGGCCGACCTGCGTCACGATTGGCCCGATGCGCTGCGCCGCGGCGGCTTCGATGCGGCCGAGCCGGCCGCGTGGATCGCCGAGGGTTTGTTCGGATACCTTCCCCCGGACGCGCAGAATCGTCTGCTGGACCACGTCACCGACTTGAGCGCGCCCGGGAGCCGGCTGGCCCTCGAGGCCTTCCTCGGTTCTGCGGATCGGGATTCCGCTCGGGTGGAAGAGATGATCCGCACCGCGACCCGAGGCTGGCGAGAGCATGGCTTTCATCTGGACATCTGGGCACTCAACTATGCCGGCCCCCGCCACGAGGTGTCCGGCTACCTGGACAACCACGGATGGCGCTCGGTGGGGACCACCACCGCGCAGCTGCTGGCCGCCCACGATCTGCCCGCGGCGCCCGCCCTTCCCGCTGGATTGGCGGACAGACCCAACTACTGGACCTGTGTTCTGGGGTGATAGAGAGGCGGCATGCGGATTCTGGCGATGACGCGTGCGCACAACGCCGGGCGGACACTAGCCGCAACGTTGGACTCGTTGGCCGTGTTCAGCGACGACATCTACGTGATCGACGACCGCAGCACCGATGACACCGCCGAGATCCTGGCGAACCATCCTGCGGTGACGAACGTGGTGCGGGCCCGACCAGATCTGCCGCCCACGCCATGGCTGATTCCTGAGTCCGCCGGGCTGGAACTGCTGTATCGGATGGCGGACTTCTGCCGCCCGGACTGGGTGATGATGGTCGATGCCGATTGGTTGGTCGAGACCGACATCGATCTTCGGGCGGTGTTAGCCCGCACACCGGACGACATCGTGGCGCTGATGTGTCCGATGGTGTCACGCTGGGATGATCCGGAGTATCCCGACCTGATTCCGGTGATGGGAACCGCCGAAGCGCTACGTGGACCGTTGTGGCGCTGGTACCCGGGTCTGCGGGCAGGCGGCAAGCTGATGCACAACCCGCATTGGCCGGCCAACATCACCGATCACGGTCGCATCGGACAGCTTCCGGGGGTTCGGCTGGTGCATAGCGGCTGGTCGACGCTGGCGGAACGGATCTTGAGGGTGGAGCACTATCTGCGGCTCGATCCGGACTATCGGTTCAACTTCGGGGTGGCCTACGACCGATCTTTGTTGTTTGGCTACGCACTCGACGAGGTCGACCTGCTCAAAGCCGACTACCGGCGGCGCATCCGCGGCGACTTCGATCCGCTCGAGCCGGGCGGGCGGCTGCCGATCGACCGGGAGCCGCGCGCGATCGGCCGCGGGTACGGTCCGCACGCGGGTGGTTTCCATCCCGGTGTCGACTTCGCCACCGATCCGGGAACACCCGTCTACGCGGTCGCTTCCGGGGCCGTCAGCGCGATCGACGAGGTCGATGGCCTGGTGTCGCTGACGATCGCACGCTGCGAGCTCGACGTTGTCTATGTATTTCGGCCCGGGGACGAGGGCCGCCTTGTCCTTGGTGATCGAATCGCCGCGGGAGCGCAACTGGGCACCATCGGTGCGCAAGGCGAATCGGCAGATGGTTATCTGCATTTCGAGGTCCGCACGCAGGACGGGCATGTCAATCCGGTGCGGTACCTAGCCAACATGGGACTACGGCCGTGGCCGCCACCGGGACGGTTGCGAGCCGTATCGGGCAGCTACCCGCCGGCCACGCCATGCACCATCACCGCCGAGGATCGGTAGCCATGCGCTCGCCGGCCTCGATCCGTTCCAGCAGGGCTCGGGCCGCCCGGATCGTCGAGCGGACCTCCTGCAGCAGCTTGGCAGGGTGTTGTTGGTCCAACTCACCCAGCCCGTCGTAGCGGTCGATGCCGAAGCCCACTGTCTCCACCTGTATCCCGAAGGGCAGCGCCAGAGTTCGCAGTGCGTCGAAGTTCTGGTAGGGCACGAACGGTTGCCCGGTCACCAACAGACACGTTGAGTCCTGCATACCCAGCGTGTGTGCGGTAAACGTGAAGGTGTCGGCCGAGGTGGCGCGGCTGCTGTCGGGCTCCGGCGATGGCGCCTCCAGCAGGGTGATCGGAACGCCTAGGTCATTGGTGTCGGCGGCGAAGCGCCACACCATGCTGTCCCGGTGCGGGTTGTCGTCCCGCTGGCGCACATACCGCACCGCTGGGTGGACGTCCAGGCCGAATGCGTCCCTTGCCGCGGCCGCTAATAGCTCGAATTCGGTGCGTGCGCCCGGCGCACAGACCGCGACCGCGTCATCCTCGGAGGGCAGCAATCGACGCGATGCGGCGGCGAGCACGATGTGACCAACCTGGCGACCCTTTGCCAATTCCCGGGCCCAGCGGGCCCGGATCAGGTTGGAATGACGTCCGGTGCCGATGACTAGAACGTGGTCGAAGGTTGTTCCCTGCGGGGTCGATTCCAAGGTGAGCCCCAGCTGCTGCGCCAACCCGACGATCGCGTCCCGCTTCTTGGCCGGCAAGTCCAGGCGGGGGATCAGCCATCGCGCCCCACCGCCGGAGTCCTGGCACCGCACCGGTTCGCCGTGGAGCGCTCGTGCTGCACGTGCGCGCGCCCGGTAGTCCCATGCCGTGCTGAACTTGTCCAGGCTCGCCAGCCGCGCTTCCAGATGGTCCGTCTGCGGAAACGCGCCGCCGAACATCGTGACCAGCTCTGCCAGCGCATCATGCGCGCTCCACGCGTCGACCAGGTCGCGCACCGACGCTAGCGCCGGGTCACCCGGTGTCAGCGTCACCGGGCACACCGGTCGGCGTGCTACGGTCACCATCGAATGGGAGGTAATCCTTCCAGCTGGTAGTTCCGCGCCATTTCGGCCCACTTTACCGGCAGACGATGGCGGCGACGGGTGTATTAGAGAACGCTGGAACCGCTAAACCCGTCCTGCTCATATGGGTATTGGGGCTGATCCTTGGCCCAATTGATATAGCGATCGATGCCGTCCCAAATTTCGACTTGCGGCTGGAACCCGATGCTTTGGCAAGCGAAATGTCAGCGGGAAAGCGCTGGACCTCTCCGGGGCGAGCGTCGCGGTGCTCGATCCTGGCACCGAACTTGTCCGCAACATACTCGACGATGTCCCTCACCCGGGTATCTTTCCCGCTGGCAAAATTGATGGCCTGACCACGCAGGGTTGGAGTTCGTAATACCAGGTTGTACGCGCCCACGATGTCACTGACATACAGGTAATCCCGGGTTGCGCTACCTGCGCCGAAGATTGTCAGGCCTTCACCGTTGATGCCCTGGCGGACCAGCCGCGGAATCAGCGCGCCGAATCGCCCAGCCTTTTGGCGGACGCCGAAGATGTTGAACGGACGGACGATCGTGACGTCGAGTCCGTAGGAGCGAAAGTACGAGTAGCACAAGCGGTCGGCCGCCGCCTTGGAAGCGCCATATGGACTGTTCGGCTTCAGCTCCGCGTGTTCGTCAAGTCGTTCGCCTTCCTTGAGATTGTGTCCGTCGCCGTAGACTTCGCACGTCGATACGTATATCAAGCGGTTCCTGTAGCGCCGGACGGCTTCCAGGACGCGGTAGGTTCCCATGACATTGGTTTCGAGAAAGCTCTCCGGGTCGCCCAAGGACTGGTCCACGTTGACATGCGCGGCCAGGTGAAATACGACGTGATGGTCCCGCACCGCGCGGTCGATCGTCTGGCCGTCGGTTACCGAACCGGATATGAACGCGGCGCGGTCATGCGAACGAAATCCCTGCATGTTACGAACCGCATTCCTCGAAGACTTGTCGAGGACAGTGACCCAATGCCCATTGGCCAGCAGTGACTCGGTCAGATGGCTTCCCTGGAAGCCCGCGCCCCCGGTGACAAGTATTTCCATCCGTCCCGCCCTCTGAGCCTCATCGGCAAACGGTGAACCTAATCCATGCTGCCGCTGGTACGCGGCCGTTGCCAGCCGATCTTGAGATCAACGGCGGCCCGTCACGCGCAAGCCGCGTGAAAGAAGCCGGTCGGCTATAGCCGCCGGAATAGTCCCTACACCCAGTAGGGCACCCGCGCGCGATACTGCCGCATCGCGAACGCCGCCAGCATCCAGCCGACGACGGTCAACACCAGCACCACCAGCCAGTGCCGCAGCTCCTGGTGAGCGCCCAACAGTGGCGCCCGCACGATGTCCAGATAGTGCAGCAGCGGGTTGAGCTCGACGATGCTCGACCAGCGGCCCGCGCCCTGCCGACGCAGGGTCTCGTCGTTCCAGATGATCGGCGTCATGAAGAACAACAACTGCACAACGGAAAACAGCAGCGGGCCGATGTCGCGGTAGCGGGTCGCCAGGATGCCGAAACACAGTGACACCCAAACGCAATTGAGGAAAATGAGCGCCAGCGCCGGAAGAAACGACAGATCCGCCCACGACCACGGCTTAGGAAAGATGATCGCGATGACGAAGTAGATGACGATGTTGTGGGCGAAGAAGATCATCTGCCGCCACACCAACCGATAGACGTGCACGCTCAACGGTGCCGGCAGCTGTTTGATCAGACCTTCGTTGGCGACGAAAACCTCTGCGCCGTCCAGGATGGCGGCGTTGATCAGGTTCCAGACGATCAGCCCGAGCGTGACGTAGGGCAGGTGCTCAGACAGCTCGAGCCGAAACAGCTTGGAATACAGGCCGCCCATCGCGACGGCGGTCGTTCCGGTGGCGATGGTGATCCAGAACGGCCCCAGCACCGAGCGGCGGTACCGCTGCTTGATGTCCTGCCAGCCCAGGTGCAGCCACAGCTCGTGGCGGCGGAACCCGTCGACCAGATCGCCTCGGACGCGGGCCAGTGTCCGCGACTGTGTCTGGAAGCTAGCTTGAGCATCCATGAATGTCATGCAGATCCTCCAGGCTTGCCAAACTTCTCCCGACGGCCCAGGCGGCGCAACCGAATCCACTCCCACAGGCCTTTAGGGTCGCGGCGGGTCACCAGGAAGAACCAGCCGAACCGCAGCCATTCCTGGGCCAATAGTTTGCGCAGGCCGGGTTGCGACAATACATAGCCACGGTTGCGGTAGGTGAAAAACCGCTTCCCGGGATCGTCGGGATATTGGGCGTGCATGCGGCCACAAAGGATCGGCTTGAATTCGTCTGATCCGCAGGGGTGCAGGTAGGCCGCGTCCAGACAGGTTCCGAACGGTAGACCGGACCGGATCAGCCGGCGGTGCATCTCCACCTCGTCGCCGCGGATGAACAGCCGCAGGTCAGGCACGCCGATCGCCGCTAGGGTGGATGCCCGAAACAGTGCGCCGTTGAACAGTGATGCGATCCCAGGCAGCAGCTCTTGGCCCGCCTCGGTGCGCAATTCACTTGCGCGCCTGCGCCATACCAGGCCACGCCGCAACGGAAACGCCAGCCGCGTCGGGTCGTCTATGTTGCACACCATCGGTGACACCTCGGCGAGGCTGTACTTCTCGGCGCACGCCAGCAGGGTTGCCAGTACCCTAGCATCTTGCGCGTGCCCGTCGTCGTCGGCCAGCCACACCCAATCGGCGCCCTGTGCCAGCGCGTGCAGCATGCCCAGCGCGAAACCGCCGGCACCGCCCAGGTTTCGGCGTGACCCCAAATACGTGGTGGCGATCGGTTGTCCCGCGACAAGCTCGCGGACCGGGCTGTCGCCGCAACCGTCGTTATCGACCACGATCAGGTGGTCCGGTAACCGGGTCTGGGCGGTCAGCACATCCAGCGACTTGGCCAGCTCGTCGGGGCGCCGGTGGGTTACCACAACGGCGAAGACCGATTCAGTCATCCCTGGACGTTCTGTCTGTCGGCCTGGGTCTCGGCCAGTACTTCGCGCACGTGCCGGGCGGCGTCCTCACCCTCGTAGGCCCGTACCACCTCTTCGATACCACCGGCGAGCCTGATGACGCCATGGTCAATCCATATCGCGGTCTTGCATAGTCGAGCCAAAAACTCGTTGGAATGGCTTGCGAAAACCAGGATCCCGGAACGTTCGACCAAATTCTGCAGCCGGGACTGGGCCTTCCTCAGGAAGTCGGCGTCCACGGCGCCGATGCCTTCGTCGAGCAACAGGATCTCTGGGTCGATGCTGGTGACCACGCCCATCGCCAGGCGGACTCGCATCCCGGTGGAATAGGTGCGCAGCGGCATCGAAAGGTACTCGCCCAATTCGGTGAATTCGGCGATCTCATCCACTTTCGCCTGCATCTGTTTGCGGGTCTGTCCCAGAAACAGCCCACGAATGATGATGTTCTCGTAGCCGGAGATCTCGGGGTCCATGCCGATGCCCAGATCGAAGACCGGCGCCACCCTTCCGGTGACCTTCGCCCAGCCGCGGGTGGGCTCGTAGATGCCCGAAAGCAGGCGTAGCAGCGTCGATTTGCCGGCTCCGTTGTGTCCGACCAGACCGACCCGGTCACCCAGGTTCAGCTCCATGGTGATGTCGCGCAACGCTTCGATGACGACGACGTTGGAGTTGTTGCGCCCGATGGTGCCGCCCGCTTTACCCAGGACCGCCTTCTTCAGCGAACGTGACTTGGCGTCGAAGATAGGGAACTCCACCCACGCGTTGTGCGTCTGGATATGGGGATGGTGCGGATCCGACACGGCTTACAGGTATTGTCCGGTGCCGTGGCCGTGCTGGCCCGACTTGCCGACCCCGGGCGGCAGCGCACCCTGGCGCATTTGTTGCAGCTGCGCGCGCGCCGCCATTTGCTGAGCAAATAGCGCGGTTTGGATGCCGTGGAACAGCCCTTCCAGCCAGCCGACCAGCTGTGCCTGGGCAATGCGCAACTCGGCGTCCGAGGGCACGGCGTCCTCGTTGAACGGCAGGGTAAGCCGGTCGAGCTCCTCGCGCAGTTCCGGGGCCAGACCATCTTCGAGTTCGCGGATGCTGGTGGCGTGGATATCGCGTAGCCGATTGCGGCTGGCTTCGTCGAGTGGGGCGGCGCGAACCTCCTCGAGCAGTTGCTTGATCATGGTGCCGATGCGCATCACCTTGGCGGGCTGCTCGACCAGGTCGGTCAGCGACGACTCGTCGGAGTCGTTCTCCTGCACCGCTATCAGCCGCGGGTCGACGCCGCCGATGACCTCGACGTCGTCGTCGTCGCTGCCGGTACTCAATCCAATCACCATCCTCTTACGCACCTTCTAGGAGTGTGTTGCTGCGGCAGTGCCGCGCCATTCGTAGATTCGGGCCTCGCCGTTGTCGTAGATCTTCGCCCACGACCTCGATGTCTCTAACGACACTAGTCCGTCCGGCACGGCAAACCCCCGCACCGTCGGAGTGCTGGTCAGGATATAGCGGATACGGAGGACTTGGATGGCCTCGAGTACCCGAGGATCGCTCTCCCCGTTGCGGCCATAGGCCCAGAAGATGAACCGGTGATAGCCCGGGCCCTGTTGCAGCGGGTAGTCGTAGTGGGTCCACAGCGGGTGTAGGCCGGCCACGGCATACATCCACGCGGTGCCGTCCGTGTTGGCGTTGCCAATCAACGTGTCGCGTGCGCCGGGCAAACTCGCCAGGTATGCCATGGCGTCGAGATCTTTCTGGTCGATCATCACCGAGTCGTACTTGTCGCCGAACAGAAATCGGTGCCGGGGAAAGTAATGCCACGCACTGACCAGAGTGGCTCCGATCAGTAGTGTCGCGGTCGCCGATGCCCAGACAGACACCGGCTGGGGTCTGAAACGGTCGGTCAGTCGTTTCGCCGCGGCCACTAGCAACATGACTGTCGCGAACAGCGCCACACCTGCCATCAGCATCAACAGCAGGGTTGTGGCCGCCGCGATGCGGCGCGGATCGTGATAGAAGAACTCGCCGAGTGCGCCGGCCACCCCTCCGATAGGTCCGCCCAACGGTGTTCCCGCGTCGACGTTCATCACAATCAACAGCAGCCAAACCGCCAGCGGCCACCAGATCTTCTTGACCAGCAGAATGAGCCCGCCGATGGCGGCCAACACAATGAGCGCGTACTGGACCGGGAAGTCGTTGAGATGGCGGGAGTGCTGGAAAACAGCGTCGAACAGCCCACGCTTCTTGCTGAGATAGGTGGGAAAAGCGTGTCCGGCGATGATGTCTTCCTGCTGCCTGACGCTCAAGAACTGCGGCAACATGACCAACCCGGCCATCGCTGCCACGCCGGCCAGCGTCAACAGGTCGGCCAGCCTTGATCGCACAGGATGCCGCAGTGCCTCGAAAAGCCACCAGGCCGACACCAACAGCGCTACGACGATACCGCCGGTAATGTGCAGTGAGAAGACGCCGACCAGCGCTAGCACGGCCACCGGGATGCGGTCGCGGTGCCGCAATGTCGAGGTGATCAGCACCATCGTCGGCACCGCGATGCCGTAGGCCGCCAGGTTGGGCATAGCGGCGGTATCGAACTCGACGTAGGGCACCGCGGTGAACGACGCCGAGAGTGCCGCGGCGGTGCCCGCCGCTCCGGCGGCGCGCCACTCTGCCGAGGCGCAGGAGGCCGACCACAGCGCGCCCGGGTGTGAGCGCACCGCGCGCCAGGTGAGAACGGCTGCACTGACCGGAAACAGCCAGACCGAGGCGGCCAGCGAACTCAGTGTGTAGCCGGTGGTGGGTGCCGCGCCGGTTAACTGGCAGAACACCGCGACCAGCCCGTGGAACACCGACGGGTAGTACAACGGGGCATGGGTCTCGACGTTGCGAAGCTCCCCCATGTGAGTCGAGGACGCCTGGCCGGTGTCCAGGATGAAACGTACGGTGTTGGCGTGCCAGACCGCGTCCCAGGTGCTGGGGATGGACTGCCAGTGCGGTATGCCGCGATATGCGGCCCATCCGATCAACAGGGCGCCCAGCAGCACCCCGGCGGCGACCGTAACCGCGGGCCAGCGGCTAACCGCAAGTGCCTCGGCGTCGAGGTCCCGAAAACGGGCAAGCAGTAGCTGCAAACCGGTCGCTACAGCGCACGTCACCGCCAAGGCGGCCAGCGCGGTCCAACCGTTCCAGGGAATTCCGAGCGCGCCATAGGGGATGATCGCGAGTGCCACCACGCCGTATGTCAGCGCCGGGCCAACCGCGATGGCGACCGGCCACCTCAGCTGGGCGATGCGAGCAACCATTGCCCCCGGCGCTATCAGCAAAATCAAAGCGATTAGCGTACCGAACCACAGGCCCACTCGATTAGTATGGCTGGCCGGGTGACATGGCTCAGGGAAGCCCGGGCGGGCTGGGACGTCTAGGACACCCGAGTTCTAAGGTGGCTGGCATGGCATACGACGTCGCCCGGGTGCGCGGATTGCACCCATCGCTGGGTGACGGATGGGTGCACTTCGATGCACCGGCCGGAATGCTGATTCCCGATTCCGTCGCGACCACCGTGTCGACGGCCTTCCGCCGGTCGGGCGCTAGCACAGTGGGTGCTCACCCGTCGGCGCGGCGTAGCGCGGCGGTACTCGACGCCGCCCGTGAAGCGGTGGCCGATCTGGTCAACGCTGACCCGGGCGGCGTGGTGCTGGGCGCCGACCGGGCGGTGCTGCTGTCGTTGCTGGCCGAAGCGTCGTCCTCACGCGCCGGGCTGGGATACGAAGTGATCGTCAGTCGTCTTGACGACGAGGCCAACATCGCTCCGTGGCTGCGGGCGGCGCACCGCTACGGCGCCAAGGTTAAGTGGGCCGAGGTCGACATCGAGACCGGCGAGCTGCCGACGTGGCAGTGGGAGAGCCTGATCAGCAAGTCAACCAGGCTGGTCGCCGTCAACTCCGCATCCGGAACGCTGGGCGGGGTCACCGATCTGCGGGCGATGACCAAACTGGTGCACGACGTGGGGGCACTGGTGGTGGTCGACCATTCCGCGGCCGCGCCGTATCGGTTGCTCGATATCAGAGAAACCGACGCCGACGTGGTGACGGTGAATGCGCATGCCTGGGGTGGTCCGCCGATTGGGGCGATGGTTTTCCGTGACCCGTCAGTGATGAATTCCTTCGGATCGGTTTCGACCAATCCGTATGCCACCGGGCCGGCGCGCCTGGAGATCGGCGTGCACCAGTTTGGTCTGCTGGCTGGTGTGGTCGCCAGCATTGAGTACCTGGCGGCGCTCGACGAGTCGGCTCGCGGCAGCAGACGCGAACGACTAGCGGTGTCGATGCAATCTGCTGACGCGTACCTGAACCGGGTCTTCGACTATCTGATGGTGTCGTTGCGCTCGCTGCCATTGGTGATGCTGATCGGTCGCCCGGAAGCACAGATACCGGTGGTCAGCTTCGCGGTCCACAAGGTGCCGGCTGACCGCGTGGTGCAGCGGCTGGCGGACAACGGAATTCTCGCGATCGCCAACACCGGCTCACGCGTGCTCGACGTGCTGGGCGTCAACGACGTCGGCGGCGCGGTCACCGTCGGGCTGGCGCATTACTCGACGATGGCCGAAGTCGACCAGCTGGTGCGCGCGCTGGCGTCGCTAGGTTGATCCGGCCGCGAGGTTCGCCTATACCGTCAGCAGAATCTTTCCGAACGTCTTGCCCGACAACATCAGTTCATGCGCTTGTGCCGCCTGTTGGATGGGCAGCCGGGTGCCGATGACGGGCCGGACCCGGTTCGCGGCGATCATCGGCCAGACCGAGGCCGCCACCGCCTGGGCGATGGCCGCCTTGCCGTGCGGGCCGCTGACCGGCCGGGCCCGCAGCGTGGTACCGATGACGCGCGCCCGCTTGGTGAGCAGCTTGCCCAGGTTGAGCTCGGCCTTCACCCCGCCCTGCATGCCAATGACTATCAGCTGGCCGTCGGTGGCCAGCGCGTCGATATTGCGGTCCAGGTAGGACGCTCCCATGATGTCGAGGATGATGTCAGCGCCGCTACCATCGGTCTCTTGCTTCAGCCGCGCGACGAAATCCTCGTCGCGGTAGTTGATGGTGATTTGGGCGCCCAGGTCGCGACAGAGCTCCAGTTTCTCCGGTGAGCCGGCGGTGATCGCCACCCGTGCTGCCAGGGCGCGGGCCACCTGGATCGCGTGGCTGCCGATGCCGCTGGCCCCGCCGTGAATCAGCACCAGCTGACCCGGCCGCAGATGAGCGGTCATCACCAGGTTCGACCACACCGTGCACGCCACTTCGGGCAGGGCGGCTGAGTCGACCAGGTTGACGCTCGGCGGAATCGGCAGCACCTGGTCGGCCGGAACGGCAACGTATTCGGCATAGCCGCCGCCGGCAAGCAAGGCGCAAACCTCTTGTCCGGCAGACCATTCGGTAACCCCGGGACCGACCGCAGCGACGATGCCGCTCACCTCCAGGCCGATGATGTCGCTTACTCCCGGGGGCGGCGGATATTTGCCGGCGGCCTGTAGCACGTCGGCGCGGTTGACACCGGAAGCGGCAACCTTGATGAGCACTTCGCCCGGCCCAGCCGACACGTCGGGGACTTCCTGCCATACCAGTCGATCTGAGGATTCGGCGACGACGGCACGCATGATGGTCACGCTACCGGCTCGTTACCCTTATCAGCGGTGGCGTGGCAGAGCGGCCTAATGCACTCGCCTTGAAAGCGAGAGACGGCTAACACCGTCCGGGGGTTCAAATCCCTCCGCCACCGCTGTATCCCCGCCGCTTGGGGGTGGCTTGTTGCGTTGGGTGACGTGGGCGCGTTCGCGTTTAATGCGGTGGGCCAGCTCGGCCGCTCGGGTCCGGCGCCGTCGTGGCATCAGCAGGGTGTGAGTGGGACCAATGGCTGGCGGGGATGGTGCTGGGGGTAGTGCGGCGGTGGTGGTGTGCCAGCTAGGTAAGAAGATTCGGCTGTCGGGATGAGTGGTGTAGGTGTGGCCGTTGGGCGCGGTCCAGATGATGGTGCCGTCGGGCAGTTGCACATCACGCCAGCCGGTCCAGAAGGTCTTGAGAAGGTGGTGTTTGCGGCAGAGGCATTTCAGGTTGGACGGGTGGGTGGGCCCGAGTGGGTAGGGCAGTGTGTGGTCGATGTCGCAGAATTCGGTGGGCTGGTCGCAGCCGGGGAATCGGCAGGTCATGTCTCGGATCCGGACGAATTCGGCCAGCTTGGCCGACGGCCGGTAGTGCGGCTCCGATCGCAGATCGCCGGGATGGCGCACGCGGCTGAGGGCGGCCCCACCGCGGATCAGCTCGGCCAGCAGTGGCGCGGGCACCACACCCCCGCCGCTGATCAGCGCGGCCGGCGGCTTGACCGCCGGGGTGGCGGGTGCTTCGGGTGCCAACGCGGGTTCCGGGCCGGATAGGCGTGGGTCAGGTGCAGCGCCTAGTGCTGCCGCGTCGGCGACGACGTGGATGACCACACCGGTTGCCTGCCGGTGGTTGCCGGCACTGGATGGGCAGTCGGAATTACCGCAGCCGCAGGTAAGCCGATCAGCGCCGGCGGCCAGCGCGCCCAGCGCATCGGCGCGCCGCTGGGCGATGGTTCGGGGATCGTCGTCGCAGACGCCGTGGGCCAGCTGGGTGAGGCGCTTATCCAGCATGGCGGCGTCGGTGGCAAACAACCGGCCCCATAGTGCGGCGGTGCCGGCATCTTCGTCGGGATCACCGATGCACAGGTCGCGGCTGCGGGCCGAGATACGGGTGCGTCGCAGTGCGGCGGGATCGTACCGATCAATCCAGGAGTCGATAGCCTTTTCCAGTTTGGGGGCCGACAGCGGACCCCACGCTGTGGCGTGTTTGGCCAGGGCGGCATCGAGCAGACTCAGCGCTTCGGGGTCGCGAACCAGGTAGGTGCGCCAGGCGATGATCGACACCAGCCGCGCGCTGAGCTGCCCGGCCAAAAACAACGCCGCCACCTGGGGCAGTCGGTTTAGGGTGAGGCTCAGATGCATCTGCCCGGAGGCCTTACGGTGGCTTACGGTCAGTGCGGCGGCCACCTCGGCGGCCGCGCAGTCCCAGCCGTCGCACGCCCAGTCGGCCCGCTGGTCATTGCCGGTGCGCCGGCTGGTGAGTTCGGCGATCGCTGACAGGCGGCGGGCGCCGGCGGCCACCTCGGCACGCGCGCAGTCCTCGATTGCGGCAAGCAGCGCGGCATCGTCGGCATCGCGCAGCTCCACCGGGTCCGACAACGATATCTCGAACATACGTTCGAGTATAGCAGGTCTGCACCGACCACGTTGACTCGTTGATAATGCGCGCGTACGGCGGCGCATCTTGACATAAGGCAACAGGCCGACATGTGACCGGCACGACAAAGCCGTCCGGCTCGGTTAGGGCGGCGTGGCGTGCTCGTGGGCAGATCAGCCCGACGATGCCCGTGGTATTTCGGCGGTAATGGCGTTCAGCAGGGCGCCGTAGCGCCCAGCCTCGGGGTCCCTACCGGGTTTGCCGCTACTGATCAAACCGCCCGACAGAGCTCGTTCGGGGTCGGCCCAAACCGCAATGTTGACCAGACCGAGATGGCCGAATGCCGCCGGCGCGTTGCGCCCGAACGGCCCGTACTTGGCGGACCCCAGCATGAACCCGGTGCCCCAGCGAAGCGGCATCAGCCCGGTGGCGAAGTCCGGTCGCAAGCGCCGGCATTCCGTCACCGCGCCGCGCAGCGTCTCGGGACTCAGTACACGAACACCGTCGAGTTCGCCACCGCGGCGCAGGATTTCCATAAAGCGGGACAGCTCGTTGGCCGTTGACACAGTGTTGGACGACGGGAGGATGGTGCTGAGGAAGAACGGGGTGTTCGTATAGGGGATGATCTCGTGCACGGTTCCGCCGATCGCCTTGCGGAACACCGCGGCGATCACCGGCGGCAGCTGCCGCCCGGTGGCGTGACTGGGCGCGACCAGCGGCACATCGCGCTCGGCGACGCCGAAGTTGGTCCACCGAAAGCCCAGCGGGTCGAGGATCTCGGTGGCCAGGATCTCGCGGATTTCCTTGCCGGTGGCCGCGTAGACGATCTCACGCATCAACGGACCCCAGGTCAGCGCGTGGTAGATGTGTACCAGTCCGGGCCGATATAGCGGCCGTAGTTCGCCGAGCCTTTCCACCGCGTATTCATGGTCGTCCGCGCGTCTGACGTCGGGTCGGGGCCCGGTGGGAAACGGGACGCCTGCGCTGTGGGTCAGCACGTGCCGGATCGTGGTGCGGTGCTTGCCATGACTGGTGTAGGAGGGCAGGTACTCGCAGACGCGGTCGTCGAGCGCGAAGTGTCCGCGCTCGACGAGCATGTGTACAACGGTCGCCGTGATCGCCTTGGCCGCCGAGTACACGCAGAACGGGGTGTCAGTCGTCACCGGGATCTTCTCGGCATCGGCCTCATCGGTGGGGGCGTTGCCCCAGCCGTGCCCGATCGCGCGGTTGAGCACGACCCGCCCATGGTGCCGAATGCACAACTGGATCGCGGGATGCATACCGGCCCGATACCAATGGCGTGCGGCCCGCCAGATCCGGTCGACGGCCGCACCGTCGATTTCGGAGTGGTCCTCTTCGCCGGTTGCCGTGACGGCGTCTAGGTCGGCCGGGACACGGATCTTGCCGTCGCCAGCGCGCATGGTCGCCGGGTCTACTCGCCGGTGAACTGGGGCGGGCGCTTGGCGAACGTCGCGGAAATACCTTCGGTGAGGTCCTTGGACGGCAGAAACGCGGCGTTCCAGGCGGCGACATAGCGCAGGTTCTCCGAGACGGCGGACGTGCGTTGTTGGTCGAGAACGTCCTTGATGCCGTAGACCGCCAAAGGTGGGTTGGCGGCGATCTCGGCGGCAGTCGCGTGGGCCGCGGCCAGCGTCTGGTCGGCGTCATCGTAGACGTCGTTGACCAGGCCGATCTTCTCGGCGCGGGCCGCGTCGATATTTTTGCCGGTCAGCGCGAGTTCTCGTAGATGGCCGTCGCTCAGGATTAGTGGAAGGCGCGCCAGGCTGCCCATGTCGGCAACAATCGCTAGCTTGACCTCGCGCACCGAGAACTTCGCGTCGGCGCTGGCATACCGGATGTCGACCGCGGAGATCAGGTCGACGGCGCCGCCGATGCACCAACCCTGGACGGCCGCGATCGTGGGGGTGCGGCAGTCGGCGACGGCGTTGATCGCCTTCTGCATGCGCAGTATTTCGGTGTGGAAGTCCGTGCGTGGGCGGGCCAGCGCGCCGTCGGCGATCAACGGGGCGAACATTCCGCCCATGGCCGGTACGTCCAGGCCGTAGCTGAAGTTCTTGCCCGATCCGGTGATGACGATGGCCCGCACCTCACGGTCGGCGTCCAGGGCATGGAACACCTCGGGCATCTCCGACCAGAATGCGGGCCCCATCGCGTTGCCCTTGCCCGGCCCGATCAGCGTCACCTGCGCGACCTGGTCCTTGGTTTCGACGGTGACGGATTCGTAGGTTTCGCCCATGCCCAGACCGTAGCGTGGCCAGTATGCCGCCTGAATCGCGACCCGGACCAGATTCCCCACCGACCGACGAGCTGGCGTGCGCGGAAGCCGCGCTGCAGGTGCTGCAGCAAGTGCTGCACACCATCGGCCGCCAGGACAAGGCCAAGCAGACACCGTGCCCGGGGTACGACGTGAAAAAAACTAACCGAGCATTTGCTCAACTCAATCATGGTCCTCGGCGGCATGGTCGGCGCGGAATTCTCACTGCGTGCGGACATTGACTCTGTGGAGCGCCTGGTGAGCGGCGCCGCCCGTTCGGCCCTGGACGCCTGGCACCGTCACGGTCTGGAAGGAGACGTATCGCTGGGTCCCGGCTCGATGTCGGCCAAGGTTGCCGTCTCGGTCTTCTCGGTCGAATTTCTGGTGCACGCCTGGGATTACGCGGTCGCCGTCGGGAGTGAGCTGAAGGCTGCCGATTCGTTGGCCGAATACGTCCTAGAGCTGGCACGAAAGCTCATCAAGCCGGAGGAACGTAGTGTGGCCGGTTTCAATGAACCGGTCGACGTGCCGGAAGATGGCGGGGCGCTGGAGCGGCTGATCGCGTTCACCGGCCGCAACCCGGCCAGATAGCCGTGACGCTCGAGCGTGGGCGTCGAATTTTCTTACGGGCCACGCTCATTGGTCGCTCCGCCAGCGGCGGGCGAACCGCAGGAACGCGTCGTTCTCCTCTGGTGCGGCGACGGTGACCCGAACGCCATCCGTGCCGTACGGGCGGACCACGATGCGTGCATCGGCGGCCTGCTCCACGAAGTCTTGGGTGCGGGATCCCAGCGGAAGCCAGACAAAGTTGGCCTGCGATGGCGGCAGCGTGAACCCGGCAGCACGCAACTCGGCGCTGACGCGGGCGCGCTCGGCAACCACGGTGTCGGTACGGGCCAGCAGCTCGTCGGCGGCGTCCAGGGACGCGATGGCCGCGGCCTGCCCGATACTCGACACGGTAAATGGCACGTAGACCTTGTCCAGCGCGGTTATGACGTCGGGGTGGCCGATCGCGTAGCCGATCCGCAACCCCGCCAGGCCGTACGCTTTCGAAAACGTACGCAGCACAACGACATTGTTGTGTGCGCGAACCAGGCCTAAGCTGTCGGGCCGCATGCCGTCCCGGATGTACTCCACATACGCCTCGTCGATGGCGATCAGGATGTGCGCCGGAACCGCCTCGACGAAGCGGGCCAGCGCGTCCGGACCGACGACGGTGGAGGTCGGATTGTTGGGGTTGCACACGAAGATCAGCCGGGTGCGGTCGGTGACCGCGGCGAGCATGGCGTAGAGGTCGAACGTGTGGTCGGTCAACGGCACCTGGATGGGGATAGCGCCGGCGACCCGGACCTGTGGTGGATAGAGCTCAAAGCTGCGCCAGCCGAAGACCACTTCGTCACCAACCGAGGCGGTGACCTGAACGAGTTGCTGGCAGAGGCTGACCGAGCCGCAACCGACGGCGACGTGCTCGGGAGCGAAGTCCGGGCCAAGATGCCGGGCCAGCGCGGCCTTGAGCTGCACGCAGCCGTTGTCGGGGTAGCGGTTGACCGTGTCGGTAGCCCGGTCGATGGCGGCACGGACGCTGGGCAGCGGGCCGAACACGGTTTCGTTGCTGGCCAGCTTGATGGCGCCCGGCACCGTTTTGCCGGGCACATAAACCGGCAGCCCAGCCAGCTCGGGTCGCAGGCGGGCGGTCACGTCGACAGCATATGTGGCGGCTGTGTACGCTAGGCCTCCGGCGGCTCGGGGAGTCCGGGTACTCTCGGGAAGTCCATGGAGGCGTGCCAGAGCGGCCGAATGGGGCTCACTGCTAATGAGTTGTCCCCCTTCAAGGGGACCGGAGGTTCAAATCCTCTCGCCTCCGCAGTCCTTTAGGGGACACAACTGAAGACAAGCGCCCGTAGCTCAACGGATAGAGCATCTGACTACGGATCAGAAGGTTGGGAGTTCGAATCTCTTCGGGCGCGCTCTTTACTAGCGCAAACGCGTTCCGTTGGTATCAGGCGCCGGGAAAGCTGTCACGGATTGTCACAACTCGTGCCCAACTCTGCGCGCCGTCGGCCAGCATGTCGGGCTGCGAGCGCACATACGTGGTGGAGCTGTGCCCGCGCCGGCGGAGAAGGCCTTGAGCCAGGTCGGGTTCCGCCGCATCGCCGCGGATTTGGCTCGCCCGGCCGAGACGGTGCGGGGTTGGCTGCGTCGCTTTGCCGAGCGTGCCGAGGCGGTTCGGTCGGTGTTCACCGTCATGTTGCGCGCGGTGGATCCGGATCCGGTGATGCCGGATGCGGCCGTCGGGGTGTTCGCCTATGCGGTGACGGTGATCGCCGCGGTCGTGACCGTGATCGAGTGCCAGTTCGCGCTGTCCACGGTGTCGCTGGCCGAGACGGCGGTGGCGGTATCGGGTGGGCGGCTGGTGGCGCCGGGGTGACCCGGCGAGTGGGTGCAACACGAGTCGACCCTGCCCTAACCGCCGATTGGGCCGTAATCCTGTGCGCTGTCGTGTGTTCACGGGACACCAAACGGAAAGGAGCGGCCGGTGGCGGTCGGCGATGATAAGGCGAGGTGCGCGCGGAGCGCGCGAGGGCGATCGGATTGTTTCGGTATCAGTTGATCCGGGAGGCCGCCGATGCAGCGCATTCCACCAAGGAGCGGGGAAAGATGGTGCGCGAGCTGGCCTCCCGTGAGCACACCGACCCGTTCGGGCGGAAGGTTCGGATCAGCCGGCATACCATCGACCGCTGGATTAGGAATTAGGGACTGGCGCGCCGGTGGGTTCGACGCCTTGGTGCCCAAACCCGTGCCAGTGCACGCTGCGCACCCCGGTCGAGGTGCTGGAGTTGGCGGTGGCGCTGCGCCCCGAGAACCCGGACCGTACCGCTGGGGCGATCCAACGGATCCTGCGCGCCCAGCTGGCTGGCGACCGCATAGCGTTGCGTGGCCGGGGTTCGTAGCCATCGGTGCGGGAAGCTCGCCGTTGTGCCCACGTGCGGGTCAACTGGCGGCTCGCCGTCACTGTTCGTCACTGTTGCTCACCAAGGTTCGCGGAGGCAAATACGATGCTTAGTGGCATACAACAGAACACGCTTATGGATAACGATCCCCTCGCCCATGGCTACTACGTAG
Source organism: Mycobacterium tuberculosis complex sp. N0072 (assembly GCF_030323725.1). NCBI lineage: Bacteria > Bacillati > Actinomycetota > Actinomycetes > Mycobacteriales > Mycobacteriaceae > Mycobacterium > Mycobacterium tuberculosis complex sp. N0072. The sequence continues at coordinate 4,225,718 of NZ_CP040689.1, read as the reverse complement.
CCGACCTGCTCGTCGCGCTCGCGGTCGTGGTGCTCATGCTGCGCGCTCGAAGGACTCGACCCGAGCTCGCGCGGATGCTGTTGCTCGGCACGCTCATCGGTCTGGTCTGGGAGCTGCCGGTGTTCGGGCTCAGCGCTTGGACCAACACCCCGATCATCGAGTGGGCCACGCCGCTCCCGCTCCCCACCGTGGTGTTCCTGCTCGCCCACTCCGTGTGGGATGGTGCCCTCCTGACCATGGGCTGGCTGCTGGCGCGAGCGCTCACGGGCGAGCCCGCGGGCGCCCTCGGCCTGACCGTCCAGGTGCTCTGGGGACAGCTCACGGCCCTGGCCGTGGAGTTGTCGGCGATCCTCGCCGGGACCTGGTCCTACGTCGACGACCTGTGGTTCAACCCGGTGATGTTCTGGTTTCGTGGTCACCCGGTGACAGCGGCCATGCAGCTGACCTGGCTGCTGGCGCCGCTGTGCTTCGCGGCCCTGGTCAGGCGGCTCGCGCTCACCGCCAGGTAATCAAGGCGCGGTCTTCGACAGGGTCGCTCGGGTGCCGGCCACGAGCGCGGACAGGATCTGCAACCTCGAGCCCGTATCGCCAACCGATGTCCGCGCACCCCATCATGGTGCGGTTCAAACACGCCCTACGGCTTTAGGAGAGCCTGCAACAGCACCTGATCGTGGTCTCGAAAATCGTGGTCTCGAAAGGTGTTCTGAGCTGGCCATTTGACGCCATCCGGCACGACCCGAAACCACGGCGTGTCGCGGATTCACCGACCACAGATCACCGTTCGATGCCGGGCTCAAAAAATCGCGCAGCCATTCGGAGAATCACTTGTCGAGGGCGCGGAGCAGAAGGTCCTTGATCTCGGCCTGTCCCTCTTCCAGAGACCGCACCCGCGCATTGGTGTCGTCGGACTTGGCCGCGAGCTGGCCGACTTTGGTCGTCACGCGGTCCAGTCGTCCGGTGTGTTCCCGGACGGTCGTCGCGATTTCTCGCTGGTTGGCGCCCGGCGGGTTGACGGCCGCGAGGACGGCTCGATAGTCGGCCTGGTTCGCTTCCAGAGCGGCGACCCGTGCTCCAAGCTCCTTCAGCGTCGTCACGGGCTCATCCTATCCGGCAGATCAGCAGGCGGTTCCTCCGCAAAGTGCGGCTGCAACCTACCGACTTCGTGCGCGGCGAGGAACGCGCCCCCTGGGGGTATCCGCCCGCGTCAGACAACAGTGCCTCGGTCTGATCGGTAATAGGCGACCGCCTCGAGGTCCACATCCGCCACCTGCTCGAAACGTCAGGTCTTGGGGTGCGGGGTGTACCGGACGGTATGCGCCCAGATCGTGCCGTCTCGGAATACGAAAGTATCGACTCCGTCGTCGACTCGGCTGACCGCGGAATTCGCGGTCCACTCCAGGAACAGTATGTCGCCCTCGAAGATTTGGGTCTTTAAGTCCCACAGTGCGTTTGGTATGTCGTCGAGCAACTTGACGAACAGTTGGCGAATACCTTCCTTGCCGCGCGCGATACCGGCCGGAGTGATGACAAAGGAGTCGTCGGCGTAGTCGGCGACGATCTCATCGAGGTCGCCCGCGGCGAGCGCCTGGCCGTGGTGGGCGAATACCTCCTGCGGCGTACGTGGCGGCGTGGACCCCATCGCGCTCCTCTGCAACCTGTAGACCATCTGGGAGAAAGCGTAGGACACTCTTGACGAGCGCGCGGGCCCCTCGGCGGCTGGAAGAATAGTTTGCAAAACTGACGTTTCCGGCCTGGGGGAGGATTAACTGTGCCGCGGACCGACAACGATTCCTGGGCCATTACCGAGAGCGTGGGCGCCACCGCACTGGGTGTGGCGGCGGCGCGTGCGGCCGAGACCGAGAGCGACAACCCATTGATCAACGATCCGTTCGCGCGGATCTTTGTGGACGCGGCCGGCGACGGGATATGGAGCATGTACACGAATCGCACGTTGCTGGCCGGTGCGACCGACCTCGACCCGGACCTGCGGGCGCCGATACAGCAGATGATCGATTTCATGGCCGCCCGGACCGCGTTTTTCGACGAGTATTTCCTGGCTACCGCCGACGCTGGGGTGAGGCAAGTAGTGATCCTCGCCTCGGGCCTGGACTCGCGTGCCTGGCGGCTGCCCTGGCCGGACGGCACCGTGGTGTACGAGCTGGACCAGCCCAAGGTGCTGGAATTCAAATCAGCCACGTTGCGCCAGCATGGCGCGCAGCCGGCTTCGCAGCTGGTGAACGTTCCCATAGACCTTCGTCAGGACTGGCCAAAGGCACTGCAGAAAGCCGGATTTGACCCATCGAAGCCGTGTGCGTGGTTAGCCGAAGGGTTGGTGCGGTACCTGCCGGCGCGGGCTCAGGATCTGTTGTTCGAGCGTATCGATGCGCTCAGCAGGCCGGGCAGTTGGTTGGCGTCCAACGTCCCCGGCGCCGGTTTTCTCGACCCTGAGCGAATGCGACGCCAGCGTGCGGACATGCGGCGGATGCGGGCCGCGGCAGCCAAGCTGGTCGAAACTGAGATATCAGATGTCGATGACCTCTGGTATGCAGAGCAGCGCACCGCGGTCGCCGAGTGGCTGCGTGAACGTGGCTGGGACGTGTCGACGGCAACGTTGCCCGAGCTGCTGGCTCGGTATGGCCGCAGCATCCCTCACAGTGGCGAAGACTCAATCCCGCCAAACCTTTTCGTATCCGCGCAGCGGGCCACGAGCTGACGGAGATCGCGGGCTATTCCGCGAGCATGGCCGCCACGTCGTTCTTGATCACCGCTATCGCGTCAACCGGAGTGAGGTCCTGGCCCTGTTCGTTCTGTCCGAGCTGAGGCCACCCGGCGCCGTTGGGCCCGCGCAGTTGGTCCCATATCTCGCGGACTTTGGTCAGTAGTTCGGTTTGTTCTTCGTCGGTGAGTGCCATCAGCGGTCCTCCGGTCGTTGTGACGCCGCATGCGGCGGCAAACTGTTGCGGTGTTAGTCCGTTGGCAGAGTTCATATCGCATCGACCGAACGGTGGAGCGCCCTGTGGAAGATTGGGGCTATACCCACTGCCGTCGGTGTACTGGTGCGCCACTTGTCCGGGAAGGTTCGGATTGGAACCATAACCCGCGCCAATGACGCGCAGGCCCGCCGGGCGAACACGCCACATGTTGAAGAAGTCGTAGGCGTTGGCATAACCGATGATTCGCACGGGCGAGCCGGCGTAGTCTGCCAGGTTCCAGTACAGCCGGTTGATCCAGCTCGACCCGTCACCGGGCGGGTTCCCGCCTGATTCGACATCCAGCATCAGCGCGACCCGGGGATGCAAGCCGCCCGCTGCGTCGATCATCGAGCGCACGGTGTTGGCATTGGCCCACCAATTCGGACGGGCGTAGGTGTAGACGATTCCGAATGTGAGTCGCCCGCTGTCGAATGCCGAGCGCATCCATCGGTAGTTGTGCGCGAAATTACGATCCCGATAGGTGCCGTCGCAGACGCGGATCGACAGCACTCGGTAGGGATACGAGTTATTCACGGGCACTTGATATTCGGAGACATCTGCGAACAAAGTGTCTGTCACGGCACCTCAATTCCCCGCTATCGGAATGCGTATCGTCATGCTACCGATCCTTGGCTATGTCTGATCGAACTGTCCGGGTCGGCGACTTCCACAACGGCGACGGAGAGCGACCAATTGGCGTTGGTCCGGGACGCTGCCTCAAGCGTGGCAGCGGGATTTGCTTCAGCAGCCCGGTCGCCAGCAGCCGCTACTGGTACCAACATGCGCGCCGACGTGAGTGGGGTACCGCCCGGATCCGGCCCGCTGGCAGGCTCCGAACGTGCCCCAAATCGGGTTTCATAGCGCGCACATAGGATCCGCATGGCGTCTGCTCAGCCGTGTGCGGATACTTGACGCTGTGACGCAGCACCGCATCTCGGTTGAGCGTGTCGTAATGCGGCGCGCCGATGGCCAACCGGTCACTGTGCTGGTGGTCGACGACGAACCCGTTCTGGCCGAGATGGTGTCCATGGCATTGCGGTATGAAGGTTGGAACATCACCACCGCCGGTGACGGATCGTCGGCGATTGCGGCGGCCCGCCGCCAGCGGCCCGATGTGGTTGTGCTCGACGTGATGTTGCCTGACATGAGCGGTCTTGACGTGCTGCACAAGTTGCGCAGCGAGAATCCAGGCCTGCCGGTTCTACTGCTGACGGCCAAGGACGCGGTGGAAGATCGTATAGCTGGGTTGACCGCGGGGGGCGACGACTACGTCACCAAGCCGTTTAGCATCGAGGAGGTCGTGCTTCGGCTGCGGGCGTTACTGCGTCGCACGGGGGTGACGACAGTCGACAGCGGTGCCCAGCTAGTGGTCGGAGACTTGGTGCTGGACGAAGACAGCCACGAGGTGATGCGCGCCGGCGAACCGGTGTCGTTGACGTCCACCGAGTTCGAGCTGCTGCGGTTCATGATGCACAACTCCAAGCGGGTGCTGAGCAAAGCCCAGATTCTGGACCGCGTCTGGAGTTACGACTTCGGCGGCCGGTCCAATATCGTGGAGCTGTACATCTCGTACCTGCGCAAAAAGATCGACAACGGTCGCGAACCCATGATTCACACGCTGCGCGGCGCCGGCTATGTGCTCAAGCCGGCCCGCTAGCAGTCCGCGAATTTGGTCGCTTCGGCTGCGGCTCCTGGTCGGACAGGTTGTCGTCCTCGCCGTGGTGTGTGTGGGAATCACCGCGGCAACCGAAATGGCGCTGCGTCGTCATCTGGTGGCACAACTTGACAACCAACTCGGCGGAACGTCGTACCGCTCGGTGTTGATGTATCCGGAGAAAATGCCCCGTCCGCCCTGGCGGCGCGAGACGCACAACTACATCCGGTCGGGCCCCGGTCCGAGGTTTCTCGATGCTCCGGGCCAGCCGGCCGGGATGGTGGCGGCGGTGGTCAGCGACGGCACGACGGTCGCCGCCGGATATCTGACCGGCAGTGGTTCGCGGGCGGCGTTGACGTCAACCGGCCGGTCCCAGCTGGAACGGATCGCCGGCAGCCGCACACCGCTGACCCTGGATCTCGACGGTCTGGGCCGGTACCGTGTGCTGGCCGCTCCGAGCCGAAACGGGCACGACGTCATCGTCACCGGCCTGTCGATGGGCAACGTCGACGCCACGATGTTGCAGATGCTGATCATTTTCGGAATCGTCACGGTGATTGCGTTGGTCGCCGCGACGACCGCCGGAATCGTCATCATCAAGCGGGCGCTGGCGCCGTTGCGGCGCGTCGCGCAAACCGCGAGCGAAGTCGTCGACCTACCGTTGGATCGCGGCGAGGTCAAGCTACCGGTCCGGGTGCCCGAACCTGACGCAAACCCCTCCACCGAGGTGGGGCAACTCGGGTCGGCGCTCAACCGGATGCTCGACCACATCGCTGCCGCACTGTCGGCGCGGCAGGCCAGTGAAACCCGTGTGCGCCAGTTCGTTGCCGATGCCAGTCATGAACTGCGAACTCCCCTTGCGGCGATCCGTGGTTACACGGAATTGACGCAGCGGATAGGGGACGATCCCGAGGCCGTCGCACACGCGATGAGCCGGGTGGCATCGGAGACCGAGCGGATAACACGTCTCGTCGAGGACCTGCTGCTGCTGGCGCGTCTGGACTCGGGGCGGCCGCTGGAACGCGGACCGGTGGACATGTCGCGGCTTGCGGTTGACGCGGTCAGCGACGCTCATGTTGCCGGACCAGATCACCAGTGGGCGCTCGACCTGCCCCCCGAACCGGTGGTCATCCCGGGTGATGCGGCACGGTTGCACCAGGTGGTGACCAACCTGCTGGCCAACGCCCGCGTGCACACCGGTCCCGGCACGATCGTGACGACGCGCTTGAGCACCGGGCCGACGCACGTCGTGCTGCAGGTGATCGACAATGGGCCGGGTATTCCGGCCGCGCTGCAGTCCGAGGTTTTCGAGCGGTTCGCCCGCGGCGATACGTCACGGTCCCGCCAAGCCGGTAGCACCGGGCTCGGCCTGGCGATCGTCTCCGCTGTGGTCAAGGCGCACAACGGAACGATCACCGTGAGTAGCTCACCCGGATATACCGAGTTTGCGGTGCGGTTGCCACTTGACGGATGGCAACCGCTCGAATCGTCGCCGCGCTAGGCCTGACTGCCCGGCTCCGACGCGCTGTTCACAGCCCGCATCGACACGCTTTAGGTTAGGAACAGGTCACCTCGATTTCGAACGACTTGTTCACCGGTGACATCGGGTTGGCCATGTCGACCCCGGTAGCGGTCCCAGTGATCTTGTAGTGGCTGCCGTCCTTGGTTGCCGAGGCGTTACCCTGTCCGGTGCCCGACGTGTATCCCAGCGTGACGCCGTTGACGTTACCGAGCCCAACGGACTTCACCTCCGGAGGGTTGCCGTCGGTGAGCACGGCGGCAATGCCGGTCGCCGCCCCGCCGATCGCGATGTTGACATTGCCGGCCGCGGTTGTGCACACCACGGAGCCGGTGACGTTCTGGTCCTTACCGTCGATGACGACCTTCGGCCCGGAGGCGGCGCCGGGGCTTGCCGTCGTGCCTGCCGCGGTCGTGGTCTCACCGCTTCCTGTAGTCGACTTGTTGCTTGAACATCCGGAAAGACCTGCGACCAGAATGGCGGCTCCGGCTACCGCGACCGTCAGTCCACGCTTCACCCTGTGCTCCTTTGCCTGTCGTAGCGGTCCATCGGCATTGAGGACCGCTTCGGCAGTATGCGCGTTAGCAGGGCCCGAGGTCTAGGTGCGGCGGAAAATTCTCTCTTTCTGGTCGGTAGCGTGGTTCGCCAACGGCATCTACCGGCGTGCACCGTAGTAGTGGCAATGTAGTGCCGATGGAACACAAACCTCCCACTGCCGTCATCCAGGCGGCACACGGTGAACACTCGTTACCGTTGCATGACACAACGGATTTCGACGACGCCGATCGCGGATTCATTGCCGCGCTGTCCCCGTGTGTGATCAAGGCTGCCGATGGTCGCGTGGTGTGGGACAACGACGCGTACTCGTTTCTCGACGGTGCCGCGCCGACATCGGTGCATCCCAGCCTGTGGCGGCAATCCCAGCTGACCGCGAAACAGGGCCTCTACCAGGTGGTGCCGGGCATCTATCAGGTCCGCGGATTCGATATCTCCAATATCAGCTTCGTTGAGGGTGACACTGGGCTGATCGTCATCGACCCGTTGGTGTCCACCGAGGTGGCCGCCGCCGCGCTGGACTTGTATCGCGCCCACCGCGGAGCCGACCGCCCCGTGGTCGCGGTCATCTACACCCACAGCCATGTCGATCATTTCGGTGGGGTGCTCGGCGTCACCACCCAGGCCGACGTGGACGCGGGAAAGGTGGCGGTGCTGGCGCCGGAGGGGTTCACCGCGCACGCCGTGCAGGAAAACATCTACGCCGGCTCGGCGATGATGCGCCGTGCGGGCTACATGTACGGCACCGTGTTGGCGCGCGGTCTCCGGGGGCACGTCGGCTGCGGCCTCGGGCAGACACTGTCGACCGGTGAGGTTTCGCTCGTCGTGCCGACGGTCGACATCACCGAGACCGGGGAGACCCACACCATCGACGGGGTGGAGATCGAGTTCCAGATGGCCCCGGGCACCGAGGCCCCTGCGGAGATGCACTTCTATTTCCCGCGCTTCCGCGCGTTGTGCATGGCCGAAAACGCCACGCATAACCTGCACAACCTGCTGACCCTGCGCGGCGCCTTGGTGCGCGATCCGCGCGCCTGGTCGGGCTATCTCACCGAGGCGATTGACACCTTTGCCGACCGAACCGACGTGGTGTTCGCCTCGCACCACTGGCCGACGTGGGGACGCGAGAAGATCGTCGAGTTCTTGTCGCAACAGCGCGACATGTATTCATATCTGCACGATCAGACGCTGCGGCTGCTGAACCAGGGCTACACCGGTGTGGAGATCGCCGAGATGTTCCAGCTGCCACCGGCGCTGCAGCGGGCATGGCACACCCACGGCTACTACGGGTCGGTCAGCCATAACGTGAAGGCGATCTATCAGCGTTACATGGGCTGGTTTGACGGTAACCCGGGCTGGTTGTGGCCGCATCCGCCCGAGGCGCTGGCGCCGCGTTATGTCGACGCGTTGGGTGGCATCGACCGAGTGCTGGAGCTGGCCCGCGAAGCCTTCGACGCAGGTGATTTCCGTTGGGCGGCAACGCTTCTCGACCATGCGGTGTTCGCCGACAGCGAGCACGCTGCGGCCCGCGGGCTCTATGCCGACACCCTGGAGCAGCTGGCCTACGGCGCGGAGTGTGCGACCTGGCGCAATTTCTTTCTGACCGGGGCCGCCGAGCTGCGCGACGGGAACCCGGGCAGCTCCGGGCAAGTCCCGGCGCCCACGTTTTTCGCCCAGCTGACGCCGGACCAAATCTTTGACGTCCTGGCGATCAGCATCAATGGCCCACGCGCATGGGACCTCGACCTGGCCATCGATTTCACCTTCACCGAGCCGGATGTCAACTATCGGCTCACGCTGCGCAACGGCGTGTTGATACATCGCAAGCTTCCCGCCGATCCGGCGACGGCGAACGCGACGGTGACGGTGGGCGACAAGGTTCGGTTGGTCGCCGCGGCGCTGGGCGATATCAGCTCACCCGGTTTCGAGGTGTTCGGCGACCGGACGGTGCTGCAGACATTCTTGAGCGTCCTCGACCGGCCCGATTCGGCCTTCAACATCGTGACGCCGTAGTTCGGCGGTACCGCTCGGCGCCGAGTCGAAGGCGGCCTGAGCTAAAGCCGGGCATTGCGCGAGTGGTAAACAAGTTCGGTGACTTCGGTTGACCGACTCGACGGGCTCGATCTGGGCGCGCTGGACCGGTATCTGCGTTCGCTGGGGATCGGGCGCGACGGCGAGTTGCGTGGCGAGCTGATCTCCGGTGGACGCTCCAATCTGACCTTCCGGGTCTATGATGACGCGTCGAGCTGGTTGGTGCGCCGTCCGCCCCTGCACGGGCTGACACCGTCGGCGCACGACATGGCCCGCGAGTACAGGGTGGTCGCCGCGCTGGGAGACACACCGGTTCCGGTGGCGCGCACGATCTCGCTGTGCCAGGACGACTCGGTGCTGGGCGCGCCGTTCCAGGTTGTCGAATTCGTTGCCGGGCAAGTGGTGCGCCGGCGCGCCGAACTCGAAGCGCTCGGCAGCCGTTCGGTCATCGAGGGCTGTGTCGACGCCTTGATCCGGGTACTCGTCGACTTGCATAGCATCGACCCGAAGGCCGTCGGACTGAGCGATTTCGGCAAACCCGACGGCTATCTGGAACGGCAGGTGCGCCGGTGGGGGTCACAATGGGAGCTGGTGCGGCTGCCCGACGACCACCGCGACGCCGACATTTCGCGACTGCATTTAGCCCTGCAGCAAGCCATTCCACAACAGAGCCGCACATCGATCGTGCACGGCGACTACCGGATCGACAACACGATCTTGGACACCGATGACCCATGCCATGTTCGCGCGGTGGTGGACTGGGAGCTCTCCACCCTGGGGGATCCGCTGTCCGACGCGGCCCTGATGTGCGTATACCGCGACCCCGCGCTGGACTTAATTGTGCATGCGCAGGCAGCGTGGACTTCGCCGCTGCTGCCAGCAGCCGACGAGCTGGCCGATCGGTATTCACTCGTCTCCGGGCAGCCGCTAGGCCACTGGGAGTTCTACATGGCCTTGGCCTATTTCAAGCTCGCCATCATCGCCGCCGGCATCGACTACCGCCGACGCATGTCCGAGCAGGCCGAGGGGAAGGACACCGCGGCTGAGTCGGTGCCTGACGTTGTTGCGCCGCTGATCGCTCGCGGTCTGGCAGAGATTGCCAAGAAGAGCGGGTAATCCCGCGTCGGGGATGCCCAGTTAGCGAAGGGCGGCCGCGTGGGTCTTTTTGGCCGCACGTCGCAACTGAAGGATCCGCGCGGTGCCGGCGAAGACGGTGATCAGCCCGCCGCCCACGGCCGCCAGCAAGATAGCCACCCCTAGTGGCAGGCTCCAGCGCCAGCCGAAGAACGCAAATTGGGCCGAGGCGGTGTTCTGGGCGATGAATATCAGCAACAGGATGAGGATCAGAAAGCCGACGATCAGCGCCGACCATACGGCGGCGGCGCGGGTGAACTTGACGGGTGGCTCTTCCGGTGCCTTACCGGGCACCGAGCCAGGCACCGTTGTACCGCTGAGTGGTTGATCAGCCGAGGAAGAGGGATTGCTGGTCATGACACCATTTTTGTCCTATCCCACACAGAATGAAACCAAACCACGCCGGAAAAATCCCAGTACATGCCGAGTTGTGGAAGCACGGCGCCGCCGCTGACGATAGTGTCAACTGCATGAGGATGCTGCGACGCCTACGTCGCGCAACTGTCGCTGCGGCTGTGTGGCTCGCGACGGTGTGCCTGGTTGCGTCCTGCGCCAATGCTGATCCGCTCGGGTCAGCGACCGGCAGTGTGAAGTCCATCGTCGTCGGGTCCGGTGATTTTCCGGAATCGCAGGTGATCGCCGAAATCTACGCACAAGTGTTGCAGGCCAACGGTTTCGACGTGGGGCGGCGGTTGGGAATTGGCAGTCGAGAGACGTATATCCCGGCGCTCAAAGATCATTCCATCGACCTGGTGCCGGAGTATATCGGCAACTTGCTGCTGTACTTTCAACCCGACGCCACGGTGACCATGCTCGATGCCGTTGAGTTGGAGCTCTACAAGCGACTTCCCGGCGATCTGTCGATCCTGACGCCGTCGCCGGCCTCTGACACTGACACCGTCACCGTCACCGCCGCTACCGCCGCCCGGTGGAACCTGAAAACGATCGCCGACCTGGCCCCGCATTCCGCGGATGTGAAGTTCGCGGCGCCGTCGGCCTTTCAGACCCGGCCGTCCGGGTTGCCCGGGCTGCGGCACAAATACTCACTCGACATCGCGCCGGGCAACTTCGTGACCATCAACGACGGCGGCGGTGCGGTGACCGTGCGAGCACTGGTGGAGGGAACGGCCACAGCCGCCAACCTCTTCAGCACCTCTGCGGCTATCCCGCAAAACCACCTGGTGGTGCTGGAAGATCCCGAACATAACTTCCTAGCCGGAAACATTGTGCCGCTTGTGAATTCGCGAAAGAAGTCGGATCACCTCAAAGATGTGCTGGACGCGGTGTCGGCAAAGCTGACCACTGCCGGCCTGGCCGAGCTCAATGCAGCGGTGTCCGGCAACTCCGGGGTGGACCCCGACCAGGCCGCGCGGAAATGGGTGCGGGACAACGGTTTCGATCACCCAGTGCGGCAGTAGGCACCACGTTGATCTGCTTTGACGATGTCAGCAAGGTGTACGCACACGGTGCCACCGCCGTAGACCGGCTGACGCTGGAAGTCCCTAACGGCATGCTGACCGTCTTCGTCGGCCCCTCCGGCTGCGGCAAGACGACGGCGCTGCGAATGATCAACCGAATGGTGGATCCGACCTCGGGCACCATCACTGTCGACGGTACCGACGTGTCGACGGTCAATGCGGTGAAGCTGCGCCTGGGAATTGGCTATGTCATCCAGAACGCGGGGCTGATGCCTCATCAACGGGTCATCGACAACGTCGCAACGGTGCCGGTGCTGAAGGGTCAGCCGCGCCGGGCAGCCCGCAAAGCCGGTTATGAGGTGCTTGAGCGTGTCGGGCTGGACCCCAAGGTCGCCACCCGCTACCCGGCCCAGCTCTCGGGCGGCGAACAGCAACGGGTCGGCGTGGCACGGGCACTCGCGGCCGATCCGCCGATCTTGTTGATGGACGAGCCGTTCTCGGCCGTCGACCCGGTGGTTCGCCACGAGCTACAGAACGAAATACTTCGTCTGCAAGCCGAGTTGCACAAGACCATTGTCTTCGTGACGCACGACATCGACGAGGCGTTGAAGCTCGCCGATCTGGTGGCGGTGTTCGCCCCGGGCGGCGCGCTTGCGCAGTACGACGAAACTGCCCGGCTGTTATCCAGTCCGGCGAATGACTTCGTGTCGAAGTTCATCGGTCTCGGTCGCGGCTATCGGTGGCTGCAGCTGTTCGACGCGGCCGGACTACCTGTGCGCGACATCGAGCAAGTCTCGGTGAACGGCCTTTCCGATGCCCGGGACAGGCAAGTTCGTGACGGCTGGGTGCTGGTGGTCGACGGTGCGGGTGCGCCGTTGGGCTGGATCGACGCCGATGGCCGGCGGCGTCACCGCGGCGGCGCGGCATTGTCGGATGCCATGACCGTCGGCGGTTCGGTGTTCCGCCCGAACGGTAACCTCAGCCAGGCGCTGGACGCCGCCTTGTCCTCGCCGTCGGGGGTCGGTGTCGCCGTTGACGGCGGTGGCAAGGTCATCGGCGGGATACTGGCCGCCGACGTGCTGGCCGAGTTCCAAAAAGGCAAGAAGGCCGGCGGCGGAGCTAAGCCATGCACTACCTGATGACCCACCCGGGAGCGGCCTGGGCGCTGACCGTCGTCCATCTGCGCCTCTCGTTGCTGCCGGTGCTGATCGGGCTGATGAGCGCGGTGCCGTTGGGCCTGCTGGTGCAGCGCGCGCCGCTGCTTCGCCGGCTGACGACGGCGACCGCCAGCGTTATATTCACCATCCCGTCGCTAGCGCTATTCGTGGTGTTGCCGCTGATCATCGGAACCCGGATCCTCGACGAGGCCAATGTCATTGTGGCGTTGGCGGCCTACACCACGGCCCTGCTGGTGCGGGCGGTGCTCGAAGCGCTGGACGCGGTGCCGGCGCAGGTGCATGACGCGGCCACCGCCATCGGCTATTCGCGGATCGCTCAGATGTTGAAAGTCGAACTGCCGCTGTCTATCCCCGTGCTGGTAGCCGGGCTGCGGGTGGTCGCGGTTACCAACATCGCGATGGTGTCCGTGGGTTCGGTGATAGGAATCGGGGGCCTGGGAACCTGGTTCACCGCGGGGTATCAGACCAACAAGAGTGACCAGATCGTTGCCGGCGTCGTAGCGATGTTCCTGCTGGCGATTGTCGTCGACGTGGTGATCAACCTCGCCGGTCGGCTGGCCACGCCATGGGAACGGGCGCCGCGGGCAGCCCGTCGGCGCCGCCAGGTCGCGGCCCCGATCACGGGCGGAGCGCGATGAATTTCCTGCAGCAGGCGCTGTCCTACCTGCTAACCGCCAGTAACTGGACCGGTCCAGTCGGCTTGGCAGTCCGCACGTGTGAGCACCTGGAATACACCGCGGTGGCGGTGGCCGCTTCAGCACTGATCGCCGTGCCAGTCGGGCTGCTTATCGGGCACACCGGTCGCGGGACGCTGCTGGTGGTGGGTGCGGTCAATGGTTTGCGCGCTTTGCCCACGTTGGGTGTGCTGCTGCTAGGGGTGCTGCTATTCGGGCTGGGATTGGGGCCGCCGCTGGTGGCGCTGATGCTGTTGGGTATCCCGTCTTTGCTGGCCAGCACGTACGCCGGCATTGCCAGTGTTGATCCGCTGGTGGTCGATGCCGCCCGGGCGATGGGCATGACCGAGTCCCAGGTGCTGCTGCGCGTCGAGGTACCCAATGCACTACCGCTGATGCTCGGCGGACTACGCAGCGCGACGCTGCAAGTGGTCGCCACCGCGACGGTGGCCGCCTACGCCAGTCTCGGGGGGCTGGGTGGCTACTTGATCGACGGGATCAAGGAGCGTCGATTCCACATCGCTCTGGTCGGTGCGATGATGGTGGCCGCGTTGGCGTTGACCCTCGACGGACTGCTGGCGTTGGCGGGGTGGGTATCGGTGCCGGGCACCGGGAGGATGCGCAAGCTCGCCGCGGTTGTCGACAAACCTGCCGCAGGCGGTGGACACGCCCTACGGTAGACAGTGTGAACGCAGTCCCCTCTGATCTGACTCCGCGCGTCTGGCCGGCCATGTTGACCTGGCGTGCGCAGGACATCTCGCGCATGGAATCGGTACGAGTCCAGTTGTCCGGCAAGCGGATTAGGGCGAACGGCCGCATTGTGGCCGCGGCTACCGCGAATAATCCGGCGTTTGGCGCGCACTACGATCTGCAGACCGACGAAACCGGTGCCACCAAACGGTTCGGGCTGACGGTCACACTAGCCGAGCGGGAACGCCAGCTCGCCATCGCCCGCGACGAGGAGAACATGTGGTTGGTGACTGACCACCAGGGTGAACGGCGCGCAGCATACAACGGTGCATTGGACATCGATTTGGTGTTCAGTCCATTCTTCAATGCGTTGCCGATTCGTCGCCTTGGGCTGCACGAACGAGCGGAATCGATCGCGCTGCCGGTGGTCTATGTAAACGTGCCCGAGATGAGCGTCGATGCGGCCACCGTGAGCTATACCAGCGAAGGACGTCTGGATGGGATCAAGCTGCGCTCACCGGTGGCTGACACCACCGTGACCGTCGACTCCGACGGGTTCATTGTGGACTATCCAGGCTTGGCAGAGCGGATGTAATCACCCCGCCCGCCCGCCCCGCGGCGGCCAGTTGCTCGCGCCATTTGTCCGCGCCAATAACGACGGTGACGATGTCGGAGCGCGGGAAGCTGTCATAGCGTGTGCGTGCGGCGTGGCCCGCGTCGGCGAGGTCGGCTATCGAACCGTGGGATTGCAGCGAATCACGCGCACGGCTCAGCAGGTTGATGATCCGGTCCGCGGCCGGCGCCAGTTGGCCGGTGTTAGCTTCACACATTGCCCGCACTAGGTCAGGAGCGGTGGCTGCCACCCGGGTGGCATCGCGGAAAGACCCTGCAGCCAACGCGAAGGCAAGTGGTACCTCGGCCGCAGTGACGGCGAGCGCCTCAGCGAGCAGGTGTGGCAGGTGCGAGACGGCAGCAGCGGCGGCGTCGTGCTCGTCGGATTTGGCGGGCACCACCATCGCCCCGCAGTCCAGCGCCAGCGTCATCACCATCGACCACACCGTGGGGTCGACATGGTCATCGACGCTGACCACCCAGGGGGCTCTGTTGAACAAGCCGCCGTGACCGGCGGTCCAACCCGAGTGCGCGGTGCCCGTCATCGGGTGACCGCCGACGTAGCGCGCCTGCAGACCAGCCGCCGTGACCTCGTCGAGAACCGCGCATTTGACGCTGGTGACGTCGGTCAACGGACAGCCAGGTGCCGATTTGCGAATATGGGCGAGCATGCCTGGCAAGGCCGGCATCGGAACGGCCAGCACGATCAACGCCTCGGTAGCGGCGGCCCGGGTTAGCGTTTGGTTGAGATCGGTTATGGCATCAAACCCGTCGGAGCGGGCGCCGTGGGCACCCTCCACCGACCGGTTGTAGCCAAAGACTTCACGGCCCGCCGCTGCGGCGGCCCGCATGATGGAACCGCCGATGAGTCCCAGCCCAAGCACGCACACCGGTGGCGCCGCGACAGTCCGAGTCACAGTCCAAGGTTGGCATAGGTAGCCCGTGGCGGCGCCCTGAGGGGCGACCAGATCTCCGCTGTCTGAGCACCATCTGGTCAGGAGGCCTGGTCAGCGACTACCGTAGGCGCCCATGGGAGCACAACGGGCCTCCACGCAAAGACCGGCCGCGGACACACCGGACGGTTTCGGTGTTGCGGTTGTGCGTGAAGAGGGCCGCTGGCGCTGCTCTCCGATGGGCCCCAAAGCGTTGACCAGTCTGCGGGCTGCCGAGACGGAACTGCGTGAGCTGCGTAGCGCGGGAGCCGTCTTCGGGCTACTCGACGTCGACGACGAATTTTTCGTCATTGTGCGCCCGGCGCCCTCGGGAACTCGGCTGTTGCTGTCCGACGCCACCGCCGCGCTGGACTACGACATCGCCGCGGAGGTCCTGGACAATCTGGACGCCGAGATCGATCCCGAAGACCTCGAGGATGCCGATCCGTTCGAGGAAGGCGACCTGGGCCTGCTGTCCGACATCGGCCTGCCCGAGGCGGTTCTGGGAGTCATCCTCGACGAGACCGACCTTTACGCCGACGAACAGCTGGGCCGCATCGCCCGCGAAATGGGCTTCGCTGACCAGCTGTCGGCGGTGATCGACCGCCTAGGTCGGTGACCGCAAGCGCGGGCGGTGACCACTGACGAAGATCTGATCCGTGCGGCGTTGGCGGTCGCGGCGACGGCGGGTCCGCGCGACGTGCCGGTGGGCGCGGTGGTCGTCGGCGCCGACGGAACCGAACTCGCCCGGGCGGTGAATGCCCGCGAGGCGCTCGGCGATCCCACCGCGCACGCGGAAATCCTGGCGATGCGGTTGGCGGCCGGTGTGCTCGGCGACGGGTGGCGGCTGGAGGGGACCACCTTGGCGGTCACCGTCGAACCGTGCACTATGTGTGCCGGTGCCCTGGTGCTGGCCCGCGTCGCGCGGCTGGTCTTCGGTGCCTGGGAGCCCAAGACCGGGGCGGTCGGCTCGTTGTGGGACGTGGTCCGTGATCGTCGGCTCAATCACCGCCCGGAGGTACGCGGCGGTGTGCTCGCGCGGGAGTGCGCCGCGCCGCTGGAGGCCTTCTTCGCCCGCCAGCGATTGGGGTGAGGGTGCGCCGATTCGGTAAGCTTCACCGCGGTGGCGTGTCCGAGCGGCCTAAGGAGCACGCCTCGAAAGCGTGTGACGGCTAACACCGTCCGAGGGTTCAAATCCCTCCGCCACCGCCAAATCCCTTTGACTGTTAGTGCAGTTCAGCAGGGTATTTTCAGGTTTGCTGGTCGGCATCTTTCCCGAGAGTGACGGCGACTGCATCAAGATCGGCATCGAAGAGATCCGCATACGTGTCCAGGGTGACCTTCGCGGACTTGTGCCCGAGAATCCGTTGCAGCGCCAAAACGTTGACGCCGGCCGACACCGCCAAGCTGGCCGCGGTGTGCCGCAAATCGTGCGGAGTGATCTGCTGGACCTTTGCGCGCTTCACCGCGCCGCAGATCCGCCCGCGTGTAGGCTTCGGCCGCGGCAGACGCGCGCCGGTTTCCAGCTCTGATCAGCTGGTGCGCTCCGCCGGGCTCGACGTCACCGTGCTAGGCGGCGTTTGAGGCGGCCAAGTGCGCGACCCGGCGCGGTTAGCGGCGCAGTAGCTTGCGTAAATGCCTGGTCAGAGACTCGACGTTTCGTTTTGTTCGAATTACGCTAAGCTGCATGACAGCCGCAGTCCAGGAACGGACAGTACTTCCACCCCGCGACCCGCAGGACATGACCTCCTTGCTGGAGGTGCTTGGCGCGCCTGAAGTTTCCGTGTGTGGCAACGCCGGACAACCGATGACGCTTCCTGAACCAGTCAGAGATGCGCTGTACAACGTCGTGCTGGCCTTGTCGCAAGGCAAAGGCATTTCATTGGTGCCACGCCACCTCAAACTAACCACCCAAGAAGCCGCCGACCTATTGAACATCTCACGCCCGACCCTCGTTCGGCTCTTGGAGGATGGTCGAATCCCATTTGAGAAGCCGGGCCGCCACCGCCGAGTGAGCCTTGACGCGCTGCTCGAATATCAGCAAGAAACCCGGTCGAATCGCCGTGCAGCACTAGGCGAGTTGAGCCGCGACGCCCTTGGTGAGCTCCAGGCGGCGCTTGCAGAAAAGAAGTAGAGGAGGCCGAGCATGCCGTTCCCCGTAGTACTGGACGCGTGCGTGCTCGTGCCACACCCGCTGGTTGATGCCCTGTTGCGGTTCGCTGACGAGGGCACCTATCGGCCTCTGTGGTCGGAGGACATCCTGGCCGAGACTCGGCGAACCATGGTCGACCGCCTCAACATCAGCACCGAACGGGCTGACTACCGCATTCGCTTTCGGGTACAACGACCTCATCGCCGCCATGAACAACCATTACAAAGATCGACATGTGCTAGCTGCAGCGGTCCGAGAGCGCGCGGAGGTGATAGTCACGACAAACCTCAAGCACTTCCCTGATGACGCGCTAAAGCCCTATCAGATCAAAGCTTTGCATCCCGACGACTTTCTCCTCGATCAGTTGGATTTGTACGAAGAGGCAACGAAAGCAGTGATCCTCGGGATGGTCGACGCCTACATCGACCCGCCGTTCACGCCGCACAGCCTGCTAGATGCGCTGGGCGAGCAGGTCCCACAGTTCGCCGCTAAGGCACGGCGTCTGTTCCCGTCCGGATCGCCATTCGGCCTCGGCGTCCTGCTCCCATTCGATCAATAGGGCTGGCAGCTCCGTCGGCAGGGGCCTACGCCTCACCCCGTCACGATCAGCGGCAGCGAGATCGTTCCGGCGCCGCCGGTTACCACCAGCACCCAACGGCCGTCGACGGGCAGGTTTACCTCGATCCGGAAGATGGCGAATCCGACCTCGGCGGCGACGGCGGCCTCGGGTAGCTCGAACTCGATGTGGTGCGCGTCGTCGCCCGTCGGAGGCCAAACCTCTACGTCGACCCGCCGATCCGGATCATCGGTCTCGGCCTGGGTCAACACCACCAGCAGAAACTGGGCCGACCGGTCCGGATCCACCGCAAATCGGTACAGCACGCCGCCGGAGACATTGAGCTTGTTGTCCACCACCGAGGCCGCTTCGGCGAGGAAGGCCCCGACTATCACGCTGCCGAACCTACCGCTGGGTTGGGTGTCAGCACGGTCAGCCGAACCCAGCTGCGTTGTAGGGATGCTGCTGGTGCACGGGACAACCTTTCTGCAAAGCCCCGGGGGTCGTCGCTCAAGACCGGCGCGTCAAAAACCTATCGTCGCAGGCATGTCGCTCACCAGCACCGGAAGCGATATCGCTCCGGTGCCGCCAGTCACCACCAGCACCCAACGGCCGTTAACCGGCAGGCGCAGTTGGATTTCGAAGAATGCGAATCCGGGGAACTCGGCAACGGCCGCTTCGGGCGCCTCGAAATTCAGGCGTATCGGTTCGTCATCGGTCGGCGGCCTCATCTCGACCGTAATGTCGCGGTCCGAACTGTCAGGCTCCGCCTGCGTCAACACCACCAACACAAATCGGGCCAGCCGGTCAGGACCGACCGCAAATCTGGACAGCACGCCGCCTTGCACATTGAGTTTGTTGTCCACCGCTGCGGCGGCATCGGCCAAGAACGCACCCGTAAGTATCACGCCGCTGAACCTACCGCGCCGCAGGTGGACAACATGCCCAGGGGTAGCACGGGGCGGCAGCGCCCTTGGTGACAAATTATTCAGTGCGACGGCATATCTCGTCTTCTATTTCGTCAGCGCGGACTATATCCTATTACTACTATCGCTACCGACAACTGAATTCCTCGCTTAGATCTCGTCGTTGGGGCCCGAGCCCGCGCAATCTAGGGAGAGACACATGCAGTCCATGTCATTCGATCCGGCCGTTGCCGACATCGGATCGCAGGTCGTCAACAACGCATTCCAAGGGCTACAGGCCGGTGCGGTGGCGTGGGTCTCGCTGAGCTCGCTATTGCCCGCCGGGGCCGAGGAGGTGTCGGCGTGGGCGGTAACGGCGTTCACGACGGCGGCCACCGGGCTGCTGGCGCTGAATCAAGCGGCGCAGGAAGAGCTGAGAAAGGCGGGCGAGGTGTTTACCGCGATCGCCCGGATGTATTCGGACGCCGACGTCAGGGCGGCCGCCTGCTTGCTCGAAGCAATTCCGCGACCCGGCCAGACCCTCGCGCGGGAATAGTGCGCCGCGACGCGCGCCGAATTAGCTGATAGGTCCGACGGCGTGGCTGGCGCAGCTTAGACACTTAGGTCCATGTCCGATTGCAATGTGCTGGGCGGCGCCCTGGAACAGGGTGGCACCGATCCGCTTACCGGCTTCTATCGTGACGGCTGCTGTGCGACCGGACCCGAGGACCTCGGTTGGCACACCATCTGCGCCGTCATGACCACCGAATTCCTGGCACACCAGCGCTCGGTCGGCAACGACCTGTCGATTGCGCGCCCGCCACGGTGGCTGCGCCCTTGAGGTGGTGCCCCTTGAGGCGCTGGGGTCTGTAAAGCTCGCCGGTCATGGGTGAAAGTGACCCGCGAGCTTATGAGCCTGACCGCTTAGCCCGCGCTGGGGTGCCGGTCGGAGAGACCAAGGTGCAAGTGCTCGCTGTGGTAAATGGCTTCGTCAAGAAGCTGCGCCACATGCGTGTCGTAGAGGCTGTAGACGATGCTACGGCCTGCCCGGTCGCCCACGACCAAGCCGAGATTCCGCAACACTCGAAGTTGATGCGAGACGGCGGACTGTTCCATTCCAATAGCCTCGGCGAGGTCGGTTACCGGAAGCGGGCCGTTCCGTAGCTGGGTGAGGATCATCAGCCGGCTCGGAGTCGCCAACGCCTGCAGTGTGGACGCGACCTGCGCGGCGGCCTGGGAATCCAACGGCGCTGACGGACGATTCCTGCCTTCGACCCCGTGCCCCATGGTTAGGCAGCCTATCCCCAAAGAAATAAATGAACATATGATCATATATTCTGATATGTTGGCCGGGTGGCTGTTCGTGAACTCTCTCCCGCCCGGTGCACCTCAGCGTCGCCGTTGGTCCTAGCGCGCCGAACCAAGCTGTTCGCGTTGTCGGAGATGCGTTGGGCCGCGCTGGCGTTGGGCCTGTTTTCAGCGGGACTACTGACACAGCTGTGCGGAGCACCGCAATGGGTGCGGTGGGCGCTGTTTCTGGCGTGCTACGCGACCGGCGGTTGGGAGCCAGGGCTGGCCGGGCTACAGGCGCTACAGCGAAGGACCCTAGATGTCGATCTGCTGATGGTGGTCGCGGCGATCGGCGCGGCCGCCATCGGGCAGATCGCCGAGGGCGCTCTGCTCATTGTCATCTTCGCAACCTCCGGTGCTCTGGAAGCACTGGTAACGGCCCGCACCGCGGACTCGGTGCGTGGGCTAATGGGCCTCGCGCCGGGCACCGCGACCCGCGTGGGCGCCGGCGGTGGTGAGGAAACGGTCAACGCCGCCGACCTAAGGATTGGGGACATCGTGCTGGTACGGCCCGGTGAGCGCATCTCGGCGGACGCAACCGTGCTTGCCGGCGGCAGCGAAGTCGATCAGGCCACCGTCACCGGAGAGCCGCTGCCCGTCGACAAGTCAATCGGCGATCAGGTGTTCGCCGGCACTGTCAACGGCACCGGCGCCCTGCGGATCCGGGTCGACCGGCTCGCGCGGGATTCCGTCGTCGCTCGCATTGCCACCCTGGTTGAACAGGCCAGCCAGACCAAGGCGCGCACCCAGCTGTTCATCGAGAAAGTCGAACAACGCTACTCGATCGGCATGGTCGCCGTGACCCTCGCCGTATTCGCGGTGCCCCCGCTATGGGGGGAGACCCTGCAGCGGGCGTTGCTGCGAGCCATGACGTTCATGATCGTCGCGTCGCCGTGTGCGGTCGTGCTGGCCACCATGCCGCCACTATTGGCCGCAATCGCCAACGCCGGCCGCCACGGGGTGCTCGCCAAGTCCGCGATCGTGATGGAACAACTTGGAACCACCACACGGATCGCGTTCGACAAGACCGGCACCCTTACCCGCGGTACCCCCGAACTCGCCGGCATCTGGGTGTACGAACGACGATTCACCGATGATGAACTGCTGCGGCTTGCGGCTGCAGCGGAGTATCCCAGTGAGCACCCACTGGGTGCGGCCATCGTGAAAGCCGCCCAGTCTCGCCGCATCCGGCTGCCGACCGTCGGCGAGTTCACCGCACACCCAGGTTGCCGTGTCACCGCCCGCGTCGATGGCCACGTCATTGCGGTCGGATCGGCGACGGCACTGCTGGGCACTGCCGGCGCCGCCGCGCTCGAAGCTTCCATGATCACGGCGGTCGACTTTCTGCAAGGCGAGGGCTACACCGTCGTCGTCGTGGTATGCGATAGCCATCCCGTCGGGCTACTCGCCATCACCGATCAGCTTCGCCCCGAAGCCGCCGCGGCGATTTCCGCTGCGACCAAACTGACCGGGGCCAAACCGGTATTGCTTACCGGCGACAACCGGGCCACCGCCGATCGGCTCGGTGTACAGGTTGGCATCGACGACGTACGGGCCGGGCTACTGCCCGACGACAAGGTCGCAGCCGTGCGGCAGCTGCAAGCTGGAGGTGCCAGATTGACCGTGGTCGGTGACGGTATCAACGACGCTCCGGCCTTAGCGGCCGCGCATGTCGGCATCGCCATGGGCAGCGCCCGATCGGAACTCACCCTGCAGACCGCCGACGCCGTCGTCGTCCGCGATGACCTGACCACCATTCCCACCGTTATCGCCATGTCGCGGCGAGCCCGCCGCATCGTGGTCGCCAACCTCATCGTGGCCGTGACATTCATCGCCGGGCTCGTTGTGTGGGACCTGGCCTTCACGTTGCCATTGCCACTGGGCGTCGCCCGACACGAAGGTTCCACCATCATCGTCGGACTCAATGGGCTGCGCCTACTGCGCCACACGGCCTGGCGCCGCGCCGCTGGCACCGCGCACAGGTGACGCTGTGTCTTGAAAAGTCAAATTGTTGTCTTCTAGTGTCAAGACTCAAGGCCGAGTGCTGGTGCACAGTGAGTTCGGTGACGCACACCACCCCCGGTTGACAACGAAGTCGCGGGTCAGCCTTCGCCCGAACAGGAAGTACGCCGTGCACTCCGAGCAGTCAGCCAGCATCGAACACGTCGACGTGCTGATCGTTGGCGCCGGCATCTCCGGCACTGGCGCCGCCTACTACCTAAAGACAATGCAGCCGGCCAAGACATTCGCGATCGTTGAAGCCCGGTATCCAGCAATTCGATCCGACTCCGACCTGCACACGTTCAGCTATGAGTTCAAGCCGTGGCAGCACGAGAAGGCGACCGCCAGCGCGGACGCCATCATGGTCCACCGAGGACGCTCGCTGGCTGGTGGAGATCGAACGCTTCGACACCGGCGAACACGTCACCATGAGCTGCGGATGGTGATCATCGGCAGCGGCGCGACCGCGGTCACGCTGGTGCCGGCCATGGCCCAGACCGCCGGCGCGGTAACCATGCCCAAATGATAGGCCGCGATCGGGCCTACGCCGTCACCCGGCGCAAAGACATCGCCAAGCAACGGTTGGTGTGGCGGTTATGCCAACGGTATCCGAGAGCCGCCCGGCGACTGATCCGTCATCTCAACGCCAAGCAGCTGGCCGCCGGATATCCGGCCGACGAGCACTTCAAGCCGGTCTACAACCCATGGGACCAACGCCTGTGCGCGGTGCCAGATGCCGACATGTTCAAGGCCATCCGCGACGGCCGGGCCTCGGTGGTCACCGAGGCGATCGATACTTTTACCGAAAACGGAATCCGGCTGCAATCCGGACGCGAATTGGCGGCCGACATCAGCATCACTGCCACCGGCCTCAATCTGCTGGCCTTCGGTGGCATCAACCTCTCGGTCGACGGAGTCGCCGTGGACGTTGCCGAGAAGGTGGCATTCAAGGGTTTCCTGCTCAGCGACGTGTCCAACTTCGCCGGCCCACATGGACGCACCCGGGCACACCATCTGCTGTCCGCAGCTGCCCGCAGCCATGCCGACCCGGCCGCTGCAGGGCGCCGAAGCCCCCTGGCGGACCTCAAGGTGTTGCGCGAGGGCCCGGTCGACGACGATCACCTGCGCTTTACGACGTCGGCTTCGGCGAGCCGGCTGACGGTGAAGCGCATCACCAGGAGCACGCCATGGAACTGATGTCACCGATCGATGCGCTGTTCTTATCAGCCGAGTCGCGAGAGCATCCGCTGCATGTCGGCGCGCTGCAACTGTTCGAGCCACCCGCGGGGGCGGGACGTGGGTTTGTGCGGGAAACCTATCAGGCGATGCTTCAGTGCCGCGAGATAGCACCGCTATTTCGCAAGCGCCCCACGTCGCTTCACGGTGCACTCATCAACCTCGGCTGGTCGACCGACGCTGACGTCGACCTCGGCTACCACGCGCGGCGGTCTGCCCTGCCGGCGCCGGGCCGGGTGCGTGAGCTGCTGGAACTGACGTCACGGTTACACTCCAATCTGCTCGACCGGCACCGCCCGCTCTGGGAAACACACGTGATCGAGGGCCTCCGGGATGGACGCTTTGCGATCTATTCGAAGATGCACCACGCCCTGGTCGACGGGGTGTCCGGACTTACGCTGATGCGCCAGCCGATGACCACCGACCCCATCGAGGGCAAGTTGCGCACCGCCTGGTCACCGGCGACGCAGCACACCGCCATCAAGCGACGGCGCGGCCGCCTGCAACAGCTGGGGGGCATGCTGGGATCGGTTGCCGGGCTCGCTCCCTCAACGTTGCGACTGGCGCGTTCCGCGTTGATCGAACAACAGTTGACACTGCCCTTCGGGGCCCCGCACACCATGCTCAATGTCGCCGTCGGGGGAGCGCGGCGCTGCGCCGCGCAGTCCTGGCCGTTGGACCGGGTCAAGGCGGTGAAAGACGCGGCCGGGGTCAGCCTCAACGACGTGGTGCTGGCGATGTGCGCCGGCGCACTTCGCGAATATCTGGACGACAACGACGCGCTGCCGGACACGCCGCTGGTTGCGATGGTTCCGGTGAGCCTGCGCACCGACCGCGACTCGGTCGGCGGCAACATGGTCGGGGCGGTGTTGTGTAATCTGGCCACCCACCTTGATGATCCAGCCGACCGGCTGAACGCCATCCACGCTTCGATGCGCGGTAATAAGAACGTACTATCGCAGCTGCCCCGCGCCCAGGCGTTGGCGGTGTCACTGCTGCTGTTGAGCCCAGCTGCGCTGAACACCCTGCCGGGCTTGGCCAAGGCAACGCCACCGCCGTTTAATGTGTGCATCTCGAACGTGCCCGGTGCGCGCGAACCGCTGTACTTCAACGGCGCCAGGATGGTCGGCAACTATCCAATGTCGTTGGTGCTCGACGGACAAGCGCTCAACATCACTCTGACCAGCACCGCCGATAGTCTCGACTTCGGAGTCGTGGGTTGCCGCCGCAGCGTTCCACACGTGCAGCGGGTACTCAGCCATCTGGAGACCTCGTTGAAGGAACTGGAGCGCGCGGTCGGGCTATGAGGAAGTGCTGCGGGTCGCGCTGGGTTTGACCAAAGCCAGCCCAGTTTATCTGCCTGGTGTAAAGGGACGTATCTTGCTGGCTGGGCAACTCGAGCATCGTAGCTCGTGGAAATGATCGATTATCGCTATATTGCGTGAGATCTATAGTCCGTCATGTGTGCGACTTGGCCCAGTCAGTTGACTGACCGGCTTTCGGCTGCGGTTGGTCGGTGAGATGACCGAAGGAGTACGAGGAGGGACGCAGGGGGTAGTTCCTGATGGTTTGGCGGCGGCCGCGCTGTCGCCGGCGGTGGATTCGGTGTCAGGGGGCTCACTATGACGGCGCCCATCTGGTTTGCCTCGCCGCCGGAGGTGCATTCGGCGTTGCTCAGCGCCGGTCCGGGCCCGGCTTCGTTGCAGGCGGCTGCCGCGGAATGGACATCGCTGAGTGCGGAGTATGCTTCGGCAGCCCAAGAGCTCACTGCGGTGCTGGCAGCGGTACAGGGCGGGGCGTGGGAGGGTCCGAGCGCCGAAGCTTATGTGGCCGCCCACCTACCTTATCTAGCCTGGCTAACTAAATCCAGTGCCGACAGTGCGCGGCTGGCCACCCAGCATGAGGTTATGACCACGGCATATGCCAGCGCGCTGGCGGCGATGCCGACGCTGACCGAGTTGGCCGCTAATCACACCAGCCATGCGGTGTTGCTGGGAACGAATTTCTTTGGAATCAATACGATCCCGATCGCGCTCAATGAGGCCGACTATGCGCGGATGTGGATTCAGGCGGCCACCACGATGAGTATCTATGAGGGCACCTCCGATGCGGCGCTGGCGTCGGCACCGCAAACCACACCGGCTCCGGTACTGTTCAACGGCGGTGCTGGCGTTGCCAGCGCCCTGCCGGCGATCTCCGCCGCAACGTTGGACCCCGCCAGCATCATCGGGATCATCATCGAGATATTGATTCAGCTCTTTCTGATATCGCTCGAGATCCTGTTTGCAATCGTCGCATACACGATCATCATCGTGCTCATCTTGCCGCTCGTGATCTTCGCATACGCGATCGTCTTTGCGGTCCTGGCGATCATCTTCGGCCCGCCGCTCCTTGTGATCGCATCGCCATTTGTGCTCAACGGCTCCGTGATTGCGGTGCCGACCTCGTTGTCGACTTCGTTGTCGACTGCGGTGCCTATCGGCGTTGGCCAGTACCTCGCGGACCTGGCGAGTGCGGACGCGCAGGCTATCGAAGTGGGCCTAAAGACGGCGGACGTGGCGCCCGTTGCCGTACGACCTGCAGCGGCGCCGCCGTTGCGTGAGTCTGCCGCGTTGCGACCGGAGGCCAGGCTGGTGTCGGCGGTGGCGCCAGCTCCCGCGGGCACGTCGGCGTCGGTGCTGGCTTCGGATCGGGGTGCCGGCGTGTTGGGGTTTGCCGGGACCGCTGGCAAGGAGTCCGTTGGGCGTCCTGCGGGGTTGACCACGTTGGCCGGTGGTGAGTTCGGGGGTAGTCCGTCGGTGCCGATGGTGCCCGCTAGCTGGGAGCAGTTGGTCGGCGCTGGCGAGGCTGGCTAGCGCACCTCGGTCGCGCTGGTGCAGGTAGCGGGCCAATCGCCGCGATAGCCGGCGTCCACGTCGTCGGCCGTCGTCGGCTCCAGCGCGACGCTTCGCCACCGTTGGCCACCGGTGCCGGTCGGCTGCTGGCTCTTGGCCGGCTGTAGGCGCACCACACGGCCGACCGCCCGCCGGAGCCCGGGTGGACCCTCGATCCGAAAGAGGTCGCCGATCCGGCCGGCGCCGTACCGCAATGGTGAGGCGAGGAACTCGCCCAACACCACCCCGCTGCCAAGCGCGAGTGCAGTCGCGGCCGCTTCCAGCAGCTGGGTCAGACCGCCGTCGGGTGTGTCATTGACGGCGAACGCGAACACGGCACGGAAGACCGCAAGGCCCGGCAGCATCGGCATGATGCCGGCGGTGGCCGTCACCAAGGCGGGAGCCTGCCGACGGATTGAGATCAGGGTGGCCAAGAAGCCGACGCCGATCGCGGCGGTCCAGGTGGCGACCACTCGGCCGAACCCGGCCGCGCCGAGTCCGATGAGCACCAGTTCGGCGAGTCCGGCCGAGAGTCCGGCGGTGGCCACAGAACGTAGCGGCGCATAGCTCGCGATCGTCAGGCACACGCCGGACAGCGCCGCACCGCTTACCGCGACGAGAATCGGTAGCGGCATGCCCGGGGTGGCGAGCGTCGTGGTTGCGTCGACATGCAGTTCGATCTGGATGCCGGCATTGGTGACGCCCCGCAACGAGATGAGGATGCCGACGACGATCCCTGCGGTCAGGAACAGGGCGTCGCCAAGCCGGGCGAGTGCGGTGAGCATGTACCCGGTGACCGCGTCCTGCATCGAACCCACCAAGGTCATCCCAGACAGCAGCACAACGATTCCGGTGGCCACCAGCGCGGTCGGATCCTGGCCGGCGATCAGGTAAGCCGCCACCGCGACCAGGGTCGCGATCCCCGCGCCGAACACGCGCTGGAAGAACAACGGGGTCCCGATCCGGTTCAGCAGCCGGCCCAGTCGGTCGATCACGCCAGACGTCACGGCAGCCAAGACGCAGGTCAGCCAGGTTCCGCCGAGCAACATGGCGACGCCGAGTGCGAAGCCCGCCGCCCCCGCGGTCGCGAGCCAGCGCGGGTAGGGGTGGGGCCGTTCGGTCAACTCGTCCATAGCCTCGTGAGCCTGGTCGACTGCGACGCCACCGGAGGTTATCCGCTGAACGAGTCGATCGAGTTCGGCCAGCCGGCTGTAGTCAGTGGACCGGGTCCGGACCGACCGCATGATGGTGACCGGCGGAGTGTCTGTGGTCGCTAGCGCGGACACGATGATGGTGGTAACGGTGATGTCGACAACGCAATCGGTGAGCTGGTAGGCCTGAGCCACGTCCTGGGCTGTGGCGACGACATCCGCGGTGCCAGAGCCGGACGACAACATCACCTCGGCGAGCCGGATGGTCAGGTCAAGCACCTTCCGGGTGTGCAGGTCACCGATTCCGCCGGAGGTCCGGCTCCGCCGGCCCGCCACGGGCAGCGGATCGCGGCGCCCGCGCAGGGCAATTCGCAGACCACGGCGCAATGCCGTGTTGTCCGATCGATCTTGATCCATCGGTCAGCAGGATACTGAGACGTTACCTGGATTCGGACCACGCCCGCTGCCAGGTGCGCTCACGGTTGTCTGTAACCTGGCCTGGTTGCGGTAGGCGGCCGGTCCGGTTCCGAACCAGCGTTTGCACGAGCGGGTCAACACGCTTTGTTCGGCGTAGCCCAGTTCACGTGCCAAATGGGTAAGGCCGATCCCGGTGGTCCTTAGGTAGCGATCGGCGACATCCTTGCGGACCCGATCGACCAGAATAACGAATGTGGTGTTCTCCTCCGCAAGTCGACGTTGCAGCGTTTTCGGGTGCAGGTGGAACTGCTCGGCGACCACGTTGAGCGTCGCCGCTCCGGTGGGCAGCAGCTGGCGCACGATGGTGCGCACCGATTCCACGATCCCCTCGCCCAGCGGCGTGATGCTGCTCAGGTAGTCGACGACCACCCGGTGGGCGACATCGTCGCGGTTGAGGGGACGGCTCAGGTCCGCGGTGCGCATGGTGAAACCACCAACACGTTCGGCGAAGTAAGGCCGGCAGCCGAAGTACTGCAGGTAGAAGGCTTCGGGTGTGAGTGGGTCGTGGGGTAAGTGCACGGCCAGTGGGGCGTAGTCAGCGCCCAACAACAACCGGATCACCCCGAGCGCCACCCTGAGCGCCAGCTCCATGGTCTGCGGATACGACGCCGGCTCGTCGAGCAGGAACTCGAGTGCAATAAATGACCGCTGTCCGGCCAGCGGCGTGATCCGGATGGCGATAACTGGGCTGTAGGCCGCCATGAAGGTGTTGAAGATCGCCAGAGCGTCACCGACCGTGGCGGCCGTGCGGGCCGCCACACCGACCGGTCCCAGGATCTCAATCCCTTGCCGCTGTGCCAATCGTCTCCCGAAATCCATTGTGGCGGTGACCGCTGCGGCCGATTCGATTGCCCGAATCGCTGCCCGGATCGAAATGAACGCGTCATAGTTGCCGACATCCTGATCCCGAACACCCGCGGCCCGTAGCAGAGTGGCCGGGTCACCGCCCAACCCGGCAACCAGGCTCGGGTAGTTAGCCAGAGCGGTCCCGCGCACCACGGACATGCCGTCGACCCTCTGCGGCGGACGTCCCGCTGTCAAGGGCGGACCGGCGGCCCGTATCAGAGCTTGTAACCGATGGCGCGCAACAGGTCACGCCGCTGCGCAATGTCGCGATCGGTCTCCACTCCCAGAGGGGTCTGCCCGTCGACAACACCCACGATGCCGCGACCATGCGGGGTCACCGCGACGACAACGTCGACCGGATTGGCTGTGGCGCAGTAGATCGTGCAGACCTCGGGCACCGCCTGCACCGGGTTGAGGATGTTGATGGGAAACCCCTCACGTAAGAAGATCACGAAGCTATGCCCGGCCGCGATGGCCAGCGCAGTGCGGGTCGCGAGTTCGACCAAATCGCCATCGTTGCCGGTATGTCGAACCAACCGGGGCCCGGAAGCCTCGCAAAAGGCGAGCCCGAACCGTAGCGATGGGCTCACGCCGACCATGGCCTCGTGCAGGTCTTCGACCGCTTTGATGAAGTGCGCCTGGCCGATCACGACGTTGACATCGTCCGGCTTGTCGACCGACACCACATCCCAGGCCAACGACATTGAGGTCACAAACCCATGCTGCCACCAATACCTCTCAGCCGGACTACTTCGCCCACCCGACGTTGCAACCTCAAGCCGCTCCGGACTACATGCGTTGTCATCCCGAAGTCAGCTGGGCGGCGATGTTCTTGCGACTTGCCGAACCTCGGGCACCACAGAAGCCTTCCCGGATCACTCGGTAATGGGTGTAATGGGTGCATGGATCTGATGATGCCCAACGACTCGATGTTTCTTTTCATTGAATCTCGTGAACACCCCATGCATGTGGGTGGCTTGTCGTTGTTCGAGCCACCGCAGGGAGCTGGTCCTGAGTTCGTCCGTGAGTTCACCGAGCGTTTGGTTGCCAACGACGAATTCCAGCCCATGTTCCGAAAGCACCCTGCGACGATCGGGGGTGGAATCGCCCGTGTGGCATGGGCTTATGACGACGACATCGACATCGATTACCACGTTCGCCGCTCGGCGCTGCCCTCGCCAGGACGAGTCCGCGATCTGCTCGAGCTGACCTCAAGGCTGCATACCAGCCTGCTCGATCGCCACCGCCCGCTGTGGGAGCTGCACGTGGTGGAGGGGCTGAACGACGGCCGGTTTGCTATGTACACCAAAATGCACCACGCCCTGATCGACGGTGTTTCGGCGATGAAGCTGGCGCAGCGCACGCTGTCGGCTGACCCGGACGACGCCGAGGTGCGCGCCATCTGGAACCTGCCTCCGCGCCCACGTACGCGCCCGCCATCGGACGGCTCGTCACTGTTGGATGCGCTGTTCAAGATGGCGGGATCCGTTGTCGGACTTGCACCGTCGACGCTGAAGCTGGCTCGTGCGGCGCTACTCGAGCAGCAGTTGACGCTGCCGTTCGCGGCGCCACACAGCATGTTCAACGTCAAGGTCGGGGGAGCCCGCCGGTGCGCTGCGCAGTCCTGGTCGCTGGACCGGATCAAGAGCGTCAAGCAGGCCGCCGGTGTGACCGTCAACGACGCCGTCCTGGCGATGTGTGCCGGTGCGTTGCGCTACTACCTGATAGAGCGGAATGCGCTGCCGGACAGACCGCTGATCGCGATGGTTCCGGTGAGCCTACGCTCCAAAGAGGACGCTGACGCCGGCGGCAACTTGGTCGGCAGCGTCCTGTGCAATCTCGCCACCCATGTCGACGACCCAGCGCAACGGATTCAGACCATCAGCGCGTCCATGGACGGCAACAAGAAAGTGCTCTCCGAATTGCCGCAGCTGCAGGTGCTTGCATTGTCGGCATTGAATATGGCGCCGCTGACGTTGGCGGGTGTACCGGGTTTCTTGTCGGCAGTGCCGCCACCGTTCAACATCGTCATCTCGAATGTGCCGGGGCCGGTAGACCCGCTCTACTACGGCACGGCCCGGCTTGACGGTAGTTACCCATTGTCGAACATCCCGGACGGTCAAGCGTTGAACATCACCCTGGTGAACAATGCTGGGAATCTCGACTTCGGACTGGTCGGGTGCCGTCGCAGTGTGCCCCACTTGCAGCGGCTGCTTGCGCACCTGGAATCGTCGCTGAAGGATCTGGAACAGGCCGTCGGGATCTAAAGAACCCGTACTCATGCCCAAGCTCAGCGCGGGTGTGCTGCTGTATCGGGCGCGCGCCGGTGTCGTCGACGTCCTTCTGGCGCATCCGGGCGGCCCGTTTTGGGCGGGAAAGGACGACGGCGCTTGGTCGATCCCGAAGGGCGAATACACCGGCGGCGAAGATCCGTGGCTGGCCGCCCGGCGCGAGTTCTCCGAGGAGATCGGGTTGTGCGTGCCTGACGGGCCGCGAATCGACTTCGGGTCGCTGAAACAGTCCGGCGGCAAGGTGGTGACCGTGTTCGGTGTCCGGGCGGATCTGGACATCACCGACGCACGAAGCAGCACCTTCGAATTGGACTGGCCGAAGGGCTCGGGCAAGATGCGTAAGTTCCCCGAGGTCGACCGGGTGAGCTGGTTTCCGGTAGCGCGGGCACGCACCAAACTGCTCAAGGGGCAGCGGGGTTTTCTCGACCGGTTGATGGCGCACCCGGCCGTGGCGGGTTTGTCTGAAGGACCAGAATCCCTGCCTCGCTGAGCGCCCTCACCGTGGCGGACTACCCAGTGTGGGCGCGCCGCCGTCGCCGCAGAACCACCACAACGGCCCCGCCCGCCGCGCCCACCGCGATCGCCGACACGACCACCAGCAGCAGCGGGGGGAGTGCGACATCGTCGTAAACGGTGACCACCTGCCGGTACGGATCGTCGTTTGGTGCGTTGCCGAACGTGAAATCCGAAGAGATTCGCGATGTCTGATAGATGTCCACCTCGACCTTGGTCAGATATGAGCCGTGGTTGCCGATCAGCTCGCGCAACAGAGGGTCACGAACCGCAGTGGACATGTCGCCCGCGAACCGGACGTGGGTTGTCTGTGTGGCAGCGTCGGCGTCGGTGCGCTGCTGCCGGTGATCGGACAGGGTGAAGATGGTGACATGTTGCGGCTCCTGGGCGGCGACCGATAGCCGCATGGGATACACCAACCGCGACGATCGGAAGGTCATCCGCACCGGATCGAGCCCGCCCACTATCAGGTCGGTGCTGGTCAGCCGGATCGCCACGAACGCCCATCCGTCACGCACGTAGGGATCCAGCGCCGCTGACACCGCCGGTCGAATCGCATAGCCGTTGTCAGACAACCAAGTCTGCAGGCCGCTCAGATCCCCGCCGGTCAAGGTGGTGGCCTCCAGCGGGCCAAGGCGAACCTGGTTGAGCACATGCGGGGCCCGGGCGGCGGCCTCCTGGGGACCGGAGGCACCGACACCGCGCCTTAAGCTCCAATGTCGCTGATGCTCGATCAACGGCGCACTGAGCGTGTCCAGCTCGCCGAACGTGGACTGGTCCGCGGTTGTAACTATCGCCGGCGTCGGGGTGGGCACTACCAAGGCAACGTTGTCGGTATCGGCGTTCATTGCCAGCTGCATGACGATCGTCTCGGTCGTCCCGTCCCAATGAAGCAGCGCGACTTCATGATTCAAAGTTGCTTGGGAGCCATGTGCTGTGACCGCGGCACCGCAGGCGCATGCATAGCTCGGCGTAGCCAACACCATGGTTGCTGTGATCACTGCGGTCGCCACACAGACGACAAGTCCCAACCGGCACGCGGGCAGCACCGCCATGCCGCAGATGTTACGCGGCCGAACGCAACGAACCGACCCGGATGTGGCGCCCGAGCCGATCGGCCCACCGGGGATCAACTGACCGAAGAGGGTCGCACCTTAGCGTAGGCCCGGCACAATGTCGGAGAGGCTGACGGTGAGCGGGCGTTCGAGCTGGGCATAGCTGCATGAGCGTGGGTCGCGGTCGGGGCGCCACCGGTTGAACTGTGCGGTGTGGCGGAACCGCGCGCCTTCCATGTGGTCGTAGCGGACCTCGACCACCCGCTCGGGTCGCAGCGGCACGAACGACAGGTCTTTGCCGACATTCCAGCGGGAGAACTCGTTCTTACGTGGGGTGCGCTGGCCGGCAACGTGGGCGGCCCAGTTCCATGGGTGGTCGTCGAAGCTGGTGACCAGCGGCTGCAGCTCGGTTAATAGCCGGCGTCGTTCGGCCATGGGGAACGCGCCGATCACGCCGACCGACGCGAGTTGGCCGTCCTCCTGGTAAAGCCCTAGCAGCAGTGAGCCGATCGCGTCACTGCCGGACTTGTGCACCCGGTAGCCGGCCACCACGCAATCGGCGGTCCGCAGGTGTTTGATCTTGAACATAACGCGTTTGTCCGGTTGATAGGTGATGTGCGGCGGTTTGGCGATGACACCGTCTAGACCGGCCCCCTCGAACTCGGAGAACCATCGTTGTGCGGTCGCCATGTCGGTGGTTGCCGGGGTGACGTGGATCGACAGGTCAGCGTCGGCCCCCGAACCAGTTACGGCATCGACCAGAGCGGCTCGTCTTTCGCTGAACGGTCGCCCGGTGTAGTCGTCGTCGCCGAGGGCCAGCAGGTCGAATGCGATGAAGGAGGCTGGTGTGCGGTCGGCAAGCATTCGCACCCTCGACTCGGCAGGATGGATGCGCTGTTGCAGCGCCTCGAAGTCCAAGCCGTGGTCGGTGGCGATGATGATCTCCCCGTCGATCACACAGCGATGCGGCAGCTCGGCCCTGATCGCGGCGACCAGCTCGGGGAAGTAGCGGGTCATCGGCCGCTCGTTGCGGCTACCCAGTTCGACCTGATCACCGTCGCGAAAGCAGATGGAGCGGAATCCGTCCCATTTGGGTTCATACGACGCGTCCGGCGGGATTGCGGTGACCGATTTGGCCAGCATCGGCGACACCGGCGGCATGACGGGTAACTGCATGTGCTCATTCTTGCGTGCGGCATGCTGGAATTCCGATATGGCGGCGGCAGCTGAGGAACTCGACGTCGACGGCATCGCGGTGCGGTTGACTAGCCCGGACAGGATGTATTTCCCGAAGCTGGGGTCGCACGGCACCAAGCGCCGCCTCGTTGAGTACTACTTCGCCGTGGCCGGGGGTCCGATGCTGACGGCGCTGCGTGACCGGCCGACGCACTTGCAGCGCTTCCCGGACGGCGTCGACGGCGAGCAGATCTACCAAAAGCGGATCCCGCGGCACCGCCCTGACTACCTGCAGACGTGCCGGGTGACGTTTCCGTCGGGGCGGATGGCTGACGCGCTGAAGGTGACCCACCCGGCGGCGATCGTATGGGCGGCGCAGATGGGCACAATCACCCTGCACCCGTGGCAAGTGCGCTGCCCCGACACCGAGCACCCCGACGAATTGCGCATCGATCTAGATCCGCAACCGGGCACCGGCTTCGTGGAGGCGCGTACGGTCGCCGTCGATGTGCTCCGGTCCGTGCTGGACGACCTCGGTCTGGTCGGTTATCCGAAGACATCCGGGGGTAGAGGGATTCACGTATTCCTGCGCATCGCCACCGACTGGGACTTCGTCGAGGTGCGTCGGGCGGGCATTGCGTTGGCCCGGGAAGTCGAGCGCCGCGCACCGGATGCGGTGACGACGTCGTGGTGGAAGGAAGAACGGGGCGCGCGTATCTTCATCGACTTCAACCAAAACGCCCGCGACCGCACCATGGCGTCGGCCTATTCGGTGCGTCCTACCCCGATCGCGACGGTATCGATGCCGTTGACCTGGGAAGAGCTGGCCGGCGCGGATCCCGACGACTACACCATGACCACGGTGCCCGAGCTGGTGAAGATCCGCGACGACCCCTGGGCCGGCATGGACGACGTGGCCCAGTCGATTGCACCATTGCTGGACTTGGCCGCCGCCGACGAGGAGCGCGGGCTCGGTGACATGCCGTATCCGCCGAACTATCCGAAGATGCCGGGCGAACCCAAGCGGGTGCAGCCGAGCCGGGATACCGACTTGAAGGGGGGAAACACGTCGAAGTAACGCGGTGCGGCTCGCTCCTCAGATGCGGGAAATGCGATTGGTCTGTCCCACATTTCCTGGATTATCACGGCTTTTCCGCGATCATCAACGTGTATCCGATTCGTCCGGTTTGTACCGCGGCGCGTGCGAGCGCTGTGAAATCGCGCACCGAGTCGTGGCGAATGCCGTTGTCGGCGAGGATCTCCGGTGCGGCGACGTGCAAGGCGGTGATCCGCGCGTCGATGCGGTCGATCATGTCCAGCAGGCTCTCGTCATGAGACTCGATGTGGCGGGTGCGCAATCCGGCCCCTTCGAGGATGTCGGTGTAGTCGGTGACGGTTCGGGCGTCGGCGATGCAGGCGACCCACGCGGCCAATGGGGTCAGCTCCGCCGGCAGGCCGCCGTCCCCGACAGTGACATCGGTGATGCCGGCCAGGCCACCAGGACGCAGAATCCGAGCGAACTGCTGGGCGGCGGCGTTCTTGTCCGGGAATGTGCAGAACGCGCACTCGCACACCAGCGCGTCGAATGTGTCGTCGGGCAACGGGACTGATTCGGCGTCGCCCAGGTGGAAGCGCACCCGCTCGGTCAGGCCGGTTTGCGCGACGGCGGCTTGGGCGCGCTTCACGTTGATCTCGCTGATGTCGACCCCGTCGACAGCCACACCGTAGTCGCTGGCCAGCAGCCGTGCGGAGGCGCCGGGCCCGGCGGCGATGTCGGCGACCCGCCGCGGGTCGCCTGTCGACCTCAGCCCGAGTTGGTCAGCCAACCTACGGGTCAATGTCGCGCCGCCCGGGTGAAAGGAGTCACCGAGTAGCAAGGCGACGATGTCGCGGGAATAGGCGTCGGCGCAACACGCTTTGATCTGCTGTGGTGGCAGTGCCATCGGCGCACCTCGGGTTGGCCCCGCGAGCCTGGCGATACTCCCACCGGTATTGGCCTGTTTTGATCCGTGTGGTGCGTCCGCCAGCAACCCGGCGAGTGGGATGGCATTGGGCACAATGTCGGGTACCGGTACCCCGGTGAGCTGTTCACGCACCTGCTCTCGATAGCCGACCGAGTTGTAGGCGCAGAACGGGATCAGCCGTCCGTCCGGGGTGATCTGTTGCACGCAGCATTTCATCAGCTGTTTGACGTTGAGGGTGTAGGGATCCTGGAAGTCTTGGATGACGATGGCGAAGACCCGGTCGGTGAGGTGCGTGAGGGCCTCGGGCAGGTTGATCCCGCAGCCCTCGGCGCAGTTCAGGGCGGCGGTAGCCCGCTGTAGCTGTGCGGTCATGGTGTCGGTGCCTGGCACCGCCGACGCCGACCACAAGTTCTCCAAGGCTTCGCGGATCGCCAGGTCAGGGATCACCCGGTTGGAGACGTAGTCGAGGTAGTCCTCGACATTGAGCAGCCGCGGAATCGGGACCACATGCTCCCCGTCGGTGAGCAGGTAGGTGATCGATCGGCAGCTGGGGAAGCAGCATGGCACCGGAAAGAAGTCACCGGGCCTGAACCATTCGGGCAGTTGCGCGGTGATGCAGGCGATGATGTCGGAGTTGGTCAGTCGGGTCAGCGGGTCGAACTGCACATGCCGGCCGGCGTGGGTGACCGGCTGAAATACCACCGATTGCACTCCGGGCTGCGCCATGCCGTGGCGGATGACCGCGCCGAGCTCGTGCTCGTTGAGGCCGCGTTCCACCGCGGCCACCAGGCTGACGGTCAGGCCCGCCGCGGCGCAGTTGTCCAGGGCCCGCTGCTTTACGTCCCGCAGATCGTGGCCCCGGATTCGACGATGTGTTGCCTCGTCCAGGCCGTCGAACTGCAGGTAGATGTGCACGGGGTGGCCGGGACGGTTGCGGGTGGCGAGCTGGTCGACGAATCGCCGGTCGGAGGCCAGCCGGATGCCGTTGGTGTTGATGATGACGGTCTTGACCGGGCGGGCCTGGGCGGCGTCGACGAACTCGAGGAGTTGTTTGTGGATGGTCGGTTCGCCACCGGAGAACATCACCACTTCGGGTTCACCCTCGGCGGCAACGAGCGTGTCGAGCATCCGTTCACACTGCGCCGCGGTGATGGCGTAGCCGTCGGGTTGGTGGCCAGAGTCGGCGAAACAGATCGGGCAGTCCAGGTTGCAGTGTGTGTTGACCTCGATCAACCCCAGGCAGGCGTGTTGCTTGTGGTCCGGGCACAGCCCGCAGTCACTGGGACAGCCGTCGCGCACCTCGGTCTGAAACCGCAGCGGAAAGGTGCCCGGTTTGTTGAATCGTGCTGATTCCAAATACATCTGGGCATCCCCGTACACCAGGGCCTCGAAACTTCCGTGCTCGCGGCAGCGCTTACGCAAATACACCTTGTCGTGGCGGATATTGACCTGGGCGTCGACCACGACCTTGCAGACGGGGCAGATGCTCTTGGTGTATTCGACGAACATCTCGTCACGGTCGCGCTTGCCGTCAGCCCGCGTCATTGGGCTAGTCCACCATGCGGCAACGCCTGCGCGATAGATCAGTGTCTGCGGTCGAACAATCGGGGTTGGGTCCGCCGGCGGCGTGGGTGAGGACTCCCATCGGGTAGCGGCCCGGAAAGCTGGCCAGGCCGCCGATAGCGTGGCCGTGGTCACAGTATCTTAGCGGCCCTGCCCAGGTTCAGCCGTGCACCAGCTCCATGATTTGTGGCAACGCTTCACGGGCCGCGATCCGGCCCGCTTCACGGGCGCGGTCGATCTGGTGGTACTCCATGAGTCCGACGCCGATCGGGTTGGGCTTGATCACCAGGTCGGCCTGGGCCAACACTTTTTCCGATGCCATCGCGCTGCTGATTGTCATGGTGCGCAGCAGGGTGTCGGTTAGGCCGGGCACCCGTGGTTTGCCGCGGCGATGGCCGCCGGACGCGGGGCTTGGATTTCCGCCAGAGGCCACGTTTACCGCAATCAGTGGGCCGTCCTTGCCCACCAGCGTGGTGACGGGCACGTTGTCCAGCACACCGCCGTCGACGTGCAGGGTGCCGCCGTAGGGCAGTGGCGCATACAGAAAAGGCAGCCGCATCGAGCAGCCGACGACGTCGGCGAGCGGGCCTTGGCGGTGCACGACGGGACGCCGGGCCAATAGGTCGACACTGACGCAGCGGAAATGTTTCGGCAGCTCCTCCACCAAATGGTCTCCGAAGATCGTGCGTAGCGTGGACTGGGTGCGTTTCCCGCGGATCAGCCCCTTGCTCGGCAGGGTGTAGTCGCCGTGGCTCTTGCGCACGAAGTGCTCGTAGATTTGCGCATCCACCCCGGCAGCATCCAAACCGCTGGCCGCCAGAGCCGCGATGATTGCGCCCATGCTGGTGCCGGCAAAGCGGTCGACGGTGACCCCGGCGGCCTCCAGTTCCTCCAGCACGCCCAAGTGGGCACACGCCCTCGCTGCCCCACCGCTGAGGACTAGCCCCACGGAACGGCCCGCGATACGCGTGGCGAGCACCCGCAGGTCGTCGGCGACAAATTCGCGTCGGACCACATGCATCGACCGCGGCGTGATCAACTGCTCCCAGGCACGTCGGTGCTCCCGGCCGGCGGGCCGTCCGGCCAGCACCAGGTCGGCGCCGGTCGCTCGGGTCGGCAGCGGGGCCACAGGCACGGCCGGGTTGCTGGCCACCAGCACCACGCGATCGGCGACACGCAAACAGAATTCCCGCCACCGCGCGTCGCCGACGGCCGCATGCAGCACCACCCGGTCGGCGGTCTGCTCGGCACGTTCCAACCCGTCGCAGTCGACCCGGCCGGGGGCGACAGCACGTAGCCGTGTCGACAGTGCCCTGCACAATTCGGTGGCCACCATTGCGACCGGTGCATTGGCGTCGACACCGACGACCGCGACAACGACCTCCGGCGTTGTCCGCTGAGAGGCCACGCGTGTCTGGTGCTGTCGTTTGGCCAGTACCCCCGCCAGCGCCCCAAGCACCCCGGCATCGGCGATCTTCGCGAATTCGGCCTTGGTCACTCGCATCAGGGACGAGTCGCGTACCGCACGAACCGACGCGGACCGCGGCGCATCGAGCAGCACCCCGAGCTCCCCGACCACCTGACCACGGCCCAGCTCGGCCACCACTTCGTCCTTTGCGCCGTCGCCGGCGAGGACTTGCAGGCGGCCGCTGCGCACCACGTAGAGCGCATTGGACACATCGCCCGCGTGGAACAAATACGAGCCTGCTTGCAGCTCAATCTGTTGCGTGTCCGGCCTGGCAAACCGCAGAGCCTCCAGCAGGTTGACTTCGCGGGAAGTCTTGGGGGTCGGGGCCACTGCCGCGGCGGGTGAGGCCACCGGTGCGGGTCTCGGCGGCCGCCGCGCTCCCAACGGAGCCACCGGCGGCCCCGGCGGGGGTTCAACCGCAGCTGGGACTGGGCGGATGCGACCCAGCGACAGCGCCCCGATCCCCACCGCCACGAAACAGATCGCGGCCAACGCCCACCCGTGACGCAACGCCTCTTCGGCTGCGCCCGGTGCCGGTGTGCCGACCAGGATCACCAGCACCGCGACGCCGATGACGGCGCCAACCTGGCGGATGGTGCCGGTCACCGCCGAAGCGGTGGCGTAGCTGCCGCCCTTGGCCAGCCGGGCCAAGGCGGCACTGCCGAGCAGCGGGAAGGTAGCGCCCACCCCGATTCCCTGCAGTATCTGGCCGGGCAGCCATTCACCGAGGAAATCGGGCTGGGACCCGACAACCTTGAGATACCACAGCAGGCTGGCAGCCCAGATCAACGCGCCGATGCCGACGATGAAGCGGTAACCGTGCCGGTCGGCGACGCGGCCAAGCACCGCCGCGACGACGGCGGCGACCAGCGCGGCGGGGGCGACGGCCATGCCAGCCTCCAGCAGCGTGTAACCCCAGACGTAGTTGAGGAACAGCACGTGCGTCAGCAGATAGGCGTAGAAGCCGGCGCTGGCCACGGCGGTCAGCCCGGTGCCGGCCACGAACGACTGGATGCGCAACAGCGTGGGCTCGACCATCGGTGCCGGGTGGTGTCGTGAGCTCATCACAAACCCAACCATCGCGACCGCCGCGGCCAGCAATGACCCGCTGGTCGGCAGGCTGGCCCAACCCCAATCCGGGCCCTTGATCAATCCCAGCGTCAAAAGGCCCAGCGCGAAAGCCAGCAGCACCGCGCCGCGCACGTCGGGCACACGCCGACGTCCGGCGGCCCGGTTCTCCACCAGTGCCCGCCGAGCGGCCAGCACAGCGAATACCCCCAGCGGAAGGTTCACCAGGAACACCCACCGCCAGCCATCCGCCTCGATGAGGGCGCCACCGATCGGCGGGCCGAGGCCCGCGGCGATGGCCCCCGCCGCACCCCACAGGTTGACCCCGTGCGCGCGCCGCTCGGCCGGGAAGGCCTCGACGACCAGCCCCAGCGAAGCCGGTACCAGAACCGCTGCGCCGATGCCTTGCAGCACACGGAACGCAACCAGTTCCCCGACGCTTTCGGCGATCGCGCACAGCCCGGACGCGACGGTGAACAACGCCACCCCCAAGATGAACACCCGCTTGCGCCCCATCAGGTCGGCCAGCCTGCCGGCGGCCACCAGGAACGCCGCGAAAACAATGTTGTAGGCGTTGAGCATCCAGGACAGGTCACTGATGTCGCTGTGGAAGTGCCGCTGGATATCGGGGAACGCGACGTTGACGATCGTGGAGTCAAGGAAAGCGAGGAAGGCGCCGAAAGCCGCCACCAGCAGCACCGCCGAGGAGGAGGGTTGGCGGCGTCGCGTAAGTGGGGCGTGCACGCGACGGCGTCGTCTGCTAGGGCCGACGGGACCGGCGGCTATGACGGGCGCAGCATTGTTGGTGGCGACGGTGTGCACAGTCAAGGGAAACTCCACGTTCTTGAAGGATCAGGGATATGTGACGCGTCAACGCCGTCGGTTCAACGGTGGACTTGTAGCGTGACGAGGCTTGGTGGGTTACCGGCGGCTAACTTGCAGAGCGATCCACGTCGGTCAGGTGGCTCGGCGCCGGCATGGCGGTTGGTGGGGTTGCAAATGTCGACCGGTCTGGCGGTCGTCGGCGGCGGCTCCAAAACCATCGGTCCACCCGCCGCAGAACCGCAAATGGGGCGGGATCCCGGAAGTCGATCCGCAGCGGTGCGGCGTGCGAAGCAACCATGTTCATGATTTGGCGGGCGGCCAGATAGCCGGAGCATGCCGCCTTCTCCATGGTCGGAACAAACAAGGTCAGGTCGGGTGAATAGATCACCTCGCCGGCTAGCAAAAGGTTAGGCACTGAGGTGCAAATACCCGGGGAGCGGTGGCGCGCGCCCGGCATCAATACGGTAAGCGGCGAGAAATTCACCATGCGCTGCCCGCGCGCAGGCGCCGAGACAAGATGAGGAGGCAGCTCGCTCGCCACCTTTTCGTATTCGGCCTCGTCTAAGTGCTTCAGCTCGTGATCGATCCGCCAGCCCAAGACGTTCGATTTATCGAGGCCGCACTGCGTCAGGCACTCGGTCAAGATCTCATCTGGCGTACATTCACTCAATGGCCGATCAAAAACAGGTCCGGGCGTTTCCACATCACTCCAGGTTATTGACAGAACGTAGCGGGTTCCTTCCGGCAGGCGGACGTTTTTCCAGAAACCTTCTCCCTGCAGAACGCAGACCAGCGACCACTGGCTTTGCAGATGCGTAGTGACGACTCCAGGGCGGATGAACGGAGGCCACGTCGCAGGGAGGTCGCGCAGAAAACACTGGATTCCGTTCGATGCCTCAAGCGCAAGGGCGTGCTGCTGTGTGAGCTGAGGGAGATATCGCTTGACATGAGCTGATTTGGCCAGCTCTCGCAGCGTCAGATAGGGCACCGCGAGCAGGGCATAGTCGCAGGCAAACCGGCGGCCATCGGACGATATCAATGCGGTGACGCGACCGTCGTCGAACTCGAGATCGCCGACACGCGTGTTGAAGTGGATGTCCACGCCGAGCCTTGTCAGGTGGCGAATCCAGGGATCGACCATGCGCTCGCTGGTCGGTCCATCCATCATCATGATCGCGGGCAGCTTTGCGTCGTTGAGGGCTGATGGACAATTACTTTTCAGGCGAAACAGCCCCTTGAGAACGATGGGCGCAATGGCCGCCGCTTCGGCACTGGTGCGCGCCGCGACGTAAATGCGCGGCACAGCAGAAAAGAATTCCTGCGCCTGGGCAGACTTGCAGCCGAGCTGCAGATAATCCGCATACGAGATATCGCCCAGCTCCGCCAAGAGTCGCTCTCGGCACATCCACAGCAGCCGTAGATGGGCGTAGAGGTAATGGAGGACGTCGGTGGCCGGCACACCTCGTTGGGCCAGACCAACGATTACCATTGGGCCGCGCAACAAGATCCGGACAAGTTGCCGCGGCGGTTCGACTACCTTGCCTATGATCCGCGCGAAGGTTGGCCGCCGGCGTTGCAAGGCAACTGGCGCAGCGATTCGGCCAATCACGCCTTGCGCGGTAGCCGAAACCATGCTGACGCCGACCAGGTTGTCTAGCACGGTCCTGTCATGTTCGGTGGGTATACGCGAGAACAGCGTCAGCAGGGTTTGGTAAGTATCGGTGTAAACCCGCAAACTGTGCTCGGTCGGGTGGCCGTCCGCGAGACGTAAACTCTTGGCCTTGCCCCCAGCTTCGGATGCAGCTTCGCACAATGTGACTCGCACCCCGGCTTCGGCCAGGATCATGGCGGCAGCCAATCCCGCGATGCCAGCACCGGCAATCACGACGTGGGTATCGGCAGGCGACGGTTTCATCTGCAATAGGCCTCAAGGAATGATTCGGGCGGTACTGACGCGACCGTGGGCACATGCGGTCCACGGGAGAAAAGGTGCCGGCCTGGAAGCATTGACTCAAGACACGGCCGACGCTCTAACTCTGCCATTTGCTGGGTCCGCAGCCATCGGTGCGAACGCGTAAATGTGTCTGCGCGGCGGGTCGTAGGTGCGCCGGGCTATCGGATGTCCATACGTACTTTGGCGGATATTTGGATCCATGCCGCAGCAGGCGCGGTAGTGTGCGCTTTAAAGCAGAGGCCGCCTGAATTCAAGCTGTCGTCCCGGGTGGATCCAACGCCGTGCGGCTATCCCGCATCATTCACTCCACGCGGAATGGTTGGGGACTCGCGGCGTTGCTCTTGGGGTCGATCATGATTTTTGCGTGCGCCTCGGGATCGCCGAGCGCATCGAATGCTGCCGCCACGCCGGGTAAACCGACCGTCCCGGTGATCAGCGGCGCGGCGTTGACCTTGCCGTCGGCCAGCATGTGCAACGTGTCGCGGAACTCTAACGGTGTGTAGCCGAGGACGAACCGCAGGTTGATCTCTTTGTTGATCGCCATCGCCGGCCGGATGTGGTCTGAGCCCATGCAGACGCCGACCACGACGACGCGCGAGAACAGCGGTGCGCTGGCGATGATGCCATCGATAATTCCCGGAACGCCAACACATTCGAAGATGACTGGACGCTTTGGCGTTGCGGCGCCAGCTGCTTCGGCAGCCCGCCAAAGGTGCCACCACGGCAGCCGCAGCCGCTGCAGTCTTTCGACCGTGCCGACTGCGAGGTCGAACGCGTCGAGGATGCTTTGCAGGTGTCTGTTTCCCTGTCCAAGGCCGGCGGCTACCGCATACGGTGAGTCCTGTACGGGATCGACTACGGAATCAGCGCCACAGGCGGTTGCGAGGGCACGACGGCCGGGTGAAAAGTCGCTTGCGATCACCGTGTGTACCCCGCGCGACTTCAGCATGCAGATCACCGCGAGGCCGATCGGACCGCACCCGATCACGATCGCGACGTCGCCCTTGCCCACCTCGCCGCGCCGGACGGCGTGCCATCCGACGGCCATGGGCTCGGTCAGCGCGGCTATCTCGGGCGCCAGCCCGTTCGGGACAGGAAACGTCAGCGACTGCTCGACGACGAGCCGCTCGGCGTAGGCGCCCGGCGCCATTGTCGAAAGCCCGATCCCGTGCACCTCTTTGTTGCCACGCCGCAGCAGCGGCATGGCGACGACCGGGGTGCCGCGCCTAGGGGTCCTGCGGGTGCCGGGACCGTAATCGACCACCTCGCCACAGAACTCGTGTCCGAACACCACCTGCTGATTCGATCGCATGAAGGCGTGGTAGCCAGATTCGGCCATCACGTCGGCCAGTTCATCACAGTGCAAGCGGGCATGCAGGTCCGATCCGCAGATACCGCACCGCAGCACATCGAGCAACAGTTGACCCTTGGCCGGCGCCGGGGACGGCCGGTCGACTACCTCGAGCTTTGCGTTGGTGCAGGTCACCGCCTTCATCGCGTAGGTCCTCTCGATCCGACAGCAAGCGGCCTGAACGTGCGCCGTGGCGGGGCTGTCACCATGGACTACGTGGCCACCGCTATTGTGGTGACGCTGGTCATCCTCCTGGGCGTCGGCATCGTCGTCAACGAACTGCTCCGGCTGAAGCAGTGGTTGAAGAATTCGCGCCCCGACGCGGAACCGGCGGAACCTCCCGACGGCAGTTAGCTGCCCAGGCCGCGCAGGGCCGTGACGGTGTCGGCCACGGTGTCGCGCGGATCGCGGTAGGTGATGCCTAGTTCTTTTTCGCTCGGCGAATCGTCGGACTCCGGCATCTGTGTGTAGTACTGCATACCTGCCGCGGTGAACGGAGTATTGAAAGGCAGATAGGGCCCGGCTTGATCCAGCACCGATCCCGCGACACGCAGCGCGGAATCGGGCACCG
The DNA here is from genome assembly GCF_030323725.1 of Mycobacterium tuberculosis complex sp. N0072. Lineage (NCBI taxonomy): Bacteria > Bacillati > Actinomycetota > Actinomycetes > Mycobacteriales > Mycobacteriaceae > Mycobacterium > Mycobacterium tuberculosis complex sp. N0072. Next base: position 4,181,003 of record NZ_CP040689.1, on the reverse strand, counting down.
GGACGGCCAGCATCGTGGTGCCGGCGACCTCGCCCAGAATTTTCGCGAGCTCGGGCACCGGAATCCGATGACCTCCCGCAGTGTAGCGGCGCGGCCCACGCCCGGATTCCAACAACGCCGCGTGCAGTGCCGCCACATCTCGGACGTCGACGGTCAACCACGCCGCGCCGCGCCCGGGAATGACATGCATCCACAATGCGGACCGGACACCCTCCCCGGCTTCACCGAATTGATCGCCCACCGGCGGGCCGAGGACCATGCCAGGATAAGTGATGTTCACCGGTGCGCCGGCGTCCTGAAGACCGCGCGCATAGATTTCGATCTGCGCTTTGGATTGTCCGTATCCATCCGTCCCACCGGCAACCGGCAGATCAGCGCTCAGCGTCGCCAAGTTGGGACGAAACAGCGCCGTGAAGCTCGACACATGCACGATCGGATCCATTCCGAGCTCGACGGCTTGACCGAGAACATTTTGGGCGCCCGCCATGTTCGTACTCAGCATCCGCGAAGTCTCACGCGGGTCGGTTGCCACCAGCGCGGCGCTGTGCACGACGGCGTCGCATCCGTTCAACGCCTCCCGTACCGAATCGCGGTCGGATATGTCTGCAACCGCAAAGTCCGACACGTCGACGCCCAGTTTCGCGACAGACGTCTTCAGCCGTGCGGGATTTCGCACCAGGAACCGGACGGAGTGGCCCGCGTCAGCGATGGCTTTGGCAGTCCACCCGCCCACAAATCCCGTACCGCCGGTGACCAGAACGCGCATGGTGGCATTCTGCATTGGATCACCGCCCAGCTCTCGCTGGGGTGGCAGCGCAGTTCTGGCTACAGGCGGCTGGCGGCGAAATTCGCGCCCTGGCCTACCATGCCGTTCACCGCGTACAGGCCATGCGCGACCGGGCTGTTGCCGTCGCCACAAATCGAGTCGCCATCGGCACACAACTGAAGCGTTTTCGGCTGGTACAGGGGACCGATGGCTATCGGCGGCGCGCCGTACTGGCCCAGGAATTGAGCCGACGGTGCGCCGAACAGAGTGACCGCGGCGACGTGGTTTGCTACCTCCGGGGCCATCGGTGCCGGTACCGCCTGCACGGGTACAGCCGGCGGTACCACAGCCGAGGTGACATAACCGGCCACGGCCGCACCTTGGGAGTATCCACCGAGCACTTGCCTGGTCTGGGGACAGCTCATCGCCATTGACTGGATATGAGAGCCCGCGTCGCGAATTCCGTCGATGACCGTCTTAGGGAAGTCGCTGCTGGCAAAGTCGTTACTAGCGGGGTAGTTAACGGCGTAGACCCCGAGTGACTTGGCGCCAACCTGGGAACGCAGTGCGTCGACGAACAGTCCTCCGACGCTGCCAATACCAGGTGGCTCCCCGGTGCCACGGGCAAACACCACCTCGACGTCGGGACACGGTTCGGCGGAGACCATCGGAACGTGCGCACTCAGTAGCCCAGGAGTGGTCACTGCCGCTGCTGTGCCCGCCACCACCGCAAGCCGGCGAGCCCATCTGATGACATCCATTTTGCAACCCAACCTTCGCAAGCCCGATCTCGATGCTAGTTGGAGATCGGGGAGGCTTCTCGTCTTCTGACGGGAAAGCGCTAGCCGGCGACAGTGAATCCGACAACGTGACACGCCGACATTGCGTCGCAGGGTTCACAGCCGCCGCTACAGCACCTGACCGCGGCTATTCGTCGACCTTGGCGACCTGGACACCGCTGCGAGTGCGCCGGCGTCGATGTGAGGTTTTGCCGGTGGGGCGGCGATTCCGTAACCCGCCCCGGGGCTCCTCGGCGGTGGCGGTCTCTGCTGCCGGAGCTTCCCGGGTCGCCGACTCGGGTTCACCTCCCGGGCTTTCTATGCTTTCCGGGGGAGCTTCGACGGCCTCCTCGTCCTCCTGCGCCGCCAGCTCCGTGTTCTCGGCTTCTTCGGCGGCTTCCGGCTCAGCCTCGTCGCCCTTGGCCGTCTTCTTGCGGCGAAGGCGTCGCTGCTTGGGTTTCTTCGGCTTGAGCGGCTTCGGCGGTGGCGGCGGCAGCTCGGCGACAAACGACAGGTAGAACCCGAAGAACCCGAGCACCGCGATCGCGGCGGCAGCTCCGTAGATCCCGAACAACCACTGCCCGGCGGCATCCAGGCTGAGCCAGACCTCGCTAATCGCGGTGCCGACGATCAGCGCGCCGGCCAGCACGTGAGCCATGATCGACCAGATTCGCATTGACAGCGCCAGCTGCGGGGTGCCCAGCTCCGGCTTGCGGGTGCGCAGCAAAGTGAATACCACCGGCAGTGCGGCCAGACCGACCAACGCGCCCGTGGCAATCCGGAGCCCAGTCCCCAGCGAGTGTCCGGTGTCACCCATCAGCTCAGGCCAACGGGGCAATACGAAATAGAAGTAGAGGACGCCGGCGCCAATCGAAAACGACGCGTGCCACAGCACGGCGACCTTGCGCCCCATACCCCTCCTTAGGCTGGTGAACCGAGCCGGTGAGAAGCCGACCAGCCCACATTGTTCCCGTCCGCGTTCCCGTCCGCGCTGCGGAACACCTGGCGGAGGATGCGGGATTTGAACCCGCGAGGGCTGTTAACCCAACCCGCGTTCCAGGCGAGCGCCATAGGCCACTAGGCGAATCCTCCGCAGCATATGGTAGCCCGCTGAGTCCGTCCCGGGCGTTCCAGCCCAGGTATTAGACTCACGGTGGACCCCGCGCGGCGTCTATCCTGTGAACTCCCCCAGGGCTGGAAGGCAGCAAGGGTCAACGGGCTCTGTCGGGTGCGCGGGGTCCCCTTCAGCCGGGGCACTGACTGGACCTCGGTATACCCACGGTTTTCGACTCGGCGAAAGGGCCCACGGTGTCGTTCGACTCTCTTAGCCCCCAAGAGCTAGCGGCACTACACGCACGCCATCAGCAGGATTATGCGGCGCTTCAGGGCATGAAGCTGGCTCTGGATCTCACCCGCGGCAAACCATCCGCAGAGCAGCTCGACCTGTCGAACCAGCTGCTGAGCTTGCCCGGAGACGACTACCGCGACCCGGAGGGCACCGACACCCGCAACTATGGTGGCCAGCACGGCCTGCCGGGCCTGCGGGCTATCTTCGCCGAACTGCTCGGCATCGCAGTGCCCAACCTGATCGCGGGCAACAACTCCAGCCTGGAATTGATGCACGACATCGTCGCCTTCTCCATGTTGTATGGCGGCGTGGACTCGCCGCGGCCTTGGATTCAGGAGCAGGACGGCATCAAATTCCTGTGCCCGGTCCCCGGCTATGACCGGCACTTTGCCATCACCGAGACCATGGGCATCGAGATGATCCCGATACCCATGCTGCAGGATGGGACCGACGTCGATCTGATCGAAGAACTGGTTGCCGTCGACCCAGCCATCAAGGGGATGTGGACGGTACCGGTCTTCGGCAACCCTTCGGGCGTCACCTATTCCTGGGAAACGGTTCGCCGACTCGTCCAGATGCGGACGGCGGCACCTGACTTCCGCTTGTTCTGGGACAACGCGTATGCGGTGCATACCCTGACGCTGGATTTCCCGCGCCAGGTCGACGTGCTCGGGCTGGCCGCCAAGGCCGGCAACCCCAACCGCCCCTACGTCTTCGCGTCCACCTCGAAGATCACCTTCGCCGGCGGCGGTGTCAGCTTCTTCGGTGGATCGTTAGGCAACATCGCCTGGTATCTGCAGTACGCCGGGAAGAAGTCGATCGGCCCGGACAAGGTCAACCAGCTGCGGCATCTACGCTTCTTCGGCGACGCCGATGGGGTACGTCTACACATGTTGCGTCACCAGCAGATACTGGCGCCGAAATTCGCGTTGGTGGCCGAAGTTCTGGATCAGCGGCTAAGCGAGTCCAAGATCGCCTCCTGGACCGAGCCCAAGGGTGGCTACTTCATCAGCCTCGACGTGTTGCCCGGGACCGCGCGCCGGACCGTAGCCTTGGCTAAGGACGTTGGTATCGCGGTGACCGAGGCGGGGGCGTCGTTCCCGTATCGAAAGGATCCGGACGACAAGAACATCCGGATCGCGCCGTCGTTTCCGTCGGTACCGGACCTGCGCAACGCGGTTGACGGGTTGGCGACCTGCGCGCTGCTGGCGGCGACCGAGACATTGCTTAACCAGGGACTAGCCTCCTCGGCGCCGAACGTGCGCTGAGAGCGGGAACCCGCGCGCCGAAATCACGCCGAACGTTCACATTCGACGCTGCGAACACACTCGTCGCCTAGGGTCGGTAGCCTGCTGACGTGGCTCTCTACCGCAAGTACCGACCGGCAAGCTTCGCGGAGGTGGTGGGGCAGGAGCACGTCACCGCGCCGCTGTCGGTGGCGCTGGATGCCGGCCGGATCAACCACGCGTACCTGTTCTCTGGGCCGCGTGGCTGCGGAAAGACGTCGTCAGCGCGTATCCTGGCGCGGTCGTTGAACTGTGCGCAGGGCCCTACCGCCAACCCGTGCGGGGTCTGCGAATCCTGCGTTTCGTTGGCGCCCAACGCCCCCGGCAGCATCGACGTGGTAGAGCTGGATGCCGCCAGCCACGGCGGCGTGGACGACACCCGCGAGCTGCGGGACCGCGCGTTCTATGCGCCGGTCCAGTCACGGTACCGGGTATTTATCGTCGACGAGGCGCACATGGTGACCACCGCGGGATTCAACGCGCTGCTCAAGATCGTGGAGGAACCGCCCGAACACCTGATCTTCATATTCGCCACCACCGAACCGGAGAAGGTACTGCCGACGATTCGGTCGCGCACTCATCACTACCCGTTCCGGCTGCTGCCGCCGCGCACTATGCGGGCGTTGCTCGCGCGGATCTGCGAGCAGGAGGGCGTCGTCGTCGACGATGCGGTGTACCCGTTGGTGATCCGGGCCGGCGGAGGTTCCCCACGGGATACGCTCTCGGTGCTGGACCAATTGCTGGCTGGGGCCGCGGACACCCACGTGACCTACACCCGGGCGCTGGGGCTGCTGGGTGTCACCGACGTCGCCCTGATCGACGACGCGGTCGACGCACTGGCCGCTTGCGATGCGGCCGCATTGTTCGGGGCGATCGAATCGGTGATCGATGGCGGACATGACCCTCGGCGTTTCGCTACCGATCTGCTGGAGCGATTCCGCGACCTGATTGTGCTGCAATCGGTTCCCGACGCGGCATCTCGCGGGGTGGTGGATGCGCCCGAAGACGCGCTGGATCGGATGCGCGAGCAAGCCGCCCGGATCGGGCGGGCGACCCTGACCCGATATGCCGAGGTGGTGCAGGCCGGGCTAGGCGAGATGCGCGGTGCGACCGCGCCGCGTCTGCTGCTGGAAGTGGTTTGCGCGCGACTGCTGCTGCCCTCGGCGAGCGACGCCGAATCGGCACTGTTGCAGCGGGTCGAACGGATCGAGACCCGGTTGGACATGTCGATCCCGGCGCCGCAAGCCGTACCACGCCCGTCGGCTGCGGCTGCCGAGCCGAAACACCAGCCCGCGCGTGAACCGAGACCGGTGCTGGCCCCCACACCGGCCTCGAGCGAACCCACCGTGGCCGCGGTTCGGTCCATGTGGCCGACGGTGCGCGACAAGGTGCGCCTGCGCAGCCGTACCACCGAGGTGATGCTGGCGGGTGCCACCGTCCGTGCGCTAGAGGACAACACGCTGGTGCTGACCCACGAATCGGCGCCGCTGGCGCGGCGGCTGTCCGAACAGCGCAACGCCGATGTCCTCGCCGAGGCGCTTAAAGACGCGCTGGGAGTCAACTGGCGGGTGCGGTGTGAGACCGGTGAACCGGCTGCGGCGGCATCACCCGTCGGCGGGGGAGCGAACGTGGCGACCGCCAAGGCCGTAAACCCTGCCCCCACAGCGAATTCCACTCAGCGCGACGAAGAGGAGCACATGCTCGCCGAAGCCGGCCGTGGCGACCCGTCGCCGCGTCGCGACCCGGAAGAGGTTGCACTCGAGCTGCTGCAGAACGAGCTGGGCGCGCGCCGGATAGACAACGCCTAGGGCTGCCACCAGGGCCGCAGTGGCAAGCTGTCGTCGCCCCGGGGGTCCACCTTGGTCGCCAATACGTGATGTAGCTGCAGGTTGTTTCGTTCGAAGGCCACCCGCGAAGCCGCCATGTACAGGCCCCACACCTTGGCGGTCGGCAGACCGACCTCGGCGACCGCGTCGTCCCAGTGTTCGACGAGGTTGCCGCACCAGTCGCGCAGCGTCATCGCGTAGTGATGGCGGAAGTTCTCCTCGTGCAGCACTTCCAAGCCGACCTGCTGGATCTCGGTGGTAATACGTCCCGAGCCCGTCAGCTCCCCGTCGGGGAAAACGTAACGGTCGGTGAACCCGCCGGCAAAGGACGTCGACCTGTTGTCGTGGCGGGTGATGCAGTGATTGAGCAGCAAGCCGCCGGTGCGCAACTTCGACTTGAGAAACCCGAAGTAGAACGGGTAATTCTTGACGCCGATGTGCTCGGTTAGCCCGATCGAAGAAACGGCGTCGAAACCGGTCTCGGCTACGTCGCGGTAGTCGGAATGCCGCACCTGCGCGAGGTCGCTCAATCCCTCGTCCTCGACTGCTTTCTGGCCCCACTTGGCCTGCTCGGCCGAGAGCGTGGCGCCGATCACCCGGACACCGCGTCGGGCGGCGTAGCGCACCATGCCGCCCCAGCCGCAGCCGACGTCGAGTAGCCGGTCACCCGGCTCTAGCCGTAGCTTTTCGAAAATGAGTCGGTATTTGTTCTCTTGGGCCTGCTCCAGCGAAGCCTCAGCGTTCGGAAACACCGCGCACGTGTAGGTCATCGATGGCCCGAGCACCCACTCGTAGAAGTTGTTGGAGACGTCGTAGTGGTGATGGATAGCCTCGGCGTCACGGGTCTTGCTGTGCAGCAAGCCATTAGCCATTCGACGCCACCGGGGTCGCGCCTCCTGGGGTGGCGGCGCGATGGGCAGTATGTGCTCAACGCCGATCGAGCGCACCACATTAGCCAGCACCCGCGCCGACGGCCGTTTGAAGTCGACCCTTTCGGTCAGCGTTTTGAGCAGTTCGTACGGATCGCCGGGATGTACTCCGTGTGCCTGTAGGTCACCCGACACATAAGCGCGGGCCAGGCCGAGTTCGCCGGGAGCGGTAGCTAAGTAGGTGGCGCCGCGGGGCGTCCGAAGATCCAGGCCCAGTGTGGCGTCGTCTTGTCCCGCGGTGCTGCCGTCATACGCGGTGAACTTCAGCGGGTGTTGCCCGGTCGCGGTGAAGATCTCCAGGATCTCGGCCATGCTGAGTCTGCCCGTTGTCATCGTCGTTGCACCGCCTTTGCGTAAAGATCGAGGAGACGCGAATCGGGATCGTAGGCTTTCTTCACAGTGTTGTAAGTCTCGCCGCCGTAGAGCTCGTCGAACTCCTCGCGGGTATAGAAGGAGTCGGAGTAGAGCGACTTGTGCCCGTCGAGCGCAGTCACCTTGTTCTCGATCTTGCGGTTGGTGGCGCCCTCGGTGGCGCCAACCGGCACCGACGACCAGAACCCGATGTTGACATAGCTACGGTCAGGCCGGATCGGGTACAGCGGCCAGCCGGCGTGATCGCGTAGCCGCAACGGGCACAACCAGATTGGCGAAATGGGCACGTTTTCCCCGAACCACTCCAGAAACTCGCAGGTCCGTTCGATCGGCACTTCGATATCCTGCACCACCCGTTCACGCGCGGGACGACCCCTGCTGTTCTCGAACCGGTCGGCGATCCCGAAGCGCTGATCGAGCGCCATCAACCTCCAGTAGACACTGCTACGCCGGTAGCGCCGCGGCCACCAGCGGCGCAGCCGCGGGTTTTGGGCACCAAACGATCGTGAGCACCAGAACCAATCGGTGTCCCAGCGCCAGAAGTAATCGTGGATGGTCAACCGGTCTTCCTTGATCCCCGCCTCGTGTTGGATCGACCGGTAGTAGATGTCTTGTCCGGTGTAGTCGCTGACCGGGCCCGGTACGCTCGTCTGCATGCCGATGCACAGGTAGCTTTCGTCAGCGCTGAAAACCACCCCGTCGAGATAGTCCACCGATTCGCCGTCCAGTCCGCCGGTGTCGATGATGCGCTCCATTGCGGCCACCATCGCCGTCAACGAGCTAAATCGGATGTGCCGCAGCGCGACAAACGGCCGGACCGGCTCCAGCTGGATTCGAAGCCGGGTTGAATAGCCCAGTGTCCCATACGAGTTAGGGAATGCACGGTACAAGTCGGAGTGCTGTCCGGGCGAGACGGTGAGAAGTTCTCCTGCGCCGGTGAGGATATCCATCTCCAGCACCGACTCGTGGGGCAGGCCGTTGCGGAACGACGCCGACTCGATACCCAAGCCGGTGACCGCTCCGCCCAATGTGATCGTCCTCAGCTGCGGAACCACCAATGGTGACAGACCGTAGTGCAGTGTCGCGGCGATTAGGTCCTCGTATGTGCACATGCCGGCCACGTCGGCGGTGCGGGCCTCGGGATCGATACCGATGACACCGGTCAGTCCCGATGCGTCCAGGCCGCGTGCATCGTGTTTGACGCGGGCGCGGAACAGATTTGAGGTGGGCTTGGCAAGCCGGATGGATGCAGTCGCGGGGATGGATCGATAGCTCGCCAGCAACCGCTCGACGCCGCAGGCGTAAGCCGACTGTGCAGATCCAGGGACAGGCACCGCATATACCCTAGTCCTCGACAACTGCCCCTGCATCCGGGTGCGGGCGGTGCAGCAATCACAAACGAAGGAGTCCGGCCCTGATGGGACAGGTGAGCGCAGCCAGCACGATCTTGATCAATGCTGAGCCCACGGCCACACTCGACGCGCTGGCCGACTATGAGACCGTCCGTCCTAAAATCCTGTCCCCGCACTACAGCGAGTACCAGGTGCTCGAGGGCGGCAAGGGGCGGGGCACAGTCGCCAAGTGGCGGCTGCAGGCGACGCAGTCGCGTGTTCGCGATGTGCAGGTGAACGTGGACGTTGCCGGGCACACCGTCATCGAGAAGGACATGAATTCGTCCATGGTCACCAACTGGACGGTCGCTCCCGCCGGACCCGGTTCCAGCGTCACGGTGAAGACCACCTGGACCGGCGCGGGCGGGGTCAAGGGTTTCTTCGAGAAGACCTTTGCGCCGCTAGGGCTGAAGAAGATCCAGGCCGAGGTGCTGTCCAACCTCAAGACCGAACTCGAGGGTGACGCCTGACGACGATGCGGGCGCGGTGGGGGTGCCGCCTGTGTGCGGGGCTAACGCGCCTGGCCCTGGGTGGCCAGGAAGCCGGCGACGCCGCGAACCAGGGCGTTGGCGTATTTTTGCCTGCCCTCGGCGGACTCCATCAGCGCCGAGTCCGCGGGGTTCTTCATGTTGCCCAACTCGACCAGGATCGACGGATATTGGGCTAGGTTCAGGCCGGCCAAGTCCGAACGTCCGTACAGGCCGTCCTGGCCGATGTAGTTCGCCTTCGGAATGCCCGAGGCCTGCAGCTGGTCGCGCATGATTCGAGCGAACTGAACCGAGGGACCGGCCTGTATCGCGTTGAGCGGCGGGGCCGAGTAGTTGACGTGGAATCCGCGGCCAGACGCCGGTCCGCCGTCGGCGTGCAGGCTCACGATCGCGTTGGGGCGCAACGCGTTGGCCATATTGGCGCGCTCATCGACACACGGTCCGAGCGCGTTGTCGTTGCCACGTGACAGGGCGGTCCGAACCCCCAATGCGTTCAACGCGGCCCGCAGCCGCAGCCCGGTTTCCCAGGTGAAGGTGTGCTCCGGGTAGCCGCTGTTGGTTGACGTTCCGCTGGCCTGGCAGTTCTTGGTGCCGCCGCGACCGGTGGGTACCTGGCGGCCGATCGATGCGTCGTTGGCTCCGTTGTGTCCGGGGTCGATGAAGACGACCATGCCGGCGATGTTGGCGGGGGTTGCGCTCGCGGACGAGATGATCGGCGTCGCTGCTGCGACGAGTACCCCGACTATCATGGCGAACCCGACACGCGGGCCAACTCGTAGGTCCACGGCGCAAAGGTAACGCGGCGCGGTCTAGGCTGAATGTTCCGAATCGCCCGACAACCACAGGCGAAACCAACTCGAGACCAAGATGCTAGGGGACTGTCATGCAACCCGGAGGCGACATGTCGGCGCTGCTCGCTCAGGCGCAGCAGATGCAGCAAAAGCTCCTGGAGGCCCAGCAACAGCTGGCGAACTCTGAGGTGCACGGTCAAGCCGGTGGGGGCCTGGTCAAGGTCGTCGTCAAAGGCAGCGGGGAGGTGATCGGCGTGACGATCGACCCCAAGGTCGTCGATCCCGACGACATCGAGACCTTGCAGGACCTGATCGTCGGTGCGATGCGCGACGCGTCCCAGCAGGTGACGAAGATGGCGCAGGAACGGCTGGGTGCATTGGCCGGCGCGATGCGCCCGCCGGCACCACCGGCTGCGCCGCCGGGAGCGCCAGGTATGCCGGGTATGCCGGGTATGCCGGGTGCACCACCTGTACCAGGGATCTGACCTGCACCGACATGTTTGAGGGACCCGTCCAGGACCTGATTGACGAACTCGGCAAGTTGCCGGGGATCGGACCCAAGAGTGCGCAGCGAATCGCCTTCCACCTGTTGTCGGTAGAACCGTCGGACATCGACCGGCTGACCGGTGTGCTGGCGAAGGTTCGGGACGGCGTGCGATTCTGCGCGGTGTGTGGGAATGTCTCTGACAACGAGCGTTGCAGAATCTGCTCTGATATCCGTCGCGATGCGTCCGTGGTGTGCATTGTCGAGGAACCCAAAGACATCCAGGCCGTCGAGCGCACCCGCGAGTTCCGGGGTCGCTATCACGTCCTGGGCGGGGCGCTTGACCCGCTGTCCGGAATTGGGCCGGATCAGCTGCGGATCCGCGAACTGCTGAGCCGCATCGGGGAACGGGTCGACGACGTCGACGTCACCGAGGTCATCATCGCCACCGACCCCAACACCGAGGGCGAGGCGACGGCCACCTACCTGGTGCGAATGCTGCGCGACATCCCCGGCCTGACCGTCACACGGATCGCGTCCGGGCTGCCGATGGGCGGTGACCTGGAATTCGCCGACGAGCTCACCCTGGGCCGAGCGCTCGCCGGCCGCCGCGTGCTCGCCTGATTCGCCGACATCCGACTTTCGCCGAGATCAACGTTCTGCAGGCCGCTACTCGCACCTTGCCTGCAAAATGTTGATCTCACGGATGTCGGTGCGGAGTGCCAGCATGTCCGTCATGGGTGACGTCTTCATCGGCAGCGAGGCCATCACCGCTGGTCGCCTGACCAGGCACGAGCTGCAACGTTGGTATCAGCCGATGTTCCGCGGTGTGTACGTCTCGAGGCGCTCAGTGCCCACACTTTGGGATCGCACGGTTGGCGCCTGGCTAGCCACGAGGCGCCATGGCGTCATAGCTGGTAATGCGGCCTCTGCGCTGCATGGTGCTCAGTGGGTGGACGTCGACGTGGCCATCGAGCTGATTTCTCCCACTACCCGCCCGCAGCACGGTCTTGTCATACGTCGTGAGACCTTGTGCGACGACGAGATCACCAGGGTGGTGGGCCTGCCGGTCACCACACTGGCGCGGACGGCATACGACCTCGGCCGCCATCTGTCCCGCGGCGAAGCCGTGGCTCGTCTCGATGCCCTCATGCATGCCACCCCGTTTTCCCGCGACGACGTGCTTCTATTGGCCAAGCGTCACGCGGGCGCCCGAGGTGTCCGCCGGTTGCGTGACGTGCTGCCCCTTGTTGATGGCGGCGCCGCGTCGCCCAAGGAGACCTGGCTGCGGCTGTTGTTGATCGACGCCGGCCTGCCGGTCCCCACGACGCAAATTCCGGTGGTCCACCGCTGGCGCAACGTTGGCGTGCTCGACATGGGCTGGGAGAAATACATGGTGGCCGCCGAGTACGACGGTGATCAGCATCGCAGCGACCGCGGTCGCTACGTGAAAGACCAGCGGCGGCTCCGCAAGCTGGCCGAGTTGGGCTGGATCGTCATTCGCGTGATCGCCGAGGACAACCCCGACGACGTGGTGAACCGCGTGCGTGCCGCTCTGCTGGCCAGGGGATGGCGGCCCTAACGCCCCACCTAACGCGCGGATAGCCGTTCGCGGCGCAGCAGGTCCACCTCGGGCAAATCCAGCGGCGCCAGCTCACCAACCACCTTGCTCAGCAGCAGGTCGGCAAGCTCCGGGTTGCGGGCCAGGCACGGCCCGTGCATGTAGGTCGCGACCACGCTGCCCGCAACCGCGCCATCAAAACCGTCGCCGGCCCGGTTGCCGGCTCCCTTGACCACCGCGCCCAAGGGCGACGTTCCGGGCCCGAGGACGGTGCCGCCGCGGTGGTTCTCAAAACCGGTCAAGGGTTGGGTCAAACCGGCCAGCAACGGCTTGCTGACCAACTCGCCGATGGTGCGCGCATCCTGCGGTGACGTGGTCACATCCAGCAACCCCACGCCGTCGACCCGGTCTCCCGACGACGTCTCGTACCAGTGCCCAAGCACCTGGATGGCCGCGCAGATCGCCAATACTGGAGCACCCCGGCCCGCCGCGCGTTGCAGGCCCGGATATCGACGTAGGTGCCGGGTGGCCAGCCGCTGCGCGTAGTCCTCCGCTCCGCCCAGCGTGTAGAGGTCCAGCGAATCCGGCACCGGATCGGCCAGCGTGATCTCGACGATCTCGGCGGCGATGCCGCGCAGCAGCAGCCGCTGTCGTAGCACCACGGCGTTGCCGCCGTCGCCGTAGGTGCCCATCACGTCGGGCAGCACGAGCCCGATCCGCACCACAGAATCAGCCACGACGCGCCAATGCTCGTTGCAGCTGCAGGAACGCGGTGTAGTTGGCGACGACCTCCACCCGCCCGGGTGGGCATGAGGCGATGGCGGCCACGGTGTCGTGCACCAGGGTGTGCTCGACGCCTGCATATCCGAGGCGAACCGCCAAATCGGTGCCGCGCTCCCCAGCGGCTACCACTCGGGTCTTCTCGAAGTGCTCGAAGCGCACGTCCCACAACCAGGACAGGTCCTCGCCGTCAGGAACCCGCCCGTTGACCGCGATGACCACCCCGTCTGCATGCTTGTCGACCATCGCCAGCGCTTCCTGCCAGCCGGCCGGGTTTTTGGCCAGCAGGATCCGGGCTTGGTGCGCGCCGATACGAACGGTCCGGTAGCGTCCGGCGACCTCGTCGACCTGGCAGACGGCGGCGACGGCCACAGCCGGATCGGCGCCGAGGGCGACTGCGGCGGCCACGGCTTGGGCGGCGTTGCCGCGATTCACCGAGCCTGGCAGTGCCAGCCGCATCGGCAGCGCCAGCCCGTCGGGCCCATACAGCGTGGCGTCGTCGAACCACCAGTGCGGGGCGGGCCGCTTGAAGTCGGCGCCGGTGGAGTACCAGTGGTCTTCCTGAGAGGGGGCCTTGCGAACGATGACCTCGCCGCTGCGCGGGCAGCTGACCGAATCGTTTGACCACGCGCCGCCGGCAGCCACCCAAACGACGTTGGGGCTGTCGTAGGCGGCCGAGGTCATCAGCACGTCGTCGCAGTTGGCGACCACGACAGCGTCGGGGTGCCGGGCCAGCCCGGCCCGCAGTGTGCGTTCGATGACGTTGATCTCGCCGACCCGGTCCAGCTGGTCTCGGGAGAGGTTGAGCAAGACGACGACGGCGGGATCGACGGCATCGGAGATGTGCGGTACGTGCATCTCGTCGACTTCCAGCACCGCCAGCTCGGCGTCGCGGTGAGCGGCGAGCGCGGCTACCAGGCCGGCGTCCATGTTGGCGCCCTCGGCGTTGGTGGCCACGGCTCCCAACGTGCCCAGCGCGGCCGCGGTCATCCGTGTGGTGGTCGACTTGCCGTTGGTGCCGGTGACGACGACGGTGCGCCGGCCCATCCCGAGTTGGCGCAGGATCGAGCGGTCCAGGGTCATGGCGACCAGACCGCCGATCATCGCTCCGGCGCCGCGACCGGTGACCCGCGACGCCCAGCGTGCGCCCGCGCCGGCGGCTAGGGCCAGGCGTGCCCGGGTGGTTACCACCCGGGCAGTTTACGGGCGATCGCAAGCTCGGCGCTTGTCGCCGGGTGCGGCGGGTCGCCCGCGTTGGATTCAGGGCGATCGCAAGCTCGGCGCTTGTCGCCGGGTGCGGCGGGTCGCCCGCGTCCGGGTTTTACGGGCCGACACGATGCGTAGCGACCAGGTGATGTCGCTCGGACGTGTCATCCTCGTCTTGTGAGCCACACCTGGGGACGGCCAGCCAGCCACCAGGATCGGGGTTGGGCCGTCATCGACGTCGAGACCTCGGGCTTTCGGCCGGGCCAGGCCCGGATCATCAGCCTTGCGGTGCTCGGCCTGGACGCCGCCGGCCGACTAGAGCAATCCGTGGTCAGCCTGCTAAATCCCAAGGTGGACCCGGGCCCCACCCACGTGCACGGCCTGACCGCCGCCATGCTCGATGACCAGCCACAGTTCGCCGATATCGCCGGTGAGGTTGTCGACGTGCTGCGCGGGCGCACTCTGGTCGCGCACAATGTCGCGTTCGACTATGCGTTTCTCGCTGCGGAGGCCGAGATCGCCGAGGCCGAACTCCCGGTTGACTTCGTCATGTGCACGGTCGAGCTGGCCCGCCGGCTGCAGCTTGGCGTCGACAATCTGCGGCTGGAGACACTTGCCGCGCATTGGGGTGTGCCCCAGCAACGGCCGCACGATGCATTCGACGACGCCCGGGTATTGACCGGGATACTGGCAGCTGCCCTAGAGAGTGCGCGCGAACTCGACGTCTGGCTGCCGGTGCACCCGGTGACACGGCGCCGGTGGCCCAACGGCCGGGTGACTCACGACGAGCTGCGACCGCTGAAGGCCTTGGCAGCCCGGATGGCCTGCCCCTACCTCAACCCGGGCCGGTATGTCCAGGGCCGCCCGCTGGTCCAGGGCATGCGGGTGGGGCTGGCGGCCGAGGTAAAACGGACCCACGAGGAACTCGTCGAACGGATTCTGCACGCCGGGCTGGCCTACAGCGACGTCGTAGACCGGGATACCTCACTGGTGGTCTGCAACGCGACCGCCCCCGAACACGGCAAGGGCTATCACGCCCTGCAGCTGGGGGTTCCGGTGATGCCTGAAGCGCGATTCATGGAGTGCATCGGTGCCGTCGTCGGGGGCGCCAGCGTGGAGGACTTCACCGACGTCGCTCCCGTCGAAAAGCAGTTAGCGTTGTTCTGAAACGGCGAGCGGAACGTCACTGCGAAAAATCATGCCGCGGACCCCGACCCTAGTTCAGCGCCGTCCTAGCGTGCCGCCCGGTTGACCGCCGACACCACGGCGCGCAGCGACGCGGTGGTGATTGACGGTGCGATACCGACACCCCACACCGTCTTACTCGTCACGGGGTCCGATGCGTGCCGACCCGCTTCGCCCGGCTGCGCCGGGCTCGCGATCGTCACGGGGTCCGATGCGTGCCGACCCGCTTCGCCCGGCTGCGCCGGGCTCGCGATCGTCACGGGGTCCGATGCGTGCCGACCCGCTTCGCCCGGCTGCGCCGGGCTCGCGATCGTCACGGGGTCCGATGCGTGCCGACCCGCTTCGCCCGGCTGCGCCGGGCTCGCGATCGTCACGGGGTCCGATGCGTGCCGACCCGCTTCGCCCGGCTGCGCCGGGCTCGCGATCGTCACGGGGTCCGATGCGTGCCGACCCGCTTCGCCCGGCTGCGCCGGGCTCGCGATCGTCACGGGGTCCGATGCGTGCCGACCCGCTTCGCCCGGCTGCGCCGGGCTCGCGATCGTCACGGGGTCCGATGCGTGCCGACCCGCTTCGCCCGGCTGCGCCGGGCTCGCGATCGTCACGGGGTCCGATGCGTGCCGACCCGCTTCGCCCGGCTGCGCCGGGCTCGCGATCGTCACGGGGTCCGATGCGTGCCGACCCGCTTCGCCCGGCTGCGCCGGGCTCGCGATCGTCACGGGGTCCGATGCGTGCCGACCCGCTTCGCCCGGCTGCGCCGGGCTCGCGATCGTCACGGGGTCCGATGCGTGCCGACCCGCTTCGCCCGGCTGCGCCGGGCTCGCGATCGTCACGGGGTCCGATGCGTGCCGACCCGCTTCGCCCGGCTGCGCCGGGCTCGCGATCGTCACGGGGTCCGATGCGTGCCGACCCGCTTCGCCCGGCTGCGCCGGGCTCGCGATCGTCACGGGGTCCGATGCGTGCCGACCCGCTTCGCCCGGCTGCGCCGGGCTCGCGATCGTCACGGGGTCCGATGCGTGCCGACCCGCTTCGCCCGGCTGCGCCGGGCTCGCGATCGTCACGGGGTCCGATGCGTGCCGACCCGCTTCGCCCGGCTGCGCCGGGCTCGCGATCGTCACGGGGTCCGATGCGTGCCGACCCGCTTCGCCCGGCTGCGCCGGGCTCGCGATCGTCACGGGGTCCGATGCGTGCCGACCCGCTTCGCCCGGCTGCGCCGGGCTCGCGATCGTCACGGGGTCCGATGCGTGCCGACCCGCTTCGCCCGGCTGCGCCGGGCTCGCGATCGTCACGGAGGCCTCCACATACGCGGCGGCCTGAGCGTCGTCGCCGGCGCTCATCGCGTGCTCGTAGTAGTCCAGCACGGCCACGTCAAACCCGACATCGGCCAGCGCATGGACGAACGCGGCCAACGGACCGTTACCGGACCCGCTGATCTCGGTCTCCACGCCGTTGATCTTGACGGTCGCCGTGATGCTGGTCGTGCCCCCGTCGTCGTCGGCAGCGTCCACATGTTGCCTTATCCGCTCCAAAGGCCGCACCGGGGCCAGATACTCCTCGGCGAACGCATCCCACATCTCCTTGGGCGAGACCTCGCCACCCTCGCCTGCTGTACCCTCTGCGATCTTCTGGATTACCTGGGAAAACTCGATCTGCAGCCGCCGCGGCAGGGAAAGGCCGTGGTCGGTCTTCATGATGTAGGCCACGCCGCCCTTGCCGGACTGCGAGTTGACCCGGATCACCGCCTCGTAGGTGCGCCCGACATCGCGCGGGTCGATGGGCAGATACGGCACCTGCCACAGCATGTCGTCGACGTCACAGTCGGCGGCATCCGCATCCAGCTTCATCGCGTCTAGGCCCTTGTTGATGGCGTCCTGGTGGCTACCGGAGAACGCGGTGTACACCAGGTCGCCGCCATAGGGGTGACGTTCGTGCACCGGCAGCTGGTTGCAGTACTCCACCGTGCGCCGGATCTCGTCAATATTGGAGAAGTCGATCTGCGGGTCCACACCTCGGGAGAACAGGTTGAGTCCCAGCGTGACCAGGCACACGTTGCCGGTGCGCTCGCCGTTGCCGAACAGGCAGCCCTCGATCCGATCAGCCCCGGCCGCGAAACCCAATTCCGCTGCGGCGACGGCGGTTCCGCGGTCATTGTGCGGGTGCAGGCTCAGGATGACCGACTCCCGGTTGGCTAGGTTGCGGCTCATCCACTCGATCGAGTCGGCGTAGACATTGGGCGTCGTCATCTCCACCGTGGCGGGCAGGTTGAAGATGATCGGGCGCTCCGGCGTCGGCGCAATGACCTCGCCGACGGCGTCGCACACCTGTTTGGCGTATTCCAGTTCGGTGCCGGTGTAGGACTCCGGGGAGTACTCGAATCGCCACTGCGTGCCCGGGTATTTGGCGGCCTGCTCGACGCACTTGCGCGCCCCATCTGTCGCGATGGCCTGCACCTCAGCCCGGTTGGCGCGAAAGACCACGCGGCGCTGCAGGATTGACGTCGAGTTGTAGAAGTGCACGATGGCCCGGGGTGCGCCCGAACACGCCTGGAAGGTGCGCTCGATCAGCTCGGGACGGCATTGGGTGAGCACCTGGATGGTGACGTCGTCGGGAATGGCGCCCTGCTCGATGATCTCTCTGACGAAGTCGAAGTCGGTCTGGCTGGCCGAGGGGAACCCCACCTCAATCTCCTTGTAGCCCATCCGGACCAGCAGGTCGAACATGCGGCGCTTGCGGGCCGGGCTCATCGGGTCGATCAGCGCCTGGTTGCCATCGCGTAAGTCGACCGCGCACCACAGCGGCGCACGATCGATGACGCGATCAGGCCACGTGCGGTTTCTCAGCCGGATGGGCTCGACCTCCTCGGCGAACGGCCGGTAGCGGTTGACCGGCATCGACGAGGCTCGCTGCGGATTCCACGAGGGCTGACCGACGCGAGGTGGGCCGGCGGGTTTCACGATGGTGTGGGCCCCAAACGACTCGGTATAGGCGTCGGGCGATTCAGAAGTTGTCACGGTAGTTGCTCCGGGATGGTGAGAAGGAACCTCAGACCGGCGCATCGCGAACGTCCCGCGACGGGAAGCCGGTCTGGATCAGACCCCGTCGCGGCGTCCGAGGAGGAGCACCCGCTGCACATGAAGCACTTTACACGTTGACTCTGCGTCCACCGTGTGGGCTACTCGCACATTCCCGTGGTGGACGCAGAGTCAGCGCAGGCCGGCGCGCCCCCTATTCTGGACCTGTCTCCAATCTTCCCCGGAAAGGGAAACAGTGGCGCTCGTCGTGCAGAAGTACGGCGGATCCTCGGTGGCCGACGCCGAACGGATTCGCCGCGTCGCCGAACGCATCGTCGCCACCAAGAAGCAAGGCAATGACGTCGTCGTCGTCGTCTCTGCCATGGGGGATACCACCGACGACCTGCTGGATCTGGCTCAGCAGGTGTGCCCGGCGCCGCCGCCTCGGGAGCTGGACATGCTGCTTACCGCCGGTGAACGCATCTCGAATGCGTTGGTGGCCATGGCCATCGAGTCGCTCGGCGCGCATGCCCGGTCGTTCACCGGTTCGCAGGCCGGGGTGATCACCACCGGCACCCACGGCAACGCCAAGATCATCGACGTCACGCCGGGGCGGCTGCAAACCGCCCTTGAGGAGGGGCGGGTCGTTTTGGTGGCCGGATTCCAAGGGGTCAGCCAGGACACCAAGGATGTCACGACGTTGGGCCGCGGCGGCTCGGACACCACCGCCGTCGCCATGGCCGCCGCGCTGGGTGCCGATGTCTGTGAGATCTACACCGACGTGGACGGCATCTTCAGCGCCGACCCGCGCATCGTGCGCAACGCCCGAAAGCTCGACACCGTGACCTTCGAGGAAATGCTCGAGATGGCGGCCTGCGGCGCCAAGGTGCTGATGCTGCGCTGCGTGGAATACGCTCGCCGCCATAATATTCCGGTGCACGTCCGGTCGTCGTACTCGGACAGACCGGGCACCGTCGTTGTCGGATCGATCAAGGACGTACCCATGGAAGACCCCATCCTGACCGGAGTCGCGCACGACCGCAGCGAGGCCAAGGTGACCATCGTCGGGCTGCCCGACATCCCCGGGTATGCGGCCAAGGTGTTTAGGGCGGTGGCCGACGCCGACGTCAACATCGACATGGTGCTGCAGAACGTCTCCAAGGTCGAGGACGGCAAGACCGACATCACCTTCACCTGCTCCCGCGACGTCGGGCCCGCCGCCGTGGAAAAACTGGACTCGCTCAGAAACGAGATCGGCTTCTCACAGCTGCTGTACGACGACCACATCGGCAAGGTATCGCTGATCGGTGCCGGCATGCGCAGCCACCCCGGGGTCACCGCGACGTTCTGTGAGGCGCTGGCGGCGGTGGGGGTCAACATCGAGCTGATCTCCACCTCGGAGATCAGGATCTCGGTGTTGTGCCGCGACACCGAACTGGACAAGGCCGTGGTCGCGCTGCATGAAGCGTTCGGGCTCGGCGGCGACGAGGAGGCCACGGTGTACGCGGGGACGGGACGGTAGATGGGCCTGTCAATAGGGATCGTGGGGGCCACCGGTCAGGTGGGTCAGGTCATGCGCACGTTGCTCGACGAGCGGGATTTCCCGGCGAGCGCGGTGCGGTTCTTCGCGTCGGCCCGATCGCAGGGCCGCAAGCTGGCCTTCCGCGGCCAGGAGATCGAAGTGGAAGACGCCGAGACGGCCGACCCGAGCGGGCTGGATATCGCGTTGTTCTCCGCCGGCTCGGCCATGTCGAAGGTGCAGGCGCCCCGCTTTGCGGCGGCCGGAGTCACGGTGATCGACAACTCGTCGGCGTGGCGTAAGGACCCCGACGTGCCGTTGGTGGTGTCCGAGGTGAACTTTGAACGCGACGCGCACCGCCGGCCCAAGGGCATCATCGCCAACCCGAACTGCACCACCATGGCCGCGATGCCGGTGCTCAAGGTGCTGCACGACGAAGCCCGACTGGTGCGGTTGGTGGTCTCGTCGTATCAGGCGGTGTCCGGTAGCGGCCTGGCCGGGGTGGCCGAGCTGGCCGAGCAGGCGCGTGCGGTCATCGGTGGGGCCGAGCAGCTGGTGTATGACGGCGGCGCGCTCGAGTTCCCGCCGCCGAACACCTACGTCGCCCCGATCGCGTTCAACGTGGTGCCGCTGGCCGGATCCCTGGTGGACGACGGCTCCGGCGAGACAGACGAGGATCAAAAGTTGCGCTTCGAGAGCCGCAAGATCCTTGGCATCCCCGACCTGTTGGTCAGCGGCACCTGTGTGCGGGTTCCGGTGTTCACCGGACACTCTTTGTCGATCAACGCCGAGTTCGCGCAGCCGCTCTCGCCGGAGCGGGCGCGCGAGCTGCTCGACGGTGCTACGGGCGTGCAGCTGGTCGACGTGCCGACGCCGCTGGCCGCCGCCGGTGTCGACGAATCTCTGGTCGGCCGGATCCGGCGCGACCCGGGGGTGCCCGACGGGCGTGGTCTGGCGCTGTTCGTGTCGGGGGATAACCTGCGCAAGGGGGCGGCGCTGAACACCATCCAGATCGCCGAGCTGCTGACCGCCGACTTGTGATATGCGGGTGTGCTCCGCCTGGGTCGTGCGGTGCTCGCTGGTAGTGTCTTTCCTTGTCCCGCAATGTGTTTGGTATGCACGCGCCGATCCGCCGGCGCCGGCGCCCCGGCCCATCCTGCCGCCGCTGGCGCCCGGTCAAGTGCTGCGAATCGGTCCGACGGCCGGTACCGGAACCCCCACCGGGGACTACGGCATCGGTGCCACCGACCTGTGCGAGTTCGTGGAATTCCCCAGTCAACTGCTGCAGGTGTGCGGGGACAGCTTCGCCGGTCAGGGTGTCGGGTTCGGTGGCTGGTATGCGCCGGTCGCGCTGCACGTCGACACCGAGTCGATCGACGATCCGGCCGGGGTGCGCTACACCGGTGTCACCGGCGTCGGCACGCCGCTGCTGGCCGATCCCACGCCGCCTGGAGACTCACAGCTGCCCGCCGGTGTGGTGCAGATCAACCGCCGCAACTACCTGATGGTGACCACCACCAAGGACCTGCAGCCGCAGAATTCCCGCCTGGTGCGGGCCGAGGCGGCGCGCGGCGGCTGGCAGACCGTGTCGGGGTCCAGGCGCAACGCCGCCTACCAGGACGGCCGGCAGACACAGATCAGCGGATACTACGACCCGGTTCCCACGCCCGATTCGCCAACTGGGTGGGTCTACATCGTGGCCGACAGCTTCACCCGTGGGGAGCCGGCGGTGCTGTATCGGGCCACCCCGGAATCGTTCACCGACCGGTCCCGCTGGCAGGGCTGGGCGGGCGGCCCCGACGGCGGTTGGAACAAGCCGCCGACTCCGCTCTGGCCCGACCAGCTCGGCGAGATGAGCATCCGTCAGATCGACGGCCAGACGGTGCTGTCGTATTTCAACGCCAGCACCGGCAACATGGAGGTTCGGGTGGCACACCACCCGACGTCGCTGGGCGCCGCCCCGGTGACCACGGTGGTGCGCCACGACGAGTGGCCGGAGCCGGCGGAAAGCCTGCCACCGCCCTACGACAATCGACTCGCACAACCGTATGGCGGCTACATCTCGCCCGGGTCCACCATCGACGAACTGCGGATCTTCGTCAGCCAGTGGGACACTCGGGCCCGGCAGAATGGGCCGTACCGGGTGATTCAGTTCGCGGTCAACCCGTTCAAGCCCTGGTCAGACCCGTAGCTCTGGTGCTCTGACACCGAGACGCAGCCATGGTGGTGTCCCGGGCCGATACCCAGCCCGCGCGCTCACAGCTGCTACATAAGGGACGCATAGTCGCGTTACTGTTTGCCAAGGCATCATGCGACACATGAGTGAAACATCTGAAACCCCAACACCACCGCCTCACCAGACCCCCAAGGTGTTCAAAGCCGCGGCGTGGGTAGCCATTGCCGCCGGAACCGTGTTCATCGTGGCGGTCATCTTCTTCACCGGCTATATCCTCGGCAAGCATGCCGGTCACGGCGGCTTCCACCACCGGCAACACCACCAGCACCCGGCGATGATGCTGCGACCGGGCAGTCCGCACGGTGGGCCCGCGGCAGTGCGTCCCGGCCCAGGCCCGGGCGGGCCCGGCCAGGTGCCGTCGTCCGTCAGTCCTCCCGCGACACCCGCTCCGTAACCGACAACCAGCAGCCCGGTGTCCACCCAAGGCACCGGGCTGCACCAGTTCATGGCACGTTTGTAACCGCAACCCTTTACGGTGGTTGCCGGCCGAGCGATATTCAAAAGATGACCGAGACACCCCAACCCGCAGCGCCACCGCCGTCCGCCGCCACAACTTCACCGCCGCCATCGCCGCAGCAGGAAAAGCCGCCCAGGCTCTACCGGGCCGCAGCGTGGGTGGTGATCGTGGCCGGAATTGTTTTCACCGTCGCAGTCATCTTCTTCTCTGGCGCGTTGGTTCTCGGGCAGGGGAAATGCCCTTACCACCGCTATTACCACCACGGCATGTTCCGCCCCGTCGGTCCCGTTGCCCCCGGTCCAGGGATGGGATGGGTGTTCGGGTTCCCCGGCGGACCCCCTCCCCCAGGCATGGGCCCCGGTTTCCCTGGAGGCCCGGGTGGCCCGGCTGTTGGTCCGACTGGTCCGGGTCCCACCACCGCGCCGGCGCGCCCCTAGCGGCCGGGCGCACCAGCCCCTTTTCTTGACTCGTTCAAGAAAAGGGCCTTCTGTTTGGTCGGCCATGTTGGCATGATCGTGACCCATGGGCAACATCGACGTCGACATCTCGGCCAAGGTCTAGCTCCATGCGAATCGCCGCCGCGGTGGTGAGCATCGGTCTAGCCGTCATAGCAGGGTTCGCGGTACCTGTTGCCGACGCACACCCGTCGGAGCCCGGGGTTGTGTCCTACGCGGTGCTCGGAAAGGGGTCGGTCGGCAACATCGTCGGCGCCCCAATGGGGTGGGAGGCGGTGTTCACCAGGCCGTTCCAGGCGTTTTGGGTCGAACTACCGGCGTGCAACAACTGGGTGGACATCGGGCTGCCCGAGGTGTACGACGATCCCGACCTGGCGTCGTTCAACGGCGCTACCACGCAGACGTCCGCCACCGACCAAACCCACCTGGTCAAGCAGGCGGTTGGGGTATTCGCCAGCAACGATGCCGCAGACCGGGCGTTTCACCGCGTTGTCGACCGAACCGTGGGCTGCTCGGGGCAGACCACCGCGATCCACCTGGACGACGGGACGACGCAGGTGTGGTCGTTCGCCGGTGGGCCGTCGACCGGCACCGACGAGGCCTGGACCAAACAAGAGGCCGGCACCGATCGACGATGCTTTGTTCAAACCAGGCTGCGCGAAAACGTATTGCTGCAGGCCAAGGTCTGTCAGTCCGGCAACGCCGGTCCCGCGGTCAACGTGCTGGCCGGGGCAATGCAGAACACACTGGGCTGAGTTGGCCAGTTCATTCGCGCGGCGGGGCGGTCGGCAGGATAAACCGGTGGCGGCTATCGTTCTGGTAGCTGCGCAACCAACGGTCCGCAGGGCATGTTTTAGGCATGCGCCGGGCCCGGAGGGATCGTGATATGACGCTTGCCGCCATGACCGCCGCGGCCTCGCAGCTGGATAACGCTGCCCCGGACGACGTCGAGATCACCGATTCATCGGCCGCCGCGGAATACATCGCGGACGGCTGCCTCGTCGATGGTCCGTTGGGACGCGTCGGTCTGGAGATGGAGGCGCACTGCTTCGACCCGGCCGATCCGTTTCGCCGGCCCAGCTGGGAAGAGATCACCGAGGTTCTCGAATGGCTCAGTCCGCTGCCGGGCGGCAGCGTGGTCAGCGTGGAGCCCGGTGGTGCCGTCGAACTGTCCGGACCGCCCGCCGACGGCGTGCTGGCAGCCATCGGTGCCATGACGCGCGATCAGGCGGTGCTACGGTCGGCGCTTGCCAATGCCGGGCTGGGTTTGGTCTTCCTGGGTGCAGACCCGCTGCGGTCGCCGGTGCGGGTCAATCCGGGCGCACGCTATCGGGCCATGGAGCAGTTTTTCGCCGCCAGCCATAGCGGAGTGCCGGGTGCGGCGATGATGACCTCGACAGCCGCGATCCAGGTCAATCTGGATGCCGGACCGCAGGAAGGATGGGCTGAGCGAGTCCGCCTGGCGCACGCCTTGGGGCCGACGATGATCGCGATTGCCGCCAACTCCCCGATGCTGGGCGGCCGGTTTTCCGGCTGGCAGTCCACCCGGCAGCGGGTGTGGGGCCAGATGGACTCCGCGCGCTGCGGCCCCATTCTTGGTGCCAGTGGCGACCACCCCGGCATCGACTGGGCTAAGTATGCCTTGAAGGCGCCGGTGATGATGGTGCGAAGCCCGGACACTCAAGACACCCGTGCGGTGACGGACTACGTGCCCTTCACCGACTGGGTTGACGGTCGGGTGCTGCTGGACGGTCGCCGCGCTACCGTCGCCGACCTGGTTTACCACCTGACAACGTTGTTCCCGCCGGTGCGTCCTCGGCAATGGCTGGAAATTCGCTACCTCGACAGCGTGCCCGACGAGGTGTGGCCCGCGGTGGTGTTCACCTTGGTGACGCTGCTCGACGACCCGGTGGCGGCAGATTTGGCGGTCGACGCGGTCGAACCGGTGGCCACGGCCTGGGACACCGCGGCCCGGATCGGCCTGGCCGACCGGCGGCTCTACCTGGCCGCCAACAGATGCCTGGCCATCGCCGCGCGGCGGGTACCGACTGAACTCATCGGCGCGATGCAGCGGTTGGTGGACCACGTCGACAGGGGTGTTTGCCCGGCAGACGATTTCTCCGACCGGGTGATCGCGGGCGGCATCGCGTCAGCCGTCACCGGGATGATGCACGGGGCGTCGTGACTTCACCCGAGCAGCTGGCTTGTCATCTGGCGCGGGCGCGGGCGCGGACGTTGCGGCTGGTCGACTTCGACGATGCCGAGCTTTGCTGCCAGTATGACCCGTTGATGAGCCCGCTGGTGTGGGACCTGGCACACATCGGTCAGCAGGAGGAGTTGTGGCTGCTACGCGGCGGCGACCCAGGCCAGCCCGGGCTTTTGCCGCCGGCGGTCGAGGGTCTCTACGACGCCTTCGAGCATTCCCGCGCCAGTCGCGTGGAACTGCCGTTGCTGTCCCCGGCGCGGGCGCGGTCCTACTGCGCAACGGTGCGCTCCGCTGCGCTGGATGCCCTTGCCGCTCTACCTGAAGACGGCGACAGCTTCGTGTTCGCGATGGTGATCAGCCACGAAAACCAGCACGACGAAACCATGCTGCAGGCCTTGAACCTACGGACCGGCTCGCCACTGTTGGCCGCGACTTCCGCCCTGCCCGCCGGACGGCCGAGGATGGCCGGAACGTCGGTGCTGGTAGCCGGCGGCCCGTTCGTGCTGGGCGTGGACGCCGCGGACGAACCGTGCTCATTGGACAACGAACGTCCGGCTCACGTCGTCGACGTGCCCGCATTCCGGATCGGCCGGGTTCCGGTCACCAACGGTGAATGGCAAGACTTCATCGACGACGGCGGTTACACCCAGTCGCGGTGGTGGTCGGAACGTGGCTGGCAGCACCGCCAGCGCGCGGGGCTGACCGCTCCGCAATTCTGGAGGTCGGGCGGGCGGACGCGGACCCGGTTCGGGCACGTCGAGGACATTCCCGCCGATGAGCCGGTGCAGCATGTCAGCTACTTTGAGGCCGAGGCGTACGCCGCCTGGGCAGGCGCGCGGTTGCCCACCGAGGTGGAGTGGGAGAAGGCTTGCGCGTGGGATCCGGCGACTGGTTCCCGCCGCCGCTACCCGTGGGGAACCGAGGAGCCCACAGACACCTATGCCAACCTGGGCGGTCAAACGCTGCGCCCCGCGCCGGTGGGTGCCTACCCGGCCGGGGCATCGGCGTGCGGGGCCGAGCAGATGCTGGGCGATGTCTGGGAGTGGACCACCTCGCCGTTGCGGCCCTGGCCGGGGTTCGTCCCGATGGTCTATGAGCGGTACTCACAGCCGTTCTTCGGCGGCGACTACCGCGTGCTACGCGGCGGCTCGTGGGCGGTGGAGCCGGCCATCCTGCGGCCCAGCTTCCGCAACTGGGATCACCCGTATCGCCGCCAGATCTTTGCCGGTGTCCGGTTGGCGTGGGACATCTGATGTGTCGTCACCTGGGGTGGCTCGGGGCACAGGTCGCGGTTTCTTCGTTGGTGCTGGACCCGCCGCAGGGTCTGCGGGTGCAGTCATATGCGCCGCGTCGGCAAAAGCACGGGCTGATGAACGCCGACGGTTGGGGTGTCGGCTTCTTCGACGGTGCCATTCCCCGGCGTTGGCGCAGCCCGGCTCCGCTGTGGGGGGACACGTCGTTTCACTCGGTGGCGCCGGCGCTGCGTAGTCACTGCATCCTCGCCGCGGTGCGCTCGGCGACTGTCGGTATGCCGATCGAAGTCAGCGCGACCCCGCCGTTCACCGATGGGCACTGGTTGCTAGCGCACAACGGTGTGGTTGATCGTGCCGTGTTGCCGGCGGGCCCGGCGGCCGAATCGGTCTGTGACAGCGCGATACTCGCGGCCACCATCTTCGCTCACGGTCTGGACGCTCTGGGAGACACCATTGTCAAGGTCGGCGCGGCCGACCCAAATGCCCGACTAAACATCTTGGCGGCCAACGGTTCCCGGCTCATCGCGACCACCTGGGGAGACACGCTGTCCATCCTGCGGCGCGCCGACGGGGTGGTGCTGGCCAGCGAACCATACGACGACGACTCCGGTTGGGGCGACGTGCCGGACCGCCACCTGGTGGAGGTAACCCAAAAGGGTGTCACGCTGACCGCATTGGACCGCGCGAAAGGACCTCGATGAGAGTGTCGGTTGCCAACCATCTGGGCGAGGATGCGGGGCATCTGGCGTTGCGCCGCGATGTGTACTCTGGCCTGCAGAAGACACCGAAATCGTTACCGCCCAAGTGGTTTTACGACACGGTGGGTAGTGAACTGTTCGATCAGATCACCCGGTTGCCGGAGTACTACCCGACCCGAGCCGAGGCCGAAATCCTACGGGCCAGATCGGCCGAAGTGGCTTCCGCCTGCCGGGCCGATACTTTGGTCGAGTTGGGTAGCGGCACCTCGGAGAAGACCCGGATGCTGCTGGATGCGTTGCGCCACCGGGGATCGCTGCGCAGATTCGTCCCGTTCGACGTCGACGCCAGCGTGCTGTCGGCAACTGCGACCGCAATTCAGCGTGAATACAGTGGTGTCGAAATCAACGCTGTTTGTGGGGATTTCGAGGAGCATTTAACCGAGATTCCCAGGGGAGGACGGCGCCTGTTTGTGTTCTTGGGGTCCACGATCGGCAACCTCACGCCCGGGCCGCGCGCGCAGTTCCTGACGGCCCTGGCCGGGGTAATGCGGCCGGGCGATAGCCTGCTGCTGGGCACCGACCTGGTCAAGGACGCGGCCCGGCTGGTGCGCGCCTACGACGATCCTGGCGGGGTGACGGCTCAGTTCAATCGCAACGTGCTTGCCGTGATCAACCGGGAACTCGAAGCGGATTTCGACGTCGATGCCTTCCAGCACGTCGCCCGTTGGAACAGCGCAGAAGAGCGGATTGAGATGTGGTTGCGTGCCGACGGTCGCCAGCGGGTACGGGTCGGTGCACTGGACCTGACCGTCGACTTCGACGCCGGGGAGGAGATGTTGACCGAGGTCTCGTGCAAGTTCCGGCCGCAAGCGGTCGGTGCCGAGTTGGCCGCGGCCGGACTGCATCGCATCCGATGGTGGACCGATGAAGCCGGTGACTTTGGCCTGTCGCTGGCCGCCAAGTGAGCCGCGCCGGCGACGATGCAGGACGAAGCGATGAGGAGAAGCGGCGCAAACAGCCCCGCCGGCGATTCGCTGGCCGACCGATGGCGGGCAGCGCGCCCGCCCGTCGCGGGGCTACACCTGGACAGCGCGGCCTGTTCGCGCCAGAGTTTCGCCGCACTCGACGCCGCAGCCCAGCACGCGCGGCACGAGGCCGAGGTTGGCGGTTATGTCGCGGCTGAGGCCGCCGCCGCCGTGCTCGACGCCGGACGTGCGGCGGTCGCCGCACTGAGCGGCCTGCCCGACGCCGAGGTGGTGTTCACCACCGGCTCGCTGCACGCGTTGGATCTGCTGCTGGGCAGCTGGCCTGGGGAGAACCGGACGCTGGCTTGCTTGCCCGGCGAATACGGGCCGAACCTGGCTGTGATGGCCGCCCATGGCTTCGACGTGCGTCCGTTACCAACTCTGCAGGACGGCAGGGTAGCGCTCGACGACGCGGCCTTCATGTTGGCCGACGACCCGCCCGACCTAGTGCACCTGACCGTGGTGGCCAGCCACCGTGGCGTCGCACAGCCGCTGGCGATGGTGGCGCAACTGTGCACCGAGCTGAAACTGCCGCTGGTCGTGGATGCCGCGCAGGGCCTGGGCCACGTGGATTGTGCGGTGGGTGCCGACGTCACGTATGCCTCGTCGCGCAAGTGGATCGCCGGGCCCCGCGGAGTTGGGGTGCTGGCGGTTCGTCCTGAGCTGATGGAGCGGTTACGTGCGAGGCTGCCCGCGCCAGACTGGATGCCGCCGCTGACAGTGGCCCAACAACTCGGATTTGGCGAAGCCAATGTAGCTGCGCGAGTGGGGTTTTCGGTCGCACTCGGTGAGCATCTGGCGTGCGGGCCGCAGGCTATTCGGGCACGCTTGGCTGAGCTGGGCGACATCGCCAGGACCGTACTCGCCGATGTGTCCGGTTGGCGGGTGGTCGAAGCGGTCGACGAGCCTAGCGCGATCACCACCCTGGCGCCGATCGACGGCGCCGACCCGGCAGCGGTGCGGGCCTGGTTGCTCTCGCAGCGGCGGATCGTGACCACCTACGCCGGAGTGGAGCGGGCACCGCTGGAACTGCCGGCGCCGGTGCTGCGGATCTCGCCGCACGTGGACAACACCGCCGATGACCTGGACGCCTTCGCCGAGGCGTTGGTCGCGGCGACCGCGGCGACCAGCGGCGAACGTTAGCCTCAGCCGGCCTTGTGGGCGGTGAGTAGATAGGCGGGGAACTTCACCCGACCCTTCTTGTCGTGATCGTATGGCGGGAATTCGACTGGCGCTCCGGCCAGCTGGGGCGGAATCGTGACCGGATTGACATGAATGAAGGCGGGCCGGATTTCGTCGATCTTCCAGTATTTGCTCACCGCGGCACGCAACTCGTCCTCGTCGACTTCGTTTGGCTTGACTTCCAGCTCGGCGGGGAAGGCGCCCTTGGCGAAGACCAGCACGTAATAGCTGGCGCCCGGGGCCGCCGCGCGGTGCACCGAGCTCAGATAGCGGTCGCGGCTGTCCACCGGCAGCGAATGAAACAGGGTGCTGTCGATCACCGTGGAAAAGCGGCCGGCGGAGCCGGCTGGATAAGCCGCGAACTCCGTGATGTCGGCCTGCACGAAGCTGGCCGTGGTCAAACCGCGCTCCTCAGCGGCCTTGGTGGCAGCCGCGACGGCGGTGGGCGTGAGGTCGATGCCGACCACGGTGTAGCCGTCGGCGGCAAGGGCCAATGACAGTTCGGCGTATCCGCATCCGGCGTCTAGCACGTCACTGCGGACCTTGCCGGCCGCGATCAGCGTTGCCAGCTCAGGCTGGGGTTCACCGATGTTCCACGGCGGCGGCCCCTCGAAGGCGCCTTGCTCACGGTAGGCGCTGTCCCAGTCCATTACCTCGTCGGTCATGGCTCCCAACCTACTCGTGGACTACGTGTCCCAGGTATGCACGGGTTCGTTGCTGTGCATGTGCTCGCAGTACCGGCGCAGCATCTCAGCCAGTGCCGCGGGCCGGGTCAGCCCGCCGTCTTGTAGGGCCGCCACGGTGGCGACCTGCCAGCGCGCGCCGTTGCGGCCGGTCTGGGCGCTACCGCCGATGACACCCAGGAACCGGTCGCGTACCTCCGCGTCGACACCCCACCGCCGCAGTCCCTCGTGTGCCATTGGCAACAACGTGCCCAACACCAACTCCCGCGTCGTCACCTCGCCCAAGCCCGGCCAATCCAACTGGGCGTCCATGCCGTACCTGGCGGCTGCCAGGAAATTCGCTTGTGCCGCAGCGAAATTCATCTGCGTCCACAATGGGGGGTCGGCCTCGGACAGACCGCGTAGTGCGCCGTAGTAGAAGGCATGATTCGCCAGCATGTCAACGACCGTCGGCCCGGCGGGTAGCACCCGGTTCTCCAGCCGCAGATGCGGGCGCCCGTCGACCACGTCGTACACCGGCCGGTTCCACCGGTACACCGTGCCGTTATGCAGCCGCAATTCGGACAGGTGTGGGATGCGTCCAGCCGAAAGCTCTGCGAGGGGGTCCTCGTCGGACACCTCGGGTAGCAGGGTGGGGAAGTAGCGGATGTTTTCCTGAAACAAGTCGAGGACGGAGGTGATCCAGCGTTCGCCAAACCATACCCGGGGGCGCACCCCTCGCGATTTCAGCTCCTCGGGACGGGCATCAGTGGACTGTGTGAACAGCTCGATGCGGGTTTCCGACCACAGCTGGTGGCCGAAGAAATAGGGCGAGTTGGCACCTAGTGCTAACTGCGGTCCGGCCAGTACCTGAGCCGCATTCCAGTTAGCCGGAAAATCCGCCGGTGCTAGCTGCAAATGTAATTGCACACTGGTGCAAGCGGATTCGGGTGCGATGGATCCGGCATGGCAGCTCAGCGGTTCCGGGCCGGCGATGTTGATGGGGATATCCTCGCCGCGGGCCTTGAAAATCGACTCGTTGAGAGCCGCATAACGCGCTGATGCGCTCATCCAGCCGTCGGTCAGATGCTCTGGCATCAGTGTGGGCAAGATGCCGATCATCACGATGTGAGCTCCGCTGCAGCTGGCCTTGGTCTCGGCATCGTTGAGGCTGGCGCGGACTTCGTCCTCCAGCTCTAGGCAAGTGCGTCCCGGTAGCGGGCGAGGCGGAACATTGAATTCGATGTTGTAAGCGCCTAATTCGGTCTGGTACGCCGGGTCGGCGATGGCATCCAGCACATAGCGGTTCGACATGGCCGGCTGGTAGTCGGCGTCGACGAGGTTGCATTCGATCTCCATGCCGGTGAGTGGCCGGTCGGCCTCGAACCTGGTCTGCGCAAGCATGGTCTCGAAGACGTCCAAGCACAGCCGCACCTTGCGCCGGTACTCGCGCTGATGTTCGCGGCTATATGTGGTGCGCGTTACCTCTTCGCCCACATTGCTGATGCAACAGGTTTCGTGCCGGCAGCGCAAGAAGGGTGAGATCGTTCGCATCAGATGCATATCGAGTTAGCATCTGATGTATGCGCACTACGATCGACCTCGATGACGACATACTGCGGGCGTTGAAACGACGCCAGCGCGAGGAGCGCAAAACGTTAGGGCAGCTCGCCTCCGAATTGCTTGCGCAAGCTCTGGCGGCCGAGCCTCCTCCAAACGTTGACATCCGCTGGTCGACTGCCGACTTGCGGCCCCGTGTGGATCTTGACGACAAGGACGCTGTTTGGGCGATTTTGGACCGTGGGTGAGCGAAACCTTTGACGTCGATGTTCTGGTCCATGCGACGCACCGAGCCAGCCCGTTTCACGATAAGGCGAAGACGCTCGTTGAGCGATTCCTGGCTGGGCCAGGGCTGGTATATCTATTGTGGCCCGTCGCGCTGGGTTATCTACGGGTTGTCACCCATCCGACGTTGTTGGGTGCGCCGCTGGCGCCTGAGGTCGCCGTCGAAAACATCGAGCAATTCACCTCACGACCGCACGTGCGGCAGGTCGGCGAGGCCAACGGATTCTGGCCCGTCTATCGGCGAGTAGCCGACCCGGTCAAGCCGCGAGGCAATCTGGTTCCCGACGCCCACCTCGTCGCGCTCATGCGCCATCACGGCATCGCCACGATCTGGAGTCACGACCGCGACTTCCGCAAGTTCGAGGGCATTAGAATTCGCGACCCCTTCTCCGGCTGACGGCGTCGGACCCGCCGCTGCGGTGGACCATCATGGACGATTACATGCAGTGTCCGACGCCATCCTAGGAGAGCAATTGGCCGAGTCCTCGGATTTCATAGCCGCCATCGACCAGGGCACCACCAGCACCCGCTGCATGATCTTCGATCACCACGGTGCCGAGGTGGCCCGCCACCAGCTCGAGCACGAGCAGATCCTGCCCCGGGCCGGCTGGGTGGAGCACAACCCGGTCGAGATCTGGGAGCGCACCGCGTCGGTGTTGATCTCGGTGCTCAACGCCACCAACCTATCGCCGAAAGATATTGCCGCGTTGGGGATTACCAACCAACGTGAGACGACGCTGGTATGGAATCGGCACACCGGACGGCCCTACTACAACGCGATTGTATGGCAGGATACCCGCACCGACCGCATCGCGTCGGCGCTGGATCGAGACGGTCGTGGAAACCTGATCCGCCGCAAGGCGGGCCTGCCGCCGGCAACTTATTTCTCTGGCGGCAAGCTGCAGTGGATCCTGGAAAATGTCGATGGAGTCCGCGCGGCCGCCGAGAACGGCGACGCATTGTTCGGCACACCGGACACCTGGGTGTTGTGGAATCTGACCGGCGGGCCGCGGGGGGGGTGTGCATGTCACCGATGTAACCAACGCCAGCCGGACCATGTTGATGGATCTAGAGACGCTGGACTGGGACGACGAGCTGTTGTCGTTGTTTTCGATACCTCGGGCCATGCTGCCCGAGATCGCATCGTCGGCGCCGTCGGAGCCTTACGGTGTCACGCTGGCGACCGGGCCTGTCGGCGGTGAGGTGCCGATCACCGGAGTTCTCGGTGATCAGCATGCGGCCATGGTCGGTCAAGTCTGTCTGGCCCCAGGGGAGGCGAAAAACACCTATGGGACCGGCAATTTTCTGCTGCTGAACACCGGTGAAACGATCGTGCGATCGAATAACGGCCTGCTAACCACGGTGTGCTACCAATTCGGGAACGCTAAACCCGTGTACGCGCTTGAAGGTTCGATCGCGGTGACCGGCTCGGCGGTGCAGTGGCTACGCGATCAGCTGGGCATCATCAGCGGCGCCGCACAGAGTGAGGCGCTGGCCCGCCAGGTCCCCGACAACGGCGGCATGTATTTCGTGCCGGCGTTTTCCGGGCTGTTCGCGCCATACTGGCGGTCCGATGCGCGCGGCGCGATCGTCGGGTTGTCGCGGTTCAACACCAACGCGCACCTGGCGCGCGCAACGCTGGAGGCGATCTGCTACCAGAGCCGCGATGTGGTGGACGCCATGGAAGCAGACTCCGGTGTTCGCCTGCAGGTGTTGAAGGTGGATGGCGGGATCACCGGCAACGACCTGTGTATGCAGATCCAGGCCGACGTGTTGGGTGTGGATGTGGTGCGGCCGGTGGTCGCCGAGACCACCGCACTAGGTGCGGCCTACGCGGCGGGCTTGGCGGTCGGGTTCTGGGCGGCTCCGTCCGATCTGCGGGCCAACTGGCGAGAGGACAAGCGGTGGACACCGACGTGGGACGACGACGAGCGTGCCGCGGGTTATGCCGGCTGGCGCAAGGCGGTGCAGCGGACCCTGGATTGGGTTGACGTGTCCTAGCTTTCGCTGTGCGCCTGAACATGTCCGCACGCTCGGGGGATCCGGCGCAGCGAAGACTAGCTGCTAGCCCGGCGGCGAGAATCCCGGGCCGTCCGGCGCCTGCTGCGGCCAGGGAGCGGCTTGCGGTGGCGGATCTGGCTCCGGCCAGGGGATCACCGGCTGCTGAGGAGACCACGGCGTGGCGCCGGACAAACCGGGCGGCCAACCCCGATGAGGCGCCATTTGGGCCCATGGCGCCTGTCCTGCGGGAGGCAGCGTGGGACGCAGTCGCAACAGTTCACGCCGGTGTCGTTCGGCGAGGACGGCGGCCAGGACCAACTGTGGTGGAACTCCGGGTGGCGGCGGCGGAGCGATGCGGGCAACCACATCACCGGCGATCCGGTAGGCCATCTGCTCGCGTAGCGCAGGATCGAGTTGCGGTGCCCGCACCAGAAATTGACGTGCAACCTCGGCTTGGCCGGCGGTAAGCCCAGACAATTGCAGCGACGACGCCCACCAGGCCAGCGACGGTGGCATCACCGGCGGCGGCCCCAACCGCGGACCACGTTCGCTGACAACGACCGTGCCCGCGAAGACGTCGCCGACTCGCTTGGCTTTTGGCGACAACATGCTGCAGATCACGGCGGGGCTCCCGAGCAGCATCCAGATCTCCACCACCGACGCTAACGCGCGAAACAGCGCCTGCCGGAACCGCTCCGGGCCACCGTCGTCTGACACCACCCGCAGACCCATCACGATCTTCCCCACTGATCGGCCCCGCGTTGCGGTTTCCCAGACCAGGGGATAGCCGACCAGCGCCAGCACCGTGAAGATGATCAGGAATGCGGTGGTCAAGGCTTCGTCGAACTGGGTCAGGGCGGTCGCCCACAGCATCAGACCGAGGATGTAGCCGATGAATATTATGGTGATATCGATGACCGCGCTGACCGCGCGCACCGGCAACTGGGCGATCTGTACGTCGAGCACCACGGCGTCGCCGGTCACCACCTCCGACATACCAACAAACGCTACGGGCTTTGGTGCGGTGCTCTGCTGCACTCGGCATTGGCCACCGCTCACGCTCGGCGGCTTAGGTAGGCTGCGCAGGGTGGACGTCGACGCGTTCTTGCTGACCAACCGCGGCACGTGGGACCGGCTCGACCACTTGATCAAGAAGCGCCATTCACTGAGCGGAGCCGAAATCGACGAACTCGTCGAGCTATATCAGCGTGTGTCCACGCATCTGTCGATGCTCAGATCGGCTTCGTCGGACCAGTTGATGACCGGTCGGCTGTCGAGTCTAGTCGCGCGGGCTCGGTCCGCGGTCACAGGCGCGCACGCACCGCTGACCCGTACGTTCATTCGGTTCTGGACAGTGTCGTTCCCGGTCGTGGCCTACCGTACCTGGCGGTGGTGGCTGGCGACTGCGGTGGCGTTTTTCGCCGTCGTGGTGCTGATCGGGTTCTGGGTGGCCGGCAGTCACGAGGTGCAGTCCGCGATCGGGACGCCCACTGAGATAGACGAATTGGTCAGCCATGACGTCCAGTCCTATTACAGCGAGCACCCGGCCGCGTCGTTCGCTCTGCAGGTCTGGGTGAACAACTCCTGGGTGGCTACCACGTGCATCGCGATGTCTGTTGTGCTGGGGCTGCCGATACCGCTGGTGCTCTTCGATAACGCCGCCAACGTCGGACTGATCGCCGGGCTGATGTTCCAGGCGGGGAAGGGCGATTTCCTGCTGGGCCTGCTTCTTCCGCACGGGCTGCTGGAGCTGACGGCCGTCTTTCTCGCCGCGGCGATTGGGATGCGGCTGGGGTGGTCGGTGATATCTGCAGGCAACCGCCCGCGCGGACAGGTCCTCGCCGAGCAAGGACGTGGTGTCGTGTCGGTCGCGGTGGGCTTGGTGGGTGTGTTTCTGGTCGCAGGTCTGATCGAGGCGGTGGTGACACCGTCGCCGTTGCCGACGTTTGTTCGGATCGCCGTCGGGATCATCGCCGAGGCGGTGTTTCTGTCCTACATCGGCTACTTCGGTCGTCGTGCCGCGCAAGCCGGGGAGACCGGCGACATGGAGGACGCGCCCGACGTGGTCCCGACCGGCTGAACTCCCCCGAGAGTGAAACTCGCGACACGACACGCCGCGCTGGCGTCGCACATTTCACAATGGAGGTCGGAAATTAGAGGCGGCCGGTCGCTTTCATCGCCAGGTAGCGATCCGCAAGTCCGGGTGCGATTTCGGCGGGAGGAGCGTCGATGACATCTACCCCGCCTCGGCGCAGTTGTGACGCGATCGCACGCCGGTCGTTGCGGGCGCGCTCCGCAGCCGCAGCGTCGTACACCGCTGCCGCGTCGGACCGCCCGGCGGCCAGTTGATCGACGCGCGGGTCGGCAACCGCGGCGACCAGCACATGGTGTCGGGCCGACAACTGCGGCAGCACCGGCAACAGGCCCTCGTCGAGAGCGGTCGCGTTGAGGTCGGTCAGCAGCACCACCAGCGATCGCCTCCGGGTGCGCCGCAAGATGGTGGCAATCATTGCATGCCAGTCGGATTCGATAAGCGCCGGTCGCAGCGGGGCCATGGCATCGACCAGTTGGGCAAGCAGTTCGCTACGCGAGGCGCCAAACACGCCGGCGCGGCTGATCCGGTCGTGGGCCAGGAAGTCGACATGGTCGCCGGCTCGTGACGCCAGTGCCGCCAACAGCAGTGCGGCATCCATGGACCAGTCCAGCCGCGGCCACCCGGCGGGATCGGCGGCGGTCGGGTCGACACCGACCCGCCCCGCCGCCATGCGTCCGGTGTCGAGCACGATGACGACTCGGCGGTCCCGTTCGGGCCGCCAGGTGCGGACCATGACATCGGCGCGGCGTGCGCTCGCGCGCCAATCGATCGAGCGGACGTCGTCGCCGACGACATACTCGCGCAGCGAATCGAATTCGGTGCCTTGGCCGCGTATCAACGTGGGTAACAGCCCGTCGATCTCCCGCAGCTTGGCCAGCCTCGACGGCAGGTGCTTGCGAGACAGGAACGGCGGCAGCACCCGGACCAAGCCGGGCACCGACTGTGAACTCTGCCGTCCCGCCAACCCCAGTGGTCCGATCGAACGGGCCGTGACCATTGCTGCGCGCTGGTCCCCACGCCGAACTGGCCGCAGT
This sequence comes from Mycobacterium tuberculosis complex sp. N0072, assembly GCF_030323725.1. NCBI lineage: Bacteria > Bacillati > Actinomycetota > Actinomycetes > Mycobacteriales > Mycobacteriaceae > Mycobacterium > Mycobacterium tuberculosis complex sp. N0072. The sequence goes on along the minus strand of NZ_CP040689.1, from coordinate 4,144,135 downwards.
GCGGTGTGCACCTGCTGGCGCTGCCCGGCAGCCACGTCGACATCGTGGGTGTGCGGCTGCGCACGGGCACTGGGCGGCCAGGCGTCACGAACCTGGCCGCGGAACCGGCGGCGGCCCCCATTGCAGAGCAGCAGGCTCGCGTCCACGGGCTGCCCGAGCCGGGCGGAGGTATACGGCGAGCGGGTAAAGCGCAACTTACGGGTGCTGGCCGCTAGCAGGGTGTCCACGGTCACCGCTACCGCAAGCGCCACCAGCAACATCACGAAAGCCCTTGCCGGCCAAGGGGACAGCGCTATCGGCAGGACGCAGATCAGGGCCAGCAAGCCGGTGCGTCCGGTTAGGATCATCTGCGCCGCTCTCCCCCGCAAGCGGGTGGGGGTACCTCCCACTTGTGGGGGCGTACCCCCACCCCATCGCTTCGTCCCCCGCAAGCGGGTGGTGCCCCCACTGCATCGTCGCCGGCGCCGATCACACGGATCACTAGCGGGGCACCGGAACCGAGGCCAGAATTCCGTCGAGAACGCCGTCGGGTGTGGCGCCTTCCAGCTCGGCTTCCGGGCGTAGCATCACCCGGTGGCGTAGCGTCGGTCGGGCCATCGCCTTCACGTCGTCGGGGGTGACGTAATCGCGCCCGGACAGCCACGCCCAGGACCGGGCGGTGCCCAGCAGGGCGGTTGCCCCACGCGGCGACACACCGAGCTGTAGTGCGGGCGAGGAGCGGGTGGCCCCGACGATGTCGACGATGTAGCCCAGCACCTCATTAGCGACCAGCACGTGGCGCACCGCCTCGCGGCCAGCCGCCAGCTCGGCCGGCCCGGCCACCGGATTGATCGCGGATAGATCGCGCGGGTCGAACCCGTGCGCGTGCCGGTCAAGGATGGCGATCTCGGAATCGCGTGCCGGCAGTGTCACATTCAGTTTCAGCAGGAAACGATCCAGTTGGGCTTCGGGCAACTGATAGGTGCCCTCGTATTCGATCGGGTTCTGCGTCGCGGCGACGATGAACGGGTTGGGCAGCGGCTTAGGCTCACCCTCCACACTGACTTGACGCTCTTCCATCGCCTCGAGCAGCGCGGCCTGCGTCTTGGGTGGGGTGCGGTTGATCTCATCGGCCAGCAGCAAATTGGTGAACACCGGGCCCGGCCGGAACACGAACTCGGCGGTGTGGGCATCGTAGACCAGTGAACCGGTGACGTCGCCTGGCATCAGGTCAGGGGTGAACTGCACCCGCTTGAACTCCAGTTGCAAAGCGGCGGACATAGCGCGGACAATCAGCGTCTTCGCCACTCCTGGAACACCTTCCAGGAGCACGTGCCCACGGCACAACAGAGCGATCACCAGGCCGCTGATCACCCCGTCCTGTCCGACGACGGCCTTGGCGACCTCGGCGCGTAATGCCAGCAATGCATCACGTGCCGATTCTGCTTCAGCCCGGTGAGGATGCGGCCCGGAAGGGGCCGCTGTAGGGGCACCACCCGCTTGCGGGGGATAGCCGGGCAATTCAGCGCCAGGGGTTTGGGTGGGAGGAGCTTGCGGGTTGGACGCGGACTGTGTCACGAGTGGGTGACCTGCCTTTCGATGTCGTCGAGCGCACGGGCAAGTTGTAACAGGTCATTGTCGGTGGCCGGTGCCGGGCCGAATAAATGGTAGGCAACAAACGGCGGGTCAGCTTTGCTGCGCTGCGCTATGGTTGTCACCACTGCTGGCGCCGGCGCGCCTGCGCCCACCCCAAGTCGGGGCCGCAGGCGTTGCAGCGTCGCGGTGCGTAGTGCGTCCGCGGCGCGATCACGCGCCCGACGGGATCGGTACAACCGACCGCGACCCTCGACAGTCTCCGACGCGCGGATCACAACGGGTAACTCCTCGGCCACCAGTGGACCGATCCGCCGGCCTTTCCAGAGTGCCACCAAGAGCACCACCAGCCACAATTGCCAGATGGTCCAGTGCACGTTCTCCGGAATCAGGTCGGAAAGAGATGACGGAGAAGACATTTCCCCCTCAATGTGGTCGGGCGCGTACCAGACGAGACGAGGCCGGTTGCCCGCGAGGTTCATGGCCAGTGCGGCATTGCCGGCCGGCAGCAGGCCGCCGTTGGTCATGAAGTTGCTGCTGCCAACCACCGTGATGGTTCGGCCCTCAGCACGAAAGCGGACCAATGCCCCGCCGTAACAGCTGGTCAACACCAGGTCGCCGGTGGCCTGGTAGGTGTCACTGGGCCCCCACTGCACCGATCCTGCCCGATTAGCTTCCCGCAGCGTACAATTCGGCTGACTGTTGAATGGGCTGGCGGCCGCGATGCGCAGTTGCGGCGTCAGCGCCGTACGAGTTCGTGAGGTGGGTGCCACCAGCAACAGGTCACCGGGGGCTTTCGCCAGCCGATCCAGCAGTGCGTTGTCGACTAGATACTGCGTCTGCGCCACCAACAGCAGCGAGTCGGGGCGTGCCGCGGCTTCGACATCGGCGATGGAGTCGGCCACGACAACCTCGACGCCGTGGTTGCCAAGCAGCGTCGCCAGCGCGTGGCCCCCCGTCGAGCTGGTGGACGCGGGGGCCATGGCGCCTCCAGGCCGTGGCGCCGTCAAATAGGTGCCGATCGAGGCCACGACGGCGACTGCGGCCAGCGTGAGCAACACCCCGCGCCACGGCCGTCGGCGGCGCACGGTTGCGAGACGTGTGGGAATCACCGGACCTGCGCCCACGAGTCGAACACGGCCGGGTGCTGCACTGCAGATACGACGGCCGGTGAACGGGACCGCAGATGGTCATCGAGGTCGGCGATCATTTGGTAGGCGCCTTGGGTTCCGGGCCGCTCGCCGTAGGTGACGTCGTTGAAAGCGGTTGCCGCCTGCGTCAATTCCCCTGCCAGATGCGGTAAAACCTCGCCCGCATCGCTGGCCAGCTCGTTGGCGGTGCGCCCGGCAGCCGGGTTGAGCATGCCGGTCTCCTCCAACTCGCGAGCCACGGCTTGTAGCCGGTGGCGGATCGCCGCAGCCCAATTACCCTCGGCGGCATAGCTTTCAGCCGTGGAGCGATGCTGGGCTGCGGTCAATTGGCCGGCGTCGAACAACTGGTAGTCACCGCCGCGGTTGGTGCGCATGGTGCGCCGTGCGATCTGGACGGCGGCGGTCACCGCGATCATCAGCAAGATGAGCAGCACGGTGATGGTGAACCAACCGCCAGGTATCGAGGATCCCTTCTCCAAAATCCGGTACAGCTGCTCGTCGATCCAGTCGGTGAGTTCCTTGGTCAGGGAGTCTTTGGGGTAGATCGGTTTGTCGAGCTCGCGTTGTGCGGCTTGGTGTGCGGCTTCGCGGTCGATGTCGATGGAGGGCACTGTCAGCCTGTCCTCACTAACTCCCTTTAGAAAGGCCGCGTGAGCCATAGGTTGTCGGTGGACTCCACCGGGGCGGGCCCGCCGGCGGGGCCGGCTTCTAAGCCGGTCTGCAATACCAGGTCGAAGGCCTCGGCACGGATACGGCGGTCGGTGTATAACAGCACGACAACTCCGGCGCTGAACGGCGCGGTGACAATCTGGCCGATCGTCACTCCGATGGCCGAGAGCGTAGCGCCGACGAGCCGCATGGTGACTGACCCGTCGGACGCTGTGACGGCCGTCACTATCTCGCCGACGATCATGAAAGGAGCCGCGATCGCATTACCAACTACGCCCACCACCAGCACCGTCAGCAGGCGGATGCCCAGGACCCGCCAGAAGCCATGACGCACGAGCGCAAAGGATCTGGTGATCGCCTCGACGATGGGCAGCCTCTCCAGCACGATCAGCACGGGTGCGAACAGCAGGACGACATACAAATAGGCCAGCGACACCCCAACCACGAGCAGCAGCGGGAAGCCGAGGAGGGCCGCCGCTGCCTCGTTGGCCGCCGCCGCGACCCCGGAAAGTATGACGACCGCCAGCCCGAGCACCGCCACCACGCCGGCTGCTTCCAGCAGTGCCAGGCCGAACAACGCGAGCAGGCGACCGCGAACCTTGGCCCACGCCTCGCCGACGGTGATCGGCGAACCGAACACGGCCCGCCCGACGATGACGGTGAGCATGCCGCTGAGCAGCACACCCGCTAGCCAGCTGACCAGGAGACTGGCGCCGAATGACGCTGACCAACCGCCCACCACCGCGCCGGTCAGCTCGTCGGGCTCCCCGGTCACGATGTCACCGAAGGCGGTCATGGGGCCAAATAGGGCCACCAGTGAGATGATTTGCAGGGTCACCACGACCATGGCGGTCAATCCCAGCGTCGCCTTCGGGTTAGCGCGGATGTAGCCGACCGCGCCGTTGAAGATATCGCTCAAGGTCAACGGCCGCAGCGGGATTATTCCTGGTTTGACCGCGCCCGGGGCGAGCGGTGGGCCATAGCCGAGCGGTGGGCCATAGCCGGGCGGTGGGCCGCAGCCGGGCGGTGCGGCGGGGTAGCCGAGGGGTGGACCATAGCCAGGCGGGGGGCCATAGCTGGGCGGCGCACCATAACCCGGCGGGCCGTACCCGGGTGGTGTAGCGGGGTAGGGCGGATATCCGGCCGGCGCATATCCCGGCGCCACGGGCGGTGGTTCAACCGGGTAGCCAGGCGGCAGCATGCTCACCGGACGCAGCAGCTGTCGTCGTTCGTCATGGCCTCCATCCTGTCGGCGGTCGGTGCATTTCTCAATGTAGGTCTCAGTGTCGGGTTTCGGGCGTTGCGGCGCGTAGCGTTTGTGCAATGGCGGAACTTAAATCCCAGCTTCGGTCAGACCTGACCCAAGCGATGAAGACGCAGGACAAGCTGCGGACCGCGACCATACGCATGCTGCTGGCCGCGATCCAGACCGAGGAGGTCTCTGGCAAGCAGGCAAGAGAGCTCTCCGACGACGAGGTGATCAAGGTGTTGGCCAGGGAATCGCGCAAGCGTGGTGAGGCGGCGGAGATCTACACCCAAAACGGCCGCGGTGAGCTCGCCGCCACCGAGCATGCCGAGGCACGGATCATTGACGAGTACCTCCCGACGCCGCTCACCGAGGGGGAACTGGCCGATGTCGCCGACACCGCCATAGCCGAGGTGGCCGAAGAACTCGGGCATCGGCCCAGCATGAAACAGATGGGTCTGGTAATGAAGGCGGCCACCGTGATCGCCGCCGGGAAAGCCGACGGCGCACGCTTGTCGGCGGCGGTCAAGGAACGCCTATAGGCCAATTTCGACGGAGGCTATATGCGTGTCCGCACTCGAGGGTTGTTAGGCAATTCACCCACGCCCCAGCGCCTTCGCCGCGATTGCGGCCCGCACACAGGTCGTGTGCAGCCGGCAAATCCTACGCTGATGGGCCGCCGCCGCAGTTCGCAGGCGGGCTAGGCTTTCACCACACGGACGGCTCGGACAAGAGGATCGCCATTGTCAGCTCCCGACTCGATCACCGTCACGGTTGCCGACCATAACGGGGTCGCCGTGCTCAGCATCGGTGGTGAGATTGATTTGATCACCGCTGCGGCACTTGAAGAGGCCATCGGCGAAGTTGTGGCCGACAATCCGACGGCGCTAGTCATCGACCTTTCCGCGGTGGAGTTTCTGGGGTCGGTGGGGCTGAAGATTTTGGCGGCAACATCCGAAAAGATAGGCCAATCCGTCAAGTTCGGGGTGGTTGCACGGGGTTCGGTAACCAGAAGGCCGATTCATCTGATGGGTCTGGACAAGACCTTTCGGTTGTTTTCCACGCTCCACGATGCCTTGACTGGGGTACGGGGCGGCAGGATCGACCGGTAACGCCGTACAAACCGACGAGCATGCATGCTGTGATCGGCACCAGATAGTCGAGGCCTGCGGCGCACGCCACGTTGCCAGCGTGCCGCCGTGCGTGTCACGCGCCACATTTTGACGGTGTGGAAATGGTGTCTGGTAGCTGTCAATGTCCTGACGGCATCCTCGAAGAGCTGTTCGCCGGTGGCTGCCGACGGCCTGTATGGGTTACCTTGATCGGCAACCTTTTATCGCTGGGAGTGGTCATGGTCTACACCGGGAGTGACGCCGGTGATCATGCATCCGCGCCGCAGCCAAGCGGTAGCGGCAGCGTCCCCGCGAGTGTCAATGTGCCGGGGCTGGTGGTGGCTGCCGTGTGGGCTGTCGGGCTGGTTGCGGGTTTAGTTGCGCTGACGATCGGACACCTGGCGGTTGCCGCCGCGGCCCTGGTTGTGGCGGTCATGGCACCTTGGTGCCGGGTGGCCTATATCGCGCATGGCCAACATAGGGTCTGCGGCGAAACGCTGCGCGGGACGCCCGCCGGTGAAACGGCCTCATTCCCAACCGGCTGGCGCGGTCTGCGATTTTCGACGCGGTAGCGCCGGACCGCACCTTCGGGAACCGATGGTGCTGAGGTCGCTTGCTAGCCCTGCTGCGTTGACCGACCCGAAACGCTGTGCTTCTGTCGTAGGCGTGGCAGCGTTTGCGGTTCGCCGGGAGCACGCGCCGGATGCTTTGGGCGGCCCACCGGGCTTGCCGGCGCCCCGTGGATTTCGCGCGGCCTTCGCGGCCGCCTACGCGGTTGCCTACCTGGCGGGTGGCGAGCGCCGGATGCTGCGACTGATCCGTCGGTACGGACCGATCATGACGATGCCCATTCTCAGCCTGGGTGACGTTGCGATCGTGTCCGACTCGGCGCTGGCCAAGGAGGTTTTCACCGCTCCCACCGACGTCCTGCTCGGGGGCGAGGGGGTGGGGCCGGCAGCGGCGATCTATGGGTCGGGGTCGATGTTTGTCCAGGAGGAGCCGGAGCATCTTCGACGTCGAAAACTCTTGACGCCGCCATTACATGGCGCTGCGCTGGATCGTTACGTTCCGATTATCGAGAACTCCACTCGCGCGGCGATGCATACATGGCCGGTTGACCGTCCGTTTGCGATGTTGACGGTGGCGCGGTCGCTGATGCTGGATGTGATCGTCAAGGTCATATTCGGGGTCGACGACCCCGAGGAGGTCCGGCGCTTGGGCCGGCCGTTCGAGCGGCTGTTGAATCTTGGTGTTTCAGAGCAGTTGACCGTGCGCTACGCACTGCGTCGGTTGGGCGCACTACGAGTCTGGCCTGCACGCGCCCGCGCCAACACCGAGATCGACGACGTCGTCATGGCGCTCATTGCGCAGCGGCGCGCCGATCCACGCCTGGGCGAGCGACACGACGTCCTGTCGTTGCTCGTGAGCGCGCGCGGAGAGTCCGGGGAACAGTTGTCAGACAGCGAGATCCGCGACGATCTGATCACCCTCGTGCTGGCGGGGCATGAAACCACGGCGACCACGTTGGCGTGGGCGTTCGACTTGCTGCTGCACCATCCGGACGCGTTGCGGCGCGTGCGAGCGGAGGCCGTTGGCGGTGGGGAAGCCTTCACGACGGCGGTGATCAACGAGACGTTGCGGGTGCGTCCGCCCGCGCCGTTGACGGCTCGTGTCGCCGCGCAACCACTAACCATCGGCGGTTACCGTGTGGAGGCTGGCACACGAATCGTGGTCCACATCATCGCGATCAACCGCAGCGCCGAGGTGTATGAGCACCCACACGAGTTCCGCCCCGAGCGGTTCCTCGGTACGCGGCCGCAAACCTATGCCTGGGTTCCGTTCGGCGGCGGCGTGAAACGCTGTCTGGGTGCGAACTTTTCGATGCGAGAGTTGATCACCGTATTGCACGTGCTGCTGCGCGAGGGCGAGTTCACCGCCGTCGACGACGAGCCAGAGCGGATCGTGCGGCGCTCCATCATGCTTGTGCCCCGCCGCGGCACTCGGGTGCGGTTTCGCCCCGCCCGTTAGCGGCAACCGTCCCAATGCAACAAGGCAAAGGATGATGAACAGACGCCCGAGTCGTGCGTTGCCGTCGAGAAATGGCCCGATCGCCTCGAATTGGTAATGCACCAGGGCGCAACGGATCAAGAGCGGCAGTTGTGGCGCTGCGTCGTGGAGATACATTTCCCAGTCATCCAACGCACGCCACATGTTGTCGACGGTCGGCGGAAACAACCCCGCGGTTTCGGGCCGATTGCTCGGGGAGGAAATCCAATTCTGGCTCCGACGAAACTCTCCCGGTTTACGTTCCTAGCAGGTGGGGGTCAGGCAGGAGGCGTCCGGCTCATGCGAGTCGTCCCAGTCCCGCGTCGGACTCCGAGAGAAGCATGATTGGCTCGGGGTGCAGAGCCAACTCCCGCGGTACGGGGGTGGGCCCATAGGCGTAATGCGCGGCGGGTCCCCCTGTGGACACGGCGCTGCCCACGCCGGGGCAACGAATTTCGTTGGATCCACACCCACAACCTTTAACGAAAAGTGCACCGTGTTTTAGGGCGGCCGGTAACCTACAACTTCCGTTGGAAATGCCTGTGCGTTGACGTGCTGTCCGGCATGGTCAACCAGCACCGTCAGGGTGGCGCTGCCGCCCGAGCAGACTGCAGCAAGCTACCACGCTGCGCCGGGTAAGGCTGTCGTCAGCGATCTCTCGGTCGGGGTGGCGGGATTTGAACCCACGGCCTCTTCGTCCCGAACGAAGCGCGCTACCAAGCTGCGCCACACCCCGCTTGAAGCCACGACAGCCTATCGCACCGGACCGTTGACTAGCCAAACCGCAGGTCCGACCGTCACGTCCATCGACAGGAGCGCTCGAATTCCACCAGCGCCGCAGCCGGCCCGGCCGGATCGAGCCCCTGGGCACTGACCCACTCGTCGGAAAAGTAGGTGTCGGCGTAGCGATCGCCGCTGTCGGCGAGCAGTGTGACCACCGAGCCGCTGCGGCCCTGCTTGACCATCTCGGCGAGCAGTCCGAACGCGCCCCAGAGGTTGGTGCCGGTAGACGGTCCCACTCGGCGCCCCAGAACGGCGCTGACATGCCGGGCGGCAGCGATCGACGCCGCGTCGGGGACCGCCACCATGCGGTCGACCACACCGGGCAGAAACGACGGCTCGACCCGCGGCCGGCCGATGCCCTCGATACGGGACGATGTGGGCATGACGATGTCGTACCGGCCTTCGGCGTACGCGGGGAAGAACGCGGAATTCTCCGGATCGACGACGCACAGCCGGGTCGCGTGCCGTCGGTAGCGGATGTAGCGGCCGATCGTCGCGCTGGTTCCGCCGGTGCCCGCACCCACGACGATCCATTCCGGGGTGGGGTGCTTCTCTTCGCGCATTTGCACGTAGATCGACTCGGCGATGTTGTTGTTGCCGCGCCAGTCGGTTGCGCGCTCCGCGTTGGTGAACTGGTCCAGATAGTGGCCGCCGGTTTCCTTGGCGACGCGCTCCGCCTCGGCGTACACTTGACTTGAATTCTGGACGAAATGACAACGGCCACCTTGTGATTCGATCAACGCGATTTTGGAAGCGCTGGTCGCGGCCGGCATCACGGCGATGAACGGCAGACCCAGCAGCGCCGCGAAATAGGCCTCGGACACCGCCGTTGAACCCGACGATGCCTCCACCACCGTGGTGTTCTCGTTGATCCAGCCGTTGCATAGCGCATAGAGGAACAACGAACGTGCCAACCGGTGTTTGAGACTGCCGGTGATATGGGTCGTCTCGTCCTTGAGGTACAGCTCGACGTCGACATCCGTGCACCAGGCAGCGGGCAGTGGGTAGCGCAGCAGGTGGGTGTCGGCGCTACGGCGGGCGTCCGCCTCGATCAACCGGATCGCGTTGTCCGTCCAGCTCCGGGATAGGCTGCGGACCGCGATACAGGCCCCGCCGCTCAACGCACCGACACTGTCGGCTGTGAGCGGCCCAGGTTGCTGCTCGAATCGCGCCCGCCCATTGGGGTCGCGATCAACGTCAGCAGGGTTGCTTCGGGCCGGCAGCAGAATCTCACCGGCGCAAACGGCGAAGTGCCGATCCCGGCGGAGACGTGCAGCCGCATGTTTGCACCCCAGTGTGACGCTCCTTTGGCCCGGGAGCGGTCCAGACCGCAGTTAGTGACCAGCGCCCCGTACAACGGCAGGCACAGCTGCCCGCCGTGGGTGTGGCCGGCCAGCACCAACTGGTAACCATCGGCGGCGAAGCGGTCCAACACCCGCGGCTCCGGTGAATGGGTGAGCCCCAGCCGCAGGTTGGCGGCCGGGCTGGCCGGGCCGGCGATGGTGTCGTAGCGGTCTCGGTCGATATGCGGGTCGTCGACGCCCGCAGCGGCGATGTGCAGACCGGCAACTTCGAACTCGCGGCGGGTATGGGTTAGGTCGAGCCACCCACGTTCGGTGAACGCCGCCCGCAGATCCTGCCAGGGCAGCGCTGCTCCGCGGACGCGGTGATCCGGGCTGGTCAGATAGTTCATTGGGTTCTTCAGGCGCGGCCCAAAGTAGTCGTTGCTGCCGAACACGAAGACACCCGGCCGGGACAGCAGATCGCTCAGGGTTTGGACGACGGCGGGCACCGCCTTGGGGTGAGCCAGGTTGTCACCGGTGTTGACGACCAGATCCGGCTCCCAGCTGGCGAGCTCGCGCAGCCAGGCCTGTTTGCGGTGCTGGTTGGGCAGCATATGCAGATCGCTGATGTGCAGCACCCGCAGCGGTGTGGAGCCCGGAGTCAAGACTGGCATGGTCACCTCGCGCAGGACGAATGCATTGCGCTCGACCAGCGCAGCGTAACCAATCCCGGCGATGGCCGAGCCCAACGCCACGGCGCCGGTGCGGATCAAGGTGGGCAAGACAGCAGCCATGCACGCAGCCTACTGCCGGTCGAGGTCTGATCGCGCGTCTGCAGCGGCACGAGGCCGATTGGGAGGGCCTACGGGGGAGGCGCTGGGGGTGGTGGCGCCAGCAGCGGAATGGTGATCGGTGGCAGCCCCGGAATCTCCACCACCTGCGATCCGACCGGCGGTGGCGGCCCACCATCCTCAGGCAGCGGTGGCGGAGGCGGAGCCGGCGGGATGCCGTTGCTGATCTGGATCGTGACGATCGAACCCGGAATTGTTTGACCGCTGGGCGACGTTCCGACCACCTCACCATACTTGGCGGAGCTGTTGACCGAGTTGGTTTGGTCGGCGACCTGGAAGCCCGCGTCCTTGAGGCGCTGGCGTGCGGCGTCGACATCCAGACCGGCCACGCTTGGTACCCGTGAGCCTGGTGCGCCGTCGACATAGCGTGGATCGGTCGGTGGTAGCTGCACTTCGCCGAAGTTGTTGGCGATCGGCTTCATCGCGGCGAACCAGGTGCGGGATGGCTCGTTGCCGCCGTACAAGTCGCCGCTGCCGCAATGGCGCAGCGGGCCGGAACACAGATCTGTCGGCGAGCTGGAGTCGTCGTAGATGTAGTTCGCCGCCGCGTAGCGGTTGGTGAAGCCCACGAAGCCGGCCGACCGGTGCGCCTCGGTGGTGCCGGTTTTGCCGGACATCGGCAGATCCCAGCCCGCCGCGCCGGCCGAACCGGCCGCCGTGCCGCTGCCCACGGCGTCCTTGCTCATCGCGTTGGCGAGGGTGTTCGCCAGCCCTGCGGGCACCACCTGGTCGCACGTCTCGGTGGTGACCGCGACTTCGTTGCCGTTGCGGTCGATGAGCTGGTCGATTGGGTTGGGGGGGCACCACACGCCGCCGGATGCCAACGTGGCCGCCACGTTGGACAGCTCCAGCGCGTTTAACTCGATGGGGCCGAGGGTGAACGAACCCAGGTTCTGTCGTTTGACGAAGTCAGCCAAGCTCTCATTGCTGTCGGGGTTGTAGTCGCGTGCGGTGCCGGGATTCGCATAAGACCTCAGCCCGAGTTTGATGGCCATATCGACCGCACGCCCCACCCCGACCTGCGAGATCAGCTTGGCGAACGCGGTGTTTGGCGAGGTTGCCAGCGCGTCGGTGACATTCATCGAGCCGCGGTAGTTGCCGGCGTTCACCACACACCAGGTCTCTTTGGGGCACCCCTTTGCCCCGCCACTTCCCAGACCTTTGGCCTGGAATCGGGGCGGCACGTCGAGTTGGGCGTTAATACCCATGCCCATGTCCAGAGCAGCGGCCGTGGTGAAGATCTTGAAGATAGACCCGGCGCCGTCGCCAACCAGGGAGAATGGCTGCGGCCGCATGGTTTCGCCGGCTTCTAGATCCAGCCCGTATTTGCGGTTACTGGCCATGGCCAACACCTTGTGCGCATCCTTACCCGGTTTGATCACGCTCATCACGCTGGAAATACCGGCCAGGTTCGGGCTGGCGTACTTGTCGATGGCGGCCTTGACCGGTGCCTGCACCTCTGGGTCCAGGGTGGTGCGGATCAGGTACCCGCCCGTGGCGACCTGCTCCTTGCTGATCCCGGCCCGAGACAGGTACTCCTGGACGTAGTCGCAGAAGAATGCGCGGTCGCCGGCCGCGATGCAGCCGCGCGGCAACTCATTGGGCTGCGGCAGTACCCCCAGCGGCTCGGCCTTGGCGGCACGCAACGCCTCCGCCTCCCCGGGAAGGTTCTCGATCATGGTGTCGAGGACCACGTTCCGCCGGGCCAGCGCGCCGTCGGGGTTGGTGTACGGGTTGAGCGTGCTGGTCGATTGCACCATGCCGGCCAGCAGCGCCGCTTGCTGCCAATTCAGGTCGGACGCGTTGATGCCGAAGTACGTTTGCGCCGCGTCCTGCACGCCGAACGAGTTATTGCCGAACGAGACCAGGTTCAAGTATCGGGTCAGGATTTCAGATTTTGTGAAGGTCTTGTCCAGCGTGAGTGCCATCCGGATCTCGCGAAGCTTGCGGGCCGGAGTGGTTTCGACGGCCGCTCGCTTCTCGGCATCGGTTTGGGCTGTCACCAGCAGTTGGTAGTTCTTCACGTACTGTTGTTCGAGCGTCGAGCCGCCGCGCGTGTCGAGGTCGCCGGACGCGTAGCCCGCCAGGCCGGTCAGGGTGCCCTTCCAGTCCACGCCGCTGTGGTCGGCGAACCGCTTATCTTCAATCGAGACGATCGCCAGCTTCATCGTGTTGGCGATCTTGTCCGAGGGCACCTCGAACCGGCGCTGCGAGTACAGCCACGCGATCGTGTTGCCCTTCGCGTCGACCATCGTCGATACCGCAGGCACTTGCCCCTCGAGCAGCTGGGCCGAGCCGTTGGCAACGACCTCAGAGGCACGATTGGACATCAGCCCTAGCCCGCCTGCGAACGGGAACGTCAGCGCAGTGGCGACGACACTGGCCAACAGACAGCACCCAGCCAGCTTCAGAACGGTGATCGCGGCCGGGAGGCGCTCGGGCATGCGTACTACAGTAGCGACCTCCTGTCACTCCACCGTGCCGCTCGGTCCAATAGAATCTTTCCGCGGGCGGGTGAGTCACTGCGGGATCGGGGCGGGCGCGATATTTGCGGCTGCGTCACTGGTCAGACCCCGTAAACGGGACCGAAGCGGCGGCATTTCCCCCGGCCGATCCAGACAAGACGGCACGCTCGTCCCAAAAAAGCGTTATCGTACTGTTGCGCAATTGGCACACGACCACCTGACTTATACAGATCAGTGAGATACAGGTAACACCGATGTGCATGGTGTGGCGTCGCTCGCAGCATCGGCTGTTTCCGAGGAGGGCGGTCGCACACGGCGGCCGGGAGGAAGGGATCAGCTCGTGTCAGGAACCCGTCCAGCCGCTCGAAGGACTAACCTCACGGCTGCACAGAACGTGGTACGCAGCGTAGACGCGGAAGAGCGGATCGCGTGGGTATCCAAGGCGCTGTGCCGGACTACCGACCCTGACGAACTCTTTGTTCGAGGAGCCGCACAACGCAAGGCCGCGGTGATCTGCCGTCACTGTCCGGTAATGCAAGAGTGTGCGGCAGATGCGCTGGACAACAAGGTCGAGTTCGGTGTTTGGGGTGGCATGACCGAGCGCCAGCGCAGGGCTCTGCTCAAGCAACATCCCGAGGTGGTTTCGTGGTCGGACTACCTTGAGAAGCGCAAGCGCCGCACCGGCACCGCCGGATAGCCACTCAGGGACTGCGGATAGGTGCCGCGGTCCCGTCGCTTCTGATTACGGTTTGGTTACAGCAAAAGCCATTCATTTCTAATTGGCTTGTGCCCAATAGGAACTGGCTTGTGCCCAATAGCCGGATCCCGGTCAGATGTTGTACGGCCCGCATCGTCGCCGACCGTCACTGATGGGCCGGTTCCTCAGCGGCCCGCTGCGCGGCCCGCATCGTCGCCGACCGTCACTGATGGGCCGGTTCCTCAGCGGCCCGCTGCGCGGCCCGCATCGTCGCCGACCGTCACTGATGGGCCGGTTCCTCAGCGGCCCGCTGCGCGGCCCGCATCGTCGCCGACCGTCACTGATGGGCCGGTTCCTCAGCGGCCCGCTGCGCGGCCCGCATCGTTGCCGACCGTGGTGAGCTGGTCGGCGAGCGCCCGCAGCGCTTCCAGGTCAGAGACGTCAAACGGGAGCGACGGTACCCCAACGACCGGCACGGTGGGGTTGGCTCCGGTGAACCGGGACAGCAGCCGGATCTCCCGTTTGGCTGTCTGCCCGCGCTCGGCATGGATACGCAGCACCGCTGCGGCCAGCGATGTGGCGTCGGAGTCGGTGGTCTCGGCATCCAACGTTTCGGCGGCGTCGATTGCCCGCTCGATCGGCAATGCGCACAGCATCGGGTGCGTGCGGTTGAAGACCAGCCCTGCTAGCGGCATGCTCTCCTGCGATAGCCGGTCGACGAAGAAGGACGCCTCGCGCAGTGCGTCGGGTTCGGCCGCCGACACCACCACGAACTGGGTGCCGCGCCGTTTCAACAACGCGTAAGTGCGGTCTGCCTTCTCGCGGAAACCACCGAACGTGGCGTCCAGCGATTGAACGAACGCTGCTGCGTCGGCCAGCATCTGGGAACCGAGCACGGTGGACAACGCCTTCATGGCCAATCCCATCACGCCGGTGATCAGCCGCCCGATGCCCCGGCCGGGAGCGAGTAACAGCCTCCACAGCCGACTATCCATGAAGCTGCCCAGTCGCTTTGGCGCGTCTAAGAAGTCCAGCGCGTTACGCGACGGCGGAGTGTCTACCACAATCAGGTCCCAGCGGTCCTGGCTTAGCAGTTGGCCCAGCTTCTCCATAGCCATGTACTCTTGGGTGCCGGCAAGCGATGTGGCGACGGTCTGATAGAACTGGTTGTCCAGAATCGATTGCGCCCGTTCGGGTCCAGAGTATTGCATAACCATTTCGTCAAACGTGCGGCGCATGTCGAGCATCATCGCGTGTAGCTCGCCGGGAACCTCGGGTGCCAATGGCACGCGTTGTGGTGTGTTGCCAAGATCGTTGATCCCCAGTGCTTGTGCCAATCGCTTGGCTGGGTCAATCGTCAAAACGACCACAGTGCGGCCATACTCGGCCGCGCGCAACGCCAGCGCGGCCGCGGTAGTGGTCTTGCCGACCCCACCGGCGCCGCAGCACACAACCACCCGGTTGGATGTGTCGGCCAGGATTGCGCCCATATCGAGGGTCTTCGGTGTGACACTCATCGAACCCCCTGCTGGGCAAGTGATTCCGAGAGCTCGTAGAGGCTGCCAAGGTCGACGCCGTCAGAGACCGTCGGCAATTCCAATCGCGGAACCTGCAAGGCGTCAAGCTGTTGTGCGATTTCGGCGCGTGCGGTGATTCGGGTGGCATGCTGGATGGTCTCGGTAAGCAGGCCGGCGAAATCGGCGTCGGGAAGCTTGACCCCGGCCGTCAACAACCCGGCCCGCACCGAGTCTGCATCGACCTCGCCCTCGGCGGCCTTCGCCAAGTCCTGAGGCTCCAAATGGGCGGGGATGTTGCGGTTCACGATCACACTGCCGATCGGCAGTTCCATCTGCGCAAGCTCCTCGATGGCTTCCAGTGTCTCCTGCACCGGCAGCGCTTCTAACAGAGTGACCAAATGGATGGCGGTCTGGTTGGAGTGCAGTAACTTCACCACGCCTTCGCTTTGCGCATGCACCGGTCCGCCCTTGGCCAGATCGGACACCGCCTTGGTGACATCCAGGAAGCGCGCGATGCGCCCGGTCGGAGGCGCATCGACGACGATTGCGTCATAGACCGGCAGCTTGTTCTTGTCGAGGCGCACCACCGTCTCCTTGATCTTGCCGGTGAGCAGCACGTCGCGCAGACCGGGCGCGATCGTCGTCGCGAACTCGACCGCGCCGATACGGCGCATGGCCCGGCCTGCGATACCGAGGTTGTAAAACATGTCGAGGTATTCCAGGAAGGCGGCCTCGATGTCGATTGCCAAGGCGTTGACCTGGCCGCCGCGCTCGGCGGTCGCGATCTTAAGTTCCTGGTAGGGCAGTGGCGGGACGTCGAAGAGTTGCGCAATCCCCTGGCGCC
The DNA here is from genome assembly GCF_030323725.1 of Mycobacterium tuberculosis complex sp. N0072. Lineage (NCBI taxonomy): Bacteria > Bacillati > Actinomycetota > Actinomycetes > Mycobacteriales > Mycobacteriaceae > Mycobacterium > Mycobacterium tuberculosis complex sp. N0072. The sequence goes on along the minus strand of NZ_CP040689.1, from coordinate 4,127,899 downwards.
CCTCGACTTCGACGAGTAGGACTTTGCGGCCGCCCGCTGCCAGCGTCAGCGCGAGCGCGGCCGCGATCGTCGACTTCCCGGTACCGCCTTTGCCGGTGACAAGGTGCAGTCGGACCCCCGACAAGCGTGACGGCCAGCCGACGGAACTACCGCCGCTAGATGTGGTTGCCACCATGGCATGCTAGCCCGATGGCCTGGCGATCTTTCCGGGCTACCGGGCTGAGCGGAGCGGGTCCAGTCCGACCGATAAGCTCGCGTCATGACCCAACCCACCGCATGGGAGTACGCCACGGTCCCGCTGTTGACGCACGCCACCAAACAGATCCTCGACCAGTGGGGAGCCGATGGCTGGGAGCTGGTGGCGGTGCTGCCCGGGCCCACCGGTGAGCAGCACGTCGCTTACCTGAAGCGCCCGAAGTAGGAGGTATCGGGGTTAATGAGCGCTAAAGCCCGATTAGGGCAACTCGGTGTCACGCTACCGCAAGTGGCGGCGCCGCTGGCGGCCTACGTTCCAGCTGTGCGCACCGGCAACCTGGTCTACACCGCGGGCCAGCTGCCGTTGGAGGCAGGCAAGCTGGTGCGGACCGGCAAGCTCGGCGCCGACGTCAACCCGGAGGAGGGCAAGACGCTCGCGCGGATCTGCGCGCTCAATGCGCTGGCAGCCGTTGATTCGCTGGTGGATCTCGACGCGGTGACCCGGGTGGTCAAAGTCGTCGGGTTTGTCGCTTCGGCACCGGGGTTTCACGGCCAGCCGAGCGTGATCAACGGGGCCTCCGATCTGCTGGCCGAGGTGTTCGGCGATAGCGGCGCGCATGCGCGTTCGGCGGTCGGCGTATCCGAGCTACCGTTGGATGCGCCGGTGGAAGTCGAGTTGATCGTGGAGGTCGGCTAGCGGCCGATGTCGAAGACAGCTGAGTCGCTGACCCATCCCGCCTACGGCCAGCTGCGCGCGGTCACCGACACCGCGTCGGTCCTGTTGGCCGACAACCCCGGTTTGCTGACGTTGGACGGCACCAACACCTGGGTGCTGCGCGGCCCGCTCAGTGACGAGCTGGTCGTTGTCGATCCAGGCCCGGACGACGACGAGCACCTGGCACGGGTTGCCGCGCTTGGCCGCATCGCGTTGGTACTGATCAGTCATCGTCATGGCGACCACACCAGCGGCATCGACAAACTGGTCGCGCTGACCGGGGCGCCGGTACGGGCCGCGGATCCGCAGTTCTTGCGACGTGATGGGGAGACGCTGACCGACGGGGAAGTGATCGACGTTGCCGGGTTAACCATTACCGTGTTGGCCACCCCTGGCCACACCGCAGATTCGCTGTCATTTGTCCTCGACGACGCCGTGTTGACCGCCGACACCGTGTTGGGTTGCGGGACCACCGTCATCGACAAGGAAGACGGCAGCCTAGCCGACTACTTGGAATCGCTGCACCGGCTGCGTGGCCTGGGCCGGCGGACCGTGCTGCCGGGGCACGGGCCGGACTTGCTCGACCTGGAAGCGATTGCATCGGGATACCTGCTGCACCGGCACGAACGTCTGGAGCAGATACGCGCCGCGTTGCGGGATCTCGGTGACGACGCCACGGTCCGCGAGGTCGTCGAACACGTCTACCTCGACGTTGACGAAAAGCTTTGGAATGCGGCCGAATGGTCGGTGCAGGCACAACTGGACTATCTGCGGACTCGGTAGCGCGAGCAGCCGCACAATCGCACAAAATCCGTCGTTTGCGTGCGACTCTGTGTCTGCTGGGCGTGAGGAAGCTAGCTCGCTCGGTTGCGCCCGCGCTGCGCGCGCTTACCTCGCTCGGCGGGCCAGTCTTTCGGAGTCAGAGATCAGCACACTCTTGCCCTCAAGGCGGATCCAGCCGCGGTGAGCGAAATCAGCCAGTGCCTTGTTCACCGTCTCGCGTGAGGCCCCGACCAGCTGGGCGATTTCTTCCTGTGTCAGGTCGTGGGTGACCCGCAATGCGCCACCTTCCTGGGTGCCGAAACGCTGGGCGAGCTGCAACAGCTGCTTGGCCACCCGACCGGGCACATCGGTGAAGATGAGGTCGGCCAGGTTGTTGTTGGTGCGGCGCAGCCGGCGGGCCAGCACCCGCAGCAGCTGTTCGGAGATTTCGGGACGATCGGCGATCCATGACCGCAGCGCGTCGCGGTCCATCGACACCGCCCGCACCTCGGTGATCGTGGTCGCGCTGGACGTGCGCGGACCCGGGTCGAAGATCGACAACTCGCCGAACATGTCCGACGGGCCCATGATGGTTAGCAGGTTTTCTCGGCCGTCTGGTGCCCGGCGACCGATCTTGACCTTCCCCGAGATGATGATGTACAGCCGATCGCCCGGCTCCCCTTCCGCGAAGACCGTGTGTCCACGGGGGAAGTCGACGGGCTGCAGCTGTTTCGTCAGTGCGGCGATTGCGCTGGGCTCCACGCCTTGGAAGATTCCTGCCCTGGCCAGGATCTCGTCCACGTTGCCTCTTCAACTTTCCGACGAAGTGATACGGGCACACTAACCGTTTGCCAACGAGAAGAGTCTAGAGGTAGGCCAACCGGTTCGCCGTGCCAACGCTACACGTGATTTGCGTGTCGAGCCGTTCTAAACTGCGGATTGGGCTGGCCATGCCGGGGTGGCTCGACGGGGCTATCGAGATCGGTGACAAACAGCGGCCCGGCATACCGTGGCCCAGCGCCAGACCCAAGCGGCGGTGAATCGGTGATTCGCCGGGCTTGACGTCGATGCAGGTAATCCAGCGCCTCCGGCATTCCATTCCGAGCGAGCGTATGCACATCCACGGCCTCGGCCTGCTCGAGAAACTCCGCGACGTCGGTCGCCGTGACCGTGTCTCGGGCCAGAAACCTTTCCAGCCGTCCCAACCCGAGGGTCGCCAGCATCAACAACCCAGGAACGCAGGCCACGAGCAACCATGACACAAGGAGAGTAAACATGGCTTCGAATCAACACGAGGTCTCAGTGAGATCACGAAATCAGTACTCTGTCGTAGGTGACAGCGGCGAAGTCATCCAGATCGAAGCCAGCGGCGCGTGCCGCCGACGTGCCCGGGCGCTGGTCTGCAGAAACCCGGCTCGCCTTGGTGCGACGGGCGCGGCGAATGAATCGCGCTTTGGCACAGGCATTTCCGCACGTATACTGCGAGCTGGACTTCACCACGCCGCTCGAGCTAGCCGTGGCAACCATACTTTCGGCGCAGAGCACCGACAAACGGGTGAATTTGACGACGCCAGCCTTGTTCGCGCGGTATCGGACGGCACGGGACTACGCCCAGGCGGATCGCACCGAGCTCGAGAGCCTCATCCGCCCCACCGGCTTCTACCGCAACAAAGCGGCCTCTCTCATCGGCCTGGGGCAGGCCCTAGTTGAGCGGTTTGGCGGTGAGGTGCCGGCCACCATGGACAAGTTGGTGACGCTGCCCGGGGTGGGGCGCAAAACCGCCAATGTCATCCTGGGTAACGCATTCGGTATCCCCGGAATCACGGTGGATACTCATTTCGGACGATTGGTGCGCCGGTGGCGCTGGACCACCGCAGAGGACCCGGTCAAGGTGGAGCAGGCGGTCGGTGAGCTGATCGAACGCAAGGAGTGGACCTTGCTCAGCCACCGAGTGATCTTTCACGGACGGCGGGTGTGCCACGCCCGCAGACCGGCGTGTGGTGTTTGTGTGCTTGCCAAAGACTGCCCCTCCTTCGGGCTTGGCCCCACTGAACCGCTGCTCGCGGCGCCCCTGGTCCAGGGCCCCGAGACCGATCACCTGCTGGCCCTGGCTGGACTGTAATGCCAAGCCTGCCAACAACCCCCGCTGAGACCGCAATGACGACGTTAACCGGAAAGACCCGCTGGACCATCGCGATCCTGGCGGTGGTGGCAGCGCTGATGGCGGCGCTGGTTGCCCAACTGCATGATTATTCCGCCTCGAGCACGATCAGCCAGCGGCCCGCCCCGCGCGAACATCGCGACGGCGATACCCCGGAAGCATTGGCTTGGTCCCGGCAGCGCGCAAACCTGCCGCCCTGTCCCGCGGCAGGTAACGGTCCGGGCGCGGCGGCACTACGCGGTGTTGTGGTGGTGTGTGCGGGCGACGGTTCGGCCGTCGACGTCGCCCGCGCGCTGGCCGGACGTCGGGTGGTCATCAATCTGTGGGCGCATTGGTGCGCGCCGTGCATGACCGAGCTGCCCGTGATGGCCGAATATCAACGACGGGTCGGGCCCGCCGTGCTGGTCGTGACGGTGCATCAGGGCCAGAACGAGGCGGCCGCGCTGTCGCGGCTGGCCGATCTCGGCGTCCGGTTGCCGACGCTGCAGGATGACCGCCGCAGGGTGGCGGCCGCGCTGCGGGTCGCAAATGTGATGCCCGCGACGGTGGTTCTGCGGCCGGACGGTAGCGTTGCCCAGACCCTGCCGCGGGCTTTCGGCAGTGCCGACGAGATCGTGGCTGCGGTCGGGAACGACGCGGGATGAGTACGGTTGCGGTGCGGGCCGCGTAGCCGGTCCGGCCTGCTCTGAGCAGGTGGGCTCCACTCGGCGGTGATGTGGGCCGGGTTAGCGGCTTGAAGAGGAGCTGGGCAACTTTGGACCCAAAGGAGGCGCCGATGAGTGCTGGGGGTACCCCCCTGCAAGCGGGAGCGACCCCCACCGGTTCACGGGGGACGGTTGCCCTGCGGCCTGATGCCGGCCCGTCCTGGCTGCGTCCACTGGTCGACAACGTTGGCCAGATACCCGACGCCTACCGGCGTCGGTTGCCCGCCGATGTGCTAGCGATGGTGACGGCCGCCGGGGCTGTGTCGGCAATGACATCGTCGCGCCGGGATCACCGCGAGGCGGCCGTTCTGGTGCTGTTTTCTGGCCCGGAGGCCGGGCCAGGCGACGGTGGTGTCCCAGACGACGCCGACCTACTGCTGACCGTGCGGGCCTCGACATTGCGCCACCATGCCGGCCAGGCGGCTTTTCCCGGCGGTGTGGTCGACCCCGCCGACGACGGGCCGGTGGCCACCGCCTTGCGTGAGGCGAACGAAGAAACCGGGATTGACCCGTCCAGGCTGCATCCGCTGGCCACCATGGAGCGGACGTTCATTGCGCCGTCGCGGTTCCATGTTGTCCCGGTGCTGGCGTACTCGCCGGATCCCGGGCCGGTGGCCGTCGTCAACGAGGCCGAAACGGCGATCGTCGCGCGGGTACCGGTGCGCGCCTTCATCAATCCGGCCAATCGGCTCATGGTGTACCGCCGCCCGCACACTCGTCGCTGGGCCGGGCCGGCGTTCCTGTTAAACCAGATGCTGGTATGGGGCTTCACTGGCCAGGTGATTTCCGCGGTGCTCGATGTCGCGGGCTGGGCACAACCCTGGGACACCGGTGACATCCGCGAGTTGGACGCGGCAATGGTGCTGATCGACGACGAGAGTGACCCGCGATGAATTCGATGACCCCGTCGCAGTGGCTGGATATCGCCGTCTTGGCGGTCGCATTTATTGCAGCCATCTCCGGCTGGCGTGCCGGTGCGCTGGGCTCAATGCTGTCGTTTGGCGGGGTGCTGCTGGGCGCGACAGCCGGCGTGCTGCTGGCGCCGCATATCGTCAGTCAAATCAGCGCTCCGCGGGCCAAACTGTTTGCCGCGCTGTTCCTGATCCTGGCACTGGTCGTAGTCGGCGAGGTCGCTGGTGTGGTGCTGGGCCGCGCCGTCCGCGGGGCGATCCGTAACCGGCCGATCCGGTTGATCGACTCGGTCATTGGGGTAGGGGTGCAGCTGGTCGTGGTGCTCACCGCGGCGTGGTTGTTGGCGATGCCGCTGACACAGTCGAAAGAGCAGCCCGAGCTGGCTGCCGCGGTGAAGGGTTCGCGGGTGCTCGCCCGGGTCAACGAGGCGGCACCCACCTGGCTGAAGACGGTGCCCAAGCGGCTGTCGGCCCTGCTGAACACCTCCGGCCTGCCCGCGGTTTTGGAGCCGTTCAGCCGCACGCCGGTCATTCCAGTGGCCTCACCCGACCCAGCGCTGGTCAACAATCCGGTGGTGGCGGCCACCGAGCCAAGTGTCGTCAAAATCCGCAGCCTGGCACCCAGATGCCAGAAAGTGTTGGAGGGCACCGGCTTCGTGATCTCACCCGATCGGGTGATGACCAACGCGCACGTGGTGGCCGGATCCAACAACGTCACGGTGTATGCCGGCGACAAGCCCTTCGAGGCCACGGTGGTGTCCTACGACCCGTCGGTCGACGTAGCGATCCTGGCCGTTCCGCACTTGCCGCCGCCGCCGCTGGTCTTCGCTGCGGAGCCGGCGAAAACCGGTGCCGACGTTGTGGTGCTGGGTTATCCCGGCGGCGGCAATTTCACTGCCACACCCGCCAGGATTCGCGAGGCCATCAGACTCAGTGGCCCCGATATTTACGGGGACCCGGAGCCGGTTACCCGCGACGTGTACACCATCAGAGCCGATGTGGAGCAAGGTGATTCGGGTGGGCCCCTGATCGACCTCAACGGTCAGGTGCTCGGTGTGGTGTTCGGCGCAGCCGTCGACGACGCCGAAACTGGGTTTGTGCTGACGGCCGGCGAGGTGGCGGGGCAGCTTGCCAAAATCGGTGCTACCCAACCGGTCGGCACCGGGGCCTGCGTCAGCTGAGCTGGTGCACCTGCTCGAGGAAACGCATCAGATGTCGGTTGACTTCCTCCGGCGCCTCTTCGTGACTGAAATGTCCTGCGCCGGCAATGGATATGTACCGCCCGTGTGGTGCGTAGCGCTGGGTGCGCTCTACCGGGTCGGCCAGCACGTAAGGGTCGGCGTCGCCTCGTAAGTGCAGCAGCGGCATCCCCAGTTGCTGTGTCATCGCCCTGATGAATCGCCGCCCTTCGCTGCGCAGCTGGCTGCGCACCGCCCAGCGCTGGTACTCGAGTGCGCAATGCGCCGCCGCCGGGATCTGGATCGCCTGTCGAAGGTGGTCGATTGCTTGCGAGAAGTCCTCGGATGCAAGCCATTTGGCGCAGCCACGGGCGCGCACGAGGCGCTCGATCTCCGCTGCGTTGTTGCGGGTCAGCAAGCGCTCCGGCCAGATCGGCAGCTGGTAACGCAGCAATGTCGGTAACAGTGCGTGCCGCTGATCACGCCGGGTCAGCGTGGATCGCCGTAGCGCGGCGGGGTGCGGTGAGCTGATCAGCGCTATGGCGCGCACCAGCCGCGAATGCAGCAGCGCGGTGGTCCAGCAGGCCAGTCCGCCATCGGCGTGGCCGACCAGCGTCGCCGATGGGTGCCCGAGCGCACGGATGAGACCGGCCGTATCGCCGGCCAGCGTCCAGCCGTCGTACCCGCGGGGCGGTTTGTCGCTGCCGCCGTAGCCGCGCAGATCGACCGCGACCACCCGCGCCCCGGTCAGGCCGCACAACTGATGACGCCAGGACCACCAGAACGAGCCGAAACCATGGAGCAGTATGACCAGCGGCCTCGCCAGGGCCGGCTGCATGGGGGGCGTAGCCGCATCCGGGCCCTCCGGCTGGCCGGACGGCACAGCCTCGACGACGTGGAATCGGATGCCGTTGGCGTGCACGTCCAGATGACGCCATGGCCCGGCGATGCGGGTCATCGACGGATCTGGTGCCGCCATCTACCAACCCGAGGGGTCAACCGGCGTCGCGCGATCAGATGTGACGGGTTTTGGTGTCACAGGGGTTTTGTCATGGCCCGGGGTAAGTGCGGTGCGCGTCTCTTTGACCGACGCAATGGTCTGCCGCGGTCCCCGGATGCGCCGGACTTTCAGGAAACCCAAGAGGGCCAACACGGCGGTGACCACGACCATTATGGCGAACACGAGCAAGAAAGCCACCCAGCGCCAGATCCAGGTATCGAGCAGTTCGGCGACGAAAAAGAAGAAAAAGAAGGTGGAGTAGAACCCGACCACCAGCGAGGAGATGAAGAAAACACTGCCGGTCAGTCCCTTCTTGACGTCCCGGGTGATCTCGGCGCGGGCCAGCTCGACCTCGGCTCGGACCAGCGTCGACATCTGCGTTGTCGCGTCTTTGATCAGGTCACCGATCGACGGCTCAGCAGGTCCGGCGTGCGGGTCGGCCAACGGAATCGTGGTCAGCGTGCTGGGCACACCGTTCTTGCGATCGATCTTGCTCACAGACGGTCCTCTCGATTCGATTGCTCGGCTCGCCCTCGCCAGCGGCGGTACCCCACCCTAGGCCGTCATCCGGCCCGCATCGTCGCCGAGCTCGGTTCGATTGCTCGGCTCCTCCTCGGGCCGTCATCCGGCCCGCATCGTCGCCGAGCGGTTCGGCTGGCATCGCGGTTCATGTTGCCATGCGGTGCGGTGCCATACGAGGCCAGCCAACACCAAGGGCGGCGGGACAGAGTTAGCCACGTCTTGACGTGTGCGGCCGTTTGAACAGAGGCCGATGTTGCGGTGCGATCGTCTAAACTGGCGGATCTGTTCTCAAGTGTCTGACGATATGACGGGAGCATTGCGTTGCAGACGGCGCACAGGCGCTTTGCCGCGGCATTCGCGGCCGTGCTTTTGGCCGTTGTGTGCCTACCTGCGAACACCGCGGCAGCCGACGACAAGCTACCGCTGGGCGGTGGTGCGGGCATCGTCGTCAACGGGGACACCATGTGCACCCTAACCACCATCGGCCATGACAAGAACGGTGACCTCATCGGCTTCACTTCCGCCCACTGTGGGGGCCCGGGCGCGCAGATCGCCGCTGAGGGTGCCGAGAACGCGGGCCCGGTAGGCATCATGGTCGCCGGCAACGACGGCCTGGACTACGCGGTGATCAAGTTCGACCCGGCCAAGGTGACCCCGGTGGCCGTCTTCAACGGGTTTGCGATCAACGGCATTGGCCCGGACCCGTCGTTCGGCCAGATCGCCTGCAAGCAGGGCCGCACCACCGGTAACTCGTGCGGGGTTACCTGGGGGCCAGGGGAGAGTCCGGGCACCCTTGTGATGCAGGTCTGCGGCGGACCGGGCGACTCCGGTGCGCCGGTGACCGTCGACAATCTGCTGGTCGGGATGATCCACGGCGCATTCAGCGACAATCTGCCGAGTTGCATCACCAAATACATCCCGCTGCACACCCCGGCGGTGGTGATGTCGATCAACGCCGACCTGGCCGACATCAACGCCAAGAACCGGCCGGGCGCGGGATTCGTCCCGGTACCGGCCTGAGTTGGCTGGGCTGACCCGGTTGATCGTGCCGCGACCTACTTGGCGGCCCGGATCGCGTCGAATACGGTGGGATCGAGCAGCGTCGACGTGTCGCCAAGCTCACGGTTTTCCGCGACGTCGCGCAGCAGTCGACGCATGATTTTGCCGCTACGAGTCTTGGGTAGTTCGGGCACTACGTGGACGTCGCGTGGCCGTGCGATGGGCGAGATCACTCGAGCCACTTCGGTGCGCAACTCTTCGGCTGTGCGGTCATGGGGGGCGTAGTTGGCGCGTAGCACGACGAACGCACAGATGGCCTGGGTCGTGGTCTCGTCGGTAACCCCGACCACCGCCGCCTCGGCCACGCCAGAGTGAGCGACCAGCGCCGATTCCACCTCGGCGGTCGAGATCCGGTGCCCGGACACGTTCATCACGTCGTCGATGCGGCCTAGTACCCAGATCGCGCCGTCGGGGTCTATGCGAGCGCCGTCCCCGGCGAAGTAGTAGCCCTTGTCGGAAAATTTGGACCAGTAAGAGTGCCAATACCGCGCGGGGTCGCCCCAGATGCCGCGCAACATCGACGGCCACGGCTGGTCTAGGACGAGGTACCCGGTAACATGCTGGGCGCCCTCGGTGTGCGGTGGCAACGGATCACCGTGATCGTCGACGATCTTGGCCGAGATCCCGGGCAGCGGCGTCATCGCTGAACCCGGTTTGGCCGCAGCGATTCCGGGCAGCGGGGAGATCATCGCGGAGCCGGTCTCGGTCTGCCACCAGGTGTCTACCAGCGGGGTGCGTCCGCCGCCGATGACATCGCGGTACCAACGCCAAGCCTCGGGGTTGATCGGTTCGCCGACCGACCCCAGCAGCCGCAGGCTGGACAGGTCGTGGCTGTCGGGGATCTCACGGCCCCACTTCATAAACATCCGGATGAGGGTGGGGGCGGTGTAATAGATTGTCACGCCGTATTTTTCGATGATCTGGAAATGCCGGTGTCGGTCGGGGGTATCCGGCGTGCCCTCGTAGAGAACCTCGGTGACTCCGTTGCACAGCGGGCCGTAGACGCCGTAGGTGTGGCCGGTGACCCAGCCGATGTCGGCGGTGCACCAGAACACGTCGCTGTCCGGCTTGACATCGAAAATGGTGCGCATCGTGTAGCAACACTGAGTGAGATAGCCGCCGCTGGTGTGCATAATGCCTTTGGGCTTGCCGGTGGTGCCTGACGTGTACAGCAGGAACAGCGGGTGCTCGGAATCGAAAGGCTCCGGGGTGTGTGCCGGTGAAGCTGAGCCGACGACATGGTGCCACCACAGGTCGCGGCCCTCGCTCCAGGCCATCTCAATTCCCGTGCGCCGCACCACCAGAACGTGCTCGACCGAGCAGTCGGGGATCGCTGCAAGGGCCTCGTCAGCGGCCGCCTTGAGGGGCGATGGCTTGCCGCGCCGAAACTGCCCGTCCGCGGTGATCAGCAGCTTGGCTTGGGCGTCGACGATCCGGGCCTGCAAGGCCGCAGCGGTGAACCCGCCGAAAACAACGCTATGCATGATGCCTAGCCGGGCACAGGCCAGCATGGCGATCACGGCCTCAGGGATCAACGGCAGGTAGATGGCGACGCGGTCACCGGCCACCAGACCGAGGTCGGTGAGCGCGTTCGCGGCTTTGGATACCTCGGCAAGCAGATCGGAATAGGTCAGCGTGCGCCGGTCGCCGACCGGCTCGCCTTCCCAGTGGATGGCGACCCGATCTCCATGGCCGGCCTCGACGTGACGATCCACACAGTTGTAGGCGACGTTGAGCTCGCCGCCCACGAACCACTTGGCGAACGGCGCCCCCGACCAGTCCAACACCTCGGTGAACGGCGTCGTCCAGGACAGTCGGTTGGCCTGCTTGGCCCAAAAAGCCAGCCGGTCTTCCTCGGCCTCGCGGTAAAGCTCGGCGCGGGCGTTCGCGTGCTCGGCGAAGTGCGCTGGCGGCGGGTATGACGAGGAGACTTCGGGGGTGGACTCACTCACGGATGTGAGCCTAACCGCGCGACGATACAGCCGGCATGGCAGAGGTTGAGCTGGGCAAAGTCGTCACAGTGCAATCGCTGACCAGGATGCAGTCATAGCCAAGAAAGCCGGTGTCTTGCAGGCTACACATCACACGTTGGTCGGCCTTGCAGCGTGCGGCTGGCATTGTGCCGAGTCGTGCTGACGGTTACGGTGGCCGGCAACGGAGATCGGCTGGCGTGAGCGACATGTGCGATGTGGCGTCGTTCGTTGGCACCGGTTAGCTTTATCGGCGCGGCGGATCGCGTTGGGGCACCGCTGGGCCACGACGGCGGCAATCCAAGCGGCAGCATCGGCTAAGACATGAGTGATCTACGCTCACACCCGGGTGCAGCCCACACCAGTGAGTCAACCTCCTGGTCACGGTGTCGCGCGGGCTGCCTTCCTCGCCACAGCGCCGACACCACCGGTCCTCCTCGAGGATGCCGCACGCCAACAGCGCCCGGTCGGGCGAGGTCTTCCCTTGGGAAGCGCAGTCGCGGTGGGTAGCCAACACCGGATCGCGAACGACGGTGTGAGCGTTCCCAAAACATCGTCCCACCGGTTCGCCGGCACTCTGGGTGGCGTGGTAGCTAACGGTCACCGGCGAGTGTGTCGGCTGCGCTGGCCAGGCCGCACTTCACCGGCTGGGGAGCCGGACTGCACAAGAAGGCTTTAGGGTCGCTGTCATGGTGCGTCGGATGCGGGCGGCCCTGGCAGCCCTTGCCACCGGATTGCTGGTGCTTGCGCCAGTGGCCGGTTGTGGCGGCGGTGTCCTGAGCCCTGACGTGGTGCTGGTCAACGGCGGGGAACCGCCCAACCCGCTGATCCCGACCGGCACCAACGACAGCAACGGTGGGCGCATCATCGATCGGTTGTTCGCCGGCCTGATGTCCTATGACGCCGTTGGCAAGCCGTCGCTGGAGGTCGCGCAGTCAATCGAGAGCGCCGATAACGTCAACTACCGGATCACTGTCAAACCCGGCTGGAAGTTCACCGACGGCTCGCCGGTGACGGCCCACTCGTTCGTCGACGCGTGGAACTACGGAGCCCTGAGCACCAATGCCCAACTGCAGCAGCACTTTTTCAGCCCGATCGAAGGGTTCGATGACGTGGCCGGCGCGCCAGGGGATAAGAGCCGGACCACCATGTCCGGGTTGCGCGTGGTCAACGACCTGGAGTTCACCGTGCGGCTTAAGGCGCCGACCATCGACTTCACGTTGCGCCTTGGCCACAGCTCGTTTTATCCGCTGCCGGACTCCGCATTTCGGGACATGGCCGCGTTCGGCCGCAACCCGATCGGCAACGGCCCGTACAAACTCGCCGACGGCCCAGCCGGGCCGGCCTGGGAACACAACGTCAGAATCGACCTGGTGCCCAACCCCGACTACCACGGCAACCGCAAGCCCCGTAACAAAGGTTTGCGATTCGAGTTCTACGCCAATCTGGACACCGCCTATGCCGACTTGCTGTCCGGCAATCTCGATGTCCTGGACACGATTCCGCCGAGCGCGTTGACGGTCTACCAGCGCGACCTGGGCGACCACGCTACCAGCGGGCCCGCAGCGATCAATCAGACCCTCGACACTCCGTTGCGGCTGCCGCATTTCGGTGGCGAGAAGGGGCGGCTGCGCCGGTTGGCGCTGTCGGCCGCCATCAACCGGCCGCAAATCTGCCAGCAGATCTTCGCCGGAACCCGCAGTCCGGCCCGCGATTTCACCGCCCGGTCGTTGCCGGGCTTCGATCCCAACCTGCCGGGCAACGAGGTGCTGGACTACGACCCGCAGCGGGCTCGGCGGCTCTGGGCGCAGGCCGATGCGATCTCACCGTGGAGCGGCCGGTACGCGATCGCCTATAACGCTGACGCTGGCCATCGGGATTGGGTGGACGCGGTGGCCAACAGCATCAAGAACGTGTTGGGCATCGATGCGGTGGCCGCGCCGCAGCCCACCTTCGCCGGATTTCGCACCCAGATCACCAACCGCGCCATCGACAGTGCATTTCGCGCTGGATGGCAGGGCGACTACCCGTCGATGATCGAGTTTCTCGCTCCGCTGTTCACCGCCGGCGCCGGATCCAACGACGTCGGCTACATCAACCCGGAATTCGACGCGGCGCTGGCCGCCGCCGAAGCCGCCCCCACGTTAACCGAATCCCACGAGCTGGTCAACGACGCGCAGCGAATCCTGTTTCACGACATGCCAGTTGTGCCGCTCTGGGATTACATCAGTGTCGTCGGATGGTCGTCGCAAGTCAGCAACGTCACCGTCACCTGGAATGGTCTGCCCGACTACGAGAACATCGTCAAGGCCTGACATGGGCTGGTATGTTGCGCGCCGAGTCGCCGTGATGGTGCCGGTTTTCCTGGGCGCGACACTGCTGATCTACGGCATGGTCTTTCTGCTGCCCGGTGACCCAGTTGCCGCGCTGGCGGGCGACCGTCCGTTGACTCCCGCGGTGGCCGCGCAGCTGCGTTCGCATTACCACCTCGACGATCCGTTCCTCGTGCAATACTTGCGCTATCTGGGCGGAATTCTGCACGGTGACTTGGGTCGTGCGTATTCTGGGCTGCCGGTCAGTGCCGTTCTGGCGCATGCGTTTCCGGTCACCATCAGGCTGGCCTTGATCGCCCTGGCGGTGGAGGCAGTGCTCGGAATCGGATTCGGCGTGATCGCCGGCCTACGTCAGGGTGGAATCTTCGATTCCGCGGTGCTGGTTACCGGACTTGTCATTATTGCGATCCCCATCTTCGTGCTGGGCTTTCTGGCGCAGTTCTTATTCGGGGTCCAGCTCGAAATCGCGCCGGTCACGGTGGGCGAACGGGCGAGCGTCGGCCGCCTGCTGCTACCCGGGATCGTGCTGGGCGCCATGTCATTCGCCTACGTGGTGCGATTGACCCGCTCGGCGGTGGCGGCCAACGCACACGCTGACTATGTCCGCACCGCCACCGCCAAGGGGTTGTCGCGGCCCCGGGTGGTGACGGTGCACATTCTGCGCAATTCGCTGATTCCGGTGGTGACCTTCCTGGGCGCGGATCTGGGCGCGCTGATGGGCGGAGCGATTGTGACCGAAGGAATCTTCAACATCCACGGCGTCGGGGGCGTGCTGTATCAAGCGGTCACGCGTCAGGAGACGCCGACGGTGGTGTCGATCGTGACGGTGCTGGTGCTGATCTACCTGATCACCAATCTGTTGGTGGATCTGCTGTATGCGGCCCTGGACCCGCGGATCCGCTATGGCTGAGCACACGGGGTTCTGGCTCGATGCCTGGCGCGGGTTGCGCCGGCGTCCTAAATTCGTGATCGCCGCGGCGCTGATCCTGCTGATTCTTGTCGTGGCGGCGTTTCCGTCGTTGTTTACCGCAGCCGATCCCACCTATGCCGATCCCAGCCAAAGCATGCTTGCGCCATCGGCCGCGCACTGGTTCGGCACCGACCTGCAGGGCCACGACATCTATTCGCGCACGGTGTATGGTGCGCGGGCTTCGGTCACGGTCGGGTTGGGGGCAACGCTGGCCGTGTTCGTCGTGGGCGGGGCGTTAGGCGCATTGGCCGGTTTTTACGGGAGCTGGATCGATGCGGTGGTTTCGCGGGTCACCGATGTGTTTCTCGGCTTGCCGTTGCTGTTGGCCGCCATCGTGCTCATGCAAGTCATGCATCACCGCACGGTGTGGACGGTGATCGCCATCTTGGCATTGTTCGGCTGGCCGCAAGTGGCCAGGATCGCGCGCGGTGCGGTGCTCGAGGTGCGTGCCAGCGATTACGTCCTTGCAGCTAAGGCATTGGGGTTGAATAGGTTTCAGATTCTGCTTCGGCACGCGCTGCCCAACGCCGTGGGCCCGGTGATCGCGGTGGCTACCGTCGCTCTGGGGATCTTCATCGTCACCGAGGCCACGCTGTCCTACCTCGGGGTCGGATTGCCGACGTCGGTGGTGTCCTGGGGTGGCGACATCAATGTCGCGCAGACCCGGCTACGGTCGGGCTCGCCAATTTTGTTCTATCCTGCGGGCGCGCTGGCGATTACGGTGCTGGCGTTCATGATGATGGGCGACGCTTTGCGCGACGCGCTGGATCCGGCTTCGCGGGCATGGCGGGCATGAGCGTCCCAGCAGCGCCGCTGTTGTCGGTGGAGGGCCTGGAAGTTACGTTCGGCACCGATGCTCCCGCCGTGTGTGGGGTGGATCTGGCCGTCCGGAGCGGTCAAACCGTCGCCGTGGTGGGTGAGTCCGGGTCGGGCAAATCCACGACGGCCGCGGCGATTCTTGGGTTGCTTCCGGCTGGTGGACGGATCACCGCTGGACGCGTTGTGTTCGACGGGCGCGACATCACCGGGGCCGATGCCAAGCGGCTACGGTCGATAAGGGGACGGGAGATCGGCTATGTTCCCCAGGATCCGATGACCAACCTCAATCCGGTTTGGAAGGTCGGCTTTCAGGTCACAGAAGCGTTGCGGGCCAATACCGACGGTCGCGCAGCACGACGACGGGCGGTGGAGCTACTCGCTGAGGCGGGCCTGCCGGATCCGGCGAAGCAAGCCGGACGCTACCCGCATCAGCTGTCCGGCGGCATGTGCCAGCGGGCGTTGATTGCGATCGGCTTGGCGGGCAGGCCGCGGCTGCTGATCGCCGATGAGCCGACGTCCGCGTTGGATGTCACCGTGCAGCGGCAGGTGCTCGATCATCTTCAGGGACTCACCGACGAACTAGGCACCGCGCTGCTACTGATCACCCACGATCTGGCGTTGGCCGCGCAGCGGGCCGAGGCTGTCGTCGTCGTCCGTCGTGGAGTGGTGGTGGAATCCGGTGCGGCGCAGTCAATCCTGCAAAGCCCTCAGCACGAGTACACCCGGCGCCTGGTGGCCGCGGCTCCATCGCTGACGGCGCGCAGCAGACGTCCGCCGGAATCCCGGTCACGGGCAACCACGCAGGCCGGCGACATTCTCGTCGTCTCGGAGCTGACCAAGATTTACCGGGAGTCCCGCGGCGCACCGTGGCGGCGGGTGGAGTCTCGCGCCGTCGACGGAGTGTCATTCCGGCTACCGCGGGCGAGCACCCTGGCAATCGTCGGCGAATCCGGGTCAGGCAAGTCGACGCTAGCGCGGATGGTGCTTGGGCTGCTCCAACCTACCTCGGGCACGGTCGTTTTCGACGGCACCTACGACGTCGGCGCGCTGGCCCGGGACCAGGTGCTGGCCTTTCGCCGCCGGGTCCAGCCGGTGTTCCAAAACCCATACAGCAGCCTGGATCCCATGTACTCGGTGTTTCGCGCCATCGAGGAACCGTTACGCGTCCATCACGTCGGTGACCGCCGGCAGCGGCAAAGGGCGGTGCGTGAGCTGGTCGATCAGGTGGCGCTGCCGTCGTCGATACTGGGCCGGCGGCCCCGTGAGCTGTCGGGTGGTCAGCGGCAGCGGGTAGCGATCGCGCGTGCGCTGGCGCTGCGCCCGGAGGTATTGGTGTGCGACGAAGCGGTGTCGGCGCTCGACGTATTGGTGCAGGCACAGATCCTGGATCTGCTGGCCGATCTGCAGGCCGACCTGGGTTTGACGTATTTGTTCATCAGCCATGATCTGGCGGTGATCCGGCAGATTGCCGACGACGTCCTGGTCATGCGGGCCGGCCGGGTGGTGGAGCACGCCTCTACCGAGGAGGTGTTCAGCCGGCCCCGCCACGAGTACACCCGCCAGTTGCTTCAGGCCATTCCCGGTGCCCCCTCAGCTCCCCGAAAGGTTGGCAACCTGTGACGGTCGACCCGCTGGCTCCGCTAATGGAGCTCCCGGGCGTTGCTGCGGCCAGCGACCGGGTGCGCGACGCGCTGAGCCGCGTGCACCGGCACCGGGCCAACCTGCGGGGCTGGCCGGTGGCCGCCGCCGAGGCCTCGTTGCGGGCGGCGCGGGCCTCCTCGGTGCTCGACGGTGGTCCTGCGCGGCTGCACGACGCGGGGGCGCCCACCTCGGGCAAGCCGGCGCTCAGCGATCCGGTGTTCGCGGGAGCGCTTCGGGTGGGGCAGGCGCTGGAAGGCGGCGCGGGTCCGGTGGTCGGGGTGTGGCGGCGGGCACCGTTGCAGGCGCTGGCCCGCCTACACATGCTGGCGGCCGCCGACCAGGTCGATGACGATCGGCTTGGGCGTCCGCGGTCCGATGCCGACGTTGGCCCGCGTTTGGAGTTGCTCGCGGATGTGGTAACCCACCCCACCCTGGCATCGGCGCCGGTGGTTGCTGCGGTCGCACACGGGGAGCTCTTGACGCTGAGGCCGTTTGGCTGTGCCGACGGTGTGGTGGCCCGCGCGGTGTCGCGGCTGGTGACAATCGCCACCGGACTGGATCCGCACGGGCTGGGTGTTCCCGAAGTGATTTGGATGCGCCAACCCGCCGAATACCACGACGCTGCCCGCAGGTTCGCCGGGGGCACACCTGATGGGGTGGCGGGCTGGCTGTTGCTGTGTTGCGGCGCGATGCTCGACGGCGCGCGGGAGGCTTTGTCGATTGCCGAGTCGTTGTCACCTGGATGAGTAGTTCCTAAACTCCGCGCCGAGGGTGCGCCGGCTGCGCCGAACGTGCATTGGTGGCGGGGACACGCCCCGCCGGGTGGAGCCGCCGTGGTTGCACGTTCGGCGTGTCTGGTTGCTCAAACAGCCCGGCTACCCCGAGCGGGTCACGGCTGCGGCACTTCGCCGCTGTGATCTGGCACAGCCGCGAGACAGCCCGGCCAAACGGTCACTGAATTACGCGCCTAGATAGCCGAGCGGCTAACCGGCAGGCCTCGAATGGCCGTAATACTTGATCCAGAAAACAAAAAGCGGGCGGCGACCCGAAGAACTCGAATCGCCGCCCACCAACACGGTTCTCGGTTACCAAGCGTGCACTCCTGGGGTTGCGTGGGTGGCCTCGGCGATCTTGCGACGCTTCTAGCTGTAGCCCCACCCAAAGGGCCGTCGATGCCATCTGCTGTTCGCAATTACGCAGACCCGCAACACTTCTGCCGTTATCGTGGCTATGACTCCGCGTGGGTGCCGGGAACCATGCTGGGCGCCCGGGTCGGGAGACCGAACCTTCTCTTCTGGATCGAGCCTTGGCCTCACCGGGCTTCCGTGGTTCCTTTGTACTACTAGACCTTTAACACAGCAAGGCCCAATTCTGCGAAAGTTACGAAGCGGCTTTGGATTGCGTGGGCTAGACGTTTGCTGCCCGCCCGCTCGGGCGCGATCCGGCGGCCTGCTTCGTGGCCCCGTTCCTCCTCGGGCCACTGTGTGGCCCGCATCGTCGCTAGGGCTGAAACGCGAAGCGGCGTAGTAGCGCGTAGGTGACCGCGCCGGCGGCTAGGGCGCTGATACCCACCGCCGCAGTCGTGGCGATCGCCGCGGCTGACGGTGCCGGGATCCGGTCGCGCAGCGACACCGGCCGAGAGAACGACAACACGGGCCAACCGCGCACGCTGGCTTCCTTTCGTAAGCCGCGATCAGGGTTGACCACCGAGGCATGCCCAACCGCCTCAAGCATCGGCAGATCGGTGATCGAGTCGGAGTACGCGTAGCAGTGTTCCAGCGGGTAGCCCTCACTGGCAGCCAGCTCACGGATGGCTTGCGCCTTACCTTCGCCGTAGCAGTAGAACGCGACCTCGCCTGTGTACTTGCCGTCCTCGACGATCATCCGGGTCGCCATCGCATGGGTCGCGCCCAGCGCGCGGGCGATCGGGCCGACGATCTCCTCGCCCGAAGCCGAGACCACCACGACGTCGCGGCCGCACAGCTTGTGGGCGGCGATGAGGTCCGCGGCCTCGGCGAACACCAGTGGGGTCACGATGTCGTGCAGGGTTTCGTTGACTATCGACCGCACCTGGGCTACGTCCCAACCGGCGCACATGTTGGTCAGGTGGGTGCGCATCCGGTCCATCTGGTCATGGTCAGCACCGGACAGCAGAAAGATGAACTGCGCGTAGCTGGACTTCAGCACGGCGCGGCGGTTGAGCAGTCCCTGAGCGAAGAAAGGTTTGCTGAACGCCAGTGTGCTGGACTTGGCAATGATGGTCTTGTCCAGGTCGAAAAAGGCCGCGGTGCGGGCTCGCGGAGCGGTGCCTCCCGGTGTTTGCGGTGGGGTTTGCCGCTGGGCGGGCGAGTCGGAGACGGTCACCGACCCAGCATAGGTCGGCAGTTGGACCGGCCGGCGACCTTGTTCCCGAACAGGTCAATTGACTACCGATGTTGTCGAGAAGTCAAGAGCATTTACACGGCTCAAGCTGTGCTTTCCATTGCGTCCGGTACTTGCGTGACTGCGCACTGTCATGTGTATAGTAAGCATTACTCGGCCATAGCCGAGGGTGTATCAGTCCGACCCCCCGGGGCTGATGCACGACGACCCTCGCCTCCTCCCCCCCTGGCGGGGGTCGTCCCTTTTGGCAGCCACGCAAACGTCGTCAGCCCGGTGCTTAGCCCAGCTTTCTGGGCGTTGCGGGAATCGTGTTGCCCGGACCCCCTCAGGGGCGTTTGTGCACAGTTGCACGTCTGTCCCCAATTGCGCCTTTGGGACTGGTGTCCCACACCATGGACCCCGCACGGTGGGTGGGTGACAGTCTTCTCAGGCCCTGGTGGCCCGTCTGGTAGCCACCCGGTGGGCTCGGGCGTGTTGGCGATGCTGACCGATCCGGGGTTGCGCGACGAGCTGGACCGAGTCGCCGCAGCCGTCGGGGTTCGCGTTGTTCATCTCGGCGGCCGCCATCCGGTGAGCAGAAAGACGTGGTCGGCGGCGGCGGCTGTGGTGCTCGACCACGCGGCGGCGGACCGGTGTGGGCGGCTCGCGCTACCCCGGCGCACCCACGTCAGCGTGTTGACCGGAACCGAAGCCGCGACGGCGACCTGGGCGGCTGCCATAACCGTCGGGGCCCAGCACGTGCTGAGGATGCCCGAGCAGGAGGGTGAACTGGTCCGCGAGCTCGCCGAAGCTGCTGAATCGGCACGCGATGACGGGATCTGCGGGGCGGTGGTCGCGGTCATCGGGGGTCGCGGTGGCGCTGGGGCATCGTTGTTTGCGGTTGCCCTGGCGCAGGCCGCCGCTGATGCGCTGTTGGTCGATCTCGATCCGTGGGCCGGCGGCATCGATCTTCTGGTGGGCGGCGAAACCGCCCCCGGTCTGCGTTGGCCCGACCTGGCGCTACAGGGTGGACGGCTGAATTGGTCGGCGGTGCGTGCGGCATTGCCGCGACCGCGGGGGATCAGCGTGCTCTCGGGAACTCGGCGCGGCTACGAGTTAGACGCCGGGCCGGTGGACGCCGTGATCGACGCCGGCCGACGTGGGGGAGTCACCGTGGTCTGCGATCTTCCACGTCGTCTGACCGATGCCACCCAAGCAGCGCTGGATGCCGCCGATCTCGTCGTCCTGGTCAGCCCATGCGATGTGCGGGCATGTGCGGCCGCCGCGACGATGGCGCCTGTGCTGACCGCGATCAACCCCAACCTGGGTCTGGTGGTGCGGGGGCCCTCCCCGGGGGGATTGCGGGCGGCAGAGGTCGCGGACGTCGCCGGGGTGCCGCTACTGGCATCCATGAGGGCCCAGCCGCGGCTAGCCGAACAGCTGGAACACGGGGGTCTTCGACTGCGACGGCGATCGGTGCTGGCATCGGCTGCCCGACGGGTACTTGGTGTGCTGCCACGTGCTGGGTCAGGGCGACACGGTAGGGCGGCATGACCGG
Organism: Mycobacterium tuberculosis complex sp. N0072; assembly: GCF_030323725.1. Classification (NCBI taxonomy): domain Bacteria; kingdom Bacillati; phylum Actinomycetota; class Actinomycetes; order Mycobacteriales; family Mycobacteriaceae; genus Mycobacterium; species Mycobacterium tuberculosis complex sp. N0072. Next base: position 4,107,040 of record NZ_CP040689.1, on the reverse strand, counting down.
CTCCCTGATCGAACGCGTCCGCGAACGGCTGGCATCCGAATCCGGCCCGCTGCGGCCCAGTGTGGTGGCCGCCGCGATCCGGGCCGAGTCCGGGGGGATGCTCGGCGACACCGAAGTGCTGGCGAATCTTCGTGTGCTGCAGACAGAACTGACCGGCGCTGGCATCCTCGAACCGCTGCTATCCGCAGACGGCACCACCGACGTTCTGGTCACCGCGCCCGACTCGGTGTGGGTGGACGACGGAAACGGATTGCGACGCAGCCAGATTCGGTTTGCTGACGAGTCAGCGGTGCGAAGGTTGGCACAACGGCTGGCTTTGGCGGCCGGCCGTCGGCTCGACGACGCGCAACCCTGGGTGGACGGTCAACTAACCGGGATCGGCGTCGGAGGGTTCGCGGTGCGGCTGCATGCGGTGTTGCCGCCCGTGGCGACCCAGGGCACTTGCTTGTCGTTGCGGGTGTTGCGTCCCGCGACTCAGGATCTGGCCGCGTTGGCTGCGGCGGGCGCGATCGACCCCGCGGCCGCCGCGCTGGTCGCCGACATCGTCACCGCCCGGCTGGCATTCCTCGTGTGCGGCGGAACCGGTGCCGGGAAGACAACGTTGCTGGCAGCGATGTTGGGCGCCGTGTCGCCCGATGAGCGGACCGTGTGCGTCGAGGATGCCGCCGAGCTGGCCCCTCGGCATCCACATCTGGTCAAGCTGGTTGCGCGGCGTGCGAACGTCGAAGGAATCGGTGAGGTAACCGTGCGTCAACTCGTCCGACAGGCGCTGCGGATGCGGCCCGACCGCATCGTGGTCGGTGAGGTTAGGGGAGCCGAGGTGGTGGATCTGTTGGCGGCGCTCAATACCGGTCACGAGGGCGGCGCGGGCACCGTACACGCCAACAACCCGGGTGAGGTCCCTGCACGCATGGAAGCGTTGGGGGCGCTCGGCGGCCTTGACCGCGCTGCTCTGCACAGCCAGCTCGCCGCGGCAGTCCAAGTCCTGCTGCACGTCGCGCGCGATCGGGCAGGCCGTCGCCGGCTCGCCGAGATCGCCGTGCTGCGCCAAGCTGAAGGGCGGGTCCAGGCGGTGACGGTGTGGCACGCGGACCGTGGGATGAGTGACGACGCGGCCGCCCTGCACGATTTGCTGAGAAGCCGGGCATCGGCATGAGCGGTATAGCGTCCGCTGCCCTGATTTTGTCGCTTGCGCTCGTGGTGTTGCCCGGGTCGCCGCGGTGCCGCCTTACTCCAGACGACACCGGCCGGCGGGTGCTTCTGGTCGGCGCCCGGCGGGTTGCCTGGGGTGTTGGCTGTGTCGCGGTTGGTGTGGCAGCCTTGCTACCGTTACCGACCGTTGTGGCTGTCGCGGTGCTGGGCGCAACACTCGGCCTGCGCTACCGCCGGCGTCGCCGCTACCTGCGCCGCAGCCGCGAGGGGCAGGCGCTGGAGGCCGCGCTTGAGCTGGTGGTGGGTGAACTGCGCGCGGGCGCCCATCCAGTCCGCGCATTCAGCATCGCGGCCGACGAGACCGGCGGCCCGGTTGCCGTTGCCTTGCGCGCGGTCGCGGCGCGGGCACGATTGGGTGCCGACGTCACGGCTGGCCTGCTCGCTGCGGCCCGATCCTCGGCGCTGCCCGCGTACTGGGAGCGGCTCGCGGTCTGCTGGCAACTGGGCAGTGATCACGGCTTGGCGATAGCCAGTTTGATGCGTGCCGCCCAACGTGATGTCGCTGAGCGGCAACGGTTCTCCGCGCGGGTGTCAGCGGGGATGGCCGGTGCCCGGGCCAGTGCGGCCATATTGGCAATCCTGCCGCTGCTCGGGGTGCTGCTTGGTCAACTGATCGGCGCCCGGCCGCTGAGCTTTCTGCTGACGGGACGCGTGGGCGGATGGCTGCTGGTGGTCGGGCTGACACTGGCTTGCGCCGGGCTGCTGTGGTCGGACCGGATCACCGATCGGCCAGTGTTGTGAGTGCGGCGGCGGTGTTGCTGGCCATGGCGTTGTGGCTCGGTGCCGGCCCGTCGGTGGTACGGGCGCGAGCCGGGAGGCCGCCCCGCGCGCATCGGCCACACCAGGGGCTGCTGCTAGGGCGGACGGATGTCGCGGACCCGCTAGCCGTCGCAGCCAGCCTTGACGTGCTGGCCGTGTGTCTGGCTGCGGGGATGGCGGTGTCGACGGCCGCGGCCGCCACCGCTGCGGTCGCGCCGCCGCGGCTGGCGCGCGTGTTGCGCCGGGCCGCCGACCTGCTGGCATTGGGTGCCGACCCCAACATCGCCTGGTCGAGGCCGCCGGATTTGCCGCCGGGCACCCACGATGCGCAGACCGATGCGGTACTGCGGTTGGCACGGCGTTCGGCGGCTTCGGGCGCGGCGCTCGCCGATGGCATTGTCGAACTGGCCGTCCAGGTTCGGCACGACGCCGCACAGGCGGCCGCGGCGGCCGCCGAGCGGGCCGGTGTGCTGATCGCCGGCCCGCTGGGACTGTGCTTCTTACCGGCGTTTCTGTGTGTGGGCATTGTCCCGCTAGTAGTCGGGCTGGCCGGTGATGTCTTGCAGTTTGGCCTGGTATGAGAAAGGAATATGTTGGTGATCACCATGTTTCGTGTACTCGTGGCGCGGATGACGGCGCTGGCGGTCGACGAGTCGGGCATGTCCACCGTGGAATACGCCATCGGTACCATCGCGGCGGCTGCCTTCGGTGCGATCCTCTACACGGTCGTCACCGGGGATTCCATTGTGTCGGCGCTCAACCGCATCATCGGTCGCGCGCTCAGCACCAAGGTTTAGCGTCGTGTGCGGGTGCGAGCACCGTGGAGGCGGCGTTGGCGATCGCCACCCTGGTGCTGGTGCTGGTGCTGTGCCTGGCGGGCGTCACCGCGGTATCAATGCAGGTGCGCTGTATCGACGCGGCCCGCGAGGCCGCTCGATTGGCCGCGCGCGGTGACGTACGCTCGGCGACCAACGTCGCCCGCAGCATCGCCCCGCGTGCGGCGCTGGTCCAGGTGCACCGGGACGGCGAGTTTGTGGTCGCCACTGTCACAGCACACTCAAACCTGTTGCCTACGTTGGACATTGCTGCTAGGGCAATTTCGGTGGCCGAGCCGGGGTGACCGCGGCTCGGCCACCGTGCTTGCCGTCGCGATGGTCGCGGTGCTGCTGTGCGTCACCGGTGCGGGTGCATATCTAGGGTCGGCGGTGGTGGCTCGTCACCGCGCACAGGCGGCGGCTGATCTGGCTTCGTTAGCCGCTGCCGCCCGGCTGCCGTCCGGACTGGCGGCGGCCTGCGCGCGTGCGACGCTGGTGGCCCGTGCGATGCGCGTCGAGCACGCGCAGTGCAGGGTGGTGGACCTCGACGTGGTCGTCACCGTCGAGGTGGCTGTCGCGTTCGCGGGTGTGGCGACCGCCACCGCGCGGGCGGGGCCGGCCAAGGTGCCCACGACACCGGGTTGACGACGATCTAGTTCTATCGGCAAGCGAAGCTATCGGCAAGCGAAGCTAGTGGTGGGCTAGCGGGGAGAACCAACTACGGCCAGCGACCTGCGGGTGGTAGTCCCGGAAGCAAGGCGCGGCCCCGCCACGCGGCTACGTCAACCCGGTCATGCCGTCCTGGCCGAGCAGCAGGCCGCCGGTGCCGCCGGCGCCGACGTTGCCCGCGGGCGTGCCAACTCCGGCGTTACCACCGTTGCCGCCGTCGCCGAACAGCCCGGCGACACCGCCCGCCCCACCGTTGCCACCGGGCGTTGTGCCGTCCTCGCCGGCGCCGCCGGCGCCGCCGGCGCCGCCGTCGCCGAACAGCCCGGCGTTGCCGCCGTCCCCGCCGGCACCGCCGGTGCCGCCGGCACCGCGGAATCCGCCCAGCCCGCCGGCGCCGCCGGCGCCGCCGGCGCCGAATAGCAGGCCGCCGGCACCACCGGTCCCCCCGTGTCCGGCGGTGTCACTACCGCCCGACCCGCCGGCGCCGCCGGCGCCGCCGGCGACGCCCAAACCGAGGCTTAACCCGCCGTTGCCGCCGGCCCCGGCGGTACCGAACAGCAGCCCGCCGGCCCCGCCGTTCCCGCCCGCCCCGGCCGCACCGGCCGTCGCGCTGCCGCCGGCTCCGCCGGCTCCGCCGTTGCCGAACAGCCCGGCGGCCCCGCCGTTGCCACCCGCCATGCCGGCCGCTCCGGACCCGCCGGCCCCCCCGGACCCGAACAAAATCCCGCCATCGCCGCCGTTTGCCCCAGTCCCCGGGGCCCCATTGGCGCCATTGCCCACCAACGGACGCCCCAACAGCGCCTGAGTGGGCGCATTCAGCAAATCGAGCGCGCTCTGCAGCGGCGAGACGCTGGCGGCCTCGGCGGCCGCATAGGCGCCCCCACCTGTGGCCAAGGCCTGCACGAACCGCTCATGGAACGCCGCCGCCCGCGCACTGAGTGCCTGATAGGTCTGGCCGTGCATTCCGAATAGGCCGCTATCGCCGCCGACACTTCGTCGGCGCCGGCGGTCAGCAACGCCGTTGTCGAGCCCGCAGCGGCCGTGTTGGCGGCGCCGATCGTCGAGCCGAGAGTAGCCAAATCCGTGGCCGCCGCCACCAGCGCCTCCGGCGCCGCGATCACATATGACATCGGACACCTCCGACCACCGCGCGATGCCGATCGAAGGGCCGCCCGGTCACCGGCGGACAATCTGCTGGAGCGCAGCTTATCGCTATCCGGGAAGCATGTGCGTGGGTTTCCCAAAAGTCCTCGCTGCCTTTCGCCCGCACGCGGGCGACCTGGTGTTCCTCGGGGATCGGCGGCGATTGGAGGATGTCCGAAACACCATGGCGCTGAGGTGGCGGCCCGGTGCGCATCAGGCGCGCTGACCCGATCTTGAAAGTGCCCGACGGCTACGCCGATTCGGCGGTGGCCAGAGGCCGGCCGCATCGCGGCACCTGCGATGTCCGTGCGCGTGTACCAGGACTGGCGAATTCATCCTCGCTACCGGCACCTCATACTCAAACCTGTTGCTTACGTTGGACATTGCGACCAGGGTGTGGTCGACGTCCCGGGGAACCCGACCTCCTAGCAGGCCCGGGGCCTTGCGGCGACTGTCTGAACGGGCAATCGTCACCACCCTGCTGATGCCGGCGCCACTGGATGTCGACGACGAGATCGGCGGGGTCGTCCGACGGGCGTTGCCGATTCCCTACGTCGGCGGCTCGCGCATTCAGCCCAGTTCAGTTCAGAGCGCATAGGATTCATCGACGCAATCTGACCGACAGCGTGGGCGTAGGCCGCTCAGCGAGCGCGCAGTCCGGATCACCGTCAAACCGTTCACGACAAGCAACGGTAGCATGCGGCCGTCGGTCATTATTACAGGTTCGGTGCGGATGACGCGATCGTGCTTGGGAGTGATGCTGGTCAGGCTTTGGCCGGTCTGCAGCGTCTCGGCGATAGCTGTGCGGACCGCCGCCAAATAGGGACTGCGACGCAGGAACGTGGTGATCGGGACGAGCTTCTTCAGCTCACGCCCCCGTGCTACCACGGCCGGTTCGTCCCCCAGCGTCTCCACGAGCAGCCAGTCGTGGGTCATGCGAGCAGTCTACGGACGCGGTGCGCCGTTGACTCGGTGGGGTACCGGTGGTCGCCGAGGGAATTCCCTTGCAGGACAGCGCATGCGTGTGGTATCGCTAGGCCAACCCGCCCGAACCGTCGTTGCCTTCGTGCCAGCGGCCGGCCTCCGAGGCAGATCAGACCCGAGGTGGTGCCATGACCACCGGCGTTGCCATACCGGGTGGTAGCGGACCACTCAGCATCCGCAACTTGCTATGCGGCGGTGACGTGCATGGGAATGCCCTGGGTAGGTGGTCGATGTTGGCCTTACCGGAGCTGCCGGCGTGTTGCCTGGTGATTTGCCTATCGCACACGGCGACAGGTCGTTTCCTGCTGCGGATGTCGGGAGCGCGCACGGATGAACCGGGTGTGAAACGCCGCGGCCTGCGCGCTGGCGGCCTGATAGGCCTGGCCGTGGGCGGAAAACAGGGCTGCGATCGCCGCCGACACCTCGTCGTGGGCCGCGGCCACGATACCCGTCGTCTGGGCCGCCGCGGCCGCAGTGGCCGCGCCTAACGTCGAGCCCAGGACCACGAGGTCCGTTGCTGCCGAGTCCAACGCCTCCGGCGCCGCGATCACAAACGACACGTGTCACCTCCCGCCCGGATCTTCGGCCGGCGCCCACGACCACTACGTGATAGGCCGAAGACACTGATGTCAAGTGCATCACATCGGCTAAGACGACGACCCCGCTTTGCCCGACAACGCCGGAACGCTGGGCTGCTCACGGTGATTCCTCACTTAACTCGGCGAGCACCAGCCGCAGCACCCGCACCGCGCCCGCCTTGTCTAACGGGTCGTTGCCATTGCCGCACTTGGGGGATTGCACACACGATGGACACCCACTGGGGCATTCGCAGGCTTCGATGGCCTCCGCGGTGGCGCCCAGCCAGGTGCGGGCCCGGCGAAAGCCGCGTTCGGCGAATCCGGCTCCACCCGGATAGCCGTCGTAGACAAAGACACTGGGCAGCCCCTCGGGCCCGGTCGCTGTGGACATGCCGCCGATATCGCCGCGGTCGCAGCTGGCCACCAGCGGCAGCAGCCCGATGGCCGCGTGTTCGGCGGCGTGCAACGACCCGGGAATCCGTGTGGCCTCAATACCGCTGCGGACCAATGCATCCGAAGTGATTGTGTACATGACCGCGGTTGTGGGCAAGGTGTGTTCCGGCATGTCCAGCTCCACGAAGTCCAGCACCTCCCCGGACAGCTGGCGGCGCAGGTAGCCGACGACGTGATTGGTGACAGTCACCGGCACCAAACCCAAAGCAACGGGCCCGAAGACCAACCGCTCGCCGGTGCCGGTGACCGCGATGTCGGTGACCTCTCGCGCGAACGTGGCATAGCCGGGATCCTCGGCGTGCACGAAGGCGATTCCGTCCTGGAAATCCAGCGAGTCAACGACGTAGGTCTCGCCCTGGTGCAGGTACACCGCGCCTGGGTGCGCTGCGGCCGGGGCCTGACCGACGCCCACGCTGCCCAAGAGCCGCCCGGTTCCGGCCTCCACGATGACGATCTGGCCACCGATAGCCCCCCGGACATCCACGGCGGCATGCGGTTTCACCCCGGGCGCCGGAAAGTACCTGCCGTTCCGGCGCCGCAACAGCCCGTCGTCAACCAGACTCTCCGCCACCTCAACGGCGCCCCAGGACCGGACCTCGGCGTCGTCTAAAGGCAGTTCTGTTGCTGCACAAAGCAATTGGGGACCCAGCAGGTGCGGGTTAACCGGATCGATCACCACGCGCTCGACCGGTTTGTCCAACAATGCTGCGGGATGGTGGACCAAATACGTGTCCAGCGGATCGTCACGGGCAATCAACACCACCAGCGCGCCCTGGCCGCGCCGGCCCGACCGGCCCGCCTGCTGCCAGAACGAGGCCACCGTCCCGGGAAAACCAGCCAGCACCACCGCATCCAGTCCGGCGATATCAACGCCCAACTCCAAAGCGTTGGTGGTAGCCAGCCCGCGCAGCTGGCCCTCGGCCAGGGCCTGGTGCAGCGCGCTACGGTCCTCGGCAAGATAACCGGCCCGATACGACGCCACCGTGTCCGACAGTTCCGGGGCAATGTCGACCAGTCGCGCCCGGGCACCCAGTGCAGTCAGTTCCGCCGCGCGCCGCGATCGGACGAACGTCAAGGTCTGCGCTCCCTCGACGATCAGGTCGGCCATCACCCGGGCCGCCTCGGCACCGGCGGAGCGTCGCACCGGGGCGCCGTGCTCGCCGATCACATCCGACCGCAGCGCGGGCTCCCACAATGCCACCGTGCGAGCCCCCCGGGGTGAGCCGTCCTCGGTGACCTCCACGACCGGCTGGCCGATCAGGTCGGCAGCCGTCGCGCCCGGCGAGGCCGTTGTCGCGCTGGCGAAGATCACCGTCGGGTGCGCAGAGTAGCGCGCGCACAGCCGTAGTAAACGGCGCAGTACCATCGCCACATTCGAGCCGAAAACACCACGGTAGTAATGGCATTCGTCGACGATCACAAAGCGGAGATTCCGCAACAGCACAGCCCAGCGCGCATGGTTTCGAAGCACCGATAGGTGTGTCATCTCCGGGTTGGAGAACAGCCACCGGGAGCGCTCGCGGGCAAAGCGGCGCACCTCGTCGGGACTGTCGCCGTCATAGGCCGTCGGCGCGACGTCAGCCAGCCGTGGCACCGCGGCCGCCAGCGCATGTGCGGCGCGCAACTGGTCGTGGCCGAGCGCCTTCGTCGGCGACAGATACAGCGCACGCGCCCGGGAGTCGGTTGCCAGCGCGTTGAGCACGGGAAGTTGATAGGCCAACGACTTTCCAGACGCCGGGCCGGTGCCTATCACCACGTGGCGGCCGGCGTACGCCAACTCGGCGGCCTCAGCCTGGTGTGACCACGGCGAGCTGATGCCGCGGTCGGCAAACGCATCCACCACGTCGGGCTCGGCCCACTCCGGCCAACCGCGCGGCCGGCCGGCCTGCGGTGGCAGCTCGGCGACGTGGCGCAGCGGACGCTCGCCCGGCGGGGTCCCGGCGACCGCTGCGGCCAGCAGGTGGCTGCCGAAACTCGCCATTTGCGGACCCTTCGTAGCTCCGTCCACACCCAGAGGCTGTTGCCGACGCGATGAACATGATTGACTGATTGGCGGTCGCAGCTTCTGTGTTCGTGTCAAACTTTCGCAGGATCGACGTTGCGGCCGCGGTTCCTGCGAGGTTATCGGTCGGGTGAAGTTCCGGCGACTCGGCGAGGTATGGCGGCCGCAGCTGGCCCGGGGCACCGAAAGGCGGTGCACCGCACCCAGAAGAAAAGGAAAGATCGAGAAATGCCACAGGGAACTGTGAAGTGGTTCAACGCGGAGAAGGGGTTCGGCTTTATCGCCCCCGAAGACGGTTCCGCGGATGTATTTGTCCACTACACGGAGATCCAGGGAACGGGCTTCCGCACCCTTGAAGAAAACCAGAAGGTCGAGTTCGAGATCGGCCACAGCCCTAAGGGCCCCCAGGCCACCGGAGTCCGCTCGCTCTGAGTTACCCCCGCGAGCAGACGCAAAAAGCCCCCAAAACGGTTCCGTTTTGGGGGCTTTACGTCTGCTCGCCACATGGCGCGCTGCCGCCGCGCCGGATGCCTAAAGCCAGCGACCCGCTCGCTGGCTTACTGTCGGTGAGGTGAGCCAGCTTTCCTTCTTCGCCGCGGAGTCAGTACCTCCCGCGGTCGCGGATCTTTCCGGGGTGCTGGCGGGCCCGGGCCAGATCGTGCTGGTTGGTTGCGGCGCTCGGCTGTCGGTAGTCGTCGCCGAGTCCTGGCGCGCATCGGCCCTGGCCGAGATGATCCAGGAGGCTGGTTTGGTACCCGAGGTCGCCCGTACCGACGAAAACACCCCGCTGGTGCGGACGGCCGTCGACCCGCTGTTGTGCGGCATCGCCGCCGAGTGGACGCGCGGTGCGGTCAAGACCGTGCCCCCGCGATGGCTGCCCGGGCCGCGCGAGCTGAGGGCTTGGACTCTGGCGGCAGGCAGCCCGGAGGCCGACCGCTATTTGCTGGGCCTGGATCCACACGCGCCGGACACCCATTCTCCGCTGGCGTCGGCGCTGATGAGGGTCGGGATTGCGCCCACCCTGATCGGTACCCGGGGGACCCGACCAGCGCTGCGGATTAGCGGGCGACGCAGGTTATCGCGCCTGGTGGAGAACGTGGGGGAACCCCCAGACGGGGCCGAGGCATGGGTACAGTGGCCTCGGACCTAGCTCGGCGACGATGCGGTCCCGCTGGGGTCCGCTGAGGAGCCGGGCAGTCGGACCTAGCTCGGCGACGATGCGGTCCCGCTGGGGTCCGCTGAGGAGCCGGGCAGTCGGACCTAGTTCGGCGACGATGCGGATCTCCGAGCGTCCTGAGCGGCCCGTTTGAGCCTTTGGTGTGGGTAATCTGTTTGCAGCCGGTTTGCGCAGGCCCGCCCTAGAGTGCGAGATTGTCAGTTGCCCACAGGCGAGGGAACGCCGGCGTACCGGAATTCACCTGGGATTCGGCAGTCGGCCGCGTCCTCTACCTACCGGGGCGGTCTCGATAGGGGCCGGGATAAGAGATGGAGCGTGGGCGCAGTTGGCTGACCCGAAAACGAAGGGCCGTGGCAGCGGCGGCAATGGCAGCGGCCGGCGACTGGTCATCGTCGAGTCGCCCACCAAGGCGCGCAAGCTGGCCTCCTACCTGGGCTCTGGCTACATCGTCGAGTCCTCCCGGGGGCACATCCGTGACTTGCCGCGGGCCGCGTCGGATGTACCCGCAAAGTACAAGTCGCAGCCGTGGGCGCGGCTCGGGGTCAACGTCGACGCCGACTTCGAACCGCTCTACATCATCAGCCCGGAGAAACGGAGCACCGTCAGCGAGCTCAGGGGCCTGCTCAAAGACGTGGACGAGCTGTATCTGGCCACGGATGGGGACCGTGAGGGCGAAGCTATTGCCTGGCATCTGCTGGAAACCCTCAAACCGCGCATACCGGTAAAGCGGATGGTCTTCCACGAGATCACCGAACCGGCGATCCGCGCCGCCGCCGAGCACCCCCGCGACCTAGACATCGACCTGGTCGACGCGCAGGAGACCCGGCGCATCCTGGACCGGCTGTACGGCTACGAAGTCAGCCCAGTGCTGTGGAAGAAGGTCGCCCCCAAGTTGTCGGCGGGCCGGGTGCAGTCGGTGGCCACCCGCATCATCGTGGCGCGCGAACGCGACCGCATGGCGTTCCGCAGCGCGGCCTACTGGGACATCCTTGCCAAGCTGGATGCCAGCGTGTCCGACCCGGACGCCGCGCCGCCCACCTTCAGCGCCCGGCTGACGGCCGTGGCTGGCCGGCGGGTGGCCACTGGCCGCGATTTCGACTCGCTGGGCACGCTGCGCAAAGGCGACGAAGTCATTGTGCTCGACGAGGGGAGCGCGACCGCGTTGGCCGCGGGCCTGGATGGCACGCAGCTGACCGTGGCCTCGGCCGAGGAGAAGCCCTACGCCCGGCGCCCGTACCCGCCGTTCATGACCTCCACGCTGCAGCAAGAGGCCAGCCGCAAGCTGCGGTTCTCCGCCGAGTGGACGATGAGCATCGCCCAGCGGCTGTACGAAAACGGCTACATCACCTATATGCGTACCGACTCCACCACGCTGTCGGAGTCGGCGATCAACGCCGCACGTACCCAGGCGCGCCAGCTCTACGGCGACGAGTACGTCGCGCCGGCGCCGCGCCAATACACCCGCAAGGTGAAGAACGCCCAGGAAGCGCACGAGGCTATCCGGCCCGCCGGTGAAACGTTTGCCACCCCGGACGCGGTGCGTCGCGAACTCGACGGTCCCAACATTGATGATTTCCGGCTCTATGAGCTGATTTGGCAACGCACCGTAGCCTCGCAGATGGCCGATGCGCGGGGCATGACGCTGAGCCTGCGGATCACTGGCATGTCGGGGCACCAGGAGGTGGTGTTCTCCGCGACCGGACGCACCTTGACGTTCCCGGGCTTCCTCAAGGCCTACGTGGAGACCGTGGACGAGCTGGTCGGCGGCGAGGCTGACGATGCCGAGCGGCGACTGCCCCATCTGACCCCGGGTCAACGGTTGGACATCGTCGAGTTGACCCCAGACGGCCATGCCACCAACCCGCCGGCCCGCTACACCGAGGCGTCGCTGGTCAAAGCGCTCGAGGAGCTGGGCATCGGCCGCCCGTCGACCTACTCGTCGATCATCAAGACCATCCAGGATCGCGGCTACGTGCACAAGAAGGGCAGTGCACTGGTGCCGTCATGGGTGGCGTTCGCGGTAACCGGTCTGCTCGAGCAGCATTTCGGTCGGCTCGTCGACTACGACTTCACCGCGGCGATGGAAGACGAGCTCGACGAGATCGCCGCCGGCAACGAGCGCCGCACCAACTGGCTCAACAACTTCTACTTTGGTGGCGATCACGGTGTGCCCGATTCGGTAGCCCGATCGGGTGGCCTCAAGAAGCTTGTCGGGATCAATCTCGAGGGCATCGACGCACGAGAAGTAAACTCTATCAAGCTTTTTGACGACACCCACGGACGCCCCATATATGTTCGGGTGGGCAAGAACGGTCCCTACCTGGAACGTTTGGTGGCCGGCGACACCGGTGAGCCCACGCCGCAGCGGGCCAACCTCAGCGAGTCGATTACCCCGGACGAGCTGACTCTACAGGTGGCCGAAGAGCTCTTTGCCACACCGCAACAGGGACGGACTTTGGGCTTGGACCCAGAAACCGGCCACGAGATCGTGGCCAGGGAAGGCCGGTTTGGGCCGTATGTGACCGAGATCCTGCCGGAGCCTGCGGCTGATGCGGCCGCGGCCGCTCAGGGAGTCAAGAAACGCCAGAAGGCCGCCGGGCCCAAACCGCGCACCGGTTCGTTGCTGCGGAGCATGGACCTACAGACGGTCACCCTCGAAGACGCGCTGAGGCTGCTGTCACTGCCGCGCGTGGTCGGAGTGGACCCCGCCTCGGGTGAGGAGATCACCGCGCAGAACGGGCGCTACGGACCGTATCTAAAGCGCGGCAACGATTCTCGATCACTGGTCACCGAAGACCAGATATTCACCATCACGCTCGACGAAGCCCTGAAGATCTACGCAGAGCCGAAACGTCGTGGCCGGCAAAGCGCTTCGGCTCCGCCGCTGCGCGAGCTGGGAACAGATCCGGCGTCGGGCAAGCCAATGGTCATCAAGGACGGCCGATTCGGGCCGTACGTCACCGACGGTGAGACCAATGCCAGCCTGCGTAAGGGCGACGACGTGGCTTCCATAACCGACGAGCGCGCCGCCGAGCTGTTGGCCGATCGCCGAGCCCGGGGTCCGGCAAAACGGCCAGCCAGGAAAGCTGCCCGGAAGGTGCCGGCGAAGAAGGCAGCCAAGCGCGACTAGCCGCGTACTTCGCTGGAAACCTCTTCGGGTGCAGCCAGATTCATTGGCCTGGCTAGTTGGGTGGGTGCAGCACGTCCGCGGAGCTCAACCACCTCGCCAACATCCCAACACAATGCTTCGGCGTCCAGGGCGCCACTGACCGCGATCGCCGACGCCAGAACGTGGCCATCCTCGAGTTTGGCCAGTTCGGTGAGCCGGGCGGCCTCGTTGACCGGGTCGCCGATGACGGTGTACTCGAAGCGGGCTTGAGCGCCGATGTGGCCGGCGATGGCCCTTCCGGCCGACACGCCGATGCCGAACTCCGCGGAACCCAGCACTGGGATGAGTTCGTCGTGGAGCTCACGTGCTGCCGATAGCGCGGCACCAGCACCGTCGGGGTGTTCGATGGGTGCACCGAAGATGGCCAGCGCGGCGTCGCCTTGGAACTTGTTGACGAACCCACCGTGCCGGGCGACGGTTTCGACCACCACCCGGAAGAACTCGTTGAGCAGCTGGACCACCTCGGCGGGCGGTCGTGTCGCGGCCAGTTGCGTGGAGCCGACCAGATCCACGAACAGCACCGCGACGTCGCGTTCCTGACCGCCCAACTCGGTGCCGCGCTCCAGGGCCCGCCGGGCCACGTCTTCGCCGACGTAGCGACCGAACAAGTCACGCAACCGCTGCCGCTCGGACAGCTCGCGGACCATGTCGTTGAAGCCGGCTTGTAGCAGGCCCAGTTCGCTGGCGTCGTAAATCTGCATGTGGGCGTTGTAGTTGCCGCGCTGCACCTCGCTTAGCGCCCAGCGCAACTGGCGTAACGGGTCGGCGATCGACATGGCCACCAACAGGGTGCTGACGGATCCGATGCCCAGCGCGGCCAGTGCCATCATCAGGATGGGATTGAACAGCGCCTCTGGTGTGGCGTGCAGCAAGGCAATCTTGTCCGCCGCTACGGCCAGCACGATCGCCAGGAGTGGTACGCCGGTGGACGGAATCCACGCCAGCATCAGTCGCAGTATGACGCCGGGTGCGTTGACGTTTTCCGGCACACCGCTGCGCAGCGCCGCGACGGCCACCGGCCGTAACACCCGTTCAGACTGCAGGTAGCCGATGCTGGCGGTGGCGGTGGCACCCAGCGCGGTGGCCACCGCCACGACGGGGGCCGCATGCTTGGCCACCGACCAGCTGGCGAGGATGAACACCCCGCCGCCGGTAGCCCAGACCGCCAGGCTGATCAGAGTGCGGTACAACGGCATGCGCAATGCGCGGCTGCGGGCCAGCTCGGTGGCGGCCGGATCAGGCTCGGTGAGCAGGTTGTCGCGGCGCTGCCATCGAAAGACCGGCATCAGCAGCTTCAGGTTCACCACGGCCCCGGCGAGGAACAAGATGATTACCGTGCTGACGAAGATCAGTAGGTTGACCGGTGGCAGATCCTGCAGTTGGATATTGTCCTGAGGCGGCAGGCCGTAGCGCAGGAATCCGAGCACGAACAATGCGCCGATGATGTCGGACTGCAGCATGCTCAGCGAGAACAGCGGCCACGGAGTGCGCACTACCCACCGGACGAATGCATGGATCCGTCTGGGTAGCGCCGCCGTGGTTGCCATTAGCCCACCGTATCGGGCGGCGGGGACTTGCCGGAAACCGACGAACGCCTCGGCATCCATCCAAATGGCGACGAAAGATCACGGAATTGTCGCGAAACGAACGCTGATCGGTATCTGTCGGCGCGGATAGCTACTGTTGCCGATGATGTCCGGGGTGTTTACGCGGCTGGTAGGCCAGCAAGCGGTGGAAGCCGAGCTGCTTGCCACGGCCAAGGCGGCCCGTCGTGATTCGGCTCACAGCGCGGGTGGCGGCGGGACTATGACACACGCGTGGCTGCTCACCGGTCCGCCCGGTTCTGGGCGCTCGGTTGCCGCGCTGTGCTTCGCGGCGGCTTTGCAATGTACGTCGGGCGGGGAGCCCGGGTGCGGGCGCTGCCGGGCGTGTACGACCACGCTGGCGGGCACCCACGCCGACGTACGCCGGGTGATTCCCGAAGGTCTGTCGATCGGTGTGGACGAAATGCGGGCCATCGTGCAAATCGCCGCGCGCCGGCCGACTACCGGGCACTGGCAGATCGTGGTGATTGAGGACGCCGATCGGTTGACCGAAGGCGCCGCCAACGCGTTGCTCAAGGTTGTCGAGGAGCCGCCGCCGTCGACGGTGTTCCTGCTGTGCGCGCCGTCGGTGGATCCCGAGGACATTGCGGTCACGCTGCGATCCCGGTGTAGGCATGTCGCGTTGGTGACTCCGTCGACCCACGCGATCGCGCAGGTGCTGAGCGACGGCGACGGGTTGGACCCCGACACGGCCAATTGGGCGGCGTCGGTCAGTGGTGGCCATGTCGGACGAGCGCGCCGGCTGGCCACCGATCCGCAGGCCCGGCAGCGACGCGAGCGGGCTTTGGGGCTGGCACGTGACGCCGCGACACCGTCGCGTGCGTACGCAGCCGCCGAGGAGTTGGTGGCCGGCGCCGAGGCCGAGGCCTTAGCGTTGACCGCGCAGCGTATCGAGGCCGAGACCGAAGAACTGCGGACGGCGCTGGGAGCCGGAGGTACCGGTAAAGGCACCGGCGCGGCGTTGCGTGGTGCCACCGGCGCGATGAAGGATCTTGAACGACGGCAGAAATCCCGGCAGACGCGGGCCTCGCGCGATGCGCTGGACCGGGCACTGATCGATCTGGCGACCTACTTCCGGGATGCACTGTTGGTCGCAGCCCACGCGGGTGGGGTGCGGGCCAACCACCCGGATATGGCCGACCGGGTTGCTGCGCTGGCCGCCCACGCCCCGCCGGAGCGGCTGCTGCGCTGCATCGAAGCGGTGTTGGCGTGCAGGGAAGCGCTAGCGGTCAACGTCAAACCGAAGTTCGCCGTCGATGCCATGGTCGCCACCATCGGCCAGGAACTGCGGTAGCGACCGCCGCAAACTTGGGCGGGCCGGCCCGCCTGCCGTAGACTCGTGCCGCCCGGCAAGCGGGCACCCAGGGGAAAAGCCGCCTTAGCTCAGTCGGTAGAGCGATTCACTCGTAATGAATAGGTCAGGAGTTCGATTCTCCTAGGCGGCTCCATCTTTGCAGGTCAGGTCGGTATATCACCCGGCCTGTTGCTCTTTAATGGCCTGAAGGCGCGGATAGGGCGCGAATACTCGTCCAGGGCGGCGGTGTAGTCGGGCACCGTCACGGACCGCTCGACGTAGTGCCGCCGGGTGATCTCGCTGCCGCTGTGCCCGGCCTGCTGGGCCGCGGCTTCCAGCCCTATCGAGCGTTCCACCGCGGTGACGACGGACTTGCGGATCGAGTGCGGGACAACCCATTTGAAGTCCTCTCCGCGGATCGCCCGCCAGTGGGTGCGACGTTGGCCTCGGACTAGCGGGTGCCGCGCCGGGCCGGAAACACCGGGTCGAACGGGATGACCAGTGCCCGCTGCTCGCGCAAAGCTGCGGCTCCGAACTCCGGGATGGTGACGGTGTAGGGGGCCCCACCGGCCTTGCGTCCAGTCACCTGGTGGGATTTCTTGTCGAGCCGGTGGGACGCCGTCGATTACAGGACCAACGAGACATGATGGTCGTACATCAGCGGTGGAGAACCGTGCTGTGCTTGACGGTCAACTTCCTGCAATGTCAGCGCTGTCGACTATCCTGGTCAGGACCACCAAATGAGATGAAGTGTTTGTCCAGGCGACCGAGTTGCAGAAGGTGAAGCGGCGCTTCAGGAATGTCAGGGCAACTCGCCGCAACACCGAGCTGGAGGGCACCCGCAGCACCGCCGCCACCCGTGCCGATCAGAACGACTACGCCCGCGGCAAGATCACGGCAGCCGAGTTGGGTGAGCGCGTCCGCCGCCGGTACAACATCCAGTAACCGGGGTGGAGTGCCGCATCCATGGGACACCGGCGATCACGAACGGAATTGGCAGGGCTACTTCATCCCCGCTATGTCCGTCTTGAGGAACCGGGTCGGCGCTCGAACGCATGCCGAACTGCGTGATGCCGAGAACGACCTCGTTGAGGCCCGGGTGATCGAACTCCGCGAGGATCCCAATCTGCTGGGCGACCGCACAGATCTCGCATACCTGCGGGCGATTCACCGCCAGCTGTTCCAGGACATTTACGTCTGGGCGGGAGATCTGCGGACAGTCGGCATCGAGAAGGAGGACGAGTCTTTCTGCGCGCCGGGCGGCATCAGTCGGCCCATGGAGCATGTGGCTGCGGAGATCTACCAGCTCGACCGGCTCAGAGCGGTCGGCGAAGGTGATCTCGCTGGCCAGGTCGCATACCGGTACGACTACGTGAACTATGCCCACCCGTTCCGCGAGGGCAACGGCCGCTCGACCCGCGAGTTCTTCGATCTCCTGTTGTCCGAACGCGGTTCTGGCCTCGACTGGGGGAAGACCGACCTGGAAGAGTTGCACGGCGCTTGTCACGTGGCGCGCGCCAACTCTGATCTCACGGGCCTGGTCGCGATGTTCAAGGGGATCCTCGACGCCGAGCCCACTTACGACTTCTGATCGCACTAACCTCCTGATGCCGATCAGCGATACCGAACGTTGTGCCACGCCGCCGGTAAGCGTCCCGCAGCGTGGTGGGTTTAGGGGTTGTTGCGGAGTGGCTCCGATGAGGTAGGGGCCGTCGGCGAGATCGTCGGTGTGTACCGCCAAGCACGCACCGAAGGAGATCCCGCCGATGGCCTTGCCACAGTCTGCCCTGTCCGAGTTGCTCGACGCGTTCCGCACTGGTGATGGCGTCGACTTGATCCGTGATGCCGTCCGTCTGGTGTTGCAGGAACTCAGCGAGCTCGAAGCCACTGAACGGATCGGCGCTGCCCGTTATGAACGCAGCGACACTCGGGTGACCGATCGCAACGGTGCCCGATCGCGGGTGCTGTCCACGCAGGCCGGTGACGTGGAACTGCGAATCCCTAAGCTGCGCAAGGGCTCTTTCTTCCCGGCGATCCTCGAGCCGCGCCGGCGGATCGATCAGGCCTTGTACGCGGTGGTGATGGAGGCCTACGTGCACGGTATCTCTACCCGTGCGGTCGACGACCTGGTCGAGGCGATGGGTGTGGAGACCGGCATCTCCAAATCCGAGGTGTCGCGGATCTGTGCCGGACTCGACGAGATCGTCGGCGCGTTCCGCACCCGCACGCTCGGGCACATCGAGTTCCCCTACGTCTACCTCGACGCCACCTATCTCAACGTGCGCAACGGTACTGGCCAGGTGGTGTCGATGGCCGTCATCGTTGCCAGCGGCATCGCCGCCGACGGGTCACGCGAGATCCTCGGCCTCGACGTCGGCGACAGCGAGGATGAGACCTTCTGGCGCGGGTTCCTGACCTCGCTCAAGGGGCGCGGCCTCGGTGGTGTCCGGCTGGTGATCAGTGACCAGCACGCCGGGCTGGTGAAGGCGTTGAAGCGCTGTTTCCAGGGCGCTGGGCATCAGCGCTGTCGGGTGCACTTCGCGCGCAATCTGCTCGCCCACGTGCCCAAGGACAAGGCCGACATGGTCGCCAGCATGTTTCGAATGATTTTCTCGGCACCCGACGCCGAGGCGGTGCACGCGACCTGGGAGGAGGTCCGTGATCGCCTCGCCGCGTCGTTTCCCAAGATCGGCCCGCTGATGGACGACGCCAGGGCAGAAGTATTGGCGTTCACCGCATTTCCCAAGGCGCACTGGCAAAAGATCTGGTCGACCAATCCATTGGAGCGCATCAATAAGGAGATCAAGCGACGCTCCCGCGTCGTGGGGATCTTCCCGAATCCTGCAGCCGTGATCCGCCTTGTGGGCGCCGTCCTGGCCGACATGCACGACGAATGGCAGGCCAGCGAGCGCCGCTACCTCTCCGAGGCCTCTATGGCGCTGCTCTACCCCGATAGCGATAATGCTGTGGTCGCCGCAATCAGCGGCGGCCAGTAGGCACCGACGAACTCAACGTCGAAGCCCACCACTCCGCGGGACTCTGCCCCGCGCCGTCCAGCCGGTGTCATGGCGGGTCTCTTCACGCCCCCGGCTTCCGGTGCCGCGACACTTCAGCGTGCTGCGCGAGATGCTGCCCCGGACGCGCGCTGGCTACTCGCGGTCTCCGACCGCAACGGGATCGTCAGCACTTCGGCGACGACGTGCAACTACCCGCCCGCTGCGAAAGACTCTGCGCAAGACGGGTTTAGGCACGCACTGGCCGCTGCCATCGCTGCGGACATCGATGAAGCACTCCGTCACGGCTACGGAGATCTGCTTGAGCTTGCGTACCCGCTCATGAGCTGGCCGCGCCGGGGCGTTTTTGGCGGGCCGACCCCGGCCCCACGTGGGCTCGCTACGCGACAGTGCCCGCCCCGGACAGTTCACGTTGACCGGGTGAGGCCAAACGGCGCCGAGCGTGCACTGAGGGCGAGATTCCGGCCGATTCTCCGCCCTCAGTTCACGCTGGGCGACGGCGCTAACGGGCTGCCCTTGGCCGCGTGCACCAAGACGGGTGCATACGTGCCGCACTTGCCATACTCACCCATCGCGGTGGACCCCCAACCCAGTGCCGGTCAACAAGGGCCTTCCTGATGGATTGGTGCCAGCAACCTCCATCATGCGAAGAGATTCCCTATTGGTTGTCAAGGGGTTCTGCATCTGATGTGGGTGCGTGTTTTGGGCACTATGTCAACGGCAACCGAAAACTGATCAGGTGTCGGCAATCGAAAATTGACCAGCTTGGTTTCATTGGTCGTCGGCCGTGACGGTGGGGACGCGGCCGAGGTCTCGGTCTTTGATGCGGTAGCTGTCTCCTTTGAGTGCGATGACTTCGGCGTGGTGCACGAGTCGGTCGATCATGGCCGCGGCTACGACGTCGTCGCCGAATACTTCGCCCCAGCGCCCGAAGGGCTTATTTGACGTGACGATGAGGCTGGCCCGTTCGTAGCGGGACGACACCAATTGGAAGAACAGGTTGGCGGCTTCGGGTTCGAAGGGGATGTAGCCCACTTCGTCGACGACCAGCAGCGGGTATCGGGCCAGCCGAATCAGTTCAGATTGCAGGGTGCCGCTGTGGTGGGCGGCGGCCAGACGATCAACCCATTGCGAGGCGGTGGCGAATAGGACGCGGTGGCCGGCCTGGCAGGCGCGGATCGCGATCCCGATTGCTAGGGTGACGAAGTCCAGGGTGCCCAGATGCGCTATGGTGTCGCGTTTGAGACCGCGGGCGTGGTCGAAGTCGAACTCCTCCAACGACTTGCGCGATGGGAAGCGGGCGGCCCTGATGCGTCCTTCGCCGTCGTGGGATTCGCGGGCCGACACCTCGCGTTGCAGACACGCTGCGAGGAACTCCTCATAGCTCCAAGTCTTGGTGCGGGCGCGGTCAGCGAGCTGCTCGATGGCCCCGCGCAGGGTGGGGGCTTTCAGCGCCCGGGTCAGATACGCCAGCTCGGCGGCCACATCGCGGCTGTTGGTAGCGGTCTTGGCTGCCATCAGGCCACCGGCCCGTCAAGGCCCAACACGGTGTCGTAGGTGGTCAGGAGACGTTGTTCGACCTCAACGTGGTGGGGTGGACCGACGATGTCGAACCGTTTGCGTCGCAGCAGTTTGGCGGCCACGACATGCTCGGGATCGCTGATCGTCTGGTGTTTGGCCCAGATGCGGTCATGATCGGCGACCAGGGTGCCGCCACACCAGACCCGGACCCGGCTCAGATCTGCGGTGATCTCGATGCGCCGGCCGATCGCGACCGGATGCACCGAGTAGTCGTTGCCGTCGAGGCGCACGTAATGATCGCGCGGCAGCCGTGTCGAGGTTCGCCACCCGATGCTGGGCCCGACCGGCGGCAATGTCAGCATCGCTGCGGTATCGGCCTCGATGCGATCTGCCGGTCGACATCCCAGCACTCGGTGCTGGCGGTGATTGGCCCGCACCAGCCAGGCCTGCAACTGGGTATTGAAATCCGCCGGAGAGGCAAAGACCCGACCCGGCAAGAACGCCCGCTCCAGGTAGTCGTGGAAACGTTCGACCAGCCCCTTGGCTTCGGGATCACCGGTTTACAGATCCACACTTTGGCGGCCAGGGTGCCGCGGAAGGCATGGCATGCCGCAGTCAGTTCAGGTTGGCGCGCCCACCACCGCCCGACCGCGCCCTCGCCGTCCCACACCAACACCCTTGGAACGGCGCCTAACGTCGAAAGATGCTGCCACCACCCGGCATACAAGTCTTCGGCGGTGCGTGTCGGGATCAACAGCGCCGAGGCCCACCGCGAATACCCACACACCATGGTCAGCACAGGTAACGCCGTGGCGGTGCGGACCTGGCCGTACCCCACCGGCACAACGACATCGGGGAACCAGAAGTCGCACTGCCCGATCTCACCGGCCACATATGTCGCGCGACGCCGGATCCGGCGGCAGATACAGCGGCCGCAACTCGCGTACTCGCCCGCTGAGCGTCCGGATCGAATACCACCAACCGATCCGCTCGGCGATCACCGTCGCAGGCATCCGCGGATAGGCTGCCAACAACTCCCGGATCCGCGGCTCGGCCTCATCTGCAACCGAGCCCTTCGCCGCACGCTGGTACTTCGGCGGCCCATCGGAGGCCAACGCCGACTTCACCGTGTTCCGCGAAATCTTCAACACCCGCGCGATCTCCGAAATCGGCAACCGCTCCGACCGGCGCAACCGCCGGATCTCGGCCCAATCCTCCACGCTCAACACTCGCTTCCTCCTTGGCCCATAGCCAAGGCTCTCCAGGAAGCTGGTCAATTTTCAGTTGCCGCGCTCTGGTCAGTATTCAGTTGCCGCCGCCACACTACAAGAGATACAAGCCTGATTACCGCCAAGATCATCTCGGTGATACTGCTGGTGCAGCTCATCGAGCCGGTCGCTTTCTGCATTGGCTTCGAGCATCCACCGACCATTCGCAACTGCATGAGCGTGCGAACTCAATGGCCGATTGATTGTTGTATGCGTTGTACTGCAACGCTTTAACGAACCACTACGGACGGTCGAATACGCGCGGCCGCCACGTTTGAGCGGCTGTGGCGACCGGCGTTGAGGTCAGGCCGGTGCCAGAAATCCCACCGGCGCCGCTCCGATGCACAGCGAAAGCGCGGTGGTGTTGGCTCGCACCGTGATTGCGTCGCCGGCCCCTGGTAGCCGGGCGTACACCCGATTGAGACCCGGATGCACCGGAACCTTCCGCTCAGGTCCGTCAGAAAGTGCCAGCGCCATCGAGCCGTCGCTGTTGGCCAGGTAGTTGAGTTCGACGGTCCAGTCGCCGGGCAGCAAGGGGCCGTCGAGGATCAGACGTTCCGGCCGGTCCGGCTGGACGAAGTAGCCGCACTGCGGCACCGGCCCCGCGATGATCGTCCGGACCCAGGTCACTTTCGCGTCGACCAGCCGACCTGTGCTGGTGAACATTCTCAATTGTGTTGTTGTCGTAGCGAATTCCGGTCGGACGCGCAGCAGGGCGAACATGTGGCTGGCCAAGTTCTCCGGCCAGGCCACTCGTTGCAACACCAGCGGATCGACTTCCTGATCCAGTAGCGGCGCACCTGACGCGGCCGCGGCCAGACTTGCCTGGGCGTTCTTCAGGTATCCCTCGGTGGGGTTGTCACGCCAACTGGCCAGAAACGTCGCGGTCGAATACAGGCTGCTGGTCAAAAACAACACGGCCGAAGCGACTGTCGCAACGGCTCGGGCCGGCGAGGCGTCCAGCCAGCGGGTGCCGGCGCGATTGGGTGCCTGCAGCGCGACGGCGGCTAGCAGCGCCAGCACGACGACAAGATCCGGGAAGTACCGGAGGGTCTGGGCCAACTCGAGCGCGGTGAACGGCGACGAGCGCATCAGAAAGATCGGCACCTGGCAGGCCACCGCGTAGCCGGCCGCGGTCAGCCACACCGGGCCGATGCGTCGCTTGCGGACCAGTGACAGCGCAAGCACTGCGATCAACACCAGCCAGCCGAGCACCATCACCACCGCCGGGGGAGTGGCCCACGGGGATGCCGGAGCCCAGCGCGCCCAGTCCCACGGCCCGCCGGCCAGTGCCGGCACTATGCCGTGGGTGACCGAACGGCACAGCAGATCCCACGTCATCGACAGATCGGAACTCCATCGCCGTTGATCCACCACCGCCAGATAAAGGGCTACCCAGCCGACGGTCAGTGCCAGCGACGGCGTCCACAACCGGACACCGGCCCGCCACACCGTCGCCAAAGCTGACCGGTCGCCGCGCACATGGCACTGCAGCGCGGCCACCGCGAAGGAGACGAACGGGATCACCGCGGCCTTCTCGAAGAACAGCAGGCCACCGAGGTAAACCAGGACACCGGTGACGGCGTAGCGGTGGTTGCCGGTCCGCACCAGCAGGATGGCATCGGCGCACACCCACGCCAGCGCGGCCAGCATCGGCAGCGAGTTGAGCGCAGCCGCCCACCACGCGAACCCCGGCACCGCTAGCGGTGTGAACAGCGCGAACGTCAATGGGATCAGGAGTACCGGCCGCCAGCTCGATATCACATACAACGCGCGCAGCAACGCCAGCGACTCCAGCAGCTGCAGCACCACCAGGCTGATCGCTGGTCCGGTCCACACCAGGGGTGCCACCCGGATAATGGCGCCCGCAACCAGGAAGGCACCGGGCATCACGTGGCCGTCGTGGTCGTCGAACAGGTACGACGGCGACAACAGGCCCCCAGTGCCGGCCCTGCCGACGAGGATCAAGTCGTCCCAATAGAAATAGCCCCCAAATGCCAGCACCACGCGAACCACCAGCTGCACCGTGATCAGCAATACGGCGACCAGGGCGACCCGAGGCATACGGGGCGCTGGCATGGGCCGCCGGTATGGTGGGCCGGTGCGCGCACTGGTCACTGGGGCGGCCGGATTCATCGGCTCGACGTTAGTCGACCGGTTGCTGGCAGATGGTCATTCGGTGGTGGGATTGGACAACTTCGCGACCGGCCGGGCGACCAACCTCGAGCATCTGGCCGACAACTCCGCACACGTCTTCGTCGAAGCCGACATTGTGACCGCCGATCTACACGCCATCCTCGAGCAGCACCGGCCCGAGGTGGTATTTCACCTGGCGGCCCAGATCGATGTCCGCCGTTCGGTGGCTGACCCGCAATTCGACGCCGCGGTCAATGTCATCGGCACGGTGCGCCTAGCCGAGGCCGCGCGGCAGACCGGTGTCCGCAAGATCGTGCACACCTCCTCGGGAGGATCGATCTATGGCACCCCGCCGGAGTATCCAACCCCTGAGACAGCGCCCACCGATCCGGCCTCGCCGTATGCCGCGGGCAAAGTGGCCGGCGAAATCTACCTGAACACCTTTCGACATCTCTACGGCCTGGACTGCTCGCATATCGCACCGGCTAACGTCTACGGTCCTCGCCAGGACCCACACGGTGAAGCGGGTGTGGTAGCGATCTTCGCGCAGGCGCTGCTCTCGGGCAAACCCACCAGGGTGTTCGGCGACGGCACCAATACGCGCGACTATGTGTTTGTCGACGACGTGGTCGACGCGTTTGTCCGGGTGTCCGCGGACGTCGGCGGTGGGCTGCGCTTCAACATCGGCACCGGTAAGGAAACGTCGGACCGCCAACTGCATTCGGCGGTGGCCGCGGCTGTCGGCGGGCCCGACGACCCTGAGTTCCACCCGCCGCGGCTAGGCGATCTTAAGCGGTCCTGCCTTGACATCGGCTTAGCCGAACGGGTTTTGGGCTGGCGTCCGCAGATCGAGTTGGCCGACGGCGTGCGTCGCACGGTCGAGTACTTCCGGCACAAGCACACTGATTGATCAGAGCCTGACCGAAGTCTGCAGACGGTCCGCTACGGCGTCCAAGAACGGATGCCGGTCGGCGTCGAGATAGTCGGCCGGCGGTCGCCAGTCGATTCGGCCCATCTTTCCGGCGTATAGCCCGTAGCCGATCAGTTCCTGTAGCCGAGGTTCAAAGCAGCGCACCAACTCTCGCGGGATGGACAGCTGTTGATTGACCTGCTGGCGCACGAACCCCACGCAGAAGTTGATGGTCAATGCCGGCCGCGGGGCATCGGTGCGGTTCGCTGCGGCGGTATGCCACAGGCTGCCATTCCAGATCAACGCGTCGCCCGCATTGATCTCGACCGGCTTGCCCTCCGGGTATGGCGGCGACGGCCGCTCGGGCCAGCGATGTGAACCGGGCACCACTTGGGTGGCGCCGTTGTCGGCGGTGAAATCGCACAGCGCGATCAACGCGTTGCACAGCAGCGGTTGATGCGGCCGCGGCAGCGGATACATTTCGTCGTCGCAGTGCAAGCGCTGAGCCACCGCGCCCGGCAGCTGGTTGCTCGTCATACACCACGACAACAGGCAGTCGCGGCCAAGCACACCCTCGATGACCGGCAGCAGCTTGGGGTGTACCGGCAGCGCCTCGTAGCGGGTGCCGTGCAGCAACAAGTTGTCGATGCGCACCCAGTCGTGGTCGACCCGGTCGACCGGGACATGGCCGGGCCGCGCCAGGCCCTTGACGACGGTTGTGGAGTTGGCGATGACGGTCGGTAGCTCCCGTTCCAGCCGACGGGTATCCGCTAGGTATGCGGCAACCGAATCGGCGTCGAGGACATCCTCGACTACGGTGTAACCGAACTCGTCGATCTCGCCGACCAGGCGTTCGACCGATGAGCTCTGAGTCATCAGGCCGGCAGCAGGTCTATTTCCGGTTCGCCCTCGTCGCGGTCGTCAGATGATGTGGTGACGTCGTCAGGGTCGGACATATCGCCTCCTGCTGGTCAGAGATGCAGTAACTCTAAGAACTGTAGGCCGCCGGGTCCTTCCTGGCTACGGTCTGCGCAGATCGAATCGCGGCTTAATTCGGGCGCCTGTGCGCCCTCAAGTGGCTGGGTCTTACCGGCACTGTTCGGGCGCCTGTGCGCCCTCAAGTGCCAGAGCCCGGGCGATGCGCGCGTAGCGTAACTCGAGGTCCTTGAACCGCATGTAGGTGCTCAGTGTGGTGAAACTGAACGCCATCACCAGTGCGTAGAGCATCAGGTCGGTGCCGCGGCGCACCCCAAACCAGTTTGCGACCACTGTGGTGTCGTCCGGTCTCAGCACGGCATAGATGCCGGCGAGCACGAACAAGACATAGCCCACCTTGACCCAGGCACGCGACCGCGCGCTTCGGCGCGACCGCAACAGGTAGAACAGCAACCCGATGATCGACGCGATCAACAGCACCTGGATCCAGTTCATCGTGGCATCCTCCCTCGCAGAAACCCGTCGAAAATGATGTTGACGCCGTTGAGCAGCGGTTGGCCTTTCGACTTCGAATACTCGGTGTAGAGCACCTCGACCGGTTCTTCCGCTACCCGCCAATGGTTTTCGGCGATCAACATGATGAACTCGGTGGCGTGGCTCATGCCGCTCATGGTGATGTTCAGCCCGTCGGCCACGGTCTTGTTGAACACCCTCAGGCCATTGTTGGTGTCGGTCAAGCCAAGTCGGCGGCCTCGACGGCTCAACCGCGCTCCTGTCTGCAGCACGATCCGCTTCATCAGTGGCGGTCGGCTGGCCGAAGCTTTGCCCACGGGCCGGCCGAACCGCGTTCCGATCACCACATCGACGTCACCTGCGCCGAGCCGGTCGACCATTGCGGCCACGTCTTTGACGCGGTGCTGGCCGTCGCCGTCAAAGGTGGCAAAGACCTGGGCGCCCGGCTGCTTGCGGGCGTACTCGATTCCGGTCTGAATGGCCGCCCCCTGGCCCAGGTTGATCGGATGGCGTACGAGGTGAGCACCGGACCGCCGGGCGATGTCGCCGGTGCCGTCGGTGCTGCCGTCGTCCACGCAGACGACGTGGTCGAAGACTGACCGCACATCGGTGACGACCTTGCCGATCACGGCGGCTTCGTTGAAGGCGGGAATGACGACCCAGACGTCCGAGTAGTGCGTTTCAGTGTCCATTTTCGAGGCCATTTAAGCCCACAAGTTACACGTTGGTCCGGGGCTGATCGGCCGCTTACTCGTCCGTCCGCGCCAGCGCCACCAAATGGACGCCGATTCCCACCAGCGGACCGCATAACAACGCGACCACGGTGCGGGTCTCCAAGGACAGCGGCAGCAGCAGCAACAAGCCCGACCCAACCGTCGCACCAACCCAGCCCAGCGAATACGCCCGGTGCAGTGCGGCCGCGACCGCGGCGGCACCGGTGAGTGTCAGCATTGCGATCGCCACCGCGGCCGCCGTCAACCAGGCCAGCAATGCGCTGCTGGACTGGTATTCCGACCCGAACGCGACGCGCATAATCCATGGACCTACGACGCCGGCCGCCAGCATCCCGACTGCGCCAACGCCGCCGATGAGCGCCGCCGGCGCGATTAGCGCCCGAATCCGCTCGGTGCGTTCATCGACGAAATGCGCGATGAGGTTGCCTTGCATGGCGGTCAGTGGCACCAGCAGTGGCGCCCGGGTTAACGTCACCGCAAGGATGACAACGCCTCCCTGCGCGCCCAGTTCATTGGAGGTTAGCTTCAGCAAGACCGGAAACCCCATCACCAATATCGCGCTGGCACCGGCCGCGATGATCGAATGGGCGGCGCCCCTCAGGAATGTCGCAGTAGCGCCGGGCGTCATCAAGCGGGCGGCCGCGCGTGTCGGGGGTGAGGTCATCAACATGATCAGCCAGGCAACCAAACCCGCCACGGTTGCCCAGATGAACCCGACCAGCTGCCATCCGATCACGAACGTGGCCGCGGCGACCACCACCCGGATGACCGCGTCGGCCACCATCAGCGCGCCGTACTGGGTCCACCGGTTGGTGCCGGCCAGCATGCCCAGCAGGGTGGCGTGTAGGCAAAACCCAGCCAGCCCGATGCTGAGCAATGCGACCGATAGCCAGCGCGCCTCGGCGAATACCCGCCCGCTCCACAACGGTGAGCTACCGGCGATCACGACCAACGAGCCGAGGCCGACCATCCCGGAGACCCGCAGCGGATGGGTACGGCGGCCGTCTGCAGAGACGTCCAAGTACCCCAGCGAGCGGACCTCGCGGGTGGTTTCTTGCAGCAGGCCGTTGGCGGCCCCGGTGACCAGTCCGAATGCGCCCCAGAACACCCCGAATACCGAGAAGCCGTTGGGAGCCAGGTTGCGGGCCGCCAGATAAATCACCGCGTAGCCGCACAGCGCGGTAACCGCGGTCGCCGTGCCGACCCGGGCTACGCTGCCGCTTGCGATAGCTCCGCCAGAGGCGCCCGAGGAGCCAACAGGAGATGCCGTATCGCCGACTTCGGTCACCGCGGCGGCGCCAACGGCCAACCGACATGGATCGTCACGACTGAAAATAGTAGGCGGGCCGGTTGGCCGCGCTGCGCGGCGCGAGCCTGACCAATTGATGTCGGTTCGTCGCTATTGTGGGGTTTTTCCTCGGAAGGATCCATGTCAACGTTCCGCATCTTCGGCTTCTCGCTGCTGATGACGGTGGTGGCGTTGGTTACCGGATATTTGCACGGCGGGCCGACCGCCCTGTTCTTGCTGGCGGTTCTGGCGCTCCTTGAGGTATCGCTGTCGTTCGACAACGCCATCATCAACGCCGCGATTCTGCAGCGGATGAGCCCGTTTTGGCAGCGGATGTTCCTGACCATCGGGATTCTTATTGCGGTGTTCGGGATGCGGCTGGTGTTCCCGCTGGCCATCATCTGGACCACCGCGGGCCTGGACCCCGTCCGCGCAATGGAGCTGGCGCTTCGTCCACCGGCCCATGGCGCGCTGGAATTTGCGGACGGATCGCCCAGCTATGAAAAACTGATCACCGCTGCGCATCCGCAGATCGCGGCGTTCGGCGGCATGTTCCTGCTGATGCTTTTCCTGGACTTCGTCGTTCACGACCGCGATATCAAATGGCTGAAGTGGATTGAGGTCCCCTTTGCCCGCATCGGTCGACTCGGTCAGGTCCCGGTGATAGTGGCCAGTGTTGGGTTGGTCCTTGCCGGCGCGCTGTTGACACACTCCAGCGATCAGCGGGGTACGGTGCTGATCGCCGGCCTTTTGGGCATGGTGACCTATCTTGTCGTCAACGGGATCAGCCGGGCGTTCCGGCCGGCGGGGTTGGGTGAAGCCACGCCGGGCGTGCAGGCGAGGCAGGCGGCCGGAAAGGCTGGTTGCGCGTTGTTCCTGTATCTGGAGGTGCTCGACGCCGCCTTCTCTTTCGACGGCGTCACCGGGGCCTTTGCGATCACTACGGACCCGATCATCATCGCGCTCGGCCTTGGTGTGGTGGGTGCGATGTTTGTCCGGTCGATCACGATCTATCTGGTGCGACAGGACACACTGGACCGGTACGTGTACCTGGAACACGGCGCACACTGGGCGATTGGCGCGCTCGCCATAATCTTGCTGTTGTCCATCGACCACCGATTCGCCGTCCCCGAGTGGGTCACCGCTTCGGTGGGGGTGGTTTTTATCGGGGCGGCGTTCACCGAGAGTGTGCGGCGCAATCGCCTAACAGTCAGGTCCCCCACGAAGTTCGGATCATGACCGGCGGAGGGTGCCAAGGCGCGGGGCGGGCGCCCTAAGCCCAAATCAGTGTGTACCGGCCTTGAAGCGCTCCACTGAACGCTGCACCTCTGCCTCGGCTTCGGCGCGGTCGACCCAGTCGGCCGCCTTGACGAACTTACCTGGTTCCAGGTCCTTGTAGTGCACAAAGAAATGCTTGATCGCATCCAGCTCGAAAGCCGGAACGTCCCCGATGTCTTGGACGTGGTCCCACCGGGGGTCACCGGCTGGGACGCACAGCACTTTGTCGTCGCCGCCGTGCTCGTCGACCATCCGGAACATCCCCACCGGCCGCGCCGCCACCAGCACCCCGGGGAAGACCGGCTGCGGTAGCAGCACCAGCGCGTCCAGCGGGTCGCCATCGTCACCTAGGGTGTCCTCGATGAAGCCGTAGTCGGTCGGGTAGGCCATCGGGGTGTACAGGTACCGGTCCAGACGAACCCGCCCCGTCTCATGGTCGACCTCGTATTTGTTGCGCTGGCCCTTGGGAATTTCGATGGTCACGTCGAATTGCACGCGTCGGCTCCTTCAGATCAGAGTGCATGGGACAACGGGCAGGTCCAATGCGTCCGTGGACACCCTAGTCGAGCCGGTACCGTGGCAGCGTCGCCCTGCCGGTTCGGCAGAATGGGACCGGAAAGGCAGGAGAGCTCATGGGTCCCACACGCTGGCGGAAATCCACGCACGTGGTCGTCGGCGCGGCCGTGCTGGCGTTTGTCGCCGTTGTGGTGGCGGCCGCAGCGCTGGTCACTACTGGTGGTCACCGGGCTGGCGTGCGCGCACCTGTGCCTCCACCGCGGCCACCCACAGTCAAGGCGGGAGTGGTCCCTGTGGCGGACACCGCTGCGACACCGAGTGCCGCTGGCGTGACCGCGGCGCTTGCGGTGGTGGCGGCCGATCCTGATCTGGGCAAGTTAGCAGGTCGGATCACCGATGCCCTGACCGGACAAGAACTTTGGCAGCGGCTAGACGACGTGCCCTTGGTGCCGGCTTCGACCAACAAAATCCTGACGGCGGCGGCGGCTCTGCTGACACTGGACCGACAGGCCCGGATCAGCACGCGGGTGGTGGCCGGCGGCCAGAACCCCCAGGGACCTGTCGTGTTGGTGGGCGCGGGCGATCCGACGCTGTCGGCAGCGCCGCCCGGTCAGGACACCTGGTATCACGGCGCGGCTCGCATCGGTGACCTCGTCGAACAAATTCGCCGCAGCGGTGTGACGCCCACCGCCGTGCAGGTGGACGCTTCGGCGTTTAGCGGTCCGACGATGGCGCCGGGTTGGGATCCGGCCGATATCGACAACGGTGACATCGCGCCGATCGAAGCGGCGATGATCGACGCCGGGCGTATCCAGCCGACCACCGTCAATTCGAGACGGTCCCGCACCCCGGCGCTGGATGCCGGTCGGGAGTTGGCCAAAGCCCTTGGCCTGGACCCCGCGGCGGTGACGATCGCATCGGCTCCGGCCGGCGCGCGGCAGCTGGCCGTGGTGCAGTCGGCGCCGTTGATCCAGCGACTGTCTCAGATGATGAACGCCTCCGACAATGTGATGGCCGAGTGCATCGGCCGCGAGGTAGCGGTCGCGATCAACCGGCCGCAGAGCTTTAGTGGCGCGGTCGACGCGGTGACCAGCCGATTGAACACCGCACACATCGACACCGCCGGCGCTGCGCTGGTGGATTCTAGTGGATTGTCGCTCGACAACCGCCTGACCGCTCGGACGCTCGATGCAACGATGCAGGCCGCGGCTGGACCCGACCAGCCCGCGTTGCGGCCGCTGCTGGATCTGCTACCGATCGCCGGTGGCAGTGGCACGCTGGGCGAGCGCTTCCTCGACGCGGCCACCGACCAGGGTCCGGCCGGGTGGTTGCGGGCCAAGACCGGCTCGCTGACCGCGATCAACTCGCTAGTCGGGGTGCTCACCGACCGTAGCGGCCGAGTGCTCACCTTCGCGTTCATCTCCAACGAAGCCGGTCCCAACGGTCGCAACGCGATGGACGCTCTGGCCACTAAGTTGTGGTTCTGCGGGTGCACGACGTGACCGGAGCGTCCGAGCTGACACTGGGGAACACGGTCGATTGGGAATTTGCGGCCAGCGTCGGGGAGCGGCTGGCCCGGCCCGCTCCGCCGTCCACCGAATACACCCGTCGCCAGGTGATCGACGAGCTGACCGTCGCGGCGGAGAAGGCCGAACCGCCGGTGCGCGACGTCACCGGTCTGATCGCCGACGGTGTGGTGCCGCCGGCCCGTGTCGTCGACCGGCCGGCGTGGATTCGCTCGGCCGCCGAATCGATGCGGGCGATGACGCACGGAAGCGCCAAACCGCGGGGGTTTCTCACCGGTCGGATCACCGGTGCGCAGACCGGTGCCGTGCTGGCGTTTGTGGCCTCGGGCATCCTCGGCCAGTACGACCCGTTCGGAGCCGCCGGAGAAGGCTGCTTGCTGCTGGTATATCCCAATGTGATCGCCGTCGAGCGTCAACTGCGGGTCGAGCCGTCCGATTTCCGGTTGTGGGTGTGCCTGCACGAGGTCACCCACCGAGTCCAGTTCACCGCCAACCCCTGGCTGTCCGGCTACATGTCGCAGGCGCTAAACCTGTTGACCTTCGAACCCGTTGACGACATCGGGCGGGTGGTGAGCCGGCTGGCGGACTTCATCCGCAGCCGTGGACACGGTACCGACGATTCCGAGGTCAACCCGTCGGGCATTCTGGGCCTGGTGCGAGCCGTGCAATCCGAGCCGCAACGTAAGGCCTTAGACCAGCTGCTGGTACTTGGCACGCTGCTGGAAGGCCATGCCGAGCATGTGATGGATGCGGTCGGGCCGATGGTGGTGCCCTCGGTGGCCACCATCCGCCGCCGCTTCGACGACCGTCGTCATCACAAACAGCCGCCGCTGCAGCGGCTGGTGCGAGCTCTGCTGGGCTTCGACGCCAAGCTCAGCCAGTACACCCGAGGCAAGGCATTCGTCGACCATGTGGTCGACCGGGCGGGAATGAAGCTGTTCAACACGATCTGGTCGGGCCCCGAGACGCTGCCGTTGCCTGCCGAGATCGAAAACCCGCAGCGATGGATCGACAGAGTGCTGTAGCGCAGCTGCGTGCGGCTGCGGAGCAGTTCGCTCGGGTCCATCTCGACGCCTGCGACCGTTGGAGCGTGGGGCTCTCCGGCGGCCCGGACTCGTTGGCGCTCACCGCTGTAGCCGCACGGCTGTGGCCCACCACCGCACTGATCGTGGACCACGGTCTGCAGCCCGGCTCGGCCACGGTCGCGGAAACAGCTCGCATACAAGCGATTTCGCTGGGATGTGTGGACGCGCGGGTGCTTTGCGTTCAGGTGGGCGCGGCCGGCGGCCGGGAGGCGGCGGCGCGCAGCGCCCGCTACTCGGCATTGGAGGAGCACCGCGATGGCCCGGTGCTGTTGGCCCATACGCTCGATGATCAGGCCGAGACAGTGTTGTTGGGGCTTGGCCGTGGTTCGGGGGCCCGGTCGATCGCCGGCATGCGTCCGTACGATCCGCCCTGGTGCCGGCCGCTGCTGGGGGTGCGCCGCAGCGTGACACATGCGGCCTGCCGGGAGCTGGGCCTGACCGCCTGGCAGGATCCGCACAACACCGACCGCCGCTTCACCCGAACCCGATTGCGCACCGAAGTGCTGCCACTGCTGGAGGAAGTGCTGGGCGGAGGTGTGGCCGAAGCGCTGGCTCGCACCGCGACAGCGTTGCGCGAGGACACTGACCTCATCGACACGATCGCTGCGCAGGCGCTGCCCGGAGCCGCTGTTGCTGGCTCACGGGGACAGGAGTTGAGTACCAGCGCCTTGACCGCGCTGCCGGATGCGGTGCGGCGCCGGGTGATTCGGGGCTGGCTGCTGGCCGGCGGCGCGACCGGACTGACCGACAGGCAGATCCGCGGAGTGGACCGGCTGGTCACCGCGTGGCGCGGTCAGGGCGGGGTAGCGGTTGGGTCCACGTTGCGCGGTCAGCGACTGGTCGCCGGGCGGCGCGACGGCGTACTTGTGTTGCGGCGCGAGCCCGTTTGACGCCCGCGTTGGTCGTTGGTCCCGCGGCGTGGCACGCTGTGCACGTGACCCAGAGCTCCTCGGCGATCACCCCCGGGCAGACGGCGGAGCTTTATCCGGGGGACATCAAGTCGGTGCTGCTCACGGCCGAGCAGATTCAGGCCCGCATCGCCGAGCTCGGCGAGCAGATCGGCAACGACTACCGCGAGCTGTCCGCTACCACCGGCCAGGATCTGCTGCTGATCACCGTGCTGAAGGGCGCGGTGCTCTTCGTCACCGACCTGGCGCGAGCGATTCCCGTGCCGACCCAGTTCGAGTTCATGGCGGTGAGTTCGTATGGGTCATCGACATCCTCGTCGGGCGTGGTGCGGATCCTCAAGGACCTCGACCGCGACATCCACGGCCGCGACGTGCTGATCGTCGAGGACGTCGTCGACTCCGGCCTTACGCTTTCGTGGTTGTCGCGGAACCTGACGAGCCGGAATCCGCGGTCATTGCGGGTGTGCACGCTGCTGCGCAAGCCCGATGCGGTGCACGCCAACGTCGAAATCGCGTACGTGGGTTTCGACATTCCCAACGACTTCGTCGTGGGCTACGGCCTGGACTACGACGAACGCTACCGTGACCTGTCATACATCGGGACGCTGGACCCCAGGGTCTATCAGTAGGCGGCTAGGTCAGTTCCCAGACCACCGTGACCGAGAAGCCCACCGTCTGCTGGCCGGGTTCCAGCGGCACCGCGGATAGGCCGCGCGGCGGCGCCGGCGCCTCGTGCGTGGGCGCGGCGCCAGATGCCTCGGAGATCGAGATCACCTTGCCTAGCCGCAGCCCCGACAGTTGTGCGTACTGGTCCGCACGGTTCTTGGCGTCTTGGAAGGCGCGCGCCCGGGCATCCTTCACCAGCTGCGAGTCGTCGCCAATCGAGTAGCTGACCGAGCTGATCCGGGTGGCGTCACCGCCGGTGCTGACGACGAGGGCCAGCAGCCGCGACGCGGCGTCGGTCGGGTGGATCTTCACCTCGATGTCGTTGTCTGCCCGATACCCGGTGATGGTGGCGGTTCCGGCCGGCTCCGGATTGCTGTACTGCGGTGCCACGGTGACCCTGGTGGTGCGGATGTCCTTGCGGTCCAGGCCGGCACCCACCAGTGCATCGATCACCGCTTGCTGGCGATCATTGGTCTGGTTCATCGCGCTGGTGACGTCGGCCGCGGTGACCTGAATGCCGACGTCAGCGATCAACGTGTCCGGCACACCCTGCACTTGCCCGGATCCGAACACGGTCACCTGCCGCGGATCGGCACCGAGCGATCCCGAGTTGTGGGAATCGCACCCCGACAATGCGGCGGCAAGGCCGGCGGCCACCAGGGCGATCGAATGACGGACCAATCGGATCATGCCTGGGACCCTAGCGCCTGCGCCGTTGAATCGGTCGACGGTTGCTTCAGCGTGGCGTGGTGTGCGCAAGTTGCGCATTGTAGGGCCCGTCGATGCCAGTACCCCGAAATTCATACCAAACTCAAATTACTTGTTACCAATGAATTTCAGGGGAATTTCAAAAGCTACGGAAATGCCCTTGAAGTAAATGAATTGTTATTGACTTAGCCGTGAACAACCTGTGTGAAGTCTGTGATGTTCCTATAAGGATGGCTAGCCTGTCGTGTGGTCTTCAGCGGGGAACGCCGAAAGCTATTGATGCAACGCGCATTAGAGGGAGGAAAATACCATGTCGATCATGCACGCCGAGCCAGAGATGCTGGCTGCGACCGCGGGGGAACTGCAGTCGATCAACGCCGTTGCGCGGGCCGGAAATGCAGCGGTGGCGGGCCCGACGACGGGTGTGGTTCCGGCCGCCGCTGATTTGGTGTCCCTGCTAACCGCCTCCCAGTTTGCCGCGCATGCACAGCTGTACCAGGCGATTAGTGCCGAGGCGATGGCGGTCCAGGAGCAGTTGGCGACCACGCTGGGCATCAGCGCCGGTTCATATGCGGCCACCGAGGCTGCCAACGCCGCCACGATCGCTTAGGAGAGGCCGATGCTGGACTTTGCTCAGTTACCGCCGGAGGTCAACTCCGCGCTGATGTACGCCGGACCCGGTTCGGGACCGATGCTGGCTGCCGCGGCGGCCTGGGAGGCGCTGGCCGCCGAGTTG
The DNA here is from genome assembly GCF_030323725.1 of Mycobacterium tuberculosis complex sp. N0072. Classification (NCBI taxonomy): domain Bacteria; kingdom Bacillati; phylum Actinomycetota; class Actinomycetes; order Mycobacteriales; family Mycobacteriaceae; genus Mycobacterium; species Mycobacterium tuberculosis complex sp. N0072. The sequence continues at coordinate 4,071,438 of NZ_CP040689.1, read as the reverse complement.
CAAACCACGGCGTCCACCTACGACGCTCTGATCACTGGCCTGGCCGACGGGCCATGGCAGGGGTCCTCCGCGGCGTCCATGGTGGCTGCCGCCACGCCCCAGGTGGCGTGGTTGAGGAGCACCGCCGGGCAGGCCGAGCAAGCCGGCAGCCAAGCGGTGGCAGCGGCGAGTGCTTATGAGGCGGCGTTTTTCGCGACCGTGCCGCCCCCGGAGATCGCGGCCAACAGGGCGTTGTTGATGGCGTTGCTGGCGACGAACTTCCTTGGCCAGAACACGGCGGCGATCGCGGCCACCGAGGCGCAATACGCCGAGATGTGGGCCCAGGATGCGGCCGCGATGTACGGCTATGCTGGCGCGTCGGCGGCGGCGACGCAGTTGTCGCCATTCAATCCGGCGGCGCAGACCATCAACCCGGCCGGGCTGGCCAGCCAGGCCGCATCTGTCGGACAAGCTGTCAGCGGGGCCGCAAATGCGCAAGCACTCACCGACATTCCTAAAGCGTTGTTTGGGCTTAGCGGAATCTTCACCAATGAACCGCCTTGGCTCACCGACCTTGGCAAGGCGCTCGGTTTGACCGGGCACACCTGGTCCTCGGACGGTAGCGGGCTCATCGTGGGCGGAGTGCTTGGCGACTTTGTGCAGGGTGTGACCGGGTCGGCAGAACTTGATGCCAGCGTGGCCATGGACACGTTCGGCAAATGGGTCTCGCCCGCTCGGCTCATGGTCACCCAATTCAAGGACTACTTTGGCCTGGCGCACGACCTGCCGAAGTGGGCGAGTGAAGGCGCCAAAGCCGCCGGTGAGGCCGCCAAGGCGTTGCCGGCCGCCGTTCCGGCCATTCCGAGTGCTGGCCTGAGCGGCGTTGCGGGCGCCGTCGGTCAGGCGGCGTCGGTCGGGGGATTGAAGGTTCCGGCCGTTTGGACCGCCACGACCCCGGCGGCGAGCCCCGCGGTGCTGGCGGCGTCCAACGGCCTCGGAGCCGCGGCCGCCGCTGAAGGTTCGACACACGCGTTTGGCGGGATGCCGCTCATGGGTAGCGGTGCCGGACGTGCGTTTAACAACTTCGCTGCCCCTCGATACGGATTCAAGCCGACCGTGATCGCCCAACCGCCGGCTGGCGGATGACCAACTACGTTCGTTGATCGAGGATCGAATTCGACGATTCAAAGGGAGGAATTCATATGACCTCGCGTTTTATGACGGATCCGCACGCGATGCGGGACATGGCGGGCCGTTTTGAGGTGCACGCCCAGACGGTGGAGGACGAGGCTCGCCGGATGTGGGCGTCCGCGCAAAACATTTCCGGCGCGGGCTGGAGTGGCATGGCCGAGGCGACCTCGCTAGACACCATGACCCAGATGAATCAGGCGTTTCGCAACATCGTGAACATGCTGCACGGGGTGCGTGACGGGCTGGTTCGCGACGCCAACAACTACGAACAGCAAGAGCAGGCCTCCCAGCAGATCCTCAGCAGCTGACCCGGCCCGACGACTCAGGAGGACACATGACCATCAACTATCAATTCGGGGACGTCGACGCTCATGGCGCCATGATCCGCGCTCTGGCCGGGTTGCTGGAGGCCGAGCATCAGGCCATCATTTCTGATGTGTTGACCGCGAGTGACTTTTGGGGCGGCGCCGGTTCGGCGGCCTGCCAGGGGTTCATTACCCAGTTGGGCCGTAACTTCCAGGTGATCTACGAGCAGGCCAACGCCCACGGGCAGAAGGTGCAGGCTGCCGGCAACAACATGGCACAAACCGACAGCGCCGTCGGCTCCAGCTGGGCCTAACCCGGGTCCTAAGTTGGGTCCGCGCAGGGCGGGCCGATCAGCGTCGACTTTGGCGCCCGATACACGGGCATGTCGTCGTCGGGAACACTGCGCCCGCGTCAGCTGCCCGCTTCCCCTTGTTCGGCGACGTGCTCGGTGATGGCTTTGACGACCGCTTCGCCGGCGCGGCCAATCAATTGGTCGCGCTTGCCTCTAGCCCATTCGTGCGACGCCCGCGGCGCCGCGAGTTGTCCCTTGAAATAAGGAATCACAGCACGGGCGAACAGCTCATAGGAGTGAAAGGTTGCCGGTGGCGGGGCCCAGTCGTGGCCGAGCAGTAGCAACGTTCCGAAGCCACCCGACCGGTGCAGCAAGTCTTCAATGTGGGCGATCGCGTCATCGGGCGTGCCGATGCAGCAATTTCCCTTGGCCGCGTATTGCTCGACGAATTCCCGAGACGACTGGGTGCCTTCCACGGTGTTCGCCAACGGGACAAACCCTGCCGCGCCGAAGTACCTCGAGAAGTCGGGTAACCCGTAAGTGCAGTCGTCGATCGCCTGGTCGCGGCTGTCCGACAAGTGCATGATGCTCAACACCCGCCAATCGGCGCGATCCGGCTCGCCCCGCCCAGCTTTGGCGGCCTGCTCCCGCACCACGCCCCACGCTGTTTCCAGCGCAGCGTAGCCGCCGGGCACTGACATCGACAGTGATAACAGCGACGTGCCCAGCGCACCGGCCAGTCGCGGACCCGATGGCGAAATCATGGCTGCGGTAGCGATTTCGGGGTACGGCCAGGTGTAGGGGCGGATGTGCAATTGCGCTTCACGCAGGGTGAACCAGTCGGAGTGGCGGTCGATTCGCTCGTCAGGTGCGGCACGGAACAGCGCGAGAATCGCCTCGAGGGACTCCTGCATCATTCGTCGCTGCTCGACCGGATCGATGCCCATCATGTAGGCGTCCGACGGCAGCGCGCCGGGGCCGGTGCCGAACATGACCCGCCCACGGGTCAGGTGATCCAGCAGCACCCAACGGTCGGCCACCATTAGCGGATGATGGTAGGGCAGCGAAACCACTCCGGTACCTAGCCGGATGTGGGTGGTCCGTTCCGCTGCGGCCGCGATAAACACCTCCGGGCAAGCGATCAGCTCGTAGCCACCGGAGTGGTGTTCGCCAAACCACGCCTCGTCGTAGCCGAGCCGGTCCAGCGCAACGACGCGCTCCATGTCGTATTGCAACGCCACGGTCGGGGATTGACCGGTCGGATGGAATGGCGTGATGAAAACGCCAAAACGCGACGGTGCCTTCATCGCAACTCCAACCCCGTCAGGAACTCCAGCAGGGCCGCGGTCACCTCACCGGGACGTTCCTGCTGCAGCCAGTGACCGGCCCCGTCGATCAGCACCTCGCGATACGGGCCGGAGATCACCTCCGCAGCGCGGTCGGTGCGGGTGAACGTCAAGACGGGATCGGCTGTGCCCGCAATGAACAACGAGGGCACGGAGATCGTCTTGCCGGCGAGGTCGGCCGTGGTCTCCCAGTTGCGGTCGAAGTTGCGGTACCAGTTCAGGCCGCCGGTGAAACCGGTGCGGGTGAACTCGCCGATGTAGTGGTCGAGTTCCTCCTGACTAATCCAGGCCGGCAACCCGGCCGGCTCCGGAAGCCGATCGATAAAGCCGTCGGGGCCGGGCGCCAGCATACGCATTGCCGCGCTCTGATCGCCCGGAGGGCGCAGACCGCCGATCATTCGGCGCATCGTGCGGGCCGGGTCGCCATTGAGTTCGGCGTCGGCGATGCCGGGCTCCTGGAAATAAAGGATGTAGAAGAAGTTCTCCCCAAACCTGCTGCGGAACGCTTGCGTCGGCGGCACCTGTGCCCGGGGCAGCGCGGGGACGCTCAACGCGGCAACGGCGGCGACTCGGTCAGCGTGCAGCAGTGGCGCGTTCCACACCACCACGGCACCCCAGTCATGACCAACCCAGACCGCCCGCTCGGCACCGACATCATCTAGTAGGCCCACTAGGTCAGCGGTCAACCGGTGAATGTCGTAGGCCTCGATCGCCTCTGGGCGAGACGATCCGCCGTAACCGCGCTGATCGGGAGCCAACACGTGGTAGCCGGCGTCGGCAAGCGCAGGAATCTGGTGTCTCCATGAATAGGCCAGTTCGGGAAAGCCGTGGGCCAGTATCACCACGGGTGCGCCGGGCTCACCGGCCTCGACCACTCGCAGTCGCACGCCGTTGGTATCAACTAACCGTTCGGTAGGTGCGCCCATCGTCTCACCAAATCACACCGGGCACCGGCCTGAGAAGGGCTTGGGGAGCAGCCAGAGGCGATTGTCGCGGGTGCTGCCGCGCATCATTGATCGGCCGGCCGGACCAGTCGGGCCTCCCTTGACGTCCGGATCGCACTTCCTGTGCAGCTGGCATGGCTACAGCTCACAGTGACTGCCCCACGATTGCCGGCCAGGTCCAGTTCAAATTCCGGTGAATTCGCGGACAAAAGCAGCAGGTCAACCAACCGCAGTCAGTCGAGGGTCCCAAACGTGAGCCAATCGGTGAAATGGCTTGCTGCAGTGACACCGGTCACAGGCTTAGCCGACAGCACCGGAATAGCTCAGGCGGGCTATAGAGTCCTATAGAAACATTTGCTGATAGAATTAACCGCTGTCTTGGCGTGATCTTGATACGGCTCGCCGTGCGACCGGTTGGCTCAGTAGCTGACCACCATGTAACCCATCCTCGGCAGGTGTCTACTAAGGCGAGACACCGCATTGGTGGGGATGCATCGCAAATCGGTCCGAGCATGTAGCACTGCCGTTATCCCGGGATAGCAAACCACCCGGAACCAGGGCTATCCCAGTCGCTCTCCGACGGAGGCCGTTTCGCTTTCCGTTGCCCGATAACTCCCGAGTGGATATCGGCGTCATCAGATTCAGGCTTTTCTTCGCAAGGTACCGGTGTTCGCTATATTCGGATATCTCGGACGGATAATTACTAAAACTTCAGTGGTTTAGATAAGGCCGCCGCAATACTTCGCCGATCTTGCCGAGCGCAACGGATTTCCATCGTCGGTTTTCGTCGCCTTATCAAACATGATCGGAGATAATGACAGATCGGCCTAGCTAGGTGTTTAGCGGACGCGATTTAGGACAACCGAGATTTGCTTTGCCTCGCAACCATGAGAGCGCCCCGCTTCGACGCCGAATCGGGTGAGTGATGGTGGGTTAGCACAGCCCTGATTGCGCCACCGGCGAGGTGATTGTGCCCGCCACGAGGCCGCCGCCGGCTAGCCCCATGAGCACACTATATAGACTCTCCTGCAACAGATCTCATACCGATCGAAGGCGAAGCGCAGGCATCGACGTCGGAGACACTGCCTTGGGATCGCGCCGCCTACACGGCGGTTGGCGCATTGTCGCAGCGCAGTTGCAGGAGGGCAAATGTGCGCAGACGATGTAGTCGACAACAAGTGAACATGCCGTCTTCACGAACTCAAAACTGACGATCTGCTTAGCATGAAAAAAACTGTTGACATCGGCCAAGCATGACAGCCAGACTGTAGGCCCTACGCGTGCAATGCAGAACCAAGTCTATGCATGGAATCGACGACCGTTGAGATAGGCGGCAGGCATGAGCAGAGCGTTCATCATCGATCCAACGATCAGTGCCATTGACGGCTTGTACGACCTTCTGGGGATTGGAATACCCAACCAAGGGGGTATCCTTTACTCCTCACTAGAGTACTTCGAAAAAGCCCTGGAGGAGCTGGCAGCAGCGTTTCCGGGTGATGGCTGGTTAGGTTCGGCCGCGGACAAATACGCCGGCAAAAACCGCAACCACGTGAATTTTTTCCAGGAACTGGCAGACCTCGATCGTCAGCTCATCAGCCTGATCCACGACCAGGCCAACGCGGTCCAGACGACCCGCGACATCCTGGAGGGCGCCAAGAAAGGTCTCGAGTTCGTGCGCCCGGTGGCTGTGGACCTGACCTACATCCCGGTCGTCGGGCACGCCCTATCGGCCGCCTTCCAGGCGCCGTTTTGCGCGGGCGCGATGGCCGTAGTGGGCGGCGCGCTTGCCTACTTGGTCGTGAAAACGCTGATCAACGCGACTCAACTCCTCAAATTGCTTGCCAAATTGGCGGAGTTGGTCGCGGCCGCCATTGCGGACATCATTTCGGATGTGGCGGACATCATCAAGGGCATCCTCGGAGAAGTGTGGGAGTTCATCACAAACGCGCTCAACGGCCTGAAAGAGCTTTGGGACAAGCTCACGGGGTGGGTGACCGGACTGTTCTCTCGAGGGTGGTCGAACCTGGAGTCCTTCTTTGCGGGCGTCCCCGGCTTGACCGGCGCGACCAGCGGCTTGTCGCAAGTGACTGGCTTGTTCGGTGCGGCCGGTCTGTCCGCATCGTCGGGCTTGGCTCACGCGGATAGCCTGGCGAGCTCAGCCAGCTTGCCCGCCCTGGCCGGCATTGGGGGCGGGTCCGGTTTTGGGGGCTTGCCGAGCCTGGCTCAGGTCCATGCCGCCTCAACTCGGCAGGCGCTACGGCCCCGAGCTGATGGCCCGGTCGGCGCCGCTGCCGAGCAGGTCGGCGGGCAGTCGCAGCTGGTCTCCGCGCAGGGTTCCCAAGGTATGGGCGGACCCGTAGGCATGGGCGGCATGCACCCCTCTTCGGGGGCGTCGAAAGGGACGACGACGAAGAAGTACTCGGAAGGCGCGGCGGCGGGCACTGAAGACGCCGAGCGCGCGCCAGTCGAAGCTGACGCGGGCGGTGGGCAAAAGGTGCTGGTACGAAACGTCGTCTAACGGCATGGCGAGCCAAATCCATTGCTAGCCAGCGCCTAACAACGCGCAATGCTAAACGGAAGGGACACGATCAATGACGGAAAACTTGACCGTCCAGCCCGAGCGTCTCGGTGTACTGGCGTCGCACCATGACAACGCGGCGGTCGATGCCTCCTCGGGCGTCGAAGCTGCCGCTGGCCTAGGCGAATCTGTGGCGATCACTCACGGTCCGTACTGCTCACAGTTCAACGACACGTTAAATGTGTACTTGACTGCCCACAATGCCCTGGGCTCGTCCTTGCATACGGCCGGTGTCGATCTCGCCAAAAGTCTTCGAATTGCGGCGAAGATATATAGCGAGGCCGACGAAGCGTGGCGCAAGGCTATCGACGGGTTGTTTACCTGACCACGTTTGCTGCCCGCAGTGCAGGCCACAGCGTCTTCCCAACGACCTGTTCGGACTGACCACGCCAGCTGCCCAGGCCGACCCTTCCCGGGTGGCAATGAATTCCGAAGGGACGGTGGACTTGCCCGGAAATGACTTTGACAGCAACGATTTCGACGCCGTGGATCTCTGGGGCGCCGACGGCGCGGAGGGCTGGACTGCGGATCCGATTATTGGCGTCGGGTCGGCGGCGACCCCGGACACCGGACCCGACCTGGACAATGCCCACGGTCAGGCGGAGACGGACACCGAACAAGAGATCGCGCTTTTTACCGTGACGAATCCCCCACGCACGGTGTCGGTATCGACGCTGATGGACGGCCGGATTGACCATGTCGAGCTGTCGGCCAGGGTGGCCTGGATGAGTGAGTCGCAGCTCGCTTCTGAGATCCTGGTGATTGCCGACCTAGCGCGGCAGAAGGCGCAGTCGGCCCAGTACGCCTTCATCCTTGACAGGATGAGTCAACAGGTCGATGCAGATGAACACCGCGTCGCACTGCTACGTAAGACCGTGGGCGAAACCTGGGGGTTACCATCGCCGGAAGAAGCCGCGGCAGCAGAAGCTGAGGTGTTCGCGACGCGCTACAGCGACGATTGTCCAGCACCAGACGACGAGAGCGATCCATGGTGAGTTGAACCGCCCCGGCCGCTGCGGTGACTCTGGTGCTCCGCGTGTTTCCCGACTGGGCTCACAATTCGCGGCTCAGCATTAATAGAGCACGGGTGGAAAATGTGCACAATGCCAAAGCTTTGGCGCGCCTTCATGGCGGGCCGGCCGCTCGGGAGCACCTTCACGCCCAGACAGCCAACCGGGGCTGCGCCGAACCACGTTCGCGCGCTGGATGACTCAATTGACCCGAGTTCTGCTCCCGCTGCCCGTGCTGCTCTTTAGTCACGTCCGCAACACTGGACTCCACCGGGGGCGATGGTCGCTGTGCTCACCTATGCGCGACAACTCGGTTTCTGCCGGTCAACGCCGCCTACAATCCCGCACAGCCGCAACCAACTTGTGAACAAAACCGCAGGTCAGGCAGCTGTCGCTGAGAGCTGGGCAGATCGGGTGTCGCCCGGTGCAGTGACACATGCGACCGGAGCGATGTGCCCGACCCTCGGTGCGCACCAATTCGAGCCAAATCAGGTCCGGTGCACCGCGTGTTTGACCCGAACGCTCAGCTGTCGGATTTTCCGACGCCGTCGGGAACTACCGGTCGTTGGTCTAGCCAGTGGCGACCCGCTGCACCCGGCTCTGGGGTGATTGCCTGGCTCCTCCTCGGCCCGTTTTGCGGGCCGCATTGTCGCCAGGCGCGGGGTTTGCGATCGCCACGGGGCTGATGGTGGCGACCCGCTGCACCCGGCTCTGGGGTGATTGCCTGGCTCCTCCTCGGCCCGTTTTGCGGGCCGCATTGTCGCCAGGCGCGGGGTTTGCGATCGCCACGGGGCTGATGGTGGCGACCCGCTGCACCCGGCTCTGGGGTGATTGCCTGGCTCCTCCTCGGCCCGTTTTGCGGGCCGCATTGTCGCCAGGCGCGGGGTTTGCGATCGCCACGGGGCTGATGGTGGCGACCCGCTGCACCCGGCTCTGGGGTGATTGCCTGGCTCCTCCTCGGCCCGTTTTGCGGGCCGCATTGTCGCCAGGCGCGGGGTTTGCGATCGCCACGGGGCTGATGGTGGCGACCCGCTGCACCCGGCTCTGGGGTGATTGCCTGGCTCCTCCTCGGCCCGTTTTGCGGGCCGCATTGTCGCCAGGCGCGGGGTTTGCGATCGCCACGGGGCTGATGGTGGCGACCCGCTGCACCCGGCTCTGGGGTGATTGCCTGGCTCCTCCTCGGCCCGTTTTGCGGGCCGCATTGTCGCCAGGCGCGGGGTTTGCGATCGCCACGGGGCTGATGGTGGCGACCCGCTGCACCCGGCTCCGCCGGGTTTGCGATCGCCACGAGCGGTAACCTGGACTTTCCAGCTGCGTGTATCGGGAAGGACCTGGCCGGCACGGCCGATGATCGATGAACCGGAAAAACGTGACTCGCACCATAACAGCGATCGCCGTCGTGGTGCTGCTCGGCTGGTCGTTCTTTTACTTCAGCGACGACACCCGCGGCTACAAGCCCGTTGATACCTCGGTGGCGATAACACAGATCAACGGCGACAACGTCAAGAGCGCACAGATCGACGATCGCGAGCAACAGCTGCGGCTGATCCTGAAGAAGGGTAACAACGAGACCGACGGGTCCGAGAAGGTCATCACCAAGTACCCCACCGGGTACGCCGTCGACCTGTTCAACGCGCTCAGCGCCAAAAACGCGAAGGTCAGCACGGTCGTCAACCAGGGCAGCATCCTGGGCGAGCTGCTGGTCTACGTGCTGCCGCTGCTGTTGCTGGTGGGGCTGTTCGTGATGTTCTCCCGCATGCAAGGCGGCGCCCGGATGGGCTTCGGGTTCGGCAAGTCACGCGCCAAGCAACTGAGCAAGGACATGCCCAAGACCACCTTCGCCGACGTCGCAGGTGTCGACGAGGCGGTCGAGGAGCTCTACGAGATCAAGGACTTCCTGCAGAACCCCAGCAGGTACCAAGCGCTGGGCGCCAAGATCCCCAAAGGCGTGCTGCTCTACGGGCCGCCGGGAACCGGTAAGACGTTGCTGGCTCGTGCGGTGGCCGGCGAAGCCGGAGTGCCGTTCTTCACCATCTCCGGCTCCGACTTCGTCGAAATGTTCGTCGGCGTCGGCGCATCCCGTGTCAGAGACCTGTTCGAGCAGGCCAAGCAGAACAGCCCGTGCATCATCTTCGTCGACGAGATCGACGCCGTCGGCCGACAAAGAGGCGCCGGGCTGGGCGGCGGTCACGACGAGCGTGAGCAGACCCTCAACCAGTTGCTAGTCGAAATGGACGGTTTTGGCGATCGCGCCGGCGTCATCCTGATCGCGGCCACCAACCGGCCCGACATCCTGGACCCGGCGCTGTTGCGGCCGGGCCGCTTCGACCGCCAGATCCCGGTATCCAACCCCGATCTGGCGGGTCGGCGGGCGGTGCTGCGCGTGCACTCCAAGGGCAAGCCGATGGCCGCGGACGCCGACCTCGACGGACTGGCCAAGCGGACCGTCGGCATGACCGGAGCCGACCTGGCCAACGTCATCAACGAGGCGGCGCTGCTGACCGCCCGGGAGAACGGCACCGTCATCACCGGTCCCGCCCTCGAGGAAGCGGTGGACCGGGTGATCGGCGGCCCGCGCCGCAAAGGCCGGATCATCAGCGAGCAGGAGAAGAAGATCACCGCCTATCACGAGGGCGGGCACACCCTGGCCGCTTGGGCGATGCCCGATATCGAGCCGATTTATAAGGTGACGATCCTGGCACGCGGGCGTACCGGCGGGCACGCGGTGGCGGTGCCGGAAGAAGACAAGGGCCTGCGGACCCGCTCGGAAATGATCGCGCAACTGGTGTTCGCGATGGGTGGGCGCGCCGCCGAAGAACTGGTGTTTCGTGAGCCGACCACCGGCGCGGTGTCCGACATCGAGCAGGCCACCAAGATAGCGCGCTCAATGGTCACCGAATTTGGAATGAGCTCCAAGCTGGGCGCGGTCAAATACGGCTCCGAACACGGCGACCCGTTCCTCGGACGTACCATGGGCACCCAGCCGGACTACTCCCACGAGGTCGCCCGCGAGATCGACGAAGAGGTCCGCAAGCTTATCGAGGCGGCGCATACCGAAGCGTGGGAAATCCTGACCGAATACCGCGACGTGCTGGACACTTTGGCCGGCGAGCTGCTGGAAAAGGAGACCCTGCACCGACCCGAGCTGGAAAGCATCTTCGCTGACGTCGAAAAGCGGCCGCGGCTCACCATGTTCGACGACTTCGGTGGCCGGATCCCGTCGGACAAACCGCCCATCAAGACACCCGGCGAGCTCGCGATCGAACGCGGCGAACCTTGGCCCCAGCCGGTCCCCGAGCCGGCGTTCAAGGCGGCGATTGCGCAGGCTACCCAAGCCGCTGAGGCCGCCCGGTCCGACGCCGGCCAAACCGGGCACGGCGCCAACGGTTCGCCCGCCGGCACCCACCGGTCCGGTGACCGCCAGTACGGCTCCACCCAGCCTGACTACGGTGCCCCGGCGGGCTGGCATGCGCCGGGATGGCCCCCAAGGTCATCTCATCGGCCCAGCTATAGCGGTGAACCGGCACCGACGTATCCGGGTCAGCCCTACCCGACCGGTCAAGCCGATCCGGGTTCCGATGAGTCCTCGGCGGAGCAGGATGACGAGGTCAGTCGGACCAAGCCGGCCCACGGCTGACGAACGGAGCATTCGATGTCGCAGCTGGATTCGCGCAGCGCATCTGCTCGTATCCGTGTGTTCGACCAGCAACGTGCCGAGGCCGCGGTGCGCGAATTGCTGTACGCGATCGGCGAGGATCCGGATAGGGACGGCTTGGTAGCCACCCCGTCCCGGGTTGCCCGGTCATACCGCGAAATGTTCGCCGGGCTCTACACCGACCCCGACTCGGTGTTGAACACCATGTTCGACGAAGACCACGACGAGCTGGTGTTGGTCAAGGAAATCCCTATGTACTCCACCTGCGAACACCACCTGGTGGCGTTCCACGGTGTGGCCCACGTCGGCTACATCCCGGGCGACGACGGCAGGGTGACCGGCTTGTCAAAGATCGCGCGACTGGTCGATCTGTACGCCAAGCGACCTCAGGTCCAGGAGCGGCTCACCAGTCAGATCGCCGATGCCCTGATGAAAAAACTCGATCCACGCGGGGTAATCGTGGTGATCGAGGCTGAGCATCTGTGCATGGCGATGCGCGGGGTTCGCAAGCCCGGCTCGGTCACCACTACGTCGGCGGTGCGCGGACTGTTCAAAACCAATGCCGCTTCTCGAGCCGAAGCGCTCGACCTCATTTTGCGGAAGTGAGTCCGGCGCCCGTGCAGGTGATGGGGGTTCTAAACGTCACGGACGACTCTTTCTCGGACGGCGGGTGTTATCTCGATCTCGACGATGCGGTGAAGCACGGTCTGGCGATGGCAGCCGCAGGTGCGGGCATCGTCGACGTCGGTGGTGAGTCGAGCCGGCCCGGTGCCACTCGGGTTGACCCGGCGGTGGAGACGTCTCGTGTCATACCCGTCGTCAAAGAGCTTGCAGCACAAGGCATCACCGTCAGCATCGATACCATGCGCGCGGATGTCGCTCGGGCGGCGTTGCAGAACGGTGCCCAGATGGTCAACGACGTGTCGGGTGGGCGGGCCGATCCGGCGATGGGGCCGCTGTTGGCCGAGGCCGATGTGCCGTGGGTGTTGATGCACTGGCGGGCGGTATCGGCCGATACCCCGCATGTGCCTGTGCGCTACGGCAACGTGGTGGCCGAGGTCCGTGCCGACCTGCTGGCCAGCGTCGCCGACGCGGTGGCCGCAGGCGTCGACCCGGCAAGGCTGGTGCTCGATCCCGGGCTTGGATTCGCCAAGACGGCGCAACATAATTGGGCGATCTTGCATGCCCTTCCGGAACTGGTCGCGACCGGAATCCCAGTGCTGGTGGGTGCTTCGCGCAAGCGCTTCCTCGGTGCGTTGTTGGCCGGGCCCGACGGCGTGATGCGGCCAACCGATGGGCGTGACACCGCGACGGCGGTGATTTCCGCGCTGGCCGCACTGCACGGGGCCTGGGGTGTGCGGGTGCATGATGTGCGGGCCTCGGTCGATGCCATCAAGGTGGTCGAAGCGTGGATGGGAGCGGAAAGGATAGAACGCGATGGCTGACCGAATCGAACTGCGCGGCCTGACCGTGCATGGTCGGCACGGGGTCTACGACCACGAGCGAGTGGCCGGGCAGCGGTTTGTCATCGATGTCACCGTGTGGATAGACCTGGCCGAGGCCGCCAACAGCGACGACTTGGCCGACACCTATGACTACGTGCGGCTGGCTTCGCGGGCGGCCGAGATCGTCGCCGGACCCCCGCGGAAGCTGATCGAAACGGTCGGGGCCGAGATCGCTGATCACGTGATGGACGACCAGCGAGTGCATGCCGTTGAGGTGGCGGTACACAAGCCGCAGGCGCCCATTCCGCAGACGTTCGACGATGTGGCGGTGGTGATCCGACGCTCACGGCGCGGCGGCCGCGGTTGGGTAGTCCCGGCGGGCGGCGCGGTATGACGCGGGTAGTGCTCTCGGTTGGCTCCAACCTGGGTGACCGCCTGGCACGATTGCGGTCGGTCGCCGACGGTCTCGGCGATGCGTTGATTGCGGCTTCCCCGATATATGAGGCCGACCCCTGGGGTGGGGTGGAGCAGGGGCAGTTCCTCAATGCGGTGCTGATCGCCGACGATCCTACCTGCGAACCGCGGGAGTGGCTGCGGCGGGCGCAGGAGTTCGAGCGCGCTGCGGGCAGGGTGCGTGGCCAGCGCTGGGGTCCACGAAATCTCGACGTCGACCTGATCGCCTGCTACCAGACCTCGGCCACCGAGGCTCTGGTCGAAGTGACCGCGCGGGAGAACCACCTCACGCTGCCGCACCCACTGGCGCATCTGCGGGCCTTTGTGTTGATCCCGTGGATTGCCGTCGACCCAACGGCGCAGCTGACGGTTGCCGGGTGCCCGCGGCCCGTCACGCGACTGCTGGCCGAGCTGGAGCCCGCCGACCGCGACAGTGTGCGGTTGTTTAGGCCGTCGTTCGATCTGAATAGCAGACACCCCGTCAGTCGGGCACCGGAAAGCTGATGGGACCGACCCGAAAACGTGATCTGACCGCCGCGGTGGTCGGCGCCGCGGCGGTGGGATATCTGTTGGTGGCGGTGCTTTACCGGTGGTTTCCGCCGATCACGGTGTGGACGGGCTTGTCCTTGCTCGCGGTCGCGGTCGCCGAGGCGTTGTGGGCTCGCTACGTGCGGGTCAAGATCAGCGATGGCGAGATCGGAGACGGGCCCGGCTGGCTGCACCCGCTTGTGGTGGCGCGCAGCTTGATGGTAGCCAAGGCCTCGGCCTGGGTGGGTGCGCTGGTGACGGGGTGGTGGATCGGGGTACTGGCGTACTTCCTGCCGCGGCGGTCATGGCTGCGGGCGGCCGCCGAGGACACCACTGGCACGGTGGTGGCGGCGGGCAGCGCGCTAGCGTTGGTGGTTGCCGCGCTTTGGCTGCAACATTGCTGCAAGTCTCCGCAGGATCCGACCGAGCACGCCGACGGCGCGGAAAGCTAGCCCACACCCGACGGTGCCGCGCGCTGCGTCGGCCATGGCCGAACCGGCGATGGGCGTCGGTCGTCGACGTTGCTGGCCGGGCGGCCGACCCGGAATGCGGGGTTGTCTACGCGGCGAATTTGGCCGAACTGCCTACCCGGCTAAGCCATGCGGGAATCGCCGGACCGGCGCGACACGCGGATTGACCTCGCCCGGGTACAGTCAGGCCATGACCGTTCTGTCCCGCGGCGCCCGGGTCCGGCGCGGCGGCCGCAGGCCGGGTTGGGTGCTTTTGACGGCGTTGCTGGTCCTGGCGATTGGGGCCAGTTCCGCATTGGTTTTCACCGATCGCGTGGAACTTCTCAAGCTCGCTGTTCTGCTGGCGCTGTGGGCGGCGGTCGCGGGTGCGTTTGTGTCGGTGCTTTACCGCCGGCAAAGCGACGTGGATCAGGCCCGGGTGCGTGACCTGAAGCTGGTCTATGACCTTCAGTTGGATCGCGAGATTTCGGCGCGCCGGGAGTACGAGCTGACCCTGGAATCTCAGCTGCGCCGCGAGCTGGCCTCGGAGTTGCGCGCTCCGGCCGCCGACGAGGTAGCAGCCCTGCGGGCCGAACTGGCCGCGCTGCGAACCAGCCTGGAGATTTTGTTCGACGCCGACCTCGAGCACCGTCCGGCGCTGGGGACCGTGGAGAAAGAGGCCAGGGCCGCGCGTGCCCTCGATGGCGAGAGCCCTCCCGCGGACTGGGTATCCAGCGATCGGGTTATGGCGGTCCGCGGGGGTGATGGCGCCAGCCGCACCGACGAGGCCTCGATCATCGATGTGCCGGAGGTGGGGGTACCACCGGTGAGCGGAGGACCGCGGCATTATGAGGCTCCGCCACCGCCGCAACCTGAGCCGTTATTCGAGCCGCGCCACCGGCCCCCGCCGCTCCCGCCGCAACAGGAGCGACCAGTCTGGCAGCCGGTCACCAGCCACGGGCAGTGGCTGCCTGCCGAAACACCTGGCAGCCAGTGGGCATCCGTCGAACCCGAAACCACGCCGGCGGCCCCGCCGCCGGGGCGCCGGCGCCGCGCCCGGCATGCCAGCCCAGCAGACCAGGCCTACAATCCGCCCGCCTACGTCGAGCTCGCGGCACAATACGGTGAATCCGGTCGCCGGTCGCGTCATTCGGCGGAGCACCGCGACCATGACATCGGCGGCTCCGGTGCCGGGACGGGTGAGCGTCCGCCGTCACCTCCAATGGCCCCGCCGCCGCCTGCTGAGCCCACACGCCGGCACCGCACCGCGGACACGCCGCCGGATGACTCCGGTGGTTTGCATGCGCGGGACCCGCTAACCGGCGGCCAGTCGGTCGCCGACCTTATGGCGAGGCTTCAGGTCGAGTCGACCGGAGGCGGCCGGCGTCGCCGCCGCGGTGAATAGCGGCGCCGCTTGTGCCAGGGTGTACCCGCCCGATTGCCGCCGGCAACCGACACTGTTGGTGTAGTGACCAAATCAGCAGTGCCCCGGGTGGGTCTTGACGTGCAAATCGACTACAGTCTTGGTGACCGTCCGGTACCCGGGCATGGGACTGGAACGAACCAAGAAACCTGTGAGGCCGTCTGCTATGGAGCGGTTCGACGGTTTGCGTCCGGCCAGGCTCAAGGTGGGGATCATCTCGGCTGGCCGGGTCGGCACCGCGCTAGGGGTCGCGCTGCAGCGCGCCGACCATGTTGTGGTGGCGTGCAGCGCCATCTCTCATGCGTCCCGGCGGCGCGCGCAGCGCCGGCTGCCTGATACCCCGGTGCTGCCACCGCTGGACGTCGCGGCCAGCGCTGAGCTGCTGCTATTGGCGGTCACCGACAGCGAACTCGCCGGCCTGGTATCCGGCCTGGCAGCCACCTCGGCGGTGCGGCCACAAACGATTGTGGCGCACACCTCCGGAGCTAACGGGATTGGCATTCTGGCGCCGCTAGCCCAACAGGGCTGCATACCATTGGCGATTCACCCGGCGATGACCTTCACCGGCTCCGACGAGGACATCAGCCGGCTGCCGGATACCTGCTTCGGGATCACCGCGGCCGACGACGTCGGGTATGCGATCGGACAGTCACTGGTTCTTGAGATGGGCGGGGAGCCGTTTTGTGTGCGCGAAGACGCCCGCATCCTCTACCACGCGGCGCTGGCCCATGCGAGCAACCACATCGTCACCGTGCTGGCCGATGCGCTCGAGGCGTTGCGGGCCGCCCTGAGCGGGGGGGAACTGCTCGGCCAACAAACCGTCGACGACCAGCCGGGCGGGATCGTGGAGCGCATCGTCGGGCCGCTGGCCAGAGCGGCGCTGGAGAACACGCTGCAGCGGGGACAGGCCGCGCTCACCGGACCGGTCGCCCGCGGCGATGCGGCAGCGGTCGCGGATCATCTGGCGGCCCTCGCGGACGTCGACGCAGCGCTGGCCCAGGCATACCGGATAAACGCGCTGCGGACCGCGCAGCGCGCACACGCCCCCGCGGATGTCGTCGAGGTTTTGACGGCATGACGATTCCTGCGTTCCATCCCGGTGAACTCAATGTGTACTCGGCACCGGGGGATGTCGCCGATGTCAGTCGCGCACTGCGACTCACCGGCCGGCGAGTGATGTTGGTGCCTACTATGGGTGCGCTGCACGAAGGCCACCTCGCGTTGGTGCGTGCGGCCAAGCGGGTGCCCGGATCGGTCGTCGTCGTGTCGATCTTCGTCAACCCGATGCAATTCGGTGCCGGGGAAGATCTCGACGCCTATCCCCGCACCCCGGACGACGACCTGGCGCAACTGCGGGCCGAAGGCGTGGAAATCGCTTTCACGCCAACTACCGCGGCGATGTATCCCGACGGCCTGCGCACCACCGTGCAACCCGGTCCGTTGGCCGCCGAACTCGAGGGCGGCCCGCGGCCAACCCATTTCGCCGGCGTGCTGACGGTCGTGCTAAAGCTGCTGCAGATCGTGCGCCCGGATCGGGTGTTCTTTGGTGAGAAGGACTACCAGCAGCTGGTGCTGATCCGGCAGCTGGTCGCGGACTTCAACCTCGATGTCGCGGTGGTCGGCGTGCCGACCGTGCGCGAAGCCGACGGGCTGGCGATGTCGTCGCGCAACCGCTACCTGGACCCGGCCCAGCGTGCGGCGGCCGTCGCGCTCTCGGCGGCGCTAACGGCCGCAGCGCATGCGGCAACGGCTGGCGCGCAGGCCGCGCTGGATGCCGCCCGTGCGGTGCTCGACGCTGCACCCGGCGTGGCGGTCGACTACCTGGAGCTGCGCGATATCGGGCTTGGCCCGATGCCGCTCAACGGTTCCGGTCGGCTGCTGGTTGCTGCCCGGCTTGGCACCACCAGGCTGCTGGACAACATTGCGATTGAAATCGGAACTTTCGCCGGCACCGACCGCCCGGACGGATACCGGGCAATCCTCGAATCACATTGGAGAAACTGATGTTACGGACGATGCTGAAGTCGAAGATCCACCGCGCCACGGTGACCTGCGCCGACCTGCACTACGTCGGCTCGGTGACCATCGATGCCGACTTGATGGACGCCGCCGACCTGCTGGAAGGCGAACAGGTAACCATCGTCGATATCGACAACGGTGCTCGACTGGTCACCTACGCGATCACCGGCGAACGCGGCAGTGGTGTGATTGGCATCAACGGTGCCGCCGCGCACTTGGTGCATCCGGGGGATCTGGTGATTCTGATTGCGTACGCGACGATGGACGACGCCCGGGCCCGCACATACCAGCCGCGGATCGTGTTTGTCGACGCTTACAACAAACCGATCGACATGGGCCACGATCCGGCATTTGTGCCCGAAAACGCGGGCGAGCTGCTAGACCCCCGGCTCGGTGTGGGATAGCCGTGCTGCTGGCGATTGACGTCCGCAACACCCACACCGTTGTGGGCCTGCTGTCCGGAATGAAAGAGCACGCAAAGGTCGTGCAGCAGTGGCGGATACGCACCGAATCCGAAGTCACCGCCGACGAACTGGCACTGACGATCGACGGGCTGATCGGCGAGGATTCCGAGCGGCTCACCGGTACCGCCGCCTTGTCCACGGTCCCGTCCGTGCTGCACGAGGTGCGGATAATGCTCGACCAGTACTGGCCGTCGGTGCCGCACGTGCTGATCGAGCCCGGAGTACGCACCGGGATCCCTTTGCTCGTCGACAACCCGAAGGAAGTGGGCGCAGACCGCATCGTGAACTGTTTGGCCGCCTATGACCGGTTCCGGAAGGCCGCCATCGTCGTTGACTTTGGATCCTCGATCTGTGTTGATGTTGTATCGGCCAAGGGTGAATTTCTTGGCGGCGCCATCGCGCCCGGGGTGCAGGTGTCTTCCGATGCCGCGGCGGCCCGCTCGGCGGCATTGCGCCGCGTTGAACTTGCCCGCCCACGTTCGGTGGTTGGCAAGAACACCGTCGAATGCATGCAAGCCGGTGCGGTGTTCGGCTTCGCCGGGCTGGTAGACGGGTTGGTAGGCCGCATCCGCGAGGACGTGTCCGGTTTCTCCGTCGACCACGATGTCGCGATCGTGGCTACCGGGCATACCGCGCCCCTGCTGCTGCCGGAATTGCACACCGTCGACCATTACGACCAGCACCTGACCTTGCAGGGTCTGCGGCTGGTGTTCGAGCGTAACCTCGAAGTCCAGCGCGGCCGGCTCAAGACGGCGCGCTGACGTCGATGCCGGCATCGAGTCTGGGTACCGGGTCGCCCGCCGCCGACAGGCTCGACGCCACCCACGAGCGTCGGCGTGAGGTCATTTAAGCTGGCACGTCGTGAGTGCCGCTGACACAGCAGAAGACCTTCCTGAGCAGTTCCGGATTCGCCGGGACAAGCGCGCTCGCTTGCTGGCCCAGGGGCGCGATCCCTATCCCGTCGCGGTGCCGCGCACTCACACGTTGGCCGAGGTTCGCGCCGCCCACCCTGACTTGCCGATCGATACCGCGACCGAAGACATCGTCGGCGTCGCGGGCCGAGTGATCTTTGCGCGCAACTCGGGAAAGCTATGCTTTGCGACACTTCAGGACGGCGATGGTACCCAGCTGCAAGTGATGATCAGCCTCGACAAGGTCGGCCAGGCTGCTCTCGACGCATGGAAAGCCGATGTCGACCTGGGCGACATCGTCTACGTGCATGGCGCGGTGATCAGTTCGCGCCGCGGCGAGCTGTCCGTCCTGGCGGATTGCTGGCGGATCGCCGCCAAGTCGCTGCGGCCGCTTCCCGTCGCGCACAAAGAGATGAGTGAAGAGTCGCGGGTTCGTCAGCGCTATGTTGACCTCATAGTTCGACCGGAAGCGCGCGCGGTGGCTCGACTACGGATCGCCGTCGTCCGCGCGATCCGGACGGCGCTTCAACGTCGTGGGTTCCTGGAAGTCGAGACGCCCGTCTTGCAGACGTTAGCCGGTGGTGCGGCGGCCCGTCCGTTCGCCACTCATTCCAATGCCCTAGACATCGATCTGTACCTGCGGATCGCGCCGGAACTGTTCCTCAAGCGCTGCATCGTGGGTGGTTTCGACAAGGTCTTCGAACTTAATCGAGTGTTCCGAAACGAAGGAGCCGATTCCACGCATTCTCCGGAATTCTCCATGCTGGAGACCTACCAGACCTACGGAACCTATGACGATTCGGCAGTCGTCACCCGGGAGCTTATTCAAGAGGTGGCCGATGAGGCGATCGGAACCAGACAACTGCCGTTGCCCGACGGCAGTGTCTATGACATCGACGGAGAATGGGCGACTATACAAATGTACCCGTCGCTGTCTGTGGCGCTCGGTGAAGAGATCACACCGCAGACGACGGTCGATCGCTTACGTGGGATCGCCGATAGCCTTGGCCTGGAGAAAGACCCAGCGATTCATGACAACCGTGGCTTCGGCCACGGCAAACTCATCGAGGAACTCTGGGAGCGCACAGTGGGCAAGAGCTTGAGCGCACCCACATTTGTCAAGGATTTTCCGGTTCAGACAACGCCTTTGACCCGTCAGCACCGCAGTATCCCCGGCGTAACCGAGAAGTGGGACCTCTATCTGCGCGGAATCGAACTTGCCACCGGCTACTCGGAATTAAGCGACCCGGTAGTCCAGCGGGAGAGATTCGCCGACCAGGCCCGTGCCGCGGCCGCTGGCGATGACGAAGCGATGGTGCTTGACGAGGATTTTCTGGCCGCTCTGGAGTACGGCATGCCACCGTGCACCGGAACCGGAATGGGTATCGATCGGTTGTTGATGTCTTTGACTGGGTTGTCAATTAGGGAGACAGTTTTGTTCCCGATTGTTCGACCACACTCCAACTGAACTGTGGGTGTTGTGTCTGGATTGAGTATTCTGCGTTCTTATGGCAGATTGGTGACCGGGGAGTCTATCCGTACTGCACAGGAAGAAACGCGAGGGTAAGCCAATGGCGAAGAAAGTAACCGTCACCTTGGTCGACGATTTCGACGGTTCGGGCGCCGCCGACGAAACGGTCGAATTCGGGCTTGACGGGGTGACCTATGAGATCGACCTTTCCACTAAGAATGCCACGAAACTGCGTGGCGACCTGAAGCAATGGGTGGCGGCGGGCCGTCGCGTCGGTGGGCGCCGGCGCGGCCGTTCCGGATCCGGCCGTGGACGTGGCGCGATCGACCGCGAGCAGAGCGCGGCGATCCGCGAATGGGCTCGTCGTAACGGGCACAATGTGTCGACGCGAGGCCGGATCCCGGCCGACGTCATCGACGCATACCACGCGGCGACCTGACATTTGGCTACCGGCGCCCAGGCGAAAGCCTGGGCGCCGGTACTTTGCCGCGTTCGCTGGCGGCGAACCGATGGCCGCTCGGCGCCGGAAACGCTTGGGTGGTTTTCTCGTTTATCTCCTATGCGGTTCTGTTCAACGGCGACTTGGGGCGCTGCGCCCCGGAACCGACCAGGCACCGCAAGGTTAGGAACCCTGGCAGGCCGACCATTACAGTGGACGGCAGGTACGCGGTGTCGACCGCTGTATCCGATGGTGAGGGAGAGCAGGTAGCCACCGATGTTCGAACGATTTACCGACCGTGCCCGCAGGGTCGTCGTCCTGGCTCAGGAAGAGGCCAGGATGCTCAACCACAACTACATCGGCACCGAGCACATTCTTTTAGGCCTGATCCATGAAGGGGAAGGCGTTGCCGCCAAGTCACTGGAGTCGTTGGGGATCTCGCTGGAAGGTGTGCGCAGTCAGGCCGAGGAGATCATCGGCCAGGGCCAGCAGGCGCCGTCTGGGCACATTCCGTTTACCCCCCGCGCCAAAAAGGTCCTCGAGCTGAGCTTGCGTGAAGCGCTGCAGCTTGGCCACAACTACATCGGGACCGAACACATTTTGCTGGGCCTCATCCGAGAGGGTGAAGGCGTGGCCGCCCAGGTGCTGGTCAAGCTGGGCGCCGAGCTGACCCGGGTGCGCCAGCAGGTGATCCAGCTGCTCTCCGGTTACCAAGGCAAGGAGGCCGCCGAAGCCGGCACCGGCGGCCGCGGGGGAGAGTCCGGCTCTCCGTCTACGTCCTTGGTGCTCGACCAGTTCGGCCGCAACCTCACGGCGGCGGCGATGGAAGGCAAACTGGACCCGGTCATCGGCCGCGAGAAGGAAATCGAGCGGGTCATGCAGGTGCTCTCTCGGCGCACCAAGAACAACCCGGTGCTGATCGGCGAGCCCGGCGTCGGCAAGACCGCGGTCGTCGAAGGACTGGCGCAGGCCATCGTGCACGGCGAGGTGCCCGAGACGCTCAAGGACAAGCAGCTCTACACGCTGGATCTGGGATCGCTGGTGGCGGGTAGCCGCTACCGCGGTGACTTCGAGGAACGCCTCAAGAAGGTGCTCAAGGAGATCAACACCCGCGGTGACATCATCCTGTTTATCGACGAGCTGCACACCTTGGTCGGTGCTGGAGCCGCCGAGGGCGCGATCGACGCCGCCTCGATCCTGAAACCGAAGCTCGCTCGCGGTGAACTGCAAACGATCGGCGCCACCACGCTCGACGAATACCGCAAGTACATCGAGAAGGACGCCGCGCTGGAGCGCCGCTTCCAGCCGGTGCAGGTGGGTGAGCCGACGGTGGAGCACACCATCGAGATCCTCAAGGGCCTGCGGGACCGGTACGAGGCGCACCACCGGGTGTCGATCACCGATGCGGCGATGGTGGCCGCCGCGACCCTGGCCGACCGCTACATCAACGACCGGTTCCTGCCCGACAAGGCGATCGACCTGATCGACGAGGCGGGTGCTCGGATGCGGATTCGTCGCATGACCGCACCGCCAGACCTACGCGAGTTCGATGAGAAGATCGCCGAGGCTCGTCGGGAGAAGGAATCGGCTATCGACGCCCAGGACTTCGAGAAGGCCGCCAGCCTGCGCGACCGGGAGAAGACACTGGTCGCACAGCGTGCTGAGCGCGAAAAGCAGTGGCGTTCAGGCGATCTTGACGTGGTCGCGGAGGTCGACGACGAGCAGATCGCCGAGGTGCTGGGCAACTGGACCGGTATCCCGGTGTTCAAGCTCACCGAGGCCGAGACCACCCGGCTGTTGCGGATGGAAGAAGAGCTGCACAAGCGGATCATCGGGCAAGAGGACGCCGTCAAGGCCGTTTCCAAGGCCATCCGGCGTACCCGGGCCGGGCTGAAAGACCCCAAGCGCCCGTCGGGCTCGTTCATCTTCGCCGGCCCGTCCGGTGTCGGTAAGACCGAACTGTCCAAGGCGCTGGCCAACTTCTTGTTCGGTGACGACGACGCGCTTATTCAGATTGACATGGGTGAATTCCACGACCGGTTCACCGCGTCGCGGCTATTCGGCGCGCCGCCCGGATACGTCGGCTACGAGGAGGGCGGCCAACTCACCGAGAAGGTGCGGCGCAAGCCGTTCTCGGTGGTGCTGTTCGACGAGATCGAGAAGGCGCATCAGGAGATCTACAACAGCCTGCTGCAGGTGCTCGAGGATGGCCGGCTCACCGACGGGCAGGGCCGCACGGTGGACTTCAAGAACACCGTGCTGATCTTTACGTCCAATCTGGGCACCTCCGACATCTCTAAGCCGGTCGGTCTGGGCTTTTCCAAGGGCGGCGGTGAGAACGACTACGAGCGGATGAAACAGAAGGTCAACGACGAGCTGAAGAAACACTTCCGCCCGGAGTTCCTCAACCGCATCGACGACATCATCGTCTTCCACCAGCTGACCCGCGAGGAGATCATCCGGATGGTCGACCTGATGATCAGCCGGGTCGCCGGCCAGCTCAAGAGCAAGGACATGGCGCTGGTGCTGACCGATGCGGCCAAGGCGCTGCTGGCCAAGCGTGGCTTCGACCCGGTGTTGGGGGCCCGCCCGTTGCGGCGCACCATCCAGCGTGAGATCGAAGATCAGCTCTCGGAGAAGATCCTCTTCGAGGAGGTCGGGCCGGGTCAGGTGGTCACCGTCGACGTGGACAACTGGGACGGTGAAGGTCCCGGCGAGGACGCGGTGTTCACCTTCACCGGTACCCGCAAGCCGCCGGCCGAGCCGGATCTGGCCAAGGCTGGAGCGCACAGCGCGGGCGGCCCGGAGCCGGCCGCGCGGTAGCGGTCTAGGTCCATCGGCCGTATTAGGCGAAAACCGCGACCGCCGATCCGCTGTGACAATAGACTCTGCTGACGTCGGTTTGTCCGGAAGCTGTTCGGAGGTGGCCAATGTCGTTTGTGATTGCCGTTCCGGAGTTCCTGTCGGCGGCGGCCACGGATTTGGCCAATCTCGGTTCGACGATCAGCGCGGCTAACGCGGCTGCCAGCATCCCGACCACCGGCGTGCTGGCCGCGGGCGCAGATGACGTATCGGCGGCGATTGCGGCGCTCTTCGGCGCGCACGCCCAGGCGTATCAGACGATCAGCGCGCAGGCGGCGACGTTTCATGCCCAGTTCGTGCAGACCTTGAGTGCGGGTGCGGGGGCGTATGCCAACGCCGAGGCCGCCAACGTTCAGCAGAGTTTGCTGAACGCGATCAATGCGCCCACCCAGGCACTGTTGGGACGTCCGTTGATCGGTGATGGTGCCGACGGGACGGCGCCCGGGCAAAACGGCGGGGCGGGCGGGCTGCTGTATGGCAATGGCGGTAATGGCGCGGCCGGGGTGAACGCGGGGATTGCCGGCGGCAGCGGCGGGGCGGCCGGGTTGATCGGCAACGGCGGATCCGGTGGTGCCGGCGGAGCCGGTGCGGCCGGCGGGTCCGGCGGACAAGGCGGGCTGCTGTACGGCAACGGCGGCGCGGGCGGCAACGGCGGGGCGGCGACTATCCCCGGCGGCAACGGCGGCGCCGGTGGTGCCGGCGGCAACGCGTGGCTATTCGGCAACGGTGGGGCCGGGGGGCTCGGCGCGGCCGGCGCGGCGGGTGCCGCCGGGGTCAACCCCCTGACCGTCCCGGCGGGCCAGGGCAGCATGGGTAACAACGGTGAACCGGGCGGCCCCGGCCAGCCAGGCACCGAGTTCGGGCAAACCGGTGGCACCGGTGGCACTGGCGGTACTGGCCTGTCCGTTGGCGGGACCGGCGGGACCGGCGGAAACGGTGGCCCCGGCGCGCCCGGCGGCACCGGGGGGACCGGCGGGGCCGGCGGCTCTGGCGGTCGGGGTGGGCTCCTGGTCGGCGACGGCGGCGCAGGTGGCATCGGGGGCACAGGGGGCGAAGGCGGCATCGGCGCCCGGGGCGGCACCGGCGGTCAGGGCGGAATGGGCGGCGCCGGGCAACCAGGCGTTGGGGGTGACGCTGGTGACGGGGGTAACGGCGGGATCGGCGGTGACGGCGGCGCCGGCGGAGACGGCGGCGCGGGCGGCGCGGGCGGCGCGGGCGGCCTGTTCGGCGTCTCCGGTAGCTCCGGGCTGGGCGGTGCCGCCGGTAGCGGGGGTAATGGCGGGGGCGGTGGTGAGCCCGGTGTGGCCGGCTCCCCGGGCGTTGGGCCTGCGGGCCGTGGCGGCGACGGCAACCTCGGCCAGTTCGGCCCTGAAGGTGCACCCGGCCAGCCCGGCCAGCCGGGCCAGCCCGGTTGACATCGTTGCAGCGGGTCCGTCAGCACCCCGCCGCCTGCTGGAGCAGCTACCGAGTGTCACTGGGCCGGTCGAGGCCCTCGCGCGCGTCGAGTTTTGCGGCCAGGGCGTCGACCTTATTGCCGAGCTCGGCTAGGTAGTCGACGATCGTCTTGTCGCCGAGTACCGGCCAGCCGCGGCCCTCGATGCCGCGTAGCTGGTCCCACACCTCCTCGAGCAGGATGCGATCGTCACGCGGGTTGCGCGGCTTGGGCAGAATCGGTGGGCGGGCAATCACCGCCGGCGGCGGGGTGAGGGGGTGGTCGAACTCGCCCCGCGTGTCCTTTGCCACCTCGGCGCGAAACCAGTCCATCGACAGGTTTCCCGGGTCCCATTTGCCTTGAGCCGCCCCGGCATACTCTTTGTGCCCAATATTGCGTTCGGGCCCGTAGCCGAGCTTGAGCGTGAGCGCCGCGGCGACGTCTCGCATGCTCACGATCTGCGCGTCAGGCCAGCGCTCACCGGCGTCGTAGGAGCCGTCACGCCGGATGGTCGGCCACGCGCACTCGACGCCAATCATGTGCCAGTTGGCGTTGTCGGTTGGCAGCCACGGGTAGCTGCCGCGGCCGGCGTGCCAGCACACGCCTACCGCGACGATCGTTACGACCCCGCTGTGCGCGATGTGCAGATTGGCCAGCGGGCCGGGTAAGTCGGGCCGGCCGCGGGCAATGCTTTTGGCGGTCTCACGTGAGTTGCCGGTGTGGTGCCACATCACACCGCGGATATCGCGAAAGTCGCCGTGTCCGCGTTCCCGCCAGCCGTCGAGCACCCGCAGGCGCTCGCCGAGTGCCGGCCGTAGCACCTCCTCGAGCCAAATCGGATCGCCGATCCATCCCACGGTGGCGCCTCCTATCGGTGAGCCGGAGCGAATCGGCCGTCGAACGCACCGGCGCGGGAAGTGTCTCGTTGTTCACGTCGAGCACGACCGGCCGGTCGTTACGGAAGCGAGCCGCGGATACCTCCGGATGCCTGGGCTGTAGCGATCTATTGTGGCGCTATCAACGCAAAGACTTGCCTGGCGACCTGCAGCATCCAGCCGGTCACCGTCGGTCCGTGATCGCGGGGCCAGTTCAGCTGAAAGCTCACCACCCATGGTTGGCCGGTCTTGTCGACGGCGTACCAGCTGAACGTCAGATCGCCTGGCAGGCCACCTGCTTTCGCGCCGATATAGGGCCACACGCTGCGGTCCAGCTGGATACCCGGGACGGCGGACATGATCTGTCGGACGGGCGAGGCCGGGCCGACCGCGTCGGCTCGCAGTGCCGCGTGCACACGGCAGATATCTTCGGCGCTGCCGTACCATTCCGCACCGTAGTTTGACGCCGGAGTGTGAGCGCGCGTTGGGTCGGGTTGGTAGGGCGTGGAATTGGTTTGCCGCAGTATCTGGGCACGGACCTGTTGGGTCGCATGCTTCCACTGGTCACGCAGATCTGGCTTGCCCCAGCCGACGGAGAACAGCTCGTACATCGTGGGGAAGGGGGTCATGCTGGCCGGATCGTGATGGCCGGCGCTGGCCAGCGCTTCCTCGATGGCGCGGGTGCCCAGCCTTTCGATCAGCAAGTCGGTGGCCATGTTGTCACTGGTGGCGATCATCTTCTCGGCGGCTGTGCGAACCGAAACACGTGCCCCCACAGGCAGTTCCAGGCCGGAAGAGCCCACGGCTTTGCTTTTGGCGGTGACCGTCAGCAGATCATCCCAGGACACCGTGTTGTGCTGGACCGCACCGGCCAGCGCATGTAACACGTACAACTTGAAGATCGATGCCAGCGGCAGGGATTCGCCGGTGTTGGTGCCCGCCACCGGGTCGCAGCGACCGTTGTCGACCTTTGCCACCTGAAATGAGTAGCGGGCGCCGGTCTTGCTCAGCACCGCGTCGACGTCGCGCCACGAAGCGATCGACGGCGCCTGCGTTTCGACGTCGAATCGGTCAACCCAGCCGTCGTCGTCGGTATGAATGCGGATGTCTTGTTGCGCGCCGTAAGAGGAGATGAGGTGCAACGCGGCCACACTGGCGCCGATATCGACGCCGGCCAGCGCGAACGGGCGATCCCACCAGAGCGCTTCCATGGTGGTCTTGACCGTGTCGACCTGCCCGGGCGCGGCGAGAGTGCCAACGCCGATCTCGCCGATCGGCCAGTCCGAGTTGAGCATGTCCATGGTCTGTTGCGCCCGCAGACCAGGCGGAGTTCTGGTGTCGATCCGGTGCCCGTGATTTGCCGCGTTCGCGGACGGCGTCGGAGCTGAGGAGCAACCCGACGCCAGCGCCACAATCAATGCCGCCGCGGCGCTTAACGCCAGCATCCGGCGCCCCGCGCGCCGGTTATGCAGTCTTGCCGGTCCCACCGACGTCAAGCACGACCTCGAATTCCAGCAGCGAAGCACCGGTCGCCACGGGGTTGGCCCGGTGTCCGGCATGGGCTGCGATGGCGGGCCCGTTTGCCCACGCCTGGAATGCTTCATCGGACTCCCAGTGTGTCACCACGAAGTAGCGTTCTTCACCCTTGACCGGACGTAACAGCTGAAAGCCGAGGAAACCCGGGGAGTTCTCGACCGCGTGCGCGCGGTGAGCGAACCGCTTCTCCAGCTCGGGGCCAGCGCCGGCGGGCACCTCGATTGCGTTGATCTTCACCACTGGCATGCCGCTAGGCTACCGTGCCCCGCATGCCAGCGAATCTGTTAACCCATCGCGGCGGACGGGGCGAGCCGTTGGTCCTGGTGCACGGCTTGATGGGTAGGGGTTCCACCTGGGCCCGTCAGCTTCCGTGGCTGACGCTGTTAGGCGCCGTGTACACCTACGACGCGCCCTGGCACCGCGGGCGTGACGTCGCCGATCCACACCCGATCAGCACCGAACGCTTCGTGGCCGATCTGGGCGACGCGGTTTCGGCGCTGGGCGCGCCGACCAGGATGGTCGGACATTCGATGGGAGCCTTGCATTCGTGGTGTCTGGCTGCCGAGCGCCCGGAACTGGTTTCGGCGCTGGTGGTCGAGGACATGGCGCCGGACTTCCGTGGTAGGACCACCGGCCCATGGGAGCCGTGGCTGCGCGCCCTTCCGGTCGAATTCGACTCTGCCGAACAGGTATTCGCCGAGTTCGGGCCCGTCGCCGGCCGGTACTTCCTGGACGCATTCGACCGCACGGCCACCGGGTGGCGGCTACACGGGCGCACCGCACGATGGATCGAGATCGCCGCCGAATGGGGCACCCGTGACTACTGGGCGCAGTGGCGGGCCGTACGGTCGCCGGCGCTGCTCATCGAGGCCGGCGATGGGGTAACTCCCCCGGGCCAGATGCGCGCGATGGCTGAAAGAGATTATCCGACAGCGTATTTGCGTGTTCCCGACGCCGGTCATCTGGTTCATGACGAGGCTCCACAGGTTTACCGGCGGGCGGTGGAGTCGTTCCTGGCGGGGCTTACCCCGTGAGCCCACGCGGCGCGGGCAATGTGGCGAAAAGCCTGGCCATAACGGGTTTTGTCGGCCCGTGATCGCGCTACGATCGGGCCGTCAGGCCGCGCCGCGGAAAGGGGTGTCAGATGTCGTTTGTGATCGTGGCGCCGGAAGCGCTGATGTCGGTGGCTTCAGAGGTGGCCGGTATCGGTTCGGCGCTCAATGCCGCCAACGCCGCCGCGGCCGCCCCGACCACGGGTGTGCTAGCGGCCGCCGCGGACGAGGTGTCGGCGGCGATGGCGGCGCTGTTCGGCGCGCACGCCCAGGAGTACCAGAGGCTCAGCGCCCAGGCGGCGGGGTTTCATGCCCAGTTCGTGCAGGCGTTAAACGCGGGAGTGAACTCCTATGCCAGCGCCGAGGCCGCCAACGCGTCGCCGCTGCAAGCCGTGGAGCAGCAGGTGCTCGGCTTGATCAACGGGCCCGCGCAGACGCTACTGGGGCGCCCGTTGATCGGCAACGGTGCCGACGGGGCGCCGGGAACCGGGCAGCCGGGCGGGCCCGGCGGGCTGCTGTGGGGTAATGGCGGCAACGGCGGGTCGGGTGTGGCCGGTGTGGGCGGGCCCGGTGGTAGCGGCGGCGCCGCCGGGCTGTTCGGGCACGGCGGCAATGGCGGGGCCGGCGGGAGCAACGCCGCCGGCGCCGGCGGTGTGGGCGGAGCCGGTGGGGCGGGCTGGCTGGTCGGCAACGGCGGTGCCGGCGGGTTCGGCGGGGTGGGAACGACCGTCAGTGGCAACGGAGGAGCCGGCGGCGCCGCCGGCGCGTTCGGCAATGGCGGTGTGGGCGGGGCGGGCGGGGCCGCGGTCATCGGCGGGTTGCCCGGCAATGGGGGTGCCGGCGGCAACGCGGGGCTGATCGGCGCCGGCGGCGACGGCGGCGTCGGCGGGGTGGGTGCCCCCGGAACCAACGGGATGAACCCGCCGCCGAACCAGACCAGCCAGGCGGCAAACGGAAGCCCCGGCGCCAACAACGGCGCCGGTAGCGGTGGCGCAGGGCTGCCCGGCAACCCGGGTGCCGTACCAGGGCGGGCTGGCGGCGCTGGCGGTTTAGGCGGCAGCGGCAGCGATACGAGTGAAGGCCCTGTGACGGGGGGCAACGGAGGCAATGGCGGCGACGGCGGTCCCGGCGCGCCCGGCGGCAACGGCGCACCCGGCGGCATCGGTGTCAATACCGGTACTGGCTGGGCCTACGGGGGAAACGGGGGCAATGGCGGTGACGGTGGCGCCGGCGCCCGGGGCGGCGACGGGGGCAACGGGGGCAACGGCCTAGCGCTAAACGGTGGCAACGGGATCGGCGGCAACGGTGGCGCCGGGGGCCGGGGCGGCACCGGGGCTGCGGGCGGCAATGGTGGCATTGGCGGCGGCGCCACCGGCACGCTGACCTTTTTTGGTAGCGGAGGCGACGGCGGCCCCGGCGGGGCTGGCGCCAACACCGCCGGCACCGGGGGTGTCGGCGGTGTCGGGGGTGCGGGCGGTCAGGGCGGGCTGCTGTTCGGCGACGGCGGTAACGGGGGCGCCGGCGGTGCCGGCGGCATCGGCGGCACGGGTGCCTCGGGCGGCGCCGGAGGCAAGGGCGGCTCTGGCCTGGTCGGCGGTGACGGCGGCAACGGTGGTGCCGGCGGCGCCGGCGGCAACGGCGGCAAGGGCGGTGCCGGAGGTGCCGGCGGAGGTGCCGGAATGTTCAGCCAGCCAGGTGTCCACGGTGCGGGCGGTACCGGGGGCCAGGGAGGTGCCGGCGGCGCTGGCGGCGCGGGTGGCGCCGCGGGAGCTGGGACAGTCGTCGCGGGCAACCCCGGTGATCCCGGCGGTTTCGGCGCCGCCGGTGCGGACGGCCTACCCGGCTAAAACCCTTCGCCGGGCAACGCGAACCGGCCATCGACCGTCCGGGTCACCAGCGCATCGGCCAGCAGCGACTCCAGCGCCCGGTCACGCTGTGCGGTATCGGTCAGCCACGCCACGTCCAACTCGGCCCGGGTGACGGGAAACTCCGCGGCGCGCAACACATCCAGTAACCGTCCGCGGACTTGGCGGTCGGTTCCGGTGTAGGCCTGCCCCCGGCGCGGCGGACCGTCCGACGGCGGATAACCGGCATGCCGCCATGCGCACCAGTCCAGCGGGCATAACCCGCACCGGGGTGTGCGGGCGGTGCACACCGTCGCACCCAACTCCATCAGCGCGACCGAAAATTCAGGCGCCGTCTCGCGGTGCGGCAACAGCGCCAAGACGTCGGCGTGGTCGCGCGGCACCGATGGCGCACCGGCGTCGGCGCGGCCGTGAACGGCGCGGGCCACCACGCGCCGCACATTGGTGTCCACCACCGGCACCCGCTGGCGGTAAGCGAAACACGCCACCGCGCGCGCGGTGTAGCTCCCGACGCCCGGCAGGGTGACCAGGATCTCGATATCGTCGGGCACCACGTCATTGTGGTCGCGGGCGATGACGGTGGCGCACTCGTGTAAGCGCTTGGCTCGCCTGGGATAGCCCAGCTTGCCCCAGGCGCGTAACACATCGGCGGTGCTGGCCGTGGCGGTGGCCGACGGCGTGGGCCACCGCCGCACCCAGTCCGGCCAGATCGCCAGCACCCGGGCGGCCGGCGTCTGCTGCAGCATGAACTCGCTGACCAGGATCTGCCACGGGCTGACACCGGGCTCTCGCCAGGGCAGATCCCGGTGCGATCGCTGATACCAAGCGAGAAGATTGGTATCTGATATGTGTCGCGGGCCGGTCACCGACGGTTCCGGCAGTATGTGAGGCATGCCCAACACCAATCCGGTAGCCGCGTGGAAAGCACTCAAAGAGGGTAACGAGCGATTCGTCGCCGGCCGGCCCCAGCATCCCAGTCAGAGCGTCGACCACCGAGCCGGCTTGGCCGCCGGGCAGAAGCCCACGGCGGTGATCTTCGGCTGCGCGGACAGCCGAGTGGCCGCTGAGATCATCTTCGACCAAGGCCTGGGCGACATGTTCGTGGTCCGCACCGCCGGGCATGTCATCGACTCGGCCGTGCTGGGCTCCATAGAGTACGCGGTGACCGTGCTCAATGTGCCGCTCATCGTCGTCCTCGGCCACGACAGCTGCGGCGCCGTGAACGCCGCTTTGGCCGCGATCAACGACGGCACCCTGCCAGGCGGCTACGTGCGAGACGTCGTGGAAAGGGTTGCGCCGTCGGTCCTGCTCGGCCGCCGTGACGGTCTGAGTCGTGTCGACGAGTTCGAGCAACGACATGTACACGAGACGGTGGCGATCCTCATGGCGCGTTCATCGGCCATCTCAGAACGAATCGCAGGGGGCAGCCTGGCGATCGTGGGCGTCACCTATCAACTCGACGATGGGCGGGCTGTACTGCGCGACCACATCGGCAACATCGGCGAGGAGGTCTGAGTTACCGCCCGATAACAGGCCACCGTTAACACGGCGTCGGCCAGCGAAGCCGGCGACACGCCGAGGCGGGTCAAGCGCGTTTGCGTGACCTGGCCCTACGGTGTAATCGTGCTGGATCTGGAACCGCGTGGCCCGCTACCTACCGAGATCTACTGGCGGCGCAGGGGGCTGGCCCTGGGCATCGCGGTCGTCGTAGTCGGGATCGCGGTGGCCATCGTCATCGCCTTCGTCGACAGCAGCGCCGGTGCCAAACCGGTCAGCGCCGACAAGCCGGCCTCCGCCCAGAGCCATCCGGGCTCGCCGGCACCCCAAGCACCCCAGCCGGCCGGGCAAACCGAAGGTAACGCCGCCGCGGCCCCGCCGCAGGGCCAAAACCCCGAGACACCCACGCCCACCGCCGCGGTGCAGCCGCCGCCGGTGCTCAAGGAAGGGGACGATTGCCCCGATTCGACGCTGGCCGTCAAAGGTTTGACCAACGCGCCGCAGTACTACGTCGGCGACCAGCCGAAGTTCACCATGGTGGTCACCAACATCGGCCTGGTGTCCTGTAAACGCGACGTTGGGGCCGCGGTGTTGGCCGCCTACGTTTACTCGCTGGACAACAAGCGGTTGTGGTCCAACCTGGACTGCGCGCCCTCGAATGAGACGCTGGTCAAGACGTTTTCCCCCGGTGAGCAGGTAACGACCGCGGTGACCTGGACCGGGATGGGATCGGCGCCGCGCTGCCCATTGCCGCGGCCGGCGATCGGGCCGGGCACCTACAATCTCGTGGTACAACTGGGCAATCTGCGCTCGCTGCCGGTTCCGTTCATCCTGAATCAGCCGCCGCCGCCGCCCGGGCCGGTACCCGCTCCGGGTCCAGCGCAGGCGCCTCCGCCGGAGTCTCCCGCGCAAGGCGGATAATTATTGATCGCTGATGGTCGATTCCGCCAGCTGTGACAACCCCTCGCGCACATGACGGGCCCACATGGCGCCGATGCCGTCCACTGATTGCAGATCGCCGGCGCTGGCCGCCAGCAGACCCTGCAACGTTCCGAACGCCCGGACCAGCAGGTCGGCATGGGCGAACTGGAGCCGGGGGATACCGGCCATCGCGCGGTAGCCACGCGGGCTCAGCGCCGAATCCTGCGCTTCCGTGGTCGTCGGATATCCGAAAACCTTTGCCAGCGCGGTGAAATCGAGGAGGTCGCCGTCCGACAGGGCGTCCAGTTCGTCCAGGGTGGCATTGATTTGCCCCGTGGACGGTGGTTCCGGGTTGGCGTGGTAATCGCGCACGATCAATTCCCGGGCGGTGTCGTTGCCGCCGAGCAACTCGTCGAGCTGCAGCCGCAGCTGACGACCATCAGTGCCGAGTTCGACCACGTCGTAGTCGATCACCAGCCCGATTCGCCGGACCAGCTCGAGGCGTTGCACCACCGTCATCACATCGCGCAGCGTGACGAAGTCCTCGATTTCTGCCCTGGACAGTTGCCGGCTGACCTCGTCGAGCCTGGTTTTGTACCGCTCCAGGGTTGCGATGGCCTGGTTGGCCCGCGACAGGATGGTTGCCGAGTCGGTCAATACGTGACGTTCCCCGCGGACGTAGACGGTCACGATGTTCATCGAGTGGCTCACTGAGATCACCGGGTAACCGGTCTGGATCGCGGCCCGCTCGGCCGAGCGGTGCCGGGTCCCCGATTCGTCGGTGGGGATCGACGGATCCGGTACCAGTTGCACGTTGGCCCGCACGATGCGGCTGCCGTCGGTGGACAGCACCACGGCGCCGTCCATCTTGCACAGCTCGCGTAGCCGGGTTGCTGCATAGCGGACATCGAGGGAGAAGCCACCATCGCAGATGGCCTCGACATTCTCGTCATGGCCCAGCACGATCAGGGCACCAGTGCGGCCGCGCAGGATACGCTCCAGGCCGTCCCGCAGCCCAGTGCCCGGGGCTAGGCGGGCGACAGCCTCACGCAGGGTCGGACGAGTCACAGCGTGCATTCTGCTATGTACCGCGCCCTAGTGGGACGTGTCCAGTCCCGGAATGTGAGGGCGGGGTTGCGAGGGTGGTGCCGCGGTGGTCGGCAATGTCGACCATGTACTGCAGCGCCGCGACGATGGTGGATGCGCGCAGCGCGTGCATACCGGGCGGCACCGGATCGTCACTGGGCGGGACCAAGGCGATGGTGAACCCTTGGCGGGCGGCTTCGCTAAGGCGCCGCGCCATCCCGTTGACCCGCCGGATGTCGCCGGCCAGACCTACCTCGCCGATCATGACGGCAGTGGTGGGCAGCGGCAGATTTGCATAGGCCGAGGCGAGCGCGATGGCGACCGCCAGATCCGCCGACGGCTCGGTCAACCGCATGCCGCCCACGGTGGACAGGTAGATGTCGTTAACGGCGATCGCCAGCCGTGCGTGCTTTTCCAGCACAGCAGCGATCATCGCAGCGCGGGCCTGGTGGATCCCGCTGACGGCCCGCCTCGGCGAGCCGCCGCACGGTGTGGCCAGCAATGCCTGGACTTCCCCGACGAGCGGCCGTTTTCCGTCCAGCGTCACGGTGATCGCGGTACCGGCGACGGGTGTCGGCCGCTGGTCCAGGAACAGGTTCGACGGGTCGACGATACCGTCAATTCCGTTGTCGTGCAGGAGGAAACATCCGACTTCATCGGCGGCGCCGAATCGGTTCTTGACCCCGCGGACCATCCGCAGCGCACCGTTGCGGTCCCCTTCAAAATGCAGCACAACGTCGACGAGGTGCTCTAGCGAACGCGGTCCGGCTATGGCCCCGTCCTTCGTGACGTGGCCGACGAGAATCAATGCGACCTCGTTGGCCTTGGCGGCAGCGGTCAGGGCAGCCGTAACCGCACGGACCTGCGTGACCCCGCCGGTGACGCCGTCGGCCTCGCTGGTGGACATGGTCTGCACCGAGTCGACGATGACCAGTGCCGGCTGCACCGTCTCGATCTGGTCGAGCACGGTGTGCACGTCGGATTGTGCGGCGAGGTAGATCTCCTCGACCTCCGTGCCGCAGCCGATCCGGTCGGCACGCAGCCGGATCTGACCGGCGGATTCCTCACCAGAGACATAGAGGGCGCGCCGTCCGGACTGGGCCCAGCGGTGCGCGACCTCGAGCAACAGCGTCGACTTACCCACTCCGGGATCGCCGGCCAGCAGTGTCACCGAACCGGGAACGATACCGCCACCTAGCACCCGGTCCAGTTCGTCGATGCCGGTTGGGCAGGGTCGGGTCCGATGCGCGTCGACGGCACTGATCGGAACGGCGCCCGACGCCGGCGCCACCGAACGGCGCCTGGTGCCACCGACGGCACTGAGCACCGCCACCTCGTCTACGGTGCCCCAGCGGCCGCACTCCAGGCAGCGTCCCACCCACTTCGCGCTGACATGGCGGCATTCCGAACAGCGGTACTGCGAACGAGCGTTGGCCACGCCGTGACCGTATCGGGGGGGTGTGACAACCCGAGCGAGTCGCTCGTCTGGCGACGATGCGGCGCCTATTCGTGCGGCGTAGCCAATCCGGCCGAGATCGGCACCATTACGCTGCCCTGACCGGCCTTCTCGAACTTGAAGGTGAAGTTGTAGGTGAGGCCGTTTGCGATCGGCTTGGTCAAGTTAACGGTCGCCTTGGCCGCTTGATTGGATGGCAAGGGCCCCGGCGCCACGATCTGGCCGTCCGGCGTCCCGACAAAAAGCATCCCGGATGCGGGCAGTCGAGCGTCGCCGGCCACCGTCACCGAGCCGATATCACTGGTGATGCCCACCAGCCGGTCCGAAACGTCGGGTGATTGGTTGACGGCTACCAGCACCAGATCCACCGCTTTGCCTGGCTGGATGAAATCGCTGGTTTGGACGGCCTGGATGCGGATGTCGCGCAGCAACACGTTGTTGATGGTGAGCCGATTGCCGTTGACGGCCGGCTTCTGGTTCGCTGTCTGGGAGATCTGACCGGCCCCGCAACCGCTCAGTGCGGCGGCCAGCAGGGCGATGCTCGCCACCCAGGTGGTCATCCCGGCAAGACGCAGGCGGATGTTGCAGCGGTTCACTCGGATGCCTCCTGCTCGGCCTTGGCGCGGCATGGTGCCTGCGGCTCGACTATGCACAGTAGTAGTTAGGTGCCGCCGACGGTAGCGGTGGGGACCGCGGCGTCGACCGGACCGGCGCGGTAGCCCGGGCACCCCGTTCTCAGGGGCGTCCCAGATTCGGCGATGCACTTCTAGGCCCGTCTGTCAACCCCCAATCTTCCCGCGCTATGCCCCTGACCTGCACCGTTGTTCGGCGCCCGTTAGGGCCCCGTGTTAGCATGGAGTAACGAAAGGGGCTCAAATCAGATGATTTTCAAGGTCGGAGACACCGTTGTCTATCCACACCACGGTGCTGCGTTAGTCGAGGCGATCGAAACCCGGACCATCAAAGGGGAACAAAAAGAGTATCTCGTCTTGAAAGTTGCGCAGGGCGACCTGACAGTACGAGTTCCCGCTGAAAACGCCGAATACGTCGGTGTTCGCGATGTCGTCGGGCAGGAAGGCCTGGACAAGGTTTTCCAGGTGTTGCGTGCCCCGCACACCGAGGAGCCGACGAACTGGTCACGTCGTTACAAGGCGAACCTCGAGAAACTCGCATCCGGCGATGTGAACAAGGTGGCCGAGGTAGTGCGCGATTTGTGGCGTCGCGACCAGGAGCGTGGCTTGTCGGCCGGTGAGAAGCGCATGCTGGCCAAGGCCCGGCAGATTCTGGTCGGCGAGTTGGCGTTGGCTGAGAGCACCGATGACGCCAAAGCCGAGACCATCCTTGACGAGGTTTTAGCCGCCGCGTCTTGACCGCCCTGAGGCTCTAGTGGTCAGGGAAGCGGGCGAAGTAGTTGCGATCGTCCCGGCTGCGGGGTCGGGGGAGCGGTTGGCCGTCGGTCTGCCCAAGGCGTTTTACCAGCTCGACGGGCAGACTCTCATTGAGCGGGCCGTCGATGGCCTGCTGGATTCGGGGGTAGTTGACACCGTTGTTGTGGCCGTGCCCGCCGACCGTACGGACGAGGCGAGGCAGATCCTCGGCCACAGGGCGATGATTGTGGCGGGTGGGTCGAATCGCACTGACACCGTGAACCTGGCGCTGACAGTGCTGTCCGGGACCGCGGAGCCGGAGTTTGTGCTTGTGCATGATGCCGCGCGGGCACTGACACCACCGGCCCTGGTCGCCCGGGTGGTCGAGGCGTTGCGGGACGGTTATGCCGCCGTCGTTCCCGTACTGCCGCTTTCTGACACCATCAAGGCCGTGGATGCCAACGGGGTGGTCCTGGGCACGCCGGAACGAGCCGGGCTGCGGGCCGTGCAGACCCCACAAGGGTTCACTACCGACCTGCTGCTGCGGTCATATCAGCGCGGCTCCCTAGACCTTCCAGCCGCCGAGTACACCGATGACGCGTCGCTGGTCGAGCATATCGGCGGCCAGGTGCAGGTGGTCGACGGCGATCCGCTGGCGTTCAAGATCACCACCAAACTGGATCTGTTGCTGGCCCAAGCTATAGTGCGCGGGTGAATCAGCTGCCCCGCGTTGGTTTGGGGACCGATGTGCATCCGATCGAACCCGGACGTCCGTGCTGGCTGGTGGGGTTGTTGTTCCCGAGCGCCGACGGTTGCGCGGGCCACTCCGACGGTGACGTGGCCGTTCATGCGCTGTGCGACGCGGTGCTGTCGGCCGCGGGGCTAGGCGACATTGGCGAGGTGTTCGGCGTCGACGATCCCCGTTGGCAGGGTGTCAGTGGTGCCGACATGTTGCGCCATGTCGTCGTCCTGATCACCCGGCATGGCTATCGGGTCGGCAACGCTGTGGTGCAGGTGATCGGCAACCGACCGAAGATCGGTTGGCGCCGGCTCGAGGCGCAGGCGGTGCTGTCACGTCTGCTCAACGCGCCGGTGTCGGTGTCGGCTACCACCACCGACGGGCTGGGCCTCACTGGCCGCGGCGAGGGCTTGGCCGCAATCGCTACGGCATTGGTGGTTTCGTTGCGGTAGCGCACTCCTGGTCCGGACGCGCGCGCCGCAGGTTGCAGCAATTGGGCAGGTAAGCTGGCACGTCGTGACCGATCGGGCTCGCTTGCGGCTACACGACACTGCCGCCGGTGTCGTGCGGGATTTCGTCCCGTTGCGACCTGGACACGTCTCGATCTACCTGTGCGGTGCCACGGTGCAGGGCCTACCGCATATCGGGCATGTCCGCAGCGGGGTCGCCTTCGACATCCTGCGCCGATGGTTGCTCGCGCGTGGCTACGACGTCGCGTTTATCCGCAACGTGACCGACATCGAAGACAAGATCCTGGCCAAGGCCGCCGCGGCGGGCCGGCCGTGGTGGGAGTGGGCGGCTACCCACGAGCGTGCCTTCACCGCGGCCTACGACGCTCTGGACGTCTTGCCGCCGTCCGCGGAGCCGCGCGCCACCGGGCATATCACCCAGATGATCGAGATGATCGAGCGCCTGATCCAGGCCGGCCACGCGTATACCGGTGGCGGTGACGTTTACTTCGACGTTCTGAGCTACCCGGAGTACGGCCAGTTATCCGGTCACAAGATCGATGACGTCCATCAGGGCGAAGGTGTGGCTGCCGGCAAGCGGGACCAGCGCGACTTCACTTTGTGGAAGGGCGAAAAGCCGGGTGAACCGTCGTGGCCGACGCCGTGGGGCCGCGGGCGTCCGGGCTGGCATCTGGAATGCTCGGCAATGGCTCGCAGCTATCTCGGGCCGGAATTCGATATCCATTGCGGTGGAATGGATTTAGTCTTCCCGCATCATGAGAACGAAATCGCCCAGAGCCGCGCCGCCGGTGATGGGTTCGCCCGCTACTGGCTGCACAATGGCTGGGTGACGATGGGCGGGGAGAAGATGAGCAAGTCGCTGGGCAACGTGTTGTCCATGCCGGCGATGTTGCAGCGGGTGCGGCCGGCTGAGCTGCGTTATTACCTGGGCAGCGCGCACTACCGGTCGATGCTCGAGTTCTCCGAGACCGCTATGCAGGATGCGGTGAAAGCCTATGTCGGGCTAGAGGACTTCCTGCACCGCGTTCGCACCCGGGTGGGCGCCGTCTGCCCCGGCGATCCGACCCCACGGTTCGCCGAAGCGCTCGACGACGACCTGTCCGTTCCGATCGCGCTCGCCGAGATTCACCACGTGCGGGCGGAAGGCAACCGGGCACTCGATGCCGGCGACCACGACGGGGCCTTGCGAAGCGCTAGTGCGATTCGGGCGATGATGGGCATCCTGGGCTGTGACCCGCTCGACCAGCGCTGGGAATCCCGAGACGAAACCTCGGCAGCGCTGGCCGCCGTCGATGTGCTGGTCCAGGCTGAACTACAGAATCGGGAAAAGGCCCGCGAGCAGCGCAACTGGGCGCTCGCCGACGAGATCCGGGGTCGGCTGAAGAGAGCCGGCATCGAGGTCACCGACACCGCCGACGGGCCACAGTGGTCGCTGCTGGGTGGTGACACCAAGTAGATGCCCGGTAACTCTCGGCGGCGGGGTGCGGTCCGCAAATCCGGTACCAAGAAAGGCGCAGGCGTCGGCTCGGGCGGTCAGCGACGCCGTGGGCTGGAAGGGCGCGGGCCTACCCCGCCGGCGCACCTGCGTCCCCACCATCCCGCCGCCAAGCGGGCACGTGCACAGCCACGCCGCCCGGTCAAGCGCGCGGACGAGACCGAGACGGTGTTGGGTCGCAACCCAGTGCTGGAATGCCTGCGCGCGGGTGTTCCGGCCACCGCGCTATACGTCGCCCTTGGTACCGAGGCCGACGAGCGACTGACTGAATGCGTTGCGCGGGCGGCTGATTCAGGGATTGCGATCGTCGAGCTGCTACGTGCCGACCTGGATCGGATGACCGCCAACCACCTCCATCAAGGCATCGCGCTACAGGTGCCACCGTACAACTACGCCCATCCCGATGACCTGCTGGCCGCCGCCCTCGACCAACCGCCTGCGCTGCTGGTCGCTTTGGACAACCTTTCCGACCCGCGCAACCTCGGTGCGATCGTGCGGTCGGTGGCCGCGTTCGGTGGCCATGGGGTGCTGATTCCGCAACGCCGTTCTGCGTCGGTGACCGCGGTGGCGTGGCGCACCAGCGCCGGGGCGGCGGCCCGGATTCCGGTGGCCCGGGCCACCAATCTCACCAGGACGCTGAAGGGCTGGGCCGATCGTGGAGTGCGGGTGATCGGACTGGACGCCGGTGGCGGCACCGCGCTCGACGATGTAGATGGCACTGACTCGTTGGTGGTGGTCGTTGGGTCGGAAGGCAAGGGGTTGTCCCGGTTGGTAAGGCAGAACTGTGACGAGGTGGTGTCCATCCCGATGGCCGCTCAGGCCGAATCACTGAACGCCTCGGTGGCCGCTGGGGTGGTGCTCGCCGAGATCGCCCGCCAGCGCCGGCGGCCACGCGAGCCTCGCGAGCAGACGCAGAATCGCATGATTTGAGCTCAAATCATGCGATTCTGCGTCTGCTCGCGCCCTTGCGGCTAGATCCCCAGAACCTGGGCGCTGGCCCACAGCGCGAGCACCGCCATCGCCAGGGCCGCAGGCACGGTGCACAGTCCCAGTCGGGTGTACTCGCCGACGCTGGCGTCGACGTTGTGCCGGCGCAGCACGCCCCGCCACAGCAGGTTAGACAGCGAACCGGCATAGGTCAGGTTGGGTCCGATGTTGACCCCGAGTAGCACGGCCAGCACGGCCGCCGGCCCGCCGGCCGCCACCAGCGGCACTAACACCAGAGTCGCGGGCAGGTTGTTGACCACGTTGGCCAGCACGGCGGCCAGCGCGGCGATGCCGAGCAGCGCGGGCAACCCGGACCCGGTCGGCAGCACGGCGGACATCCTGGCGGCCATGCCGTTGAGCATGACCGCGTGCACCACGACACCCAGGGCCAACACAAAGACCAGGAACGACACGTTGACGGCGCGCGCGATCCGCAGCACCGAAGTGTGTCCACGCCGCAGACTTCGCAGCGCCAACACTGCGGCGCCAGCCAGCGCCGCCCACGTTGGGGCCAGTCCCACCGACTCGGCGACGGCGAAGCCCCCGAGTGTCAGCGCCACCACCACCAGCACGAACATTGGCAGGCGCGGCGCCGGCTTGAGTTGCTGCCGCTCCGGCACCACGCGTAGATCCCGGGCGAAAAACCAGCGGAAGACCACATAGACCGCGGCCACGGCGGACAGCCAAGGCAATGCCATCAGCAGCGTGAACTTGGTGAACGAGATGCCGGCACCGTGGTAGGCGAGCAGGTTGGTCAGATTCGACACCGGAAGCAGCAGCGAAGCGGCGTTGGCTAGGTGGGCGGTGGCGTAGGCATAGGGGCGCACCGGGGTCCGCAGCCGGCGGACCGTCGCCAGCACCACCGGGGTCAACAGCACCACGGTGGCGTCCAGGCAGAGCGCCGCGGTGATGGCGGCCGAGACGGCGAACACCTGCCGTAGCAGTCGGTGCGACTCCGCGCTCGCTCGAGCCATGGCCGCGCCGGCTGCCTCGAACAGGCCTTCGTCGTCGCACAGCTTAGCCAGCACCAGAACCGCACCCAGAAACGCGACCACGCGCGCCAGCCCGGACACCTGCGCCATCGCCTGCTGGGGCGAGATCGCCCCGATCGCTAACAGGATGACCGCTGCCGGAACCGCCGCCGCTGCCTCCGGCCAGCCGCGTGGGCGGGCAACCGCGAACCCCAGGACCACGGCAAGCAGTATCAGCGCAACAGCAAGTGTCAAGGGCTAGAGCGCTTCACATCCAGGGATCCTCGCGGCGCCACACCGTCGGCATCTGCAGCGCGACGCCGTCCTGGGCGGCCAGCTCGTCGAGGATGCGGATCGACAGGTCTAGGTCGTCGGCCGCATATGGCAAGGCCCGCAACGGCTTTGACAGCGGCCGAAAAAAGTCGTCCCAGTGGATGAGAATCACGCGGCGGACGCCCACCGTGCGCACGGTCTCGGTCCAGTATTCGAGCAGGTATGACGGCGGTTGCAGGCCGAGCTGGCCGACACTGAGGTAGGCGGCATCGGCGCGGTAACCGGCCAGTGCGCCGCTGACGAAACCGGCGCTGTCCTGGATTAACAGCCGGCGCCCCGATGGCCGGTGGTGCACCAGCGTCGACCACGCCTCACCGCAGCGGTAGGCCGACGCCTTCACCGGCGGTGTCAGTGGTGCGCTGATCACACCGGGAAACCGGTCGGGTGGGCAGTGATGCGACTCCACCAACGTCACGTCGAAGGCGCCCAACTGGATTGGTTCACCTGGGACGGCGACGACAAGAGACTCCTCAGGCAACCCGTATCCGCGCCCGACATTGGCCGCCGACTCCCCCCCGACCAGCTGGGCTCCGGTACGGTCGGCGACCAGCGCGGAATCCATCGCGTGGTCGATGTGAGTGTGCACCGGGATAACGGCCGTCAGCCGGGAGACATTGGCCCGGGCAAGGCAACCGTCGACCCGCTCCGCTGACGGCGACACTTTACCCGCCGCCACCCGTGCCAGGCCGGGCCGGGAAAAGTAGCCATCAGTCATCAGGGCCGACGATCCGTCGTCGACCAGCAGCGTCGCAACGCCCATCCAGGTCACCGACAACGGAGCATCGGATCTGGCGGTAGGCACGCTAAACCTGTTGGAATACCGCGCGATATTGGGACGCCCAAGTTTCGGCCGCATCAGCGGCGGTCCTTGATCGCGGTTCCCGCGGCATTCGGGTGGCCACGCACAGCTGTTGGAATCTCTGCCGTATCTACCGAATAGCCATGTATGTAAACCGATTTAGCCGTGATGGCAAGGGGACCGTCGGCCATGCCTACTGCTTAGCAACCTTGGCCGCGATTTGGTTAGCGATGCCAATCGCCACCAAATCCGGTTGGCTATAGGCGCACGTGACAATGTCGATAGTGACGTTGTTGCGCGCAGTCAGGGCACGCTGGCAGGTCCATCCGTCGCCGCCTTCCTGAACCTGCGAGCTACTGAGCATGCCGTTGTCGTTGACAACGTCAGCCACAGTCCAGGCGGCGTCGTCCTGTCCGGGGGTGACTTCGACAAACCGGCGGTTCGAGCAGCTGCTCCAGCTTTGCACCGAGGAGCTGTAGAACTCCTCGGCATCATGTGCGGTCGGGAAGCCGACGACCGCTTGAATGGCGTAGTGGTCGCGTTTCTTGGAGTCATCGATGCTGTCATCCAGCCGTTGGCCGCGCATAGCGGTCCACCCGGTGCCGGCATAGACCTTTTCCTGTGCTGGACCGTCGATAGCCAGGCAATTCTTGTCGGCCACGCTCTTGCTCCAGTCCCACATTGCCTTGGCGTTGAACCACACCTTCATCGATGTCGCACCCAGCGCGGCATTGATCTGGCTCAAGTCGAGAAGCAGCCCTTCAAGCGCTGAAACCGGTATCGGATCCTGATGCAGTGGTCCGGATTTGTCGGCAGCCACGGCGGTCCCGTCGACCACGTTGGTGCATCCGGCTGCGAGCATGCACGCACCGACCAGCGCGGCGAGCGCGGCTAGCTGCTTGCCCACTGTTCCTCCCTGCCGGCACCATGTGCGACAAGCTTAAGCGCAGCAG
The DNA here is from genome assembly GCF_030323725.1 of Mycobacterium tuberculosis complex sp. N0072. Classification (NCBI taxonomy): domain Bacteria; kingdom Bacillati; phylum Actinomycetota; class Actinomycetes; order Mycobacteriales; family Mycobacteriaceae; genus Mycobacterium; species Mycobacterium tuberculosis complex sp. N0072. The sequence continues at coordinate 4,027,839 of NZ_CP040689.1, read as the reverse complement.
TACCGGCGGTGCCTGGGCATCCAGCAAAACGGGGAGCTCAAGAACGATTCATGAACGAGGGGTCGTCACCAACGTCGAAACCGACGGTTGCCAGCCGGCCCACGATATTGCGTGCTCGAGGGTCCGCTGTACCCTCACCGAACGTGAGTCCCACACCGCGGAGGCGGGCGACTCTGGCGTCGTTAGCAGCCGAGCTCAAGGTGTCCCGCACCACTGTCTCGAATGCTTTTAACCGACCGGATCAGCTCTCCGCCGATCTACGTGAACGAGTGCTTGCCACGGCCAAGCGACTGGGCTATGCCGGACCGGATCCGGTGGCGCGATCGTTGCGGACCCGCAAAGCCGGTGCGGTCGGTTTGGTGATGGCCGAACCGCTGACCTATTTCTTCAGCGACCCGGCCGCGCGGGATTTTGTTGCGGGAGTGGCGCAGTCGTGCGAAGAGCTGGGGCAGGGCCTGCAGCTGGTTTCCGTCGGCTCCAGTCGGAGCCTTGCGGACGGCACAGCTGCCGTGCTCGGCGCTGGGGTGGACGGCTTCGTGGTGTATTCGGTAGGCGACGACGATCCCTACCTGCAGGTCGTGCTGCAGCGGCGGCTGCCGGTGGTGGTGGTCGACCAGCCCAAAGACCTCTCCGGAGTGTCCCGGGTCGGCATCGACGACCGGGCGGCGATGCGTGAGCTTGCCGGCTACGTACTCGGGTTGGGGCATCGCGAGCTCGGCCTGCTGACCATGCGGCTGGGACGGGATCGGCGGCAAGACTTGGTGGACGCCGAGCGGCTGCGGTCGCCGACCTTCGACGTACAGCGCGAACGCATCGTCGGCGTATGGGAGGCGATGACGGCCGCCGGCGTCGACCCGGACTCGCTGACCGTGGTGGAAAGCTACGAGCATTTGCCGACGTCCGGCGGCACTGCCGCCAAGGTGGCTCTGCAGGCCAATCCGCGGCTGACCGCGCTGATGTGCACAGCGGACATCTTGGCGCTCTCAGCTATGGATTACCTTCGGGCGCACGGGATTTACGTGCCCGGGCAGATGACCGTCACAGGGTTTGACGGAGTGCCAGAGGCGCTGAGCCGGGGGCTGACCACGGTCGCGCAGCCGAGTCTGCACAAGGGGCACCGGGCGGGCGAGCTATTGCTGAAGCCGCCGCGGTCCGGACTGCCCGTCATCGAGGTGCTCGATACCGAGCTGGTCCGGGGCCGCACCGCGGGTCCGCCGGCGTAAGTCTTCTAGGCGCTGTCTTGATCGCCGATCAGCAGCCGCACGGCCAGGTCCAGCCGCTTGCTGACGTCGGTAGCCGAGGCTCGTCGGGTAAGCCACGCGAGCAGGTTCGACAACCACACGTCCGAGATCACCCGCGCTATGTGGTACTGGTCCTCGGTTGGTTCGCCGTTGGCCATTGCACGCGCGAACATACTGTCGATGAGCTTTTCGACCTGGTCGACCTCGCTGGCCGCCGAGGCGTCGGCGAACACGTAGGCACGTGTCATGGCCTCGGTGAGTAGCGGATTGCGTTGCATCGCGCGGTTGAGCTTGCCGACCATAAAGTTCAGCCGCTGGAAGGGGGTGGCCCCGGCGACCGCGGAGCGGTCGGTTTTCGCGTCGATGCGGCTGAATTCCCGACCCAGCGCCGACACCAGCAGATGCACCTTCGACGGGAAGTACCGGTACAGCGTGCCAACCGCGACGTCGGCGCGGTCGGCGACGGCGCGCATCTGCACCGCCTCATAGCCGCCTTTGGACGCGATAGCCATGGTGGCGTCCAAGATGCGCTTGCGGCGCTCCCGCTGTGCCTCCGATCCGAGCTCGGACTCGGCAAGTACCGCCACTTTCATGACCGCGCGAGGTGGTGCGTCGGGAGCGCTACTGGTGTTCGTGTTCGCTGACGACATGTAGCGGGCAGCTCCTCTTCCGGGCGGTTCGTTTGCAAACGATACGCATGCTGTGTGTAGATTTCCCACCTCCCGACAGCCGAGACGACGACATGTGCTGGAGTTATTGCCTTCGACTTGACGGTTGATCGTTAGCACTATTAGAACACGTTCTAGTGGGCAAGAACGCTCCATTGCTATGTGAAATTGTCGACGCGGAGGTCTGCAGGTGGTAGCGACCGTCACCGACGAACAATCCGCGGCTCGTGAGTTGGTGCGCGGCTGGGCCCGCACCGCGGCCTCAGGTGCGGCCGCGACTGCGGCGGTCCGCGACATGGAATACGGCTTCGAAGAAGGAAATGCGGACGCATGGCGGCCGGTGTTCGCCGGGCTGGCGGGCCTGGGCCTCTTCGGTGTCGCCGTCCCAGAGGATTGTGGCGGAGCTGGCGGCAGCATCGAGGACCTGTGTGCGATGGTCGACGAGGCGGCCAGGGCGTTGGTACCGGGGCCGGTCGCGACCACCGCGGTGGCCACTTTGGTTGTCTCCGATCCCAAGCTGCGCAGCGCGCTAGCGTCGGGTGAACGGTTCGCCGGGGTGGCTATCGACGGTGGCGTGCAGGTCGACCCGAAGACGTCGACCGCGTCGGGCACCGTCGGCCGAGTGCTTGGTGGCGCGCCCGGCGGCGTCGTGCTGTTGCCGGCCGACGGGAATTGGCTGCTGGTGGACACTGCTTGCGACGAGGTCGTAGTGGAGCCGCTGCGGGCCACCGACTTTTCGCTGCCGCTGGCCCGGATGGTGCTGACATCGGCACCGGTCACCGTTCTGGAGGTGTCGGGGGAGCGGGTGGAAGACCTGGCCGCTACCGTGCTGGCGGCCGAGGCGGCCGGGGTGGCTCGATGGACGCTCGATACCGCGGTTGCCTACGCCAAGGTGCGGGAGCAATTCGGCAAGCCGATCGGCAGCTTCCAGGCTGTCAAGCACCTGTGTGCTCAGATGTTGTGCCGTGCCGAGCAGGCCGATGTGGCCGCCGCCGATGCGGCCCGCGCCGCAGCCGATTCCGATGGCACCCAACTTTCGATCGCCGCGGCGGTGGCCGCGAGCATCGGCATCGACGCCGCCAAAGCCAACGCCAAGGACTGTATCCAGGTGCTCGGTGGTATCGGCTGCACCTGGGAGCACGACGCGCATTTGTATCTGCGCCGGGCCCACGGAATCGGTGGGTTCCTCGGTGGATCCGGGCGCTGGCTGCGTCGGGTTACGGCGCTGACCCAGGCCGGTGTCCGTCGTCGCTTGGGCGTCGACCTGGCCGAGGTGGCCGGCCTGCGACCGGAGATCGCGGCGGCGGTCGCCGAGGTGGCCGCGTTGCCCGAGGAGAAACGTCAGGTGGCGCTGGCGGACACCGGCCTGCTGGCGCCGCACTGGCCGGCGCCGTACGGGCGCGGCGCGTCCCCGGCCGAGCAACTGCTGATCGATCAGGAACTGGCCGCGGCCAAGGTTGAGCGCCCGGACCTGGTGATCGGCTGGTGGGCGGCGCCGACCATCCTTGAACACGGCACGCCGGAACAGATCGAACGTTTCGTCCCGGCCACCATGCGCGGTGAATTCCTTTGGTGTCAGCTATTTTCCGAGCCGGGGGCCGGTTCGGACCTGGCGTCGCTGCGTACCAAGGCGGTGCGGGCTGACGGCGGCTGGCTGCTCACCGGACAGAAGGTGTGGACGTCGGCGGCTCACAAGGCTCGGTGGGGGGTGTGCCTGGCGCGCACCGACCCGGATGCTCCGAAGCACAAGGGCATTACCTACTTCCTGGTGGACATGACCACACCGGGAATTGAGATCCGACCGCTGCGCGAGATCACCGGCGACTCGCTGTTCAACGAGGTCTTCCTGGACAATGTGTTCGTCCCCGACGAGATGGTCGTCGGCGCCGTGAACGACGGCTGGCGGCTGGCGCGCACCACGCTAGCCAACGAGCGGGTCGCGATGGCCACCGGGACCGCGCTGGGCAACCCAATGGAAGAGCTGCTCAAGGTCTTGGGTGACATGGAACTCGATGTCGCGCAGCAAGATCGGCTGGGCAGGCTGATCCTGCTGGCTCAGGCCGGTGCGCTGTTGGACCGGCGGATCGCCGAGTTGGCCGTCGGCGGCCAGGATCCGGGGGCGCAATCCAGCGTCCGCAAACTGATCGGCGTGCGCTACCGACAGGCGCTGGCCGAATACCTGATGGAGGTGTCCGACGGGGGCGGGCTCGTCGAGAACCGCGCGGTGTACGACTTCCTCAACACCCGGTGCCTGACGATAGCCGGCGGTACCGAGCAGATCCTGTTGACGGTGGCCGCCGAACGGCTGCTGGGTCTGCCGCGTTGATTTACCGGCTCAGCGAGTACCAGGACGAGTCCTAGCTAGGAAAAGTTGGCTTGCGCGCAGGTGCTGGGCGAGGTGAGGTTGACCCCCGGGTAGACCACCTGCATGTGTGTACACACGATGACGTTGACGTCGGTCATCGGTTGACCGGTCGACCAATTGGTCGAGTCGATGACCCCGGTGGTCTGGTATTTGTCCGGCGGACCCTCGCCGAAGTAGACGGTGGTGATCACGTCGGATCCGCCCGCCTTCATTACCCGTTCGAACTGGCTGGTGGCGTGCGCGTCCAGATAGGCCAACCGGTTCGTCGAACGGATCTCGGTGGTTTGGCGCGCCCACAGCCCGGGCGGAAAGCCCGTCGGGCCGTCGGGTGTGCGCAGATTTGCTCCAGCGACGAAGTCGCAGCTGCCGTTGGGGTGGCAATCGAGGAAGGTGTGCGTCTCCAGCTGGGTGACCTCGTCGACCGGGAACAGGGTGGTGGCGGTGTTGCTCCCGGCCGCCGAGGTGGGCGCGGGCAGTAACGTCAGCATCAGCCCGACGAGCGTGCAACCCGGTATCAGCCGCGTCATCTCGCTCCCTTCCGGGACTACTCGTCGTAGGTCACTTCCACCGAATCAGATTCCGGGCGAGATTGACAGGCCAAAATCAGTCCCTCATCGAGATCCTGCTGCTCGAGCACGTCGTTGACTCCCATATTCACTTTGCCGGCGCGCAGGGTGCACGCACACGCACCGCAGTGGCCTTCCCGGCAGGAGAACGGCGCGTCCAGGCCCGCGGCCAGCAGCACGTCGAGCAGCTTGGCGGTGCGCGGCCAGGAGACGGTGTGGGTTTGGCCGTCGAGTTCCACCACCGCGGTCGCCGGCGCCTCGTCACCGCTGTCGTCGACCTTGACGGCCGCGAACGGATCCGATTCCAGCGACTTGAACACCTCGATGTGCACCTGTTGGGCGGGCACTTTCAGCGCCGCCAGGGCGTCCCGGGCCGCCTGCATGAACGGGCCGGGTCCACAGATGAACACCGGCCGGTCGGTGTAGGGCGCGACGAGCTTGGCCAGCGCGCTCGCGCTCGGCAGCCCCTGCAGCGACTCTAGCCAGTGCAGCACCGTGAGCCGGTCGGGATACTTCGCCGCCAACTCGCGCAGCGCGTCTCCGAAGATGACCGAGCGGTCGTCGCGGTTGGCGTAGAGCAGCGTCACCTGTCCACCGCCCTCGGCAAGCGCCGATTTGCAGATCGACATGATCGGGGTGATGCCGCTACCCGCTGCCAGCAGGAGGAAATCGGCGTCGAGGGTTGTGGGGACGAAGTTGCCCGACGGGGCCAGCACGTGGATGCGCATGCCCACCTGCGCGTGATCGCACAACCAGTTGGAGGCGTACCCGTCGGCGGTTCGTTTGACCGTGACCGCCAAGGCGTCGTCGGTGTAGGGCGAACTGCACAACGAGTAGCAGCGCGCCACCGAACCGGTACGCTCGCTGGGCACGCGCAGCGTCAAGAATTGGCCGGGGGCGTAACGCAGGCGCCGAGGGGGGATCTCCGGGTCGTCCGATCCGTCGGGCACCGCGAAGACCAGCGATCGCGCCTCGTCGGTTTCGTCGACGACCTCGGCGATCTGCAGTTCAAGGACGTGGTCGCCGAGTGGCTCGTCTCCAATTGCCTCGGTCAAGACCCGTCCTCTCTTCCGTCATAACTAGAACATGTTACAGAAAACCCATTTGGTATCGCTACCTGCCGCAGGAATACCTAGCTCGACACAAATCGGAACGTGTTCTAGTCTTTCTCTAAGTTCGCAACCCGGAGAGGCAAAAGTAAGTGACGTCCATTCAACAGCGTGATGCTCAGTCTGTCTTGGCTGCCATCGATGATCTGCTGCCGGAGATTCGGGATCGCGCCCAGGCCACGGAGGATCTGCGGCGGCTGCCCGACGAGACCGTCAAGGCGCTCGACGACGTCGGCTTCTTCACCCTGTTGCAGCCGCAGCAGTGGGGCGGACTGCAGTGCGACCCTGCGCTGTTCTTCGAGGCGACGCGTCGACTGGCGAGCGTGTGTGGTTCCACCGGGTGGGTGAGCTCAATCGTCGGCGTGCACAACTGGCATCTGGCGCTGTTCGACCAACGGGCCCAAGAGGAGGTCTGGGGCGAGGACCCGAGTACGCGGATCTCGTCCTCGTACGCACCGATGGGGGCGGGCGTGGTGGTCGACGGTGGCTACCTGGTCAACGGGTCGTGGAACTGGTCCTCGGGCTGCGACCATGCCAGCTGGACGTTCGTCGGCGGCCCGGTCATCAAGGACGGCCGGCCGGTGGACTTCGGCAGTTTCCTGATCCCGCGCAGCGAATACGAGATCAAGGACGTGTGGTACGTGGTCGGCTTACGTGGTACCGGCAGCAACACCCTGGTGGTCAAGGATGTCTTTGTGCCCCGGCACCGGTTCTTGTCGTACAAGGCGATGAACGACCACACCGCGGGAGGGCTGGCGACCAACAGCGCACCTGTCTATAAAATGCCATGGGGCACAATGCATCCCACTACGATTTCGGCGCCGATTGTCGGCATGGCCTACGGTGCCTACGCCGCGCACGTCGAGCACCAGGGCAAGCGGGTGCGCGCGGCGTTCGCCGGGGAAAAGGCCAAAGACGACCCGTTTGCCAAGGTCCGTATCGCCGAGGCGGCCAGCGACATCGACGCCGCGTGGCGCCAACTGATCGGTAATGTGAGCGACGAATACGCGCTGCTGGCTGCCGGCAAGGAGATTCCGTTCGAACTGCGCGCCCGTGCGCGCCGCGACCAGGTGCGCGCCACCGGTCGCTCAATCGCCTCGATCGACCGGCTGTTCGAGGCGTCCGGTGCCACCGCGTTGTCCAATGAGGCTCCGATTCAACGGTTCTGGCGCGACGCGCACGCCGGTCGGGTGCACGCCGCCAACGACCCCGAGCGGGCATACGTGATCTTTGGAAACCACGAGTTCGGGTTGCCGCCCGGCGACACCATGGTCTAGCTGGTCTAGGCGAAATGACAGCTACCGAGGAATTGACGTTCGAATCCACCTCGCGCTTTGCGGAAGTGGACGTCGACGGGCCGCTGAAACTGCACTACCACGAGGCCGGCGTGGGCAACGACCAGACGGTGGTGCTACTGCACGGCGGTGGGCCCGGCGCGGCGAGCTGGACGAACTTCTCGCGTAATATCGCGGTGCTGGCGCGGCACTTTCATGTGCTGGCCGTCGACCAGCCCGGTTACGGCCATTCCGACAAGCGGGCCGAGCACGGCCAGTTCAATCGCTATGCCGCGATGGCGCTGAAGGGGCTCTTCGATCAGCTGGGGCTGGGGCGGGTACCGCTGGTGGGCAACTCGTTGGGCGGGGGAACCGCGGTCCGGTTTGCGCTGGACTACCCGGCCCGGGCAGGACGGTTAGTGCTGATGGGCCCGGGGGGCCTGAGTATCAACCTGTTTGCGCCCGACCCGACCGAGGGAGTCAAACGGCTGTCGAAGTTCTCCGTTGCGCCCACCCGGGAGAACCTCGAGGCGTTCCTGCGGGTCATGGTCTACGACAAGAACCTGATCACCCCCGAGTTGGTGGATCAGCGGTTTGCGCTGGCCAGCACCCCGGAGTCGTTGACGGCAACACGGGCGATGGGAAAGTCGTTCGCCGGAGCCGACTTCGAGGCCGGCATGATGTGGCGCGAGGTGTATCGGCTGCGCCAGCCGGTGTTGCTGATCTGGGGTCGTGAGGACCGGGTCAACCCGCTGGACGGCGCGCTGGTTGCGTTGAAAACGATTCCGCGTGCGCAGCTGCACGTATTCGGGCAGTGTGGGCATTGGGTGCAGGTGGAGAAGTTCGACGAGTTCAACAAGCTGACGATTGAATTTCTGGGAGGTGGCAGATGAGCATCCGGTCGCTGGGCTATCTGCGCATCGAGGCCACTGACATGGCTGCCTGGCGGGAGTATGGACTGAAGGTCCTGGGCATGGTCGAGGGCAAAGGGGCCCCAGAAGGGGCCCTGTATCTGCGGATGGATGACTTTCCGGCCCGGCTGGTGGTCGTGCCCGGTGAGCACGACAGGCTGTTGGAGGCCGGTTGGGAATGCGCGAATGCCGAAGGCCTGCAGGAAATCCGGAACCGCCTGGATTTGGAGGGCACGCCGTACAAAGAGGCCACCGCCGCCGAGCTGGCCGATCGCCGGGTGGACGAGATGATCCGGTTTGCCGACCCTTCCGGCAATTGCCTGGAGGTCTTCCACGGTACCGCGCTGGAACACCGCCGAGTGGTCAGCCCGTATGGGCACAGGTTCGTCACCGGTGAGCAGGGTATGGGCCATGTGGTGCTGTCCACCCGCGACGATGCTGAGGCGTTGCATTTCTACCGAGACGTGCTCGGCTTTCGGCTGCGTGACTCGATGCGGCTACCGCCACAGATGGTAGGGCGGCCCGCCGACGGGCCGCCAGCCTGGCTGCGTTTCTTCGGCTGTAACCCGCGTCACCACTCGTTGGCCTTCCTGCCGATGCCGACGTCCAGCGGCATCGTGCACCTGATGGTCGAGGTCGAGCAGGCCGACGACGTGGGCCTGTGCCTGGACCGGGCGTTGCGGCGCAAGGTGCCGATGTCGGCCACCCTGGGCCGGCATGTCAACGACCTGATGCTGTCGTTCTACATGAAGACGCCCGGTGGCTTCGACATCGAATTCGGTTGTGAGGGCAGGCAAGTCGACGATCGGGACTGGATCGCCCGGGAGAGTACTGCGGTCAGCCTATGGGGTCACGATTTCACCGTAGGCGCTCGCGGCTAGCTCGAAAGCAAACGATGTCGGCTCAGATCGATCCACGCACGTTCCGCTCCGTGCTCGGTCAGTTCTGTACGGGGATCACTGTCATCACCACTGTGCACGACGACGTGCCCGTCGGGTTTGCGTGCCAGTCGTTCGCGGCGCTGTCGTTGGAACCGCCGTTGGTGCTGTTCTGCCCCACTAAGGTGTCGCGGTCCTGGCAGGCCATCGAGGCCAGCGGCCGGTTCTGCGTCAACGTACTGACCGAAAAGCAGAAAGACGTCTCGGCGCGATTCGGCTCGAAGGAGCCGGACAAGTTCGCCGGTATCGATTGGCGCCCTTCGGAACTAGGCTCACCGATCATCGAGGGATCGCTGGCCTACATTGACTGCACGGTGGCGTCGGTGCACGACGGCGGCGATCACTTCGTGGTGTTCGGTGCCGTCGAGTCACTGTCAGAGGTCCCGGCGGTCAAGCCGCGGCCGCTGCTGTTCTATCGCGGCGACTACACCGGCATCGAGCCGGAAAAGACCACGCCGGCGCACTGGCGCGACGACCTGGAGGCTTTCCTCACCACCACCACCCAGGACACCTGGCTCTAGTGGCGCGAGCAGACGCAAAATCGCCCATTTTGCGGGCGTGTTGGGCGATTTTGCGTCTGCTCGCCGTCGCCGGTAAGCAGTCTGGTGAGCCACGTCCGGTATGTCGCGTGGTTGGGGCAGCTGTCCTCGCGGATGGCGAATATGCAGACGCTTACGTCAAGGAGCAGCATTGTCGCCGATCAGTTCGGCGAGGGCTTCCTTGTCGTCCAAGTCGACACCGGCCTGCAAGCCTCCGGTGCCGTGGGTCGGCAATAGCATCAGTAACAGGCATCATGATGCGTTGTTGTGTCCGGCGCCGATCCTCCGACCCGCCGGGCATTCGGCCAGATGGCGCGAGCAGCCACCGGATGGGTGAGTGTCAGCGGGCAGTTTGCCGTAGCCGCCGACACGTGTCGCTGCGAGGGCACTTTGTTTGCCGTCGACCCAGAAACTCATGTGGCAAACCACAATCGGTGCGACATAGTTGGCCGGCTGCGCGACGAACGCCCGAATACCCTGCGGTCGGTCCGACGCGGCGACGAGGTCAGAATGGCAACATGGCACTGGATCTGACCGCGTACTTCGATCGCATCAACTATCGCGGCGCTACCGATCCAACCCTGGATGTTCTGCAGGATCTGGTGACCGTGCACAGTCGAACGATTCCGTTCGAGAACCTCGACCCGCTGCTGGGGGTGCCGGTCGACGACCTCAGTCCACAGGCGCTGGCCGACAAGCTGGTACTTCGGCGCCGAGGCGGGTACTGCTTTGAGCACAACGGGCTGATGGGTTATGTGCTGGCCGAACTCGGCTATCGGGTGCGCCGATTCGCCGCCCGCGTCGTCTGGAAGCTCGCGCCGGACGCGCCCCTGCCGCCGCAGACGCACACCCTGCTGGGGGTCACGTTCCCCGGCTCGGGCGGATGCTATCTCGTCGACGTCGGATTCGGCGGCCAAACACCGACCTCACCGCTTCGCCTCGAAACCGGCGCCGTCCAGCCGACAACGCACGAACCTTATCGGCTCGAGGACCGCGTCGACGGCTTTGTCTTGCAGGCGATGGTCCGGGACACATGGCAGACACTGTACGAATTCACCACCCAGACCCGCCCGCAGATCGATCTGAAAGTGGCCAGCTGGTACGCCTCAACACACCCGGCATCGAAGTTCGTCACGGGACTGACCGCCGCGGTGATCACCGACGACGCCCGGTGGAACCTATCTGGCCGCGACCTTGCCGTTCACCGTGCCGGTGGTACCGAGAAGATCCGCCTTGCCGATGCGGCAGCGGTTGTCGACACCCTGAGCGAACGGTTCGGGATCAACGTGGCAGATATCGGCGAGCGCGGCGCGCTCGAGACGCGCATCGACGAGCTATTGGCTCGGCAGCCAGGAGCCGATGCGCCGTAAGGCTTCTTCGATGTCGCCGCTTGGCCCGGCAAACGATATCCGAACAAACGAACCCCCCCGTGCGGTGTCGAAATCGATTCCGGGTGCGATCGCAACACCGGTGTCGGCCAGCAACTTTGAGCAGAAGGCCAGCGAATCGCTGGTGAAGTCCGAGACGTCGGCGTAGACGTAGAATGCGCCGTCGGTGGGTGCCAGCCGGTCGATGCCGATGCGACGCAGACCGTCCAGCAACAGCGAGCGGTTGATCGCGTAGCTGGCCAGGTTGCCGTCGGCCTCGGCGGTCGCCTCCGGGGTGAACGCGGACACCGCGGCGATCTGCGACAAGACCGGCGGGCAGATGGTGAAGTTGCCGGTCAGGCAGTCCACCGCGCGGCGCAGCACCGTCGGCACCAGCAGCCAGCCCAGCCGCCAGCCCGTCATCGCGTAATACTTGGAAAAGCTGTTGACTACCACCGCGTTTCGCGACGTCTGCCAGGCGCAGCTGGTTTGCGGTGCCCCCTGGTACACCAGGCCGTGGTAGACCTCATCACTGATCAACCGGACATCCGATGCGTCACACCACGACGCGATGGCCGCCAGTTCTTCGGGCGGGATGACGGTTCCGGTCGGGTTGGCCGGGCTGGCGACGACGACACCGCGCAGCGGTGGGTCGATCTCGGCCAGCATCTGCGCGGTCGGTTGGAATCGGGTCTGCGGTCCGCACGGGATCTCCACGACCTCACATCCCAGCGCTGACAGGATATTCCGGTAGCACGGGTAGCCGGGACTGGCCATCGCGACCCGATCACCGGCGTCGAAGCACGCCAGAAACGCGAGCAGAAAGCCGCCCGAGGAGCCCGTGGTGATCACCACCGCATCGGGTTCGACGGTGATGCCATGCCGGCGTTGGTAATCCGCGGCGATAGCGTCGCGCAGCTCCGGAATACCCAGCGCCACCGAGTATCCCAACTGGTTGAGATGCAGGGCGGCGGCCGCGGCCGCACGCACCGGTTCCGGAGCGCCCGCACTGGGTTGGCCCGCCGAAAGATTCACCAGATCCCCATGGGTGCGCTGGCGCTCCGCGGCCGCCAACCAGACGTCCATCACGTAGAACGGGGGAACGCCGGCACGCAGGGCGACACGATCCGTCACGGCGACTCCCACACCTCAGATTCCAAACGGCGCAGCACCTCTCGTGGCGACTCGAGCAATTGTGCACTGCCGTGCGCTCGTTTGAAATACAGGTGCATGTCGTGTTCCCAGGTGATCGCGATGCCGCCGTGCAGTTGGATGCCCTCGGCCGCCGCGGTGCTCAACGCCTCGCTGGCGGCCAGCCGCGCGGTGGCGGCGTTGGTGGGTGTGGGCGCGTGGCAGGCGTCGGCGACGACGGCCCGGGCCGCGGCGATGGTCACATACAGGTCGGCCATCCGATGCTTGAGGGCCTGGAAACTGCCGATCGGGCGGCCGAATTGCACTCGGCTCTTGGCGTATTCGACGGTCAGCTGCAGGCAGCGTTCGGCGGCGCCGATCTGCTCGGCCGCCAACAGGATTGCTGCGGTGTCGGCGATTCCGGGATCGGGGCACAGCGGCTCGGTCTCTTCGGATTGCAGGCGGGCCAGCCGGCGAGTGGGGTCCATGGTGGCGACGGGCTGCGCGCTAAAGCGAGTCCACCTGGTCAGCTGCCCGCTGGTGGCGGCGACGACGATATCGGCGATGTCGCCGTTGACCACGTAGTCGGGGTCCAGCACCAGCGCGCCGATCGCGCTGCCTTGGGCAAGCTCCGTGAGTGCTTGCGCATCCGGCTTAGCTGCGGCCAGCAGCGCCAGCTCCGCCAGCGTGGTGCCCAGCAGCGGAGAAGGCACCAGCGCCCGGCCCAGCTCCTGCACGACGATCGCGGCATCGGCGAGTTCACCGCCCGCGCCGCCCAGCTCCTCCGGAATGACCAGCGCGGCGGCACCGACCTGCTCACATAGCAGCCGCCACAGCGATTCGTCGTAGCCGCGGTCGGAGGCCATCGCTGCGCGCACCGCCGCCGGGCCGGCATGCTTAGCCACCAGGGAGGCGACGGTTTCCCGTAGCATCTGCCGTTCTTCAGGGGGGGTCATAGCGCCTCCAGCACACGCCGCCGATGCTCCTGCGGCGTACCCCAGGCCGAGTGCAACGCCTGCACCCGCAACAACCACAGCGACAGGTCATGCTCGCAGGTGAACCCGATGGCGCCGTGGGTCTGCAACGCCGAGCGTGCCGCCAGCAGAGCCGCCTCGCTCGCGGCGGCTTTGGCGGCGCTGACATCGCGCGGCTCGAGTGACACGGCCGCGCCGTAAACCAGGGGGCAGGCCAGCTCGATCGCAATGTGCACGTCGGCGAGTTTGTGCTTGATGGCCTGATACGAGCCGATCGCCCGGCCGAACTGCGTGCGCTGTTTGGCGTAGTTGACGGCGGCCTCCAGCAGCGCCTGCCCGGCGCCGACCAGTTGTGCGGCGGTGGCCAGCGCCCCGAACTCATAGGCGCGCGCCACTACGTCTTTCGGGGCCCGCCAGGCCTGGCCGGATGCCGCCACCTCATACAGCCGCCGGCTGGGGTCGACGGACCGGTGGCAATCACCCGGCGTCCCTTCGGTGACGCTGCCATCGCCCGCGAGCAGTACCAGCCCGGCGGTGTCGGCGTCGACGGCGCGCGGAACCCGCGGCGGCATGGCCACGGTGGCGATGAGCTCACCGGAAGCTAGCCCATGGCTGCGTTCAGCCTGATCATCATGAGCCAGCAGAATCGGTGCCACGGCAATGGATTCGGTGACCGGGCCGGGCACGCACCAGCGCCCGAGACGTTCGAGCGCGACAACCAGATCGACCGGACTGGCACCCAGTCCGTCGAACTTCTCCGCTACGCCCAACGCGGTGACGCCCAGGTTGGCCAACTGCTGCCACACCTTGCGGCCGGGCGCCACATCACCGGCAGCCCAAGCACGGACGACGCCGGGCAGGTCGGCGGCGCCGAGCGCCGCGTCGATGCTGGCCGCGAAGTCGCGCTGCTGTTCGTTGAGTGCGAATTCCATGGTCACGTCTTCTCGCGTGGCAGGCCCAGCAGCCGTTCGGCAATGATGTTGCGCTGGATTTCGTTGGTCCCGGCATAGATCGGGCCGCCCAGGGCGAACAGCAACCCCTCGGTCCACGGGCCGGCCAGCTCCCCATCGGCGCCGCGCAGGTCGAGCGCGGTCTGATGCAAGTGCACGTCCAGCTCGGACCAGAACACCTTGGTCACCGACGATTCCGCCCCCAGTTCGCCACCGGCGGCCAGCCTGGTCACCGTGCCGAAGGTCTGCAGCCGGTAGGCCTGCGCCTTGATCCAGGCGTCGGCGACCCGGTCGGCGAACTCCGGGGGCGAGCCGCGGTCCTTCCACAGCTGGACCAGCCGTTCGGCGGAGGCCAGGAAGCGGGCTGGGCTGCGCAGCGACATGCCGCGCTCGTTGCTTGACGTGCTCATGGCCGCGCGCCATCCGTCGTTCGGTGCCCCAATCACATCCCGGTCGGGGACGAACACGTCGTCGAGAAAGATCTCACCGAAACCGGTGTCGCCGCCCAGTTGGGCGATTGGGCGCACGGTAACACCCTTGGCTTTCAGGTCGAACATGAAATACGTGAGCCCGCGGTGCCGTTCGACCGCGGGATCGGAGCGGAACAGCCCAAAACCCATGTCGGCGAACGGCACCCGCGAGCTCCAGATCTTCTGCCCGTTGAGTAGCCAGCCGCCGTCGACCTTGCTCGCGGTGGAGCGCAGCGACGCCAGGTCGCTGCCGGATTCCGGCTCCGACCAGGCCTGCGCCCAGATCTGTTCGCCGCTAGCCATTTTCGGCAGGATCCGGTCAAGCTGTTCGGCTGTGCCGTGCGCGAACAGCGTCGGCGCCAGCATCGAGGTGCCGTTGGCGCTGGCCCGGCCCGGGGCGCCGGCGCGAAAGTACTCCTCCTCGAACACGATCCAGTGCAGCAGCGGCGCGTCCCGGCCACCATACTTAGCCGGCCAGGTGATCACCGACAGGCCCGCGTCGAACAGTACTCGGTCCCAATAACGGTGTTGCGCAAAGCCTTCCGCATTGTCGTAGGACTTCGTCGGGATCGATGCGGCATTGGCGGCGAGGAACTCGCGCACCTCGGCCTGAAAGGCCAGGGTCTCGTCGTCGAAATTCAGGTCCATCTAGCCCAGCTCTCGCAGTTGTGGTTTGCTCACCTTACCGGCGGCGTTGCGCGGCAGTACGTCGACGAACCGCACCGACCGGGGTGTCTTGAAGTTCGCCAAATGTTCACGGGTGTAAGCGATCACCGATGCCTCGTCGAGGCCCGTGCCGGGGCGCGCCACCACGAACGCCCGGCCGACCTCGCCCAGCCGCTGGTCGGGAACGCCGATCACCGCGGCGTCCGCGACGCCGTCCATCCGGGCCAGCACCTGCTCGACCTCGGCGGGATAGACGTTGAATCCGCCGCAGATGTACATGTCCTTCAGGCGGTCGGTGATGCGCAGGTTGCCCGCCTGGTCGACGGCACCGATGTCGCCGGTGTGCAGCCAGCCGTCGGCGTCGATGGCGGCCGCGGTCGCCTCCGTGTCGTCCAGATAGCCCACCATGACGTTCGGCCCGCGCAGCAACACTTCCCCGTCGTCCGCAATGCGCAACTCAAAGTCGGCGAACGGCCGCCCGCACGTCGTCGCAACGGTCACCGCGTCGTCCTCGGGGCGGCACATCGTCCCCATCCCGTTGGCCTCGGTCAACCCGTAGGCGGTCAGCACGATGTCGATGTCAAGTTCGGACTGCATGCGCTCCACCAGCACCACCGGCACGGTGGCCGCACCGGTGACCGCGAACCGCAGCGAGCTCAGGTCGAAGTCTTTGCGGGCCGGGTGATCCAGCAGGCTCTGGTAGATGGTCGGAGGGCCCGGCAACACGGTGATGCGGTGGCGCTCGATGGCCCGCAGCGCGTGCAGCGGATCGAACGTCACGTGCGGGATCAGCGTGGCACCGGTCTGCAGGCAGGCCAGGATGCCGGCCTTGTAGCCGAAGTTGTGGAAGAACGGGTTGATGCACAGGTAGCGGTCGTCGCTGGTGATCTTCCCGTTGGCGGCCCAGGATGCCGAGGCCGACAGCGACTGCCGGTGCGCGCACAGCACGCCTTTGCTGCGGCCGGTGGTGCCGGAGGTGAACAGGATGTCGCTGACGTCCTGGGGTGCGACGGCGGCGGCACGGGCTGCGACGGCATCCAGGGCCCCGGCACCCGTGGCGATGAACTCGTCCCAGGTCCCGTCGTCGGCTTCGACCGGCACCCGCACGACGTGCCGCAACGCGGGCAGCGCGGCCCGGTCCAGGCCGGCCGCCCGGTCGGCGCCCAGGAAGAGGCCCGCCGCGAACAGCACCGGCGCGCCGGCTCGGTCCAAGATGTCGGTGGCTTCTGTGGCGGTGTAGCGGGTGTTCAACGGCACCACCGCGGCGCCGGCGTGGTGGATCGCCAGGCAGGCCACCACCCAGTGCCAGGTGTTCGGCGACCAGATGGCCACCCGGTCTGCGGGTTCGACACCGAGGGCGATCAGCGCCGCCGCGGCGCCGTAGACCGCGTCGCGCAGCTCGGTCGACGTGAAACGCCGGTCCTCGGCGATCAACGCCGTGTGGTCGGGTAGCTGGCGCACGAGACGATCCAGCGCCGCGGGCACGGTGCGCAGATCGTTTATCAACGGACGCTCCTAACAAAGCAAGTGCTTGGTAGGTTAGCCTACAGGGCATGCAGGACGTCGAGGAGTTCCGGGCGCAGGTCCGCGGTTGGCTCGCCGACAATCTGGCCGGCGAATTCGCGGCACTTAAGGGCCTCGGCGGGCCGGGGCGCGAGCACGAAGCGTTCGAGGAACGCCGGGCGTGGAATCAGCGCCTGGCCGCCGCGGGGCTGACCTGCCTGGGCTGGCCGGAAGAACACGGCGGGCGGGGGCTCTCGACCGCGCACCGGGTGGCGTTCTACGAGGAATACGCCCGCGCCGACGCGCCGGACAAGGTCAACCACTTCGGCGAGGAACTGCTGGGTCCGACGCTGATCGCGTTCGGAACGCCGCAGCAGCAGCGGCGCTTCCTGCCGCGCATCCGCGACGTCACCGAGCTGTGGTGTCAGGGATATTCGGAGCCCGGCGCTGGCAGCGACCTGGCCAGCGTTGCGACCACCGCAGAACTCGACGGCGACCAGTGGGTGATAAACGGCCAGAAGGTGTGGACGTCGCTGGCGCACCTGTCGCAATGGTGCTTTGTGCTCGCACGCACCGAGAAGGGCTCGCAGCGCCACGCCGGCCTGTCGTATCTGCTGGTGCCGCTGGACCAGCCCGGCGTGCAGATCCGGCCGATCGTGCAGATCACCGGCACCGCGGAGTTCAACGAGGTGTTCTTCGACGACGCCCGCACCGACGCCGACCTGGTGGTCGGCGCACCGGGCGACGGCTGGCGGGTCGCGATGGCGACGCTGACCTTCGAGCGCGGCGTCTCGACGCTGGGTCAGCAGATCGTCTACGCCCGTGAGCTTTCCAATCTGGTCGAGCTGGCGCGGCGCACCGCCGCCGCGGATGACCCGCTGATCCGGGAGCGGCTGACCCGGGCGTGGACCGGGCTGCGCGCCATGCGCTCCTATGCTTTGGCCACCATGGAAGGGCCAGCCGTTGAGCAGCCCGGCCAGGACAATGTGTCAAAGTTGTTGTGGGCCAACTGGCATCGCAACCTGGGTGAGCTGGCCATGGACGTGATCGGTAAACCCGGAATGACCATGCCCGACGGCGAGTTCGACGAGTGGCAGCGGCTATATCTATTCACCCGCGCCGACACCATCTACGGAGGATCCAACGAGATCCAGCGCAACATCATCGCCGAGCGGGTGCTCGGTCTGCCCCGGGAGGCCAAGGGATGAACCTGTCCGTAGCGCCGAAAGAGATTGCCGGACATGGACTTCTGGATGGCAAGGTGGTCGTCGTGACGGCGGCTGCGGGCACCGGCATCGGTTCGGCCACCGCGCGGCGAGCCTTGGCGGAGGGCGCCGACGTGGTGATCTCGGACCACCATGAACGACGGCTGGGGGAGACGGCCGCCGAGTTGTCTGCGCTGGGGCTGGGCCGGGTGGAGCATGTGGTGTGCGACGTGACGTCCACCGCCCAGGTCGACGCGCTGATCGACTCGACCACCGCCCGGATGGGCCGGCTCGACGTGCTGGTCAACAACGCCGGGCTGGGCGGGCAGACGCCGGTGGCCGACATGACCGACGACGAGTGGGACCGCGTGTTAGACGTGAGCCTGACGTCGGTGTTCCGGGCCACCCGGGCCGCATTGCGCTACTTCCGCGACGCGCCGCATGGCGGGGTGATCGTCAACAACGCCAGCGTGCTGGGCTGGCGGGCCCAGCATTCGCAGTCGCACTATGCCGCCGCCAAGGCCGGGGTGATGGCGTTGACCCGGTGCAGCGCAATCGAAGCCGCCGAGTATGGGGTGCGGATCAACGCCGTCTCGCCCAGCATCGCCCGGCACAAGTTCCTGGACAAGACCGCCTCGGCCGAGCTGCTGGACCGGCTGGCGGCCGGCGAGGCGTTCGGCCGGGCCGCCGAGCCCTGGGAGGTGGCGGCCACCATCGCGTTTCTGGCCAGCGACTACTCGAGTTACCTGACTGGTGAGGTGATTTCGGTATCCTGCCAGCACCCGTGAGTGTCGCGCTACCCCAACAGCTGGCGCAGGTTGAACAACCCCGATATGGCGGTGCCCATGTTAAACAGGCCCGTGTTCAAGCCGCTCCGGACGGAGCCAAAGAGGGTGCCCGGGACGCCGATGTTGCCAATGCCCGAGGTCTGGCCGTTGATGACAGTGCCCCCGCTGGCCGTGTTGAAGAACCCGGAGACGTCGACGGCTAAGGGGCCGGTGGGGGTGTTGAAGAAGCCCGAGACGTCGGTGCCGGTGTTGCCGAAGCCCGAGTTGGTCAGGCCGCTGTCGGTAATGATCCCGAAACCGGTGTTCACATTGCCCGCATTCCACGAGCCGGTGTTGATGTTGCCCGAGTTCCCATTGCCGGTGTTGACGTTGCCGGAGTTGTCAAACCCCGTGTTGACGAAGCCCGCGTTTCCGAAGCCGGTGTTTAATTCACCCGCGTTCCCCAAGCCGGTGTTGAGGATGCTCGCGTTCCCGAAGCCGGTGTTGAGAACGCCCGCGTTCCCGAAGCCGATGTTGGCGTTGCCGGAATTCCCGACGCCCAGGTTGTTGAGGTCGCCAGGCACCAGGGTATTGGCTCCGGTGTTGAAGACGCCGATGTTGCCGCTGCCGGAGTTGAACAAGCCGATGTTGTTGGTGCCGGAGTTGCCGATGCCGATATTGCCGCTGCCGGAGTTCAGCAGCCCGGCCAGGTTGATGCCCATCTGATTGTTGCCGGTGAGCCCGATTCCGATGTTGTTGTTGCCGGTGTTGCTGAAGCCGAAGTTGTTGTTGCCGGTGTTGCCGCCACCGATGTTGCCGTTGCCGGTGTTGCCGCCGCCGGTGTTGGCGTCGCCGGTGTTGCCGAAGCCCATGTTGTTGTTGCCGATGTTGCCCAGGCCCACGTTGTTCTGGCCCGGCGTCGCCAAGAGGTTAACGTCTATGGGGCCCTGGTTGCCGAAGCCGATGTTTCCGGTGCCGACGTTGCCGGCGCCGAAGTTGTCGCTGCCTCGGTTGCCGCTGCCGATGTTGTTATTGCCGATGTTGCCGCCGCCGAGGTTGGAGCTGCCTTTGTTTCCGTTGCCGATGTTGCCGCTGCCGGTGTTGCCGCCGCCGAGGTTGGCGTTGCCCTGGTTGCCGATGCCCAGATTGGGCAGGGTGTTGAGGAACTGTTGCAGGCCGGCCGGCAACGGCAACTGCGCGGCGGCCTGCGAGGCCCCGGCGTGATAGCCGGTCATCGCCGCCACATCAGCGGCCCAGTATTCCTCGTAAAGGCTTTCAACGGCGGCGATCCACGGCGCGTTGAGCCCCAGCCAATTCGACCGAATCAACGCCAAGAACGCCTCACGGTTGGCCGCCACCGCGGCCGGAGGCACGATCGCGGCCTTGGCGGCCTCGAACACGCTGGCCACCGCCTTAGCCTGCCCGGCAGCCAGCTGGGCTTGAGCCGAGGCTGTGGTCAAAAAGCCCGCATACGGCGCCGCCGCGGCGGCCATCGCCGCCGACGCCGGGCCCTGCCACGCCTGCCCGGTTAACCCCGTGGTCACCGAGGAGAACGACGACGCGGCGGTTCCCAACTCCGCGGCCAGCCCGTCCCAGGCCGCCGCCGCCTGAAGCATCGGCGCCGAACCGGCACCCAGGTACATCCGCAACGAGTTGATCTCCGGCGGCAACACCGAAAAATGAGCCATGTTGACCTCCTCGTTACTGGCGCCGCCGCCGCACCAGGGTGATCGGCACGATCCGCGTAGTCCGATTAGGCTATGACGACGCGCGGAAGAATATGCGCAATCCGCCAGAATGCCCAGAACGCTAGGCACTCTCCGCCGATACCCCAGATGTCTCCCGTGATCAGGTACCAAGCCCCTCGATCCTGCACCTGGGCCGGGCTGTGCGGGCAAGGCGTCCATCCAGCGCCAGCAACGTCGCATCTAATGCCCCGGTGAGCGAAGGGCGCATCCCTCGTACCGAATTCCCGGATTCCCACCCCATCGAGGTCGCAGCTGGCCGAGCAAGCGCTTGGTTGATAGTCTGGTCGGATGGATCGAGTGGCCGGTCAGGTCAATAGCCGGCGAGGCGAGTTGCTGGAGCTCGCGGCGGCGATGTTCGCCGAGCGCGGACTGCGCGCCACCACCGTGCGCGATATCGCCGACGGCGCCGGCATCCTATCCGGCAGCCTGTATCACCATTTCGCCTCCAAAGAGGAGATGGTCGATGAGCTGTTACGCGGTTTCCTCGATTGGCTCTTCGCCCGTTACCGCGACATCGTGGATAGCACGGCCAATCCGCTGGAGCGGCTGCAGGGCCTGTTCATGGCGTCGTTTGAGGCGATCGAGCATCATCACGCGCAAGTGGTGATCTACCAGGATGAAGCGCAACGGCTGGCGTCGCAACCCAGGTTTTCCTACATCGAGGACCGTAACAAGCAGCAGCGCAAGATGTGGGTGGACGTGCTCAACCAGGGCATCGAAGAGGGCTACTTCCGGCCCGACCTAGACGTCGACCTGGTCTACCGATTCATCCGTGACACCACCTGGGTGTCGGTGCGCTGGTATCGACCCGGTGGGCCGCTCACCGCCCAGCAGGTGGGCCAGCAATACCTAGCCATCGTGCTTGGCGGGATCACCAAAGAGGGAGTCTGAAATGCCCCGTGTCGACGACGATGCGGTGGGGGTACCACTCACTGGCAACGGGAGAGGAGCGGTTATGACAGAGGCGTACGTCATCGACGCCGTACGGACCGCGGTCGGCAAGCGGGGCGGCGCACTGGCCGGTATCCATCCCGTCGACCTGGGTGCCCTGGCCTGGCGCGGACTGCTGGACCGGACCGACATCGACCCCGCCGCCGTCGACGACGTGATCGCCGGATGTGTCGACGCCATCGGCGGACAGGCGGGCAACATCGCCCGACTGTCGTGGCTGGCCGCCGGCTATCCCGAAGAGGTCCCCGGTGTCACCGTGGACCGCCAGTGCGGATCCAGCCAGCAGGCGATTTCCTTTGGCGCGCAGGCGATCATGTCCGGCACGGCGGATGTCATCGTGGCCGGCGGCGTGCAGAACATGAGCCAGATCCCGATCTCGTCGGCGATGACCGTGGGCGAACAGTTCGGGTTCACCTCGCCGACCAACGAATCCAAGCAATGGTTACACCGGTATGGCGACCAGGAGATTTCACAGTTCCGTGGCTCGGAGCTGATCGCCGAGAAGTGGAACCTGTCCCGTGAAGAGATGGAGCGGTACTCGCTGACCAGCCACGAACGCGCGTTCGCGGCGATCCGCGCCGGCCACTTCGAAAACGAAATCATCACTGTGGAAACCGAATCCGGGCCGTTCCGGGTTGATGAGGGCCCGCGGGAGTCGTCGCTGGAGAAGATGGCCGGCTTGCAGCCGCTGGTCGAGGGCGGCCGGCTGACGGCGGCGATGGCCAGTCAGATCTCCGACGGCGCCAGTGCAGTGTTGCTGGCCTCCGAGCGGGCCGTCAAAGACCATGGACTTAGGCCCCGTGCCCGCATCCACCACATCAGTGCGCGCGCCGCCGACCCGGTATTCATGCTGACCGGACCCATCCCCGCCACCCGGTACGCGCTGGACAAGACCGGGCTTGCCATCGACGACATCGACACCGTCGAGATCAACGAGGCGTTCGCGCCGGTAGTTATGGCCTGGCTCAAGGAAATCAAGGCCGACCCGGCGAAGGTCAACCCCAACGGCGGCGCGATCGCGCTGGGGCATCCGCTAGGCGCCACCGGCGCCAAACTGTTCACCACCATGCTGGGCGAGCTGGAGCGCATCGGTGGCCGCTACGGGCTGCAGACCATGTGCGAGGGCGGCGGCACCGCCAACGTCACCATTATCGAGCGGCTGTAGGCCTTCGTTGGCGCCGAGGGTGAATCTCACGACGGGTCGTCGGCGTGTCGCGTCGTGCGATTCACTGTCGGCGGGGTGTCGGTGGGTGATGCCAGGATGTGGCCATGGACGAACTTCCATGGCCCGTCCTGGGCTCGGAAGTGTTGGCCGCAAAGGCCATTCCGGAGCGGGCCATGAGACAGCTCTACGAGCCAGTCTACCCGGGCGTCTACGCCCCGGCCGGTGTGGAGCTGACGGCGCGCCAGCGCGCCCACGCGGCGTGGCTGTGGTCGCGGCGCCGCGCCGTCGTGGCCGGCAATTCGGCGGCGGCGCTGCTTGGCGCGAAGTGGGTAAACCCAGCGCTTGACGCAGAGTTAGTGCACGCCAATCGAAAGCCTCCGCCGCGCATCGTCGTGCACACGGATCGATTGGCGCCGCACGAGACGGTTGCGGTTGACGGTGTCGCGGTAACCACCCCGGCGCGCACCGCCTTCGATATCGGGCGGCGCACACCCTCGCGGCTGCAGGCCGTTCAACGGCTGGACGCGTTGGCGAATTCGACCGATGTCAAGGTCGCCGACGTGCAGGCCGTCATTGCCGAACATACCGGTGCGCGCGGCCTGGTCCGCCTCCGTGCGGTGCTGCCGCTGATCGACGGGGGTGCGGAATCCCCACAGGAGACGTGGACCCGATTGGTGTTGATCGATGCCGGTCTGCCGAAGCCGCAAACACAGATCAGAGTGTTTGACGACTACGGGGACTTCGTCGCCCGCATCGACCTGGGCTACGAGCAATTGCGAGTCGGTGTCGAGTATGACGGGCCACAGCATTGGACAGACCCGGCGCAGCGGGCTCGGGACATCGAGCGGTCCACCGCGTTGCTGGATCTGGGCTGGACGATCATCAGGGTCACCAGTGAGCTGCTCCGGTACCGCCGGGGCACGTTCGTTGGCCGCGTCGATGCCGCGATGCGGGCGGCGGGATGGCGCCCATGAGCGCCGAGAGTGAACCACACGACGGCGAATCGGCGTGTCGCGTCGTCAGATTCACAGTCGGCGCAAGTATGGGGCGGCGCCACGAACCTAGGCGTCGTAGTCGACGGCGACGAATGGTGTCGTCGGGTGTGACTGGCAGGTCAGGATGTAGCCGGCATCCAGCTCCGCCTTCCGGAGGGCGAAGTTGTGGTCCATCTCGACGTTGCCCTCGATCAGTTTGGCTCGGCAGGTGCCGCATGCGCCGCCCATGCACGCATACGGCGCATCGCTGCGCAGCCCCAGCGCCCCTTCCAGAATCGAGTCGCCGGGCACCAGATCGAATATCGCCCGCTGCCCGGACAGCGTGAAGGTGACGGTGGCTCCCGCATAGGAGGGACGGGTCGCCGGGGGCGTGTCGAACCCGTAGAACAACTCCAGGTGAATGCGCTCGGAGTCCACGCCGTGCTCGATCAGGGTCTCGCGCACCGCGGTGGCCATGGCGAGCGGGCCGCAGATGAACCATTCGTCCACACCGGCCGGCCGCAGGGTACTCGTCAGCCACCTGGTGAGTTTGTCTCGGTCGATGCGCCCGCGCAGCTCCGGGGTGTGCAGCGGCTCGCTGGAGAGCACGTGCAGGATTTCCAGCCGGTCGGCATAGCGCGACTCCAGACGATCCAGCTCGGCCCGAAACATCGTCGATTCCTTGGTGCGGTTGCCGTAGATCAGCGTGAATCGGCTTTCGGTCTCGATCTCCAGCGTGGTCGCCAGGATGGACAGCACCGGGGTGATCCCGCTGCCGGCCACCAGGCCCACATAGTGCTTGCGGTGCAACGGATCCAGCGGGGTGCCGAACCGGCCGGTCGGTGTCATCAGCTCGAGCACGTCGCCGGCCTTCAGTTCGTTGGCCACGAACGTCGAAAACGCCCCGCCGGGAATGTGTTTGACGGCGATGCGCAGCTGGGCGCGGGTGGCCGGGGCGCAGATCGAGTAGTTGCGCCGGATGCCTTGGCCGCCCAGGTCGGTGCGCACCGTCACGTGCTGGCCCGGCTCGAATCGGAACGCGTCCCGCAATGCTTCCGGCACCGCGAAAGTCACCAGGGTGGCATCGGCGGTGATGGGATCCACCGACGCGACCGGGATGCGGTGCAGCACCGCGTGCGGCGAGCTGGAGCGGGCCGGCATCCGCACCGGCAGCAGTCGCGCGAGCCGGCCGTTGAGCTCCTTCCACTGCCGGTACTCGTCCGGATTCAGTTGCTGGCCAAAGACCGTGGAGATCGCGGCGTTGCGTTCCAGATACGCCTCCTCGTTGCGCCGCCAGGTGCGCAGGTACCGGTAGAACGGCACCGACGGGTGCAGGTGGTGCACCAAGTGGTAGTTCTGCGACAGCAGCACCGGGGTGAACAGCCACTCGGCGCCAACCCGGTTGCGGGTCGCGCGGTAGCGGTTGCTGCGCTGGGTGTCCTCCAGACCGTGGTGGGGCAGCCAGTCGAACCACCAGGCCAGCACGGTAAGGCCGATACGTTGCGGGATCAGGAAGACGATCGCCAGCGTCCAGAAGTTGCCGGTGACGATGGCGACGATCAGGCCGGTCAGGAACAGGGTCATCATCACCAGCGTCTCGGCGACCTCGATGACCGGCCGGCTGCGGCCGCGAGGCAGGTAGTACTTGATGTAGAAGTACTCGACCATCGACCAGCGCAACGGCAGCACCCACAGCGAGCCGTGTGAGGCGAAGGTGTCCGGGTCTTGCTCGTCGTCGTTGGAATGGCGGTGGTGCTGGATGTGGATGTACCCGAAGGCCGGGAACGCGACCACCGGCCCGACGAAAAGCCACGCCAGCCGCCCGAACAGCCCGTTCACCCACCGGATGGAGCTGATCGCGTAATGCGATGCGTCATGCACGACGGTGAACATCACGAACGTGACCGCGGCGTTGACGGGGATCGTCACCCAGAACGGGATCCATCCGCTGATGTAAGCGGTCGTAGAACCGACGAACGCGGTGAGCGTGGCCAGGAAGATCCCGATCGTGGGCAGCGCGAGTCTGGGGACCGACTCACCGGGGTCCGGCAGAGGGTGGTGCGCGGCGGACTCTGGAGCCGCCTGGTCCATCTCGACGGTCGACATAGCTGCGATAGCGTACTCTGCTTGACACGCGTCAGTCACTCCACCAGCGCAGATGCGGTTTGTAAATGTGTGATGGCGTCAAGCACGATCGACTCGATCAGCTCTTTGCACGACGGTAGGTCGTCAAGAATGCCCGCTACCTGGCCCGATGCCAGCACCCCGGCCTCGGTGTTGCCGTCGACCAGGCCGGCTTTGAGCAGCATCGGGGTGTTTGCCGCCATCAGCACCTGTGACCAGGTCAATTCCTTGCCGTGGCGCATGGTCAGGCCGTCTCGGATCATCGACCGCCAGGTCATCTGCGACATCCGTCTAAACTTGCCGGCATTGCGCAGCGCGGCCGCGAAACCTCGTGCCCGCGAGCCGCTTTCCAGCTTCTCGACCAGCTCGGTGCGCAGCACCCGGTGCGGCATCCCGTCGACGCGGGTGGTGACCACGGTGCCGTCCAAGCCGGCCTGCAGGTAACGCCGTTTGACCGCGTCGGGCACGGTGGAATCCGAGGTGAGCAGAAACCGGGTGCCCATGGCCACCCCGGCGGCGCCGTAGCACAACGCCGCGGCTAGCCCGCGCCCGTCGAAGAAGCCGCCGGCGGCGATCACCGGGATGCCGGTGCCCGCCACGGCGTCCAGCACCGACGGCAACAGCAGCGTGGTGGCGACCGGCCCGGTGTGGCCGCCGCCCTCGCCGCCCTGCACGATCATCGCGTCGGCGCCCCAGGCCGCCACCTTGCGCGCATGTTTGGCCGCGCCGATCGACGGTATGACCACCGCGCCGGCTTCTTTGAGCCGGGCGATCAGCTGCTGTTTGGGTGCCAACGCGAACGAGGCCACCCGCACCCCCTCGCGGATCATCAACTCGACGCGGTCGCCCGCGTCGGCTGCGTCGGCGCGGATGTTCACCCCGAATGGCTTGTCGGTGACGGCCTTGACCTTTGTGATCGCCGCCGCCAGCTCGTCCAGCGTCATGGTGGCCGAGGCCAAGATGCCCAGCCCGCCCGCGTTGGCGGTGGCCGACACCAGCCGGGCACCGGCCACCCAGCCCATCCCGGTCTGCACCACCGGGTGCTCGATGCCGATGAGCTCGGTCAGCGGCGTACGCAGCCTCATAGCCACCGCCGACAATGCAGTGGGGGTACCACCCGCTTGCAGGGGACGAAGCGATGTGGGCGCACCTCCCGCTTGCGGGGGAGAGGAGGCGGAACAATCATGATCGTATCTCCCTGTCCCGCAACGACTTCGGATCGATTACCGCGCGGATCAGGTGCAGTTCGTCGTCGGTGGGCAGCCTGGTCTGCTCGGCCGCGTCGAGGTCATGCACCTCGAACGAGGTGGCGTCGCGGACGTCGCCGGGCGTCACCCCGGGGTGTAGGGATACCGCCCGCATGGAGTGGTCGGGGCCGCCGAAGTCGAACACGCCTAGGTTGGACACCACCCGGTAGACGTTGACGAACCGGAAGGCCGGATTGTCCGGATCCACCTTGTCGTAGCCGATGCCGGAGACCACATCGACGGCCTCGACAAAGACCCGCTTGCAGTGGTTGCCCACCCAGTAACTGGTGGCGTGGTTGATGGTGTTGCCCGGCGAGCCGCGGACGCCGAACATCTGCCGGGTCGGCCGCTGCAGCGGCCCGAACGCCGAGATGTTCTGATTGCCATAGCGGTCGACCTGATTGGCGCCCATCACCACGTGCCGGCGCCCCCAGGCCAGGGTTTCGAAAACCCGGCCGAACGGCATCCACCCCTCAATCCTGTTTGGGGCGCCCGTCTTGCCCAATGCCGGTGTGTCCGCGAGCAGCTGAGCCTCGCCGTCGGTCAGCAGAATGTCCGGCGCGAAGGTGAGCCGCGCCAGCCGCGCCCCTACCGAGGCCATGTTGGTCATGGGGCTGATCATGATTTCGCCTGCATCGCGGAACAACTCGGCGCAGGCGACGGCACACACTTCGGCTCGGGTGCTCACCGTGATGCTCCAAAGTTGTGCACCGCGGCCTGGTAGTCCGCTTCGGTGCCGGATAGGTAGGTGTGCACGAACTGCTGCCAACCCACCTGTGTCGACGCCGCTTCGGCGTAGTGCCGCTGGAACTGCTCGTCGCGCCCGTAGTCCGGTGCGGCGGTGGTGAAGTGGGCGCCGCCGGGTGCTTCCACGATGGCGTCGACCATCATCCGGTTGACCAACAGCGCCTGCGGCGGCACCGATTTGACCAGTTCCTCGGTGGCGACGATGCGCTCCACCGACAGAAAGCGCCGCTCGGCGGCCATCAAGAAGAGATCGTCGAAGTAGGGGTCGATGCCGGTGTAGGCCGCATTGCCGTGGCTGTCACCGAGATTCAAGTGGGCGAAGGCGGCATCCAGGCGCAGTGCCGGCATGGCGATCAGTGTCTCGTACCCGCCGCCAGGCGCCGGATACGGCGACGTGACCGTCTGCAGCTCGCCTGCCCAGAACTGTGGTACCGAGCTGCCCAGCCCGGCGCGAATAGGCAGGAACGGCAGCCGTTGTGCCGCGGCCTGCAAACCGCAGCGCAGCATGCCCTCGTCCATCTCCCGGGCCTCGATCGCGCCGCTGGTGCGGGCGTGCGCGAACCACGGGTCGTAGAACGGCGGCGAGTCCAGCGAGACGAACCCGTAGTAGACCCGCTTGACCTTGCCCGCCGAGCACAGCAGCCCCAGGTCCGGCCCGCCGTAGGTGACCACCGTCAAATCGGTGACATCCGAGCGCAGGATGGCCCGCACGAACGCCATGGGCTTGCGCCGCGAGCCCCAGCCGGCGATGCCGATGGTCATGCCGCTGCGCAATTGCGCGACGGCGTCGTCAAGAGAGGTTCGTTTATCGGGCACTATGACTTCTTCACAAAGGCGTCGCGGTGCTCGTCGGCGACTCCGGCGAGGTTGAGCTCGAAGGTAAAACCTTGCTCCATCCGGTAACTCGCATTGACCCGTTGCACGTCGATGAAGTTCAGCGCCTCCTTGGCGGCGCGGATGACCCGGGTGTCTTTGGCGGCGATGTCGCGGGCCACCCGCAAAGCGGCCTCGTCCAGCTGATCGCGGGACACCACCTCGTGCACCGAGCCGAAGTGCTGCAAGGTGGCCGCGTCCACGGTGGCCGCCGTAAAGAACAGCCGTCGCATCAGGTGCTGGGGCACCAGCCGCGAGAGGTGCGTGGCCGCGCCCAGCGCGCCCCGTTCCACCTCGGGCAGGCCGAAGGTGGCGTCCTCGGAGGCCACGATGACGTCGGAGTTGCCGACCAGGCCGATGCCGCCGCCCACGCAGAATCCGTTCACGGCGGCGATCACCGGCACCGCGCACTCGTAGACGGCGCGGAATGCGGCGAAGCAGCCGCGGTTGGCGTCGATCAGCGCCGTGAAACCTTCGGTTCGTTGCATCTCTTTGATGTCCACCCCGGCGTTGAAGCCGCGCCCCTCGGCCCGCAGGATCACCGCGCGGGTGTCGGAGTTGGCGCCCGCGGCCGTCACCGCGTCGGCCAGGTCGAACCACGCTTTCGACGGGATGGCGTTGACCGGCGGGTAGTCGACGGTGACCGCGACGATGCCCGGTTCGGGCGTGGTGGAGGTGATCGGCATTGCACTCCTGCGGGTTCGCTACCTAAGCAAGCACTTGCTTGGTACACTAGCACAGTGACTCTCGCCGAGGCAGCCGACGCCATCAATTTCGGGCTGGCCGGGCGGGTGGTTTTGGTCACCGGCGGTGTCCGCGGGGTAGGCGCGGGCATCAGCTCGGTATTCGCCGAACAGGGCGCGACCGTGATCACCTCCGCGCGACGAGCGGTCGACGGCCAACCGTATGAGTTCCACCGCTGCGACATCCGGGACGAGGACTCGGTCAAGCGCCTGGTCGGTGAGATCGGGGAGCGGCACGGCCGACTCGACATGCTGGTCAACAACGCGGGCGGCTCGCCATACGCGCTGGCCGCCGAGGCGACACACAACTTCCACCGAAAGATCGTCGAGCTCAATGTGCTTGCACCGCTCCTGGTTTCCCAGCACGCCAACGTGCTGATGCAAGCGCAGCCCAACGGTGGGTCGATCGTAAACATCTGTAGCGTCAGCGGTCGCCGTCCCACTCCCGGCACGGCGGCCTATGGCGCGGCCAAGGCAGGCCTGGAAAACCTGACCACCACGCTGGCGGTGGAATGGGCACCCAAGGTTCGGGTCAACGCCGTGGTGGTCGGCATGGTGGAAACCGAACGGTCCGAACTGTTCTACGGTGATGCCGAGTCGATCGCTCGCGTCGCCGCCACGGTGCCGTTGGGCCGGCTGGCACGACCTGCCGACATTGGTTGGGCTGCAGCGTTTTTGGCGTCCGATGCGGCGTCATATATCAGCGGGGCGACGCTCGAGGTGCACGGCGGCGGTGAGCCGCCGCCGTACCTGGGCGCCTCGAGTGCCAACAAGTGACGAGCAAAGGAGCAATGGGGTCATGGGCTTGGTCGACGGCCGGGTGGTCATCGTCACCGGAGCGGGTGGCGGCATCGGCCGCGCACATGCGTTGGCCTTCGCGGCCGAGGGTGCGCGCGTGGTGGTCAACGATATCGGTGTGGGCCTGGACGGTTCGCCGGCAAGCGGCGGCAGCGCAGCCCAAGACGTGGTCGACGAGATCCTTGCGGCCGGTGGCCAAGCCGTCGCCGACGGGTCGGACATCTCGGACTGGGACCAGGCGGCCAACCTGATCCAGGCCGCCGTCGAGACGTACGGTGGTGTGGACGTCCTGGTGAACAATGCCGGCATCGTGCGGGACCGGATGATCGCCAACACCAGCGAAGAGGAGTTCGACGCTGTCATCGCGGTGCACCTCAAGGGCCACTTCGCCACCATGCGGCACGCCGCGTCCCATTGGCGGGGACTGTCCAAGGCGGGCAAAGCCCCGAAAGACATTGACGCGCGGATCATCAACACCAGCTCTGGCGCGGGCCTACAGGGCAGCGTGGGGCAGGGCAACTACAGCGCCGCCAAGGCCGGAATCGCGGCGCTGACGCTCGTCGGCGCCGCCGAAATGAGGCGGTACGGCGTGACCGTCAACGCGATCGCGCCGGCGGCGCGCACCCGCATGACCGAGACTGTGTTCGCGGAGATGATGGCCAAGCCGCAGGAGGGGTTCGACGCGATGGCCCCGGAGAACGTCTCACCCTTGGTGGTATGGCTGGGCAGTGCGGAGTCCCGCGATGTCACTGGGAAGGTATTCGAGGTCGAGGGCGGCATCATCCGGGTCGCCGAGGGCTGGGCGCATGGCCCGCAGGTGGACAAGGGCGTGAAATGGGATCCGGCCGAGCTGGGGCCCGTCGTCAGCGACCTGTTGGCCAAGTCGCGGCCGCCGGTTCCGGTCTATGGGGCCTAGTTATCTGCGCCGAGCGTGAACTCAGGGCGAGATTTCGGCCGTTTTCTCGCCCTGGCTTCACGTTCGGCGAAGTTGGGAACGGTCAGGGTTCGCAAACCACGATCGGGATCGTGCGGTCGGTCCAGGACTGGTAGTCCTGATAACTTGGGTACATCGTGACCAACTGTGGCCAATATTCGGCGCGCTCCTCGTCGGTCGCGTCCCGCGCGGTAAGGTCCAGCACTTCCTTTTTGATCTGTACCTGAACCTTGGGGTTGGCCTTGAGGTTGAGGTACCACATCGGGTTCTTCTCCGCGCCGCCCTTGGAGGCCGCGACAATGACCCGCCCACCGTCGCGCAGGAAGTAGAGCGGGTTGACCCGCGGCTGGCCGGTCTTGCGGCCGGTGGTGGTCAGCAGCGCGACCGGAATCTTCTGGAAGGTGCCGCCCAGACCCTCCCCGTCGTTGCGGCGGTACATCCAGGTATTAATCCGTGACATCCACTTGATAAAGAAGTCGCTGAGCGGCGAATTCAGAAACCGCGGCGGTGATTTCGGCATGACGCTGATCCTAGCGACCAAGGGTCGCCAAAGGCGCGCGTCCGCCTCGCTATCTAATCATCGGTCGCTTCATGTTGCAGTCACGCCGCACGGTGCCCTGCCGCAGCTAGGTTAAATCCGCTCGATGATGGTGCCGGTGGACAGGGCCCCGCCGGCGCACATGGTGATCAGCGCGAGGCTCTGGTCGGTGCGCTCGAGCTCGTGCAGGGCGGTGGTGATCAGCCGGCTGCCGGTGCAGCCCACCGGATGCCCCAGCGCGATCGCCCCGCCGTTGACGTTGACCCGGTCCATGTCGGGCTCGTGCACCCGCGCCCAGGACAGCACCACGGACGCGAACGCCTCGTTGATCTCGACGATGTCGATGTCGCCGATCTTCATGCCGGCCTTCTCCAGCACCTTCGCGGTGGACTGCACCGGGCCGTCCAGGTGGTAGTAGGGCTCGGCGCCGACGAGTGCCTGGGCGACGATCCGGGCCCGCGGGGTCAGGCCGTGCGCACGTGCCACGGCTTCGTCCATCCACAACACGGCTGCCGCGCCGTCGGAGATCTGCGACGACGTGCCCGCGGTGTGGATGCCGCCCTCGAGCACCGGTTTCAGCTCGCCTAGCCCCGCCATCGTGGTCTCGCGCAGGCCCTGGTCGCGAAAGACCAGGCGCCGCTCGCCGGTGGGCTGATTCTGCTCGTCGAGCACCGGCGCCTGGATCGGCGAGATCTCGCGGTCAAAGCGGCCCTCCGCCCAGGCCCGCTGCGCGCGTCGCTGCGACTCGAGCCCGAAGACATCCACGTCCTCGCGGGTGATGCCGCGCCGCTTGGCGATCCGCTCGGCGGCCTCGAACTGGTTCGGCAGGTCGATATCCCATGACTGCGCGCGGATCAGCGAGCGGTCCGGCCCGGCGTTGGCGCCCAGCCCGACCCGGCTCATCGCCTCGATGCCGCAGGCGATGCCGACATCGATGGCACCGGCCGCGATCAACCCGGCAATCAGATGGTTGGCCTGCTGGCCGCTGCCGCACTGGCAGTCGACGGTGGTGGCGCCGACGTGTTCGGGCAAACCGGCCGTCAGCCAGGCCACCCGGCTGATGTTGTTGGATTGCTCCCCGAACTGGGTCACGCAACCGCCGATGACCTGTTCGACGTCACCGGCGTGAAGGCCGGACTGGATGCCGGCCTTGTCGACCACCGCCTTTTGCACCGCGCCCAACAACTCGGTGGCATGCAGCCCCGACAGCCATCCGTTGCGTTTGCCGATGGGGCTGCGGGTGGCTTCAACGATGACCGGGTAACCCATGGGGCCAGGCTAGAACACGTTTCATTACTATGACAAGCAAGGTTGCTTCAATGCCTTTTGTCTGCGGTGAAGGCATGTTTTACTGGCAGAAGGTCCTCACTAGGACAGCTAGTGTCGTGGAATCACCAGTCAGTGGAGATTGCAGTAAGGAGAACTACCGTGCCCAGCCCCAATCTGCCGCCCGGGTTCGATTTCACCGACCCCGCAATCTACGCCGAACGGCTGCCGGTTGCCGAATTCGCCGAGCTGCGGTCCGCGGCGCCGATCTGGTGGAACGGGCAGGATCCTGGCAAGGGCGGCGGCTTTCACGACGGCGGTTTCTGGGCGATCACCAAACTCAACGACGTCAAAGAGATATCGCGGCATAGCGACGTGTTCTCCAGCTACGAAAACGGGGTGATCCCGCGATTCAAGAACGACATCGCGCGTGAGGACATCGAGGTTCAGCGCTTCGTCATGCTCAACATGGACGCGCCGCACCACACCCGGCTGCGCAAGATCATCTCTCGCGGCTTCACGCCACGTGCGGTCGGACGCCTGCATGACGAGCTCCAGGAGCGCGCCCAGAAGATCGCCGCGGAGGCGGCCGCCGCGGGTTCTGGAGACTTTGTCGAGCAGGTTTCCTGTGAGTTGCCATTGCAGGCGATCGCGGGCTTGCTGGGCGTGCCGCAGGAGGACCGCGGCAAGCTGTTCCACTGGTCAAACGAGATGACCGGCAACGAGGATCCGGAATACGCCCACATCGATCCGAAGGCGTCCTCGGCGGAGCTGATCGGCTATGCGATGAAGATGGCCGAGGAGAAGGCGAAGAACCCCGCCGACGACATCGTGACTCAGTTGATCCAAGCCGATATCGACGGCGAGAAGCTCTCCGACGACGAGTTCGGCTTCTTCGTGGTGATGCTGGCGGTGGCCGGTAACGAGACCACCCGCAACTCCATCACCCAGGGCATGATGGCGTTCGCTGAACACCCCGACCAGTGGGAGCTGTACAAGAAAGTGCGTCCGGAGACCGCGGCCGATGAGATCGTGCGCTGGGCAACCCCGGTCACCGCTTTTCAGCGCACCGCGCTGCGGGACTACGAGTTGTCCGGCGTACAGATTAAGAAGGGTCAGCGGGTGGTGATGTTCTACCGGTCGGCTAACTTCGACGAAGAGGTTTTCCAGGATCCGTTCACATTTAACATCCTGCGCAACCCCAACCCGCACGTCGGCTTCGGCGGCACCGGCGCTCATTACTGCATCGGTGCGAATCTGGCCCGGATGACGATCAACCTAATCTTTAACGCCGTAGCCGACCACATGCCCGACCTCAAGCCGATCTCGGCGCCCGAGCGGCTGCGGTCCGGCTGGCTCAACGGCATTAAGCACTGGCAGGTCGACTACACCGGTAGATGCCCGGTTGCTCACTAATGGATTTCGATCCCACTGCGGAACAGCAAGCCGTCGCCGACGTGGTCACGTCGGTGTTGGAGCGGGACATCTCGTGGGAGGCGCTGGTCTGCGGTGGTGTGACGGCGCTGCCGGTGCCGGAACGTCTCGGCGGCGACGGCGTGGGCCTATTCGAAGTCGGCGCGCTGCTCACCGAGGTGGGTCGCCACGGCGCCGTCACGCCGGCGCTGGCAACGCTGGGTCTTGGGGTGGTGCCGCTGCTCGAGCTGGCATCCGCCGAGCAACAGGACCGCTTCCTGGCCGGGGTGGCCAAGGGAGGAGTACTGACCGCCGCGCTCAACGAGCCCGGGGCGGCGCTGCCGGATCGGCCTGCCACTAGCTTTGTGGGTGGGCGGTTGTCGGGCACCAAAGTCGGTGTTGGCTACGCCGAACAGGCGGACTGGATGTTGGTGACCGCCGACAACGCCGTCGTGGTGGTGTCGCCGACGGCCGACGGTGTGCGCATGGTTCGTACGCCCACATCGAATGGTTCAGACGAGTATGTGATGACGATGGACGGCGTGGCGGTTGCCGACTGTGACATCCTGGCGGATGTAGCCGCGCACCGGGTCAATCAGCTAGCGCTGGCCGTCATGGGTGCATACGCCGACGGGCTGGTCGCCGGGGCGCTGCGGCTGACCGCCGACTACGTGGCGAACCGGAAGCAGTTCGGTAAGCCGCTGTCAACCTTCCAGACCGTGGCCGCGCAGCTCGCCGAGGTTTACATCGCCTCGCGCACCATTGACCTGGTGGCCAAGTCGGTGATCTGGAGACTGGCCGAGGATCTGGATGCGGGAGATGATCTGGGCGTCCTCGGGTACTGGGTGACATCGCAGGCGCCGCCGGCGATGCAAATCTGCCATCACCTGCACGGCGGCATGGGGATGGACGTCACGTATCCGATGCACCGCTACTACTCCACGATCAAGGACCTCACCCGGCTGCTGGGCGGGCCCTCGCATCGCCTTGAGCTCCTGGGAGCGCGATGTTCATTGACCTGACGCCGGAGCAGCGCCAGCTGCAAGCCGAGATACGGCAATACTTTTCGAATCTCATCTCGCCCGACGAGCGCACGGAGATGGAGAAAGACCGGCACGGCCCGGCCTACCGTGCGGTGATACGGCGCATGGGCCGGGACGGCAGGCTCGGTGTTGGGTGGCCGAAAGAGTTCGGCGGTCTGGGTTTTGGTCCGATCGAGCAGCAGATCTTCGTCAACGAGGCCCATCGCGCCGACGTGCCGCTGCCCGCGGTGACGCTGCAGACCGTCGGCCCCACGCTGCAGGCGCACGGCAGCGAGCTGCAGAAGAAGAAGTTCCTGCCGGCGATCCTGGCCGGTGAGGCGCACTTCGCGATCGGCTACACCGAGCCGGAAGCCGGCACCGACCTGGCGTCGTTGCGCACCACCGCCGTTCGCGACGGCGACCACTACATCGTCAACGGCCAGAAGGTCTTCACCACCGGCGCACACGACGCCGACTACATCTGGCTGGCCTGCCGCACCGACCCGAATGCCGCTAAGCACAAAGGCATTTCCATTCTAATCGTCGACACCAAGGATCCCGGCTATTCCTGGACGCCGATCATCTTGGCCGACGGCGCCCACCACACCAATGCCACGTACTACAACGACGTGCGCGTGCCGGTCGACATGCTGGTCGGAAAGGAGAACGACGGCTGGCGGCTGATCACCACCCAACTCAACAACGAACGGGTAATGCTCGGCCCGGCCGGGCGGTTCGCCAGCATCTACGACCGGGTGCACGCGTGGGCGTCCGTGCCGGGTGGCAACGGCGTGACGCCGATCGACCACGACGACGTCAAGCGGGCTCTTGGTGAGATTCGTGCGATCTGGCGGATCAACGAGTTGCTCAACTGGCAGGTAGCGTCCGCCGGTGAGGACATCAACATGGCCGATGCCGCGGCCACGAAAGTCTTTGGCACCGAGCGTGTTCAGCGTGCCGGCCGGCTCGCCGAGGAAATCGTTGGCAAGTACGGCAACCCCGCCGAACCCGACACCGCCGAGCTACTGCGCTGGCTGGACGCCCAGACCAAGCGCAACCTGGTGATCACCTTCGGCGGGGGTGTGAACGAAGTCATGCGCGAGATGATCGCCGCGTCTGGCCTCAAAGTGCCAAGGGTGCCCAGGTGACCGGGGTGAGCGACATTCAGGAAGCGGTTGCCCAGATCAAGGCGGCCGGGCCCAGCAAGCCGCGCCTGGCCCGTGACCCGGTGAACCAGCCGATGATCAACAACTGGGTGGAGGCCATCGGCGACCGCAACCCCATCTATGTGGACGACGCGGCGGCTCGCGCCGCCGGCCACCCCGGAATCGTCGCGCCACCGGCCATGATTCAGGTGTGGACCATGATGGGTCTGGGCGGAGTGCGTCCGAAGGACGATCCGCTGGGACCCATCATCAAGCTGTTCGACGACGCCGGCTACATCGGTGTGGTTGCCACCAACTGCGAGCAGACCTACCACCGCTACCTATTGCCCGGGGAGCAAGTCAGCATCAGCGCCGAGCTCGGTGACGTCGTCGGACCCAAGCAAACCGCGCTCGGCGAGGGCTGGTTCATCAACCAGCACATCGTATGGCAAGTCGGGGACGAGGACGTCGCAGAGATGAATTGGCGCATCCTCAAATTCAAGCCCGCGGGTTCTCCGAGCTCGGTGCCTGACGATTTGGATCCCGACGCTATGATGCGTCCCTCGTCGTCGCGGGACACCGCGTTTTTCTGGGATGGAGTCAAGGCCCACGAATTGCGGATCCAGCGGCTTGCCGATGGCAGCCTGCGGCACCCACCGGTGCCGGCGGTGTGGCAAGACAAATCGGTGCCGATCAACTACGTCGTCTCCAGCGGTCGCGGCACGGTGTTCAGCTTCGTGGTGCATCACGCGCCGAAAGTTCCGGGTCGCACGGTGCCCTTCGTGATCGCGCTGGTGGAGCTCGAGGAAGGGGTACGCATGCTGGGCGAGCTGCGGGGGGCCGATCCTGCTCGTGTTGCGATCGGTATGCCGGTACGAGCGACCTATATCGATTTCCCCGACTGGAGCCTCTACGCATGGGAGCCTGACGAATGACGGTTGTTGGTGCTGTGCTGCCTGAGCTGAAGCTCTACGGAGACCCGACGTTCATCGTCTCAACGGCGCTGGCTACCAGGGACTTCCAGGATGTGCATCATGATCGAGACAAGGCCGTCGCCCAGGGGTCGAAAGACATTTTCGTCAACATCCTCACCGACACCGGGCTGGTGCAACGCTACGTCACCGACTGGGCGGGCCCGTCGGCGCTGATCAAGTCGATTGGGCTGCGGCTGGGGGTGCCGTGGTACGCCTACGACACGGTGACGTTCTCCGGTGAGGTGACCGCGGTGAACGACGGCTTGATCACGGTAAAGGTGGTGGGCCGCAATACCCTTGGCGACCACGTGACCGCGACGGTGGAACTTTCGATGAGGGATTCGTAGTGTTATCGGGTCAGGCGGCCATCGTCGGTATCGGCGCCACCGACTTTTCGAAGAACTCCGGTCGAAGTGAGCTGCGGCTGGCGGCCGAGGCGGTGTTGGATGCGTTGGCCGATGCGGGCCTGAGCCCGACCGATGTCGACGGGCTGACCACGTTCACGATGGACACCAACACCGAAATCGCCGTGGCGCGTGCGGCCGGCATCGGCGAGCTGACGTTCTTCTCCAAGATCCACTACGGCGGTGGCGCCGCATGTGCGACCGTGCAGCACGCCGCTATGGCAGTGGCCACCGGGGTGGCTGACGTCGTGGTGGCGTATCGGGCATTCAACGAACGATCCGGCATGCGGTTCGGTCAGGTGCAAACTCGTTTGACCGAGAATGCCGACTCCACCGGCGTGGACAATTCGTTTTCGTATCCGCACGGGCTCTCCACGCCCGCCGCGCAAGTGGCGATGATCGCTCGCCGGTACATGCACCTGTCTGGTGCGACCAGCCGGGACTTCGGTGCTGTCTCGGTGGCCGACCGCAAGCATGCCGCCAACAACCCCAAGGCGTACTTCTACGGCAAGCCGATAACCATTGAGGACCACCAGAATTCGAGGTGGATCGCCGAGCCGCTGCGGCTGCTGGACTGCTGCCAGGAGACCGACGGCGCGGTCGCGATCGTGGTGACGTCAGCTGCGCGCGCACGGGACCTCAAGCAGCGCCCGGTGGTCATTGAGGCGGCTGCGCAGGGCTGCAGTCCAGACCAGTACACGATGGTCAGCTACTACCGGCCGGAACTCGACGGCCTGCCCGAGATGGGCCTGGTGGGCCGGCAGCTATGGGCGCAGTCGGGGCTGACGCCGGCCGATGTCCAGACCGCAGTCCTCTACGACCACTTCACGCCGTTTACCCTGATTCAGTTGGAGGAGTTGGGATTCTGCGGCAAGGGCGAAGCGAAAGACTTCATCGCCGACGGCGCGATCGAGGTGGGCGGGCGGCTGCCCATCAACACCCACGGCGGTCAACTCGGCGAAGCCTACATCCATGGCATGAACGGCATCGCGGAGGGGGTGCGGCAGCTGCGCGGCACCTCGGTGAACCCGGTGGCGGGCGTCGAGCATGTGCTCGTCACCGCGGGCACCGGGGTGCCTACGTCCGGGCTGATCCTGGGTTAACTACCACACCAGGTTGCCGTGGCTGAAATAAGGGCCGGCGGTGGGGGCGTACTGTGAGTAGCCCGCGTCGACGAGCGGCTTCAGCACGTTGTTCAGCCCGCCGACGATCCAGTCTGGGACACCGATCTGCTTCAGTGGCAACAGCAACGGCAGCGTGGGCGACGGAATCATGTACGTTGTCGTGGTTCCGCCCAGTGAACTCGTGACAGCGGCGATCTCTATCCCCTGTTGTGGTGCGGCGTAGGCGGTCAGATCGTGAAAGTAAGCCGCGCCCATCAGTGCGTTGGCGCCGGCCAACAGGTTCCACGGACGGTCGGGCGGATCGGCCCAGATATCGTACTGGCTATTAACCACGCTGGTGTTGTACTGGCTCTCGGGCGCATTCCCCACGGTGTACCCCGCGATTGGAATGGTGGTGCCAACGGGCAGGTAGGTCTGGGCAAGACCGCGTTCCGGGCCGGCGAGCTCGACGAATGTGAGCGCGCTCGAGGGTGGCGCGTTGGGGTCGATGGCCAGATAGGCAAGTTCGCGGTCGATGACCATGCTGCCCATCGACAGTCCGGCCACCGTCACCGGCTGACCGGAGGCCGTGGCGGCCAGGATCTCGTTGTGCAACATCTGCTGACCGATAGCGATGGACTGGTTGGCATCGACGGCGCCAAGAGAGCCGCTAAGGACCCCGATGGTGGCCGGATAGCTCACCACTTCTGGCGTGGTGCCCGGAAACCAGTTCGTGCCGATCGCGGTGTTCAGCTCGGCATAACGCGCCGCCAGTAGCCTTCCGATGAACGGCAGTAACGTCGCTGCATGCACCGGAGATGCGCCGGGGACGGTAATGCGTGTCGTCGTTGAACTCGGGTTAGCGAGTTCCGTGTTTGTGCTGTCGGAGTGTTCGCCGCCCAACCGCCTGGGCAGCTCATGCAGCAACTGCTGCCACGGCCGCAACCGCGCCCCGACCGCCGAGGCCACCGCATGGTAGTTCAACATCGCGACAACATCCTGAGCCCACATCTGCTCGTAGATGGCCTCGGCGGCCGCAATCGCCGGGGTGTTCTGCCCGAACACATTCGACCCCGCCAACCAGGCCACGAGGGCGCGGTTCGCCGCGACCAGCGCCGGGTGTACGGTTGCGGCGAACGCCGCTTCATAGGCCAGCGCCATCGTCTGAGCCTGGCTGGCTGCTCCCTCTGCCTGGGTGGCCGCCGCGGCCAGCCACCCCGTATGGCGGGCGGCCTGCGCCGCCATCATCCGAGACGACGGCCCTTGCCACCAACGGTCCGCCAGGCCGGAGCACACCGACTCGAACGAGGCCGCCGCCAACCACAGTTCGGCGGCCAACTCATCCCAGGCCGCCGCGGCCGCCGATAGCGACCCGGGCCCCCCACCCGCGTACATCCGGGCCGAATTCACCTCTGGTGACAACGTCAAGAAATCCGCCATGACAACATCCCGCCGGCTCGGCCCAACCGCCGCGCCACCACTGCGACGGCCCCGTCACCGCAGACCATAGCAGCAATGTCATGTCGACTTCTGCGAAATCCGCAGTCTCACCAAACCTTTAGCGCCGACCGCACCGCTATGCCGGCACCAGCTCCACTCCGCTGAGCACCACAGCGTTGTCACGAGTGGGTGCGACGACACTGGCCACCAGGCGGCGGCCGTCCTTCCACACGTTGACCGTGAGCGTCTCGCCCGGGTACGCCACGCCAGCAAAGCGTGCGCCGTAGCCGGCCACGGCCGTCGCATCGGAGTCCAGCAATGCATCGACGATCGCCTTGCAGGTCATCCCATAGGTGCACAGGCCATGCAGAATAGGCCGGGGAAAGCCTGCGGCAGCGGCGAATTCGGGATCCGAGTGCAGCGGGTTGCGGTCGCCGCAGAGCCGGTAGAGCAGCGCTTGCTGCGGCAGAATCGGCATCGCGACCTGCAGATCGGGCGCCCG
The DNA here is from genome assembly GCF_030323725.1 of Mycobacterium tuberculosis complex sp. N0072. Classification (NCBI taxonomy): domain Bacteria; kingdom Bacillati; phylum Actinomycetota; class Actinomycetes; order Mycobacteriales; family Mycobacteriaceae; genus Mycobacterium; species Mycobacterium tuberculosis complex sp. N0072. The sequence continues at coordinate 3,987,084 of NZ_CP040689.1, read as the reverse complement.
CTCCGGCGCGACATCTGATCCCGACGGCCCGCGCTTGCCGCCGAATCCGCCTTCGCCACGGGCATAGATCGACCGCTTCTGCGTCCACAGCAGCAAGCCGTCCGGTGTGGTCGCCGTCGTTTCGCTGCAGATTACCGCGGCTTTGCCCTTGTCCCAGATGGCGGTGAACCGGGTGACCGCCCTGGCCGAACCCGACGGCGGCAGCGGGGCGGGAACCTCGACTCGCTCGCTGGCGTGCAGCACCTTGCTGAGCTCGATATCGATGCCCGGAAACTGGACGGTCGGTGGTGTGGTGAGGTGGAAGGTGGCCGCGACGTTGCCGAACGTCGGCAACACCTGCGGTGTATCGTCCGCCAGATAACTCAGCTCACGGGGGTTCATCGGATCAGAGCCGGCGCCCAGTCCCAGCTGGTAGAGCTGCACATCGGTACTGGTCCAAGAGAATTCGACGGGCGGTAGCTGTGCACCCAGCGCGACGTCCAAGTCGATGGGCATATCAGCGCTTTCCCGCCTGATCGGCAATGTGCAGCGCCGCCAGGTACCCGAACGTCATCGCCGGGCCTATCGTGCCGCCCGGACCGGGGTAGGTGTGTCCCATCACTGGGGCACTGACATTGCCTGCAGCGTAAAGGCCGTCGATGATGCTGCCGTCGTCCCGCAGAGCACGTCCGTTGACATCGGTGCGGATACCGCCCTTGGTCCCCAGGTCGCCCGGAACCATCTTGGCGCCATAATAGGGCGGGTGGCCGACCTCGCCGAGGTTCGGATTGGGCTTGTTGCTCGGGTCGCCGTAGTAGCGATCGTAGGCACTTTCCCCGCGGTGGTAGTCCTCGTCGACACCGGACCGGGCGAATGCGTTGAAACGCTGGACGGTGGCAGTGAGTTCGTCCGCGGGCAGACCGGCCTTGCCGGCCAGCTCCGCAAGGGTATCGGCCTGGACGATGACGCCGGAATCCAGCCACCTGCTCGGAATGCGTTGCCCTGGTTGTAGTCCCGCGAAGATGTAGCGGTCCCGGTATCGCTGGTCGAACACCAGCCACGCCGGAATGTTCTCGCCCGGTCCGGGCCCCTGGCCGTGTTCGCCGCCGTACATATGATGACAGGCTTCGACGTATGGCATCGATTCGTTCATGAATCGCTTGCCTGACATGTTGACGATGATCGAACCGGGAGAGTTGCGCTCCGAGAGCGCGAACCATGGTTTGCCGACCAGCGGTACCGTCGGGCCCCACCAAGCGTCATCCATCAGATCCAGTGCTGCGCCGAGCTTTTCGGCGGCGAGAATGCCGTCACCGGTATTGGCGCTGGCGCCCACGGTCCACTCGGTGGTGATGGGTGCCCGCTGGTACTTGATTCGCATCTGCTCGTTATGCTCGAAACCACCACAGGCCAGGATCACGCCGCGGCGAGCCCGGATCAGCTGCGGCTCAGCGGATTCCGCCTCGTGGGAATCGCGGACGTATACCCCGGACACGACGCCATTTTCGACGAAAAGATCGGTGAAGGCGGTGTTGAGTTCGACCGGCACTCCGGCGCGCTGCAACCCGATCCGCAACGGCCCAATGAGGGCTCGACCCATGCCGACCAGGTTCTTACCTGTTGCCTTCGCCCACATCGTGCGGGCGCCGACCTTCATGCTGCGCAGCACGCCACGGGGGTGACGTTTGAGCTGATTGAGGCGAACGTAGTCCTGCTGCATCACAACCACATTGAGCGGAACCTTGCCATACGCGGGCTCCAGCCCGGCCATGTCGGCACCAAGCTTGCGCGCGTTGAACGGTTTCGGCTCGATCGAACGTCCGCCCGGGCGGCCGCCCGGAGCCTCGGGGTAGTAGTCGGAGTAGCCGGGTACCCAGCACATCTTCAGCGGCGTGTGCTTCAGCACGAACGACAGCATCTCGGGCCCGCGGTCGAGGTAAGCATCGATGCGTTCCGGCTCGACGATTTCGCCGACGATGCCGTGCAGATAGGTGCGTGCCGCCTCCGGTGTATCTCGAACGCCGCGGCGCTTGAGGACCTCGTTGTTGGGGATCCAGACGCCGCCGCCCGAGCGTGCGGTGGAGCCGCCGTAGTGCGGGGCCTTCTCGACGACTACCGTCGAGAGACCTCGGTGAGCGGCGACCAGCGCAGCAACCATGCCGGCGGCGCCGCTGCCGACCACCACGACGTCGAACTCCTGCACAGTCATGTAGAACACGTTATAGAATTGCTCGGGTCGGGCGCTACTGGCCCGGTCACGCCTACGAGGGGACTTCGCCGAATGCTCCGTGATGCCACCCGTGATGAGCTGGCCGCCGACCTAGCACAAGCCGAGCGAAGCCGCGACCCGATCGGTCAACTGACCGCCGCCCATCCCGAGATCGATGTCGTCGACGCCTACGAGATCCAGTTGATCAACATCCGGCAGCGGGTGGCCGAGGGTGCCCGCGTGGTGGGTCATAAGGTCGGGCTGTCGTCGCCGATCATGCAGCAGATGATGGGGGTTGACGAACCAGACTACGGACACCTGCTCGACGACATGCAGGTGTTCGAAGACACGCCGGTCCAGGCGTCCCGGTACCTGTCTCCGCGGGTTGAGGTGGAGGTGGGCTTCATCCTGGCCGCCGACCTACCGGGTGCGGGCTGCACCGAGGACGACGTGCTGGCGGCCACCGAGGCCCTGGTGCCCGCCATCGAGCTGATCGACACCAGGATCAAGGATTGGCAGATCAAGATCTGCGACACCATCGCCGACAACGCCTCGGCGGCGGGCTTCGTGTTGGGCGCGGCCCGGGTGCCGCCGGCCGATCTTGACGTCAGGGCGATCGATGCGAAGCTGACCCGCAACGGCGAGGTGGTGGCCGAGGGCCGCAGTGATGCGGTGTTGGGTAACCCGGCGACCGCGGTGGCTTGGCTGGCCGGCAAGGTCGAGAGTTTCGGCGTGCGGCTGCGCAAAGGCGACATCGTGTTACCCGGGTCATGCACGTTCGCGGTCGAGGCGCGGGCCGGCGACGAGTTTGTCGCCGACTTCACCGGGCTGGGTTTGGTCCGGTTGTCGTTCGAATAAGGGGAGCAACATGCCGTCCAAGGCAAAAGTGGCGATTGTCGGGTCGGGAAATATCAGCACCGATCTGCTGTACAAGCTGCTGCGATCGGAGTGGCTGGAGCCGCGCTGGATGGTGGGCATCGACCCGGAGAGCGATGGCCTGGCGCGCGCGGCCAAGCTGGGTTTGGAGACCACCCACGAGGGGGTGGACTGGCTGCTGGCGCAGCCCGATAAACCCGACCTGGTGTTCGAGGCAACCAGTGCCTACGTGCACCGGGACGCGGCGCCCAAGTACGCCGAGGCCGGGATCCGGGCCATCGACCTGACGCCGGCGGCGGTGGGTCCGGCGGTGATCCCGCCGGCGAACCTGCGCGAGCACCTGGACGCGCTGAACGTCAACATGATCACCTGCGGGGGACAGGCGACCATTCCGATCGTGTACGCGGTGTCTCGGATCGTGGAGGTGCCCTACGCCGAGATCGTGGCGTCGGTGGCTTCCGTTTCAGCGGGACCGGGCACGCGCGCCAACATCGACGAGTTCACCAAGACCACCGCCCGTGGGGTCCAGACCATCGGCGGGGCCGCCCGCGGCAAGGCGATCATCATCTTGAATCCCGCCGACCCGCCGATGATCATGCGCGACACCATCTTTTGCGCCATCCCCACCGACGCCGACCGCGAAGCGATCGCCGCCTCCATCCACGACGTCGTCAAAGAGGTGCAGACCTACGTGCCTGGATACCGGCTGCTCAACGAACCGCAGTTCGACGAGCCGTCGATCAACTCGGGCGGGCAGGCGCTGGTCACCACGTTCGTCGAGGTTGAGGGCGCCGGGGATTACCTGCCGCCCTATGCGGGCAACCTGGACATCATGACCGCGGCGGCCACCAAGGTGGGCGAGGAGATCGCCAAGGAGACGCTGGTTGTAGGAGGAGCGCGATGACCGATATGTGGGACGTCCGCATCACGGACACCTCGCTGCGGGATGGGTCGCACCACAAACGCCACCAATTCACCAAGGACGAGGTCGGTGCCATCGTGGCCGCCCTAGACGCCGCTGGCGTGCCGGTGATCGAGGTGACCCACGGCGACGGCCTGGGCGGCTCATCGTTCAACTATGGCTTCTCGAAAACCCCTGAGCAGGAGCTGATCAAGCTGGCCGCGGCGACCGCGAAAGAGGCCCGGATCGCGTTTTTGATGTTGCCCGGTGTGGGCACCAAGGACGACATCAAAGAGGCGCGGGACAACGGCGGGTCGATCTGCCGGATCGCCACCCACTGCACCGAGGCCGACGTGTCGATCCAGCATTTCGGGCTGGCCCGCGAACTGGGTCTGGAAACCGTCGGGTTTTTGATGATGGCCCACACCATTGCGCCGGAGAAACTGGCCGCCCAGGCCCGCATCATGGCCGACGCCGGCTGCCAGTGTGTCTACGTCGTCGACTCCGCCGGTGCCCTGGTGCTCGACGGCGTGGCCGACCGGGTGTCGGCCCTGGTCGCCGAGCTCGGCGAAGACGCCCAGGTGGGCTTTCATGGGCACGAGAACCTCGGTCTCGGGGTGGCCAATTCGGTGGCGGCGGTGCGCGCGGGCGCCAAGCAGATCGACGGGTCCTGCCGGCGTTTCGGCGCCGGGGCGGGTAACGCGCCGGTCGAGGCGCTGATCGGGGTGTTCGACAAGATCGGCGTCAAGACCGGCATTGATTTCTTCGACATTGCCGACGCCGCCGAGGACGTGGTGCGCCCGGCCATGCCGGCCGAATGTCTGCTCGACCGCAACGCGTTGATCATGGGGTATTCCGGGGTCTACTCCAGCTTCCTCAAGCATGCGGTCCGCCAGGCCGAGCGCTACGGCGTGCCGGCGTCGGCGCTGTTGCACCGGGCCGGTCAGCGCAAGCTCATCGGTGGCCAGGAAGACCAGCTCATCGACATCGCGCTGGAAATCAAACGCGAGCTGGATAGCGGTGCGGCCGTAACGCATTGACGACACCGCTGGTTCGCGGATTTCACGGAAACGCAGATGGTCCGACCCGGTTTGTCCTACGGTTCTGACTGATTGTCAGGTCGGGAAGGGACGGGGTCATGAACTATGCGGTATTGCCGCCGGAGCTTAATTCGTTGCGGATGTTCACGGGTGCAGGTTCGGCGCCGATGTTGGCGGCGGCGGTGGCCTGGGACGGGCTGGCCGCAGAGTTGGGGTCCGCGGCGTCCTCGTTTGGGTCGGTGACCTCGGACTTGGCAAGTCAGGCGTGGCAGGGGCCGGCGGCGGCGGCGATGGCGGCGGCGGCGGCACCGTATGCGGGATGGTTGAGCGCTGCGGCGGCCCGGGCCGCGGGGGCGGCGGCCCAGGCCAAGGCGGTGGCCAGCGCGTTCGAGGCGGCACGGGCGGCGACGGTGCACCCTTTGCTGGTGGCGGCCAACCGCAATGCGTTTGCGCAGTTGGTGATGTCGAATTGGTTCGGGCTGAACGCGCCGCTGATTGCGGCCGTTGAGGGCGCCTACGAACAGATGTGGGCCGCGGATGTGGCCGCGATGGTGGGCTACCACTCCGGGGCCTCGGCGGCGGCCGAGCAGTTGGTGCCCTTTCAGCAGGCGCTGCAGCAGCTGCCGAACCTGGGTATCGGCAATATCGGCAACGCCAACCTGGGCGGCGGCAACACCGGCGACCTGAACACCGGCAACGGCAACATCGGTAACACCAACCTGGGCAGCGGGAACCGGGGTGACGCGAACCTGGGCAGCGGCAACATCGGCAACTCCAACGTGGGCGGCGGGAACGTCGGCAACGGCAACTTCGGCAGCGGCAACGGGAGGGCGGGACTTCCAGGCAGTGGGAACGTCGGCAACGGGAACCTCGGCAACAGCAACCTGGGCAGCGGCAATACCGGCAACTCCAACGTCGGGTTCGGGAATACCGGCAACAACAACGTCGGCACCGGAAACGCCGGCAGCGGCAACATCGGCGCCGGGAACACCGGCAGCAGCAACTGGGGCTTCGGCAACAACGGCATTGGCAACATCGGTTTCGGCAACACCGGCAACGGCAACATCGGCTTCGGGCTCACCGGCAACAACCAGGTGGGCATCGGTGGGCTGAACTCGGGCAGCGGAAACATCGGCTTGTTCAACTCGGGCACCAACAACGTCGGTTTCTTCAACTCCGGCAACGGCAACCTGGGTATCGGCAACTCCAGCGACGCGAATGTGGGCATCGGAAACTCGGGGGCCACCGTGGGCCCGTTCGTGGCGGGCCATAACACCGGTTTCGGGAACTCGGGTTCGCTCAACACGGGCATGGGAAACGCCGGGGGCGTGAATACCGGTTTCGGAAACGGCGGCGCAATAAACCTCGGCTTCGGGAACTCGGGCCAGTTGAATGCGGGCAGCTTCAACGCGGGCAGCATCAACACGGGCAACTTCAATTCCGGACAAGGCAATACCGGTGATTTCAACGCCGGCGTCAGAAATACCGGCTGGTCAAACTCGGGCCTCACTAACACCGGCGCCTTCAACGCGGGTTCGCTCAACACCGGGTTCGGCGCCGTCGGCACCGGCTCCGGCCCGAACTCGGGTTTCGGCAACGCCGGCACGAACAACTCGGGCTTCTTCAACACGGGCGTTGGCAGCTCGGGGTTCCAGAACGGGGGCAGCAACAACTCGGGCCTGCAAAACGCGGTCGGCACCGTCATCGCGGCGGGTTTCGGAAACACCGGCGCCCAAACGGTGGGTATCGCAAACTCGGGCGTCTTAAACTCCGGATTCTTCAACTCGGGCGTCCACAACTCGGGCGGCTTCAACAGCGAGAACCAGCGGTCGGGGTTCGGGAACTGATTTCGCTTTGGTGCGGTATCGAATGCCATAACCGGTGGGGACCCGCTCCAAGCGCGGTTGCGCTACTACTGCAGTCCCAGTTCGTTGGTGTTGGAAGCGCAATGCGCGACGGTCAAGGTGCGCCGCCATCACGCACTGATGTCACCCGCCCGAGAGTGGACGTGTCATCACGGTCAGCCGTACGCCGTATCGGGGCACCACGCCAGCCCGTCCGGCCCCCGAGGCTGGCATCCCGGGCAGTCCAGGCACTCCAGCGGCGGGGGCGTCGCCGCCGGGCAGTGTGGTCATTGGGGTGGCATCGAACGCCCTGACGGTGGTGACCGCGGGCGCCTTCCAGGCGGGCGGCACCGACATTTGCCCGATGGTACCCGCGCCGCGCATCGCGGCCGAAACTTCGCCCGGGCCGCGTAGTGCTCCGTCCGATAGTGACTTGGCCATGCTGGTCAGCGGCGCGAGGAACGCCGGGGCGATGTCGGCTGGTGGGGGAGCGGCCGCCGCAGCCGCGCTCCCTAGCTCGGGCAAGATCCCCAAATTCTTCTCGGCCCCAATGATGCCGGTACCCATCGAATTGATGTTGTTGATCGAGCCGATCATTGCGTACCAAGCCAGTAGGCCGTCGAGCAAACAGAACTCGTCCCCGACGATGCTCGGGAAAGGTATCGCATTGACGATTTCGCCCGCCTCCAGGAAAAAGGGTGTCAGCTCGGGCGCGATCGGCAGCAGCAGTATTCCGATTTCTTCCAGGAGGTTTCCCAGCCAGTTGCCGTCGGCGGCGCCGGCGTTGGCGGTCGCGCGGCTGACTTCGGCGCTTTGCGCCGGCAGACCGGCTGAGTTGGTGTCTTGCTGCGGGGAGGTAAATGGTGTCAAAGTCCGCGCTGCCGCCGAGGTGGCCGCGTAGTCGTACATGGCGGTGGCGTCCTGTTCCCACATCTCGGCGTACTGGGTCTCCAGGGCCGCAATCGCCGCGGTGTTCTGGCCGAAAAAGTTGGTCGCTATCAGCGATAGCACCTGTGCACGGTTGGCCATGATTGCCGGTGGCGGCACCGTCATGGCGAACGCCTGCTCAAATCCGGTCGCGGCCGCGGTGATCTGGGTGGCCGTCTGCCTTGCCTGCGCGGCGGTGGTGGTCAGCCACTCAACATACGGGGTGACCGCCGCACCCATCCTCACAGACGATGGACCCAGCCATTGCCAGCCGGTGAGGCTGGCGATCACCGAGCGGTAGGTCTCCGCCGCCGACTGCAATTCCGCCGACACCTGATCCCAGGCGGCGGCGGCCCACAACGAGCCCGCTCCCGGCCCGCTATACATCCGTGTCGAGTTGACTTCCGGCGGAAGCATCGCGAAATCCATGAACATCTGCGAATGCCTTTCCCTAGCTGGTCGCGGATAGGCCGGGCTGCCGTCAGTGCTGAGATCGCAACGGCAGGCGCGTCATTGGGTGGCTGTCGCGGATGCAGACTTCGTTAGCCGCCGCTGGACGGTCAGTAGAGTTCCGCATCGCGACACCCTTTCCGGCGCATCTCACGGACCGGGTCTCGACCAGCCTCGCGTCAATCCACGCCGCTACGAATACACATATAGCGGACAATATACTGCTCAGACTGTCGTATAACGCAACAATAAGCTAGATCAATAATGGGTAGCTCGTGCGCAGGGCTCTGGAAGCGAGCGGGCTTTGTCTTCAATTGCCGTAAATGACGGGGGCAGATGTTCGCCATTGACGCAAAACAGGAACACGTTCTAGTGTCGAAGTCGTGTACTCCGACCCGCTGCGCGAGGCGATCGCAGAAGCCGAGCAGCTGGTAGCCGCCGCCCCGCACATCGAGACTGAAGCCGACCTGCTCGAAGGGCTGCAATACCTGGCCGGCTGCATCGCGGGCTGCATGCACCTGGCCTTCGACTACGAGCGTGACCACCCGTTCCTGCAGTCCGGAACAGGGCCGTTCACGAAGATGGGCCTGGACAACCCCGACACCCTCTACTTCGGCACCCGGCTGCAGGCCAACCGCGACTATGTGGTCAGCGGACGGCGCGGCACCACCACCGACCTGAGCTTTCAGCTGCTCGGCGGCGAGTACACCGACTATAACGTGCCGGCCAGCCAGGCCGCGTTCGACGACCGTGAGCTCGACATCGCCGCGGACGGCAGCTTCGAATGGCGGTTGCGGCCCAGCGCTCCCGGGCAACTAGTGATCCGGGAGGTGTACGGCGATTGGTCACAACAGCGCGGCACGCTGGCCATCGCCAGGCTGGACACCGTCGGCACCGCGCCGCCGCCGCTGACTCGCGAGCTCATGGAAAAGCGTTATGCCACAGCGGGATCCCAGCTTGTGAACCGGGTGAAAACCTGGTTACAGTTTCCCCAGTGGTTCTACCTCAATATCCCGGTTAACACCATGGTGGCGCCTCGGTTGACTCCCGGTGGCCTGGCCACCCAATACTCGTCGGCCGGTCATTTCGAGCTGCGGCCGGGTCAAGCGCTGGTGATCACGGTGCCGGTGAGCGACGCCCCCTACTTAGGGTTTCAGTTGGGCAGCATGTGGTACATCTCGCTGGACTATATCAATCATCAGACCTCGTTGAATGCCAGCCAGGCCCAAGCGGACCCGGATGGCAAGGTGCGCATCGTGGTCGCCGAGCAGAATCCGGGTGTGACCAACTGGGTGGAAACGCTCGGCCATCGGCGCGGGTTTCTGCAGTTCCGCTGGCAGCGGGTATCCCGTGAGCTCACCGAGGCCGATGGGCCCACCGTCGAACTGGTCGACTTCGACGCCATCCCGGCGGCACTGCCGCATTACCAGCACAACAAGATTTCCGAGGATGATTGGCGGGCGCGAATTGCGTTGCGTCAACGGCAAATCGCGACCAGGATGCTGGGATGACCGGGATGCTCAAGCGCAAGGTGATCGTCGTCAGTGGCGTCGGACCGGGGCTGGGCACGACGCTGGCGCACCGATGTGCGCGAGACGGCGCCGATCTGGTGCTGGCTGCGCGCAGCGCGGAGCGTCTCGACGACGTCGCCAAGCAGATCATCGACACCGGGCGACGGGCGGTGGCGGTGCGCACCGACATCACCGACGACGACGACGTAAGCAACCTTGTGCAGGCCACGCTGGCGGCGTACGGCAAGGCCGACGTGCTGATCAACAACGCGTTCCGGGTGCCATCGATGAAACCATTGGCCGGCACCACATTTGAGCACATCCGTGACGCGATAGAGCTCAGCGCGCTGGGGACGCTACGACTCATCCAGGCGTTTACGCCCGCGCTGGCGCAGTCTCACGGCGCGATCGTCAACGTCAACTCCATGGTGATCCGGCACTCGCAGCCGAAATACGGCACCTACAAGATGGCCAAGTCCGTACTGCTAGCTATGTCGCATTCGCTGGCCACGGAACTGGGCGAGCAGGGAATTCGCGTCAATTCCGTTGCACCCGGCTATATCTGGGGTGACACGCTGAAAAGCTATTTCGACTATCAGGCCGGCAAATACGGCACTACCGTGGATCAGATCTATCAGGCGACCGCGGCAAACTCCGATCTCAAACGGCTGCCAACCGAAGACGAGGTGGCCTCAGCGATTCTTTTCCTGGCCAGCGACCTGGCCAGCGGCATCACCGGGCAGACCCTGGACGTCAATTGCGGGGAGTACCACACGTAATGACTCGGCGTCCCGATCGGAAAGATGTGGCCACCGTCGACGAACTGCACGCATCGGCTACCAAACTGGTGGGTCTCGACGATTTTGGCACCGACGACGACAACTACCGTGAGGCGCTGGGTGTGTTGCTGGACGCTTACCAGGGCGAAGCCGGCCTCACCGTGTTGGGCAGCAAGATGAACCGGTTCTTCCTGCGCGGTGCGCTGGTGGCCAGGCTACTGTCCCAGTCCGCGTGGAAGCAGTATCCGGAGCACGTCGACGTTGCCATCAAACGGCCTATCTTCGTCACCGGGTTGGTGCGCACCGGAACCACTGCGCTGCACCGGCTGCTGGGCGCCGACCCGGCCCACCAAGGCCTGCACATGTGGCTGGCCGAGTACCCGCAGCCGCGCCCCCCGCGCGAGACCTGGGAGTCAAACCCGTTGTATCGCCAGCTCGATGCACAGTTCACCCAGCATCATGCCGAGAATCCGGGATACACCGGCTTGCATTTCATGGCGGCCTACGAGTTGGAGGAGTGTTGGCAGCTGTTGCGGCAGTCGCTGCATTCGGTGTCGTACGAGGCGCTGGCGCATGTACCCAGCTATGCCGACTGGTTGTCACGCCAGGACTGGACGCCGTCGTATTGCCGGCACCGCCGCAACCTGCAGCTGATTGGGCTCAACGATGCCGAAAAGCGGTGGGTACTAAAGAATCCGAGTCATCTATTTGCCCTGGATGCGCTGATGGCGACCTATCCCGATGCCCTGGTGGTGCAGACTCACCGGCCGGTGGAGACGATCATGGCGTCGATGTGCTCGCTGGCGCAGCACACCACAGAAGGGTGGTCGACGAAGTTTGTGGGCGCCCAGATCGGTGCGGACGCGATGGACACCTGGTCGCGTGGGCTGGAGCGGTTCAATGCCGCACGGGCCAAATATGATTCGGCCCAGTTCTACGACGTGGACTACCACGACTTGATTGCCGATCCGCTGGGTACGGTGGCAGATATCTACCGGCACTTCGGGTTGACGCTGTCCGACGAGGCTCGACAGGCAATGACAACCGTCCACGCCGAGAGCCAGAGCGGTGCCCGGGCCCCAAAGCATTCCTATTCGTTGGCTGACTACGGGCTCACGGTCGAAATGGTCAAAGAGCGGTTCGCCGGGCTGTGATTCGGTGTGCTGTTTGGCCAGCCGCGTCGCATTGGTCGAGCAGATACGCAATTTGCCCGCCTCAGCGCGACAACTCGCCAGCCGCCCGAAATTGTTTGATTACCAGGTGGATTGCCCGAGCTGTCGCTTGCCAGGGAGACGGGACCACCTGATTGCCAGGGGGTAGTGAACAGTTCGCTACCCCCAGCAGTTGCTCCCACGCCGCACCATGACCATCCGGCCGGGCCGGACGCACCGCGTCGGCGACCGCCCCGATCAACCCGTCATCGATAGCGCTGACATCGTCGTCGCGGGGCAGACCGGGTGCCTGCGCGGGCCTCCACGTAGCGCCGCACCGTCTTGCGGTCCATACCGCAATGCGCGGCGATCGTGCGGCACCCCGGGGCCGGCAACCCGGCCACCCCCAGCCAGACCCGCAGCACTTCCCTGATCTTGTTCATACTGACCTCCCGAAAAGCCATGCCCGCCGCCTCCCGTGACTTGAGCTGTCACGACGATCGCACGAATAAGCGAAAAGACCACCGACGCGGCGCGCCGTGGTCCCGTGACTGGCAATCAAGGTGGTCCCGTCCTCCCCCTGGCACAAGCAGATCACACTGGTCCCAAGCTCATGGCAGGCGGCATACTGGACCAGCTAGCGGTGATCTACCATCCAGCGAGACGCCAGTTGAACACACGTATTTGAGGTGAAATGATGTTGGATCGGTTACGACAGGGTGGCTATTGGCTCGTTAGAGGCAAAATCAACCTGATAGATCGGGCTTTCACATCATGTCGCATAGAGTCGTTCGCGGATCTCGGTGCCGTTTGGGGAGTGGAAGGCGCCTATACATTTCGCGCCCTGGATAAGTACCCGGTAAAAGAGGCAGTATTGGTCGATGGCCGCATAACTCCAACAGTCGCGGCCCGTGCAAATTCATATCCGCAACTTCGCGTTATTGAGGGGAACTTCGGAGACCAGGAGATTGCCGATAAAGTCGGTAATGTCGACGCCCTCTTCCTATTCGATGTGCTGCTGCACCAAGTGTCGCCTGATTGGGACACTATCCTGGATATGTACGCAAAGAATGTACGTTGTTTGCTGATTTATAATCAACAATGGATAGGTTCAACAACCACAGTTAGATTGTTGGATCTGGGTGAAAAGCACTACTTTCGTAACGTCCCGCACAGCAAACTTAACAAGGCTTATAGAGATCTCTTTCAAAAACTCGATAAAAAGCACCCGGATCATGACAAGCCGTGGCGCGATATACCAGACATCTGGCAATGGGGTATCACCGACGCTGATCTCGAATCAAAAGCTTCTGAACTCGGTTTCAAGCTGCTCTACAAGGAGGATTGCCGCGGATTTGGCTGGCTGCCCAATATTCAGAATCGGGCCTTTCTTTTTGCGCGACAATAAGGTCACAGTAAACCCTCGTTTTGTGAGATGCGGGGCGGGCCGGGCGAAGTCGACCTCGAGTGAATGGATCTCGAGTGAATGGACAGGGCATCGCCTACGAGTCGCATCCCCATCCAACAGACCGGTGCTCTTGCATCGGACCCTGAAGGTCCCGCACGGAGGGTGTGGTTGCCGGCGCGGGGTCAAGGTGCGGTAGCGACGTAGTGTTTGAACGAATTTCTTGATGCTCCAACCTGTTTGGTGTTCAATCCAGTTCTGACCGCCAGGGCGGCGAACACGATGCTCTGGTGCGCCTCGATCGACTCGCGCACACCGGAGAGGCTTCATAGGAAGCTCAGTCCCGGAACCGCCGTCACAAACCGTACGCCTCGGTGGCACCGTGCCGGATGCGGCACCGTATCCCGCGGCAAGCGGGTGTGCGACGTTATCGGTTTGGGTCGTGGTGCTCCAAGTAGCCCTCGGCCACTGCGTGTTCGATGCTGTCGGTCAGCCGGGGACAGGACCTGGTGCGTGCGGAATCCCCGCCGCGTGCCCGCAGCTCGGTGAAGTACGCGCAGCGCCGCGACGCCTCGGTGTTCCATTGCACAGCGGTATGACCCGGCCCCAGCCTCTTTACGGTCACCGTGACATGGCAGAACCGGCAATCCACCGGTTGCAGGCCTGAGGTCAGATAACGGTCGCGCTCGGCGCGGCTGGCTTCGCGCACCGCGGCAGCACGCTGCGGGTCGTCAGCGAAATCCCTTGACTTCGACCAGGATCCACATGTGCGGTGTTGCTCGGGGGAATCGTTGTGATCGTGATGATCACCGTGCAGCAGTAGCATCGACCGGGCCAGCCGATCGACGTCGGGAACCGCCGGCTGATCGTCAGGCATGTCCGTCAGTGTTGCTCGGCGGGCACGTCGTCGGAAACTTCTCTCGATTTCAAGTTCTTCTCTACCTCGGCATTCCAGAACTCGTTGGCGCGCTTGGTGTCGACCTCGATCTCGAAGCGCTCCACCATCTCTGGTTTTATGTCGGCTACGTCGACATAAAACTGTTCATACCAGCGGCGCAGCTGATACACGGCGCCGTCCTCTTCAACCAGCAGCGGGTTGTCGATGCGGGTCTTGTGCTTCCAGATCTCGACATCCTGCAAGAAGCCCTTGCTGACGCCCTCGGTGAACACCCGCGACAACTTGTCGGTCATCTCTTCGCTCATACCCTTGGGCTTTTCGACGATGACGCCCCATTGCAGGACGAACGAGTTCTGGGTCACCGGGTAGTGGCAGTTGATCAGGATCGACTCGGACTTGTAGTTGCCGTAGCGGTTGTGCAGCCAGTTGATCATGAACGACGGCCCGAAGTAAGACGCCTCCGAATCCAGATGCGCCTCACCGTAAGACGTCCCCAGATCGTCGACATCGGGCCGGCCCACGTTGTGCAGATACTGCGAGGCGATGTGGCCCTCGAAGACGTTCTTGAAGTACGTCGGCAAACCGAAGTGGATGTAGAAGAAGTGCGCCATATCGGTGACGTTGTCGATGATGTCGCGGCAGTTGGACCCTTCGATGAGGATGCGGTTCCACCGCCAGTCGGTCCACTCGTCGCTGGCCGCCTCGGGAATCTCGGGGATCCGGACCGCGGGGTCGGGTGGATTGCCCTCATGGTCGTGCCAGACAAACAGCAGCCCGCTGCGCACATCGGTCGTCCACGACCGAGTGCGCGCCATTCTGGGTGTGCGCCTGGCATACGGCACCAATTTGCAGCGGCCGTCGCCACCCCAGCGCCAGTCGTGGAACGGGCAAGCGACCTCGTCGCCTTTGACGGTGCCCTCGGACAGGTCGCCGCCCATGTGCCGGCAGTAGCCGTCGAGGACTTTCAGGTCCCCGTGGGAATCAGCGAACACAACCAGCTTGGTGCCGAACGCCTCTACCCCGTGTGGCTTCCCTTCCAAATAGTCCTTCGCGACGCCCAGGCAATGCCAGCCACGCGCATACCTGGTCGGCAAGGCGCCGGCATCGATCTCCCGAACACCGACTCCACTCGTGTCGGTACTCACCTGTCACCTCCCGATCGGTATCGCTAACTAGAACACGTTACAGTTTTCTCTCCGGTGAGCGCAACGACAGCGAGTCTGGCCACGGCATATGTACGACGGGCGTATATCTAAACGATGCCGCTGTTTTCTTTCGAGGGCCGATCGCCCCGGATCGATCCCACCGCGTTTGTGGCCCCGACAGCCACCCTGATCGGCGACGTCACCATCGAGGCTGGGGCGTCGGTCTGGTTCAATGCCGTGCTGCGCGGCGACTATGCGCCCGTCGTCGTGCGCGAGGGGGCCAATGTGCAGGACGGGGCGGTATTACACGCACCGCCCGGCATCCCGGTAGACATCGGCCCGGGGGCGACAGTGGCGCACCTGTGTGTGATCCACGGCGTCCACGTCGGGTCTGAGGCTCTGATCGCCAACCACGCGACGGTCCTCGACGGAGCGGTAATCGGCGCGCGCTGCATGATCGCCGCGGGAGCGCTGGTGGTGGCCGGCACTCAGATTCCGGCCGGAATGCTGGTAACGGGAGCGCCGGCCAAGGTGAAGGGACCGATTGAAGGAACGGGCGCGGAAATGTGGGTTAACGTCAATCCGCAGGCCTATCGTGACCTGGCTGCACGGCATCTGGCCGGACTGGAACCCATGCAGGCGTCGCTGCGGGTTAAGCCGTCGGCAGTTTTAACATCCGGTTGTAAAAGTCGATCACGTAGACGGCGCCGTCGTTGTCCACCGCCACATCAGTTGGGGAGAAGAGTCCGGTGAACGGCAGCTGCGACTGCGCATTCGAGCCGGCCGCCAGCTTCAGCACCCGATTGTTGTTCAGATCGGCCACATAGACGCTATCGTCGCGGTCCACCGTCACACCGGCGGGAAAGCTGAGATCGGCGAATGGGAGGTGCACCGGCGTGGCCGACCCCGCGGTCAACGCCACCACGCGATTGTGGCCGCTGTCGGTCACGTAGACGGTGCCAGCACCGTCCACCGCCACATCATAGGGGTGGTCGAGCCCGACGAACGGCAGTTCGGTAGGGGTATCTGCGCCTGGGGGCAGTTTCAACACTTTGGCATTGTCATAGTCGACGACATAGACGCTGTCGCTGCGGTCCACTGCCAAACCATGCGCATCGCCAAGGCTGCCGAACGGGAGCTCGACCGGGGGTTCGATGCCGGCCGCGAGTTTCAACACATGGTGGCTGTCTTCATCGATGACATAGACGTCGCGGTTGCTGTTTACCGCCACGCCGCCTGGACCGATGGTGTCGGTGAATGGCAACGTGGTCGGGGTGTTGGAGCCGGCCGGCAGTTTCAGCAGTCGCTTGTGACCGGAGTCGGCCACGTAAACGGCGTCCGCCAGGTCCACCGTCACCCCGTCGGGATTCCAAAGGTCGATCGGCACCACGACCTGGCTGGGCGGGGAAGGAGTGGTTGGCGATGCGGCCTGCCTGGACGTGGACGACCCAGAAATTTTTGGCTCAAAGATCAGGTAACCAATGGCTGCGAGGGTCACCACGACAACGACTGCAGCTCCAGTAATGGCTAAGGTGCGTCGATTCCGCGGCCACCCGTAGCGTCGGCGTTCGGAATCCACCGGCCAGCTCCCCCTTTGCAATCGCGACCGCGACGGAGAAAGAGTACCTGAGCACTTGCCCGCGCGCAGAACTGACGTCTGGCTATCGGGTGTGAACTTCACCATGCTCGGATGGTCTGCGGCGTCGCCCGGATCGCGCCGGGCGATTATGCGGCTGCCTGTTTGGGTTTCTCGCAGCCGACCACCCACATAGAGAAGTACTGCGAGCCGCCACCGTAAGCGTGCCCCAAGGCCTTTCGCGCACCCGGAACTTGACGCGCCTCCGCCTTGCCCATGACTTGGATCGCGGCCTCGGCGAAGCGGATCAGGCCCGATGCGCCGATCGGATTGGCGGACAGCACGCCGCCGGAAGGGTTCACCGGTAGTCGACCGCCGATCGCAGTCTCGCCGGCCTCGGTGAGCTTCCAGCCCTCGCCCTCGCGGGCAAATCCCAGATTCTCCAACCACATCGGCTCGAACCAGGAGAACGGGACGTAAATTTCGGCGGCGTCGATTTCGTCGATGGGGCTGGTGATGCCCGCGGCCTTCCACAGCGCCGCCGCCGCGTCGCGGCCGGCCTGCGGGTTGACCTGGTCGCGCCCGGCGAAAGCCAGCGGCTCGGTGCGTAATGCGGTGCCATGAATCCAGGCCACCGGATGCCCTTGCGCCAGTCGCGCGTCGGCGATCTCCTCGTCGCCGACGACAACCGCGCACGCACCGTCTGACGACGGGCACGTCTCATCGAAACGTATTGGATCCCAGAGCATCTGAGATGCCATCACCTTCTCCAGGGTGATGTCGGGCTGCTGCAGATGTGCCAACGGGTTGCGGCTGCCGTTGAGCCGGTCCTTGACCGCAACCATAGCACCGATGTGTGCCGGTGCGCCCGAGCGGCGGATATAGGCCCGGACATGCGGGGCGAAGTATCCCCCCGCACCGGCACCGACCGGTTTGGTGAACGGCACAGGAATCGACAACGCCCACATGGCATTGGATTCCGACTGCTTTTCCCAGGCTAATGCCAGGACCCGGCGGTATTTGCCGGATTGCACCAGGCTGGCAGCCACTACCCCGGTGGATCCGCCAACCGAACCGGCGGTGTGTACCCGGATCAGCGGCTTGCCGGTCGCGCCCATGGCGTCGGCCATGAATAGCTCCGGCATCATCACCCCTTCGAAGAAGTCGGGCGCCTTGCCGACCACGACGGCGTCGATGTCGTCGAAGGTGGAACCGGAATCCGCCAGCGCTCGGTCGATGGCCTCCCGCACCAGACCGTTCATCGAAACGTCTTGGCGCTTGGCGACATACTTGGTCTGCCCGGTGCCGAGTACGGCGGCCAGCTTTCCGGCCATCAGCGCTGCCCCTCCACTATCCCCGTCCTTCCATGACCGCGACCAGGTTTTGCTGCAGCGCCGGTCCGCTGGTGGCGTGC
Organism: Mycobacterium tuberculosis complex sp. N0072; assembly: GCF_030323725.1. Taxonomy (NCBI): domain Bacteria; kingdom Bacillati; phylum Actinomycetota; class Actinomycetes; order Mycobacteriales; family Mycobacteriaceae; genus Mycobacterium; species Mycobacterium tuberculosis complex sp. N0072. The sequence goes on along the minus strand of NZ_CP040689.1, from coordinate 3,968,979 downwards.
GCCAGCACGCGCCGCGCCGATCCGTCCCAGATATGTTGTGCGGCAAAGCCGATACGCTCAAGGCCGGCGGCGAACATGGGGTTGGCGGCCAACGGGCCGCCGGACGGATTCACTTTCGTCTTACCCGGAATCCTGATGGCCTCCGCGACGATCAGGTGCTGGTGGGTAAAGGGCCCATGGATCTCCGCCACGTCGATGTCGCCGGTGTGTCCGCCGGTGGCTATCTTGGCCGCCAGTTTGGTCGACGGAGACTCGGTGATGTCGCGCGCCCCCAGCGCCGGAGACTCGATGCGATGTTCGATTCCGGTGATCCACGCCGGATTTTCGCGCAGTTCTCGGGCGCGGTTGTCGGCCGCGAGCACGACCGCGGCGGCACCGTCGGTAATCGGCGCAATGTCGTGGCGCCGCAGCGGATCGGCAAAAAACGGCCGTGCCAGCAGTTCCCCGACGGTGATCGGCGGCTCCACGGAATCCACCCGGCGAGCGTTGGTGAAGGAATCGAACGCCACTCGCGCCATCTGCTCGTGGGTCCACTTGCCGGAGTCCAGCCCCAACCGCGCCTGTAGTCCCGCCATCGATACCGAATCCGGCCACAGCGGCGCGACGGTGTACGGGTCGGTCTGGCGGGACAGCACACGGCGCAGCGTTCCGGCCGAGGACTTCCCGAAGCCGTACACCAGCGCGGTGTCGACCTCGCCGGTCAGCAGTTTGATGTAGGCCTCATACAGTGCCCAGGCGGCGTCCATCTCGACGTGCGATTCGTTGATCGGCGGTACGGCTCCGATGGAGTCGATCGCGGAGATGAACGAAAATGCTCGTCCAGCCAGGTAATCCGACGAACCCGAACACCAGAATCCGATGTCGGCCTTGGTGATGCCCAGCTCGTCGTATAGCTGGGCGAAGCACGGCATCAGCATCTCGACGCCGTTGGTAGTGCCGTCGGTGCGGCGCACGTGCGGGGCGTGGGCGAAGCCGACAACGGCAATATCGCGAACGCTCATTGGTTGGTGGGCCCTTTACAGGTGGTGCTTGTAGGTGTCGTAGTCGGCATCCGGTTCGCCGGTGGGGCGGAAGTACTCGATGTTGTCGATGCCCAGTCCCCACCGCTCCCGCGGCTTCCACACCGCCTCGACGCGCATGCCCATCCGCACCTGGTGCGCGTCGACGTCGGAAACCAAATGCAAAAACGGGATGTCGGCGCCGTCGAGCAACACGTAGGCCGCCACATAGGGCGGCTTGATTCGCTGGCCCAGGAACGGGATGTTGACGATCGCGAACGTCGTCACCGTGCCCTTGTCGGGCAGCTCGACAAACTCGGAGGTGGGTTTCCCGGTGGCCGGGTCGGCGCCATGCGGCGGGAAGTATACCTTGCCGGTCTTTCCGGTTCTGGCGCCCACGAGCTTGCCCTGGGCGATGGCGCGCAGATACGCACTCTCCTCGTACGAGGCGGTGTGCTGAATTTCCAGCTGGATCGGCGTGACGATCATGGTGACCGGGTCCCGCGCATCCTCGGTCTTGTGAGCCGCCACCGGTTCTGCGGTCTCGCCGAGCGCAAAGCAGGCGATATCGGTGATGGCGCCCACCGGTTGGTCGGCCCAATGCGCGTGCACCCGGGCGCCGGTGTGGATGGCGGAAGGGCCGGCGGTTCCCACATCAACGGCGTGCATCAGCAAGGTGTCGGCGCCGTCGAGCTTGATCAGCGCCCAGGCGAACGGCCGGTCCAGGGGCTGGCCGGCTAGCGGCTCGGGTTGCCAGGTCCAGGACGCGACGGTGCCGACGCTGGACACCGGTACCATTTCGCTCAGGGGTTCGTAGGTAACCGGGTCATATTCCACCGGCGGCACATGGACTCGGCCGTCGGATCCGCGCACCCCGACAATGCGGCGTGCACGCAAGGCGGTGAAAAACCTGCTTAACGTGGGCCCCACCGAACGGGTGTAGTCGAAGGACAACGTGAGGGGCGCGGAAAGGGGCGGCTCAGAGTGATCGATCAGCGCCGGGCCGCTCGAGCTGGCTGTCACGCCTGTCGAGTAGAACAGGTTCTAACAACGGTTTCAACATTGCCCTCCTGAAGGGCGTCGTGGAGGCAGGGATGAAGCTCGGACTACAGCTGGGGTATTGGGGCGCGCAGCCGCCGCAGAACCATGCGGAACTCGTCGCCGCGGCCGAGGATGCGGGTTTTGACACGGTGTTCACCGCCGAGGCGTGGGGGTCCGACGCCTACACGCCGCTGGCCTGGTGGGGCTCGTCGACGCAACGGGTGCGGCTGGGTACGTCGGTGATCCAGCTGTCCGCGCGCACACCAACGGCCTGTGCGATGGCCGCGCTGACACTGGACCATCTGTCCGGTGGCCGGCACATTCTCGGGCTCGGCGTGTCCGGTCCGCAGGTGGTCGAGGGTTGGTACGGGCAGCGGTTTCCCAAGCCGCTGGCTCGCACCCGCGAATACATCGACATCGTGCGCCAGGTGTGGGCCCGAGAATCGCCGGTGACCAGCGCCGGGCCGCACTACCGGCTGCCACTGACGGGGGAGGGCACGACAGGTCTGGGCAAAGCGCTCAAACCCATCACCCATCCGCTGCGCGCCGACATACCAATCATGCTGGGGGCCGAGGGGCCCAAGAACGTCGCGCTGGCCGCCGAGATCTGCGATGGCTGGCTGCCCATCTTCTATTCGCCACGCATGGCCGGCATGTACAACGAATGGCTCGACGAAGGATTCGCCCGGCCCGGCGCCCGGCGTAGCCGCGAGGACTTCGAGATCTGCGCGACGGCGCAGGTGGTCATCACCGACGATCGGGCGGCCGCGTTTGCCGGAATCAAGCCGTTCCTGGCGCTCTACATGGGCGGGATGGGCGCCGAAGAGACCAACTTCCACGCCGACGTCTATCGCCGGATGGGGTACACGCAAGTGGTCGATGAGGTCACCAAGTTATTTCGGTCTGGCCGCAAGGACGAGGCCGCCGAGATCATCCCGGACGAGCTCGTCGACGACGCCGTGATCGTCGGTGACATCGACCACGTGCGTAAGCAGATGGCCGTCTGGGAGGCCGCCGGGGTCACCATGATGGTGGTGACCGCCGGCAGCGCAGAGCAGGTCCGCGACCTTGCCGCCCTGGTCTGATCGATCCTTGCCAGCGGGCTAGAACGCGTTCTAGATTGGGCTGATGGCTTCGCTTTCTTGCGGTTCAGATCGGGTGACCGTCGCCGAAGGTCATTTCTACGTTGGCCGCCGACTGGGACAACAGAGCCCGCTTCGGCAGGCCCAGCGATGCCAGTTCTTTGGCGTAGGGATGGTCTCCCAACCGCAGTCGGGCGCCGCCGAGCCGGGCGCGCAGGCCCGAGACTTTCATTTCCCAGGGAATCTCGCGAGTTACGCCGTCATGGTGGGAGTAGGTCTTCAACATTTGCCACCCGAGGGTCGGCACCGGCAGGCCGGTGCTGAACTCGATCCCGGCGATCAACCGTCCGTCGGCGCTGACGTCGAAGCCGAACCTCCGGCCGTCGGTGACGTTGAAGTCCGCCATGATCTTCGGGAAGCCCCAGATGGTGCGCCCGGCCTCAAGCGTGAACACCTGATCTACCGGCAGATGATGGATGAACGCGGCGGCTCGGGTGAGGGCTCTGGGCCCGCGGCGTTGGGTGCCGGGCGGGTTCACCATGATCGCGGTGCCGTACTCGTGGTATCGCCCCAAATCCCCGTCGACGTAGCGCACCAGCATCTGCATCACGATTGCCTTACCGGGCAGGTATTCGCACACCCGCAGCCCGCTGTAGTCGATGAGGCGCTGCGCTGGGTCGGCGGGCACCGAGAACATCGCGGAATGCAGGTTGGCGGTGCGAATGCGCACCGGCATGGTGAGCACCGTGCCGGCGATGGTGTGTTGCGAGACGGGCATATCGCCCACTGTAGTGCGGAGGATCGCGATGACTGAAGCTCCGGACGTGGATCTGGCCGACGGCAACTTCTACGCCAGCCGCGAGGCGCGGGCCGCGTACCGGTGGATGCGGGCCAACCAACCGGTGTTCCGCGATCGCAACGGCCTGGCGGCCGCGTCGACGTACCAGGCGGTGATCGACGCCGAACGTCAACCCGAGCTGTTCTCCAACGCCGGCGGCATCCGCCCCGACCAGCCCGCCCTGCCGATGATGATCGACATGGACGATCCCGCACATCTGTTGCGGCGCAAGCTGGTTAACGCCGGCTTCACCCGCAAGCGGGTGAAGGACAAGGAGGCGTCGATTGCCGCGCTGTGTGACACCCTGATCGACGCCGTGTGCGAACGCGGCGAGTGTGACTTCGTGCGGGACCTGGCCGCGCCGCTACCGATGGCGGTGATCGGCGACATGCTCGGGGTGCGTCCAGAGCAGCGGGACATGTTCTTGCGGTGGTCCGACGATCTGGTGACATTCCTCAGTTCGCATGTGTCTCAAGAGGATTTCCAGATCACCATGGACGCCTTCGCGGCCTACAACGACTTCACCCGGGCCACCATTGCGGCACGGCGAGCGGACCCCACCGACGACCTGGTCAGCGTGCTGGTGAGTTCCGAAGTTGACGGCGAGCGGCTAAGCGACGACGAGCTGGTCATGGAGACGCTGCTGATCCTGATCGGCGGCGACGAGACCACGCGGCATACCTTGAGCGGTGGTACCGAGCAGCTGCTGCGCAACCGTGACCAGTGGGACCTGCTGCAGCGCGACCCGTCGTTGCTGCCCGGGGCCATCGAGGAGATGCTACGTTGGACCGCCCCGGTAAAGAACATGTGCCGGGTGTTGACCGCGGATACCGAGTTTCACGGCACGGCGTTGTGTGCCGGCGAGAAGATGATGCTGCTCTTCGAGTCGGCGAACTTCGACGAGGCGGTTTTCTGTGAACCGGAAAAGTTTGATGTTCAGCGAAATCCAAACAGCCACTTGGCGTTTGGCTTCGGCACGCATTTCTGCCTGGGCAATCAGCTGGCCCGGTTGGAGCTGTCGTTGATGACGGAACGGGTGTTGCGGCGGCTACCCGACCTGCGGTTGGTCGCCGATGACTCCGTGTTGCCGCTGCGGCCGGCGAACTTTGTCAGCGGCCTGGAATCCATGCCGGTGGTGTTCACGCCGAGCCCGCCGCTGGGCTGAGCCACGCCGAACGTGAACTGAGGGCGGAATATCGGCCGAATCTCCGCCGTGAGTTCACGTTCGGCGCTGCCAGGCCGCTGACACCCGCCAGATGATGCCACCCTCGGTGTCCTCGACCGTCACGCGTACGTCGGTCCACCCAAGCTCGGTCAACGCTTCGGCACGCTTGATGTCCTTGTTGAACGTTCTGCGGTCGGTCCGGTGATGGTCGCCCTCGTAATCCACGCCGACCTTGATTCCTGCCCAACCCATATCGATAACCGCGACCAGCTGGCCGTACTCGTCGTAAACCGGGATCTGGGTCTGTGGTCTTGGAAAGCCCGCTCGGATGAGTAGCAGACGCAGCCACGTCTCGCGAGGTGACTCGGCACCTGGATCCACCAGATCCAATGCGATACGAGCATTTCGGATGCCGCGGCTTCCCCGGTAGCGTTCGGCGAGCATCTCGACATCGGCCAGCTTGAGGTCCGTCGCGCGGGCGAGCGCATCGATGGCCGCGACGGCCTTGCCGACCGGATAGCGGCGGGCGAGGTCGAGGGCGGTGCGCGCCGGTGTGGTCGTATTCATGCCGGAGATTGGCTGGATCTCGTCGTCGGCGACACGGTCCGACCAGGTGTGGATGCCGGCCGGCGGGCGACGGTGGTCGTAGAGCAGCTCGGCCGCCTGTCGCGCGTCGACCCATTTGGCGCCGTGCATCGCCGCCGCCGACTGCCCGGCGATGACGCCGCGCCGCCGCGACCATAGCCAGGCGGCCTGAGCGCGACTCCATGCGGTCAGGTCGGCGCCGGGGGAGACATAGACGTCGGGGTGGATCGTGGCGTATGCGCTTCGCAGCCGGTGCCGCGTCAACGCGCCGGAGGCAATCGCTTCGCTGCCGAGGAATGGTTCGATCACGATCGCAGTGTGCCGTCGTGCACCGACACCGCCGTCCAACGTGAACTGAGGGCGGAAAATCGGCCGAAATCTCGCCCTCAGTTCACGCTCGGCGCCTAGCGGTTCTGGAAGTTGGGTGCGCGCTTCTCGGCGAACGCGCGCGGGCCTTCCTTGGCGTCGTCGGACAGGAAGACCTTGATGCCGATCTGGGTGTCGATCTTGAACGCCTCGTTTTCGGGCATGCACTCGGTCTCGCGGATGGACCGCAGGATGGCCTGCACGGCCAGGGGTCCGTTAGCCGAGATGGCGTCGGCAAGTTCTAGAGCCTTGGTCAGCGCCTGGCCGTCGGGCACCACGTGGCCGATCAGGCCCATTTCCTTGGCCTCGGCGGCGGTAATGTGCCGTCCGGTCAGCAGCAGGTCGCAGGCCAGAGTGTAGGGGATCTGCCGGACCAGCCGCACGGCCGAGCCGCCCATCGGGTACAGGCTCCACTTGGCCTCGGAGATGCCGAACTTCGCACTTTCACCGGCGACCCGGATGTCGGTGCCCTGCAGGATCTCGGTGCCGCCGGCGATCGCGGGCCCCTCGACGGCGGCGATCAGCGGTTTGGTCAAGCGGCGCCCTTTGAGCAGGGCATCGATGCGCGACGGGTCGTAGCTGCCGTCCTTGAAAGAGTCGCCCGGCGGTTTCTGGGTTGCCGCCTTGAGGTCCATGCCGGCGCAAAAGTAGCCACCGGCTCCGGTGAGGATGCAGCAACGGATGTCGGGATCGTTGTCGACGCGATCCCAGGCCTGCACCATGATTCGCATCATTTCGGTGCTCAGCGCGTTGCGGGCGGCCGGCCGGTTCATGGTCACGATCAGGGTGTGGCCGCGCCGCTCCACCAGCGCGTCGGGTCCGGATTCCACGGTTGCCACGGCCGCCACCTCTTTCTGCCCGTCGGGTGTGAGCTTGTCAAGAAATGTAACACGTTCTAGTTTGGTGGCCGTGGCCCTGAATATTGCCGATCTCGCCGAGCACGCCATCGACGCCGTGCCTGACCGTGTCGCCGTTATCTGCGGCGATGAGCAGTTGACCTACGCCCAGCTGGAGGATAAGGCCAACCGCCTCGCGCACCACCTGATCGATCAAGGCGTGCAAAAGGACGACAAGGTCGGCCTGTACTGCCGCAACCGCATCGAGATCGTGATCGCGATGCTGGGCATCGTGAAGGCGGGCGCCATCTTGGTGAACGTCAACTTCCGTTACGTGGAGGGCGAACTTCGCTACCTGTTCGACAACTCCGACATGGTCGCGTTGGTGCACGAACGCCGCTACGCCGACCGGGTCGCCAACGTTCTCCCCGACACGCCCCATGTAAGGACGATCTTGGTCGTCGAGGACGGCTCGGACCAGGACTATCGGCGCTACGGCGGCGTCGAGTTCTATTCCGCGATCGCGGCGGGCTCGCCGGAGCGTGACTTCGGCGAACGCAGCGCCGACGCCATCTATCTGCTCTACACCGGCGGCACCACCGGTTTCCCCAAGGGTGTGATGTGGCGTCACGAGGACATCTATCGTGTGCTGTTCGGTGGAACCGACTTTGCGACAGGAGAGTTCGTCAAAGACGAATACGACCTGGCCAAGGCGGCCGCGGCGAATCCACCGATGATCCGCTACCCGATCCCGCCGATGATCCACGGCGCCACCCAGTCGGCCACCTGGATGGCGCTCTTCTCGGGCCAAACCACGGTACTGGCACCGGAATTCAACGCCGACGAGGTGTGGCGCACGATCCACAAACACAAGGTGAACCTGCTGTTCTTCACCGGTGATGCGATGGCCCGCCCGCTGGTCGACGCGCTGGTCAAGGGCAACGACTACGACCTGTCGTCGTTGTTCCTGTTGGCCAGCACCGCGGCGCTGTTCTCGCCGAGCATCAAGGAGAAACTCCTTGAGCTGCTGCCGAATCGGGTGATCACGGACTCAATTGGCTCGTCGGAGACGGGTTTTGGCGGTACCAGCGTCGTTGCTGCCGGGCAGGCGCATGGCGGCGGGCCCCGGGTGCGGATCGACCATCGCACCGTCGTGCTCGATGACGACGGCAACGAAGTCAAGCCCGGCTCGGGGATGCGGGGCGTCATCGCCAAGAAGGGCAACATTCCCGTCGGCTACTACAAGGACGAGAAGAAGACGGCCGAGACGTTCCGGACGATTAACGGTGTGCGCTACGCCATTCCGGGGGACTACGCCCAAGTCGAGGAGGACGGCACGGTCACCATGCTGGGTCGTGGCTCGGTGTCGATCAACAGCGGCGGCGAGAAGGTCTACCCCGAAGAGGTCGAGGCCGCTTTGAAGGGGCATCCCGACGTGTTCGACGCTCTGGTGGTCGGGGTGCCCGATCCGCGTTACGGCCAGCAGGTGGCCGCCGTGGTGGAGGCCCGGCCGGGTTGTCGGCCGTCGTTGGCCGAGTTGGACTCGTTCGTGCGCTCCGAGATCGCGGGCTACAAAGTGCCGCGCAGTCTGTGGTTTGTCGACGAGGTGAAGCGTTCGCCCGCCGGTAAGCCGGACTACCGCTGGGCCAAGGAGCAGACCGAGGCGCGGCCAGCCGATGACGTGCATGCGGGACACGTGACGAGCGGTGGGTGATGGGTGCGGCTGCGACCGGCTCCGGACACCCCGCACGGAAGGTCGACATGGGTCGGCTGTCGTGCCTCTCGGGGGCCGAGCCGACATCGATGTGGATGGAAGTAAGGCACGGGTGTTCTCGCGCGTCGCGAAATAGCTGCGGAGGGTTCGCCGAAGCCGGACCGCACTTGATCGACGGCCATCGTGCGGCACTCCCTGGGGTAGCCATCGGCTAGGCCGGCCGGAGTCCGTCGGGGACATCCGCTTACGGGTGTCGGGCGCGCTGCCCACGGAGGGCAGGAGAACACATCCGCTTGCGGGGCCGGGCGATCGCCTGGGCTTGGCGACGATGCAGGTGACATGTTGCCGCTGACGGTTCGGTCGGGGAGCTGCGGCGGCCATTCGGTCAGCCAGCCCAGGGTGTCCGTCGAACCTACCGTGTATGCATCCACTGCGGCGCTGGGACGGTCGCTCGGCATGAGTCGAACCAGGTAATCACCTGGCTGGTCAGGATCGCACCGATTTGCCTTGCGCACGCCGGAGCGCCACATCGACGGCGTTGTCTGGTGGCAGGTGGTGCTTCAGCTGCCGTTGTTGCCGGGTTGGCCGTCGTCGCCATCATCGCCGTCGGCTCCGCCGCCTGCACCGGCGCCGCCGAGGCCTCCAGTGCCTCCTGCCCCGCCGAGGCCGCCGGGCGAGCCGACGCCCGTGCCGCCGTTACCACCGTTACCACCGTTACCACCGTCGCCGCCGTCGCCGACGCCGGTGGCTGCCCCTCCGTCGGCGCCATCGCCGCCGTCACCGCCGGCGCCGCCTTTGCCGCCGGTGCCGCTGCCGGTGGGCGCGCCGCCGCTGCCGCCGGGCCCGCCTGTGCCGCCGGTCCCGCCGCTGCCGCCGTTGCCGTTGGTGCCGCCTTTTCCTCCGACCCCGGCGTTGCCGCCGTCACCGCCGGGCCCGCCGTCGCCAGCGATGCCGCCCATGCCGCCTTTGCCGCCGGTGCCGCCGGTGCCGCCGGTGCCGCCGGTGCCGCCGTTGAAGTTGGCCCCGCCGCTACCGCCGGCCCCGCCGCTGCCGCCGGTGCCGCCGGTGCCGCCGGTGCCGCCTTTGCCGGGGTCGCCGGCGCCGGTGCCTGCGTTGCCGCCGTCGCCCCCGGTGCCGCCCACGCCCCCGGTGCCGCCGGTGCCGCCGTTGCTGCCGTTGCTGAAGCTGATGCCAGCACCCCCGGCGCCGCCTTGTCCGCCGGCCCCGCCGGCGCCGCCGGAGCCGTTGGTGCCGCCGGTGCCGGCGTTGCCGCCGGCCCCGCCTTTGCCGCCGGGGCCGCCGGCAAAGCCGGGCTGGCCGCCCAATCCGGAACCGCTGTCTCCTTGGCCGCCGTTACCGCCTTGGCCGCCGTCACCGCCGATGCCCGCGTTGCCTGCGGTGCCGCCGGTGTTGGCTAGGCCGCCGGCGCCGGCGTTGCCGCCGGCCCCGCCTGTGCCGCCGGTCCCGCCGGCGGAGTCGTCGCCGGCCCCGCCGGTGCCGCCTTTGCCGCCGGTGCCGCCGGTGCCGCCGGTGCCGCTGGTGGCGCTGCTGAGTCCGTCGGTGTTTAGGCCGCCTTTGCCGCCGGTGCCGCCGGTGCCGCCGGTGCCGCCGGTGCCGCCGTTGAAGTTGGCCCCGCCGCTACCGCCGGCCCCGCCGCTGCCGCCGGTGCCGCCGGTGCCGCCGGTGCCGCCTTTGCCGGGGTCGCCGGCGCCGGTGCCTGCGTTGCCGCCGTCGCCCCCGGTGCCGCCCACGCCCCCGGTGCCGCCGGTGCCGCCGTTGCTGCCGTTGCTGAAGCTGATGCCAGCACCCCCGGCGCCGCCTTGTCCGCCGGTGCCGCCGGCGCCGCCGGAGCCGTTGGTGCCGCCGGCACCGCTGCTACCGCCGGCCCCGCCGGCCCCGCCGGCTCCACCGGCGAACCCGGTGCCGCCGGTGGCGCCGGGCTGGTCGGCGTCGGCGCCGGCCCCGCCGGCTCCGCCGTCACCGCCTTGGCCGCCGGCCCCGCCGACACCGGCGTTGCCTGTGGTGCCGATCATGCCGCCGGTGCCTCCGGTGCCGGCCGCTCCGCCGGCCCCGCCGGCTCCGGCCGCTCCGCCGGTGCCGCCGTCACCGCCGGTGCCGCCGATGCCGGTGGGGTTATCGGCGCCGGCCCCGCCAGCACCCCCGGCGCCGCCTTGTCCGCCGGTGCCGCCGGCGCCGCCGGAGCCGTTGGTGCCGCCGGCACCGCTGCTACCGCCGGCCCCGCCGGCTCCGCCGGCTCCACCGGCGAACCCGGTGCCGCCGGTGGCGCCGGGCTGGTCGGCGTCGGCGCCGGCCCCGCCGGCTCCGCCGTCACCGCCTTGGCCGCCGGCCCCGCCGACACCGGCGTTACCGGCCGCTCCGCTGGCGCTGAAGAGCTGGCCCGCGGCACCACCGGCCCCGCCCTCACCGGCGCTACCGCCGGTGCCGCCGTCACCGCCGGTGCCGCCGATGCCGGTGGGGTTATCGGCGCCGGCCCCGCCAGCACCCCCCATCCCGCCTTGTCCGCCGGCGCCGCCGAGGCCGCCCTGTCCGCCAGCGCCCAGCAGCAGTGCGCCGCGACCGCCGGCGCCACCGGCGCCGCCGGTACCGCCCGTCCCGCCGGTACCACCCAACGCGCCACCATCGCTGCCGGCACCACCTGCCCCGCCTTGCCCGCCGGCCCCGCCGGCCCCGCCGGGTGCCAGCCATCCGCCGTCGCCGCCGACTCCGCCGTGTCCGCCGGTCCCGCCGGTAGCACCGGGCCCGCCGTCGGTGCCCGCCCCACCCGCGCCGCCCGCACCGCCGGCGCCGAACAGCAGCTCGGCGCGGCCGCCGGCCCCGCCGGTGCCGCCACCGGCCCCACCGACACCGCCGGCCCCGCCGCCGCCCCAGATCAAACCACCGGGCCCACCCGCCCCGCCGGTGCCGCCACCGGCCCCACCGACACCGCCGGCGCCGCCAACCCCGAACAGCCACCCACCGGCGCCGCCGGCACCGCCGGTGCCCCCACCGCTGCCGCCGGCCCCGCCGGGCCCGCCGTTGCCCCACAATCCGGCGGGCCCGCCAGGCCCGCCGGCCTGGCCGGGCGCCCCGGCTGCCCCGGCCCCGCCGTTGCCGAACAGCAGACCGCCGGCCCCGCCGGCCCCGCCGGGAGTCGTCGCATTGGCGCCGTCACCGATCAACGGGCGCCCCAGCAGCGCCTGGGTGGGCGCATTGATCACGCCCAGCACGATCTGCTCAGCGGCGGCGGCCTCGGCCGAGGCATATGCGCCCGCGCCGGTACTCAAGGCCTGCACAAACCGCTGGTGGTAGGCCGCCACCTGCGCACTAATCGCCTGGTACTCCAGGCCAAACCCGCCGAACAGCGCCGCAATACGGGCAGACACCTCATCGGCGCCCGCAGCCAGCACCTGCGTGGTCGCACTGGCTGCCGACGCGTTGGCCGCGCTAATCGACGAACCCAGATTCGTCAGATCCCCCGCGGCTGCTGTCACGAATTCCGGTGCGATCAACACGAACGACATGGGCGAACTCCCAACCATCTTTGCGCCGGTGCAACCACGGCCGATATGGCGGCATCTTTAAGTGAGAACCTTAGTTGCCACTCATCTAATATGTGCCGGCTTTCTGGTAATGCCGCAACGAACCTGGAGCGCCCTGGGGAGGAGCCGCCCGGCGACCGGTGCACCAGGCGCCAAGCAGTGCGACCCGCGCGCACGCTCGCCAAGAAGGGCAACATTCCCGTCGGCTACTACAAGGACGAGAAGAAGACGGCCGAGACGTTCCGGACGATTAACGGTGTGCGCTACGCCATTCCGGGGGACTACGCCCAAGTCGAGGAGGACGGCACGGTCACCATGCTGGGTCGTGGCTCGGTGTCGATCAACAGCGGCGGCGAGAAGGTCTACCCCGAAGAGGTCGAGGCCGCTTTGAAGGGGCATCCCGACGTGTTCGACGCTCTGGTGGTCGGGGTGCCCGATCCGCGTTACGGCCAGCAGGTGGCCGCCGTGGTGCAGGCCCGGCCGGGTTGTCGGCCGTCGTTGGCCGAGTTGGACTCGTTCGTGCGCTCCGAGATCGCGGGCTACAAAGTGCCGCGCAGTCTGTGGTTTGTCGACGAGGTGAAGCGTTCGCCCGCCGGTAAGCCGGACTACCGCTGGGCCAAGGAGCAGACCGAGGCGCGGCCAGCCGATGACGTGCATGCGGGACACGTGACGAGCGGTTCCTGATTGCGCGGGTCGCGGCTATGGCGCCGCGGCTGGGGGATACCGCTGGGTCGCCGTTTGTCGTCAAATCTGGCTGGACCACTCGCCGGCGGACGCCCGGCGCACCATCGCGGCCGCTGGGCCCATCGCGACTAGACGCCGCCGCTGCCGCCCTTGCCGCCCGCTCCGCCGTCGCCGCCGGCGCCGCCGGTGCCACCGGCTGGTGCCTTACCACCGTCTCCGGCGCCACCGCCGCTGCCGGTGTCTCCCTTGCCGCCATTCCAGCCGGTGCCGCCGTTCCCACCACCGCCGCCGGTGCCGCCATCGCCGCCGGTGCCGCCCGAGCCGGTGCCACTGCCGTTGCCGCCGGTGCCACCCTTGCCGCCGGTGGTGCCGGCGCCGCCAGCACCACCGGCTCCCGGGGGCACTCCGGGCTCGGCGTCGCCGCCATTGCCGCCGGTGCCGCCGATACCGCCGGCCCCACCGGTGCCGCCGTTGCCATTGCCTCCCGCGCCGGCGTTGCCGCCGTTGCCGCCATTGCCGGCCGCACCGCCGCTGCCGCCGGTGCCGCCGTCGCCGCCGGATCCGCCGACCCGGGGGTCGCCGAGGCCGCCGGTGCCGCCGGTGCCGCCGGTGCCGCCGGCGCCCCCGTCCCCGCCGCCGGTGCCGCCGGTGCCGCCATCGCCGCCATTGCCGGCCGCACCGCCGGTGCCGCCGGCGCCGCCGACCTCGCCGCCCTCGCCGCCGGTACCGCCGTTGCCGCCGTTGCCGCCATCGCCGCCAGTGCCGCCGCCAAGGCTGCCGATGCCCGCGCCGCCGGTGCCGCCGGTGCCGCCGTTGCCGCCGGTGCCCCCGTTGCCGCCGGGGTCGTCAGTGAGTGGGCCGTGGCCGCCGATGGCCCCGTTGCCGCCATCGCCGCCGGCGCCGCCTTGCCCGCCGGTGCCGTTGGCGCCAGCGGTCAAGCCACCGCCGCCGGCCCCGGCCCCGCCGCCGAAGCCACCGTCGCCGCCGTTGCCACCGTCACCGCCCGCCTGCGCAGTCATGTTTGCGGTGTTATCTGCTCCGTTGCCGCCGTTACCGCCGTCACCGCCGGTGCCACCGCTGCCGCCGGTGCCGCCAGTACCGGTGAGGCCGCCGTCGCCGCCGGTGCCGCCCGTGCCCGCCGCGCCGCCGTTCCCGCCGGCACCGCCGTCGCCGCTGCCGGTGCCGCTGTTGCCGCCCATGCCGGCGTTGCCGCCGTTGCCGCCGCTGCCGCCGTTGCCGCCGTTGCCGCTGCCCGTCCCGGCACCGCCGTTGCCGCCCATGCCGGCGATGCCGCCGTTGCCGCCGTTGCCGCCGTTGCCGGTGCCGTTGCCGTTGCCGCCGTTGCCGGCGTCGCCGGCGTCGCCGCCAGCGCCGCCGTTGCCGCCGGTGCCGCCGCCGCTGCCCCCAGCGCTGCCGGCGCCACCGTTAGCACCACCACCACCGTTGCCGCCAGCGCCGCCGGTGCCATTGCCGGAATTACGGTTGCCGCCGTTACCGCCATTGCCACCTGTGCCGGCGTCGCCGCCGTCGCCGCCGCTGCCGCCGTCGGCTCCACCCTGCCCGCCGGCCCCACCACCGCCAGCGTTACCGCCTTGTCCACCGGAGCCGGCGGGGACCGTGCCACCGCCGACGGTGCGGTCGCCGCCGGTGCCGCCGGCACCGCCGTCGCCGCCGGCGCCACCCTGACCCCCGGTCCCGCCACCGGTGCCGCCTTGGCCGCCGGCGCCACCCTTTCCGGCGGCGCCGCCGTTACCGGCGGCCCCCGCGGTGCCCGCGGTGCCGCCGGTGATATTGCCGCCGTTGCCGCCGGTCCCGCCGGCACCGCCGGCACCACCTTGACCACCGGCACCGCCGCCGGCGCCGCCCTGGCCACCTTGTCCGCCGTCGCCGGCCGCCCCGCCGGTGCCGCCGGCTGCGAGGAAGGAGCCGGAACTGCGGTTGTTGCCGTTGGCGCCGTTGCCACCGTCTCCGGCGTCACCGCCGTGGCCACCATTGCCGCCGCCGGCGCCGCCGACGCCATCGCCACCAGCGCCGCCGGTGCCGCCGGCGCCTCCGGTGCCGCCGGCGCCGCCGCTGCCGCCGTTGGTAGCTGAGGAGGCTGCGCCGGCGCCGCCGGTGCCGCCGGCACCGCCTTGGCCGCCGTTGCCAGCGGTGCCGTTAGCGCCGCCACCCGCGCCGCCAGCCCCGGCCGCCCCACCGGCACCACCGCTGCCGCCTTGACCTCCTTGCCCGCCGTTGCCGCCGGGACTGGTGTTGGGCCCGCTGCCGCCGGCGCCGCCCGCACCGCCGACTTCGCCGTCCGCGCCGTTGCCGCCCTTGCCGCCGCCGACGCCACCGATACCGTCGCCGCCGGCGCCACCACTGCCGCCTCTGCCGCCGGTGCCGCCGTTGCCGCCGGCCGAGCCGGTGCCGGCCCCACCGTTGCTGCCAGCCGTGGCGGCCCCGGCAGCGCCGCCGTTGCCGCCGTCGCCGCCGGTACCGTTGGCGCCGACGGTACCGCCGTTGCTGCCCGCGGCACCACCGGCACCGGCGTTTCCGCCCTTTCCGCCAGTCCCACCGTTTCCGCCGCTATTTCCGCTACCACCGGCGTCTCCGCCAGCGCCGCCGATGGCGCCGTTGCCGCCGTTGCCGCCGGTACCTCCGGTCCCGCCGCCGACGCCGTCGATGCCGCTACCGCCAGCACCGCCGGTTCCACCGTTGCCGCCGGCCCCGCCGGTTCCGCCATGCCCGCCGTCGCCAGCGCCGGTTGCGCCGGAGATGCCGACGGCACCAGCCGCGCCATCTCCGCCGTCGCCGCCATTGCCAGCGATACCATTGGCGCCCGGAGTGGCACCGGCGCCGCCCGCGCCCGCGTCTCCGCCCTTTCCGCCGCTGCCGCCCGCGCCGCCGCTGTTGCCGGCGGTGCTGCTGGTGACGCCTGCTCCACCGTCGCCGCCTTTGCCGCCATTGCCTCCCGCCCCGCCAGCCCCGGCGGTGCCGCCGTTGGCGGCGCCGCCGTCACCGCCGGTTCCGCCGGCGCCACCACTACCACCGGTGCCGCCGGACGCGCCGGTGCCTACGGGGCCGGTTGTGCCGGCAGCGCCAATGCCGCCGTTGCCGCCCTTACCCCCATCGCCGCCGGTCCCCGCCGTGCCAGGAGCGGAGCCGGTACCGGCCTTGCCGGCGTCGCCGCCGTTGCCGCCTTTACCGCCGGCACCACCGCTGCTGCCTGCGAGTGCACCGTCGCCGCCGGTGCCGCCTTTGCCGCCGGTGCCGCCGTTGCCGCCGTTGCCGCCGTTGCCTTGTTGGCCGCCGGTGCCGGTGCCGGCGGCGGCGGTGGTGGTGTTGTCTGCGCCGTTTCCGCCGTTGCCGCCGACCCCGCCGTCACCGCCGTTGCCGGCGTTGCCGTCGGCGCCTTGGGTGAAGCCGGTGCCGCCGGCGCCGGCGTTGCCGCCGGTGCCGCCGGTGCCGCCTTGGCCGCCGTCTTGGGCGGCTAGCAGCGGGTCGAGGCTGTTCATGCCGGCCCCGCCGGTGCCGCCTTTGCCGCCGGTGCCGCCGTTGCCGCCGTTGCCGCCGTTGCCTTGTTGGCCGCCGGTGCCGGTGCCGGCGGCTCCGCCGGTTCCGCCGGTTCCGCCGGCCCCGCCGGCCCCGCCGTCGCCGCCTGTGGTGCCGGCGGCGGCGGTGGTGGTGTTGTCTGCGCCGTTTCCGCCGTTGCCGCCGACCCCGCCGTCACCGCCGTTGCCGGCGTTGCCGTCGGCGCCTTGGGTGAAGCCGGTGCCGCCGGCAGCGCCAATGCCGCCGTTGCCGCCCTTACCCCCATCGCCGCCGGTCCCCGCCGTGCCAGGAGCGGAGCCGGTACCGGCCTTGCCGGCGTCGCCGCCGTTGCCGCCTTTACCGCCGGCACCACCGCTGCTGCCTGCGAGTGCACCGTCGCCGCCGGTGCCGCCTTTGCCGCCGGTGCCGCCGTTGCCGCCGTTGCCGCCGTTGCCTTGTTGGCCGCCGGTGCCGGTGCCGGCGGCGGCGGTGGTGGTGTTGTCTGCGCCGTTTCCGCCGTTGCCGCCGACCCCGCCGTCACCGCCGTTGCCGGCGTTGCCGTCGGCGCCTTGGGTGAAGCCGGTGCCGCCGGCGCCGGCGTTGCCGCCGGTGCCGCCGGTGCCGCCTTGGCCGCCGTCTTGGGCGGCTAGCAGCGGGTCGAGGCTGTTCATGCCGGCCCCGCCGGTGCCGCCGGTGCCGCCGTTGCCGCCGTTGCCGCCGTTGCCTTGGCTGGCACCGCTCCCGCCGCCGTTACCGCCGTCACCGCCGGCGCCGCCAGCAAAGCCAGTGCTACCCATCGCGCCGGAGCCTGCGGGGGCGTCGGCGCCGGCACTGCCGGCCCCGCCGTTGCCGCCGGTGCCGCCGGCACCACCTTTGCCGCTAGCACCGGCCACGCCGCTATGGCTCAACAACTGGCCGGCACCCCCGGCGCCACCGTTGCCGGGGGCGCCGCCGTCACCGCCGGTGCCGCCGCTGCCACCGGTACCACCCAGGCCGGCCATCGTGCCGTCGAAGCCGTCACCGCCGCCACCGCCATCGCCGCCGTAGCCGCCGGCTCCGCCGGTGCCGCCGCGCCCGAACAGCAGGGCGGCTTGACCCCCGGCGCCGCCGTTGCCGCCGGCCCCGCCGGCCCCGCCGGCGCCGCCACCGTCGACACCGGCACCGCCCGCGCCGCCAGTGCCACCGTGCCCGCCGGCGCCGGCGCCCATTAACAGGCCGCCACGCCCGCCGGTCCCGCCGTCGCCGCCGGTGCCCCCAGAGCCGCCACCTGCAGTACCGGTGCTGCCGGCGCCACCGTTGCCGCCACCCCCGGCTGTGCCCAAGAGCCACCCGGGATTCCCGCCGTTGCCGCCGTGGCCGCCGCCAGTACCGCCGTCACCGTCACCGCCGAGGCCGCCGTTGCCGCCGTTGCCGAGCAGCCACCCGCCGTTGCCGCCGTGCCCGCCGTTGCCACCACCGATTCCGCCGGCGCCGCCGGTACCACCACCGCCGAGCAGCCACGCGGCGTTGCCACCGGTGCCGCCCGCTCCGCCGCCGGTTCCGCCCGCTCCGCCGATACCGCCGTTGCCGAGCAGCCACCCGCCGTTCCCGCCAGCGCCGCCGCTGCCGCCACCGATTCCGCCAGCGCCGCCATGTCCGCCGTTGCCGAGCAGCCACCCGCCGTTGCCGCCGGGCCCGCCACCGATACCGCCGGTTCCCCCGTGGCCGAACAGCCACGCGTGCCCGCCGGCCCCGCCTGTTCCGCCGCCGATTCCCCCGGCGCCGCCGACTCCGCCGCGGCCGTATAGCCAACCGGCATTGCCGCCGTTTCCGCCGGGCGCGCCCGTCCCGCCGGCTCCGCCGCTCCCGCCGTTGCCCAGTAGCCCGGCAGACCCACCGGCACCGCCAGCCTGGCCGGGTGCACCGGGCGCGCCGTTGCCGCCGCTGCCAAACAGCAGCCCGCCGTCTCCGCCGGCCCCGCCCGGCGTCGTCGCGTTGGCCCCGTCTCCGATCAGCGGGCGCCCGAGCAGCGTCTGGGTCGGCGCGTTGATGAGGTTCAGTAGATTTTGCTCGACGTTGGTGGCCTCGGCCAACATGTACGAGGCCGCTCCGGTGCGCAACGTCTGCACGAACTGCTGGTGATACGCGGCAACTTGCGCACTGATCGCCTGATATTCCAGGCCGTACATACCAAACAGCGCCGCGATGCGCGCTGACACCTCATCGGCGCCCGCGGCCAGCACCTGCGTGGTCGCAGCCGCTGCCGCCTTGTTGGCGGCGCTGATTGTCGATCCCACGTTCGCTAGATCCCCGGCGGCGGCGGACACAACTTCGGGTGAGATCAACACGAACGACACGGACCAGCTCCAAACCGTCGGCGGATAGCATCACGACGCGGCTAAATTGATGCAGTTGTGTCGGGATCATAATTCAGCACCCGCCCAATACGTCCAAGCTTTCTCGTGAGTACCACCCGTGTAATTTGGGATGGGCAAAAAGGCGAAGCACCGCGTGGCCACGAACGCCGGGAGGGACAATCTCGGGCGGCTAGGGCTTCTCGCGGGAAGGCCCGAACGTACGGCGTTTCAACACGTCGCGTCGCCCTCCGACCGCGAACATTCGGGGATGGCAGCAACCTGGTAGCACCCTGGCCGGGCGATGATCTGCAGCGTCGCCGCGGGTAGTCGCCGCCCGGGCGGCTACAGTCTGAAACGCGATGACCATCGATGTGTGGATGCAGCATCCGACGCAACGGTTCCTACACGGCGATATGTTCGCCTCGCTGCGCCGGTGGACCGGTGGGTCTATCCCGGAGACCGACATCCCGATCGAAGCGACCGTCTCCTCGATGGACGCCGGCGGCGTCACCCTGGGTTTGCTCAGCGCCTGGCGTGGCCCCAACGGCCAGGACCTCATCTCTAATGACGCTGTTGCGGAATGGGTCCGGTTGTACCCCAACCGTTTTGCCGGTCTGGCGGCGGTCGACCTGGATCGCCCGATGGCGGCCGTCCGGGAGTTGAGGCGCCGAGTCGGTGAGGGG
This sequence comes from Mycobacterium tuberculosis complex sp. N0072, assembly GCF_030323725.1. NCBI lineage: Bacteria > Bacillati > Actinomycetota > Actinomycetes > Mycobacteriales > Mycobacteriaceae > Mycobacterium > Mycobacterium tuberculosis complex sp. N0072. The sequence continues at coordinate 3,949,599 of NZ_CP040689.1, read as the reverse complement.
TTCGTCGGCCTGCGGGTGGTGCCTTGGCTATGGGGCGCCCCGCCGACCGACCGCCGCTACTATCCGTTGTTCGCCGAATGCGTGCAGTCCGCGGTGCCGTTCTGCACCCAGGTTGGTCACACCGGCCCGCTGCGGCCGTCGGAGACCGGACGCCCCATTCCCTACATCGACCAGGTGGCGTTGGACTTTCCGGAACTGGTGATCGTGTGCGGACATGTCGGCTATCCGTGGACCGAGGAGATGGTCGCGGTCGCCCGCAAACACGAGAATGTCTACATCGACACCTCGGCCTACACCATCAAGCGGCTGCCCGGGAAGCTGGTGCGGTTCATGAAAACCGACACGGGACAGCGCAAGGTGCTGTTTGGTACCAATTACCCGATGATCGCCCACACGCACGCCCTGACCGGTCTTGACGAACTGGGGCTAAGCGACGAAGCTCGTCGCGACTTTCTGCACGGCAACGCTGTGCGGGTATTCAAGCTGGACCCACGAGGAAAGGTGCAGACGTGAACGGTGCTCAGGCCCTGATCAACACCCTGGTCGACGGGGGTGTCGATGTGTGCTTCGCCAACCCTGGCACGTCGGAAATGCATTTCGTGGCGGCGCTAGACGCCGTCCCGCGCATGCGTGGCATGCTGACCCTGTTCGAAGGCGTGGCTACCGGGGCCGCCGACGGTTATGCCCGCATTGCTGGCCGGCCGGCGGCGGTGCTGCTGCATCTGGGCCCCGGACTGGGCAACGGCCTGGCCAACCTGCACAACGCGCGCCGTGCCCGGGTGCCGATGGTGGTGGTTGTCGGAGACCACGCGACTTACCACAAGAAGTACGACGCCCCGCTGGAATCCGATATCGATGCGGTCGCTGGCACCGTTTCGGGATGGGTGCGCCGGACGGAGGCTGCCGCCGACGTCGGGGCCGACGCTGAAGCGGCCATTGCGGCCAGCCGGTCAGGTTCACAGATCGCGACGCTGATTCTGCCCGCGGATGTGTGTTGGAGCGACGGTGCCCACGCGGCCGCGGGCGTGCCGGCTCAGGCGGCGGCGGCGCCAGTGGACGTGGGGCCGGTGGCTGGGGTGCTGCGCTCAGGGGAACCCGCCATGATGCTGATCGGTGGGGATGCCACCCGCGGGCCGGGGCTGACCGCGGCTGCGCGGATCGTGCAGGCAACCGGGGCCCGTTGGTTATGCGAGACGTTTCCGACGTGCCTGGAACGTGGCGCCGGTATCCCCGCCGTCGAACGGCTGGCCTATTTCGCTGAAGGTGCCGCGGCCCAGCTGGACGGGGTCAAACATCTCGTGCTGGCCGGGGCCAGGTCGCCGGTGTCGTTTTTCGCCTACCCGGGTATGCCCAGTGACCTGGTGCCGGCCGGTTGTGAGGTGCACGTGCTTGCCGAACCCGGTGGTGCGGCCGACGCACTGGCCGCGTTGGCCGACGAGGTAGCGCCCGGGACGGTTGCCCCGGTGGCGGGCGCGTCACGTCCGCAGCTGCCGACGGGTGACCTGACGTCGGTGTCGGCGGCCGATGTGGTCGGTGCGTTGCTGCCGGAACGGGCGATTGTTGTCGACGAGTCGAATACTTGTGGTGTCCTGCTGCCGCAGGCCACCGCCGGGGCCCCGGCCCATGACTGGCTTACGCTGACCGGCGGGGCAATCGGTTACGGCATCCCGGCTGCGGTCGGTGCCGCGGTCGCCGCGCCCGACCGCCCGGTGTTGTGCCTGGAATCCGACGGGTCGGCAATGTACACGATTTCAGGATTGTGGAGCCAAGCGCGGGAGAACCTCGACGTCACCACCGTCATCTACAACAACGGCGCCTACGACATTCTGCGGATCGAGCTGCAACGTGTCGGCGCGGGGTCGGATCCTGGCCCGAAGGCCCTGGATCTCCTTGATATATCGCGTCCCACAATGGATTTCGTCAAGATCGCCGAAGGTATGGGTGTTCCTGCACGTCGTGTCACCACCTGCGAGGAATTCGCCGACGCCCTGCGCGCGGCCTTCGCCGAGCCCGGGCCGCATCTGATCGATGTAGTGGTGCCATCGCTTGTGGGGTAGTGCTCCCCCGTCGTGCATAAGCCCGCGAGGACAGCTGGTTGTGCTGGGGATGCGATGGCCCGGGTGTTATCGGTCGGACGGCCATCGCCAGCCTGTGCTGCCAACGGGCCATGGGTAGCCGCCCAGCGTTGTCGGGTGGCTGCTGGCGCTTTGGGCTGCCGTTAGCTTAGCTGCCGTCGGCGCCGGGGCTGCCGCCGTTGCCGTCGTCGCCGTCGGTGCCGCCGCCGGCGCCGGAGCCGCCCAAGCCGCCGGCGCCAGCGCCGCCACCGAAGCCGCCGGGTGCGCCGTTGCCGCCGTCGCCGCCGTTGCCGCCATCACCGCCGTTACCGCCGTTACCGACGCCGGTGGCAGAGCCGCCGTTGCCGCCGGCGCCGGCATCTCCACCGTCGCCGCCGGTCCCCTCGGTGCCACTGCCGGTGGGCGTTCCCCCGGCACCGCCGGCTCCGCCGTTGCCGCCGCCTCCGCCGAGGCCGCCGTTGCCGTTGGTGCCGCCTGTGCCACCGCCCCCGCCGAGCCCGCCGGCTCCGCCGTTGCCGCCATCGCCCCCGGCGGCGTTGTCGCCAACGCCGTTGGCGCCATTGCCGCCAGCACCTCCTCGGCCACCGGCACCGCCTTGGCCGCCAGCGAAGTTAGTCCCGCCGGTCCCGCCGGTCCCGCCGTCACCTCCCTTACCGCCGTTGCCGCCGGCGCCGGCGGCGCCGGCTACGCCGCTGCCGAATCCCGCGCCGCCGCCTTCGCCGCCGTCCCCACCGTCACCGCCTTGGCCGCCGGCGCCGCCCTCGCTCGCCACGCCTGTCGTTCCGTTCTGGCCGTCACCACCGGCCCCGCCGGTGCCGCCGGTGCCGCCGGCCCCGTTGATGCCGCCGGCGCCGGCGTTGCCGCCGGCCCCGCCTTGGCCGCCTTGGCCGCCGGCGAAGCCGTTGCCGTCTTGGGAGAGGGCGCCGCTGTCGCCGGCCCCGCCGTCGCCGCCGCGGCCGCCGGCCCCGCCGATACCGGCGTTGCCCGCGGTTCCGCCGGTGTTGGCCAGGCCGCCGACGCCGGCGTCGCCGCCGGTCCCGCCGGTGCCGCCGGACCCGCCGATAAAGCCGTCGCCGTCGCCGCCGTTGCCGCCGGCCCCGCCGGCCCCGCCGTTGCCGCCGTCACCGCTGGCGGCGCTGGCTAGCCCGGTGCTGTTCAGGCCGCCTTTGCCGCCTTGGCCGCCGTGGCCGCCGGCACCACCTTGGCCGCCGTCAATGCTGGGGTCCCCGTCGGCGCCGGCGCCGCCGGCGCCCCCGGCCCCGCCGGTGCCGCCGATCCCGCCGTCGCCGGGAACACCGGCGCCGAATCCGGCGTTGCCGCCGTCCCCGCCGATGCCGCCTTGGCCGCCGTCACCGCCGTCGGGTCCGCCGATCAGGGTCGCCGGGGCGCCGTCACCACCGGCCCCGCCGGTGCCGCCGGTGCCGCCGGCCCCGTTGATGCCGCCGGCGCCGGCGTTGCCGCCGGCCCCGCCTTGGCCGCCTTGGCCGCCGGCGAAGCCGTTGCCGTCTTGGGAGAGGGCGCCGCTGTCGCCGGCCCCGCCGTCGCCGCCGCGGCCGCCGGCCCCGCCGATACCGGCGTTGCCCGCGGTTCCGCCGGTGTTGGCCAGGCCGCCGACGCCGGCGTCGCCGCCGGTCCCGCCGGTGCCGCCGGACCCGCCGATAAAGCCGTCGCCGTCGCCGCCGTTGCCGCCGGCCCCGCCGGCCCCGCCGTTGCCGCCGTCACCGCTGGCGGCGCTGGCTAGCCCGGTGCTGTTCAGGCCGCCTTTGCCGCCTTGGCCGCCGTGGCCGCCGGCACCACCTTGGCCGCCGTCAATGCTGGGGTCCCCGTCGGCGCCGGCGCCGCCGGCGCCCCCGGCCCCGCCGGTGCCGCCGATCCCGCCGTCGCCGGGAACACCGGCGCCGAATCCGGCGTTGCCGCCGTCCCCGCCGATGCCGCCTTGGCCGCCGTCACCGCCGTCGGGTCCGCCGATCAGGGTCGCCGGGGCGCCGTCACCACCGGCCCCGCCGGTGCCGCCGGTGCCGCCGGCCCCGTTGATGCCGCCGGCGCCGGCGTTGCCGCCGGCCCCGCCTTGGCCGCCTTGGCCGCCGGCGAAGCCGTTGCCGTCTTGGGAGAGGGCGCCGCTGTCGCCGGCCCCGCCGTCGCCGCCGCGGCCGCCGGCCCCGCCGATACCGGCGTTGCCCGCGGTTCCGCCGGTGTTGGCCAGGCCGCCGACGCCGGCGTCGCCGCCGGTCCCGCCGGTGCCGCCGGACCCGCCGATAAAGCCGTCGCCGTCGCCGCCGTTGCCGCCGGCCCCGCCGGCCCCGCCGTTGCCGCCGTCACCGCTGGCGGCGCTGGCTAGCCCGGTGCTGTTCAGGCCGCCTTTGCCGCCTTGGCCGCCGTGGCCGCCGGCACCACCTTGGCCGCCGTCAATGCTGGGGTCCCCGTCGGCGCCGGCGCCGCCGGCGCCCCCGGCCCCGCCGGTGCCGCCGATCCCGCCGTCGCCGGGAACACCGGCGCCGAATCCGGCGTTGCCGCCGTCCCCGCCGATGCCGCCTTGGCCGCCGTCACCGCCGTCGGGTCCGCCGATCAGGGTCGCCGGGGCGCCGTCACCACCGGCCCCGCCGGTGCCGCCGGTGCCGCCGGCCCCGTTGATGCCGCCGGCGCCGGCGTTGCCGCCGGCCCCGCCTTGGCCGCCTTGGCCGCCGGCGAAGCCGTTGCCGTCTTGGGAGAGGGCGCCGCTGTCGCCGGCCCCGCCGTCGCCGCCGCGGCCGCCGGCCCCGCCGATACCGGCGTTGCCCGCGGTTCCGCCGGTGTTGGCCAGGCCGCCGACGCCGGCGTCGCCGCCGGTCCCGCCGGTGCCGCCGGACCCGCCGATAAAGCCGTCGCCGTCGCCGCCGTTGCCGCCGGCCCCGCCGGCCCCGCCGTTGCCGCCGTCACCGCTGGCGGCGCTGGCTAGCCCGGTGCTGTTCAGGCCGCCTTTGCCGCCTTGGCCGCCGTGGCCGCCGGCACCACCTTGGCCGCCGTCAATGCTGGGGTCCCCGTCGGCGCCGGCGCCGCCGGCGCCCCCGGCCCCGCCGGTGCCGCCGATCCCGCCGTCGCCGGGAACACCGGCGCCGAATCCGGCGTTGCCGCCGTCCCCGCCGATGCCGCCTTGGCCGCCGTCACCGCCGTCGGGTCCGCCGATCAGGGTCGCCGGGGCGCCGTCACCACCGGCCCCGCCGGTGCCGCCGGCCCCGCCGGCCCCGTTGATGCCGCCGGCGCCGGCGTTGCCGCCGGCCCCGCCTTGGCCGCCTTGGCCGCCGTCAAAGCCGGAGAGGCCCAGGCCGAGACCGCTGGCTCCCTCGCCGCCGTCACCGCCAACACCGCCGTTTCCGCCGCCGCCGGCCTTACCCGCGGCCCCGCCGAAGCCGCCGCCACCACCAGCGCCCGCATCGCCGCCGTCCCCGCCGGTGCCGCCGGAGCCGCCGACGCCCAGGGTTCCCGCACCACCGGCGCCGCCTTTGCCGCCGGTGCCGCCGTTGCCGCCGGCGCCGCCGTTGGCGTTGATCGAGGTGGTGCTTGCCCCGCCCAGGCCGCCTTGGCCGCCTTGGCCGCCGGCACCACCCTGGCCGCCGTTGAAATTGTTGTCGCCGGCCCCGCCAGCACCGCCGGCGCCCCCGTTGCCGCCATTGCCCGCGGCGCCGCCGTCGCCGGCCTTGGCTGTCAGGCCGACGCCCGCGTTGCCGCCGTTGCCGGCGGCGCCACCGGCCCCACCGTCACCGCCGACCCCGCCGTTGTCGCCGAGACCTGCGGCACCGGTTGCGCCGTCCCCGCCGTCGCCGCCGTCGCCGCCGGCCCCGCCGGCCCCGTTGATGCCGCCGGCGCCGGCGCTGCCACCGTCACCGCCTTGGCCGCCTTGGCCGCCGTCAAAGCCGGAGAGGCCCAGGCCGAGACCGCTGGCCCCATCGCCGCCGTCACCGCCGCGGCCGCCGGCCCCGCCGATGCCTGCACTACCGGTGGCGCCGACAACGCCGCCGGTGCCGCCGGTACCGGTCGCCCCGCCGGCCCCGCCGGCGCCGGCCGCGCCACCTGTGCCGCCGGCGCCACCGGCGAAACCAGCACCGGTGGGGTTGTCCGCGCCGGACCCGCCGGCACCTCCGGTGCCGCCCTTGCCGCCTGCACCGCCGGCGCCGCCGGAGCCGTTGGTGCCGCCCACACCGCTGTTGCCGCCCGCTCCGCCTTCTCCGCCGGCGCCGCCGGCGAACCCGGCGCCACCGGTAGCGCTGCTGCCAGCGGCCGCAGCCGCACCTGCACCACCAGCACCACCGACACCACCCGTACCGCCGGTACCGCCGATCCCGGCGTTACCGACGCTGCCCACCGCGCCGCCGGTGCCGCCGGTACCGATGGCGCCACCGGCCCCGCCGGCTCCGGCCGCTCCGCCGGTGCCGCCGGTGCCGCCGGCGCCGCCGATGCCGGTGGGGTTATCGGCGCCGGCCCCGCCAGCGCCCCCGGCGCCGCCTTGTCCGCCGGTGCCGCCAGCGCCACCAGAGCCGTTGGTGCCGCCGGCACCGCTGCTACCGCCCTGCCCGCCGGCCCCGCCGGCGCCACCGGCGAACCCGGTGCCGCCGGTGGCGCCGGTAGCGGTCGCGTCCGCGCCGGCGCCACCCGCGCCGCCGGCGCCGCCTTTCCCGCCGGTGCCGCCGATCCCTGCGTTACCAACGTCGCCTACAACGCCACCGGTACCACCGGTGCCAACCGCTCCGCCGGCCCCGCCGGCGCCGGCCGCGCCGCCGGTGCCGCCGGTGCCGCCGGTGCCGCCGATGCCGGTGGGGTTGTCGGCGCCGACACCGCCAGCACCACCGGCGCCGCCCGCGCCGCCGGTGCCGCCTTGCCCGCCGGAGCCGTTGGTGCCGCCAACCCCGGTGTTGCCGCCGGCCCCGCCGGCCCCGCCGGCTCCACCGGAAAACCCGGTGCCGCCGGTGGCACCGGTAGCGGTCGCATCCGTGCCGGCGCTGCCCGCGCCGCCGGCGCCGCCTTGGCCGCCGGTGCCGCCGATACCGGCCTTGCCCGCGGCGCCGACAACCCCGCCGGTTCCTCCGGTGCCGGCGGCCCCGCCGGCCCCGCCGGCGCCGGCGTTACCGCCAGTCCCACCCGCGCCGCCGTCGGCGCCAATCCCGCTGGCATTATCAGCACCGGAGCCACCCATGCCGCCGGCGCCGCCTTGGCCGCCGGTGCCGCCGGCACCACCGGAGCCGTTGATGCCGCCGGCAATGGCGTTGCCGCCCTGGCCGCCGACGCCGCCGGCCCCGCCAGCGAACCCGGTACCACCGGTTAGACCTGTGCTGGCGGGGGCGTCGGCGCCGGCCGCTCCGGCACCGCCAGCCCCACCCTGGCCGCCGGTGCCGCCAACCCCAACGACACCCGCCGCGCCTCCGGCGCTGAAGAGCTGGCCCGCGGCACCACCGGCCCCGCCGAGGCCAGCCACGCCGCCGACACCGCCCTTACCACCAGTGCCACCGACACCCCCCAGAACGCCATCTCCGCCGGCCCCGCCGGTGCCGCCTTGTCCGCCGGCGCCGCCGAGGCCGCCCTGTCCGCCAGCGCCCAGCAGCAGTGCGCCGCGACCGCCGGCGCCACCGGCGCCGCCGGTACCGCCCGTCCCGCCGGTACCACCCAACGCGCCACCATCGCTGCCGGCACCACCTGCCCCGCCTTGCCCGCCGGCCCCGCCGGCCCCGCCGGGTGCCAGCCATCCGCCGTCGCCGCCGACTCCGCCGTGTCCGCCGGTCCCGCCGGTAGCACCGGGCCCGCCGTCGGTGCCCGCCCCACCCGCGCCGCCCGCACCGCCGGCGCCGAACAGCAGCTCGGCGCGGCCGCCGGCCCCGCCGGTGCCGCCACCGGCCCCACCGACACCGCCGGCCCCGCCGCCGCCCCAGATCAAACCACCGGGCCCGCCCGCCCCGCCGGTGCCGCCACCGGCCCCACCGACACCGCCGGCGCCGCCAACCCCGAACAGCCACCCACCGGCGCCGCCGGCACCGCCGGTGCCCCCACCGCTGCCGCCGGCCCCGCCGGGCCCGCCGTTGCCCCACAATCCGGCGGGCCCGCCAGGCCCGCCGGCCTGGCCGGGCGCCCCGGCTGCCCCGGCCCCGCCGTTGCCGAACAGCAGACCGCCGGCCCCGCCGGCCCCGCCGGGAGTCGTCGCATTGGCGCCGTCACCGATCAACGGGCGCCCCAGCAGCGCCTGGGTGGGCGCATTGATCACGCCCAGCACGATCTGCTCAGCGGCGGCGGCCTCGGCCGAGGCATATGCGCCCGCGCCGGTACTCAAGGCCTGCACAAACCGCTGGTGGTAGGCCGCCACCTGCGCACTAATCGCCTGGTACTCCAGGCCAAACCCGCCGAACAGCGCCGCAATACGGGCAGACACCTCATCGGCGCCCGCAGCCAGCACCTGCGTGGTCGCACTGGCTGCCGACGCGTTGGCCGCGCTAATCGACGAACCCAGATTCGTCAGATCCCCCGCGGCTGCTGTCACGAATTCCGGTGCGATCAACACGAACGACATGGGCGAACTCCCAACCGGACGGCGCGGCCACCGCGGCATAATTGACGCAGTAGTTAGGCCAGGATCTTATTCGTCACCCGCCCAACACGTCTACGTTTTCCAGTACCGCCACCTGCGCAATACGGGTCGAACGCCAAAACAGTTGCTCCACGTATCAGAACTCGAGCATAAGTCTCGACGAGTGCCGTGAAGCGTTGTGTAGCGCGAGTGGCGACACCACCTGAACGACGAGGGTGGCGTGCCGGACCGGTGTCACGGGCCGTGCTGGCTACGGTGATCGCCGGTCAACCTCACGCGACGCCGCCCAGCCCGGCAGCGCCGCCGTCGCCGCCGGTGCCGCCGTTGCCGCCGGTACCGCCGGTGGCGCCGCTGCCAGCGTTGCCGTTGTCGCCGTCCTCGCTCGCGCCGCCGGTGCCGCCATTGCCGCCGGCATTGCCGTTGCCGGCGAACCCGCCCGTGCCGCCGGCGCCGCCGGCCCCGCTGGCGCCGCCGTTGCCGCCGGTCCCCCCGCCGCCGGCGATAACGCCGGTGCCGCCGTTGCCGCCGCCCCCGCCGGTGCCGCCGTCGCCGCCGGCCCCGCCCGTGCCGCCGGAACCGCCATTGCCTGCGGTGCCGCCGAAACCGGCGAAGCCGCCGGTGCCGCCGTTGCCGCCATCGCCACCAGCCGCGCCAACCGAGCCGACCCCGCCGGTGCCGCCGTTGCCGCCGTTGCCACCGGCGCCGGTGCCGTTGTTGCTGCCGCCGTTGCCGCCGTCACCGCCGAACCCGCCGTCGATGCCCTTGCCGCCACGCCCGCCGGCCCCGCCGGCGCCGCCGGCGCCGCCGTCGCCGCCATTGGCGCCGCCGCCACCGGCGTTACCGCCGTTCCCGCCGGAGCCGCCGGTGCCGGCGTTGACGGCGCCGTCGTTGCCGTTGCCGCCGTTCCCGCCGTTGCCGGCGGTGCCGGTGGCACCGGCGGCGATGTTGCCGCCGTCGCCGCCTTTCCCGCCGGCCGAGCCGTTGCCGCCGGCGGGTTGGACTGCGATGGTGCCGTTGGTTGCGTTGCCGCCGTTGCCTGCGGTGCTGCCGGCGGATCCGTCGGTTACGCTGCCGCCGGCACCACCGTTGCCGCCGGCCCCAAACTGGCCGCCGTCGCCACCCTTGCCGCCATTCCCGGCGTTGGCCACCCCGTTGGTGCCGGTTGCCGAGGCGTTGCCGCCAGTTCCGCCGTTGCCGCCGGGCCCGCCGAGAATGCTGCCGACTCCGCCTTCTCCGCCCTTTCCGCCGGTGGCTGTGCCGTCGTTGGCGTTGGTGGATCCGGTGCCCCCGGCGCCACCGTCACCGCCCTGTTGGACTTGAGTGATTGGCGTTGGCGGGGGCGGGGCAACCATGGGGCTGCCGGGAGTGCCGGGCCCTCCGTTACCGCCGGTGGGGTCACCGGCGCTGCCGGCAGTGCCGGTCGCGGCCTGTGGCTCAGTCGGCATGAATACGACGTTGACAGCGTCGGCGCCGTCACCGCCTTTACCGCCGTCGCCGCCGTTGCCCCCGTCGCCGCCGATGCCCTGGCTGCCAGCGTTACCGCCGGTAGTGGGGCCGGGCGCCCCGGCGGGGCCGGGCGCGCCGCCGTTGCTTCCGGTGCCACCGTTGCCACCGGCCCCGCCGTTGGGTGTGGGCAAGCTGGTGGCCGGGACGAACTGGGCGCCGACGGTGCCGTGGGCGCCGTTACCGCCGTCACCGCCGTTGCCGCCGTTGCCGCCGTTGCCACCGTTGCCGCCGCTAAGGCCGGTGCCGCCGGTTCCGCCCGCACCGCCGCTACCCGCGGTGCCGGCGTTGCCGCCGTTGCCGCCGCTGCCGGAGGCGCCGCTGGTGGTATTGCCACCGAAGTCGCCGGAGCCGCCGTTTCCACCGGCGCCGGCGTTGCCGCCGTTGCCGCCGTCGCCGCCGTTGCCGGCTGGCGTGCCGGTGGCGCCGTCGCCGCCGGTGCCGCCCGCGCCGCCGCCACCGCCGTTGCCGCCGTCGCCGGCGTTGCCGCCGTTCCCGGGCACGGTGATGGTGGTGCCCTGTGCGCCGATGCCGCCGGCGCCACCCTTGCCGGCGTGTCCGCCGGACCCTCCGGTGCCTCCGGCGCCGCCACCGATCGGGGCACCGGATCCGCCGGTGCCGCCACTACCGCCCTGGCCGCCTTTGCCGCCGTCTCCGCCGCTGCCGCCCGCGCCGCCGTGCGGCGCCTTCCCGACGCCGTCGCCGGGAATCACGGCGTTGCCGCCCGCACCGCCGGCGCCACCCTGGCCGGCATTGCCGCCCTGGCCGCCGGCCCCGCCGTTACCGCCGGCCCCGCCGGCATTGCCGCCTGCGCCGCCGGCGCCACCGTCGCCGCCGTCTCCACCTTTGGCGCCGGTGCCCCCGGCAGGCTCTGTGCCAGTGCCCGGTATGCCGTTGCCGCCGGCCCCGCCAATGCCTCCCGCACCGCCGTCACCGCCATTACCACCGCTGCCGCCGGTTCCGCCATTGGCGCCGGCGGCCCCGCCTACGCCGCCGTTGCCACCGGCGCCGCCGCTGAAGCCGGCTTCGCCGTCCACCCCAAAGTTGCCGCTGTTGCCGGTGCCAGCCTTGCCGCCGCCGCCGTTGCCGCCCGCGCCGCCGTCGCCGCCGACGCCCCCAGTGCCCTGGCTGCCCGCGGTGCCGCCGTTGGCGGCCCCGCCTGCGCCGCCGGCGCCGCCGTCGCCGCCGGCGCCGCCTTCGCCACCGACTGGGGCATTGGTGCTGTTGTTGCCGGCATTGCCGCCGTTGCCGCCGTTGCCGCCGTTGCCGCCGTTACCGCCGGTACCGCCGGTACCGCCCGGGCCGCCGGCGGCCCCGCCGGCCCCGCCGGCCCCGCCGGCCCCGCCGGGCTCCCCGGCGCCGCCGGGGGTGTCGGGGTTGAGGGTGTTGTCGGCGCCGTTCACGCCTCCGGTGCCGTTGCCGCCGTTACCGCCGGTCCCGCCGTCGCCGCCGTCACCTGTGTTGCCGGCATGGCCGCCGTTGCCGGTGCCGGCCGCGCCGCCGGCCCCGCCGGCACCGCCGATCCCGCCGTCGCCGCCCTTACCGCCGGGATTGCCGGTGCTGCCGGCGTCGTTGCCGGCGCCGCCGGCACCGCCGGTGCCACCTTTGCCGCCGGTGCCGCCGTCGCCGGCGACCCCGCCTGTCACCGCGGCCCCACCTATTCCGCCGTTACCGCCTTTGCCGCCAGCGAAGCCAGGGTCGCCGTTCGCGCCGAAGCCCACCACAGCAGCGGCGTCAGCGCCGTTGCCGCCGGTACCGCCGGTGCCGCCGGTGCCGCCGGCCCCGACGCCGCCGGCTAGGCCGCCGCTGGTGAGAGCCCCGCGAGCGCCTGCGGCTCCGCCGGCGCCGGCCGCGCCGCCGGTGCCGCCCTCCCCCCCGGTACCGGCCGCGATGACGGTGGTGCCGTCTCCGCCGGCGCCGCCCATTCCACCGGTGCCGCCTTGGCCGCCCATGCCGCCGGCGCCGCCGTGGCCGAACAGCACTGGGCCTGCGCCGCCGGCCCCTCCGGTGCCGCCGTCGCCGCCTTGACCGCCGGCGCCGCCGTCGCCGCCGTTCATGAACAACCCCCCGGCGCCGCCGTTGCCCCCGGTGCCGCCGGCGCCGGCGGCACCGCCGGCGCCGGTACCCTGGCCACCGATCCCGCCAGCACCTCCGACACCACCAGCGCCGATCAGCAGCGCGCCGTTGCCGCCGTTGCCGCCGGTGCCGCCGGTGCCGCCGCCGGTGCCACCCATGCCGCCGGCGCCGCCGAGGCCGCCGCCGCCGATCAGCAGCGCGCCGTTGCCGCCGTTGCCGCCGGTGCCGCCGGTGCCGCCGCCGGTGCCACCCATGCCGCCGGCGCCGCCGAGGCCGCCGCCGCCGATCAGCAGCGCGCCGTTGCCGCCGTTGCCGCCGGTGCCGCCCATGGCGCCGGGAGCACCGGTGCCGCCGATACCGCCGGTGCCGCCGGCGCCGAACAGCCACCCGCCGTTACCGCCGTTGCCGCCGGCGGCGCCGCCGCTGCCGCCGGCGCCACCCGCGCCGCCGTTACCCCACAGTCCGGCTGACCCGCCGTTACCGCCGGACTGGCCCGCCGCGCCGGGCGCGCCGTTGCCGCCGCTGCCGAATAGCCATCCGCCGTCGCCGCCGTTACCGCCCGGCGTCGTCGCATTGGCGCCATTGCCGATCAACGGGCGCGACAACAGCGTCTGCGCAGACGCGCTTACCGCACCCATGGCTGACTGTAGCGGCGACGCGTTGGCCGCCTCGGCAAATGCGTACGCCCCGGCACCGGCCGTCAGGGCTTGCACAAACCGGCTATGAAACGCTGCTACCTGAGCGGCCGCCGCTTGGTAGCCCTGGGCGTGTTGGGAGAACAGAGCGGCGACCGCCGTCGATACCTCGTCGGCGGCCGCGGAGACCACCGCCGTCGTCGAAGCGGCCGCCGACGCGTTTTCGTGGGCCAGCGAGGCGCCGATGCGCTTGAGATCCGTGGCCACCGCCGCCACGGTCTCCGGCGAAACCAACACAAACGACATCCGGTACCTCGCACCAGCCCAAGCCGAACCCGGCCGCGGCCGTGCATCATCGGTGCAATTGCTAGGAATGGATCGTATCGCGATCCGGGCAGCTCATTCGGCGGTTCTACCCGATTATTCGGGTCCACCATCCGGCCAGATCCCGGTGAGCATGGTGGCGCGCCGTGAGGCTACCGGCGAATCGGCCACACCGGATCGGCGCAGGCGACACCTTCGGCCGACAACTGGCGCTTGATCACCTTGAAGGTCATGGTGCGCGGCAGCCCCGCGCTGACCCGCACATACGACGGCCACTGCTTGTGCCCCAGGTCGGGCTGCTCGGTCAGAAACGCCCGGAACTTGTCGGCATCGAATTTGGTGCCGGGCGCCAACACTAACGCGGCCATCACCTGATCACCCACCACCGGATCGGGTACCGGATACACAGCGACCTCGGTGGCGTCCGGGTAGCGCATCAGCACCCGCTCGATCGGTGCGGTGCCTAGATTTTCACCGTCGACTCGCATCCAGTCGCCGAGCCGACCGGCGAAATAGGCGTAGCCGGCGTCGTCGCGATAGGCGAGGTCGCCACTGTGGTAGACGCCGCCGGCCATCCGCTCGGCCTCGGCGGCCTCGTCGTTGTAATAGCCTTCGAAACCGCACGGCCCGGCGGTGTTGACCAGTTCGCCGACCACTCCTGTCGGGCACGGTTCGCCGGTGTCGGGGTCGACGATTTGGATTCCCCCCGGCAGTGGGCCCAGGGCGCCCGCCGGGGTGTCGAGTGTCCGCGTGATCGCCACCCCGCCTTCAGTCGAGCCGAAGCCGTCCATGACAACGCAGCCGAACCTGCGCCCGAAACGGTCGATGTCACCGGGTACTCCCTCGTTGCCGTACACCGCCCGCAGCGGGTTGTCCGCGTCGTCGGGAAGCTCCGGTGTCGCAAGCACATACGAAAGAGGCTTGCCCACGTAGTTGGCGTAAGTGGCGCCATAACGGCGGACGTCGGCCAGGAACTGCGACGCCGAAAATTTGCGTCGCAACGCCATTGAGCCTTGGCAGGCCGCAGCCACCGCCCAGCCGACCAGCACCGCGTTGGAATGGAACAACGGCATCGAGACGTAGCAGACGTCGTCGCGGCCCAGACTGAAGCGCTGCGTGATCGTCACGCCGGCGATCGCAACCTTGCGGTGGCTGCACTTCACCGCCTTCGGGTCGCCGCTGGTGCCCGAGGTGAAGATCAGCATGAAAAGGTCTGCGAGATCCGCGGATCGAAAACGCACCTCGGTATCCCGGTGTGCGGCCACCTCGTCGGTCCATTCGGGGGAGTCGACATTGATGTGCTCGACATCGGCCGGTACCTCCGCCGATCCCGAGCCGGTGAGCACCAACTGGCAGTCGGCTTTAGCGATGTCGCCGGCCAGTGCCGCGCCGCGGCGCACCGGGTTGAGGCCCACCGGGACGATCCCCGACAGCGCGCCGGCCACCAGTGTCGCCGAGAAGAACGGCGTGTTCTGCAGTAACACACCGACGTGTGGCGGCCGCGCCGGGTCCAGGCGTTCCCGCAGCGCTGCGGCGATTGCGGCACCGTGCCGGATGTGGTCGCGCCAACTGGTGAACGAGTCCTCGAAATAGACGCCCCGATCGTCGATTTCGGATAGCGGCAGCAGAAGTTCGGTGACGGTCGGGTGAGTGGGAGTCATCGGTGGGTTCGATTCGCCCGCTCCTTCTCGGTCCGCTGCGCGGACCGCATCGTCGCCGGGCTAGGCAGGGCTAGGCAGGGGTTTCCGCCAGTTCACGGCCGATTCGGCGGAGCTGACCGGTGGCGCCGCCCAACGCGAACTCGGTCTGCTTGGCGGCCAGGAAATACCGGTGTACGGGATGATCGGTGTCGACGCCGACGCCGCCATGCACATGCACGATGGTATGCGCCACCCGATGCCCGGCTTCGGCGGCCCAGAACCCCGCGGTGGCGACGTCGATGTCGGCTGGCTGGGGGCACTCCCGGCTTGCCAGGGAATCTTCGGCCACCCGCCAGGCCGCCTGGGTAAGCGTCAGTCGCAATCCCTTGACGTCGATGTAGCCGTCAGCCAACCGTTGCCCCACCGCCTGGAAGCTGCCGATCGGGCGGTCGAATTGTTCACGGGTGCGCGCATATTCGGCCGTCATTTGCAGTCCGCGCTCGAGCACACCGAGCTGAAAAGCGGTGCGGCTCAGGGTGGAAAGCGTGCCGAGCCAAACCGCGACATCGGTTCCGCCGACCCTGCGGGCGGCGTCCACTTTGGCCCCGTTTAGCTCGAGGTGTCCGACGCTGCCCAGTCCGGTGGTGGCCAGTGCGGTCACCGCAACCCCTGGGTCGCCGGCGGCAACCAGGAAAACGGCTGCACCGGAATCGGTTTCGGCGGGTACCAGAAATGCGTCGGCCACCGGGCCGTACCCGACCTGGGTGCGTGTGCCGGTGAGGCGGTAGCCATGTCCGGTGCCGGCGGCCTGCACCGGACCCTCGCCCATCTCACCGTCGAGGGCGACGGTGAGGATCCGATCGCCGGAGACCGCCGACACCCCCCAGCCCTGCTGCAGTTCCGGCGAGCCGAACCGGGCCAGGGCGCCGGCGGCGAGCACCACCGACTCCAGGTACGGCACCGCGGCCAGTTGATGCCCCAACGCCACCAGCACCGCAACCTGCTCGAGCACGCCGAAGCCATCGCCGCCCAGCGACTCCGGCGCCGCACTGGACAGGATGCCGGCGTCTATCAGCTTGCGCCACAGCTCGCGGTCGAACCGCTGCTCGAGCTTGTCCAGCTCACGTTGATGCTCCGGCGTGCACACCGCGTCCACGATGGTGTCGACCAGACCACCAAGATCCTGGGCGGCTTCGGTTGTCGTGAAATCCATGACGTCTTGTCCTCTCAGGTCCGCTCAGCGGTTGGCTCGCGGCAGTCCCAGCGCGACCATGCCGATGATGTCGCGCTGGACTTCGTTGGTGCCGCCGCCGAACGTCAGGATCAGGCACGCCCGGTGCATCCGTTCGACGCGGCCGCGCAGCAACGCGCCTGGCGAATTCTGGCGCAGGGTCGCCGCAGTGCCCAACACCTCCATCAGCAGCCGGTAGGCCTCGGTGGCCAGCTCGGTACCGAACACCTTGGCCGCCGACGCATCGGCCGGTGACGGTCCAGCGTCCTTCGGCCCACTTTGCGAGGAAGCCAGCTCCCAGTTGATCAGCTTGAGGACTTCGGCCTTGGCGTGTACCCGGGCCAGGTTGAGCTGCACCCACTCCGAGTCGATCAGCCTGGTGCCGCCGGCGTCCTTGGTGTTTTGTGCCCATTCGCGGACCTCGCGCAGGCATCCGAAAATCGGTGCCGGCGACACCAGGGCGACCCGCTCGTGGTTGAGCTGGTTGGTCACCAGCTTCCAGCCGGCGTTTTCCTCACCGACCCGGTTGGCCACCGGTACCCGCACGTCGGAGTAGTAGGTGGCGCTGGTGTCCGGACCGGCCATGGTGTGCACTGGAGTCCAGGAGAAGCCCTCAGCGGTCGTCGGCACGATTAACACCGATATGCCACGGTGTTTTTTGGCCCCAGAAGACTCCGGGTTGGTGCGTACCGCTAACCAGACGTAGTCGGCGTACTGAATCAGGCTGGTCCACATCTTCTGGCCGTTGACCACATAGTCATCGCCGTCGCGAACCGCGGTGGTGCGCAGGTTGGCCAGGTCGGTGCCGGCGCCGGGCTCGGAGTAGCCGATCGAGAAGTGCAGGTCCCCGGCGGCGATCCGGGGCAGGAAAAACCTCTTCTGCTCGTCGGTTCCGTAGGCCATGATCGTCGGCGCCACGCTGTTGATGGTCAGGAACGGCACCGGTGCACCGGCGATGGCGGCTTCATCGGTGAAGATCAGCTGGTCCATCGCCGAGCGGCCCTGGCCGCCGTATTCCTTGGGCCAGCCCAGCGCAAGCCACCCGTCGCGGCCCATTTGCGCGATCGTCTCCCGGTAGACATTGCCGACGCCGTATTCACCCTGGACCGAGCTCAGCGCCTCCCGGCGTTCCGGCGTCATCAACGTGGCAAAGTACGAGCGCAGCTCGCGGCGCAGCTCCTCCTGCTGCGGGGTGTAACTGATGCGCATCTCAGCTGCCTCCGATTGAATGATCGCGTCTTTATCACTGGCCGTCAGCAGCCGTCCACTAGCTGTCGACAACCAACGCCAACGGCAACCCGGCCGTCTTCCCGGTTGTAACACGTTCTAGTCTCTGAATCCAGCGACCGTTTCCTCGGATGTAGCAGGGCCTTATGGTGGAACTAGCAGCGACCGGGGGGATGGTCAGGGTAAGGAGGGTGCCGTGCGGGTGATCGTGGACCGAGACCGATGTGAAGGCAACGCGGTGTGCTTGGGAATCGCACCGGATATCTTCGACCTGGACGACGAGGACTATGCCGTGGTCAAGACCGATCCGATCCCGGTTGATCAGGAGGATCTGGCCGAGCAGGCCATCGCGGAATGCCCGCGTGCGGCGTTGTCGCGTGGTGAGTAGGACGGAACTAGAGGTATTCATAAATTGAAATTGACTGAGTCCAATCGCTCGCCGCGTACCACGAACACGACCGATCTGTCCGGAAAGGTGGCGGTGGTCACCGGCGCGGCCGCGGGTTTGGGTCGGGCCGAAGCGCTCGGCCTGGCCCGGTTGGGCGCCACCGTCGTCGTCAACGATGTTGCTTCCGCCCTGGATGCTTCCGACGTCGTCGACGAGATCGGCGCCGCCGCTGCCGATGCTGGTGCTAAGGCCGTCGCGGTAGCCGGTGATATCAGCCAGCGCGCGACGGCCGACGAACTGCTCGCCAGCGCCGTCGGGCTGGGCGGACTGGACATCGTGGTGAACAATGCCGGCATCACCCGCGACCGGATGCTGTTCAACATGTCCGACGAGGAGTGGGACGCCGTGATCGCGGTGCACCTGCGCGGCCATTTTCTGCTCACCCGCAACGCCGCTGCCTACTGGCGGGACAAAGCCAAGGATGCCGAAGGGGGATCGGTCTTCGGCCGGCTCGTCAACACCTCGTCGGAGGCGGGTCTGGTGGGCCCGGTGGGGCAGGCGAATTACGCCGCCGCCAAGGCTGGCATCACCGCGCTAACCCTG
Organism: Mycobacterium tuberculosis complex sp. N0072; assembly: GCF_030323725.1. Lineage (NCBI taxonomy): Bacteria > Bacillati > Actinomycetota > Actinomycetes > Mycobacteriales > Mycobacteriaceae > Mycobacterium > Mycobacterium tuberculosis complex sp. N0072. Next base: position 3,931,350 of record NZ_CP040689.1, on the reverse strand, counting down.
TCGGCGGCGCGGGCGCTCGGGCGCTACGGCGTTTGCGCCAATGTGATTTGTCCGCGGGCGCGCACCGCGATGACGGCCGATGTCTTCGGCGCCGCACCCGATGTCGAAGCGGGCCAGATCGACCCGCTGTCGCCGCAGCATGTGGTAAGCCTGGTCCAGTTTCTGGCGTCCCCGGCTGCCGCGGAAGTCAACGGTCAGGTGTTCATCGTCTACGGTCCGCAGGTGACGCTGGTGTCACCGCCGCACATGGAGCGCCGGTTCAGCGCGGACGGCACGTCCTGGGATCCCACCGAGCTCACCGCGACGCTGCGGGACTACTTTGCTGGTCGGGATCCGGAACAGAGCTTTTCGGCGACCGATCTGATGCATCAGTGACCCGTGGATATAGGCGGCCGATTATTGGAATCGGTGTCCGAATCACCACGCCAACATAGGGCTTAACCAGCGAAATTGACCCAGTTGATCCGGTGTGCGGTTCGTTGACACCGCAAACTCGTTCTGGGTTAGGATGGGCCGGCTCACACCGTGCAACGTGCGGGCCCTAAGCGCGTTCAGGAGACTCACAGACTTCGCCGCGAGCAGTAGACGGGGGGACCCCAGTTGATCCAACAACTTGCGGTTCCGGCCCGGGCCGTCGGCGGGTTCTTCGAAATGTCGATGGACACCGCGCGTGCCGCTTTCCGGCGGCCGTTCCAGTTCCGCGAGTTTTTGGACCAGACCTGGATGGTGGCCCGCGTTTCGCTAGTCCCGACGTTGCTGGTGTCCATTCCGTTCACGGTCCTGGTGGCGTTCACCCTCAACATTCTGTTGCGTGAAATTGGGGCCGCCGACTTGTCCGGCGCCGGAACGGCGTTCGGCACCATCACCCAGCTGGGCCCGGTCGTGACTGTGCTGGTGGTGGCAGGTGCTGGCGCCACGGCGATCTGCGCCGACCTGGGCGCTCGCACCATCCGTGAGGAAATCGACGCGATGCGGGTGCTGGGCATCGACCCAATTCAACGGCTCGTGGTCCCCAGGGTGTTGGCGTCCACATTGGTTGCGCTGCTGCTCAACGGCTTGGTGTGCGCCATTGGCCTGTCCGGCGGCTACGCGTTCTCGGTCTTTCTTCAGGGCGTCAACCCGGGTGCGTTTATCAACGGTCTGACCGTGCTCACCGGACTGCGCGAATTGATACTGGCGGAGATCAAGGCGCTACTGTTCGGGGTCATGGCCGGGCTGGTCGGGTGTTACCGCGGTCTGACGGTCAAGGGTGGGCCCAAGGGGGTGGGCAATGCGGTCAACGAGACCGTCGTCTACGCGTTCATCTGCCTTTTCGTGATCAACGTAGTCATGACCGCTATAGGTGTGCGAATATCGGCGCAGTAACAAACGACGGTGAGCGAGCGATGGTGATGAAGCGATGAGCTACGACGTCACTATCCGGTTTCGCCGTTTCTTTTCGCGGCTGCAGCGGCCGGTCGACAACTTCGGTGAGCAGGCGCTGTTCTACGGCGAAACCATGCGCTATGTGCCCAACGCCATCACCCGCTACCGGAAGGAGACGGTCCGGCTGGTCGCCGAGATGACGCTGGGCGCCGGAGCGCTGGTCATGATCGGCGGCACGGTCGGGGTGGCGGCCTTTTTGACCCTGGCGTCCGGTGGCGTGATCGCCGTGCAGGGGTATTCGTCGCTGGGCGACATCGGTATCGAGGCGTTGACCGGGTTCCTGTCGGCGTTTTTGAACGTCCGCGTTGTCGCGCCGGTGATCGCGGGTATCGCGCTGGCGGCCACCATCGGGGCCGGAGCCACCGCGCAGCTGGGTGCCATGCGGGTCTCTGAGGAGATCGACGCCGTCGAATGCATGGCGGTGCACTCGGTGTCCTATTTGGTGTCAACCCGGCTGATCGCCGGCCTGGTGGCGATCATTCCGTTGTATTCGTTGTCGGTGCTGGCCGCGTTCTTCGCCGCTCGTTTCACCACGGTGTTCGTCAATGGGCAGTCCGCGGGCCTTTATGACCATTACTTCAACACCTTCCTCATCCCCTCCGACCTGTTGTGGTCGTTTATGCAAGCCATCGCTATGTCGATCGCGGTAATGCTGGTGCATACCTACTACGGCTACAACGCCAGCGGCGGGTCGGTTGGGGTCGGGGTCGCGGTCGGGCAGGCCGTACGGACCTCGCTGATCGTGGTTGTTGTCATCACCTTGTTCATCTCGCTCGCCGTCTACGGCGCGTCCGGTAACTTCAACCTCTCGGGGTAAAAACCTTCAGAAAGGAAACATGTCCGGCGGCGGATCTCGACGCACCAGTGTCAGGGTGGCAGCGGCGCTGCTGGCCGGGCTGATGGTGGGATCCGCAGTGCTGACTTATCTTTCGTATACGGCGGCTTTCACGTCTACGGACACCGTCACGGTATCGTCGCCGAGGGCCGGCCTGGTTATGGAGAAGGGCGCCAAGGTCAAATACCGTGGCATCCAGGTAGGCAAGGTCACGGATATCAGCTACAGCGGCAACCAAGCACGGCTCAAGCTGGCCATCGACAGCGGCGAGATGGGTTTTATCCCCTCCAACGCGACGGTGCGCATCGCCGGAAACACCATCTTCGGCGCCAAATCGGTGGAATTCATTCCGCCAAAGACGCCGTCGCCCAAGCCGCTAAGTCCGAATGCGCACGTGGCGGCGTCTCAGGTACAGCTTGAGGTCAACACGTTGTTCCAATCGCTCATCGACCTGCTACACAAGATCGATCCGCTTGAAACGAACGCGACGCTGAGCGCGCTGTCCGAAGGCCTGCGCGGCCACGGCGATGACCTGGGTGCGCTGTTGTCGGGACTGAACACGCTGACCCGCCAAGCGAACCCAAAGTTACCCGCCCTTCAGGAGGATTTCCGCAAGGCGGCGGTGGTGGCCAACGTCTATGCTGACGCCGCCGGGGACCTGAACACCGTGTTCGATAACCTGCCGACGATCAACAAGACGATCGTCGACCAGAAGGACAACCTCAACGACACGCTGCTAGCCACCATCGGTCTGTCTAATAACGCCTATGAGACGTTGGCGCCCGCCGAACAGAATTTCATCGACGCCATCAACCGGCTCCGAGCCCCGCTCAAAGTGACCTCCGACTACTCCCCGGTATTCGGCTGCCTTTTCAAGGGCATCGCGCGCGGTGTCAAGGAGTTTGCCCCGCTAATCGGTGTCCGTAAGGCTGGGCTGTTCACCTCGTCGAGCTTCGTGTTGGGTGCGCCGTCGTACACCTATCCGGAGAGCCTGCCGATCGTCAACGCCTCCGGCGGTCCGAACTGCCGAGGGTTGCCCGATATCCCGACCAAGCAGACGGGCGGGTCGTTCTACCGCGCGCCGTTCCTGGTCACCGACAACGCTTTGATCCCATACCAGCCGTTCACCGAGTTACAGGTTGACGCGCCGTCGACGCTGCAGTTCCTGTTCAACGGTGCGTTCGCGGAACGGGACGACTTCTGATGGCGGGCTCGGGCGTTCCCTCGCACCGGTCGATGGTGATCAAGGTCAGCGTCTTCGCGGTGGTCATGCTGCTGGTGGCCGCCGGTCTGGTGGTGGTCTTCGGGGACTTCCGGTTTGGTCCCACAACCGTCTACCACGCCACCTTCACCGACGCGTCGCGGCTGAAGGCAGGCCAGAAGGTTCGCATCGCCGGTGTGCCGGTCGGTTCAGTGAAGGCGGTCAAGCTCAACCCAGACCACAGCATCGACGTGGCATTCGCGATCGACCGCAGCTACACGCTGTACTCGTCCACGCGTGCGGTGATCCGGTACGAAAACCTGGTGGGCGACCGGTTCCTGGAGATCACGTCGGGTCCGGGTGAACTGCGCAAGCTGCCGCCGGGTGGCACCATCAACGTGGCCCACACCCAGCCCGCACTGGATCTCGATGCGTTGCTGGGTGGGCTACGGCCGGTGCTGAAAGGCTTTGACGCTGACAAGATCAACACCATCACCAGTGCGGTCATCGAGTTGCTGCAGGGCCAGGGTGGTCCGTTGGCGAACGTGCTCGCCGACACCGGTGCCTTCTCGGCGGCGCTGGGCGCACGCGACCAGCTGATCGGCGAGGTAATCACCAACCTCAACGCGGTGCTGGCGACCGTCGATGCAAAGAGCGCGCAATTTTCGGCCAGTGTCGACCAGCTGCAGCAGCTGGTCAGCGGCCTGGCCAAGAACCGGGATCCGATCGCGGGCGCCATTTCGCCGCTGGCGTCGACGACGACGGATCTTACGGAACTGTTGCGGAATTCGCGCCGGCCGCTGCAAGGCATCCTGGAAAACGCCCGGCCGCTGGCTACCGAGCTGGACAACCGAAAGGCCGAGGTCAACAACGACATCGAGCAGCTCGGCGAGGACTACCTGCGCCTGTCCGCGCTGGGCAGTTACGGAGCATTCTTCAACATCTACTTCTGCTCGGTGACGATCAAGATCAACGGACCGGCCGGCAGCGACATCCTGCTGCCGATCGGCGGCCAGCCGGATCCCAGCAAGGGGAGGTGCGCCTTTGCTAAATAGGAAGCCAAGTAGCAAACACGAACGCGACCCGCTCCGCACCGGCATCTTCGGCCTGGTGCTGGTGATCTGCGTCGTCCTGATCGCATTCGGCTACAGCGGGTTGCCTTTCTGGCCACAGGGCAAAACCTACGACGCGTATTTCACCGACGCCGGTGGGATCACCCCCGGTAACTCGGTTTATGTCTCGGGCCTCAAGGTGGGCGCGGTGTCGGCCGTGAGTCTGGCCGGAAACAGTGCAAAGGTCACCTTCAGCGTGGACCGCAGCATCGTCGTCGGCGACCAGTCCCTGGCCGCGATCCGCACCGACACCATCCTCGGCGAGCGCTCCATCGCGGTCAGTCCGGCTGGCTCCGGCAAGTCGACCACGATTCCGTTGAGCCGGACCACCACGCCCTACACGCTCAACGGGGTGCTGCAGGATCTGGGCCGCAACGCCAACGACCTGAATAGGCCGCAGTTCGAGCAGGCCTTGAACGTGTTCACCCAGGCCTTGCATGACGCCACCCCGCAGGTGCGTGGTGCCGTGGACGGGCTGACGTCGCTGTCGCGCGCCCTGAATCGTCGCGACGAAGCGCTGCAAGGCCTGCTGGCGCACGCCAAGTCGGTGACATCGGTGTTGTCCGAACGCGCCGAACAGGTCAACAAGCTGGTCGAGGACGGCAACCAGTTGTTTGCGGCGCTCGATGCCCGGCGGGCCGCGCTCAGCGCGTTGATCTCTGGGATCGACGATGTTGCAGCGCAGATTTCCGGCTTTGTCGCCGACAACCGTAAGGAGTTCGGCCCGGCTTTGAGCAAGCTCAACCTGGTGCTGGCCAACCTCAACGAGCGCCGCGACTATATCACCGAGGCCCTCAAGCGGCTGCCCACGTACGCGACCACGCTGGGGGAGGTGGTCGGATCCGGACCCGGATTCAATGTCAACGTCTACAGCGTGCTGCCCGGGCCGCTGGTGGCGACCGTGTTCGACCTGGTCTTTCAGCCGGGCAAGCTGCCGGATAGCCTCGCCGATTACTTGCGCGGGTTTATCCAGGAGCGCTGGATCATCAGACCGAAGTCGCCGTGATGGGCCGGGTCGCCATGTTGACGGGGAGCCGGGGATTGCGCTACGCCACGGTGATCGCGCTGGTGGCCGCGCTGGTGGGCGGCGTGTACGTTCTCTCGTCCACCGGTAATAAGCGCACCATCGTGGGCTACTTCACCTCTGCTGTCGGGCTCTATCCCGGTGACCAGGTCCGCGTCCTGGGCGTCCCGGTGGGTGAGATCGACATGATCGAGCCGCGGTCGTCCGACGTCAAGATCACTATGTCGGTGTCCAAGGACGTCAAGGTGCCCGTGGACGTGCAGGCCGTGATCATGTCGCCGAATTTGGTGGCGGCGCGCTTCATTCAGCTCACCCCGGTGTATACCGGCGGGGCGGTACTGCCCGACAACGGTCGGATCGATCTGGATCGCACCGCGGTGCCGGTGGAATGGGACGAGGTGAAAGAGGGGCTCACCCGGTTGGCCGCCGACCTGAGTCCGGCGGCGGGCGAGCTGCAGGGGCCGCTGGGCGCGGCGATCAACCAGGCCGCGGACACCCTTGACGGCAACGGAGACTCGTTACACAACGCGTTGCGCGAGCTTGCGCAGGTCGCCGGGCGGCTGGGGGATTCGCGCGGCGACATCTTCGGCACCGTCAAGAACCTGCAGGTACTGGTCGACGCGCTATCGGAGAGCGACGAGCAGATTGTGCAGTTCGCCGGCCACGTGGCATCGGTGTCGCAGGTGCTCGCCGACAGCTCGGCCAATCTGGACCAGACCCTGGGCACGCTCAACCAGGCGCTGTCCGACATCAGGGGGTTCTTGCGCGAGAACAACTCGACGCTGATCGAAACGGTGAATCAGCTCAACGACTTTGCGCAGACGTTGAGTGACCAGAGCGAGAACATCGAGCAAGTGCTGCACGTGGCTGGGCCGGGGATCACCAACTTCTACAACATCTATGACCCTGCGCAAGGCACCCTCAACGGTCTGTTGTCGATACCCAACTTCGCTAACCCGGTGCAGTTCATCTGCGGCGGTTCCTTCGATACCGCCGCGGGCCCGTCGGCGCCGGACTACTACCGGCGCGCCGAGATCTGCCGTGAGCGGCTGGGGCCGGTGCTGCGCCGGCTCACGGTGAATTACCCGCCGATCATGTTCCACCCGCTTAACACGATCACGGCGTACAAGGGCCAGATCATCTACGACACCCCGGCCACCGAGGCCAAGTCGGAGACGCCGGTTCCGGAATTGACTTGGGTACCCGCGGGAGGAGGAGCGCCTGTGGGCAACCCCGCGGATCTGCAGAGCCTACTCGTCCCACCGGCGCCCGGTCCGGCACCGGCCCCGCCGGCGCCGGGGGCAGGACCGGGCGAGCATGGGGGCGGCGGATGAACCGAATCTGGTTGCGCGCCATCATATTGACGGCCAGCAGCGCGCTGCTTGCCGGCTGTCAGTTTGGCGGGCTGAACTCGCTGCCGCTGCCTGGCACCGCCGGGCACGGTGAAGGTGCCTACTCGGTCACCGTCGAAATGGCTGATGTGGCGACGTTGCCGCAGAACTCACCGGTCATGGTCGATGACGTCACCGTCGGCAGCGTGGCCGGCATTGTCGCGGTCCAACGACCCGACGGATCCTTTTATGCCGCCGTGAAGCTGGACCTGGACAAGAATGTGTTGCTGCCGGCCAACGCCGTGGCGAAGGTCTCCCAGACCTCGCTGCTGGGTTCGTTACATGTAGAGCTGGCGCCACCGACGGACCGCCCGCCGACCGGGAGGTTGGTTGACGGCTCGAGAATCACCGAGGCCAACACCGACCGATTCCCCACCACCGAGGAGGTTTTCTCGGCGCTGGGGGTGGTGGTCAACAAGGGTAACGTCGGTGCGTTGGAAGAGATCATTGACGAGACCCACCAGGCGGTGGCGGGTCGGCAGGCCCAGTTCGTCAACCTGGTCCCCAGGCTCGCGGAGTTGACGGCGGGCCTGAACCGGCAGGTTCACGACATCATCGATGCGTTGGATGGGCTGAACCGAGTCTCCGCGATCCTGGCACGTGACAAGGACAACCTGGGCCGAGCACTGGACACGCTGCCCGACGCGGTTCGCGTGCTCAACCAGAACCGGGACCACATCGTCGACGCGTTCGCCGCGCTCAAAAGGTTGACGATGGTCACGTCGCACGTGCTGGCTGAGACCAAGGTGGATTTCGGTGAAGACCTCAAAGACCTCTACTCGATCGTCAAGGCCCTCAACGACGACCGAAAGGATTTCGTCACCTCGCTGCAGCTGTTGCTGACGTTCCCATTTCCCAACTTCGGTATCAAGCAGGCGGTGCGCGGCGACTATCTTAACGTGTTCACCACCTTCGACCTCACCCTGCGCCGGATTGGTGAGACGTTCTTCACCACGGCGTACTTCGACCCGAACATGGCGCACATGGACGAGATCCTCAACCCGCCCGACTTCCTGATTGGCGAACTGGCCAACCTGTCCGGGCAAGCGGCCGACCCATTTAAGATTCCACCCGGTACGGCGTCGGGACAGTAGGGGCCCGGACATGATCGACCGACTCGCCAAGATCCAGTTGTCCATTTTTGCGGTGATCACCGTCATCACCCTGAGCGTGATGGCGATCTTTTATCTGCGTCTGCCCGCCACGTTCGGCATCGGAACCTACGGCGTGAGTGCCGACTTCGTCGCGGGCGGTGGCCTGTACAAGAACGCCAACGTCACCTACCGCGGTGTCGCGGTCGGGCGGGTGGAGTCGGTGGGGCTAAATCCCAATGGCGTTACCGCGCACATGCGACTGAACAGTGGCACCGCCATTCCGTCGAACGTCACCGCCACCGTACGCAGCGTTTCGGCCATCGGTGAGCAGTACATCGACCTAGTGCCGCCGGAGAACCCGTCGTCGACCAAGTTGCGCAACGGCTTCCGGATCCAGCGGCAGAACACCCGAATCGGGCAAGACGTCGCCGACCTGTTGCGTCAGGCCGAGACGCTGCTCGGCAGCCTTGGCGACACCCGGCTGCGGGAGCTGCTGCACGAGGCGTTCATCGCGACCAATGGCGCCGGTCCGGAACTGGCCCGGCTGATCGAGTCGGCCCGGTTGCTGGTGGATGAGGCCAACGCCAACTATCCACAGGTTTCGCAGTTGATCGATCAGGCCGGCCCGTTCCTGCAAGCCCAGATCCGCGCCGGCGGGGACATCAAGTCACTCGCCGATGGGCTGGCGCGGTTCACCTGGCAGCTCCGTGCGGCAGACCCGCGGCTGCGCGACACGTTGGCCGACGCCCCGGATGCGATCGACGAGGCCAACACCGCGTTCTCCGGGATTCGTCCTTCGTTTCCCGCGCTGGCGGCCAGTCTGGCCAACCTGGGCCGGGTGGGCGTGATCTATCACAAGTCGATCGAACAGCTCCTGGTGGTTTTCCCGGCGCTGTTCGCCGCGATCATCACCTCGGCGGGCGGCGTACCCCAGGACGAGGGCGCCAAGCTGGACTTCAAGATCGACCTGCACGACCCGCCGCCCTGCATGACCGGGTTCTTGCCCCCGCCGCTGGTCCGGTCGCCGGCCGACGAGTCGGTACGCGAGATTCCCCGGGACATGTACTGCAAGACCGCGCAGAACGACCCGAGCACGGTGCGCGGCGCTCGCAACTACCCGTGCCAGGAATTCCCCGGTAAGCGGGCACCGACGGTGCAGTTATGTCGGGATCCGCGTGGCTATGTGCCAGTTGGAACCAACCCGTGGCGCGGTCCGCCGATCCCGTACGGCACCGAGGTGACGGATGGGCGAAACATTCTGCCGCCCAACAAGTTCCCTTACATCCCGCCGGGCGCGGATCCCGACCCGGGCGTGCCCATCGTCGGACCGCCGCCACCCGGCCAGGTGGCCGGCCCCGGGCCGGCGCCGCACCAGCCGGCGCAGCCTGCGCCGCCGCCCAACGACAACGGTCCGCCTCCACCGTTCACGTCATGGATGCCGCCCGGGTACCCGCCGGAGCCACCCCAGGTGCCATACCCGGCGACCATTCCGCCGCCGCCACCACCGGAAGGCACCGGGCCTCCGCCCGGGCCGGCGCCTGGCCCCCAACCGCAGGCCAGCGGTCCGGCCTACACCATCTATGACCAACTCAGCGGAGCCTTCGCGGACCCGGCCGGCGGCACTGGTATCTTCGCGCCCGGGATGACGGGCGCATCCAGCGCCGAGAATTGGGTGGATCTCATGCGCGATCCGAGGCAGCTGTAGTGGCCGCAGATACCGGTGTAGCCGGCGGACAGCAGTCGACGACGCGGCGCGCTCGTCGTAAGGCGTCCCGCCCCGCGGGTCCGGCGGAAGGCGAGTCGAGCCGTCCCGCCCAGGGTGCGGCGACGGTGAGGGCCGCGGCGCGGACCGAATCGAAGCCGGCGAAAGCCGCCAAGCCCGCCCTGAGGCCGGTCAAACCGCCGCCACGCCGGCCGGCACACCGCGTCCTGGTCGGCTGGCTTTCGCTGGCGGCAGGCCTATTGGCGATTGCCGCGCTGGCATGGGGTGTGACCGCACTGGTTATGCAGAACCGGGATGCGGACGCCCGGCAAGCCCGCAACCAGCGTTTTGTCGATGCCGCCACCCAGACCGTGGTCAACATGTTCAGCTACACGCCGGACACCATCGACGAGAGCGTGAACCGGTTCGTCAACGGCACCAGTGGGCCGCTACGCGGCATGCTGAACGCCAACAACAACGTGGACAACCTCAAGGGTCTATTCCGGGCCACCAACGCGACATCGGAGGCCGTCGTCAACGGCGCCGCGTTGGAGGGCATTGACGAAATCAGCGACAACGCATCGGTATTGGTGTCGGTGCGGGTGACGGTCGCCGATATCGACGGCGTCAACAAGCCGTCCATGCCCTATCGTCTTCGGGTCATCGTGCATGAGGACGAGAACGGCCGGATGACCGGCTACGACCTGAAGTACCCGGACGGGGGCAACTGATGAGACGGTTGATTTCCGTCGCCTACGCGCTGATGGTCGCCACCATCGTGGGTTTGTCCGCGGCCGGTGGCTGGTTCTACTGGGACCGGGTGCAGACCGGGGGCGAAGCGTCGGCGCGGGCACTGTTACCGAAGCTGGCCATGCAGGAAATCCCACAAGTCTTCGGTTACGACTACCAAACTGTCGAGCGCAGCCTCACCGCGGTGTACCCGCTGCTGACGCCGGACTATCGCCAGGAGTTCCAGAAGAGCGCCAATGCGCAGATCATCCCGGAGGCGAAGAAGCGTGAAGTGGTGGTCCAGGCCAATGTCGTCGGTGTGGGAGTCATGGATGCCAAACGCGATTGCGCATCGGTGATGGTCTATTTGAACCGCACCGTGACCGACAAGACGCGACAGCCGCTCTACGACGGCAGCCGACTGCGGGTGGATTTCCAGCGGATTGACGGCAAATGGCTGATCGCCTACATCACGCCGATTTAATAGCACATCGCAATGTTGTTGCAGTACAACGGATAACGCTGGACCGGGCTGGGTGGCGGGCCGATGAGCTGCAGTGAAAACGGTTGTTTGCTCAACTTTGGCTGCAGGCCACACACGGCGCCATGCACGGTGGTGTGCGTCCCGGTCAGCGTCTCGTCGCTGAACGCATAGGTTTCGCTGGACGGTGCCGTGCTGCCGTCCGGACACGCCACGCCGTCTGCCTGATTCACCTGGAAGGTCCACAGCATGCTACTCATCCGAGCCCTGCCGCTGAAGTTCTGCAGCCGGTCCGTACGGGTGATCTGTTGGGGCGTCGTACTCACCACGTTGAGAGCGCAGTTGAACGCCCAAACGATGGGGTCAGAATAGTCGTTCATGTTACGGGTTCCCGACGGCTGATCGCACAGCGCGGTAATCGTCCACGTCACCCCGGACACTCCGGCCTGGTTGAAGGAGTAACTGCCATCCGGCGGCGGTCCGAGCGCACGCGCCGGGTCACCGGAGTGCAGCGCAATTCCCAGTGCGACGGCCGAGCAGATGACGGCCCCAGCGGCCAGTCCGCAACGGATGTTCACATGCCCTCCTTCGGGCCTTCGCGCTCCATCGAGTATCACAGCCTTTGGGCAGCCGCACCAGCTTCCAGGGCGCGAGCAGACGCAGAATCGCCCAATTTCGTGCCGAAATGGGCGATTCTGCGTCTGCTCGCGAGCGGGAGCGGCTTGACCGTTAGCCTTGGCCCCTCGGGTGTGCCCCGGCGAGAGCGTCGAGAAACGACTGTGCCCAGCGGTCCACGTCGTGGGCGAGCACTTGGCGTCGCAGCGACCGCATTCGCCGCCGGCCCGCCTCCTCCGTCTGGTTGAGCGCTTCCTCTATCCCGTCCTTGACGCCTTCCAGGTCGTGCGGGTTGACCAGGTATGCGTGCCGGAGTTCGGCTGCGGCCCCGGTGAATTCGCTGAGCACCAGGGCACCGCCAAGATCGCTGCGGCAAGCGACGTACTCCTTGGCCACCAGGTTCATCCCGTCGCGTAGTGGGGTGACCAGCATGACGTCGCTGGCCACGAAGAAAGCGATAAGCTCGTCGCGCGGAGCCGGTCGATGCAGGTAATGCACTACCGGATGGCCAACCTCACCGTACTCGCCGTTAATGTGGCCGACCTGGCGTTCGATGTCGTTGCGCAGCGTCTGGTAGCTCTCCACCCGCTCGCGGCTCGGGGTAGCCAGCTGGACCAGGACGGTGTCGTCGCGTTTGACGCGGCCCTCGGCCAGCAGCTCGGAAAAGGCCTTCAGCCGTACGTCGATGCCCTTGGTGTAGTCGAGCCGGTCAACACCGAGCAGGATCTTGCGCGGATTTCCCAGTTCGGTGCGAATCTCGCGGGCCCGGCGCCTGATGTTGCGGTCGCGGGCAGCGTGGTCGAGCGCGCCGGAGTCAACCGAGATAGGAAAGGCGCCAACTCGTATGGTGCGGGACCCGAGCACCGCCGCACCGAACCGCGACCGCACACCGACGGTTCCGCGGGAAGTGTCGGTGCCGACCAGACGCCGGGACAGGATCAGGAAATTCTGGGCACCGCCCGGAAGATGGAAGCCCACCAGGTCGGCGCCCAGTAGGCCCTGGATGATCTCGGTGCGCCACGGCATCTGCATAAACAGCTCTACCGGCGGGAACGGGATGTGCAAAAAGAAACCGATGGTCAGATCGGGCCGCAGCATGCGCAGCATCTTCGGTACCAGCTGCAGCTGGTAGTCCTGTACCCACACGGTTGCGCCGTGGGCGGCGGCGCGCGACGCGGCCTCGGCAAAGCGCTGGTTGACGTCGACGTAGCGATCCCACCATTCGCGGTGGTAGAGCGGCTTGACGATGACGTCGTGGTACAGCGGCCACAGTGTGGCGTTGGAGAATCCCTCGTAGTACTGAGCTATGTCCGTGGTGCTCAGCCGTACCGGATGAAGTTCCAGCTCGTCTTGGATGATGGGGCCGTCCAGCACGTGGAGGTCGGGTTCGGCCCCGTCGTCGTTAACGCCGGGCCAGCCGACCCAGGCCCCGCGCCGACGCCGCAGCACCGGCTCCAAGGCGGTGACCAAGCCTCCGGGGCTGCGTTTCCAGGTTGTGCTGCCGTCGGGAAGACGCTCCAGATCGACGGGCAGTCGATTGGCTACCACCACGAAGTCAGAGTCCCCGAAGGTCTCCGAATCGCAAATCTGCGCCTCCTGGCCTCCCGAGGGAGCCATTAGCTCTCGAGTTTGGCCGGTCCAATACCGAGCATGGACAGGAAGATCCGACACTCGTCGGCGTCGTTCGCATATGCGGCGACGACTCGCCTGGCCTGGCTCGCGGTGCTGTCTGCCAGCGGTTCGACGTCACCGATTTCGCCGTGGTCAGATTTGGTAGACATTACATAACTGTAAGCCAAGCCCGCATTGCGCTGCAGACGTCGTCACGGTTTGGCCCCGGCGATGGGTACCGTCGACGCGGTTCAGGTCCCGTTACCAGCGGTGTGCGATTGCCCGCCGAGGACTTCGCGGGCCAGCTCTTCCAGTGCCCGGCGATCCTCGGTCAGTGCTGCCCGGCCAGCCGGGGTAGCCCGGTAGACGCGGCGCGCGCGGCCGTCGACGACCCGTTGCTCGGACACCAGCAGGCCGTCGGCTTCGAGCCGGTGCAGGGTCGGGTACAACGTGCCGGGGCTGACCCGGTAGCCGTGCCGGCTCAGTTCTTGGGTCAGCCACGCGCCGTGCACCTCGTTGTCGGCAGCGTGGTGCAGGATGTGCAGGCGCACCGCGGCCCGCTGAAACTCCCGCATAGAACACCTCAGGTGACCAAGCCGATATCGGCTTGCGATTCTACGGGGTGCGGGTAGCCGGCGGCGAATTCGCACTTACCAATAGACGTACAGCAAACTCCCAGTCATACACCGATGCATTTCAAGGTGCCTGTGATCCCCTAAATGCAGGTAGTTCGCGTGAGCGTGTCCGGGACTCTGGTGAACTTCGCGCCACCGAATGATTGATGGGGGGAGGAGCCCGAATTGGGCTGCGTCTGGTTGGAGCAACTACGTAAACGGGAAGTGCGAGATTTGCGATTGATAAATCGGGCGGTGACGGCGGGCCAGCTCAGGCGCTTCCGTGCAGCTAACGCCAACCACCGGCCACATTCCGGCGAAACGTGCTGAAAATGTCCTCGTATTACGCACGCCGGCCCCTGCAATCGTCGGGATGCTCGAATTCCGATTCGTGCTGGGACGGGGCTCCCATCGAGATCACCGAAAGCGGCCCTAGTGTTGCAGGTCGGTTGGCGGCACTGGCATCGCGCATGACGATCAAGCCACTTATGACTGTGGGCAGTTACCTATCGCCCCTGCCTCTGCCGTTGGGGTTCGTCGACTTCGCATGCAGGGTTTGGCGCCCCGGGCAGGGCACGGTCCGAACAACGATAAATTTGCCGAATGCTACCGCCCAGTTGGTGCGTGCGCCTGGGGTGCGGGCGGCCGACGGCGCTGGGCGGGTGGTGCTCTATTTGCACGGCGGCGCGTTTGTCATGTGCAGGCCGAATTCGCACAGCAGGATCGTCAACGCGCTGTCAGGATTTGCCGAATCACCCGTGTTGATAGTCGACTATCGGCTGATCCCTAAGCATTCGCTGGGGATGGCGCTCGACGACTGCCACGATGCATACCAATGGTTGCGGGCGCGCGGATACCGGCCGGAACAGATCGTGTTGGCCGGTGATTCCGCGGGTGGTTACCTTGCGCTCGCGCTTGCGCAGCGGCTGCAGTGCGACGACGAGAAACCGGCGGCAATAGTGGCCATCTCTCCGTTGCTGCAGCTGGCCAAGGGGCCCAAGCAGGACCATCCCAACATCGGGACCGACGCGATGTTTCCGGCGCGGGCATTCGATGCCTTGGCGGCATGGGTCAGGGCGGCCGCTGCCAAGAACATGGTCGACGGCAGGCCCGAAGACCTCTATGAGCCGCTCGACCATATCGAATCCAGCTTGCCGCCGACACTTATTCACGTTTCCGGCTCCGAAGTGCTGCTGCACGACGCGCAGCTGGGCGCCGGCAAGCTGGCGGCGGCAGGCGTCTGTGCCGAGGTACGGGTTTGGCCCGGTCAGGCTCATCTTTTCCAACTCGCCACACCGCTGGTGCCCGAAGCGACCCGTTCGTTGCGTCAGATCGGGCAGTTCATTCGCGACGCCACCGCTGACTCGTCGTTGAGTCCGGTGCATCGGTCGCGCTACGTCGCGGGTTCACCTCGCGCCGCAAGCCGTGGCGCGTTTGGACAGTCGCCTATCTAGTGACCACCGGCCGGGGCCGGACCACAGCAGGAAGATCAATCCGAGCAGCATCGACAGGTCGGTCCGGGCAGCGTGGGCCATGCCCCAGAAGCCCTCTACCCCGAGAAACCCGCCCGGCTGCAGTGCTCGGAGTTTGGTCAGCACGATCGCTCCCACCATGTCGATGAGCAACGGCACCGCCGCGACCCGGGTCAGCAGGCCGAGGAGGACCAGTGTGCCGCAGACAATCTCGACCACCCCGTCCAGATCGGCGAAGAACGTGGCGGCGGGGATGCCGATCCGCTCGAAGCGGCCCGGACCCAGCTGATCTGGATACATGAATTTCTGGATTCCCTCACTGAGAAACACCAACCCCACCAACAGCCGTATACAAATGACGGAAGGGGGGCCCTCGGCGTGCAATAGTCGCGGCCATGACGGTGCGGCCGAACCAGTTATTGCCAACTCCGACTCCGATATCGTTGCCCGATAATTCGTGGTTGAAGCCTACCGTGGACGCGCACCCGGCGGCGCACACTGGCCGCAATGTGGCAACAAGCCGCAACCTATGGAATCCCTCCACGATGGCGGCACCGTTGATCACGAACGTCGAACGTGAACTGAGGGCATGAATTCGCGAGCGCCGCGAAACCTCGCCGTGAGTTCACCTTCGGCGCAAGTGACGGGCCGCATGGTCCAAAATGGCGAGAACCTGTTTCAGTTTCGGCGTGAGGGGCCTCAAGTGCAGCTTTCTTTCCAAGACCGGACCTACCTGGTCACCGGAGGTGGCAGCGGAATCGGCAAGGGGGTGGCCGCCGGGTTGGTCGCGGCTGGAGCCGCCGTCATGATCGTGGGACGAAATCCAGACAAGCTGGCGGCGGCTGTCAAAG
The DNA here is from genome assembly GCF_030323725.1 of Mycobacterium tuberculosis complex sp. N0072. Taxonomy (NCBI): domain Bacteria; kingdom Bacillati; phylum Actinomycetota; class Actinomycetes; order Mycobacteriales; family Mycobacteriaceae; genus Mycobacterium; species Mycobacterium tuberculosis complex sp. N0072. The sequence continues at coordinate 3,915,193 of NZ_CP040689.1, read as the reverse complement.
ACATCGAGGCGCTCAAGACCGGAGCGATCGGCTATGAGCCGGCCGACATCACCGACGAGGAGCAGACCCTGCGTGTGGTGGACGCGGCAACCGCGTGGCATGGCCGGCTGCACGGTGTGGTGCATTGCGCGGGCGGGTCTCAGACCATTGGGCCAATCACCCAGATCGACTCGCAGGCCTGGCGGCGCACCGTGGACCTCAATGTCAATGGCACCATGTACGTGCTCAAGCACGCCGCGCGGGAATTGGTACGCGGCGGCGGCGGTTCGTTCGTCGGCATCTCCTCGATCGCGGCCAGCAACACCCATCGCTGGTTCGGCGCCTACGGGGTCACCAAGTCGGCCGTTGACCACATGATGAAACTGGCCGCTGACGAACTCGGGCCGTCGTGGGTACGGGTCAACAGCATCCGCCCGGGCCTGATCCGTACAGATCTGGTTGTGCCCGTCACAGAGTCGCCGGAGCTGAGCGCGGACTACCGGGTCTGCACGCCATTACCGCGGGTGGGTGAGGTCGAAGACGTCGCGAACCTAGCAATGTTTTTGCTCAGCGACGCGGCCAGTTGGATCACCGGACAGGTCATCAACGTCGACGGCGGCCACATGCTGCGAAGGGGCCCGGACTTCTCGCCCATGCTGGAGCCGGTGTTCGGCGCCGACGGGCTGCGTGGAGTGGTCGGATAACTTACCTAGTTCACGCAGGGCACGCCGCCGCCATCGATGGGCGCCCCTTGGTCCGGTGTCGGGTCGGTGGTGGTGCCGCCGCCGTACAGCGGATATGTGCTGGTTTCGGTGGACGTCGCGGCGGCGGTGGCCTCGTCGGGTGCCGGTAGGGAGAAGTTGGTATCCACCGTCACACGGATGTGTCCGGGCGCGACGGCGGGATCGGGATGGTTGGGGGCGTCGATACCGAGCAGGTCTGCCACGTTCTGGGCGTCCGTTTCCGCGCCGGCACCGTACTCGATGGCGGTGGTGAACGGATCGCCGGATTCGCGGTCACGCACCTGACCCGCGGTGTAGCCGCGCTTCAGCAGCGCACCGGAGACCTGGCTGGCCAGTCCGCTGATGCTGCCGGCATTGACCACATCGACGACGGTGGATGGGTTAGGTTTGGCGGCCGCGGCGGTCTGCGACGTTGGCGGCGCGCTGCCAAATGCCGCCGCTACCTCGGCCCGGATCGCGGTCGGGTCGATAATGTTGACATCCTGGCCGTCGATGTTGTCGTAGCGCACCACGGGCAGCGTCCGGAATTCGACGTTACCGCCCGCCAGGTCGCCCATCCGGCGGAACAGGTCCTCGTCCCAGCCGGCCGACAGCACCACATCTTTGCGTGCCACGGCCATCAGGTTGTCGAGCCTGTCCAGGTTGGTGAAGGTGCCCGAATCCTGAAGTTCGCGCATGACCGACGACAGGAATGCTTGCTGGCGGTGGGTGCGGTCCAGGTCCCCGTTGTCTAGGCCATGACGCTGCCGGACAAACGCCAGCGCCTGCGCGGCATTCAACCGTTGACGCCCGGCGGGGAAGTCGGCTCCGGAGTACGAGTCGTAGACGGCATGGTTCAGGCACACATCAACGCCGCCGAGGGTCTGGGCCAAATCGTAGAAACCGGCCAAATTGATCTCGGCGAAGTAGTCGATCGGGACGCCGGTCAGGCTTCGCACCGCCCGCAGGGTCGCGGCCCGGGCAGCTTCACGGCCCCGGGTCTCGAGCTCTTTCCGGTCGCTCACACCCTGGTTGGCCAGCTGTTCTGCCACGTATTGCTTGGTCAGCCCGTACGCCTCTTTGATCTTGATGTGGTTGTATCCCGGAACGCCGGTGAAGGGCACCCAGTCGTCGCGGGGGATCGAGAAGGCCACCACTTTGCCATCGGCACCGACGTGCACAAGTATCAGCGTGTTCGTGTTGTAGCCGCCGTCGTCGGAATCGCCCGCGTGTAGCTGCTTCAAGACCGACCAGGGCAGGTCGTTGCCTTCCTGGTCTTTGCGCGAGTCCAGCCCGATGAGCAAGATGTTCATGTTGTTGCCGCTGGAACGGGGATCCTCGGGGGTTAGGGCCTGCGAAATGGTGATGCCGCCCAGCGCGCCGTGGGCTACCCAATACCCTGCGCCGGTCATCAGCAGGGCAACCACCGACACGAGCGTCATAACGCCCCGCGACAGCCGCTTGCGGATCCGCGACGGCTGAGGCACAGCGCGATGGCGTGGGCGATTGCCCTCAGAACGCGCCATCATATGCCTCGGCCAGGCGCCGTCGAACCAACTGGCGCGCTGCCAGCGGTTGCGGTGCCGTCGCTTGCTGCATGACGTCTAGTATGGGGCCAGATTGCTGTGAAGCCAGCTATCAGAATGCTGGATGTGGTCAGCCTCACCGGCCGGCGGGGCCCCTCGAGACGGCCCGCTTGTTTCCGCTACCTGCACGTTCTGGCTACAATTCGGCAAGCTCGGCAAGTATCGCACAGCCAGCGGGCGGGTACCGGGAGGGTTAGCGGGTTAGGTGTCTGACGAGATTGACCCCGACTGGCCTGCGCCGGCATACCAGCCGTCCGATGACGTCGATACCACTCCGCCCGCCCCAGGCGGGTCTTGGCCCACCGCCTGGCTGGTGGCGCTCGTGGTCCTGGCCTGTGTGGCTGCCGCGGTCGTTGCGTACGCCGGTATGCATCGGGTCCGACCAGGTGCCAACCAGGCGGCGCCGGCAACGACGTCCGCACCGGCGCGCCCCACTTCCCCGGCATCCCAGGTTGGCCCGTGTGGGCCGGACGAGGCAACGGCCGTGCGCGCCGCGCTGGCCCAGCTTGCCCCCGATTCCAAAACCGGCAGGCCGTGGAATAGTACGCCGGAGGACAGCAACTACGACCCGTGCGCGGACCTGTCCGCGGTGCTGGTGACGGTGCAAGACGCCACCAACAGCTCCCCGGACCAGGCGCTGATGTTTCATCGGGGAACGTTCGTCGGAACCGCAACGCCGAGGGCCTACCCGTTCACCAATTTGATCGGTCCGGCATCCACAAACGACATCGTGGTGCTGAGCTATCGGACACGTCAAAGCTGTGACGGCTGCCAAGATGGCATCTTGACGATTGTGGGGTTTGCGTGGCGCGGCGACCACGTGCAGATCCTCGATTCGCTACCGGAGTTGTTCGATGCGCCGCCGTAGTCCGCGAGGAGCGGCACCGCAGCTGATCCTTACCGACTGTTGAATGGAGCACGACGTGGCGACTTCGCCGCCGGCAGGATGGTATACCGATCCTGACGGTTCAGCGGGGCAACGATATTGGGACGGTGACCGCTGGACCAGACATCGTCGACCCAACCCCTCTGCACCACGATCACCGCTGGCCCTGCGTGTCGACGGTCTCCGGAGCCGCTGGCTGGGCATGCCGGCCGGCCTGCGGTTGACAGTTCCGGTCGCGGCAGTGCTGACGATGGTAGGTGTCGCGGTCTACGCCTGGATCAGGCCGCTGCCAGACGACTGGTCGCAGCTGCCGAAGCGACTCAGTTGCCAGTTGCGGCCCGGGCCGACACCGCCCGCGACCATTACCGTGGCCTCCGTGGACGTCTCGCATCCCCGAGGCGCGGTCCTTCGGCTGGTAGTTCGATTCGCCGAGCCGCTGCCACCGTCGCCATCGGGCTCGTTTGCGTCGGGCTTTGCCGGTTACCTGCTGACCTACACCATCGCCAACAATGGCAAGGAGTTCGCCGAGCTGGGCCCGCAGCAGGACACCGATGAACTTGCCATCAGAAAGCCCGGCGAAAGCAGAGGCACCGAGCCGAACATGCGGCCGGACCGGAACACCAATGCGCGCAGAACTGCCCCCGATACCGTGGAGATCAACCTCGAGACAAAGCGACTGGGGCTCGATCAGGCGCCGGTGGATCCCCAGCTCACCTTCGCCGCTCAGTTCCGCACGCCGTCGACCGTGACGGTGGACTTCGGGTCGCAATTCTGTCAGGGCGAGCGTTTGGCCGGGCAGCGTCGTTAATCGTCGGCTCACCAAGCCGCCGTCTTTGCACGTACGTTTCGGCGATCGACGTCTCGCGATGGCTATCAACAGCCCGAACGGCGGTTGGGTGCGCGCAATTTCGTCGAATTGGGGCGCTCGGTGGTCACCGAGGCGGTGTCAATGCGAGGATTGCTGCCCGTGGCAGGTCATTGGGTCTCCGTGCTCACCGGGCTCGTGCCGCTGGCGTTGGTCATTGCGCTCTCGCCGTTGTCGGTGATCCCAGCGGTACTGGTCGTACACTCGCCGCAGCCGCGGCCGAGCAGCCTGGCCTTCCTGGGCGGCTGGCTGTTGGGCTTGGCCGTGGTGACCGCCGTCTTTGTTGCGGCCTCCGGCGCACTTGGCGGTTTGAGCACAACATCGCCGGCCTGGGCATCCTGGCTACGGGTGGTCCTCGGGTCGGCACTGATCGTGTTCGGCGTGCTTCGGTGGCTGACCCGGCATCGCCACACCGAAATGCCGGGCTGGATGCGCGCATTCGCCAGCTTCACCCCGGCACGCGCCGGATTGGTAGGGGCCGTGCTGGTGGTGGTGAGACCCGAGGTGCTGATCATTTGCGCGGCGGCCGGATTGGCCATCGGCAGCGGCGGCCACGGCGCCGCGGGTTCCTGGATTTACACGGCATTCTTTGCCATGTTGGCTGCATCCACGGTCGCGATCCCGATATTGGCCTACGTGGCTGCCGGTGACCGACTCGACGATTCGCTGGAACGACTTAAAGACTGGATGGAGAAGAACCATGCCGGGATGGTCGCGGCCATTCTGGTCGTGATCGGTTTACTGCTGCTCTACAACGGAGTTCACGCGATGTGATGCGGCGTACAACGCACGGCCGCGATCATCTACGGTAGTTATCTGGCGGCGCTAGACGGCCTGAGAATGCCTCCAACGAAGGAGTGGCCCGTGAGCCAGACGGCCCGGCGGTTGGGTCCGCAGGACATGTTTTTCCTGTACTCCGAATCGTCGACCACGATGATGCACGTTGGTGCGTTGATGCCGTTCACGCCGCCCTCGGGTGCGCCGCCGGACTTGCTGCGCCAACTCGTCGACGAAAGCAAGGCCAGCGAGGTCGTCGAACCCTGGAGCCTAAGACTGAGCCATCCGGAGCTGCTATACCATCCCACGCAGTCCTGGGTCGTTGATGACAACTTCGACCTGGACTACCACGTGCGCCGGTCGGCGCTGGCCAGCCCTGGCGACGAGCGTGAACTCGGGATCCCGGTGTCCCGCTTGCATAGTCACGCCCTGGACCTACGCCGTCCGCCGTGGGAAGTGCATTTCATCGAAGGCCTCGAAGGTGGCCGGTTCGCGATCTACATCAAGATGCACCACTCGTTGATAGACGGCTATACCGGCCAGAAAATGCTGGCCCGCAGCCTGTCCACCGACCCGCACGACACCACCCACCCGTTGTTCTTCAACATTCCCACACCTGGCCGATCACCCGCCGACACTCAAGACTCCGTCGGCGGCGGTTTGATAGCTGGGGCCGGTAACGTGCTCGATGGCCTGGGCGACGTGGTGCGGGGGTTGGGCGGGCTGGTCAGCGGGGTCGGTAGCGTCTTAGGTTCGGTGGCCGGTGCGGGACGATCGACGTTCGAGCTCACCAAGGCGCTGGTCAACGCCCAGCTGCGCAGTGATCACGAGTACCTCAACCTCGTCGGCTCGGTGCAAGCGCCGCACTGCATACTCAACACCCGCATCAGCCGCAACCGCCGCTTCGCCACCCAGCAATATCCGCTGGATCGACTGAAAGCCATTGGGGCTCAATATGATGCCACAATCAACGACGTCGCGTTGGCGATCATCGGAGGCGGCTTACGACGTTTTCTGGACGAGCTGGGTGAGCTGCCCAACAAGTCGCTGATCGTGGTCTTGCCGGTCAACGTGCGACCCAAGGACGACGAGGGCGGCGGCAACGCGGTCGCGACCATCCTGGCGACGTTGGGTACCGACGTTGCCGATCCGGTGCAGCGGCTGGCGGCGGTCACGGCGTCAACCCGCGCGGCCAAGGCTCAGCTGAGGTCCATGGACAAGGACGCGATCCTGGCCTATAGCGCCGCGTTGATGGCGCCGTACGGGGTGCAGTTGGCCAGCACGCTCAGTGGGGTGAAGCCACCCTGGCCGTACACGTTCAACCTGTGTGTCAGCAATGTGCCGGGGCCCGAGGACGTGCTCTACCTGCGGGGCAGCCGGATGGAGGCGTCCTATCCGGTCTCCCTGGTGGCGCACAGCCAGGCTCTCAACGTTACTTTGCAGAGTTACGCCGGCACGCTGAACTTTGGATTCATCGGCTGCCGTGACACACTGCCACACCTGCAGCGGCTCGCCGTCTACACCGGCGAAGCGCTCGATCAGTTGGCGGCGGCTGACGGCGCCGCGGGCCTCGGTTCCTGAATTCCGGATCACCGCACGCATCGTCACCGTCGTCCTGGGTTGGCCGCTGCGATCATGATGGCCACCAGTGCGATGAGCCCGACGACGACCAGGGGGTGCCACCATTGGGCGCCAAGCCAATACGCGTGAGTGCCTACCCAGCCGGGCTGCTGCTGGGTGCCGAACAGCCATTCGCGTACGACGGGCGTCGCCAACGCGAGTACCGCGCCGACAACCGAGAAAGACAGCAGTGCAAAAAGGAGCCTGCCGGAGACCTGCCAAGTGCCTAGGACGACCAGCAAGCCCCCAGTCCCGGCCGCGATCAGGCCAGTGACTCCGAACACGGTCACCGACTGGATCGCCGCCGCGACGCCGAGCACAAGTAGCAGCGCGCCGGCGATAATGGTCGATCTGGCAATGCCTTTGGTCAACGAGACCACTCGGTATCCACTGAGGGTGAGTGTCCGCAACGTGATCAGTGGTGGCTTCAATACACTGGGCAGCTGCCGGACCGAGCCGGCCGCTCCGGCCGCAGTCGCGGCGGCTTTGGCGACCGTGTGCGCCATCAGTGGTGAGCCCTTGTCGCTGGCGAATGTTTCGCCTGCGATTGGATTTTCGTTCAGCAGAGCATATTTGGCGTCGCCAGGGTGAGCGGCCAATACCTTGGTCGCCCATGTTCGTGAACTCGTCGGGCTCCAGTCCGGCAATTTTCCGGGCTGTGGGTCGAGCACCGTGTTGGCCAGTCCGTCCAATTCCTCTTCGAGGACTCGTTGTTGCCACGCCTGCGACAACCACAGCGCGGTCCACGGAATGCTGGCCGGCAGCGGCTTTGCTGGGTCGTCCAGGAAGCCAAGCTCATCGAGCAGCATGTCCTCGGTCAGATGTTGGGCCGGCCCGCCGCCGACCGCCGGCAGCGGGTAGCCCGGACTCGGAAAGTCAGGTGCCCCAAGTTCTTTGAGTTTGCCTAGGAACCATTGTGCACCGCTCTGCGGCCCGTTGGTATCGGCGCGCTCCCCGACGATCCAGCGCACCCGGCGCGGGTCTAGCAGCACGTGGACGAGCCATCCCGCTCCGTCGAGTCGGCCCCACATCCAGTCATTGGCTCGCCATGACCTCTTGTAGAACGCACCGAAATGATGCAAGCGCATGCCGGTGAGCTTCTGCTGGGCTGTCTGCCAGTCAGGTGCGAGCAGGCTGCGGGTGTCGGCGCTAACCTGCACGAGTTCGAGGCCTTGCTCGATCTCTGCGTCGGCCGGGAGCATCGCGCGCTGCGTCGTGGCGAGATCGAATAGCTTCCATGCCATGGTCGGTGCGTCGCGCGAGTCGTCGGCACGCCCTGGATAGGTCCCCAGATAGCTGAGGTACGTTTCCAACTGACCGGCTGCAACATGGTCCCGGGCGAGCAGAGAGTCTGTCGGGGCACCCGAGTCGGCTGAAGCGCTGGCGGCAAGTTGCGTCAAGGTCGGGTAGGCGTTCACCAAGGCGGCACCGAGCCGCTCCCAAGCGTCGCCGGGCACCGTGGATTGTTGGAGATAGTCGGCAGCGAGCTGGTCAGTGGCGTTCTCGAGCGACCCTTGTCGGATCGCTGGTCTGCTACACATCGTCCGCACTAGCACACTGAGATCGGATGACGCGGTCGGTCGCCACGCCCGGTGGATTGCTTCGGTGACTTCCGCCAACGCGGCGATGTCAGCATCCGAACGTGCCAGCTGGAATGCCGCCCGGATGACGGTGAGCGCGCATCCTTTTGCAAGGTCGTAGGCCGGCTGACCGAACCGAGCCAGCTCGGCTGGACTCTGTGGGAGCGGCTGGGCGGTCGGCTGCGACCAAGAAAGCAGGATCGTCGCGGTGATCTGCTGCCGGCACACCTTGTCGGCGTCACCACCGACGGTGAGTTCGGCTGACCAGCTCTTGGGAAGGCTTTCGGTTGCCGGGCCCGACTCCGGCGGACAGGTGGAAAGCCGGCGCAGCAGAGCGCTGGTGAGGGTCTGGGCCTGCTTGGTTGCCTCGCGGGTCCGGTAATCCGTGAGCAGGGACGGGGTGAGCAACCGTGTGCCGTTCCGCAGCGTTGCCGCCAGCTCTGCGAGCCGCAGTTTGGCATCTGTGCGCGCTTCCATGCAGTCCTGATGGGCGCGGATCGCGCGTAGGTCGGCCGCGATCGACTGGGTGGTGACCGCGGCCAGGCCCTTCAGCAGCCCGTCGATGAGCCCGAGTGGCTCGTCGACGTTGTCCGGTGGTGGCTCATGCATCGGGTCGGGTGCGGGTCCGGACGATGGTACGACGAACAGGAGCACCCGGCGAACCGGCCGTCGGGCTGGACGGTCGAAGATGCGCTTGAACAAAACGCCAATTGGCCGGTTGTCCAGCAAGCCACCATCGCTAACCCAGTGCGGACGGGTAAGGCTGGTGAACGGCGCCATCGCCGGTCGAGCCGGCACCTCTCCCTTCTTGGCGGTTCCCTTCGTGAACGGCAGAAAGGAGGGTTCGAACGCAAGTGGGAATGAGGCGGAACTGCGCGCTGCTAGTGCCAGCGCCGGCGCCGTGTCTGGCCGCGCCAGGTCGGTTTCGGTGAAGGTGAACAGACCGCGGCGGTCGACATCCTGGACGAGAGTGCCGAATGAGTCGGTGAATCTGCTTGTTTCCCCGGCTAGCAGCGTCGTCGTGATGTACAGGGTGGTGGACGGGGTGCGCGCGGCCTCCGGAAAGGTCGTGGGCGGGAACGGCCCGGTCGCCAGCTTGGGAAGCCGCTTGGCCAGAGCGGCGAATATGCGTTCGTCGCCGTACAAGAGGGACGGTGTTTTCTTGTCCCGCGGATCTCGGAGAAGCTCGGTCAAGGCCCCAAGATCGAGCCAGAGGTCGCGGATCCCGCCCAGGTCAGACCCGGTGACTCGGGATGACGCAAGCAAAGCCGCGTTGATGCCGCCCGCACTTGTTCCCGACAAGATGTCGACGTCGACGACCATGTCGAGGAGGTCGATTAGTTGAGCGTAGAGCCGCAGGGAAGCGGCTGACTCGTTGGTGAGTTGGCTGTTGGTCGGGAAGGTTCCCCCCAGCCTGCGCCATTGTGAGGCCTGCGCGAGCAGGTTGATCTCCCGCGTAACACCGGCCATCCAGATCGCGAGGCTGACGCCGCCCGTCATGGTCGTCGCGAATCGTAGTTCCTGCGTCAATGCCGTTACCGGTGACGGCTTTTCGAATGCCATCGACAGCCCCTCGATGCCGTGGGGTCCGCCCGGTGGGGTCGGGTCCCTTAGACCAGATTGCCAGAGCACGCCAACCGCGGCGGGGAACAACGCCGACGCATCCGCGCAAACCGGTCGTGCTATCCGGCGGCCGGTGTGCGGGGTATCGCGTAGGCCCGTGCCGGCACCCGCAGCGCATTGTTGATACCGCTGCCGGCGTTGACCGAGTGCCCCAGCGGTAGCCCGCCCAGCATGTGTCCGGGGGCGGTTTGGGCGGCGCTGGTCAGGCTGGTCAGCGGCAGCGCCCGCGCCGCCGGGGTGACCGCCTGGTTGGCCGCGGCCCATGCTGGCGGCACCGACAACGAACCGACCGAGGCCGCCCGACCCAAGTTGGCGGCCACCCCAGCGCCCAGACCCGAAGAACCCAGCGAGCTGCCCAGCGAGCTCATCGCCTGGACCCCGTTTTGCGCCGCGGTTTGCACGGCCTGGGCGGCCGCCGCCGGAGCTAAGCCCTTCAACATCGAGTGCAAGGTGTTGGTCATCGACACACCCGTGCCCATCATCGACATGTGGTTGTTGGCTATCGAACTGACGTTGCTGAGCGGCGACAGATGCGGCGAGACCGCCGTCCACAGCCCACCCAGCTTGGAAGAAGGTACGACGCCCTGCGCTGGCTGGGCCAGCTGTTGCAGCGCTTGGGGCACATTGTTCATCAACTGGTTCGCCGCGGCGGTGTCGATGGCCTCCTCGACCGCGACGGCCTGCTCAAGGAGCCCGCCGGGGTTGGTGATCAGTGGGGCGTCCTCGAACGGCAGCAACGCCTCGGTCGCCGTCGCCGCCGTGGCGGCGTAGCCATACATCGCCTCCGCGTCTTGGCCCCACATCTGGCTGTATGCGGCCTGATTGGCCTCGATCGCCGGCGTGTTTTGCCCCAAGAGGTTGGTCGCGGTCAGCGTCATCAGTTCGGTACGGTTCTCGGCGATCACCGGCGGGGGCACCGTCAGCCTATACGCTGTCTCGTAGGCCGCCGCAGCAACCCGGACCTGGGCGGCGGTCAGCTGGGCCTGCCCCGCGGTGACGCTCATCCACGCCACATACGGCGAGGCCGCCGCCGCCATCAGACCCGCCGACGAACCTATCCACGACCCCACCGTCAGACCCCAGACCACCGACTGAAACGCCGACGCGGCCGAAAACAGGTCACTCGCCACGCTGTCCCACATCTTCGCGGCGGCCACCAGCGAGGCCGAACCCGGGCCGGCGTACATCCTCGCGGAGTTGATCTCCGGTGGTAACGCCCCGAAATCCACCACTTCGATAATCCTTCCGCTCGAATACCGTCAGGTCAGCTAGCCGGTGACCACAGCGTTGGCGGCCTCGGTGTCCGCATATGAACTAGCGCTGGTGGCCAGCGTGGTCACAAACTGCTCATGGATCACCGCGGCCTTGGCGCTGGCCGTCTGATACGTCGCCGCATGCGTACGGAATTGTGTGGCAAGCAGCAGCGACACCTCGTCGGCAGCCGGGGGCACCACCCCAGTCGTCGGCACGGCTGCGGCGGCATTGCTAGCCTTCAGCGTTGCCCCCAGGGAACGAAGTTCGCCAGCCGCGGCCGCCAACATCTCCGGTTGCGCAGTGAAAGACACGCGTGCTCCTCCTCATTTAGCCCGAGCATCGGCCCGGGAGCTCAAGATTGATTGGTAGTCAAGCGATCTGATCGCCCGCCTGGCGCGCACGCCAAGCGTTGGTGACGACTGGTCCGGCCAAATCGACCCCAACACGGGGTGAACGCTACATTAACCAATCGTGAAGTCCTATACCTCGCAGGCACTTCAACGAAATTAGTTGCACTAAAGAGCGGCATCGAGTCTGCATCCACGCCGGCGACACGCCGAGGGACGTCACCTTGACCGCAGAGTCAAAACCGACCACGCTCCAGCCCTGCACGGCGGGTGCTGACGTCGGTCACTATGGTGACCGTCAGACGGCGCGACAATGCGAATCGCATGGAGGACACCATGACCGTTTCCATTGCACCTCCATCGCGCCCGAGTCAGGCCGAGACCCGTCGGGCCATTTGGAACACGATCCGGGGATCGTCGGGCAATCTGGTCGAGTGGTATGACGTCTACGTCTACACCGTGTTCGCTACGTATTTCGAGGACCAATTCTTTGATCGGGCCGATCGCAACTCGACGGTCTATGTCTACGCGATCTTCGCTGTTACCTTCGTGACCCGGCCCGTCGGATCGTGGTTCTTTGGTCGGTTTGCCGACCGCCGCGGCCGCCGGGCCGCGCTGACGTTCAGTGTGTCGCTGATGGCCGCCTGTTCGCTGATCGTGGCGTTGGTGCCGTCTCGCTCGAGCATTGGCGTCGCTGCGCCGATCCTGCTTATTTTGTGTCGGCTCGTCCAGGGATTTGCGACCGGCGGAGAGTACGGCACGTCGGCGACGTACATGTCTGAGGCCGCGACGCGGGAGCGGCGCGGCTACTTCTCGTCGTTTCAGTATGTGACGCTGGTGGGTGGGCACGTGCTTGCCCAGTTCACCCTGCTAGTCATCCTGGCGGTCTTCACCCGCGAGCAGGTTCACGAATTCGGCTGGCGCATCGGCTTCGCCGTAGGCGGTGGCGCCGCGATCGTGGTGTTCTGGTTGCGGCGCACGATGGATGAATCGCTCAGTCAGGAACGCCTGACTGCGATCAAGGCCGGGCGGGACCACGACTCCGGGTCGCTCCGTGAACTGGCCACCCACTATTGGAAGCCATTGCTGCTCTGTTTCCTCGTCACGTTGGGCGGCACGGTCGCGTTTTATACCTACAGCGTCAATGCACCTGCGATCGTCAAGAGTGTCTACGGTTCGCAGGCGATGACCGCTACTTGGATCAACCTGGTTGGTCTGATTCTGTTGATGATGCTGCAGCCCATCGGGGGCATGATCAGCGACAAGATCGGCCGCAAGCCACTGCTGCTGTGGTTCGGCGTCGGCGGACTCATCTATACCTACGTCCTTGTTACTTATCTTCCCGAAACACGTTCGCCGACAATGTCGTTTCTATTGGTGGCCGTCGGCTATGTGATTCTGACCGGATACTGCTCGATCAATGCACTGGTCAAGTCCGAACTGTTCCCCGCGCACGTGCGCGCCCTTGGTGTCGGAGTCGGCTATGCACTGGCGAACTCGGTCTTCGGCGGCACCGCGCCGCTGATCTACCAGGCTCTTAAGGAACGCGATCAGGTGCCGATGTTCATCGCCTACGTGACCGCGTGCATAGCGGTCTCGCTGATTGTCTATGTGTTTTTCATCAAGAACAAGGCCGATACCTACCTCGACCGCGAGCAGGGATTTGCATTCTACGGGCACGCATAGCTGTAGCGTCTGGGTAACACCTTTCGCCGAGCGTGCAATCACTGCGAAAATGGCGCCTTGGGTTCCGTGGATGGACCACGAACCGGGTGCCGGATTGACGCCGAATCTGGGGTGACTGCGGGCCGCTCGGTAGGACAGGATCGTGGTAGGGCATGCAAACGGATGGTTCTGGATCCCCTGATGGACCCGATATCAATGGCAGCTGAATCGTTCTCGGTCCACGGGCCGGGCGGTGTCCGTATCGTCGCCGACCGCTTGGGAGACCCGCGAGCGCGTGCCGTGGTGTTCTTGCATGGCGGTGGACAGACGCGACGCTCATGGGGTCGGGCCGCAGCCGCTGTCGCCGAACGTGGCTGGCAAGCGGTCACGATCGATCTGCGCGGGCATGGCGAATCCGACTGGTCGAGCGAAGGCGACTATCGGTTGGTCAGCTTCGCCGGCGATATCCAGGAAGTGCTGCGCAACCTGCCTGGGCAGCCGGCGCTGGTGGGCGCCTCCTTGGGTGGGTTTGCCGCGATGCTGCTGGCGGGGGAGCTCTCGCCGGGCATTGCCAGCGCAGTGGTGCTGGTGGACATCGTGCCGAATATGGACCTGGCCGGGGCGAGCAGGATCCACGCGTTCATGGCCGAACGGGTGGAATCGGGGTTCGGCTCGTTGGACGAGGTGGCTGACGTCATCGCCAACTACAACCCGCATCGGCCGCGGCCTTCGGATCCGGATGGCTTGGTGGCCAACCTGCGCCGCCGCGGTGATCGCTGGTATTGGCACTGGGATCCGCAGTTCATCGGTGGTATCGCGGCGTTTCCTCCCGTAGAGGTCACCGACGTCGACCGCATGAATGCAGCCGTTGCGACGATCCTGCGCGACGAAGTGCCGGTGCTTCTCGTGCGCGGCCAAGTCAGCGACATCGTCCGCCAAGAAAGCGCCGACCAATTTCTCTCGCGGTTTCCGCAAGTCGAGTTCACCGATGTGCGCGGCGCCGGACATATGGTCGCCGGCGATCGCAACGACGCTTTCGCAGGGGCGGTCCTAGATTTTCTCGCTCGGCATGTCGGCGTCCGATGATGGGGTTAGGGAAGGTCCTGCACAGCCAACCCGCGAGCGCGTGTGTCCGTACACCGACGTCGGCCCTAGCTTGTCGCCCCTACGTGTCGCTCATCTGGGTTCCGAGCCGGCGCGCGGCCGCGAGAAGGTGACCGACGACCGCGGCGACGTCGGCATCGGCGACGTTTACCGCCACGCTGGGATCCGACACCAGCCGATCGTTGCGCAATCGCCGGTACGCGATACGCCACTGGCCGTCCTGCTTGATGAGGCGATCCTGGTACTCGCCCGAGCCGAGGATCTTGTAGCCGGCGGCAGTGGCCAGAGTGACCACGCTGGCGCTGCGCCCGGTGGCGACGTCCCCGTCGACCTCGTAGAGAAGATCCGTGGTCAAGTGGCGGCCCCGCACGACGCGGGCATGCGCATCTGCGTATTCGCGTAATGCGGGCCGCCCCCGGATCACCCAGCCGTCGAACTCGAAGGCACCGTCCTCGGTAAAGCATCCCGCCCAGCCTTCGCCATCCTGGGTGTCGATCGTCAAACAGTACCGAGCACACAGTGCCTGGATCCTGAGTATCTCGATCCACTGCTCATCCACCGGGCGCATTGTGTGGCCGGTGGTGGGGGATGTCAACCCGGCCCGAACGGGAGCGAGCGTCAACGTCGACAGACGCTGTGCTGCAGGCAACCGTCGCGCTCTCCGCCGGTCACAAACCCGCGTTCCGAGGATTCGTCAAGGATCCGCCAAGAGCGCGGGCACACGCTGCTGCCATGTTCGTCAGCAACGCCAGGGAGGCAGAGCCGTTCGTGGCGCCGGACTTGTCCGAGATTCGGGTCCTGGTGGATCGGGCCACTGTGGGCGTCGCCTCGGTCAGTCTGGCCCATGCGACCGTGGCGGCGGGAGCCGAGACCGTATGGCACCGATTGCAAGCCACCGATGAGATCTATTTTGTTCTCTCGGGGCGCGGGCTGGTTTCGGTCGGAGACGAATCTGGCGAGGTCGGGCCCGGCGATGCGGTCTGGATACCGGCTGGTGTCCCGCAGAAAATCCGGGCCCTAGGTTCAGTTCCGTTGACATTCTTGTGCGCCTGCGGCCCGGCCTACCTACCGGAACGCGATCAGCGCATGGGCGAGGCCGCCGTGATCGGGGCATGGCCGTGACTCCCGTGACCGTCGGGGATCATCTCGTCGCCAGGATGCGCGCAGCCGGCATTTCGGTCGTATGCGGGCTACCGACTTCCCGGCTCGATTCGTTGCTGGTGCGTCTGTCCCGCGATGCCGGCTTTCAGATCGTGTTGGCCCGGCACGAGGGCGGCGCCGGCTACCTGGCCGACGGGTTCGCCCGCGCGTCCGGCAAGTCCGCTGCGGTGTTTGTGGCGGGACCTGGGGCGACCAACGTCATTAGCGCCGTGGCCAATGCGTCGGTGAATCAGGTTCCGATGCTTATCCTGACCGGGGAGGTGGCGGTCGGAGAATTCGGCCTGCACTCGCAGCAGGATACGAGCGACGACGGACTGGGCCTGGGCGCAACCTTCCGCCGGTTCTGCCGCTGTTCGGTGTCCATCGAATCGATCGCCAATGCGCGCAGCAAGATCGATTCGGCGTTCCGGGCCTTGGCGAGCATCCCTCGCGGACCGGTGCACATTGCTCTGCCGCGCGATCTAGTGGACGAGCGGCTGCCGGCTCACCAACTTGGAACTGCCGCGGCCGGTCTTGGGGGCCTAAGAACCCTGGCGCCGTGCGGTCCTGATGTCGCTGACGAGGTGATCGGTAGGCTGGATCGGTCGCGTGCCCCCATGCTCGTGCTGGGGAATGGCTGCCGGCTGGACGGCATCGGCGAGCAGATCGTCGCGTTTTGCGAGAAGGCGGGACTTCCTTTTGCGACCACACCGAACGGGCGGGGGATCGTCGCGGAAACCCATCCGCTGTCTCTGGGTGTGCTCGGCATATTTGGTGACGGCAGGGCCGACGAGTACCTCTTCGACACACCGTGCGACCTGTTGATCGCGGTCGGTGTTTCCTTCGGCGGGTTGGTTACCCGCTCCTTTTCGCCCCGCTGGCGCGGGCTGAAAGCCGACGTCGTCCATGTCGATCCCGATCCATCGGCAGTTGGCCGATTCGTCGCTACGTCGCTCGGGATCACCACGTCCGGGCGCGCGTTCGTCAATGCCCTGAACTGCGGGCGGCCGCCACGCTTTTGTCGGAGGGTGGGCGTGCGGCCGCCGGCGCCAGCGGCGTTGCCGGGGACCCCGCAAGCGCGGGGGGAATCGATTCACCCGCTTGAGCTGATGCACGAACTGGACCGCGAGCTTGCACCCAACGCCACGATATGCGCCGACGTGGGTACCTGCATTTCTTGGACGTTTCGTGGGATACCGGTGCGGCGGCCCGGCAGATTCTTTGCCACCGTTGACTTTTCGCCCATGGGATGCGGCATCGCCGGAGCCATTGGCGTGGCCCTGGCTCGACCGGAAGAACACGTCATATGCATCGCCGGGGACGGGGCTTTCTTGATGCATGGCACGGAGATTTCCACTGCGGTTGCGCACGGGATCAGGGTGACCTGGGCTGTCCTCAACGACGGACAAATGAGTGCCAGCGCCGGCCCGGTCAGCGGGCGGATGGATCCGTCGCCGGTCGCTCGCATCGGCGCGAACGATCTGGCGGCGATGGCCCGCGCCCTTGGAGCGGAAGGGATTCGGGTCGATACGCGCTGCGAGCTGCGCGCCGGTGTGCAAAAAGCGTTGGCCGCCACCGGTCCCTGCGTCCTCGATATCGCGATCGATCCAGAGATCAACAAACCCGACATTGGACTGGGTCGATAGGACACCAGCCGCGCGTCCAAGAATTCATCAAGGATCCGGCAAGGGTGCGGGCTGACACTGATGCTCATGACTGCGACCCACAGAGAGCCGATTGTCCTGGACACGACCGTCCGTGACGGCAGCTATGCGGTGAACTTCCAGTACACCGACGACGATGTCCGCAGGATTGTCGGGGATCTCGACGCAGCGGGAATTCCCTACATTGAAATCGGTCACGGCGTCACCATCGGAGCCGCCGCGGCGCAGGGCCCGGCGGCTCACACCGACGAAGAATATTTCCGCGCCGCCCGATCGGTGGTTCGAAACGCGAGACTTGGTGCCGTGATCGTGCCGGCCCTGGCCCGCATCGAGACGGTCGATTTGGCCGGAGACTATCTGGACTTTCTGCGCATATGTGTCATCGCCACCGAATTTGAGTTGGTGATGCCGTTCGTCGAGCGTGCGCAGTCAAAAGGTCTGGAGGTTTCGATCCAGCTGGTGAAGTCGCATCTCTTCGAGCCCGATGTGCTTGCTGCTGCCGGGAAGCGGGCCCGCGATGTGGGCGTCCGGATCGTTTACGTGGTGGATACGACGGGAACCTTCCTGCCCGAGGACGCGCGCCGCTACGTCGAGGCTCTCCGCGGTGCCAGCGATGTCTCCGTCGGCTTCCACGGGCACAACAACCTCGCCATGGCCGTCGCCAACACCTTGGAGGCATTCGACGCCGGGGCCGATTTCCTGGATGGAACGCTGATGGGTTTCGGTCGCGGGGCCGGGAATTGCCAGATCGAGTGCCTCGTCGCCGCGTTGCAGCGGCGCGGGCACCTGGCGGCAGTCGACCTGGATCGGATTTTCGACGCAGCGCGATCGGATATGTTGGGCCGGAGCCCGCAGAGTTACGGCATCGATCCGTGGGAGATCTCGTTCGGATTCCACGGACTCGATTCGCTGCAGGTCGAGCACCTCCGCGCAGCGGCCCAACAGGCGGGGCTTTCCGTGTCCCACGTTATTCGGCAGACCGCGAAAAGTCATGCGGGGCAGTGGTTGTCCCCGCAAGACATCGATCGAGTGGTCGTGGGAATGAGGGCGTGAGTCGTGGGAACACATGCAGCCACCATGAGAGTCCGCGCCGGCGTGCGGTCCAGTCCGCTGTTGTTGCACGCGGGCACGCCTCCGACGGCTGCCGCCGCCGAGAGCGGGATGCGTACCCTGGTTACCGGCAGCTC
Organism: Mycobacterium tuberculosis complex sp. N0072; assembly: GCF_030323725.1. Classification (NCBI taxonomy): domain Bacteria; kingdom Bacillati; phylum Actinomycetota; class Actinomycetes; order Mycobacteriales; family Mycobacteriaceae; genus Mycobacterium; species Mycobacterium tuberculosis complex sp. N0072. Next base: position 3,897,194 of record NZ_CP040689.1, on the reverse strand, counting down.
CGGTCACCTGGGCGAGGCGCTGGTGCGCACTCTGCGTGCACGGGGCGCCGACGTCGTCAGCCTCGACAGCAGACCGTCGCGGTACACGAATATCGTTGGCTGCGTGAGTGATCGAGCACTGCTGCGAGACGTGATGGCCGGCGTTGAGGTGGTGTTCCACGCGGCCGCCCATCACAAGCCGCAACTGGCCTTCCTGCCGCGTCAGGCGTTTCTGGACACGAACATCATCGGTACCCAGACCGTGCTGGATGCTGCGGTCGCCGCCAACGTCCGCGCCTTCGTCATGACATCATCGACGACCGTTTTCGGCGACGCCCTGACACCGCCGGCAGACCAGCCCGCGGCGTGGATCGACGAATCCGTCACGCCCATTCCCAAGAACATCTACGGCGTGACCAAAGCTAGCTCCGAGGACCTCTGCCAGTTGGCACATCGCAACGACGGTTTGGCCTGCGTCGTGCTGCGTGTTGCCCGATTCTTCGTCGAGGGCGATGACATGCCTGACCTGTATGACGGGCGCAGCCAGGACAACATCAAAGCCAACGAATATGCCTGCCGGCGGGTCGCGCTCGAAGACGCGGTAGATGCGCACCTCAACGCCGCGCAGCGAGCTCCCCAGCTGGGGTTCGGGCGCTATCTGGTGTCGGCGACCACACCGTTTACCCGTGATGACCTGACGCAGCTGCGCACCGACGCGGCATCGGTGTTCGCCCGGCGGGTACCGCTGGCCGCGGCTGTGTGGACCCAGCGTGGTTGGCGCTTCCCCGACCGCCTCGACCGCGTGTACGTTAACTCCCGCGCTCGCCGTGACTTGAACTGGCGTCCGCGGTTCGACCTAAACGCGGTCGCCGCCAGACTCGCACGCGGGCAGTCGGTGCACACGCCGTTGTCACAACTGGTGGGCTCCAAGGCATATGCCCACAGCTCCTACCACCGTGGCGTGTTTGCTCCGGCCAGGCCCTGACGGACTCGGTGTTTATGGTTGTGCGGCGTTGTGGCGTGTGGCTTTGACTGCTGGGGGTCAATCGGGTTCGTCGTCGTCGTCTTGGTTGTGGAGGAATCGTTCGGGGTGGTGGAAGGTGTTGGTGCGGGGTTGGCCGTGGTCGAGGTGGGGTGGTGGTAGCCATTCGGTGTGGCCGTGGGTGTTTTTGCGGGTGGTCCAGCCTTTTTCGGCGAGTCGGTTGTCGGGGCCGCAGGCCAGGGTCAGCTCGGTGATGTCGGTGCGTCCGGTGCTGGTCCAGGCGGTGACGTGGTGGGCTTGGCTGTGGTAGGCCGGTGCGTCACAGCCGGGTTTGGTGCAGCCGCGGTCGTTGGCGAACAGCATGATCCGCTGGGCCGGGGAGGCTAGGCGTTTGGTGTGATACAGCGCCAGGGGTGTGCCGTGGTCGAAGATCGCCTGGGGGTACCTCCCGCTTGCGGGGGAGTAGTGGTGGGCGTGGCTGGTCATGCGGATCACATCGGCCATGGGTAGCAGGGTGCCGCCGCCGGTGAAGCCCTTGCCGGCGCCGGTTTGCAGGTCGGTCAGGGTGGTGGTGACCACGATCGAGACGGGAAGACCGTTGTGTTGGCCCAGTTTCCCGGAGGCGATCAGCGCGCGCAGCCCGGCCAGCAGCCCGTCGTGGTTGCGTTGGGCTTGGCTGCGGGTGTCGCGGTCGATGGCGGCCGCATCGGGGGTGGTGTCGATGACCGGGGTGTGGTCGTCGGGGTTGGTCGCGCCGGGGGCGGCCAGTTTGGCTAGCACGGCTTCAAAGGTGGCCCGCGCTTGGGGGGTCAGGTAGCCACTTAGCCGTGACATGCCGTCGTATTGCTGGTTGCTCAGGGTGATGCCGCGTTTGCGGGCGCGTTCGGTGTCGGTGAGGTCGCCGTCGGGGTGTAGCCAGTCCATGACCCGCTGGGCGTAGCGGGCCAGCTCGTCGGGACGATATTGAGCGGCTTTGCCGGCCAGGTCGGCTTCGGCGGCCTGGCGGGTGGACACATCCACCGCGGCGGGCAGGTGGGCGAAAAAGGGCGCGAATCACTTTGATGTGCGCCTCGCCGATCAGGCCCTGGCGTTGGGCGGTGGCGGTGGCGGTCAACTGTGGGGCTAGCGGTTCGCCGGTGAGTGCTCGACGAGGTCCGAGATCGGCGGCGTCGGCGATGCGCCGGGCGGCGTCGGGCTTGGTGATGCGTAACCGGTTGGCCAGCGCGCAGCACAGCGTGCCGCCCAGTTCTTCCTCGCTGGCTTGGGCGTCAAGTTGGTTGATCAACGCGTGACCCACCGCCGGTAGCCGGCGCACCAAGCATTCCAGACGTTCCAGAGACCGCAGCCGTTCCGGGGTGGTCAACACCTCAAAAGACACCTCGTCCAAGCGGTCCAGCTCGGCATCCAGCGCATCAAAGACCTCGACAATCCGTTCGCGGCTACCCGAACCCATACCCCAAATTCTACGAGGGGCCACCGACAACAATCGCCGCGCTGTGACCGCTGAAGCCAAAGCAACACAAGGGATTACCGAGCTAGGTGCCGCGCATCTCCCCAATGAACCGCTGCGTCTGTTCCCACCTGGGCAGCAGGCCAGACGCGCGCACATCCTCGAAGCTGGGCGCAGCGGCATCACGGTCGGACAGGCTGGGGGCAGCGCCATCGACCAGCGGCCAATCGACCGCCAACGTCGGATCTGTGGCGCAGATGGTGTGCTCGCGCTGCGGATTGTATTCCGCCGAGCACAAGTACATCACCGTCGAATTGTCTTGCAGTGCAAGGAAGCCGTGCGCTAGGCCTTCGGAGACGTAGATCGTCCTACGGTCTTGGTCGTCGAGCAGCACCGAGTCCCATCGGCCGAATGTCGGTGAGCCCTCTCGGATGTCGACGACGACATCGAACACCGAGCCGGAAACGCAGGTCACATACTTGGCCTGGCTCGGCGGCAACTGGGCAAAGTGCAGGCCGCGCAGCACACCGGCCGATGACACCGAGCAGTTCACTTGCCGGACGTCCAAACTGTGACCTGCGAATGCGCGGAACCCATGATCGGTAAGCCATTCGAAGAACAGTCCGCGGGAATCGACATGGATGGTCGGGGTAATCTCCCAGGCGCCGGGGACGTCGAGTTCGCGTGCTTTCATCTCATTGACCGCGTTCTTGATAGCGGGCCTCCGTGGCGTCTTTTAGTGGACGCCACCACGATTCGTTGTCGCGGTACCAGTCGATCGTGGTCCGCAGGCCCTCCTCGAAATCGGTATGCTTTGGCGCCCAGCATAATTCGTCGTAGAGCGTGGACGGGTCGATGGCATAGCGCAGGTCGTGGCCGACGCGGTCGGTGACGTGGTCGAAGTCGTCCGGATCGCGGTCCATCAGTCGCAGCAGCGTGCGCAGCACGGTCAGGTTGTCACGCTCGCCCTCGGAGCTGATCAGGTAGGTTCGGCCGATGCGGCCTCTGTCCAGGATTCGCCGCACCGCGCTGTTGTGGTCGTCGACGTGGATCCAGTCACGGACATTGGCGCCCGCGCCGTAGAGCTTGGGCCGCCGCCCGGTGAGCACATTGGTGATCTGACGCGGAATGAACTTCTCGACGTGCTGATACGGCCCGTAGTTGTTGGAGCAGTTGGAGATCGTCGCGCGTACGCCATAGGACCGAACCCAGGCCCGGACCAACATGTCTGCGCCCGCCTTGGTCGCCGAGTAAGGGCTGGACGGGTTATAGGGCGTCGATTCGGTGAACCGCGCCCGGTCGTCGAGCTCCAAGTCGCCGTAGACCTCGTCGGTGGAGATGTGGTGCAGGCGCACACCGTGGCGTCGCACCGCTTCCAGGATGGTGAAGGTCCCGATGACGTTGGTGTGCAGAAACGGCTCCGGATTGTCCAGTGCATTGTCGACATGGGATTCGGCGGCAAAATGCACCACCGCGTCGGACTCGGCCACCAGCTGCGAAACCAGCTCGGCGTCGGTGATATCGCCCTGAACCAGCCGGATGGCATCCTCCACGTCGGCCAGCGACTCGCGCCGGCCGGCGTAGGTCAGGGCGTCGAGTACGGTAACCGCATCGTCTGGATGCTCACGTACGGCGCTGTGCACGAAATTCGTGCCGATGAATCCCGCGCCACCGGTGACTAGCAACCGCATGGATCAAACCCTAACCGAGCCTTAACCGAGTGGAGCCGCGACCAGTTGGGTTCGCAACCCTCCGTTTCGGGATCAAGTCAGTCGGAGCGGCTTCGCGAGTTCGGTCAGCGCCGACACCAGGTTGTCATCTTCGGTGAGGACCTGAATAGGGACATGGTCGGCGCCTGCAAGCAGGTGTTCGTTCAGCCGTGCCGCGATCGCGTCTGGAGTGCCGTAGGCGACCACGGCGTCAACCAGGCGGTCGCTGCCCGGCCGGGAGACTTCGTCGTCGGTGAAGCCCAGCCGTTTCCAGTTGTTGCGGTAGTTAGCCAGGTTGAAGTACATATCGAGCGCCTGGCGTCCCACCGTACGGGCCCTTGCCGAGTCGGTGGTCAGCACCACCTTGTGTTCGGGCGCCAGGAACGCCGACGGACCAATCAGCTCACGGGCCCGTGCCGTGTGTTCGGGTGTGGTCAGGTACGGGTGCGCCCCGGCGCTGCGGCGTGCGGACAGGCCCAGGACCCGGGGGCCCAGTGCGGCCACCACCCGGCGGTTGGCGGGCACCCCATAGTCGTCGAGCCGGTCTAGGTATTCCACCAGCGCGTTGTAGGGCTTGCGGTACTCACTGATCATCTCGGCATGCCCGACTCCGATACCCAGCAGAAAGCGGCCCGGGTAGGCCGCCTCGATGCGGTGGAACGATTCGGCGACTCGCTGGGCCGGTGCCGACCAGATATTGACAATGCCGGTGGCCACACACAATGTGGTGGTCGCTTGCAGAATCGGTTCCACCCAGGACAGTGCGGCGGGTGGTGAGCCTCCCACCCAGACCGCCCCGTAGCCCAGCGCCTCGATTTCTGTGGCCTGCTGGGGGGTGACGCCGCGTCCGAACGATCCGAATCGGCCGAGGTTAGGGCCTGAGCTGGGTTTGCCGGCGGCACAATTGGTCATGGTTGCTCTAACCGCTCGGCTCACCGGTGCTATTCCGGTGAGCGCGTGGCCTACGGCGTTTTGCGCAGAGCACGGCGATGCGGGTAATGTGGGTTGGCGGTGCGGTGTCCCGTGCCGGTTTGGCGTGCCCAGTTTTGAAAATTTCTCGGAGCCCTTCGCGGAATTTCCACCACCGGCTCACGTTTGTAGTCCGAGCACGTGCTGCGCCGGAATCGGGTGCACCGACAAGGAAGAGAAGGATCGCCAGAAAGTAATGGCCAAGAAGGACGGTGCCATAGAGGTCGAGGGTCGCGTGGTCGAGCCCCTGCCCAATGCCATGTTCCGCATTGAGTTGGAGAACGGCCACAAGGTGCTCGCCCACATCAGCGGCAAGATGCGTCAGCACTACATTCGCATCCTGCCCGAGGACCGGGTGGTGGTGGAATTGTCGCCCTACGACCTGTCCCGGGGCCGCATCGTGTACCGGTACAAGTAGCGACATACCCATAGAACAGGACCGAGACAGTCGTGAAGGTAAACCCGAGCGTCAAGCCGATCTGTGACAAGTGCAGGCTGATCCGTCGGCACGGGCGGGTTATGGTGATCTGTTCCGATCCGCGTCACAAACAAAGGCAGGGCTAGTTCGGCGACGATGCGGGCCGCGTAGTGGTCCGAGGAGGAGCCGGACAGTTGGACTTGGTCGGCGACGATGCGGGCCGCGTAGTGGTCCGAGGAGGAGCCGGACGGCCCGACAACTAAATGCAGACCCCCAGCACCAATGAGCGGCTGGCATCGATGGAGATGGGCCAGCTCATTCACGCCCGGACGGAGGCCGGGCCCCACACCCAAAGATCTTTTTTGGGCAGGGAACGGACTGGGACCATACCTCCGCAGAGGAAGAGGAAACGCCACCTATGGCTCGACTCGTCGGCGTCGACCTGCCGCGCGATAAGCGGATGGAGGTCGCCCTGACCTACATCTTTGGCATCGGCCGTACCCGCTCGAACGAAATCCTGGCGGCCACCGGCATTGACCGGGATCTGCGCACCAGAGATCTCACCGAAGAACAGCTGATCCACCTGCGCGACTACATCGAAGCGAATCTGAAGGTGGAGGGTGACCTGCGCCGCGAGGTACAGGCCGACATCCGTCGCAAGATCGAGATTGGCTGCTATCAGGGGTTGCGGCACCGCCGCGGTATGCCGGTACGCGGCCAGCGGACAAAAACCAACGCGCGGACCCGCAAAGGCCCCAAGCGCACCATCGCAGGCAAGAAGAAGGCTAGGTAACCGATGCCACCAGCAAAAAAAGGGCCGGCAACGTCGGCTAGGAAGGGCCAGAAGACCCGCCGGCGGGAGAAGAAGAACGTCCCGCACGGCGCCGCCCACATCAAGAGCACGTTCAACAACACGATCGTGACCATCACCGACCCGCAAGGCAACGTCATTGCCTGGGCATCGTCGGGGCACGTCGGCTTCAAGGGTTCCCGGAAATCGACCCCGTTTGCGGCCCAGCTGGCCGCGGAGAACGCCGCTCGCAAGGCCCAAGACCACGGGGTGCGCAAGGTCGACGTGTTCGTCAAGGGCCCGGGCTCGGGCCGCGAGACCGCGATCCGGTCGCTGCAGGCCGCCGGCCTGGAGGTGGGCGCGATCTCGGATGTCACCCCCCAGCCGCATAACGGTGTCCGGCCCCCCAAGCGCCGGCGCGTCTAGGAGAGAAGATGGCTCGTTACACCGGACCCGTCACCCGCAAATCACGGCGGTTGCGCACCGACCTCGTCGGTGGCGACCAGGCCTTCGAGAAGCGTCCCTACCCGCCCGGCCAACACGGTCGCGCGCGGATCAAGGAAAGCGAATATCTGCTTCAGCTGCAGGAGAAGCAGAAGGCCCGTTTCACATACGGCGTAATGGAAAAGCAGTTCCGCCGCTACTACGAAGAGGCCGTGCGGCAGCCCGGCAAGACGGGTGAAGAACTGCTGAAGATCCTCGAAAGCCGGCTGGACAACGTCATCTACCGTGCCGGGCTGGCGCGCACCCGGCGGATGGCTCGCCAGCTGGTCAGCCACGGGCATTTCAACGTCAACGGCGTGCACGTCAACGTCCCCAGTTACCGGGTGTCGCAGTACGACATCGTCGACGTGCGGGACAAGTCCCTGAACACGGTGCCGTTCCAGATTGCCCGGGAGACGGCGGGCGAGCGTCCGATCCCGAGCTGGCTGCAAGTGGTGGGGGAGCGGCAACGCGTCCTGATCCACCAGCTACCCGAGCGCGCGCAGATCGACGTCCCACTCACCGAGCAGCTGATCGTCGAGTACTACTCAAAGTAAACCCAACCCTCGGGGGGGGCCGCCCCCCGAGTACCCCCCAACCCAACCCTCGGGGGGCGCCGCCCCCCGAGTACCCCCACCCTCGGGGGCGCCGCCCCCGAGTGCCCCCACAGACGTCATATGGCGGACGTCGAAAGGAAGAAGAAACACCATGCTGATCTCACAGCGCCCCACCCTGTCCGAGGACGTCCTCACCGACAACCGATCCCAGTTCGTGATCGAACCGCTGGAGCCGGGATTCGGCTACACCCTGGGCAATTCGCTGCGTCGCACCCTGCTGTCGTCGATTCCCGGAGCGGCCGTCACCAGCATTCGCATCGATGGTGTACTGCACGAATTCACCACGGTGCCCGGGGTCAAAGAAGATGTCACCGAGATCATCCTGAATCTCAAGAGCCTGGTGGTGTCCTCGGAGGAGGACGAGCCGGTCACCATGTACCTACGCAAGCAGGGTCCGGGTGAGGTTACCGCCGGCGACATCGTGCCGCCGGCCGGCGTCACCGTGCACAACCCCGGCATGCACATCGCCACGCTGAACGATAAGGGCAAGCTGGAAGTCGAGCTCGTCGTCGAGCGTGGCCGCGGCTATGTCCCGGCGGTGCAAAACCGGGCTTCGGGTGCCGAAATTGGGCGCATTCCAGTCGATTCCATCTACTCACCGGTGCTCAAAGTGACCTACAAGGTGGACGCCACCCGGGTCGAGCAGCGCACCGACTTCGACAAGCTGATCCTGGACGTGGAGACCAAGAATTCAATCAGCCCGCGCGACGCGCTGGCGTCGGCTGGCAAGACGCTGGTCGAGTTGTTCGGCCTGGCACGGGAACTCAACGTCGAGGCCGAAGGCATCGAGATCGGGCCGTCGCCGGCCGAGGCCGATCACATTGCGTCATTCGCCCTGCCGATCGACGACCTGGATCTGACGGTGCGGTCCTACAACTGCCTCAAGCGCGAGGGGGTGCACACCGTGGGCGAACTGGTGGCGCGCACCGAATCCGACCTGCTTGACATCCGCAACTTCGGTCAGAAGTCCATCGACGAGGTGAAGATCAAGCTGCACCAGCTGGGCCTGTCACTCAAGGACAGCCCGCCGAGCTTCGACCCCTCGGAGGTCGCGGGCTACGACGTCGCCACCGGCACCTGGTCGACCGAGGGCGCGTACGACGAGCAGGACTACGCCGAAACCGAACAGCTTTAGACTGCCTCTAATCCAGACAGGAGCGTCAGCTATGCCCAAGCCCACCAAGGGCCCTCGCCTCGGCGGGTCGTCTTCACATCAGAAGGCGATCTTGGCCAACCTCGCCACGTCCCTGTTCGAGCATGGGCGGATCACGACGACCGAGCCGAAGGCCCGGGCGCTGCGTCCGTACGCGGAGAAGCTGATCACGCATGCCAAAAAAGGCGCGTTGCACAACCGGCGCGAGGTGCTCAAGAAGCTCCGTGACAAGGATGTGGTGCATACCTTGTTCGCCGAGATCGGACCGTTCTTCGCCGACCGCGATGGTGGCTACACCCGTATCATCAAAATCGAGGCACGTAAGGGCGACAACGCTCCGATGGCCGTGATCGAACTGGTCCGGGAGAAGACGGTGACCTCGGAGGCCAATCGAGCACGCCGGGTAGCTGCCGCGCAGGCGAAGGCCAAGAAGGCGGCGGCCATGCCGACCGAGGAGTCCGAGGCCAAGCCTGCTGAGGAGGGTGACGTGGTTGGCGCCAGTGAGCCTGACGCGAAGGCCCCCGAAGAGCCCCCCGCAGAGGCCCCCGAGAATTAGCGGCGTTGTCCGTCTTCGGCTCGATATCGCCTACGACGGAACCGATTTCGCGGGCTGGGCTGCACAAGTGGGGCAGCGCACGGTCGCGGGCGATCTCGATGCGGCGCTGACTACCATCTTCCGCACCCCGGTGCGGCTGCGGGCGGCCGGACGCACTGATGCGGGCGTGCACGCCAGCGGCCAGGTCGCCCACGTTGACGTGCCCGCCGATGCCTTGCCGAACGCTTACCCGCGCGCCGGCCACGTCGGTGATCCGGAATTCCTGCCGCTGTTGCGGAGGCTGGGTCGATTTCTGCCCGCCGACGTTCGAATCCTCGATATCACGCGCGCACCAGCGGGTTTCGACGCCAGATTCTCGGCGCTGCGGCGGCATTACGTGTACCGGCTGTCGACAGCACCCTACGGTGTCGAGCCGCAGCAGGCGCGCTACATCACCGCTTGGCCACGCGAGCTTGATCTGGATGCGATGACGGCCGCGTCGCGAGATTTGATGGGGCTGCACGACTTCGCGGCGTTCTGCCGTCATCGCGAGGGCGCCACCACGATTCGTGATCTGCAGCGGCTGGACTGGTCGCGTGCCGGCACCCTGGTCACCGCGCACGTCACCGCCGACGCGTTCTGTTGGTCGATGGTGCGGTCGTTGGTGGGGGCGCTACTGGCGGTCGGCGAGCACCGTCGCGCGACAACTTGGTGTCGTGAGCTGCTCACCGCGACAGGACGATCCAGCGACTTCGCGGTCGCGCCGGCGCACGGGTTGACGTTGATCCAGGTGGACTATCCGCCCGATGACCAGCTCGCGTCACGGAACTTGGTCACCCGGGATGTGCGCTCGGGCTAACCCAGGAAGCACATGCTCGGCCTGCTTGTCCGTGGACAAGCACAGCGAACAGACATGCGCACCATGGGTCTGGCAGGCCAGCATGTCGGGCCGCTCGAAATCCTGGTGGCAGACATGGCAAGTCAACACCGCGGCCGAGGGATTGCCGTGCTCGTCGTACATGGGCAGATCGATACCGTCGTGCGTGCGGCGAAGGTAGTACTTGCCTTTGGTCGCGGCTGCCAGAATGGGCGGCATTACCAACGCGGTGACGATTGCCACCAATGGTGAATAAGGCTGCAGTGCCGCACCCAGACCGCCGAAGAAGGTGACGATCGACAGCCCCGCGGCCAGCAGCAACGACCCGAAGCCGACCGGGTTGATGGCGTATAGCATGCCGCGGCGGAATTCGGGAGTCTTCGGCGACAGGCCGAGCAGATACTTGTTGAAGCCGATGTCCGACGCCACCGCCACCACCCAGGCCATACCGCAATTGGCGTAGCAACCCAGGATTGTGTTCAGGAAGTCAAACATGTTGGCTTCCATGAGAATCAACGCAATCGCGAGGTTAACCCCAAGAAACACGACCCGCCCGGGATAGTGCTTGGTGAGCCGTGTGAATGAATTGGTCCACGCCAGCGAGCCCGAATACGCGTTCGTGACGTTGATCTTGATCTGGCTCAAGACCACCAGGATGACGGCGAGTGTCAACGCCAGCCAGCCCGGTACGAAGGTGCGGTATATCTGCATGAATTGGTGCACCGGCTGGTTGGCGATTGTCGACGAGCCGGGGATGTTGGCCATCAGATAGACCGCCAGGAACAGGCCGATGATCTGTTTGGTCGCCCCAAATGCAACCCAGCCGGGACCGGCCAGCAGCGTCCACGTCCACCACCTGTTCGCGTTCTCCGGCGTCCGTGGCGGCATGAAGCGCAGGTAGTCGATCTGCTCGGCGATCTGAGCGATGAGTGACAGGCACACTCCCGCTGCCAACAGGACAGAACCGAAGCTAAGGCCGCCATGACCATCCTTGCCGGCGTAGGAGAAAAACTGTCCAATCGAATCGGGATGGCTGACTACCAGGTAGCCAAATGGGGCCGCCATCAGGATCAGCCAGAGCGGGGTGGTCCAAAGTTGCAGCTGTGACAAAACTTTCATCCCGTAGACCACCAGCGGGAAGATGATCAGGGTCGAGCACGCGTAACCCGCCCACAGCGGAATGTGCAGGCCTAGCTTAAGGCCCTGAGCCATGATCGAGCCCTCCAGGGCAAAGAAGATGAACGTGAACGTGGCAAAGATGACGTTGGTGACCACCGAGCCGTAGTAGCCGAAACCGCTACCGCGGGTAATCAGATCCAGGTCGATGTTGTACCGCGCCGCGTAGTAGGCCAGCGGCAAGCCGGTGACGAAGACCACCAGTGCGAAGATTGCGATTCCGCACAGCGCGTTCGCGGTACCCCACGTGATACCGACATTGGCGCCGATCGCGAAGTCCGCCAGGTAGGCGATGCCGCCGAGAGCGGAGATGCCCACCACCGCCGGGGGCCACCTGCGATAGCTGCGCGGCGCCAACCGCAGTGTGTAATCCTCCAGCGTCTCTCTGGTGGCCGTAATTCTGTCGTGGTCGGCTGCGGTTGGGCTTTCACTGTTTGTTATGACGCCCGGCATCAACCCTCCTCAGCGCAATAGCGGTCGAAGTTAGCCCGAGCGTCCGGTTAGCGTGTCCGCACACTTCCCTTCCGGTGAAATGATTGCGGTTCATCGCGGCGCATTCGGCGGACAAATGCGCATTCGGCTGCGTTGACGGGCGGCGCGCCTGGCGGGCGGGGTCCGGCGCCAGCATAAGGCCGTGGTAAGCGGTGTGCCAGTCGGCGGCGGTCACTCGTGGCCGGGCGGCGGCGCAGCCGTTGCTTAGCCGGAATCTATGGGGCGGCTCGCGTTAGATCCTGCTCGCGACGAAACGCGCCGCCTGGTTGGTCATCCCGGGCACGTAGCCTAGGTGCGCTCGCCACCGGTTGCCGTCCGAACAAATCGGGTCGCCGTTGTTGCAGAGGTTGATGGTCTTGGACCCGAATTGAGGGGTCAGGGCGCTCATCAGCCCGCCAGCGCGGCCCGAGGGATTCCCGAACAGGGCGATCGCGGCGATGTGATCGTCCGCTGCGGGCGGCAACGGCTGCGTGAACCCGAGGCCGGGCAGTGGTGCGGCGGTGACGATGTCGATCACGGCCGCACCCTGGGAGTAGCCGCCGAGCACCAACCTCGTGGCCCGGCACGCGCTGGCCATCTGCTGAATGTGGTCGCTGGCGTCGTTCGCGCCGTCAGCGGCGGCCAAGAAATCACCGTTGGCCGGGTAGTTGACTCCGTATGTCCCGATGCTCTTGTTGGTCTGCTGGCGCAATGAACTGACGAAAGCTTGGCCTACCCGACCGAGGCCAGGTGGTTCGCCGGTTCCGCGGGCGAACACCACCTCGGCATCCGGGCAGCCCGCCGATGCCGGTGGTGCCAGCGCGGGGGTAAGCAACAGTGTGGCCGCCGCAAAGGCGGCGGCCACCAGGCTGGTGAGGCGGCGTGCGGCACCGGCTCGCCAGCGGCCCGAATGCGGCTGCGGGCGTGGGATCACCCCGATGAACCTCATGACGCGATTTTATGGGCTTACTGACAAAGCGTCAGCGACCGTGCAGCGATTCGGGAGCCGGTGCGGCAGTGCCGGGCATCTGAAGGACAGACCCGGGCAGCTGCGGGACGGATCCAGGCAGATGTGGCACCGACCCGGCGCGGAGCCTCTGCACGACGAAACTAGCCGCCTGGGTGGTGTAGGTGGGTATGTAGCCGTCGATGTGTCCGCTGAATTCGTTGCCGGGGCCCACATGGCAGATCGGATCGGTGGGATTGCACAGGTCAATCGCCTTGGAACCGAATAGCGGGCTCAGGCTCGACAGCGATCCGCCGGCGCGGTTGGACGGATTGCCGAAGACCGCGACCGCTGCGACGTTGTCTGCGTATGCCGCAGGTAGCGGACTGCCAAAGCTGATGCTGCCCAACGGAACCCCGGCCACGATATCGATCACGGTTGCGCCCTGCGAATAGCCGCCCAAGACCAGCTTGGTGTTCGGGCATGACGAGGCCATGGACTTAATGTGCGATATGGCGTCGTTGGCGCCGTCTCCCCCGTGCAGCTGTAGGCGGCTGGCGGCGTAATTCACCGGGTATACTCCGATCTCCATGCCAGTCTGCTGGCGCAGCGAGTCGACGAACGCCTGGCCAACGCGCCCGATTCCGGGCGGCTCGCCGGTGCCGCGGGCGAACGTGACTTCGGCGTCCGGGCATCCATCGGCGAAGGCAACCGGGGTCCAAACAGCGCCCAAGGCGATGAGCAGGACGACGGCGGTGATCAATGCGCCCGCACCCAAACCAGCCCTGCCGGATGTCAGCAGGCGGATGGGTCGATTGTTCACGACGGAATTTTACCCGCGATCCAGCCGGAGCAAATGTCGGTAGCTGTGGATAGACGGTGAAGAACATGCGTCGCAACGCCTACCGTGGGGAGAAATCAGCGCGCCACCGTGGGAGAGCCAGTGCCGAGCCCAGCGACGACCTGGCTGCACGTCAGCGGGTACCGATTTCTGCTGCGGCGCATCGAGTGCGCGTTGCTGTTCGGGGATGTCTGCGCAGCGACCGGAGCACTGCGCGCGCGCACAACATCGCTGGCCCTCGGGTGCGTGCTGGCGATCGTCGCCGCGATGGGATGCGCATTCGTTGCGCTGCTGCGGCCACAGTCGGCGCTCGGTCAGGCGCCGATCGTGATGGGTCGGGAATCCGGGGCACTCTACGTGCGAGTGGACGATGTCTGGCATCCGGTGTTGAACCTGGCTTCGGCGCGGTTGATCGCGGCGACGAACGCCAACCCGCAACCGGTGTCCGAGTCCGAATTGGGCCACACCAAACGCGGTCCACTGCTCGGTATTCCAGGTGCGCCGCAGCTGCTTGACCAGCCGCTAGCCGGCGCCGAATCGGCGTGGGCGATCTGCGATAGCGACAATGGCGGATCAACGACTGTCGTCGTCGGGCCCGCCGAAGACTCGTCGGCGCAGGTGCTGACCGCCGAACAGATGATCCTGGTGGCGACCGAATCAGGTTCGCCCACCTACCTGCTCTACGGCGGTCGGCGGGCCGTGGTGGATCTGGCCGACCCGGCGGTGGTGTGGGCGCTGCGGCTGCAGGGCCGGGTCCCGCACGTGGTCGCGCAATCGTTGCTCAACGCCGTCCCGGAGGCACCGCGCATCACGGCTCCCCGGATTCGTGGCGGCGGGCGGGCCTCGGTCGGGCTGCCCGGGTTTCTGGTCGGCGGTGTGGTGCGCATCACTCGCGCGAGCGGTGATGAGTATTACGTGGTGCTGGAGGACGGCGTGCAGCGCATCGGCCAGGTCGCCGCGGATTTGTTGCGGTTCGGCGATTCGCAGGGCAGCGTCAACGTCCCGACGGTGGCCCCCGATGTGATTCGCGTCGCTCCGATCGTGAACACCTTGCCGGTGTCGGCCTTTCCCGACCGGCCGCCAACACCGGTGGACGGCTCGCCGGGAAGGGCGGTCACCACGTTGTGCGTGACCTGGACGCCCGCGCAGCCGGGTGCTGCTCGCGTCGCGTTCTTGGCGGGCAGCGGCCCGCCGGTGCCCCTCGGAGGGGTTCCGGTGACACTGGCACAAGCCGACGGTCGCGGCCCCGCACTGGACGCGGTGTACCTGCCGCCGGGACGCAGCGCCTACGTAGCCGCGCGCAGCCTGTCCGGCGGCGGCACCGGCACGCGCTACCTGGTCACCGACACCGGGGTGCGGTTCGCGATCCACGACGACGACGTGGCACACGACCTCGGTCTGCCGACGGCTGCCATCCCGGCGCCGTGGCCGGTGTTGGCGACACTGCCGTCCGGACCGGAGCTGAGTAGAGCCAACGCGTCAGTCGCCCGCGATACCGTTGCGCCCGGGCCGTAGCCGGCGGCTGGCGGTGGCCAGGGTTGCCATCAGCGCGAGCAGGCAGATCGCGGCACCAGCAAAGGCGGTGTGTAGGGCGCGGCGATCCGATGGGCCGGGCGTTGACCGCCTAGGGACCGGCACCGCCACCGGAGCGGGGTCGCTCGTTGCGGTGCCGGCCTGCGGAATCGAGTCGCTGCTGACCGCAGCCAGGGCATCGACCGTGCCGTTGCCGACGAGCGGATCCCATCCGGCGGGTGGGTGATGCGCGGTAGATTCGATGCGCTGCATCACCTGCCGTGCGGTCAACGTCGGAAAGCGGGCCCGGATCAGGGCGGCCAGGCCGCTGACGACCGGCGCCGCATAACTGGTTCCGGATATCGGAATCGAACCATGCTGTCCGCCAAGCCTGTTCACGGTCCCGTCACCGAACGGGCTGAGCGAGGTCACCGCCTCGCCGGTGGCGGCGACATCCACCCAGGGGCCGGCGAGAGTGAATGCCGAGGGTTCGCCTTGGGCGTTCACCGAACCTACGGTCAGCACGTAGTCGTCGTACCAGGCCGGACTCACCGCAACCGTGACGCTGTCCCGGGTTACCCCGGGGGCCTGCGGCGGACACTGCGCGGCGCCGCCGGTATTGCCGGCCGCGGCCACGATGACGGCGTTCTTGACATCGACCGCATAGGCCAAAGCGGCACCTAGCGCGCGGTCGTCCGGCGCAGCCGCGGCCGGAACGCAGGCAATCGACGAGATGTTGATCACCGACGCGCCGAGGTCGGCGGCCGTCCGCACGGCCTTCGCCATGGTGTCGACGTCACCAACACCTGTGCTGGACGGGTCGCCGACCGGTGCGAACTTGCTGCTGGACTGGCGAATGCTGATCAAGGTGACATCGGGTGCCACCCCGCTGAAATTGTCGCTTTGCGCATCCGGTGCGGCCGCGATAATTCCGGCCACCAGCGTGCCGTGTGCATCGCAATCCGCGGTGCCGTCCCCGGTGAAGACATAGTCACCGCCGGCAACCACCTTGGGCAACCGTCGATGGCGCGCAACGCCGGTGTCGATGACCGCGACCCGTTGGCCGGCGCCGCGGGTGAGTCGCCAGACCTGGTCGAGGTCGGCGAGTTGAGCGGACCGCTCAGCCCGGCCGAAAGCCCGTCCCGATTCGGCGGTGACCTCGGTGCATACCTCACGTTGTACGGTCGGCCGCGGCGGCGCCGGCAGCGCAGATTCGGGTAGCCATCTTTCGTCGATCGGCGGCGGCGAAACCGCGTGGGCAACCGGCGTTCCCAACCCAGACAGCGTCGCGAGCGCTGATACCACCAGCAGGCGCAGGGTACGGGACGTGGTCATGTCCATGTCAGGTCGAGGTGGCGAACGGCGCTGTAGGCGCCGCATAGCCAAGCGGTCAATGGAACCATTGCGATCAGCGCCAGACACTCCAGCAATTCGATGGTGCGGTACGTGACGGGCGAGAGCGACAACGCGGGAGCGACGAAGCCCAAAAACATTGCCACGGCGGCCAGCATGGCGGTCAGCGCGGCAATCCACGGCCCGTGTTCCAGAGCCCGATCCGCGGCGACGGTAAATGCCGTTGCAACGGTGGTGATTCCACAGATGGCAAACACCAGTGACCTTCTGGTGTCTGCTGAACGTGCTCGTAGCAGCAGCAGCGCACCGGTGACGGCGGCCAACGCGATACCGCCCATGCTGGACCTGTGGATGCCGTGGGTTGCGACGGCGGTTCCGATGGCACCGATGGTCGCCGAGGCCGCGAAGGCCGCCAGCAGGCTCGTCAACCAAGCATCTGCACGGTTCGCTCGGGTGGTCAGCCGATCCGTGGTGGGCAGGGCATCGGCGTCGTCGGGGTTCAGCGCGGGCGGCAATCGTGGCGACAACCCCGCCAACAGGACTGCCATCCGCGCGGATACCTCTAACAGACCAAAGGATGCCAGCGTGGCCAGCGAACCGATGGCAGGCACCGGGGCCGCAGTGATCGCGCCGACCAGCGTAGCGGCCGCGACGACTACCGCGCAGCACGCCACCGCGGTCAACGTGATACCCCCACAACCCGTTATGCGCATTGCCAGCACCGACGTGGCGGCCGCCGCCATCGCGGCAACTAGCACGCTATGGACACCGGGGACCCCGGGCACCGCCAGTAGGCCGGCAACAGCACCGAATATGGTGGCGATAACGCTCAACGTGAGGCCGGCGATCGGGTCCCGATATGTCCGGCATGCAATCACCGCAAACAGCAAGGCAGCCAAGCCGGCCGCCGCTACAACTCCGGCCGTGGCGTCGGAGTAGCGGGTTACGTTGGTGCCGAGGGCGTTTCGAACCAGCATCAGGCCGCCGCCGGCGGTTATGCAGCTTGCCGCCAGCGCACCGCTGAGCCGGGTCGTGCGCTGGCATTGGGGCCGGGCTGTGGTGTCAAGCGCCGCCGCCACCGCTTCGGCCACATCGTCACAGCGGGGGGTGGGCGGCTGGGCGCTGGACTTATGCAAGACCAGGACGGCGCCGTCGCGGATACCGCATTGCGCCAATGTCGTTGCGTTTGGCAGAGCTGGCGCCCCCAGGGCAGACAGCTGGTAGCGCGCCGCCGTCGCCGGGCTGGCGCCACGGTCACCCAGGATGTCGACGATCGACGGGATCAGAGTCGCGACGGGCACCGCGGCGGGCAAGGTCAGGTCGACGGCCTGGGCGCCGGCATGTACGGTGACCCGGCGCAGTCCCGGATCAGACGTAGGCATTCTCCCCCTTTATTCTCGGATCACCGGAACGGTAGCCGGTTCTCGATCGCCCGGTATTCGGTTGTCCACAAGCGACTTGCGGCGGATTCTCGCGCTGCATACCGTCGCCCAGCATGAATTCAGGGCCGGCGTGCGCGACTGCGGACATCCTGGTTGCCCCGCCGCCCGAGTTGCGGCGGTCGGAACCGTCCAGCCTGCTGATTCGCCTGCTCCCGGTCGTCATGTCGGTGGCGACCGTGGGTGTCATGGTGACGGTGTTCTTGCCGGGCTCGCCGGCCACGCGCCACCCCACGTTTCTGGCCTTCCCAATGATGATGCTGGTCTCGTTGGTGGTGACTGCGGTAACCGGACGCGGCCGGCGGCATGTCTCCGGTATCCACAACGACCGTGTCGACTACCTCGGGTACCTGAGTGTCTTGCGCACATCTGTCACCCAAACGGCTGCAGCACAACACGTATCACTGAACTGGACGCATCCCGATCCTGCCACCTTGTGGACATTGATCGGTGGTCCGCGAATGTGGGAGCGTCGACCGGGTGCTGCCGACTTCTGTCGCATCCGTGTCGGAGTTGGATCTGCACCGCTGGCCACCCGCTTGGTGGTCGGGCAGCTTCCGCCGGCGCAGCGTGCGGATCCGGTCACCCGCGCCGCGCTGCGCTGTTTCCTTGCCGCACACGCGACCATTGCGGATGCGCCCATCGCGATCCCCTTGCGGGTCGGCGGTCCGATCGCCATCGACGGTGACCCGACCAAGGTCCGCGGGCTGCTGCGGGCGATGATCTGCCAGCTGGCCGTATGGCACTCACCGGAGGAGTTGCTGATCGCCGGCGTGGTCAGTGACCGCAACCGCGCGCACTGGGATTGGCTGAAATGGCTGCCGCACAACCAACATCCGAATGCCTGTGATGCCTTGGGGCCAGCCCCGATGGTGTACTCGACCCTGGCAGAGATGCAAAATGCGCTAGCCGCAACGGTATTGGCCCACGTTGTTGCGATCGTCGACACGGCCGAACGTGGCAACGGCGCGATCACCGGCGTGATCACGATCGAGGTGGGCGCCAGACGAGACGGTGCACCGCCGGTGGTCAGATGTGCCGGCGAAGTGACAGCGCTAGCGTGCCCGGACCAGCTGGAGCCTCAAGACGCGCTGGTATGCGCCCGTCGGCTGGCCGCTCACCGGGTCGGGCACTCGGGTCGCACGTTCATCCGTGGCTCGGGTTGGGCGGAACTGGTCGGCATCGGCGATGTGGCCGCTTTCGATCCGAGCACGTTGTGGCGCAACGTAAACCAACATGATCGGCTCCGTGTCCCGATCGGAGTCACGCCCGACGGTACCGCCGTGCAGCTAGACATCAAGGAAGCCGCGGAACAGGGCATGGGTCCACACGGGCTGTGCGTCGGCGCCACCGGATCAGGCAAATCGGAGCTGCTGCGTACCATCGCGCTGGGGATGATGGCACGCAATTCGCCCGAAGTCCTCAACCTCCTTCTGGTCGACTTCAAGGGTGGTGCAACATTTCTCGACCTCGCGGGAGCCCCACATGTAGCCGCGGTCATCACCAACCTTGCCGAGGAAGCACCGCTGGTCGCACGGATGCAAGACGCATTGGCCGGCGAGATGAGCCGCCGGCAACAGCTGCTGCGGATGGCAGGCCACTTGGTCAGTGTCACGGCATATCAGCGGGCACGCCAAACGGGTGCGCAACTTCCCTGCCTGCCGATCCTGTTCATCGTCGTCGACGAGTTTTCCGAATTGCTGAGCCAACATCCCGAATTCGTCGACGTGTTCCTCGCGATCGGTCGGGTGGGCCGGTCGCTGGGCATGCATTTGCTGCTGGCCAGTCAGCGGCTCGACGAGGGCCGACTGCGTGGACTGGAAACCCATCTGTCCTATCGAATGTGCCTGAAAACGTGGTCCGCCAGTGAATCACGCAACGTGCTCGGGACGCAGGACGCATATCAACTGCCCAACACCCCCGGTGCGGGCTTGCTGCAAACGGGAACCGGAGAGCTGATCCGATTTCAGACCGCGTTCGTTTCCGGGCCGCTTCGACGGGCGAGTCCCTCAGCGGTCCACCCGGTAGCCCCGCCGTCGGTGCGACCGTTCACCACGCACGCTGCGGCGCCGGTCACAGCCGGTCCCGTCGGCGGGACAGCCGAGGTGCCCACGCCTACCGTCTTGCATGCGGTGCTCGACCGGCTGGTCGGTCATGGACCGGCTGCGCATCAAGTCTGGCTACCGCCGCTGGACGAGCCACCGATGCTGGGCGCCCTACTGCGTGACGCTGAGCCGGCGCAGGCCGAGCTGGCCGTACCCATCGGCATTGTCGATCGGCCGTTCGAGCAGTCACGGGTGCCGCTGACGATCGACTTGTCCGGGGCCGCAGGCAATGTCGCGGTCGTAGGTGCACCGCAAACGGGCAAGTCAACCGCGCTGCGGACGCTGATCATGGCGTTGGCTGCTACCCACGATGCGGGCCGGGTGCAGTTCTATTGTTTGGACTTCGGCGGCGGGGCGCTGGCCCAGGTGGACGAACTGCCGCATGTGGGTGCCGTGGCCGGCAGGGCGCAGCCGCAGCTGGCATCGCGGATGCTCGCCGAACTGGAGTCGGCCGTGCGATTTCGGGAGGCATTCTTCCGCGACCACGGCATCGACTCGGTGGCGCGGTACCGCCAGCTGCGAGCAAAGTCGGCCGCTGAGTCTTTTGCGGACATATTTCTTGTCATCGACGGCTGGGCAAGCTTACGCCAGGAGTTCGCGGCCCTTGAGGAGTCGATCGTTGCCCTGGCAGCTCAAGGGCTTTCATTCGGCGTACATGTGGCGCTATCGGCAGCACGGTGGGCGGAGATCAGGCCGTCGCTGCGGGATCAGATCGGCAGTCGAATCGAGTTACGGCTGGCGGATCCCGCGGATTCCGAATTGGACCGTAGGCAGGCGCAACGGGTGCCGGTCGACAGACCGGGCCGTGGCCTCTCCCGCGACGGGATGCACATGGTGATCGCCCTGCCCGACCTGGATGGAGTTGCGCTACGACGCCGAAGTGGTGATCCGGTGGCGCCCCCGATACCGCTACTGCCCGCGCGCGTGGACTACGACAGCGTCGTGGCCCGAGCCGGCGACGAACTCGGTGCGCACATCTTGCTCGGCCTCGAGGAACGTCGAGGCCAGCCGGTGGCCGTCGATTTCGGACGCCACCCGCACCTGCTGGTGCTGGGCGACAACGAGTGCGGAAAGACGGCCGCGTTGCGGACCCTGTGCCGCGAGATCGTCCGGACCCATACCGCCGCGCGAGCCCAACTTCTCATCGTCGACTTCCGGCACACCCTGCTCGACGTCATCGAGTCGGAACATATGGGCGGCTACGTCAGCTCGCCGGCGGCGCTGGGTGCCAAGCTGTCGAGTCTGGTCGACCTGCTCCAGGCGCGGATGCCCGCCCCGGATGTGAGCCAGGCGCAGCTGCGAGCCAGGTCCTGGTGGTCGGGTCCGGATATCTATGTCGTGGTCGACGACTACGACCTGGTTGCGGTCTCATCGGGCAACCCGCTGATGGTCTTGCTCGAATATTTGCCGCACGCAAGAGATCTCGGTTTACACCTGGTGGTGGCGCGGCGCAGCGGGGGTGCTGCTCGGGCGCTGTTCGAGCCGGTGCTTGCCAGCCTGCGTGACCTGGGCTGCCGGGCACTGCTGATGAGCGGACGTCCGGATGAAGGCGCACTGTTCGGGTCGAGCCGCCCGATGCCGCTGCCACCGGGCCGGGGCATCCTGGTCACCGGTGCCGGTGACGAGCAACTGGTTCAAGTCGCCTGGAGCCCACCCCCGTGAGCCCACATCGCGCGGTGATCGAGGCGGGTCCGGGTGCCATCCGCCGATTGTGTTGTGGCGCAGACGTAGTCGCGGACACCGCAGTGTCTGCCGCCGCGCTGGCGGCGATCGACGACCAGGTAGCGCTGCTGGACGAACGGCCAGTCGCCGTGGATTCGCTGTGGTTCGACGCCCTGCGATCGGTGGCCGTCGACCACCGTGACGGCCCGGTCGTCGTGCACCCGTCGTGGTGGTCGGCGGCTCGGGTCGAGGTGGTCACCGCAGCCGCACGCACGCTGACCCGCGATGTCGTCGTGCACCCGCGGTCGTGGCTGCTGAGGCAGGCGTCCTCGGGGGTTTCGGCCGCAACGGTGGTGGTGGAGATCGCGGAGCGACTGGTGTTGGTGGCCGGCGCCGAGGTCGCCGCGGTGGCCCGCCGCACGGACGCCGAGTCCGTTGCCGGCCAGGTAGGCAGTGTCATTGCGCGGATGACGCGGGGTATTACCGTGGTGGTGCTGATCGACGTGCCCAGTACGGTCGCCGGGGCGGCAGCGCTCGCGGCGGCAATCGCCGGTGCGGTGCGGGGTACCGGTAGCAGCGTGGTCGAGATCGACGGCGTGCGGCTGGCGCGGTTGGCCAGGGCCGCCCTGCCGCCTTCCGACGAGCCCGCCGATCCGGCGGCGCGGCCTGCCACCCGCTCTCGGGTCCCGACACTTGCCCGGGTTGCGGCCGCCGGTGTCGCCTTGGCGTTACTGGCGCCGGCTGCCGTGGTCCGCCACGGTGCGACAACCCTGCAAAGACCACCGACGACGCTTCTGGTAGAGGGCCGGGTGGCGCTGACGATTCCGGCGGACTGGTCCACGCAGCGGGTGGTCTCCGGTCCCGGTTCGGCGCGGGTACAGGTCACTTCACCGGCCGATCCCGAGGTGGCGTTGCACGTCACACAATCACCGGTTCCCGGTGAGACGCTGCCTGGCACCGCGCAGCGGTTGAAGCGGGCGATCGACGCGTCACCGGCCGGGGTATTCGTCGACTTCAACCCCTCCGATATCAGAGCCGGCCGGCCCGCGGTGACCTATCGAGAGGTCCGCGCCGGGCATCAGGTGCGGTGGACGATTCTGCTCGACGGAGCGGTCCGGATCAGCGTCGGCTGCCAGAGCGGGCCCGGCCATGAAGACCTCCTCAGGGAGGTGTGTGCGCAAGCCGTACGGTCCGTCCACGCCGTTGGTTGAACCGGGAAGGATCGGAGGGAACCAGACGAGGTTGGCGGCGGTCCTACTTGATGTGAGCACACCGAACACGCTGAACGCCGACTTTGACCTGATGCGTTCGGTTGCGGGTATCACGGACGCCCGCAATGAGGAAATCCGTGCGATGCTGCAGGCATTCATCGGCCGCATGAGCGGTGTGCCGCCGTCGGTGTGGGGTGGGCTCGCGGCCGCTCGGTTCCAGGATGTGGTGGATCGCTGGAACGCCGAGTCGACGCGGCTCTACCACGTCCTGCACGCGATCGCCGACACCATCCGCCACAACGAGGCCGCGCTGCGGGAAGCCGGCCAAATCCATGCCCGCCACATCGCCGCCGCCGGCGGCGACCTATAGACCGAGGATCAGCCTCGACTATGAACGCAGACCCCGTGTTGTCGTACAACTTTGACGCCATCGAATACTCCGTTCGTCAGGAGATCCACACCACCGCGGCCCGTTTCAACGCTGCGCTGCAAGAGCTGAGGTCGCAGATCGCGCCGTTGCAGCAGCTCTGGACACGGGAAGCGGCCGCCGCCTACCACGCGGAGCAACTCAAGTGGCACCAGGCGGCCAGCGCGCTCAACGAGATCCTGATCGACTTGGGAAACGCGGTTCGCCACGGTGCCGACGACGTGGCGCATGCCGACCGGCGGGCGGCTGGAGCTTGGGCACGCTAGTTCCGGGCCCCGGAGCGCGCAACAGACCCCTGTGTGGTCCCGACGGGGGAGAGCCGTCGGGACCACACAGTCATTTTGACCTGCGTGGATGCTCGTCGGTAAGCTGCTCGGTTGGCGTGCGGTACGCCGGGACCTCGGGTCAATGTCGGTCGCCGAGACCAACCCGCCGTTCACGCCTGACCGGCGCCCGGGGCACCCCGGGATCCACCCGAGAGAAAAGAAGGTAAGCGCTGTGCCCACGTACGCGCCCAAGGCGGGTGACACCACGCGATCGTGGTACGTCATCGACGCCACGGACGTGGTGCTTGGCCGCCTTGCCGTCGCGGCGGCCAACCTGCTGCGCGGCAAGCACAAGCCGACGTTCGCCCCCAATGTCGATGGCGGTGACTTCGTCATCGTGATCAACGCCGACAAGGTCGCCATCAGCGGCGACAAACTGCAGCACAAGATGGTTTACCGGCACTCGGGGTATCCCGGCGGCCTGCACAAGCGCACCATCGGTGAGCTAATGCAACGCCACCCCGACCGCGTGGTGGAAAAGGCGATCCTCGGCATGTTGCCCAAGAACAGGCTCAGCCGCCAGATCCAGCGCAAGCTTCGCGTCTACGCCGGCCCGGAGCATCCGCACAGCGCTCAGCAGCCGGTTCCGTACGAGCTCAAGCAGGTGGCGCAATGACCGAAACCACCCCAGCCCCGCAAACCCCGGCGACCCCGGCCGGGCCCGCACAATCGTTCGTGTTGGAGCGGCCCATCCAGACCGTTGGGCGCCGTAAGGAGGCCGTGGTACGAGTGCGGCTGGTGCCCGGCACCGGCAAGTTCGACCTCAACGGCCGCAGCTTGGAGGACTACTTCCCAAACAAGGTGCACCAGCAGTTGATCAAGGCACCCCTGGTCACCGTGGATCGGGTGGAAAGTTTCGACATCTTTGCCCACCTGGGCGGCGGCGGCCCGTCGGGTCAGGCCGGCGCGCTGCGCCTGGGTATCGCCCGGGCATTGATTCTGGTATCGCCGGAGGACCGGCCCGCGCTGAAGAAGGCCGGCTTCTTGACCCGTGATCCACGCGCCACCGAGCGCAAGAAGTACGGCCTGAAGAAGGCCCGCAAGGCGCCCCAGTACAGCAAGCGCTGACATCACTTTCGGGCGACAAGCGTGCATGTTTGTGTGCGCTCGTCGGCGTGTCGGTGAACCAACAGGCATATTCGCTGCCAAGAGTGGATATGTGCGCAGCCGTCAACTGTGAAAGGTTGTCCGTATGGGTCGACTGTTTGGCACCGATGGTGTGCGCGGTGTCGCCAATCGCGAGTTGACCGCGGAACTGGCCCTGGCACTGGGCGCCGCGGCGGCGCGACGATTGTCGAGGTCGGGCGCACCGGGTCGGCGAGTCGCGGTGCTTGGCCGCGATCCGCGGGCCAGCGGCGAGATGCTGGAGGCCGCCGTGATCGCCGGCCTGACCAGTGAGGGCGTCGACGCGCTGCGGGTCGGGGTGTTGCCGACCCCCGCGGTGGCCTATCTGACCGGCGCCTACGACGCCGACTTCGGGGTGATGATCTCGGCGTCGCATAACCCGATGCCCGATAACGGCATCAAAATCTTCGGGCCCGGCGGCCACAAATTAGATGACGACACCGAGGATCAGATCGAGGATCTGGTCCTCGGCGTCTCCCGCGGACCCGGGTTGCGGCCGGCCGGCGCGGGGATTGGCCGCGTTATCGACGCCGAGGATGCGACCGAACGCTACCTGCGCCACGTGGCCAAGGCCGCCACCGCCCGGCTCGATGACCTGGCCGTGGTGGTCGACTGCGCTCATGGGGCCGCGTCGTCGGCGGCTCCGCGCGCCTACCGAGCGGCCGGTGCCCGGGTTATCGCGATCAACGCCGAACCCAACGGACGCAACATCAACGACGGCTGTGGATCGACTCACCTTGACCCGCTGCGGGCAGCGGTGCTCGCCCATCGGGCCGACCTGGGCCTGGCCCATGATGGAGACGCCGATCGGTGCCTGGCCGTCGACGCCAACGGTGACCTCGTCGACGGTGACGCCATCATGGTGGTGCTGGCGCTGGCAATGAAAGAGGCCGGTGAGTTGGCCTGCAACACATTGGTGGCCACCGTGATGAGTAACCTCGGGCTGCACCTAGCCATGCGCTCGGCCGGCGTCACCGTGCGTACAACCGCCGTCGGTGACCGCTACGTCCTCGAAGAGCTGCGGGCCGGTGACTACAGCCTCGGAGGCGAACAATCCGGCCACATCGTCATGCCGGCGCTGGGCTCCACCGGTGACGGCATCGTCACCGGGCTGCGGTTGATGACCCGCATGGTGCAGACCGGCTCGTCGTTGTCCGACCTGGCGTCGGCGATGCGGACGTTGCCGCAGGTGCTGATCAACGTCGAGGTTGTCGACAAGGCCACCGCCGCCGCGGCGCCCTCGGTCCGAACGGCGGTCGAGCAGGCCGCGGCCGAGCTGGGTGACACGGGTCGAATCCTCTTGCGCCCGTCCGGAACTGAGCCGATGATTCGGGTGATGGTGGAGGCAGCCGACGAGGGCGTCGCCCAGCGGCTGGCGGCCACGGTCGCCGACGCGGTGAGCACCGCGCGCTGAACCGGAAATGCTGGAACCCCGACGCGGCGCGGGGCGTCCGAATAGGCATGAGACCCGATAGCGTAAACAGCGCCGGCATAGACATAGCAGCGGTATACGCGGTTGCCGACCGGTTCAGCGCCGCCGCCGAACTCATCGATGACGCCATCGGCAATCACCTGACGAGGCTGGCTTTTGGCGGAGCCTGCGCGGGCCGGGGGCACGCCTCGCGTGGCGATGCGTTGCGCTGCAGGCTAGACCGGTTGGCCGGCGAGTTGTCAGTGTGGTCCCGGGCGGCTGTGCAGATCGCGTTTGCGTTGCGGGCGGGCGCCAACCGCTACGCCGAGGCCGACCTGTGCGCGGCGGCGCGGATCGGGTGAGGGTGGCTGACCGGTTGAACGTCGCTGAGCGTCTCGCCGAGGGCAGGCCCGCAGCCGAGCACACGCAAAGCTACGTGCGGGCTTGCCACCTGGTGGGCTACCAACATCCCGACCTGACCGCCTACCCTGCCCAGATCCACGACTGGTACGGCAGCGAAGACGGACTTGACCTGCACGCGCTCGACGCTGACTGCGCGCAGCTGCGGGCTGCCGCCAGTGTGCTCATGGAGGCGCTGCGGATGGAGCGTAGCCAGGTCGCCGTCTTGGCAGCGGCATGGACGGGATCGGGGGCCGACGCGGCGGTGCACTTTGTGCAGCGTCACTGTGAGACTGGAAATTCGGTGGTCACCGAAGTCCGTGCCGCGGCCCAACGCTGCGAATCGCTGCGCGACAACCTCTGGCAGCTGGTGGACTCCAAAGTCGCGACGGCCATTGCGATCGACGAGCGTGCCCTGGCGCAGCGGCCGGCATGGTTGGCTGCGGCCGAAGCGCTCACGACGGAGGGGGCAGATCGGCCGACGGCCGTCGAAGTGGTTCGCCAACAGATACAGCCCTACGTGGACGACGATGTTCGCAACGACTGGCTGACCACGATGCGATCGACAACGGCCGGTGTGGCGGCGTCGTATGATGCGGTCACCGATCAGCTGGCCAGCGCGCCGCGCGCGCACTTCGAGATTCCGGACGATCTCGGGCCCGGTCGCCAACCTTCTCCGGCATCGGTGCCGGCTCAACCGAGCGCGACGGCAGCGATTACGCCCGCGGCCGCTCTTCCCCCGCCGGATCCGGTGCCGGCCGTGACCTCGCGGCCAGTGACGCCGTCGGATTTTGGATCGGCGCCAGGTGATGGTTCCGCGACGCCGGCGGGTGTTGGCAGCGCCGGTGGTTTCGGCGATGCCGGCGGCACCGGCGGTCTGGGCGGGTTTGCCGGGCTTGCCGGGCTTGCCAACCGGATCGTCGATGCGGTGGATAGCCTGCTGGGTTCGGTGGCCGAACAGCTGGGGGATCCGTTGGCAGCTGACAATCCGCCGGGTGCCGTCGATCCGTTCGCTGAAGACGCGGCCGACAACGCTGATGACGGCGACGATGCCCACCCGGAAGAGGCCGACGAGGCAGCGGAGCCGAAGGAAGCAACAGAGCCCGACGAAGCAGACGAGGTCGACGACGCCGACGAATCGGTGCCCGCTGAACGTGCCCAGGATGTCGCCGAGGAGGCCACGCTGCCGCCGGTCGCCGAACCGCCGCCGCCTGCCGCGCCTCCGGTCGCCGAACCACCGCCTCCGGTCGCTGCGCCGGCGCCGCCGGGTGCGCCGGAACCGGCGAATGGGCCTTCGCCGGAAGCGCTGTCCGAGGGAGCCACCCCCTGTGAGATCGCCGCCGACGAGCTTCCGCAGGCGGGGCCGTGACGGGTCGGGGTGTCCCGCGCTACTTCAACAGCGTCACGATCTTCTCCCCCGGGGTGATCGGCGGCGCTTCAGGGTCGATCGGGTCCGTCTTGGGCAGCTGCAGGTCTGGATCGGCGAACCTGCGATAAGTCTTGTCGCCGCCGAGCGTGTACAACAGGTACCCGGTCAGCAGCGCCCGGACCGAACGCTGCGTCCGGCGGTGTGGGCCTGGGAGCCCCAACACCTTCGTCAGTCGTCTGCCCTCAACCAGACCACCGGCTCGGGCTTTGCTGACGATGCGTAGGGTGGCCTTATCCCAAGCCCGGGATAGCCCGAGGGCGTTGGAGGTCAGCGTCTTCGGATCGCCAGGTGCGGTCAGAATCAGTCCCGGAACGTCTAGGGTCGCGGCTGGCTGCTCCGCGGCCGGATTGGTCACCGTCGGGAATATCGCCGCCACGGACTTGACGTGCGTGCCGGTCAAGCCGGCGGCGGCGAACACGGCGGCCGAGCCACCGAAACCATGGCCCACCAGCCCGAGCTTGGCGGGGTGCACGCTGATTTTTCCAGGCCCAAGGCGGACACCGGCCACGATGTCGAGGGCAACGCCCAGATCGAAGGCCAGATTCAGGACCGATGGGGCCAGTCCGCGCTCGCTGTCGGGGGCGGCGGCCACGATGCCCCATGACGCCAAATGCTCCAATAGACCCGAATAGCGAGAGGTGCCGGTGAGCCAGTCGTGGCCGAAGGCGACACCGGGAAGGTGCAGCCCCGCCTCGGGGGTGTACACCACCCCGGGTAGGCCGGCAAAAGCCAGGTCACCGCGCAAAACACGGTGTGGTCCCCGGCGGTGCAGGGCGGCGACGAGCTTGCGGATCCGGGGCACCCGTCGACGTTAGCGGTGACGTGGCGGATGGGTCCAGTGGGTCCACGTCGCACCGTCCCAGTAACGCAGTCCCGCCCCGGACGGGTCTGGATACCAGCCCGCCGGTATGGGTCCCCGGGGAACGGCTGGATGGGCGATGGCGTGCGGGCCGTGGGGAACGGACGCCCCGTCGGCGGCGGCTCGCACCCGCCGAATCGCATTGAAGTTGGAAATCAGCGCGATCCAGTTCATCGCGAGGAGCGACACCAAACTCCACCAACCAACGAGCAGGTTGTAGGTCTGCGCCGACTTGTACGCCGCTTCGCATTGCTCGCGCGTCCCGGAGACCACGTAGGTGCGTTGCTGCCACAGGATCAGCGCACCCGTGTGCCTGATGAGCTTCAGCTGGTGCTGGGCATATGGGTTGGACAAGTGTTGGCCTTTCGTGCGCGGTGGCCAAACTCGACGATAGCGTCGGTTGGGCGACGGGACTGCCCTACCGACCATGCTGCACTACCCTGGTCTGCTGTGTGCGGAATTGTCGGTTACGTCGGGCGGCGCCCCGCCTACGTCGTCGTCATGGACGCGCTGCGCCGGATGGAGTACCGCGGCTACGACTCGTCGGGCATCGCGCTGGTCGACGGTGGCACACTCACCGTGCGCCGGCGTGCGGGCCGGCTGGCCAACCTCGAGGAAGCCGTGGCGGAAATGCCGTCCACGGCGCTGTCCGGTACTACCGGCCTGGGCCACACCCGCTGGGCCACCCACGGTCGTCCCACCGACCGCAACGCGCACCCGCACCGCGACGCTGCCGGCAAGATCGCCGTCGTCCACAACGGCATCATCGAGAACTTCGCCGTCTTGCGCCGGGAGCTGGAGACTGCCGGTGTCGAGTTTGCCAGCGACACCGATACCGAGGTCGCGGCGCACCTGGTGGCGCGGGCGTATCGGCACGGCGAGACGGCCGATGACTTCGTCGGCTCCGTACTTGCCGTGCTGCGCCGGCTTGAGGGGCATTTCACGCTCGTGTTCGCCAATGCCGACGACCCCGGCACCCTCGTGGCGGCCCGCCGTTCCACGCCCCTGGTGCTGGGCATCGGCGACAACGAGATGTTCGTCGGTTCCGACGTGGCCGCGTTTATCGAGCACACCCGGGAAGCGGTCGAGCTCGGCCAGGACCAGGCGGTGGTGATCACCGCCGACGGCTACCGGATCAGCGATTTCGACGGCAACGATGGCCTACAAGCTGGGCGCGATTTCCGCCCCTTCCACATCGACTGGGATCTGGCTGCCGCCGAAAAGGGCGGCTACGAGTACTTCATGCTCAAGGAGATCGCCGAGCAGCCCGCCGCGGTGGCCGACACCTTGCTCGGACACTTCGTGGGTGGCCGGATCGTGCTCGACGAGCAGCGGTTGAGCGACCAGGAACTGCGCGAGATCGACAAGGTGTTCGTGGTGGCCTGCGGTACCGCATATCACTCCGGGCTGCTGGCCAAGTACGCGATCGAGCACTGGACGCGGCTGCCCGTGGAAGTGGAACTCGCCAGCGAGTTTCGGTATCGGGATCCGGTGTTGGACCGTAGCACCTTGGTGGTGGCGATCTCGCAGTCCGGGGAAACCGCCGACACGCTGGAAGCGGTCCGACACGCCAAGGAGCAGAAAGCCAAGGTGCTGGCGATCTGCAACACCAACGGCTCGCAGATCCCGCGCGAGTGCGACGCGGTGCTCTACACCCGCGCCGGCCCGGAGATCGGTGTGGCGTCCACAAAAACGTTTCTGGCGCAGATTGCTGCCAACTATCTGCTCGGCCTTGCCTTGGCGCAGGCCCGCGGCACCAAATACCCCGACGAGGTCGAGCGCGAGTACCACGAACTGGAAGCGATGCCGGACCTGGTGGCCCGGGTGATCGCGGCGACCGGACCGGTGGCCGAGCTGGCCCACCGGTTCGCCCAGTCGTCGACCGTGCTGTTCCTGGGTCGCCATGTCGGCTATCCGGTGGCGCTGGAGGGTGCACTCAAACTCAAGGAGTTGGCCTACATGCACGCCGAGGGTTTCGCGGCCGGCGAGCTCAAGCACGGCCCGATCGCGCTGATCGAAGACGGCCTACCGGTCATCGTCGTCATGCCCTCACCCAAGGGGTCGGCCACGCTGCACGCCAAGCTGCTGTCCAACATCCGTGAAATCCAGACCCGCGGTGCGGTGACCATCGTGATCGCCGAGGAGGGCGACGAAACGGTGCGCCCCTACGCCGATCACCTGATCGAAATCCCAGCGGTGTCAACGCTATTGCAGCCGCTGCTATCAACCATTCCGCTTCAGGTGTTCGCGGCTTCGGTGGCGCGCGCCCGCGGCTACGATGTCGACAAGCCGCGGAATCTGGCCAAGTCCGTCACCGTCGAATAGTCGAGGTGGCTCACGGTACGGGACCTGGCGGCCCAAGACACTCGACGCGATCCACGTGGCGACCGCGGAGACGTTGGGTGCGGAGTTGACGGCGATGATCACCTACCACAGGAAGGTGGCGGCTGTCGCACAATCACGTGGCCTGGCGGTGGCATCCGCTGACGGAGGGGTCCCGCGGTTACAATTTCCGGGCCGGAACGCACAAGTGGGCGGGTAGCGAGTTGGGACGCATCCTGAGAGTCGTTGTCGGTTTGGTGCTCGTGATTGCGGCCTACGTCACCGTGATCGCGTTGTATCACAGCACCGGCCTCGGCCGACCTCATGAAGTCGCCCACGGTCGGCCGACGGCCGACGGGACCACGGTGACCCTGCACGTCGAGCAGCTTCAGACGATCAAGGGCGTGCTGGTTGCCAACCTCGCCGTGTCACCTGGGACTGAGCTGCTGGATTCGCAAACCCAGGGCCTCAAGGACGACCTCACCGTCACGGTCACATCCGTGGTAACGCCTACCAAGCGCACCTGGTCGAGTGGTTCGCTGCCCGGCGTCTTTCCCGTCCCGCTGACCATCTCCGGGGATCCCGCGAATTGGCCGTTCGACCACTACCGTTCGGGGCCGATCACGGTCCAGCTCTACCGCGGAGCCGCGCACGCGCCGGAACGTGTGTCGGTGACATTCGTCGACCGGCTTCCGGGCTGGAACGTCGACATTTCCGGTGTCGGCGACGCCAATGTGCCTGCCCCGTACCGAGTGGGGTTGCACCGATCGCCGAGCAGCGTGGCATTCGGCACCGTCATCGTCGGTGTGTTGATCGCGCTGGCCGGGGTGGGCCTGTTCGTTGCGGTTCAAACCGCACGTGGCCGGCGGCAATTCCAGCCGCCGATGACAACGTGGTATGCGGCAATGCTTTTTGCGGTGATACCGCTGCGCAATGCGCTTCCCGACGCGCCCCCAATCGGATTTTGGATCGACGTCACGGTCGTACTCTGGGTGGTCGTCGCATTGGTGACCTCGATGGTGCTGTATATCCTCTGCTGGTGGTGGCACCTGAAGCCTGACGTCGACGAAACCATGTAAGTGTTGACCCGTGGCGGACGCATCGGTGGTGGCACGGCTGCGATCGTGGGCGCTCGCGGTGTGGCACTTCGTCAGCAACGCCCCGTTGACCTATGCCTGGCTGGTCGTGTTGGTGATCACCACGATCATCCAGAACAATCTCACCGGGAGCCAGCTGCATTTCGTGCTCCTGCACCGGTCCACCAACATCGCCGAGTTGGGGCGCGATCCGCTCGAGGTGCTGTTTTCCAGCCTGTTGTGGATCGACGGCCGGAATTTGGAACCGTACCTGCTGCTGTTCACCCTGTTCCTAGCGCCCGCCGAGCATTGGCTCGGCCACTTGCGTTGGCTCACCGTGGGATTGACCGCTCACATCGGTGCCACCTATTTGAGCGAAGGCCTGCTCTATCTGGCGATCCAGCACCGAGACGCCTCCGAAAGGATGGTGCACGCTCGTGATATCGGGGTCAGCTACTTCCTGGTCGGTGTGATGGCGGTATTGACCTATCACATCGCCAAACCGTGGCGCTGGGGCTATCTCGGGGTGCTGCTGGTCATCTTTGGTTTTCCGCTGATCGCGATGGACAAAGCCGAGCTGGACTTCACCGCGGTCGGTCACTTCGCGTCCATCCTGATTGGTCTGCTGTTCTATCCGATGGCCCGGGAACGCGACGGTCGGCTGTGGAATCCGGCCAGAATCAAAAGTCTGCTGCACAGGCGCGGCACCCTAGGACGGCGGGCCTGAGATGCGCCACTACTACTCTGTCGACACCATCCGCGCGGCTGAGGCGCCCCTGTTGGCCAGCCTGCCCGACGGTGCGCTGATGCGACGCGCGGCCTTCGGGCTGGCCACCGAGATCGGCCGTGAGTTGACCGCTCGCACGGGTGGGGTGGTCGGCCGCCGGGTGTGCGCGGTCGTCGGATCCGGCGACAACGGTGGCGACGCGCTGTGGGCGGCGACGTTCCTGCGACGCCGCGGCGCCGCCGCCGACGCGGTGCTGCTCAACCCGGACCGCACGCATCGCAAGGCGCTGGCGGCGTTCACCAAATCCGGGGGTCGCCTCGTCGAGAGTGTCTCGGCGGCGACCGATCTCGTCATCGACGGGGTGGTCGGCATCTCCGGCTCGGGGCCGCTGCGACCGGCGGCCGCGCAGGTGTTCGCCGCGGTTCAGGCCGCCGCCATACCGGTGGTCGCCGTCGACATCCCCAGCGGCATCGATGTGGCGACCGGGGCGATCACCGGCCCCGCCGTGCACGCCGCGCTGACCGTCACCTTTGGCGGGCTCAAACCGGTGCACGCGCTGGCCGACTGCGGCCGCGTCGTCCTTGTCGATATCGGGCTGGACCTGGCGCACACCGACGTGTTGGGTTTCGAGGCTACCGACGTGGCCGCGCGCTGGCCGGTGCCCGGTCCCCGCGACGACAAATACACCCAGGGCGTGACCGGCGTGCTGGCCGGGTCGTCGACGTATCCGGGTGCGGCCGTGCTGTGCACCGGGGCGGCCGTCGCCGCCACCTCCGGCATGGTCCGCTACGCCGGGACCGCCCATGCGGAAGTCCTCGCGCACTGGCCGGAGGTCATCGCCTCGCCCACCCCGGCGGCGGCCGGGCGGGTGCAGGCCTGGGTCGTCGGGCCGGGCCTGGGCACCGACGAAGCCGGGGCCGCCGCGTTGTGGTTCGCGCTGGACACCGACCTGCCGGTGTTGGTCGACGCCGACGGGCTGACCATGCTGGCGGACCACCCCGATCTGGTGGCGGGCCGCAACGCCCCGACGGTCTTGACGCCGCACGCCGGTGAGTTCGCCCGGCTGGCCGGGGCGCCGCCCGGTGACGACCGCGTGGGGGCCTGCCGCCAGCTGGCCGACGCGCTGGGCGCCACCGTGCTGCTCAAGGGCAATGTCACCGTCATCGCCGATCCCGGCGGCCCGGTCTATCTCAATCCGGCCGGCCAGTCCTGGGCGGCCACCGCCGGGTCCGGTGACGTGCTGTCCGGGATGATCGGTGCGCTGCTGGCGTCGGGATTGCCGTCTGGGGAGGCGGCCGCGGCCGCGGCGTTCGTGCACGCCCGGGCGGCGGCGGCCGCGGCCGCCGATCCCGGCCCCGGCGATGCGCCCACGTCGGCGTCGCGCATCAGCGGCCACATTCGGGCCGCTCTGGCTGCCCTGTAGTCCTGCCAGTCCGCAACAAGCCCGGAAAGGATCCGCCGTGTCTCGCAGTCACCCGTCCGTGCCCGCGCATTCGATCGCTCCGGCCTACACCGGTCGGATGTTCACCGCACCGGTGCCGGCGCTGCGGATGCCCGATGAGTCGATGGATCCCGAGGCGGCCTATCGCTTCATCCACGACGAGCTGATGCTCGACGGTAGCTCGCGGCTGAATCTGGCCACCTTCGTGACCACCTGGATGGACCCGGAGGCCGAAAAGCTGATGGCCGAGACGTTCGACAAGAACATGATCGATAAGGACGAATACCCGGCGACCGCGGCCATCGAGGCGCGCTGTGTGTCCATGGTCGCCGACCTGTTTCACGCCGAGGGTCTGCGCGACCACGACCCCACCAGCGCCACCGGGGTGTCCACCATCGGCTCCAGCGAGGCGGTGATGCTGGGTGGGCTGGCCCTGAAATGGCGTTGGCGGCAACGGGTGGGGTCTTGGAAGGGGCGCATGCCCAATCTGGTGATGGGTTCGAACGTCCAGGTGGTGTGGGAGAAGTTCTGCCGCTACTTCGACGTCGAACCCCGTTACCTGCCGATGGAGCGGGGCCGCTACGTCATCACCCCCGAGCAGGTGCTCGCCGCCGTCGACGAGAACACCATCGGCGTGGTGGCGATCTTGGGCACCACCTATACCGGTGAACTCGAACCCATCGCCGAGACCTGCGCCGCGCTGGACAAACTGGCGGCTGGCGGGGGTGTGGACGTCCCGGTACACGTCGACGCGGCCAGTGGGGGCTTTGTGGTGCCGTTTTTGCATCCGGACCTGGTATGGGATTTTCGGCTGCCCCGCGTGGTGTCGATCAACGTCAGCGGCCACAAGTATGGGCTGACCTATCCCGGCGTCGGGTTTGTCGTGTGGCGCGGGCCCGAGCACCTGCCGGAGGATCTGGTTTTCCGGGTCAACTACCTCGGCGGCGACATGCCGACCTTCACCCTGAACTTCTCCCGTCCCGGTAACCAGGTGGTGGGCCAGTACTACAACTTCCTGCGGCTGGGGCGCGACGGCTATACCAAGGTGATGCAGGCGCTGTCGCACACCGCCCGGTGGCTGGGTGACCAGCTGCGCGAGGTGGATCATTGCGAGGTGATCTCGGATGGTTCGGCGATCCCGGTGGTCAGCTTCCGGCTCGCCGGCGACCGCGGGTACACGGAGTTCGACGTCTCCCATGAGCTGCGGACCTTCGGGTGGCAGGTGCCCGCCTACACCATGCCGGACAACGCCACCGACGTGGCGGTGCTGCGGATCGTGGTTCGGGAAGGACTCTCCGCCGACCTGGCGCGGGCCCTGCACGACGACGCGGTCACCGCGTTGGCTGCCCTGGACAAGGTCAAGCCGGGTGGCCACTTCGACGCACAGCATTTCGCGCACTAGTACTGCAGCCGGTGCGCCCAGTGATCAGGAGGTGATGTCTTAGGTCATGACCTGATCAAAGCTCGTCGTCGCCTGCCGGTGGGAGTCCGGTCCGGGTAGCTGTCAGGAGGCCCGGTAGCAGGCTGGCCGCTTGGTTTGGAAACGGGCAGGGTCGAAGCCCAGCGTCGAAAGCCCCGTTGGGGGAAGCAACTGAGCGGTCCGTAACGCGAGTGAAGCTGCTGATGCCTCGGCGGTGTTTGCCGAGCTGATCCGTGCCGGGTTGCAGGCGTTGATCGAGGCCGAAGCCACCGAGGCGATCGGTGCAGGCCGCTACGAGCGCTCCGATGGGCGCATCGTGCACCGCAATGGGCACCGGCCCAAGACAGTGTCGACCACGGCCGGCGATATCGAGGTGCAGATCCCCAAGCTGCGGGCCGGTTCGTTCTTCCCGTCGCTTTTGGAGCGGCGCCGCCGCATCGATAAAGCGTTGCACGCGGTGATCATGGAGGCCTACGTGCACGGGGTGTCGACGCGCAGTGTCGATGATCTGGTGGCCGCGATGGGCGTGCAGGCCGGGGTGTCTAAATCCGAGGTCTCACGCATCTGCGCCGGTCTGGACACCGAGATCGAGGCGTTTCGGACCCGCAGCTTGACCCACACCGAGTTCCCGTATGTGTTCTGCGATGCGACCTTCTGCAAGGTGCGTGTCGGGGCGCACGTGGTGTCTCAGGCTCTGGTGGTGGCCACCGGGGTGTCCATCGACGGCACCCGCGAAGTGTTGGGCACCGCTGTGGGTGACAGCGAGTCTTACGAGTTCTGGCGTGAGTTTTTGGCCTCACTGAAAGCGCGTGGGCTGACCGGGGTGCATCTGGTGATCTCCGATGCCCATGCTGGGCTGAAAGCCGCTGTGGCACAACAGTTCAGTGGGGCGTCGTGGCAGCGTTGCCGGGTGCATTTCATGCGAAACCTGTACACCGCGGTAGCGGCCAAACACGCCCCGGCGGTGACCGTGGCGGTCAAGACGATTTTCGCCCACACCGACCCTGAGGAGGTCGGCGCTCAGTGGGACCGCGTCGCCGACCCTCTCTGTCAACCTTGAGTGAGACACTGCGAGTGGAGATGTTTACTGAGCCTGAGGGCGAGTACGAAGAGAACGAGGTTGACTAATAGGGCTGGTACTGGCCGACGGGGTTCGTCGGTCACCGTGGACGAGGTGCCTGATCCTCAGGTGCCTGAGCGGGCGCAGCGGCGTACGTTCACCGTGAAGTACAAGCTGGCGATCCTTGATGAGTATGACCGCGCCGATCGCACGGAAAGGGGTGCGATCTTGCGGCGGGAGAACCTGTATTCGTCGTTGCTGACCGAATAGCGCCATCAGCGTGATCGGGGGGCGTTGGCGGCGCTGTCGGCGCGGCGGGGCCCCAAGCCGGGCAAGGCCGGCGCCAATGCCGCTGACGCCGAGATCGCGTGGCTGCGCGCCGAGCTCGACACCGCACGCGAGGTGATCCGTGTGCAGGGGGAACTGTCCGCGCTCTTGGAGAGGCTCTGAGCCGACAGCGCGGCGATGTGCGAGAGTGAGCGCTGAGCGTGATCGACACGGCCATCGAGGAGATGATCCCGTTGATCGGGGTTCGGGCCGCGTGTGCGGCGACCGGTCGTGCGCCGGCCTCCTACTACCGGGCCCACTCGAAACGGTTGTCGGCACAATCGGATACGTTCACCAGCACGGCGGTGACCGACCCGTCGGGACCGCGGGAGAGCGCGCAGCCGCGGGCGCTGAGTGCGGCCGAACGTGAGCACGTACTGGCGGTGCTGAACTCGCAGCGCTTCGCTGACATGGCGCCGGCGGTGGTATATGCCACGCTGCTCGACGAGGGCATCTACCTGTGCAGCGAGTCCACGATGTATCGGCTGCTGCGTGAGCGCGGCCAGACCGGTGATCGCCGCCGCCAGGCCACCCACCCGGCTGCGGTGAAGCCAGAGTTGGTTGCTCATCAGCCGAATTCGGTGTGGTCGTGGGATATCACCAAGCTGCGTGGCCCAGCAAAGTGGAGCTATTACTACCTGTATGTGATCCTCGACATCTTCTCCCGCTACGTGGTCGGGTGGATGGTGGCCTCGCGTGAGTCGAAGGTCTTGGCCGAGCGGCTGATCGCGCAAACCCTTGCCGCCCAGCACATCAGCGCCGACCAGCTGACCCTGCACGCCGACCGCGGCTCGTCGATGAGCTCCAAACCGGTGGCACTGCTGCTGGCCGACCTCGGTGTCACCAAGTCGCACTCACGCCCGCACACCAGCAACGACAACCCGTTGTCTGAGGCCCAGTTCAAGACCCTCAAGTACCGGCCCGACTTCCCGAAACGGTTCGAGTCGATCGAGGCGGCCCGGGTGCACTGCGACCGGTTCTTCGGCTGGTACAACCACGAACACAAGCATTCCGGCATCGGACTGCACACGCCCGCCGACGTGCACTACGGCCGCGCCGATCAGATCCGCCGGCACCGCGCCACCGTTCTGGACACCGCCTACCGAGACCACCTCGAGCGGATTCGTTCGCAAACCACCCGAGCCACCCGCGCTACCGGCCTTCAGCGCGATCAACCCACCACCGAAGGAGGACCAGCCGACTCAATAAATCCCCGAAAATCGTGTCTCAGAAATGTTGACAGGTTCCGCCCCGGCCTTCTGGACCTACCCGCCCCCGCCCCCGTAGATCTGCGGCGGCTCCTGCCATCGGGGCAGATACGCTAGGATAAACCGGGCGGTACTTTGATAGTCGTTCATGACAGCGATATTTTGGGCCCGGTACTGGTCGTATTGTGCATCGAGGTCTGCGATTGCTGGAGTGTTTACCCCGGCCACGTTGCTCGCGATCAGCCTGTGCACCTCCTCGCGGTTGTTGGCGATAGTCGCCGGGGGTACCACCTTGTGACGTGTCTCCTCATAGACGTATGCGAGGAAGTCGATCACGTAGGCGGTTTCCAGAATTTGACGAGAGTGTTTAGTCAGCCAGTCGAGATACCGCCCAGCCGCGTCGGCCAACAAGTCCGACGAACTACCTTTCCAGTTCTCCTGCAGCTCGCCGAGCCTGTCGGTGAGCGACTTAGCCGTCATGTTAGCTGAGTTATACATTAGTCGCAATTGCTCGGCGGCGGCAGACAATGAGTCAGCACCCGGACCTTCATATATTATGTTGGAGATATACTCCGCTGGTATCATTGGATGCATCTGTTTGTTCTTTGCTCCTTTCGGTTGATGACGGCTGTTGTCGCGTATGGCAATGTCTGCTGTGCCGGTTTGGTCTTCAGCTAGATCAGTGCAAGGTTGTGCTGTTTTGGGCCTCGGCGAGCCGACACGCCTCGGCGTTCTCAGCTAAGCGCTGCCTAAACCATGCCTAACCCGGTGACGATGCTCTATGGCCGGAAAGCTGATCTGGTGATACTGCCTCATGTGCTGGCGGAGGAGCGGCCTCATCCCTATTCGACACCGGGTCGGAAGCGGGGGGCTCAAATAGCGTTGACCACCGGGATCGATGCCTTAGCGTCCTTTGCGCCACAAATCGTGAATCCCCGACACGGACTTAGCCGCGTTGTCCAATGCCTGGGGGGTTGTGAAAATAAAAGACACGCCTACTTTCGCTCCATCTCAAAAACACCCCACATCCGTGCAAGGGGTGTGCCGTCGGTTTGCGCTGTCCGCACTGTCGGCGTTGATGGTGCGAAGCGACCGCCAAAGCCCATACCCGTGCAGTGATGCACGGGCGCAATAGGTTCACTTCCCCCGGAACTGCGGCAGTCTAGGGCAGATAGTACCCTCTGCAACTGTTTCCTGCGAGGCGCGCGAGAGCAGTCAGGTAGCGCCGGCGCGTTGCTGGGCCGGGGCCCCTGCCTGCCCTGGCCTTGGCCCCTGCCCAAACCGGCGGAGACACTCGGTGGCCTGAGCTAAGCCGCTGTGTCCAGTGCCTGGGGGGTTGTGCATATCCAAAGACACGCCTACTTCGCTCCCTCTCAAACAAACCCCGCGCACAAGGGGTCTAGCCATGTACCGTCGGTGTGCGCTGTCGCACTGTCGGCGTTGATGGTGCGAAGCGACTGCCAAAGCCCATACCCGTGCAGTGATGCACGGGCGCAATAGGTTAACTTCCCCCGGAACGGTGGCAGTCTAGGGCGGATAGTACACACTGCAACTGTTTCCTACCAGGGACGCGGTTGATGGTTTTGGTGTCGCCGGTGAGCGCGATGAACCGGTTGCGTTTAACGAAGACCTCGCCGGCGACGGCCTTCTCGGCTGTGGCGCATCGAGTTGAGCTTGCCGATGTCCACGCACGACCTGTAGGTCCGGGCGATCTATCACCACAAACGCCAGTCGATCGAGGCCCATCGGAGCATCGTGGTTTGCCGCCCTGGCCGGTAGCCACTGGGTCGAACACCAAACCGATTGGGCCATCAAGACATTCGTTCAAACCCTACACCGCTACCGCACCGTGACCATCCGCTCAGGAAACCAGACCCGCACCGCTGCCGACCCGCTACCTGCCGAACTGCACGACGTTGTGGCCACCATCACCCGGGGCGCCGCGGCTCCCAGCGACTGCGGCTGCAGCGGGTGATGCCGGCCGTTGAGGGCCGGTAGCCGCTATCCGCCCGATGGGGTGTGGGGCATCATAAAAGGCCGTGGTGGGAGCTGGGGTGAGCTGCTGACCTCGCCGTCATCGCTTGCGGCGGCGTCGATTTCCTCGATCGGCAGCCAGCCCAACGCGTGGCTTGGCTGGGCCGCGGCCTCCGCGGCGGCGTCGATGTCCTGCATCGGCAGCCAGCCCAACGCCTGGTTTGGCTCGGCTTCGGTCCCTGCGGCCAGGTTGGCCTGGTTGGCCTCGGTCCAGCCCTGTGGCACCGACAAGTAGCCGACCAAGGCTGCCCGGCCCAAGCCGGCGGCCACCGGACCGCGCAGGCCCGCCCACTCGGCGTCGCACCAAAAGTCACTGGTGGCGCCGTGGGTGTCGGCGTCGTCAAACTGGTTGTTGATCGTCATCTCGGTTTCTCCTGACGTGCAAAACAGGTCAGCATCATGTGAAACGCCTGATTCATCTGGTGGGCGCAAGACCGCGCCAGCCTCCGGGACCTACCCGCCCCTACCCCTCTGGTGGATCTGCGGCGGCTCCTGCCACCGGGGCAGCTGCGATAGCAGAGTCTGCGCGCGCTCTGCATAGAGGTTCATTGCTTGCACATTGGTGTCCCCGTACGACTGATATTGTTCGTCGAGTTCTGCGATTGCCGGAGCGTTTTCCCCGGTTATGTCGCTCGCGATCAGCCTGCGCACCTCCTCGCGGTTGTCTTCGATGGCCGCCGGGGGTACCACCCGCTGACGTATATCCTCATAGGTGTTCGCGAGGTGGTGGATGGTGTTGGCGGTTTGCCAAAGCCGTTTGGAGTGTTTAGACAGCCATTTGAGATAACGCAAAGCCGCGTCGGTCATGAACGCCGACGACCCACCTATCCAGGTATCATCTAGGTCGAAGAGCGTGTCGTTGAGCGAGTCGGCCGTCGTATCAGCTGAGAAAGCCAATTCTCGTAACTGCTGGGAGGCTGCGCGCATTGAGTCAGCACCGGGGCCGGCATACATTTGGTAGGAGATCTGGTGCGCTGGTGTCAATGTGAAAGGCATCTGTTTGTTCCGTGCTCCTTTCGGTTGGTGACGGTTGTTGTCGCGTATGGCATTGTCTGCTGTGCTGGTTTGGTGTTTAGCTAGATCAGTCGAAGGTTGTGCTGTTTTGGGCTTCGGCGAGCCGATACGCCTCGGCGTTCTCGGCTAAGCCCTGGCTAAACCCGCGAAGATACTCTAGGGCTTGAGAGCTGATCTGTTGATACTGCGCCATGTGCTCGAGGATGCGCCCCACCATCCTATTCGACACCGGGTCGGCAGCGGGGGGCACAATAGCGTTGACCACCGTGATCGCTGTCTTGCTGTCCGCGAGCCACAAATCGTGAATCCCCGACACGGACTTAGCCGCGTTGTCCAGTGCCTGGGGGGTTGTGAAGATAAAAGACACGGCTACTTCGCTCCCTCTCAAAGACACCCCGCATCCGTGCAAGGGGTGTGCCGTCGGTTTGTGCTGTCGCACTGTCGGTGTTGATGGTGCGAAGCGACTGCCAAAGCCCATACCCGTGCAGTGATGCACGGGCGCAATAGGTTCACTTCCCCCGGAACTGCGGCAGTCTAGGGCGGATAGTACACACTGCAACTGTTTCCTGCCACGGGTGACGGGACCGCGGTCACAGCTACGCTCCCGTCAATTCATCCGGCAGGTCCTCACGCTTTAACGCCAACCATCATGCGGCACAGGCAATTTGAGCCTGAATGAGCAATTGTCAATACCTGTGTGTCAGCGGTCACGTATTTCCCCAGGTTTGAGGGGTTGTCCGTCACGTAATTCCCCACCCCGGCTGTCACGTAATTCCCCACCATGGGCGGTGTGTCTGCCCGGTGTGGGCCTTGCTGCAAGGTTCGCTCTGCATCCGTCGGCTGACGGATGGAAGGGCGCTGATGGCGAGGAGAAGTATCTTGATGCTCGATTTGGTCGAGTTGTTGACCCACTGGCACGCGGGCCGCTCTCAGGTCCGGTTATCGGAGTCGCTGGGCATCGATCGCAAGACGGTCCGCAAATATACGGCGCCGGCGATCGCCGCCGGTATCGAGCCCGGTGGGGAGCCGCTGAGCGCCGAGCAGTGGGCGGAGTTGATCGGCGGGTGGTTTCCTGAATGATCCGGCGGCGCGGGCGTCGACGTGGCCGCTGATCGCGCCGCATCATGATCGGATCAAGGACTGGCTGGATGCCGATGTCACGGTGGCCACGATAGCCCAACGGCTGCGTGACGACCACGGGGTGGCGGCGTCGGAGTCGTCGGTGAGGCGTTGGATCGCAACGCATTTCGCCGAGGAGGTGGCCCGCGAGAGAGTCACGGTGCCGCGCGGACCGGTCGATGCGGGTAGTGAGGCGCAGATCGATTACGGGCGGCTGGGCATGTGGTTCGACCCGGCCACCGCGCGCCGGGTCGCGGTGTGGGCGTTCGTGATGGTGCTGGCGTTCTCCCGACACCTGTTCGTGCGTCCGGTCATCCGAATGGACCAAACCGCTTGGTGTGCTTGCCATGTCGCCGCATTCGAATTCTTCGACGGGGTGCCGGCGCGGCTAGTGTGTGACAACCTCAGGACCGGGGTGGACAAGCCCGACCTGTACGACCCGCAGATCAACCGCTCCTACGCCGAGCTGGCCAGCCACTACGCCACGCTGGTCGACCCGGCCCGCGCCAGAAAACCCAAAGATAAACCCCGCGTGGAGCGGCCGATGACCTATGTGCGGGACTCGTTTTGGAAAGGCCGCGAGTTCGATTCGCTGGCCCAGATGCAGCAGGCGGCGGTCACCTGGAGCACCGAAGTGGCCGGGCTTCGGTACTTACGTGCCTTGGAGGGCGCCCAACCCCTGCGGGTGTTCGAAGCTGTGGAGCAACAAGCGTTGATCGCATTGCCGCCCAGGGCATTTGAACTCACCAGCTGGTCGATCGGCACCGTCGGGGTGGACACGCACCTCAAAGTTGGCAAGGCACTCTATTCCGTGCCGTGGCGGCTGATCGGGCAACGCCTGCACGCGCGCACCGCCGGTGATGTGGTGCAGATCTTCGCCGGCAACGATGTGGTGGCCACCCATGTGCGCCGACCCAGCGGGCGCTCCACCGACTTCTCCCACTACCCACCGGAGAAGATCGCCTTCCACATGCGCACCCCGACCTGGTGTCGACACACCGCCGAACTGGTCGGCCCAGCCTGCCAGCAAGTGATCGCCGAATTCATGCGCGACAACGCCATCCACCACCTACGGTCGGCCCAAGGCGTGCTCGGGCTACGCGACAAACACGGCTGCGACCGGCTGGAGGCCGCCTGCGCCCGCGCCATCGAGGTCGGCGACCCGAGCTATCGCACCATCAAGGGCATCCTTGTTGCCGGCACCGAACGCGCCGCCAACGAGCCGACCACCAGTAGTCCGGCAAGCACCGCTGGGGCGTTCCTGCGCGGCCCTGAACAGTTCGGCACCGACACACCCCGTCGCCTGATCTCACAGCGGAATCCCGAACCATCCCGACACAATCCACATCGCTATTCTCAAGGAGAAGCATCCATGTCTATCTGTGATCCGGCGCTGCGTAATGCGCTACGTACCCTGAAACTGTCCGGCATGCTCGACACCCTCGACGCCCGCCTGGCCCAAACCCGCAACGGCGACCTGGGGCATCTGGAATTCCTGCAAGCGTTGCGTGAAGACGAGATCGCCCGCCGCGAGTCCGCCGCCCTGACACGACGATTACGCCGCGCCAAGTTCGAAGCCCAAGCCACCTTCGAAGACTTCGACTTCACTGCCAACCCGAAACTGCCCGGTGCGATGTTGCGCGATCTGGCCGCGCTGCGCTGGCTGGATGCCGGCGAATCGGTCATCCTCCACGGCCCGGTCGGCGTCGGAAAAACCCATGTAGCACAAGCACTTGTCCACGCCGTGGCCCGCCGCGGCGGCGACGTGCGCTTCGCCAAAACCTCCCGCATGCTCTCCGACCTCGCCGGCGGGCACGCCGACCGATCCTGGGGCCAACGCATCCGCGAATACACCAAGCCGCTCGTGCTCATTCTGGACGACTTCGCGATGCGTGAGCACACCGCCATGCACGCTGATGACCTCTACGAGCTCATCAGCGACCGCGCCATCACTGGCAAACCGCTGATCTTGACCAGCAACCGCGCACCGAATAACTGGTACGGCCTGTTCCCCAACCCCGTCGTCGCCGAATCACTCCTGGATCGGCTCATCAACACCAGCCACCAAATCCTCATGGACGGACCCAGCTACCGACCCCGCAAGAGACCCGGCCGCACCACCAGCTAGACAACGCCCACACGGGCCGCTAAGACCTACCACTGAGGCACACACCTGGGGAATTACGTGACGCCAACCCCTGGGGAATTACGTGGCGGTCGACAGGGGCGCCGGTGGTGGCGCCGTGGGTGTCAGCGTCGCTCACCTGGTTGTTGATCGTCATCTCGGTTTCTCCTGACATGCAAAACACGTCAGCAACATG
The DNA here is from genome assembly GCF_030323725.1 of Mycobacterium tuberculosis complex sp. N0072. Taxonomy (NCBI): domain Bacteria; kingdom Bacillati; phylum Actinomycetota; class Actinomycetes; order Mycobacteriales; family Mycobacteriaceae; genus Mycobacterium; species Mycobacterium tuberculosis complex sp. N0072. The sequence continues at coordinate 3,852,471 of NZ_CP040689.1, read as the reverse complement.
TTCACCATGGTGTGAAACGCCTGATTCATCTGAAACCGCGGTGTGTCGTGCGAGCAGCGAAGCGATGGGCCTGGTCGACCGCGGCATTGTTGCTGGCCTGCAAGACCGCGCCGGCCTCTTGGACCTACCCGCTCCTGTGGATCTGCGGCGGCTCCCGCCATCGGGGCAGCTTCGATAGCGCAAATCGGGTCCAACTTAGATAGCGGTCCATTGCTTGGATATTTTCGGCCCGGTACTGCTCGTATTGTGCCTCGAGGTCTGCGATTGCTGGAGTGTTTACCCCGGCCACGTTGCTCGCGATCAGCCTGCGCACCTCCTCGCGGTTGTTGGCGATAGTCGCCGGGGGTACCACCCTCAGAAGTGTCTCCTCATAGGCCATTACGAGGGATTCGATCACGCGGGCGGTTCGCAAAATCTGACGGGAGTGTTTAGACAGCCAGTCGAGATACCGCAAAGCCGCGTCGGCCATCCATTCCGATGAACTACCTTTCCAGTTCTCGTGCAGCTCGTCGAGCGTGGTGTTGAGCGACTCGGCAGTCGTTCTAACTGAGTCAGCTAATTGTCGCAATCGCTGGTCGGCGGCATACAATGAGTCAGCACGCGGACCTTCATATATTACGTTGGAGATATACTCCGCGGGTATCATTAGATGCATCTGCTTGTTCTTTGCTCCTTTCGGTTGGTGACGGCTGTTGTCAGGTATGGTAATGTCGCTGTGCCGGTTTGGTTTTCAGCTAGATCAGTCGAACCTGAAGCTAGATCAGTCGAACCTGACGTGTAAACGGATCAGCAGCATATTCACCATGGTGTGAAACGCCTGATTCATCTGAAACCGCGGTGTGTCGTGCGGGCCCGGAAGCGATGGGCCTGGTCGACCGTGGCATTGTTGCTGGCCTGCAAGACCGCGCCGGCCTCTTGGACCTACCCGCCCCTGTAGATCTGCGGCGGTTCCCGCCACCGGGGCAGATCCGATAGCGCAGATCGGGTCCAACTTACATAGGCGTTCATTACAGCGACATTGCGGGCCCGGTACTGGTCGTATTGTGCATCGAGGTCTGCGATTGCCGGAGCGTTTACCCCGGCCACGTTGCTCGCGATCAGCCTGCGCCTCTCCTCGCGGTTGTTGGCGATAGTCGCCGGGGGTACCACCTTGTGACGTGTCTCCTCATAGACGTATGCGAGGAAGTCGATCACGTAGGCGGTTTCCAGAATTTGACGAGAGTGTTTAGTCAGCCAGTCGAGATACCGCCCAGCCGCGTCGGCCAACAAGTCCGACGAACTACCTTTCCAGTTCTCCTGCAGCTCGCCGAGCCTGTCGGTGAGCGACTTAGCCGCCATGTTAGCTGAGTTATACATTAGTCGCAATTGCTCGGCGGCGGCAGACAATGAGTCAGCACCCGGACCTTCATATATTATGTTGGAGATATACTCCGCTGGTATCATTGGATGCATCTGTTTGTTCTTTGCTCCTTTCGGTTGATGACGGCTGTTGTCGCGTATGGCAATGTCTGCTGTGCCGGTTTGGTCTTCAGCTAGATCAGTGCAAGGTTGTGCTGTTTTGGGCCTCGGCGAGCCGACACGCCTCGGCGTTCTCAGCTAAGCGCTGCCTAAACCATGCCTAACCCGGTGACGATGCTCTATGGCCGGAAAGCTGATCTGGTGATACTGCCTCATGTGCTGGCGGAGGAGCGGCCTCATCCCTATTCGACACCGGGTCGGAAGCGGGGGGCTCAAATAGCGTTGACCACCGGGATCGATGCCTTAGCGTCCTTTGCGCCACAAATCGTGAATCCCCGACACGGACTTAGCCGCGTTGTCCAATGCCTGGGGGGTTGTGAAAATAAAAGACACGCCTACTTTCGCTCCATCTCAAAAACACCCCACATCCGTGCAAGGGGTGTGCCGTCGGTTTGCGCTGTCCGCACTGTCGGCGTTGATGGTGCGAAGCGACCGCCAAAGCCCATACCCGTGCAGTGATGCACGGGCGCAATAGGTTCACTTCCCCCGGAACTGCGGCAGTCTAGGGCGAATAGTACACACTGCAACTGTTTCCTGCCACGGGTGATGGGCCGCGGTCAAGCTACGCTCCCGTCAATTCATGCCGGCCGATCCGCACTCTATTGACGCCAACCATCATGCGGCACCGGCAATCTGAGCCAAACACCGGGTGATCGGCAACCAACCACCGAGCCACAGGACAGTCACGCCGACACGGCTGCAGCCCAGCACCGCGACCCGGGGCAATCGGGCACAGGCCGGAATACTGCTCAGTGAAACGGTTCTGGGAGAATGTCGGAAAGCCAAACGACACGACAGATGGGCGGGGCACGACTTCGTTGGCCATGACACCGATATCCCAGACACCTGGCCTCCTCGCCGAGGCCATGGTGGATCTGGGCGCTATTGAACACAACGTGCGGGTGCTGCGTGAGCACGCCGGCCACGCGCAGCTGATGGCGGTGGTCAAGGCCGACGGCTACGGTCACGGTGCTACGCGCGTCGCCCAAACCGCCCTGGGAGCCGGTGCGGCCGAACTCGGCGTCGCCACCGTCGACGAGGCGCTAGCGCTGCGCGCTGATGGCATTACCGCACCGGTGCTGGCCTGGCTGCATCCGCCCGGCATCGACTTCGGGCCCGCGCTGCTGGCCGACGTGCAGGTCGCGGTGTCCTCGCTGCGCCAACTCGACGAACTGTTGCACGCGGTGCGCCGGACCGGCCGGACGGCGACGGTGACCGTCAAGGTGGATACCGGGCTGAACCGCAATGGCGTGGGACCGGCACAATTCCCGGCCATGCTGACCGCGTTACGCCAAGCCATGGCCGAGGACGCCGTCCGGCTGCGGGGGCTGATGTCGCATATGGTTTACGCCGACAAGCCTGACGATTCCATCAACGATGTTCAGGCCCAACGGTTTACCGCCTTTCTGGCGCAGGCCCGCGAACAAGGGGTGCGGTTCGAGGTGGCGCATCTATCGAACTCATCAGCAACTATGGCGCGCCCCGACCTGACGTTCGACCTGGTGCGGCCGGGCATCGCGGTGTATGGGCTAAGCCCGGTACCCGCCCTCGGTGACATGGGGCTGGTGCCGGCGATGACCGTGAAATGTGCTGTTGCGCTGGTGAAATCGATTCGTGCGGGGGAGGGCGTGTCGTATGGGCACACATGGATCGCGCCACGCGACACCAATCTGGCGCTGCTGCCGATCGGTTACGCAGACGGCGTGTTCCGGTCGCTGGGCGGGCGGCTGGAGGTGCTGATCAACGGCAGACGATGCCCCGGTGTGGGGCGGATCTGCATGGACCAGTTCATGGTCGACCTGGGCCCCGGGCCGCTTGATGTGGCCGAAGGCGACGAGGCGATTTTGTTCGGGCCGGGCATCCGGGGTGAGCCCACGGCTCAGGACTGGGCCGATCTTGTCGGCACCATCCACTACGAAGTGGTCACCAGCCCGCGAGGACGTATCACCAGGACCTATCGCGAGGCTGAAAACCGTTGAGCCGTGAGGGTATCCGCAGACGACCGAAAGCCAGGGCTGGGCTTACGGGCGGCGGCACGGCGACGCTGCCGCGCGTCGAGGACACCCTAACGCTGGGGTCCCGGCTGGGTGAGCAGCTGTGCGCTGGCGACGTGGTGGTGCTCTCCGGTCCGCTCGGTGCGGGAAAGACGGTGCTGGCCAAGGGTATTGCCATGGCGATGGATGTCGAGGGGCCGATCACATCGCCGACGTTCGTGCTGGCGCGAATGCACCGGCCGCGGCGGCCGGGCACGCCGGCGATGGTCCACGTCGACGTCTACCGACTGCTGGACCACAACAGCGCCGACCTGCTGAGTGAGCTGGACTCACTGGACCTCGACACCGATCTTGAAGACGCCGTCGTCGTGGTGGAGTGGGGCGAGGGCCTGGCCGAGCGGCTCTCGCAGCGCCACCTCGACGTCCGCCTGGAGCGGGTTAGCCACTCCGACACCAGGATCGCGACTTGGTCGTGGGGCCGGTCATGAGCCGCGTGCAAATAAGCACCGTCTTGGCCATCGACACCGCTACACCGGCGGTCACGGCGGGTATCGTGCGGCGTCATGATCTGGTTGTGCTGGGCGAGAGGGTCACCGTCGACGCCCGAGCGCACGCGGAACGGCTGACTCCCAACGTGCTGGCTGCGCTTGCCGATGCCGCGCTCACAATGGCCGACCTGGACGCCGTCGTGGTGGGCTGCGGTCCGGGCCCGTTCACCGGGCTGCGCGCAGGCATGGCCTCCGCCGCCGCGTACGGGCACGCACTGGGCATCCCGGTGTATGGCGTGTGCAGCCTGGACGCCATCGGCGGGCAAACCATCGGTGACACGCTGGTGGTCACCGATGCACGCCGGCGTGAGGTCTACTGGGCACGCTACTGCGACGGGATTCGTACGGTCGGACCAGCCGTTAATGCCGCGGCCGACGTCGATCCCGGCCCGGCATTGGCGGTCGCCGGTGCGCCGGAGCACGCGGCGCTGTTCGCGCTCCCCTGCGTTGAGCCCAGCCGCCCGTCGCCGGCGGGTCTGGTAGCCGCGGTGAACTGGGCCGACAAGCCGGCGCCGTTAGTGCCGCTGTATCTTCGCCGGCCGGATGCCAAGCCGCTGGCGGTTTGCACGTGACGGCCGACACCGAGCCCGTCACCATCGGCGCGCTGACGCGCGCGGACGCCCAGCGGTGCGCCGAGCTGGAGGCCCAGCTGTTCGTCGGTGACGATCCCTGGCCGCCGGCGGCGTTCAACCGCGAACTGGCCAGCCCGCACAACCACTATGTGGGTGCGCGCAGCGGTGGCACGCTGGTCGGTTACGCCGGAATCTCGCGGTTGGGCCGAACACCGCCGTTCGAGTACGAGGTGCACACCATCGGCGTGGACCCGGCCTACCAGGGGCGGGGCATCGGCCGTCGGTTGCTGCGCGAACTGCTGGACTTTGCCAGGGGTGGTGTGGTCTACCTGGAGGTCCGCACCGATAATGACGCCGCTCTTGCGCTGTATCGCAGCGTGGGATTCCAGCGGGTCGGCTTGCGCCGGCGATATTACCGGGTCAGCGGCGCCGACGCGTACACGATGCGTAGGGATTCGGGGGACCCGTCATGACGACAGTCTTGGGCATCGAAACCTCCTGCGATGAAACCGGTGTCGGCATCGCGCGGCTCGATCCCGATGGCACCGTGACATTGTTGGCCGACGAGGTGGCTTCCAGTGTCGACGAGCATGTTCGGTTCGGCGGCGTGGTCCCCGAGATTGCCTCCCGTGCGCACCTGGAGGCACTGGGTCCCGCGATGCGCCGCGCGCTGGCGGCCGCCGGCTTGAAACAGCCAGACATTGTCGCGGCCACCATCGGTCCCGGGCTCGCGGGCGCCCTGTTGGTGGGAGTGGCTGCGGCCAAGGCATATTCGGCTGCTTGGGGGGTGCCGTTCTATGCGGTGAATCATCTGGGCGGGCACTTGGCCGCCGACGTCTACGAACACGGGCCGCTGCCCGAGTGTGTGGCGTTGTTGGTGTCCGGAGGACATACCCACCTGTTGCACGTTCGCTCGCTCGGTGAGCCGATCATCGAGCTGGGCAGCACCGTCGACGACGCCGCCGGCGAGGCCTACGACAAGGTGGCCCGGTTGCTGGGATTGGGCTATCCGGGTGGCAAGGCGCTCGACGACCTGGCGCGCACCGGTGATCGGGACGCCATCGTTTTCCCGCGCGGCATGAGTGGCCCGGCCGATGACCGCTATGCGTTCAGCTTCTCCGGGCTCAAGACGGCCGTCGCGCGGTATGTGGAAAGCCACGCGGCTGACCCGGGCTTCCGTACCGCCGACATTGCCGCCGGATTCCAGGAGGCCGTCGCGGACGTGTTGACCATGAAGGCGGTACGGGCCGCCACTGCGCTAGGCGTCTCAACGCTGCTGATCGCGGGGGGAGTGGCGGCGAACTCCCGGCTGCGAGAGCTGGCCACACAGCGCTGCGGCGAGGCGGGCCGGACGTTGCGGATCCCCAGTCCCCGGCTATGCACCGACAACGGGGCGATGATCGCGGCGTTCGCCGCGCAGCTGGTGGCCGCGGGAGCGCCGCCGTCGCCGCTGGACGTGCCCAGTGACCCGGGTCTGCCCGTGATGCAGGGGCAGGTGCGGTGACCCGGACATTGCACCTGGCGTACCCGGACACGCTGGCAACCAGGAAGCAAGGGGGGCCCTTGAGTGCTAGCACTCTCATGTATAGAGTGCTAGATGGCAATCGGCTAACCCCTGCGTCGGCACCCGCGACGACGGCGCGAGGGCGCGGACGAATGCCGAATCACCTGGTAATTCGGACGGTTCCGGGGCACGCCCCGGACCGACCGCCAACTCCGGTCCGGGCGAGCGTCCCGGGCTCTGATCCAAATAGTGGAGGGCTCCAATCGTGGCGAAGGTGAACATCAAGCCACTCGAGGACAAGATTCTCGTGCAGGCCAACGAGGCCGAGACCACGACCGCGTCCGGTCTGGTCATTCCTGACACCGCCAAGGAGAAGCCGCAGGAGGGCACCGTCGTTGCCGTCGGCCCTGGCCGGTGGGACGAGGACGGCGAGAAGCGGATCCCGCTGGACGTTGCGGAGGGTGACACCGTCATCTACAGCAAGTACGGCGGCACCGAGATCAAGTACAACGGCGAGGAATACCTGATCCTGTCGGCACGCGACGTGCTGGCCGTCGTTTCCAAGTAGTAGAGCGTGTTCCGCCCCGGCGATCCCCGTGCTCACCACGGGTGATTTCCGGGGCGGCATGCGTTAGCGGACTAGCCCTGCGTAGAGGAGCCTGATGAGCAAGCTGATCGAATACGACGAAACCGCGCGTCGCGCCATGGAGGTCGGCATGGACAAGCTGGCCGACACCGTGCGGGTGACGCTGGGGCCGCGCGGCCGGCATGTGGTGCTGGCCAAGGCGTTTGGCGGACCCACGGTTACCAACGACGGCGTCACGGTGGCACGTGAGATCGAGCTGGAAGATCCGTTTGAAGACTTGGGCGCCCAGCTGGTGAAGTCGGTGGCCACCAAGACCAACGATGTGGCCGGTGACGGCACCACCACCGCAACCATCTTGGCGCAGGCACTGATCAAGGGCGGCCTGAGGCTAGTGGCCGCCGGCGTCAACCCGATCGCGCTCGGCGTGGGAATCGGCAAGGCCGCCGACGCGGTATCCGAGGCGCTGCTGGCATCGGCCACGCCGGTGTCCGGCAAGACCGGCATCGCGCAGGTGGCGACGGTGTCCTCGCGCGACGAGCAGATCGGTGACCTGGTTGGCGAAGCGATGAGCAAGGTCGGCCACGACGGCGTGGTCAGCGTCGAAGAATCCTCGACGCTGGGCACCGAGTTGGAGTTCACCGAGGGTATCGGCTTCGACAAGGGCTTCTTGTCGGCATACTTCGTTACCGACTTCGATAACCAGCAGGCGGTGCTCGAGGACGCGTTGATCCTGCTGCACCAAGACAAGATCAGCTCGCTTCCCGATCTGTTGCCATTGCTGGAAAAGGTTGCAGGAACGGGTAAGCCACTACTGATCGTGGCTGAAGACGTGGAGGGCGAAGCGTTGGCGACGCTGGTCGTCAACGCGATTCGCAAGACGTTGAAAGCGGTCGCGGTCAAGGGGCCGTACTTCGGTGACCGCCGTAAGGCGTTCCTTGAGGACCTGGCGGTGGTGACGGGTGGCCAGGTGGTCAACCCCGACGCCGGCATGGTGCTGCGCGAGGTGGGCTTGGAGGTGCTGGGCTCGGCCCGACGCGTGGTGGTCAGCAAGGACGACACGGTCATTGTCGACGGCGGCGGCACCGCAGAAGCGGTGGCCAACCGGGCGAAGCACTTGCGTGCCGAGATCGACAAGAGCGATTCGGATTGGGATCGGGAAAAGCTTGGCGAGCGGCTGGCCAAACTGGCCGGCGGGGTTGCTGTCATCAAGGTGGGTGCCGCCACCGAGACCGCACTCAAGGAGCGCAAGGAAAGCGTCGAGGATGCGGTCGCGGCCGCCAAGGCCGCGGTCGAGGAGGGCATCGTCCCTGGTGGGGGAGCCTCGCTCATCCACCAGGCCCGCAAGGCGCTGACCGAACTGCGTGCGTCGCTGACCGGTGACGAGGTCCTCGGTGTCGACGTGTTCTCCGAAGCCCTTGCCGCGCCGTTGTTCTGGATCGCCGCCAACGCTGGCTTGGACGGCTCGGTGGTGGTCAACAAGGTCAGCGAGCTACCCGCCGGGCATGGGCTGAACGTGAACACCCTGAGCTATGGTGACTTGGCCGCTGACGGCGTCATCGACCCGGTCAAGGTGACTAGGTCGGCGGTGTTGAACGCGTCATCGGTTGCCCGGATGGTACTCACCACCGAGACGGTCGTGGTCGACAAGCCGGCCAAGGCAGAAGATCACGACCATCACCACGGGCACGCGCACTGAACTCCGGTCAGCAGACGCAAAAGCCCCCGACACGCCGAGCGTGCGGGGGCTTTAGCGTCTGCTCGCGCGGCTTAAGCTGTGCGGCGGATGCCGCGGGTGCGTCCCATGGTGCCCTTGAGGAGTAGGTCGCGCTCGGATTCGGACAGGCCACCCCAAACGCCATAGGGCTCACCGACCTCTAACGCATGGGATCGGCACGCCTCGATCACGGGGCAGCGCCGACACATTTCCTTGGCGCGTTGTTCGCGCTGCGTTCGGGCACGGCCACGCTCGCCGTCGGGATGGAAGAACATCGATGAGTCCATGCCGCGACACAGGCCTTGCAATTGCCAGTTCCAGATGTCTGCGTTGGGTCCCGGTAGCTGCTCCGGCTGTGGCATTGCTGATTCCCTCTCTGCACGACACGCCCAAGTGGAGGTTGGGTTCGCGGACGCGCGAGTTGTGCAACTGAAGTGGAGTGGCGTCACCGATGACTACCGTCAAGGATAGACGCTAGGGGCGCTGCCGAATTTCCGTCAATAGGCGTCCGTTGGCGTGCAATATCGGACCGTTGCGTGAGAATTAACTCTGCGTTCATCTGCGCCGCATTCGCCGCCTGCGCCGCATGCTATCCCGGGCGGATAGATGAGGTATTTGCCCAGGTCATCCCATGCTGTGAGTACGCCTAAATTAGCGCAAAGAAAGCTGTGAGTAATATGCCGTTAACGAAGAAACCACCAACTTTTTACTGATGAAGGCACGGCTATCACGGTGAATGAAACTCCTCACGCTCCGGTGGTTGAGCAAGTGTTGGTCGCTGCCGCCTTCGGAAACCAGCCGGGCAGCTGGCCGCTACCGACGGCGATCACGCCGCACCACTTGTGGTTGCGCGCCGTGGCCGCTGGTGGGCAGGGTCGTTACGCCCACGCCTATGGCGACCTGTCGGTGCTGCGACGCCTGGTGCCGGCGGGCCCGTTGGCATCGCTGGCGCATAGTACGCAGGGATCGTTGTTGCGGCAGCTTGGTTGGCACACGCTGGCGCGCGGCTGGGATGGTCGTGCCTTGGCGTTGGCCGGCGCCGATCGGGAAGCTGGTGCCGATGCACTGATCGGGCTGGCGGCCGATGCGCTTGGCGTCGGCCGCTTCGCCGCCGCGGGGGCATTGTTAGATCGCGCGGATCCGTTGGTGGTGTCCCCGCTCGTGGCGGACCGCCTGGCGGTGCGTCGGCGGTGGGTGGCCGCCGAGTTGGCGATGGCCACCGGCGACGGCGCAACTGCTGTCCGCCATGCCGAGGAAGCGGTCGAGCTGACGCAGGCCATGGCCGTCGCGTCGGCGCGCCACCGCGTCAAAAGCGACGTGGTGTTGGCCGCCGCGCTGTGCAGTGCTGGCGCCGTCGCGCGAGCACGCGCCGTCGGTGAAGAGGCTCTCGATGCCACCGCCCGGTTTGGGCTCTTGCCGCTGCGGTGGGCGCTGGCATGCTTGCTGATCGATATCGGCACCGTCACGTTTTCAGCACAACAGCTGCGCGAACTCACCAAAATACGCAATATTTGCGCAGGCCAGGTGCGGCGCGCCGGTGGATGCTGGCGTACCGCTTAAAACGCGGTTGGGCCGTTATGGTCGATCCGGGAGTTAGCCCGGGATGTGTCCGCTTCGTAACGTTGGAGATATCGCCGTCGATGACAATGCAAGGGGAACGTCTCGACGCTGTGGTTGCGGAGGCCGTGGCAGGAGACCGGAACGCGCTTCGGGAGGTGCTGGAGACCATCCGCCCGATCGTCGTGCGATATTGCCGAGCGCGAGTCGGCACGGTCGAGCGGAGCGGCCTGTCAGCAGATGACGTGGCACAGGAGGTGTGCTTGGCCACCATAACGGCGCTGCCGCGCTATCGGGACCGCGGCCGGCCATTCCTGGCGTTTCTGTACGGCATCGCGGCGCACAAGGTTGCCGACGCCCATCGGGCAGCCGGCCGTGACCGGGCCTATCCCGCCGAAACGCTTCCTGAGCGCTGGTCAGCCGACGCCGGCCCGGAGCAGATGGCCATCGAGGCCGATTCGGTCACCCGGATGAACGAATTGCTTGAGATCTTGCCGGCCAAGCAACGCGAGATCCTCATTCTGCGTGTTGTCGTCGGCCTGTCCGCGGAAGAGACCGCCGCCGCCGTCGGCAGCACCACGGGGGCGGTCCGGGTGGCCCAACACCGTGCACTTCAGCGGCTGAAGGACGAGATTGTTGCGGCAGGTGACTATGCGTGAATTTGGTAATCCCCTTGGCGATCGGCCGCCATTGGATGAGCTGGCCCGCACCGATCTGCTGCTCGACGCACTCGCCGAACGGGAGGAGGTTGACTTCGCGGATCCTCGCGATGACGCGTTGGCCGCCCTGCTCGGACAGTGGCGCGACGACTTGAGGTGGCCGCCGGCCAGTGCCCTGGTTTCACAGGACGAGGCCGTCGCCGCGTTGCGCGCCGGGGTAGCGCAACGGCGACGGGCTCGTCGCAGCCTGGCGGCCGTCGGGTCGGTGGCCGCGGCGCTGTTGGTGCTGAGCGGGTTCGGCGCCGTGGTGGCCGATGCTCGCCCCGGGGACCTGTTGTACGGCCTGCACGCGATGATGTTCAACCGATCGCGGGTCAGCGACGATCAGATCGTGCTGTCGGCCAAGGCCAATCTGGCGAAGGTCGAGCAAATGATTGCCCAAGGCCAATGGGCCGAGGCGCAGGATGAGCTGGCTGAGGTCAGCAGCACCGTGCAGGCCGTGACTGACGGTAGCCGCCGGCAGGACCTGATCAACGAGGTGAACCTGCTGAATACCAAGGTGGAGACGCGCGACCCGAACGCCACGCTGCGGCCCGGCTCGCCGTCCAACCCTGCGGCTCCGGGTTCGGTGGGAAACTCGTGGACTCCGCTGGCTCCAGTCGTCGAGCCGCCGACCCCCCCGACGCCTGCATCGGCAGCTGAACCGTCGATGTCGGCAGGCGTCTCGGAGAGCCCCATGCCGAACTCCACGTCCACGGTGGCAGCCAGCCCCAGCACGCCGTCATCAAAACCCGAGCCGGGCTCAATTGACCCCTCGTTGGAACCCGCCGACGAGGCGACGAATCCGGCGGGGCAGCCAGCACCGGAAACGCCGGTGAGTCCGACGCACTAGCGAGCGCGATCAGCGGCGGCGGAACCTGTCCGCGTCTGGTGCTGCCTCGTTGAGCGAAGCATCGGCATATCCCCGGCAGTAATCCCAGGTGACGTAGGAGTCCGGTTCGGGATCGTAGGCCGGCTCGTGCGGGCGGACGGTGCCGTCGATAAGCAGTTGCAACAGATTGGAACGCAGCATGTCCCAGTCGTGATAGTGGTCTTGCTGGCACTCGTCGCAGCACACTACAAGTCCACGAATTCCCTTGTGCGCCAACAGAGCTTCGTATACGGCCAGATCGGCCAAGTCGGCCTCGACGGCCATCCGCTCTTGTTGATCGAGGGGCTGGCCAGGCTCGACTGCCTCCAGTGCGGCCGACGGGTCACAGGGGTCGTCGGCAAACGGATCGGGCGGCAAACCCGGCGGCAGGTGGTCGCGCACCCCTCTACACTACGCAAGCACGCGGTGATAACGCCAGAAATTGAGTTCTCGCTTCGTGTCGGGCTGACCACACGCTGGCGCAGCCTCGTCGCGGTGTGATTGTCCGGTTCTTCTCGGCCAGCGCTGCGGCGCGCATCGTCACCGGGCGGTTACGAGCCGATAGGATGGGCTTCTCACTGAAAACATGCGTATGGAGGGCCCCACCGATGTCCCGTGGCATGTCCGGCCTGGAAGACAGCTCCGACCTGGTGGTCAGCCCGTACGTTCGCATGGGCGGCCTGACTACTGACCCGGTGCCCACCGGCGGCGACGACCCGCACAAGGTGGCGATGCTGGGGCTGACATTCGACGACGTCTTGTTGTTGCCGGCGGCTTCCGACGTGGTGCCCGCCACCGCGGATACCTCCAGCCAGCTCACCAAGAAGATCAGGCTCAAGGTGCCACTGGTCAGCTCGGCGATGGACACCGTCACCGAGTCGCGTATGGCCATCGCGATGGCACGGGCGGGTGGCATGGGGGTGTTGCACCGCAACCTGCCCGTTGCCGAGCAAGCCGGCCAGGTCGAGATGGTGAAGCGATCCGAGGCCGGCATGGTCACCGATCCCGTCACCTGCCGGCCGGACAACACCTTGGCCCAGGTCGATGCGCTGTGCGCCCGGTTCCGGATCTCCGGGTTGCCGGTGGTCGACGACGACGGTGCGCTGGTGGGCATCATCACCAACCGTGACATGCGGTTTGAGGTCGACCAGTCCAAGCAGGTCGCCGAGGTGATGACCAAAGCCCCGCTGATCACCGCTCAAGAGGGTGTCAGTGCGTCCGCGGCGCTGGGCCTGTTGCGCCGCAACAAGATCGAGAAGCTGCCCGTGGTCGACGGCCGCGGCCGGCTGACCGGGCTGATCACCGTCAAGGACTTCGTCAAGACCGAGCAACACCCGCTGGCCACCAAGGACAGCGACGGCCGGCTGCTGGTGGGGGCGGCCGTCGGCGTCGGCGGCGATGCCTGGGTGCGCGCCATGATGTTGGTCGACGCCGGGGTCGACGTGCTGGTCGTGGACACCGCGCACGCGCACAACCGGTTGGTGCTCGACATGGTGGGCAAACTCAAGTCCGAAGTCGGCGACCGGGTTGAGGTGGTAGGCGGCAACGTCGCCACCAGGTCTGCGGCCGCGGCCCTGGTCGACGCCGGAGCCGACGCGGTGAAAGTCGGCGTGGGGCCGGGGTCGATCTGCACGACGAGGGTGGTGGCCGGGGTGGGCGCGCCGCAGATCACGGCGATCTTGGAAGCTGTAGCGGCTTGTCGTCCTGCTGGCGTGCCGGTGATCGCCGACGGCGGACTGCAGTACTCCGGCGACATCGCCAAGGCGCTGGCCGCCGGTGCGTCGACGGCCATGCTGGGCTCGCTGCTGGCCGGCACAGCCGAGGCGCCCGGTGAGCTGATCTTCGTGAACGGCAAGCAGTACAAGAGTTATCGCGGCATGGGATCACTGGGTGCCATGCGAGGGCGTGGGGGGGCGACGTCGTATTCCAAGGATCGCTACTTCGCCGACGACGCGCTGTCGGAAGACAAACTGGTGCCGGAAGGGATCGAGGGGCGGGTGCCGTTCCGTGGTCCGCTGTCGTCGGTGATCCACCAGTTGACCGGTGGCCTGCGCGCCGCGATGGGCTACACCGGGTCGCCCACCATCGAGGTGCTACAGCAGGCGCAATTCGTCCGGATCACACCCGCGGGCCTCAAGGAGAGTCATCCCCACGACGTCGCGATGACCGTCGAGGCGCCCAACTACTACGCGCGCTAACGGCGACCTGGATATCTAGATGGTCGAGATCGGCATGGGCCGCACCGCCCGCCGCACCTATGAACTCAGCGAGATTAGCATCGTGCCGTCGCGGCGCACCCGCTCGTCGAAGGACGTCTCCACGGCCTGGCAGCTGGACGCCTACCGGTTCGAGATCCCGGTGGTGGCACACCCCACCGATGCCCTGGTGTCCCCGGAGTTCGCGATCGAGCTCGGCCGGCTGGGCGGGCTGGGCGTGCTCAACGGCGAGGGGCTGATCGGCCGCCACCTCGATGTCGAGGCAAAAATCGCCCAACTCTTGGAAGCTGCAGCGGCCGACCCCGAACCGTCGACGGCGATCCGGTTGCTGCAGGAGCTGCACGCGGCACCGCTAAATCCCGACCTGTTGGGTGCCGCGGTGGCTCGCATCCGCGAGGCCGGGGTGACCACCGCGGTGCGGGTGAGCCCGCAAAACGCCCAGTGGCTGACACCGGTACTGGTTGCGGCCGGTATTGACTTGCTGGTCATCCAGGGGACCATCGTCTCCGCCGAGCGCGTCGCCAGCGACGGCGAGCCGCTCAACCTGAAGACCTTCATCTCCGAGCTCGACATACCGGTCGTCGCCGGCGGGGTGCTCGACCACCGCACCGCGCTGCATCTGATGCGCACCGGCGCCGCCGGCGTCATCGTTGGCTACGGCTCCACCCAGGGGGTGACGACGACCGACGAGGTGCTGGGCATCAGCGTGCCGATGGCGACCGCGATCGCCGACGCTGCCGCCGCGCGGCGCGACTACCTCGACGAGACGGGCGGCCGCTACGTGCACGTGTTGGCCGACGGCGACATCCACACTTCCGGCGAGTTGGCCAAGGCCATCGCCTGCGGCGCCGACGCGGTGGTGCTGGGTACCCCGTTAGCCGAATCGGCCGAGGCGCTCGGCGAGGGATGGTTCTGGCCGGCCGCGGCGGCGCACCCGTCGTTGCCGCGGGGGGCGTTGCTGCAGATCGCGGTCGGCGAGCGGCCGCCGCTGGCGCGGGTGCTGGGCGGGCCGTCGGACGACCCGTTCGGCGGCCTGAATCTGGTCGGTGGGCTACGCCGATCGATGGCCAAGGCCGGGTATTGCGACCTCAAGGAGTTCCAGAAGGTCGGCCTGACCGTTGGGGGCTGACGCCACCTGAGAGACTGATTAACTGGCCCGATGTAAAGGGGGTCATACTGCAGCGATGAAGCCGGATTACGACGTCCTGATTATTGGATCGGGTTTCGGGGGCAGCGTCACCGCGCTGCGGCTGACGGAAAAGGGCTACCGGGTCGGCGTGCTGGAGGCCGGCCGCCGGTTCTCCGACGAGGAGTTCGCCAAGACGTCGTGGGACCTGCGCAAGTTTCTCTGGGCGCCGAGGTTGGGCTGCTATGGCATTCAACGTATCCACCCGCTGCGCAACGTGATGATCCTGGCCGGCGCCGGGGTGGGCGGGGGCTCCCTCAACTACGCCAACACGTTGTACGTGCCGCCGGAGCCGTTCTTCGCCGACCAGCAGTGGTCACACATCACCGACTGGCGTGGCGAGCTGATGCCGCACTACCAGCAGGCGCAGCGGATGCTCGGGGTGGTGCAAAACCCGACCTTCACCGACGCCGACCGCATCGTCAAGGAGGTCGCCGACGAGATGGGGTTTGGCGACACCTGGGTGCCGACCCCGGTTGGAGTGTTCTTCGGCCCCGACGGCACCAAGACGCCCGGCAAGACCGTGCCCGATCCCTACTTCGGCGGTGCCGGGCCGGCGCGCACCGGCTGCCTGGAATGCGGCTGCTGTATGACGGGCTGTCGCCACGGTGCCAAGAACACCCTGGTGAAAAACTACCTTGGCCTCGCGGAATCAGCTGGCGCGCAAGTGATTCCGATGACCACGGTGAAGGGGTTTGAGCGGCGGTCCGACGGGTTGTGGGAGGTCCGCACAGTGCGAACCGGCAGTTGGCTGCGCCGGGATCGGCGCACCTTCACCGCAACGCAGCTGGTGCTGGCCGCGGGCACCTGGGGGACCCAGCATCTGCTGTTCAAGATGCGGGATAGGGGTCGGCTCCCTGGTCTCTCGAAGCGATTGGGTGTCCTTACCCGCACCAACTCAGAATCGATCGTCGGGGCCGCCACCTTGAAGGTCAATCCGGACCTGGACCTGACCCACGGCGTGGCGATCACGTCGTCGATTCACCCGACGGCCGACACCCACATCGAACCCGTGCGCTACGGCAAAGGCTCCAACGCGATGGGGCTGCTGCAGACCTTGATGACCGACGGCTCCGGTCCGCAGGGCACCGATGTGCCGCGCTGGAGGCAGTTGCTGCAGACCGCCAGTCAGGATCCGCGCGGCACCATCCGGATGCTCAATCCCCGGCAATGGAGCGAGCGCACCGTGATCGCGCTGGTCATGCAGCACCTGGACAACTCGATCACCACGTTCACCAAGCGCGGGAAGCTGGGTATCCGCTGGTACTCGAGCAAGCAGGGACACGGCGAGCCGAACCCTACATGGATCCCGATCGGCAACCAGGTCACCCGTCGCATCGCCGCCAAAATCGACGGCGTGGCCGGCGGCACCTGGGGTGAGCTGTTCAACATCCCGCTCACCGCGCACTTTCTCGGCGGCGCGGTGATCGGCGACGACCCCGAGCACGGCGTCATCGACCCCTATCACCGGGTCTATGGCTATCCGACGCTGTACGTGGTTGACGGTGCGGCGATCTCGGCGAACCTGGGTGTCAACCCGTCGCTGTCCATCGCCGCTCAAGCCGAGCGGGCCGCCTCGCTGTGGCCGAACAAGGGCGAAACCGACCGGCGGCCACCGCAGGGTGAGCCCTATCGTCGGCTGGCGCCGATCCAACCGGCGCACCCGGTGGTGCCTGCCGACGCCCCGGGCGCGCTGCGGTGGTTGCCGATCGATCCGGTCAGCAACGCGGGCTGAGGCATCAGGAAGCGTGCGGTCGTTGGATATGGTCACCGGACTGCGCCGGGTGAGGCGGTGACGAAGCCGACCTCACGGCATCCGCTCAACAATCGGTGGTCGTAGGTGACGAAGGCTGTCAGTTCCCGCTTGATCTGGGCTGCGGCCGCGAGGTGAATCGCGTCGAGAGAACGTAGGGTGGCCGGTCCGATCGTTTCAGCTAGACCGATCACCGGTTCGGTGAGCGGGAGGATGTCGAGCCCGTCGAGTAGGTAACGCGCACGCTCAGTTTGGCCTGGTTGTCCGTATCGGGCAACGACTCTCATCAACTCGACCCGGCCAAGGGTGCTTGTCGCCGCGTCCTCGCCCTGGCCGCTTTGCGCGGTCAGCCATGTCCGCAGTTCGGTCGTCTCGGGCTCGGAGATGAGCAGCTTAGTCAGGGCCGAGGTGTCCATATAGATCACTGCTCGTCGCGCATTTCGTTGAGAACATCGGACAGGGTGCGCTTGCGGCCGCGCGCCGGTTCGGCGGTGACGTCGAGAAGGTTTTGTGGACGACGAGCCGGAATCAGGACACCTGATTCAATCAGGGCTTCGCGAGAACGCTCCGCGGCCTGCACCGGGATGAGTCGGGCCACAAGTCTTCCTTTGTTGGTGACGCCAAGTTCCTCGCCGGCTTCAACCCGGGCGAGGTATCGCGATGCGTGCTGTCTTAGTTCTCGGATTCCGATTGCCTCCACAAGCCCAACGGTAGCACGCATGGTGCTACATAATTGCGTTGCGCTTACTGGTTGATCAGCCAGCGATCTCCATCGGCGCCCCGCTGATCACCCGGCTAGCCTGCCCGTACACGTCGACGGGCACGTCGCCCATCAAGGTGACCCGGTGCATCAGCCGGTGCTGGTCGTCGTAGTCGTCGATCGCCCGGTGTTGGGTGGCCCGGTTGTCCCAGATGGCTACGTCGCCCGGCGCCCAGTTCCAGCGGATGGTGTTTTCGGGCATGGTGATTCGCCGTTGCAGCACTTCGAATAACACCCTTGATTCGTGGCTGTCCAACCCGACGAAGCTGCGCACGAAGTCGCCCGCTAGCAGCGTGCGCTCACCGGTCTCCGGGTGTACCCGCACCACGGGATGCTCGGTGCGGAAGTCCGGCTTCTCGAACACCTGACGGAAGGCCCGCTGCGCCGCGGTCAGCGGTTTGGTCGTGACGTAGTCATAGCGGTTGGTGTGCAGCGCCCACAGGTTTTCGGTGAGGCACTTGAGCGGCTCGGGCAGCTCCGCGTAGGCCGCGGCGGTGTTGGCCCACAACGTCGACCCGCCATAGCTGGGCAGGGAGACCGCGCGCAGTACCGAGGCGGCCGGATAGTTGGCGGCGAACGTGACGTCGGTGTGCCAGCGGTTCGCCTTGCCGAACTCGGAGTTGATCGGCGTGATGATCGGTGCATCGTCGGCGAGGGCGATCGCGGCCGGGTGGCCGATCGGGGTGCCCAGTAACCCGGCAAACGCCAGCTGCTCGGCGTCATCGAGTTGGTGCTGACCGCGGAAGAAGACCACCTTGTGGGCCAGTAGTGCCGCGCGAATCTCGTTGACTGCGGCGGGGTCCAGATCGCCTCCGAGGCGCACCCCGTCGATTTGGGCGCCGATACGGCTGCCCAGCTTCTTCACGGTAATCAGATCTGTCATTGCTGGCGTCCTCAATGAATGGTTAGTGTAGTCAGATGACTACATCGGTTACTGTAGCCGGATGACTACGCGTCCGGCAACCGACCGCCGCAAGATGCCCACTGGGCGGGAAGAGGTAGCGGCCGCAATCCTGCAGGCCGCCACCGACCTGTTCGCCGAGCGTGGGCCAGCCGCGACGTCGATTCGCGACATCGCCGCTCGATCCAAGGTCAACCACGGGCTGGTGTTTCGTCACTTCGGCACCAAGGACCAACTGGTTGGGGCCGTGCTCGATCACCTGGGCACGAAGCTGACCAGACTGTTGCACTCCGAGGCGCCCGCTGACATCATCGAACGGGCTCTCGACCGACATGGGCGGGTCTTAGCCCGGGCACTGCTGGACGGATATCCCGTGGGCCAGCTGCAACAGCGATTTCCCAATGTTGCGGAGCTGCTCGACGCGGTACGGCCTCGCTACGACAGCGACTTGGGCGCGCGGCTGGCGGTCGCGCACGCCCTTGCGCTGCAATTCGGTTGGCGGCTCTTTGCGCCCATGCTGCGCTCGGCGACGGGTATCGACGAGCTGACCGGTGACGAACTACGGCTGTCCGTGAACGATGCGGTAGCCCGGATCCTGGAACCGCACTGACTGATGTCCCTGCGCTGGCCCCAGCGTGGCCGTCCGGTATGCGTCGGCCCTGAAGTAGGGTGAGCTGGTGTTGGGGGCTCCGCTGATGGGCGCTGGGCAGGCTGGCGGGGGCGAGTCGTGACGATATTGATCCTGACCGACAACGTCCACGCCCATGCTCTGGCGGTCGATCTGCAGGCCAGGCATGGCGATATGGACGTCTATCAGTCCCCCATCGGCCAGCTGCCGGGTGTCCCGCGATGTGATGTCGCAGAGCGCGTCGCGGAAATCGTGGAGCGGTATGACCTCGTCCTTTCCTTCCACTGTAAACAGAGGTTTCCCGCCGCTTTGATCGATGGGGTCAGGTGTGTGAATGTTCATCCGGGTTTCAACCCCTACAACCGCGGCTGGTTTCCCCAGGTCTTCTCGATCATCGACGGGCAAAAAGTCGGCGTGACGATCCACGAGATCGACGATCAGTTGGACCATGGTCCGATCATCGCCCAGCGGGAATGCGCGATCGAGTCGTGGGATTCCTCGGGAAGTGTCTACGCCCGGCTGATGGACATCGAGCGTGAGTTGGTGCTGGAACATTTCGACGCCATCCGGGACGGCAGCTACACGGCTAAATCGCCGGCCACCGAGGGCAACCTCAACCTGAAAAAGGATTTCGAACAACTCCGGCGGCTAGACCTGAACGAGCGCGGAACGTTTGGGCATTTCCTGAATCGCCTGCGCGCGTTGACCCATGATGATTTCCGCAACGCTTGGTTCGTCGATGCGTCAGGCCGCAAGGTGTTTGTCCGCGTCGTGCTCGAACCGGAGAAGCCCGCGGAAGCCTAACCACCGCCTCGAGGTTATGTTAGCCTTCCCTTATTTGATGACTATGATCACTCCACCTACCTTCGACGTTGCGTTCATCGGCAGCGGGGCCGCGTGCTCTATGACTCTGCTGGAAATGGCCGATGCCCTGCTGAGCAGCCCCTCGGCATCGCCCAAGTTGCGCATCGCGGTGGTGGAGCGAGACGAGCAGTTCTGGTGCGGAATCCCCTATGGCCAACGCTCCAGCATCGGATCGCTGGCCATTCAGAAGCTCGACGATTTCGCCGACGAGCCGGAAAAGGCCGCCTACCGGATCTGGCTGGAGCAGAACAAGCAGCGCTGGCTGGCGTTCTTCCAGGCAGAGGGCGGTGCGGCCGCGGCCCGCTGGATCTGCGACAACCGCGACGCATTGGACGGCAACCAGTGGGGGGAGCTCTACCTGCCGCGGTTTCTCTTCGGTGTATTTCTGTCGGAGCAGATGATTGCCGCCATCGCCGCGCTCGGCGAGCGTGACCTGGCCGAAATCGTCACCATCCGCGCTGAGGCCATGAGCGCCCACTCCGCAGACGGCCACTACCGAATCGGCCTCCGCCCGTCTGGAAACGGTCCAACGGCAATTGCTGCAGGCAAAGTGGTTGTGGCCATTGGCAGCCCCCCGACCAAAGCCATCCTTGCGAGCGATTCCGAACCCGCATTCACCTATATCAACGATTTCTACTCCCCCGGCGGGGAGAGCAACGTAGCGCGACTGCGCGATTCGCTCGACCGCGTCGAGTCGTGGGAGAAGCGCAACGTACTGGTCGTGGGTTCCAACGCCACCTCGCTGGAAGCGCTCTACCTAATGCGTCACGACGCGCGCATCCGCGCACGCGTCCGGTCCATCACCGTCATCTCGCGCTCCGGCGTGCTGCCCTACATGATCTGCAATCAGCCGCCGGAGTTTGACTTCCCGCGGCTGCGCACGCTGCTCTGTACGGAAGCGATCGCCGCGGCGGATCTCATGTCCGCGATCCGCGACGATCTCGCGACGGCCGAAGAACGCTCGTTGAACCTGGCCGATTTGTACGACGCCGTTGCCGCCCTGTTTGGGCAGGCGCTGCACAAGATGGATCTCGTGCAGCAGGAAGAGTTCTTCTGCGTGCACGGCATGAACTTCACCAAGTTGGTGCGGCGTGCGGGACGCGATTGCCGCCAGGCATCCGAGGAGCTAGCCGCGGACGGCACGCTGAGCCTGCTCGCCGGCGAAGTACTGCGCGTGGATGCCTGCGCGTCCGGCCAGCCGTTCGCCACCATGACCTACCGAGCCGCGGGAGCCGAGCATACCCACCCCGTCCCCTTCGCTGCGGTGGTGAATTGTGGCGGTTTCGAGGAGCTGGACACGTGTTCCTCGCCGTTCCTGGTCAGCGCGATGCAGAACGGGCTGTGCCGCCCGAACCGCACCAACCGTGGCCTTCTGGTTAACGACGACTTCGAGGCCAGCCCAGGTTTTTGCGTCATCGGGCCCCTAGTCGGCGGCAATTTCACTCCCAAGATCCGTTTTTGGCACGTCGAGAGCGCACCGCGCGTCCGGTCGCTGGCGAAATCGCTGGCGGCCAGCCTGCTTGCTTCGCTCCAGCCCGTCGCACTGGCCCCATGCTGAACGCGCCGTGCCGGTCACCGAGCCGGGCTTGACAGGCTGCTTCAATGCGCCGCACCTTCCTCATCTGCCCCACGCGTACCGACCCGGACCGACTACGCGAGGCGGCCATATCGCTAGCCCTGTGGCGCCGGGACGAATGAGGCGGGTGAGACACCAGGGAACGTGCACCGTGCGTGCCGGGTCGCCCACGCGTGGACAGCCGGGGTCACTCCCCGGGGGTGACATTCTTAAGAGGTAAGGCTAACCTCAAGTTCGACATGATGCGGTTCTCGCGGTAACTGCTTCAGGCGCCGATGCCAACGATGGTGCGACGAAGTGCGCTGCGGAAACTGTCCCGACGCGCTGCAAACGGACCTTGAGCTCTGCATATATGAAGATCCGAACGTTATCCGGCTCGGTGCTGGAGCCGCCGTCCGCAGTACGCGCGACCCCAGGCACGTCCATGTTAAAACTCGAGCCGGGTGGCTCGACGATCCCCAAGATCCCCTTCATCCGCCCGAGCTTTCCCGGGCCAGCCGAGCTCGCCGAGGACTTCGTACAGATCGCCCAGGCTAACTGGTACACGAACTTCGGTCCGAACGAGCGGCGGTTTGCCCGCGCCCTGCGCGACTATCTGGGACCTCATCTGCACGTTGCTACCCTCGCCAACGGCACCCTGGCACTCCTCGCGGCGCTCCACGTCAGTTTCGGCGCCGGTACGCGGGACCGCTACCTGCTGATGCCGTCGTTCACGTTCGTCGGCGTGGCTCAGGCTGCGCTATGGACTGGGTACCGTCCCTGGTTCATCGACATCGACGCCAACACATGGCAGCCATGCGTCCACTCCGCCCGCGCCGTCATCGAACGCTTCCGCGACCGGATCGCCGGCATCCTGCTGGCCAATGTGTTCGGCGTCGGCAATCCCCAGATCAGCGTCTGGGAGGAGCTCGCCGCCGAATGGGAGCTACCGATTGTGCTCGACTCGGCGGCCGGCTTCGGCTCCACGTACGCCGACGGCGAGCGCCTCGGTGGACGCGGTGCATGCGAGATCTTCTCCTTCCATGCGACCAAGCCGTTCGCGGTTGGTGAGGGCGGCGCTCTGGTTTCTCGCGATCCACGGCTCGTCGAGCACGCATACAAGTTCCAGAACTTCGGCTTGGTGCAAACACGCGAGTCCATCCAGCTCGGAATGAACGGCAAGCTGTCGGAGATCAGCGCCGCTATTGGCCTACGCCAACTAGTCGGGCTTGATCGCCGCCTGGCAAGTCGCCGCAAGGTCCTCGAGTGCTATCGCACCGGTATGGCCGACGCGGGTGTGCGTTTCCAGGACAACGCCAATGTTGCGTCGCTCTGTTTCGCGAGCGCTTGCTGCACGTCCGCCGACCACAAGGCCGCGGTTCTGGGTAGCCTGCGTAGGCACGCGATCGAGGCGCGCGACTACTACAACCCACCGCAGCACCGACATCCGTACTTTGTGACGAATGCCGAGTTAGTCGAGTCGACCGATCTAGCCGTCACGGCGGACATTTGCTCGCGAATCGTGTCGCTGCCAGTCCACGATCACATGGCCCCGGATGACGTTGCCCGGGTCGTCGCCGCCGTGCAGGAAGCGGAGGTGCGCGGTGAATGAGACGTTCACCGGTGCCGCCCAGGTAGACGCAGACGCGTCCCCGCAAGCGGATGGTGCCCCCAGCGCGGCCCGCATCGTCACCGGGCTAAGCCGATTGCCCGGCTCCTTCTCGGGCCGCTACGCGGCCCGCATCGTCACCGGGCTCAGGCTGGATTGCCCGGCTCCTCCTCGGGCCGCTACGCGGCCCGCATCGTCACCGGGCTCAGGCTGGATTGCCCGGCTCCTCCTCGGGCCGCTACGCGGCCCGCATCGTCACCGGGCTCAGGCTGGATTGCCCGGCTCCTCCTCGGGCCGCTACGCGGCCCGCATCGTCACCGGGCTAAGCCGATTGCCCGGCTCCTCCTCGGGCCGCTACGCGGCCCGCATCGTCACCGGGCTAAGCCGATTGCCCGGCTCCTCCTCGGGCCGCTACGCGGCCCGCATCGTCACCGGGCTAAGCCGATTGCCCGGCTCCTCCTCGGGCCGCTACGCGGCCCGCATCGTCACCGGGCTAAGCCGATTGCCCGGCTCCTCCTCGGGCCGCTACGCGGCCCGTATCGTCACCGGGCTAAAGCCCGGCGGTGCACTGGCTCGCGGCCTGGCGGCTGCGGTGGTGGCGGCAGCAGCGGCTTACGGGTGCGCACGGCGATGGTGGACGGTGTGTCCGTGTGCAGCGTCAGATCTTGGCCGGCGTGGCGCATGGTCAGCTGGGTGCCGGGACCGTCGCCAAGGATGAAGGTGACGTCGGTGTGGTTGGCGTCGACGATCAGCCGGAAGCCGCGCCATCGCAGCCGGAACCGCAGCCGCGAGATGCCGTCGGGCAGCTGCGGATCGATGGACAGGATGCCCTCGTCGTCGCGTAGGCCGCCGAAGCCTACGACCAGCGCCGTCCAGGCTCCGGCCAGCGAAGCCATGTGTAGGCCGTCACGGGTGTTGCGGTGCAGGTCGCGCAGGTCGATCAGGGCGGCTTCGTAGGCATAGTCGTGGGCCAACTCGAGATGGCCGACCTCGGCGCACATCACCGCCTGAGTGCAGGCCGACAACGACGAGTCGCGCACCATGCGCCGTTCGTAGTAGTCGACGTTGCGCGCCTTCTGCTCGGGCGTGAACGCGTGACTCTGCCACTGCATCGCCAGCACCAGGTCGGCCTGCTTGATCACCTGTGCGGGATACAAGCGCACGTAGGCCTCGTGCAGTAGCAACGGATAAGTGGTGTTGGCTTCGAAATCCCACTCCGCAAGGGTGGTGAACCCTTCACACTGCTGGTGGACACCGAGTTCCTCGTCGTAGGGAATGTTGGCGGCGTCGGCCGCGTCGCGCCAGGCGGCCATCTCCTCGGTGGTGACACCCATGGCCTCCGCCGCCTCGGGGTGGCGCAAGCAAGCATCGGCGGCGGTGTGCAGATTGTGCGCCGCCATCAGATTCGTGAACACGTTGTCGCGGACGACCGCCGTGTACTCGTCGGGACCGGTGACCCCGTCGAGGTGCCAGACGCCGTGGCGGTCGTGGTGCCCGAGCGAGAGCCACAGCCGGGCGGTCTCGATCAGCACCGCAAGGCCGCATTCCTCCTCCAGCGAACCGTCGCCGGTGACGATGCGGTACCGCTCGAACGCCATCGCGATGTCGGCGTTGATGTGCCAGGCCGCCGTGCCGGCCGGCCAGTAGGCCGAGGACTCCTGTCCGCGGATGGTCCGCCAGGGAAAGGCGGCACCTTCCAGGCCGAGCTCGGCCGCCCGCTCCTTGGCCAGGTCCAACGTCGACGCCCGCCACCGCAGCGCGTCGGCGACCGCATGCGGTGCGGTGTAGGTGAGCACCGGTAGCACGAAACCTTCGGTGTCCCAAAAGGCGTGGCCGTCATACCCGGTTCCGGTGAGCCCCTTGCTGGGGATCGCGCGGCGTTCGGCGCGCGCGCTGGCCTGCAACAGGTGAAATAACCCGAAACGCACCGCTTGCTGACATTCCGGGTCGCCCTCGACCTCCACGTCCGCGCTGTCCCAGAAGTCGTCGAGGTAGGCGCGTTGCGCGTCCAGCAGCCCCTGCCAGCCGCTGTAGCGGGCACCGTGCAGCGCGCCGGCGGCCTGGTCGCGCAGCGCCGGGCGGGAGCGCAGGCTGGACCAGCCATAGGCCAGGTATTTGACGATGCGCAGCTTCTGTCCCGGGCGCAGCCCGCAGATCACGGTGGTTCGGGCCAGGTCCGGGCGGGCGTCGGTGGTGATCTCGACCCGCCCGGGAACCTCGACCTCGTGTTCCATCCCTGCGGCCATCATCAGCGCGCTGGCTCGGGTGCGGTGCATGAGAAGTGCACCCCGCTCGGTGCGTTCGTGCTCGACGGCCTGTAGCGGCCTGTCCAGGATGGCCGACACCCGCGGGTCGGCCGAGGTCTCCGGTACGTCCTCGTTGGTGACGAGTTCGGACTGCACGGTCACGCGAACGAATTCCTCGATTGCCTCGACGACGTACTCGATCGCCGCGACGCTGCGGTGGGCCAGCGACACCAGCCGGGTGGACGTCACTTTGACTTGCTTGCCCGCCGGTGAGCGCCAGTGCGCGCGGCGGGTCAGCGTCCCGGCGCGCAGGTCGAGGATCCGTTCGTGGGAGATCAATTCGCCATACCGGACGTCGAACGGCTCGTCGCCGACCAACAGGCGAAAGATCTTGCCGTTGGTGACGTCGACAACGGTCTGGCCGGCCTCCGGATATCCATAACCGGCCTCGGCGTACGGCAGCGGCCGGATTTCGTAGAAAGAGTTCAGGTAGGTGCCCGGCAGTCCGAAGGGTTCGCCCTCGTCGAGGTTGCCGCGTAATCCAATGTGCCCGTTGGACAAGGCGAATAGGGATTCGGACTGGGCCAGCAGGTTCAGGTTGAGCTTGGTCTCGCGGACCTGCCACGGTTCGACGGGGAAGGCGTCCTCGGTGATCATCGCCCGATCATGCCCTACAGCAGCTCGGCGAGATCGGTTACCACCACGTCGGCGCCATGGCGGCGCAACTGGGCGGCCTGAGCCGCCCGGCCCGTTCGGTTGATGCCCACCACTACGGCGAAGTTGCCGGCGCGGCCGGCCGCCACCCCGGACAGGGCGTCCTCGAACACCGCCGCCGCGTCGGGGGTAACCCCCAACAGTTCTGCCGCGCGCAGGAAGGAGTCGGGGGCCGGCTTGCCGGCGATGTGCTCTTCGCGCAACGTCACGCCGTCCACCCGCTGCTGGACGAACCGGTCCAGACCGGTGGTCGCGAGCACGTCGCGGGTGTTGGCGCTCGAAGACACCACGGCCACACCGAGACCCGCGGCCGTGACCGCCTCCAGGTAGCGCCGCGACCCGTCGAACACCTGGGCCCCATCGTCGCGCAGCAGCTTGTGCAACATGTCGTTCTTGCGGTTGCCCAGGCCATACACCGTCTCGGCGGCGCCCGGGTCATCCGGGGAACCGTCGGGTATTTCGATGGCGCGGCTGCTCAGAAACGATCGAACGCCGTCTTCGCGTTTCTTGCCGTCCACATACGTGTGATAGTCCGCGGCAGGGTCGAAGGGAACGAATTTTTCGCCGGTGCGCTCGGCTCGCTCGGCTAGGTAGGCGTCAAACATGGCCTTCCACGCCTTGGTATGCAGGCTCGCGGTATCGGTGAGCACACCGTCGAGGTCGAACAGGCAAGCACGCACCTTCTCGGGCAGACCCAGCACGCGGGACCTCACTTCCGGATAGTTCGGGCGATACCAGTTCGCCATGCCTGGCGGCTCTGCCCGCGTACCAAGCCTACGAGTTAGGCCCGGCTATAGTGCCGGGGCCACCTACTTCAGCACCGCGCTGATGTAGCGGCGGTCGGCGAACCGAGTTATGTGGTCGTCCTCGAAGGGCGGCAGCCCTTGGGCCGCAAAGAGTTCCTTGCCGGTGCTGGTGGTGACCTGCCAGCCGGAGCCGGCGAGGTAGTCGGCCACGTCGTTGCGTTGATCGAAGTAGATCAGCTCGGTCAAGTCCAGATCAAAGCCGCGTTCCCGCCATGCCTCGGCCGCGGATTTCATGCGCATCTTCTTCTCATCTTCCTCGGCCAGGTCGAGCACCAGTGGGCTCTGGGTGGCCAACCGGCTGTCAGGGGCGCTGAGCGCGGTAATCGCATCGAGCAGGCGGTCCTGCCCCTGTGGGGGCAGGTAGCTCAGCAACCCCTCGGCGCTGAAGGCTGTCGGTCTGGCCGGGTCGAAGCCGGCGTTCTTCAGCGCCGTCGGCCAATCGTTTCGCAGATCGACGGCCACGGCGTGCCGTTCTGCGTTGGGTTCGGCGTTCAGATTGGCGAGGGCCCGTGTCTTGAACTTGATGACTGCGGGCTGGTCGATCTCGTAGACCACCGTGCCCGGGGGCCAGGGCAGTCGGTACGCGCGGGTGTCGAGCCCAGCCGCCAGAATCACTACCTGCCGAATACCCGCCGTGGTTGCGTCACCGAAAAAGTCATCGTAGAACTTGGTCCGAATCGCGATGTTGTCGATCATCCACCGACCCCCGGTGGCGTGGTCGCCGATGTCCTCAAGCCTCAACTCGCCGCTGGCCAGCCGGGTAAACAGGTCGATGCCGACGGCGCGCACCAGCGGCTCGGCGAATGGATCATTGATCAAAGGGTTTTCGGCCCTGCTAGCCAACGCCCGGGCGGTGGCGATCATTGTGGCGGTCGCCCCCACGCTGGAGGCCAGATCCCAAGTGTCATTGTCGGTACGCGTCATCCGTCCGCTCCTGCCAAGGTCCTTTTGATTAATAGTCTGACCAGCGATCTCCAATAGTGCCTCCGCCATTGCACATTGTGCACATTTTCGCGTATTGCTGGGCAACTTGCCCATGGGCCGTGCCATGAGCGAATGCTAGATTCACGCAATGCGCGGTACCGACGAAAAGTACGGACTGCCACCGCAACCCGACAGCGACCGTATGACCCGTCGCACGCTTCCCGTTTTGGGACTCGCACACGAACTCATCACACCGACGCTGCGCCAGATGGCTGACCGCCTCGATCCCCACATGCGGCCCGTCGTGTCCTACCACCTCGGCTGGTCTGATGAACGCGGCCGTCCAGTGAACAACAACTGCGGCAAGGCAATCCGTCCTGCTTTGGTGTTTGTCGCCGCCGAAGCCGCCGGCGCCGACCCCCACTCGGCGATTCCCGGAGCCGTCTCGGTTGAACTGGTGCACAACTTCTCGCTCGTCCATGACGACCTCATGGACCGCGACGAGCACCGTCGGCACCGGCCGACGGTGTGGGCACTGTGGGGCGATGCGATGGCGCTATTGGCCGGTGATGCGATGCTGTCGCTGGCGCACGAGGTCCTGCTGGATTGCGATTCACCACACGTCGGTGCGGCGCTGCGCGCGATTTCGGAAGCCACCCGTGAGTTGATCCGTGGGCAGGCCGCCGACACCGCGTTCGAAAGCCGAACCGACGTCGCACTCGATGAGTGTCTCAAGATGGCTGAAGGCAAGACCGCAGCACTGATGGCAGCCAGCGCAGAGGTCGGCGCGTTACTCGCTGGCGCACCGCGTTCGGTGCGAGAAGCGTTGGTTGCCTACGGTCGTCACATTGGACTTGCCTTCCAATTGGTCGACGACCTGCTCGGCATTTGGGGCCGTCCTGAGATCACCGGCAAGCCGGTGTACTCGGACCTTCGCTCCCGCAAGAAAACTCTGCCCGTTACCTGGACCGTGGCGCACGGCGGTTTGGCCGGCCGCCGCCTCGCAGCGTGGCTGGTGGACGAGACGGGCAGCCAGACAGCGTCCGATGATGAGCTCGCAGCGGTCGCAGAACTGATCGAGTGCGGTGGGGGGCGCAGGTGGGCAAGCGCGGAGGCCCGCCGACACGTAACGCAAGGCATCGACATGGTGGCGCGCATCGGCATTCCCGATCGCCCGGCCGCTGAGCTTCAGGATTTGGCTCACTACATCGTCGATCGTCAGGCGTGACTGACCAACACCGTAGTTGGAGGACGGCATGACCGAGATCGAACAGGCGTATCGAATCACCGAGTCGATCACGCGCACGGCCGCCAGAAACTTCTACTACGGCATCCGACTCTTGCCGCGCGAAAAGCGAGCGGCACTATCTGCGGTCTATGCGCTCGGCCGCCGGATCGACGACGTCGCCGACGGCGAGCTGGCCCCCGAGACCAAGATCACCGAGCTCGATGCCATCAGGAAATCACTTGATAATATTGATGATTCATCCGATCCGGTGCTGGTTGCGCTGGCTGACGCGGCTCGCCGGTTTCCGGTGCCGATCGCGATGTTCGCAGAGTTGATTGACGGCGCCCGTATGGAAATCGACTGGACTGGTTGCCGCGATTTCGACGAGCTGATCGTCTACTGCCGCCGGGGGGCCGGCACGATCGGAAAGCTTTGTCTTTCCATCTTTGGACCCGTCAGCACGGCGACGTCGCGATACGCCGAGCAGTTGGGAATCGCTCTGCAGCAAACCAATATTCTGCGCGACGTTCGAGAGGACTTTTTGAATGGACGGATCTACCTGCCGCGCGACGAGCTGGACCGATTAGGCGTACGCCTCCGCCTGGACGACACCGGGGCACTCGATGACCCCGACGGACGGCTCGCGGCACTGCTGCGGTTCAGTGCCGACCGCGCCGCAGACTGGTATTCGCTGGGACTGCGGCTGATTCCACACCTCGACCGCCGCAGCGCTGCCTGCTGTGCGGCCATGTCTGGCATCTACCGCCGTCAGCTCGCCTTGATCAGAGCATCGCCGGCGGTCGTCTACGATCGGCGAATCTCTCTGTCGGGACTGAAGAAGGCCCAAGTGGCGGCGGCAGCACTGGCCTCTTCGGTAACCTGCGGACCGGCCCATGGACCGCTACCGGCCGACCTCGGGAGTCACCCCAGCCACTAGACTGACTGGCCGTGGTGCAGCCTGCTGACATCGACGTGCCTGAGACACCGGCTCGACCGGTGTTGGTGGTCGACTTCGGTGCCCAATATGCCCAGTTGATTGCCCGTCGGGTTCGAGAAGCACGGGTTTTCTCCGAGGTGATTCCGCACACCGCCTCGATCGAGGAGATCAGGGCCCGTCAGCCGGTGGCGCTCGTGCTTTCCGGTGGACCGGCCAGTGTCTACGCCGACGGCGCTCCGAAACTCGATCCGGCGCTACTGGACCTCGGTGTACCGGTTCTTGGCATCTGCTACGGGTTTCAGGCCATGGCGCAGGCGCTCGGGGGGATCGCCGCCCACACCGGCACTCGCGAATACGGTCGGACTGAACTGAAAGTCCTTGGTGGCAAACTGCATTCGGATCTTCCCGAGGTTCAGCCGGTATGGATGAGTCACGGTGACGCGGTCACGGCCGCGCCGGACGGATTCGACGTGGTGGCTAGCAGCGCCGGTGCCCCGGTGGCCGCCTTCGAGGCCTTCGACCGGCGCCTGGCCGGGGTGCAGTATCACCCGGAGGTGATGCACACCCCACACGGGCAACAGGTGCTCAGCCGGTTTTTGCACGACTTCGCCGGGCTCGGCGCCCAGTGGACGCCCGCCAACATCGCCAACGCGCTGATCGAGCAGGTGCGCACCCAGATCGGCGACGGCCACGCCATCTGCGGGCTATCCGGCGGCGTGGATTCCGCGGTGGCCGCGGCCCTGGTGCAGCGGGCCATCGGCGACCGGTTGACCTGTGTCTTCGTCGACCACGGGCTGTTGCGCGCCGGTGAGCGGGCGCAGGTGCAACGCGATTTCGTGGCCGCCACCGGCGCCAACCTGGTCACCGTCGACGCGGCCGAGACCTTCCTCGAGGCGCTGTCGGGCGTGAGCGCCCCCGAGGGCAAACGCAAGATCATCGGCCGTCAGTTCATCCGCGCGTTCGAGGGCGCGGTGCGGGATGTGCTGGACGGTAAGACTGCTGAGTTCCTGGTGCAGGGCACGCTGTATCCGGATGTGGTGGAGTCCGGCGGGGGCAGCGGCACCGCGAACATCAAGAGCCACCACAATGTCGGCGGCCTGCCCGACGACCTGAAGTTCACCCTCGTTGAGCCGCTGCGGCTGCTGTTCAAAGACGAGGTGCGCGCGGTCGGGCGGGAGTTGGGTCTGCCGGAGGAGATCGTGGCGCGCCAGCCGTTTCCGGGACCGGGGTTGGGTATTCGGATCGTCGGGGAGGTCACCGCCAAGCGGTTGGATACGCTGCGGCACGCCGATTCGATCGTGCGTGAGGAGCTGACCGCGGCGGGCCTGGACAACCAGATCTGGCAGTGTCCGGTGGTGCTGTTGGCCGATGTCCGCTCGGTGGGTGTGCAGGGTGACGGTCGCACCTATGGCCACCCGATTGTGCTGCGTCCGGTGTCGAGTGAAGACGCGATGACCGCCGACTGGACCCGGGTGCCCTACGAGGTGCTCGAGCGCATCTCGACCCGGATCACCAACGAGGTCGCCGAGGTCAACCGCGTGGTGCTGGACATCACCAGCAAGCCGCCCGCCACCATCGAGTGGGAGTAGCGGCGGCCAGCATTAGCCAGGCCCGGCTTTTGTCACAGGCGACACATTGGTATCTGTCGGGATGAATACGCGTTGTGCCCGCCGGCCCAGAGATTGCTGTGACTAACTAATGTGACCAACCCGGCTCGGGTGGCCAGCGGAGCGCCCTTGATCAGCTAGTTCACGAATTCACGCCTGCCATGGGCAATGGTGGTTGCGTTCCAGTCCCCGCCGGCCTCCTCGACGAGTCGGCGGGCGACATCGAGATCGCCGTTGCCGGCGACCAGGATTAAGGTGTGGTCGGCTGTGGTGACAGATCCGCCCCGTAATCGGTGGTGTGCAGCCAAATCAGATGCGAAGGCATCGCGGAAGCGGGCGATGCCGATGTCGGGCACGGTGATGAGGATCGCGTCCGCCTCGGGTGCATTCTGCGGCAAGTAGTCGAAGGTCAGCACCGCTTCTTGGTTGAACTGGCGGTGCAGTGCCTCGGCGGCGTTGTGCAATGTGGGCGCGTCGACAACGCACAGATGAAATTCACGGGAGCGCTCGTAGCCGATCTGCTGGCGCTCATTCGACCAGAACACGCCGTCGACCAGGGTCGATCCGGTCACCACCGTGCCGGTTAGTGCGATAGTCGCAACGGCCGGTAGCTCGAACCCATCGGTGGTGTTGTCGGTGGCGAAGAGCTCTGCCGGCCGGCAGGCAGGCCCGCCACCGGTGGCCGGTGGGGCCGTCCCTGGGCCTAACAGGCCGCAAAACAGCAGGGCAGCCGCCAGTACCGAGGTGGTTTTACGCGATTGCACAAGGCAGCCTCTCATGACCTTGACGGACTCCAAGGACGGGTGTTTACTGACTTCGAACATATTTTCGAACAGGAGGCTGGTCATGACTGTGGCCTTCGCCTCCGACCAACGCCTTGAAAATGGTGCTGAGCAGCTCGAATCACTACGACGGCAGATGGCTTTGCTGTCCGAGAAGGTGTCCGGGGGGCCCAGCCGTTCGGGCGACCTGGTGCCGGCGGGACCGGTGTCGTTGCCCCCGGGGACGGTGGGAGTGCTGTCGGGTGCGCGGTCACTGCTGCTGAGCATGGTGGCATCGGTGACGGCGGCCGGGGGAAACGCGGCCATCGTTGGCCAGCCGGATATCGGGTTGCTGGCCGCGGTGGAGATGGGGGCGGATCTGAGCCGGCTCGCGGTGATACCAGATCCCGGGACCGATCCGGTTGAGGTGGCCGCTGTGCTGATCGACGGCATGGATCTGGTGGTGCTCGGTCTGGGAGGGCGCCGGGTGACGCGGGCGCGGGCGCGGGCAGTGGTGGCCCGTGCCCGTCAAAAAGGCTGCACCCTGCTGGTCACCGACGGCGACTGGCAAGGCGTGTCGACGCGGCTTGCGGCCCGGGTCTGCGGCTATGAGATCACCCCGGCCCTCAGGGGCGTGCCCACCCCGGGGTTGGGGCGGATCAGTGGGGTGCGGCTGCAGATCAACGGGCGTGGACGGTGATGGCCTCCGCTCGCGTGCTGGCGATCTGGTGTATGGACTGGCCCGCGGTCGCGGCGGCCGCGGCCGCGGGCCTATCCGCGACGGCCCCGGTCGCGGTCACGTTGGCAAACCGGGTGATCGCCTGCTCGGCGACCGCGCGGGCGGCCGGGGTGCGCCGAGGGTTGCGGCGTCGGGAGGCGGCGGCGCGGTGTCCGCAACTGTTTATAGCGACTGCCGACGCCGACCGCGACGCCCGGCTCTTCGAAGGGGTGATCGCGGCGGTAGACGATCTGGTGCCCCGCGCCGAGCTGCTGCGGCCCGGGCTCCTGGTGTTGCCGGTGCGCGGGCCGGCCCGTTTTTTCGGGTCCGAGCAGATGGCGGCCGAGCGGCTGATCGACGCGGTGGCCGCGGCCGGCGCGGAGTGTCAGGTCGGAATCGCCGACCGGTTGTCTACCGCGGTTTTCGCCGCGCGTGCTGGCCGCATCGTGGAGCCGGGAGGCGATGCGCGGTTTCTGTCGCTGCTGTCGATCCGCCAACTTGCCACCGAGCCGAGCCTGTCCGGGCCGGGCCGGGACGACCTGACGGATCTGTTGTGGAGGATGGGGATTCGCACCATCGGACAGTTCGCCGCGCTGTCTCGTACCGACGTGGCGTCCAGGTTCGGTGCCGACGCGGTGGCCGCGCACCGGTTCGCCCGCGGCGAACCGGAACGGGCGCCCTGCGGGCGGGAGCCGCCGCCGGATCTGGCCGCCGAGCTGGCATGCGATCCGCCGATCGACCGGGTCGACGCCGCGGCGTTCGCCGGGCGCTCGCTGGCCGCCGAGCTGCATCGGGCGCTGATGGCCGCCGGAGTGGGCTGCACCCGGCTGGCCATTCATGCCGTCACCGCCAACGGCGAAGAGCGCAGCCGGGTGTGGCGGTGCGCCGAGCCGCTGACCGAGGACGCCACCGCCGACCGGGTGCGCTGGCAACTGGACGGGTGGTTGAACAACCGGAATGCTCGTGACCGGCCCACCGCGGCGGTGACTCTGCTGCGGCTGCAGGCGGTGGAGACGGTGTCCGCATCGGAAGGCTTGCAGTTGCCGCTATGGGGCGGGCTCGGTGAACAGGACAGGCTTCGGGCCCGTCGGGCGCTGGTGCGGGTGCAGGGCTTGCTCGGTCCGGAGGCCGTGCGGGTGCCGGTGCTATCCGGCGGACACGGCCCGGCCGAACGCATCACGTTGACCGTGCTGGGCCTAGTAGCCCCTGAGCCGGTGCCGCAGGCCGACCCCGGTCAGCCGTGGCCCGGCAGGTTGCCCGACCCGTCGCCGGCGGTGCTGTTCGACGATCCGGTGGACTTGCTTGACGCCCAAGGAAACCCGATACGGGTGACCAGCCGGGGGATGTTCTCCGCGGACCCGGCGCGGCTGAGGGTTCGTGGCCGAGACGATCGGCTGCGCTGGTGGGCCGGACCGTGGCCGGACGACGAGCGGTGGTGGGATCCGGATCGGGCGAGTGGCCGCACCGCGCGCGCTCAGGTATTGCTGGACGGCGATCCCGGCACCGCGTTGCTGCTGTGCTACCGGCAGCGGCGGTGGTATCTGGAGGGAAGCTACGAATGACTTGCGCCGAACGTGACGTCAGGGCGAGAATTTCGGGAAAATCCCGCCGTCAGTTCACGTTCGGCGCGCGAATCGTCCGATCCGTTCGACGAACCGGTCGAAGAACACCGCCGGATCGACGCTCATGCCGATCCGCGCGTTGGGATTTCGCTTCCCGGACCAGTCGGTGACCGTCGCCCCCGTCGGGTCGACATCCACCGTCGCGGTCCGGGTCGTCAGGAGTTCCGGGTCCATTGCGACCGCGGCGGCCAGCGGGTCGTGCATATATGCCAGGTACCCATGTCCGCGCGCCTCATGAGACTCGAAGTAGAACCGCAGCGCGTCCTCGATCACCCGCATCACCGGAGACGAGCCGCAGACGGACGCCAGCCGGGCGAGAATGTCCGGTGTCATCGCGACCCGCCGGGTGAGATCCAAACCGCACACGATCGGCAGTTGTCGTTGTCCGGCCCACGCGGTGAACACCTCGCTGGCCGCCTCGGGATCCACCCGGATGTTCCATTCGGTGATCGGCTGGCCGTCGAACATGCCGCCCATGATCACCAGCCGGCGCAGCAGCCTCGGCAGCGCGGGTTCGGCGCGCAGCGCCAGCGCCAGGTTGGTCAGCGGGCCGGTGACCAGACCGATCAGGTCGCCGGCGTGGGAGTGCGCCGCCGCGATCCAGGCCGTCGTGGCGTCATAATCGGTGAGCCGGCGATTGCTGGCCGGCAGCTCGGCATAGCCTATCCCCTTGGGGCCGTGAAACTTTGGGTGATCGGGCCACCGGCCGCCGAGCGGCTCATCGGCGCCTTTGGACACGGGGATGTCTGCGGCACCGCACAATTCGAGCAAGCTCAGGTTGTTCGCGCACACTTGACCTACCGCGATGTTTCCGCCGGTCGAGGCGATGCCGACCAGATCGGCGTCGGGACTGGCCAGCAGATAGATCACGGCCAGCGCGTCGTCGATGCCGGTGTCGACGTCGGCGAATACGACGCTCACCGCGACGACGATACGCTATCCCAATGCCCGACGAGCTGAAGCCGCACTTCGCCAACGTGCAGGCGCACTACGACCTGTCCGACGACTTCTTCCGGCTGTTCCTCGATCCCACTCAGACCTACAGCTGCGCCTACTTCGAGCGCGACGACATGACGCTGCAAGAGGCGCAGATCGCCAAGATCGATCTCGCGCTGGGCAAACTCGGATTGCAGCCGGGCATGACACTGTTGGACGTCGGCTGCGGCTGGGGCGCCACCATGATGCGCGCGGTGGAAAAATACGACGTCAACGTCGTCGGTCTGACCCTGAGCAAAAACCAGGCCAACCACGTTCAGCAGCTGGTCGCCAACTCCGAAAGTCTACGCTCCAAACGCGTTCTGCTGGCCGGCTGGGAACAGTTTGACGAGCCCGTCGACCGCATCGTCAGCATCGGTGCTTTCGAACATTTCGGTCACGAGCGCTACGACGCGTTCTTCAGCCTGGCGCATCGCCTGCTGCCCGCTGACGGGGTCATGCTGCTGCACACCATCACCGGGTTGCATCCGAAAGAGATCCACGAACGCGGCCTGCCCATGTCGTTCACCTTCGCTCGTTTCCTGAAATTCATTGTGACCGAGATCTTTCCGGGTGGGCGGCTGCCCTCGATACCGATGGTGCAGGAGTGTGCCAGCGCAAACGGCTTCACCGTCACCAGAGTTCAATCGTTGCAGCCGCACTATGCGAAAACCCTCGACCTCTGGTCCGCGGCGTTGCAGGCCAACAAGGGCCAGGCCATCGCGCTGCAATCCGAGGAAGTCTACGAGCGGTATATGAAGTACCTCACCGGCTGCGCCGAGATGTTTCGCATCGGATACATCGACGTCAACCAGTTCACCTGCCAGAAGTGACTACCAATGCACACCGGGCACCAGTCGCCCCAAGCGCCTGAGCGGCCTCGGGACTCCCGCGCGGGCGGATCGCCGGGGACGCCGCGGCGCCGGTGGGCGGTCCGCGTCTGGACGCGAAATCCCCTGCGCTGCAGCTGAATCGGGATAGCCCAGATAGAGCTGGTGCAGAATTCGGCGCGACAGCCGTGGCGCGACGTAGTTGCCGGCTTCGGCGAGCGTACCCAACGGAGTGTCGATGCGCGCCGGCTTTTCCACGAGTCCGCGGATCACCATCGCCGCCGCGCGTTCGGCGCTGATCGCGCGCACCGGGTTGAGCCGCCGCGACGGCACGATCATCGGGGTGGCCACCAGCGGCATATGGATGTTGGTGAACGTGATGTGGTCGGACAGCGTCTCGGAGGCGACCACGTCGGCGAACGCGTCCAGCGCGGCCTTGGTGGGCAGATACGAGCTGTACTTGGGATTGCGGGCCTGCACGCCGGCGCTGGAGACGTTGACGACGTGGCCGAACCGGCGCTCGCGCCAATGCGGCAGCAGCGCCAGCACCATGCGCACCGCGCCGAAGTAGTTGACCGCCATCACCCGCTCGTAGTCGTGCAGCCGGTCGGTGGAGTTGACCACCGAGCGGCGTATCGACCGGCCGGCGTTGTTCACCAGGTAGTCCACGTGGTCGAAACGGCCCAGGATGTCCTTGACGGTGTGCTCCACCGACGCGGAATCGGTGACGTCGCAGGTGAATGCGTGCGCCTGACCGCCATGGGCGCGGATCTCGGTGACCAGCTCATCTAGCGCGTTGCCGTTGCGGGCCAGCGCGAATACCGTCGCACCCCGTTTGGCGACGGCGATCGCCGATGCCCTCCCGATGCCGCTGGACGCACCGGTGATGATGACGTGGCGGCCCAGCAGCGGATCGTTGCGACGCGCGCGGTCGGGGTCGAGGTGCTCGGCCCAATACCGCCACAGCCCGGGCGCGTAGGTGGCGAATTCGGGGACGTGAATGCCGGTGCCGCGCAACGCTTCCCGGGTTGTGTCGGACGTGAACGTGGGCGCGCAGCCGACGACGTCGAAAATCTCGGCGGGAATTCCCAGTTGGGTGGCCGCCATGTTGCGCAGCACCTTGGCGCGGCCGCGCGCGTTGAGCACCGGTGCGGCCACAAAGCCGGGCAGCGTCCCGAGTAGCGGGGGCAGTCCGGCCGCGCCGGCGATCCCGCGGTAGATGCCGCGCAGTCCGATTGCTGTCGGCGCGGTCAAATGAAACGTCTGCCCATCCCGGCCGTCGGCGTGCATGAGCGCCACCAGCGCGTCGGCCACATAGTCGACCGGCACGATGTTGGTGCGCCCAATGTCCGGCAGCAGCATCGGGGTGAACGACGGCAACACCGCCAGCTTGGCCAGCACCCCGAACAAGTAGTAGGGTCCGTCGATCGTGTCCATCTCGCCGGTGCGCGAATCACCCACCACCACCGCCGGGCGGTAGATGCGATAGCGCAGGCCGGGCGTGGAGCGCACCAGCCGTTCGGCCTCGAATGTCATCCGATGATACGGGGTCGGTAGGCGCTGGCCGACGTCGAAGTCGGCCTCGGTGTAGTGGCCGGCGAAGTCTCCGGCCACCGCGATCGACGACACGTGATGAAACGTGGCGTCAAGGCGTGCCGCCAGCTCGATGACGGCGCGGGTGGCGTCGGCCCAGGTGGTGTCGTGTACCGCCGCACAGTGCAGCACATGGTCGATATCGCCTAGCTCGGCGATGGTCCGCTCGGACAGTTCGAGCTCCGTGAGATCACCGACCAGCGGTCTTACCCGGTCACCCCACTGGCCGGCGAGGCGCTCGAAGCGGCTTAACGACTGGCGGCGAACCAGCGCCCACAGCCGTGCCTCGGGTCGGCCGTCCAGGAGACGGGATACCACGTGGCGCCCGATAAACCCGGTACCGCCGGTAACGACGTACCGCATGCGGTCAATCGTGGCGGTCAGCGGCGGTAAGCGTCAACCGCGCGGTCAGGTGAAGTTACGGATGCCGTCCCATTCCACCAGCCTCCAGCCGGTCACTGGGTTGCCGGTGATCACCACGCGGCCGATGTTGGGCAGTGGATGGGTGGTCAGCAGGCTGTCCCTAGAGTTTCGTGCGTTCATCAGCGTCCAGATCATGATCGCTACCCCCTGCGAGAACACGACCGGCGTATTGTGGCCGCTGTCGTAGATCTTGCGGACGGCGGCGCTGAACTGGGAATTGAATTCGGTGCCGCTGATCGACCCCGGAATAGTGTTGTGAACATCGCCGGCCAGCCAGTCTGCCGGTGCCAGCATATATGTTGAGTTGGCCATTGATTCGGGTTTGCCGTTGAACCAGCCGGCGTTGATCGCTTGCAGGCCCGGAAGAATCTCGACTTGCTTGCCAAGTTCGCCGGCCAACGGCCCGGCGGTCTGCTGGTCGGCCGCCATGGGGGAGGAATAGATGCTGTCGACATCTCTGCGGGAAACCTGGTGCGCGACCTGCTGCGCCTCTGCTTTGCCGTCGGCGCTGAGGCCGGAACCGGGCATGTCGGTGTCGATGATCCCGTCGGCGTTGGCCTGGGATTGCGCGTTGCGGATAAAGGTCAAGGTGATGCTGCGTGGCTGCGTGGGACCGCCGCAGGCGCCGAGGAGTAGCGTCGCGGCGAGCACGGCTAGAACTGTGCAGGCCTTCCGGACCGGGGTGCGCTTCGCCATGGCGATAGCCTGCCCTGTCGATACCGTCCGGGGGAAGGGCTTGCGATGATTTTCCAACCGGGAGGAGAGTTGCATGGCGATTGATCCGAACTCCATAGGTGCAGTGACCGAGCCGATGTTGTTCGAGTGGACCGACCGGGACACGCTGCTTTACGCGATCGGGGTGGGCGCCGGGACCGGAGATCTGGCGTTCACCACGGAGAACAGCCACGGCATCGACCAGCAAGTGTTGCCGACGTATGCGGTGATTTGCTGTCCGGCGTTTGGTGCGGCCGCAAAGGTGGGAACATTCAACCCGGCGGCGCTGCTACACGGCTCCCAGGGCATCCGGCTGCATGCG
Source organism: Mycobacterium tuberculosis complex sp. N0072 (assembly GCF_030323725.1). NCBI lineage: Bacteria > Bacillati > Actinomycetota > Actinomycetes > Mycobacteriales > Mycobacteriaceae > Mycobacterium > Mycobacterium tuberculosis complex sp. N0072. The sequence goes on along the minus strand of NZ_CP040689.1, from coordinate 3,813,017 downwards.
CCGCTGCCGGCGGCGGGAAAACTGTCGGTGGTCACCGAGGTCGCCGACATCCAGGACAAGGGGGAGGGCAAGAACGCCATCGTTGTGCTGCGCGGCCGCGGTTGCGACCCGGAATCGGGTTCGTTGGTTGCCGAAACGCTTACCACGTTGGTGCTTCGGGGTCAGGGGGGTTTCGGAGGAGCGCGGGGTGAGCGGCCGGCCGCGCCGGAATTTCCGGACCGCCACCCCGACGCCCGAATCGATATGCCGACCCGTGAGGACCAGGCGCTGATCTACCGGCTCTCCGGTGACCGCAACCCGCTGCACAGCGACCCCTGGTTCGCCACGCAGCTGGCCGGGTTTCCCAAGCCGATCCTGCACGGGTTGTGCACCTACGGGGTGGCGGGCCGGGCGCTGGTGGCCGAGCTTGGCGGCGGTGTGGCGGCCAACATCACCTCGATCGCCGCGCGGTTCACCAAGCCGGTGTTTCCCGGCGAGACGCTGTCGACGGTGATCTGGCGCACCGAGCCGGGCCGGGCGGTGTTCCGCACCGAGGTGGCCGGCTCCGACGGCGCCGAGGCCCGGGTGGTGCTCGACGACGGCGCGGTGGAGTACGTGGCGGGTTAGCTGCGCCGAGCAGACGCAAAATCGCCCAATTCGGCACGAAATTGGGCGATTTTGCGTCTGCTCGCGGGCCTTAGGTGCCGTCGGCGCCGGTGGTTCCGGGGGCGCCGAACAGCGTGCCGCCGGTGCCGCCGGCGGCGCCGGCGCCGCCGGTGCCGGGGGTGGCGCCGGTTCCGCCGTTCCCGCCGCCACCGCCGTTGCCGCCGTTGCCGATGAGCTGGGCGTTGCCGCCGACCGCGCCGGCACCACCATTGCCACCGTTGCCGGCGGTATCGCCGGTCCCGCCGTTGCCCCCGGCACCGCCGGACCCACCACTACCGCCGTTGCCGATCTGCCCGGCAAGCCCGCCGGCCGCACCAACGCCGCCCTTGCCGCCGTTGCCACCCACGCTGGCGGGCCCGATACCGCTTCCGCCGTTTCCGCCGGTTGCGCCGACACCGCCGGCCCCGCCATTGCCGAAGAGCGACCCGCCGCCGCCGAGGCCCCCGCTGCCGCCGTTACCGCCCAGTCCGCCCGTGCTGCCAACCGACAAGGCGACACCGGCGTTACCGCCGGTGCCGCCGGCCCCGCCGTTGCCGCCGATGCCGCCGCTGCCGGTAAACCCGGCCGTGCCGCCGGCCCCGCCGTTGCCGCCATTGCCGCCCGTTGCACCCGTTGGGGGTGTTCCGGTGGTGGTGGTCGCGGTGCTGCTCCCGCCCGCCCCGCCGTGGCCGCCGGCCCCGGCGTTGCCGCTTAGCAAGCCGCCATTCCCGCCGTTGCCGCCGTCCCCGCCGGTGCCGGCGATCGCGTCGGCCCTTCTGCCGGCGGTGTTCCCGCCGGCGCCGCCGTCCCCGCCGTGGCCGCCGGCTCCGATCAGCCGGGCGCTCCCGCCGGCCCCGCCGTGGCCGGCGGCGCCGCCGTCGCTGCCATTGCCGCCGGCGATGTTGGCCCCGCCGGCCCCGCCGTTGCCGCCGTCCCCGCCGTTGCCGTACAGCTGACCACCGGCCCCGCCGGCGCCGCCGTTCCCGCCGGCCCCGCCGTTGCCCACGCCACCGGTTTGGTTTCCGCCGGCGCCGCCGGCCCCGCCGTGGCCGCCGGCGCCGATCAGCCCGGCGTTTCCGCCGGTCCCGCCGCTAGCCCCGACACCACCGGTGCCGGCGCTGGTATTGTTGCCGCCGTTGCCGCCGGCCCCGGCGGCCCCGCCGTTGCCGTACAGCCACGCTCCAGAGCCGCCGGCTCCGCCGGTACCGCCGGTGCCGCCGGTGGCACCACCGGCGTTGTTGAGCCCGCCGGCGCCGCCGGCACCGCCGGCGCCGCCGCTGCCGTAGAGCCACCCGGCCGCCCCGCCGGCCCCGCCGGTCCCTCCGGTGCCCCCGGTGAGGGTGGCGCCACCGCTGGAATTCTTCCCGCCGGCCCCGCCGGTCCCGCCGGCGCCGCCATCGCCGACCAGGTACCCGCCGCCGCCACCGGCGCCGCCCGCGCCGCCGTTGCTGGCGGCCGGGCCGGTCTCGGTGTTTTGCCCGCCGATGCCGCCGGTCCCGCCGGTCCCGCCGGCGCCGAACAGCCCGGCGTGCCCACCGGCCCCGCCGGCGCCGCCGACCGAAGAGGTCAAGCTGTTAAAGCCGCTGCCGCCGTTGCCGCCGGTGCCGCCGGCCCCGCCGTCGCCGAACAACCAGCCGCCGTCACCGCCGGCTCCGCCGGCCCCGCCGGTGCCCCACAGCCAGGCCCGGCCGCCGGCCCCGCCGGCCCCGCCGTGACCACCGGTTCCGGTGCCCGCGCCCCCGATGCCGCCGGCCCCGCCGTTGCCGTACAGCCACCCGCCGTTGCCGCCGAGGCCGCCGGCGGCGCCGGCCCCGCCGCCGCCGCCGGCCCCGCCGTTGCCGATCAACCCCGCGCTGCCGCCGTTGCCGCCGGCCACCCCGGCGGTCGTCTGGGTAAAGCCGTTGCCGCCGTTGCCGAACAGCAGGCCGCCGTTTTGGCCGTCCGGGTTCTCCGCGGTCCCGTTGGCGCCGTCGCCGATCAGCGGGCGGCCGAACAGTGTCTGGGTGGGCGCGTTGATCGCGTTGAGCACCATCTGCTCGACGGTGTGGCTCTCGGCGGCCGCATACAGGTTGCCGCCGGAGGTCAGGGCCTGCACGAACTGGTCGTGAAAGATCGTCGCCTGGGCGCTGAGCGCCTGATAGGCCTGGGCGTGCTGGCCAAACAGCGCCGAGATGGCCAGCGACACCTCGTCGGCGCCGGCCGCGGCAACCTGGATCGTCGGGGCCGCGGCCGCCGCGGTCGCGGCGCTGATCGCCGACCGGATGCCGGCCAAATCGGTCGCCGCCGCTGCCAGCATCTCGGGGTTCGCGATCACAAACGACATGGCTGTTCTCCCTTCAATGGGTCGAAGGGTATCGCCGATCACGGCATCACGTCTGGTGTTTCGCCGCAGGGCCCCGGTGGACCCAAAGCGGCGGCCACTAATTACTAAGACCTGAAAAAGTCGCGGTTGCATTGACGGCGGCGGGCTGGGCGACCTGCGTGGCGTGGTCGGGGTGGGCGCGGGTGTCTGTCACGCTGCCAGGGTGCTGATCTTGACGAGGTTGTGGGCGAAGACGCCGTGTCCGCACCAGGTTCGGGCGCCGGTGATGCCGGTGAGTTCGGTGCGGTTCCAGCCGTAGCTGCGCTTGAGGTGGTTGATGCGTCCTTCGGATCCGGTTCGCCATTTGATCTTGTCGCGGAATGCCCGTCGGTGTTCGAATGCGCGGCGGGTGGCGCTGGGTTTGCTCTTGCGTGGGATGGCCACGTTGCGCACCCCGAGCTGGTGGAGATCATCTTCGACCGATGCGTCTCCGCAGCCCCGATCAGCGGTCACTGCCCGTGGTGGGCGTCCGGTGCGGCGGCTGATCCGTTCGATGGCGGGTGCCAATTGCGGTGCATCTGCGGGGTTTCCGAGCTCGACGCTGTGGTCCAGGATGACACCGTCGGCGTTGTCGACGACCTGGGCCTTGTAGCCGAACTCGACCGGCTTGCCCAATCGTCCCTTGCGGATCGGGCGAGCGTCGGCATCGTGGAGACTGACCAGGCGGCTGCTTGAGTCGGGCATTACCCCGGCCAGCCGGCTACGGGCCTGGTCCACCACCCGCTCGGTGCGTCCGATCAGCTTCTCGAGATGGTTGATGGCCTGGCGTAGCCAGGCTTTGCGCCGCCCACTGGCGCGGCGCACCGCACGTTGGGCGTTACGTACCACCGCGGCAGCCTCGGTCAGCGCCTGCTCGGCGATCCCGGCTAGCTCCCCGGTGATCCGGCGCACGAAGGCCTGCGCCTGATCGCGTTGCTGCGCGCCGCGTAACCGCAGCTTGGAGGCGATCGCGCGGGCCCGACGACCCACCGAGCGGCGCCGATCCCGCGTCCGCGGCTTTGATCCGCGCCACGGTGCGCGCCATCGAGCCGACCGCCTTGGCGAGCAGTCCAGTGTCGGTGGGATAGCCCACATCGCCCTCCACCACGGTGGTGTCGGCACGGACCTTGTTGGTGCGCAACAGCTTTTCGCTGGCCGCCTTGGCCAGCAGCGCCTCATTGAGCCCGGCCACCGCATCCTCACCGCAGCGCGTGGTCAGCTTCATCAACGTGGTTGGGTGCGGCACCGATCCCTCCAACGGAATACGGCAGAACCGCCGCCAGGTGATCGAATCGGTGACCTCCCGACACAGCGACTCATAGCCCAACCGGTAACGGAACTTCAAGAACATCAACCGCAAATAGGTCTCCATCGGTATGGACGGCCGACCCATCCGCGGGTCGAAGAACGGCACAAACGGGCAGAAGAACGCCGAATCATCGAGCAGCGCATCCACCCGGGCCAGCTCTTCGGGCAGCCGCCGCAACTCCTCGGGCAGCACGGATTCCCACAACGATGCCTGATCGCCTACAGTACGAAACACGATGGCCTCAATCCCTTCCGCAACAAGGGCATTGAGGCCATCCTCCCAGCTCAGCGCCAACCAACCGAGGAACAACGCGCCGACTTTTTCAGGTCCTAGTAATTAACACCGACGTTACTTAAAGCCTGCGCGAGTCGAACGTCGGCCCATGACGCCGACCGCTTGTGCTACAGTTAGCACAATGACCTCGGTGGGGGTGCGTGCGCTGCGGCAGCGGGCCAGCGAGCTGCTGCGCCGAGTCGAGGCCGGCGAGACGATCGAGATCACCGACCGCGGCCGGCCCGTCGCCCTGCTCTCGCCGCTGCCGCAGGGCGGTCCATACGAGCAGCTGCTGGCAAGCGGCGAGATCGAGCGTGCCACGCTCGACGTCGTTGATCTGCCCGAACCGCTCGACCTCGACGCGGGCGTCGAGCTGCCGTCGGTGACGCTTGCGCGCCTGCGTGAGCACGAGCGTTGATGGCGGCCATCTATCTCGACTCGTCCGCGATCGTCAAGCTCGCGGTTCGCGAGCCAGAGTCGGACGCGCTGCGCCGCTACCTTCGCACCCGCCACCCGCGAGTGTCGAGTGCCCTTGCGCGCGCGGAGGTCATGCGGGCCCTGCTTGACAAGGGTGAATCAGCGCGGAAAGCCGGCCGCCGGGCGCTGGCTCATCTCGATCTGCTGCGCGTCGACAAGCGCGTCCTCGATCTCGCTGGTGGGCTGCTGCCATTCGAGCTGCGCACGCTCGATGCCATCCACTTGGCGACGGCGCAGCGGCTCGGCGTCGATCTGGGCCGGTTGTGCACCTACGACGACCGGATGCGCGACGCCGCCAAGACGCTCGGCATGGCCGTGATCGCCCCGTCGTGACCCGGCGAGCAGACGCGAAAGTCCCCGAAACTGCCCTTGAACAGGCTGGTTGCCGCCGCCTCCGCCGCGATCGCGCAGAGAGGGAATAGATACGTCAAGACCTCTCCTTGTGTGCGAATGTACATGTACAAATGCCCATTACTACGGCGTGGCGGGTACGTCGTGGTCGACCGCCGAGCTCACAATTCTCCCGTGGCCGCCTTCCCCGCAGGGCGACCTTTCGGCTCGGTCTCGGCGTGCAACTGCTTTAGCTTCGCGTTGTGCTCCCTTGGGAAGCGCACCACCATTGCGTAGCATTCGCCGCCCAAATTAGGTGTAAATCATCTGGACACTGTTTATGAAAGTGCTGTGGTTTCAATTATGCATATCCGATGCTGATGAAATCCACTAAACTGCTCTGCAGCGTGAGGCGTTCGACGCCGGCCGATGTGTGAGCTTCAAGTCCGCAAGATACTCCGAGAAAGGCCAGGCAATTGAATGTTGCAGTATTGTCGAAGGCAACCTACCCGCCGTGATGGGAAGTATAGGTCGCCGCAGGGTATGCGTGTCTTTCTGTAGTGGATGACCCGGGGCGTCTGGACAACTCGAATTCCGAGATCATTGCTAACAACCCTGATGGTCGTGTTGGTCGACGGGCATAGGTACATGTTGCGTTGATATTTGAAATATTTGGGTATCTCCGAAGTGAAGCAATATCGCCGATTGCTCGTTCGCTGAAAATAGCGACTCACTGTTGCTCCGGTGAGGTTAAGAATGGGAGGCGTATTGACTCTGGATGCGGCTTTTCTGGGGAGTGTCCCTGCTGACCTTGGGAAAGCATTGTTAGAACGGGCTCGAGCGGATTGTGGCCCTGTGCTGCATCGGGCCATTGAGTCGATGCGCGAGCCGTTGGCGACGATGGCGGGATATCACCTTGGCTGGTGGAACGCCGATCGATCCACAGCGGCAGGATCGTCGGGCAAGTATTTTCGCGCCGCCCTTGTCTACGCGGCGGCCGCGGCTTGCGGTGGTGATGTCGGTGATGCTACTCCGGTGTCGGCGGCTGTGGAGTTGGTGCACAACTTCACGTTGTTGCATGACGATGTGATGGATGGGGATGCGACTCGCAGGGGACGGCCGACGGTATGGAGTGTGTGGGGTGTGGGCGGCGCGATCCTGTTGGGAGATGCGTTGCACGCCACGGCCGTTCGGATACTGACCGGCCTGACCGACGAGTGTGTGGCGGTCAGGGCGATAAGGCGATTGCAGATGTCGTGCCTGGACTTGTGTATCGGCCAGTTTGAGGATTGTTTATTGGAGGGACAGCCCGAAGTTACAGTCGATGACTATCTGCGGATGGCCGCGGGCAAGACGGCCGCCCTGACCGGTTGTTGTTGCGCTCTGGGAGCTTTAGTGGCCAATGCAGACGACGCGACGATTGCTGCGTTGGAGCGTTTTGGCCATGAGTTGGGTCTTGCGTTTCAATGCGTCGACGATCTGATCGGCATCTGGGGTGACCCTGGTGTGACGGGAAAGCCGGTCGGCAACGACCTTGCCCGACGTAAGGCGACACTGCCAGTTGTTGCCGCCCTGAACTCGCGATCCGAAGCGGCGACCGAATTGGCGGCCCTCTATCAAGCACCTGCCGCAATGACAGCAAGCGATGTCGAGCGGGCTACCGCGCTTGTCAAGGTGGCCGGGGGTGGTCATGTGGCGCAGCGATGCGCCGATGAACGCATCCAGGCTGCTATTGCGGCACTGCCCGATGCGGTGCGATCCCCAGACCTGATCGCGTTGTCGCAACTGATATGTCGCCGGGAGTGCTGATGGCTGAGGTGTTCGTGGGACCGGTCGCACAGGGATACGCTTCGGGTGAAGTCACGGTGCTGTTGGCGTCGCCGCGGTCGTTTTGCGCCGGTGTAGAGCGTGCTATCGAGACGGTCAAGCGAGTGCTTGACGTGGCCGAAGGCCCGGTGTATGTGCGCAAGCAAATCGTGCACAACACTGTTGTGGTTGCCGAGTTGCGGGACCGGGGAGCAGTGTTCGTCGAGGATCTCGACGAGATTCCCGATCCGCCGCCGCCGGGGGCGGTCGTGGTGTTCTCCGCGCATGGGGTTTCCCCGGCGGTGCGCGCGGGCGCTGATGAGCGGGGACTGCAGGTCGTCGACGCGACCTGCCCACTGGTGGCGAAAGTCCACGCTGAAGCCGCACGGTTTGCCGCGCGCGGTGACACGGTGGTCTTCATCGGGCACGCCGGACATGAGGAGACCGAAGGCACGCTTGGCGTCGCTCCGCGGTCAACATTATTGGTGCAGACACCCGCTGATGTGGCAGCGTTGAACCTGCCCGAGGGTACCCAGCTATCGTATCTGACCCAGACAACCCTGGCACTTGATGAAACTGCCGATGTCATTGATGCGCTGCGCGCGAGGTTTCCGACGTTGGGCCAACCCCCCTCTGAAGACATCTGCTATGCCACCACGAACAGACAGCGTGCGCTGCAATCGATGGTCGGTGAATGTGACGTTGTGTTGGTGATTGGCTCGTGCAATTCGTCGAATTCGCGGCGTCTGGTCGAGTTGGCGCAGCGAAGTGGGACGCCGGCCTACTTGATTGACGGGCCTGATGACATTGAGCCCGAATGGCTGTCGTCGGTCTCGACGATCGGTGTCACCGCGGGAGCCTCCGCGCCGCCACGACTGGTGGGGCAGGTGATTGATGCACTTCGCGGATACGCCTCGATCACCGTGGTGGAACGCTCGATAGCGACCGAGACGGTGCGATTCGGCCTTCCCAAACAGGTTCGCGCGCAATGACAACCACGATTCGCAACGGACGCGGGGACTTGATTACCGCGATCGGCGGACCTTGCGATGTGCAGGCATTGCCCGAAAGCCAGCTGCCAGAGCTGGCCGTGCAGATGCGTCGGCGGCTCATAGAAACAGTGACGGCTACCGGTGGCCATCTCGGCGCGGGACTTGGCATGGTAGAGCTGACCATCGCATTGCATCGGGTGTTCACCTCGCCACACGACATCGTGGTGTTCGACACCGGGCACCAAACCTATCCGCACAAGCTGCTCACCGGCCGCGGTAAAGACTTCGCCACGCTGCGCCAGGCCGATGGTCTATCGGGGTATCCCAACCGCCATGAATCGCCACATGACTGGGTCGAGAACTCCCATGCCTCGGTCAGCCTCGCCTGGGTGGACGGCATCGCCAAAGCATTGGCCCTGCAGGGGCAATGCGACCGACGTGTCATCGCGGTGATCGGTGATGGCGCCCTCACCGGGGGCGTGGCATGGGAGGGCCTGAACAACCTCGGTGCCGCTACCCGGCCCGTGATCGTCGTGCTCAATGACAATGGCCGCTCCTACGACCCCACCGCTGGGGCTCTTGCGGCACACCTAGAAGAACTTCGCGTCGGCACACCCCGAGGGCCGAACCTCTTTGAGAACATGGGATTTACCTACATCGGTCCGGTCGATGGGCACAACATCCCCGACACGTGCGCGGTTCTACGAAAAGCGGCCGCGGCAGCTAGGCCCGTTGTTGTTCACGCAGTGACTAGTAAGGGCCGGGGTTATCCTCCAGCCGAAGCTGACGAGAGGGACCATATGCACGCCTGCGGGGTGGTCGACATTGCCACCGGCCTCGCTAGCACACCCAGTCAGCGGAGCTGGACCGACGTGTTCGAGGACGAAATCGCGCGCATTGCTGACGACCGATCCGACGTCGTCGGGCTGACCGCGGCGATGCGTCTGCCCACTGGTCTAGGCGCGCTGTCGAGGCGATACCCGCATCGGGTGTTCGATTCGGGCATCGCCGAACAACACCTGTTGGCCAGCGCGGCCGGGCTAGCTGCCGCGGGAACCCATCCCGTTGTCGCGGTGTACTCGACGTTTCTGCACCGCGCCTTTGACCAACTTCTGTTCGACATCGGGCTGCACCGGTTACCCGTGACGCTGGTGCTGGACCGGGCTGGGGTAACCGGGCCCGACGGACCCAGCCATCACGGTTTGTGGGATCTGGCGCTGCTGGCCTGCGTGCCCGGGTTTCAGATCGCCTGTCCGCGCGACGCGCCTCGGCTACGACAACAGTTGCGTACCGCGATCGCGACCGCGGCTCCCACCGCCGTGCGTTTCCCCAAAGGGGCGCCGGGCGAACCGATCACGGCCGAACACACCATCGGTGGCCTCGACGTCTTGCATACACCACCACCGCATTGGCGACCCGACGTGCTCTTGGTCGCAGTGGGTGCCATGAGTCGACCACGCATGGACGCCGCCCGGTGCCTCAGCGAGGAGCAGATCGGGGTGACAGTCGTTGATCCACAATGGGTCTGGCCAATCAGCCCGGCACTGACCGAGCTGGCTGGCCGCCATCGGATCACCGTGTGTGTCGAAGATGCGATTGCCGACGTGGGAATCGGCGCGCACCTTAGCCACCACATCGGGCGGACACACCCGCGGACGCGCACCTACACACTGGGACTGCCACCGGCCTACATTCCCCACGCCAGCCGCGACCACATCCTTTCCAGCCACGGACTCACCGGCCCCGCAATCCGCATAAGATGCAAATCACTACTTAACGCACTACATGAAGTCCCTGGACCCGAAGACCATCCTGATTCCGGCGATAGTTATTAAGAGGAAGCATGAACTTGGTTAGCGAAAAAGAATTCTTGGATCTTCCTCTAGTATCCGTAGCAGAGATTGTACGTTGCCGTGGACCGAAGGTATCCGTCTTTCCCTTCGATGGCACACGCCGCTGGTTTCACCTCGAATGTAATCCGCAGTACGACGATTATCAGCAGGCCGCCTTGCGTCAATCAATTCGTATTCTGAAGATGCTCTTCGAGCACGGCATCGAAACAGTAATCTCGCCAATCTTTAGCGACGATCTTCTGGATCGTGGTGATCGATATATCGTACAGGCGCTCGAAGGGATGGCCTTGCTTGCCAACGACGAGGAAATTCTGTCGTTCTATAAAGAACACGAGGTCCACGTTCTTTTTTATGGTGATTATAAGAAAAGATTGCCTTCGACCGCGCAAGGGGCAGCCGTTGTCAAGTCATTCGATGACCTAACAATCTCTACGTCATCCAACACTGAACACAGACTATGCTTCGGTGTTTTTGGCAACGATGCGGCTGAGTCTGTTGCGCAGTTTTCTATCTCGTGGAACGAAACGCATGGTAAACCTCCCACGCGGAGAGAGATTATCGAAGGTTATTACGGCGAGTATGTTGACAAGGCTGACATGTTCATCGGATTTGGGCGTTTCAGCACTTTCGATTTTCCGCTGCTCAGCTCAGGAAAAACGAGTCTATACTTCACCGTTGCTCCCTCATACTATATGACCGAAACAACGCTCCGGAGGATCTTGTACGATCATATCTATCTCCGTCATTTCCGGCCCAAACCTGACTATTCAGCGATGTCGGCCGATCAGCTCAATGTACTGCGCAACAGATATCGAGCCCAGCCTGACAGAGTTTTCGGTGTGGGTTGTGTTCATGATGGAATCTGGTTCGCGGAGGGCTGATGGTATGGAGACTTTCAGGACTCTGCTAGCGAAAGCGGCACTAGGCAACGGCATCTCGAGCACAGCCTATGACACCGCGTGGGTCGCGAAGCTGGGCCAGCTCGATGATGAGCTAAGCGACCTCGCCCTCAACTGGCTTTGCGAGCGCCAGCTTCCTGACGGCTCATGGGGAGCCGAGTTCCCTTTCTGCTACGAAGATCGACTGCTCTCCACTTTGGCGGCCATGATCAGCCTCACGTCGAATAAGCATCGTCGGAGGCGCGCAGCGCAAGTTGAAAAAGGCTTGCTAGCCCTGAAGAACCTTACCTCGGGTGCTTTCGAAGGCCCTCAACTTGATATAAAAGACGCAACCGTCGGGTTTGAGTTAATCGCACCTACGCTGATGGCTGAGGCGGCGCGACTTGGCCTTGCCATTTGCCACGAGGAATCCATCCTCGGCGAGCTTGTCGGAGTGCGTGAGCAGAAGTTGAGAAAACTCGGCGGAAGCAAAATCAATAAACATATCACCGCAGCTTTCTCCGTAGAACTGGCCGGCCAAGACGGTGTCGGTATGTTGGATGTCGATAACTTGCAGGAGACAAATGGATCGGTCAAGTATTCGCCATCAGCGTCAGCCTACTTCGCGTTACATGTTAAACCAGGAGACAAGCGGGCCTTGGCGTACATCTCATCGATAATTCAAGCCGGCGATGGCGGTGCGCCGGCCTTCTATCAAGCCGAGATTTTTGAAATTGTTTGGTCTCTATGGAATCTCTCGCGTACGGATATTGATTTGTCCGATCCTGAGATCGTTCGTACGTACCTACCCTATCTTGACCATGTCGAACAACATTGGGTCCGTGGTCGAGGTGTGGGGTGGACAGGAAATTCCACCTTGGAAGATTGTGACACCACAAGTGTGGCCTACGATGTTTTGTCGAAGTTTGGACGGTCGCCGGATATCGGAGCCGTATTACAATTCGAAGACGCCGATTGGTTCCGTACCTACTTTCACGAAGTCGGCCCCTCGATATCGACGAACGTCCACGTGCTCGGTGCGTTGAAGCAGGCGGGCTACGACAAATGTCATCCACGAGTACGAAAGGTTCTGGAATTCATCCGATCAAGCAAGGAGCCTGGACGGTTCTGCTGGCGGGATAAGTGGCACCGATCGGCATATTATACGACTGCGCATCTGATATGTGCTGCCAGTAACTATGATGATGCCCTATGCTCAGATGCGATTGGGTGGATTCTTAATACGCAGAGGCCCGATGGCTCGTGGGGATTTTTCGACGGCCAAGCGACTGCGGAAGAGACAGCATATTGCATTCAAGCTCTGGCGCATTGGCAGAGGCACAGCGGCACATCCTTGTCGGCGCAGATCAGTCGCGCGGGTGGGTGGCTATCGCAACACTGCGAACCGCCATACGCGCCGTTGTGGATTGCCAAGACACTTTACTGCTCGGCGACGGTAGTTAAGGCTGCCATCCTAAGTGCACTGCGGCTGGTCGATGAGAGTAACCAATGAGGCGTCCCTGTCGGCGATGTCCGGCTCGTCACGTTCGGTCATGGTCCCGCGCCGTCCAGGATCGCTCCAAGGCTGGACAAATCGCGAACGACGCCGTCGCGAGTTTGTCCGGAACGGTCCACGAGGTACGCGCGCATGCCCGCGCACCGTGCGCCCTCAACCCAGTCGGCGATGTCGTCGAAGAACAGGCATGACGTTGTCGAGACGCCGAGGGCTTCCGCGATCGCTTGATAGGCCCGCGGGTCAGGCTTGGCAGCTCCGATCATCTGCGAACTCAGCACGACGTCGACGAGGTCGTGCAGAGCGGCGCACTGAAGGAGGCTGCGGGCGCTGACCAACAGGCTGTTGTTTGTGAGAACACCGACCTTGAGGCCACGGCGCCGGGCTTCTTCAAGGGCTGGACGCGCGTCTGGATATCCCTGGGCGAACGCCATGTAGTCGAGGCGCACTAGCTCGTCTCTTGCCTTCGAACCGAGCTCGAGCTCGCGCGCCAGGCTCGAGAGGAACTCGCTAATTGGCTGGGTTTCAACGAACGCGTCGTCGATAGTCAATCCGTTGAGCCACCCACCCCAGCGGCGTTCGATCTCCTCCAATGGTAGGCCCGTGATTCGCCGCACATCCTCCTCGGCACGTGTCCAGTCAAAGCTGGTGAGCACACCGTCACGGTCGAAAACAACCGCGCTAATGCTCAACGCGTCCTCCCTTGATGGCCACAGATTGTGTTCGTAAACATACCAGTAAGGCGATTCGCCGCGACCTTCGGTGCGACATTCGCAAGCCTTTTGCGGCCGAGGGTTTTTCACACCGGCGGGCGTCGGCGATGATACCCGGTGACTTGCTGAAATGCGTGGCCGGCTCGGACGAGCAAGTGCTCGTCGAATTCACGGCCGATGAACTGGACGCCGAGCGGCGTTCCGCGCGCCGTCGTTCCCGCCGGTAGGCATATCGCGGGATTACCGCTGACGTTGAACGGTGCTGTCGGCATCGCCAGTCTGGCGGTCAGCTCCGGGTCTTGTCCGAGCCCGCGCATGGTTTCCAGTGTGGGCGAGGCAATTCCGGCGCTGGGCATCAGCAGGATGTCCACGTCGTGGAACACGCGACGCAGCGATCGCGTGAATTCCAGACGCCGCTCGGTCAGCGTCTGATATTCCACCGCAGCCAGCCTGTGTCCGGCGTCGATCATTGCGCGCATGATCGGCCCGTACTCGTCGGCGCGCGCCGGGTAGGTGTCGGCATGCGCGATCGCCGTTTCGACCGCGCGCATTTTTCCGAACGCTGCCACCATCGGCGCAAGCGCGGGCAGCTTGACGTCGATGACGGGCCATCCGATGTCGTCGAGCGTTTTGACGACATCGGCCAGCATCGCCGTGGTGTCCTCGTCAAACGACGTCGTCTGCGACCAGTCCACCCCGACACGCGGAATCCGTGTCAAGGCGAGGTCGGCGGCATAGTCCGGAACGGGCTCCGCCGAGCACGAGGGATCGTGGATATCGGATCCCGCTATGACACTGAGCAATACCGCCGCATCGTGAGCGCTACGGGTGATCGGCCCGACGTGGTCGTAGCTTGCCGCAAGTTCGACGACGCCGTGACGGCTGACCCGGCCCCACGTCGGTTTGATCCCGGTGACGCCGCACATGCTCGTCGGAAAGCGAATCGACCCCCCGGTGTCCGACCCGATCGAGCCGAAGCACAATCCCGCCGCGGTGGCCACGCCGCAGCCGCTCGAGGACACGCCCGCCCACGCTGTCGGGTCCCAGGGATTGACCGGGGTCGGCAGACTGGGGTGATAGCCGAGATAGGCCCCCTCCGTCATGGCCAGCTTGCCGATGATCACCGCGCCGGCCGCGCGCAACCTCGCGACAACCGTCGCGTCGTATGCCGGGCGAAAGTCACGAAAGATGGTGGTGCCGGCCGCGGTCGGGGCGTCGACCGTGTAGCAGAGATCCTTCACGCCGATCGGTACGCCGTGCAGGACACCCTCGTAGTGGCCGCGCGCGATGTCGGCGTCGGCGGCACGTGCCGCCGCTAGCGCAGTTTCCGGCATGACGAAGGCGTAGCTCTTCAGCTGGGGGTCAAGCCTTTCGATACGCCGCGGCGTCGACTCGGTCACTTCTGCCGACGTCAGTTGCCGGGTGCGGATCAGGTCGGCGACCTCGGTCAGCTCGAGTTTCGAGATCGCGTCCTCGTCGAGTCGGGGAGGGACCGCACTGTCAGCATCGGTCATGGCGCTAATCATCAAATTTGGGTGGGCGTCCCTGGCTGAAGGCCGCCACCCCTTCGCGTAGGTCCGCCCCCTCGTAGGCTTCGACACCGAACCGGATCAGCGCATCGGTGTCGGCGCCGGTCAGCGCTCGGCCGTGCATGTTGGCGACCACCTTCGCCGCACGCATGGTCACCGCGGATTGCCGACAGACCTGGCCGACCAGTTTGGCCGTCGCGGCCGCCAAATCCTGTGGTGCGACGACCTTTTGCACCAATCCCCAGCGGGCGGCTTCCTCAATGCCGATCAGTTCTCCGCTGAACAACAGATACTTCAGCGCCGCCGGACCGATGAGGCGCGCGACGGTGTCCGCCTCGGTGAAGCCCGTCGTGACGCCGAGCTTGCCCAGCGGGATGCCGAAGCGCGCGTCGTCGGTCGCGATGCACACATCGCAGGCCGTCGCCAGCTCACAGCCGCCACCGACGGCGAGCCCCCGGACCGCCGCGATGACTGGGATCGGCATCGTGGTCAACGCCCTCAGGCAGACGGCCAGGCTCTCGTTGTACTCCGCGGCGTCCGCGGCGCTCATGCGGGTGTTCGGAAACTCCTTGATGTCGGCACCCGCGGCGAACGCCTTGTCACCGGCGCCCCGCAGCACCACCGCCCGCAGCCCCGATTCGCCGGCGAGATCGTCCAGCAGCCGCTTCAGCCGACGCCAGCTCGCCAGGTTGAGTGCGTTCTGCGCCTGCGGATGGCTCAGCGTGATCAACGCAACGTTTCGATGGCGTTGCAGCGCGACACGATCGACGACGCCTTCGGCGGGTGGTTGCTCGCGCATCAACTGGCACATCTCAGCTTCGATGTCCCCGCCGCACGGATTGCTAGCCTCGTCCATCTTCGTCATTGCACGCCGCCTCATGGTGCCGACCTGTGCCGCGTCTCGAGTTCTCTGGCAGCACCCGGTGTCGATAAAGACGTGCCTAAGCTACCAGCCAGGTCACCGCAGAGGACGCGCATAGGCGGCGCTGATCCCTGACCTGATGCCGCCCAAGTCTGTCGCCGCCGCGGCCAGCATCTCCGGGTTCACCAATGCAAACCACATGGCCGTCCTCCTCGTTGACGGTCGGAGCGTATCGCCCGCGGCGGCACCGCGTCTCACGTTGCCCGCAGGGGAGCCTCACGGAGCTGACGCGCCAGCCGATCGGTGAACTCCGCGACCCGTGCGGGACTGTCCAGCGCAAACAGTGCGGCGGTGGCGCGGTCACCGTCGTCGGTGTGGCGCACCACAATTGGAACACCATGGGGGCCGACCACATCGAAAGCGTCCTCGTCGGTGATGTCGTCGCCGAGGTAGATCGGCACCAGGGGAGCCGAGCCCGAATGCGGCAGATGGTCAAGAACCCACAGCAGCGTTTTCCCCTTGTCCCAGTCGACATCGGGACGCAACTCGATGACTTCGCGGCCCGTCGTCACCCGCAGCGCATGACGCTGCTCGGCCGTGCGCACCGCCGCGGCGACTTCGCCGACCCGGTCCCGGGCCGCGTTGCGGTAGTGCACGGCGACGCCAAACCGCTTGTGCTCCACCACAACACCCGGGAAGGGTCCAAGTTGCTGGCGCAGCTCGGCAGCCGCCTGTTTCAGCACCGGTATGGCTGCCGCCGCGGCGTCGTTCTGGTGGTGCGTTCCGTCGGGTGCGGTCAATTCGAAACCATGGCTGCCGGCATACCAGATGCCGGGCAGACCCACCCGCTGTGTCACGTCGGCCAGGTCGCGGCCACTGAGCACCGCGATCGGACAGCGCGCGGCCAACTTCTGCAGTGCCTCCAAGGCACCGGGGGCGAGCCAGGCCGCGTCGGGATCCTCGACAATGTCGGACAGCGTGCCGTCGAAGTCGAAGAACACCGCGGGCTGCCGGGCGACCAGGCCGTCGGCCAGGCCGAGTGCCTGTAACGCGTCGGGCAGCTGCGACATGCGTCGGTCCCCGGTGCGCACGCTGACCTCGCTTAGGTCGGTGACCACCGTGTCGGCGCCGTCGCGACGCAATGCGTCCCGACACCCGGTGCGGTCGACACCGATGATCAGCGCAAATCCGCTTTCGCGTGCGGCCGTGACGCCCGCCGAGTGGGCCGAGACGACCACGCACCGGCCCGGCCGCACCGCCAGACGGCCGGCCGCTACGATCGGAACGTCTAGGCCACTACCGAAGACGCCGGTGCCCACACCGACTTCCTGGAGTTGCCGGACCAGTTCCTGGGTGGCGTCCAACGTGGTGTCGAACAGCACCGCGTCATGGCGGCGCGGATCGATGGTGACCGGGCCCAACTTGCGCACGACCCACCCTCTCACGGGGGTCAACGCCGACGGAGATGGCGTCAGTGACGCGCTCGGGCGGTCGGCACAGAGGGCCGCCCCCGCCGCGCGGCGCTGGGGAGTGCGCGGGATGAACGCTTACGCCGATCCTTGGTAAACAGCAGCACGGAATCGTCGCTGAGCGCCACCAGACGCGCCACACCCAGTTCGATACCGTTGACCAGCTGCTGCATTTCGGACGCGGCGTCATAGTCAGCGGTGATGCCGAACACCAGCTCATCGCCGTAGCTGAGGACCGCGACCCCGGTGCTCAGCTGCAGTGCGGTGGGCGGGATGGGCAGCACCTGGTCCATCTTCTGGCCCATCAGCCGTAACTGGTGGCGTGGCCCGGGTGCACTGGTCGCCAGGGTGACGATGCCTTGTTGCGGTAACCGAGCTAGCGCGTGAATCATCTTGGCGCACAACATGAGAGGCGTATAGTCCGACAGACTGTCGGGTTGACGACGGCCGCTCTGCTGTGACCGGTTGTGCACGGTGCGCAATCGCCGCACCGGGTCGTCGTACTCGACGGGGAGATAGGGCAGCATGGCCGAGCTGCCATCGGTTTTCTCCAGGGTACGCAGTGAGTCGGCGCGCGGTTGCTGGCCGCGGTGCAGCAGAACCGTTCGGAAGCCCTCGGTGATGGCCGCGAGCGCGACGTCGTTGGCGGTCACCCCGAACTTGTGGCACACGGCGTCGACGGCGTCGCGGGGAACGCGCACCGCTTGGTACCGCCGCCTGGTGGTGACCGGGCCGGCCGGTGACGTCACTGCCGGCCAGCTGACGGCGCGTGCCGCGGCCGTGCAGACGGCGCCAGCGATGCTGACGGACATTCGCCACAGCGTTTCGGCCCAGCTCCGCGCATCGCCATACGGCGGAATCTGTTTGATATCAACATTGTTAGCGAAGGCACTGCCGTCGGCATCGTCGCAGAGCCTGGCCAGCAGGTGGGCCGCCGACATGGCGCCGGCCATGCAATGGTGGATTTTTATCAAGATCGCCCAGCGGTTGCCGTTGAGGCCTTCGATGATCCAGCATTCCCACAGCGGGCGGTCCGGGTCGAGGGGACGCTCCAGTGCCAGCGCGATGGCCCGGAACAGCTCGGCTTCGTCGCCGGGCCGGGGAAGCGCCACCCGTCGCACGTGCTGGGTGAGGTCGAATCCCGGATAGTCGATCCACTCGGTCGCCAACACCTGGGTACATCGAGGTATCGACTTAATCCGTTCTGTGAGAACCGTTTTGAGCTGGTCGTAGCTGGGGGCGGCACCGTTGACGACGGCAACTGCGCCGATCGCCAGGCCCGGGTGCCGCTCCGGATCGTGGGACTTGAGAAAACCCGCATCCAGTGCCGTCAGTTGTGCCATGACAAGTCCCCACCGTCGTTTTGCGACCCCAGGTATAAGTGTCCGCCGGACCGCACCGGAAGCAGAAGGCCCAAACGGTTAAGAACATGTTTCGCAGGTGAAGATGTGCTGAACAACTGCGCTGTATCGAACAATTGTTCGATATACTGTGGAATGTGGGGTGGAGCAACGGGCCGCCGAGCTGGGCGGAAATGGAACGGGTGCTTAACGGCAAGCCGCGCCATGCCGGGGTGCCGGCGTTCGACGCGGATGGGGACGTCCCACGGTCCCGCAAGCGCGGGGCGTACCAGCCGCCGGGCCGGGAACGGGTCGGATCGTCCGTCGCGTATGCCGAGCTGCATGCGCATTCGGCGTACAGCTTCCTCGACGGGGCCAGCACGCCCGAGGAGTTGGTCGAGGAGGCCGCCCGGCTGGGCCTGTGTGCCCTGGCGCTGACCGACCACGACGGCCTGTACGGGGCGGTGCGGTTCGCCGAAGCGGCCGCGGAACTCGACGTGCGCACGGTCTTCGGCGCCGAGCTGTCACTGGGCGCCACGGCTCGCACCGAGCGGCCGGATCCGCCCGGCCCGCACCTGCTGGTGTTGGCCCGCGGCCCGGAAGGCTACCGGCGGTTGTCGCGGCAACTGGCGGCGGCGCATCTGGCCGGCGGCGAAAAGGGTAAGCCGCGCTACGACTTCGACGCGCTAACCGAGGCCGCCGGCGGGCACTGGCACATCCTGACTGGCTGCCGCAAAGGCCATGTGCGCCAAGCGCTTTCCCAGGGTGGCCCGGCCGCGGCGCAGCGGGCGCTGGCCGATCTGGTGGACCGGTTCACCCCCAGCCGGGTCAGCATCGAGCTGACCCATCATGGTCACCCGCTCGACGACGAACGCAACGCCGCGCTGGCCGGACTGGCGCCGCGCTTCGGTGTCGGCATCGTCGCCACCACCGGGGCGCACTTCGCGGATCCGTCACGTGGGCGGCTGGCGATGGCGATGGCGGCCATCCGGGCCCGGCGGTCGCTGGACTCCGCGGCCGGGTGGCTGGCTCCGCTGGGTGGGGCGCACCTGCGGTCCGGGGAGGAGATGGCCCGGTTGTTCGCGTGGTGCCCCGAGGCGGTGACCGCGGCCGCCGAGCTCGGCGAGCGGTGCGCCTTTGGCCTACAGCTCATCGCGCCGCGGCTGCCGCCGTTCGATGTTCCCGACGGGCACACCGAGGACAGCTGGCTGCGGTCGTTGGTCATGGCGGGCGCCCGCGAGCGTTACGGGCCGCCCAAGAGCGCGCCCCGGGCGTACTCCCAGATCGAGCATGAGCTGAAAGTCATTGCCCAACTGAGATTTCCGGGCTACTTCCTGGTGGTGCACGACATCACCCGGTTTTGCCGGGACAACGACATCCTGTGTCAGGGCAGGGGATCGGCGGCCAACTCCGCGGTCTGCTATGCCCTGGGCGTCACCGCCGTCGACCCGGTGGCCAACGAGCTGTTGTTCGAGCGCTTCTTATCGCCCGCCCGCGACGGGCCACCCGACATCGACATCGACATCGAGTCGGATCAGCGCGAAAAGGTCATCCAGTACGTCTACCACAAATACGGCCGCGACTACGCCGCCCAGGTCGCCAACGTCATCACCTACCGGGGGCGCAGCGCGGTGCGTGACATGGCCCGCGCCCTGGGCTTCTCGCCGGGCCAGCAGGACGCGTGGAGCAAGCAGGTCAGCCACTGGACCGGGCAGGCCGACGACGTTGACGGCATCCCCGAGCAGGTGATCGACCTGGCCACCCAGATCCGCAACCTGCCGCGGCACCTAGGCATCCACTCCGGCGGCATGGTCATCTGCGACCGCCCGATCGCCGACGTGTGCCCGGTGGAATGGGCGCGCATGGCCAACCGCAGCGTCCTGCAATGGGACAAAGACGACTGCGCGGCAATCGGCTTGGTGAAATTCGACCTACTCGGGCTGGGCATGCTCTCGGCGCTGCACTATGCGAAAGACCTGGTGGCCGAGCACAAGGGCATCGAGGTGGACCTGGCCCGCCTCGACCTCTCCGAGCCGGCGGTGTATGAGATGCTGGCCCGCGCCGATTCCGTCGGCGTGTTCCAGGTGGAGTCACGTGCGCAGATGGCCACCCTGCCGCGCCTTAAGCCGCGAGTGTTCTACGACCTGGTGGTGGAGGTGGCGCTGATCCGCCCCGGGCCCATCCAGGGCGGATCGGTGCACCCCTACATCCGGCGGCGCAACGG
Organism: Mycobacterium tuberculosis complex sp. N0072; assembly: GCF_030323725.1. NCBI lineage: Bacteria > Bacillati > Actinomycetota > Actinomycetes > Mycobacteriales > Mycobacteriaceae > Mycobacterium > Mycobacterium tuberculosis complex sp. N0072. The sequence continues at coordinate 3,792,484 of NZ_CP040689.1, read as the reverse complement.
CGTCGACCCGGTCATCTACGAGCACCCGTCGATGGCGCCGGCATTGCGAAAGACGCTGGGAGTGCCGCTGTTTCAGGAGCAGCTGATGCAGTTGGCGGTCGACTGCGCCGGCTTTTCCGCCGCCGAGGCCGACCAGCTGCGCCGCGCCATGGGGTCCAAACGCTCCACCGAACGCATGCGCCGGCTGCGCGGCCGGTTCTACGACGGCATGCGCGCGCTGCACGGCGCCCCCGACGAGGTGATCGACCGGATCTACGAAAAGCTGGAGGCGTTTGCCAATTTCGGCTTCCCCGAGAGCCACGCACTGAGTTTCGCGTCGCTGGTGTTCTACTCGGCGTGGTTCAAGCTGCACCACCCGGCGGCGTTCTGTGCGGCGCTGCTGCGCGCCCAGCCGATGGGTTTCTATTCGCCGCAGTCGCTGGTGGCCGACGCCCGCCGGCACGGCGTGGCGGTGCACGGCCCGTGTGTCAATGCCAGCCTGGCGCACGCCACGTGTGAGAACGCCGGAACGGAGGTGCGTTTGGGCTTGGGCGCCGTCCGCTACCTCGGCGCCGAGCTGGCCGAGAAGCTGGTCGCGGAGCGAACAGCCAACGGCCCGTTCACCTCCCTGCCGGACTTGACGTCGCGGGTGCAGCTTTCCGTGCCGCAGGTCGAAGCGCTGGCGACGGCCGGGGCGCTGGGCTGCTTCGGCATGTCTCGGCGGGAGGCGCTGTGGGCGGCCGGGGCCGCGGCCACGGGCCGGCCGGACCGGTTACCCGGGGTGGGCTCGTCGTCGCACATCCCGGCGCTGCCGGGGATGAGCGAGCTGGAGCTGGCCGCCGCCGACGTGTGGGCCACCGGCGTCTCCCCGGACAGCTATCCGACCCAGTTCCTGCGGGCGGACCTGGACGCGATGGGGGTGCTGCCCGCCGAGAGGCTGGGATCGGTGTCCGACGGCGACCGCGTGCTGATCGCCGGCGCGGTGACTCATCGGCAGCGACCCGCCACGGCCCAGGGGGTGACGTTCATCAACCTCGAAGACGAGACCGGGATGGTCAACGTGCTCTGCACGCCCGGGGTGTGGGCGCGACACCGCAAGCTCGCGCACACGGCGCCGGCGCTGCTGATCCGCGGCCAGGTCCAAAACGCCAGCGGCGCAATCACCGTCGTCGCCGAACGGATGGGCCGCCTCACCCTGGCGGTCGGCGCGCGCTCGCGCGACTTCCGGTGAACCTCTGCGCCGACAGTGAAACGGGCGACGCGACACGCCGCAAACGCGTCGTGGATTTCACTCTGGCGGCGAGCGGGGGCCAGCCCGCTCAGCCCGTGGGCGTCGTCCACACCCGGGTCGGGGTGATCTTCAGCCGGGTGCTGTAGGCGGCGATCGCCTCGGTCAGCCCGAACTTCGCGGCATCCTCGCGGTACTTGGCCCAATACGGCGCGTCGTCGCGGCAGTCGACATCGGTGGCCACCACCGCCGCCGTCCCGCCCACCACGATGATCCCGGCGCCGTTGCCGTCGGAGTCCAGGTTCAGGCTGACCTGCGGATGGGCGGTGATGTGGGCGACCTTGGCCGCCTGAGGCATGGAGTACACCGTCAGGTCGGTCCCGTCGAAGTAGAACCACACCAGCCGCGGAACCGGCTGCCCCGATCGGGCGACGGTGGTCAACCACCCGTAAAGGTCGGACGTGAGCCTGGCAGAAACCTCTTGTGTCAGTTCGACGCTCATGGCCCAACGGTAGCCTGCCCACATGACCCTCAACCTGTCCGTCGACGAGGTCCTGACCACTACCCGCTCGGTGCGCAAGCGTCTCGATTTCGACAAGCCGGTGCCACGCGACGTGCTGATGGAATGCCTCGAGCTGGCGCTGCAGGCGCCCACCGGTTCCAATTCCCAAGGCTGGCAGTGGGTGTTCGTCGAGGACGCCGCCAAGAAAAAGGCGATCGCCGACGTCTACCTGGCCAACGCCCGGGGCTACCTCAGCGGGCCGGCGCCCGAGTACCCCGACGGCGACACCCGCGGCGAGCGGATGGGGCGGGTCCGCGATTCGGCGACCTATCTCGCCGAACACATGCACCGGGCGCCGGTGCTGCTGATCCCCTGCCTGAAAGGCCGGGAAGACGAGTCGGCGGTGGGTGGCGTGTCGTTTTGGGCCTCACTGTTCCCGGCGGTGTGGAGCTTCTGCCTGGCGCTGCGCTCCCGCGGGCTGGGTTCGTGCTGGACGACGCTGCACCTGCTCGACAACGGCGAGCACAAGGTGGCCGACGTGCTCGGCATTCCCTACGACGAATACAGCCAAGGCGGGCTGCTTCCGATCGCCTACACACAAGGCATCGACTTCCGGCCGGCCAAGCGGCTGCCGGCCGAGAGCGTGACGCACTGGAACGGCTGGTAATTAGCCGGGGTTGCCGTCGGTGCCGCGACTGCCGTTAAACGCGTCCCCGCCGAGGCCGTCGCTGCCTGGCCCGCCGTTTGTGCTGTCAGCGTTACCGGTGCCGGTGCCGCCTGCGTTGCCGCTGCCGGGGGTGCCATGGGTGCCCCCGGCACCGCCGGTACCGCCGCCACCGCCATTGCCGGAGTTGGCGTGCTGGCCGGCCAGTAACCCGCCACGTCCACCGGTGCCGGCATGCCCCCCGTCACCGCCGTCGCCGCCCGTTCCGCCGTGACCAGCGTCGCCACCAGCGCCGCCGTTACCCCCGTGGGCGTCGAAGGGGATGCTCGACGTGCTCGTGGCGTTTCCGCCGCCGGCGCCGTCACCGCCGATGCCGCCATTGCCGCCGACACCGCCTGAGCCGCCGGTGCCGCCGTTGCCGCCGTTGCCGCCGTTGCCCATCAACCAACCGCTCGCGCCGCCCGCGCCGCCGGATCCGCCGTCGCCGCCACGCCCGCCGGTGCCTCCGGTGCCCCCGTTGCCGCCGTCGCCGCCGTCGCCGCCGACCGGCTGGGTGCCTAGGGCGCTGTTACCGCCCTGGTTGGCGGGGACGCCGCCGGCGCCACCGGTACCGCCGATGGCGCCGTTGCCGCCGGCGGCACCGTTGCCACCGTTGCCACCGTTGCCACCGTTGCCGACCAGCCACCCGCCGCGACCACCGGCACCGCCGGCGCCGCCCGCACCGCCGGCGTGCCCGTTCGTGCCCGTACCGCCGGCACCGCCGTTGCCGCCGTCACCGCCGACGGAACTACCGGCGGACGCGGCCTGCCCGCCGGCGCCGCCCGCACCGCCATTGGCACCGCCGTCACCGCCGGCGGCGCCGTTCCCGCCGGCGCCTGCGTTGGCGATCGAGGTGTTTGCGGGGTTGCCATTGGCGTCTCCGCCCGCGCCACCGTTGCCGCCGTTGACGCCAGCACCCCCGGGCGTGCCGTCACCGCCTTGGGTGCCGATCAGGACGCTGGTTTGCGGCTCGATATTGCTGTCGCCGGCGGCGCCATTTAGCGCGGGGTTTGTGACGGGGGCCGGATTCACGCCGTCGTTGCCGGTCAGACCGTTGCCGCCTTGGCCGCCGCTGCCGCCACTGCCCCACAATCCGGCGGCGCCGCCAGCGCCCCCATTGCCGCCGGCACCGCCCGCGACGATCGCATTCCCGCCGATGCCGCCGTTTCCGCCGTTGCCGTACAACCAGCCGCCGCTGCCGCCGGCGCCACCGGCCGCGCCGGCACCGCCCGACCCGCCAGTACCGCCGTTGCCGATCAATCCGGCGTTGCCGCCGTTGCCGCCGGCCATTCCGGGCGTGGCGGCGCTGTTGTAGCCGGCGCCCCCGTTGCCGAACAGCAGACCGCCATCTTGCCCGTCGGGGCTGCTGGCGGTGCCGACAGCCCCGTCGCCAATTAACGGGCGCCCCAACAGCGCCTGAGTGGGCGCGTTAATTGCGTTCAGCAGATTCTGCTGGACGTTGGCGGCCTCGGTGAGGGCGTACGATCCGCCGGCACCGGTCAAGGCCTGGACAAACTGATCGTGTAACGCCGTCGCCTGGGCCGCGACCTGTTGGTAGCTCACAGCGTGCCCGGAAAACAGCGACGCCAGGGCGGCCGAGACCTCGTCGGCACCGGCTGCCAGTAGCCCCGTTGTGCCGGCGGCTGCCGCTGCATTCGCGGCACTTAGCGCAGAACCGATGTTCGCCACATCCGACGCGGCCGCCGCCAATGCCTCCGGGACTGCTACGACAAACGACATCACAACCCACCCCCAGGCTGCCAGCACGCAACCTGCGAGATCACAACACCCGGATGCTAGCGCAATATGGGCCAACGGGCGTGGGGTTTGCGGCAGATTCATTGACCGCAACGCCTTCGCTGCGCGCCGCCGCTGACAGCTGCGCCTGCGCTGCCGTTGTTGCCGGTGAAGGTGTCACCGCTGACGGTGGTGGTAGCTGGACGCGCAAGCTCACCGGCATCGATTTTCCCGGGATGTCGTGGTCCGATGTGATCGCCCGGGTTGCGTTCGGTGTGCTGTCACCGGTTGGGTGCTCCTGTCCGGCGCCCGACGCCGATGAGCTTCGTTGTGCGCATACCGGCTGGTTCGGTGTCACCTTGGTCGCGACTAGACCGCCCCGGCAAAGCCGTGCTGACGCCAGGCCTCGTAGACCGCGACGGCTGCGGCGTTGGACAGGTTCAACGAGCGCCGGCCCGCCAGCATCGGAATGCGCACCTGCCCGGTGATGTGCGTATCAGCCAGGGTGGCCTCGTCCAGGCCGGTGGGTTCGGGCCCGAACATCAACACGTCACCGGCCCGGTAGCCGACGTTGGTGAACAACGTCGTCGCCTGCGCCGTGAAGGCGAACACCCGCGCTGGCGACAGCGCCTCCCAGGCGTGCGCGAGCGAGGCATGAACGGTGACCGAGGCCAGGTCGTGGTAGTCCAGCCCGGCCCGTCGCAGCTTGGGTTCGGACAGGTCGAAGCCGAGCGGCTCGACCAGATGCAGTTCACAGCCGGTTGCGGCGCACGTCCGGATGGCGTTGCCGGTGTTGGGGGCGATACGCGGAGATACGAACAGCAGCCGGAACATCCGCCGATCATGGCAAAGCGCCCGGTGCCCGTTTGCCGGCCTGTCCGGTGACATGCTCGGTGACAGCGGTGGAGACCTCGGCCGTGGGCTGTCATACTCGTCGGATTGCCAGTTGTTTACGTCCGCGCCCGGCCGGCTGGGGCGGACGGCATCAAGGCATGAGCAGGAAGTCTATGAGTCTCTCCGTTTTTCGAGCGCTGCATAAGGGTGCGGCCGGTGGCACGGCCGCGGCCACGTGACCATGTTCGCCCGCCCGACCATCCCGGTCGCGGCGGCCGCTTCTGATATTTCCGCCCCGGCTCAACCGGCCCGCGGCAAACCTCAGCAACGCCCGCCGTCCTGGTCGCCGCGCAACTGGCCGGTCCGATGGAAAGTGTTCACGATCGCGCTTCTGCCGCTGGTAGTGGCGATGGTGTTAGCAGGATTGCGGGTCGAGGCTGCGATGGCCAGCACCAGCGGCCTGCGGCTGGTCGCCGCGCGCGCCGAAATGATACCCGCGATCACGAAATACATGTCGGCGCTGGACGTCGCCGTGCTGGCCAGCTCGACCGGACACGATGTGGAGGGGGCGCAGAAAAACTTCACCGCCCGCAAGTACGAGCTGCAGACGCGACTGGCCGACACCGACGTCATCGCAGACGTGCGGTCGGGAGTGAACACGCTGCTCAACGGCGGTCAGGCGCTGCTGGATAAGGTGCTGGCCGACAGCATCGGCTTGCGGGATCGGGTCACCGCCTACGCGCCGCTGCTGTTGACGGCCCAGAACGTGATTGACGCGTCGGTGCGGGTTGACAGCGAGCAAATCCGAACCCAGGTGCAGGGTTTGAGCCGAGCCGTTGGCGCCCGCGGGCAGATGACGATGCAGGAGATCCTGGTGACTCGCGGCGCCGACCTTGCCGAGCCGCAACTGCGCAGCGCGATGGTTACCCTGGCCGGCACCGAACCCTCGACGCTGTTCGGGATGAGCGCGGCGCTCGGTGCAGGCTCGCCGGACACCAAGAACCTGCAGCAGCAAATGGTGACCAGGATGGCGATCATGTCCGATCCGGCCGTTGCACTGGTCAACAACCCAGAGCTGCTGCACTCGATACAGATCACCCGCGACATTGCCGAGCAGGTGATCACCGACACCACCGAGGCGGTGACGAAGTCGGTGCAAAGCCAGGCCACCGACCGGCGGGATGCCGCGATTCGCGACGCCGTGCTGGTGTTGGCCGCCATCGCGACCGCGATCGTCGTCGTGTTGGTGGTGGCGCGCACGCTGGTCGGGCCGATGCGGGTACTGCGTGATGGGGCGCTCAAGGTTGCTCATACCGATCTCGACGGCGAGATCGCGGCGGTCCGCGCCGGCGACGAGCCGATCCCCGAGCCACTGGCGGTGTACACCACCGAGGAAATCGGTCAGGTCGCGCATGCGGTCGACGAGCTGCACACCCGGGCCCTGTTGCTGGCCGGCGAGGAAACGCGGTTGCGACTGCTGGTCAACGAGATGTTTGAGACCATGTCGCGGCGTAGCCGTTCCCTGGTCGACCAGCAGCTGTCGGTCATCGACCAACTGGAGCGCAACGAGGAGGATCCCGCCCGACTCGACAGCCTTTTCCGGCTCGATCACCTGGCCGCCCGGCTGCGCCGCAACAGCGCCAACCTGCTGGTGCTGGCCGGTGCGCAGATTACCCGTGACCACCGCGAGCCGGTGCCGCTGTCAACCGTGATCAGCGCCGCCGTGTCAGAGGTCGAGGACTATCGCCGCGTCGACATCGCGAGGGTACCCGACTGTGCGGTAGTCGGCGCAGCGGCTGGTGGCGTCATTCATCTGCTTGCCGAGCTGATCGACAACGCGTTGCGCTACTCGTCACCGACCACACCCGTTCGGGTTGCCGCCGCAATCGGCAGCGAAGGCAGTGTTCTGCTGCGAATCTCGGATTCCGGCCTGGGCATGACCGATGCCGATCGGCGGATGGCCAATATGCGGCTGCGGGCCGGCGGTGAGGTCACCCCGGATAGTGCCCGGCACATGGGTCTGTTCGTAGTCGGCCGGCTGGCCGGTCGGCACGGCATCCGAGTCGGGCTGCGCGGTCCGGTGACCGGTGAACAGGGCACCGGCACCACCGCCGAGGTCTACCTGCCGCTAGCCGTGCTCGAGGGGACGGCCCCAGCGCAGCCGCCAAAGCCGCGGGTATTTGCGATCAAGCCGCCGTGTCCTGAACCCGCGGCGGCCGATCCGACGGACGTTCCCGCCGCCATCGGGCCGCTACCACCGGTCACGTTGCTCCCGCGCCGTACCCCGGGGTCCAGTGGCATCGCCGACGTCCCGGCCCAGCCGATGCAGCAGCGGCGGCGCGAGCTGAAAACACCCTGGTGGGAGGATAGGTTTCAACAGGAGCCCAAACAACCGCCCGCACCAGAACCGCGACCGGCGCCGCCGCCCGCCAAACCCGCGCCACCGGCGGGCCCGGTTGATGACGACGTCATCTACCGGCGGATGCTCTCCGAGATGGTGGGTGACCCGCACGAGCTGGCCCACAGCCCCGATCTGGACTGGAAGTCGGTGTGGGACCACGGCTGGTCGGCGGCCGCCGAGGCCGCGGACAAGCCCGTGCAGTCCCGCACGGACTACGGCCTGCCGGTGCGCGAACCCGGGGCCCGGTTAGTGCCGGGGGCGGCGGTGCCTGAGGGACCCGATCGGGAGCATCCGGGTGCAGCGCTAGCATCCAACGGCGGACTTCATCCCGGCCGAGCGCCGCGGCACGCGGCTGCGGTACGCGACCCCGACGCGGTTCGTGCCTCCATCAGCAGCCATTTCGGCGGCGTGCGCACCGGGCGGTCGCATGCCCGCGAGAGCAGTCAGGGACCCAATCAGCAATGAAAGCCCGCTTGCCGGACAGCCCGCTTGACTGGCTGGTGTCGAAGTTCGCCCGCGAGGTTCCCGGGGTGGCCCATGCATTGCTGGTGTCGGTCGACGGGCTTCCCGTGGCGGCCAGCGAACATCTACCACGCGAACGCGCCGATCAGTTGGCCGCGGTGACGTCCGGGCTGGCCAGCCTGGCCGGCGGCGCCGCGCAACTGTTCGACGGCGGGCAGGTGCTGCAGTCGGTGGTTGAGATGCAGAACGGCTACCTGCTGTTGATGCAGGTGGGAGACGGGTCGGCGCTGGCGGCGCTGGCCGCGACCGGATGCGATATCGGCCAGATCGGTTATGAGATGGCCATCCTTGTCGAGCGGGTGGGCGGTGTTGTTCAATCCTGCCGGCGATAGACCGAAGGCGGGCCTGGTCCGCCCCTACACGCTGACCGCCGGACGTACCGGTACCGACGTCGACCTTCCGCTTCAGGCGCCGGTGCAGACCCTGCCGGCGGGACCGGCTGGCCGCTGGCCGGCCTACGACATGCGACGCAGGATCTTGCAATTGTGCATTGGCAGTCCGTCGGTCGCGGAAATCTCGGCTCGGCTGGATTTGCCGGTGGGTGTGGCGCGTGTGCTGGTCGGTGATCTGGTCACGTCCGGTTACCTTCGGGTGCACGCGACCTTGACCGACCGATCGACCCGCGACGAACGCCACGAACTCATAGGAAGGACCCTGCGTGGCCTTAAAGCACTCTGAGGCATCCGGCACCGCGTCGACGAAGATCGTCATCGCGGGCGGATTCGGGTCCGGCAAGACCACACTCGTCGGCGCTGTTTCGGAGATCATGCCGTTGCGCACCGAAGCGATGGTCACCGATGCCTCCGCCGGCGTCGACATGCTGGAGGCCACTCCCGACAAGCGGAGCACCACGGTGGCGATGGACTTCGGCCGCATCACCTTGGGCGAGGATCTGGTGCTTTATCTATTCGGTACCCCGGGCCAGCGCCGGTTCTGGTTCATGTGGGACGACCTGGTGCGTGGTGCCATCGGGGCGATCGTCTTGGTCGACTGCCGGCGTCTGCAGGACAGCTTTGCGGCGGTCGACTTCTTCGAACACCGCAACCTGCCGTTCTTGATCGCCATCAACGAGTTCGACAGCGCGCCAAGGTATCCGGTTAGCGCGGTGCGCGACGCGTTGACGCTGCCCGCACACATTCCGGTGATCAATGTTGACGCCCGCAATCGCAGGTCGGCGACCGATGCACTGATCGCGGTGAGCGAATACGCGCTGGCCACCCTGTCTCCTGCGGGCGGTTGAAAAGCGTTGCAGCAGTGGGTTGATTGCGAATTCACCGGTCGAGACTTCCGCGACGAGGACCTTAGCCGCCTGCACACCGAACGGGCGATGTTCAGCGAATGCGATTTCAGCGGCGTGAATCTGGCCGAGTCACAACACCGAGGGTCGGCGTTTCGTAATTGCACCTTCGAACGGACGACACTGTGGCACAGCACATTTGCCCAGTGCAGCATGTTGGGCTCGGTCTTCGTGGCTTGCCGGCTGCGGCCGCTGACGTTGGACGACGTGGATTTCACGCTCGCCGTGCTCGGCGGAAATGATCTGCGTGGTCTCAACTTGACCGGCTGCCGGTTGCGAGAGACCAGCCTGGTGGATACCGACTTGCGCAAGTGCGTGCTGCGCGGCGCCGACCTCAGTGGTGCCCGTACCACGGGCGCCCGGCTGGATGACGCCGACTTGCGGGGCGCGACCGTGGACCCGGTATTGTGGCGGACCGCGTCGTTGGTGGGTGCGCGTGTCGACGTCGACCAAGCCGTGGCCTTTGCGGCGGCGCACGGGCTGTGCTTGGCAGGGGGCTAGATCGGTGAGCCGGGACGCGACGACGGGGTGCGTGACAGCCGTCCGATGATGCCCTGGTGATGGCCGACCTCGAAGGTGATCCACGGCCCGGTGGGCTTCCCGATGTTGATAGTCAGGCCGTCATAAATGTCGACTTCCGACACCCGCTGGCCGTCGACGAACATCCCGCTCTGCGAATCGTTGTCGATCGCGATCCAATTGCCCCGATCGAAGCGCAGCAACAGGTGCGCACGGGCGATCAGTGGGTGCGCCACGCGCATGTCGGCACGAAGATCACTCCCGACAACCACGTCGCGGCCCGCGGCGAAGCATTGCTGCGACCGATCGGACCGAACTGTCAGCACCGGTGGATGGGGTCGACTCATCGGTTCAAATTATGCTGCGCGCGGTCAATAGTGCTTGAGCCGGATTCGCGCGGGGAAGTCAACCGGATTTCCGGCACAATGGGTTGCACTTCTTCACGGTGGCGTCAATCTGGACGCTATGGAGCCCCGGTGACCACACAGTGAGTGCGGCGATAAATCGTGGCCATGCACTGATTACAGTGTGTGCACGCCGACCGCACCTGGCTGCCTTCGGCCGCGATCCGATTGACCAGGTCGGGCTCGGCGAGCAGCGCCCGAGCCATCGCGACGAACTCGAACCCTTCGGCCATCGCCAGGTCCATGGTCGTTCGGTTGGTGATGCCGCCCAGCAGAATCAGCGGGATTGTCAGCTCGGCGCGAAACAACCGAGCCTCGCGTAACAGATAGGCATCGCGGTAGGGGTATTCGCGGAAAAACCTATGGCCGGTCATCCGGATGCCCCAGCGCAGCGGTGGTTTGAACGCGGCGGCGAACTCCTTAACCGGCGCGTCGCCGCGGAACAAATACATCGGGTTGACCAGCGAGCTGCCCGCGGTGAGCTCGATCGCGTCTAGCCCGCCGTCGTCCTGCAGCCACCTGGCGGTGGTCAGTGCCTCGTCGACTGTGATGCCGCCGCGGATGCCATCGGTCATGTTGAGCTTGGCGGTCACCGCGACCTGCTGCCGGACGGCGCGGCGCACGGCCATCACCAATCCGCGAGCTACCTTCGCCCGGTTCTGCAACGAACCGCCGAACTCGTCATCACGCCGGTTGAGCAGCGGAGACAGAAACGCGCTCGCCAGATAGTTATGCCCCAAATGGATTTCGACGGCGTCGAAGCCGGCGTCGACGGCCAGCCGGGCGGCATGGGCGTGCGCGGCCAGCACATCGTCGATGTCCTCGCGGGTCGCCTTCTGGGCGAACCGCATAGCGATCGGATTGAAGAACCGCACCGGAGCCAGCGCGGTCGCCTGGTTGGAGCGGGCGTCGGCCACCGGGCCGGCGTGGCCGATCTGGGCGCTGATCGCCGCCCCCTCGGCGTGGATCGCCTCGGTGAGCCGGCGCAGTCCCGGCACCGCATGCGGGCGCATCCAGATCTGGTTGCCGCCGGTGCGTCCGCCGGGGGAGACCGCGCAATAGGCGACGGTGGTCATGGCGACCCCGCCCGCGGCCGGCAGCCGGTGGTACTCGATCAGGTCATCGGTCACCAACGCGTCAGGTGTGCGGGCCTCGAAGGTGGCGGCCTTGATGACCCGGTTACGCAGCGTGAGCGGACCGAGTTTGGCCGGGTTGAACACGTCCGGGGCTTCGCAGCTGCCGGGAGCCACATGGGGAGCTTAAGCCCGCCGGAATACCACCAGCCCCCAAATCAGTAGTGGTATCGGGCCTTCAGCATCGTGACTTCGTCGTCGCCCGCTCGATACACCAGCCGGTGTTCGTCGTCGATCCGGCGCGACCAGTATCCCGACAACTCACCTTGGAGCGGCTCGGGTTTGCCGATCCCGCTGAACGGATCACGCTGAATTTCTCCGATCAACCGGGTGATCCGACGGGCCGTTTTGCGATCAGCGGCCAGCCAGAACAAGAAGTCCTCCCAGGCATCGGGATCGAAGTTGACGCTTCTCACTCCTCGCCGCCGGCCATCTCCCGCAGCTCATCTACAGACTTGGTGAAAGCCGAGTGCCCAGCCTTATCCCGGGCAACCGCTTCCATCAACCGCCTGGCGTTCTCCGGTGAGCGCAGCAGATAGACCGTTTCCTGCCACGCGTCGTAGTCGTCGGCGGACATCAGCACCGCATCGCCGGCCCGGGAGGTGATCCGCACCGGCTGGTGATCGGTATTGACCTGTTCGATGAGTGGAAACAGGCGCTGCCTCGCCTCGCTCGCACTGATGCTCATGCGTCCTCTCTTAGAAAGATGTACGGATAATCTGTACCACAATGGTACAAGTTGTCCGTACGGTGGGCGCGTGAGCGGGTCGTCGCCATCGGCACCGCGGACACGCATGCCAGACTGGCTGGCGTGGGCGCGATCATGCTGGACGGCAAGGCTACCCGCGACGAGATCTTCGGTGACCTCAAGCAGCGGGTGGCCGCATTGGACGCGGCGGGCCGCACGCCCGGCTTGGGCACCATCCTGGTCGGTGACGACCCGGGGTCGCAGGCCTACGTGCGCGGTAAGCACGCTGATTGCGCCAAGGTGGGCATCACGTCGATTCGCCGCGACCTGCCCGCCGACATCAGCACCGCCACGCTGAATGAGACCATCGACGAACTGAACGCCAACCCCGACTGCACCGGCTACATCGTGCAGTTGCCGTTGCCCAAGCATCTCGACGAGAACGCGACGTTGGAGCGCGTCGACCCGGCCAAGGACGCCGATGGGTTGCACCCGACCAACCTGGGCCGGCTGGTGCTGGGCACCCCGGCGCCGCTGCCGTGTACTCCGCGCGGCATTGTGCACCTGCTGCGGCGCTACGACATCTCGATCGCCGGCGCGCATGTGGTCGTTATCGGTCGTGGTGTGACGGTGGGCCGGCCGCTGGGGCTGTTGCTGACCCGGCGCTCGGAGAATGCCACGGTGACGTTGTGCCACACCGGTACCCGCGACCTGCCCGCGTTGACCCGGCAGGCCGACATCGTCGTGGCCGCGGTCGGGGTGGCGCACCTGTTGACGGCTGACATGGTGCGCCCGGGTGCCGCGGTAATCGACGTCGGCGTCAGCCGCACTGATGACGGACTGGTCGGCGACGTGCATCCCGATGTGTGGGAGCTCGCCGGCCACGTGTCACCCAATCCGGGCGGCGTGGGCCCGTTGACCCGGGCGTTCTTGTTGACCAATGTCGTGGAGCTGGCTGAGCGGCGATGACCGTGAGGGCCGTTTTCCGGCGCACTGTTGGCGCCCAGTGGCCGATCCTGCTGGTTGGGTCGATCTTCGCGGTGGGGTTCGTGCTGGCGGGGGCTAACTTCTGGCGCCGTGGTGCGCTGCTGATCGGTATCGGCGTTGGGGTGGCGGCGGTGCTGCGGTTGGTGTTGTCCGAGGAACGGGCCGGCCTGTTGGTGGTGCGCAGCAAGGGGATCGATTTCGTGACGACCGTGACGGTCGCGGCGGCCATGGTCTACATCGCATCCACGATCGATCCGTTAGGGACCGGCTAGGAGCCGCGCACGCCTAGGACCCGGGCAGCCCCGGCATGTCTGGCAGGGCCGGCAGGTTGCCGCTGGCGACGTCTGCCATCACCGAGGGGCAGTACATCGAAATCGCGATACTGGTGAAGGTTTGCGCCATGTCCTGGGACATGCCTTGGGCGCGCGCCACAACGCTGGCTACCGCGGTGTTAAACGACCCGCCGGGCTCGGCCAGGATCGGGCAGACGGACTGACCCAGCGCTTTGGCGTCGACCGGATCGCCGTAGTTGACGCCGGCATTGTTCAGCGCGGCGATGAACGCGTCGTCGACGGGGTTTGCCTGTGCTGGCGCGGCGAAGGCCGCGGCGCTGAGAATGCCCGCGGATGCCGCCAGCAGTCGCAGCGTCAGGGTCTGATGGCGCCGTAGGTTCATCTCAGGAACCTTGGTCCATGGTCGTCACATTTGGGACACGAAGTTATAAAGGTTTGCGCTCTGGCGCGTTCTGATACCGGCCGGGGTTCTCGATACGACACGATCGCGGTCGTGATGTCTCGCCAGACGTTTCTTCGCGGCGCCGTCGGAGCGCCGGCGACGTCGGCGGTCTTCCCGACGATATTGGCGCGCGCAACACCGGGTGATGGGTGGGCCAGTCTGGCCTCATCGATAGGCGGGCAGGTGCTGCTGCCGGCCAACGGCAGGGCGTTCACGAGCGGAAAGCAGATCTTCAATTCGAACTACAGCGGCTTGAATCCGGCCGCGGTGGTGACGGTCGCCTCGCAGGCAGACGTCCGGAAGGCGGTTTCGTAGCGGCGGCCAGCAAGCTCAAGATCGCTGTGCGCGGCGGCGGACATTCCTACATCGGCGCCTCGTCGGCCAATGGCGCCATGGTGCTCGATCTGCTGGGCCTACCGGGCGGGGTGCATTTCGACAGCGCCACGAGAAACGTACGGTGTCGGCCGCGACCGATCTCTATGCGGTCCATCAAGCGTTGGCCGGTGAGAGCCGGGCGATTCCGACCGGCAGCTGCCCGACCGTGGGTGTGGCGGGTTTGACCCTGGGCGGCGGGTTAGGCGCCGATTCTCGCCATGCGGGGTTGACCTGCGATGCGCTCAAGTCGGCGACGGTGGTGTTGCCCGGCGGTGATGCGGTGAGCGCGTCTGCCGACGACCACGCGGAGCTGTTCTGGGCGCTTCGTGGCGGCGGGGGCGGCAACTTCGGGGTGACGACATCGATGACGTTCGCGAGGTTCCCCACCGCGGACTGCGATGTCGTCCGTGTCGATTTCGCGCCGTCTGCGGCCGCGCAGGTGCTGGTCGGCTGACAGACGTGGCTGGCCGGGGCCGACCGCACCACGTGGGGTCTGGTTGACCCCGCGGTCAGCTCATCCGGAGGCAATTGTCATGTGCTGGCGAGCTGCCCGGCGCGGTCCGGCGCGGCTGTCGCGGATGCGATCAAGTCCGCGGTTGGAGTGCAACCCAGTGGAGTTGAGCACAAGACGCTGCGCCGTATGGACCTGGTGAGGTATCTGGCCGGCGGCCATACGACCTATCCGCCGGAGGGCTTCGTGGCTGGATCCGATGTCATCGGGACGACGAATCCGGCCGCGGCCCAAGCCATCGTCGCCGCCATCGGAACATGGCCACCCGCTGCGGGCCGCGCGTCGGCTCTGATCGATTCGCTGGGCGGCGCGGTGGGCGACATGGACCCGGAGGGCTCGGCATTTCCCTGGTGCCGCCAGTCCGCTGTGGTGCAGTGGTATGTCAACACCCCCAGCGACGGCCAGGTGGCGACGGCCAACAAATGGCTGAGCGACGCACACCACGCGGTGCAACACTTTTCGGTCGGCGGCTATGTCAACTACCTGGAGGCCAACGCCGCGGCGTCACAATACTTCGGCGCGAACCTGTCGCGGCTGACCACAGTGCGGCGCAAGTACGATCCCGACCGGATCATGTACTCGGGTCTGGATTTCTCTACCAGACAGGTCGCTGAACGACTTTTACCCGCTCTCGGCTTTCGAGTGAGGTTCGGGGTTTTGGTAATCAGGTGCGCACTGTGCACTGACACTGTGAAACGCTTGGGAACTTTGCCCAACCTTACGTGGTCGCGCTTAAAAGTGAACGTCGCAGTGACCCAAGAACAGGCTGGGGTCATGGATTTGCCGGCGCTGCCGGTTCGGCGCACGCCGCGGCGGTGAGCATGCTCGCGGACTCCGCCAGCAGTCGAAGTGTCAGGGCAGATGACGCCCTGCCGCTCGCCGGTCTGGACAGGGCATATGTGCATTTTGCTGCGGCGTCTGTGCAAAGTGCACCCAGTACCCGCGATTATCGGGGAATCGTTCTTGGGCCGTTGGCAATGCGAGCAAAATTATCGGGGCGTCGACACGTCATGTGGGGGGTGTCGGTGGGGATTGGTGTCGGGCTGGGAAGGGGAATGGGTGATGGAGTTTCCGGTGTTGCCACCGGAAATCAACTCCGTGCTGATGTATTCGGGTGCGGGGTCGAGCCCGTTGCTGGCGGCGGCCGCGGCGTGGGATGGGCTGGCTGAGGAGTTGGGGTCGGCGGCGGTGTCGTTTGGGCAGGTGACGTCGGGCCTGACGGCGGGGGTGTGGCAGGGTGCGGCGGCGGCGGCGATGGCGGCCGCGGCGGCGCCGTATGCGGGGTGGTTGGGTTCGGTGGCGGCCGCGGCCGAGGCGGTGGCCGGGCAGGCGCGGGTGGTGGTGGGGGTCTTTGAGGCGGCGTTGGCGGCGACGGTGGATCCGGCGCTGGTGGCGGCCAACCGGGCGCGGCTGGTGGCGTTGGCGGTGTCGAATCTGTTGGGGCAGAACACGCCGGCGATCGCGGCCGCCGAGGCCGAGTACGAGCTGATGTGGGCCGCCGATGTGGCGGCGATGGCCGGCTACCATTCCGGCGCGTCGGCTGCTGCCGCGGCGTTGCCGGCGTTCAGCCCACCGGCGCAGGCGCTGGGGGGAGGTGTCGGCGCGTTCCTTACCGCCCTGTTCGCCAGCCCTGCGAAGGCGCTGAGCCTGAATGCGGGTTTGGGCAATGTCGGCAATTACAACGTCGGGTTGGGCAATGTCGGGGTGTTCAACCTGGGCGCGGGCAATGTGGGTGGGCAGAATCTGGGTTTCGGGAATGCCGGTGGCACCAATGTCGGGTTCGGCAACCTCGGTAACGGGAATGTCGGGTTCGGCAACTCCGGTCTGGGGGCGGGCCTGGCCGGCTTGGGCAATATCGGGTTGGGCAATGCGGGCAGCAGCAACTATGGTTTCGCAAACCTGGGTGTGGGCAACATCGGTTTCGGCAACACCGGCACCAACAACGTCGGCGTCGGGCTCACCGGCAACCACCTGACGGGTATCGGGGGCCTGAATTCGGGCACCGGGAATATCGGGTTGTTCAACTCCGGCACCGGGAATGTGGGGTTCTTCAATTCGGGGACCGGGAACTTCGGGGTGTTCAACTCGGGTAATTACAACACCGGTGTCGGTAATGCGGGGACGGCCAGCACGGGGTTGTTCAATGCCGGCAATTTCAACACCGGCGTGGTGAACGTGGGCAGTTACAACACCGGCAGTTTCAACGCCGGCGACACCAACACCGGTGGCTTCAACCCCGGCGGTGTGAACACCGGCTGGCTGAACACCGGCAACACCAACACCGGCATCGCCAACTCGGGCAACGTCAACACCGGCGCGTTCATCTCGGGCAACTTCAACAACGGCGTGCTGTGGGTGGGTGACTACCAGGGCCTGTTCGGCGTCTCCGCCGGCTCGTCGATCCCCGCAATTCCCATCGGCCTGGTGCTCAACGGCGACATCGGCCCGATCACCATCCAGCCCATCCCGATCCTGCCCACCATCCCGCTCAGCATTCACCAAACCGTCAACTTGGGCCCGCTGGTGGTTCCCGACATCGTGATCCCCGCCTTCGGCGGCGGTATCGGCATACCCATCAACATCGGCCCGCTGACCATCACACCCATCACCCTGTTTGCCCAACAGACATTTGTCAACCAATTGCCCTTTCCCACCTTCAGTTTAGGGAAAATCACAATTCCACAAATCCAAACCTTTGATTCTAACGGTCAGCTTGTCAGCTTTATCGGCCCTATCGTTATCGACACCACCATTCCCGGACCCACCAATCCACAGATTGATTTAACGATCAGATGGGATACCCCTCCGATCACGCTGTTCCCGAATGGCATCAGTGCTCCCGATAATCCTTTGGGGTTGCTGGTGAGTGTGTCGATCAGTAACCCGGGCTTTACCATCCCGGGATTTAGTGTTCCCGCGCAGCCGTTGCCGTTGTCGATCGATATCGAGGGCCAGATCGACGGGTTCAGCACCCCGCCGATCACGATCGATCGCATCCCCCTGACCGTGGGGGGCGGGGTCACGATCGGCCCCATCACGATCCAGGGCCTTCATATCCCGGCGGCGCCGGGAGTGGGGAACACCACCACGGCCCCGTCGTCGGGATTCTTCAACTCCGGTGCGGGTGGGGTGTCGGGTTTCGGCAACGTCGGCGCGGGCAGCTCGGGCTGGTGGAACCAGGCGCCGAGCGCGCTGTTGGGGGCCGGTTCGGGTGTTGGCAACGTGGGCACCCTGGGCTCGGGTGTGCTCAACCTGGGCTCAGGGATCTCGGGGTTCTACAACACCAGCGTGTTGCCTTTCGGGACACCGGCGGCGGTGTCGGGCATCGGCAACCTGGGCCAGCAGCTGTCGGGGGTGTCGGCGGCGGGAACCACGCTGCGCTCGATGCTCGCCGGCAACCTCGGGTTGGCCAATGTGGGCAACTTCAACACCGGGTTCGGAAATGTCGGGGACGTCAACCTGGGTGCGGCCAACATCGGTGGGCACAACCTGGGCCTGGGCAATGTCGGGGACGGCAACCTGGGGTTGGGCAACATCGGCCATGGCAACCTGGGGTTTGCCAACTTGGGCCTGACCGCCGGCGCGGCGGGGGTGGGCAATGTTGGTTTTGGCAATGCCGGCATCAACAACTATGGCTTGGCGAACATGGGTGTGGGCAATATTGGGTTTGCCAACACCGGCACGGGCAACATCGGGATCGGGCTGGTCGGGGACCATCGGACCGGGATCGGGGGCTTGAACTCCGACATCGGCAATATCGGGTTGTTCAACTCCGGCACCGGCAACGTCGGGTTCTTCAATTCCGGGACCGGCAACTTCGGCATCGGGAACTCCGGCCGCTTCAACACCGGGATCGGTAATAGCGGAACGGCCAGCACCGGGCTCTTCAATGCCGGCAGCTTCAGCACCGGCATCGCCAACACTGGTGACTACAACACGGGCAGCTTCAACGCCGGCGACACCAACACCGGTGGCTTCAACCCGGGCGGCATCAACATTGGCTGGTTCAACACCGGGCATGCCAACACCGGGTTGGCCAACGCGGGCACCTTCGGCACCGGCGCCTTCATGACGGGCGACTACAGCAACGGCCTGTTGTGGCGGGGCGGCTACGAGGGCCTGGTCGGCGTCCGCGTCGGGCCCACGATCTCCCAATTCCCGGTCACCGTGCACGCGATCGGCGGGGTGGGCCCGCTGCATGTGGCGCCCGTCCCGGTACCCGCCGTGCACGTCGAGATCACCGACGCCACCGTCGGCCTGGGTCCGTTCACCGTCCCACCGATCAGCATTCCCTCACTTCCCATCGCCAGCATCACCGGAAGCGTGGACCTGGCCGCAAACACCATCTCGCCGATTCGCGCTCTTGACCCGCTCGCCGGTTCGATAGGGCTTTTTCTCGAGCCGTTCCGCCTCAGTGACCCATTTATCACCATTGATGCGTTCCAAGTTGTTGCCGGTGTCTTGTTCCTAGAGAACATCATTGTGCCCGGCCTCACGGTTAGCGGTCAGATATTGGTCACCCCGACACCAATTCCCCTAACCCTCAACTTGGACACCACCCCGTGGACGCTTTTCCCGAATGGTTTCACCATTCCCGCGCAAACCCCCGTGACGGTGGGTATGGAAGTCGCCAACGACGGGTTCACCTTCTTCCCGGGTGGGCTGACCTTTCCGCGGGCCTCCGCCGGGGTCACCGGACTGTCCGTGGGGCTGGACGCGTTCACGCTGTTGCCCGACGGGTTCACCCTCGACACCGTGCCGGCGACCTTCGACGGCACCATCCTCATCGGCGATATCCCGATCCCGATCATCGATGTGCCGGCGGTGCCGGGGTTCGGCAACACCACCACGGCCCCATCGTCGGGGTTCTTCAACACCGGCGGCGGCGGTGGATCGGGGTTCGCCAACGTCGGCGCGGGCACGTCGGGCTGGTGGAACCAGGGGCACGACGTGTTAGCAGGGGCGGGCTCGGGAGTTGCCAATGCCGGCACGCTGAGCTCGGGCGTGCTGAACGTCGGCTCGGGGATCTCCGGGTGGTACAACACCAGCACCCTGGGAGCGGGCACCCCGGCGGTGGTCTCGGGCATCGGCAACCTCGGCCAGCAGCTGTCGGGGTTCTTGGCAAATGGGACCGTGCTCAACCGGAGCCCCATTGTCAATATCGGGTGGGCCGATGTGGGCGCGTTCAACACCGGGTTGGGCAATGTGGGGGACCTCAACTGGGGTGCGGCCAACATCGGCGCGCAGAACCTGGGCCTGGGCAATCTCGGCAGCGGGAACGTCGGGTTCGGCAACATCGGTGCCGGCAACGTCGGGTTCGCCAACTCGGGTCCGGCGGTGGGCCTGGCCGGCCTGGGCAACGTGGGGTTGAGCAATGCCGGCAGCAACAACTGGGGGCTGGCCAACCTGGGTGTGGGCAACATCGGGTTGGCCAACACCGGCACGGGCAACATCGGGATCGGGCTGGTCGGCGACTACCAGACCGGCATCGGCGGCCTCAACTCGGGTAGTGGCAATATCGGATTGTTCAATTCCGGCACCGGCAATGTCGGGTTCTTCAACACCGGCACCGGCAACTTCGGACTGTTCAACTCCGGTAGTTTCAACACCGGCATCGGTAATAGCGGAACCGGCAGTACTGGGCTCTTCAATGCCGGCAATTTCAACACCGGCATCGCCAACCCCGGGTCGTACAACACGGGCAGCTTCAATGTCGGTGATACCAACACCGGTGGTTTCAACCCGGGCGACATCAACACCGGCTGGTTCAACACCGGCATTATGAATACGGGCACCCGCAACACCGGCGCCCTCATGTCGGGGACCGACAGCAACGGCATGCTGTGGCGCGGCGACCACGAGGGCCTGTTCGGCCTGTCCTATGGCATCACGATCCCGCAATTCCCGATCCGCATCACCACGACTGGCGGTATCGGCCCCATCGTCATCCCGGACACCACGATCCTTCCGCCGCTGCACCTGCAGATCACCTGCGACGCGGACTACAGCTTCACCGTGCCCGACATCCCCATCCCCGCCATCCACATCGGCATCAATGGCGTCGTCACCGTCGGCTTCACCGCCCCGGAAGCCACCCTGCTGTCCGCCCTGAAGAATAACGGTAGCTTCATCAGCTTCGGCCCCATCACGCTCTCGAATATCGATATTCCGCCCATGGATTTCACGTTAGGCCTGCCCGTTCTTGGTCCTATCACGGGCCAACTCGGACCAATTCATCTTGAGCCAATCGTGGTGGCCGGGATCGGTGTGCCCCTGGAGATCGAGCCCATCCCCCTGGATGCGATTTCGTTGAGTGAGTCGATTCCTATCCGCATACCTGTTGATATTCCGGCCTCGGTCATCGATGGGATTTCAATGTCGGAAGTGGTGCCGATCGATGCGTCCGTGGACATCCCGGCGGTCACGATCACAGGCACCACCATTTCCGCGATCCCGCTGGGCTTCGACATTCGCACCAGTGCCGGACCCCTCAACATCCCGATCATCGACATCCCGGCGGCGCCGGGCTTCGGGAACTCGACCCAGATGCCGTCGTCGGGGTTCTTCAACACCGGTGCCGGCGGCGGATCGGGCATCGGCAACTTGGGTGCGGGCGTGTCGGGCCTGCTCAACCAGGCCGGCGCGGGGTCACTGGTGGGGACACTCTCGGGGCTGGGCAATGCCGGCACCCTGGCCTCGGGTGTGCTGAACTCCGGCACCGCCATCTCCGGGCTGTTCAACGTGAGCACGCTGGACGCCACCACCCCGGCGGTGATCTCGGGGTTCAGCAACCTCGGCGACCATATGTCGGGGGTGTCCATCGATGGCCTGATCGCGATCCTCACCTTCCCACCTGCCGAGTCCGTGTTCGATCAGATCATCGACGCGGCCATCGCCGAGCTGCAGCACCTCGACATCGGCAACGCTTTGGCCTTGGGCAATGTCGGCGGGGTGAACCTCGGTTTGGCTAACGTCGGTGAGTTCAACCTGGGTGCGGGCAACGTCGGCAACATCAACGTCGGCGCCGGCAACCTCGGCGGCAGCAACTTGAGCCAATCGTGGTGGCCGGGATCGGTGTGCCCCTGGAGATCGAGCCCATCCCCCTGGATGCGATTTCGTTGAGTGAGTCGATTCCTATCCGCATACCTGTTGATATTCCGGCCTCGGTCATCGATGGGATTTCAATGTCGGAAGTGGTGCCGATCGATGCGTCCGTGGACATCCCGGCGGTCACGATCACAGGCACCACCATTTCCGCGATCCCGCTGGGCTTCGACATTCGCACCAGTGCCGGACCCCTCAACATCCCGATCATCGACATCCCGGCGGCGCCGGGCTTCGGGAACTCGACCCAGATGCCGTCGTCGGGGTTCTTCAACACCGGTGCCGGCGGCGGATCGGGCATCGGCAACTTGGGTGCGGGCGTGTCGGGCCTGCTCAACCAGGCCGGCGCGGGGTCACTGGTGGGGACACTCTCGGGGCTGGGCAATGCCGGCACCCTGGCCTCGGGTGTGCTGAACTCCGGCACCGCCATCTCCGGGCTGTTCAACGTGAGCACGCTGGACGCCACCACCCCGGCGGTGATCTCGGGGTTCAGCAACCTCGGCGACCATATGTCGGGGGTGTCCATCGATGGCCTGATCGCGATCCTCACCTTCCCACCTGCCGAGTCCGTGTTCGATCAGATCATCGACGCGGCCATCGCCGAGCTGCAGCACCTCGACATCGGCAACGCTTTGGCCTTGGGCAATGTCGGCGGGGTGAACCTCGGTTTGGCTAACGTCGGTGAGTTCAACCTGGGTGCGGGCAACGTCGGCAACATCAACGTCGGCGCCGGCAACCTCGGCGGCAGCAACTTGGGGTTGGGCAACGTCGGGACCGGCAACCTCGGGTTCGGCAACATCGGTGCCGGCAATTTCGGATTCGGCAACGCGGGCCTGACCGCGGGCGCGGGGGGCCTGGGCAATGTGGGGTTGGGTAACGCCGGCAGCGGCAGCTGGGGGTTGGCCAACGTGGGTGTGGGCAATATCGGGTTGGCCAACACCGGCACCGGCAACATCGGGATCGGGCTGACCGGGGACTATCGGACCGGGATCGGCGGCCTGAACTCGGGCACCGGGAACCTCGGGTTGTTCAACTCGGGCACCGGCAACATCGGGTTCTTCAACACCGGGACCGGGAACTTCGGGCTGTTCAACTCGGGCAGTTACAGCACCGGTGTGGGGAATGCGGGCACGGCCAGCACCGGGTTGTTCAACGCGGGGAACTTCAACACCGGTCTGGCCAATGCCGGCTCCTACAACACCGGCAGCCTCAACGTGGGCAGCTTCAACACCGGCGGCGTCAACCCGGGCACCGTCAACACCGGCTGGTTCAACACCGGCCACACCAACACCGGCCTGTTCAACACCGGCAACGTCAACACCGGCGCGTTCAACTCCGGCAGCTTCAACAACGGGGCGCTGTGGACCGGTGACTACCACGGGCTGGTCGGCTTCTCCTTCAGCATCGACATCGCCGGCAGCACCCTGCTGGACCTCAACGAAACCCTCAACCTGGGCCCCATCCACATCGAGCAGATCGACATCCCCGGCATGTCGCTGTTCGACGTCCACGAAATCGTCGAGATCGGACCCTTCACCATCCCGCAGGTCGATGTTCCCGCGATACCGCTAGAGATCCACGAATCGATCCACATGGATCCCATCGTCCTGGTGCCCGCCACCACAATTCCCGCACAGACGAGAACCATTCCGCTGGACATCCCCGCCTCACCCGGGTCAACCATGACGCTTCCGCTCATCAGCATGCGCTTCGAAGGCGAGGACTGGATCCTCGGGTCGACCGCGGCGATTCCCAATTTCGGAGACCCCTTCCCGGCGCCCACCCAGGGCATCACCATTCACACCGGCCCTGGCCCCGGAACGACCGGCGAGCTCAAGATATCTATTCCGGGTTTCGAGATTCCGCAAATCGCTACCACGAGATTCCTGTTGGACGTGAACATCAGCGGTGGTCTGCCGGCCTTCACCTTGTTCGCGGGTGGCCTGACGATCCCCACGAACGCCATCCCGTTAACGATCGATGCGTCCGGCGCGCTGGATCCGATCACGATTTTCCCGGGTGGGTACACGATCGACCCGCTGCCGCTGCACCTGGCGCTGAATCTCACCGTGCCCGACAGCAGCATCCCGATCATCGATGTCCCGCCGACGCCAGGGTTCGGCAACACCACGGCGACCCCGTCGTCGGGGTTCTTCAACTCCGGCGCCGGTGGGGTGTCGGGGTTCGGAAACGTCGGGTCGAACCTGTCGGGCTGGTGGAACCAGGCGGCGAGCGCGCTGGCGGGGTCGGGATCGGGGGTGTTGAATGTCGGCACGCTGGGCTCGGGTGTGCTCAACGTCGGCTCGGGTGTCTCGGGGATCTACAACACCAGCGTGTTGCCGCTCGGGACGCCGGCGGTGCTGTCGGGCCTCGGCAACGTCGGCCATCAGCTGTCGGGCGTGTCTGCGGCCGGGACCGCGTTGAACCAGATCCCCATCCTCAACATCGGGTTGGCGGATGTGGGCAACTTCAACGTCGGGTTCGGCAACGTCGGGGACGTTAACCTGGGCGCGGCCAACCTCGGTGCGCAAAACCTGGGGCTGGGCAACGTCGGCACCGGCAACCTCGGCTTCGCCAACGTCGGCCACGGCAATATCGGTTTCGGCAATTCGGGTCTGACCGCCGGCGCGGCCGGCCTGGGCAACACGGGGTTCGGCAATGCCGGCAGCGCCAACTATGGTTTCGCCAACCAGGGCGTGCGCAACATCGGGTTGGCCAACACCGGCACCGGCAACATCGGGATCGGGCTGGTGGGGGACAACCTCACCGGCATCGGGGGCCTGAACTCCGGTGCCGGCAATATCGGCTTGTTCAACTCCGGCACCGGCAACATCGGGTTCTTCAACTCCGGGACCGGCAACTTCGGCATCGGTAACTCGGGCAGCTTCAACACCGGCATCGGCAATAGCGGAACGGGCAGCACTGGGCTCTTCAATGCCGGCAGCTTCAACACCGGCGTGGCCAACGCCGGCAGCTACAACACCGGCAGCTTCAATGCCGGCGACACCAACACCGGGGGGTTCAACCCGGGCACCATCAACACCGGCTGGTTCAACACCGGCCACACCAATACCGGCATCGCCAACTCGGGCAACGTCGGCACCGGCGCGTTCATGTCGGGCAACTTCAGCAACGGCCTGTTGTGGCGGGGTGATCACGAGGGCCTGTTCAGCCTGTTCTACAGCCTCGACGTGCCCCGGATCACCATCGTGGACGCCCACCTCGACGGCGGCTTCGGACCCGTGGTCCTCCCGCCCATCCCGGTGCCGGCCGTTAATGCGCACCTGACCGGAAACGTCGCGATGGGCGCATTCACCATTCCGCAGATCGACATCCCCGCACTCACCCCAAACATCACCGGTAGCGCCGCCTTCCGCATCGTTGTGGGGTCCGTGCGCATTCCGCCGGTGAGTGTCATTGTGGAGCAAATAATCAACGCCTCGGTTGGGGCGGAGATGAGGATAGATCCCTTCGAAATGTGGACTCAAGGCACTAATGGCCTTGGTATAACCTTCTATTCATTCGGATCGGCCGACGGTTCGCCCTACGCCACCGGCCCACTCGTTTTCGGCGCCGGCACGAGCGACGGAAGCCATCTCACCATTTCCGCGTCCAGCGGGGCGTTTACCACTCCGCAGCTCGAAACTGGCCCGATCACGTTGGGCTTCCAGGTGCCCGGCAGCGTCAACGCGATCACCCTCTTCCCCGGTGGTTTGACGTTCCCGGCGACCTCGCTGCTGAACCTGGACGTGACCGCCGGCGCCGGCGGCGTGGACATCCCGGCCATCACCTGGCCCGAGATCGCGGCGAGCGCCGACGGCTCGGTGTATGTCCTCGCCAGCAGCATCCCGCTGATCAACATCCCGCCCACCCCGGGCATTGGGAACAGCACCATCACCCCGTCGTCGGGCTTCTTCAACGCCGGCGCGGGCGGGGGATCGGGCTTCGGCAACTTCGGCGCGGGCACCTCGGGCTGGTGGAACCAGGCGCACACCGCGCTGGCGGGGGCGGGCTCGGGTTTTGCCAACGTTGGCACGCTGCATTCCGGTGTGCTCAACCTGGGCTCGGGTGTCTCGGGGATCTACAACACCAGCACGCTGGGGGTGGGGACCCCGGCGCTGGTCTCAGGCCTGGGCAACGTCGGCCACCAACTGTCGGGGCTGCTTTCCGGCGGGTCCGCGGTGAACCCGGTGACCGTTCTGAATATCGGGTTGGCCAACGTCGGCAGCCACAACGCCGGTTTCGGCAATGTCGGGGAGGTCAACCTGGGCGCGGCCAACCTCGGCGCGCACAACCTGGGCTTCGGAAATATCGGCGCCGGCAACCTGGGGTTCGGCAATATTGGCCACGGCAATGTCGGAGTCGGCAACTCGGGTCTGACCGCGGGCGTGCCGGGCCTGGGCAATGTGGGGTTGGGCAATGCCGGCGGCAACAACTGGGGGTTGGCCAACGTGGGCGTGGGCAATATCGGGTTGGCCAACACCGGCACCGGCAACATTGGGATCGGGCTGACCGGCGACTACCAGACCGGCATCGGCGGCCTAAATTCCGGTGCCGGCAACCTGGGGTTGTTCAACTCCGGCGCCGGCAACGTCGGGTTCTTCAACACCGGGACCGGCAACTTCGGGTTGTTCAACTCCGGCAGCTTCAACACCGGCGTCGGCAATAGCGGAACGGGCAGCACTGGGCTCTTCAATGCCGGCAGTTTCAACACCGGTGTGGCCAACGCCGGCAGCTACAACACGGGCAGCTTCAATGTCGGTGACACCAACACCGGGGGCTTCAACCCGGGCAGCATCAACACCGGCTGGCTCAACGCCGGCAACGCCAACACCGGGGTGGCCAACGCGGGCAATGTCAACACCGGCGCCTTCGTCACCGGCAACTTCAGCAACGGCATCCTGTGGCGCGGCGACTACCAGGGCCTGGCCGGCTTCGCCGTGGGCTACACCCTCCCGCTGTTCCCCGCGGTGGGCGCCGACGTCAGCGGCGGGATCGGCCCGATTACCGTGCTGCCGCCCATCCACATCCCGCCCATTCCGGTCGGCTTCGCCGCGGTCGGTGGCATCGGCCCGATCGCCATCCCGGACATCTCTGTTCCATCCATTCACTTGGGCCTCGACCCCGCCGTCCATGTCGGCTCCATCACCGTCAACCCCATTACCGTCAGGACCCCGCCCGTGCTCGTCAGTTACTCCCAAGGAGCCGTCACCAGCACGTCCGGACCAACCTCAGAGATTTGGGTCAAGCCCAGCTTCTTCCCCGGAATCCGGATCGCGCCCTCTAGCGGCGGGGGTGCAACGTCCACGCAAGGGGCATACTTTGTGGGGCCCATCTCCATCCCCTCCGGCACGGTGACCTTCCCGGGATTCACCATCCCCCTCGACCCGATCGACATCGGCCTGCCGGTGTCGCTGACCATCCCGGGGTTCACCATCCCGGGCGGCACCCTGATCCCCACCCTCCCGCTGGGCCTCGCGTTGTCCAATGGCATCCCGCCCGTCGACATCCCGGCCATCGTTCTCGACCGGATCTTGCTGGACCTGCACGCCGACACCACTATCGGCCCGATCAACGTCCCGATCGCCGGGTTCGGCGGGGCGCCGGGTTTCGGGAACTCGACCACGCTGCCGTCGTCGGGCTTCTTCAACACCGGAGCTGGCGGCGGTTCGGGCTTTAGCAACACCGGCGCGGGCATGTCGGGATTGCTCAACGCGATGTCGGATCCGCTGCTCGGGTCGGCGTCGGGCTTCGCCAACTTCGGCACCCAGCTCTCCGGCATCCTCAACCGCGGCGCCGGCATCTCGGGCGTGTACAACACCGGCGCGCTGGGTGTTGTCACCGCGGCCGTCGTCTCGGGTTTCGGCAACGTCGGCCAGCAACTGTCGGGCTTGCTCTTCACCGGCGTCGGGCCCTAACGGATTCTTAAATGCACGCCGGTGGTCACGCCGTGTGTGCGGCGGTAACTCTGGTGTGGGCGCAACGACGCTAAATTTTGCGCCGACACCGGGCCCTTGCTGATATGGGGGCTCTTCAACCTTGACCGGGCAGGTAGCTCGTTGATCTTGGTCGGCGTGTTTAGCGGCTGAGGGCCCTTGGCCTTCTGAAGTCTAAGTGTTGCGAAGCATTCAGGCCGAGGAAGGAGCCAAGGGCTGTGTCTGACGCTACGACAGTGTTGTTCGGGCTGCCAGGAGCACGGGTTGAGCGTGTCGAGCGCCGCAGTGACGGGACCCGGGTGGTCGATGTGATCACCGATGAGCCGACGGCGGCGGCGTGCCCGTCGTGCGGGGGTGGTCTCGATATCAGTGAAGGAATACGCGGTTACCTCACCGAAAGATCTACCTTATGGCGAAGACCGCATCATGGTGCGCTGGAACAAAATTCGCTGGCGATGCCGAGAAGACTACTGCAAGCTGGGGCCGTTCACCGAGGCCATCACCCAGGTACCTGCCCGCGTCCGCAGCACGCTGCGGCTGCGTCGGCAGATGGCCAAGGCGATCGGGGATGCGGCCCGCTCGGTGGGCCGAGGTCGCCCAGGCTGACGCCGTGTCGTGGCCGACGGCACATCGGGCGTTTGTTGCCTACGCCGAGACGGGTATTGACCGAGCCGTTGCCCACCCCGGTGCTGGGCGTTGACCAGACACGGCGAGGAAAACCCAGATGGGAGCGCTGCGCCAAGACTGGCCGGTGGGTACGGGTCGACCCGTGGGATACCGGGTTCGTCGACCTGGCCGGTGATCAGGGGTTTATGGGGCAGCATGAAGGCCGCGGCGGCGCGGCGGTGCTGGCATGGCTGCAAGCGCGCACACCGCAGTTCCGGGAGAGCATCCAGTACGGTGGCCATCGACCCCGCCGCTGCCTACGCCTCGGCGATCCGCACGCCCGGGCTGCTGCCCAACGCCAAGCTCGTCGTCGACCACTTCCATGTGACCACGCTGGCCAACGACGCGCTGACCGCGGTGCGCCGCCGGGTGACCTGGGCGTTCCACGACCGGCGCGGCCGCAAGATCGACCCGCAGTGGGCCAACCGACGTCGCTTGCTGACCGCCCGGGAACGCTTGTCGGACAAAAGCTTCGCCAAAATGCGGAATCGGATCAACGCCGTCGACCCCCGCGCGCAGATTCTCTCGGCCTGGATCGCCAAAGAGGAGCTGCGCACCCTGCTGTCGACCGTGCGCACCGGCGGGGACCCCCACCTGGCGCGCCATCACCTACACCGCTTCCTGCCTGGCGCATCGACTCGCAGATCCCCGAACTGCTCACCCTGGCCACCACCATTGACTAGTCACCCAAGATCAACACCTTCTTGGTCACCGGCATCACCAACGCGCGCATCGGTCGTCGGTGAGGTCGCTGAGATGCTCGGTGACATCGACGGCCAGTGCGTCCAGGTCGAGGTGCCCGTCCCAGAACGCGGCCCAGCCGGTTGCGGCGGTCTTGATGGCCTCGGCCGGGCCGGGGTGTCGGCGACACCGCGGGTGTGCGCGGCGATGACGGCGGTCAACGTGGCGGGTCGGTGCGCCGGCCAGCAAGCGGATGTCGGGCCAACGCCCCAGCACCGCTGTCGCGGTCGGTAACGACCCGGCGAACGCGGTCCACACATCGGGGAACGCCTACCGCGCCAACGACATCAACCGACGCCAGGACCGGTTCGCGTCAATCACTGCGCCGGCACGTCGGATCACCGATCGACGTAACGCCAACTGCGCGGGCGTCGGCAGTGTCAGCGGCGTCAGGTCGAACACCTCGCTGGCGCGGGTGAGAACCTCGGCGTCGATGACGTCGGACTTGCTCTTGCCCACGATCGCACCCCGCAGCCGGGCGCAATGCCGCGCGCCGGCCATGTGCATGGTGTCACCGGCATTCTCGACAGCGATCGTGAGCGGCAGCCACGTCATCGAGGTCGGTTCCACGGTGGCGTCGATATCGTCGTAACCGCTGAGCTTGTCGGTGAGGGTGCGCAGTCCGGCCAGCGTGGGTTCGACACTGAATCGAATCGACCTCGCACCGACATCATCGCGGATCGCGATGTGGTGACAGGCCGTGATCGCCGCGTCGATTCCGACCAGCGTCCGCCTGCTCCGTCCTGGATTCTCGGCAGTCACGGGTTAGCGTTGTTGTGCATGGAGGTTCTCCCCTTCATCGTCAATCATGTTGTGTTGATGAAGAGTTCACGCATTCCAGGGCCCACCCAGCCGACCGTCGTGCGTGAACTCGTTGCGGTGGGAGAACCTTCGTACACAGCACTGCCGGCCGGTCTCCCACATCATCCCCGACCACAACGCGGCGGGAGTTCACGCGCGGCTCCGGTGCTTGTCGATGATTCGATGCCTCACCCAGGTACACGTCGATGCTGCGCACTTCCGCAACCTGGCCACCAATTCCCTAAACCGGGTCAGTTCAGGAGACAAAGCTGGAGCAGACGATCTCTTTCACGGGCCCAGACACTCAGCCCAAACGTCGAGCCCTCCAGCCTCTCCCGAGGCCACCGTACCTGACCACCACCCCGTCAAAGCGGCACTACAAGAGATACAAGCCGATATGGGCATTAATGCGCCGCAAATGTCGGCACGTTTGTACGCGATCGGGATATTGCAGATTAGTTTGTCGAAGTGCCCGCGCTCACCACGTCGTGGTGAGACGATGAGGTGTGAACGCATCGTGAGCGGCAGAGGTAGGGGCGGTTGAATTTTCCAGTTCTGCCCCCGGAAATCAACTCCGTGCTGATGTATTCGGGTGCGGGGTCGAGCCCATTGCTGGCGGCGGCCGCGGCGTGGGATGGGCTGGCTGAGGAGTTGGGGTCGGCGGCGGTGTCGTTTGGGCAGGTGACGTCGGGCCTGACGGCGGGGGTGTGGCAGGGTGCGGCGGCGGCGGCGATGGCGGCCGCGGCGGCCCCGTATGCGGGGTGGTTGGGTTCGGTGGCGGCGCAGGCCGTGGCGGTGGCCGGGCAGGCGCGGGCCGCGGTGGCGGCGTTTGAGGCGGCGTTGGCGGCGACGGTGGATCCGGCGGCGGTGGCGGTCAACCGGATGGCGATGCGGGCGTTGGCGATGTCGAACCTGCTGGGGCAGAACGCCGCAGCGATCGCGGCCGTCGAGGCCGAGTACGAGTTGATGTGGGCCGCCGATGTGGCGGCGATGGCCGGCTACCATTCCGGCGCGTCGGCTGCTGCCGCGGCGTTGCCGGCGTTCAGCCCACCGGCGCAGGCGTTGGGGGGTGGTGTCGGCGCGTTCCTCAATGCTCTATTTGCCGGACCCGCGAAGATGTTGAGGCTTAACGCGGGCTTGGGCAATGTCGGTAATTACAACGTCGGGTTGGGCAATGTCGGGATATTCAACCTGGGCGCAGCCAATGTCGGTGCGCAGAATTTGGGTGCTGCCAACGCCGGTAGCGGGAATTTCGGTTTCGGCAATATCGGCAACGCCAACTTCGGGTTCGGCAACTCGGGTCTTGGGTTGCCGCCGGGCATGGGCAATATTGGGTTGGGCAATGCGGGCAGCAGCAACTACGGCCTCGCAAACCTGGGTGTGGGCAACATCGGTTTTGCCAACACGGGTAGCAACAACATCGGGATCGGGTTGACCGGGGACAACCTGACTGGCATTGGGGGCCTGAATTCAGGAACCGGTAATCTGGGGTTGTTCAACTCCGGCACCGGCAACATCGGGTTCTTCAATTCGGGGACCGGCAACTTCGGGGTATTCAACTCGGGCAGCTACAACACCGGTGTCGGTAATGCGGGGACGGCCAGTACCGGGTTGTTCAACGTTGGTGGGTTCAACACGGGTGTGGCCAACGTGGGTAGCTATAACACGGGCAGCTTCAACGCGGGCAACACCAATACGGGTGGCTTCAACCCGGGCAACGTCAACACCGGCTGGCTGAACACCGGCAACACCAACACCGGCATCGCCAACTCGGGCAATGTCAACACCGGCGCGTTCATCTCGGGCAACTTCAGCAACGGTGTGCTGTGGCGGGGTGACTACGAGGGCCTGTGGGGGCTCTCCGGTGGATCGACCATTCCGGCGATCCCCATTGGTCTCGAGCTCAACGGCGGCGTCGGCCCCATCACCGTGTTGCCGATCCAGATTTTGCCCACCATCCCGCTCAACATTCACCAAACCTTCAGCCTCGGCCCGCTGGTCGTTCCGGACATCGTGATCCCCGCTTTTGGTGGCGGTACGGCCATACCTATCAGCGTCGGCCCCATCACCATCTCGCCCATCACCCTGTTCCCGGCTCAGAACTTCAACACGACTTTCCCCGTCGGCCCCTTCTTTGGCTTGGGGGTCGTCAACATTTCAGGAATCGAAATCAAAGATCTTGCCGGCAACGTCACCCTCCAATTAGGTAACCTTAATATCGACACCAGAATTAACCAGTCATTCCCGGTGACCGTCAACTGGAGTACCCCGGCAGTAACGATCTTCCCGAATGGCATCAGTATTCCCAACAATCCACTGGCGCTGCTGGCCAGCGCGTCGATCGGCACGCTGGGATTCACGATCCCGGGCTTCACCATTCCCGCTGCGCCGCTGCCGCTGACGATCGACATAGACGGCCAGATTGACGGCTTCAGCACCCCGCCGATCACGATCGACCGCATCCCGCTGAACCT
Organism: Mycobacterium tuberculosis complex sp. N0072; assembly: GCF_030323725.1. Classification (NCBI taxonomy): domain Bacteria; kingdom Bacillati; phylum Actinomycetota; class Actinomycetes; order Mycobacteriales; family Mycobacteriaceae; genus Mycobacterium; species Mycobacterium tuberculosis complex sp. N0072. The sequence continues at coordinate 3,760,207 of NZ_CP040689.1, read as the reverse complement.
CGGCGCCAGCGTCACTGTCGGCCCTATCCTGATCAACGGCGTTAATATCCCGGCGACCCCGGGCTTTGGCAACACGACCACCGCTCCGTCGTCGGGTTTCTTCAACTCCGGCGACGGTGGGGTGTCGGGCTTCGGGAATTTCGGTGCGGGCAGCTCGGGTTGGTGGAACCAGGCGCAGACCGAGGTGGCTGGGGCGGGTTCGGGTTTCGCCAATTTCGGTTCGCTGGGATCGGGTGTGCTGAACTTCGGCTCGGGTGTGTCGGGGCTGTACAACACCGGCGGGTTGCCGCCGGGGACCCCGGCGGTGGTCTCGGGCATCGGCAATGTTGGTGAGCAGCTGTCGGGGTTGTCCTCGGCGGGGACGGCACTCAACCAGAGCCTCATCATCAACCTCGGGCTGGCCGATGTGGGCAGCGTAAACGTCGGTTTCGGCAACGTGGGGAACGTCAACCTGGGTGCGGCCAATATCGGCGACTTGAACGTGGGTTTGGGCAATGTCGGCGGCGGCAACGTCGGGTTCGGCAATATCGGCGATGCCAACTTCGGGTTGGGCAATGCGGGTCTGGCGGCGGGCCTGGCCGGGGTGGGCAACATCGGGTTGGGCAATGCCGGCAGCGGCAACGTCGGCTTCGGCAACATGGGTGTGGGCAACATCGGGTTCGGTAACACCGGCACCAACAACCTCGGGATTGGGCTGACCGGGGACAACCAGACTGGGATCGGCGGCTTGAACTCCGGTGCCGGCAACATCGGGTTGTTCAACTCCGGCACCGGCAACGTCGGGTTGTTCAACTCCGGGACCGGGAACTTCGGGTTGTTCAACTCGGGCGGCTACAACACCGGGATCGGCAATGGCGGAACGGGCAGTACTGGGCTTTTCAATGCCGGTAATTTCAATACCGGTGTGGCCAACCCTGGGTCGTACAACACGGGCAGCTTCAATGTGGGTGACACCAACACCGGTGGTTTCAACCCGGGCAGCATCAACACCGGCTGGTTCAACACCGGCAACGCCAACACCGGCGTCGCCAATTCGGGCACCGTCAACACCGGCGCCTTCATCACCGGCAACGACAGCAACGGCATCTTGTGGCGAGGCAACTTCGAGGGCCTGTTCAGCGCCTACCTCGGATTCACTATTGAGCAATTCCCCCTCACCTATCATGCGGTCGGTGGAATCGGTCCCTTGCACGTGGCGCCCGTCCCAATTTCCGCCGCCCATTTCAACATCACCAATGCAAGCATCGGCCTGGGTCCCTTCACTATTCCAGAAATCCATATTCCCAAGATCCCCATCGACGTCCTGGGATCCGTGGGCTTAGGACAAACCACCATCTCGGATGTCACCGCTCTTAACGCCCTCAACGGTGGCATAGGGCTCAGCATCGGATCCTTCAAATTCAACGACCCGTTTATCAGCATCGCTAATTTCGGCAATCCCAACCCTCCCGCTATAGGCTTCTTTATATCGAACCTGTCAATCACCGGCCCCCAGATCAGCGGCCTCAGTATTGGGTCCCCAATTCCCCTGAGCCTTGCGCTGGGCACCACCACCTGGACCCTCTTCCCGAATGGCTGGACCATTCCCGCCCAAACTCCGGTGACCCTCGGCTTGTCCGGCGGCAACGACCCCTTCACCTTCTTCCCGGGTGGCCTCACATTTCCTAAGGCTTCCGCGGGCGTGATCAACCTGTCCGGCGGCACCGACCCGTTCACCCTGCTGCCCAACGGTTTCCAGATCACCACGGTCCCGGTGCTCTGGGACGGCACCGTCCTGTTCGGTCCCATCCAGATCCCGATCATCAACGTCCCGCCGACCCCGGGCTTTGGCAACACGACCACCACCCCGTCGTCGGGTTTCTTCAACTCCGGCGACGGTGGGGGATCGGGTTTCTACAACTTCGGTTCGGCGATGTCGGGTTGGTGGAACCAGGCGCACAGCGCGGCGGCCGGGGCGGGCTCGGGCTTCGCCAACTTCGGCTCGCTGGACTCGGGTGTGCTGAACTTCGGCTCGGGTGTGTCGGGGCTGTACAACACCGGCGGGTTGCCGCCGGGGACCCCGGCGGTGGTCTCGGGCATCGGCAATGTTGGTGAGCAGCTGTCGGGGTTGTCCTCGGCGGGGACGGCACTCAACCAGAGCCTCATCATCAATCTCGGGTTGGCCGATGTGGGCAGCGTAAACGTCGGTTTCGGCAACGTGGGGAACGTCAACCTGGGTGCGGCCAATATCGGCGACTTGAACGTGGGTTTGGGCAATGTCGGCGGCGGCAACGTCGGGTTCGGCAATATCGGCGATGCCAACTTCGGGTTGGGCAATGCGGGTCTGGCGGCGGGCCTGGCCGGGGTGGGCAACATCGGGTTGGGCAATGCCGGCAGCGGCAACGTCGGCTTCGGCAACATGGGTGTGGGCAACATCGGGTTCGGTAATACCGGCACCAACAACCTCGGGATTGGGCTGACCGGGGACAACCAGACTGGGATCGGCGGCTTGAACTCCGGTGCCGGCAACATCGGGTTGTTCAACTCCGGCACCGGCAACGTCGGGTTGTTCAACTCCGGGACCGGGAACTTCGGGTTGTTCAACTCGGGCGGCTACAACACCGGGATCGGCAATGGCGGAACGGGCAGTACTGGGCTTTTCAATGCCGGTAATTTCAATACCGGTGTGGCCAACCCTGGGTCGTACAACACGGGCAGCTTCAATGTGGGTGACACCAACACCGGTGGTTTCAACCCGGGCAGCATCAACACCGGCTGGTTCAACACCGGCAACGCCAACACCGGCGTCGCCAATTCGGGCACCGTCAACACCGGCGCCTTCATCACCGGCAACGACAGCAACGGCATCTTGTGGCGAGGCAACTTCGAGGGCCTGTTCGGCCTGAACGTCGGCATCACGATTCCCGAATTCCCGATCCACTGGACTTCAACCGGCGGCATCGGCCCCATTATCATCCCGGACACCACGATCCTTCCCCCCATCCACCTGGGCCTCACGGGACAAGCGAACTACGGCTTCGCCGTGCCGGACATCCCCATTCCGGCAATCCACATCGACTTCGACGGTGCCGCCGACGCCGGCTTCACCGCCCCGGCCACCACCCTGCTTTCTGCGCTGGGCATTACCGGACAATTCAGGTTCGGCCCGATCACCGTCTCAAACGTCCAGCTCAATCCGTTCAACGTTAACCTCAAGCTTCAGTTCCTCCACGACGCGTTCCCAAATGAATTTCCCGATCCCACAATCTCGGTTCAGATACAGGTCGCCATACCCCTTACTTCGGCAACGCTGGGCGGATTGGCCCTGCCGCTGCAGCAGACCATCGACGCCATCGAATTGCCGGCAATCTCGTTCAGCCAATCCATACCCATCGACATTCCGCCGATCGACATCCCGGCCTCCACTATCAACGGAATTTCGATGTCGGAGGTCGTGCCGATCGATGTGTCCGTCGACATTCCGGCGGTCACCATCACCGGCACCAGGATCGACCCGATTCCGCTGAACTTCGACGTTCTCAGCAGCGCCGGACCCATCAACATCTCGATCATCGACATTCCGGCGCTGCCGGGCTTTGGCAACTCGACCGAGCTGCCGTCGTCGGGCTTCTTCAACACCGGCGGCGGTGGCGGCTCGGGCATCGCCAACTTCGGCGCGGGGGTGTCCGGCTTGCTGAACCAGGCCTCGAGTCCGATGGTGGGGACGCTCTCCGGCCTGGGCAATGCCGGCAGCCTGGCATCCGGTGTGCTGAACTCCGGCGTCGACATCTCGGGCATGTTCAACGTGAGCACGCTGGGCTCCGCGCCGGCGGTGATCTCGGGTTTCGGCAACCTGGGCAACCACGTGTCGGGGGTGTCCATCGATGGCCTGCTGGCGATGCTGACCAGCGGCGGGTCGGGCGGCTCCGGGCAGCCGAGCATCATCGACGCGGCGATCGCCGAGCTGCGGCACCTGAATCCGCTGAACATCGTCAACCTGGGCAACGTCGGCAGCTACAACCTCGGCTTCGCCAACGTCGGCGACGTCAACCTGGGCGCGGGCAACCTCGGCAACCTCAACCTCGGCGGTGGCAACCTCGGCGGGCAGAACCTGGGGTTGGGCAACCTCGGGGACGGCAACGTCGGGTTCGGCAACCTCGGCCACGGCAATGTCGGGTTCGGCAACTCGGGCCTGGGGGCGCTGCCGGGGATCGGCAACATCGGGTTGGGCAACGCCGGCAGCAACAACGTCGGCTTCGGCAACATGGGCCTGGGCAACATCGGGTTCGGCAATACCGGCACCAACAACCTCGGGATCGGGCTGACCGGCGACAACCAGACCGGGTTCGGCGGCCTGAACTCCGGTGCCGGCAACCTGGGGTTGTTCAACTCCGGCACCGGCAACATCGGGTTCTTCAACACCGGGACCGGAAACTGGGGGTTGTTCAACTCGGGCAGCTACAACACCGGCATCGGTAACAGCGGAACGGGCAGTACCGGGCTTTTCAATGCCGGGAGTTTCAACACGGGTCTGGCCAATGCCGGTAGTTACAACACCGGCAGCCTCAACGCGGGCAACACCAACACCGGCGGCTTCAACCCTGGCAATGTCAACACCGGCTGGTTCAACGCCGGCCACACCAACACCGGCGGCTTCAACACGGGCAATGTCAACACCGGCGCGTTCAACTCCGGCAGCTTCAACAACGGCGCGCTGTGGACCGGTGATCACCACGGGCTGGTCGGCTTCTCCTACAGCATCGAAATCACCGGCAGCACCCTGGTGGACATCAACGAAACCCTCAACCTCGGTCCCGTCCACATCGATCAGATCGATATTCCCGGCATGTCGCTGTTCGACATCCACGAACTCGTCAACATCGGGCCCTTCAGGATCGAGCCCATCGATGTCCCCGCAGTGGTGCTGGACATCCACGAAACGATGGTCATCCCGCCCATCGTCTTCCTGCCGAGCATGACGATCGGCGGTCAGACCTACACGATTCCGCTCGACACGCCCCCGGCCCCCGCCCCGCCGCCCTTCAGACTTCCGTTGCTGTTCGTGAATGCGCTCGGCGACAACTGGATCGTTGGGGCGTCCAACTCAACCGGAATGAGTGGTGGCTTTGTCACCGCACCCACTCAGGGCATCCTGATCCATACCGGTCCCAGCAGCGCAACCACCGGTAGCCTCGCACTAACCCTCCCAACCGTCACCATCCCAACGATCACGACATCGCCTATCCCGCTCAAGATCGATGTGTCGGGCGGTCTTCCGGCCTTCACGCTGTTCCCCGGTGGCCTCAACATCCCGCAAAATGCGATCCCGTTGACCATCGATGCGTCCGGCGTGCTGGATCCGATCACGATATTCCCGGGTGGTTTCACGATCGATCCGCTGCCACTGAGCCTGGCCCTCAACATCAGCGTGCCGGACAGCAGCGTTCCGATCATCATCGTTCCGCCGACGCCCGGCTTCGGGAACGCGACCGCCACCCCGTCGTCGGGTTTCTTCAACTCCGGCGCGGGCGGGGTGTCGGGTTTCGGCAACTTCGGGGCCGGCAGCTCAGGCTGGTGGAACCAGGCGCATGCCGCGTTGGCGGGCGCGGGCTCGGGCGTTCTCAACGTTGGCACGCTGAACTCGGGTGTGCTGAACGTCGGCTCGGGGATATCGGGGCTGTACAACACCGCTATCGTGGGTTTGGGGACGCCGGCGCTGGTGTCGGGTGCCGGCAACGTGGGCCAGCAGCTGTCGGGGGTGTTGGCGGCCGGGACGGCGTTGACCCAAAGCCCCATCATCAACCTCGGGTTGGCCGATGTCGGCAACTACAACCTCGGGTTGGGCAACGTTGGGGACTTCAACCTGGGCGCGGCCAACCTCGGCGACCTCAACCTAGGGTTGGGCAATATCGGGAACGCCAACGTCGGCTTCGGCAATATCGGCCACGGCAACGTCGGGTTTGGCAATTCGGGCCTGGGGGCGGCGCTCGGCATCGGCAATATCGGGTTGGGCAATGCGGGCAGCACCAACGTTGGCCTGGCCAACATGGGTGTGGGCAACATCGGGTTCGCCAACACCGGCACCAACAACCTCGGGATTGGGCTGACCGGCGACAACCAGACCGGCATCGGCGGCTTGAACTCCGGTGCCGGCAACCTGGGGTTGTTCAACTCCGGCGCCGGCAACGTCGGGTTCTTCAACTCCGGGACCGGAAACTGGGGGTTGTTCAACTCGGGCAGCTTCAACACCGGCATCGGTAATAGCGGAACGGGCAGTACTGGGCTTTTCAATGCCGGTGGTTTCACTACGGGTCTGGCCAACGCCGGCAGCTACAACACGGGCAGCTTCAATGTCGGTGACACCAACACCGGGGGCTTCAACCCGGGCAGCATCAACACCGGCTGGTTCAACACCGGTAACGCCAACACCGGCATCGCGAACTCGGGCAATGTCGACACCGGCGCCCTCATGTCGGGCAACTTCAGCAACGGCATCCTGTGGCGGGGCAACTACGAAGGCCTATTCAGCTATTCCTACAGCCTCGACGTTCCCCGGATCACCATCCTGGACGCGCATTTCACCGGGGCCTTCGGCCCGGTGGTCGTCCCGCCCATCCCGGTTCCGGCGATCAACGCGCACCTGACCGGCAACGCGGCGATGGGCGCCTTCACCATCCCGCAAATCGATATTCCCGCCCTCAATCCGAACGTCACCGGAAGCGTCGGCTTCGGCCCCATCGCGGTCCCCTCGGTCACCATTCCCGCCCTGACCGCCGCACGAGCGGTCCTCGATATGGCCGCGTCGGTCGGGGCGACCAGCGAAATAGAGCCGTTTATCGTCTGGACGTCATCCGGTGCGATCGGCCCAACGTGGTACTCGGTCGGCAGAATCTACAACGCCGGTGACCTGTTCGTCGGCGGCAATATCATCTCGGGAATCCCGACGCTCAGCACGACCGGCCCGGTGCATGCCGTCTTCAATGCGGCATCTCAGGCGTTCAACACCCCGGCGCTCAATATTCACCAGATCCCGTTGGGTTTCCAGGTGCCGGGCAGCATCGACGCGATCACCCTGTTCCCCGGTGGTCTGACGTTCCCGGCGAACTCGCTGCTGAACCTGGATGTGTTCGTCGGCACCCCCGGCGCCACCATTCCGGCGATCACGTTCCCGGAGATCCCGGCGAACGCCGACGGCGAACTCTACGTCATCGCCGGCAACATCCCGCTGATCAACATCCCGCCCACCCCGGGCATTGGGAACACCACCACCGTTCCGTCGTCGGGCTTCTTCAACACCGGGGCGGGCGGGGGCTCGGGTTTCGGCAACTTCGGCGCGAACATGTCGGGGTGGTGGAACCAGGCGCACACCGCTTTGGCAGGCGCGGGTTCGGGTATTGCCAACGTCGGCACACTGCACTCCGGCGTGCTCAACCTCGGTTCGGGGCTGTCGGGGATCTACAACACCAGCACGCTGCCGCTTGGGACGCCGGCGTTGGTGTCGGGCCTGGGCAACGTCGGTGATCACCTGTCGGGCTTGTTGGCCTCCAACTTGGGGCAAAACCCCATCACCATCGTCAACATCGGGTTGGCTAACGTCGGCAACGGCAACGTCGGCCTCGGCAACATCGGCAACCTCAACCTGGGTGCGGCCAACATTGGCGACGTGAACCTGGGATTCGGCAACATTGGCGACGTGAACCTGGGCTTCGGCAACATCGGCGGCGGCAACGTCGGGTTCGGCAATATCGGCGATGCCAACTTCGGGTTCGGGAATTCGGGTCTGGCGGCGGGCCTGGCCGGCATGGGCAATATCGGGCTGGGCAACGCCGGCAGCGGCAACGTCGGCTGGGCCAACATGGGCCTGGGCAACATCGGGTTTGGCAACACCGGCACCAACAACCTCGGGATCGGGCTCACCGGCGACAACCAGTCCGGCATCGGCGGCTTGAACTCCGGCACTGGCAACATTGGCCTGTTCAACTCCGGCACAGGCAATATCGGCTTCTTCAACTCCGGGACTGCCAACTTCGGGTTGTTCAACTCCGGCAGCTACAACACCGGTATCGGCAACTCCGGGGTGGCCAGCACCGGGTTGGTCAACGCCGGCGGCTTCAACACCGGTGTGGCAAACGCCGGGTCGTACAACACGGGCAGCTTCAATGCTGGTGACACCAACACCGGTGGCTTCAACCCAGGCAGCACCAACACCGGCTGGTTCAACACCGGTAACGCCAACACCGGCGTCGCCAACGCGGGCAATGTCAACACCGGCGCCCTCATCACGGGCAACTTTAGCAACGGCATCTTATGGCGGGGCAATTACGAGGGCTTGGCCGGCTTCTCCTTCGGGTACCCCATTCCGCTGTTCCCCGCGGTGGGCGCCGACGTCACCGGCGACATCGGCCCCGCCACCATCATTCCGCCCATCCACATCCCGTCCATCCCGTTGGGCTTCGCCGCGATCGGCCACATCGGGCCGATCAGCATCCCGAACATCGCCATCCCCTCGATCCACCTGGGCATCGATCCCACCTTCGACGTCGGCCCTATCACCGTGGACCCCATCACCCTCACCATCCCTGGCCTAAGTTTGGATGCTGCCGTCTCGGAGATCAGGATGACGTCCGGAAGCAGCTCCGGATTCAAGGTCAGACCCAGCTTTTCATTCTTCGCGGTCGGACCCGACGGCATGCCCGGGGGCGAGGTCTCCATACTTCAACCATTCACCGTGGCACCCATCAACTTGAACCCGACGACACTGCACTTCCCCGGATTCACCATTCCCACCGGACCCATCCACATCGGCCTGCCGCTGTCGCTGACCATTCCGGGCTTCACCATCCCGGGCGGCACCCTGATTCCCCAACTCCCGCTGGGCCTCGGTTTGTCCGGCGGCACCCCACCCTTTGATCTCCCGACGGTCGTTATCGACCGGATCCCGGTGGAGTTACACGCCAGCACCACCATCGGCCCCGTCAGCCTCCCGATTTTCGGGTTCGGCGGAGCACCGGGCTTTGGCAACGACACCACCGCGCCGTCGTCGGGCTTCTTCAACACCGGCGGTGGTGGCGGGTCCGGCTTCTCCAACTCCGGGTCGGGCATGTCGGGGGTGCTCAACGCGATCTCGGATCCGCTGCTCGGGTCGGCGTCGGGCTTCGCCAATTTCGGCACCCAGCTCTCCGGCATCCTCAACCGTGGCGCGGGCATCTCGGGCGTGTACAACACGGGCACGCTTGGCCTGGTCACATCGGCCTTCGTCTCGGGCTTTATGAACGTCGGCCAGCAGCTGTCGGGCCTGCTGTTCGCGGGCACCGGGCCGTAACCGGCCGTTGGTCACACCGGGATTGACCTCACCGCGACGTCTTCTCGAACGTCTCCGCGCTGCCGTCGACCTCGGCTTCAGGGCGGCATCACCGATCGCGTATGAAATAAGAAGTCCTCCCAGGCATCACGATCGAAGTTGACGCTTCTCAACCCTCGCCGCCGGCCATCTCCCGCAGCTCATCTACAGACTTGGCGAACGCCCTTCGCCCCGGGCGTCCTTGCTGACAAGTGTCGTGGAGCTGGCTGAGCGGCGATGACCGTGAGGGCCGTTTTGCGGCGCACTGTTGGCGCCCAGTGGCCGATCCTGGCGGGGGTCAACTTCTGGCGCCGTGGTGCGCTGCTGATCGGTATCGGCGTTGGGGTGGCGGCGGTGCTGCGGTTGGTGTTGTCCGAGGAACGGGCCGGCCTGTTGGTGGTGCGCAGCAAGGGGATCGATTTCGTGACGACCGTGACGGTCGCGGCGGCCATGGTCTATATCGCATCCACCATTGACCCGTTGGGGACGGGCTAGAACCGGGTACCTTTCGCCTGCTCCGGTGGTGCCATTGCCGACCGATCCTGGCGCGGCTGACCACGGTGCGGCAAAGCTAGCAACCGATCCAATTGATGTTCTGCGTTTTCCGCGCTCTCGGCCTTTGGTGTGCGTTATGCCACGGTGATTGGTTAAACATGTGTGCACTGTGCACTGAGATCCCGAAGACTTTCGTAATCCCCCCCTTTCCTGCGCTGGTCACGAGCAGAATAAACGCGACGAGATTGGCAGCCGGAGTGCTTCGAGATGTCTATTGCTGCGCCGCAACGCAACGACCGGGTGAATCGATCCGCTAAACGTGGCGTTCGCCCGAGAACCGCCTAGGGCCATGGGATCGCTCGGGTTGCCGCCGGCGGTCAAGGCTCGCGCGAGCCGGCTGTACGCGCCATTGGTGTTGGAGGAATGGTCATGTCGCTGATGGTGGCGCCGGAGCTGGTGGCGGCGGCCGCGGCGGACTTGACCGGGATTGGGCAGGCCATCAGCGCGGCGAATGCGGCGGCAGCGGGCCCGACGACGCAGGTGTTGGCGGCCGCCGGTGATGAGGTGTCGGCGGCGATCGCGGCGTTGTTTGGTACCCACGCGCAGGAGTACCAGGCGTTGAGCGCCCGGGTGGCGACGTTTCATGAGCAGTTTGTGCGCTCGCTGACCGCGGCTGGCAGCGCGTATGCGACTGCCGAGGCGGCGAATGCATCACCGCTGCAGGCGCTGGAGCAGCAAGTGTTGGGTGCGATCAACGCGCCCACACAGCTGTGGTTGGGGCGCCCGCTGATCGGTGATGGCGTTCACGGGGCGCCGGGGACCGGGCAGCCCGGTGGGGCCGGGGGGTTGTTGTGGGGTAATGGCGGTAACGGCGGTTCGGGGGCGGCCGGTCAAGTCGGTGGGCCCGGCGGCGCGGCCGGGTTGTTCGGCAACGGCGGGTCCGGCGGGTCCGGCGGGGCCGGCGCTGCCGGCGGTGTCGGCGGATCCGGCGGGTGGTTGAACGGCAACGGCGGGGCCGGCGGGGCCGGCGGGACCGGCGCTAACGGTGGTGCCGGCGGCAACGCCTGGTTGTTCGGGGCCGGCGGGTCCGGCGGCGCCGGCACCAATGGTGGCGTCGGCGGGTCCGGCGGATTTGTCTACGGCAACGGCGGCGCCGGCGGGATCGGCGGCATCGGAGGTATAGGCGGCAACGGTGGCGACGCCGGGCTGTTCGGGAACGGCGGCGCCGGGGGGCCGGGGCCGCGGGCCTGCCGGGTGCCGCCGGCCTCAACGGCGGCGACGGCAGCGACGGCGGCAACGGCGGAACCGGCGGCAACGGCGGTCGCGGCGGGTTATTGGTTGGCAACGGCGGGGCCGGCGGGGCCGGCGGCGTCGGCGGCGACGGTGGTAAGGGCGGCGCTGGCGATCCGAGTTTCGCCGTCAACAACGGTGCCGGCGGTAACGGCGGTCACGGCGGCAACCCCGGCGTGGGCGGGGCCGGTGGGGCCGGCGGCCTGCTGGCGGGTGCGCACGGTGCCGCCGGCGCCACCCCCACCAGCGGCGGCAACGGCGGCGATGGCGGCATCGGCGCCACCGCCAACTCACCCCTACAAGCCGGCGGGGCCGGCGGTAATGGCGGTCATGGCGGGTTGGTCGGCAACGGCGGCACCGGCGGCGCCGGCGGTGCCGGTCATGCGGGTTCCACCGGCGCTACCGGTACCGCCTTACAACCGACGGGCGGTAACGGCACCAATGGCGGCGCCGGGGGCCACGGCGGTAATGGCGGAAATGGCGGCGCCCAGCACGGCGACGGCGGCGTCGGCGGCAAGGGCGGTGCCGGCGGTAGCGGCGGCGCCGGCGGAAACGGATTCGACGCCGCCACCTTGGGTTCGCCCGGTGCCGATGGCGGTATGGGCGGCAACGGCGGCAAGGGCGGTGACGGCGGTGGTGGCGGCGCCGGCGGCAAGGCCGGTGATGGCGGAGCCGGTGCCGCCGGTGATGTGACCTTGGCCGTCAACCAGGGTGCCGGCGGTGACGGCGGCAACGGCGGTGAAGTGGGCGTTGGCGGCAAGGGTGGGGCCGGCGGTGTTAGCGCGAACCCGGCCCTGAACGGTTCGGCCGGGGCGAACGGCACCGCGCCCACCAGCGGCGGCAACGGTGGCAACGGAGGTGCCGGCGCCACCCCCACCGTCGCGGGAGAAAACGGCGGCGCCGGTGGTAACGGCGGCCATGGCGGGTCGGTCGGTAACGGCGGTGCGGGTGGTGCCGGCGGAAATGGCGTCGCCGGCACCGGCCTTGCCCTCAACGGCGGCAACGGCGGCAACGGCGGCATCGGCGGCAACGGCGGATCGGCGGCCGGCACGGGCGGGGACGGCGGCAAGGGCGGCAACGGGGGCGCCGGAGCCAACGGCCAAGACTTCTCCGCGTCCGCCAATGGCGCGAATGGCGGACAGGGCGGCAACGGCGGCAATGTGGGCGTTGCCGGCCAGGGTGGGGCCGGCGGCAAGGGCGCCATTCCAGCCATGAAGGGTGCGACCGGCGCCGATGGCACCGCACCCACCAGCGGCGGTGACGGCGGCAACGGCGGCAACGGCGCCAGCCCCACCGTCGCGGGCGGCAACGGCGGTGACGGCGGCAAGGGCGGCAGCGGCGGGAATGTCGGCAATGGCGGCAATGGCGGGGCCGGCGGCAACGGCGCGGCCGGCCAAGCCGGTACGCCGGGCCCTACCAGCGGTGATTCCGGCACCTCGGGCACCGACGGTGGGGCTGGCGGCAACGGCGGGGCGGGCGGCGCCGGCGGAACACTGGCCGGCCACGGCGGCAACGGTGGTAAGGGTGGTAACGGCGGCCAGGGTGGCATCGGCGGCGCCGGCGAGAGAGGCGCCGACGGCGCCGGCCCCAATGCTAACGGCGCAAACGGCGAGAACGGCGGTAGCGGTGGTAACGGTGGCGACGGCGGCGCCGGCGGCAATGGCGGCGCGGGTGGCAAGGCGCAGGCGGCCGGGTACACCGACGGCGCCACGGGCACCGGCGGCGACGGCGGCAACGGCGGCGATGGCGGCAAAGCCGGTGACGGCGGGGCCGGCGAAAACGGCCTAAACAGCGGGGCCATGCTGCCGGGCGGCGGCACCGTAGGAAACCCCGGTACCGGCGGCAACGGCGGCAACGGCGGCAACGCCGGCGTCGGCGGCACCGGAGGCAAGGCCGGCACCGGCTCCTTGACGGGCTTGGACGGCACCGACGGCATCACCCCCAACGGCGGTAACGGCGGCAATGGCGGCAACGGCGGCAAGGGCGGCACCGCCGGCAACGGGAGCGGCGCGGCCGGCGGCAACGGCGGCAACGGCGGCTCCGGCCTCAACGGCGGTGACGCCGGCAACGGCGGCAACGGCGGTGGGGCGCTGAACCAGGCCGGCTTCTTCGGCACGGGCGGCAAAGGCGGTAACGGCGGCAATGGCGGTGCCGGCATGATCAACGGCGGCCTCGGCGGCTTCGGCGGCGCCGGCGGTGGCGGCGCCGTTGACGTCGCCGCGACAACGGGCGGCGCTGGCGGCAATGGCGGTGCCGGCGGCTTCGCTAGCACCGGGTTGGGTGGCCCAGGCGGCGCCGGCGGTCCCGGCGGCGCGGGCGACTTTGCTAGCGGTGTTGGCGGTGTCGGCGGCGCCGGCGGGGACGGCGGGGACGGCGGTGCCGGCGGGGTCGGCGGCTTCGGCGGCCAGGGCGGCATCGGCGGGGAAGGGCGCACAGGCGGCAACGGCGGTAGCGGCGGCGACGGCGGTGGCGGCATTTCCTTAGGCGGCCAGGGCGGCAACGGCGGCTTCGGCGGCGCCGGCAAATTCGGCGGCGCCGGCGGCAACGGCGGCCTCGGCGGCAACGGCGGCGTCTCCGAGACTGGGTTTGGCGGCGCCGGCGGCAACGGCGGCTACGGCGGTCCGGGAGGCCCCGAAGGCAATGGCGGCCTCGGCGGCAACGGCGGCGCCGGCGGCAACGGCGGCGTCAGCACCACGGGCGGCGACGGCGGCGCCGGCGGCAAGGGCGGCAACGGCGGCGACGGCGGGAACGTCGGTTTGGGCGGTGACGCCGGCTCCGGCGGCGCGGGCGGCAATGGCGGTATCGGCACCGACGCGGGCGGTGCCGGAGGGGCCGGTGGCGCTGGCGGTAACGGCGGTAGCAGCAAAAGCACGACCACCGGCAACGCCGGCTCCGGTGGTGCCGGCGGTAATGGGGGCACTGGCCTCAACGGCGCGGGCGGTGCTGGCGGGGCCGGCGGCAACGCGGGTGTCGCCGGCGTGTCCTTCGGCAACGCTGTGGGCGGCGACGGCGGCAACGGCGGCAACGGCGGCCACGGCGGCGACGGCACGACGGGCGGCGCCGGCGGCAAGGGCGGCAACGGCAGCAGCGGTGCCGCCAGCGGCTCAGGCGTCGTCAACGTCACCGCCGGCCACGGCGGCAACGGCGGCAATGGCGGCAACGGCGGCAACGGCTCCGCGGGCGCCGGCGGCCAGGGCGGTGCCGGCGGCAGCGCCGGCAACGGCGGCCACGGCGGCGGTGCCACCGGCGGCGACGGCGGCAACGGCGGCAACGGCGGCAACTCCGGCAACAGCACCGGCGTCGCGGGCTTGGCCGGTGGTGCCGCCGGCGCCGGCGGCAACGGCGGCGGCACTTCCAGCGCCGCCGGCCACGGCGGCAGCGGCGGCAACGGCGGCAGCGGCGGCAGCGGTGGCAGCGGCACCACGGGCGGCGCCGGCGCGGCCGGCGGCAACGGCGGCGCCGGTGCTGGCGGGGGCAGCCTGAGCACAGGCCAGTCCGGCGGCCACGGCGGCAGCGGTGGTGCCGGTGGCAACGGCGGCGCTGGCTCGGCCGGCAACGGCGGCGCCGGTGGTGCCGGTGGCAACGGCGGTGCCGGCGGCAACGGTGGCGGTGGCGATGCCGGCAACGCCGGCTCAGGCGGCAATGGCGGCAAGGGCGGCGACGGTGTCGGCCCTGGCTCCACCGGCGGCGCGGGCGGCAAGGGCGGCGCTGGCGCCAACGGCGGTTCCAGCAACGGCAACGCTCGCGGTGGCAACGCCGGTAACGGCGGCCACGGCGGCGCCGGCGGCAGCGGCGACACGGGCGGCGCCGGCGGCGCAGGTGGCCAGGGTGGGTTCGGTGGCACCGGGGGCAGCGGCAGCGGCATTGGCGGCGGCGCCGGCGGCAACGGCGGCAACGGCGGCGCCGGCGGCACCGGCGTCGTGCTTGGCGGCAAGGGCGGCGACGGGGGCAACGGTGACCACGGTGGGCCTGCCACCAACCCGGGCAGCGGCAGCCGCGGCGGCGCCGGCGGCTCCGGCGGCAACGGTGGCGCCGGGGGTAACGCCACCGGCTCAGGCGGCAAGGGCGGCGCCGGTGGCAATGGCGGTGATGGGAGCTTCGGCGCTACCAGCGGCCCCGCCTCCATCGGGGTCACGGGCGCCCCCGGCGGCAACGGCGGCAAGGGCGGCGCCGGTGGCAGCAACCCCAACGGCTCAGGTGGCGACGGCGGCAAGGGCGGCAACGGCGGTGCCGGCGGCAACGGGGGCTCGATCGGCGCCAACAGCGGCATCGTCGGCGGTTCCGGTGGGGCCGGTGGCGCTGGCGGCGCCGGCGGAAACGGCAGCCTTAGCTCCGGCGAGGGCGGCAAGGGCGGCGACGGTGGCCACGGCGGTGACGGCGTCGGCGGCAACAGCTCCGTCACCCAAGGCGGCAGCGGCGGTGGCGGCGGCGCCGGCGGCGCCGGCGGCAGCGGCTTTTTCGGCGGCAAGGGCGGCTTCGGCGGCGACGGCGGTCAGGGCGGCCCCAACGGCGGCGGTACCGTCGGCACCGTGGCCGGTGGCGGCGGCAACGGCGGTGTCGGCGGCCGGGGCGGCGACGGCGTCTTTGCCGGTGCCGGCGGCCAGGGCGGCCTCGGTGGGCAGGGCGGCAATGGCGGCGGCTCCACCGGCGGCAACGGCGGCCTTGGCGGCGCGGGCGGTGGCGGAGGCAACGCCCCGGACGGCGGCTTCGGTGGCAACGGCGGTAAGGGTGGCCAGGGCGGCATTGGCGGCGGCACTCAGAGCGCGACCGGCCTCGGCGGTGACGGCGGTGACGGCGGTGACGGCGGCAACGGCGGCAACAGCGGCGCCAAGGCCGGCGGCGCCGGCGGCAAAGGGCAGGCCGGCCAGCCCAACTCAGGCACGGAGCCAGGGTTCGGCGGCGACGGCGGCCTCGGCGGCGCCGGCGCAACACCCTGATCACCGGTTGACAGCGATGTTGGGAACGCACGGGAAAGGGCTGGCGGCATGAGTTTTGTCGTAATGCCGCCAGAGATCAACTCCCTGCTGATATATACCGGGGCGGGTCCGGGCCCCCTGTTGGCGGCGGCCGCGGCCTGGGATGAGCTGGCCGCCGAGCTGGGCTCGGCGGCGGCGGCTTTCGGGTCGGTGACCTCGGGGCTGGTCGGTGGTATCTGGCAGGGGCCGTCCTCGGTCGCGATGGCGGCGGCGGCCGCCCCGTATGCGGGGTGGTTGAGCGCGGCGGCGGCCTCCGCCGAGTCGGCGGCCGGGCAGGCCCGGGCGGTGGTGGGTGTGTTCGAGGCGGCGTTGGCCGCGACGGTGGACCCCTTCGTCATCGCGGCCAATCGGTCGAGGTTAGTGTCGCTGGCGTTATCGAATCTGTTCGGCCAGAACACGCCGGCGATCGCGGCCGCGGAGTTCGACTACGAGCTGATGTGGGCCCAGGACGTGGCCGCGATGCTGGGGTACCACACCGGCGCCTCGGCGGCGGCCGAGGCGTTGGCGCCGTTTGGCTCGCCGCTGGCAAGCCTGGCGGCCGCCGCCGAGCCGGCCAAGTCGCTCGCCGTCAATCTGGGTTTGGCCAACGTTGGCCTCTTCAACGCGGGAAGCGGCAACGTCGGCAGCTACAACGTGGGGGCCGGCAACGTCGGGAGCTACAACGTGGGCGGCGGCAATATCGGTGGCAACAATGTCGGGTTGGGCAATGTCGGGTGGGGCAACTTTGGGCTCGGGAATTCGGGGTTAACGCCGGGTCTGATGGGTTTGGGTAATATCGGGTTTGGTAATGCCGGCAGCTACAATTTCGGTTTGGCGAATATGGGTGTGGGCAATATTGGGTTCGCTAACACCGGCAGTGGGAATTTCGGTATTGGGTTGACCGGTGATAATCTGACCGGGTTCGGTGGTTTCAATACCGGTAGCGGGAATGTGGGGTTGTTTAATTCGGGGACCGGTAATGTGGGGTTCTTTAACTCTGGCACCGGGAACTGGGGGGTGTTCAATTCGGGGAGTTATAATACCGGGATCGGTAATTCGGGGATTGTCAGCACGGGGTTGTTCAACGCGGGTGGGTTCAATACGGGTGTGGTCAATGCGGGTAGCTACAACACCGGCAGTTTCAACGCGGGGGAGGCCAATACGGGCGGTTTCAACCCGGGCAGTGTCAACACGGGTTGGTTGAACACCGGTGACACCAACACCGGGGTGGCCAACTCCGGCGACGTCAACACCGGTGCCTTCATCTCCGGTAACTACAGCAACGGCGTCTTGTGGCGGGGCGACTACCAGGGCCTGCTCGGCTTCTCCTCGGGAGCGAACGTTCTTCCTGTCATTCCCCTCAGCCTGGACATAAACGGTGGTGTCGGCGCCATCACTATCGAGCCCATCCACATACTTCCCGACATCCCGATCAACATCAACGAAACCCTCTACCTCGGACCCTTGGTCGTCCCGCCCATCAACGTCCCGGCAATCTCGCTCGGCGTCGGCATACCCAATATTTCGATCGGCCCCATCAAAATCAATCCCATCACCCTGTGGCCGGCACAAAACTTCAACCAAACCATCACGCTGGCCTGGCCCGTCTCGTCCATAACAATTCCCCAAATCCAACAGGTCGCCCTCAGCCCTTCCCCCATTCCCACAACCTTGATCGGCCCAATACATATCAATACCGGGTTTTCCATCCCAGTAACCTTCAGTTATTCCACCCCAGCCCTCACCCTTTTCCCGGTTGGCCTCAGCATTCCCACCGGGGGGCCGCTCACCCTGACTCTTGGCGTAACGGCAGGCACCGAGGCCTTCACCATTCCGGGATTCTCGATTCCCGAGCAACCACTTCCGCTGGCGATCAACGTGATTGGCCACATCAACGCCCTGAGCACCCCGGCAATCACCATCGACAACATCCCCCTGAACCTGCACGCCATCGGCGGCGTCGGGCCCGTCGACATCGTGGGCGGCAACGTTCCGGCGTCGCCGGGGTTCGGGAATTCGACCACCGCCCCGTCCTCGGGCTTCTTTAACACCGGCGCCGGCGGGGTGTCGGGATTCGGGAACGTCGGCGCGCACACCTCGGGCTGGTTTAACCAGTCCACCCAGGCCATGCAGGTGTTGCCGGGAACGGTTTCGGGCTATTTCAACTCCGGCACGTTGATGTCGGGTATCGGCAATGTAGGTACTCAGTTGTCGGGGATGTTGTCGGGCGGCGCGCTGGGCGGCAACAACTTCGGATTGGGCAATATCGGGTTCGACAACGTCGGGTTCGGCAATGCCGGCAGCAGCAATTTCGGCCTGGCGAACATGGGCATCGGCAACATCGGGTTGGCCAATACCGGCAACGGGAATATCGGTATCGGGCTCAGCGGGGACAATCTGACTGGGTTCGGTGGTTTCAATTCGGGCAGCGAGAATGTGGGATTGTTCAATTCGGGTACCGGCAATGTCGGGTTCTTCAACTCCGGCACCGGGAATTTGGGCGTATTCAATTCGGGAAGCCACAACACCGGTTTCTTCTTAACGGGCAACAACATCAACGTCCTGGCCCCCTTCACCCCCGGCACCCTTTTCACCATTTCCGAAATCCCCATTGACCTGCAGGTGATTGGCGGGATCGGTCCCATCCACGTCCAGCCCATCGATATTCCGGCATTCGACATACAAATCACCGGGGGATTCATCGGGATCCGCGAATTCACTCTCCCGGAGATCACCATTCCCGCGATCCCGATCCACGTGACCGGAACCGTCGGCCTCGAGGGTTTTCACGTGAATCCCGCGTTTGTTCTTTTCGGGCAAACCGCCATGGCAGAAATCACCGCGAACCCGGTCGTCTTGCCGGACCCGTTCATCACGATCGACCACTACGGCCCGCCGCTAGGCCCACCCGGCGCGAAATTCCCCTCCGGGTCGTTCTACCTCAGCATCAGCGACCTGCAGATCAATGGACCCATCATCGGCAGCTACGGCGGCCCGGGCACGATCCCCGGCCCGTTCGGCGCGACTTTCAATCTGTCCACATCGTCCTTGGCCTTGTTCCCGGCCGGCCTCACCGTTCCCGACCAAACACCGGTGACCGTCAACCTGACCGGCGGCCTGGACAGCATCACGCTATTCCCGGGCGGCCTGGCGTTCCCGGAAAACCCCGTGGTCAGCCTCACCAACTTCTCCGTCGGCACCGGTGGATTCACCGTGTTCCCGCAGGGTTTCACGGTTGACCGCATCCCGGTGGACCTGCACACCACCCTTTCTATTGGCCCCTTCCCGTTCCGGTGGGACTACATCCCGCCAACCCCGGCCAACGGCCCCATTCCGGCGGTCCCAGGCGGCTTTGGCCTCACCAGCGGGCTGTTTCCATTTCACTTCACCCTCAACGGCGGCATCGGCCCCATCAGCATCCCGACCACCACCGTTGTGGATGCGCTAAATCCCCTCCTGACCGTCACGGGAAACCTCGAGGTCGGCCCCTTTACCGTCCCGGACATCCCCATCCCCGCCATCAATTTTGGCCTCGACGGAAACGTCAATGTGAGTTTTAACGCCCCGGCCACTACCCTGCTGTCCGGCCTGGGCATCACGGGAAGCATCGATATCTCCGGAATCCAAATCACGAATATACAGACCCAGCCCGCCCAGCTGTTCATGTCGGTCGGTCAGACTCTTTTCTTGTTTGACTTCAGAGACGGCATCGAACTGAATCCGATTGTAATTCCGGGAAGTTCTATTCCCATCACCATGGCGGGACTCAGTATCCCGTTGCCCACTGTCAGTGAATCCATACCGCTCAACTTCTCTTTCGGTTCCCCGGCATCCACCGTAAAGTCAATGATTCTGCACGAAATCCTGCCTATCGACGTGTCCATCAACCTCGAGGACGCCGTCTTCATCCCGGCCACCGTGCTGCCCGCAATTCCGCTGAACGTGGACGTCACAATCCCGGTGGGCCCCATCAACATCCCGATCATCACCGAGCCGGGCTCAGGGAACTCCACCACCACCACGTCGGATCCCTTCAGCGGTTTGGCTGTCCCGGGCCTGGGTGTGGGACTGTTGGGCCTGTTCGACGGGAGCATCGCCAACAACCTGATCTCGGGCTTCAATTCCGCGGTCGGGATCGTCGGCCCGAACGTGGGGTTGAGCAACCTCGGTGGCGGCAATGTCGGGTTGGGCAATGTCGGGGACTTTAACCTGGGTGCGGGCAACGTCGGTGGGTTCAATGTGGGTGGCGGCAATATCGGCGGCAACAATGTCGGGTTGGGCAATGTCGGGTTTGGCAATGTCGGGTTGGCGAATTCGGGGTTAACGCCGGGTCTGATGGGTTTGGGTAATATCGGGTTTGGTAATGCCGGCAGCTACAATTTCGGTTTGGCGAATATGGGTGTGGGCAATATTGGGTTCGCTAACACCGGCAGTGGGAATTTCGGTATTGGGTTGACCGGTGATAATCTGACCGGGTTCGGTGGTTTCAATACCGGCAGCGGGAATGTGGGGTTGTTTAATTCGGGGACCGGTAATGTGGGGTTCTTTAACTCTGGCACCGGGAACTGGGGGGTGTTCAATTCGGGGAGTTATAATACCGGGATCGGTAATTCGGGGATTGTCAGCACGGGGTTGTTCAACGCGGGTGGGTTCAATACGGGTGTGGTCAATGCGGGTAGCTACAACACCGGCAGTTTCAACGCGGGGCAGGCCAATACGGGCGGTTTCAACCCGGGCAGTGTCAACACGGGTTGGTTGAACACCGGTGACATCAACACCGGGGTGGCCAACTCCGGCGACGTCAACACCGGCGCCTTCATCTCCGGTAACTACAGCAACGGCGTCTTGTGGCGGGGCGACTACCAGGGCCTGCTCGGCTTCTCCTACCGCCCCGCCGTGCTTCCCCAAACGCCGTTCCTGGACCTCACCCTCACCGGCGGACTGGGCTCCGTCGTTATCCCCGCCATCGACATTCCCGCGATCCGCCCCGAGTTCAGCGCCAACGTCGCCATCGACAGCTTCACTGTGCCGAGCATCCCGATTCCCCAGATCGACCTGGCCGCCACCACGGTCAGCGTCGGCCTCGGCCCCATCACCGTCCCGCACCTCGATATTCCACGGGTGCCCGTCACGCTGAATTACTTGTTTGGCTCACAACCCGGCGGGCCCCTGAAAATCGGTCCGATTACGGGACTCTTCAACACCCCCATCGGCCTTACCCCCCTGGCGTTAAGCCAGATAGTCATCGGTGCTAGCTCGTCGCAAGGGACCATCACGGCTTTCCTGGCCAACCTGCCGTTCAGCACCCCCGTCGTCACCATTGACGAGATCCCGCTGCTGGCCAGCATTACCGGCCACAGCGAGCCCGTCGACATCTTCCCGGGCGGCCTCACGATCCCCGCGATGAACCCGCTGAGCATCAACCTGTCCGGTGGCACCGGCGCCGTCACCATTCCGGCAATCACCATCGGCGAAATCCCCTTTGACCTCGTGGCCCACAGCACGCTCGGCCCCGTTCACATCCTCATCGACCTTCCCGCCGTGCCGGGGTTCGGGAATACGACCGGTGCTCCGTCGTCGGGTTTCTTCAACTCCGGTGCGGGTGGGGTGTCGGGGTTTGGGAATGTCGGCGCGATGGTGTCGGGTGGCTGGAATCAGGCTCCGTCGGCGTTGCTGGGTGGGGGTTCGGGTGTTTTCAACGCCGGCACGCTGCATTCGGGTGTGCTGAATTTCGGCTCTGGCATGTCGGGGCTGTTCAACACCAGCGTGTTGGGGTTGGGTGCGCCGGCGTTGGTGTCGGGTTTGGGTAGTGTCGGTCAGCAGTTGTCGGGATTGTTGGCGAGCGGGACGGCGCTGCATCAGGGTCTGGTCCTCAATTTCGGGTTGGCCGATGTGGGGTTGGGCAATGTCGGGTTGGGCAATGTCGGGGACTTTAACCTGGGTGCGGGCAACGTCGGTGGGTTCAATGTGGGTGGCGGCAATATCGGCGGCAACAATGTCGGGTTGGGCAATGTCGGGTGGGGCAACTTTGGGCTCGGGAATTCGGGGTTAACGCCGGGTCTGATGGGTTTGGGTAATATCGGGTTTGGTAATGCCGGCAGCTACAATTTCGGTTTGGCGAATATGGGTGTGGGCAATATTGGGTTCGCTAACACCGGCAGTGGGAATTTCGGTATTGGGTTGACCGGTGATAATCTGACCGGGTTCGGTGGTTTCAATACCGGCAGCGGGAATGTGGGGTTGTTTAATTCGGGGACCGGTAATGTGGGGTTCTTTAACTCTGGCACCGGGAACTGGGGGGTGTTCAATTCGGGGAGTTATAATACCGGGATCGGTAATTCGGGGATTGTCAGCACGGGGTTGTTCAACGCGGGTGGGTTCAATACGGGTGTGGTCAATGCGGGTAGCTACAACACCGGCAGTTTCAACGCGGGGCAGGCCAATACGGGCGGTTTCAACCCGGGCAGTGTCAACACGGGTTGGTTGAACACCGGTGACACCAACACCGGGGTGGCCAACTCCGGCGACGTCAACACCGGCGCCTTCATCTCCGGCAACTACAGCAACGGCGCCTTCTGGCGGGGCGACTACCAGGGCCTGCTCGGCTTCTCCTACACCAGCACCATCATTCCCGAATTCACTGTCGCGAACATCCACGCGTCCGGCGGCGCCGGACCCATCATCGTTCCGTCGATCCAATTTCCGGCAATTCCCTTGGACCTCAGCGCAACCGGCCACATCGGCGGCTTCACCATCCCGCCGGTGTCCATTTCCCCGATCACGGTTCGCATCGACCCAGTCTTCGACCTCGGCCCCATCACCGTCCAGGACATCACGATTCCCGCCCTGGGACTCGACCCCGCAACCGGTGTCACCGTGGGCCCGATATTCAGCTCAGGCTCCATCATCGATCCATTCAGCCTTACGCTGCTGGGGTTCATCAACGTTAATGTCCCCGCCATCCAAACGGCGCCCAGCGAGATTCTGCCATTCACCGTGCTGCTGAGTTCGCTTGGCGTGACCCATCTAACACCGGAAATCACCATCCCGGGATTCCACATACCCGTCGATCCAATCCATGTCGAGCTGCCCCTGTCCGTCACCATCGGACCCTTCGTGAGCCCGGAAATCACCATTCCCCAACTCCCGCTGGGCCTCGCGTTGTCCGGCGCCACCCCCGCCTTCGCCTTCCCTCTGGAGATCACCATCGACCGAATCCCAGTGGTTCTCGACGTCAACGCGCTGCTCGGCCCCATCAACGCCGGGTTGGTCATCCCGCCCGTCCCGGGATTCGGCAACACCACCGCGGTCCCGTCGTCGGGGTTCTTCAACATCGGCGGTGGCGGCGGGTTGTCGGGCTTCCACAACCTCGGCGCGGGCATGTCGGGCGTGCTCAACGCGATCTCGGATCCGCTGCTCGGATCGGCGTCGGGCTTCGCCAACTTCGGCACCCAACTCTCCGGCATCCTCAACCGCGGCGCGGACATCTCGGGTGTGTACAACACCGGCGCGCTGGGCCTGATCACCTCGGCCCTGGTCTCCGGCTTCGGCAACGTCGGCCAGCAACTGGCGGGCCTGATTTACACCGGCACCGGGCCCTAAAGGCGGCGTCAGGCCAGAGTCGCCCGCACACAGACCGTGACGTAGGGCAGCGCCAGGCCGTTGCTATTCGCCAGCGCCGGATGGGTGGCCAGCAACTGCCGCACCCGGTCGAGCGTTTTGGTGCGGACCTGCGCCGGTGAGGTGATGCAATAGCTGCGCGAAGCCACCAGGTCGATAAGGGCTTGTGGTGTCAGGTAATTCGTCCACTCGACCTGATGGCGCTGCACCGTAGTGAACGGCTCGGGCAGCGTCACCCTGTCGCGCACCGGATCGCCGTCGCGACCGATGATCTCACCCAGCTCGCGCACCCAGCCCAGCCGTTCGTCGCGGGTGTTCCACACCAGGCCGAGCCGCCCGCCCGGACGCAACACCCGGGCGACCTCCGGAATCGCCCGGGCGGGATCCACCCAGTGCCACGCCTGAGCCACCAACACCGCGTCAACGCTGTTGTCGTCCAACGGAATCTCTTCGGCGGTGCCCAGCAGCGCGACGGTTTGCGGCAGCGCAGCACGCAGCACGTCCAGCATCTCCGGGATCGGGTCGACGGCAACCACGTCCAGGCCGCGCTCGACTAGCCGGGTGGTCAGCTTGCCGGTGCCCGCTCCCAGGTCGAGCACGCGGCGGGCGGCGGCCGGCAGCAGCCAGTCGATGGCTTCCGGTGGATACGAGGGGCGCCCGCGCTCGTAGGCGCCGACCGCGGAGCCAAACGACAGGGACATGTCGCGTCGGGAGCACGTCACCGCCGACACGCGCCTTCACGATCAGCCAATCCCAGTGTCTGGCGGATCAATTCGCCCACGGCCTCGGTTTCCACCAGGAAGCCGTCGTGTCCGTAGACCGACTCGACGACTCGCAGCCCGGCGCAGCCCGGCAGCAGGTCGGCCAGCTCCTGCTGCAGGCGCAGCGGGTAGAGCCGGTCGGAGGTGATGCCGCCCACCACCACCGGCACCGGGCAGGCGCGCAGAGCCGCGGAGACCCCGCCGCGGCCGCGGCCGACGTCGTGGCTGTTGAGCGCCTCGGTGAGAATCACGTAGCTGCCGGCGTCGAACCGGGATAACAGTTTGTCTCCTTGGTGTTCCAGATAACTTTGCACCGCGTAGCGCCCGCCGGCCGTCGGATCCTCGTTGCCCTGGTTGTGGTTGGCGAACCGGGTGTCGAGCTCGATCTCGCCGCGGTAGGTGAGGTGCGCGAAGCGGCGGGCGAGTCGCAGCCCGGCGTCTGGTGCCCTCCCCGTCTCGTGGTAGTCGCCGCTCTGCCAGTCCGGGTCGGCTTTGATGGCCGCGATTTGCGTTGTCTGCGTGCCGATCTGGTCTGCGGTGGCACGCGCACCGACCGCCAGCAGCAATCCGGCTCGGACCCGATCCGGGTAGCCGACCACCCATTCCAGGGCCCGGGCGCCGCCCATGGAGCCGCCGACGACGGCGGCGACCTCGGTGATGCCCAGCGCGGCCAGCGCCGCGACGTCCGCCTGCACCTGGTCACGTATCGAGATCAGCGGAAATCTTGAGCCCCAAGGCTTTCCGTCGCGGGCAAGCGAGCTGGGCCCGGTGGAGCCGCGGCAGCCGCCGAGCACATTGGTAGCTACCGCGCACCAGCGGGTGGTGTCAATCGGCGCACCCGGCCCGGCCACCCCGTCCCACCAGCCGGGGGTGGGGTGGCCGGGTCCGGCGGGTCCAGTGATGTGCGAGTCGCCGGTGAGCGCGTGCAAGACCACCACCACGTTGTCCCGTGCGGGCGACAATTTGCCCCAGCGTTGCACGGCGATACAGACATCGTCGATCACCGCCCCGCTTTCCAGTTGCAGCGAGCCGACGTCTATCAGGCCGATTTCGCCTTCGGCGGGCAGCGTCTGGGTGGGTACATCGGAGATCGTCATGTCAGAATTCCTCAGAACGCCGCCACGGACTGCGGGTCGGCGCTGAATCTGCGGGCCGCGGCAAAGCCAAGCTCCAGGTCGGCCAGGATATCGTCGATACCTTCGATGCCCACAGCCAAACGCACCAGGCCCGGGCTGACCCCGGTCGCCAGCTGCTCGGCCGGGCTCAGCTGGGCATGAGTGGTCGATGCCGGGTGGATCACCAGCGAGCGCACGTCACCGATGTTGGCGACGTGGCTGTGCAGCTTCAACGCGTTCACGAATGCCTTGCCGGCCTCGATGCCGCCGGCCAACTCGAAGGACAGCACGGCCCCGGTTCCCTTGGGCGCCAGCCTCTTGGCCCGCTCATGCCAGGGCGAGGAGGGCAGCCCCGCATAGTTGACCGAAAGCACGTCGTCGCGGGCGGCCAGGAACTCGGCGACGCGCTGCGCGTTGGCGACGTGCCGCTCGATCCGCAGGCTCAGCGTTTCCAGACCCTGCGCCACCAAGAACGCGTTGAACGGCGAAGCCGCCGAGCCGTAGTCACGGAGCAGCTGCACTCGAGCTTTGAGCGCAAACGCCGGTGGACCCAGCTCGGCGAACACCACGCCGTGGTAGCTGGGGTCGGGGGTGGTGAAGCCGGGGAAGCGGCCCTGGGTCCAATCGAAGTTGCCGCCGTCGACGATCACACCCGCGATGGCGGCACCGTGCCCGCCCAGGTACTTGGTGGCCGAATGCACGACGATGTCGGCGCCCTGGGCCAACGGTTGGATCAGGTATGGCGTGGCGATGGTGTTGTCGACGATCAACGGCACCCCGTTGCGATGGGCGACCTCGGAAACCGCCGGGGTGTCCAGCAGGTCGATCTGCGGGTTGGAGATGGTCTCGGCGAAGAACGCCTTGGTGTTGGGCCGTACCGCCGCCTGCCAGGTGTCCAGATCGTCCGGATCGTCGACGAAGCTGACCTCGATGCCGAGCTTGGCCAGCGAATAGTGGAACAGGTTGTAGGTGCCGCCGTACAGGCGCGGGCTGGACACGATGTGATCGCCCGCGCCGGCCAGGTTCAAGATGGCGAACGTCTCCGCGGCCTGCCCCGACGACAGGAACAGCGCGGCCACACCGCCCTCGAGCGCGGCGATGCGCTGCTCGACGACGTCGGTGGTGGGGTTGCCGATCCGGGTGTAGATATTGCCCGGAATTTCCAGTCCGAACAGGGCGGCGGCGTGCGCGGTGTCGTCGAAGGTGTACGACGTGGTCGCATAGATCGGCAGAGCCCGGGCGTTGGTGGTCGGATCAGGGTGCTGACCAGCGTGTATCTGTTTGGTTTCGAACGACCAATGCGCGGTCGGATCGGCGTCGGTGCTATTGCTGTCGGCGCTCATGAGCTTTCCCCGTCTGGTCAGGGGCCCGTCATGGCGGACCCGCGCTTGCCGCGCAGCCGGCGATGGCTACTCAACCTGGTCATCACCCGGGGCACCCCACCGCGGTTGGAGGGTTGCCGGCCAGCAAGCCGGGGCTTGACGCTGGCGCT
The DNA here is from genome assembly GCF_030323725.1 of Mycobacterium tuberculosis complex sp. N0072. Classification (NCBI taxonomy): domain Bacteria; kingdom Bacillati; phylum Actinomycetota; class Actinomycetes; order Mycobacteriales; family Mycobacteriaceae; genus Mycobacterium; species Mycobacterium tuberculosis complex sp. N0072. The sequence goes on along the minus strand of NZ_CP040689.1, from coordinate 3,733,160 downwards.
CATGACCGACTCGAAGCCTAGCGCATGGCAGCTACTCAGTGCCAACTCAAAGCACAACTCCGGCGGTCTCAACTGGCCCTTTACCGGCCGCTAGGGGCCCGCGCGGGCTGCTAGTAATCTGATGTGGACTCCCATGTCCAACGCACCCAAGATAAAAGTCAGCGGTCCGGTCGTAGAGCTCGACGGTGACGAGATGACCCGTGTCATCTGGAAGCTCATCAAGGACATGCTTATCCTTCCCTATCTCGACATCCGCTTGGACTATTACGACTTGGGCATCGAGCACCGCGACGCCACCGACGACCAGGTGACGATCGACGCGGCGTATGCGATCAAGAAACACGGTGTGGGCGTAAAGTGCGCGACGATCACCCCCGACGAGGCCCGTGTCGAGGAATTCAACCTGAAGAAGATGTGGCTGTCGCCCAATGGGACAATCCGGAACATCTTGGGCGGCACAATCTTTCGCGAACCTATCGTGATTTCTAATGTGCCGCGACTGGTTCCGGGGTGGACCAAGCCGATCGTCATCGGCCGGCACGCTTTTGGTGACCAATATCGGGCGACGAACTTCAAGGTCGACCAACCGGGCACCGTCACACTGACTTTCACGCCCGCCGACGGCAGCGCGCCGATCGTGCACGAAATGGTGTCCATCCCCGAGGACGGCGGCGTCGTGCTGGGGATGTACAACTTCAAGGAATCCATCCGGGATTTCGCGCGCGCGTCGTTCTCCTACGGCCTCAACGCGAAATGGCCGGTATATCTGTCCACCAAGAACACCATCCTCAAGGCCTACGACGGGATGTTCAAAGACGAGTTCGAGCGCGTCTACGAAGAGGAATTCAAGGCGCAGTTCGAAGCGGCGGGGCTGACCTACGAGCATCGGTTGATCGACGACATGGTCGCCGCCTGCCTGAAATGGGAAGGCGGTTACGTCTGGGCGTGCAAGAACTACGACGGCGACGTGCAGTCGGACACCGTCGCACAGGGCTACGGCTCGCTGGGCCTGATGACGTCGGTGCTGATGACGGCCGACGGCAAGACAGTCGAGGCCGAAGCCGCCCACGGCACCGTCACCCGGCATTACCGGCAGTATCAGGCCGGTAAACCGACCTCAACAAACCCGATCGCGTCGATCTTTGCCTGGACCCGCGGATTACAGCATCGCGGCAAGCTGGATGGCACTCCCGAAGTCATCGACTTCGCCCACAAGCTGGAGTCCGTCGTCATCGCCACGGTGGAGAGCGGGAAGATGACCAAGGACCTCGCGATCCTCATCGGTCCGGAGCAGGACTGGCTGAATAGCGAGGAATTCCTCGATGCGATCGCCGACAACCTGGAAAAGGAGCTGGCCAATTAGGGCGAGCAGACGCAAAATCGCCCAATTTCGTGCCGAAATGGGCGATTTTGCGTCTGCTCGCGCCCGCTAACTGGCCCGGACATGCGGGCAGCACTCTTCGATGAAGCTGGTGATCAGCTCAGTGATGCGCCCCGGAGCCTCGAACATCGGAACGTGACCGACGCCGTCGAGCACGGTGAGCCGGTGGCCCGCCGGCAGTGAGTCGGTGAAATGACGGCTGAACCTGCTGGGAGGGACCACCCGGTCCTGCTCGCACAGCACCACGTGCGAGGGCACGGCGGTGTGTTCCAACTCCTGCAGCCCGGGCAGCACCAGCGCCTTGACCAGCAGCTGAAAATAGGCCGGGCAGTGCGCGGCGTCGTCGATGATGCCGGACAGCTCGCGCTCGCTCACGCCGTCCGGTGTGGCGCTGATCGGCAGGGTGGCCAGCAGGCGGCTGAACGGCAGCCGAAGCGCCCGTTGGCCAAGAATGTGGGCGACGGCCAAGATCGGCGCCCCTGCGATGAACTTAGCGATCACTTCGAACTTGACCGGACTCCAGCGGGTCCAACCGCCCGCCGGGGCGATACCGGTCACGCTGCGTGCCCGGCCACGTCGTTCGAGTTCGAACGCGACCCAGCCGCCCAACGAGTTGCCGACGATATGGCTGGTTTCCCAGCCCAGTTCGTCGAGCTGGCGTTCGACGTGGTCGGCCAGCACCGCCGAGGACAAAAACCGGGTGCCCGAGGCCGGTCCGCCGTTGTGGCCGGCCATCGTGGGGGCAAATACCTCGAAGCGGCCGGTGTCGGCCAGCTGCTGGGCGACCTTCTCCCACACCGTTTGGGACATCAAGAACGGGTGTAGCAGTAGGACCGGCTCTCCCGAACCCACGCGTATCGGACTGCGCATAGAGCCGACACTAAAGCCGGTACCGCCGGTACCGCAAGCAGCGTGGTGACCGGTGGTCGACGGGGAGGGCACCCCGCGTGAAAGGATCGGGGCATCATGAGCACCCCTACCGGGTCCCGCCGGATCTTCTCCGGCGTGCAGCCCACGTCTGACTCGCTTCACCTCGGTAATGCCTTGGGCGCCGTCGCCCAATGGGTTGGCTTGCAGGATGACCACGATGCGTTCTTCTGCGTGGTCGACCTGCATGCGATCACCATCCCTCAGGATCCCGAGGCACTGCGGCGCCGGACCCTGATTACCGCCGCGCAATACCTGGCGTTGGGAATCGATCCCGGCCGCGCCACCATCTTCGTGCAAAGTCAGGTGCCGGCTCACACCCAGCTGGCGTGGGTGCTGGGTTGTTTCACCGGCTTTGGCCAGGCGTCGCGGATGACCCAGTTCAAAGACAAGTCGGCGCGTCAGGGCAGCGAGGCCACCACCGTCGGCCTGTTCACCTACCCGGTACTGCAGGCCGCGGACGTGTTGGCCTACGACACCGAGCTGGTGCCCGTCGGGGAGGATCAGCGGCAGCACCTCGAGCTGGCCCGCGACGTCGCGCAACGGTTCAACAGCCGATTCCCCGGCACCCTGGTGGTTCCCGACGTGCTCATCCCCAAGATGACCGCCAAAATCTACGATCTACAAGACCCGACGTCAAAGATGAGCAAATCGGCGGGCACCGATGCCGGTTTGATCAACCTGCTCGACGATCCGGCATTGTCCGCCAAGAAGATTCGCTCCGCCGTGACCGACAGCGAACGTGACATCCGCTATGACCCGGACGTCAAGCCAGGGGTGTCTAACCTGTTGAACATCCAGTCGGCGGTCACCGGGACCGACATCGACGTTCTCGTCGACGGCTATGCCGGACACGGCTACGGCGATTTGAAGAAAGACACCGCCGAGGCCGTCGTCGAATTCGTCAACCCGATCCAAGCCAGAGTTGACGAATTGACCGCAGATCCCGCGGAGCTGGAGGCCGTGCTCGCCGCCGGGGCGCAGCGCGCCCACGATGTGGCCAGCAAAACGGTTCAGCGAGTCTACGATCGGCTCGGGTTCCTTCTATAACGGGGGTAGGGCAGTCGATCATGGGCGAGCTCGCCGAGCCAGGGGTGCTTGACCGGCTGCGGGCCCGGTTCGGGTGGTTGGACCATGTCGTGCGTGCGTTCACGCGCTTTAACGATCGCAACGGCAGTCTTTTTGCGGCCGGACTCACCTACTACACGATCTTTGCGATATTTCCTTTGCTGATGGTCGGTTTCGGGGTGGGTGGATTCGCGTTGTCGCGTCGTCCGGAGCTGCTGACCACGCTCGAGGAGCGCATCCGCACCTCGGTCTCCGGTGCGGTGGGACAGCAGCTGGTCGACCTGATGAATTCGGCGATCGATGCACGCGCGTCGGTCGGGGTGATCGGTCTGGCGACCGCGGCCTGGGTGGGCCTGGGCTGGATGTGGCACCTGCGGGAAGCGTTGAGCCAGATGTGGGCACATCCAGTCGCTCCGGCGGGCTACTTGCGCACCAAACTGTCGGATCTAGCGGCCATGGTGGGGACGTTCGTGGTGATCGTGGCCACCATCGCGCTCACCGTGCTCGGCCATGCCAGGCCGATGGCTGCGGTACTGAGATGGCTTGAAATACCCCAGTTTTCAGTGTTCGACGAGATCTTTCGGGGCATCTCGGTGCTGGTATCGGTGCTGGTGTCGTGGGTGCTGTTCACCTGGATGATTGGCCGGCTGCCGCGGGAGCCGGTCGGTTTGGTCACCGCGGCGCGGGCCGGGTTGATGGCGGCGGTCGGCTTCGAGCTGTTCAAGCAGGTGGGGGCGATCTACCTGCAGATAGTGTTGCGCAGCCCGGCGGGCGCGGTGTTCGGGCCGGTGCTGGGGTTGATGGTGTTCGCGTTCGTCACCGCGTGGCTGATCCTGTTCGCCACCGCGTGGGCGGCGACGGCTTCGGCGTAAAACCCGTGGGCCAGCCCGCGTACCCAGCGACCTCTAGGCGTGAATGTCGCTGACCTCGATGGCGGTGGGCTCATCGAGGTCGCTTTCCAGGATCCAACACACCGTGGAGTGGTCGTGTTCGGTGGGCGGGCCATATGAAGCGTGGTCAAGCAGGGTCTGCAAGTGGCCTTCGAGGGCAATCAGTTCGGCGATCTGCGCGCGGACTTCGTCGATGCGGGTGCTCAGTAGTTGGCGGACGTGTGCGCACGGCGCCTCGCCGCGGTCGTGGATGGCCAGGATTTGGCGTACTTCCTGTAATGCCAGCCCGGCCGCTTGGCCCCGATGGATAAACCGCAGCCGATCCACGATCTCGGGTCCATAGTTGCGATACCCCGATGCTGTGCGTGCAGGCGGCGGCAGCAGCCCCGAGTTCTCGTAGAAGCGGAGGGTCTTGGTGCTGGTGTTGGTGAGCGCGGCTACCTCGCTGATCTTCATGCGACTCCCCTTGACCTTCTAGTGCACTAGAAGGTTAACACTGGGTACATGTGAGCCGCCAGCAGTGCGGGCGATCGTGACGAGCCTGATCTCGGTGAGCCCATACCGCTGAATTGCGGCCTGCGGAAAGGAGTTACCAGATGAGAACAACCATCGACACCGCACCGCGTGTGCCCGCGCAGGCCTGGCGCCCGACGCCACTATGACCATCCGCTGATTCCGTCGGCAGGCGCCCATGCCGACAACGGGAGCGGGATCGAAGGCTTGTGGATGAGCCTCGGCCAGCGGCTCCGGTGTGGTTCTCTGGATCTGGCTCCTCAATGCACCCATGCCCTGGTCCCCTCCCAGACTGCATCGGCGCTGTGAAACGACATCATGGCGCCGGTCAAACCTGACCAGACAGCCACACCTATGGCGTGGATCGCGATCCAAAGCCCGCCAGGTAACGGCTTTTAGCAGAACGGAAACCCCATCATGTTCACCGGCATCGCTAGCCATGCCGGCGCCCTGGGTGCCGCCTTAGTGGTGCTGATCGGCGCCGCAATTCTGCACGACGGCCCAGCAGCGGCCGACCCAAACCAAGACGATCGGTTTCTGGCGCTGCTCGAGAAAAAGGAAATCCCCGCCGTCGCGAATGTGCCTCGCGTCATCGACGCGGCCCACAAAGTGTGTCGCAAACTCGATGGCGGCATGCCGGTGAACGACATTGTGGACGGGTTACGCAACGATGCCTACAACATAGACCCGGTCATGCGCCTCTACCCTGTCCGCCTCACGACGACCATGACCCGATTTATCAGTGCGGCAGTGGAGATCTACTGCCCGAACCATCACAGCAAGATGGCGTTCGCCATGGCCAATTTCGAGCCGGGATCGAATGAACCGACGCATCGCGTTGCGGCGTCCACGCGCAGCGCGGTCAACTCGGGAAGCGACCTGCGGGCGTCGGTGTCGGACATGACCATCATGTCGCCGGGATGGCGGGAACCGACGGGTGCGATGCTTGCCTCGGTGCTCGGAGCGGTTCGCGCGGGGGATCCCCTGATACCGAATCCGCCGCCGATTCCGGTACCGCCGCCGGCGGCGCAGACCCTGATTCCACCCCCGCCGATCGTGGCACCGCCGCCACCGCGACCAGCGCCGCCGCAACAGCCGCCGCCCCCGCCGCCAGAGGTTGAGCCGCCTGCTGGTGTTCCGCAGTCCGGGGGCGCTGCCGGCAGTGGCGGCGCCGGCAGCGGTGGTGGCGGCGGTGGTGACGGACCGGTAGAGCCGTCGCCTGCACGACCCATGCCGCCGGGCTTTATCAGGCTCGCGCCGTGAGACCGTACCCGTGTCGTCGGCTACCGCCCAAGCCGGCTGCCGAGCGCTTCGCGGCGATCGGATGATTGCGGTACAAGCCGCGCGGCGCCGGTAGCCCTCGCCAGAGTGACCGGGTCGCCGGGGCAACCGTCAACGTTGACCGAGTACTCACGGTGCGAGCCTGGGCATTGTGACGGGCCTCCACGGACGCTCAGCCCACCCGCCAGTCATCGTTGACCATGACGGCCGTCACCCGCAGATCACGGTCCAGCACAACAAGATTGGCGGCATAGCCCGCCGCCAGCCGGCCCACCCCGGTGAGCCCGAGAGCGCGGGCCGGCGTCGCCGAGGTCACCTGCACCGCGGCGGCCAGCGCCACATCGCCGGCTGAGTCCGACTTCGAGCCGAGCCCAGCCACCGTCCGGAAGAGCTGATCCATGGTGGTGGTGCTGCCCGCCAGCGTCGACGCACCAGCCACCCGTGCCACGCTCGACTCGACCTCGATCGGCATTGTGCCGAGCCGGAACGCGCCATCGCCGCATCCGGCCGCGGCGATCGCGTCGGTGACCACGGCGACCCGATCGGGACCGACGGCTTCGATCACCGCGTGCACCACCGCGGGGTGCACGTGCACGCCGTCGGCGATGATTTCGACGGTCACCCGCGGGTCGCACAGCAACGCCAGCACGGGTCCGGGCGCCCGATGGTCCAGCGGCGGCATCGCGTTGAACAGGTGGGTGCCGACTGTCGCGCCCAGGTCGATGGCGTGTCGGGTCTGTGTGTAGGTCGCATCCGTATGCCCCACGGCGACAACCACTTCGGCGTCACGGAAGCGCCGGATCGCCGCATCGCTTCCGGGCAACTCGGGTGCCAACGTGACCATCCGGACGGCGCCGTCGGCGGCGGCGAGCACCGACTCGATCTCGGCGGGATCCGGGGCACGCATCCGGGTGTGGTCGTGCGCTCCGCACCGCGCTGGGCTCAGCCACGGCCCCTCCAGATGGATGCCCGCGACGACGCCGTCCCGAGTTGCCTCGGCCAAAGCGCCCACGGCGGAGAGCAACTCGGCGGGGCCCGCGGTGACCAGACTGGCCAGCGTGGTAGTGGTGCCGTGCCGCAGGTGAAACTCGGCCGCACGGGCGATGTCTGCGGCGTTGCCGTCGGCGAACGACGCGCCGCCCCCGCCGTGCACATGCATATCGACAAAGCCGGGCACCACGATCGCATCGGGGAATTCCGCGTCGGCCGGCATGGGCGGTGCCCCAGCGCCACCGGAGAGAATCCGACCATCGGCGGTGTGCACCCACCCTGGCCGGCATATCCGGCCGTCGATGACGACGGCGTCGGCGCCGAGCACGGTCACGGTTCGTCCGCCGCCGGTGACCGCTCGGCGGGCCAGCGGCCGCCGTTCTCCCAGAAGTGCCGGATCTCCTCGAGTTTGCGGCCCTTGGTCTCCGGCGCAAAGCGGTACACGACCACGAACGCGACGACGGCGAACGTGCCGAAGACCGCGAAAACGCCTGCGCCGCCGAGCACACGCAGCATGGTGAGCGAGAAGGCGGCAACGATCGCGTTGGCCGTCAGTGTCGAGGTGAGCATCAGGCTCGATCCCATCGACCGCAGCCGGGACGGGAAGCTCTCCGCGGCGTACACCCAGACCAGCGAGCCGAATCCGAAGTTGAACCCGATGATGAACAGCAGCACGCCGGCGAACCCCAACACCAGCCCCGTGCCACCATCGGAGTCGTTGGCGAATACGGTGATCAGCACGGCATCTGCGGTGATCATCGTCGCGATGCCGGACAACAGGATCGGGCGACGGCCCAGCCGATCGACCAGAAACAGCGAGGCACACACCGCCGCCAAGCCGGCGACTTGCACCATCGCGGGCAGGGCAAGCATCGCGAAATAGCCCGCGAAGCCCATGGCGGCGAAAAGTCGCGGACTGTAGTAGATGATCGCGTTGATCCCGGTGATCTGGACGAGGAAGCCGAGCGCGATGACGAACAGCGTGGCCCGCAGATACGGCCGCCGCACCATTTCGCCGATACCGCCGCCGCGTTCGTCGACCGCGGCCGCCATATCGGCCAGCTCGGCATCGATGTCGGCCTCCGGCTGGATCCGCCGCAGCGCGCTACGCGCGTCGGCGATCCGGCCCTTGAGCAGATACCAGCGGGCGGTATCGGGCATGCGCCACAACAACGGCAACAGCAGCGTGGCCGGCGCGGCGGCCAGCCCGAACATCGCGCGCCAGCCGTGCGATCCGGCCAACAGGTAGCCGACCAGGTAACCGACGACGATGCCGCTAAGCGTCGCCAGCTGATACGCGGTCACCAACGACCCACGCACCGCCGCCGGCGCCGACTCGGCCACATACACCGGCACCACCACCACCGACAGGCCGATTGTCACACCCAGCAGCAGACGCGCCACCACCAGCATCGGTACGGACACCGAGGTCGCGCCGAGCAGGGCGAACACTGCGTAGCCGGCGACGATGAGCACCACCGATTTCTTGCGTCCGATCGCGTTGGCGAGGATGCCGCCGCCAAGCGCCCCGGCGATCTGGCCGAGCACCGCCGTGGTGGTCAGCAACTCCTGTTCTCGAGTGGTGAGTTCGAATTCCTCGCTGAGAGACAGCAACGCACCCGCGATGGCGGAAAGGTCGTACCCGTAGAGGACGCCGACGCTGGCGGCGGTGAGCCCGACGAGGAGCGCCCGGCGCCCCGATCTGGTCAGTTGACCGGTACCGGGGCGCTCAGCACGTCCACCACGCGGTCGGGGTCGTCGGGCGCCCCGGCGGGCGTGAACCCCGCGTCCTGGTATAGGGCTGTAGTCATTTCGATGAGGCTGCCACAGCGTCGTCACGCGGTCAACCGCTGGTCAAGCCCCGATTTCGGTGCCGACCAAGGCCGGCTAGGATGCCCGCCCGCAAACGACGCCGAAGGTATCGGGGTAAGCAGCTAGTGCTGCGGCCGGCGGTTCATCGCCCGCGCGACCATGATCAACCCGAACACGATCAGGGCGCCGATGACGGCCACGCCAACCCGCACCGGAAGGGCGTCGGCGGCCGATATCCGCGCCGCGGCCTGGGGGTCGACTCGTTGCCGGTCGGCGGGATTGCGGTCGGTGGACATCAGCGACGGGTCGGGTTCGATCAGTGTCCCGATCTGGGTGCCTGCCGGGGTGTTGAACCCGTAGTCGAGCAGGTGCGCCGCCTGCTCCCACGGCGGGATCGGCTGCCGGGTCCCGTGCAGCAGCACCGTCATCAGCCGCCGGCCGTCGCGGTTGGCCGCGCCCACGAAGGTCTGCCCCGCGTCGTCGGTATAGCCGGTCTTGCCGCCGAGCGCGCCCGGATAGTTGTAGAGCAGCTGGTTGTCGTTCTCCAACTCGTAGCCTGGATGGTCGCCGTGCCCCGGGAAGTCGAAGGTGCGGGTCGCGACGATGTCGGCGAAGACCGGGTTCTGCCACGCGTACCGGTAGAACAGGCCGATGTCATAGGCCGACGTGCTCATGCCGGGCCCGTCCAGTCCGGACGGCGTGGCCACTCGGGTGTCCCGGCCGCCCAGCTTGGCGGCCAGCAGATTGATTTTCTCCAGCGCGGCCGGCATGCCGCCGAGCTGCCTGGCCAGCGCGTACGCAGCGTCGTTGCCGGAGTGCATCAGCAGCCCGTGCAGCAGCTGGTTGACGGTGTAGGTGCCACCGGTGTTCACCCCGACTTTGGTGCCCTCGACCGCCGCGTCGTCGGCGGTTCCGGCGACCGACTTGTTGAGGGTGAGCGTGTTGATGGACGCCATCGCCACCAGCACCTTGATGACGCTGGCCGGGCGGTGCCGGCCGTGCGGATCCCGGGCGGCGATCACCGCGCCGCTGTCCAGGTCCGCCACCAGCCAGGCCTCGGCTGAGACGTCGCCGGGCGCTGGCGCGCTGCCAGGGGCGGTGATGATGCCGCAGCCGCCCAGCGCGTTGCCGCCGACCGGGGTGGGGGGTACCACCAGCGGCAGTGGGGGTTCACCGGCCGCGGGAACCTCCGACGAGTCCACGGCGGGTGGGGTGGACACCTTGTACGGGCACGCCGCCGGTGCGGCATTGGGTTCGCCGGCCGCGGTAGGTAGACCAATTCCGGTGCCTACCGCAAACACGGCTGCTGCCAGGCACGATACCGAACGTAAGAAGGCCATCGTCTGTGCAGAGTAGGTGATCGGCGGCCCGACCGTGAGGAGCCGCGCTGTGACTGGCGGGACGAAAGTTACAGATGAAGATATTTGCGTCCGGTGTCGGTGAGCACGCTGCGCAGGATGGTTTCGATGGTGTCGAACTCGGGCTGTCCGCTAATCAGCGGGGGAGCCACCTGGACGACGGGGTCCCCGCGGTCGTCGGTGCGGCAGTACAGCCCGGCCTCAAAGAGCGCCGCGGATACCTGGCCTAGCAGTCGTGCGCGTTCGTCATCGGTGAAGGTTTGCTTGGTCGCCTGGTCTTTGACCAGTTCGATGCCGAAGAAATACCCCTCGCCGCGGATGTCGCCGACGATGGGCAGGTCGTACAGTTTCTCCAGGGTGGCCCGCAGCGCGGGGGAATTCCGCTTGACGTGATCGCTGAGACCCTCGCGCTCGAAGATGTCGAGGTTGGCCAGGCCGACGGCCGCCGACACCGGATGACCGCCAAACGTGTAGCCGTGTGCGAACATCGTCTCGCCGTCGTTGAACGGTTCGAACAACCGGTCGCTGGCGATCATCGCGCCCAGCGGCGAGTAGCCCGACGTCAGGCCCTTGGCGCAGGTGATCATGTCGGGCACGTAGCCGAGGTCTTCACAGGCGAACATCGACCCGATCCGGCCGAACGCACAGATCACCTCGTCGGAGACCAGCAGCACGTCGTAGCGGTCACAGATCTCGCGGACCCGTTCGAAATAACCCGGCGGCGCCGGGATGCAGCCGCCCGCGTTCTGCACCGGCTCCAAAAACACCGCGGCCACGGTGTCGGGGCCTTCGAACTCGATGGCCTCGGCGATCCGGTCAGCAGCCCATCGCACGAACTCTTTGAGGTCGGTGTGCAACGGTGCTCGGTAGAAATTGGTGTTGGGCACCCGGAAGCCGCCCGGCGTCAGCGGTTCGAATGGCGCCTTGAACAATGGCAGGCCGGTGATCGCCAGCGCGCCCTGGGTGGTGCCGTGGTAGGCGATCGAGCGTGAAATGACCTTGTGTTTGCCCGGTTTGCCGGTGAGCTTGAAGTACTGCTTGGCCACCTTCCAGGCGGTTTCGACGGCCTCGGTGCCGCCGCTGGTGAAAAACACCCGGTTTAGGTCCCCGGGCGCGTAGCGGGCCAGGCGCTCGGCGAGCTCGATCGCCGGCGGGGTGGCATACCCCCAGAGCGGGAAATACCCCAGCGTGCCGGCTTGCCGCGCGGCCGCCTCGGCGAGTTCGGCCCGGCCGTAACCGACCTGCACCACGAACAGCCCGGACAAGGCGTCCAGATAGCTCTTGCCGCGGTCGTCGAAGATGGTGACGCCGTCGCCGCGGACGATGACCGGGTGTTGGATGCCGGCACCGTGCCGGGCGAAGTGCAACCAAAGGTTTCGTGTCGTCGTGTTGGCGAGCGCAGCGCTAGGCTCGGGCAATGACCTCGATGGAGGTTTCCGAATTCGAGGCACTGCGACAGCATCTCATGTCGGTCGCCTACAGGCTGACCGGCACGGTCGCCGATGCTGAGGACATCGTGCAGGAGGCCTGGCTGCGCTGGGACTCACAGGACACCGTGATCGCCGACCCGCGGGCCTGGCTGACCACCGTGGTGAGCCGGCTGGGTCTGGACAAGTTGAGGTCGGCGGCGCACCGGCGGGAGACCTACACCGGCACCTGGCTGCCCGAACCGGTGGTCACCGGCTTGGACGCGACCGATCCGTTGGCCGCCGTGGTGGCCGCCGAGGACGCCAGGTTCGCGGCCATGGTGGTGCTGGAGCGGCTGCGCCCCGATCAGCGGGTCGCGTTCGTGCTGCACGACGGGTTCGCCGTGCCGTTTGCCGAAGTGGCCGAGGTGCTGGGAACCAGCGAGGCCGCCGCGCGCCAGCTGGCGTCGCGGGCCCGCAAGGCCGTCACGGCGCAGCCCGCCCTGATATCGGGGGATCCGGATCCGGCCCACAACGAGGTGGTCGGCCGGCTGATGGCCGCCATGGCCGCTGGTGACCTGGACACGGTGGTGTCGCTGCTGCATCCCGACGTGACGTTTACCGGCGATTCGAATGGCAAGGCGCCCACAGCGGTACGGGCCGTCCGCGGATCCGACAAGGTGGTCCGGTTCATACTCGGGCTGGTCCAGCGTTACGGCCCGGGGCTCTTCGGCGCGAATCAGCTGGCGCTGGTCAACGGAGAGCTCGGCGCCTACACGGCGGGCTTACCCGGGGTCGACGGGTATCGGGCGATGGCGCCGCGGATCACCGCGATAACCGTGCGCGACGGAAAGGTGTGCGCGCTGTGGGATATCGCCAATCCCGACAAGTTCACCGGCTCTCCGCTGAAGGAACGTCGGGCGCAGCCCACGGGACGCGGCAGGCATCACCGGAATTGAAGCCTTGCTCGGTGATGCCCAGCGCCGAATTCATCCGGGCTCGCATGTTCTCCACGCCGATCTGGTAAGTCAGCTCGATCACGCCGGCCTCGCCGAAGCGGGCCCGCAGGTCGGCCACCTGCTCGTCGGTCACCGAATGCGGGTCTGCGGTCATCGCCTCGGCGTAGGCGATGGCGGCGCGTTCGTCGTCGCTGAATTTCGATGAGGTGGCGTAATTGTCGATGTCCGTGAGCCTGTCCACGTCCAGCCCGTCCAGGCGCTGCAGCATGGCTCCGAAGTCCACGCACCACGAGCAGCCGATGCTGCGGGCGGTCCAAAACACCGCCAGCTCACGGACGCTGGGCGGTAGCTTCCGCGACGCTCGCTGCAGCAGGGCTTCGTGCACCACATTGGCGATCAGCAGCCGCCGATGATGTGCGGTGACCGTGAACGGCTCGGGAACTTCGCCGAAGCGCCGCTTGGCGATCCGATACAGTGCGCGGATCAACAGGCCGGCTCGCTTGGGAGGTAGGGGCTGGATGCGGGTTTTCTGTGTCATATCCGTTAGACGAGGTGGCTCGCCGAGGTGTGACGAGCAATAGCTCCTATGGCAAGCGGCCGCGGGTTGGGTGTGTTCGGAGCTGGGCTGGTGGACGGTGCGCAGGGCCTGGAAGACGGTGCGGGCTAGGCGGCGTTTGAGGCAGCGTAGTGCTGCGCGTTTGGTTTTCCCGGCGTCTTGCAGCCTTTGGTAGTAGGCCTGGCCCCGGCTGTCGGTCATCCGGATTTGGGTCAGTGCGATGCGGTGTAGGGCGGCGTTGAGCTGGCGGTTGCCCGAGCGGCTGAGCCGCATCTGGCCGGCGGTGTTGCCCGACCACACCGGGATGGGAGCCACTGCGGCATGGCAGGCGAAGGCGGCTTCGCTTTTGAACCGGGTCACTCCGGCGGCTTCGCCGACGATTTTGGCTGCAGTCAGCTCCGCGCAGCCAGGGATTTCCAGCAGTGCGGGGGCGACCTGGTGGACTCGGGCGCTGATGCGCTGGGCCAGGGTGTTGATCTCGCCGGTGAGCCGGATGATGTCGGTCAGCTCGGCGCGCGCGAGTTCGGCGACCAATCCTGGCTGGGTGTCCAGCCAGGTCCGCAGGGCCTGCTGGTGCTTGGCGGCATCGAGCGAGCGTGCTGCCGGTGCCCGCTCGGGATCGAGTTCATGGACGAGCCAGCGCAACCGGTTGATCGCCGACGTGCGTTGGGCCACAAGGACATCTCGACGGTCAGTCAACAACTTCAACTCCCGCGACGTCTCGTCGTGGGTGGCCAGGGGTAGGTCGGTTTCACGCAGCACCGCCCGCGCCACCGCCAGCGCATCGATCGGATCCGACTTGCCCCGACTGCGCGCCGACTTGCGGGTCTGGGCCATCAGCTTGGTGGGTACCCGCACCACCTGCTGGCCGGCCGCCAGTAGGTCACGCTCCAGACGCGCCGACATGTTGCGGCAGTCCTCGATGCCCCAGATCAGCTCGAGGCCGAACTGTTCACGGGCCCACATGATGGCTGTGGCGTGCCCGGCCGTGGTGGCCTTGACGGTCTTCTCACCGAGTTGGCGACCCACTTCGTCGGTGGCCACAAAGGTGTGGCTGTACTTGTGCGCATCGGTTCCAACAACAACCATGGTGGTTGCCTCCTTCACTTGAGGGAGTGTTGAGGTTGGGCCGGTCGGCGGACACATCTCAGTCGGGGCGAAAGCCACGCTCCTATCAAGTCACGCCGGCCGGTCCTTCTCACCTAGTGCCGGCAATACTGCTCAACGCCAACCCCAAGAGGACGGCAGACGCAAAGTGAGCCAGACACCAGGTGATCCGGAACAAACCACCGCGACACGGCGTCTGTCACACCGACACACCCACCTCGCGGCACACACAACACCGACACTGAGACGCAAAGGGCCCCCATTTCGTGCCGAAATGGGGTGCTTTTGCGTCTGCTCGGCCCAGGTCCAAGAAGTTGCCAAGAATTCGCTGAGGGGTGTGCCGGAGTCTGTGGTCATGTCGTATTCGTATTTCGTTGAGCTTCCCAGGCTCGAGGACATCGAGCCTGGCGCGCACACCGACGTTCTGATTGCGAACTCACGGGTGGACCAGGGGCGTATCCGCGCGGCGGTGGAGGCGGTCTTCGACGCCCATCCGGCCCTTGGCACCGTATTCGAGCCGCGCGTTGACACCTTGACTTCTCGCCCGGGCGGCGGCGGGTGGGGCTGGGGAGTGGAACCCCCGGGAGCCGCCGTCGCGGAGGTGATCGCACGGCACAGCGCGAGCTTCGATATGTACACCGGCAGGTTGTTCGCGGTTTCTCTGCTCCCCGGAAGTCCCGACCGGCTAGTACTTACCGCCAGCCGCCTCTGCGTGGACGATGCCTCGTGGCAGACCGTGGTCGAAGACCTGGTGAGGCAATACGACGAGAGTGTGCTGGTGCCAGCACGGTAGGCATCCTGGTGTCCGCGGCGGGTCGGCGAGCCGGCCTGCCTACCGAAGGGTAGGCGCGGGTGGGCGCAGAACCGGGGATGGGCAAACCCGCCGGCTAACGGCCCGATTCGTGCGGTATGACCTCGAACGTGAGTTCATGGTCGCCGATGCGAATGTGGTCGCCGTCGTTGAGGGTGGCTGTGGTCGCGATGCGCCGCCCACGCACGTAGACGCCGTTGACCGATCGCAGGTCGGTGATCATGAAGCTTTCACCGGTGTTGACGATAACGGCATGGTAGGGACTGACTTTGCCGTCCGGCAGCACCATGTCGTTACTTTTGCTACGCCCGATACGAAGGGGCAACCGGCCAAGTGGAGACCGGTGCCCCGCGGCGTCGCGTATTGCGGCGCGCGGCGAACGGTCGGTCATGCCGGGAGAGTGTTCGAGGGCCCTGATGATATCTCCTGCGGCAGCCTGGACGACGACTCGCGTGTCCAGTGCTTGTTGGCGCAGCACTTGCTCGTATAGCGTGCGTACCTTGGGTCCCGGGTCGACGCCGAGGTCTTCGGCCAGGCTGGTCTTTAATCGCCGGTAGGCGTCCAGGGCATCGGATTGACGTTCCGAGACATAGTATGCGGCGATGAGTTGCCGCCACAGGGCCTCGTGATAAGGATGCTCCAGGATCAGCTCCTCGAGCTCGCTGATCACTGAATCGGCACGCCCGCAGGCGATTTCAGCCTCCGCGAGAGCTGTGTGGGCGATGATTTTGTCTTCAACCAATGAGTTGGCCAAGCGGGTGACAAAGCTGAATTCACGCAGATCGTCCAGGACCGGGCCGCGCCACTCGGCCAGCGCGGCCGACAAATGGTCACTGGCCTGTTCGAAAGAACCGGCAGCGGCGGCGCGCAGCCCGGCCGACCTTTGGCTGATAAAACGTGCCACATCATATTGGTTATCGGCAACGGCGAGTCGATACCCTGGCGGTGCGCTAGCCAAGATGCTGTGCGAATCCGCCCCCGTGGTGCTTACCAACCGACGCAAATTCGAGACATACGTATACACGGTCGCTCGTGATCCCTCCGGCCGGTCCTGCTCCCAAGCCGCGTCGATCAACGAGTCGATCCCAACCGGGCGATTACGATGAATGATCAGCGTCGCCAAGACCGCACGTTGCTTCGGTGTGCCCAACGGTAGACTGCGGAAACCTGCGCTTATCTCTAGCGGTCCGAGAATACCGAACCGGAGTTCGTTTCGGGCCATCACAATCCTCGTCGGTCGCGGGTCCGTTTGATGAGCGATTCACCGGGCGCCAGGGCCTGATGGGGAAAGCTCGAATTCGAAGAATACCGGCTCCGCCGACATGACGGGTGTCAAGTGTGACCGATTTGGAACGTGGCGGTGACCGATTGCGGTCGCACCCGCAACGCCTACCATGACGCCGTGCGGCGACCTCCGGCCCGGTGCTCGACACCGAACCGGAGCTACCTGGCTTCTCGACATCACTGTCGGGAATTCGGGTCACCGTCGTGGATGAACGGCCAACGGGTGGCCGTTGCCTTGCCGGACCCACATGCGCCGCCGAATCCGGTCGTGCGCCGTGCGCATTGAGATTCCATTGAGGCCGGTGTTGAACAGTAATGAACGTGAACCCCGGAAAGCGCGCGAATGAGAAGGAGGCATGTGGTGCCAGTGTGCACGCGAAACGTGTTGCGATGGTCTTCGCGGGCGCCATCGCCGCGGCCAGCCCCCGATAACGCCCGATGTCCTAGATCCCTGCGGGGATGCCTGGCGTCGCCCATCGCCGTCGGTGGCCTTGTCGGCGGAGCTATCCAATGACTCGGGTTTTTCATCCAGCATTGTCCGGACCGGAACAGTCGCGCTATCAGATCACGGATGTCGCCTCGGTGAGCCGGTCCGGCTTGTGCATCAATGAATCCCCCATCAGGGACCGCTGTGGTCGCACCATGGGTGATCTGCGGCTTTCTGTGATCGATCAGTGCAACCTCCGCTGCCGCTACTGCATGCCCGAGGCCGAGTACGCCTGGTTGCCGCGGGCGGATCTGCTGTCTGTGGACGAAATCAGCCTGATCGTCGATGCATTTATCGCTGTCGGTGTCGATAAAATTCGGCTCACCGGTGGAGAACCGCTGATCCGCTCGGATCTGGCGGCAATCATTGAGGTTATAAGCGCGAAAGTTGGCGATGGCAGCGGTTTACAGGATTTGGCGATCACAACTAATGGCGTGCTGCTCGCGGACCAGGCCAGAAAGTTAAAATCGGCGGGCATGCGGCGCATCACCATTAGTCTTGATACGTTGCGGCCGGACCGGTTCAAAGCAATCAGCCAGCGCGGGACCCACTATAAAGTTATCGAAGGCATTGAGGCGGTTGCGGCGGCGGGCTTCACCGATACGAAGCTTGATTCCGTGGTGATACGTGGCTTCAACGATGATGAGTTGTCCGATCTGATCGAATTCGCTCGCAACGTCAATGCCGAGGTGAGATTCATTGAATACATGGACGTCGGCGGTGCGACGCAATGGTCGATGGACAAGGTCTTCACGAAAGCGCAGATGCTGTCAACTCTCGGGAAGAAATACGGTCCCATCGCGGCCTTGCCGAAGTACGATTCCGCGCCCGCGAACCGCTACAGATTGCCGGACGGAACAACATTCGGCATCATTGCTTCGACCACCGAGCCATTCTGTGCAACCTGTGACAGGTCGCGACTGACCGCCGATGGCATCTGGCTACATTGCCTTTACGCCCTGTCCGGCATCAATTTGCGGGAATCCGTGCGTGCGGGAGCGTCCGCCAATGACGTTGTGCAGATTCTGCAGCGTGGCTGGCGGGACCGCGCGAACCGTGGGGCAGAACAACGCTTGGCCCAACGAACGCGACAGGTCTTTCTTCCGGTGTCCCGCTTGAAACGCGACCCACATCTGGAGATGCACACCAGAGGCGGATAATTCCGGCCGGTCTGGTGCCCATGCCCGCATGCGCGCACTCGCTGGGCGACCAGGTGCGACATCCACCATCAATCCAACCAAGTCCAGGAGGGAACCATGGCACACGGCAACGTCAGTCGATGTGAGGAGTCAAGCCTTCACGACGTGTGCTGCGGCAGGCTGTCGGCTCTCACCGACAGGGAGCTGTCCGAGAGGTTGACGGCACTGCCCGGGTGGGAGCTCGTCGATGGAAAGCTCCGCCACACATTTGGGTTTGGGAGCTTCGATCAATCCATGAAATTTGTGGCGAAGATCGCCGCCATCGCCGACAAATTCAATCATCACCCCGATATCTGTGTCCATAACAAGCGGTCGGTGCGGTTGACTTGTTGGACGCGCCAGATGCACTGTTTGACTCGCGTCGACTTCGACCTCGCCGAGGCTTTCAGCGCAGTGCACGATGAGCAATGCAGCCAGCAGGTGGCACGGTGAACGACCACGATGGGGTGCTTACCCACCTTGATGAACAAGGCGCCGCCCGAATGGTCGATGTGTCGGCGAAGGCGGTGACCTTGCGGCGAGCGCGGGCATCCGGGGCCGTCCTGATGAAACCGTCGACCCTGGACATGATCTGTCACGGCACCGCGGCAAAGGGCGATGTCATAGCGACCGCACGGATAGCCGGCATTATGGCGGCCAAACGGACCGGTGAGCTTATCCCGCTGTGTCACCCGCTGGGGATCGAGGCGGTCACCGTCACGCTCGAGCCGCAGGGCGCGGACCGGCTCTCGATTGCGGCGACGGTGACCACGGTGGCACGTACGGGTGTGGAGATGGAGGCGTTGACCGCCGTTACGGTGACAGCGCTCACGGTTTACGACATGTGCAAAGCAGTCGACCGTGCCATGACGATCACGGATATCAGATTGGACGAAAAAAGCGGTGGCCGATCGGGTCATTACCGGCGGCACGACGCGGACGTCAAACCCAGCGATGGTGGCTCCACCGAGGATGGATGTTGAATGATTACTGTCAATGTGCTCTACTTTGGCGCGGTTCGCGAAGCGTGCAAGGTCGCTCACGAGAAGATCTCACTCGAAAGCGGCACCACCGTCGACGGCTTAGTCGACCAATTGCAAATCGACTATCCGCCACTTGCTGATTTTCGCAAGCGAGTGCGGATGGCCGTTAACGAATCCATAGCGCCAGCATCAACGATTCTCGACGATGGCGACACGGTGGCGTTCATACCGCAGGTTGCCGGGGGCTCCGATGTCTACTGCCGGCTCACCGATGAGCCGCTGAGCGTCGATGAAGTGCTCAACGCGATATCTGGACCTTCCCAGGGCGGCGCCGTCATCTTCGTGGGTACCGTGCGTAACAACAACAACGGCCACGAAGTGACCAAGTTGTACTACGAGGCCTATCCGGCCATGGTGCACCGCACGCTGATGGACATCATCGAAGAGTGTGAACGACAGGCCGACGGTGTGCGAGTTGCCGTGGCACACCGGACCGGTGAATTGCGCATCGGTGATGCGGCGGTTGTCATCGGTGCTTCGGCTCCTCACCGCGCGGCCGCGTTCGACGCCGCTCGCATGTGCATCGAGCGGCTCAAACAGGATGTGCCGATATGGAAGAAGGAGTTCGCACTCGACGGTGTTGAGTGGGTGGCCAATCGGCCATGAGCGTGCAGACGGATCCGGCGCTGCGGGAGCACCCCAACCGCGTCGACTGGAACGCGCGATACGAACGCGCGGGTTCGGCGCACGCGCCGTTTGCCCCGGTGCCTTGGCTCGCCGATGTCCTCAGAGCAGGCGTTCCGGACGGTCCCGTTCTGGAGTTAGCCAGCGGTCGATCGGGTACCGCACTGGCGTTGGCCGCCCACGGCCGCCAGGTCACCGCAATCGATGTGTCCGATGTCGCGCTGCTGCAGCTGGACAGCGAGGCCGTGCGTCGAGGCGTGGCCGATCGGCTCAACCTCGTGCAGGCCGACTTGGGCTGCTGGGAACCCGGCGAGACGCGTTTCGCGCTGGTGCTCAGCAGGCTCTTTTGGGATGCGGCGATATTTCACCGCGCCTGTGAGGCGGTGATGCCAGGCGGCGTATTGGCATGGGAGTCGCTGGCTCTCAGTGGCGCCGAGGCGGGCACAGCCAGCGCGAAGCGACGTGTCAAGCCGGGAGAGCCAGCGTGTCTGCTTCCTGCCGACTTCACCGTTGTACACGAGGGGCAGGGTAACTGCGATTCGGCGCCGTCGCGGATCATGATCGCGCGGCGCTCACCGTTGCCAGGGGCATAGATGGTGGTCGTCGGCCCCTACCTCGCGTGGGAGTGCACCCACGAAGGAGATTCTCAATGCCGCGAGCGCTGGCCATCCTGTAGACGCGTTGCGCCCAGATTGGTGCGATAGCATCTGATGCATGCGCACCACGTTGTCCATCGACGACGATGTATTGCTGGCCGTGAAGGAACGGGCACGCAGGGAGAAGCGCACCGCGGGTGAAATCCTGTCGGATCTGGCCCGGCAAGCGTTAACCAACCAGAATCCCCAGCCTGCGGCGAGCCAGGAGGACGCCTTTCATGGCTTCGAACCCCTGCCTCATCGCGGTGGAGCGGTATCGAACGCGCTGATCGATCGGCTTCGTGACGAGGAGGCCGTGTGATCGATGCGAGCGCTGTTGGACGTCAACGTGCTACTGGCGCTGTTGGACCGCGATCACGTCGACCACGAGCGCGCCCGAGCGTGGATCACCGGGCAGATCGAGCGGGGATGGGCTTCCTGTGCGATCACCCAAAACGGGTTCGTCCGCGTCATCAGCCAACCGCGCTATCCCAGCCCAATCTCGGTAGCCCATGCCATCGACTTGTTGGCTCGTGCGACGCACACGC
This sequence comes from Mycobacterium tuberculosis complex sp. N0072, assembly GCF_030323725.1. NCBI lineage: Bacteria > Bacillati > Actinomycetota > Actinomycetes > Mycobacteriales > Mycobacteriaceae > Mycobacterium > Mycobacterium tuberculosis complex sp. N0072. The sequence continues at coordinate 3,712,302 of NZ_CP040689.1, read as the reverse complement.
GCTATCACGAGTTCTGGTCCTGCACCGTCAGCATTCTCGACTCAAAGGTCATCGATCGTTCCCGCCTGCACAGCCCCAAACAGGTCACCGACGCGTACTTGCTGGCCCTCGCGGTCGCTCATGATGGCCGATTTGTCACCTTCGATCAGTCGATTGCGTTGACTGCGGTTCCTGGCGCAACCAAACAGCACCTGGCAACGCTGTAGACCCGGCTGCGCGAGCAGACGCAAAATCGCCCAAAACCACTGGTTTTCGGGCGATTTTGCGTCTGCTCGCGCAAGCCCTCAGCGGGTGAACATCAGCGCGCGCTTGACCTCCTGGATCGCCTTGGTCACCTCAATGCCCCGTGGGCAGGATTCGGTGCAGTTGAACGTGGTGCGGCAGCGCCACACCCCGTCGACCTCGTTGAGGATGTCGAGGCGCTCGGCGGCGGCCTCGTCGCGGCTGTCGAAGATGAAGCGGTGCGCGTTGACGATCGCCGCCGGGCCGAAGTAGCTGCCCTCGTGCCAGAACACCGGGCAGCTGGTGGTGCAGCACGCGCACAGGATGCACTTGGTGGTGTCGTCGTAGCGGGCGCGGTCGGTCGGGCTCTGGATCCGTTCGCGGGTGGGCGGGTTGCCGCTGGTGATCAGGTACGGTTTGATCGCCCGGTAGGCGTCGAAGAACGGCTCCATGTCGACCACCAGGTCCTTTTCCACCGGCAGCCCGCGGATCGGCTCGACCGTGACGGTCAACGATTTGCCCTTCTTCTTCGGCAGCAGGTCACGCATCAGCACCTTGCAGGCCAGCCGGTTCACCCCGTTGATGCGCATGGCATCAGAGCCGCACACCCCATGGGCGCAGGATCGCCGGAAGGTGAGCGTGCCGTCGAGGTAGCCCTTGATGTAGATGAGCAGGTTGAGCAGCCGATCGCTGGGCAAACAGGGCACCCGGAAGCTCTGCCAGCCGCCGGTGGCCGCGAACGCGTCGGGGTCGTCGGGGTTGAACCGGGCGATCTTGACGGTCACCATCACCGCGCCGTCCGGTACCGGCGGTAGGGGCGGATCCAAAGTTTCGACGTCCGGCTCGACGCTCATTAGTACTTCCGTTCCTTGGGTTCGTAACGGGTCTGCACGACGGGTTTGAAATCAAGGCGGACATCGCTGCGCAGCTCGGGGCCCTCCTTATCGGCCCCAATTTCCTTGTAGGCCATGGTGTGTCGCATGTAGTTGACGTCGTCGCGGTTGGGATAGTCCTCGCGGGCGTGACCGCCGCGGGACTCCTTGCGATTCAAAGCGCCGACCACCGTGACCTCGGCCAGCTCCAGTAAAAATCCCAGCTCGATGGCTTCCAGCAGGTCGGTGTTGAAGCGTTTCCCCTTGTCGTGCACCGTGATTCGGGAGTAGCGCTCCTTGAGCGCGTGGATGTCGGTGAGCGCCTGCTTCAGGGTCTCCTCGGTGCGGAACACCGCGGCGTTGTTGTCCATCGACTGCTGCAGCGCCCCGCGAATGTCGGCGACCCGCTCGTTTCCGTGTTCGGACAGGATGTCGCTGACCCAGCCCACCACCATGGCCTCCGGGTTGGGCGGCATGTCGACAAAGTCGTGACCCTGCGCATAACTGGCGGCGGCGATGCCGGCCCGACGACCGAAGACGTTGATATCCAACAGCGAGTTGGTGCCCAGCCGGTTGGCGCCATGCACCGACACGCACGCGCACTCGCCGGCCGCATACAGGCCCGGGACAACGCTGGTGTTGTCCCGCAGCACCTGCCCGGTGACTGTGGTCGGGATGCCGCCCATCAGGTAGTGGCACGTCGGGTAGACCGGCACCAGCTCGGTGACCGGATCCACGCCCAGGTAGGTGCGGGCGAACTCGGTGATGTCGGGCAGCTTGGCCTCGAGCACTTCCTCGCCCAGGTGGCGGACGTCGATGTAGACGTAGTCCTTGAGCGGTCCGGCGCCGCGTCCCTCCAGCACTTCCAGCACCATCGAGCGGGCGACGATGTCGCGGGGCGCTAGGTCGACGATCGTCGGGGCGTAGCGCTCCATGAAACGCTCACCTTCCCCGTTGAGCAGCCGGCCGCCTTCGCCGCGCACCGCTTCGGAGATTAAGATGCCCAGACCGGCCAGGCCGGTAGGGTGAAACTGGTGAAACTCCATGTCCTCCAAGGGAAGTCCCTTGCGGAACACGATGCCGATGCCGTCGCCGGTCAGGGTGTGTGCGTTGGACGTGGTCTTATACATGCGGCCCGAGCCGCCGGTCGCGATCACGACGGCCTTGGCGTGAAAGACATGGATGTCACCGGTCGCTAGCTCGTAGGCGATCACCCCGGTGGCCACCGGGCCCGACGGCGTTTGAGTCAAAGCCAAATCCAGCGCGTAAAACTCGTTGAAGAACTCGACGTCGTGCTTGACGCAGTTCTGATACAGCGTCTGCAGAATCATGTGGCCGGTGCGATCGGCCGCGTAGCAGGCCCGGCGCACCGGGGCCTTGCCGTGGTCGCGGGTGTGCCCGCCGAAGCGGCGCTGGTCGATGCGGCCCTCGGGGGTGCGGTTGAACGGCATCCCCATCTTCTCCAGGTCGAGCACCGCGTCGATGGCTTCCTTGCACATGATCTCCACGGCGTCCTGGTCGGCGAGATAGTCGCCGCCCTTGACGGTGTCGAACGTGTGCCACTCCCAGTTGTCGTCCTCGACGTTGGCCAGCGCGGCGCACATGCCGCCCTGGGCCGCGCCGGTGTGGCTGCGGGTGGGATACAGCTTGGTCAGCACCGCGGTACGCACCCGCGGACCCGCCTCGACCGCGGCGCGCATCCCGGCACCGCCCGCGCCGACGATCACCACGTCGTATCGGTGTTGGCAGATCAACGCCGCCGCCGACGATGCAGTGGGGGCACCCCCAGCCGCGAAGCGACGAGGGGGCCGCAGCGATGAGGTGGGGGTACCGCCCGCTTGCGGGGGAGAGGTGGCGTGATCATGTGCTCCTTCCGGGCCTTTCAGGAGATGTTCGGGTCGAATGTCACTATCACGTAGGTTCCCAGCATCAGGGTGAACAGCATGGACAACACCAGCAACGAGTTCAGCCAGAATCGGGTGGTGTCTTTGCGGCTGTAGTCGTCAATGATGGTGCGCAGACCGTTGCCGCCGTGCAGCTGCGCCAGCCACAACAACAGCAGATCCCAGGTCTGCCAGAACGGCGACGCCCAGCGTTGGGCAACGAAGTTGAAGTCCAGGCGATACACGCCGTTGTCCCACATCAGCATGATGAACAGGTGCCCGATCGCCAGGAACACCAACACAACACCGGAAAACCGCATGAACAGCCAGGCGAATTTCTCGAAGTTGGGCATGCCGGCACGCCGCCGTGGTGATCGTGGGTTGTCCAGGCTGGCTGGACGGTCATGGCTGCGCTGTCTGACCGGGGCGCTCATCGGAAGTGCTCCCACATGTGGATGCCCACCACCACGCCTGCCGGAACCATCAGCAAGAGGAAGACGCTGCCGATGATCCACAACATCAGCCGCTGATAGCGCGGGCCTTCCGACCAGAAATCGATCAAGATGACCCGAATCCCGTTCAGTGCGTGAAAAAGGACCGCGGCGACTATGCCGTACTCCATCAGGCCGACGATCGGGGTCTTGTAGGTCGCCAGCACCGCGTTGTAGGTCTGCGGGCTCACCCGCAGCATGGCGGCGTCCAGGACATGGACAAACAGGAAGAAGAAAATCGTCGCGCCGCTGATGCGATGGCATACCCACGACCACATACCGGGATCTCCCCGATACAGGGTCCGAGGTGGCCGCCGCCCGCGCGAGACGGTTGTCGCCGTTGTATTCACCGCTGGCAAACCCCTTAAAAGCACTATCGAACAGCTAGAGCCGGGCAATCGAGCTTAACTTGGCCAGGTTGCCCGCGGTGTCGAACAGTCCGATCGGGATCGTGTGTGGATCCGGGGTTAGGCTGGCTTTTCTTAGTCGGCCCATCGACGAGCGGGGTTGCCGAATGCCTGATGTCGATTGGAATATGCTGCGGGGCAATGCAACCCAGGCAGCAGCCGGAGCCTATGTGCCGTATTCGCGGTTTGCGGTGGGTGCGGCCGCACTGGTCGACGATGGTCGCGTGGTGACCGGATGCAACGTGGAAAACGTCTCGTATGGCTTGACTTTGTGCGCCGAATGTGCGGTGGTGTGCGCCCTGCATTCGACCGGCGGCGGCCGGCTGCTCGCGCTGGCCTGCGTCGACGGCCATGGATCCGTGCTGATGCCGTGCGGGCGATGCCGTCAGGTGCTGCTCGAACACGGGGGTTCCGAGCTACTGATCGACCATCCGGTGCGACCCCGCCGGCTCGGCGACCTGCTGCCCGACGCCTTCGGCCTCGACGACCTCCCCCGGGAACGCCGGTGACCGACTTCGCATTCGACGCCCCGACCGTCATCCGCACCAAACGTGACGGCGGCCGGTTGTCCGACGCCGCCATCGACTGGGTCGTCAAGGCCTATACCGACGGCCGGGTCGCCGACGAACAGATGTCGGCGCTGCTGATGGCGATCGTTTGGCGGGGCATGGACCGCGGCGAGATCGCCAGATGGACGGCGGCCATGCTGGCCTCGGGTGCCCGGCTGGATTTCACCGATCTGCCACTAGCGACCGTGGACAAGCATTCCACCGGCGGGGTAGGTGACAAAATCACGCTGCCATTGGTGCCCGTCGTCGCCGCCTGCGGTGGCGCAGTGCCCCAGGCGTCGGGCCGCGGACTCGGCCACACCGGCGGCACCCTGGACAAGCTGGAATCCATCACCGGGTTCACCGCGAATCTGTCCAACCAGCGGGTGCGCGAGCAGCTTTGCGACGTCGGCGCCGCGATCTTCGCCGCCGGCCAGCTGGCGCCAGCCGATGCCAAGCTGTATGCGCTGCGCGACATTACCGGCACCGTCGAATCGCTGCCGTTGATCGCCAGTTCGATTATGAGCAAGAAGCTGGCTGAGGGTGCGGGTGCACTGGTGCTCGACGTCAAGGTTGGTTCCGGGGCCTTCATGAGGTCGCCAGTGCAGGCGCGCGAACTTGCGCACACCATGGTCGAACTGGGCGCGGCGCATGGCGTGCCCACCCGTGCCCTGCTGACGGAGATGAACTGCCCGCTGGGTCGAACCGTCGGCAATGCGCTCGAGGTGGCCGAGGCGCTGGAGGTGCTGGCCGGCGGCGGACCGCCCGACGTGGTGGAGCTGACGTTGCGGCTGGCCGGCGAGATGCTCGAGCTTGCCGGGATCCACGGCCGGGACCCGGCCCAGACGCTGCGGGACGGCACCGCAATGGACCGGTTTCGCCGGTTGGTTGCCGCGCAGGGAGGTGACTTGTCGAAACCGTTGCCGATCGGTTCGCATTCGGAAACCGTCACGGCGGGCGCGAGCGGCACAATGGGCGACATCGATGCGATGGCAGTGGGGTTAGCGGCATGGCGACTCGGTGCGGGCAGGTCCCGCCCGGGCGCACGCGTACAGCACGGTGCGGGGGTGCGGATTCATCGCCGCCCGGGGGAGCCGGTTGTGGTCGGTGAGCCGTTGTTCACCCTCTACACGAATGCTCCCGAGCGCTTTGGTGCGGCGCGAGCCGAGCTGGCCGGCGGTTGGAGTATCCGGGACAGTCCGCCGCAGGTGCGGCCGCTAATCGTCGATCGGATCGTCTGATGACCGCTGCGCCGACCCTGCAGACGATCAGGCTAGCCCCCAAGGCGTTGCTGCACGATCACCTCGACGGCGGGCTGCGGCCGGCCACCGTGCTGGACATTGCCGGGCAGGTCGGATACGACGACCTGCCGGCAACTGACGTCGACGCGCTGGCAAGTTGGTTTCGCACCCAGTCGCACAGCGGCTCGCTGGAGCGCTACCTGGAACCGTTTTCGCACACGGTGGCGGTGATGCAGACTCCCGAGGCCTTGTATCGGGTCGCCTTCGAATGCGCGCAAGACCTGGCCGCCGATTCGGTGGTCTATGCCGAGGTGCGGTTCGCGCCGGAGCTGCACATCAGCTGCGGGCTGTCGTTCGACGACGTCGTCGACACCGTTCTGACGGGCTTCGCCGCCGGCGAGAAGGCGTGTGCCGCCGATGGTCAACCCATCACCGTCCGCTGTCTGGTCACCGCGATGCGGCACGCCGCAATGTCCCGGGAGATCGCAGAGTTGGCGATCCGGTTCCGGGACAAGGGAGTTGTCGGATTCGACATCGCCGGCGCGGAGGCCGGCCACCCGCCAACCCGGCACTTGGATGCATTCGAGTACATGCGTGATCACAACGCGCGCTTCACGATTCATGCCGGTGAGGCGTTCGGGTTGCCGTCCATCCACGAGGCGATCGCCTTCTGCGGTGCCGACCGGCTGGGTCACGGGGTGCGGATCGTCGACGACATCGACGTGGATGCCGACGGCGGTTTCCAGTTGGGTCGGCTGGCAGCTATCCTGCGGGACAAGCGAATTCCGCTGGAGCTGTGCCCCAGCTCCAACGTGCAGACCGGCGCGGTCGCAAGCATCGCCGAGCATCCGTTCGACCTACTGGCTCGGGCCCGGTTCCGGGTGACCGTCAATACCGACAACCGGCTGATGAGCGACACCTCGATGAGCCTCGAAATGCATCGTTTGGTAGAGGCTTTCGGTTATGGCTGGAGCGACCTGGCGCGCTTCACCGTCAATGCGATGAAATCCGCGTTCATTCCGTTCGACCAGCGGCTGGCGATAATCGACGAAGTGATCAAGCCGCGGTTCGCGGCGCTCATGGGTCACAGCGAGTAATCAGCAAGTTCTCTGGTATATCGCACCTAGCGTCCAGTTGCTTGCCAGATCGCTTTCGTACCGTCATCGCATGTACCGGTTCGCGTGCCGCACGCTCATGCTGGCGGCGTGCATCCTGGCCACGGGTGTGGCGGGTCTCGGGGTCGGCGCGCAGTCCGCAGCCCAAACCGCGCCGGTGCCCGACTACTACTGGTGCCCGGGGCAGCCTTTCGACCCCGCATGGGGGCCCAACTGGGATCCCTACACCTGCCATGACGACTTCCACCGCGACAGCGACGGCCCCGACCACAGCCGCGACTACCCCGGACCCATCCTCGAAGGTCCCGTGCTTGACGATCCCGGTGCTGCGCCGCCGCCCCCGGCTGCCGGTGGCGGCGCATAGCGCTCGTTGACCGGGCCGCATCAGCGAATACGCGTATAAACCCGGGCGTGCCCCCGGCAAGCTACGACCCCCGGCGGGGCAGATTTACGCTCCCGTGCCGATGGATCGCGCCGTCCGATGACAGAAAATAGGCGACGGCTTTGGCAACCGCTTGCAGGACGCTTGAAGGGAACCTGTCATGAACGGCGACAGCGCCTCCACCATCGACATCGACAAGGCTGTTACCCGCACACCCGTTCGCCGGATCGTGCGTTCGGCGCTGGATCGGCTGTGGTTGCGGCAGTCCCAGCCTAGGCGCTATCGGTTCCTCGAGGACTCGTGCATGGCACGCGCGCTGAATCGACTCTGATCGGCATACCATCGCTGGTGTGCTCTTGACCGGGCCACCGCCATCGCTGCCCGAGCGCATTCGCACCGACGAGGCGGATGTGCTCATGCTGCCCGACGGGCGGGCGCTTGCCTACCTGGAATGGGGTGATAGCACCGGCTACCCAGCGTTCTACTTCCACGGCACGCCAAGTTCGCGGCTCGAGGGGGCCTTCGCCGATGGTGCCGCGCGGCGCACCGGCTTCCGACTGATAGCGATTGATCGGCCCGGGTACGGGCGCTCCACCTTTCAAGCGGGACGCAATTTTCGCGATTGGCCCGCGGACGTGTGTGCCCTGGCTGACGCGTTCGAGCTGGAGGAGTTCGGGGTGGTCGGGCATTCGGGCGCGGGACCGCACCTATTCGCCTGCGGTGCCGTCATCCCGCGGACCCGACTAGCGTTCGTCGGCGCGCTCGGACCATGGGGTCCACTGGCGACGCCGGATATCATGCGCAGCCTCAACGCGGCCGATCGGTGCTACGCGCGGTTGGCGCGAAGCGGGCCGCGGCTATTCGGTGCGTTGTTTGCCCCGCTCGGCTGGTGCGCGAAATACACGCCCGGGCTGTTTTCTACGTTGTTGGCGGCTGCGGTCCCCGCGGCCGACAAGCACCTGCTGAGCGACGAACGCTTCGGCCGCCACCTGCGCGCCATCCAGCTCGAAGCGTTCCGACAGGGCAGCCGCGGCGCAGCCTATGAATCATTTCTGCAATTTCGGCCGTGGGGTTTCGACCTCGCCGAGGTGGCCGTGCCTACCCATATCTGGCTGGGTGATCGTGACTCCTTCGTGCCACGCGCCATGGGCGAATACCTGCAGCGCGCGATTCCGCACGTTGATTTGCACTGGGCGCACGGCAAGGGCCATTTCAACATCGAAGACTGGGATGCGATCCTCGCCGCGTGTGCCCTGGACATCGGCAAGCGCCGCGGCGGCTAGCCTTCGCCGGCTGACGGTGCCTATTCGCGCCTGAGCCGCGACTCCACGAACCTTTCCAATTTCTCCCATTCACGGACAGCCGCCGCATACGGGGCCGTGGGTTTGCCGACCGAGTGGGGGTCCAACACATAGGCCACCAGCTGGCCCAGCGGGCGGGTTGTCTCGAGTGCCTTGTCGACTGCGCTGTCCTCGGAGTAGTCGCCGATATCGCGGAGCAGCTCGACGGCCAGGTCGAGCTGCTCACGGTCCACCGCGTCCGGCCCGTCGGCAAAATCGTCGACCAGCCCACTGAGCACATAGACGTTGTCGTCGGTAACGGCAACCGCCAGCGAGCCGTCGGTGGCGGCCGTGCGGATGTCGTCGTAGGTGCTCAGGTCCGACAAGTCGTGGTCGTGCTCATCGGCAAGATAGCGGGCCAATGCCCGCTCGGAGCCAAACACACTGATCCGACCATTGCGGCCCAGGAAGATCGGTCGATCATCCAGGTAACAGCGAAGCGTGTAGAAGGTGGCGGTGCCCGTCATGATCTGGATCGGGTCGATGCCCACCTGCAACCAGAAGTCCCGATCGCCGCCCAGTACGACACTGTCACCGGGTGCGTCGGCTTCCTCGTCGTCGGACTCGGCCGCCTCCTGCGTGTCCTGCGTGGCCTCCACCTCCGCCGCCACTTCCTCGGCGCCCTCGGGCTCCTCCGCCAACTCCTCGGCGACCTTTTCCGACAGCTCAGCGTCGACCTCGGGGGTGCTGATGATCTCGTCGATGGCCGCGAGCACGTCGTCCCAGCTGCGTCCGATGACCTCGGCAATCGAATTCCAGCGTTTATTGCCGGCTTTTCCGGTGAAGTGTTCGAGCCCGCCGGAAACCGTGCCCAGGATGGGATTGCCGTTGAAGAACTTCGACACTGCCGCCAGTTCGCACACCGATCCGATGGCGGATACGATCGCCAATGAGGCGGCCAGCGCGGCCACTGACTCCGCCGTCGGCTTCTCAGCCAGCAGTTCCTCGACGACGACCAGGTCGAACTGATTGTCTTCGGCCGGATTGAGGTTGTGCGCGTGGGCTCCGGTCAGGTCTTGCCATGCCGGGTGGTCGACCAGGTCGTTCTCGGTGTCGGTGCGCACGAACGCGACCAGGTCAGAGACGCTCTCGAAGCCATACAGGTCGTCGTCTTTGCCCAGGAACGCCTCCCACTCGTCGCCGGCATCCCGCCAGCGAGGAGCCCACAGCGTGTAGCGGTCACCAGCGGACAGGCTCAAGCGGATGGGTACGAGGTCAGCAACCATGCGGCACAGAATAGCGACGGCGGCTAGTCGCCCCAAATATCGGTTATTGGCGGAGCATTGGTCGCATAACCCGTCTTGGGCAGTCCGTAGATCTGCTCCAATGTGGACAGCACGTTGTAGTGGCTGATGGTCTCGTTGTAAGTTCCGGGCCGCACGTGCGCGCCGTAGAACACCGTCGGGATCTGATTGCGGCTGCTGCCGTCGTCTTCGTCCCAGGTCACAACGAGCAGGCTGTTGTTTGTCTTGGCCCAGTTGGCATATGCCGACAGGTGGCGGTTCAGCCAGGCGTCGCCTTGGGCGATCGAGCCGTCGTGCATGTCGTTGTCGGCGTTAGGGATGACAAACGACACCGTCGGCAGGCCGGGGTAATTCTGCGGCTTCGGAAATGCCGAAAACGGCACCGACAGTGTCGCCGGCACGTTACTGAAGTTGACCCACGGCACGTGTTTGCGTGCGTATTTGCCCGCACTGCACACCGTGGAGCCGACCGCAGGCAAGTCTTCGGCGAACCCCATGAATGTGTAACCGGCGCTGAGCAACTCAGAACCCAGGTTGGGCAGCGCGCCGCCGTTGACGGGGCAGGTGTTCTTCGTCAACCCGAATGTGTTGCCAGCGAACAGTGCCAGGTAGTTCGGTTCGCTCGGGTGTGTTTCGGCGAACGCCTGGGCCATCATCGCGCCGTTGGCGGCCAGCGAATTGATGAAGGGAGCCGACTTGTTACCGATGATGGCGGCCTGCGAGCGGTTCTCCTCCACCACGATGACCACGTGCGCGAAGGTCGGCAGGGCACTCGCTGCCAGACCCACTTGTGGGACAGCGCCGACCCATGAGGCCAGCAACGATGCTGCCAGGACACCGATCACCGCCAAGGCACGGTATACCCTGGTCAGGGGCCGGCTGAGAGCCTGGATTCCGCGGAGCATGCCGGGAGTATATGGACGGGGTTGACCGGTCGCGCGGATGGACGCACCCGTATCAGCCCCCTTTTAGGGGACCGAGCCACGATTGTTATATAGGGTTCAACGCCGTGCAGGTCCATGTCGTTGACCACCCACTGGCCGCGGCCCGACTGACCACGCTGCGTGACGAACGCACCGACAACGCCGGCTTCCGGGCAGCGCTGCGCGAGCTCACGCTGCTGTTGATCTATGAGGCCACCCGCGATGCGCCCTGCGAGCCAGTCCCGATCCGTACGCCGCTGGCCGAGACGGTCGGGTCGCGGCTAACCAAGCCACCCCTGCTGGTTCCTGTGTTGCGGGCGGGGTTGGGGATGGTCGACGAGGCGCATGCCGCCTTGCCGGAGGCGCACGTTGGCTTTGTCGGTGTCGCCCGCGACGAGCAAACCCACCAGCCGGTGCCGTATCTGGACTCGCTGCCCGACGACCTGACGGATGTACCGGTCATGGTGCTTGACCCGATGGTGGCCACCGGCGGGTCGATGACGCACACCCTCGGTCTGCTGATCTCGCGCGGTGCAGCGGATATCACGGTGCTGTGTGTGGTTGCGGCGCCAGAAGGAATCGCGGCGCTGCAGAAGGCTGCGCCAAACGTGCGGTTGTTCACTGCGGCCATCGACGAAGGGCTTAACGAGGTCGCCTACATTGTGCCCGGTCTCGGCGATGCCGGCGATCGCCAGTTCGGCCCGCGCTGAGTCACCACCACCGCCGCACGCTAGCCGACAGCTCATCGATCCTCGCCCGCACCAGCTGTCGGGCAGCTGGTAGGTCACCGGTCACCGCGCAGCGAATCTCCAAGTAGCACTTCAGCTTCGGTTCTGTTCCAGAAGGCCGCACCGCCACCCTGACCAACATGTTGTCGTCGCCGCCGGTGAGGATCAGCGTGTCGCCGATATCGGTGACCGTGGCGGGGAAACCGGCCAGCCGACGCGGCGGGTCCTCGCGGAGCCGTCGCATCAGGTCGGTGGTCTCGACGGCGCCGCCCACGGGGCGTGACAGGGCGGCAACCTCATGCACGCCGTAGCATCGGGCGAGCTCGTCGAGCGCGTCGGTCACCGAACGACCCTGGCCTTTGAGCGCGGCCACCAGATCGCACACCAACACCGCGGCGCTGATGCCGTCTTTGTCACGCACCGCGGTGGGGTCGACGCAGTGCCCGATCGCTTCCTCGTAGGCGTACACCAGGGTGCCGGGCAGGTTCGCATCGGCGCGCGCCAGCCACTTAAAGCCGGTGAGGGTCTCCACGTGCACGGCAGCGTGATGCGCGGCGATCGCCGCCAGCATCCGCGACGACACCACGGTGCTGGCCACCACCCTGGTTTCCGGCGGCGACGCCCGGTCGTCGGTTTGCGACAAGATGTAATCACCTAGTAGCCAACCGGTTTCGTCACCGGACAGCATCCGCCATCCCGACACCGTGGGTATCCCGACCGCGCAGCGATCCGCATCGGGATCCAGCGCGATCGCGACGTCGGCGTCCACGTCGGTAGCCAGGGTGAGCAGTGCGTCGGTGGCTCCGGGCTCCTCGGGGTTCGGCAATGTCACGGTGGGGAAGTCGGGATTCGGCGCGAATTGCGTCGCCACGGTATGCACCTCGGTGAAACCGGCTCGCCGAAGGGTCTCGACGGCCATCGCCCCGCCAACCCCGTGCAGCGGCGTCAGGGCCACCCGGACCGAACCGGCGCACCTTCGGACCCCGGCCGCACGCTGGATATAACGGTCGATCAGATCGGAGGCGCGGTTTTCACTGGGGTTGACGGTCTTCCTGGCGATCTGATCGGCCGGGGGCGCGGTGGCCATCGCGGCTTCGATCTGCCGGTCGGTAGGGGCGAGGAGCTGAAGGCCGCCGTCGACATAGACCTTGTAGCCGTTGTCGGTCGCCGGGTTGTGTGACGCCGTGATCTGTATCCCAGCGGCGGCGCCGGTGTGCCGCACCGCGAACGCCACCACCGGGGTGGGTGCGGGATCGGGCAGAAGCAGCACGGAAAAACCTGCGGCGGCAAGCACTTCGGCGGCCGCAGCGGCAAACGCCGGTGAGCCGTGCCGAGCGTCGCGCCCCACGATCACCGGCGAACCAGCCAGACCTCGATCCGTGAGCACCCGTGCCACCGCCCAGGTGGCGCGCAACACCACCGCCAGGTTCATCGCGTCCGGCCCGCCCCGCAGGTGCCCGCGCAACCCCGCGGTGCCGAACGCCAGTGGGCGGCTGAACCGCGCTTTCAGCTCGTCGGGGCCGCAGGCGGCGAGCTCGGCGGCCGTCTGCGGGTCCGGGTCGTGGGCGATCCAATTCTCTGGCGTCACGGCTTAGAACCGGGCGATCACGTCGGCTAGCAGCGCGCCCATCCGAGTCGCCGATGCGGCTCCGGCGGCGAGCACCTCGGCGTGGCTCAGCGGCTCGCCGGTGATCCCGGCCGCCAGATTTGTCACCAGGGATACGCCCAGTACCTCAGCGCCCGCCGCCCGGGCCGCGATGGTCTCGTGCACCGTGGACATGCCGACCAGGTCGGCGCCCAGTGTCTGCAACATCCGGATCTCCGCCGGTGTCTCGTAGTGCGGCCCCGGCAGGCCGGCGTAGACGCCTTCGGCCAGCTGCGGGTCGGATTGGCGGGCGAGTTCCCGCAGTCGCGGTGAGTAGGCGTCGGTCAGGTCGACGAACTCCCCGCCAACCAGTGGCGAACGTGCGGTCAGGTTCAGGTGATCGCTGATCAGCACCGGCTGGCCGACCTGAAGGTCCGCCCGCAGCCCACCGGCGGCGTTGGTGAGCACCATAATCTGCGCCCCTGCCGCACGGGCCGCCCGAACCGGATGCACGACGTAGCGCAGGTCGTGTCCCTCGTAGGCGTGGATGCGACCGGCCAGCACCAGCACCCGGTGCGCACCGATGGGCACGGACAGTAGCTCGCCCGCATGCCCGGCTGCGGTTGGCGGCACAAACCCGGGCAGTTCGGCCTGCGGCAGCACGGTGGTCGGGGAGCCCAACGCCGCAACGGCCGGTAACCATCCCGACCCGAGCACGACCGCGACGTCATGTTCGCCGATCCCGGTGCGGTCAGCGATGACCTGCGCCGCCCGCCGGGCCAGTTCGTCGGGATCGGGGCGCGGGTCAGCCACACTGGGCGAGCTTAACTGAGCCGCTCGCCGGGGAGCGGGTGCTCGTCGATGAGATACTGCGAGCATGCCAGCAGCCAGCGCATCCGACCGCGTCGAGGAATTGGTGCGGCGCCGTGGTGGCGAGCTGGTCGAGCTGTCCCATGCCATCCACGCCGAGCCCGAGCTGGCGTTCGCCGAGCATCGCAGCTGCGCCAAGGCTCAGGCGCTGGTCGCCGAACGCGGTTTCGAGATCACCACGGCCGCCGGTGGGTTGGACACGGCGTTTCGCGCCGACTACGGCAGCGGACCGTTGGTTGTCGGAGTGTGCGCCGAGTACGACGCGCTTCCCGGGATCGGACACGCCTGCGGGCACAACATTATTGCGGCCTCCGCGGTGGGCACCGCGCTGGCACTGGCTGAGGTGGCGGACGACCTGGGCTTGACCGTGGCTCTGCTGGGGACCCCTGCCGAGGAGTCCGGCGGCGGTAAGGCGCTGATGCTGCAGGCCGGGACGTTCGATGACGTTGCGGTGGCCGTGATGGTCCATCCCGGGCCGACCGATATCGCCGGCGCACGATCACTGGCCCTGTCCGAGGTCACCGTGCGCTATCGGGGTAAGGAATCGCACGCGGCCGTCGCGCCGCACCTAGGGGTTAACGCCGCCGACGCCGTGACCGTGGCGCAGGTCGCTATTGGGGTACTTCGACAGCAATTGGCGCCCGGGCAAATGGTGCACGGCATTGTGACCGACGGCGGGCAGGCGGTCAATGTCATCCCCGGGCAGGCGAGGCTGCAGTATGCGATGCGTGCGGTCGAATCGGATTCGCTGCGCGAGCTGCAGACCAGAATGTTCGCCTGCTTTGCGGCCGGCGCGCTGGCCGCCGGGTGCGAATACGAAATCGACGAGGCTGCACCGGCATACGCGGAGCTCAAACCCGACCCGTGGCTGGCTGACGTGTGCCGGGAGGAGATGCAGCGGCTGGGGCGCGAGCCGTTGCTGCCAGCCTTGGAGGCAGAGCTGCCGCTGGGTAGCACCGACATGGGCAACGTGACGCAGGTGCTGCCCGGGATCCATCCGGTGATCGGCCTGGACGCCGGCGCGGCGACGGTGCACCAACGGGCCTTCACCGTCGCTTCCGCTGGTGCCAGCGCCGACCGCGCGGTGGTTGACGGCGCGATCATGTTGGCACGCACGGTTGTCCGTCTCGCGCAGACTCCTGATGAGCGTGACCGGGTGCTGGCCGCGCAGCAGCGCAGGGCGGCGCGATGAGCCTCGCCGACGCCGCCGAATCATGGCTAGCCGCCCACCACGACGACCTGGTCGGCTGGCGCCGGCACATCCACCGCTATCCGGAGTTGGGCCGTCAGGAATACGCCACTACCCAGTTCGTCGCCGAGCGGTTAGCCGACGCGGGGCTGAACCCCAAGGTGCTGCCCGGTGGAACGGGACTCACCTGCGACTTCGGTCCTCAGCATCAGCCGCGGATCGCGCTGCGCGCCGATATGGATGCGCTGCCGATGGCCGAGCGGACCGGCGCGCCCTACGCCTCGACCATGCCCAACGTCGCGCATGCTTGTGGCCATGATGCGCACACCGCGATCCTGCTGGGTGCCGCATTGGCATTGGCTTCGGTACCGGAGCTGCCGGTGGGGGTGCGGTTGATCTTCCAGGCGGCCGAGGAACTGATGCCCGGTGGTGCCATCGACGCGATCGCGGCCGGCGCGTTGGCCGGGGTGTCGCGGATCTTCGCCCTGCACTGCGATCCCCGGCTTGAAGTCGGCAAGGTCGCCGTTCGGCAAGGCCCCATCACGTCGGCGGCCGACTCGATAGAAATCACGCTGTATTCGCCGGGCGGGCACACGTCGCGTCCACACTTGACCGCCGACCTCGTCTACGGGCTCGGCACGCTGGTCACCGGGCTGCCCGGGGTGCTGTCGCGTCGCATCGACCCACGTAACAGCACCGTGCTGGTGTGGGGCGCGGTCAACGCGGGTATGGCCGCCAACGCCATTCCGCAAACCGGAGTTCTGTCCGGCACTGTTCGCACGGCCAGCCGGCAGACCTGGGTTGACCTTGAGGAGCTTGTCCGCCAAGCCATTTCGGCGTTGCTATTACCGTTGGCGATCGAGCACACGCTGCAATACCGTCGGGGGGTGCCGCCGGTGGTCAACGAGGAAATCTCGACACGCATTCTCGCCCACGCTATTGAGGCTATTGGCCCAGGTGTGCTGGCCGATACCCGGCAGTCCGGCGGTGGTGAGGACTTCTCCTGGTATTTGGAGGAGGTTCCCGGCGCGATGGCTCGACTGGGCGTGTGGTCCGGTGACGGACTGCAGTTGGACCTGCATCAGCCGACGTTCGACATCGACGAGCGAGCCCTGGCGATCGGGCTGCGGGTGATGGTCAACATCATCGAGCAGGCCGCCGCGCATTAGCCTGGGCGCTCGCGATAATTAGGCAATAGTTCCCGGGCCGATGTTGCGGGCCGGGCGAGTACGCAAGTCATGTACGTAATCACTTGGCGCGCCCGCGATCTCAGCGGCATCGGCCATCACACCTAGATAGCGGGCCGACGGCAGGCCACCCTCCCAGGCGTCCAAAACGTACAACCACGCGAGGACGGGATCCGTTGTGGTGTCCGAGGAAATGCGCTCCACGCGGCATCGGATCTTCTGGTGGATGCCGAACTCGGAGCCTTCCCACCGGTCAAGGTTCTTCTCGTCCGCCGGGGTCATGTCGTAGAGCACGACGAACACCTTCGAATCTGGGTCTTCGACGACGGTGGCAAGCGCCCCTTCCCAGCCGATGTCCTCGCCGCCGAACGTCAGCCGCCACCCGGGTAACCAGCCGGTTCCGGCCATCGGCGAGTGGGGTGCGCGCTCGAGCATCTGCTCGGGATGCATGTTCGACCCGTAGGCGGCGTAGAGCGGCACGGGGGAAAGCTTAGACGGCGGGGGCTCGGGTGGTACCCATCGCGCCGCGCTGCGGTGCGGGTCATCGTCAAGCTGTGCTTGACTGCTCGGCTCCTCCTCACGCCGCTGCGCGGCGTGCATCGTCGCCGAGCTGTGTTGGACTGCTCGGCTCCTCCTCACGCCGCTGCGCGGCGTGCATCGTCGCCGAGCTGTGTTGGACTGCTCGGCTCCTCCTCACGCCGCTGCGCGGCGTGCATCGTCGCCGAGCTGTGTTGGACTGCTCGGCTCCTCCTCACGCCGCTGCGCGGCGTGCATCGTCGCCGAGCTAGGTTATGGGCTGTGGTGACCCGCATCGTGATCCTCGGTGGCGGCCCGGCCGGTTACGAGGCCGCACTGGTGGCCGCCACCTCACACCCGGAAACAACCCAAGTTACCGTGATTGACTGCGACGGCATCGGCGGGGCTGCCGTACTGGACGACTGTGTGCCGTCGAAGACGTTCATCGCCTCCACCGGGCTGCGTACCGAACTGCGCCGAGCGCCGCACCTGGGCTTTCATATCGACTTCGACGACGCCAAGATCTCGTTGCCGCAAATCCATGCCCGGGTCAAGACGCTGGCCGCCGCACAGTCGGCCGACATCACCGCCCAGCTGCTCAGCATGGGGGTTCAGGTGATCGCCGGCCGGGGCGAGTTGATCGACTCCACACCGGGTCTGGCGCGCCATCGCATTAAGGCGACCGCCGCCGACGGCTCCACCAGTGAGCATGAGGCCGACGTCGTGCTGGTCGCCACCGGCGCCAGCCCGCGGATCCTGCCGTCGGCCCAGCCGGACGGTGAGCGCATTCTGACCTGGCGGCAGCTCTACGACTTGGACGCGTTGCCCGACCACCTCATCGTGGTGGGCTCCGGGGTTACCGGTGCTGAGTTCGTGGACGCCTATACCGAATTGGGGGTGCCGGTCACGGTGGTGGCCAGCCAGGACCACGTGCTGCCGTATGAGGACGCTGACGCTGCGCTGGTCCTGGAAGAGTCGTTCGCCGAACGGGGAGTCCGGCTGTTCAAAAATGCCCGGGCAGCATCGGTCACCCGCACCGGGGCCGGGGTGCTCGTCACGATGACCGACGGTCGCACCGTCGAGGGCAGCCACGCCCTGATGACCATCGGGTCGGTGCCCAACACCAGCGGCCTGGGCCTGGAACGGGTCGGCATCCAGCTTGGCCGGGGCAATTACCTGACCGTGGACCGGGTGTCGCGGACGTCGGCGACCGGCATCTACGCCGCGGGCGACTGCACGGGTTTGCTGCCCCTGGCGTCGGTCGCCGCAATGCAGGGCCGCATCGCGATGTACCACGCGCTGGGGGAGGGCGTCAGCCCGATCCGGTTACGCACGGTGGCCGCGACGGTTTTCACCAGGCCCGAGATCGCCGCGGTCGGGGTGCCGCAATCGGTCATCGACGCCGGTTCGGTGGCCGCCCGGACCATCATGCTGCCGTTACGAACCAACGCGCGCGCCAAGATGTCGGAGATGCGTCACGGGTTCGTCAAGATCTTCTGCCGGCGGTCCACCGGCGTTGTGATCGGCGGCGTGGTGGTGGCGCCGATCGCATCGGAGCTGATCCTGCCCATCGCCGTAGCCGTTCAGAACCGCATCACCGTCAACGAGCTGGCCCAGACACTGGCCGTTTACCCATCGTTGTCGGGTTCGATAACCGAGGCGGCCCGCCGGCTGATGGCGCACGACGATCTGGACTGAACGGCAGCTCAAGACGCGGCTGAACAACTAACCTTGGTGCCACACCACCTACCGACGAGTAACTGACAGGAGCCGGTTTCGTGAGCAACCCAATCCAGGCACCGGACGGCGGGCAGGGGTGGCCCGCCGCGGCGCTGGGACCTGCACAGCGCGCGGTCGCCTGGAAGCGACTCGGAACCGAGCAATTCGACGTCGTGGTGATCGGCGGCGGAGTAGTGGGCTCCGGATGCGCTTTGGATGCTGCCACCCGTGGGCTCAAGGTGGCGTTGGTCGAGGCGCGGGACTTGGCCTCCGGCACGTCGAGCCGCTCCTCGAAGATGTTCCACGGCGGGCTGCGCTACCTCGAGCAACTGGAGTTCGGGCTGGTGCGTGAGGCGCTCTATGAACGTGAACTGTCGCTGACCACGCTGGCACCGCATTTGGTCAAGCCGCTGCCGTTTTTGTTCCCGCTGACCAAACGCTGGTGGGAGCGTCCCTACATCGCCGCGGGTATCTTTCTTTACGACCGGCTGGGTGGCGCGAAATCGGTTCCGGCGCAACGGCATTTTACTCGCGCCGGTGCGCTGCGACTGAGCCCCGGCTTGAAGCGCAGCTCGCTGATCGGTGGTATCCGTTACTACGACACCGTCGTCGACGACGCCCGGCACACCATGACGGTCGCGCGCACCGCGGCGCATTACGGCGCGGTTGTCCGCTGCTCCACCCAGGTAGTGGCCTTGTTGCGAGAGGGTGACCGGGTGATCGGCGTGGGCGTCCGCGACTCCGAGAACGGCGCGGTTGCCGAGGTTCGCGGCCACGTCGTGGTCAACGCGACCGGGGTCTGGACCGATGAGATTCAAGCGTTGTCCAAACAGCGCGGGCGCTTCCAGGTGCGCGCATCCAAGGGCGTGCATGTGGTGGTGCCGCGGGACCGGATTGTCAGTGACGTCGCGATGATCCTGCGCACGGAGAAGTCGGTGATGTTTGTCATTCCGTGGGGAAGTCACTGGATCATCGGAACCACCGATACCGACTGGAACCTCGACCTGGCGCACCCCGCGGCCACCAAGGCCGACATCGACTACATCCTGGGCACTGTCAACGCCGTGTTGGCGACCCCGTTGACGCACGCCGACATTGACGGAGTGTACGCCGGGCTGCGGCCGCTGCTTGCCGGGGAAAGCGACGACACCTCCAAGCTGTCCCGGGAACACGCCGTGGCTGTGCCGGCGGCGGGCCTGGTGGCCATCGCCGGTGGCAAGTACACCACCTACCGAGTAATGGCGGCCGACGCGATCGACGCTGCTGTGCAGTTCATCCCCGCCCGCGTTGCGCCGTCGATCACCGAGAAGGTCAGCCTGCTGGGCGCCGACGGTTACTTTGCACTGGTCAATCAGGCCGAACACGTCGGCGCGCTGCAGGGCCTGCACCCGTACCGGGTGCGCCATCTGCTGGACCGCTATGGTTCGCTGATCAGCGACGTTCTAGCGATGGCGGCCTCCGATCCCAGCCTGTTGAGCCCGATAACGGAGGCACCGGGCTATTTGAAGGTGGAAGCCGCTTACGCCGCCGCCGCCGAGGGCGCCCTGCATCTCGAGGACATCCTGGCCCGTCGGATGCGGATTTCCATCGAATACCCGCACCGGGGCGTCGACTGCGCCCGGGAGGTGGCCGAGGTGGTCGCGCCCGTGCTCGGGTGGACCGCCGCAGACATCGACCGCGAGGTCGCGAACTATATGGCGCGCGTGGAGGCCGAGGTGCTCTCCCAGGCCCAGCCCGACGACGTTTCGGCGGACATGTTGCGGGCCAGCGCACCCGAGGCGCGTGCCGAGATCCTCGAGCCGGTGCCTTTGGATTGAAGGCTACGCCAAGCGGGTATGTCGCGCGGTGCCGCCATGGTCGATGATGGCGGTGTGGATCCGCGGCAGCACCACACGACGACTCAGGGTCAGAGAGGCGTGACACCATGCGGACGGTCTATCACCAGCGGCTAACCGAGTTGGCCGGACGATTGGGAGAGATGTGCAGCCTGGCCGGGATAGCGATGAAACGCGCAACGCAGGCTCTGCTCGAGGCCGACATTGGCGCCGCTGAACAAGTAATCCGTGACCATGAGCGGATCGTGGCGATGCGAGCCCAAGTCGAAAAGGAAGCGTTCGCGCTGCTGGCGTCGCAACATCCGGTGGCCGGCGAGCTGCGGGAAATCTTCAGTGCGGTGCAGATCATCGCCGACACCGAGCGCATGGGTGCGTTGGCTGTGCATATTGCCACGATCACCCGACGCGAGTATCCGAACCAGGTGCTTCCTGAGGAAGTTCGCAACTGCTTCGCCGACATGGCGAAGGTGGCAATCGCGTTGGGTGACAGTGCAAGACAAGTGCTGGTGAACCGTGACCCGCAGGAAGCCGCGCAACTGCACGATCGTGACGACGCGATGGATGACCTGCATAGGCATTTGCTGAGCGTGCTGATAGATCGAGAATGGCGGCACGGCGTTCGCGTCGGTGTGGAAACGGCGTTGCTGGGTCGTTTCTTTGAGCGCTTCGCCGACCACGCTGTGGAAGTGGGCCGCCGCGTCATCTTCATGGTCACCGGGGTGCTACCGACCGAGGACGAGATTTCCACTTACTGAGAGGGTCTCGTGTGGCGTTGCGGCCAGAGGATCGTTTGCTTAGCGTGCACGACGTGCTGGGGCCGGTGCGGGTGCGACTGCTTGGCGGGTCGGTGTTAGCCGAGCTGACCGCACGGTTTGGCGTGGCGGCCCGTGCGAAGGTGCTGGCCGGGGAGGTGGTCGACGACGACGGTGCGGTGGTCGACAGTGGCACGGTGCTGCCGCCCGGTTCGGTTGTGCACCTGTATCGCGACCTGCCCGACGAGGTGCCGGTGCCCTTCGATGTCCCAGTGCTGCATCAAGACGCCGACATCGTCGTCGTCGACAAGCCACATTTCTTGGCGACCATGCCTCGGGGGCGACACGTCGCGCAGACCGCGCTGGTGCGGCTGCGTCGCGAACTGGGATTGCCCGAGCTGAGCCCGGCCCACCGGCTGGACCGGCTGACCGCCGGGGTGTTGTTGTTCACCACCCGACGCGAGGTGCGCGGCAGCTACCAGACGATGTTCGCCCGCGGTTTGGTGCGCAAGACCTATCTGGCTCGCGCACCCGTTGCCCCGGGTCTGGCCCTGCCGCGCCTGGTCCGCAGTCGCATCGTCAAGCGCCGGGGCCATCTGCAGGCGGTCTGTGAGCCCGGCGTTCCCAACGCGGAGACGCTGGTGGAGCGGATAGCGCGCGACGGTCTGTATCGGCTGACACCGACCACCGGGCGCACCCACCAGCTGCGAGTGCACATGGCGGCGCTGGGGATACCGATCATGGGTGACCCGTTGTACCCCAACGTGATATCCGTGGCCGCCCACGACTTCAGCACACCGCTGCAGTTGCTCGCGCAGCGCATCGAGTTCGACGATCCGCTGACCGGGTCGCACCGCGAGTTCGCCAGCACGCGCACGTTGACCGGTGCTACGTTGCCAACATGGTCAGCCGCGGCCGATTGCCGGCCGTGACACACATATCGGGAGTTTCGTGATGAGTGAAGACAACGCGCTGGTGCTCGTCGCCGGCTATCAGGACCTCGATTCGGCTCGTCACGATTTTCAAACCCTCGTCGATGCCGCCAAGGACAAAAGCATTCCGCTGCAGGGTGCGGTGCTGATCGGCAAGGACGCCGAGGGCAGTCCGGTTTTGGTCGACACCGGAAATCGGCTCGGCCGGCGCGGCGCCGCGTGGGGCGCCGGGGTGGGCCTGGCGATCGGCCTGTTCTCGCCGGCACTGTTGGCCTCGGCGGCGCTCGGCGCCGCGACCGGAGCATTGGCCGGCACCTTCGCCCACCATCGGATCAAGACCGGGCTGGCCGACAAGATCGGCCAAGCGCTGGCGGCGGGCCGAGCAGTGGTCATCGCCGTGACGGAGGCACAAGGCCGACTGGAAGCGGGGCAGGCGTTGGCTAGCTCTCCAATGAAATCGGTTGCGGAGCTGAGTCGTTCGACGTTGCGAAGCCTGGGTGCGGCGTTGCGAGAGGCGATGGGCAAGTTCAACCCAGACCGCACCCGGCTGCCGCTACCGCAGCGCCGCTTTGGTGGCGTGGTTGGCCGCACCATGGCAGAGTCGGTCGGCGACTGGTCGATTGTCCCCGGTCCCTTTCCGCCCGACGACGCACCGAATGTGCTGATCGTGTTGATCGATGACGCTGGGTTCGGCGGACCGGATACATTCGGCGGCGCGATCCGAACCCCGACGCTGTCCCGGCTAGCCCAGAATGGGTTGATCTACAACCGTTTTCATGTGACCGCGGTGTGCTCGCCGACCCGTGCGGCGCTGTTGACCGGGCGTAACCATCACCGGGTGGGCTTCGGGTCGGTCTGCGAGTTCCCCGGCCCGTACCCGGGGTATTCGGCGGTCAGGCCACGCAGTTGCGCAGCGCTGCCGCGTATTCTGCGCGACAACGGTTATGTGACTGGCGCTTTCGGCAAGTGGCATCTGACCCCGGACAATGTCCAGGGAGCCGCGGGGCCGTTCGACAACTGGCCGCTGGGTTGGGGATTCGACCATTTCTGGGGCTTCCCGAGCGGCGCCGCGGGTCAGTACGACCCGATCATCAGTCAGGACAACTCCGTCATAGGCATACCCGAGGGTTCTGGGGAAGACGGCCGTCCCTACTATTTCCCCGACGACCTCACCGACAAGGCTATCGAGTGGCTGCACACCGTGCGGGCCCAGAATGCCACCAAGCCGTGGATGCTGTACTACGCGACCGGCGCCACCCACGCGCCACACCACGTATTCAAGGAATGGGCCGACAAGTACCGAGGTGAGTTCGATGATGGCTGGGATGTGTACCGGCAGAAGACATTCGAACGGCAAAAGCGACTCGGGATCATTCCACCCGACGCCGAACTCACCGAGCGGCCCGACCTATTCCCCGCGTGGGACAGTATGTCGGAGGCGCAAAAACGGCTCTTTGCCCGCCAGATGGAGGTGTTCGCCGGGTTCTCGGAAAATGCGGACTGGAATGTTGGCCGGCTGCTGGACGCGATCGAGGATCTCGGCGAGTCCGACAACACGTTGGTGTTCTACATCTGGGGCGACAATGGCGCCAGCATGGAGGGCACCAACACCGGTTCGTTCAATGAGATGACGTTCCTTAACGGCCTGGATCTGGATGCCGAGCGGCAATTGGAGCTGATCGAACAATACGGCGGCATCGCCGCACTCGGCGACGAGTTCACCGCACCGCATTTCGCCAGCGCGTGGGCGCATGCGAGCAACACCCCGTTGCAGTGGGGCAAGCAGATGGCCAGCCACCTGGGCGGCACGCGCGATCCATTGGTGGTCGCTTGGCCGGCCCGGATCCGGCCAGACGGCCGTGTTCGTAGCCAGTTCACCCACTGCATCGACATCGCGCCGACCGTGTTGGCGGCCATCGGTTTACCGGAGCCGACCCATGTCGACGGCTTCGAGCAGGAACCGATGGACGGAACCAGTTTCGTGCGGACCTTCGACGACGCTGAAGCCGAAGACCGCCACACCGTGCAGTACTTCGAAAACTTCGGCAGCCGTGCCATCTACAAAGACGGCTGGTGGGCGTGCGCTCGCTTGGACAAGGCGCCCTGGGATCTGTCACCGGAGACGATGCGACGGTTCGCGCCGGGGACCTACGACCCGGACCAGGACGTCTGGGAGCTGTACTACCTACCAGATGACTTCTCCCAGGCGAAAAACCTGGCAGCCGAGCATCCCGACAAGGTCGCCGAGCTCACCCAGCTGTGGTGGCCGGAGGCCGAACGAAACCGGGTGCTGCCGCTGCTGGGCGGGCTCGCGGTAATGTTCGGCGACCTGCCGCCCCTGCCCACCACCGCACGGTTCAGTTTCAAAGGTGACGTGCAGAACATTCAGCGCGGCATGGTCCCCCGTATCTGCGGTCGTTCTTACGCGATCGAGGCACGGCTGCACATCCCCGACGGCGGCGCGCAGGGTGTGATCGTCGCCAACGCCGACTTCATGGGAGGGTTCGCGCTATGGGTCGACGAACAGCGGCACCTGCACCACACCTACTCCTTCCTGGGCGTCGAAACCTACCGGCAGGTGTCCAGCGAGCCGCTCCCCACCGGGGATGTCACGGTGCGGATGCTGTTCGATTCCCATCAACCCGTCGCCGCCTCCGGTGGTCGGGTGACGCTCTGGGCCGACGATCGGTTGATCGGAGAGGGTGAGCTGCCCCAGACGGTGCCGCTGGCCTTTACCTCCTATGCAGGCATGGACATCGGCCGCGACAACGGCCTGGTCGTTGACCGCGGCTATGAGGACAAGGCGCCCTATGCGTTCACCGGGACCGTCACCGAGGTCATCTTCGACCTCAAGCCCGTACATCCCGAAGCCGCCAGGGCGTTGCACGAGCACGCATCGGTCCAAGCGGTGGGACAGGGCGCCGCGGGCTGAGCGCTCGCGATCGGTACCTTGACGAGATGCCGTGGGCGCGAATGCTGTCGCTTATCGTTCTCATGGTTTGCCTGGCCGGGTGTGGCGGTGATCAGCTACTGGCCAGGCATGCCAGTTCGGTAGCGACGTTCCAGTTCGGGGGCTTGACCCGCAGTTATCGCTTGCACGTGCCGCCCGCTGAGCCCTCCGGGTTGGTGATCAGCCTGCACGGTGGTGGCGGCACCGGAGCCGGACAGGAGGCTCTCACCGATTTCGACGCTGTTGCCGACGCCGCCGACTTGTTGGTTGTCTATCCTGACGGCTACGACAAAAGCTGGGCCGACGGGAGGGGGGCGTCGCCGGCGGATCGCCGTCATCTCGACGACGTTGGGTTCTTGGTCGCGCTGGCCGCAAAGCTGGTGCACGACTTCGACATCGCTCCCGGGCACGTCTTCGCCACCGGCATGTCCAACGGTGGCTTCATGTCCAACCGGCTGGCGTGTGACCGTGCCGATATCTTCGCCGCGGTCGCGCCGGTGGCGGGCACGCTGGGTGTGGGTGTGACATGTAATCCGTCGCGGCCGGTGTCGGTGCTCGAAGCACACGGCACCGCCGACCCGCTGGTGCCGTTCAACGGCGGGGCGGTGCGTGGTCGCGGCGGGCTCAGCCATTCCATCTCGGTTGCGAGCTTGGTGGATCGCTGGCGGGCGGTCGATGGGTGTCAGGGCGATCCGTCGGCGGCGGAGCTGCCTGACGTCGGGGACGGAACAATGGTGCACCTTTTCGATTCCAGCTCATGTGCGGCCGGCACCGAGGTGATCTCCTACCAGATCGACAATGGCGGACATACCTGGCCGGGTGGCAGGCAATATCTGCCCAAGGCGGTCATCGGGGCGACCACGCGCGCGTTCGACGGGTCGCAAGTCATTGCCCAGTTCTTCGCTACCCACGGCCGCGACTAGGTGCTGGCTTTGATCGCCCGGTTCAGCGCTGGCAGGCCGGGCACCAATACCGCACCCGCTCGTCGGTAGTGTCGTAGGCGATGAGCGTGCCGCAGCGGCGGCAACCCTGCCCGGCCCGCCCGTAGACCCACAGTCGCCGGCCGGCCCGGGTATCGCCAGTGGTGCACCGATTCCAGCGGAAGCGGTTGACCCACAGCATGTCTCGGGCGCGGGTGACCAGGCGGCGCGGGTCGGCGACCGCGCTCACCGGGGCCGTCGGCAATACTCCGCTGACGAAGCACAGTTCGTTGCAATACACGTTGCCGATCCCGGCGAGCACCCGCTGGTCGAGCAGTGCCTCGGCGATGGGCCGGTCCGGGGCAACGATCAGGTTGGCGGCTGCACGCTGCGGGTCCCAATCGTCGGCCAGCAGATCAGGTCCTAGGTGTGCGACGACGGCGCCGTCGTTGTGCCGGTCGATGACCTCCAACAGGCCTAGGTCGACGCCGACCACCCGGATGGCCTGTTCTTGCTGGTTGGCTTCCAAAATGATTCGCGCCCGATGATCCACCCGCACCGGCCGGTTGCCGACCCGCCAGCTGCCGTCCATCTGCAGATGCGAATGAATGCTGGCTGTCCCGGTTCGGATGAACAGGTGCTTGCCCCGACTGATCACCTCGTCCACTACCTCGCCGGTGAGGTCGACGGCGGCAAACCGTGGCACTCGGATGTCGCAACGTGTCAACGTGCGACCGGCCAGATGCCGCCGCAACGTGGCCGCGGTGTGCCAGACGGTGTCGCCCTCGGGCATGGCTTACCGCCGCCGCAGACCGCGAGGTGTGCGGACGAAGCCGGCTGCCAGCAGCGCCGTCAGTGCCGCCGACGCCCGCCCGCCGGGCTGCAGCACCGGCATGCCGTCGGCCCGCTCGACCAGAATCGACGCGACGCGCCCGGCGGTGACCAGGTCGGCCAGCCCGATGGCCGCCGCGTGGTTGGCCTCGGGATCATCGGTGAACGTCAGCAACGACCGCCCGCCGCGCTCGAGGAACCAGGCCAACTCGCCGTCCACCAGAACGACCAGTGCGCCGGCTTTGCGGCCCGGCCGGGCGGTACCGTCAGCGCTCGACGCTGGCCAGGGCAACGCCGCCCCATACGGGTTGGCCGGGTCGGCAGCGGCCAGCACCACCGCGTGGTAGTCCGGCTGTTCGGGGTCGACACCGTCGAGGTAGCTACGCAGCCGGTCTACGGTCGAGGCGACGGCGAACTGAGCGCCCCCCAACGACTCGATGAAGTAGCCACGCTGGCACCTGCCGGCATCCTCGAACGCACTGAGCACCTTGTAGAGCGTCGCGAACCCGCCCGCCACACCCTCGGCAGCAACTGCGTCTTTGGTCAACACGCCGTGGCGGTTCAACAGCAGCTCGGCTTGGTAATGGGCGCGCAGCGTGGAGTCCGGTTCGGGAAGCGGCAGCGCGGACCACCGCCCGGCGACGGTCGGGTCAGCGTTGCGGGCCTGGGCGTGCGTGAGGCGGTATCGGCTCAGGCGCGGCGGTCGATGCCCGCCGTGTGCGGGAGCAGCACGCTTCCGGGTGCCCGCCCCGCCGAGTACCGCGCGTACCGGTGCGAACGTGTCGCCGGTCACTCGTCCGGCCCAAATCAATTCCCACAGAGCGGCTTTGAGTTCCGCCTCGGTCAGGCCGTCGTGGGTCAACTGGCGGAAGAAGTACGCGCCGCCAGTGCCCAGGCTGGCTAAGATCGCCCGGTGGGCGTCGGTGAAGTCGATCTCGGCCGGCTCCGCCAGCGTCATGGGCGCCGAGTCGGCGGGGTGCAGGGCGATCCAGCCGTCACTGCCTGAGATCGACCCGGCGCCCGACCAGGTGACGTCCCCGCTCGCGAGCAGCTCGTCGAGCATCGCCGGCGAGTAATCGCGGATCCGTGGGGCAAGCACCAGCGGTTCGATCGCCGAGGCCGGTATCCGGACGCCGGCGAGCTGATCGATGACCGCGGCCAGCCCGTCGATGCCCGAGTTGCCCGCGGAAACGTGCTGCCAGGCCGGCAGGAAGCGTCCGTAGGCGGCGGTGCTGACCGGCTCTGCCTGCGCCCTCAGTGCGGCCAGCGAGCGGCGCCGCAGAATTCGCAACACCTCGGCGTCACACCACTGCTCGCCGCCGGCGGATCCTTCGGCCGCGGCCACGAATTCGCCGCGCACCAGCCGGCCATCGCTGGCCAGCCGGCCCAGCACGTCGGCGGTCACCCGCAGCCCAAGACCGAACCGGGCTGCGGCCGCAGCGGTGGTGAACGGTGTGTGGGTGCGTGCGTAGCGGCCCAGTAGTTCGCCCAGCGGGTCGGCTACCGCCTCGGTGAAGCTGGCCGGCAGCCCCACCGGAACCGCCGCGCCAACGCCGTCGCGCAGCCGGCCCATGTCCTCGACGGCAACCCACCAGCTGCGGCCGGCGAAGGACACCACGAGCGCGCGTTTGGCGGCGCGTAAGCCGTCCAGCCAGCCGCTGACCTCGGGCGCGCCCGCCCGGGCAGCGATCTCGTCTTCGGTGAGCGGACCCAGCAGCCGCAGCAGATCGGCAACCCCTTCGGCGTCACGGGCTACCCGGTCGGCCGCCAGATGCTGGAGCTGGCGGCTGGTAGCGGCGATGACGTCAGGATCGAGCAGCTCGCGCAGCTCCACCCGGCCTAGCAGCTCGGCCAGCAACGTGCCGTCCAGCGCGAGCGCGGCGGCGCGCCGTTCGGCCAGCGGCGTATCGCCCTCGTACATGAAGGCGCCGACGTAGCCGAACAACAGCGATGCCGCAAATGGCGAAGGTTTGGCGGTCTCGGCTTCGGCGACACGCACCCGCCGCTGGGCGATCCGCGCCATCAGCTCGACCAAGATCGGGACGTCATAGACGTCCTGCAGGCACTCGCGGACCGTCTCCAGCACAATCGGGAAGTCGGGGTATTTGCGGGCCACTTCCAACAGCCGGGCGGCGCGCTGCCGCTGCTGCCACAGCGGCGAGCGGCGGCCGGGGTGCCGGCGGGGCAGCAGCAGAGCGCGGGCCGCCGATTCCCGGAACCGTGACGCGAACAGCGCCGAACCGGCCACTTCGGTGGTGACGATCGGGTCGATCTCGTCGGCGTCGAAAACGAACAGTTCGGCACCCGGCGGGCTGTCTTCGCCAGCGGACACGGTGTCCGGTAGGCGCACCACTATGCCGTTGTCGGAGGCGGTCGGCTTCTCGTCGATGCCATAGCGGTCGCGCAGCCGCCGGCCGACTGCGAGCGCGAGCGGTCCGTGCACCCGCAGCCCATACGGCGAATGCAAGATCACCCGCCAATCGCCCAGCTCGTCACGAAACCGCTCGACCAACAATGTGCTGTCGGTGGGTACCACTGCGGTAGCGGTGCGTTGGTCGTCCAGCAGTCGCCACAGGTTGTCGGTGGCATAGTCGTCGAAACCCAAACCCGCACAACGTGTGCCGAATGCCGTACGGTCCAGGGCGGCCAGCTCGCCGGTGAGGGCGCCGAGTGCGGCGCCGAGCTCGGCGGGGCGGCCGGCATCGTCTCCGCGCCAGAACGGCAATCGGGCCGGCTGGCCCGGCGCGGGGATCACCAGCACCCGGTCGTGGGTGATCTCGGTGATTCGCCAGCTGGTGGCACCCAGCGAGATCACGTCACCGGGGCGGGACTCGTAAACCATTTCCTCGTCGAGTTCGCCTACCCGCGACGGCCGCTCGGTAGCGAGGTAGACGGCGAACAACCCGCGATCGGGAATGGCGCCGCCGGAGGTGACGGCCAGTCGCTGGGCTCCGGGTCGCGCGGTCAGCGTGCCGGTATCGCGGTCATACACCAGCCGCGGCCGCAGCTCAGCGAACTCGGTGGATGGGTACTTGCCGGACAGCAGGTCCAGGGTGGCCTCGAACAGGCTACGCGGCAGGGTCGCGAACGGGGCGGCCCGCCGCACGGTGTCGAACCACGCGTCGGCATCCAACGGTTCCAGCGCAGCCGCCGCCACCGTGTGCTGGGCCAGAATGTCGAGTGGGTTGGCTGGCACCCGCATGGTCTCGATCTCACCGGCAAGCATGCGCTGCACGCTGACCGCGCAGCCGAGTAGGTCGGTGCGATGCTTGGGAAACAGCACCCCCCGCGAAATCTCGCCGACCTGATGACCGGCCCGGCCAATGCGCTGCAGCCCGCTGGCCACCGATGGTGGTGCCTGTACTTGGATCACCAGATCGACCGCGCCCATGTCGATGCCCAGCTCCAGGCTGGACGTCGCCACCACCGCTTTGAGTTGCCCGCGTTTGAGGTCCTCTTCGACAACGGCGCGCTGCTCCTTGCTGATCGAGCCATGGTGGGCGCGGGCCAGCACCGGCGGCGCTCCGAACGTCTGGCCCGAGCCCATGATGTGCGCCGGGGCGCCGCCGGCAACCTGCTGGTTGGTGTCTGGCGCGAGCTCAATCCCGCAGCGCGCGGCGTGAATTTCGTTGAGCCGTGCGGTAAGTCGCTCGGCCAATCGTCGCGAATTGGCGAACACGATGGTCGAGTTGTGTGATTCGATCAGGTCGACCAGCCGAGCCTCCACATCCGGCCAGATGGTGTTGTCGGTCAAGTTGGCCATGTCGGGCACCGGCACCTGCACGGACAGCTCAACGGTCTTGGCGGCCGGGGGCGCCACAATGGTCGTCGGGGACTGTCCGGACAGGAACCTTGCGAGTTCCTCGGGAGGACGTACGGTCGCCGACAGCCCGATGCGCTGCGCCCGTCGCCGGCTAGACAGGTCGTCGAGCCGTTCTAGGGATAGTGCCAGGTGTGCGCCGCGCTTGGTGGCGGCGATGGCATGAATTTCGTCGATGATGACGGTCTGCACACCGGTCAGAGTTTGGCGTGCGGCCGAAGTGAGCATCAAAAACAATGACTCCGGGGTGGTGATCAGCACGTCGGGCGGCTGGCTGACGAGCTGGCGGCGAAGTGCGGGCGGGGTGTCGCCCGAACGGACGCCCACCCTGATCTGGGGCGCGGGCAGACCCTGGCGTTCGGCGAGTCGGGTCAGTCCGGCCAGCGGAGTGCGCAGGTTGCGCTCGACGTCGACGGCCAACGCTTTGAGCGGCGACACATACAGCACGCGGGTGGCCGCCGGCCGCTCGGACATAGGTTCCGAACCGGCCAAGCTATCCAGGGCCCACAGGAACGCCGCCAGGGTCTTCCCGGATCCGGTGGGAGCGATGACCAGCGTGTTGTCGCCGTCTGCGATGGCCGCCCAGGCGCTGGCCTGGGCGGCGGTGGGCGCGGCGAAAGTGCTGGTGAACCAGTCTCGGGTGAGCGCGCTGAATCGGCTCAGTGCTGAAGGCTGCGCGAACCTCACCTAGCCATCGTGCCAACAGGCACCGACAAAAACCGCCTACCGCTCACATTCGCGCGGTTGCCATCGCGTCAGCCAGTTCGGCAGGGATCTGCGGCAGCCGGGAGATGGCGTCCAGCAGCGCGTGTGCGCAAGCATCGGCGAGCCGTTCAGCGTCGGTCGACGGGTCCATGATCCGCTGACGACACAGCTCGAAGGTGAACGCCAGCCAGCCGTGGATGATCACCCGCAGGTCGCGCTCGACCTCTGGGTCCAGGGTGTTATCGCGGTCAATCCCGCTCACGACCTCGGCGATGCGGGACATGATGTGTTCCATCTGGCGGTTCTTGGCTTCGTCGTCGATACCGAGCAGAACCGGGTCCGATCGGCCGAGGCCGACGTAGGCGGCCCACGCCGCCTCGGGGTTTTGTTGGTGGTAGGCCATATAGGCCAGCACGCCGGTTCGTATCTCTTCGAACATCGTCATCCCAGGGGCGGGCGCCTTGTTGGTCGCCGCGTACAGCCGGTCGGCCTCGTCCTTGACGACCGCGGCGAAGAACGCCCGCTTGTCCGGGAAGTAGTGATACATCAGTGCCCGCGACACCCCAGCGCGCTCGGCGATCTCATCGATGCGAACCTCGTCGTAAGGCCGCTTCCCAAAGACCTCCGCCCCCAGAGCGAGCAGTTCAGCGCGGCGGTCCTGCGGGGATAACCGCCTTCTGGCTGTCGCCATGTGACAGATATTACTCACGTAGACCACACGTTCGGCTAGGCGAGCAGGTGGTGGTGGTTCTTTCGGTGGGGTGGGTCTGCCCCGACGTCCCTGCTGCGACACCACCGGCTCCGCCAGATATCGCGAATCGGTGAGGAGATATCCGCGAATTGGCGAAGATAGTGCCGCGTATCGGCGACGGCTTTGTCGCGAATCGGCGAAAGCTAGGAACGTCGACCGCGTCGTCAAACGTGACGCGGCCGACGTCTCCAATCTCCAACGCATCGCCGACCTGCCGCGCCTCATCCGACTTCTAGCCGCACGCAGCGCGTCCGAACTTAACCTGAGCTCCCTAGCTACCGACGCCGAAATCCCCGTACGTACCCTGCCGCCGTACCTCGACCTCCTCGAGACCCTGTATCTCATCGACCGCATACCCGCGTGGTCGACCAACCTTTCCAAGCGGGTCGTCGATAGACCGAAAGTCCTCCTTCTCGACTCCGGACTGGCCGCTCGCCTCGTCAATGTCTCGCCTACCGGAGCCGGTCCACATGCCAACCCCAACGCGGCCGGAGCCATCATCGAAACTTTCGTGATCGCAGAACTCCGGCGACAACTCGGATGGTCGCAACAGGCACCTCGACTGTTCCACTACCGCGATCGAGACGGCGCCGAAGTAGACCTCATACTGGAAACCGCAGACGGCCTCATTGCCGCGATCGAAATCAAGTCGGCGGCAACCCTCCGTGGTAGAGACACCCGCTCGATCAGCAGACTCCGCGACAAAGTCGGCGCACGCTTCGCCGGCGGCGTGATCCTGCACACCGGCCCACAAGCCCAGCCATTCGGCGACCGCCTCGCCGCCGTCCCCATCGACATCCTCTGGTCGCCGTCGGGGTAGCTTGGGGATTCGCAACGGGCACTGAATGAAATGGATGAATTCCACCCCGCCCAACCCCAAGCGCGCGTCGATGATGCCCAGACGCACCCACGGGCATGGTTACCCGAACTTCACGCCCTGCGCCAGCGGCAGCTCGCTCGAATAGTTGACGGTGTTGGTGGCCCGGCGCATGTAGGCCTTCCACGCGTCGGACCCGGACTCGCGGCCGCCGCCGGTCTGCTTCTCGCCGCCGAAGGCACCACCGATCTCCGCTCCCGACGTCCCGATGTTGACGTTGGCGATACCGCAGTCGGACTGGTCGAGGAAGTGCTCGGCCTCACGCAGGTCGGTCGTGAAGATCGACGACGAAAGCCCTTGTGGTACCGCGTTGTTGAGGGCTATCGCCTCGTCGAGGTCGTCGTAGGTGAGCACGTACAGGATTGGTGCGAACGTTTCGGTCGCCACGATGGCGGTCTGGGACGGCATTCGGACCACAGCGGGCGCGACATAGTAGGCGCCCGGTGAGCCCACCTCGCGACGATCACCGCCGATGACCTCGCCGCCGTCGGTGCGTGCCCGCTCGAGCGCTGCCACCATGTCGCGGTAGGCGGCCTCGTGGATGAGTGGGCCTACCAGCGTGTCCGGGGCCGACGGGTCACCGATCGCCAGCTGGCGATAGGCGCCGACGACGCGTGCCACCACATCGTCAGCCACCGAGCGGTGCACGATCAGCCGGCGCAGGCTGGTGCAGCGCTGACCTGCGGTGCCGGCCGCGGCGAACACGATGCCGCGCACCGCCAGCTCCAGGTCGGCCGACGGCGCCACAATGGCCGCGTTGTTGCCGCCCAACTCCAGCAGCACCCGCCCGAAGCGCCGGGCGACGCGTGGACCGACCTGCTGGCCCATCCGCACCGAACCCGTCGCCGACAACAACGCAACCCGCGGGTCGTCGACGAGTTGCGCACCACGCTCGGCGCCGCCCAACAGCAGGCCGCCCACCGCGGCCGGCGCGCCGACATCAGCGGCGGCCCGACTGAGCAGCGCCTGGCAGGCCAGCGCCGTCAACGGCGTCAGCTCCGAGGGTTTCCACACCACCGTGTCGCCGCAGACCAGTGCCACCGCGGTGTTCCACGCCCAGACCGCGACCGGGAAGTTGAACGCGGTGATCACGCCCACCACTCCCAGCGGATGCCAGGTTTCCAGGAGCCGGTGCCCAGCGCGCTCTGACGCGATGGTGCGGCCGTAGAGCTGGCGTGACAGACCCACCGAGAACTGGCAGACGTCGATCATTTCCTGCACTTCGCCGCGCGCCTCGGCGGTGATCTTGCCTACTTCGACTGTGACCAGTGTCGCGAGGTCCTGCTGGTGTGCGGTGAGCAGCTCGCCGAGCCGGGCCACGAGCGCGCCGCGCACCGGGGCCGGCGTGCTTCGCCATGCCGTAAATGTTGCGGCCGCCGCGGCGATCGCGTGGTCGGCCTGCTCCGGGGTGGTCGGTGCGATGCTGAACAGCACGTCGCCGGTGATCGGTGTGCTCGCGGGCAGGCTGTGTTCGCCCGGCTCGCCAAGGGCGGCGGTTACGCCGATCGCTTGGCAGGCTTCGAGCACCTGGGCTCGTAACGCGTCAGTGGTTATCAGCGCCGCTCCTCCTGGGCGAGCGCGTCATAGAGCGCATACGGGTCGTGAATGTGTCGGCCGATTGCCCCGGCCAACCAATCGACGTTGTAGCCGGCATCGTCGGGTCCGTCACCGGTTTGCGAGTCGCGATCCAGGTTGGAGCGGAAGATGCCCGCGGCCGAAGCGGGCAGGAAGTCTTCGTAGACGATCGGCGCTGACGGGTCACCACCTCGGTAGTAGGCCAAGCCTTGAGCGGCCATCTCCGCATCCGTCGAGGGAAAGTGAGTGGCCCAGACCGCGGCCGGATCTGCGGCCGCCATCGCGGCTTCGTAGCGTTCGCGCCCTCGCGGGGTCAGCGCGACACCGCGCGCCTCGACCTCACCGAACCGCACCCGCAGGATTCCCGGCGTCACGGTACCGTCCTCGTCGCGAAACATGCGTGGTTCGGCCAGCGCGCGAAATGAGGTTTGCCGCAACAACACATCGGGTCCGTCGGTGCGGGGAGGGCCTTGGATGGTGTCGATCATGGTGATGCCGCGCTCGGTCATCCGACGGTACAGATCGTCTATGTCGAGCACCCGAGGCGTCAGATGGTTGATGTGTGTGGAGCCGACTCCAGCGATATCAGCGGCCACCGCCGACACCCTGGACAACTCGTCGTACCAGGATTTCTCGACCGGTTCCCGCGACAGCGCAAACGCGGCCACCGCCGCGGCGACGAAAGCCGGTGCGTCGTCGGCATCGCAGCCGCCGTCAGCCGCGATTGCCCGCGCCTGGGCGAGCAACGCGGGGTCAAAGAGTTGCCGGCGCGCGAGGAAGGTCTGCACTCGGGTGCGTAGGTCGGCATCGAAGTACCGCCGATCCTCGATGGCCAGCATCGAGGTGAACACCCGAAACGGGTTGTGTGCCAGCTCGTTCGCATCGATTGGGCGAAATGCGGTGGACACCACTGGAATTGGTGACTCAGCGGTGCGCAGATCGTAGTAGCCGACCGGCAGCATCCCGAACGCGGCGAACAGGTCGGCGACCGCAGCGAGTTCGGCCGGGTTGCCCACTCGGATGGCGCCGTGGCGCTCGGCGGTGACGCGCTGAAGCGACCCCAGCCGCTCGGCTCGCCGATGCCGGGTCAGGTAATCGGAGTTGACTTGTGCGCATACCTCGACCAGCGTGCCGTAGGCGGGCACCTCAGCGGCGTACATGGCTGACAACCCGGCGGCGAAGCGCGCGCGCAGCTGGCCAGTCTGCAGTCTTTTCGAGCGGCTCATGCGGCACTGCCGTTGCGATAGTCTCCGGCCATGAACGAGGCGCTCGACGATATCGATCGGATCCTGGTGCGCGAACTGGCCGCCGACGGACGTGCGACGCTGTCAGAGTTGGCCACGCGAGCCGGGCTGTCGGTCTCGGCGGTCCAATCGCGAGTGCGCCGGCTGGAGTCTCGTGGTGTGGTCCAGGGATATTCGGCGCGAATCAATCCCGAGGCGGTTGGGGATTTGTTGTCGGCGTTCGTGGCTATCACTCCTCTTGATCCGTCTCAACCAGATGATGCCCCCGCGCGCCTAGAACATATCGAGGAGGTCGAGTCCTGTTACTCGGTGGCCGGCGAAGAGAGCTACGTCTTGCTGGTGCGCGTCGCGTCCGCACGGGCGCTCGAGGACCTGTTGCAACGGATCCGGACAACGGCGAACGTGCGGACGCGAAGCACGATCATTCTGAACACTTTTTACAGCGATAGGCAGCATATACCATAATGTTTCCAGCATAAATATCAATATTCCGTAAATCCTGCTATCATAGCGTCATGGCCGCCGTCGTGAAGTCCGTCGCTCTTGCCGGTAGACCAACAACACCAGACCGGGTTCATGAGGTGCTAGGGCGCAGCATGCTGGTCGACGGTCTGGACATAGTGCTCGATCTGACCCGTTCGGGCGGTTCATATCTGGTCGACGCTATAACGGGTCGGCGCTACCTGGACATGTTCACATTCGTTGCCTCCTCGGCACTGGGTATGAATCCCCCGGCGCTGGTGGACGACCGGGAGTTCCATGCCGAACTCATGCAGGGCGCGCTGAACAAGCCCAGCAATTCCGACGTGTACTCGGTGGCGATGGCCCGCTTCGTCGAGACCTTCGCCCGTGTCTTGGGCGACCCGGCGCTGCCGCATCTGTTCTTCGTCGAAGGGGGCGCCCTGGCGGTGGAGAACGCGCTCAAAGCCGCGTTCGACTGGAAGAGTCGGCACAACCAAGCCCATGGGATCGACCCGGCGCTGGGCACTCAAGTGCTCCACCTGCGCGGGGCATTTCACGGCCGCAGCGGCTATACCCTGTCGCTGACCAACACCAAGCCGACCATTACCGCCCGGTTCCCGAAATTCGACTGGCCACGCATCGATGCGCCGTACATGCGGCCCGGCCTGGATGAGCCCGCTATGGCCGCGCTAGAGGCCGAGGCGCTACGCCAGGCCCGCGCGGCATTCGAGACCCGCCCGCACGACATCGCGTGTTTTGTGGCCGAACCCATCCAGGGCGAGGGTGGCGACCGCCATTTCCGCCCGGAGTTTTTCGCTGCGATGCGCGAGCTGTGCGACGAGTTTGATGCACTGCTGATCTTCGACGAAGTACAGACCGGCTGCGGGTTGACCGGAACCGCCTGGGCATACCAGCAGTTGGATGTCGCACCCGACATCGTGGCGTTCGGCAAGAAGACGCAGGTATGCGGAGTGATGGCCGGTCGGCGGGTGGACGAGGTCGCCGACAATGTGTTCGCGGTCCCATCACGGCTCAACTCGACATGGGGTGGCAATCTTACCGACATGGTGCGCGCCCGCCGCATCTTGGAGGTCATCGAAGCCGAGGGCCTGTTCGAGCGGGCGGTGCAGCACGGTAAGTATCTGCGCGCCCGGCTTGACGAACTCGCCGCGGACTTCCCGGCAGTGGTTCTCGATCCGCGCGGCCGCGGGCTGATGTGTGCGTTTAGCCTGCCGACCACCGCCGACCGTGACGAGTTGATCCGCCAGCTGTGGCAACGTGCGGTGATTGTGTTGCCGGCCGGTGCAGACACCGTGCGATTCCGTCCACCGCTGACGGTTTCAACCGCCGAGATCGACGCCGCGATAGCCGCGGTGCGCAGCGCGTTACCGGTGGTGACGTAAGGCAGCCGCCAAGAGCGGGATGGAGATTCGCCGATGCACGAAGTAGGTGGGCCGTCACGCGGCGATCGGCTAGGCCGGGATGACAGCGAGGTGCACTCGGCGATTCGGTTTGCTGTTGTGGCCGCTGTCGTCGGGGTCGGTTTCCTCATTATGGGAGCGTTGTTGGTCAGCACGTGCAGCGGCGTCGACACCGCGGCCTGCGGCCCGCCCCAGCGGATCCTGCTGGCGCTGGGGGGCCCGCTGATCCTGTGTGCGGCCGGGCTGTGGGCGTTTCTGCGCACCTACCGGGTATGGCGTGCGGAAGGTACCTGGTGGGGATGGCACGGAGCCGGCTGGTTTTTGTTGACGCTGATGGTGCTGACGCTCTGCATAGGCGTCCCACCGATCGCCGGCCCGGTCATGGCACCGTGAGCCGTCGGCCAGGTCGGCCGCGGTCAACAAATAAATGGGTCAGATCCCTCCACAACCCGTTCGACGAGTTCTACCGTTGATGGTAGTGCCTGGTAATGGGCAGAAATGGCGGAATAGGACGGAAACGGAGGAGGCCATGGGCGACACCTATCGTGACCCCGTCGACCACTTGCGGACGACGCGGCCGCTTGCCGGCGAGTCGCTGATCGACGTGGTGCATTGGCCTGGGTATCTGTTGATTGTGGCCGGTGTCGTCGGCGGCGTCGGAGCTCTTGCGGCTTTCGGCACCGGACATCACGCCGAGGGCATGACCTTTGGTGTGGTGGCGATTGTCGTCACAGTGGTTGGTTTGGCGTGGCTAGCGTTCGAGCATCGGCGGATACGCAAGATTGCCGATCGCTGGTATACCGAACATCCCGAAGTCCGGCGGCAGCGGCTGGCCGGCTAGACATCCTAGTGCGGCTGGAAATCCCGGCATCGCGGGGTTTCACCGGCAGCTGCGAATGGGTATCACGGGTACACCATGATGAATCCCGACCATGTTGCGTTAGATCCCCACTACCAGCAGGTCCGACCATGACCGACCAGCTCGAAGACCAGACCCAAGGCGGGAGTACTGTCGATCGAAGCTTGCCGGGAGGGTGCATGGCCGACTCGGATTTACCCACCAAGGGGCGCCAACGCGGTGTCCGCGCCGTCGAGCTGAACGTTGCTGCCCGCCTGGAGAACCTGGCGCTGCTGCGCACCCTGGTCGGCGCCATCGGCACCTTCGAGGACCTGGATTTCGACGCCGTGGCCGACCTGAGGTTGGCGGTGGACGAGGTGTGCACCCGGTTGATTCGCTCGGCCTTGCCGGATGCCACCCTGCGCCTGGTGGTCGATCCGCGAAAAGACGAAGTTGTGGTGGAGGCTTCTGCTGCCTGCGACACCCACGACGTGGTGGCACCGGGCAGCTTTAGCTGGCATGTCCTGACCGCGCTGGCCGACGACGTCCAGACCTTCCACGACGGTCGCCAGCCCGATGTAGCCGGCAGTGTCTTCGGCATCACGTTGACCGCCCGACGGGCGGCATCCAGCAGGTGACGGCGCGCGCTGCCGGCGGTTCTGCATCGCGAGCTAACGAATACGCCGACGTTCCGGAGATGTTTCGCGAGCTGGTTGGTTTGCCTGCCGGCTCACCGGAATTCCAGCGGCACCGGGACAAGATCGTTCAGCGGTGCTTGCCGCTGGCCGATCACATCGCGCGGCGGTTCGAGGGTCGCGGCGAACCGCGTGACGACCTTATTCAGGTCGCGCGGGTCGGGCTGGTCAACGCCGCGGTTCGCTTCGACGTGAAGACCGGGTCGGACTTCGTCTCCTTCGCGGTTCCTACCATCATGGGCGAGGTCCGACGACACTTCCGCGACAACAGCTGGTCGGTCAAGGTTCCCCGGCGTCTCAAGGAACTGCATCTGCGGCTAGGTACCGCCACCGCCGATTTGTCGCAGCGGCTCGGGCGGGCGCCGTCGGCATCGGAGCTCGCCGCGGAGCTCGGGATGGACCGCGCTGAGGTTATCGAAGGTTTGCTGGCGGGTAGTTCCTACCACACCTTGTCCATCGACAGCGGTGGCGGCAGCGACGACGATGCCCGCGCAATCACAGACACCCTGGGCGACGTGGATGCGGGTCTTGACCAGATCGAGAATCGGGAGGTGCTTCGTCCGTTGCTCGAGGCGTTGCCCGAGCGGGAACGAACGGTCTTGGTGCTCAGGTTCTTCGACTCGATGACCCAAACGCAGATCGCCGAGCGCGTCGGTATCTCACAGATGCACGTGTCGCGGCTGCTGGCCAAGTCATTGGCACGGCTACGGGATCAGTTGGAGTAGCCGCCGGGCTTACTTGATCTCGGCGAGCACCGTGCCCTGGGTGATGGCCGCGCCCGCCTCGACCGCCAGCCCGGTGATGGTGCCATCCTTATGCGCGGTGACCGGGTTTTCCATCTTCATCGCCTCGAGGACCACCACTAGGTCGCCGGCCACGACCTCTTGCCCTTCTTCGACCGCGAACTTAACTACGGTGCCCTGCATAGGCGCGGTCACCGCGTCACCGGAGGCCGCCGCGCCGGTGTGCGCACCCCGCTTGCGCGGCTTGGGCTTGCGCCGGATGACACCGACCGGGTCGCAACCGCCGCCATTGGACAGCGCGAGATCAGCCGGCAGCGAGACTTCGACGCGGCGACCGTCGATTTCGACGACCACCTTCTGACGCGGCCGGGCGTCCTCGTCGAGAGGTTCGCCGTCGGTAAAGGGCTCGATGGTGTTATTCCACTCGGTCTCGATCCAGCGGGTATGTACCGAAAAGCCGTTCGCGTCGCCGATGAATGCCGGGTCGGACACCACGGCGCGGTGAAACGGGATGACCGTCGCCAGGCCTTCGACACCGAACTCGTTCAGCGCGCGCCGGGCCCGCGCCAGCGCCTCGGCGCGGTCGGCACCGTGCACGATCAGCTTGGCCAGCATCGAGTCGAACTGGCCGCCGATCACCGAGCCGGTCTCGACACCGGAGTCCACCCGCACACCGGGGCCGGACGGCGGGTGGAACTTTGTCACCGGCCCGGGCGCCGGTAGGAAGTTACGCCCCGCGTCCTCGCCGTTGATCCGGAATTCGATGGCGTGCCCGCGCGGGGTGGGATCCTCGGTGATGTCCAGCTTTTCGCCGTTGGCGATCCGGAATTGCTGCAGCACCAAGTCGATGCCCGCGGTTTCCTCGGTGACCGGGTGTTCTACCTGAAGGCGCGTGTTGACCTCCAAGAACGAGATCAAGCCGTCCTGACCGACCAGGTATTCGACGGTGCCGGCGCCGTGGTAATGGGCCTCTTTGCAAATCCGTTTGGCCGAGTCGTGGATCTCTTTGCGTTGAAAGTCGGTCAGGAACGGTGCGGGCGCCTCCTCGACCAGCTTCTGGTAGCGGCGCTGCAGCGAGCAGTCCCGGGTGCCGGCGACGACGACGTTGCCGTGCTGGTCGGCGATCACCTGTGCTTCGACGTGGCGCGGCTTGTCGAGATAGCGCTCCACGTAGCACTCACCGCGGCCGAACGCGGCCGTGGCCTCGCGCACCGCCGACTCGTACAGCTCCGGAATCTCGTCGATGGTGCGGGCCACCTTCATGCCCTTGCCGCCGCCGCCGTGGGCGGCCTTGATCGCGATCGGCAGGCCGTACTCCTCGGCGAATGCCACCACCTCGTCGGCGCCTTTGACCGGATCGGGGGTACCCGGCACCAGGGGCGCCTGAGCGCGGGCCGCGATGTGACGGGCCGTGACCTTGTCGCCCAGGTCGCGGATCGACTGCGGGCTGGGGCCGATCCAGATCAGGCCGGCGTCGATCACCGCCTGGGCGAAGTCGGCATTTTCCGCTAGGAAGCCGTAGCCGGGGTGGATGGCGTTGGCCCCGGACTTGGCTGCCGCGTCGAGGATCTTGGCGAAGTCCAGATAGGACTCCGCCGAGGTCTGGCCGCCCAGCGCGAACGCCTCGTCGGCCAGCCGAACATGCGGGGACTCGGCGTCGGGTTCGGCGTACACCGCCACGCTGGGCAGGCCGGCGTCGCGGGCCGCCCGGATCACCCGCACTGCGATCTCGCCGCGATTGGCGACGAGAACCTTAGAGATCCGAGCGATCCTCGAGCCGGCGTGACTAGCCACTGCGCCTCCTGTCGGGCTGATTCTTCGTCTCTAAGAGATTTTCTTACAAGTCTTGTCGGGGGAAGTTTAAGCGTCGCGCCGCTGACCCGCTCACGCGGTTCCTCGATTCAGTCCGCTTCGCGCAGCCGGCGCTTGATCCGGGCCAGCATCGCCGACATTCCCCGCAACCGCAGTGGGCTGATCAAGGCAGCCA
Organism: Mycobacterium tuberculosis complex sp. N0072; assembly: GCF_030323725.1. Lineage (NCBI taxonomy): Bacteria > Bacillati > Actinomycetota > Actinomycetes > Mycobacteriales > Mycobacteriaceae > Mycobacterium > Mycobacterium tuberculosis complex sp. N0072. Next base: position 3,670,502 of record NZ_CP040689.1, on the reverse strand, counting down.
GACCCAGCTCGGTGTAGAAATCCTCGGGCACCGCCAAGATGTCGGCGGCCGGTTGCTCGTCTAGGCCGGCGGCCAGGATCGAGGCGAACCCGCGCGTGGTTGGCGCTTCGGCCGGCGCGCTGAAATGCAGGCGCACCCGGTTGGGGTCACTCGCGTCGACGTGCAAAAACAGCGGAGACTGGCACTCGGGGACCGGCTCCATAGCGGACTCGGCCAGGTGCGACGGAAGCGCCGGCAGCTCGTTGGCGAATTCCAGCAACAGCCTCAGCTTGTCTTGACCCTGGACTTCGGCGAAGTCGGATACCACCTCTGCTAGCGGCGCGGGCAGGCTCGCGGGCGCGGTCATACGACGGGTACCACTCCTGGTTCTTCGCCCGCGACGATCGGCACTCGCACGGCGTTGCCCCACTCGGTCCACGAGCCGTCGTAGTTCCGTACATCTGCCTTGCCCAGCAGGTGTGTGAGCACGAACCAGGTATGGCTGGAGCGTTCACCGATGCGGCAATAGACGACGGTTTGGTCGTCCGGGTTTATGAAGTCATAGAGCCGTTCCAATTCCTCGCGGCTGCGAAACCGTCCACTTTCGTCGGCGGCCTTCCCCCACGGAATGTGCACCGCCGTGGGGATGTGACCGGCCCGCAGCGCCCCTTCCTCGGGGTAATCGGGCATATGGGTGCGCTTGCCGGTGTACTCCTCGGGAGAGCGTACGTCGATCAGCGGCTGAGCGCCCAGGATGGCCAGCACGTCGTCTCTGAATGCGCGGATGGGTGCATCGTTGCGCTGCACGACGGGATAACCGGTGCAGGTCTTGGTCGGGACGTCCAAGGTGGTTTCCCGGCGCTCGGCGAGCCAGAGGTCACGGCCGCCGTTGAGGAGTCGCACGTCGGCGTGACCGAACAGCGTGAACACCCACAACGCATAGGCGGCCCACCAATTGCTCTTGTCGCCATAGATCACCACGGTGTCATCGCGGGCGATGCCCTTGCGGTCCATCAATTCGGCGAACTGCTCGCCGTTGATGTAGTCGCGCACCCGTGGGTCGTTGAGGTCGGTGTGCCAGTCGATCTTGACGGCGCCGGGAATATGGCCGACGTCGTAGAGCAAGACGTCCTCGTCGGATTCGACGATCGCCAGGCCCGGCGCGCCCATGTGTGCCGACAACCAGTCGGCGGTCACGAGCCGTTCGGGATGGGCGTAGGCCGACAAGGTGGGGCTAGGGTCTGCGGGAAGCGGCACATCATCGAGCCTACCGCTGGCGACCTGGCCCAGTCCGAAGCTACTGCTGCTTGTGCGCTGGGCCGCCCGCATTTCCTGCCCACAGTGCGGCGACGGACAGCCCGCATCGCTGCACGAGCGACCGCAGCAACGGCAGGCTCAAGCCGATCACATTCGACGGATTGCCCTGCACGCCGTCGATGAACCAGCCGCCCAGACCGTCCAGGGTGAATCCACCCGCGACCCGCAGCGACTCCCCACTGGCCAGGTAAGCCTCCAGATCGGAGGCCGAAGGTGTTCCGAAATATACTGTGGTTATTGCTGTTTCAGCAGCACGGTACACGGATTTGTTGTCCTGCAACCGGATAACACCGTGGCCCGTATAGAGTTGGCCGGCCCGGCCCGCCATCGACCGCCACTGCTCGCGCGCCTCGTCGATTGACGCTGGCTTGCCGAGTAGCCTGCCTTCGATGTAGAGCATCGAATCACAGGCAACGACAACGCAATCCGCGGCCACAATGCGTTGCGTTCCGGTCAGCGTGGTCGCGACCTGCGCGGCCTTTGCCGCGGCCAGTACGCACACCACATCGCTCGGGACCGCGTCCGGCCCCAGCGCCGCGATGACGACATCCTCGTCGACGTGCGAGGCGATGACCAGCGGCTCAATGCCGGCATCACGAAGGACTTTGAGCCGGCCAGGGGAGGCGGACCCGAGCACCAGCCGGGTCATCGGCGCATGTGCGTCATTTCTTGCAGTGTGATGCGCTGCCAACTGAAGACGGGGTACCGCAACTGGTCGACCGGCAGCCCCCACCGGGTGGGCTCGGGTTGCGCGGGCGGGGTTGAACCGCTGATACTGCCCAGCACCGCGATCAACGCGGCCAGCTCCTGATCGGTGGGTTGTCCCCGCAGTATCTCGATGTGGGGCTCGTGCGGATGCAGCGGCTTCTCGGTCACAGGGGCCGGATTGTTCGTCTCGTTCCCGTCACTCACTTCGTTCGTTCCGCTCACTCGACTCACAGGGGCCGGATTGTTCGTCTCGTTCCCGTCACTCACTTCTGCCGGATTGTTCGTCTCGTTCCCGTCACTCACTTCTGCCGGATTGTTCGTCTCGTTCCCGTCACTCACTTCGTTCGTTCCGCTCACTCGACTCACAGGTTCGTTCCGCTCACTCGACTCACAGGGGCACGTTCCCATGCTTTTTGGGCGGCAGCTGCGCGATCTTGCGTTCCAGCAGCCGCAGCGCGGTCCCGATGTAGCCGCGAGTATGCGACGGCGGGATCACCGCGTCGACGTATCCGCGTTCGGCGGCCACGTACGGGTTGACCAGTGTGTCCTCGTACTCCTGCTGGAGCCGCAGCCGCAGCTTGTCGATGTCCTCGCCGTTGGCGGCGGCCTCGGCCAGCTGCTGGCGGTACACGAAGCCCACTGCGCCGGAGGCGCCCATCACCGCGATCTGCGCGGTCGGCCACGCCAGGTTGACGTCGCAGCCCATGTCTTTGGAGCCCATAACGCAGTACGCACCGCCGTAGGCCTTGCGGGTGATGACCGTGATCTTTGGCACGGTGGCCTCGCCGTAGGCGTAGAGCAGCTTGGCGCCGCGCCGGATGATGCCGTTGTATTCCTGGTCGGTGCCCGGCAGGAAGCCCGGGACGTCCACCAGCATGACGATGGGGATATTGAAGCAGTCGCAGGTCCGCACAAACCGGGCCGCTTTCTCCGAGGCGTTGATATCCAGGCAGCCGGCGAAGTGTGTCGGCTGGTTGGCGACAATGCCGACTGGCCGGCCGTCGATGCGCCCGAACCCCACCACGATGTTTTGGGCGTAACCGGCCTGTATCTCCAGGAATTCGTCGTCGAGGAGCCGGGTGATCACCTCGTGCATGTCATAGGGCTGGTTGGGCGAGTCCGGGATCAGCGTATCCAATTCGAGGTCCTCGTCGGTGAGGTTCTCCTCGATGGGCCCTGTCGGGGCTGCGGCTTGGTATCGGGGCGCGTCGGTGGAGTTGTTGGGCGGCAGGTAGCTCAGCAGCTCGCGAACGTAGTCGAAGGCGTCCTGTTCGCCCGATGCGGCGTAGTGTGCCGTACCCGACTTGGCCATGTGGGTGTGGGCGCCGCCGAGTTCTTCCATGGTGACTTCCTCGCCGGTGACGGTCTTGATGACGTCGGGCCCGGTGATGAACATCTGGCTGGTCTGATCGACCATGATCACGAAGTCGGTCAGGGCGGGGGAGTAGACGTGCCCACCGGCGGCGGCTCCCATGATCAACGAGATTTGCGGGATGACGCCGGAGGCCAGGATGTTGTTGCGAAAGATACGGCTGTACAGGCCCAGCGAGACGACACCTTCCTGGATGCGCGCGCCAGCACCGTCGTTGATGCCGATGAGCGGACGGCCGGTCTTGATCGCCAGTTCCTGGACCTTGACGATTTTCTCGCCGTACACCTCGCCAAGGCTGCCGCCAAACACCGTGGCGTCCTGGCTGAAGATGCACACGTCGCGCCCGTCGATGGTGCCGTAGCCGGTGACCACGCCGTCGCCGAGCGGGCGTTTTTCACCGAGATTGAAGTTGGTGCTGCGGTGTTTGGCCAGCGCGTCCAGCTCGACGAACGAATCCTCATCCAGCAACGCGTAGATACGCTCGCGAGCCGTCAGCTTGCCCTTGGCGTGTACTTTTTCGACGGCATCCTCACCGACGGGGTGCAGCGACTCTTCCCTGCGTTTGTGCAGCTCCGCCAGCTTGCCCGCGGTGGTGTGGATGTCGATGGTGTGCTCGGTGGACCGCTCTGCGGAATGAGCCGAGCGGTCGGTAACGCTTGTCATGGGAGTCGATGTTATCGGCTGCCGCACACTACTTCCTTAGGCTGGGGCGGTGACCGACCGCGATCGGCTCAGGCCGCCTTTGGACGAACGCTCACTGCGCGACCAGCTGATCGGTGCTGGATCCGGGTGGCGCCAACTTGACGTCGTGGCCCAAACCGGTTCCACCAACGCCGACTTGCTGGCCCGGGCGGCATCCGGGGCCGATATCGACGGGGTGGTGTTGATCGCCGAGCATCAGACCGCTGGGCGGGGGCGTCATAGCCGCGGCTGGGCGGCCACTGCCCGAGCGCAGATCATCCTGTCGGTCGGTGTGCGTGTGGTCGACGTCCCGGTGCAAGCGTGGGGCTGGCTGTCACTGGCCGCGGGTCTGGCGGTGCTCGATTCGGTGGCCCCCCTGATTGCAGTCCCGCCGGCCGAAACGGGCCTCAAGTGGCCCAATGACGTGCTGGCCCGGGGTGGCAAGTTAGCCGGCATCCTGGCCGAGGTCGCGCAGCCGTTTGTGGTACTCGGTGTGGGACTCAACGTCACCCAGGCCCCCGAAGAGGTTGATCCCGACGCGACCTCATTGCTGGACCTCGGAGTGGCGGCACCGGACCGCAACCGCATAGCCAGCAGGCTGTTGCGCGAGCTCGAAGCTCGGATCATCCAGTGGCGCAACGCCAACCCACAACTGGCGGCCGACTACCGTGCTCGCAGCCTGACCATTGGGTCGCGCGTGCGCGTCGAGCTCCCCGGTGGCCAGGACGTCGTCGGGATCGCGCGTGACATCGATGACCAGGGTCGGCTGTGTCTGGACGTCGGCGGTCGAACGGTAGTTGTTTCAGCGGGCGACGTGGTGCATTTGCGTTAACTCGCGCGGAGCTGGCGTCCCCAAAAGATTAAGGTCGCGGGCATGAGCTATCCGGAGAATGTCCTGGCCGCTGGCGAGCAGGTCGTTCTGCACCGCCATCCGCACTGGAATCGCTTAATCTGGCCCGTCGTGGTGCTGGTCTTGCTGACCGGGTTGGCGGCGTTCGGGTCCGGATTCGTCAACTCGACACCTTGGCAGCAGATCGCTAAGAACGTGATTCACGCGGTCATCTGGGGGATCTGGTTGGTGATCGTCGGCTGGCTCACGCTGTGGCCATTCCTGAGCTGGCTGACCACACATTTCGTGGTGACCAACCGGCGGGTGATGTTCCGGCATGGTGTGCTGACCCGCAGCGGGATCGACATACCGCTAGCACGGATCAACAGCGTGGAGTTCCGGGACCGGATCTTCGAGCGGATTTTTCGCACCGGGACGTTGATTATCGAGTCCGCGTCACAAGATCCGCTCGAGTTCTACAACATTCCGCGCCTGCGGGAGGTGCATGCGTTGCTGTATCACGAGGTTTTCGACACCCTGGGCTCCGACGAGTCGCCCAGCTGAGCGAACCGGTTGGCCCGGTTACGCCAGGCCCGCAGCAGGGTGACGTTGCCGTCCTCGAAGCCGCCCTCCAAGACGTCCTCGAAGACTTCGGCGATGCCGCCCGCGGTAAGGGCGGATTCCAGGGCCTTGTCGGGGTTGCGGGCGAACTCGTCGGGGAACACCCAGCGCCGAAACGCCCAGAAGCGGAACGCCATTTGCAGCAAGTTGCCAATAATGTAGGCCGAGATGAAGTCGGCGATGTTTTCCATGGTCAGTGACACCGTTGGCACCCGTAGCTGCAGGATGTAGCTGGAAAACCACAACGGCGCCATGCTCAGCAGCACTCCCACGCCGCTGAACGCAAAGAACAGCAGCGCCTCATGGTGGCGCTCGCGACCGCCGCGGTCGCGGAAGCTCCACTCCCTGTTCAACACGTAGGACGCGATGACGGCGACGATGCCGGCGATCACCTTCGCGGTCACCGGCTTGGGTTCGAGAACCGTCAGCTTGAGGGTGTAGAAAATTGCTGTGTCGATGATGAATGTGGTGCCGCCGACGATGGCAAATTTGATCAGCTCATGGTGGCGCTGCGCATAGGGCTGGACCACCCCGGGAAGGCGCGCGATGGTGGCATCGGCAAAGGACACAACAAGTGAGTGTACGGACGAACACAAAATCGACGCAAAATGATACGTAACGGTTTGGCTGCCGTGGCCGGCAAGTACGCCGGTCAGATGCCGTGACACCATGATGGCCGTGGCGAGCTCACGCACCCCGGCGGTCACCTCGTTCATTGCCCCCCTCGTTGCGATGGTCGGTGGCGGTCAGCTGGCCCGGATGACCCATCAGGCTGCCATCGCGCTGGGGCAGAACCTCCGTGTATTGGTCACCTCGGCAGATGACCCTGCCGCGCAGGTCACCCCCAACGTGGTGATCGGCTCGCACACCGATCTTGCCGCCTTGCGCCGCGTTGCGGCCGGCGCCGACGTGCTGACCTTTGACCACGAGCACGTCCCGAACGAGCTGTTGGAGAAGCTAGTCGCCGATGGCGTCAATGTCGCACCGTCGCCGCAGGCGCTGGTGCACGCCCAGGACAAACTCGTCATGCGGCAGCGTCTGGCTGCAGCAGGCGTCGCCGTGCCCCGCTACGCGGGCATCAAAGACCCCGACGAAATCGACGTCTTCGCCGCACGTGTCGACGCCCCGATCGTGGTCAAGGCAGTGCGCGGGGGTTACGACGGCCGGGGCGTTCGGATGGCACGTGATGTGGCGGATGCCCGTGATTTCGCTCGCGAATGCCTGGCTGACGGCGTGGCGGTGCTGGTCGAGGAACGGGTGGACCTGCGCCGCGAGCTGTCGGCACTGGTGGCGCGTTCGCCGTTCGGCCAGGGTGCGGCGTGGCCGGTGGTCCAGACGGTGCAACGTGACGGCACGTGTGTGCTGGTGATCGCGCCGGCGCCGGCGCTGCCCGACGACCTGGCCACCGCGGCGCAACGGTTGGCGTTGCAGCTGGCCGACGAACTCGGTGTGGTCGGCGTGCTCGCCGTCGAGCTGTTCGAGACGACCGACGGGGCGTTGCTGGTCAACGAGCTCGCGATGCGGCCACATAATTCCGGGCACTGGACCATCGACGGGGCGCGCACCAGCCAGTTCGAGCAGCATCTGCGCGCGGTCTTGGACTACCCGCTCGGCGACAGCGACGCCGTGGTGCCCGTGACGGTGATGGCCAATGTGCTCGGCGCCGCGCAGCCGCCGGCCATGAGCGTCGACGAGCGGCTGCACCATCTGTTTGCGCGAATGCCCGACGCCCGGGTTCACCTCTACGGCAAGGCCGAGCGACCCGGTCGCAAGGTGGGGCATATCAACTTCCTTGGCTCCGATGTCGCCCAGTTGTGTGAACGCGCTGAGCTGGCGGCACACTGGTTGTCCCATGGGCGGTGGACTGACGGATGGGACCCACACCGCGCCAGCGACGATGCAGTGGGGGTACCACCCGCGTGCGGGGGACGAAGCGATGAGGAGGAGCGGCGCCTATGACTCCTGCCGGCGAGCGGCCCCGGGTCGGGGTGATCATGGGCAGCGACAGCGACTGGCCGGTGATGGCCGACGCTGCGGCGGCGCTGGCCGAGTTCGACATTCCGGCCGAGGTTCGGGTTGTTTCGGCCCATCGCACCCCTGAGGCGATGTTCAGTTATGCGCGCGGCGCGGCCGAGCGCGGTCTCGAGGTGATCATCGCCGGAGCGGGCGGGGCCGCGCACTTGCCCGGTATGGTCGCCGCCGCGACGCCGCTGCCGGTGATCGGGGTGCCGGTACCGCTGGGCAGGCTGGACGGCCTTGACTCCCTGCTGTCGATCGTGCAAATGCCGGCCGGGGTTCCGGTGGCCACGGTGTCCATCGGGGGCGCCCGTAATGCCGGACTGCTGGCGGTGCGGATGCTGGGAGCCGCCAACCCCCAGCTGAGGGCCCGGATCGTCGCATTCCAGGACCGGCTGGCCGACGTCGTGGCGGCCAAGGATGCGGAACTGCAGCGGCTTGCGGGTAAGTTAACCCGCGACTAGCACGGAGATTAGGAGGGCTCCAAGATGGTTGGATGGGCCGGAAACCCGTCGTTCGATCTGTTCAAGCTGCCCGAGGAACACGACGAAATGCGATCGGCGATACGGGCTTTGGCGGAAAAGGAGATCGCTCCGCATGCCGCCGAGGTGGACGAGAAGGCGCGGTTCCCCGAAGAAGCGCTAGTGGCGCTCAATTCCTCCGGTTTCAACGCCGTCCACATTCCGGAGGAGTACGGCGGTCAGGGTGCCGACTCGGTAGCTACCTGCATCGTGATCGAAGAGGTGGCCCGCGTCGACGCGTCCGCGTCGTTGATCCCCGCGGTCAACAAGCTGGGCACCATGGGCCTGATCCTGCGGGGCTCCGAGGAGCTGAAGAAGCAGGTGCTGCCGGCGTTGGCCGCCGAAGGGGCGATGGCTTCCTATGCATTGAGTGAACGCGAGGCCGGCAGTGACGCGGCGTCCATGCGGACGCGGGCCAAGGCCGATGGGGATCACTGGATTCTCAACGGCGCCAAGTGCTGGATCACCAACGGCGGCAAGTCGACCTGGTACACGGTGATGGCGGTGACCGATCCCGACCGGGGCGCCAACGGCATCTCGGCGTTCATGGTGCACAAGGACGACGAGGGGTTCACCGTCGGTCCGAAAGAACGCAAGCTCGGGATCAAGGGGTCACCGACCACCGAGCTGTACTTCGAGAACTGCCGCATCCCCGGCGATCGCATCATCGGTGAGCCCGGTACCGGTTTCAAGACCGCGCTGGCCACGTTGGACCACACCCGTCCCACGATTGGCGCGCAGGCCGTGGGTATCGCCCAGGGCGCGCTGGATGCTGCCATCGCCTACACCAAGGACCGCAAGCAGTTCGGTGAGTCGATCAGTACGTTTCAGGCCGTGCAGTTCATGCTGGCCGACATGGCGATGAAGGTGGAGGCGGCTCGGCTGATGGTTTACTCCGCCGCCGCCCGCGCCGAACGCGGTGAGCCGGATCTGGGCTTCATTTCGGCGGCCTCGAAGTGCTTCGCCTCCGACGTCGCGATGGAGGTCACCACCGATGCCGTACAACTGTTCGGCGGCGCCGGCTACACCACCGACTTCCCGGTCGAGCGGTTTATGCGCGACGCCAAGATCACCCAGATCTATGAGGGCACCAATCAGATTCAGCGGGTAGTGATGTCGCGGGCGCTACTGCGCTGATTCGTGGTCGACGGGGCGGTCGGCCGGCTCGTCCGGGCAGATGATGCCGTTCGGACCCACCTCGTATACCCGGGCGGTCGAGATGTCGAAGAATATGCCGATGACCTGTAGATCAGCAGCGGCGACCGCGGTCGCCAAGATCGGGTGGCGGGTCAGCCTTTCCACCTGAACGGCAACGTTTACGATGCTCAGCTGGTCGGCTTCGGGGTAACCGGCGGATTCGGCGCTGCGGCGTGCCGGGTGGTGATTGCGGAACACCACCAGGCTGTCGTGGGCATTCTCGAGCCAACGCATCATGGGAGTCGTCGTGTTGGCCGGGTCGTCTTCCAGGAGCGCCGTCATCGCAGCACACGACGAATGTCCGCAGACGACAACCGAGCTGACGCCGAGCTGGTTGACGGCGAAGTCGAGTGCCGCGTCAACCGATCGGTCGTCCGGATCGGTCGGCACCAGGTTGCCGAGGTTGCGGACGGTGTACAGGTCGCCGGGGCCGCTGGCGGTGATGACGTTCGGCAGAATCCGCGAGTCGGCACAGGTGAGGAACAGCTCATACGGGTCCTGTGAATCGGTCAGCCCGGCGATATGCGGGTGCAGCACGGCCGCGCCATTGCGGTGATACTCGTCGATGCGGTCGAGAACCGAAGCGCTGCCGCGGTCTTTGCCGCGCGCTGATCGCCACGGAACCAGTCCAATCGGATCAGACGCGAAGTGGCGCTTCGGTGGTCGGGCGTGTGCGTGGTGCAGTTTGGCCGGCGACGTTTCCACGATCGCTACCACTCCGCCCCTCGTCTCGTGGGCGCGCCGCCAATCGGAGATGGCCTCGGAAACGGAGTCGTCGATGTAGTCTGCGTTCAGGTTTAACGTCACCTCCGACCCTTCCGGCAGCTTCGAGAGCACCGTGGTCAGGCGGGGCAGCAGCAGGAAGCTCAACGTGCCGTCGATATCGACCCGCCATCGCTTGGACTGCTCGCCGCCGACCGGCTTGACCTCGACGGGCGCGCGTACCACCCGCACCAACAGGAATACGATCGCCACGACCAGCCCGATGGCCACGCCTTCCAGCAGATTGAGGAACACCACACACACGATGGTGATGGCGTAGATTACGAAATTTCCTGTGCGCCAAGCTAGTTTGATGTGCGCCAGCTTGACCAGCTGGGCACCGATCACGATGAGCAGGCCGGCCAGCGCCGCCTTGGGAATCAGTTCCACCAGGTTGGTGAACAGTGACGCAAACAGCAGGATCCACACTCCGTGCAGGATCGTCGACATCCGGGTTCGGGCGCCGGCGGCCACGTTGGCCGAGCTGCGCACGATGACACCGGTGATGGGCAGCCCGCCGAGCAATCCGGACACCACGTTCGCGCTGCCCTGCCCGACCATCTCCCGGTTGAAGTCGGTGCGCGGGCCGTGATGCAGCTTGTCGACACCGACCGCCGACAGCAGCGATTCGACGCTTGCGATCAGCGCAATGGTGAGGACACCGAGCGCGATGGCGCTGATCTCATGAGACCACGGCTGTCCTCCCGGGGACATTTCGGCAAGTTTGGGCAAGCCAATCGCGTCGAAGAAGTTGCCCTGCAGGTCGATTCGTTCGGTTTGTAGCACGGGTAGCAACGCAAGCACGGTCGCGCCCGCGATGGCTACCAGTGGGCCGGGAATGATACGCACCTTGGCGGGCAGCTTTGACCACATCAACAGGATCGCGATAACCGTCCCGCCGACGATCACTTCGTGCAGTTCGTGATGGAGGATGCCGTCCGGCAACGCTACGATGTTCCGCCACGCCGAGCTGTGCGACGTACCACCGAGCAGAACATGAATTTGCTGCAGCGCGATGGTGATACCGATGCCGGCCAGCATGGCGTGCACCACGACCGGGGCGATGGCCAGCGCGGCGCGCGCCATCCGACTTAGGCCGAACACGATCTGCAGTGCACCCGCGGCGATCGTCATCAGACACAGCATCGGCCAACCGAGCTCATCGATCAGCTCGGCGACCACCACGGTCAGACCCGCGGCCGGGCCGCTGACCTGAACCGGCGACCCACCGACCGCCCCGGCGACAATGCCGCCTACGACGGCGGCGATCACACCGGCGATTATCGGGGCCCCGGAGGCGATCGCGATCCCCAGCGAAAGTGGCAACGCAACAAGGAAGACGACAAGTGATGCGGGAACATCGTGCCGCAGATTAGCCAGCATCCACTGTGATCGCGATGCGGGCGCCTCGGTGCAGCTGTTGACTGCGGTGCTCATGTGTTGACTCCTCGGAATGGTCACAGCGTCAGGGCCGGGCCAGAAACACGGCATTGTGTTCGCCGGCGGTGGGCGGGGGATCGGTGACGACCGCGCGGAAGCTGGCGTAGCGCGCCGGTGTGCGGATCACCGTGATGGTGTCCGCCCCGCGACCGACTTCCAGGGTGAGGTCGTTCTCGGCGAAAAGGGGGGTGTCGACGACCTGTTTCCAGGTATGGGCGAGGCAGGCCATGAGGCCGTTTGCCTGCAGCAACTGGACCCATTCGGTGGCGGTCTTGCTGGCCAGTGCCAATTCCAACTCGGCGGTCAACTCGGCGTAGTTGATCGACCGGGAGCGTTGTTCGGCAAATCGTTGATCTTCAACGAGGTCAGGCCGGCCGATGAGGTAGCACAGCTTCTGCCAGTGTTTGGGCACATATGCGCTGATGACGATGTACCCATCGGCGGTGCGAAACGCGTCCGATGGCTGGGTAGCGAAGCCGACTCCCTTGCGCCGCTTGGCCTTCGGTGCCGGTTCAGGCTTCGGCTGGTCGCTAGCGGCCCGATTGAGATGCATCATCAGCTGGTTGGCTTGTAGTCCCACCGCGACGTCGTACATCGCGACCTGGACGACGTCGGCCACCCCGTTCCGCTCGCGGTGCAGCAGCGCGGCCAGCACGGCCTGGGCCAGCACGTGACCGCTGGCGTTGTCGACGAGCTGAAATGGGATGATCTGTGGCTTGCCCTCAGGCGTGGGCATTCCGGTGGTCATGCCGGCCTCGGCGGCCACCACCAGGTCGATTCCCGGCCGGCTGCCGTGCGGGCCGTTGCCGCCGTAAGCGGTTAGGCGCGCGTAGATCAGGTTGGGGTTACGAGAGCGCAAGTCATCAGGGCCTAGGCCCAGCTTTTCCATGGTGCCGGGCCGAAACGCCTCCAAGACAACGTCGGCGGTGTCCGCGAGCCGCAGCATCTGCTGCTTGGCCTGCTCGGTGGTTAGGTCCACCGTCACCGACTTCTTGCCACGATTGTTGGGCAGAAAGTAGGTGGCCAGGGGCGGGCGTCCGGGTAACACCGAGGTGATCTGACGGGCCGCTTCACCGCCGGGCGCCTCCACCTTGATGACTTCAGCCCCCAGGTCGACCAGCACCTGCCCGGCCAGCGGCCCGGCCACGTTCTGGGTGAAATCCAATACCCGAAACCCGTCAAGTGGTTTGGCGGGGTTGCTGGTCGGCATCGGTGGTGACCTTCCCTGGCGTGCGGCATCCTCCCTGAACCATACGGGTTCGCGACGCCGCGGCGACCGCCCGGCATGTCTTGCCTCTACCATCGTCGGGATGGAGACGACGACGGAACACCGCGATGAATCCACGCTGGATTCGCCCGTGTCGGTGGCGCGAGAGGCCGAATGGCAGCGGAACGTTCGGTGGGCCCGCTGGCTGGCGTGGGTCAGCCTGGCGGTATTGCTCACCGAAGGTGCCGTGGGGCTGTGGCAGGGTATTGCGGTCGGATCCGTCGCGTTGACCGGGTGGGCGCTGGGTGGCGGATCCGAGGGCCTGGCCAGCGCGATGGTGCTCTGGCGGTTCACCGGCGACCGCACTTGGTCCGCGACCGCGGAGCACCGCGCACAGCGTGGAGTTGCGGTGTCTTTTTGGCTGACGGCCCCCTACCTCGTTGCCGAATCCATCCGCCACCTAGCCGGCGAGCATCGTGCCGAGACCTCGGTGATCGGCATCGGACTGACGGCCATCGCCCTGCTGCTGATGCCGGTCCTGGGCTGGGCCAACCACCGAGTGGGTGAGCGGCTGGGATCGGGGGCCACCGCGGGCGAGGGCACCCAGAACTACCTGTGTGCTGCTCAGGCCGCCGCGGTTCTGCTTGGGCTGGCGATCACTGCCGTGTGGTCGAACGGCTGGTGGATTGACCCCGCGATCGGGCTGGCCATCGCCGGTATCGCGGTCTGGCAGGGCATCCGCACCTGGCGTGGTCACGGCTGCGGCTGCTAGCGGTCCAGGCGGTAGCGGATCAACCGGGAACTGTTGGCCACCACCGCCACCGACGACGCGTTGTGCAGGATCGCCGCCAGCACCGGCGAGAGCGCACCGCCCGCGCCGATCAGCAGCCCGGCCGCGTTGACGGCGATGGACATGCCGTAGTTCTGCCGGATTACATCCACTGCCCGCTCGCCCAGGTCCCCAACGTCGAGCAGGCGGTGCAGGTCGTCGTTGGCCAGCGCGACATCGGCGGTCTCGACGGCGACGTCGGTTCCGGCAAGGCCCATGGCGATCCCGATATCGGCGGCGGCCAGCGCCGGGGCGTCGTTGATGCCGTCGCCGACCATCCCGACGACGTAGCCGTCGTCCTGCAGCTCGCGCACCGCCGCGAGCTTGTCCTCCGGCATGACCTCGGCGCGCCACTCATCAATCCCCAGTTCGTCGGCGACAACCTGGGCGATCTCCGGGTGGTCGCCGGTGAGCATGACGATCCGGCGAATCCCATTGGCCCGCAGCTTCGTCAGCACCTGGGCCGCCTCCGGACGCACCTCGTCGCGCAGGCTGATCAGGCCGACCAGCGTGCCGTCCACCGCGAGCAGCAGCGGGGTCTCCGCCTGGCGGCGCAGCTTGTCGACCCACTCCGACGCCTTCTTGGACACCCGAACTTTTTCGGCGCGCAGCAACGACGGACTGCCCAGCAGCAGGGTCCGACCGTCGGCCCAGGTCCGCATGCCCAGGCCGACCAGCACCTCGCACTCCTCGTGTGGTGGGATGCTGATGCGGCGTTCCTCCGTCGAGCGGATCACCGCCTCGGCCAGCGGATGACGTGAGTGGATCTCCGAGCTGGCGGCATAGGCCAGCACTTGCTCGGGCTCCCAATCTTTATGCATGGCAACGATATTGGTGACCACGGGGCGGCCCACGGTCAACGTCCCGGTCTTGTCGAACACGATGGCGTCGACGCGGCCCGCCTGCTCGAGGTGGGATCCGCCCTTGATCAGGATGCCACGGCGCGCGCCGTTGCCGATCGCTGCGCTGATCGCGGTCGGGGTGGACAGTCCCACCGCGCACGGGCATGCGATCAACAACATGGTCATCGCGCGCCGCACGTCGCCGGTGATCAGCAACGCGATGGCCGAGACGATGAACGAGGTGGGAACGAAGCGGCGGGAGAAGTTCTCGCCCACCGTCTGGATGGGTGCCCGGTCGAGCTGAGCCTCTTCGACCCTGCTAATGATGCGACCGATGGTGGTTTGGTTGCCTACCGCGTGGGCGCGCACCACCACGCGTCCGCGCACCACGACCGAACCGGCGTGCACGCGCGTTCCGACCACGACGCTGACCGGCAGGTTTTCCCCGGTGATCGCGGACTGATTGACGATCGCTTCGCCGTCGACCACCTCACCGTCGACCGGTATCGCGACGTGCTCGTGGACCACCACCTCGTCACCGATCTGCACGGTGTCGATCGGGACCTGGATTTCGGTGGCCGCGTCGGAGCCTGCAGAAGGATCGGTGAGGCGCACCCAGGCCGTGTCCTGGTTGCCGCGCAGCAGCTCCGAGATGGCCCGCCGGGTCCGCCGCAGCGTCAGATCCTGCAGGTACTCACCGATGTTGAGCAACCACAGGACGGTGAGTGCGACCACGTTCTCGCGCAGGATGAGGCTTGCCACCGTCGCCGCGGAGACCAGGGCATCGGTGCCGGCCTTTCCGGAGCGCAGCGAGCGCAGCGCGCCACGCAGGAACGGATACCCGGTGAAAATGGTGACACCGGTGGCCACCGTCCGCCCGGTGGTTCCGAGCAGCGGTGGCCGCGCGAACACGTAGCGGCGCACCCCGAGCAAGGCCAGTGCCACCCCGCCGATGACCATCCGGAGCACGTCGGTGTTGCGGATCTCGGCCGAGTGCGGCGCACGCGCGGGGATCAGTTCGGCGGCGACGTGCGCGGCGCCCTTGATCGCCGCCAGCACCGCCGCGCGGTCGGCGCGTCTGGGTGAATACCACACGACCACGGACCCGGTGCGCGGGTAGGCGTGCACGACGCGCACACCGTTCTGCTTGGCAACGGCCTCTTCGACCGCGACCGCGCGCCGGGAATCGCAACGGACCCAGTCGACTTTGACCCGCATGCGTCCGGCCGCGTCCGATACCACTTCCAGGGTCATGGCGAGGCGCTCAGTGGTCGTGGTCGTGCAGGTCGCTGATCGCTGGAGTGGGCGATTCCTCGCCGATGCGCTCACGAGCCTCGGCCATCACGTCGGCCACCTTTAGGCGGGCCGATTCCGCGGCTTCCTCGGCCTTGCGGGTTCCGCGCAGACCCAGCGCTGCTGCCGATACCGCGGTCTGACGAAGCGGCGCTTTGGCCGCG
This sequence comes from Mycobacterium tuberculosis complex sp. N0072, assembly GCF_030323725.1. Lineage (NCBI taxonomy): Bacteria > Bacillati > Actinomycetota > Actinomycetes > Mycobacteriales > Mycobacteriaceae > Mycobacterium > Mycobacterium tuberculosis complex sp. N0072. Next base: position 3,654,724 of record NZ_CP040689.1, on the reverse strand, counting down.
GCCTTTTTTAAGATCTCGTAGGCGGTCACGCCGGCCAAGCCGGTGATCACCGTCGTTGTCGCCTTCGCCAAGAACACTTGTATCGCCATTGCCTGTACCTTTCTTCCGGGTCTGTAATTGCAGCGGCAGCTCGTTGCAGTGACATTAACATCTATATATCGCGATATCAATATGTATTGCTCTGATGCCTTCGCCTGCTGGACGCGGCCTGCGTCACAGGACGCGGGTGACCTTTTCGGTCGCAATCCTGCGCTGCAGCATCGCCGGATCGGGATTGGCCACCTGCACCAACGACGCACCGGCGGCCAGGATCGCCAGCAGGCCGTCCACCAACTCATCGGGTCCGGCCCAGGAAGCGGTGGACAGCACCCGATCCGCCGCCGTCAAACCCCTGGCGGCCGCGGACGCCGCGCAGTCGCGCAGGATCTGCTCGACGGATCTACCGGCAAGCACCGGACCGGGGTTGTGTTCGGGAACTATCTGGTCGCCGTGTACCCGCACCGCGGTCGCATAGTCGGTGACGCCGACCGGCAGGCCGGTTGCCGGTCGACCGAATGGATCCAGCGACAGCACGGCTACCTCGCCGGCTACCGCCGCGCTGTTGACGACGGCGTCGGCTTCGGCCAGACGGTCGGCGGTGCACAGTGCCACATCGGCGGGAGAATCGTCGAGTATCGCTTGCGCACCGATCCACCACACGCCGAACAACACCGCCGCGGTCTGCCAATGGGCCGGTAATAGGATCGCGACTCGGCTGGCGGGTCCGGCCGCCAGCTCGTCGCGCAACAGGTTGCCGGTCTTGGCGGCCCAGTTAGCCAGTGTCACCGCGGATAGCTCGATGCGCTCACCGGTGGCATCGTCATAGTAGGTGATGCGCGGGCCGACCGGGTCGGCGCGCAGCATCGGATCCAGGATCGCCCCGCTCAGGGTGGTCGGTGTGGTCAGTTGATGCACTCCGGCGCGTCGGAGCCGGCGGTAAGGATTGGCGACGGCGGGGGAGTCGTGTCGTCGGCGGACCCGAGGTTGAACGCGCGGGCCGGCGATACGACGCCGTTCGGATCACTACCCCCCAGCCCGGAGCCCGGACCGCTGTAGTCGTTGGCCAGCACCACCCGCACCGACCCAGGCGCGATTGACGCATCGGCGACCACCGGCAACCCGCCCAGTTCCTTGGCGACCTGCTGTGCGCCCAGGTCGTCGGCCTTTGCGGCCCGCACCTGGCTGCCAGGCACGTGGTCGCCGTCGTTGTTGCCGACGGATCCGGTGGTAAACCCCTTGGAGCTCAACACCTTTGACACCGCTGCCGCAAGCCCGTTGATATCGGTGTCGTTGACCACGTTGGCCGTGGTCTTGGCGGGTGTGTAGGCCAGCTCGTCGGTCTTGCCCTGGTCCTGCTCGTGCAGCAGGCCGACGACCCAGTCCTGCACCTGACGCGGATCCACCCGCACCACGCTTTGCATGCCGTCGTCGCTCCAGCCGGCGCCGTCGAGCACCGGGATGGTGGCGAAGGCAACGTTACCGCCGGCCAGCTTCTGCAATTGGCGGACGAAATCCATGATGTCCCACCCGGAGGACAGCACCACCGAGCGCTGCACGGCCTGCTCCAACCGCTTCAGCGTGGCGGGGCTGGATAGCGTCTGTCCGGAGATGACCCGGTGGGCCAACGCCGCCATCACCGCCTGCTGACGTACCACCCGGTCCAGGTCGCCGCGGGGCAGATCATGCCGCTGGCGAACGAAGCTGAGCGCTTGCGGACCGTTGAGCTTTTGCCGCCCGGCTGGAAAATCGGCACCCGAAAGTGGTTCGTATACAGGCTCTTTGAGGCAGACGTCGACGCCGCCGAGTGCGTCGGCGATCAACGCGAAACCGAGCAGCCCGATCTCGGCGTAGTGGTCGACGGTGACGCCGGTCAGATCGGCGACCGTCTTGATCAACGCCTCACGCCCGGCCTCGGTGCCGGCGGCGGCCGCTTCGGTCGGCGAGGCACCGGCTTGGACCAGGCCGGCCCGCTTGGTCTCTCTGGTTTGCCCGTAGACGCCGTTGATCTTGGTCTTACCCAGACCGGGAGCCGCGACGTAGGAGTCCCGCGGTATAGAGATTGCGGTCGCCGACTTTCCGTTGTTGGGTACCCGGATCAGGATGATGGTGTCGGTGTTGGTGGCTTCCTCGTCGCCGGCGTGCAATGTCGCCAATTCCTCGGCGCTCAACGGGTTGCCGTGCGCGTCGGTACGGCTGTCCAGGCCGACCAGCAAAATGTCGATCGCGCCGTCGTCGCCGCCGTGCCCCAGCGAGGGCGCCGACATGTGGAAGATGCCGTCTTCGAACGACCGGACACTGCTCCACGCCACCCCGGTGCCAAGGACGATCGCGACGGCCAGTGCCGTGGAAATAGCCCGAGCGGTACGAACCGTACGAACCACACGTTGCGCAGACATCACACTAGACTACTTGTGTAACGGCGCCCTGTCGGGTAGCCAACCCCGGCGTGCCCGAGGCGTGCCAGACTCAAACACATGGCGGGCAGGTCAGAAAGGCTAGTCATCACCGGTGCGGGCGGGCAGCTGGGCAGCCATCTGACGGCACAGGCCGCCCGGGAAGGCCGCGATATGCTGGCGCTGACTTCCTCGCAGTGGGATATCACCGACCCCGCTGCGGCCGAGCGGATCATCCGACACGGTGACGTGGTGATCAATTGCGCCGCCTACACCGACGTCGACGGCGCCGAGAGCAACGAGGCAGTCGCCTATGCGGTCAATGCCACTGGCCCGCAACACCTCGCCCGTGCGTGCGCTCGTGTGGGTGCTCGGTTAATCCACGTCTCCACCGACTACGTATTCGATGGCGACTTCGGCGGCGTCGAGCCCCGGCCCTACGAGCCCACCGATGAAACCGCGCCGCAGGGCGTGTATGCCCGCAGCAAACTCGCCGGCGAGCAGGCTGTGCTGGCAGCGTTCCCGGAGGCTGCCGTGGTACGGACCGCCTGGGTCTACACCGGCGGGACCGGCAAGGATTTCGTCGCCGTCATGCGCCGGCTGGCCGCCGGACACGGTCGGGTGGATGTGGTCGACGACCAGACCGGGTCGCCGACCTACGTCGCCGACCTGGCCGAGGCGCTGCTGGCGTTGGCCGACGCGGGCGTGCGCGGACGCGTGTTGCACGCCGCTAACGAGGGCGTGGTCTCCCGGTTCGGTCAAGCCCGCGCGGTGTTCGAAGAATGCGGTGCCGACCCACAGCGGGTGCGTCCGGTCAGCAGCGCGCAGTTTCCGCGGCCCGCGCCGCGTCCGAGCTATTCCGCGCTGTCGAGCAGGCAGTGGGCGCTGGCGGGCTTGACGCCGCTACGGCACTGGCGCAGCGCACTGGCCACGGCGCTGGCAGCACCTGCGAACTCAACTTCGATCGATCGACGGTTACCCTCAACGCGTGACTGACGTCCTGCCGGTGGTAGCGGTGACCTACTCGCCGGGGCCCCATCTAGAGCGGTTCCTGGCGTCGTTGTCGCTGGCCACCGAGCGGCCGGTCAGCGTGCTGTTGGCAGACAACGGCTCCACCGACGGCACCCCGCAGGCCGCGGTGCAGCGCTACCCCAACGTGCGGCTGCTGCCCACAGGGGCCAACCTCGGGTACGGAACCGCGGTGAATCGGACGATCGCCCAGCTCGGTGAAATGGCGGGCGATGCCGGCGAACCCTGGGTCGATGACTGGGTGATCGTGGCCAACCCGGACGTGCAATGGGGCCCGGGCAGTATCGATGCACTACTGGACGCCGCCTCCCGCTGGCCCCGCGCGGGCGCGCTGGGCCCGCTGATTCGGGACCCCGACGGGTCGGTGTACCCGTCGGCGCGGCAGATGCCCAGCCTGATCCGCGGCGGCATGCACGCAGTGCTCGGGCCGTTCTGGCCGCGCAATCCGTGGACGACGGCCTACCGGCAGGAGCGGCTGGAGCCCAGTGAACGGCCGGTGGGTTGGTTGTCGGGGTCTTGCCTACTGGTGCGCCGGTCGGCGTTTGGCCAGGTCGGCGGATTCGACGAACGTTACTTCATGTACATGGAGGACGTCGACCTTGGCGACCGGCTTGGCAAAGCCGGTTGGCTGTCGGTGTATGTGCCGTCAGCCGAGGTTCTGCACCACAAGGCGCATTCGACGGGTCGCGACCCGGCAAGCCATCTGGCCGCCCATCACAAAAGCACCTATATCTTCTTAGCCGACCGACATTCTGGTTGGTGGCGGGCTCCGCTGCGCTGGACCCTGCGGGGATCACTGGCGCTGCGTTCCCACCTCATGGTGCGCAGTTCACTGCGCAGGTCCCGCAGACGGAAACTGAAGCTGGTAGAAGGGCGGCACTGAGTTGGCAACTCACCAAGTCGATGCGGTGGTCCTGGTCGGTGGCAAGGGTACCCGACTGCGGCCGTTGACGCTGTCGGCGCCCAAGCCAATGCTGCCTACCGCCGGACTGCCGTTCCTCACCCATCTGCTGTCGCGGATCGCCGCAGCGGGCATCGAGCACGTGATCCTGGGTACGTCCTACAAACCCGCAGTCTTCGAAGCGGAGTTCGGCGACGGGTCCGCACTGGGCCTACAGATCGAATACGTGACCGAGGAGCATCCCTTGGGGACTGGCGGCGGCATCGCCAACGTTGCCGGCAAGCTGCGCAACGACACCGCGATGGTGTTTAACGGCGATGTGCTCTCGGGCGCGGATCTGGCCCAACTGCTGGACTTCCACCGAAGCAATCGAGCCGATGTCACGCTGCAACTGGTGCGGGTGGGCGACCCGCGGGCATTCGGCTGCGTACCCACCGACGAGGAGGACCGCGTAGTCGCCTTTCTGGAGAAGACGGAGGATCCGCCGACCGACCAGATCAATGCCGGCTGCTATGTCTTCGAACGCAACGTCATCGACCGGATTCCGCAGGGCCGGGAGGTTTCGGTGGAACGCGAGGTGTTCCCGGCCTTGCTCGCCGACGGCGACTGCAAGATCTACGGCTATGTCGATGCCAGCTATTGGCGGGACATGGGCACACCGGAAGACTTCGTTCGCGGATCGGCGGATCTGGTGCGCGGCATCGCCCCGTCTCCGGCCTTGCGTGGTCACCGCGGTGAGCAGTTGGTGCACGACGGTGCGGCGGTATCTCCCGGTGCGTTGCTGATTGGCGGCACCGTCGTGGGGCGTGGTGCCGAAATCGGCCCCGGCACCAGATTGGACGGCGCGGTCATCTTCGATGGTGTCCGGGTGGAGGCCGGGTGCGTGATCGAGCGTTCGATCATCGGCTTCGGTGCTCGCATCGGACCGCGGGCGTTGATCCGCGACGGTGTGATCGGCGACGGGGCCGACATCGGCGCGCGCTGCGAGTTGTTAAGTGGTGCCCGGGTATGGCCCGGTGTCTTTCTTCCCGACGGCGGGATCCGTTACTCGTCCGACGTTTGAGCTTCTTGCGCCGAGATCGACATCGTTGGCCGGGCACGCGAGGCGCTCACCCGCCGCGGTTATCGCCGAGATCCGCGCTTGGTCCTGCGGTCGCGGAGCGTGAGCCATGCCGCTCGGCAACCTGCGACCAGGCGCGGCGACAAGCCGAGCCCGTCGATCAGAACGTGACGGTCCACGACGTCGAGCGCCTTGTCGATCTCGTTTGCTTTCAGCAGGAGATCAACATCCTGGGCAAGTTCTGCGCTCCCGTACGCCGGCGGTGGCATAGGTAGTTGCTCGGCTTCCCTAGGCTCCAACTCCAAGATGCCGCCCCCATAACTGCGGCCCATGATCTCGGCGAACGCGAATGTCGCGCTGTTGTGGAACACCGCGGCAAGAGTTGCCGGATCGACGTTCGGGTCGAGCCGGACCCGGTGCACGGTATCGGTGCTGGTCGCCGCGGCAGCGTTGACGGTCAGCCGCGGGGCGAAGTGGATCTGGCGCAGCATAAAGAGGTCGGGCATCCACAGCGATGGTGTGCTCCACCATGGCTTGCGGATCGAGCACTTGTAGCCGAGGTGGACGCCGGCCGCTTCACCCGCGGTGATGTGAGCGACGAGAGCTGGATCGGTTGGATAGTCCGCGGCGTCGAGTAGCCACGTTCGGTGGTTGCCGGCGACATCGCATGCCCGGCAATCCTCGTCATAGATCAGCCCGCTGAGTTGGGCGCTGCGAGAGACCAGGGGAACGCAGTGCGCTCGCAATCCCAGCGCTTGTGCCTTGGCATCGGTGAACGTGAAGAAGCTGTTGCGGCCGGTCACGATGCCCACATCCACGTCGGCCAGTTCGCCGAGCCTGATCATAGTGGCGGACTGTTTGAGTCCTCGCAGTAGCCGGATTTGAGCGGGGTCGAGGAAGTACTTGGTCCACTTCTCCTTTTCGTGGAGAAGCGCCGGCGCTGACTCATTGGTGAAGTCCTTGTCCCCCAGCGCGTTCAGATCGTTCGCATCGCCGAGCCTGACGGTGCGTATGTGTGCAGGACCGGGACCGACGACGCCGCAGAACAGCACAACTTCCTGCAGGATTCCGTCGAACACCAGCCGCTCGAAGGTAACCAGGGTGATCTCCCGATAGCGGCTCAGCAGGAATTCGCGTAGCTGCGCCGCGTAGGTGACTTGAAGCAATTCCGCCGGGACCACCAGGCCCACTCGGCCGCCGTCACGCGCTAGCGTCGTGCTCGCCACGACAAACGGGACCCAGGCATTGGTCAGTTTGGTCGGTCGTAGGCCCACACGCCGCATCAATTCGAGTGCCGGATCCCGTTGTTCGGATGCCCAGTTTCCGAAGCGGATGTAGGGCGGGTTGCCGGCAACGCCATCCCAGCTGCCGAGTTGGGTCTTGTGCAGCCAGGTAAAAAGGTTCTCAGTGTCGACGGACGCGAAGTCCCGCGACTTTTTCGCCTCGCGCGCAACGAGTTCCACACCGTGCGCGTGGTCTGTGATGGCGGAGAGTTCGCGCAGGATTCGGCCATCGCCGCAGGATGGTTCGAGGATCTTCGGCCCCGCCTGGTGAACCCAGTGGGCAAGGAATCGGGCCACCGCCGGCGGCGTGTAGTAGCCCCCGCGCACCTTGTCAGCGGACGCAGCCGTTTTGCCGGCGAACGTCGTCATGGGACAAGTATCAAGGGAGCTACCGACATATCTGATGACCGCACCAGGGCGCGTCGGATGACTAGGTTGCATGGGGTGGCTGTCCCTGGAATCGGGCCGGATAGCAGCGGTACACGTCGGCGCTTGGGAAGGTTACAGCTGGTTGGCGTTCGGAACCACCAATGGGATGTTGCCGAGCATCACCGACAGTGCGCCGCCCACAGCGGCATCTATCACGGCGCCTAAGTCCTGTCGTCCTTCTTGGAGAATTTCGAGCCGAGGAGCCACTTTTGACCGAACGCGGTGAATTGATCCGTCGGGAGGTTGATGGTTGGCATCGGCTGCAGGACCGCCATGTCTGGGTAGCCTATCGTCGCTAGAGCGAATGTCACTTCAGGATCAGCAAATCGGCGGCAGGCACCGGGTCGCGCAACCCGGACGGCTCGTCGGCATATCCGATCGCGATGGCGCCCAACGGCTCCCAGTCGACTGGCAGGTCCAGCTCGTCGCGGACCAGGTCAGCGGCAAAGATCGTCGAGCCGATCCAGCAACTGCCCAGCCCGCGCACGGCCAGCGCGACCAGCAAGGCTTGTACGGCCGCTCCGACGGCGACCGTGAACATGGTGTGCTCGGCGTCGGTGCGGGCGGCATCGGGGTAGCTGTGTGCTCCGTCGGGCACCAGCATCGGTATGACGACTTCGGGTGCGTCATAGAGGATCTGGCCGCGTGCCACCCGGCGTTCTATCGCGTCGGCGGGCAAGCCGTCACTGGTGAGATCAGACCGCCACTTGTCTTTCATCCGATCTAGCAGCCGCGCGCGGATGGCCGGTGTCTGCAGCCACACGAATCGGGTCGGCCGGGTGTGATGTGGGGCTGGCGCGGTGAGGGCCTCGGCGACCGCAGCCTCGACGAGGTCGCCCGGCACCGGATCGGTGCTAAACCGGCGAACGGACCTGCGCAACAGTTGGGCTTGCTGGCGACCCAGCTCGAGCGCTTCGGCGGTCCCGAGCCAGAACAGGTCGTTGGCGCCCGGCCGCAGCAGTTGCCGGGCTGTCGAGCCGTCGTCGGACACGCCGAACCCACGCACCACCGCCACCGGCGTCGCGGTCAGTTTGCCTTTGACCAAGTCGGCGGCCGCGGCGATCTCGTCGGCGACTGCGACCTCGGTGACCACCAACTCATTGCCGTATGGGTCGCGGACACCGGCATAGTTGCGCAGCACCGCCAGACCGGCAGCGCCGACTGCGGCATCGGTCTGGCCGTTGCGCCAGGCGCGTCCCATGGTGTCGGTGATGACCACGGCGACGGTGACGCCGAGCCGCTCGCGCAGCCCGGCGCGCAAGGTTGCGGCACTGGCGTCAGGATCGACCGGCAGCAGCGCTAACTCGGACCGGCCGACGTTGGATCCGTCCACGCCGGCGGCCGCCTGAACCAGCCCGAGTCGATTCTCGGTGATCAACGTGCGGTCCTTGCGCGCCAACACGCGCACTGCCTCATCCTCGATCAGCTTGCGGCGCAATCGGTCTCTTTGCTCGGGGTCTTCGGGAGCCGGAACCAGCCGGCCCTCGCATTTGGACACCACCTTGCTGGTAACCACCACGACGTCACCGTCGCGTAGCCACGGTGCCGCCGCGGCGACGGCGGCGCTCAGATCGTCGCCGGGACGGAATTCGGGCAGCCCGATGACGGGCAGGATCTCGATGGTCGAGGCGGAGCCATGTTCGGGGCCGGTCAAGCTACCACTCCCGCAAGGTCGCACCCGGCGCGAACCATCTCAGCCGTCGCGTTCGGGTCGGTCATCAGCAGCGGCACCGACCGCACCGTCACCCCGTCAATCTCAGCGTGGTCGCCGTCGTGCACCAGCCAGCAGTCCAGTATCCCGGTGGCGCACCGCGCGCCGTAGTGCCGGCCCACAGCGGCCGCGGTGGAATCCACCCCGATAACCGAAAGGCACGTATCGGCCATGCCGCGCAACGGCTTTTCGCCGATGATCGGCGAGTAGCCGACGATCGGTGCGGTTGCTTCCCGCAACGCCGCGCGAATCCCGGGGACGGCCAGGATGGCGCCGATGCTGACCACCGGATTAGACGGCGCCAGCATGATGATGTCGGCGTCGGCCAGGGCGGCGATCGCTTCGGTTGCAGCGCTGGACTTTTCAGCGCCGACAAAAGCAAAGCTGTGCGTCGGCACCTGGGCACGGTAGCGCACCCACCACTCCTGAAAATGGATCGCCTTGCGGCTTTCGTCGACCGGGTCGGTGATCACTACATGGGTTTCGCAACGGTCGTCGGTGGCAGGCAGCAAGCGGGCGCCCGGTTGCCAGCGATCGCATAGGGCCTCGGTGATCTGTGACAGGGGGTAGCCGGCCTGCAGCATCTGGGTGCGCACCAGATGGGTGGCCAGATCGCGGTCCCCGAGCTCGAACCAGTCGGGCTGCACGCCATAGCGCACCAGTTCCTGCATGGCGTGCCAAGTTTCGTCACGCTGGCCCCAGCCGCGCTGGGGGTCCACCCCGCCGCCCAGGGTATACATGCAGGTGTCCAGATCCGGGCAGACACGCAGCCCGTGGATCCAGGCGTCGTCGCCGACGTTGACGACAGCGCTCAGTTGGTGGTCGGCGTCCGAGTGGGCAGAATTGGCAGCAAACTGGCCCAGGCCGAGCAGCTGCTGGACCCCGAGCAGGAAGCGGGCGCCGCCGACTCCACCGGCCAGAACGGTGACCTTCACATCGCAGGACAGTACCTCCCGGCGCCCATCACCAAACGTTGGTTACGAGTCACGCTCGACACGCCGGGACCCAACCACAACAGAACCGCGGAAATTTTATTACGAGATGATATGGAAATGCGCCGGCACACTTGACCCGCGTCCCCAACTTGTGTCTAATCACATCAGTGTCATTTCGCGGTTGGCCGGCCGGTTTCGGTGTCGCAGACCGAGATTCGATCACTTGTTCGAATTGGGTTAACTGTACATCAAAACAGTGGGAAACCATTTCACTATCTATCGAGTGAGGAGGCGGAGGCATGTCCTATGAACACCTTCGGGGTGTAATGGGAGGCACACCGCATACCACTACCGGATCGGCTACCGCATCAGCAACGGCAGTTTTGCGACCGCATCTGAGTTTGGTTCCCGAGGCGCCGGCGCCATTCGAGGAACCTCTGCCGCCGGAAGCCACCGACCAATGGCAGGACCGTGCGCTATGTGCGCAAACGGATCCCGAAGCGTTCTTCCCGGAGAAGGGCGGCTCCACGCGTGAGGCCAAGAAGATTTGCATGGGCTGCGAGGTGCGGCACGAGTGTCTGGAGTACGCCCTGGCTCATGACGAGCGGTTCGGCATCTGGGGTGGTCTTTCCGAACGCGAGCGCCGCCGCCTCAAACGCGGGATCATCTGACCCGGCCGCCGGAGTCGGCGGCGCGAACTAGTCGTCGATCGTCGGGTCGATGACGGATGGGTCGACGTCCAGGTAGATGGCCACCTGGGCCACCAGGATTTCGTGCAGCAATTCACCAAGTTCCTCGGTGTCCTTGGCCCGTCGTTCAATTGGTTTGCGAAACAAGACGATTCGCGCGCGCGTCGCATTTCCGCGGACGTCCACGCCGGCCGGGATGAGCCGGGCCAGCGCGATCGGTCCGTCGGCGATGACTTCCGGCGGCCACTGCACACTTTCGGGATCTTTGGCTGCGATCCTCGGGATCTCGTCGACCGCGATGTCCAGCTGCGACACCCGCTCCTGCCAGCGTCGCTCGATGGGTTCGTAGGCTTCCAGCACTGCCATGTCGAACCGCTCGGCCCGGCTGCGCCACCCCGGGACTGTCGGCGGCAGCAGTGGCCCGCGCATCTCGCGGCCCCGCCGGATTGCTCGCCGCGCTACCGACCCGCCCCGCGACCGACGGCTCCACGAGGAGCTGCGGGAATCGCTCACGCGCCGATGGTAACGGTTAAACATCGCGGCGTGGACGGATGCGCGTGTCCGGCGCTTCGGCGGCGTTGGTGCACGATAGCCTTTCGGTCGTGAACGTACCCCGTCGCTGCTGCCGGCCCGGGTGTCCGCACTATGCAGTGGCGACGTTGACGTTCGTCTACTCGGACTCGACGGCGGTGATCGGTCCGCTTGCCACTGCGCGGGAGCCCCATTCGTGGGATCTGTGTGTCGGCCATGCCGGTCGCATCACTGCACCGCGCGGGTGGGAACTCGTGCGTCACGCCGGGCCGCTGCCCAGCCACCCCGACGAGGACGACCTGGTGGCCCTGGCGGACGCGGTGCGCGAGGGTGGCCCGAGCGCGGGGCGCCGGCATCATCCAGGCGGAAATGGCGCGCCACTGCATGGTTTCGACGATTTTCCCGCTGCGGCGACCGGAGCGCCCACCGGGGGTGGCGTGCTTGCGCCGCCCGAGCCTGGGGCCGGGCGCCGGCGCGGACATCTACGGGTGTTGCCCGACCCCGCCGACTAGTCTTCCCATGCTGTTCGAGACCGATTCGGCCCGCGTCGTTCGCGGGCCGATAGGCTGGCGGCCAAGAGTCGCAGAAAATCTAGGTTGTCAGGAGCCCGCGCATGTCTTGGCCCGCCGCGGCTGTGGACCGCGTTATCAAGGCTTACGACGTACGCGGGCTGGTCGGCGAAGAGATCGACGAGTCGCTGGTTACCGATCTCGGCGCCGCATTCGCGCGGTTGATGCGGACCGAGGATGCGCGACCAGTGGTGATCGGTCACGACATGCGGGACAGTTCGCCGTCGCTGGCCGACGCGTTCGCGGCCGGGGTGACCGGGCAGGGCCTCGACGTGGTGCGAGTTGGTTTGGCGTCCACCGATCAGCTTTATTTCGCCTCGGGGCTGTTGGACTGCCCGGGAGCGATGTTCACCGCGAGCCACAACCCGGCGGCATACAACGGCATCAAGATGTGTCGGGCCGCCGCCAAACCAGTCGGAGCCGATACCGGGCTGACCGCCATCCGTGACGACCTGATCGCCGGCGTCGCACGATACGACGGGACGCCCGGAACCATTGCCGACCAGGACGTGCTGGTCGACTACGGGGCGTTCCTGCGATCGCTGGTGGACACCTCGGGGCTACGTCCGTTGCGGGTGGCCGTGGACGCCGGCAACGGCATGGCCGGTCACACCGCGCCGGCGGTCCTTGGGGTGATCGACTCGATCACCTTGTTGCCCTTGTATTTTGAGCTCGACGGATCGTTTCCCAATCACGAGGCCAATCCGCTGGACCCGGCGAACCTGGTGGATCTGCAGGCCTATGTGCGTGACACCGGCGCCGATATCGGGCTTGCTTTCGACGGCGACGCCGACCGCTGCTTCGTGGTCGACGAACGCGGCCAGCCGGTCTCGCCGTCGACGGTTACCGCATTGGTGGCCGCGCGGGAACTCAACCGGGAGATCGGCGCCACCATCATCCACAACGTGATCACCTCCCGCGCGGTGCCCGAGCTGGTCGCCGAGCGCGGCGGTACGCCGCTGCGTTCGCGGGTTGGGCACTCCTATATCAAGGCACTGATGGCCGAGACCGGGGCGATTTTCGGTGGTGAACATTCGGCGCACTATTACTTCCGTGACTTCTGGGGTGCCGATTCCGGAATGCTGGCCGCACTGCATGTGCTGGCCGCCCTCGGTGAGCAGAGCAGACCGCTGTCGGAGTTGACCGCGGACTACCAACGCTATGAATCCTCCGGCGAGATCAACTTCACCGTGGTCGACTCTTCGGCCTGTGTGGAGGCCGTGTTGAAATCGTTCGGCAACCGGATTGTCAGTATTGATCACCTCGATGGCGTGACCGTTGACTTAGGCGACGACAGCTGGTTCAACCTGCGCAGCTCAAACACCGAGCCGTTGCTGCGGCTCAATGTGGAGGGCCGCAGCGTCGGGGACGTTGACGCGGTGGTACGTCAGGTCAGCGCTGAAATCGCTGCCCAGAGCGCACATGCGAAGGCCGGACCGTGAACGTCGCCCGGGCGATCGATCTCGAGGACACCGAAGGCCTGATCGCTGCCGACCGGGGTGCCCTGCTGCGGGCCGCATCGATGGCCGGCGCACAGGTGCGTGCCATCGCTGCCGCGGCCGACGAGGGCGAACTGGACTTGCTGCGCGGTAGTGACCGTCCCCGCTCGGTGATCTGGGTGACCGGCCGGGGGACCGCTGAGACCGCCGGGACCATCCTGGCCTCGACGCTAGGTGCCGGGGCCGCCGAGCCGATCGTGCTCGCCAGTGCGGCGCCGCCCTGGGTCGGGCCGCTTGACGTGCTGATCGTTGCCGGCGACGACCCCGGCGACCCGGCGCTGGTCGGGGCCGCCGCGATCGGGGTGCGCAGGGGCGCGCGGGTTGTCGTGGTGGCACCGTATGAGGGTCCGCTGCGGGACAGCACGGCCGGTCGCGTCGCGGTGCTGGAACCGCGGCTGCGGGTTCCTGACGAGTTCGGGTTGTCCCGGTACCTGGCCGCGGGTCTGGCGGCCTTGCAAACCGTGGATCCCAAGCTGCGCATCGATCTGGCGTCGCTGGCAGACGAGCTGGATGCTGAGGCGCTCCGCAACAGCGCCGGCCGAGAGGTGTTCACCAACCCGGCCAAGGCACTTGCCGCTCGCGTTTCCGGTTGCCAGCTGGCCCTGGCTGGAGACAATGCCGCGACGCTGGCGCTGGCCCGGCATGGGAGTTCGGTCATGCTGCGGATCGCAAACCAGGTTGTGGCCGCTACCAGGCTTTCGGATGCGGTTGTGGCGCTACGTGCCGGGACGCCGCCGGATGCGCTGTTCCATGACGAGGAAATCGATGGGCCGGCACCGCAGCGGCTGCGGGTGTTGGCGCTGGCGCTGGCCGGCGAGCGGACGGTGGTGGCCGCTCGGGTTGCCGGGCTCGATGACGCCTATCTGGTCGCGGCTGAGGATGTGCCGGAGCTGCTCGACGCCCCCGTGGGATCCGGGGGGGCGGTATTGGCCGTTCGGCTGGAGATGGCCGCCGTGTATCTGCGACTGGTGCGAGGATAGATCGCCGGTGGAACTGCTACGTGGCGCGTTACGCACCTACGCTTGGGGATCGCGCACCGCTATCGCCGAATTCACCGGGCGTCCGGTGCCGGCCGCTCACCCCGAGGCCGAACTATGGTTCGGTGCACACCCGGGTGATCCGGCTTGGCTGCAGACGCCGCATGGCCAAACCTCGTTGCTCGAAGCGTTGGTCGCGGATCCGGAGGGGCAGCTCGGCTCCGCGTCGCGCGCGCGATTCGGCGATGTGTTGCCGTTCTTGGTCAAGGTGTTGGCGGCCGACGAGCCACTATCGTTGCAGGCCCATCCGAGCGCCGAGCAGGCGGTTGAGGGCTACCTGCGGGAAGAGCGAATGGGCATTCCGGTGTCCTCACCCGTCCGCAACTACCGCGACACCAGTCACAAGCCAGAGTTATTGGTGGCGCTGCAGCCGTTCGAGGCGCTGGCCGGATTCCGGGAGGCGGCTCGCACCACCGAGCTGCTGCGGGCGCTGGCCGTATCCGACCTCGACCCGTTCATCGACTTGCTGAGCGAGGGGTCCGATGCCGATGGTTTGCGTGCGCTGTTCACCACCTGGATTACCGCACCCCAGCCCGACATCGACGTGCTGGTGCCTGCCGTGCTGGACGGCGCTATCCAGTACGTCAGCTCCGGCGCAACGGAATTTGGCGCCGAAGCCAAGACAGTGCTGGAACTCGGCGAACGTTATCCCGGCGACGCCGGTGTGCTGGCGGCGTTGTTGCTCAACCGCATCAGCTTGGCTCCTGGGGAGGCGATCTTCCTGCCGGCCGGCAACCTGCACGCCTATGTGCGTGGTTTCGGTGTGGAAGTGATGGCCAACTCCGACAACGTGTTACGCGGTGGACTTACCCCTAAGCACGTCGATGTGCCCGAGTTGTTGCGGGTGCTGGACTTCGCCCCCACGCCGAAGGCTCGGCTGCGGCCCCCGATCCGGCGCGAGGGGCTGGGGCTGGTCTTTGAGACGCCCACCGATGAGTTCGCGGCCACGCTACTGGTGCTCGACGGCGATCACCTCGGCCACGAGGTCGACGCGTCGTCCGGCCATGACGGTCCACAGATCTTGTTATGCACCGAGGGTTCGGCGACGGTGCACGGGAAGTGCGGGTCGCTCACGCTACAGCGCGGCACGGCCGCCTGGGTGGCGGCCGACGACGGCCCGATCCGGCTGACCGCCGGCCAACCCGCCAAGCTGTTCAGGGCGACCGTCGGGTTGTGACGGGTTGCCGACGCTCACGCTGCTCTTTTAGCCACAATCGCAGATTGTGAGCAATGGCGCGACCGATGATCGGTACCGACGGCACCATGTACAGGCTGTCCAGCAGCGAAAACCGTCGCAGAAACCATTCGGCGAGAACAGGATCGGTTTCTGCGGCCCCGAGGAATTGGTCGAACAGCGAACCGGCTGGGCGCCACCATCGGGGAAGGGGCTCAGCGGTGGCGTGGTGGAAACTGATGTCGCCGATTGCGTTCATCATCCACACCGGATAGGTGGTCTTGGCGGTGGCCCGATTGAGTTCGGCGGCCAGGTCGCCTTTCATAGCTGAGTTGCGGGCTTTGAGCGCCCGTCGTAGGTGGCCGGCTTGCAGTGAGGTCATCGTCATGCCCTGCCCGAAGGTGGGATTGAAGCTGGCCACCGCATCGCCGAACGGGACGATTCCGCGCGGGAAACGTTCCAGCTTGTCGTAGCGACGCCATCTGCTGGCTGGGAAAGCATGAAACGCCGGACAGCCGATCGGTTGGGCTTGCGCCAGCGCGGCGGTGAAGCGGGCCGGCAGCAGTTTGTCCGCGAGTGCACGCATCTCGTCGAAAGTCGGCGGCGGTTTGGCATCGGCCACCCCGAAGGTGGTGAGGACCCAGGTGCCGTCCTCGTAGCACAGCATGCCTAGCCCCAGCGACTGATCGTGTGAGGCGCCGGCGACCACCACCTTCTCGGCGATCAGCCCGTCGGGAATGCGAAATTGGTGGCTGGCATAGCTGATGCCGATGTCCACGGTGTCTTCGGCCGGCCGCCGATATCCCCACTGCGTCAACCAAACCGGCAGTCGGGTACCCCGGCCGGCTGCGTCGACGACAAGGTCGGCAGCTATGAACTCTTCGCGTTCCCGATCTTGGCCGCTACCAGGGGAATCCAGCAGCACGCCGACCACTCGCTGCTGCCTGCGCTCGAACTGTGGCTCGGTGACCAGGCGCCGCACAATCTGGACGTTGGAGAGCTGCAGGACCCGTCGCCGCAGCTGCCATTCCAGGTGCGGCCGGCTGGGCACGTAGGCGGTGAACTCCTTGCGCAGGGTATGCCCCGTCCCGAGGACATGGCCGGCGGCGCCCAAGTAGATACAGTCCGGCCGGTTCTCAAGCATGGGCACGCCCGCGGCCACCATGTCGTGCAACAGGCCGGGGAACAGGCTGTCGAATTCCTGCGCCCCGCGGGCCATCAACATGTGCAGGTGTCGGTCTTGAGGGACCGTGGCCCGGTTCGCCGGCGCTTCCGGCAACTCGTCGCGCTCGAAAACCGTCACCGTGGAGTAGAAGTCCGAGAGCACCCGCGCGGCGCACAACCCGGCGATGCTAGCTCCGATCACCACGGCGTGGTCCTTCGGGTTCCCTACGCGACCCGTCATCCTCGCAGAGTACCCAGTACTGTGCGGTCACAACGAGTGCGAGAGGACGGGTGCATGGCCGGTCGACGGCGCATGAAGTCGGTAGAACAGTCAATCGCCGACACCGACGAGCCCACCACTCGGCTGCGCAAGGACCTCACCTGGTGGGACCTGGTTGTTTTCGGCGTCTCGGTGGTGATTGGCGCCGGAATATTCACGGTTACCGCGTCGACCGCTGGCGATATCACCGGCCCGGCCATCTGGATATCGTTTCTGATCGCGGCGGCGACCTGTGCGCTGGCCGCGCTGTGCTACGCCGAGTTCGCCTCGACGCTGCCGGTGGCCGGCAGCGCCTATACCTTCTCTTATGCCACCTTCGGGGAGTTCTTGGCCTGGGTGATCGGCTGGAATCTGGTGCTGGAACTGGCGATGGGTGCGGCCGTGGTCGCCAAAGGCTGGTCCAGCTACTTGGGCACCGTGTTCGGATTCGGTAATGGCACAGGCCATCTCGGATCGCTGCAGCTCGACTGGGGTGCGCTCGTGATCGTCACGTTGGTGGCGACCCTGATCGCGTTGGGCACCAAATTGTCGTCGAGATTTTCCGCGGTGGTCACCGCAATCAAGGTGTCGGTGGTCGTCTTGGTGGTGGTCGTCGGTGCCTTCTACATCAGGGCCGCCAACTACTCGCCGTTCATTCCCGAGCCCGAAGTCCAGCACCACGGCGGCGGGCTCGATCAATCCGTCTTCTCGTTGCTGACCGGAGCCCAAGGCAGCCACTACGGATGGTACGGCGTGCTGGCCGGGGCATCGATCGTGTTCTTCGCGTTTATCGGGTTTGACATCGTGGCCACCATGGCCGAGGAGACCAAGCGTCCTCAACGAGACGTCCCTCGAGGGATTCTCGCGTCGCTGGGGGTCGTGACCCTTCTCTACGTCGCGGTATCGGTGGTGCTGTCGGGCATGGTTCCATACACCCAACTGCGGACCGTACCGGGCCGCGGGCCGGCAAATCTGGCCACCGCGTTCCAGGCCAACGGGGTGTACTGGGCCAGCGGCATCATCTCCGTCGGCGCGCTGGCCGGGCTTACCACGGTGGTGATGGTGTTGATGCTCGGGCAATGCCGCGTGCTGTTCGCCATGGCGCGCGACGGCTTGGTGCCGCGGCAATTGGCCAAGACCGGTTCGCGCGGCACCCCGGTCCGGGTCACGGTGCTGGTCGCGGTGTTGGTGGCCACGACGGCGTCGGTGTTTCCGATCACCAAGCTTGAGGAGATGGTCAACGTCGGGACACTGTTCGCGTTCATCCTCGTCTCGGCCGGAGTGGTCGTGCTGCGCCGGACCCGACCCGACCTTCAGCGGGGGTTCACAGCTCCGTGGGTGCCGTTACTTCCGATCGCCGCAGTGTGCGCGTGCCTGTGGCTGATGCTGAACCTCACCGCGTTGACTTGGATCCGGTTCGGGATCTGGCTGGTGGCCGGAACCGCGATTTATGTCGGCTACGGGCGCCGGCACTCGGCGCAGGGCCTTCGGCAAGCTCGAGAGAGCGCGACCCGGAGGTGTTGAACTAGCTTCGCCGCGTATTTACAAATTGCGTTATATGTCTAGACATAAGACGCAAACTGCTCTATTGTCAAATCCCAACGTGGTGTGGCTCATGAGGAGGTTTGGCATATGACCACGCAAATCGGCTCTGGTGGACCCGAAGCCCCCCGGCCGCCCGAAGTCGAGGAGTGGCGGGACAAGAAGCGTTACCTGTGGCTTATGGGCCTCATCGCCCCGACGGCCTTGGTGGTGATGCTGCCGCTGATCTGGGGGATGAACCAGCTCGGCTGGCACGCCGCCGCGCAGGTGCCGCTGTGGATCGGACCGATCCTGCTCTACGTCTTGTTGCCGCTTCTTGACCTACGCTTCGGGCCCGACGGGCAGAACCCGCCCGACGAGGTGACCGACCGGCTGGAGAATGACAAGTACTACCGCTACTGCACCTACATCTACATCCCGTTCCAGTACCTCAGCGTGGTGCTGGGCGCATACCTGTTCACCGCCGCAAACCTCAGTTGGCTCGGCTTTGACGGCGCCTTGAGCTGGGCGGGCAAGCTTGGGGTGGCGCTGTCGGTCGGTGTGCTTGGCGGCGTCGGTATCAACACCGCCCACGAAATGGGGCACAAGAAGGATTCGCTGGAGCGGTGGCTGTCCAAGATCACCCTCGCCCAGACCTGCTACGGGCACTTCTACATCGAGCACAACCGTGGCCATCACGTCCGGGTGTCCACACCGGAGGACCCGGCGTCGGCGCGGTTCGGCGAGACGTTGTGGGAGTTCCTGCCCCGCAGTGTTATCGGCGGCTTGCGCTCGGCCGTTCATTTGGAGGCCCAACGGCTGCGTCGGCTCGGCGTCAGCCCCTGGAATCCCATGACGTATCTGCGCAACGACGTGCTCAACGCGTGGCTGATGTCGGTGGTGTTGTGGGGTGGGCTGATCGCGGTCTTCGGCCCGGCGCTGATCCCGTTCGTCATCATCCAGGCAGTCTTCGGCTTCAGCCTGTTAGAGGCCGTCAACTACCTCGAACACTACGGACTGCTACGGCAGAAGAGCGCCAACGGCCGCTACGAGCGCTGCGCCCCGGTGCACAGCTGGAACTCCGACCACATCGTCACCAACCTGTTCCTCTACCACCTGCAGCGACACAGCGATCACCACGCCAACCCCACTCGCCGCTATCAGACACTGCGGAGCATGGCGGGTGCGCCCAACCTGCCCAGTGGGTATGCATCGATGATCTCGCTGACCTACTTCCCGCCGTTGTGGCGCAAGGTAATGGATCACCGGGTGCTGGAGCACTACGGCGGCGATATCACTCGGGTTAACCTGCACCCGCGCGTGCGGGAGAAGGCACTCGCCCGTTACGGAGCCTCGGCATGATGGCCGCCTACCGGTGCCCGGTCTGCGACTACGTCTACGACGAGGCCAACGGTGATGCCAGGGAAGGCTTCCCAGCCGGCACAGGCTGGGATCAAATTCCCGACGACTGGTGCTGCCCGGACTGCGCGGTGCGCGAGAAGGTCGATTTCGAAAAGATAGGAGGGTAACTAAGTGAACGACTACAAACTGTTCCGCTGTATCCAATGCGGCTTTGAGTACGATGAGGCGCTGGGTTGGCCGGAGGACGGCATCGCGGCCGGCACCCGCTGGGACGACATCCCCGATGACTGGAGTTGCCCGGATTGCGGTGCGGCAAAGTCGGATTTCGAGATGGTGGAGGTGGCTCGCTCGTGAGCACTCCAAGCGCTACTGTCGCGCCTGTGAAGCGGATACCCTATGCCGAGGCCTCGCGGGCCCTGTTGCGGGATTCGGTGCTGGATGCGATGCGGGATCTGCTGCTGACCCGCGACTGGTCCGCCATCACGCTGTCCGACGTGGCCCGCGCGGCGGGCATCAGCCGGCAGACCATCTACAACGAATTCGGTTCCCGGCAAGGCCTGGCGCAGGGATACGCGCTGCGCCTGGCCGACCGATTAGTGGACAACGTCCATGCATCGTTGGACGCCAACGTCGGCAACTTTTACGAAGCGTTCCTGCAGGGCTTTCGGTCGTTCTTCGCCGAGTCGGCGGCAGATCCGTTGGTCATCTCGCTGTTGACCGGTGTCGCCAAGCCCGATCTGCTGCAACTGATCACCACCGACAGCGCGCCGATCATCACCCGCGCGTCGGCCCGGCTGGCGCCGGCCTTCACCGATACCTGGGTGGCCACCACCGATAACGACGCCAATGTGCTCTCGCGTGCGATCGTGCGGCTGTGCTTGAGCTACGTGTCGATGCCGCCCGAGGCCGACCATGATGTCGCAGCGGACCTAGCACGGCTAATAACGCCGTTCGCGGAGCGTCACGGTGTGATCAATGTCCCCTGACCTGCGGGGCTGACCGACGGCGGCTACAGTGACTGCAAGAGCGTACCTAGGCTAAGTAGCCCGCTCGGATCCCTGTGAGCCCCCAAAGAAGGATGAAAGCCCCTATGACCGGAAATTTGGTGACCAAAAATTCGCTGACCCCTGACGTTCGTAACGGCATCGACTTTAAGATCGCCGACCTGTCACTAGCGGATTTCGGCCGCAAAGAACTCCGGATCGCCGAGCACGAGATGCCCGGCCTGATGTCGCTGCGGCGCGAGTATGCCGAGGTGCAACCCCTGAAGGGGGCCCGGATCTCGGGTTCGCTGCACATGACGGTGCAGACCGCGGTGTTGATCGAAACCCTCACCGCGCTGGGCGCCGAAGTCCGCTGGGCCTCGTGCAACATCTTCTCCACCCAGGATCACGCCGCCGCCGCCGTCGTGGTCGGCCCGCACGGCACCCCCGACGAGCCCAAGGGTGTCCCGGTGTTCGCGTGGAAGGGCGAGACGCTCGAAGAGTACTGGTGGGCCGCCGAGCAGATGCTCACCTGGCCGGACCCCGACAAGTCGGCCAACATGATCCTCGATGACGGCGGTGACGCCACCATGTTGGTGCTGCGCGGCATGCAGTATGAGAAGGCCGGCGTGGTGCCGCCCGCCGAGGAGGACGACCCCGCCGAGTGGAAGGTCTTCCTGAACCTGCTACGGACCCGCTTCGAGACCGACAAGGACAAGTGGACCAAGATAGCCGAGTCGGTCAAGGGCGTCACCGAGGAGACCACCACCGGCGTGCTGCGGCTCTACCAATTCGCCGCGGCCGGGGATCTGGCCTTCCCGGCGATCAACGTCAACGACTCGGTGACCAAGTCCAAATTCGACAACAAGTACGGCACTCGGCACTCCCTGATCGACGGCATCAACCGCGGCACCGACGCGCTGATCGGCGGTAAGAAGGTCCTCATCTGCGGCTACGGCGACGTCGGTAAGGGCTGTGCGGAGGCGATGAAGGGCCAGGGAGCGCGGGTCTCCGTCACCGAGATCGACCCGATCAACGCGCTGCAGGCCATGATGGAGGGCTTCGACGTGGTCACCGTCGAGGAGGCCATCGGGGACGCCGACATCGTCGTAACCGCGACCGGCAACAAAGACATCATCATGCTCGAGCACATTAAGGCGATGAAGGACCACGCGATCCTGGGAAATATCGGCCACTTCGACAACGAGATCGACATGGCCGGGCTGGAGCGCTCCGGGGCGACACGGGTCAACGTCAAGCCTCAGGTCGACCTGTGGACCTTTGGCGACACGGGCCGCTCGATCATCGTGCTGTCCGAGGGGCGGCTGCTGAACCTGGGCAATGCCACCGGGCACCCCTCGTTCGTGATGAGCAACAGCTTCGCTAACCAGACGATCGCCCAGATCGAGCTGTGGACCAAGAACGACGAGTACGACAACGAGGTGTACCGGCTGCCCAAGCACCTCGACGAGAAGGTGGCTCGAATCCATGTCGAGGCCCTTGGCGGTCACCTGACCAAGCTGACCAAGGAGCAGGCCGAATACCTCGGCGTCGACGTCGAGGGTCCCTACAAGCCGGACCACTACCGCTACTGAGTGCCTCCCACCCGCGAGCAGACGCAAAATCGCCCATTTTCATGACGAAAAGGGCGATTTTGCGTCTGCTCGCGCCGCCACCGACAGGGCCGCGCCGTGCTAA
Organism: Mycobacterium tuberculosis complex sp. N0072; assembly: GCF_030323725.1. Lineage (NCBI taxonomy): Bacteria > Bacillati > Actinomycetota > Actinomycetes > Mycobacteriales > Mycobacteriaceae > Mycobacterium > Mycobacterium tuberculosis complex sp. N0072. The sequence continues at coordinate 3,632,458 of NZ_CP040689.1, read as the reverse complement.
TCGCGATTGAGGGCGTTGACGGCGCTGGCAAGCGGACGTTGGTGGAAAAGCTGTCCGGGGCCTTTCGAGCAGCCGGGAGATCGGTGGCCACACTGGCGTTCCCGCGCTACGGACAGTCGGTGGCCGCCGACATCGCAGCGGAGGCGCTGCACGGCGAGCACGGTGACCTCGCATCGTCGGTGTATGCGATGGCGACGCTGTTCGCGCTCGACCGCGCTGGCGCGGTCCACACGATCCAGGGGCTGTGTCGCGGCTACGACGTGGTGATCCTGGATCGCTACGTCGCCTCCAACGCGGCCTACAGCGCGGCGCGCCTACATGAAAACGCGGCCGGGAAGGCAGCGGCCTGGGTTCAGCGGATCGAATTTGCAAGACTCGGGTTGCCCAAGCCCGACTGGCAGGTGCTCCTTGCGGTCTCTGCCGAGCTCGCCGGGGAACGATCCCGCGGCCGTGCCCAGCGTGACCCCGGTCGGGCGCGCGACAATTACGAACGCGACGCTGAACTTCAGCAGCGCACCGGTGCGGTCTACGCCGAGTTGGCGGCCCAAGGGTGGGGCGGCCGGTGGCTGGTTGTCGGCGCCGATGTTGATCCGGGCCGACTAGCGGCGACTTTGGCGCCTCCAGACGTGCCAAGTTGAGGGTATTTGCCCTAATCAAGCAAGAAACGCCCGTGTGGTGCGCCAGTTTTGTCCCGATGTGGTGACACCATGGACACCATGAGGCAAAGGATTTTGGTCGTTGACGACGACGCTTCGTTGGCTGAGATGCTCACCATCGTGCTGCGGGGGGAAGGCTTCGACACCGCGGTCATCGGCGACGGTACTCAGGCTCTGACCGCGGTGCGCGAGCTGCGCCCCGATCTGGTGTTATTGGATTTGATGCTGCCCGGTATGAACGGCATCGACGTGTGCCGGGTGTTGCGCGCCGATTCCGGTGTTCCGATCGTGATGCTCACCGCAAAGACCGACACCGTGGATGTGGTGCTGGGTCTGGAGTCGGGCGCCGACGACTACATCATGAAGCCGTTCAAGCCCAAGGAGCTGGTTGCGCGGGTGCGGGCGCGGCTGCGCCGCAACGACGACGAACCCGCCGAGATGCTGTCCATCGCCGACGTAGAAATCGACGTACCGGCGCACAAGGTCACTCGCAACGGTGAGCAGATCTCGTTGACACCGCTGGAATTCGACCTGTTGGTCGCATTGGCGCGCAAGCCGCGCCAGGTGTTTACTCGTGATGTGCTGCTCGAACAGGTATGGGGTTACCGGCACCCAGCCGATACCAGGCTGGTGAACGTGCATGTCCAGCGTCTGCGGGCCAAGGTCGAAAAGGATCCCGAGAACCCGACTGTGGTGCTGACCGTTCGAGGAGTGGGGTACAAGGCCGGACCTCCGTGATCCGCGCCGGCGACGATGCAGAGCGCAGCGATGCTAAGGAGCGGCGCCGATGATCTTCGGCTCGCGCCGACGCATTCGGGGTCGCCGGGGTCGCTCTGGCCCGATGACACGGGGCCTCAGTGCGTTGAGTCGAGCCGTAGCTGTCGCGTGGCGCCGATCGCTGCAGCTGCGGGTCGTGGCGCTGACCCTTGGACTATCGCTAGCCGTCATCCTGGCGCTTGGCTTTGTGCTGACCAGCCAGGTCACCAATCGTGTCCTCGACATCAAGGTCAGGGCGGCGATCGACCAGATCGAGCGGGCACGCACCACCGTCAGCGGGATCGTCAACGGTGAGGAGACGCGCTCACTGGACAGTAGCCTGCAGCTTGCGCGCAACACTCTGACGTCGAAAACCGACCCCGCTTCGGGGGCTGGCCTCGCCGGTGCGTTCGATGCGGTGCTGATGGTGCCGGGTGATGGGCCGCGCGCTGCCTCTACTGCCGGACCCGTCGATCAGGTGCCCAACGCGCTGCGCGGCTTCGTCAAGGCCGGGCAGGCCGCCTACCAGTACGCCACGGTGCAGACCGAAGGTTTCTCCGGGCCGGCCCTGATCATCGGGACTCCGACGTTGTCGCGGGTGGCCAACCTGGAGCTATACCTGATCTTTCCGCTGGCGAGCGAGCAAGCCACGATCACGCTGGTGCGTGGCACGATGGCCACCGGCGGCCTGGTACTGCTAGTCCTGCTCGCCGGCATTGCGCTGCTGGTGTCGCGTCAGGTGGTGGTGCCGGTGCGGTCGGCGTCGCGGATCGCCGAACGTTTCGCCGAGGGACATCTGTCCGAACGCATGCCGGTGCGCGGCGAGGACGACATGGCCAGGCTGGCGGTGTCGTTCAACGACATGGCCGAGAGCCTGTCCCGACAGATCGCCCAGCTGGAGGAGTTCGGCAACCTACAGCGCCGGTTCACCTCCGACGTCAGCCACGAACTGCGTACGCCGCTGACCACGGTGCGGATGGCGGCCGACTTGATCTATGACCACAGCGCCGACCTCGACCCCACGCTGCGGCGGTCCACCGAGTTGATGGTTAGCGAGCTGGACCGATTCGAGACGTTGCTCAACGACCTGCTGGAGATCTCGCGGCATGACGCCGGGGTGGCCGAGTTGTCGGTTGAGGCGGTCGACTTGCGCACAACGGTCAACAACGCGCTCGGCAATGTGGGCCACCTGGCCGAGGAGGCCGGTATCGAGTTGCTGGTGGATCTGCCCGCCGAGCAGGTGATCGCGGAGGTCGATGCGCGTCGGGTAGAACGGATCCTGCGCAATCTGATTGCCAATGCCATCGACCACGCCGAACACAAACCGGTGCGGATCCGGATGGCCGCCGACGAAGACACGGTCGCCGTCACCGTGCGTGACTACGGGGTTGGGCTGCGGCCTGGTGAGGAGAAGCTGGTGTTTAGCCGGTTCTGGCGCTCGGATCCCTCACGGGTACGTCGGTCCGGCGGCACCGGGCTGGGTTTGGCGATCAGCGTCGAGGATGCCCGATTGCACCAGGGTCGGCTTGAGGCGTGGGGCGAACCCGGCGAGGGCGCCTGCTTCCGGCTGACGCTTCCGCTGGTGCGCGGCCACAAGGTCACCACCAGCCCGCTGCCCATGAAACCGATCCCGCAGCCAGTTCTGCAACCGGTCGCGCAACCGAATCCGCAACCGATGCCACCGGAATACAAGGAACGTCAGCGCCCACGTGAGCACGCGGAGTGGAGCGGTTGATGCGGCTGACAATTTTGTTGTTCCTTGGTGCAGTGCTGGCCGGCTGTGCCAGTGTGCCCAGCACGTCGGCCCCGCAAGCCATCGGAACCGTCGAACGTCCGGTGCCGTCGAATCTGCCCAAACCGAGCCCGGGTATGGATCCCGACGTGCTGTTACGCGAGTTCCTCAAGGCCACAGCCGACCCGGCCAACCGGCACCTGGCGGCGCGTCAGTTCCTCACCGAATCGGCTTCCAACGCCTGGGACGACGCCGGCAGCGCGTTGTTGATCGACCACGTGGTGTTCGTCGAAACCCGAAGCGCCGAGAAGGTTTCGGTGACCATGCGGGCAGACATTCTCGGCTCGCTCTCGGATGTGGGGGTGTTTGAGACCGCCGAGGGTCAACTGCCGGATCCGGGCCCGATCGAGTTGGTCAAGACGTCCGGTGGTTGGCGCATCGATCGCCTACCCAACGGGGTTTTCCTGGACTGGCAGCAGTTCCAAGAAACGTACAAGCGCAACACCCTGTACTTCGCCGACCCCACCGGCAAGACCGTGGTTCCCGATCCGCGCTACGTCGCGGTGTCCGACCGCGACCAGCTGGCCACGGAGCTCGTCTCCAAACTGCTGGCGGGTCCACGCCCGGAGATGGCGCGCACGGTGCGTAATCTGCTCGCTCCGCCGCTACGACTGCGCGGGCCGGTGACTCGGGCCGACGGCGGAAAGAGCGGAATCGGCCGCGGGTACGGCGGCGCGCGAGTCGACATGGAGAAGCTGTCCACCACCGATCCGCACAGCAGGCAATTACTTGCCGCACAGATCATCTGGACCTTGGCCAGGGCCGACATCAGGGGGCCGTACGTGATCAACGCCGACGGCGCCCCGCTGGAAGACAGGTTTGCCGAGGGGTGGACCACTTCCGATGTCGCGGCCACCGACCCGGGGGTGGCCGACGGTGCCGCCGCGGGGTTGCACGCCTTGGTGAACGGATCACTGGTGGCGATGGACGCACAGCGAGTCACCCCCGTGCCCGGGGCCTTCGGACGGATGCCGGAGCAGACGGCGGCCGCCGTATCACGCAGCGGGCGTCAGGTGGCCTCGGTGGTGACGCTGGGGCGCGGGGCTCCGGATGAGGCGGCGTCTTTGTGGGTCGGCGACCTCGGCGGCGAGGCGGTGCAGTCCGCCGACGGGCACAGCCTGTCGCGGCCCAGCTGGTCGCTGGACGACGCGGTCTGGGTGGTGGTCGATACCAACGTCGTGCTGCGAGCGATACAGGACCCGGCATCGGGGCAACCCGCGCGGATTCCGGTGGATTCGACCGCGGTGGCCAGCCGCTTCCCGGGGGCGATCAACGATCTTCAACTGTCCCGTGACGGGACGCGCGCCGCGATGGTGATCGGTGGGCAGGTGATCCTCGCCGGCGTCGAGCAGACCCAGGCTGGCCAGTTCGCCCTGACCTACCCTCGGCGGCTGGGTTTCGGGCTGGGTTCCTCGGTGGTGTCGTTGTCCTGGCGAACCGGTGACGACATCGTGGTGACACGCACCGACGCCGCCCATCCGGTGTCTTATGTAAACCTCGACGGGGTGAACTCCGACGCGCCGTCCCGCGGGTTGCAAACTCCACTGACGGCGATCGCGGCCAACCCGTCGACTGTGTATGTCGCCGGCCCGCAAGGGGTGTTGATGTACTCGGCGTCTGTCGAAAGCCGACCAGGCTGGGCGGACGTACCGGGGCTGATGGTGCCGGGGGCGGCGCCGGTATTGCCCGGATGAGTGCTGTGCCTGCGTTTTTCGCGACCTGAGCACACCGGCTACCCTCGCAGTGAGGAGGCGCTTGTTGATGTCGCCAAGAGTTCCCCGGCTGCGTTGGGATGATCCCTTCCGTGCCTTGGACATGCTGGCCTCGCTGTGGTCGTCGACCGGGATGTCGCTGGTCAGCGCGGGAGCCGCCCAGGCAGTTGCGGCGCCCTACCGGACGTTGTTCACCACCTTGCAGCAGCTGCTCATCGGCAAGGAAGTCACGGTTCGGATTGGGGACCATGACGTGGTGCTGACCGTCACCGAGCTGGACTCGGCACTGGAACCGCAGGGGCTGGCCGTCGGCCAGCTGGGCGAGGTTCGGGTGGCCGCTCGCGGCATCAGCTGGGATCAGCATCATTTGCACAGCGCCGTTGCCGTCCTGCGCAACGTGCACATCCGCCCGGGTGTGCCGCCGCTGGTGATCGCCGCTCCCGTCGAGTTGTCGTCCGCCCTGCCGACCGAGATTTTCGATGATGTGCTCCGTCAAGCGACGCCGCAGCTGCGCGGTGAGTTGTCCGAGAGCGGAGCGGCCCGGCTGCGCTGGGCGCGCCGGCCCGACTGGGGAGGTCTTGAGGTCGACGTCGACGTGGCGGGCACAACCTCCCAGACGACACTGTGGCTGCGACCGCGCACCGTGATCACCGGACAACGGCGGTGGACACTGCCGGCACGGACACCGGCCTACCGAGTGCCACTGCCTGAGCTGCCGCATGGGCTGCGCATCACCGACGTCAGCCTCGCAGCCGATTGTTTGCAGCTCTCTGCGTTGCTTCCGGAGTGGCGAACGGAGCTGCCGCTGCGTTATCTGGAAAGCGTGATTACCCAATTGAGTCAGGGTGCGCTCAGCTTTGTCTGGCCGCCGCTGCGCAGCGGCGCCGATTGACAGCACTGCTGTCACCGGTGACCGCGACACTTGGTGTGTGCTTGACCTCGTCCTGCCGCTGGAATGCGGTGGCTGCGGTGCGCCGGCGACCCGCTGGTGTGCCGCCTGTGCCGCCGAGCTGTCGGTGGCTGCCGGTGAACCGCACGTGGTGAGTCCTCGTGTTGACCCACAGGTGCCGGTGTTCGCGCTCGGCCGCTACGCGGGCGTGCGTCGTCAGGCGATCCTCGCTATGAAAGAGCACGGCCGTCGCGACCTCGTCGCGCCACTGGCGTGCGCGCTGATTGTCGGTGTCGACCACCTGTTGTCCTGGGGCATGCTCGAAAACCCGCTGACGATGGTGCCTGCGCCGACGAGACGGTGGGCGGCGCGACGGCGTGGGGGTGACCCCGTCAGCCGGATGGCGCGGATTGCGGGTGCCACCCTTGGGCGCCACCATGACGTCACCGTCGTCCCGGCGCTGCGGATGCGAGCGCTAGCCCGGGACTCGGTAGGTCTTGGGGCGTCCGCGCGCGAGCGCAACATCACGGGTCGGGTGCTGTTGCGGGGCCAGCGGCCGCGCAACGAAGTCGTGCTCGTCGACGACATCATCACCACCGGGGCGACGGCGCGCGAGTCGGTCCGGGTCTTGCAGGCCGCCGGTGTGCGGGTGGGTGCCGTGTTGGCGGTCGCGGCCGCGTGAGGATCTGCCTGAGCCGGTGCAGTTGCCAAGACAACGTGAAGAACTCGAAACAGGTCGGTCAATTTGGTGGCACGGTGAGCCGAACACGGGCTAACGTCGAGATCAACCTTTAACGACTCACGCTCGCGCTTCCCAGGTTGAATCAGCATCCCGCGATAGGAGGTGAGCAATCGACATCTTGCTCCGGCGGGCAGCCTGCGGCGGTAACTTCTCCAACCGCTCCCACCCCGTCGGCGCGTCTCCCCGAAGGCCAGGCACGCAGGGCGCGTGTGACGTGGAAAGAGAAACGAGTTGTCACGTATGTCAAGGCTAGCCGTGGATTCAGGTCAGGTTCTGGCCGAACCGAAATCAAACGCTGAGATCGTGTTCAAGGGCCGTAATGTCGAGATCCCCGACCACTTCCGCATCTACGTTTCGCAGAAACTCGCCCGCTTGGAGCGGTTCGACCGGACCATCTACCTGTTCGACGTCGAACTCGACCACGAACGTAATCGCCGCCAGCGCAAGTCCTGTCAGCGCGTGGAGATCACCGCGCGTGGGCGAGGGCCGGTGGTGCGAGGTGAGGCCTGCGCCGACAGCTTCTATGCCGCGCTTGAATCAGCGGTCGTCAAACTGGAGAGCCGGCTGCGCCGCGGTAAGGATCGCCGCAAGGTGCACTACGGCGACAAAACCCCGGTTTCGCTGGCCGAGGCGACCGCGGTGGTGCCAGCGCCGGAGAACGGCTTCAACACCAGACCAGCCGAGGCACACGATCACGACGGTGCCGTCGTCGAGCGGGAGCCTGGGCGGATCGTTCGCACCAAAGAACACCCGGCCAAGCCGATGTCGGTCGATGACGCGCTCTACCAGATGGAGCTGGTTGGACACGACTTCTTCTTGTTCTACGACAAGGACACCGAACGGCCGTCGGTGGTCTACCGCCGGCACGCCTACGACTACGGCTTGATCCGTCTGGCGTGATCGGCGGCGCGCGCCGCGTCGTCACCTACCATGGGAGTCGCCTTATCTAAAGACTCCTACACATGCGGGGACATAGCTGTGCTGTCGAAGTTGCTGCGCCTTGGCGAAGGTCGCATGGTCAAGCGCCTCAAGAAGGTGGCCGACTATGTCGGCACTTTGTCCGACGATGTCGAGAAACTCACCGACGCCGAGCTGAGGGCGAAAACCGACGAGTTCAAGCGGCGGCTGGCCGACCAGAAAAACCCAGAAACCCTCGACGACCTGTTGCCCGAGGCCTTCGCCGTGGCCCGCGAGGCCGCCTGGCGGGTGCTGGACCAGCGGCCGTTCGACGTGCAGGTGATGGGTGCGGCCGCCCTGCACCTGGGCAACGTTGCCGAGATGAAGACCGGTGAAGGCAAGACCCTGACCTGTGTGTTGCCCGCTTACCTCAATGCGCTGGCCGGCAACGGCGTGCACATCGTCACCGTCAACGACTACCTGGCTAAACGCGACAGTGAGTGGATGGGCCGCGTGCACCGCTTCCTCGGGCTTCAGGTCGGGGTGATTTTGGCCACCATGACACCCGATGAACGCCGGGTGGCCTATAACGCCGACATCACCTACGGCACCAATAACGAGTTTGGGTTCGACTACCTGCGCGACAACATGGCGCACTCACTGGATGATCTGGTGCAGCGCGGGCACCATTACGCCATTGTCGACGAGGTCGATTCCATCCTGATCGACGAGGCCCGCACCCCGCTGATCATCTCCGGTCCCGCCGACGGCGCCTCCAACTGGTACACCGAGTTCGCCCGGTTGGCGCCGCTGATGGAAAAGGACGTCCACTACGAGGTCGATCTACGCAAACGCACCGTCGGCGTGCACGAGAAGGGTGTGGAATTCGTCGAAGACCAGCTCGGCATCGACAACCTGTACGAGGCCGCCAACTCGCCGTTGGTCGGCTATCTCAACAACGCTCTGAAGGCCAAAGAGCTGTTCAGCCGCGACAAGGACTACATCGTCCGCGATGGTGAGGTGCTCATCGTCGACGAGTTCACCGGCCGGGTGCTGATCGGCCGCCGCTACAACGAGGGCATGCACCAGGCCATCGAGGCCAAGGAGCACGTCGAGATCAAGGCCGAGAACCAGACGCTGGCCACCATCACGCTGCAGAACTACTTCCGGCTCTACGACAAGCTCGCCGGCATGACCGGCACCGCCCAGACGGAGGCGGCCGAGCTGCACGAGATCTACAAGCTGGGCGTGGTCAGCATCCCGACCAACATGCCGATGATCCGTGAAGACCAGTCCGACCTGATCTACAAGACCGAGGAGGCCAAGTACATCGCGGTGGTCGACGACGTCGCCGAGCGCTACGCGAAGGGACAGCCGGTGCTGATCGGCACCACCAGCGTGGAGCGCTCGGAGTATCTGTCGCGGCAGTTCACCAAGCGGCGCATCCCGCACAATGTGCTCAACGCCAAGTACCACGAGCAAGAGGCGACCATCATCGCGGTGGCGGGCCGCCGCGGCGGCGTCACCGTCGCCACCAACATGGCCGGTCGCGGCACCGACATTGTGCTGGGCGGCAACGTCGACTTTCTCACCGATCAGCGGCTGCGCGAACGCGGCCTGGATCCGGTGGAGACGCCCGAGGAGTACGAGGCGGCCTGGCACTCCGAACTGCCCATCGTCAAAGAGGAAGCCAGCAAGGAGGCCAAGGAAGTAATCGAGGCCGGCGGCCTGTACGTGCTGGGCACCGAGCGCCACGAGTCGCGGCGGATCGACAACCAGTTGCGTGGCCGGTCCGGCCGCCAGGGGGACCCCGGGGAGTCGCGCTTCTATTTGTCGCTGGGTGACGAGCTGATGCGCCGCTTCAATGGCGCGGCCTTGGAGACCTTGTTGACCAGGCTGAACCTGCCCGACGACGTGCCGATCGAAGCCAAGATGGTCACCCGGGCCATCAAGAGCGCCCAGACCCAGGTCGAGCAGCAGAACTTTGAGGTCCGCAAGAACGTCCTCAAATACGACGAGGTGATGAACCAGCAGCGCAAGGTCATCTACGCCGAGCGCCGGCGCATCCTCGAAGGCGAAAACCTCAAGGACCAGGCGCTGGACATGGTCCGCGATGTCATCACCGCCTACGTCGACGGCGCGACCGGCGAAGGCTATGCCGAAGATTGGGATCTGGACGCGTTGTGGACGGCACTCAAAACCCTCTATCCGGTGGGGATCACCGCCGACTCGCTGACCCGCAAGGACCACGAATTCGAGCGCGACGATCTCACCCGCGAGGAGTTGCTGGAGGCACTACTCAAGGACGCCGAACGTGCCTATGCCGCACGGGAAGCCGAACTCGAGGAAATCGCCGGCGAGGGTGCGATGCGCCAGCTGGAACGCAACGTGCTGCTCAACGTCATAGACCGTAAGTGGCGTGAACACCTCTACGAGATGGACTACCTCAAGGAGGGTATCGGGCTGCGCGCGATGGCGCAGCGCGATCCGTTGGTCGAGTACCAGCGTGAGGGCTACGACATGTTCATGGCCATGCTCGACGGCATGAAAGAGGAATCGGTCGGCTTCCTGTTCAACGTCACCGTGGAGGCGGTCCCCGCCCCGCCGGTTGCCCCGGCTGCCGAACCCGCAGAGCTTGCCGAATTCGCCGCCGCGGCCGCAGCCGCCGCGCAGCAACGCAGCGCGGTCGATGGTGGCGCGCGCGAAAGAGCTCCAAGTGCATTACGCGCCAAGGGTGTTGCCAGCGAGTCGCCCGCTTTGACCTATTCCGGTCCCGCGGAGGATGGCTCGGCTCAGGTGCAGCGCAACGGCGGTGGAGCCCACAAGACGCCGGCCGGAGTGCCGGCCGGTGCTAGCCGGCGCGAGCGGCGCGAAGCCGCCCGCCGACAAGGCCGCGGCGCCAAGCCGCCGAAATCGGTCAAGAAGCGTTAGCGCGTAGGTTGCAGATGGGTGTATCGGTTTCTCAGTTCCCAGAAGTCACTTCCCGGCACACCCCGCGCCCCGGCGCGCATGCACATTTCGTTGCACGGCGGCAAGGGGTTCGCTAATCTCACCCGTCGTCGCCGACCTTCGTCGGCGTCGGTTCTGCTGGTAGCGGGGTTCGGCGCTTTCCTGGCGTTTCTCGACTCGACAATCGTCAACATCGCGTTCCCGGATATCCAGCGTTCCTTCCCGTCCTACGACATCGGGAGCCTGTCCTGGATTCTGAACGGCTATAACATCGTCTTCGCCGCCTTCATGGTTGCGGCCGGCAGGTTGGCCGATTTGCTGGGCCGCAGACGGACATTCCTGTCCGGTGTGCTGGTGTTCACCATTGCGTCCGGGCTGTGCGCCGTCGCCGGCAGTGTCGAGCAGTTGGTGGCGTTCCGGGTGCTGCAGGGCATCGGGGCTGCGATACTCGTGCCTGCTTCGCTCGCACTGGTCGTTGAGGGCTTCGACGCGGCGCGCCGCGCGCACGCTATCGGCCTGTGGGGTGCGGCGGCAGCGATCGCGGCTGGCCTGGGCCCGCCGATCGGCGGGCTCCTCGTGGAGTGGGCCGGCTGGCGGTGGGTGTTACTGGTCAATGTTCCGCTGGGCATCGTCGCGGCGATCGCCACCAAGCGCATGCTCGTCGAGAGCCGCGCCTCGGGCCGGCGCCGCATGCCTGACTTGCGCGGTGCGCTGCTGCTTGCGGTAACGCTCGGGTTGGTTACCCTCGGTTTGGTCAAGGGGCCGGACTGGGGTTGGTTGAGCGTGGCCACCGTCGGTTCGTTCCTGGCCAGCGTCCTGACCTCGGTTGGGTTCGTGCACAGCTCGCGGTCGCACCCCGCGCCGCTGGTCGAGCCGGCGCTGTTGCGTAGCCGGTCGTTCGTGGCGGGCAACCTGCTCACGCTGGTCGCCGCAGCGGGTTTTTACTGCTATGGCCTTACCCATGTGCTTTACCTCAACTATGTGTGGCACTACTCGCTGCTGAAGGCGGGTTTCGCGATCGCGCCCGCTGCGGTGGTGGCTGCCGTGGTGGCGGCGGCGCTGGGTCGGGTTGCCGGTCGGCATGGGCATCGCGTCATCGTCCTCGTTGGTGCGCTGGTCTGGGCCGGCAGCCTGGTGTGGTATTTGCAGCGTGTCGGGTCCGAGCCGGATTTCCTCCGCGTGTGGCTGCCGGGCCAACTGCTGCAGGGCATCGGTGTCGGCGCGACGTTGCCGGTGTTGAGCAGTGCAGCGCTGGCCGAGGTCGCCAAGGGCGGCAGCTATGCCACCTCGTCGGCGGTCGTTAGCACCACTCGCCAGCTCGGTGCGGTGCTCGGTGTCGCGGTGATGGTGATCTTGATCGGTAAGCCGGAGCACGGTACTGCCGAGGAGGCGTTGCGGCGCGGATGGGCTATGGCTGCCATCTGTTTCATCGCGGTGGCTGTCGCGGCCGCGGTGCTGGGTAGAACCAACCGCAACCCCGTCCAGATGCCGGCGCCGGAGCCCGCGATCGCGCCGCGGTTGGAGCCACCGATTCCCCAGCCGGCGGCCGCGCCGATTGAGCATTGGGCGGCCGGTGACGCCGATCCGCTGGGGAATCTGCCGCTATTTGCCGGCCTGGACGCGGCCACCTTGGCACAGCTCGGGGAGCACGTTGAGGACGTCGAGTTGGAGGCGGGTTGCTATCTCTTCCACGAAGGTGACCCGTCCGATTCGCTTTACGTGATCCGCACGGGTCGCGTGCAGGTGCTGCAGGACAGCATCGTTCTCAAAGAACTGGGTCGCGGGGAGGTTCTCGGGGAGCTTGGGCTACTTATTGACGCGCCCCGGTCCGCGACGGTCCGGGCGTTGCGCGACACCAAGCTAGTGCGGCTCACCAAGGCACAGTTCGACGAGATCGCCGACCATGGTGCGCTGGCGGCGTTGGTAAAGGTGCTGGCAACGCGGCTGCGGGAGGCACCGCCACCGGCGACTGACTCGACGTCGCCTGAGGTGGTCGTTTCGGTGATCGGAGTGAGCGGCGACGCGCCCGTGCCGGCAGTGGCCGCTGGCCTGCTTACCGCGCTGTCGGCGCGGTTGCGTGCCGTTGACCCCGGCCGGGTCGACCGCGACGGCCTTGATCGCGCGGAGCGAGTCGCCGACAAGGTAGTGCTACATGCCGCGGTCGAGGATGCCGGCTGGCGGGACTTCTGCCTGCGCGTCGCCGACCGGATAGTGCTGGTCGCGGGAGATCCCAACCCACAAGCCGCGCGGCTGCCGGCGCGTGCGCGGGGTGCCGACCTCGTGCTGGCCGGTCCGGCCGCCAGCCGGGAGCACCGGCGTCAGTGGGAGGAATTGATCACGCCGCGATCGGTTCATGTGGTTCATTACCGACGCATCTTGGAAAACGTACGCCCGCTCGCCGCACGCATCGCCGGCCGCTCGATCGGTCTAGTCCTCGGCGGCGGTGGCGCGCGCGGCTTTGCGCACCTCGGGGTTCTTGACGAGCTAGAGCGGGTCGGGGTCACCATCGACCGGTTCGCCGGCACCAGCATGGGGGCGGTTATTGCGGTGTTCGGAGCGTGCGGTATGGACGCGGCAACAGCGGACGCCTACGCATACGAGTACTTCATTCGGCACAATCCGCTCAGTGACTACGCGTTTCCGGTCAGGGGGCTAGTCCGTGGTCGACGGACGCTGACCCTGTTAGAAGCAGCGTTCGGGGACCGACTGGTCGAGGAGCTGCCAAAGGAGTTCCGTTGCGTTAGCGTCGATTTGCTTGCCCGCCGACCGGTCGTACACCGCCGAGGCCGACTCGTCGATGTCATTGGGTGTTCCCTTCGGCTGCCGGGCATCTATCCGCCCCAGGTCTACAACGGTCGACTGCATGTGGATGGCGGTGTGTTAGACAACCTTCCGGTCTCGACCCGGGCAAGTCCTGATGGCCCATTGATCGCGGTGAGCATCGGCTTAGGTGGTGGCGGGCCGGGCTCGGCTCGACAGGACGGCTCGCCAAAAGTGCCAGGAATCGGCGACACCTTGATGCGCACGATGACAATCGGCAGCCAGCGTGGGGCGGATGCCGCACTCAGTCTTGCGCAGGTCGTTATCAGACCCGACACCGGTGCTGTTGGGCTGCTGGAGTTTCACCAGATCGACGCCGCCCGCGAGGCGGGACGCGTTGCGGCCCGCGAGGCCATGCCGCACATCATGGCACTGTTGAATCGCTGATTGGCGCCAATCGGGCCGAACGCCCCAGCTGCACACTCCTGCGGAGCAGAATCAGGTTATGAAGCGTTATTTGACGATCATTTACGGGGCCGCGAGCTATCTGGTATTCCTGGTTGCCTTCGGGTATGCGATCGGTTTCGTCGGCGACGTAGTGGTGCCACGAACCGTAGATCACGCGATCGCGGCGCCGATCGGCCAGGCGGTCGTGGTCAACTTGGTGCTGCTGGGCGTGTTCGCCGTCCAACATAGCGTGATGGCACGACAGGGTTTCAAACGCTGGTGGACTCGATTCGTGCCGCCCTCGATCGAGCGCAGCACCTATGTACTGCTGGCCAGCGTTGCGCTGTTGTTGCTGTACTGGCAATGGCGAACGATGCCGGCGGTCATCTGGGACGTGCGGCAGCCGGCTGGCCGGGTGGCGTTGTGGGCGTTGTTCTGGCTCGGGTGGGCCACGGTGTTGACGTCGACTTTCATGATCAATCATTTCGAATTGTTCGGCCTACGGCAGGTGTATTTGGCTTGGCGCGGAAAGCCGTACACCGAGATCGGTTTTCAGGCTCATCTGCTCTACCGGTGGGTACGCCACCCGATCATGCTCGGATTCGTCGTCGCGTTCTGGGCGACGCCCATGATGACGGCGGGGCACTTGCTTTTCGCGATCGGCGCGACGGGCTACATCTTGGTCGCGTTGCAGTTCGAAGAGCGCGACCTACTCGCGGCGCTGGGCGACCAATACCGCGATTACCGCCGCGAGGTGTCGATGTTGTTGCCGTGGCCGCACCGGCATACCTGAGTCAACGAGATTGCCCGTACCGCTTCTATCTTGGCCGCATTTCGTCAAGGATTGACTCCTATGGACGTCAAGGAGGTGCTGCTGCCGGGGGTGGGCCTGCGATACGAGTTCACCAGCTATCGCGGTGACCGGATCGGCATCGTTGCCAGGCGCAGTGGCGGTTTCGACGTCGTCCTGTATGGCCGCGATGATCCGGACGAAGCCCGACCGGTTTTGCGGCTCACCGATGAAGAGGCCGAGGCGGTGGCTCAGATTCTGGGTGCGCCGAGGATCGCCGAGCGATTTACCGAGCTGACGCGTGAGGTGCCCGGGCTTAAGGCCGGTCAGATTCACATCCGGGCGGGTAGCTTGTTTGTGGACCGGCCGCTGGGTGATACCCGTGCGCGCACCCGTACCGGCGCGTCGATTGTGGCGATCGTGCGTGACGAGGATGTGTTGGCCTCGCCGGGCCCGACTGATGTGCTGCGAGCCGGAGATGTCCTCATCGTGATCGGCACCGAGGACGGGATCGCCGGGGTCGAACAGATCGTCGAAAAGGGCTGAACCGGTGGAGGTTTCGAGGGCGCTGTTGTTTGAGCTCGGCGTCCTGTTGGCGGTGCTTGCGGTGCTGGGTGCAGTGGCACGACGATTCGCGTTGTCGCCGATTCCGGTGTATTTGTTGGCGGGTTTGTCGTTAGGCAATGGCGGCATCTTGGGGGTGGCCGCCGCCGGTGAGTTCATCGCTACCGGTGCGCCCATCGGTGTCGTGTTGTTGCTTTTGGCCCTGGGTCTGGAGTTTTCTGCGACCGAGTTCGCCAGCAGTCTGCGCCACCACCTGCCGTCGGCGGGTGTCGATATCGTCCTCAACGCCACGCCCGGTGCGGTGGCGGGCTGGCTTTTGGGGTTGGACGGTGTTGCCATCCTCGGTCTGGCCGGGGTCACCTACATTTCCTCCTCGGGTGTGATCGCGCGGCTGTTGGAGGACCTGCGTCGGCTCGGCAACCGGGAAACGCCGGCTGTGCTGTCGGTGCTGGTGCTCGAAGACTTCGCGATGGCGGCCTACTTGCCGCTGTTCGCGGTTCTCGCGACAGACGGCAGCTGGCTCGAGGCGGTCGTGGGCATGACGGTGGCGATCGCCGCTTTGCTTGGGGCGTTCGCGGCGTCGTATCGTTGGGGTCATCATGTCGGCCGGTTGGTGACTCATCCTGATTCCGAACAATTGTTGTTGCGGGTGCTGGGCATCACCTTGATCGTGGCGGCGGTGGCCGAGTCGCTGCACGCGTCGGCGGCTGTGGGTGCGTTTCTGGTAGGCCTCACGCTTACCGGGGAGACCGCAGACCGGGCACGCATGGTGCTGACTCCGCTGCGTGACTTGTTCGCCACGATCTTCTTCCTGGGAATCGGCCTGTCGGTTGACCCGGGAAAGCTCGTTTCAATGCTTCCGGTAGCGCTGGCCCTGGCCGCTGTCACCGCAGCGACCAAGGTGGCCACCGGGATGTTCGCTGCCCGGCGGGAGGGAGTGGCACGGCGTGGGCAGCTGCGTGCTGGCACCGCGCTCGTTGCCCGGGGGGAGTTTTCTTTGATCATCATCGGGCTGGCCGGTGCCTCGATCCCGGGGGTTGCCGCCTTGGCCACGGCGTATGTGTTCGTCATGGCGATCGTCGGTCCGATACTGGCCCGCTACACCGGCGGTGGGCTGCCGGCCGCCGCAGTAGCTTCGAACTAGGGTGTGGGCCGGCGATCTCACCCGATGTGCAGGGCGACCATCAGCCATCGGGTTTCGTTACCGGCGGGCCGTTGTTCCACCCGGCAGGCGATCGCATGGATCCGGTCCCCGCGACTGTAGGTGCCGAAGACCTCGGCGGCGGTGTCCGCGGTGTCGGGTCCGGCCGGTGTCAGCCGGATGCGGCGCAGCATGGCCGCGCCTTGTTGGTGTCCGGCCGCCGTGCGGCTCACCGCGAGCACGGAGTCGACGAGGCCGGGTGCCAGCAGGGGGCGCAGCTGGCCCACCGGGCGGCGGCGGTCGATGACCTCCAGCACTCGGCGTAGCGCGGCATCGGCGAAGGTCCCCGCTTGACGCAGCCGCGGTGACTTGGCCGTGGAGGTGACCGCTGCCGGTGCCCGGCCGCTCGGCCTGATTGGTTGTCGGCGAGCTAGCTGCGGGGTGTGCGGCCGCCGGGCTGCGTGCGATGATTGCCCGCACGGCGGGATGTTTCGCGGCGGCGGCTCGTACTCGACGACGGGTGTGACGGCGAAGGTGTCGCCCGGTGAGTTCGCGATAGGACTGATGGTCAAGGGGCACCCTCCAGCATCATCGATCGAACGAGGAGCCTGCTGGAGAGTGGCAGACGAGTGTTGCGCAGCGGTTTGGTTGCTGGCCATCATCGCACAATGCGGGCTTGCGTGTACCCGCGCCGTGAAGTGGTCGGGCTAACCGTTAGCGTGGGCGACGACGTGACTCGTCGCGACGAATTGACAAGGAGGACAGGGCCGTAGTGGTCACCCGGTTGTCTGCATCGGACGCCTCCTTCTATCAGCTGGAGAACACAGCCACCCCAATGTATGTCGGGTTGCTGTTGATCCTGCGCCGTCCGCGTGCCGGATTGAGCTACGAGGCACTGCTGGAAACCGTCGAACAGCGGCTGCCGCAGATACCGCGCTATCGTCAGAAAGTCCAGGAAGTGAAATTGGGCCTGGCCAGGCCGGTGTGGATCGACGATCGCGACTTCGACATCACCTACCACGTCCGGCGGTCGGCCCTGCCGTCGCCGGGTAGTGACGAGCAACTGCACGAGCTGATCGCACGGCTGGCCGCTCGGCCGCTGGACAAATCGCGGCCATTGTGGGAGATGTATCTCGTCGAGGGTCTGGAAAAGAATCGCATTGCCCTCTACACCAAGTCGCACCAAGCCCTGATCAACGGGGTGACCGCGCTGGCGATAGGCCACGTGATCGCCGACCGGACGCGGCGTCCACCGGCGTTTCCGGAAGACATCTGGGTCCCGGAACGGCGGCACCACGCGGTTGCTGCTGCGCGCGGTCGGGGACTGGCTGGTGCGGCCGGGCGCACAACTACAGGCCGTCGGATCCGCGGTCGCCGGGTTGGTAACGAATTCCGGCCAACTCGTCGAGACGGGCCGCAAGGTTCTCGATATCGCCCGCACGGTGGCACGGGGCACCGCGCCCAGTAGCCCGCTCAATGCCACCGTGTCGCGTAATCGGCGATTTACGGTTGCCCGTGCAAGTCTTGATGACTATCGCACGGTGCGGGCTCGCTACGACTGTGACGTCCACGACGTGGTGCTGACGGTGATTGCCGGTGCCTTGGGCAACTGGCTGATGTCACGCGGTGAAGCTGTGGCACCGACCGCGACTGTTCGGGCGATGGCGCCGCTGTCGGTCTATGCCGACGACCAACTCGACTCAACCGGCCCTGGTCAGGCGATCAGCCAGGTGACACCGTTCTTGGTTGACCTCCCGGTGGGGGAGGGCAATGCCGTAGTGCGGTTGTCGCAGATCGCGCACGCCACCGAATCCAACCCGACCGCCGCCAGCCTGGTCGATGCCAGGACTATCGTCACGTTGTCGGGGTTAGCACCGGCCACTTTGCACGCCATGGGGGTGCGGGTCGCCACTAGCTTTTCGGCACGGTTGTTCAATCTGTTGATCACCAATGCCCCCGGAACCCAGTCGCAGATGTACATTGCGGGTACCAAGCTGCTGGAGACCTACTCCGTGCCGCCGCTACTGCACAACCAGGCGCTGGCCATCAGCGTGACGTCGTATAACGGGATGTTGTATTTCGGCATCAATGCCGACCGCGACGCGATGAGCGATGTCGATCTGCTGCCGGGGCTGTTGAGCCAAGCACTGGACGAGCTTCTGGAGGCTTCGCGGTAGTTGTTAGGGGTCGATGGTGATGTGTGGATATACCATCCGTTGATGTGAGCACCGCGACCAACGACGGCGCGTCGTCGAGAGCGAAGGGACACAGATCAGCTGCGCCGGGCCGGCGCAAGATCTCCGATGCCGTCTACCAAGCCGAATTGTTTCGGCTGCAAACAGAATTCGTGAAGCTGCAAGAGTGGGCCCGGCATTCGGGTGCGCGTCTGGTGGTCATCTTCGAAGGCCGTGACGGAGCTGGTAAGGGTGGCGCCATCAAACGGATCACCGAGTACCTCAACCCGCGAGTGGCTCGTATCGCGGCATTGCCCGCGCCGACGGATCGCGAGCGGGGTCAGTGGTACTACCAGCGTTATATTGCCCATCTTCCCGCCAAAGGTGAGATAGTGCTCTTCGATCGGTCCTGGTACAACCGCGCCGGTGTGGAGAAGGTCATGGGTTTCTGTACGCCGCAGGAGTATGTGTTGTTTTTGCGGCAGACCCCGATTTTCGAGCAGATGCTGATCGATGACGGGATTCTGCTTCGCAAATACTGGTTTTCAGTCTCAGACGCCGAACAGTTGCGCCGATTCAAGGCTCGACGGAATGACCCGGTCCGGCAATGGAAGCTCAGCCCAATGGACCTGGAATCGGTGTATCGGTGGGAGGACTATTCGCGCGCAAAGGACGAGATGATGGTGCATACCGACACCCCCGTCAGCCCCTGGTACGTGGTGGAGTCTGATATCAAAAAGCACGCGCGGCTGAACATGATGGCCCACTTGCTGTCCACGATTGACTACGCAGATGTGGAAAAGCCAAAGGTCAAGCTGCCGCCACGGCCGCTTGTGAGTGGCAACTACAGGCGTCCGCCCCGCGAGTTGTCGACATACGTCGACGACTATGTGGCCACGTTGATCGCCCGGTGACGCAAGTCTACATCCCGGCCACCCTGGCCATGTTGCAGCGACTCGTTGCCGATGGCGCGTTGTGGCCGGTCAACGGCACTGCTTTTGCAGTGACGCCGACGTTGCGTGAGTCGTACGCCGAGGGTGACGACGAGGAGCTTGCCGAGGTGGCGCTGCGCGAAGCGGCGTTGGCGTCGTTGCGTCTGCTAGCGGCGGACATCGGCGCCACCGCAGACGCCCTGCCGCCCAGACGCGCGGTGCTGGCCGCCGAGGTCGACGATGCCACGTACCGTCCCGATCTTGATGACGCGGTCGTCAGGCTGGCGGGGCCAATCACGATCGATCAGGTTGTCGCCGCATATGTCGACAATGCCGGCGCTGAGCCGGCCGTGATGGCGGCGATTGCGGTCATCGATGCCGCTGACCTGGGCGACGAGGACGCTGAGCTGGTGGTCGGTGACGCCCAGGACCACGATCTCGCCTGGTACGCCAACCAAGAGCTGCCATTTCTGCTGGACCTGCTCTGACGATGCCGTGGGTGTGACGCAGTCTGCGCGTCCGGGCCTAGATACGGAACCGTAGGTTACGGTACCGTAGCTTTGTTGGGCGGAAGCTAAGGCCGAGCAGGAGCTTCCTATGAGCAAGAAACACACGACGCTTAACGCCAGCATCATCGACACCAGGCGCCCCACCGTCGCCGGAGCCGACCGGCATCCGGGCTGGCATGCGCTGCGCAAGATTGCCGCGCGCATCACGACGCCATTGTTGCCCGACGACTACCTTCACCTGGCAAATCCGCTGTGGTCCGCGCGGGAATTGCGGGGGCGCATCCTAGGGGTCCGCCGAGAGACGGAAGACTCCGCGACCCTGTTCATCAAACCGGGCTGGGGCTTCAGTTTCGACTACCAGCCGGGCCAATACATCGGGATCGGGCTGCTGGTCGACGGGCGCTGGCGCTGGCGGTCGTATTCGCTGACGTCGAGTCCGGCGGCATCCGGGTCCGCGCGCATGGTGACCGTCACGGTGAAGGCGATGCCCGAGGGCTTCCTGTCCACCCACTTGGTGGCCGGGGTAAAGCCAGGGACCATTGTGCGGCTGGCTGCGCCCCAGGGCAATTTCGTATTACCGGATCCGGCGCCCCCGTTGATTCTGTTTTTGACTGCCGGGTCGGGGATTACGCCGGTAATGTCGATGCTTCGAACGTTGGTGCGCCGCAACCAAATCACCGACGTAGTGCACCTGCATTCGGCGCCCACCGCAGCTGACGTGATGTTCGGTGCCGAGCTGGCTGCCCTGGCGGCCGACCATCCCGGTTATCGGTTGTCGGTGCGCGAGACGCGCGCCCAGGGCCGGCTGGACCTGACCCGGATCGGTCAGCAGGTGCCGGACTGGCGTGAACGCCAGACCTGGGCGTGCGGGCCGGAGGGCGTGCTCAACCAGGCCGACAAGGTCTGGTCATCGGCGGGTGCCAGCGACCGACTGCACCTGGAGCGGTTCGCAGTGTCCAAAACGGCGCCCGCTGGAGCGGGCGGGACCGTCACGTTCGCCCGAAGTGGCAAGAGCGTAGCCGCCGATGCTGCCACGTCGTTGATGGACGCCGGTGAGGGCGCCGGCGTGCAGCTACCCTTCGGCTGCCGGATGGGCATCTGCCAGTCGTGTGTGGTCGACCTGGTGGAAGGCCATGTTCGGGATCTGCGCACGGGCCAGCGGCATGAGCCCGGAACCCGGGTCCAGACCTGCGTGTCGGCCGCCTCGGGTGATTGCGTGCTGGACATCTAGTGTTACTCATAGGTAACCTACGGAATCGTAAGTTACGATAGCGTAGGTCATCGGCCGTATGACGCAGGGAGAAGACGATGGCGATCACTGACGTCGACGTATTCGCGCATCTGACGGACGCCGACATTGAAAACCTGGCCGCCGAGCTAGATGCCATCCGCCGAGACGTTGAAGAATCGCGCGGCGAACGCGATGCCCGCTACATCCGCCGCACCATCGCCGCACAGCGGGCGCTCGAGGTGTCCGGTCGGCTACTGCTGGCTGGCAGCTCACGACGCCTCGCCTGGTGGACAGGTGCCCTGACCCTTGGCGTGGCCAAGATCATCGAAAACATGGAGATCGGCCACAACGTCATGCACGGCCAGTGGGACTGGATGAACGACCCGGAGATTCACTCCTCGACGTGGGAGTGGGACATGAGCGGATCGTCCAAGCACTGGCGCTACACCCACAACTTCGTGCACCACAAATACACCAACATCCTCGGTATGGATGACGACGTCGGATACGGCATGCTGCGCGTCACCCGTGACCAGCGCTGGAAGCGCTACAACATCTTCAACGTGGTGTGGAACACCATCCTTGCGATCGGCTTCGAGTGGGGAGTTGCGCTGCAGCACTTGGAGATCGGCAAGATCTTCAAGGGTCGGGCCGACCGCGAGGCCGCTAAAACCCGGTTGCGTGAATTCTCAGCCAAAGCGGGCCGCCAGGTGTTCAAGGACTATGTCGCGTTCCCGGCGCTGACCTCGTTGTCCCCGGGGGCGACGTATCGGTCCACTTTGACCGCCAACGTGGTGGCCAACGTGATCCGCAACGTGTGGTCCAACGCGGTGATCTTCTGCGGCCATTTCCCGGATGGCGCAGAGAAATTCACCAAGACGGACATGATCGGTGAGCCGAAGGGCCAGTGGTACCTACGGCAGATGCTGGGCAGCGCAAACTTCAACGCTGGGCCGGCGCTGCGGTTCATGAGCGGCAATCTGTGCCACCAAATCGAGCATCACCTCTATCCGGACCTGCCGAGCAACCGGCTTCACGAGATTTCGGTGCGGGTGCGTGAGGTCTGCGACAGATACGACTTGCCATACACCACGGGCTCGTTCTTGGTGCAGTACGGCAAGACCTGGCGCACCCTTGCCAAGCTGTCGTTGCCGGATAAGTACTTACGTGACAACGCTGACGATGCACCCGAGACCCGCAGTGAGCGGATGTTCGCTGGTCTGGGGCCGGGTTTCGCGGGCGCCGATCCGGTGACCGGACGTCGTCGGGGGTTAAAGACCGCGATTGCCGCCGTGCGGGGTCGGCGGCGCAGCAAGCGTATGGCTAAGTCGGTCACCGAACCCGACGATCTGGCAGCCTAAGATTGCTCGGCGCGCGACGAGCATGCGGCTAGTCAAGTCTGGCTGAGCACTGCCAGTAGTCGCCGGGCGGCCGCGGCGCGGCGGGCAGCGGGCCCGGACAAGGTATCCAACGCGCATTCGGGATCGGCCGGCGGTCCCATGTGCCCGCACCCGCGCGGACACTCGCGGGTTGCCTCGGCGAGGTCAGAGAAAGCCAATAGCACGTTGTCGGGCTGGATATGAGCCAACCCGAATGAGCGGATTCCTGGGGTGTCAATCACCCAGCCGGAACCGGACAGCGTATCTCCCAACGGCAGCGCCACCGACCGAGTCGACGTGTGCCGTCCCCGGCCGATCTCGGTGACCTCACCAACCGCCCGATCAGCTTCGGGTACAAGACGATTCACCAATGTCGACTTGCCGACCCCGGAATGCCCGAGCAGGACGGTGATCTTGCCGGCCAGCAGGTCCGCCACCGCGAGCAGAGGATCATCGACGCCTGCGGCGGTTACGGTCAATTCCAGGTCGGCGAACTGCTTGCCGAACGGTTCCGCCGGGGCGAGGTCGGTCTTGGTCAGGCAGAGAATCGGGGTCAGCCCGCCGGCGTAGGCGGCGATCAGCGCCCGGTCGACCAGGCCGGTGCGTGGCGGCGGGTCTGCCAGCGCGACCACGATCAGCAGTTGGTCGGCGTTGGCGACCACCACCCGCTCGGTGGGGTCGGTGTCATCGGCGGTGCGTCGCAACACGGTTCGTCGCGGTGCTCGCCGCACGATGCGGGCCAGGGTGTCGGGCCGCCCGGACAGGTCACCGACCACGTCCACGTCGTCGCCGACCACGATCGGGGTGCGGCCGAGCTCGCGGGCGCGCATCGCCGTGATTCGGCGATCGGGGCGGCCGCCCAGCACACACCCCCAGCGGCCGCGGTCGACGCTGACCACCATGGCGGCCTCGGCGTCGGCGTGCTCGGGACGGGTCTTGGTCCGCGGCCGCGAACTCCTGCCGGAGCGCACCTTGACGTCGGACTCGTCGTAGTCGCCGGGCCTCAACCGCCGGACCCCTGCCCGGTTGCCCGCCTCGCCCGCTGGCCGCTGCGCGGCTGGGGGTACCCCCACCCCTGGCCGGGTCCGACCATCTCGGCCCACAGCCGCGGAAACTCCGGCAGCGTCTTGGTGGTGGCGGCGATGTCGTCGACCTCGACTCCGGCCACCCGCAGCCCAATGATCGCGCCGGCCATCGCCATTCGATGGTCCGCGTATGCCCGCCAGATGCCGGGCCGCAACGGCGTCGCGGTGATCACCAGACCGTCGGGTGTTTCCCGGCAGGTGCCCCCCAACCGGTTGATCTCGGTGCTCAGCGCGGCGAGCCGGTCGGTTTCGTGGCCCCGCAGATGGGCAATGCCGCTTAGTCTGGACACCGATCCCGGGGATGCCAGCGCCGCCAGCGCCGCGACCGATGGCGTCAGCTCGCCGACGGCGCGCAAGTCGACGTCAAACCCGTCGTATCCCGTTGGACCGCGCACCTCGAGGGATGAATCAGCATGAATGACAACGGCATTGAGCTGCCGCAAAATTGCCAAGATGTGGTCGGCGGGTTGCACGCTGACTCTAGGCCAGCCGGTGATGCGCACGGTGCCGCCGCTGACCACGGCCGCTGACAGGAAAGCCACCGCGTTGGTCAGGTCCGGTTCGATGTCCCAGCGCCGCGCCGCCACCGGACCGGGGCGCACCTGCCAACGGTTCGGTGTCGAGTCGTCGATGTCGACTCCGGCTTGCCGCAGCATCGCCGCCGTCATCGCGATGTGCGGCGCAGACGGCAGCGACGAACCGGTGTGTTGGACGGTCAGGCCATCGGTGAACGATGCCGCGGACAGCAGCAGCCCGGACACGAACTGTGAGGACGCCGACGCGTCGATGGCCACGGTGCCGCCGGCGAGCGACCCGTTGCCGCGAACCCGAAACGGTAGACCGGTGCCGTCGACGGCGACGCCGAGCTCGCGCAGCGCATCCAGCAGCGGTGCGATGGGCCGTCCCCGGGCTTGCTGATCGCCGTCGAAGGTGACCGGGACGGAGCCCAGCGCCGCCAGCGGCGGAACAAACCGCAACACCGTGCCCGCCAAGCCACAGTCCACCCGAGCGCCGGGCCCCGGTTCGATTCGGCCGCTGACCGTCAGTTCCGAACCCACACCGTCGACGCGCAGGCCCAGGGTCTGCAGCGCGTCCAGCATCAGTTCGGTGTCGCGGCTGCGCAGCGCGCCGGAGATGGTCGATGCGCCCCGGCCTTGTGCGGCCGCCAGCGCCGCTAGCACCAGCGCCCGGTTGGTCTGCGACTTCGAGCCTGGAACGGTCACGGTAGCGCGCACCGGCGTCGGCGCCGTTGGGGCTGGCCATGTCTTCACCGCTTCATCCTGCCGTGTCGGCGGGTGTCGTGGGTACCAGGCACCATAGGAAGCATGTGCGGACGGTTTGCGGTCACCACTGATCCGGCCCAGCTGGCCGAGAAAATCACGGCCATAGACGAGGCCACCGGGTGCGGTGGCGGGAAGACGAGCTACAACGTGGCACCCACCGACACGATCGCGACAGTGGTGTCCCGCCACAGCGAGCCCGACGACGAGCCCACCCGCCGGGTGCGGCTCATGCGCTGGGGACTGATTCCGTCGTGGATCAAGGCCGGGCCCGGCGGCGCACCCGATGCCAAAGGCCCACCGCTGATCAACGCCCGCGCCGATAAGGTCGCCACGTCGCCGGCGTTCCGGAGTGCGGTCAGAAGTAAGCGTTGCCTGGTGCCGATGGACGGCTGGTACGAATGGCGCGTCGACCCCGACGCCACCCCGGGGAGGCCGAACGCCAAGACGCCGTTCTTCCTGCACCGCCACGACGGCGCCCTGTTGTTCACGGCCGGGCTGTGGTCGGTTTGGAAGTCTTACAGGTCCGCCCCACCGCTGCTGAGCTGCACGGTGATCACCACCGATGCCGTGGGCGAGCTGGCCGAGATCCATGACCGGATGCCGCTGCTGCTGGCCGAAGAGGACTGGGACGACTGGCTGAATCCAGACGCCCCGCCGGATCCTGAGCTGCTGGCCCGCCCGCCGGATGTGCGCGACATCGCGCTGCGCCAAGTGTCCACGTTGGTCAACAACGTGCGCAACAACGGGCCTGAGCTGTTGGAGCCGGCCAGGTCGCAGCCCGAGCAGATCCAGCTGCTGTGAGGGTCTGTGCCCACGCGTGTGACGCTGCGGCGAATCCAAGCGCGATTTCTTGCCGCGCCATTACGCTCGCCGGGCGCTCGCGGCAGGTTTGCCTGAAGCCAGTGTGAGTCCGACAATCGCGGGGTGCGCTTTGCGAAGCTGTCCGACGGGCTATCAGACGGGATCGTCACTCTATCGCCACTGTGCCTGGACGATGTCGATGCGCATCTGGCTGGGGGGGACGAACGGCTAGTGCGTTGGCTTAGCGGTATGCCCTCGACTCGAGCAAGCGTCGAAGCGTACATCCGGCACTGCCGCGAGCAATGGGTGACCGGCGGGCCGCTGCGCTCTTTCGGCATCAGGACGGTTGCCGAAACAATAGTGGGTACGATTGATCTGCGTTTCGACGGCGAGGGGCTGGCTAGCGGGCAGGTCAACGTTGCCTATGGGCTCTACCCCAGCTGGCGAGGGCGTGGACTCGCCACTCGCGCAGTCGATCTGGTGTGCCAGTATGCGGCCGAACACGGCGCGACCGAAGCGGTGATCAAGGTGGAGCCGGAGAACTCCGCATCGGCGAGGGTGGCGTTGCGGGCGGGCTTTGCTTTCGTGCGGCGGATCTGTGAGCAGGACGGAACCGTCTTCGACCGGTACGAACGTGTCCTAAGGGCAAAGATGCACGCCGATGAGGTGGATATCGACGAGGATCTGGTGCGGCGTCTGCTGCGTGCACAATTCCCACAGTGGGCGGATCTACCCATTGCACCGGTGCGCTCGGCGGGCACGGACAACGCAATGTACCGGCTAGGCGAGGACCTGGCCGTGCGCATCCCGCGCATTGGCTGGGCCATCGAGAGCCTTCGGACCGAGCAACAGTGGCTGCCGCGGATCGCTGCGCATCTAGGCGTTGCCAGCCCAGTTCCGGTGGGGTTGGGGAGCCCGGCTGAGGGGTTCGGTTGGCCGTGGTCAGTGTGCCGCTGGGTTGCGGGTGAGAACCCGTCGGCAGCCGAGTTCGTCGAGCCCAATCGGGCCGTCGAGGACCTGGCTGACTTCATCACCGCCTTACGGGCCACCGACCCCATGGGCGGGCCGCCCGCCAAGCGGGGTGCGCCGCTGGGGGAGCAGGATGCCGAGGTACGCGCAGCGCTGGCGGCCCTCGACGGGATCATCGACGTCCACGCGGCAACTGCCGCGTGGGAATCAGCCCTACGCGTTCCTCCGTATGCGGGGCCGCCGATGTGGTTCCACGGTGACCTGTCCCGGTTCAACATCCTGACAGCGCAAGGACGCTTGACGGGCGTCATTGACTTCGGTCTGATGGGCGTCGGTGACCCCAGCGTCGACTTGATCATCGCGTGGAACCTCCTGTCGGCGCCCGCCCGTGCTCAGTTCCGCGTCGCGGTCGGCGCCGCCGACGACGACTGGATGCGCGGGCGCGGCAGAGCTCTGGCCATCGCCTTGATCGCGCTCCCGTACTACCAAGACACCAACCCGCCGCTGGCGGCCAGCGCGCGCTACGCCATCGGTGAAGTCCTCGCCGATTTCCGGTACGGCGCTAGGCCCGGATGTTAGCGATGATCGCGCTGATCAAGGTGATCAGGTCCGGCGGGGCCACCGTGACGGCCCAATGCCGTTTGCCGGCACCGCAGTACCCGGTCCCAGCTCAAGGCCGACACATCGACCACGGTCCGCAGCCGCTTGCGCTGACCGAACGGGGAGATGCCGCCGACCACGTAGCCGGTGGCTTGTTCGGCGGCAGCGGGTTTAGCCATGGCCGCTTTGGGCACCCCTAGGGCCGCCGGCCGCCTTCAGCGACAACTTCGACGGCACCGGCACGATCGCGACGGCCCGCTCGTCGGGCAACTCGAGGATCAGGGTTTTGCTGTCGCTAGGCCGGGAGGTACCCCGGCGGGTTGGCGTCTTCCACCCACAGGTCGACGCCGAGCGTCGCACCTGGGACGCAGTCGTAGACCGACAAGTCGGTGACGCCGGATTCGACGAGCACGTCCTCGCACAGCAGCGTCTTGCCGGTGTATTCGGTGGCGGGCTTGTTGACGATGACGTAGGCCGCGTCGGCGTATACCTCGGGCTTGCGGGACCGCGCCATCGCCTCGTCGCCGCCCAGCAGGTTCTGTACCGCCGCGGTGGCCACCATCGTGCGTGGCCACAACGTGTTCGACGCGATGCCGTCGGCGCGTATCTCCTCGGCGATTCCCAGCGCGCACAGCGTCATGCCGTACTTGGCCATCATGTAGGCCGTCGGCCGCAGCCACTTCTTCTCCAGCAGGATCGGCGGGGACAGCGTCAGGATGTGCGGGTTCTCACGGCCTTTCATATGGGGAATGCACGCTTGGGATACTGCGTAGGTGCCACGCACCTGGATGCCGTTCATCAGGTCGAAACGCTTCATTGGCACCTCGGTGATGGACCCTAAGTTGATCGCCGAGGCATTGTTGACGCAGATATCGATGCCCCCGAACTGCTCCACGGTGGTGGCCACCGCGGACGCGACCGCATCCGGGTCGCGGATATCCCCGACGATCGGCAGTGCCTGGCCGCCGGCTTCCTCGAGTTCCTTGGCGGCCGTGAACACCGTGCCTGGCAGCTTTGGATGCGGCTCGGCGGTCTTGGCGATCAAGGCAATGTTGGCGCCGTCGCGCGCGGCCCGCTTGGCGATCGCAAGGCCGATACCGCGACTGGCGCCAGAGATGAACATGGTCTTGCCGTTGAGTGACATGGCGTCACCCTAACGCCCTGCTCGATTCCACCGGACTGCGGGACAGGCCGCATGCGATTCAGCGCTGGAAATAACCCGCTGGCGAACACGGTTGATTGGTTCGGTTCCTGCAGCCACGTGGCTGGCCAGACCGGTGCAGACAGTGTCGGTCGCGGCCTCTACATTGGGACGAGGGGAGTCTGGTGTCAACGGCGACGAGCCTGTTGGGTGAGAAGCGGTTGGCTCGCATGCTCGCACGTCCGGTGTCCGCGCCGGTGCTGTCCGGCGACACCGCAAACGAAGGGACCCAGTTAATCAAGATGGCCGACATCGATGGTGTAACCGGTTCGGCGGGTCTGCAGCCTGGGCCGTCTGAGGAGACAGACGAGGAGTTGACCGCGCGTTTCGAGCGCGACGCGATTCCCCTGTTGGACCAGCTGTACGGCGGTGCGCTGCGGATGACGCGCAATCCGGCCGACGCCGAGGACTTGCTCCAGGAGACGATGGTGAAGGCCTATGCGGGATTTCGTTCGTTCCGGCACGGTACCAATCTCAAGGCCTGGCTCTACCGGATACTGACCAACACCTACATCAACAGCTATCGCAAGAAACAGCGGCAACCGGCGGAGTATCCGACCGAGCAGATCACCGATTGGCAACTGGCGTCCAACGCCGAGCATTCCTCGACCGGGCTGCGCTCGGCTGAAGTCGAAGCGTTAGAAGCGTTGCCGGACACCGAGATCAAAGAGGCGCTGCAGGCATTGCCGGAAGAGTTCCGGATGGCGGTCTACTACGCCGATGTCGAAGGTTTCCCCTACAAGGAGATCGCCGAGATCATGGATACTCCGATCGGCACCGTGATGTCGAGGCTTCATCGCGGCCGACGTCAGTTGCGCGGTCTTTTAGCCGATGTGGCCAGGGATCGGGGGTTTGCCAGGGGCGAGCAGGCGCACGAGGGGGTGTCGTCATGAGCAGCCCGGTGTCAAGCCGCCGTTTGGCGAACTTGGTCAAGGAGAGCCTGCAGGGCTCGGTGTTGGGTGGGGTCGTAAGCGATGCCGTCTTGCCAGCGGTGTCAGATGACGTAAAGCCAGGCGCGGGCGAGGATGCGTACCGCGTGCCGGTGGTCGTGGCCGCGGGCTCGGGTGCGGTTGTGCAGGTCGGCGGCCTAGAGGTTGGCTCGGCGGCTGTCGCCGGCGAAGTCGCAGACACCGTTGCGGAGTTGTTTGTCTGCCGCCCAACCGAACCCGACGTGGGTGACTTTGTCGGACTAGCCGGTGGAGCGGGCGACGCCGGCCAAGCAGGCCAGCAATTCGGGCTGGGCGTCGGCGTGCGGGGCGAGTCGTTCGGCGCTCGTCGGCGCTTGGCCCTGTCGACGGTCGGCGCGTCCGGGGCAACCGCCGGACTCCGCAAAACTCATGATGGACATCACGGCTGTCAAGCGCGCGGGGCGCTAACCCAGCGGCGCCTCTACATCGGCAATCCATCCGAGATCACCGACACAAGGATGGTGCACCAGTGAGCGAAAATTGCGGTCCGACCGATGCGCACGCGGACCACGACGATTCCCACGGCGGCATGGGTTGCGCGGAAGTGATCGCCGAGGTGTGGACCCTGCTTGACGGTGAATGCACCCCGGAAACCCGCGAGAGGCTGCGGCGACACCTCGAGGCCTGCCCGGGGTGCCTGAGGCATTACGGGCTCGAGGAACGGATCAAGGCGTTGATCGGGACCAAGTGCCGAGGCGACAGGGCCCCCGAGGGCTTGCGGGAGCGTCTTCGGCTAGAGATCCGCCGGACCACCATCATCCGTGGAGGGCCCTAGCGCAGTGCGTTAGGAATTGGGCCGCTTGCCGTGGTTGGCCTTGCTGTACTTGCGGTCACGCTTCTTACGGCCACGCTTGGCCATCGGAACCTCCGTCATTGCTCAGGTGCGGGCAGGCAGCGGCCGCCCGGTCATTGCCCAGTTTCTCATGCGGCGTCGCGCGCGACCCCAATAGCCCGCGTGCCGCGCTCCCCAGGGTTCTTATGGTTCGATATACCTGAGTTTGATGGAAGTCCGATGACCAGCAGTCAGCATACGGCATGGCCGAAAAGAGTGGGGTGATGATGGCCGAGGATGTTCGCGCCGAGATCGTGGCCAGCGTTCTCGAAGTCGTTGTCAACGAAGGCGATCAGATCGACAAGGGCGACATCGTGGTGCTGCTGGAGTCGATGAAGATGGAGATCCCCGTCCTGGCCGAAGCTGCCGGAACGGTCAGCAAGGTGGCGGTATCGGTGGGCGATGTCATTCAGGCCGGCGACCTTATCGCGGTGATCAGCTAGTCGTTGATAGTCACTCATGTCCACACTCGGTGATCTGCTCGCCGAACACACGGTGCTGCCGGGCAGCGCGGTGGACCACCTGCATGCGGTGGTCGGGGAGTGGCAGCTCCTTGCCGACTTGTCGTTTGCCGATTACCTGATGTGGGTTCGCCGCGACGACGGTGTCCTGGTGTGCGTTGCGCAATGCCGGCCGAACACCGGGCCGACGGTGGTGCATACCGACGCGGTAGGCACCGTCGTCGCCGCCAATAGCATGCCGCTGGTCGCCGCGACCTTCTCCGGTGGTGTCCCGGGACGGGAAGGCGCTGTCGGCCAACAGAATTCATGTCAACACGACGGCCACAGTGTCGAAGTCTCCCCGGTGCGCTTTGGCGATCAGGTGGTGGCGGTGCTGACACGGCATCAACCCGAACTGGCGGCGCGACGTAGATCCGGCCACCTGGAGACCGCCTATCGGTTGTGCGCCACAGATCTTCTCCGGATGCTGGCGGAGGGCACCTTTCCCGACGCAGGGGACGTGGCGATGTCGCGATCTAGCCCGCGCGCGGGTGACGGCTTCATCCGTCTCGATGTCGACGGTGTGGTCTCTTACGCCAGCCCCAATGCCCTATCGGCTTACCACCGAATGGGTTTGACCACCGAGTTGGAGGGCGTCAATCTCATTGACGCGACGCGCCCGCTGATCTCGGACCCGTTCGAGGCGCACGAGGTAGACGAGCATGTGCAGGACTTGCTGGCCGGGGATGGAAAGGGTATGCGGATGGAGGTCGACGCCGGCGGCGCCACGGTGCTGCTGCGGACTCTGCCGCTGGTGGTAGCTGGTCGCAATGTCGGCGCCGCGATATTGATCCGCGACGTGACCGAGGTGAAGCGGCGCGACCGAGCCCTGATATCCAAGGACGCCACGATCCGGGAAATCCATCATCGGGTTAAGAACAACCTGCAGACGGTGGCCGCGCTGTTGCGGCTGCAGGCTCGCCGGACGTCCAACGCCGAGGGGCGGGAAGCGCTGATCGAGTCGGTGCGCCGAGTGTCGTCGATTGCCTTGGTCCACGATGCGTTGTCGATGTCGGTGGACGAGCAGGTGAACCTTGACGAGGTCATCGACCGGATTCTGCCGATCATGAACGATGTGGCATCGGTGGACAGGCCGATCCGGATAAATCGGGTTGGCGACCTCGGTGTGCTCGACTCCGACCGCGCCACGGCGCTGATCATGGTGATCACCGAGCTGGTGCAGAACGCGATCGAGCATGCGTTCGACCCGGCGGCGGCGGAAGGGTCCGTGACGATTCGAGCGGAACGCTCTGCGCGTTGGCTCGATGTCGTCGTGCACGACGACGGGCTTGGTCTGCCGCAAGGTTTCAGCCTGGAGAAGTCGGACAGCCTGGGCCTGCAGATCGTGCGGACCTTGGTCTCTGCGGAATTGGACGGCTCGTTAGGTATGCGGGACGCCCGCGAACGTGGCACCGATGTGGTGCTACGGGTACCGGTCGGACGCCGGGGACGGTTGATGCTGTAGCGCGCTACGCAACAGTGCGGCCCCGACGTATGTCGGGGCCGCACTGTGCAGAACTGAGTCGTCAGACCCCGGTACGGGCTTTCGTGCGGGCGTTGCGACGCTTCAGCGCGCGCCGCTCGTCTTCGCTCATGCCTCCCCAGACGCCCGAGTCCTGGCCGGTATTCAGTGCCCAGCTGAGGCACTCTGTGGTGACCGGGCACCGATTACAGACCAGTTTCGCGTCAGCGATCTGCGCAAGTGCCGGACCACTGTTTCCTACCGGGAAGAACAGTTCCGGATCCTCGTCACGACAGACCGCCTTGTGGCGCCAATCCATTAGTCGTTACTCCTCACTATGTGCGCAGCGGTACGCACAGGCGTTTCTTCTTGGCTGGTAACGGGTGCACAAGAAAGGCTTCTGTACCCCTACATTTCTCTACATGCAACCTTTTGATCGTTTCACAGGCTCAACAGATGTCAATAGTGTTACGTAAGCGCGTGGGCTATCTCACTCTGGCGATCTCGTTCCACAGCCCTTACCCAGTTGTACTACACTACGCTGCCAGTTTCGCCCAACGTTTGTGTCGCACACCCATCACATCTTTGTTTCTGCAGCTCAGATCCGCTTTCTTGCGGGCGGGGCAACTACGGCGAGGGCGTCGGGAACAGCTCGGAACGTCATCGTCTCGCGCACGCCGAGGTAGTCCCCGTCGAATTGGCTGGCGATCGGGGGCCCCATGGAGGTGACGCGTAGACACGCGACGTCGTCGTTGTTGATGACGTGGTTGAACTCGAACTTGGGCTGTTTTGCGAACATCTGCCGAACCACCCTCAGGGTCGGGACCACCTTCATGCTGGTGGTGGCGAACACTCCCAGCCCCGACTCGA
The DNA here is from genome assembly GCF_030323725.1 of Mycobacterium tuberculosis complex sp. N0072. NCBI lineage: Bacteria > Bacillati > Actinomycetota > Actinomycetes > Mycobacteriales > Mycobacteriaceae > Mycobacterium > Mycobacterium tuberculosis complex sp. N0072. The sequence goes on along the minus strand of NZ_CP040689.1, from coordinate 3,599,567 downwards.
ACCTGCAGTCGGGATTGGTCCATACCGGCCGGTTGTTTGCGTAAGTCCACGGACTGGAGTTGGACACGAACACAAAGTGCACTCCGGTAATTGGATCGCGGTTGGGAAGTTGCAGCGTAAGAGCCGGTTCGCGACGAGTGCAGGCGAGCACCGCGCGCACCGCAGCGCGAATATAGCGCCACGCCGTAACCTTGCCGCCTTTGTCGCGTTCGGCCTCTACCGCGGCCACGACCTCGGCGTCGACGCCCATGCCGGCGTTGAACACCGCCCACCGCTCACCGCAGTCGATCAGCCCGATGCGGCGCCACTGCTGGTGGCGGCCGTAGTCGTCGAGCAGCTGGATGAGTTGGTTGGTGGCAGCGATCGGGTCCGCGGAAATCCCTAGCGCGCGAGCTAGTACGTTGGCCGAGCCGCCGGGCACAACCGCAACGGCTGGCACCGGTCGGACCGGCGTCGTGCCGGGGCGCCCCAGCATGCCGTTGACTACGGCGCTTACCGTGCCATCGCCGCCATGCACCACGACCAGGTCCACCCCGTCGGCTACCGCCGCCTGTCCGAGTTCGGTCCCGTGACCGCGGTGGTTGGTGTGCTCAACCGTGAGCTGAAGGCGGCTTTCGAGGGCGTGCGCCAGCAGGTCGCGGCCGGCTGGTGTGGTGGCGGTCGCAGTGGGGTTGACGATCAGCACTGCACGCATGACGCACGAGCTTAGGCCGTGTGACGATGCGGGCCGGGTCGGCCCGTTGAGGAGGACGGCAATGGGCTTAGGCCGTGTGACGATGCGGGCCGGGTCGGCCCGTTGAGGAGGACGGCAATGGGCCTAGGCCGTGTGACGATGCGGGCCGGGTCGGCCCGTTGAGGAGGACGGCAATGGGCCTGGGTGGTGTGACGATGCGGGCCGGTCACGGCCGGGTGACTACGCTGATGCTGTGCCTGTTCGAGCCCCGGCCGCCGTGCGCGGCGCCGGACTGATCGTCGCCGTGCAGGGTGGGGCCGCCCTGGTGGTGGCCGCGGCGTTGCTGGTGCGCGGACTCGCGGGCGCCGACCAGCACATCGTCAATGGCCTGGGCACCGCAGGTTGGTTCGTACTGGTCGGCGGAGCAGTGCTCGCCGCCGGATGCAGGCTGGCGGTTGGCAAGCTTTGGGGTCGCGGGCTGGCGGTGTTCGCCCAGCTGCTGCTGCTGCCGGTGGCGTGGTATCTGATTGTGGGTTCGCATCAGCCGGCGATCGGGATCCCGGTGGGAATCATCGCGCTTGGCGTGCTGGTATTGCTGTTCAGTCCGCCTTCGATCCGCTGGGCCGCCGGGCGTGATCAGCGTGGTGCGGCCAGCGCAGCCAACCGCGGTCCTGACAGTCGATAGATAGTCCACTCGTGCTGCGGTTGCCCGCCGATGCGGTCATACAGTGCGATTGCATCGGAATTCCAGTTCAGCACCGACCAGGCCAACCGCGTGTAGCGGTTGTCGACGCATTCTCTGGCCAGCGTCGACAGCAGGCCACGGGCCAAGCCGCGGCGGCGAAACCTCGGCCAGACGAACAAGTCCTCCACATAGATGCCCGCGACGCCGTCCCAGGTGGAAAAGTTCAGAAACCACAGCGCCATCGCGGCAACTCCGCCATTAACCTCAGCGACGTGGCCTCGCATCGTCGGGAAATCTCCGAAAAGTGCTGTATGTATTTGTGTTTCGGTGACAGTGCATTGATCGGCAGCATACTCGAATTCCGCCCAGCGCGTGAATCATGGCCACGATGTCGGCGGTATCCGCCGGTGTAGCGCGGCGGATGGTATCGGTCACTGCTCAACTCCCAGTGCGGTCAATATCGTGGCGAACTTCGTTGTGGTTTCTTCAAGTTCGTCATCGGGGTCTGATTCGGCGACGATGCCACCGCCAGCGTGCGCAAGGGCTGCGCGTCGATCAGCCGAAAGTTGCGCGCACCGGATAGACACCACCCAATGGCCGTCGCCCCGGCCGTCGCACCAACCAACCGCGCCGGCGTAGAAGCCACGGTCGCCCTCGAGTTCGGCGATGAGCTCGGTGGCAGCTTTTGTCGGGACCCCACCAACCGCCGGGGTGGGATGTAGCGCCAAAGCCAGATCGATTGCCGTCGTCGAGATGTTGCGCAGCCGGCCGGTGATCGCGGTGCACAGATGCCAAACGGCTGCGGTGCGGTTCAACTGGGGCTGGGCTGGGATTGTCAGGTCCTCGCATAGTGGCTCTAGGGCTACCCGCATCGTGTCGACGACCAATTGGTGTTCGTGTCGGTTCTTGGCCGAACTGGCTAGTGCGGCCGCGTTGGCGGCGTCGAGTTTGGGGTCGGCGGCGCGTGGGGCTGAGCCGGCAAATGGCTTGCACATGACGCGATTGCCGGATCGTGCGACCAGAAGCTCTGGGCTGGCGCCGACCAGGGCTGCCCCGGTGTCGTCGTTGCCCGCAGAGGTGAGGTCGACGAGATAGCCGTAAGCGGTCGGGTCGGCGACGACCAACCTGCGCAACAGTACCCGCGCGTCCAGCGGAGCATCGGCGGTCAGTTGCACGGCGCGCGCGAGCACCACTTTGTGCAACGGGCCGTCGAAGGCGGCCAGCAGATCCCGTGCGCGGCCGATCCGGGTCAGGTAGTCGGCAGGTGGCGGAAGGGCGGCGGCGACGCGTACCTTGGGCAGCGGGCCGGTCGGCCAGTCAGGCAGCTTCCGGGCCCGCAGCACGCCATCCGGCACCATCAATGCGGCGGGTCTGCTCACGTCGAAAGGCAACGCGCCCAACAGTATTGGTGCTGTACCTGAGCGAAGTGCCGCTTGCGCGGCCCGCACGTCGCAGTATCGTGTCCGCACCCCGCGGGCAATCAGGGTGCCTCTTGGTCCGCACAGTGCGAACGGTGGTTCTGGGTGCAAGGTTGCCACGTGTGCGCTCACCCGGCTGCGATCGGCTGCGGATGACCGGTCAACCCGAGCACGGCGAGCTGACGCACGCCGTGCTCGAACCCGCAGATCCCGATCGAGGCGGTGGGCATCGCGAAACGGCTGCCTTCGGCGAGCGGTAGCTGGACCCAGCGCGTGATCACCGCGCGGGAGAAGTGGCCATGGCTGACAAACAACACGTCGCGTGAGGACATGTGCTCCAGGGCCAGCGCGACGGCGCTGTCAGCGCGATCGTTTACCTGTGCGACGCTTTCTCCAGCTGGGCAGCCGTGCGTCCACACCAGCCAATCGGGTTCGGATTCCCGGATCTGCGGCGTCGTAAGGCCCTCATAGGAACCGTAATCCCATTCGGCGAGCAGCCCAGTTACCTCATTCACCGTCAGGCCGGCCAACTTGGCAGTATCCAACGTCCGTCGACGCGGGCTACAGATGACAATCGGGTCGTCAAGTTCGAGTTCACCCAGCAGCTGACCAGCCAGCTCTGCCTGCGTTCGCCCGGTATCGGTCAGCTCGACCTCGGTACCGCCGGTGTGCCGGCCCAGCGTCGACCAAGCGGTCTCGCCGTGGCGGAGCAGTAGCAATCGGTGGTTGCGCACGCCCATACCGACAGATTGTGCCCGACGACATCCTAGGCCTGTCGCCCGAACCACTGTGCGAGCAGCATGCCAGGATGACACTGTGACTGCGCGGGCGACGACGAAGGGAGAGCACGATGAGGTGGGGGTCCCTGCCGCTTGCGGGGGAGAGCGGCGCCTATGACTGATACCCGGGTGCTAGCGGTGGCCAACCAGAAGGGCGGGGTGGCCAAGACGACTACGGTCGCCTCGCTCGGTGCGGCGATGGTGGAAAAGGGACGGCGCGTGCTGCTCGTCGATCTGGATCCGCAAGGTTGTCTGACCTTCTCCCTTGGTCAAGATCCCGACAAACTACCGGTGTCTGTGCACGAGGTGTTGCTCGGTGAAGTCGAGCCCAACGCCGTGCTGGTCACCACCATGGAGGGAATGACGTTGCTGCCGGCCAACATTGACTTGGCGGGCGCCGAGGCAATGCTGCTGATGCGGGCAGGCCGTGAGTACGCGCTCAAACGCGCGTTGGCCAAATTCTCCGACCGGTTCGACGTGGTCATCATCGACTGTCCGCCGTCGCTGGGTGTGCTCACCCTCAACGGGCTGACGGCCGCCGACGAGGCCATCGTGCCGCTGCAGTGCGAGATGCTGGCGCACCGGGGTGTCGGCCAGTTTCTGCGGACGGTCGCCGATGTCCAGCAGATCACCAATCCGAATCTGCGGTTGTTGGGTGCACTGCCGACGCTGTACGACTCTCGAACCACCCACACCCGTGACGTGTTGCTCGATGTCGCCGACCGCTACGACCTACAGGTGCTGGCTCCGCCCATCCCCCGTACTGTGCGCTTCGCTGAGGCCAGCGCCTCGGGCTCGTCGGTGATGGCTGGGCGCAAGAACAAAGGCGCGGTGGCCTACCGCGAGCTGGCGCAGGCGCTGCTCAAACACTGGAAGACAGGTAGGCCGCTGCCCACCTTCACGGTGGACCTGTAGCGCGAGCAGACGCAAAATCGCCCGAAAGCCATCGGTTTCGGGCGATTTTGCGTCTGCTCGCGCCAACATAGGCGATCAACCCAGAGCGACTAGTGTGTCGCCACGTTGCTCAATGACCCTGGATCCAGAAACTGCCGGGATCACTGCTGACGTGCTTGGCGGCCGGGTCACCGGGATATAACGGTTGTTGGCACCGCTGACCGGGTCATAGACACCGATCCCGCCGGTGACCGGCACCAGGAGTTGACCTGCCATCATCACCCCTGGCCCCACCGGCGCAGTCGTCTCGCCAGCGGCAATGGTGTAGCGCTGGGTCAGGTTGCCCGCGTCGAAGACCAACAACGCGTCGCCCGTCCACCAGGTCACCAGGTTGCCGGTCCGCGACGCCACGGCCGAAGTTGACGGTGGCTTGGCCAGCAGCGTGCTCGAAACTGTGGCGCCGGTCTCGTCGATCACGTCGACTCTCGGTTGCGCGCCTGATCTTGCAGGCAGGTACACGGCGGTGTTGTTCTGCGATACCACCAATACCCGGGCGCCCGAACCCGGCCGGACCCCCGGTTCCGGGACAATGCGCTGGATGGGCTCGTCGTCCTCCTTGCCCGGGCGTAACAGCACAAGCCGCAGGTCAGCCTGGTTCGTACACGCTTCAAGCACCGATACGGCCGCCGAGCTGGCCGCCGCCGACTCCAGCGTGCACCCGGACTGCAGGCCGCGGTTCGACGGTTTCACCCGGGCATCGATCTCGCCGTAGGCCAGCATCCGGACCATGTCTGAACGCCACAGTTCCAGGCGCGTGTCCCCGGCCGACAACACCGTGGTGCCGTCGGAAAAAAGACGCACCCGCGGATCCGCGTAGCCGCTGCGGGCGGCTCCCCGGCGACCGGTGGATCCATCGATGGTGCTGACCTGACCGCAACCCCGGTCGTACCGATAGACCGCGACGGCGTAGTGGTAGACCCAGGTCACCCCACACAGATCGGTGTCTCGGGCGTAACTCCAGAGCGACTCACCGGTGGCTGGGTCGCGCCCGTCCACCTGGCGTCCGTCGCCAGTAGCCACTGTTCCGCCCACCACCACGGGAACGCGGGTGGCTGGGCTGGCGGCGGTCCACAGCTGCTTCAGCGAGGTCGGGACCTCGCGAGCCGGGGCCGGGGTGGGCACCGCAACCGCCGCCGGCCGGCTGATGGTGGCGCGGGCGTCGCTGGTCCACCAGATCAACGACGCGGCCACGGCCACCACGACCGCGATCGTCGCGGCGGCCGCGATATCGGTCTTGGTGCGGCGCTCCGGTTTAACCATGCGGTGGGCGGGTCAGTTAGCCCGCGCGGCGAAGCCGTCCTGGGCGTGCGTCGGGCGTCGGCGGCGGCGACGACGGCGTCGCGCAGCTTCGCCGTTGCCGGACCGGGAGCCGGACACAACATCGGACCCGGAATCTGATGCGGTGCCGGAGCCCGGCTCCGAGGTGGCGTCGCCGCCCACGATTGGGCTGCTGATTGGGTTGGTGCCGGGGTGTCCGGTGACGGGTTTGCCGCCGCGGGTGCGCCGACGCCTGGGGGTATTGCGGGCGTGCTGTGCCGTTTTCTGGCCGTCGCAGTCGGTGTCACGTCGCCTGCCCTGCGATTTGCGCGCCGGGCCGACGGTACCGCCGGCCGTGGCCGGGATGGCCAGCTCGGCATACAGATGCGGCGAGTTGGAGTATGTCTCGGCCGGATCGGGGGAGCCCAGGCCCAGTGCTTGGTCGATCATGCTCCAACGGGGCAGCTCGTCCCAGTCCACCAGGGTGACCGCGACCCCGGTTCGGCCGGCACGGCCGGTGCGACCGATGCGGTGGACGTACATCTTCTCGTCTTCGGGGCACTGATAGTTGATCACGTGGGTAACGTCGTCGATGTCGATGCCGCGGGCGGCCACGTCGGTGGCCACCAATACGTCGATGCCGCCAGTGCGAAACGCCTTGAGCGCCTTCTCGCGTGCCAGCTGTCCGAGATCACCGTGCACGGCGCCGACTGCGAAACCGCGCTCGGTCAACTCGTCGGCGACCTTCTGGGCGGTCCGCTTGGTGCGGGTGAAGATCATCGTCGCGCCGCGGTCACGAGCCTGCAGCACCCGGCTGACTAACTCCACTTTGTCCAACGCATGGGCGCGGTAGACGAACTGCTCGGTCGCGTCGTGAACCGCTGAGGAATGTGGTGCCTCAGCCCGGATATGCGTGGGCCGGACCATGAACGTTCGGGCCAGCGTGATGATCGGGTCCGGCATGGTCGCCGAAAACAACATCGACTGTCGGTCGGCGGGAATTTGCCGCAGGATTCGCTCGATATCGGGCAGGAAGCCCAGGTCGAGCATCTCGTCGGCCTCGTCGAGCACCAACACGGATAGCCCGCCCAGCTGCAGGTGGCCCTGCTGGCACAGGTCGAGCAGCCGACCCGGGGTGCCGACCACGACGTCGGCGCCGGCGCGTAGCGCCTCGATCTGCGGCTCGTAGGGCCGTCCCCCGTAGATGGACACCACCGACAGCCGGCGCCGTACCGCGGCAGCGTCGTCTGTGTCGGGGCCGGCGGTCAGGTACTTGCCCGCCGTGGCCAGGTCATCGGTGACCTGTAGACACAGCTCGCGGGTGGGGACTACGACCAGGGCCCGCGGAGCGCCAGTGAGCGGTCTCGTGCCGTCGCCGGAGGTGATGCGCTGCAGCAGCGGCACGCCAAAAGCGAACGTTTTGCCCATGCCGGTGCGGGCCTGGCCGATCACGTCCTCGCCGTCGAGCGCGAGTGGCAGGGTGAGTTCCTGGATAGCAAAGGGCCGTTTGATGCCCTCTTCCCCTAATGCGCGGACTATTTCGTCGCGGACTCCAAGTTTGGCAAATGTTGATTCAGTTGTGTGTTTCACTGCGGTCATACGAGGGTAAGCGGCCTTTCGGTGACGGTGTCGGTCGTGTGTCGGTGTTTCTCTGTCGCGGTTCACGCGCGCATGAGTTCCGACTCCGATTACGTCGCCGAGTCGCCGGCCCCTAGCACAGTCCAGGCGGGGCAGACTCCATGCACGCACATTTCGCCGGTAGCGGCAGTCGAACCAATGCCGCCACCTAACGAGCATGATAGCTGGTCGGCCAGCAGGTTCCCATTTGCCGCTGAGCCTGCCTACTAGAGTGTTGCCATGCCATCGCCCTCATCCGCCGATCAGGTGGCCGATTCACCCAGGCCACGGCTGCCGGCGGATCATCCCGGCGTCAACGAATTGTTCGCGTTGCTGGCCTACGGCGAAGTTGCCGCCTTCTACCGATTGACCGATGAGGCGCGCATGGCCCCGGATCTGCGGGGAAGGATCTCGATGGCATCCATGGCCGCCGCCGAGATGGGGCACTACGAGCTGCTGCGCAATGCGTTGGAACGTCGCGGCGTCGACGTGGTGTCGGCGATGTCGAAGTACACCTCAGCGTTAGAAAACTACCACCGGCTGACGACGCCGAGCACATGGCTGGAAGCCCTGGTGAAGACCTATGTTGCCGATGCGTTGGCCGCCGATTTGTATCTGGAGATCGCCGACGGGCTGCCTGACGAGGTTGCTGACGTGGTGCGGGCGGCGTTGTCGGAGACCGGGCACTCTCAGTTCGTCGTCGCCGAAGTGCGCGCAGCGGTGACGGCCAGCGGCAAACAGCGCAGCCGACTGGCGCTGTGGTCGCGTCGTCTGCTCGGCGAGGCGATAACGCAGGCCCAGCTGGTGTTGGCCGACCACGACGAGCTGGTCGACCTGGTGGTGTCCGGTAGTGGTGGACTGAGCCAGCTTGGTGCCTTCTTCGACCGGTTGCAGCAGACCCACGACCAACGCATGCGGGAACTGGGTCTCAGCTAGATCCCAGATCTAGCGAGTGCATGTCGCGATGATCGCATTGTTGGTTGACGCCACCACCGTCTGAGCGCCGGTATTGACGATCGAGCAGTTGAGACGACTGTAAAGGCTGGTCGCGACGACCGATTCGGTTTGCACGCCGGGGTTCAGAACGACCATCTTCGTCCACGGCAGCGACACGTTGAAGTCGGTCACCGGGAAGCCCCGCGCATCGGTGTAGACGACGTTCACCAGGTCGAACAGCTGCTTGGTGCCGGTCACGCGGTAGACGACGGTGCGCGGATTCAGCGGCGCCGGCGGTGGCACAGCAGTCTGAGGTGGCGCGGCGGTGGGGGTTCGCGTCGGCACGGTAGTAGGCCCGGTGCCCGGCGGTGCCACCGTGGTGACCGTCTCCGGCGGGAGCTGCGGCCGCAAGGTGCTGGGCGAAGGGTGGGGTGACGTGCTGGTCGGGGCCGTTGGTCGTGGCGAGGTGGATATCACCGTGCGCGGGGCTGGTGCCCCGACAATGGCCTTGGTCGACGTGCTATCTCCGCTGTTGATAATGACTGCGGTCGCGACCGCGCCAAGCGCCACCACACTGCCGAGGATCGCAGCTACCGGGCGCCATCGGCGGTCAGCCGCCCAGGCAAACTCGCCTTCCGAACAGGTCCGGCCAGCCCCGAAGCCGCTCGAGCTCTCGTCGTCCGGGTAGTCCTGGACTTCCCGGACGTTCCGAACGCACTCGTAGAGGTCGTTAACTGTGTTACCGATGGTGCTGATGTTATCGAGCCCCTGCCGGCGGATGGGGTGTCTGGCGGCGTGTCGGGCTGGCCTAGACCTAACCGTTATGGGGGCCAGGGGCGTCTACTAGCCTGCTGGTGACACGCCTGTGACGGAATGCCAATGGAAGGGGCCACCGTGGAGGTCAAGATCGGTATCACGGACAGTCCGCGCGAGCTGGTGTTCTCCAGTGCGCAGACGCCCAGTGAGGTAGAAGAACTCGTCAGCAACGCGCTGCGCGACGACTCTGGTTTGCTGACCCTGACCGACGAGCGGGGCCGTCGCTTCCTAATTCACACCGCCAGGATCGCCTATGTCGAGATCGGTGTCGCAGACGCCCGCCGGGTGGGCTTCGGCGTCGGGGTGGACGCCGCAGCTGGGTCCGCCGGAAAGGTTGCTACGAGCGGGTAAGCGGGACGTGGGACAACCCGCCCCAGGCGAACCGCACGGTGCCCTCGACGGCGTCGGACTTGGAAATCGGCTTGTCGGCGTCCAGCCAGTATCTGGCGCAGTCGACGCTCATTCCGACCAAGCCCACCGCGATCATCCGGGCGCGGTGCGGGTCCAGTCCGGAATCGGCGCTGATCAGCGCGAACACTGCGTCGATGCACGATTCGGTGGCCACCCGCACCTGTGCGGCGACCTCGGGCTCGGTGACGAAGTCGTTCTCGAAGATCAGCCGGTAACCCTGGCTGTCGTGCTCGATGAAGTCGAAGAACGCCTGGACGGCCACGTGCAACCGCTGCCGGTTGTCGGTAGTCGTGCTCAGCGCCTGATGCACGCCGGACACCAGGTTTTCCACGTGCCGATGAAGCACAGCCAGGTAAAGTTCTAACTTGCTCGAAAAATGTTGATACAGAACGGGTTTACTGACTCCCGCCCGATCCGCGATCTCGTCCATACCGGCCGCGTGGTAACCCCGATCGACGAAGACGTCACTGGCAACGACAAGCAATTGGCCGCGGCGCTCGTCGCGAGGCAGTCGGTTGCCGCGCCGGTTCGGGGCCGGAACGTCTTCGTCTGGCCGAGCGCTGCCGGACGATCTGAGGGCACGTCGCTGCGCTGTCTTGGCGAGATCGCTCATCAGTCCTCAATCTGATCACACTAATTCGAGGGCCACTGTGCCAACCCCCACCGCCGCGCGTCTGTCGGAATGACATTACTACCTGCGGCATCGGTAGCGGCGGGATAGTTTGTTGGGTGTTGCATTCGGGCGCGCCAGGGTCGCGACCCGGGCCAGCTGTGTCATCCTGAGGAAATGACGTCTCCGTGGCCCGCCGGAAGCACGAGTCGAGTACCCGTGCTGCGTGACGAGTGGCGTGAGCCGCTGCGGGCCCTGCGCGACCCGCTCGCCGCGACTGACAGACGGGTCCGGGCCCGCCGCGACCGGAAGCGTCAATGGCGCAAACAAACCTGGTTGGGGCGGTTCGTGTCCACGTACGGCTGGCGCGCCTACGCCCTGCCGGTTCTGATGGTGCTGACCACGGTGGTGGTGTACCAGACGGTGACCGGGACGAGCACGCCAAGGCCCGCGGCGGCCCAGACCGTCCGGGACTCGCCGGCCATTGGTGTGGTGGGGACCGCGATCCTCGACGCACCGCCTCGCGGTCTTGCAGTGTTCGATGCCAATCTGCCGGCCGGGACGCTGCCGGATGGCGGCCCGTTCACCGAGGCTGGTGACAAGACCTGGCGTGTCGTTCCGGGCACTACTCCCCAGGTCGGTCAAGGCACCGTCAAAGTGTTCAGGTATACCGTCGAGATCGAGAACGGTCTTGATCCCACAATGTACGGCGGTGACAACGCATTCGCCCAGATGGTCGACCAGACGTTGACCAATCCCAAGGGCTGGACCCACAATCCGCAATTCGCGTTCGTGCGGATCGACAGCGGAAAACCCGACTTCCGGATTTCGCTGGTGTCGCCGACGACAGTGCGCGGGGGGTGTGGCTACGAATTCCGGCTCGAGACGTCCTGCTACAACCCGTCGTTCGGCGGCATGGATCGCCAATCGCGGGTGTTCATCAACGAGGCGCGCTGGGTACGCGGAGCCGTTCCATTCGAAGGTGACGTAGGTTCCTATCGGCAATATGTGATCAACCACGAGGTCGGTCATGCCATCGGTTACCTGCGCCACGAGCCGTGCGACCAACAAGGCGGTCTGGCTCCGGTAATGATGCAGCAGACGTTTTCCACCTCCAATGACGACGCGGCCAAGTTTGACCCCGACTTCGTTAAGGCGGATGGAAAGACCTGCCGATTCAATCCCTGGCCCTACCCGATTCCCTAACCCGGGGAAGCAAAGGTGGCAAGCTGGGCGTTGAGGTATTTGCAGGACGACGCGCAGCAGACGTTTCGGATATAACCGAGGAGATATTCGGTGTCGACATCCTTGCCGCCACTAGTTGAGCCAGCATCCGCGCTCAGCCGTGAAGAGGTAGCTCGCTACAGCCGCCATCTCATCATTCCTGACCTGGGTGTTGACGGGCAGAAGAGGCTCAAGAACGCGCGAGTACTGGTGATCGGCGCCGGCGGGCTCGGAGCACCCACGTTATTGTATCTGGCCGCCGCCGGCGTCGGCACCATCGGCATCGTCGACTTCGATGTGGTTGACGAGTCGAACCTGCAGCGCCAGGTCATCCATGGGGTAGCTGACGTCGGGCGCTCCAAGGCTCAGTCGGCGCGCGATTCGATTGTCGCGATCAACCCGCTGATCCGGGTGCGACTACACGAGCTGCGGCTTGCGCCGAGCAACGCCGTCGACCTGTTCAAGCAGTACGACCTGATCTTGGATGGCACCGACAACTTCGCCACCCGGTATCTGGTCAACGACGCCGCGGTGCTGGCTGGCAAGCCGTACGTGTGGGGGTCGATTTACCGCTTCGAGGGCCAGGCATCGGTGTTTTGGGAGGACGCCCCCGACGGGTTGGGTGTCAACTACCGCGACCTGTATCCCGAGCCGCCGCCGCCGGGCATGGTGCCGTCCTGTGCTGAAGGCGGGGTGCTGGGCATTATCTGTGCCTCGGTCGCATCGGTGATGGGCACTGAGGCGATCAAGCTGATCACCGGGATAGGTGAAACACTGCTTGGCCGGTTGCTGGTGTACGACGCGCTGGAGATGAGCTATCGCACGATCACCATCCGCAAGGACCCATCGACACCGAAGATCACCGAGCTGGTCGACTACGAACAGTTCTGCGGCGTGGTTGCTGACGATGCCGCCCAGGCGGCCAAAGGTTCCACCATCACGCCGCGCGAGCTGCGCGACTGGCTGGACTCCGGCCGTAAGCTGGCACTGATCGACGTTCGCGATCCCGTGGAGTGGGACATCGTGCATATCGACGGAGCCCAACTGATTCCGAAATCGTTGATCAACTCGGGTGAGGGTCTGGCCAAGCTCCCCCAGGACCGCACCGCCGTGCTGTACTGCAAGACGGGCGTGCGCTCGGCCGAGGCATTGGCTGCGGTCAAGAAAGCCGGTTTCTCCGACGCGGTACACCTGCAGGGTGGGATCGTCGCGTGGGCCAAGCAGATGCAGCCCGACATGGTGATGTACTAGGACCGATACAGGCCCAATACACCCCGATGGGCTCTACTAGGCTGACCGGTGTGAATGTCGAGCCGCCGCCCGAGCACGTGTTGGTGGCGTTCGGTTTGGCAGGTGCGCAACCCATCCTGTTGGGTGCCGGTTGGGAAGGTGGCTGGCGATGCGGCGAGGTGGTGTTGTCGATGGTGGCCGACAACGCCCGCGCGGCCTGGTCGGCCCGGGTGCGCGAGACGTTGTTCGTCGACGGCGTACGCCTGGCTCGGCCCGTCCGATCGACCGACGGCCGGTACGTGGTGTCTGGTTGGCGGGCAGACACGTTCGTCGCCGGCGCGCCGGAGCCTAGGCATGATGAGGTCGTCTCGGCGGCGGTGCGGCTGCATGAGGCCACCGGAAAACTGGAACGCCCCCGATTCTTGACCCAGGGACCCGCGGCGCCCTGGGCCGAGATCGATGTGTTCGTCGCCGCAGACCGAGCTGGGTGGGAGGAGCGGCCATTACAGTCGGTCCCACCGGGCGTGCCGACCGCCCCCCCGGCAGCGGACCCCCAGCGATCGATCGATCTGATCAATCAGCTTGCCGGGTTGCGTAAGCCGACCAAGAGCCCGAACCAGCTGGTGCACGGAGATCTTTACGGTACAGTGCTTTTCGCGGGCACCGCCCCTCCAGGGATCACCGACATCACGCCCTACTGGCGGCCCGCATCCTGGGCGGCCGGGGTGGCCGTCGTCGACGCGCTGTCCTGGGGTGCGGCCGACGACGGGCTCATCGAGCGGTGGAACGCGCTGCCGGAGTGGCCCCAGATGTTGTTGCGCGCGTTGATGTTCCGCCTAGCAGTGTACGCGCTGCACCCACGATCCACCGCCGAAGCGTTTCCCGGCCTGGCCCACACCGCGGCCCTAGTGCGGCTAGTGCTCTAAACCTACTCAGCCCGGCGGAAACTCATAGCGGATCTCGCTCAGCGCCACCCGGCCGTCAACACTGAGAACGCCCTCTGCGCGCAACAACTCCAACTGCCGGGTGGCCAGGTGCTGTGCTGGGCGCCCGGAGGCTCTGATCACCCGGTGCCAGGGCAGATCCGAGGAATCGGTCCGCATAATCCAGCCGACAATACGCGGACTGGAAAGCCCTGCGAGAGCTGCGATGTCGCCGTAGGTGGACACCCGGCCGAGTGGGATGGCCGCGACCAGTGAGCGCACCAGCTCCACCTGTTCGTCGGTCACCGGCGCCATGGCTAGCGCGGTCCCAGTCGACTGCGGATCACCGCCGCGACCTCAGTGGGCTTGGCTTGGGGCACCATGTGCCCGCAGTCGAAGTCTAGTAGCTCAAAATCGGCTCCTAGCCGTTTGTCCAGGGCCGCGAGCAGCTGGTCGCTGACGTACGCCGGTGACGCACGGACCGCCCGAACCAGCGTGGTTGCCGTTCCCACCGGCGGCAGCACGATGTCGCGGGCCAGTTCGCTCCAGTAGCACACCATCGCCGGCAGGCTGATACGCCAACCGTACCGACCGTTGGGCAATGCGACGAGGTGCTCGTCGAGTTCGGCGTCGAGCACTGGGGGGTCCACGTCCGCCCAGGCACCGGTCGCCTTCTCGGCCCGGGCCTCGGCGGGGTCCAGGTAGTCGGGAGAGGCCAGCATGGCGTCGACCACCTCGCGTACCCGGGACCCGTCCAGAGCGACCGCCGGGTCGAGCAACACCAGCGCCGCGACCTGGTCTGGGCGGGCCGCGGCCAGGTGCATAGCGACAGCGCCGCCGAAGGAGTGTCCGACCACCACTACCGGACCGTCGCCCTGATTGTCGAGGAGTGCTGCCAGGGCGGACACGTTGGCGTCGATGGTCCACGGCGCGGCCCATGGTGACCTACCGTGGCCCAGCAGATCGGGTGCGGCGATGGGGATTTCGGGCAAGTGATGGGCTAACCGGTGCCAGATGCGCCCGTGCTCGGTCACTCCGTGGATGGTCAGCACCCGCGCGGGCCCTGACGGGCCGTAGCGCTGTACGTGAAGGTCGATGATCACGCGTCGATGATGCCAGCCCGGCGACGCCTGCTACCGGTCGATTTCTTCGTCGTCGGCGACCGGAACGACGAAGGCTTGGTCGACGACGTCGGCTTCGCTGGCGTCTCGGTCGCCGGCGCCGCCGCTGAGGTAGGCGGTGTCCAACCCGGCTTCGTCGTCGAAATCGACAGCACGCCCTTGCTCCACCGCATCGGCTTCGGGTATTTCGTCCTGTGGACCGCCGCCTACGACCGCCGCCATGGTAGCCACCCCTCACATCGCGTTTTCGGTTTTCTTGCCAGCTCCAGTATCCGAGCTTGTCAGACCCTCGTGATGTCATGCGGCTATGTCACATATCTGGGGTGTCGAGGCGGGTGCGGCCCTCGCGCCGGGTTTGCGCGGTCCGGTGCTTGTGCTGGGCGGCCCGGGCACCGGTAAGAGCACACTGTTGGTTGAGGCCGCGGTCGCTCACATCGGCGCCGGCACCGACCCGGAGTCGGTTCTGCTGCTGACCGGTTCCGGCCGAATGGGCATGCGGGCCCGCAGTGCGCTGACGACGGCGCTGCTGCGGTCGCGCACCAACGGCCCTTGCCGGGCGGCGATCCGCGAACCGGTGGTACGCACCGTGCACAGCTACGCCTATGCGGTCTTGCGCAAGGCCGCACAGCGCGCCGGTGACGCCTTGCCGCGGCTGCTTACCAGCGCCGAGCAGGACGCCATCATTCGGGAACTGCTGGCCGGGGACGCCGAAGACGGACCGGCCGCCACCACCACCTGGCCTGCGCATCTGCGGCCCGCGCTGACTACCGCCGGCTTCGCCACCGAGCTGCGAAACCTGTTGGCACGTTGCGCCGAACGCGGCCTGGACCCGCTGGAGTTGCAGCAACTGGGCCGTCGCCGCGGCCGTCCGGAATGGATCGCCGCCGGTCAATTCGCCCAGCGGTACGAGCAGGTGATGTTGTTGCGGGGTGCGGTGGGGCTGGCGGCGCCGCAGGCCACGGCGCCGGCGCTGAGTGCCGCCGAACTGGTGGGGGCAGCTTTGGAGGCCTTCGCGGTCGATCCTGAGTTACTGGCCGCCGAACGCGCCCGGGTCCGGACCCTTTTGGTCGACGACGCCCAACAACTTGATCCGCAGGCGGCACGCCTGGTCCGGATGCTGGCGGCGGGCACCGAGCTGGCCCTGATCGCCGGTGATCCGAACCAAGCGGTGTTCGGGTTCCGCGGCGGCGAGCCCACCGGCCTGCTGGCCGACGATCCGCCGCCAGCAGGTGGTGCCCCCATTCCGTCGGTGACGTTGACGGTCTCTCATCGGTGTGCACCCGCCGTGGCGCGGGCCGTCACCGGCATCGCACGACGGCTACCGGGTCGAAGCGTCGGTCGGCGAATCGAGGGCACCGGGACCGAGGTCGGATCGGTGACGGTGCGCCTGGCCGGTTCGGCGCACGCTGAGGCAGCGATGATTGCCGACGCGCTGCGACGCGCGCACCTGATCGATGGGGTGCCTTGGTCGCAGATGGCGGTGATCGTCAGGTCGGTGCCGCGCGCTGTGCGGTTGCCGCGCGCTCTGGCCGCCGCCGGGGTGCCGGTGGCCCCACCTGCAGTTGGCGGGCCGTTGTCCGCGGAGCCGGCGGTACGGGCGCTGCTCACGGTGCTCGAGGCGACGGCTGACGGGCTCGACGGCGACCAGGCGCTGCTCCTGCTCACCGGGCCGATTGGTGGTGTGGACCCGGTATCACTTCGCCAGCTGCGCCGGACTCTGCAACGCGCACGTCCCGGCCAGACTTCGAGGAAGTTCGGCGACCTGCTGGTGGAAGTGCTCGGCGGCGACGCGCCGCCATCGGGGCCAGGGTCGCGGGCACTGCGGCGCGTGCGTGCCGTGCTGACCGCGGCCGCGCGCTGCCACCGCTCAGGAAGTCTGGGTGGCCAGGATCCGCGCCACACGCTATGGGCTGCCTGGCAACGGTCGGGTCTGCAACGCCGCTGGCTGGCGGCCAGCGAGCATGGTGGTGCGGCGGCTGTCCAGGCCACCCGGGACCTGGAAACGGTGACCGCCTTGTTCGACATCACCGACCATTACGTGTCCCGCACCTCGGGTGCGTCCCTGCGCGGACTCGTCGAGCACGTCACCGCGCTGCAGCTGCCGGTTGTGCGACCCGAACCGGCAGCCCCGACAGAGCAGGTCATGGTCCTTAGCGCACATGCCGCGCTGGGACACGAATGGGATCTGGTAGTTATCGCCGGCCTACAGGACGGCTTGTGGCCCAACACGGTTCCACGTGGCGGTGTGCTTGGCACCCAGCGGCTGCTGGACGAACTCGACGGTGTCACGAAGGATGCCTCGATGCGCGCGCCGTTGCTGGCCGAGGAGCGCCGGCTGCTGGTGACCGCGATGGGGCGGGCCCGGCGGCGGTTGCTGGTGACCGCCGTAGATAGCGACGCGGGCGGGGGCGGGCACGAGGCGGTGCTGCCATCGGCGTTCTTTTTCGAGATTGCCCAGTGGGCCGACGGCGATGGCGAACCCGTCGCGATGCAGCCGGTCTCGGCGCCGCGCGTGTTGTCGGCTGCGGCGGTGGTAGGCCGGTTACGCGCTGTGGTGTGCGCGCCTGCCTGCGCGGTAGATGACGCCGATCGCGATTGTGCGGCAACGCAATTGGCCCGGTTGGCCAAAGCCGGTGTGCCAGGTGCCGACCCGTCCGAGTGGCATGGCCTGGCCCCGGTCAGCACGAGTGATCCGTTGTGCGATAGCGACGATCTCGTCACGTTGACGCCGTCGACTTTGCAGGCACTCAACGACTGCCCACTGCGCTGGCTGGCCGAGCGGCACGGCGGAACAAACACCCGCGAGCTGCCGTCTGCCGTCGGATCGGTGTTGCACGCACTGTTTGCCGAGCCGGGCAGGAGCGAATCCCAACTGCTGGCTGAACTGGACCGGGTGTGGGGCCATCTGCCGTTCGGCGCTCAGTGGTATTCGGCCAACGAGCTTGCCCGGCACCGCGCGATGATCCAGGCGTTCGTACAGTGGCGAGCTCAGAGTCGATCCGAGCTGACCGAAGTTGGCGTGGAGGTCGACATCGATGGGGCCCTCGAGGACGGTAGCGGTCAAGCCAGAAAAATTCGGTTGCGTGGCCGGGCGGATCGGCTGGAACGCGACCCGGCCGGCCGCCTGGTGATCGTCGACATCAAAACCGGCAAGACACCGGTCAGCAAGGACGATGCCCAGCAGCACGCCCAGCTGGCGATGTATCAGCTGGCGGTGGCCGAAGGCTTGGTGCGCGCCGGGGACGAGCCCGGCGGTGCCCGGCTGGTCTATGTCGGCAAAAGCGGGGCCGCTGGCGTCGCCGAACGCAAACAGGATCCACTCACACCGGCCGCGCGCGACGAATGGCGCAACCTCGTCCGGCAGCTGGCCGCGGCGACAGCCGGTCCCCAGTTCATCGCTCGGCGCAACGACGGGTGCACCCACTGCCCGCTGCGGCCGGGCTGTCCGGCCCACGTCCGAGGGTCGGCGCCATGACCCAAACCGCGGCACCGGCACGCTACAGTCCAGCTGAACTAGCCTGCGCGCTAGGACTTTTCCCGCCCACCGCTGAGCAGGCCGCGGTAATCGCCGCACCTCCCGGCCCGCTGGTCGTCATCGCGGGAGCCGGCGCCGGAAAAACCGAAACGATGGCTGCCCGGGTGGTGTGGCTGGTTGCCAACGGCTACGCGGAACCCGGCCAGGTGCTGGGATTGACGTTCACCCGCAAGGCCGCGGGCCAGCTGTTGCGCCGCGTTCGGTCCCGTCTGGCCAGGTTGGCCGGTATCGGCCTCGGCTGCGGCGACCCGGCGGCCTGCGCTCCGGTAGTCAGCACCTACCACGCCTTTGCCGGCTCGCTACTACGCGACTACGGCCTGCTGCTACCGCTGGAACCCGATACCAGGTTGCTGAGCGAGACCGAGCTGTGGCAGCTGGCATTCGATGTGGTCAGCGGGTACGACGGCGTGCTGTGCACCGACAAGAGCCCGGCGGCGGTCACCTCGATCGTGGTGCGGTTATGGGGCCAGCTTGGCGAGCATCTGGTCGACACCCGCGCGCTTCGCGACACCCACGTCGAGCTGGAACGGCTGGTCCACGCTCTGCCGGCGGGCCGCTATCAGCGTGACCGCGGCCCCAGCCAGTGGCTGCTGCGGATGCTGGCCACCCAGACCCAGCGCGCGGAGTTGGTGCCGTTGCTTGACGCGTTGGGTGAGCGGATGCACGCCGGCAAAGTGATGGATTTCGCCATGCAGATGGCCTCGGCCGCACGGTTGGCGGCGACCTCTCCCCAAGTTGGCCAGGATCTGCGGAGGCGCTACCGGGTGGTGTTACTGGACGAATACCAGGACACGGGGCACGCGCAGCGCGTTGTGTTGTCGTCGCTGTTTGGCGGCGGCGTTGATGACGGGTTGGCGCTGACGGCTGTCGGTGACCCGATTCAGTCGATCTACGGGTGGCGCGGCGCTTCGGCGACGAACCTGCCCCGGTTCACCACCGACTTCCCCTTATCGGACGGCACCCCCGCGCCGGTGCTGGAGCTGCTGACCAGCTGGCGCAACCCGCCGCAAGCGCTGCGCGTGGCCAATGGCATATCGGCGGAGGCGCGGCGGCGCTCGGTTGCGGTGCGCGCGTTGCGGCCGCGTCCGGATGCCCCGCCTGGAGCCGTCCGCTGCGCGTTGCTTCCCGACGTGCAGGCCGAACGCGAATGGATCGCCGACCACTTGCGGATGCGTTACCAGCGGGCAGAAGCGGACGGTGTCAAGCCGCCCACCGCGGCGGTGCTGGTACGCCGCAACGCCGACGCCGCCGCTATCGCTGATACCCTGCGGGCCCGCGGAATCCCGGCTGAAGTTGTCGGGCTGGCCGGCCTACTGTCCATCCCCGAGGTCGCCGAGGTGGTGGCCATGCTGCGCCTGGTTGCCGACCCAACGGCCGGGGCGGCCGCGATGCGGGTGCTGACTGGCCCACGGTGGCGGCTCGGCGCCCGGGACCTCGCCGCGCTGTGGCGGCGTGCGCTGACGCTGAGTGGCGAATCACCGTCAACGGCGTCGCCCGAATCGATCGCGATGGCGGCCAGCGCGGACGCCGACAATCCGTGTCTGGCCGACGCCATCAGCGATCCAGGTTCCGCCGAGGGGTATTCGGTGGCGGGATATGGGCGCATCGGCGCCTTGGCCGGTGAACTGAGCGCGCTGCGCGGTCGCCTCGGTCATTCCCTGCCCGACCTAGTAGCCGAGGTGCGCCGCGTGCTTGGCGTCGATTGCGAGGTGCGGGCCTCGGCCCCGGTCTCAGGTGGCTGGGCCGGACCCGAGCACCTTGATGCGTTCGCCGACGTGGTCGCGGGGTACGCCGAACGGGCCAGCGCTAGGTCCAGCGAGGCGTCGGTTGCGGGCCTGCTGGCTTATTTGGACGTCGCCGAGGTGGTCGAGAACGGTTTGCCGCCTGCCGAGTTGACCGTCGCCTGCGACCGGGTCCAGGTGCTGACCGTGCACGCCGCCAAGGGCTTGGAATGGCAGGTGGTGGCGGTGGCACACCTGTCGCGCGGAGTGTTTCCGTCGACGGTGTCGCGCAGCAGCTGGCTTACCGACCCCGCCGAACTACCGCCGCTGCTGCGTGGGGATCGCGCCTCGGCCGGCGCGCACGGCATCCCCGTACTGGACACGTCAGCTGTCGCTGACCGAAAACAGTTGTCGGACAAGATCTCCGAACATCGTCGCCTGCTCGATCGGCGGCGCGTTGACGAGGAGCGTCGACTGTTGTACGTGGCCGTTACCCGGGCTGAGGACACTCTGCTGGTGTCCGGCCACCATTGGGGGCCCACCGGGACAAAGCCGCGCGGGCCATCGGAATTCCTGTGCGAACTCAAGGACATCATTGACCGTTCGGCCGCTGCCGGTGATCCTTGCGGAGTCGTCGAGCAGTGGGCGTCGGCGCCCGCCGGCGATGAGCGAAACCCATTGTGTGACAACGCTATCGAGGCGGTTTGGCCCGCTGATCCGTTGGCCGCACGTCGCGGCGATGTGGAGCGGGGCGCGGCGCTGGTGGCGGCGGCCATGTCGGCCGACTTGCCCGGAAGCACCACCGACATCGATCATCCCCCGCGCCCGGGCGATGCCCCCTGGTCCACTGACGTCGATGCACTGTTGGCTGAACGTGCGCACGCGGCGCGGGGAGCACCTGCCCGTGGTCTGCCGAACCATTTGTCGGTCAGCAGTTTGGTGGAGCTGGTCGGCGACCCGGTCGGTGCGCGGCAGCGGCTGATGTGTCGGCTGCCAAAACGCCCGGACCCGCACGCGTGGTTGGGCGATGCATTTCACGCCTGGGTTCAGCAATTTTACGGTGCTGAACTGCTGTTTGACCTGGGTGACCTGCCAGGTGCAGCGGACCGCGAGGTGGGCGATCCTGAGGAGTTGGCCGCGTTGCAGAGGGCGTTCACCGCATCATCGTGGGCGGCTCGCACCCCGGCGGCGGTCGAAGTGCCGTTCGAAATGCCGATCGGCGATACCGTGGTGCGCGGCCGCATCGACGCGGTGTTCGTCGACCCCGACGGCGGTGCCACCGTGGTGGACTGGAAGACCGGCAAGCCGCCGCACGGGCCGGCAGCCATGCGGCAGGCCGCTGTCCAGCTCGCTGTCTATCGACTGGCCTGGGCCGCATTGCGGGGATGTCCGACATCCTCGGTGCGTACCGCCTTCTATTACGTGCGCAGCGGCATCACGGTCGTCCCCGACGAGTTACCCGCTCCCGGCGAGTTGGCCATGCTACTGACCGACTGCGCCGGTCGGCGGTCGGACACCTGACGTGGTTACCATTTGTGTCGTGCGTTTGGCGTGCATTGGGGCTAACCGGTGACGGATTTCGGTGGCCGGTAGCTGGCGGCGGTTGCGGGGGCTCGACGAGAAGCTGACCGCGCAGCCTGGTTACGCGCTTGTCGGCGTGCTGCGCATTCCCCAAAGGCGGGCCAGTCCAGCTCGCGTTATTTCACGCCGGGTGGTCGTCGCTGTGGTGGCGTTGCTGCTCACCGCCGGGATCGTCTACGTCGACCGCGACGGCTACCTCGACGCCCAGGGCGATCGGCTGACGTTTCTGGATTGCCTCTACTACGCTGCGGTGACGCTGTCGACGACCGGCTACGGCGACATCACGCCCATTTCCGAATTCGCGCGAGCGATCAACATCTTCGTCATCACACCGCTGCGGATTGCGTTCTTGATCTTGTTGGTCGGCACGACTCTCGAAGTCCTCACGGAAACATCCCGTCAGGCGTACAAGATCCAGCGTTGGAGGAGCAGAGTGCGCAACCATACCGTCGTCATCGGCTACGGCACCAAGGGCAAAACGGCGGTGGCCGCGATGGTCAGTGACGAGTTAGTTCCGGGTGAAATTGTGGTCGTCGACACCGATTCGGGTGTCCTCGAACGTGCCGCGGCAGCCGGTCTGGTCACCGTGCATGGTGATGCCACCAAGTCCGACGTGCTGAGGTTGGCCGGCACTCAGCATGCGTCTTCGATCATCGTCGCCACCAGTCGCGACGACACCGCTGTGCTCGTCACGTTGACGGCGCGCGAGATTGCGCCCAAAGCCAAGATCGTGGCGTCCATCCGGGAGGCCGAAAACCAGCACTTGTTGCGGCAGTCGGGTGCGGACACGGTGGTGGTCTCCTCCGAGACCGCCGGGCGGCTGCTCGGCATCGCTACCACGACGCCCAGCGTCGTGGAGATGATCGAGGATCTGCTGACCCCGGAAGCCGGCCTGGCCGTTGCCGAACGTGAGGTGGAGCAGGCCGAGGTGGGCGGGTCTCCGCGGCACCTGCGCGACATCGTGCTCGGCGTGGTACGTGACGGCCAGCTGCTGCGCATTGGGGCGCCCGAGGTGGACGCCATCGAGGCCAGCGACCGGCTGCTCTATATTCGCCAGGTGGGGCGCTAGTGGCGATCGCAAGCGCGGCGGAGCCGGGCGCGGCGGGTCGCCACCAGGTGGGGCGCCAGTGACGAACGTAAGCGGCGTGGATTTTCAGCTGAGAAGCGTTCCGTTGCTTTCGCGCGTCGGCGCCGACCGGGCCGACCGGCTGAGGACCGACATGGAGGCGGCCGCCGCGGGATGGCCAGGCGCGGCATTGCTGCGGGTGGATTCCCGCAATCGCGTGCTGGTCGCCAACGGCCGGGTGTTGCTTGGCGCGGCCATCGAGCTGGCCGACAAGCCACCGCCAGAGGCGGTATTCCTGGGTCGCGTCGAGGGCGGCCGCCACGTCTGGGCGGTGCGGGCAGCGCTGCAGCCGATCGCTGATCCCGACATACCAGCCGAGGCGGTGGACCTTCGTGGGCTCGGCCGAATCATGGACGACACCAGCAGCCAACTGGTGTCGTCGGCATCGGCGCTGTTGAACTGGCATGACAACGCACGATTCAGCGCCCTAGACGGCGCGCCGACGAAACCGGCCAGGGCCGGCTGGTCACGGGTCAACCCGATCACCGGTCATGAGGAGTTCCCCCGTATCGACCCGGCGGTGATCTGCCTGGTTCACGACGGCGCTGATCGTGCCGTGTTGGCTCGCCAGGCGGCGTGGCCGGAACGGATGTTCTCGCTGTTGGCTGGCTTTGTCGAGGCCGGAGAGTCGTTCGAAGTCTGCGTCGCCCGGGAGATCCGCGAGGAAATCGGCCTGACCGTTCGCGATGTGCGCTATCTGGGCAGCCAGCCGTGGCCGTTCCCGCGGTCGTTAATGGTTGGCTTTCATGCCTTGGGTGACCCGGATGAGGAGTTCTCGTTCAGCGACGGCGAAATCGCCGAAGCCGCGTGGTTCACCCGCGATGAGGTGCGCGCAGCGCTTGCCGCCGGCGATTGGTCCAGTGCGTCGGAGTCGAAACTGCTACTGCCCGGGTCGATCTCGATCGCCCGCGTGATCATCGAATCGTGGGCAGCGTGCGAATGAAAGTCCACGTCGTTAACCCGCGATCTTTACCAGCTTCGCTTTGACCTCGTCCGCGCTCGGGTTAGTCAGCGTCGACCCGTCGGCGAACTTCACCGTGGGAACAGTTCTGTTGCCGCCATTGACCGAGCCGACGAACTCCGCGGCCGCACGGTTGTGTTCGATGTCGACCTCGTCGTAAGCGATTCGGTTGGCCGTGAGCGCTGTTTTGAGTCGAAGGCAATAGCCACACCATGATGTCGTATAGATGGTGAGCGCAGCGGTGATCATGACACGCTAACCTAGCGCGGCGACGACCCGGGCGGTGTGGCGGCTCGGCAGTTGTTCATGTCGCACGCCCCATGGCGTGGCGACACGCCCGGTCTGTCATCTACCGCTGCCAAGATGGACGTCATGTCGATAGCCAGCGACCCATTGATTGCCGGGCTGGACGACCAGCAGCGCGAAGCCGTACTGGCTCCGCGTGGACCGGTGTGCGTGCTGGCCGGTGCCGGAACCGGCAAGACCCGCACCATCACTCACCGGATCGCTTCGCTGGTCGCGAGCGGTCACGTCGCCGCCGGGCAGGTGCTGGCTGTGACATTCACCCAGCGCGCGGCGGGCGAAATGCGCAGCCGGTTGCGCGCACTCGACGCCGCGGCACGGACCGGTTCGGGCGTCGGCGCTGTGCAGGCGCTGACCTTTCACGCGGCCGCGTATCGCCAGCTGCGGTACTTCTGGTCGCGCGTAATCGCTGACACCGGCTGGCAGCTGCTGGACAGCAAGTTCGCCGTGGTGGCCCGCGCCGCCAGCCGCACCAGGCTGCACGCCAGCACCGATGATGTGCGTGACCTGGCCGGCGAGATCGAGTGGGCCAAGGCGTCCCTGATCGGCCCCGAGGAGTATGTGACCGCAGTGGCGGCCGCACGCCGAGACCCCCCGTTGGACGCCGCGCAAATCGCGGCTGTCTACTCCGAATACGAGGCGCTCAAGGCCCGCGGCGACGGCGTCACCTTACTTGACTTCGACGACCTGTTGCTGCACACCGCGGCCGCGATTGAAAACGACGCCGCGGTGGCCGAGGAGTTCCAGGACCGGTACCGGTGTTTCGTCGTGGACGAGTACCAGGACGTCACCCCCCTGCAGCAGCGGGTGCTCTCGGCCTGGTTGGGTGATCGGGACGACCTGACCGTCGTCGGCGACGCCAACCAGACCATCTACTCGTTTACCGGGGCTTCGCCTCGTTTCCTACTCGACTTCTCGCGGCGGTTCCCGGACGCCGCGGTGGTGCGGCTGGAGCGTGATTACCGGTCAACTCCGCAGGTGGTGTCATTGGCTAACCGGGTGATCGCCGCCGCCCGGGGCCGTGTTGCCGGCAGCAAGCTACGGTTGTCCGGCCAGCGTGAGCCGGGTCCGGTCCCGTCGTTCCATGAGCATTCCGACGAGCCCGCCGAGGCTGCCACGGTGGCGGCGTCAATCGCCCGGTTAATCGCATCGGGCACTCCGCCATCCGAGGTAGCCATTCTCTACCGAGTCAATGCGCAGTCAGAGGTTTATGAAGAGGCGTTGACCCAGGCGGGTATCGCCTATCAGGTTCGCGGTGGCGAGGGGTTTTTCAACCGTCAGGAAATCAAGCAGGCGTTGCTTGCCTTACAGCGTGTGTCCGAACGTGATACCGATGCCGCGTTGTCCGACGTGGTTCGCGCGGTGCTCGCACCACTGGGGCTGACGGCACAACCGCCGGTCGGCACCCGCGCCAGGGAACGCTGGGAAGCGCTCACCGCGCTGGCCGAGCTGGTCGACGACGAGCTGGCGCAGCGTCCCGCACTGCAGCTGCCAGGCCTGCTTGCCGAGCTACGCCGGCGGGCGGAGGCGCGGCACCCACCGGTGGTGCAGGGCGTCACGCTGGCCTCACTGCACGCCGCCAAGGGACTGGAATGGGACGCGGTGTTCCTGGTCGGATTGGCTGACGGCACGCTGCCCATCTCACATGCGCTGGCACACGGCCCCAATAGCGAGCCCGTAGAGGAAGAGCGTCGGCTGCTCTACGTCGGAATCACACGGGCCCGAGTCCATTTGGCGCTCAGCTGGGCGCTATCACGGTCCCCGGGCGGGCGCCAGAGCCGCAAGCCCTCGCGGTTCCTCAACGGCATTGCGCCGCAGACGCGCGCCGATCCGGTGCCGGGCACATCCCGACGCAACCGGGGCGCCGCAGCGCGCTGCCGGATCTGTAACAACGAGCTGAACACTTCGGCGGCCGTCATGCTGCGGCGGTGTGAGACGTGTGCAGCCGACGTCGACGAGGAGTTGTTGTTGCAGCTCAAGTCCTGGCGTCTGAGCACCGCCAAGGAACAGAACGTCCCCGCCTATGTCGTTTTCACCGACAACACCCTGATCGCGATCGCCGAGCTGCTACCTACCGACGACGCGGCGCTGATCGCGATCCCCGGCATCGGTGCCCGCAAGCTGGAACAATACGGATCGGACGTGCTGCAGCTGGTTCGCGGTCGGACCTGAACCGGGCCTGTACCGGCAAACGCGCAGGTCAGAAAATCGGTTGTGGTCAGCTGCTGCCACCGGTTAACCTCCAGGTCGCATTCTGCTGCCAGCCTGGAGATGGCATTGGGGGGCTGGCAACCGCGCGCGACACGAGAGGAGGGCGGCCGCGGTGATTGACAACAACGCATTTGGTGTCGGCGCGGCTGCCGCGGTGCCAACCGCGGGAACCCCCCATAGCAAGAACCGTGTCGCCGCCGCGACTGACGAGTCCGTGGAGCGGGGCTCTACGTAAGCGCTACGTAATCAGCCCCGTTTCGCCAGATGGCCACGGACCCGAAGTCACAGGATCCGTGGCCAAACTTTCGGGACATCTGCCCACCGCAGCATCCCTGGTCCGGATCACTTTCGAAGAACCGCCACCAGACCAGGAAGCAGGTGAAACAGGACGTGTCGGTACTGACAGTCCCCAGACAGACCCCCAGACAAAGATTGCCGGTTTTGCCGTGCCACGTCGGTGATCCCGATCTGTGGTTCGCCGATACCCCGGCCGGTCTCGAGGTAGCCAAGACACTGTGTGTGAGCTGCCCGATCAGGCGGCAGTGCTTGGCCGCGGCGCTTCAGCGGGCTGAACCCTGGGGCGTTTGGGGTGGTGAGATATTCGACCAAGGCTCGATCGTGAGTCACAAGCGTCCGCGCGGACGTCCGCGCAAGGATGCTGTTGCATAGCCCGCGATGGTGCGCCCGCCGGCGCGAGCCGGCTCAGACGACGATCGCGTCGGGCTCGGCGAAACCCGGGATCAGCTCCTCCGACAGGGCCTTGATCGGCACATGCGCGTCCAGCTGGCATAGGATCGCGCCCACCGATGCGATAACCCGCATCGGAATCGCGAGCTTGGCCGGCAGGTCCATCTGGCGCGCCGTTCTGATCTGCGCAACCGAGCGGTCGATCTGACTGACGGTCATTTTCTGTAACCACTTGCGGGTGTAGTGGAAGACCTCGACCTGGATGGGCTCGACGTATTGGCGCAGCATCTCGTCGATCTCGCGAACCGACACCTGTCGTCCTCGCTGGATCAACCCGGCCTTCTCCATCGTCGGCAACAGGAGGTCGTAGTTCTTCTCGCGGGCCAGTCGAATCGTCATCCCGAGCTCTATCGGGAAGCCGCCGGGCATCGGTGCCACGGCACCGAAGTCGATGATGCCCATCCGGCCGTCGGGCAGCAGCATGAAATTACCGGGGTGGGCGTCGCCGTGCATCAACCCCAGCCGCCGTGGTGCGTCGAAGGTGAGCTCGGCGAGCAGCGTACCGATCAGATCACGCTGCTCGGTGGTCCCGTGACGGATGATCTCTGCCATCGGCACACCTTCGATCCACTCCTGGATCACCACCTTCGGTGCGCTTGCCACGACGTGAGGCACCTGGAAGCGCGGGTGGTCGTGGTACGCCTTGGCGAAGGCGCGCTGGTTGGCGGCCTCCAGCCGGTAGTCGAGTTCCATTTCGGTGCGTTCAACCAGTTCGTCGACCACCCCTTGGACGTCGGCGCCGGGTGAGAGCTGTTTGAGCACGCCGACCATGCGCTGCATGGTCTTGAGGTCCGCGCGCAGCGCCTCGTCGGCGCCGGGATACTGGATCTTGACGGCCACTTCTCGGCCGTCCGACCAGATTGCTTTGTGCACCTGGCCGATGCTGGCAGATGCCACTGGGGTGTCGTTGAACGAGCTGAACCGCTCCCGCCATTTGGTGCCCAGCTGTCCGTCGAGTACCCGGTGCACCTTACTGGCGGGCAGCGGTGGGGCGTCCTTCTGCAGCTTGGTCAGTGCTTCCCGGTAGGGTTCGCCGAACTCGTCGGGAATGGCGGCCTCCATCACCGACAGCGCCTGGCCGACCTTCATCGCGCCACCCTTGAGTTCGCCGAGGACGGTAAACAACTGATTGGCGGCCTTCTCCATCAGCTCGGCGGTAACCTCGTCTTTTGACTTACCGGTCAGTCGCTTGCCGAGCCCGAGCGCCGCCCGACCGGCGAAGCCGACCGGGATGCTGGCCAGCTTCGCATTGCGCGCGGCGCGGCCCCGTTTGATATCTGACACACTCCCATCATCCATGACGGTTATCCGGTCGGGGTGTTGATCTGGTAACAACTGCCTGGGTGCGGACGGTTGAGCTTGCCCCGAGTCGACAAGCGTCGACAAGCGCCGACAAGCGCCGACAAGCGTTGTGGTGTTGGCCGCATCAGTGAAATGTGCAGGAGGGTGGACCGCAAGAAACCATGTCAGCAAGATCAACGCAGCACGACGCTGCCGACGCCCTGTTCAGAGCGATCATCGAAACGCTGGACAAGCACCGCAACGAGCGCACCCTGACAGAGGACGTGCTCGACACCTTGGCCAGAGCCTATGCG
Organism: Mycobacterium tuberculosis complex sp. N0072; assembly: GCF_030323725.1. NCBI lineage: Bacteria > Bacillati > Actinomycetota > Actinomycetes > Mycobacteriales > Mycobacteriaceae > Mycobacterium > Mycobacterium tuberculosis complex sp. N0072. Next base: position 3,571,133 of record NZ_CP040689.1, on the reverse strand, counting down.
TCAATCTCGACCAACGTGCCGGAGCAGGGACGACTGGGTTAGACGTAACGTCAACAAAAACACCGCGGATGCCTGGTCCATTGTCGCGCCACGATAGAGCCAGCGTTGAGATCGAACTCCAAGGTGGTGTTCAGCGCCGACGGGGGCTCAGGGGTCGCCTCCTGTCCACGCACGGCGGCGATCACCCGGTTCACTTGGCTGAGCGCCAGCGCCGCCGTCGCTAACAACGTGGCCCGGTCGGCCACCCCGACGGTGTCCCGCAATTGGGCGGCGATGGCCGGCCACGCGGCGTCGCGGTCGCTGCGATGCAGGTCAGCGCAACCGAGACAGCTGGTCACGCCGGGGACCACCAGGGGCCCGACCATCCCGGTGCCGTCACGAACCCGAACGGGAAGATGCGGAACTCTCTCGGTGTGCAGATCGCGCACCATGTGCGGATCGGCCACCAGATAGTCCGACAACACCACCAGATCCACGCCCGCGGGAGTCACCGCCGCATGTGGTTGGCTGCTGTGCCTGATCCGGGCACCGGAGCAGCGCAGCGCCTGGACGAGCAGGTCTGACAACGGCCCGCGACCGTGGACCCGGATGGACGCGGCGCGACGCCGGGAATCCAGGTTTCCGGGGTTGGCTAGGGGGGTCGCTACACCCGCGCCAACCAGTTGCGCGACAAGGTTCGCCATGGCGTCACCGTCAACCAATCCACGCTCGGCGGCTTGGCGCTGCAACTCGGTGATTGGTATCGGTGATCGCATGGACCGCAGCAGCGCGGCCAAACCTGTCGCGGTTAATCCACGCGGTGGACGGACGAGCACAGCCCGACGAGGATCCCAGCCCACTTGCACGGCACCGTCGGGTCTTAGCAGCACCGGCATCGCAGGATTCAACGAATACAGAGCAGACGCAGCCCGCCGCATGACCTGAGACGGTGCCACACTGCGAGCAGACACACCGCTCAGTTATCCACAGGACCGCCATCGTGGCCGGAGTCGTCGGCGCCGCGGGCCTGCTGGTCCCGCTCGAGTTCGGCGATCGCTTCGTCGATACCGCTGGTGTCGCCGCCGATGACACGGTCGATAAAGGCGGCCGGGTCGTCGAGATCGTCAGTGGCGGGCAGCAGGTCCGGGTGCTGCCAGACGGCGTCGCGGGCGTCCATGCCGACGGCCCGGGTGAGGCGCTCCCACAGCGCTCCGGCCTCCCGCAGTTTGCGTGGCCGCAGCTCCAGCCCGACCAACGTCGCAAAGGTCTGTTCGGCGGGGCCGCCACTGGCTCGGCGTCGGCGCAGCGTCTCGCTGAGCGCTGCCTCACCCGGAATTCGCTCGCCCAGCGCCGCAGTCACCACGGTCTGCACCCAGCCTTCGATCAGGGCGAGCAGTGTTTCGAGTCGTTCCAATGCCTGCGTCTGGGCCGGCGTTGCCTTGGGCTCGAATACTCCCTGGCTCAGCAGCTGTTCCATGGCGGCGGGATCGGCCAGCGACGTCGGATTGATATCGCGGGCCAGCTCCTCGATTCCGGTCATATCGATCTTCATGCCCATGGCGTAGGCCTCGACGGCGCCGAGCAGTTGACTGGCCAGCCAGGGAACGTGGCTGAACAGGCGGTGATGTGCGGCCTCACGGGTGGCCAGGAACGTCAGAATCTCGCTGCGCGGTTGCTCGAGTCCGGCGGCAAACGATTCGACGGCGCCGGGCAGTATTGCGGCCACCCCCTTGGGCCCCAGCGGTAGACCGATGTCGGTAGACGTCAGCACCTCACGGGACAGCCGGCCCAGCGCTTGGCCCAGTTGCGAACCAAACGCTATGCCGCCCATCTGCGACATGATCGACAGCAGCGGGCCGGCCATGCTCTTGGCCTCTTCCGGCAGCGACGACGCCCAGACCGTGGAGATCTGCTGGGCCATGGGATCGCACAGCCGTTTCCAGGTAGCCAAGGTGTTGTCGACCCAGTCGGTGGGGCTCCAACCCACCGCCTTGGTGGCGCCAGCGGGTAGCGAGGTTGCCCCGTCAAGCCAGGTGTCGGCCAGATGCACCGCGTCGGCGATCGCCGAGTTCGTGGCCGCCGGGATGGGCGCGATGAACCCGATCGAGCTCGACGCGACCTGCCGGGCCAAGTCGTAGTTGACCGGTCCTGAGGTTTTGCCCGCGGCCATCGCGGTGCCGACGCCGCCGAACATCTCTCCTAGGCGGGTGAAGATTTGCCCCAGGTCGGCCATGTTGAATTCTCCACCGATGCCGAACGCGCCCAACGGATTGGCGCCCGATCCGGAATCGGCACCGTCCTTCCCGCGCTTATCGCGCCCAGACGGATCTTCCGGGGGGTCGTCTCCGGAAGAGAAGCCGAAAGGCAGGTCACCCATGACCTCACCGGTACTCACCGCGGGAACAGAAGGTGCGATCAGCGGTCACGCTCGCAGCTGAACCAGCCCGGCCAGGTCCGTCTAGTGTATGCGGCGTGAATAGGCGGATATTGACCTTGATGGTCGCGCTGGTGCCGATCGTGGTATTCGGCGTGTTGCTCGCCGTGGTAACCGTGCCGTTTGTGGCGCTGGGACCCGGCCCAACGTTCGACACGCTCGGCGAGATAGACGGCAAGCAGGTGGTCCAGATCGTGGGCACCCAGACCTACCCGACGTCAGGTCACCTCAACATGACGACGGTCTCCCAGCGCGACGGTCTAACCCTGGGTGAAGCCCTGGCCCTGTGGCTTTCGGGTCAAGAACAGTTGATGCCACGCGACCTCGTCTACCCTCCGGGCAAGTCGCGGGAAGAGATCGAAAATGACAACGCCGCTGATTTCAAGCGCTCCGAGGCCGCCGCTAAGTACGCCGCTCTGGGGTACCTGAAGTATCCGAAAGCAGTCACCGTCGCCTCGGTCATGGATCCAGGGCCATCGGTGGACAAGCTGCAGGCCGGTGACGCCATCGACGCCGTCGACGGCACTCCGGTGGGCAACCTCGACCAGTTCACCGCGCTGTTGAAGAACACGAAACCGGGCCAGGAGGTGACGATCGACTTCCGCCGCAAGAACGAGCCGCCCGGCATCGCGCAGATCACGCTGGGCAAGAATAAGGATCGCGACCAAGGCGTCCTGGGCATAGAGGTGGTGGACGCGCCGTGGGCGCCGTTTGCCGTGGACTTCCACCTCGCCAACGTCGGCGGCCCTTCGGCCGGACTGATGTTCAGTCTGGCCGTCGTCGACAAGCTCACCAGTGGCCACCTGGTTGGGTCGACGTTCGTCGCAGGCACCGGCACGATCGCCGTCGATGGCAAGGTGGGCCAGATCGGTGGCATCACCCACAAGATGGCCGCTGCTCGAGCGGCCGGCGCGACGGTGTTTCTGGTGCCCGCGAAGAACTGCTACGAGGCAAGTTCCGACAGCCCGCCCGGTTTGAAGTTGGTGAAGGTCGAGACGCTTAGCCAGGCGGTGGACGCGCTGCACGCGATGACGTCGGGCTCGCCGACGCCGAGCTGCTAGCTCGCGCCGGCTGCTGCGGATGGTTGCGGTGCGTAGAGTTATGACCGTCGAGAAAGTCTCAACCAGCCAGAACGATCAGGGAGCGTAGCTAGTGGGAATGCGGTCCGCCGCAAGGATGCCGAAACTGACACGGCGCAGCCGGATTCTGATCATGATCGCACTGGGTGTGATCGTGCTGCTGCTCGCTGGCCCGCGTTTGATCGACGCTTACGTCGACTGGCTGTGGTTTGGTGAGCTTGGCTACCGCTCAGTGTTCACCACCATGCTGGCTACCCGCATCGTGGTGTGCTTGGTTGCCGGGGTGGTGGTCGGCGGCATCGTGTTCGGCGGGCTCGCCTTGGCCTACCGCACTCGCCCGGTGTTCGTCCCGGATGCCGACAACGATCCGGTTGCACGGTATCGCGCCGTCGTGCTGGCACGCCTGCGGCTAGTCGGCATCGGAATCCCCGCGGCGATCGGCTTGCTGGCCGGCATCGTCGCCCAAAGCTACTGGGCTCGGATCCAGCTGTTCCTGCACGGCGGTGACTTTGGGGTTAGGGATCCGCAGTTCGGGCGGGACCTCGGCTTCTACGCGTTCGAGTTGCCGTTCTACCGGCTGATGCTCAGCTACATGCTCGTTTCGGTATTTCTGGCATTCGTGGCGAATCTGGTGGCGCACTATATCTTCGGTGGCATTCGGCTATCCGGACGCACCGGTGCGCTGAGCCGCTCGGCGCGCGTCCAGTTGGTTAGCCTGGTCGGGGTACTGGTGTTACTTAAAGCCGTTGCTTATTGGCTGGATCGGTATGAGCTGCTGTCGCACACGCGTGGCGGCAAGCCGTTCACCGGTGCCGGGTACACCGATATCAACGCCGTCCTGCCGGCGAAGCTGATTCTGATGGCGATTGCGTTGATTTGCGCGGCCGCAGTGTTCTCGGCGATCGCCCTGCGGGACTTGCGGATTCCGGCGATCGGCCTGGTGTTGTTGCTGCTGTCGTCGCTGATTGTCGGCGCCGGCTGGCCGTTGATCGTCGAGCAAATCAGCGTCAAACCCAACGCTGCGCAAAAAGAGAGCGAATATATCAGCCGAAGTATCACCGCAACTCGGCAAGCCTATGGCCTGACGTCTGATGTGGTGACCTATCGCAATTACAGCGGTGATAGCCCGGCTACCGCGCAACAGGTCGCTGCCGACCGCGCGACTACCTCGAACATCCGGCTACTCGACCCGACAATCGTTAGCCCGGCGTTCACCCAGTTCCAGCAGGGCAAGAACTTCTACTATTTCCCGGACCAGCTGTCGATCGACCGCTACCTCGACCGCAACGGTAACCTGCGCGACTACGTCGTCGCGGCCCGCGAACTCAACCCGGACCGGTTGATCGACAACCAACGGGACTGGATCAACCGGCATACCGTGTACACCCACGGGAACGGGTTCATCGCCTCACCGGCCAACACCGTGCGCGGTATCGCCAACGACCCGAATCAAAATGGCGGTTACCCCGAATTCTTGGTCAACGTCGTCGGGGCCAATGGCACCGTGGTGTCTGATGGGCCGGCGCCACTGGATCAGCCGCGGATCTACTTCGGTCCGGTGATCTCTAACACGTCCGCGGACTATGCGATCGTTGGACGCAATGGCGACGACCGCGAATACGACTACGAAACTAACATCGACACCAAGAGATACACCTACACCGGAAGCGGTGGAGTCCCGCTCGGTGGTTGGTTAGCCCGTAGCGTGTTCGCTGCGAAGTTCGCGGAGCGAAACTTTTTGTTCTCCAATGTGATTGGCTCCAACAGCAAGATCTTGTTCAACCGCGATCCGGCGCAGCGGGTGGAGGCGGTCGCGCCGTGGCTGACGACAGACAGCGCTGTGTATCCCGCGATCGTCAACAAGCGACTGGTGTGGATCGTCGACGGCTACACCACGTTGGACAATTACCCGTACTCCGAGCTCACCTCGCTGTCCTCGGCGACCGCGGACTCCAACGAGGTGGCGTTCAACCGGTTGGTCCCGGACAAGAAGGTTTCCTACATCCGCAATTCGGTGAAGGCCACTGTGGATGCCTACGACGGAACGGTCACGCTGTACCAACAGGACGAAAAGGATCCGGTGCTCAAGGCCTGGATGCAGGTCTTCCCCGGCACGGTAAAGCCTAAGAGCGACATTGCGCCGGAGCTTGCCGAGCACCTGCGGTATCCCGAGGACCTGTTCAAGGTGCAGCGCATGTTGTTGGCCAAATACCACGTCAATGATCCGGTGACGTTCTTCTCCACATCGGATTTCTGGGACGTGCCGCTGGACCCGAATCCGACCGCCAGCAGTTATCAGCCGCCGTATTACATCGTCGCGAAAAACATTGCTAAGGACGATAATTCAGCCTCATATCAGTTGATCAGCGCGATGAACAGATTCAAGCGTGACTATCTGGCCGCCTACATCAGCGCCAGTTCCGATCCCGCGACCTACGGCAATCTCACGGTGTTGACCATCCCAGGCCAGGTCAACGGGCCCAAGTTGGCCAACAACGCGATCACCACCGATCCGGCGGTGTCCCAGGACCTCGGTGTCATCGGACGCGACAACCAAAACCGCATCCGCTGGGGCAACTTGCTCACGCTCCCGGTGGCCCAGGGCGGACTGCTCTACGTCGAACCGGTCTATGCATCCCCGGGAGCCAGCGACGCTGCTTCGTCCTACCCGCGGCTGATCCGGGTGGCGATGATGTACAACGACAAGGTGGGATACGGCCCCACGGTGCGGGATGCGCTCACCGGCTTGTTCGGGCCCGGGGCCGGTGCGACGGCTACCGGGATCGCGCCCACGGAGGCAGCGGTACCACCGAGTCCCGCTGCGAATCCACCGCCGCCTGCCAGTGGACCCCAACCGCCGCCGGTGACTGCGGCGCCCCCGGTTCCCGTCGGGGCGGTCACCTTATCGCCGGCCAAAGTTGCTGCGCTGCAGGAGATCCAGGCTGCCATCGGCGCGGCGCGGGATGCGCAGAAGAAGGGCGACTTCGCCGCCTACGGGTCGGCGCTGCAGCGACTTGATGAGGCCATCACCAAGTTCAACGACGCCGGGTAGTCAGTCGGGGCGCTCGCGGCGAGCAGACGCAGAAGTCGCCGATTTCACCGGAAATCGGGGACTTCTGCGTCTGCTCACGGGTGCTCGTCGGCTCCCGGATCCGCGTGGTCGTCCCCTCGAACCCGGCCTCGCCCCACACCCCGTCGGCCACCTCGCCGCATCCACGGATTCACCGCGGCCCAGCGGGGCTGGGACCGGGGGGGTCAATGCGCGCCGGGCTCCATTGGGCAGTGATGAAGTCGGGATTGTCGAACTCGCCGTGGTGATCCGGTGTCCCGGTTTGGAAAACGGCGAAGCACGCCTTCACGGCCAGCAGGTAGCGCAGCCGCGGACCGGGACGGTGGAAGGCCATACCGTATCGGTGCACCACATTCTTGCGAACCTGCGTGCCCAGACCGAGCTGGAACTTCCCGCTGGTAGCTTCCTGGAGCTCCCACGCCGCGGCTGCCGGGACGAAGGGACCGCGCGGGAACGCCAACGCGATCCCGGTGGACAGCTCAAGGCCGGGCGCGGCCGGCGAGGCGACAGTTGCGTTTGAGATCGACGGTGCGGCCGTTTTCGGGGAACAGAGAACCCTGCGGCCTGGGCGACGCGCCAGGTCACCGAGCTGGCTGAGCGGCTGCGGAATCATCATCGCATCGACGCGTACGGCGCAGCTGTATGCCCGAGCTCCGCTGATCTGGGCGGTCGTACTCCGGCACCCGCGATTTGGCGAGCTTCGTGCGTGTTCGGTAGCCTGGCATTTACCGACGCGGGGTGGAGCAGCTCGGTAGCTCGCTGGGCTCATAACCCAGAGGTCGCAGGTTCGAATCCTGTCCCCGCTACCAGCGGAAATGACCCCAGAGGTGCGACCTCTGGGGTCATTTTCATGCCCGATGGGAACGGATTTGGGAACATTAGTCTTGCTAATTGCTTGGCTTGCTATTTAGCTTGCTTGCGGTCTGAACGTCAGTCTTCGCCGATCAGGACTGCGGCTGCTGTCCTGGGCTGCTTAGCGGTAACCCGGGTTTCGGGCGTGCGGATCGGTCTGTAGGGGCCTCTGAAATCGTCTCGGGCCAGCCCCGTTTGGCGGGCGTGGTGTTTGCGAGAGCGGGCGCGATGATGAGGTCTCGTCGGTGATGCGCGCGGTGGTCAGGTGAGGTGATAGCCGAGGCGTCGAGCGGCGCGCCAGCATTGCTAATGCGAAGGCTGCCGCAACGCGCAATGGTTATCGGTGGTGGCGCCCATCCGGTTCGCAGCGCCCCGCGCCGCGCCAGGTATGTCGGAGTGCGCGGCTATCGTGACCCGCCGGGAGGACCGGGAGATGGGAAAGCAGGGAGACCGCAAGGCTAGAAAGCAGCGTGCTCAGGAACGGGAGCAGCACCGTCGTCAGGCGAGCGCCAACCGCGAACCGTGACGCGGCCGGTGGCGGCATCAAGATGCCGCCACCGGCCGCGCCGGATGCCCCTGTACAACGGCCCGACTACTCCGAAACCGACTGGGACGCGCTACGGGCCGCTTATCCACGTGACGCTGAACGGGTGAAGCGGGCCATGTTCATTGTGTCAGCGGCAACCGAAAACTGATCAGGTGTCGGCAAGGTGGTTTCTAGGCGGTGTCGCAACACATCTCTAGGTTCTGGAGGTTGTGTTGTCATCGTCTCGTCGCGTGAAAAAGGGTCCGGGCCGGCGCCCACAGTCGGCCAAGCGTCAACGGTTTATGGAGCTGCGGGCTCGGGGCTGGTCCATCTCGGCAGCGGGTCGTGAAGTTGGAGTATCCCGGACTGCAGCAAACAATTGGGCGCGGGGATACAAGACCTATCGGCGTGGCGAAGCCGTCGGATTCGTGCCCGCGCTCGATCGTTTGGCTGTGCGCCAAATTAGTAGTCGCTATCTGTCCGAGGAGGAGCGGATCAACATCGCCGATCTGCGCCGCTCGGGCCTAAGTATCCGCAAGATCGCCGACCAGCTCGGACGGGCACCCTCGACGGTGTCGCGGGAGCTACGCCGCAACAGTCGCCGCGATGGCCAGTACCGGCCGTTCGAAGCGCATCGCTGGGCGGTTCAACGCCGAGTCCGCCGTCACCGGCGTCGGATCGACAAAAACCCCGACCTTTGTGAGCTGATCGCCGAGCTGCTGGCCCAGCGGTGGAGCCCGCAACAGATCGCCCGGCATCTGCGACGGAAATACCCCGATGACCGGTCGATGTGGTTGTGCCACGAAAGCATCTATCAGGCCGTCTATCAGCCTCAATCACGATTGATCCGGCCGCCGCAGGTCAAGTCGCCACACCGTGGCCCTCTGCGCACGGGACGAACTCATCGCCGCGCCCATCTGCGTCCTGGCCGTCGCCGCCCGCGCTTCGCCCAGCCGATGTTGTCGATTCACCAGCGGCCGTTCGATCCCGCCGACCGCTCCGAGCCTGGCCACTGGGAAGGAGATCTCATCGTTGGTAAGAACCAGGGCTCGGCGATTGGCACCCTCGTCGAGCGACAGACACGTCTGATTCGGCTGCTGCACCTGCCGACCCACGACGCTTACTGCCTGCGCATCGCGATCACCGAGACCATGAGCGACTTGTCGGTGACGCTGGTCCGGTCCATCACGTGGGATCAGGGCATCGAAATGGCCCGGCACATCGACATCACCGCCGACCTGGGCGCGCCGGTCTACTTTTGCGACTCCCGCTCACCGTGGCAGCGAGCCAGCAACGAGAACTCCAACGGTCTGCTACGGCAATACTTCCCAAAGGGCACCAGCCTCAGCACCTACACGCCCGACCATCTGCGGGCTGTCGAATACGAGATCAATAACCGACCCCGCCAAGTCCTCGGGCACCGCAGTCCCGCTGAACTTTTCACCGCGCTGCTAACCTCACCAGACCATCAATTGTTGCGACGTTGACTAGAACCCACCTTGCCGCGCTCTGGTCAGTATTCAGTTGCCGCCGACAGGAAGAGGGTATGTGATGCAGTGACCACCTCGGCAGACCCCACCAGCGTTCGGAGGGTGAGGATCAGCGGGTAAGGCGGCATTCGTAACAGGTCGCCGGTGAAGTTGGAGGCGCGTGTATGTTCGGCGATGCTGGCCCATTCCCGCTCAGTAGGATGATCCATTCCCCGGGGGCCCCTTCCCCAATCCTCTAGTCGTTCAGCTCAGGCGGCTGAGCAGGCCCTTACCCTCGCTTCGCTGCAGAGCGATGACTTGGGCCTCGAGTTCCTTCAGCGCCTCGTATAGCGCCTCAGTGACGGTAGGTCCGCCCTTGTTGTATCGCTGGGCGATATCCCAAACCGATGCCGAAAGCGGAAGACGATCGGGCCTCGCATCCTTGAATCCGTTCATATCGAGAACAGTAATCATGACCCCCGACAAGCTCGTCGAAGGATTCCGGCACCCCGGAGAACCCCGTCGCCACCCACGACGCGACGTCGGCTACGGCCCGGTGGCTCCGCTGGCTGCATTGCATCGCGGCACGCCGCCGAAACGCCTCCGTAGCCGCGTCGGGGATGAGCACTATCTTCGGGTAAGTGGAGTATGTTCAGCTGTTTTCCAAGGGGCGCCTCAACGATCTCGCTGGCTCCTTAGCCGGATTTCTCGGAAAGGCGAGCCAAGCCACGGCGCAGCGTCTTCAGAGCTGGGACGCCGACGACCTGCTGAACACGCCCGTTGATGACGTCGTCGAACAGCTCGTCGAATTGGGTTCGGTCGAATGCCCCGATCTGCGCGTCGACGACGCTTTCATGCTGCCAGCCACCGAGGTCGACCAGCAGTACCGGGATTGGGGCGAACAGCGCACCCGACGCGTGACGAGGCTCGTTCTCGTGGTGCCCTTCGAGGGGCATAAGGACATCTTTAACCTTCGCCCGGACCAGTTCACGACCATGCCGCCGCAGGTACTGCGGCTACAAGGTCACGAAATCCACCTGGCGATCGACAATCCGTCGAATGACGCCGCGGCGATCAACGCGGCGTTTCATAAGCAGATCGCGAATATTGAGAAGTACCTCGGTTGGTCGCGCCGGCAGATCGACTTGCACAACCAAGGACTGCGCAACGAGCTACCGGGCATGGTGGCGAGGCGCCGTGAGCAGCTCTTAGCGACCCGAAACCTCCAGGCCGAGATCGGCTTCCCTGTACGCCGCAGGAAGGACGCCGACACATACGCAGCTCCGATCAGTCGGAAAAGCGTGCGTCCGCGGCCACACCGCCCAGCGGGCGCGAGGGCAGCATTCAAGCCGGAGCCTGCAATGCAGGATGAGGACTACCAGTCCGCACTTCGGGTGCTCCGTAACCAGCGGAACGCGTTGGAGCGCACCCCATCTGTCGCCGCCAAGCTCGACGGGGAAGAAATCCGAGACATGCTGCTCGTCGGCCTCAACGCACAGTTTGAAGGCGATGCCGGGGGCGAACTCTTCAACGGCGCAGGCAAGACCGACATTCTCATTCGCGTCGACGACCGCAACATCTTCATTGGCGAATGCAAAGTATGGTCGGGCCCAAGAACCATGGACGATGCGCTGAAGCAGCTATTCGGCTACCTTGTGTGGCGCGACACCAAGGCCGCGATCTTGCTCTTTATCCGCAACAAAGACGTGACCGCGGTCATCGATAACGCCATCGCCAAGATCAAAGAGCACCCGAATCATAAGCGCTGCCCCGCACATCGGGCCGGTGCAGACCAGTACGAGTTCACCATGCACGCCGACGGTGATCCCGAACGCGAGATTCACCTGACATTGATTCCCTTTGCATTACGCCCGACAGCAGAGGTGCCAACGACGACCATTCCGTGAGCCGCCCCAGTCGCGCAAAGCCACCGCGACGGCGGCTAGGCCATTCCGTTGTCTGATCGCGTCCTCGCATCAAGTGGGGCTTTGGTCAACGAAGCGTTAAGTGCTCAGACCATCCGCCACACAGTTGAGGAACCTACAGCCCGTCCGGTCTCGAAGCCTTTAACGTCGTCGGCGCCGGATTGCTTCGGCTCCTGCACGTGTCAGCGTTGCAAGCAATCTGCGCACGGAGTCGGGCATGTGTTCGTGCGGACGGATCAGCGGGAGTAGGTTGGCGAGCCGCGGAGGCGGTTGACGGACCTCGGATCGCTCGGGCTCGATGTTGGGCAGTGCGTGAACGAACACGGCAAGTGTTTGACAACCGGGGAGCGCCGCCGCCGGGGCCAGTACGGCGTCGAAGTTGGCATCGCGGGCGGCGGCGATGGCCTGGGTGGTGGTGTAGTCGTCGGACAGAAGATCTGTTTCGTCCACACCTAGATGGGATCGAGTCCTCTCGTCTGTGAGGTCGAGTACCTGGAGTGTGACCGCCACTCGACCGACGCGGCGACGGACCTCGAATGGATCGACCCCGTCATCGACGAAGTGGCGGAACAACTCCGCCCATGCACCTTGCTCTTTGTTCGATGCGTACCAGACTCCCGGCTCGCCCGTTCGGTGGTAACGGCCAGGACCTCGGGCGGGGTCGGCGCAGGAGGTCACAGGGTGACGTGTGGGGCCTTGGTGCCAGTAGGTGCCTTTGAGCGTTCGCCGCGGTGCGGTGGCGATCGCGTCGGCAAGCTTCACACGTAGGCGCCGTCGATAAATGACTCCGCCGCGCTTCGCACATCCTCGTAGCGATCCTTGGCGAGCAGGTCAACCGGGCGCTGCCCGTCGAGGAGCCGGTTTTTGGCGTGCAGCCACTGGCCGACACCTCGGGGGGTAAGCGAATCCGAGAGCAGGAGGACGAGGTCACGAAGCTGCGCCAGCCGGTCGTACCGCTCAGGGCGGATGTCGCCGGTCCGCCACCCGCGTACCGCCCGATCGGACACCTGTATGACCGCGGCGACGTCGACCTGGGTGACGCCGAAGGGCTTCAGGGCATCGACGATCTCGCTGGCCTCGACCGCCCGGTCCAGGGTGACCGCCATCGTGGTTCCTCCGCAACTTCCGGTTCTACTACCGTAAACGCTACCGCTTATCGACCATGATGACAACGGAGGCGCCCTAAGTGGTGCTGCCGATGGACCCTCACTAGCTCCGCGACCACATGGAGGCGAGGTGCTGTAGGTCCACCAAGAGTCTGACCGATTTCGGCCTGGGATTGCTGCTGATTGCTGTGTTGGGAACGGATTTGGGAACAGAACAGGCCGAAACGAATCCGTACAACCGCGACGCGGCGGAACAGGCTGGACGGCGGAATAGAGGCTGATCTGGACGTATGAGACCGACCGCGATGGGAGAGATTGCGACTGGTTAGCTCATAACCCAGAGGTCGCAGGTTCGAATCCTGTCCCCGCTACCGGCGAAATGGCCCTCGGAGGAGACTCCGGGGGCCGTTTTCATGGGCGGGAACACTTTTGGGAACATGCGCATAGCTAAGGATCTGGTTGGGAACAGATTGGGAACACGAGCTGTGCTGGGGCTTGGGAGATCGAGACCGGCCGGAAGTGTGGGCGTGAGTTAGCTCAGGCGGTCAGCTCGACAGTATTTTCGCCGAACTCAGCGACGATGCGCAGGTGCCCGCCCAGGGCGGCAACGTAGGCCTGCAGGGTGCCGAGTTCGGTGTGGGACAGGTCGCCGCTCTCCAGCTTGGAGACACGGGCCTGAGAGACCCCCATCAGCGCCGCGACGTCGGCCTGACGTGCGTGGCCTAGCGCCTTGCGGATCTCGGCCAGGCGGTGCGCCAGGACGGCATCGCGCATCTCCTCGCGTGCCACGGCGGCCCGCTGCAGATCCACGCGGCCCTGCGCGACGGCATCGGCGCGAATGTCACGCCAGTTGCGGGCCATGGTCATCCACCTCCGTGCTCGCTCGCCAGCCAGTTCTCGGAGCGCTGGTCAGCGATTGGAATGTTGTTGTCGTACCAGCGTTTCCAGTTGCCTGCCTTGTCACCGCCCAGCAGCAGGATCGCCTGCCGGGCCGGGTCGAAGGCGAACAGGATCCGGATGCTGGTGCCGGCGGGGCGCAGCTCCTTCATGTTGTGAAACGTTGAGTCGTTCACTTTGTCGACCACCGGGCGGCCCAACGTCGGCCCCTCCATTTCGAGCAGGTCGATGGCGCCGGTGACCGAGGCCATCGCATCCCTGTTGAGCGCGAAGAACCACCGTTCGACCTGCGGGAGCAGGATCACGGCCAACGCTTCCGCACCAGTATAACCTCTAGGTTATATCTCGTGGTGGCGGCGGTGCGCGGTCATCGTCGGGCCAACTGTCACCGAGCAGGAACGAGGCAGCCTGCTCGGCCGCTGCAAGCTAAACCCGGCGTTCACCACCGAGGCGCTGCCGTCGCCATGCAGCTGACCACAAATGCCAGCTGCGCCGAAGGCCCAGCGCGGACGGCAAACACCTTCCGTTGCAACACCTTCGGATGCAGCTTGGACGGAAGGTGACCAGTCACCACGACATCGACCGTTTCGGCGTCGCCAGCACCGCGGACGAATCGGTGTACCGGCCGTTGCCACCTCGCCTCCGGCTTGCGCAGGTCAATCTCTCACGTCGTCGTTGCCGCACGCAGAGTGATATGTACAAATCACGGTTCAGTGAGTGTACAGTTCAAAGTGTGGATGTATCCGTGACCGAGTTGCGCGCGCACCTCAGCGATTGGCTCGATCGAGCTCGGGCCGGTGGCGAGGTCGTCATCACCGAACGTGGGATTCCGATCGCACGACTCGCTGCGCTGGACAGCACAGACACCTTGGAGCGTCTCACGGCCGAAGGCGTGATTGGCAAGGCGACCGCGCAGCGGCCCGTAGCCGCGGGACGGCCCAGGCCCCGACCGCAGCGGCCGGTGTCTGACCGGGTCAGCGACCAGCGGCGCTGACCGTGCCGCTCGTCTACTTCGACGCCAGCGCCTTCGTCAAACTTCTCACCACCGAGACAGGGAGCTCGCTGGCGTCCGCTCTATGGGACGGCTGCGACGCCGCATTGTCCAGCCGCCTGGCCTACCCCGAAGTCCGCGCCGCACTCGCTGCAGCGGCCCGCAATCACGACCTAACCGAATCCGAGCTCGCCGACGCCGAGCGTGACTGGGAGGACTTCTGGGCCGCCACCCGCCCAGTCGAACTCACCGCGACGGTTGAACAGCACGCCGGCCACCTCGCCCGAGCACATGCCTTACGCGGAGCCGACGCCGTTCATCTGGCCAGCGCATTGGCAGTCGGCGACCCCGGCCTGGTAGTCGCCGTTTGGGACCGACGCCTGCACACCGGAGCCCATGCCGCCGGGTGCCGAGTCGCCCCCGCCCAACTCGACCCGTGATCCGACCGCTTGACGTTAGCCATATCGGGTTTGGGGACCGCCGCCCCAGGGCATCCGCGGCCGACGGCTCCGCGTCGGTTGTTCAGCTCCCGAAAAGGGGTGACGTGAAGTCTGCCGAGGAGATCATGGAGATTTTGGAAGCCTACGATTTGACCGGTTCGTTGCGTGATGCGCGGAGCTGGTGGGGTGCTTGCATCACACGGTCGCGGGTATGTGGCCGCGCGGGAGCTCGGTGTGAGCTGGTTGAATAGCGCGTCGACTAGCGCTAGAGCCGCCCATCGTTGCCGCACGATGATTGGGGGCAGAAGCTCCAACCTGCTCTTGAAATATGGCGATCGGTATGCGCCTACAGGCTGGAGACGGATTGTCCGTTCCAGAGGAGATTGATGGGTAGAGCCATCAACCGGTCGCCGAACGGCAAAGCCCGGGCACCAGTGTAGAAGAGAACTCCGGTGATGAATTCGTCGCCGAGTCGGTCACGCGCGAATGACAAGTGTCGGAAATCATGGACGTTCACTGTCGCCGAGGCTTTGACCTCGACACCGACGACGCGACTGTCTGGGGTCTGAAGAATGCAGTCGATCTCCCGTCCGTCTCGATCGCGAAAGTGATACAGGTCAACCTCGAGTTCGGTCGCCGCACGTAGCTTCATCAGCTCGTTGATCACGAACGTTTCCATGATCGGGCCCGCGCCCTCCGCGGTTGGCCTGGCCAGGGAGTCGGCGCTTTGCCCGCGCAACCAGGCCGCGAAGCCACTGTCGACGACGTGGATCTTTGACCGCTTCTTGATCTTCGCGGTCAGATTCCGCGACCAGGCGGGCAGGCGATGTACCAGATAGACCGTCTCGAACAACGCCAGATCCGAACGGATCGTCCCCGCGTCGACCCCGATGACCCGCGCCGCTTCGGCCACGTTCAGCTCCTGCGCGGTGATAGCGGCCAGGTAGCGCATGAACCGCGGCAGGCGATCCGTCTGCTCGATCCGCTTCAGCTCGCGCACGTCGCGCTGCGTCACCGTGCGCAGATAGTCCGAGAACCACCGGCTGCGGGCGCGACCCGCCGGGCGCTGCACAACTTCCGGAAAGCCACCCGCGCAGGCCAGCTGCAGATACTCATGTCGCGTGACCGGGGCGGGCTCCGTGCCCAGGACCACTTGGGGTTCAGTGAACAGTTGCGCAATGATCTCCGGCCGGACACCCGATCGTTCAGCGACAGACAGCGGCCAGAGGTCGAGGATCGCAACCCGTCCGGCCAGTGATTCCGACAGCGTCGGCACCGTCAGGAATCGGGTCGACCCTGACAGGAAGAACTGTCTGGGCCGGCGGTCACGATCGGTTGCCGTCTTGATCGCCAGGATCAACGGATCCCCGGCGCACTGGACCTCGTCCAAGAACGTCGGGCGCGGCGCGGACATGATGTACCCCTCGGGATCGGCTCGCGCCGACGCGCGTTCGACGTCAACATCCAACGAACGCAGCCATCCGCCTAGCTCGGCGTGCAATTGTTGGAGCAGCGTCGTCTTACCAGCCTGCCGTGGACCATTGATCAGCACGACACGGGTGTACTCCGCAACCTCGCGCAACTGTTCGAGCATGTGCCGCTCGATCAGCTCGTGACCAGCCTCATCATGCACCACAACGTCAAAGTACTCCTGTTTTGTCGTACATCTGATCCCGATTTGTCGAATAGTTTGTCCTGTTTTGTCGACCATTGGATCTTGTTTTGTCGAAAGACGTATCTTGATCTGTCGACCATCGTCGGGCTTGTGGCTGTAGTCGACCTTCCAGGGGCTGGTGATTGGTCCCAGGCAGCGATGGCCGTGAGCACACAATGCCGGTGCAGGCCGATATCCTTATGCCAGCGATGATCCCGACTGGATCCCCGTTGTCGGTGACCGCGGTTGGGTGGACATCACTCATGCGATCAACGGTGTGTTGCTGGCTCAACGCCAGTTCCGTCGGCAATGTCCCTTTGGTGCACCACATCACGCCGAGCACCGTCGTCCGCCCCAACGCCAGCGGGGTTGCGCAGATTCGAGCAGGCGGTTCTTGAGGGACCGGCTCGTAGCGTAATGAGCTTTTTGCGAACGGATTCGGAAACGTCGTCCGTCAACAGGCCCTCGTACGCAACATCGACCGGAAGCTGAAGTAGCTCCTCGAGTTCGATCCGGGTTCCGGACAGCCGAAGCCGCTCTTCTTTGTCCTCGGCCGCCGTCACCAGGCCGCCGGGTCAGCGGAAGCGGACGTTCAACGTCGCCTGGCCAAAGGTCTTCCGGCCGCCAGTCATCGCGGCGACGGTGACGACACCCGTGGGAGTTGCCGGGTCCAGCGACTTGATTCGGCCGCTGTATTCGATGTCTGCTCCCTCGGTGGCCTAGCCGATCGCGGTGCCGAAAGCACCCCGTAGCGGGTAACCGCACCGGGATCGCTCGACCACGCGGAGCAGGCCGACGCCTATTAGCGTGGCCGCAAGATGATCACCGGAATCCCACGCTCGGTCCAGCTTTGGCAAGAATCGAAGTCGGCGTAGGCGTCTACTGGGCGCGGCCATAGGCGCGCCCGCTCGTCCGAGCTGGCCACGACGGCTCTCACCGGGCGGCGATCGGATCCGATCTGAATGTGGGTGTCGGGATTGGGCGGCAGGTTGCGATACCACTGCGGGTTTTCTGCCTGCCCAAGGGCAGAGGCAACGACGATGACATTGTTACGGTCGGTGATGTAAAGCAGTGGTGCGACGAAGTTCTTGCCGGACTTGCGGCTCCGGTGTTCGAGTAGCAGTGTCGGCACCGGTTTGCGGAATCCGGCGCCGAGTCGCAACTTGCAGCCGACTCGTCCGCCGGTGCGGTGATAGATCCATGGGTGCGCTCTGCCGATACCGCGAAACGGTGGGGAGGAGCGGCGAATCCAACTGGTCTGGGCGTGGCTTTGGTGGTCATGCGAAATCGCTTCACGACTCGAGAAACTGCAGGGCATCGTCCACAAACTGTGCGTGGTGCTGGAATATCCCGCCGTGGCCGGCGTCGGGATAGATGCGCAGCGTGGCGTCGGGCAGCCGGTCAGCGAGGTCCAACGAGTTGCTGGTGGGCACCATCGTGTCGTCGTCACCGTTTGCGATCAGGACCGGATGGCCGATGCTCGTCAAGTCCGAAGGCTTTTGCGTGCCCCATGCATGGATGGCCTTGAGCTGGGAGCGGAACGCGCGCACTGTAATCGATTTGTCGCGATTGTCCTTCCGTTCCTTGAGCCGCTTCACGAACTGTCGCGCCGCCGATTTGCCGCTGTCGGTTCGCGTGAAGAACCGCAACTCCTTGGGATCCCTGAAAGTCAGTGTGGCCTTGATGCTCTCGCGGATCGTCCCGAAAGTAACCTTGCCGATGCCGACACCACCGGCCGGTCCGGTACCCGCGAGGATGATCTTGCGAACGAGCTGCGGTTCTTGCTGCGCGATCACCTGCGCGACGAAGCCGCCCAACGAGAATCCAAGGAGATCAACCTGATCGAACCCCAGGGCACGGACAAAGGCGATCGCATCGTCGGCCATGGTGGTCACGGTGTCCGGCGTCTGGCCTTCCGAAGCGCCGACACCGCGGTTGTCGAAAGTGACCACTGGATGCTTGGCGGCGATGCCGTCGACGACCCGTGGATCCCAGTTGTCTAAGACCGCGCCCAAGTGGTGCAGAAAGATCACCGGCACGCCGGCATCAGCACCGAGCCGCCGGTAGACAAAACGCGTTCCGCCCACATTGATGCTCTTCGTGGGCGCGTCCTGGTATGTCGCGCCGATGTCGCCGGCCTGTCTCTGGGGCACGCCGACTCCTTGTATACTGATCGGTGTACTTATAACCGACACTGTACATCGGTTAATGCGACACGTAAACTTATCGGTGTACTTTGGTTGCGGAGATGCACCGACATGGACCTCGACAACCTCCGCCAACGGCTAGCGAGCGCGCGATGACGCACCGGGCGAGCGCGCTCATCAGCGCACAGGAGTGGTTCTCCGCTGGGGAGAGGGTGGGCTACGACGCTGAGCGGCCGGGCATCAACCCACGTTCGCCGCTGCGCGCGTTCATACGGCGCGCTGCTGGGACGGGGGTCACGCGAACGTTCCTGCCTGGCTGGCCGGATGGTTCCTACGGTTGGGCGAAGGTGGAAGCTTTCTTGAGCTCGCGATTCCACTTCCCCCGCATCTACCTGGACTACATCGGCCACGGCGACTCCGACAAACCCCGGGATTACCCGTACTCGACCTTCGAGCGCGCGGATCTCGTCGAAGCCCTCTGGCACGCCGAGGGGATAGCGCAGACCGTCGTCGTTGCCTTCGACTACTCCTGCATCGTCAGCCTTGAGCTGCTGGCGCGGCGGATCGATCGCGAGCGGGCGGGAAACGATCAGCGGACCCGAATCACGGCTTGCCTGCTCGCCAACGGCGGCATCTTTGCCGACGGCCACACCCACGCCTGGTATACGACGCCGCTGCTCACATCGCCGCTCGGCGCGGCGATCACGCCGATCGGCCAGCGCTCATGGCGCATGTTCGCCCCATTCTTGCGCCCCGTCTTCTCGCGCGGATACCCATTAAGCGCAGCGGAGATGAAGGAGCTCCACGACGCGATCAGCCGGCGCGACGGCGTGCGCGTGCTGCCCGCCACGGCGGGCTTCGTGGACGAGCATCGCGAGCACGCAGCGCGCTGGGACCTGGCGCGGATCATTTCGGCGCTGGGCGATGAGGTCGCCTTTGGTGTGGTGGGCAGCGCCGAGGATCCATTCGAGGGAGAGCAACTGCGGCTCGCCCGAGAGCGGCTTGCGGATTCGGTGGAAATCACCGAGCTTGCGGGCGGCCACCTGACGACAGCGGAGCAGCCCGATCGGCTCGCCGAGGTTATTGCGGCCCTGCCCGAGCGTTCCTAAAGAGGGGGAACGCGGAAGCCGCCTAGGACTTCGGTGAGCAGGGCGGCGAACTCTACGGTGGTGCGGTCTCCGCCCGCGGGCCCCATCGCCTGGATGCCGATCGGGAGTCCGGTAGCTGTGGTGGTGATGGGCATGGTGGTGGCCGGGGTGCCGGCGATGTTGGCCAGCGCGTTCCATTTGAGTTGGTCCCAGTACGATCGTGAGACGCCGTCGACGTCGATGGTGCGGCCCAACCGGTCGTGGTCCTTGTTGTGGTGGAGCGGCGCGGGGGTGGGCGTGACGGGCAGGAGCAGCACGTCGAACTCGTTGAAGAATCCGGCCCACCGGTCGCGCATTTCGTGGCGCGCCGCATCGGCGAACAACCACGCACGGTGGCTCTGTAGCGTCGCACCCAGGGCGTTGGCGGCTTCGCCCCGAGGATGCCGAACCGCGCGTAATCCGAGCGCGGCGGCGGAGGCTGGGCTGAGGGTGGACCGGTCGACAGCGAAGGCGCCGAACACCAGACTCTGGAAGATGTTGTGCGACACCGCCATATCGACCGGGATGGTGGCGGGCTGCTCAACGACGTGTGCGCCCGCGGCGCGCAGCGCGGCGACAGCATCATCCATGGCCCGACGCACGTCGGCGTCAATTGGGCAATGCGGGTCCTCGGCCCAGACCGCGACCCGGAAGTCTTTGAGCGCGCCGGCTCGTGGCGGAGCGAGCGCATACGAGAATCCTCCGTCCGCCCGCATCGGCCCGACG
Source organism: Mycobacterium tuberculosis complex sp. N0072 (assembly GCF_030323725.1). Taxonomy (NCBI): domain Bacteria; kingdom Bacillati; phylum Actinomycetota; class Actinomycetes; order Mycobacteriales; family Mycobacteriaceae; genus Mycobacterium; species Mycobacterium tuberculosis complex sp. N0072. The sequence goes on along the minus strand of NZ_CP040689.1, from coordinate 3,550,711 downwards.
GTCGCCTCCAGTGCGGGGATGATGTCGCGGGCACCGCGCACCTGCACGCCCGCGCAGGCCATGTCGGCTTGCCCCCATCGCCCGGGATTACCTGGTGCGCTGGGAATGTGCCCGACCAGAGGAACCGAGCGCCAGGTCGATTTGTGGCCGTACAGACCGCAGTAATGAGCCGGGATCCTGGTAGAGCCGCCGATCTCCGAGCCGTAGTCGAAGCTGGTCAGCCCGGCCGCGGTGGCGGCCGCCCCGCCGCCGGCCGAGCCGCCGGACGTGCGCGCGGCGTCCCATGGGTTGTTGGTGCGGCCGAAGACCGGATTGCTGGCCTGGACGTCCTGGTTGCCGGTGGGCATGTTTGTCTTGCCCATGATGATCGCGCCGGCCCGGCGCAACCGGGCGACCGCCTCGGCGTCCTGGGTGGGTACATAGTCGGCAAGGTCGCGGCGACCGCAGGTCGTGCGCATGCCGGCCGTCTCATAGCTGTCCTTGACGGTGATCGGCAACCCATGCAACGGGCCGAGTTCGTCGCCGCGGGCTCGTGCCGCATCGGACCGCTTGGCGACGCGTCGGGCGGCGTCGGGGTCAACGGTGACGATCGCGTTGAGCGACGCGTTGTACGTGTCGATTCGGGAAAGATACAGCTCGACTAACTCCGCGCTGGACACCTTCTTGGCGGCGAGCACCGCGAGTTGAGCGGTCGCCGGTAGCCAGGCAATATCGTCTGAGGCCTTGGCGGACATGGCCATATCGACTTTCGGACTCAGTTACCCATCAACCGCGCGATACGTTCCCGCGCAGGGACATTCAGCGACGCGCGCACCTGACGGCTCATCTCGTCGGCCAGCACGTCCTCCTTGCCAGCCTCTATTCCGTCGAGCACCTGGCGGACCACATCGGCAGGATCGGACTTCGGCGCGTCGGCGAATCGACCCATGTCGGTGTCGACCAGCCCCACGTAGACGCCCACCACCTGCACACCGCGCGGCGCCAGCTCGATACGCATCGACTCCGTCGCGCTCCACATCGCCGCCTTGGACACTCCATAGCTCATGCCAAGGGGAAGCCAGGCGAGTACCGAGGAAACGTTGACGATGGCACCGGATCTCTCGGCGATGCGGTCGGCGAACGCGGAGGCCAGCGCGAGCGGTCCGAACAGGTTCGTCTCCAGCTCGCCGCGAAGCGCGGATGTGTCCTTGTCGAGCACCGAGGACGCCCGGGAGATGCCGGCATTGTTGATCAGAATGCCGACATCGGTTGCTAAGTCGGCTGCCTCGGCGACCGACACCGCGTCGGTGACGTCGAGTTGGAGCGGAATCACGCGCGGATCGCTAACGTCGATTGCCAGCGGGTTGCGGGTAGCGGCATAGACCTTTGCCACTTTGCGACCGAGAAGCTGAGCGACGTATTCGCGGCCCATGCCGCGGTTGGCGCCGGTGACGAGCACGGTCCGCTCGGCTAGTGAAGTCATGAGACCTCCTACAGTAAACCGATTGGTGTACTTTGTGCTTTGACGGTACACGCGCTAAGGGGTGTTGTAAACAGGTCGGTATACTCAGCACTATGCCGCCGGTCACCAGAACAACGGAACCCCCCAGGCGCGGGGGCCGCGGCGCTCGTCAGCGTATCTTGAAGGCGGCTGCAGAGCTGTTCTACTGCGAGGGCATCAACGCCACCGGGGTCGAACTGATTGCGAACAAGGCTTCGGTATCCAAGCGGACTCTCTACCAACACTTTCCGAGTAAGTCCGCGTTGGTGGAGGAGTACCTGCGCGGGCTCCGGCAAGCCGCCGGCGAGGCCGACAAGATGCCCAAGGCATCCAACGCGACACCACGCGAGCGGCTGCTCGCATTGTTCGATCGTCCAAACAGGGGCGATGGGCGGATGCGAGGTTGTCCATTCCACAACGCGGCGGTCGAGGCGGCCGGGGAGATGCCCGGAGTCGAGCGGATCGTCCACTCGCACAAACGCGACTACATCAAAGGCCTCGCCCGGCTGGCCCGAGAAGCCGGCGCAGCGCATCCGCGCAGCCTGGGCAATCAACTCGCCGTGCTGTTCGAGGGCGCGGCCGCACTGTCCACCTCCCTCGACGATGCCGGCCCCTGGGCGCACGCCCGAGCGGCAGCGGAGGTCCTGATTGATCAGGCAACGGCCCGTCCGGTCTGAACTCGTCATCGCAATGGATGGGGATTCGTCCACGCTCACGTTGTGAGATGGCCGGCGGCCAGGGTTTAGGATCGCCGAATGTCCGTTGCGCTGCTTCGGGAAATGTTCGATCGGATGGTCGTCGCCAAAAACGCGGAGCTGATCGAGCACTACTACGACCCAGACTTCCTGATGTACTCCGACGGGCTGAGCCAGAGCTTCGCAAAATTCCGCGATAGCCACCGCAAGCTCTACGCCACGGCGATCAGCTACGCGGTCGAATACGACGAGCACGCATGGGTAGAGGCCCAGACAAGGTTGCCGGGCGGGTGTGGATCACCACGTCGCGACCTGGCGAGGAGCCGACCCGCATCGAGGTGGTACTCATTGCCGCCTACCGCAACGGCCGAATTCACCGGATCTGGGAGACGACGTGGCCGAGTTGGCGCAACGTGGCCGCCCTCGACGATTACTGAGACGACTACTGATCGGCTGGCGATGCGAAACCAGCTGAGAGCAGGGGCCGCGACGTTATTATTCTGTGATCCTATGCTTCAGCGATTTCCAGCTACCCGTAAGTAACTGCACGCTAGAGTGGGCGACATCCGGAAGGCGGCAACGGGGCCGCGTCGAAGGGGGAGCGGCGATGAGTGCTCGGAGACCCACTCGAAGCAGCGGGGCTACCCAGATTCCAGACGTCCTACCGCCTAGCCGCACCTTGACCGTCCGTGCGGCGGACGGCACCCCGTTACACACCCAGGTGTTCGGGCCGCCTCACGGCTATCCGATTGTGCTGACGCACGGTTTCGTCTGCGCCATCCGGGCCTGGGCATACCAAATCGCCGACCTGGCCGGCGACTACCGGGTGATCGCCTTCGACCATCGCGGCCACGGTCGAAGCGGTGTCCCACGGCGTGGCGCCTACAGCCTCAATCACCTTGCGGCCGACCTCGATTCGGTGTTGGACGCTACGTTGGCCCCGCGCGAGCGTGCGGTGGTCGCTGGGCACTCGATGGGCGGCATTACCATTGCCGCCTGGTCGGACCGCTACCGCCACAAAGTCCGCCGCCGCACGGACGCCGTCGCGCTGATCAACACCACCACCGGCGACCTGGTGCGCAAGGTGAAACTGCTGTCGGTGCCACGCGAGTTGTCCCCGGTTCGGGTGCTGGCCGGCCGGAGCCTGGTCAACACGTTCGGCGGGTTTCCACTCCCCGGCGCGGCCAGGGCCTTAAGCCGGCACGTGATCTCCACGCTGGCGGTCGCCGCCGACGCGGACCCCAGCGCCACGAGACTGGTCTATGAGTTGTTCACCCAGACGTCTGCCGCGGGGCGCGGCGGCTGCGCGAAGATGCTCGTCGAGGAAGTAGGGTCGGCACACCTCAACCTGGATGGTCTGACGGTGCCAACCCTGGTGATCGGCGGCGTACGTGATCGACTAACGCCGATCAGCCAGTCCCGCAGGATTGCGCGCACCGCGCCCAATGTCGTCGGCCTCGTTGAACTGCCCGGCGGCCACTGCTCGATGCTGGAACGGCACCAAGAGGTGAACAGCCACCTGCGGGCGCTGGCCGAATCGGTGACCCGGCACGTCCGGGACCGGCGGATCAGCTCATAGCAGGGCGGCGACCTCGGCGGCGGCACGCTGACCGGATCTGACGGCGCCGTCGAAATACCCGGTCCATTCGTCCGCGGTCTCAGTGCTCGCCCAGTGAATCGGACCGACCGGCTCACGTAACCAGTGACCGTATTTCGTCCACGACCCCGGCGGTACCGCCGCGGTCGGACCACCCGGCGCGAATTCCTCTGTACCCCAACGATAGTCAACATAATCAAGGGGGTCGAGCGCTTCGTCGCCGAACAGCGACGCAAAGCAGCGCAATGCATCGCGGCGGCGCTCTTCGATGGGTAGCGAGTCGAACCCGCGAGCATCGACGAACCCCATCAGAATGCCTGGCCCGTCGGCGTGCGGACTGACGTCGAAGGTGATGAACACCGGCGCCTCATCGGACAGCGCCTGGCCGGAATACCCGCTGGCCCGCCAGAACGGCGTCGAATAGGCCGCGTAGGCCTTGCTCAGCCGGCCCTGCGGCCAATGGTGGGCGAGCTGCTGATATTCCGGCGGCAGCGGGGGATCGAACTCGATGGCCACGCGATGGGCCGGTGGAATGGCGACGATGACGAACCCGGCCTCGGCCTGACCCTGATCGGACGTGACCGTCACACCCGCTCCGTGCCGGTCGATGCGACGCACCGCGGCGTTGAGCAGGACGCGTGCGCCGAGTTGGGCGGCGGCCGCCTGGGCGATCTGCTGTGTCCCCCCGGCACACGGTCCTGCTGGGCACCATTTTTGACGTCGAGCAGCCGGTCCAGGCCGCCGGCCGCGCGTACGTAGCGGGCGGCGTGCAGCATCGAGACATCGTCGGGCTCACAACCCCAGGTCACCCGGGTCATGATGGCCATCAGGTTCCGCGAGGACGATGTGGCGCGCACCAAGCGCAACCACTCCCCGAGCGACACGTCGTCGAGTTCACGCGCGCGCCGCGCATCCCAGGGGGCGGCCACCGGAACGCCGCGGGCAATTCGCTCGAATTGCCAACGCAACCGGCCGATGTCGATGAGCCCGGTCAGCGACAGCTTGGGGATGGTGCCACGATAGCTGCGTGCCGATCCCCGCCACTGGATGACGTTTCGGCCGTCGCGGTGGGTCGGGGTTGTCGGGATCCCCAGCTCGGTGGCCAACGCCAGCACGGCGTCTTGGGTCGGGCCGATGAACGAGCCGCCCATATCCGCGGGCACCCCTGCCACGCGACCGGTTAACGAGCGGCCGCCCACCCGATCGCGGCCTTCGAACACCAGCACCTCGTGACCCTGTCGCGTCAGCTCGCGGGCCGCGGCCAGCCCGGCGAAGCCCGCGCCCACCACGACAACATCGACAGTCCACGGTGGGTTTGTCACCGCTCTAGTCAACCGCATTTCGGCGGTTCCGGTCGGCTATTCCGGCTGCCGTCGTTTTCGGGCCGTTTCCCGGCCGGCGCCCAGGAACCCTGGACTCGCGAATGCGGATAGCCTCACCGGTGCCGAAGTAAGCCTGAAGCGCCTAGGGCGCCAGCGTAGACCAGTCGGCGAACCCCGATGGGTCGTGGCGGCCCAGCGCCCCGTGTTCAAACAGACCCCAGCCCTGCACTGGATTCCCGTCGCCGTCGCGGCATAGCGCGCGACCGACGTGGTCGATGACGCCGAAGCCGGCCCGCGCGATGATCGTCGGATCGGTCATGTCGTAGGTTCTTCGCTCGACGAACTTCTCGCCCTTCCACATGCCATGTGACCAGTCTGAGTCACCCCCGTAGCCGCCACCGACATGGGTCGGCACCGCCAGTTTGGACTCCACGTCGAAGTGCACCGGCGCGCCGTCGGGGGTGCTTGCCTCGATCGTCGCCCCGGTCGGGATGCGGGTGCCGGAGCGGTAGTGGATCCGCACCCGCGGCCAGCCCAGCTGCTCGACGTGGCCGTCACGCCAGATCCGGGTGCAGTCGTTGAGCGAGCGGAACCCGTCGGGTTCTTCCTGGATGATCAGCACGACGGCGAAGTCGTCGAAGGCCAACGGCACATACAGCCACCACATGCCCTCGAAGGGTGGGTCGGCGGGCCGGCCCGCCGGTTCTGGTTCCCCCACCGGCCGGATGCCCCAGGACCGGTCCCGGCTGCCGAGCCAGGTCGCCGGATCGACGGCGATCCGTTCGCCGTCGACGACGATGCGGCCGCTCCAGGTGCCCAGCTGCGCGAAGCGCTGCGCATCCAGGGTCACCCGGTTGCCGGAGCGCAAGACGTGCGGCTGTTCCTGGACGACGTCGAACAGGCCCTCCCAGGTGAGATCGGCCGCCACACCTTCGGTTTCGTCGAGCACGATACGCAGTTTTCGCAGCGGCTCGACGACCTCCACCCGGTAACCGTTGACGTGCTGGTGTAGCCGGTCGGAGTCGATGGCATCCGAAAGATGCACCGCGGTCTGTATGTCCGCACGCCTGATCAGCACGAACGCGTCTTTCACGCCCAGGTTAGGGTAGTAGCCGATACCGGTGATCAGAAAGATGTTCCCGGTGCGGTCGTGGGCGTTGAAGTAGGAGCGGTCGTAGAAGTTGCGGTCGGAGGAGCCCGGCCAGGCGATCGGCTGGGGAAGCTGATGTAGCGGGTACTCGTCGAGTGGGCCTAGCATTTGCGGCATTAGTGCTCCTCTCCAAGAAGATGCTTCATCAAGCCGGCGTGATAGAACAGCGACTCCACATCGTCGGGCTTCTCGATCTCGCCGAAGTGCACTCGCCGCGCACCGGTGCGCATGAACACGCATGCCCACATGACCCCGGAGTACACGTAAAACCAGTGCAGGTCACCAAGTTCCACGCCGGTAAGCGCCTGGTAGGTGGCGCGCACATCGTCCTCACGCATCACCTCCGGCAAACCCGGCAGCGTCGCCAAACCGGCAAGCTCCTGAAATACCCTGTGCGCAAATATCATCCACGCGACGTCGAGTTCCCGTGGACCCAGCGCCACCATTTCCCAGTCCAGCACCGCCACCGGCTGAAAGTCTCGGTACAAGACGTTGCCCACCCGCGCGTCCCCCCACAGCAACACCGGCTCGCGCGCGGCAGCGTCGTCCGGCCAGTGGCTTTGCAGCCACTCGAAAGTCCGTTCCAGTAGTGGGGATCGACCGATGCCTTCCACCGCGAAGTCGTACCAGGACCGTACCCAGTTGAAGTGCCGGTGCAGCGTGGTATCGCTGGTGCGGCCCTGGGTGAGGAAGCTAAACGTGTTCTGGGCGTTAGGGATTGAATGTAGTGTGGCCAACGCTGCGACGGTGGCGTCCTGCAGTTGGCGCTGGCGCTCGGCGGGCGCGTCGGCGAACCAGTTGTCACCGAACGTGTACGGCATGACGTCGGGCGGCACCACGCCCTCGACGTAGTCCATCAGAAAGAACGGAGTTCCCAGCACGTCGCCGGTGGTCTCGATCCAGCGCACCCGCGGGACGGGAACGTCGGTCAGCTCTCCGACCAGCCGGATCACTTCGAATTGGTGGTCAAGCCGATACGTCGGGAACACCGGCACGTCCTCGGCGGCCGGCGCCACCCGCGCCACCAGCTTCTGCTGGATCGATCGCCCGTCTTGTTGCCACCGCGCGGTCAAGATGATGGTTTCCGACGACATGCCGGTGGAGTCCACGCCACTTTCCACGGTCACCTCGGGTGCCGCCCCACCGGGCAACACGCTCGACAGCCAGCGCGATATCACCGCCGGCAGGGTGGTCACGTCGCGGCTCGAGCGCTGGAGTCGGTCGATGGCTCCGATTGCCGGTTCGTTGGCCACAAGCGCCTCCCTGGTGCGGCAATTACGCTACTTTAGGTAGCGTTATGAAAGCAGACCTGCCCTCCCTTGACAAGGCCCCCGGCGCCGGGCGGCAGCGTGATCCGCGCATCGACTCGGCGATCCTGTCGGCGACGGCGGAACTGCTTGTGCAGATCGGGTATTCGAACCTCAGCTTGGCCGCGGTCGCCGAACGCGCCGGCACCACCAAATCGGCGTTGTACCGGCGGTGGTCGAGCAAGGCCGAACTAGTGCACGAGGCCGCGTTTCCCGCCGCGCCCACCGCGCTGCAGGCTGCGGCCGGTGATATCGCCGCCGACATCCGAATGATGATCGCGGCCACCCGCGATGTGTTCACCACCCCGGTGGTGCGGGCCGCGTTACCCGGTCTGGTAGCCGATATGACCGCAGACGCTGAACTCAACGCCCGGGTGCTGGCGCGTTTTGCCGACTTATTCGCCGCGGTGCGCATGCGCCTGCGCGAGGCCGTCGACCGCGGCGAGGCGCATCCCGACGTGGACCCGGACCGGTTGATCGAGCTGATCGGGGGCGCCACCATGCTGCGGATGCTGCTGTACCCGGACGACATGCTGGACGACGCGTGGGTGGACCAAACCACCGCGATCGTCGTGCGAGGGGTCCACCGCGCCGCTCCTGGCGGCAGTGTCGTCTGACGTGCCAGTATGAACCAAGCCAGGTTGAACCAACCCCCAGGCCGCAACGGCGGCAGGCAACCGGTCGAGTGGTGTGCGTATGCCCGGTACTAAGCCCGGTAGTGACAAACCGACAGGGCGCGTCGTCGTCGTGATCGTGCTCTTGATGCTTGCTGGCGCTGCCCTGCGCGGCCACCTGCCGGCCGACGACGGTGCACCGCTCGCGGCGGCCGGCGGCAGCCGGGCGGCGCTGATGTTCATTGTCGCCGCACTTGCCGCGACGCTCGCGCTGATAGCGCTCGCCATCATCACCCGGTTGCGACATCCGCTCCCGGTGGCGCCCAGCGCGGGGGAGCTCTCGGCAATGCTTGGCGGTGCAGCAGGGCGTCCGAACTGGCGTGTGCTGTTGCTCGGACTCGGGACAATCCTGGCCTGGCTGCTGATTGCGATACTGCTGGCACGGTTGTTCGTGCCCGATGATGTCGGTCCTGCTGCGCCCATACCGGATTCAACCGCTACGCCGGATGCTTCCAGCACCACGCCGTCGCGCCCGCAACCGCCGCAAGACAACAATGACGACGTGCTCGGCATTCTCTTTGCCAGCACAATCGGCCTGTTCTTGATGGTCGTCGCGGGGTCGCTGATTACCTCGCGACGACAGCGCAAGTCGGCACCGGCTCGTATCAGTGGCGATCGCATCGAGTCTCCGGCGCCCTCGGCGCGTTCGGAATCACTGGCGCGTGCCGCCGAGATCGGACTGGCCGAGATGGCCGACCTCCGCCGCGAACCACGGGAGGCGATAATTGCGTGTTACGTGGCGATGGAGCGTGAACTGTCGCATGTTCCCGGTGTTGCCCCTCAGGACTTCGACACCCCGACCGAGGTGCTGGCCCGAGCCGTCGAACACCGTGCGCTCCATGGTGCTAGTGCCGCCGCGTTGGTGAGCCTGTTCGCCGAGGCGCGTTTTAGCCCGCACGTGATGAACGAGGAGCACCGTGAGGTGGCGATGCGTTTGCTTCGACTGGTTCTTGACGAACTGAGCACTCGGACCGCTATATGAAAAGGCTTATCGCCCTGGGGATTTTCCTCATCGTGGGGATTGAGCTGCTGGCGCTGATACTGCACGACCGTCGGCTCGTGCTCGCCGCGTCGGGGCTCGCCCTGGCTCTGGTGCTGCTCAACGTCCGCCGGATGCTGGGCAACCGGGACGAACTCACGGCTGCGCCGGACTCCGACGATCTGGGGGAGGGGTTGCGCCGGTGGCTCTCCAACACCGAGACGACGATCCGGTGGTCGGAGTCCACTCGAGCCGACTGGGACCGGCATTTGCGTCCGATGCTCGCACGACGGTTCGAAATCGCCACCGGCCATAGACAGGCCAAAGACCCGGTTGCCTTTGCTGCCACCGGCCGAATGCTTTTCGGCGACGAATTGTGGGAATGGGTCAACCCGAACAATGTGACGCACACCGGCGACCGTCAACCAGGCCCCGGCCGTGCGGCACTGGAAGAAATTCTGCAGAAGTTAGAACAGGTATGACTCAACGATGATTATGCCGGCCGCGACGACCACCGCCCACTGCGAGGCGGTGCTCGACGAAATCGAACGTGTGGTGGTGGGGAAGCGCTCTGCACTGACACTCATCCTCACCGCCGTGCTCGCCCGTGGCCACGTGCTCATCGAAGATCTCCCTGGCCTCGGCAAGACGCTGATCGCGCGATCCTTCGCCGCCGCGTTGGGGCTCGATTTCACCCGAGTGCAATTCACGCCTGATTTGCTGCCGGCCGATCTGCTCGGCTCGACCATCTATGACATGCAGTCCGGTCGTTTCGAATTCCGGGCCGGGCCTATTTTCACCAACCTGTTGCTCGCCGACGAGATCAACCGGACGCCGCCGAAGACGCAAGCGGCACTGTTGGAGGCAATGGCCGAGGGCCAGGTGAGCATCGATGGCCAAACCCATAAACTGGCAATGCCATTCATCGTTCTGGCGACCGACAATCCGATCGAATACGAGGGCACATATCCACTGCCGGAGGCGCAACTGGATCGGTTCGCGATCCGGTTGGAACTGCGCTACCTCTCCGAGCGAGACGAGACCTCGATGCTGCGCCGTCGCCTGGAACGCGGTTCTGCGGATCCGACGGTGAATCAGGTGGTGGACTGCCACGATCTGTTGGCCATGCGTGAATCGGTCGAGCAGGTCACCGTGCACGAGGACGTCTTGCACTATGTGGTGTCGTTGGCCAACGCTACCCGGCACCATCCGCAGGTGGCCGTCGGCGCCAGCCCGCGAGCCGAACTCGACCTGGTCCAGCTCTCCCGTGCCCGCGCTCTGTTGCTCGGCCGGGACTACGTCATACCCGAAGATGTCAAGGAACTTGCGACCGCGGCCGTCGCGCATCGGATCACATTGCGCCCGGAGATGTGGGTGCGCAAGATTGCGGGCGCTGATGTGGTCTCAGAGCTGTTGCGGCGTCTGCCTGTTCCCCGAATTAGTGGAACGTAGCGGGTTGGCTGGATGAACTACGGCGCGATGTGATCCAAACGTGTGAAGTCGAGTTGCGCTGGCGTGCATCACAACTGACGCTGGCGATTGCCACCTGTGCCGGAGTTGCGCTAGCCGCAGCGGTCGTCGCTGGTCGTTGGCAGCTGATTGCGTTCGCGGCGCCGCTGCTCGGCGTGTTGTGCTCGATCAGCTGGCAGCGTCCGGTCCCGGTGATCCAGGTGCACGGTGACCCGGATTCGCAGCGATGTTTCGAGAACGAACATGTGCGAGTGACCGTGTGGGTCACAACGGAATCCGTGGACGCCGCGGTCGAACTCACGGTATCGGCGTTGGCGGGAATGCAGTTCGAAGCTCTGGAATCCGTGTCACGCCGGACGACAACGGTTTCCGCGGTGGCGCAACGCTGGGGGCGCTATCCTATCCGGGCCCGGGTCGCCGTCGTCGCACGCGGTGGGTTGTTGATGGGAGCCGGAACCGTCGACGCCGCCGAAATCGTCGTGTTTCCGCTGACACCGCCGCAGTCGACGCCACTGCCGCAGACCGAATTGCTCGACCGCCTGGGAGCTCATCTCACCCGGCACGTCGGGCCGGGTGTCGAATACGCCGACATTCGCCCATATGTCCCGGGCGACCAGCTACGTGCCGTGAACTGGGTGGTAAGCGCGCGCCGTGGCCGACTGCACGTGACAAGGCGGTTGACCGACCGGGCCGCTGACGTGGTGGTGTTGATCGACATGTATCGACAGCCGGCGGGTCCGGCGACCGAGGCCACCGAACGAGTCGTGCGGGGTGCTGCTCAGGTGGTGCAAACCGCGCTGCGAAACGGTGACCGTGCTGGGATCGTTGCGCTGGGCGGCAATCGGCCGCGATGGCTGGGCGCCGACATCGGGCAGCGCCAGTTCTATCGGGTGCTCGACACCGTGCTCGGCGCCGGGGAAGGGTTCGAAAACACCACCGGGACGCTGGCTCCGCGCGCAGCTGTTCCCGCAGGAGCGGTTGTCATTGCGTTTTCCACGCTGCTGGATACCGAGTTCGCGCTGGCGTTGATCGACCTGCGTAAACGCGGCCACGTCGTGGTTGCTGTCGACGTTCTTGATAGCTGTCCGCTCCAGGACCAACTGGATCCCCTGGTGGTCCGGATGTGGGCGCTGCAGCGCTCCGCGATGTATCGCGACATGGCCACCATCGGGGTCGACGTGCTGTCCTGGCCGGCGGATCACTCGCTTCAGCAGTCGACGGGTGCGTTGCCCAATCGCCGTCGTCGCGGACGGGGCAGAGCTAGCCGGACGAGGCTGCCATGACCTCGTTTGCGCACCCGGGTACTCGTGGGCTCTCCACGGTGTTCGGACTGATGATGGTGGGGTCGGCCGCTGTGGGATCGCACGGGCTGGCTGTTGTCGTGGGGCTTGCCGCGGTGATTGCGGTAGGGGTGGCGGCGGTGTTTCGCCTGGCGGCAACGCTTGCCGTGGTGTTGTCGGTGGTGATGATCGTGGTGTCCGGCCCGACGCATGTGCTTGCCGCATTGTCGGGGTTTTGCGCCGCCGTCTACCTGGTGTGCCGATACGGGGCCGGTGTTGTCGCCGGGAGCTGGCCGACGACCGTTGCCGCCGTTGGTTTCACGTTCGCTGGGTTGGCTGCGACGTCGTTCCCGCTGCAAGTGCCATGGCTGCCGTTGGCGGCACCGTTGGCCGTGTTGGCTACCTACGTGCTGGCCACCCGTCCGTTCTCGAGGTGAACCGCCGGCTGGCCGGTCGGGCCGGTGCGCGCTGTTGACAATCGGTTATCAGTCGATAACATGGAGGGTATGTTATCAACTGATAACCGAGCCGAGCTCGGAGACATCCTTACCGACATCGGGGATTACCTCGACGACAATCCACCGGCGCTAAGCCTGCCGCCGGCCGCCTACACCTCATCGGAGCTGTGGCAGCTGGAGCGGGAACGGATCTTCAACCGGTCCTGGATGCTTGTCGCGCATGTCGACCAACTCGCCAAGACCGGTGACTACGTCACCGTGTCCGTCGCAGGGGAGCCGGTCATGGTGGTGCGGGACGTCGACGGGCAGCTGCACGCTCTTTCGCCGATCTGCCGGCACCGGTTGATGCTGATGGTGGAACCCGGTGCGGGGCGCATCGACACGTTGACCTGCCAATACCACCTGTGGCGCTATGGGCTGGATGGCCGGTTGCGCGGAGCGCGCCATATGGCCGCCAACTTAGACTTCAACCGTAGGGAGTGCCGGCTTCCGCAGTTCGCCGTGGCCACCTGGAATGGATTGGTGTGGATCAACCTGGATGCCGATGCCGAACCAATCGCGGCGCATCTGGACCTGACTGACGACGAATTCGCCGGCTATCGGCTCGGTGAGATGGTGCAGGTCGAGTCGTGGTCGCATGAGTGGCGAGCTAATTGGAAGGTGGCGGCGGAAAATGGTCATGAGAACTACCACGTGCTCGGCCTGCATCGCCAAACCCTGGAGCCGTTCGTTCCTGGTGGGGGCGATCTGGACGTTCGGCAGTATTCGCGGTGGGCGTTGCGCCTCAGGGTTCCCTTCACCGTTCCAGTAGAAGCGAAGTCGTTGCAGCTCAACGAGGTTCAGAAAAGTAATCTGGTCGTGTTGTGGACGTTTCCGAACAGCGCGCTGGCCATAGCGGGCGAGCGGGTGGTGTGGTTCGGCTTTATTCCGCAAAGCATCGACCGGGTGCAGGTGCTCGGCGGCGTGCTCACCACCCCCGAGTTAGCCGCCGATGCGGCAGCAACAGCTCAGACGTCGCAGTTCGTGATGGCGATGATCAATTACGAGGACCGGCTCGGACTGGAGGCCGTGCAGGTTGGGGCGGGCTCGCGATTCGCCGAACGGGGTCACCTTAGCTCGAAAGAATGGCCCGGCATGCTCGCGTTCTACCGGAACCTCGCCATGGCGCTGGTTGGCGACCACCCAGGTGCCAGCTAGCCTTGCCGGCATGCCGAGGCAGGCCGGCCGCTGGAGCCCAACGGCACTCCGCATCCTGGGGGCCGCTGCCGAGCTCATCGCGCTGCGGGGTTACAGCTCCACCTCGACGCGAGACATTGCCGCAGCCGTCGGGGTGGAGCAGCCGGCCATCTACAAACACTTCTCGGCCAAACGCGATATCCTTGCGGCCCTGGTGCGGCTCGCCGTGGAGTGGCCGCTTGAGCTGTTCGGTCACATCACCGCGATGCCGGTTCCGGCGGTGGTCAAGCTGCACCGCTGGCTGACGGAATCCCTGGACCACCTGCATGCTTCGCCCTATGTGCTGGTTTCCATCCTCATCACCCCGGACCTGCATCAGGAATCCTTCGTCGCGGAGCGGGAGCTAGTCGCGGAGATGGAACGCGCGCTGGTTGGCCTGATCGAGACCGGCCAAGGCGAAGGTGATGTGCGCGCAATGCATCCGTTATCGGCTGCCAGGCTGGTGCAGGCGTTGTTTGACGCTCTGGCGCTGCCGGAATTCGCGGTCAGCCCGGACGAGATCGTCGAGTTCGCGATGACGGCGCTGTTGTCGGACCCTGATCGGCTAGCCGAGATCCGGGCAGCAGCAGATGCTTTGGAGATCCAGACCGCACCCCCCGACCGCGGGCTCTAGGCGTGCGCAAACGAGGTGGCCGAGGGTGGCGTGCTTCTGACGGGAACCAGAATTTTCACGAAATCGCCGTTATTCGTCGCGCCGTTTTCCTACAGTTTGTTCTACGAGTACAGAGACGTGCACCGTTGCCTGAGTCATTGGCCGGGACGTCCTGTAGGGGAAGGGGCTGGGCTGATGAATTATTCGGTGTTGCCGCCGGAGATTAATTCGTTGCGGATGTTTACCGGTGCGGGGTCTGCGCCGATGCTTGCGGCATCGGTGGCTTGGGATGGTTTGGCCGCGGAGTTGGCGGTGGCGGCGTCCTCGTTTGGGTCGGTGACTTCGGGGTTGGCGGGTCAGTCCTGGCAGGGTGCGGCGGCGGCGGCGATGGCCGCGGCGGCGGCGCCGTATGCGGGGTGGTTGGCTGCTGCGGCGGCGCGGGCCGCTGGCGCGTCGGCTCAGGCCAAGGCGGTGGCCAGTGCGTTTGAGGCGGCGCGGGCGGCGACGGTGCATCCGATGCTGGTGGCGGCCAACCGTAATGCGTTTGTGCAGTTGGTGTTGTCGAATCTGTTTGGGCAGAATGCGCCGGCGATCGCGGCCGCTGAGGCGATGTATGAACAGATGTGGGCCGCCGATGTGGCCGCGATGGTGGGCTATCACGGCGGGGCATCGGCGGCCGCGGCGGCGTTGCCATCGTGGCAGCAGGCATTGCGGGGCCTGCCGGGGTTGGGTCAGGTGGCCAGCGCGATTTCCGGCGGTGCGGCTAGCATGTTTGCCGCCCCAGCGGCTGCGACAGCGGCTGTCACCCCGCCGGCGCTGAACACGGGTCTGGGGAATATTGGCAGCTGGAACCTGGGTGGCGGAAACGTCGGTTTGTTGAACTTGGGCAGCGGGAACTTTGGCAGCCTGAACCTGGGTGGCGGCAACACCGGCAATGCCAACCTGGGCGGAGGAAACTGGGGCTTTGCCAACCTGGGGAGCGGCAACATTGGTAACACCAACTTCGGCAACGGCAACCAAGGCAATCTCAACTTTGGCAGCGGGAACCTCCTCGGCAACGGAAACTTCGGTTTCGGAAACGCCTTCGGTGACGGAAACCTGGGTAGCGGCAACGTCGGTAGTACAAACCTCGGTAGCGGGAACTTTGGTTCGTTCAACGTGGGTAGCGGCAACATGGGGATGAGTAATATCGGGTTCGGCAACCTCGGTAACAACAACCTGGGCTTTGGGAACAACGGCAATAAAAACATCGGTTTTGGGCTCACCGGTGACAATCTGGTGGGCATTGGTGCGTTGAACTCGGGAATCGGGAACATGGGTTTCGGGAACTCTGGGAACAACAACATTGGCTTCTTCAACTCCGGCAATGGCAACGTGGGCTTCTTTAACTCCGGGGACGGCAACACCGGCTTCGGCAACGCGGGCGATGTCAACACCGGCTTCTGGAACGGGGGACCCTTCAACACCGGTTTTGGGAACGGTGGTAACACAAACTTCGGTTTTGGTAACGCGGGCTTCCAGAACATGGGCCATGGAAACGCAGGTGGTGTCAACGTGGGCTCCGGAAACGCGGGCTTGGCCAACACCGGCGATTTCAACTCGGGCGGTGTGGTCAGCGGGATCGGTGGAAACACTGGCTCGTTCAACTCGGGCAATCTGAACACCGGCTTCGGAAATGCCGGCGATCTCAACACAGGCCTATTCAACTCGGGTGACGTCAACACCGGCATCGGCAGCACGGTCGATCAGCCTGGTTCGGTCTCGGGCTTCGGTAACACCGGCACCAGCGTCTCGGGCTTCAATAATTCGGGTAACCTTACCTCGGGCTTTGGGAACATGAACTCGAACGTCTTCGACTCCACCTCAGGCTTCCAGAATATTGGCGACGCGAATGTCGGCTTCTTTAACTCGGGCAACTCCAACGAGGGCTTCTTCAACACGGGCATGTTTAACAACGGCATCTACAACTCGGGCGTGGCCAGCACCGGCATCGCAAACTCCGGTAATGCCAGCTCCGGTGTCGCCAACTCAGGTGACAACTCCTCGGGTGCCTTCAACCAGGGCGATAACCAGGCCGGGTTCTTCGGCCAGCCGTAACGCCTACCGAGCCCGACGTTGCTGGGGGCGATTAGCCGGCACGATGAGGTACCGCGGCGGCAATGTGGCAGGAGTCGCGGTGACCAGGGTGGCGATCGGTGGGCCCGAATTTTTCGCAATGTACAAGTGTTTTGACAAATCGCCGATATTGGTGCCGTGATTTCCCTACAGTTTGTTCTTACGGGTGGAGTAGCGTGCGCGAACGCCTGTGTCATCGGCGTCGCGCGCTGGGGAAGGGGCTGGGCTGATGAATTATTCGGTGTTGCCGCCGGAGATTAATTCGTTGCGGATGTTTACCGGTGCGGGGTCTGCGCCGATGCTTGCGGCATCGGTGGCTTGGGATCGTTTGGCCGCGGAGTTGGCGGTGGCGGCGTCCTCGTTTGGGTCGGTGACTTCGGGGTTGGCGGGTCAGTCCTGGCAGGGTGCGGCGGCGGCGATGGCCGCGGCGGCGGCGCCGTATGCGGGGTGGTTGGCTGCTGCGGCGGCGCGGGCCGCTGGCGCGTCGGCTCAGGCCAAGGCGGTGGCCAGTGCGTTTGAGGCGGCGCGGGCGGCGACGGTGCATCCGATGCTGGTGGCGGCCAACCGTAATGCGTTTGTGCAGTTGGTGTTGTCGAATCTGTTTGGGCAGAATGCGCCGGCGATCGCGGCCGCTGAGGCGATGTATGAACAGATGTGGGCCGCCGATGTGGCCGCGATGGTGGGCTATCACGGCGGGGCATCGGCGGCCGCGGCGCAGCTGTCGTCGTGGTCAATTGGTCTGCAGCAGGCGTTGCCAGCTGCGCCATCGGCGCTGGCCGCCGCGATCGGCCTCGGCAACATCGGCGTCGGGAACCTGGGCGGCGGGAACACCGGTGACTACAATCTGGGCAGCGGAAATTCCGGCAACGCCAACGTAGGTAGCGGAAACTCCGGCAACGCCAATGTGGGCAGCGGAAATGACGGTGCCACGAATTTGGGCAGCGGAAATATCGGCAACACCAATCTCGGCAGCGGAAACGTTGGCAATGTCAATCTGGGCAGCGGAAACCGAGGCTTTGGAAACCTCGGCAACGGAAACTTTGGCAGTGGGAACCTGGGCAGTGGAAACACCGGAAGTACCAACTTCGGCGGCGGAAATCTCGGTTCCTTCAACTTGGGCAGTGGAAACATCGGCTCCTCCAACATCGGTTTCGGAAACAACGGCGACAATAACCTCGGCCTCGGGAACAATGGCAACAACAACATCGGTTTTGGGCTCACCGGCGACAACTTGGTGGTCATTGGCGCGCTGAACTCGGGCATCGGGAATCTAGGTTTCGGGAACTCGGGTAACAACAACATCGGTTTCTTCAACTCTGGCAACAACAACGTGGGCTTCTTCAATTCGGGCAACAACAACTTCGGCTTTGGAAACGCGGGCGACATCAACACGGGCTTCGGAAACGCCGGCTTCTTCAATATGGGCATCGGGAACGCGGGCAACGAAGACATGGGCGTCGGGAACGGCGGTTCCTTTAACGTGGGCGTTGGCAATGCGGGCAACCAAAGTGTGGGCTTTGGCAACGCGGGCACCCTAAACGTGGGCTTCGCAAACGCGGGCAGTATCAATACGGGATTCGCGAACTCGGGCAGCATCAATACGGGCGGTTTCGACTCGGGCGACCGGAACACCGGGTTTGGAAGCTCGGTCGACCAATCCGTTTCGAGCTCGGGCTTCGGCAACACCGGCATGAATTCCTCAGGCTTCTTTAACACGGGCAATGTTTCGGCTGGCTATGGGAACAACGGTGACGTTCAGTCGGGCATCAATAACACCAACTCCGGCGGCTTCAACGTCGGCTTCTATAACTCGGGTGCCGGCACCGTGGGCATCGCAAACTCTGGCCTGCAGACCACAGGCATTGCGAACTCGGGCGCCCTCAACACGGGTGTGGCGAACACGGGTGACCACAGCTCGGGGGGCTTCAATCAGGGCAGTGACCAGTCGGGCTTCTTCGGTCAGCCCTAACGGATTCAGCGCAGCAACTGGGCGGCCTGGTCGGCCAGGTCGAGCACCGGCTGCGGGGCGATCCCCAGCACCACGGTGACTACCGTGCATACCGCAATGGCGGCCTTGCTCAGCACGCCGGGTGCCGCCACGTGTGGTGTGTCACCGGATTCTTCGGTGAAGAACATGCTCACGATCACCCGCACGTAGAAGTAGGCGGCGACGCCGCTGGAGATCACGCCGACGATTACCAGCGGCACCGCGCCGGCGGAAGCGGCGGCCCTAAACACCGCGAACTTGCTGACGAATCCACTGGTCAACGGGATGCCGGCGAAGGCCAGCAGAAACATCGACAGCATCACGCCCACGATAGGTGAACGCTGTCCCAGCCCGGCCCAGTGGGACAGGTCGGCATCCTCTGAACCCGCTGAGCCGTCGGCGCCTCGGACCAGACCCACGATGGCAAACGCACCCATCGTGCTGAAGCTGTAGGCGACCAGATAGAACAACGTCGCGGAAAGACCCGCCGGATTATCGGCGATCACGCCGGTAAGTATGAAACCGACGTGCGCGACCGATGAATAGGCCAGCATACGCTTGACGTTGGTCTGGTTTACCGCGGTGACGGTGCCCACCGTCATGGTGAGGATGGCAATCGCCCACAGCACCGGGCGCCACTGATCGTGCAGCGGCGGCAGCGCGACATAGACCACCCGGAGCAGCGCACCGAACGCCGCGACCTTGGTGGCGGCCGCCATGAACCCGGTGATCGGGGTGGGTGCGCCCTGGTACACATCGGGAATCCAGGAGTGGAATGGCACCGCGCCGACCTTGAATAGTAGGCCGACCGCGAGCAGCGCGACGCCGGCCAACGCCATTGAGTCGTCGGTGCGCGCTGCCAACGCATCCCGAATACCCGGCAAGGTCAGCGTGCCGGTCGCGCCGTATAGCAACGCGACGCCGTAGAGGAAGAACGCCGACGAGAAGGCGCCCAGCAGGAAGTACTTCATCGCGGCTTCCTGCGACAGCAGGCGGCGATTCCGGGCCAGCCCACACATCAGGTACAGCGGCAGCGATAGCACCTCCAGCGCAACGAACATCGTCAACAGGTCGTTGGACGCGGGAAACACCATCATGCCGCCGACGGACAGCATCGCCAGCGGGAAAAGTTCCGTCTGGGTGGCTCCCGCCCGTTCCGCTTGGCGCTCAGCATCGCTGCCGGGCACGGCGGAAGCCTGCGGGGTAAACGAATCGAGTCCAGGGAGCCGCGCCACAGCGAGGGTGTTCTGGCGTTGCGGACTCACCCGGGCGCTGCGTTCGGCCATGAAGACGACTGCCATGATCGTGACCAGTAGTACGGTGCCTTGCAGAAACAGGGTCGCTCGATCCACGGCTATGGCCCCCAGCACCGCGGCGTGACCCGACCCGTGAATCGACCTGGCCACCACGATGACCGCGATGAGTGCCACTGCCGACCCGCCAAGGGCGAGCGTCACTTGGGCGCCATAGCGCCACCGGCGCGGCAGGAAAGCCTCGGCCAGCACACCGGCGACCGCAACCGAAAAGACGATGAGCATCGGAGCGAGCAGGAAGTACTCGACGTGCGGGGCGGGCAGGATCATGGGTGCGGTCCTTCGGCTGTCCGGGAGGCGCCCACGGCCGGAACCGGGTGTGCCACGCTGGGCGCGGGATCATGCTGGCCGATGGTGGTCATGGTGTTCTCGACCGCCGGATTGATGATGTCGAGCACAGGTTTGGGGTAGACCCCAAGCACGAGTAACAGCGCGATCAACGGTGCCACCACGATCATCTCGCGGCCCACCAGATCCCCTATGCGTTCGTTGCCTTCGGCTACCGGACCGGTCATCACCCGCTGGTAGAGCCACAGCATGTAAACGGCCGAGAGGACCAGTGCGGTAACGCCGAACGCCGCCGCCAGCCAGTAGCGGCTGAAAGTGCCCAGCAGAACCAGGAATTCGCTGATAAACGGGGCTAGGCCGGGCAGCGATACGGTGGCCATGGCCGAGACCATGAACGCGCCGGCCAGGATGGGCGCCACCTTCTGGACACCGCCGTAGTCGGCGATCGATCGGCTGCCGCGCCGCGCTATCAAGAAACCGGCGATCAGGAACACCGCCGCCGTGGACAGGCCGTGGTTGAGCATGTACAGCGTCGACCCGCTCTGGCCCTGGGTGGTCATGACGAAGATGCCTGCGATGATGAACCCGAAGTGCGAGATCGAGGTGTAGGCGATCAGCCGCATCATGTCGGTTTGGCCGATCGCCACGATCGCGCCGTAGATCACCCCGATGATGGCCAGCGTCACGATCAGCGGACGGAAATACGTTGACGGGTCAGGAAACAGCTGCAGGCAGTAGCGCAGCATGCCGAAGGTGCCGACCTTGTCCATCACCGCCATCATCAGCACCGCGGTCGCTGGGGTGGACTCGACGGCGGCGTCCGGCAGCCAGCGATGGAACGGCCACAGCGGAGCCTTGATCGCGAACGCGAACATGAAGCCCAAGAACAGCGCCTTGAACACCGCCGGGTCCGCTCCGTAGCGGCCCGCCGCCACGCCGGCCACGATCTCACGGAAGTCGAAGGTGCCCGAATCGTACTGTGCGGTCACCACATACAGCCCGATCACCGCCGCCAGCATGATCAACCCGCCAAACAGGTTGTACAGCAAGAACTTCACCGCGGCACGCGAGCGTCCGGCCCCCTGGCCGAAGCCGCCGATGAGGAAGTACATCGGGATCAGCATGGCCTCGAAGAACACGTAGAACAGCAGCACGTCCAGCGCGATCACCGACATCAGCACCATCGACTCGATGGCCAGCGTCAATGCCACGTAGGCGTGCACGCCTCGGGTGCGTTCGCCACCTGACGATCGCAAGCGCGGCGGAGCCGGGCGCTGGGGGTACCTCCCGCTTGCGGGGGACAGGTCGTCAGCATCGGTTGCGTCGTTCCAGCCGGCCACCAGCAGCAACGGAATCAGCACTGTGGTCAACAACACCAGCACCACTGCGATGCCGTCCACACCAAGGGTATAGCCGGCGCCGAACGCCGGTATCCAGGAATGCTTTTCGACGAACTGATACGGCTCGGCGCTGGGCTTGAATTCGGCCGCGACGACGATCGACACCGCCAACGTCAGGACGCTGACAACCATACCGGCCCACTTGGCGAGTCGGCGCCGACCGGGTGGTAGCAGGATGATCAGCACCGCACCTGCCAGCGGCACCAGCCAGAGCACGCTCAGCCACGGCACGTTATTCACCACAGCTGCACCACCAGCAGCGCCGCCGCCACTAACACCGCTCCTACCAGCATCGATAACGCGTAGTTACGGGCGAAGCCGGTTTGCATTTGCCGCAGGCGATTCGAAGTCTGGCTCACGAGCGTCGCCAGCGCGTTAACCGAGCCGTCCACACCCGCGTCGTCCACCGCGACCACCGCGTTGGTCAATTGCGCACCAGGGCGCATGAACACCTCCTCGTTGAAGGCATCGCCGTACAGGTCCGCACGTGCGGCCGCGGTCAGCGCCGACACCCGAACCGGGGCAACCCTCGGGATCGGCGCGGTGCCGTACATCCGGTAGGCCACCGCGATACCGACGGCGACCACACCGAGCGCCAGGGTGGTGGCGACCCAGGTCGGCAGCGCATGGGTGGCCTCTTCATGAGATCCGACAACTGGCTGCAGCCAATGCCGCAACGTGCCACCCACCGCGAGCAGGCCACCGGAGAACACCGAGCCGACGGCGAGCAAGATCATCGGCCAGGTCATCACGGCCGGTGCCTCGTGCGGATGGGCGCCTGGCGTCCAACGCTTTTCGCCGAAGAAGGTCATCAGCATCACTCGCGTCATGTAGAACGCGGTGACGCCCGCACCCAGCAGCGCGGCACCGCCCAGCAGCGAGCCCCGGATGCCGCCGGCGCCCAATGCGGCCTCGATGATCGCATCCTTGGAGAAGAAGCCCGCGAACGGCGGTACCCCGATAATCGCCAGATACGCCAGGCCGAAGGTTGCGAACGTGACCGGCAGGGCGGCGCGCAGACCACCGTAACGGCGCATGTCCTGCTCTTCGTGCATCGCGTGAATCACCGCGCCGGACCCAAGGAATAGGCCGGCCTTGAAGAAACCGTGAGTGAGCAGATGCATGATCGCAAACGCGTAGCCGGCCGGACCCAGGCCCGCGGCCAGCACCATGTAGCCGATCTGGCTAATGGTCGAGGCTGCCAGCGCACGTTTGATGTCGTCCTTGGCGCAGCCGATGATCGCCCCAAACAGCAGCGTCACCGCGCCGACGATGACGACCGCCAGTTGGGCGGTGGGCGCCAGGTTGTACAGCGGGCCCGACCGCACAATCAAATACACTCCGGCGGTCACCATGGTGGCGGCGTGGATCAGCGCGGACACCGGGGTGGGGCCCTCCATCGCGTCGCCAAGCCAGGCTTGCAGCGGAACCTGCGCGGACTTGGCGCACGCCCCCAACAGCATCAACAACCCGATCGCGGTCAGCACTGCGCGACTTGCGGCGGGTACGCCGGCGAACACGCCGGCATACGACAGGGTGCCGAAAGTGCTAAACGTCAAGAACATACCCACCGCTAGGCCGGCGTCCCCAACCCGGTTCATCACGAATGCCTTTTTGGCCGCGGTGGCCGCCGACGGCTTGTGGTACCAGAAACCGATCAACAGATACGACGCCAGGCCCACACCCTCCCAGCCGACGTACAGCAACACATAGTTGTCGGCGACCACCAGCAGCAGCATCGAGGCCAGAAACAGGTTGAGATAGCCGAAAAACCTGCGCCGGTCCGGGTCCTCGGCCATGTAGCCGACCGAATAGATGTGAATCAGCGATCCGACCCCGGAGATCAGCAGCACGAAGCACATGGACAACTGATCGATCTGCAGCCCGAAGTCGACTTGGAGTCCGCCGGCGGGTATCCAGGTGAACACCTGCTGATGGATCGCGCGCTCGAGCCCATCGCGACCGAGCATGTCGGCCAGCAGCATCGCGCCCACCCCGAATGCCGCCAGCGCTGCGGCACAGCCCAGCAGGTGGCCCCACGCATCGGTGCGTCTGCCGCCGAACAGCAAGATTGCGGCACCCGCCAGTGGCAGTGCCACCAGCAGCCAGGTGTAGTGAGTCCCCAAGGAAGTTGTCACGGTGGCGTCGTCAGCCTTTGAGTAGATTCGCGTCGTCGACCGACGCCGATTTGCGGGTACGGAAAATCGTCATGATGATGGCCAGGCCGACGACCACTTCGCAGGCGGCCACCACCATGGTGAAGAACGCGATCATCTGGGCGTCGAGATGGCCATGCATGCGCGCGAAGGTGACGAACGCCAGGTTAACGGCATTGAGCATGAGCTCGACGCACATGAACATCACGATCGCGTTGCGTCGCAGCAGCACACCGGAGGCTCCGATGGTGAATAGCAGCACCGAAAGATAAAGGTAGTTGGCCGGATTCATGATGCACCGCCTTCTAAAGAGCCGGAGACGGCTCCGGGCGAGGGTGTTTGCAGGCCGTCGGCCCCGCGGGTGCGCAGCATCCGGGGGACCGACAATTCGGAATAGGAACCGTCGGGGAGCAGGGCGGCAACGTCGACCGCGTTGTGGCGCGCGTAGACACCCGGGTTGGGCAGCGGGGTGGGGTGCCCGCCGGGACGGAAGCGTTCCTGGGAGAGTTCGCGCTGGGTCTTGCGGCGCTCGAAACGCTCCCGGTGCGCTAGCACCATCGCCCCGACGGCGGCGGTAATCAACAGCGCACTGGTCAACTCGAACGCCCACAGGTAACGGGAAAAAATCAGCGCGGCCAAGCCTTCGACGTTGCCGTTGGCGTTGGCGACGGTTAGTCCGGCAAAACCTCGGGTCGCCACCTGGCCGATGGTGCTGATCAGGAGAACGCCGAACCCGACACCGGTCAGCACCGCGGCGACCCGCTGCCCGCGCAGCGTCTCCTTCAGTGATTCCGCGGAGTCCACACCGATCAGCATCAGCACGAACAGGAACAGCATCATCACCGCGCCGGTGTAGACAACCACCTGGACGACACCCAAAAACAGCGCGTCCTGGGCCATGTAGAACACCGCCAGGATGATCATGGTCATCGCCAGAAACATCGCTGAGTACACGGCGTTGACGGCCAGCACAACCCCGACCGCGCCCAGCAGCGCCAACGCACTGAGCACCCAGAACATCACCGCTTCCCCGGTGGAGGTGCGGACGATGACATCTGAAGCCAGCACCGCGGTCATCGGGAATCTCCGGTGGTCTGGCTCTCACGCACGCCCCGCAAGCCCTCGGCGGTCACATTGCCTAGGTAGTAGTCCTTATCGGTGGCACCGGGCGCCCGCGGATGCGGCGGCGCGGCCATCTCGGGCAGCAGCGGGGCCAGCAGCCGGTCCTTCTCGTAGATCAGGTCGGCGCGGTTGTCGTCGGCCAGTTCGTAATCATAGGTCATCGTCAGCGCCCGCGTCGGGCACGCCTCGATGCACAAACCGCAACCGATGCAACGCAAATAGTTAATCTGGTACACCCGGCCGTAGCGTTCGCCCGGCGAAAACCGCTCCTCTTCGGTATTGTCCGCGCCCTCGACATAGATTGCGTCGGCCGGGCAGGCCCAGGCGCACAACTCGCAGCCGATGCATTTCTCCAGGCCGTCCGGATACCGGTTGAGCTGATGACGGCCGTGGTAGCGCGCTGCTACCGGACCGGGCCTTTCCGGATACTCCTCGGTGACCGTCTTTTTGAACATCGAACCAAGCGTTACCCCGAATCCGGCTACGGCGTCCAGTAACTTAGTCCGGCGACGACGCGGGCCGGAGTCAGCCCGAGATGGGGGTACCGCCCGCTTGTGGGGGAGAGCCGGACGATCAGTGTTAGCCACCTGCATTCTCCTTGGTTGCACCGGCTAGCAGCGGTGGTGTCGGAAATGCCGGTTCAGGGCTGGTGCCTTCGTCCCCGCGTTGCCGTGCCGATGCGCGAGCGCCGGGAGCGCTCAACGGCTTTCGCAACAACAGCACCATGGCAGCGGCAACGACAATGCTGCTAAACACCAGAGTCGGGGTCCAGTACTGGTAGCCCTGGTTGCGTAGTGAGCGGATGATCGCGGCGACCATCACCCACACCAGCGAGACGGGGATCAATAACTTCCAGCCCAGCGCCATGAACTGGTCGTAGCGCAGCCGCGGCAGCGTAGCCCGCAGCCAGAAATAGATGAACAGAAAGCCCCACACTTTAGCGGTGAACCAGATCAGTGGCCACCAGCCGGTGTTGGCGCTCGCCCACATGTTCAGCGGCCAGGGAGCATGCCAGCCACCGAAGAATAGGGTCGCGGCCAGTGCCGAAACCGTAGTCATATTGACGTACTCGGCGAGCATGAACATCGCGAACTTCAACGACGAGTACTCGGTGTGGAATCCCGCGACCAGCTCGCCCTCGGCTTCGGGCAAATCGAACGGCGCCCGGTTGGTTTCACCCACCATAGAAATGAGATAGATGACGAATGACGGCAACAACAGGAAGGCATACCAGACACCGTCTTGTGCGGCCACGATCTGCGACGTCGACATGGTGCCGGCCATAAGGAACACCGTCGCGAACGACAGGCCCATCGCGACCTCGTAGGAGATGACCTGCGCGGTGGAGCGCACCCCGCCCAGCAGCGGGTAGGTGGACCCGGACGCCCAACCGCCCAGCACGATGCCGTATACCCCGATCGCCGACAGTCCCAGGATGAACAGCACGGCGACGGGAAGGTCGGTTATCTGCAACGGTGTCCGGTGGCCAAACACCGACACCTCGGGACCAAACGGGATGAACGCGAAAGCGGTGAATGCCGGAATCACCGAAATGATCGGCGCCACAAAATATACGAATCGATCGATGCCACCGGGTGTGATGCTCTCTTTGAGCGCCAGCTTGATGCCGTCAGCCAGGCTCTGCAGGGCTCCTTTTGGGCCAACCCGGTTGGGGCCGGGCCGCAACTGCATCCGGCCCAGCAGCTTGCGTTCGGCCAGGATCGCCACCAGCACCGTCAGCATGAGGAACACGAATACCGCGATCGCTTTGGCCGCCACCAGCCACCAGGTGTCGTGGCCGAACGTGGTCATGGCCGCCACTCCTTGCGCGAGGGTCCGCACTGGTACATCAAAATCGGTGTGTCGGCGTACTGGGGGCACCTCCCGCTTGCGGGGGAACACGCGCGCTCGCGGCAAGGGGAGACGCTCATGAGCCCGCTCCGATTTTCACGATGCTGCCGATTGTCACCCTCAGCTGTCGGTGCACCGTCGAGCCCGCCGAGTTCAGCGGAAGCCACACGACGCGGTCGGGCATGTCGGTGACACTGCACGGCAAGGTGATTGAGCCGCGTGACGTGCTGACCGTGACCGCCTCGCCATCGGCGGCGCCGATCTCGGCTGCCGTATCCGGCGACAGCCGTACCACGGGTGTGCGCGCGGTACCGGCCAGATATGGTTCGCCGTCCTGCAGGCGGCCCTCGTCGAGGAGCATCCGCCACCCGGTCAAGATCGCCTCACCAGCTTCGGGTTGGGTCGGCCCGGTGGCCGCGATGTGGGGACCGGCAGCGTGTTTGCCGTCCCAGATACCGAGCGCGGCCAGCTCCTCGCGGGCCGCCTCCACGGTGGGCACGCCCAGATGGACACCCATGTCGTCGGCCAACGCGTCCAGCACCCGGTGATCCGACTGGCCAGCTTGCAGTGTGCTGCCGCGCAGCGCGGGTTCGAATGTACGGTAGCGACCCTCCCAGTTGACGAACGCGCCGGCTTTCTGGGTCGTCGGCGCGACCGGGAACACCACGTCGGCGCGTTCGGTGACCGCACTGTGTCGCAGCTCCAGGCTGACCACGAAACCGGTGGCGTCCAACGCGGCCAGCACGGCGTCCGGGTCGGCGAAGTCCGCGGGTTCGATACCCCCGACCAGCAGCGCAGCCAACGTCTCGTCGGCAGCGGCGGCCAGGATGCCGTCGGCGTCCCGTCCAGCCGCGGCAGGCAATTCGGCGATATGCCACGCCGCACACACCTGCGCGCGGGCGACCTCGTCGGCCAGCGGGCGGCCACCGGGTAACAGCGTGGGCAACGCTCCGGCTTCCAGCGCTCCGCGTTCCCCCGCCCGCCGCGGCACCCACGCCAAACGGGCGCCGGTCGTATCGGCCAGCCGAGCGGCCGCCGACAATCCGCCCGGTACCGTGGCCAAGCGCTCCCCGACCATGATGACCGCGCCCGGGGTGGCCAGCAGGTCGCCCACTGCACCGGTGGCCAGATCGTCCAGCGCCGCGGGTTCGCCACCAGGAACGGTTTTGATCAGCCGGCCCGACATTTTGTGCAGGCCACCAGTGGCAAAGGGGGCGATCGTGTACACCGGGACGCGGTGTCTGCGAGCGGCCTTGCGTAACCGCAGAAACACGATCGGCGACTCGTCTTCGGGCTCGAATCCCACCAGCAGCACCACCGGAGCCGATTCCAAATCGGCATAGCTGACCGCCATATGCCGCCCGGCGATGCGGGCCGCCAGGAAGTCGGCCTCCTCGGCCGAGTGCGGCCGGGCGCGGAAGTCGATGTCGTTGGTGCCCAACGTGATCCGCGCGAACTTGGCGTACGCGTAGGCGTCCTCCCAGGTCACTCGGCCGCCGACCAGCACCCCGGTGCGGCCCCGCGCTGCCGCCAGTCCCTGGGCGGCCACCGCCATTGCGTGCGACCACGAGGTGGGCACCAGCGCGCCCTTGGGGTCCCCACCGTCGCGGATCAGGGGAGTGGTGATCACGTCCGGCTGGGTCGCGTACGTGAAGGCCCACCGGCCCTTGTCGCAGTTCCACTCCTCGTTGACTTCCGGGTCGTCACCGGCCAGCCGCCGCAGCACCTTGCCGCGGCGATGGTCGGTGCGTTGCGCGCAGCCCGACGCGCAGTGCTCGCAGACGCTGGGGCTGGAGACCAAATCGAACGGACGCGCGCGGAACCGGTAGGCGGTCCCCGTTAGCGCCCCCACCGGGCAGATCTGCACCGTGTTGCCGGAGAAGTACGACTCGAACGGTTCATCGGCGTAGATACCGACCTGCTGCAGGGCGCCGCGCTCCTGCATATCGATGAACGGATCGCCGGCGATCTGGTCGGAGAACCGGGTGCAGCGGGCGCACAGGATGCAACGTTCGCGGTCCAGCAGCACCTGCGCGGAGATGTTGATCGGTTTGGCGAAGGTACGTTTGGCCTCGGTGAAGCGAGAATCCGTGCGGCCGTTAGACATTGCCTGGTTTTGCAGCGGGCATTCACCGCCCTTGTCGCACATCGGGCAATCCAGCGGATGGTTGATCAGCAGCAGTTCCATCACACCGTGCTGGGCCTTGTCGGCAATCTCGGAGGTGAGTTGGGTGCGCACCACCATGTCGTCGGTGGCCACGGTGGTGCACGACGCCAGCGGCTTGCGTTGCCCTTCGACCTCGACCAGGCATTGCCGGCAGGCGCCGACGGGCTCCAGCAGCGGGTGGTCGCAGAATCGCGGGATCTGGATTCCCATCAGTTCGGCGGCGCGAATCACCAACGTGCCCTTGGGGACGCTGATTTCGACGCCGTCGATGGTCAGTGTCACCATCTCCGGTTGGCCTACCCGGATGTCAGTGTCGGCCGCCTGGGTCACGCGTCCACTCCGTTCGCGACGAGCATGGAGTCTCGGGGGTCGAATGGGCAACCGCCTCCTTCGACGTGGGCCAGGTACTCGTCGCGGAAGTGCTTGATCGACGACATCACCGGACTCGCGGCACCGTCGCCCAACGCGCAGAACGACTTTCCCAAGATGGAATCGGAAATGTCCAACAGTTTGTCAATGTCTTCATGGCTACCCCGGCCGGTTTCCAGCCGCTCGTAGATCTTATCCAGCCAGAAGGTGCCCTCCCGGCACGGCGTGCATTTCCCACACGATTCGTGCTTGTAGAACTCGGTCCAGCGGCGCACCGCGCGCACCACGCAGGTGGTCTCGTCGAAGATCTCCAGCGCCTTGGTCCCCAGCATCGAGCCGGCCGCACCCACACCCTCGTAGTCCAGCGGCACATCCAGATGCTCGTCGGTGAGCAGCGGGGTCGACGAGCCGCCCGGTGTCCAGAACTTCAGCCGGTGCCCGGCGCGCACCCCGCCTGCGTAGTCGAGCAACTCGCGCAGCGTAATGCCCAGCGGCGCCTCGTACTGGCCGGGGCGGGTGACGTGGCCGGACAGCGAATACAGGGTGAAGCCAGGCGATTTCTCGCTGCCCATCGACCGGAACCAGTCGATGCCGCCCAGGATGATCGATGGGACACTGGCGATCGTTTCGACGTTGTTGATCACGGTCGGGCAGCCATACAGACCGGCCACCGCGGGGAAGGGGGGCCGCAGCCGCGGCTGGCCGCGCCGGCCTTCCAGCGAGTCGAGCAGGGCGGTCTCCTCGCCGCAGATGTAGGCGCCCGCGCCGGCGTGTACCACCAGCTCCAGATCGAATCCGGAACCTCCGATGTTGCGGCCTAGGAAGCCGGCGGCATAGGCCTCGGCCACCGCGTTGTGCAGCCGGCGCAATACCGGCACCACCTCACCGCGTACGTAGACGAACGCGTGATGGGCGCGGATCGCGTAGGCGGCGATGATGACGCCTTCGATGAGCACATGTGGCGTCGCCAGCATCAACGGAATGTCTTTGCACGTACCGGGTTCGGACTCGTCGGCGTTGACCACCAGGTAGTGCGGCTTGGCCGCGGCGCCGGTGTCGCCCTGCGGGATGAACGACCACTTGGTCCCGGTGGCAAAGCCCGCGCCGCCGCGTCCGCGTAACCCGGAATCCTTGACGATGCTGATCACGTCGTCGGGCGGCATCGTCAGGGCTTTCTGCAACGCCTGATAGCCCCGATAGCGATCGTGGCGTTGATAAGTGGCCAGGGTCCACGACTCCGGGTCGTCCCAGTGGCGGCTGATCACCGGGGTCAACGGGGTGGCCTGCGTGGTCATTCGTCCGCTCCGGGGGTTGGTGGCGCCTGCATGTCGTTCTTCCTTGCCACCTGCAGCCCGGCCAGGGTGGGCGCGCCGGGACCGCCCTGGCCTTCGTCGGGACGCTGGTCGGGTAGACCCGCCAGGATGCGCGATGTTTGCCGGAAGCCGCACAGCGGCGCGCCGCGGGTGGGCGCCTTCGGTGTGTCGGAGCGCAGCGAGTCGACGAGTTCGCGCGCGGACTCCGGCGTCTGGTTGTCGAAGAATTCCCAGTTGACCATCACCACCGGTGCGTAATCGCAGGCGGCGTTGCATTCGATGTGTTGCAAGGTGACCACACCGTCGGAGGTGGTTTCGTCGTGGCCGACGCCGAGATGCTCTTTGAGGCGGTCGAAGATGGCGTCGCCGCCCATGACGGCGCACAGCGTGTTCGTGCACACACCCACCAGGTACTCGCCGGTGGGGCGCCGGCGGTACATGGTGTAGAAGCTGGCCACCGCCGACACCTCGGCCCCGGTCAGCCCGAGTTGATCGGCGCAGAACCGCAAACCCGCCGGCGTCAGGTAGGAATCCTCGCCCTGCACCAGGTGCAGCAACGGCAACAGCGCCGAGCGCCTGTCGGGATAGCGGCCGATGATCTCCTTGGCGTCGACCTCCAGCCGCGCCAGTACGTCCGGCGGATACGACCGCGGAGCGCCCTCGACGACAAACTGGTTGGGTTCGTCCGGTGGCGGTCCGAGCCGGATGAACACCGGCTGACCGGGTGGCTGTGTCACCGGTCCACCCCGCCCATGACCGGGTCAATGCTGGCGACCGCCGCGATCAAATCGGCGACCATCCCGCCTTCGCACATCGCGGCGACGGACTGCAGGTTGGTGAAGGAGGGATCCCGGTAGTGCACCCGGTAGGGGCGGGTGCCACCGTCGCTGACCATGTGTACGCCGAGCTCACCACGGGGGGACTCCACCGCGACGTAGACCTGGCCCGCCGGCACCCGGATGCCCTCGGTGACCAGTTTGAAGTGGTGGATCAGCGCTTCCATCGAGGAGCCCATGATTTTGGCGATGTGCTTGGGTGAGTTGCCCAGGCCGTCGGGCCCCACCTGCAGGTCGGCCGGCCAGGCGAGCTTGCGATCGGAGATCATGGTCGGGCCGGGTCGTAACTTGTCCAGACACTGCTCCACGATCTTCATCGACTCCCACATCTCTTTGACGCGAATCATGTAGCGCCCGTAGGCATCACAGCTGTCGTCGGTGATCACATCGAATTCATAGTGCTGGTATCCGCAGTAGGGCTCGCTTTTCCGCAGGTCGTGGGGCAACCCAGTGGAACGCAGTATCGGGCCGGTGATGCCCAGTGCCATGCATCCGGTCAGATCCAGGTATCCGACGCCCTGGGTGCGGGCCTTCCAGATGGCGTTTTCGTTGAGCAGCTCGCCCATTTCGCGCAGTGGTTGGCGCAACTGCTTGAGTGCTTCCGCGATTTCGGTGGCCGCGTTGGGCGGTAAGTCCTGCGCCACGCCGCCGGGTCGGATGTAGGCGCTGTTCATCCGCAAACCGGTGATCTTTTCGAACAGCGTGAGCACGATCTCGCGTGCCCGGAAGCCGACGAACATCGGAGTCATGGCGCCCAATTCCATGCCCCCGGTCGCCAATGCGACCAAATGCGACGAGATCCGGTTGAGCTCCATCATCAGCACGCGGATGACGTTGACCCGCTCGGGTATCTCATCGGTGATGCCGAGCAGCTTCTCCACGCCGAGGCAGTAGGCGGTTTCGTTGAAAAACGGTGACAGGTAATCCATTCGGGTCACGAAGGTGACGCCCTGGGTCCAGTACCGGTATTCGAGGTTCTTCTCGATTCCGGTGTGCAGGTAGCCGATTCCGCACCGGGCTTCGACGACTGTTTCGCCCTCGATCTCCAGGATTAACCGCAACACCCCGTGGGTAGACGGGTGCTGGGGCCCCATGTTGACGACGATGCGTTCACCGGGATCCGCGCTGCGCGCGGCGTCCACGACCTGCTGCCAGTCCTGCCCGCCAGCGACCAGGACGGTCTCGCCGGCGCCGCCAGCCGAGTCGGCGATTGCCGTCATCAGTTGTAGCCCCTCCGCTCGTCGGGCGGGGGTATCTGCGCGCCCTTGTATTCGACCGGGATGCCGCCGAGAGGGTAGTCCTTGCGTTGCGGATGCCCCTGCCAGTCATCGGGCATCTCGATCCGGGTCAGGGCCGGATGGCCGTCGAAGATGATCCCGAAGAAGTCGTAGGTTTCCCGCTCGTGCCAGTCGTTGGTCGGATAGATCGCGAACAGGGAAGGGATGTGCGGATCACTGTCCGGCGCAGACACTTCCAACCGGAGGCGACGGTTGTGGGTGATCGACTGCAGCGGGTAGACGGCATGCAGCTCCCGACCCGTCTCGTGCGGGTAGTGCACCCCGCTCACCCCAAGACACAGCTCGAATCGCAATTCGGGTTCGTCGCGCAGCCGCTGGGCGACCCGCGGCAGTAGATCCCGGCGGACGTGCAGGGTCAGTTCATCGCGGTAGACCACGACTTTCTCGACGGCGTCCTCGAATTCGACGCGCTCGTGCCGCAGTGCCTCGGCCAGCCGGTCGACGATATCGTCGAAGTAGCCGCCGTAGGGCCGGGGGCTGCTGCCAGGGAGGACGACTTGGCGCACCAACCGTCCGTAACCGGAGGTGTCACCGGTGCCCGAGACGCCGAACATGCCGCGGCGAACGTCGACCACCTCCGCGGTGGGGGAGTCCGGGCGGCCTTCCTGGGCGTCTTGGTTCGGCGGGCTCATCGCAGCAGTCCGCGCATCTCGATGGTGGGCCGGGCCAACAACGCCGCCTCTTCGGCCTCGGCGATAGCGCGTTCCCGGTTGATACCTAATGGCATCTGCTGAATCTTTTCGTGCAGCTTCAGGATTGCGTGCAGCAGCATCTCCGGGCGCGGCGGGCAGCCGGGTAGGTAGATGTCGACCGGAACAACATGATCCACGCCCTGCACGATCGCATAGTTGTTGAACATCCCACCTGACGAGGCGCACACACCCATGGCCAGAACCCATTTCGGCTCCGCCATCTGGTCATAGATCTGGCGCAGTACCGGCGCCATCTTCTGGCTGACCCGGCCCGCCACGATCATCAGATCTGCCTGCCGCGGCGTGGCCGAGAACCGTTCCATCCCGAACCGCGCAATGTCAAACCTTGGTCCCGCGGTCGCCATCATCTCGATCGCACAGCACGCCAATCCGAATGTTGCCGGCCACAGGGAGTTTTTGCGGACATAGCCCGCCACCTTCTCGACGGTCGACAGCAGGATCCCGCCGGGCAGCTGTTCTTCCAGTCCCACGCCCTACCTCAATCCCACGTCAGGCCCCCGCGGCGCCACACATACGCGTAGGCCACGAACACCGTGAGCATGAATATCGCCATCTCGACCAGCGCGAACGTGCCCAGCGAGTCGTAGCTGACCGCCCACGGGTAGAGGAACACAATTTCGATGTCGAAGACGATGAACAACATCGCGGTCAGGTAGTACTTGATGGGGAACCGCTGCCCGCTCGCCGCGCCGGGGCCAATGGAGGTTCTGGCTCCAGTGCTAGCGGGCTCGATCCCGCATTCGTAGGCGGCCTGCTTTGACCGGTTGAACCGCGACGGGCCGACCAGGCTCGCGATCACCACCGACACCACGGCGAAGGCGGCGGCCAGCGCCGCCAGTACCAGGATGGGTATGTAGACGTTCAACTCGCTCCATGATCCGTCGTACGGGGCCGCCAGCGCGGCGGCCGGGCGGTGACCGGGCTGCCGTGACGAACCGGGGCTTCGGGCCGTCACAGTGACCTTCAACATAGTCGCGCAACGGCCACCCCACATTCCCGGGGTCAGGCTGGTGCATACCTGTGCGAGTCGAAGCAGAACCCGTGGCTGGGTCCGGCGTCGGTCGCTGCGAAGCAAAACTGGGGATTGCGCGTCCCGGCGAATTGTATGAATGTTGGTCTAACCCCCTGATAAGCGCAGCATTTGTTGTTAATCTCGGCATTTGCCGGTTAATCGTTGGCCGTATTGAGGTCGGCGTGGCATCGAGCAGCGAAGCGGAAGGACGGGAGCTGTGAGTTTCGTCGTGCTGCCGCCGGAGATCAATTCCTTGCGAATGTTCATCGGTGCAGGCACTGCGCCGATGCTGGCGGCGGCGGCAGCCTGGGACGGGCTTGCCGAAGAGTTGGGGACCGCGGCGCAATCATTTGCGTCGGTCACGGCCGGGCTGGCGGGTCAGGCGTGGCAGGGTCCGGCAGCCTTGGCGATGGCGGCAGCGGCGGCTCCCTACGCGGGGTGGTTGACCGCGGCAGCGGCTCAGTCGGCCGGGGCGGCGGGACAGGCGCGCGCAGTGGCCAGCATCTTCGAGGCGGCGCAGGCGGCGACGGTGCTTCCGGCGGCGGTGGCCGCCAACCGCGACGCATTCGTGCAGCTGGTGATGACGAATTTGTTCGGGCAGAACGCGCCGTTGATTGCTGCCGCCGAGGGTGTGTACGAGGAGATGTGGGCCGCGGATGTGGCCGCCATGTCGGGGTACTACTCCGGGGCATCGGCGATTGCCGCGCAAGTGGTGCCGTGGGCGAGTTTGCTGCAGCGATTTCCGGGTTTGGGTGCCGGCGCCACCGGCGCTACTGGCGGTGAGAGCGTCGGCACCGGCGCTACTGGCGGCGAGAGCGTCGGCACCGGCGGCGGTGAGAGCGTCGGCACCGGAGGTGCAACCGCTAGCGGCGGGGGCGTCGGCTACGTCGGAGGCGGCGTGGCTAGCGCCGGGTTAGCGGCCGGTGATCCGGCCCATGGCAGTGTAGGCCAAGGGAATTTCGGCGGTGGCGATGTTGGCGCCGGAGACGTCGTCGCGTCGAGCGCTACCAGTGCCCATGCCGGCGTTGTGAGCCCCGGCTTCATCGGTGCCCCGCTCGCGCTCGCCGCTCTGGGTCAGATGGCACGTGGCGGCACTAACTCTGCCCCGGGAACTGCCACCGAGTCAGCTCGAGCGCCAGAGCCGGCGGCTTCCGCGCCACCGGAAGCCGTTGTGGAAGTTCCAGAACTTGAAGTTCCAGCAATGGGGGTGCTGCCAACTGTGGATCCGAAAGTTGCGGCCAAGGCCGCTCCGCTGTCGACAACGCGGGTAGGCCAATCCGCGGGTTCTGGAATTCCGGAATCGACACTACGCACCGCGCAAGGTCAGCAGGCTTCAGAGACTTCAGCGGCGGAGGAGACAGCGCCGTCGTTGCGGCCGGAAGCGGCAGCGGGCCAATTACGACCTCGGGTAAGACAGGACCCGAAGATTCAAATGCGGGGCGGCTGAACGTTCGCGCCGCGAATGCCGGCCGCGTCCGGTTAGTGGGCGGGTGCGCGCAACAGTGAGAGCACCGTGCGGCCCAGCACGATGGGGTCGACGGGATGCGGCACTGCGGCCTCGGCCCGCGACCAGCTGGCCAGCCAGGTGTCGTCCGGACGGCCGGTGAGCACCAGGATGGGCGGGCAACTGGCAAGTTCGTCTTTGAGCTGTTTGGCGATTCCCATGCCTCCGGTCGGTGTCGCCTCACCGTCGAGGATGGCCAAGTCGATGCCCCCCCGATCCATCTGGCGTATCACCATCGGACCGGTAGCCACTTCGACGTAGGTCAAATCGGGCAGATCCGGGTGCAACCGTTTGCCCAGGGCCCGCATCACCCGTTCGCGGGTCTGGACGTTGTCGCTGTAGACGAGGATCCGCAATGCGGTGCTGGAGTCGGGCACGGTGTCAGATGGTACTGGTGTCCATCGGACGCCTAGGGTGTAATCCCGCACGAGATTTCGGCGGTTGTGTACGTGACATATGGGCACAACAAGGCCAGAGTGAATATATGACCGAACAGGAAATGACCGAGCAGTGGTTAGAGGGCTGTGCGGTTCAGCGGATTATGTTCCGCGACGGTCTGGTGCTGAACTTCGACGATTACAACGAGCTGGTCATCTCGGTACCACTACAGCTGACTCTGCCGGCCATCGAAACCTCGCCCGCAGAAGTGGTCGCCATCGACCCAAACGACCCAGCCGACCACGAGCGTCCGCTCTTCGATTTCGCCGGGGCAACCTGCACAGCTTTCGTCTGGTATGACACCGGAGATCTCCATCTTGAGTTCTCCGACGGTCATCAGATCGACGTGCACCCCGATGATCGCGTCACCGCATGGGAACTGTATGGCAAATACCACGGATACGCCGCGTGCCTGGCGCCAGGCAAGCTGCGAGTTGTGCGGCATGACGTAGCCGACGCCAACGGCGACCAGTGAGGAAGCGGCAAATTGGCCAGAGCACGGCGGCGACGCGTCCCGGGAGGGGCGTTAGTCGCGCACGCGTAGTACGACCTTCCCCTTGGCGGTGCGATTCTCCAGCGATGCAATCGCCGCAGCGGCTTGGTCCAGTGGGTAGACCACTGGTTCGGGAGGAGGCAGCTTGCCCGAGCGTAGCAGCCGCTCGAGTTGTGACCACTGCTGGGCCAGCGCATCGGGGTGGGTCAGCGACCAGGCGCCCCAGCCTACCCCGACAACGTCAATGTTGTTGAGCAGAAGGCGGTTTACCTTCACGGTGGGAATCTCGCCGCCAGTGAAGCCGATGACCAACAGCCGTCCTCCCGCAGCAAGCGAGCGCAGCGAATCGGTGAACCGGTCGCCGCCGACCGGGTCTACGACGATGTCGACACCACGGCCGTTCGTCAGCTCCTGTACCGCGTCCTTGAACCCCTCGGCCAACACCACATCTGTCGCCCCGGCCACTGTCGCAAGCTCGGCCTTCTCCTGCGTGCTGACCACCGCGACGGTGCGAGACGCCCCGAGCGCCGGCGCTAGTCGCAACGTCGATGTGCCGATCCCGCCTGCCGCCCCGTGCACCAGCACCGTCTCACCGGCCTGCAGCCGGCCCCGGACCGCCAGCGCGAAGTACACCGTCAGGTCGTTGAACAGCACGCCCGCGCCCGCCTCGAAAGTCATGTTGTCCGGCAGCTTGAACACGCGCTCGGGCGACAATACCGCGACTTCGGCCATGCCGCCGGTGAGCATCGTGAGGCCGACAACCCTGTCTCCGGAACGCACTTGGCTGTTATCCGGCGCCGATCGAACCACTCCGGCGATCTCGGCGCCGAGCACGAATGGCGGCTCCGGGCGGTACTGGTAACGGCCACGGGTTAGCAGTGCGTCCGGGAAGGCCACGCCGGCAGCGTGCACCTCGATGACCACACCGGCGCTCGTGGGTTCGTCGACCTCGGCCACCTCGACCGCATCTGGTCCCTCCAGCCGAGTCACCCGTACCGCGCGCATGCCGACCAGCCTACTGGCGGGGGTGCAGACGGGCGCCAGCAGACGCAAAAGCCCCCGATTTCACTGAAATTCGGGGGCTTTGACGTCTGCTCGCCGAGGCTATTTGAGCTCGGACGACGACAGGCCCAACAGTCGGCGTGCGACCACCAGCTGCTGGATCTGCTGGGTGCCCTCGAAGATGTCCAGGATCTTGGAGTCGCGGGCCCACTTCTCCAGCAGTGATTGCTCGGAATACCCGGTAGTTCCTGCCAATTCGACGGTTTTGCAGGTGACGTCGCTGGCCATCCGGCCCGCCTTGGCCTTGCTCATCGAGGCTTCTTTGGAGTTGGGGATGTTGTTGTCGGCCTGCCAGGCTGCGCGCAGGGACAGTAGGTAGCTGGCCTCCCAGTCGGCCTCCATCCGCAGGAACTCGGCGGCCGCGGCGCTCTGGGTGTGTGAGGGCTTGTCGTAGGAGATCTCCACGCCGGCCCCGGTGAGGACACTACGGATTTCCTCCAGTGCGGCACGGCCGATCCCGACGGCCATGGCGGCCACAATCGGCCGGGTGTTGTCGAAGGTCTCCATCACCCCGGCAAAGCCCTTGCCGACCTCGATTTCCGGGTTCCCAAGTAGGTTGCCCTTGGGGATACGGGCGTTGTCGAACCGGATCACCGCAGTATCAGAACCCTTGATGCCGAGTTTGTGTTCAAGTCGTTCGACGGTCACGCCGGGATGCTCACGGGGCACGATGAACGACTTAATCGCCGGGCGGCCCAAGGATTTGTCCAGCGTGGCCCAGACCACGATGTGGGTGGCGCGGGAACCGGCGGTGACAAAGATCTTCTCGCCGTTGATCACGTACTCGTCGCCGTCGAGGGTGGCGGTCGTCGACACTGCCGCCGAGTCCGATCCGAATTCCGGTTCGGTGATGGCCATCGCTGCCCACACTTTGCCCAGCCGCTCCAGCTGCTCGTCGGTGGCTACCGCGGAGATGGCTGCGTTACCCAGCCCCTGATAGGGCAGCGACAGCATCATCGCGACGTCGCCCCAGCTGGCCTCCATCGTCTGTACCACGGCGGCCATGTTGGCACCGTTGTGGTTTTCGTCCTTGCCTTCGTCCTCGTCGCGAAGCGAATGGGCTCCGGCAAAGTTGAACGATTCGGCGGCGCCCTCGAACAAATTGATCAGGGTGTCGAGTTCGACCGGGTAGGCATGTTCCTTCAGGTCGTACTTGCGGGCTATCGGCCGCATCATCTCCGCAGCGCCCTGATGGGTCTTGACGATGATCGCCTGCAGCTTGCGCGGCAGTTCCAGATTTATTGCCATGATTGATCTTT
Source organism: Mycobacterium tuberculosis complex sp. N0072 (assembly GCF_030323725.1). Lineage (NCBI taxonomy): Bacteria > Bacillati > Actinomycetota > Actinomycetes > Mycobacteriales > Mycobacteriaceae > Mycobacterium > Mycobacterium tuberculosis complex sp. N0072. The sequence continues at coordinate 3,511,775 of NZ_CP040689.1, read as the reverse complement.
CAGCTCGTTCTAGATGACAACAACGCCCTCGGCGACGCCGATGGCTCGCAGGTCGCGGTACCAGCGCTCAACCGGATGCTCCTTGGTGTAGCCGTGGCCGCCCAGCAGTTGCACCCCGTCCAGGCCGATCTGCATGCCCTTGTCGGAGCCAAGCCGCTTGGCTAGCGCCGCTTCCCTTGCGAACGGCAGACCCTGCTCGGCACGGGACGCCCCGCGCCAGGTGATCAGGCGCAGGCCGTCGAGCTCGATCGCGATGTTGGCGCACATGAACGCCACCGCTTGGCGATGAGCGATCGGCTCGCCGAAAGCCTGGCGTTGTTTCACATACGGGACGACGTAGTCGAGCACGGCGTGAGAGGTACCGACCGCCAGCGCCGCCCAACCCAACCGGGCCAGCGCAAGCGCCTCGGAATAGTCGTTGTCGCTGGCTTCGTCCTCGCCCAGCCGGGCGTTAAGCGGGACCGACACCCCGCAGAGTTCGACCTGGCCCAACGCCGCGCCGCGAATCCCCATGCTCGGATCCGCCTTGACGGTCAGGCCGCTGGCCGCGGACTCGACAATGAACAGTGCGGGCTTGCCGCCCAGCTGCGCGCCGACAATAAACAGCTCGGCGTCGGCGGCGGCCGGGATCAACGACTTCACGCCGTCGAGCCGGTAACCGGACGGGGTGCGCACCGCGGTGGTCTTCAGCCGGGTGGGATCGAATAGTGGCTGCGGTTCGGTGATGGCCACGCAGGCCTGCGGAACGTTCTCGCCGGCGAACTCTTTGAGATAGGTGGCCTGCTGATCGGCGCTGCCCCAATGGGTGAGCGCGGACGCCACCCCGCCAGGCGCCAGGATCGGCAGTGCCAGGCCCATGTCGCCATACGCCAGTGCCTCAGCCACCAGCACGTTGGTGACGCTGGAGCGGTGTTCGGCGATACCGTCGAAGTCCTCGGGGATGTTGATCGCGGTAATGCCCAGCTCGGCGGCCTTGGCGGTCAAGTCGGACGGGTAGGTCGCGGCGTCGTCGGCGTCGTGCGCGGCGGGTCGCAGTACCTCTTCGGCGAATTCGTCGACGGTCTCGATGATCAGCTTCTGGTCGTCATCGGGCGTCAGATCGAAGTAGTCTCGGCCGCTGGACTTCAGCCGGGTCGGTCCGCCCCGCAGGCCTTGCACCCGCTGGAACTGACGGGTGGCGGCGCCGGCAGTGGCAAACATCGTCTTCACGCCGTAGCGCAGTGATCGGTTCAGCGGATCGCGCAGGCGGTATTTGTCCAGGAACTCCTGGCCGACAATCGGGGTTAGCAGCGCCAGTGCGACGTCGATGCCGGTCCGTTTGTGGGGCGCCAGGCCGACACCGGTCGTGCGGCCGCGTCTATCGGTGCGTGCGCCGGAGGGTTTTGCAGCATTTGCAGCAGAGGTGGTGTTGGTCATACGGCAGCCTCGGTCATCGGGGTGATAGCGGACCACCCTATCTTACTCCGGAGTAAGATAGGGGTGCTTGTTAAGTTGTTCACATCCGGGACAAGCTGGTCAGCAAGGGCAGCCGGCGCTGGCCCCAGTGTCCGGCCGGTCCGTCGTACACGCCAGGCATCTGATAGCCGCATGCTTGGCAGCGGCCGTCCTCGGTGAGGGCGTAATGTCGTATCGAATACCAGTCGCGAACGATCACCGTTGCCCGGCAGCCTGGGCACGAGGTGCTGCCACCCACGGCATCGTGAACGTTTCCGGTGTAGACGAAGCGCAGGCCTTCGCCAATGCCGATCTCGCGGGCTCGGGTCAATGTGGCGGGTGGTGTAGCCGGGGTGTCCATCATCTTGTAGTCGGGATGGAACGCGGTGAAATGCACCGGCACGTCGACGCCCAGGTTTTCGCGGATCCATCTGCATTCGGCAGCGACTTCCGCGTCGCTGTCGTTACGTCCGGGAATCAGCAGGGTGGTGATCTCCAACCACACATTCGTCTGGTGCCGCAGGTAGGCCAGGGTGTCCAGGACGTTGCGCAGGTGACTGACGCAAACCTTGCGATAAAAGTCTTCGGTGAATGCCTTTAGGTCGACGTTGGCGGCGTCGACACGCCGGTAGAATTCCGCGCGGGGCTCAGGACACATGTACCCGGCCGTCACCGCGACGGCTTTGATTCCCTGGTCGTGGCAGGCGTCGGCTACATCGGCGGCATACTCCCAGAAGATCGTTGGGTCGTTGTAGGTGAATGCCACGCTGCGGCAACCCAATTCGTGTGCGGTCCGGGCGATGTCGGCCGGGGCCGCCCGACTGGCCAGGACGTCGATCTCGCGGGACTTGGAGATATCCCAGTTCTGGCAGAACTTGCACGCCAGGTTGCACCCGGCGGTGCCGAAAGACAGCGTCGCCGAACCTGGCAAGAAGTGGTTGAGCGGCTTTTTCTCGATCGGATCGACACAGAATCCGCTAGAGCGTCCGTAGCTGGTGAGCTTCACTTGATCGTCAAATCGGCCGCGGACGAAACACAGGCCACGCTGTCCCTCGTGAAGTTTGCATGCGCGTGGACATACATCGCACTGGATCCGGCTGTCGTGCAGTCGGTGCCAGTGTTTGGTTGCGATGGTGAACGGGTCGCTCATGGCGCTCTCGAGCGCCAGGTTACCCGGCGTTGAGCCGTGTCAGCACCTCGTCGTGCAACAGACCGTTGGTTGCAACGGCGCTGCCCCCGTGTGGGCCGGCGACGCCGTCCAGGCTGGTGAGCCGCCCGCCCGCCTCACGCACCACGATGTCCAGTGCCGCCAGATCCCATACCGACACTTGCGGTTCGGCGGCAATATCGACGGCGCCCTCGGCCACCAGGCAGTAAGACAGAAAGTCGCCGTAAGCACGCACGCGCCACACGGTATCGGTCAACCCGATGAAGCGTTCACGTAGACCCAGCCGCGCCCACCCGGACAGACTGGAAAACGACAAGCTCGCCGAATGCAGCTCTGCCACAGAGGAAACCGACAGCCGGTGTGGACGCGCACCATCGACGGATGCGAACGCGCCCCGGCCGCGTGCCGCCCACCACCGCCGTTGCAGCGCCGGCGCACTCACCACACCGACCGACGGGACGCCATCTTCAAGCAGCGCGATCAAACTGGCCCACACCGGCACCCCGCGCACAAAGTTTTTGGTGCCGTCGATCGGGTCTACGATCCACTGCCGTCCGGTGAAGGTCGTTGATCCGCCGAACTCCTCGCCCAAGACGCCGTCGCCGGGCCGGTCGCGGCCCAGCGTCTGGCGCACGTCGGATTCGACCGCCCGATCGGCGTCGGTCACCGGCGTCAAATCCGGTTTGGTGTCGATGCGCAGATCGAGCGCCCCGAACCGGACCCGCGTCAATTCGTCCGCACGGTCGGCCAGAGCCAGCGCAAGCATTAGATCGTCGTGGCTCACTGGTGCACCATCCTTTCGCCGAGCGTGTACCCAGTGCGATTTTTCGCGTGCGTTCTTGCACTGAGTTCACGCTCGGCGTAATAACGGCTCATGCCAGCAGTCCTACCATGGCCGGGTGGGATGGGAGTTTGGCGTGCTACTCATACTGATCGCGGTCCTAGCGGTATTTCTTGCTCCGCGGCTTATCCCGCGCGGCCCGCGGGGAGATCTGGCCAGCGGCACGCTCCTGGTGACCGGAGTCAGCCCGCGACCGGACGCAGGCGGCCAGCAGTATGTCACCATCGCCGGGATCATCACTGGGCCCACGGTCAATGAGTACGCCGTGTATCAGCGCATGGCCGTCGACGTCGACCAGTGGCCGACCGTCGGTCAAATACTTCCGGTGGTGTACTCGCCGAAGAATCCTGACAATTGGACGTTTACGCCCAACGGGCCGCCTGTCGGTTAGGCGCCGGGTTACCCTGCCGCGGGTGGGTGGGCCATCACCGTGAGCCGAACCCCGTATCGAGGTAGGACGCCGGAGGCTCGCCCTGCTGCCACTGGCACCCCCGGTACACCTGGCATCCCGTGCTCGGCCACGTCGGTCCCCGGGAGTGTGGTCAGGCCGGCGGGCGACAATGCCGAGACAGGGCGCGTCGAGGGCGCGGCCCAGCTCGGTGGGACCGATAGTTGCCCAATCGAGTTTGCCCGGCCGACACTCGCGAGCACCGTGTTGCCGACGCTCGCCGCACCGCCGGCACCCGACGCAGACACCCCACCGCCGGGACTGGTCGCGGAAACCAACTCGCCGATCCCAAAGTCGCCCGGTGTCACCTCCGCGGGATTCTCGTCGCCGACGTTCAAAAGGCCTAGGTTGCTCTCGGCCCCGATGGTCCCGGCAACAAAGGACTCGACATCCTGCGTCACACCTACCGTGGCATATCCAGCGAATATGGCGTCAAGGAAGGTGAAGTCCTCAGGGATGAAGCTCGGAATCGTCAGCGCTTGCAGCGCTTGGGTCACCGTCTCAATCAGCAGCGACAGTGGGTCGGTGGCCTGGCTGACCGCGGCGGCCTGAGCGGTCAGGCCGGCCGGGTTGGTGGTCTGCCGCGGCGGGGAGAACGGTGTCAGCAGGGCCGCAGCCGCTGAGGCGGTGGCGTAACCGTACATCGCGGCGGCGTCCTGGGCCCACATCTCGGCGTACTGTGCCTCGGTGGCCGCGACCGCCGCAGTGTTCTGGCCGAAGAAGTTCGTCGCGATCAGTGCTAGCAGCTGTATCCGGTTGGCCGCTACCACCGGTGGCGGCAGGGTCATTGCGTATGCTTGCTCGAAGGCCAGCGCTGCCGCCCTGGCTTGGATCGCTGTTTGCTGTGTCTTTTCGGCGGTCGTGTACAGCCAACCGATATAGGGAGCGGCCGTCACCGCCATCGATTCCGCTGCCGGTCCACGCCAATGCAAGGCGGCCAGTCCGGACAGCACCGATCCATATGCCTCGGCTGTGGTGGCCAACTCGGCGGCCAGCGAATCCCAGCCGCCCGCGGCAGCCAACAGCGATCCTGCCCCAGGGCCGGTGTACATCCGGGCGGAGTTGACTTCCGGTGGTAACAGTGCGAAATCCATTGTGTCTCAGCTCCTTACATTTGTGCGGATACGGTGTCGTGCTGGTCGAGAACTGAATGGGTCAAGGTGGGGCTCCGCTCGGGCGCAGGCCGGCTGATACTTGTTGACCAGTGCGGCAACTCGTGCCGCGGCCAGTGTACAACTGGGCGGGCAGGTTGTATGGCAGTCGACTGACGGCGGATCGGAGATTGATCGACGCCGTGCCGGCCGCATCGAGATGCGCTCTCACAGCGCGGCTATGCCCAAATATTCTGTGGGTCAAGCGATATGCAGCCGATGGACGGCCGCTGGTTCGGCAGCTGTCGGCAACTGTAAGCCATTTCTGGGACTTTGCTGTGAAAAGCTGGGCGATGGTTGTGGACCTGGACGAGCCACCCGTGCGATAGGTGAGATTCATTCTCGCCCTGACGGGTTGCGTCTGTCATCGGTCGATAAGGACTAACGGCCCTCAGGTGGGGACCAACGCCCCTGGGAGATAGCGGTCCCCGCCAGTAACGTACCGCTGAACCGACGGGATGTATCCGCCCCAGCGAAGGAGACGGCGATGAGCGATCCTCGGCCAGCTCGGGCAGTGGTCGTTGGTATCGACGGGTCAAGGGCGGCAACGCATGCGGCGTTGTGGGCGGTCGATGAGGCGGTGAACCGAGACATTCCGCTGCGACTGGTGTACGTCATCGATCCGTCCCAACTGTCCGCCGCCGGCGAGGGCGGTGGGCAATCAGCGGCCCGAGCGGCGCTGCACGACGCCTCTCGGAAGGTCGAGGCCACCGGGCAACCGGTCAAGATCGAAACGGAGGTTCTGTGCGGCAGGCCGCTCACCAAGCTGATGCAGGAGTCCAGGTCCGCGGCGATGCTGTGCGTCGGTTCGGTGGGGCTTGATCATGTCCGCGGTCGCCGGGGTTCGGTCGCGGCGACCCTGGCTGGGTCGGCCTTATGCCCCGTGGCGGTGATTCACCCGTCGCCGGCCGAGCCAGCGACAACCTCCCAGGTCAGCGCGGTTGTCGCGGAGGTGGACAATGGTGTGGTGCTGCGGCACGCATTCGAGGAGGCCAGGCTGCGCGGAGTTCCGCTGCGGGCCGTGGCTGTCCACGCTGCTGAAACACCCGATGACGTCGAACAGGGCAGCCGGTTGGCGCATGTACACCTGAGCCGTCGGCTCGCCCACTGGACCCGGCTCTACCCCGAGGTGCGGGTGGATCGGGCCATCGCCGGCGGCAGTGCGTGCCGTCATCTGGCCGCCAACGCAAAGCCGGGTCAGCTGTTCGTCGCGGACTCACACTCCGCGCACGAATTGTGCGGTGCATACCAGCCCGGATGCGCCGTACTTACGGTACGCAGTGCCAACTTGTAGGGAGCGGATCTTGGGAGTGGTGCCCTGGTGGTAAAGGTCTTCTTGGTCGATGACCACGAGGTGGTGCGTCGTGGTCTGGTTGACTTGCTTGGGGCCGATCCCGAGCTTGACGTCGTAGGTGAGGCGGGTTCGGTCGCCGAGGCGATGGCCAGGGTTCCTGCCGCGCGCCCAGATGTCGCGGTGCTGGATGTCCGGTTGCCCGATGGCAACGGCATTGAACTGTGCCGCGATCTGTTGTCCCGCATGCCCGATCTGCGCTGTCTGATCCTCACGTCCTACACCTCTGACGAGGCCATGCTAGATGCGATTCTCGCCGGTGCCAGCGGATATGTCGTCAAAGACATCAAGGGAATGGAGTTGGCGCGCGCCGTCAAAGATGTGGGCGCTGGACGGTCGCTGCTGGACAATCGGGCCGCGGCCGCGCTGATGGCCAAGCTGCGCGGTGCCGCCGAGAAGCAGGACCCGCTATCAGGCCTTACCGACCAGGAGCGGACGCTACTGGGCCTGCTTAGCGAGGGCCTGACCAACAAGCAGATCGCCGACCGAATGTTCCTAGCCGAAAAGACGGTGAAGAACTACGTGTCGCGGTTGCTGGCCAAGCTGGGCATGGAACGTCGGACGCAAGCCGCGGTATTCGCGACGGAGTTGAAGCGCTCGCGGCCACCCGGTGATGGACCATGACAACAGGGGGCCTCGTCGACGAAAACGACGGCGCCGCAATGCGTCCACTGCGTCACACGCTCTCCCAACTACGCCTGCACGAGCTGCTGGTCGAGGTGCAGGACCGGGTCGAGCAGATCGTCGAGGGCCGGGACCGCCTCGATGGTCTGGTGGAGGCCATGCTCGTGGTCACAGCGGGCCTGGACCTGGAGGCAACCCTACGCGCTATCGTGCATTCAGCGACCAGCCTTGTCGATGCGCGCTATGGCGCTATGGAGGTGCACGACCGGCAGCATCGGGTATTGCACTTTGTCTATGAAGGCATCGACGAGGAGACCGTTCGGCGGATCGGCCACCTACCGAAAGGCCTAGGCGTCATCGGGCTGCTCATCGAAGATCCCAAACCGTTACGGCTGGACGATGTTTCTGCGCACCCGGCCTCGATTGGTTTTCCGCCGTATCATCCGCCGATGCGTACCTTCCTCGGGGTACCGGTTCGGGTGCGCGATGAATCGTTCGGCACTCTGTACCTGACTGACAAGACCAACGGGCAACCGTTCAGCGACGACGACGAGGTTCTGGTCCAGGCGCTGGCGGCCGCCGCGGGTATCGCAGTCGCGAATGCCCGGCTCTACCAGCAGGCTAAGGCGCGTCAGTCGTGGATCGAGGCCACCCGTGACATCGCCACCGAGTTGTTGTCCGGCACCGAACCCGCGACGGTGTTCCGGCTTGTCGCCGCGGAGGCGCTCAAGCTGACGGCGGCTGACGCTGCCCTGGTAGCCGTTCCCGTCGACGAGGACATGCCTGCCGCTGACGTGGGGGAGCTGCTGGTGATTGAAACAGTCGGCAGCGCTGTGGCTTCCACTGTTGGGCGAACGATTCCGGTGGCGGGCGCGGTGCTGCGGGAGGTCTTCGTCAACGGCATTCCGCGACGGGTCGACCGGGTCGATTTGGAAGGCCTGGACGAACTGGCCGACGCAGGTCCGGCGCTGCTGTTGCCGCTGCGGGCCAGAGGTACCGTAGCGGGTGTCGTTGTTGTGCTGAGTCAAGGCGGTCCAGGGGCTTTCACCGACGAACAACTCGAGATGATGGCCGCGTTCGCCGACCAGGCCGCGCTGGCTTGGCAATTGGCCACTTCGCAACGTCGGATGCGCGAACTCGACGTACTGACCGACCGGGATCGTATCGCCCGTGACCTCCATGACCATGTCATCCAGCGGCTCTTCGCGATTGGCCTGGCTTTGCAGGGTGCTGTCCCGCACGAACGTAATCCTGAAGTGCAGCAACGACTCTCGGACGTGGTAGACGATCTGCAAGACGTTATACAGGAAATCCGGACCACCATTTATGACCTGCACGGAGCATCGCAGGGTATCACTCGGCTCCGGCAGCGAATCGATGCGGCCGTAGCCCAATTTGCCGACTCGGGGTTGCGCACCAGCGTTCAATTCGTGGGTCCATTGTCGGTGGTCGACAGCGCGCTCGCCGATCAGGCCGAGGCGGTGGTTCGGGAAGCGGTCAGCAACGCGGTTCGCCATGCGAAGGCCAGCACGTTGACCGTCCGGGTCAAAGTCGACGACGACTTGTGCATCGAGGTGACCGACAACGGCCGCGGGCTGCCCGACGAGTTCACCGGAAGCGGCTTAACGAACCTGCGGCAGCGGGCAGAGCAGGCCGGCGGCGAATTCACCCTCGCCAGCGTACCGGGCGCGAGCGGAACAGTGCTGCGATGGTCAGCACCGTTGTCGCAGTAGCTCTTCCGGCCACTCAACGACCTGGGACAGTTCGCGCCGTGGCGTCGGTGGCAACGGGTCGGCATTGATCGGTGCCCAACCCACTCGCAGCAGCATCTGGGGGTAGCCGCCGGCGCCGAACACCTCGGCACGGACCGCGTCGCGGGTCTTGGCGATCTCCAGCGGTTCGGTGATCGGGCAGCACGCCAGCCCCATTGCCGTCGCGGTCAACAAGACGATGCTGGCGGCCTCGCCGGCGCGCAGCCGGGCCAACCGGTCGTCTGTCTCGGTGCCTAGTGCCAGGATCGCGGCGCCGTCGTCAGCGGGTAAGACGTCGGACGGCTGAGACAGACCGGGCCCGGCGAACAGGCGACCGGGGATCGGGGCACTGGGGTCTGATGGCGGCTCGTTGCGGGCGGGAACCCCGGCCACTGAACCGTAGCGCCCACTCCAAATGGTGAGCTCGCGCAGATATTCCTCGTCGGTCACGTGGTCCAAGACAGCCTGCGCCACAATGGCTTTCATTCGGTCTAGGGCACTGACCTGCCGCAGCATGACCCCGCCACGGGCTGCTCTTGCGGCCATCAACGCGATGTCACCTCCTGGCACCGGCCAGCAACTGTAGGCGCGCCGATCGGTGCGTCGCCGCGGTATGGCCGCCGCCAAGGCGACATCGGCCTGATCGGGAACAAGCGGTTGTACCCCGATGGTGGCCAGATGGCAGCGGTCCTTGGGATCGGGGAAACGGTTTACCTTGGCCTGCCAGCCCAGCGACGCCAAAGCGACGACGCAGTGGTGCAATGCCACACCACAGCTGAGGATCAACTCACGCCCGTCCGGATCGGTGCTACGCAGCTGCATATCGGGTCTAGAGAACAGCTCCAGACTCGTCGGGCATACCCGCCACCGCCACGGCTGCGTGTTGTGGATGGAGGGGGCCCGGACGGCCAGGGTGAGAACCGTTCGCACGGTTTCGGCGTCCGGGAAATGGGTGTTCATGGCTGCCGGGCCTTTCCCATCAACGGCTGCGGTCATCTATTAAGGATCGCGCGTCGACAGCCGCGGTGGCAGAGCACGAAGGCTCGCCAGCGGAGGACCTTTGGCCCTGCCTCAACGGCTCCTCGCAGCGGAGAGTGGTACTGACGGTTGCAGATAATCCGGATCACCGGGGAAGGCGCTGACCATGAATCACCTAACGACACTTGACGCCGGGTTTCTCAAGGCAGAAGACGTGGATCGGCACGTGAGTCTGGCAATCGGCGCTCTGGCGGTCATCGAGGGGCCGGCTCCCGATCAGGAAGCCTTCTTATCGTCGCTCGCTCAACGCCTACGTCCCTGTACCCGGTTCGGGCAGCGGTTACGCCTGCGCCCGTTCGACCTCGGTGCACCCAAATGGGTGGACGATCCCGACTTCGATCTTGGCCGTCATGTGTGGCGCATCGCCTTGCCGCGGCCTGGCAACGAAGACCAGTTATTCGAGCTGATCGCCGATCTGATGGCGCGTCGTTTGGACCGGGGTCGACCGCTGTGGGAGGTCTGGGTCATCGAAGGCCTGGCGGACAGCAAGTGGGCGATCCTGACCAAACTGCACCACTGCATGGCCGACGGAATCGCGGCGACTCACCTGCTAGCTGGGCTCTCCGATGAAAGTATGAGCGACAGCTTCGCGAGCAACATCCACACGACCATGCAGTCGCAATCCGCATCTGTGCGGCGGGGTGGATTCCGTGTCAATCCAAGCGAGGCGTTGACCGCGTCGACCGCCGTGATGGCAGGCATCGTTCGCGCGGCCAAGGGTGCCAGTGAGATCGCGGCCGGCGTGCTAAGTCCCGCCGCGTCGTCGTTGAACGGGCCGATCAGTGATTTGCGTCGCTACAGCGCAGCAAAGGTCCCTCTCGCCGACGTCGAACAGGTGTGCCGGAAATTCGACGTCACCATCAATGATGTTGCGCTTGCCGCGATTACGGAAAGCTACCGCAACGTCCTCATCCAGCGGGGTGAGCGGCCTAGGTTTGATTCGCTGCGTACGCTAGTGCCGGTCTCGACGCGTTCCAACAGCGCTTTGAGCAAGACCGATAACCGTGTTTCGTTAATGCTGCCCAACCTGCCGGTGGATCAAGAGAACCCGCTGCAGCGGCTGCGGATCGTGCACTCGCGGCTGACTCGGGCCAAGGCGGGGGGACAGAGACAATTCGGAAATACTTTGATGGCGATTGCCAACCGCCTTCCGTTCCCCATGACCGCATGGGCGGTCGGGCTGTTGATGCGGCTGCCGCAGCGTGGTGTTGTCACCGTGGCGACAAATGTGCCGGGTCCACGACGGCCGCTGCAGATTATGGGCAGACGGGTGCTTGACCTATACCCGGTTTCGCCGATCGCGATGCAACTGCGCACCAGTGTCGCGATGCTCAGCTACGCCGACGACCTGTACTTCGGGATCCTGGCCGACTACGACGTGGTAGCAGATGCCGGCCAGCTGGCGCGAGGAATTGAAGACGCCGTCGCACGGCTGGTGGCGATCAGTAAGCGGCGCAAGGTGACTCGCAGGCGCGGAGCGCTATCGCTGGTTGTGTGACGAGGCCTCGCAGGCAAAGGTCTGGCTGCGGTCCGGTTCCGGACCGAACCTGAAGTGGCGGCCGGTGATCTCCCACGGGATCACCCGCACACAGTGACGTTTCAGCGTCGCGGTCCACGGTAGTAACTGGGCGCGTTCGGCTTCGCGGACCCCGCGTCGGTCGTCAGCACCTGGGCGCGAACCTTGACGATCACGCTCCAGCCCTCGGCAACGTTGTGGTCGTCCGCCTCGAAAGCCACCGCGCACTTCGCGACGGCTGAAAATAATTTGGCGCCCTCCGCGGTACGAAACAGCACGGTGCGGCCTTGCACCACGAAATTGACTGGAAGATCCCAGGCTCATCAGCAAAGGTGGTAACTAGCCGACCGAGTGCAACGCTGCCCAGCCGGTGCCAACTTTCGTCTTCTGACAGCACGGTAACGGAATCGTCGATCATGGCTCAACCGTTCGACTTGACTCACCAAGAATGCCCGCGAAACACCCTCGGTGCCTCACGTAAATATGCCCGCGACATGGTGACCGTCGTGAGGCATGGGAAGTGGGTTGTCGATGAGATCTCGCGCGGAGGTCACCAGCAGGTACGCCAAGGCGTATGTGCAGGCTTTGAAGAAGAGCCGGGGCCGGATTTTCGACCAGGTGGTTGACCTGACGGGCTAGTCACGTGATAACGCGCGGCCGGCTTGTCGCAGCGGCCAAGCTATCGCCGGGGCTGGGCCGCAGTGTTGCCAAGCGGCGGCGCAAACCGCGTTCGCTGAAGTACTCCTATGACGCGCTGAAGGTGTTGCAGAGGGTGTGGTCCGCCTCGGGTGGGCAGTGCGGGAAGTATCTTGCCGCCTCGATGGTGCTGCAGCTTGATGGGTTGGAACGTCACGGTGTGTTGGAGTTTGGGCGTGACCGCTATGGCCCCGAGGTGCGTGAGGAGCTGTTGGCGATGAGTGCGGCCAGCATCGATCGTTATCTGAAGACCGCGAAGGCCAAAGACCAGATATCGGGTGTGTCGACGACGAAACCCTCACCACTGCTGCGTAATTCGATCAAGGTTCGCAGGGCCGGCGATGAGGTCGAGGCGGAGCCGGGGTTCTTCGAGGGCGACACCGTTGCCCATTGCGGTCCGACGCTCAAAGGCGAGTTCGCCCACACCCTGAACTTGACCGACGTGCACATCGGATGGGTGTTCACCCGCACCGTCCGCAACAACGCCCGTACCCACATCCTCGCCGGGCTCAAAGCTTCTGTCACCGAGATCCCGCATGGGATAACGGGTTTAGATTTCGACAACGGCACCGTGTTTCTCAACAAGCCGGTCATCAGCTGGGCCGGCGACAACGGTATCTACTTCACCCGCTTTCGCCCGTACAAGAAAAACCACTAGGCCACCATCGAGTCCAAGAACAACCACCTGGTCCGCAAGTACGCGTTCTACTACCGCTATGACACCGCCGAGGAACGCGCCGTGCTCAACCGGATGTGGAAGCTGGTCAACGACCGCCTCAACTACCTCACCCCGACCATCAAACCGATCGGGTATGCCAGCAGCGCCGACGGCCGCCGCCGACGCCTCTACGATGCCCCACAGACGCCGCTGGACCGGCCACTGGCCGCAAGGGTGCTCTCCGCGGCCCAGCAGGCCGACCTGATCACCTACCGAGACAGCCTCAACCCCGCCCAGATCGGCCGCAAAATCGCCGACCTGCAGAACCGACTCCTCATCTTGGCCAAGGAGAAAACCGAGCAGCTCTACCTCGCTAACATCCCCACCGCCCTACCCGACATCCACAAAGGCATCCTGATCAAGGCGGGCTGAACCAACCCGTTTCACGGGCATTTCTATCTGAGGCATTACGCCCTTTCTCGGGCGTCTGGCGAATCTGCAAGACGCTGTCCAGCGGCCGCCGTGGTGTGGGGGCGGGAACTGCTGCCAACGGCGGGGCTATCCCTACCCGGATCAAGGCTTGCGGCTCGCCTCGCTGCCTCGTCAGGCCCCGCACGATGTCACGACTGTCACTGGATTCGATCAGATGGGTCAACGTGCAGGTAGCCATGCCGGCCATGGTGCACTCGAGTAGGATGGTCGACAGCACTTCGCCACACCTCAGTGCGTCGGCTCGCGTGTCGCTAGGGGTCGACAGCACAAGGACTTTCGATCGGTCATCAGCTAGCTCGGCACGGCGATTCTGGTAGCTCCGGACCGGGAAGTCACGGCCCAGGTCAACCCGCAAGCGTTCGGCGTCTGATGCCAGCGTATCCGGCGGCACACCATGGGCCAGCACGAACGGTGAAGTCCACCATTCGAGTTCGGCGTGATAGTACGGATCGTCCCGCCGCAGGACTTCGCTGAGTTGTGACGCTACCACCAGTCGTGTTCGCTGGTCGTCGGATACCACATCAAGCATCGCAACGTCTTTGTCGACGGCGTCGCGCAGCGCGGGCTCAAACAGGTGCCAGTACATCGGGCTGTCAAACGGAAGCCGATCGGTTCGGCGCTGCAGAATCGCCTGGGCGCGGTTTCGCTGTCCCGCCGTGACGTGATCGATGGGACTGAATTCGACGGTGGCCAACTGGTCAGGTTGGTTCGGCTGGGGAAAGCGAGTGATATTCGCCTGCCAGTGCGCGGCCGTCATGGCGATGCGAAGGTGATCGAGTACGGCACCGCAACTGATGATCGCTTGCCGGCCGGAATGGTCGGTGGCCGGCACCGTTCGGTGGCGGTTGACGAACAGGTGCACAGTAGTGTGCTCGGAGCCGCTTTCGGCCACCCAACGCCAGGGCTGGCTGTTGTGCACCGACGGCGCCCGGCATGCCAGCAAGACTGCGTTCTTGAGCACCTGTATGTCCACAACGTTGACGGTATGGTCATCCGGTTTGATCAAATAGGGTCATTGGTCCTCTCAATGAAATCCCTTGCGTCACTGTCGTTTCAGCGGTGTCTGCGCGAGAATTCTAGTTTGGTCGCGGCGCTGGACCGGCTCGATGCTGCGGTCGATGAGCTGAGCGCTTTGTCGTTTGATGCGTTGACCACTCCGGAGCGGGATCGCGCCCGTCGCGACCGGGACCATCATCCTTGGTCCCGCTCCCGCTCGCAGTTGTCGCCACGAATGGCGCACGGTGCAGTGCACCAATGCCAGTGGCCGAAGGCGGTTTGGGCTGTCATTGACAATCCATGAAGATGCCTGCCGCATCATATCCGTTGTGCTCGTTGTTCTAGAAGTCCGGCGTGCTGAGCCATCGGTGCGTCACGATGTGTCGATTCATTCGGTAACGATTGTTTAGTTAACCCTTGTACGAGACCCTTCTGGGCGGCTGATTGGGCTGGGGTTGCGATGGTTTTGGGCTTTTCGTGGCTGCCGCCGGAGATCAACTCGGCGCGCATGTTTGCCGGAGCCGGCTCGGGGCCGTTGTTTGCGGCGGCCTCGGCGTGGGAGGGGCTAGCCGCGGATTTGTGGGCATCGGCATCGTCGTTTGAGTCGGTGCTCGCCGCGTTGACGACTGGGCCGTGGACCGGTCCGGCGTCGATGTCGATGGCTGCTGCCGCGTCTCCGTATGTCGGGTGGTTGAGCACGGTGGCGTCGCAGGCGCAGCTGGCGGCCATTCAGGCTCGCGCGGCAGCGACGGCGTTTGAGGCCGCGTTGGCGGCCACGGTGCATCCGACGGCGGTGACGGCGAATCGGGTGTCGCTGGCGTCGTTGATAGCGGCGAACGTTTTGGGTCAGAACACCCCGGCGATCGCAGCCACGGAGTTCGATTACCTGGAGATGTGGGCTCAGGATGTGGCTGCGATGGTGGGCTATCACGCTGGGGCAAAGTCCGTGGCGGCGACGTTGGCGCCATTTAGTCTGCCGCCGGTGAGCTTAGCCGGGTTGGCCGCGCAGGTGGGTACCCAGGTTGCCGGGATGGCGACGACGGCGTCGGCTGCCGTGACGCCGGTGGTCGAGGGTGCGATGGCGTCGGTGCCGACCGTGATGAGCGGGATGCAGTCGCTGGTGTCGCAGCTGCCGTTGCAACATGCGTCGATGTTGTTTCTCCCGGTCCGCATCCTGACGTCGCCGATAACGACGTTGGCGAGTATGGCGCGTGAAAGCGCGACCAGGTTAGGTCCGCCGGCTGGCGGGTTGGCTGCCGCGAATACGCCGAACCCGAGTGGTGCGGCTATTCCGGCGTTCAAGCCGCTAGGCGGTCGGGAATTGGGTGCGGGGATGTCCGCTGGCTTAGGGCAGGCTCAGTTGGTGGGGTCGATGTCGGTGCCGCCGACGTGGCAGGGGTCGATACCCATTTCGATGGCTTCTTCAGCGATGTCCGGGTTGGGTGTGCCGCCTAACCCAGTCGCGCTGACGCAGGCGGCCGGGGCCGCCGGTGGTGGTATGCCGATGATGCTGATGCCAATGAGTATTAGCGGTGCCGGCGCTGGTATGCCCGGTGGGCTGATGGATCGTGATGGTGCGGGTTGGCATGTCACGCAGGCACGTCTCACTGTGATTCCACGAACCGGGGTTGGCTAGCAGCGCGGGTCAGTATTCGTAGTCCGGTCTGTGTGACGGAGGTCGGAGCGGGCTCCGGCTCGACAACATCGAATCAGCTCGCTTGCATTGAGGGGCGTAGTTATGCCAAACCGATGGGAAGGAGATCCTTATCGCTCTCGGTCAGTTCCTCTACCTTAGCGCCGTTGCCGCCACGCAAGTCAACCCTGCCACGCGTGACTCGGCCGACGAGATCGTCCATGGGCAATTGGCGAAGAATTTTGTGGTAGAGCGCACGTATCGTGGGTGCCGGCTCAACACCGAGTTCCTCTGCGAGCGTGGACTTGAGTCTATGATATGCGTCGATTGCCGCGGACTGGTATTCGTTCACGTAGTAGCCGAGCATTAACTGCTTCCATAACGACTCGCGATAAGGATGCATCGCAACGAGTCTTTCCAATTTAGGGATAACGACGTCGGCGCGTCCGCAGGCGATTGCAGCTTCGGCCAGCTTCGTATGGACGAGGAGCTCATCTTCGGTCAACGCCCTGCTGAACATTTGGACAAACATAAAGCTGCGTAGGTCCCCCAGTACTGGACCGCGCCAATTCTGCAAGGCCGAATCTAGATAACGGATCGCCTCGCTAAAATATCCTTTGGCAGAAGCGCGCAGTCCCGATTCTTTCGCTGCCACGAAACGGTCGAGATCGCATTGCTGTCGATCTCCAATGAGAAGGCGATAGCCCGGCGGCTCACTAACCAAGATGTTGCGCGAATCAACGCCTGCATCGCTCAGGGTCCGGCGAAGGTTGCAAATGTACGTGTGGACGGTGCGTCGGGCTCGTGCAGGTGGCGACTTCTCCCAGATTGCCTGGACCAGTGCGTCGGCCGCTACGACTTGGTTCCGGGATAGCAACAGCATGGCGAGCACGGCACGTTGTTTCGGCGTTCCCAATGGCAGTTTGGTGCCCCGGAGGTTTAGTTCCAGTGGTCCTAAGACGTTGAATTGCACAGCACCTGCCGTCGTTGCGTTCAAAACTCCACTCCTGTGATTGGGCGAAAACGGCCGTTGCCCCACAAGATCCCGCCGGCTTGTCCGGTGCCGGGGGCCGATCGGCGCCGTTGCCGATCAACGGGGGCCCAACAAGAGTCGCCGCCGCCACCCCTACCGACTCCGGGGCCACGCTGACAAACAGCATCGAAACCTCCTACCGCCAAATGTCGACGACTCGGCCGCGCTCACCGTCCGCTTCCGCCGAGGTGGGCAACCGGCCAACCCCAACGATCCCGAACGCGCCACGGACGGGCGCAGGAACAAACCTCACCAACATCGCCAGAATGTGGTGCACAATGCACCTGGTGCCTCGATCTCATCTCGTGGTAGTGCCGAGACCCTCACAGCGCGGACGAGCGCGGCGGACCCCTGAACCACTCCGGGTTTCATGCACACTTCGTTACGTGTGACCGGTGTGCTGCCCGATCGGTTGTTGAACCAGCGTTTCGATGTCGCCGGAGTCGAGGTCGACCAGCCGGGCGGTCAGCCAGTCACTGTGGTGTTCGCCGAGGGCGGGTGCGAGCTGGCCGGCGAGGTCGTGGACGTGCTGGCGAGCGTGGTAGAGGTCCACGATCGGGGTGGCTTCGGGCAGGATCGCGGTGGCCAGGTTCCAGATCCAGGGGGCGCCATCCCACGCCCGCAGGTGCGGCAGTGGTAGCAGGCGCGGAGCAACCGGACCCGGTCCAGCACGGTATCGAGGTTCTTGTCGCGGTAACCGACGAACCACGCGCAATGCCCTTGCCCGCAATCGATGCGCTGGCCCCGGTGCCCGGTGTCGGCGCCCAGCAGCTGCTCCAGCAGCGAGGAGCCCAGCCGGGTCATCGCAGTGCGGATCGCCAACTCCACTGCGACCAGGTCGGCACCGAGGATCCCAGCGCACCGACCGCGAGCGCAACCAGCCGCTCTACCTCGGCGGTGAACTCCGCCGCGATCTGGTCGCAGAGCCCCCTTTTTTGTGCCCCGTTGTGCCGGCCGGGGGCGCCGTGGCCGCCGGGTTCGGTGGGCGGGCCTCGCAGATCGCCTCGTTGACCGCCACGATCTGCTCACTGACCTGCGCGAAACGGTGATAGTTGGCCAACTCGGCGCGCACCTTGTCCACCTCCTCGACCGAGAGCTGCCGCCCCTTGGTACCCCGCCCGGCCACCGTGCGCGTCCACAAATATCGCGGCCCATGCCCGGGGTGACCCTCTTGCGCGCACACACAATTGGGCTTGCCGCAGCGGCGATAGTTCTCACTGATCGAGCCGCGCCGGAAATCGCCGGTCGCGGCCAACTGGTCATACAGTCGCGCTCGCCGCTGCTCCAGATCCTCCAGCGAGTCCTCGCCCACCCGCGTCTCCCCATTCTGGTTGTTTATCCAACAACCAGAATACACCGCGCCCAGCCTCAACTCCCGCTACCTACATTCGTGTTGCACACCCACCCCGCGCCGGGGCTGTGCCTTCATCACTCGCAAAGAGATGCTCGACCCCGGCTCCGCCGCGCCGAGGCGGGCACACCAAGATCCTGCACCGCCTGATGAGCCGCCAACCGATCATGGGCCCAACCCCAATTAGGGGCCGTCGGTTGCGGGTAGTGCGTGAGGAGTTTGCGTGGTTGCGGTCCCGGCTGCCGACGTTGTGGACGAACTCGTATTTTGTGGCCACCGTTGGCGGTTTCGGCTTGAGTTGACCGAGGAGCAGGAGCGGTTGGATATTCCAGGGCGGCTTTCATCCGTCGGAGAAGTCAACAGTCCCTTGCTGGCACGCGGGGTCACGTCGGCCAGGTAACAAGGAGTTCCTTGATCCCCACCGAATGTAGGCCCTTACCCCGTCGTTCCAAATCCTCAAACGGTCTTGCGAGTTGAAGTTGCGGAAATCGCTGGGTAAGCGAGGTGAAGAACGTCGTCAAGCACATGCGTGAATACGCTGAGGCCGGGCAAGCATGTGGACCATATCCAAATGCTATGTGTTCGTTCGGATTACGTTCGACATCAAACTCATCGGGGTCCAGGAATTGGTCGGAGTCGCGGTTAGCCGAAGTGATAGAGGTAAATGCTGGGCTCCCCGCCGATAGCGCGGTTCCGGCAATGACGACATCCTCGGTGACAACTCGCAAGTGCTCAATTTCAGTTGCCGGATTAAACCGGACTATTTCTTCAACCGCACGAGCGACACGGCCTGGGTCTTCAACGAGCCGTTCATATTGATCGCGGTGGTGCAGCAGGCTCGCCAGCCCGTTTGTGATCACGGCGATCGGTGTGTCGACTCCTCCGATCACGACGGTGAGGAGCATGCCGACAACCTGCTCGTCGGTCATGGTGGACTGTTGCCGGTTCGCCTGGGCGATCGTGCTAAGTAGGTCATCACCCGGTTCGGCGAGCTTGCGGTGCAGTATGTCGATGACCATCGTGCACAGTGCTGACCACCGCCGGCTCACCTCCTCGTCGCCGATCTCACACACGGACATCGCCGCATCCACGTGCGCCGCGAGCTCGTGCACGGTTTCGGGCTCGACCCCGAGTAGCTTGGCCATGAGCTGTTCTCCGATAGGGACACTTACTATTTCCTGGAAGTCCACCGGTGGTTCCGCGGCTGCCAGATCGTCGAGCGCATTGTCGACGATCTGTTGGACAACGGGCCGCATGCGTGCGATGAAGCCGGGATTTAGGCCCTGCGCGAGCAGACGGCGGGCCGCGGTGTGTTGGGGCCCATCGATGCTCAACAAGCTGGGGCAAAGCTGCACGAACGGCACGAACGGGGGCGACGACGGGTGCGCTGCCGCCCTGCAGCTGAAACGCTTGTCGGACAGCACTCCCTTTACATCGTCAAAGCGAGTGACGAGCCATGCTGTGTGCCCCGAGGGCAACTCTATCGGGGCTACCGGACAGCTGTTTCTCAGTTCCGACAGCATTGGGGACGGCTCCGTCGGGACCGGCCGGTCGAACGGGAACGTCGGAATCGAGGTGCTTGTCATCGCACTCCTCTCGGATCGTTATCGCATGCCACGTTTTGCTCTTCCGGGTACATCGACATCCCGCCAACCCATCGCCCTGGGGCGAGATCCTCAAACGGGAACGTCACCCAACCTCGCTCGAATCGCGCGACATCGCGAGCCCAACGTGCCCATTGTCGTGGGAACCTCTTCACAGATTGTCAATTAACCGGGCTGCTGAACCGCCCCGGTTTCATGCACACCTCGTTAGCTTCCGCGGGTGGGAGGCGGCGCGGTCGGTGCATCAGACTGGCGGTATCGGAGCGGTGCGAAACGGGTTCTCAACAAAGGACGTGCGCATACAACCAGGGACCGTTCACAGTGACCGTTGGGCGATGATGCGCCGCGACGGCTCTGAACCATCGGTGTCGACCACCCGAATCACCGTGAAGCCGGCGGGAAGTTCAGACTCGGGCTGGCCTGGCTTCAAGCACCATTCGGCTCGACGGGTATCCCGAGCGACATCGATGGGCCGCCGCCATGCCTCCCACGCCACTACACCGCCCGGCGCCACAGCCTCGCAAGCCTGGCGAAAAGTGGGCGGATGCCAGAATAGTCGGCAAAGTACCAGAGCAAAGCGTCCATCCCCCGACTGCCAGGAGCAGAGATCGGCGTGCACCAGTGTGAGGCGATCGGCCAATTCCCGTCGGGTCGCTTCGAGCTCGAGCTGAACCAACGCGGTATCGGAAACGTCGATCGCAGTCACGCAGCGGCCCGCCGCGGCTAGCCCCAGCGCGGTGCCGGACCGACCGCACGCCAGTTCCAGAACCGGCCCTTCTGGCACCCCGAACTGCAGCACGTCGCCGAGCCAGGATATGGGCGCAAATACCGCCTCCGTGGGGTCAGCGCACTCGTATTTCGCGTTCCAACGAATGCGGTCCGGGTGGTCGGCGAGCAGGGCCGATGGAGACGGACTCATGGTCTATCGCCGACCCATTCAGCACCGGTCGAGCTGAATTCCTTCTTCCAAATCGGCACTTCCTGCTTAAGCAACTCGATACACATACGCGCGGCGTCAAATGCCTCCGCACGGTGGGGAGCTGACGCGCCAATAACGACCGCGGCATCACCGATTTGCAATTCACCGGTCCGGTGCGCGACAGCAACGCGGACACCCTCGGCCTTGTCTTCACACCGTCCGATGATCGACATCAATGTCCGAATCACCATCGGCGGATACGCCTCGTAGAACAACCGCGTGACATCATGCCCGGCATTGTGGTCACGCACGTTTCCCACAAATATGACAATGCCGCCTTGTTCGGGGCCCGAGACGGCGGCTAGCACTTCGTCCACACTCAGCGGCTGATCAGTGAGCCGACAGTAAGGGTAGGCACCTTCAGCTACCACATTGGCCATTCAGACATCCTTCCTAGCTATCAGGTGATCTTGACGTCTACCTCGTGGATGCCCGCGCCCGAGGGCTGCACCACCGCGTCGCCGTTGCCGGCCGCCGACAGCGCGCGCAGCGTCCAGGATCCGGGCGCGGCGAAGAACCGGAAATCGCCGGTGGCCGACGCGACGACCTCCGCGGTGAACTCGTCGGAGGAGTCCAGCAGCCGCACGAACGCGCCGCCCACGGCCTGGCCGTCACCGTCCACTACGCGGCCGGTGATCACCGTTTCTTTTTCCAGGTCGACGCTGGCCGGCAATGTCAGTCCTTGCTTGGGTCCAGAGCACATATCAGCTTCCCAACTCGATCGGGGCGCCCACCAGGGAGCCGTATTCTGTCCAACTGCCGTCGTAGTTCTTGACGTTTTGGTGTCCGAGTAATTCCCGCAACACGAACCAGGTGTGCGAGGACCGTTCCCCGATTCGGCAGTAGGCAATCGTTTCCTTGCTGTTGTCTAGGCCGGCGTCGGCGTAAAGCTTGGCCAACTCCTCATCGGACTTGAAGGTGCCGTCCTCGTTGGCGGCCCTGCTCCACGGCACGTTGATGGCACCAGGAATGTGTCCGGGCCGCTGGCTTTGTTCCTGCGGCAGGTGCGCGGGGGCCAGGATCTTGCCGGAGAACTCGTCGGGAGAGCGCACGTCGATGAGGTTCTTGACGTTGATGGCCGCCAGGACCTCGTCGCGGAATGCCCGAATCGTGTTATCCGGCGGGGAGGCGGTGTAGGAGGTCACCGGCCGGCTGACCGGGTCGCTGGACAGCGGGCGTCCGTCGAGCTCCCACTTCTTGCGGCCGCCGTCGAGCAACTTGACCTTCTCATGGCCGTAGAGCTTGAAATACCAGTACGCGTAGGCGGCGAACCAATTGTTGTTGCCGCCGTACAGGATCACCGTGTCCTCGTTGGCGATGCCACGCTCGGACAGCAGCTTGGAGAATTGCTGGGCGTCGACGAAGTCACGTTTGACCGGATCCTGCAGGTCGGTGCGCCAGTCCAACTTGATCGCGCCGGCAATATGGTCACGGTCATATGCACTGGTGTCCTCGTCCACTTCGACGAAAACGACCTTCGGCGCGTGCAGATTGCTCTCAGCCCAGTCGGCGGAGACCAGGACATCGCAGCGTGCCATGGCGGGAATCCTTTCGCATAGTTCGGTGCTAGTACACCAACAAGGAGGAGTCGATGGTTCGTGTCCACTCCGCGATACCGCCGTCGAGATGCTTCACGTTGTGCAGTCCGGCTGCTTTCAACGTGGTTAGCGCCTGGGCCGATCGGATTCCACTCTTGCAGTACAGGACAATTTCCTTGTCCAGCGGTAGCTGGGCTAGGCCCGCCGCCGAGCCGATTTCGCCTTTGGGTATCAAGATGCTGCCCGGAATGTGCGCGATGTCGAACTCGGCGGGCTCTCGCACGTCGACCAAGAGGAAGTTCTGGTCCGACTGCTGTTTGGTTCGCAACTCATCACAACTGATCACTAGTTCGGGATCCACCGATTGTGTCGATGCGCAGCTGACGCTGTCATCTACCAATTCGGTGATCGTGGGCGCATCGCCGCAAATGGCGCAGTCAGGATTCTTCGCGATCCGGATTTGATGGTATGTCGCGTCGAGAGCTTCATACATGAGCAGGCGACCGACGAGGGGAGTTCCGACTCCGGTAAGGAGCTTCAGCACTTCAGTTACCTGGATCGACGCAATCGTGGCGCAGATGGCACCGAGTACACCGCCTTCAGCGCACGACGGCACCAATCCGGGCGGGGGCGGAGCTGGATGAAGGCATCGATAACACGGCCCCCGGCCGGGCCAAAACACACTGGTCTGGCCGTTGAATCGGTAGATCGACCCCCAAACATATGGTTTGCCGGCCAAGACCGCGGCATCATTGATCAGGTAGCGCGTCGTGAAGTTGTCTGTGCCGTCAACAATGAGGTCGTGATCGCCAAAAATTTCCAGTGCGTTGTCGTGGGTGAGCATTTCGCGATATTGCGTCACCCGGACGTGCGGGTTGATTTCCGCCACCGCCTCGGCTGCTGATTCTACTTTCGGCCTACCCACGTCGGATGTGCCATGAATGATTTGGCGTTGCAGATTCGACTCATCCACGTGGTCTCCATCGATGATGCCGATGGTACCGACTCCGGCGGCCGCAAGATACAGGAGAGCAGGCGAACCCAATCCTCCGGCGCCGATACACAATACGCGCGCATCCTTCAGCCGCTGTTGGCCGTTGACGCCGATATCCGGGATGATGAGGTGCCTGCTGTACCTGCGCACCTCATCGCGGGTCAGCGATATCTGCGACGGTGCCGGGATCAAGGCTTCAGTCATGATTGCTCTCCTCCTGGCCAAGGCCAGGGACGTGGTGTACGAGTGAAGGTTCCTCGCGTGATCCTTCGGGTGGCAGTCTAGGTGGTCAGTGCTGGGGTGTTGGTGGTTTGCTGCTTGGCGGGTTCTTCGGTGCTGGTCAGTGCTGCTCGGGCTCGGGTGAGGACCTCGAGGCCCAGGTAGCGCCGTCCTTCGATCCATTCGTCGTGTTGTTCGGCGAGGACGGCTCCGACGAGGCGGATGATCGAGGCGCGGTCGGGGAAGATGCCCACGACGTCGGTTCGGCGTCGTACCTCTCGGTTGAGGCGTTCCTGGGGGTTGTTGGACCAGATTTGGCGCCAGATCTGCTTGGGGAAGGCGGTGAACGCCAGCAGGTCGGTGCGGGCGGTGTCGAGGTGCTCGGCCACCGCGGGGAGTTTGTCGGTCAGAGCGTCGAGTACCCGATCATATTGGGCAACAACTGATTCGGCGTCGGGCTGGTCGTAGATGGAGTGCAGCAGGGTGCGCACCCACGGCCAGGAGGGCTTCGGGGTGGCTGCCATCAGATTGGCTGCGTAGTGGGTTCTGCAGCGCTGCCAGGCCGCTGCGGGCAGGGTGGCGCCGATCGCGGCCACCAGGCCGGCGTGGGCGTCGCTGGTGACCAGCGCGACCCCGGACAGGCCGCGGGCGACCAGGTCGCGGAAGAACGCCAGCCAGCCGGCCCCGTCCTCGGCGGAGGTGACCTGGATGCCCAGGATCTCTCGGTAGCCCTCGGCGTTGACGCCGGTGGCGATCAAGGTGTGCACTCCGACGACGCGGCCTGCCTCGCGCACCTTGAGCACCAGGGCGTCGGCGGCGAGGAAGGTATACGGGCCGGCATCGAGCGGGCGGGTCCGAAACGCCTCTACGGCTTCGTCGAGCTCTTTGGCCATGATCGACACTTGCGACTTGGAAAGCTTTGTCACACCAAGTGTTTCGACCAGGCGCTCCATCCGGCGAGTGGATACTCCCAGCAGGTAGCAGGTCGCCACCACGCTGGTCAGTGCGCGTTCAGCTCGCTTGCGGCGCTGCAGCAGCCAGTCCGGGAAATAGCTGCCCTGGCGCAGCTTGGGGATCGCGACGTCGATGGTTGCGGCACGGGTGTCGAAATCACGGTGGCGGTAGCCGTTGCGCTGATTGGACCGCTCATCGCTGCGTTCGCGGTAGCCCGCCCCGCACAGGGCGTCGGCTTCAGCCCCCATCAAGGCGGCGATGAACGTCGAGAGCAGCCCGCGCAGCAGATCCGGGCTCGCCTGTGCGAGTTGGTCAGCCAGAAGCTGCTCGGTGTCGATAAGATGAGAAGAGGTCATTGCGTCATTTCCTTCGATTGACTTTTGCTGGTCGTTTCGAAGGATCACGCGATGACCGCCCACTACTGGGCTACGACACGCCCACCGGCCTTACCTGCCCGTACACCACACCCCTGGACGTAACTCTCCTCCTGGGTCAGTGAGGTAGTCGGCAAGCCGAGTCAATGCGATGGATCGGTCCAGGGGTTCATTGCTCGTCGGTTTTCGGAGTTCCGGTACAACAAGTCCGTCTTGTGGCTGAGGAAACCGCTATACACCGATGGACGCGTGGGACGAGTGGAGGCCGCCACCACATCCGAAGCGCTGATGCGGATTTGGAACCAACCGCACTGGATAAGGGTCTCGATTGATGTGCCGAAGATGATGGCTCTCACTCCGCTGAGCACGCTGGCCGCCGCGCACATCGGGCATGGCTCGGCGGTGGATATCAGCACGTGATTTGAAAGCTCCGGCAATGTGCTCATTGCGGCCCGTAGAACGTTGGTTTCGGCGTGAGCGAAGCGATCCCCCGATTCAAAATAGGTGTTGCCACCCGAGAATGCTCGGAGTGTCGTAACATCAAGCAGCGCAGCGCCAAACGGTGCCGTGGCATGTCGCGCTGTGTCGATCGCAAGTTCCATCGCTGCCTCGATGATGTCGGCTGTCACCCCACTGTCGGCTGGCCATCCGAACGGCAGGCGCGCCGCCACCACCTGCGTACCTTCGTCGTCAATCACCGTCGCCACCCGCGTACTGCAGTGCTTGCTTCAGCGAACTCGCAACGAAGGGCTGCAACTGTTTGAGCATGACTCGGTCGGGTGGCTGCAGTGAAGCTCCGGTGACCAAGACGGAAATGGCTCCGACCGCGCTGGCAGCAGCGGCGTCCTCAAGCGAATCGCCGATGTGCACCACGCGAGTGGGATTCAGAGAGCGCTGCATGATCAGTTCTGCCAGCATCATGGGTTTTTCTTGGTCGGGCCGAGTCCGGCCACGGATTTCGTTGAACCACTTGGCAATCCCGTATTTTTGGACGAAGTGCATAAGCTCGTCGTGAGGCGCCAGCGATAATAAGAACTGCCCAGCGGCGCTGCGGTTTCCCTGCGCCAGAACGTCGTACGCATCTTCGACGAGTGTGACTTCAGCTTCTCGCGATCGATAGATTCGGCGAAAGGTGGATTGGACGCGTTCCCACTCGGACGTCAAGAGATCTCGACCGCACGCATTCTCGAAAAACGTTCGTAGTGGGCGTGCGAACCGTTGGATCAGCTGCTGTTGCGAAAGAGGCTCGAATCCCTCGTTGACCAGCGTCTGCCCAACCGCGTCGAGAAGAATTGTCCGGTCGTCGCACAGCGTCCCGTTCCAATCCCAAACGATGGTGAATCCATCCCTGCTGGTCATCTATGCGACCCGACTATTCGGGTGCGGCGAATTTCGGTCGTTCTGCACGCCGGCACTGGAACTCCCACGTTGCCGAACAGCGGCGACGATGAGAGCGCATTCACGGCCGGTCATCCCCTTGTTCAGCCTCCGGCTACCTGCGGGATGAAGGCGACCTCATCACCATCGCCGAGAACGGTCGACAGCGGCGCGATGAATTGGTTGACCGCCATCTGTACTCGCTGACAATGATCGCGAAGGCGAGGGTATTTTTGCTGGAGTTGATCAACAAGATTCCCGACATCGGTACCGTTCTGAACCTCTACTTCCTCCCGAGGCGTTTCGTCACACGCCTCACGAACGGCACCGAAGTAAAGAACATTCACTTTAATCATTCAGACACTCACCTACTTATCGGGACTGACAGGCCAAATCAGAAGCACTTCGGCGATAAACTCCGGACCGGCCGCCGCTTTTCTCTTGGAGCACGATCTGAGAAATCTCCATGGCTCGATCGACGGCTTTGCACATGTTGTAGATAGTCAAGGCGGCGACTGAAACTGCGGTCAACGCTTCCATTTCCACGCCGGTACGCCCCAGCGTGGTGGTTGTCGCCAGAATCTTCACCCGGTCAGGCTCGCACGGCGTGATAGTGACGCTGACAGCGTCGAGCCCTAACGGGTGGCATAGCGGAATAAGATCACCCGTACGTTTCGCCGCCGCGATGCCAGCTATCCGGGCCGCCGCCATGACGTCACCCTTAGCAGCGGCACCGTCGGAAATCATCCTCAAGGTAGACGGCTTCATGATCACGAGCCCTGACGCTTTGGCAACCCTCAAAGTCACGGGTTTCTCGGACACATCGACCATTCGTGCCGCACCACGCTCATCGATATGTGTCAGCGCGAGTGCATGGTCGATCATCGTGCTGGCCTGTCAGCGAATTCTGTCGCATACATCGCCTCGACGGACGCCGCAAGATCGAAGTCGATGTCGGTCAGATAGCCCAGCTTGCGCGTCCACGCCGTCACGCGCACCGAACGCTTGTCCAGTACAGCGATATCGGGATGGTGATTGATATCGTTTGCTATTGATGCGACCCTATTCATGAAGTCAATGGATTGGTCGAAATTTGTGCACTGAAAAGCGCGGCTGAGTCGCATGTCGAGAAGCTGCCAGCCAGGTAGTGCTCCGAGTTTCTCTGACACGGCCGCGTCGGCAAGTGCGGCCAGCCTCCCCTGACATACGTTGTGCTTTCCCTCGGATGCATCGTGGGATGCTCGTTGCTCGTGTTGCTCAGGGGTGCTGACCGTCATGGTTCCTTCCTCAACTGTGGAGTCGTTGATCAATCGACTGTTCGTTCGGCTTACCCGCCCCTGGTGTGCATCTCCAGATGCGGGTCGGCCTTTAACGTGCTTAATGGCAGGAACACTCCGCGCTCGCGTTGGGCAAGACGCTGCTCTGCTCCGCGATCCGTTCGTCGCCGCCATCCGGTTGTCACGGTTTCCACCAAGTCATCGTGAGTCGCGCCTGCACGCAGCGGCTCCCTTAGGTTGATACCCGATATTGCGTACAAGCAATGCAGCCATAAGCCATCGGCGGTCAACCGTGAACGGTCACAGGTTGCGCAGAATGGCTCCGTTGTCGACGCGATAATTCCGAAGGTAGTTCCGTCCGGAAGCGCATATCGATTGGCGGGCGCCGTATCATGTTTGGGCAAAGGCTCAATACGTCCATACCGTTTCTCAAGGGACTCGAGCATGTTCGCTTTGGTAAAGACCTTCTCCCATGCCCAGTGAGTTGCGCCGCCGACGTCCATGTACTCAATGAACCTGACTTCCGCGTTAACAGTCCGAGCGAATTCGATCAGATCAGCCAGCTCATCGTGATTGGCACCACGCATCACCGTTGTGTCTATTTTTGTGTCCGTAAATCCCGCGGCTGCGACAGCCTTGATACCCGCGATGACCTTATCGTGGCTATTACGCTGACTTATCGCCTTGAAGCGCTCGGGTTGCAACGTATCAAGACTGACAGTGATGCGTTTCATACCCGCAGCCTTCAGGCCGTCAACGCGGTCGGCGAGAAGGACGCCGTTCGTCGTGATCGCTAAGTCTCTCAGACCTGAATCTTCGCCGACCTTTGCGCTCAATGTCCTCACTATTTCCGGCAAATCTGGGCGGATCAGCGGTTCGCCACCGGTGATTCGAACTTTACTTACCCCAACGGAAAGGAAAACATCTACAATGGCGCTGATTTCTTTGACGGATAGCAAATCTTGCCGCGGCAACCATGTGTAGTGCTCTTCGGGCATACAATAACGGCATCGCAAATTGCACTGATCGATAACGGAAAGGCGTAGGTCCCCCATCATCCGGCGACAACGGTCTTTTACTCGCACTCTCGGGGATGGAGCTACCATATCAGGCAGCGTAGGCGTACTCATTTTCCTATCATCTTTTCGATCCTCCACTTTGGACGCAGTCGGTTAGAGCGCCTCAAGAGAGTTTCGTACAAGGGTTAACTAACAATCGTTACCGAAATGCATCGGCGCATCGTGGCGCAGCGCATGAGCCTGCGTTTATGGCGCGTTGTTAGGGCGGAATCCGACCACTCATGTGCGAGCTTTCGTTCAGACCAGGTGAGCGGCTGCAGCGCGCGAGGGGTTCCGGATATGGGGTCGCCGGGTGGGCAGGCTCAGCACGTCGGACTTCTAGAACAACGGGCACAACGGATATGATGCGGCAGGCATCTTCATGAATTGTCAATGACAGCCCGAACCGCCTTCGGTCACAGGCATTGGTGCGCCGCATCGTGCGCCATTCGTGACGACAACAGCGAGCGGGAGCAGGCCAAGGATGACGGTTCGTCGGCTCATCGCTGCTTGCATTGTGGTAGTCAGCTGGCATCCTGAAGGGCATGCCAGGCAAGGAAATCGATCGAGTCCGGGCGACCAGTGCCCTCGCAGTGATTAGGCAGCACCCGGTAATGGTGTTCTTCGCGCTGTCGCCGGTACTCGCCGCATTGGGTGTCATGTGGTGGCTAGCCGGTGCTGGATGGGCTATCGTCGCGGCCCTGGTGCTGGTGGTCGTCGGCGGAGCCATGATCGTCCTCAAACGCTGACACCATCAGCATGCGTTCGTGGTGGGGTTGGGGCACAGTCGAGGACGCGCTCTCCGATCAGGAGACGCAAGCGCTACAGTCGCGAGTCGCGGCACTGGTGTCCGGCCATGACCTGAGCGACCACCCGCCGCCGGACCTGACCGCGCTCGGTTTGGCGGCCCCACGGGTCAGCCCGCCGGCATCGCTGGCCGCGCTCTGCTCAAGCGATCTCGTCGATCGGGCCGGACACGCGCGCGGCAAAGCGTATCGCGACATCGCACGCAACCTGCAGGGCCAGCTCGACCACCTGCCCGACCTCATCGCCCGACCCCGCAGCGAGCAGGACGTGATCGACGTGCTGGATTGGTGTGCGCGCGAGGGGATTGCGGTCATCCCATACGGTGGTGGCAGCTCGGTGGTTGGCGGTGTCGAGCCGCGCTTCGATGAGCCGGTGGTCACGGTCGACGTCACTGCCATGAGCGCGGTGCTTGAGATTGACCGTGTCAGCCGTGCCGCGCGCATCCAGGCGGGTGCGTTCGGCCCCTCGATCGAGCATCAGCTTCGCCCACACGATTTGACACTGCGCCATTTCCCGCAGTCCTTCGGCTTCTCGACTCTCGGTGGCTGGTTGGCCACCCGCTCCGGCGGACACTTCGCCACGCTCTATACCCATATCGACGACTTGACCGAATCGCTGCGGATTGTCACCCCGGTGGGGATCAGCGAGTCCCGGCGGCTGCCCGGAAGCGGTGCCGGACCATCCCCGGACCGGTTGTTCCTCGGGTCCGAGGGGACGCTTGGCATCATCACCGAGGCGTGGATGCGGCTGCAACACCGTCCGCGATGGCAGGTCACGGTGTCCGTGGTGTTTGACGACTGGGCCGCCGCGGTCGCCGCGACCCGGACGATCGCTCAGGCGGGGCTGTACCCGGCCAACTGCCGGCTGTTGGATCCGGCCGAGGCGTTGCTGAATGCCGGCACGTCCGTTGGTGGCGGGCTGTTGGTGTTGGCGTTCGAGTCTGCCGACCACCCGATAGACCCGTGGCTGCACCGGGCGGTGGCGATCACCGCCGAACACGGCGGCACGGTGACCGCGCAACGTAGCCGCGGAACTACAAGCGACGCAACGGAACACAACGCAGCCGCGAACTGGCGCTCGGCGTTTCTGCGCATGCCGTATCAACGAGACGCGCTGGTTCGCCGCGGAGTTATCGCCGAAACATTCGAAACCGCTTGCACCTGGGACGGATTCGATACTCTACATGCCGCGGTGACCGATGCCGCTCGGACCGCGATCTGGAAGGTATGCGGGACCGGAGTAGTGACCTGTCGATTCACCCATGTCTACCCGGACGGCCCGGCTCCTTACTACGGCATCTATGCCGGCGGGCGCTGGGGGTCGCTCGACGCGCAGTGGGACGAGATCAAGGCTGCCGTGTCCGAGGCGATCAGCGCCAGTGGCGGTACCATCACCCACCACCATGCGGTCGGTCGCGACCACCGCGCTTGGTATGACCGGCAGCGTCCCGACCCGTTCGCGGCGGCCCTGCGGGCGGCGAAGTCCGCACTCGACCCGGCCGGGATCCTCAACCCAGGGGTGTTGCTCGGTCGCTGATCAGCCGAGCCCAATCCGCAACAGCTCGGCCAGGCTGGCCAACTTGACCCGGGGACGCCCGTGCGGCTCGCCGGCGGCCCGCTCGAAAGCGTCGATCACCTGCCAGTGGGCCGACGTGACCAGCTTCGGCTGGCGTGCTGCTAGCCAGTCGGCCACCTGGTCGGCATGATCTTCCGGAAAGCTCTTGCACTCGGCGCCCTCCTTGGCGTTGCCAAGATCCTTGATCAAGGTGTCGACGGTGTCTTGGGCGTCCTTCTTGTTGGTCCCGATCACCCCGGTCGGCCCGCGCTTGATCCACCCGACGACGTATTCGTTGGGGCTGCCGTTGATTCGGCCGCCGACGTTGGGGATGGTCCCGCTCTGGTCGTCGAACGGCAGCCCGGGCGTGGGCACCCCGCGGTAGCCGACCGACCGCACGACCAGCTGAGCTGGCAGCTCCTCGCGCTCGCCGGTGTCCTTGGCCGCCACTCGCCCGCTGCCGTCGGAGACCAGCTCGTTGCGGCCCAGCACGATCCGCTCCACTTTGCGCTTGCCCTTGATCTCGATCGGAGAGGTCAAGAACCGGAACACCATGCGGCGGTGTCCCGGGCGGGGTTCGCGGTCCGCATAGCCACGCAGCACCTTGATGTTCTGCTTGCAGACCTTGCCCACCGCGGCCGCGTCCTCGTCGGTAATGCCGTCCAGCTCCGCCGGATCGATCACCACGTCAACCCCGTCGAGGTCGGCCAGCTCGCGCAACTCCAACGTGGTGAACGCGGCCTGCAGCGGACCTCGGCGCCCTACGATCACCACCTCCTGGATACCGCGTGGGCGTAGCGATTCCAAAGCGTGATCGGCGATATCGGTGCGTGCCAACACGTCGGGATCGGTGAGCAGAATCCGTGCCACGTCTAGCGCGACGTTTCCATTGCCGATAACTACGGCCCGGGCGCCCGACAGATCGGGTGATACCTGCTCGAAGTGTGGATGTGCGTTGTACCAGCCGACGAAATCGACGGCGGCGATACTGCCCGGCAGGTCCTCACCGGGGATGTTCAACATGCGATCGGACTGCGCGCCGACGGCGTAGATCACGGCGTCGTAGCGCTCGGAGAGCTCGCCGGGCTGGACGTGTTCGCCGACGACCACATTGCCGAAGAAGCGGAAGCGGGGGTCCTCGGCCGTCTTTTCGAATTGCTTGCTGATCGACTTGATCTTGGGGTGATCCGGCGCGACCCCGGAGCGCACCAGCCCCCAGGGAGTCGGCAACATCTCCAGCATGTCGACGGCCATGTCGAGGTCCTCGGTCGTGTCGGCGGCCTTCAGCAAGGATGCCGCGGCGAAGAACGCCGACGGCCCGGAGCCCACGATGGCGATGTAATAGGGACGCATACTCGAGCCTTCTGTGTTGTGCCCGGCTGCGGCGCAAGGGGCTGCGAATGGGCTGGGCCGCAGTCGTGCGGTGCACATGACGGTCATCTGATGCTAGACGCTGATGCCGGTAACCTTGGCTGCTGTGGACCCCGACCGTCAAGCCGACATCGCCGCCTTGGACTGCACCCTGACCACGGTGGAGCGGGTGCTCGACGTCGAGGGTCTGCGCAGCCGCATCGAGAAGCTCGAGCATGAGGCATCTGATCCGCACTTGTGGGACGACCAGACCCGGGCGCAGCGGGTGACCAGCGAGTTGTCGCACACCCAGGGAGAGCTGCGGCGCGTCGAGGAGCTAAGGCGCCGCCTGGACGACCTGCCGGTGCTCTACGAGCTGGCCGCCGAGGAAGCGGGCGCGGCCGCCGCCGATGCCGTCGCCGAGGCCGACGCGGAGCTCAAGTCGTTGCGCGCCGACATCGAGGCCACCGAGGTGCGCACCCTGCTGTCGGGGGAATACGACGAGCGTGAGGCGCTGGTCACCATCCGGTCCGGCGCGGGTGGGGTGGACGCCGCAGACTGGGCCGAGATGCTGATGCGGATGTATATCCGCTGGGCCGAGCAGCACAAATACCCCGTCGAGGTGTTCGACACCTCCTATGCCGAAGAAGCCGGCATCAAAAGCGCCACGTTCGCCGTGCACGCACCGTTCGCCTACGGCACGTTGTCGGTCGAACAGGGCACCCACCGGCTGGTGCGGATCAGCCCGTTCGACAACCAGAGCCGGCGACAGACGTCGTTCGCCGAAGTCGAAGTGCTGCCGGTGGTGGAGACCACCGACCACATTGACATCCCCGAGGGCGATGTCCGCGTCGACGTCTATCGCTCCAGCGGGCCCGGCGGGCAATCGGTGAACACGACAGACTCAGCGGTGCGGCTCACCCACATTCCCAGCGGTATCGTGGTCACCTGCCAGAACGAGAAGTCCCAACTGCAGAACAAGATCGCGGCGATGCGGGTTCTGCAAGCAAAGTTGTTGGAACGCAAGCGCTTAGAAGAACGCGCCGAGCTCGACGCGTTGAAGGCCGACGGCGGCAGCTCCTGGGGTAACCAGATGCGTTCCTATGTGCTGCACCCATATCAGATGGTCAAGGATCTGCGCACCGAGTACGAGGTCGGCAATCCGGCGGCCGTTCTGGATGGAGACCTCGACGGATTCCTGGAAGCCGGGATCCGGTGGCGCAATCGACGTAATGACGACTAGCGGCACAGTTCTGGCCACCTCGATAGCACAGCACTGGCATAACTTCTGGCGCGGTGAAATCGGCGACTGGATCCTCAACCGGGGCCTGCGCATCGTCATGCTGCTGATCGCAGCGGTGCTGGCGGCCCGCTTCGTGACTTGGCTTGCCAACCGGGTGACCCGGCGCCTCGACCTGGGGTTTACCGAAAGCGACGCGTTGGTGCGCTCGGAGGCAACCAAGCACCGCCAGGCCGTAGCGTCGGTGATCTCGTGGGTGTCGATCGTCCTCATCTATGTCGTCGTTGTGTACGAGGTCATCGATGTGTTGCCGGTTCCGGTCGGTGCGTTGGTGGGGCCGGCGGCGGTGCTCGGCGCCGCGCTGGGCTTCGGTGCCCAACGCCTGGTGCAGGACCTACTCGCCGGGTTCTTCATCATCGTGGAGAAGCAGTACGGGTTCGGCGATTTGGTCGAACTCAGCATGGTGGGGTCACCGGAGAACGCGGCCGGCACGGTGGAGGACGTCACGCTGCGGGTGACCAAGCTGCGTTCCAGCGAGGGTGAGGTGTTCACCGTTCCCAACGGGAACATCGTCAAGTCGGTCAACCTGTCCAAGGACTGGGCCCGCGCGGTCGTGGACATCCCCGTCCCGACCAGCGCCGATCTCGGCCGCGTGAACGAGGTCTTGCATCAGGAGTGTGAGCACGCGCGCCACGACTCGCTGCTGGGAGAGCTGTTGTTGGATGAGCCCACGGTCATGGGCGTGGAGCGCATCGAAGTGGACACCGTCACCCTGCGACTGGTGGCCCGCACCCTACCCGGCAAGCAGTTCGAGGCGGGCCGGCAGTTGCGGGTGCTGGTGATCCGCGCGCTCACCCGCGCCGGGATAGTCACCGCGGCCGATGCGCGGGCCGCGGTGGCAGAAAGTCCGGAGCAGTAGCGTGAAGCTCAGCAACCAGAAACGGCACTGGCCGGGCTATCTGTTCGGCCGGATCCGCACGTCGACCCTGGTGTTGATCGCCGCGTTCCTGGCGGTGTGGTGGATTTACGAGACCTATAGGCCACAGGCACCAGGTCCTGGTGACTCTCCGCCGACCCAGGTGGTGCCGCCGGGCTTCGTGCCCGATCCTGACTACACCTGGGTGCCGCGAACCAGAGTGCAACCACCCACCGTCAAGGCGACGCCGACCACCACGTCGAGCACACCGCCGGTCAGCCCGCCCGAAACCACGACCGATTCGGCTGTCCCGCCGCCGTTTGAGTTGCCGCCGCCGTTCGGCCCGGGCACCACGACCCCAACACCACCGGCACCGCTACCGCAGCCCGGGCCGGGTCCGACGGCCGGCACCTACCCCAAATCCGAGCCACCGACCCGTTGATTTCGCCTGCCCGCTAATCTCACCGCTACACTGGCGTGCCGTGATGATCACCCTGGACCATGTCACCAAGCAGTACAAATCGTCGGCGCGTCCGGCGTTGGATGACATCAACGTCAAGATCGACAAGGGTGAGTTCGTCTTCCTGATCGGCCCGTCGGGTTCGGGCAAGTCAACCTTCATGCGGCTGCTGCTGGCAGCGGAGACGCCGACCAGTGGTGATGTCCGGGTCTCGAAGTTTCATGTCAACAAACTCCGCGGTCGCCACGTACCGAAGCTGCGTCAGGTGATCGGCTGCGTCTTCCAGGACTTTCGGTTGCTGCAGCAGAAGACGGTGTACGACAACGTCGCCTTCGCATTGGAGGTCATCGGCAAACGCACCGACGCGATCAACCGGGTGGTCCCCGAAGTGCTCGAGACGGTCGGTC
Source organism: Mycobacterium tuberculosis complex sp. N0072 (assembly GCF_030323725.1). NCBI lineage: Bacteria > Bacillati > Actinomycetota > Actinomycetes > Mycobacteriales > Mycobacteriaceae > Mycobacterium > Mycobacterium tuberculosis complex sp. N0072. The sequence continues at coordinate 3,476,486 of NZ_CP040689.1, read as the reverse complement.
TGTCCGGCAAGGCCAATCGGCTGCCAGACGAGCTGTCGGGCGGCGAGCAACAGCGCGTTGCGATCGCCCGCGCCTTTGTCAACCGGCCGCTGGTACTGCTGGCCGACGAGCCCACCGGAAACCTCGACCCGGAGACCAGTAGGGACATCATGGACTTATTGGAGCGGATCAACCGCACCGGCACGACGGTGCTGATGGCCACGCACGACCACCACATCGTCGACTCGATGCGCCAACGGGTGGTTGAGTTGTCCCTGGGCAGGCTGGTACGCGACGAACAGCGTGGCGTCTACGGGATGGATCGCTAAGTGCGTTTCGGTTTCCTGCTAAATGAGGTCCTGACCGGCTTTCGTCGCAATGTCACCATGACGATCGCGATGATCCTGACGACCGCGATCTCGGTCGGATTGTTCGGCGGCGGTATGTTGGTGGTCCGGTTGGCCGACAGCTCCCGGGCCATCTATCTCGACCGGGTGGAATCTCAGGTCTTTCTCACCGAAGACGTTTCCGCCAACGACTCGTCCTGCGATACCACTGCGTGCAAAGCGTTACGGGAGAAGATCGAAACGCGATCCGACGTCAAAGCGGTGCGTTTCCTTAACCGCCAGCAGGCCTATGACGATGCCATCCGCAAGTTTCCCCAGTTCAAGGACGTGGCGGGCAAGGATTCGTTCCCGGCGTCGTTCATTGTCAAGCTGGAGAACCCCGAGCAGCACAAGGACTTTGACACCGCTATGAAGGGGCAGCCCGGCGTCTTGGACGTGCTGAATCAAAAGGAGCTGATTGACCGGCTGTTCGCGGTCCTTGATGGTTTGAGCAATGCCGCGTTCGCGGTCGCGCTGGTTCAGGCCATCGGGGCGATTCTGTTGATCGCCAACATGGTCCAAGTGGCTGCCTATACGCGGCGCACCGAAATCGGCATCATGCGCTTGGTCGGTGCCAGCCGCTGGTACACCCAGCTGCCGTTCCTAGTGGAGGCGATGCTGGCCGCGACGATGGGTGTCGGCATCGCCGTAGCGGGCTTGATGGTGGTGCGGGCTTTGTTCCTGGAGAATGCGCTCAACCAGTTTTATCAAGCCAATCTCATTGCCAAGGTTGACTATGCGGACATCCTCTTCATCACGCCGTGGCTGCTGCTGTTGGGCGTGGCGATGTCGGGGTTGACGGCTTACTTAACGCTGCGCCTCTACGTGCGGCGATAGCTGTGTCCAAGTCGTCGCGTGGCGGCCGGCAGATCGTTGCCAGCAATCGCAAAGCCCGGCACAACTATTCGATCATCGAGGTGTTCGAGGCCGGGGTTGCGCTGCAAGGCACGGAGGTGAAGAGCCTGCGGGAAGGGCAGGCGTCGCTGGCCGATTCGTTCGCCACCATCGACGACGGCGAAGTGTGGCTGCGCAACGCGCACATCCCGGAATACCGGCACGGCAGCTGGACCAACCACGAGCCGCGACGCAACCGCAAACTGCTGTTGCATCGCCGCCAGATCGACACCTTGGTCGGCAAGATCCGCGAAGGCAACTTCGCCCTGGTGCCGTTGTCGCTGTATTTCGCCGAAGGCAAGGTCAAGGTTGAGCTTGCGCTGGCCCGAGGCAAGCAAGCCCGCGACAAACGCCAGGACATGGCCCGTCGTGATGCCCAGCGTGAAGTGCTCCGCGAGTTGGGTCGGCGCGCTAAGGGCATGACCTGATCGAGAACTGGGCAATGTGAGGTTTAGCATCACTTTGTGACCACACCGGGCCGTCCCCTTACCACACTGGACAAGTCCGACGTGCTGGCCGGGCTGTTCGCCGTTTGGCACTCCCTGGATGCGCTGCTCGATGGACTGCTCGAGACGGACTGGCAGGCAACGAGTCCGCTGCCCGGTTGGGACGTCAAGGCCGTGGTGTCGCACATCATCGGCACCGAGTCATTTCTGCTCGGCATCGCCGCACCAGAACCAGACACAGACGTCTCTGCGCTTGCGCATGTCCGCAACCCCATCGGCGTGATGAACGAGTGCTGGGTGCGTCATCTGGGCACAGAATCGGGTGTGGGCTTGCTGGAGCGGTTTCGCGCAGTGACTAGCCAGCGCCGCAAGGTCTTAGCGAGCCTTTCCGATGACGAATGGAATGCGCCGACGACCACCCCCTCGGGCCCCGACAGCTACGGGCGGTTCATGCGGATACGCATCTTCGACTGCTGGATGCACGAACAGGACATCCGCGCGGCGGTGCAGCGCCCGTCGTCCGACGACGAACTCGGCGGGCCGGCGTCACCGCTGGTCCTCGATGAGATAGCGGCCACCATGGGGTTCGTCGTCGGCAAGCTGGCCAAAGCGCCCGACGGCTCCCGCGTGCTGTTGGAGCTGACCGGCCCGCTGTCTCGCAGCATCCGCGTTTCCGTGGACGGTCGAGCGCGGGTGGTCGACGACTTCGGTGGGCCGGCGCCGACGGCGACGATCCGCCTGGACGGACTGCAGTTCACCAGGCTCGCCGGCGGGCGCCCGATGAGCCCGGCGCGCAGCCAGGATGTGGAACTCGGCGGCGACAAGGAGCTGGCCGGTCACATCCTCGAGCGCCTGAACTTCGTGATCTGACCGGGAAGTTAATGGCGTTGCCGGTTGTTGAGAGCGGCGTAGGATTGATGGTCCTGCCGAAGGTCGGCAGGGATGCGAGGGGCTGAACGGTTTCGACTTCGCGCATCGAATCAAGGGAAGCGTGCCGGTGCAGGCAAGAGACCACCGTAAGCGTCGTTGCGACCAAATAAGCGCCGATTCACATCAGCGCGACTACGCTCTCGCTGCCTAAGCGACGGCTAGTCTGTCAGACCGGGAACGCCCTCGGCCCGGACCCTGGCATCAGCTAGAGGGATCCACCGATGAGTCCGGTCGCGGGACTCCTCGGGACAACCACAGCGACTGGGATCGTCATCTCGGCTAGTTCGCGTGACCGGGAGATCCGAGCAGAGGCATAGCGAACTGCGCACGGAGAAGCCTTGAGGGAATGCCGTAGGACCCGGGTTCGATTCCCGGCAGCTCCACCGAAGGGCCAGGTCGGTGGCCCATTTGCAGATGCGACGGCCATCACAGACCAAGGTATCGTGCCACGGCGTGTTCCACCTTGGCCATTTGGTCACGGTCCAGATAGTCGACCGGATCGCCGTGCACATAGACGATGCCGATCGTCCGGATCTGATCCACCAGGAACCGTGTCTTTGTTCCCATGACTTCCAGCTCTGGTCGGAAAACCGCAGGTTGGGCGCTTGTCGACGTCGGCACCACGGTTACTACACTCCACGGCATCGAGCCGGGGCTGATGACCACGGCGTAGCGCCGCCCGCGTTGCTCGTGGCCTCGCTTCGCATCGCCGAAGTCGACCCTGTAGACCGCTCCCCGAATCACCACGCGTCCGGTTCAGTGGAGACATCCTCGTCTCGAAGTCGCTCAGCGTCGGTGCGAGCTTGCTTGATCCACACTTCCCGTTCGAGCAGCTGCAGTGCCCGCCGGATGACGTCGCTCTTGCGCTCGCCGCTGCGCATTGCGGCCTTGATGATCTGCTCGTCTTTTTCAGTAGGTCGGAAGCCGATGGTCGCGGTCATGAGTACGACGATAGCTGATGTTGCACAATCGTATAGCAATTGTTCAACGCATAGCGGCACCCCAACGCCCGCGTTCGCCGCCTCATTCCTTCTTGACGCCATCAACGCCCCGCGCGTAATCGCAGGTCGTTTTGCGTCGGAGAGTGTTCGATTCCCGGCGGCTGCACCACACGGATCGGTGCCGTCACGTTTGCCGGTCTAACTTTGGGAATTCGCGCAAACTGGCACGTGACTACTCGGCGTGGGCATAAGCTCCGGCTACTCGGCGATCGGTAGTGGCTGGGCAACTGGGGAAGTTGCCGTGAGGTGGCGGGAGCGGCGTGGTGTCTTATGTTGTTGCGTTGCCGGAGGTGATGTCCGCCGCGGCCACAGACGTGGCTTCGATTGGTTCGGTGGTCGCGACGGCGAGCCAGGGTGTCGCGGGTGCCACCACGACGGTATTAGCCGCTGCCGAGGACGAGGTGTCAGCCGCGATCGCGGCTTTGTTTTCCGCCCATGGTCAGGACTATCAAGCTCTTAGCGCACAGCTTGCGGTGTTTCATGAGCGGTTTGTGCAGGCATTGACAGGCGCGGCCAAGGGGTATGCCGCCGCCGAGCTGGCCAACGCTTCGCTGTTGCAGAGTGAATTCGCCAGCGGTATCGGGAACGGTTTTGCCACGATTCACCAGGAAATTCAGCGGGCCCCCACGGCGCTGGCCGCCGGATTCACGCAGGTTCCGCCTTTCGCGGCGGCGCAGGCAGGGATCTTCACCGGCACGCCGTCAGGGGCTGCCGGATTCGACATCGCTTCGCTGTGGCCGGTGAAACCCCTGCTGAGTTTGTCTGCGCTCGAAACTCACTTTGCAATCCCAAACAATCCACTTTTAGCGCTCATTGCCAGCGACATACCGCCGCTGTCGTGGTTTCTTGGCAACTCCCCACCGCCGTTGCTGAACTCGCTGCTGGGACAGACGGTCCAGTACACCACCTATGACGGGATGAGCGTCGTGCAGATCACGCCGGCTCATCCAACCGGCGAATACGTGGTTGCCATTCACGGCGGCGCGTTTATCCTGCCGCCGTCAATCTTCCACTGGCTCAACTACTCGGTGACGGCTTACCAGACCGGCGCGACCGTGCAAGTGCCGATTTACCCGTTGGTGCAGGAAGGAGGCACTGCCGGGACGGTAGTACCGGCGATGGCCGGGCTCATCTCCACGCAAATCGCGCAACACGGGGTCTCCAACGTCAGCGTGGTCGGGGACTCCGCGGGCGGCAACCTCGCACTGGCGGCCGCCCAATACATGGTGAGCCAGGGCAACCCAGTACCGTCGTCCATGGTGTTGCTGTCCCCGTGGCTCGATGTGGGGACCTGGCAGATCAGCCAGGCGTGGGCAGGCAATCTTGCGGTCAACGACCCGCTGGTCAGTCCGCTGTATGGGTCGCTGAACGGTCTTCCGCCGACGTATGTCTATTCGGGCTCGCTTGATCCGCTCGCACAACAAGCGGTTGTCCTCGAGCACACAGCCGTAGTCCAAGGAGCGCCGTTCAGCTTCGTACTGGCCCCCTGGCAAATCCACGACTGGATACTGCTCACCCCCTGGGGTTTGCTGTCCTGGCCGCAGATTAACCAGCAACTCGGTATCGCCGCCTGATCCGGTTCCGCCAGGCCGACCGCGCACATGGTTTTCAGTAGGTGTCGGGCTCGCATTCGGCGAGCCGCGCCCAATGCGGGCTGGGGAAAGCCTAGTCCTGGCTCGGCATCCCGTTCAGCTTCCGAATCGTTTGAACTTCGCCGTCCCGATACGGCCGGCCGTTGGGGTGTAGCAGGTCGTGAAACCACACCTTCGGGGGCGCGCGGTAGGGGTGATCCCACGAATCCCACGGCAAATAGGTCTGAGTCTTTCCCGCCACCAAACCCCAATTGAACGCACCAACGTTGTGCCGCTTAGCAATCGGCAGGATTCCCTCGACAGTGCTGCCTTGGGACCGCGCCAGGTACTCGGTGCACAGGATTGGCCGCTGCAACGGAGCGAGCTCAGCGATGCGGCCCTCGAATTCGGCCGGCGCGGCGTAACTGTGGAAGGTGATCACGTCGGCGTTGTCGAGTTGAATGGCGCTGATGGTGCTGCGGCGTCCGGGATCTCCCCAATTCCCTTGCCAGACACCACTGGTCAGCGGTTGAACCGGATCGACCGTGCGGGCCCATCGGAACACTTGGGGGAGGAGCTCCGCGACGCGCTCGAGCTTGTCTTTCCTTTCCACCTTGCGATACACGCGCGCGGGATTGTCGGGTTCATTCCACAGGTCCCAACCCAACACGCGATCGTCGTTGCGGAATTGGCCCAACACACCCGTGACGTAGTTGTACAGCGTGCTGGCATAGCGGCGGTCATCGAGGCGTTCAGCACCCGGACTTTGCACCCACCCGGAGTTGTGCACCCCAGCCCTTGGCGCCCGCTGCCGACCCGGTCTGGGGAGCGGGTCCCAGCAGGAGTCGAACAGGACAAAGAGCGGTTTGATGTGGTATCGCGCCGCGATGGCGACGAACTGCGCGAGCCGGGTTTGGAAACCGGGCGCGTCTTGGGCCCACAGCAGGTCGTGGAGGAAGACTCGCACGGTGTTGAACCCGTGAAACCGCGCAAGGCCCAGCTCGTTGTCGATGCGCCGGGGATCGTATGTGCCTGGCTGGAACATCTCGAGCTGGTTGATGGCGTTCGAGGTGATGTAGTTTGCACCGACGAGCCAGCCGTGCGCTTGATACCAGCGATGTGCGCGGTCGGCCGACCACCGGCCTGGTTCTCCGGCGGCGGCCCGCGGCGCTTGGCCCAGCACCGTGCCTGCCGCCAGCAGCAGCGGGAGCTTCAGGGCCGTTCGACGGTGCACAAAATGACGATAGTTTCCCGGCCAAGGTGTACGGCCTTGTTCGGCGACGTGGTTCGGCTTGCATTATCGATTCGCAACAATTTGAGGTTGGGAATCGTTATGAGGACGCCAGCTTGGCTTTAAAGCCCGGCCCCGGTTCAGGTGTCACATTGCGCGCGGTGATCTCCTCGCCGCAGTGGGTACAGATCAGGCGTGGGTCGGCGTGCTCGCCGCAGGTGTGGTGGCGCAGCTTGATCGGTGGTCCTTCTGGGCGTGGCAAGTACTCATCCCCCCACTGCATGAGGACGACGATCGCGGCGAACAGATCGCGGCCCGCTTCGGTGAGCCGGTACTCGTGTCGCTCGGGGTCGGAGGAATATGGCACCCGGTCAAAAAGACCCACCTCGACGAGCATCCGCAGCCGCGAGGACAGCGTGGGCCGCGGAATGCCAAGGTTCCGCGCGAGCTGACCGAACCGCCGCACCCCGAAGAACGCCTCACGCAGGATAAGCAGCGTCCAGCGTTCACCGACTAGCTCGAGCGCCCGGCCGACCGACTCCCCTTCGAAGCGGTGGGATAGATCGGAAACGGCCATGGTCCACCAACTGTACCTGGTTCAATGACTGAACCAAGGGTGGTAACTTCATTGAACCGCCACCGTCATCAGGAGCCGCCCGTGAACCAAAGCGAAACCGAGATCGAGATCCTCGCCGAGAAGATCGCGCGGTGGGCCCGAGCGCGATCCGCGGAAATCGAGCGCGATCGTCGGCTGCCAGACGAGCTGGTGACCCGGCTGCGCGAGGCCGGCTTGCTGCGCGCCACCATGCCGCGTGAGGTTGCGGCGCCGGAGCTGGCACCCGGGCGGGCGCTGCGGTGCGCCGAGGCGGTGGCGCGTGGTGACGCGTCAGCGGGATGGTGTGTGTCGATCGCGATTACCAGTGCCCTGCTGGTCGCCTACCTGCCGGCGCGCAGCCGCGAGGAAATGTTCGGCGGGGGGCGGGGTGTCGCGGCGGGGGTGTGGGCGCCACGTGGCACGGCCCGGTCCGTCGACGGCGGTGTCGTGGTGTCCGGACGCTGGCCGTTTTGCAGCGGGATCAACCACGCGGACATCATGTTCGCCGGCTGCTTCGTCGACGACCGGCAAGTGCCGTCGGTCGTCGCGCTGAACAAGGACGAGCTGCAGGTCCTCGACACTTGGCACACATTGGGTTTGCGTGGCACCGGCAGCCACGACTGCGTTGCCGACGACGTCTTCGTGCCCGCTGATCGCGTGTTCTCGGTGTTTGACGGACCAATCGTGGACCGGCCGCTGTATCGCTTTCCGGTGTTTGGATTTTTCGCGTTGTCGATTGGCGCGGCTGCGTTGGGCAATGCGCGCGCCGCGATTGACGATCTGGTCGAGCTGGCCGGCGGCAAGAAAGGGCTTGGGTCCACTCGGACCTTGGCGGAACGTTCGGCGACCCAAGCCGCGGCGGCAACCGCCGAGTCGGCGCTGGGCGCCGCCCGCGCCCTGTTCTACGAGGTAATCGAGGCGGCCTGGCAGGTCAGCCACGATGCCGAGGCGGTACCGGTGACGATGCGCAACCGGCTGCGGTTGGCGGCCACGCACGCGGTACGGACCTCGGCCGACGTGGTGCGCAGCATGTATGATCTGGCGGGCGGCACCGCCATCTACGACAACGCACCGCTGCAGCGCCGGTTCCGCGACGCATTCACCGCTACCGCCCATTTCCAGGTCAACGAGGCATCACGCGAACTGCCCGGGCGTGTCCTGCTCGACCAGCCGGCCGACGTGTCGATGCTATGACCGATATCGAAGTCGCCCTACCGTTCTGGCTTGACCGCCCCGACCACGAGGCAACCGATGTCGCGCTCGCGGCCGCTGACACGGGTTTCGCTGCGCTGTGGATCGGCGAAATGGCGACCTACGATGCGTTCGCGCTCGCGACCTCGATCGGGCTCCGCACGCCAAACATGACGCTGAAGGTCGGACCGCTAGCCGTCGGCGTTCGCGGTCCGGTGGGGCTGGCGCTAGGGGTCAGTTCGGTCGCTTCTCTCACCGGCTGTCGGGTTGACCTCGCGCTGGGAGCTTCCAGTCCGGCGATCGTGGCCGGCTGGCATGGCCGACCTTGGGCGCACCACGTGCCGGTCATGCGCGAAACCATCGAATGCCTGCGGTCGATATTTACCGGTGCGCGGGTCGAATACAGCGGCCGTCACGTCAACAGCCGCGGATTCCGGCTGCGCGGTGCGGCGCCCGATACGCGAATTGCGTTGGGGGCGTTTGGACCTGGCATGATTCGCCTGGCCGCGCAGCACGCCGATGAGGTCGTGCTCAACCTGGCATCGCCGTTCCGTGTCGGGCGGGTTCGTGCGGCGATCGACAGCGCAGCCGCCGCGGCCGGCCGTGCCGCGCCGCGCCTCACGGTGTGGGTGCCGGTCGCCGTCAACCCCGGTGCGGCCGCGCACTCCCAGCTGGCAGCTCAGCTGGCGGTGTACCTCGCCCCGCCCGGCTATGGCGAAATGTTCAGCGCGCTGGGTTTCGACGGCCTGGTCCGTAGCGCGCGGTCCCGGGCTACTCGCCGCGAACTGGCGGTCGCTGTCCCCAGCGAACTGCTCGACCGGGTGTGTGCGTTGGGTAGCCCCGATCGAGTGGCGGCCCGGCTCCGCGCCTACGCGGATGCCGGTGCCGATTGCGTCGCGGTCGTGCCCGCCACCGCTGAAGACCCGGGGGGCCGGGTGGCTCTGCGAGCGCTGCGACCCGGCGGGCTCTACGGCACCGCTGGCGACAACGACGGCAGACGGTAACCTCGATCGTGATGGCGGAGTCGCGATGAGCGGCGGTCTGTTCGGACTGCTGGACCATGTCGCGGTTCTTGCACGGCTGGCCGCCGCCTCGATTGACGACATCGGCGCCGCCGCCGGTCGTGCGACGGCAAAGGCTGCGGGAGTGGTCATTGACGACACGGCGGTGACGCCGCAATACGTCCACCGGATCACCGCTGAGCGTGAGCTGCCGATCATCAAACGCATCGCGATCGGGTCGGTGCGCAACAAGCTGCTGCTCATCCTTCCCGGTGCATTGCTGCTCAGCCAGCTCGTGCCGTGGCTGTTGACCCCGCTGCTGATGTTGGGCGCCACGTATCTGTGCTACGAGGGCGCCGAAAAGGTGTGCGGCGTCATCGGCGGCCGTGGCCACGACGCCGCGCCGCAGGTCGCCGAACGCGAGCTGGTGGCCGGGGCGATCCGGACCGACTTCATCCTATCCGCCGAGATCATGGTGATCGCCCTCAACGAGGTGGCCGACCAGCCATTCGTGCCGCGCCTCATCGTCCTCGTCATCGTCGCCCTCGTCATCACCGCCGCGGTGTACGGTGTCGTCGCCGTCATCGTCCAAATGGACGACGTCGGCCTGCGCCTCACCCAGACCGCGTCCCGATTCGGGCAGCGGATCGGCGGGGGCCTGGTCGCGGGGATGCCCAAACTGCTATCGGCGCTGTCAGCGGTCGGGATGGGAGCCATGCTCTGGGTGGGCGGCCACATAGTGCTTGTGGGCAGCGACCACCTCGGCTGGCACGCCCCGTACCGCCTGGTTCACCACCTAGATGACCACCTGGTGGGGTCTGCTGGTGGCGCGCTGACCTGGTTGGTCAGCACCGCGGCGTGCGCGGCGACTGGGTTGGTGATCGGAATCGTTGTTGTTGCACTTGTGCACCTGGTTTGCTTTCGACCGCCGAGGTCGCGTTCCCTGTAGCCGTCGCTAGGTCAGGTGGCGGCTTCGCCATCGCCGAAACCGGCCCGTGGGCGCCTGAATCGCGGCCATCACGGCGCTCATCGACGAGGCCGCCGACTTTGTGCGTTCCTTGGGTTCGGCGGCGGGGGGCCTGTCGCCTTCCCACCACGTCGGCTCCAGCAGCGCCGATGTCACCGCAATCGCCGGTTCGACGCTGTCGCGCCCCCACCGGCAAGCCCGGTCGATGGCCGCCGCGGACGGCGCCAGGTTCACCGGCGACAGCGTCGGCTCGAATCGGACGAGGTGGTCGGCGTAGGGCAGGTTGCGCACCATCTGCAGCTGGACCGCCTGGGTGATCGGTACCAGCCACAGATGTCGGGGGTCCCAGTGCGGATGGAAGCAGTCGAACGCCAGATAACACGCGTTGCGGGTGCCGAGCCGCCCGTCGCGGACCCGCTCCCACGCCAATTCGACCGGGACGTTGCTGGCCGCGCCGCCGTCGACCATCGCCGCGACGTCCTGGTCGGCGCACAACTCGTCGAGGATTGGCAGCATCCGCGGGTCGCTGGTTTCGTGGTGCAGCACACCGGGGATGGCCGACGAGAAAGACGCCGCGTCAACGACGTTGACGTCGCGTGTCGCGCCGTCGGCGCTGATGACGATCGGCTTGACCACCCGCAAGTCGATGAAGGCCGCGACTTGCCACATGCGTGCCGCCACCCACGGGCCGATACCGATCGGCAGAAACGGCAGCGACCGCAACGTCAGTGTAGACCGCTCGCGATGGCGGAACCTGGACGGCAGCGCCGCATAAGGCTGCCTGCGCACACCGGCGACGACGACATCGAACGGGATTGCCAGATCCGACATGCGCATCCGTTCGCCGTCCGCACGGCTGAGCAGGGTATGGGCGAACTGGTCGAAGCGCAGGGTGAACATTCCGGCCAACCCGTGGCGGCTGCGCCGCCGCTCCGGGCCCAGGATGGCGCGGTAGGACACCGTTTTGGCCCACTCGGCGTACTCGTCGATCGGCACCGGCAGTTCACGGGCCACCAGGCTGCCGATGATCGACCCGAACGACGAGCCGATCATGTAGTCGGGCACCTGGCCGGCCGCCAGCAGCCGTTGCATGCCGCCGATGTAGACGAAGCCCGCGCCCCCGCCGCCGCCGAGGACGGTCACCAGCTTCTTGTAGCCGACCTCGGCGTCGAGTTCCGTCGCGGAGAAGTCGCTGCCGTGGCGCTCGATGAGCACTCGACGCTGATCGTCCTGGTCGTCGACCAGCGTCGCCAGCACGTCTTTCGCGCCCTCCAGCGCCGTGACCGGATCGGGCTCCTCGCGCAGCGGTGCGTACAACGCGTCGACGACCCGGGACCGCCAAGGCGCGACTTGGCCGCCCACCGAGATGTCCCCGCGACCGCGGCTTCCGCCCGGCCCCGCGGCCCCCGGTTCGAAGTCGGCCAGCCTGGCGAAATTGAGGATGTAGCGCAGCTTGCGCAGCTGTTCGCCGCTCAACACGTCCGGATTGGCTAGGTGGTGCCGGACGAGGCGGTTCTCCATCTTCTGCAGCAGCAGGGCCGGTTCGGCGGCCAGCAGGTCGGCGGGGCTCAGGGATGCGGGGGGCTCCCCGGACTCGTCCTCGAACTCCTCGATCAGGTCGAGCGCTGCCCCGCGGCGACCCAGCCGGCTGAGCATCCCATCGGCAAAGGGGATCGGCATGGGGTCAATCTTCGCGGTTACCGTCCCGGCACTGCGATGGTGGGTAGCGCTGAGCTTCCCGGCCAGCAACCCAGCGGGCTGATTCCCTTGTTGATCGCGGCCGTAATGCAGTTCTGCACCACCACGTTGGGGTCGTCGCTGATCGAGCGGGACAGGATCTCGTTGGCCTTGGCCTGGGCCTCGGCAGTTCGCTGTGCTTCCAGGGCGATCGAGGTCTGCGCGCGCTGCTGGTTGAGCTGGTTGATCTTGTCCTCGGTGCTCTGGTCGTACTGGATGGTGGGCACATTGACATCGAAAATGTCGACCTGCCCGCCCACGTCCTGGCGCAGGATGTCGGCGGCGCGCTTGGCCAGCGAAGGCAGCGGGGACACGTCGAGGTTTCGCGGGTCCAGCGGGTTGAAGCCGGCGAACACCTCGTTGAGCGCCACCGAGAGGTTGCGCTCGATCAGGTTGACGCGCACGTTGTCGAAGGTCTTGTACTGCTGGAACAGTTCCGGGGCAGCGGCCTGCTTGAGTTGCCAGCGGATGCTGACGTCTGCCAGCGCGGTGGATTGATTGCCCAGCCGCACCGTGATGCGCTGATCGGTGTTGCCTTCCTTGACGTACTTGTCGATCTGCACCGCACCATCCATGGGATGGGTCATCTGCCAGGGCCACTTGCCGTGGAAGCCGTTGTTCAGGCTTACGCCGGTGGGACGGCCGAAGGTGGTCATAATCGCGAACTGGCGGGTGCCAACGATGGTGAAACAGCCCAAGAAGAAGAACACGGCCGCCGCTGCCACGGCGGCTATTGTCACTGTTTTGGCCCGGCTGCGCGTCGTGTCATCGGAGGGGAGTCGCCAGAACAATGCCGCGACGCCGGCGACGATCACGCATATCACGACGAACACGATCTGCCATGTCATTCCTGGACTCCTTTGCTGGGTCGGGGAGTACGCGGGCCAGGTGCGTGAAGAATACTGCGCCGCAGACACGTCGGCGGGCTTGGTAGTCGCACTGCAAGGTGAGCGGTGGTAGTTCGAAGAGTCCCGATGGAGGCCCCGGGTGCGCCTATCCTCGATCGCATTTGGAGCCGAATACTGGCTGGCCCCCAGCGGTTTTACGCGCGCACCACAAAACTCGGTTGATCGCTTCCTGTTCAACGTGCCTGGAGCCGTCGACGCGCTGTGCGTGACCCAATCCCGAAGACGTGAAGAGGGTCTTCACGGCGAGCAACTCGGTCCTTCAGCTGACCCCGGCGATGGACCGGCTCACCACGCGATCTTCGGCGAGCACACGCTGGTCAGCATGGAAGGCACCGCGCCGACCGGCGCTACGCCAGCCCGCCCTTCCGCGGAAAGGCGCTGAGGTCCTACGAGCGGGCCATGGAACGCGTGACCGAAAGGCGCTCGCCACCTGGCCAATGGGCGAGGAGGTCCGTTTCCGAGACCGCGCCGGCCCGATCGCGCTCGACATCGTCGCCGAGGTCATCTTCGGGGTCGCCGACAACCCGCGCGCCGAGCGGGTGCGAGCGCGGGCAATCGCCTGGCTGGACACCAGCCGCAGCACGCGGCGGGTGATCCAAACCGCATGGGGCGACAAGCCGCGGCGGCCGCTGGACCCGAAGCTACGACCGGATCACCGGCTCGCGGCTGGCGGTCGAGGCCCTGGTGCAAGAGGAGATCGACGAGCGCCGCCGCATGAACGGGCAACTCAAACACACTCAACGGCAACGGATTACCGGTCGCTGCGCCGGAGGGCCCGATCCCGCTCGATGACGACGAGGGGCTGCGTGCGTACGTTGCGCGCTACCTCGTTCCCGGCATCGTGCGGCTCGCGCCGTCCTAGCGGCTCGGGCCGTGCATCACTTCGGCACCGTCGCCGAATACTGTTCGCGCAGCACCGTTTTGAGGATCTTGCCGGTCGGGTTGCGGGGGATGGCCTCGGCGAAGATCACCTTCTTGGGCAGCTTGTAGCGTGCGAGCCTGGTTCCGCAGTACTCGACGATCTGCTGCTCGCTGACCTCGTTCTGGTCGGCAACGACGATGGCGGCGGCGATCTCGCCCCACTTCTCGTCGGGCAAGCCGATGACCGCCACCTCGCTGACCCCGGGAACGCCGATGATCACACTTTCGATCTCGGCCGGGTAGACGTTCTCGCCGCCGGAAATGATCATGTCCTTCAGCCGGTCCTTGATGTAAAGATAGCCCTCATCATCGATTTCGCCGATGTCGCCGGTCCGGAACCAACCGTTGTCGAAAGCGTCGCGGGTGGCCTCCGGGCGATTCCAGTATTCCTTGAGCAGGATGTCGGACTTGATCACGACTTCGCCTTCGCCGTGCTCGCGGATCACGCCGTCGTCACCGCGCACGGCCACGTCGGTGAACATGGTGGCGCGTCCGGCCGAGCCGGCTTTGCGCAGCGCGTCTTCGCTGAGCAGCAGGGTGCCGCCGCCACAGGATTCGGTGAGCGCGTAACCCTGCACGACCTCGATGTTCTTGGCGGCATAGATCTTGATCAGGGCCTCCGGCATGGGCGCGCCACCGGTGATGAAGTAGCGGAAGTCGGGCGCGTCGAGTTCGGCGAACTCGGGCACCTGGCGCATGAAGTTGAGGATCGCCGGCACGGCGCCACCGATACAGACCCGCTCCTCGACGATCAGTGACCACACCTTCGTCGCATCGAACTGCGGCATCGAGATCAGCGTGACGCCGCGCATGGCGCTGAAGATGACCGTCGTCAACGCCGCCACGTGGAACATCGGCAGCGGTAGCAGCAGGCGGTCGCGGTAGCGCACGTCGATCGTCGAGGCCCAGGAACTGGCCGCCGAATGCACCGATTCGTGGGTATGCACCACTCCCTTGGGATGTCCGGTGGTGCCCGAGGTGTACATGATGAACAAGTTGTCATCGCCGCCGCATTCGACCGCCGGCTCGTCTGCGGCCGCCGACCTCAGGCGTTCGGCCAACGAGTCGGCGCCTATCCAGTCGGTGACCGTGCCCGGAGGGTCGGCCTGCGCCCTGATGGCGTCGATCACCGGCGCCGACGGCGCACCGTAGATCACCACCTTGCTGCCGCTGTCGGACAGGATGAAACTCACCTCGGGTGCGGCGAGGCGGGTGTTGATAGGGACCGCTACCGCGCCGAGCTTGGCCGCGCCATAGAACAGGCAACAGAACTCGACGCTGTTGGGCATCAGCAATGCCACGCGGTCGCCCTTGGCGATCCCCAGCGCGGTGAGCACGTCGGCGCACCGGTTCGCCAGCGCGTTCATCTGCGCGTAGGTCATCCGGACGTCGGTGGACGGCTCGACGTAGGCTTGCAGCCGCGGCGAGACGGTCGCGCGTTGTCTGAGCATCCAGCCAATGTTCTTCATGGGGTTCTCGACTTCGATGTTGTGGGACTCGTTGTGCCGGCTTCGGTTTGGAGCTCGGTGAATGCCCGTTGCATGAGTTCGGCCAGCCGGGAGGGTTCGTGCACGGCTTCCGGTGCCGCGCCGATGGCGATGCACAGCGCGGTGTTGATGCTGGCGAAGGTGACGTTAAGCCCGGCGCCCGGCGGCACGATGGGCAGGCCACTGAACGCCACCAGCGGCGCACCGGCAAGGTAGAGCTGCTCGGTGGGCCCCTTCATGTTTGATATCACCACATTCGCGCTCGGCAACTTGCCGAGCAGGGGCAGGGCGTCCGCCACCGTCAGGCTGCCGAGCAGTAGCAGCGCGTAGGCCTGGCGGGACGTCGTTTGCATGCCGCGCCCTTTGTCCTTCGCGCGTGTGGTCGCCGCGTTGATTTCCTTAAGGCGCTCAACGGGACTCGCCTTGGGTGCACCCATCGGGACCAGTTCGGCGCTCACCCGGTTGCCACCGCCCTCGCCCGACTTCTCACGCAGCGACATCGGCATGAACGCCACCAGCGGCCGGTCGGTGGACGCCTGGTGTTCGGCGAGGTAGTGGTGCAGCGCGTCGTCGATGACCGTCATCACCACGTCGTTGACCGAGGTGCCGGTCGCCTTGGCCAGGGCCTTGACGTCGGCGAGCGGCAACTCGACGTTCCCGTACGCGCGCGCCGCCGATTTCGCCGTGTTGTTGAACAGAGTGCGTCGCGCCGTGAAGGGCAGGGACGCCTTGCGCGCCTTGAGGCTCAGTGCCTGCGCACCAAGGTCCGCCGCGTCCGCGCTGACGCCGAACAGGCCGCTCGGCAGCTTGGTCAGCCCCTTGATCATTCCTTGCAGTTGTCCTTGCAGTTGCGCCCTGCGCGACACCGTGGCGGGGGTGCGCCGTGGCCGGTCGGCGCCCTGCGCCGACATCCAGGGACCGGCCAGCGTCGTGTCGTCCGGTGAATCGGAGAGGAAGTTGCGCATCGCGCGCAGGCCGCCTTCACCGTCGATGAGCGCGTGGTGCACCTTGAGCAGGATCGCGATCCGGCCGCGCTCGATGCCGTCGATGATGTAGCACTCCCACATCGGGTGGCCCCTATCGAGCAGGCCGGTGTTGAGGAACGAGACCGTTTCGTGGAACTGCTGCATGGAACCCGGTGCGGGCAGGGCGAGGTGTCGAATGTGATAGCCCATGTCGGGCTCGACGGTTTCCCACGCCGCAACATCTGTGCCCAGCCATTTCAGCTTGTGATTGAAGGGCTTGGCCGCCTGGCTGTGCCGGTAGGCATCGAACAGGCGCGGCCCGAACGACGATTTCTGTCCTTTCGGCTTTTCGAAGATCGTGTAGGCGGCCATGTGGTTGGGCCGGTTGGCCCGCTCCAGCAGCAGGAAGGACAGATCGATCGGATTGATGCGGGTCATGTGGCCATCTCCTTGGGCGTGGCTTGGGCACGGGCCGCCGCGAGCAGCTCCTCGTGCGAGGCGCGGAAGCCGCCGACCAATTCCCAGGTGTTCCGAACCGCGACTGCGTCGGCCATTACGCACAGGTTGAACTGGTCGCAATAGCTCCAGACGGTCATGTTGAGCGTGGCGCCGTGGGAGATCTGCCCGGTGGAAAACCACTGGTCGACGCGCCAGCGGCCGAGATACCGCGGCTCACGCGGCCCCGGCACGTTGGACACGACCACGTTCTTGAAGGTGTCGAAGCGGCCCTTGGTGCGCGCGTTGGCACGCGCCAGGCCCGAGATGAGGCGTTCCGGCAGCAGCTCGACCACCGCGCCGACGTCGGCGTCCTTGGTCTGGGCGAAGTGCTGCTTGGTGGCCTCGGCGGCGAGGTGGGTCGCGTGTAGCCGCTCGAGCGGGTCGGCGATGTCGGCGCGTAGCCAGACGTAGTCGACCGACGAGTAGTTGCCGGGGTGGGCGCGCTCGGCCGCCGGGGTGACCGCGAGCGGCATCGTGGCCACCATCGCGTCGGTGGGAGGGGAGCCGCAACGCTCCAGATAGCGACGAACGGCACCGGCCACACACGCCAAAAAGACGTCGTTGATGGTGACGCCCAGCGTCTTGCTCACCTCGCGAACCTCGGCGAGCGGGAACGATTCGCAGGAGAACCGCCGGCTGCGCGACAGCCCGCGCTGAAACGGGCCCGGCGGTGCGGAGCGGTCGAACGTGGGCGGGACGCGCCGGTCGCCGTCTTTGGCGAACTCCCGTTCGATGCGCACCCGATCACGAACGGCCCGCACGGTCGGCGCGATCTTGCCGAGCCTGGAGGGCAGGTCCCGCAGGGCCCAACCGAGGCGTTGCCGGGTGGACGGCAGCGGCGGCGGCTCCCACGGGGGCGCAACCACGGGGGCCTCGTCAGGCGTGTCGTTGTAGAACACGGCGAGCATGTCCAGCACGCCGACGCCGTCGGAGTAGGCGTGGTGCAGCAGCGTGACCAGGGCGACGCGGCCGCCGTCGAGGCCCTCGACCACCCAGGTCTGCCACAGCGGGCGGTCGCGATCCAGCGGGTGGGCGTAGATCTGCTCGACGAGCGCGCAGAATTCCGCCATCCCGCCCGGGGCGGGACAGACGACCCGGCGCACGTGCGCGTCGAGGTCGAATTCGGGATCCTCGACCCAGATCGGGTGATGCAGGCCCAGCGGTGTGGGCAGGTACCGCAGCCGGAAGACCGGAAGCAGGTGGGCGCGCTCCTCGAACATCTGCCGCGCCTTCGGCCACGACCAGCCGTCCGGGTCGGTCGACGGGTCGAGCACGCTGATCTTGAGGGTGTGGTTGTAGGCGCTGCCGCCGTCGAGATACAGCATCAGCGCGTCAACGCCGTTGAGCCTGCGCATCATCGTCCTCTCTGGATTCGTGGTTGGTGGAAGCTGGTCAGTGCACGATCACGCCCCGAATGTTCTTGCCGTCCCGCAGATCCTGGTAGCCCTGGTTCACCTGTTCGAGGTTGTAGGTGGTGGTCACGAGTTCGTCCAGCATCAGCTGGCCGGCGTCGTAGAGGCGCAGCAGCCGCACGATGTCGTATTGCGGATTGCAGGAACCGAACAGCGAGCCCTTGATCGTTTTCTCGTGCAGCGTCAAATCGGTTCCGGAGACGTGCACGGTGAGTTTGGCCGGGTCCGCCAGCCCGGTGATGACGACGGTGCCGCCCTTGCCGATCACCGCGGTCGCGGCCGAGACCACCTCGTCGTCGACGGTGCCCACCAGGATCAGCGCCGCGTCGGCGCCCTGCCCCCAGGTGAGTTCGTCGACCTTGGCCGCCGCGCTGGCGGCGTCGGCGAAGGCATGGGTGGCGCCGAACTTGAGCGCGGTCTCGCGCTTGAAAGCCACCGGGTCCACCACCACGACGTACTTACAGCCGGCGGCGGTCGCGCCCTGGACCGCGTTGATGCCCAGGCCGCCGACGCCGTAGATGACGGCGGTGTCGCCGGCCCGCAGGTTTCCGGCATTGACCGCGGTGCCCCAACCGGACGGCACGCCGCAGCCCACCAGCACCGCGGTTTCCAGTGGCAGCCAGTCGTCCACCTTCACCACCGAATGCTGCGAGACGGTGGCCCGCTCGGCGAACGTGCCCAGCATGCACATGGCGCCGAAATCTGTTCCCTGGGAATGGAATCGGAAACTGCCGTCCGGCATGCAGCCCTCCAGGATGGTGGCCCCCATGTCGCACAGGTTCTGCCGGCCGGTGCAGCAGTAGCGGCAAGTCCCGCAGTTCGGGATGAAGCTGCACACCACGTGGTCTCCGGGCTTGACCCTGGTGACGCCGGCACCCACCTCCTCGATGACCCCGGACCCTTCGTGGCCGCCCACGATCGGGAACCGCGGTGGTAAATCACCATCGGTGAGGTGCAGGTCGGAATGGCACAGCCCGGCGGCGGTGTATTTGACCAACACCTCGCCCGGACCCGGCCCGTCGAGATCGAGCTCCATCAGCTCGAACGGTTTGCCCGCCTCGAACAGTACCGCCGCGGTGGTTTTCATCGTGGTGTCCCTTTCTAGAACTCTATGGGCCTACTTGGCCCAGGGGAAGAACTTGGCGACGCCGGCGGCAACCAGCCGCTGATACGACGAGCCCATGATGCGCGCGAGCACATCGACGGCTTTGGCCTCCAGGCCGACCACGACGCGGGCCTGGCCCTTGGCGACTCCGTTGACGATGGTTTTGGCGGCCATCTCCGGCGAATGCAGCGCCAGCCGGCGGTCGAAGAACTCCGCGAACGTCTGCTGGTCCTCGCCGTCGGCCACGGTGGCGTTGCGCGCGACGGCGGTTTTGATGCCGCCGGGATGCACGCACGTCACCTTGACCGGATGCCTGGCGACCAGCATCTCCTGGCGCAGCGCCTCGGTGAAGCCGCGCACCGCGAACTTGGCCGCGTTGTAGGCGCTTTGCCCGGGCACCGCGATCAGCCCGAACAGGCTGGAGATGTTGACGATGTGTCCGTCGCCGGAGGCAATCACGTGCGGCAGAAAGGCTTTGGTGCCGTTGACGACGCCCCAGAAGTCGACGTCGATGATGCGCTCGATGTCCTTGAACTCCGACTTGTCGACGTTGCCGTTGTACGCGATGCCGGCGTTGTTGTAGACCTGGTGCACGGTGCCGAAATGTGCGACGACGGCGTCGGCGTGGGCCAGCACCGCCTCGCGTTCGGCGACGTCGAGCCGGTCCGACTTCACCTGCGCGCCGAGCGCTTGAGCCAGGCGCACGGTTTTGGCCAGCCCGTCGGTGTCGACATCGGAAAGGGCAAGCTTTGCGCGCTTCTCGGAGAGGTTGAGTGCCAACGCTCTGCCGATGCCCGAGCCGGCCCCGGTGATGACGGCGACCTTGCCTTCGAATGAGCTCATTTGACTACTCCCCGTGGTTGTCCCTGCGATTGGTGGAGGTGGCCGCGCAGCCTTGCCCCGAGGTCGGCGATCGCGTCGCGGGCTTCGGGGAGCAGACTGACCTGCAGATGGAAGTCGTGCCACATGCCCGCGAACCGGCGATGCTCGATGCTTGTTTTCGAAGCGGCGCAGGCGGTTTCGATCTTGTCCGCGTCGACGCAGATCGGATCGTCGCCCGCGGTCTGCATGACGATGGGCGGCAGGCCGCTCATGTCGCCGTAGACCGGGGAGATACCGGGCAGCCGCGGATCGGAGGACCCTACGTAGCGCGGCGCCCATTCGGTGCACATCGACGGAAGAATGAGCGGATCGCGCAGCGCCGGTCGCGTCGCTTCGATGTCGACGGCGAGATCGGCCCACGGGCAGATCAGGCCGAGTGCGGCCGGGGCCTGGATGCCGCGATCGCGCAGCGCCATGGCCAGCGCCAGGGTCAACCCTCCGCCAGCCGAATCACCGGCGATGACGGTCGTTTTCGGGTCGAGCCCGTCGTCGAGCAAGCGGGTGTACACCGCAGCCATCTCTTCGAGGGCCACTGGATAGTGGGCGTGCGGTGCGCGGGTGTAGTCGGGGACCAGCGCCGTCATTCCGGCCGCCGCCGCGAGCTGGGCGGCCAGGCCGCGGTAGCCCCGGGCGCTGCC
Organism: Mycobacterium tuberculosis complex sp. N0072; assembly: GCF_030323725.1. Taxonomy (NCBI): domain Bacteria; kingdom Bacillati; phylum Actinomycetota; class Actinomycetes; order Mycobacteriales; family Mycobacteriaceae; genus Mycobacterium; species Mycobacterium tuberculosis complex sp. N0072. The sequence continues at coordinate 3,455,741 of NZ_CP040689.1, read as the reverse complement.
CAGGGCGTAGGCACCGCCGTGCAGGTAGATCAGCGTCCCGCTGGTTGCCGCATGGGGGGGTTGCACCCGCTGGACCGGGACACCGGCGATGCTGACGCGCTGAAAGCGGGTGCCCTTGGGGGCGCGCGCGCCGGCCGTCAGCGTCGCCAGCAGGACTCGACGGCCGGCAATACCCAGCCGGCGGGAAGCGAACAGTGGCCGGGCACCACGTAATACGGACCGGATGACGTTTTTGCGCAGGTTCATGATGCTCAGGCCGCCGCGTGGTCTTGGGCCGCTGCGGCGAAGTGCAGCACGCCGTCATCGATGGGGTCTTCGAGCAGGATCTTGGCGTCCTTCTCGTAGTGCATGAGCACCCTCCACGGATGCTTGGAGCCCTGGCGCGGCATGATGTCCTGGCCGCGCTTCACATAGCCGGAGTTCAGCTGGTCGAACATGCCAACGTCCAGCGCGCAGTCCTGCGCATCGCGCGGCGTTGCCACCGTGTAGCCGTTGTCGGCCATGTGCCGCAGCAGCCGGCACAGGTAGGCGCCGGCGATGTCGGACTTCAGGGTCCATGACGCGTTGGTGTAGCCGATGATCCAGGCCAGATTGGGGGCGTTTTCCAGCAGCACACCCTTATAGGTCATCTTCTCCGGCAGCTGGTATTCGGCGCCGTCCACGATGAGTCGCATCCCGCCCAGCATCTGGATGTTCAGACCGGTCGCGGTGACGATGATGTCGGCCTCGATCTCCCGGCCGGACTTGCACAGGATGCCCTTCTCGGTGAAGGTCTCGATCTGATCGGTCACCACCGACGCCGCGCCCGAGGCCAGCGTCTTAAACAGATCGCCGTTGGGCACGGCGCACAACCGCTCGTCCCACGGCAGGTAGTTCGGGGTGAAGTTGCTCATGTCCACGGAGCGGCCGAGGCGGCGTCGTACCTCCCACAGCAGCAATCGCCGCATCAGCTTGGGCCAGCGCCGGCAGGCCTGGTAGAGCTTTCGCTGGATGGCGATGTTGCGCCTGCGGCCAAACTCGTAGACCCAGCGATCCGGCAGGAAGCGGCCCAGGACTTCGGAGATCTTGTCGACCGCCGGCAGCGAGAAGATGTACGACGGGGATCGCTGCAGCATCGTCACGTGCGCGGCACTGCCGGGGTTGGAGCCGGCCATCGCCGGAACCAAAGTGACCGCCGTTGCGCCGCTGCCGATGACGACGACCTTCTTGCCGGAATAATCGAGGTCTTCGGGCCAGTGCTGCGGGTGCACGCACCGGCCGCCGAACCGGTGCACGCCGGGGAAGTCCGGCAGATAACCCGCGTCGTAGTTGTAGTAGCCGGTGCAGCTGATGAGGTAATCGCAGGTGTAGGTCCGGGTTTCGCCGGTCGCCTCGTGCACGCCCGCGACGGTCCAACGGCACTGCCGGCTCGACCACTCGGCGGTGTTGACCTTCAGGCCGTAGTGAATCTTCTCGTCGACGCCGAACTCCGTGGCGGTGTCGGCGATGTACTGCCGGATCGACGCGCCGTCGGCGAGCACCTTCACGTGGCGCCACGGGCGGAACTTGTAGCCGAAGGTGAACATGTCGGAGTCCGAACGAACTCCCGGGTAGCGGAACAAGTCCCAGGTGCCGCCCAGGCGCTCCCGTCGTTCCAGGAGGGCGATTGTCTTGTCGGGGAACTCGGCCGTCACGTGACAGGCCGTCCCGATGCCGGATAGGCCGGCGCCGATGATCAGGACGTCGAAATGCTGGTTCATGGCTCCAGCATGGTGGAGGACCCCCGCCACGTATTGACACTTTGCGACAGCCTTTTATCATTTTCCGACAGGAGGTGATGGAGCTGGGCAGCCTCATCCGCGCCACCAACCTGTGGGGGTACACCGACCTGATGCGCGAGCTCGGCGCGGACCCGCTGCCGTTTCTGCGGCGCTTCGACATCCCGCCGGGCATCGAACACCAAGAGGACGCGTTCATGTCGCTGGCCGGGTTCGTGCGCATGCTGGAGGCCAGCGCCGCCGAGCTCGATTGCCCGGACTTCGGACTACGCCTTGCACGCTGGCAGGGCCTGGGCATTCTCGGCCCGGTAGCGGTGATCGCGCGCAACGCTGCCACCTTGTTCGGCGGGCTGGAGGCGATCGGTCGCTACCTCTACGTCCATTCGCCCGCCCTGACGCTGACGGTTTCATCAACTACCGCACGGTCCAACGTCCGGTTCGGCTATGAGGTGACCGAACCGGGGATTCCCTATCCGCTGCAGGGATACGAGCTGAGCATGGCCAACGCCGCCCGGATGATCCGCCTGCTGGGCGGACCGCAGGCGCGGGCGCGCGTTTTCTCGTTCCGACATGCGCAACTGGGCACCGACGCCGCCTACCGCGAAGCGTTGGGTTGTACCGTTCGGTTCGGCCGGACATGGTGCGGGTTCGAGGTGGACCACCGGCTCGCCGGTAGGCCCATCGACCATGCGGATCCGGAAACCAAGCGCATCGCCACGAAATATTTGGAATCCCAATACCTTCCGAGCGATGCCACGCTCTCCGAGCGGGTCGTCGGGTTGGCCCGCCGCCTGCTGCCGACCGGCCAATGCAGCGCCGAGGCCATCGCCGACCAACTCGACATGCACCCACGAACGCTGCAGCGGCGCTTGGCTGCCGAGGGCCTCCGGTGCCATGACCTCATCGAGCGCGAACGCCGTGCGCAAGCGGCAAGGTACCTCGCCCAACCGGGGTTGTATCTGAGCCAAATCGCGGTGCTGCTCGGCTATTCCGAGCAGAGCGCGCGCAACCGGTCGTGCCGGCGCTGGTTTGGGATGACACCCCGGCAGTATCGAGCCTATGGTGGGGTCAGCGGTCGGTGAAACGGGTGGTGAAACCCCAGCCCCGACTGACAGAAGCGGTTCGCATTGGGGACGCCCGAATCATGGATAATCCATGACACTGGGGTGCTGCGCGCGGCGGCCGCGGCTTCACTGCTAGTGGTCTGCTATTGGTTGAGGAGGTCCTCGACGAGGAGCCTCGACCGGTCGGTGATGGTTTCGGCGGGAAAGTAGCGTGCGACAATCTCCCATACGCCGGCCGCGCTGGTGATTCGCAGCCGATCGAGCAGGAGGCGAATGTCTTCGCCGTCACGCACGCCGCGTGCCGCAACGACTTTCATCGCGAGAAGGTGCTGCGCGGGTGTGGCTACGACATGCAGGAATGGGTGATCGAAAACGGGGGCGCCTTCACCTGGTGTGCGGGAGACGTAACCGCTGGCCTGATTGTTGAGCCACGTTCGCGGCCAACCCATTTCGTCAGCGACCTCACGAATCGCTTCGAGCATAGGCCCGTCAGTTGAGAACAACGCGTCGATATCGCGAGTGGTGACACGGGAGTTGTAGGCGAGTAGCATCGCCGCCCCGCCGACAACGTGCACCTGACCGACAACGCCTCTGCGTTCCAGCTTGGCCGCCAGGGCAGTGAACGCCCGCTGGAGCTCGGTTCGGTTGAACACCGGTTCGGGCATGACACACACTCCATCGCTCGTGAGGTCGTGGCGATCTAGGTAAATGCCGCGGCGCCGGAACGGCGCCGGCGTCCACACGGCGGCAAACGCTCGTGCCGACGGGAGGTCGCTGACCCACCAGGCCGTGTCCAGAAACCGTTCGATACTCACCGACCACAAGGGTCCAGGCCGGCCCCAGCGCGCCGAAATGTATTCCGCAGCCGCGGCCAACAAAGCATCGAACCGGTGCTCACCGATCAGCGCGGGCTCGTCAACGATGAGATCGAGCGCGGATGTCCCGGTCTCATCGGCGCCGCGGAGGAACTCGAAGAAAATGCGCAGTCGTGCCCGCTCATCTTCGGTCTCTCCGATCGCGGCACCCGTCTCGGCCATGGTGAACGCTTGTGCGGCCGGCACGAGATGGTTGGCGGTTTTGAGGTCGGTGCGCGCACCCTGGCGCAGGGTGACCGCCTTGATCGCCTGCGCGGGGTAGCCGCTGACCCGGTGAATGTGGCGGCTCGACAGGATAGCGCGAGCGCGCGACGCGCTCACGCCCCAATGGCGCGCCGCGCGTTCCACCGTCCACAGATCGCTCGGCCCCATCAGCGTCAACATACGAGCGAACTGCTCGTATGTCAACTGGTGCCGGTCCTTCCCTCCGTTGGTCTGGGAACGGAGCTTTTGCGTGCGGTGGGTATCGAGCCGCGACGCCGCGGCTTGGCGATAGTGTGGGGTCACCGGCGATGAAACTGGTGGTGATACCCTCCCGGCCGAGGATAGTGACCGTCGATGACCGACGTTGATCCGCACGCGACGCGGCGGGACCTGGTCCCGAATATTCCCGCGGAACTGCTTGAGGCTGGATTCGACAATGTCGAGGAGATCGGGCGCGGCGGATTCGGCGTCGTCTACCGCTGCGTCCAGCCCTCGCTGGACCGCGCCGTCGCCGTCAAGGTATTGAGCACCGACCTGGATCGGGACAATCTCGAGCGCTTCCTGCGCGAGCAGCGGGCCATGGGCCGCCTTTCCGGGCACCCGCACATCGTGACCGTCTTGCAGGTGGGCGTGTTGGCGGGTGGGCGGCCCTTCATCGTGATGCCCTACCACGCCAAGAATTCGTTGGAGACGCTGATTCGCCGGCACGGGCCGCTGGACTGGCGCGAGACGCTGTCGATCGGCGTCAAGCTCGCGGGAGCGCTGGAAGCCGCGCATCGCGTCGGCACCCTGCACCGTGACGTGAAGCCGGGGAATATCCTGCTGACCGACTACGGGGAACCGCAGCTGACCGATTTCGGAATCGCCAGAATCGCCGGGGGTTTCGAGACGGCGACCGGGGTGATTGCCGGTTCCCCGGCTTTCACCGCGCCGGAAGTTCTCGAAGGAGCATCGCCGACGCCCGCCTCTGACGTGTACTCCCTGGGCGCGACGTTGTTCTGTGCGCTGACCGGCCATGCCGCCTACGAGCGCCGCAGCGGTGAGCGGGTGATCGCCCAGTTCCTGCGGATCACCTCGCAGCCGATCCCCGACCTGCGGAAGCAGGGACTGCCCGCGGACGTGGCCGCCGCCATCGAACGGGCGATGGCCCGCCATCCGGCGGATCGTCCCGCGACCGCGGCAGACGTTGGCGAGGAGCTTCGCGACGTTCAGCGCCGCAACGGCGTCAGCGTCGACGAGATGCCCCTCCCCGTCGAGCTGGGCGTGGAACGCCGACGCTCGCCCGAGGCGCACGCGGCGCATCGGCATACCGGCGGCGGCACCCCGACGGTCCCGACGCCTCCGACACCCGCGACCAAGTACCGGCCGTCGGTGCCCACCGGCTCGCTGGTCACCCGCAGCCGGCTCACCGACATCCTGCGCGCCGGCGGACGGCGCCGGCTGATCCTCATCCACGCGCCCTCGGGATTCGGCAAAAGCACCCTGGCGGCGCAATGGCGGGAAGAGCTCTCGCGCGACGGCGCCGCGGTCGCCTGGCTGACAATCGACAACGACGACAACAACGAGGTGTGGTTCTTGTCGCACCTGCTCGAGTCGATCCGGCGGGTCCGGCCCACGCTGGCCGAGTCGTTGGGGCACGTGCTCGAAGAGCATGGGGATGACGCCGGCCGCTACGTGTTGACTTCGCTGATCGACGAAATCCACGAAAACGACGACCGGATCGCGGTGGTGATCGACGACTGGCATCGGGTGTCCGACAGCCGCACCCAAGCTGCCCTGGGTTTCCTGCTGGACAACGGATGTCACCACCTGCAGCTCATCGTGACCAGCTGGTCTCGCGCCGGTTTGCCGGTGGGCAGGTTGCGGATCGGCGACGAACTAGCCGAGATCGATTCGGCTGCTTTGCGCTTCGATACCGACGAGGCCGCCGCGCTGCTGAACGATGCTGGTGGTCTGCGATTGCCGCGCGCAGACGTGCAGGCGCTGACTACCTCTACCGACGGGTGGGCCGCGGCGCTGCGGCTGGCCGCGCTGTCGCTGCGCGGCGGGGGCGACGCGACCCAACTCCTGCGCGGACTTTCCGGCGCCAGTGACGTGATCCACGAATTCCTGAGCGAAAACGTGCTGGACACCCTGGAACCCGAACTGCGCGAATTCCTACTGGTGGCATCGGTCACCGAACGCACGTGCGGCGGGCTGGCCTCGGCGCTGGCCGGGATCACCAATGGGCGGGCGATGCTGGAAGAGGCCGAGCACCGCGGCTTGTTCCTGCAACGGACCGAAGACGACCCGAATTGGTTTCGCTTCCACCAAATGTTCGCCGACTTTCTCCACCGTCGCCTCGAACGTGGCGGGTCGCACCGGGTGGCGGAACTGCACCGCAGGGCATCGGCCTGGTTCGCCGAGAACGGCTACCTGCACGAAGCCGTCGACCATGCACTGGCCGCGGGCGATCCCGCGCGCGCCGTCGATCTTGTCGAGCAGGATGAAACGAACCTGCCGGAGCAGTCAAAGATGACCACACTTCTGGCAATCGTGCAGAAACTGCCGACGTCGATGGTGGTTTCACGGGCCCGGCTCCAACTCGCCATCGCGTGGGCGAACATTCTGCTGCAACGGCCGGCGCCGGCCACCGGTGCCCTGAATCGTTTCGAAACGGCCCTTGGCCGGGCCGAGCTTCCCGAGGCGACGCAGGCGGATCTGCGGGCCGAGGCAGACGTGTTGCGGGCGGTCGCCGAGGTGTTCGCAGACCGGGTCGAGCGCGTGGATGACCTTCTCGCCGAGGCAATGTCGAGACCGGACACCCTGCCCCCGCGAGTCCCCGGGACCGCCGGCAACACCGCGGCGTTGGCCGCGATCTGCCGCTTCGAGTTCGCCGAGGTATATCCACTGCTGGACTGGGCCGCGCCCTACCAGGAAATGATGGGACCGTTCGGCACCGTTTATGCGCAGTGCTTGCGCGGCATGGCGGCCAGGAATCGGCTCGACATTGTCGCTGCGCTACAGAACTTCCGAACGGCGTTCGAGGTCGGCACGGCAGTGGGGGCCCACTCGCACGCGGCGCGGCTTGCGGGTTCGCTGCTCGCCGAATTGCTCTACGAGACCGGCGATCTGGCCGGGGCTGGTCGTCTCATGGACGAGAGCTATCTGCTGGGTTCCGAGGGGGGTGCAGTGGACTACCTGGCCGCCAGGTACGTGATCGGCGCGCGGGTCAAGGCGGCCCAGGGGGATCATGAGGGTGCGGCTGATCGCCTGTCCACCGGAGGCGATACTGCCGTCCAGCTGGGGCTGCCGCGCCTGGCTGCCCGAATCAACAACGAGCGGATCCGGCTGGGCATCGCGCTACCTGCGGCGGTGGCCGCCGATTTGCTGGCACCCCGCACCATCCCCCGCGACAATGGAATCGCCACCATGACAGCCGAACTCGACGAGGACTCCGCGGTGCGCCTGTTGTCCGCCGGCGACTCCGCCGATCGTGACCAAGCCTGCCAACGGGCCGGTGCTCTCGCCGCCGCCATCGACGGTACGCGCAGACCGCTGGCGGCGCTGCAGGCGCAAATACTTCATATCGAAACGCTTGCCGCCACCGGACGGGAATCCGATGCGCGAAACGAACTGGCGCCGGTAGCCACGAAGTGCGCCGAACTCGGGCTGTCACGTCTGCTGGTCGATGCGGGACTGGCCTAACTCGCGGCCGGCCGTATCGTCGTGCAGATCTTGCAGCCACAAGACGATGGGAGCAAGCATGCAATTCGGTGTCCTGACGTTCGTCACCGACGAGGGAATCGGCCCGGCGGAGCTGGGTGCGGCACTCGAGCACCGCGGGTTTGAGTCGCTGTTCCTCGCCGAGCACACCCATATTCCCGTCAACACGCAGAGCCCCTACCCGGGCGGTGGCCCAATTCCGGAGAAGTATTACCGCACCCTGGATCCCTTTGTGGCGTTGGCGGCCGCGGCAGCTACCACCCAGTCACTGGTGTTAGGCACCGGCATCGCGCTGATCCCGGAACGCGATCCGATCGTCACGGCCAAGGAGGTCGCCTCGCTGGATCTGGTGTCGCAGGGACGGTTTCGCTTCGGCGTGGGTGTGGGCTGGTTGCGCTAAGAAGTCGCCAACCATGGTGTGGACCCTGCGGTGCGCGGACGTGTGATCGATGAGCGGTTGCGCGCGATAATCGAGATCTGGACGCAGGAGCAGGCGGAATTCCATGGGACATATGTGGACTTCGATCCGATCTACTGCTGGCCGAAGCCGGTGACAAAGCCCTATCCTCCGCTGTATGTGGGCGGGGGACCGGCGAACTTCCCGCGGATAGCCCGGCTCAATGCCGGGTGGATCGCGATCAGTCCATCACCGCAGCGGCTGTCGGGTCCGCTTCAGCGGTTGCGCGCCATGGCCGGGGGCGACGTGCCGGTGACCGTGTGCCAGTGGGGTGAAGCGGCGGCTAAAGACCTTGAGGGATACCGGCATCTAGGGGTGGAGCGGGTTTTGCTGGAGCTGCCGACCGAGCCTCGCGACCCGACGCTTCGATATCTGGACAAGCTTCAGGCCGAGCTAGCGCGGCTGGCGTAGTTGGACGGGTCGCCGTCAGAGGCCAATGATGACGATGACCACGCCGATCACGATGGCCACCGAGAGGGACAACAACAGAAAGCTGACGAATCCCTCCTTGGCGGCCGGGGCTTTGTGGTCGCCGGTCGCGATGGGCGCGAATTTACGGCCCGCTCCCCAGGCCGCCGCGAGCAGGGTCGCCAGCCAGTTGGCGTAGGCGGAGTAAACGATCAGCGCCACCGCGATAACCTGCCATGCCTCGGGCAGATCGATGTGCGGCCAGAGCAGGCCGAGCACGACGAGGAACATCCCGTTGAGGACCCCCTCGAGGTGGCTCGACAGCGCCATGCGCGGGTTCTTCAGTGCCGGGATGACCAATCCGGTAAGCAGGCCGATCAGGAACAGGGCCAACCCGATGGTGAATAGCAGCTTCTGCAATTAGCGCACGAACCTTCCCAACACTCGCCGCACCAAACCGTTGGATGCCCCGCTCGGCGGCAGTCGATGAGCATACGGCCACGGTTGGTTGCGTTCCGGTACCGATACCGCACGTTGCTGTTTGAGCAGCATCCGCAGATGCTGTCGCAGCTCGTGCAGTTGTGGGTCGGTCCACCGGTTGTATGCCTCGATGGGATCGGCGGTCAGGTCGTAGAGCTCCCACTGGTCGTCCAGTGGATCGGTGCGATAGGCGTCGCCGCCCATGCCGTTGGTGGCCAGGTGACGCACACCGGGTTCGGTCCAGGTGGCCGGGTCGTCGAAGGTACGCACCAGTTTCCACAGGTGCCCGGCACCACCGGCGGCGTCGGTGTCATCGACCCGTACGACTAATCCCTCGAAGTTGGCGGCGACGTGGGCGGGCACCTTGATGCGCAGCGGTGCAGGCGGATTCACGATACGGCCCAGTTGCCGCGACAGCAGGGACGCGCCGGTGTCGCCTTCGAGCACGTTGTCACGCGTCATCAGGTAGATGGCCCGACCCTCGTCGGCCGAAGCCCCGTCCACGACCGGCATCAGGTCACGACCGGGCAGCGGATGCACCTCGGAGAACGATTCGGCCAGGGCCGCGGCCACCACGTCTACGTCCACGCCGGCCGCGCTAAGCAGCGTCGGCACCAAGTCGACATGCGAGGTGGGCGCCGAGACCGTGCGCGGTTGGGTTGCCTTCTCGCCGATGCGGGCAATGACGAACGGCACCCTGGTTGCCTCGTCATAGAGGTTGAACCACTTCTGGTGCAGTCCGCCATGCGCCCCGAGCAGATCGCCATGGTCGGAGGTGCGCACCAGCATGGCATCCTCGGATCCGCCCTCGGTGACCGCGCGGCGCACCCGGTCGATCGGCCCGTCGACCTCGGCGTGCAGGCGGTAGTAGAGGTCCCGGTAGCGCTGCGCGTTGCGGGCATAGTTGCGGCTGACCATACGCGTTAGGCCGTATCCGGAGTAGTACGCCTCCCGGTAGGCGACCTGCGCGGCCGGCTTGGTCGACAGGTCCTCGTCGGCGGTCGGCGCCGCCGGTACGTGTGGCGGGTCCAGTGGGGAGGGCTTTAGCGGGCTGCGCCACACCCATGCCGGGAACAGCACGATGTCGTGCGGGTTGACGAAGCTGGCCACCAGCAAGAACGGGCGCATCGCGGCGGTGTCACCGGCGCGCCGCCGGGCGTAGCGCTCGGTCAGCCACGCGACGACACGATCGGCGACCAGCGGGTCGCGACGAAAACCGCTGTTGGCCAACCCCGCCCCATGGGGCTCGGGGCCCACCCACCCGGAGAAGCCGTATGGCCCGAGCGGGTCGGCGTCGAGGTAACGCCGCACCGCGGCCGAGTCGACGACGCCCTCGTTGTCGTTGGTGGCCAGTGGTGCACCGGTCGCGGGGTCTTCCAGATCGGCGTGCGAGATGTGCCACTTGCCGTCGTAGTGAGTGTCATACCCGGCCGCGCGAAACCAGTTACCCAACGTCGGCACCTCGCCGGCCCGTAGCCAGCGCAGCCGCGAATCATCGAATCGCTTGCCGATGCCGTCGGTCTGGGTGACGCCGTGCAGATCCGGATATTGGCCGGTGAAAATCGTCGGGCGGCTGGGCACGCACGCCAGCGAACCGGTGTAGTGCCGAGTGAAACTGATCCCGTGCTCGTCGAACCAACGGCGGCCGGTCAAGCTGCGTTGACGCCAGGCGAGCACCTCGGCCGACTCGTACGGCGGCACCGCACGTTCCTCGTCGGTCATCACGATGATGATGTCGGGACGGTTAGCCATGTTTGTCCTCCAATCGTTGTGCCAGCCCGGCGAGCATCGTGTTGGACCGCTTGGCCATGGCGCGGCCGACGACAAGTTCGGCCAGACGCGCCAGCGGGTTGCCGCCGATTTCGATCGTGCTGGTCAAGGTGACCACCGTCACCGCGCCTACAGGATCGGCCGGCCGTAGTGTCCAGCGGTTGGTGACTTTGCGCAGCCGGGCGGGCAGGCCCTCGATGCGGTAGGCCAGTGTCGTGGGTGGGTCGAACTCGATGACACGCTCCACCAGCGTGTTGCGGCCGACCTGCACGCGGCGGGTGCTGCCTAGAGCTCCGCCGTCGGGACCGTGGTTCAAGACGCAGGAGTGGTCGACGCCCTCGACCCATGAACTCAAGGAACCAAAGTCGGCCAGGACGTCCCAGATGGTTTGCTGCCGGGCCGCTATCGTCCGGCTGCGGCGAGTGTCGGACACCACGCCATCCAACACCATGGACGTGGGTTTTGCGGGGCATCCTGCCAATCCGATTTGCGACGTCGCTACGGTTTAAGGAGAACAATGTCGACATCGACTGAGCGAAGAGACACTAGATGACCTCAATGTATGAACAGGTCGATACCAACACGGCGGATCCGGTGGCCGGGTCTCGTATCGATCCGGTTCTCGCGCGGAGTTGGTTACTGGTCAACGGCGCGCACGGCGACCGGTTCGAGTCCGCCGCGCACTCACGCGCCGACATCGTCGTGCTCGATATCGAGGACGCGGTCGCTCCCAAAGACAAGCATGCCGCCCGGGACAACGCCGTGCGTTGGTTTGGTGACGGAAACGCTGACTGGGTGCGCATCAACGGCTTCGGCACACCTTGGTGGGCGGACGATCTAGCGATGTTGGCCGATAGCCCCGTTGGCGGAGTGATGCTGGCGATGGTCGAATCGGTGGACCATGTCACCGAGACCGCGAAACGACTACCTAACGTGCCGATCGTTGCACTGGTCGAAACGGCGCGGGGTCTGGAGCGCATCAACGAGATTGCTGCGGCCAAGGGCACCTTCCGGCTCGCCTTCGGTATCGGCGACTTTCGCCGGGACACCGGCTTTGGCGAAGACCCGGCAACATTGGCCTACGCGCGGTCGCGCTTTACCATCGCGGCCCGGGCCGCCGGTCTGCCCAGCGCGATCGACGGGCCGACCATCGGCTCCAACGCGCTCAAGCTGATCGAGGCCACGGCCGTCTCCGCCGAGTTTGGCATGACCGGCAAGATCTGCCTTTCGCCGGACCAATGTCCGGTGGTGAATGAGGGGCTATCCCCGTCGCAGGACGAAATCGTCTGGGCGAAGGAATTTTTCGCTGAGTTCGCCCGCGACGGGGGCGAGATCCGCAACGGGTCTGACCTGCCGCGCATTGCCCGGGCCACCAAGATCCTCGATCTGGCCCGCGCCTACGGCATCGAAGTGTCCGACTTCGAGGACGAACCGGTTCACATGCCGGCTCCGACTGACACCTACCACTACTAGGCGGCGTATCGAGCGAGCGCGATGCCGATTCGGACCTCGAGTTCGCTGACGGTGACCGCAGGCAGGTGCGGCGGGGCGCCGGACCGGTGTCGACTGCCTGTCGGGGTAATGAATTCGGCTGTGTGCGTGTGATTTTCGTCGACACTTGTGCTGACCCGCCAGCCGGGGGCTTGTTTGGCGTAGTTGCAGCGTTCGCAGGTCCCAAGCCCGTTGTGCGCGCTGGTCGGGCCGCCGTCGGCCCAGGGGTGGGCATGGTCGCGGTGTCGGATCGGCGCGTCACAGTAGGGGGTGCGGCAACGCTGATCGCGCAGCTCGATGAAGGCGGCCAGACCGCGGGGAAACAGCCGCGCCCGTGATTCCATCGACACCAGCGCCCCGGCCTGAGGATGAGCGTAGAGCCTGCGCAGGGTGGCCCGCGATCTCTGGTCGGTGACGGCGCTAGCGACCATGGTCCGTGCCACGGCCGCAGGAATGGGACCGTAGCCGCACAGCTGCGCCGGTGTGTTGGCCGCACCCAGCAGCGTTTCATCCGACATGACCAGGTTGACCGCGATCGGGGTCGGGACCGCCGCGTCGCGGCCGGTGACCCGTTCGACCAGGGTGTCGGCCATGACTTGGCCGCGGGAGCGCCCGTCGCAGCGGGTGTCTGCCGCTCGGGTCAGCGCCGCATACACCGACACGCCTTGGGCGACTGGCAACAGGGCGGTCAGATACGTCATGGTGTCCGGTGCCGGCCGAATGGTGACCGTACGGTCATTTTCGGCGTTGGCCGCCCGGTCGACGACGGCCTGCGGGTCCAGCCGATAGGCGATCGCCCTGGCGGCCGCGACCACCCGCGCATCGCCCATCCCCTCCAAGTCGCCGGGGTCGCCACATAACTCGGCATCTAATGCGCGCCGGTCCGCGACATCCAGACATGCGCTTTCGCGCACGATCAGGGTGGCCCGCCACTCCGAGAGGGCGCCGCAGTCCAGGGCGGCCAGCGTGTGTGGCATCTCGTAAACCAAGGCCTTGGCAAACCCCAGATGCCGGCTGCCCCGGGCTGGTGAATCTCGTCGAGCCAGGGCAATCTCACTGGCCAGCCCACGTCCACGGCGCGCAGCCGGCACCCCGGCAGCTCCTTCGGCGGCTCTGCGGGCGGCGTCCACAGCGGCCGCCGCCCGCGCCTGGCCAGCCGCGGCTGCCGACTTAAGCCGCTCCAGCTCGGCGATTCGCTCGATCAACGCCGCTTCCTCGGCATCCGGGTCGATCGCGGTCAATGTCTCGAACATGTGTTCGAGAATAGCAGCCTGCACAGACCGGGACAACTGGTGGCGCCGGTGGCTGTGGATAAGCCCCCGCGGTAACGGCTATACGCTGGCACAATGGTGCGCGAGACACGGGTGCGGGTGGCCCGCGTCTATGAAGACATCGATCCCGACGACGGCCAGCGTGTCCTGGTCGATCGCATCTGGCCGCACGGAATCCGCAAGGATGACCAGCGGGTGGGCATCTGGTGCAAAGACGTCGCACCATCCAAAGAGCTGCGCGAGTGGTACCACCACCAGCCGGAGCGGTTTGACGAATTCGCGTCGCGCTACCAGGAGGAGCTGCACGACAGCGCGGCACTAGCCGAGCTGCGCAAGCTGACCGGGCGCAGCGTTGTGACCCCGGTGACCGCGACGCGCCACGTGGCACGCAGCCATGCGGCCGTCTTGGCGCAGTTGCTCAACGGCCGCTAATGCCAATTGGCCTGTGTGAGACGCTCGTGCGATGTGACTGGGACTGCACGCGCTGGAATAGGTGCCGGCGCCGACCCGGCGGTCGTCGATGCCGTCGCGGTTGCGGCGGACGACTGTGGCTTCGCCACCTTGTGGGTCGGCGAACATGTCGTGATGGTGGACCGGCCCGCGTCGCGTTATCCCTACTCCCGCGACGGCGTCATCGCGGTTCCGGCACAGGCGGATTGGCTTGACCCGATGATCGCGTTGAGTTTCGCCGCTGCCGCCTCGTCGCGGGTGGACGTCGCGACGGGCGTGCTACTGCTGCCTGAGCACAACCCGGTGATAGTGGCCAAAGAAGCGGCGAGCCTGGATCGGTTGAGTGGTAGGCGGCTGACACTAGGCGTGGCGTCGGATGGTCCAAGGAGGAGTTCGACGCGCTCGGAGTGCCATTCGAGCGGCGCGCAGAGCGCACCGCCGAATACGTCGCTGCAATGCGCACATTATGGCGCGACGACGTCGCATCGTTCGACGGCAACAGTCGGGTCGTGATCGTGGCGAACTGCGGCTGGCCGTGGCCCTGGCTAATCCTCAGGTTGGTGATGTCGATGTGCTCGCGAACTGGGCGTTGACGAGTTGGTGTTGGTCGAGGTGCCACCGGATAATCCTGAGGTCGTAGCGGGCTGGGTATCGGCGCTGGCCGACAAATGGATGTTCGCATCGCGGGTTGGGTAAGCGTCCCCGACGTGGGATCTGACCAATCTGGCGGCTGGCACTCAGTAGTCGTAGCGCGCCAGTGGGGTTTCACCGGTCTTTTGCGTGCCATCCCGTGACCCGGTGAGTGACACGGCCGCAGGGACCATCTCACTGGTTACCAGCCCGTGCCAGTTCGTCAGCTCATCGACGATGTCGAAGCTGCGCGCGATAGCCTGGGGTGTGTCGACGATGATCGTGGTCACCGGCACCCTACGCACCAGCTGAAATAGCTTGTCCCCATGGGGTTTATGGTCGCCGTAAAAGCCCCAGATGCCGCGCAGCGCGGTAGCGCCCCGCGCCGTTTCGGACTGCATCAGTCGATGGACAAGCGCTCGGTGGATCGGCAGCCCCTCATGATGGGTTGCTTCGGCGGTGTGAACCATGAGCTTTTGCCACAGGGTGCGTCCCTGGTCATCGGTCTGCGGCAGCTGTTGGGGGCGGGCGAACAACTCGCCGTCGCGCTTGCACAGCCGCACCCGTTCGATGGTCAGCAGCGGGTTAGGCAGTGCTGCGGTGAGTTCCATTGCGGCCACGGCAACCTGTGCAGGCGTTCCGACGGCAATGATCATCAGTGGAACATTGACGTTGCGGCCGAAGAACCGGGCCCGGCGGCGCCGACCGTGTGCCGTGCCGTCGACGCCGAGCAGCACTGTGGCACCTGCGAATCCATGTCGATGCAAAAGCTCGCAGATGGTGTAGTAGGCCGGCGCCCCGGCAACCCGCACCTGGCGGCCGGCGTAGATGGTGAGCTTGGCGGCATCTCCGTTTCGGCTGTCGATGTCGCCGAATTCCTCGGCGCCGCTGTGCCGGGTGACCAGTCGCGCCCGTTCCAGGGTCACCAGGCCGCGGTCGGTCATCGCTGTGACGTCGTCGACCAGGGAGCGGATTTTCGATTCGATGTCGACGGCGGCGACGGTCACCGGCGGGTCCTCGGACAGGCTCAGCGATTGATCGCAGCGAAACTCGTGCTTTGGCCCGAAACTGGTGGTACCGCGCAGCATCACGCTGGTCGCGACGTTATGGGAGCCGAACAGATCCAGCATCGCATCGGCCAGAAACCTCCCCGCCCCGCCGACAGCGCGTTGCCGCTCGCCGAAATACGCGGTCAGCTTCAGGCATTGCTCGTTCATATCTGGGCGATCCACTGACCGAGTAGCGCCGCGGCTAGACCGAGCACAACGCTGACGACGATATTGGCCAATGCCGAAACCATCTGGCGGTCCTCTCCCAACCGTTGGGTTTCTAGCATCCAGGTGGAAAAGGTGGTGTAGGCGCCGACGAACCCCGTGCCGGCCAGTAAGGCTGCGTCTTTCGGCAACGCCAGGCCGGCCAGAAACCCCAGCAGCGCGGCTCCGGTGATGTTCACCGTCAGTGTGCCGTAGGGAAAAGTCCGGGCCAGCCGGCGGGCCACCGAGCGATCGACCAGAAAACGCAACACGGACCCAATACCGCCGATGAGCATCACGCCGATCCAGATTGCCACCGTCAGGGCCGTCGAGGCCGTCATCGGCGTATCCGCACTCGGCGTACCAAGACCGTGGCCAGGTGCACCGCCAGCAATCCGAGGGTGATGCTGACGACGGAGTAGGCAGCGGCCAAACCCCAATGACCGTGTTCGATCATGCTGATCGTCTCGACCTGCATCGTCGAGAAAGTGGTCAGTCCGCCGCACAATCCGGTGCCGAGCAATGGGCGTCGATAACTCGACAGGGGCAATCGCTCCAGCAGCCGGGTGGTGAAATAACCCACCAGGAAGGCGCCGACGACGTTGACCGTGAACGTCGGCCATGGCCACCGGGCTGGGTCGGGGATGGCGAGTGCGCTCAGCGCTGCTCGGGCCAGCGCACCCAACGCTCCGCCGGCGAAAACCGCAGCCAACTCGCGATAATCGTGGTTTGGCACTGGTCGATCCCTCTCGGTGTGCTAATGCTGCGCTTCGCACTGTAGGGCCTGTGGGCAGAATTGGTAGCCATGGTGGCCAACCCACGAGCCGGTCAACCGGCCCAGCCCGAAGACCTCGTCGACCTGCCCCATCTGGTGACTGCGTACTACTCGATCGAACCCGATCCCGACGACCTCGCTCAACAGGTCGCTTTCGGCACCTCAGGGCACCGGGGCTCAGCCCTGACCGGAACGTTCAACGAACTACATATTCTGGCCATCACCCAGGCTATCGTCGAATACCGCGCCGCCCAGGGGACCACCGGGCCGCTGTTCATCGGCCGTGACACCCATGGCCTTTCGGAACCGGCATGGGTATCGGCGCTGGAGGTACTCGCCGCCAATCAGGTGGTGGCCGTCGTCGACTCCCGCGACCGCTACACGCCGACGCCGGCAATCAGCCACGCCATCTTGACCTACAACCGCGGCCGGACCGAAGCGCTGGCCGACGGGATCGTTGTGACGCCGTCGCACAACCCGCCGTCCGACGGCGGCATCAAGTACAACCCACCCAACGGTGGCCCGGCGGACACCGCTGCGACCACCGCAATAGCCAAGCGTGCCAACGAGATTCTGCTCGCTCGGTCGATGGTGAAGCGGTTGCCGCTGGCCCGCGCGTTACGCACCGCCCAGCGACACGACTACCTGGGCCACTATGTCGATGACCTGCCGAACGTGGTCGATATCGCCGCCATTCGCGAGGCCGGGGTGCGGATCGGCGCCGACCCGCTCGGCGGGGCCAGCGTGGATTACTGGGGTGAGATCGCCCACCGGCATGGCCTAGACCTGACCGTGGTCAATCCGCTGGTCGACGCAACCTGGCGGTTCATGACCCTGGACACCGACGGGAAGATCCGGATGGACTGCAGTTCACCGGATGCGATGGCTGGGCTCATCCGAACGATGTTCGGCAACCGGGAGCGCTACCAGATCGCCACCGGCAACGACGCCGACGCCGACCGACACGGCATAGTCACCCCTGACGAAGGGCTGCTGAATCCTAACCACTATCTGGCCGTGGCCATCGAATATCTCTACACCCACCGCCCGTCCTGGCCGGCCGGCATCGCCGTGGGCAAGACGGTGGTCAGCTCGTCGATCATCGACCGGGTGGTCGCCGGGATCGGCCGTCAACTCGTTGAGGTACCGGTCGGATTCAAATGGTTCGTCGACGGTCTGATCGGCGCCACCTTGGGCTTCGGCGGCGAGGAATCGGCGGGGGCATCATTTCTGCGACGGGACGGATCGGTATGGACCACCGACAAGGACGGCATCATCATGGCGCTGCTGGCCGCCGAGATCCTGGCGGTCACCGGGGCTACGCCGTCGCAGCGATATCACGCGCTGGCCGGCGAGTACGGTGGGCCGTGCTATGCGCGGATCGACGCGCCCGCCGATCGGGAGCAGAAAGCCCGCCTGGCCAGGCTGTCGGCCGACCAGGTGAGCGCCACCGAGTTGGCCGGTGAGCCGATCACCGCAAAGCTGACGACCGCGCCCGGCAACGGTGCTGCGCTGGGCGGATTGAAGGTGACGACGGCCAATGCGTGGTTTGCCGCGCGTCCGTCGGGCACCGAGGACGTCTACAAGATCTACGCGGAGTCCTTCCGTGGACCGCAACATCTGGTCGAGGTGCAGCAGACCGCCCGCGAAGTGGTCGATCGGGTCATCGGGTGAGGCTCGCTGACCTGGGGCTTTGAACGCTTTCCGGCGGTGGTGTAGCTTCGATGGGCATCACTTCATGGGGCTATGGCGCAGCTGGTAGCGCACCACACTGGCAGTGTGGGGGTCAGGGGTTCGAGTCCCCTTAGCTCCACTCAGGATCCCGGTGGCAGCACAGCGTCGTACTTCGGACAATACGTGCGAATCGAGACGGCCACGTAAGCGGTTGTCCGGTCGCCAAGTGCAGGGCTGCTACTCTGCAATGCCTCGACCACCTGCTGCACGGTCATGCCGCCGCCGAGATTGGTGCAGACCATCTTGCCGTTGTAGACGGCGGCATCGGGGTTGGTGAACGAGATGCCGCGATCGTGCAGGTTGCCAAGAAAGACGCTGTCCAGGTCTGGGCTTTGCAGCGTTGACGGCGGGGCGGCGGTGGGCGCGGACCGTGTTGTTAGCCCCGCAGGGGGTGGTGTCGCGGCCGCCCCAGGCTGGTCCGGGTGCCGGTGCGCTAACGTGAACCACCCGAGGAGGATGGCCGCGCCTATCCCGACGCCGACCGTCAGCAATGCTGCGGCGCTTCCCCAGAAGACCCGCCAGGACTGGTATTCGGCGGTTACTTCGTATTCGCGGGCGGTGTCAATCTCAGGTGCCGCACCGGTGGTGGGAGCCGCTGCGGTGTCAGTCGGGGGTTCGTCCCGCATGGGCAGATTGTCCCACTTCGCGCTGTTCCGGGCCGTCCGCAACCAGCCTGGCGATGGCATCGGTGAGCTCATCGGTGCTCAGCGGGGTACCGGTGATAAGCGCGTGCAGCGTAGCGCCGTCGAAAAACACGGTGACCGCGTTGGCGGCTCGTCGACCGATGCGCGGTTCGAGCAGCGCGAGTAGACCATCTGGCCACAGCCGGGCCAAGCGCTGCAGTTCCGGTCGATGAGCTGCCGCCATGTACAACTCGTTGAGCGTGCGATAGCGGTCCTGGTCGGCCAGGTAGACGGTGGTGAGCCGGGCCAGGGTCGCGGCCAGGTCGCGGTCCTTGTCGAGGTCGCTGCGCCACTGCGCCAACAGGTCGGCCGAGGCGTTTGCGGCGTGCGCGAGCGCGGCTTCCCGCAGCGCGTCGAGGTCATTGAAGTAGTAGGTCGTCGACCCGACCGGTACATTGGCCTCCGCGGCAACCCTGCGGTGGCTCAGCCCGCCAAGGCCCTGGCGAGCGATCACGCGCTCGGCCGCCTCGACGATCGCCTGCCGGCGACCGGCTGGGTCGCGTGGACGGCGGTCGGAGCCTGCGGTCAATGGGCACCCGCCAGGTTCAACGTGACCACGCCGACGACAATCAGGCCGACGCCAACCACCTTCATCACAGATATCGGCGAGCCGAGAAACAGTACGGCGACCAGCACAATGGCGGCCGTACCGATTGCCGACCACAGCGCATAGGCGACGTCCGTCTGCATGCCGTGCGAGATCGACAAGGCCAGCAGCGCGAAAGCGATGCCATAACCCACTAGACAGCCCACCGTGGGCCACAACCGAGTGAACCCTTCCGTGCTTTTGAGCAGGCTGGTTGCCACCACTTCCGCGAAGATCGCGCACAAGAGGTATAGGTAGATCAAGACCCCTCCTTTGTGTACATTTGTACATGTACAAATGTACACAAAGGAGGCTCGTGCGTCCACACGTGAGTAGGCACACCGGTGGGAGACAAAATCCGCCCAGCGTTCGCGCGGTCGATCCCCGTAACGTCGTGTCATGGTGAAAGATCTCGACCGTCGGCTCGCCGGCTGTTTGCCGGCTGTGCTGAGCCTCTTTCGGTTGGTATACGGGCTGCTGTTCGCCGGCTACGGATCGATGATCCTTTTCGGCTGGCCCGTCACCTCGGCTCAACCCGTCGAATTTGGATCCTGGCCCGGCTGGTATGCCGGGGTCATCGAGTTGGTGGCAGGTCTGCTGATCGCAACCGGGCTGTTTACCCGCGCTGTGGCGTTCGTTGCCTCGGGCGAAATGGCGGTCGCCTACTTCTGGATGCATCAACCGTATGCACTGTGGCCGATCGGCGGTCCACCGGACGGCAATGGCGGAACTCCGGCGATACTGTTCTGCTTCGGCTTCTTCCTGCTGGTGTTCACCGGTGGTGGGATCTACTCAATTGATGCTCGACGCACTGTCACTGCATAAGGCTGGTCAGGCTACCCAAGCGTCCATTGTGGCGGGGCGTCAGGGCACGTCCCTATAGGTGCCTTCGAATCCGTTTACCTGGAATCGTCGATGATCGGGGCTAGCGGATCAGGTTCCAATGGATCCTCGCGAGCGACACCACCGCCGCTCGTGAGAGCCATCGTGCCCAGCAGACCGGCCATGAGTCCCCGAGCGAACCGATAACGTCTCTTGGTCGCCCTCTCCGCCGGCTGCCGCGAATCGCGGGTTGGACCCACGCCTACTCGCCGTCTGATTGCGGCGCCGGTACCACTGCAGCGGGAGGGCTAGTCGGGCGCCGCGACGGAAGCCGAGGCCGGCGCGCCCAAACGTCGTTGCAACTTTCGCTCTGCGGCTGTAGGAATCAGGCCAGCGGGCGCGAACAACGTCGACGGCGCCGGATCGTCCTCGGCCAACGGTATGCCGCGGCCGCGAATTGTCTTCAGCGCCACTATGACTCCGGCGACAACAACCAGCACGACGACCACCACGAAGACGATCGACAGGGTGCCCTGGACGAATGTGTTCCGGACGACGTCGTTGATCTCATCGGCGTTGGTGGCCGAGCCGAACGCGGTCTCGCCTGCGTGCTGGGCTGCCGCGTAGTGAGCATGCTGAGTCCAGTAGCCGACAGAAGGATCAGCGGAGAAGATCTTCTGCCACGATGCGGTCAGGGTGACCGCCAGATCCCACAGCAGTGGAATACCCGGTATCCAAGCCCACTTCAGTCGCCCCTTCTTGATGACGACGACGGTGATGACGGTCAGCGCAATTCCGGCAAGCAACTGGTTGGCAATGCCGAACAGCGGGAACAGCGTGTTGATGCCGCCCAGCGGATCGGTCACACCGAGCAGCAGGATGCTGCCCCACGCCGCGACGACCACCAAACTGCAAGCCCACGCACCGGGACGCCAGCTCGGATTCTGCAGTTTGCGCAGCACACCGCCAAAGTTGCCCAGCGCATCGGAGATCATGAAGCGCGCGGCCCTGGTGCCGGCGTCGACGGTGGTGAGGATGAACAGAGCCTCAAACATGATCGCGAAGTGATACCAGAACGCCTTGAGGCCCACACCGCCGACCACTCGATGCAGCATCTCCGCCATGCCGAACGCCAGCGTCGGCGCACCGCCGGTGCGCGACACGATCGTCTGTTCGCCGACGCTGGCGGCGGCCTGGCTGATGTGGTCTGGGGTCACCGGTGAGCCCGTCAAACCGAGCCCGTTGACGTACTTGGCGGCGGTGGCTGCGCTGTCGTGGGTATGCAGGGACGGCGCGTTGAGGGTGAAGTATAGGTGCTGGTCGAGGATCGCCGCGGTGAGTAGTGCTATGACGGCGACGAAGGACTCGGTCATCATGCCGCCGTAGCCGATCACGCGCATCTGGCCTTCCTTCTCCAGCATCTTCGGCGTCGTGCCCGAGCAGATGAGCGCGTGGAATCCAGACAGCGCCCCGCACGCGATGGTGATGAACAGGAATGGAAACAGTGAGCCGGCGAACACCGGGCCGTTGCCGCTACCGGCGAATTTCGACACCGCTGGGGCCTCGATGATCGGGTGAGCCGCACAAACACCGATCGCGAGAAGCGCGATGGTGCCGACCTTCATGAACGTTGACAGGTAGTCGCGTGGCGCGAGCAGCAGCCACACCGGCAGCACCGAAGCTGCGAAGCCATAGCTGATGAGAAGCCAACACAGTGTCACCGGTGACAAGCTGAACCACGCTGCGCCCCAGGAGGTATGGGCAACCCAATCACCGGAGACAACGGCGAGCAGCAGCAGTCCGATCCCGATCAATGAAACTTCCGACACCCGCCCGGGACGTAGGAACCGCAAGTAGCAGCCCATGAAGATGGCGATGGGGATGGTCATGGCGATCGAGAAGACGCCCCATGGGCTCTTGGCCAGGGCCCGCACGACCACCAGCGCCAGCACCGCGATCACAATGGTGATAATGACCGGGATTCCAACGAGGGCGGCCACTCCGGCGGTGGCGCCGAGTTCGTCGCGAACCATCTGACCCAGGGAGCGGCCACGCCGCCGCACGGAGATCCACAACACCAGGTAGTCCTGGACACATCCGGCCAGCACCGCGCCGACGACAATCCAGATGCTGCTGGGTAAGTAACCCATCTGGGTGGCCAGTACTGGTCCGACAAGCGGCCCGGCACCGGCGATAGCGGCGAAGTGGTGTCCGAATACCACCCGCCGGTCGGTGGGCACGTAGTCGGTGCCGTCGTCGAGGATTTCGGCCGGGGTGGCGTGATCGTCGCGGGGACGGACGACTTTCATTTCGATCAGCCGCGCATAAAACCGGAACCCGATGATGTAGGTGCAGCCCGCTGCGACCACGATCCAGACCGCGTTGACCGGCTCGTTGCGGAAGAACGCGACGACGGTCCAGGCGAGAGCGCCGATCACGGCAACGGCCACGAAGAAGATCTTGTGCCGAAGCGTGATGGGGGAGCGACCGAGGATGGCCACGGGTGGCAGGTCGGCATCGGCGCGGACGCAGCTGGCGTGTCCGGAGCGTTCTTCGATCCGATTCGACGGGGTCGGCGCTGCCACCGTCACCTCCCTCAATCACGGGTGCGATCTCCGTTGATCCTTGCAGCTGCTTGTCCCGCCCGCTTGGTCGACGAGCGTGAATCTGGCGACGCCCAGCCGGCGTGTCCCGTCGCAGGAGTCACTCTCGCCGTGCGATCAGTAGAGCGCGCGCACGGCATCGATGGTGTCGGCCTCGGCCGGGTCCTTGTCGGCGCGGTAGCGCACCACGCGGGCAAACCGCAATGCCAGCCCGCCCGGGTAGCGCGACGACCTTTGCACGCCGTCGAGGGCTACCTCGACCACCTGCTCGGGCCTAAGTTGGACGACGTAGCCGTCTGTCGGACCCACCGCGATCTCGTGAAACCTGGTGGTCTGCCAGTCCAGCATGGCGTCGGTCATTCCTTTGAAGGTCTTGCCCACCATCACGAATCCACCGGTAGCCGGATCGCGTGCGCCCAGGTGAATATTGGAGAGCTTGCCGCGCCGGCGTCCCGAGCCCCATTCCACCGCGAGCACCACCAAGTCGAGTGTGTGCACCGGCTTGACCTTCAGCCAGCCCGCTCCGCGGCGACCCGCAAGGTAACGAGCGGCCGGTGCCTTGGCCATCACCCCCTCGTGGCCGGCGGCCAGCGTCGCATCCAGGAAGTTGGCCGCGTCCGTTGGATCGGACGTGATCAGCCGGTCCACGCGGTGCCGAGCCGGCACCAGTGCGTCCAGGGCGGCCAGCCGCTCGGTGGTCGGCGCTTCGAGCAAGTCGGTACCATCCCGATGCAGGATGTCGAAGAAGAACACCGAAAGTGGCTGCGTCGCGCGGGCAGCCGCAACATCGACCGATCGGCCGAACCGTGATGCGGTGACCTGGAAACGCTGCGGCCGGTTGTCCGGGCACAGCGCGATCGCCTCGCCGTCGGCCACTAGATCCCGGACCGGCAGTGCCAGTGTTGCCTCCACCACCTCGGGCAGCCGGGCAGTGACGTCGTCCAGGCTTCGGGTGTAGATCCTGACCTGGTCGTTTGCCCGGTGGATCTGCACTCGCGCGCCGTCTAGTTTAGCCTCGAAAATGGTTGTGCCGCCGTGACGTTCGAGTGCATCATGGACGCTGGTCGCGGTCTGTGCCAGCATCGGGCCTATCGGTCGGCCCACTCGCAGGGTGAAGGTGTCCAGCGCCGCGCCGGACAGGCCGGCCGCCGCCGCTGCCGCCAGGTCGCCGCCTAGCATCGCGGCGCGTTGGACCGTCGCGGCCGGGAGCCCGGCGGCCTGGGCGACCGCATCGGCCATGATCCCGCCCTTTGCGCCCTGGCGCAGTTCACCGCCGAGCAGTCGCAACAAAAAGGTTTGCTCAGCTTCGGTTGCGGCGGAGAACAATTCCGCAACGAGTGCCGCGCGCTGCGCCTGAGACCCTTTGCCCGATAGAGTGCCGATCTTAGAGAGGGTGGCGTCGACACCGGTGACGGTCAACGCCGGTTGCGGCGCGGGCGGCGGTAGGGACCGCAATGCCGCCCACCCGACACCGATATGGCGTTGCGGCAGCTCGCCGGAGAGCCACGACACGATGATCGTGACCAGCTGTGTGTCTGGCGCGGCGCGGTGCAACAGGGCGGCGATGCGCGCGACCTTGGTCAGCCGCGACGAGGTGGCGGCCACGTCCATTGAGGTGATGGCCACGTCGTGAAGGAGCACGGTTCAGCTTGGCATGTCTCGCCGACATCGTTGGCGAGGGCAAGGCTGGCGTGCCCGAGCAAGCCGTGTCTCGCGGCCGCGACAGACAATTAGTATACTCTTTACCAATACCGCCTGGGGGCTATGTGGGTCCGGTAGTGCCGCTAGGAGGCCTTGATGGGTATTGCATTGACCGACGACCATCGCGAGCTCTCCGGGGTGGCTCGCGCGTTCTTGACTTCGCAGAAGGTGCGCTGGGCGGCGCGTGCATCACTGGACGCGGCGGGGGACGCCCGCCCGCCGTTCTGGCAGAACCTCGCCGAGCTGGGCTGGCTCGGCCTGCATATCGACGAGCGACACGGTGGCTCTGGCTATGGCCTGTCCGAGCTTGTGGTGGTGATCGAAGAGCTCGGTCGTGCGGTGGCACCGGGGCTGTTTGTGCCGACCGTGATCGCCTCAGCGGTGGTCGCCAAAGAAGGTACTGATGACCAACGGGCACGGCTGTTGCCGGCGCTGATTGACGGAACCCTGACGGCGGGTGTGGGACTGGATAGTCAGGTGCAGGTTACCGACGGTGTTGCCGACGGTGAGGCGGGAATCGTGTTGGGCGCCGGGCTTGCCGAGCTGCTGTTGGTTGCCGCCGGTGACGACGTGCTGGTGTTGGAACGCGGCCGCAAGGGCGTCTCGGTTGATGTGCCGGAAAACTTTGATCCGACCCGGCGGAGTGGCCGCGTGCGCCTGGACAACGTGCGCGTCACGACCGACGACATCCTGCTTGGTGCGTATGAATCGGCTTTGGCCCGCGCGCGCACATTGCTGGCCGCCGAGGCCGTCGGTGGGGCGGCCGACTGCGTGGACAGCGCCGTGGCCTATGCCAAGGTGCGACAGCAATTCGGCCGTACCATCGCCACGTTTCAAGCGGTGAAGCATCACTGCGCGAACATGCTGGTGGCCGCCGAGTCGGCGATCGCCGCGGTCTGGGATGCCGCGCGTGCGGCAGCAGAGGATGAGGAGCAGTTTCGGCTGGCCGCCGCGGTCGCTGCGGCCCTGGCGTTTCCGGCCTATGCACGCAATGCCGAGCTCAACATCCAGGTGCACGGCGGTATTGGCTTTACCTGGGAGCATGACGCGCATCTGCATCTACGCCGGGCGTTGGTGACCGTGGGATTGTTCGGCGGTGATGCGCCCGTCCGAGACGTTTTCGAGCGCACCGCGGCTGGCGTTACCCGGGCGATCAGCTTGGACCTGCCGGCACAGGCCGAGGAGCTGCGCGCCCGCATCCGTTCGGACGCCGCTGAAATCGCTGCTCTGGAAAAGGATGCACAGCGCGACAAGCTGATCGAGACGGCCTATGTGATGCCGCATTGGCCCAGGCCGTGGGGTCGTGCCGCGGGCGCGGTGGAGCAGTTGGTGATCGAGGAAGAGTTCAGCGCGGCGGGCATCGAGCGCCCGGATTACTCGATCACCGGGTGGGTGATCTTGACGCTGATTCAGCACGGAACGCCTTGGCAGATTGAAAGATTCGTCGAGAAAGCGCTGCGCCAGCAGGAGATATGGTGCCAACTGTTCTCCGAACCTGACGCGGGGTCTGACGCGGCCTCGGTCAAGACCCGCGCAACTCGGGTGGAGGGCGGCTGGAAGATCAACGGGCAAAAGGTGTGGACCAGCGGAGCGCAGTACTGCGCGCGTGGCCTGGCTACCGTGCGTACCGATCCGGATGCCCCCAAACACGCTGGCATCACCACGGTGATCATCGACATGTTGGCCCCCGGTGTCGAGGTGCGGCCGCTGCGGCAGATCACCGGCGACTCGGAATTCAACGAGGTGTTCTTCAACGATGTCTTCGTCCCCGATGAGGACGTTGTCGGGGCGCCGAACTCCGGGTGGACGGTGGCGCGGGCAACGCTGGGCAACGAGCGGGTCAGCATCGGCGGCAGTGGCTCGTACTACGAAGCAATGGCGGCGAAGCTGGTGCAATTGGTCCAGCGGCGGTCAGATGCGTTTGCGGGCGCCCCAATTCGAGTCGGCGCTTTCCTCGCAGAGGATCACGCACTGCGGCTGCTGAACCTGCGCCGTGCCGCTCGCAGCGTCGAAGGAGCCGGCCCTGGTCCGGAGGGCAACATCACCAAGCTCAAAGTGGCAGAGCACATGATCGAGGGCGCCGCCATCGCGGCCGCGCTATGGGGGCCCGAGATTGCGTTGCTGGACGGCCCCGGCAGGGTGATTGGCCGAACGGTGATGGGCGCCCGTGGCATGGCGATCGCCGGCGGCACGTCGGAGGTGACCCGCAATCAGATTGCCGAGCGGATCCTGGGCATGCCGCGTGATCCCCTGATTAGCTAGGGCCCAGCTCGCCCGGTTGCGCGAGCAGACGCAGAATCGCCTCAAAATCTTGGATTTTGGGCGATTCTGCGTCTGCTCGCGCCCTTGACTCAGCCAATACAGTACACTCTATTGAAATGAGCACCGAGCCGGACGCGGTCTGGACGGACAAGCGAGCGTCGAAGATCGCCCGCCGCATCGAGGCGGACATCGTCCGCCGCGGCTGGCCGATCGGAGCATCCTTGGGTTCGGAAAGCGCTTTGCAGCAACGCTTTTGCGTGAGTCGATCGGTGCTGCGCGAAGCTGTGCGTCTGGTTGAGCACCATCAGGTGGCAAGAATGCGTCGTGGACCGAACGGCGGGCTGTTCATCTGCGAGCCAAATGCCGGGCCCGCTACCCGCGCCGTGGTCATCTATCTCGAATACCTGGGCACCACCATCGGTGACTTGCTCGGCGCGCGTCTGGTGCTCGAACCCTTGGCGGCCTCTCTTGCCGCAGAGCATATCGACGAACCCGGCATCGAAAGGCTGCGAGCGGTCTTGCGCGCAGAGGAACGGTGGCGGCCCGGTTTGCCCCCGCCGCCTGAGCAGTTTTACCGCGTGCTCGCGGAGCAATCGAAAAACCCTGTCCTACAGCTGTTTATCGACATCTTGATGCGGCTGACCAAGCGATACGTCCAGAAGTCAGGTACCCAATCCGCAGGTGAGGCCGTCGAGGCGGCCGGTCAAGTGCACAACGAACATTCCGATATCGTCGCGGCCGTCACGGCGGGTGATTCGGCGTGGGCCAAAACCTTAAGCGAACGACACGTTGAGGCGGTAGCCGGCTGGCTGCAGCAGCACCAGCGCGGCAACGATGCGGCCGTCCGCAACGGGGGCCGGGCGCGTGAGCCGCGCCGGGCCCAGCAGCTGATCCTGGGCGCGCCCCGCGGCAAGCTGGCCGAGGTGTTGGCGGCCACCATTGGCGACGATATCGCCGCCAGCGGCTGGCAGGTCGGGTCGGTCTTCGGGACCGAGACAGCGCTGTTGGAACGCTACCAGGTGAGCCGCGCGGTGCTTCGGGAAGCGGTGCGGCTGCTGGAATATCACGCGATCGCGCACATGCGCCGCGGACCCGGCGGCGGGTTGGTCGTCACCACCCCCCAGCCACAAGCCAGCATCGACACCATCGCGCTCTATCTGCAGTACCGCAAGCCGAGCCGCGAAGACCTACGGTGCGTCCGGGATGCCATCGAGATCGACAATGTCGCGAAAGTTGTCAAGCGCC
Source organism: Mycobacterium tuberculosis complex sp. N0072 (assembly GCF_030323725.1). Taxonomy (NCBI): domain Bacteria; kingdom Bacillati; phylum Actinomycetota; class Actinomycetes; order Mycobacteriales; family Mycobacteriaceae; genus Mycobacterium; species Mycobacterium tuberculosis complex sp. N0072. The sequence continues at coordinate 3,427,515 of NZ_CP040689.1, read as the reverse complement.
GCAGCGAACCTGAGGTTGCGTCCTTCCTCGATACGCTGGGGCGGCCGAGGTTGGATAACCCCACCGACGATGTACGCGCGGCCGCCGTCGAGGAGTTTCGGTTCCACGTCGGACTGGCGCGAGCGGCCGGCAATACGATGCTGGATCTGTTCCTGCTGATACTGGTCGAGCTGTTCCGCCGGCACTTGTCGAGCACAGAGCAGGCGCTGCCGACATGGAGCGACGTGGTCGCTGTGGGACATGCCCACGTACGGATTCTCGAAGCGATCGGCTCTGGTGACGACAGCCTGGCCCGTTGCCGCACCCGCCGCCATCTGGACGCTGCCGCTTCCTGGTGGCTCTAAGCACCAAAGTACGGATGAGTGTGTCCGCGCTCGTCCGCACCGTGCCCGACGGCGACGTGACTGCCCCATCGGGTAGTTAGCAGCTACCCTGAGGCCGGACCTACCGCCTTAACTCCTGCTGCGGGAGAGGTGGCTGAGGCATCTGGATTGTGCATCCCACCGCTGTCAGGGCAAAAGCAGCGACCAGTGCTGCGCCCAGCAATTGCCCTACCCGGATCCGCCTGTTGCCTTTTGCGATCATCGGTCGCGCCCTTCTTGCTCCTGCATGTGCGTGGTTGCGCTGCACCCGTCCGGCGAGGTCGCAGAGCAGCTAACCGAGGCTTTGAGGAATTAACTCCGATTCCGGCAGAACCGTGGGAACGCGCTGGGTAGCGCAGCCCGCTGCTAGTACTGCAACTACCGCAGCCAGCGCCGCGACCAGTGTCTGAAACGCCCGCAAACCCTTGCTTTTAGTCGCGCTCATCGATTGAGCCTTTCGTCGCTGGAGCACACCCATATTCCGCGGTTTCCACACCGTCATCAGATGCTATCGCCAGGTTCCACCGCAGCGAGGGTTTTCTGCAACAGGGGACGTCCAAATTCAAACGGTCGTCATAGAAGTCGAAAGGGCTTGCACCGTCGGCGCACGATAGCGACGCTGACCATTCGCGCGACCCGCGGCGGGATCTGATCCAGACCGACTCCCGCCGCGGGTCGAAAGTGGGTGCGGGCTGCGCACTGGCACTTTCATCTGCGGCACCGGTGGATTGGCGGAATCCGCCGAAGAGGGCCTACCTGGGACGCAGCACGATCGGCATCCCGTCCATCGGGATCGGCATGGCACTGTAGTCCCAGCGGGGCTGGTAGTCGGGACGGGACAGCTCCAGCCGGTAGCGGCGCAGCAGCCGGTGCAGGATCGTCTTTATCTCCAATTGGCCGAACACCATCCCGATGCACTTGTGCACGCCGCCGCCGAACGGCGTGAACGCATAGCGGTGCCGCTTGTGCTCGTTGCGCGGCTCGGTAAACCGTTCCGGGTCGAATGTCAGCGGGTCTGTCCAGATTTCCGGCAGGCGATGATTCATCCCTGGGTATGCGATCACGTTGGTGCCCTTGGGTAGGTAGTAGCCCAGCAGTTCGGTATCGCGCACCGTCTGCCGCATCGCCCACTGGACCGGCGTCACCAACCGGATCGACTCGTTCATCACCAGGTCGAGCGATTCCAGCTGCTCTAGGGATTCGATGTCGAGCGGCCCATCGCCATGCCGGTCCGATTCGTCGCGGCAGCGCTGCTGCCATTCCGGGTGGGCGGCCAGCTGGTAGGCCATCGTCGTGGCCGTTGACGTCGAGGTATCGTGGGCGGCCATCATCAAGAAGATCATGTGGTTGACGATGTCGGCGTCGGAGAACCGGTTGCCGTCGTCGTCTTCGGTCTGGCACAACACCGTCAGCAGGTCGTTGCCCGACGCTTCGCGGCGCTCTTTGACTCGGGCGGTGAAGTAGTTTTCCAGCAGCTCGCGTGCTCGCAGTCCTCGCCACCAGGTGAACGGTGGCACGCTGGTGCGGATCACCGCGTTGCCGGCACGGGTGGTAATCGTGAACGCCTTGTTCACCTTGGTGACCAGTTCGTGATCGGTGCCGGGTTCGTGGCCCATGAAGACCATCGAGGCGATGTCAAGCGTGAGCGCCTTCATGGCCGGATAGACAAGGAAGCGTGCGTCGTTGACGACCCAGTCGTCGGCGACCACCCGCGAGACGACCCTGTCCATCTGCTCGAGGTAGCCGGCGAGCCTGGACCGGACGAACGCCTCCTGCATGATCCGTCGGTGGAACATGTGCTCTTCGAAGTCGAGCAGCATCAGGCCGCGGTGGAAGAAGGGCCCGATCACGGGCACCCAGCCCTGCTGCGAGTAGTCCTTGTTGCGGTTGGAGTAGATGACCTGCGCCGCGTCAGGGCCCAGTGCTGCGACACCCGGCAGCACAGCTGAGTCGCCGAATACGACCGGACCCTTCGTCTTGTACAGGAACATCAGATAGTCCGGTCCGCCGCGCAACATCTCGATCATGTGCCCAAGGATCGGCAGCCCCGCGTCACCGACGACCGGCTTGAGCCCGCTGCCTGGCGGCGGTTCGGCGAGTTTCTTCTCCGGGAATTTGGTGTTCAGCAGCATGTGTTCGACAAGACTCATGCCGGGAAAGTTGTTGAACGACGGCGTGAAGCGACGCTTGGCTTGGTCAAGGAGGTATGCCGGGGGGTGGATCGTCGCCATTGGCGCTCCTTACCGGTGGTGGCTGTAACTGAAATCTATCCTTCTGGTCAATTTGACGGCTACCGATGTTCCGTTTTCAGACGCCATGGTGCAAGGTCAAGGGGGTGATCAAAAGGTGACCAGTCATGCCGCAGACGAGAAGCAGGCTGCGCCGCCGATGCGACGGCGTGGTGACAGGCATCGCCAGGCGATTCTGCGGGCCGCACGCGAACTGCTGGAGGAGACACCGTTCGCGGAATTGTCGGTGCGCGCTATCAGCCTTCGCGCAGGGGTAGCCCGCTCCGGTTTCTACTTCTACTTCGATTCCAAATACTCGGTGCTCGCCCAGATCTTGGCCGAGGCCACCGAAGAACTCGAAGAAGCCAGCCAGCATTTCTCCGCCCGTCAGCCAGGGGAGTCACCCGAGCAGTTCGTCAACCGGATGATCGGCAGCGTCGCCGCCGTTTACGCGAACAACGACCCGGTGCTGCGGGCCTGTAATGCGGCACGCCAGAGCGACATGGAGATCCGCGATATTCTCGAGCGGCAGTTCCAAGTGCTGTTGCGTGAAACCATCGGCGTCTTCGAGGCTGAGGTGAAGGCCGGCACTGCGCATCCGATCAGCGAAGACCTCCCGACGCTCGTCCGCACCCTGGCAGCTACCACCGCGCTGATGCTGACCGGTGACGCTTTGCTCGTCGGCCCCGACAGTGACGCAGCGCGCCGGGTTCGGGTGCTTGAACAGATGTGGCTCAACGCGCTTTGGGGTGGCGGCAAGGCCCCATAGCTATCGGGGCGCATCGATCGTCCTACCGGAGGGGGTGTCGGTACCGCCGGTATCGTCACGACCATGTTGCAGAGGGGAGCCGGACAGTATTTCGCGGGTAAGCGGTGCTTTGTCACCGGCGCGGCCAGTGGCATCGGTCGCGCGACCGCGTTGCGCCTCGCGGCGCAAGGTGCCGAGCTGTATCTGACCGACCGCGACCGTGATGGCTTGGCGCAAACCGTGTGTGACGCCCGTGCACTCGGCGCTCAGGTGCCCGAGCATCGAGTTCTGGACGTCTCCGACTACCAGGACGTGGCGGCATTCGCGGCCGATATCCACGCCCGTCATCCCAGCATGGACGTGGTACTAAACATCGCCGGTGTGTCGGCCTGGGGCACCGTTGACCAGCTCACGCACGATCAGTGGAGCAGGATGGTCGCGATCAATCTCATGGGCCCAATCCACGTCATCGAGACCTTGGTCCCACCGATGGTCGCCGCCGGTCGGGGCGGGCACCTGGTCAATGTGTCCTCGGCGGCCGGGCTGGTTGGCTTGCCGTGGCATGCGGCCTATAGCGCTAGCAAGTACGGGTTGCGGGGACTTTCTGAGGTGCTGCGCTTCGATCTGGCCCGGCACGGCATCGGGGTGTCGGTCGTGGTGCCTGGCGCCGTCAAGACCCCGCTGGTCAATACGGTCGAGATCGCCGGAGTGGATCGCGACGACCCGAGGGTCAACCGCTGGGTCGAACGGTTCAGTGGTCACGCCGTGACGCCGGAGAAGGCGGCCGACAAAATTTTGGCCGGGGTCACAAGGAACAGATACCTGGTCTATACGTCGGCGGACATCCGGGCGCTGTATGCGTTCAAGCGATATGCGTGGTGGCCATACACCCTGGTGATGCGACGAGTCAACGTGTTCTTCACGCGCGCGCTTCGGCCCGGGCCATAGCGGCCGGTGCGGTCAAGACTTCGCGCCGCCCAGGTGCGGTGTGCCCGCCGGTTCTAGGCCAGTTCTAACCGCACTCCCAGCAACCGGACGGGCCGATCCAGCTCGAATAGGTCAAGAACGTGCCGGGCGGCAGCGGTGATGACGTCGGGATCGGTGCTGGGAGCTTGCAGCTTTCGGATCTTGGTGCGGGTGTAGAACGTCGCCGTGCGCACGGTGACCGCGACTCGGGTGACGGTTCGCGACGAAGCCACCACCTCGTTGAGTGTTCGCTGCGCCAATTCCGTCACGGCCGATTCCATTTCGGATCGGCAGGTGAGGTCTCGTGGAAAGGTGACGGCGTGGCTGCGCGAGCGTGGAACCCAAGCTTGGGCACTGACTTCGGTATCGCCTCCGCCTTTGGCCAGCAGCAGCCACAGCGCGGTTCGCGGACCGAACGTGGACATCAATAGCCCGGAATCGGTGTGTGCAAGTTGGTAAACGGTGTTGATCCCAAGCTTTGCCAGCCTTTTCGTAGTCTTGGGCCCCACACCCCACAGTGCTTCGACGGTACGGTCACCCATGATGGCCATCCAGTTGGCATCGGTGAGCTGATAGATGCCAGCTGGTTTCGCCAACCCGGTAGCGATCTTGGCGCGCTGCTTGTTGTCACTGATACCTATCGAGCAAGACAGCCCGGTTTGCGACAAGATGACTTTTCGGATCTCTTCGGCGACTTCGATGGGGTCGTCGGGAGTCCCGGGCGCCACCGCGAGGTAAGCCTCGTCCCAGCCCCATACCTCGACCGGGTATCCCAGGTCGCGCAATAACGCCACCACCTCCTCGGACGCCGCGTTGTAGGCGGCTGGGTTCGACGGCAAGAAGGTGGCCTCAGGGCATCGTCGGGCGGCGGTCCGCAACGGCATGCCGGCGCGCACACCGTAGGCGCGGGCCTCATACGACGCACAGGTGACGACCTTTCGCGGTTCGGTCGGATCACCGTTGCCGCCGACGATGACCGGCAAACCTGCCAGTTCGGGGTGGCGGAGCAGTTCGACCGACGCCAAAAACTGGTCGAGGTCTACGTGCAGGATCCATCGCGGTGCTGCTGTCGGCATAGTGATCGATCATCGTCCGCACAGTTTTCGCGCCAGGCTCTCCCATGCGTCGCCCAGGGTTTGCAGGGTATGGCCGCCGGCGTTGAGTTGGTGCTCGACATAGTCGACGTCGAGCAGCGCTAGCAGGGCATCGGTCTGGGCATCCAGGTCGCCGGTGGTCGGCGCCGAGGCCAGCAGTACCCGCAAATGGGTGCGCAGTACCGATAGCGCCGCGCTGTGGCGGGTTTGTGGATCCCGGTTGGCTTCCGACAGCAGCTGGTGATGGGCATGGACGAAGCGCATTCGCTCCCGACCGAATGCGATCAGGCGGTCCAGCGGCGGAGCATCCGGGCCCAGCGGTGGCGGGCCGAACAGGAAGGCCTGCTGACTGGCTCGCTCGTCTTCATCGAGCAACACCATCATCAGGCCGGCACGGCTGCCGAAGCGGCGAAACAAGGTGCCTTTGCCGACGCCAGCGGCCGCGGCAACGTCGTCCATGGTGATTGCGTCCGCACCGCTTCGGGCGATCAGGCGGCGCGCCGCCTCCAACAGGAGTGCACGATTGCGTGCCGCGTCGCCCCGCTCTGGTACGGGCTCTTGCCTCGCGAACACAGGCAAGTCACCCAACCGCTCGGCGCCGCTCACCTTTGCACTGTAACGCGATCGGAATAAATCGGACCATGGTCCGGTTGGCTCGTGCAAGGACGTGGACCAACAAGCGGAAAGGAACGTAGCAGTGTCAGATACCAAGTCCGACATCAAAATCTTGGCCTTAGTGGGAAGCCTGCGCGCGGCGTCGTTCAACCGCCAGATCGCCGAGCTGGCTGCCAAGGTCGCTCCGGACGGCGTCACCGTCACCATGTTCGAGGGGCTGGGGGACCTGCCGTTCTACAACGAAGACATCGACACAGCGACGGAGGTGCCGGCGCCGGTGAGCGCGTTGCGGGAGGCCGCGTCTGACGCGCACGCTGCCTTGGTGGTCACGCCGGAATACAACGGCAGCATTCCGGCCGTGATCAAGAACGCGATCGACTGGCTGTCCAGGCCATTCGGCGATGGCGCGTTGAAGGACAAGCCGTTGGCCGTGATCGGCGGCTCCATGGGCCGCTACGGCGGGGTATGGGCGCACGACGAGACTCGCAAGTCGTTCAGCATCGCTGGCACGCGGGTGGTCGATGCGATCAAACTGTCGGTGCCGTTCCAAACTCTGGGCAAGTCGGTCGCGGACGACGCCGGGCTGGCGGCGAATGTGCGCGACGCCGTCGGCAACTTGGCCGCTGAGGTCGGCTGATCCCTGGGCCGAGGCGGGTCAGCCAATAGCGGCTCCATCGGCTTTGCTGGTAGCGGTTCGGCGGGAAGCTAGCGGCGACGTTGTCGGTGGCCGGTGATATATCGGGTCAGACGGGTATGGCGGCGGCTGAGGTGATCTGCGACACGCCGCCGCGGTGCTCGAGCCAGGCTTACGACCAGGGAATTTCGAAAATGTTATTCAGAACATCTTGTATCTCTTCTCCGTGCCACCCCCTAGGTGTAGTGTTTTCGAGTACCGGCAGATCCCAGGTTCACCAGGTCTCACCAGATCCACGGGGCGCGATGAACTTCCCGGCATCGGCATCGCCAGGTCGACGGACGTGGTCGCGCTATGACGGGAATCTGGAGCCTTGTCGGGCCGCTCAACATATCGAAGATGCACTACTTGAGTCGTTGCCAGATCCTGTCAGATTCCCGATTTCCGCAAAGGAGCGGTACGCCCATGACCGTGACCGTTTACACTAAGCCCGCGTGCGTACAGTGCAGTGCCACCTCCAAGGCGCTGGACAAGCAGGGCATCGCCTACCAGAAGGTTGATATCAGCCTGGATTCCGAAGCGCGGGACTACGTGATGGCGCTGGGTTACCTACAAGCACCCGTCGTGGTCGCCGGAAACGACCACTGGTCGGGTTTCCGCCCCGATCGCATCAAGGCGCTCGCCGGGGCAGCGCTGACCGCCTAGCGCGGCAGACATAGATAAGGAAGATTGCGGTGCCATGGATATCGCGGGGCGCAGCCTGGTCTATTTCTCCAGCGTGTCGGAGAACACCCACCGCTTTGTGCAGAAACTGGGTATTCCCGCCACGCGGATACCGCTGCATGGCCGGATCGAGGTCGACGAGCCGTACGTGCTGATACTGCCCACCTACGGTGGCGGCCGGGCCAACCCGGGTCTCGATGCCGGCGGATACGTCCCCAAACAGGTCATTGCCTTCTTGAACAACGACCACAATCGAGCGCAGCTGCGCGGGGTCATCGCTGCCGGCAATACCAACTTCGGTGCCGAGTTCTGCTACGCCGGCGACGTCGTCTCCCGAAAATGTAGCGTTCCCTACCTATACCGCTTCGAACTGATGGGCACCGAGGACGACGTCGCCGCCGTCCGCACCGGTCTCGCTGAATTCTGGAAGGAACAGACGTGCCACCAACCGTCATTGCAGAGCCTGTAGCCTCCGGCGCGCACGCCTCTTACTCTGGGGGGCCGGGCGAAACGGACTATCACGCGCTGAACGCGATGCTGAACCTGTACGACGCGGACGGCAAGATCCAGTTCGACAAGGATCGGGAAGCAGCCCACCAGTACTTTTTGCAGCATGTCAATCAGAACACGGTCTTCTTCCATAATCAGGACGAGAAGCTCGACTACCTGATCCGCGAGAATTACTACGAGCGTGAGGTTCTCGACCAGTACTCGCGCAACTTCGTCAAGACGCTGCTAGACCGCGCCTACGCCAAAAAGTTCCGGTTTCCGACGTTTTTGGGTGCGTTCAAGTACTACACCTCCTACACGCTGAAAACCTTTGACGGGAAGCGCTATCTGGAGCGCTTCGAGGACCGCGTGGTCATGGTGGCGCTAACGTTGGCCGCCGGCGATACCGCACTTGCCGAGCTGCTGGTCGACGAGATCATCGACGGCCGCTTCCAGCCCGCCACACCGACGTTTTTGAATTCTGGCAAGAAGCAGCGCGGGGAGCCCGTGAGCTGTTTTTTGCTTCGCGTCGAAGACAACATGGAGTCGATCGGACGGTCGATCAACTCCGCGCTGCAGCTATCCAAGCGTGGCGGGGGAGTGGCGTTGCTGCTGACCAACATTCGCGAGCACGGCGCGCCGATCAAGAACATCGAGAACCAGTCCTCGGGCGTCATCCCCATCATGAAGTTGCTGGAGGATGCGTTCTCCTACGCCAACCAGCTGGGCGCTCGTCAAGGTGCCGGCGCGGTGTACCTGCACGCCCATCACCCCGACATCTACCGATTCCTGGACACCAAGCGTGAGAACGCCGACGAGAAGATCCGGATCAAGACGCTGAGTCTGGGGGTGGTGATCCCCGACATCACCTTCGAGTTGGCCAAGCGCAACGATGACATGTACCTGTTCTCGCCCTACGATGTCGAGCGGGTCTACGGTGTGCCGTTCGCTGACATCTCGGTCACCGAGAAGTACTACGAAATGGTCGATGACGCGCGCATCCGCAAGACCAAGATCAAGGCACGGGAGTTCTTCCAGACGCTGGCCGAGCTGCAGTTCGAGTCCGGCTACCCCTATATCATGTTCGAAGACACCGTCAATCGCGCTAATCCAATTGATGGCAAGATCACGCACAGCAACCTGTGCTCGGAGATCCTGCAAGTGTCTACGCCGTCATTGTTCAACGAGGACTTGTCGTATGCCAAAGTGGGCAAAGACATTTCGTGCAACCTGGGGTCGCTGAACATCGCCAAGACGATGGACTCGCCGGACTTCGCGCAGACGATCGAGGTGGCGATCCGCGCGTTGACCGCGGTGAGCGACCAAACCCATATCAAGTCGGTGCCCTCAATCGAGCAGGGCAACAACGACTCCCACGCGATCGGGCTAGGACAGATGAACCTGCACGGCTACCTGGCCCGGGAACGCATCTTCTACGGATCCGACGAAGGCATCGACTTCACCAACATCTACTTCTATACGGTGCTGTATCACGCGTTGCGGGCATCCAACCGCATCGCGATCGAACGCGGCACGCACTTCAAGGGTTTCGAGCGGTCCAAGTACGCGTCCGGGGAATTCTTCGACAAGTACACCGACCAGATTTGGGAGCCGAAGACCCAGAAGGTACGCCAGCTGTTCGCCGACGCCGGCATCCGCATCCCAACGCAGGACGACTGGCGTCGGCTCAAGGAGTCGGTGCAAGCGCACGGCATCTACAACCAGAACCTGCAGGCGGTGCCGCCGACCGGGTCGATTTCCTACATCAACCATTCGACGTCGTCGATTCACCCGATCGTGTCGAAGGTCGAGATCCGCAAGGAAGGCAAGATCGGGCGGGTCTACTACCCGGCGCCGTATATGACCAACGACAACCTGGAGTACTACGAAGACGCCTACGAGATCGGTTACGAGAAGATCATCGACACCTACGCGGCGGCCACCCAGCATGTGGATCAAGGGCTTTCGCTGACGTTGTTCTTCAAAGACACCGCCACCACCCGCGACGTGAACAAGGCGCAGATTTACGCCTGGCGCAAGGGGATCAAGACGCTGTACTACATCCGGCTGCGGCAGATGGCGTTGGAGGGCACCGAGGTCGAGGGTTGCGTGTCCTGCATGCTGTAGCACCGGCGCGCCAGAGTGAAAGTGGCGACGGCTTCGCGGCGTGTCGCGTCGTGAACCTCACATTCAACCAAGCCTGGCGTGGCCAGTCTGCCCAGGTCAGCGCTTGCAACGCGGTAAGGTGCTTGATGTGGTCAGAATCCCCCGACCCCACCCCAGTGCAAAGCCGGGGGTGAAAGTCGACGCCCGCAGTGAACGGTGGCGTGAGCACCGCAAGAAGGTGCGCAACGAAATCGTCGACGCGGCGTTCCGCGCTATCGACCGGCTGGGCCCCGAGCTGAGTGTGCGCCAAATCGCCGAAGAGGCCGGCACCGCCAAGCCCAAGATCTATCGGCATTTCACCGACAAGTCCGATTTGCTCGAGGCTATCGGGATGCGACTGCGTGACATGCTGTGGGCGGCGATCTTCCCGTCGCTCGACTTAGCCACCGACTCTGCCCGCGAAGTTATCCGGCGCAGCGTCGAGGAGTACGTCAACCTCGTCGACCAGCACCCCAACGTGCTGCGGGTGTTCATTCAGGGCCGCTCGGCAAAGCAGTCCGAGGCGACGGTACGCACCCTCAACGAAGGCCGGGAGATCACGCTGGCCATGGCCGAGATGTTCAACAACGAGCTGCGCGAGATGGAGCTGAATCGAGCCGCGCTCGAACTCGCCGCATTCGCGGCGTTCGGATCGGCCGCATCGGCAACCGAGTGGTGGTTGGGCCCCGAACCCGACAGCCCGCGCCGCATGCCGCGTGAGCAGTTCGTGGCGCATCTGACCACCATCATGATGGGCGTGATCGTCGGCACCGCCGAAGCGCTGGGCATCGCGGTCGACCCTGACCAACCGATCCACGACGCGGTACCCAACAATCCCGCCGTGCGTTGAGCGCGGCGGCCGTTGACATCGCTGCGGCAATCAACAACACTCGTCATATCCGATACCCTGGGTACTGGGTATTTGCGCCGGCGAGGGTGACTGAAGCGCCAAACTCGCCGCTGAACAGGAAGACCGATCCATTGTGAGCATTGCCGATACGGCTGCCAAGCCGTCCACGCCAAGCCCGGCCAACCAGCCGCCGGTACGTACCCGCGCCGTCATCATCGGAACCGGATTCTCCGGTTTGGGCATGGCCATCGCACTGCAAAAGCAAGGAGTGGACTTCGTCATATTGGAGAAAGCCGACGACGTCGGCGGCACCTGGCGCGACAACACCTACCCCGGCTGCGCGTGCGACATCCCGTCGCACCTGTACTCCTTCTCGTTCGAGCCCAAGGCGGACTGGAAACACCTGTTTTCCTACTGGGACGAAATCTTGGGCTACCTCAAAGGGGTCACCGACAAGTACGGCCTGCGCCGCTACATCGAGTTCAATTCGCTCGTCGATCGCGGCTACTGGGACGACGACGAATGCCGCTGGCACGTGTTCACCGCCGACGGGCGTGAATACGTCGCGCAGTTCCTGATCTCCGGGGCCGGTGCGTTGCACATCCCGTCCTTCCCCGAGATCGCAGGTCGCGACGAATTCGCCGGCCCCGCTTTCCATTCCGCCCAGTGGGACCACAGTATCGACCTGACCGGCAAGCGGGTGGCGATCGTCGGGACCGGTGCCAGCGCGATCCAGATCGTGCCCGAGATCGTCGGCCAGGTCGCCGAACTTCAGCTCTATCAGCGCACCCCGCCGTGGGTGGTCCCGCGCACCAACGAAGAGCTGCCGGTGTCGCTGCGCCGGGCGTTGCGAACCGTCCCCGGGCTACGGGCACTGTTGCGCCTCGGCATCTACTGGGCCCAGGAGGCGCTGGCCTACGGCATGACCAAGCGGCCCAACACGTTGAAGATCATCGAGGCCTATGCCAAATACAATATTCGTCGATCGGTGAAGGATCGCGAGCTGCGGCGCAAGCTGACGCCGCGGTATCGCATCGGCTGCAAACGGATCCTGAACTCCTCTACCTATTACCCCGCGGTGGCGGACCCGAAGACCGAACTGATCACCGACCGCATCGACCGGATCACGCACGACGGGATCGTCACCGCCGACGGCACTGGCCGTGAGGTCTTCCGGGAAGCCGATGTGATCGTGTACGCCACCGGCTTCCACGTCACCGACTCCTATACCTATGTGCAGATCAAGGGGCGTCACGGCGAGGACCTGGTCGACCGCTGGAACCGTGAGGGCATCGGTGCACACCGCGGGATCACCGTCGCCAACATGCCCAACCTGTTCTTCCTGCTGGGGCCGAACACTGGGCTGGGACACAACTCCGTGGTGTTCATGATCGAATCGCAGATCCATTACGTGGCCGATGCGATCGCGAAATGCGACCGGATGGGCGTGCAAGCGCTGGCCCCCACCCGCGAGGCGCAAGACCGGTTCAACCAGGAGCTGCAGCGCAGGCTGGCTGGGTCGGTGTGGAACAGTGGCGGCTGCCGCAGCTGGTATCTCGACGAGCACGGCAAGAACACCGTGCTCTGGTGCGGCTACACCTGGCAATACTGGCTGACCACCCGCTCGGTCAACCCCGCCGAGTACCGGTTCTTCGGGATCGGCAACGGTTTGTCGAGCGACCGCGCGACGGTCGCTGCGGCGAACTAGCCGGCGAAACAGGCGAGCGGATTCGCGACACGCAAACACAACTTCTTGTGTTGCAGTACCTTGTCGGACCCCAGGGGTAGTGTTTGAGGCCTAGCAAGGCAGCTTGTTGTCCTGGTGAAGTGGGGTTCTGGTGACTGGAAACGCAAAGCTAATTGATCGAGTCTCAGCGATCAACTGGAACCGACTGCAAGATGAGAAGGACGCCGAGGTCTGGGATCGGCTGACCGGAAACTTCTGGCTGCCCGAGAAGGTGCCGGTGTCCAATGACATCCCGTCGTGGGGCACCCTGACCGCCGGCGAGAAGCAACTAACCATGCGGGTCTTCACCGGCCTGACCATGCTGGACACCATCCAGGGCACCGTTGGTGCGGTCAGCCTGATTCCCGACGCGCTGACTCCGCATGAGGAGGCGGTGTTGACCAACATCGCGTTTATGGAGTCGGTGCACGCCAAGAGCTACAGCCAGATCTTCTCCACGCTGTGTTCCACCGCCGAGATCGACGACGCCTTCCGCTGGTCGGAGGAAAATCGCAATCTGCAGCGCAAGGCCGAGATCGTGCTGCAGTACTACCGCGGCGACGAGCCGCTCAAGCGCAAGGTGGCCTCCACCCTGCTGGAGAGCTTCCTGTTCTACTCTGGGTTCTACCTGCCGATGTACTGGTCGAGTCGGGCCAAGTTGACCAACACCGCCGACATGATCCGGCTGATCATCCGCGACGAGGCCGTGCACGGTTACTACATCGGCTATAAGTTCCAGCGTGGTCTGGCGTTGGTTGACGACGTCACGCGCGCCGAGCTCAAGGACTACACCTACGAGCTACTGTTCGAGCTCTACGACAACGAGGTGGAATACACCCAGGACCTCTACGACGAGGTCGGGCTAACCGAGGACGTCAAGAAGTTCTTGCGCTACAACGCCAACAAGGCGCTGATGAACCTCGGCTATGAGGCGCTGTTCCCCCGCGATGAGACCGACGTGAACCCGGCCATCCTGTCGGCGCTGTCACCCAACGCCGACGAGAACCATGACTTCTTCTCCGGATCCGGGTCGAGCTATGTGATCGGCAAGGCGGTCGTCACCGAGGACGATGACTGGGACTTCTAGAGTCGCGGGAAAATGGGCCATTGTTCGGCCGGACTCCGAGGCCAGCAAACACTGACCTGATGCGGTAACTAGCTACTACGTCGAGTTGATCTTTGACATGGGCGGACCGTTCGATGCGGACGCGGAGGCGCATTTCGACGAGGTTGCCGAGGCATTCGCCAAGCTCACCAATGTGGACCGCGACGTCGGCGTAGACCTGGAGAAGGAGCTGTGCATGACGGTGGAGGCCGATGACCGCTCGGACGCGCTCGTCACAAGGCGTTTGTTGCCGCGCGTACCGCGGTGCATACCGCTGGCGGCGCGACTGGCACCTGGGACAATTGGCTGCCCAAGCTTCTGGAATCCGATAGCTACCGGTGGAGCGTCACGCCAAGCTCTTTGACCCGCGGCGACTGGCCGGCCTGACACCGTCGACGTCCGCTGCCCGGGGCCGGTCATTTCTCACGAGGGCACTCCAGCGCGTGACAGCGCAACGCCAGATGGCCTTGCCCCGCAGCGCGCGAGCCAGCTTGCCAAACGCCACCTAATCGAGCGGGGTGAAAAATCGAGCGGGGTGAAAACCCAGTTCGTCGTTGCCGTCCCGCTAGACGACGCTGCAGAATGTCACGGGCTCATGGGTCCATGGGCTCGCGATCGTGGTGAACGCCTCGTGAATTGTCTGAATCGCGCCGCACCACACTGGCGCGAGTGATGTCGAAACCTTGAGACTGGTGGGGTGACGAAAACGTTCTCGCACCCGCATTTCTTCCGTTCGGTGCTGCGCTGGCTTCAGGTTGGCTACCCCGAGGGCGTCCCCGGGCCGGACCGGGTGGCGCTGCTGTCGCTATTGCGCAGCACCCCGCTGACCGAGGAGCAGATCGGGGAGGTGGTGCGCCACTTCACCGAGAACGGGTCGCCCGCCGTGGCGGACCGTGTGATCGACCGCGACGAGATCGCCGAGTTCATCTCCGAGGTGACCCATCACGACGCCGGACCGGAAAACATCCAACGGGTGGCAGGCATCCTGGCCGCCGCCGGATGGCCGCTGGCCGGCGTCGACGTCGGCGAGTCCGAATCCGGAAGTGATCGCGCACCGGCCTCACAGGGCTGAGATGTCGATGACGAAGCGGTAGCGCACGTCGCTGGCCAGCACGCGCTCGTAGGCGTCGTTGATGTAGTCCGGTTCAATCAGCTCGATTTCGGGTGTCACGCCGTGCTCGGCACAGAAATTGAGCATCTCCTGGGTCTCGGCGATCCCGCCGATGTTGGACCCGGCCAGGCTGCGTCGCATGAGCGCTAGCGCGAACGCCGGCACGGCCATGGGGTGCTCGGGGATACCCAGTTCCACGAGTGTGCCGTCGACGTCCAGCAGGTTCAGGTACTGGCCGAGGTCCAAATTAGCCGAGACGGTGTTCAGGATCAGGTCGAAGCCGCCGCGCAGCTTGCGGAAGGTGTCCGGGTCGGCGGTCGCGTAGTAGCTCTTGGCCCCCAAGCGCAGACCGTCCTCCATTTTCTTCAGCGATTGGGACAGCACCGTCACGTCGGCGCCCATCGCGGCGCCCAGCTTGACGCCCATGTGACCCAGTCCGCCTAGGCCGATGATCGCCACCCGCGTGTTCGCCCCGGTATTCCAGTGGCGCAGTGGCGAGTACAGCGTGATGCCCGCGCACAACAGCGGCGCCGCCACATCCAGGGGCAGCACGTCGGGTATGCGCAACACGTAGTTTTCGTCGACGACGATCGCTTCGCTGTAGCCGCCCTGGGTTGGCTGGCCGTCTTTGCCGATCGAGTTGTAGGTGAAGTTTGCGCCCGGCTTGCAGTACTGTTCGATGCCGCGCGTGCAACTGTTGCACTCGCGGCACGAGTCCACGAAACAGCCAACCCCAACGCGGTCGCCCTGCCGGTACTTGGTCACCTCCGAGCCCACGGCGGTCACCACGCCGGCGATCTCGTGGCCAGGGACCACAGGGTAATTCGGTTGGCCCCACTCGGCTTTGACGGTATGGATGTCCGAGTGACAGATTCCGGCGAACTTGATGTCGATCGCCACGTCGTGCGGGCCCGGGTCGCGACGGGTGATCGTGGTCTTGGTCAGGGGTTCGGTCGCCGACATGGCGGCGTAGGCGGCAACAGTGCTCATGGCAACCCTCTTCGTTTCTTTGATTAACTTTTTAGCTGTGGGTATCCCAAAGCCTAGCGCTGCGCCTCACTAGTTGATCGGCGCGTCGACCCAGCGCAGATCATCGACAATGCCGCGGGCAGCGACCATACCCTCGCCGGTCTGCCATACCTGGTCGTTGACGACGAAGACCCGGTTGTCACGGTTGGCGGACAGCTTGCGCCATGGGTCGCTATCCAGGATGACGGCCGCGCGTTCCGCGGCTGCTTCCGACGCGCACGACAGGTAGACGATATCGGCGTCGGCCGCCGAGAAGTCCGGTGATTTCGCCAGGTCGGCGGCCGTGGTGCCGATCTCGATGTAGGCCTTGTCGGTGAACCGTTGAGACGGCGGTCGGTCGACGCCGACCGCGCTCAGCACGCTGGCCGGGAAGTTGTTGGCGCCGTATACCCGCATGGTGTTGGCGGTCAGCTGCACGATCGACGCTTGGAAGTGGGTCGCGTCATGCTTGGTCCCGACCTGGGTGGCGTGTTCGGCGAACCCGGTGATCAGCGCGTCCACCGCGGCGATACGGGCCGTGGCGGCACCGACACCACGCAGGTTATTTTCCCAGTCCGCGCCCGGTGCCGCGGTAAACACCGTCGGGGCGATCGCCGCCAGCTGCGGATACAACTGCGGCGTCAAACCCTGCGAACCCAGGATCAGATCCGGGTGAGCCGCCGCAATGGCGCGCAGGTCGGGGGCGCTGCGAGTACCGACACCGGGCAGATCATGCACGGTCGTGCCCAGATAGGAAGGTTGACTTGAGGAGCTGTTCGGCAACGCGGCGGCGACGATCCGCGATTGCAGGCCCAGCGCGCACAGCGCGTCGAGCTGGTCACCGGAGAGCACCACGATGCGCTGCGCCTCCGCCGGCACCTGCACCATCTCCGGGCTGACTCCCGCCGCATTGTGCGCTGGTCGGGTCGGTGGCCCCGGATCGGCCGCGGCCGCCGCACGCGCGCACGACTCATCCGGCTTTCTGTCGTTTCCCAGCACCCCGGCGCCGGCGATCTGGGTGGTGGGCGTGATCATCGATTGTGACGCCTTATGGGCCGGTTGATCGGAGCCGCAACCACTGGACGCTGCGATCACGGCTGCCGCTACGGCGACAGCAACAGTGGATCGCATCCCGCCGGACAGCACGCGTTCGACGGTAGCACTCGGCCAGCCGTCGACCCCGATTCGCGCGGGCGGAAAGCGTTGGTCTGCAACGGCCCGCCGGCGGAGTCTGGCATTTACGACGGTTTGTAGGACCAGGCCTGCCGCCAGCCTGATCGAGGGCTAAGATGCCTCTCAATACTGGGTTTTGGCCCGGTCCGGGCTGGATGTTTGGAGGAGTGCGTTGACAGCCGAAGCGCCCCCGCTGGGAGAACTCGAAGCCATTCGTCCTTACCCGGCCCGCACCGGTCCCAAGGGGAGCCTGGTCTACAAGCTGATCACCACCACCGATCACAAGATGATCGGCATCATGTACTGCGTCGCGTGCATAAGCTTTTTCTTCATCGGTGGCCTGCTGGCGTTGTTGATGCGGACCGAGCTGGCCGCACCCGGTCTGCAGTTCTTGTCGAATGAGCAGTTCAACCAGTTGTTCACCATGCACGGCACGATCATGCTGCTGTTCTATGCCACGCCGATTGTGTTTGGTTTCGCCAACCTGGTGCTGCCGCTGCAGATCGGCGCACCCGACGTGGCCTTCCCCCGGCTGAACGCCTTTTCGTTCTGGCTGTTCGTATTTGGCGCCACCATCGGGGCAGCCGGCTTCATCACTCCGGGCGGGGCCGCGGACTTCGGGTGGACCGCCTACACGCCGCTGACCGACGCCATTCACTCGCCCGGCGCCGGGGGCGACCTGTGGATCATGGGTTTGATCGTTGCGGGTCTGGGCACCATCCTGGGCGCGGTCAACATGATCACCACCGTGGTGTGCATGCGCGCACCCGGGATGACGATGTTCCGGATGCCGATCTTCACCTGGAACATCATGGTGACGTCCATCCTGATATTGATTGCGTTCCCGCTGCTCACGGCGGCATTGTTCGGGCTGGCCGCCGACCGGCATCTGGGAGCTCACATCTATGACGCCGCCAATGGCGGAGTCCTGCTGTGGCAGCACCTGTTTTGGTTCTTCGGCCACCCCGAGGTCTACATCATCGCGCTGCCGTTTTTCGGGATCGTCTCGGAGATCTTCCCGGTGTTTTCCCGCAAGCCGATCTTCGGTTACACCACGCTGGTTTATGCGACGCTGTCGATCGCCGCGTTGTCGGTCGCGGTATGGGCGCACCACATGTTCGCGACCGGAGCCGTCCTGCTTCCCTTCTTCTCTTTCATGACGTATCTGATCGCGGTGCCGACCGGGATCAAGTTTTTCAACTGGATCGGCACCATGTGGAAGGGGCAATTGACCTTTGAAACCCCGATGTTGTTTTCGGTGGGCTTCATGGTCACCTTCTTGCTGGGCGGACTCACCGGTGTGCTGCTGGCCAGCCCGCCGCTGGACTTCCACGTCACCGATAGCTATTTCGTGGTTGCACACTTTCACTACGTGCTGTTCGGCACGATCGTGTTCGCCACCTTCGCCGGCATCTATTTCTGGTTCCCCAAGATGACCGGCCGGCTGCTCGACGAGCGGTTGGGCAAACTGCACTTCTGGTTGACGTTCATCGGTTTTCACACCACGTTCCTGGTGCAGCACTGGTTGGGCGACGAGGGTATGCCGCGTCGCTACGCCGACTACCTACCCACCGACGGCTTCCAGGGTCTCAACGTCGTCTCGACGATCGGGGCCTTCATCCTGGGTGCGTCGATGTTCCCGTTCGTGTGGAACGTCTTCAAGAGCTGGCGCTACGGCGAGGTGGTCACCGTCGACGACCCGTGGGGGTACGGGAATTCGCTGGAGTGGGCGACAAGTTGTCCGCCGCCGCGGCACAACTTCACCGAGCTGCCTCGCATCCGCTCCGAGCGTCCCGCGTTCGAACTGCACTACCCGCATATGGTGGAACGCCTTCGCGCCGAGGCCCACGTCGGGCGTCATCATGACGAGCCCGCCATGGTGACTTCGAGCTGATGGGGCCGTACCGGTTGGGCCCCATCTGAAGGTGAGCATGCCAGCCAAGGTGTCGGTGCTGATCACGGTCACCGGCATGGATCAGCCAGGCGTGACATCCGCGCTCTTCGAGGTGCTCGCGCAGCACGGAGTCGAGCTGCTCAACGTCGAACAAGTGGTGATCCGGGGCCGGCTCACGCTGGGTGTGCTGGTGTCGTGCCCGCTGGACGTTGCCGACGGTACCGCGCTGCGCGACGACGTCGCGGCCGCCATCCACGGGGTGGGTCTAGACGTCGCCATCGAGCGCAGCGACGATCTGCCAATCATTCGGCAACCGTCCACCCACACCATTTTCGTGCTGGGACGCCCGATTACCGCCGGAGCGTTCAGCGCGGTGGCCAGGGAAGTGGCCGCACTCGGCGTCAACATCGACTTCATCCGCGGCATTTCCGACTACCCGGTCACCGGCCTGGAGTTGCGGGTCTCGGTGCCGCCTGGATGCGTGGGTCCGCTGCAGATCGCCCTGACCAAGGTGGCCGCCGAAGAGCATGTCGATGTGGCCGTCGAGGACTACGGCTTGGCTTGGCGCACCAAACGCCTGATCGTCTTCGACGTCGACTCCACTCTGGTCCAAGGCGAGGTCATCGAGATGCTGGCAGCCCGTGCGGGTGCCCAGGGACAGGTCGCCGCGATCACCGAGGCCGCGATGCGTGGTGAGCTGGACTTCGCCGAGTCGCTGCAGCGTCGTGTTGCCACCTTGGCGGGGCTGCCCGCGACGGTGATAGACGACGTCGCCGAGCAGCTCGAACTGATGCCCGGTGCTCGGACCACGATCCGGACCTTGCGGCGTCTGGGTTTTCGCTGCGGTGTGGTTTCCGGCGGCTTTCGGCGGATCATCGAGCCGCTCGCACGCGAGTTGATGTTGGATTTCGTTGCGTCCAACGAGCTGGAAATCGTCGATGGCATTCTTACCGGCCGGGTCGTGGGGCCGATTGTTGACCGGCCCGGCAAGGCCAAGGCGCTTCGGGACTTCGCGAGCCAGTATGGGGTGCCGATGGAGCAGACCGTCGCGGTCGGCGACGGCGCCAACGATATCGACATGCTGGGCGCGGCCGGGCTGGGAATAGCATTCAACGCCAAGCCGGCGTTGCGTGAGGTCGCCGATGCGTCGTTGAGCCATCCGTACCTGGACACGGTGTTGTTCTTGTTGGGCGTGACTCGCGGTGAGATCGAGGCCGCCGACGCCGGCGACTGTGGGGTGCGTCGCGTCGAAATCCCGGCCGACTAGGTTGCTCGCGGAGCATGCGGCACGATAGTCGGGTGCTCGACAACGGCGGCCCTGATGCGGCCGACCCCGACCTGCTGATCGATTTCCGAAACGTGTCCCTGCGCCGTAATGGGCGCACGCTGGTCGGCCCGCTGGATTGGGCGGTCGAACTCGACGAACGCTGGGTGATCGTCGGCCCCAACGGGGCCGGCAAGACGTCATTGCTGCGCATTGCCGCCGCGGCTGAGCATCCGTCGTCGGGGGTGGCCTTTGTGCTCGGTGAGCGGCTAGGCCGGGTTGACGTCTCGGAACTGCGTGCTCGGGTCGGGCTCAGTTCCTCGGCGCTGGCGGAGCGGGTGCCCGGCGACGAACGCGTCCGCGATCTTGTCGTCTCCGCCGGCTATGCAGTGTTGGGCCGGTGGCGCGAGCGCTACGAGGCCGTCGACTACCACCGCGCGATCGACATGCTGGAGAGCCTGGGCGCTGAGCATTTGGCCAACCGCACATACGGAACACTGTCGGAGGGCGAGCGCAAGCGAGTGCTGATTGCGCGGGCTTTGATGACAGATCCAGAGCTGCTGCTGCTCGACGAACCCGCCGCCGGCCTGGACTTAGGTGGCCGAGAGGAATTGGTCGCCCGGCTGGCCGACCTGGCAGCCGACCCTGACGCGCCCGCGCTGGTTCTGGTCACCCACCACGTCGAGGAGATTCCGCCCGGCTTCAGCCATTGCCTGCTGCTGTCGGAGGCCCGGGTGGTTGCCGCGGGCTTGCTTCCCGACGCGCTGACCGCCGAGAACCTGTCCACCGCGTTTGGCCAGGAGATCACGCTGGAGGTGGCCGACGGGCGATATTTCGCCCGACGGCGTCGCAGCCGAGCAGCCCATCGGAGACAGTCATGAATTCACCTCGCGAGCCACTAGTACCCCCGCCTACACCGAGGCCGGCGGCGACCGTGATGTTGGTCCGCGACCCGGACGCCGGATCAGCGTCCGGTCTGGCCGTCTTCTTGATGCGGCGGCACGCTGCGATGGATTTCGCCGCCGGGGTAATGGTGTTTCCCGGCGGGGGAGTCGACGACCGCGACCGCGACGCCGACTTGGGCCGGCTGGGGGCATGGGCCGGTCCGCCGCCGCAGTGGTGGGCGCAGCGGTTCGGCATCGAGCCTGATCTCGCCGAAGCCTTGGTCTGCGCGGCGGCCCGCGAGACGTTCGAGGAGTCGGGGGTGCTATTCGCCGGGCCGGTCGATCAGGACCATTCGGCACCGAACAGCATCGTCTCGGATGCCTCGGTGTACGGCGACGCGCGTCGCGCACTGGCCGACCGGACGCTGTCCTTCGCGGACTTCCTGCAGCGGGAAAAGCTGGTGCTGCGATCCGACCTGCTACGGCCCTGGGCCAACTGGGTCACCCCGGAGGCCGAACTGACCCGGCGCTACGACACCTACTTCTTTGTGGGTGCCCTACCTGAAGGTCAGCGCGCCGACGGCGAGAACACCGAATCCGACCGGGCTGGTTGGGTGTTGCCAGCCGACGCTATCGCCGACTTCGCCGCCGGCCGCAACTTCTTGCTGCCGCCGACCTGGACGCAACTGGACTCGCTGGCCGGTCATACCGTTGCCGACGTGCTGGCCGTCGAACGCCAAATCGTCCCGGTGCAGCCACAGCTGGCCCGCAACGGCGACAACTGGGAGATCGAGTTCTTCGATTCCGACCGCTATAACCAGGCCCGGAGATCGGGCGGATCGACCGGGTGGCCGCTGTGACGCCAACGGTGCCCGAGTTCGTCAACGTCGTGGTCAGTGACGGCTCCCAGGATGCCGGCCTGGCCATGTTGCTCCTATCGCGACCGCCTACCAACGCGATGACCCGCCAGGTCTACCGGGAAGTGGTCGCCGCGGCCAACGAGCTGGGGCGACGCGACGACGTGGCCGCAGTGATCCTGTATGGCGGCCACGAAATCTTCTCCGCCGGCGACGACATGCCCGAACTGCGGACATTGAGCGCGCAGGAGGCCGACACCGCCGCCCGGATTCGGCAGCAGGCCGTCGACGCCGTTGCGGCGATCCCCAAGCCGACCGTGGCCGCCATCACCGGATACGCGTTGGGTGCCGGCCTTACGCTGGCCCTAGCCGCCGATTGGCGAGTCAGCGGTGACAACGTGAAATTCGGCGCGACCGAGATCCTGGCCGGCCTGATCCCCAGCGGCGACGGAATGGCCCGGCTGACCCGTGCGGCCGGTCCGAGCAGAGCCAAGGAGCTGGTGTTCAGCGGGCGCTTCTTCGACGCCGAGGAGGCCTTGGCGCTGGGCCTGATCGACGACATGGTGGCCCCCGACGACGTTTACGACGCCGCGGCGGCCTGGGCGAGGCGCTTTCTTGACGGCCCGCCGCACGCGCTGGCCGCGGCCAAAGCCGGGATCAGCGACGTCTACGAGCTGGCGCCGGCCGAGCGGATCGCCGCTGAGCGTCGGCGCTATGTCGAGGTGTTCGCCGCTGGTCAAGGTGGTGGCAGCAAGGGTGACCGGGGCGGCCGTTAGGCTCGCCTATATGACGAGGAGTTCAAACATCCCCGCCGACGCCACTCCCAATCCACATGCCACGGCCGAGCAGGTGGCCGCAGCTCGGCACGACAGCAAGCTCGCCCAGGTGCTCTACCACGACTGGGAAGCCGAGAACTACGACGAGAAGTGGTCGATCTCTTATGACCAGCGTTGCGTCGACTACGCCCGCGGCCGGTTCGACGCGATCGTGCCTGATGAGGTCATCGCGCAGCTGCCCTACGACCGCGCACTGGAACTGGGCTGTGGAACCGGATTCTTCCTGCTCAACTTGATCCAGGCTGGCGTTGCCCGGCGTGGATCGGTCACCGACCTCTCACCCGGCATGGTCAAGGTCGCCACCCGCAATGGGCAAGCGCTGGGGCTAGACATCGACGGCCGGGTCGCCGACGCCGAGGGCATCCCGTACGACGACGACGCTTTCGACCTCGTGGTCGGGCATGCGGTGCTGCACCACATTCCCGACGTCGAGCTGTCGTTGCGGGAGGTGGTTCGGGTACTCAAGCCGGGCGGGCGCTTCGTGTTCGCCGGCGAGCCGACCACCGTCGGCGACGGCTACGCTCGCACACTGTCCACGCTGACCTGGCGTGTCGTCACCAACGCTACCAAGCTGCCCGGCCTGAGAGGCTGGCGCCGACCACAAGGCGAGCTCGATGAGTCCTCGCGCGCCGCGGCGCTGGAGGCCCTGGTCGACCTGCACACATTCACGCCCCAGGACCTGCAGCGGATCGCGCACAACGCGGGTGCAGTCGAGGTCCAAACCGCCACCGAGGAGTTCACCGCGGCGATGCTGGGTTGGCCGTTGCGCACGTTTGAGTGCACGGTGCCGCCAGGGCGGCTGGGCTGGGGTTGGGCGCGCTTCGCCTTCACCAGCTGGAAGACTCTGGGCTGGGTGGACGCCAACGTCTGGCGGCATGTGGTGCCGAAGGGCTGGTTCTACAACGTGATGATTACCGGGGTTAAGCCGTCCTGACCAGCGGCTTCACTGGTCTCACGTTCACCACCGCCGACGTCAGCTATCTGCGGTCAGAATCGGGTGCGGTTGCGCTGGCCGCGGTCGCAGAGCTCGAGCTGACCGCTGCCACTCGCATTGCCGACACCGCCGCGGTGCGCGCCCGGTTTGGCGATCGGGCGCCGTGGCTGGTGGAGACCACGCTGCTGCGCCGCCGCGCCGCCGGCAAACTGGGCGAGCTGTGTCCGAACGTTGGGGTGTCGCAATGGCTATTCACCGATGAGGCGCTGCAGCAGGCTACCGCAGCACCCGTGGCCCGGCACCGGGCCAGGCGACTGGCCGGTCGGGTAGTGCACGACGCGACCTGCTCCATCGGCACCGAGCTGGCCGCGCTGCGCGAGCTAGCTGTCCGGGCGGTCGGCAGCGATATCGACCCGGTGCGGCTGGCCATGGCGCGCCACAACCTGGCCGCCCTGGGAATGGAAGCTGACCTGTGCCGCGCCGATGTGCTGCATCCGGTGACCCGCGACGCGGTCGTCGTCATCGACCCGGCGCGTCGCAGCAACGGGCGGCGACGCTTCCACCTCGCCGACTACCAGCCCGGCCTGGGCCCCCTACTGGACCGCTACCGCGGCCGTGATGTGGTCGTCAAGTGCGCTCCCGGAATAGATTTCGAGGAGGTGGGCCGGCTCGGTTTCGAGGGCGAGATCGAGGTGATCTCATACCGCGGTGGGGTTCGAGAAGCATGTCTTTGGTCGGCCGGGTTGGCCGGATCGGGTATCCGCCGTCGAGCCAGCATCCTCGATTCCGGTGAACAAATCGGTGACGACGAGCCCGACGACTGCGGTGTGCGGCCCGCCGGGAAATGGATCGTCGACCCCGACGGCGCCGTCGTCCGTGCCGGCCTGGTACGCAACTACGGCGCCCGGCATGGGCTGTGGCAGCTCGATCCCCAAATCGCTTACCTGTCCGGTGACCGGCTGCCGCCTGCGTTGCGCGGGTTCGAGGTGCTCGAGCAGCTGGCCTTCGACGAGCGTCGGCTGCGTCAGGTGCTGTCAGCGCTGGATTGCGGGGCAGCCGAAATCCTGGTGCGCGGCGTTGCGATCGATCCCGACGCTCTGCGGCGACGGCTCCGGCTGCGGGGCAGCAGACCGCTGGCGGTGGTCATCACCCGCATTGGTGCCGGGTCCTTGAGCCATGTGACCGCCTATGTGTGTCGGCCGTCCCGGTAGCGGCACGGGTAGGCTGGCGGCGGTCACCCCTAAGCTGCGCCAACGCCTTTGGTCTGCGAGGACGATTAGACGATGCGTTATCTGATAGCGACCGCAGTGCTCGTTGCTGTGGTCCTGGTGGGCTGGCCGGCGGCTGGTGCGCCGCCGTCATGCGCCGGC
Organism: Mycobacterium tuberculosis complex sp. N0072; assembly: GCF_030323725.1. Classification (NCBI taxonomy): domain Bacteria; kingdom Bacillati; phylum Actinomycetota; class Actinomycetes; order Mycobacteriales; family Mycobacteriaceae; genus Mycobacterium; species Mycobacterium tuberculosis complex sp. N0072. Next base: position 3,402,499 of record NZ_CP040689.1, on the reverse strand, counting down.
CTGGGCGGCACTGTGCAGGCCGGCCAGATCTGCCATGTGCACGCCTCGGGCCCTAAGTACATGCTGGATATGACATTTCCTGTCGACTATCCCGACCAGCAGGCGCTGACCGACTACATCACGCAAAACCGCGACGGGTTCGTCAACGTCGCGCAGGGGTCCCCGCTGCGAGACCAGCCCTACCAAATGGACGCCACCAGCGAACAGCACAGCTCCGGCCAGCCGCCGCAGGCCACCCGCAGCGTAGTGCTCAAATTCTTCCAGGACCTCGGTGGGGCACATCCGTCCACCTGGTACAAGGCCTTCAACTACAACCTCGCGACCTCGCAGCCCATCACCTTCGACACGTTGTTCGTGCCCGGCACCACGCCACTGGACAGCATCTACCCCATCGTTCAGCGCGAGCTGGCACGTCAGACCGGTTTCGGTGCCGCGATATTGCCTTCGACCGGCCTCGACCCGGCTCACTACCAGAACTTTGCTATCACCGACGACAGTCTGATTTTCTACTTCGCCCAGGGTGAGCTGCTGCCGTCGTTTGTCGGCGCTTGCCAAGCCCAGGTGCCGCGCAGCGCCATTCCGCCGCTGGCAATCTAAGGTGCGAAGCTGTAGACCTGGCCGTCGCTGGTGGCGGTCACCACGCGGCGGTCGTTGCCGACCGATACACCGACGGGATATCCGGTCGCTCCGGGTAGCGGATAGCTGTTGACCGTGTGGCCGTTGGCCGGATCGAAGACCAGCAACGACAAACCGGGCGTGCCATCGTGGTTTGGACCGCTGATGACCGTATAGCCGACGCCGGTGCCGGCCAGACTCGCGGTCGACAGCGCAGTAACGTCGTCGCGTCGCCAGGCCCCCTCGGCGTGATCACCGGCATCCCGGAACGCCGCCAGCGCGGTGTCGGGGCCCCCGCCGGACACGATCAGTCCATGTGGGGTCAGTGCGGGCGGCGTCTGCGCCAGAAAGCCCAGGGGAGCTGACCACTTCGCTTTCCCGTCGGCGGCGTTGAGTGCCCATAGCCGGTGGTCGCGCCCATTGACGTAGACCGTCGATCCGTCGGCGGAGAGCACTGGGCTGGCCAGCACGCCCGCGCTGACAGCGTCACTGGTCCACTCGCGGACGAGTTGCTCAGCGTGGTATTTCAGCCCGACCAGCTTCGCGGCCGGTTCGCCCGGCTGCCAGACGCTGACCACCACCGTGCCGTTGACCGACGAGAACGCAGGGGCGGCCGCGACCGGGCAGCCCGGCCGGGCTGGCGCGCAGTCGGCCAGTCCGCGTGTCGCATCGGTGGGATCGATGCCGTCCACCAGGTCCACCGGACTGCCGACCACCATGCCGCGGCGGGTATCGAATACCAGCAGCTGCCCCAGGTGTGTACTCACGAGCAGGCGGCCATGCCCCAGAAACCGCGGGGTGGACGGCATCCCGATCACGGGCTGGCGCCAGCGCGTCCACTGGGTCGGCGGAAAGGAGATTATCGCTCCCGGCTGGCCGACGTAGAGGTTGTCGAAGCCGTCGAACAACGGGCCGGCGAAGCCGCCGCCCTGGACCAGCCGCACACACCAGCGCTGCCGGCCGTTGTTGTCGTTCTGCCACTCCATCAGCGAACACCCGGCCGGGGTCTGCCCGTTTAACGCGAGGTACCCGCGTGCGCTCAGGGCTGGTCCGGCAGCCAAGCTTCCTTTGACCGAACGCGTCCACCGCAGCGTGAGATTGGTGGCGCCATTCGTCGTGGTGTAGCTGCTGTTGGCGGCGTCGCCGTATTGTGCGGGCCAGCCTTGTGCGGGGGCCGCTTCTACCCACGAGTCGGCACTTCCGCAACCGCCCAGCTCGACCGCGATTACGGCGGCCGCAACGGCCGCCGGAAGGCGTCGCGCAAGCGCCTTATCCTTTCGCAGGTTCCCAGATCCTTCCGCTACGTGGGTCGCTCATCGGCGGGCCCGGCCGAATGAGTACAGGTGAGGGTAACCGCTACAAATGAAGTTGGTCAGTGCTGGCCAACTGTGTAATGGTTGCCCGGCTCGGGTCACCACGTACATTCTGGCAAGGCGGGCGAGATTCGGTTCCTCGCGTCCTTGGCCGGTGGCGGTTCCCGGTTGTCCGTGGGCGTGTCGTGTACGTGGTGTAAGTGTCGTGAACGTCCTCAGTTTGGGCTCGTCATCGGGTGTGGTGTGGGGCCGGGTGCCGATCACCGCCCCCGCGGGGGCGGCCACCGGCGTCACCTCGCGCGCCGATGCGCATTCTCAGATGCGCCGATACGCCCAAACAGGTCCGACAGCTAAGCTAAGCTCTGCGCCAATGACAACCATGTGGGGTGCTCCGCTTCACCGCAGGTGGCGAGGATCGCGGCTGCGCGACCCACGTCAGGCCAAGTTCCTCACGCTGGCATCGCTGAAATGGGTGCTTGCCAACCGCGCCTACACTCCGTGGTACCTGGTGCGCTACTGGCGGCTGTTGAGGTTCAAGCTGGCCAACCCGCACATCATCACCCGCGGCATGGTGTTTCTCGGCAAGGGTGTGGAGATCCACGCGACACCGGAACTAGCGCAACTGGAGATCGGCCGCTGGGTGCACATCGGGGACAAGAACACGATCCGTGCCCACGAGGGCTCGCTGCGGTTCGGCGACAAGGTGGTGCTGGGCCGGGACAACGTCATCAACACCTATCTCGACATCGAGATCGGGGACTCGGTGCTAATGGCCGACTGGTGCTATATCTGCGATTTCGACCACCGGATGGACGACATCACGCTGCCGATCAAAGACCAGGGCATCATCAAGAGTCCGGTGCGGATCGGGCCCGACACCTGGATCGGCGTGAAGGTGAGCGTGCTGCGCGGCACCACCATCGGACGGGGCTGCGTGCTCGGCTCGCACACGGTGGTCCGCGGCGCAATTCCCGACTATTCGATCGCGGTCGGGGCGCCGGCCAAGGTGGTCAAGAACCGCCAGCTGTCCTGGGAGGCATCGGCCGCGCAGCGCGCTGAGCTAGCCGCTGCCTTGGCCGACATCGAACGCAAGAAGGCGGCCCGCTAGCCCCGAGCACCCTAAAGCCGATGGTGCTCCGGCGACCATCCACATCGGGTACGCGAAATTGGCTGCCGGGCAGCCGATTCCACGGTGAGCCTACTCGGGGTGGTCATCGACCTTGAAATCGAAGTTGACATCGCCGGCGTCAACGCTGGTGACAATCACCGAGATGCCATACGTTTTGCTGCCGTCGGTCAGTCGACACCGCAGTTTGGCTCCCTCGACGCCCTTTAGATTGTCGGGGCAGGTCACCGAATCGGGCCTGGCGCCCACCCGCTGGAACAGTTTGTCGCTGATGATGTTGGCAACCTGGTTCTTGTCGACGGTCTCCACCATGTCGAACTTGACGTCGCTACCGTCGACACTGGTCACGGTGACGTTGACGTTGAACGTGCGGTCCTTGATCTTCATTTCGCAATTCAGCTCGGCCCCGACCTCTGCCGGGAGATCGCTTGGGCACGTCACCGATTCGGGCTTGTTGCCGGCGGCGTCTGTCATCTTGGCGGTGATCTGCCGGGCGACCTCGGCCTTGCTCACCGAGTGCGAGTGCGACGTTCCGATCGAAAACGAGCAGGCTGTGGGAATGGCGATCAGGGCCGTGGCGGCACCTGAGGCCAGCAGCGTGCGAACGATCGAGTGAGCCATGTCGCCTCCCTGGCATCTCAAACTGCGAATTCGCCGATCATGGCATGTCAAACGGCGTCTTCGATACCGAATCGATAAAGGGGGTTGACCTCCGGCAGATAATTGTGCGCCGGTGCGGCTTGGATGCAGGCGCCTCCAGGCCGAGTCGGGTTGTGCCCAGCACGGGGCGCTCGGCGAACTAGCTGCTGAGCGCGGCGACCAGCCCTTCGGGGTCCGCAACGGTCACTGTCAGCGCCGAATGGTCCCGCAGTCCAATCACGCGGTGGATCCGCGGCTCGAAGTGGATGCAGACACCGGCAGCTGCGTTGGTTCCGAACGTGAGTCCGTCGTCGACCATCGACAGTCGGGGGCCCACCGCTGTCCACCATCGGTATGGGCCGGTGATGTGCGCATCGCGGACGCTAGACAGTGGCGCCTCGACGCGAAACGGCCCGTAGCGTGCGACGAAGCGGCCATCCTCGGTCACGGTCACGCCTTGGCTGCCCGGCCATCGAAACGGTAGCCACATAGGCGCCAGTCGAAGGTCGTAGCGATAGGGGAAGTGGAGCCCCTGGTCCTGCGGTTTCACTGCGGTGCTCCGATCATCACGTCCCTGCCACGGCTACCGATCGGGAAGAGCGTGCTCGACGATGGGCAACCGGGGCTGCGGCTGCCGTTCACCGCGCTTCGCCGCCAGGTACACCTGCGCGGTCGCGGTGGCCACCGTCTGCCAGTCGAAGTCGGAGGTGAGCCGTTGCCGGGCGGCTCGTGCGCGCCGCTGCGCGGCGGCCGGATCGTCGAGCACGCTACGCACCGCGGCGGCCAGCCCCGCTACGTCGCGGGGTGCACACGACACCCCGGTCTGTCCATTGATGACCGCTTCACCCAGACCGCCGATGTTGGACGTCACCAGCGGGGTGCCGGCCGCGGCGGCCTCCAGTGCCACCAGCCCAAACGGTTCGTAGTGGCTGGGCAGCACCGCGGCGTCGGCTCGGTGCAGCAACGCCAGCAGCTCGGTGTGGTCGAGGTGTCCGACGAACCTGGTTGCTCTGAGCACCCGGTGTTTGCGGGCCTGATCGATCAACCAATCCTGCTGGGTGCCTTCGCCGGCGATGGTCAGTGTGGTGCCTGGGTGAGTGCGCCTGAGCCGCGGCAGCGCGGCGATGGCGTCGTGCACGCCCTTCTCGTACTCCAGCCGCCCCACATAGAGCAATTCGGCTGGCCCGGTGCGCGGGCGGCGGGCCGCGAACGGCCAGCGCGCCGCGTCAATGCCGTTACGGATCACGGTGATCTCGGCCAGCCCGGGCCCGAACAGCTCGGTGATCTCGTCGTTCATCGACGCCGAGCATGTGATCAGCGAATCGGATTCACGCACCAGCCACGACTCGACCGCGTGCACCTGACGGCTGAGAGCTCCGGAGACCCAGCCGGAATGTCGACCGGCCTCCGTTGCATGAATCGTGGAAACCATTGGCACGTCATAGAACTGGGCAAGGGCGATGGCCGGATGGGCCACCAGCCAGTCGTGTGCGTGCACGACGTCAGGACGCCACGAGCGGTCGGTGCCAAGTTTCTTCAAGCGCAGCCCGGCGCGGATCATGGCGTGGCCCATCGCCAGGGTCCAGGCCATCATGTCGTTGCCAAACGTGAACTCGTGCGGGTCCTGCGCGGCCGCAATCACCCGGACCCCTTCGGTCACCTCATCGGAGGATGGGTGTGTGCTGGGATCGGTGCCCGACGGACACCGGGACAACACGACGACATCGTGACCGGCTGCGGCTAGCGCGGTCGACAGATGATGCACGTGGCGGCCGAGTCCGCCGATCACCACCGGCGGGTACTCCCACGACACCATGAGGATCCTCATGCGCGCGGCCGGTTCCGCCTGTGCGAGGCGTTCACTTGGGCAGCCTCCGAGCGTCCAGGGCGCCGAACAGACCGTCGGCGCGGTTCCACCCTTCGGCGAGCCGCCGTGCGGTGTCGCGTCGGCCCGCGGCCAGCGCGCCGGCGATCTCCCGGGTGGCGTGTGCGTGCAGGTGAGCACGATAGCGGGCGTAGTCGGCGGCGGAGTCCTTGCTCACCATGAACGGCCAGTCGCTGGACACGGTGAGCAGGGTCTCGCGCAGGATCTGATCAGCAACGTGATCGCGAGGCAGCGGTCCGTCCAGGGACGCTGTCTGGGCCAGCGCCTTGTCGATGGTGGTCAACGCGGTATCGACCACTTCGCTGTTGAGCTGGACCAGATCGGCCACCTTGGCACCGCTCCACACCTGCCAGTCCTTGCCGGAACCCCAAGAGCTGGGTGGCAATTCGACCGGGTCGCCGACGAATCCGTCGGCGATCGCATCGCTCAGGGTGCCCACCCGGACACCGGCGGCGGGTAAAGCCCGCAATACCCGTTGCAGCCAGGTTGGGCCCTCGTACCACCAGTGGCCGAACAACTCGGTGTCGAAGGCGGCGATCACGTGGGCGGGCCGGCCGATGCGCTCGGACTCGGAGAGCAGCCGATTGCGCACCACGTCGACGAAATCGGCAACATGGACGTCGACGGCGCGGTCAGCGCGCTCGGGATCGTAGGGTGCCTTTTGCTCCGACGGCACGTTACGCCCGGTGACCCTGGCCGGTTTGAGTCCGGTCAGGTGGTCGTAGGTGTGGAAGTCGCGGTAGGCGGCGTGCCCGGGGTAGCCGGATTTCGGTGACCACACCCGGTAGCTGACCTGCAAGTCGCGACCGAAGGCGACCACATCGGTTTTCCCCACCGGCCGGCCCAGCGCGGTGTCGCCGTGCAGCGACGGGCCGTCGACCATGAAGTGACTGACCCCCGCGGTGGCGTAGTCGACCTCCATCCCCGGGGCGTATGCGCATTCGGGTGCCCAGATCCCTTTCGGGCGGTGCGCCAGCCGCAGCTGAGCATCGGCGAGGCCTTCGCGCAGCGCGAACTCGCGCAGCCGCGGTGCCAGCAGCGGCTGGAACGGGTGGGCAAGTGGGCCACCGAGCAGCTCCACCGTGCCGGCGTCGATCAGGCCGCGCAGCAGTGGGCTGCCGCCGTGCCGCCACCGCGTGGCGAAGTTGTCGAGCGCGCGAGCTGCATCGGCACATTCGCGAATCCCAAAGGCCCGCAACGCCTCCGGTGTGCATGACGGATAGTCAGCCGACTTCGACTGACGGGCATACCGCACGCTGGCGGCCTCTTCGGCGCGCAGCTGCCAGTTGGCTAGCCAGTGATGCACACCGTTGAGGCAGTATGGGTCGTCGAGCTGGGCGTTGACCACCGGCGTCATCCCGAGGGTGATCAACCGGTGCCGGTTCTCGTCGGCCAGCGCGGCCAGCACCTGCAGCAGCGGCAGGTAGGCCGCCGCCCACGACTGATAGAGCCATTCCTCGCCGACCGGCCAGCGCCCGTGGTGGGCCAGCCAGGGCAGGTGAGTGTGCAGAACAAGCGTGAACAGGCCGGGCACCGGGCTTGCGGACGTGTTCAAGGCCGCACCGCGATCGCGATCAGATCCAGGCTGTCATCGATGTCACGGTCGTGACCCGCTGCCACCATCTCGAAGTCGGCGGTGGTGACCGCCGCGACGTCTGCGGCTAGCTCGGGTGGCCACGGTGCGCCGGCCACCGCCCGCATGATCTGTGCGTCGATGATGGAGCCGCCGTGGCGGGCGTCCATGTCGCGCAGGCGTGGGCCATGAAACAACCCGCACATGGCCACATCGACGAATCCCGCGTCGATCAACAGCGAAGTGAGCTCGTCGGCATTGAGCTCGCGGGTGTGGAATGGGTTGATCGGGGTATCGCGGCCGGGGGAAAAGGTGATCCGGTTGGGGGTGGACACCATCAACAGTCCCGAGCCCCGCAGTACCCGGGCGCACTCGCGAACGAATCGGGCTTGATCCCACAGATGCTCGATGACCTGGAAGTTGACCACGACGTCTACCGACGCGTCGGGCAATGGCAGCTCGGCCAGGTTTGCTTGCATCACCTCCACTCGGGGATAGCGGCTCCGGACATGGGCCACCGCAGTCTCGTCGTAGTCCACCGCGATGACCTGGCGAGCGACGCAGGCGATCAGGTCGGCGCCATATCCCTCGCCGCAGCCGGCTTCCAGCACGTCGCGGGCCGTGCAGCGGGGTGCCAGCCGCTGGTAGACGACCTGGTGGCGGCGAAACCAGTAGTTCTCGATGTCCAGATCGGGGATGGTGCGCTCGCCGGTCAGCGTCAACACCGCAGGGCTAGCCGTGGAGGCCGACGGCGGGTTGTCGCCTCGGCTATGGCGGGGAACGTGGGGAACGAATGCGCACATTGTTAAGGCAGGCTAACCCGTGGCATCGGATTCGCGAACCGGGCACCGGGAGTATCCGCCGGTCGTGGGCGAGGCACAGGCGTGGGAACCTGCTCTACCACCCGCTATGGTGTGAGGGCGCACCACGCGAACTTACCGAATAGTAATATCGCTGTGCGGTTGCAAAACGTGTGACCGAGGTTCCGCAGTCGAGCGCTGCGGGCCGCCTTCGAGGAGGACGAACCACAGTCATGACGAACATCGTGGTCCTGATCAAGCAGGTCCCAGATACCTGGTCGGAGCGCAAGCTGACCGACGGCGATTTCACGCTGGACCGCGAGGCCGCCGACGCGGTGCTGGACGAGATCAACGAGCGCGCCGTGGAGGAAGCGCTACAGATTCGGGAGAAAGAGGCCGCCGACGGCATCGAAGGGTCGGTAACCGTGCTGACGGCGGGCCCCGAGCGCGCCACCGAGGCGATCCGCAAGGCGCTGTCGATGGGTGCCGACAAGGCCGTCCACCTAAAGGACGACGGCATGCACGGCTCGGACGTCATCCAAACCGGGTGGGCTTTGGCGCGCGCGTTGGGCACCATCGAGGGCACCGAGCTGGTGATCGCAGGCAACGAATCGACCGACGGGGTGGGCGGTGCGGTGCCGGCCATCATCGCCGAGTACCTGGGCCTGCCGCAGCTCACCCACCTGCGCAAAGTGTCGATCGAGGGCGGCAAGATCACCGGCGAGCGTGAGACCGATGAGGGCGTATTCACCCTCGAGGCCACGCTGCCCGCGGTGATCAGCGTGAACGAGAAGATCAACGAGCCGCGCTTCCCGTCCTTCAAAGGCATCATGGCCGCCAAGAAGAAGGAAGTTACCGTGCTGACCCTGGCCGAGATCGGTGTCGAGAGCGACGAGGTGGGGCTGGCCAACGCCGGATCCACCGTGCTGGCGTCGACGCCCAAACCGGCCAAGACTGCCGGGGAGAAGGTCACCGACGAGGGTGAAGGCGGCAACCAGATCGTGCAGTACCTGGTTGCCCAGAAAATCATCTAAGACATACGCACCTCCCAAAGACGAGAGCGATATAACCCATGGCTGAAGTACTGGTGCTCGTTGAGCACGCTGAAGGCGCGTTAAAGAAGGTCAGCGCCGAATTGATCACCGCCGCCCGCGCCTTGGGCGAACCAGCCGCCGTCGTCGTCGGTGTGCCGGGGACGGCCGCGCCGCTGGTGGACGGGCTTAAGGCGGCTGGTGCCGCCAAGATCTACGTCGCCGAGTCCGACCTTGTCGACAAATACCTGATCACCCCGGCGGTCGACGTGCTGGCCGGGCTGGCCGAGTCCTCGGCCCCTGCCGGCGTACTAATCGCCGCCACCGCGGACGGCAAGGAGATCGCCGGCCGACTTGCGGCTCGGATCGGCTCGGGTCTGCTGGTCGACGTGGTCGACGTGAGAGAAGGTGGAGTGGGTGTCCACAGCATCTTCGGTGGGGCGTTCACCGTCGAAGCGCAGGCCAACGGCGACACCCCGGTGATCACCGTGCGCGCAGGAGCCGTGGAGGCGGAGCCGGCCGCCGGCGCCGGTGAGCAGGTCAGCGTGGAAGTGCCGGCTGCGGCGGAGAACGCCGCCAGGATCACCGCGCGCGAACCGGCGGTCGCCGGCGACCGGCCGGAGCTGACCGAGGCGACCATTGTGGTGGCCGGTGGCCGTGGTGTCGGCAGCGCGGAGAACTTCAGCGTGGTCGAGGCGCTGGCCGACTCGCTGGGCGCCGCGGTCGGGGCCTCGCGTGCCGCAGTCGACTCCGGCTACTACCCGGGCCAGTTCCAGGTCGGCCAGACCGGCAAGACGGTGTCGCCCCAGCTCTACATTGCCCTGGGCATCTCCGGGGCGATCCAGCACCGCGCTGGCATGCAGACGTCCAAGACCATCGTCGCGGTCAACAAGGACGAAGAGGCGCCGATCTTTGAGATCGCCGACTACGGGGTGGTGGGAGACCTGTTCAAGGTCGCTCCGCAGCTGACCGAGGCCATCAAGGCCCGCAAGGGCTAGGTTCCCTGCGCGAGCAGTCGCAAAAGACCCCGACACGCCGAGGCGTGGGGGGCCTTGGCGCCTGCTCACCTAGCCCAACAGTTCGTCATCTGACGTGCACCGACACGTCACAACGTTGATGCCGATTAGCTGATCGGCTGCGCCACGTTGGTGCTATGAGCATCGCTTCTGTGCTGATACCCAGTGACAAACCGCATGGCGTCGCGACAGGATCGTCAACCGGACCGCGCTATTCCCTGTTGCTATCCACCGATCCCAGCATGGTCGAGGCGGCGCAGCGGCTCCGCTATGACGTGTTCAGCACTACGCCAGGCTTCGCACTGCCGGCGGCCGCGGATACGCGCCGGGATGGCGACCGGTTCGACGAGTACTGCGATCACCTGCTGGTCCGCGACGACGACACCGGTGAGCTGGTGGGTTGCTACCGGATGCTGGCACCGGCGGGTGCCATCGCCGCCGGAGGACTCTACACCGCAACGGAATTCGACGTTTGCGCGTTCGATCCGCTGCGGCCGTCGTTGGTGGAGATGGGCCGCGCCGTGGTGCGCGAGGGTCACCGCAACGGTGGGGTGGTGTTGTTGACGTGGGCGGGCATCCTGGCCTACCTGGACCGATACGGCTATGACTATGTGACCGGATGTGTGTCAGTACCAATCGGGGGAGACGGTGAAACGCCGGGCAGCCGGCTGCGTGGGGTGCGCGACTTCATCCTCAACCGGCATGCCGCGCCGCCGCAGTGCCAGGTGTACCCCTACCGGCCGGTGCGCGTGGACGGGAGGTCCCTCGACGACATTCTCCCTCCGCCACGGCCAGCAGTTCCCCCGCTGATGCGCGGTTACCTGAGACTGGGCGCGCGGGCCTGCGGGGAGCCGGCGCACGACCCGGACTTTGGCGTGGGCGACTTCTGCCTGCTACTGGATAAGGACCACGCCGATACGCGATATCTGCGACGACTGCGGTCGGTTGCGGCGGCCTCGGAAATGGTGAACGACGCGCGATGAGCGCTCCCGCAGTCACCGAACACTCCTGGTTGCCCCGCGCAACGTGCGGCGTCAGCTGCGTGAGTGTCGGCGACGCTGCGCAGGTGCGGCGGCCGCTGGTGGTGCTGCGGGTAGCGCTTCGCGTCATGTTGGCTCTGCTCCTGGTACCGGGAGTGCCGCTGGTGGTGATGCCACTGCCGGGCCGAACGCGGGTGCAACGCATCTACTGCCGGTTGGTGCTGCGCCTTTTCGGTGTCCGGATCACGGTGTCGGGTAGTCCAGTTCGGAACCTGCGCGGAGTCCTGGTGGTCAGCGGGCACGTGTCCTGGTTGGACGTCTTCTGCATCGGTTCGGTGTTGCCCGGGTCGTTCGTCGCGCGCGCCGACATGTTCACCGGACGGACTATAGGGATCGTGGCGCGCATTCTGAAGATCATTCCGATCGAGCGAGCCAGCCTGCGGCGGCTTCCCGGGGTTGTCGATACCATCGCGCGTCGGCTGCGCGCCGGTCAGACGGTGGTGGCCTTCCCCGAGGGCACCACCTGGTGCGGTCGGCCGGGCGACGATGCCGGCCGTCCAGCGGCCCGAGCAGGAGCCGGGTGCTCGCATCGCGGTTGTGGGGCTTTCTATCCGGCGATGTTCCAGGCCGCAATCGATGCCGGCCGCCCGGTGCAGCCACTCCGGTTGACATATCACCACGTCGACGGCACCGTCTCGACCGCTCCGGCCTTTGTCGGCGACGACACCTTGGTGCGGTCGGTTTGCCGGCTGCTGACCGTGCGCCGCACGCTGGCCTGGGTGCGCGTCGAGTCTTTGCAGCTGCCAGGTACCGATCGTCGGAATCTCGCGCGCCGTTGCCAGTCAGCGGTGCTTGCGGGAGCCTTGGGGCAGTCGGGGCAACGCCCAGGCCGCCGGCACGTGCCGGCGACCTAAGTGGTCTGGCCCCAGCCAGATTGCCCAGCCGCTGCTGCGGCCGTGGCCTGCGCGCACGTTCTGCGTCGCCGCCCGGGCCAGTATTCTAGGTGCGTCATGGCCTACCTGGATCACGCTGCCACCACCCCGATGCACCCCGCCGCCATCGAGGCGATGGCGGCCGTGCAGCGCACCATCGGCAATGCGTCGTCGCTGCACACCAGCGGGCGCTCGGCGCGCCGGCGGATCGAGGAGGCCCGTGAGCTGATCGCGGACAAGCTAGGCGCTCGTCCGTCCGAGGTGATCTTCACCGCGGGCGGCACCGAAAGCGACAACCTGGCTGTCAAAGGTATCTATTGGGCACGCCGCGATGCGGAGCCGCACCGCCGTCGCATCGTCACCACCGAGGTGGAACACCACGCCGTACTGGACTCGGTGAACTGGCTCGTGGAACACGAAGGCGCCCATGTGACCTGGCTGCCGACCGCCGCCGACGGCTCGGTGTCGGCAACTGCGCTGCGCGAGGCACTGCAGAGCCACGACGACGTCGCGCTGGTATCGGTGATGTGGGCCAACAACGAGGTCGGAACTATTCTACCGATCGCCGAAATGTCAGTTGTCGCCATGGAATTCGGCGTGCCGATGCACAGTGATGCCATTCAGGCGGTGGGACAGCTCCCGCTTGACTTCGGGGCCAGCGGGCTGTCGGCGATGAGCGTGGCCGGGCACAAATTCGGTGGCCCGCCAGGAGTGGGTGCGTTGCTGCTGCGCCGCGACGTCACCTGCGTGCCCCTTATGCACGGCGGTGGGCAGGAGCGCGATATTCGTTCCGGCACACCCGATGTCGCCAGTGCAGTTGGAATGGCGACGGCCGCGCAGATCGCGGTGGACGGACTCGAGGAAAACAGCGCGCGGTTACGGCTGCTGCGGGATCGTCTGGTCGAGGGTGTGCTGGCTGAGATTGACGATGTTTGCCTTAACGGCGCCGATGACCCGATGCGGCTAGCGGGTAACGCGCACTTCACTTTCCGTGGCTGCGAAGGCGATGCGCTGTTGATGTTGTTGGACGCTAACGGAATCGAGTGCTCAACCGGATCGGCCTGCACGGCAGGTGTAGCGCAGCCCTCGCATGTGTTGATTGCAATGGGCGTCGACGCGGCCAGCGCCCGCGGATCATTGCGTCTCTCGCTGGGGCACACCAGTGTTGAGGCTGATGTCGATGCCGCGTTGGAGGTGCTTCCCGGGGCGGTGGCACGTGCACGGCGGGCCGCCCTAGCCGCCGCGGGAGCATCCCGATGAAAGTTCTCGCCGCGATGAGCGGTGGCGTCGACTCGTCTGTTGCTGCCGCCCGCATGGTCGATGCCGGACACGAGGTGGTCGGAGTGCACATGGCGCTATCGACCGCGCCCGGCACGCTGCGCACCGGCTCGCGGGGCTGTTGTTCCAAAGAGGACGCTGCAGACGCGCGCCGCGTCGCCGATGTGCTCGGAATCCCGTTTTATGTTTGGGATTTCGCAGAGAAGTTCAAAGAGGACGTGATCAACGACTTCGTGTCGTCGTATGCCCGCGGGGAAACTCCGAACCCTTGCGTGCGGTGCAATCAGCAGATCAAGTTCGCTGCTCTGTCCGCCAGGGCTGTGGCGTTGGGTTTCGATACGGTGGCCACCGGCCACTACGCCCGGCTGTCGGGTGGGCGGCTGCGCCGCGCCGTCGACCGGGACAAGGATCAGTCTTATGTGCTTGCCGTGCTCACTGCGCAGCAGCTGCGCCACGCCGCGTTCCCGATCGGCGACACGCCGAAGCGGCAGATCCGTGCCGAGGCGGCCCGCCGCGGCCTGGCGGTCGCCAACAAGCCGGATAGCCACGACATCTGCTTCATACCGTCCGGGAACACCAAGGCTTTTTTGGGTGAGCGCATCGGGGTTCGCCGTGGTGTGGTGGTTGACGCGGATGGTGTGGTGCTGGCTTCCCATGATGGGGTGCACGGGTTCACCATCGGGCAGCGTAGAGGCCTGGGCATCGCCGGGCCGGGCCCGAATGGTCGTCCGCGCTATGTCACGGCGATCGACGCCGACACCGCCACCGTTCACGTAGGTGACGTGACCGACCTTGATGTGCAAACGCTGACTGGGCGCGCTCCCGTCTTCACCGCCGGAGCCGCGCCGTCAGGACCCGTTGACTGCGTGGTCCAAGTGCGTGCGCACGGTGAAACCGTCAGTGCGGTAGCGGAATTGATCGGCGATGCGCTTTTCGTGCAGTTGCATGCCCCGCTGCGCGGCGTGGCGCGCGGCCAGACGCTGGTGCTCTACCGACCTGACCCAGCCGGTGACGAGGTGCTCGGCAGCGCGACCATCGCCGGCGCTTCAGGGTTGTCGACTGGCGGCAACCCCGGGGCTTGACTCGGCGCCAAATCACTCGTAGAAACCCGGCGACTGGAGTTACGTCCAGGGGTGTGGTGTACGGGCAGGTAAGGCCGGTGGGCGTGTCGTAGCCCAGTAGTGGGCGGTCATCGCGTGATCCTTCGAAACGACCAGCAAAAGTCAATCGAAGGAAATGACGCAATGACCTCTTCTCATCTTATCGACGCCGAGCAGCTTCTGGCTGACCAACTCGCACAGGCGAGCCCGGATCTGCTGCGCGGGCTGCTCTCGACGTTCATCGCCGCCTTGATGGGGGCTGAAGCCGACGCCCTGTGCGGGGCGGGCTACCGCGAACGCAGCGATGAGCGGTCCAATCAGCGCAACGGCTACCGCCACCGTGATTTCGACACCCGTGCCGCAACCATCGACGTCGCGATCCCCAAGCTGCGCCAGGGCAGCTATTTCCCGGACTGGCTGCTGCAGCGCCGCAAGCGAGCTGAACGCGCACTGACCAGCGTGGTGGCGACCTGCTACCTGCTGGGAGTATCCACTCGCCGGATGGAGCGCCTGGTCGAAACACTTGGTGTGACAAAGCTTTCCAAGTCGCAAGTGTCGATCATGGCCAAAGAGCTCGACGAAGCCGTAGAGGCGTTTCGGACCCGCCCGCTCGATGCCGGCCCGTATACCTTCCTCGCCGCCGACGCCCTGGTGCTCAAGGTGCGCGAGGCAGGCCGCGTCGTCGGGGTGCACACCTTGATCGCCACCGGCGTCAACGCCGAGGGCTACCGAGAGATCCTGGGCATCCAGGTCACCTCCGCCGAGGACGGGGCCGGCTGGCTGGCGTTCTTCCGCGACCTGGTCGCCCGCGGCCTGTCCGGGGTCGCGCTGGTCACCAGCGACGCCCACGCCGGCCTGGTGGCCGCGATCGGCGCCACCCTGCCCGCAGCGGCCTGGCAGCGCTGCAGAACCCACTACGCAGCCAATCTGATGGCAGCCACCCCGAAGCCCTCCTGGCCGTGGGTGCGCACCCTGCTGCACTCCATCTACGACCAGCCCGACGCCGAATCAGTTGTTGCCCAATATGATCGGGTACTCGACGCTCTGACCGACAAACTCCCCGCGGTGGCCGAGCACCTCGACACCGCCCGCACCGACCTGCTGGCGTTCACCGCCTTCCCCAAGCAGATCTGGCGCCAAATCTGGTCCAACAACCCCCAGGAACGCCTCAACCGAGAGGTACGACGCCGAACCGACGTCGTGGGCATCTTCCCCGACCGCGCCTCGATCATCCGCCTCGTCGGAGCCGTCCTCGCCGAACAACACGACGAATGGATCGAAGGACGGCGCTACCTGGGCCTCGAGGTCCTCACCCGAGCCCGAGCAGCACTGACCAGCACCGAAGAACCCGCCAAGCAGCAAACCACCAACACCCCAGCACTGACCACCTAGACTGCCACCCGAAGGATCACGCGAGGAACCTTCACTCGTACACCACGTCCCTGGCCTTGGCCGCGACTGGCTAGCCGGGCGGCTGCTCGGGTCCGCCGATAGAGACCGGGATGTCGCCCGACGACGGGCAGCCGGGTTGCGTGGGACGGGGCGGGGGTCGGGCAGCCCAAGCAACGGGCTAGTCCCCGAATCCTACGGAGCCGTCACCTACGCCTACGTAATAGTAGCTATCAATAACAGTTGACATACGCAACGATCTGTGAGATCAATATTGCCTGACGCATGTCAAGACAGGCGTCAAGACAGGTGTCAATAATTCGCTCCGCTGGTGACGGTAACCGGTCGTGCGGGTGTGTGACGCCTAAGGAAGGAGTGTGGGTGGTGACGCTGAGAGTGGTTCCTGAGGGTTTGGCGGCCGCCAGTGCGGCGGTGGAGGCGTTGACCGCACGGCTGGCCGCCGCACACGCTGGCGCGGCGCCGGCGATTACGGCGGTGGTGGCGCCGGCGGCGGATCCGGTGTCGTTGCAGAGTGCGGTGGGGTTTAGCGCCTTAGGTAGCGAGCATGCGGCGATCGCGGGCGAAGGGGTCGAGGAGCTGGGTCGTTCCGGGGTCGCTGTGGGTGAGTCTGGGATCGGTTATGCCGCCGGTGATGCGGTGGCGGCGGCGACGTATCTGGTTTCGGGTGGGTCGTTGTGACGGCGCCGGTGTGGTTGGCGTCGCCGCCGGAGGTGCATTCGGCGCTGCTAAGTGCTGGTCCGGGGCCGGGTTCGTTGCAGGCGGCCGCGGCGGGGTGGAGCGCGTTAAGCGCCGAGTACGCCGCTGTGGCGCAAGAGTTGAGCGTGGTGGTGGCCGCGGTGGGGGCCGGGGTGTGGCAGGGTCCCAGTGCTGAGTTGTTTGTGGCCGCCTATGTGCCGTATGTGGCGTGGTTGGTGCAGGCCAGTGCGGATAGCGCGGCGGCGGCCGGTGAGCATGAGGCCGCGGCGGCTGGCTATGTTTGTGCGTTGGCGGAGATGCCGACGTTGCCGGAGTTGGCGGCCAACCACCTCACGCATGCGGTGTTGGTGGCGACGAATTTCTTTGGGATCAACACGATCCCGATCGCGCTCAACGAGGCCGACTATGTGCGGATGTGGGTCCAGGCGGCCACCGCGATGAGCGCCTATGAGGCGGTGGTGGGTGCCGCGCTGGTGGCCACACCACACACCGGCCCGGCACCGGTCATCGTCAAACCCGGCGCCAATGAAGCCAGCAACGCCGTGGCCGCCGCAACCATAACCCCATTCCCATGGCACGAAATTGTACAGTTTTTAGAAGAAACGTTCGCAGCATATGACCAGTATCTGTCCGCTTTGCTTTCCGAACTCCCTGCGGTGGCTTGGGTTTGGTTCCAGCTCTTTGTGGATATCCTGGGTTTCAACATTATTGGGTTCATTATTACGTTG
The DNA here is from genome assembly GCF_030323725.1 of Mycobacterium tuberculosis complex sp. N0072. Lineage (NCBI taxonomy): Bacteria > Bacillati > Actinomycetota > Actinomycetes > Mycobacteriales > Mycobacteriaceae > Mycobacterium > Mycobacterium tuberculosis complex sp. N0072. The sequence goes on along the minus strand of NZ_CP040689.1, from coordinate 3,385,377 downwards.
GCATCCAATGCTCAACTATTGACAGAGTTCGCTATCAATGCTTCTTATGTTGCGGTCGGATTATTGTATGCCATTGCGGGCGTTATAGACATAGTTGTCGAGTGGGTTATTGGGAATCTGTTTGGTGTTGTTCCCCTTTTGGGGGGGCCGTTGTTGGGGGCGTTGGCCGCTGCTGTGGTTCCGGGTGTAGCTGGGTTGGCCGGGGTGGCGGGATTGGCCGCTCTGCCGGCGGTGGGTGCGGCTGCTGGCGCGCCGGCGGCGTTGGTGGGCAGTGTGGCGCCGGTGTCGGGTGGTGTGGTGTCGCCGCAGGCGCGGTTGGTGTCGGCGGTGGAGCCGGCTCCCGCGAGCACGTCGGTGTCGGTGCTGGCTTCTGATCGGGGTGCTGGGGCGTTGGGGTTTGTTGGGACGGCTGGCAAGGAGTCGGTTGGGCAGCCGGCGGGGTTGACGGTGTTGGCCGATGAGTTTGGTGATGGTGCGCCGGTGCCGATGCTGCCGGGCAGCTGGGGGCCGGATTTGGTCGGTGTGGCCGGTGATGGGGGGTTGGTGTCAGTTTGACGATCTGACGGCCGTGAACTCGACCAAATTTTCGATCGAAAGAGTGTCTAAAAATCATTGCCCGGAATATTTGAAAGGGATTCGTGGTGTCGCAGAGTATGTACAGCTACCCGGCGATGACGGCCAATGTCGGAGACATGGCCGGTTATACGGGCACGACGCAGAGCTTGGGGGCCGATATCGCCAGTGAGCGCACCGCGCCGTCGCGTGCTTGCCAAGGTGATCTCGGGATGAGTCATCAGGACTGGCAGGCCCAGTGGAATCAGGCCATGGAGGCTCTCGCGCGGGCCTACCGTCGGTGCCGGCGAGCACTACGCCAGATCGGGGTGCTGGAAAGGCCGGTAGGCGATTCGTCAGACTGCGGAACGATTAGGGTGGGGTCGTTCCGGGGTCGGTGGCTGGACCCGCGCCATGCGGGTCCAGCCACGGCCGCCGACGCCGGAGACTAAACGCGCGTGGTGGAAATGTCAGCACCAATGTCGTCGCGCAGCGCAACGCACAACTGACCACGTTGACATCCGTCCTGGCATCCTGAACGCGGGCTCGAGGTGCTAACCCGGCACGTTGGCGGCGATGTTCGTCATCACGATGTCGGAGACCGATTCCGGGAAGCCGCAGAAGGTCACTTCCAACAGGGCCGCCGATAGGACCCGGTAGTCGCGACCGCAATCGCCGGCCCGGATGTGTAGGGAATTGCCGCCGGCGGTCCACCTACTGACGAACAGCCAGCCTGCCGGACTTGCCGCGCAGTCGTGGACGGTGACCGCCAGGGTGTCGAAGGCACGCCGGGCGGTGCCGGCATCCCGATAGGCGGCGGCCGCCTCGGAGATCAGACTGCCATCTGGCCGGTCCTGGAAGGTGGTCTTGTGAAACGCTTCGATCTCAGAGCCAAAGACTGCCGTCTCGGCATAGATGAACCGGCATTCTCGTGGTATGGGTTGGGCGAAATCGTCGACGTCGACGGGATACGTCGTGTCCATCGTGGGGATGATCGTCAGGTCATCGCCGGAGCCGGTGATTGCTTGCATCCGTGACTGATCCAACAGGATCGTAGCGACGTCAAGCATGCCCTGTCGGTCACCGCCAAAAGTCGCCGAAGCCGTGCCGCCCACCACCCGGGTGCACGCCGCAATCAGTAGTGTCGCGCCACATAACAGCAGCGGCCGCGTCAATCCCACCATCTGCCACCCTTCTGCTTCGAAGGTACCCGGGCGAACCTGCAGCAGACACCCCTGGCGGCCAGCCGACGATGTGAGGTCGAATACGGTTGCCGGGTGAGTGTTTTCGCAACGGCCACCGGGATCGGATCGTGGCCGGGCACCGCCGCGCGAGAGGCCGCGCAGGTCGTGGTCGGGGAGTTGGCGGGTGCATTGGCCTATCTCACCGAGCTGCCCGCCAGGGGCGTCGGCGCCGACATGCTGGGGCGAGCCGGCGGACTGCTGGTCGACGTGGCGATTGACACCGTGCCTCGTGGCTACCGCATCGCTGCTCGACCCGGCGCGGTGACACGGCGGGCCGCGAGCCTCCTCGACGAGGATATGGATGCCTTAGAAGAGGCCTGGGAGACCGCGGGCCTGCGTGGCTGTGGGCGGGCGGTGAAGGTGCAGGCGCCCGGGCCAGTCACATTGGTCGCGGGGTTGGAGCTGGCCAACGGTCACCGGGCGATCACCGACCCCGGAGCCGTGCGTGACCTGGCCGCCTCGCTGGCCGAAGGCGTTGCCGCGCATCGCGCGGCGCTGGCGCGTCGACTTGACACACCGGTGGTGGTGCAGTTCGACGAGCCGTCGTTGCCGGCGGCGTTGGGCGGCCGGCTGACCGGGGTGACCGCGTTGAGCCCGGTTGCCCCGCTCGACGAGACGGTGGCCGAAGCGCTGCTCGACACTTGCATCGCGGCTGTCGACGCGGACGTAGCGCTACACAGCTGCAGTCCGGATTTGCCGTGGGATCTGCTGCAGCGCAGCAGAATTAGTGCGGTATCGGTGGATGCGAGCACACTGCAGGCTGCGGATTTGGATGCTGTCGCGGCATTTGTCGAGTCGGGCCGAACCGTCGTGCTGGGCCTGGTCCCGGTGACCGCCCCGGAGCGAGCACCTTCGATGGAAGAGGTCGCTGCTGCGGCGGTCGCGGTCACCGATCGGCTCGGCGTTCCTCGCTCGGCGCTACGCGATCGACTCGGCGTCAGCCCGGCGTGTGGTCTGGCCAATGCGACGGGGCAGTGGGCCCGCACCGCGGTCGGGCTTGCCCGTGATGTCGCTGAGGCGTTCGCGCGGGACCCAGAGGCCATCTGAGGGAAGAGCCCCCTCGGCTAGCCTGCCAGAGTGAGCTCCCCAGACGCCGATCAGACCGCTCCCGAGGTGTTGCGGCAGTGGCAGGCACTGGCCGAGGAGGTGCGTGAGCACCAGTTCCGTTATTACGTGCGGGACGCGCCGATCATCAGCGACGCGGAATTCGACGAGCTGCTGCGCCGTCTGGAAGCCCTCGAGGAGCAGCATCCCGAGCTGCGCACGCCCGATTCGCCGACCCAGCTGGTCGGCGGTGCCGGCTTCGCCACGGATTTCGAGCCCGTCGACCATCTCGAACGAATGCTCAGCCTCGACAACGCGTTCACCGCCGACGAACTCGCCGCCTGGGCCGGCCGCATCCATGCCGAGGTCGGAGACGCCGCACATTACCTGTGTGAGCTCAAGATCGACGGCGTCGCGCTGTCTTTGGTCTACCGCGAGGGACGGCTGACCCGGGCCTCCACCCGCGGCGACGGGCGCACCGGCGAGGACGTCACCCTGAACGCCCGGACCATCGCCGACGTTCCCGAACGGCTCACCCCCGGCGACGACTACCCGGTGCCCGAGGTCCTCGAGGTCCGCGGCGAGGTCTTCTTCCGGCTGGACGACTTCCAGGCGCTCAACGCCAGCCTCGTCGAGGAGGGCAAGGCGCCGTTCGCCAACCCCCGCAACAGCGCGGCGGGATCGCTGCGCCAGAAAGACCCGGCGGTCACCGCGCGCCGCCGGCTGCGGATGATCTGCCACGGGCTGGGCCACGTGGAGGGCTTTCGCCCGGCCACCCTGCATCAGGCATACCTGGCGTTGCGGGCATGGGGACTGCCGGTTTCCGAACACACCACCCTGGCAACCGACCTGGCCGGTGTGCGCGAGCGCATCGACTACTGGGGCGAGCACCGCCACGAGGTGGACCACGAAATCGACGGCGTGGTGGTCAAAGTCGACGAGGTGGCGTTGCAGCGCAGGCTGGGTTCCACGTCGCGGGCGCCGCGCTGGGCCATCGCCTACAAGTACCCGCCCGAGGAAGCGCAGACCAAGCTGCTCGACATCCGGGTGAACGTCGGCCGCACCGGGCGGATCACGCCGTTTGCGTTCATGACGCCGGTGAAGGTGGCCGGGTCGACGGTGGGACAGGCCACCCTGCACAACGCCTCGGAGATCAAGCGCAAGGGCGTGCTGATCGGCGACACCGTGGTGATCCGCAAGGCCGGCGACGTGATCCCCGAGGTGCTGGGACCCGTCGTCGAACTGCGCGATGGCTCCGAACGCGAATTCATCATGCCCACCACCTGCCCGGAGTGCGGTTCGCCGTTGGCGCCGGAGAAGGAAGGCGACGCCGACATCCGTTGCCCCAACGCCCGCGGCTGCCCGGGGCAACTGCGGGAGCGGGTTTTCCACGTCGCCAGCCGCAACGGCCTAGACATCGAGGTGCTCGGTTACGAGGCGGGTGTGGCGCTCTTGCAGGCGAAGGTGATCGCCGACGAGGGCGAGCTGTTCGCGCTGACCGAGCGGGACTTGCTGCGCACCGACCTGTTCCGAACCAAGGCAGGCGAACTGTCGGCCAACGGCAAACGGCTGCTGGTCAACCTCGACAAGGCCAAGGCGGCACCGCTGTGGCGGGTGCTGGTGGCGCTGTCCATCCGCCATGTCGGGCCGACGGCGGCCCGCGCCCTGGCCACCGAGTTCGGCAGCCTTGACGCCATCGCCGCGGCGTCCACCGACCAGCTGGCCGCCGTCGAGGGGGTGGGGCCGACCATTGCCGCCGCGGTCACCGAGTGGTTCGCCGTCGACTGGCACCGCGAGATCGTCGACAAGTGGCGGGCCGCCGGGGTGCGAATGGTCGACGAGCGTGACGAGAGTGTGCCACGCACGCTGGCCGGGCTGACCATCGTGGTCACCGGCTCGCTGACCGGTTTCTCCCGCGACGACGCCAAGGAGGCGATCGTGGCCCGCGGCGGCAAGGCCGCCGGCTCGGTGTCGAAGAAGACCAACTATGTCGTCGCCGGAGACTCGCCGGGATCCAAATACGACAAGGCGGTGGAGTTGGGGGTGCCGATTCTGGACGAGGATGGGTTCCGGAGACTGCTGGCCGACGGACCCGCGTCACGAACGTAACGGCACTGCGAATCTCCGCGCGGTTTTTCGCAGTGGCGTTACGCTCGGCGAACCTTGGTTGCCAACGAACCGCTCAGCGCAGCATCGTCGCCACGATGCCGGCTAGATAACCCAACCGCGCCACCTCCGACGGGCGAAATTCCGGGCCTGGCCTGCCCAGCACCACCGCGGTGTGCGTGTCACCCAATGGAGCCGCGACCATGGTGGTATCCATGTCGCGCCAGGCTTGCGGCACCCAGTCGGCGCCGCCGTCCAGCGCCGCGGCCCGCTCGATCGGCAGCCAGGGCGCCGAATTGGCCCGGGTCTCCGGCGCACCTGGGCTGCCGGCCAGACGGTGCAGCTCCCCGCCGGAACTGCGCAACACCGTGCACCAGCTCACCCGGAGCACCCGGGGGGCCTCGTTGACCAGAACCTGGAGCCGTGCGGTCGCGCCCTCAGCCGCGGCCACATGATCGAGCAGTTCCAGCTCGCGGTGGGCTTCCAACAGGCCGGTGTGCGGGCGGACGCTGTCTACCCGGACGCCGTTCAGCGCCTCGGCAGCAGTGATCAGCGTGTCGGGCATCGCTCCCGGGGGCAGTTCGACCACCAGGTCGTCGATCGCATAGCCGTTGCCGCGCTCGACCACGTCGAGCGAGAGGATGTCGGCGCCCACCGAGCCGAGCGCGACCGCCAGCGACCCAAGGCTGCCCGGCCGGTCGGCCAGCTCGATACGCAATAGATACGAACGCACGGCCAACACTGTGGCACAACGATGTATCCACGGCGTTTCGGCAGCCGGCGTCGGCCGTCCGGCCACCCATTAGGCTTTGCGGTCGTGTCCCAGATCTCCCGCGACGAGGTTGCCCACCTCGCCAGGCTTGCCCGGCTGGCATTGACCGAAACCGAGCTGGACAGTTTCGCCGGCCAACTCGACGCCATCCTGACCCACGTCAGCCAGATCCAGGCCGTCGACGTCACCGGTGTGCAGGCCACCGACAATCCGCTCAAGGACGTCAACGTCACCCGCCCGGACGAGACCGTGCCGTGCCTGACCCAGCGTCAGGTGCTCGACCAGGCGCCCGATGCCGTCGACGGCCGCTTCGCCGTCCCGCAGATCCTGGGGGATGAACAGTGACGGACATCATCCGATCCGACGCCGCGACGCTGGCCGCCAAGATCGCCATCAAGGAGGTGTCGTCGGCCGAGATCACCCGGGCCTGCCTGGATCAGATCGAGGCGACCGACGAGACGTACCACGCCTTCCTGCATGTGGCGGCCGATGAGGCGCTGGCGGCGGCGGCCGCCGTCGACAAGCAGGTGGCCGCTGGAGAACCCTTGCCGTCGGCGCTGGCCGGGGTGCCGCTGGCGCTCAAGGACGTCTTCACCACCAGCGACATGCCCACCACCTGCGGGTCAAAAATCCTGGAGGGATGGCGATCTCCCTACGACGCCACGCTGACCGCGCGGTTGCGCGCCGCGGGGATCCCGATCCTGGGCAAGACCAACATGGACGAGTTCGCGATGGGCTCGTCGACGGAGAACTCCGCTTACGGTCCCACCCGCAACCCGTGGAATCTCGACCGGGTACCCGGCGGTTCCGGTGGCGGCAGCGCGGCGGCGCTGGCCGCGTTCCAGGCGCCGCTGGCCATCGGATCCGACACCGGGGGGTCGATCCGCCAGCCGGCCGCGCTGACCGCGACCGTCGGCGTCAAACCCACCTACGGCACGGTGTCGCGCTATGGGCTGGTGGCCTGCGCGTCCTCGCTGGATCAGGGCGGCCCGTGTGCGCGCACCGTCTTGGACACCGCGCTGTTGCATCAGGTGATCGCCGGCCACGACCCGCGCGACTCCACGTCGGTCGACGCCGAGGTGCCCGACGTGGTGGGCGCCGCTAGGGCCGGCGCGGTCGGGGATCTGCGTGGCGTGCGGGTCGGCGTGGTTCGACAGCTGCACGGCGGCGAGGGCTACCAGCCGGGCGTGCTGGCCTCCTTCGAGGCTGCCGTGGAGCAGCTAACCGCGCTGGGCGCTGAGGTCAGCGAGGTCGACTGCCCGCACTTCGACCATGCCCTGGCCGCCTATTACCTGATTCTGCCCTCGGAGGTGTCGAGCAATCTGGCGCGCTTCGACGCGATGCGCTACGGGCTGCGGGTCGGCGACGACGGCACCCGCAGCGCCGAGGAGGTGATGGCGATGACCCGGGCCGCCGGTTTCGGGCCCGAGGTCAAGCGGCGCATCATGATCGGCACCTACGCGTTGTCGGCCGGCTACTACGACGCCTATTACAACCAGGCGCAGAAGGTGCGCACGCTGATCGCCCGCGACCTCGACGCGGCGTATCGGTCCGTCGACGTGCTGGTGTCGCCCACGACCCCGACCACCGCGTTCCGGCTGGGTGAGAAGGTGGACGATCCGCTGGCGATGTACTTGTTCGACCTGTGCACGCTGCCGCTGAACTTGGCCGGCCACTGCGGCATGTCTGTGCCGTCGGGGCTCTCCCCGGACGACGGGTTGCCGGTTGGCCTACAGATCATGGCGCCGGCATTGGCCGACGACCGGCTCTACCGGGTGGGGGCGGCTTATGAGGCCGCCCGCGGCCCGCTACTGAGCGCCATTTAGCGGCGAGCAGACACAGACTCGCATCCGGCGCCCCTCGCCCGTGCGATTCTGTGTCTGCTCGCGCCAGGTCGGCGGCCGCGAGGCAAGATGAGGGTATGCGGATTGGAGTTCTTACCGGAGGCGGCGACTGTCCCGGCCTTAACGCCGTCATCCGTGCGGTGGTGCGTACCTGCCACGCCCGATACGGCTCGTCGGTGGTCGGATTTCAGAACGGCTTTCGCGGGCTGCTGGAGAACCGCCGTGTTCAACTGCACAACGACGACCGCAATGACCGGCTGCTGGCCAAGGGCGGCACGATGCTGGGCACGGCCCGGGTGCACCCCGACAAACTGCGGGCGGGGCTGCCCCAAATCATGCAGACCTTGGACGACAACGGGATCGACGTCCTGATCCCGATCGGCGGTGAGGGTACGCTGACCGCCGCGAGTTGGCTCTCCGAAGAGAATGTGCCGGTGGTCGGGGTGCCAAAGACGATCGACAACGACATCGACTGCACCGATGTGACCTTCGGCCACGACACCGCGTTGACCGTGGCCACCGAGGCCATCGACCGGCTGCACAGCACCGCCGAATCCCACGAGCGGGTGATGCTGGTGGAGGTGATGGGTAGGCATGCCGGCTGGATCGCGCTGAACGCCGGGCTGGCCTCCGGTGCTCACATGACCCTGATTCCTGAGCAGCCGTTCGACATCGAAGAGGTGTGCCGACTGGTCAAAGGCCGTTTCCAGCGCGGGGACTCGCATTTCATCTGCGTGGTCGCCGAAGGCGCCAAACCGGCTCCGGGGACGATCATGCTGCGCGAGGGTGGTCTCGACGAGTTCGGGCACGAGCGTTTCACAGGTGTAGCGGCGCAGCTGGCGGTCGAGGTCGAGAAGCGCATCAACAAGGATGTCCGGGTGACGGTGTTGGGCCACATCCAGCGGGGTGGTACTCCGACCGCCTACGACCGAGTGCTGGCCACCCGATTCGGGGTGAACGCCGCCGACGCCGCGCATGCGGGCGAGTACGGCCAGATGGTGACGTTGCGCGGCCAGGACATCGGTCGGGTTCCGCTGGCGGATGCGGTTCGCAAACTCAAACTGGTGCCGCAGAGCCGTTACGACGACGCCGCCGCCTTCTTCGGTTGACGTCGGGTGCTCAAACTAGGATCGCGGCTATGACTGTTGCTGCCGGGGCAGCCAAGGCCGCAGGGGCTGAACTGCTCGATTACGACGAGGTCGTCGCGCGCTTCCAGCCGGTACTCGGCCTCGAGGTGCACGTCGAGCTGTCCACTGCGACCAAGATGTTCTGTGGCTGCACCACCACATTCGGCGGCGAGCCAAACACCCAGGTGTGTCCGGTGTGTCTGGGCTTGCCCGGTTCGCTGCCGGTGCTCAACCGGGCCGCCGTGGAGTCGGCGATCCGCATCGGGCTGGCGCTGAACTGCGAGATCGTACCCTGGTGTCGCTTCGCCCGGAAGAACTACTTCTACCCCGACATGCCCAAGAACTACCAGATCTCACAGTACGACGAGCCGATCGCCATCAACGGCTACCTGGACGCGCCTTTGGAAGACGGCACCACTTGGCGGGTGGAGATTGAGCGAGCTCACATGGAAGAAGACACCGGCAAGCTCACCCACATCGGCAGCGAGACGGGCCGGATCCACGGTGCCACCGGTTCGCTGATCGACTACAACCGTGCCGGCGTGCCGCTCATCGAGATCGTCACCAAACCCATCGTGGGCGCCGGTGCCCGGGCGCCGCAGATCGCCCGGTCCTATGTGACGGCGTTGCGGGATCTGCTGCGCGCATTAGATGTATCTGATGTCCGGATGGACCAGGGTTCGATGCGCTGTGACGCCAACGTGTCGCTGAAGCCGGCCGGGACGACCGAATTCGGCACCCGGACCGAGACCAAGAACGTCAACTCGCTGAAGAGCGTCGAAGTCGCCGTCCGCTACGAAATGCAGCGCCAGGGCGCTATTTTGGCGTCTGGTGGTCGGATCACCCAGGAAACCAGACACTTTCACGAGGCCGGTTACACCAGCGCGGGCCGCACCAAGGAGACCGCCGAGGACTATCGGTACTTCCCGGAGCCGGATTTGGAGCCTGTCGCGCCCAGTCGCGAGCTGGTCGAGCGACTACGCCAGACGATCCCCGAATTGCCGTGGTTGAGCCGCAGGAGGATTCAGCAGGAGTGGGGTGTTTCCGACGAGGTGATGCGCGATCTGGTCAACGCCGGCGCCGTCGAATTGGTTGCTGCCACCGTCGAGCACGGCGCGTCCAGCGAGGCGGCGCGCGCCTGGTGGGGAAACTTCCTGGCGCAAAAGGCCAACGAGGCCGGCATCGGGCTGGACGAACTGGCCATCACTCCTGCCCAGGTCGCAGCCGTGGTGGCATTGGTCGATGAGGGCAAGCTGTCCAACAGCTTGGCCCGCCAAGTCGTGGAGGGTGTGCTGGCCGGTGAAGGTGAGCCCGAACAGGTGATGACTGCGAGAGGGTTGGCGTTGGTCCGCGACGACTCGTTGACCCAGGCCGCGGTCGACGAGGCCCTGGCCGCAAATCCTGATGTGGCGGACAAGATTCGCGGCGGCAAGGTGGCCGCGGCCGGCGCGATTGTCGGTGCGGTGATGAAGGCGACCCGCGGACAGGCCGACGCGGCCCGAGTGCGCGAACTCGTTCTAGAGGCCTGCGGGCAGGGTTAGTTGCCGTCCGCGGGTAGCGGTTCATCACCGTCAGGGGAGTTGCGACGATACACGTTGAGTGTCCCGATGGTGGCCGCGCGGTCGTACGCATGGCGGAATTCAGGAAGGGCTATCGTGGCGGCGTCGACAGATTGCTCGGTGGTGACCAAGTAGTCGGGTTTGGCCGACAGCCACCGCGAAAATTCGTCGCGTCGGACCGTTTCGTCGGCCCTGGAATCCAGGAGCCCCAGGTAGTCGACCATATTGGCGCGGCCGAAAGAGCCAGCGGCACTGATCTGCGTTGCGGCAACAGCGGGGTGTGCGGTTGCTGTGTCGTGGTCGATCCACTCGGCGATCTCTTGGTAGTGACTGCGAATCTCGTTCCACTGTGCGAGCTGCGGGTCGCGTTTCGCAGCCGCACCGGGTCCTATCCGGGCCCCTGATACCAATCCGGCTGCGGTAATCGCCACCGCAAGGGGCGTCGCAACGCGATCACCTCGCCACACTCCCGCGCCCGACGCAACACCCCTACCGGCCATCACCCATAGTGTCCATGGCCCGCAGTACCACAAATCGTTGTCAGGCATGTGTAGCACTAATCCACATTCGAGTATGCCTATGACAGCGACGACAGTGAGCATCGGGAGCGCGTGTCGGCCGGGTTGAGAAGCCGCGGCGCGACCGTGGTGACTTCCCACGCCAGCGAGGCTGGCCGGGACCCAATCAGGTTCTGATTCCGTGCCCAGATCGTCGCCGATTTGGGGCCGTGACGGCGGCCTCACCGGTCGACGTGATGGCGGTAGCGGCGATTCGCCGACTGAACGCTCGGAAAGAGTGTCAGAAGACGTTGCGCGGATTCATGATCGATGAGTCGTTCGACGAGTTGATGGGGATGCTGGACCACCCGGTGTTTGTGGTGACAACCCAGGCCGATGGTCACCCCGCGGGTTGTCTGGTCAGCTTCGCTACCCAAACGAGCGTGCAGCCCCCGAGTTTTATGGTCGGCCTGCCGAGGAGCACCGGCACCTCCGAGGTGGCGAGCCGATCCGAGCACCTCGCCGTGCACGTGCTTTCGCAGCGGCAGCATGTGCTCGCCGAACTGTTCGGCAGCCAAACGGAGGAGGAGGTCAACAAGTTCGCCCGTTGCTCGTGGCGCGCTGGCCCCTGTGGAATGCCGATTCTCGACGACGCGGCCGCCTGGTTCATCGGTAGGACGGCCAGTCGCAGCGATGTCGGGGATTATGTGGCTTACCTGTTGGAGCCCGTGAGCGTGTGGGCTCCGGAGTGCTCGGAAGATCTGCTCTACCTCTCCGACCTCGACTTTGATGTCGACGACATCGACCCTGGCAAGGAAGCCTCACCCCGGTTCTACGAGCGTGAACGGGGCGACGAGACACGCCGATACGGCGTCGTAAGGTTCACGCTCGACGTGTCCTAACCGGGTCAGGTCTTGTCGTCGTTGTTGCGCGGGAAGCCGCCACCCTGCGGGAACAGCGGGAACACCACATCGTCGAGCTTCTCGGCGTCGCCGGCGGTCTTGTTGACGGTGGCTCCCCAGACGTTGCCGTCCGGCGACATCCGTAATGCCCACGCATGCGCATGAGTGTCTTTGCGGACAACGTCGGGTTCTCCGGTGACCGCACCGGTCGACGGCGCGAGCCGGACCGCCACCGTCAGTTTGGTATTAATCAGGTTGACCAGCACGGTGCCGTCCATCGCGGCACACCCGGCCACGCCGGGCTTGTCCGGCCAGGTCCATACCGTAGAGACCTCCGAGTTCTTGGTGATGCGCTGCAATCGGTCCGCCGTTGGCGTGCGGTCGGCGACATATAGCGAGCCGTCGACCGGATCGATGCACAAGCCGCCGCCGGAGCCGATGCCAGACAGCGCCGTCGTCGGCGGCGTCTGGCCGATGGTGGTGGGCTGTTCGATACGCAGGACCTTACCGGCCAACGATTGGGGATCGGCGGCCAACGCCGGGTCGCCAGCATCCCCGGTCATCACGACCAGCGTGGTGGGACTGGTGAAGATCAGCGCCCCGGTGTTACCGGCAGCACCTTTGGGGATGCCGGTCAGGATGTCCTTGGGGATGTCGCCGTCGGCCACTCGCACCACCCGGTTGTCGGTGGGCGTGCTGATGTAGGCGTACATCAGCCGGTCTTGCGAGTAGGTGGGCGACAGCACAATGTCCATCAAGCCACCGTCACCGGCAGGATCCACGGGGATGACCGTCTTTACCTTCGGCTCGGCGCTGATAGAGATCTCCTCGACGGCACCGGTGATGCGCTCGGCGACCAGTGCGGTCTTGCTGTCGATGCCCATGATCAAGCCGCTGGTGCTCTCAAGGCAGCCTTGCATCACGCCCGGCGCCGGACATTCCTTGGGAAAGGGAACCGGCGGCAGCGGCGGCGGGGGGGGAGGTGTCGAGCTGGGTTGGGGCCGCAGCTCCGGTTCGGTGGTGAACGGCTGAGATTGAGCGTCGTTGAACCGTGCGCAGCCGCTCGATACCAGCACTGCCGCGCACAGCGCGGCGAGTCCGGATCGAACCAACCGCGTTGTCCACATGACCGACAGGCTACGGACATTGTGGGCATCGCCGCCACCTGCCGGGGTGCGCACTGTCGGCATGGCGGCCCAATTGGGGCCTTTTGGTGGGCTGGTCAGGGTCAATGTGCGGATTGTCTGGCGAAAGCGCCGCTCAAATCCCCAATTCGGCACTAAATGGCCTTACCCTGACACGAGTGACCAGTTCGAATGACTCACATTGGCAGCGGCCGGATGATTCGCCTGGGCCAATGCCTGGACGGCCTGTCTCGGCAAGCCTGGTCGACCCCGAGGATGACCTGACGCCGGCCAGATATGCCGGGGACTTTGGCAGTGGAACCACCACCGTTATCCCGCCCTATGATGCCGCTAGCTCTGGTGTCGGCAACTCCGGGTACAGCCTGATCGAAGCTGCGGAGCCGTTGCCCTACGTCCAGCCGCAGCCGGGCCGGCAGGTACCGGCGGGATCTGCCGGAATCGACATGGACGACGACGAGCGGGTACGCGCCGCAGGTCGGCGCGGCACCCAGAATCTCGGGCTGCTGATATTGCGGGTCGGTCTGGGCGCGGTCCTTATCGCCCATGGGCTGCAGAAATTGTTCGGCTGGTGGGACGGCCAGGGTCTGGCCGGATTCCAGAACTCGCTGTCCGACATTGGTTACCAGCACGCCGAGATCCTCGCTTATGTGAGCGCTGGCGGCGAGATCGTCGCCGGAGTGCTGCTGGTGTTGGGTTTGTTTACTCCGCTGGCGGCCGCGGGCGCGCTGGCCTTCTTGATCAACGGCCTGCTCGCCGGCATCTCGGCACAGCATTCGCGGCCCGTCGCGTACTTCCTGCAGGACGGGCATGAATACCAGATCACCCTGGTCGTGATGGCGGTCGCCGTTATCTTGAGTGGTCCCGGCCGCTACGGTCTGGACGCGGCCCGCGGCTGGGCTCATCGGCCATTTATCGGATCGTTTGTAGCGCTGTTGGGTGGCATCGCGGCGGGTATTGCCGTATGGGTGCTGCTCAACGGGGCAAATCCGCTGGCCTGAACGCTGTCATCGGTACGGGTTGGGGACCCGTCCCGAGCTGGCTTCGGTCAGGTGCGGCAGCGTCGCAAAGGTCACCGCGGGCAATCGCAGCTCGGTACCGTCCTTGAGCGTTGCGCGCGCCCAGGACCCGCGGTGGAACCGCAGCCCGTCGATGTCGTCCCAGCGCACCGCGCGGCTGCCGACCAGCGTCCGCACGGTCACGCCCCGCTCGTCGGCGAGCGTGCGGAGCCGAATGATCGATGCCGACAACGCCACCGGAATGACTAACAGCGGGGCGCTCACCGGCCAGGTCAGTACCGGCACCAGCAGACCCAGGGTCAGGAATCCCACGGCGAAGTGCGCCATCGGCGACACCTTGATCACGACCGGCGATGTGGTGGCCACCCCAGCATCATCTCACCGCTTGGTGGGCGTCGAGTTCGCGAGCGTAACGCCACCGCGAAAATTCGCATGGGATTTCGCAGTGCCGTTACGCTCGCGGATCAAGACTGACACCGCGGATTTGACTGCTGAGCTGTGTGAAGGCTACCGTCGGACACTATGGACAAGGCCGGAAAGCCCGGGATGCTCGTAGTAATTGGTCGGCGCGTTGGTGCCTGACTAGCCCAAGCGAGCACCAACGCGACCCTCGTGCAGCAGCTGAGCTGGCGAGGGTTTTTTCTTGTCCACCAACGAGACTTCCAGAGCAATAGAGGATCACACAACAGTGAGCGCACCAACCAAGCCACACTCACCGACATTCAAGCCAGAGCCACACAGCGCGGCGAATGAGCCAAAGCACCCGGCGGCTCGTCCGAAACATGTTGCACTGCAGCAGCTTACCGGTGCACAGGCGGTCATCCGGTCGCTGGAGGAACTCGGCGTCGACGTCATTTTCGGGATTCCGGGCGGTGCGGTGCTGCCGGTGTATGACCCGCTGTTCGACTCGAAAAAGCTGCGCCACGTGCTGGTCCGCCACGAACAGGGCGCCGGGCATGCCGCCAGCGGCTACGCGCACGTCACCGGCCGGGTGGGCGTGTGCATGGCAACGTCGGGTCCCGGAGCGACCAACCTGGTGACCCCGCTGGCCGACGCGCAGATGGACTCGATCCCGGTGGTCGCTATCACCGGTCAGGTCGGGCGGGGGCTGATCGGCACCGACGCCTTCCAGGAGGCCGACATCTCGGGCATCACGATGCCGATCACCAAGCACAACTTTCTGGTCCGCTCCGGTGACGACATTCCGCGGGTGCTGGCCGAGGCCTTCCACATCGCGGCCTCCGGCCGTCCGGGCGCGGTGCTGGTCGACATCCCCAAGGACGTGCTGCAGGGCCAGTGCACGTTCAGCTGGCCGCCGCGGATGGAGCTGCCCGGCTACAAGCCCAACACCAAACCGCACAGCCGGCAGGTCCGCGAGGCCGCCAAGCTGATCGCGGCCGCGCGCAAGCCGGTGCTGTATGTCGGCGGCGGCGTCATCCGCGGTGAGGCCACCGAGCAGCTCCGGGAGCTGGCCGAGCTGACCGGCATCCCGGTGGTCACCACGCTGATGGCCCGCGGCGCGTTTCCCGACAGCCACCGGCAAAACCTCGGCATGCCCGGCATGCACGGCACGGTGGCCGCCGTGGCGGCGCTGCAGCGCAGCGACCTGCTGATCGCGCTGGGTACCCGCTTCGACGACCGGGTGACCGGCAAGCTCGACTCGTTCGCGCCGGAAGCCAAGGTCATCCACGCCGACATCGACCCGGCCGAGATCGGCAAGAACCGCCACGCCGACGTGCCCATCGTCGGTGACGTCAAGGCCGTCATCACCGAACTGATCGCGATGCTGCGCCACCACCACATTCCCGGCACCATCGAGATGGCCGACTGGTGGGCATACCTGAACGGTGTGCGCAAGACCTATCCGCTGAGCTATGGGCCGCAGAGCGACGGCAGCCTGAGCCCGGAATACGTGATCGAAAAGCTCGGCGAGATCGCCGGGCCGGACGCCGTCTTCGTCGCCGGCGTCGGCCAGCACCAGATGTGGGCCGCGCAGTTCATCAGATACGAAAAGCCGCGCAGCTGGCTGAACTCCGGCGGTCTGGGCACCATGGGGTTTGCCATCCCGGCGGCCATGGGCGCCAAGATCGCCCTCCCCGGCACCGAGGTCTGGGCGATCGACGGCGACGGTTGCTTCCAGATGACCAACCAGGAGCTGGCCACCTGCGCGGTCGAGGGCATACCGGTCAAGGTGGCGCTGATCAACAACGGCAACCTGGGCATGGTGCGGCAGTGGCAGAGCCTGTTCTATGCCGAGCGGTACTCGCAGACCGACCTGGCCACTCATTCGCACCGCATCCCCGACTTCGTGAAACTGGCCGAGGCCTTGGGGTGTGTGGGGTTGCGGTGCGAGCGGGAAGAGGACGTCGTCGACGTCATCAACCAGGCGCGGGCGATCAACGACTGCCCGGTGGTGATCGACTTCATCGTCGGTGCCGACGCGCAAGTGTGGCCGATGGTGGCCGCGGGCACCAGCAATGACGAGATCCAGGCCGCCCGCGGCATTCGCCCCCTGTTCGACGACATCACCGAAGGCCACGCCTGATGAGCCCGAAGACGCACACGTTGTCGGTGTTGGTCGAAGACAAGCCCGGCGTGCTGGCGCGGGTGGCGGCGCTGTTCTCCCGGCGCGGTTTCAACATCGAGTCGTTGGCGGTGGGTGCCACCGAGTGCAAGGACAGGTCACGGATGACCATCGTGGTCTCCGCCGAGGACACTCCGCTCGAGCAGATCACCAAGCAGCTCAACAAGCTGATCAACGTCATCAAGATCGTCGAGCAGGACGACGAGCACTCGGTGTCACGGGAATTGGCGCTCATCAAGGTCCAAGCCGACGCCGGCAGCCGCAGCCAAGTGATCGAAGCGGTGAATCTGTTTCGCGCCAACGTGATTGACGTATCCCCGGAGTCATTGACCGTCGAGGCCACCGGTAACCGCGGCAAGTTAGAGGCCCTGCTGCGGGTGTTGGAGCCGTTCGGTATTCGCGAAATCGCCCAATCCGGAATGGTGTCGCTGTCCCGCGGTCCGCGCGGCATCGGCACCGCCAAGTAGCTAGCAGGTAAGGAGAGATTCAGCGGTGGCACTAGAGATGTTCTACGACGACGACGCAGACCTGTCGATCATTCAGGGCCGCAAGGTTGGTGTGATCGGCTACGGCAGCCAGGGGCACGCGCACTCGCTAAGCCTGCGCGACTCGGGTGTGCAGGTGCGCGTCGGGCTGAAGCAGGGTTCGCGGTCGCGGCCCAAGGTAGAAGAGCAGGGCCTGGACGTCGACACTCCCGCCGAGGTCGCCAAATGGGCCGATGTGGTCATGGTGTTGGCCCCCGACACCGCCCAGGCCGAGATCTTCGCAGGAGACATCGAACCCAACCTCAAGCCCGGTGACGCGCTGTTCTTCGGTCACGGACTCAACGTTCACTTCGGCTTGATCAAGCCGCCCGCCGACGTCGCCGTCGCGATGGTCGCCCCGAAGGGACCGGGTCATTTGGTGCGCCGCCAGTTCGTCGACGGCAAGGGTGTGCCGTGTTTGGTTGCGGTAGAGCAGGATCCGCGAGGCGACGGCTTGGCGCTGGCGCTGTCGTATGCCAAAGCGATCGGCGGCACCCGGGCCGGCGTCATCAAGACGACGTTCAAAGACGAGACCGAAACCGACCTGTTCGGTGAGCAAACGGTGTTGTGCGGCGGCACCGAGGAATTGGTCAAGGCCGGGTTCGAGGTCATGGTCGAAGCCGGCTACCCCGCGGAATTGGCCTACTTCGAGGTGCTGCACGAGCTGAAGCTGATCGTCGACTTGATGTACGAGGGTGGCCTGGCGCGGATGTACTACTCGGTGTCGGACACCGCGGAATTCGGCGGCTACCTCTCAGGCCCGCGCGTCATCGATGCCGGCACCAAGGAGCGGATGCGCGACATCCTGCGGGAGATCCAGGACGGTAGCTTTGTCCACAAGCTGGTCGCCGACGTCGAGGGCGGCAACAAACAGCTCGAAGAGTTGCGCCGGCAAAACGCCGAGCACCCCATCGAGGTCGTCGGCAAGAAACTCCGCGACCTGATGAGCTGGGTGGACCGCCCGATCACCGAGACGGCCTAGCTCCTAGGCCGTCTCGACACTGCAGTGATCGTGACCGGCAACCGCCGTGTGCCACGGGGCAGGTCCGCCCCGTTGTGTCACCGGCGTCGCTGCCTTCATCGGGGCTTCATCTGGCGCCGTTAGCGTCGCCTTCGTAACCACGACGACGACAAGAAGGGATGAAGCGATGAGGGTGCTCGTCACCAAACCCGATGGTACTCAGGTGGAAGTGCACCTGGATCAGGGCTTTCGCTTCCTGGGCACGGAGACCGTGGATAACGACTGACAACGGCCACATGCCACAGCGGCGATTGGCTGTGATCGAGTCGCGAACTCATGCCCGACGAGTCGCCGCGGGCAGCGAAACGAGCCGGTGCGCGCGGTCGAATAAGGCACGTTCAGCCAGGCGTGCACAGGTCAGCGCTGCCACCGCGGTGGCGGCGAGCAGCAGGTACATCACCACGATTTGGTAGCGGATCGCGGTCAGCGGGTCGACCCCGGCCAGGATAAGTCCGGACATCGCACCCGGAAGGCTAATCAGCCCAACGACTTTCGTGGAGTCGATCGCGGGTATCAGCGCAGTGCGCAAGGCGGATCGTTGGTGCGGCAAGAACGCTTCGCGTGCGGACTGGCCGAGACACAGCCGCGCCAGCAGCTCGGTCACTCGACCTTCTGGCAGGTCCGGGCGTCCGACGCGAACCTCATTGAGCACCGCATCGGTAAGCACCACGGGAGCCTGCGCAACCAGGCCGACCCGCCGACGTAACACGAGCACATCCAGATCGGTGAGCGGCACACCGTCAAGCCAGACTTTTCCGGACGTCGGATCGATGAGCCGGTTCAGCAACCGCAGCAGCGTGGTCTTTCCCGATCCACTGGCGCCCCGCACCGCACTGCAGCGGCCAGCGGGAAAATGCGCGCTGACCTGCCGCAGCACCGTCGCCTCGTCGCGCACCACGCTGACCCGTTCGAGCAGGAAACCATGCACCGCCATCAGGATGCATCAGCCACACCAGCCCTTATGCGGTTGCATCGGGATTATGACGACTGCAGGTTGGTGGCATCCATCGCCGGGCGCAGCGCCCGCGCCAGGGTGACCGCGTCGTCGACGGCCCAGTAATGCATGTAGAACAGGCGGGGCTCTTCGGTCAGCCCATGGTTGTGCAGTTCCACGATCGTGATGTTGCCGGCACGCATTGCCCGGATGACCTCCTGAACCTCGGGGGCGATCAGGATGAAATCGCCGTTGATCGCTGCGCGACCGCGGCCCACCGGCTGAAAATTGATCACCGTCGTCAGGTTCAGCGACACTGCGGGCAGCACGTGCCCGTCCTCGATGATGGTGTCTTTGCGGGGGATGCTGTACTTCAACAGCCCACCATCTTGGGTTCCCTTGCGGCCCAACGCCTGGTCGACGCCGGCGACGTCGATGTCGACCGGTGGTTGCCGTGCCGGCGGTGGGGTAGGCGGGCCGATCGTTGTGGCATCCAACGCCGCCTTGAGTCCTTGGGCCAGTCGGGCGGCATCACCCATGCCGTGAATGTGGGTCCACCACACCGGCGGGTCTTGCTGCAGCAGATGCTTGTGCAGTGCGGTCTGGGCGATACCATGCGCCTGCAACGCATCGGTGACCTTGGGCAACTCCTCCTCGGTGATCACGAGGTCGCCCATCAGCAGCGTTTCGTTGTTGTCGTATCGGGCGAATGCCGCGTACCCGCCCAACGACAGCCCCGGTTTGATGTCCACACCGTAGGACGTGATGTGAAGGTCATTGCGCGGCAGGTTGATCCGATACGCGGTGTTGTTGTCTCCGAGCTTGCCGCTACGTCCCAGCGCGTCGGCCACCGGCTTCCAGTCGGCATCGGTGGTGGTCACCGCCGAACGAGCTTTGCCGGCGTGGCCGCTGCCCGCTCCACCCTTGGAGCCCGAACTGCACGCCGCCAGTATCACCGCCGCCGCGGTGGTGATCGCGACGATTCTCCCAGCATGTTTGGCGCCCGCCATGCGCGTTCCCTCCATCCGTTGCATCCACGGCGTGGATGGCAGTTCGGTTAGCCATGGTCTATCGGGTGATTATGAAACCACGATGAAGCTCGATCGCACCGATCCGGGCACGGCCAGACGTCCTCATCGACGCCCTGGGCGCGTATCTGCTGGCCGCCGCGGCTCTTCGACCCGTGGAACGCATGCGCATCCGCGCCGCGGGCATCAGCGCCACCGACCCACATGCCCGTCTGCCATTGCCACTGGCTCGAGACGAAATCCGGTATCTTGGAACAACATTCAACGACCTTCTGCAGCGGCTGCAAGACGCGCTCGAGCGAGAACGTCAATTCGTCAGCGATGCGGGCCACGAACTTCGCACCCCCTTAGCCTCCTGACCACCGAACTCGAACTCGCCCTGCGGCGTCCACGAAGCAACCCCGAACTGCTCGCCGCAATCCGCTCGGCTCTCGCGGAAACCACCGACACCGCGCGCACCACCGGCGGCACCGGGCTTGGACTGGCCATCGTCGACACCCTCAGCCAACGCAACCACGCCAGCGTCACCGCCCGAAACCGCGCCGCAGGCGGTGCCGAAATCTCCCTCCGGCTTGCTCTTGGCTGAGCTTAAGCCAAGACGGCTGGTGGAGAACCGCCCCAGCGTGCTGTCACCGGCTAGCCTTATAGACATGCGAGTCACCCGCGTCACCATCGACCCCGACGTGATGGGAGGCATGCCATGCATCCGGGGCTTGCGCATCCCAGTGGCGACTGTGGTCGCGATGGTCGCGGACCAAATGACATCCACCGAGATTCTCGCCGAACTTCCTGAGCTTGAGGAAGCAGACGTCACCGAGGCCCTGCGATACGCAGCCGTGGGTTCCCAATGAAATCCCTTCAGTCCGCACGAACCCGCGGGCAAGGGGTAGACACTACCTCCTCGCCGAACGCCTCACCGCGACAACGAACCCCCGCCATTCTGATGCACACCGTGCACCCGTGATTGAGCACCGTGCCGACGTTCCGGTTGTCGCCGCTGCCGCCTGGCGCGCCTCCGAATAGTCGATGATCGCAAGCTTCGTTATGGCCTCAGCTCATGGCCCAAAGGGGGCATGCGGGTGATGCCGAACTCGGTGCGCAACAGCGTTCGAGCGGCATACCAGCCGCACATGCCGTGCACGCCGGCGCCGGGCGGAGTCGCCGCAGAACACAGGTACACCTTGGGAATCGGTGTGCGCCAGGGATTCAACCGCGGGGTGGGGCCGGCGATCGCGCGCCAGGTCGAGTTGGCGCCGACCGTGATGTCACCGCCGACGTAGTTGGCGTTGTGGTCGGCCATCCGCGCGGCGGGCACGGCGCGGGCCGCCACCACGATGTCACGGAAGCCGGGGGCGAACCGCTCGAGGACGCTGGTTACGGTCTCGGTCGCGTCGAGCGTGGACCCCGACGGCACGTGGGCATAGGTCCAGAACGGACGGCGGCCGGTTTCGTCGATGCGGCCGGGGTCGGCGACGTGCGGACACGCGGCCAGCACCATCGGCCAGTCGGCGTGGCGTCCCGCCGCGACGTCTGCCTCGGCGCGCGCCATCTGGTCACGGGTGCCGCCGAGATGCAGGGTCGCAGCCCGCCGCAGCCGCGGATCCGACCACGGGATCTCGTCGCTGAGCACGAAGTCCACCTTGGCGATGCCAGCGCGAAATCGATAGCGGCGCAATGCTTTGGCATACCGATGTGGAAGCTTGTCGCGGTAAACCCGCAGCAGGGCGGTGGGTGCGGTGTCGAAGACGACCACACTTCTTTGCGGTTCGGTGATCTCGACACCGGCCGCGAGCCGACCACCATGCGCGCGTAGATCGGCGATCAGCGCGTCGGCTATCGCCTGGGTGCCGCCCACCGGAATCGGCCAGCCGACCGAATGGGCCAGCGTTGCCAGCATCAGTCCGGCGCCGGCCGACACCAGTGACGGCAACGGTGAAATCGCGTGGGCGGCAACGCCGGTGAACAACGCGCGGGCATCCTCGCCCGCCAGCGACCGCCAGGCAGGGGTGCCCTGGGCCAGCATCCGCAGCCCGAGACGCAGGACCGAGCCCAGTGCAGTAGGCAAAGACCGCTTGTCGGAGAGCATGAACTCCACGACCGTCTCCGAGTGCGCCACCAACGGGCCCAGCAGGCGCCGCCAGGACGCGCCGTCGTCCAGCTTGGCGCAGGTGTGCGCCAGATCGTGATAGGCGATCGCCGCGGGCCGCCCGGGTAGCGGGTTGGCGTAGGCGATGTCGGGCACGGTCAGCGTCACTCCGCGCGCGGGTAGGTCGAATTCGGCGAAAAACGGCGACGCCAAAGCAAGCGGATGCACCGCGGAGCACACGTCGTGTAAAACTTCGGGAAATTCGAAGTCGGCCGCGCTGCGGGCGCCGCCGCCGAAGGTCGCCTGGGCCTCGACGACCTGCACGTTCAGGCCCGCGCGGGCGCAGATGACGGCCGTGGCGAGCCCGTTGGGTCCGCTGCCGACGACGGTGACGTCCACTCGTCAATTACAGCCGATACGCTATCGGCGTGAGCCTGCCTGTTGTGTTGATCGCCGACAAACTTGCCCCATCAACGGTTGCCGCCTTGGGAGATCAGGTCGAGGTGCGCTGGGTTGACGGTCCGGACCGAGACAAGCTGCTGGCCGCGGTGCCCGAAGCGGACGCGCTGCTGGTGCGATCGGCCACCACGGTTGACGCCGAGGTGCTGGCCGCCGCCCCCAAGCTCAAGATCGTCGCGCGCGCCGGCGTCGGGCTGGACAACGTCGACGTGGACGCCGCGACGGCCCGCGGCGTGCTGGTGGTCAACGCCCCGACGTCGAACATCCACAGCGCCGCGGAGCATGCGCTGGCGCTGCTGCTGGCCGCCTCACGCCAGATTCCGGCGGCCGACGCGTCGCTGCGCGAGCACACCTGGAAGCGTTCGTCGTTTTCCGGTACCGAGATCTTCGGCAAAACCGTCGGCGTGGTGGGTCTGGGCCGCATCGGGCAGTTGGTCGCCCAGCGGATCGCTGCGTTCGGCGCTTACGTCGTCGCCTATGACCCGTACGTTTCGCCGGCCCGTGCGGCGCAGCTGGGCATCGAACTGCTGTCCCTGGACGACCTGCTGGCCCGCGCCGATTTCATTTCGGTGCACCTACCGAAAACACCGGAGACGGCGGGACTGATCGACAAGGAGGCGCTGGCGAAGACCAAGCCGGGCGTCATCATCGTCAACGCCGCGCGCGGCGGCCTGGTGGACGAGGCGGCACTGGCCGACGCGATCACCGGCGGCCACGTGCGGGCGGCCGGTCTGGACGTGTTCGCCACCGAACCGTGCACCGACAGCCCGCTGTTCGAGCTGGCACAGGTGGTGGTCACACCGCATCTGGGTGCGTCCACCGCGGAGGCGCAGGACCGGGCGGGCACCGACGTCGCCGAGAGCGTGCGGCTGGCCCTGGCAGGGGAATTCGTGCCCGACGCGGTCAACGTCGGCGGCGGAGTGGTCAACGAGGAGGTGGCGCCCTGGCTGGATCTGGTGCGTAAGCTCGGCGTGCTGGCGGGTGTGTTGTCCGACGAACTGCCGGTGTCGTTGTCGGTGCAGGTGCGCGGTGAGCTGGCCGCCGAAGAGGTTGAGGTGCTGCGCCTTTCGGCGCTGCGCGGCCTGTTCTCGGCGGTGATCGAGGATGCGGTGACATTTGTCAACGCACCGGCATTGGCCGCCGAACGTGGCGTCACCGCCGAGATCTGTAAGGCCTCGGAAAGCCCCAACCACCGCAGCGTCGTCGACGTTCGCGCGGTCGGCGCGGACGGTTCGGTGGTGACCGTCTCGGGCACGCTGTATGGCCCACAGCTGTCGCAGAAGATCGTGCAGATCAACGGCCGCCACTTTGATCTGCGCGCCCAGGGGATCAACCTGATCATCCACTACGTCGACCGGCCGGGAGCGCTGGGCAAGATCGGCACGTTGCTGGGGACGGCCGGGGTGAATATCCAGGCCGCGCAGCTCTCCGAAGACGCCGAAGGCCCGGGCGCGACGATTCTGCTGCGGCTGGACCAAGACGTGCCCGACGACGTGCGGACGGCGATCGCGGCGGCGGTGGACGCCTACAAGCTCGAGGTTGTCGATCTGTCGTGAGCCCTTCCACGCCGATGAAACTCGCGATCATTGCCGGTGACGGGATCGGGCCCGAGGTAACCGCCGAGGCGGTCAAAGTGCTCGACGCGGTTGTGCCGGGCGTCCAGAAAACCAGCTATGACCTGGGTGCGCGGCGCTTTCATGCCACCGGCGAGGTGCTGCCGGACTCGGTGGTGGCCGAGCTGCGCAACCACGACGCGATCCTGCTCGGGGCGATCGGTGACCCGTCGGTGCCAAGCGGCGTCTTGGAGCGCGGTCTGTTGCTGCGACTGCGCTTCGAGCTGGATCACCACATCAACCTGCGTCCGGCCCGGCTGTATCCGGGGGTGGCCAGCCCGCTGTCCGGCAATCCCGGCATCGACTTCGTGGTGGTGCGCGAGGGCACCGAGGGACCCTACACCGGCAACGGCGGGGCGATTCGCGTCGGCACGCCCAACGAGGTGGCCACCGAAGTCAGCGTGAACACCGCGTTCGGTGTGCGGCGTGTGGTTGCCGACGCGTTCGAGCGGGCTCGACGGCGTCGCAAGCATCTGACATTGGTGCACAAAACCAACGTGTTGACCTTCGCCGGGGGATTGTGGTTGCGGACCGTCGACGAGGTCGGCGAATGCTACCCGGACGTCGAGGTGGCCTACCAGCACGTCGACGCCGCCACCATCCACATGATCACCGACCCGGGTCGCTTCGACGTGATCGTCACCGACAACCTGTTCGGCGACATCATCACCGATCTGGCCGCGGCGGTATGTGGCGGTATCGGCTTGGCGGCCAGTGGGAATATCGACGCGACCCGGGCCAACCCGTCGATGTTCGAGCCGGTGCATGGCAGCGCGCCGGACATCGCCGGTCAGGGCATCGCCGACCCGACGGCGGCGATCATGTCGGTGGCGTTATTGCTGTCCCACCTTGGCGAACACGACGCGGCTGCCCGGGTGGACCGGGCCGTCGAGGCCCATTTGGCCACGCGTGGCAGCGAACGGCTTGCCACCAGCGATGTCGGCGAACGGATTGCCGCCGCGCTCTAGTCTCCAAGCCGGGTGGGAGCAGCCGAACCGGCACCAGCGGCACCGCGGCCAGCGGGAACACACCGCATAAGGCCCATGCCGTCGGGTAGGCCGCCGTGGTGATCAAACTACCGAACAGTGGGGGTCCGGCGGCCGCCATCAGCCGCTGCGTAGTGTTCTGGATACCCAGCGCCCGGCCACTCCAGTACGGTCCGGCGTACTCGGTGATCGCGGTGGCTTCTAGCCCGTTGTCCAGAACGGCGATCACCGAGATGGCGATCATGAGCAGCACGTCATATCTCGAGCCCTCGTTATCGACCGCCGCGAGCAGAAACAACGTCGCCGCGGCGGCAGCGGCGATCAGGCGGACGGGACGCATGCGTGACCCGACATGGTCCGACCAGCGGCCGACCGCGACCCGGCCCAGCGCCCCCAGCAGCTGCGATATGGTCACCAAGACACCGGCCTGCGCGACCGACCAGCCGTGGTGGTTGATCAGCCAGACCAACATGAACGTCACGGTCACCGTCTGCGGCATCATCAGCAACGCCGACGCCGCGTGTATCCGCCACAGGATCGACGATCCCCGATAAGGGCTGGCCAGCTCCTGTTCGGAGGCTTTCGTGCGGGATTTTCGCGGTGGGTCGACGATACCGAGCACGCTGGCCACCGCGGCCAACGTGCACACGACGGCGGGAAACATCAGCCCTGCGTGCACCCCGCGTTCGGCCAGTTCGGGTATCACCAACGCGCCGGAGGCGATGCCCAAAGGTTGTGCGGTCTGGCGGATTCCCATGGCCAGACCGCGTTGCTGGGGCGGGAACCAACCCGAGACCAGCCGCCCGCCGGCGCTGTTGCAACCACCGGCGGCCATGCCGCCGAGAAACAGGAAGACACCGATCCACAGCAGCGAATGAACCGATGCCGCGGCGTAGGCGGCCGCGGCGGTCAGCGCCGAGCCCACGGCCATCACCATCCGTTCGCCGACGTGATCGAGCAGATAGCCTCAGGCGAACATCGTGACCACCAGGCCCCAGCTGGGCATCGACGCCAACAGACCCGCGTGAGATAGCGGGGTTCCGCGCGCATTTTCCAGCCGGGGGATCAAGAACGCGACACCGTTGATGAAGAGAAACGAGCTTGCGGTCACCCCCAGCGAGACGATCATGATCGCCCAGCGCGCACCCACCCCAGTCGGATCTCGCGACATCCACCCATGCTGGCACAGTCACCCGGCACGGGGCCCGATGGTGAGGGCCCGCAGCGCCCGGCAGGGTCTGATTGCCGGGCTCCTCATCGGGCCGTGCCGGCCCGAATCGTCGCCCGGCAGGGTCTGATTGCCGGGCTCCTCATCGGGCCGTGCCGGCCCGAATCGTCGCCCGGCAGGGTCTGATTGCCGGGCTCCTCATCGGGCCGTGCCGGCCCGAATCGTCGCCCGGCAGGGCCCGGCTAAGCTCATCCAAATGCGTATCGGTCGAATCGCCAGCCCGGACGGTGTCGCTTTTGCCAGCATCGACGGCGAGCTGGGCGAGCCGAGTGAGATGACGGCCCGCGAGATCGCCGAGCACCCGTTCGGTACGCCGACCTTCACCGGACGCTCCTGGCCGCTGGCCGACGTTCGCCTGCTGGCTCCGATACTGGCGAGCAAGGTGGTCTGTGTCGGGAAGAACTATGCCGATCACATCGCCGAAATGGGTGGCCGGCCGCCGGCAGACCCGGTGATATTCCTCAAGCCCAACACCGCGATCATCGGTCCGAATACGCCAATTCGATTGCCCGCCAACGCATCACCGGTGCACTTCGAGGGTGAGCTGGCGATCGTGATCGGCCGGGCGTGCAAGGATGTCCCGGCCGCCCAGGCCGTCGACAATATCCTCGGCTACACCATCGGCAATGACGTGTCGGCCCGCGATCAGCAGCAATCCGACGGTCAGTGGACGCGAGCCAAGGGGCACGACACCTTCTGCCCGGTCGGGCCGTGGATCGTCACCGACCTCGCTCCCTTTGACCCGGCCGATCTCGAGCTGCGCACCGTCGTCAACGGCGACGTCAAACAGCACGCCCGCACCTCGCTGATGATCCATGACATCGGCGCCATCGTGGAATGGATCTCGGCGATAATGACCTTGCTGCCAGGTGATCTCATCCTCACCGGCACACCCGCGGGAGTCGGTCCCATCGAGGACGGCGACACCGTCTCGATCACCATCGAGGGAATCGGCACCCTCACCAATCCCGTAGTCCGCAAAGGAAAGCCGTGACCGCCACGGAAACAGTCCGGGTCCGATTCTGCCCTTCACCCACCGGAACTCCGCACGTCGGTCTGGTCCGCACCGCGCTGTTCAACTGGGCCTACGCCCGGCACACCGGTGGCACCTTCGTGTTCCGCATCGAGGACACCGACGCCCAACGCGACAGCGAGGAAAGCTATCTGGCGCTGCTGGACGCGCTGCGCTGGCTTGGCCTGGATTGGGATGAGGGGCCCGAGGTGGGTGGGCCGTACGGGCCGTACCGGCAGTCGCAGCGCGCCGAAATCTACCGTGACGTGCTCGCCCGACTGCTCGCCGCGGGCGAGGCCTACCACGCTTTCTCCACACCCGAGGAAGTGGAGGCCCGTCATGTCGCGGCCGGGCGCAATCCCAAGCTGGGTTACGACAATTTCGATCGTCACTTGACCGACGCGCAGCGTGCGGCGTACCTGGCGGAGGGCCGCCAGCCGGTGGTGCGGCTGCGGATGCCCGATGACGACCTCGCTTGGAATGACCTGGTGCGCGGGCCCGTGACGTTCGCGGCTGGCTCCGTACCCGACTTCGCGTTGACCCGAGCCAGCGGTGATCCGTTATACACCTTGGTCAACCCGTGCGACGACGCGCTGATGAAGATCACCCATGTGTTGCGTGGCGAGGACCTGCTGCCGTCGACGCCGCGCCAGCTGGCGCTACATCAGGCGTTGATCAGGATCGGGGTAGCTGAGCGGATTCCGAAATTCGCGCACCTCCCAACGGTCTTGGGGGAGGGCACCAAGAAGCTCTCGAAGCGCGATCCGCAGTCGAACCTGTTTGCCCACCGCGACCGCGGGTTCATCCCCGAAGGCCTGCTGAACTACCTCGCGTTGCTCGGCTGGTCCATAGCCGACGACCACGACCTGTTCGGTCTCGACGAGATGGTGGCCGCGTTCGACGTTGCCGACGTCAACTCCAGCCCGGCCCGGTTCGACCAGAAGAAGGCCGACGCGCTGAACGCCGAGCACATCCGGATGCTCGACGTGGGCGACTTCACGGTCAGGCTGCGCGACCATCTGGATACCCACGGCCATCACATCGCGTTGGATGAGGCGGCATTCGCCGCCGCCGCCGAGTTGGTGCAGACCCGCATCGTGGTGCTCGGTGACGCGTGGGAGCTGTTGAAGTTCTTCAACGACGATCAGTATGTGATCGATCCCAAGGCCGCGGCCAAGGAGCTAGGCCCAGACGGGGCCGCGGTGCTCGACGCGGCCCTGGCCGCGCTGACAAGTGTGACGGACTGGACGGCACCCCTGATCGAGGCGGCCCTTAAGGACGCCTTGATCGAAGGTTTGGCGCTCAAACCCCGCAAGGCGTTCAGCCCCATCCGGGTGGCCGCCACCGGCACGACCGTCAGCCCGCCGTTGTTTGAATCGCTGGAGCTGCTCGGTCGTGACCGCAGCATGCAGCGGCTGCGCGCGGCGCGCCAGCTGGTCGGGCACGCGTGAGCCTTGTGTGGCGAATCTTTGGTAGTCTGCACGTCGGCCCATAACAGCTGGCGGCAGCGGTTTTAGGCAGCCCATGGGGTATGGTGTAATTGGCAACACAGCTGATTCTGGTTCAGCCATTCTAGGTTCGAGTCCTGGTACCCCAGCACAAGGCGTGAGCTATGCTGGCAGCTCGGATCGGTTCCGGCCCCGTCGTCTAGCGGCCTAGGACGCCGCCCTCTCACGGCGGTAGCGTGGGTTCGAATCCCATCGGGGCTACAACTGCCGAGCAGACGCAAAATCGCCCAATTTCGTCTCGAAATGGGCGATTTTGCGTCTGCTCGCCGGGCAGCTACGGGGCGGTCGAGCCACCCACCGACATGTGTGGCAGCCCCAGCTTGCGGTGATCCCACGAGCGGGTCCGACGGGCCACGATGCGCACACCGACCCGCTTGTTCATCATCTGGTCGACCATCGGTTTGCACTCGTCGGTGTAGGGGCCGGTGTAGCGTTCCCACACGCTGACCCCGACGCGGTGCAGCGCCTCGGGCTCCTCGACGATCTCGGCAACGCCCTCGAACGACACGCCGCGCAGCGTGTCGTAGGTGTCGCCGTCTTCAAGCAGGAAGCTCACCCGCGGATCCCGTCGGAGGTTGACGGCCTTCTGCGACTTGGCCTTGGTCTCCAGCCAGATTTCGCCGTCGATCACGGCATACCACATCGCCGTCAAGTGCGGCTGGCCGTCGGGTCCGATGGTGGCCAGCGTTCCGGTACGG
This sequence comes from Mycobacterium tuberculosis complex sp. N0072, assembly GCF_030323725.1. Taxonomy (NCBI): domain Bacteria; kingdom Bacillati; phylum Actinomycetota; class Actinomycetes; order Mycobacteriales; family Mycobacteriaceae; genus Mycobacterium; species Mycobacterium tuberculosis complex sp. N0072. Next base: position 3,355,888 of record NZ_CP040689.1, on the reverse strand, counting down.
CTCGAGTTGACGAAGTCGGCGATTTCAGCCTCGGACATGACGATGTCGGCGCGCTGTTTGGTTCCCATGGCGTCAGTGTGTCAGCAAGGCTCCGCCGGTAGCGCGTCGTCGCCACCCCAGTGACGCTCGCGGTGCCTAGTTTGAAAATGAATATCGTTTGCTATAGAGTTTCGGTGGGTCGGTTCATCGGTAGTCCGCCAGCTTCAGCCGTGAGGAAGACATCACAGTGGTTACTCCGAGGAAGCACCCACGACGATCGCTCGGTTGGCAGGGTCTGAAGCCGGCGCCGCGATACCGCGCTCGGCCGAACCGGCCGCATGGACGTCTGCGATGTGTGTGACCTGGGCCGAAATGCCCAAGATCGCAGCCCTGATCCGCCACATCGAAGACCTACACGCCCGCCACGGTCGCTCGTACATACTGAGGGCCGGGATCTCATCCTTGTTCCGCTACATCGAAGGCGTGCACGGCGAAAGACCCTGGGGCACTGTCTTGGATGCCGGTACCGGTGTGAAATCGCTTCAGTGGATACAGACTTTGCCGACCGAGCGCTGGACGGCGGTCACGGCCGCCCGCAGCCTGGCGGACAAGACCCGCGCCGCGTTGGGTAGCGCCATGCGCCCGCAGGACCGCCTGCTCGTCGGCAACTGGGTAGACGACAGCCTTCTTGCCGGCGAGACGTTCGACACCATCTTGGTCGACTACCTGGTCGGGGCCATCGAAGGCTTCGCCCCGTACTGGCAGGACCGCGTGTTCGAGCGGTTGCGCCCGCATCTCGCCGATCATGGTCGTCTTTACCTAGTCGGCTTGGAGCCCTACGTGCAATTCGAGCCGGAAACCGAAAGTGGCAAAATCATCTGGGAAATCGGTCGCGTGCGCGACGCCTGCCTGTTGCTTGCCGGCGAACGACCGTACCGAGAGTTCCCGCTGGACTGGATGCTGGGGCGACTGGGCCTTGCGGGCTTTCGCATTCTTGAAGCGCGCCGCTTCCCCATCCGCTACCGAGCTCGCTACGTGAACGGCCAACTCAACATGTGCTTGGCCCGAATCGAGCGATTCTCCTCCAACGGGCTTGGCATGGCAATGCGTGCCTATGTGGAAGAACTGCGCGCTCGGGCATTGCAGCTCAACGAGCGGCAAGACGGTCTGTGGCACGGCAATGACTATGTGATCGCGGTCGAACCGATGTAGCACAACGCGGCTAGAGCCGTCGGGTGAGCGCGTCCGCCGCGGACAGCAGGTCGGCGGCCCATCGGACCCCCGGGCGGCGGCCCATCCGGTCGATCGGGCCGGACACCGAGATGGCAGCGATCACGACGCCCCGGCCGTCGCGCACCGGCGCCGACACGCTCGCCACGCCAGGCTCGCGTTCGGCCACGCTTTGCGCCCAGCCGCGCCGGCACACCTCGGCCAGCGCTCGGGCGCTGAACACCGCCTTTGGCAATACGGCCGCTTGGGTGGCGGCGTCGGTGTGGGCCAGCAACACTTTGGCGCCCGAGCCCGCGGTCATCGGCAACCGTGCCCCGACCGGGACCGTATCGCGAAGGCCCGCAGCTGGTTCCAATGCGGCCACGCAGACCCGCGACGTTCCCTCGCGGCGATATACCTGCACGCTTTCGCCGGTGGCGTCGCGCAGCTGAGGCAGTACCGCCGCGCACGCCACCAGCAGTGGATCGTCGACATGGGTCGCGAGTTCGGTGATGGCCGGACCGAGCCGCCAGTGGCCATCCTGGCCGCGCCCCAGCAGGCGATGCACCTCCAGCGCGGCCGCCAGCCGGTATGCGGTGGCCCTGGGCAGGTCGGTTCGATCGCAGAGTTCGGCCAGTCCGCAGGGAGATTCCGCGACCGCGTGCAGCACGCCAACGGCTTTGTCGAGGACACCGATACCGCTATGCTGTCTCACAAAGAGATCATAGCGTCTCGTATTTTGAGATGACCAGCGAGTCGCGAACGAATGAATAGAGGCACTTCGAGATGGCCTTGCAGACCGGCGAGCCACGCACACTGGCCGAGAAGATTTGGGACGACCACATTGTGGTATCAGGCGGGGGCTGTGCGCCCGACTTGATCTACATCGATCTGCATCTGGTGCATGAGGTCACCAGCCCGCAGGCGTTCGACGGCCTGCGCCTGGCCGGGCGCCGGGTGCGGCGGCCCGAGCTCACCCTCGCCACCGAGGATCACAACGTGCCCACCGTCGACATCGACCAGCCGATCGCCGACCCGGTGTCACGCACCCAGGTGGAGACGTTGCGCCGAAACTGCGCCGAATTCGGAATCCGGCTGCATTCAATGGGCGATATCGAGCAGGGCATCGTGCACGTCGTCGGACCGCAATTGGGTCTCACCCAGCCGGGAATGACGATCGTCTGTGGCGATAGCCACACCTCAACCCACGGCGCATTCGGCGCGTTGGCGATGGGCATCGGTACGTCGGAGGTCGAGCACGTGCTGGCCACCCAGACGCTGCCGCTGCGGCCGTTCAAGACCATGGCGGTCAACGTCGATGGGCGGCTGCCCGACGGTGTGTCGGCCAAGGACATCATCCTGGCGTTGATCGCCAAGATCGGCACCGGCGGCGGCCAGGGGCATGTCATCGAATACCGGGGCAGCGCCATCGAATCGCTGTCCATGGAAGGCCGGATGACGATCTGCAACATGAGCATCGAAGCCGGCGCTCGTGCGGGCATGGTGGCTCCGGACGAAACCACCTACGCGTTCTTGCGTGGTCGTCCGCACGCACCCACCGGTGCCCAGTGGGACACCGCACTCGTCTACTGGCAACGGCTTCGCACCGACGTCGGCGCCGTTTTCGACACCGAGGTGTATCTCGACGCCGCGTCGTTGAGCCCGTTTGTCACCTGGGGCACCAACCCAGGCCAAGGGGTACCGCTGGCGGCCGCGGTGCCAGATCCGCAACTGATGACCGACGACGCCGAGCGGCAGGCCGCCGAGAAAGCATTGGCGTACATGGACCTTCGACCCGGAACCGCGATGCGCGACATCGCGGTCGACGCCGTGTTCGTCGGGTCGTGTACCAACGGTCGCATTGAAGATCTGCGGGTGGTCGCCGAAGTGCTGCGTGGCCGCAAGGTGGCCGACGGCGTGCGGATGCTGATCGTTCCGGGCTCAATGCGGGTACGCGCGCAGGCCGAGGCCGAAGGGCTCGGTGAGATCTTCACCGACGCGGGCGCGCAATGGCGGCAGGCGGGATGCTCGATGTGTCTGGGCATGAATCCCGATCAGCTGGCGTCCGGGGAGCGCTGCGCCGCGACGTCCAACCGCAACTTCGAAGGGCGGCAGGGCGCGGGCGGCCGCACACATTTGGTGTCCCCAGCAGTGGCGGCCGCCACCGCGGTTCGCGGCACACTGTCCAGCCCGGCCGATTTGAATTGAACTGAGAACAGCTAGGGGATCAGCATGGAAGCCTTTCACACCCACTCTGGTATTGGCGTGCCGTTGCGGCGGTCCAATGTCGACACCGATCAGATCATTCCCGCGGTCTTTCTGAAGCGGGTCACCCGAACCGGTTTCGAGGACGGCTTGTTCGCGGGTTGGCGGTCGGATCCTGCATTCGTGCTAAACCTCAGTCCCTTTGACCGGGGTTCGGTCCTGGTTGCCGGGCCCGATTTCGGCACCGGATCCTCGCGAGAGCATGCGGTCTGGGCGCTCATGGACTACGGATTCCGGGTGGTTATCTCATCCCGATTTGGTGACATTTTCCGCGGCAACGCGGGCAAGGCCGGGCTGCTGGCGGCCGAGGTTGCCCAAGACGATGTGGAACTCCTGTGGAAGCTCATTGAGCAGAGTCCGGGCCTGGAAATCACTGCCAATCTTCAAGATCGAATTATCACCGCAGCAACAGTGGTGCTGCCGTTCAAGATTGACGACCACTCGGCGTGGCGGCTGCTTGAAGGTCTCGACGATATAGCCCTTACGCTGCGGAAACTCGACGAGATCGAGGCCTTTGAGGGTGCGTGCGCGTACTGGAAACCGCGCACTCTACCCGCCCCCTGAGGCGTAGAACCGGGCGAAATTTCAGCGTGACCCGCCGGCAGAACCTGAGCCATTTTGGGGCCGCGCCACCGGTCAAGGGCGGCAACCGGATTGCGAAAAACCGGTCGTTGGCTCAGTGAAATTGCGCGTGGCTCTTGGAAATCAGCCGGGTAAGGGTTTACCGTGTCCACTAGTCGGTTCCAAACGAGGACCACTGGTTTCGGAGGGTTGGGATGAACAAAGCAGAGCTCATTGACGTGCTCACACAGAAATTGGGCTCGGACCGTCGGCAGGCGACCGCCGCCGTCGAGAATGTCGTTGACACGATTGTGCGTGCGGTACACAAAGGCGACAGCGTCACCATTACCGGGTTCGGTGTGTTCGAACAGCGTCGCCGCGCGGCTCGAGTGGCCCGCAATCCGCGTACCGGCGAGACAGTAAAGGTGAAGCCGACGTCGGTGCCGGCGTTCCGCCCGGGCGCGCAATTCAAAGCGGTTGTGTCTGGCGCGCAGCGTCTCCCGGCAGAAGGACCCGCTGTTAAGCGTGGTGTGGGGGCCAGTGCAGCCAAGAAGGTAGCGAAGAAGGCACCTGCCAAGAAGGCGACAAAGGCCGCCAAGAAGGCGGCGACCAAGGCGCCCGCCAGGAAGGCGGCGACCAAGGCGCCCGCCAAGAAAGCGGCGACCAAGGCGCCCGCCAAGAAAGCTGTCAAGGCCACGAAGTCACCCGCCAAGAAGGTGACCAAGGCGGTGAAGAAGACCGCGGTCAAGGCATCGGTGCGTAAGGCGGCGACCAAGGCGCCGGCAAAGAAGGCAGCGGCCAAGCGGCCGGCTACCAAGGCTCCCGCCAAGAAGGCAACCGCTCGGCGGGGTCGCAAATAGGTCAAGACACACGGATACCCTTTGCACGGTGGCAATGTGACGAAGGGTATCCGTGTGTTAGGCCCGCACGTTGGCGGCCAGCGCACCGCCGATGTGGTCGGCTGTCACAAGCCTGCCGGCTGACAACGACAACACCCACGTGCTGCCTTTGCGATTGCGGGACTTGTCGGGGTGCACACCGTCGCGCTCGCACCACCACGTGATCAGATCGGGAATGACCTTGCCCTGCGTGCAGATCACGGGTGTGCCTACTTGCTCGACGATCTGCAGCACTCGGTGTCGGCCGCGTTTGGGGTTGTTGGCGTAGGACTCTTCGGTCAGGGTGGGCTCGTTGTGTATGGTCACGTTCAGTTCCGCGGCGAGTGGCTCCATCGTCTGGTGGCAGCGCACCCGGTCGGCGGCATAAACATCGGTGGCGCCGAACGCCAGCAGCTGTGGTACCAACGCTTCTGCCTGCGCACGACCCCTCTTGTCTAGCGGTCGCTTGCTGTCGTCCCCGGAGAAGTGCGCTTTGCTGCCCGCGGTGCCATGCCGCACCACCAGCACCGTCTGAGTGTCCGCCGGGTGTTTAGCGAACCGGCACAGGACTTTTCGATCCTGGGCGTAGTCAAGCTTGTTCATCGCGTCGGGAACCGGTAACCAGATCAGCTCGTCGACCTCACTGCCGGGGGTGAATTCCCCACCGGTGCTGCGCGCTGCCCAGTAGTGCACCTTCTTGACGCCTCGAAAAGGGGAGTCGGTCGGGTAGGTCACCGTCAGGAGCCGCCTACCCAGGTTGGCGCGGTGACCGGTCTCCTCGAGTATCTCCCGCACCGCCCCCACCGGTGCGGTCTCGCCCGGATCCACTTTGCCCTTGGGCAGCGACCAGTCGTCGTAACGGGGGCGGTGAATGACAGCGATCTCGACCGGCCCTTCCGAATCGGCACTGCCGGGTCGCCAGAGCACCGCACCGGCGGCGTACACAATCCGGCCCGCCGAGCGCCGGCGGGCGGACGAGTTCTGGATCGACACCTCAACTCCTGCAGGTCAATTCGGCCAGGCTGCTCGCGGTCGTGGATGTGGTCGGTGCAGCAGCGGGAATCACCACGCAGTGTCAGGGGCTGCGGTGCCGTTCCATCAGCGATTCCTGATGGTCGCGCACGCTATGGCCTTCTTGCGGCGACGCGGTCCACTGCCCGTCGGGCCCGAGCTCCCAGCACCGGGTGCACGGGTCCAGTGCGGATTCGAACAATTCGTCCAGCTGCGCGGTCAGCCTCGGGTTTTTGACTTGAGCCATAACCTCGACTCGCCGGTCGAGGTTGCGGTGCATCATGTCGGCGCTGCCGATCCAGAACTCGTCGATGGCACGGAAATGGAGGATCCGCGAGTGCTCGAGGAAGCGGCCGAGAATCGAGCGCACGATGATGTTTTCCGAAATGCCCTGCGCACCTGGACGCAGCGCGCAGATGCCGCGTACCACCACCTCGATCCGCACACCGGCTCGCGACGCGCGGTACAGCGCATCGATGACCTGCTCATCAACAAGGGCATTCATCTTGAGTCGGATGCGGCCTTTGCCGTTGTGGGCACCCTCTGCACGGTGCGCCGCGACCTCCCGCTCGACGCGGTCAATGATGCCGGCGCGGATTCCGTGCGGGGCCACCAACAAGTTGCGGTAGGACAACTTGCGTGAGTAGCCGGTGAGCGAATTGAACAAGTCGGTCAAGTCGGCGCCGATATCGGGTGCAGCGGTCAGCAGTCCGACGTCCTCGTAGAGTCGTGCTGTCTTGCTGTTGTAATTGCCGGTGCCGACATGGCAGTACCGCCGGATTGTCGGACCTTCGCGGCGCACCACCAAGGCGGTCTTGCAGTGCGTCTTGAGCCCGACGAGCCCGTACGCCACATGCACGCCGGCTTGTTCTAGTGCGCGCGCCCAGGCGATGTTGGCCTGTTCGTCGAAGCGTGCCTTGATCTCGACCAGTGCCACCACTTGCTTTCCGGCTTCGGCGGCGTCGATCAGCGCCCGGACGATCGGCGAGTCGCCGGAGGTGCGGTACAGCGTCTGTTTGATCGCCAGCACGTTGGGGTCGGCCGCGGCCTGTTCGATGAATCGCTGCACGCTGGTGGAGAACGAGTCATACGGATGGTGAACCAGCACATCGCCTTCGCGCAGCGTCGCGAAGATGCTTTTGGGTGTTTCCCGCTCGGCGAAGGCGGGATGGGTAGCTGGGACGAATGTCCGATCCTTAAGCGTCGGGCGGTCCACGGCGTAGATCTGCCACAACGACGATAGGTCGAGCAGCCCGGGCACTTCGATGACATCACCGGGATGCACGTCGAGTTCGCGAAGCAGCAACTCCAGCATGCTCTCGGTCATGTCGTCTGCGATCTCGAGTCGCACCGGTGAACCGAACCGGCGGCGGGCCAGTTCTCGCTCGAGCGCCTGCAGTAGGTCCTCGTCGCGATCCTCTTCAACCTCGAAGTCAGCGTTGCGAGTGATGCGAAATGCGTGGTGCTCGACGATTTCCATACCCGGGAAAAGCACCGGAAGGAAGGCCGCGATCAGCTCCTCCATCGGCAGGAACCGCAGCGCGGTCCGGCCTTCGGTCCCCGCAGCTTCCTCGCTGGCCTCACGTGCAGCGAGTTCGACGAAGCGGTCGACGTTGTCGGGCACCTTGACCCTCGCGAAATGCTGGGTGCCGTCTTCAGGTTGGCGTACCGTGACCGCCAGGTTCAAGCTCAACCCGCTGACAAACGGGAACGGGTGGGCGGGATCGACGGCCAGCGGGGTCAGGACGGGGAAGACCTGTTCGTTGAAATAGGTCGACAATCGGTCGCGCTCAGCCTGATCCAAATCGGCCCAGGTGACGATGTAGATGCCTTCCTCGCCGAGCGCGGGTAGCACCGAATCGAGGAACACCCGGGCATGCCGGCTGGCGAGCTGTTGAGTCTGCTCGCCGATCCGGCCTAGTTGTTCGCGCGGTGTTAGACCGTCGGCGGAGCGCACCGACAACCCCATCTCGTCGCGGCGTTTGAGGCCGGCCACCCGGACCATGTAGAACTCGTCGAGATTGGACGCGAAGATTGCCAGAAACTTGGCGCGCTCGAGCAATGGCATCGACTTATCGGCGGCCAGGGCAAGCACGCGCGCGTTGAAGTCCAGCCAACTCAGCTCCCGGTTCAGGTAGCGATCCGAGGGTAGCTGGTCGCTAATCGCGGCGGGGGTGGCAGCGGGCGGTGCCGCCAGCGCCGAGTCGTCTGGATACCACGCATGCTCCTCTGGCCGCACCTCTGTGACGGGACTGTTTTCGATTTCGGTCACCTTGCGATCATTGCTCATCATTGGGTGGGGTTGCCAGCACTCGGCAGGCATCCGTTCGCCGTTGGTCTGCCGTTCACCCCCTGGATGCCTCGCCGGCGTTGCCCCGTCCCGGTCAACGATGTGCGACCGCTCGCGCGGTCGCGGGCCCTACCCCGAGCTGGCGTGCGGCCGTCAGGTCGGCGGGGGTGTCGACATCGCAGCGCAGGCCCGGCCAGGCTCCTGTCAGCTCGACAGCGCCCGAACGGCGGTGCCGCGCGGACGAATCCGGCCCGAACCGCGGGTGCAGCGCGGTGCCGAACGCACACAGTACCGCGGTGCCGGTCCCAAGCCGGTCGGCGACGAAGCTGCGCCGATGGTGGCGTGCGGCCGAGATTGCCTCGGCGAGTTCCTGTGTCTGTAATGCCGGCAAATCGCCTTGCAGCACAACGATGTTGGAGGCCCCTTCGGCAACCACGCGTTCGGCAGCGGTGATGGCGGTGTTCAGTGGGTCGGGATCGTCTTCGGGTGTCGGGTCGGCCAGTACATCGGCGCCCAGCCCGGCCGCCGCAGCCGCCGCGGCTTCGTCGGGGGTGATAACAGTGATCGAGCGCAGTGAACCGACACCCGCCGCGGCGGTCAACGTGTCGACGAGCATGGCCAGCACCACGTTCTCGCGAGTCTGCGCCGAGAACACCGGGGCCAGCCTGGTTTTGGCCGCGGCCAAGCGCTTGACGGCGATGATCAAGCCGATATCGCCGTCGTCCGGTGTGCCGCTCATGAAGTCATCCTGCCAGCGTCGATCCACGCGGCACACTTCGACGGCATTGCCGCCACGGTCGTGGCCGGGGCCCAGGCACGGTCCCGACGGCAACCGCGGCGCAGATTAGTGTGTGTGGATGGCCGGAATAGCAAGCACCGTCGCGGTGATGGGCGCCGGTGCATGGGGCACGGCCCTGGCTAAGGTGCTGGCCGACGCGGGCGGAGAGGTCACGCTGTGGGCGCGGCGAGCTGAGGTGGCCGATCAGATCAATACCACCCGATATAACCCCGACTATCTGCCCTGTGCGCTGTTACCACCGAGCATTCATGCCACCGCAGATGCCGAGGAGGCACTTGGGGGCGCATCCACGGTGCTGTTGGGAGTGCCCGCGCAGACCATGCGGGCCAATCTCGAGCGGTGGGCTCCCCTGTTGCCCGAGGGTGCGACCTTGGTCAGTCTGGCCAAGGGCATCGAGTTGGGCACCCTGATGCGGATGAGCCAGGTCATCATCTCGGTGACCGGTGCCGAGCCGGCGCAGGTCGCGGTGATCTCTGGACCCAACCTGGCCAGCGAGATCGCCGAATGCCAGCCCGCCGCTACCGTCGTCGCGTGCAGCGACTCCGGCCGCGCGGTTGCCTTGCAGCGCGCGCTGAACAGCGGGTACTTCCGCCCCTACACCAACGCCGATGTCGTCGGCACCGAGATCGGCGGGGCGTGCAAGAACATCATCGCGCTTGCGTGCGGAATGGCGGTGGGCATCGGGCTGGGCGAAAACACCGCGGCCGCGATCATCACCCGGGGCCTGGCGGAGATCATCCGGCTCGGGACGGCGCTCGGCGCCAACGGCGCGACGTTGGCCGGTCTGGCAGGGGTCGGTGATCTGGTGGCCACCTGCACCTCACCGCGTTCGCGCAACCGATCGTTTGGCGAACGCCTGGGCCGGGGCGAAACGTTGCAGTCGGCGGGCAAGGCTTGTCATGTCGTCGAAGGCGTGACGTCGTGCGAATCCGTGCTCGCGCTGGCGTCCAGCTACGACGTCGAAATGCCACTCACCGACGCGGTGCATCGGGTCTGTCATAAAGGGCTGTCGGTGGACGAGGCGATAACGCTGCTGCTGGGTCGCCGCACCAAGCCCGAATGAGCCTCGCACGGGCCGGCACGACCGAAAACTGCAGCTCGTGGGAGCCCGTCTGCCTGACCCGGTAGCCTCTGCAGGTTGTGAGTGCTAACGACCGGCGTGATCGGCGTGTCCGCGTTGCCGTCGTGTTCGGCGGGCGCAGCAACGAGCACGCCATCTCGTGTGTGTCCGCCGGCAGCATCCTGCGCAACCTGGACTCGCGGCGGTTCGACGTGATCGCGGTGGGTATCACCCCGGCAGGTTCGTGGGTGCTCACCGACGCCAACCCCGACGCCCTGACGATCACCAACCGGGAGCTTCCTCAGGTCAAATCAGGATCGGGCACCGAGCTGGCGCTGCCGGCCGATCCGCGGCGTGGTGGCCAGTTGGTGTCGCTGCCGCCCGGGGCCGGCGAGGTTCTGGAGTCGGTCGACGTGGTGTTCCCGGTACTGCACGGCCCGTACGGCGAGGACGGCACGATCCAGGGACTGCTCGAACTCGCCGGGGTGCCCTACGTGGGCGCCGGTGTGCTGGCCAGTGCCGTCGGCATGGACAAGGAGTTCACCAAGAAGCTGCTCGCCGCCGATGGACTTCCGGTGGGTGCGTACGCGGTGCTGCGTCCGCCGCGGTCGACACTGCACCGCCAGGAGTGCGAACGGCTGGGCTTACCGGTGTTCGTCAAACCCGCCCGAGGCGGCTCGTCGATCGGTGTTAGCCGGGTGTCGAGTTGGGATCAACTGCCCGCCGCGGTCGCGCGGGCCCGCCGGCATGACCCTAAGGTCATCGTCGAGGCCGCGATCAGCGGCCGCGAGCTGGAATGCGGTGTGCTCGAAATGCCGGACGGCACACTGGAAGCCAGCACGCTGGGGGAGATCCGGGTGGCCGGGGTGCGGGGACGCGAGGACTCTTTCTACGACTTCGCAACCAAGTATCTCGACGACGCAGCCGAATTGGACGTGCCCGCCAAGGTCGATGACCAGGTCGCAGAGGCGATTCGTCAGCTGGCGATCCGGGCGTTCGCGGCTATCGACTGCCGGGGTCTGGCCAGGGTGGACTTCTTCCTCACCGACGACGGTCCGGTGATCAACGAGATCAACACGATGCCGGGATTCACCACGATCTCGATGTACCCGCGGATGTGGGCGGCCAGCGGTGTCGACTATCCGACCCTGCTGGCGACGATGATCGAGACGGCATTGGCCCGCGGCGTGGGCCTGCACTAGCCCGATGGTGCCGACCCGCCGCGCCCGGCGCTAGCGCCGCGCTTGCGATCGGCACTTAGCCCGATGGTGCCGACCCGCCGCGCCCGGCGCAAGCGCCGCGCTTGCGATCGGCACTTAGCCCGATGGTGCCGACCCGCCGCGCCCGGCGCAAGCGCCGCGCTTGCGATCGGCACTTAGCCCGATGGTGCCGACCCGCCGCGCCCGGCGCTAGCGCCGCGCTTGCGATCGGCACTAGCCCGATGGTGCCGACCCGCCGCGCCCGGCGCTAGCGCCGCGCTTGCGATCGGCACTAGCCCGATGGTGCCGACCCGCCGCGCCCGGCGCTAGCGCCGCGCTTGCGATCGGCACTAGCGAGCCGGCGCCGGGTCGATGGGTACCGCGGGGATGGTGTGGTCGATAACGTCTGACAATTCCTGGATCGCGGTGGGCCCCGATCCCGAGGGGAGTGTCAGCGCCACATACACCGGCCGGTCCACGGTGTACCAGGTGGACCGGCCTGGCTCGTCCGGGTTTTGCGCGGCCACCTGAAACCACTGCACCCGATCGACGACTTGGATGGCCGAACCCACCACGAACTCGGCCGGGCGGTCGAGTCCACAGCGCAAAATCACCGGTGTGCTGTTTGGCCCCGTTCGCCAGGCCGTGGCACCCGCAGTGGTCGGCTCCGCGACGGGCGCGCGCCGATACTCGCCGAGTCGTTGAGGCAGCGCCGCCAGCAGTGCTTTGCAGCCGGGACCGGTGGCCTGCGGAGCGGGCACGGCCGGAATGACAACCGGTCGCTCCGGCGGCTGGCGGTTCGCCGCGACAACCAGGATTACCCCGATCACCGCCGCCGCCAGCGCCGCCGCGGCGATCAGCACGGCGCGCGGCGGCCCGTCGGACTCGCCTGTCACCTGCGCGGCCACCTCTTTGCTCTCATACACTGGCGCGGTCCGCTCGCGCCGGCAGTGACTCAACTTACCGCAGGTCGGGCGAGGTGTTCGAAGGTCCACAGGGCCAGAACGGGCCGAAGGAGGCGGCGTGGGCGACGACGCATCGGGGGGTGCCAGCTGTTGCGGGTTGAGTGGTCGGTAGTTGTCAGTGGCGTGCGGTAGGAACAGAGATATGAACCTGGCGACGTGGGCGGAGCGCAACGGTGTTGCTCGGGGGACCGCCTACCGCTGGTTTCGTGCTGGTCTGTTGTCGGTGATGGCGAGGCGAGTGGGCCGACTGATTCTCGTCGACGAACCGGCTGGGGACGCTGGCATGCGATCACCGACCGCGGTGTATGCACGGGTGTCGTCGGCCGATCAGAAAGCCGATCTGGATCGGCAGGTCGCGCGGGTGACCGCGTGGGCCACGGCCCAACAGATGCCAGTCGACAAGGTCGTGACCGAGGTCGGTTCCGCGTTCAACGAGCACCGCCGTAAGTTCCTTTCACTGCTGCGCGACCCGTCAGTCCACCGGATCGTGGTGGAGCACCGGGATCGGTTCTGCCGGTTGGGCTCGAAGTACGTGCAGGCAGCGTTTGCGGCGCAGGGCCGCGAACTGGTGGTAGTCGACTCTGCCGAGGTCGATGACGACCTGGTGCGGGATATGACCGAGATCCTGACGTCGATGTGCGCCCGTCTGTATGGCAAACGGGCTGCCGAGAATCGAACCAAGCGCGCATTGGCGGCCGCTGCTGGCGAGGACCATGAGGCCGCCTGATGCCCAAGTTCGAGGTTCCCGATGGCTGGACGGTCCAAGCGTTTCGGTTCACGCTGGACCCGACCGAGGACCAGGCCAAGGCGCTGGCACGGCATTTCGGTGCTCGTCGCAAGGCATACAACTGGACCGTGGCCACCCTGAAAGCCGACATCCAGGCGTGGCATGCCAGCGGGACCGTGACAGCGAAACCGTCGCTGCGCGTGCTGCGCAAACGCTGGAACACCGTCAAGGACGACGTGTGCGTCAACACCGAGACCGGTGTCGCGTGGTGGCCTGAATGCTCAAAAGAGGCCTACGCCGATGGCATCGCGGGTGCGGTCGAGGCGTACTGGAACTGGCAGACCTCCCGCGCCGGCAAACGCGCCGGTAAACGGGTCGGGTTTCCCCGTTTCAAACGCAAAGGCCGCGACCAGGATCGAGTGTCGTTCACGACCGGAGCGATGCGTGTGGAACCCGACCGCCGTCACCTCACCCTGCCGGTCATCGGGACCGTCCGCACGCACGAGAACACCCGCCGTATCGAACGCCTGATCAAGGCCGGTCGGGCGCGAGTATTGGCGATCTCGGTGCGCCGCAACGGCACTCGTCTGGATGCCAGTGTGCGGGTGCTTGTCCAGCGTCCGCAGCAGCCGAAGGTGGTGCACCCCGGTTCGCGGGTTGGTGTCGATGTCGGGGTCCGGCGCCTGGCGACGGTCGCCACCGCTGACGGCACGGCGATCGAGCAGGTTGAGAACCCACGACCGCTCGGCGCCGCGCTGCGCGAGCTACGCCACGTGTGCCGGGCCCGTTCGCGTTGCACGAAAGGTTCACGGCGCTACCGTGAGCGCACCACTCAGATTTCCCGGTTGCATCGCCGGGTCAACGATGTCCGCACCCATCACCTGCACGTCCTGACGACACGGTTGGCTCAAACCCACGGCCGCATTGTTGTCGAAGGCTTGGACGCGACAGAGATGTTGCGGCAAAAAGGGTTGCCGGGTGCCCGCGCTCGTCGGCGCGGACTGTCGGATGCGGCCCTGGGCACTCCGCGTCGGCACTTGTCCTACAAGACAGTCTGGTACGGGTCGGCGCTGGTGGTCGCCGACCGCTGGTTCCCGTCGTCGAAAACCTGCCACGCCTGCCGGCATGTGCAAGACATCGGCTGGGACGAACAATGGCAATGCGACCGATGCTCAGTGGTCCATCAGCGTGATGACTGCGCTGCCATCAACCTCGCACGCTACGAGGAAACATCCAGCATCGTCGGCCCAGTTGGGGCCGCCGTCAAGCGTGGAGCCGACCGTAAGACCGGGCCTCGCCCGGCAGGTGGCTGTGAAGCGCGGAAGGGAAGCAGCCCCAAGGCTGCCGAACAACCCCGAGACGGGGTGCAAGTCGCGTGACCACTAAAGATCACTCACTTGCAACGGAGTCCCCGACGCTGCAGCAGCTCGGCGAGTTCGCCGTGATCGACCGGCTGGTGCGGGGGCGCCGACAACCCGCCACGGTACTGCTCGGGCCCGGCGACGATGCCGCGCTGGTGTCTGCCGGCGATGGTCGCACTGTGGTGTCGACGGACATGCTGGTGCAAGATAGTCACTTCCGGCTGGACTGGTCGACACCGCAGGACGTCGGCCGCAAGGCGATCGCCCAGAATGCCGCCGACATCGAGGCGATGGGGGCGCGGGCCACCGCGTTCGTGGTCGGCTTTGGAGCACCCGCTGAGACGCCGGCGGCGCAGGCGAGCGCGTTGGTCGACGGAATGTGGGAGGAGGCGGGGCGCATTGGTGCCGGCATCGTCGGCGGCGATCTGGTCAGCTGCCGGCAGTGGGTGGTGTCGGTCACCGCGATTGGTGACCTTGACGGTCGTGCCCCGGTGCTGCGCTCCGGGGCGAAGGCCGGCTCGGTGCTGGCCGTCGTCGGTGAGCTGGGCCGCTCGGCTGCTGGCTATGCGCTGTGGTGCAACGGGATTGAAGACTTCGCCGAACTGCGCCGCCGCCATTTGGTGCCGCAGCCGCCCTACGGCCACGGCGCGGCGGCCGCGGCTGTCGGGGCTCAAGCGATGATCGATGTCTCCGACGGGCTGCTCGCCGATCTGCGGCACATCGCCGAGGCATCCGGCGTGCGCATCGACCTGTCCGCCGCGGCGTTGGCCGCTGACCGCGACGCTTTGACTGCGGCCGCAACCGCTCTGGGCACCGACCCCTGGCCGTGGGTGCTAAGCGGGGGTGAAGATCATGCCCTGGTCGCCTGTTTCGTCGGTCCGGTGCCGGCCGGGTGGCGCACCATTGGCCGGGTTCTCGACGGGCCGGCTAGGGTGCTGGTCGACGGCGAGGAGTGGACTGGATACGCGGGCTGGCAATCGTTTGGGGAGCCAGACAATCAAGGTTCGCTAGGGTGACGCGGTGACCGTCTGTACGCGAAAGGGATGCAGTGACCGCACGGCCGTTGAGTGAGCTCGTCGAGCGGGGGTGGGCCGCCGCGCTCGAGCCGGTGGCCGACCAGGTGGCCCACATGGGGCAGTTCTTGCGGGCCGAGATCGCGGCCGGGCGCAGATACCTGCCCGCCGGATCGAATGTGTTGCGCGCCTTCACTTTCCCGTTCGACAACGTCCGTGTCCTTATCGTTGGCCAAGACCCTTATCCGACTCCAGGACATGCTGTGGGTCTTAGCTTCTCGGTGGCCCCTGATGTACGTCCGTGGCCGCGCAGTCTGGCCAACATCTTCGACGAGTACACCGCGGATTTGGGCTATCCGCTGCCCTCGAACGGCGATCTGACGCCCTGGGCGCAACGCGGTGTGTTGCTGTTGAACAGGGTGCTGACGGTGCGACCCAGCAACCCGGCGTCGCACCGGGGCAAGGGCTGGGAAGCGGTCACGGAATGCGCGATTCGCGCCCTGGCGGCGCGCGCAGCGCCGCTGGTGGCGATCCTGTGGGGTCGTGACGCGTCGACTCTGAAGCCGATGCTGGCCGCGGGCAACTGCGTTGCGATCGAGTCGCCGCATCCTTCACCGCTATCGGCATCGCGCGGGTTCTTCGGCTCGCGTCCGTTCAGCCGCGCCAACGAACTGCTCGTCGGGATGGGTGCCGAGCCGATCGATTGGCGGTTGCCCTGAGTCGTGCAGGTGTTACCGGGCGTCAGCCGCGGGTGATCTTGCCCGCCTTGATGCAGGATGTGCAAACGTTGAGTCGCTTCTTGTTGCCGCCGGGACGGGTCACGGCGTGCACAGTCTGGATGTTCGGATCCCACCGGCGGCTGGTGCGGCGGTGGGAGTGCGACACCGACTTGCCGAAGCCGGGGCCTTTCCCGCAGATATCGCACACAGCGGCCATTCGTCAAGCTCCTCAAATCTCTTAGGTCCGGCGACCTGGCCGGGACGCCTACGTGTAGCCCGCGGCTAGCACAGGATAGCCATTGTTGTGCGGTAGCGCCAAAACGATCAGCCCTTCGCGGACATGTCAGCACCCGCCTTGGCCGGGAGAGCGGCGTCGTGACCGTGCTGTCACCACGTCTGGTTAGGCTCGGGGCGCGGGCTGGCGCGGAGGAGGTGTGTTGCGGAGGAGGTGTGTTGTAGTGGGGACGGCGGATCGGCCGTTGGACGCCTCGGCCTTGCGGGACTGGGCACACGCCGTCGTCAGCGATCTGATCCTCCACATCGACGAGATCAACCGGCTCAATGTGTTCCCGGTCGCTGACTCCGATACCGGCGTCAACATGCTGTTCACCATGCGTGCCGCGGTCGTAGAAGCTGATTTGCACGCGAATTCGCAGGCTGACGCCGAAGACGTGGCGCGGGTTGCGGCCGCTCTCGCGGCCGGCGCGTTGAACGGAGCTCGCGGCAACTCCGGCGTGATCCTGTCCCAGATCCTGCGCGGGATCGCAGAGGTGACCGCGACTGCGGCCGCCGCCTCTGGCGCGGTATTGCGGGCGGTCGACGCCAACGCCCTCGGGGCCGCGTTGTGGCGCGGCGTCGAGTTGGTCGTCGCGTCGATGGGTGGCGTGGAGGTGCCGGGAACTATCGTCTCGGTGCTGCGGGCCGCCGCCGGAGCCGTCGACCAGTGCGCGCACGAGGGGTTGGCCGGTGCGGTCACCGCCGCCGGTGACGCGGCGGTCATCGCGCTGGAAAAGACCCCCGAACAGCTTGACGTGCTCGCCGATGCGGGCGCGGTGGACGCCGGCGGACGGGGCCTGCTGGTTCTGCTGGACGCGTTGCGCTCCACCATCTGCGGGCAGGCACCTGCCCGGGCGGTCTACGAACCCTCGCCGCGCGCGTTGCCGACCGACACGGCTACCCAACGCCCCGCCCCGCAATTCGAGGTGATGTATCTGTTGGCGGTATGTGATGCTGCAGCGGCGGACCAGTTGCGGGATCGACTCAAGGAATTGGGTGAGTCGGTGGCCATCGCCGCTGCTCCGCCCGACAGCTACTCCGTACACGTCCACACCGACGACGCCGGTGCCGCCGTGGAAGCCGGATTGGCGGTGGGGCGAGTTAGCCGGATCGTGATCTCGGCGCTCGGTTCCGGGACCAGCGGATTGCCGGCCGGTGGCTGGACGCGGGGCCGCGCCGTGCTGGCGGTCGTCGACGGCGACGGTGCCGCCGAGCTGTTCGCCGGGGAGGGCGCCTGCGTGCTGCGACCGGGTCCAGACGCCGTGACACCGGCCGCCGATATCAGTGCCCACCAGCTGGTGCGGGCCGTGGTAGACACCGGCGCCGCGCACGTGATGGTGCTGCCCAATGGCTATGTGGCCGCCGAAGAACTGGTGGCCGGGTGTACCGCGGCGATCGGCTGGGGCGTCGACGTGGTACCCGTGCCGACCGGATCGATGGTGCAGGGGTTGGCCGCGCTGGCCGTGCATGACGCGGCCCGCCAGGCCGTCGACGACGGCTACAGCATGGCCCGTGCCGCCGGTGCTTCCCGGCACGGATCGGTGCGCATTGCCACCCAAAAGGCGCTGACCTGGGCCGGTACCTGCAAGCCGGGCGACGGTCTGGGTATCGCGGGCGACGAGGTGCTGATCGTCGCCGACGATGTCGCCGCGGCGGCCATCGGTCTGGTCGACCTGTTGTTGGCATCGGGAGGCGATCTGGTGACGGTGCTAATTGGCGCCGGCGTAACCGAAGACGTGGCTGTCGTCCTGGAACGGCATGTGCACGACCACCATCCAGGCACCGAGCTGGTCTCCTACCGCACCGGACACCGCGGCGACGCGCTGCTGATCGGGGTCGAGTAGCGGTGGCGTCGTTAAGCGATCGGCTCGATCGCGTCCTCGGCGCCACGGCAGCCGATGCCCTCGACGAGCAGTTCGGCATGCGGACCGTCGACGACCTGCTCCGCCACTACCCGCGCAGCTACGTCGAGGGCGCGGCGCGGGTGGGTATCGGTGACGCGCGACCGGAAGCTGGCGAGCACATCACCATCGTCGACGTGATCACCGATACGTATTCGTTTCCGATGAAAAAGAAGCCGAATCGGAAATGTCTGCGCATCACCGTCGGCGGCGGCCGCAACAAGGTGACGGCCACGTTCTTCAACGCGGACTACATCATGCGGGACCTCACCAAGCACACGAAGGTGATGCTCTCCGGGGAAGTCGGCTACTACAAGGGCGCGATGCAGCTCACGCATCCGGCGTTTCTCATCCTCGACTCGCCGGACGGGAAGAACCACGGCACCAGGTCGCTCAAAAGTATCGCTGATGCCTCCAAGGCCATCAGCGGTGAATTGGTCGTGGAGGAGTTCGAGCGTCGTTTCTTCCCGATCTATCCGGCCAGCACAAAAGTGCAGAGCTGGGACATCTTCAAATGCGTGCGGCAGGTGCTCGATGTTCTCGACCGGGTCGATGATCCGTTGCCCGCGGAACTACGCGCCAAGCACGGCCTGATCCCCGAGGACGAGGCACTGCGCGCCATTCACCTTGCCGAAAGCCAGTCGTTACGCGAGCGCGCCCGGGAACGCCTGACCTTCGACGAGGCCGTGGGTCTGCAGTGGGCGCTGGTGGCCCGACGGCACGGTGAACTGTCGGAATCCGGGCCCTCGGCGGCCTGGAAATCTAACGGTCTTGCCGCTGAGCTACTGCGGCGGTTGCCTTTTGAGCTGACGGCGGGACAGCGTGAGGTGCTCGACGTGTTGTCCGACGGGCTCGCGGCGAACCGCCCGCTGAATCGCCTGCTGCAAGGCGAAGTGGGCTCGGGCAAAACGATCGTTGCGGTGTTGGCGATGCTGCAGATGGTGGACGCGGGTTACCAGTGTGCCCTGCTGGCGCCAACGGAAGTCCTTGCCGCACAACACTTGCGATCGATCCGCGATGTCCTAGGGCCGCTGGCCATGGGCGGCCAACTGGGAGGCGCCGAAAACGCCACCCGGGTGGCACTGCTCACCGGTTCGATGACGGCAGGGCAGAAGAAGCAAGTTCGCGCCGAAATCGCCAGCGGTCAGGTCGGCATCGTCATCGGCACGCACGCGCTGCTGCAGGAGGCCGTCGACTTTCACAACCTGGGCATGGTGGTGGTCGACGAGCAACACCGGTTTGGTGTCGAGCAGCGAGATCAGTTGCGCGCCAAGGCCCCCGCCGGCATTACCCCGCACCTGCTGGTGATGACCGCGACGCCGATACCGCGCACGGTCGCGCTGACCGTCTATGGCGACCTGGAAACCTCTACGCTGCGCGAACTTCCGCTCGGGCGGCAGCCGATTGCCACCAACGTCATCTTTGTCAAGGACAAGCCCGCCTGGCTCGACCGCGCCTGGCGGCGCATCATCGAAGAGGCTGCCGCCGGCCGCCAGGCCTATGTGGTGGCGCCCCGCATCGATGAGTCCGACGACACCGACGTTCAAGGCGGCGTCCGACCATCGGCCACTGCCGAAGGCCTGTTCTCCCGGTTGCGTTCCGCCGAGCTCGCAGAGTTGCGGTTGGCGCTCATGCATGGACGGTTGTCGGCCGACGACAAGGACGCTGCGATGGCGGCTTTCCGGGCCGGTGAGGTCGATGTGCTGGTGTGCACCACGGTCATTGAGGTTGGCGTCGATGTCCCCAACGCTACGGTCATGCTGGTGATGGACGCCGACCGGTTCGGCATCAGCCAATTGCACCAGCTGCGCGGCCGCATCGGGCGCGGCGAACATCCCAGCGTGTGTCTGCTGGCCAGCTGGGTGCCGCCGGATACGCCGGCGGGTCAGCGGCTGCGTGCGGTCGCCGGGACAATGGACGGGTTCGCCCTCGCCGATCTGGATCTGAAGGAGCGCAAGGAGGGAGATGTGCTGGGCCGCAACCAATCCGGCAAGGCCATCACGCTGCGGTTGCTGTCATTGGCCGAACACGAGGAATACATAGTGGCCGCGCGGGACTTCTGCATCGAGGCTTACAAGAACCCCACAGACCCCGCATTGGCGCTGATGGCCGCGCGATTCACCAGCACCGACCGCATCGAATACTTAGATAAGTCATGAACCGCAGAACGCTACTGTGGCTGTCGGCGATCGCGGCGCTGGCGCTGGTGGTCGCGTATCAGACGCTGGGATCATCGGCGGGCAGGCACGCTGACGAGTTCGCCGCCCGCGCTGGCGTGCCAACCGTGCAACCCGGTGCCGACGTGCTCGCCGGCATCGCCGTGCTACCCAAACGGATCCACCGCTACGACTACCGCAGGTCCGCATTCGGTCACCCCTGGGACGATCGCAATGACGCGCCGGGAGGGCACAACGGGTGCGACACCCGCGACGACATCCTCGACCGGGATCTGGTCGACAAGACATATGTGTCGATCAAGCGGTGTCCGAATGCGGTGGCCACCGGCACCCTGCGCGATCCGTACACCAACACCACCGTTGCCTTCCAACGCGGCGCCAGTGTTGGCCAATCGGTCCAGATCGACCACATCGTTCCGCTCTCGTATGCCTGGGACATGGGCGCCTATCGGTGGCCGAACTCCGAGCGAATGCGCTTCGCCAACGATCCGGCCAACCTGCTGGCCGTGCAGGGGCAGGCAAATCAGGACAAGGGCGATTCGCCACCGGCCCAATGGATGCCACCCAACAAGGCCTTCGCCTGTCAGTACGCGATGCAATTCATCGCCGTGCTGCGCGGCTATTCACTGCCAGTGGATCAGCCATCGTCCGACGTACTGCGTCAGGCCGCGGCCACCTGCCCGACGGGCTAGTCCACGCGCCGACGGTGAATCTCACGACGTGACACGCCGAGGAGACGTCGCGCGGTTCACAGTCGGCGGCGTATCAGGTGCCGGCGTAGGTCAGTGGATCCTCGCGCACCCGGGTGCCGTCATTGAGCCCGCCCAATGCATCCATGTGTTCGGCCGCCAACTCGAAGTCGAAGACGTCGAAGTTGCTGGCGATGCGCTCGGGTCTGGCCGAGCGGACGACCACCGCATTGCCCAATTGCAGGTTCCACCGCAGCAGCACTTGTGCGGGCGTCTTGACGTATTCGCTGGCGATTGATGTGACGGTTGGGTTGTCCAGCAGCCTGCCGAGTGCCAGGGGGCAGTAGGACTGTGTGACGACGGTGTGCTGGGCGTTAGCTTTGCGCAGTTCGTCCTGGTTGAGCAGCGGGTGCAGCTCGATCTGGTTGACCGCCGGCGTGACGAATGTGAGGTCGATAAGGTTTTCGATGTGCTCCGCGGTGAAGTTGGACACGCCGATCGATCGGGCATGGCCCTCTCCGCGGGATTGAATCATGCCTCCCCAGGCGTCCACATACTTGCCCACCGGCGGGGCCGGCCAGTGAATTAGGTAAAGGTCGACGTAGTCGAGGCCGAGGCGGTCCAAACTGGCTCTACATGCTTCCTGGGAACGGGTGAAACCCTGGTCGGGGGTGGCTAGCTTGGTGGTGACGAACAGCTCTTCGCGGGCAACGCCGGAGGCTGCAATTGCGCGGCCGACCGCGGCCTCGTTGCCATAGGCGTAGGCGGTGTCGATCAGCCGGCAGCCAATTTCCAGCGCCGCGGACACCGCACGTTCGGTCTCGTCGTCCGACAATTCCGCGACGCCGAGGCCAAGCACCGGCATCGTATGCTCGCCGTTGAGGGTAATCGAGGGTGCGGCGGCGGCGCCCGACTCGCCAGTCACGTCATCTCACCTGCCTGTGAAATTGAAGGTTTTCGGATTCGGACCAAGCCGGGTTCCGTCATCGAGCGAGGGAAATCGAACGCGTCGAAGTTGCTCGCAATCCGCATTGGGTTCACCGACTTGGGGATCACGATATTACCGAGTTGGATATGCCACCTAATCAACACCTGGGCAGGTGCTGAGCCACAGCCTTCGGCGACGGCGGCGTAAGCCGCGAATAGTGCTGGTCGGCATTCAACACTTTGGTCACCACGTAGAGTTGGCCGTTGGGCACGCCGGACTCGCGGCACCTACCGCTTGCCCGGTGTCGGCCGGCAGGACCCGAAAGACATCCAGCCTGACGGCGCGGATCGAGTGTCCGTTGCTGCGCGTGACAGAGTTTTGTAGGGAGCAGCCCATGACCAAGAGTCTGCCAGGTGTGGCAGACCTCCGTCTCGGAGCAAACCACCCGCGCATGTGGACACGGCGTGTGCAGGGCACCGTCGTCAACGTCGGAGTCAAGGTCCTTCCGTGGATCCCGACGCCTGCCAAACGGATCCTGTCGGCCGGCCGATCGGTCATTATCGATGGCAATACGCTTGACCCCACCCTGCAGCTGATGTTGTCGACTTCGCGGATCTTCGGTGTCGACGGCCTGGCCGTAGACGACGACATCGTCGCCTCTCGCGCGCACATGCGCGCGATATGCGAGGCGATGCCCGGTCCGCAGATCCACGTCGACGTGACCGACCTGTCAATACCCGGACCAGCCGGTGAGATCCCGGCGCGGCACTACCGCCCCAGCGGCGGTGGCGCCACGCCGCTGCTGGTCTTTTACCACGGTGGCGGCTGGACGCTCGGGGACTTGGACACCCATGACGCGCTGTGCCGGTTGACCTGTCGCGACGCCGACATCCAGGTACTGTCGATCGACTACCGGTTGGCTCCCGAGCATCCGGCGCCGGCCGCGGTTGAAGATGCCTATGCGGCTTTTGTATGGGCCCATGAGCACGCTTCCGATGAGTTCGGTGCGCTCCCCGGGCGGGTCGCGGTGGGCGGGGACAGTGCGGGCGGCAACCTGTCGGCCGTGGTGTGTCAGTTGGCGCGCGACAAGGCTCGCTACGAGGGTGGGCCCACCCCGGTGCTGCAGTGGCTGCTGTATCCCAGGACCGATTTCACCGCACAGACTCGCTCAATGGGCCTGTTCGGCAATGGCTTCCTGCTGACCAAGCGGGACATCGATTGGTTCCACACGCAATACCTCAGGGATTCCGATGTCGATCCGGCGGATCCGCGGTTGTCGCCGTTGTTGGCCGAATCGCTGTCCGGGCTGGCGCCTGCTCTCATCGCGGTCGCCGGCTTCGACCCATTGCGCGACGAAGGAGAAAGCTATGCGAAGGCGCTGCGGGCTGCCGGGACTGCAGTGGACTTGCGGTATCTGGGTTCGCTGACGCATGGCTTCCTCAACCTGTTTCAGCTGGGGGGAGGCAGTGCTGCCGGGACCAACGAGCTGATCTCCGCGCTGCGCGCGCACCTTAGCCGGGTTTGAGTCGAGGCTGGCTTGCCGCCGGTACGCTAGAGGCGCCGTCGCCTGACCGCGGCCGCGACAAGCCGACAAATCGAGCACGTGAGGATCAGCGAAACTGTGGCCGACAAATCCAAACGCCCCCCGCGATTCGATCTGAAGTCCGCCGACGGCAGCTTCGGCCGGCTCGTCCAGATTGGTGGCACCACCATCGTCGTCGTTTTTGCCGTCGTCCTGGTCTTCTACATCGTGACGTCGCGCGACGACAAGAAGGACGGCGTCGCGGGCCCCGGCGATGCAGTACGGGTGACGTCGAGCAAGCTGGTCACCCAGCCCGGAACCAGCAACCCCAAGGCCGTGGTGTCCTTCTACGAGGATTTCCTGTGTCCGGCGTGCGGCATATTCGAGCGCGGTTTCGGGCCAACCGTGTCCAAGCTCGTGGACATCGGCGCTGTCGCGGCCGATTACACGATGGTGGCCATTCTCGATAGCGCCAGCAATCAACACTATTCGTCGCGAGCGGCTGCTGCGGCTTATTGCGTTGCCGACGAATCGATCGAGGCGTTCCGCCGCTTCCACGCCGCCTTGTTCAGCAAGGACATCCAGCCTGCCGAGCTCGGCAAGGATTTCCCCGACAACGCGCGGTTGATCGAACTTGCCCGCGAAGCCGGCGTCGTGGGCAAGGTGCCCGACTGCATCAACAGCGGCAAGTACATCGAAAAAGTCGACGGGCTGGCGGCGGCGGTCAACGTGCACGCGACCCCGACGGTCCGGGTCAATGGCACAGAGTACGAGTGGTCGACGCCGGCGGCGCTGGTCGCCAAGATCAAAGAAATTGTGGGTGATGTGCCGGGCATTGACTCGGCCGCTGCTACCGCGACATCCTGACGATTGTGGTGGCAGCTCGACCTGCCGAGCGATCCGGCGACCCGGCTGCGGTGCGGGTGCCGGTGCCTAGCGCGTGGTGGGTGCTGATCGGCGGTGTGATCGGGCTGTTCGCTTCGATGACGCTCACGGTGGAGAAGGTCAGGATTCTGCTCGATCCGATCTATGTGCCGTCATGCAATGTCAACCCGATAGTGTCGTGCGGCTCGGTGATGACCACACCGCAGGCGTCGTTGCTGGGCTTTCCCAACCCGCTTCTCGGCATTGCGGGCTTCACCGTGGTGGTGGTCACCGGGGTGCTGGCGGTGGCGAAAGTGCCGTTGCCCAGGTGGTATTGGATCGGCCTGGCGGTCGGGATCCTGGTTGGTGTGGCGTTCGTGCATTGGCTGATATTCCAGAGCCTGTACCGTATCGGTGCCCTGTGCCCATACTGCATGGTGGTCTGGGCGGTCATCGCCACACTGCTGGTGGTGGTCGCGTCCATCGTTTTCGGTCCGATGCGGGAAAACCGGGGAAGCCAGGAGCGCGTCGGGGCACGGCTGCTCTATCAATGGCGATGGTCGCTGGCCACGCTCTGGTTCACGACAGTATTCCTGCTGATCATGGTCCGCTTTTGGGACTATTGGTCGACGCTGATCTGAGACATCCGGATAAGGGAGCCACACGTGTTTTCCAAGGTGCTCGTCGCCAATCGCGGGGAGATCGCGATCCGGGCCTTTCGTGCCGCCTACGAACTGGGCGTCGGAACCGTGGCCGTTTATCCGTACGAGGACCGCAATTCGCAGCACCGTCTCAAGGCGGACGAGTCTTACCAGATCGGCGACATCGGTCACCCGGTGCATGCATACCTGTCGGTCGACGAGATCGTCGCGACGGCCCGTCGGGCGGGTGCCGACGCTATCTACCCTGGCTACGGGTTTCTATCGGAGAATCCGGATCTGGCTGCGGCATGCGCGGCGGCGGGCATCAGCTTCGTCGGTCCCAGCGCCGAAGTGCTTGAGCTGGCTGGGAATAAGTCTCGCGCCATCGCGGCGGCCCGCGAAGCCGGCTTGCCCGTGCTGATGTCCTCGGCGCCGTCGGCCTCGGTCGACGAACTGCTGTCGGTTGCGGCCGGCATGCCGTTTCCGTTGTTCGTCAAGGCAGTTGCCGGTGGCGGGGGCCGGGGTATGCGTCGTGTCGGCGATATCGCGGCGCTTCCGGAGGCGATCGAAGCCGCCAGCCGGGAAGCCGAGTCGGCGTTCGGGGACCCGACGGTCTATCTCGAGCAGGCAGTGATCAATCCACGCCACATCGAGGTGCAGATTCTGGCGGACAACCTCGGCGACGTGATCCATCTCTATGAGCGTGACTGCAGTGTGCAGCGTCGCCATCAGAAGGTCATCGAGCTGGCGCCCGCGCCGCACCTGGACGCCGAGTTGCGTTACAAGATGTGCGTCGATGCGGTCGCCTTCGCCCGCCATATCGGGTACAGCTGCGCGGGCACCGTCGAGTTCCTGCTGGACGAGCGAGGGGAGTATGTCTTCATCGAGATGAATCCGCGGGTTCAGGTGGAGCACACGGTGACCGAGGAGATTACCGACGTCGACCTGGTCGCCAGCCAGCTGCGCATTGCCGCCGGGGAGACGCTCGAACAATTGGGCCTGCGGCAGGAGGACATCGCACCGCATGGCGCCGCACTACAGTGCCGGATCACCACCGAGGATCCGGCCAACGGCTTCCGGCCGGACACGGGCCGGATCAGCGCGTTGCGCACCGCCGGCGGTGCCGGTGTCCGCCTGGACGGCAGCACCAACCTGGGCGCAGAAATCAGCCCGTACTTCGACTCCATGCTGGTCAAGCTGACCTGTCGGGGCCGTGACCTCCCTACCGCAGTGAGCCGTGCGCGCCGGGCGATCGCGGAGTTCCGGATCCGCGGGGTATCGACGAATATTCCGTTCCTGCAAGCGGTCCTGGATGACCCGGACTTCCGAGCGGGCCGGGTCACCACGTCCTTCATTGATGAGCGGCCGCAGCTGCTGACCGCGCGCGCCTCGGCCGACCGCGGCACCAAGATCCTTAACTTCCTGGCCGATGTCACCGTCAACAACCCGTATGGCTCGCGTCCGTCAACGATCTACCCGGACGACAAGCTGCCCGATCTTGATCTGCGGGCCGCACCACCGGCCGGGTCCAAGCAGCGACTAGTCAAGTTGGGGCCGGAAGGATTTGCTCGTTGGCTGCGGGAGTCGGCCGCGGTCGGGGTCACCGATACCACATTCCGGGATGCTCACCAGTCGTTACTGGCTACCCGAGTACGCACCAGCGGACTGTCGCGGGTGGCACCGTATCTCGCGCGGACCATGCCGCAGCTGTTGTCCGTGGAGTGTTGGGGCGGTGCGACTTACGATGTGGCGCTGCGCTTTCTCAAGGAGGATCCCTGGGAACGGCTGGCCACACTGCGTGCAGCAATGCCCAATATCTGCTTGCAGATGCTATTGCGGGGCCGCAATACCGTGGGCTACACGCCGTACCCGGAAATCGTGACGTCGGCGTTTGTGCAAGAAGCAACAGCCACCGGTATCGACATCTTTCGTATCTTCGACGCGCTCAACAACATCGAGTCGATGCGTCCGGCGATCGACGCAGTACGCGAAACAGGTTCTGCGATAGCAGAAGTCGCGATGTGCTACACGGGCGACCTTACCGATCCGGGTGAACAGCTGTACACGCTGGACTACTACCTGAAACTGGCTGAGCAGATCGTGGACGCCGGCGCCCATGTGCTGGCGATCAAGGATATGGCTGGACTGTTGCGCCCGCCGGCCGCTCAAAGGTTGGTCAGCGCCCTGCGCAGTCGCTTCGACCTGCCCGTTCACCTGCACACCCACGACACACCGGGTGGCCAGCTCGCCAGCTATGTGGCCGCTTGGCACGCCGGGGCCGATGCCGTCGACGGCGCCGCCGCGCCGCTGGCGGGAACGACCAGCCAGCCCGCGCTGAGCTCGATCGTTGCTGCCGCTGCCCACACCGAGTACGACACCGGCCTGTCGCTTTCGGCGGTGTGCGCCCTGGAGCCGTACTGGGAGGCGTTACGAAAAGTGTATGCGCCGTTCGAGTCTGGGTTGCCGGGGCCGACGGGGCGGGTTTATCACCACGAGATTCCGGGCGGCCAACTGTCCAATCTGCGCCAGCAAGCAATTGCTCTTGGTCTGGGAGATCGATTCGAAGAGATCGAAGAGGCCTACGCGGGCGCCGACCGAGTGTTGGGCAGGCTGGTTAAGGTCACGCCAACGTCCAAGGTGGTCGGCGATCTGGCGCTGGCACTGGTCGGCGCCGGTGTCAGTGCAGACGAATTCGCCTCCGATCCAGCGCGATTTGGCATCCCGGAATCGGTACTCGGATTTCTGCGGGGCGAGCTGGGTGATCCGCCCGGCGGGTGGCCCGAACCGCTGCGCACTGCGGCGCTGGCCGGTCGCGGGGCGGCCAGGCCCACTGCGCAATTGGCGGCGGACGACGAGATTGCCCTATCGTCGGTCGGAGCCAAGCGTCAGGCCACCCTGAACAGGCTGTTATTTCCCAGTCCAACAAAGGAATTCAATGAGCACCGGGAAGCCTACGGCGACACGTCGCAATTGTCGGCCAACCAGTTCTTCTATGGTCTGCGCCAAGGTGAAGAGCATCGGGTGAAGCTGGAGCGTGGGGTGGAGCTGTTGATCGGGCTGGAGGCCATTTCCGAACCCGACGAACGCGGCATGCGAACGGTGATGTGCATCCTCAACGGGCAGCTGCGGCCGGTGCTAGTGCGCGACCGCAGCATTGCCAGTGCCGTTCCGGCCGCCGAGAAGGCCGACCGCGGCAATCCCGGACACATCGCCGCGCCATTTGCCGGAGTCGTCACGGTCGGGGTGTGCGTCGGCGAGCGGGTCGGCGCCGGCCAAACCATCGCCACCATCGAGGCGATGAAGATGGAAGCCCCGATCACCGCCCCGGTTGCCGGCACCGTGGAGCGGGTGGCGGTGTCGGACACCGCCCAGGTGGAGGGCGGAGACCTGTTGGTGGTGGTGAGCTGACCGCCCCGGCGACGATGCAGTGGGGGTACCGCCTGCTTGCGGGGGACGAAGCGATGAGGTGGGGGTACCGCCCGCTTGCGGAGGAGCGGCGCAGATGAGCACCGCCGGCGACGATGCAGTGGGGGTACCGCCCGCTTGCGGGGGACGAAGCGATGAGGTGGGGGTACCGCCCGCTTGCGAGGGAGAGCGGCGCACTTGACCCGGATCATCGGCGGTGTCGCCGGAGGCCGGCGCATTGCCGTCCCACCACGCGGAACCAGACCTACCACCGATCGGGTGCGCGAGTCGCTATTCAACATCGTGACTGCGCGGCGGGATCTGACCGGTCTGGCGGTGTTGGACCTCTATGCGGGTTCCGGCGCCCTGGGGCTGGAGGCGTTGTCGCGGGGAGCGGCGTCCGTGCTGTTCGTGGAGTCCGACCAGCGCAGCGCGGCCGTCATTGCGCGCAACATCGAGGCCCTAGGTCTCTCCGGTGCGACGCTGCGCCGGGGCGCGGTGGCGGCCGTCGTGGCGGCCGGGACCACGTCCCCGGTGGATCTGGTGTTGGCCGACCCGCCCTACAACGTCGACTCCGCCGACGTTGACGCCATCCTGGCCGCACTGGGCACCAACGGCTGGACGCGCGAGGGAACCGTAGCGGTGGTGGAGCGTGCGACCACGTGCGCGCCGTTGACGTGGCCGGAGGGCTGGCGCCGATGGCCCCAGCGTGTTTACGGCGACACCCGTTTGGAACTGGCCGAACGGCTTTTTGCCAACGTGTAGCGTCATCGGTCATGACCGCCGGCGACGATGCGGTGGGGGCCGTGCCCGCTTGCGGGGGACGCAGCGATGAGGAGGAGCGGCGCAGATGACGGGCGCGGTATGCCCAGGGTCATTTGACCCGGTGACGTTAGGCCACGTCGACATTTTCGAACGCGCCGCAGCCCAATTCGACGAGGTGGTGGTTGCCATCCTGGTCAACCCTGCAAAGACGGGCATGTTCGACCTCGACGAGCGGATCGCGATGGTCAAGGAGTCGACAACGCACCTGCCCAATCTGCGCGTGCAGGTCGGGCATGGCTTGGTGGTCGACTTTGTCAGGTCTTGCGGGATGACCGCGATCGTGAAGGGGCTGCGCACCGGCACCGACTTCGAATACGAGCTGCAGATGGCGCAAATGAACAAACACATTGCCGGTGTGGACACCTTTTTCGTCGCGACCGCGCCACGGTATTCGTTCGTGTCGTCCTCACTGGCCAAAGAAGTCGCGATGCTGGGCGGTGACGTGTCCGAGTTGCTGCCCGAACCGGTGAATCGCCGGCTGCGGGACAGGCTCAACACCGAACGGACCTAGCTCCTTTGCGGGACTAGGTCCGATCGTGTGAGGCCTTCGCCGACTAGCTGGGGTCAAAGCACTCGTAGAACGTCTGGGTTGCGTAGTCGTAGCAGGTGTAGGTGCCCCACTCGGGTTGGTGGGTCGGGGCGGCATTGGCGGTGCCGGTAGCGGCTCCGAAGGCCGCCAGTCCGATCGCCGAGGCTAGCAGAGACATGCCGGCGAGGGCGCGGATACGGGCAGTGAACATTGGGTACCTCTCTGTCGCGTTGTGGCTGAATGTTGGTTTGCCGGCGGTGGCCACAAGTCAAGATTGACCGCGGCCGCTTGGCGTATCCTTGCGACGTTCTTGGGACCGACTTGCCTAGCGCGGGCTCGGTGGCGGACGGCGTTTCCTTCGACGAAAGGCGCGTTGCACCATTCGCACCGGCCCAGTGGGACTGGCGTGAACGTTCTTCGAAAGCGATATTGGATGCGCTAGGTGCGAAAATTGTCCTAATTCGGGGCCGCGCTGAGCAGACCCACCGGTCCTGTCTACACTCCGCTCCTTTGACCGCACCTGCCGCAGGCCAGGTCTTCGGGGTTCTTCCACAGTGCAAAGCGGGTGTCCCTTGAGCTTGCGTACTCGCTCATGAGCTGGCCGCGCCGGGGCGTTTTTGGCGGGCCGACCCCGGCCCCACGTGGGCTCGCTACGTGACAGCGCCCACCCGGACAGTTCACGTTGACCGGGTGAGGCCAAACGGCGCCGAGCGTGCACTGGGGGCGAGATTCGGGCCAGCCGATTTTCCGCCCTCAGTTCACGCTGGGCGACGGCGCCGAAACGGCCAGTCGACGCCGTGACCATCATGGGCACCAAGAAGTTGACCGCAACGCGCGCAGTCACCCATGTCAGAAGACGATGGTCTGGTTGTGATGCACGATGACGCGGTCTTGGCAGTGCCAGAGCACGGCGCGGGAAAGCACTGCGCGTTCGACGTCGGCGCCGACACGCACCAGATCATCGACGGTGTGGGTGTGGTCGACACGAACGACGTCTTGTTCGATGATGGGCCCCTCGTCGAGAACTTCGGTCACGTAGTGGGCGGTCGCGCCGATCAGTTTGACGCCGCGTTCTCGTGCGCGCTGGTACGGGGCCGCGCCGGTGAAGGCTGGAAGGAACGAATGGTGAATGTTGATCAGCGGGCAGCCGATCGCCTCCAAGAACCCCGGGCTGAGTATCTGCATGTAGCGTGCCAGCACTACTAAATCCACATTGCCGCTTAGCAACTGAAGCTGACGCTGTTCGGCTTCCGTACGAGTGTCGCGAGTGGCGGGAATATGTATGAATGGCACACCGAACGGGCGTACGTGCGCGGCCAGGTCAGGATGATTGGCAATCACCATGACAACCGACATTTCTAGCTCGCCGCGACGGTTGCGCCACAACAAGTCCAGCAAGCAGTGGTCCTCTGTCGATGCCATGATTGCGACCCGCTTAGGCTTGGCTGCTTCGGCAAATCGGTAGTCGATGCCGAACTTGTCCGCCACAGTGCTGCCGAAGTCGCGCTGCAGTTCGTCGACGGCGGCCGTGAGACCGGGCAGGTGAAAGATTGCGCGCTGCAAGAACGTTCCGCCCTCCGGCGCGGTGGAGTGCTGGTCCAGAGAAATGATGTTGGCGCCGGCCCGGGCCAGGAAGGTGCTCACCGCGGCGATGATTCCAGGGCGGTCGTGGCACCGAAGCAGTAACCGGCCAATATCGGCCGGCGGCGGTGGACCGCCAGGCGGTGGCGGATAATCCGGCTCGTTCGGCGTTGCGTGCGCGGTCATGCTCCCTTTGCCCATGGGTGGAATACCCGCAGGCCAGGATACCGCCGCCGGTGGCCTTTTCGGCGCCGACTGATCGGCGTGGTGGCGCTAGTGGCCGAGGTGATCGTCGTGGCGGTCATGGTGGTCATGCGGGGCATCCGGTGAGCCGCCCATCATGCGTAGCATCGGGAGACCGCCCGATGTGATGAATCGGACCACCAAGGCCGCCGCGATCACCAGAAAGATGACGTTGAGCCAGGTGGTGTAGTTCCACGATATTTCTGCGGTCATGACCGTAGCGCTGCGCTGGCTCGGGATGAGATTCGTTGTACCGAAGAGAAGTTCGATGAGATAGCCAGCGACGACCATCGATGCGTAGAAGGTGCCGAGCAGCACCAGCATCATCCTGGCGCCATAGTATTTACGGTAGATATTCAGGATCGGCAGTATCAGTAGGTCGGCGAAGATGAACGCGATGACCCCGCCGAAGCTGATGCCTCCGTTCCACAGCACCGCGGCAAGTGGCACGTTGCCGATCGAGCAAACAAACGAAACGATGGCCACGATGGGTCCTATGATCGGACCCCAGACCGCCGACCAGGCCGGATGATTGGCTAAAAAGAAGCTCTGCCAGAACGATTCGGGTACCCATGCCGCGATAGCACCGGCGATCAGCAGCCCGAGAATGAGGTCGCGCAGGATCGCCAACCACTCCATCACGAACACATGGGCGATGGAGGTAAATCCCGGTGGGGAAAGGAGTCGTCGCCAAAATGAGCCTTCCCGCTTGATGGACATGTCCATGGCGGCATGGCCTTCCATCGAGCCTGCGAGTCCCCGTTCGGCCTGTTCCCGGGCGGCGTCGATGAGCCGGGCGCCGACGAACAACCGGAACAACACGGCCAGGACAAGGATCATTATTGGACCGCCAACGAACTCGGCGGCGGTGAACTGCCAGCCCATCAGCAGGGCCAGGATGATGCCCAACTCCACCACGAGGTTGGTGGAACCGATCTCGAACGCCATAGCGGCAGTGAAGTTGGCCCCTTTGCGGAATAGTGACCGAGCCAAAGCCACCGCGGCATACGAGCACGACGACGAGGCCGCGCCCAGGCCGGTGGCGATTACCAGGGTGCGCGGCCGATCGTCGCCGAGCAGCGTGACGATCGTGGAGCGGCGCACCACGGCTTGAACCACCGCCGACAGCGCGAAGCCCAGGATCAGCGCCCACAGGATTTCCCAGGTCATCGACGCGGTCAGCGCCAGTGCGTGCCCGATCGCTCCCAGCACTGCTGCCGTCACTCGGTCCTCCACTTTGGTTGAGGTCACGCTCTGCCCTCCACCATATACCACCCGGGGGTATAGTCACCGGGGTGGGCAACGACCGCGCAGTGGTGCCGCTAAACGTATCGCCGCCCCACTCTTGCCGAGGTTTTCCCCGAGTGCGCGTGTCGTGCGTGTACGCTACGGCGTCGAGGTGGGGCGGGCCACCGGTTGCTAGCGAGGTGAGAGGGGACGCGGCCATCAGCACGACACCGGACGCCGCACCTGGGCTTGCCGCACGCAGGCGCCGGATCCTTTTCGTCGCGGAAGCAGTGACCCTGGCTCACGTCGTCCGGCCATTCGCGCTTGCGCAGTCGCTGGACCCTAGTCGTTATGAAGTGCACTTCGCCTGCGACCCGCGCTACAACCAGCTTCTAGGTCCGCTCCCTTTCCGTCACCATGCGATTCACACCATCCCCAGCGAGCGGTTTTTCGGCAATCTGACTCAGGGTCGTTTCTATGCCATGCGGACGCTGCGGAAGTACGTTGAGGCGGACCTGCGGGTCCTGGATGAGATCGCGCCGGACCTCGTCGTCGGTGACCTTCGCATTTCACTGTCGGTCAGCGCCCGACTGGCCGGCATTCCTTACATCGCGATCGCGAATGCCTACTGGAGTCCGTACGCGCAGCGGCGTTTTCCGCTGCCCGACGTGATATGGACCCGCTTGTTCGGCGTCAGGTTGGTCAAGCTCCTCTACCGCCTGGAACGCCCTTTGCTCTTCGCCCTGCAGTGCATGCCGCTCAACTGGGTCCGCCGCAGGCACGGGCTGTCGAGTCTGGGGTGGAACCTGTGCCGCATTTTCACCGACGGGGACCACACCCTGTATGCCGACGTGCCCGAGCTGATGCCCACCTACGACTTGCCGGCCAACCACGAGTACCTTGGCCCGGTCCTGTGGTCGCCCGCCGGGAAGCCGCCGACATGGTGGGATTCGCTGCCAACCGACCGGCCGATCGTGTACGCAACCCTGGGCACGTCCGGCGGGAGAAATCTGTTGTAACTGGTGTTGAACGCGTTGGCTGAGTTGCCGGTGACGGTGATCGCGGCCACCGCGGGCCGCAGTGACCTGAAGACCGTGCCGGCCAACGCCTTCGTGGCGGACTACCTGCCGGGTGAGGCCGCTGCGGCTCGCTCGGCCGTGGTGGTCTGCAATGGCGGGAGTTTGACGACCCAGCAGGCCTTGGTGGCCGGGGTGCCGGTGATCGGGGTCGCGGGCAATCTCGATCAGCACTTGAATATGGAGGCCGTTGAGCGGGCCGGGGCGGGCGTGCTGCTGCGAACTGAGTGGCTGAAGAGTCAGCGGGTGGCAGGGGCCGTGATGCAGGTGATCAGTCGGTCCGAGTACCGACAAGCCGCCGCGCGACTCGCCGATGCCTTCGGACGAGACCGCGTTGGATTCCCGCAGCATGTGGAGAATGCTCTGCGCCTCATGCCGGAGAACCGGCCCCGGACATGGTTGGCCAGCTAGTTACTTCGACCTGAAAAAGTGACGGCGACTAAGTGAGTCGTTTGTGGGCGAATGCCGCCGGACTGTTGGTGGGGCAGAGCTTCGTGCTCTGGGAGCCGGGTCATGCTGCGAGGCTGCTGATCTTGATGAGGTTGTGGGTGAGGATGCCGTGCCTGGTCCAGATCCGGGTTCCTTCGGTGCCGTCGATGCAGGAGCGGTTCCAACCGTAGTTTCGTTTGAGGGTGCTGATGCGGCCTTCGCTGCCGGTGCGCCACTTGACTGTTCGTCGGAACGATGGCCGTTGTTCTTCGGCGCGCCGGGCCTGGGAGGGTCTGCCTTTACGCGGTATCGCGACCGTACGTACACCGAGGTCGTGCAGGTCATCTTCGACGCGTTTCTCGCCGTAGCCGCGGTCGGCGGTGACGGTGCCGGGCGGGCGTCCGGCGCGTGTGGTGATCCGTTCGACCGCGGGCGCTAGCTGCGGCGCGTCATGCGGATTGCCGTGCTCCACGGTGTGATCCAGGACGATGCCATCGTCGTTGTCGACGATCTGGGGCTTGTGCCCGAACTCGACCGGCCCCGGCCTTCTGCCGTGGGGAGGAACGCCACGGCGGTAGTGTCACTACCCGTGGTTGCGCTGTCACCGCGAGCAGGACAAGCTGGCTACCTTTGGCAGTCCATAACCCGCGGTTTGAGGGTAACCCCAATCTGTTGCTACCATCCGCCGTGCGGTGGCGGTGTCCAGAAGATGCTCAGCCGCAAGCTGGGTCGCGTATGCCCGGCACCGAGCCCCAAGGATGCGGCGCGCGGAGCTCACAACGTGGGCGCGAACGCGGTCTAACGAATTGCCGTAGCCATGTATTGAGTCCGCTTCGACCTCATCAGTTCTCTTAAAGAGGCTTGCTAAATGACCAACATTCGACTGACTACGGTTTCGCAGTGAGGAGATGATGGAATGGGGCTAGTGTGGCGCAGTCGGACTAGTCTTGTAGGGCAACTGATCGGACTAGTCAGGTTAGTGGCGAGTTTTGCGGCCCAGTTATTCTACCGGCCGAGCGACGCAGTGGCGGAAGAATACCACAAGTGGTACTACGGCAACTTAGTGTGGACGAAGACCACTTATATGGGGATCAATTGCTGGAAATCCGTCAGCGATATGTGGAATTACCAGGAGATCCTGAGCGAGTTGCAACCATCCCTCGTCATCGAGTTCGGCACCCGCTACGGCGGCTCGGCGGTGTATTTTGCCAACATCATGAGGCAGATCGGCCAGCCATTCAAGGTACTTACCGTGGACAACTCACACAAAGCCCTCGATCCAAGAGCCCGGCGCGAACCAGATGTTTTGTTCGTTGAATCGTCATCCACCGACCCGGCGATTGCCGAACAAATTCAACGCCTCAAAAACGAATACCCTGGCAAGATCTTCGCCATCTTAGATAGCGACCACTCGATGAATCATGTGCTGGCCGAGATGAAATTACTACGGCCGCTACTCTCCGCCGGTGACTACCTAGTAGTCGAGGATTCCAACATCAACGGCCACCCAGTCCTGCCCGGGTTTGGGCCTGGACCCTATGAAGCGATCGAGGCATATGAGGATGAATTTCCAAACGATTACAAGCATGATGCGGAGCGGGAGAACAAATTCGGCTGGACTTCCGCGCCCAACGGATTTCTGATCCGCAACTAGCGGTCGGTGTGAGAAATAGCTCGACGCATTGCATTTTGGGGGATTGCATTTTTGGGAGGTTGCCTGCGGGTACGGGCTGCCTCGAGATTAGGGGGCGAGTATGGAGGAAACAAGCGTCGCCGGCGACCCGGGACCGGACGCTGGGACGAGCACGGCGCCCAACGCCGCACCGGAGCCTGTCGCTCGCAGGCAACGGATCCTGTTTGTAGGGGAGGCCGCGACCCTGGCCCACGTCGTCCGGCCGTTCGTGTTGGCGCGGTCGCTGGACCCGAGTCGTTATGAGGTCCACTTTGCCTGCGACCCGCGGTTCAATAAGCTTTTGGGCCCGCTCCCGTTCCCACATCACCCGATTCACACCGTCCCCAGCGAGGAGGTTCTCCTTAAAATCGCTCAGGGCCGCCTCTTCTACAACACGCGGACGTTGCGCAAATACATCGCGGCTGACAGGAAGATCCTGAACGAGATCGCACCGGACGTAGTCGTCGGTGACAACCGTCTTTCGCTCTCGGTCAGCGCCCGACTAGCCGGCATTCCGTACATCGCCATCGCGAACGCCTACTGGAGTCCTCAGGCCCGCCGTCGGTTTCCGCTGCCAGACGTGCCGTGGACCCGCTTCTTCGGGGTCAGGCCGGTCAGCATCCTGTACCGCCTGTACCGTCCGTTGATCTTTGCCCTCTATTGTCTCCCGCTCAACTGGCTCCGCCGGAAGCACGGGCTGTCGAGTCTGGGCTGGGATTTGTGCCGCATTTTCACCGACGGTGACTACACCCTGTATGCCGACGTACCCGAGCTGGTGCCGACATACAACCTGCCGGCCAACCATCGATATCTCGGACCCGTCCTGTGGTCGCCCGACGTAAAACCGCCGACTTGGTGGCACTCGCTGCCGACAGACCGGCCGATTATTTATGCGACCCTCGGCAGTTCCGGCGGAAAGAACCTGTTGCAGGTGGTTTTGAACGCCCTGGCCGATTTACCCGTGACGGTGATCGCGGCCACCGCTGGCCGGAACCACCTGAAGAACGTGCCGGCCAACGCCTTCGTCGCGGACTACCTGCCGGGCGAAGCGGCTGCAGCGCGCTCCGCCGTGGTGCTCTGCAACGGCGGCAGCCCGACGACGCAGCAGGCGTTGGCGGCCGGGGTGCCGGTGATCGGGCTCCCCAGCAACATGGACCAGCACTTGAACATGGAGGCCCTTGAGCGGGCCGGCGCCGGCGTTCTCCTGCGAACCGAGCGGCTCAACACTGAAGGCGTGGCGGCAGCCGTAAAGCAGGTGCTCAGTGGGGCCGAGTTCCGACAAGCCGCCCGGCGGCTTGCCGAAGCCTTCGGACCAGACTTTGCCGGATTCCCGCAGCACATCGAAAGTGCGCTGCGGCTCGTCTGCTAAAGGGTGCCCACGATATCGCCGGCTAGCCAACGGATGTCCGGTCGAGCACCTGATTCGGGAGCGTGTCGCAGTTCAAAACGCTGAAGTACCGCAACGACTCTCCTGAACGGTTCGATTCGATCGAACACGCCCGCACCTGGCCAGGCCACATGGGCGCGGCCATGGCCAACGCCTACTCGGCCAACCCGAATCCATTCGGCGTCTCACCGCAACCCCCGAAACCGGCGACCGCGGCATGGATCAACCCGCCCACCCCAGATCCGAAATAGCGTCCACATAATGAGACACTGGCGCAAAGAGCTTGACAGGCGCCGCACCACGCAAGCTGTTAGACGTGTCGGTCTTGCAAGAGGCGGGTTGGCCACCCAAGATCACGCCGCCCAAGGGCATCGAGTCAACGTTGCGGTGGTATCGCGCTAACGTCGGCGCCGCCAAGAAATGACGGTGCGCATTACCATGGCCCTGCTGATCACCTTTGGCCACCTGCGCACCAGAACTATGACCAGCCTTATGCCGAGTCTCGTGGACATCGGCAGCCGCTTCAAAAACTCCTTGTCGACGATCGTATTGCTGAGCCCGCCGAATTCGTTGTAGCTTGCAACGACCACGTGCATGTAGCGGGTGACGAGCGCTGGGTTGGAAAAGCAGCGAATATTGAAGTCCCAGTCGGCCAGGACCCGGTAGCGGAGGTTGTAGGGACCGATGGTGCCGAAGAGTCCGCGGCGGTAGAAGATCGCCTGATGGCAGATGTTGCGCTTGAACAACAGACGGTCGAGGTCGAAGGCGCCACCCCAGCGGAAATTGGTTGAGCGCATGATCACGTCGCCATATACCAGATCGCTGGGCTCGTGTTCGCCAATGAAGGCGGCCACCCGCGCCAGGGTGTCAGCCTCGTACAGGCTGTCGTCCGCGCCCAGAAAGAGCAACCACGTTCCGGTGGCCAGGTCCACGCCGCGGTTCATGGCGTCGTAGACGCCCTGGTCGGTGTCGCGATGAATGATCAACCGCTCGCCGAGGTTGGGGGCGAAAATGTTGGCGATGTCGAGGGTTTCGTCCGTCGAGCCGCCGTCGACCAGTACCAGCTCGAAGTCACCGCAGGTCTGACGGGCGATGCTGTCGAGGCAGGCAGGCAATACCGCAGCCACGTTCAAGGTGGGGATGATGATCGAAAACATTGGTGCGGCCATGGCGACTTTCTTTGTGTTAGCTGCGGTCAAGCCGGCGTATCGTTTCGTCTGCACCATCTTCGACCCAGGCGATCTGCGCGGACCTCTGGTGCCCGGTCTGGTGCCGGGCCTCGCGAAGCGATTCCAATCAATCGTCCTCGCGGAAAAAGATGCCGTCGGCCTGCAACATTCGACCATTATTTGCATCAATGAAACAAGGCAGCAATCCCGTCAACGTGAAGCCCAAGGAATACACGAGATCGAGGGCTTCAGGAATGAGCATGCCACCTTCGTACAACGGCAGGAAGGACAGTTCGAGTTGCATGCCGACGCAATGGTCATCTATGGTTGATTTGCCCCCGGCGAGCACCTGCTTTTCAAAGCCTTGAACGTCGACCTTGAGAAAAGCGACACCGTTCATGCCTAGAAATTCTGGCGCCACGGAATCAAGTCGATGTATGGACGCCTCTTGGGTACCGACATAGTTTGCCGGGGGAAAAGCGTTCTGATGACTTTTCAGCATGGGCAAGACGGAACTTCTCTGACCGGCGTTTCCTGCGATATTGATCGTAACCGTTCCATCAGAATCGCCCAACGCATGCTGCCGGCAATCCCAAAGTGGATCCGTTGACGCTTTGCTTTCCAAGATCGTAAACGGTCCGGATAGCGGTTCGAACGAGACAATGCGGCCCTTATATGCTGCTCGGCGGAGGCCGGCGGCGTATTGTCCTGAGTTGGCGCCGACATCGAAAACGACATCTACCCGACGCGATTTGAGTTGCTTCACAAACTGGTGCTTCAGGTCTCGCTCAGAATAGCGGCGCGAAACCTCGAAGGCGGCGCTACGCGCGATGAAACGAGCGAGTTTCAACGATTTCACTGTGCAACACTAACACGCTAAATACTCCGCCCCGGGGGATAGTTTGGGTCGCGCAACATTGTAGTGGGTCTGCGGACCCGAGGTTCGGTCACAACGCCAGGCGCTGCTGACGATTGGACCTGGTGCAGTTCCAAGATGTGCGCCTGATGCGGGTGGTAGTGTGCAGACGGCTTGGGCCGGCGAAGGGCCAGCGGCGTTGGCGCCCTTTGGATCTGGGCACCGCTGGTTGTTTCGAGAACCTCGGAGCTCAACGGCCGACCTACCGGATGCGGGCGATCCGGATGTTAGAGTGCGCCATGCCAAACCGCCTCGTTCGAAGCCTGCAACGCTGGCGGCCGTTTGGCTTGCCCCCCCATCGGTGGCGGCTGGCCCCCTGGTATTGGCGCGGCCTCCAGGTCACCCTTGAGCCGGGGTCGGCCATCGCGTGGATCGTTCGGTTGACCGGCGGGTTCGAGGAGACCGAGATCGACATCGCGGCGGCGCTCTATTCCGCGCTCTACCCAGACCGCTGCATCCTCGACGTCGGAGCCAACGTCGGCATACACAGCCTGGCCTGGGCGAGGTTAGCCCCGGTGGTAGCCCTGGAGCCGGCGCCGGGCACCCATTCGCGGTTGGAGGCCAACGTGGCCGCCAACGGCCTGCAAGACCGCATCCGCACGCTGCGGACGGCCGCCGGGGACGCGGTCGGCGAGGTCGACTTTTTCGTGGCGGCCGACAGCGCCTTCAGTTCGCTAAACGACACGGGACGAATTCGGATTCGCGAGCGGACACGGGTGCCGTGTACCACGCTGGACGCGCTCGCCGCCGAGCTGCCCCTCCCGGTGGGTCTGCTGAAGATCGACGTTGAGGGCCTCGAGCGCGCGGTCATCGCGGGCGCCGCGGAGCTTCTGCGGCGCGATCGCCCGGTCCTGCTGGTGGAGATCTACGGGGGCGCCGCCTCTAATCCGGACCCGGAACGGACCATTGCGGACATCCGCGCGTACGGTTACGAACCGTTCGTCTACGCCGACGATGCGGGGCTGCAGCCCTACCAACGGCACCGCGACGACCGGTACTGCTACTTCTTTATTCCGAGCCGGAAGGGATAGCTGGCGCCGGCTGCCGCTCTCTACCTCGAGTGCTTGCCCCGGGCGTTTGCGCTGCTGGGTGGCGGTGGCGTCCAGGGCCAAGCGGGCGTGGGCTCGAGGAGGTCGATACGCTGGGGCCGCAGACGTGTCAGCAGCTCGATAGCCATCGGCGAGCGTTTCTCCTCGGCGAGGTGCGCTATCCTCGCCTGATGCGACTCCCCGGCATGTTGCGCCCGACTGCGGAACGGCATTTTCACAGCATCTTTTACCTTCGGCACAACGCCCGCCGTCAGGAGCACCTGGCCACGCTGGGGCTCGACCTCGGCAACAAGAGCGTGCTGGAGGTTGGTGCCGGGATCGGCGATCACACGCAGTTCTTCCTCGACCGCGGGTGCAAGGTGCTCTGCACCGAGCCCCGGGGGGAGAATCTGGATGTCATTCGCCAACGCTTCGGGTCCAATCCCAATGTCACAGTCGACCACCTAGATCTCGACGGCGATCTCCCAGCAGAAGCGCACCAATACGACGTGGTGTACTGCTATGGAGTGCTCTACCACCTCTCCCGTCCTGCCGAGGCGCTGGCGTGGATGTGTGACCGCGCAGTGGACCTTCTGCTGCTGGAGACATGCGTGAGCTATTCCGGCGAAGACGAGCCTTTTCTGGTTAGTGAGAGGGCTTCCTCGCCGAGCCAGGCGATAACCGGCACGGGGTGTCGGCCTTCGCGCGTGTGGGTGATGAACCGACTGAGGGAGAAGATGCCGCACGTATATGTGACCGCTACGCAGCCCCGGCACCGGCAGTTTCCACTGGATTGGCGGGCGAACGGACCGATAGCTTCCACAGGTTTGGCTCGTGCGGTGTTTGTCGCTTCGCGGGCTCCGCTGAACCTGCCGACCCTGGTCGAGGAGCTTCCGATGGTGCAGCGCCGGTGCTGAAGCCCACATGTGAACGTGGGTTGTCGTCAGGAGTTTGATTCTCGGCGGCAAAGGCCCAGATCTGGGAGAACCGGATTGGGCTAATGTGCCCATGGCATAGCTAATCTTGCTGGCGGCCGGGGTGGAGATGTTAGCTCAGCCTGGTCGTTCCCATGACCACGCCGGCGCCCGGGAGGCGCGCCAACAACGCATCGCCCATCGCCGCTGCGGGAGTGAGCACCCCCCGCAGCTCGGCGAGCCGATCGCGATCGAGCGCCAGCGCCAGACCACTCTGCGCGAGCAACACCGCGGTCGACTTGTACGCGTCGACGTTGTGCGCGAAAGTCGCCCTGTAGCGGGCACCGGTCGTCGTGGTGGTGTACGTCTCGAAGGTGTAATGGCCCCGCTCTTGCGTTTTCCGGCTCGGACCGGTGCCTGGCTTTGGCGTGACGCGCTCCACTAATCGTCGGGGTAGTCGGTCGAAATACTTATTCCCCAACCCGATGGTGCCGGTGACGGCTGCGGCGAGAATCGGCGCCGCCATCGACTTTCCCAGACTCATTGTTTCCGAGTAGCGGAACCGCCGGCCATAAGCCCACTCCTGTAATGCGTTGCTACGCCGAACGATTCGAGTGTTAAACGGAGCCTGCACAAACCCGCCGGTCCAGAAGCCGGCAAGTTCGGGCGCCAGATCACGTCCTGGACGCCGAAGAAAATCCGGCTGCGCACCAAGTTCGGGTTCGGCGCCCCGGTCCGTGGTCAGCGTGTACGGGTCGGTGACGAGCCGACGGGCCTCGGGGTCGCTGGATGCCGTGCGCATTGCTTCGGAATACGTTGCTACCGAGCCGCCGGAGACCCAGCGTTGCGAGAATGAACGCAGCACGAGGTCGGTGTCACACAGTTCACCGGTGCCGTCCTCGACGGACCGACGGTACAGCTGATACACGTTCAAATCCGAAGGGATCGAATCGAATCCGCACGCCAGGATTATCCGGGCGCCCGTGTCGGCGGCTTGTTTGTGGTACAGATCGATGCTGTTTCGGCAGAACATCAACTCGCCAGTCAGGTCGGCATAGTCGGTTCCGGCCTTCGCGCAGGCCGCCACCAGCGGCAGGCCGTAACGCGTGTAGGGGCCGACCGTGGTCAGCACCACCTGGGCCCGCGCGGCCATCGCCTCGAGCGTCAAGGGTTGGGATGCGTCGGCGAGGATCAGCGGCCAGTCCGCTGCGTTCGGGCC
The DNA here is from genome assembly GCF_030323725.1 of Mycobacterium tuberculosis complex sp. N0072. NCBI lineage: Bacteria > Bacillati > Actinomycetota > Actinomycetes > Mycobacteriales > Mycobacteriaceae > Mycobacterium > Mycobacterium tuberculosis complex sp. N0072. Next base: position 3,313,234 of record NZ_CP040689.1, on the reverse strand, counting down.
CAACATCATCCGCACGCCCCGCAGCCGTTCGCTTGACCGACCGGCCAATGCGATCCGTGCTGTTGACCCGCTGTGAGCGAGGTGTTCGGCGGTCAGCTTGCCGGAGAAGCCGGTGGCGCCATATAGAACGATGTCGAACTCGCGCTCAGCTGGGCTCATCCGGGCGACATTACCCGAAACTGGCTCAGTCCTTGGTGAAGCAGTACATCCGGTACGAGAGTTCCCCGCCTTCCAGGTAGCGGGACAGCTGCGTGCCCTGCACACCGATGAATTCGCGGCCCGCGAAACGCAGGAAGGCCGGCAAATGGCGGTCGACCAGGTCCCGTGACTTCTGTGAATTGTTTCCGATGCCGCGCAGCACTTCGGCGTTGATTTGCCGCTGCGACAGTTGCCGCAGCGGGGTAGCAGCGAGGTCGGCCTCCCATGCGGCGATCTCATTGTTGGGGCGCAGGTCGGCGTATGGGAAGTACCCTCCTGGGCGCAGCACGCGAACCACCTCGGCGAGGAAACGCCGAAAGTGCGGGTAACAGTGCGAGGCTTCGACATTGAGCACAACATCGAAGGATTCGTCGTCGAAGGGCAGGTTTTCGGCGTCACCTCGCACGAAGTCCAAACCAGGCAGCCGGTGTCGTTTCTTGCACAACTTGATTCCCGCCTGGTTCAAGTCCAGGCCGGTGTAGGAGGCCGGGTGCAACGTGCGTGTGAGGTAAGAGGCTCCGCCGCCGTGTCCGCAACTGACCTCCAGCACCTGCTTGCCGCCCAGATCGACCTGGGTCGCGGTGCGGTGGTACAGGTTGATGTGGGCTCGGTTGGGCTCGTCGGATGCCTCCAGTGGCAGGTCCATCGGCGGATCTTCCTCATAGGCCCAGTTGATGAACACGATTTCGTCGTTACCGAGTCCGCGCGTCATCAACGGGTACCAGTACCGCCAAACTCTCTTGTAGGTCGAGGTACTGCCCGCGCGGGCGAGGAGGCTGTGGGTTCGACTGAAGGCCATGGGCAAGGAGTATGGCAGACAGTATGTACGAGCGATGCGTCAGAAGAGAAGTTGGCGCAACACCGAGCCCGCGGTCGATGCCATGACATCCGACCCCGGTGTTGCTCAACGCGCGACCGCGCGGACATGACTCGCTGAGGTAGCGTTCCTAGCCATGACGTTGGTCAACAGCGTAGTAGACAAGGGGTAGGCGTGGGCGGACTTCGTTTCGGTTTTGTTGATGCCCTCGTGCACTCGCGGTTGCCGCCGACCCTGCCGGCACGGTCTAGCATGGCGGCCGCCACCGTGATGGGCGCCGACTCGTATTGGGTCGGCGACCATCTGAATGCGCTGGTGCCGCGCTCGATTGCGACTTCCGAATATCTCGGAATTGCGGCGAAATTCGTGCCCAAGATCGATGCCAATTACGAACCGTGGACGATGCTTGGAAACCTCGCCTTCGGGTTGCCCAGCCGTCTGCGACTGGGCGTGTGCGTGACCGATGCAGGTCGGCGCAATCCAGCGGTCACAGCCCAGGCTGCCGCGACTTTGCACTTGCTTACCCGAGGCCGAGCCATATTGGGTATCGGTGTCGGGGAACGTGAAGGCAACGAGCCCTACGGTGTGGAGTGGACCAAACCGGTGGCGCGGTTCGAAGAAGCCCTGGCCACCATTCGCGCGTTGTGGAATTCAAACGGGGAGCTTATCTCACGTGAATCGCCATACTTTCCGTTACATAACGCCTTGTTCGACCTTCCGCCATACCGTGGGAAATGGCCCGAAATCTGGGTCGCGGCCCACGGGCCGCGGATGTTACGGGCCACCGGACGTTACGCCGATGCCTGGATTCCCATTGTTGTGGTTCGTCCCAGCGACTACAGTCGCGCACTCGAAGCGGTGCGCAGCGCGGCGTCCGATGCCGGACGCGACCCAATGTCGATTACTCCGGCGGCGGTGCGCGGCATCATCACTGGACGGAATCGCGACGACGTGGAAGAGGCGCTGGAATCTGTCGTTGTGAAGATGACCGCGCTCGGGGTACCTGGGGAAGCCTGGGCGCGTCACGGCGTCGAGCATCCAATGGGAGCCGACTTCTCCGGTGTGCAGGACATCATCCCGCAAACCATGGACAAACAGACGGTTTTGTCCTACGCGGCCAAGGTCCCGGCTGCGCTTATGAAAGAAGTCGTCTTCAGTGGAACCCCTGACGAAGTCATCGATCAAGTAGCGGAATGGCGAGATCACGGGCTGCGCTACGTTGTGCTGATCAACGGCAGTTTGGTTAACCCTAGCCTGCGCAAGACGGTGACGGCTGTCCTGCCGCACGCCAAGGTTTTGCGCGGGCTCAAGAAGCTATGATTTGCGCCACTCTCGCGAAGATGGGGTAAGCCGGCCCAGCGGCTGGCGTGCCAATCGCGGCGTGCGGCAGGCGATTTCGGCGTGTCGAGCTTGGAACTCGATGTGAATTTCCCAGAGTGCCCACAGGTCAGCCGTGCGCACGTTCAGCTGACTTGAGGTCAGGCCATTGATCAGCGGTTACTCGGTTCGGCCTCGCCGCAACGGGCTTGCCGTGATTCGTGTTGGTGGGGGCACGGTGTACCGGCGGGATCAGTCGGTTGCGGTCTCTGAACTGTGACCTGTGGGGTCTGACAGCGCTCTGCGGGTGCCACCCGTCGCGACCGGATCGAACGAATCGCACGGCGCTGGCGAATTCGCTCCGGCACGATCAGCAGGTCGACATCGAAGACGGTGCTCATTAGGCTTAGCGAAGCCAGCCCAACGGTGTGTTTCGCGAATGGGGCTGCAGCCAGCGCTGACGCCGCGGCTGACGATTCCGTCAATCCCATTAGGCCCTCGGGTGTGGCCCGTACCTGCTATGGTCGTGAGACCTTAACGAATCGCGTCGCGAGCCCGGGCAAGGTACAGACGCTATGCGCCGACTCGGATTCGTATGAAAGCGGCAGCGCAGCCGTCTGCTCTCTGCCGTCCATAGCTGAAGGAAGACCATGAAAACCAACTCGTCATTTCATGCCGCGGGCGAGGTGGCGACACAACCGGCATGGGGCACCGGTGAGCAAGCGGCACAACCGCTGAACGGGAGCACATCGCGATTCGCTATGAGCGAGTCGTCGCTCGCTGATCTCCTACAGAAGGCGGCGAGCCAGTACCCCAATCGCGCGGCGTACAAGTTCATTGACTATGACACGGATCCGGCTGGCTTCACCGAAACCGTGACGTGGTGGCAAGTCCACCGGCGAGCGATGATCGTGGCAGAGGAGCTCTGGATATACGCGTCAAGCGGTGATCGGGTCGCGATATTGGCCCCGCAGGGCCTTGAATACATCATCGCCTTTATGGGTGTGCTGCAGGCTGGTCTCATTGCGGTTCCTCTTCCGGTGCCACAATTCGGCATTCACGACGAACGAATATCTTCGGCATTACGAGACTCTGCGCCGTCCATTATTCTTACGACCTCGTCGGTTATTGACGAGGTCACGACATATGCGCCACATGCGTGCGCCGCACAGGGCCAGTCCGCGCCCATCGTCGTGGCTGTGGACGCTCTGGACTTGAGCTCATCCAGAGCGCTCGATCCGACTCGGTTCGAGCGTCCGAGCACAGCATATCTACAGTACACATCCGGTTCGACCCGCGCGCCGGCCGGTGTTGTCCTCTCGCACAAGAATGTCATCACCAACTGCGTACAGCTAATGTCCGATTACATCGGGGATTCGGAAAAGGTTCCGTCAACTCCCGTATCGTGGCTGCCGTTCTATCACGACATGGGGTTGATGCTGGGCATCATTCTCCCGATGATCAATCAAGACACCGCGGTGTTGATGAGTCCCATGGCATTCTTGCAGCGGCCGGCCCGTTGGATGCAATTATTAGCCAAACACCGCGCACAGATTTCCAGCGCACCGAATTTCGGTTTCGAATTGGCGGTACGCAGAACATCCGACGACGATATGGCTGGACTTGACCTCGGGCATGTGCGGACGATCGTCACCGGCGCCGAACGAGTAAACGTCGCGACGCTGCGGCGCTTCACCGAGCGGTTCGCCCCGTTCAACCTCAGCGAGACGGCAATCCGGCCGTCATATGGGCTCGCGGAGGCGACGGTGTACGTGGCGACCGCCGGACCGGGACGCGCGCCGAAGAGTGTTTGCTTTGACTACCAGCAGCTGTCGGTCGGTCAGGCGAAGCGTGCCGAGAACGGCAGCGAGGGAGCCAACCTGGTGAGTTATGGAGCTCCCCGGGCGTCAACCGTGCGGATCGTCGACCCCGAAACCAGGATGGAGAATCCCGCGGGGACGGTTGGCGAAATCTGGGTGCAGGGAGACAACGTCGGCTTGGGCTACTGGCGCAACCCGCAGCAGACGGAGGCGACGTTCCGCGCGCGGCTCGTCACTCCCTCGCCCGGGACTTCGGAAGGTCCGTGGCTGCGGACCGGAGACCTCGGCGTCATTTTCGAGGGCGAACTGTTCATCACGGGTCGCATCAAGGAGCTGTTGGTGGTGGATGGGGCCAACCACTATCCGGAAGACATCGAGGCGACGATCCAGGAAATCACCGGCGGCCGGGTTGTGGCGATTGCGGTGCCCGATGACCGTACTGAAAAGCTGGTAACCATTATCGAACTCATGAAGCGGGGTCGCACAGATGAGGAGGAAAAGAATCGACTCCGCACCGTCAAACGTGAAGTCGCCTCCGCGATATCCAGGTCACATCGTCTGCGCGTCGCGGATGTCGTTATGGTGGCGCCGGGTTCTATTCCGGTCACCACCAGCGGTAAGGTTCGGCGTTCGGCCAGCGTTGAGCGTTACCTACATCACGAATTCAGCCGCCTAGATGCTATGGCATAACAGCGCATGTATGTGGGGGAAGAATATGACCGAGTGTTTTCTATCTGATCAAGAGATCCGAAAGCTCAATCGTGACCTTCGAATACTGATAGCAGCTAATGGCACCCTCACTAGGGTTCTCAACATTGTCGCTGACGATGAGGTGATCGTGCAAATCGTCAAGCAGCGGATTCACGATGTTTCACCGAAGCTATCCGAATTCGAGCAGCTAGGGCAGGTGGGGGTCGGCCGTGTTCTGCAGCGGTACATCATACTTAAAGGTCGGAACTCGGAACACTTATTTGTAGCCGCGGAGTCGTTGATTGCGATTGATCGGTTGCCGGCTGCAATTATAACAAGGTTGACGCAGACAAACGATCCTCTCGGCGAGGTTATGGCAGCCAGCCACATCGAGACCTTCAAGGAAGAGGCTAAAGTCTGGGTCGGAGATTTGCCAGGTTGGCTCGCGCTCCACGGGTATCAGAATTCCCGAAAGAGAGCCGTTGCCCGCCGTTATCGCGTTATTTCCGGAGGCCAGCCGATCATGGTGGTGACGGAGCACTTTCTACGAAGCGTATTTCGAGATGCTCCGCATGAAGAACCTGATCGCTGGCAGTTTTCAAATGCCATCACTCTGGCGCGCTAGGGCGGTCATCCAATAAATGCGGAATGGGAATCTAGCGGGGCTCCTGGCTGAGCAGGCATCGGAGGCGGGATGGTACGACCGGCCGGCCTTCTATGCGGCCGATGTGGTGACTCATGGTCAAATCCACGACGGTGCCGCACGTCTTGGGGAAGTGCTGAGAAACCGCGGACTATCCAGTGGTGATCGGGTTCTGTTGTGCCTGCCGGATTCGCCCGACCTGGTGCAGCTATTGCTGGCGTGCCTGGCTCGTGGGGTTATGGCGTTTCTAGCGAATCCGGAGCTGCATCGCGACGACCACGCGTTGGCCGCACGCAACACGGAACCGGCGCTTGTCGTCACCTCGGATGCGCTGCGCGATCGGTTTCAGCCGTCGCGGGTGGCCGAAGCCGCGGAACTCATGTCCGAGGCGGCTCGAGTCGCGCCTGGAGGCTACGAACCGATGGGTGGTGACGCACTCGCATACGCTACGTATACGTCTGGTACCACGGGTCCGCCGAAGGCGGCGATTCATCGGCACGCCGACCCGTTGACGTTCGTGGACGCTATGTGTCGTAAAGTCTTGCGGCTCACTCCTGAAGATACTGGGCTATGTAGTGCACGCATGTATTTTGCTTACGGCCTAGGAAATTCGGTCTGGTTTCCACTCGCGACAGGTGGTTCCGCGGTCATCAATTCGGCGCCGGTAACTCCAGAAGCAGCGGCCATTCTAAGCGCGCGATTTGGGCCATCGGTGCTCTACGGTGTGCCAAATTTCTTTGCCAGAGTCATCGACTCATGTTCTCCTGATTCCTTCCGTTCGCTTCGATGTGTGGTGTCAGCCGGGGAGGCCCTTGAGCTGGGTCTTGCCGAGCGGCTCATGGAATTCTTTGGCGGCATCCCCATTCTGGACGGTATTGGATCTACGGAGGTCGGGCAGACGTTCGTATCGAATCGGGTTGACGAATGGCGCCTGGGGACGCTGGGAAGGGTGCTGCCGCCCTACGAGATTCGTGTTGTAGCGCCGGATGGAACAACTGCCGGGCCTGGGGTTGAGGGCGACCTATGGGTCCGCGGACCGGCGATCGCTAAGGGCTATTGGAATCGGCCTGATTCCCCCGTCGCGAATGAGGGTTGGCTCGACACGCGGGACAGGGTGTGTATCGACAGCGACGGGTGGGTTACCTACCGCTGCCGCGCCGACGACACCGAGGTTATCGGAGGGGTCAACGTTGATCCGCGTGAGGTCGAGCGACTCATCATCGAGGACGAAGCCGTGGCTGAGGCCGCGGTTGTCGCGGTAAGGGAGTCCACGGGCGCGTCGACACTGCAGGCTTTTCTGGTTGCGACCAGCGGTGCCACCATCGATGGGTCGGTCATGCGAGACCTTCACCGCGGATTGCTCAACCGATTGTCTGCGTTCAAGGTGCCGCATAGGTTTGCCGTTGTTGATCGACTCCCTCGAACCCCGAACGGGAAATTGGTGCGTGGCGCCCTGCGCAAGCAGAGTCCAACCAAACCGATTTGGGAACTCTCGTTGACTGAACCTGGGTCCGGCGTGCGGGCGCAGCGTGATGACCTGTCGGCGTCCAACATGACGATCGCCGGAGGAAACGACGGCGGGGCGACTCTTCGCGAGCGGTTGGTCGCTTTGCGGCAAGAACGTCAGCGGCTGGTGGTGGATGCCGTATGCGCCGAGGCCGCGAAGATGTTAGGTGAGCCAGATCCTTGGTCGGTCGATCAGGATCTCGCCTTCTCGGAGCTGGGTTTTGACTCGCAAATGACAGTCACGCTGTGCAAGCGATTGGCGGCAGTTACCGGCCTGCGGTTACCCGAGACGGTTGGGTGGGACTACGGGTCGATATCGGGATTAGCCCAGTATTTGGAGGCCGAACTGGCCGGCGGGCATGGTCGATTGAAATCAGCCGGTCCGGTGAATAGCGGCGCGACGGGTCTTTGGGCAATCGAAGAGCAGTTGAACAAGGTCGAAGAGCTGGTGGCCGTCATCGCCGACGGCGAGAAGCAGCGGGTGGCCGACCGTTTGCGTGCCCTGCTGGGCACCATCGCCGGCAGCGAGGCGGGCCTGGGCAAGCTGATCCAGGCTGCTTCGACTCCTGACGAAATTTTCCAGCTAATCGATTCCGAACTTGGGAAGTGATAGAGGAGCAACGGACGATGAGCGTTGAAGGTGCCGACCAGCAGAGCGAAAAGCTTTTTCACTACCTAAAGAAGGTTGCTGTCGAGCTCGATGAGACACGCGCTCGGCTGCGTGAATATGAGCAACGCGCGACAGAACCGGTGGCGGTGGTGGGAATCGGCTGCCGATTTCCGGGCGGCGTGGATGGCCCGGACGGACTCTGGGATGTCGTTTCGGCGGGGCGCGACGTGGTGTCGGAGTTTCCGACCGATCGGGGCTGGGATGTTGAGGGGCTATACGATCCGGATCCCGACGCTGAGGGCAAAACCTACACGCGATGGGGGGCATTTCTAGACGACGCCACCGGCTTTGACGCCGGGTTCTTCGGCATCGCTCCTAGTGAAGTGTTGGCGATGGATCCTCAGCAGCGGTTGATGCTGGAGGTTTCGTGGGAGGCGTTGGAGCACGCGGGGATTGACCCGTTGTCGTTGCGTGGTTCGGCGACCGGGGTGTACACCGGCATTTTCGCGGCGAGTTACGGCAATAGGGATACCGGGGGGCTGCAAGGGTACGGGTTGACCGGCACGTCAATCAGCGTGGCCTCGGGACGTGTGTCGTACGTATTGGGGCTGCAGGGCCCGGCGGTGTCAGTGGATACCGCTTGTTCGTCGTCGTTGGTGGCGATCCATTGGGCGATGTCGTCATTGCGCTCCGGGGAGTGTGATTTGGCGTTGGCCGGTGGGGTGACGGTGATGGGGCTGCCGTCGATTTTTGTGGGGTTTTCCCGGCAGCGGGGGTTGGCTGCCGATGGGCGATGTAAGGCGTTTGCGGCCGCGGCCGACGGCACCGGGTGGGGCGAGGGCGCCGGGGTGGTTGTGCTGGAGCGGCTATCGGACGCCCGGCGGTTGGGGCATTCGGTGCTGGCGGTGGTGCGGGGGAGCGCGGTCAACCAGGATGGTGCGTCCAATGGGCTGACCGCGCCCAATGGGCTCGCCCAGCAGCGAGTGATCCAGGCGGCGTTGGCCAACGCCGGGTTGTCCGCCGCAGACGTAGACGTGGTGGAGGCACACGGGACCGCCACCACGTTGGGTGATCCCATCGAAGCGCAGGCATTGCTGTCCACCTACGGGCAGGGACGTCCAGCGGAGCAGCCGCTGTGGGTGGGCTCAATCAAGTCGAACATGGGCCACACCCAGGCCGCCGCGGGGGTCGCCGGGGTGATCAAGATGGTGCAGGCGATGCGTCATGGGGTGATGCCGGCGACGTTGCATGTGGATGAGCCTTCCCCGCGGGTGGATTGGACCAGCGGCGCGGTGTCGGTGTTGACCGAGGCCAGGGAGTGGTCGGTTGACGGGCGTCCGCGCCGGGCGGCGGTGTCCTCCTTTGGGATCAGCGGCACCAACGCGCATCTGATCTTGGAAGAGGCCCCCGTACCAGCCCCCGCAGAGGCGCCGGTTGAGGCGAGCGAAAGCACCGGGGGCCGCGGGCCGCGGCCGTCGATGGTGCCGTGGGTGATTTCGGCGAGATCGGCTGAGGCGTTGACGGCGCAGGCGGGTCGACTTATGGCCCACGTGCAGGCCAACCCAGGGCTGGATCCGATCGATGTGGGGTGCTCGTTGGCCAGTCGCTCGGTGTTTGAGCACCGAGCGGTGGTGGTCGGCGCAAGCCGTGAGCAACTGATTGCCGGGCTGGCTGGGCTCGCGGCGGGCGAGCCGGGTGCCGGCGTGGCGGTCGGTCAGCCAGGGTCGGTGGGCAAGACGGTGGTCGTGTTTCCTGGGCAGGGCGCGCAGCGCATCGGGATGGGCCGCGAGTTGTACGGCGAGTTGCCCGTGTTTGCGCAGGCATTCGATGCGGTGGCCGACGAGTTGGACCGGCATCTGCGGTTGCCGCTGCGCGACGTTATTTGGGGTGCCGATGCGGATTTGCTTGACAGCACCGAATTTGCTCAGCCCGCGTTGTTCGCGGTGGAGGTGGCATCGTTCGCGGTGTTGCGGGATTGGGGTGTGCTTCCGGACTTCGTCATGGGTCACTCCGTTGGAGAGCTGGCGGCGGCGCACGCGGCCGGTGTGTTGACGTTGGCGGACGCGGCGATGCTGGTGGTGGCGCGGGGCCGGTTGATGCAGGCGCTGCCGGCAGGCGGTGCGATGGTGGCGGTGGCTGCCAGTGAGGACGAGGTGGAGCCGCTGCTGGGTGAGGGTGTGGGGATCGCTGCGATCAACGCGCCCGAATCGGTGGTGATCTCCGGTGCGCAGGCCGCGGCAAATGCGATTGCGGATCGGTTCGCCGCGCAGGGTCGGCGGGTGCACCAGTTGGCGGTCTCGCATGCGTTTCATTCGCCGTTGATGGAGCCGATGCTCGAGGAGTTCGCGCGTGTCGCGGCCCGGGTGCAGGCACGCGAGCCCCAGCTTGGGCTGGTGTCGAACGTGACGGGCGAGTTGGCCGGCCCTGATTTCGGGTCGGCGCAGTACTGGGTGGACCACGTTCGTCGGCCGGTGCGCTTCGCGGACAGTGCGCGTCATTTGCAGACCCTTGGGGCGACCCACTTCATCGAGGCCGGCCCGGGAAGTGGTTTGACTGGCTCGATCGAGCAGTCCTTGGCCCCGGCTGAGGCGATGGTGGTGTCGATGCTGGGCAAAGACCGGCCCGAGCTGGCCTCGGCGCTCGGTGCTGCCGGTCAGGTGTTCACCACCGGTGTGCCGGTGCAGTGGTCGGCGGTGTTCGCCGGCTCGGGTGGACGGCGAGTGCAGCTGCCCACGTATGCGTTTCAGCGACGGCGGTTTTGGGAGACGCCGGGCGCGGATGGGCCCGCCGATGCGGCCGGGTTGGGTCTGGGCGCGACCGAGCATGCCTTGTTGGGTGCGGTGGTCGAGCGGCCCGATTCTGACGAGGTGGTGCTGACCGGCCGGTTGTCGCTTGCGGATCAGCCGTGGCTGGCCGACCACGTGGTGAACGGGGTGGTGCTGTTCCCCGGGGCGGGTTTTGTGGAGTTGGTGATCCGCGCCGGTGATGAGGTCGGGTGCGCGCTCATCGAAGAGTTGGTGCTGGCCGCACCGTTGGTGATGCACCCGGGTGTCGGGGTTCAGGTGCAGGTGGTCGTCGGGGCTGCCGATGAATCCGGGCACCGTGCGGTGTCGGTGTATTCCCGCGGTGATCAATCCCAGGGTTGGTTGCTGAACGCCGAAGGCATGCTGGGGGTGGCTGCCGCTGAGACGCCGATGGATTTGTCCGTGTGGCCGCCCGAGGGCGCGGAGAGTGTGGATATCTCGGACGGCTATGCGCAGTTGGCCGAGCGCGGTTATGCCTACGGCCCCGCGTTTCAGGGTCTGGTGGCGATCTGGCGGCGGGGGTCGGAGCTGTTCGCCGAAGTTGTAGCCCCCGGCGAGGCCGGCGTGGCCGTCGACCGAATGGGGATGCATCCGGCGGTGTTGGACGCGGTGCTGCATGCCCTCGGGCTGGCCGTCGAGAAGACCCAGGCGAGCACCGAGACGAGACTGCCGTTTTGCTGGCGTGGGGTGTCGCTGCATGCCGGCGGCGCTGGACGGGTGCGGGCCCGCTTCGCGTCCGCGGGCGCGGATGCGATTTCCGTGGACGTCTGCGACGCCACTGGGCTGCCGGTGTTGACGGTGCGCTCGCTGGTTACTCGCCCGATAACCGCAGAACAGCTGCGCGCCGCCGTGACCGCGGCCGGCGGTGCGTCCGATCAGGGGCCGCTGGAAGTGGTGTGGTCGCCGATCTCGGTGGTCAGCGGCGGCGCTAACGGGTCCGCCCCACCTGCCCCGGTGTCTTGGGCGGACTTTTGCGCCGGCAGTGATGGTGACGCCAGTGTCGTGGTGTGGGAACTCGAGTCTGCCGGTGGCCAAGCATCCTCGGTGGTGGGCTCGGTGTATGCGGCCACCCACACCGCCCTGGAGGTGTTGCAGTCCTGGCTCGGCGCGGATCGGGCGGCCACGTTGGTGGTGTTGACCCATGGTGGCGTGGGGCTGGCTGGCGAGGACATCAGCGACCTGGCCGCCGCCGCGGTGTGGGGCATGGCGCGTTCCGCGCAGGCCGAAAATCCCGGCCGGATCGTGTTGATCGACACCGATGCGGCGGTGGATGCCTCGGTGCTAGCCGGCGTCGGGGAACCCCAGCTGCTGGTGCGCGGCGGCACTGTGCACGCCCCCCGGCTGTCCCCGGCCCCGGCGTTGCTAGCGTTACCGGCGGCAGAGTCGGCGTGGCGATTGGCCGCCGGTGGTGGCGGGACCCTGGAGGATTTGGTGATCCGGCCCTGCCCGGAGGTACAGGCACCGCTACAGGCGGGGCAGGTGCGCGTGGCGGTGGCGGCCGTCGGGGTCAACTTCCGCGATGTGGTGGCCGCCCTAGGGATGTATCCCGGCCAGGCCCCACCGCTGGGTGCCGAAGGCGCCGGGGTGGTGCTTGAGACCGGTCCCGAAGTGACCGACCTTGCCGTCGGTGACGCCGTGATGGGATTCCTGGGCGGGGCCGGTCCGCTGGCGGTGGTGGATCAGCAACTGGTTACCCGGGTGCCGCAAGGCTGGTCGTTTGCTCAGGCAGCCGCTGTGCCGGTGGTGTTCTTGACGGCCTGGTACGGGTTGGCCGATTTAGCCGAGATCAAGGCGGGCGAATCGGTGCTGATCCATGCCGGTACCGGCGGTGTGGGCATGGCGGCTGTGCAGCTGGCTCGCCAGTGGGGCGTGGAGGTTTTCGTCACCGCCAGCCGTGGCAAGTGGGACACGCTGCGCGCCATGGGGTTTGACGACGACCATATCGGCGATTCCCGCACATGCGAGTTCGAGGAGAAGTTCCTGGCGGTCACCGAGGGCCGCGGGGTTGATGTGGTGCTCGACTCGCTGGCCGGTGAGTTCGTGGATGCGTCGCTGCGCTTACTGGTCCGCGGTGGGCGTTTCCTCGAGATGGGCAAGACGGATATCCGCGATGCGCAGGAGATCGCCGCTAATTATCCCGGCGTGCAGTATCGGGCGTTCGACCTGTCGGAGGCCGGCCCGGCACGCATGCAGGAGATGTTGGCCGAGGTGCGGGAGCTGTTCGACACCCGGGAGCTGCACCGGCTACCGGTCACCACGTGGGATGTGCGCTGCGCCCCGGCGGCCTTCCGGTTCATGAGCCAGGCCCGCCATATCGGCAAGGTTGTCTTAACCATGCCCTCGGCGTTGGCCGACCGGCTTGCCGACGGCACGGTGGTGATCACCGGTGCCACCGGGGCGGTTGGTGGGGTGTTGGCCCGCCACCTGGTTGGCGCCTATGGGGTGCGTCATCTGGTGTTGGCCAGTCGGCGGGGCGATCGCGCGGAGGGAGCGGCCGAATTGGCCGCCGACTTGACGGAGGCCGGCGCCAAGGTGCAGGTGGTGGCCTGTGACGTGGCCGATCGCGCTGCGGTAGCGGGGTTGTTTGCCCAGCTGTCGCGGGAGTACCCGCCGGTGCGCGGGGTGATTCATGCCGCCGGCGTGCTCGATGACGCAGTGATCACCTCGTTGACACCGGACCGCATCGATACGGTGTTGCGGGCCAAGGTGGACGCGGCGTGGAACCTGCACCAGGCCACCAGTGACCTGGATTTGTCGATGTTTGCGCTGTGCTCATCGATCGCGGCCACGGTCGGCTCGCCGGGGCAGGGCAACTACTCGGCGGCAAACGCGTTTCTGGACGGGTTGGCCGCTCACCGGCAGGCCGCAGGGTTGGCCGGGATATCACTGGCGTGGGGTTTGTGGGAACAGCCTGGCGGCATGACCGCGCATTTGAGCAGCCGAGATCTGGCCCGCATGAGCCGCAGCGGGCTGGCTCCGATGAGCCCTGCCGAAGCGGTGGAATTGTTTGACGCTGCGCTGGCCATCGATCACCCTCTGGCGGTGGCCACGCTCTTGGACCGGGCTGCACTAGACGCCCGGGCCCAGGCCGGTGCGTTGCCGGCGCTGTTCAGCGGGCTCGCGCGCCGCCCACGCCGACGCCAAATCGACGACACCGGTGACGCCACCTCGTCGAAGTCGGCGCTGGCTCAACGCCTACACGGGCTGGCCGCGGACGAACAACTCGAGCTGCTAGTGGGGCTGGTGTGTCTGCAGGCAGCGGCAGTGCTGGGTAGGCCCTCCGCCGAGGACGTCGACCCCGACACCGAATTCGGCGACCTCGGTTTCGACTCATTAACGGCTGTGGAGTTACGCAACCGCCTCAAAACCGCCACCGGACTGACGCTGCCACCTACCGTGATTTTCGATCATCCCACTCCCACTGCGGTCGCCGAGTATGTCGCCCAGCAAATGTCTGGCAGCCGCCCAACGGAATCCGGTGATCCGACGTCGCAGGTTGTCGAACCCGCCGCCGCGGAAGTATCGGTCCATGCCTAGCCCGGCGACGGCGAGCGCCGGAATGGCGCGAGTGAGGAGGCGGGCAATTTGGCGGGGCCCGGCGACGGCGAGCGCCGGAATGGCGCGAGTGAGGAGGCGGGCAATTTGGCGGGGCCCGGCGACGGCGAGCGCCGGAATGGCGCGAGTGAGGAGGCGGGCAATTTGGCGGGACCCGGCGACGGCGAGCGCCGGAATGGCGCGAGTGAGGAGGCGGGCAATTTGGCGGGGCCCGGCGACGGCGAGCGCCGGAATGGCGCGAGTGAGGAGGCGGGCAGTCATGCCCAGCGTGATCCAATCAACCTGCATTCGGCCTGCGGGCCCATTTGACAATCGAGGTAGTGAGCGCAAATGAATGATGGAAAACGGGCGGTGACGTCCGCTGTTCTGGTGGTGCTAGGTGCCTGCCTGGCGTTGTGGCTATCAGGATGTTCTTCGCCGAAACCTGATGCCGAGGAACAGGGTGTTCCCGTGAGCCCGACGGCGTCCGACCCCGCGCTCCTCGCCGAGATCAGGCAGTCGCTTGATGCGACAAAAGGGTTGACCAGCGTGCACGTAGCGGTCCGAACAACCGGGAAAGTCGACAGCTTGCTGGGTATTACCAGTGCCGATGTCGACGTCCGGGCCAATCCGCTCGCGGCAAAGGGCGTATGCACCTACAACGACGAGCAGGGTGTCCCGTTTCGGGTACAAGGCGACAACATCTCGGTGAAACTGTTCGACGACTGGAGCAATCTCGGCTCGATTTCTGAACTGTCAACTTCACGCGTGCTCGATCCTGCCGCTGGGGTGACGCAGCTGCTGTCCGGTGTCACGAACCTCCAAGCGCAAGGTACCGAAGTGATAGACGGAATTTCGACCACCAAAATCACCGGGACCATCCCCGCGAGCTCTGTCAAGATGCTTGATCCTGGCGCCAAGAGTGCAAGGCCGGCGACCGTGTGGATTGCCCAGGACGGCTCGCACCACCTCGTCCGAGCGAGCATCGACCTCGGATCCGGGTCGATTCAGCTCACGCAGTCGAAATGGAACGAACCCGTCAACGTCGACTAGGCCGAAGTTGCGTCGACGCGTTGCTCGAAACGCCCTTGTGAACGGTGTCAACGGCACCCGAAAACTGACCCCCTGACGGCATCTGAAAATTGACCCCCTAGACCGGGCGGTTGGTGGTTATTCTTCGGTGGTTCCGGCTGGTGGGACGCGGCCGAGGTCGCGGTCTTTGAGCCGGTAGCTGTCGCCTTTGAGGGCGACGACTTCAGCATGGTGGACGAGGCGGTCGATCATGGCGGCAGCAACGACGTCGTCGCCGCCGAAAACCTCGCCCCACCGGCCGAAGGCCTTATTGGACGTGACGATCAAGCTGGCCCGCTCATACCGGGAGGACACCAGCTGGAAGAAGAGGTTGGCGGCCTCGGGCTCAAACGGAATGTAGCCGACTTCGTCAACCACCAGGAGCGGATAGCGGCAAAGCCGGGTGAGTTCGGCGTAGATGCGCCCGGCGTGGTGAGCCTCGGCGAGCCGTGCTACCCATTCGGCGGCGGTGGCGAACAGCACCCGATGACCGGCCTGACACGCGCGTATCGCCAGGCCGACCGCAAGATGAGTCTTCCCGGTGCCAGGCGGGGCCCAAAAACACGACGTTATCGCGGGCGGTGATGAAATCCAGGGTGCCCAGATGTGCGATGGTGTCGCGTTTGAGGCCACGAGCATGCTCAAAGTCGAACTCTTCCAACGACTTCCGAGCCGGGAAGCGGGCGGCGCGGATGCGGCCCTCACCACCATGGGACTCCCGGGCTGACACTTCCCGCTGCAGGCAGGCGGCCAGGTATTCTTCGTGGCTCCAGTTCTCGGCGCGGGCGCGATCGGCCAGCCGGGACACTGACTCACGCAGGGTGGGAGCTTTCAATGCTCTTGTCAGGTAAGCGATCTCGGTGGAAACATCACGGCGCTGGGTGGCTTTGGTGGTGGGCATCAGGCCACCCCGCCATCGATGTCGACTCCCAGCGCGTCATCGTAGTCGCTCAGTGAGCGGACCTGCACCTGCGGCTCAACTACCGGTGATGCTGCACTGAAGTGCCGGCGGCGCAACACCTTCGCCGCCTCCACATGTGCGGGATCGGAGACCGTCTGATGGACCGCCCAGATCCGCTCGTGGTCGGCGACCAGCTCACCGTCGCAGAACACATGCACCCGCTCCAGGTCGGCGCGCACCAGCACCCGATGCCCGATCACACCCGGGTGCACCGAGTAGTCGTTGGAATCGCAGCGCACATAGTGATCCCGGGGCAGCCGCAGCGAGGTGCACCACCCGGTGGCCGGCGCCACCGGCGGCAAGCTCAGCATCGCGGCCCGATCCGCGCCGATGCGATCGGTGGGCGCACAACCCAGCGCCCGGCGGGTGCGGGTGTTCACCAGCGCCAGCCAGGCGCCCAGTTGGGCGTTGAAATCGGCCGGCGAGGCAAACACCCGCCCGGGCAAAAACGAGCGCTCCAGGTAGTCGTGGGCCCGTTCAATGAGGCCCTTGGCCTCCGGGTCGGCCGGCCGGCAGATGAGCACCTTGGCCGCCAGCGTGCCGCGGAACGCCTGACACTCAGTGGTCAACTCCGACCGCCCGCCGCGCCAGCGCCCGATCGCGCCCTCGCCATCCCACACCAACACCCGCGGCACCGCCCCCAACGCCTCGATCAGCCGCCACCAGCCGGCGAACAGGTCCTCGGCACACCTGCTGGGCAGCAGCATCGCCAACAGCCAGCGCGAATAGGCGCACACCATGGTCAGCACCGGCAACTGTTTGGCCGTGCGGGTCTGCCCGAACCCTACCGGCAACTCGATCGGCGGAAACCAGAAGTCGCACTGGGCAATTTCGCCTGCCACATACGTGGTGCGCGACGCCGGGTCCGGCGGCAGATACACCGGGCGCAGCTCGGCCACCCGCGCCGAGAGCACCCGAATCGAGCGCTCCCAGCCGATCCGCTCGGCGATCACCGTCGCCGGCATCGTCGGATAGGCCTGCAACAACTCCCGGATCCGCGGCTCAACCGCATCAACGATCGAACCCTGCGGTGCCCGTTCATATTTCGGCTGCTGGTTTGATTCCAACGCTGACTTCACCGTGTTCTTGGAAATCCCCAGCACCCGGGCGATCATCTTGATCGGCAAACCCTCCGCGCGATGCAATCGGCGAATCTCAGCCCAATCTTCCACAGTCAACATTCCCTTCGGTCCTCCTGGCTCGGGTAGAGCCAGTCCACCCGACCAGGGGGTCAAAATTCGGGTGCCGCGCCGGGGTCAGTTTTCACGTGCCGTCGACAAACGGTAAGCAGCAGTAACG
The DNA here is from genome assembly GCF_030323725.1 of Mycobacterium tuberculosis complex sp. N0072. Taxonomy (NCBI): domain Bacteria; kingdom Bacillati; phylum Actinomycetota; class Actinomycetes; order Mycobacteriales; family Mycobacteriaceae; genus Mycobacterium; species Mycobacterium tuberculosis complex sp. N0072. Next base: position 3,295,964 of record NZ_CP040689.1, on the reverse strand, counting down.
TCAGTAAACGTCGGGCTAGCCTCTGGCGGAAGGTGCGTCATATCAGTCGCACCAGCCCCCGCAAGGCTCCGTGACAATTTTCGACAGCGCGGAGGTGTAGAGGGCAGCGGCGTGTTGTTGCCAGGGCGGGGGTCGAGGTCGTTCGATCGGTGACGGTGGCCGGCGACGGAGATGGGCTGGTGCTTGGCCTGAGCGCCATGTGCGATGTGGCGTCGTTCATGGGCGCCGTCGCCCAACGTGAACTCAGGGCGGAAAATCGGCGCCGGATTTCGCCCTCAGTGCACGCTCGGCACCGGTTTAACTTCACGCGGTCAACGTGAACTCGGACACGTCGAGGTCATCCTTTGGGCAGCGTGGAAACGCCCATCATCCAAAGACCTCGAACCCTACCCCGGGCAACGGCGCGCCGACCACTCACCCGGCCAACAACTGGCAACCCCTACCAAGTGTGGTGTCTGCGATGGGTGATCGTCGTCGGCCAGCCGAGCGTGGCATGGGGTCTCGAACAGGCGGTCAACGCCGCCCTGGCGTGGTCGGAAGCCACGCTCGCTGCACCGTGATCAGCACGCCCAGACCGAGCACAACAACCGTGCCAATCTGACTGAGCACGCTGAAGGAACCTCCCGACACCAGCACCAGGCCAGCGCCGAATACGCCACCGAGCGCCGCAAGCGGCGCAACCGCTCCCCGCCCGGATACCGCCCCCTTGGACCGCGCACCCGTTGCCTCGTCGGCGATACGACCGGCTTTGATGCCGGCAACGAGATACGGGACGCCGCACGAAGCGAGGACGGCGAACGACACCAGCGGGACCAAGGCGTTGAGCTCGCGATCCAGTAGGTGTTGCCACAGTGCAATCGAGACCCCCAGGGCGGCGAGGTAAGAGGCCAGCACACCCACGCCAACCGCAGCACCGTGGACGGCACCGCGCCACATGCTGGCCAGAGCCACTACCGTGAGCAAGATAACGGCCAGTAGCACAGCATCGTGGATGAGGGCATCGCGGACAGCCGCGGCTATTTGCGCGGCCCCACCCACCGTGACCTGGCTGTCGACCAGGCTTCCGTATTTCATCGCCTTGCCCGCGGCGATCTCGAGCTGCTGCGCGCGTGCTGCCGCAGCAAGGTCCAGTTGTCCGTCAGAATAGAGGAACAGCCGGGTGGCGGTTCCGTCTGACGAGAACATCGATTCCCGTACGTGCCGGTACGACGGGTCCGCCAGGTCCTTCCTGGACAGGTGGAAGCCGCCCTCACCGGTATCGGCGAAATCGGCGCTGAGATTCTTCAGCATCGCCGACGCCTGCGCTATTTGCGGCATGGCGTCCTGGATGGTTGTTTCCAGCTTGGGTACGAACGAGCGCACCTGTGCTAGCGCCGACCGCATCTGCGCCACCATCCGCGGTGCCGAGGACAACGCGCTCATTGTCTGTGTCGATATCGCGGAGATGCGGTCGGCGCCAGTGGACAGCTCGTTCATGCCGGTGACCACGATGTCGTAGGGTTCAATGACCTTGCGCATGGCCGTGCACAGGACGTCGTCGGGGCAGTTTGTGAAGCCGACAATCCAGGTGTGGATCGTTTCCAGGTATTCCGACAGTTCGGTGGTTTTGTTTTTGAGGTTCCGCGCGGCGGCGAGCATGGGATCGAGGTATTGCTGTGCTTGCCTTGCCCCGGCGAGAGTCACGTTCACGGTGCTGTCCAGTTGGTCGACCGCGCCGCTCATCTGTTCGATTATGGACTTCATCGATTTGATCGCAGTCACCGCCGGCACGAACGATCCGGCCTGCTGACCCAGCTGGTCGGCGAGCCTGCCGGCCGCGGAACTGAGCGAGGCGTCGGTCCACGGGACACCGGCCGGCCATGCCGCCGACTCCACCTTGCGCACACCGGGAACCTCCACCAGACGGTGGCTGACCTGGTTGATGGCGATGAGCGCGGCTGGGTCCCTCAGGTCCCGAGCGGATTTGATCACCACCACATCGGGAAGCGCATTCCCCGGAAGGACTTGTGCGCCGCCTTGCCTTGTCGGGTTCTCGGCCACACCCCACCGCATCCCGATGATGGGTAGCATGCAGATCGCCAGCACTGCCGCTGTGCCCAGGGCCGAAGCAGAAGAGACGGGTAGCGACAACCGGCCTGTCCAGCCGGCACCCGTGGTTGGTGCCGGTAACTGCCGTGACGCTCCGGCAAGCGCGATCAGGGCAGGCAGCACCGTCAACGAAGCCGCAAGTGCCACAAAGACACCTAGCCCGGCAGTGCCAACTCCGTGCAGCGCTGGGGTTCGGGCCAGCAGCAGCGGGCCGGTGAATATGGCGACACACGCCCCGGGCAGGGCGAACGCGGGCAGGCTGTCGCGGTATGTGGGCGCGGCCGAATGACCTGCGTCGGACCCGAGCCGCGCGGCCAGCATGGTGGCTGCGGTGATGGTTCCGATCGTCAGGACCGCGGCCAGCGTCCAAGAAAATACCGAATCGGTTCCCCAATCGTGTCCCCGCACCACCGCGGCCAGCGGCCAGGCCACCGCAAGCGACAAGTCCGCGGTCAGCAGCACGATCGCCGCGGCCCGCACCGACAGGCGCGCCCGCAGCAGCAGTAGGACGGCGATCACCGCCGCAACGGTCACGATCGTCGCGCTCTGCCAGGCGGTTATCTGCATCGGCATGTCGTTGGTGATTGCCGGGACCACGATGCTGGCGCGAAGCCCCTCACTGGGCGGTAACTGGCGCAGCACCGATCGGACGGCATCGAGGGATTCGGCAGCTTGGGTGGTGCCCGCCTCGCCCCGCAGCCACACCATGGCCGTAGCGGAGCGGCCGTCGGGGCTGGTTCCCAGCGGGGCGGTGACGGGATCTGACCACCAGTCGAGGACGGATCCCACGTGGCGGGTGTCGGCGCGCAGGGCACCGACGGCGGCGTCGTAGTAAGGCTGGTCCTGCGGCTCAAGCGTGCTGCCGCCTTCCACGACGAGATAGGCGATAGCGTTGCTACCGGTGCCGGGGAAAGCCTGCGCAATCCGGCTGGTGGCGGCGGCTGTCTTGGCATCTTGTGGCAGCAGCGCCGGGCTGGTGTCGTGCGGTTCTGCTTGCGTGAACGTGAGAAGCAGATTTGCGATCACCGCCGCGGCAACCCAGGCGGCGACGACGAGCAGGTTGGTGAGCCGGGGTGACCTTCGCTGACCGTCGGCTGACCCGCTGGTGATGGTGGCGCGGCAGTCCGGGGAGGACTTTTTCAAACGGATATACCGAATTCTGTGTAGACGGCCAGCCGGACTAGGCATCCAAGCGGGCGAATTGATCCTGTCGATATTGCTCGACACACGCCCCTCTCCTGACCTTCCCGCTGGTGGTAATGGGGATCGAGCCAGGCGCAACCAGAACCAGATCCGCGACGCTGAGACCGTGCGAACTCGATAAAGCCGACGTGACTTCGCGTTTAATAGCGCCCAGTCTAGCCATCGCGTCCTGATCTGAGTCGCCACGCTTCTTGAGTTCGATAATGGCGACCAGCTTTTCGGTGCTGCGGTCACCGGGAACCGAGATCGCCGCGCAGCGCCCGCGGGTGATCTCCTGGATCGTTGCCTCGATGTCGTCGGGGGAGTGGTTGCGTCCGTACACAATTAGGAGATCTTTGATCCGACCGATGATGAACATTTTGCCATCGGTGACGAAACCTGAGTCGCCCGTTCTTAGCCAAGGACCTTCGGGTGTGCCCGGCGAAGGGGTGACAATCTTTCCGCCGAACGTGCGCTCACTCTCGTCGGGTTTTTGCCAATAGCCATTAGCGACGTTGTCGCCGTGCACCCAGATCTCGCCGACGGTTCCGTCCGGACATTCGATGCAGGTGTCCGAGTCGACGATCCGCACGATCGGTGACCGCGGCAACATGTAGCTGATCAACGATGTAGCGCCGCCGCCTGCGCACGGCTTCGCATGGCCGGCGGATAAACTTTCAGTATCGAAGTCGACGGTCTCCGGTGGTTGACCCGGTTTGCTCGTCGCCACGTACACCGTTGCTTCTGCGAGCCCGTATGAAGGCCGGATCACCCTCTCCTGCAGATTGAAGCGAGCAAAGCGGTCGGCGAAGCGCTTGATCGTCGCGGCCTGTACCCGCTCGCTACCGCTGAGGATGGTCAGTATGTTGCCGAGGTCACGCCCGGCCATGTCGTCGTCGGTTGTTCTTCGTGCCGCTAGTTCAAAGGCGAAATTCGGTGCTGCCGAAAAGGCGTGAAAATCGCTGGCCATCAAGTGCATCCACCGGGCCGGGCGCTGCAGGAACGACACCGGGCTGGTGAGCACCGCGGGGTATCCACCCAGAATTGGTGCGCAAATTCCTATTACCAAACCCATGTCGTGGTAGAAGGGTAGCCAGGATACGAGTGCGGAATTTGGCGGTGGAATCCCGTCGGTATCCGCAAAGTAGCCAGACATCAGCTGTTCGAAATTAACCCGAACGTTCTGATGGGACATCACCACGCCAGCGGGCGTGCGGGTGGACCCGGAGGTGTATTGCAAATACGCGGTAGATGGATACTCGTCTTCTTTGAAGGTATACCCATTCGGAGCGTCCAGATCGAGCAAATCAACTTCGATAATTGATGGCGGGGATTCCCCGGGCCGCCGCGCAACATGTTGCACGACGTCGTCCACGGCAGACGATGTAGTGAGAATGGCCACCGGCGACGAATCACTCAGTACCGAATCGGAACGTTCATCGGTAACGCCGCCTTGTGGAACCGAAAGCGGCACGGCGATGCGCCCGGCCTGCAACGCGCCGAGAAAGGCGACGACGTACTCAAGTCCCTGCGGAGCAGAGATCACCACGCGGTCACCCGTGGAACCACAACGGCTCAGCTCCTGTGCCACATTCAGCGTTCGCCGATACAGCTGCGACCACGTCAGGGTTATCGCAACGCCGTCCCAGTCCTGTTCGTAATCCATAAACGTGAAGGCCGGGTCATGGGGTTGCAGACGCGCACACGCGCGCAACGCAGCGGGAAGGGAACGCACACTCATGGGCATCACGTTACCGGCCACGCTTGGAGTTGTCGCAGTCGCCGTCGGGGTGTGCTCGCGCTCCGCGGTCTTAGCCAAGTCGCATCTGGCCAGCTCAGCAGGGGTTTGCCGGCTCGCCATGGGTCCACCATCGGACACGGTCGGATGTGATGTGGCGCCGCCCCCGCGGCGGGTCGCCGGCTAACGCAATTAAGGCATTGCGCCCGTCATGCGGGCACCGAAAATAATTGCGGTGCAACGGATGTAGTGCTTCGTGGCGCAGCATCACCGATGACCGCCCCTAACTGGCTTGCGTTACCGAGTGTCGAAATCCGCTGGTCGAACAGCCCTGCAACCTCGCCGAGACTGCCCGAACAACTCCATGCACCTGCGACATGGGGTCATTTGCCCAGGTCCGAGGTGAGACTCGGTCGCGAGCACATGTGCTCGTGTTAGTATTCCAGCGCTACCCGCGGGGGGTCTTGGCGTCGTGTAACACTTGTCTTTGGTGTCGGGATCCGGGTTGGCTCGGATTACTTAAGAGCTGGGAGAGCGGCACCGCGGCCGTTTCATTCCCGGTGTGAAAATTCGCTGATGTCGTCGGGTAACACCGGTTGAGCTGAGACGAGGTTGGAAGAGTATGGAATCACGTGTCACTCCCGTTGCGGTGATCGGGATGGGATGTCGGCTTCCTAGGGGGATCAACTCGCCCGACAAACTGTGGGAGTCGTTGCTGCGCGGTGATGACTTGGTCACCGAGATTCCGCCCGACCGCTGGGACGCCGACGACTATTACGACCCTGAGCCAGGGGTTCCCGGGCGGTCGGTGTCCCGGTGGGGTGGGTTCCTTGACGACGTCGCCGGTTTCGATGCTGAGTTCTTCGGGATTAGCGAGCGGGAAGCGACCTCGATCGATCCGCAGCAGCGGCTACTGCTGGAAACGTCGTGGGAGGCGATCGAGCATGCTGGTCTGGATCCGGCGTCGTTGGCCGGGTCCTCGACGGCCGTTTTTACTGGGCTGACCCACGAGGACTACCTGGTACTCACCACAACGGCGGGCGGTTTGGCCAGTCCATATGTGGTTACCGGCCTCAACAACAGTGTGGCGTCAGGGCGGATCGCGCACACATTGGGTCTACATGGTCCGGCGATGACGTTTGACACCGCGTGTTCTTCGGGTCTGATGGCGGTGCACCTGGCCTGCCGCAGCCTGCATGACGGCGAAGCTGACCTCGCTTTGGCGGGCGGTTGTGCGGTGCTGCTGGAGCCGCATGCCAGTGTGGCGGCGTCTGCGCAGGGCATGCTGTCGTCAACCGGTCGGTGCCATTCATTCGATGCTGACGCGGATGGGTTTGTGCGTTCCGAGGGCTGCGCGATGGTGTTGCTGAAGCGACTGCCGGATGCGCTGCGCGACGGTAATCGGATCTTCGCCGTGGTGCGTGGCACGGCCACCAATCAGGACGGCCGCACGGAGACGCTCACCATGCCGTCCGAGGACGCCCAGGTTGCCGTGTACCGTGCGGCGTTGGCGGCGGCGGGCGTGCAGCCCGAAACGGTCGGTGTGGTCGAGGCGCACGGCACCGGTACGCCAATCGGCGACCCGATTGAGTACCGCAGCCTGGCGCGGGTGTATGGCGCGGGCACCCCCTGCGCGCTTGGATCGGCCAAGAGCAACATGGGGCACAGCACGGCATCGGCGGGGACCGTCGGGCTGATCAAGGCAATTCTGTCACTGCGGCACGGGGTGGTGCCGCCGCTGCTGCATTTCAATCGGCTGCCCGATGAGCTTTCCGACGTCGAGACCGGGCTCTTTGTGCCGCAAGCGGTTACGCCGTGGCCCAACGGTAATGATCACACACCGAAGCGGGTCGCGGTGTCCTCGTTCGGGATGTCCGGGACCAACGTGCATGCCATCGTGGAAGAGGCCCCAGCAGAAGCTTCCGCACCCGAGAGTTCACCGGGCGACGCTGAGGTGGGCCCGCGGCTATTCATGCTGTCGTCCACGTCCAGCGACGCACTGCGCCAGACGGCCCGCCAACTAGCCACCTGGGTGGAAGAACACCAGGACTGCGTGGCGGCCTCGGATCTGGCCTACACGCTGGCGCGTGGCCGCGCGCACCGGCCGGTGCGCACCGCGGTGGTTGCCGCCAACCTGCCGGAGCTCGTCGAGGGTTTGCGCGAGGTGGCCGACGGTGACGCCCTCTATGACGCGGCGGTGGGACACGGTGATCGAGGACCGGTCTGGGTCTTCTCCGGGCAAGGGTCGCAGTGGGCGGCGATGGGCACGCAATTGCTCGCCAGCGAACCAGTGTTCGCGGCCACCATCGCCAAGCTGGAGCCGGTGATCGCCGCAGAATCGGGATTCTCGGTGACCGAGGCGATAACGGCGCAGCAGACCGTGACCGGAATCGACAAAGTGCAGCCGGCAGTGTTCGCCGTTCAGGTCGCGTTGGCCGCCACCATGGAGCAAACCTACGGAGTGCGGCCGGGCGCGGTCGTCGGACACTCGATGGGTGAGTCGGCCGCGGCCGTCGTCGCGGGGGCACTGTCGCTCGAGGACGCGGCGCGCGTCATTTGCCGCCGCTCGAAGCTGATGACCCGCATAGCCGGTGCTGGTGCCATGGGCTCGGTGGAATTGCCCGCCAAGCAAGTGAATTCGGAGCTGATGGCACGCGGAATCGACGATGTTGTGGTCTCGGTGGTGGCGTCCCCGCAATCCACGGTGATCGGCGGTACGAGCGACACCGTTCGTGACCTCATCGCCCGTTGGGAGCAGCGGGACGTGATGGCGCGCGAGGTGGCCGTCGACGTGGCGTCGCACTCGCCTCAAGTCGATCCGATACTCGACGATTTGGCCGCGGCGCTGGCGGACATTGCTCCGATGACGCCCAAGGTGCCGTACTACTCGGCGACCCTGTTCGACCCGCGCGAGCAGCCGGTGTGCGATGGCGCTTACTGGGTGGACAATCTGCGCAACACGGTGCAGTTCGCCGCGGCGGTGCAGGCTGCGATGGAGGACGGCTACCGGGTCTTCGCGGAGCTGTCGCCCCACCCGCTGCTTACCCACGCCGTCGAACAGACGGGCCGAAGCCTCGACATGTCGGTCGCCGCCCTGGCCGGCATGCGGCGAGAGCAGCCTCTGCCGCATGGTCTGCGCGGCTTGCTGACGGAGCTGCACCGCGCGGGCGCCGCTTTGGACTATTCGGCGCTGTATCCCGCTGGGTGGCTGGTGGATGCGCCGCTGCCGGCGTGGACCCACGCCCGCCTATTCATCGACGATGATGGGCAAGAACAGCGGGCACAAGGTGCCTGCACCATCACCGTGCATCCGTTGCTTGGCTCGCATGTGCGGCTGACTGAGGAACCTGAGCGCCACGTCTGGCAGGGCGACGTTGGCACCTCGGTGCTGTCCTGGCTCAGCGATCATCAGGTGCATAACGTTGCCGCCCTTCCCGGCGCCGCCTACTGCGAGATGGCTTTGGCTGCGGCCGCTGAGGTCTTCGGCGAAGCGGCTGAGGTTCGCGACATCACCTTTGAGCAGATGTTGTTGCTCGACGAGCAGACCCCGATCGACGCCGTCGCATCGATCGACGCGCCTGGTGTCGTCAACTTCACCGTGGAGACCAACCGGGACGGTGAAACCACCCGGCATGCCACCGCGGCGCTGCGCGCCGCCGAAGATGACTGCCCGCCGCCGGGGTACGACATCACCGCTCTGCTGCAGGCGCATCCGCACGCCGTGAACGGGACCGCCATGCGGGAATCGTTCGCCGAGCGTGGTGTTACTTTGGGCGCCGCGTTCGGTGGTCTGACCACCGCGCATACCGCCGAGGCGGGAGCCGCGACGGTGCTGGCCGAGGTCGCGCTGCCCGCGTCGATCCGGTTCCAGCAGGGCGCCTACCGAATCCACCCGGCGCTGCTGGACGCTTGTTTCCAGTCGGTCGGCGCGGGCGTCCAGGCCGGTACGGCCACTGGTGGCCTGCTGTTGCCGTTGGGTGTGCGCAGCCTGCGTGCCTACGGGCCTACCCGCAATGCCCGCTACTGCTACACGCGGTTGACCAAGGCCTTCAACGACGGGACCCGAGGTGGTGAGGCCGACCTCGACGTGCTGGACGAGCACGGGACCGTCCTGTTGGCCGTGCGTGGGCTACGCATGGGAACCGGGACCTCCGAACGCGACGAGCGTGACCGCCTAGTCAGCGAGCGGCTACTGACCCTCGGATGGCAGCAGCGAGCGCTGCCCGAGGTTGGCGACGGCGAGGCTGGATCGTGGCTATTGATCGACACTTCCAACGCCGTCGACACCCCCGACATGTTGGCTTCCACGTTGACGGACGCGCTGAAGTCCCACGGCCCCCAAGGCACCGAATGCGCCAGCCTGTCCTGGTCGGTCCAGGACACCCCGCCCAACGATCAAGCTGGCCTCGAAAAGCTGGGCAGCCAGCTGCGTGGCCGCGATGGTGTGGTGATCGTGTATGGGCCTCGCGTCGGCGACCCCGATGAGCACAGTCTGCTGGCCGGTCGTGAACAGGTCCGTCACCTGGTTCGGATCACCCGGGAACTGGCTGAATTCGAGGGCGAGCTGCCGCGCTTGTTCGTGGTGACCAGACAAGCCCAGATAGTGAAGCCGCACGACTCGGGAGAAAGAGCCAACCTGGAGCAGGCCGGCCTGCGTGGTCTGCTACGGGTGATCAGCAGTGAACATCCGATGCTGCGCACCACCTTGATCGATGTGGACGAACACACGGACGTTGAGCGGGTGGCCCAGCAGCTGCTGAGCGGATCGGAAGAGGACGAGACGGCCTGGCGGAATGGCGACTGGTATGTGGCCCGCTTGACCCCCAGTCCGCTGGGCCATGAAGAGCGGCGCACCGCGGTCTTGGATCCCGACCACGACGGTATGCGGGTGCAGGTCCGCAGGCCGGGAGACTTGCAAACGTTGGAATTCGTTGCGAGTGACCGAGTTCCGCCCGGCCCCGGGCAAATCGAAGTCGCGGTCAGCATGTCCAGCATCAACTTCGCCGACGTTTTGATCGCGTTTGGACGATTCCCCATTATCGATGACCGCGAGCCGCAGTTGGGTATGGATTTCGTCGGTGTGGTGACTGCGGTCGGGGAAGGTGTCACCGGTCACCAGGTCGGTGATCGTGTTGGCGGTTTCTCCGAAGGTGGCTGTTGGCGGACGTTCCTCACCTGTGACGCCAACCTCGCGGTCACGCTGCCGCCCGGCTTGACCGATGAGCAGGCGATCACGGCGGCCACCGCGCATGCCACCGCCTGGTATGGGCTCAACGACCTGGCTCAGATCAAGGCCGGTGACAAAGTGTTGATTCACTCCGCCACCGGCGGTGTGGGGCAGGCGGCCATATCGATTGCCCGCGCCAAGGGAGCGGAGATTTTCGCGACCGCCGGCAATCCCGCGAAGCGAGCCATGCTGCGCGACATGGGCGTCGAGCATGTCTACGATTCGCGCAGCGTCGAGTTCGCCGAGCAGATCCGGCGCGACACCGACGGGTACGGCGTGGATATCGTGCTGAACTCGCTGACCGGCGCCGCCCAACGTGCGGGGCTGGAGTTGTTGGCCTTCGGCGGACGCTTCGTCGAAATCGGCAAGGCCGACGTTTACGGCAACACCCGGCTGGGGCTGTTCCCGTTCCGTCGCGGACTGACCTTCTACTACTTGGACCTCGCGCTGATGTCGGTCACCCAGCCCGACCGGGTCCGTGAGTTGCTGGCCACGGTGTTCAAGCTCACCGCAGACGGGGTGCTGACCGCACCGCAATGCACTCATTACCCGTTGGCCGAGGCGGCCGACGCCATCCGGGCAATGAGCAACGCCGAGCACACCGGCAAACTCGTGCTCGACGTACCGCGTAGCGGCCGTAGAAGCGTGGCGGTCACCCCGGAGCAAGCTCCGCTGTACCGCCGCGACGGCTCCTACATCATCACCGGCGGCCTGGGTGGCCTCGGCCTGTTCTTCGCCTCGAAGCTGGCCGCGGCGGGCTGTGGCCGGATCGTGCTGACCGCACGTTCCCAGCCCAACCCCAAAGCGCGGCAGACCATCGAAGGCCTGCGCGCGGCTGGGGCCGACATCGTGGTGGAGTGTGGCAACATCGCCGAACCCGACACGGCGGACCGGCTGGTGAGTGCGGCGACCGCTACCGGGCTTCCGCTGCGCGGTGTGCTGCACTCGGCGGCGGTGGTCGAGGATGCCACGCTGACCAACATCACCGATGAGCTCATCGATCGCGACTGGTCGCCCAAGGTGTTCGGATCCTGGAACCTACACCGCGCCACCCTCGGTCAGCCGCTGGACTGGTTCTGCTTGTTCTCCTCGGGAGCGGCATTGCTCGGCTCGCCGGGTCAGGGCGCCTACGCGGCGGCCAACAGCTGGGTCGACGTCTTCGCGCACTGGCGCCGCGCCCAGGGCCTGCCGGTCAGCGCGATTGCGTGGGGTGCGTGGGGCGAGGTCGGCCGCGCCACGTTCTTGGCCGAGGGGGGCGAAATCATGATCACCCCGGAGGAAGGTGCGTATGCCTTCGAGACGCTCGTGCGCCACGACCGCGCCTACAGCGGTTACATTCCGATCCTCGGGGCGCCATGGCTGGCCGACCTTGTCCGACGCAGCCCGTGGGGTGAAATGTTCGCATCCACTGGGCAGCGGTCAAGGGGCCCAAGCAAATTCCGCATGGAGCTCCTTTCGCTGCCGCAAGATGAATGGGCCGGCCGGCTACGGCGTCTGCTGGTTGAGCAGGCCAGTGTGATCCTGCGTCGCACGATCGACGCTGACCGCTCATTCATCGAGTACGGCCTGGATTCGCTGGGCATGCTCGAGATGCGTACCCACGTTGAAACCGAGACCGGGATACGCCTGACCCCCAAGGTCATCGCCACAAACAACACCGCCCGCGCTTTGGCCCAGTACTTGGCGGACACGCTGGCCGAGGAGCAGGCGGCGGCACCGGCGGCATCATAGCGGTCGAATTCTGTTGTGCCGCAAGCCTCGTGGTGAGATCATGAGGTGAGCTGCGGGGTAAGGCTTGTCAGCCGCGACCGCAGCTGGGGCGGATATGATGATCGGTTCGGGACGCGAGTGCGTGATCTGGCCGAAGCCCGATCGGCGGGCTGGTTCGTTAGGTCACTCCATGATCCAGCCATACTCCGAGGGAACGGTGCACAGCAGTGAACGTATCGCCTCGAGGGACTTCCCCGGTTCCGCGATGTGCCCATGATGCTCGATGATCAGTTGTCCTGCGTAAACGGCACACGAGTACAGATCGAGGGGGACGCTGATCGAACAATAGAATTGGCCCTTAATGTCTTCGATCTCCAGGCCCGGCGGTGTGCGCATGGTGGGAAATGAAGTGGCGTCAGTGCAGAAGACAAGTGGTGGTAGGCCGGGAGGAGTTCCTTCGAATGCCGTGCCGAAGTGGAGCCCCGACTGCTGAATCACACCATTGGCCAAGTCAGCCCGAAGTGTGGCAACGATATCGCTTGCCAGATCCACGATGTCGGTATTCGGCCCGATCTCAGCGAGGTAAGACGCCGCCCCGAGGAGATTGGTAGCTTCTGTCGGGGCCACTGGGGGAGCTAGAACAAATCGCAGGTCGACGGGGTAAACGTAGGGAATCGGGACGTGCGGGGTGTTGCGCAGCTGCCACTCGGTCAGCAGGATGGCTGCCGCGACCACGGCGTTAAGGCTGAGGCGATGCTCGCGGCCGAACGCCATGAGGTCCGATGTCTGCTGCTTGGAAAGCCAGAGTCGGGTGACCGGAACAGCTTGGGGCAGCCCAGGATGCGCGAGGACCGCCGGCGTCTCGGTGGCAGGGATCTCATAGGCATACATCACCGACATAAAACGTTCAGCTCCCGAAAGCCCTTGCTTCCTGATACCCCGCTGTGCCAGCACAGCCTCCATTGACAGCGGCGTGGGCTGCGGGGTTATCGGGCCGGGGTCACCGGTAGTGACCGCGTCGGTGTAGCGGGAGAACAGCTCGTCGACGAGAACGGCCCCGTGATGACCATCGGCCATGCAGTGATGGAGGTATAGCGTCAGCTCGGCTCCTCCTTCGCGGAGGATCAGCTGCAGATGCAATAGGGACACGCTCTGGTCGAGCCGTAGTTCGGCGTTTCCCGACGGTGACCCGTTGGTGGCGGCCGTGCCGTCGATGACACAGATTCCAGAGTGCAGCAGGTCGTCGGCAACGAGATTCCAACCGCCGTCGGAGCTTTGCTCAAGGTGGCTGGCCAGGACTGGGTGGGTTTCCAAGAGGGCGTCGAAGGCATCCGACAGCGCATCGACATCGATAACACCGCGCAGCTGGATTGTCATGGAAGTAAAAACCTCGTACTGCGCGAAGACTTCCTCGCTGTGCGACAGCTTTCGGATCACAGATCCGGGAAACATCTCAACACTCCCAACTCGTCACGGCATCCCGGGCCAGCGGTGCTGGTCAATGCGTGCTGGCCCGTCGGTAGCCAATGGCCAAGGGTACGGCGCATACGACGCAGATACCCGCGGTCCACACCAGCATCCCGATCATCGGAGAGAGGACCGGACCACCCATTGCAAAACCGCGCATCGCCGCGATGGCGTAGCTCACCGGCTGATGGGCGACGAACGGCTGAATCCAGCCTGGATACGAGTTGAGCGGCACCAAACCCGTGGAGAAGAAGATCGCGATTGCTTGCACCAGCTCAACGCCTTCGACAACAACGGTTTGTGCTGTGTAAAGCGCGACGGTAGTGACCATAGCCGCGATTGCGATGCCCAGTATCACCGGGACACTAATCCACATGAGGCTCGGGATTAGGCCTTGTCGAAACCGGAAACCCAATACCACCCCAGTACTTAGCATCACTAAAGTGGTGACCAGAGTCCGAATCGCGTTTGCCAGGATTCGAGAGATCAGGCCCGATGCTCGGTGCACGGGCAGCACCCACAGTCGGGCAAGCAGTCCGAAGGAGCGCTCGCGCATCAGGTCGATCGCGACAAAAGTTGACCCAGTGATCGCGGCGCCGAGTGCGATCAGCGGAACAATGCTGTAGAGCCCGCTGTCGTGGGTTACGACATAAGCTAGGTTACCTAGCACAATGTTCAACACCACCATGAAGAGAATCGGTAACACGATCGCTCCGATAACGGTGATATAGTCACGTGCCCATCGAGTTAGCAACCGGTTGGTCTGCAAAAGGGTCTGCGCAACGAACAGCCGAGCAGCGTTTTGCGAGCCTGGCAAACGTGTGGGTGCAAGCTCGATTTCCTGACTTGTCGTCGTGATCATGGCCGCCTAGCCAAAACAATGGTGGATGAAAGCGCCAGGATCACCACGAAAGCGAACAACCACGTCAACGTCGGAGCCATCACAGGCCAACTCACCTGTGAGGCTGTCTTGGTGGTATCTCCGGCCAATGCCCGCAGCGCCGCGACGAACTGGGAGATCGGCTGGTTGCGAACAAATGGATGGATCCAGTGCGGAAACAGCTTTAACGGCATGAGACCAATGGACAGCAGTCCGAAGATCAAAATGGGCAAGCTCAGCAGCGGCAGCATCGCGTCTGGGTTCCTGGTAACGGTGCCAACCAGGTCAGCGGCGAATGACAGCACAGCCCCGATCGCGATAACCAGTAGGCAAAAACCGACGATATAGAGGGCCCCGCGATGAAAACGGAATCCGATGACGTAGCCGCAAACTAGCGATATCACCAAACCCGTGAAGCATCGGTCCACAGCCACCCACACGCGGGCAAGCAGTGGCGTCAACGGGGCCATCGGCATGGACTGAAACCGACGATTGACGCCTAGCAGCGAATCGGTCGCGGCTCGAAAGCCCGACCCGATCGCGGCGAACGAGACCGCCTGCAGTGTGACCAACGGCGTGATGTATTGCCCTAAGTTGCTGGCGACGCCCGAGCTGGCGCCACCCACAAATTGGTTCCACGGTATGGCGAACGGGATATAGAAGCCCACCATGAAAATTATCGGCGCGCCCACCGTGGTGAGTACTTCACCGTTGAGTAGGCTCGGCGCGGCGAAACGCCGATAGAGCACCCACATCTGTCGCCCGGTCGATAAGCGTCGCTGCTGAATGCTCGCGCTTGACTGGTTGAAGGTCAGGGCGGGGCTCGCATCTATGGCCGGGCCGCTCATCGCGCGGACCCCGACACCAGATGGGTCAGAGACTCGGTGGGATCGGTCGTCATGGCCAGGAATACGTCATCGAGTGACGGTCGGCGCAGCGCAATATCGGCTAGCTCGATCCTCGCCTCGTCGATCCGGCGCGCTGCCTCGACGAGCATACGTATGCCGTCAGGCGCCGGCATCGTAATGCGGTCTGAGTCGGGCGTCAGCATCGCCCTGTGGTGCTCGGGCAACAGCGAACCGAGCGCCGCGACGATAGCGTCCAGATCCTTCAGATCGCGGGGCACTATTTCGCAGAAGGTGTCGCCGGCGCGGTGCTTGAGTTCATTCGCGGTGCCTTCGGCGATGATTATGCCGTGATCGATCAGGATGATGCGGTCACTGAGCGCATCCGCCTCCTCGAGATACTGCGTGGTCAACAACGTGGCAATGCCCAGCTTCTTGAAGCTGGCCACCAGATCCCAAATAGCTTGCCGGCTCCTGGGATCGAGCCCGGTGGTGGGCTCGTCTAAGAACGCCACCTGGGGTTGGACCACCAATCCGCACGCGATGTCTATTCGTCGGCGCATTCCGCCGGAGTAGGTGCCCACCCGCCTCTTTCCGGCATGTACGAGGCTGAATTGCTCGAGCAGTTCGGCGGCGCGTTTGCGCGCCGCGGACTTGCTCAGTCCCCACAGACGACCAAACAACACCAGGTTCTGCTCACCGGAAAGCGCGTCGTCGACGGCCACCTGCTGCCCGGTGACCATGATCGAGCGGCGTACACCGGCCGGTTCGGAAACAACATCGTAGCCAGCGATGATCGCCGAGCCGGCATCCGGTCGGGTCAGCGTCGACAAGATGTCCACCATGGTCGTCTTGCCGGCCCCGTTGGGGCCCAGCAGCCCGATCACTTCACCGCGGCGCACCTTGAAACTCACGTCATCGAGGGCCACAATCTTGCCCTTGCCGTAGGTCTTGCGAACCCCGTTAACCACCACCGCCATGTCGTCGTTGCGCATCCGATCCTCCTCAGCCGGCATCCATGCTCGACAGGTCCACCAGAGCGCCCGCCTCGGGTTCCCCGACTATCTCGCTGTCGTCGTGCTCTGTGTGCTCGGCCGCGATGGCCTCCTGGATCAGCGCGCTGAGGGCCAGCGGGAAGGTCCGCTCCAGCGCTTCTGCCGTTGCCGCCGGGATCCGGCGGGTGTCGTACCACCAATCGAGATGCAGTGAGCCACCAAACCGATACACCCGAAGTTCGATGGCGTGGCCCATCCCTGGGATCGGTTCGCGCACCGGAAGCGTCATGTCCGAGTCGAACTGTACTGGAGCATCGCCGGACGGTAGCTCGGGGATCACGCCCGCATACCGGAAGTGAATGTCGGGTGTGCGCTGAGCGCCCAGGACACGTCCGGTCGGGGCGTAAACGTAGCGCAGCAGCCCGTATCCAATTCCGTAGTGCGGAACGGACTTAAGAGTGTTGTGCACCGCGTCCAGCTGCGCAAGCGCGCCCAGCCCTGTTGCGCATGCCAGCGGTACCGGGTAGTACGTCGTGAACCAGCCGACCGTTCTGCGCAGGTCGACATCCGGCCGCAGCACCGAGCGGCCCTCGCCTTCGAGCTCCACGGCGACCACACCCTCACCTACCGTCTGAGCTATTGTGCGGCCGAGGGCGGCCAGCAGGATCGTCTGAATCGACCGGCGGAACCTGCGCCGGCCGTCGTCCAGCTCGGATGTCTGCTCGACGCTTAGCGTGCTCGACAACTTGGTGAGCTCGTCGGCGCGGGGCGGATGGGCGGTATGCGCGTTGGGAAGGGCATCGGCCAGCCACAAAGTCGCCTTGGTCGAATTCTCGATCCAGTACGAGCGAGTGTCCAGCGCCGCCGGATGCGTCGCGAGGGCCGCGCAACGCAGTGACCATTCCCGCCACCCCGTGCTGACCGGTTCCAGCGTGATCTCCTCGCCTGCCAGCCGTTGTCCAAACGCGGTGACGATGTCGGTCGCCAGGATCTGGCGCGATGAGTCGTCGGTGACCATCGCATGTATGGCAAGGCACAGATAGTGCGGACCGCCGTGCGCGGCGGCGATATGAACGGCAGCCAGCGGCGCGTTCGGATCCGTTTGATCCTCAAGGAGTTCGGCCAGGATGCCCAAGACCGCGGCCCGTTCCTCGGGGCTGCCTGCAGCCACGCCGTCGGGCACCGACCGGTTGGAAAGCCCGGTGAATTCTGCGGGTGCCGCGATGTGCTGCTCCCATATCCCATCGTTGCCGACCAGGTGCAGGCGCAATGCGTCGTGGTGGTTGACCACTGCGGTCAGCACCGCTCGAATATCCGGTAGCCCGATCTTGGGATCCAGGCGCAGGATCAGCGGGACACGACAGCGGCCGGTGTCGCGCAATCCGCGGTCGAGGAAGTACGTGACGTTGGGTGGAACCGCCGGGTTCGCCTGTGCCTCCGGGGGCTTCGCCAACCCGCTGGACGCGAACGACGCGTCGACGGCGGCCGTCAGCGAGGCCAGGGTCGGGTATTCGTAGAGATCCTGCGGCGTGATGGTCAGACCCTCGTTGGCGGCGGCCATCGCGATGCTGATCGCCATCAAAGAATCGCCGCCGAGGTCGAAGAAATTGGCGTTCCGATCGACCGAGCTGACGCCGAGGCACTGTGACCAGATGCGTTGCAGCGTAACCTCGGTCTGCGACTCTCCGTTGCGGGCTGCATCGACGGTGGCGGCCGTGGAACCATCCGCAGTGCCGGCCGGTGAGCCGTTGTTTGCGCCGGGAGCCTGCGCCCAAACCGTGTGGTTAGGTTCGACCCAATGCCGTTGACGGGCAAATGGATAACCCGGCAGGGAAACGAGGTGCGGCACCGCCGGACGCCGCGGCGTCCAGTCGACCTCGACTCCGGCAGACCAGAGTTCGCCCAGCGCGCGCAGAAAAGTGTCGCGGTCGTCGACGTCTTGCAGTGGGTGGCGCATAAGCCGAACGGTGCGGTGCGTGGTCGACCACTTCGGGTGGCGCATAGCCGAACCGGTCAGGCTGCCGCCCGGACCAACCTCGACCAGGATTCGACTTGGAGCTGCCAGCACCACGTCCAGCTCGTCGGCGAACCTGATGGGGGAGCTGATTTGACGCGTCCAGCTGGCCGGATCGACTACTTGCTGGTCGGACATCCAGCTACCGGTGAGGTTGCTCAGCAGCGGTGTGCGCGGAGGACGTAGCTGTTGACGGGACAGGAATTCTTGGAATTGGCCCAGCATGGGATCCATCGCGCTGGTATGGAACGCGTGGGTTGCCCGGACGCGGCGAACGGGAATCCCTGCCTCGGTAAGACGTTGGCGCAGTGCACGGATCTGGTCTTTGGGCCCGGCGACCACACAGTTACCAGGATCGTTTACCGCGGACAGCTCGACCTCCGGTGGCAGGTACTGCGTGACGTCATCGGGGCCAAGAGCCACCGCGACCATGGCACCGGGCGGCGACTCATGCATAAGGCGGGCGCGCAGCGACACCGTTTTGATCGCTGTCTGCAGGTCGAATACGCCGGCCAGGGTGGCCGCGATGTATTCGCCGGTGCTGTATCCGATGTACGCCCCGGCGCGCACGCCGAAAGTGTCGACCAACTTCGCGAGCGCGTATTCCACCGTGAACAACGCCGGTTGCGAACGGTCAATGCGCTCAAGATCTGTTGCGGTCCCGTCGAACACTTCGGCATGCAAGTCGATGCCTGTCTCGTCGCGGAATCCGGCGGCGCAGGTGTCGAAGTGTTGGGCGAAGACCGGCTCGGTGTCATAGAGCCCTTTTGCCATTCCGACGTGCTGAGCGCCCTGTCCGGGAAACAGGAAAACGACGCGATCCGACGTGGGTGCGGCGTCGGCGCGATCGCCATGCTCCCCATCGTGGGCGGCTTCGCCAACGAAAACGTTGTCGTGCTCGGCCGCCCGCAGCACGGTGGCCGCGTGCTCGCGGTCGTGCACGACGGCGGCCATCGTGACGTTGTGCTTGCGGCGCCGGGCGAGCGTGTAGGCCACGTCGGACAGGCGCGGGCCGTCTTGCGTTTCTAGCGCCGCGGCCAGGGCGGTCCGCGACTCGCCGAGCGCCGCGGCCGTTTGCGCCGAGAGCAGGATTACCTGAGGGCCAGCCGGCTCGGCGTGCGCTGAAACCTCCGATGCTTCTGCTGGCGCCTCCTCCAAGACGACGTGCGCGTTGGTACCCCCGACCCCGAACGAACTCACCCCGGCACGACGAACGCCGTCGCACTCCCAGGGGCCGTACTTGCTTTGCACGACGAACGGACTTTGGTCCAAGCGCAGTTCCGGGTTCGGGCTGGTGTAGTGCAGCGTCGCGGGTAGTGCCTTGTTCTTTAGGCACAGAATCGTTTTGATCAGACCCGCGATGCCGGCAGCAACTTCCAGGTGGCCGATGTTCGACTTGACCGACCCCAGAACACAAGGGGCCGAACGGCTCGTCTGCGACACCTCGAACGCCGCTCGCAGGCCCTGGATTTCGATAGGATCACCGAGCGGGGTGCCGGTTCCGTGGCACTCGACATAGCTCACGGTCGACGAATCGATGCCGGACACCGCATGGGCTTCGGCGATGACATCGGCTTGAGCGGCCGGGTTGGGCGCCGCATACCCCATCTTCGCCGATCCGTCGTTGTTGATCGCCGATCCGCGGATGACGGCGTGAATCCGGTCTCCGGCGTCGATGGCGGCCGCCAGCGGCTTGAGCACCACCAACCCGACACCGCTGCCGAAGACCGTGCCGTCGGCCCGCACGTCGAAGGGCCGACAGTGGCCCACCGCCGACACCATCGATCCCGGTGAGGTGAAGTAGCCGACACGGTGCGGGATGCATAGCGACGACCCGCCGGCCAACGCCATGTCGCATTCGCCGGATAGCAGGCTCAGGCAGGCCAGATGCACCGCTACCAGCGACGATGAACACGCGGTTTGCACCGCGATGCTCGGCCCGCGCAGGTTGAACGCGTGCGAAATCCGGGTTGCCAGAAAGTCCTTGTCATTCTGCAAGAACAGGCTGAACTGGTCGAAGTTGAGTCCCTCGGCCAACACAGCGTTCGGGTCGCGATGCGACAGCAGGTTGTGCAGCAGATAGCCGCTGGGGGAGCTGGTTCCGTATACGCCGATCGAGCCGTCGAACCGTGCGGGGTCAGCGCCCGCGTCCTCGAGCGCATGCCATGCACACTGCAGGAACAACCGGTGTTGGGGATCCAGCACCTGCGCGGCCAGCGGCGGGAACCCGAAGAAGCCGGCGTCGAACTCGTCGATCCCGTCAAGAAGCGGGGCGCGACGCACATACGCCGGATCGGCCAGCGTCTTGTCGCTGACGCCGGCGTCGCGCAGCTCCTGTTCGGACAGGGTGACGATCGACTCCTTACCGCGCCGAAGGTTGCTCCAGAACGCCGAAACATCCTTGGCGCCCGGAAATCGGCCGGCCATGCCGACCACCGCGATCGCGTTCTCGGGGATGCTCACAGGTCTTATCCTCCCTGTACTTCAGGTTTAGGTCGGCGCCGCATCGCGGCTCCGTGTCGCGCTGCCGCGCGCTGGCGCGCCCGGTCGCGAATAGTGTCAGCGTTGTTGAGCGCCGGATCGGGATCATTGAGCCCGAGTTGGCGCATTAAGTCCGCCGTCAGGTCATGCAAGGACGCGCCTTGCAGTATCAGCGCTACCGGCGGTTCCACGCCGAAATCCGCCCGCGCGCCGTTGCGTATTCGTACCGCCATCAGAGAATCCAGCCCCAGCTCGGTCAGGGGCTTGTCCAAGGGCACGGCGGGTTCGACAGTCGACTGGTCAGTGTAGCCCATCACCGCAGCGATGCGCGCACACATCCGCTCGGTCACCGCGCGCCGCGCCTCGCCCGGGTCGAGGTCGGCAAGCGCGTCGGGCCCGCCCCAGTCGCCGAGGTCACCCGCCGAGTCCAGCTCCTCGACCACCTGGGTGAAGTAGCTGATGCTGCGGATCTCCGGGAATGCGACCAGGGCCCGATCGGCACGCAGCCGAGCCACTCCAGTGCGGATCCGGTCGGCGGCAAGCAATGAGTCGAGAGCCTCGATGCCTTCTGCGACACTGATCGTGTCGAGAACACTGCCCACCAAGGCCTGGGCGACGCCTACCTCCGACCACGGACCCCAGTTGATCACCGCGGCCGGCAGGCCGGATGCCCTGCGCCATCCGACCAGCGCGTCCAGCCACGCGCTGGCGCACGCGTAGGCCGCTTGCCCGGGAGAACCCAATAGCGAAGCGGCGGAAGAGAATCCGAGCCACCAGTCGAGCTCGCAGTCAGCGGTGGCTTCGTGCATGCGCAGCGCACCGGTGGCCTTGGGTGCCCACACCCGTTCTAGGTTGTCCCTGCTCATAGAGAACACCAGGCTGTCTTCGATGACCGCGGCGGCGTGCACGACGCCGCGCAATTGGCCCCCAGACTGTCGGGCCGTCTCAATCAGCTTTTCTGCCACCCCCGGCGATGCCACGTCGCCACGGACAACCACGATCTCGGCGCGGGTCTGCAGTTCGGCCAGGACGTTGCACTGCTCGTCAGTGGGATCGCTGCGGCCACCCAGCACCACCCGGCCGGCGCCGCGGTCCACCAGCCAACGAGCGACGACCAGGCCGAGACCGCCGAGGCCGCCGGTGACGACGTACGACGCTCCCTGGCGCACCACCGGATGCCCTTTGGATACATCGATCGTGGCGCGCGACAGCCGTTCGACGAACCTGCGCTCGCCGCGCCACGCGATCACGTCATCATGGCGCGACCCACTCCCGGCATTCCGCAGTTCCGCGCTCAGCGCGGTCAGCGGGTCTTGTGTGATGTCCAGATCGACCAGGGTGGTGCGCATGTCCGGGTGCTCGAAGGCGAGCACCCGCACCAGCCCTTTCAAGGAAGCCGCCGCGGGTGTTCCCGGCTCGTCGTCGGCAACGGAAAGTCCGCCCCCGGTGACCAGCCATAGCCGCGGTGATCGGCCGTGCCACGTGCCGACGACCGCACGAACCACCGTGGTGATCGACCACATCGTGTCGCGCGCCGCCGCCAGCTCGTCGTCCAGTCGACTCGAGGCACCGCCGACGAACACCACCACGCCAACCGGCGGGTGCTCGGGATCGCCTGCCGTTTCTGCAAATGCGGCCAGCACCGCCGATTCGTCGTGGATATCGGCGGTGTGCACCCGCCGCATCGGCGAGCGCCACTGCTGCACGAAGTCGTCGGCCATCGACTTGGCCTGGGCCTTGCCTGGCGCATCCACCGTTGCATCGGCGAGTACCAGCCAACTTCCCCGCGTCGTCTCGGCAGCTGGCTCCGGAGCCGGCACGGCTGCGATCGGGCTTTCGGTCCATTCGGCATCGAAGATCTTCTGCTCTAGTGGCAGGGGTACCGCACGGCGTTCGACACGACGCAGATAGATGCCGTCCACTTCGGCCGCTATGTGGCCGGCGTCGTTGATTAGGACGATCCTGCCCATCTTTCCGGTGCCGCCGTCGAGGTTTGTCAGGTGGGCACGACACCTGACGTGCCGACCGATGTCGCGGTACACCCGGATGGTCTCGAACGACACTGGCAGATAGCTGGCTTCCGCCGACCCCGCGATCTCGCCGTCGGGTATCGCGGCACCCACGCTTTGCAATGCCGCATCCAATACCACGGGGTGCAGCCGATACCCGGGATGGCGCGGCGCCTCGTCGGGAATGCTGATCTCGGTTTCCGCGGAACCATCGGCCAGGCGCACGATCCGGCTTAAGGCCGCGAACGCCGGACCATGGTGTTGGCCGGTTTGGCGGAGCAGGGCATAAAAATCGGCCGGCGACACTGTTGTCCCGGTGGCGGGACCTTGGGCTTCCGGGTGCGCGTGCGCACATTCGCGCGGCGATTGTTCAACCTTGGCCGTGGCGTGTCGGCAGAACTCTCCGCCACGCGTGCGGGAATAGATCTCGACCCGAATCTGGCTGTCCCCGCCGCGAATTAACTGCGTCGTTAGCGGCGTGTGGCCGTCGAGGGGCAGCATCTGCTCCACCTCGAACTGGTTGATCACGATGTTGGGTGCGACGGCGTCGGCGGCTGTGCCGAGGGCTTCGCTGGCCGCCGCCAAGGCGATCTCGGCGAACCCCGCGGCCGGCATGATGGGTTGACCGAACACCTTGTGGTCTGCCAACCAGGGACAGACCTCGGTGCCGACATCGGTCTGCCAGACATGGTCTCCGTTGCGCGGCATCTCGATGTGCGCGCCCAGGAGCGGGTGGGTCGCGGCCAGCTCGGACATCGCCGAACGATCCGTGACCCAGAATCGCTGATGGTGCCACGTTGTGGGGGGCAGGTCGACAAGGCGACCGGTGGTGTGCTCGGACGCAGCCACACCGACCGCGGCGAGTTGGGCGTGGAAATACAGCGTCTGGTCCAGTTCGCGGTTCATCGTCGACATGACTGTATGGCTGCCGTCCGGATCCAGGGTGTCGGTGAGTGCGTGCGTGAGCACGGGGTGAGGGCTGATTTCGATGAAGGTGTTGTGGTCGACACCGGCGGCGGTGACGGCCTGGTGGAATCGCACCGGGTTGCGCAGGTTGGCCGACCAATAGTCGGCATCCGCCACCGGCTGCGCGCTTTCGTACGTAGTGGAAATGATCGGGATGCTCGGCGGCTGCGGAGTCAAATCCGCTAACGCGCTTCGCAACTCGGGCAGTATGGGATCGATGATCGGGTGATGGGAGGCCACGTCGACTTCGACGCGGCGCGCCAACCGGTTTTGCGTCGCTACCGCCGCGATCACCGTGTCCACCTGCTCGGGCGGCCCGGCGATCACCGTCTGGCGCGGTGACGCATGCACCGCCAGCGTCACCTGCGGATAGCCGGCAATCAGCGCCTCGGCGGCGTCGGCATCCAGCTCGAGCAGCGCCATCGCTCCCTGCCCCGACAGCCGCGCCATCAACCGCGACCGGGTGGTGATGACCCGCAAGCCCTGCTCGGGCGTCAACGCGCCGGCCACCACTGCCGCCGACACCTCACCCATCGAGTGCCCGATCACGGCATCTGGAATCACCCCATAGGACCGCCATAACTCGGTCAGCGCCAACTGCATCCCGACCAGCACCGGCTGGATGCGGTCGATGCCCACCACCTCGTCGCCGTCGATAAGCGTTTGCTGCAGCGAAAAGCCAACCTGGTCAACGAATATCGGATCCAGCTCGGCTACCGCCTTGGCGAACGCCGGTTCGTTGGCCAGCAACTGCTGGCCCATCGACGCCCACTGCGAGCCCTGACCCGAATACACAAAAACCCGGCCAGGCCCACCGGCATGCTGGTCGCAATCCACCACCCCAACGCGTGGTTGTCCGGCCGCCAGCGCTCGCAACCCCGCGATCGCCTCGGCGCGGTCACGCGCGATGACGGTGGCGAACTTGGCGTGCCGGGCCCGGTGCCGGTTCAACGTGTGTGCCACGTCGGCCAGTGGTGCCGCCGCGCCCGGCCCCGACATCCAGTCGGCCAGCACCGCCGCCGCCGACGCCACCCGCGCGGCCGTCTTGCCGGAGACGTTCAGCGCCGAAACATACGGCATGCCGCCGGCTGCGGCTACTGCGGTGTCGGGTGCCTGCTCGACCACCACGTGCGCGTTGGTCCCGCTGAGGCCGAACGATGACACCGCAGCCCTGCGTGGACCGGCAGCCGCCGGCCACGGGGCGCTTTCGGTCGGCACGAACAGCCGCGTCGCCGACGCGTCGATGGCCGGGTTCCACCGGGTGAAGTGCAAGTTGCGGGGAATGTGCCCACGTTGCACCGCCAGCACCGCCTTGATGAATCCAGCCACACCGGCGGCCGCCTCCAGGTGGCCGATGTTGGTCTTGACCGACCCCAATGCGCACGGGCTCTCGCCCTGGCCTTTACCCAGGCCATAAGTGGCCGCCAGCGACTCGAACTCGATGGGGTCCCCCAACACCGTTCCGGTGCCGTGTGTTTCGACATAGTTCACGCTGTCAGGGGTAACATCCGCAAGCTTGAGGGCGGATGTGATCACGTCACGCTGCGCCAGCGCGTTCGGTGCGGTCATGCCGTTGGACCGACCATCGGAGTTAGTTGCCGAACCGCGGACCACCGCAAGCACCCGGTCCTGGTCGCGCACCGCGTCGGCCAACCGCTTGAGCACCACCACGCCGCAGCCCTCGCCGCGCACGAATCCATCCGCGTTGGCGTCGAAGCTGTTGCATCGGCCGGTCGGTGACAGCGCCGACCACTTGGACAGCGCGATGGCGGTGAACGGTGACAAGGTGAGCTGCACCCCGCCCGCCAATGCCACGTCGGTTTCACGCAGGCGAAGGCTCTGACACGCCAAGTGAATTGCCACCAGCGACGACGAACAAGCGGTATCTACGGCGACGGCCGGACCACGCAATCCCAACAGATACGCGATCCGCCCCACCGCGGCACAGTGCGGGGTTCCGGTGCTCAGGTACGCGTCGATGTCGGCTCTGCGCTCGATATTGACGATCGTGTAGTCCCACGACGACAGACCCATCATCACGCCGGTTCGAGTGCCGCTCAAGGAATCCGGCGGAATACCCGCGTGCTCCAACGCTTCCCAGGCAACCTCGAGCAGCATCCGATGCTGCGGGTCCATCGCCACGGCTTCCCGAGGAGTGATTCCGAAAAAGTCGGCGTCGAACGCGTCGACATCGGAAACGAAACCACCCCATTTCGTCGTCATCCGACCCGACGCCGAAGGATCGGGATCGTAGAACGCGTCCGCATCCCACCGATCAGGCGGCACCTGCTCGATTGTGTCCACACCGTCGGCCAGTAGCTGCCAAAAGCTCTCTGGCCCAGTCACATTCCCCGGAAAGCGACAGCCGATGCCCACCACCGCCACCGGCTCGCAGATGTCGGTCGGGAAGGTCGTACCCGCACGGACGAGCTCGCGCGCCAGGGCCGCTCGCGCGTTCGGCGACAGTTGCGCCGCGCGCTCCGCCAGACTTGTCATGACTCGCCTCGCGTCGCAGCTTCCAGCTCGCTGGCGTCAACCAGATCGGCGAGCAAATCCATCTCCTCGTCGGACAGTTCGGGTTCTGTATCGGAAATCTCCTGCGCAGCCGCGGGTGTCGCGTAGTCCATTCGTTCGCACAGGGCGGTCGCGAGATCGCTGATCGTCGGGTATGCCCACACCAACGCGACCGGCAACGTGATGCCCAGACTTGCTTCCAGCCGATTGCGCAATTCCAGGCCCATCAGCGAGTCGAGTCCCAGGGTTTCCAGCGGTCGGTGGTGATCGATGGGATCGCCTGAGCGCAGCACCGCACGGATCTCGTCGGCGATCGCGGACGCGAGGTGGCCTGGGCGTTCGGCCGCGTCGAGGGCGTCTAGCTGAGCGCGAATCGCGCCCCCGCCGCGCCGCTGCCCACTTTTGCGGGCCGCCGAGTCATGCAGCTTCGCGAACAGCGAGGACCCCGCCACAGCGGGGAACGATTGGAACCACTGCCGCGCGTCGAGGCTGAACACACCGGTGCGCCCGCGATCGGCGGTGAGTACCGCCTGCATGGCGGCAAGCCCCTGCTCGGCGTTGATCATCTCCACCCCGAGGTCTTTGAAGAACTGCGCGCGTCCAACGTCGGCCCACGGGCCCCAGTTGATCCCGACAGCGGGAAGTCCGGCCGAGCGCCGATGCGCGACCAGGCCGTCGACCCACGAGTTGGCGGCGGCGTACGCGCCCTGCCCGGGAGTGCCCAGCAGCGCGGCGGCCGAGGAGAAGGTCAGCCACCAGTCGACGTCGCGCGCGGCGGTGGCCACATGAAGCCGCCAGCTGCCGGTGACCTTCGGGGCGAACACTCGCCGAGCGGCGGAATCGGTCATGTTCAACACGATCTCGTCGGCGAGAACCATCGCGCTGTGCACCACCCCGGCCAGCCGGAACCCGGCGTCTTCGACCGCCCGCACCAGCCGCTCGGCGGTGTCTGGCTCGGTGATGTCGCCGGTGATCACCTCGATCCGGCTACCGGAGGCGTTCAGCTCCGCGATAGCGGCTGCCACCTCGTCGCTGGGGGCCGAGCGTCCGTTGAGGACAATCAGTCCCGCACCTTGCTCAGCCAGCCAGCGCGCGACGACGAATCCGAGACCACCCATACCGCCGACGATGAGGTAGCCGCCGTCGCGGCTGACCAGAGGAAGTGGTGGCGGGGCAGCGATCGCCTCGATGCTGCCGTGCTGGGGTATCGAGATGACGATCTTGCCGGTGTGTTTACCGGATGCCATAAGCCGGAATGCGTCGGCCGCATCGTGCAGGCTAAATGCGGTGACGGGAAGTACCTCGAGTTTGCCATCCGCCACGTGCTGCAGGATGTGTTGCAGGAGTTGGCGGTAGCGCGCCGGCTGCAGCTTGAGATTCAGGTCGAGGTCGACCACGGAGAAGGACGCGCTCTTGGCTAGCGCGGCCAAGCCCAAGCTGGCATCGGCGTAGACGTCCTTCTTGCCCAGTTCGATGAACCGGCCACCGGGCGCAAGGATCTGCACGCCGCGTTGAATCGCCTCGCCCGCCAGCGAATTGAGAACGACGTCCACACCGTAGCCGTCTGTCAGCTCGAGGATCTCGTCAGCGAAATCCACGCTTCGCGAGTCGCCGACGTACTCGACACCGAGCCTGGAAAGCATTTCCCGTTTGGCGTCCGAACCGGCCGTCGTGTAGATGCGGGCGCCGATCATCTTCGCGATCGAGACCGCCGCCATTCCAACACCGCCGGTGGCGGAATGGATGAGCACGCGTTCGCCGGGGGATAGGCGCCCGACCTCGCACAGCGAGTGCCAGGCGGTGAGATAGGCGACGCCGAACGTGGCCGCCTCGTTGTCGGCTAGCGTGTCCGGAATTGGGACGACGAGATCGGCGATGGTCCCCAGATGGGTCCCGAATGTGCCAGGGCCGAATGCGATAACTCGCTGTCCGACCTCGACGCCGTCAACCTCGTCACCGATGGCCGTCACGTAGCCGACACATTCGCCGCCGATCACCGGCGCGGCACCGTCGAGTCCCGGATACACGCCCATCGCTTTGAGCACGTCGCTGAAGTTGAGTCCGGCGGCGACGACGCGAACCTCGACTTGATCGCCTTGCGGTCTGCCCCGTTTCACCTCGTGAACGTTTAGTGCGTCCAGCCGTCCGGGTTGATCGATCTGCAGTCGGACAGCTGCCCTGGAAGCGCCCGAGCTGTCCAGGTTCACCACCTGGTGGCGAGCTTCGGCGGCGAGATCACCACTGGTCGTGGTGGGTGCGGGCACCAGCCGGTTGACATAGCGTTGACCGTCGCGCAAGGCGACCTCGTCGGCCTCGGAACCGGCAAGCAACTCCTCGGCCAGGGCGGCCAGCGAGCCGGTGCCGTCCGGTTCGATATCTACGAGGGTGGTATTCAACTCCGAATGCTCAAATGTCAGCACCCGTGCGATGCCACGTAGGCCGGTCTGCGCCAACGTGACCGACTCGCCTGCGTCGAACTGTGCAGCGCCACGGGTGACGATCCACAGTCGGGGGCTCTTGCGGGCACCCATTCGCGTCACGGTCTCGACCACGCTGGCGACCAGCAGCGTGCGTGTGCGTGCCAACTCCAGTTGAGCCTCGTCCGGCATCGATTCGTCGTTCGCTCGGGGCGGACAGACCACAACGATCCCGTCCCAGGAGGTTCGGCTGATCGCCGCGCGCAGCGTGGCTTCGTCGGCCGCGGATGCCAGCTCGAGGTCGGTGATGCGGTCGCGCAGCGACGACTGCAGCGCGGGCAGCAGCGGGTCACCCGCGGCGGGGTCACCGATCAGCAACAGGGCACCCGTAGCCTCGGCGGTCTTTTCCAGCGGTGCGGGCTCCCACTCCAACATGAATAGGCGGTTGGTGAGTTCCGTTGCGCCACTGCCGGATCCGAGCACCGCCATCTCGACTTCATCGACGACCAGCAGCGGTTGGCCATTCGCGTCGGTCAGGACTACCTCGCCGACCAGCCGGTCACCGGCTGCGGCCAGAGAGCCGACCGCGCGAACCCCGCGGGTGATATCGCCGTACACGTGGACACCGGCGAAACGCACCGGTACCACCAAGGCCGAGTTGGAAGATGGGCCCTGCCGGGCGTCCTGGCCGCCGGCCAGATCGGTCGCCGTCCGGGTGGCTCCCAGTGTCTGCAACGCGATATCCATCATCACCGGGTGCAGCATGAACTCACGGGAACCCGTTCTGGCCGATGCGGGTAGCCGTACTTGCGCACGGGCCACGCCAGCTTGCGTGACGGCCAGCCCCACGATGCCTTGAAACGCGGGTCCGTGCTGTTGGCCGGCGCCGCGCAGGCGCTGATACAGGTCGTCGGGATCCAGTTGGTCCTCGAGGTCGGCAGTGGTTACCTCGCGCCGCTGTCCTTCGTGATCCAGCGGTGCTAACGGCTCGGCGCGGGCAACGGTGGCGGTGGCGTGGGTGGTCCATCCCGAAGACCCGCTGCGGGTGCGTATTTCGACCTGGCATCGCTGCTCGTCGCCGGTGAGCGTGGTGACCAACACGGTGCCTGGGGTCACATGCAGCATCTGCCGAAGGTCGAGCTCGCTGATCATCCAGGGCTGATCTTGCTCGACTGCGAAGGTGTCGGTCGCCGCCGCCAGCGCGATCTCAGCGTAGGCCGCCCCGGGCAGCACAACGAGATCGTCGATGACGTGATCGGCGAGCCACAGCAGATCAGGGTCGAGCTCGCTTTCCCAAACCCGGGTGCCGTTAGTGGGGTCGGTGACACCGACGCCAAGCAACGGGTGGGTGTCGGGCCTGTGGTAAGCGGCCGACGTGGCGGTGATCCAGTGCTGGGTGTGCTGCCATGGGGTGGTGGGCAGCACGGGGTGGGGTTCGGGGGGGTGGGGAGTCTGGGGGGGATGGGTGGTGTGGGTCGTGTTGAGGTTCGTGTGGAACTCGAGGGTGTCGTGAGCGTCGCGTTGCAAGGTGCCGATGCTCAGATAGTTGTCGACATCGTAGCTGGCGCGCAGGGTGTCGCTGATCGAGTGGGTCAGCAGCGGGTGGGCGCTGATCTCGATGAAGGTGTGGTGATCGGCGCCGGCATGAGCGATGGCCTGGTGGAACCGTACCGGGTTGCGCATGTTGGTTGCCCAGTGCTCGGCGTCGAACCTGGGGCCGGAACCCAGGGAAATGCCGAGGTCGGCGTAGGTGGTGGAGATGATCGGGATGGTCGGCGGTTGCGGGGTGAGATCGGCCAATTCCGAACGCATCGCCGGTTGCAGTGCATCCATGGCCGGGTTGTGGGGGGCCACCTCGATGTTGACTCGGGTAGCGAAGCCGTTCTGTTGGCGCACCTTGTCGATGAGCTCGTCGATCAATAGCGGCGGCCCGGAAATCACGGTTTGGCGTGGGGAGGCATAGATCCCCAGGCTCACCTCGGGGTAGTCGGCAATCAGCGCCTCAGTGGCTTCGGCGTCGAGTTCCAGCAACGCCATCGTGCCCTGCCCGGACAGCGGCGCCATCAGCCTCGACCGGACCGCGGTCACCCGTAATCCCTGGGCCGGGGTCAGCGCCCCGGCCACCACCGCGGCGGCCACTTCGCCCATCGAGTGACCTATCACCGCATCGGGTGTCACGCCGTATGAGCGCCACA
The DNA here is from genome assembly GCF_030323725.1 of Mycobacterium tuberculosis complex sp. N0072. Classification (NCBI taxonomy): domain Bacteria; kingdom Bacillati; phylum Actinomycetota; class Actinomycetes; order Mycobacteriales; family Mycobacteriaceae; genus Mycobacterium; species Mycobacterium tuberculosis complex sp. N0072. Next base: position 3,265,236 of record NZ_CP040689.1, on the reverse strand, counting down.
ACGCGGTCAGCGCCAGCTGCATCCCGATCAGTCCCAGCTGGATCTGTTCGATGCCAACCAACTCTTTTCCGCCGGCGATCACGTCGCGCAGCGAAAACCCGCCTTGAGCAACGAATTCCGGCTCCAGTTCGGCGATGGCAGCGGCGAATGCCGGCTCGTCGGCCAGCAGTTGGCGCCCCATTCCGGCCCACTGCGATCCTCGTCCCGAGTAGACGAACACCGTGCCGCCTCCGATGGAGCCTTCGCGGGGTGCCACCACCCCGGGGGCGGATTGACCCGCGGCCAGCGCGCGTAACCCGATCACCGCTTGGCGCCGATCGACAGCGGCTACCGTGCCGAACCTGGTCTGACGGGCCCGGTGATGGTTGAGGGTGTGCGCGACATCGGCCAGCGGCACCGCCGCGCCGGGGCCGTCCAGCCAATCTGCCAGCACCGATGCCGTCGCAGCCACCCGCGGTGCGGTCTTGCCGAACACCACCAGCGTCGACACCGCGGGAACGGGGCCGCGCTGCGGCTCCGTTCCCGCAGCGGCCATCGGATCGGGTGCCTGCTCGATCACCACGTGTGCATTCGTCCCACTGACGCCGAACGACGACACCCCCGCCCGGCGAGGTCGACCGGTGGTTGGCCAGTCAATACCATCGGCGGCGATCCTCAGCCGAGATGCGGCCTCACTTGCATGTGGTGTCAGCTGGTGGAAGTTAAGATGCCGCGGAATGTAGCCGTTGTGTACCGCGAGCACGGCTTTCATCAGCCCGGCGACACCGGCCGCCGCTTCCAGGTGACCGAGATTGGTCTTCACCGATCCAATCACCAACTGATCCGAACCCGCTCGATCGCTGAAAACCTTACTCAGTGAATCGAGTTCGATCGGGTCGCCCAGCGGAGTACCAGTTCCATGGGCCTCGACGTAGTCGATATCGGCCGCTGTCAACTTCGACGACGTCAATGCTTTGGCGAGCAACGCCTGTTGCGCTGGCCCGTTGGGAACGGTCACTCCGCTGCTGGCACCGTCCTGGTTGACCGCCGAACCGCGTACCACGGCAAGAATGCGGTTGCCGTCGCGCACCGCGTCATCCAGCCGCTTGAGCACCACCACCGCGGCACCCTCGCCGCGCACGTACCCATCGGCGGACGCATCGAAGGTCTTGCACCGCCCCTCCGGTGACAGCATCCCCCATCGCGAGCAAGCGATGCTGGGTCCCGGGCTCAGCAAAAGGTTGGTTCCACCCACCAACGCCATATCGCTTTCCCGCCCGCGCAGGCTCTGGCATGCCAGGTGCACCGCCACCAACGACGATGAGCAGGCCGTGTCGATGACCACCGCGGGTCCGCGTGCCCCGAGGATGTAGGCCAGCCGTCCGGCGGCGAAGTTCGCCGAGTTCCCGGTTGGGATGTACGCGTCGAGGTCAACAGGTCGTAGCCGGCCCGCCAGCGTGAGCATGTAGTCGTAGGCGGTGACACCGACGAATACCGAGGTTTGCGTACCGCGAATGGTGTGTTGCGGGACGCCCGCGTCTTCTAGCGCTTCCCACGCAACTTCAATCAACAATCGCTGCTGCGGGTCCATCGCCGCCGCTTCGCGCGGGGAGATTGAGAAGAACTCCGCATCGAACTCATCTGGCTGCCAGCTGGTGAGAAAACCGCCTTCGGTGCTGCAGATGGTCCCCGGCACGGTGTGATCATCACAGTAGTAGGCGTCGGCGTCCCACCGCTGCGCGGGAACCCGGACGATGCCGCTTCGGCCGGCGCACAACAAATCCCAGAACTGTTCGGGGTTGTTGACCCCGCCCGGGAACCGGCAACCCATGCCGATCACCGCGATCGGTTCGCTGCTGGATTTTTCGGCGATTTCCAGGCGCGCCGTGAGATCATCGATCTTGTGCAGCGCCTCGGTGATGATCGCTCGGCGATCTGGTGTCGCTGCGGTCATTGTGTTCCTCTTAGTCGTTCCGAAAGTTGTTCCAACAACTCGGCTTCGGTCAGTTCGTGGTAGGAGTCGGTGGCTTGCTGGGTTGCGACTGCGGTTGCCCCAATTTCGAGGAGCTCAGGCAGGACGGTGGCCAGGTAGTCGGTGAGGCTGTAAACGGTCGGATAGTCGAAAACCACGGACGCCGGCAAGAACTCGCCCAGGCTTTCCGACAACGCCCGCTGAAGTGTCACGCTCATTAGCGAGTCCATGCCGAGTTGGAAGAAGCCGGCCGACGGATCGAGCGGCTCCGTGGGCGGCATTCCCATCACCGTGGCGGCCAAGGCGCCCACATGGTCGAACAACATGTCCCGTCGTTTCTCCGCCGGGCAGCTACGCAACGATGTGCGGAATTCGCTTTCGCCCTTCCCGACGTCTTCCGGTGCCGGCAACAGGTCGTCGACTATGCGAAGGGCTCCCCGCGTTCGATATGCCGCGGCCAACAAGGGCCAGTCCGCGGCAACCACCACGGTCGCGACTGCCGCATCGGGGTTCATCACCAGCGGTAGCGCGCCGATGGCCACCTCGTCAGCCATGGGTTGCAGCCCGGATTCCGCGCTGATTTGAGTCGCGTCTTTTTGCACATCGGCCAGCGACTTCCACAGTCCCCAGTCGACGACGGTGGCCGGCAGGCCCATGGTGCGACGCGCGCCGGCGAAGCTGTCCAGGAAGGCGCTGGTCGCGGTGTAATGGGCGAGCCATCGAGAACCCAGCAGACCTGACACCGAAGAGAACAAAACGAAGTGGCGCACTGGGCTCTTCAGTGACAGTCGGTGCAACAACGCCAAGGCGTCCAACTTGGGACGAAACATGGTGGTCACGTCGTCGTCGGTCATCTCGCTCAGCAGCGCTGGGCGGCCCGCAAAGGCCGCCAGATAGATTCCCTCCAGGGGCGGTAGCTCCGTGCCGAATCGGTCGAACAGGGTTTGCATGGCGGCGGGATCGGTCGCATCGGCGGCCACCGCGATGAGATCTGTTCCGGTCGCAGCGAGACATTGGGTCAACTCATCGAGCGCGCCGGGCTTGCGAGCCATCGCGACGATTGTCTTAGCCCCCATCCGCGCGAGCTGTCGGATGAGATGCGGTCCGATGTTGCCGGTCGCACCGATGACGAGCTGGCTGGCGTCGGCATTCAACGTGACCGGTTTCCCCGGAAGAGTTCGCCTCTGCAGCCGGGGTACATGGCGTGCGCCCGACCGGTATACGACCTGATCCTCCCCGTCGGTACCGTGGGCTGCAGTCAGCACATGCCGCACGGCCAGCTCTGCGGGCATCGAATCGTCGAGATCGATTATGCCGCCCCAGATTTCAGGATGCTCTAGTGCCAGCGACCGGCCGAGACCCCACAGCACAGCGTGGCCAGGGTTGGCTCGGTCGCCTTCCGAGATGGGCTGGGCGTTGCGGGTCATGATGAACAACTTCGGCGGGGAAATAGCCGTGGCGCTGCTGGCGACCATCGCGGCGGCTAGCCGTCGCGTTGCGTGGAAAACCTGGTAGGCCGATTCAATATCGAGGAGTTCACCGGGGACGGGTGGAGCGTAGAGCACGTTGTCCACACCGCGCAGCGCGTCGAGCAGTGCGGCCGGATCGCTGCCTGCTGCGAGCGCCGGCGGCGAGAGGCTGTCTACCCGAGAATCGGCCGCACGGGCCAGCTCGTGGCAGAGTTCGTTGTCTGCCACCACGAGCCAGGCGGCGGTGCTGGGCGGGTCGGCGCTGACTGCCGGGCGGATCGGCCAGGCCAGCTGGTGGCACCAGTCTTCGAGCGCACGGCTCTCGGATGTCGATTGTCCGTTCACCACAACCTTATTGCTGCCCGGATCTTCTGGCGCTGCCGTGCTCGGGTGCGTGGTGGCGATCCAGTGGTGGGTGTGTTGCCAGGGTGTGGTGGGGATGGTGGGGTGCGGCTCGGGCGGGTGACAGGTATGCGGTGGGTGGGCGATGTCGGCGGTGTAGAGGTTGGTGCGGAAGGTGACCGTGTCATCGGCATCACGCTGCAAGGTGCCAATGCTCAAGTATTTCGCTGCGGACTTGGTTGGGCGGTGCGCGTCTTCCAAGGTGTCGGCAATCGCCTGGGTCAGCAGCGGGTGTGCGCTGATCTCGATGAAGGTGTGGTAGGCGCCGTCGGCGCCGCTACCGGCGGAAGCGATGGCCTGCTGGAAGCGCACGGGGTTGCGCATGTTGGTGGCCCAGTGTTCGGCGTCGAAGATCGGTTGGGTGTGCAAGTCTGCGTAGGTGGTGGAGATGATTCCGATGGTGGGGGTCCGTGGGGTCAGATCGGCCAGCTCCGAACGCATCGCCGGCTGCAGCGCATCCATGGCCGGATTGTGCGGGGCGACTTCGATATTGACCCGACTGGCAAACCGGTTTTGCGCGCGCACCCGGGCGATCAACTCATCGATTTGTTCGGTCGGCCCGGCGATCACGGTCTGCCGCGGCGAGTTGTAGATCCCCACTGTCACCTGCGGGTAGTCCGCGATTAACGCTTCGGTGGCCGCAGCATCGAGTCCCAGCAGTGCCATGCCGCCCTGGCCGGACAATGGCGCCATCAACCGTGCGCGGGTGGCGGTCACCCGCAGACCCTCGGCCGGAGTCAGCGCTCCGGCGACCACGGCGGCGGCCACCTCGCCCATGGAGTGGCCGATCACCAGGTCGGGCTGCACCCCGTAGGAGCGCCATAGCTCAGTCAATGTCAGTTGCATGCCGATCAGGCCAAGCTGGATCTGCTCGATACCGACTAGCTCCTTGCCGGTGGCGATCACGTCGCGCAGCGAGAAGCCGGCTTGCTCGACAAACACCGGTTCCAGCTCGGCGACCGCGGCGGCGAAAGCCGGCTCGTCGGCCAACAATTGGCGACCCATCCCGGCCCACTGCGAGCCGCGGCCGGAGTAGACGAATACGGTGCCCGGCCCCGGCGAACCGTCCTGGTGGCTCACCACTCCGGGAGCGTGTTGGCCGGCGGCCAGCGCGCGCAGTCCGGCTATCGCCTGGGCGCGGTCACGGGCTACGACGGTGCCGAACGTGGCTTGGCGGGCCCGGTGATGGTTGACCGTGTGGGCGACATCAGCTACGGCCACCTCGGCGCCCGGACCTTCCATCCAGTCGGCCAGCACCTGCGCCGTCGCGGCCATCCGCTGGGCCGTCTTACCCGTCACCACCAACGTCGACACCCCGGTGTCCTCGCCGCCTTCGGATACCGGAGCCAGCTCGCTACCTTGCTCGATGATCACGTGTGCGTTCGTCCCGCCCAATCCGAACGACGACACCGCCGCCCGGCGCGGCCCCTCCGCGGTTGGCCACGGGGAGTTCTGCGTGGGAACGAAAAACCTGGTCGACGCGGCATCGATAGCTGGATTCCATTGCGAGAAATGCAGATTCGGCGGGATCGTCGCGCGTTGTACCGCCAGCGTCGCCTTGATGAACCCCGCGATCCCGGCGGCCGCCTCCAGATGACCGATGTTGGTTTTCACCGCACCCAACGCGCATGCGTCCCCGCCGTGGCCATACGTGGCGGCCAGGGCCTCGAATTCGATCGGGTCGCCCAGCACCGTGCCGGTTCCATGGGCCTCTACGTAATTCACGCTGTCAGGCGCCACATCGCCGGATCGCAAGGCATCGGCGATCACATCGCACTGGGCTGCCGTATTCGGCGCCGTTACGCCATTGGACCTGCCGTCCTGGTTGACTGCCGAACCGCGCACCACCGCCAGCACCTGGTCGCCGTCGCGCACCGCGTCCGTCAACCGCTTGAGCACTACCACTCCGGCGCCCTCACCGCGCACAAATCCGTCTGCCGCCGCATCGAATGCGGCACACCGGCCCTGCGGGGACAGCAATCCCCAGGCAGAGATAGCGATTTGGGTCTCTGGGCGAAGGGTGATACTCACTCCACCGGCGAGAGCCAGATCGGTCTCGCGCAGCCTCAGACTCTGACACGCCAGGTGCACAGCCACCAACGACGACGAGCAGGCGGTGTCCACCGCGACCGCCGGACCCCGTAATCCCAACAGGTAGGAGATGCGACCCACCGTGATGCTGTGTGCATTTCCGGTCCCGCTGTAGGCGTCTACGTTCTGCGGACTGGCGGCCAACATGGACTGATACTCGTTGAAATAGACCCCCATCATGACGGCGGTTCGGGTGCCGCCGAGGGAATCCGGTGGTATGCCGGCATGTTCGAGTGCTTCCCAGGCAACCTCCAGCAGCATTCGCTGCTGCGGGTCCATCGCCGCGGCTTCCCGCGGTGTGATACCGAAGAATTCGGCGTCGAAGCCCGCGACGTCAGGGACGAAGCCGCCCCACTTCGTCGTCATCCGCCCCGGTGTTAGCGGGTCGGGGTGGTAAAACGCTTCTGCGTCCCATCGATCTGCCGGCACCGTCGAGATCGCATTCCTGCCCGCGACCAGAAAGTCCCAGAAACTCTCTGGTCCATCCACATCTCCCGGAAAGCGGCAGCCGATGCCAACCACCGCAACCGGCTCGGCCACGGCGATGCGAGAGACCCTGTCGAACTCGTCGGCTAGGGAGGTGCGCTGTTGCGCGGTCATACCGGAAATCCGGCTGAAAGCCGTTCGCATCACACCGACCTCTCGGCCTCAGGCGGCGCCGATTCGATGCGATCGAATAGACTGTCCAACACACTTCCGGCCGACGAGGATAGCGCGGAAATCTGGTTGTCTTGTGACACATCGTGCGGTGCCACACGTTTGGCAAGGTAGCTGGCGAGTGATTTGACCGTTGGGTGGTTGAACAACATGGTGGCAGACAACTCGATGCCGACAAACTGCTCGGCCTCGCGCCGAATCGCCATTGCCATAAGGGAATTGAGACCCAACTCGGCGAACGGGCGGTCGGTGTCCAGCTCTTTCTCAGGCACTCGCAGCTCGGCTGCAATGATGCGGCGTAACCCCTGTTCGAGCTCGGATCGCACCTCGGTCGCTGCCATCACCGACCAGTTCCGCGCCGGCAATAGGTAAGCGTTCGCACCGGATCCATCGGCGCCCGCCGGAGCGGGCATGGGCACCACGACCGCTTGCGCGACGTCGTAGCCATCGACGAATTCCCAAGCGGTGAATGCCTCCGACGGCGTGATGTCACGCGAACCCATTCGCGCTAGCTCTTCGCTGACGAGCTGGGCGTCCGCGGCCAATCCGAGCCCCCGCCAGGCTACCCAGTCGAGGCTCATGGTGTGGCAGCCCTGTTGCCGGCGCGCCCGCGCCAGCGCGTCCAAGTAGGAATTGGCGGCGGCGTAGGAACCCTGCCCTGGAATGCCGAATATCCCGGCAGCCGAGGCGGTCAAGTAGAAGAAGTCCACGCTGCCGGGCGGAAATGCGTCGTGTAGGACCTGGCTGCCGCCGATCTTCGGCCACATAACCTGTCGCACCGCATCGCCGGTCATGCTCGTCACCAATTGATCGTTGGTAATGCCCGCGGCGTGGATGATCCCGCGGATCGGTGCCGCTCCGTCACGGTCGCGCGCGGCCAACAGGGCCTGCACGTCTTCGCGGCAGCCGACGTCGGCGGCGACGGCTTCGACAGTCACCCCGCGCATTTCCAGGGCGCGGATCGCGTCGATCCTCCGGCGCAGCTCGGTGTCGAGGGTGTCGAGTTGCCAGTCCCGCCGTGGCGGCAATGGCGTGCGGCCGGTCAACACCAATCGATGAGCGCCGCGGTCGGCGAGCCAATCGGCCATCAGCAGGCCAAGGGCGCCCAGGCCGCCGGTGATGAGGTAGGCCGCGTCGGGCCTGCACTGCAAGGACTTGCGCGCCGGCTCGCCACGGACGGGAGCCAAGGCCGGGGCGAGCACCACGCCGTCACGACGCACCAAGATCGACTTGCTTGGTTTGGCAAGCAGTTCGGCAAGTGCCGGCCCGAATTCGCCTAAGTCGTCGTTGATCGCGAGATCGACCAGTCCGCCCCACAGCTCGGGATGTTCGGCGGCGATGACACCGGCAAGGCCCCACAGGAAACTCTGGCGCAGCGCGGACGGGGCGACCGATTCGTGAACTCCGCGGGTGAGGATCCATAGCGCCGCGGGCTTATCCGCATCGCGTTCCGCGAGAGTCCGCACCAGACCGGTGATTTCGGTACAGATCCGGACGGCGAAGTCGACGTCGGTCTCGTCGGCGCCAGCCGGATCAGAATCCGCGACGTAAACGACGTAGCGGGCCTGCGACACCCCATCGGACATCACGGCCGGCTGGTAGCCCGCCCCTTCGAGGGTCTCACACAGCGCTGCGCCGTCATCGCCGATTATCGCGACGGGTCCTGGATGGGTTACCTGTTCGGCCCCTGGGTGCGTCGCGTCCGGAACGGTCTGCGGTTGCCAGTCGATCGTGTGTACGAAATTGGTGGCATCACAGTAGGCCTCGACCGGACCGGTCGACGCGGGCGGTTGCGCCCTACCAACGTCTAGGCCAAAGTCCAGAGCCCGGTATCGAAGCGACCTCATCGACAGGGACGGCACTTCGCCGTGGGCTGCAACGGTGACATCGACGGTGATCCCGTCGTCGTCGTGAGCGGTGCGGTTCAGCGTCACCGAGCTACGCGGCCCGGTGACGACATCGCCGAGCGATATCTGCTCGATGCTTGCCGGCACGTAGAGCCGCGAATCAGCGACGTCCGATAGCGCGGCGAGGTGCACCGCGGCGTCAAGGAGCGGCCCAGTCGACCCTTCGGGCAGAGCTTCGGGGAGATCGATCGCAACCGTGAGGTTGCTCGAGTGCTGTGTCCACGACGCGACGGTCCATGAGAAAGGCAGGCCATCGATGCCGCGCATTGCGAGCAGCTCGGCCAGGTCGGGAATCAGGTCGCGGTGAGCACGTTCGGGCGGCTGCCCGTTGGCGCGATGGTGCTCGTTCAAGCTGCTGGCCGAATCCGACGGTGACGAGGAAAGTTGTGCGGTAACATGCCGCGTCCACCGGTCTGAGGGTGTTCCGGCAGCCGGACTCGAGGCCAGGCTGATCGCCCGGTTGTCGGCGACGACCTGGATTAGACGTGGCCGGTCGGCGAAAATGGGTTGCTCGAATCGGACCTCGGACAACGCGGAGTAGCCCAATTCTGTTGCAGCGGAAAGGATTGTGTGCAGCACAACAGAAGCTGGGACCACCTCGACTTGGTGGAATCGATGACCGCCCTGGTACGGCTTGGCGTCCGGAGCCAGCCTTGCTTGCCAGAGGTGGGAGGGCGGACTCGCTGAGACCGTGGCGACGGTGGTGTGTTGGCCGAGCAGTGTGCCCGCTCGGGGGGCCGATCCAACAGAGCCGGCCGGATATTTGGTGGTGATCCAGTGACGGGTGTGTTGCCACGGGGTGGTGGGGATGGGCGGATGTGGCTCGGGGGGGTGGGGGGTGTGCGGTGGGTGGATGGTGTGGGCCTTGTTGAGGTTGGTCCGGAAGGTCACGACGTCGTCGGTGTCGCGTTGCAGGGTCCCGAGGCTGGTGTATCTGGCTCCGGGTTGAGCGCTGTGCAGAGTGTCGATGATGGCCTGGGTCAGCAGCGGGTGTGCGCTGATTTCGATGAAGGTGTGGTAGGCGCCGTCGGCGCCGCTACCGGCGGAAGCGATGGCCTGCTGGAAATGCACGGGGTTGCGCATGTTGGTGGCCCAGTGTTCGGCGTCGAAGACCGGTTGGGTGTGCAAGTCTGCGTAGGTGGTGGAGATGATTCCGATGGTGGGGGTCCGTGGGGTCAGATCGGCCAGCTCCGAACGCATCGCCGGCTGCAAAGCATCCATGGCCGGATTGTGCGGGGCCACTTCGATATTGACCCGGCTGGCGAATCGGTCCCTAGCGCGCACGCGAGTGATCAACTCATCGATCTGCTCGGTGGGCCCGGCGATCACCGTTTGCCGTGGTGAGTTGTAAATACCGAGCGTCACCTGTGGGAAGTCGGCAATCAACGCCTCGGTAGTGGGCGCGTCGAGTTCCAGCAGTGCCATGCCGCCCTGGCCGGACAACGGTGCCATCAGCCGTGACCGGGTGGCGGTCACCCGCAGACCCTCGGCCGGGGTCAGTGCCCCGGCGACCACGGCGGCGGCCACCTCGCCCATGGAGTGGCCGATCACCAGGTCGGGCCGCACCCCGTAGGAACACCATAATTCGGTCAGGGCCAGCTGCATCCCGATCAACCCGAGCTGAATCTGCTCGATACCGACCAGTTCCTCGCCGTTAGCCAGCACGTCGTGCAACGAAAAGCCGGCTTGCTCGACAAACACCGGTTCCAATTCGGCGACCGCGGCCGCGAAAGCCGGCTCGTCGGCCAACAATTGACGGCCCATGCCAGCCCACTGTGAACCGCGGCCGGAGTAGACGAACACGGTGCCCGGCCCCGGCGAGCCCTCGGCAGGGTTGACCACGCCGGGGGCGTGTTGGCCGGCGGCCAGCGCACGCAATCCGGCTATCGCCTGGGTACGGTCACGGGCCACCACCGTGCCGAACTTGGGTTGCCGCGATCGGTGGTGATTGAGGGTGTGGGCCACGTCGGCCAAGGCCACGTCAGCGCCGGGCCCTTCCATCCAATCGGCTAGCATCCCCGCGGTCGCGGACACCCGCTGCATAGTCTTGCTGGCCACTACCAGGGTCGACACCGCCGGACTTAAGCCTTGTCCAGGCGCGGGGCGCACCTCCTGGCCCTGCTCGATCACCACGTGCGCGTTTGTGCCACCGAAGCCGAACGACGACACACCGGCACGGCGGGGATGGCCCGTTGCCGGCCATTCAGTTTGTGTGTCAACGACTTTCATCCGCAAGTCGGTAAAGGGAATGTGCGGGTTCGCGGTTTCGAAGTGCTGATTTGGCGGAATCTGGCCATGCTGCACAGCCAGCACCGTCTTGATGAAGCCCGCGATTCCAGCCGCAGCCTCGGTGTGACCGAGGTTGGTCTTGACAGAGCCGATGAGCAACGGAGAATCCTCGGGCCGGCCGCGACCCAGCACCGTTCCGAGAGCGCGGGCTTCGATCGGGTCGCCCAACAGCGTCCCTGTTCCGTGCGCTTCGACGTAGTCGACCTCGCTGGGCTGCATCCCCGCGTTGGTGTAGGCGGCACGCAGCACCGCCATCTGGGCCGCTGGGTTGGGGGCCATCAGCCCGTTGGATCGGCCGTCCTGGTTGACCGCAGAACCGCAGATCACCGCAAGCACCCGATCCCCGTCGCGCTGTGCATCGGTCAACCGCTTGAGCACCACTACCCCGGCACCCTCGCCGCGGACAAACCCGTCGGCGGTCGCATCGAACGCACGGCACTGACCTGTCGGGGACAAGGCGCCGACTTGGTCGAAACCGCGAAATACCGCCGGGGACAACAACAAATTCACGCCGGCTGCGATTGCCAGGTGACAGTCCTGGGTCCGAAGGCTCTGGCAGGCCAGGTGGATCGCTACCAACGACGACGAGCATGCGGTGTCTACCGCCACCGACGGGCCGCGCAGGTCAAGGAAATACGAGAGGCGGTTGGCGATGATGCTCATCGCGCCACCGCTATTGCTCCAACCATCGACCTGCGACAGATCGGCGGAAGCCATCGCACCGTATTCGCTCAGGCATGCCCCGGCAAACACTCCTGTTGCCGAGCGGCGCAGCGTGCCGGGCGGGATTCCCGCGTGCTCCAACGCTTCCCAGGCCACTTCCAGCAGCAGGCGTTGCTGGGGGTCCATCTTGTCGGCTTCGCTGGGGGAGATCTCGAAGAATTCCGCGTCGAAGGCGTCGATGTCGGGCAAAAATGAGCCCCACCGTGTAGTGCGCGCTAGCGCCGCGGCTACCTCGGGTGGCCCGCCTTCGAAGGGCTGCCATCGTTGCGGCGGCACCTGGCTGATCGAGGAACGGCGTTCACAGAGAAAGTCCCACAATGCTTCTGGGCACGAAATCCCGCCAGGGAAACGACATCCCATGCCGACGACGGCGATTGGCTCGTCGAGTGAGTTCCGGGCACCACGCTTGACTGCGGCGTCGGAGTCGGGGCTCGGCTCGGGTGCGGCCAGATACGCGGCCAGCGCGTTGATCGTCGGGTGCTCCCAGAAGTCAATCGGCGATACGGTCCTGCCCAGCAGCTCTGACAGTTCGCCGGACAGTACGACCGCGTCGCGGGAGCTGACGCCGAGGTCGGCAAGCGACAGATCGGGGTCCACCTCGTCAGGTGTGCAGCCGATATTGGTTACTAGGTAGTCGATTAGCCAGTGGCGAAGGTCGGCTTCACCACTGATGCTTCCCGTCATACGGCTACGTCCAGCCGCTTGAAGCCGTCGCTGCGATAGCGTTCGACGCAGGCTGACCGCCGGATCTTGCCGCTGGTGGTGATGGGAATCGAACCAGGTGACACCAGAACGAGATCGGCCACCCGCAGGCTGTGTGACTTCGATATCGCGGAGGTGACCTCACGCTTCACCGAGCGGAGCTTGAGCATGACCTCTTCGGCGGTACTACCGCGTCGCTTGAATTCGATGATCGCCACCAGTTGTTCGGTGATGTCGTCGGGCACTGCGATCGCCGCGGCCCGTCCACCGGTGATCTCCTGGATCGTTGCCTCGATGTCGTCGGGGTAGTGGTTGCGCCCGTCCACGATGAGCAGGTCTTTGATGCGGCCCATGATGAACAGCTCACCATCGGAAATGACGCCCAGGTCGCCGGTGCGCAGCCACGGCCCCTCCGGGGCTGCCGGCGCGGGATCGACCAGCTTGGCGTCGAAGACCTGCGCGGTCTGCTTCGGCTTCTGCCAATACCCCATAGTCACGTGGTCGCCATGCACCCAGATCTCACCGACCACTCCAGGCGGATTCTCAACCATGGTCTCCGGGTTGACGATTCGCACAGACGATGGGTCGGGGGAGCCGTAGCTGATCAGTTCGGTGCCGACCGACCCATCGGTTCCGCAGGGCCGAGCCTGCCCGGCGGTCAGCTGCTCGTAGTCAAAACGGACCGTCTTGGGCGCGGCGCCGGCTTCGGGAGCTGCCACATATAAGGTCGCTTCCGCGAGCCCGTACGACGGCCGTATCGCGGTGGGGCTGAGATTGTACGGCGCGAACCGCTCGATGAACCGCCGCACGGTTGCCACATGGATTCGCTCACTGCCACTGACGATGCCGACCACGTCGCGCAGGTCGAGCCCCGCCATGTCCTGGTCAGATGTTCTGCGCACGGCCAGCTCGAAGGCGAAATTCGGTGCCGCAGAAAAGCACCGGCCGCTGGTGGCAAGCAGTTGCATCCAGCGGGCCGGACGGCGCAAAAATGACATTGGGCTCATCAACACCGCGCGGCGTCGGGCCACCAGCGGTGCGCAAATTCCGAGAATCAGGCCCATATCGTGATACAAAGGCAGCCACGACACCACAGTCCCGGTCGGAATCTTTGCGGGATCGCCGAAATAGCCGTACATACTTTGTGTCACATTGGCAATGACATTCGTGTGCGACACAATGACTCCGGCCGGCGTACGCGTCGATCCGGACGTGTATTGGAGATAAGCCGCCCCGGTGTGCTGACGAGAGAAAGCCGGCATCTGTCGCGGCGAGTCCAAATCAAGCAGATCAACCTCAACTACGACCGGGGCAGGCTGCCCGTCGTGGCTGGCTGCGTATTTCGTTACATCGCCTACCACGGACGAAGTCGTGAGAATGGCTACCGGCTTGGAATCCTGCAACACCGCAGAAACGCGGTCATCGTGAATGCCATACTGTGGAGTTGACAGCGGAACCGCGATAAATCCAGCCTGAAGTGCGCCCAGGAATGCAAGGACATATTCCAGTCCTTGTGGCGCTAAAACCGCCACTCGATCTCCGGGTAACCCGCATAACTTGAGTTCTTCAGCAATGATGCATGCACGACTGTAGACCTGCGACCAAGTCAAGCTGTCAGCAAATCCCTTGGGGTCGGATCCGTAGTCGATGTACGTATATGCAGTGCTGTCAGGCTGCTGGTCGGCCCTCTCTTGCAGCAAAGAGGGCACTGAACGGTCGGTCACCGGCATCGCCTTGTACTCCCATTCGGCTTTCTGGCGTTCACTATGTTTTTTGCGGACCCTGCGAACCCCTGTCGGATCGCACGTCGGGACATCCCCACCGCTCTGAAACGTGCCGGTCTGAACTGACCAAGCCACCTGACGATTACGCAGTTCTGCTTCCGCAGCATGTCTGCGCAGCGCCAGCCGATCTCCCCCTAGACTAAAACCCCTGCTCCGCTATGCCTAGCCCGCAAATGTAAGGTAATCATTTGTCGGGGCGGGCGCGGCCTTATTCATGAAGTCAACCAAATTTCTTAGCGACGGCCGGCGTCGTTGCCTGGGCACGGTGGTGGTGCTAGCCGAGTCTAACGTCCCTTCCGCGTGCCGTGCCGCGTCCGCTGTGGTTGGTGTGACGTGTGCGATGCCGGTGACGAATTGGTAGTCAGGTAAGAACCGAGGTCAGAGTGCCGCCGGCGGCTGGGTCGCACGTCTTGTGACCGGCGTCCCGTTGTGACGAGATTAACAACACGCCTCGGCTGCACCCGAGATGGTGCATACCGGGCGGGGGCGGGGTGACCGGTCGGCCGCCACCGCCCCCGTGTGTGTCTGAAGCCATCCGCTCCAGACCGGTGCCGACGTACGGTGAATCTTCAGCAAATGTCCAGCGAATGGCTGTCCAGGTGTTGACCCCCGAGCCCTTCGGCCAGTTGGATCTTCGGCCAGCTACATCCGGAGCATAGCTAAGCTCGATCATGCCATTGGAGTGTTTTGTCTTCTATGTCGCTGACTAGCTCTGGCAAATTGTCGTTGAGGTAGAAGTGATCCCCAGGGAATACACGGATAGAGAACTCTTCCGTCGTCCGATCGCGCCACGGATCCATGTCGTCTTGCGTTGCGATCCAATCTTTATCTCCGATAAAGGCATAAATCGGACACGAGAGCTTCGTCTCTGGTGGGCAGGAATAACCGGCGATGGCTCGGACCGCTCGCAACGTGGGTAGCGCTCCAACGAAAAATTCGTCGTCGGTAAAGAAATCTGGATTCATTCCTGTCATTCGGGTGAACAAGTCCAACATCTCGCGATCTGATAAATCTTGGAGCTGCTTGTATCTGATATGACCCGGTGCTGAGCAGGCCGACACAAAGAATGCCAGGACTCGATGGCCCGCCGATTGGTATCGCAACGCTACTTCGAAGGCTAGCATTCCGCCCATACTGTGCCCAAAGAATGCCACCGGATCGTCGATCCGAGCCGACGGTTTCATCATTGCAAAGATTTCGTCAGCGAGGGTGGGAATACTCTCAAGCGGTGGCAGGCCAGAACGATCGTGCTGGCCGGGGTATTGGACAGCAATCCGCTTTACGTCGGCGGAAAATTCTCGGGAAAATGCGACATAGTCTTTCGCGGTGCCGCCGGCATGCGGGAAAATATACAGCGTGGGTGCGGCTTGCTTCGCGTCGCCGCTACTGTCGTCTGAGTGCCCGTTCACCGAGCCACCATAGCGTGGTCCGTGACGGGCCAGCATCGACACCTACGTTGTCGGCACGCTCGGGCAAGATCGCCCAGACGACGTAGGCTCACCCGGCAGCCGCCGAACGGTCTACGACACGCGCCCAGCAGGCCGCGTGATCTGAGTGGTCGCCCGGGCTCGTCGAATATGAAATTGTGTCCCGACACACCGGCGCCACCAGTGCAGTCACAGACGAAACACCAGGCACACTGGTAACAACAGGGATCTTGCAAGATGCCAGGAGGGTGTGGCCGTGTACCGAGTCTTTGAAGCGCTGGACGAATTGAGCGCCATAGTCGAAGAAGCCCGAGGCGTGCCGATGACGGCAGGTTGCGTCGTCCCGCGTGGGGATGTGCTGGAGTTGATCGACGACATCAAGGATGCGATCCCCGGTGAGCTGGATGACGCGCAGGACGTCCTCGACGCACGTGATTCGATGTTGCAGGACGCTAAGACGCACGCTGACTCTATGGTGTCCTCGGCGACCACTGAGGCGGAGTCGATACTCAACCACGCCCGCACCGAGGCTGACCGGATCCTGTCTGACGCGAAGGCGCAGGCTGATCGGATGGTCAGCGAGGCACGCCAGCACAGCGAGCGAATGGTCGCCGATGCACGCGAGGAGGCGATTCGCATCGCCACCGCCGCGAAACGCGAATACGAGGCCAGCGTCAGTCGCGCCCAGGCCGAATGCGACCGGCTGATCGAAAACGGCAACATCTCCTACGAGAAAGCCGTGCAGGAGGGCATCAAAGAGCAGCAGCGCCTGGTATCGCAGAACGAGGTGGTTGCGGCGGCCAACGCGGAATCGACCCGCCTCGTCGACACGGCGCACGCCGAGGCGGACCGGCTACGCGGAGAATGCGATATCTACGTCGACAACAAGCTCGCCGAATTCGAGGAATTCCTCAACGGCACCCTGCGGTCCGTTGGCCGCGGTCGCCACCAGCTCCGCACAGCGGCCGGCATTCACGACTACGCGGTGCGCTAACACCATTCACCCGGCGCAAGGATCAAGCGCCGGCCAACGCCCAACGCGGCGTGGATCTGGGTGGCGTGCGCCGTAGGATTTCTCTTATGGCCAGGCAGCACGGTCCCACTGCGCAGCGACATGTGGCGTCGCCGATGACGGTCGACATCGCACGGTTGGGGCGACGACCGGGAGCGATGTTCGAGCTGCATGACACCGTGCACAGCCCCGCACGCATCGGGCTGGAGCTGATCGCGATTGACCAGGGCGCCCTTCTGGACCTGGATCTGCGGGTCGAGTCGGTGTCCGAAGGCGTGTTGGTGACCGGGACCGTGGCCGCCCCGACCGTCGGCGAGTGTGCTCGTTGCCTCAGCCCGGTGCGGGGTCGCGTTCAGGTAGCCCTGACCGAACTGTTTGCCTATCCGGATAGCGCCACCGACGAGACCACCGAGGAAGACGAGGTCGGACGCGTCGTCGACGAAACCATCGATCTCGAGCAGCCGATCATCGATGCGGTCGGTCTGGAATTGCCGTTTTCGCCGGTGTGCCGGCCGGACTGCCCGGGTCTTTGCCCGCAGTGCGGTGTCCCGCTGGCCAGCGAGCCAGGTCATCGCCATGAACAGATCGACCCGCGGTGGGCGAAGTTGGTCGAAATGCTCGGGCCGGAGTCCGACACATTACGAGGTGAGCGATGATCCGGTCACGACAACCCCTGCTCGACGCACTCGGTGTGGACCTCCCGGACGAGCTGCTCTCACTGGCGTTGACCCACCGCAGCTACGCCTACGAGAACGGCGGGCTGCCGACCAACGAGCGTTTGGAGTTTCTCGGCGATGCCGTGCTAGGGCTGACCATCACCGACGCGCTGTTCCATCGTCATCCTGATCGGTCGGAGGGGGATCTGGCCAAACTGCGGGCCAGCGTAGTCAACACCCAGGCCCTGGCCGACGTCGCACGCCGCCTCTGTGCGGAAGGCCTCGGTGTTCACGTGCTATTGGGTCGCGGCGAGGCGAACACCGGCGGGGCCGACAAGTCCAGCATTCTGGCCGACGGTATGGAATCGCTGCTGGGCGCGATCTACCTGCAACACGGTATGGAGAAGGCCCGTGAGGTGATCCTGCGGCTGTTTGGCCCGTTGCTGGACGCCGCGCCGACCCTGGGTGCGGGATTGGATTGGAAGACCAGCTTGCAGGAGCTGACTGCAGCGCGAGGGCTGGGTGCGCCGTCATACCTGGTCACCTCCACCGGCCCGGACCACGATAAGGAATTCACCGCGGTGGTTGTCGTGATGGACAGCGAATACGGTTCAGGAGTGGGCCGGTCCAAAAAAGAAGCCGAGCAAAAAGCCGCGGCGGCCGCTTGGAAAGCCCTGGAAGTGCTCGACAACGCCATGCCGGGCAAAACCTCCGCCTAACTGGATTGATGGTGATGACCTGGGGGCGCCGGCTTTGCCGCGCTTGCGGGGGACTGCGCCCGGCTTCGCCGCGCTTGCGATCATCACTGGTTCGATGGTGATGACCTGGGGGCACCTCCCGCTTGCGGGGGACTGCGCCCGGCTTCGCCGCGCTTGCGATCATCACTGGTTCGATGGTGATGACCTGGGGGCACCTCCCGCTTGCGGGGGACTGCGCCCGGCTTCGCCGCGCTTGCGATCATCACTGGTTCGATGGTGATGACCCGCTGCGCCCGGCTTCGCCGCGCTTGCGATCATCACTGGTTCGATGGTGATGACCCGCTGCGCCCGGCTTCGCCGCGCTTGCGATCATCACTGGATGCCCGAGCTGCCCGAAGTCGAGGTGGTGCGGCGCGGCTTGCAGGCTCACGTGACCGGCCGGACCATCACCGAGGTTCGGGTGCACCACCCCCGCGCTGTGCGCCGCCACGATGCCGGGCCCGCGGATCTGACGGCGCGGCTGCGGGGAGCGCGGATCAACGGAACCGATCGGCGCGGCAAGTACCTGTGGTTGACACTCAATACGGCTGGGGTCCATAGGCCGACGGACACCGCACTCGTGGTGCACCTGGGCATGAGTGGGCAGATGCTGCTCGGGGCGGTGCCGTGTGCCGCTCACGTCCGGATTTCCGCGCTGCTCGACGACGGGACCGTGCTGAGCTTCGCTGACCAACGGACCTTCGGAGGGTGGCTGCTTGCCGACCTGGTGACGGTGGACGGCAGCGTGGTACCGGTGCCGGTCGCCCACCTGGCGCGCGACCCGCTTGACCCGCGGTTCGATTGTGACGCTGTAGTTAAAGTGTTGCGGCGCAAGCATTCCGAACTCAAGCGCCAGCTGCTGGATCAGCGGGTGGTGTCGGGAATCGGCAACATCTATGCCGATGAGGCGCTGTGGCGGGCCAAGGTGAACGGCGCCCACGTCGCCGCCACACTAAGGTGCCGGCGTCTGGGAGCGGTCCTGCATGCCGCCGCCGACGTGATGCGCGAAGCGCTGGCGAAAGGTGGCACCTCGTTCGACTCTTTGTATGTCAACGTCAACGGCGAGTCGGGCTACTTCGAGCGGTCGCTGGACGCTTATGGCCGCGAAGGCGAAAACTGTCGGCGCTGCGGCGCGGTGATACGCCGGGAGAGGTTTATGAACCGCTCGTCGTTCTACTGCCCGCGATGCCAGCCGCGGCCCCGAAAGTAGGGCGGGTGTTGACGCATCGAGATCGACGTCAGCGCGATGCTCTCTCTCGCGGGGGCGCTGCCGTCGATCTCGACGCAAAGACCCCCGGGTAGAAAGAAGCCATGACGCAACTGTGGGTCGAGCGCACCGGCACGCGCCGTTACATCGGACGCAGCACGCGGGGGGCGCAGGTGCTGGTTGGCTCCGAGGACGTCGACGGGGTATTCACCCCCGGAGAGCTGCTCAAGATCGCACTCGCCGCATGCAGCGGGATGGCCAGTGACCAGCCGCTGGCCCGGCGGCTCGGCGACGACTACCAGGCGGTGGTCAAGGTATCCGGTGCGGCCGACCGCGACCAGGAGCGCTATCCCCTGATCGAGGAGACCATGGAGCTCGACTTGTCGGGCCTCACCGAGGACGAAAAGGAGCGTCTGCTGGTGGTCATCAACCGCGCGGTGGAGCTGGCGTGCACCGTCGGGCGCACCCTCAAGTCGGGCACCACGGTCAACTTGGAGGTCGTCGATGTCGGCGCCTGACGTGCGGCTGACCGCCTGGGTGCACGGGTGGGTGCAGGGAGTCGGTTTCCGCTGGTGGACCCGCTGCCGAGCGTTGGAGCTCGGCCTGACCGGTTACGCGGCCAACCACGCCGACGGACGCGTGCTGGTGGTCGCCCAGGGTCCGCGCGCTGCGTGCCAGAAGCTGCTGCAGCTGCTGCAGGGCGACACGACACCGGGCCGCGTCGCCAAAGTCGTCGCCGACTGGTCGCAGTCGACGGAGCAGATCACCGGGTTCAGCGAGCGGTAATCTGGCCCCTCGTGTACCTCAAGAGTCTGACGTTGAAGGGCTTCAAGTCCTTCGCCGCGCCGACGACTTTACGCTTCGAGCCGGGCATTACGGCCGTCGTTGGGCCCAACGGCTCCGGCAAATCCAATGTGGTCGATGCCCTGGCGTGGGTGATGGGGGAGCAGGGGGCAAAGACGCTGCGCGGCGGCAAGATGGAAGACGTCATCTTCGCCGGCACCTCGTCGCGTGCGCCGCTGGGCCGCGCCGAAGTCACCGTTAGCATCGACAACTCCGACAACGCACTGCCTATCGAATACACCGAGGTGTCGATCACCCGAAGAATGTTTCGCGACGGTGCCAGCGAATACGAAATCAACGGCAGCAGTTGCCGTTTGATGGATGTGCAGGAGTTGCTGAGCGACTCCGGCATCGGCCGTGAGATGCATGTGATTGTTGGGCAAGGGAAGCTCGAGGAGATCTTGCAGTCGCGGCCTGAGGATCGGCGGGCGTTCATCGAGGAAGCCGCCGGTGTGCTCAAGCATCGCAAGCGCAAGGAAAAAGCTCTGCGCAAACTCGACACGATGGCGGCGAACCTGGCCCGGCTCACCGATCTGACCACCGAGCTCCGGCGTCAACTCAAACCGCTGGGCCGGCAGGCCGAGGCGGCCCAGCGTGCCGCGGCCATCCAAGCCGATCTGCGCGACGCCCGGCTGCGCCTGGCGGCCGACGACTTGGTAAGCCGCAGAGCCGAACGGGAAGCGGTCTTTCAGGCCGAGGCTGCGATGCGCCGCGAGCATGACGAGGCCGCCGCCCGGCTGGCGGTGGCATCCGAGGAGCTGGCCGCGCATGAGTCCGCGGTCGCCGAACTCTCGACGCGGGCCGAGTCGATCCAGCACACTTGGTTCGGGCTGTCTGCGCTGGCCGAACGGGTGGACGCTACGGTGCGCATCGCCAGCGAACGCGCCCATCATCTCGATATCGAGCCGGTAGCGGTCAGCGACACCGACCCCAGAAAGCCCGAGGAGCTAGAAGCCGAGGCCCAGCAGGTGGCCGTCGCCGAGCAACAACTGTTAGCGGAGCTGGACGCGGCGCGTGCCCGACTCGATGCTGCCCGTGCAGAGCTGGCCGACCGGGAGCGCCGCGCCGCCGAGGCCGACCGGGCACACCTGGCGGCGGTCCGGGAGGAGGCGGACCGCCGTGAGGGACTGGCGCGGCTGGCTGGCCAGGTGGAGACCATGCGGGCGCGTGTCGAATCGATCGATGAGAGCGTGGCACGGTTGTCCGAGCGGATCGAGGATGCCGCAATGCGCGCCCAGCAGACCCGAGCCGAGTTCGAAACCGTGCAGGGCCGCATCGGTGAACTGGATCAAGGCGAGGTCGGCCTGGATGAGCACCACGAGCGTACTGTGGCCGCGTTGCGGTTGGCCGACGAACGCGTCGCCGAGCTGCAATCCGCCGAACGCGCCGCCGAACGCCAGGTGGCATCGCTACGGGCTCGCATCGATGCGCTCGCAGTGGGGCTACAGCGCAAGGACGGCGCGGCGTGGCTGGCGCACAATCGCAGTGGCGCAGGGCTTTTCGGTTCGATCGCCCAATTGGTGAAGGTACGTTCCGGCTATGAAGCGGCACTGGCCGCGGCGCTCGGGCCGGCGGCCGACGCACTTGCGGTGGACGGCCTGACTGCCGCGGGTAGTGCCGTCAGCGCACTCAAACAAGCCGACGGCGGTCGCGCGGTCCTCGTGCTGAGTGACTGGCCGGCCCCGCAAGCCCCCCAATCCGCCTCGGGGGAGATGCTGCCTAGCGGCGCCCAGTGGGCCCTAGACCTGGTCGAGTCTCCACCGCAGTTGGTTGGCGCGATGATCGCCATGCTTTCGGGTGTCGCGGTGGTCAACGACCTGACTGAGGCAATGGGCCTGGTCGAGATTCGTCCGGAGCTACGCGCGGTCACCGTTGACGGTGATCTGGTGGGCGCCGGCTGGGTCAGCGGCGGATCGGACCGCAAGCTGTCCACCTTGGAGGTCACCTCCGAGATCGACAAGGCCAGGAGTGAGCTGGCCGCTGCCGAGGCGCTGGCGGCGCAATTGAATGCGGCCCTGGCCGGTGCGCTGACCGAGCAGTCCGCCCGCCAGGACGCGGCCGAGCAAGCCTTGGCCGCGCTTAACGAATCCGACACGGCCATCTCGGCGATGTACGAGCAGCTGGGCCGCCTCGGGCAGGAGGCCCGCGCGGCGGAAGAAGAGTGGAACCGGTTGCTGCAGCAGCGTACGGAACAGGAAGCCGTGCGCACACAGACTCTCGACGACGTCATACAACTTGAGACCCAGCTGCGTAAGGCCCAGGAGACCCAACGGGTGCAGGTGGCCCAACCGATCGACCGCCAGGCGATCAGTGCCGCTGCCGATCGCGCCCGCGGTGTCGAAGTGGAAGCCCGGCTGGCGGTGCGCACCGCCGAGGAACGCGCCAACGCGGTTCGCGGGCGGGCCGATTCGCTGCGCCGTGCGGCTGCGGCGGAACGTGAGGCGCGGGTGCGGGCTCAGCAAGCACGCGCCGCAAGACTGCATGCGGCCGCGGTGGCCGCAGCGGTCGCCGACTGCGGACGGCTGCTGGCCGGGCGGTTGCACCGGGCGGTGGACGGGGCGTCGCAACTGCGCGACGCGTCGGCCGCGCAACGTCAGCAGCGGTTAGCGGCGATGGCCGCGGTGCGCGACGAGGTGAACACGCTGAGCGCCCGAGTGGGGGAACTCACCGATTCGCTGCACCGCGACGAGCTGGCTAACGCGCAGGCGGCGCTGCGTATCGAGCAGCTTGAGCAGATGGTGCTAGAGCAGTTCGGAATGGCGCCGGCCGACTTGATCACCGAATACGGTCCACATGTGGCGCTACCACCGACCGAGCTCGAGATGGCTGAGTTCGAGCAAGCCCGCGAACGCGGCGAGCAGGTGATTGCGCCCGCCCCCATGCCGTTCGACCGGGTTACCCAGGAGCGCCGGGCCAAACGCGCCGAGCGTGCGCTTGCCGAGTTGGGCAGGGTCAACCCGCTGGCGCTCGAAGAGTTTGCTGCCTTGGAGGAGCGCTACAATTTCCTGTCCACCCAACTCGAGGATGTCAAGGCTGCCCGCAAGGATCTGCTGGGCGTCGTCGCCGATGTTGACGCCCGCATCCTGCAGGTGTTCAATGACGCGTTCGTAGACGTGGAACGCGAATTTCGCGGCGTGTTCACCGCATTGTTCCCCGGTGGTGAAGGACGGCTGCGGCTGACCGAGCCCGACGACATGCTCACCACCGGCATCGAGGTCGAAGCCCGCCCGCCGGGCAAGAAGATTACCCGACTGTCTTTGCTCTCCGGTGGCGAGAAGGCGCTGACCGCGGTGGCGATGCTGGTCGCGATCTTTCGTGCCCGTCCATCGCCGTTCTACATCATGGACGAGGTGGAGGCCGCCCTCGACGACGTGAACCTGCGCCGACTGCTCAGCCTGTTCGAACAGCTGCGAGAGCAGTCGCAGATCATCATCATCACCCACCAGAAGCCGACGATGGAGGTCGCGGACGCACTGTACGGCGTAACCATGCAGAACGACGGCATCACCGCGGTCATCTCGCAGCGCATGCGCGGTCAGCAGGTGGATCAGCTGGTTACCAATTCCTCGTAGGGTTCGTCCCTAAGCATCGGGGCAAGCGACCCCTGGAAGGATTGTCAGCGTGTGGGAAGGTTTGTGGATCGCCACGGCGGTCATCGCCGCCCTGGTCGTCATCGCTGCGCTGACCCTGGGGCTGGTGCTCTACCGTCGGCGGCGCATCAGTCTGTCGCCTCGGCCCGAGCGCGGCGTTGTCGACCGCTCAGGCGGTTACACCGCATCGTCTGGCATCACGTTTAGTCAGACGCCGACGACCCAGCCGGCCGAGCGGATCGATACGAGCGGACTGCCCGCCGTGGGCGACGATGCGACCGTCCCTCGCGACGCGCCCAAGCGCACGATCGCCGACGTACACCTTCCCGAGTTTGAGCCAGAACCCCAGGCTCCAGAGGTCCCCGAGGCTGACGCCATCGCGCCGCCCGAAGGTCGATTGGAACGACTGCGCGGACGGCTCGCCAGATCGCAGAATGCCCTCGGGCGCGGCCTGTTGGGACTGATCGGCGGCGGCGACCTGGACGAGGACTCCTGGCAAGACGTCGAGGACACCCTGCTGGTCGCCGACCTGGGACCGGCGGCCACCGCGTCGGTGGTGTCGCAGTTGCGCAGCCGCCTGGCCAGCGGCAACGTGCGTACCGAGGCCGACGCCCGGGCGGTATTGCGTGACGTCCTGATCAACGAACTGCAACCTGGCATGGACCGCTCGATCCGCGCGCTACCGCACGCCGGCCATCCTTCGGTGTTGCTGGTCGTCGGCGTCAACGGCACCGGAAAAACCACCACGGTCGGCAAGTTGGCGCGGGTACTAGTGGCCGACGGCCGACGGGTCGTACTCGGTGCGGCTGACACCTTCCGTGCGGCCGCCGCCGATCAGCTACAGACCTGGGCGGCGCGGGTTGGCGCAGCGGTGGTTCGCGGGCCCGAAGGCGCCGACCCGGCATCGGTGGCGTTCGACGCCGTCGACAAGGGCATCGCCGCCGGCGCAGACGTCGTGCTCATCGATACAGCCGGGCGGCTGCACACCAAGGTTGGCCTGATGGACGAGCTGGACAAGGTCAAGCGCGTGGTGACTCGGCGAGCGTCCGTTGACGAGGTGTTGCTGGTGCTCGATGCCACGATCGGACAGAACGGGTTGGCGCAGGCCAGAGTGTTCGCCGAGGTCGTCGACATCAGCGGCGCGGTGCTCACCAAACTGGACGGAACGGCCAAGGGCGGCATTGTGTTCCGCGTTCAACAGGAACTTGGGGTGCCGGTGAAGCTGGTCGGGCTTGGTGAAGGCCCCGATGACCTGGCGCCTTTCGAACCCGCCGCATTCGTCGACGCCCTGCTCGGCTAGCCGAGGTGGCGACCCGCTGCGCGCGGCTGCGCCGCGCTTGCGATCGCCACGGAAAGCTCTTTCACAGCAAGTTTTACGTTAATCCTGATGAAACATGGCGGCACCATCGCCGCAACAACTAGTGCGCATGGTTCTGGATCAGGTCGTCAGTCGTAAGGCTGGGGCCGTGCCAACGCTCGACTGGAGGTGATAGCGAGTGGACCAATTCCCCATCATGGGCGTTCCGGATGGCGGCGACACCGCCTGGATGCTGGTGAGTTCCGCGCTCGTGCTGTTGATGACGCCGGGTCTGGCATTTTTCTACGGCGGCATGGTGCGTTCCAAGAGCGTCCTGAACATGATCATGATGAGCATCAGCGCGATGGGTGTCGTGACGGTGCTCTGGGCGCTTTACGGCTACTCGATTGCGTTCGGTGATGACGTTGGCAACATCGCCGGCAACCCGAGCCAATACTGGGGTCTCAAAGGTCTCATCGGCGTCAATGCTGTTGCTGCCGATCCGAGCACGCAGACCGCCGCGGTGAATATTCCGCTGGCGGGTACCCTGCCGGCGACCGTGTTTGTGGCATTCCAGCTGATGTTCGCGATCATCACGGTTGCGCTGATCTCCGGGGCGGTGGCCGACCGGTTGAAGTTCGGCGCCTGGCTGTTGTTCGCCGGTTTGTGGGCGACGTTCGTCTATTTCCCGGTCGCACACTGGGTCTTCGCATTTGACGGTTTCGCCGCTGAGCACGGCGGCTGGATCGCCAACAAGCTGCACGCCATCGACTTCGCCGGCGGCACCGCGGTTCATATCAACGCCGGTGTGGCGGCCTTGATGCTGGCGATCGTGCTGGGCAAAAGACGCGGTTGGCCGGCGACGCTGTTTCGACCGCACAATCTGCCGTTTGTGATGCTCGGGGCCGCCCTGCTGTGGTTCGGCTGGTACGGGTTCAACGCAGGATCGGCGACGACCGCCAACGGTGTTGCCGGGGCGACGTTTGTCACCACCACGATTGCGACGGCCGCGGCCATGCTTGGCTGGCTGCTCACGGAGCGCGTCCGAGATGGCAAGGCTACGACGCTGGGCGCGGCGTCGGGCATCGTCGCCGGACTGGTCGCCATCACGCCGTCCTGCTCGTCGGTTAATGTCCTGGGTGCCTTGGCGGTAGGCGTGTCGGCCGGGGTGCTGTGCGCGCTGGCGGTGGGGCTGAAATTCAAACTGGGCTTCGATGATTCGCTCGACGTGGTCGGGGTGCACCTGGTTGGTGGTCTGGTGGGCACACTGCTGGTGGGTCTGCTGGCAGCTCCGGAGGCTCCGGCAATTAATGGTGTGGCCGGGGTATCGAAGGGGTTGTTTTACGGCGGAGGCTTCGCCCAGCTGGAACGACAGGCGCTCGGTGCCTGCAGTGTTCTCGTCTACTCTGGAATCATCACCCTGATCTTGGCATTGATCCTGAAATTCACCATCGGGCTCAGGCTTGACGCGGAGCAAGAGAGCACCGGCATCGACGAGGCTGAGCACGCGGAAAGCGGCTACGATTTCGCCGTCGCCAGCGGCTCGGTTCTCCCCCCGCGGGTCACCGTGGAGGATAGCCGCAACGGCATTCAGGAGCGTATAGGCCAGAAAGTGGAGGCGGAGCCGAAATGAAGCTGATCACTGCGATCGTGAAGCCGTTCACGCTCGACGACGTCAAGACGAGCCTCGAGGACGCGGGAGTGCTGGGGATGACGGTCAGTGAAATCCAGGGATACGGACGGCAGAAGGGCCACACGGAGGTTTACCGCGGGGCCGAATACTCGGTGGATTTCGTACCGAAGGTTCGGATCGAGGTCGTTGTTGACGATTCCATTGTCGACAAGGTCGTGGACAGCATTGTCCGGGCGGCGCGCACCGGCAAGATCGGCGACGGCAAGGTGTGGGTGAGTCCGGTAGACACCATCGTGCGGGTGCGCACCGGTGAACGCGGACACGACGCGTTATGAAACTAGCCGCACTGTGCTGAACCAACCCGGCCGCACCAATTAGCGCTAGCGAGGGAGATGGAGGCAGAAAGTCCTTGTGCCGCAAGCGATTTAGCTGTCGCCCGACGCGAGCTGCTGTCCGGCAACCATCGCGAGCTGGATCCGGTCGGGCTGCGGCAGACGTGGCTGGATCTGCATGAGTCTTGGCTGATCGACAAGGCCGACGAGATCGGGATCGCCGATGCCAGTGGTTTTGCAATCGTCGGGGTCGGCGGGCTCGGCCGCCGCGAGCTGCTGCCGTATTCGGACCTGGACGTGTTGCTGTTGCACGATGGCAAGCCTGCTGACATCTTGCGGCCCGTCGCCGACAGGTTGTGGTATCCGTTGTGGGATGCCAACATTCGGCTCGATCACAGTGTGCGAACGGTTAGTGAGGCATTGACCATCGCCAATTCCGATCTGATGGCCGCTCTAGGCATGCTGGAAGCCCGCCACATCGCCGGCGATCAGCAGCTCTCGTTCGCGTTGATCGACGGCGTGCGACGCCAGTGGCGCAACGGAATTCGTTCCCGCATGGGCGAACTCGTCGAAATGACATATGCGCGTTGGCGGCGCTGTGGCCGGATCGCGCAGCGCGCAGAGCCCGATCTCAAATTGGGTCGCGGCGGCCTTCGGGACGTCCAGTTGCTAGACGCGCTGGCTCTCGCCCAGCTCATCGACCGGCACGGTATCGGCCACACGGACCTGCCGGCGGGTTCGCTGGACGGTGCGTATCGCACCTTGCTGGATGTGCGCACCGAACTGCACCGGGTGTCGGGCCGCGGACGCGACCACCTGCTGGCCCAGTTCGCCGACGAGATCAGCGCCGCGTTGGGTTTCGGTGACCGATTCGATTTGGCGCGCACACTGTCGAGTGCTGGCCGCACCATCGGTTACCACGCCGAAGCCGGGCTGCGGACTGCGGCGAATGCATTGCCGCGGCGCGGCATCTCGGCCTTGGTGCGGCGGCCAAAGCGGCGACCGCTCGACGAGGGTGTCGTCGAGTATGCCGGCGAAATCGTGCTCGTCCGCGACGCCGAACCCGAACACGATCCCGGCCTGGTGCTCCGAGTGGCCGCCGCGTCGGCCGACACCGGATTGCCCATTGGCGCCGCCACCCTGAGCCGGTTGGCCGCCAGCGTCCCGGATCTGCCGACTCCCTGGCCGCAAGAGGCATTGGACGACTTACTAGTTGTGCTCTCCGCCGGCCCCACCACGGTGGCTACCATCGAAGCGCTCGACCGAACCGGGCTCTGGGGCCGGTTGTTGCCGGAATGGGAGCCCATTCGCGACCTTCCGCCGCGCGACGTCGCCCACAAGTGGACGGTTGACCGACACGTGGTCGAGACCGCGGTGCATGCGGCGCCACTGGCCACCCGGGTGGCACGTCCCGACCTGCTTGCGCTTGGCGCGCTGCTGCACGACATCGGCAAGGGACGGGGCACCGATCACAGTGTGCTCGGGGCCGAATTGGTAATCCCGGTTTGCACCAGGCTGGGGTTGTCGCCGCCGGACGTGCGGACGCTCTCCAAGCTGGTCCGCCACCACCTGCTGCTGCCGATTACGGCAACCCGACGTGACTTAAACGACCCCAAAACCATCGAGGCGGTGTCCGAGGCGCTGGGTGGGGATCCGCAACTGCTCGAAGTTTTGCACGCCCTGTCGGAGGCGGACTCGAAGGCCACCGGCCCAGGGGTGTGGAGCGATTGGAAGGCGTCACTGGTCGATGACCTGGTGCGTCGCTGCCGGATGGTGATGGCCGGAGAGTCGCTGCCTCAAGCCGAACCGACTGCACCCCATTATCTTTCGCTGGCGGCCGACCACGGGGTGCATGTGGAGATTAGTCCGCGCGACGGTGAACGCATCGACGCCGTAATAGTGGCGCCGGACGAGCGGGGACTGGTGTCGAAAGCCGCCGCGGTGCTGGCGCTGAACTCGCTGCGCGTACATTCGGCGTCGGTCAACGTCCACCAGGGTGTCGCGATAACCGAGTTTGTGGTGTCACCACTGTTTGGGTCCCCGCCCGCGGCGGAGTTGGTGCGTCAGCAGTTTGTCGGTGCCCTCAACGGCGACGTCGACGTGCTGGGCATGCTGCAGAAGCGGGACAGCGATGCCGCCAGCTTGGTATCCGCTCGGGCCGGGGACGTGCAGGCCGGGGTGCCCGTGACTCGTACGGCCGCTCCGCCCCGCATCCTGTGGCTCGACACCGCCGCGCCGGCCAAGCTGATCCTCGAAGTTCGGGCCATGGATCGGGCGGGTTTGCTCGCGTTGCTGGCCGGGGCGCTGGAGGGCGCGGGAGCCGGCATTGTCTGGGCGAAGGTCAATACGTTCGGATCGACCGCGGCCGATGTGTTCTGTGTGACGGTCCCCGCGGAGTTGGACGCGAGAGCCGCGGTCGAGCAACACCTGCTGGAGGTGTTGGGCGCCAGCGTCGACGTTGTGGTCGACGAACCCGTCGGCGATTAGGATCGCACGCTCATGACCGCTCGGAGTTGAGCTGTCGCAACGCATCGATGCGTGCCTTGATCTGAGCGCGGGTGGCAGCGGCGATCGGAGGCCCGCCACAACGGCGGCGCAGTTCGTCGTGGATCCAGCCATGCGGTTTGCCGGTGCGGTGGTGCGCAATCGACACCAGCGTGTGGAGCTCGCGGCGCAGGTCGCGCAGTTGGCCATGCACCGATGCCGAAGCCCCCGACGTTGCTGGCTGGGTGGCCCCTTTCTGAAGCTGAGCCCGTTTCCTCAGCTGCTCGTCTTGGCGGCGGTGCAGCAGGGCGCGCATCTGCTCGGCATCGAGCAGCCCGGGGATGCCTAGGTAGTCGGCCTCCTCGTCGCTCCCGGTTGGGGTGGCGGTGCCGAACGAGGAACCGTCGAAGATGACCTGATCGAGTTCCGCATCGGCCCCCAACGCGGTAAAGCCCCGCTCCGCGCCGCCCCGCTCGGTTTGCGTCCTGGTGGCGGGATCACCATCGAGGGGATCGTGGGCCGATTCGCGGTGCGGTCGGCCCAGCACGTGGTTACGCTGCACCTCCAACGCACTGGCCAGCTGCAGCAGGTTAGGCACCGACGGCACGAAGATGCTCGCGGTTTCACCCGGTCGGCGGGACCTCACGAACCGACCGATGGCCTGTGCGAAGAACAGCGGCGTGGAGGCGTTGGTGGCGTAAACCCCGACCGAAAGCCGGGGCACGTCGACACCTTCGGAGACCATGCGGACCGCGACCAGCCAACGGCTGGTGCCCTGGGCAAATTCCGTGATACGCGCCGACGATCCGGGGTCGTCGGAGAGCACGACCGTGGGCTCTTCGGCCGTCATCGTGGTGAGCAGGCGGGCATAAGCGCGGGCCGTGGTGCGATCCGAGGCGATGATCATGCCGCCCGCGTCGGGTACGTGCGCACGCAGTTGTCGGAGCCGTCGATCGGCCGCCGTGATCACCGCCGGCATCCACTCGCCTTCCGGGTCGAGCGCTGTGCGCCACGCCCGCGCGGTCTGCTCGGCAGACAGCGGCTCGCCCAGTCGCGCCTCGTACTCCTCGCCGGCGCTGTCCCGCCAGCGCGCCTGCCCCGAATAGGCGAGGAAGACCACCGGCCGGACGACACCGTCAGCGAGGGCTTCCGCATAGCCGTAGGTGTGGTCAGCCTGAGAACGCAGCACGCCATCCGCGTCGGGCTGGTAGCTGACGAACGGGATTGGGCTGTCGTCGCTGCGAAACGGTGTACCCGTCAGGGCAAGGCGGCGGGTGGCGTCACCGAAAGCTTCCCGGATGGCGTCTCCCCAGGTCTTGGCGTCGCCGCCGTGGTGGATCTCGTCGAAGACCACCAACGTCTTGCGCGCTTCGGTACGCACTCGGTGCAGCGTGGGATGCGAAGCGACCTGGGCGTAGGTGACCATTACGCCGTGATACTCCGGTGAGGTCTGCGGATTGGAGTTGGCGAACTTTGGGTCAAGGGAAAGGCCGTGTGCTGCCGCAGCATGCGCCCACTGCACCTTGAGGTGCTCTGTGGGCACGACGACGGTGACCTGCTCGACAGTGTGGTAACGGAGTAGTTCGGCTGCGATCCGCAGCGCGAACGATGTCTTGCCAGATCCGGGAGTGGCCACCGCGAGGAAATCCCGCGGCTGGGTGCCCAGGTACTGCACCAGCGCCCGGCGCTGCCAACCCCGCAACGGAGGGTTGAAGGTCGCGCTGACCGGCTGCAAGACTCCCCACCCCCCGTCGCTACGGACCGAATTTGCCCGCTCCCTCCCCAGCCGGAACCGTGAGGTGGCGGCGGTGAAATGTAGCATGGCAACGCTTTTCGGCGCAGGTCCGACGTCGCATCGTGTTGACTCTGCGTCCACCAGGCGGGTTACTCGCACTTTTGCGTGGTGGACGCAGAGTCAACGGATAACGGTGCCGCTGCGCGGCGCTCGCGATCACCATTAGGCTGGCGGGCGTGTTTGAATCGCTGTCTGACCGTTTGACCGCCGCCCTGCAGGGGCTGCGCGGCAAGGGCCGACTGACCGATGCCGATATCGATGCCACTACCCGCGAAATTCGGTTGGCGCTGCTGGAAGCCGATGTTTCGCTACCGGTGGTCCGGGCATTCATCCACCGGATCAAAGAACGCGCCCGCGGGGCCGAGGTGTCAAGTGCCCTCAACCCGGCTCAACAGGTCGTCAAGATCGTCAACGAGGAACTGATAAGCATCCTCGGCGGCGAAACCCGCGAGTTGGCGTTTGCGAAGACCCCGCCGACCGTCGTGATGCTCGCCGGCCTGCAGGGCTCCGGGAAGACGACACTGGCCGGCAAATTGGCCGCCCGCCTGCGTGGACAAGGACACACGCCACTGCTGGTCGCTTGTGACCTGCAACGGCCGGCCGCGGTGAACCAGCTGCAGGTCGTCGGCGAGCGTGCCGGAGTGCCGGTGTTCGCGCCGCATCCGGGTGCCTCGCCGGAGTCCGGCCCCGGTGACCCGGTTGCGGTGGCGGCGGCCGGGCTGGCCGAGGCCCGGGCCAAGCACTTCGACGTCGTCATCGTCGACACCGCCGGACGACTGGGCATCGACGAGGAGCTGATGGCCCAGGCCGCGGCCATCCGCGACGCCATCAACCCCGACGAGGTGCTGTTCGTCCTGGACGCGATGATCGGCCAGGACGCGGTCACCACCGCTGCGGCGTTCGGCGAGGGCGTCGGGTTCACCGGTGTGGCCTTGACCAAGCTCGACGGTGACGCCCGCGGTGGTGCCGCGTTATCGGTGCGCGAAGTGACCGGTGTTCCAATCCTTTTCGCCTCCACCGGGGAGAAGCTGGAGGACTTCGACGTCTTCCACCCGGACCGGATGGCCAGTCGCATCTTGGGCATGGGCGATGTGCTGAGCCTGATCGAACAGGCCGAGCAGGTCTTCGATGCACAACAGGCCGAGGAGGCCGCAGCCAAGATCGGCGCCGGCGAGCTGACCCTGGAGGACTTCCTCGAGCAGATGCTCGCGGTACGCAAGATGGGCCCGATCGGCAACCTGCTGGGCATGCTGCCCGGCGCGGCTCAGATGAAGGACGCGTTGGCCGAGGTCGACGACAAACAACTCGATCGTGTCCAGGCCATCATTCGCGGCATGACGCCGCAGGAACGGGCAGACCCCAAGATCATCAATGCCTCGCGGCGGCTGCGCATCGCCAACGGCTCGGGCGTCACGGTGTCCGAGGTCAACCAGCTGGTCGAGCGCTTCTTCGAAGCCCGCAAGATGATGTCGTCCATGCTCGGGGGCATGGGCATACCGGGCATAGGGCGCAAATCCGCGACGCGAAAGAGCAAGGGCGCAAAAGGCAAATCCGGCAAGAAGAGTAAGAAGGGGACGCGCGGTCCGACGCCGCCGAAGGTCAAGAGCCCGTTCGGCGTGCCCGGGATGCCGGGCTTGGCTGGGCTACCTGGGGGGCTCCCTGATCTCTCACAGATGCCCAAAGGTCTCGACGAGCTGCCGCCCGGCCTGGCCGACTTCGACCTGTCCAAGCTGAAGTTCCCAGGCAAGAAGTAGTGGCGATCGCGAGTGCGGCGGAGCCGGGTGAAGCGGGTCGACACCATCAGGCCCCGTAGCCGCGCCGTGCGCCTGCACGTGCGAGGTTTGGGCCTGCCCGACGAGACGGCGATCCAACTGTGGATCGTCGACGGCCGCATTAGCACCGAACCGGTGGCAGGAGCCGACACCGTCTTTGACGGCGGCTGGATCCTGCCCGGGCTGGTCGACGCGCACTGCCATGTCGGGCTTGGGAAACACGGCAACGTCGAACTCGACGAGGCGATCGCTCAGGCCGAGACCGAACGTGACGTCGGCGCGCTGCTGTTGCGGGACTGCGGCTCGCCGACCGACACCCGCGGCCTTGACGACCACGAAGACCTGCCCCGCATCATCCGCGCCGGACGGCACCTGGCCAGACCCAAGCGTTACATCGCCGGCTTCGCGGTCGAGCTCGAAGACGAATCCCAGCTGCCGGCAGCGGTAGCCGAGCAGGCCCGCCGCGGTGACGGCTGGGTCAAGCTGGTCGGTGACTGGATCGACCGTCAAATCGGCGATCTTGCCCCGTTGT
The DNA here is from genome assembly GCF_030323725.1 of Mycobacterium tuberculosis complex sp. N0072. Taxonomy (NCBI): domain Bacteria; kingdom Bacillati; phylum Actinomycetota; class Actinomycetes; order Mycobacteriales; family Mycobacteriaceae; genus Mycobacterium; species Mycobacterium tuberculosis complex sp. N0072. The sequence continues at coordinate 3,231,944 of NZ_CP040689.1, read as the reverse complement.
GGTCCGATGACGTGCTCAAAGCCGCCATCGACACGGCACACGCTCAGGGCGCCCGGGTCACCGCGCACGTTTTCAGCGAGGACGCGCTGCCCGGCTTGATCAACGCCGGCATCGACTGCATCGAGCACGGCACCGGCCTCACCGACGACACCATCGCCTTGATGCTCGAGCACGGCACCGCGTTGGTCCCCACGCTGATCAACCTGGAAAACTTTCCGGGCATTGCCGATGCGGCAGGGCGCTATCCAACCTATGCCGCGCACATGCGCGACCTGTATGCCCGCGGCTATGGGCGGGTCGCTGCGGCGCGGGAGGCGGGGGTGCCGGTATACGCGGGCACCGATGCGGGCAGCACGATCGAGCACGGACGGATCGCTGACGAGGTAGCGGCGCTGCAGAGGATTGGGATGACCGCGCACGAGGCGTTGGGCGCGGCGTGCTGGGATGCTCGACGCTGGCTGGGCCGGCCCGGGCTGGACGATAGGGCATCGGCCGACCTGTTGTGCTACGCCCAGGATCCGCGGCAGGGTCCGGGTGTGCTGCAGCATCCCGATCTGGTGATTTTGCGCGGCAGGACTTTTGGGCCCTAGCTTTGGCCGCGCGGGCCGTGCCGAACGCGGTTACTATCGGCCAATGGCGTTGGCCAGCGGCGTGACCTTTGCCGGCTACACCGTCGTGCGGATGCTGGGTTGTTCCGCGATGGGTGAGGTCTACCTCGTGCAACATCCCGGATTCCCCGGCTGGCAGGCGCTGAAGGTGCTTTCGCCGGCGATGGCTGCGGACGACGAATTTCGCCGCCGATTTCAACGGGAGACCGAGGTTGCCGCGCGGCTATTTCACCCGCACATCCTGGAGGTTCATGATCGCGGTGAGTTCGACGGGCAGCTGTGGATTGCGATGGACTACGTCGATGGCATCGACGCCACGCAGCATATGGCCGACCGGTTTCCGGCGGTCTTGCCGGTTGGTGAGGTACTCGCCATCGTCACTGCCGTAGCCGGAGCTCTCGACTACGCCCACCAGCGCGGCCTGCTGCATCGTGACGTCAACCCCGCCAACGTCGTGCTAACCAGTCAGAGTGCTGGCGACCAACGGATCCTGTTGGCCGACTTCGGAATTGCCAGCCAACCCAGCTATCCGGCGCCCGAACTGTCGGCGGGGGCCGACGTTGACGGGCGTGCCGATCAGTACGCGTTGGCGCTTACCGCCATACACCTGTTCGCCGGTGCGCCGCCGGTTGATCGTTCGCACACCGGACCGCTGCAGCCACCGAAGCTCTCCGCCTTCCGCCCGGACCTGGCACGCCTCGACGGTGTCCTCTCGCGTGCGCTCGCCACAGCGCCCGCGGACCGGTTCGGCAGCTGCCGCGAGTTCGCCGACGCGATGAACGAACAGGCCGGCGTCGCGATCGCTGATCAGAGCTCGGGGGGTGTCGACGCTTCTGAGGTCACCGCGGCGGCCGGTGAGGAAGCGTATGTCGTCGACTACCCGGCTTATGGTTGGCCCGAGGCCGTCGACTGCAAAGAACCATCCGCCCGGGCACCGGCGCCGGCGGCCCCGACCCCCCAACGGCGCGGCTCGATGCTGCAGTCAGCGGCCGGGGTGCTGGCGCGCCGCCTGGACAACTTCTCCACCGCCACCAAGGCTCCGGCGAGCCCCACCAGGCGCCGGCCACGCCGGATCCTGGTCGGTGCGGTAGCGGTGTTGCTATTGGCTGGCCTGTTCGCGGTCGGCATCGTGATTGGGCGCAAGACGAACACGACCGCCACCGAAGTCGCGCGCCCGCCGACCAGTGGGTCGGCTGTGCCCAGCGCCCCGACGACCACCGTCGCGGTCACCGCGCCGGTCCCACTGGACGGCACATACCGCATCGAGATCCAACGCTCAAAGCAGACCTACGACTACACCCCTACGCCGCAACCGCCGGACGTGAACACCTGGTGGGCGTTCCGCACTTCGTGCACTCCGACCGAATGTCTCGCGGCCGCAACGATGCTCGACGACAACGACCACACCCAGGCCAAGACTCCGCCCGTTAGGCCGTTCCTCATGCAGTTCGGCGAGGGCCAGTGGAAGTCGCGGCCGGAGACGGTGCAGTTCCCGTGCGTCGGGCCCAACGGCTCGCCGAGTACACAGGCCACGACGCAGTTGCTCGCACTGCGACCGCAACCGCAGGGCGACCTCGTCGGCGAAATGGTCGTCACTGTGCATAGCAACGAATGTGGACAACAAGGAGCGGTCATTCGGATTCCCGCGGTGGCCAGCCGCAGTGGTGATCTTCCCCCGGCAGTCACCGTGCCGGACCCAGCAACGATTCCTGATACCCCCGATACAACGTCCACAGCCACCCTGACGCCGCCGACCACAACGGCGCCGGGGCCCGGTCGCTGACACCCACTTGACCAGCGCCGCGGCAGCGAAGCGGCGTCAGCCAAAAAGATTGCGAGTGATCGCTATCTATGTTAGCTTGGCGGCAACTCAACGATCTGGAGGAAACGGTGACCTACGACGTGATCATTCGCGACGGACTGTGGTTCGACGGCACCGGCAATGCGCCATTGACTCGCACTCTGGGCATTCGCGACGGCGTGGTGGCCACGGTGGCTGCCGGCGCACTGGACGAGACCGGCTGCCCGGAGGTGGTTGATGCGGCGGGGAAGTGGGTCGTGCCTGGCTTCATCGACGTGCACACCCACTATGACGCCGAGGTGTTGCTCGATCCTGGTTTGCGGGAGTCGGTGCGCCACGGTGTCACCACGGTGCTGCTGGGAAACTGCTCGTTGTCGACGGTCTACGCCAACTCCGAGGATGCCGCCGACCTGTTCAGCCGTGTTGAAGCGGTGCCCCGCGAATTTGTCCTGGGTGCCCTGCGGGACAACCAGACGTGGTCGACGCCCGCGGAGTACATCGAAGCGATCGACGCCCTGCCCCTCGGGCCGAATGTGAGTTCACTGCTTGGCCATTCGGATCTGCGGACCGCGGTACTGGGCCTTGATCGTGCCACCGACGACACCGTCCGGCCCACCGAAGCCGAGCTGGCGAAGATGGCGAAACTGCTCGATGAGGCGCTCGAGGCCGGGATGCTGGGCATGTCCGGGATGGACGCCGCTATCGACAAGCTCGACGGCGACCGCTTCCGCTCGCGTGCGCTGCCGTCCACCTTCGCGACCTGGCGGGAGCGTCGCAAGCTGATCTCGGTGCTGCGCCACCGGGGCCGGATACTGCAGAGCGCACCCGACGTCGACAACCCGGTGTCCGCGCTGCTGTTTTTCTTGGCCAGCAGCCGGATATTCAACCGGCGCAAGGGCGTTCGAATGAGCATGTTGGTGTCCGCCGACGCCAAGTCGATGCCGCTGGCGGTACACGTGTTCGGGTTGGGCACCCGCGTGCTGAACAAGCTCTTAGGCTCTCAGGTGCGATTCCAGCATCTGCCGGTCCCGTTCGAGCTGTACTCCGACGGCATCGACCTGCCGGTCTTCGAGGAGTTCGGCGCCGGAACGGCGGCCCTTCATCTGCGTGACCAACTGCAGCGCAACGAGCTCCTGGCCGACAGGTCTTACCGCCGGTCGTTCCGGCGCGAGTTCGATCGCATCAAGCTCGGACCTTCGTTGTGGCATCGGGACTTCCACGACGCCGTGATCGTCGAATGCCCGGATAAGTCGTTGATCGGTAAGAGTTTCGGGGCAATAGCCGACGAGCGCGGGCTGCACCCGCTGGACGCGTTCCTCGATGTGCTGGTGGACAACGGGGAGCGCAATGTCCGATGGACCACCATCGTCGCCAATCACCGGCCCAACCAGCTGAACAAGCTGGCCGCCGAACCGAGTGTCCACATGGGCTTCTCCGACGCCGGCGCGCACCTGCGCAATATGGCGTTCTACAACTTCGGGCTTCGGCTGCTCAAACGAGCCAGAGACGCCGACCGGGCCGGACAACCGTTTCTGTCCATCGAGCGGGCAGTGTATCGCCTCACCGGTGAGTTGGCCGAGTGGTTCGGTATAGGCGCGGGCACGTTGCGCCAGGGTGACCGTGCGGACTTCGCGGTGATTGACCCTACCCACCTAGATGAATCGGTGGACGGGTACCACGAGGAGGCGGTGCCCTACTATGGCGGTCTGCGACGCATGGTCAACCGCAACGATGCGACCGTGGTTGCGACGGGCGTGGGCGGCACCGTGGTATTCCGCGGAGGCCAGTTCGGAGGTCAGTTCCGCGACGGCTACGGGCAGAACGTGAAGTCGGGTCGCTACCTGCGGGCGGGTGAGCTCGGCGCCGCTCTGAGCCGTTCTGCCTGACATGGCCAGGACCCAGCAGCAGCGCCGCGAAGAAACCGTTGCACGGCTTCTGCAGGCCAGCATCGACACGATCATCGAGGTCGGCTACGCGCGGGCATCGGCTGCCGTGATCACCAAGCGGGCTGGGGTGTCGGTAGGCGCCCTGTTCCGGCACTTCGAAACGATGGGTGATTTCATGGCGGCCACGGCATACGAGGTGTTGCGCCGTCAGCTGGAAACGTTCACCAAGCAAGTCGCCGAAATACCGGCCGATCGGCCGGCGCTTCCGGCGGCGCTGACGATTTTGCGGGACATCACGGCCGGCTCCACGAATGCGGTGCTCTACGAGCTTATGGTCGCCGCGCGCACCGACGAGAAGCTCAAGGAGACGCTGCAGAATGTGCTGGGGCAGTACAGCGCGAAGATCCACGACGCCGCGCGTGCTCTGCCGGGTGCCGAGAGCTTTCCGGAGGAGACATTTCCGGTCATCGTGGCGTTGATGACCAACGTCTTCGACGGCGCCGCCATTGTGCGAGGGGTACTGCCGCAGCCCGAACTCGAGGAACAGCGGATTCCCATGCTGACGGCGCTGCTGACCGCCGGCCTATGAGCGCCAGCAGACGCAAAAGAACATGATGGGCGCACCAGCGCCCACGTCTGCTCGCGGTGCTAGAGCGAGCCGACGCTGGCCTGCGGGTTGAGGGCGAAACCCCAGTCGAACAGGGTCGCAGCCTGATCCCAATACGTCGGTCCGCCCTCTTTGACCAGCCCGTACATCATGGCGATCACCAGGCGGCGGCCGCCGCGGGCGGCGGCACCCACGAACGTCTTGCGAGCGGCGTTGGTGTAGCCCGTCTTGCCGCCGATCGCGCCCGGGTACCGCTGCAGCAGCTCGTCCTGGTTGACGATCAGCTGTTCGCCGTTATCGCTGGGGAACATCGCCGAGGGCTCGGCGGTGATCTGCGCGAACACCGGATTGGCCATCGCGGCCCGGAAGATGACCACCAGGTCGTGCGCGGTGGACGCCCCGGAGCCGCCGGGTCCGTCTAGGCCGGACGGCGTCGTCGCGTGGGTGGACGTCGCACCTAGGGTGGCGGCTTTGGCGTTCATCTTGGCCACGGTGACGTCTTGGCCACCCAGCATGTGCGCCAACGTGTTGGCGGCGTCGTTGCCCGACACCAGCAACAGGCCGTCGAGCAGCTGGCGCGCGGTGTAGCTGCGCCCCGGTTTGACGCCGACGCAGTTGCACTCGGCCTGTGTGTCGGCGACGTCGGCGACGACCGTGGAGTTCAGGTCCAGCTCGTCGAGTGCCACCAGCGCCAACAGCACCTTGATGGTGCTCGCGGGCGGATGGGCCACGTTTTGGTCGCGGCCGGCTAGCACCTGACCGCTATCGAGGTCGGCCACGATCCAGGTCTGAGCCGGGCCATCGGGGATCGGCACGGAGCCGGCCGGCTGCACGTCGGCATCGGCCCACGCGGCACCCGCACTGACGGTGACTGCGCAGGCACAGAGCGCGGCGGTCGCGGTCATGAGCTTTCGCATGGGCGCAGAGTTTAACTTCCAGGGCTCCGGTAGGCCTATTCTCGGGCTGGTCGGGGGCTGTCCGGCCGATGTGTGCGGTGTTGGATCGGAGCATGTTGAGCGTGGCCGAAATTTCCGACCGGTTGGAAATCCAGCAGTTGCTGGTGGACTACTCCAGCGCGATTGACCAGCGCCGATTCGACGATCTTGACCGGGTGTTCACCCCCGACGCCTATATCGACTATCGCGCGCTAGGTGGCATCGACGGCAGGTATCCGAAGATCAAGCAATGGCTGTCGCAGGTGCTGGGAAACTTCCCGGTATATGCGCACATGTTGGGCAACTTCTCGGTCCGTGTCGACGGCGATACCGCGTCGTCGCGGGTGATCTGCTTCAACCCGATGGTGTTCGCCGGCGACCGGCAGCAAGTGCTGTTCTGTGGACTGTGGTACGACGACGATTTCGTGCGCACCCCCGATGGCTGGCGGATCATCAGGCGGGTCGAAACCAAGTGCTTCCAGAAAATGATGTGAAGCCCGCTGGGCGAATTACTGCCCCAGCATCACGTTCTGGCACAATTGGCGGCTGTCCACCGCGCGACGACTTGTCCTGTTCGGGGTTGCCGCCCGGTGGTCATACACGCGAGGCAAAACCGGATCCGGGCATCCCGCCCGGGTCGCTGAATTGCAGCGTGACACCAATAGGAGCGCTCAATCATGGCTGTGAAGATCAAGCTCACTCGGCTTGGCAAGATCCGCAATCCTCAGTACCGCGTCGCCGTCGCCGATGCGCGCACCCGCCGCGACGGCCGAGCGATCGAGGTAATCGGCCGGTACCACCCCAAAGAAGAGCCGAGTCTCATCGAGATCAACTCCGAGCGTGCCCAGTACTGGCTCTCGGTGGGTGCTCAGCCCACCGAGCCCGTCCTCAAGCTGCTGAAGATCACCGGGGATTGGCAGAAGTTTAAGGGCCTACCTGGCGCTCAGGGCCGGTTGAAGGTCGCCGCACCCAAGCCCAGCAAGCTCGAGGTGTTCAACGCCGCGTTGGCCGCCGCCGACGGTGGTCCTACCACCGAGGCCACCAAACCGAAGAAGAAGTCGCCGGCCAAAAAGGCTGCCAAGGCTGCTGAGCCAGCGCCGCAGCCTGAGCAGCCGGACACGCCGGCGCTGGGTGGCGAGCAGGCCGAGCTGACGGCGGAAAGCTGACGGGGAAATGAGCGCCGTCGTCGTTGACGCTGTTGAGCATCTGGTCCGTGGGATCGTCGACAATCCTGACGATGTCCGGGTAGACCTGATAACCAGTCGGCGGGGGCGCACCGTCGAAGTCCACGTTCATCCAGACGACCTGGGCAAGGTGATCGGTCGTGGGGGACGCACCGCTACCGCATTGCGCACTCTGGTAGCCGGTATCGGTGGCCGCGGTATCCGCGTCGACGTGGTGGACACCGACCAGTAGCGGAGCCCCGCTCATGGAGCTGGTAGTCGGGCGGGTGGTGAAGTCGCACGGTGTCACCGGCGAGGTCGTCGTCGAGATCCGCACCGACGACCCAGCTGACCGGTTTGCGCCGGGTACCAGGTTGCGCGCTAAGGGGCCTTTTGACGGTGGTGCCGAGGGCAGTGCGGTGAGTTACGTCATCGAAAGTGTGCGGCAGCACGGCGGCCGCCTGTTGGTGCGACTCGCTGGAGTGGCCGATCGAGACGCAGCCGATGCGTTGCGCGGCAGCTTGTTCGTGATCGACGCCGATGACTTGCCCCCGATCGACGAGCCGGACACCTATTACGATCACCAGCTGGTGGGGCTTATGGTCCAGACGGCGACGGGGGAGGGTGTTGGTGTCGTCACCGAAGTGGTGCACACCGCCGCTGGTGAGTTGCTGGCGGTCAAGCGTGATTCCGATGAGGTTTTGGTGCCGTTTGTGCGTGCCATCGTCACGTCGGTGTCATTGGACGACGGCATCGTTGAGATTGATCCGCCCCATGGCTTGCTGAATCTGGAGTAAGGCGTGCGCATCGATATCGTGACGATCTTCCCCGCCTGCCTGGACCCGTTGCGACAGTCGTTGCCGGGCAAGGCGATCGAATCGGGCCTGGTCGACCTTAACGTGCACGACCTGCGGCGCTGGACCCACGATGTGCATCACTCGGTGGACGACGCACCCTACGGCGGCGGCCCGGGAATGGTGATGAAGGCGCCGGTGTGGGGTGAAGCGCTTGACGAAATTTGTTCCAGCGAAACGTTGTTGATTGTTCCCACGCCCGCCGGTGTGTTGTTTACCCAGGCCACCGCCCAGCGCTGGACCACCGAGAGCCATCTGGTGTTCGCCTGCGGCCGCTACGAAGGCATCGACCAGCGGGTCGTGCAGGATGCCGCCCGGCGAATGCGCGTCGAAGAAGTCTCGATCGGCGACTACGTATTGCCCGGCGGGGAGTCGGCGGCCGTGGTGATGGTCGAAGCCGTGCTGCGACTGTTGGCCGGTGTTCTCGGCAATCCCGCTTCCCACCAAGATGATTCGCACTCAACGGGCCTGGACGGGCTCCTTGAGGGTCCGAGCTACACCCGGCCGGCGAGCTGGCGTGGCCTCGATGTACCCGAGGTCCTACTCTCCGGCGACCATGCCCGAATTGCCGCCTGGCGCAGAGAGGTCTCGCTGCAGCGCACCCGCGAACGACGCCCCGACCTGTCCCACCCCGACTAGCCCCGCTGGCGAGCAGACGCGAAATCCCCCGACACGCCGAACGTGCGGTGGCTTTTGCGTCTGCTCGCGCCGGTGAGGCGACCGGACGAGCGTCAGATCCGGCCGTTGGGAAACATCGTTCTGACGGCTTGCGTGATGGTTGCTCGAGCGGTGGCGTCGTCGGCGGGCTGCAGTGACTCGATCACCATGATGTAGCGGCGTTCCGGGCCGATCACCCCGGTGGACAGATGCATCCAGCTGCTGCCGATACAGCACATCCAGCCCTGTTTGACTGCGACCGGTTCGGCGTACAAACCGTCGGGGATGCCGAACCGCTGCGGGTAGCCGTCGATCCCGGTCGGTGTGGACTGGGCCAGGTCGGCGATGATGACGGCGGCCCGATCCAGTGGTAGGCCGCCGGACCCGTCGAGCAGCATGTCGTAGTAGCGGATCAGGTCTGGCGCGGAGCTGATTGTGTTCCACCAGCGCCCGTCGCTGGGAGGCGCGGTCGACCTGAGCCCATATCGGCGCGCGACTTGAGTGACGACGGCATTGCCGCCGTCCTGACTCCAGAATCGCTCGGCCGCACCATCGTCGGATGACTGCAGCATGACGTCCAACGCATGATGGTCCTCTGGGGACAATGTGACTTTGCCCTCGGCCTCGGCCAGCAGCAGATCGTCGGCGATGAACAGCTTGGCCACCGACGCGGTAGCGATAATCTGCGTGTTGCCGTTGGAGACCAGCTGGCCAGTAGCGCGATCGAGCACCGCCACCGAGAGGGTGGCGCCCATGGCGGCGGCCTCATCGGTTGCCTGCCGGACCCGGGTAGGCAGTTCGCCAAACCCGACGTTCGGCGACGCCGCCGGAGCCCTAGGCGGCGTGATGGCGCGCAGCAGTAGCTCCACCGGCTGCGGCTGAGGTCGCGCTTGCGGTCGAGACGAAATGCGGTCGGCCGCGCTATATGCTTCGGCCTCGACTCGGGCCTCGCAGCCCGCAACCACCACCAATGTCACCGCCGCCAAAGCGGTGAGCAACGTCAGCGGCCGTGCTCGCATTGTTCTCCCTCGGCATCCTCTGACATCGCGAAAACGTGCAGGTAGGCGGCCGCATTGCCCTCTTAAGTGCCCTCTGTTGGGTGTCACGCCAAGCTTCGGGTTTCCACACGCGCGGTTTGACCCTAGTCATATGTAAGTCATGTGTAACATTTGCGGGCGCTTTTCGACGGCCGCGAACCACCGGAGATTTCCTGTGATTTCACTGCATGCGTACCGTCTGGCACAATTGAGCAGTTGTCTGTCGCGGTGGTCGGCCGGGTTGCGTGCCGCCTGCTGCGAGATGCACCAATAAGCCCGAACCCACCGGCTTGGTGACCACCGCACGCTGTGTGTGGGGGGTAACCACGCCGCGACCCCAAGGATGGTCATTTCCAATGAACCGGCTGGACTTCGTCGACAAGCCGTCGTTGCGCGACGACATCCCGGCGTTCAACCCGGGCGACACCATCAACGTGCATGTCAAGGTGATCGAGGGCGCCAAGGAACGTCTCCAGGTGTTCAAGGGCGTGGTGATCCGCCGGCAGGGCGGGGGCATCCGCGAGACGTTCACGGTGCGCAAGGAGAGCTACGGCGTCGGCGTCGAACGGACCTTCCCCGTGCACTCGCCGAACATCGACCATATCGAGGTGGTGACCCGTGGCGATGTTCGCCGCGCCAAGCTGTACTACCTGCGCGAACTGCGCGGAAAGAAGGCCAAGATCAAGGAGAAGCGCTGACCGGGAACGTCTCGGCGATGTTCGAAAGCCGCCACCTGCGCTGGCTACGCTGATCTCGTGACCGAAACCACGGACTCCCCATCGGAGCGCCAGCCGGGTCCGGCAGAGCCGGAGCTCTCCTCCCGGGACCCGGACATTGCCGGCCAGGTCTTCGACGCAGCCCCGTTCGACGCAGCCCCGGATGCGGACTCCGAAGGCGACTCCAAGGCGGCCAAAACGGACGAGCCGCGGCCCGCGAAGCGATCAACGCTGCGGGAGTTCGCGGTGCTGGCGGTGATTGCTGTGGTGCTCTACTACGTCATGCTGACGTTTGTCGCGCGCCCTTATCTGATTCCGTCGGAATCGATGGAACCCACGTTGCACGGGTGTTCGACGTGCGTCGGCGACCGCATCATGGTGGACAAACTCAGCTACCGCTTCGGCTCACCGCAACCTGGCGACGTCATCGTCTTCAGGGGACCGCCGTCGTGGAACGTTGGTTACAAGTCGATCCGTTCGCACAACGTCGCCGTGCGCTGGGTGCAGAACGCGTTGTCGTTCATCGGTTTCGTGCCTCCCGACGAGAACGACCTGGTCAAGCGTGTCATCGCGGTCGGCGGACAGACGGTTCAATGCCGGTCCGACACCGGCCTGACGGTCAACGGCAGGCCACTGAAGGAGCCATACCTGGATCCGGCCACCATGATGGCCGACCCGTCGATATACCCGTGCCTGGGCAGCGAGTTCGGGCCGGTCACCGTCCCGCCCGGGCGTGTCTGGGTGATGGGCGACAACCGCACCCATTCGGCGGATTCCCGCGCTCACTGCCCGTTGCTATGTACTGACGATCCGCTACCGGGGACCGTGCCGGTGGCCAACGTCATCGGTAAGGCCAGGTTGATCGTGTGGCCGCCGTCGCGTTGGGGTGTTGTGCGTTCGGTGAATCCCCAGCAAGGTCGGTAGCCATGGCTGGAATATGACCAAGACCTGGCCACCGCGGACGGTGATCCGTAAATCTGGGGGTTTGCGGGGAATGCGCACCCTGGAGTCCGCGCTGCATCGTGGTGGTCTGGGGCCGGTGGCCGGGGTCGACGAAGTGGGTCGCGGCGCCTGCGCTGGCCCGTTGGTGGTCGCGGCCTGCGTGCTTGGCCCCGGGCGGATAGCAAGTCTTGCCGCCCTTGATGATTCGAAGAAGCTCAGCGAGCAAGCGCGGGAGAAGCTGTTCCCGCTGATCTGCCGGTATGCGGTGGCCTATCACGTGGTGTTCATCCCGTCGGCCGAGGTCGACCGCCGCGGCGTGCACGTGGCCAATATCGAAGGTATGCGGCGCGCGGTGGCCGGTCTGGCGGTGCGGCCCGGTTATGTGCTCAGCGACGGCTTTCGCGTGCCAGGACTGCCGATGCCGTCGTTGCCGGTGATCGGTGGCGACGCGGCAGCCGCCTGCATCGCCGCGGCTAGCGTGCTCGCCAAGGTCAGCCGGGACCGCGTGATGGTTGCGTTGGACGCCGATCACCCCGGGTACGGTTTCGCGGAGCACAAGGGTTACAGCACCCCGGCGCACAGCCGGGCGCTGGCCCGATTGGGACCCTGCCCGCAGCACCGTTACTCGTTCATCAATGTTCGCCGGGTGGCGAGTGGGTCGAACACCGCAGAGGTCGCCGACGGCCAACCCGACCCTCGGGACGGGACGGCACAGACGGGTGAGGGAAGATGGAGCAAGAGTTCCCACCCAGCGACAATGCGGGCCACGGGTCGCGCTCAGGGCACTTAGGGGCACTGAGCGGGGAAGCCGGGGAACCGGCAGGGAGAAGGACGTCTGAGCAGATGAGTGCAGAGGATCTCGAAAAGTATGAAACCGAGATGGAGCTCTCGCTGTATCGCGAATACAAGGACATCGTCGGCCAGTTCAGCTACGTCGTAGAAACCGAGCGACGTTTCTATTTGGCAAACAGTGTGGAGATGGTGCCGCGGAATACCGACGGTGAGGTGTACTTCGAGCTGCGGCTGGCTGACGCCTGGGTGTGGGACATGTACCGGCCGGCACGGTTCGTCAAACAGGTGCGGGTGGTCACGTTCAAGGACGTCAACATCGAGGAAGTCGAAAAACCCGAGCTGCGCCTGCCGGAATAGCTGCCCCAAGCGCCGTCACACGTCAATCGGCTGTGTGCGGCAGTCGGTCGGTCGTGGATGTACGTTGAGGCGGTGAGGTGGCAGCGGTCGGCGGCGTCTCGCGACGTCCTCGCCGACTATGACGAGCAGGCGGTAACGGTGGCGCCGCGCAAACGCGAGGCCGCGGGCGTGCGGGCGGTGATGGTATCGCTGCAGCGGGGGATGCAGCAGATGGGCGCGCTGCGCACCGCGGCGGCGCTGGCTCGGTTGAATCAGCGTAACGGCTTCGACTGCCCAGGCTGCGCGTGGCCGGAGGAGCCCGGCGGACGCAAGCTGGCCGAGTTCTGCGAGAACGGCGCCAAGGCAGTCGCCGAAGAGGCCACCAAGCGTACCGTCACTGCGGAGTTCTTCGCTCGGCACTCGGTGGCGGAGCTGTCCGCGAAGCCCGAATATTGGCTGTCCCAGCAAGGCCGGCTCGCCCACCCGATGGTCTTGCGCCCCGGTGATGACCACTACCGGCCCATCAGCTGGGATGCCGCTTATCAGCTGATCGCCGAGCAGCTCAACGGGTTGGACAGTCCCGACCGGGCCGTGTTCTACACATCGGGGCGCACCAGCAACGAAGCGGCGTTCTGTTACCAGCTGCTCGTGCGCTCTTTCGGCACCAACAACCTGCCCGACTGCTCCAACATGTGCCACGAGTCCTCGGGTGCGGCGCTGACCGACTCGATCGGAATCGGAAAAGGCTCGGTGACCATCGGTGACGTCGAGCACGCCGACCTGATCGTGATCGCCGGACAAAACCCCGGTACCAATCATCCCCGCATGCTGTCGGTGCTGGGGAAAGCGAAGGCCAACGGCGCCAAGATCATCGCCGTGAACCCGCTGCCCGAGGCCGGGTTGATTCGGTTCAAAGATCCGCAGAAGGTGAACGGGGTTGTGGGACATGGTATCCCGATCGCCGACGAGTTCGTGCAGATCCGCCTCGGCGGGGACATGGCATTGTTCGCCGGGTTAGGCAGGTTGTTGTTGGAGGCCGAGGAGAGGGTCCCCGGCAGCGTTGTCGACCGGTCGTTCGTCGACAACCATTGTGCCGGATTCGACGGGTACCGCCGCCGGACTCTGCAGGTCGGCTTGGACACCGTGATGGACGCCACCGGCATCGAACTCGCGCAACTTCAGCGGGTCGCCGCGATGTTGATGGCGTCGCAGCGCACGGTCATCTGCTGGGCTATGGGCTTGACCCAACACGCCCACGCCGTGGCCACCATCGGTGAGGTCACCAACGTGCTGCTGCTGCGGGGCATGATCGGCAAACCCGGCGCGGGGGTGTGCCCGGTGCGCGGGCATTCCAACGTACAAGGGGACCGCACGATGGGGATCTGGGAGAAGATGCCCGAGCAGTTCCTGGCGGCGCTGGATCGTGAGTTCGGCATTACCAGCCCCCGAGCGCACGGCTTTGACACCGTGGCCGCAATCCGGGCCATGCGCGACGGTCGGGTCAGCGTCTTCATGGGCATGGGCGGAAACTTCGCGTCGGCCACCCCCGACACCGCCGTCACCGAGGCGGCCTTGCGCAGGTGCGCGCTGACTGTGCAAGTCTCGACCAAGCTCAACCGCAGCCACCTTGTCCACGGCGCCACCGCGCTGATCCTGCCGACGCTGGGTCGGACCGATCGCGATACCCGCAATGGTCGCAAACAATTGGTGTCGGTTGAGGATTCGATGTCGATGGTGCATCTGTCGCGTGGTAGCCTGCACCCGCCCAGCGATCAGGTGCGCAGCGAGGTGCAGATCATCTGCCAGCTGGCCCGCGCCTTGTTCGGCCCCGGACATCCGGTGCCATGGGAACGGTTCGCAGATGACTACGACACCATCCGTGACGCCATCGCCGCGGTGGTGCCCGGCTGTGACGACTACAACCACAAGGTGCGTGTGCCCGACGGATTCCAATTGCCGCACCCGCCGCGCGATGCGCGCGAATTCCGTACCAGCACAGGCAAAGCTAACTTCGCGGTCAATCCGTTGCAGTGGGTGCCGGTGCCGCCCGGCCGGCTGGTGCTACAGACCCTACGCAGCCATGACCAGTACAACACCACGATCTACGGGCTCGACGACCGATATCGCGGCGTGAAGGGCGGACGCCGGGTGGTGTTCATCAACCCGGCCGACATCGAAACGTTCGGTTTGACGGCGGGTGACCGTGTCGACCTGGTGTCGGAGTGGACCGACGGCCAAGGCGGTCTGCAAGAACGGCGGGCAAAAGACTTTCTGGTGGTGGCATATTCGACGCCGGTCGGCAATGCTGCGGCCTACTACCCGGAGACCAATCCGCTGGTTCCGCTCGACCATACCGCGGCCCAATCGAACACCCCGGTGTCGAAGGCGATCATCGTGCGATTGGAGCCAACGGCCTAGTGGGGTACGCAACGGCGCATCGGCGGGTCAGGCATCTCAGCGCCGATCAGGTGATCACCCGGCCGGAAACCTTGGCCGTCGAGGAGCCGCTGGAGATCCGCGTCAATGGGACGCCGGTTACCGTGACCATGCGCACGCCAGGATCGGATTTCGAACTGGTGCAAGGCTTTCTGCTTGCCGAAGGGGTGGTTGCGCACCGCGAAGACGTGCTGACCGTTAGCTACTGTGGCAGGCGCGTCGAGGGCAATGCCACAGGGGCCAGCACGTACAACGTTTTGGATGTGGCTCTGGCGCCCGGCGTCAAGCCGCCCGATGTCGATGTCACCCGCACCTTCTACACCACCTCGTCGTGCGGAGTCTGTGGTAAGGCGTCGCTTCAGGCGGTGAGCCAGGTCAGCCGATTCGCACCGGGCGGCGATCCCGCTACCGTCGCCGCCGACACTCTCAAGGCGATGCCGGACCAACTTCGGCGCGCGCAAAAGGTTTTCGCGAGAACCGGTGGGCTGCACGCTGCGGCACTATTCGGGGTGGACGGCGCCATGCTTGCCGTGCGTGAGGATATCGGCCGGCACAATGCGGTCGACAAGGTCATCGGCTGGGCTTTCGAGCGTGACCGAATACCGCTTGGCGCCTCGGTGTTGTTGGTCAGCGGGCGGGCGTCGTTCGAGTTGACCCAAAAGGCGCTGATGGCTGGGATTCCGGTGCTGGCCGCGGTATCCGCGCCGTCGTCGCTGGCGGTTTCGTTGGCCGACGCGTCCGGGATCACGCTGGTGGCTTTCCTGCGGGGGGACTCGATGAACGTCTACACCAGAGCGGACCGAATCACCTAACGGGACTCTTCCGGCGCCGAACATGATGTTGCTGGATCGGCGTGTGCCGCCTGCGGTGCGTTGCGAGTAGCCGGGACCCGAGAAGTTGCTATGTGACGGAGACGATGATGACAAGGACGCGGTGTCGTGATCCCGCGCAGTACTGGGGCTGTGGACAGGGCCGCGACTGGGGATAACTGGTTGTCGCGGCATCGGTGAGACGCGATTCGTGGCAGGTGATGTCGGGGCCAGCGTGCAGGTTGGCCGCATGACAACCCTGAAGACGATGACTCGGGTTCAGCTGGGAGCGATGGGCGAGGCCCTAGCGGTGGACTACCTGACCAGCATGGGGTTGCGGATCTTGAACCGCAACTGGCGTTGCCGCTACGGCGAGCTGGACGTGATCGCCTGCGACGCTGCCACCCGCACGGTGGTGTTCGTCGAGGTCAAGACCCGCACCGGCGACGGTTATGGGGGGCTCGCGCACGCGGTGACCGAGCGCAAGGTTCGCCGCCTGCGTCGCCTGGCCGGGCTGTGGCTGGCCGACCAGGAAGAGCGCTGGGCTGCGGTGCGCATCGATGTGATCGGCGTGCGAGTCGGCCCCAAGAATTCAGGCCGCACCCCAGAGCTCACCCACCTGCAGGGGATCGGCTGATGGCGCTGGGGCGTGCGTTCTCGGTCGCGGTGCGGGGGCTGGACGGCGAGATCGTGGAAATCGAAGCCGACATCACCTCAGGGTTGCCGGGTGTGCATCTGGTGGGTCTGCCCGATGCTGCATTGCAGGAGTCCCGCGACCGGGTCCGCGCGGCGGTCACCAATTGCGGAAACAGCTGGCCGATGGCCAGGCTCACGCTCGCGCTGTCGCCGGCGACGCTGCCGAAAATGGGCTCGGTCTACGACATCGCCCTGGCCGCGGCGGTGTTGTCGGCGCAACAAAAGAAGCCGTGGGAACGTCTGGAGAACACGCTGCTGCTGGGTGAATTGTCGCTGGACGGACGGGTGCGTCCGGTGCGTGGGGTGTTGCCCGCCGTGCTGGCAGCCAAACGTGACGGTTGGCCGGCCGTCGTCGTTCCGGCCGACAACCTGCCCGAGGCCAGCCTGGTGGACGGAATCGACGTCCGGGGTGTTCGCACGCTGGGGCAGTTGCAGAGCTGGCTACGCGGGTCCACCGGCTTGGCCGGGCGGATCACCACGGCCGACACCACCCCCGAGTCTGCGGCGGACCTCGCCGATGTGGTGGGCCAGTCCCAAGCACGGTTCGCCGTCGAGGTGGCCGCCGCCGGGGCGCATCACCTCATGCTGACTGGTCCACCGGGTGTCGGCAAAACAATGCTGGCGCAACGTCTTCCGGGGCTGTTGCCGTCGCTGTCGGGCAGCGAGTCGTTGGAGGTGACCGCGATCCACTCGGTGGCTGGCCTGCTGTCGGGGGACACACCGTTGATTACCCGGCCGCCGTTCGTGGCGCCGCACCACAGTTCCAGCGTTGCGGCGCTTGTCGGCGGGGGATCGGGGATGGCTCGCCCAGGGGCGGTCAGCAGGGCGCATCGCGGGGTGTTGTTCCTGGACGAGTGCGCCGAGATCAGCCTTAGCGCGCTGGAAGCATTGCGAACACCGTTGGAGGACGGTGAAATCCGCCTAGCGCGCCGTGACGGGGTGGCGTGCTACCCGGCACGGTTTCAGCTCGTGCTAGCCGCCAACCCGTGCCCGTGCGCGCCCGCCGATCCACAGGATTGCATCTGTGCGGCGGCTACCAAACGACGGTATCTGGGCAAACTGTCTGGGCCGTTGCTGGATCGGGTGGACCTACGGGTGCAGATGCATCGGCTTCGGGCCGGGGCGTTCTCGGCCGCGGACGGCGAGTCGACGTCGCAGGTTCGCCAGCGGGTGGCGCTGGCCCGGGAGGCGGCCGCGCAACGATGGCGGCCACATGGGTTCCGGACCAACGCCGAAGTCAGCGGGCCGCTGTTGCGCCGCAAGTTTCGGCCCAGCAGCGCCGCGATGCTCCCGTTGCGCACCGCGCTGGACCGCGGGCTACTCAGCATCCGCGGTGTGGATCGCACCTTGCGGGTGGCCTGGAGTTTGGCCGACTTGGCCGGTCGCACATCGCCAGGCATCGACGAGGTTGCCGCCGCCCTGAGCTTCCGGCAAACCGGAGCACGACGATGATCGATCCGACGGCGCGGGCGTGGGCCTATCTGTCCCGGGTGGCCGAACCGCCGTGCGCCCAGCTGGCCGCGCTGGTGCGATGTGTGGGCCCCGTGGAGGCCGCCGACCGGGTGCGCCGCGGGCAGGTCGGTAACGAGCTGGCGCAGCACACCGGTGCCCGACGCGAAATAGACCGGGCCGCAGACGATCTCGAGCTACTCATGCGCCGCGGTGGGCGTCTGATCACTCCCGACGACGACGAGTGGCCGGTGCTGGCGTTCGCCGCTTTCAGTGGCGCCGGAGCCCGGGCAAGGCCGTGCGGCCACTCGCCGCTGGTGTTGTGGGCCCTGGGCCCCGCGCGCCTGGACGAAGTGGCACCACGTGCGGCCGCCGTCGTTGGAACCCGGGCTGCGACGGCCTACGGCGAGCATGTCGCGGCCGATCTGGCCGCCGGGTTGGCAGAGCGCGACGTCGCGGTCGTCTCCGGTGGCGCCTACGGGATCGACGGTGCGGCTCACCGCGCGGCGCTGGATTCCGAGGGCATCACCGTGGCCGTACTGGCCGGCGGATTTGACATCCCGTATCCGGCGGGCCATTCGGCGTTGCTACATCGCATTGCCCAACATGGGGTGCTGTTCACCGAATACCCGCCCGGTGTCCGTCCGGCCCGGCACCGGTTCCTAACCCGCAACCGGTTGGTGGCCGCGGTCGCGAGGGCGGCGGTAGTGGTGGAAGCGGGCCTGCGCAGCGGCGCCGCCAACACCGCTGCCTGGGCGCGGGCATTGGGCCGGGTGGTGGCAGCGGTGCCCGGCCCGGTGACATCCTCGGCATCGGCGGGCTGTCATACGCTGCTTCGCCATGGCGCGGAGTTGGTCACCCGGGCCGATGATATCGTCGAGTTCGTCGGTCACATCGGTGAGTTGGCCGGTGATGAACCGCGGCCCGGCGCAGCGCTCGACGTGCTAAGCGAAGCCGAACGCCAAGTGTACGAGGCCCTGCCGGGCCGCGGCGCCGCTACCATTGATGAGATCGCTGTCGGCTCCGGGCTGCTGCCCGCGCAGGTGCTAGGTCCGCTGGCAATCCTCGAGGTCGCCGGGTTGGCCGAGTGTCGCGACGGGCGGTGGCGAATATTGCGCGCCGGTGCCGGTCAGGCCGCGGCCAAGGGTGCAGCGGCCCGGCTCGTATAGTCGACGCGGGTCGGGTCTGGACAGGAGGACATGTGGCGGGTCGACCATTGCACGCCTTTGAGGTTGTCGCTACCCGACACCTCGCGCCGCACATGGTCCGGGTAGTGCTCGGCGGCAGCGGCTTCGACACATTCGTCCCCAGCGACTTCACCGACTCTTACATCAAGCTGGTGTTCGTCGACGACGATGTCGATGTCGGGCGGTTGCCCCGGCCGCTGACCCTGGACAGCTTCGCCGACCTGCCCACCGCGAAGCGGCCGCCGGTGCGCACCATGACCGTTCGTCATGTCGACGCCGCGGCCCGCGAGATCGCCGTGGACATCGTGCTGCACGGTGAGCACGGGGTAGCCGGTCCGTGGGCGGCTGGGGCCCAGCGTGGGCAACCGATCTACCTGATGGGCCCCGGCGGCGCGTACGCCCCCGACCCAGCCGCCGACTGGCATTTGCTGGCGGGTGACGAATCGGCGATCCCCGCCATCGCCGCCGCGCTGGAAGCGTTGCCCCCCGACGCAATCGGTAGGGCATTCATCGAAGTTGCCGGCCCGGACGACGAGATCGGCCTGACCGCGCCGGATGCCGTCGAGGTGAACTGGGTCTATCGCGGCGGGCGCGCCGATCTGGTTCCCGAGGACCGCGCCGGTGATCACGCGCCGCTGATCGAGGCGGTCACCACCACCGCGTGGCTGCCGGGACAGGTCCACGTCTTTATTCACGGTGAGGCGCAAGCCGTCATGCATAACTTGCGGCCATACGTTCGCAACGAGCGCGGTGTGGATGCCAAATGGGCGTCGTCGATCTCCGGTTACTGGCGGCGCGGACGCACCGAGGAGATGTTCCGCAAATGGAAGAAAGAACTGGCTGAGGCGGAGGCCGGGACTCACTAGGTCGGCTATCCCAGGCCGAAAGATCTCACCCCGGACACGGTGCGGCGCGTCGACTCGGGCTCGAGACGTCATGCCTGCGACTGTGGGGGAGTGCAGGCGATCCTTGACGAGTTCGACGAATACCTTGCCCTGCAATGCGGTCGGTCGGTGCACACCCGTCGTGCCTACCTGGGCGATCTAAGATCGCTCTTCGCGTTTCTCGCCGATCGCGGATCGAGTCTGGACGCACTAACCCTTTCGGTCCTGCGGTCTTGGCTGGCCGCGACGGCGGGAGCGGGCGCCGCCCGCACGACGCTGGCGCGGCGCACTTCGGCGGTTAAGGCATTCACCGCCTGGGCGGTGCGGCGCGGGCTACTGGCCGGTGATCCTGCGGCCCGGCTACAGGTGCCGAAGGCCCGTCGCACCTTGCCGGCGGTGCTGCGTCAGGATCAGGCGCTGCGCGCCATGGCGGCTGCCGAATCTGGTGCAGAGCAAGGTGATCCGCTAGCGCTGCGGGACCGGTTGATCGTCGAGCTGTTGTACGCCACCGGTATCCGGGTCAGCGAGCTGTGCGGCCTGGACGTCGACGACATCGACACCGGCCATCGGTTGGTTCGGGTGCTCGGCAAGGGCAACAAGCAGCGCACCGTCCCGTTCGGGCAGCCAGCCGCCGATGCGCTGCACGCCTGGCTGGTCGACGGCCGTCGCGCGCTGGTCACCGCGGAGTCCGGGCACGCGCTGCTGCTGGGTGCCCGGGGCCGGCGCCTTGACGTGCGGCAAGCACGCACTGCGGTGCACCAGACCGTGGCCGCGGTGGACGGCGCACCCGATATGGGGCCGCACGGGCTGCGGCACAGCGCGGCGACCCACCTGCTGGAAGGTGGCGCCGACCTGCGGGTGGTCCAGGAGCTGCTCGGTCATTCCAGCCTGGCGACCACGCAGCTGTACACCCACGTCGCGGTCGCCCGGTTGCGGGCGGTGCACGAGCGGGCCCATCCGCGGGCCTAGCCGTAGCGCAGGAGCGCGATGACCTCGGCGATGTCGCGCATTGCCGACGCGCGGCCAGCCCACTCGTCGAACACCGTCCAATAGCTGACACCGAACCGCCGCTGCCGCGCGGCGAGAGCCTCGGCCATCTGCTCGTGGGTACCGAGCAGCAGAAACGGCGACTCGAGGACCTGCTCGGGCGTGATCCCGCCCAAGGTGGCGGCCAGTTCGGCGGCCGCCGCGTTTCGGTCGTTGGTGCAGACCACCGCCTGGATCAGCGCGTTGAGCTCAATGGCTTCGAAGCGATCGCCGGCCGCGTGACGTACCACGGCGATCCGGTCGGCCAGGCCGTCGGCGTCGAAGTGGGTGAACCGGACCTGGGTGGCGTCGCGGTTGTGGCTGATCCCGGCCAGGCCGACAATGTCGGCGATGCGTCCGCCCAGCCGCAGCACCTCGGTCCCGTTGCCGCCCACTAGCAGGGGGACCCGGACCTTCGGCGGTGCCACCAGTGAGCCCGCTTCGGCGTGCACCCGGTAATGCTGCCCGTCGAAGTCGACGGGCTCCGCGTCCAGCAGCGCACGGATCAGGTGCGCCGATTCGATGAGCCGCGCCACCCGTGTTGCCCCGGAATCGAAGGTAATGCCGGCGGCGTCGTATTCGGACCTCCGGTGTCCGGCGCCCAGTCCCAGTTCGAAGCGGCCTTCGGCGAGGGTTGCCACACCGGCCGCCTCTCGAGCGGTGTCCACGGGATGGCGAAAGTCGTTGTTGAGCACCAATGTGCCGGTATGCAGTCGTTGCGTGGCCATCGCCGCGGCGGTCGCGCCTGCGAACGGCGAAACCGAAGGCACCAGGTGGTCCGGGAAGGCCAGCACGTCGAACCCGGCGGCCTCGACAGCCTGCGCGAAGGCGCGCATCTGGGTGCCCGCGCGGGGCAACGGTGCCGCCAACCCGAAACGTAGCCGACGTGTATGGTGAGCGGTGCTGGCAACGGTCATGGAGTCGACGGTAGCCGCGAAGCCGGCATCGATTGTGCGGTGGCGGTTCGGGCCGGCAGGACCCCGAATATCGAGCTGTGGGTAACGCGCCGACTTCCTTCAGGTGAACGGTAGCTGGCCGGGAATCAAACATTCGGCTCCGGTCACAGCAAATGCGTCTCGTTTGTAAGCACTTACCCAGAAACGCTGGTGCGGCCGATGTCAAGCCGCCAAAATCCAGCTATCAGGGATGAGGGCACAGGATGGACTGGCTTGTTCGACGACCGGGGCCGCTGTCAGCGATCAGCGATCTGAGGCTGGCGATTCAAGACCAGTTCGTGACCGCATCACGTACCACTGCCTATTCGGGTGGGGCGCGTAACCACGCCGTGATCCCGGCCGGCTAGGGAGGGATGGGCGTTGGACTTTGGGGTGTTGCCGCCCGAGATCAACTCCGGTCGAATGTACGCAGGTCCGGGATCGGGGCCCATGATGGCCGCCGCGGCGGCCTGGGATAGTTTGGCGGCTGAATTGGGCTTGGCCGCCGGCGGCTACCGGTTGGCTATCTCGGAGCTGACCGGTGCGTACTGGGCGGGGCCCGCAGCGGCGTCGATGGTGGCCGCGGTCACGCCTTATGTGGCGTGGCTCAGCGCCACCGCCGGTCAGGCTGAACAGGCGGGCATGCAGGCCAGAGCGGCCGCGGCAGCCTATGAGCTGGCGTTTGCGATGACGGTGCCCCCGCCGGTGGTCGTTGCCAACCGCGCGCTGTTGGTGGCGCTGGTCGCGACCAACTTTTTCGGGCAGAACACCCCGGCGATCGCGGCCACCGAGGCCCAATACGCCGAGATGTGGGCCCAAGACGCTGCCGCCATGTACGCCTATGCGGGCTCCGCGGCAATCGCCACGGAGTTGACCCCGTTCACCGCGGCGCCAGTGACTACCAGCCCTGCCGCGCTGGCCGGCCAGGCGGCGGCGACGGTATCGTCGACGGTCCCACCGCTGGCCACCACCGCCGCGGTGCCCCAACTGTTGCAGCAACTCTCGTCGACGTCACTGATCCCGTGGTACTCGGCATTGCAGCAATGGCTCGCGGAGAATCTTCTCGGTCTCACGCCTGACAACAGGATGACGATCGTTCGGTTGCTGGGCATCAGCTACTTCGACGAAGGGCTACTGCAATTCGAGGCTTCGCTCGCCCAGCAAGCGATCCCGGGCACCCCGGGCGGCGCCGGTGACTCGGGATCCTCGGTGCTTGACAGCTGGGGTCCAACCATCTTCGCCGGCCCGCGGGCGAGCCCAAGTGTGGCAGGCGGCGGTGCTGTTGGCGGGGTTCAGACGCCCCAGCCGTACTGGTACTGGGCACTAGACCGAGAAAGCATTGGCGGATCGGTATCGGCCGCTTTGGGGAAGGGGAGCTCGGCTGGTTCATTGTCGGTGCCACCCGATTGGGCCGCCCGCGCTCGATGGGCAAACCCAGCGGCCTGGCGGTTGCCGGGCGACGATGTCACCGCCCTGCGCGGCACCGCGGAAAACGCCCTGCTTCGGGGATTTCCGATGGCCAGCGCCGGCCAGAGCACCGGCGGCGGCTTCGTTCACAAATACGGGTTCCGCTTGGCGGTAATGCAGCGTCCGCCCTTCGCTGGATAGCGGCTTGAGCCGTATCGGTGTGGACTTCAGCAGGCCCAGCGGATCGACATAGTTGGCGCCCGAAGCCGGGCCCCACATCGCCCCCCAGTGCAGACAGGCGGCGGCCTGGCACCCGGGGTGCCCGGCCGCCAGCGCGCCGATCACGGTGGGCGCCGACACCGGCTGACCGACCCGGACCTGGGCGACTACCGGCTCGTAGCTGGTGCGTAGCCCACCCGGGTGGGCCAGTGAAACCACCGGCCGTCCCGCGAGCAGCCCGGCGAATACGACCGTCGCGCTGCCGGCCGCGTAAACCGGCTGACCGGGGCGCCCGGCCAGGTCGACACCGCGGTGCCCCGGATTCCAATTGGGCGATGCGGCGTCGAACTGCCGGACTACCGCCGGCGGCGGCCGCAGCGGCCAGCCCAGCCGGGAGTCGTCGGCATGGGCCGGCGCCGCACCAAGCAGCGACCAGCAAAGGATCAGTACGCTGCGGCTCAGAACCCTCCGCACCTTTGCAGTGCAGCGCCGCGCGGGCGATTTGGCCAATCGCCGCCGCCCGTTTTGTGGACAATGTCGTCGCTGTGGATTCCGCTGCCGGGAAAATCACCAGCTGGGTCGGTGTAAACTACTCGGCGCAGCTCGCATCGGCGGGCTGACTTCGCGTGTCTGCACCGCGGCCCGCCTTTCCGGGATCCGCAACAGCATGCCGGGGCGGTCCCGCGGCGGTTCCCTTCGGGGATTTCCTCCCGGGTCCGGCATCGCGGCAGACGCCAGGGCCCGGCTTCAGCCGATGCCGGGCGAACAACCGACACATGAGTAAGGCATAGGTATGGCCGTAGTCACCATGAAGCAGCTGCTTGACAGCGGCACCCACTTCGGGCATCAGACCCGTCGCTGGAATCCCAAGATGAAGCGTTTCATCTTCACCGACCGCAACGGCATCTACATCATCGACCTGCAGCAGACGTTGACCTTCATCGATAAGGCGTACGAGTTCGTGAAAGAGACCGTCGCTCACGGTGGGTCGGTGCTCTTCGTCGGCACAAAGAAGCAGGCGCAGGAGTCGGTGGCCGCCGAAGCCACCCGGGTCGGCATGCCGTATGTGAACCAGCGCTGGCTGGGAGGCATGCTCACCAACTTCTCCACCGTGCATAAGCGGCTGCAACGCCTCAAGGAGCTTGAGGCGATGGAGCAGACCGGTGGCTTCGAGGGCCGCACCAAGAAGGAAATCTTGGGATTGACCCGCGAGAAGAACAAGCTCGAGCGCAGCCTCGGCGGCATCCGCGACATGGCCAAGGTGCCGTCGGCGATCTGGGTCGTCGACACGAACAAAGAGCACATTGCCGTCGGTGAGGCCCGCAAACTGGGCATCCCGGTCATCGCGATCCTTGACACGAACTGCGACCCCGACGAGGTCGACTACCCAATCCCAGGCAACGACGACGCGATCCGCTCGGCCGCGCTGCTGACTAGGGTGATCGCTTCCGCGGTCGCCGAGGGCCTGCAGGCCCGTGCCGGACTGGGGCGCGCCGACGGCAAGCCGGAGGCCGAAGCCGCCGAGCCGCTGGCCGAATGGGAGCAAGAGCTGCTGGCCTCGGCGACAGCTTCGGCAACGCCATCAGCAACCGCGTCAACAACTGCCCTCACCGACGCCCCCGCAGGCGCAACCGAACCAACCACAGATGCATCCTAGGAAAGGCTGATATGGCGAACTTCACTGCCGCTGACGTCAAGCGGCTGAGGGAGCTGACCGGCGCCGGCATGCTCGCCTGTAAGAACGCGCTGGCCGAAACCGACGGGGACTTCGACAAGGCCGTCGAGGCGCTGCGGATCAAGGGCGCTAAGGATGTCGGCAAGCGTGCCGAGCGGGCTACGGCCGAGGGCTTGGTGGCGGCCAAGGACGGCGCGCTGATCGAGCTCAACTGCGAGACTGACTTTGTTGCCAAGAACGCGGAGTTCCAAACGCTGGCCGACCAAGTGGTCGCGGCGGCGGCAGCAGCTAAGCCCGCCGACGTCGACGCGCTCAAGGGTGCCAGCATCGGCGACAAGACCGTCGAGCAGGCGATCGCCGAGCTGTCGGCCAAGATCGGCGAGAAGCTCGAGCTGCGTCGTGTGGCGATTTTCGACGGGACCGTGGAAGCCTACCTGCATCGACGTTCCGCTGACCTGCCGCCAGCGGTGGGTGTACTGGTCGAGTACCGCGGCGACGACGCGGCCGCCGCGCACGCCGTTGCGTTGCAAATCGCCGCGCTGCGGGCGCGGTACCTGTCCCGCGACGACGTGCCTGAAGACATCGTGGCCAGCGAACGCCGCATCGCCGAGGAGACGGCAAGGGCCGAGGGCAAGCCGGAGCAGGCGCTGCCCAAGATTGTCGAGGGCCGGCTGAACGGCTTCTTCAAGGATGCGGTGCTGCTTGAGCAGGCGTCGGTGTCCGACAATAAGAAGACCGTCAAGGCCCTGCTCGACGTGGCCGGCGTGACGGTGACACGGTTCGTCCGCTTCGAGGTGGGCCAGGCTTAGCCGGGTATGTCGCGCGTACACGCTTTCGTTGACGATGCCCTTGGTGACCTCGACGCGGTCGCCCTCGCCGACGCCATCCGATCAGGTCGAGTGGGTCGGGCAGACGTCGTCGAGGCCGCCATCGCCCGCGCCGAAGCCGTTAACCCGGCACTGAACGCGTTGGCGTATGCGGCTTTCGACGTGGCGCGAGACGCGGCCGCGATGGGTACGGGCCAGGAAGCGTTCTTCAGTGGAGTGCCGACCTTCATCAAGGACAACGTCGACGTTGCCGGACAGCCGTCGATGCATGGCACCGACGCGTGGGAACCATACGCGGCCGTCGCCGACAGCGAGATAACCCGGGTGGTGCTGGGCACCGGGCTGGTGTCCCTGGGTAAGACGCAGTTGTCGGAATTCGGCTTCAGCGCCGTGGCCGAACACCCTCGGCTGGGACCGGTCCGTAATCCGTGGAATACCGACTACACAGCGGGTGCCTCCTCATCGGGATCGGGCGCCTTGGTGGCAGCCGGCGTGGTGCCGATCGCGCACGCCAACGACGGCGGCGGCTCGATCCGTATTCCGGCCGCCTGCAACGGGTTGGTCGGGCTCAAGCCGTCGCGCGGCCGGTTGCCGCTGGAGCCGGAGTATCGCAGGTTGCCGGTGGGCATCGTCGCCAATGGCGTCCTGACCCGCACGGTACGCGACACCGCAGCCTTCTACCGCGAGGCCGAGCGCCTTTGGCGTAACCACCAGCTGCCGCCGGTCGGGGACGTCACAAGCCCCGTTAAGCAGCGGCTGAGGATTGCCGTAGTAACCCGCTCGGTTCTGCGCGAGGCCAGCCCCGAAGTGCGGCAGCTGACGCTGAAGTTGGCAGGGCTGCTCGAGGAACTAGGTCACCGGGTAGAACACGTCGACCACCCACCGGCACCGGCCAGTTTCGTGGACGATTTCGTGCTCTATTGGGGGTTCTTGGCCCTGGCGCAAGTGCGCAGCGGCCGGCGCACATTCGGCAGGACGTTCGACCCTACCCGGCTGGACGAACTGACTTTGGGGCTGGCCCGCCATACCGGCCGCAACCTGCACCGGCTGCCGTTGGCGATCATGCGTCTGCGCATGCTACGGCGGCGCAGCGTGCGGTTCTTCGGTACCTACGACGTCTTGCTCACGCCAACGGTCGCGGAGGCCACTCCGCAGGTCGGATACCTTGCGCCTACCGACTATCAGACGGTGCTCGACCGGCTGAGCAGCTGGGTCGTGTTCACGCCAGTGCAGAACGTCACGGGGGTGCCGGCGATTTCGCTACCGTTGGCTCAATCCGCGGACGGCATGCCCGTGGGCATGATGCTCTCGGCTGATACCGGGCGCGAGGCGCTGCTGCTGGAGCTGGCTTACGAACTCGAAGAGGCCCGGCCCTGGGCCCGGATCCACGCCCCAAATATCGCCGAGTAGCCCGCGTCCGGATCTAGTCGGACCCGAGCTTCTCCAGCATTCGTTTGAACTCGCGTTGCTGAGGCGCGGTCAGCCTGGCCAGGACGCGGGCATCGGCGGCGCGTACGACGGCCTCGGCGCGCTTCGCCAGGGCTCGGCCTCGAGCGGTCAATGTAGCCGGTAGCGAACGCCCGGAAGACACCGATGCGGGCCGGGCCACCGCACCGGCATCTTCCAGCTTGCGCAACACCGTGTTCATCGCCTGCGGTGTGACGCTTGCGTGCCGGGCCAATTCGGCGCTGGATAGTCCCGGTGACTGCGAAAGCATTCTCAGGCAGACGAACTCAGGCAGCGTCAGGCCGAGTGGACTGAGCGCAGCGGAAACCTCTGGCCGCAGTACGGCTCCCACCCGGTAGAGCAGATAGCCCAGCGGGGCGTCATCGGCTAGACCCATGTCAAGGATACTGACACATGTGCCGGGCCGAACGGTAAATCGTTCCTATGCGCTCCCGGCGCTTGTGGGCAGTGCCGCCGGTCGTTTGAGCGGGAACCATAGCCACGGGCGTGAAGCCTACATCGCATTGCCGCAGTGGGCGTGTTCTCGGCAGCCTTCGACACCGCCGTTGCAAACACCTGGGCGCATTAACGCGCTGTGGAGTCTTCGGCCGGTGCTGCCGATGCCCGGAAGGGGCTGTCAGCTGTTGCGTTTGGGTGGTCGTTGGTTGTCGGTGGTGTGTTGTAGGAACGGAAGTATGAATCTGGTGGTGTGGGCTGAGGGCAACGGTGTGGCGCGGGTTATTGCGTATCGCTGGTTGCGTGTCGGGCGGTTGCCGGTTCCCGCCCGCAGGGTTGGGCGAGTGATTCTTGTCGACGAGCCAGCCGGGCAGCCGGGGCGGTGGGGGCGGACGGCGGTGTGTGCGCGGTTGTCGTCGGCTGATCAGAAGGTGGATCTGGATCGGCAAGTGGTAGGCGTGACCGCGTGGGCCACGGCGGAACAGATACCCGTCGGCAAGGTCGTTACTGAAGTCGGGTCGGCGCTGTACGGGCGCCGCCGCACGTTCCTTACGCTGCTGGGTGATCCGACGGTGAGGCGGATTGTGATGAAACGTCGGGACCGGTTGGGGCGGTTCGGCTTTGAGTGTGTACAGGCGGTGCTGGCCGCTGACGGCCGTGAGCTGGTTGTGGTCGATTCGGCCGATGTCGATGACGACGTTGTGGGCGATATCACCGAGATCTTGACGTCGATATGTGCGCGGCTCTACGGCAAACGCGCTGCTGGCAACCGTGCTGCGCGTGCCGTGGCCGCGGCGGCACGCGCCGGGGGACACGAGGCTAGGTGATGGCGCGCTTAAAGGTGCCTGAGGGGTGGTGTGTGCAGGCGTTTCGGTTCACGCTGAACCCGACCCAGACGCAAGCTGCCAGCTTGGCGCGCCATTTTGGTGCTCGCCGTAAGGCATTCAACTGGACCGTCACGGCGCTTAAAGCCGACATCAAGGCGTGGCGCGCGGATGGCACCGAGTCGGCGAAGCCGTCGCTGCGGGTGTTGCGCAAACGGTGGAACACGGTCAAAGACCAGGTGTGTGTCAACGCGCAGACCGGGCAGGTGTGGTGGCCGGAATGCTCGAAAGAGGCCTATGCCGATGGCATCGCGGGCGCGGTCGATGCGTATTGGAACTGGCAGAGCTGCCGTGCCGGGAAACGGGCTGGCAAAACAGTAGGCGTTCCCCGGTTTAAGAAGAAGGGACGCGACGCCGATCGCGTGTGCTTCACGACCGGTGCGATGCGTGTGGAGCCCGACCGCCGCCACCTCACCTTGCCGGTGATCGGCACCATCCGTACGTACGAGAACACCCGCCGGGTTGAGCGGCTCATCGCCAAAGGTCGGGCGCGGGTGCTGGCGATCACCGTGCGCCGCAACGGCACCCGCCTGGATGCGAGCGTGCGGGTGCTCGTCCAACGCCCCCAACAGCGGCGTGTGGCGCTTCCTGATTCACGGGTGGGTGTCGACGTTGGTGTGCGGCGTTTGGCCACTGTTGCAGACGCTGAGGGCACGGTGCTTGAACAAGTGCCGAATCCTCGCCCGCTTGATGCTGCGTTGCGCGGGTTGCGCCGCGTCAGCCGCGCACGCTCACGCTGCACGAAAGGCTCACGCCGCTACTGTGAGCGCACCACCGAACTGTCCCGGCTGCACCGTCGGGTCAACGATGTCCGTACCCACCACCTGCACGTGCTGACAACACGATTGGCCAAAACCCACGGCCGTATCGTTGTCGAAGGTCTGGATGCGGCGGGAATGCTGCGGCAAAAGGGACTGCCGGGGGCGCGCGCCAGACGGCGCGCACTGTCTGATGCAGCCCTGGCAACCCCGCGCCGTCACCTGTCCTACAAGACAGGCTGGTACGGATCGAGTCTGGTGGTCGCCGACCGCTGGTTCCCATCGTCGAAAACCTGCCATGCCTGCCGGCATGTGCAAGACATCGGCTGGGACGAAATATGGCAATGCGACGGCTGTTCGATCACGCACCAACGTGACGACAACGCCGCGATCAACCTCGCACGCTACGAGGAACCACCTAGCGTCGTCGGCCCAGTTGGGGCCGCCGTCAAGCGTGGAGCCGACCGTAAGACCGGGCCTGGCCCGGCCGGGTGGCCGTGAAGCGCGGAAGGCAACCGGCCACCCGGCCGGCGAACAACCCCGAGACGGGGTGCAAGTCAAGTGACCACTAAAGATCACTCACTTGCAACGGTTTAGTATCGATTCGCTGATGATCCAGCGCGGCTGCGGTGGCGTCACCGCCATATAACCCACACCGCGAACGGTGTCGATCATCGATTCGTGCTCGGCTCCGAGCTTTGCGCGCAGTCGTCGTACGTGAACATCGACGGTACGAATGCGACCATGGCACTCATAGCCCCACACCTCACGCATGAGCCGAGTCCGGGTGAACGCCCGACCGGCATGCTGCACAAGGAAATTCATGAGTTTGAATTCGGTGAGCGTCAGCCCCAGGTCCCGGTCGCCCAGCGACGCGGTGTAGCTGGCTGGGTGAAGGACGAGGTCCCCGAATTGCAGTGTGCCCGCTAGCGTGCTCCGTCGACGTGTGATCGCCAACCGCAACCGTGCCTGCAGCTCGGCCCCGCCGGCCGCGTTCAACAGCACGTCATCGAATATCCAATCGCCGTCCACTGCCACAAAGTTGGCCGGCGCAACAACAGCCACCACGGCAAGGGCTGGTGCGCTAGTCGTCAGCCGGCGGCACACCCGGCGAGCGGCCGCCAAGTCGGCGCGCGCGTCAATGATCGCGACATCGGCGTCCGCACCCTTGGCCGCGCCCGGGTCGTCCAGCGGTGCGCGCTGCACCGACTGCGCGAACGACTCCAGCTCCGGCAGAGCCGATTCAAGATCGGCTTCATCGGTAAGAAGTAGAACTTCCAAGAGATATCTCCAAACTTCATGAGGGTGCCACTTCCCCGTCGTGGGGCCCGTAGGCATCCCTCGCGGAGATGTCTGCCGGTACCCCTGGGTACCCGGTTCAGAACAGAACTATTCCAACTTTGTTGCTCGAGCGATGCTCACACCTTGAGATAGTCGACGGGCCTGGCCTCGGCCGGCCCCTCGTTGTTGCGTGACTAACGCACCCCGCCCACGCCGGAGCGCGGCTATTGAGGCAGGATGTGAGATGCCGTCCTGGTGGTGCCGGGATGGCACTGTCGTGCGAGGAGTCAGATGACAGAGCCCGATGTCGCCGGCGCGCCGGCTTCGAAGCCGGAGCCTGCGAGCACTGGCGCCGCGTCGGCGGCTCAGCTGTCCGGGTACTCGCGAGTGTTGCTCAAGCTCGGCGGGGAAATGTTCGGCGGAGGCCAGGTCGGGCTGGATCCCGATGTCGTCGCGCAGGTGGCCCGCCAGATCGCCGATGTGGTGCGCGGCGGCGTCCAGATCGCCGTCGTGATCGGCGGCGGCAACTTTTTCCGGGGCGCACAGCTGCAGCAGCTCGGTATGGAGCGCACCAGGTCGGACTATATGGGAATGCTCGGCACTGTCATGAACAGCCTTGCACTGCAAGACTTCCTGGAGAAGGAAGGCATCGTTACCCGAGTCCAGACCGCGATCACCATGGGCCAGGTGGCCGAACCGTACCTGCCGTTGCGGGCCGTCCGCCACCTGGAGAAGGGACGGGTGGTGATCTTCGGTGCCGGCATGGGGCTGCCGTACTTTTCGACGGATACCACCGCAGCGCAGCGTGCGCTGGAGATCGGTGCCGACGTGGTCTTGATGGCCAAAGCGGTCGACGGTGTGTTTGCTGAGGATCCGCGGGTGAACCCCGAGGCCGAACTGCTCACCGCCGTCAGTCATCGTGAGGTCCTCGACCGCGGGCTGCGAGTAGCCGACGCCACCGCGTTCAGCCTTTGCATGGACAATGGCATGCCGATCCTGGTGTTCAACCTGCTGACCGATGGCAATATCGCCCGTGCTGTTCGGGGTGAGAAGATCGGAACGCTGGTCACCACCTAAGGGGACTACGCGCTGCTTCGCGCCGGCGACGATGCAGAGCGCAGCGATGAGGAGGAGCGGCGCAGATGGTTGGCGCCGGCGACGATGCAGAGCGCAGCGATGAGGAGGAGCGGCGCAGATGGTTGGCGCCGGCGACGATGCAGAGCGCAGCGATGAGGAGGAGCGGCGCAGATGGTTGGCGCCGGCGACGATGCAGAGCGCAGCGATGAGGAGGAGCGGCGCAGATGATTGATGAGGCTCTCTTCGACGCCGAAGAGAAAATGGAGAAGGCTGTGGCGGTGGCACGTGACGACCTGTCAACTATCCGTACCGGCCGCGCCAACCCTGGCATGTTCTCTCGGATCACCATCGACTACTACGGTGCGGCCACCCCGATCACGCAACTGGCCAGCATCAATGTCCCCGAGGCGCGGCTAGTCGTGATAAAGCCGTATGAAGCCAATCAGTTGCGCGCTATCGAGACTGCAATTCGCAACTCCGACCTTGGAGTGAATCCCACCAACGACGGCGCCCTTATTCGCGTGGCCGTACCGCAGCTCACCGAAGAACGTCGGCGAGAGCTGGTCAAACAGGCAAAGCATAAGGGGGAGGAGGCCAAGGTTTCGGTGCGTAATATCCGTCGCAAAGCGATGGAGGAACTCCATCGCATCCGTAAGGAAGGCGAGGCCGGCGAGGATGAGGTCGGTCGCGCAGAAAAGGATCTCGACAAGACCACGCACCAATACGTCACCCAAATTGATGAGCTGGTTAAACACAAAGAAGGCGAGCTGCTGGAGGTCTAGCGGCCGCTCAGCAACAAAATCCGTGACAACCAACGATGCCGGCACCGGAAACCCCGCCGAGCAGCCGGCGCGTGGTGCTAAACAGCAGCCGGCGACCGAAACGTCCCGCGCCGGCCGTGATTTGCGCGCAGCGATCGTGGTGGGCCTTTCCATAGGCCTAGTCCTCATCGCGGTGCTGGTGTTCGTTCCGCGCGTTTGGGTTGCCATCGTGGCCGTCGCCACCTTGGTCGCTACCCATGAGGTGGTGCGGAGGTTGCGGGAAGCGGGCTATCTCATCCCGGTTATCCCGTTGCTGATTGGCGGGCAGGCCGCGGTGTGGCTGACCTGGCCGTTCGGCGCGGTCGGCGCATTGGCGGGCTTTGGTGGCATGGTCGTTGTCTGCATGATTTGGCGACTGTTCATGCAGGACAGCGTGACGCGCCCGACGACCGGCGGTGCACCGTCGCCGGGAAACTACTTGTCCGACGTCTCGGCCACGGTCTTCCTGGCCGTGTGGGTCCCATTGTTCTGCTCTTTCGGCGCAATGCTGGTCTACCCGGAAAATGGCTCGGGATGGGTGTTCTGCATGATGATCGCGGTCATCGCTTCCGATGTCGGCGGCTACGCCGTGGGGGTGCTGTTTGGCAAGCATCCGATGGTTCCGACGATCAGCCCGAAGAAGTCGTGGGAGGGCTTTGCCGGTTCGCTGGTGTGCGGGATCACCGCAACGATCATCACCGCGACTTTCCTGGTCGGCAAAACGCCGTGGATTGGTGCACTGCTCGGCGTGCTTTTCGTGCTCACCACCGCGCTGGGCGACCTGGTGGAGTCGCAGGTCAAACGTGACCTCGGCATCAAAGACATGGGCCGCCTGCTACCCGGCCACGGCGGTCTGATGGACCGGCTCGACGGCATACTGCCTTCCGCGGTGGCGGCCTGGATAGTCCTCACACTGCTGCCCTGACAACGGCGATACTGGACAGGTCATGGTCCCCGAGTTGATGTTCGATGAGCCGCGTCCGGGTCGGCCGCCGCGGCACCTGGCCGATCTCGACGCGGCGGGCCGAGCGTCTGCCGTCGCGGAGCTGGGGCTGCCGGCGTTTCGGGCCAAGCAGCTTGCACACCAGTACTACGGTCGGCTGATCGCCGATCCGCGTCAGATGACCGACCTTCCGGCGGCCGTTCGCGACCGGATCGCCGGAGCGATGTTCCCGAACTTGCTTACCGCGTCCGCCGACATCACCTGCGATGCCGGCCAGACTCGAAAGACGTTGTGGCGGGCCGTCGACGGTACCATGTTCGAATCGGTGCTGATGCGCTATTCGCGGCGCAACACGGTCTGCATTTCCTCGCAGGCCGGCTGCGGCATGGCTTGCCCGTTCTGTGCCACTGGCCAGGGCGGATTGACTCGCAACCTATCGACGGCGGAGATCCTCGAGCAGGTGCGTGCCGGCGCCGCGGCGTTGCGCGACGACTTCGGCGATCGGTTGTCGAATGTGGTGTTCATGGGTATGGGGGAGCCGCTGGCCAACTACGCCAGGGTGTTGGCCGCAGTTCAGCGCATTACCGCGCGGCCGCCGTCCGGTTTCGGGATTTCGGC
Organism: Mycobacterium tuberculosis complex sp. N0072; assembly: GCF_030323725.1. Lineage (NCBI taxonomy): Bacteria > Bacillati > Actinomycetota > Actinomycetes > Mycobacteriales > Mycobacteriaceae > Mycobacterium > Mycobacterium tuberculosis complex sp. N0072. Next base: position 3,197,797 of record NZ_CP040689.1, on the reverse strand, counting down.
CCGCGCGGTGACGGTGTCGACGGTGGGTCTGGCCCCTGCTATCCGCAACCTTGCCGACGCGCGGCTCGGCGTGACCCTGGCGCTGTCGCTGCACGCCCCCGACGACGGGTTGCGCGATACACTAGTTCCGGTCAACAACCGGTGGAGGATCAGCGAAGCGCTCGATGCGGCCCGGTACTACGCCAATGTGACCGGGCGACGGGTGTCTATTGAGTACGCGCTGATCCGTGATGTCAACGACCAACCGTGGCGGGCCGACTTGCTGGGAAAGCGACTGCATCGTGTTCTCGGGCCGTTGGCGCACGTGAACCTGATCCCGCTGAACCCGACTCCGGGCAGTGATTGGGATGCCAGCCCCAAGCCGGTTGAGCGTGAATTCGTCAAACGGGTTCGGGCGAAAGGAGTTTCCTGCACGGTACGAGACACCCGTGGGCGGGAGATCAGCGCCGCCTGCGGACAGCTGGCCGCCGTAGGCGGGTAGCTGGAGCGCAGGCGAATCAGCCAGCGCTGCGGACAGCTGGCCGCCGTAGGCGGGTAGCTGGAGCGCAGGCGAATCAGCCAGCGCTGCGGACAGCTGGCCGCCGTAGGCGGGTAGCTGGAGCGCAGGCGAATCAGCCAGCGCTGCGGACAGCTGGCCGCGAGCGCAGGGGGCGCCGGGATGTACTGAACCGTCACGGAGCGTATTACGTCATTAGGTCAAAACACGAACAAGTGAGGTCTGTCATGAGTCTTCGCCTGGTGTCCCCGATCAAGGCGTTTGCGGACGGCATTGTGGCCGTTGCTATCGCGGTTGTCCTGATGTTCGGTCTGGCCAATACACCGCGAGCGGTGGCAGCCGATGAACGTCTGCAGTTCACCGCAACCACGCTCAGCGGTGCCCCCTTCGATGGCGCAAGCCTGCAAGGCAAGCCGGCGGTGTTGTGGTTCTGGACGCCGTGGTGCCCGTTCTGCAACGCAGAAGCCCCCAGCCTCAGCCAGGTAGCGGCCGCTAATCCGGCGGTCACCTTCGTCGGAATCGCCACCCGCGCCGACGTCGGGGCGATGCAGAGCTTTGTCTCGAAGTACAACCTGAATTTCACCAACCTCAATGACGCCGATGGTGTGATCTGGGCCCGCTACAACGTGCCTTGGCAACCGGCATTTGTGTTCTATCGCGCGGACGGCACATCGACGTTCGTCAACAACCCCACCGCGGCCATGTCTCAGGACGAGCTGTCCGGCCGGGTGGCTGCGCTGACGTCCTGACCCGGTGAACGAGGCGCTGATCGGTTTGGCGTTCGCCGCCGGGTTGGTGGCTGCGCTGAACCCATGCGGGTTTGCCATGTTGCCGGCCTACCTGCTGTTGGTGGTGCATGGGCAGGATTCGGCGGGCCGGACGGGGCCGCTTAGCGCAGTGGGCCGAGCGGCAGCCGCCACGGTCGGGATGGCGCTGGGCTTCTTGACGGTGTTCGGCATCTTCGGAGCCCTGACCATTTCCGCGGCCACGGCGGTGCAGCGATACCTGCCCTATGCCACGGTGCTGATCGGTCTGGCGCTCATCGCCCTCGGCGGGTGGCTGCTGTTGGGACGAGGGCTGACGGCGTTGACGCCCCGATCCCTCGGCGTGCGTTGGGCTCCAACGGTACGGCTGGGTTCCATGTATGGCTACGGCATCAGCTATGCGGTTGCTTCGCTGTCATGCACCATCGGGCCATTTCTCGCGGTTACCGGGGCAGGCCTGCGGGGCGGTTCGGTCGTCGGGAGCGTAGCGATCTATCTGGCTTATGTCGCGGGCCTGACCCTCGTTGTCGGCGTGCTTGCCGTCGCGGCCGCGACCGCGAGCTCGGCGCTGGCCGACCGCCTACGGCGAATCTTGCCGTTCGTCAACCGGATCAGTGGCGCGCTGCTGGTGGTGGTCGGGCTGTACGTGGGTTACTACGGTCTCTACGAGCTGCGCCTGATTGCCGGTGTCGGGGCGAATCCCCAGGATGCGGTGATTGCCGCGGCCGGCCGCCTGCAAGGTGCCCTGGCTGGCTGGGTTAACCAGCACGGTGCATGGCCTTGGGCGGTGTTGCTGGTTGTGCTGGTGGTCGGTGCCTTCGCCGGTACCTGGTTTCGGCGGGTGCGGCGCTGACCGGGTCGGGCACACCGAACGGTGTGCTGGCTATCTGATCCAGCCGCGTCGTCGGCCCCACAAGTCGCGCGCCAAGACGAACAGCACGACTGCGGCAAACGTGATCAGGAACCAGTCCTCGACGTGGCCGACGTGGTTGCCCCGCAGCATCGCCAGCAGGAAGCCGAAGATGCACAGGCCGACGATGTGCCAGGTGCGGTGATCGATCCGGCTCCACCCCCACGCTGCAGATGGAACCTCGGCGGTGTCGACCTCATGTTGCGAGCCGGCGAAGTGCTCCACCTCGGTACTTGCCACGGCGATTCCTCCGGTTGGACTGACGTCGAACTCCCACTGCCCGAACATTCTGGCACATGCTCAGTCGCTCTCGGGCGGGTCGGCGGCCTCCGCGGACGATTACGCCGGAGGCATTAGCACGCTGTCAATCATGTACACCGTCGCGTTGGCGGTAGACACCCCACCACAGACGACGTCGGCGTTACCGACCTTGAGGCTGTTACCCTGACCGGTCACCGTCACGCTGGCGCCCTGGAGGGTCTGACGGGTGCCGACGACGTTGGCCGGGCTGGTTTGGCCGGCCACTACGTGGTAGGTCAGGATGCTGGTCAGCAGTGACGAATTGGTCTTGAGCTCGTCGATCGTGGATGCCGGCAGCTTGCTAAATGCCGCGTTGGTCGGTGCGAACACCGTGTACTGACCGCTGTTGAGGGTGTCCACCAGGTTTACTTGCGGATTGAGCTGGCCCGACAGTGCAGCCGTCAGCGTTGTCAACTCCGGATTGTTCGAGGCCGCCACCGCGACCGGGTCCTGCGACATTCCCTGCACCGAGGCCGGCCCAGTGGGATTGGCTGCCGCGTATTCCGCGCAGCCCGGGCCCACCAGATCGCCTGCGGCCGCCGGCGGTGAGACAGCCACCGCCAGAGCCGCCAGGCCGGCCGCCGCGAAACTGGTTGCCGCAATTGTGTTCTTTACCTTCATGCCGTTCACTCCTTCGCTGCCGGAGACGGCGGCTTGTGCCGTCTCGCTACCCCCGACATGATTTCTTCGGAGCCGTCCGGGTCTTGGATGGATATTCATCCGTAGGTGAAGGAAAAAACCTGTAGCCCCTTGCTGGGCCGCACCTCAAGTGTTTCGGACGCCAGCCGATCGCCGGCGACCACCTGATGGGTGGTCGGCGGCCCGCTGATCGGTAGTGTGGCTGGCTTTCCGTCCCTCACGACCGTGAGGGTGCCGGTGCCACCGACAACGATGTAGACGTCTTTGGCGTGGTAATTCAATTTGATAGCGGCGTCGTTGCCGTCGGACGTGGCACCCTGATAGTCCAGCGCCCACCGGCCGCGCAGTGCAAAGCTGTTGGCTGCCAAACTGGGCGGGTAGTCAAACACGGCCGACCCTTCGTCATATGCGCCGCCGCCGCCGTAGTTGACCACCTTGCCGACTCCGAAGTACGTCTCGGGAGTAAGTGCGGCCCGCGGGGTAAGGTCGGGCGTGGTGGTGCTGCTGGGCTGGGGGAGTTTGACGCCGGGCTTGGCATCGTTGAGCAACTGCCTGACCAACGTCTCGGTGACGTTGTAATCGCCTTCTCCGAACTTGATGTGCCGCACCGTCCCGGTAGCGTCGATCAGATACTCGGCGGGCCAATAGCGATTCCGGTAGTTGGTCCAAGTGGCGTAGTTGTTGTCGAGCGCAATCGGATAGCTGATGCCCAGATTGGCCGCGCCTTTGGCGACGTTGCCCGGGACCTTCTCGAAAGCGTACTCGGGGGTGTGCACGCCGATGACCGCCAAACCACTGTCTTTGTAGGCCTGATACCAACCGACGACGTGGGGGATGGCCCGTTGGCAGTTAATGCAGGAGTAGGCCCAAAAGTCAATCAGCACCACCTTGCCACGCAATGATTTCAGGTCGATCGGCTTGTTGCCGGGCGTGTTGAGCCAGCCGGTGATGCCTTTGAGATCTGGTGCAGTGCCGCAGCTTTCGAGTTGTGCGGCCCCGTCGCTGCAATTCGACAGCTGTGCGTTCTGGGCGTTGACGATGCCGCCAAGGTTCAGTTGTTCCCGTATCTCCGTGCCGGTGCTGATCTGCTGCTGCAGCGATGCGGTGTAGTCAGGAATAGCCCGCTGCAGCGCGGCCGGCAGATCGAACACCAACGCCACCGCCAGCAGGATCGTCACGGAACCGGTGGCGATCCTGATCTCACGCTGGCGGCGCCGAAAAGCGCCCACCCGCTCAGCTATCCGTTGGCCGGCGAGGGCGAAGAACAACAACGGCAACGCGGCTCCGAGTGCGAATGTCGCGGTGAGCACGACGGTTCCCAACCCGATGGTGGCAGTAGCCCCGGCCACGACGATCGCAGCTAGAATCGGGCCGGCGCAGGGGACATACAACACGCCCAGGGCTAGACCCAGCCCGAAACCGTTGCTGCGAGTGACGATTTGCTTCTGCGGAATACGGGAGAACGGTTTTTCCAGAAGTTGTTCAAACCGCGGGAAAATGAGGCCGGCGCCGATTGCCACCAAGGCGACCAGTGCGGCCCAGCGGATGGCGTCCTGCGGTAGATGCAGCACTGACAGCAATGCCGAGCCGAGCAGGGTGACCATGCCGAAACTGAGCACCAGACCACCGATCACCCGGTAGGGCCGCAATGTCGCTGATAGCGCACGTTTGCGCCGGACTGCTACGGCGCCTTCGGGTTTCGCCACCTGCGCTGCATCGACGCTCTGCGCGCCGGAGAAGAAGATTACTGGCAGGACCGGCAGAATGCATGGTGATATTCCGGTGATGAGGCCGCCGAGGAAGCCGACTAGTGCGAGGGTCAACACATCGGTTATTCGTTGCCGTTTAGGTCTTGGATCTGCCGGGACGGCAACGAGTTGGCAGGACCGCTCACGCGAGCGCTGTTGACAGAGTCGGTTCACGTCGAACTCGCCACCCGTCAGATGCGAATGATAGCCACATCGGCCACACCATCGACGGCGTCGAAGTCGCCGTCGTGGGTCACGACCGGCACCCCTTGCGACGTGGCAACGGCAGCGGCCCTCACCGGACGGGACCGAGATCGTCGGTGGTGTCGCCAGTGAGCGTTGCGAGGTCGCGGGTGCAATCCCGCATCTGCTTGCGTATGCCGAAGCCGCCGCAGCAGCTCGTCTCGACTCAACCATCGGCGCCGTGCGGGCTGCCTGCGGTCAGCAGCGCAACGGGTTTGCCGTTGGCAGTGATGGTGATGTCTTCGCCGGCCTGCACGCGCCGTAGCAGCCCGGCGGTGTTGTTGCGCAGTTCGCGAGACGCGACTTCAGCAGGCATGCTGCGGGGATCGGCTTGCGCTGGGCGCGGTGTCACCGTCATGCGCTTGGGATATCACGTGATCTATCGGCACGAAGCCGCCGGATGAGCGAGGCAAACCGCCTACACGGGCTGCCTCGCCTTGACCGCGCCGAACGTTACTGTGCCGGGGGCATCAGCACCGTATCGATCATGTACACCGTCGCGTTGGCGGTGTGAACTCCGCCACATACCAAACCGGCGTTGTTGACCATGAGGTCGTCGCGGGCGCCTATCACCGTCAGGTCGGCACCTTGCAGGGTCTGATGGGTGCCGTCGATCCTGCTCGGACTCGCCTGGCCGGCTATCACGTGGTAGGTCAGGATGCTGCTGAGCAGCTTGGCGTCAGTCTTGAGTTGATCGATAGTGGCCGCCGGCAGCTTGTCGAATGCGGCGTTGGTGGGGGCGAAAACGGTGTACTCGCCGCCGTTGAGGGTGTCGACCAGATTCACATCCGGGTTCAGCTTGCCCGACAGAGCCGAGGTCAGGGTACTGAGCATCGGGTTGTTGGAAGCCGCGGTAGCGACCGGGTCTTGCGCCATTCCGGCCACCGATCCGGGACCGGTGGGATTTTGCGCCGCGTATTGCGCGCACCCACGACCAATCAGGTCCGCTGCGGGGTCAGCCATTGCCGCCGTGGTAACGGGCGCCGCCGGGCTGGTCGCCGGTTTCGGGCTGGTGTCTTGCGACACGGGTTTGGTGCTCGAACAACCCGCTAAGAACGCAATCGCGATGGCTGCGAGGCTCGCTGCTGCGGCCGGTTTGGCCTGAACGTTGATCATCGCTTCGATTCCTTTGCTTCTGCGGCGGCGTTGAACGCCGTCCTCCTGGGTGGACACCAGTGATTCGGAGTGGGGCCGGTTATAGATGGGTCTGACCGTCCAACGGATGACGCCAGCGCAGTCGACGGAAACGGGCAAAGCCGCGGTCGGCGCTCAACCAGGTTGCGTTGTTCTCTAGCGCGTAGGCGGCCAGGTGCGCGTCCGCAATGTCGTTGCCGTTCGCATCAACATCGGACGCTAACTGCCGAAAGGCCATCCAGTGGCGCTCGCCAGGCCGAAGTCGCATGGCTGCGGGTGCCGCGAGTAGGGCGTCGACTGCCTGCCATGCGTCCTGTGGGCTCGTCGGCTCGGTGAAGACGCGGCGGTTGGTAACCACCCGGATGAAGCCGGCGAGCACGCTATCTGGTAGACCCAGCGGCTCGTCATCGTTGGCCAGCCGCTCAAGCAAACCCCGATAGTCCGCGTGCTCCCGTAGGTCTGCCCGATGCGCGTAAACGAGCACGTTGACATCAACGCACAGCATCGACCGACACGCCGTCGTTCATCGCTTCGGCAAGTGCGGCGTTGGACGATAGATCGACACCGGGCCGCAGGCCGCCCTTACCCGACGGCTGGACTCGATAACGGCCGGCGGCCTGCGGCTTAGGCGGGTTGAGACCACGCCGCACCGCATCTTCAAGAACCGCGGCCACGGTACGCCCGGAACGAGCGGCCTTTGCTTTCACCTCGCGGTACAGCTCGTCATCGATACGGATCGTCGTGCGCACGCATGGCATCTTAGCATCAAGCGCAGGCATCAAGACGATTGCATTCCACGGGGAAGTGTGGCTACCGGTGGACGCGTCGTGATCCGGCGGCGCGGTGACAACGAGGTGGTGGCGCACAATGATGAGGTGACCAACTCGACCGACGGGCGCGCTGACGGCCGGTTGCGGGTGGTGGTGCTGGGCAGTACCGGCTCGATCGGCACCCAGGCGCTTCAGGTCATCGCCGACAATCCGGACCGTTTCGAGGTAGTCGGGCTGGCCGCTGGCGGCGCCCATCTGGACACGTTGCTGCGACAACGTGCGCAGACCGGGGTGACCAATATTGCCGTCGCTGACGAGCACGCGGCGCAGCGGGTCGGCGACATCCCCTACCACGGATCCGACGCCGCCACCCGGCTGGTCGAGCAGACCGAGGCCGACGTCGTCCTCAATGCGCTGGTCGGCGCGTTGGGCCTGCGACCGACGTTGGCCGCGCTCAAGACGGGTGCCCGGCTGGCGCTGGCCAACAAGGAATCGCTGGTCGCCGGTGGTTCGCTGGTGCTGCGGGCGGCGCGGCCCGGTCAGATCGTGCCGGTCGACTCCGAACACTCCGCGCTGGCCCAGTGCCTGCGCGGCGGCACTCCCGACGAGGTCGCCAAGCTGGTGCTGACGGCCTCGGGAGGGCCGTTTCGGGGCTGGTCCGCGGCCGACCTCGAGCATGTCACCCCCGAGCAGGCTGGCGCGCATCCTACGTGGTCGATGGGCCCGATGAACACGCTGAATTCGGCGTCGCTGGTCAACAAGGGACTTGAGGTCATCGAAACCCACCTGCTGTTCGGCATCCCCTACGACCGCATCGATGTCGTGGTGCACCCCCAGTCGATCATCCATTCGATGGTCACCTTCATCGACGGTTCGACGATCGCCCAGGCCAGTCCCCCGGACATGAAGCTACCGATTTCGTTAGCGCTGGGCTGGCCGCGTCGGGTCAGCGGCGCCGCTGCTGCCTGTGATTTCCATACCGCGTCGAGCTGGGAGTTCGAGCCGTTGGACACCGACGTCTTCCCCGCGGTCGAGTTGGCCCGGCAGGCCGGCGTAGCCGGTGGCTGCATGACCGCGGTTTACAATGCGGCGAACGAAGAAGCAGCAGCGGCGTTCCTTGCTGGCCGGATCGGCTTCCCGGCCATCGTCGGCATCATCGCCGACGTGTTGCACGCTGCCGACCAATGGGCCGTCGAACCCGCTACCGTGGATGACGTACTCGACGCGCAGCGCTGGGCCCGCGAGCGAGCGCAGCGCGCGGTATCTGGTATGGCTTCGGTGGCGATCGCAAGCACGGCGAAGCCGGGCGCAGCGGGTCGACACGCATCGACGTTAGAAAGGTCCTGACACCTCGATGATGTTTGTTACCGGCATTGTGCTGTTCGCGCTCGCGATCCTGATTTCGGTGGCCCTGCACGAATGTGGTCACATGTGGGTCGCGCGCCGCACCGGGATGAAGGTACGTCGCTATTTCGTCGGCTTTGGCCCCACGTTGTGGTCGACCCGGCGCGGCGAGACCGAATACGGTGTCAAAGCCGTTCCGCTGGGCGGCTTCTGTGACATCGCCGGCATGACCCCGGTCGAGGAACTCGACCCCGACGAACGTGACCGTGCGATGTACAAGCAGGCCACCTGGAAGCGGGTCGCAGTGTTATTCGCCGGGCCCGGAATGAACCTCGCTATCTGCCTGGTGCTGATCTATGCCATCGCGCTGGTCTGGGGGCTGCCTAACCTGCATCCGCCAACCAGGGCCGTAATCGGCGAAACTGGCTGCGTTGCACAGGAAGTGAGCCAGGGCAAGCTCGAGCAGTGCACCGGGCCCGGTCCGGCGGCGCTGGCCGGAATTCGCTCCGGTGACGTCGTGGTCAAGGTCGGTGACACCCCGGTGTCCAGTTTCGACGAGATGGCCGCCGCGGTGCGCAAGTCACACGGCAGCGTCCCGATCGTTGTCGAGCGTGACGGCACCGCGATTGTTACCTACGTGGACATCGAATCCACCCAACGCTGGATCCCTAACGGGCAGGGCGGTGAGCTCCAGCCGGCAACGGTCGGTGCGATTGGGGTGGGCGCCGCCCGGGTCGGGCCTGTGCGCTACGGCGTGTTCTCCGCCATGCCGGCCACATTCGCGTTCACCGGCGACCTGACCGTGGAGGTGGGCAAGGCGCTGGCCGCCCTCCCGACCAAGGTAGGTGCGCTGGTGCGGGCGATCGGCGGCGGGCAGCGTGACCCGCAGACGCCGATAAGTGTGGTGGGCGCCAGCATCATCGGCGGCGACACCGTCGACCATGGGCTGTGGGTGGCGTTCTGGTTCTTCTTGGCCCAGCTGAACCTCATCCTGGCTGCGATCAACCTGCTGCCGTTGCTGCCGTTCGATGGCGGCCATATTGCCGTCGCGGTGTTCGAGAGGATCCGCAACATGGTCCGGTCGGCTCGTGGCAAGGTGGCGGCCGCACCGGTGAATTACCTCAAACTCTTGCCGGCGACCTATGTGGTCTTGGTTCTTGTCGTCGGGTACATGCTCTTGACCGTCACCGCCGACCTGGTCAACCCGATTAGGCTTTTCCAGTAGGTAGAAAGGATTTTCAGTGACTGTAGGCTTGGGCATGCCGCAGCCCCCGGCACCCACGCTCGCTCCCCGGCGCGCCACCCGTCAGCTGATGGTCGGCAACGTCGGCGTGGGCAGTGACCATCCGGTCTCGGTGCAATCGATGTGCACCACCAAAACCCACGACGTCAACTCGACATTGCAACAAATCGCCGAGCTGACCGCGGCCGGATGCGACATCGTGCGGGTGGCCTGCCCGCGCCAGGAGGACGCCGACGCGCTGGCCGAGATCGCCCGGCACAGCCAGATCCCGGTAGTCGCGGACATACATTTCCAGCCGCGCTACATATTCGCCGCCATCGACGCTGGATGTGCCGCGGTGCGGGTCAACCCGGGCAACATCAAGGAGTTTGACGGCCGGGTGGGTGAGGTCGCCAAGGCGGCGGGTGCGGCCGGGATCCCGATCCGAATCGGTGTCAACGCCGGTTCGCTGGACAAACGGTTCATGGAGAAGTATGGCAAAGCCACGCCCGAGGCGCTGGTTGAGTCGGCGCTGTGGGAGGCTTCGCTTTTCGAGGAGCATGGCTTCGGTGACATCAAGATCAGCGTCAAGCACAACGACCCGGTGGTGATGGTCGCCGCCTACGAGCTGCTTGCTGCACGGTGCGACTACCCACTGCACCTCGGTGTCACCGAGGCCGGCCCTGCTTTCCAGGGCACCATCAAGTCCGCGGTTGCCTTCGGCGCGTTGCTGTCGCGGGGCATAGGCGACACCATCCGGGTGTCGTTGTCGGCCCCGCCGGTCGAGGAAGTCAAGGTGGGCAATCAGGTTCTCGAGTCGTTGAACCTGCGGCCGCGTTCGCTCGAGATCGTGTCTTGCCCGTCGTGCGGTCGCGCGCAAGTCGACGTCTACACCCTGGCCAACGAGGTAACCGCCGGCCTGGATGGTCTCGATGTGCCGTTGCGGGTGGCCGTGATGGGGTGTGTCGTCAATGGTCCGGGTGAAGCACGTGAGGCCGACCTGGGCGTGGCGTCCGGCAACGGCAAAGGTCAGATCTTTGTACGGGGCGAAGTGATCAAGACCGTGCCCGAAGCACAGATCGTCGAGACGCTGATCGAGGAGGCGATGCGGCTGGCCGCCGAAATGGGCGAGCAAGATCCGGGCGCGACACCGAGCGGTTCGCCTATTGTGACCGTAAGCTGATAGGGGTCAGCTTTTCATTCAGTGGCCGTCAGTTCCCACCAAAGGGAGTTCGCAGATGTCGGCTCCGCCCATCTCTCGGCTTGTCGGCGAGCGGCAAGTGTCCGTGGTGCGTGACGCCGCCGCCGTGTGGCGGGTACTCGACGACGACCCGATCGAATCGTGCATGGTCGCCGCCCGGGTCGCAGACCATGGCATCGATCCCAATGCGATTGGCGGGGAGCTGTGGACCCGACGCGGCGCGCACGAATCCCTGTGTTTCGCCGGTGCCAACCTCATCCCGCTGCGCGGCGGACCGATCGACCTGAATGCGTTCGCCGACGTGGCGATGAGCACGCCGCGACGGTGTTCGTCACTGGTCGGCAGGGCCGACCTGGTGTTGCCGATGTGGCAGCGGCTCGAGCCGGTGTGGGGTCCGGCGCGGGATGTCCGCGACAACCAACCGCTGATGGCCCTGGCTACTCACCCCAGCTGCGCTATCGACACCGGCGTACGCCAGGTACGGCCCGAGGAACTGGACTCCTACCTGGTGGCCGCCGTCGACATGTTCATCGGCGAAGTCGGCGTCGACCCTCGGCTCGGAGACGGTGGTCGCGGCTATCGTCGCCGGGTGGCCGGCCTCATCGCGGCCGGACGCGCGTGGGCCCGATTCGAGCACGGTCAAGTGATCTTCAAGGCCGAAGTGGGATCGCAATCTCCGGCCGTCGGGCAGATCCAGGGGGTCTGGGTTCATCCGGAGTGGCGCGGTATCGGTCTGGGCACGGCTGGTACCGCAACGTTGGCCGCAGTGATCGTCGGCAGCGGGCGCATCGCCAGCCTGTATGTGAACAGCTTCAACACGGTGGCCCGTGCCGCCTACGCCCGGGTGGGCTTTAAGGAGATCGGCACGTTCGCGACGGTGTTGCTGGACTGAGCGCCGAGCTGCGGGCATATCAGCGCTGACGACGTCCTGTGCACGGCGATGCGGTCTGGCAAGTGTCGGCGCTGCCAGTACCTCTCGATGCCAACAGGATCGTCGGTCTTGAAAGAATGGGTTAGCAATACCGTCCACGCCACGCGCTTGCTGGAATTCCGGTCTCGGCGGCAAAGCGCTCACAGCCGGGCGGTCGGCCGTCGTTCGCCTCAGCCACTTCCCGGATCTGGCCGAGGATTAGCTTCTTCGTGATTGCCGCCACATTGGGAGCATAGGAATCCTGAGGTTCTGTTCAGGTCTTTTCGGAGCCGCCCGGCCGACCGATCTCAGTCATGGCTGCCGTCGGACGGCAGAGCGCCCGTCGGTGAGTTGCTATCGGCGGTAGATGTCCGCGCGGTGATCGACGCGCAGGATCACTACCGTTGTGTGCTCGTCGTCAATCCGGTACAGCAGGCGGTACGTTCCGCGACGCGCGCTGAACGTGCCGGCCAACTCGCGCCGAAGGGGCTTGCCCACCCGCAGGGGCTCGCGCGACAGATCGCCGAACGCGAATTCGACCACTGCCGCGAGGATTCGCGGTGGCAGCTTGTGGAGGTCTCGACGCGCGGTTGTGGTGAACCGCACGGTGTAAGGCACCGCTCAGTGGGGGCGTCGCGGGACGCCGAATTCGGCGCGGATCTCGTCTTCGCCGTAGGTGCGGCCGGAGGCAATGTCGGCGTCGGCTTCAGCGATCGACTCCCTGATTCCGGGTTGCGCCAGCCAGTACAGCGTCTCCTGCAACGATTCCCACTCGTCGGCGCCGACCAGAACGGCTGCGGGTGCACCGTTCTTGGTGATGGTGATCTGGTCCTGTGTCGACGAGACCGCGTCGACGAACTCATTGAGCTTGCCCTTGATCGTCGAAATCGGCAGTATCCGCATACCGCCATACTAGGCCGTTATACAGGTCCTGCTCAGCCCTAAATTAGGGCTCACCTTCCAGTGGTTTCGCACTTTGTGCGCGGCGTCTCAGGTTTGCTGGTGCTTGCGGTCGGCGCCTTGCTCGATTGAGCGGTCGCGAGCGTAACGTGGTTGCGATTTCTGGCCACGATTTTCGCGGTGGTGTTCCATTCGCGACCTAGTCTCGGCGTAACGGTTCGGTCTCGGTGTGTCGCGGCCGGTGTCTCCGTCACAGTTCTTAACATCAGCAACGATGGTAACTAAAACAACATTAGCCTCAGCCACCTCAGGTTTGCTGCTGCTTGCGGTCGTCGCCATGTCGGGCTGCACCCCGCGTCCCCAAGGGCCCGGTCCGGCGGCCGAAAAGTTCTTCGCCGCGCTGGCCATCGGTGACACCGCCTCCGCCGCCCAGCTCAGCGACAACCCCAACGAGGCGCGCGAAGCGCTGAACGCGGCCTGGGCGGGGCTGCAGGCCGCCCACCTGGATGCGCAGGTTCTCAGCGCCAAGTACGCCGAGGACACCGGTACGGTCGCTTATCGCTTCAGCTGGCATCTGCCCAAGGACCGAATCTGGACCTATGACGGCCAGCTGAAGATGGCCCGCGACGAAGGGCGTTGGCACGTTCGCTGGACCACCAGCGGGTTGCATCCCAAGCTAGGCGAACATCAAACGTTCGCGCTACGAGCCGACCCGCCGCGGCGCGCCTCGGTGAACGAAGTCGGCGGCACCGATGTGCTGGTGCCGGGCTATCTGTATCACTACTCGCTGGACGCCGGCCAGGCCGGCCGCGAGCTCTTCGGCACGGCACACGCGGTGGTGGGCGCGCTGCACCCCTTCGACGACACGCTCAATGATCCGCAGCTGCTGGCCGAACAGGCCAGCTCGTCGACCCAGCCGTTGGACCTGGTCACGTTGCACGCCGACGACAGCAACCGGGTGGCCGCGGCGATCGGGCAGCTGCCTGGCGTGGTGATCACACCGCAGGCCGAGCTGCTCCCGACCGACAAGCACTTCGCGCCGGCGGTCCTCAACGATGTCAAGAAGGCCGTCGTCGATGAACTCGACGGCAAGGCGGGTTGGCGGGTGGTGAGCGTCAACCAAAATGGCGTCGACGTCTCGGTGCTGCACGAGGTCGCCCCATCACCTGCGTCGTCGGTTTCGATCACGTTGGATCGGGTCGTGCAAAACGCCGCGCAACACGCGGTGAACACCCGGGGCGGCAAGGCGATGATCGTCGTGATCAAGCCGTCGACCGGCGAGATCCTGGCGATCGCGCAGAACGCCGGGGCCGATGCGGACGGTCCGGTCGCGACCACCGGTCTATATCCACCCGGGTCGACATTCAAGATGATCACCGCCGGTGCGGCCGTCGAGCGTGACCTGGCTACCCCTGAGACGCTGCTGGGTTGCCCCGGGGAGATCGACATCGGGCATCGCACCATTCCCAACTACGGTGGCTTTGATCTGGGCGTGGTGCCGATGTCACGCGCGTTTGCCAGTTCCTGCAACACCACCTTCGCCGAGCTGAGCAGCAGGCTGCCTCCCCGCGGTCTGACTCAGGCGGCCCGGCGGTACGGGATCGGGCTTGACTACCAGGTGGACGGCATCACCACGGTGACCGGTTCGGTGCCGCCGACGGTGGACCTGGCCGAACGCACCGAGGACGGTTTCGGCCAGGGCAAGGTGCTGGCCAGCCCGTTCGGCATGGCCTTGGTGGCGGCGACGGTAGCCGCCGGGAAGACCCCGGTTCCACAGCTGATCGCCGGCCGGCCGACGGCCGTCGAAGGCGATGCCACACCGATCAGCCAGAAGATGATCGACGCGCTGCGGCCCATGATGCGGTTGGTGGTGACCAATGGCACCGCCAAGGAGATCGCTGGCTGTGGCGAGGTGTTCGGTAAGACCGGCGAAGCCGAATTCCCGGGCGGATCGCATTCCTGGTTCGCCGGGTACCGTGGCGATCTGGCATTTGCGTCGCTGATCGTCGGGGGCGGTAGCTCGGAATACGCGGTGCGGATGACCAAGGTGATGTTCGAATCGCTGCCGCCGGGGTACCTGGCGTAGCGCGGCTCGCCCCTCCTCGTTTGTACGACGACACGCCGTTAGGGCCGTACAACTGCGGACGCTCGCGCCCACACGGACGCGTCATGATCGGAATGCGCTGGCCAGTGTGTGGTCGAACGTCTTGATCCGCGTGACACCGCGACGCTGGCAGCATGCCAGGTGTAGCAGATCGCGCGCGCCCAGACCGGGGTGGCGGTGGTGCAGGGTTCGCGCATGCGCGACGTCGGCCGCCTCGACGGGCCAGATTTCCGTCAGCGCCCGCACCAAGGTCAATGCTGAGTCCAGCGTCGAGTTCCGCCCGACGGGCACATACGCGTTCAGCAATTCCTGCATGGCCTCGGCTGACGTGACAAGGCGGTCTTGGTGTTCGAGGCTGTGCTCGAGGAACTCACGGGCGGGCATCCGCAATGGGTGATCGCGACCGACCGCATACATGAAGACGTTGGTATCGACGAAGATCATGGCGCCGGCAGGCCGCGACGGCGCGATTCAGCCATCACCTGCAGATGCGCCTGCCAATCAGGTTCTGCCCCTGTCTCGTCGGGCCGTGACGCAAAGAACTCGCGCAATTCCTGGGCGGTGCGCAGGGGACGTTGTCGCTGTGCCTCGAGCTGCCTGAGCCCCGCTTGACGCAGCCAGTTACTGAGGGACATCTGCTGGGCTGCGGCTTGCTGCCGGAACGCCTCCCGCTCTTCGTCGGAAAGGATTACCTAAACTGCTAGGTTTTCGGCGGCCTTTCAACAGCGGTAAGTTGCGGGGGGTAGGCGAAGTTCGCCGTTGAAGCCGTGCCAGAACTCTCGGGAATGGGCCATGACGGAGACCGGTGGGGACATGGTGGCGTTGCGGGTCTCGGACGCCGACCGCAACGGCACAATGCGACGACTGCACAACGCCGTGGCGCTCGGGCTTATCAACATCGACGAGTTCGAGCAGCGCTCGTCACGGGTTTCCTTCGCGCGTACGCGAAGCGAGCTGGATGGGCTGGTCGGTGACCTGCCCAGGCCTGGCGCGATCGTCACGTCCGCGGCCGACCGGGTGGAGCTGCGCGGCTGGGCCGGCTCCCTGAAACGCCACGGCGAATGGATCGTGCCCACCCGGCTGGCGCTGGTGCGTCGGCTGGGGTCAATCGAACTCGACCTCGTCAAGGCCCGTTTCGCGGGGCCGGTGGTGGTGATCGAACTCGATATGATGTTCGGCTCACTTGAGGTCCGGCTGCCCAACGGCGCCAGTGCGTCGATCGACGACGTCGAGGTCTATGTGGGTAGCGCGAGCGACCGCCGCAAGGACGCACCGGCGGAAGGAACACCGCATGTCGTGTTGACCGGTCGGATGGTGTGCGGGTCGGTGGTCATCAAGGGACCGCGGCGCGCACTGCTGCGCCGACACCGGGGCTGATAGCCGGGCGCGGCCAAAATTTGCCCGGCTAAGCTAGCGGGATGCCTAGTCGTACCGCGCTCTCCCCCGGCGTGCTGTCCCCGACACGGCCGGTGCCCAACTGGATCGCGCGCCCCGAATACGTCGGCAAACCGGCCGCCCAAGAGGGCAGCGAGCCGTGGGTGCAGACACCTGAGGTCATCGAGAAGATGCGCGTGGCAGGCCGGATCGCCGCAGGTGCGTTGGCCGAGGCGGGCAAGGCGGTCGCGCCCGGGGTAACCACCGACGAACTCGACCGGATCGCGCACGAATACCTGGTCGACAACGGCGCCTACCCATCAACGCTGGGCTACAAGGGATTCCCGAAGTCGTGCTGCACGTCCCTCAACGAGGTCATCTGCCATGGAATCCCCGACTCGACGGTGATCACCGACGGCGACATCGTCAACATCGACGTCACCGCCTACATCGGTGGGGTGCACGGTGACACCAACGCGACGTTTCCGGCCGGCGATGTCGCAGACGAACACCGGTTGCTCGTTGACCGGACCCGCGAAGCGACCATGCGTGCGATCAACACCGTCAAGCCCGGGCGGGCGTTGTCCGTTATCGGTCGTGTCATCGAGTCGTATGCAAATCGGTTCGGGTACAACGTGGTTCGAGACTTCACTGGTCATGGCATCGGCACGACGTTCCACAACGGGCTGGTCGTCTTGCACTACGACCAGCCCGCTGTCGAGACCATCATGCAGCCGGGGATGACCTTCACCATCGAGCCGATGATCAACTTGGGCGCACTGGACTACGAAATCTGGGACGACGGTTGGACGGTGGTCACCAAGGACCGCAAGTGGACCGCACAGTTCGAACACACCCTGCTGGTTACCGATACCGGCGTCGAGATCCTGACCTGTCTGTAGCGCGAGTAGGCGCAAAAGAACATGATGGGCACCAGCGCCCATCATGTTCTTTCGCGTCTACTCGCCGGCTCCGGCGGTTCGCGGTGCCCGCGACAGCCAGCATGTGGGCCCGGAGCCTATAGATGGTTGACTAGCGGCCATGGTGTGGGAGGAAGTGCGGTGACCGGCCCCGGTTCGCCGCCGTTGGCGTGGACCGAGTTGGAGCGACTGGTCGCGGCCGGTGACGTCGACACCATCATCGTCGCGTTCACCGACATGCAGGGCCGGCTGGCCGGCAAACGGATATCGGGCCGGCATTTCGTCGACGACATAGCCACCCGCGGCGTCGAGTGCTGCAGTTATCTGCTGGCCGTGGACGTCGACCTGAACACGGTGCCCGGCTATGCGATGGCCAGTTGGGACACCGGCTACGGCGATATGGTGATGACGCCGGACTTGTCCACTCTGCGGCTGATTCCTTGGCTACCGGGAACGGCGCTGGTGATCGCCGACCTGGTCTGGGCCGACGGCAGCGAGGTCGCCGTCTCGCCGCGCAGCATTCTGCGCCGTCAGCTCGATCGGCTCAAGGCGCGCGGACTGGTCGCCGATGTGGCCACCGAGCTGGAGTTCATCGTGTTCGACCAGCCGTATCGCCAGGCATGGGCCAGCGGGTATCGCGGGCTGACCCCGGCCAGCGACTACAACATCGACTACGCGATATTGGCATCCTCGCGGATGGAGCCGTTGCTGCGCGACATCCGGTTGGGTATGGCCGGTGCGGGTCTGCGATTCGAGGCGGTCAAAGGCGAATGCAACATGGGCCAGCAGGAGATCGGGTTTCGTTACGACGAGGCGCTGGTCACCTGCGACAACCATGCGATCTACAAGAACGGCGCCAAGGAAATCGCCGACCAGCACGGCAAGAGCCTAACGTTCATGGCGAAATACGATGAACGCGAAGGTAATAGCTGTCACATCCATGTCTCGCTGCGTGGCACGGATGGCTCCGCGGTGTTTGCCGACAGTAACGGGCCGCACGGCATGTCGTCGATGTTCCGCAGCTTCGTCGCCGGCCAGTTGGCCACGTTGCGCGAATTCACGCTGTGCTATGCGCCGACCATTAACTCCTACAAGCGATTTGCCGATAGCAGTTTCGCGCCGACGGCGCTGGCTTGGGGGCTGGACAATCGCACCTGCGCCCTGCGGGTGGTTGGCCACGGGCAAAACATCCGGGTCGAATGCCGGGTTCCCGGCGGTGATGTCAACCAGTACCTGGCGGTGGCGGCTCTCATTGCTGGAGGGTTGTACGGTATCGAGCGGGGCCTTCAGCTGCCCGAGCCCTGTGTCGGCAACGCCTACCAAGGCGCCGATGTCGAACGGCTGCCGGTTACGCTGGCCGACGCCGCGGTGCTGTTCGAGGATTCTGCGCTGGTGCGCGAGGCGTTCGGCGAGGATGTTGTCGCGCACTACCTGAACAACGCGCGTGTGGAGCTGGCGGCGTTCAACGCGGCGGTCACCGATTGGGAGAGGATACGTGGATTTGAGCGCCTCTAGGTCCGATGGTGGCGACCCGCTGCGCCCGGCTTCGCCGCGCTTGCGATCGCCTGTGTCCGATGGTGGCGACCCGCTGCGCCCGGCTTCGCCGCGCTTGCGATCGCCTGTGTCCGATGGTGGCGACCCGCTGCGCCCGGCTTCGCCGCGCTTGCGATCGCCACTGGGCGCGAGTCGCCCGGTGGTTGGCCTGACGGCTTATCTGGAGCAGGTGCGCACCGGGGTTTGGGATATTCCTGCGGGTTATCTGCCCGCCGATTACTTCGAAGGCATCACCATGGCCGGGGGTGTTGCGGTACTGCTGCCGCCGCAGCCGGTCGACCCCGAGAGCGTCGGCTGCGTGCTGGACAGCCTGCACGCTCTGGTGATCACCGGGGGCTACGACCTGGACCCGGCAGCTTATGGCCAGGAGCCGCATCCGGCCACCGATCACCCTCGCCCGGGCCGCGACGCTTGGGAGTTCGCGCTATTGCGGGGCGCGCTTCAGCGGGGGATGCCCGTGTTGGGCATCTGTCGCGGCACCCAGGTGCTCAACGTCGCGCTCGGCGGCACGCTGCACCAGCACCTGCCCGACATCCTTGGCCATAGCGGGCATCGGGCGGGCAACGGGGTCTTCACCAGGTTGCCGGTCCACACCGCATCGGGCACCCGGTTGGCCGAGCTGATCGGCGAATCCGCCGACGTGCCGTGCTACCACCACCAAGCCATCGACCAGGTCGGTGAGGGCCTGGTGGTCAGTGCGGTGGATGTCGACGGGGTAATCGAGGCGCTGGAGCTACCTGGGGACACGTTCGTACTAGCGGTGCAGTGGCATCCGGAGAAGTCGTTGGACGATCTGCGGCTGTTTAAGGCGTTGGTGGACGCCGCCAGCGGATACGCGGGCCGGCAGAGCCAAGCGGAGCCACGATGAGTACCACGCAACTGATCAATCCCGCCACCGAGGAAGTGCTGGCCTCAGTTGACCACACCGACGCCAACGCGGTGGACGACGCCGTGCAACGCGCGCGAGCAGCGCAGCGGCGCTGGGCACGGTTGGCACCGGCGCAGCGGGCGGCCGGCCTGCGCGCATTCGCGGCAGCCGTGCAAGCCCACCTCGACGAACTGGCCGCGCTCGAGGTAGCCAATTCCGGACATCCGATCGTGTCGGCCGAGTGGGAAGCCGGCCACGTGCGTGACGTGTTGGCGTTCTATGCCGCCAGCCCGGAACGGTTGTCCGGCAGGCAGATTCCCGTTGCCGGCGGGGTGGACGTCACTTTCAACGAACCGATGGGCGTGGTCGGTGTGATCACGCCATGGAATTTCCCGATGGTGATCGCGTCCTGGGCCATCGCGCCGGCGCTGGCCGCCGGCAACGCGGTGCTGGTCAAACCCGCCGAACTGACGCCGCTGACCACGATGCGGCTCGGTGAGCTGGCCGTCGAGGCGGGTCTGGACGAAGACCTGCTGCAGGTGTTGCCGGGAAAGGGCACGGTGGTCGGGGAGCGGTTCGTCACCCACCCCGACATTCGCAAGATCGTGTTCACCGGGTCCACCGAAGTCGGCAAGCGGGTCATGGCCGGTGCCGCGGCTCAAGTCAAACGAGTGACGTTGGAACTGGGTGGCAAGAGCGCCAACATCGTCTTCCACGACTGCGACCCGGAGCGCGCCGCGACGACCGCGCCGGCCGGGGTCTTCGACAACGCTGGGCAGGATTGCTGTGCCCGAAGTCGAATCCTGGTGCAGCGCAGCGTTTACGACCGGTTTATGGAGCTGCTCGAGCCGGCGGTACACAGCATTGTCGTCGGGGACCCCGGATCACGCGCCACCGAGATGGGTCCGCTGGTATCGCGCGCACACCGTGACAAGGTCGCCGGTTATGTGCCCGACGACGCTCCGGTGGCGTTTCGGGGTACGGCTCCGGCTGGGCGCGGATTTTGGTTTCCACCAACCGTTCTCACACCCAAACGCGGCGACCGCACCGTCACCGACGAAATCTTCGGGCCGGTGGTTGTAGTGCTGACGTTCGACGACGAGGCCGACGCTATCAGCCTGGCCAACGACACCGCGTACGGGCTGTCCGGATCGATCTGGACCGATGACCTGTCCCGCGCGCTGCGGGTGGCGCGGGCGGTCGAATCCGGCAACCTGTCGGTAAACTCGCACTCGTCGGTGCGCTTCAACACCCCGTTTGGCGGTTTCAAGCAGTCCGGTGTGGGCCGCGAGCTAGGGCCGGACGCTCCGCTGCAGTTCACCGAAACCAAAAATGTGTTCATCGCCGTCGGGGAGGAGATGTGATGGACCTCAGCCAACGGCTGGCCGGCCGGGTGGCGGTGATCACAGGCGGTGGCAGCGGTATTGGCCTGGCTGCCGGCCGTCGGATGCGGGCGGAAGGCGCCACGATCGTGGTCGGCGACGTCGACGTCGAGGCCGGTGGTGCGGCCGCTGACGAACTATCAGGCTTGTTTGTGCCAACCGACGTTTGCGATGAGGACGCCGTCAACGGGCTGTTCGACGGAGCAGCCGAAACCTACGGCCGCATAGATATTGCGTTCAACAACGCCGGCATCTCACCACCCGAGGACAATCTGATCGAAAACACCGAGCTCGCGGCGTGGCAACGGGTACAAGACGTCAACCTGAAGTCGGTGTACTTGTGCTGCCGGGCGGCCCTGCGCCACATGGTGCTTGCTGGGAAAGGCTCCATCGTCAACACGGCGTCCTTCGTTGCGGTGATGGGTTCGGCAACGTCGCAGATCTCCTACACCGCCTCCAAGGGTGGAGTGCTGGCTATGTCACGGGAACTGGGCGTGCAATTCGCTCGGCAGGGCATCCGGGTCAACGCGTTGTGCCCGGGGCCGGTGAACACCCCACTGCTGCAAGAGCTTTTCGCCAAGAACCCGGAACGGGCCGCTCGCCGCATGGTGCATGTGCCGCTGGGCCGGTTCGCCGAGCCCGACGAAATTGCTGCTGCGGTAGCGTTTTTAGCCAGCGACGACGCATCATTCATCACCGCTTCGACGTTCCTGGTCGACGGTGGGATCAGCTCGGCCTATGTCACTCCGCTGTGATCGCGCCCCGAGTGTGAACTGCGCAACGGGTTAGCGTGTCGCGTAGTGCATTTCACAGTCGGATTGCTGTCAGGCCCGGAAGACGATCAACGTTGTCCATTTCGGCTGCGGTGGCCTCACCGTGAAAGCCGATGAGACGAGCCGTTTCCGGCGGCTCATGACCAGGACCCCATGCCGGCTCCGGTGCGCGTGCTGGTCGGCAGGATCGTCGCGGCTGCGTTGACCTCGCGGACATGCGCGATATACGCGTCCACGTCGGCGTCCAGAAAGGGCACCAAGTCGATCTTGTCGAGCAGCACTACATCCCTCGAGCGGAACGTCGCCGGGTACATCAGCGGCTTGTCCTTGCCCTCGGTGACCGAGGAGACCATCGCCTTGGCGCTTACCGACGTCGAACTCCGTCGGGCGCACCAGCTAGGGCGCGGTTGACCATAGGTGCGTCGAGGTGGCATTCGGCGCAAAAGCCATGCTGGTTGTTCAGCAGCGACACCTGGGTGCCGCGGCCATTGGCCGCGTCCAGGTCGGTGGTGATGTCGCCTTCGATAACGCCGATTGCGAATTGGTCGGCGTGCTCGTCGAGCGCGGCGCCCAGCACGGTCGTCTTCCCCGACCCCGGTGAGCTCATCAGGTCCAGCGCGCGGATCCCGTTGTTCTCAAACGCCGCCCGGTTGACGTTCGCGCGGACATCGTTCTCGGCGAAGATCTTTTCCAACACGTCGACCGCTCGCTTGGCTACCGTCTCGATTCCGGCGGCACCGCCCTAGGGTTGATCGCCCGAGGTCAAGTTGTGCGGTCGGGCGCCGGGGTCCACCGCTCTTCAACGCGGCCGTAGTGCCAGACCAGCAGGGCAATGGCCCAGGTGAGCGCGAACATCGCGACGACGACGAAGCCGACGGTGTTGAGGTCGAGGCCGCCAAGCCAGTCCCAGAACGGGCCCTGCCAACCCAACTGGTTGGCGATCAGGCCCAGCAGCTCAACGCTGCCAATCAACAGTGCGACTGCCACCGACAGTCCGGTGACGGTGATGTTGTAGTAGATCTTGCGCACGGGGCTGGAGAAGGCCCAGCCGTACGCGAAATTCATGAACGAACCGTCGATGGTGTCCAGCAGACACATGCCGGCGGCGAACAAGACGGGCAGGCACAGGATGGCATACCAGGGCAGGCCGGCCGCGGCACTGGTTCCCGCCAGCACCAACAGCGCGATCTCGGTGGCGGTGTCGAACCCGAGACCGAACAAAAATCCGACCGGGTACATATGCCAGGACTTGGTGAGTGACTTGGTGAAGCGGCCGAGGAACCGGATGAGCAGTCCGCGGTTGTCCAACTGCTGTTCGAGTTCGGCTTCGTCGTAGTCGCCGCGGCGCAGGTGGGCGAAGACACGCACGATGCCGACCAGGACGATGACGTTGAGGATGCCGATCAAATACAGGAACGCGCCGGAAATGCTGGTACCGATCAAGCCTGTGTAGTGATGCAGCGTCGAGGAGTCGTTCTCGACCGGTCCGACGATAGCCTTGAGTCCGGTCACCAGCATTACCGCCAGCCCGAAGACCACCGTGGAGTGGCCCAGTGAAAAGAAGAACCCGACGGCAAGGGGTCGGTGTCCGTCGCTCATCAGCTTGCGGGTGGTGTTGTCGATGGCGGCGATGTGGTCGGCGTCGAACGCGTGCCGTAAGCCCAGCGTGTACGCCGTCAGCCCGACGCCGATGCCGAATGCCTTGCCGCCCAAGCTGAGCCGCGCGGGCTCCACCAAGAGCGTCACGGTGAGCCAGCCAACCAGATGCAAGGCGACGATCACCGCGAACATCAGGCCCAGACGCCACCATTCTGCTGCTGTCAGAGCGCGGTTCATTTTGGCCGACCGCGACCTCTGCCTGTCGAGCTGGCTGCTGGCCATGTCGGTCCTTCCAGCACGGGGCAGAACGCGATGTCCCGACTGTAGGTAAGGCGCTGACGGGATGCAAATCGCTTGCCGGACGACGGCTCGCCGTTGCGGTCAACGCAGGCCAAGCAGCGCGTTTTCCACCACCTCCGGCAGCGCCGGATGAATCCAGTACTGGCCGCGGGCCATTTCGGCGGCGGTCAGCCCAAAGCTCATCGCCTGGATCAACGGTTGGATGAGCGAGGATGCCTGGTAACCCATGATGTGTGCGCCCAGTAAGCGCCCAGAGCCGCGCTCGGTGATGAGCTTGACGATTCCACTGGTGTCCTCCATCGCCCAGCCGTACGCGACGTCACCATAGTCCTGTATCTTGACCGAAATATCGAGTCCCTTTGCCACAGCTTGGTTTTCAGTGAGTCCGACGGCAGCGATCTGAGGATCGGTGAATACCGCAGCCGGTACGTATCGGTGGTCGGTGACGATCATCGACTGGGTGTCCTCCCAGTCGCAGAGCAGATTGTGCTGCACGACGCGGGCCTCGTGGTTGGCGACATGCTTGAGCAAGTACGGCGACGAGACATCGCCCAGCGCAAAAACCCCACGCGCCGAAGTCCGTTGGTACTCGTCGACTATCACCCGGCCGTCCTCGACATCGACACCGGCCTGCTCGGCATCCAGCAGGTCGGCGTTGGACACCCGGCCTGTCGCTACCAACAGTAGGTCGGCGTTGATGGTGCAACCATCGTCTAGCCGCAGCGCGACGCCCGAGCCGCGCTGCTGGCCGTCCACAACGTTGCGATGGGTGCGCAGCTCCCATTTGGTCGATGCGATGCGGGTGAACCGTTCGCAGATGGTGTCGTCACAATGCCGTAGTAAGCAGCTGCCCCGGATCACCAGGGTGACCCGTACGCCCAGAGCGGAAAACACATGTGCGAATTCCGCTGCAATGAAGCCGCTTCCGACGATCACGATGTGCTCCGGCAACTCGGCGATCCGCATGACGGTATCGCTGGTGTGATAGTCGACGCCGGACGCGAGGATGGCCGGCGGAATCACCGGCCGCGATCCGGCGGCTATCACCACCTGCTCGGCGGTGAACTCTTCACCCGCGTCAGTGCGCAACAGGTAGCGGCCATCGGCCTGAACCGGCCCGAAACGGGTGTGTGTGCGGTACACGTCGATGTTGGGCGCACACCTTCGATAGTCCTCGCCGCTCAGCGCGATCGGATCGATGCGCCCGAAGACGCGCGAGACGACGTCGTCCCATCGCACCCGGTCGATGTGCGCGTCGATACCGTAACGCGACGCGCCTCGGATGGTCTTGGCCACCTCGGCGGCGTAGACGAACATTTTTGTGGGGATGCACCCGACATTGAGGCAGGTGCCGCCGAAGGTGCCCTGCTCGCAGATCGCCGCCCGCTTGCTGGCATAGCGTTCGTCGAGAATGCTGTTGCCCGAACCGGTTCCGATGATCGCGATGTCGTACGTTTCCATTTGTAGGGGCCATCACCCTTTCCCCGACGATGCCGAAGCGTCGGTGTCGTTGTGTGTGCCGAGGTAGTCGTCCAACCAGAGATCCAGTCGGCGATAAGCCATCTGGCGCGGTTGCGGCAGCGACAAGAACACATCGTGTTTGGCGTCCGCCACCGCGATGACGGTGCTGCGGTTGCCGATGCAGCCGGCCCAGCGGGTGATATGGGTGACGTCGAGAACCGCATCGCCGCGGTGCAGGGTCGCCGGGTCGGCCTTTTCCCGTACCGTGTGATCCGAACACAGGATCAGGTTGGGCACACCGACGTCGATCCCGCGATGTAACCGTGCGTGGCCACGACGGCTGGCATGAATCCAGCCGAAGGTGACCGGGAAACCGCCCACCGGTTTCCATTGCAGGTTGTAGTCGAACTCTCCGTCATAGTCCCGGTGCAGCGTGCAACCGTAACCGCCTTCTTTTGGTGGCCGGGCTACCCATTTGGGGCGCATTCGCGCCATCGCGGCGAAGAACGCCGAGGTCAGCGGCAGGCGCAGGATTGCCGGGCCTTGCAGATCCAGGAACGGGCTATTGAGCACCAGGCCGGTGACCCCCGCGCGGGTGATCTCGCCGCGCTGGCGCAACCGGTCCAGCCACAGCGACACGATGAGCCCGCCGGCGGAGTGGCCGTATACCAGGACCTTCGCCGAGCGGTTCTGCTCGTTGATGATGGACAGGGAGTGCTCGAGTTCGGTGTCATAGCGGGCCAGGTCGGTGATGAAGTGCGGCGTCTGGCCGGGCGCTCGCGATCGGCCGCATTTGCGCAGGTCAAGTGCATAGAACGCGAAGCCACGGTTGGCGAAGTGATCGGCCAGCTCGGTATGGAAGAAGTAGTCGGTGTAGCCGTGCACCGCCAGGACCGTGTGGTGTGCCCCAGTGGTGTCTCCGCGGGCTTTCCCTGTTTGCGGACCGCGGCCGACCAGGGTTGCGACAATGTCGCCCTCGTCGTCGGGATCCGGCCCGAGCGGAATTGTGCACTGCCAATAGCCGGGCAGCACATCGGGCACCCAGCCAGTCACGGGGTCAGCTTAGAGCGCGTTCAGATCTTGTGCCGCTCAGCCGGGCTGCCCGGGGTTGCCGTCGAAGCCCGCGGTGCCAGACGAACCGTTCTTGCCGGAGGTAGTGTCGCCATGGCCACCCGCACCGCCGCTGCCGCCCGCGCCACCGGCACCTCCGGCACCACCGGCACCGCCGGCGCCACCGCCGCCGGTGCTGCCCGACTGGCCGATCAACCATCCGCCGGCCCCGCCCGCGCCACCGAGGCCGGGGGCTCCGCCGGCACCGCCGTCACCGCCATTGCCGCCAGTACCGCCCGCCCCTCCGTCACCGCCGGCGGAGTTGGTGGACGCCCCGCCGGGAATAGCTTCGCCTCCGGCGCCGCCGGCACCGCCCTCACCGCCCGCACCGCCGGCGCCGCCCGCACCGCCGAGGCCGCCAGCGCCACCGGCGCCGCCGTTGCCAATCAGCAGCCCGCCTGCACCCCCGTGACCACCTAGACCTCCGGCACCCCCAGCCCCCCCGGTGCCCAGCGCGCTGCCGCCGTCTCCGCCTGTCCCGCCATTGCCCCCGGTTACGGTGGCATTGTCGCCGAGGCTGTTGGCGATGTCGGCTTTGCCGCCGGCGCCGCCGGCACCGCCGGGGGCACCGGCGCCACCGGTACCGCCGTTGCCACCGGCACCGCCGGTGCCGCCGTTGCCGGCCAGCAGGCCGCCACGGCCGCCGTCACCGCCGACGCCACCGCTGCCGCCAGCGCCGCCCGGCGCGTTACTGTCGTGGCCATTGCCACCGTTACCGCCGTTACCCCCGGTCACGCTGGTGGTGGCCTGAGCAAAGCCACCTTTGCCGCCGTTGCCGCCGGCGCCGCCGGAAGCCTCGGCGTTACCTCCCTTACCACCAGCACCACTAACGGCGGTGGCACCGCCTTCGGTGAGGGCTTCCCCGCCAGCGCCACCGTCGCCGCCGTTGGCGCCGTCGCCTCCGGCGCCGCCGGCACCACCAAAGGAGTTGCCGGTACCACCAGATGAGTTCCTAGCTGCGCCGCCGGTACCGCCGTTGCCGCCGTTCACGGTGGTGCTGCCGGCATTGCCGTCGCCACCGGCGCCGCCGGTGAGGTCCGTGTTACCACCGTTCCCAATCTGATTTACGCCGTCGCTGCCAGGCGCTGCGGTGCCGATGGGGGTGGGATTGGTGCCGGCGACGCCCATGGCGCCGGTGCCACCTGGCCCGCCGGCACCGCCCTGGCCGAACAGGATGGCGTTGCCACCGTGGCCTCCCTGCCCGCCGCTGCCGCCGTTGATACCTGCGAGGCCGAGCCCGCCTTGCCCGCCGGCCCCGCCGTTGCCGAATAGCAGGCCGCCCGTGCCGCCGTTACCGCCGACCGCGCCAACACCCCCGGCGCCGCCCGCCCCGCCGTTGCCGATCAAGCCGGCGTTGCCGCCGGCGCCGCCGGCCTGGTTGGGCCCACCGGCGGCGCCATTACCGCCGTTGCCGTACAGCAACCCGCCGGGCCCGCCGGCCTGCCCCGGTGTCGATCCGTCGGCGCCGTTACCAATTAGCGGACGTCCGAGCAGTGTCTGGGCGGGCGCATTAATCACGTCTAGCGCAACCTGAAGTGGCGACGCGTTGGCGGCCTCTACGCTGGCGTAGGAAGCCGCGGCCGTGGTCAACGCCTGCACAAACCGACTATGAAACGCCGCTGCCTGGGTGCTGAGGGTTTGGTAGCTCCTGGCATGCGCTCCGAATAGAGCCGCGATCTGCGTGGACACCTCGTCGGCGGCCGCGGCCACCACCTCAACAGTCGGGAGTGCCGCCGCACCATTTGCCGTGCTGATCGCCGAACCAATCTCCGCCAGATTGGTAGCCGCCGCGGTCATCAAGTCGGGTGACGCAACTACATACAACATCGTTACCTCCCAAGAAGAACCGGACTGGGCGGATAGTGCGGATTCTATGGCGGCCAGGGACGCACATTGTGGGCTTCGGGGTAATTGTCTTGGGTTGGCTGCCCCGCGCTGCACAGGGTTACTGGCCCAGGAGGCGGACGTCATCGTGTTAACACCCGTCGGGATAACCTGGGAGCGGCGCAGCCAAGGAAGGAACCAACCGTCCGGTGTCAGACCTAGCCAGAACCGACGTCGTGCTGATCGGTGCGGGCATCATGAGCGCCACGCTGGGGGTGCTGCTGCGTCGGCTCGAACCGAACTGGTCAATCACCCTGATCGAACGGCTGGACGCGGTAGCCGCCGAAAGCAGCGGTCCCTGGAACAACGCCGGCACCGGGCACTCCGCGCTGTGCGAGATGAACTACACCCCAGAAATGCCGGACGGCTCGATCGACATCACCAAAGCGGTGCGTGTCAACGAGCAATTCCAGGTCACCCGCCAGTTCTGGGCATACGCGGCCGAAAACGGCATCCTCACCGACGTGCGCAGCTTCCTCAACCCTGTGCCGCACGTGAGTTTCGTCCATGGATCGCGGGGCGTCGAGTATCTACGGCGCCGCCAAAAGGCGTTGGCCGGCAACCCGCTGTTCGCCGGCACCGAGTTCATCGAGAGTCCCGACGAATTCGCCCGCCGGCTGCCGTTCATGGCCGCTAAACGGGCCTTCTCCGAGCCGGTGGCGCTCAACTGGGCCGCCGACGGCACCGACGTCGACTTCGGTGCCCTCGCCAAACAACTCATCGGCTATTGCGTGCAAAATGGCACTACCGCGTTGTTCGGGCACGAGGTTCGCAACCTCTCGCGGCAATCCGACGGCAGCTGGACGGTCACCATGTGCAACCGCCGGACCGGCGAAAAGCGCAAGTTGAACACCAAGTTCGTCTTTGTCGGGGCCGGGGGTGACACCTTGCCGGTGCTGCAGAAATCCGGGATCAAAGAGGTCAAAGGCTTCGCCGGCTTCCCGATTGGCGGTCGGTTCCTGCGCGCCGGGAACCCGGCGCTCACCGCCTCGCATCGGGCAAAGGTATATGGCTTCCCGGCGCCGGGCGCCCCGCCGTTGGGCGCCTTGCATCTGGATCTGCGGTTTGTCAACGGCAAGTCGTGGCTGGTGTTCGGGCCATACGCCGGCTGGTCGCCGAAGTTCTTGAAACACGGGCAGATCAGCGACCTGCCCCGGTCGATCAGGCCGGACAATCTGTTGTCCGTGCTCGGCGTGGGCCTCACCGAGCGGAGACTGCTGAACTACTTGATCAGCCAGCTGCGTCTCTCTGAACCCGAGCGGGTCAGTGCGCTGCGCGAATTCGCCCCTAGCGCAATCGATTCGGACTGGGAGTTGACGATAGCCGGTCAGCGGGTACAGGTGATCCGGCGAGATGAACGCAACGGCGGGGTGCTCGAGTTCGGCACGACGGTCATCGGCGATGCTGACGGTAGTATTGCCGGACTACTGGGCGGCTCCCCAGGGGCTTCGACCGCGGTGGCGATCATGCTGGACGTGCTGCAGAAATGCTTTGCCAACCGCTATCAATCCTGGCTGCCCACGCTCAAAGAAATGGTGCCGTCGCTGGGGGTGCAGCTGTCGAATGAACCCGCGCTGTTCGACGAGGTGTGGTCATGGAGCACCAAGGCGCTGAAGTTAGGTGCCGCATGACCCGCGCCGGCGACGATACAGTGGGGGTACCGCCCGCTTGCGGGGGAGAGCGGCGCTTATGACCGAAGCACTGCGCCGCGTCTGGGCCAAAGACCTTGACGCCCGGGCCCTTTACGAGCTGCTCAAGTTGAGGGTGGAGGTGTTCGTTGTCGAACAGGCCTGCCCATACCCGGAGCTAGACGGGCGTGACCTGCTTGCCGAGACCAGGCATTTCTGGTTGGAAACGCCCGACGGAGAGGTGACGTGCACGCTACGCCTGATGGAAGAGCACGCCGGGGGTGAGAAGGTCTTCCGGATCGGCCGGCTGTGCACTAAACGCGACGCCCGCGGACAGGGCCACTCCAACCGGCTGCTGTGCGCGGCACTGGCCGAGGTGGGCGACTACCCCTGTCGGATTGATGCACAGGCCTACCTGACGGCCATGTATGCCCAGCACGGCTTCGTCCGCGACGGTGACGAGTTCCTGGACGACGGCATCCCGCATGTGCCCATGTTGCGGCCCGGCTCCGGTCAGGTGGAGCGGCCGTGAAGCCTTATCCGTTCAGCGCGATCGTCGGGCACGATCGGCTGCGGCTCGCGTTGTTGTTGTGTGCCGTGCGACCGGAGATCGGTGGGGCGCTCATCCGTGGCGAGAAGGGCACGGCGAAATCGACGGCGGTGCGCGGGCTGGCCGCGTTGTTGTCGGTCGCGACCGGGAGCACCGAGACCGGCCTCGTGGAGCTGCCGCTGGGGGCCACCGAAGACCGGGTGGTTGGCTCGCTGGATCTGCAGCGGGTGATGCGCGACGGCGAGCACGCGTTCTCTCCGGGACTGCTGGCTCGCGCCCACGGCGGCGTGCTCTACGTCGACGAGGTCAATCTGCTGCATGATCACCTGGTTGACATCCTGCTCGACGCCGCCGCCATGGGACGCGTACACGTCGAACGCGACGGCATCTCCCATTCCCACGAGGCCCGTTTCGTGCTGATCGGCACGATGAATCCGGAGGAGGGCGAACTGCGTCCGCAGCTGCTGGACCGGTTCGGGCTGACCGTCGACGTGCAGGCGTCACGTGACATCGACGTGCGGGTACAGGTCATCCGCCGGCGGATGGCCTACGAAGCCGACCCGGATGCGTTCGTCGCACGCTATGCCGACGCCGACGCGGAGCTGGCCCACCGGATTGCCGCGGCCCGGGCCACGGTAGACGATGTGGTGTTGGGCGACAACGAGTTGCGGCGCATCGCTGCGTTGTGCGCGGCGTTCGACGTGGACGGCATGCGGGCCGATCTGGTAGTGGCCCGGACCGCCGCCGCGCACGCCGCCTGGCGTGGTGTCCGCACCGTTGAGGAGCAGGATATCCGGGCGGCAGCAGAACTGGCGTTGCCGCATCGTCGTCGTCGCGACCCGTTCGACGATCACGGCATCGACCGCGACCAGCTGGATGAGGCGCTGGCGCTGGCGAGCGTCGACCCAGAGCCCGAGCCCGATCCGCCCGGGGGCGGCCAGTCAGCCAATGAACCTGCCTCACAACCGAACTCACGCTCGAAGTCGACAGAACCTGGTGCGCCGAGCTCGATGGGCGACGACCCGCCGCGCCCGGCTTCGCCGCGCTTGCGATCGTCGCCGCGCCCGAGCGCGCCGCCGTCAAAGATATTCCGGACCCGCGCGCTGCGGGTCCCGGGGGTCGGCACGGGCGCGCCGGGGCGACGGTCTCGGGCCCGCAACGCCTCGGGCAGTGTGGTGGCGGCCGCCGAGGTCAGCGACCCCGACGCACATGGACTGCACCTGTTCGCTACCCTGCTGGCCGCCGGCGAGCGTGCGTTCGGAGCCGGGCCGTTGCGCCCGTGGCCGGACGATGTGCGCCGGGCCATCCGCGAGGGTCGCGAAGGCAATCTGGTGATCTTCGTCGTCGACGCTTCCGGATCGATGGCTGCTCGGGACCGGATGGCTGCGGTCAGTGGCGCCACCCTGTCGCTGCTGCGCGACGCCTACCAGCGCAGGGACAAGGTGGCGGTGATCACCTTCCGCCAGCACGAGGCAACGCTGTTGCTGTCGCCGACGTCGTCGGCGCACATCGCCGGCCGGCGACTGGCCCGATTCAGCACCGGCGGCAAGACCCCGCTGGCTGAGGGACTGCTGGCCGCGCGTGCGCTGATCATCCGGGAGAAGGTACGCGACCGCGCCCGACGCCCCCTGGTGGTCGTGCTGACCGACGGCCGGGCCACCGCCGGGCCGGACCCGTTGGGCCGCAGCCGAACCGCGGCTGCCGGGCTGGTCGCCGAGGGCGCGGCCGCGGTGGTGGTGGACTGCGAAACGTCGTATGTACGGCTGGGTTTGGCAGCGCAACTGGCTCGTCAGCTGGGTGCGCCGGTGGTTCGGTTGGAGCAGTTGCACGCGGATTATCTAGTGCATGCCGTGCGTGGCGTGGCTTGACGATGGATAGGTAACCACACATGCCGCAGGGCAATCCGCTCGCAGTGCCCAACGATGGCCTGACCACCCGGGCCCGGCGCAACATGCCGATACTGGCGGTACACACCGGTGAAGGCAAAGGAAAATCGACCGCGGCGTTCGGAATGGCGTTGCGGGCGTGGAACGCTGGTCTGGACATCGCGGTGTTTCAGTTTGTCAAGAGCGCTAAGTGGAAAGTGGGTGAGGAGGCGGCGTTTCGTCAACTGGGCCGGCTGCACGACCAGCACGGGATCGGCGGAGCGGTGGAGTGGCACAAGATGGGTGCGGGCTGGTCCTGGACACGTACGTCTCGCAAGGCCGGCACCGACGTCGATCGTGCGGCCGCGGCGGCGGACGGTTGGGCCGAGATCGCGCTCCGGCTGGCCACGCAACGTCACGACTTCTATCTGCTGGACGAGTTCACCTACCCACTGAAGTGGGGTTGGCTCGACGTCGACGAAGTCGTCGATGTCCTGCGAGCCCGGCCTGGCCATCAGCATGTGGTGATCACCGGGCGAGACGCACCCCAGCGGTTGGTTGCGGCCGCCGATCTGGTGACCGAGATGACCAAGGTGAAGCACCCGATGGATGCGGGCCGCAAGGGGCAGAAGGGCATCGAGTGGTGATGCGGGTATCCGCGGTGGCCGTCGCCGCGCCTGCGTCGGGCAGCGGTAAGACCACGATCGCGACGGGCTTGATCGGAGCGCTGCGGCAGGCCGGTCACACCGTCGCGCCGTTTAAGGTAGGCCCGGATTTTATCGACCCCGGCTATCACGCCCTGGCCGCGGGACGGCCCGGCCGCAATCTCGACCCGGTACTGGTGGGGGAGCGGCTTATCGGCCCCCTGTACGCGCATGGAGTTGCGGGCGCGGACATCGCCGTGATCGAAGGGGTGCTGGGGCTGTTCGACGGGCGCATTGGGCCTGCCGGGGGCGCGCCCGCAGCGGGGTCCACCGCGCACGTCGCTGCTCTGCTTGGCGCCCCGGTGATCCTGGTGGTCGATGCCCGCGGCCAGAGTCACAGCGTTGCCGCACTGCTGCACGGCTTTTCCACGTTCGACACCGCAACTCGGATCGCCGGTGTCATCCTCAACCGGGTCGGATCGGCCCGACATGAACAGGTGCTGCGACAGGCGTGTGACCAGGCCGGTGTCGCGGTCTTGGGCGCCATTCCACGCACAGCTGAACTAGAGCTGCCGACAAGGTATCTGGGTCTGGTTACCGCCGTCGAGTACGGCCGTCGCGCACGGCTCGCCGTGCAGGCGATGACTGCTGTGGTCGCTCGCCACGTCGATCTGGCCGCGGTGATCGCCTGCGCCGGGAGCCAGGCGGCCCACCCGCCATGGGACCCGGTGATTGCCGTCGGCAACACCGCCCGCCAGCCAGCCACGGTTGCCATCGCGGCCGGAAGGGCGTTTACCTTCGGCTACGCCGAACACGCCGAGATGTTGCGCGCCGCCGGGGCTGAAGTGGTCGAGTTCGACCCGCTCAGCGAAACTCTGCCCGAGGGTACGGACGCGGTGGTGTTGCCCGGCGGATTCCCCGAGCAGTTCACCGCCGAGTTGTCCGCCAACGACACCGTCCGGCGGCAGATCAACGAACTGGCCGCTGCCGGCGCCCCGGTGCATGCCGAATGTGCCGGCCTGCTCTATCTGGTTTCTGAACTCGACGGACACCCGATGTGCGGTGTGGTGGCCGGATCGGCGCGGTTCACCCAGCATCTCAAGCTGGGTTATCGCGACGCCGTCGCGGTTGTTGATTCGGCGCTGTACTCCGTCGGCGAGCGCGTGGTTGGACATGAATTCCACCGAACCGCAGTCACATTCGCCGATAGCTATCAGCCCGCGTGGGTGTACCAGGGCCAAGACGTGGACGACGTGCGAGACGGCGCGGTGCACAGCGGCGTGCACGCGTCCTACCTGCATACCCATCCGGCCGCAACACCCGGTGCGGTGGCGCGTTTCGTCGCACATGCGGCCTGCAATACTCCACGAGCGTAACGGCACTGCGAAAAGCCGGGCCGGAAATTCGCAGTGGCGTTACATTCGCGGCCAAAGGGGTGGCGACCCGCGGCGCCCGGTCCCCGCGCTTGCGATCGCCACTGGCCCTGATGGTGGCGACCCGCGGCGCCCGGTCCCCGCGCTTGCGATCGCCACTGGCCCTGATGGTGGCGACCCGCGGCGCCCGGTCCCCGCGCTTGCGATCGCCACTGGCCCTGATGGTGGCGACCCGCGGCGCCCGGTCCCCGCGCTTGCGATCGCCACTAGGCTTGGCGGGTGACCGAGAACCCCTATCTGGTCGGGTTACGGCTGGCTGGCAAGAAGGTCGTCGTGGTTGGCGGGGGCACGGTCGCCCAGCGCCGGTTACCCCTGCTGATCGCCAGTGGCGCGGACGTGCACGTGATCGCCCCCAGCGTCACCCCCGCCGTCGAGGCGATGGACCAGATCACCTTGTCGGTGCGTGACTACCGCGACGGCGACCTTGACGGCGCCTGGTATGCGATCGCGGCCACCGATGACGCGCGGGTGAACGTGGCTGTCGTCGCCGAGGCGGAGCGCCGACGGATCTTTTGCGTCCGGGCCGATATCGCGGTGGAGGGGACGGCGGTGACCCCGGCGTCATTCAGCTATGCGGGCCTGTCGGTGGGGGTGCTCGCCGGTGGTGAGCACCGCCGTTCGGCGGCGATCCGCTCGGCAATCCGGGAGGCGTTGCAGCAGGGCGTCATCACTGCGCAGAGTTCCGACGTCCTCAGCGGCGGAGTGGCGTTGGTCGGCGGCGGTCCCGGCGATCCCGAACTGATCACGGTTCGCGGTCGCCGGCTGCTTGCCCAGGCCGATGTCGTGGTCGCCGACCGGCTCGCCCCGCCCGAACTGCTGGCCGAGCTGCCGCCGCACGTAGAAGTCATCGACGCGGCCAAGATCCCTTACGGCCGGGCCATGGCCCAGGACGCGATCAACGCTGTCCTGATCGAACGGGCCAGATCCGGCAACTTTGTGGTCCGTCTCAAAGGGGGCGACCCCTTCGTGTTCGCCCGGGGCTATGAAGAAGTGCTGGCATGTGCCCACGCCGGAATCCCGGTCACCGTGGTGCCAGGTGTGACGAGTGCCATAGCCGTGCCCGCTATGGCGGGCGTTCCAGTCACTCACCGGGCCATGACCCACGAATTCGTGGTGGTCAGTGGCCATCTTGCGCCCGGTCATCCCGAATCGTTAGTGAATTGGGATGCATTGGCTGCATTGACGGGCACCATCGTTTTGCTGATGGCGGTCGAACGCATCGAGCTTTTCGTTGACGTTCTGCTAAAGGGTGGCCGAACTGCGGATACGCCGGTACTGGTGGTTCAACACGGAACGACCGCCGCTCAACAGACGTTGCGGGCCACCCTTGCCGACACGCCGGAGAAGGTCCGCGCGGCGGGGATCCGACCTCCCGCGATCATCGTGATCGGGGCTGTAGTCGGCCTGAGCGGCGTTCGGGGTTTAAACAATTCTTAAGAATACTGTAAGGTAACCCGCTATGACGGCTCTCAACGACACAGAGCGGGCGGTCCGTAACTGGACAGCCGGACGCCCACACCGTCCGGCCCCGATGCGCCCGCCGCGCTCGGAGGAGACCGCTTCAGAGCGCCCCAGCAGGTACTACCCGACTTGGCTGCCCTCGCGCAGCTTTATCGCTGCGGTTATTGCTATCGGCGGGATGCAGCTGCTGGCGACCATGGACAGCACCGTCGCCATCGTCGCGCTACCTAAGATTCAAAACGAGCTGAGCTTGTCTGATGCCGGCCGCAGCTGGGTGATCACCGCCTACGTGCTGACCTTCGGCGGGCTGATGCTGCTCGGCGGCCGGCTTGGCGACACCATCGGGCGCAAACGCACCTTCATTGTTGGCGTTGCGCTATTCACCATCTCGTCGGTGCTGTGCGCGGTCGCCTGGGACGAGGCGACGTTGGTGATCGCCCGGTTGTCCCAGGGTGTGGGGTCGGCCATCGCATCTCCGACCGGTCTGGCGCTGGTGGCGACCACGTTCCCCAAGGGACCTGCCCGCAACGCCGCGACGGCGGTGTTCGCCGCGATGACCGCGATCGGGTCGGTGATGGGGCTGGTGGTCGGCGGAGCACTGACCGAGGTGTCATGGCGGTGGGCGTTCCTGGTGAACGTGCCGATCGGGCTGGTGATGATCTACCTGGCCCGCACCGCCCTACGGGAAACCAACAAAGAACGGATGAAGCTCGACGCCACCGGGGCCATACTGGCCACGCTGGCATGCACCGCGGCGGTTTTCGCCTTCTCGATCGGTCCTGAAAAGGGCTGGATGTCAGGCATTACCATCGGTTCGGGCCTGGTGGCCTTGGCGGCCGCTGTCGCGTTTGTCATCGTGGAGCGCACTGCCGAGAACCCCGTCGTGCCGTTCCACTTGTTCCGCGACCGCAACCGGTTGGTCACGTTCAGCGCGATCCTGTTGGCCGGCGGCGTCATGTTCAGCCTGACCGTCTGCATCGGCCTGTACGTGCAGGACATCTTGGGCTACAGCGCGCTACGCGCGGGCGTAGGTTTCATCCCGTTCGTCATCGCGATGGGAATCGGCCTAGGTGTGTCCTCGCAGCTGGTGTCCCGGTTTTCGCCACGGGTGTTGACCATCGGCGGCGGATATCTGCTATTCGGCGCCATGCTGTACGGCTCATTTTTCATGCACCGTGGTGTGCCCTACTTCCCCAACCTGGTCATGCCGATCGTCGTCGGCGGGATTGGCATCGGCATGGCCGTCGTCCCGCTGACTCTGTCGGCGATCGCTGGCGTCGGCTTCGACCAGATCGGTCCGGTATCGGCAATTGCGCTGATGCTGCAGAGCCTGGGCGGTCCGCTGGTGCTCGCCGTCATCCAGGCTGTGATCACGTCGCGCACGCTGTACCTGGGCGGTACCACCGGTCCGGTGAAGTTCATGAACGACGTGCAGTTGGCCGCGCTTGACCACGCCTACACCTACGGCCTGCTGTGGGTGGCCGGAGCGGCCATCATCGTCGGCGGTATGGCGCTGTTTATCGGGTATACGCCGCAGCAGGTTGCCCATGCGCAGGAGGTCAAGGAAGCGATCGACGCCGGCGAGCTGTAACCCTTCCCGCCGAGCAGTCATAAAAGCTCCCCTTTTCGGGCAGACCTGGGCGCTTTTGCGTCTGCTCGGCGAATTAGGCTTGCCGCCTGTGATCACCCGGATGTCCGAGTTGTTCTTGCGCACCCTGCGCGACGATCCCGCCGACGCCGAAGTGGCCAGCCACAAACTGCTGATCCGGGCCGGCTACATCCGGCCCGTCGCGCCCGGGCTGTACAGCTGGTTACCGCTCGGCCTGCGAGTGCTGCGCAACATAGAACGGGTCATCCGCGACGAGATGAACGCCATCGGTGGACAGGAGATCCTATTTCCTGCCCTGCTGCCGCGGGCACCGTACGAGACGACCAACCGGTGGACCCAATACGGCGACAGCGTGTTTCGGCTCAAGGACCGCCGCGGCAACGACTACCTGCTGGGCCCCACCCACGAAGAGCTGTTCACCCTGACCGTGAAGGGCGAGTACAGCTCCTACAAGGACTTCCCGCTCACGCTGTACCAAATCCAGACCAAGTACCGCGACGAGGCGCGGCCGCGGGCCGGCATCCTGCGCGCTCGGGAGTTCGTCATGAAGGACTCCTACTCCTTTGACATCGACGCCGCCGGGCTGAAGGCGGCCTACCACGCTCACCGGGAGGCCTACCAGCGCATATTTGACCGACTTCAGGTGCGCTATGTCATCGTTTCGGCAGTGTCCGGGGCGATGGGCGGCAGTGCGTCCGAAGAGTTCTTGGCTGAGAGTCCGTCCGGGGAGGACGCATTTGTCCGGTGCCTCGAGTCGGGTTATGCGGCCAACGTCGAGGCGGTTGTCACCGCCCGCCCGGACACCCTGCCCATCGATGGGCTGCCCGAGGCGGTGGTCCACGACACCGGCGACACCCCAACCATCGCCAGCCTGGTGGCCTGGGCCAACGAGGCCGATCTCGGCCGCACGGTGACCGCCGCGGACACCCTGAAGAACGTCTTAATCAAAGTCCGACAGCCGGGAGGGGACACCGAACTGCTGGCAATCGGCGTGCCCGGCGACCGTGAGGTCGATGACAAAAGGTTGGGCGCAGCGCTGGAACCGGCTGACTACGCGTTGCTCGACGACGATGATTTCGCCAAGCACCCGTTCCTGGTTAAGGGTTATATCGGGCCAAAGGCGTTGCGGGAGAACAATGTCCGCTATCTCGTCGACCCGCGGATAGTCGACGGCACCAGCTGGATCACCGGGGCGGACCAACCCGGCCGCCATGTTGTCGGTTTGGTGGCCGGCCGCGACTTCACCGCAGACGGCACCATTGAGGCCGCCGAGGTGCGCGAAGGCGATCCATCTCCCGACGGCGCCGGTCCGCTGGTCATGGCGCGCGGTATCGAAATTGGGCACATCTTCCAGCTGGGGAGCAAATACACCGACGCCTTCACCGCCGACGTGCTCGGCGAGGATGGCAAGCCTGTGCGGTTGACCATGGGTTCCTACGGCATCGGTGTGTCTCGGTTGGTTGCCGTCGTTGCCGAGCAGCACCACGACGAGCTGGGCCTTCGCTGGCCGTCGACGGTCGCGCCGTTCGATGTTCACCTGGTGATCGCGAACAAGGACGCGCAGGCTCGCGCCGGGGCGACCGCGCTGGCCGCCGATCTGGATCGGCTGGGGGTTGAGGTGTTGCTGGACGACCGCCAGGCATCGCCCGGCGTCAAGTTCAAAGATGCCGAGCTGTTGGGTATGCCCTGGATCGTTGTCGTGGGGCGCGGCTGGGCGGACGGCGTGGTCGAGCTGCGCGACCGGTTCAGCGGTCAGACTCGCGAGCTGGTTGCCGGCGCCTCGCTGGCCACCGATATCGCAGCGGCCGTCACCGGGTAGCTATTCGTCCCCGCCCGGAAAGGCCGCGGTGATGGGCCAGGCGCCCAGCACCCTGTTCCAGCGGGTGGCCATCACCGCGCTCTCGGTCAGAGCCGTCGAAGCGAACACCCGGTCATCGGCCGTCTCGGCATGCTCGACAACCGCCCGCCAGGCCGTTGCCCCGTCGTTCTCCATCCGCACTGCTAGTCGTGCCGCGTCGGCCGCGCTGCTGACCTGCATGGGCAGCTGGTAACCGGCGGCAGCGATCGGGGCGGTGACTCCGCGCGCGGACAGCATCACGATCACGTCGTCTCGGCGGTGGCGGTGCTGCTTCAACGCGTCCGCCACCAAGAAGTTGACACCAGGGGGCGAGAGCGCGGAGACGATGCCGTAGCCGTAAATGGTGGCGTGTTCGACGGCAAGCGCATCGCACAGCGCCGCGTTGTCGGCGCTCCCCTCGGAGGGGGACCTCTTCGGTGTGGCACCGTGGGCGGGTTCGGACGAGGTCATATCGACGGGCCTGAAGGCACGAGCGCAACCGTATAGGAGGCGGTGCAGGACGCGGCAATGGAGGCGAGCAACCCTGCTCGGTAGCCCGATGTCGTCGCCACTAGTCGACTGGCTTCCCCCGCTGACGTGCGCAGCGAATCGATCACGTCGGACACCGCTGGTGGCGGTGCCGCCGGATCGGTTGGGCTGGGACTGGAGCTGCTGGTTTCGCTCGTAGCGGATACCAGCTTGCCCGCGGCCCGGGCGATCTCGGTGGCCAGCGCTCGAGCATGCGAGGTTCGCTGAGTGGCGACGACGGTCAGCGCGGCGGCAACCTGCGGCGGGATCCCGATGGCTGTGGCGGCGGCAGCTGCGAGCGCACCGTCGTGTCGGGCCTGGTCCAACGGCGAGCGCAGCTCTTCGACCGCGGGTGCCTTGGGCGCGGACTCGCCGCAGGCGGACACCACTCCCAGTGCGGCCAGCGCGGCGCCACCGGCCAGCACACCCCGCCTGCTGATGGGTCGATTCGTGAGCCGGTTGATGACTGGTGCTGCTCTAAGCACAGCAAC
This sequence comes from Mycobacterium tuberculosis complex sp. N0072, assembly GCF_030323725.1. NCBI lineage: Bacteria > Bacillati > Actinomycetota > Actinomycetes > Mycobacteriales > Mycobacteriaceae > Mycobacterium > Mycobacterium tuberculosis complex sp. N0072. The sequence continues at coordinate 3,157,841 of NZ_CP040689.1, read as the reverse complement.
ATCCTGCCATCAGAAAGACGCCGCTACGAAGGCAGGCGAGACGTTGAACGGCGTGATCACGGCGTCATTCGTGATTCCTGGCGTATCGTTGGTAGCTACGCCGGCTGCTGCGTGCCGGCGGGACACTGGGAGCCGCCCTGGCGGCGCCTCCGCTAGATGACCGGACAACTCAAGATGAGGAGCTCGCCGTGACCACCGGGCTACCTTCGCAGAGGCAGGTGATCGAGCTACTCGGTGCAGATTTCGCGTGCGCCGGCTACGAGATCGAAGACGTGGTCATCGATGCGCGGGCCCGCCCGCCGCGGATAGCGGTGATCGCCGACGGTGACGCCCCTCTCGACCTGGATACGATAGCCGCATTGTCGCGCAGGGCATCGGCTTTGCTGGACGGCCTGGACGGTGCGAACAAGATCCGGGGCCGCTACCTGCTCGAGGTCAGCTCTCCCGGTGTGGAACGCCCGCTGACCAGCGAAAAGCACTTCCGCCGTGCTCGAGGCCGCAAGGTTGAGCTGGTGTTGTCAGACGGATCGCGACTGACCGGCCGGGTCGGCGAGATGCGTGCTGGCACGGTGGCGTTGGTGATCCGGGAAGACCGGGGCTGGGCAGTCCGTGAGATCCCGCTTGCTGAGATTGTGAAAGCTGTTGTCCAGGTTGAGTTTTCGCCACCGGCTCCGGCGGAGTTGGAACTGGCCCAGTCTTCCGAGATGGGGCTGGCCCGCGGGACGGAGGCCGGAGCATGAACATCGACATGGCTGCTCTGCATGCCATCGAGGTGGACCGGGGTATCTCGGTCAATGAACTGCTCGAAACGATCAAGTCCGCGCTGTTGACTGCCTACCGGCACACCCAAGGTCACCAGACCGATGCGCGCATCGAGATCGACCGGAAAACCGGTGTCGTTCGGGTGATCGCCCGTGAGACCGATGAGGCTGGCAATCTCATCAGCGAGTGGGACGACACTCCAGAGGGCTTCGGCCGGATCGCCGCCACGACGGCACGCCAAGTGATGTTGCAGCGATTCCGCGACGCCGAGAACGAGCGCACCTACGGCGAGTTCTCCACCCGCGAGGGCGAGATCGTTGCGGGAGTGATCCAGCGCGATAGCCGGGCCAACGCCCGCGGTCTGGTCGTCGTCCGGATTGGCACCGAGACCAAGGCTTCCGAGGGTGTGATCCCGGCCGCTGAGCAGGTACCGGGGGAGAGCTATGAACATGGCAACCGGCTGCGCTGCTACGTAGTTGGTGTAACCCGAGGTGCCCGCGAGCCGCTGATTACGCTGTCGCGCACGCACCCCAATCTGGTGCGCAAGCTGTTCTCGCTGGAAGTCCCCGAGATCGCCGACGGATCGGTGGAGATCGTCGCGGTGGCCCGGGAGGCCGGCCACCGCTCCAAGATCGCTGTGCGGTCCAACGTTGCCGGCTTGAACGCCAAGGGTGCTTGCATCGGTCCGATGGGGCAACGGGTCCGCAACGTGATGAGCGAGCTGTCCGGGGAGAAGATCGACATCATCGACTATGACGACGATCCGGCGCGTTTTGTCGCCAACGCGTTGTCGCCGGCCAAGGTGGTGTCGGTGTCGGTGATCGACCAGACCGCCCGGGCCGCCCGCGTGGTGGTGCCCGATTTCCAATTGTCGCTGGCAATCGGAAAGGAAGGGCAGAACGCCCGGCTGGCTGCCCGGCTCACCGGGTGGCGTATCGATATTCGCGGCGATGCGCCGCCGCCCCCGCCCGGTCAGCCCGAACCCGGAGTCAGCCGCGGTATGGCGCACGACCGCTAGCGCCGTGCGTTATCCCACGGCAGATAGCCGGGCAATCGGGCTTGCCCGGTGACGCTACACTTAGCCGTGATCCAGCGCGAGCCTTCGGCCTCGGCGCATCGACGCCCGGATAATCCCCGCGGACCGGTGCGGACGTGTGTCGGGTGCCGAAAGCGAGGGTTGGCCGTCGAACTGCTTCGAGTGGTGGCTGTGTCGACCGGGAACGGCAACTACGCCGTGATCGTTGATACAGCGACCAGCCTGCCGGGGCGGGGTGCGTGGCTGCATCCGCTACGGCAGTGCGCGCAACAAGCGATTCGGCGGCGGGCTTTCGCAAGAGCGCTGCGCATCGCCGGTTCGCCGGACACATCCGCAGTGGTCGAGTACCTGGAGTCTCTAGGCGAGCTCGAACCACCGGGCAACAGAACAGGTAGCAATAGAACATGAGCACACCGTGAAGTCCCGATGACAATGCGTCATAGCTAAACCCGAGGCGCGGCCCACGACTGTCGCCTCATGGACAGGAGATGTAGTGGCAGCAGGTAAGGCCCGCGTACACGAGTTGGCTAAGGAACTCGGTGTAACCAGCAAGGAAGTTCTCGCCCGGCTGAGCGAGCAGGGCGAATTCGTCAAATCAGCATCGTCGACGGTGGAAGCACCGGTTGCCCGTCGGCTGCGTGAATCGTTCGGTGGCAGCAAACCTGCCCCGGCGAAAGGCACCGCCAAGTCCCCCGGCAAAGGCCCCGACAAGTCCCTTGACAAGGCGCTGGACGCCGCGATCGACATGGCCGCAGGCAACGGCAAGGCGACTGCCGCGCCCGCCAAGGCCGCCGATTCCGGCGGGGCGGCAATCGTCTCCCCAACTACCCCCGCCGCACCCGAGCCTCCGACCGCAGTGCCGCCCAGCCCTCAGGCACCCCACCCCGGCATGGCTCCCGGGGCGCGGCCGGGCCCGGTGCCGAAGCCGGGGATTCGCACCCCGCGCGTCGGCAACAACCCGTTCTCGTCGGCGCAACCCGCCGACCGGCCCATCCCGCGTCCGCCGGCTCCCCGCCCCGGTACCGCCCGGCCCGGGGTTCCACGTCCGGGCGCCTCGCCCGGCAGCATGCCGCCACGCCCCGGTGGAGCTGTCGGGGGTGCCCGTCCACCACGTCCTGGTGCGCCACGACCCGGGGGCCGGCCCGGTGCGCCCGGCGCTGGCCGTTCCGACGCGGGCGGCGGCAACTACCGGGGTGGCGGCGTGGGTGCCGCTCCCGGAACGGGCTTCCGCGGCCGTCCCGGGGGCGGCGGCGGTGGCCGTCCCGGGCAGCGTGGCGGTGCCGCCGGCGCGTTCGGCCGCCCGGGTGGTGCGCCCCGGCGCGGCCGCAAGTCCAAGCGGCAGAAGCGCCAGGAGTACGACTCGATGCAGGCTCCGGTCGTCGGCGGGGTGCGGTTGCCGCACGGCAACGGCGAAACGATCCGGCTCGCACGCGGCGCGTCGCTCAGCGACTTCGCGGACAAAATCGACGCCAACCCCGCGGCGCTGGTGCAGGCGCTGTTCAACCTCGGCGAGATGGTGACGGCCACCCAGTCGGTCGGCGACGAGACGCTGGAGTTGCTGGGCAGCGAGATGAACTACAACGTTCAGGTCGTCAGCCCGGAGGACGAAGACCGCGAGCTGCTGGAATCCTTCGACCTCAGCTACGGTGAGGACGAGGGCGGCGAGGAGGACCTTCAGGTTCGCCCGCCGGTGGTGACGGTGATGGGTCACGTCGACCACGGCAAGACCCGGCTGTTGGACACCATCCGCAAGGCCAACGTCCGCGAGGCCGAGGCCGGCGGCATCACCCAGCACATCGGTGCCTACCAGGTGGCCGTCGATCTGGACGGCAGCCAGCGGCTGATCACCTTTATCGACACCCCGGGCCACGAGGCGTTCACCGCCATGCGTGCCCGTGGCGCCAAGGCGACCGATATCGCCATTTTGGTGGTCGCCGCTGACGATGGAGTGATGCCGCAGACGGTCGAGGCCATCAACCACGCGCAGGCCGCCGACGTGCCGATCGTGGTGGCGGTCAACAAGATCGACAAGGAGGGTGCCGACCCGGCCAAGATTCGCGGGCAGCTTACCGAATATGGTTTAGTGCCAGAGGAATTCGGCGGTGACACGATGTTCGTCGACATCTCGGCCAAGCAGGGCACCAATATCGAGGCGCTGGAGGAGGCCGTGTTGCTGACCGCCGACGCCGCGCTGGACCTGCGGGCAAACCCCGACATGGAAGCCCAGGGTGTGGCGATCGAGGCGCACTTGGACCGTGGTCGCGGCCCAGTGGCTACCGTGCTGGTGCAGCGCGGCACCCTGCGGGTCGGTGACTCGGTGGTCGCCGGCGACGCCTATGGCCGTGTTCGCCGCATGGTCGACGAACACGGCGAAGACGTCGAGGTTGCGCTGCCGTCGCGGCCTGTGCAGGTCATTGGCTTCACGTCGGTGCCCGGCGCCGGCGACAACTTCCTCGTCGTCGACGAGGACCGTATCGCCCGCCAAATCGCCGACCGGCGTAGCGCTCGCAAGCGCAACGCCCTGGCGGCGCGCTCACGCAAGCGGATCAGCCTGGAGGACCTGGACTCGGCGCTGAAGGAAACCAGCCAGCTGAACCTGATCCTCAAGGGCGACAACGCCGGTACCGTCGAGGCGCTGGAAGAGGCCCTGATGGGTATCCAGGTGGACGACGAGGTGGTGCTGCGGGTGATCGACCGCGGTGTCGGCGGCATTACCGAAACCAACGTCAACCTGGCGTCGGCTTCCGATGCGGTGATCATCGGTTTCAATGTGCGCGCCGAAGGCAAGGCGACCGAGCTGGCCAGCCGCGAAGGCGTGGAGATCCGCTACTACTCGGTCATCTACCAGGCGATCGACGAGATCGAGCAGGCGCTGCGTGGCCTGCTCAAGCCGATCTACGAGGAAAACCAGCTGGGTCGGGCTGAGATCCGGGCGTTGTTCCGGTCTTCGAAGGTCGGCCTCATCGCCGGCTGCCTGGTCACCTCGGGTGTGATGCGGCGCAACGCCAAGGCGCGGCTGTTGCGGGACAACATCGTGGTCGCCGAGAACCTTTCGATCGCTTCGCTGCGCCGGGAGAAGGACGACGTGACCGAGGTGCGCGACGGCTTCGAGTGTGGCCTGACACTGGGTTACGCCGACATCAAGGAGGGCGACGTCATCGAGTCCTACGAGCTGGTCCAGAAGGAACGCGCCTGATGGCTGATGCTGCTAGGGCGCGGCGGCTGGCCAAACGGATCGCCGCGATCGTCGCCTCGGCGATCGAGTACGAGATCAAGGATCCTGGATTGGCCGGGGTGACCATCACCGATGCGAAGGTGACCGCCGACTTGCACGATGCCACGGTGTACTACACGGTGATGGGACGCACGCTACACGACGAGCCGAACTGCGCCGGCGCGGCCGCCGCGCTGGAACGGGCCAAAGGGGTGCTGCGCACCAAGGTCGGGGCGGGCACCGGCGTTCGGTTCACTCCCACCTTGACGTTCACGCTCGACACGATCTCGGACAGTGTGCACCGGATGGACGAGTTGCTGGCCCGCGCTCGCGCCGCGGATGCCGATCTGGCGCGGGTCCGGGTGGGCGCCAAACCGGCGGGGGAGGCCGACCCGTACCGTGATAACGGGTCGGTGGCGCAATCACCGGCTCCCGGGGGACTGGGTATCAGAACGAGCGACGGACCCGAGGCTGTGGAGGCACCGCTCACTTGCGGGGGAGACACCGGTGACGACGATCGACCCAAGGAGTGAGCTGGTCGACGGGCGGCGTCGCGCGGGGGCCCGCGTGGACGCCGTCGGTGCCGCTGCGCTGTTGTCGGCCGCTGCCAGGGTCGGGGTAGTCTGCCACGTCCACCCCGATGCCGACACCATCGGCGCCGGATTGGCATTGGCATTGGTGTTGGACGGGTGCGGCAAGCGGGTAGAGGTCAGCTTTGCCGCGCCGGCGACACTGCCCGAGTCGCTGCGTTCGCTGCCGGGCTGCCATCTGCTGGTCCGCCCTGAGGTGATGCGCCGCGATGTCGATTTGGTTGTGACTGTTGACATTCCGAGTGTTGATCGGCTCGGTGCTCTGGGCGATCTAACTGATTCCGGGCGGGAGCTCCTGGTAATCGACCATCACGCCTCCAACGACCTGTTCGGCACCGCGAATTTCATTGACCCGTCGGCGGATTCCACCACGACGATGGTTGCCGAGATCCTCGACGCGTGGGGGAAACCGATAGACCCGCGCGTCGCGCACTGCATCTACGCCGGGTTGGCGACCGACACGGGGTCGTTTCGCTGGGCCAGTGTGCGGGGGTATCGGCTGGCGGCGCGGCTGGTAGAGATCGGTGTGGACAACGCCACCGTCAGCAGGACCTTGATGGACAGCCATCCCTTCACCTGGTTGCCGTTGCTATCGCGGGTGTTGGGTTCGGCGCAGCTGGTGTCCGAGGCGGTCGGTGGCCGCGGGCTGGTTTACGTCGTCGTCGACAACCGGGAGTGGGTCGCTGCGCGCTCGGAGGAAGTGGAAAGCATCGTCGACATCGTCCGCACCACGCAACAAGCCGAGGTCGCGGCGGTGTTCAAGGAGGTCGAACCGCATCGGTGGTCGGTGTCGATGCGGGCTAAGACCGTGAATTTGGCCGCGGTTGCCTCTGGGTTCGGTGGCGGTGGTCACCGGCTGGCCGCGGGGTATACGACCACCGGCTCGATCGACGACGCTGTGGCGTCGTTGCGCGCGGCGCTTGGTTAGCCGCCGTTGAGCCAGGTGGGGCACCGCGCGGGCGGCCGTCAGATCGCGCAGCTGGCGTTGCCCGCGCTGGGCGTGCTGGCCGCCGAGCCGCTGTACCTGCTGTTCGACATCGCCGTGGTGGGCCGGCTGGGGGCGATATCGCTGGCGGGTCTGGCTATCGGCAGTCTGGTGCTCGGCCTGGTTGGTTCCCAGGCGACGTTTTTGTCCTACGGCACCACAGCGCGCGCGGCGCGTCGTTACGGTGCCGGCAACCGGGTGGCCGCGGTCACCGAAGGTGTACAGGCGACCTGGTTGGCGTTGGGTCTGGGCGCGTTGGTCGTCGTCGTGGTGGAAGCCACCGCGACGCCGCTGGTGTCGGCGATCGCTTCTGGCGATGGCATCACCGCGGCGGCCTTGCCGTGGCTGCGGATCGCGATCCTGGGCACGCCGGCGATCCTGGTCTCGCTCGCCGGCAACGGCTGGCTGCGCGGCGTGCAGGACACCGTGCGACCGCTGCGGTATGTGGTCGCCGGCTTCGGGTCGTCGGCTCTGCTGTGCCCGCTGCTGGTTTACGGTTGGCTGGGGTTGCCCCGCTGGGGGTTAACCGGCTCGGCGGTGGCCAATCTGGTGGGGCAGTGGCTGGCGGCGCTGCTGTTTGCCGGTGCGTTACTGGCCGAGCGGGTGTCGCTGCGGCCGGACCGCGCCGTGCTGGGCGCCCAGCTGATGATGGCGCGGGACCTGATCGTGCGGACCCTGGCCTTCCAAGTTTGTTATGTCTCGGCTGCGGCGGTGGCCGCGAGGTTCGGCGCTGCCGCGCTCGCGGCCCACCAGGTCGTGTTGCAGTTGTGGGGTCTTCTTGCGCTGGTTCTTGATTCGCTAGCGATTGCGGCGCAGTCGCTGGTCGGTGCCGCGTTGGGTGCCGGTGATGCCGGGCACGCTAAGGCGGTGGCATGGCGGGTGACGGCGTTTTCGCTGTTGGCGGCGGGAATTTTGGCAGCGGCGTTAGGGCTAGGCTCCTCGGTGCTGCCCGGGCTATTCACCGACGATCGATCGGTACTCGCCGCGATCGGGGTGCCGTGGTGGTTCATGGTAGTCCAATTGCCTTTTGCGGGAATTGTTTTCGCAGTTGACGGGGTGCTGCTGGGCGCGGGCGACGCCGCGTTCATGCGGACGGCGACGGTGGCGAGTGCGTTGGTGGGCTTTTTGCCGCTTGTCTGGTTGTCGCTGGCGTATGGCTGGGGGCTGGCGGGTATCTGGTCGGGACTGGGCACGTTTATCGTGCTGCGGCTGATATTCGTCGGATGGCGGGCGTACAGCGGTCGGTGGGCGGTGACGGGCGCGGCGTAGCTGGCCGACATTGCCGTGACGGCGGTGATTGGTTCATCGACCGTGGCGGCAAACTCGCCGACAGAATACGGAGCTACACTGCGCCGATGGCGGCGCCGCAACGAGCACGGCTTCGGTCATCGAAAGAGCGCGTGCGCGATTATGCGCTGTTCGTCGTGTTGGTCGGCCCCAATGTGGCGCTATTGCTGCTGTTCGTCTATCGCCCGTTGGCCGACAACATCCGGCTGTCGTTCTTCGACTGGAACGTCTCCGATCCGTCGGCCCGATTTGTGGGGTTATCCAACTACACCGAGTGGTTCACCCGGTCGGACACCCGCCAGATCGTGTTCAACACGGCGGTTTTCACCGGTGCCGCGGTGGTCGGCTCGATGGTGCTGGGGTTGGCGCTGGCGATGCTGCTCGATCGACCGTTGCGTGGACGAAACCTGGTGCGCTCCACTGTTTTCGCGCCGTTCGTGATCTCCGGTGCCGCTGTCGGCCTGGCCGCCCAGTTCGTCTTCGACCCGCATTTCGGTCTGATTCAAGACCTGTTGCGCCGGATCGGGGTCGGGGTGCCCGACTTTTACCAGGATGCGCGCTGGGCGTTGTTCATGGTGACCATCACCTACGTCTGGAAGAACCTCGGCTATACCTTCGTGATCTATCTGGCCGCGTTGCAGGGGGTACGCCGAGATCTGTTGGAGGCGGCCGAAATCGACGGCGCCAGCCGGTGGGCCGTGTTCCGTCGAGTGCTGTTGCCGCAGCTGCGGCCGACCACGTTTTTCTTGTCGATCACCGTGCTGATCAACTCGCTGCAGGTGTTCGATGTGATCAACGTGATGACCCGGGGCGGGCCGGAGGGCACCGGCACCACCACCATGGTGTACCAGGTGTATGTGGAGACGTTCCGCAATTTCCGGGCCGGTTATGGCGCCACGGTGGCCACGATCATGTTCCTGGTGCTGCTGGCCGTGACGTACTACCAGGTGCGGGTGATGGATCGGGGGCAGCGGCAGTGACGCCGGATCGGCTCCGTAGCAGCGTTGGCTACGCGGCCATGTTGCTGGTGGTCACGCTGATTGCCGGGCCGTTGCTGTTCGTGTTCTTCACCTCGTTCAAGGATCAGCCCGACATCTATGCGCAGCCCACCAGTTGGTGGCCGCTGCGCTGGTACCCGCAGAACTACCGCACGGCCACCGAGCAGATTCCGTTCTGGACGTTTCTGCGCAACTCGCTGATCATCACGTCGGTGCTGGCGGTGGTGAAGTTCACGCTCGGTGTGCTCAGCGCCTTTGGCTTGGTGTTTGTCCGGTTCCCGGGCCGCACGGCGGTGTTTTTGGTGATCATCGCCGCGTTGATGGTGCCCAACCAGATCACCGTGATTTCCAACTACGCGCTGATCTCACACCTGGGCCTGCGCAACACCTTTGCCGGCATCATCCTGCCTCTGGCGGGGGTGGCGTTTGGAACCTTCTTGATGCGCAACCACTTTCTGTCGCTGCCCGCCGAGATCATCGAGGCGGCCCGGATGGACGGCGCGCGGTGGTGGCAACTGCTGCTGCGGGTGGTGTTGCCGATGTCGCGGCCCACCATGGTCGCCGTCGGTGTCATCACCGTGGTCAACGAATGGAACGAATACCTGTGGCCGTTCCTGATGTCCGACGACGAATCGGTGGCACCACTGCCGATAGGTCTGACGTTTCTGCAGCAGGCCGAGGGTGTGACGAACTGGGGCCCGGTGATGGCGGTGACGCTGTTGGCGATGCTGCCGATCTTGCTGGTCTTCATCGCCTTGCAGCGGCAGATGATAAAGGGCCTCACCTCGGGCGCGGTCAAGGGATAGGCATGGACCCGCTGAACCGCCGACAATTCCTCGCGCTGGCCGCTGCCGCCGCCGGCGTGACCGCCGGCTGCGCCGGGATGGGCGGCGGCGGTTCGGTGAAGTCCGGTTCCGGCCCAATCGACTTCTGGTCCAGTCATCCCGGCCAATCCAGCGCGGCGGAACGGGAGCTGATCGGTCGTTTCCAGGACCGATTCCCCACTCTGTCGGTCAAGCTGATCGACGCCGGCAAGGACTACGACGAGGTGGCACAGAAATTCAATGCGGCGCTCATCGGAACCGACGTGCCCGACGTCGTTTTGCTCGACGACCGATGGTGGTTCCATTTCGCCCTCAGCGGTGTTCTCACTGCCCTTGACGACCTGTTCGGCCAAGTTGGGGTGGACACAACGGATTACGTCGATTCGCTGCTGGCCGACTATGAGTTCAACGGCCGCCATTACGCTGTGCCGTATGCTCGCTCGACGCCGCTGTTCTACTACAACAAGGCGGCGTGGCAACAGGCCGGCCTACCCGACCGCGGACCGCAATCCTGGTCAGAGTTCGACGAGTGGGGTCCGGAGTTACAGCGCGTGGTCGGCGCCGGTCGATCGGCGCACGGCTGGGCTAACGCCGACCTCATCTCGTGGACGTTTCAGGGACCGAACTGGGCATTCGGCGGTGCCTACTCCGACAAGTGGACATTGACATTGACCGAGCCCGCCACGATCGCGGCCGGCAACTTCTATCGGAACTCCATCCATGGCAAGGGTTATGCGGCGGTCGCCAACGATATTGCCAACGAGTTCGCCACCGGAATCCTGGCCTCGGCCGTGGCATCCACCGGCTCGCTGGCCGGCATCACCGCATCTGCCCGATTCGACTTCGGCGCCGCACCGCTGCCCACGGGCCCGGACGCAGCGCCCGCCTGTCCGACGGGCGGTGCGGGGCTGGCGATACCGGCCAAGCTCTCCGAGGAGCGAAAAGTCAACGCGCTCAAGTTCATCGCATTCGTCACCAACCCGACGAACACCGCCTACTTCAGCCAGCAAACCGGCTATCTGCCGGTGCGCAAGTCCGCCGTCGACGATGCCAGCGAACGGCACTATCTGGCGGACAATCCCCGTGCGCGGGTGGCGCTCGACCAGCTGCCACACACCCGGACACAAGACTACGCACGGGTTTTCCTGCCCGGTGGTGACCGGATCATCTCCGCCGGCCTGGAATCCATCGGGCTGCGCGGAGCCGACGTGACCAAGACCTTCACGAACATCCAAAAACGGTTGCAGGTCATCCTGGATCGGCAGATCATGCGGAAGCTGGCGGGGCATGGCTAACGTTCAGTACTCTGCTGTCACCCAGCGCTATCCCGGCGCCGACGCGCCGACCGTCGACAACTTGGACCTCGACATCGCCGACGGGGAGTTTCTGGTTCTGGTCGGTCCGTCCGGTTGCGGCAAGTCCACCACGCTGCGCGTGCTGGCCGGGCTGGAACCCATTGAGAGCGGGCGCATCAGCATCGGCGACGTGGATGTGACGCATCTGCCGCCGCGGGCGCGTGACGTGGCGATGGTGTTCCAGAACTACGCGCTGTACCCGAACATGACGGTGGCCGCCAACATGGGGTTCGCGCTGCGAAACGCCGGGATGTCGCGCGCGGACACCCGCCGGCGGGTGCTGGAAGTCGCCGACATGCTGGAGCTGACGGATCTGCTGGACCGCAAGCCCGCCAAGCTCTCCGGCGGGCAGCGGCAGCGGGTGGCGATGGGCCGGGCGATCGTGCGCCGGCCCCGGGTGTTCTGCATGGACGAGCCGCTGTCGAATCTGGACGCCAAGCTGCGGGTGAGCACCCGCTCACAGATCTCCGGATTGCAGCGTCGGTTGGGCACCACCACCGTCTACGTCACCCACGATCAGGTGGAGGCGATGACGATGGGCGACCGGGTGGCGGTGCTCAAAGACGGTGTGCTGCAACAGGTTGACACGCCGAGGGCGCTGTATGACGACCCGGTCAACACGTTTGTCGCCACGTTCATCGGCGCGCCGGCGATGAACCTCATCGACGCCGCCGTCGCCCACGGTGTGGTGCGGGCACCGGATTTGGCGATACCGGTTCCGGACCCGGCGGCCGAGCGGGTGCTGGTCGGCGTGCGGCCGGAGTCCTGGGACGTGGCATCGATCGGCACCCCGGGATCGTTGACCGTGCACGTCGAGTTGGTGGAGGAGCTCGGCTTCGAATCCTTCGTCTACGCAACGCCGGTCGACCAGCGGGGCTGGTCGTCACGCGCACCGCGCATCGTGTTCCGCACCGACCGGCGTACCGCGGTGCGGGTGGGTGAGTCGTTGGCGATCGTGCCGCACTCGCAGGAGGTGCGCCTCTTCAACAGCCGCACCGAGACCCGGCTTCGCTGAAGGGCTGATGGCGGCGACCCGTCCCCCGCACGCGGGAGGTACCCCCAGCACCCGGCTTCGCCGCGCTTGCGATCGCCGCTAACGCACCTGCGCGCGGCCGCGCTGCAGCACGGCTTCGCGGTTGGCGGCGATGGTATCGCCGCTAGTGCGAAATTGCTTGGCCGCGCAGGCTTCCAGCCACAGCCCGGCGGCGGTCTGAGACTCGTCGATGCGGTGGTAGGACGCCAGCAATGCCCGCACCGCGTTCTGGTTGTTGCCGACGATCGACGCCGCCACCCGGCGGGCGGTGGGCAGCAGCTGGTCGTGGGCCACCACCTCGGTGACCAGGCCGGCCCGCAACGCGTCGGTCGCGGACAGGTAGTCGCCGGTCAGGCTCATCCGCCGGGCCAGGCCGATGCCGACCTTTTGCGGCAAGCGTACGCTGAGTCCCCAGGTGGGCAGCAGGCCCACCCGGGCGTGGGTGTCGGCGAAGCGGGCGTGCTCGGAGGCGATCAGGATGTCGCAGTACAGCGCCAGTTCGAGCCCGCCGGTGACCGCGGCGCCGTTGATCGCGCCGATCACCGGCTTGGTCATGGCCGGCCACCGCGGTGAGATGTCCGGCAGCGCGGTCTGCCCGGCCAGCTCCTTGAGGTCCAGTCCGGCGCAGAACACCGGATCGGCGCCGGTGAGGATGACGACGTCGATGTCGTCGTCGGCCTCGGCGTCGGCCAACGCCGCGAAAAACCGATCCCGTAGCGCCGCCGAGAGCGCGTTGCGGGACTGCGGCCGGTTGAGGGTGAGGGTTCGCACCCGTTCGTCGGTGTCGATCAGCAGGATGTCGTCGGTCATTCGATCACCGTAACAGGACCGTTAGACTGTCCTGATGACCAGAAAAATGACCGCTACGGAGGTGAAGGCGAAGATCCTCTCCTTGCTTGATGAAGTGGCCCAGGGCGAGGAGATCGAGATCACCAAACACGGCCGCACCGTGGCCCGGCTGGTGGCAGCGACGGGGCCGCACGCGCTGAAGGGTCGATTCTCGGGTGTGGCGATGGCGGCCGTGGATGACGACGAACTCTTCACCACCGGGGTTTCGTGGAACGTTTCATGACGACGGTGCTGCTCGACTCGCATGTGGCCTACTGGTGGTCGGCCGAGCCGCAGCGTCTCAGCATGGCGGCGAGCCAGGCCATCGAACACGCCGACGAGCTCGCCGTCGCCGCGATTTCGTGGTTCGAGCTGGCTTGGCTTGCCGAACAGGAACGCATCCAACTGGCGATTCCGGTGCTGTCCTGGCTTCAGCAGCTGGCCGAGCACGTTCGCACCGTCGGTATCACGCCCTCGGTCGCCGCCACGGCGGTGGCGCTGCCCTCGTCGTTCCCCGGCGATCCGGCCGACCGGTTGATCTACGCCACCGCGATCGAACACGGCTGGCGGCTGGTGACCAAGGACCGGCGGCTACGCAGTCATCGGCACCCACGACCGGTCACCGTCTGGTAGCCGCGCCTATCGTTGAGGGCATGTGCCGCAACATCACCGAACTGCGCGGGCTGCAACCCCCGGCCACGCCCGTCGAGATCGCGGCGGCGGCGCGCCAGTATGTGCGCAAGGTCAGTGGCATCACGCACCCGTCGGCGGCCACCGCCGAGGCGTTTGAGGCCGCCGTCGCCGAGGTGACCGCGACGACGACGCGGTTGCTGGACGCCCTGCCGCCCCGGCGGCAGCCGCCGAAGACCGTCCCGCCGTTGCGCCGACCCGACGTGGCTGCCCGGCTCGCGGGATCGCGGTGACGCCAGCGCTGAAGGAGTGGAGCGCGGCGGTGCACGCGCTGCTGGACGGCCGGCAGACGGTGCTGCTGCGTAAGGGCGGGATCGGCGAGAAGCGCTTCGAGGTGGCGGCCCACGAGTTCTTGTTGTTCCCGACGGTCGCGCACAGCCACGCCGAGCGGGTTCGCCCCGAGCACCGCGACCTGCTGGGCCCGGCGGCCGCCGACAGCACCGACGAGTGTGTGCTACTGCGGGCCGCAGCGAAAGTTGTTGCCGCACTGCCGGTTAACCGGCCAGAGGGTCTGGACGCCATCGAGGATCTGCACATCTGGACCGCCGAGTCGGTGCGCGCCGACCGGCTCGACTTTCGGCCCAAGCACAAACTGGCCGTCTTGGTGGTCTGCGCGATCCCGCTGGCCGAGCCGGTCCGGCTGGCGCGTAGGCCCGAGTACGGCGGTTGCACCAGCTGGGTGCAGCTGCCGCTGACGCCGCAGCTGGCGGAGCCGGTGCACGACGAGGCCGCGCTGGCCGAGGTCGCCGCCCGGGTCCGCGAGGCCGTGGGTTGAGTTTTTGAGCCGAGGCGCATCGCCTGGGTGACTGGTCCGAGCAACGCGTCAGTGCATCCTGGTCCCACTTGATTTCAGGGGTGACGTTCTTGGCGACTCTCCGGCGCGTCGGCCGGTCGTCCGCGAAGCGCGTTTTGTCTCTCGCCGTTGCACCGCATCGCCGCCAGCCCGTACAGGGCACTTGAGTTTGGAACGGGTTTCGTACTGTCACTGACCGAAGCCCGTTCCTAAATCAAGTGATTTCTTGAGTTTGAACATTGTTGCGTACAGATATAGTATAGTTTCCGGTGTGAATTCAAGTTCGGTGGTGAGCCCAGCCGGCGCCGATCGGCGCATCCCCACGTGGGCGTCACGGGTGGTGTCCGGCCTCGCTCGCGATCGGCCCGTAGTCGTCACGAAAGAGGATCTGACGCAACGGCTTACAGAGGCTGGGTGTGGACGCGACCCCGACTCCGCCATCCGCGAACTGCGCCGCATTGGGTGGCTGGTCCAACTGCCGGTGAAAGGCACCTGGGCATTCATTCCCCCCGGCGAGGCCGCCATCTCGGACCCGTATCTACCGCTGCGCTCGTGGCTGGCCCGTGACCAGAACGCGGGCTTCATGCTGGCCGGTGCATCCGCAGCGTGGCACCTCGGATACCTGGACCGCCAACCCGACGGCCGCATCCCGATCTGGCTGCCGCCGGCCAAAAGGCTGCCCGACGGCCTAGCATCGTATGTGTCCGTCGTGCGCATCCCCTGGAACGCGGCGGACACCGCACTGCTGGCTCCGCGTCCCGCGTTGCTGGTCCGGCGGCGGCTCGACCTCGTCGCGTGGGCGACCGGGTTACCGGCGCTAGGACCAGAAGCATTACTTGTGCAAATCGCCACGCGCCCGGCCTCGTTCGGGCCGTGGGCCGACCTTGTCCCCCACCTTGACGACCTCGTCGCCGACTGCAGTGACGAGCGCCTGGAGCGTCTACTGTCGGGCCGGCCGACATCGGCCTGGCAGCGTGCAAGCTACCTGCTGGACTCGGGCGGTGAACCGGCACGAGGCCAGGCGCTGCTGGCCAAGCGGCACACCGAAGTGATGCCGGTGACTCGATTCACCACCGCGCACAGCCGCGACCGTGGCGAGAGTGTCTGGGCTCCCGAGTATCAGCTTGTCGACGAGCTCGTCGTACCGCTGCTGCGCGTGATCGGCAAGGCGTGACTGTGGCCGGTCTGACCCGTGCGCTCGTTGCGCGTCACGCTCTTGGTCGGGCCGAGGCATACGACGCCGCTCTGCTCGACGTCGCCCAGGACCACCTGCTGTACCTGCTGTCGCAGACCGTCCAGTTCGGCGATAACCGCCTGGTGTTCAAAGGCGGTACCAGCTTACGGAAGTGCCGGCTGGGCAACGTCGGGCGGTTCTCCACTGATCTGGACTTCAGCGCGCCCGACGATGAGGTCGTGCTGGAGGTGTGCGAGCTGATCGACGGCGCCCGTGTCGGCGGCTTCGAATTCGGCGTGCAGAGCACACGAGGCGACGGCCGGCATTGGCAGTTGCGGGTGCGGCACACGGAATTGGGCGAGCCCCGGATCGTCGCCAGCGTCGAGTTCGCACGGCGGCCGTTGGCTTTGCCGTCTGAGCTGCTCGCATTCATCCAGTTGCCGATCCATAAGGCTTACGGTTTTGGGCTGCCGACACTGCCGGTCGTGGCAGAAGCGGAAGCCTGCGCAGAGAAACTCGCGCGGTACCGCCGCGTTGCGCTGGCACGGGACCTGTACGACCTGAACCACTTCGCCTCGCGAACGATTGACGAACCGCTCGTGCGGCGGCTGTGGGTGCTCAAGGTGTGGGGTGATGTCGTCGATGACCGGCGCGGCACCCGGCCACTACGCGTCGAAGACGTCCTCGCCGCCCGCAGCGAGCACGACTTCCAGCCCGACTCGATCGGCGTGCTGACCCGTCCTGTCGCTATGGCTGCCTGGGAAGCTCGCGTTCGGAAGCGATTTGCGTTCCTCACTGACCTCGACGCCGACGAGCAGCGGTGGGCCGCCTGCGACGAACGGCACCGCCGCGAAGTGGAGAACGCGCTGGCGGTGCTGCGGTCCTGATCAACCTGCCGGCGATCGTGCCGTTCCGCTGGCACGGTTGCGGCTGGACGCGGCTGAATCGACTAGATGAGAGCAGTTGGGCACGAATCCGGCTGTGGTGGTGAGCAAGACACGAGTACTGTCATCACTATTGGATGCACTGGATGACCGGCCTGATTCAGCAGGACCAATGGAACTTCCCGGGGCAAAACGTCTCGGAGATGATCGGCGTCCCCTCGGAACCCTGCGGTGCTGGCGTCATTCGGACATCGGTCCGGCTCGCGGGATCGTGGTGACGCCAGCGCTGAAGGAGTGGAGCGCGGCGGTGCACGCGCTGCTGGACGGCCGGCAGACGGTGCTGCTGCGTAAGGGCGGGATCGGCGAGAAGCGCTTCGAGGTGGCGGCCCACGAGTTCTTGTTGTTCCCGACGGTCGCGCACAGCCACGCCGAGCGGGTTCGCCCCGAGCACCGCGACCTGCTGGGCCCGGCGGCCGCCGACAGCACCGACGAGTGTGTGCTACTGCGGGCCGCAGCGAAAGTTGTTGCCGCACTGCCGGTTAACCGGCCAGAGGGTCTGGACGCCATCGAGGATCTGCACATCTGGACCGCCGAGTCGGTGCGCGCCGACCGGCTCGACTTTCGGCCCAAGCACAAACTGGCCGTCTTGGTGGTCTGCGCGATCCCGCTGGCCGAGCCGGTCCGGCTGGCGCGTAGGCCCGAGTACGGCGGTTGCACCAGCTGGGTGCAGCTGCCGCTGACGCCGCAGCTGGCGGAGCCGGTGCACGACGAGGCCGCGCTGGCCGAGGTCGCCGCCCGGGTCCGCGAGGCCGTGGGTTGACTGGGCGGCATCGCTTGGGTCTGAGCTGTACGCCCAGTCGGCGCTGCGAGTGATCTGCTGTCGGTTCGGTCCCTGCTGGCGTCAATTGACGGCGCGGGCAACAGCAGCATTGGCGGCGCCATCCTCCGCGCGGCCGGCGCCCACCGCTACAACCCCGGCTCGTTAGGAAGCCATCCCTTGGCTGCTCGCCGAGGCGGCATCAGAAGGACGGATCTGCTACGTCGGAGTGGCCAGCCCCGAGGCCGACATCGCGCGAGTGCGGCGGAATCAGGCTTGACCTGGATTTCACCAACGCTTATTCTGGTGGGCTTTTCTCACCGAGGAGATCGCCGGATGACGGAACACTTGTCGCGATTGACGCTGACTCTAGAGGTTGATGCCCCGCTCGAACGCGCGAGGGTGGCGACCCTGGGGCCGCATCTTCATGGCGTCCTCATGGAGTCGATCCCGGCCGATTATGTGCAGACCCTCCACACCGTGCCGGTGAACCCGTACAGTCAGTACGCGCTGGCCCGCTCGACCACATCTTTGGAGTGGAAGATCAGCACGCTGACGAACGAGGCGCGGCAGCAGATCGTCGGACCTATCAACGACGCGGCGTTTGCGGGTTTTCGGCTCCGTGCGAGCGGGATAGCGACACAGGTCACGTCGCGATCGCTGGAGCAGAACCCGCTAAGTCAATTCGCGCGCATTTTCTACGCGCGGCCCGAGACGCGCAAGTTCCGGGTCGAGTTCCTGACGCCTACCGCATTCAAGCAATCCGGCGAGTACGTGTTCTGGCCGGATCCGCGGCTCGTGTTTCAGAGTCTCGCGCAGAAGTACGGTGCAATTGTCGACGGCGAAGAGCCCGATCCTGGCCTCATCGCCGAATTCGGTCAGTCGGTTCGCCTCTCCGCGTTCCGGGTGGCGTCGGCCCCGTTCGCGGTGGGCGCGGCGCGTGTTCCCGGCTTCACCGGCTCGGCCACGTTCACCGTCCGCGGTGTGGATACTTTTGCGAGCTATATCGCGGCGCTGTTGTGGTTCGGGGAGTTCTCGGGATGCGGAATAAAGGCATCCATGGGGATGGGCGCGATCCGGGTCCAGCCACTGGCACCGAGGGAAAAATGCGTACCGAAGCCATGAACCCGCAACTCATCGAGGCCATAATCGGCTGCCTCTTGCACGACATTGGCAAACCGGTCCAGCGCGCGGCGCTCGGCTACCCGGGCAGGCACAGTGCGATTGGCCGCGCTTTTATGAAGAAGGTGTGGTTGCGCGACAGCCGCAATCCGTCGCAGTTCACCGACGAGGTGGATGAGGCTGACATTGGGGTCTCCGACCGCCGCATTCTCGACGCGATCAGCTATCACCACAGTTCTGCGCTGCGTACGGCGGCCGAGAATGGCCGCCTTGCCGCCGATGCGCCGGCCTACATCGCCTACATCGCCGACAATATCGCGGCCGGAACCGACCGCCGCAAGGCCGACTCCGACGACGGCCATGGTGCGAGCACTTGGGATCCGGACACGCCCCTGTATTCGATGTTCAACCGATTCGGCTCCGGCACAGCGAATCTGGCATTTGCCCCGGAGATGCTCGACGACCGCAAGCCGATCAATATACCGTCGCCACGCCGGATCGAATTCGACAAGGACCGCTACGCCGCCATCGTCAACAAACTTAAAGCCATTCTGGTCGACCTCGAACGTTCCGACACCTACCTCGCCAGCCTCCTCAACGTCCTCGAGGCGACGCTGTCGTTCGTGCCGTCCTCGACCGACGCGTCCGAGGTCGTCGACGTCTCACTCTTCGACCACCTGAAGCTGACGGGTGCGCTCGGCGCCTGCATCTGGCACTACCTACAAGCCACCGGACAAAGCGACTTCAAGTCAGCGCTGTTCGACAAGCAGGACACCTTCTACAACGAAAAAGCCTTCCTGCTCACAACTTTCGACGTCTCAGGCATCCAGGACTTCATCTACACGATCCATTCCTCGGGTGCCGCGAAGATGCTGCGTGCCCGCAGCTTCTACCTGGAGATGCTGACCGAGCATCTCATCGACGAGCTACTTGCGCGGGTGGGTCTCAGCCGCGCGAATCTCAACTACTCCGGCGGCGGGCACGCGTACCTGCTGCTGCCCAACACGGAGTCCGCGCGGAAATCCGTCGAACAGTTCGAGCGTGAGGCCAACGACTGGCTGCTGGAAAACTTCGCAACCCGGCTCTTCATCGCCACGGGCAGCGTACCGCTTGCCGCGAACGACCTGATGCGTCGGCCGAACGAGAGTGCGAGCCAGGCAAGTAACCGCGCCCTCCGCTACAGCGGGCTCTACCGTGAGTTGAGCGAGCAACTTTCCGCGAAGAAGCTCGCCCGATACAGCGCTGACCAACTGCGGGAACTCAACTCGCGCGATCACGACGGTCAGAAAGGTGACCGGGAATGCAGCGTGTGCCACACGGTCAACCGCACGGTCAGCGCCGACGACGAGCCAAAGTGCAGCCTGTGCCAAGCGCTGACCGCTGCGTCTTCGCAGATTCAATCCGAGTCTCGCCGCTTCCTACTCATCTCTGACGGCGCCACCAAAGGTCTGCCCCTGCCGTTCGGCGCCACACTCACGTTCTGTAGCCGAGCCGACGCCGATAAGGCACTCCAGCAACCCCAAACCCGAAGGCGGTACGCGAAGAACAAGTTCTTCGCCGGCGAGTGTTTGGGCACCGGGCTCTGGGTGGGCGACTACGTCGCACAGATGGAGTTCGGTGACTACGTGAAGCGTGCGAGCGGAATCGCGCGCCTCGGGGTTCTGCGCCTTGACGTCGATAACCTGGGCCAGGCATTCACGCACGGCTTCATGGAGCAAGGCAACGGCAAGTTCAACACGATTAGCCGCACGGCCGCGTTCTCCCGGATGCTGTCGTTGTTCTTCCGGCAGCACATCAACTACGTGTTGGCACGCCCGAAACTGCGCCCGATCACCGGCGATGACCCGGCGCGGCCCCGCGAGGCCACGATCATCTACTCCGGTGGCGATGACGTCTTCGTCGTGGGCGCGTGGGACGACGTCATCGAGTTCGGGATCGAGCTTCGGGAGCGGTTCCACGAATTCACCCAGGGCAAACTCACCGTGTCGGCTGGCATCGGCATGTTCCCCGACAAGTACCCCATCTCCGTGATGGCCCGCGAAGTCGGAGATCTCGAAGACGCGGCGAAGTCGCTGCCCGGCAAGAACGGGGTTGCACTCTTCGATCGCGAGTTCACCTTCGGCTGGGATGAGCTGCTCAGCAAGGTGATCGAGGAGAAGTACCGGCACATCGCCGACTATTTCAGTGGCAACGAAGAACGCGGCATGGCCTTCATCTACAAGCTGCTCGAACTACTCGCCGAACGCGACGATCGAATCACAAAGGCCAGATGGGTGTACTTCCTCACGCGCATGCGTAACCCCACCGGTGACACAGCGCCTTTTCAGCAGTTTGCTAACCGGCTACACCAATGGTTCCAAGATCCGACAGACGCCAAGCAACTCAAGACCGCGCTGCACCTCTACATCTATCGCACTCGCAAGGAGGAGTCCGAATGAGCGTCATCCAAGACGACTATGTGAAACAGGCCGAAGTAATTCGCGGCCTGCCAAAGAAAAAGAACGGCTTCGAGCTGACCACAACCCAGCTGCGGGTGCTACTCAGCCTGACCGCACAGCTCTTCGACGAGGCGCAGCAGAGCGCCAACCCCACGCTCCCGCGTCAGCTGAAGGAGAAGGTCCAGTACCTGCGGGTCCGGTTCGTCTACCAGTCCGGGCGTGAAGACGCGGTTAAGACATTCGTCCGAAACGCGAAACTCCTAGAAGCGCTGGAAGGGATAGGCGATAGCCGCGACGGGCTGCTGCGATTCTGCCGGTACATGGAAGCCCTAGCCGCATACAAGAAGTACCTCGATCCGAAGGACAAGTGAGACAACCCAATGACTACGAGCTACGCCAAGATCGAGATAACCGGGACACTGACCGTCCTGACGGGCCTGCAGATCGGGGCCGGCGATGGCTTCTCCGCCATCGGCGCGGTCGACAAGCCTGTCGTTCGTGATCCGCTGAGCAGGCTGCCGATGATTCCGGGTACCAGCCTGAAGGGCAAGGTCCGCACCTTGCTGTCCCGCCAATACGGCGCCGACACAGAAACGTTTTACAGGAAGCCGAATGAGGACCACGCCCATATCCGTCGGCTTTTCGGCGACACCGAGGAGTACATGACGGGCCGACTCGTCTTCCGCGACACGAAGCTCACCAACAAAGACGACCTCGAAGCCCGCGGCGCTAAGACTCTCACCGAGGTGAAATTCGAGAACGCCATCAACCGGGTGACCGCAAAGGCAAACCTTCGCCAGATGGAACGCGTGATCCCCGGCAGCGAGTTCGCGTTCTCACTTGTCTACGAGGTCTCCTTCGGCACCCCCGGCGAGGAACAGAAGGCGTCTCTGCCTTCCTCTGATGAGATCATCGAGGACTTCAACGCCATCGCGCGCGGCCTGAAGTTGCTCGAACTCGACTACCTCGGCGGCAGCGGAACCCGTGGCTACGGGCAGGTCAAGTTCAGCAACCTGAAAGCCCGCGCCGCAGTCGGCGCCCTCGACGGTTCTCTGCTGGAGAAGCTAAACCATGAACTCGCGGCTGTTTAGGTTCGACTTCGACCGCACACACTTCGGCGACCACGGCCTCGAGTCGTCCACGATTAGCTGCCCCGCGGACACCCTCTACTCTGCGCTTTGCGTTGAAGCGCTACGGATGGGTGGCCAGCAGCTGCTTGGCGAACTCGTTGCGTGCTCGACGCTGCGGTTGACCGATCTGCTGCCCTATGTGGGGCCCGATTACCTGGTTCCCAAGCCCCTGCACAGCGTTCGGTCCGACGGCTCAAGTATGCAGAAGAAGCTGGCGAAGAAGATCGGCTTTCTTCCCGCTGCCCAGCTTGGCAGCTTCCTCGATGGCACGGCCGACCTGAAAGAACTCGCGGCGCGGCAGACCAAGATCGGTGTCCACGCCGTGTCAGCGAAGGCAGCGATCCACAACGGAAAGAAAGACGCCGACCCGTACCGTGTCGGCTACTTCCGGTTCGAGCTGGACGCGGGTCTGTGGTTGCTGGCGACCGGATCCGAGTCCGAGCTCGGCCTACTCACCAGGCTGTTGAAAGGGATCTCCGCGCTGGGCGGCGAACGGACAAGCGGGTTCGGAGCGTTTAACCTTACCGAGTCAGAAGCACCCGCCGCACTCACGCCGACAGTCGACGCGGCCAGTCTGATGACGCTCACGACATCCCTACCCACGGACGACGAGCTCGAAGCCGCACTCGCCGGCGCGACGTACCGCCTCGTCAAGCGCAGTGGATTCGTCGCGTCGAGCACATACGCTGACATGCCCCTGCGCAAACGCGACATCTACAAATTCGCCGCCGGCTCGGTCTTCTCGCGACCCTTCCAAGGAGGCATCCTCGACGTCAGCCTGGGCGGAAACCATCCGGTCTACAGCTACGCGCGACCGCTATTTCTCGCACTCCCGGAGTCCGCCGCATGAACACCTACCTGAAGCCGTTCGAACTCACGCTGCGGTGCCTGGGGCCGGTGTTTATCGGATCCGGCGAGAAGCGGACCTCGAAGGAGTACCACGTGGAGGGCGACCGGGTCTACTTCCCGGACATGGAACTTCTTTACGCAGACATTCCGGCTCACAAGAGGAAGTCTTTCGAAGCGTTCGTCATGAACACCGATGGGGCACAGGCGACGGCGCCACTCAAAGAGTGGGTAGAGCCAAACGCGGTCAAGCTGGATCCTGCTAAGCATCGAGGTTACGAGGTGAAGATCGGGTCGATCGAACCGCGACGTGCATCTCGTGGTCGAGGCGGGCGCATGACTCGAAAGAAGCTTACGCTCAACGAGATTCACGCTTTCATCAAAGACCCTCTTGGAAGGCCCTACGTGCCGGGTTCGACTGTCAAGGGAATGCTTCGCAGCATCTACCTGCAGTCGCTTGTGCATAAGCGGACGGCCCAACCTGTTCGTGTTCCGGGACACCAGACGCGGGAGCACCGGCAGTACGGCGAAAGGTTTGAGCGGAAGGAGTTGCGCAAATCGGGGCGCCCCAACACCCGTCCGCAAGACGCGGTCAACGACCTGTTTCAGGCGATCAGGGTCACCGACTCACCTGCACTGAGAACAAGCGATCTGCTGATCTGCCAGAAGATGGACATGAATGTCCACGGCAAGCCTGATGGCCTGCCGCTCTTCCGGGAATGTTTGGCGCCGGGAACCTCAATCTCGCACCGCGTGGTGGTCGACACCAGTCCCACCGCTCGCGGCGGCTGGCGTGAGGGCGAGCGGTTCCTTGAAACGCTGGCCGAGACAGCCGCGTCCGTGAATCAGGCGCGTTACGCGGAGTACAGAGCCATGTACCCTGGCGTGAACGCGATAGTTGGCCCAATTGTCTATCTGGGCGGCGGAGCCGGCTATCGGAGCAAGACCTTTGTCACCGACCAAGACGACATGGCGAAGGTGCTCGACGCCCAGTTCGGGAAGGTAGTCAAGCACGTCGACAAGACGCGCGAACTACGCGTCTCACCACTTGTCTTGAAGCGAACCAAGATCGACAACATATGCTACGAGATGGGTCAGTGCGAGCTGTCGATCAGGAGAGCCGAATGATCCTGTTCTCGCCTATCGGAACTGCGGACCCGATCACCGCGCTCGGCGACGGCCCGATGCTACACATCGTCCGCCACTATCGACCAATAGTTGTCGTGCTATTCCTCAGCGCCGAGATAGCTGCCTTTGAGAACGCGGACCGGCGGTACTCCGCGGCAATCACGCGGCTCGCGCCTGAGACCGACGTTCGCATAGTCACCTATACCAACCCGTCGGTGCACAGGTTCGACCTTTTCGTGCCGGTTTTCCGCAACCACCTGGTTGAACTGTCGGCTGAGTTCCCTGATCGAACCATTCTGCTGAATACCAGTTCCGGCACCCCTGCGATGCAGGCGGCGCTGGTGGCCATAAATGTGTTTGGCATTCCCAGGACCACCGCTGTGCAAGTAAGCACGCCTGCCCGGGCATTGAGCAAGCCTGGCGATCGTGAATCCCCAGACGCTTACGACCTCGAACTAATGTGGGACGCAAACGACGACAATCAGCCTGGAGCCCCCAACCGTTGCTTTGAGGCGACTTCCGCTGCGCTCGGCGCGCTGCTTGAGCGGGCCAACCTGAAGCAGCTGATCGTGTCGTACGACTACTCGGCAGCAGTGACGATCGCGGCAGACTCGCGCCTGCCCGATCAAGTGAGCAATCTGATCCGCGGCGCGATGCACCGCTCGAGGCTGGAACACCTCGTAGCGCCAAAGTTCTTTAAGGACACCGCGTTCACGTATGACCCCGCGAACAAGGTCGCTGAGTACATAAGTGCTCTTGCGCTGCTGGCAAAGCGCGAGCAATGGGCTGAATTCGCACGATCAGCTACCCCGGCAATCACTATCGTGCTCAGGGCGGCTGTGGCAAAACACCTTCCGGAGGACCGCTATCTCGACGACATGGGCCGCGTCGACCGCCGAAAGCTGGAAAGAGAGCCGGAGATACGGTGCGCGCTCAAGCACCCTCCGAAATCGCCAAACGCGGAGTGGTACCTCTACACCAAGGACTGGCTCGCACTGCTCCGCCAATTCGCACCCGATCGAGTTGGTGCTCTTGAAGTACTCGGAAGGTTCGAGAGCCGGGTCCGCAACACCGCAGCACACGAGATCGTCTCAATCAGTGAGGATCGCATCACGAAGGATGGCGGCCTTCTCCCAGAACAACTGCTGAAGATCCTCGCCCGCGAAACAGGCGCTGATTTGACGCTCTATGACCGGTTGAACGACGAGATCATCCGGCAGATTGATATGGCACCGCTGGGCTAACAGGTGCGCAAGATGGTGCAGCTGTATGTCTCGGACTCCGTGTCGCGGATCAGCTTTGCCGACGGCCGGGTGATCGTGTGGAGCGAGGAGCTCGGCGAGAGCCAGTATCCGATCGAGACGCTGGACGGCATCACGCTGTTTGGGCGGCCGACGATGACAACGCCCTTCATCGTTGAGATGCTCAAGCGTGAGCGCGACATCCAGCTCTTCACGACCGACGGCCACTACCAGGGCCGGATCTCAACACCCGACGTGTCATACGCGCCGCGGCTCCGTCAGCAAGTTCACCGCACCGACGATCCTGCGTTCTGCCTGTCGTTAAGCAAGCGGATCGTGTCGAGGAAGATCCTGAATCAGCAGGCCTTGATTCGGGCACACACGTCGGGGCAAGACGTTGCTGAGAGCATCCGCACGATGAAGCACTCGCTGGCCTGGGTCGATCGATCGGGCTCCCTGGCGGAGTTGAACGGGTTCGAGGGAAATGCCGCAAAGGCATACTTCACCGCGCTGGGGCATCTCGTCCCGCAGGAGTTCGCATTCCAGGGCCGCTCGACTCGGCCGCCGTTGGACGCCTTCAACTCGATGGTCAGCCTCGGCTATTCGCTGCTGTACAAGAACATCATAGGGGCGATCGAGCGTCACAGCCTGAACGCGTATATCGGTTTCCTACACCAGGATTCACGAGGGCACGCAACGTTGGCGAGCGACCTCATGGAGGTATGGCGGGCGCCGATCATCGATGACACCGTACTTCGATTGATCGCGGACGGTGTGGTCGACACCCGGGCTTTCAGCAAGAACTCCGACACGGGGGCCGTCTTCGCGACACGGGAAGCCACACGATCCATCGCGCGCGCCTTTGGTAATCGAATCGCACGAACCGCCACCTACATCAAAGGCGATCCTCACCGATACACCTTTCAGTACGCCCTCGACTTGCAACTGCAAAGCCTCGTGCGTGTTATCGAAGCCGGGCACCCGTCGCGGCTCGTCGATATCGATATCACCTCCGAGCCATCCGGAGCCTAAATGCCCACTCGCAGCCGTGAGGAGTACTTCAATCTCCCGCTCAAAGTGGACGAGTCCAGCGGCACTATAGGCAAGATGTTCGTCCTCGTAATATACGACATCAGCGACAACCGGCGGCGGGCTTCACTTGCGAAGATCCTGGCCGGGTTTGGCTATCGCGTCCAAGAGTCCGCATTCGAAGCGATGCTGACGAAGGGCCAGCTCGCGAAACTAGTTGCACGTATCGACCGCTTCGCCATCGACTGCGACAACATCCGGATCTATAAGATAAGAGGTGTTGCGGCAGTTACGTTCTACGGAAGGGGACGGCTTGTCAGCGCAGAGGAGTTTGTGTTCTTTTGACATCATCAGCAGGCATTGTTACCACACGCTGGACGAATTGTCCATAGAGTCGTCAGACCCAAAACCCCGAGAGGGGACGGAAACTTAAAACCGTGTTGCACTGCAACCCGGAATTCTTGCACGTCGTCAGACCCAAAACCCCGAGAGGGGACGGAAACCATAGAGGGTCGCCGGCTCTGGATCACGCTCCCCTAGTCGTGTCGTCAGACCCAAAACCCCGAGAGGGGACGGAAACTCGCGGCGCGGCATGGCACGGCAGGCGTGGCTAGGGGGTCGTCAGACCCAAAACCCCGAGAGGGGACGGAAACATGTGCGCCGTCGCCGTA
This sequence comes from Mycobacterium tuberculosis complex sp. N0072, assembly GCF_030323725.1. NCBI lineage: Bacteria > Bacillati > Actinomycetota > Actinomycetes > Mycobacteriales > Mycobacteriaceae > Mycobacterium > Mycobacterium tuberculosis complex sp. N0072. The sequence goes on along the minus strand of NZ_CP040689.1, from coordinate 3,130,966 downwards.
AGTGCCCCACGGCCCGTGTCGTCAGACCCAAAACCCCGAGAGGGGACGGAAACATTTCGACGACAATTCGTTGACCACGAATTTTCAGAGTCGTCAGACCCAAAACCCCGAGAGGGGACGGAAACACATCCCACGCGTTACCGCTGGCGCGCATCATTCATCGAGTCGTCAGACCCAAAACCCCGAGAGGGGACGGAAACCCATATCGGGGACGGCGACGCTGCGAGAGGACACGCCGAGTCGTCAGACCCAAAACCCCGAGAGGGGACGGAAACTACACCACGCGTCGTGCCATCAGTCAGCGTCCTCCTCGTCGTCAGACCCAAAACCCCGAGAGGGGACGGAAACTTGAACACGGAGCCGTGCACATGCCGTGGCTCAGGGGTGTCGTCAGACCCAAAACCCCGAGAGGGGACGGAAACAACACCTCAGTAGCACGTCATACGCCGACCAATCATCAGGTCGTCAGACCCAAAACCCCGAGAGGGGACGGAAACTTTTCTGACCACTTGTGCGGGATTAGCGGGCTTAGGTCGTCAGACCCAAAACCCCGAGAGGGGACGGAAACACCAATGCGTCGTCATTTCCGGCTTCAATTTCAGCCTGTCGTCAGACCCAAAACCCCGAGAGGGGACGGAAACCTGAGGAGAGCGAGTACTCGGGGCTGCCGTCTGCGCTGGTCGTCAGACCCAAAACCCCGAGAGGGGACGGAAACACGACGTTAGGGCATGCAGCATGCCGTCCCCGTTTTTGAGTCGTCAGACCCAAAACCCCGAGAGGGGACGGAAACTGCTCTTGAGCAACGCCATCATCCGGCGCCGCAGCTCCGCGTCGTCAGACCCAAAACCCCGAGAGGGGACGGAAACGCGTGAAACCGCCCCCAGCCTCGCCGGGGCCGCCTAGGTCGTCAGACCCAAAACCCCGAGAGGGGACGGAAACACTCGGAATCCCATGTGCTGACAGCGGATTCGCATGTCGTCAGACCCAAAACCCCGAGAGGGGACGGAAACCGGGCAGCGTTCGACACCCGCTCTAGTTGACTTCCGGGTCGTCAGACCCAAAACCCCGAGAGGGGACGGAAACCAGGTGAGCAACGGCGGCGGCAACCTGGCGGCCACGGGTCGGTCGTCAGACCCAAAACCCCGAGAGGGGACGGAAACATGGGATATCTGCTGCCCGCCCGGGGAGATGCTGTCCGAGGTCGTCAGACCCAAAACCCCGAGAGGGGACGGAAACTTCGTCGACCATCATTGCCATTCCCTCTCCCCACGTGTCGTCAGACCCAAAACCCCGAGAGGGGACGGAAACTTGCGCCAACCCTTTCGGTGTGATGCGGATGGTCGGCTCGGGTCGTCAGACCCAAAACCCCGAGAGGGGACGGAAACCTTGAATAACGCGCAGTGAATTTCGCGGATCAGACCCAAAACCCCGAGAGGGGACGGAAACATTCGCACGAGTTCCCGTCAGCGTCGTAAATCGCCAGTCGTCAGACCCAAAACCCCGAGAGGGGACGGAAACCCGGCAACAATCGCGCCGGCCCGCGCGGATGACTCCGGTCGTCAGACCCAAAACCCCGAGAGGGGACGGAAACCGCATGGACCCGGGCGAGCTGCAGATGGTCCGGGAGGTCGTCAGACCCAAAACCCCGAGAGGGGACGGAAACTGGATTGCGCTAACTGGCTTGGCGCTGATCCTGGTGGTCGTCAGACCCAAAACCCCGAGAGGGGACGGAAACTCCACATCGATTTCCTTGACCTCGCCAGGAGAGAAGATCACGTCGTCAGACCCAAAACCCCGAGAGAGGACGGAAACTCGTCGACGATCGCGTCGATGTCGATGTCCCAATCGTCGAGTCGTCAGACCCAAAACCCCGAGAGGGGACGGAAACTTGGAGCGTGTCACCGCAGACGGCACGATTGAGACAAGTCGTCAGACCCAAAACCCCGAGAGGGGACGGAAACCCTCAGCTCAGCATCGCTGATGCGGTCCAGCTCGTCCGTGTCGTCAGACCCAAAACCCCGAGAGGGGACGGAAACCCAACCTCACCGCCTGCTGGGTGAGACGTGCTCGCCGCGAGTCGTCAGACCCAAAACCCTGAACCGCCCCGGCATGTCCGGAGACTCCAGTTCTTGGAAAGGATGGGGTCATGTCAGGTGGTTCATCGAGGAGGTACCCGCCGGAGCTGCGTGAGCGGGCGGTGCGGATGGTCGCAGAGATCCGCGGTCAGCACGATTCGGAGTGGGCAGCGATCAGTGAGGTCGCCCGTCTACTTGGTGTTGGCTGCGCGGAGACGGTGCGTAAGTGGGTGCGCCAGGCGCAGGTCGATGCCGGCGCACGGCCCGGGACCACGACCGAAGAATCCGCTGAGCTGAAGCGCTTGCGGCGGGACAACGCCGAATTGCGAAGGGCGAACGCGATTTTAAAGACCGCGTCGGCTTTCTTCGCGGCCGAGCTCGACCGGCCAGCACGCTAATTACCCGGTTCATCGCCGATCATCAGGGCCACCGCGAGGGCCCCGATGGTTTGCGGTGGGGTGTCGAGTCGATCTGCACACAGCTGACCGAGCTGGGTGTGCCGATCGCCCCATCGACCTACTACGACCACATCAACCGGGAGCCCAGCCGCCGCGAGCTGCGCGATGGCGAACTCAAGGAGCACATCAGCCGCGTCCACGCCGCCAACTACGGTGTTTACGGTGCCCGCAAAGTGTGGCTAACCCTGAACCGTGAGGGCATCGAGGTGGCCAGATGCACCGTCGAACGGCTGATGACCAAACTCGGCCTGTCCGGGACCACCCGCGGCAAAGCCCGCAGGACCACGATCGCTGATCCGGCCACAGCCCGTCCCGCCGATCTCGTCCAGCGCCGCTTCGGACCACCAGCACCTAACCGGCTGTGGGTAGCAGACCTCACCTATGTGTCGACCTGGGCAGGGTTCGCCTACGTGGCCTTTGTCACCGACGCCTACGCTCGCAGGATCCTGGGCTGGCGGGTCGCTTCCACGATGGCCACCTCCATGGTCCTCGACGCGATCGAGCAAGCCATCTGGACCCGCCAACAAGAAGGCGTACTCGACCTGAAAGACGTTATCCACCATACGGATAGGGGATCTCAGTACACATCGATCCGGTTCAGCGAGCGGCTCGCCGAGGCAGGCATCCAACCGTCGGTCGGAGCGGTCGGAAGCTCCTATGACAATGCACTAGCCGAGACGATCAACGGCCTATACAAGACCGAGCTGATCAAACCCGGCAAGCCCTGGCGGTCCATCGAGGATGTCGAGTTGGCCACCGCGCGCTGGGTCGACTGGTTCAACCATCGCCGCCTCTACCAGTACTGCGGCGACGTCCCGCCGGTCGAACTCGAGGCTGCCTACTACGCTCAACGCCAGAGACCAGCCGCCGGCTGAGGTCTCAGATCAGAGAGTCTCCGGACTCACCGGGGCGGTTCACCCCGAGAGGGGACGGAAACTCGGGGAGCCGATCAGCGACCACCGCACCCTGTCAGTCGTCAGACCCAAAACCCCGAGAGGGGACGGAAACCTTCAGCACCACCATCATCCGGCGCCTCAGCTCAGCATGTCGTCAGACCCAAAACCCCGAGAGGGGACGGAAACCCTTCGACGCCGGATTCGTGATCTCTTCCCGCGGATAGGTCGTCAGACCCAAAACCCCGAGAGGGGACGGAAACTGCCCCGGCGTTTAGCGATCACAACACCAACTAATGGTCGTCAGACCCAAAACCCCGAGAGGGGACGGAAACTCGACACCGACATGACGGCGGTGCCGCACTTGACGCAGTCGTCAGACCCAAAACCCCGAGAGGGGACGGAAACGCGGATGGTGGGCAAGTTGGCGCTGGGGTCTGAGTCAAGTCGTCAGACCCAAAACCCCGAGAGGGGACGGAAACCTGCATCCGGAAAGTCCGTACGCTCGAAACGCTTCCAACGTGTCGTCAGACCCAAAACCCCGAGAGGGGACGGAAACTCGAAATCCAGCACCACATCCGCAGCTGCGGCATGCTCCCGAAGTCGTCAGACCCAAAACCCCGAGAGGGGACGGAAACTCAATAACACTTTTTTTGAGCGTGGCGCGGTTGAGAGTGTCGTCAGACCCAAAACCCCGAGAGGGGACGGAAACCCTCGCAGAAAAGGGCATCGATCATGAGAGTTGCGTTGATGTCGTCAGACCCAAAACCCCGAGAGGGGACGGAAACAATGCTGGCGACGATTTTCGCTGTTGTGGTTCTCATTGTCGTCAGACCCAAAACCCCGAGAGGGGACGGAAACGCACACCAGCACCTCCCTTGACAATCCGGCAGATCAGACGTCGTCAGACCCAAAACCCCGAGAGGGGACGGAAACTCGCGGGCTCTGGCCTAAGGGTGCTGACTTCGCCTGTAGTCGTCAGACCCAAAACCCCGAGAGGGGACGGAAACCCGACGACGAGCAGCGGCATACAGAGCCACGGATACGCCAGGTCGTCAGACCCAAAACCCCGAGAGGGGACGGAAACTTGCATCCACTCGTCGCCGACACGGCGGACTTCCGCGAGTCGTCAGACCCAAAACCCCGAGAGGGGACGGAAACTGGTAATTGCGTCACGGCGCGCCTGGCGGGCCGATTGTCGTCAGACCCAAAACCCCGAGAGGGGACGGAAACACCATCCGACGCAGGCACCGAAGTCGATGACAAGCCGTCGTCAGACCCAAAACCCCGAGAGGGGACGGAAACCTGACGGCACGGAGCTTTCCGGCTTCTATCAGGTAGTCGTCAGACCCAAAACCCCGAGAGGGGACGGAAACCCTCATGGTGGGACATGGACGAGCGCGACTATCGGGGTCGTCAGACCCAAAACCCCGAGAGGGGACGGAAACTGGACGCAGAATCGCACCGGGTGCGGGAGGTGCAGCAGTCGTCAGACCCAAAACCCCGAGAGGGGACGGAAACGCATATCGCCCGCCACACCACAGCCACGCTACTGCTCCATGTCCTCAGACCCAAAACCCCGAGAGGGGACGGAAACACACCGCCGATGACAGCTATGTCCGAGTGACATCCTCCCAGTCGTCAGACCCAAAACCACGAGAGGGGACGGAAACTTGAACCGCCCTTCGCGCGGTGTTTCGGCCGTGCCCGAGTCGTCAGACCCAAAACCCCGAGAGGGGACGGAAACTACGACGACTGGGTCGCCACCGCGTCTGTTGACCGGCATTCAGGATGAGCATGATGGCGGCGTTGACGGTGAGGACGTTTGGTCATGAAATGACCCCGCCGGGAGATGTCCGGCGGGGTCGGTGGTGTTCGGGGTGTCGGTGTGGTGTTCAGTCTGCCGTGACTTCGGCGATGGCGGTGCGGGTGGTGGATTCGTCGACGATGGCCTTGTCGGCGGCGAAGGCGGCGACGAGGGCTTGCAGGGCGAGGTTGTTGACCGCGCGGGGGTAGCCCCGGCTGGTCTGGTGGATCAACCCGATGGCGTCGTCGGAGAACAGGGCATCGTCGCGTCCGGCTAGCTTGAGGTGGTGGCGTAGGTAGCTGCCGGTGTTGGTGTCGGTCATGGGCGGCATGGCATATCGGAGTCCGATGCGCTGGTCAAGCGCGGCGAGCACGCCGAGTTTCATCCGCCGCCGCAGGGTGGGTTGGCCGATGAGCAGGCAGGCGAACGGGCTTGACGAGTCGAGGTCGTGATTTGTCAAGAGCCGCAACGCCTCCAGTTGGTCATAGCCGAGCAGGTGCGCTTCCTCGACGACCACGACGGGGGTGCGTCCGCGCTCGGCTTGTTCGGCGGCTAGCGCGTCGGCGGCCTGTGGGGCCAGGGTGGCGTGGTGGGTGAGGGGTTGTCCGCCGAGCGAGGCGACGATGCGGTGGTGGATGCCCTGGACGCCGACGGTGGGGTCGGGCAGGTAGATGACGGTGTGGCGGCTGCGATCCAGGCTCGCTAGTGCGGCGCGCACGGCGACGGTCTTGCCGGCGCCGACTTCGCCGGTGATGACGCCGATGCGGCGGTCGGCGATGCACCAGCCGATGCGGGCGACCGCTTCGTTGTGCGCGCTGTGGCGATGCAGCATGCCCGGTGCCAGATCGCGGCCGAATGGCATGCGCGAAAAACCGTAATACGAGATCAGTTTGTGCATCATTTCGGTTGGGCCTCCTGGCCGGTGAGCAGGTCGAGCTGGCCGGGGATCTGATCGGCAGCCCCGGTGAGGGCGGTGTAGTTGACGCCGCGGGCGAGTTCGGCTGCGTGCGCGGTCTCGATTAACTGCGCGTAGTCGATGCCGCTGGGTTTGGGCGGTGCGGTGGGGGTTTCGGGTTTGGCTTTCGGGTGTGAATGGCGCCCGATGTGATACGGAATGGCCCGCCCCATCGGCGCGCCGGCCAGCCGCACCTCGATGCGGGTCAAATCGAACGGGTCGAACACCAACTCCACTTTCCGGCCGACCAGCGCCGGGTCGATCTCGTAGCGGTTGCCGTGCAGCGAGACGGTGGCGGTCTTGGTCACGCGGCGGTGCTCCTCCCACAGGAAGGCCTCGGTGAGCGTCTCGGGGGCGGGCAGCGGGATGGGGCCGCCGGCTGACCAGCGGGCCAGCGGGGTCTGCCCGGTTTCGGAATGCACGCTGCGGTGATAAACCGTTTCGACCCAGGCCGTAAACAGCCGATTCAACTCGGCCAGATCAGCGACGTAATGTCGGCCGACGACGTCGGGTTCGCCGGTGATCTCGACCAGGAACTGCTCGCGCACGGTGCGGAAGAACCTCTCTATCTTGCCCCTGCCTTGCGGCCGACCTGGCGTGGAATGAACAAGGCGCACACCGAGTTTCGCGCATGCCCGCAACAACCACGCATCCACATAGGGCGAGCCGTTATCGACATACACCGCGTTGGGCACGCCGCGGGAGGCCAGCGCCGGGCGCAGTGCGGCGGCCAGCCGCACCGTGTCCTCGGCATGGCCCCACCGGTAGCCGGGCACCAACCGGGAATGGTCGTCTAAGAACGCGAACAGATAGGTCTTGCGGAGATCAATCCGTATGCCGTGCAACACATCCCCGGTCCACAGGGCGTTCGGGTGCTCGGCTTCGAACCGGCCGAACACCGCCGGCGCCGACCCGGTGGTGGCGCCGGTGAGCCCGAGCCGGTGGAAGTTGCGTTGCAGGGTGCGTTCATCGGGCGCCCAGCCCAACTGGGTACGCAGGATCCGCCGGATTGCCGCCGCCGTGCGCTGCGGGTTTTCCCGCCGCAGCGCCACCGCCAGCTCCAGCACCTCGGCCGGGGTACGCGGTGTGCACTGGCGTGGGTTGGGCACCAGCGCGTCGAACCCGCCGGCCCGCCAGCCCCGGATCCAGCGGTCGATGGTTTGGCGGCTGATGCGCACCCGCCGCCCGAACGGATCGGTGTGCTCGCGTGAGGCCAACTCGCGCACCATCTTTCCCCGCTGCTTGGTGGAATGCGCCGCATCGGCGGCCTCCCAAATCAACTGGTAGCGAAACAACCCGATCGCCCTCGCGCGCTCCGCGCGCACCTTCTCCTCGTCATCGCCGACCGCCACCGGCCGCTCCTTTCCATTTGCTGTCTGTCAAAACACACGACAGCGCACAGGTTTACGGCCCGATCGACGGCTACGGCAGGGTCGACTCGTGTTGCACCCACTCGCCGGGCCAGCCCGGCGCCAACAACCGCCCACCTGACACCGCTACCGCGGTCTCAGCCAGCGACACCGTGGGCAGCGAAAACCGGCGCCCGATGGCAGCTGCGAGCGCGCCGATCGCCACCACCGCATCGACGAACCCGCCGCCACCTGCATCCGGCATCACCGGATCGGCATCGACCGCGCACAGCCACACCGTGAACACCGACCGCACCGCCTCGACACGCTCGGCAAACCGGCGCAGCCAGCCCCGCACCGTCTCCGCCGGGCGAGCCACATCCGTGGCGATCCGGCGGAACCCGACCCGGCTGGTGGCCTTCGCCGCCAGCGCCGACACGATCACCGCCGCCGTGTCGGCGCGGCGCAGCAACGCGCTCACCGGCAACAACACATGCGTCACCCCGCACCCGGTGCACCGCGACCGACGCGGGCACAACTCCACCGGACCAGCCGGGCCGCGTAACTGCCGCGACCGAGCCCGGCCCCAGCCCGCCAGCACACCCCCGCAAGACGGGCAGCTCAGCTCACCGGCCGCCAGCCGACGCTCGACTTGATCGACATCTGCTTCTACGGTGACCACTGCGCCTCCAAGCGCACACAGGCGGCCCTCCCGTAGCACTCCGGCAAGAGACGACGGGAGGGCCGTCGCCTACCAATGACCTGATCACCGAGCCGCCCCGGCACTACAAACAACAAACCCGGGTACGGCAAGCCCCCGCGCTGCTCACCGTCAGCGCCGGAACCGGTGTCCCTGTCGTACTAGAGGAACTGGCCAAACTAGGCCGCACCCTGTGGCGCTGCCGCCACGATGTGCTGGCCTACTTCGACCACCACGCGTCCAACGGGCCCACCGAAGCCATCAACGGACGACTGGAAGCCCTATGCCGTAACGCCCTCGGATTCAGAAACCTCACCCACTACCGAATCCGTTCACTACTGCACTGCGGCAACCTGGCTCAGCTGATCCATGCACTCTGATTCCGGAAGAGCCATTAAAGCTCATCGGTTCCACTCCACCAGCTTCATCCGCACGTCGACACCTGGTCCGAGCTTCTGCTTGAGGCCCTGCATAAAACCCCACTGACGCACCGCCTGGTCAGCCAAACGCCGACATAGCCGCTCCACTGCGTCGACCGGCTGGTTTTCATAGTCGCTATCACCGCGCGTATCCAACGTGTCCGTCGCGGAAGCGACCGGTCCCTCGTTCTCTAGCAGCAGCACCGCGAGCTGACGCTTGTCCACCAGCACCACCCACCGCATCTGTGCGAGCAGTTTGGGGAGCGTCGTATCGTCCCTGGCTGCGTACGTCATGTGCGTTCCTGCCTAAGCTCCTTCAGTCCCACGCGAATACCAGCCCGGCCGCGCTCCCGATGCACGGTAGGCGCCTGGTGCTGGCAATAGTTGGTGTCAAGCGATTATCGGTATATCGGCCACGTCTCTAAGTATGCGTCAATTGCTCGTTCGATTTTCAACCCATAATCATTCGGAACCCAATCAGGTCCAAAGGTCTTCATCAAGGCGTCGGAAAGCACGTCGATAACAGCGTCGCTCTGTTCGTTGGTTGGCTTCTCTGTGCGCCGAAGCTCGTCGAAGAGAGCGGGATTACGATTCTCTAATTCTTGCTCGATCACGGGACGGTGCTCCGTTGAAATAGCATCGAGAACGTTGCTCACGGATTTCTCCATCCAGCCCGGCTGTTCGCCCAGGCGGTTACCACTTGGCCATCTTTGTTTAGGACCACTGTTGCGTCTTTCCCAACGTACACGTAAGCGCCTCTACCAAGCTCATCCACTTTAAACTGGGGCGGCCCAACAGGATTCGCAACAGCATCCGAGGTGCCTCACGTAGAAGTGAGCGCGAAGCGTGGCTGGTGCCTCACGCATAGTGAGCGCGTGGGGGGCTTGTATTACTTCGCCTTGGCCAATCGGTTGATTGACGGTTGCAATGATTGCAGGTCGATGTGGCGGGCGGTGGCCAGGGCCTCGGTCTTGGTCTTGGCCAGGTCGAGCAGCTGCATTTGGATCGCGTTGATCTGGCGGGTCAGATCGGCCGGGTTGAAGCCTTCGATTCGGGCGGCCACGGTCGAGAGTTGCTGTGCATCAAGGACGCCCGATGCCTGCAGGCGCTGCCATGGGGTGGCCGGCTTGTCATAGATGCGCTTGCGGCGACCGTTGACGGTGCTGGTGTAGCCGACGGGCTTTTTGGTCGGGGTGAAGAAGTTGCACCGCAGCGACACCAACGGCCATAGCCGGTTGAGCAGCTCCAGCTCTTCGCCGGTGTCATAGCGCCAGTAGAACGCGTGTTTGCGCACCACATGATTGTTCTTGGACTCGACATGGGCCTGGTCGTTCTTCTGGTACGGCCGCGAGCGAGTCTGGGCGATGTCGCGGGCCTGCAGCCAGCCGGCGACGTCGTGATTGATGAACTCGCCCCCGCAGTCCGAATCGAAAACCGTCATCGGGAATGGGAACCGCTGCTGGCACTCCTTGATGCCCTCGAGGATCCACTTGGCCGCGTTGTTGCGGATCGAGGCGTTCTCGGTCCAGCCGGTCACCAGATCAGTCATCGTCAGGGTGCGGGCGAACTCGCCGATTAGACTCGGGCCGCAGTGCGCCACAGTGTCGGCCTCGATCACCCCCGGGACCTTGGGCGCCTCATCCGAACAGGTGTGGATGGTGATCGAATTACGCAGCAATGGTGAGGGTTTGGTTGTCGAGATGCCTTTGATGCGCATCCGCTCGCGGGCGGGTTTGAGGTAGCGGTCCACGGTGGCCGCGCTCATCGCCTTCAACTCCGCCACCGCCGCTTCGGTGGCGAACGGCTTGTCAAGATCACCGGCGGCGGCCACAAGCGGCAGCCACAGCTCGAGCATCACCACCAGGTACTTGCCGCACGGCATGCCCATCAAGGCCCACACGTGCTCTAAAAGCGCCCTGGCGTCGTCACTGAAGCCCCGCGCCCGCAGCCTGCGCCCGTCGACCTGCTCGGCCGGCTCCGGCAGCCCCGGGCCGGTCAGCATCCGCCGGGCCGTCGAACGACCCATCCCGGTGGTGGACACCACCCGATCCAGGATCTTGGTCTTATCCGCCTTCGATGCCGAAGTGCCTCACTTAAAAGTGAGCGCGAAGTAGGTGTGGCTGGTGGGCAGTTTCCTCGTGTCCCGCCGCCGCGACACGGTGACCGTCGGCTGGCACACGAGCCGTGGGGTTGGCGGCCGACGACGGCGCTGGTCAGGTGTGCCGGAACCGGTCGATGATCGCTATTGCCGGTTGATATGGCGCTTGCCGGACCAGCCCCGGTAGCCGATGTAGCCCATCAACACGGCGAGGCCTCCGGTACTGATCAGGCCCAGCGTCGAGCCGTGGGTGCACACATTTAGCACGAACAGCGCCAGGAACAACACCGTCATCACTGAGTAGAACGCCGGGCCGTACCGGGGGTTGGTTTTCACGTGCGCGTCCTCACCGCCCGGGCTGGAAAGCCATCAGGGAGTGTCCCTGCGGCCCAGTGCGGCATGCGATTCGCCCCTGGTAGGGCTGTCGCCTTCAACTCGGCCACCGACGCCTCGGTGACGAGCGGCTTGTCAAGATCACCGGCAGCGGTCAACAGCGGCAACCACAGGTCATGCATGACCACCAGGTACTTGCCGCACGGCATGCCCATCAAGGCCCACACGTGCTCCAGCAGCGCCCTGGCTTCGTCGCTGAAGCCCCGAGGCCGAAGGCTACGCCCGTCGACCTGCTCGGCCGGGCCCGGCAACCTCGGGCCGGTCAACATCTGCCGCGCCGTCGAGCGGCCCATCCCCGTGGTGGCCACCACCGGATCCAAAATCTTGCCGTTGTCCCTCCCCATCACCGACGACAACAACAACGAGGCCATTCGAGGCGATCGATCGGCAGCACGTCGCCAAGCGACGATAGCGCTTCATACTCCCAGCGCCCGCGCGATGTCGCTGATCCGCCGGTAGAGGCGTCGACCCTCGAGGGGCAAGAAGCCGTGGTGACCGTAGAACTCGGCGGCGCGGTCGTCGATGGCGTCGACGACCAGGGCGCGGGCGCCGTAGTGCCGGGCACCGGCCACGGATCGGATGAGGGCATCGAGGAGAAGATCGCCACCGAGACCGGTGCCTTGCTCCTGCCGGTCGAGCGCCAGGCGAGCGAGGACGAGCACTGGGATCGGGTCGGGTCGGGTTGGCCCCGGCCCGGCCGCGATGGCACCCGGATCCGCTCGATGCTCCCCATGGCGAGCGCGTAGAACCCAACTACCCGCCGGCCTCGACAGAGCACCCACGTAGCGGCCGTGCCGGCGGCAGCCGCGACGGGCGCGACTCGGCGCAGCCAGTGGTCGAGAACCTCAACATCGCTGGAGAAGCGCGCCGTGTCGTGCCGGTCCGGGTCCAACAGCTCGACGGGGCCGAGCGCGGGGGTGCTCAATGGGGGGGAATGCGGCTCTTCCGTCTGGCGAGGCGCACCAATTCGGGAGCCGCCTCGTCGGGCTCGTCGAGCGCGGCGACGAAGCGGCGGAAAGCGGCCTCGGACAGCTCGATCCGGTTGGCCCGGGCCAAGAGATCGTGGGCGTGGTCGACCGCGGCGGACAATACGAACCCCGACAGGCTCTGGCCGGTGAGCGCGGCGGCGTGGCGAAGGGCCTGCTCCTGTTCAGGAGACAGGCGGAAGTTGAGGCGACCAGTCAGAGTCTCGGGCATGTACGTAATGTAGACGTACTTCGTCGACGTCTGATCGGTGTTGATGCGGCGAGAAGCGTTTCTCCGTGGCGGCCGAACGAGGTTCTGTTGTTCCCGACGTTCGCGCATCGCCACTCCGAGCGCGTCCGGCTGGTCGGAGTAACTCAGTTCCGCGGCCTCGGTGCGCAGTCCGACTAGGCTCGGGCAGGTCATGGCACGTCAACCTCTGGAGCAGCGGGTGGCCCGGGCGGCGCAGGCGGCGCTGGCCCGACAGCGGTTCGTCAGCGCGATCGATGTGCTGCTCGGCCTGGGCTGGCTGGCGCCCTCGCATGTCGACCAGTGGCGGCAGGGCCGCGTCGACTCGCTGGAGCAAGTCGTACAGGCCAACCTCAGCAAGATCACCGCCGTGATGGCCGCGTTGCGGCGCTGGGCCCGCGACCGGGGGCTCAACCCGTCGGAGACCGATTACGTCGCTCGCACTCGGGACCGCCGTCGGCTGCGGTTCAGCGTCACCGGCGAGGACGCCATCGAGCGCGCGTATCGCACGCATTGGGTGTCGCCGGAGCTCTCGGAGCGTGCGGTCGCGCGGCAGAGCCGGCGCCCCGATTTGGTCGTGATCATGCCGGTCAACGACTGGTCATGCGCGTCGTGTGGCGGCAGCGGTGACCTGATGTTCCTTGAGGACGCGGGGCCGTTGTGCCTGGACTGCGCGGACCTTGGCCATCTGGTCTTCTTGCCGTCCGGGGACGCCGCGCTTACCCGCCGGGCCAAGCGGGCGAGCCGGCTTTCGGCGGTGGTGGTGCGGTGGAGCCGGGCGCGTAAGCGATACGAGCGTCAGGGCATCCTGGTCGAGGCGGAGGCGCTGGAGCGCGCCGAAAACGAGTGCCTCGCCGATGCGGAGGTGCGCGCCCGCCGCCGGGAGCGCGACGAGGCGCGACGGGCCAACGAGGACCTGCGTCTGCAAGCCGAATTCGGCGCCGCGATTCGCACGCTGTTCCCGAACTGCCCGGCCGGCCGGGCCGAGGCGATCGCCCGCCACGCGGCCACCCGCGGCAGCGGCAGGATCGGACGTAGCGCGGCCGGACGGGCGCTCGATCCCGAAGCGGTGAGGCTGGCCGTCGCGGCGTCGGTGCGGCATATCGACACTTCGTTCGACGAACTGCTGATGTCGGGTGTCGACCGGGAAACGGCGCGGCACCGGGTGGGTGAGCACGTCGAGGAAGTGCTGCGCGACTGGCGCGCGACCAGCCGCTGAACCTATTACTACCTAGGTACGACCCTGGTAGCATCTTAGGTTGTGAAGTTGAGCGTGAGCCTGTCCGATGACGACGTCGCGATCCTGGACGCATATGTGAAACGAGCGGGATTACCATCCCGCTCCGCCGGCCTGCAGCATGCGATCCGCGTGCTTCGCTACCCCACGCTCGAAGATGACTATGCCAACGCATGGCAAGAATGGTCGGCAGCCGGCGACACGGACGCGTGGGAGCAGACCGTCGGCGACGGAGTCGGTGATGCGCCGCGGTGAGATTTGGCAGGTCGATCTCGACCCCGCTCGAGGTAGCGAAGCGAACAACCAGCGCCCCGCCGTCGTCGTCAGCAACGACCGGGCCAACGCGACCGCCACGCGTCTTGGGCGCGGCGTCATCACCGTCGTGCCGGTGACGAGCAACATCGCCAAGGTCTATCCGTTTCAGGTGTTGTTGTCGGCCACCACTACTGGTCTCCAGGTCGACTGCAAGGCGCAGGCCGAGCAAATCAGATCGATTGCTACCGAGCGGTTGCTCCGGCCAATCGGCCGAGTTTCAGCCGCCGAACTTGCCCAGCTCGATGAGGCTTTGAAACTGCATCTCGACTTATGGTCGTAGCTCTCGCAGGTTCCGCGTCGGGGAGACCACTGGGCACGCGCCGCTGGACGGGCTCGGGTTATCGGCCGGGTCGCCGCCCGGGTCCGCCGCACCACCAGCCGTTAGCCGACGGGCAGCAGCAGCCGGGAGCGCCCGAAATGCACCGCGTGGGTAGCCGGCTTGAGCTGCCGTCCGGTGAGTATCGGTTCCGGGGTGCCGAGGTTTCGCGCATAGCGGGGAAACCAACTACCGGCGATCAGCACCCGGATGCGGGAGTCGGCGCGGAATCGGTGGGCGATGGCGTCCAGCTCGACGCGGACCAGCTCCGGCGCGTCACCAAGGCGCCGGTAGCCGTCGCTGACATTGCGGGACCGGCCCTTCGCGTCCACCTCGCTGACCCGAACGAACACGTCGACGTAGGGGTTGTCCGAGCTGTGCACCAGCTCGACGACGGGGTTTCCGTGCACGCAGAGGTCGTGGGTGAGGGGCGCCCCGGTGAAGCACAGCACATCGGCGCGCGTGGCCAGCCGGCTGTCGTCGCGGTAACCGCCGTTGGATGACAGTAGCGGACCACCGGTGGTCGGTGTCGGGTCGGCGGGGTGGTAGCGAAACGTCGCCGGTGGCGTGCCGGAAGCCGGAGCGCTCTCACCCAGGCGGCCACCGGGCTGCAGGTACCACGCCCGCTCGGTGGTCGCCGGAGGCCAGTCCGGCAGGTGCCGCCAGCCCTGGCCGGTGACGAAGACCCGCACCGGGCTGGGGCGCAGCGCCGGCGCCCGGCCGAGGTGGGCGTCCAACCAGTCCAACGATTCCCGAGCGCCGGTGGCCAGCCCCTTGGTGAGCATCTGGGTGTGTGTCCAGGGACCGACCGTCAGCGCGACGTGCACACCCCGGTCGCGCAGGTGCCGGTACTGCTGCAGCGTCTGCCGCAGGAAGATGTCCTGCCAGCCGCCGACGAGCAGCACCGGGACCTGGACGCGGTCCAACGCGGCGGGAAACCGCAGTCGGTCCCAGAACGGATCGTCGCGGTCGGTGTGTTCCACCCAGGATTCGAACCACGGCGCACCCGTGCCGAGCAGCGTCCGGGCCGACTCACCCAGCGGCAACGTGGCGGCCGTCCGCGCCACCCGTCGCGGCGCGGTGAGCTGGCGGATTCCGGCCCGGATGCGACCGGGGTCTTCCTGGTGGGAAACCAGATCGCTCCAGCCCAGGAAGTCGTTGACCGTAAACGATCCGGTGCCCCACACCGAGGCCCGGAAGTCGTGCGGCCCCACCGTGATCACGGCCGCGGCCAGCTCCGGGGGCGGATCGTGCAGCAACGCCCACTGGGTGAAACCCAGATAGGGCAGGCCGATGGTGCCGAACCGGCCGGTGAACCAGGGCTGTTCACGCAGCCACGCCACCGTATCGGCGCCGTCGGCGGCCTCGTTGACCATGGGCTCGAACACGCCACCGGACCCGAACGTCCCGCGCACGCTCTGCAGCACGACGTGATAACCGCGGGCGGCGTAAATCCTGGCAAACACCAGCGAAAACGGAAACCGGCGCCCGTATGGCCCACGCACCAGCAGGGTGCCGACGGGCTGCGACGTGGCGGGTGCGTAGTGGTCGGCCACCAGCTGGACGCCGTCGCGCATCGGGACTCGGACGTGACCGACGGTGTAGCGGGTGGTTGCGCGGGGCAGACCCAACAGTCCGCCCAGGGCCTGCCCACCGACTCGTCCGGTCAGGGCGCGCAGCTTGGGCCGCTCGGGCCGAGCGGAGGTGGTACTCACGACGCCCAGGGTAGGGACCTAAAACCTGTAGTAGGGGACGAGGTCGTTTGCCCGCTGCAGGTTGGTCGACGGGCAGTCCACGTCGGGCTCGGAGTAGACGGTCGAGTAGAACAGCGACTGCTGGATCACCCCGTAGCTGGTCTTGAAGGTCACCATGCAAGAGGAGTACCAGAAGCTGTTGTGATACGTCGGCTTCCGCACCCAGTACTGCGCGGCGCGGTGGCCGGCGATCGTGGTCTCGATCGCGTCGGGGGGCAGGGTCTGGGCGTAGGTGCGCCAGATGATCGGCTCGACGGCCATCTGATAGTTACCCGCGTCGAAGTGGCAGCGCAGCCCCTCCTCGGCTTCCGGTGGCGTGTAGGCCAATCCGAGCCGCTGGATGACGTCGAACGGGATGTCTCGGCACGGGTCAAACGGGCTGGGGTCGGTGGTCGCCACGATCGGGCTCTTCATCGTGGTGGACATGGGCGCCGCGGTCGATCGCAGCTGGACCGCGTCGCCGCCGGTCGGCGCTGGGGGGATGCCCTGCCAGCCCACCGTGCCCACCACCACCACCGCTGCCGTCAGCGCACCGAGCCCTCCGATCAGCCGCACCCTGGTGAACACGACACCCCCTGCCCTCGGCGGTCCCTTGCCGGGAGTGTACAAGTCGGCTCCGCGTCGTCACAGTCAAACGAGAACTTGTTCTAACCCGGGCCACCTTTGATGCGGTGAATTCTGCGGTAGTTCCCGCTGACGCATAATGTGATGCACTTCGATGGACGCAAGGAAGCAACGGGTGTTTCAGATCAGTCCGGAGCAGTGGATGCACTCGGCGGCGCAGGTGACCACGCAGGGTGAGGGTCTGGCCGTCGGACATTTGTCGTCGGACTATCGGATGCAGGCCGCCCAGTTCGGCTGGCAGGGCGCCTCGGCGATGGCGCTCAACGCCAAGATGGACGACTGGTTGGACGCGTCGAGGGCGCTGCTGACCAGGATCGGTGATCACGCATTCGGGCTGCAGGAGGCCGCTATCCAGCATGCGGCGGCGGAGGCGGAGCGGGCGCAGGCGCTCGCCCAGGTGGGTGTTTCCGCCGACGTCGTAGCTGGTCCGCGTGGGGTGTGATTCGTGCCACTGACCGTGGCCGATATCGATCGGTGGAACGCGCAAGCGGTCCGGGAGGTGTTTCACGCGGCCAGTGCCCGAGCGGAGGTGACGTTCGAGGCGTCGCGTCAGTTGGCCGCGCTGTCGATTTTTGCGAACTCGGGTGGCAAGACCGCTGAGGCGGCGGCACACCACAACGCGGGCATTCGCCGAGACCTCGACGCCCACGGCAACGAGGCGTTGGCGGTTGCCCGGGCGGCCGACAGGGCCGCCGACGGGATTGTGAAGGTTCAGTCCGAGCTGGCCGCACTACGCCATGCCGCCGCGGCCGCCGAGCTGACGATCGATGCGCTGATCAACCGGGTGGTGCCGATCCCCGGGCTGCGATCCACCGAGGC
Source organism: Mycobacterium tuberculosis complex sp. N0072 (assembly GCF_030323725.1). Classification (NCBI taxonomy): domain Bacteria; kingdom Bacillati; phylum Actinomycetota; class Actinomycetes; order Mycobacteriales; family Mycobacteriaceae; genus Mycobacterium; species Mycobacterium tuberculosis complex sp. N0072. Next base: position 3,113,542 of record NZ_CP040689.1, on the reverse strand, counting down.
GCAGTGGGCGCGGACGCTGGCCAAGCAAACGGAGCTGCAGGCGGAGCTGGATGCGATTATGGCCGAGGCCAATGCCGTCGACGAGGAGCTGGCCTCAGCGGTCAATATGGCCGACGGTGACGCGCCCATCCCGGCCGATTCCGGCCCGCCGGTCGGTCCCGAGGGGCTGACCCCGACCCAGCTCGCCAGCGATGCCAACGAGGAGCGGCTGCGCGAGGAGCGCGCCCGCCTGCAGGCCCACCTCGAGCGGTTACAGGCGGAGTATGACCAACTGAGTGTGCGGGCCGCCCGTGACTACCACAACGGCATCCTCGACGGTGACGCGGTGGGCCGACTGGCAGCGCTTACCGACGAGCTGAGCGCCGCCAGGGGCCGGCTGGGTGAGCTCGATGCCGTCGACGAGGCGTTGAGCCGAGCACCCGAGACCTACCTGACCCAGCTGCAGATTCCCGAGGACCCAAATCAGCAGGTGCTGGCGGCCGTGGCCGTCGGTAATCCCGACACCGCCGCCAATGTGTCGGTGACGGTTCCCGGCGTCGGGTCCACCACCCGGGGCGCCCTGCCCGGCATGGTGACCGAAGCCCGCGACCTGCGGTCGGAGGTAATCCGGCAACTCAATGCTGCCGGCAAGCCCGCATCGGTTGCCACCATCGCCTGGATGGGCTACCACCCGCCCCCGAACCCACTCGACACCGGCAGTGCGGGCGATCTGTGGCAGACCATGACCGATGGGCAGGCACACGCGGGCGCGGCCGATCTGTCGCGGTATTTGCAGCAGGTGCGCGCCAATAACCCCAGTGGCCACCTGACCGTGTTGGGGCACTCGTATGGGTCGCTGACGGCGTCGCTGGCGTTGCAGGACCTCGATGCCCAGAGCGCCCATCCGGTCAACGACGTCGTGTTTTACGGCTCACCCGGCTTGGAGCTGTACAGCCCGGCGCAGCTCGGGCTCGATCACGGGCACGCTTATGTCATGCAGGCCCCCCACGACCTCATCACCAATCTGGTGGCGCCGTTGGCGCCGCTGCACGGATGGGGCCTGGACCCCTATCTGACCCCCGGGTTCACGGAGCTGTCGTCACAGGCGGGTTTTGATCCGGGCGGGATCTGGCGTGACGGAGTGTATGCCCACGGGGACTACCCGCGGTCCTTCCTCGATGCCGCCGGCCAGCCGCAGCTGCGGATGTCCGGCTATAACCTGGCGGCGATCGCCGCCGGGCTGCCCGACAACACGGTGGGCCCGCCGCTGCTTCCGCCAATTCTGGGTGGCGGCATGCCGGCAGCGCCCGGCCCAGCACTGAGAGGGGGACGTTGATGCGGTGGCCGACGGCGTGGCTGCTGGCTCTGGTGTGTGTGATGGCGACTGGGTGCGGACCCAGTGGCCACGGGACGCGGGCCGGCGAGGAGGGGCCGTTGAGCCCGGAGAAGGTCGCCGAGCTGGAGAACCCGTTGCGCGCCAAGCCCCCGCTGGAGGACGCCAAGGACCAGTACCGGGCGGCGGTGACCCAGCTGGCCAACGCCATCACGGCCCTGGTGCCCGGCCTGACGTGGCGAACGGATATGGACACCTGGACCGGCTGCGGTGGTGAGTATGAATGGACCAGGGCCAAAGCGGCGTATTTCATGATCGTTTTCAGTGGACCGATCCCCGACGACAAGTGGCTGCAGGCCGTGCAGATCGTCAAGGACGGTGTCGAACAGTTCGGTGCCACCGGCTTTGGGGTGATGAAGAACAAGCCGGCCGACCACGACGTGTACTTCGCCGGTCATGGCGGCGTCGAGTTCAAATTCTCGACCCAGAAGGCGGCGGTCCTCACCGCACAGTCGGACTGCCGGATCAGCCGGACCGACACCCCAAAACCCTCGCCGACCCCGTAGCAGTTGGGCTAGGTTGGCCGAGCAGACGCAAAAGCCCCCATTTCGGGCCCGAAATGGGGGCTTTTGCGTCTGCTCACGCCGTAGCGGTTGGTCGAACTGGCTGGATTTCGTTCCCACTTCGCCGGGTCGTTAGGGTGGTAAGTCGTGACCTGGAAAGGATCGGGGCAGGAGACCGTCGGCGCCGAGCCGACGCTGTGGGCGATCTCCGACCTGCACACCGGTCACCTCGGCAACAAACCCGTCGCCGAATCGCTGTACCCGTCCTCGCCGGACGACTGGCTGATCGTCGCCGGCGACGTCGCCGAACGCACCGACGAGATCCGCTGGTCGCTGGACCTGCTGCGGCGGCGGTTCGCGAAGGTGATCTGGGTGCCGGGCAACCACGAGCTGTGGACCACCAACCGCGACCCGATGCAGATCTTCGGCCGCGCACGCTATGACTATCTGGTCAACATGTGCGACGAGATGGGCGTCGTCACACCCGAGCATCCGTTCCCGGTATGGACCGAACGAGGCGGCCCGGCCACCATCGTGCCGATGTTTCTGCTCTACGACTACAGCTTTTTGCCGGAGGGGGCAAACAGCAAGGCCGAAGGTGTGGCCATCGCGAAGGAACGCAACGTCGTGGCCACCGACGAGTTCCTGCTCTCACCCGAGCCGTACCCCACCCGCGACGCCTGGTGCCACGAGCGGGTCGCGGCCACCCGGGCCCGTCTCGAACAGCTCGACTGGATGCAACCGACCGTGCTGGTCAACCACTTTCCGCTGCTGCGACAGCCCTGCGACGCGCTGTTCTACCCGGAATTCTCGCTGTGGTGCGGAACCACCAAGACCGCCGACTGGCACACCCGCTACAACGCCGTGTGCTCGGTCTACGGACACTTACACATTCCCCGCACCACCTGGTATGACGGTGTGCGGTTCGAGGAGGTGTCGGTGGGTTACCCGCGGGAGTGGCGCCGGCGCAAGCCCTACTCCTGGCTGCGGCAGGTGCTGCCGGATCCCCAATACGCGCCCGGCTACCTCAACGACTTCGGCGGTCACTTCGTGATCACGCCCGAGATGCGAACCCAGGCCGCCCAGTTCCGGGAACGATTGCGGCAACGGCAGTCTCGATGACGGTAGGCACGCTGGTGGCGTCGGTGTTGCCGGCGACCGTGTTCGAGGATTTGGCGTATGCCGAGTTGTACTCCGACCCACCCGGTCTCACCCCGCTGCCCGAGGAGGCGCCGTTGATCGCACGATCGGTTGCCAAGCGGCGCAACGAATTCATCACCGTGCGTCACTGCGCCCGCATCGCGCTGGACCAGCTCGGTGTGCCGCCGGCGCCGATCCTCAAGGGCGACAAGGGCGAACCGTGCTGGCCCGACGGCGTGGTCGGTAGCCTCACCCACTGCGCCGGTTACCGCGGCGCGGTTGTCGGACGCAGGGATGCGGTGCGTTCCGTGGGCATCGACGCCGAACCGCACGACGTGTTGCCCAATGGTGTGCTGGATGCGATCAGCCTGCCGGCCGAGCGCGCCGACATGCCCCGCACCATGCCAGCGGCGTTGCATTGGGATCGAATCCTGTTCTGCGCCAAGGAAGCAACGTACAAGGCGTGGTTTCCGCTGACCAAGAGGTGGCTGGGTTTCGAGGACGCGCACATCACGTTCGAAACCGATAGCACCGGCTGGACGGGTCGCTTCGTCTCCCGTATCCTCATCGACGGGTCCACCCTGTCGGGTCCGCCGCTGACAACGCTGCGGGGACGCTGGTCGGTTGAGCGCGGACTGGTGCTGACCGCGATCGTGCTATGAGCGCAACCGGCCCCGGAATCGTGGTTATCGACAAGCCCGCGGGAATGACCAGCCATGACGTGGTGGGGCGGTGCCGCCGCATCTTCGCCACCCGGCGGGTCGGCCACGCGGGCACCCTGGACCCGATGGCCACCGGGGTGTTGGTGATCGGCATCGAACGCGCCACCAAGATCCTCGGTCTGCTGACGGCGGCCCCCAAGTCGTATGCCGCCACCATCCGCTTGGGTCAGACCACTTCCACCGAGGACGCCGAAGGTCAAGTGCTGCAGTCGGTTCCGGCTAAGCACCTGACCATCGAGGCGATCGACGCCGCGATGGAGCGGCTGCGCGGTGAGATCCGGCAGGTGCCGTCGTCGGTCAGCGCGATCAAGGTCGGTGGCCGACGCGCCTATCGGTTGGCCCGCCAGGGGCGCTCCGTGCAATTGGAAGCCCGGCCGATCCGCATCGACCGGTTCGAGCTGCTGGCCGCACGCCGGCGCGACCAGCTCATCGATATCGATGTGGAGATCGACTGCTCCTCGGGAACCTACATCCGCGCGTTGGCACGCGACCTCGGCGACGCGCTTGGGGTGGGAGGCCATGTGACGGCGTTGCGGCGCACCCGCGTCGGCCGCTTCGAGCTGGACCAGGCGAGATCGCTCGACGATCTCGCGGAGCGCCCCGCGCTGAGCCTGAGCCTCGATGAGGCCTGCCTGCTGATGTTTGCGCGCCGCGACCTGACCGCCGCGGAGGCCAGCGCGGCCGCCAACGGCCGGTCCCTGCCGGCGGTCGGTATCGACGGCGTGTACGCGGCCTGTGACGCCGACGGCCGGGTTATCGCGCTGCTGCGTGACGAGGGTTCGCGGACCAGGTCGGTGGCGGTGCTCCGCCCGGCGACGATGCACCCCGGGTAGCGGGGTGAGGAGGAGCCGGGCGATTCGGTTGGAGCCTGGCCTCAATGTAGGGGGATGCGGTCCGGGACGGCAACGGTGGCACACTGGGCTACACGGCCTACGTCGCACGGCGATGGGCCGCTGTTCAATTCGGAAGGGGCTGTCAGCTGTTGCGGTCTGAGTGGTCGGTAGTTGTCAGTGGCGTGCTGTAGGAACAACAGTATGAATCTGGCGGTGTGGGCTGAGCGCAACGGTGTTGCGCGGGTGACTGCGTATCGCTGGTTTCATGCGGGGTTGTTGCCGGTGCCGGCGCGGAAGGCCGGGCGGCTGATTCTCGTGGACGACCAGCCGGCCGATAGATCCCGCCGGGCGCGGACGGCCGTGTATGCGCGAGTGTCGTCAGCGGATCAGAAGCCGGACCTGGATCGGCAGGTGGCGCGGGTGACCGCCTGGGCCACGACCGAGCAGATCGCGGTCGACAAGGTCGTGACCGAGGTCGGTTCGGCGCTGAACGGGCACCGCCGAAAGTTTCTTGCGCTGCTGCGTGACCCATCGGTGAAGCGGATCGTGGTGGAACACCGAGACCGGTTCTGCCGGTTCGGCTCTGAGTACGTCGAAGCGGCGCTGGCCGCCCAAGGCCGCGAGCTGGTCGTGGTCGACTCGGCCGAGGTTGATGACGACCTGGTACGGGACATGACCGAGATCTTGACCTCGATGTGCGCCCGGCTGTACGGCAAGCGCGCTGCGCAGAACCGGGCCAAGCGCGCATTGGCGGCCGCCGCCGAAGAGTCGGAGGCTGCCTGATGGCGAAATTCGAGATTCCTGAGGGCTGGATGGTTCAGGCTTTCCGGTTCACGCTCGATCCGACCGCCGAGCAGGCCCGCGCGTTGGCACGGCATTTCGGTGCCCGCCGCAAGGCCTACAACTGGACCGTCGCCACCCTGAAAGCCGATATCGACGCCTGGCAGGCGACCGGGATCCAGACGGCAAAGCCGTCGCTGCGGGTGTTGCGGAAGCGCTGGAACACCGTCAAGAACGACGTGTGCGTCAACATCGAGACCGGTGTTGTGTGGTGGCCGGAGTGCTCGAAGGAGGCCTACGCCGACGGTATTGACGGCGCGGTCGACGCGTACTGGAACTGGCAGAACTCGCGATCAGGCAAACGTGATGGCAAAAGGATGGGCTTTCCCCGGTTTAAGAAGAAGGGACGCGACCCAGACCGGGTGACGTTCACGACCGGAGCGATGCGCGTCGAGCCCGACCGGCGCCACCTCACGCTGCCGGTCATCGGGACCGTCCGCACCCACGAGAACACGCGCCGGGTTGAGCGGCTCATCGCCAAAGGCCGGTCGCGGGTGCTCGCGATCACGGTGCGCCGTAACGGGACCCGGATCGATGCGAGTGTGCGGGTCCTCGTGCAGCGCCCGCAGCAACCGAAGGTGACCGACCCCGGTTCACGGGTCGGCGTTGATGTCGGGGTGCGCCGCCTGGCCACGGTCGCCACCGCCGACGGCGCGGTGCTCGAACGAGTGCCGAATCCACGGCCACTCGACGCGGCACTCAACGAGCTACGGCATGTCTGCCGGGCACGGTCGCGCTGCACGAAAGGCTCACGTCGCTACCGTGAGCGCACCACCGAAATATCCCGGCTGCACCGCCGGGTCAACGATGTTCGCACCCACCACCTGCACTGTCTGACAACGCATTTGGCTAAGACCCACGGCCGCATCGTTGTCGAAGGCCTGGACGCGGCAGGGATGCTGCGGCAACAGGGCCTCTCGGGTGCCCGCGCTCGCCGGCGCGGACTCTCCGACGCGGCCCTGGGCACCCCGCGCCGCCACCTGTCCTACAAGACAGGCTGGTACGGGTCACAACTAGTGGTCGCTGACCGCTGGTTCCCATCGTCGAAAACCTGCCACGTCTGCGGGCATGTCCAAGAGATCGGATGGGCCGAGCACTGGCAATGCGATTCGTGCTCGGCATCGCATCAGCGTGATGACTGCGCAGCGATCAACCTCGCACGCTACGAGGACACCAGTAGCGTCGTCGGCCCAGTTGGGGCCGCCGTCAAGCGTGGAGCCGACCGTAAGACCCGGCCTGGCCGGGCTGGTGGCCGTGAAGCGCGGAAGGGAAGCAGCCGCAAGGCTGCCGAACAACCCCGAGACGGGGTGCAAGTCGCGTGACCACTAAAGATCACTCACTTGCAACGGCAACGATGCCTAACCAAGGGTCGTCGAACAAGGTTTACGTCATTGGCGTGGGCATGACGAAGTTCGAAAAGCCCGGGCGACGCGAAGGCTGGGACTACCCGGACATGGCCAGGGAGTCGGGCACCAAAGCGCTGCGCGACGCCGGCATCGACTACCGCGAAGTTGAACAGGGCTACGTCGGCTACGTCTACGGAGAATCGACGTCGGGTCAGCGGGCGCTCTACGAACTCGGCATGACGGGTATCCCCATCGTCAACGTCAACAACAACTGCTCGACCGGATCCACGGCGCTCTACCTCGGCGCGCAGGCCATCCGCGGCGGACTGGCCGATTGCGTGTTGGCGCTGGGCTTCGAGAAGATGCAGCCCGGAGCGCTGGGCGGTGGCGCCGACGACCGGGAGTCGCCGCTGGGCAGGCACGTCAAGGCGTTAGCCGAGATCGACGAGTTCGGCTTTCCGGTGGCGCCGTGGATGTTCGGGGCGGCCGGCCGCGAACACATGAAGAAATACGGCACCACCGCGGAGCATTTCGCGAAGATCGGCTACAAGAACCACAAGCACTCGGTCAACAACCCGTATGCACAGTTTCAGGACGAATACACCCTGGACGACATCTTGGCCTCAAAGATGATTTCCGACCCGCTGACCAAATTGCAGTGCTCTCCCACCTCCGACGGGTCGGCGGCGGTGGTGCTGGCCAGTGAGGATTACCTGGCCAACCACAACCTTGCCGGGCGGGCTGTGGAAATCGTCGGGCAGGCGATGACCACCGACTTCGCTTCCACCTTTGATGGCAGTGCCCGCAATATCATCGGCTACGACATGACTGTGCAAGCGGCACAACGGGTTTACCAGCAATCCGGACTCGGCCCGAAGGACTTCGGAGTGATCGAGCTGCACGACTGCTTCTCAGCCAACGAGCTACTGCTCTACGAGGCGCTCGGCCTGTGCGGGCCGGGCGAGGCGCCCGAGCTGATCGACGACAACCAGACCACCTACGGCGGACGCTGGGTCGTCAACCCATCCGGTGGGCTGATCTCCAAGGGCCATCCGCTGGGTGCGACGGGGTTGGCGCAGTGCGCGGAGCTGACCTGGCAGCTGCGCGGCACCGCCGAGGCGCGCCAGGTCGACAACGTGACCGCCGCGCTGCAACACAACATCGGGCTGGGCGGCGCCGCCGTGGTCACCGCATACCAACGGGCCGAACGTTGAGCCACGCGATCGGAGGGAGCACGCCATGTTCGAGTGGTCCGACACCGATCTAATGGTGCGCGACGCCGTTCGCCAGTTCATCGACAAGGAGATCCGCCCGCACCAAGACGCATTGGAAACCGGTGAACTGTCGCCGTATCCGATCGCGCGCAAGCTGTTCAGCCAGTTCGGTCTGGACGTGCTGCTTGCCGAGTCGGTCAACCAGATGCTGGATGGGGAGCGGGCTAAGCGGGAAAAGCGGGACAGCTCAGGCAGTTTCGGGCTGGCTGACCAGGCTTCGATGGTCGCGGTGCTGGTGTCCGAACTGGCCGGGGTCAGCATCGGATTGCTGAGCACGGTGGCCGTCAGCCTCGGGTTGGGCGCGGCGACGATCATGAGCCGCGGCACCCTGGCCCAACAGGAGCGCTGGGTGCCCACGCTGGTGACGCTGGAAAAGATCGCGGCCTGGGCCATTACCGAGCCAGACTCCGGCTCGGATGCGTTCGGCGGCATGAAGACTCACGTGACCCGCGACGGTGAAGACTACATCCTCAACGGGCACAAGACCTTCATCACCAACGGGCCGTACGCTGATGTCCTGGTGGTCTACGCCAAGCTCGCCGACGGTGAGCCCGCCTCAGATTGGCGTAACCGCCCGGTGCTGGTCTTTGTGCTCGATGCCGGCATGCCGGGCCTGACGCAGGGCAAGCCGTTCAAGAAGATGGGCATGATGTCTTCGCCGACCGGCGAGTTGTTCTTCGACAACGTGCGGCTGACCCCGGATCGCCTGCTTTGCGCCGAGGGGGACGGCCGCGACAGCGCCCGCGCCAATTTCGCCGTCGAACGCCTCGGCGTGGCGCTCATGTCGTTGGGCATCATCAACGAATGCCACCGGCTGTGTGTGGATTACGCAAAGACCCGCACGCTGTGGGGCCGTAACATCGGGCAGTTCCAACTGATCCAGTTGAAGTTGGCGAAAATGGAAGTTGCGCGGATCAACGTGCAGAACATGGTATTTCAGGCCATCGAGCGGCTCAAAGCCGGCAAACAGCTGACGCTGGCCGAGGCCTCGGCGATCAAGCTGTATTCCTCGGAGGCCGCCACCGATGTCGCGATGGAGGCCGTCCAGCTGTTCGGCGGCAACGGCTACATGGCCGAATATCGGGTGGAGCAGCTGGCTCGCGATGCCAAGTCGCTGATGATCTACGCCGGCAGCAACGAGGTCCAGGTAACCCACATCGCCAAGGGCCTGCTGGGCGAACCGGCTTCGCGAGCGTAACCGGACTGCGAAAATCCGTGCCGAAAATCGCAGCCACGTTACGCTCGCGGGCCAAAGCCGTCAGCTCACCACCCAGATTGCCTGGGCGGCCGGGCTCCCCAAGTCGACGGTGGCGCCGTCGGCCGAGTCGATTGCCACCGAGATCATGCCGGCGAACTCGCGCCGAGCCAGCACCCGCAGCCGCGAGTCCAGGCTGATCCCGATGCTGGCAAAGTATCGCAGCATCTGCGGGTCGGCATCGGAGATACGGGCCACCGTCCCTGTGTCGCCGTCGCGGCACGCCCACAGCTGACGAGCCGGTGGCGTGGGCACTTGCCCGTCGGCGCCCGGGATCGGGTCACCGTGCGGATCGCGCTACGGGAACCCCAGCTTGGCGTCGATGCGGGCCATCAAGCGATCCGAGACCGCGTGCTCGAGCACCTCGGCCTCGTCGTGCACCTCGTCCCAGCGGTAGCCGAGCTCGTTGACCAGGAATGTCTCCAGTAGCCGGTGCCGGCGCACCATTGCCAGCGCGGCTCGTCGCCCCGAATCGGTCAACGTCACCGCGCCGTACTTCTCGTGGTCGACCAAGCCCTGCTCGGCGAGCTTGCGAATGGACTCCGAGGCCGTGCTGGCCGACACCCCGATCCTCTCGGCCAGCATCTTGGTGCTGACCTTGTCCTGCGACCACTCCTGGGCGGTCCAGATGACCTTCAGATAGTCCTGCGCAACCGCGCTAAGATCGCCAGGCTCCTCGTCAGCCCTCACAACCAGAGAGTCTAGATACCGGCGTGACGGCGCGCTCGGTGCGCAGTCGGGGAAATGGCCGCCAACTCGGTCTCGACCAAACCGTCATCCGACCTGACGCATCGTTTCGATCCAGGTTTTCCAACTGTCCTCGCCACGGGGCCGTACTCGGCTAGCCGGATAGTGCTGTGCCAGGCCGCCGGCCAAATCCAGCACGGCGTTGCGTGTCCTTCGCTTGAGAGAGCTGAAATCGACCGCCAAACCCGTGGCCAGATGCGGGTCGTAGGGAATCCGAAAGAAATCCGGAACGCGCTTCCTGAACTGGTTTTCGGCGGCCCCGCAATCCACAAGTGACCGGGTTTTCTGGATTGCGTTGAGAACAACCACAGTGTGCTGAAGCAACCGGCCAAAGCCATGCGCCCCCAGCCAGTCCAGAGTGACCAACGCTCCCTCGACACCGCGCACGTCTTCGGATGCCACCACAACCAGACCAGTGACGTCGTTGAGGATATTGCTGAACAATGGCCCGTTGACCGGTGTGCCGCAATCAAGCAGTATGACGTTGCAGTGGGTTTCCAGGATCTGCATGGCGGCCCCATAGTCCTCCGGGCCAAACTTGTATGTCGATCGCGGATCATTCTGGGCACCAAGCATTTCCAGCCGGTCTTTGTTCATCACCGTGTGCACACGCACGTCCGCGTAGCGCTTGGTGTGCTGCGATGACACGAAATGCTCGATGTTGGTCTGCGGGCCACCGCGCTCACTGAACCTTGCTGACAGGTCGCCCAGGTCGGCATCGACGTCCACAGCCATCACCCGATCGCCGCGCAGCCGGGCGACGGCGTTGCCCACCAGCACCGTCATCGTGGTCTTACCTACGCCGCCCTTGGCAGAGACGAACGCCAACTTATGGACATCGGCCAGTGGAGCGCAGATACGCTGAATCAGCTCGTCGGTTTGCTCGCGCTTGGCGCTCGGTTCGGGATTCACCCGCCCGAAAGTCATTTTGGTTACCGCTTTGCGCCAACCGTCCCCGGCCGGCGGGCGGCGGCGAGCCACCAGGAGATCCCGGCCGTCGTCGTAAGGATGTCGAAACTTCGGTTGGGGGCTACCAGCCTGTTCCGCGGTGGTGTTTGTCCTGGGGGCATCACCGGTGGTCGTGGCGCTAAGTGCCACTCTGGCGGCGTCGTCGTCACCCAGTTCGCGCAGGCACCACGCCCTAGTGAGGGTCACATCGGCAGTCACCCGCGGATTGGTTGTCGAGACTTGCTCAGCGAGCTCCAACGCGAACTGGAATTGGCCCAGACTCGCCGCAGCGGTCGAGGCCAGCGCGGCCACCGCGTCAGCCACCTCGTCACGGACATCGGTGGCCCCGCTCGGCGGAGAAATTTCGGTGACCTTCAAAAGGTTGGACCAGGAGCGAGTTTTGTGGAACAGCGTCGCCATGACGAACTGGCGGTATTGGGCGGCGCCGGTGTCCTCCGTGATGACCGGGTCGTCCAGCGTTGCTGCCGCTTCATCGTGGCGGTCGGCGATGATTAGAGCGCTGGCGTACGCGAGCCCGATCGTGGCGCGCGACCACACCCGCAACCCCAGATACATCGGGGCCATGACCACGGCGGACAATTCGCCGTCCGTGAGGCCGACGCGGCGGGTTTCGCTGTACAGTGCTTCGGAGTGTTGATGGGCACCGGCCAAGGTATCAAGATGATGGTCGCCGCAGGCCAGAAGCCCCAACCAGCCATCGGACATGTCCGGGTTTTCGACTGTGAGGCGGCCAAAGGCCGCTCGGGCATTGGCCAGGTCTCCGGACTGGTAGCTCTTCACCGCGGCATCGAACATGCTGCGGCATTCTCTAAACGTACTCATCAGACCCACTCCCTGATCACCTGATCAATGGTCGGCGTAAAGCTTGAGACCAATCGTTCGGTATGCGCGCGCCAATTCTCTGGGACCGGCCACGGTGCCGCCGGCGTTCCCGGACGTGCTGCGCCAGGTGTCCGGCGGCCGCGTGCATGGTGTTCCCGGATCGGCCGCTGGCCAGAGCCCACCGGTGAATCTGGCGCCTGGCCGACCACCGTGCGCCGTAGGCTTGCGATCGTGCAGCGCTGGCGTGGCCAGGACGAGATCCCGACGGATTGGGGCAGATGCGTGCTCACCATCGGGGTATTTGACGGCGTGCACCGCGGGCACGCCGAACTGATCGCGCACGCGGTCAAGGCCGGCCGCGCTCGCGGTGTACCGGCCGTGCTGATGACGTTCGACCCGCACCCGATGGAGGTGGTCTATCCAGGCAGTCACCCGGCGCAGCTGACCACCCTGACCCGACGCGCGGAGCTCGTTCAAGACTTGGGCATCGAAGTGTTCCTGGTGATGCCGTTCACCACCGATTTCATGAAGCTCACGCCGGATCGCTTCATCCATGAGCTGCTCGTCGAGCACCTACATGTGGTGGAGGTCGTCGTCGGCGAGAACTTCACCTTCGGCAAAAAGGCCGCCGGCAATGTCGACACGCTGCGTCGGGCTGGCGAGCGGTTCGGGTTCGCGGTGGAATCGATGTCGTTGGTGTCCGAGCACCACAGCAACGAGACCGTGACGTTCTCCTCCACCTACATCCGGTCCTGCGTGGACGCCGGCGACATGGTGGCGGCCATGGAAGCTCTGGGCCGACCGCACCGCGTGGAGGGGGTTGTGGTACGCGGTGAGGGGCGGGGCGCGGAGCTGGGCTTTCCCACCGCGAACGTGGCGCCGCCGATGTATTCGGCGATTCCGGCCGACGGCGTGTACGCCGCTTGGTTCACGGTGCTCGGGCATGGGCCGGTGACCGGCACGGTCGTCCCGGGTGAGCGCTACCAGGCCGCGGTGTCGGTCGGGACCAATCCCACCTTCTCCGGACGCACCCGCACCGTCGAAGCGTTCGTGCTGGACACCACCGCTGACCTCTACGGTCAACATGTGGCCTTGGACTTCGTCGGGCGTATCCGCGGCCAGAAGAAGTTCGAATCGGTGCGCCAGCTGGTCGCTGCGATGGGTGCCGATACCGAGCGGGCACGTGACCTGTTGTCTACGGGTTGACGGTTCTTGCGGTCGTGACCCCCGGCTGGCACCTGCGGCGTTTGTGTTTGGCGGTCAACCCGCTGCTAGACTGTCCAACGACATCGGTGCGTGCTGCGGTTCGCGGTGGCCGTGCCCTGATATCCATGATCGCGAACCCATTGATGGAGACATTTCGTGGCGCTGACAGCCGAGCAAAAAAAGGAGATTCTGCGCTCCTACGGCCTGCATGAGACCGATACCGGATCCCCGGAAGCACAGATCGCGTTGCTGACCAAACGCATCGCCGACCTCACCGAGCATCTCAAGGTGCACAAGCACGACCATCATTCGCGGCGAGGACTGCTGTTGCTGGTGGGCCGGCGGCGCCGGCTGATCAAGTACATTTCCCAGATCGATGTGGAGCGTTATCGTTCACTCATCGAGCGGCTGGGCCTGCGTCGCTGACCCGCGGCGTCGATGCGCGCCTGGCTCGCGGCCGCGACCACGGCCTTGTTCGTCGTGGCGACGGGGTGTTCGTCAGCGACCAACGTCGCCGAACTCAAGGTGGGGGACTGCGTCAAACTCGCCGGCACGCCCGACCGGCCGCAGGCCACTAAGGCGGAGTGCGGGAGCCCGGCGTCCAACTTCAAGGTCGTTGCCGTCGTGCAGGAGGACCACGCGGAATGCCCGGCGGACGTCGACTCCACCTATTCGATGCGCAATGCGTTCAACGGCTCAACCAACACCATTTGCCTGGACATCGATTGGGTGATTGGCGGTTGTATGAGCGTCGACCCTACCCACAACACCGACCCGTTCCGGGTGGACTGCGACGACGCCTCGGTGCCGCACCGGCAGCGGGCCACCCAGATCCTGAAAGACCTCGACTCTCCCGTCAGCGTCGACCAGTGCGCCAGCGGCGTGGGCTACGTCTACACTCAGCGACGGTTCGCGGTGTGCGTCGAGGATGTCACCGGCGGCCCGCGGAGCTGAGGCGGGGTAGCTCGGCAAAGCGAGTTCTACGCAAATGCCGCCGGTCGCCCGTGTAGAGTGAGAACGTTCTGGGCCGGTTCGGCCCAGCAAATGGTGCGGTACGCGCAGAACCGCGTGTGCCGTTCCAGCGAGTCACTATGCATATCCAAGGGAGCACCCCCGGCCTGTATCGGGCGGTCCTCGGTAGTGGCTGCCGGGCTCTCCGGATCTGGGGCAGGTCGGCCGCTTCGATCGATGGCCGTAGCCGCATTCAGACCTTTTCTCCTGGGAAGCTCTCGGGGTTCGGCGAACCCGCTGGATTGCGCGTGACGACGCGAAACAGCTCAATAATCCAGAGAGGCCGCACGGACGTCATGTCTGCCGCTGAAATTGACGAAGGCGTGTTCGAGACGACCGCCACCATCGACAACGGGAGCTTTGGCACCCGGACCATCCGCTTCGAGACCGGCCGATTGGCCTTGCAGGCCGCCGGCGCGGTGGTCGCCTACCTCGACGACGACAACATGCTGCTGTCGGCGACCACCGCCAGCAAGAACCCCAAAGAACACGTCGACTTCTTCCCCCTCACGGTCGACGTCGAGGAGCGCATGTATGCGGCCGGCCGCATCCCCGGTTCGTTCTTCCGTCGCGAGGGCCGACCCTCCACCGACGCGATCCTGACCTGCCGGCTCATCGACCGCCCGCTGCGCCCGTCGTTTGTCGACGGGCTGCGCAACGAGATCCAAATCGTGGTGACGATTCTCAGCCTGGATCCGGGCGATCTCTACGACGTATTGGCGATCAACGCGGCGTCGGCGTCCACCCAGCTGGGCGGTCTGCCGTTCTCCGGGCCCATCGGCGGTGTGCGGGTGGCGCTCATCGACGGCACCTGGGTCGGCTTCCCCACCGTCGACCAGATCGAGCGCGCCGTGTTCGACATGGTCGTGGCCGGCCGGATCGTCGAGGGTGATGTTGCCATCATGATGGTCGAAGCCGAGGCCACCGAAAACGTCGTCGAGCTCGTCGAAGGTGGTGCCCAAGCGCCGACGGAAAGCGTGGTGGCCGCGGGCCTGGAGGCGGCCAAGCCGTTTATCGCCGCGCTGTGCACCGCGCAGCAGGAGCTTGCCGATGCCGCTGGAAAGTCGGGCAAACCGACCGTCGACTTCCCGGTGTTCCCTGACTACGGCGAAGACGTGTACTACTCGGTGTCCTCGGTGGCCACCGACGAGTTGGCCGCCGCGTTGACCATCGGCGGTAAAGCCGAGCGCGACCAGCGCATCGACGAAATCAAGACCCAGGTTGTGCAGCGGCTCGCCGACACCTACGAGGGTCGCGAAAAGGAGGTCGGCGCCGCGTTGCGTGCCCTGACCAAAAAGCTGGTTCGGCAGCGCATCCTCACCGACCATTTCCGTATCGACGGCCGCGGCATCACCGACATTCGCGCATTGTCGGCCGAGGTGGCCGTGGTTCCGCGCGCGCACGGCAGCGCGCTGTTCGAACGCGGCGAAACCCAGATCCTGGGTGTGACCACACTCGACATGATCAAGATGGCCCAGCAGATCGACTCGTTGGGGCCGGAGACATCGAAGCGGTACATGCACCACTACAACTTCCCGCCGTTCTCCACCGGCGAGACCGGTCGGGTCGGTTCGCCCAAGCGGCGTGAGATCGGGCACGGCGCACTGGCCGAGCGGGCCCTGGTGCCGGTGTTGCCGAGCGTCGAGGAATTCCCGTATGCCATTCGCCAGGTGTCGGAGGCTCTGGGCTCCAACGGGTCGACCTCGATGGGGTCGGTGTGCGCGTCGACGCTGGCGCTGCTCAACGCCGGGGTGCCGCTCAAGGCGCCGGTGGCCGGCATCGCGATGGGCCTGGTCTCCGACGACATTCAAGTAGAAGGGGCGGTCGACGGCGTTGTGGAGCGTCGCTTCGTCACCCTCACCGACATCCTCGGCGCCGAAGACGCGTTCGGTGACATGGACTTCAAGGTCGCCGGGACCAAGGACTTCGTCACCGCGCTGCAGCTGGACACCAAGCTCGACGGGATCCCTTCGCAGGTGCTTGCCGGAGCACTCGAGCAGGCCAAGGACGCCCGCCTCACGATCTTGGAGGTGATGGCTGAGGCCATCGATAGACCCGACGAAATGAGTCCCTACGCCCCGCGGGTGACCACCATCAAGGTTCCGGTGGACAAGATCGGGGAGGTCATCGGACCCAAGGGCAAGGTCATCAACGCCATCACCGAGGAGACCGGCGCGCAGATCTCCATCGAAGACGACGGCACCGTGTTCGTCGGCGCCACCGACGGGCCATCGGCACAGGCCGCGATCGACAAGATCAACGCCATCGCCAACCCGCAGCTGCCGACGGTGGGCGAACGGTTCCTCGGAACCGTGGTCAAGACCACCGATTTCGGTGCCTTTGTATCGTTGCTGCCTGGCCGCGACGGTCTGGTGCACATTTCCAAACTCGGCAAGGGCAAGCGCATCGCGAAGGTCGAGGACGTTGTCAATGTCGGTGACAAGCTGCGGGTGGAGATCGCCGACATCGACAAACGGGGCAAGATCTCCCTGATCCTGGTCGCCGACGAGGACAGCACCGCCGCCGCTACCGATGCCGCGACGGTCACCAGCTGACCCCGCGGCGGCGCTGGCGCCGCGGCGCACCACCCTGCCGGGCGGGCTGCGAGTGGTCACCGAATTCCTGCCCGCGGTGCACTCCGCGTCGGTCGGGGTGTGGGTCGGCGTCGGATCGCGCGACGAAGGCGCCACGGTGGCCGGGGCGGCGCACTTCCTTGAGCATTTGCTGTTCAAGTCGACGCCCACCCGCTCTGCCGTGGACATTGCGCAGGCGATGGACGCGGTGGGCGGGGAACTGAACGCATTCACCGCCAAGGAGCACACCTGCTACTACGCCCACGTGCTCGGCAGCGACTTGCCGTTGGCCGTCGACCTGGTCGCCGATGTGGTGCTCAACGGCCGCTGTGCCGCCGACGATGTCGAGGTGGAACGTGACGTCGTCCTCGAGGAGATCGCGATGCGCGACGACGACCCCGAGGACGCCTTGGCGGACATGTTCCTGGCGGCGTTGTTCGGCGACCACCCGGTCGGTCGCCCGGTGATCGGCAGCGCGCAATCCGTGTCGGTGATGACGCGGGCTCAACTGCAATCGTTTCACCTGCGGCGCTATACCCCGGAGCGGATGGTCGTCGCGGCCGCCGGCAATGTGGATCACGACGGGCTGGTTGCGTTGGTCCGCGAGCACTTCGGGTCCCGGTTGGTCCGGGGGAGACGGCCAGTTGCGCCGCGCAAGGGTACCGGCCGGGTCAACGGCAGCCCCCGGTTGACACTGGTTAGCCGCGACGCCGAACAGACGCATGTGTCGCTGGGCATCCGCACACCCGGGCGCGGCTGGGAGCATCGTTGGGCACTGTCGGTGCTGCACACCGCGCTGGGCGGTGGCTTGAGTTCCCGGCTGTTCCAGGAGGTCCGCGAGACCCGCGGGCTGGCCTACTCGGTCTACTCCGCGCTGGATCTCTTCGCCGACAGCGGCGCGCTTTCGGTGTACGCGGCCTGCCTGCCCGAACGCTTCGCCGACGTGATGCGGGTGACCGCCGATGTGCTGGAAAGCGTGGCACGCGACGGCATCACCGAGGCGGAATGCGGCATCGCCAAGGGATCGCTGCGGGGTGGGCTGGTGCTAGGGCTGGAGGATTCCAGCTCCCGGATGAGCCGGCTCGGCCGCAGCGAGTTGAACTACGGCAAGCACCGCAGCATCGAACACACCTTGCGGCAAATCGAGCAGGTCACCGTGGAGGAGGTCAACGCGGTGGCCCGCCACCTGCTGAGCAGGCGCTACGGTGCTGCCGTTCTTGGCCCACACGGATCGAAACGATCACTGCCGCAACAACTTCGAGCGATGGTAGGGTAGCTCAAATGTCCGCTTCCTCACTCGCGCCGTGCCGGCGCTCGCCGTCGGCGAATTAGCCCGATGGTGTTGGGCTTCTGGGACATCGCGGTGCCGATCGTCGGCGCCCCGATGGCCGGCGGCCCGAGCACCCCGGCGTTGGCCGCGGCGGTGTCCAACGCTGGCGGGCTTGGTTTCGTCGCCGGCGGCTATCTGAGCGCGGACCGGCTCGCCGACGATATCGCCGCTGCGCGCGCCGCCACTACCGGTCCTATCGGAGCCAATCTGTTTGTGCCCCAACCCAGCGTCGCCGACTGGGCGCAGCTGGAGTATTACGCGGACGAGCTCGAAG
Source organism: Mycobacterium tuberculosis complex sp. N0072 (assembly GCF_030323725.1). Lineage (NCBI taxonomy): Bacteria > Bacillati > Actinomycetota > Actinomycetes > Mycobacteriales > Mycobacteriaceae > Mycobacterium > Mycobacterium tuberculosis complex sp. N0072. Next base: position 3,095,325 of record NZ_CP040689.1, on the reverse strand, counting down.
AGGTCGCCGAGTACTACCACACCGAGGTGGGCCAGCCCGTCTATGGTGACGACGACGACTGGGTGCGCAAACTCGAGGTGGTAGCCGATGTCCGTCCGGAGGTGGTGTCGTTCACCTTCGGCGCGCCGCCGCCGGATGTCGTGCAGCGGTTGAGCGCGCTGGGACTGTTGGTCTCGATCACCGTGACGTCGGTCTACGAGGCCGGTGTGGCCATTGCCGCGGGCGCGGACAGCCTGGTGGTCCAGGGCCCGGCTGCCGGCGGGCACCGCGGAACGTTCGCGCCGGACATGGAACCCGGTACGGAGTCGCTGCACCAACTCCTCGATCGGATTGGCAGCGCCCATGATGTGCCGCTGGTTGCAGCCGGTGGCCTGGGCACGGCTGAGGACGTGGCCGCCGTGCTGCGCCGCGGAGCGATCGCCGCGCAGGTTGGTACCGCATTGCTGCTGGCCGACGAAGCCGGTACCAATGCCGCACACCGTGCCGCGCTGAAGAATCCAGAGTTCGATGCCACCCTGGTCACTCGGGCGTTCTCGGGTAGGTATGCGCGCGGTCTGGCCAACAACTTCACTCGCCTGCTCGACCACGTGGCGCCGCTGGGTTATCCGGAGGTCCACCAGATGACGAAGCCGATACGGGCGGCGGCGGTGCAGGCGGACGACCCGCACGGAACAAACCTTTGGGCGGGATCGGCGCACCGGAAGACCCGGCCGGGACCCGCGGCCGACATCATCGCTTCCCTTACTCCCGACGTGTGCTCGGCGTAACGAGCGGCCGAGAGTCAGGCCAGCACGCTGGCGGGCTCGGTGAACGGCACCCCCAGGTCGGTGGCCACCCGTTCGGACAGTAACGCCCCTTCGTGCGTCGAAAGACCTTTGGCTAGTGCCGGATTCGACCGGCACGCCGCCCGCCAGCCATGGTCGGCAAGCTCGAGCACATACGGCATCGTCGCGTTGGTCAGCGCGTAGGTCGACGTCTTCGGCACCGAGGCGGGCATGTTCGCCACGCAGTAAAACAGCGTGTCGTGCACGGCGAACGTCGGGTGGTCGTAGGTGGTCGGTCGTGAGCCTTCGAAACAGCCGCCCTGGTCGATGGCTATATCCACCAGTACCGCACCTGGTTTCATATGCGCGACAAGTGAATTCGAGACTAATTTGGGTGCCTTGGCGCCTGGCACCAGGACGGCCCCAATCACCAGGTCGGCACGTTTGACGGCACCCTCGAGCTCGTAGGCCGATGAGTAGCGAGTGTGGATCCGGCCGCAGAACTCGGCGTCGAGTTGCCGAAGTTTGTCGATGTTGATGTCTAGAACCGTAACGGTCGCGCCCATGCCGTTGGCGATGCGGGCTGCGTTGTAGCCGGCGGTGCCGGCGCCGATCACCACGACGTCGGCCGGTTCGACGCCGGGCACCCCGCCCATCAGCACACCGCGGCCCCCTTGGGTTCGCATCAGGTGGTAAGCGCCAACCTGGGCGGCGAGTCGACCGGCGACTTCGCTCATCGGGGCAAGCAGGGGTAGTGCGCCGTCGGCGGTCTGGACGGTCTCGTAGGCAATTGACGTGGTGCCGGAATCCAACAACGCATCGGTGCAAGCACGTGACGCGGCCAAATGCAAGAACGTGAACAAGATCTGCCCGTGTCGCAGGCGGCCGTATTCCGCCGCTATCGGTTCTTTGACCTTGAGCAATAAATCAGCGTCGGCCCACACCTGGTCGGCGGTGCCGACCAGTTGCGCGCCTGCCGCCTTGAAATCCGCGTCGGTGATAGCCGAGCCCTCTCCGGCACCTGCCTGGATGAGCACCTCATGGCCACGACGGGTTAGTTCCGCGACGCCGGCCGGGGTGATGGCCACCCGGAATTCGTTGTTTTTGGTCTCGGTCGGAATACCGACGCGCATGATTACCCCTCTCGATACTGTACGCTTCAGTGTGAAGAAAGTTCGATTAATCTGCAAGATTGCTGATGATAATTCTTTTTCGAGGCCATATGCGTGATAATTCAACGGAACACAAGACTCGCCGGGCTGCCTCGTCGAAGGATGTTCGACCCGCTGAACTTGATGAGGTGGACCGCAGAATCCTGAGCTTGCTGCATGGCGATGCCAGAATGCCCAACAACGCGTTAGCGGACACTGTCGGGATAGCGCCGTCGACGTGTCACGGCCGGGTTCGGCGGTTGGTGGACCTCGGCGTGATCCGGGGGTTCTACACCGACATCGACCCGGTCGCGGTGGGTTTGCCGTTGCAGGCGATGATCTCGGTCAACTTGCAGTCGTCCGCTCGCGGGAAAATCCGCAGCTTCATCCAGCAGATCCGCCGCAAACGGCAGGTGATGGATGTCTACTTTCTGGCCGGCGCCGACGATTTCATCTTGCACGTCGCCGCTCGCGACACCGAGGACCTGCGTTCGTTCGTGGTCGAAAACCTCAATGCCGACGCCGACGTCGCAGGTACCCGGACGTCCCTGATCTTCGAGCATCTGCGCGGGGCGGCGCCCATCTAGAGCGGCCCGCCCAGCGGGCTATGATCGCGGGATGCCAGACCCTGATGGGCCTTCTGTGACGGTCACCGTTGAGATCGACGCCAATCCCGACCTGGTATACGGGCTGATCACTGATCTGCCGACACTGGCCTCGCTGGCCGAGGAAGTGGTGGCGATGCAGTTGCGCAAAGGCGACGATGTTCGCAAGGGAGCGGTGTTTGTCGGTCGCAACGAAAACGGTGGACGGCGCTGGACCACGACGTGCACCGTTACCGACGCCGATCCCGGTCGGGTTTTCGCTTTCGATGTACGGTCCGGCATTATTCCGATTTCACGCTGGCAATATGGCATCGTCGCTACCGAACACGGCTGTCGGGTTACGGAGAGCACCTGGGACCGGCGGCCCAGCTGGTTCCGCGCAGTTGCCCGGATGGCCACCGGCGTCAAGGATCGGGCGAGCGTAAACACCGAGCACATTCGACGCACCCTGCAGCGTCTCAAGGACCGAGCTGAGGCCGGGTAGCGAAAGTGCTGGCGGGACACTGATGGCGAGTCGCGTGCCGTAGCAAGTGCGTTGCTGCGCAATGGCATTACTGATGCCACCAGTTGCGAGTAGGCCGACGAGGGCGAGGCGACGAATTCGACACGGTGAAGCCGACATCGTCGGCTGCCGAGGCGCGGTGAACGTCGAGGTGCATTCGGCGCCAGGCTGGCGAGCAGGTTCTTCACCCCTCGGGTACGCGCAACTATACTTGCCAACACGTGATGTCTACTGGGGCGACATGTCGGGCATTTATGTAAACGCCGTGGCTACGTTTTCTGAGGGGGCAGCAATGGTCAGCGTCGATGACCGGGCGACGGGTCCGCACTCGTCAGAGTCGCGCGCCGCCGACCACGAACGTCTCGTCCTCGAGCCGCGAGATGTCGAATTCGACTGGACAAACCTGCCATTTCACTATGTGCCCAACGAGCCGATGGCCACCCACGTTCTCAACGTTCTGCATATGCTGCTGCCGGCCGGCGAGGAGTTCTTCGTCAGGGTCTTCAAGAAGACGCTGCCGCTGATCAAGGACGATCAACTGAGGCTGGACGTGCAAGGATTCATCGGTCAGGAGGGCGATGCATTCCCAGGCGCACTCCGGCGTGGTTGACCACTTCGATGCCCAGGGTGTCGACGTGACAGCGTTTACCAACCAGATCAGGTGGCTGTTCGAAAAGCTGCTGGGGGAGAGTCCTCGGCGGAGCCCGCGACGACAGTACAGCTGGTTGCTAGAGCAGGTTTCGTTCATCGCGGCAATTGAGCACTACACCGCCGTCATGGGCGAGTGGATCCTGAATTCCCCGCAGCTCGATGCCGTCGGTGCAGACCCCGTGATGCTGGACATGCTGCGGTGGCACGGTGCAGAAGAAGTCGAGCACAAAGCCGTGGCCTTCGACACCATGAAGCACTTGCGCGCCGGTTACTGGCGGCAGGTGCGTGCCCAGCTGACCGTTACCCCGGTGATGTTGCTGCTGTGGATTCGCGGAGTGCGGTTCATGTATTCGGTGGATCCGTACCTGCCACCGGGGACAAAGCCGCGCTGGCGGGACTATTTCAAGGCCGCACGCCGTGGTTTGGTGCCCGGGCTGCCGCGGCTGCTTCGGGTCGTGGGGCACTACTACAAGCCGGGTTTTCACCCGTCCCAGCTGGGCGGGCTGGGGGCGGCCGTGGACTACCTGGCCGTCTCGCCCGCCGCGCGAGCGTCGCACTGATCGGTGACGATCCGTAGGAATGGCGGAGCGCACCGTGCCAGAGACCAGCTGGGCCAGTAGGCCCGCCGACCTTTACGGTCGCCGCAGCCGGGACCGCTTCTTCACAGCGCTGTGGGGTGTACGAGCGTTATTGGGAGGATTGGGCGCGGCCTCGCGGTGGGAACCGTCGCGGGTGCAGCCGGTGCGGCGCACGAATCCCGCGGTGGTTACCAAGCGCGAGCTGGTCGCTCCCGACGTGGTGGCGTTGACGTTGGCTGACCCCGGTGGCGGATTGCTCCCGGCCTGGTCGCCCGGTGGGCACATCGACGTGCAGCTGCCCTCGGGGCGGCGCCGACAGTACTCGTTGTGCGGTGTGCCCGGACGGCGTACGGACTACCGGATCGCCATTCGCAGAATCGCGGACGGCGGCGGCGGTTCGATCGAGATGCACGAGGCCTTCGACGTAGGTGACACGTGCGAGTTCGAAGGTCCCCGCAACGCCTTCCATCTCGGTCTGGCCGAGCGTGACGTGCTTTTCGTGATCGGCGGTATCGGGGTGACGCCCATCCTGCCGATGATCCGGGCCGCCGAACAGCGCGGAATCGACTGGCGCGCAATCTATGCCGGTCGCGGTCGGGAGTACATGCCGTTCCTGGACGAGGTAGTGGCGGTGGCACCCGGCCGGGTCACGGTGTGGGCCGACGACGAGCACGGTCGTTTTGCGTCTGTCGATGAACTGTTGGCCGGCGCAGGGCCGACGACGGCCGTTTACGTGTGCGGGCCGCCCGGGATGTTAGAAGCGGTGCGCGTGGCCCGCAATCAACACGCCGACGCGCCGCTGCATTACGAGCGATTCAGCCCGCCGCCGGTTGTCGACGGAGTTCCGTTCGAGCTGGAGCTCGCACGGTCGAGGCGAGTGCTCCGAGTTCCGGCGAACCGGTCGGCGCTGGACGTCATGCTCGACTGGGACCCGACGACGGCATACTCCTGCCAGCAGGGCTTCTGCGGGACCTGCAAGGTGAGAGTCCTTGCCGGGCAGGTCGACCGCCGCGGCCGCATCATCGAAGGCGATAACGAGATGCTGGTCTGTGTGTCGCGGGCCGTGAGCGGTCGGGTGGTTATCGACGCCTGATGCTTACCCGGGCGGGGCGGATCGATAAAGCCGGTAGCCCACATGGGGCACGTTCACACCTGACAGTGGTTTCCACGTGAAAGTGCGGCCGTCAATGTGAAAGTCCTTCTTCTCGTAGAAGCCGCGTGCCTTGCTGTTCTTCTCGGCGCACCACAAAATCATGTCGGCTGACGGATGTGAGTGCAGGGCCCTGTTGAGGAGGCGCCCGCCAATGCCGTGACGTTGACTGTTCTCGGCTACATACAAAGCGTCGATTTGAATGCGATCAGGATGAGCAATGTCGGGCCCGAACATCGTCATACCTATTGGCTGACCGCCAGACTCGGCGATCCACATACTCCAGCCGCCGCGTTTCAGGCTTTGCGGGTAAGACTCCTCGACCCACAGCTTCGGCGAACCGATCATGTCGAGTAGGTACGGGTCGAGGATTCCGGTCCAGGATTGTCGCCAAACCGGATAGTGCATCGCCGCCACCTTCGGGAAATCGATCGGTTTGGCTGCACGAATCCTGATATTGCTGGGTTTCACATGAGCACCTTCGCTGCTGACGCCTCGGATCATTAAAGCCTAGATAGGTCGTGGGCGCAGTCGCGGCGGTCAGCGCGTAGTTGTTTGGTGTGGGCACCGCGGTCGAGGTGGGGTGGCGGGATCCCTGCGGTTTGGCCGTTGGGGAGCTTCGTTGTGCACCAGCCGTTTCCGACCAACCTGTGGTGGGATGTGCCGGTTGCCCACTGGTCGATATGGTGGACTTCGCACCGGTCACCGGGTGCGTGGCAGTTGGGTCGACCATGGGTGCGGTGCCCGCGTTGCTGCGGGTCCGTTTCCCGTGGCCGCCCTTCGAACCGGACGTGCGACTTTCACCGTATCTGGCTCTTCACGGAATCTGCCGATGGGGTGGTTCAGACAGCTGCGACAGAACTACCGTGCAGGTCTTTCACCTCCACTCGATCAACAAGCGCCTCACGGCGCACGCCGGGTTTGGTGCAGCCGCGGTCGTTGGCCTCGAGGACGGCCCGGTCTAGGGTGAAGGCCATGCGGGTAGGCGTCCTTGGAGCCAAAGGCAAGGTCGGAGCGACGATGGTGCGGGCGGTGGCGGCCGCCGACGACCTGACCCTATCCGCCGAGCTGGATGCCGGCGATCCGCTGAGCCTGCTAACGGACGGTAACACCGAGGTCGTCATCGACTTCACCCACCCGGACGTGGTGATGGGCAATCTGGAGTTCCTCATCGACAACGGAATTCACGCCGTGGTCGGTACCACGGGGTTCACCGCCGAGCGGTTTCAACAAGTCGAATCGTGGCTCGTCGCAAAACCCAACACATCGGTGTTGATAGCGCCAAACTTCGCGATCGGAGCGGTGCTGTCCATGCATTTCGCCAAGCAGGCCGCACGGTTTTTCGACTCGGCCGAGGTCATTGAGCTGCATCATCCGCACAAGGCTGACGCGCCGTCAGGCACGGCCGCGCGTACCGCGAAGCTGATCGCCGAGGCCCGAAAAGGCTTGCCGCCCAATCCCGATGCCACCAGTACCAGCCTGCCGGGCGCGCGTGGTGCCGACGTCGACGGCATACCGGTGCACGCGGTGCGGCTGGCCGGACTGGTCGCCCACCAGGAGGTGCTGTTCGGGACCGAGGGGGAGACTCTGACCATCCGCCACGATAGCCTCGATCGCACATCGTTTGTGCCCGGTGTGCTGTTGGCGGTGCGCCGCATCGCCGAACGCCCTGGTCTCACCGTAGGTCTTGAGCCCCTACTCGATCTGCACTGACCGACACTGTGATGACCAGGCGCACCCTGTATGTCCAGTTGATAATCGCGTTCATGTGCGTGGCGATGGTGGCGTACCTGGTTATGCTCGGGCGTGTCGCCGTCGCAATGATCGGTTCGGGCCGCGCCGCGGCTGCCGGGCTGGGGCTGGCGCTGCTGATCCTGCCGGTCATTGGGCTGTGGGCCATGATTGCCACGCTGCGGGCCGGATTCGCGTATCAGCGGCTGGCCCGTCTGATCGCCGAAGACGGACTGGACATCGACGCCAGCGCGCTGCCCCGCCGGGCTTCTGGCCGCATTCAGCGAGACGCGGCCGATGCGTTGTTCGCTGCCGTGCGCACCGAGCTCGAAGACGACGCCGACGACTGGCGCCGCTGGTACCGACTGGCGCGCGCCTACGACTACGCGGGGGATCGGCGCCGCGCGCGGGAAGCGATGAAGACGGCCCTACAGCTAGAGGGGCGCGCTAGGCCGGGGGCCAGATGACCACGTTGCCGGCCTTGGGCTACCTGTCCGGAGCGCTTCTGCACGCTTTGGTCGATTACCCCACTTTTAGTGACAGGGTCCTGCGGTGCGGCGCTTGCTGATCGTGCACCACACGCCGTCTCCGCACATGCAGGAGATGTTTGAGGCGGTGGTGTCCGGCGCGACCGATCCCGAGATTGAGGGCGTCGAGGTGGTGAGACGACCCGCCCTGACGGTTTCGCCGATCGAGATGCTGGAGGCTGACGGCTATCTGCTGGGTACCCCAGCCAATCTGGGGTACATCAGTGGTGCTCTCAAGCATGCCTTCGATGTCTGCTATTACCCCTGCCTGGACACCACCCGTGGGCGTTCGTTCGGCGCGTACATTCACGGCAACGAGGGCACCGAGGGAGCCGAGCGAGCCGTCGACGCCATCACAACCGGCCTGGGTTGGGTGCAAGCCGCTGAGACTGTAGTGGTGATGGGCAAGCCGAGCAAGGCCGATATCGAGGCGTGCTGGAACCTCGGAGCAACCGTCGCTGCGCAGTTAATGGGATGATTTGGGCGCCATCGACGCCGTGGCGAGCGTGGTGCCTACGCTGGCGCTGACCTTGATGGAATAATGGCTGCCTCAGACGGAGCACCGGCCACCACTGCACTCGACCAGAAACGGAACGCCTCAGTGGATTTTGGAGCTCTACCTCCGGAGGTCAATTCTGCGCGCATGTATGGCGGCGCGGGCGCGGCAGACCTGCTGGCGGCTGCGGCTGCGTGGAACGGCATAGCTGTCGAGGTGAGCACAGCTGCGTCCTCCGTCGGGTCGGTCATCACGCGGCTGAGCACCGAGCACTGGATGGTTCCCGCATCGTTGTCGATGGCCGCCGCGGTGCAGCCCTATTTGGTCTGGTTGACCTGCACCGCTGAATCCTCGGCGCTCGCGGCGGCACAGGCCATGGCGTCTGCGGCCGCCTTTGAAACGGCGTTTGCGCTGACAGTGCCCCCGGCCGAGGTGGTTGCCAACAGAGCCCTGTTGGCTGAACTGACAGCGACCAACATCCTTGGGCAAAACGTGTCGGCCATCGCGGCTACCGAGGCACGCTATGGCGAAATGTGGGCCCAAGACGCTTCGGCCATGTACGGCTATGCGGCCGCATCCGCGGTCGCCGCAAGACTGAACCCGCTGACCAGGCCGTCGCACATCACCAATCCGGCCGGGCTCGCACACCAAGCCGCCGCTGTTGGCCAAGCCGGCGCATCCGCTTCCGCGCGCCAGGTGGGTCTGAGCCACCTGATCAGCGACGTCGCCGACGCTGTCCTGAGCTTCGCCTCCCCGGTGATGTCCGCGGCCGATACCGGGTTGGAGGCGGTCAGGCAGTTCCTCAATCTCGATGTTCCGCTGTTCGTAGAATCCGCGTTTCACGGCCTGGGTGGCGTGGCAGACTTTGCCACGGCCGCCATTGGCAATATGACGCTTCTTGCCGATGCTATGGGAACCGTTGGCGGAGCCGCTCCAGGTGGCGGCGCGGCAGCCGCGGTGGCACACGCGGTTGCCCCAGCGGGCGTCGGCGGAACAGCGCTGACCGCCGATTTGGGCAATGCGTCCGTGGTTGGTCGCCTGTCGGTGCCGGCAAGCTGGTCTACTGCAGCGCCGGCGACGGCAGCCGGCGCGGCCTTGGATGGCACAGGCTGGGCAGTTCCCGAGGAGGACGGCCCGATCGCAGTGATGCCGCCTGCCCCTGGAATGGTCGTAGCCGCCAACAGTGTTGGTGCCGACTCCGGACCACGGTACGGAGTCAAGCCGATTGTTATGCCCAAGCACGGCCTCTTCTGATCTGGAGACACCGAGACAAGCGCACGCGGCCGACCAGCGCGCCGCCGCGGCCACATTGCGCTAACCCTCCCGCGGCGCGTGTTTCATTTCGCTGCTGCGGCGAGCGGTCAGGTGCCACGCTCAAAAGGATCGTGTTAAGACTGCCGGTGCCGGCGTAAATAAGCCGTAAATGAATTCTGCGCTTGCGCCTTTTGATCGGGCTTGCGGAGGTGTGGATCGTTAGCCTTATCTAAACACAGGACCTGATCAGCTATTCGGCAGGGACTGATCAGATAATTCACAGGTTTCTAGCCCTGCTGGCTTAGTCATATGAGGAGCAATCGATGTCATTCCTGACGACACAGCCTGAAGAGTTGGCGGCTGCGGCCGGCAAGCTCGAGACCATCGGCTCGGCGATGGTCGCCCAGAACGCGGCCGCGGCCGCCCCGACCACCACGGGCGTGATTCCCGCCGCCGCTGATGAGATATCAGTGCTACAGGCGTCGTTGTTCACCGCGTACGGCACTCTCTACCAGCAGGTCAGTGCTGAAGCAGCTGCGGTATACGACCTGTTTGTGAAGACCCTGGGGGTCAGCGCTGGCACCTATGCGGCCACCGAGGCCGCCAACTCATCCGCGGCCGCTTCGCCGTTGTCGGGTATCGCGAGCATCTTGGGTTCCACGCCCGGGAAGGTGCCCTCCTGGATTTCAGATATTGCCAATATCTTCAACATTGGGGCTGGGAACTGGGCCTCCGCCGCGTCGGACTTGCTAGGGCTGGCCAGCGGTGGTCTTCTTCCGGCTGCCGAGGAAGCCGCCCTCGAGGAGGGCTTGGAGGGCGCGGGCCTATCGGAGCTGGGGGCGGCGGAGGCGGCCGTCGGCGAGGCGCCGATCGCGGCCGGTCTGGGTGCGGCTCCGCTAGCCGCCGGCCTTAGTCGGGCGTCGTCAATCGGCGCATTGTCGGTGCCGCCCAGCTGGGCGGGACAGGCCAACCTGGTATCGAGCACCAGCACACTGCAGGGCGCTGGCTGGACCACCGCGGCACCGCATGGTGCCGCGGGGACGGTCATTCCCGGGATGCCGGGGTTGGCCTCGGCGACGCGCAGCAGCGCGGGCTTCGGTGCGCCACGCTACGGCGCCAAACCCATCGTCATGCCCAAGCCGGCGGTATAGGGGGCGGCCTCGACGCGGTTGCCCGCACTTGAGAAGTAGCGAATTTCGATCAATAGAGATCAATAGAGGGATAGGGAAAATGGATTTTGGAGCTTTACCCCCGGAAATCAACTCCACACGAATGTACGCCGGTGCCGGCGCAGCACCCCTGATGGCCGCCGGGGCGACGTGGAACGGCCTGGCCGTCGAGTTGAGCACTACAGCATCGTCCGTCGAGTCGGTGATCATGCAGTTGACTACCGAACAGTGGCTGGGTCCGGCGTCGATGTCGATGGTCGTTGCTGCCCAGCCTTATTTGGCCTGGTTGACCTACACCGCTGAATCGGCGGCCCATGCGGCTGCACAGGCCATGGCGTCGGCGGCCGCCTTTGAGGCGGCGTTCGCCATGACGGTTCCGCCGGCGGAGGTCGCTGCCAACAGGGCTCTGCTCGCGGCACTGGTGGCGACCAACGTCCTGGGTCAAAACACACCGGCGATCATGGCGACCGAGGCTCACTACGGCGAAATGTGGGCTCAAGACGCACTGGCGATGTACGGTTACGCGGCCTCCTCGGCGGCGGCGGGGAGGTTGAACCCGTTGATCACGCCCTCCCAGACCGCCAACATGGCCGGGCTGGCCGGTCAGGCCGCCGCGGTCAGCCATGCCGCTGCCGCCAGCACGGTCCAACAGGTGGGGCTGGGATCGCTGATCAGCAACCTGCCGAACGCGGTAATGGGGTTCGCTTCGCCCCTGACATCGGCGGCCGACGCGGCGGGATTAGGCGGAATCATTCAGGACATTGAGGAGCTGCTCGGTATCACGTTTGTTCAGAACGCGATCAACGGCGCGGTCAACACCACCGCCTGGTTCGTCATGGCCACCATCCCCAACGCGGTATTCCTCGGACACGCCTTTGCTGCCCTAAACCCGGCAACCGTGACCGCAGCCGCCGATGCCGTTCCAGCTGCCGCGGCAGCAGCTGGTTTGGCGCACACGGTGACGCCAGTGGGCGTTGGTGGGGCCTCGCTGACGGCGAGTCTGGGCGAGGCGTCCTCGGTCGGTGGCCTGTCGGTCCCGGCCGGTTGGTCGACCGCTGCTCCGGCCATGACGTCTGGTACCACGGCACTGGAGGGCTCGGGCTGGGCGGTCCCCGAGGAAGCCGGGCCAGTCGCCGCAATGCCGGGTATGGCGGGGATTTCTGGGGCGGCCAAAGGAGCCGGTGCCTATGCCGGGCCTCGGTACGGGTTCAAGCCCATCGTCATGCCCAAACAGGTCGTCGTCTGATTGGCCTGTGGCCCATCGACCGGGCCGGCCGGCTATGTCCCGCACAGCGACCCGCCAGGCGTGGCCGGTGCGGCAACCGACGGTGGGGCCGCAACCGACGCCGCCCGGACCGTCAATCAAGCCGCCGGAGCCATGGCGTCGCAGCCGCCCCCGCCGGGCTCGCTAGCGGCGAAATGGTTGGTTACGAGGGTGCCCGTGGCCGGGCTGGCCGAGAAATGTCAGAATCCGCCACAGCTGGGGCACGTTCAAGCCGGATACCGTTCGGAATCATTCGGAATCATGAGGCTGTAAGGCCTCGCCGTTCGCGACACTTAAACCACGCACGCGACACGCCGCAGATGGTCGCAGTGGCTCAAGTCTGGCGTGAGGTTGTGCAGGCTACGGCAATCGCGATAGCACCACCACTACCGGTGGTTTCGTGGGGTTTGATTTCGCTAGCATTCTTGTCGCATACGGTGCGGGGGCGCTACCGACGCTCCCCGCCGGCGGAGTCCGGCCACCACAGCAACCGAAGGCAAGCCAAATGACCTCACTGGATCTGACCGGCCGCACCGCCATAATTACTGGCGCATCGCGAGGCATCGGGCTTGCCATCGCCCAACAGCTGGCAGCTGCCGGCGCCCATGTGGTGCTCACCGCACGCAGGCAGGAAGCTGCCGACGAGGCTGCTGCACAGGTCGGCGACCGCGCCCTGGGCGTTGGTGCACACGCGGTCGACGAGGATGCCGCCCGGCGTTGTGTGGACCTCACCCTCGAGCGCTTCGGCAGCGTTGACATCCTGATCAACAACGCCGGAACCAACCCGGCTTACGGTCCGCTGCTCGAGCAGGACCACGCCCGCTTCGCCAAGATCTTCGACGTCAACCTGTGGGCACCGCTGATGTGGACCTCGCTCGTCGTGACGGCGTGGATGGGCGAGCACGGCGGCGCGGTGGTCAACACCGCCTCCATCGGCGGGATGCACCAGTCCCCGGCCATGGGCATGTACAACGCGACCAAAGCCGCGCTGATCCACGTCACCAAGCAGCTGGCGCTGGAGCTTTCACCGCGCATCCGGGTGAATGCGATCTGTCCCGGGGTGGTTCGCACCAGGCTTGCCGAGGCGCTGTGGAAGGACCACGAGGATCCGTTGGCGGCGACCATTGCGCTCGGACGAATCGGGGAGCCGGCCGACATAGCGAGCGCGGTCGCGTTCCTGGTTTCGGATGCCGCAAGCTGGATCACCGGCGAAACCATGATCATCGACGGCGGTCTACTGCTCGGCAACGCGCTGGGATTCCGGGCCGCACCCAGCACTGAGCATTGACCGCGCCGGTGTAGGGGCGCCTTTGCCCCGTGGAAAGTGCGTCCACGCACTGCCGCGGACGCAACTCGACGCGTAGCTCGCGGGGCGCACCGCGGACCGGCGTCGGCTGAATCATCATCGGGATCGACGTCGCGGCGCCTGAGGTGCTGCCAAGCAGACGCAGAATCGCACAAACCGGGCGCGATTAATGCGATTCTGCGTCTGCTTGGCGGGGCTAGTTGAGCGCTGCGCCGAAGGTCTCTGTCATTGCTGCCCAATGGCGTTCGTCGGCTGCGGCGTCATAAGACGGATTGTCCGGGACCGCGAACCCGTGGGCGGCCGGGTAGCACTCGATGCGGTGCGGCACGCCGGCCGCGCTGAACGCTTTGTCGAGTTTCTCGGCGTGGTCGGCGGTGAACGACGGGTCGTTCTCCGCGCCGCCGATGTAGACGGTGGCGCTGATCCGGTCGGCCAGCAAGTGCGGGCTGTCCGGGCTGTTGGCCACCAAACCGCCGGGGTGGAAAGCTGCCGCGGCGGCGACACGATCCGGCAGGCGGCCGGCCACCACCACCGACATTCGCCCGCCCATGCAGTAGCCGCAGACACCGAAGCGGTCCCCGATCACCTCCGGGCGGCTGGCCAGGTAGTTGAGAAGCGCATCGGCATCACGGGTTACCCGGTCGGGCGTTAGGGTGCCAATCATAAACATGATCCGTGCGCGTTCTTGCGGATCGCCGAACGCGGTCTTCATATCGAATGGAGCCCAGTCGCCTTCGCGATAGTACACGTCGGGAAGCAGAACCACGTAACCGAATCCGGCTAGCTTGGCGGCCATCCGGTCGAAGGTGTCCCGAACGCCGCCGGCGTCAGGAAACATCACCACACCGGGCCAGCGGCCCGGACCATCGGGAGTGAACAGACGCACGGCGCAGGTGCCGTCAGGAGTAGCGGCGGTGTCGGTGGTTTTCGGCATGGCCTCCGTTGTACTCCTGTGGCGCGGATCTGGGTGTATTCCCGTCGACTCGCTGTGCCCGGCTTCGCCGCGCTTGCGATCGCCCGCTGGGTTTGTTTGGCGGCGAGTCGCTGCGGCGGCTTCGCCGCGCTTGCGATCGCCGCTAGGCTGACCGCGTGTCAATCGTGACGCCATACGAGGACCTGCTGCGCTTCGTGCTCGAAACGGGTACGCCCAAATCCGACCGCACCGGCACCGGAACCCGCAGCCTGTTCGGCCAGCAGATGCGCTATGATTTGTCGGCCGGTTTCCCGCTGCTCACTACCAAGAAAGTCCATTTCAAATCGGTAGCCTACGAGCTGCTGTGGTTTTTGCGCGGCGATTCCAATATCGGTTGGCTGCACGAGCACGGAGTCACCATCTGGGACGAATGGGCAAGTGATACAGGCGAACTCGGGCCGATCTACGGTGTACAATGGCGATCGTGGCCGGCTCCATCCGGTGAGCACATCGACCAGATCAGCGCGGCGCTGGATTTGCTGCGCACCGATCCCGATTCCCGGCGCATCATCGTGTCGGCCTGGAACGTCGGCGAAATCGAGCGGATGGCGCTGCCGCCCTGTCATGCGTTCTTCCAGTTCTACGTCGCCGATGGCCGGCTGAGCTGTCAGCTCTACCAACGCAGCGCCGACCTGTTTCTGGGTGTGCCGCTCAACATCGCCAGCTATGCGTTGCTCACCCACATGATGGCCGCCCAGGCCGGCTTGTCGGTCGGCGAGTTCATCTGGACCGGTGGCGACTGCCACATCTACGACAATCACGTCGAGCAAGTACGGCTGCAGCTCAGCCGCGAGCCGCGGCCATATCCGAAACTACTTCTAGCCGACCGGGATTCAATCTTCGAGTACACCTATGAAGACATCGTTGTGAAGAACTACGATCCGCATCCGGCGATCAAAGCTCCAGTCGCGGTATGAGGCGCGCCGACGACAATGAAGTCGGCTCGGACAGCCTTCAAGCCGGAATCAAGGAGTGACGCGTGTGACGATGGTGGGGCTGATCTGGGCTCAAGCGACATCGGGTGTCATCGGCCGCGGCGGCGACATCCCCTGGCGCTTGCCCGAGGACCAGGCGCATTTCCGGGAGATCACCATGGGGCACACGATCGTGATGGGCCGGCGCACATGGGATTCGCTGCCGGCTAAAGTCCGGCCGCTGCCCGGCCGGCGAAATGTCGTACTGAGCCGCCAAGCTGACTTTATGGCCAGCGGGGCTGAGGTTGTCGGTTCACTCGAGGAGGCGCTGACCAGCCCGGAGACGTGGGTGATCGGAGGCGGACAAGTCTATGCGCTGGCGCTGCCGTACGCGACCAGATGTGAGGTTACCGAGGTCGACATCGGCCTGCCGCGCGAAGCCGGTGACGCGCTGGCCCCCGTGCTGGACGAGACATGGCGGGGCGAGACGGGGGAGTGGCGCTTCAGCCGGTCCGGGTTGCGGTACCGGTTGTACAGCTACCACCGCTCATGAGCGCCGCTTCTCCTCATCGCTTCGTCCCCCGCAAGCGGGTGGTACCCCCACTGCATCGTCGCGGCGCGCGCTCATGAGCGCCGCGACTGCTGCGTGGGACCGCCGGGCGGCCGTCGTCGTAGGAGGCGTCGCCGAACCCGGGTCGGCCGGCCCGATCGCCGGTGCCGACCGCAAGCGGCTGATCTCGCGAATCCAAGTGCGGCAGCTGGATTCGGCGGCAGTGGCGGCCAAACGCCGGCACTTGTATTACGTGCGGCCCCTTGACGGACACCCGGTTGCGCGGGTGGACCGCAAAACCGACCGCGCCGCGGACAGCTTGCCCGTGGCGGGCGTGCTTGGCGAACTCGACATACCGCCGGTCACGGTTGCCGAGGGGTTGGCCGGCGAGCTGGCGTCGATGGCGTCGTGGCTGGGATTGGGGGGGATCGCCGTGTCCACCCGGGGTGATCTGGCTGGGGAACTGTGCGCGGCCACCAAGCGGACTAACGGATGAGCCGCGTCGAGAAAGTCGAAAAGGTAAGGCTAGGGGACCATCTCGACTTCTCGAATGGCCATACGTCTGGCCATACGTCGCCAGCGAGCGAGCCCGGCGGCCGCTATCCCGTCTATGGTGCAAACGGGGTTATCGGATATTCCGCCCAACACAACGCGCGTGGCCCGCTGATCGTCGTCGGCCGCGTCGGCTCGTACTGCGGTAGCCTGCGCTATTGCGATTCCGACGTGTGGGTGACCGACAACGCGCTGGCGTGTCGGGCCAAGAAGCCCGAGGAAACCCGATATTGGTATTACGCGCTACTGGGTTTCGGGCTCAACCGATATCGGGCCGGATCGGGACAGCCCCTGCTGAGTCAGGGTGTTCTGCGGAACGTTTCGGTATCGGCCGTCGCCGCGCCCGACCGCCCTCGAATCGGCGAGATCCTAGGCGCCTTCGACGACAAGATCGCCGCCAACGACCGTGTCATCGAAGCCGCCGAGGCGTTGATGCTTGCGATCGTCGGGCGGCTCTCTGCATACGTGCCGTTGTCGAGCCTGGCGAGCAGGTCAACCGCATGTCTTGATGCGCAGCACTTCGATAGCACCGTCGCCCATTACAGTTTCGCGGCATTCGACGGCGGCGCCCAGCCCAGTCGCGTCGGTGGGCGAACGATCAGGAGCGCAAAGCTCGTCGTGTCGCAGCCGTGTGTGTTGTTCCCGAAACTGAATCCAAGAATCCCGCGAATCTGGAACATCACCAGCCTCCCGTCGGAAATGGCGCTGGCGAGTACGGAGTTCGTCGTGCTGCGGCCAGTCGGCGTCGACACTTCGGCCCTGTGGGCGGCGCTGCGACAACCCGATGTCCTGGCAGAACTGCGGCAGTTAGTCGGGGGCATGACGGGAAGCCGGCAACGAATCCAACCGACCCAGCTGTTGCGGGTTTGGGTGCGCGATGTGCGCCGGTTGACTCCCGGACACGCGGCCGCAATCGCGAACCTGGGTGCGCTGTGCAACGAGCGGCGGATTGAATCCGCACGCCTGGCATCCTGCCGCGATGCGCTGCTTCCGCTGTTGATGTCCGGGATAGATGGTCTACCCGCTGGCCGGTAGCCTTCTACCATGAGCCTCAATATCAAGAGCCAGCGCACCGTGGCGCTGGTGCGGGAACTGGCCGCACGCACCGGCACCAACCAGACGGCTGCTGTCGAGGACGCCGTCGCGCGCCGCCTCTCGGAGTTGGACCGCGAGGACAGGGCACGCGCGGAGGCCCGGCGCGCCGCCGCCGAACAGACCCTGCGCGACCTCGACAAGCTGCTCAGCGACGACGACAAGCGCCTGATTCGGCGACACGAGGTCGACCTCTACGATGACAGCGGTCTGCCCCGGTGATCGTCGATACGTCGGCCATCGTCGCCATCGTGAGCGGGGAATCGGGCGCGCAGGTGCTCAAGGAGGCGCTGGAGCGGTCACCGAACTCCCGAATGTCCGCGCCCAACTACGTCGAACTGTGCGCGATCATGCAGCGGCGGGACCGGCCGGAGATCTCTCGATTGGTGGACCGTTTGCTGGACGACTACGGAATCCAGGTCGAAGCCGTCGACGCCGACCAAGCCCGCGTGGCCGCGCAGGCGTATCGCGACTACGGCCGCGGCAGCGGCCATCCGGCCCGTCTCAACCTCGGCGACACCTACAGCTACGCCCTGGCCCAGGTCACCGGGGAGCCGCTGCTGTTTCGTGGCGATGACTTCACGCATACCGATATCCGGCCCGCGTGCACCTGAGCCCCGCCTGAGATACATCCGTTATATGCATCGCGGA
The DNA here is from genome assembly GCF_030323725.1 of Mycobacterium tuberculosis complex sp. N0072. Classification (NCBI taxonomy): domain Bacteria; kingdom Bacillati; phylum Actinomycetota; class Actinomycetes; order Mycobacteriales; family Mycobacteriaceae; genus Mycobacterium; species Mycobacterium tuberculosis complex sp. N0072. The sequence goes on along the minus strand of NZ_CP040689.1, from coordinate 3,077,445 downwards.
TATGCATTAGTAGTATGCTCTCCGGGTGTGACGCGCACCATGATCGACATCGATGACGACCTGCTCGCTCGGGCCGCCAAGGAACTGGGTACCACGACAAAGAAAGACACCGTGCATGCCGCGCTGCGGGCCGCGTTGCGAGCCAGTGCCGCGCGCTCGCTCATGAACCGGATGGCCGAGAACGCCACCGGAACCCAGGACGAAGCTCTGGTCAACGCAATGTGGCGAGACGGCCACCCAGAGAACACGGCATGACCACGCGCTATTTGCTCGACAAATCAGCGGCTTACCGCGCGCACTTGCCCGCGGTCCGACATCGCTTGGAACCGTTGATGGAACGCGGTCTACTGGCCCGGTGCGGCATTACCGATCTCGAGTTCGGAGTCTCGGCGCGTTCCCGCGAGGACCATCGAACACTGGGCACCTACCGGCGTGACGCGCTCGAATACGTCAACACCCCCGACACCGTGTGGGTTCGTGCATGGGAGATCCAAGAAGCATTGACCGACAAGGGATTTCACCGCTCTGTCAAGATCCCGGACTTGATCATTGCGGCGGTCGCCGAGCATCACGGCATACCCGTCATGCACTACGACCAAGACTTCGAACGCATCGCCGCCATCACACGGCAACCCGTGGAATGGGTGGTGGCCCCAGGGACAGCGTGATTCGCCCGATGCGACCTTCGTGTTGTCGAGGAGCTGGCCCACCACGCCCGGCATCGCCGCGGCGCATCGATAGGAAGGAAACGGGAATGCCGCCCAGGAAGAAGCAGGCGCCGCAGGCGCCGTCGACGATGAAGGAGCTCAAAGACACGCTCTGGAAGGCCGCCGACAAGCTGCGCGGGTCGCTGTCGGCCAGCCAATACAAGGACGTGATCCTCGGCCTGGTGTTCCTTAAGTACGTGTCCGACGCGTATGACGAACGGCGCGAGGCAATCCGTGCCGAGTTGGCGGCCGAAGGAATGGAGGAGTCTCAGATAGAAGACCTGATCGACGATCCCGAGCAGTACCAGGGTTACGGCGTATTCGTGGTGCCGGTGAGTGCGCGCTGGAAGTTCTTGGCAGAGAACACAAAAGGCAAGCCAGCCGTTGGTGGTGAGCCGGCGAAGAACATCGGTCAGCTGATCGACGAGGCGATGGACGCGGTAATGAAGGCCAATCCAACACTCGGTGGGACGCTGCCGAGGCTGTATAACAAGGACAACATCGACCAGCGCCGGCTCGGTGAGCTGATCGACCTATTTAACAGTGCGCGCTTCAGCCGGCAGGGCGAGCACCGCGCCCGGGATCTGATGGGTGAGGTCTACGAATACTTCCTCGGCAATTTCGCTCGCGCGGAAGGGAAGCGGGGTGGCGAGTTCTTTACCCCGCCCAGCGTGGTCAAGGTGATCGTGGAGGTGCTGGAGCCGTCGAGTGGGCGGGTGTATGACCCGTGCTGCGGTTCCGGAGGCATGTTTGTGCAGACCGAGAAGTTCATCTACGAACACGACGGCGATCCGAAGGATGTCTCGATCTATGGCCAGGAAAGCATTGAGGAGACCTGGCGGATGGCGAAGATGAACCTCGCCATCCACGGCATCGACAACAAGGGGCTCGGCGCCCGATGGAGTGATACCTTCGCCCGCGACCAGCACCCGGACGTGCAGATGGACTACGTGATGGCCAATCCGCCGTTCAACATCAAAGACTGGGCCCGCAACGAGGAAGACCCACGCTGGCGCTTCGGTGTTCCGCCCGCCAATAACGCCAACTACGCATGGATTCAGCACATCCTGTACAAGTTGGCGCCGGGAGGTCGGGCGGGCGTGGTGATGGCCAACGGGTCGATGTCGTCGAACTCCAACGGCGAGGGGGATATTCGCGCGCAGATCGTGGAGGCGGATTTGGTTTCCTGCATGGTCGCGTTACCCACCCAGCTGTTCCGCAGCACCGGAATCCCGGTGTGCCTGTGGTTTTTCGCCAAAGACAAGGCGGCAGGTAAGCAAGGGTCTATCGACCGGTGCGGGCAGGTGCTGTTCATCGACGCTCGTGAACTGGGCGACCTAGTGGACCGGGCCGAGCGGGCGCTGACCAACGAGGAGATCGTCCGCATCGGGGATACCTTCCACGCGTGGCGCGGGTCGAAGTCGGCTGCCGTCAAAGGGATTATGTACGAGGATGTTCCGGGGTTCTGTAAGTCGGCGACGTTGGCGGAGATCAAGGCGACCGACTATGCGCTCACGCCGGGGCGGTATGTGGGTACGCCCGCGGTCGAGGACGACGGAGAGCCGATCGACGAGAAGATGGCCCGGTTGTCGAAGGCGTTGCTGGAGGCGTTCGATGAGTCGGCGCGGCTGGAAAGGGTCGTGCGGGAGCAACTGGGGCGGCTTAGATGAGTGATGGATGGAAAACCTTGCGGTTCGGGGAAGTCCTTGAGCTGCAGCGAGGACATGATCTTCCTGCGGCGTCGCGGGGATCTGGAACGGTACCTGTTATCGGGTCATTCGGGGTGACCGGTATGCATGACACAGCTGCGTACGATGGTCCCGGTGTAGCCATCGGCAGGAGCGGTGCGGCGATTGGTACCGCAACTTTCGTTGCGGGTCCGATCTGGCCGCTGGACACTTGCCTATTTGTTCGCGACTTCAAGGGCAACGATCCCCGTTAGGTAGATCGGCTTCTTCAGGCAACAGATTTGGTGGGGTTCAACTCTGGGAGCCAGCGCCAACGCGGACGCTCGACGGGCGTGGACCCTGCGGCACAACTTCACGTTTTACGACGCCCTCTACGTGGCACTGGCCAGTCACCTCGACATCCCCCTGCTGACCGCGGACCCGCGTCTGCGCCGGGAGCCCGGGCTGACCTGCCACACCGAGTTCGTCTAGTTGCGGCCGGCGCTAAGGTGAGCGCCGTGGCCGAGACCGCGCCGCTGCGCGTGCAACTGATCGCCAAGACCGACTTCTTGGCCCCACCCGACGTGCCCTGGACCACCGACGCCGACGGCGGACCCGCGCTGGTCGAGTTCGCCGGCCGGGCCTGCTATCAGAGCTGGTCCAAGCCCAATCCCAAGACCGCCACCAACGCCGGCTACCTCCGGCACATCATCGACGTCGGACATTTCTCGGTGCTAGAGCATGCCAGCGTGTCGTTCTACATCACCGGGATCTCGCGATCGTGCACCCACGAGCTGATCCGCCACCGGCATTTCTCCTACTCGCAGCTCTCCCAGCGCTACGTACCCGAGAAGGACTCGCGGGTCGTCGTGCCGCCCGGCATGGAGGACGACGCCGACCTGCGCCACATCCTGACCGAGGCCGCCGACGCCGCCCGCGCCACCTACAGCGAGCTGCTGGCCAAGCTGGAAGCCAAGTTCGCCGACCAACCCAACGCGATCCTGCGCCGCAAGCAGGCCCGCCAAGCCGCCCGCGCGGTGCTGCCCAACGCCACCGAAACCCGCATCGTGGTGACCGGCAACTACCGGGCCTGGCGGCACTTCATCGCAATGCGGGCCAGCGAGCACGCCGACGTGGAAATCCGGCGACTGGCCATCGAATGCCTGCGCCAGCTCGCCGCCGTGGCCCCCGCGGTGTTCGCCGACTTCGAGGTGACCACCCTGGCCGACGGCACCGAGGTGGCGACCAGCCCGTTGGCGACCGAAGCCTGAGGCGGCGTGTCGCTGGACAAACACGCGCGCTCGCGGCCGGGATAAAGCGCCAGGTAACCTTGGGAGCCGTGACCACCGTCGGATTCGACGTCGCAGCGCGCCTAGGAACCCTGCTGACCGCGATGGTGACACCGTTTAGCGGCGATGGCTCCCTGGACACCGCCACCGCGGCGCGGCTGGCCAACCACCTGGTCGATCAGGGGTGCGACGGTCTGGTGGTCTCGGGCACCACCGGCGAGTCGCCGACCACCACCGACGGGGAGAAAATCGAGCTGCTGCGGGCCGTCTTGGAAGCGGTGGGGGACCGGGCCCGTGTTATCGCCGGTGCCGGCACCTATGACACCGCGCACAGCATCCGGCTGGCCAAGGCTTGTGCGGCCGAGGGTGCGCACGGGCTGCTGGTGGTCACGCCCTACTATTCCAAGCCGCCGCAGCGGGGGCTGCAAGCCCATTTCACCGCCGTCGCCGACGCGACCGAGCTGCCGATGCTGCTCTATGACATCCCGGGGCGGTCGGCGGTGCCGATCGAGCCCGACACGATCCGCGCGTTGGCGTCGCATCCGAACATCGTCGGAGTCAAGGACGCCAAAGCCGACCTGCACAGCGGCGCCCAAATCATGGCCGACACCGGACTGGCCTACTATTCCGGCGACGACGCGCTCAACCTGCCCTGGCTGGCCATGGGCGCCACGGGCTTCATCAGCGTGATTGCCCACCTGGCAGCCGGGCAGCTTCGAGAGTTGTTGTCCGCCTTCGGTTCTGGGGATATCGCCACCGCCCGCAAGATCAACATTGCGGTCGCCCCGCTGTGCAACGCGATGAGCCGCCTGGGTGGGGTGACGTTGTCCAAGGCGGGCTTGCGGCTGCAGGGCATCGACGTCGGTGATCCCCGGCTGCCCCAGGTGGCCGCGACACCGGAGCAGATCGACGCGTTGGCCGCCGACATGCGCGCGGCCTCGGTGCTTCGGTGATCTAAAGGTGAGCCAAAGGGTGGCCCAGAAGTGGATGTAGACCTTCCCCCGCCAGGTCCCCTGACCTCCGGCGGGTTGCGGGTCACCGCGCTGGGCGGCATCAACGAAATCGGCCGCAACATGACGGTTTTCGAACACCTGGGCCGACTGTTGATTATCGACTGCGGTGTGTTGTTTCCTGGCCACGACGAGCCCGGTGTCGATCTGATCCTGCCGGACATGCGCCATGTCGAAGACCGGCTTGACGACATCGAGGCGCTGGTGTTGACCCACGGGCACGAGGACCACATCGGGGCGATTCCGTTTCTGCTCAAGCTGCGACCCGACATCCCGGTCGTCGGCTCGAAGTTCACCTTGGCTCTGGTTGCAGAGAAATGTCGTGAGTACCGCATAACACCGGTGTTCGTCGAGGTCCGCGAGGGCCAGAGCACCCGGCACGGCGTGTTTGAGTGCGAGTACTTCGCCGTCAACCATTCCACTCCGGACGCGTTGGCCATCGCGGTGTATACCGGCGCGGGAACCATCCTGCACACCGGCGACATCAAGTTCGACCAATTGCCACCGGACGGCCGTCCCACCGATCTACCGGGCATGTCGCGGCTCGGCGACACCGGCGTGGACCTGTTGCTGTGCGACTCGACGAACGCCGAGATCCCCGGTGTCGGGCCATCGGAAAGCGAAGTGGGCCCAACGCTGCACCGGCTCATCCGGGGTGCCGACGGACGGGTGATAGTTGCGTGTTTCGCCTCCAACGTGGATCGGGTACAGCAGATCATCGATGCCGCAGTGGCATTGGGCCGGCGAGTGTCGTTCGTCGGCCGATCGATGGTGCGCAACATGCGCGTCGCAAGGCAACTGGGCTTCCTACGAGTGGCTGATTCCGATCTCATCGACATCGCCGCCGCCGAAACGATGGTGCCCGACCAAGTTGTGTTGATCACCACCGGCACCCAAGGCGAGCCGATGTCGGCGTTGTCGCGAATGTCGCGTGGGGAGCATCGCAGCATCACGTTGACTGCTGGTGATCTCATCGTGTTGTCGTCGTCGCTGATCCCCGGCAACGAGGAGGCGGTCTTCGGAGTCATCGATGCACTGTCCAAGATCGGCGCCAGAGTCGTCACCAACGCCCAAGCAAGGGTGCATGTTTCCGGCCACGCGTACGCCGGTGAGCTGCTGTTCCTCTACAACGGGGTGCGGCCGCGCAACGTGATGCCGGTGCACGGAACCTGGCGGATGCTGCGCGCCAATGCCAAGCTGGCCGCCAGTACCGGCGTACCGCAAGAGTCAATTCTGTTGGCCGAGAACGGTGTCAGCGTCGACCTGGTTGCCGGCAAAGCCAGTATCTCCGGTGCGGTGCCGGTGGGCAAGATGTTCGTCGACGGCTTGATCGCCGGCGACGTCGGCGATATCACCCTGGGCGAGCGGCTCATTTTGTCGTCGGGCTTTGTCGCGGTGACCGTCGTGGTCAGACGTGGCACCGGCCAGCCGTTGGCTGCGCCACATCTACACTCGCGGGGTTTCTCCGAAGATCCCAAGGCGCTCGAACCCGCCGTGCGCAAGGTGGAGGCAGAGCTGGAATCGTTGGTGGCTGCCAACGTCACCGATCCGATCCGGATCGCTCAAGGGGTGCGCCGCACGGTCGGCAAGTGGGTGGGGGAAACCTATCGCCGCCAGCCGATGATTGTGCCGACGGTCATCGAGGTGTAACCGGCTCACTCTTCTCGGCGTAGGCAGACCACTCGATTTGTGATGCGTTGAGGTTGCGGCCGGTGGGCTCGACGTAGCGCTGGACAAGCTCCTCCGGCCCGGCCTGCTCGGTCAGCCGCCAACCGTAGTCGGCGAGAAACCCGGCTACTTCCTCGGGATCTAAGCCGAAGTGCCACAGTTGACGTCGCTGGCGAACCGTGTGGTATAGCGTCCGGGTACCGTAACGGTTGGTGCCGTCAATGAAGTCCCGGCGGACGTAGGTGAATACCATTCGACTGCCCGGTGCGGCCGCGCGTAGGCCCTCCAAGGTCCGCCGGACGGCCCGCTCGGTGAGGTATTGGGTCACACCTTCGCAGACGAAGAACACCCGGTACTCGGTACGGTAGCCGTGCTCGGCCAGAGCGGTGAGCAGGTCGTCATGCTCGAAATCCAATGCAACCAAGCGAACCGACAGCGGCAGTTCACCGAGCACCCGTCGGACCGTCTTGGCCTTGCGGGCGATGTTGACCGGCAGGTCGACCTCGAATACCGGCATCCGCACTCGTCGCGTCAACCGGTAGGCACGGGTGTCCAATCCGGCTCCGAGGATGACAACCGCGTCGATGTCGCCGAGCGCTTCGTCGAGTTTGTCTCCGATGAAGCGTTTACGGCAGGCCAGATTGGCCCATAACCCGCGGCCGGACCACTCCGAGGCGCTAATGAGTAAACGACGCAACACCGCCGACCGGGTTGCACCGGCCAGCCATCGCAATGGTCTGGGCAAGAACAAGTCCGCGAGGTCGTCGTCCACCAGGCGGCGGCCAGGTGGTTCGTTTTGCTCCACGGCCGCCAACACCATCGGGCCGAAGGCGGTCTGCGCAGCGGGATTTCGAGCCATCAGCTACCTCTTGTTCACAAAGCCCGCGTCGACCGGCAAGGTGACGCCGGTGACATAGCGCGCCTCCTCGGACGCCAGCCATGCCACCGCGTTGGCGATGTCGGTTGGCTGCACCAGCTCGACGGGCAGCGCGTTACCCAGGTTGTGCGGCGCGTCCATGTCAGCAGTGGTTAGCCACTGCTGGAAGAACTCATTGTTGATCATCGGCGTATCGACCCCGCAAGGATGTACCGAGTTAACCCGAATGTTTTGCGGTGCCAGATGGTTCGCGTACGCCCTCATCAGGCCGACGACGCCGTGCTTGGCGGCCGCGTAGCCAAGCGATCCGGGATCACTGCTGCCGATGCCGACCAGTCCCGCGGCCGAGCTGATCAACACGATCGACCCACCGGTGCCCTGCTCGATCAGGGTCGGGATCGCCACCTGTACGGTGTGGAAGACGCCGGTGAGGTTGACGTCGATAACGTCGCGCCAGCCGTCGTCGCCGGCCTGCATCATCGCGATACCGGCATTGGCCACCACGATGTCGAGCCGGCCGAACTCGTCAAGGCCCGCCTGCAATGCGACCGACAGTGATGCGCGATCGCGAACGTCGCCCTGTCTGGCCACGATCCCGCCGCCGGCGTCCTCGACGAGCTCGACGGTGGCCGCCAGGTCGTCGGCGGTGCTCAACGGATAAGGCACGCTGGCGATCTGCTCGCAGATGTCAACCGCGATGATGTTCGCGCCGTCGGCTGCCAGTCGAACCGCGTGTGCGCGGCCCAAGCCGCGCGCGGCGCCGGTGATGAAGGCGACCTTGCCTTCGAGTGGCCGGTCGATCACCGGCGCAGCTGCCCTTTGCTCGGGTCGCCGGCGGGAACCGGCTGCAGCAGTTTGATGTCCGGCGCCCCGACCAGGTGCTCGCCGGCCGCGGTAAACATGGTGGCAACCGCGGGGGCGCCGCTATGGGCCTTGAGCGCCTCGGCATCGGCCCATTGCTCAACGAAGATGAAGGTCTCGCCGGTTTCGTGGAGCGCGTACAACTGGCAGCCGGGTTCGCGGTGCACGTCATCGACCGCGCGGGTGAGGATGTCGCGGACGGTGTCGACCGATTCAGGCTTGGCGGTCAGCGTGGCGACGACGACGACGGGCATGCTGGGGCCTCCTGGAACTCCGCGCGTCGGGCGGCGTGACGCGGCACGATCACTTGTCACCCTACTCAGGAGACCCTGGCAACGAGGCGAGCAGATCGCCGTTACCAGTGTGGCGGATGGTGTAGATGGTGTGATAGCGACTAGGCTTGCCGTTATGTCTAGCAAGACCGTTGCCCGCTCCGGCACTCGAACGAGCAGGTCAAAGGCCACTTCGCGGGGCGCGTCCCGAAGTGCGCGATCGGCCGTGCCCAGAAAGAGGTCGAGGCCCGTCAAAGGGGTCGGCAGACCCTCCCGACGGCACCATCGGTCGCTGCTGGTGTCTACCGGACTCGCCTGCGGCCGGGCCATGCGTGCCGTCTGGATGATGGCGGCCAAGGGCACCGGCGGCGCGGCGCGGTCGATCGGGCGAGCCCGCGACATCGAGCCCGGGCATCGCCGCGACGGAATCGCGCTGGTGCTGCTCGGCCTTGCCGTGGTAGTCGCCGCGAGCTCGTGGTTCGACGCCGCCCGGCCGCTCGGCGCGTGGGTCGACGCCTTGTTGCGGACGTTCATCGGGTCGGCAGTGGTCATGCTCCCGCTGGTTGCCGCCGCCGTGGCCGTGGTGCTGATGCGTACGTCGCCCAACCCCGATTCGCGGCCGCGGCTGATCCTCGGCGCCAGCCTGATCGGCTTGTCGTTTCTCGGCTTGTGCCACCTGTGGGCGGGCTCACCCGAGGCCCCGGAGTCGCGTTTGCGCGCCGCGGGGTTCATCGGTTTCGCGATCGGCGGGCCGCTCTCGGACGGGTTGACCGCCTGGATCGCCGCGCCGCTGTTATTCATCGGCGCGCTGTTCGGATTGCTCCTGCTGGCCGGGATCACGATCCGAGAGGTGCCAGATGCCATGCGCGCCATGTTCGGCACCCGGCTGTTGCCACGGGAATACGCCGACGACTTCGAGGACTTCGCGGACTTCGATGGTGACGACGCGGACACCGTCGAAGTCGCCCGCCAGGACTTCTCCGACGGTTACTACGACGAGGTGCCCCTGTGCTCCGACGACGGGCCACCGGCCTGGCCGTCGGCCGAGGTTCCGCAGGATGACACTGCGACGATACCGGAAGCCTCCGCCGGTCGGGGCTCCGGAAGACGCGGCCGCCGCAAAGATACCCAAGTGCTGGACCGGATCGTCGAGGGTCCCTACACGCTGCCGTCGCTGGACCTGCTGATATCCGGTGATCCGCCCAAGAAACGCAGTGCGGCCAACACCCACATGGCCGGCGCCATCGGTGAGGTGCTGACCCAGTTCAAGGTCGACGCGGCCGTCACGGGCTGCACCCGCGGGCCCACCGTCACCCGCTACGAGGTCGAACTGGGGCCCGGCGTCAAGGTCGAGAAGATCACCGCGCTGCAGCGCAACATCGCCTACGCGGTGGCTACCGAGAGCGTGCGCATGCTGGCACCGATCCCCGGCAAGTCCGCCGTCGGCATCGAGGTACCCAACACCGACCGGGAAATGGTGCGGTTGGCCGACGTGCTCACCGCACGAGAGACCCGTCGCGACCATCATCCGTTGGTGATCGGGCTGGGCAAGGACATCGAAGGCGACTTCATCTCGGCCAACCTGGCCAAGATGCCGCACCTGCTGGTGGCCGGCTCGACGGGCTCGGGAAAGTCCAGCTTCGTCAACTCCATGCTGGTGTCGCTGTTGACCCGGGCCACCCCGGAAGAGGTCAGGATGATCCTGATCGACCCGAAGATGGTGGAACTGACGCCGTATGAAGGCATTCCGCATCTGATCACGCCGATCATCACCCAGCCGAAGAAGGCCGCGGCCGCGCTGGCCTGGCTGGTCGACGAGATGGAGCAGCGCTACCAGGACATGCAGGCCTCCCGGGTGCGCCACATCGACGACTTCAACGACAAGGTGCGATCCGGGGCCATCACCGCGCCGCTGGGCAGCCAGCGCGAGTATCGGCCCTACCCCTACGTGGTGGCCATCGTCGACGAGTTGGCCGACCTCATGATGACCGCGCCGCGTGACGTCGAGGACGCCATCGTGCGGATCACCCAGAAAGCCCGCGCCGCCGGCATCCACCTGGTGCTGGCCACCCAGCGCCCGTCGGTGGACGTGGTCACCGGGCTGATCAAGACCAACGTGCCGTCGCGGCTGGCGTTTGCCACCTCGTCGCTGACCGACAGCCGGGTGATCCTGGACCAGGCGGGCGCGGAAAAGCTGATCGGCATGGGCGACGGCCTGTTCTTGCCGATGGGTGCGAGCAAACCCCTCCGGCTGCAGGGCGCTTACGTCTCCGACGAAGAGATCCACGCCGTCGTCACCGCCTGCAAGGAACAGGCCGAACCCGAATACACCGAGGGCGTCACCACGGCTAAACCCACCGCGGAGCGCACCGACGTCGACCCCGACATCGGCGACGACATGGACGTCTTCCTGCAGGCCGTGGAACTGGTGGTGTCCAGCCAGTTCGGGTCGACGTCGATGCTGCAGCGCAAGCTGCGGGTCGGCTTCGCCAAAGCGGGCCGTTTGATGGACCTGATGGAGACCCGCGGCATCGTCGGGCCCAGCGAAGGCTCGAAGGCCCGTGAGGTGCTGGTCAAGCCCGACGAGTTGGCGGGCACACTGGCCGCGATCCGGGGTGACGGCGGCGAGTAGCCCGCCGAGCAGACGCAAAATCGCCCATTTCGTGCCGAAATGAGGCGATTTTGCGTCTGCTCGCCGGGCTACAGCACCAGCAGCATCCGGGAGTTGCCGAGGATGTTGGGCTTGACGTAGCTCAGGTCCAGGAATTCGGCGACCCCGATGTCATAGGAGCGGCACATCTCGTCGAACACCTCGGCGGTGACCGGGGTGCCCTCGATCTCGGTGAATCCGTGCCGGGCGAAGAACTCGGTCTCAAAGGTCAACACGAACACGCGCTGCAGCTGCAGATCGCGGGCGACCTGCAGTAGCCGATCGACGATTGCGTGGCCGATACCGTGGCCGGTCATGGCCGGGTCGACAGCGACGGTGCGGATTTCGCCGAGATCCGACCACAACACGTGCAACGCACCGCAACCGACGACTTTGCCATAGAGGTCCGGGTGCTCGGCCACCCAGAATTCCTGAACCGCTTCATAGAGTGTCACGAGATTCTTTTCCAGCAAGATCTTTCCGGCATAGGTGTCGACGAGTTGTTTGATCGCGGGCACATCGGAGGTTCGCGCGCGCCGGACCACCGGCCGGCAATCCCGTGGACGTTCGGTCACGTGTGAAACAGTATCGACATCAAGGGTCGCATGAGCAGGTCAACCCGTTATTCTGTTGCCGTGTCGGCGCAGCCTGAAACGGGTCAGATAGCAGGCCGCGCCCGCATTGCCAACCTCGCCAATATCCTGACGCTGTTGCGGCTGGTGATGGTCCCGGTCTTCCTGCTGGCCTTGTTCTATGGCGGCGGCCACCACTCCGCGGCCCGCGTAGTGGCGTGGGCGATATTTGCAACCGCCTGCATTACCGATCGATTCGACGGCCTGCTGGCTCGCAATTACGGGATGGCAACCGAATTCGGTGCGTTTGTCGATCCGATCGCGGACAAGACTCTGATCGGCTCGGCGCTGATCGGATTGTCGATGCTCGGCGACTTGCCGTGGTGGGTCACGGTGCTAATCCTGACCCGCGAACTCGGAGTGACCGTTTTGAGGTTGGCGGTTATTAGGCGCGGTGTCATTCCCGCGAGCTGGGGCGGCAAGCTGAAGACCTTTGTCCAGGCGGTGGCAATTGGCTTATTCGTGTTGCCACTTTCGGGTCCGCTGCACGTTGCGGCGGTGGTAGTGATGGCCGCCGCGATCCTGCTCACCGTGATCACTGGTGTCGATTACGTGGCCAGGGCTCTGCGGGACATCGGGGGGATCCGCCAGACCGCCAGCTGATTGCGGGAACCAACCCCACCGCCGGCGGCGTTCACCTGATGACGATTGCGAGGTGGACAAGGAGTTTTTGATGGCGGCTTTGGTGCGTGAGGTCGTTGGTGACGTGCTGCGCGGAGCGCGGATGTCGCAGGGTCGGACGCTGCGCGAGGTGTCCGATTCGGCGCGGGTGAGCCTCGGGTATCTGTCGGAGATCGAGCGCGGTCGCAAGGAGCCTTCCAGCGAGCTGCTCAGTGCGATTTGTACGGCTCTGCAGCTCCCGTTGTCGGTGGTGCTCATCGATGCGGGCGAGCGGATGGCGCGTCAAGAGCGCCTTGCCCGCGCCACCCCGGCTGGCAGAGCAACCGGCGCCACCATTGACGCCAGCACCAAGGTCGTCATTGCGCCGGTGGTGTCGCTGGCGGTGGCCTAAGGGTCGCCGGTCGGTCCGGGTCGACAAGATGCGCGCCATGGGTGGGGCAATGCGTGCTGACCCGATAAATTGAGCGACAGGGCGCTGAGACCATCTGGCGCACACAAGAAGCGAAGGCGGAGCTAACTGATGGCCAATCCGTTCGTTAAAGCCTGGAAGTACCTCATGGCGCTGTTCAGCTCGAAGATCGACGAGCATGCCGACCCCAAGGTGCAGATTCAACAGGCCATTGAGGAAGCACAGCGCACCCACCAAGCGCTGACTCAACAGGCGGCGCAAGTGATCGGTAACCAGCGTCAATTGGAGATGCGACTCAACCGACAGCTGGCGGACATCGAAAAGCTTCAGGTCAATGTGCGCCAAGCCCTGACGCTGGCCGACCAGGCCACCGCCGCCGGAGACGCTGCCAAGGCCACCGAATACAACAACGCCGCCGAGGCGTTCGCAGCCCAGCTGGTGACCGCCGAGCAGAGCGTCGAAGACCTCAAGACGCTGCATGACCAGGCGCTTAGCGCCGCAGCTCAGGCCAAGAAGGCCGTCGAACGAAATGCGATGGTGCTGCAGCAGAAGATCGCCGAGCGAACCAAGCTGCTCAGCCAGCTCGAGCAGGCGAAGATGCAGGAGCAGGTCAGCGCATCGTTGCGGTCGATGAGTGAGCTCGCCGCGCCAGGCAACACGCCGAGCCTCGACGAGGTGCGCGACAAGATCGAGCGTCGCTACGCCAACGCGATCGGTTCGGCTGAACTTGCCGAGAGTTCGGTGCAGGGCCGGATGCTCGAGGTGGAGCAGGCCGGGATCCAGATGGCCGGTCATTCACGGTTGGAACAGATCCGCGCATCGATGCGCGGTGAAGCGTTGCCGGCCGGCGGGACCACGGCTACCCCCAGACCGGCCACCGAGACTTCTGGCGGGGCTATTGCCGAGCAGCCCTACGGTCAGTAGTTGGGCAGACGGTTCGGCATGGCAGTGAAAGCGGGTCAGCGCCGGCCGTGGCGTTCGTTGCTGCAGCGCGGCGTGGATACCGCCGGTGATTTGGCCGACCTGGTAGCACAAAAGATCAGCGTCGCCATCGATCCGCGTGCCCGGCTGCTGCGCCGCCGCCGCCGTGCATTGCGCTGGGGTCTGGTATTCACCGCAGGCTGTCTGCTCTGGGGGTTGGTGACGGCGCTGTTGGCGGCCTGGGGCTGGTTTACGTCGCTGCTGGTGATTACCGGCACGATTGCGGTCACGCAGGCCATTCCGGCGACGCTATTGCTGCTTCGCTACCGCTGGCTGCGCTCGGAGCCACTGCCGGTGCGGCGGCCCGCAAGTGTGCGCCGGCTGCCACCACCGGGCTCGGCCGCGCGACCCGCGATGTCGGCGCTGGGCGCCTCCGAACGCGGGTTCTTCTCGCTGTTGGGTGTCATGGAGCGGGGCGCCATGTTGCCGGCGGACGAGATCCGCGACCTAACGGCCGCGGCCAACCAGACTTCGGCGGCGATGGTGGCGACCGCGGCCGAGGTGGTCTCGATGGAGCGGGCCGTGCAATGCTCGGCGGCGTCGCGGTCGTATCTGGTGCCGACCATCAACGCGTTTACCGCGCAGCTGAGCACCGGCGTCCGTCAGTACAACGAAATGGTCACCGCCGCAGCGCAATTGGTTTCCTCGGCGAACGGCGCGGGTGGGGCTGGGCCCGGACAACAGCGCTACCGCGAGGAGTTGGCCGGCGCCACCGATCGCCTGGTCGCTTGGGCGCAGGCGTTTGACGAGCTCGGCGGATTGCCCCGGCGTTAGTCGTTCGGGTCCGGCCGTGGCCCGTAGCGTTCGATATACGCCCGGTGAATGTAGGCGTCGCGTTGGCGGGCGTGCTCGTCGACGAGCTCGGGGTCAAGATTGTGCACGCGCAGCATGTGCCGGCGCCATACCTTGTTCAGCGCATGCGAGAAATACACGAACGGGATGAGAATCGGCAACGTCATGCTCAAGTGGACGTCCAGCGACGTCGGGATCAGCCAGAACGGGGCCAGCACCAGCACCGCCGGAACCGCGACGCGGATCATCATCCGGATGGCCGCACCCTTGCCGGCCAGATCGTTGCGCACCCAGTCTCGCATCGAGTCCGGCAGCCGCGCCCCGTAGCAATAGCGGATGTACTGCCACGGGTTGGGCCGCGGGCGGATTGCGTTGTCGCTCATTCGCTACAGGGTAGCCCGCGGCGACGAGAACGCCGACGCGGTCAGACCGCGCACCAGCGCCTTGGACGCCGAAGTGGTAATGCCATAGCGTGCCCGTTGTACCTCGAAAATGCCGCAGGCCCAGAACCGGATACGAAGCGGGCCGAAGGTCGGCGTTTCGGTGCGTTCGGTGGCGGGGATCTGCGGTGGATGGCCGACCGGGTGCCGCGCCAAGGCAGCGGCCGGCGCGGGTTAGGTAGCCGATCCGGTGCGGGTGTGCCACAAGGCGCTGACGCACGCGGTTGGCGGCATACGGCGGACGGAGTTCCACGAGTTGGTCAGCCCGCGATTCGGCGCGGCGTACCGGGCTTTTGGTGCTGGTTGGACCATGTGCTGACCGGTTTCGGTGGGCGCAATGCCATCTGCGCGATCGAGGACGGGGTTGAGCCCCGCGTCGCGTGGTGGGCGTTGTGCACCGATTTCGACGTGCCTCGGTCGATGGGCCGCCGCACGCCCGGTGGCTGAGGCCAAGCTGCGGCTAAGCTGGCTCAGCTAGGCAGCAATCCGTTCTCGCCGTTCTGGCCCTCCAGCAGCCCGCCGGCGCCACCGACGCCGACGCTGCCAGTCCCGGCTTTGCCAAATGCGGCGTTGCCGCCGTTGCCGCCCTGGCCCGTCAGCCAGGCGTTGCCGCCGTTACCGCCGCTACCACCCTTTCCTGCTATCGTGGCACCGCCGTCGCCGCCGTTGCCGCCCTCGCCGACCAACCCGGCCTTGCCGCCCACGCCGCCGTTTCCGCCGTCGCCGTTGTCGCTCTCCCCGCCGGCGCCGCCGGCGCCGCCGGAACCGTAGAACGTGCCGGCGTTACCGCCGGCCCCGCCGCGACCACCACTTAGGGTACCGGTGCCGCCGCTGCCGCCGGCGCCGCCAGAACCGACCAACCCGCCGATACCGCCGTCGCCGCCGTCGCCGCCGAACCCTCCGAACCCGCCGGCTCCGCCGGCCCCACCGGTGCCGTATAGCAGGCCGGCATTACCGCCGTGACCACCGTGGCCAGCGACAGTGGCGACTCCGCCTGCACCGCCGGCCCCGCCCGAGCCGAAGACCGTGCCGCCGGCGCCGCCCGCGCCGCCGTCGCCGCCGGCAGCACTGCCGAAGCCACCGTGCCCGCCGGCCCCGCCGACGCCAAACAGCCCGCCGCTGCCGCCGTCGCCGCCGGTCCCACCGGTGTCGCCGAAGCCACCGACGCCGCCCGAGCCGCCGCCCGGGCCGAACAGCCCGCCGGCCCCGCCAGCCCCGCCGGTCCCACCGGTGTCGCCGAAGCCGCCGGCGCCGCCGGCACCGCCGGCGCCGAACAGCCCACCGACCCCGCCCGCACCGCCGTTGCCACCGGCGGCCTGGGCGCCGCCGCCGAGGGCGGCGCCGCCTACGCCGCCGGCCCCGCCCGCGCCGAACAGCCCACCGGCGCCGCCGGCCCCGCCGGCACCCCCAGCGGCATCAAGAAAGGTGGTGAACCCGCCGTTGCCACCGGTCCCCGCGGTGCCCCAGATCAGCCCACCGGCGCCGCCGTTTCCGCCGGCGCCGCCGTTGCCGGCTTGGTTGGACGCGCCGGCACCGCCGGCCCCGCCGTTGCCAAACAATCCGGCAGCTCCTCCGTTACCGCCCTTCTGGCCGGAGCCGGCCAGCCCTGATCCCCCGTTACCGCCGCTGCCGTACAAGAGCCCGCCGGCCCCGCCGTCTTGTCCGGTCCCCGGTTTACCGTTGGCGCCGTTGCCGATCAGGGGGCGGCCGAGCGCGCTTCTGAAGGGCGCATTTATCACATCGACTAGTTGCTGAAGCGGTGTCACGGCGGCGGCTTCAGCGGAGGCATACGAGTACGCGCCCGCGGTCAAGGCCTGCACAAATTGCTGATGAAACGCCGATGCCTGCACGCTGAGGGCCTGATATGCCTGGCCATGCATCCCGAACAGCGCCGCGACGGCTATCGACACCTCATCGGCGCCCGCGGCCAGGATCGCGACCGTGGGGGCTGATGCGGCGGCACTGGCCGCGCTCACTGTCGAGCCGATACTCGCCAAGTCCATTGCTGCCGCCGTTAAAAACTCCGGTGCCGCGATCACAAATGACATCTGAGACCTCCAAACACGCCACAGCCCGTCGTGTCGGCCCAAAATCGCCAGCTCACCCTCAAGACTGTGCATGGGGATCGTATAGCGGCCGAGGCGATGCATTTGCGGTTTCGCCCACACTTCGCATCTTTGCTGGCCCGCCGCGCAGAGTAGCGATAAGCCCGGGCAGCCGGCTGGCTGTAGCGCTACCCGATGTTCTACAGCGCGTTGGGCTTGATCCGGAAGGTCGGCCTACAGCGTTGCCTTCAGCGATGGCACCACCAGCGCCACCAGGCCTCGCAAGAGGCCCTTGAACATGTCGTAGACATCGAAGTAGTCCCGCCACAGGGTGATCCGCCCATCGTCCACCTCGAATACGCCGCAGACCCAGAACTGCACCCGCAGCGGTCCGATGATTAGCGCGTCGGTGCGTTCGGTGAGCACCGCGGCGCCGTCGGCGCCGATGCGGTGGATCTTCACCTCGAAGCCGACGCGGCCCTGCATGCGGCGAAGCAGCGTTGCCGTGCGGCGGCCACCGCGGATCCTGGAAAACCCGACGTTCTCATAGACCAGGTCGTCGCCCAGTGCGGCGTCGACGGTGTCGAAGTCTTCGTTCTGCAGGGCGTTGAGGAACGCCTCGACGGCACGAATGGCCTCGGTGGTTTCGGGGGTTTCCGGCGATGTTTCGGTCAGCTCGGCCATGGCTGTCAGCCTACGGCTGTGGCGCTGTGGCAGGGTAGGGCCGATGCGCGTCGCCGTGGTCGCCGGGCCGGATCCCGGGCACTCGTTTCCGGCGATCGCGCTGTGCCAGCGTTTCCGCGCAGCCGCTGACACGCCCACCCTGTTCACCGGGGTGGAATGGCTGGAAGCCGCCCGCGCCGCTGGCATTGACGCCGTCGAGCTGGACGGGCTGGCGGCCACCGACCGCGATCTCGACGCCGGGGCCAGGATCCATCGGCGAGCGGCGCAGATGGCCGTGCTCAACGTGCCGCGGCTGCGGGCTCTGGAACCGGAGCTGGTGGTGTCCGACGTCATCACGGCGTGCGGCGGCATGGCAGCCGAACTGCTAGGGATCCCGTGGGTGGAACTCAACCCGCATCCGCTGTACCTGCCGTCGAAGGGACTGCCGCCGATCGGCAGCGGACTGGCTGCAGGCACCGGTATCCGCGGCCGGCTGCGCGATGCCACCATGCGAGCGCTGACGGGGCGGTCCTGGCGTGCCGGGCTGCGCCAGCGTGCCGCCGTTCGGGTCGAGATCGGATTGCCGGCCCGCGATCCCGGGCCGCTGCGCCGGCTGATCGCCACGCTGCCCGCGCTCGAGGTTCCCCGCCCGGACTGGCCGGCCGAGGCCGTCGTGGTGGGCCCGCTGCATTTCGAGCCGACCGATCGGGTGCTGGCCATCCCCGCCGGCACCGGGCCGGTGGTGGTCGTGGCGCCGTCCACCGCGTTGACCGGGACCGCCGGATTGACGGAGGTCGCGTTGCAGTCTCTGACGCCGGGTGAGACGGTGCCGTCGGGATCGCGCCTGGTGGTGTCGCGTTTGAGCGGAGCCGACCTGACGGTGCCGCCCTGGGCGGTGGCCGGGCTGGGCAGCCAGGCCGAGCTGCTCACGCGGGCCGATCTGGTGATCTGCGGCGGTGGTCATGGGATGGTGGCCAAGACGCTGCTGGCCGGGGTGCCCATGGTGGTGGTTCCCGGTGGCGGGGATCAGTGGGAGATCGCCAACCGGGTAGTCCGGCAGGGTAGCGCGGTGCTGATCCGGCCGTTGACCGCCGACGCGCTGGTGGCGGCGGTCAACGAGGTGTTGTCGTCGCCGAGGTTCCGGGAGGCCGCGCGGCGGGCGGCCGCCAGCGTCGCCGGTGCGGCCGATCCGGTGCGGGTCTGCCACGACGCGCTTGCGTTGGCGGGGTAGCGCGCTGGGTATGTTGGCTGGCGTGCGGCTGACGGAGTTCCACGAGCGGGTAGCCCTGCATTTCGGGGCGGCTTATGGCTCGTCGGTGCTGCTCGATCACGTGCTGACCGGCTTCGACGGCCGTAGCGCCGCCCAGGCCATCGAGGACGGTGTCGAGCCCCGCGACGTCTGGCGGGCATTGTGCGCCGACTTCGACGTTCCCCACGATCGGTGGTGAGGTTGCACATTCGTCAAAGCGGGCAATCGCCGCACTTGCCTCCGGCGGGTACCCGGTAGAACAGGCAGCAGCTGCGACGCCGAAAGGTCAGATCCGGGCCGGTGAGCACGCCGGATCCGGCCAGGCTAGCGGTGTTGAGCAGATCGTCGGTGATCCGGACCAGCCGCGCACGCAAGTCGGGCCGCACCGCCGCCAGGGCGTTCGACGCGCCGACGAGCGCGGACGCGATGTTGCCACACGCGGCGTGTCACACTTGAATCGAACAGGTGTTCGGCTACTGTGGTGATCATTCGGAGCAGCCGACTTGTCAGTGGCTGTCTCTAGTGTCACGGCCAACCGACCGATACCGGTCAATCGAACACCGACCACAGGAGAGGCACCATGACGCAGACCCCCGATCGGGAAAAGGCGCTCGAGCTGGCAGTGGCCCAGATCGAGAAGAGTTACGGCAAAGGTTCGGTGATGCGCCTCGGCGACGAGGCGCGTCAGCCGATTTCGGTCATTCCGACCGGATCCATCGCACTAGACGTGGCCCTGGGCATTGGCGGCCTGCCGCGTGGCCGGGTGATAGAGATATACGGCCCGGAGTCGTCGGGTAAGACCACCGTGGCGCTGCACGCGGTGGCCAACGCTCAGGCCGCCGGTGGTGTTGCGGCGTTCATCGACGCCGAGCACGCGCTGGATCCGGACTATGCCAAGAAGCTCGGTGTCGACACCGATTCGCTGCTGGTCAGCCAGCCGGACACCGGGGAACAGGCACTCGAGATCGCCGACATGCTGATCCGCTCGGGTGCGCTTGACATCGTGGTGATCGACTCGGTGGCGGCGCTGGTGCCGCGCGCGGAGCTCGAAGGCGAGATGGGCGACAGCCACGTCGGGCTGCAGGCCCGGCTGATGAGCCAGGCGCTGCGGAAAATGACCGGCGCGCTGAATAATTCGGGCACCACGGCGATCTTCATCAACCAGCTCCGCGACAAGATCGGAGTGATGTTCGGGTCGCCCGAGACGACAACGGGCGGAAAGGCGTTGAAGTTCTACGCGTCGGTGCGCATGGACGTGCGGCGAGTCGAGACGCTCAAGGACGGTACCAACGCGGTCGGCAACCGCACCCGGGTCAAGGTCGTCAAGAACAAGTGCCTCGCAGAGGGCACTCGGATCTTCGATCCGGTCACCGGTACAACGCATCGCATCGAGGATGTTGTCGATGGGCGCAAGCCTATTCATGTCGTGGCTGCTGCCAAGGACGGAACGCTGCATGCGCGGCCCGTGGTGTCCTGGTTCGACCAGGGAACGCGGGATGTGATCGGGTTGCGGATCGCCGGTGGCGCCATCGTGTGGGCGACACCCGATCACAAGGTGCTGACAGAGTACGGCTGGCGTGCCGCCGGGGAACTCCGCAAGGGAGACAGGGTGGCGCAACCGCGACGCTTCGATGGATTCGGTGACAGTGCGCCGATTCCGGCGGATCATGCCCGGCTGCTTGGCTACCTGATCGGAGATGGCAGGGATGGTTGGGTGGGGGGCAAGACTCCGATCAACTTCATCAATGTTCAGCGGGCGCTCATTGACGACGTGACGCGAATCGCTGCGACGCTCGGTTGCGCGGCCCATCCGCAGGGGCGTATCTCACTCGCGATCGCTCATCGACCCGGTGAGCGCAACGGTGTGGCAGACCTTTGTCAGCAGGCCGGTATCTACGGCAAGCTCGCGTGGGAGAAGACGATTCCGAATTGGTTCTTCGAGCCGGACATCGCGGCCGACATTGTCGGCAATCTGCTCTTCGGCCTGTTCGAAAGCGACGGGTGGGTGAGCCGGGAACAGACCGGGGCACTTCGGGTCGGTTACACGACGACCTCTGAACAACTCGCGCATCAGATTCATTGGCTGCTGCTGCGGTTCGGTGTCGGGAGCACCGTTCGAGATTACGATCCGACCCAGAAGCGGCCGAGCATCGTCAACGGTCGACGGATCCAGAGCAAACGTCAAGTGTTCGAGGTCCGGATCTCGGGTATGGATAACGTCACGGCATTCGCGGAGTCAGTTCCCATGTGGGGGCCGCGCGGTGCCGCGCTTATCCAGGCGATTCCAGAAGCCACGCAGGGGCGGCGTCGTGGATCGCAAGCGACATATCTGGCTGCAGAGATGACCGATGCCGTGCTGAATTATCTGGACGAGCGCGGCGTGACCGCGCAGGAGGCCGCGGCCATGATCGGTGTAGCTTCCGGGGACCCCCGCGGTGGAATGAAGCAGGTCTTAGGTGCCAGCCGCCTTCGTCGGGATCGCGTGCAGGCGCTCGCGGATGCCCTGGATGACAAATTCCTGCACGACATGCTGGCGGAAGAACTCCGCTATTCCGTGATCCGAGAAGTGCTGCCAACGCGGCGGGCACGAACGTTCGACCTCGAGGTCGAGGAACTGCACACCCTCGTCGCCGAAGGGGTTGTCGTGCACAACTGTTCGCCCCCCTTCAAGCAGGCCGAGTTCGACATCCTCTACGGCAAGGGAATCAGCAGGGAGGGCTCGCTGATCGACATGGGTGTGGATCAGGGCCTCATCCGCAAGTCGGGTGCCTGGTTCACCTACGAGGGCGAGCAGCTCGGCCAGGGCAAGGAGAATGCCCGCAACTTCTTGGTGGAGAACGCCGACGTGGCTGACGAGATCGAGAAGAAGATCAAGGAAAAGCTTGGCATTGGTGCCGTGGTGACCGATGATCCCTCAAATGACGGTGTCCTGCCCGCCCCCGTCGACTTCTGAGCGCGAAGAGCAGGCGCGGGCACTGTGCCTGCGCCTGCTCACCGCGCGATCCCGCACCCGCGCCGAGTTAGCCGGCCAGCTGGCCAAGCGCGGCTACCCCGAAGACATCGGCAACCGGGTATTGGATCGGCTGGCCGCCGTTGGCCTGGTGGATGACACCGACTTCGCCGAACAATGGGTTCAGTCCAGGCGGGCGAACGCAGCAAAGAGCAAGCGCGCGTTGGCTGCCGAGCTGCACGCCAAGGGCGTCGACGACGACGTGATCACCACGGTGCTCGGGGGCATCGACGCCGGTGCCGAACGGGGGCGGGCGGAAAAGCTGGTACGGGCCAGGCTGCGGCGGGAGGTGCTGATCGACGACGGCACCGACGAAGCGCGGGTGAGCCGCAGGCTGGTGGCGATGTTGGCGCGCCGTGGGTACGGCCAGACCTTGGCGTGCGAGGTGGTTATCGCCGAGCTGGCCGCCGAGCGGGAGCGCCGACGCGTCTAAAGGGATTCGATGGCTAGAGAATGGTCATATTGGACGCGAAACAAACTGGAGATACTTGCCGGGTACCTCCCGGCCTTCAACAGGGCTAGTCAGACTTCTCGTGAACGAATTTACCTCGACTTGATGGCGGGCCAGCCCGAGAACATAGACCGCGACATGGGAGAGAAATTTGATGGCTCTTCTCTTATCGCTATGAAAGCCGATCCACCTTTCACGCGGCTCCGGTTTTGCGAGCTTAACCCGCTTGCCTCTGAATTGGACGTCGCCCTTCGGACCCGCTTTCCCGGTGACGGTAGGTACCGCGTTGTGGCCGGCGATTCCAACGTAACAATCGATGAAACACTTGCCGAACTAGGCCCTTGGCGGTGGGCGCCCACCTTCGCTTTCATCGACCAACAGGCCGCTGAAGTCCATTGGGAAACGATCAATAAGGTCGCCGCCTTTCGCCAGAACCCTCGTAACCTCAAGACCGAACTATGGATGTTGATGTCACCCACCATGATCGCGCGGGGCGTGAAGGGCACGAACGCGGAACTGTTTATCGAGCAGGTCACCCGCATGTACGGAGACGCGGATTGGAAGCGGATACAGGCAGCGCGATGGCGCCACCATCTAACTGCGCCTGCCTACCGTGCCGAGATGGTTAATCTCATGCGCGTCAAGCTGGAGTATGAGCTGGGATACAAGTATTCGCATCGTATTCCCATGCAGATGCACAATAAGGTCACAATCTTTGACATGGTGTTCGCGACCGATCACTGGGCCGGAGATGCGATCATGTGCCACCTGTACAACCGGGCGGCTCAAAAGGAGCCAGAGATGATGCGGCAAGCCAAGAGCGCGAAACAGCAGAAGGAGTCCGAGGACCGTGGCGAGATGGGATTATTCAGCGTTGGCGAACTAGCTGTCCAGGATTCGAACGCTGGGCAGATTCTGTGGGCGCCGTCGCCAACATGGGATCCGCGTGCACGCGGCTGGTGGTCCGAGGATCCGGGTTTCTAATCTCAATAAGCGGCATTTCATCCCAACAACGTCCGTCGAGTTCACGTCCAAATGCCTTTGGTGTTCTACCGCCCCATTGCTTGAAGAAGAATGGGACATCAGCGGCAGTACAGGTATCGCGAATATGGCGAACCCATTGTGGATCGATCGGGCGGAAATTTGGACCAGATTCGCCTCCGGCGATAACCCAATCAATCGAACCTAGATTTATTCCGTCCAGGGGCCCGAGTAATGGCTCGCAGGAGAGGAACCTTACTGCTGCGGGCACCTGTCGTAGGTCCTCGATACGGCGGAAGGCGTCGACATTTTCCACCGACACCCCCATCCAAACGTTCGAGGGCCACTCCAGCTTGTGAGCGAGGCGACGCAGTCGCAGGCTGCGCTTGGTCAAGATCTGGTAAGTGTGCTGTGGTGTGGCTCGCATCACCTCGAACACTTCCCTAATGAACCAGAGCGCCACCCTGGCGTGAAATAGGTCCGCCATCGAGTTCACGAACACTGTGCGGGGGCTTCGCCACCGGAACGGCTCGTCAAGACTGCGGGGATGGATGGTGACGCCAAATCCCGGACCGGAGGTTCTGGGGTCACCATCGGTTTGATACTTGTCGGAGCCCATCGCCTTTAGCCGCTTCGCTAACGTCATTGCGTAGCAGTGGTCACATCCCGGCGATACACGGTCGCATCCGGTGACCGGGTTCCAGGTTGCCCCCGTCCATTCGATCGCTGAGCGATCCGACATTATCGATTCCCTTCATGACGTTTGTCCGCGCCGAGCACCCGGTCCCCGATGCTAGACAGCGGCTCCGACAAGTCTGGTCTGTGGCATAAGCGATGCTTTAGAGGCAAGCGAGCCATAGTGTCGGTGACGACGCGACTACCTCATGCGCGTGGCCGACTTCTTCGAGCCGGTGTGCAGCGAAGCCGTGATCGGCCACCGTGTCGAGCGCGTCCCCGCTAGCCCGATGCTGCGACGAGGCGACACCATCCGCTGGGCCGCGAGCCGCCCAGCCGCCGTACCATGGCCCCGTGACTTCGATGGTGGCGCACGATGCCGCCGCGGGGGTGACCGGCGAGGGCGCCGGGCCGCCCGTGCGGCGAGCGCCAGCGCGCACCTATCAGGTCCGCACCTACGGCTGTCAGATGAACGTCCACGACTCCGAGCGGCTGGCGGGTCTGCTGGAAGCGGCCGGCTACCGGAGGGCGACCGACGGTTCCGAGGCCGACGTCGTGGTGTTCAACACCTGCGCCGTCCGCGAGAACGCCGACAACAGGCTGTACGGCAACCTCAGCCATCTGGCCCCGCGCAAGCGCGCCAATCCCGACATGCAAATCGCGGTCGGTGGCTGCCTGGCGCAAAAAGACCGCGACGCCGTGCTGCGCAGGGCGCCGTGGGTAGACGTTGTCTTCGGCACCCACAACATCGGGTCTTTGCCCACGCTGCTGGAGCGCGCCCGGCACAACAAGGTCGCCCAGGTCGAAATCGCCGAGGCGCTGCAACAGTTCCCGTCGTCGCTGCCCAGCTCCCGCGAATCTGCCTATGCCGCGTGGGTTTCCATCTCGGTGGGCTGCAACAACAGCTGCACGTTCTGCATCGTCCCGTCGCTGCGGGGTAGGGAGGTCGACCGCAGCCCGGCAGACATCCTGGCCGAGGTGCGGTCCTTGGTGAACGACGGTGTGCTCGAAGTCACCCTGCTCGGCCAAAACGTCAACGCCTACGGCGTCTCGTTCGCCGACCCCGCATTGCCCCGTAATCGGGGAGCTTTCGCCGAGTTGCTGCGGGCCTGCGGAGACATCGACGGGCTGGAGCGGGTCCGGTTCACCTCCCCACACCCGGCCGAATTCACCGACGACGTCATCGAGGCGATGGCGCAGACGCGCAACGTCTGCCCCGCGCTGCACATGCCGCTACAGTCCGGATCCGACCGGATCCTGCGCGCGATGCGGCGGTCCTATCGTGCCGAGCGCTACCTCGGCATCATCGAGCGCGTGCGGGCGGCCATCCCGCATGCCGCGATTACCACCGATCTGATCGTCGGTTTCCCCGGGGAGACCGAAGAGGACTTCGCGGCCACGCTCGACGTGGTGCGCCGGGCCCGCTTCGCGGCCGCATTTACCTTCCAATACTCCAAGCGGCCCGGGACACCGGCCGCGCAACTCGACGGACAGCTGCCGAAAGCCGTTGTGCAGGAACGCTATGAACGCCTGATCGCGCTGCAGGAGCAAATCTCGCTGGAAGCCAACCGCGCCCTGGTCGGGCAGGCCGTCGAGGTGCTGGTGGCCACCGGGGAAGGGCGCAAGGACACCGTCACGGCGCGCATGAGCGGGCGGGCGCGCGACGGGCGCCTGGTGCACTTCACCGCCGGCCAGCCGCGCGTGCGTCCCGGCGACGTCATCACCACGAAGGTCACCGAAGCGGCGCCGCACCACCTCATCGCCGACGCCGGCGTCCTGACCCACCGCCGCACCCGCGCCGGCGACGCGCACACCGCCGGGCAGCCGGGGCGCGCCGTCGGCCTGGGCATGCCTGGGGTCGGGCTGCCGGTCAGCGCGGCCAAGCCCGGAGGATGCAGATGATGAGCCACGAACACGACGCCGGGGATCTCGACGCCCTCCGCGCTGAGATCGAGGCGGCAGAACGCCGCGTTGCGCGCGAAATCGAGCCAGGCGCGAGGGCTTTGGTTGTCGCAATCCTGGTGTTCGTGCTGTTGGGGTCGTTTATCCTGCCGCATACCGGAAGCGTGCGCGGCTGGGATGTGTTGTTCAGCAGCCACGGCGCCGGCAGGGCCGCCGTCGCGCTGCCCTCGCGGGTATTCGCCTGGTTGGCGCTGGTGTTCGGCGTTGGCTTCTCGATGCTGGCGTTGCTCACCCGGCGGTGGGCGCTGGCTTGGGTGGCGCTGGCGGGTTCGGCGATGGCCAGCGGTACCGGGCTGCTGGCCGTATGGTCGCGTCAGACGGTCGCCGCCGGTCATCCCGGCCCCGGTATCGGGCTCATCGTCGCCTGGATCACCGCGATCGTGTTGACATTCCACTGGGCCCAGGTGGTGTGGTCGCGCACCATCGTGCAGCTCGCAGCCGAGGAGCGGCGTCGCCGCGTCGTCGCGCAACAACAGTGCAAGACGCTGCTGGACCACGTGCAAACGGACTCCGAGGCCGGGACAACGCCCGACCGCGGCACCGACCGTTAGGGGCGTCGGGTCAACGCGTCGGCGGCTGCCTCGGCCCACTGCCGCCATTGTTCGGCGTTCGCCTTCGCCTCGTCGGCTTCCTTGGTGCGACCGGCCGCTGCTGCCTT
The DNA here is from genome assembly GCF_030323725.1 of Mycobacterium tuberculosis complex sp. N0072. NCBI lineage: Bacteria > Bacillati > Actinomycetota > Actinomycetes > Mycobacteriales > Mycobacteriaceae > Mycobacterium > Mycobacterium tuberculosis complex sp. N0072. The sequence goes on along the minus strand of NZ_CP040689.1, from coordinate 3,050,875 downwards.
CTCGGCCTGGTGTTCAAACTGCTCGGCCCGGGCGCGGAACTGCTCGGCGCGGGCCCGCGCCTGCGGGTCGGACCAATCCGCTTCGCCGGCTTCTCGCACCTTTTTCTCGACCGCGCGTAGTCGCCGCTCCAGCTCCGCGGCCCGCTCCCGCGACACCTTGCCGATCGCGTCCCACTTCTCGGCGATCGACCGCAGCGCTGCTCGAGCGGCCTCGTGGTTTGTCGTGTCGAGCCGCTCCGCTTCGGCCAGCAGCGCCTCCTTGGCGTCGGCATTGGCTCGCAACTCGGCCTCCTTCTCGGCGGTGGCGGCATTGCGAGCCGTGAAGAAGGAGTCCTGCGCGGCCTTGAAGCGACGCCACAGGGCGTCGTCCACATCCTTGCTCGCGCGTCCCGCCGCTTTCCAGTCGGCGAGCAGCTTGCGGAACTCCGCGCTGGTGGCGGTCCAGTCCGTCGACTCGGACAACTCCTCGGCCCGTTCACAAAGCCGTTCCTTGCTTTGCCGGACGCCGGATCGCTCACGGTCCAATTCGGCGAAGTGGGACCCTCGCCGCCGGTTGAACGTATCGCGGGCCGTCGAGTAGCGCTTCCACAGCGCGTCATCGACCTTGCGGTCCACACCGCTAATCGTCTTCCATTCATCGAGGATTGCCCGCAGCCGGTCACCGGCGACCTTCCATTGTGTCGCGTTGGCGGCCAGCTCCTCGGCTTCGGCGGCCAGCGCCTCTTTACGGGCGGTCTGGGCGGCTCGATGTTCCTCGCGTCTGGAGCGGTCGGCGGCAGCGATGACCTCCGCGCGATCACGAATGCTTGTCAACCGGTCTGCCAGCGCGTCGACATCGCCCAGCACGCATGCCGTCGGCAACGTTTCGGCCAGCGCGATCGCATGGGCTTTGATCTTGCGTGCGTCGCCGGTGCCGGACGCCAACCGCTCGTCCATCAGCATGATTTCGGTGCTCAGGTCATCGAATCGCCTGCCGAAATGGGCAAACGCGGCTTCGGGATCGCCGGCCTGCCAGGAGCCGACGATACGCTCGCCGCTCGCACTGACCAGCCACACCGTGCCGTCGTCGTCGATACGGCCGAAACGGTGCGGGTCGCTGGGAGGGTGCGCACCCACCGGGTAGGAGGTGGGTCGCGGCACCGGCCGGGGGCCGGGACGCGGTCCCGGGCGGGGCACCGGCGTGGCAGCCGGTTGGGGGGCCGACCCGGACGAATCGTCGCTGCGGGGCTCGTCGGCCGTCATGCGCTTGTCACCTACCTTGCAACCCTTCGCGCGTATGCCGCGCATCTGCCGCGCGAAGCGGCACCGATGTGGTCGGCCCGATGCCCTCACCCGGTCCTGCCACCGTTTCCAACAGTATTGAAGCAAGTATTGAGGCCGCTTGACAGACTGTTCGTCGCGATATTTGCCGATCGTGGGTGTCATGGCCCTGTGCTTTTCCGCCATCCGTAGAGCTGATCGAGGTCGGGGTCCAGCTGCCGCCGGTAGTAAGGGGCCGAACCGAGCTGTTACTCGCGCACCTCCCGTGGAAGCGCTGAGGGCCGTAAGCAACGGTCAATTGCACGGCCGACCCGCCGACCGCACTTGGGGCCGAGCCACCATGATGGCAATTCCTCATCAATCCCGGCGCAGCGAATATGCCGCAGAATTCCGAAGCCGATGACGAAGCACGCGTCTGCGCGCAACGTTTTGTTGTGATATTTGTCTGGCGCCAGTTCATCATCATTGAACAACTGCTTAAATCGAGATGTATCAGTCAGCTTCCGGGCCGAATGTCGGTGGGAGGTCACCTATGGCCAGCGTCGAATTCGCGACCATTCTGGCGCTGGGCGCCGCGTTGCTGGCCGGGATCGGGTATGTGACACTTCAGCGGTCCGCGCGACAGGTCACCGCTGAAGAATATGTCGGCCATTTCACGTTGTTCCACCTCTCTTTGCGTCACGCTCTGTGGTGGCTGGGCAGCCTGGCCGCAGTCGCCAGTTTCACCCTGCAGGCCATTGCGCTGACGATGGGTTCGGTGGTGTTGGTGCAGTCGCTGCAGGCCACCGCACTGTTGTTCGCGCTGCTGATCGATGCTCGGTTGACTCATCACCGCTGTACTCCCAGGGAGTGGATGTGGGCGGTATTGCTGGCCGGCGCGGTGGCCGTCATCGTCATGTCGGGCAACCCGGCGGCCGGCACTACTCGGGCCCCCTTCTCGACCTGGGCGGTGGTTGCTGTCGTGGTTGTTCCGGCGGTGGTGCTTTGTGTGGTTGGTGCACGGATTGCCTCGGGTTCGCTGTCCGCGGTGCTGCTGGCGGTGGCGTCGTCGGCAACGTTGGCGGTATTCACCGTGCTGACCAAAGGGGTCGTGACGGAGCTCGGCAAGGGGTTCGCGACACTGATCCGGACCCCCGAGTTGTATGCCTGGATCCTGGTTCTACCGATCGGGCTGATGCTTCAGCAGTCGTCGTTGCGGGTGGGCGCGCTAACCGCCTCGTTGCCGACGATCACCGTGGCGAGGCCGGTGATCGCTTCGGTGCTGGGGATCACCGTGCTCGATGAGGTGCTGCACACCGGCCGGGTGGCCCTGGTCGCGCTGGTGGCAGCGGTAGTGGTGGTGGTTGTCGCGACCGTAGCCTTGGCCCGTGACGAGGTCGCGATGATGACGGTTTCCGCCGGCGAATTGGGGGCCGCGGGCCAGCTTGCGGTTCGTTGACCGTCTCTGGCCAATGAGCGCGGGACAGTGTCGGCCTCTCAGCACGGTCTCTTTGCAGCCGTTGCTCCACGAGGCCGAATCCGCCCGCCAAGGCGTTAGCTTTGTGTTGTGTTGAGCGCCATCGGGATCGTTCCGTCCGCGCCGGTGTTGGTTCCCGAACTGGCCGGAGCCGCCGCTGCCGAGCTGGCCGATTTGGGGGCCGCGGTGATCGCGGCGGCCTCCTTGTTGCCGAAAAGCTGGATTGCTGTCGGAACCGGGCGCGCCGACGACGTCGTGCGCCCCACCGACGTCGGCACCTTTGCGGGCTTCGGCGCCGACGTGCGAGTCGGGCTCGCGCCGCAGGACGGTGACGGAGTTGCCGTTCCGGTGGAATTACCCCTGTGTGCGCTACTTACCGCCTGGGTACGGGGCCAGGCCCGGCCTGAGGCCAGGGCACAGGTCCACGTCTATGCCAGCGACCACGGTTCCGATGCCGCGGTGGCACGTGGCAGGCAACTGCGAGCCGACATCGACCGGGAGCCCGATCCGATCGGGGTACTAGTCGTCGCCGACGGCCTGAACACCCTGACGCCCCGCGCTCCCGGCGGCTATGACCCCGACGGCGCCGGTATGCAGCGGGCTCTCGACGACGCGTTGGCCAGCGGCGACCTCGCCGTCTTGACCCGGCTGCCCGCACAGGTGCTTGGGCGGGTGGCATTTCAGGTGCTGGCCGGCCTGGCCGAGCCAGGACCGCGATCGGCCAAGGAGTTCTACCGAGGAGCGCCACACGGCGTGGGGTATTTCGCCGGTGTCTGGCAGCCGTGAGACCGTTGGCGATTATCGGACCGACGGGCGCCGGCAAGTCCCAGTTGGCGCTCGACGTCGCCGCGCGGCTCGGCGCCAGGGTGAGCGTGGAGATCGTGAACGCCGACGCGATGCAGCTGTATCGCGGCATGGACATCGGGACGGCGAAGCTGCCCGTCAGCGAGCGCCGTGGCATCCCGCATCATCAACTCGATGTCCTGGATGTCACCGAAACCGCGACCGTGGCGCGCTACCAGCGGGCCGCCGCGGCGGACATCGAGGCGATCGCAGCCCGGGGAGCGGTGCCGGTCGTGGTGGGCGGCTCGATGCTGTATGTCCAATCCCTGCTCGACGACTGGTCGTTTCCCGCAACCGATCCTTCAGTACGCGCGAGATGGGAGCGGCGTCTGGCCGAGGTCGGGGTGGATCGGCTGCACGCCGAGTTAGCCCGCCGAGACCCGGCTGCAGCCGCGGCAATCCTGCCCACAGATGCCCGGCGCACGGTGCGGGCGCTCGAGGTGGTCGAACTCACCGGGCAGCCATTTGCCGCGTCCGCGCCACGCATCGGTGCGCCGCGGTGGGACACGGTTATCGTCGGGTTGGACTGTCAGACAACGATTCTCGACGAGCGGTTGGCCCGTCGCACCGACCTGATGTTTGATCAGGGCCTGGTTGAAGAGGTACGCACTCTGCTCCGCAATGGTCTGCGCGAGGGGGTCACCGCGTCACGCGCGCTGGGCTACGCGCAGGTAATAGCCGCTCTGGACGCCGGTGCTGGAGCTGACATGATGCGCGCCGCGCGGGAGCAGACGTACCTGGGCACCCGCCGCTACGTGCGACGGCAGCGGTCCTGGTTTCGCCGAGACCACCGGGTGCACTGGCTCGACGCCGGTGTGGCCAGCTCACCGGACCGCGCACGACTGGTCGACGACGCCGTGCGGTTATGGCGGCACGTAACCTGATCTGGTGATTGAGGAGTGGCGCAGATGATCTTCGCGAAGGGCCACGGTACCCAGAACGACTTCGTGTTGCTGCCTGACGTCGACGCCGAGTTGGTGCTCACCGCTGCCCGGGTGGCGGCATTGTGCGACCGGCGGAAGGGGCTGGGCGCCGACGGGGTGTTGCGGGTTACGACCGCCGGAGCCGCCCAGGCGGTAGGAGTGCTGGACAGCCTGCCCGAGGGTGTCCGCGTGACCGACTGGTACATGGATTACCGCAACGCCGACGGGTCGGCAGCCCAGATGTGCGGCAACGGTGTGCGAGTGTTCGCGCACTACTTGCGTGCCAGTGGCCTGGAGGTTCGCGACGAGTTCGTCGTAGGGTCACTGGCCGGACCGCGACCAGTCACCTGCCACCACGTCGAGGCGGCCTACGCCGACGTCTCCGTCGACATGGGCAAGGCCAACAGATTGGGCGCAGGGGAGGCTGTTGTTGGTGGCAGGCGGTTTCACGGCCTGGCCGTCGATGTGGGTAACCCGCATCTGGCGTGCGTGGATTCCCAGCTGACCGTCGACGGCCTGGCGGCATTGGACGTGGGTGCGCCGGTGAGTTTCGATGGTGCGCAGTTCCCCGACGGGGTCAATGTCGAGGTACTCACCGCGCCGGTCGACGGGGCGGTCTGGATGCGGGTTCACGAACGCGGCGTGGGGGAAACCCGCTCGTGTGGCACCGGGACGGTTGCGGCCGCGGTCGCCGCGTTGGCGGCGGTGGGCTCGCCGACCGGAACGCTCACCGTGCACGTGCCGGGCGGAGAGGTCGTGGTTACCGTCACCGATGCCACCAGCTTCCTGCGTGGGCCGTCAGTGTTGGTGGCCCGCGGAGATCTCGCTGACGATTGGTGGAACGCGATGGGGTGATCCCAGGCAGCGGCTTATGCCGGCAAATTCAGATGCGCGGCCAGCTGCCACGTGCCACCATCGGGTACTGGCTATGACATATCCAGATCCGCCCCAGACGGGCCTTTCGGACTTCACACCGAGCCTCGGTGAGCTCGCACTCGAGGACAGATCGGCGCTGCGCCGGGTTGCCGGGTTGTCGACCGAGCTTGCCGACGTCTCCGAGGTGGAGTACCGCCAGCTGCGCCTGGAGCGGGTGGTGTTGGTGGGAGTATGGACCGAGGGCAGCGCGGCTGACAACCGGGCAAGCCTGGCCGAGCTGGCGGCATTGGCCGAAACCGCCGGCTCCCAGGTGCTCGAAGGACTCATCCAGCGTCGCGACAAGCCCGACCCGTCGACCTACATCGGCTCGGGCAAAGCGGCCGAACTCCGCGAAGTGATCGTGGCGACCGGCGCCGACACCGTCATCTGCGACGGCGAACTGTCGCCGGCGCAGTTGACCGCCTTGGAAAAGGCTGTGCAGGTTAAGGTTATTGACCGCACCGCGCTGATCCTCGACATCTTTGCCCAGCATGCCACCAGCAGGGAGGGCAAAGCCCAGGTGTCGCTGGCTCAGATGGAGTACATGCTGCCGCGGCTGCGCGGCTGGGGTGAGTCGATGTCACGGCAGGCGGGCGGTCGCGCCGGTGGCAGTGGTGGCGGGGTGGGTCTGCGCGGTCCCGGTGAGACCAAGATCGAGACTGACCGACGCCGCATCCGCGAGCGGATGGCCAAGTTACGGCGCGACATCAGGGCCATGAAACAGGTCCGCGACACCCAGCGCAGCCGTCGCCGGCACAGTGACGTGCCGTCGATCGCGATTGTCGGCTACACCAACGCGGGTAAGTCCAGCCTGCTCAACGCGCTGACCGGGGCCGGGGTGCTGGTACAGGACGCGCTGTTTGCCACCCTGGAACCCACCACCAGGCGCGCGGAGTTCGGTGACGGTAGGCCAGTCGTGCTCACCGACACCGTCGGCTTTGTGCGGCACCTGCCCACCCAGTTGGTCGAGGCGTTTCGCTCCACGCTGGAGGAGGTCGTGCACGCCGATCTATTGGTCCACGTCGTGGACGGATCCGACGGCCACCCGCTAGCCCAGATCGACGCGGTCCGTCAGGTGATCTCCGAGGTGATCGCCGACCATGACGGCGATCCGCCGCCCGAGCTGCTGGTAGTGAACAAGGTTGACGTCGCTAGCGACCTGATGCTGGCCAAGCTGCGGCACGGGCTGCCCGGCGCGGTGTTCGTTTCCGCCCGCACCGGCGACGGTATCGATGCGCTCCGACGGCGGATGGCCGAGCTGGTTGTGCCCGCCGACACCGCCGTCGACGTGGTGATCCCGTACGACCGCGGCGACCTGGTGGCCCGTGTGCACGCCGATGGGCGGATACAGCAGGCGGAGCACAAGCCCGAGGGCACCCGGATCAAGGCCCGTGTCCCGGAGGCGCTGGCTGCCACCTTGCGCGAGTTTGCGCCGCGAGCGTAACGCCACGGCGAATTCGGTGCACGCAAGCTCGCCGTGGCGTTACGCTCGCGGCGGCTGGCGCGCCCCGGCTACCTGCCGACCAACCGCCCGGTTGGTATTGTTGGGCACCAGAATTTTCTTCCCCGGAGGGCATCCATGGGCAGTGCCACCAAGTACCAGCGCACACTTTTCGAACCCGAACATGAGTTGTTTCGCGAGTCTTACCGGGCGTTCCTCGATCGCCACGTCGCGCCCTATCACGATGAATGGGAAAAGACCAAGATCGTCGACCGCGGCGTGTGGCTGGAGGCCGGCAAGCAGGGATTTCTGGGCATGGCGGTGCCCGAGGAGTATGGCGGTGGGGGTAACGCGGACTTCCGGTACAACACGGTCATCACCGAGGAAACCTGCGCCGGACGGTACAGCGGGATCGGTTTTGGCCTGCACAACGACATCGTGGCGCCGTACTTGCTGGCGCTGGCCACCGAAGAGCAGAAGCGGCGCTGGTTTCCCAACTTCTGCACCGGGGAATTGATCACCGCGATCGCGATGACCGAGCCCGGAACCGGTAGTGACCTGCAAGGTATCACCACCCGTGCCGTCAAACACGGTGATCATTACGTGCTAAACGGGTCAAAGACGTTCATCACCAACGGGATCAATTCAGACCTAGTGATCGTGGTGGCGCAGACGGATCCCGAAAAGGGTGCGCAAGGGTTCAGTTTGTTGGTCGTCGAACGCGGCATGGCTGGATTCGAACGCGGCCGCCAGCTGGACAAGATCGGGTTGGACGCCCAGGACACCGCCGAGCTGTCCTTCACCGACGTGGCGGTTCCAGCCGAAAACCTGCTCGGCCAGGAGGGGATGGGGTTCATCTACTTGATGCAGAACCTGCCGCAAGAACGGATCTCGATCGCCATCATGGCGGCCGCGGGGATGGAATCCGTGCTGGAGCAGACACTGCAGTACGCCAAGGAGCGCAAGGCGTTCGGCAGGTCGATCGGTAGCTTCCAGAACAGCCGATTCTTGCTGGCTGAGCTGGCAACCGAGGCCACTGTGGTGCGCATCATGGTCGACGAATTCATTAAGCTGCACCTGGCGGGGAAGTTGACGGCAGAGCAGGCCGCCATGGCCAAGTGGTATGCCACCGAGAAGCAGGTGTATCTGAACGACCGCTGTCTGCAGCTGCACGGTGGGTACGGCTACATGCGCGAATACCCAGTCGCCCGGGCCTATCTCGATTCGCGGGTACAGACGATTTACGGTGGCACGACCGAGATCATGAAAGAGATCATCGGTCGTGGCTTGGGTGTTTAGGCGCAGCTAGCCCTCAGCTAGCGCGGGCTCACATGTGCGCGTCGCGCGCGGCATGGGCCCTGCACAGCAGCGTCATCAGGTCGTCGTCCTGTCCGGGCTGCATGCGGTATTTCGTTGGGAGAGTGTTGATCTGGCGTTCAGCGGCCAGCAGTGCGGTAAAGATCTTGTCGCGTTCGGCCGACTCGGTCTCATAGTGCAGGTCGAGGTATGCGGTTGCATACCGCCGGGCCCTCGCCATGGCGTTCTGCGCCCGTCCGCGCGCCGACCAGAACGACGCCGCGGTCGTGATCAGCAGGACGATGATGATCACCGTCAACGACTGGGTGGTGCTCACCTCCACGGTCGGGACCGGCTTGCCGCCGTTGATGAACGGAATCTTGTTGTCGTGCAATGCTTCCAGCATCAGTTTGACGCCGATGAAGCCAAGAATCACGGCCAACCCGTAAGACAGATAGACTAGCCGATCCAGCAGGCCGTCGATCAAGAAGTACAGCTGGCGCAGGCCCAACAGCGAGAACGCGGTGGCGGCGAACACCAGATAGACGTTTTGGGTCAGGCCGAAAAGTGCTGGAATCGAATCGAACGCAAATAGTATGTCAGTGCCACCCACGGCGATCATGACCAGCAACAACGGGGTCATCATTCGCTTGTTGTTCGAGACCGTGAACAACCGGTCTCCGTTGTAGTCCTGTGAGGTCCGCAAGAAGCGGTCGGCTAGCCGGATAATGACGGACCTCTTGAGCGTTTCGGCGTCGCGGCTTTCTAGCCCGGTGGGTCTGGCGAGGTTGCCCGCCATGACCAGTAGGACCAGGCCGAACAGGTAAAAGGCCGAGTTGAAGTTCTCGATGAGCGCGGCGCCGACGAAGATGAATCCGGTGCGCGTGACGAGCGCAAACGCGATACCGAACAACAGCACCTTTTGTTGCGCGAGACGAGGCACCCCGAAGCTGCTGATGATGACCAGAAATACGAACAGGTTGTCGACCGACAGGGCTTCGTCGGTCAGGTAGCAGGCGAAATATTCGACCGCCAGCTCTGAGCCGCCGAACACCACCACTGCGATGCCGAACAGGATCGCTATCCCCACGAAGGTCGCCGACTGGATGACGGCCTGACGTAACGTCGGTACATGGGTCTTGCGTACGTGGAGGACGTAGTCGACCAACATCAAGCCGGCGATCAGGACGATGGTGAGGGTCCAGACCAGGCCGGAAGCACCCATGTCAGCCGGGATTCCTCTCACCGCATCAGTCCGGTTGTCGTTTCCGGCACGGTAACGCAAACCCGGCCCGGGCTGCAGCCCGGTTGCTCACCACAGCAGCGTGCCCCGGCATCAATTTGACATCGGCTGGGTATCCGTTTTCGTAATATTTGCGATTGGACTTCGCAATCGTCGTTCGCCGGAGCAATGTTATGCGAGCCCGGGGACAATACGGACCGCAGCGGGGACCGGCCCACGGTGGGAGATCCACCGGCTGGCGGGCTAGGCAGGGCATCGGCTGGGAGGCTTGGTGAACGGGCAGAGAGGTCAATTGAGCACGCTGATCGGGCGTACGCTGCTCGGCTTGGCGGCCACGGCGGTGACCGCCGTGTTGCTGGCGCCCACGGTGGCGGCTTCGCCGATGGGCGATGCCGAGGACGCCATGATGGCCGCGTGGGAGAAGGCGGGTGGTGACACTTCAACACTTGGTGTCCGGAAAGGTGACGTTTACCCGATAGGCGACGGGTTCGCCCTGGACTTCGCCGGCGGCAAGATGTTTTTCACCCCGGCCACCGGTGCCAAATACCTCTACGGCCCGCTCCTGGACAAATACGAGTCGCTGGGCGGTGCAGCCGACAGCGATCTGGGATTCCCGACCATCAACGAGGTGCCCGGCCTTGCCGGACCCGACAGTCGCGTGAGCACGTTCTCCGCGGCCGACAACCCGGTGATTTTCTGGACGCCTGAACACGGTGCGTTCGTCGTGCGCGGCGCGCTGAATGCCGCGTGGGACAAGCTCGGCAGCTCGGGTGGCGTGCTGGGTGCCCCGGTCGGGGATGAAACCTACGACGGCGAGGTCACCGCCCAGAAGTTCAGCGGTGGTGAAGTCTCCTGGAACCGGGCAACCAAGGAGTTCACCACCGTTCCGGCGGTGCTGGCCGAGCAGCTGAAGGGTTTGCAGGTAGCGATCGATCCTTCCGCGGCGATCAACATGGCCTGGCGCGCAGCAGGTGGTGCCGCAGGTCCGCTGGGCGCCAAGAAGGGTGGGCAGTACCCGATCGGCGGAGACGGTATCGCCCAGGACTTCGTCGGTGGCAAGGTCTTCTTCAGCCCGGCAACCGGTGCAAACGCCGTCGAGGGTGAAATCCTGGCGAAGTACGAGTCGCTGGGCGGACCGGTCAGCAGCGACTTGGGTTTCCCCATCGCCAACGAAACTGATGGTGGTTTTGGGCCCTCCAGCCGGATCGTCAGGTTCTCCGCGGCCGACAAGCCGGTGATTTTCTGGACTCCGGACCACGGCGCGTTCGTCGTGCGCGGAGCCATGGTGGCCGCGTGGGACAAGCTGCGCGGCCCCAACGGCAAGCTCGGCGCCCCGGTCGGCGACCAGACCGTCGACGGCGATGTTGTCTCACAGAAATTCACCGGCGGCATGATTTCGTGGAACCGTGCAAAAAACACATTCACTACGGATCCCGCTAACCTAGCGCCCTTGCTGTCCGGTCTGCAGGTGTCAGGGCAGAACCAGCCAAGTACTTCGGCGATGCCCCCACCCGGCAAGAAGTTCACCTGGCATTGGTGGTGGTTAGGGGCCGCCGCCCTGGGGGTGCTCCTGGTCGTGATGGTGGCGTTGGTGGTGTTCGGATTGCGTCGGCGTCGACGTGGGTACGACGCCGCTGCTTACGACGATGACCGCGCTGGGGATGTCGAGTACGGTACCGCCGCTGATGGAGACTGGCCGCCCGACGAGGACTTCGGTTCAGAGCATTTCGGTTTCGGCGACCAGTTCCCGCCGGAACCTGTGGCGCCGGACGCCGGGTCCACACCGCGGGTCAGCTGGCCGCGCGGCGCCGGGGCGGCTGTCGGTGATGCCGAGCATCTTCCGGGTGAGGAGGGCTACGGCAGCGACTTGCTGTCCGGCCCCAGCAACGTCGGGGTCGAGGAGGAAGACACCGATGCGGTGGACACCACGCCGACACCCGTTGTGTCGCAGGCCGACCTTTCCGAAGTCGGTCCCGATCTCATTGTTCCTGAGCGAGTGGTTCTGGAGACTTTCGTTCCGCAAGCCTTTGTTCCGGAAGCAGTGGCGCCTGAAGCGGTGCCGCCCGATGTCCACGCTGCCGATCTTGCTGACACTGGGTTGCCGGCGGCGGCTGTATCCGCAGCTGAAGACAGAGGCGGGCGGCACGCGGCCGCAGAACCGCCGGAACCGCCGAGTGCGGGCGTGCGCCCGGCAATTCATCTGCCGCTCGAGGACCCATACCAGATGCCGAACGGCTATCCCGTCAAAGCCAGTGTGAGCTTCGGCCTGTATTACCCACCCGGCAGTGCGCTATACCACGACACGCTGGCCGAACTCTGGTTCGCCAGTGAAGAAGTGGCACAAGTCAACGGCTTCATTAGGGCGGATTGACAGCCTGCACGCGGATCAGCATCAGACCTTGCGGATCACCGTGACGACCTTGCCCAGCACCGTCGCGTCGTTGCCCGGGATGGGATCGAAGGCCGGGTTGTGCGGCATCAACCACACCTGACCGCCGGCGCGTTTGAACGTCTTGACGGTGGCCTCACCGTCGATCATGGCCGCAACGATGTCGCCGTTGTCGGCGACGTTCTGCTGTCGCACCACCACCCAGTCACCGTCGCAGATCGCGGCTTCGACCATCGAGTCACCGATCACCTTGAGCAGGAACAGGGTGCCCTCGCCAACCAGCTCACGCGGCAGCGGGAAGACGTCTTCAACGGCTTCCTCGGCAAGGATCGGGCCGCCGGCCGCGATACGTCCCAGGACAGGGACAAAGGTGGGTTCCGGTAAGGCGTCCGAGCCGGCCACTTCGGTCACCGGCGGTAGGGCGGCGTCGTCGGCACCGCGCACATTGACGGCGCGGGGGCGGTTCGGGTCACGGCGTAGGTAGCCCTTGCGCTCCAGGGTGCGCAGCTGGTGCGCCACCGAAGACGTCGACGTCAGACCAACGGCGTCGCCGATTTCCCGGATGCTCGGCGGATATCCGCGGCTAGTGACCGACGCGCGGATGACGTCGAGAATAGTGCGTTGCCGCTCGGTCAGCGCCGAATCTGCGGACAGCACCCGGCTGTCCGCACCAGCGGCTCCGCCGGCAACCGAGGTGTCGTTGCTGTCGTTCATGGCAATGAATGTAGTCGCATTCGCACCAAGAATCAAACATGTGTTCGACAGGCGTGTTCCGGTCGCGGGAGGGCACGAGGAGTGGCTGGGCCTTCGCGCCGGAAGTCCGGCTCCAACCGAAACGTGTCGGTGGTGTGGTCTACCGTTTTGCGCGTGCGACACGCTTCGATCAAATGTTCGGATATCGAACACATGAGTGACTACAGTGTCGAACACGCGAGCGATTACCGTCTGAGTTGGAGGAGCGAACATGACACCGGTCCGGCCACCGCATACCCCCGATCCGCTCAATCTGCGGGGCCCGCTCGATGGACCTCGCTGGCGCCGCGCTGAGCCGGCGCAATCGCGCAGGCCCGGCCGATCGAGGCCGGGGGGTGCGCCGCTGCGCTACCACCGCACCGGGGTCGGGATGTCGAGGACTGGGCATGGCAGCAGGCCCGTCCCGCCGGCCACGACGGTGGGGCTGGCTCTGCTTGCCGCGGCGATTACTCTCTGGCTTGGTATGGTGGCGCAGTTCGGGCAGATGATCACCGGCGGTTCGGCCGACGGGTCGGCCGATTCGACCGGTCGGGTGCCCGACAGGCTTGCCGTGGTACGGGTGGAAACGGGGGAGTCCCTGCATGACGTGGCGGTCCGGGTGGCGCCGAACGCTCCGACCCGCCAGGTTGCCGACCGCATCCGTGAACTCAACGGCCTGCAGACACCGGCATTGGCCGTGGGTCAGACGCTGATCGCTCCGGTTGGCTGAGGCCATCCCGGTGTCCGCGAAAACCGTTCTGTGTCAACGTTACTGGGTGACCGCGACGCAATATGCGCATCAGTCGTGACTGCAGTGGCTACCCGCGGGAGCACACAGGTACGCTCGGAGTCGTCTGTGATACCCGGATGTCAAGACGGCAAAGGAGCGGCCATGCATTGCCCGTTCTGCCGGCATCCCGATTCGCGGGTGATCGATTCCCGGGAAACCGATGAAGGCCAGGCGATCCGGCGCCGGAGGTCGTGCCCCGAATGTGGACGACGATTCACCACCGTAGAGACCGCGGTGCTGGCCGTAGTCAAGCGCAGTGGCGTTACCGAACCCTTCAGCAGGGAAAAGGTGATCAGCGGTGTGCGCCGGGCGTGCCAGGGACGCCAGGTCGACGACGATGCGTTGAACCTGCTGGCTCAGCAAGTCGAGGATTCGGTGCGTGCCGCGGGGTCGCCGGAGATTCCGAGTCACGATGTCGGCCTGGCTATCCTGGGCCCGTTGCGCGAGCTTGACGAGGTGGCCTACCTACGGTTCGCGTCGGTCTACCGGTCGTTTTCTTCCGCGGACGATTTCGCGCGCGAGATTGAGGCGCTTCGCGCGCACCGCAACCTATCAGCCCACAGCTGACCGATCTCGCGGCGCTAGGCTTCCCGCATGCCTGTCCCCCGCAAGCGGGCGATGACCCGAGATCTGGCCCCTGCCCTGCAGGCGCTGTCACCCCTCCTGGGGAGTTGGGCGGGTCGCGGTGCGGGCAAGTACCCCACCATCCGGCCGTTCGAATACCTCGAGGAAGTCGTATTCGCCCATGTGGGTAAACCGTTTCTGACGTACACACAGCAGACCAGGGCGGTAGCTGACGGGAAGCCGCTGCATTCCGAGACGGGGTATCTCCGCGTTTGCCGACCGGGCTGCGTTGAACTCGTTCTCGCCCATCCAAGCGGCATCACCGAAATTGAGGTTGGAACCTATTCGGTGACCGGTGACGTCATCGAACTCGAATTGTCCACACGCGCGGATGGGTCGATCGGATTGGCCCCGACCGCAAAAGAGGTGACCGCCCTTGACCGTTCCTACCGCATCGACGGCGACGAGCTTTCGTACTCGTTGCAGATGCGCGCGGTCGGGCAACCCCTGCAGGATCACCTTGCCGCCGTGTTGCATCGGCAGCGCTGAGCTCTACGTCAGTCGAGTTGTGCCACACCGTCGCTGACAACTCGGCCGGCTACCCGAACCCAGCCCTCGGGACTCCAGGTGGTGTGGATCAACGATCCTTTGCCCTGGGTGATGGTGAGGTCACGGCTGAGGTAATCGGTAATCCGGATGGCCGCGGCACCGGTCGCTTCGTCTTCGGTGACGCCCAAGTTGGCGGCAAACATGCGGGCGCGCAGCGAGCCAGCGGAGCGGTCGGTCCAGGTCCAGAGGTAGTGCGCGATGTCGTCCGGAAAGTCGGCGGGGTCGGCGGCGGCAAGCGCATCAAGTGAATCCAGGTCGTGGATGGCGAACTCGGGTGCCCATTCCGAGCGGGCGCTGATGGCGGTGAGATCACCGTGGTAGCTCACCTGGACGATGCCGGCCGGCACCTGCAGCGTGTTAATTGGCGTCCCCCTCTCGCGCAGCCACCAGGACGCTCCCACGGTCGGGTGTCCGGCGAACGGAATTTCGGTGCGGGGAGTATGGATGGTGGCGTGTGCGGTGGTTGAGCCGGGGCTGGGAAGATCGACGAATATGGTTTCGCTGTAGCCCGATTGGGCTGCCAGCTGCTGCCTGTCGCGGTGTTCGACCTTGCTGGCGTTGATCACCCCCAGCGGATTACCGAAATTCCCGTCTGAATCGGTGAAAACCCGCAACACCGAAACCTCAATGGCCATGGCCCGACTGTACGACCTGGGGAAGAGCCCTAACAGACCCGGTGGTGATCAGGTAGCGCTGCGTTCGTTGGACCCGATGGCGTTCAGTACTGCAACACGGGTGTCTGCCGAGCCGGTGACGGTTGCTTCGCCGCCACCCCGGCGAAGCAACGCGCGCAGCGCGGCCTGGTCGTATTCGGCGGGCTCAGTGGTGTCCATGAAGCGTTCGACGATGTCGATGAAGCGCGCAGGGTCGTCGTGAAACGGGAAATGTCCCGAGCCCTCGAAAATCTCCAATTGCGAGCCCGGCATGGCGGCATGCGCCATGTGAGCGTGACGGACTGGCAGCACGACATCCTTTGTGCCCCAGATGATCTGTACCGGGATGGCTTCGGTCAAATAGCATCGGTCCAGCATGGTGACCATCTGCCCCCGCCAGTCCACCACTGCCCGCAGGGTGCGGCCGAACGCCGCAGAAGCCGTCGGCTCTGGCAGGTCGTCCAAAATGCGCAGCACATTGGGCAGGTCGTGCCCCAAGCTGGTGGTACCGATGGCCTTACCCACGATCCGCCCGGCGATTTGCACTGCCGGCAGCACCAGCGGCAACCGTAGCAAGGCCATAGCCTCGCTGCCCATGGGCAACGAGGCCAACCGGAAGACGATGTTGACGTCCTTGGTGACACCGCCCGCGCTGACCAGGATCAGTCGGTCGACTAGCTGAGGGAACTGGTAGGCGAATTGCATTGCTACCCCGCCGCCGAGCGAATGGCCCACGATGGTCACCCGCTCGATGTCGAGCACGCTGAGGAGGTCCCGCATGCCGTTGGCGTAAGCCGCAACCGAATAGTCGGCACGCGGCTTGTCGGATTGCCCGTGGCCCAGTAGATCCGGAGCGATGACGGTGAATCGTTGGGCGAGCTTGGCGTGCACCCCATTCCAGGTGGTGGAATTGTCACCTATCCCGTGGATAAGCAGAATCGCCGGCCCGGAACCGGCGATCCGGAATGCCCGCCGATAACCGTGGACGGTGCGGAACTGCAGCGTAGGCGGTGCCACGTCGCGCACTGGCCGAAGATTTCGCTTCCGCTCGGTCATCCTCGCCAATCTTGTTGTCGGGCCGACTGGGGCCGTTTTGTGGGCCGCTTTCGCGGCGTTAGGTCGGGTCGTCGTCGGACTTCTTCTCGGCCTGCTGAGCCAGGAACCGCTCAAACTCGGCACCGAGCTCGTCGCCGCTCGGCAGATCTTCGTCGCGCGTTAGCAACGACCTGTTCTCCTGAGCGTCGATGAAGGCATCGTACTGGCGCTCAAGGGCCGCCACCACTTGAGCCACTTCGGCGCTTGCCTGGACCTGCTCGTCGATCTTGGCCTGGACCTCTGCGGCTGCTTCGGCTAGCGCGGCCAGCGGCAGCTGCAGAGAACCGGTCTTGGCCACTTGTTCGAGCAGCGCTTGGGCGGCCGCGGGATAGTCGGTCTGCGTGAGATAGTGCGGGACGTGCACGGTGAACCCGACGACCTCATGACCGTGCTGGGCCATCCGGTATTCCAGTAGGTTGGAAGCGCTACCCGGGACCTGGATTTCGGAGATCCACGGTTGAAAATCGGAGATCAGCTCCCGGTTGTTGGAATGAGCGGTCATCGTGATCGGTCGTGTGTGCGGAACGGCCATCGGGACGGTGCCCAGGCCGATGGTCTGCCGTACACCCAGGCGCTCGGCCAGCAATCGGACGGCGGTGATGAACCGCTCCCACTTCAGGTCCGGCTCCAAACCCGCCAGCAGCAGAAATGGGGTGCCGATGCTGTCGCGCAGCGCATACAGGCTTAGCTCAGGATCATCGGAGTGGGTGAAATGATCGGTCTTGAAAGTCATTAATGGCCGCCGCGAGCGGTAGTCCAGTAGTTCATCGATCGCGAAGGACGCGACCAGCTCTGTGTCCAGGGCCGCCTTGAGGTGGGCGGCGGCCAGCCGGATCGCATGGCCGGCGTCGGAGAAACCTTCCAAAGCGTGCACCAACACCGGACCACGGCCGTCGGACGACGACAGCTGAGGCGCCGGGAACTCAAGCTCGTACATGCCGGGTTGCCCCGGCTCATATTCTCGCGCTTCGTCTGCGCCTTGATCGCGAGCCATGGGTGTTGCCTCCTCTCGGGGTTGTCGCCGAGGTGCCGTAACCAGTGTCCCTCAAATCAGCGGACAGCAATGATTGAACAGCCAACCCTGGCTGCCGCTGTGCTGCACAACGCCAAAAGCGCGGGGCCACGTTCGACGCCGACCGTTCGTGGGCGGCGGCGAATTTGCTGGCAAGCCTACTTGGGCGCCGAGACGGATTCACATCCGCTCGGCACCCTCAGCGGCGGAACTGGTTGAGTGCGCGCATCTTGTTCATCACGTCCAGTGCGGCGTTCTTGTAGGCCTCCGAGAAGGTCGGGTAGTTGAACACCGCGTCGACCAGGTACTCGACGCTGCCCCCGCATCCCATCACGGCCTGCCCGATGTGCACCATCTCGGTGGCGCTGGTGCCGAAGATATGCACGCCGAGCAGCTTGAGATCCTCGGTGGAAACCAGCAGCTTGAGCATGCCGTAGGAGTCGCCGGCGATTTGGCCGCGGGCCAGCTCCCGGTAGCGGGCCACTCCCACCTCGTATGGGATGGAGCTCTTGGTCAGTTCCACCTCGGTGGCGCCGACGTAGGACACCTCGGGAATCGAATAAATACCGATCGGCTGAAGTTCGGTGATTCCGTCGGTTGGTTCGCCGAAGGCGTGGTAGGCGGCCAGCCGCCCCTGCTCCATCGACGTCGCGGCCAAGGCGGGGAAGCCAATGACGTCGCCGACGGCGTAGATGTGGTCTACCTTGGTCTGGAAACGGTCGTCTACGAAGATCCGCCCGCGGCCCTGCACCTCGAGTCCGGCGTTGTGCAGGTCGAGGTGGTCGGTTTGTCCCTGACGTCCCGCCGAGTACATTACGGTCTCGGCTGGAATCTGTTTGCCGCTGGCCAGGGTGGTCACGGTGCCCGCAGAGCCGACATCGACCGCGGTCACTTCCTCGCCGAACCGGAATGTCACCGCCAGGTCGCGCAGGTGGAATTTCAGCGCCTCGACGACCTCGGGGTCGCAGAAGTCCAGCATGTTGTCCCGCTTCTCCACGACGGTGACTTTGGTGCCCAACGCAGCGAACATGGAGGCGTATTCGATGCCGATCACGCCGGCACCGACCACGACCATCGAGGATGGCAGCGATTTGAGATCGAGGATCCCGTCGGAGTCGAGCACCCGTTCTTCGTCAAATTCGACTCCGGATGGCCGTGCCGGCCTGGTGCCAGTGGCGATGATGATGTAGTCGCCGGTGACGGTGGTCTTTTCCCTGCGGGCCTGGTCCTCCACGAGGATGGTGTGCGGGTCGATGAACCGGCCATGGCCCACGATCAGATCGACGCGGTTACGCATCAGCTGGTTGCGCACCACGTCGACTTCCTTGCCGATCACGTGCTGGGTCCGCGCCAACAGGTCGGCCGGGGTGATCCGGTCCTTCACGCGGTAGCTTGCGCCGTACAGCTCGCGTTGGTTCATGCCGGTGAGGTAGAGCACAGCCTCACGCAACGTTTTGGATGGGATCGTGCCTGTGTTGACGCAGACGCCGCCGAGCATTCGGCCGCGTTCGACGATGGCCACGGACTTGCCCAGCTTCGCCGAGGCGATGGCGGCTTTCTGTCCGCCCGGGCCTGACCCGATCACCACGATGTCGTATTCACGCATCGACCCCATAAAATGACAGTAGAACGCACAGTTACGCCTTCGTCCACAGGAAGGCAGCTCGATCGCGTGACGTGGGCACCGGCTGACGGTGCCGGTAGTCAGCGTGGCATTCATGACGAAGTATCGAGGACAATTTGAACTCAACCGCCCTGCAACACTGATCGCCGCGCTACCGGCCATCCTCGGCTTCGTGCCGGAAAAATCGCTGGTTCTGGTGTCGTTGGCAGCGGGGGAACTAGGGTCGGTGATGCGCGCCGACCTCTGTGATGAACTCGCCGATCGGGTTGGCCATCTCGCAGAACTTGTCGCCGCGGCGAACCCGGCGGCCGCGATCGCGGTGATCGTTGACGCGAACGGAGCCCAGTGTCCGCGATGCAATGAGGAGTACCGGCAGCTGTGCGCGGCGCTCGCGGCGGCGTTGTCGCAGCGCGACATCGTGCTATGGGCAGCGCACGTGGTAGACCGGGTAGCCGCTGGCGGGCGCTGGCATTGTGTGGACGGCTGCGGCTGCAGCGGCGTTATCGACGATCCGTCGGCGTCGCCGTTGGCGATGGCGGCGGTGCTGGACGGCAGGCAGCTCTACCCGCGGCGCTCCGACCTGCAGGCCGTCATCGCCGTGGACGACCCTGTGCGCTCCGCCGAGCTTGCCGTTGCGCTAGGACACCAAGCGGCTGACCGAGAGATCGCACACCGTGCTGATTCGGTCGGCTGCAGCCGCCAGGATGTGGAAAATGCGCTGGCCGCCGCGGCCCGGGTCGCAGACGGTCAGTCCTTGTCCGACACGGAGCTGGCGCGGCTGGGTTGCGCACTGGGCGACGCGCGGGTCCGCGACATGCTGTATGCCCTTGCCGTCGGCGAGAATGCTGGTGCGGCCGAGTCATTGTGGGCGTTACTGGCGCGGGTGCTGCCCGAACCGTGGCGGGTGGAGGCCCTGGTGTTGCTCGCGTTCAGCGCCTATGCCCGCGGTGACGGGCCGCTGGCCGGTGTTTCGCTGCAGGCTGCGCTGTGCTGTGAGCCGGGCCATCGGATGGCGGGCATGCTGGACACGGCACTGCAGTCTGGTCTGCGACCTGAGCACATCCGTGACATCGCGGTCACCGGCTACCAACGGGCTGAACAACTCGGAATACGACTGCCGCCTCGACGTGCGTTCGGTCAACGCGCAGGGTAGGTGCGGGTTAGCTCAGACTTTCTCGACCTTGACCGCGTGGGCCATCTCGTGTGGCAGGGTGACGTTCTCATGGCCCGGGATGACGATGGTCACGCCGCCGCCTGGGGTGGTTTCGACGGTTACTCGTGCGTTGGGCACCACGCCGGCGTCTTTTAGCCGCGTGATCAGGTCGATGTCGCCCTGAACGTGCTCGGTAAGCTGGCGGACGACGACTGCGACCGGCGAGCCGGCCGGCAACTCGGTCAACCGGACCAGGTTGGCGTCGTCGGCGCCCGGTTCCGGGCCCACGCCAAGTTCCACCAGGCCCGGGATCGGGTTGCCGAACGGGGACGTGGTCGGGTTGTTGAGCACCTTGACCAGCCGTCGCTCGACGTCCTCGCTCATCACGTGCTCCCACCGGCATGCCTCGGCGTGAACTTCTTCCCACGGCAACCCGATGACATCGACGAGGAGCCGTTCGGCGAGGCGGTGCTTGCGCATCACGGCGATGGCCAGCGCGCGGCCCTTTTCGGTGAGCTCCAGGTGGCGATCGCCAGCCACCCGAAGTAGCCCATCGCGCTCCATCCGGGACACGGTCTGGCTGACCGTCGGCCCGCTCTGGTCGAGCCGCTCGGCGATCCGGGCACGCAGTGGCGTCACGCCCTCTTCCTCGAGGTCGTAGATGGTCCGCAGGTACATCTCGGTGGTATCAACCAACTCGTTCATTCAGCACCCTCCATTGCAGCTGAGTCTACTTGGCCAGCTGCGAAAATGGTTGCCCGCCGCCCCACCGCAGCGGTATGCCCGCCGCTGGCGCGGCGGGCATACCGTCTGCTACCTGGCTCAGGATGTCCAGCTTCAGCTGGCGTACGACCGCAGCCGATCCGCCCGCTCACCGTGCCGCAGCTTACTCATCACGTCGCGCTCGATCTGACGAACCCGCTCACGGGACAGCCCGAATAGTTTGCCGATTTGATCCAGGGTGCGTGGTTGGCCGTCATCCAGGCCGAAGCGCAGCCGGATCACCTGGTGCTCACGCTCGTCGAGAGTGGCCAGCACGCTGCGGATGTCGGTGTGTAACAGTTCGGCGATGACCGCGTTCTCCGCGGACATGGCTTCGGCGTCCTCGATGAAATCGCCCAAAGGGGCCTCCTCCTCGGAGCCGACCGGCATATCCAGACTCACCGGGTCGCGACTGTGTTCCAGCAGGTCGTTGATCTTGTCGATTGGAATGCCGGATTCGGCGGCGAGCTCCTCATCGGTGGCTTCGCGACCCAGATGCTGGTGCATCTCCCGCTTGATCCGCGCCAGCTTGTTGACCTGCTCAACCAGGTGTACGGGCAGGCGGATGGTGCGGCTCTGGTCGGCCATTCCGCGGGTGATGGCCTGGCGGATCCACCACGTGGCATACGTTGAGAACTTGAATCCCTTTGTGTAGTCGAACTTCTCCATCGCTCGGATCAGACCCAGGTTGCCCTCCTGGATGAGGTCCAGCAACGGCATGCCCCGACCCGTGTAGCGCTTGGCCAGCGATACCACCAGCCGCAGGTTTGCTTCCAGCAGGTGGCGGCGCGCCGCCTCGCCATCACGCACCACGGCCGCCAGGTCGCGTTTTCGGTTCTCGCCGAGGCGCTTCCGGGTTTCCAGCAGATGCTCGGCATACAACCCGGCTTCTATGCGCTTGGCCAGTTCGACTTCACCGGCGGCGTTGAGCAACGCCGTCTTGCCGATGCCGTTCAGATAGACGCGCACGAGGTCCGCCGCGGGGCTTTGAGCATCCAGATCGCTGTCAACCCGGCTTGTGGTGGCCCTTGTGGGTGCATCGGCCATAGCGACCTCCCGATCGGCTTGCACTGTCATGGGGTTTAACGACAAAGCCGGACTTTGAGTTCCCACCCAGCAGTGATCTGACGCCCTGTGACGTGCAGGAATCTGCCGAAGACCTGAGAAAGTCCTGAGAAGTGTGGCCAGTGGCCGACAACCCGGAACGCCGGCCAACAGACGGCTAACCGTGGTCGGCGAATCCCCGCGGGGCTGACCGCTCTGCCGGCTGTCGCCGCGGCTCGAGTGCGGGCCGTTCGGCGGTCGGGAACAGCGGGATGCGCCGGCGGGCGACGTCGAAGCGGCGGGGTTCGTCGGCGCGGCGCGGCGGTCGGTCGTTAGCGATCAGAACGGCCATCCATGGCAACGGCACCGAGGCTGCCACGATCAGTAGCGAGATCAGTCCGTTGTGCCAGGCGCCGTAGGCGATGGCGGCCAGAATGAGCGCGGGGACCCGGAATGCCATCAGGGTCAGGTACTTACGCACCCGTGTGCGATGCTCCACCTCATACGAGGGAGCGGCGGCAGTAATCAGTACCGGCCGGCCCTTATCGTCGAAGTCGTCGAAGTCGTCGAACTGGCCATTGAAACCCAGCCTCAAGCCGTGCTTCATTACTCTACTGTCCCACATGCAGTGCACTCCGGCTTCGAGAGCTTTCCTGCCAAGGGCACAATGTCAGGTATGCAGACCCAGACGATTGAACGTACCGACGCCGACGAACGCGTCGACGACGGGACCGGCAGCGACACACCGAAATACTTCCACTACGTCAAGAAAGACAAGATCGCTGAGAGCGCGGTCATGGGTAGCCACGTGGTGGCGTTGTGTGGCGAGGTGTTTCCCGTTACCCGCGCGCCCAAGCCGGGCTCGCCGGTCTGTCCCGATTGCAAGCGGATTTACGACACCCTCAAGAAGGGCTGACTAGCTCGGCGGCTCGGCAGCGACGGCGCTGTGCTGGGCTGTCGAAGAATACGTCGTCGTGCCGACGCCGATGCGGGCCTTTAGCCAATTGCCCAGTCGGTGGGCATGCGTCGCCGGCGCCGGCCATTCCTCCTGGACGGCGGCGTTGAGTTCAGCGCCGAGCATGATCGCAAAGCCGCCAAAGAAGGCGAATAACAGAAACGCGATCGGCGTGGCCAGCGCTCCGTAGGTGTAGCCAGTGCGGGTGATCCACGCGAGGTAGACCCGCAAGCCCAAGGTGGCGATCAGGAAGACCGCTATCGCAAGCACCGCGCCTAGGACCAGCCGATGCGTCGGCAGGGGTACCGGTAGTGCCACCCGGTATAGCAGGATGACCCCGACGGTTAGACCGAGAATAAGCGCGGGGTAGTAGCCGTAGCGCAGCAGGTTGGCCAAGCTCTCCGGGATGTGCTCGCTTACCTTGCGTGGACCCACCACCATTACCGGTGCGGTCGCTACTAGGAACACCAACATCACCACGTAGAGGAAGAGCGCAAAGAAGCGTTGCCGGACCGGGTGGCGTAGCGGTGTCTGGTCGTGCGCTTCCACCACTGCATCGACGAACGCCGAGATTGCCGACGATCCTGCCCACAGCGAGATCAAGAAGCCCAGCGACGCCACCTCACCGCGGGCGTTGTTGGTGATATCGCCGATGGTGGGCTCGATGATCTCGTTGACCACACTGGGGGAGAAAAAGCTGTGGGCCGTCGAAAGCGCGCTCTTTTCAATCGCGGGCAAGGTGTCCGGGCCGAATAGCGGAGCAACGTAGGCCAGACTGCCCAGCATTCCCAGCAGTAGCGGCGGCAAAGACAAGGCCGACCAAAAAGCCGCTTGCGCTGACTCCGAGAAGATCGAGTCGTCCCAGCTTTTGGACAAAGTCCTACGGGTGATTCGCCAGATGTGGTGGCGGTGTGGCTTGGGGACCTGGTCGCTCATACCAGTCCAGCATTACCGAAAACTGCGCGCGCTACCGGCATTGTGGACGGGTGAGTTCGGTCTATTCGCTCCCGCTGACCTCCAGCACGGCGGACATCTCGGTCAGTTTCGCCTCGTGCTCGTTGGCGTGATGCTGGCAGAAAAGAAGCTCGGCTCCGGAGGGCAGCTTGGCGCGCACCCGAGCTGCAGCGCCACAGCGGTCGCAGCGGTCTGCTCTAGTCAGCTCAGGACTGGTCAGAGTTGCGTTCATGGCTCTCCGTTCTCGGGTATCTTCACCTTCTCAGACGTTCGGGGTTCTCGCCGTGTTCCCCGGCCGCTGTCGGGTGTGTCATTTCTCACGACTTTCGCCCCCGCCAATCGGGCAGGGTGGTGAGAATGACGCCCGATCCTGCCATGCTGGTGCACCTATGCGGGGTGCAGGAGTGGTCGCATGCCCGAGAACGCGGTGGGATCTATCCCGAGTCCGACAAGACGGGGTATATCCACCTGTCGACACTCGAGCAGGTTCACCTGCCCGCCAACCGCCTTTACCGTGGCCGTGCTGACCTGGTGCTGCTGTACATCGACCCGGCGGCGCTCGACTCACCCGTGCGTTGGGAGCCGGGCGTGCCTACTGATCCGCGGTCGATGCTTTTCCCGCATCTCTACGGCCCACTGCCGGTGCGCGCTGTGATTGGGGCCGCCGCCTACCCACCGGCTGGTGACGGGTCCTTCGGGCCGGCTCCCGAATTTCGGTCTGCAACCGCCGACCCTACGTAGGCGTCGGCCTCGATCTCTACCAGCAGGCCGGGCGCAATCAGCGCGGTAACCTCGACCATGCTCGTCACCGGACGGATCTTGCCGAAAGCCTGTGCATGCACTTCGCCGACCTCGCGCCAGCGGGAAATATCGGTCACATAGATGCGGGTACGGACCACGTCGGCCAGAGTTGCGCCGGCCTGTCCGAGCGCAATCTCGATGCGGCGCAGAGCGTCTCGCGTCTGAGCGGCGATATCATCGCCGCTGCCGGTCGTTCCGGCCACCACCACGAGTGGCCCGATGCGTACCGCGCGCGAGTAGCCGACGGCTGATTCGAACTCCGATCCGGACGAGACCATGGTGCGGCTAGCTGACATGGGGGCCCGCTACGTTGGTCGCCTCGGCGGGCGCTCTCAGTCCAGGTAGTCGCGCAGGACCTGTGAGCGGCTCGGATGGCGCAACTTCGACATAGTCTTGGATTCGATCTGGCGGATGCGTTCCCGGGTCACGCCGTAGACCTGGCCGATCTCGTCAAGGGTGCGCGGCTGGCCGTCGGTAAGGCCGAAGCGTAGCCGCACCACGCCCGCCTCACGCTCGGAGAGCGTGTCCAGCACCGACTGCAGTTGATCCTGCAGCAAAGTGAAGGACACCGCGTCGACGGCCACCACCGCCTCGCTGTCTTCGATGAAATCGCCAAGCTGGCTGTCGCCCTCGTCGCCGATGGTCTGGTCCAACGAGATCGGCTCGCGGGCGTATTGCTGGATTTCCAGCACCTTCTCCGGGGTGATGTCCATCTCTTTGGCCAGCTCCTCGGGCGTGGGCTCGCGGCCCAGGTCCTGCAGCAGCTCGCGTTGAATGCGGCCCAGCTTGTTGATCACCTCGACCATGTGCACCGGGATGCGGATGGTGCGGGCCTGGTCGGCCATGGCGCGGGTGATGGCCTGGCGAATCCACCACGTAGCGTAGGTGGAGAACTTGTACCCCTTGGTGTAGTCGAACTTCTCCACCGCGCGGATCAGCCCCAGGTTGCCTTCCTGGATCAGGTCGAGAAACGCCATGCCCCGGCCGGTGTAGCGCTTGGCTAGCGAAACCACCAGGCGCAGGTTGGCTTCCAGCAGATGGTTTTTCGCGCGATCGCCGTCGCGGCAGATCCACATCATGTCGCGGCGCTGGGCGGCAGGCAGCTTTTCGCCGCGCTCGCTAAGCTCGGTCATCAGCTGCGTGGCGTACAGGCCAGCCTCGATCCGCTTGGCTAGCTCGACCTCTTCCTCGGCGTTGAGCAGCGCTACCTTGCCGATCTGTTTGAGGTAGGCGCGAACCGAGTCGGCGGATGCGGTGAGTTCGGCGTCCTTGCGTGCTTGACGCAGGGCCTCCGACTCGTCTTCATCCCAGACGAAATCACCGGAGGCCTTGTCCTTTTCGGTGGGTTCAGCGATCTCCTCGTCGTCATCGGCGGTCTGGCCGGGCGCGACGGCCGCCTCAGCTTCGAGGTCTTCGTGGTCTTCGTCGTCGCCCGAGTCGAGGTCGTCGTCGGCGTCCGGCGCCACGTCGTCCTCGAGGTCATCGAGGTTGAGGTCGGCGGCGTCAAGGTCGAGGTCCTCGCCGGGCTCGACGTCGAGGTCTGGTTCAGCGTCGAGCTCCTCGACGGAGTCCAGGGCGTCCTCGGGATCCGTTGCGGCTTCGTGCTGGGCATCCTTGGGCGCCCGTGGCTTGGTCGCGTGGCCGCGGGCCGACGGTGCCTTCGCGGCGGCGGATTTGGCCGCGGCGCGGGTCTTCCTTTTCGGGATGGTGCTGGTCGTAGTGTCCTGGGGTGCCGAGGCGGGCTTGACGGACCGGGCCGCGGGCTTGGTAGCCCGCTTCGCGGGTGGGGAGCCACTAGCGGACTTCGCCGCTGTTCGCTTGGCGCCGGTCTTGGCCCCGGACGCGGAAGCCGCGGGCGACTTGGTGGCGGTGCGTTTTACCGGCTCATCGGTCGCCGTGCTTGCTTTGGTCGCTGCCACATACACCCCTTCGGTCGTTACTCACTTCCGGTTGGGTCTGGGCGTGCGTAACCGAAAGTGTCTGCTATGTCGAATGTCGGCGTTGATATCAGCGTGAATACTCGCGCGCTATCGGTCGGGCGGCCGCCGCTGACCATTGTAACTTTACTGCGCACGAGTACAGCCCGAGCGGGCAAGTTTCAGTGCGTCGTATCTGCGACAGAGGCCATGGCCGCACCGACAATTCCGGCGGTGTTCTGCAGGGCCGCGGGCACTACTGGTGTGCGGTTTTCCAGTAGCGGCACCCATTTGTCGGCCTTGCGGCTGATGCCGCCGCCGGCGATGAACAGGTCAGGCCAGATCGCGTTCTCGATGGCGATGAGCACGCGTGTCACCTGCTTGGCCCACTTTGGATAGGTCCAGTCGTTCTTTTCCTTTACCGAGGAGGCGGCCCTTTCCTCCGCTTCCTTGCCGCCGACCTCAAGATGTCCGAACTCGGTGTTGGGTATCAACGTCCCGTTGTGGATGACCGCGGACCCGATCCCGGTTCCGAATGTGAGCAGTACCACTAAGCCAGGGTTGTTCTTGCCGGCCCCGTAGCGTGTCTCGGCCAGCCCGGCGGCATCAGCGTCGTTGAGGATGGTGACCTGCTGACCGCCCAGCTCGGCGCCGATAGTGTCGCGTGCGTTGGTCCCTATCCAGGACTTGTCCACGTTAGCCGCGGTCCGGACGACGCCGTGAGTGACGACGCCGGGATAGGTCACCCCCAGCGGACCCCGCCAGCCGAAACCGTTGACGACCTCGGCGATGGTTTTGGCGACCGCCAACGGAGTGGCCGGTTGCGGGGTCAGCAGCTTGATCCGGTCGCCGATCAGCTGGCCGGTGTCCAAGTCGACGATTCCGCCCTTGATGCCGCTGCCGCCGACGTCGATGCCGAAGCCATGACGCTGTGTCGTGGCACCCGGTGTTTCGGACGTCTCGGGGCCGGTGCTGGTCATCGAATCTCCTCGGCGAGACGTGGATGACCCTCACCTTAAACTGCGGCCCGGCAGTTGCGAGGGCGTTATGGCCGCTGGAGTCCACGCCACCATGCGGGTGGCGACTGTGATGCGATAGGCCGGTGACACGACCTGACAACGAACCCGCGCGGCTGCGCTCTGTGGCCGAAAACCTTGCTGCCGAGGCGGCGGCCTTCGTTCGCGGTCGTCGGGCCGAGGTTTTCGGCATCTCCAGGGCGGGCGACGGCGACGGCGCGGTGCGCGCGAAGAGCAGCCCGACCGATCCGGTGACCGTGGTCGACACCGACACGGAGCGGCTCTTGCGTGATCGGTTGGCTCAACTTCGGCCCGGTGACCCGATTCTCGGGGAGGAAGGTGGTGGTCCCGCCGACGTGACGGCTACACCCTCCGACCGGGTCACTTGGGTGCTCGACCCCATCGACGGCACGGTGAATTTCGTCTACGGCATCCCGGCGTACGCGGTGTCGATTGGGGCACAGGTTGGCGGCATCACGGTGGCGGGCGCGGTCGCCGACGTCGCCGCTCGCACGGTGTATTCGGCGGCGACGGGCCTCGGCGCACATCTCACCGATGAGCGGGGGAGACATGTGTTGCGGTGCACCGGTGTCGACGAGTTGTCGATGGCGTTGCTGGGTACCGGCTTCGGGTACTCGGTTCGGTGCCGCGAGAAGCAGGCAGAATTGCTGGCTCATGTTGTGCCGTTGGTCCGCGACGTGCGTCGGATCGGTTCTGCGGCGCTGGACTTGTGCATGGTAGCGGCGGGTCGGCTGGACGCCTACTACGAGCACGGGGTGCAGGTGTGGGACTGTGCGGCAGGTGCGTTGATCGCCGCTGAGGCGGGGGCCCGCGTGTTGTTGTCAACGCCGAGAGCGGGCGGCGCGGGGTTGGTGGTGGTGGCTGCCGCGCCCGGAATCGCCGACGAGCTGTTGGCGGCGCTACAGCGATTCAACGGCCTAGAGCCGATCCCGGACTGAGCCGGCCGATCAGCAGCTGTTGGCGTGGATCTTGGCCAGCAGCGCGGGATCTGAGGGCTCGGTGGCGCCGGGGCGCAGGTTGGCAAGCACGGCGTCGATGTCGTCGTTGTGTGCCAGCGTGGTGAAGTCGGTGCCGAGCGCAAGGTCGACGGAATCGTCGGCGCGGCTGTCGTGATACAGCTCGGTGCACGGCGCTACCAGCCATAGTGCGGCAGCGGTGGCTTGCCCCGCCGTACCGAAGCGGATCTGGCCTTGGCAGTCCAGCCGGGTGCCGGCATAGATCGGGTCGTTGGCGGCGGTCGGCTGGGCGAAGCCCAGATCTTGCAGTGCGCCAGCGATATCGGCGGCTTGGCCGCCCCGGCCGCTGGCGTTGAGGACGTGGACTTTGGTGTCGCTCAGTTTGGCGGGTGCGACATCGGTCATGTCCGTCCGCGACACCTGTTCACCAAGGTTGGTCGGTGCTGACCCCGCCGGCTGCGGAGGTGGGTTGCAGACTGCGGCCTCGCGGACATCTGGGGGCCGCGTCAGTGCAAGAGTCCACATCACGCAAGTCACCACCACGAGGAAGGCCACCACGACGATAGCGGGTCGGGGGTTGCGTCGCCGAAAGGGCCGTCCGTGCTTGTCGAAAGCGGTACCCTCGGTGATTTGTGCGACCACACGTGCACTTTAATCCGCTGACGACGCGTGCCGGCACGGCGCGG
The DNA here is from genome assembly GCF_030323725.1 of Mycobacterium tuberculosis complex sp. N0072. Classification (NCBI taxonomy): domain Bacteria; kingdom Bacillati; phylum Actinomycetota; class Actinomycetes; order Mycobacteriales; family Mycobacteriaceae; genus Mycobacterium; species Mycobacterium tuberculosis complex sp. N0072. Next base: position 3,021,766 of record NZ_CP040689.1, on the reverse strand, counting down.
TGAGGAGGCGGACCATTGGGTGTAGTTCGCACCCAAAAGGCACCGTTTAGGGCCGCGTACAAGGTGCAATATGAATATGTGATGTAAATCACACTTGAATAGGCCACGATACGGGCACGAATCGTTTGGTGGACGCGTTCGACGCTGGTACAAAGCGTTGCTTGAAGTTATGAGGCATGTGAGGGGATAGGAATGCCTACCGACTATGACGCTCCGCGGCGTACCGAGACCGATGATGTCTCGGAGGACTCGCTTGAAGAGCTCAAAGCACGACGGAACGAGGCGGCGTCGGCCGTGGTCGACGTGGACGAATCCGAATCCGCCGAGTCCTTCGAACTGCCTGGCGCCGACCTGTCCGGCGAAGAACTGTCGGTGCGCGTCGTACCCAAGCAAGCTGACGAATTCACCTGCTCGAGTTGCTTTTTGGTGCAACACCGCAGCAGGTTGGCCAGCGAGAAGAACGGCGTGATGATCTGCACCGACTGCGCCGCCTGATAGGTCAGCTGCGCAGCGCCGACAACACCCGCTCCGGGTGGCGGCAGCTCACCAACCAGTACGGCGTGGGATCGTTGGGGTCGTCGAGGACAACCAGAACCATGGGCCCCACCCAGGCCCGATGCAGGACGTAAGCTGCCGGATCGAGTTGTCGGCCCAGCGCCGCAGATTTAGCCGTGGCCGGGATTTCGGCTGATCGGGCGATCACGGCTACCGGCAGATGCGCTGGTCCGGCCCATAGCTTCACTCCGGCTCCATCCGCTGAGCCGGCGGTGACCCGAATTTCGACACGTCCGAGCCATAGCAGCGTCCCGGCTGCGACTGTGAAAAGCGTTGCGAACGGTACCCAGTCGGGTAGGGCCGCAACGCCCAGGTTTACTTCAAACGCGATAAGCGCCGCTAGCGCGAAAGCCAATGGCCACCACCACCAGGGCACCCACAATCGCTCGCGGTATCGCACGCTGTGCGGCGCGAGGCGCGTCCCAGACACGCGGTCAAGGGTAGTCTGTGGCCCCGTGTCGACCACTCTGGCGATCGTCCGCCTCGACCCCGGGCTCCCGCTGCCCAGCCGCGCTCACGACGGCGACGCCGGCGTTGATCTCTACAGCGCCGAAGACGTCGAGCTGGCACCTGGGCGCCGCGCCCTGGTACGGACGGGTGTTGCGGTCGCCGTCCCGTTCGGCATGGTCGGGCTGGTCCATCCGCGCTCCGGGTTGGCCACGCGGGTGGGGCTTTCGATCGTCAACAGTCCGGGCACCATCGACGCGGGTTATCGTGGGGAGATCAAGGTGGCCCTGATCAACTTGGACCCAGCCGCGCCCATCGTGGTACATCGCGGTGACCGAATCGCCCAGTTGCTAGTGCAACGGGTTGAGTTGGTCGAGCTGGTCGAGGTCTCGTCGTTCGACGAGGCCGGGCTGGCCTCGACATCCCGCGGCGACGGTGGCCACGGTTCCTCCGGCGGACATGCGAGTTTGTGACCCCGGCGACGATGCAAAGGAGGGCGCGATGAGGTGGGGGTACCACCCGCTTACGGGGGAGAGCGGCGCTCGCCATGGCATTCGGTAGACGCACAGGCAAAGACGGTGGCAAACGCAAGGCCGGACACGCCCCCGTCCAGCCGGCCGACGAGCACGTCCGACCGGAGGACACCGTGGTGGCCAGCGCTGCCGCCGCGTCAGGCGTCGAAGACCAGGAGGAGCTTCAGGGCCCATTCGACATCGACGACTTCGATGACCCTTCGGTGGCGGTGCTGGCCCGGCTGGACTTGGGCTCGGTGCTGATTCCGATGCCGGCCGCGGGTCAGGTACAGGTCGAGCTGACCGAGAGCGGTGTTCCCAGCGCGGTGTGGGTCATCACACCCAACGGTCGCTACAGCATTGCGGCCTACGCGGCACCTAAGACCGGCGGGCTCTGGCGTGAGGTGGCCGGCGAACTCGCCGACTCGCTGCGCAAGGACTCGGCCAAAGTTTCGATCAAGGATGGCCCGTGGGGTCGCGAAGTGATCGGCATCGCCGCCGGTGTGGTGCGCTTCATCGGGGTCGACGGCTACCGCTGGATGATCCGATGCGTCGTCAACGGCCCACAAGAGACAGTCGATGCGCTGACCGAGGAGGCCCGTGAGGCGTTGGCGGACACCGTGGTCCGCCGGGGCGATACCCCGCTGCCGGTACGGACGCCGTTACCGGTGCACCTGCCCGAGCCGATGGCGGCGCAACTAAGGGAGGCTGCGGCGGCACAGGCCGACACGCAACGCCAAGCCGCCGCGGGGGTTGCACGCCGCGGCGCTCAAGGATCGGCGATGCAGCAGTTGCGCAGCACGACGGGCGGCTAGCCCGACGACCCCAACAGTACGAGCGCGCCGCGTAGCGGCGTGAGGAGGAGTCGGGCGATCGGGACTAGCTCGACGACCTCAACAGTACGAGCGCGCTGTTCGCTGAGGCTGTAACTCTGCAGGCAAAGTGCGAGTGGGGGCCTGCAAAATTACAGGCTCGGCGACCCAAACGGTACGCGCACTCCGCCGTCGGACAAACAGGCGATCAAGCGCCCGAGACCTCGGCGAGAGCGGCCAGGCAGGCAGAGCCCAGCGCGGCGGCGTCCGCGCCGATCTCGTCCAGCGTCACCGTCCGTAGCGCCGCATGCGGAGCTACGGACACCCAGTCGGCAGCGACCTGCAGCGGGTGGATCGGATCATCGACCGCCGCGGCCACGGCCAGCGGCGCGACCAGCCGGGCCAGCTCGGCGCGGCTTGGGGCGACATAGGCCGCCGCCTCCTCCATAGCATCGGGCAGCTCGGGCCACTGAACTCGCCACGATCGGGTCAGCTCCTCGGCCAACCAGACGGGGCTAGATGCACGCATGCGTGTGGTCGTCGCCGCCAGACCGTCGCAGCGCAGCCGCGCTGCCGTATACCGCGCTGCCTGCGCGGCAGGTGCTAATTCAGGTTCCCCGGTCCAGGCCGGCAAGGCGGCCAGGACGGCGACCGCGCGATCGGGATGTTCCAGCGCCCACGCCGCCGCCACTGCGGCTCCGAGCGAGACGCCGCCGACGACAACCGGCCCGTCGCGCGCGGCGTCGTCCAGGGCGGCGCGATAGCCGTCGATCAAGCGACCAGGATGCGGAACGGGCGTCACCAGCACCGCCCCGGCGCGTCGCAGGGGGGCGGAAAATGCTCGCCGGACGTAGTCGTTGTCCGATCCGGTTCCCGGCAACAACACGGTTGTGACCCCATCCAAATCGACAGCCATCCCTTGATAGTGCCCGCCACTTTGGGGTGCTCCAAGGCCAACGGTGGCGCCCGGGAACCAACAGGTCTACGGTGGCCGTTGGCATAGGTGGAATACGCCGGCAGTTGCACGAAACTTCCATAACGTAGGTGACGTGTCAGGAGAGGCCATGGGGGCCCAGGGTTATCTGCGCAGGCTCACCCGTCGGTTGACGGAGGACCTGGAGCAACGCGACGTCGAAGAGTTATCCGACGAGGTGCTCAATGCCGGCGCACAGCGTGCGATCGACTGCCAGCGCGGCCAGGAGGTCACGGTGGTTGGCACCCTGCGTAGCGTGGAAACCAATGGCAAGGGTTGCTCGGGTGGTGTTCGCGCCGAATTGTTCGACGGCAGCGACACCGTCACGCTGGTGTGGTTGGGTCAACGCCGGGTACCCGGCATCGACACGGGCCGTACCCTGCGGGTGCGCGGCCGGCTGGGCAAGCTGGAAAATGGGACGAAGGCTATCTACAACCCGCATTACGAAATTCAGCGGTGACTATCCGGCAGTCGGAATTGCCGGTGTCTCGTGAACGCTAACCGCACTAGCGCCCAGCGCCTGTTGGCGCAGGCCGGCGGAGTGAGCGGCCTGGTCTATTCGTCATTACCGGTGGTGACTTTTGTGGTTGCTTCCAGCGCCGCCGGCTTGCTGCCCGCGATTGGGTTCGCCCTGAGCATGGCGGGGTTGATCCTGCTGTGGCGGCTTTTGCGCCGGGAATCTGCGCGGCCGGTGGTTGCCGGATTCTGCGGGGTAGCCGTGTGCGCGCTGATCGCGTACCTGGTGGGACAGTCCAAAGGGTACTTCCTGCTGGGCATCTGGATGTCGTTGCTGTGGGCGGTGGTCTTCACACTGTCGATCCTGATCCGGCGGCCGATAGTCGGCTACTTGTGGAGCTGGCTCAGCGGGCGCGATCGCGCCTGGCGCGACGTGTCCCGCGCTGTCTTTGCGTTTGACGTCGCCACCCTGGGTTGGACGCTGGTTTTTGCTGCCCGGTTCATCGTCCAAAGGCACCTCTACGACGCCGATAAGACGGGTTGGCTGGGAGTGGCCAGGATCGGGATGGGTTGGCCGCTGACCGCCCTCGCCGCGCTGGCCACCTACGCGGCAATCAAGGCAGCCCAGCGCGCCATCTTGGCCTCTCACGACGCCGCGGCCGTCGGAGGTGCAGCTGAATTCGACGCCGACGCCGGCCGCGAGTAGAGCCCGCCGGTTACATGGACGGCAGCAGCAGCCTGCTCAGCTCCTCCTCGGCTTCGGTGACTGCGACGAAGAGCAACTCGTCGCCGCCTTCCAGCGGCTCGTCGGCCTCCGGCACGATGACTCGTGGCCCGCGCAGGATTGTCACCAGCGCGGCATCCCGCGGCAGCTGAAGTTTGCGCACCGGTTTGCCGCCCCACGGCGTGTTGTCGGGCAGGGTGATCTCTACCAGATTGGCCTGACCCGTGCGGAACTCCATCAGCCGCACCAAGTCGCCGACCGTGACGGCCTCTTCGATCAGCGACGCCAGCATGCGGGGTGTGGACACCGCGACGTCGACCCCCCAGGCGTCGTTGAACAGCCACTCGTTGCGGGGATCGTTGACCCGGGCCACCACCCGCGGCACCGCGAATTCGGTCTTGGCTAGCAGGCTGAGCACCACGTTGACCTTGTCGTCCCCGGTGGCGGCGACGACCACGTCGAACTCTTCGAGGTGAATCGACTCCAGCAGGCTCAGTTCGCAGGCATCGCCAAGCCGCCAATGCGCCTCCGGGATGGCGGCGGCGTCGAGGTGGTCGGGGTTGCGCTCGATCAGGGTGATGTCGTGTCCGTTTTCCACGAGTTCGCGGGTGACCGAGCGGCCCACCGCACCCGCTCCGGCGACAGCTACTTTCATCGTCGAGCCCCCGACTCGAAGTCCTCACTGGGTGGCAAGGCTGCGATGGCCGCTGCCTCTGCGGCCCGGCCGGATATCGCAGCGATATAGACCTTATCGCCGGCCTGTAGGACCGTCTTCGGTTCCGGCAATACACCGGTTCCGAATCGGATCAGAAACGCAATCCGAGCGCCGGTGGCCTGCTCAAGATCGGTCGCCCGGTGGCCCACCCAGTCTTCGTGTAAGACGACCTCGGCGACCGCGACGGTACCGGTAGGATCGCGCCACTTGGCGGTTTCGGTGTCCTGCATTAGCGCGTTGAGCAGCCGATCGGTGGTCCAGGGAACGGTGGCAATGGTGGGGATGCCGAGTCGCTCATAGACCTCGGCGCGCTTGGCATCATAGATCCGCGCGACGACGCGCGGCACACCGAAGGTTTCCCGGGCCAACCGCGCCGAGATGATGTTGGAGTTGTCGCCGGAGGACACCGCGGCGAATGCGTCGGCCCCCTGGATGCCCGCACGCAGCAGCACATCTCGGTCGAAGCCCTGACCCAACACCCGCTCGCCGGCAAACTGCGGGCTGAGCCGATTGAAGGCGGCGCTGTCACGGTCGATGATCGCGACTTCATGGCCTATCCGGGACAGTCCGTCGGCCACCGAAGCCCCGACCCGGCCGCACCCCATCACAACCACCCGCATTAGAGGTCCTCTCGGCTGTGTCCGGTGCGCCGTACGCGATCGGCAACCCGCGGTGGCCAGCCGATTTACGTCGGCGAACATTCTCGTCTAGGGAACGCTACCGCCACGCTCGGATAGGCCTACCCTTGGCTCTCGTGTCCAAACTTTCAACCGCGGCGCGTCGGTTGCTGATCGGCCGGCCGTTTCGCAGTGACCGGCTCAGTCACACCTTGTTGCCCAAGCGGATCGCCTTGCCGGTGTTCGCCTCGGATGCGATGTCGTCGATAGCCTACGCCCCCGAGGAGATATTTCTGGTGCTCTCGGTGGCCGGCCTGGCGGCCTATTCGATGGCGCCGTTGATCGGCCTGGCGGTCGCCGCGGTTCTGCTCGTGGTGGTGTCTAGTTACCGGCAGAACGTGCACGCTTACCCCTCCGGTGGGGGCGACTACGAGGTTGTCACCACCAACCTGGGTGCTACCGGCGGTCTCGTGGTTGCCAGCGCCCTGATGGTGGATTACGTTCTCACCGTTGCTGTTTCGATATCGTCGGCGGCGTCCAACATCGGCTCTGTGAGCCCGTTCGTGTACGAGCACAAGGTGTTGTTTGCCGTCGGCGCGATCGTGCTGATCATGGCGATGAACTTGCGTGGGGTTCGGGAATCCGGGTTGGCGTTCGCGATCCCGACCTATGCGTTCATCGCCGGAATCGGCACCATGCTCGTGTGGGGGTTGTTCCGGATTTTCGTGCTGGGCAATCCGGTTCGGGCCGAGTCCGCGGCTTTTGAAATGCACGCAGAGCACGGCCAGATCGTCGGTTTCGCGCTGGTGTTCTTGGTGGCGCGCTCGTTTTCGTCGGGGTGTGCGGCGCTGACGGGTGTCGAGGCGATCAGCAACGGGGTGCCGGCGTTTCAAAAGCCCAAGTCGCGTAACGCGGCAACCACGCTGCTGATGCTGGGCATCATTGCGGTGAGCATGTTTATGGGCATGATCGTGCTGGCCGTAGAGACCGGGGTCCAGGTCGTCGACGATCCGGACACCCAGCTGACGGGCGCCCCGCCGGGTTATCAGCAAAAGACGCTGGTCGCACAACTGGCGCAGGCCGTGTTCGGGGGCTTTTACCTGGGGTTCTTGCTGATCGCCGCGGTGACAGCGCTGATCCTGGTGTTGGCCGCTAACACCGCCTTCAACGGCTTCCCGGTGCTGGGCTCGGTGCTGGCGCAGCACAGCTATCTGCCGCGCCAGTTGCACACCCGTGGGGACCGGCTGGCGTTCTCCAACGGAATCCTGTTCCTGGCGGCGGCGGCGATCGGGGCGGTGGTCGCGTTTCGTGCCGAGTTGACCGCGCTGATCCAGCTGTACATCGTCGGTGTGTTCATCTCGTTCACCATGAGTCAGGTCGGCATGGTCCGGCACTGGACCCGGTTGCTGAGCGCCGAGACCGATCCGCGCGCCCGTCGCGCGATGCTGCGCTCCCGCGCGGTTAACACGGTCGGCTTCGTGTCCACCGGTACCGTCCTGCTCATCGTGCTGGTAACGAAATTCCTTGCCGGAGCATGGATCGCGATCGTCGCCATGGGAGGGTTCTTCATGATGATGAAGCTCATCCACAGGCACTATGACGCCGTCAACCGGGAGTTGGCGGAACAGGCCGAGGAAGCCGAGATAACGTTGCCCAGCCGCAATCACGCCGTCGTGCTGGTGTCGAAGCTGCACCTGCCGACGTTGCGCGCGTTGACCTACGCACGAACGACCCGGCCCGACGTGTTGGAAGCCGTGACGGTCAACGTCGACGATGCGGAAACCCGCGAGCTGGTGCGCCAGTGGCAGGACAGCGATGTGAGCGTGCCACTCAAGGTCATCGCCTCGCCGTACCGTGAGATCACCCGGCCGGTGCTCGATTACGTCAAGCGGGTCAGCAAGGAATCGCCACGGACCGTGGTGACGGTATTCATTCCGGAGTATGTCGTGGGGCGCTGGTGGGAACAGCTGCTGCACAACCAGAGTGCGCTGCGGCTCAAGGGCCGGTTGCTGTTCATGCCCGGCGTGATGGTGACTTCGGTGCCTTGGCAACTGACGTCGTCGGAGCGGATCAAGACGTTACAGCCGCACGCGGCTCCCGGTGACACGCGACGGGGCATCTTCGATTGACCCGCGCCGGCGACGATGCAGAGCAAAGCGATGGGGAGGAGCGGCGCCAGTGACCCGCGCCGGCGACGATGCAGAGCAAAGCGATGGGGAGGAGCGGCGCCAGTGACCCGCGCCGGCGACGATGCAGAGCAAAGCGATGGGGAGGAGCGGCGCCAGTGACCCGCGCCGGCGACGATGCAGTGAATCTGACGTTGGTCACCGGAGCGCCCGCGAACGGCGGTAGCTGCGTGGCGCACCACGAGGGCCGGGTGGTTTTCGTCCGCTATGCGTTGCCCGGTGAACGAGTGCGGGCGCGGGTGACCGCGCAACGTGGCTCTTATTGGCACGCAGAGGCTTTCGAGGTGATCGACCCGTCGCCCGACCGGATCGGGTCGCTGTGTTCGATCGCCGGGGCCGACGGCGCCGGGTGTTGCGATCTGGCGTTTGCTGCTCCGGAGGCGGCCCGCACACTTAAGGCGCAAGTTGTGGCTAACCAGCTGGAACGGCTCGGGCGGCACAGCTGGCAGGGCGAGGCGCAACCGCTGTCGGATGCCGGCCCCACGGGTTGGCGTATTCGAGTCCGGCTCGACGTGGGCGCAGACCGTCGTCCAGGTTTTCACCGCTACCACAGTGGCGAGCTGGTAACCGACCTGGACTGCGGGCAGTTGCCTGTCGGCATGCTAGACGGCCTGGTAGCGGCTGACTGGCCGCCGGAAGCCCAGCTTTACGTGGCTCTGGACGACGACGGCGAGCGCCATGTGGTCTGTTCCGTGCGGCAGGGCCCTCGGAATAGGACCCGAACCGTGACCAACGTGGTGGAGGGCGCCTACCACGCCCACCAGCGTGTGCACCGGCGCAGCTGGCGGGTGCCGGTAACGGCCTTTTGGCAGGCGCATCGCGACGCGGCGGCGGTCTACAGCGATCTGATCGCTGACTGGGCTCAGCCCGCCCCCGGCATGACCGCCTGGGATCTCTACGGTGGTGCGGGGGTTTTCGCTGCGGTGCTGGGTGAGGCGGTCGGGGAGTCCGGACGGGTGTTGACCGTCGACACTTCGCGCCTGGCATCCGGGGCCGCACGTGCCGCGCTGGTCGATTTGCCCCAGGTGGAGGTCGTCACCGGTTCGGTGCGGCGGGTGTTGGCAGTGCAACCCGCCGGCGCGGATCTGGCGGTGCTGGATCCACCGCGATCAGGCGCTGGGCGCGAGGTTGTCGACTTGCTGGCCGGTGCGGGGGTGCCACGGTTGATACATATCGGTTGCGAAGCGGCGTCTTTCGCGCGCGATATCGGCCTCTACCGTGGTCACGGTTACGCCGTGGAGAAGATCAAGGTGTTCGACGCGTTCCCGCTGACTCACTACGTCGAGTGCGTTGCGCTGTTGACCCGAAAGGTGTAGAGGTCATGCAGCTGCTCGACCAGCTCGCCCGTGGTCGTCGTGGGTTGCTCCGTATACAGCAGCGCAGCTAGTAGTCTTGGGTTGGCGCTCCGGGAAGACTGGTCGGAACCAGGTATCAGCATTGGCGCGGTGACTTTCTGGTTACTTGGATGAGCCGGCGCACCGCGCTCGCCCGAAAGGGAACGGAGCCAATCATGACGGCGCTCAACCGTGCTGTGGCATCGGCGCGTGTGGGAACCGAGGTGATCCGCGTGCGCGGGCTCACCTTCCGCTACCCAAAGGCGGCCGAGCCGGCGGTGCGTGGCATGGAGTTCACCGTCGGCCGCGGCGAAATCTTCGGGCTTCTAGGTCCCAGCGGCGCGGGCAAGTCCACCACCCAGAAGCTTCTCATCGGGCTGCTGCGCGACCACGGCGGCCAGGCCACGGTGTGGGACAAAGAGCCGGCCGAGTGGGGACCCGATTACTACGAGCGCATCGGGGTCTCCTTCGAGCTGCCCAACCACTACCAAAAGCTCACCGGGTATGAGAACCTGCGCTTCTTCGCCTCGCTGTACGCCGGCGCGACGGCCGACCCGATGCAGCTGCTGGCCGCCGTCGGCCTGGCCGATGACGCCCACACCCTAGTGGGCAAGTACTCCAAGGGCATGCAGATGCGGCTGACCTTCGCCAGGTCGCTGATCAACGACCCGGAGCTGCTGTTCCTCGACGAGCCCACCTCCGGGCTGGACCCGGTGAACGCCCGCAAGATCAAGGACATCATCGTGGACCTGAAGGCGCGCGGCCGCACGATCTTTCTCACCACGCACGACATGGCCACCGCCGACGAGCTGTGCGACCGGGTGGCGTTCGTCGTCGACGGCAGGATCGTCGCACTGGACAGTCCCACCGAACTGAAGATCGCTCGCAGCCGGCGGCGGGTGCGGGTGGAATACCGGGGCGACGGCGGGGGACTCGAGACCGCCGAGTTCGGCATGGACGGCCTTGCCGACGACCCGGCGTTCCACTCCGTGCTGCGAAACCACCACGTCGAGACCATTCATAGCCGCGAGGCCAGCCTCGACGATGTCTTCGTCGAGGTCACCGGCAGGCAGCTGACATGACCCGGTTGGTGCCTGCGCTGCGGCTCGAGCTGACGCTACAGGTGCGGCAGAAGTTCTTGCATGCCGCCGTTTTCTCCGGACTGATTTGGCTGGCAGTGCTGCTGCCGATGCCGGTCAGCCTGCGCCCGGTCGCCGAACCCTATGTCCTGGTGGGTGATATCGCGATCATCGGGTTCTTCTTCGTCGGCGGGACCGTGTTCTTCGAGAAGCAGGAGCGCACGATCGGCGCGATCGTCTCGACGCCGCTGCGGTTCTGGGAGTACCTGGCTGCCAAACTAACTGTGCTGCTGGCGATCTCGCTGTTCGTTGCGGTTGTCGTGGCCACCATCGTTCACGGGCTTGGTTACCACCTGCTGCCGCTGGTGGCCGGCATCGTGCTGGGCACACTGCTGATGCTGCTGGTCGGCTTCAGTTCCTCGTTGCCGTTCGCCTCGGTGACCGATTGGTTCCTGGCGGCGGTCATCCCGCTCGCGATCATGCTGGCGCCGCCGGTGGTGCACTACTCCGGCCTGTGGCCCAACCCGGTGCTTTACCTCATCCCCACCCAGGGGCCGCTGCTCTTGCTCGGCGCGGCGTTCGATCAGGTGAGCTTGGCGCCCTGGCAGGTCGGGTATGCGGTGGTCTACCCAATCGTGTGTGCGGCGGGATTGTGCCGGGCGGCCAAGGCGCTATTCGGCCGTTATGTCGTGCAAAGATCGGGTGTGCTGTGAGAGCGATATCGAGCCTTGCGGGCCCACGGGCGTTGGCCGCGTTCGGCCGCAACGACATTCGAGGCACCTACCGCGATCCGCTGCTGGTCATGCTCGTCATCGCACCGGTCATCTGGACCACCGGAGTCGCGCTGCTCACGCCGCTGTTCACCGAGATGCTGGCGCGGCGTTATGGATTCGACCTGGTCGGATACTACCCACTGATCCTCACCGCGTTCCTGTTGTTGACCAGCATCATCGTCGCCGGTGCGCTGGCCGCGTTCTTGGTGCTGGACGACGTAGACGCGGGCACGATGACGGCGCTGCGAGTAACCCCGGTGCCGCTGTCGGTCTTTTTCGGCTATCGTGCGGCCACCGTGATGGTGGTGACCACCATCTACGTCGTCGCGACGATGTCGTGCAGCGGGATCCTCGAACCGGGCCTGGTGTCTTCACTGATTCCCATCGGACTGGTGGCCGGCCTGTCGGCGGTGGTCACGCTGCTGCTGATTCTTGCGGTGGCGAACAACAAGATTCAGGGCCTGGCGATGGTCCGTGCGCTGGGCATGCTCATCGCCGGGCTGCCCTGCCTGCCGTGGTTCATCAGTTCCAACTGGAACCTCGCGTTCGGCGTCTTACCACCGTACTGGGCTGCCAAGGCATTTTGGGTCGCCAGCGATCACGGCACCTGGTGGCCGTATCTCGTCGGGGGTGCCGTCTACAACCTGGCCATCGTCTGGGTGCTGTTTCGGCGCTTTCGCGCTAAGCACGCGTGAGCGTTGGCGCTTAGCCGAACACGAAGTACCGCAGCCACAGGTAGACCGCCGACAACACGAGCGAGACCGCGGTCACCACCGCGCCCTTGCGGGTGAACTTCCAGAACGAGATGGGAGTGCCCGAGCGCCGGGCGATTCCGAGCATGACGACATTGGCGCTGGCTCCCACGGCGGTCAGGTTGCCGCCGAAGTCGGCGCTTAGCGCCAGTGCCCACCAGAACGTGTCGGGGTGGACGTGGCCCGGCATCGCGGCGACCAGTTCGGTCACGATGGGCGTCATCGTGGCGACGTAGGGGATGTTGTCGATGATGCCGGACACCGGTGCCGAGATGCCGAGAATCAAACCGACTGTGAGTAACTCGTTGCCGCCGGTCAGCTCGGTTGCTGCCCGCGCCAGTTGCTCGACGACACCGGTCTTCACCAGGGCCCCCACCATGACGAACAGCCCGGCGAAGAACAGCAGGGTGTCCCACTCGACGCTGGACAGGTAGTCGGATCGCTCCAGCCCCGAGAACCGTACGAGCACACCGGCGCCCAGCAGCGCCACCAGAGACGGCTGGATGTGCAGCACCGGATGAGCGATGAAGGCCGCAAACACCAGCACCAAGACGACACCGCACTTGATGAGCAGCCCGCGATCGTGGATGGCTTCGCGCTCGTTGAGCGACAGCACGTCGGCAACTCGGTCGGGCTCGGCAGTGACGGAGCCCAGCAGCCAGGGCAGCAGACCGATCAGGGCGATCATGACGACGAGCACGGCCGGGGCCATGTGGATCAGGAAGTCGTTGAACGTCAGTCCCGCCCGGCTGGCGATGATGATGTTCGGCGGGTCGCCGACCAGCGTGGCCGCGCCGCCGACATTGGACGCGAAGACTTCGGCCACCAAAAACGGCGTGGAATTGACCCCCAGTCGATCACATACCAGTAGCGTCACCGGCGCGATCAACAACACCGTGGTGACGTTGTCCAGCAGGGCCGACCCCAGCGCGGTCACCAGCACCAGCAGGATCATGATGCGCAACGGCGCGGCGTTTGCGCGTTTGACGGCCCAAATCGCGACGTATTCGAAGACGCCGGTGTGCCGAAGCACGCTGACGATGATCATCATGCCCAAGAGCAGAAAGATGACGTCCCAATCGATTCCGGCTTCGTGCGAGTAGAACACGTCGTCCGATCCGACGATCCCGGCGCCGACCATGATCGCCGCGCACGTCAGTGCCACCCGGGTCTTGCTGACTCGGTCGCTTGCGATAAGTGCATAGCCGGCTACGAACACCGTGATGGCGATGATGCTCATCGGCCATCCTCCGAATCTTCTCGTAGGCCGCTCATCGCGGCGTCGTCTGGTGCTACAGGTCTGTCGGCAATACAGATGGTCAGTGCAACAACACGAAGTACCGCAACCACAGGTAGATCGCCGCGAGCGCGATCGAGACGGCCGTGACCACCGCCCCTTTGCGGGTGAACTCCCAGAACGAGATGGGAGCTCCTGCGCGCCGGGCGATTCCGAGCATGACGACGTTCGCGCTGGCGCCGATTGCGGTCAGGTTGCCGCCGAAGTCGGCACCCAGGGCCAGCGCCCACCAGGGGGTGTCGGTGCTGGGTTGACCCCCCATGACCGCGACTAGCTCCGCGACGAGGGGCGTCATCGTGGCGACGTAGGGAATGTTGTCGATAATTCCCGAGATCGGGGCGGAGACGCCGAGGATTAGGAACGCGGTGGCCACAATATTGCCGCCGGTCAGCTGGGTCGCTGCCCGCGCGAGATCGTTGACGACACCGGTCTTGACCAGCGCTCCGACCATAATGAACAGCCCGGCGAAAAACAGCAGCGTGTCCCACTCGACGCTGGATAGATACTCGGATCGCGTCAGACCCGAGACCACGATCAGCATCCCAGCGCCCAGCAGCGCCACTAGAGAAGGCTGGATGTGCAGCACCGGATGGGCGACGAAGGCCGCGAACACCAGCACCAGCACGGCGCCACATTTGACCAGCAGTCCGCGGTCGCGGATGGCTTCACCCTCGTCGAGCGCCATGACATCGGCAATTCGATCGGCTTCGACCGTGATCGAGCCGAACAGGCGGGGCAGCACAGCGATGAGGGCGATCAGCACAATGACTACCAGCGGTGTCAAGTGCAGCATGAAGTCGTTGAACGTCAATCCCGCCCGGCTGGCCACGATGATGTTCGGCGGGTCACCCACCAACGTCGCGGCGCCACCAATGTTGGAGGCGAAGACTTCGGCCATCAGGAACGACGTCGTGTTGATGTTTAACCGGTCGCACACCAATAGCGTGACCGGCGCGATCAACAACACCGTGGTGACGTTATCCAGCAAGGCTGACGCCAACGCGCTCACCAATACCAGCAGGATCATGATGCGTAGCGGCGAGCCGCGGGCGCGCTTGGCGGCCCAGATCGCGGTGTATTCGAACACCCCCGTCTGCCGCAGCACTCCGACGATGATCATCATGCCCACCAACAAGAAAATGACGTCCCAGTCGATTCCGGTGTCGTGGGAATAGAAGATGTCGTGGGATGTGATCACTGGTAGGACGACCACGGCCGCCGCGCCGGTCAGCGCCACCATCGTCTTGTTGACGCGATCGCTGGCAATCAGAACGTAGGCCGCCACGAAGATGGTGACCGCGACGACGCTCACGAGGTCAAGTCTTCAGTGCCGCAGCAAGCAGGCGCGATGCGGTGACCACCCCGAGCAGCGAGCCGTCTTTGACCACCGCGAGCAATGGGCTGCGCAGCCGTGCCATCACCGCGGCCACCTCGATGATGGTGTCGTCGGCGTTAGCCGGGGGAACCTCGACCAGGTGGTCAGGCAACACGTCGCGGACCTTTTTGCCGCTCAATCTCTCGGCGCACCGGTCGGCCGTCGATTCGTTGAGCACACCGGCCAGTGAGGGATCGTCTTGCACATAGCGGGGCACGATGAAGCGCACGACCTGTGAGGCAGGGAGTACCGCATACTGTTTGCCCGCTCCGGCGGTGACCAATAGTCCAGGCAGACGATGCTCTGCGAGCATGCGGGCAGCATCCAGCGCGTCGGAATCGATGCTTACGACGGGATAGTCCTCCGCCATTTGCTCGGCACGCATATCCCGACGATACGTCGCAAAGGTGGGCGCGGTTGGGTCGATGTTTACCTTCATATCGAACTCCGGAGTTGGATGACAATGAGTCGCCGACCAGGCTTCCCGGCGCGCCGGCCACCGACGCTATCAAAGTGGTTCGGCCCTTTTGATCGGCGGCCGCATGCTGGGCCAATGGGGGGGTTGCTGCGTACACTAGCGAAATGCTGCAACAGATCCGCGGGCCCGCTGATCTGCAGCACCTTTCCCAGGCGCAGCTTCGGGAGCTGGCCGCCGAGATCCGTGAGTTCCTGATCCACAAGGTTGCCGCCACGGGGGGGCATCTGGGGCCGAACCTGGGAGTGGTGGAACTCACCTTGGCGCTGCACCGGGTATTCGACTCGCCGCACGATCCGATCATCTTCGACACCGGTCACCAGGCCTACGTCCACAAGATGTTGACCGGACGCAGCCAGGACTTCGCAACCCTGCGTAAGAAGGGCGGGTTGTCGGGGTATCCGTCTCGTGCCGAGAGCGAGCACGACTGGGTGGAGTCGAGCCACGCCAGCGCGGCGCTGTCGTACGCGGACGGGTTGGCCAAGGCGTTCGAGTTGACCGGACACCGCAACCGGCATGTGGTCGCGGTGGTCGGTGACGGTGCGCTCACCGGCGGTATGTGCTGGGAGGCGCTGAACAATATCGCCGCATCCCGCCGGCCGGTGATTATCGTGGTCAACGACAATGGGCGCAGCTACGCGCCCACAATCGGGGGCGTCGCCGACCATCTGGCCACGCTGCGGCTGCAGCCGGCCTACGAGCAGGCGCTGGAGACGGGCCGCGACCTGGTGCGCGCGGTGCCGCTTGTCGGCGGTCTGTGGTTTCGATTCCTGCACAGCGTCAAGGCCGGCATCAAGGACTCGCTGTCGCCGCAGTTGCTGTTCACCGACCTCGGGTTGAAGTACGTCGGCCCGGTCGACGGCCATGACGAGCGGGCGGTGGAGGTCGCGCTGCGCAGCGCGCGGCGCTTCGGTGCACCGGTGATCGTGCACGTCGTCACCCGCAAGGGCATGGGCTACCCGCCGGCCGAGGCCGACCAGGCCGAGCAGATGCATTCCACGGTCCCGATCGATCCGGCCACCGGACAAGCCACCAAGGTGGCCGGCCCAGGCTGGACGGCGACCTTCTCTGATGCACTTATCGGCTACGCCCAGAAACGCCGTGACATCGTGGCCATTACCGCGGCCATGCCGGGCCCCACCGGGCTGACCGCGTTCGGGCAGCGCTTCCCGGATCGATTGTTCGACGTCGGGATCGCCGAGCAACACGCGATGACGTCGGCGGCCGGGTTGGCGATGGGTGGGCTGCACCCCGTGGTGGCGATCTACTCGACGTTCCTGAACCGGGCGTTCGACCAGATCATGATGGATGTGGCGCTGCACAAGCTGCCGGTCACCATGGTGCTGGACCGTGCCGGGATCACCGGTAGCGACGGCGCCAGCCACAACGGAATGTGGGACTTGTCGATGCTGGGTATCGTGCCCGGCATCCGGGTGGCAGCGCCCAGAGACGCCACCCGGTTGCGTGAAGAACTCGGCGAGGCGCTCGACGTCGACGACGGCCCGACGGCGTTACGGTTCCCCAAAGGTGATGTGGGAGAAGATATTTCGGCTTTGGAGCGGCGTGGAGGCGTGGATGTGCTGGCGGCGCCCGCCGATGGTTTGAACCACGACGTCCTGTTGGTGGCCATCGGCGCGTTCGCACCGATGGCGTTGGCGGTGGCCAAGCGGCTGCACAACCAGGGGATCGGTGTGACGGTGATCGACCCGCGCTGGGTGTTGCCGGTGTCTGACGGTGTGCGCGAACTGGCGGTGCAGCACAAGCTGCTCGTCACGCTAGAGGACAACGGGGTCAACGGTGGGGCGGGGTCAGCGGTGTCGGCCGCGCTGCGGCGCGCGGAGATCGACGTGCCCTGCCGCGATGTCGGGTTGCCGCAGGAGTTCTACGAGCACGCGTCTCGAAGCGAGGTGCTGGCCGATCTGGGGCTTACCGACCAGGACGTGGCCCGGCGGATCACCGGCTGGGTCGCCGCGCTGGGTACCGGGGTGTGTGCGTCCGACGCGATTCCAGAACATCTCGACTAAGAGCCATCATCGCCCTGGGCGCCGGCGTCCGGAGCCCCTGTCAACGCCGCGGTCAGGATGGGGACCACTAGTTCGAGCTGCCAGGCCCGTGCCTGGCCGGTGCGCAGGTACGCCTCGACAGCGGCAATCGGGTCTGGAGAACTCTGCGAGATGTCCTCCCATTCCCAACACAGCCGTCGCACCAGATCAGGTGAGACCAGGTTCTCGGTCGGTACCCGCACCCGTTGCGACACCTCCGTCAGCGCCGCGCGCGCCGCATCCAGCCGTGCGGCGGCTGCCGGTTTCCGTCTGACCCACCGCCCCGGCGGCGGCGGCCCGTTTGCCGGTTCGGCGATCTCCGGCGGATCTGGGCTTTCGCGTGCGGCTGCCAGTGCCGCCCACCACACAGCCGCGCTGCGACGTTGGTTGCGTCCGCCGAACACCGGTAACGCGACAAGGTCGTCGACTGACTTTGGGTCGGCGATGGCGGCATCGATAATGGCCGAGTCCGGCAAGATCCGGCGGGGCGCGATGTCGCGGCGCTGGGCGATTCGGTCACGCGCTGTCCACAATTCGCGGACCGCGGCCAGCCCCCGCCGGTCATGCACTTTGTGGATACCCGAGGTTCGTCGCCAGCGGTCCTGCCGGGCGGCCGCTGGGGGTGGCCTTGATTCGAACGACCGCAGGTGCTCGAATTCCTGCGCAGCCCAATCGGTTTTGCCTTGCTCGGCCAGCACCCGCGAGATCGCCGCGCGTAGTTCGATGAGCAGTTCCACGTCCAACGCCGCGTAGTTCAGCCAGGCCGAGGGTAGCGGGCGCTTGGACCAGTCGGCCGCGCCGTGGCCCTTGGTCAATCCCAGTCCAAGTAACCGCTCGACCATGGCCGCCAGGTTCACTCGATCGAACCCGGCCAGGCGCCCGGCAAGCTCGGTGTCGTATAGCGCTGGCGGTCGCATACCGACCTCGGCGAGACAGGGCAGATCCTGATCGGCGGAGTGCAGGATCCACTCGTTGGTGCTGAGCACCTCGGCGACCGGCGCCAGCACGGTCAACGGGTCACCGCCGTGGCTGACCGGGTCGATCAGTACGGTGCCGGCCTCGGCCCGCCGGATCTGAATCAGGTAGGCGCGGCCGGAGTAGCGGAAACCCGACGCCCGCTCAGCGTCTACCGCGAACGGTCCGCGCCCGCGGTCCAGTAGTTCTGCGGCAGCGGCGATTTCACCGACGGTCACACACAGATCCGGTATCCCACCGGCGGGCCGGAGCAAGGGGGTGGGTTCCGATTCCGTGCCTTCGGACTCAGCAGCTCCCGCGTGAGACGGCTCGGGGCACATGTCAGGCGCGTGACCGCGAGCCCAGGTCGGTGACCCCGGCTGGCGGCAGGCCGGCCGCGTGCTCCAGGACGTCGCAGAACGCCTGGACATGGGCGCCCAGATCGGGGGTGGTCGCCGTCCATGACGCCCGTAGCTCCAGCTGGTGAGCGCGCGGCGGCCCGGAGATGTCGCCGTATCGCACCGATGTGGTGGCGGTGACAGTGCCGCCCAGGGCCCTCACCTGGTCGGTGCGCGCTGTCAGCGCGTCCACCAGCCAACTCCATGCCACCTCGGGCAGCAGGGGGTCGACGGCTTCACTCGAGTCCAGGTCGGCCTGGACATAGGCGACCAGGCGAATAGTGCCGTCCCATGCATCGGAGCCGTCCGGGTCATACAGCATGATCAGCCGGCCGAAGGCGTCGCCCTCGGAACGCTCCGGAATGACGTCGAGTTCGGGATGCTTGATCTCGGCTCCCAGCGCATAGCTGTACGGAGCTAGCCGCTGCGGCGGTCGGATAGGGCCGAGTTCGATTTCCGGCCGCACGGTGACAGCGTTCATCGCCGCTACTGCCTCGCGGAATAGGGCCGGCTCGGCGGAGGTCAAGCGCCGCTCCTCCTCATCGCTGCGCTCTGCATC
This sequence comes from Mycobacterium tuberculosis complex sp. N0072, assembly GCF_030323725.1. NCBI lineage: Bacteria > Bacillati > Actinomycetota > Actinomycetes > Mycobacteriales > Mycobacteriaceae > Mycobacterium > Mycobacterium tuberculosis complex sp. N0072. Next base: position 3,002,731 of record NZ_CP040689.1, on the reverse strand, counting down.
GTCGCCGGCGGAGGTCAAGCGCCGCTCCTCCTCATCGCTGCGCTCTGCATCGTCGCCGGCGGAGGTCACAGATTTCGACGGTAGACCTATCCGCCGACACGTGTGCACAGGCGCGCCGAACTGTGCTCAGCTGCCGGCGCCGGGATCGGGGTCGGCGCCGAACCGCGCGGGGCGCTTTTCGCGGTGCGCGGCCAGGCCTTCCCGGACGTCGGGACCACCGAACCCGATGAACTCCAGCCCGAGCGACGTTTCGAAGGCGGGACCGAACATGCGATACCAGTGATTGAGGCTGCGTTTGGTCCAGCGGATGGCGTTTTGCGCGCCAGCGGCGAGCCGCTCCGCCAGGCGTGTTGCGGTGGGGAGCACATCGTCGTCGTCGACGCAGATGGAGACCAGACCGATGCGTTCGGCCTCCTCCCCGGACAGCGGCTCGCAGGTCAGCAGGTAGTACTTGGCCTTGGCCATGCCGACCAGCAGGGGCCAGCAGATCGCCGCGTGATCCCCCGCGGCGACCCCGAGTTTGGTGTGCCCATCGATGATCTTCGCGGCGCGGCCCGCCACCGAAATGTCGGCGAGCAGCGCGACAACCAGACCCGCACCGACGGCCGGGCCCCGAATCGCCGACACCACCGGCTTGTCGAAGTTGACCAGGTTGAGCACCAGGTCGCGGGCCTCGCGCATGATGCGCAGCCGGCCCTGGTAGTCGCCGATGGTTTCGGCGATCAGGTCGAAACTGCCGCCGGAGGAAAAGGCCTTGCCTTCACCGCGGACCAAGACCACGCGCACGGCCGGGTCGCGATCGATCACCGGCCAGATGTCGGCAAGGTCGCGGTGCATGTGCGGCCCGACCGAGTTCAGCCCGGGGGAGTCCAGCACCAGCTCCAGCACGCCTTCGTGACCAGGTTGGTCGTGGATTTCGCAGCGCAGGCTGGGGAAGTCGTCGTAGGTAACTGGCATTGGGTCGATGTTACGCAGGTGCGGGGTGGCGGTCGTGGCAGCATTGAGTTCGATGAGTACCCGTCGCGACCTTCCGCAGTCGCCGTATCTGGCCGCCGTCACCGGCCGCAAGCCCAGCCGGGTGCCGGTGTGGTTCATGCGGCAGGCCGGGCGCTCGTTGCCCGAATACCGGGCGCTGCGCGAGCGGTACAGCATGCTGGCGGCCTGTTTCGAACCGGACGTGGCCTGTGAGATTACCCTGCAGCCGATACGCCGCTACGACGTCGACGCGGCCATCCTGTTCTCCGACATCGTGGTGCCGCTACGGGCGGCCGGCGTGGATTTGGACATCGTCGCCGACGTTGGGCCGGTGATCGCGGACCCGGTGCGCACCGCCGCCGATGTCGCCGCCATGAAACCACTTGATCCACAAGCGATTCAACCGGTATTGGTGGCGGCTTCGTTGTTGGTCGCTGAGCTTGGCGACGTGCCGCTGATCGGTTTCGCCGGCGCGCCGTTCACGCTGGCCTCCTACCTCGTGGAGGGCGGACCGAGCCGCCATCACGCCCACGTCAAGGCGATGATGTTGGCCGAGCCGGCGAGCTGGCACGCGCTGATGGCCAAGCTGACCGACCTCACCATCGCGTTTCTGGTCGGCCAAATCGACGCGGGGGTGGACGCCATCCAGGTATTCGACTCCTGGGCCGGGGCGCTCTCGCCGATCGACTACCGCCAGTACGTGTTGCCGCACAGCGCCCGGGTGTTCGCTGCGCTGGGCGAGCATGGCGTGCCGATGACGCACTTCGGGGTTGGGACCGCCGAATTGCTGGGCGCGATGTCGGAGGCCGTGACAGCCGGGGAGCGGCCAGGCCGAGGGGCCGTCGTCGGCGTGGACTGGCGGACCCCGCTGACCGACGCCGCCGCCCGGGTGGTGCCCGGCACGGCGTTGCAGGGCAACCTCGATCCGGCGGTGGTCCTGGCGGGCTGGCCGGCGGTGGAACGTGCCGCACGTGCCGTTGTCGACGACGGACGCCGCGCCGTCGACGCCGGTGCGGCCGGCCATATCTTCAACCTCGGCCACGGGGTGCTGCCAGAAAGCGATCCCGCGGTGCTGGCCGACCTGGTCTCGCTCGTACACTCGCTATGACTCCCCGCTCGTATTGTGTTGTAGGAGGCGGGATTTCGGGATTGACCTCGGCGTACCGGCTGCGGCAGGCTGTCGGCGATGACGCGACCATCACCTTGTTCGAACCGGCCGATAGGCTCGGCGGGGTATTGCGCACCGAGCATATCGGCGGACAGCCAATGGACCTCGGCGCGGAGGCGTTCGTGCTGCGTAGGCCCGAGATGCCGGCGCTTTTGGCCGAGCTGGGCCTGTCGGACCGCCAACTCGCCAGCACCGGCGCGCGGCCGCTCATCTACAGCCAGCAGCGCTTGCACCCGCTGCCGCCGCAGACGGTCGTCGGGATCCCGTCGTCGGCGGGCTCCATGGCGGGGCTGGTCGACGACGCAACCCTGGCGCGGATCGACGCCGAAGCCGCTCGTCCGTTCACCTGGCAGGTGGGCAGCGATCCCGCGGTGGCCGACTTGGTGGCTGACCGGTTCGGCGACCGAGTCGTGGCCCGGTCGGTGGACCCGCTGTTAAGCGGGGTATACGCGGGCTCGGCGGCGACGATCGGGCTGCGCGCGGCCGCCCCGAGCGTGGCCGCGGCCCTGGATCGCGGGGCGACCAGTGTGACCGACGCGGTCCGGCAGGCGCTGCCGCCGGGAAGCGGCGGGCCGGTGTTCGGCGCGCTGGACGGCGGGTATCAGGTGCTGCTCGACGGGCTCGTCCGGCGCAGCCGGGTGCACTGGGTGCGGGCCAGGGTGGTCCAGCTCGAACGCGGCTGGGTGCTGCGCGACGAAACCGGCGGCCGCTGGCAGGCCGACGCCGTCATCCTGGCGGTTCCGGCGCCGCGGTTGGCGCGCCTCGTCGATGGCATCGCGCCGCGCACACATGCCGCCGCCCGGCAGATCGTGAGCGCGTCGTCGGCGGTGGTGGCGCTGGCGGTGCCCGGCGGCACCGCGTTTCCGCACTGTTCCGGCGTGCTGGTGGCCGGCGACGAGTCACCGCATGCCAAGGCGATCACATTGTCGTCGCGCAAATGGGGTCAGCGCGGCGACGTCGCGCTGTTGCGGCTGTCGTTCGGTCGGTTCGGCGACGAACCGGCCCTGACGGCCTCCGACGACCAACTCCTGGCCTGGGCAGCGGACGACTTGGTCACGGTGTTCGGTGTGGCCGTCGACCCGGTCGACGTTCGGGTCCGGCGCTGGATCGAGGCGATGCCGCAGTACGGTCCCGGCCATGCCGATGTGGTCGCCGAGCTGCGCGCCGGCCTGCCACCGACGCTGGCCGTTGCGGGCAGCTACCTCGACGGGATCGGCGTGCCGGCCTGCGTCGGCGCGGCGGGCCGGGCCGTCACCAGCGTCATCGAGGCCTTAGATGCGCAGGTGGCACGATAGATGCCATGGCCCGTCTTGACTATGACGCGTTGAATGCGACGCTGCGCTACCTGATGTTCTCAGTGTTCTTGGTGAGTCCCGGTGCGCTCGGTGACCAGCGTGACGCGATCATCGACGACGCGTCCACGTTTTTCAAACAGCAGGAAGAGCGCGGGGTTGTGGTGCGCGGCCTCTACGACGTCGCGGGCCTGCGGGCCGACGCCGATTTCATGGTCTGGACCCACGCCGAACGTGTCGAGGCCCTGCAGGCCACCTACGCAGACTTCCGGCGCACCACCACGCTGGGGCGGGCATGCACGCCGGTGTGGAGCGGTGTGGGCCTGCACCGGCCGGCGGAGTTCAACAAAAGTCATATCCCGGCGTTTCTGGCCGGCGAGGAGCCCGGCGCCTACATCTGCGTCTATCCGTTTGTGCGGTCTTACGAGTGGTACTTGCTGCCCGACGAGGAACGTCGCCGCATGCTCGCCGAACACGGCATGGCCGCCCGCGGATACAAGGACGTCCGGGCCAACACGGTGCCGGCGTTCGCGCTGGGCGACTACGAATGGATCCTGGCGTTCGAGGCGCCCGAGCTGGACCGCATCGTCGACCTAATGCGTGAGCTGCGCGCCACCGACGCGCGCCGCCATACCCGCGCGGAGACACCGTTTTTCACCGGTCCGCGAGTGCCGGTGGAGCAGTTGGTGCACTCGCTGCCATGACGGCCCAGTTCGATCCTGCCGATCCCACCCGGTTCGAGGAGATGTATCGCGATGATCGGGTCGCCCACGGGTTGCCGGCCGCCACGCCATGGGACATCGGGGGTCCCCAGCCGGTGGTTCAACAGCTGGTTGCGTTGGGCGCGATCCGAGGTGAGGTGCTCGACCCGGGCACCGGGCCCGGGCACCACGCGATCTACTACGCCGCCAAGGGATATGCGGCCACCGGGATCGACGGGTCGGTCGCGGCCATCGAGCGGGCTCGGGACAACGCGCGTAAGGCGGGGGTGTCGGTGAACTTCCAGGTCGGCGACGCCACCACGCTCGACGGGCTGGACGGCCGGTTCGACACCGTCGTCGATTGCGCCTTCTACCACACCTTCAGCACCGCGCCCGAGCTGCAAAGGTGCTATGTGCGGGCGCTGCGCCGGGCCAGCAAGCCGGGTGCACGGCTGTACATGTTCGAATTCGGCGAGCACAACGTCAACGGGTTCAGCATGCCGCGGTCGTTGTCCGAGGACGATTTTCGCCAGGTGCTTCCGGTCGGCGGTTGGGAGATCACCTACCTGGGGACGACCACCTACCAGGTCAACTTGAGCGTCGAGGCCCTAGAGCTGATGGCCGCGCGCAATCCCGATATGGCCGATCAAGTGCGGTGCGTGCTGGAGCGGTTCCGGGCGATTAAGCCGTGGCTGGTGGGCGGCCGCGTACATGCCCCGTTCTGGGAAGTGCACGCCACCCGGGTGGACTGACTTTCACCGAGACTGACGTTTTGCAGTGAAAGTGCGAGAGGGCGTCTGCAAAACGTCAATCTCGGCGCTACACGCTACCGGGGACCAGGCGCAGCGAAATGGAGTTGATGCAATAGCGCTTGTCGGTTGGCGTGGGATACCCCTCGCCGGCGAACACGTGGCCCAGGTGGCTGTCGCAGTTCGCGCACAGCACCTCGGTACGCGTCATCCCCAACGAGTGGTCAGGGCGCAGGGTCACCGCATCGGAGCTTTTCGGGTCGAAGAACGACGGCCAGCCGCAATGCGACTCGAATTTCTCGGTGCTGCGGAACAATTCGGCGCCACAGGCCCGGCACTGGTAGATGCCCGCTGTTGTGGTGTCGGTGTATTCACCGGTGAAGGGCCGCTCGGTCCCGGCGCGACGTAGCACATGGAATTCCTGCGGGGTGAGCGTCTGACGCCACTCGTCGTCGGACAGTTCTAGCTTTGGGCGCGTCATGGGTCCACGCTAGTCCCGATGGCGGTGACCCGCTGCGCCCGGCTCGCCGCGCTTGCGATCACCGCTAGTCCCGATGGCGGTGACCCGCTGCGCCCGGCTCGCCGCGCTTGCGATCACCGCTAGTCCCGATGGCGGTGACCCGCTGCGCCCGGCTCGCCGCGCTTGCGATCACCGCTGGCCCTCCCGCTCGGGCGTCAGCCAGGCTGGATCGATACCGCCGTCCAGCCGGTTGTCCGCCTTGGCGTCCAGATAGCGGAAATAGAGCACGGTAAACGTCACGATCAACAGCAACGACCAACCGTAGGTGATCTTGAGGTATTCCAGCGCGCGGCCCCATCTCATCCAGTTGAACAGCAGCCAGCGATCCAACGTCATGAAGCCGTAGACTCCCAGCCACGCCGGCCAGTTGCGGATCACCGAGTTGGGCAGCACAACGGTCATCAGGAACGGGAACAGCATCATCGAGTAGTAGCCCTGGGCCAGCGACATCACCAGCCACGACCACAGCAGCAGCACACCCGACGAGGTGGTGAACCAAAACAGCGGGTCACCGGTGCGGTAGTAGCGGTACAACAGCCACAATGCGCCGAAGGTGATCGCGGTGAACAGGATCCGCAGGAACAGGATCAGCCAGGTGGGCAGCCCGAAGTAGACGCCGTTGCCCAAGATCGAGCTGTTGAAGTAGTCCCGGGTGCCCAAGATGTAGGGCAGCGTGCGGGTGAAGAAGCTCATCGGGTCACTGACCAGCGGCAGCGCGGCCACGTTGACGACGACGGGAACGACGACGGCGGCCACCAGAGCCCGCCACTGGCGGTTCAGCAGCGGCAGCAACAACAGCGGACCGAGCAGGGGTTTGAGAACCAGGGTCAGCCCGATCGCCAGGCCGCCGCACCACTGACGACTGGCTCGGCCGTCCAACAGCCATCTCAGAAAGAGCACCTCCAACAGCAGGATGCAGCCGTTGATGTTGGTGAACACCAGCGTGTTGGTCACGGTCTCGGTAGCAAACATGGCCAGAATCAGGGCGGGTGCGGCCACCGAGGTCAGCGTGAAGTTGAACATCCGCAGCAGCAGGTAAGCGGCGACCAGGATGGCCGCGGTGTTGATCGAGATAAACAGATAGCGCGACGGGGCGAAGGGCAGGTAGCCGAACGGCGCCATCAGCAGGGTGCCACCGGGGGGATACAGGTAGTGCGGGTCGACGTAGTCGAAGTGCTCGTTATAGATGTCCCATCCGCGCCGGAAGTTCAGCACCGCGCGGTAGACCGGCTTGAAATCGTCGGTGATGTTGCCGTTGGTCGTCAATACGATGCTGCGGTGCAGCACCGACAGGACGGCGGCCGGCCAGAGCGCCGACCGCAGGATCGTCGCGGTGCTCGGGGCGCCGGTGCGCGGACGGAATCCGGCCAACAAGGATGCGCCTAGGCCGGTTCGGATGGAGTCAGCTGCCGTCACCAGCGCACCGTACACCGCGTCCCGCCCGCCCCGAATATCAGGCGGGGCAATAGGTGTCGGTGTCAGGCAGCTTGCCAGTGTCCAGGTAGGCGACGAGTGGCGGCACCGCGCAGGACGAGTAGATGCTGGCGCCGTGGCCAATACCTTGCCACATCACCCGCTTGCTGGCGGCGTTGGCGTTGATGGCCGTGGCGGCGGTCGCGGCGACCCCTTCGTTGCCCACGATCGGGTCGTTTTGCACACCGAGCAACAGCACGTCGACCTTGAGGTCTTTCGGTGGCTGCGGCGGCGAACTGCTGGGCCAGTGCACGCATTTCACCAGGTTGAGCGCCGCGACGGCGCCGAACTGCGGGTAGAGCTTCCCCCAAGCCACCACCAGCTCGCGCACCCGGTCCGGTGTCGGGCGGTTGACCGCATCGCTGCACGAGCTGATGAACTGACCGTCCGTATCCCGGGTGGTATCGGCGCGGTTGATCAGGGCGGACAGCAAGTTCATGTCCCCGGAGCGGGCCGCGGCCAGCGCGTCGGCCAATTTCGTGGTGCTATCGACCCGGCCACTGTCGGGGAAGCCCAACGCGGTGGCGACGGCGTTGGCGACAGCCGCCACCGACGCGCCGCCGGGCCCATCACCGGACCGGGCGGCCGACAGCAGCGCGCTGACCGCGCCTTTCGGATCGGAGCCCAGCGCGCAGTTCACCGCGACACATTGCGCAGCGAATGCGTCCAGCGCCGCCTGTTGGCCCTGGACCTGTTGCTCGGCGGCGGCTTCGGCAGAGACCCCCAACGCGATTGGGGAGTCGAGGATCAGTCTGGCGACGTTGTCGGGACGCGATGCTGCGTAGGCCAGCGCCACTTGGGTGCCGTTGCCAATGCCGACGAAGGCGAGGGCAGGGACGTCCCAGAGTTTGCGTAAGCGCTCGATATCCGAGGCGGCGTGGGTGTTGTCGTAGGCGGACTCGCCTGGCGCGATGGCGTCGGTGCAGTCGGTGGTGGCGGTGTTGGAGATGTCGGAAAGGTTGGCCACCGGATCGTCGCCAGCCTGGAATTGCGCCTGATCACGCATCTCGTCGCGGTCAAAGTGATCGCGGCAGTCGATTGGGCTCGACATGCCCATGCCGCGGCGGTCGACGGCGACAATGGGGTGGCTGCGGAGCACATCGATGCCCGCGTGTGCCAGCCAGACCGGCAACTGCGTCGACGAGGGTAGGTCGGAGCCGGTGGTGAACACCAGGGGTCCTGCGTCGCTCGGGGTCTGGTTGGAGCGCGCGCGCACTACGCCGATGCTTACCGCTGTGGACCCGCCGACGAGCGGGTCGAGGTCGGTGTCATAGCTTGCGCATTCCAGCTTGACGCCGGGCGCTGCTGGGATCCCAGCATTCGAGTACACTCGTGACGTGCAGTCGTGCCACGACAAGTCGTTCTTGGGTGCGGCGAGCGGTGGTGGGCCAGCCGGCGGTGGTGTCGTGGTGGCTGCGCCTTGCGGTCCTGCGCCCGAGTAGGTCGCGAACCGCGGGTCGGCGCCGAACGCCGGGACGCATGCGGCCAGCACTGTCGCCGAGCAGGTCAGCGCGACCAACATCGCGGTTGACGTCATGGGCCGACTCATGCCGACCACAGTAGCCATTCACCCGGCGACGATGCGGGCCGCGTAGTGGGTCGGTGAGGAGGCGGGCATTCACGTCCAGCTGTTTCAGGTCTTGACGTAGCGGGTGTACAGGTAGCCGGAGTCGTCGGTGAGGACATGGGCACAGCGCATCCGGGTCAGCACCTGCCCGGGTCCCGTCACTATGCGGCGCGCCAGGCCGCCGACGACGTAGGGGGCGATCGTCAGACACAGCTCGTCGAGCACGTCACGCTCGACGAATGTCCCGAGCAACGTCGGCCCGCCTTCGGTAAGGATCCGGCGCAGACCGCGAGCCGCGAGCTGGGACACGAGCACTGCCTCATCGACCGTGCCCGGATCGTCGCCGGAGCACGCGATCACCTCGGCGAGGCCCGCGAGCCGCTGGCGCGTGTCATCGGCGACCGCCGTGGTGGTGAGCACCAACGGTGCCATCTCGGTCCGGGTGAATACCGCCATGTCACGGTCAAGGCGACCGGACCTGGTGACGATTGCCAGTTGCGGAACTTCGCTTTGGCCTCGGGCCTGCCGGTGCTGGCGCTGGACGACACCCATCCGGACGCCGGAGTAGCCCTCAATGCGCACGGTGCCCACGCCGACCACGATGACGTCGGCAAGTTCACGCAACAGGTTGAAGACGAATCGGTCGCCGGGCCCGGCCATCGCCCCGCTGGTGCCATCGACGGTAGCGCCGCCGTCCAAGCTGCTGATGAAGTTCGCCCGCAACCAGGTGCCGTCATCCGGATAGTCGTAAAGCTGGGGGAGTTCGCCGTCGGTGAGGTAATGCACCGAGCTGAGCAGCCTTAGCGGGGTGTCAGCGGCTCCGAGCTGACCAGAGTCGGGCATGACCTTGATTGCAGCACGTCGCTACAGTGCCACCATGCACGGGTCTGCCTCCGAAGCTTGCGGTTCGGTGGACCACCTGGTGGACAGGCATCCGACCGTGTCTCCGGTGCGGCTGATCGCCCAACTGCGGCCGCCTCCGACGTTCGCCGAGGTGAGCTTCGCGACGTATCGACCTGACCCGGTTGAACCCACCCAGGCGGCCGCCGTCGTGGCGTGCCAGGACTTTTGCCGGCAGGCCGTCGAGCGGCGTGCAGGCCGCAAGAAATGGTTCGGCAAGCGCGACGTGTTGCCCGGTGTGGGGCTGTACCTGGACGGTGGGTTCGGGGTAGGCAAGACGCACCTGCTGGCCTCTGCCTACTACCAGCTGCCTGGAACCGGCCCGGACGCGCCGACATGTCCAAAGGCATTCGCGACGTTCGGTGAGCTGACCCAGCTGGCCGGTGTGTTCGGCTTCGCCGACTGTATCGATCTGTTGGCCAATTACACCGCTTTATGTATCGACGAGTTCGAGCTGGACGATCCGGGCAACACCACGCTGATCTCCCGGCTGCTTTCGGCTCTGGTCGAGCGGGGGGCTTCGGTGGCCGCCACCTCCAACACACTGCCCGAACAGCTCGGCGAGGGCCGCTTCGCCGCCCAGGACTTTCTACGCGAGATCAACACCCTGGCAAGCATTTTCACCACGGTGAGGATCGAGGGTCCGGACTACCGACACCGTGATCTGCCGCCGGCACCGGCGCCGCTGTCCGACGAGGAGGTGGCCGCGCGTGCCGCACGTGTTGAGGGGGCGACCCTTGACGACTTCGACGCGCTGTGCGCGCACCTGGCCACCATGCATCCGTCGCGATATCTGACCCTGATCGAAGGTGTGACCGCGGTGTTTCTGACCGGCGTGCACGGCATCGACGACCAGAACGTTGCGCTGCGGTTGGTGGCGCTCGTTGATCGGCTCTATGACGCCGGCATTCCGGTGGTGGCGTCCGGCGCTAAGCTGGACACCATCTTCAGCGAGGAAATGCTGGCCGGTGGATACCGAAAGAAGTACCTGCGGGCCACATCTCGCCTGCTGGCCCTGACGGCGGGGGTCATACAAGCTCGCGAACCATGACGTAGTCATTCTCGTGGTGGGCTCCCAGTCGAAACGTCCTGGTGCCGTTGATCTTGAAACCAGTCTTCGCGTAGAAGCGTTGTGCGCGTTGGTTTTTCTGGTTGACACCCAGCCACACCCGGAGCGCGCCCCAGTCGGCGGCGGTAGCCAGCACCTTGTGCATCAATGCCGCAGCGGCTCCGGTGCCATGATAACCCGGCAGCAGGTACAGCTTGGACAGCTCCACGTCCCGGTCGTCACCGCGAATGAGCATGGCGTAACCGACAATTCGGCCGTCATGGCGGGCGGTGAGGATGGCGCGCCGCGGATCGGTCAGATACTCGGCGAACCGGGCCGACGACAGGTTGGCGTCGACGAACGACGCGATGTGCTCCGGGGCGACCGCTGGTGGGCACGCCAGCGGGAAGGTGCGTGCGGCGACGGCGGCCAACTCGTCGGCGTCGGTCACGTCGGCCGTGGCGATCTCGAGGCGCAGGTCAAAGGTTCCACTGTGCGAGGTGCTGGCCGGTTTTCTTGTCCAGCAGCACGACAACCGACACCGGGTCGCGGTAGGCGTCCCAGTACACCCCGCCGCGAACGATCGAGCCCTGTGGCGCGTTGCCCAACGCGGCGTCGAGCCAATCGGATGCGTCGCACGGCCGCGGCTTGTACGCGTCGGCAAACGGCGTTACTCCGGTGAAGCTGAAATTGGTGGCCAAGATGAAGGAGTTGGGCACCCGGACCGCGCGGACCGTCACGTCGGCGCGGGTCACTGAGCTGTCGGGGAAGCTTTTGACCGGGACGCCGCTGCGGGTATAGCCAAATCCCGGCGGCGGATCGACCGGTACGACGCTGCTGACGGTGACGTCGGCGACGTAGGTGCCGGTGTCCACACGCAGCGTGTCGCCGATGTGGCCGATCGGCGCGTCGCCGGCCCACGCACGGGGCACGTCGTTGGCGGCCGCAACGCCCGCGGCGGCGACGAGCAGCGTAGCGAGGACGATCAGCCAGCGGCGCATCTGTGCCTCCTCGGCTCCCGGTGGGGGACCTTCGCATGATTGCACACGCGGCGCCGCGAAGGGGAGGGGTCGCTCGCCTCAGCCGGCATCGGTTGCGCCGGCATCGGTTGCGCCGGCAGCGTTGGCGCCGGTGAGCGATGCGAGCGTGGTGATCAGGTCGGCCTCGGCGCGGCTCTTGTCGACGCCGGATCGATGCAACGGCCCATCCCCGTCCTCGAGTTCTAGCAGTGCCAGCAGCAGGTGTTCGGTCCCGATGTAGTTGTGGCCCAGCCGAAGCGCCTCGCGGAAGGTGAGCTCGAGGACCTTGCGCGCCGGGCCGCTGAACGGGATCGGCTGAGGCGGCTCGGTGACTGCCGGGGGGAGCGTGACCGCCGTACGCAGGGTTGCGATGTCGATCTCCTGCTGCTGAAGCAACGCCGTGGCCAGTGCGGCCGGGTCAGTGAGCACTCCCAACAACAGGTGATCGGGGGTGATCTCGCTGCTGGCGGCTCCGTGCGCGGCGTTTTGGGCCGCGACCACGGCGTTGCGGGCCCGCGGCGTGAAACGCCTGAAGCCCTGGTTTGAATCCAGTGTGGTGGCTTCGGCTCGGGGGACGAACCGCTTTTGCGCGGCCTGTTTGGTGACGCCCATGCTCTTGCCGATATCGGACCAGGAGGCGCCCGAGCGGCGGGCCTGATCGACGAAGTGGCCGATTAAGTGATCGGCGATTTCGCCGAGATGCTCGGCGGCCAGGACGGCGTCGCTGAGTTGGTCCAACACGTCGCTGTGCACCCGTTTGATGGCGTTGATGAGCTCGTCGAGGCGGACGGGGTAGGCGGTGGGTGTGGGCTCCGGCATGACGTCAACAGTAGGTTGACGTTATGCATTGTGTCGACCGTGATTGGCTGCGTAGTGGGTTCTGCAGCGCTGCCAGGCCGCTGCGGGCAGGGTGGCGCCGATCGCGGCCACCAGGCCGGCGTGGGCGTCGCTGGTGACCAGCGCGACCCCGGACAGGCCGCGGGCGACCAGGTCGCGGAAGAACGCCAGCCAGCCGGCCCCGTCCTCGGCGGAGGTGACCTGGATGCCCAGGATCTCTCGGTAGCCCTCGGCGTTGACGCCGGTGGCGATCAAGGTGTGCACTCCGACGACGCGGCCTGCCTCGCGCACCTTGAGCACCAGGGCGTCGGCGGCGAGGAAGGTATACGGGCCGGCATCGAGCGGGCGGGTCCGAAACGCCTCTACGGCTTCGTCGAGCTCTTTGGCCATGATCGACACTTGCGACTTGGAAAGCTTTGTCACACCAAGTGTTTCGACCAGGCGCTCCATCCGGCGAGTGGATACTCCCAGCAGGTAGCAGGTCGCCACCACGCTGGTCAGTGCGCGTTCAGCTCGCTTGCGGCGCTGCAGCAGCCAGTCCGGGAAATAGCTGCCCTGGCGCAGCTTGGGGATCGCGACGTCGATGGTTGCGGCACGGGTGTCGAAATCACGGTGGCGGTAGCCGTTGCGCTGATTGGACCGCTCATCGCTGCGTTCGCGGTAGCCCGCCCCGCACAGGGCGTCGGCTTCAGCCCCCATCAAGGCGGCGATGAACGTCGAGAGCAGCCCGCGCAGCAGATCCGGGCTCGCCTGTGCGAGTTGGTCAGCCAGAAGCTGCTCGGTGTCGATAAGATGAGAAGAGGTCATTGCGTCATTTCCTTCGATTGACTTTTGCTGGTCGTTTCGAAGGATCACGCGATGACCGCCCACTACTGGGCTACGACACGCCCACCGGCCTTACCTGCCCGTACACCACACCCCTGGACGTAACTGGCCGCCGCCGCCGCGCCCTAGGCGTGGCTGTAGCGCCGCTGGCAGGAGCACATGGGTGCTTTCGCATCTGCGGCAACGCACCCGCTGGGGCCGCACATCGATCACCTGCGAGCCGAGGCTGCGCACATGCCGGCGCCGTCCATATCGCCACCGCCGCAAGGTGTCGCCACATCCGCGGCGGGGGCAGACCAGCTGGCCCTCAGTCAGGGCCTGCTCGGCCGCCTCGGCCGTACGGACGACGATCATCGGGTGCTCCGGTGCGCATGACCCACCAGCGTGGTCTATCACGTCCTGGCCAGGAAGGGGCCAACTGGTGTTGCTGTCAGAGGAATCAAGCCCATCGCCAAAACCGGCAAACACAATAAGTGATCGACCAGAACAAACGAAATTTTAGCAAACACACTCAGGAGACGGCGGGTCGCCGTGTCGCTGTGTGTAGGGGTCTGGGGATTTGTACGGGTCTGGGGTTGTGGGGGACAGCAAACACAAAACCCATGCCTAGCAAACACGACGCCACGTGTGTCGGCCAGACGCTGTGACTCCGCTTCGGCCCTGTCTGGTCGTCGTCAACTCCACCGCGGAGGCGCGCCGGTTTAGGGGCTCGCTGTGCTGTGTGGCCCGAACCGTTGGAACGCGGCCTGGCGGGTGATGCCGAGGGCGACGCCGATGGCTGCCCAGGTGTCGCCGGCGGCGCGGGCAGCATTCACTGCGGCCCGCAACTCAGATTCGGCTGTTTGGACCGCTTCTTTCGCGGCGATGATGCGCCGCAGGTGGCTGGCATCGTGGGCGTCGGCCGGGTTGGGCTCGATCGTGTCGAGCCACTCGTCAATGTCGGTCTTGTGCTTCACTCTTATCTCATCACCTCAGGTAGTCGTAGAACTTCGGGCGTAGTACGTTGGCGTGGATAATCCGGGGTGGTTCGTCTGCTGGGATGACCAGCTCTAAAAGGCGCCCGGTTTGGTCGGGGCCGATCACCAGCAGTTGAACTTCGCCGTGGTATTCCAGTTCGACGTAGCGCAGCGCGTTGCGGTATGCGTGGAGCATGGCGTCGTCGTTGATGCCGTGCTTGCGGGCGCTAGCCCTCACCTCCACGTGTAAACGTTACCTTTACAACAGGCTGCCGTAAAGAATGGCTTACAGCCCACTGGCGGCTACTCGGGTCAGGTCGGTCAATTGCCACGCGCAGGCCGCTACGGTGGGCGGCACTGTTTCTCACCAGCGCAAACAGAAGAGTCCCCACCGTTTCCGATAGGGGCTGCTCTCGCGGATGGGTTGGTGGTTAATCGCACGAGTCGGAGTCGAGGCCCTCCGGGCGATACAGGCTGTGGCGGGCTGGCCGTCATGTCGATCCAGGGGTCGTAGGTCGCGATGAGGGCTCGCAGCGATGCTGGAGGCCAGTCTGTGAAGTCCCGCACGTCGAATCGGTCCAGAAGCTCGCGCCGGAGCCGCGTCAGGTCATCCATCAGTGCCCTCGTTGATAATCCGCAGGCTCGGCCGCGCGAGCTCCCTGTTCTGTGCGGGTGGCCCGTAGTGCGCGTCGAGCCGGTCTGCGAGTTCGTGCCGGAGCCGGTTTGTGGACAGGCCGAGGTGCTCGGCGAGCCAGCCGCCGCTCATCGGGTCACCTCAGCCCGCCGGTCACCCTCAACGACCGTTTGCAGCCGTTCGCAGAAGGCGAGCGCGGTGGTGATCAGCTCCGTCAGCTCGGTTGCGCGGGTGCGGCGTGCCTCGGTGAGTTCGGTGGACGCGACAACAGCGTGATAGCGGGCGTCGACCAGGCGCTTGCAGCAACAGGCCAGGCTAGCCAGCGGGCGGCAGGCGCATCTGGTGGGGTCACCGTCGGTGTCGGCGTGGGCACGGAACAGAGGAACCTTTCGGTGGTTGCACCGAGTCAGTTCACATTTAGTTCACGCAGCCCAGATTTTGTGGATGAAACCGCAGGTCAATCGTGGTGCGCGATACTGGGATTGAACCAGTGACCTCTTCCGTGTCAGGGAAGCGCTCTCCCGCTGAGCTAATCGCGCTGGGGGTTGAACCTGGAGGTGGAGACGGGAATCGAACCCGTGTGCACGGCTTTGCAGGCCGTTGCCTCACCACTCGGCCACTCCACCGCTGGGATTTGATGCCACTAGCACCTTCGAGCGGATGACGGGATTCGAACCCGCGACCCTCACCTTGGCAAGGTGATGCGCTACCAACTGCGCTACATCCGCGCGCAACGAACGAGATCGTCGCCCGGTGCGAAGCACGACGATAGTCGAGGTGAGCGGGCCCACACAAATCTCTTGGTACGTTGCGGCTCTAGGCTATCGCAGCCCCTATGTGAAGCGCACGTAGACTGCTGCTGACGATGTCTTGCACGTGCTAATCTTCGACCTCGTTCATCTCCTCGGCGCCGGTCCCGTGGCTCAGTGGGAGAGCGTCCGCTTCACACGCGGAAGGTCGCTGGTTCGATCCCAGCCGGGACCACTAGGTCAGGGAGCATTATTCGTTGGCGGCAGGCGACAGTGGCTGCTCGAACCTCGTGAGCGAGATCGTAGTGGTAAGCAGTGAATGCTGGGTGCCCACGAGCTCCGTCGTGGGGGCGTGGTGAATTCAGCGCGACGGCCATGACGACACTTTCCCCGCCCTCATCAACATTTACGGCCTCAAACGCCTCCTAACGGGCTTGTTCATGACTTCTGCCCCGAGGTTTAGCGGTCAAGTTCGGAGAGATCGCGGCGAAACCGGCGCGCCAACTCATGACCTCCGCTGGGAGCCCCGTTTCGTTTCCCCGCCCGATCAGTTCTGATGACCAGGTGGCGCAATTGTCAGCCGGCCAGGAAAACCAGCAATGCACGGTCGAGCCTGACCATGTTTTTGGCCGATAACCGACCAACCTGCCGCGTCAGGCTGGTGCGGGGGATGTTGTCACCTTGTCGACCGTCAGGCGACTGGTCTCGGTCAGCCCGGTGGTGTTGGACGCTGGGGCCGGGATTCGCATCAGGGATGCCTGGACATCACGCGTGGTAAACGGCACGACGGTAACCGAGGCCGTCGAATCGAACCGGTCATTCTGGATGACCGCGACCGGCGTGGCTTGCCGGTGTAGGCACCACGCGCCGCCGCGGTGTGGATGTCGCCGCGCCGCACGTCAGGTGGCGTCGTCCCAGTCGACCGATACCGCATCGACGAAGGCTTGATCGTCGTCCTCGTATTCGCGGGCCGCGACGAGCGCCGACGGACGGTGTGCTTCGCCGACAAATTCGGGTGCGTTCACATCGGGAACCCAGATCTGTATCGGCCGCAGACCTCGTTGCCGCAGCCGCTCCCGATATCGTCGCACGCGATCTCGGGCAGCCGCTTTGTCGAGACTACGAACAGGGCAGATCAACAGGAACCCATAGGGCCGAACAGGGCCGAGCTTTTTGACCAAGCGCTCCACGCAGGCTAATGCGGCCACTCGGCAAGTCTCTAACCAGTACAAATGCGATCCGCTGGTGCCTAGCCGCCGTACACGCGGAAAATCCGATCCCAGCCGGGACCTCACGTATCGGCGCAGCACCGAGCGTGGCACACGCTATCTGGTCTTGGCGGTGGCCAGCAGCTCGGCGATCAGGGCTTGGACGCGGTCTGCGATGTCGTCGCGGATCATGCGCACAACGTCGAGGGGCTGGCCGGCGGGATCGGGTAGTTTCCAGTTGCGGTAGGAGACACCCGGGAAGTAAGGGCAGGCATCGCCGCAGCCCATCGTGATGACGACGTCGCTGGACTGGACCTGCCCGCCGGTGAGCAATGTGGGGGCATTGGCGGTGATATCGATGCCCATTTCGGCCATCGCGGCCACAGCCGTCGGATTGACCTGACCGGCGGGCTCGGTTCCGGCCGAACGGACTTCGATGCGGTCACCGGCCAAGTGGGTCAATAGCCCGGCGGCCATCTGGGAACGTCCGGCGTTGTGCACACAGACGAATAGGACGCTGGGTTTGTCGGCATCGTGGGTCGCGTTGGGACCGGCGAGGCGGTTGCGCAGCGCCAGGGACACATAGACCAACCCCACCAGGACGGGTACCTCGATCAGGGGCCCGACGACTCCGGCCAGGGCTTGCCCGGAGGTGGCGCCGTAGGTGGCGATGGCCACCGCGATGGCCAGCTCGAAGTTGTTGCTCGCGGCGGTGAACGCCAGCGTGGTGGTGCGCCGATACCCTAGCCGCAGCGCCGCCCCCAGTAGGTAGCCGCCTACCCACATGATGGCGAAGTAGGCCAGCAGCGGCAGCGCAATGCGTGCGACGTCCAGCGGTCGGCCGGTGATCTGATCTCCTTGCAGCGCAAAGAGAATCACGATGGTGAACAGCAAACCGTAGAGCGCCCACGGTCCCACCTTGGGCAGGAAGCGGGATTCATACCAGTTGCGGCCCTTGGTCTTTTCGCCGATCCGCCGCGACAGGTAGCCGGCCAGCAGCGGGATGCCGAGGAAGATCAGCACCGACTTGGCGATCTGCCACGGGGATGTGGCGATGGTGGTCTGCTCGAGGCCCAGCCAACCCGGTAGCACCGACAGGTAGAACCAGCCGAGCGCGGCGAACATGGCCACCTGAAAGATCGAGTTCAACGCGACGAGCACGGCGGCGGCTTCGCGATCCCCGCAGGCCAGGTCGTTCCAGATGATCACCATGGCGATGCAGCGAGCCAGGCCCACGATGATCAGCCCGGTGCGGTACTCGGGCAGATCCGCCAGTAGCAGCCAAGCCAGCGCGAACATCAACGCCGGGCCCAGTACCCAGTTCAGCAGCAGCGAGCTGAGTAGCAGCTTGCGGTCACCGGTGACGGTGTCGAGGCGGTCGTAGCGCACCTTGGCCAGCACCGGATACATCATGATCAGCAGGCCTAGCGCGATCGGCAGCGAAATCCCGTCGAGCTGAACCCCTTCTAGGGCGGTGTGCAGGCCGGGAATCCACCGGCCCAGTAGTAGCCCGGCGGCCATTGCCGACCCGATCCACACCGGCAAGAAGCGGTCCAGCGTCGAGAGTTTGCCCACCACCGCCGGGGCGGCGGTGCGGGTGACCGTCTCCGTCATGCCGGTGCCCCCAGGGCGGGTGCGGCATCGGCATGCACGCTGAGCAGGTTCGACAACACGGTCAGCGCCTCGGGGACCACGGCGTAGTACACCCACGAGGCCCGACGCCGCGAGGTCAGCAAACCCGCGTCGCGCAGCACCTTGAGATGATGCGAAATCGTGGGCTGGCTCACCTCGACTCCCGCGGAAATGTCGCAGACGCAGGCCTCGCCGCCGGCGCGACTGGCAACCGAGCTCAGCAGCTGCAATCGCACCGGATCGGCCAGGGCTTTGAACCGGGCCGCCATTTCGGCCGCGGCCGGAGGATTCAGCGGTTCGCGCACCAGCGGCGCGACTACGCAGCTCGCCACCTCTGGTAACGGATGCAGATTCGACATACATCAATATTGACAAATATCGAATCAGGTCCGCAAGCGGCCACGCGGTGAACGGCGCTACGCGGGTTAGGGGGCATTGAGTGGCCCGGGGTGGGCTCCGCGGCTTGGAGACGCACCCCGGGGTCAGGCCTACAGTTAGCCGCTTGCGCCAACGGCGACTTGGCCGTCGCAGCACATGCTTGCTTCGCCGTCGCTGGTGTCGTTGTGCCGAGGACCGCTGCCGAAGGTCTCGGAGTCGGCCAGCACGGTATAAACCTCCCAGCGTTCCCCACCCGGGCCGGTCACCCACACCTTGTCCTGGGTGGCAAAGCAACACGTGGTGCCGATCTCCTTCTCGGTGACCAGTCCGGCTTCGGTCAACCGGGCGATTTCGGCATGCACGGTGTTGCTCGAGCCGACTTCCACACCGAGATGGTTGAGGGTACCGCCGGTGCCGGGGTTCTCCAGCAGCACCAACTTAAGCGGCGGATCGGCGATCGCGAAGTTGGCGTATCCGGGCTTGCGTTTGGCGGGCTCGGCGTTGAACAGCCTGGAGTAGAACGTGATTGCGGCCTCCAGGTCGTCGACGTTGAGGGCTAGCTGAACGCGGGACATTGGTAGACACCTCCCAGTTGTTTGACTTATATCAAAATGGCGCCGAACCCAGTGTGCAACATCTCTTTGATATATGTCAAGGTATCTGGCAGGGTGGGCCTATGCCCAAGTCGCTGCCGGTGATTGACATCTCCGCTCCCGTGTGCTGCGCCCCGGTGGCGGCGGGGCCGATGAGCGACGGCGACGCCTTGGCGGTGGCGCTGCGGCTGAAGGCCCTGGCCGACCCGGCACGAGTCAAGATCATGTCCTACCTGTTCAGCTCGCCGGCCGGCGAGCAGGTCAGCGGCCAACTAGCGGCGGCGCTCAGCCTCAGCGATGGCACCGTCAGCCACCACTTGGCCCAGCTGCGCAAGGCCGGCCTGGTCATTTCCGATCGCCGGGGCATGCACGTCTTCCATCGGGTACATCCTGAAGCCCTGCAAGCGCTGTGTACCGTGCTCAACCCGAACTGCTGCGCCTGATCCGGGAACCATAGTTGTAGCCAACACCGGTGTCTGGCTGAGCGCGGGTGACGGGAAGCATTTGGGGTGCGCGATTGGTTGGGGGGCGGCAGGGCAGCGGATCTCGTAGGCTCGCAACCATGGTGGTGCGGTCAATCCTGCTATTCGTCCTGGCGGCGGTTGCGGAGATCGGTGGCGCGTGGCTGGTATGGCAGGGCGTCCGCGAGCAACGGGGTTGGCTTTGGGCGGGACTCGGAGTTATTGCGCTTGGGGTCTATGGGTTCTTCGCCACATTGCAGCCGGACGCCCATTTCGGTCGGGTCTTGGCCGCCTACGGTGGTGTGTTTGTCGCCGGTTCGCTCGCCTGGGGCATGGCCCTGGACGGGTTCCGGCCCGACCGGTGGGATGTCATCGGTGCCCTTGGCTGCATGGCCGGGGTAGCCGTGATCATGTACGCCCCTCGCGGCCACTGACTGCTGCGGCGCGCCCGACTTGATCGCGACCTGCATCGTGGATGTCCGAAGTGGATTACCTTGCAAGGCAAGCGATACCGCATGCGCGCCTGACGCGAACATCGTCGCGCGGCGGTGCGATCGGCCCTAGCGGTGGGGCCACCGGCGGTCGGCTCGGTGCTCTTACGGCCGGGATCAGCAACGGGCTGGACCGGCCGTGCCCTTGCCGAGCGCAGTATCGACGGTCGGGTAGATGGGCAGCACTCGGCTCAGCCCACCCGCTTCGGCGATCCGGGCGACGATCGGCTGGTGGCTCACCAGACGCAGGTCGATGCCGCGGCACCGACATCGTTGTGCCTCGTCGGCCAGTGCGGCGAAAGCGCAGCAGCCCATGAAATCGAGCCCGGTGACGTCGACGATGAGCGGTCCGGGCGCCGTGACGCCGGCGGCGGCCTCGGTGACCAATTGACGCCAGAGATGCTCGTTGCGGCCATCGATCTCGCCGCCCGCGTGGATCAACAACGCTGCCCCGCTGCCGTCAGTGGTTGCCCGCAGCGTGCTGTGTGGGTCGCCTAGCTCGTGGACGAGCCGTGGGCTGAGCGGGTGGGGACTAGAGCGTGGTTCTGTAGTGATCAGGCCCATGGTGCGCTCCTAATCGACGGCGTACAGCCACCGCGGCGGATGCCCCGCACTGTCCGAAGACAAGCTTGTCAAGTAATTTCAGATCTCATTTTTATGACATGACTGGAGATCTGTCTAGATTGCAGCTCCTGTGAGCGTGGGTACCGGATTCAAGCCGGTCGGTCACGCCGCGGTGGTACCGGCTTTGCGGCAGTGCTCGGCCTCGAGTTCGGCGATCGCGCGCGAAGTGCGTTCGCGCAGCAAGATCGCGGCCGTAATGCCGGCGATGACCGCGATGACCAGCGCGATCCAGGAGAACCGTTCCAACCAGTGCTGGGCGGCCATCCCGGCGAAGTAGACCAGTGCAGTGGTGCCGCCGGCCCAGCAGATGCCGCCTGTGACGTTGGCGGCCAGGAAGCGCGGGTAGGGCATCTTCAGGGCGCCAGCGAGCGGTCCGGCGAATATCCGCAGCAGCGCGATGAAGCGACCGAGGAACACGGCTCGGACTCCCCATCGGTTGAACAACCGTTCAGTAAGCGCGACATGACCGGGGCCGAAGTGTTTTGGGAACCTCCGGCCCAGCCGGTCGAATAGCGGTAAGCCGAAGCGGCGGCCGATCGAGTAGCCGATCGAATCGCCGACCACGGCGCCGATCACCGCAGCGCCGCCGACGCCGATCGGGTTGACGGCCAGCTCGGGGTGCGACGACAACACCGCGGCACTGACCAGCACGATCTCGCCGGGAAGGGGGATGCCCAGGCTCTCGATCCCTACCACCGCGCCGACCACCAGGTAGACTATGAGCGGCGGGATCGACTGCAGCAGGGCCTCCACATCCATGGGTAAAGAATGCCTGACCGGTGCCGGGTGCGTCCCGCCATGTACTTCTCAACTCCGATTCCGCCGCGTCGGGTGCAATGTTCCGCACGACCCGCGCGGCCGACGATTCGACCCGAACCCAAGCGCGCGGTGACGGGTCGCCCCAGCGTTTGCCAGGAGTGAAAGTTCCAGTTGCGCACGACTTTTGGCTCCATTTCAAGATAGGAAGCGTTTGCGTAACCGGTTGAAAGCCATGGGGTACGGGCAGGCTTGATAGCTCTCATGCAGCTCCCTGGCCAGCTCGTGGACCGGGGTCGCGGTGGTATCCAGCTCGAAGTCGTACTCGGCGTCGGCGTGGGCAGCGCGCGCACTGCCTCGGTTCCACCCGGGGTGGCGATCGCCGCGTTCTAATTCCCGGCGGGCACCCTCCTCGTCGGATACGTGGACCCCGACCATCCAGACTCGGCAGCCCTCAAAAACCCGCAGAGCGTCTACCAGCCACTCACGTGTCCAGATCACGTCGTCGGCGATGACGTTCATTCCGTTGTCCAGGTATGCCCTGATGGCGCGGTAGCGGGAATGCATGGCCAGGTCCAAGATGGGGCCCGGGTGCACGGTGAACCACTCCAGCCCGTCGGCCTCGACCGCGCTGTCCCATGTGTAGTACTCGGGCCGCACCCGCGCAAGGTCAAGCTGCTCTGGCGGCAGCGCAAACCAGAACAGATCTATCCCAATGTGCATCCAACACTCGGCGGCAAGATCCTGAAACGCCAAGGCGAGCGACGTCTTTCCCGCGCTGGATCCGCCGTTGAGGAGGATGAGTTTGCCCTCTGGCATACCCGCCATAGCCGCAAGACGATATCGCATCCGCCGGGCCCGGGTCGGGTTTATCACTCAGCGCCGGTACGGTGTGCGGCTGCTGTGGTCCACCGCGCTGCATCGGCGTTTGCTAACTGCGCAGTTCTGCACACCCACACCGGTAACAGTTTGGCTCATGCGGCGGTCGAATCCGGTCGCTAACCAAGGGCTCTGGCGGTCGTAGCGAAGAGTACGCGCCGGCGGCCAAATGGCCTCCGCCGTCTGCGAGGCGGGATAGGATTTGTTGCTGCCGAGTGCTCGATGATCCGCGGCGACCATGCGGGTTGTCCGGTCCAGGAGGTCGCAGATGTCATTTGTGATTGCGGTGCCGGAAGCATTGACGATGGCGGCTTCGGATCTGGCCAACATTGGGTCGACGATCAACGCGGCGAATGCGGCGGCGGCATTGCCGACCACGGGGGTGGTGGCGGCTGCCGCGGATGAGGTTTCGGCGGCAGTTGCGGCCTTGTTCGGGTCGTACGCGCAGAGCTATCAGGCTTTTGGTGCGCAGCTGTCGGCGTTTCACGCCCAGTTCGTGCAGTCCCTTACGAACGGCGCGCGCTCATACGTAGTTGCCGAGGCCACCAGTGCTGCGCCGTTGCAGGATTTGTTGGGCGTGGTAAATGCCCCCGCCCAGGCGTTGTTGGGGCGCCCGTTGATCGGCAATGGCGCTAACGGGGCCGACGGGACGGGGGCTCCCGGTGGGCCGGGCGGGCTGTTGCTTGGCAACGGCGGGAATGGCGGATCGGGTGCGCCGGGTCAGCCAGGTGGTGCTGGCGGGGATGCGGGGTTGATCGGTAACGGCGGGACTGGCGGTAAAGGTGGGGACGGGCTGGTCGGGTCCGGTGCTGCCGGGGGTGTCGGTGGTCGCGGTGGATGGTTGCTGGGTAATGGCGGGACCGGTGGGGCTGGTGGGGCTGCAGGGGCCACTTTGGTCGGCGGTACTGGCGGTGTCGGTGGGGCGACGGGGTTGATCGGCAGCGGGGGCTTCGGCGGTGCTGGCGGGGCCGCGGCGGGGGTGGGCACCACCGGCGGCGTGGGCGGGAGCGGTGGCGTTGGCGGCGTGTTCGGCAATGGTGGATTCGGCGGGGCCGGTGGCCTTGGCGCCGCCGGCGGCGTCGGAGGGGCGGCCAGCTACTTCGGCACCGGGGGCGGTGGCGGCGTTGGTGGGGACGGTGCGCCCGGTGGTGACGGCGGTGCGGGTCCGCTATTGATCGGCAATGGCGGTGTTGGGGGTCTGGGTGGGGCCGGGGCGGCCGGTGGTAATGGCGGTGCCGGCGGGATGTTGTTGGGCGATGGCGGTGCCGGCGGACAGGGTGGGCCGGCCGTGGCGGGTGTCCTGGGCGGGATGCCCGGCGCGGGCGGCAACGGCGGTAATGCCAACTGGTTCGGGTCCGGTGGTGCCGGCGGGCAGGGTGGCACCGGTCTGGCCGGGACAAACGGGGTCAACCCCGGCTCGATTGCGAACCCCAACACCGGTGCGAACGGTACCGACAACAGCGGCAACGGGAATCAAACTGGCGGGAACGGGGGTCCCGGCCCCGCCGGTGGCGTCGGCGAGGCTGGCGGCGTCGGCGGGCAGGGCGGGCTGGGGGAGTCGCTCGACGGCAACGACGGCACCGGCGGTAAGGGTGGAGCCGGGGGTACTGTCGGTACCGATGGCGGTGCCGGCGGCGCTGGCGGCGCTGGCGGCATAGGTGAGACCGACGGCAGCGCCGGCGGCGTGGCTACCGGGGGTGAGGGGGGTGACGGTGCCACCGGAGGGGTCGACGGTGGCGTGGGTGGTGCTGGCGGCAAGGGGGGGCAGGGGCACAACACGGGTGTAGGTGACGCTTTCGGCGGTGACGGCGGAATCGGCGGTGACGGTAACGGGGCACTAGGCGCGGCGGGCGGTAACGGCGGCACCGGTGGTGCCGGTGGAAACGGTGGACGTGGCGGGATGTTAATCGGCAACGGCGGCGCCGGTGGGGCCGGCGGGACGGGCGGCACCGGTGGTGGTGGCGCCGCCGGCTTCGCGGGCGGTGTCGGCGGCGCGGGCGGAGAGGGTCTCACCGACGGTGCGGGTACCGCGGAAGGCGGCACCGGCGGTCTGGGGGGCCTCGGCGGTGTCGGCGGTACCGGCGGTATGGGTGGCAGCGGCGGTGTCGGCGGCAACGGCGGGGCGGCTGGGTCGCTCATCGGGCTTGGTGGTGGCGGGGGTGCCGGCGGTGTCGGCGGCACCGGTGGCATCGGCGGCATCGGTGGTGCCGGCGGCAACGGTGGCGCCGGCGGCGCGGGTACCACCACCGGCGGGGGAGCGACAATTGGCGGTGGCGGCGGTACAGGCGGCGTGGGGGGCGCTGGTGGCACTGGCGGTACCGGCGGCGCCGGCGGGACCACCGGCGGCAGCGGCGGAGCCGGCGGGCTGATCGGGTGGGCAGGAGCTGCCGGCGGCACCGGCGCAGGCGGCACGGGTGGGCAAGGTGGCCTCGGCGGCCAGGGCGGCAACGGCGGCAACGGCGGGACCGGCGCGACCGGCGGTCAGGGCGGCGATTTCGCGCTGGGCGGCAACGGGGGCGCCGGCGGCGCGGGTGGGTCACCGGGTGGCAGCTCCGGCATCCAGGGCAATATGGGCCCGCCCGGCACCCAGGGCGCCGACGGATAGTTGTTGCCGTTAGGCGCGAACATCACGCTCGCCGAACTGCCCGAACCCGAACTGCGGCAACTGTTTCCGCACGAGGAGCTGCAGATCCCGGTATCCTGCGGGGGCCTCGGCGCTGGTGCCGGCGGCCGCATGGACATGCGGGCCGTCGGACTCGTGCCGGTACGCCGAGCGTCGCGCTACTGCACAGGCTTCTTTGTGCTGATTCACAGCTACCTCACATTAATGGGCCGCGGCGCGAGGTTACGGTTGTCTCGTTGATCCCGAATACGGAATAGAGCAACGAAGTGAATGCCTACGACGTATTAAAGCGCCACCACACCGTGCTTAAAGGACTGGGCCGCAAAGTCGGCGAGGCGCCGGTGAATAGCGAAGAGCGCCATGTCCTTTTCGACGAGATGCTCATCGAGCTGGACATTCACTTCCGCATCGAGGATGACCTGTACTACCCTGCCCTTTCCGCGGCCGGCAAACCAATCACGGGTACCCACGCCGAGCACCGTCAGGTGGTTGATCAGCTCGCGACGCTGCTGCGCACTCCGCAGCGCGCGCCCGGGTATGAAGAAGAGTGGAACGTGTTCCGGACCGTGTTGGAGGCGCACGCCGACGTAGAGGAACGCGACATGATCCCCGCTCCTACACCGGTGCACATCACCGATGCCGAGCTCGAGGAGCTCGGTGACAAGATGGCGGCTCGCATTGAGCAGTTGCGCGGCTCACCTCTGTACACACTCCGTACCAAGGGCAAAGCAGACCTCCTGAAGGCCATCTAGCGGTTGTCAGCGCTAGGCGGGCCCGGGTCGGGCGAAAAGAATTCTGGCCTACTCCACGACCGATTGTGGTGATTGGATAGATACCGCGTTCAGCTAGCGGGGCAGATCGGCGGGCGTAAGCGCAAATCCGACAGGGAGGCCGCGATGACAGACAGCGAGCACGTTGGAAAAACCTGCCAAATTGATGTGCTGATTGAGGAACACGACGAGCGCACCCGGGCGAAGGCGCGGCTGTCCTGGGCAGGCAGGCAGATGGTGGGTGTTGGTTTGGCGCGACTCGATCCGGCCGATGAGCCGGTGGCCCAGATCGGCGACGAACTTGCGATCGCCCGGGCCTTGTCGGATTTGGCGAATCAGCTATTCGCTTTGACGTCGTCGGATATCGAAGCCAGTACCCATCAGCCGGTCACGGGTCTGCACCACTGAAGAAGGCGGTCGCGACGGCTGGAATGTTCGCCGTTGATTCATCCTTTGACACAGCCCAAGGGAACAAGGCGAGCCACTTTGCGCGCGAGGCCACTCTGATGGCTGGCTTCGATGACCTCGTCGACGTCTTTGTAGGCCTCCGGCTTTTCCTCGGCGATACCCCTACGAGAGGTACCGCGGACGATGATGCCACGTTTTGCGAGGCTGGCGCGTATCGCTTCACCGCTGGTGTGGCGGGCGGCCTGGTGACGGCTCAGTACCCGCCCAGCACCATGCGCGGTGGAAAAGAACGCCGGGTTGCCGGTGACCCCGGCAAGCACATATGACGCCGTACCCATCGTCCCGGGTATCAGCACGGGTTGGCCGACCGCTGCCAGTTCGGCCGGCAGCTCGTGATGGTGCGGCGGCAGCGAGCGGGTGGCGCCCTTGCGGTGCACGCACACCGAGCGCAGCTGACCGTCGATCGGATGCGTCTCGATCTTGGCCAGGTTGTGCGACACGTCGTAGAGCAGGTCCAGAGGTGTTCCGGTTGCATCAGCGAACACACGACGCGTCGCCTCGGTCAGCAGTTGGCGGTTGGCGCGTCCGTAGTTGGCCGCCGCCGCCATCGCGGCGAGATAGGCCTGCCCATCGGGGGAGTGCACCGGCACACAAGCCAATTGGCGATCGGGCACCGCGATTCCGTATCGGCCCATGGCTTGTTCCATCTGGCGGACGTGATCCGTGCAGATCTGATGGCCCAGGCCCCGTGAGCCGGTGTGGATCATCACGCAGACGGTCCCTTCCGCCAGACCCATCGGCGCGGCCGCAACCGGATCGTAGACGCGGTCCACGGCCTGGACTTCCAGGAAGTGGTTGCCCGAGCCAAGGCTGCCGATCTGCCCAAGCCCGCGTTGGAGGGCCCGGTCACTGATTTTGGCCGCGTCCGCTCCTGTCATCACACCGCCGTCTTCGCACCGCTCGAGGTCTAGCGCGACGCCATGCCCCTGTTCCACCGCAAACCGGGCACCACCGGTGAGCACCTCCTGCAGCGTGTTCCGGTCGGGTAGTCGCCACACACCCGCCGTGCCCACTCCGCGCGGTATCGCGCGATCAAGCCGGTCCATGACCGCCGGCAACCGTGGTTGCAGCTCCTCGCGGTCCAGCCCTTCGCCGACCAAGAGTCTTACGCCGCACGAAATATCGAAGCCGACACCGCCTGGGGAAACGACTCCATCATTGTCGACGTCGGTTGCGGCCACGCCGCCGATTGGGAAACCATATCCCCAGTGCACATCGGGCATCGCATACGAGGCCCGGACAATCCCCGGCAGCGTAGCCACGTTGACCACTTGCATCAGGGCCATGTCGCCTTCGTCACGAGGCAGCAACGACCTGGACGCGAACACGATCCCGGGCACCCGCATCGCGCCCTCTTGTTCGATCCGGAACCGGTATGGGGTCTCCTCGACGATTTTCATGAATCAGGTCTCAATTCACACATCGAGCGTTACCGCACATCGCCAGCCGTGGCGACCCTGCGAGAACCGAAGTTCGTTGAGTGACACCGCCTTCGGCACGGCACCCACCTGAACTAGCGTACTCGCATCGGTCGTTGCGAATGTGACGTCGACACCCCCGTCAACGTCGCGCAGCCTGAGATCGACAGGCGTTTCACCGACGGTGTCCAGCAAATAAATGACCTCCTCGAGCACCGCGACCAGTAGATCGTCGTCGCGATCCGCGGTCAGCCGGCGCAGCCGGGTATGGACCGCGTGCGCGGATTCCAGGTCGAGGAAGCTCTCGACGGTACCCAGCACCGCCTGCCGGATACAGCCGTCACGGGTCGGTGCCCAGGCTTCGATTCGCAAGTCCGCCGTATGCGGCACGGACCGATGCCCTGAACTGGTGCCCGGCTTGCCCGCCTGAACGCAACGCGCCAAGGCGCGCAGGGGATTTGTCGCTCGTAGGCGGGCGCAAGGAACATCCAACCCGCGGGGCCGCGGCGGATTGATGTGATCGTCGCGGTGCAGCATCCTAGGATCTATGGCTGCCGAGTCGGTTGGTGGCGGCATAACGCAGCAATGCGCCCACCCCATCTAGTGGCGCGATCCGGTTGTCGTCACGGACCAATGCGGCACCTACCGCGATCGCGGCGAATGGCAACGCCTCATCGGCCCTTGCCACGCGATCTACCGGTTCGCCGAGTTCGGACAACATGTCGGCATCCCGCGCGACCGTAGTACGCGCTTTACCGGTGACCACGGTGGCCTCGCCTAGCTCTCCGACGATCAGCGTGTCGACGTCGCCGTCACGCAGAGCCGCACACACCTCCGCCAACCCTTGGGCCGCCAGCCCCGATCCGCGTCCGATCTCCGCCTCAAATTGTTGTGCGACATTGGTGATTTCGGCGTACCGCCGCCGGGTGAACTCCGCGGATGTCAGGTCCCAGATCTCTTCCTCGTCTAAGGCGCTTTTGCGCGGTCCGGCATGCAGCTGCGACACCCGGACCGCCACCCGCTGCGGCAATGTGGAAAGCAGGTCTGTGCGTGACCGCACCTCGCCGGACACGAACACCACCTCGGGGTCGGCAGCGTCTACCAGTCGGGTGAGATGGTCGGCGACCGCGCGGCAGTTCATTCGGATGGCTTCTTCGGTGGTGTGCTGGAAGTCGCCGTAGCCGTTCCAGCCGGCGGTGACCGGCTTGTGCACCGGGTAGCCGACCCCATCGATTTTCGTGGAACTGATGGTGGCCCCCTGATACAGCTTGACGTCGGCGCCGGTGTGATCAACCGCGGCAAATACATACGTCGGTCGCCGCATCTCAAGGTCTATCAATGGCACGACGTACGGATAATCCGACAGCCGAATCACCGTAGCCGGTGGTGGGCCGATCAGATGCTCGTTGACCAGTACTTGCTCGCCGGTCGCGATCAGCGCGCGGCCACGCTGGCCGACGGCCGGTCGAGAATCCCGCACCGCCTCTTCGAGGCTGTCGATGAGCTCCTGCTTCGCGTCGCGGCTTTCGAGATGCTTCCGGACATCGCGCCACGTCGCTTCCCGGCGCTCGACGGCATCAAGAGTGTCGTGCGAGTCGTCGAAATACACCGAGGCGAACGGACCTTCTGCGGCTACCAGCCACCGGAGACGTTCTGATCGCATGTTGTTCTCTCCGCTGTTTTGTGCTGATACGTCACCGTTTATGCAGATGCCCGCCAATGCATGCTTGGTGGATCAACCGGTGATCTCTTCGCTGTCGAGACTGACCAGTACGACGCGGAAGGGTATGTGCCCACGGGTTTCATAACTCAAACCCACTGTTGCCCATAAGGATCCTGGTAGAGCAGTACATGTAGCTTGCTGCAATGCTATCAGGGTGTGGCATGGCCATGTCTTCTATGCGTCGTGGCACCTTCGATCGTTGTGCGGTCCAGCGGGAAGGCATAGGGACCAAAGTCATCCACCGGATCGGCAATCGTCCCTTCGGGACGACACCGTTAGGTGGTGCTTAGACCGCAACGGCAATCTCAACGGACAGGTGCTCACCGATTGCGTACGCAGCGGGCCAGTCGCCGATCCGCACCGCACGCGCAAGCTCATCGGCCAACGGGCTTTGGGTGCCCAACTCCGACAACCAACCGGACACGGTGCTAGTGATCTCGTCACCAGGCACCCGTGCTGTGCGCCCGTCGTGCAAGCGATCGGTCACCTGATAGATGGTGGCGGATTGCACCTTGCGCGGGTGCCATATCGCTAGATTCATCATCGCCTCCTGGTGCACCCCCCACCTGCCTATCCGACCACATCGGCCGGCCCATGCGTAGGGGCCAACAGCCCGAATACCGGAGTGCCTCGGTCGTTGCGTGGACATGCCGAAGTCCGTGTCCACTGGGGTCTTTCGTCACTTCACTGGCCCACAAAGCCCCGGGGACCGTCGATGTGCCCGGTCGCGCCGCGTCCACCTCGGTCATCGACCCCACGATGAGGACGCCATCGGCCGCGACCAAGCCCCGTGAAACTCTGACGGCGTGCTGGCCGGGCTGCGGCACCTGATCACCTTAGGGCACTTGGGCCACCACAACGGGCCGCCGGTCTCGACAGTGGCCACCACCACACAGGTGACTTCCGGCGGGACGTAAGTCCCTAACGCGTCGTTCCGCACGCGGTTAGCTTTGCTGCCATGGCAAGTTCTGCGAGCGACGGCACCCACGAACGCTCGGCTTTTCGCCTGAGTCCACCGGTCTTGAGCGGCGCCATGGGACCGTTCATGCACACCGGTCTGTACGTCGCTCAATCGTGGCGCGACTATCTGGGTCAACAGCCCGATAAACTGCCGATCGCACGGCCCACTATTGCCTTAGCGGCGCAAGCCTTTCGAGACGAAATCGTCCTGCTGGGCCTCAAGGCACGACGTCCGGTCAGCAATCATCGAGTGTTCGAGCGCATCAGCCAAGAAGTGGCCGCTGGACTGGAGTTCTATGGGAATCGCGGATGGCTGGAGAAGCCTAGCGGATTTTTTGCCCAGCCCCCACCGCTCACCGAGGTCGCGGTCCGAAAGGTCAAGGACCGCAGACGCTCCTTTTATCGCATCTTCTTCGACAGTGGGTTTACGCCGCATCCGGGTGAACCGGGCAGCCAACGGTGGCTCTCATACACTGCGAACAATCGCGAGTACGCCCTGTTACTGCGGCACCCAGAGCCGCGTCCCTGGCTGGTTTGTGTACACGGCACCGAGATGGGCAGGGCCCCGTTGGATCTCGCGGTGTTCCGCGCCTGGAAGCTGCATGACGAACTCGGCCTGAACATTGTCATGCCGGTTCTTCCGATGCATGGTCCCCGCGGGCAAGGTCTGCCGAAGGGCGCCGTTTTTCCCGGAGAAGATGTTCTCGACGATGTGCATGGGACGGCTCAAGCGGTGTGGGATATCCGGCGGCTGTTGTCCTGGATACGATCGCAGGAGGAGGAGTCGCTGATCGGGTTGAACGGTCTCTCGCTGGGCGGCTACATCGCGTCATTGGTCGCCAGCCTCGAAGAAGGTCTCGCCTGCGCGATTCTCGGTGTCCCAGTGGCTGATCTGATCGAGTTGTTGGGCCGCCACTGCGGTCTTCGGCACAAAGACCCCCGCCGCCACACCGTCAAGATGGCCGAACCGATCGGCCGAATGATCTCGCCGCTCTCACTTACGCCACTGGTGCCCATGCCGGGCCGCTTTATCTACGCGGGCATTGCCGACCGACTCGTGCATCCACGCGAACAGGTGACTCGCCTCTGGGAGCACTGGGGCAAACCCGAAATCGTGTGGTATCCAGGCGGTCACACTGGCTTCTTCCAGTCGCGGCCGGTACGACGGTTTGTCCAGGCTGCGCTGGAGCAGTCGGGCCTGTTGGACGCGCCACGGACACAGCGCGACCGTTCCGCCTAACTCCGCGCCGAGCGTGGGCTGGCTGCGCCGAATGTGCACTGGTGGCGGAGACACACCCAGGCGATGCCGCCCTGGTTGCACGTTCGGCGTGTCAGCTTGTGACGGATGTGGCAACCCGGCTCCGCCAGGACCTACGACCACGGTCGCAAAGCCAACGGATTGGCCCCGTCGCGAGGCTCATGTGCCTGTCGGCGTCTTCAGCTTCCGTCGAAACGAGCCTTCATGGTTGTCAGTTGTTCCATTGCCGGTTACCCCGATCGGGGCCGATCGGCATCACTATCGGTCCTGCGGCCGCCCATAGCGCTATATCCGGCTGGTGAAATCAATTGATAACCTTCGACTTTGAGGTGGCCTACGGCGAGGACAAGCCAGGCAAGCCAGCTGCCTCAACGCGCGCCAGTACGGGTCCATCGACCCGCGGCCCACGGGTCAAACGACCCTAGTGTTCGCTACGACGTGGTCGTACCTTCGGCAGCAGATCAGCAATAGCACCCCGACTCGAGGAGGATCCCGATGACCACCGCACGCGACATCATGAACGCAGGTGTGACCTGTGTTGGCGAACACGAGACGCTAACCGCTGCCGCTCAATACATGCGTGAGCACGACATCGGCGCGTTGCCGATCTGCGGGGACGACGACCGGCTGCACGGCATGCTCACCGACCGCGACATTGTGATCAAAGGCCTGGCTGCGGGCCTAGACCCGAATACCGCCACGGCTGGCGAGTTGGCCCGGGACAGCATCTACTACGTCGATGCGAACGCAAGCATCCAGGAGATGCTCAACGTCATGGAAGAACATCAGGTCCGCCGTGTTCCGGTCATCTCAGAGCACCGCTTGGTCGGAATCGTCACCGAAGCCGACATCGCCCGACACCTGCCCGAGCACGCCATTGTGCAGTTCGTCAAGGCAATCTGCTCGCCCATGGCCCTCGCCAGCTAGCGACCTCGGATCATCCGCCGGCACGAAAGGCTTTATCCGCCAGCATCGGAGGTACCCAATGCGTGATGCGATCCCGCTTGGGCGGATCGCCGGGTTTGTGGTGAACGTCCACTGGAGCGTGTTGGTGATCCTGTGGTTGTTCACCTGGAGTCTGGCGACCATGTTGCCGGGTACCGTCGGAGGCTACCCGGCCGTGGTCTATTGGCTTCTCGGCGCAGGTGGCGCGGTCATGTTGCTGGCGTCGCTGTTGGCTCATGAGCTCGCGCACGCCGTCGTCGCTCGTCGCGCCGGGGTATCCGTTGAGAGCGTGACGTTGTGGCTGTTCGGCGGGGTGACCGCGCTTGGCGGCGAGGCAAAGACGCCCAAAGCCGCTTTCCGGATCGCGTTCGCGGGTCCGGCTACCAGCCTGGCGCTGTCGGCGACATTCGGTGCGTTGGCCATCACGCTCGCCGGCGTGCGGACCCCGGCCATCGTGATCAGCGTTGCTTGGTGGTTGGCTACTGTCAACCTGCTGCTGGGGCTGTTCAATCTGCTGCCTGGCGCGCCGTTGGACGGTGGGCGGTTGGTCCGGGCCTATCTGTGGCGCCGCCACGGCGATAGTGTGCGCGCCGGGATCGGTGCGGCGCGGGCCGGACGGGTGGTTGCGCTGGTCTTGATCGCGTTGGGATTGGCCGAGTTTGTGGCTGGTGGCCTCGTCGGTGGGGTCTGGTTAGCCTTCATTGGCTGGTTTATCTTCGCTGCCGCTCGCGAGGAGGAGACCCGGATTTCGACCCAGCAGCTGTTTGCCGGGGTGCGTGTGGCCGATGCGATGACCGCCCAACCGCATACGGCTCCCGGATGGATCAATGTCGAGGATTTCATCCAGCGTTACGTGCTTGGTGAACGGCACTCGGCATATCCGGTTGCCGATCGGGACGGATCGATCACGGGCCTGGTGGCATTGCGGCAGCTGCGCGATGTTGCGCCTAGCCGGCGCAGCACTACCAGCGTAGGTGACATTGCGCTGCCGCTGCACAGCGTGCCGACCGCCCGACCACAAGAGCCGCTGACCGCGCTCCTAGAGCGGATGGCACCGCTCGGCCCGCGCAGCCGTGCGCTGGTCACCGAAGGGAGCGCGGTGGTCGGCATCGTCACTCCCAGCGATGTCGCGCGGCTGATTGACGTCTACCGGTTGGCCCAGCCGGAACCGACCTTTACCACGAGTCCCCAAGATGCGGACAGGTTTTCCGATGCGGGGTGATCGAGCATCGGGAAATGTCTGGGAGAGGAGAGCCGACGATGAAAACAATCATTGTTGGTATCGATGGTTCGCACGCGGCGATTACGGCCGCATTGTGGGGGGTTGACGAGGCCATCAGCCGAGCGGTGCCGCTGCGACTGGTCTCAGTGATCAAGCCGACACATCCGTCCCCGGACGACTACGACCGCGACCTTGCGCATGCTGAAAGATCGCTTCGGGAAGCGCAGTCCGCTGTTGAGGCCGCGGGCAAGCTCGTCAAGATCGAAACCGACATCCCCCGCGGGCCAGCCGGCCCGGTGCTTGTGGAGGCATCGCGCGACGCCGAGATGATCTGCGTCGGCTCCGTGGGAATCGGGCGCTACGCCAGCTCGATCTTGGGTTCGACGGCAACCGAGCTGGCCGAAAAGGCGCATTGCCCGGTCGCCGTCATGCGCTCAAAAGTGGACCAGCCAGCGTCTGACATCAACTGGATCGTGGTGCGCATGACCGACGCACCGGATAACGAGGCCGTGCTGGAATACGCTGCCCGGGAAGCGAAGTTGCGGCAAGCGCCCATACTGGCACTCGGCGGGCGACCGGAGGAGCTCCGGGAGATTCCGGACGGCGAATTCGAACGTCGCGTGCAGGATTGGCACCACCGTCATCCCGATGTGCGCGTCTACCCGATCACCACTCACACGGGTATTGCCCGGTTCCTGGCCGACCACGACGAGCGCGTACAGCTGGCAGTGATCGGCGGTGGTGAGGCCGGTCAGCTAGCGCGGCTGGTCGGGCCATCCGGACATCCGGTGTTCCGTCACGCCGAGTGTTCGGTGCTTGTCGTTCGCCGCTGAACCTAAGTCAGCGACTCGCGTGCCACGATGACCGGCGTCCGCGCCAGCTGAGCAACGGTTTCGCCTACCGACCCCACCAGCATTCCGGCGTAGCCGCCGCGGCCCCGGCTGCCGACCACGACCAGCTGGGCTTCCTCGGAGCGTTGGACGAGCTGGCGGGCCGGCTGATCGCGCACCACCACGCGGGTTATGGCTACGTTGGGATACCGCTCCTGCCAACCCGCCAACCGCTCGGCCAGCACCTGCTCGGCCATCGACTGAGTTGCCGGCCAATCGATTCCGGGCCACTCCGACACATCGACGTCGCTCCATGCGTGCAGCGCCACCAGGTCCACGTTTCGCCGCGACGCTTCGTCGAATGCGATTGCGGTCGCCAGCTCGGAGGCCGACGAGCCGTCAACGCCAACTAGCACCGGCGCTTGCTGGGGATGCGGCATCACCGAATCTTCGTCGTGGATGATCACGACCGGACAGTGCGCGTGGCGGAGCAGGCCGGAACTGACCGAACCGAGCAGCCGGCCCGGCCACCGCCCACTTCCGAGACAACCCACGACCATCAGCACTGCGTCTTTGGACATGTCGACCAATGTGGGAACGGCTGCCGCCGGAACGATTTCACTGTGGACCGTGGGGGGACCAGCGCGCAGCGAAGCCTGTTCAACCACCTTGAGTGCGTCGTCGATCAGGTGGCGCCCGTGATCCTGCTGCCATCGCAGCACGCCCGGCGGCAGTGGCACCTCCAGCCAGGTGGCTACTTCCGGCGACACCGCGTGCACGAGCGTCAGAGGGATTTTTCGCAACTCCGCATCCCGAGCTGCCCACCGCACCGCAACCTGTGCGGCCGGTGAATCGTCGATCCCGACGATAATTCCCAGAGATGAATTGCCCGATGACATCGCGGTCCTCCTGTCGTTGGCTGATCGCCCGCTCGGCCGATGTGGCTTGTCCCTACCGCACGACGGTAACGGGGGAGGAGGGTTTTGCTCAGGAGGCGTTTGTCACTAGCCCAACGGGCTTAGGTCCTCAATGGATCACGAATCGACGTGCGGTTTGTGCGCGACAATGGCGACGGCTGTCAAGCGTTCACGATGCCTGCGGAATGTGTGGCGCATCAACAGGACTCGCCGACGCGCGGCACGATGGATGAGCAGGTTTCCGGCGAACCGCAGCGCACCCAGGAGGCCTTCGTCAGCGATCACCCGTCGCGGTTGTAACAACGCCATGGAAGCGGTGACAACGTGTTCGACGACCAGTCCATGGCCCGCTAAGAGGTGCGACCATTCCGCAACGGTCAGCGGACGCGCATTGACCTTGAGCGCGCGGGCCAGCGACTGCCGCAGGTCGGTGCGGACCTGCTCTGCGACGTCGTCCGGCACCAGCGCTAGTTCGTGAATCGCGTAGCGGCCACCCGGCCTCAGCACCCGCGCCGCCTCGGCGACGATCGTGTGTTTAGCCGCGTTGCCTTGCATGGTCAGCATCGCCTCGCCGATGACGACATCGGCGCTGGCGTCGGATAATCCGGTATCGGCCGCGTCGGTGACCCGGACGTCGCCGCGGCCGGCGAGAACGTGTCGGACCAGGTTGGCCGCGTTGGGATCGCTCTCCGCCCCCACGTACGACCGCGGGTTGCGGGCCAAGATTTCGGCTGCGGTGCGGCCCAGGCCCGGTGCCAGCTCGAGCACGTCGGCGTCGGTCACCTCGGCGCGGGCCAGCAGTGTCCGGGTGAGTTCGACGCCGCCGGGACGCAGCACCCGCTTGCCCAGCCGGGCCAGCAGCCAGTGCCCCTGCATGTGGTCGTCGTCTCGATCCGACAAGGGCAGAGGCTGCCCGGCATTGCCGCGTTTGTTGGCCATAGACCCCACCTCCGCAGGTTTTTACAAGTCCGTTTGTGTAAACTTACTGCATTGCTCAGGCGCAGCCGACGAGCCTTATGGGGGTGAGTGTCATCATCAGGTCACTGCAAGAGCCGGTGGGGCGCCGTCGTGCGGTGCTGCGGGCATTGTGTGCGTCGCGGGTTCCGATGAGCATCGCCGCGATCGCCGGCAAGTTGGGCGTGCATCCCAACACCGTCCGCTTCCACCTCGATAACCTGGTCGCTGATGGCCAGGTGGAGCGGGTCGAGCCCGGCCGCGGCCGACCGGGGCGCCCGCCGCTGATGTTTCGGGCGGTCCGGCGGACGGATAGCACTGGGACGCGGCGTTACCGGCTGCTTGCCGAGATCCTCGCCAGTGGCCTTGCCGCCGAACGGGATTCGCGGGCCATGGCGTTGTCCGCGGGCCGGGCGTGGGGGCGCCAGCTCGAAGCGCCGCCGGCCGGTGCCGACACCGAGGAGACGATCGACCACTTGGTCGCGGTGCTTGACGACCTTGGCTTCGCTCCCGAGCGCCGGGCATCCAACGGCAGGCAACAGGTCGGTCTGCGGCACTGTCCGTTTCTGGAACTCGCCGAAACTCAAGCCGGTGTCGTCTGCCCCGTCCACTTAGGGATCATGCGGGGAGCCTTGCAAACATGGGGGGCGCCAGTCACCGTCGACCGGCTCGACGCGTTCGTCGAACCCGACCTGTGCCTGGCCCACTTCACGCCGCTGGAAGGAGCCATTCGGTGAGCGCCGGACCGGCGATCGAGGTCGCCGTCGCGTTCGTCTGGCTGGGAATGGTGGTGGCGATCTCGTTTCTGGAAGCTCCGCTGAAGTTCCGGGCGGCAGGAGTGACGCTGCAGATCGGGCTCGGCATCGGCCGGTTGGTCTTCCGTGCGCTCAATACCGTTGAGGTCGGTTTCGCCCTTGTCATCCTCGCGATCGTGGTGGTCGGCTCGACGCCGGCGCGGATCGCCGCGGCGTTTTCGGTCGCGTTGGCTGCGTTGGCCGTCCAGTTGATTGCGGTGCGTCCTCGATTGACTCGACGGTCCAATCAGGTATTGGCCGGGCTGCAGGCTCCCCGCTCCCGCGGTCACCACATCTATGTCGGTTTGGAGATAGTCAAGGTGGTTGCGTTGCTCGTCGCGGGGATACTGCTACTGAACGGCTGAAAGGACGCGCCGATGGAATCCATTTCGCTGACCAGCCTGGCCGCCGAAAAGCTGGCCGAGGCGCAACAGACACACAGCGGACGGGCTGCCCACACCATCCACGGTGGTCACACCCACGAGCTTCGGCAGACGGTGCTGGCATTGCTTGCCGGCCACGACCTGTCCGAGCATGACAGCCCGGGCGAGGCGACGCTGCAAGTGCTGCAGGGCCATGTGTGCCTTACCGCCGGTGAGGACGCGTGGAACGGCAGGGCCGGCGACTACGTCGCGATTCCGCCGACACGGCATGCGCTGCACGCCGTCGAGGATTCGGTGATCATGCTGACCGTGCTGAAATCCCTGCCCGATGCTCACTCGGGGTCGTGAGCCGAACATCGCTTGAGTACTACACAACACCGGGCCGGTCCGGGTGCCAACCGAACGGCCGGGCTGTGCGGTGCCAGCGCGTCGGCCACGCCTGTGATCAAGGCGTGGTTCATATTGCAGGCCAGCTCGGTCTGCTCCCGGGCCAGTGCGTGGAACGGGCAGTTCACCAGCTCGACCTCATCGTCGCCAGGGCCAGCCGGGCGGCGGGGTTCATAACCGTACTTGCGCAGCACATCCAGCGTCAGCTCCAGCGCCGCCGCGGGGTCTGCGGGCGGCCGGGTGGTGGCGGCGGCGCCCATGGCTTGGCCGTAGTCATGGGCGATCCGGTTGAGCACTTCCACGGTCGGCTCCCCGGTGGTGGCCGACAGCACGATGGCTGCGGCCATCAGCCGCCCAGCAAGCTCGTACTCCCGCTGTGGAAGGCTGAGGGCGATGTCGCGGCCGGCCCGGCGATACAGCTTGGCGGTCCGCCCGGCGCCGGGGCCGGACCGGCCGGTCAGGCGCGCGTACTCGGTATCCAGCAGGCCTTCGGCAGTGAGCCGGTCCAAATGGAATTTCGCCTGGTGGCGCGGGATGCCGACGGCGTCGGCCGCCTGGTCTCGGCTCACCGGCATCGATTGTGAGCACACGAATTGGTAGAGCTGGCGACGCACCGGATCCACGAGTGCCCCGATCCCGGCGACGTCGCGTTCGAAGGAAGCTCGGCCGTCCACTTCAGCAAGCCATCTCTAACAGACAAAACACTTGACGATACAGTCTATAGGATCTAACGTTCAAATTGTTGTCTGTTAGAAGTCGGGAGGCAGCTATGAGCATCAGACCAACGACCAGCCCTGCTCTCGCAGACCAGCTGAAGGATCCGGCATACTCTGCATACGTATTGCTTCGCACGCTGTTCACGGTCGCGCCCATCCTGTTCGGGCTGGACAAGTTCTTCAATCTGCTGACCCATCCGCAGCACTGGAACATGTATCTGGCCGGCTGGATCAACGATCTCGTGCCCGGCACCGCCGACCAATGCATGTACTTGGTCGGGGCAATCGAGATTGTGGCCGGCGTATTGGTTGCGGTCGCACCGCGCATCGGCGCCTGGGTAGTCGCGGCCTGGCTGGCCGGGATCATTCTCAACCTGGTCACCGGACCCGGTTTCTACGACATCGCGCTGCGCGACTTCGGTTTGCTGGTTGGCGCCATCGCGCTCGCCCGGCTGGCGCAGGGCGTGCACAGCGGAGGCATCGGGCGGCCTTAACCAGGGCGCCGGCGCCTCACACCGCGCGCAGGTAGCGCTGGGCGATGAAGCGCTGGGTCACCGCGCCCAGCGGCCCGGCGGCTTTGCTCGCCCAGGTCGCCGGACGGGAGAACGACAACACCTCGGCAAACACCACGGAGGTCATCGGGTCGCAGCGAACCGCGAACCGTTCCTCGCCGGACACCGGATGGCCCGGCAAAGTGCCGTAACCGAATCCGCGCACGTCGGGTTCGTCGATGACATACACCACTCGGCACGGCGCACGCAGGAAAGCGATTCCCACCAACACCACCGCGGACACGACGGCGGTTTCGGAGCTGGCCCGCACCCGCAGGCCGGCGTTGCGCTGCATGCCCCAATGCATGACGGCGTCGGCGGCCTGCTCAAAACGCTGGCGGCCGGTGCCGATCTGCGTCGACACGTCAAGGTGGTTGTAGCCCGCGGGCAGTCGTCCGGTCGCTGTCGCGCCCACCTCCGGATAGGTCAGCGGCAGATCGGCCAGCGCATTGAGGTCCACCTGGCCAGCTTGCCACGGCAGCGCATCGCGAAGCGCGCGTGCACACAGTCGATGAGGCGACCGTTGCGCGCTGTCGTAGTGGCGTCCGGAGATTCACTGGGGTGTAGGGCGATTTGTGCTGCTTGGCGGAAGAGTTCTCGTCCGCGCGGGTTTCGCCTGCTGCCACACGATGAGGGCAGAACCCCAGGTGCAGTGTGCACCACGTTCCACCAATGTTGGTGCGGTTTGTGCCTGCGCCCAGGCGTGGAACGGCAGGGATCGTCCGAATAAACGGTTACCCACCGCGGCGGTAACAGGCGGTGGGCCGCCCGCATCTCAACATCGTGGCGGTCAGGAGGATTTCGATGTCGTTTGTCAACGTGGCCCCACAGTTAGTGTCCACAGCCGCGGCCGATGCAGCGCGGATCGGCTCGGCGATCAACACCGCCAACACCGCGGCGGCGGCGACCACCCAGGTGTTGGCCGCCGCCCAAGACGAGGTGTCAACGGCGATCGCCGCGCTGTTCGGCAGCCACGGCCAGCACTATCAAGCGATCAGCGCGCAGGTCGCGGCCTATCAGCAACGGTTCGTGCTGGCCTTAAGCCAAGCTGGCAGCACCTACGCGGTCGCCGAAGCGGCCAGCGCAACACCGCTGCAGAACGTGCTCGATGCGATCAACGCACCCGTTCAGTCGCTGACCGGGCGCCCATTGATCGGCGACGGCGCGAACGGGATCGACGGGACCGGGCAAGCCGGCGGTAACGGCGGGTGGCTGTGGGGCAACGGCGGCAACGGCGGGTCGGGGGCACCCGGGCAGGCCGGCGGCGCCGGCGGGGCGGCCGGGTTGATCGGCAACGGTGGGGCCGGCGGAGCTGGCGGCCAGGGCCTACCCTTTGAGGCCGGCGCGAACGGCGGAGCCGGCGGCGCCGGTGGATGGCTGTTCGGCAACGGCGGGGCCGGCGGGAACGGCGGGATCGGTGGGGCCGGCACCAACCTCGCTATCGGCGGGCATGGTGGGAACGGCGGCAACGCCGGGCTGATCGGCGCCGGCGGGACCGGCGGGGCCGGGGGCACCGGCGGCGGCGAGCCCTCCGCGGGGGCTAGCGGCGGCAACGGCGGGAACGGCGGGAACGGCGGCCTACTGATCGGCAACAGCGGGGACGGCGGGGCCGCCGGAAACGGGGCAGGCATTTCTCAGAACGGTCCAGCGTCCGGATTCGGGGGTAACGGTGGTCACGCCGGAACCACCGGACTGATCGGCAACGGCGGCAATGGCGGAGCCGGCGGAGCCGGTGGTGATGTGTCCGCCGATTTCGGGGGCGTTGGGTTTGGCGGGCAAGGCGGTAACGGCGGCGCCGGCGGGCTACTCTACGGTAACGGCGGGGCCGGCGGAAACGGCGGTGCCGCCGGGTCGCCCGGGTCTGTTACGGCCTTCGGAGGGAATGGCGGTAGCGGCGGCAGCGGTGGAAACGGCGGCAATGCCCTCATCGGCAACGCGGGGGCCGGTGGGAGCGCCGGGGCCGGCGGGAACGGAGCGAGCGCCGGCACTGCTGGCGGGTCCGGCGGTGACGGCGGGAAAGGCGGGAACGGCGGCAGCGTCGGACTGATCGGCAACGGTGGAAACGGCGGAAACGGCGGAAACGGCGGCGCCGGGAGCCTCTTCAATGGCGCTCCAGGCTTCGGCGGGCCCGGCGGCAGCGGCGGTGCATCACTGTTGGGGCCACCCGGCCTGGCCGGCACCAACGGAGCCGACGGCTAACGGAGCCGGCCGGCGCCGGAAATCCAGACCTGGATTTGCGAGTTGCTACGGTAGCGGCCCGTCGGCGGCGACCGCCGCCAGCGTCGCTGACCGCTCCCCGTCCAGCGACGCTCTATCGACTGTCCGTCGTCGACGTCCTGCTGGGTAGCCAGGTCGTCAACATCCTTTGGGCTCATCGAGCCGCCGTAGAGCACCCGGTCACCTGCCCGGTACCGATCGCCCACACCGGTGATCGAAAACCCATCCGGTCACTCGGCTTACGGTCGTCGACGTGCGCCCCGATAGCATGGTCGCGATCGTTTCGACACGTCCAAGCCTTGGAGACCGACCCGATGAGCGCCCCCGCACAACCCGCCCCGGGAGTCGATGGCGGCGACCCGTCGCAAGCCCGAATTCGGGTTCCTGCCGGGACCACCGCGGCCACCGCCGTCGGCGAAGCGGGTTTACCGCGGCGCGGTACGCCCGATGCGATCGTCGTCGTGCGCGACGCCGACGGCAACCTGCGCGACCTGAGCTGGGTGCCCGACGTCGACACCGATATCACGCCGGTGGCCGCCAACACCGACGACGGTCGCAGCGTGATCCGCCATTCGACCGCGCACGTGTTGGCCCAAGCCGTCCAAGAGCTGTTTCCGCAGGCCAAGCTCGGCATCGGACCACCCATCACCGACGGCTTCTACTACGACTTCGACGTGCCCGAGCCGTTCACGCCCGAGGACTTGGCGGCGCTGGAAAAGCGGATGCGCCAGATCGTCAAGGAAGGCCAGCTGTTCGACCGGCGGGTCTACGAATCCACCGAACAGGCCCGCGCCGAGCTGGCCAACGAGCCCTACAAGCTGGAACTCGTCGACGACAAATCGGGTGACGCCGAGATCATGGAGGTCGGCGGTGACGAGCTCACCGCCTACGACAACCTCAACCCCCGCACCCGCGAGCGCGTCTGGGGCGACCTGTGCCGCGGACCGCACATCCCGACCACCAAACACATCCCGGCGTTCAAGCTCACCCGCAGCTCGGCCGCCTACTGGCGGGGCGATCAGAAAAACGCCAGCCTGCAACGGATCTACGGCACCGCGTGGGAATCCCAGGAGGCGCTCGACAGGCACCTGGAGTTCATCGAAGAGGCGCAGCGCCGCGACCACCGCAAGCTGGGTGTCGAGCTGGACCTGTTCAGCTTCCCCGACGAAATC
Source organism: Mycobacterium tuberculosis complex sp. N0072 (assembly GCF_030323725.1). Taxonomy (NCBI): domain Bacteria; kingdom Bacillati; phylum Actinomycetota; class Actinomycetes; order Mycobacteriales; family Mycobacteriaceae; genus Mycobacterium; species Mycobacterium tuberculosis complex sp. N0072. The sequence continues at coordinate 2,959,988 of NZ_CP040689.1, read as the reverse complement.
GGTTCCGGCCTAGCGGTTTTCCACCCCAAGGGCGGCATCGTGCGTCGCGAACTGGAGGACTACTCGCGGCGCAAGCACACCGAGGCGGGCTACCAGTTCGTCAACAGCCCGCACATCACCAAGGCCCAGTTGTTCCACACCTCGGGACATCTGGACTGGTACGCCGACGGCATGTTCCCCCCGATGCACATCGACGCGGAGTACAACGCCGACGGCTCGCTGCGCAAACCCGGCCAGGACTACTACCTCAAGCCGATGAACTGCCCGATGCACTGCCTGATCTTCCGCGCGCGCGGGCGATCCTATCGGGAACTGCCGTTGCGGCTCTTCGAGTTCGGCACGGTGTATCGCTACGAGAAGTCCGGTGTGGTGCACGGGTTGACCCGGGTGCGTGGGCTGACCATGGACGACGCGCACATCTTCTGCACCCGCGACCAGATGCGCGACGAGCTGCGGTCGCTGCTGCGGTTTGTGCTCGACCTGCTCGCCGACTACGGCCTCACCGACTTCTACCTCGAACTGTCCACCAAGGACCCGGAGAAGTTCGTCGGCGCCGAGGAGGTCTGGGAGGAAGCCACCACCGTGCTGGCCGAGGTGGGCGCCGAATCCGGGCTGGAGCTGGTGCCCGATCCAGGCGGCGCGGCGTTCTACGGGCCCAAGATTTCAGTGCAGGTCAAAGACGCGCTGGGCCGCACCTGGCAGATGTCGACCATCCAGCTGGACTTCAACTTTCCGGAACGTTTCGGCCTGGAGTACACCGCCGCCGACGGAACCCGCCACCGCCCGGTGATGATCCACCGCGCGCTATTTGGGTCGATCGAGCGGTTCTTCGGCATTCTCACCGAGCACTACGCGGGGGCGTTCCCGGCCTGGTTGGCGCCCGTGCAGGTGGTCGGCATCCCGGTCGCCGATGAGCACGTCGCCTATCTGGAAGAGGTTGCCACGCAACTGAAGTCGCACGGGGTGCGGGCCGAGGTGGACGCCAGCGACGATCGGATGGCCAAGAAGATCGTGCACCACACCAACCACAAGGTGCCGTTCATGGTGTTGGCGGGTGATCGTGACGTCGCCGCCGGCGCGGTGAGTTTCCGGTTCGGTGACCGCACCCAAATCAACGGTGTGGCCCGTGACGATGCGGTGGCGGCCATTGTCGCCTGGATCGCTGACCGCGAAAATGCGGTTCCTACAGCGGAACTGGTGAAAGTGGCCGGTCGTGAGTGACGAGGACCGCACGGATCGGGCCACCGAGGACCACACCATCTTCGATCGGGGTGTCGGCCAGCGCGACCAGCTGCAGCGGTTATGGACCCCCTACCGGATGAACTACCTGGCCGAAGCGCCAGTGAAGCGTGACCCCAATTCCTCGGCCAGCCCTGCGCAGCCGTTCACCGAGATCCCGCAGCTGTCCGACGAAGAGGGTCTGGTGGTCGCTCGTGGCAAGCTGGTCTACGCCGTGCTCAACCTGTACCCGTACAACCCCGGGCACTTGATGGTGGTGCCCTATCGTCGGGTATCCGAACTCGAGGATCTCACCGATTTGGAGAGCGCCGAGTTGATGGCGTTCACCCAGAAGGCGATTCGCGTGATCAAGAACGTGTCGCGTCCGCACGGCTTCAATGTCGGCCTGAACCTAGGGACATCGGCGGGCGGGTCGCTGGCCGAGCACCTGCACGTGCATGTGGTGCCACGGTGGGGTGGCGATGCGAATTTCATCACCATCATCGGGGGCTCCAAGGTGATTCCGCAGCTGCTGCGCGACACCCGTCGGCTGCTTGCCACCGAGTGGGCTCGGCAACCATGAACAAGCTGCCCTTCCTGTCCCGGGCGGCGTTCGCCCGGATTACCACCCCGATCGCCAGGGGACTGCTGCGGGTCGGCCTCACGCCGGACGTCGTCACCATCCTGGGCACCACCGCGTCGGTGGCGGGAGCGCTGACGCTGTTCCCGATGGGCAAGCTGTTCGCGGGTGCGTGTGTGGTGTGGTTCTTCGTGTTGTTCGACATGCTGGACGGGGCGATGGCCCGGGAGCGCGGGGGCGGCACTCGCTTCGGCGCGGTGCTGGACGCCACCTGTGACCGCATCAGTGACGGCGCGGTGTTCTGCGGTCTGCTGTGGTGGATAGCGTTTCACATGCGCGACCGACCGCTGGTGATCGCGACCTTGATCTGTCTGGTCACCTCGCAGGTGATCTCTTACATCAAGGCCCGGGCGGAGGCCAGCGGGCTGCGCGGCGACGGCGGCTTCATCGAACGGCCGGAACGGTTGATCATCGTGCTGACCGGCGCCGGGGTGTCGGACTTCCCGTTTGTGCCCTGGCCGCCGGCGTTGTCGGTGGGGATGTGGCTGCTGGCCGTCGCCAGCGTGATCACCTGCGTGCAGCGGTTGCACACGGTCTGGACTTCACCCGGAGCCATCGATCGGATGGCGATTCCTGGAAAGGGCGACCGGTGATTGCCGGCCTTAAGGGCTTGAAGCTGCCCAAAGATCCGCGCAGTTCCGTGACGCGCACCGCGACCGACTGGGCGTATGCGGCCGGCTGGATGGCCGTACGGGCGCTGCCAGAGTTCGCCGTACGCAACGCATTCGACACCGGAGCGCGCTACTTTGCCCGCCACGGCGGGCCCGAGCAGCTGCGCAAGAACCTGGCCCGCGTCCTGGGTGTGCCGCCAGCCGCGGTGCCGGACCCGCTGATGTGCGCCTCGCTGGAGTCCTACGGGCGCTACTGGCGTGAGGTGTTCCGGCTGCCGACGATGAACCACCGCAAGCTGGCCCGCCAGCTCGACCGCGTGATCGGTGGACTGGATCACCTGGACGCGGCGCTGGCCGCGGGCCTCGGTGCCGTGCTGGCGTTGCCGCACAGCGGCAACTGGGATATGGCCGGGATGTGGCTGGTGCAGCGGCACGGCACCTTCACCACCGTCGCCGAGCGCCTAAAACCCGAATCGCTGTACCAGCGCTTTATCGACTACCGCGAAAGCCTGGGATTTGAGGTGCTGCCGCTGTCCGGCGGCGAACGGCCGCCGTTCGAGGTGCTCTGTGAGCGGCTGAGGAACAACCGAGTGGTCTGCCTGATGGCCGAGCGCGATCTCACCCGCACCGGTGTTGAGGTCGACTTCTTCGGCGAGCCCACCCGGATGCCGGTGGGGCCGGCGAAGCTGGCGGTCGAGACCGGTGCGGCATTGCTGCCCACACATTGCTGGTTCGAGGGCCGCGGCTGGGGTTTCCAGGTGTATCCGGCGCTGGATTGCACCAGCGGTGACGTCGCTGCCATCACACAGGCGCTGGCCGACCGCTTCGCGCAGAACATTGCCGCCCATCCCGCGGATTGGCACATGCTGCAGCCCCAGTGGCTGGCCGACTTATCCGAATCGCGGCGGGCGCAACTGAGGTCCAGATGAGGAAAGCCTGATGCGGATCGGCATGATTTGTCCGTACTCGTTCGACGTCCCGGGCGGGGTGCAGTCGCATGTGCTACAGCTTGCCGAGGTGATGCGCACCCGCGGCCACTTGGTCAGTGTGCTCGCGCCGGCCTCCCCGCATGCCGCACTGCCTGATTACTTTGTCTCCGGTGGTAGGGCGGTTCCGATTCCCTACAACGGCTCGGTGGCCCGGCTGCGGTTCGGTCCGGCGACCCACCGCAAGGTCAAAAAGTGGCTTGCGCATGGTGATTTCGACGTACTGCATCTACACGAGCCGAATGCGCCGAGCCTGTCGATGCTGGCCCTGAACATTGCCGAGGGCCCGATTGTGGCGACATTTCACACCTCGACCACCAAGTCGCTGACGCTGACGGTGTTCCAGGGCATTCTGCGGCCCATGCACGAGAAGATCGTCGGCCGGATCGCGGTGTCCGACCTAGCCCGGCGCTGGCAGATGGAGGCGTTGGGATCCGATGCGGTGGAGATCCCCAATGGGGTGGACGTTGATTCCTTCGCCTCGGCAGCGCGGCTGGACGGGTACCCGCGCCAGGGTAAAACGGTGTTGTTCCTGGGTCGCTACGACGAGCCCCGCAAGGGCATGGCCGTTTTGCTCGACGCGCTGCCGAAGGTGGTGCAGCGGTTTCCGGATGTCCAGCTACTGATCGTCGGCCACGGCGACGCCGACCAGTTGCGCGGCCAGGCGGGCCGTTTGGCGGCGCACCTGCGCTTTCTGGGTCAGGTGGACGACGCCGGAAAAGCTTCGGCGATGCGCAGCGCCGACGTCTACTGTGCGCCCAACACCGGCGGTGAGAGTTTCGGCATTGTGCTGGTCGAAGCGATGGCCGCCGGCACTGCGGTGGTGGCCAGCGACCTCGACGCCTTCCGGCGTGTGCTGCGCGACGGTGAGGTCGGGCACCTGGTGCCGGTGGACCCGCCAGACTTGCAGGCCGCCGCGTTGGCCGATGGACTGATTGCGGTGCTGGAGAACGATGTCCTGCGGGAGCGCTATGTGGCGGCCGGCAACGCGGCCGTCCGCCGGTATGACTGGTCGGTGGTGGCCAGCCAGATCATGCGAGTGTACGAGACGGTCGCCGGGTCGGGCGCCAAGGTTCAGGTGGCCAGCTGATGACGTGGCTGGTCCTGGCCGGCGCAGTGCTGCTCGTTGTGCTGGTTGCGTTCGGCGCCTGGGGATATCAGACGGCCAACCGGTTGAACCGGTTGAACGTGCGCTATGACTTGTCGTGGCAGTCGCTGGACAGCGCGCTCGCGCGACGAGCGGTGGTGGCACGTGCGGTGGCGATCGACGCGTACGGCGGTGCCCCCCAGGGCAGTCGGCTGGCCGCCTTAGCCGACGCCGCGGAGGGCGCGCCCCGGCATGCGCGCGAGAATGCGGAGAACGAGCTTTCGGCCGCGTTGGCGATGGTCAACCCCGCGTCGCTGCCCGCGGCCCTGATCGCCGAGTTAGCCGACGCGGAAGCCCGCGTCCTGCTGGCCCGCCGCTTCCACAACGACGCCGTTCGCGACACCCTCGCTCTGGGGGAACGACGGCTGGTGCGATTGCTGCGGCTTGGTGGAACCGCTGTGCTGCCAACCTATTTCGAGATCGTCGAGCGACCCCACGCATTGGTGCACGGCGATCAGGGTGCGTCCGGTCGCCGCACCTCGGCGCGGGTGGTGCTATTGGATGACAGCGGTGCCGTGTTGTTGCTGTGCGGATCGGATCCGGCGAACCCGGCGTTTCGGGACGGCGCGGCGCCGAAGTGGTGGTTCACCGTCGGGGGCCAAGTGCGACCGGGTGAGCGGCTGGCCCAGGCCGCCGCCCGGGAGCTGGCCGAAGAAACCGGTCTGCGGGTGGCCCCGGCCGACATGATCGGACCTATCTGGCGACGCGACGAGGTCTTCGAGTTCAACGGGTCGCTGATCGACAGCGAGGAGTTCTACCTGGTGCACCGGACGCGTCGGTTCGAGCCTGCTGTGCAGGGGCGAACCGAGTTGGAACGCCGCTATATTCGCGATGCCCGCTGGTGTGACGCGAACGACATCGCGCAGCTGGTGGCGGCGGGCGAGCGGGTGTACCCGTTGCAACTAGGCGAGCTGTTGCCGGCAGCCAACCGGCTGGTGGACGTCGCGCTGGACAACGGAGCCGCGCGCGATGCCGGCGTTCCTCAGCCCATCCGCTGACGTGCACGGTTTGTGGACCGCTTAGAAAAGTCGGGGTAGCGCCGGCTGCCACGGCGGCGGCAGCCCCAGTCCGGACAGGGCGTCGTTGACGCCTTGCACGGCGCCTTGCTGCAGGTCCGCGGCCACCTCGGCCCAATCGACGTCCGGAAACAGTCCGAACGGGCTGGGCACGTCCTGGTGGGCGGTGCGGTCATAACCCAACTCGACGAGCACCCGCAAGTCCGGCTGGATGAGGTCGGCAAGCGGGTTTCCCAGCAGGGGGATAGCACGCAGCGGGACCAGCAGCGGCAGATCTTGGCTGGGCAGCAGGATGTAGGTGGTCAGGACGTCCGGTGAGGACACCGGTTGAACCACGCCCGAGGCAAGATCGGGCGGCAACGCAATCAACCCGGAGTGCAGGAAAAGGATGCCCGCGATCGCGTTGGCGGTCGCGAAGACATTCAGCGGGTATTTGGGGAAGTCGTTGACGCCGTCGTACTGGAACGCGTAATCGACGGTGGGGTAGGCGTCGGCGGGCGTCGCGCCGGACAATGTGAAACCCAACTGCGGTATGGAGAAGCCAAAACGCGTAAGAATGCCACCGTCGGGCCGGTTGGGATTGCCGGTCAACGTAAAGGACAATTCGTCGAGACCCGGACGCAGGTGTGCTGGCAGGGATTGCAGATAGCGCATTTCGAAGGTGGCTATCGTGGCGCTTTGGGAGGTGCCGAAGACGACGACTTCGTTTCCCGCCGCGAGTTGCGCCATGATCGCGGTGTGCAGATTCGTTACGCCCTGGGCCACGGAGACGTCATAGGTCAGGCTATTCAGCCCGGTGAATGGGAAAAACTGCGATGGCGTTTCCAGGAACGTAGCGGTGTATCCGGGATGCACGGGGGTGATGAACCGCGCAGCGTACTCGAGTAAGGGGATGTTGGGCAGCGGCAGTAGGCTGTCGGTGCCGCCCATGACCAACGCGGTTACTCCCGGGCCGCCGTTGCCCACCACCAAGACGTCGGGGTTGGCAGGCTTGCCGAAGCCGATTTGTCCGTTGCCGGTGATGCCGATGCCGATATTCCAATTGCCGGTGTTCCCAATGCCGAGGTTTCTGTCGCCGATATTCCCGATGCCGATGTTGGCGTCGCCTCGATTTCCGAAGCCGATGTTTGCGTTGCCAATGTTGTCGTTGCCGATGTTGCCGACGCCCACATTTCCGCTGCCCAGGTTCCCGCTAGCCAACTGGGCCAGCACGTTTTGCAGCTGCTGCTGCAAACCCTCTTGAATAGGCGCCAGCTGCGTGGCCACCGCCGACGCGGCGGAGTGATAGCCGAACATCGCGGCCACGTCCTGGGCCCATATCTGCTCGTATTCAGCCTCCGCGGCCGCGATCGCCGGGGCGTTCTGGCCCAGCAAGTTGGCTGCCACCAGCGACGCCAGCCGTGTCCGGTTGGCCGCGACCATCGCTGGAGACACGGTGGCCGCCAGCGTCGCCTCGAACGCGCTCGCCGCTAGCCGCGCCTGGCCGGCCGCCTGCGCGGCCTGACCCGCCGCCGTGTTCAACCACCCCACATACGGGCTGGCCGCGCGGGTCATCGCCAGCGACGCCGGACCATGCCACGCGTCGCCCGCCAACCCGGTGGTCACCGACGCGAACGAGCCCGCCGCGGCATGCAACTCCTCGGCCAACCCGTCCCAGGCCGACGCCGCCGCCAGCATTGGGCCCAGGCCCGCACCGGCGAATATGCGCGCCGAATTCACCTCCGGCGGCAAAACGGCGAAATTCATCGCTGTGTACTTTCTCGGTTGGCCGTTATCGGTTGGCCACCACCGCGGCGGGTATCCCCGGTGACCGCGTCGTCACGGGTCAGCGGGCATTCCGGTCAAAGACTCTATGGCATGTCCGGCAAGATCTGCGAGGTTCCGTCAAACTTCGCCCGCGAGGTGGCCAGACTCGACGATCAGGGTTGCAACCGTTCCAGCCGGCCATTGGCGACGCGGATTCGGTTGTGCATGCGGTTCTCCCGGCCCTGCCAGAATTCCACGATTTCCGGAGCGATGCGGTAGCCGCCCCATCCTGGGGGCACCGGGATCTGGTCCTGGTCGGCGAAGCGACGCGTCACCTCGGCGAGCTGGTTATCGAGCTGGGCGCGAGAACCGACCGGGCGCGACTGCTGCGAGGCCCACGCACCCAGCTGCGCGCCCCGGGGGCGCATGGACCAATACGTGAATATCTCCTCGGTGCTGACCTTGCTGACTGGGCCCTGTACGTGTGCCTGGCGACCTAGCTGGTACCAGGGAAAGGTTGCCGATGCGTATGGTGTCACGGCGAGCTGCTCGCCTTTGGCGGAGGTGTAGCTGGTAAAGAACGCGACACCGGACTCGTCCAGGATTTTGCAAAGTACCGAACGGGTCACCGGTTTTCCGTCGGCAACGGTGGCGAGCACCATCGCGTTCGGTTCACTCACTCCGGCGCGTTGTGCATCGTTCAACCAGCGCCGCAGCAGCGTGAGCCAGCCGTCGTCGAGCCAGTCGAAGTCCAGATCTCCGCAGCCATCCTTCTCCGGGCCGTATTCGCCACGCATCCTTGCCAATTGGTCTTTATCGATCGCGACCATTTGGGCGTCATCGTCCATTCCGGCCTCCGGTGCTGCACGGCTGAGGGATTCGTAATTTACCAATCGGCGTCCTGGCCACGCCCCTGAGTGGCTAGCAGACCGGCGCGGTAGCGGTCGTATCGTAGTGGGGACAAGAGGAGGCACCATGGATCCTGCAGGTAACCCAGCGACCGGTACGGCGCGGGTCAAGCGCGGCATGGCCGAGATGCTCAAGGGCGGCGTCATCATGGACGTTGTCACCCCGGAGCAGGCCCGCATCGCCGAGGGCGCCGGTGCGGTTGCGGTAATGGCGTTGGAAAGGGTGCCCGCCGATATCCGCGCCCAGGGCGGGGTGTCGCGGATGAGTGACCCCGACATGATCGAGGGCATCATCGCCGCGGTCACCATCCCGGTGATGGCTAAAGTGCGCATCGGCCACTTTGTCGAGGCGCAGATCCTGCAGACGTTGGGCGTCGACTACATCGACGAGTCCGAGGTGCTGACGCCCGCTGACTACGCCCACCATATCGACAAGTGGAACTTCACGGTGCCTTTCGTGTGTGGGGCGACCAATCTCGGTGAGGCGTTGAGGCGCATCAGCGAGGGAGCGGCCATGATCCGGTCCAAGGGCGAGGCCGGGACCGGAGACGTCTCCAACGCGACCACACACATGCGGGCCATCGGTGGTGAGATCCGCCGGTTGACGTCGATGTCGGAGGACGAATTGTTTGTCGCGGCAAAAGAATTGCAAGCGCCCTATGAACTCGTTGCCGAGGTAGCTCGGGCGGGCAAGTTGCCGGTCACACTGTTCACCGCCGGGGGTATCGCCACGCCCGCCGACGCGGCGATGATGATGCAGCTTGGCGCCGAGGGCGTCTTCGTGGGTTCCGGTATTTTCAAGTCCGGCGCCCCTGAGCACCGCGCCGCCGCGATCGTCAAGGCCACCACGTTCTTCGACGATCCCGATGTGCTGGCCAAGGTGTCGCGCGGGCTGGGCGAGGCGATGGTGGGCATCAACGTGGACGAGATCGCTGTCGGTCATCGGCTCGCCCAGCGCGGCTGGTGAGAACCCGCGACGAGCAGACGGTCATCGCGTGTCGATCGAAGAGATCCTTGATCTTGAGCAACTTGAGGTCAACATCTACCGAGGAAGCGTGTTCAGCCCCGAATCGGGCTTCCTGCAACGCACTTTCGGTGGTCATGTAGCCGGCCAGTCGCTGGTGTCGGCGGTGCGCACCGTCGACCCGCGGTACATGGTGCACTCGCTGCACGGCTATTTTCTTCGGCCTGGAGATGCCAAGGAGCGCACGGTTTTTCTGGTCGAACGCATCCGCGACGGTGGATCGTTCTGCACCAGGCGGGTCAACGCAGTCCAGCACGGGGAAACCATATTCAGCATGGCGGCGTCGTTCCAGACCGAACAGGAGGGCATTACCCACCAAGACGTTATGCCAGCGGCGCCGCCGCCCGACGGCCTGCCGGGGTTGAACTCGATCAAGGTTTTCGATGATGCCGGGTTCCGGCAGTTCGACGAGTGGGACGTGTGCATCGTGCCCCGGGAGCGCCTGCGGCTTTTGCCGGGCAAGGCTTCCCAGCAGCAGGTGTGGCTTCGCCACCGTGACCCGTTGCCCGACGACCCGGTGTTGCACATCTGTGCACTCGCCTACATGAGCGACCTCACGCTGCTGGGATCGGCACAAGTCAACCACCTCGATGTGCGCGACCAGCTGCAGGTGGCATCGCTGGACCATGCGATGTGGTTCATGCGACCCTTCCGCGCCGACGAGTGGTTGCTGTACGACCAGTCGTCGCCGTCGGCCAGCGGCGGTCGTGCGCTGACTCGGGGCGAGATTTTCACACGGTCCGGGGAGATGGTCGCGGCGGTCATGCAGGAGGGGCTGACCCGCCACCGGCGCGGTCACCGGTCGGTGGGGCAGTGAGCGGGCTGTGAGCGTTCCACGGGTCGGGGTGCTGGCGCTGCAGGGCGACACCCGGGAGCACCTGGCTGCGCTGCGCGAATGCGGGGCCGAGCCGATGACGGTGCGGCGCCGCGACGAACTTGACGCGGTGGACGCGCTGGTCATCCCGGGCGGGGAATCCACCACGATGAGCCACCTGCTGCTCGACCTCGACCTGCTGGGACCGCTGCGGGCCCGGCTCGCCGATGGGCTTCCGGCCTATGGTTCGTGCGCGGGCATGATTCTGTTGGCCAGCGAGATCCTGGACGCCGGTGCGGCAGGCCGCCAGGCGCTGCCCCTGCGTGCGATGAATATGACGGTGCGGCGCAATGCTTTTGGAAGTCAGGTTGACTCGTTTGAAGGCGATATCGAGTTCGCTGGTCTAGACGATCCGGTGCGCGCGGTGTTCATCCGGGCGCCATGGGTTGAGCGAGTCGGTGACGGTGTGCAGGTGCTGGCCCGCGCGGCGGGGCACATCGTCGCGGTGCGCCAGGGTGCGGTGCTTGCCACCGCGTTTCATCCGGAGATGACCGGCGATCGCCGCATTCATCAGTTGTTCGTCGACATCGTCACCTCCGCGGCGTGAGCAGTCGCAAAAGCACCCGTTTCAGGCCGAAATTTGGAGCTTTTGTGTCTGCTCGTGCCGGTTGGCTCGCCGCCCACAACCCCCACGTAGACTCGTCTGGCGAACGAGCAACAGAAGAGGTAAATCACTGCGATGAGCGGCCATTCCAAGTGGGCCACCACCAAGCACAAGAAGGCCGTCGTCGACGCCCGCCGCGGCAAGATGTTCGCCCGGCTGATCAAGAACATCGAGGTGGCGGCGCGTGTCGGTGGCGGTGATCCGGCCGGCAACCCCACGCTCTACGACGCGATTCAGAAGGCGAAGAAGAGCTCGGTTCCCAACGAGAACATCGAACGGGCCCGCAAGCGCGGCGCCGGCGAGGAGGCCGGCGGCGCCGACTGGCAGACCATCATGTACGAGGGCTACGCGCCCAACGGGGTGGCGGTGCTGATCGAGTGTCTGACCGACAACCGCAATCGCGCCGCCAGCGAGGTGCGGGTGGCGATGACGCGCAATGGTGGCACCATGGCCGATCCGGGGTCGGTGTCCTACCTGTTCTCCCGCAAAGGCGTGGTGACCCTGGAAAAGAACGGCTTGACCGAAGACGATGTGCTGGCGGCTGTTCTGGAAGCCGGTGCCGAGGACGTCAACGACCTGGGCGACAGTTTCGAGGTCATCTCCGAGCCCGCGGAACTGGTCGCGGTTCGTAGCGCTTTGCAAGATGCCGGCATCGATTACGAATCGGCCGAGGCCAGCTTTCAACCCTCGGTCAGCGTGCCCGTGGACCTGGACGGCGCACGGAAAGTGTTCAAGCTCGTCGACGCGCTAGAAGACAGTGACGACGTGCAGAACGTGTGGACCAACGTCGACGTGTCCGACGAGGTGCTGGCCGCCCTCGACGACGAGTGAGCACTGCGGGGCTTGCGCTGTCACTTGGCCAGGAGCCGCAGCTCGATTCCGCCGTACTGGGTGAAGGCGGTGTCAGTCGTCACCAACTCGAATCCACCGGTAAGTGCGAAAGCAGCTAGGTAGGCATCCATCCAAACCTTGGGCGCCGGCGACTGGCGAACGGCGAAGGCTCTCCACTGGGCCTCCAAACCATCAGGTTCGGCGCCGGCCAGCACGATGCGGTCGTCATCCAGGAACGCGGCATAGGCCGCCCACGCTTCGCGGTTGGTCAGTGGTGGGCTGCCATACGCGCCCAGCACCGTCCGATTCGTCAACAGCCGAAGGAGCGACTGTTGGGTTGCGCGGCAAAAGTGGATGACTCCGGGCGCGTTGATGGTGTCTAGCCATGCGCGCGAGGCCCTGTGGTGCACGTGTCCGGAAAGCGCCAACGCCAGCCAGATGTTGGTGTCACAGAGCAGCATCGTCGTGTCCGGACCACCACTGGGCCTCCTGGTCGAGCAAGGCCGCGGCAACACGCTCCGGCGTCATTTCTTGTTCGCGGGTAGCCGCGCCACCGCAATGCACCAGGGGAAGCTGCACGCGCCGCGGCGTTGGGATTGGAGCCCCGCTGTGCGTCTGGGACAGACCGGATCTGAGCAGTTCGGTCACGACATCTTTCATCTTGCGGCCCTGCTGCGCCGCGCGGACCTTGATAGCGCGCATCAGTTCATCAGGCAGGTCGAGCGTGGTCTTCATTTACCCAGCATACTGTTTTTATGCTTTTATGGCCGGGCTACGAGCGGGCCCCGGTTCCGTTCGGAACCCGTGCTGCGTTGTGCAAACCCTGGCCGCCCTAGATGGGTGCGCTAGTCCCAGCCGTGCCGCATGTCCTCAACAATGTGCGGATTGTCCAGGGTCGACGGGTCCAACGTGCGGGGCCGGATGTCGCCGGAAAACACGGTCGCGGCCTCGAGCACCTGTTGGTCCAGGAAGCGCAGTGCAGGGGCAGTGCTCGGCACAGCGGGGGTGGGCGCGATGTCTGTAAGGCGTGCCAGGGCGAATCCCCAGTCGCCGAAGGTGGGCACGTGCACGTGGTAGGGCGTGACGGCATACCCGGCGGACCGGATCGTGGAGATGATGCGCCAGAACGCAGTCGGGGTCGAATACGGGCTGCCTGCCTGCACGACCATGAGCCCGCCGGGCGCGAGCGCGCGGGCGGCGAGTGCGTAGAACTCGGTGGAATACAGCCGACCCAGCACGGGAGTATCGGGGTCGCGAAGGTCGACGATCACTGCGTCGAAGCCAGCCGGGGGGACCGCGGCGCCGCGTAGCCAGCTCATGGCGTCGTCGATCACGACGTGTACGCGCGGGTTGTCCAGCGAACCGGCGTTGACGTCGCGCAGGGTGGTGCGCGCCAGTTCGATGACCGCGGGGTCGAGTTCCACCTGCACGATCTGCTCGATGCCGGGTTGGCGCAGCAGTTCGCGGGCTGCCAGTCCGTCGCCGCCACCGAGCACCAGCACCGAACGCGCGCCATCGGAGACTGCCGGGTAGACCAGGCTTTCGGTGTAGCGGTATTCGTCGCGGGTGCAGAACTGCAAACCTCCGTCCAGGTAGAGGCGCAGGTCATCGCCGCGGCGGGTGACCACGATTTCCTGGTAGGCGCTGTGTCGGTAGGCGATGATCGGGTCGGCGTAGAGCTGTTGGCGGCCGGTGGTCTCAATGTCGTGGGAATGCACCAGCAGTGTGGCGATCAGCCCGAGCGCCGCGGCGAGCGCGCATAAGGCGGTCACCAGTTGCCGGCCGGACACGACGTGGCGCAGCAGGAAGATCGACACAACCCCGGCGGCCGCCAGATTGACGATGCCGGTGACCGCCGCACCGCGGATCATCCCTAACTGCGGCAGCAGCAGGAATGGCCAGGCCAGCCCGCCGACCAACGCGCCCAGATAGTCGGCCGCGTTGAGGTTGGCCAGGGTGCGTCCGGCATCGGCGGCCCCTGCCACGCGGCCGCGCTGCAACAGCGTCATCAGCAGCGGCACCTCGGCGCCGACCAGCCCGCCGATCAGGGCGGTGCCCACCGCAAGAACCAGCGTCGACCCGTCGAGCTCGTCCAGGAACGCGAACGCCGCATACAGCGCCGCCGCGGACAATCCGCCGATGATGCCCAGCACCGCCTCCACGGCGATGAACGCGATGGCCGCGTGTGCAAGTAGCGGCTTGATCAGCAAGGCGCCTGCTCCCAGCGCGGCTATGTAGCCCGCGACGATCAGGGAGGTGGCCACGATCCCGCCGCCGTTCAGGCTCGCCGCCAGTGTCAGCAGCGCGAGCTCGTAAACGAGACCGCAGGCCGCGCACGCCGCGACCGCGGCCAGCAGCACGGCCCGCCACCGTACCGAAGCTTCGGTGGCTTCGCCCGCCTGCCGGGTGGACGTCATGACAACGCGGCGGCGATTACCCCCGCTACCGCCAGCAGCATGACGGCGGTAGCGAACACCGCCGGATGCAGCGCAGGTGCGTCGATGTGCTCACGGAATCGCCCCGGCACCGCGATCTCGAGGATCACCAGTGCCACCCCCTGCAGCGCGACACCGACGATTCCGTACACCGCCACGCCGATCAGGCCCTGGGCCAGCTGATTGGAGCTGGCGTAGATGGCGGCGATGGTGACGATGGCCAGCGCCACATACATTGTGGCGGCCAGAACCACGGCGTTGGGGCGGCGGTCGATGAACACTAGGCGACGCAGATCGCCCGGGGTCAACAGGTTGACCATCAGAAAGCCTGCGACTAGCACGGCGGCGCCCACTAGGAAGTACAAGACGGTGGCCACCACCCCATGCAGGATCGGGGTAAGGCTGATGGTCCCGAAATCGACTCCGGCCTGATACATGACTCTCTCCTTTGCGTCATCGCCTTACTTGCTGCCGCCAGGACCGCCCGGGCTGCCCCCCGAACCGCCCGACGGGGACCCAGGGGTGAATCCAGGGCCCAGGAAGACATATGCGCCGTGGTTATATCCGGCGCTGAGGTTTTCGACGCGGATGATGCACGGATAGGTGCCGTCGGGTCCGACCGTCACGATGTTGTTGCGGTAACGCAGGTACTCGGTGTCGGTATGCGACGCGCGCGCCGCCGGGGTCTGGTACTTGACGAGCGTGGTGGCCACCTGTTTGGGCGATCCGGTGCACAGGTATCGCGTTCCGTTCACGTCACGGGATTCTTGGCGATAGTGCGAGGCGATATACGAGCCAACGTCCCTGTTCAGCAGCGTGATTCCAGAGATCAAGGACACGGCGGCGGCAACCGCCAAGATGCCGGCAACCAGGAACAGGCGGTTGCGGCTCATGGACGCCATCGGCTCGTCGTGTGGACCACCGTCCCGCCGGACGCGCTCGGGTACAGATGCCAAGTCCGCCAACGCCACCCGGTTCCATCGGGTTCGGCGGCGAGTGCGGTCAGCGCGGCGTCATCACCGGGAAACACACCGCCCAGCCACCCGGTTGCCCGCGTGCAGCGTTCACGCAGGTGGCGCGCGAGTCGCCGAAACGCCGCCTCGTCGTGCGTCTCGGTATGGGATTGGAGGTGGTAGCCGGGTGCGTGGGTGGACTCGGGCAGATCGCCGCCCCGGCTGCGGGCCACGCAGGAGACTTCCTCGCAGAAGCGTCCCTCGACGGTGACGACATGCGACGCGCCGAGGACGCCGAGCTGCAGTGCGCTGCCGTCGGTGTGGGCCAGTCGGTGGGTGGCCAGTGGCCGCGGCGCGGGTGCGTTCAGCACGAGTCCAAGCAATGCCCCTGATACGTCCACCGGCGCTATGGCGAGCTGATGAAGTGGCACCGATTCGGCCCTATGCCGAGACTGGGGGCGCGGGGTAGACGGTGAGCTCGCCGGCCAGTACGGACTTGCCGGTCGCTATCTCCCATCCCATGTCCGGTGCCCAACGCTCGAATGACAGCAGCATGGACTCGTCGGCCCCCTGACCGGCACTGGCGCAGTCGACGTAGTCCATCTCACCGCCGGCCGGCAGGCCCGTCGTGCCCTCGGTGGTATATCCGGCGTGACCGCGCTCGGTCTCCTGAAACGTCACGCCGTCGATCACGTGCTGGCCACCGGGCTGCAAGCCCAGATCGGTGCGTTTCACCCACATCGCAAGCTCGAGACGCCCGTCGTCCTCTTGCACGCTCAGCCAGGTTGGCGTGTCGCCGCCTTCCAGCAAGTGTTCCCACCACACGAAGGGACCCTCGCGAAAGGTGACTGATCCGCGGACCACATAGTCGATGCCACCGTGGCTGACAATTGCGCCGGGTCCGAGTTGGCGGGGGCCGAATTGCGGCATTGCGTCGAAGGCCAGCGGATCCCGGCGCCCGCCCGGCGTGGCTGGTGTTTTGGGCCGCCGGATGGCCACGACGAGAACGACGATGGCGGCGATGAACAGCGCCACGGCAATCACGACCAGCAGATTTCCCACGCATACCCTCTCGTACCGCTGCGCCGCGGTTGGTCGATCGGTCGCATATCGATGGCGCCGTTTAACGTAACAGCTTTCGCGGGACCGGGGGTCACAACGGGCGAGTTGTCCGGCCGGGAACCCGGCAGGTCTCGGCCGCGGTCACCCCAGCTCACTGGTGCACCATCCGGGTGTCGGTGAGCGTGCAACTCAAACACACTCAACGGCAACGGTTTCTCAGGTCACCAGCTCAACCTCGACCCGCAATCGCTCGTACGTTTCGACCGCGCGCAGGTCGCGAGTCAGCAGCTTTGCGCCGGCAGCTTTCGCCGTGAAGCCGACCAGGGCATCGTAGGTTGCGCCACCGGTGACATCGTGCTCGGCGAGGTGGTCGGTCAAGCCGCGATATGAGCGGGCATCCAGTGCCAGGTAGTTGCTGGAGGTGATGTCCGCCAAGTAGGCGTGGACGGCAACAGGGGCAATACGATGCGGCGGTGGTAGCCGGGTCAAGACCGAATAGGTTTCCACAGCCGCGTGCGCGATCAGATGGACGCCACGGTTGAGCGCGCGCACGGCGGCCTCGTGCCCTTCGTGCCAGGTCGCGAATCCGGCAACCAGCACGCTGGTGTCTGGTGCGATCACCGCCGTGTGCGATCGAGCGTTTCCCGAACGATTTCGTCGGTCAACGGGGGTAGGGGACGTTCTGGCCGTGCGACGAGAACCGAGCCTTCCCGAACGAGTTCGACACCGGTCGGGGCCGGCTCAATCTCGATGCGCCCATCGCGCTCGGTGATCTCCACCTGGTCGTTCCCGCGCAAGCCAAGGCGCTCGCGAATCCGCTTGGGAATCACCAGACGTCCTGCGACATCGATGGTTGTTCGCATGGTAGGAAATTTACCATCGCACGTTCCATAGGCGTGTCCTGCGCGGGATGTCGGGACGATCCGCTAGCGTATCGAACGATTGTTCGGAAATGGCTGAGGGAGCGTGCGGTGCGGGTGATGGGTGTCGATCCCGGGTTGACCCGATGCGGGCTGTCGCTTATCGAGAGTGGGCGTGGTCGGCAGCTCACCGCGCTGGATGTCGACGTGGTGCGCACACCGTCGGATGCGGCCTTGGCGCAGCGCCTGTTGGCCATCAGCGATGCCGTCGAGCACTGGCTGGACACCCATCATCCGGAGGTGGTGGCTATCGAACGGGTGTTCTCTCAGCTCAACGTGACCACGGTGATGGGCACCGCGCAGGCCGGCGGCGTGATCGCCCTGGCGGCGGCCAAACGTGGTGTCGACGTGCATTTCCATACCCCCAGCGAGGTCAAGGCGGCGGTCACTGGCAACGGTTCCGCAGACAAGGCTCAGGTCACCGCGATGGTCACCAAAATCCTTGCGCTGCAAGCTAAACCGACACCGGCCGACGCGGCCGACGCTTTGGCGCTGGCGATCTGTCACTGTTGGCGGGCGCCGACGATCGCCCGGATGGCTGAGGCCACGTCGAGGGCGGAAGCACGAGCAGCGCAGCAGCGTCATGCGTACCTAGCCAAGCTGAAGGCCGCCCGATGATCGCCTCGGTCCGCGGTGAGGTGCTCGAGGTGGCGCTTGACCATGTGGTGATCGAGGCCGCCGGTGTGGGCTACCGAGTGAACGCGACACCGGCGACGCTGGCGACGTTGCGGCAAGGCACCGAGGCCCGGCTGATCACCGCGATGATTGTGCGCGAGGACTCGATGACGCTGTACGGGTTTCCCGACGGGGAAACCCGCGACCTATTCCTGACGCTGCTGTCGGTCTCCGGCGTTGGGCCCCGGCTGGCGATGGCGGCACTGGCCGTGCACGACGCTCCGGCGCTACGGCAGGTGCTGGCCGACGGCAACGTCGCCGCCCTGACCCGGGTGCCTGGGATCGGCAAGCGGGGCGCCGAACGCATGGTGTTGGAACTACGCGACAAGGTTGGGGTGGCAGCCACCGGCGGCGCACTCTCGACCAACGGCCACGCGGTGCGCAGTCCCGTGGTCGAGGCTCTGGTCGGCCTGGGCTTTGCGGCCAAACAGGCCGAGGAGGCCACCGATACGGTGCTGGCCGCCAACCATGACGCGACGACATCCAGCGCGCTGCGGTCTGCCTTGTCGTTGCTGGGGAAGGCCCGATGACCGAGCGGTCCGACCGCGACGTTTCGCCCGCACTCACCGTCGGAGAGGGCGACATCGACGTCAGCCTGCGGCCGCGCTCGTTACGCGAATTCATCGGCCAGCCCCGGGTCCGCGAACAGCTGCAGCTGGTCATCGAGGGAGCCAAAAACCGCGGCGGCACACCGGATCACATTCTGCTGTCCGGTCCGCCGGGCTTGGGCAAGACGTCGTTGGCGATGATCATCGCCGCCGAGCTGGGGTCCTCGCTGCGGGTGACGTCGGGGCCGGCGTTGGAACGCGCCGGTGACCTGGCGGCGATGCTGTCCAACCTGGTCGAGCACGACGTGTTGTTTATCGACGAGATCCACCGCATCGCCCGGCCCGCCGAGGAGATGCTGTATCTGGCGATGGAAGACTTCCGCGTCGATGTGGTGGTCGGCAAAGGTCCTGGGGCCACGTCGATTCCGCTGGAGGTCGCGCCGTTCACCCTGGTCGGGGCGACTACCCGGTCGGGCGCGTTGACCGGCCCGCTGCGCGACCGGTTCGGCTTCACCGCGCACATGGATTTCTACGAGCCCGCCGAGCTGGAGCGGGTGCTGGCCCGCTCCGCCGGAATTCTGGGTATCGAGCTGGGCGCCGACGCCGGCGCCGAAATCGCCCGCCGTTCTCGGGGAACGCCGCGGATCGCCAACCGGTTGTTGCGCCGGGTGCGTGACTTCGCCGAGGTGCGCGCCGACGGCGTCATCACCCGCGACGTCGCCAAGGCCGCACTGGAGGTCTACGACGTCGACGAGCTGGGTCTGGACCGGCTGGACCGAGCGGTGCTCTCGGCGCTGACCCGCAGCTTCGGCGGTGGTCCGGTGGGTGTGTCGACGCTGGCGGTGGCGGTCGGGGAGGAGGCCGCCACGGTCGAGGAGGTGTGCGAACCATTTCTGGTGCGCGCGGGTATGGTCGCGCGCACCCCGCGCGGCCGGGTGGCCACCGCCCTGGCCTGGACGCACCTGGGCATGACGCCACCGGTCGGAGCGAGTCAACCGGGGTTGTTCGAGTAGTGCGCTGGAGGACCCGCTACGACGGTCCGTTCGCGCCGTTGGCGCCAAAAAGGATCCCGCCGCTGCCGCCGGTGCCGCCGGTGCCGCCATTGACGCCGTTGCCGCCGTTGCCGCCGAAGCCGACGAACGACGGGGCAAAGGAGCCGTTGGCAATGACCCCGGCGTTGCCGCCGTTGCCGCCATTGGCAGGCATGGCGCCGTTGCCGGCGTTGCCGCCGTCCCCGCCGACGCCGATACTAAACAGGCCGCCACCGTCACCGCCGTCACCGCCATTGCCACCAAGTCCAACGACTGTGGCGCCGCCGGCACCGCCGGCACCGCCGGCGCCCAGGCCGATCAGCGCGGCGCCCTGGCCGCCCTGGCCGCCCAGACCGCCGACGCCGTTGCCCACGTTGACGGCGAACCCGCCGATGCCGCCGCCGCCGCCGGCGCCCAGGCCGATCAGCGTGGCGCCCGTGCCGCCCGCGCCGCCCGCGCCCCCGGTGCCGTTGGAGCCGCCACCGAGGCCGCCGAAACCGCCGACGCCCGTGCCGATGAGCACAGCGCCGGCGCCGCCCAGGCCGCCGTCGCCGCCGGTACTTTCGCCGAAGCCGCCGAGGCCGCCGGAGCCGCCCTGGGCGTAGCCGATCAGGGCGCTGCTGTCACCGCCGGCGCCACCGTCACCGGCGTTGGATCCGATTGCGGTACCGGCACCACCGTTGCCACCGTCACCGCCCAGGCTGAACAATCGACCTCCCGCGGTGCCGCCGGCGCCACCGTCACCGCCGTTGTTGTTGCTGGTGCCGCCGGCGCCGCCATCACCGCCCAGGCCAAGGAATAGACCGCGGCCAGCGCCGCCGGCCCCGCCGGTGCCGCCGACGTCTTCGCTCGATCCGCCGACGCCGCCGGCGCCGCCGACGCCAAAGAGCGAACCGCTGGCGCCGCCGTTGCCGCCGGCCCCACCGTTTCCAAAAGCAGCGAAACCGCCGGGCCCGCCGTTGCCGCCCCAGCCGATCAATGGGGCGTCGCCGCCGGCCCCGCCGGCTCCACCTGTGCCGGCAGGAACGTCCGTTGGGCCGCCGGGACCGCCGGCGCCACCGTTGCCGAGCAGCCATCCGCCGGCGCCGCCGGCCCCGCCGGCAGCACCGGCCCCACCGGCGCCACCATTGCCGCCGTTGCCGATCAGGCCCGCGGAACCACCGGCGCCGCCGGCCACCCCGGCGGTCGTTTGGGAGAAGCCGTTGCCGCCGTTGCCGTACAAAATCCCACCATCACCGCCGTTGGGGCTGGCCGCTGTTCCATTCGCGCCATTGCCGATCAGGGGACGCCCGAACAACGCCTGGGCGGGCGCATTGATCACGGCCAACAGATTCTGTTCCAACGCCTGCGCCGAAGCGTTGGCCGCCTCGGCGCTCGAATAGGCGCCACCGGCGGCGTTCAACGTTTGCACGAAGCTGTGATGAAATGCCGCGGCTTGAGCGTTCAGCGACTGATAGTGCGTGGCGTAATCACTGAACAGCCTTGCGATAGCCTGCGATACCTCGTCGGCTCCGGCCGCCAGCACCGAGGTCGTGGACGCCGCTGCCGTCGCGTTTGCCGCACTCAGCGATGTGCCGATATTCGCGACATTCTGCGCCGCCGTCGCCAGCATCTCTGGAGCTGCCGTGACAAACGACATCAGCCACCCTCCCAACCCGTCATGTGACACATGTCACGCGCCCTGATGATCAAGACTCTTTCAGAGGGCCTCCGTCGGGGTCTGCCATTTTTCGCGCTTCTTACTGCCTTCTCATAGGCGAACTGGGCGTAACGGGCTGCTTGGTTACCCGGCGCCGCGGCGGCCAGGCCCGATCACAGCAGCCCGAGCAGTCGCAGGTTGCTGATGTACTTCGCGATGATCGCCGCCGTGAGGTGCGGAATGTCTTTGTCCGGACCGATTTTCGCTTCTTGGACGGCAGCGCGGAACTGGTCGGTGGGCGCGATTGACCCGCATATCGGCTTTGCAGGCTCTCGGTAGTTGTGCAGCAAGGGCAGCAGCGAGGCGTGGCGCTGGCGATCCGGCAAGGCACGCAGCGAAGTCTCGAACCGCTGCAGCCACTCGCCGTAGTCGGCGATCCGCTGGATCGTGCAACCGGACCCGCTAGTTGGGGAGTTGAGCCAGTCGACGAACTCGTCCAGCCCGATGCCGTCGTCGTAGGGGTTCATCACGTGGTAGGTGACAAAACGGTCCGGGCTATGTGTCCCAAGGGTGCAAATGGCTTCTGCGACGAATTCGACCGGCAAGCCGTCATAGTGGGCGCGTTGCCGATTGCCGTGCGCATCCAGCTCATAGAACGAACCGGGTGCGATGCCGGTAGCGGCCAGGCTCAGCATCAGCCGGGTGAACATGTCCGGCAGGTTGAGCTGACCGGTATAGCTGGTGTCGGCCAGGATCATGTCGCAGCGGAAGACCGTCACCGGCAGGCCGCACTGCTCGTGAGCTTCGCGCAGCAGCACCTCGCCGGCCCACTTGCTGTTCGCGTAGCCGTTGGCGTAGCTGTCGTCGATCCTGCGGGTCGGGCTGATGGCCCGGATGTCGGCGTCCTCGGTGAACGCCTCCGGCGGGATCTGCTCGCCCACGGCGATCGTCGAGGTGTAGATGTATGGCTTGCGCTTGCCGGTCAGCGCCAGCCGAAGCAACTCGGCGGTGCCCGCCGCGTTTGGGCCGAACAGCTGGCTATACGGCAGCACGTGGTTGACCAGGGCCGCGGGGTCCACGATCAGGTCCACCGTGTCGGCTAGCCGCTGCCAGGTGACCCGGTCCAGGCCCAGGTCGGCCTCGCCCTTGTCGCCGGCGAGCACCTCGAGGCGGCCGGCGCCCAATTCGCGGTAGTGCCGCACCAAATACGGGTCGCCGCTATCGAACGTCGCGTCCAGCCGGGCTTGTGCTTCCTCGTCGGATCTGGCGCGGACCAGGCAGATCAGCTTGCCGTTGACCAGGTCCATGCGGTCGAGCCATTCCAGCGCCAGGTAGCGACCCAAAAAGCCGGTGGCGCCGGTCAGCAGTACGGTGCGCACTTGGGCGCTCGGTGCCGGCAGGTTCGGGGCTGCGGCCAGGGTGGCAGCGTCGATGAACTTGTCCAGCGTGAGGTCGCTGGCGTGCACTTCCGTCGCGGAGCGACCGTGTATCGAGGCGAAGCTGGGTCGCCTGACGCCGGTGCGCGCTGCTTCGATGTGGTCGGCCAGGGCCCGCAGGTCGCTTGCCGGGCTGACAATGACACCCACCGGCACGTCGACGCCGAAGATCTCGTGCAGCAGGTTGGCCAACGACAGCGCCGAGAGCGAGTCACCACCCAGGTCGGCGAAGTGCGCGTCCGGCCGCACATCCGCAGCGGTAGAGCCCAGCAACGCAGCCGCGGCACGGCACAGCGTCGGAAGCACCGGCGCATCGGGACCGCTTTGCCGCAGCTCGCGCAGCTCGTTGGATTGGCTATCGGCCAGCTCGGTATAGAGCCGCTCGAGACGTTCGCCATAGAACTTCTTCAACTGCGGGCGTGCCAGCTTGCGGATGCCGGTGAGCAGGCCGTTCTCCAGGGTGAACGGCGTGGTTTCGATGATGAAGTCGCGTGGAATCTCGTAGGATTGCAGGCCGGCCGCCCTCGCTACCTCCTGCAGGGACTCGCTGATCACGGGCTTGAGATTCTCGATGCCATGGCGAGAAAGCGCGTCCCCGGACGGGACAACCACCGCCAGCGGGTAGGCCCGGGCACTGTTGCCGTAGATGAAGATCTGTCGGACCAGCGGGCTGTCGCCGAACACCGCCTCGAGCTTCGACACGGCGATGAACTCGCCCTGGGAGAGCTTTAGCACGTTGTTGCGGCGGTCGAGGTAGACGAACTGGTCGGGGCCTACTTTGGCCATGATGTCCCCGGTCCGGTAGAAGCCGTCGGGGTCGAACACCTCGGCGGTGACATCCGGGCGCTGGTAGTAGCCGGGGAACATGGTTTGCGTCTTGACCAGCAGCTCGCCCCGGGGGTAGGGCTGATCGGTGCCGAAGTAGCCCAGCTCGGGCACGTCGACCAGCTTGTAGTCGATCACCGCGGGGCGCCGCACCATGCCGTCGTTCAGGACCATCCCGGCCTCGGTGGAGCCGTAACCCTCCACCAAATGCACGTCGGCCAGCAGGGACTCGACCCACGCCGTCATCTCAGCGGAGATCGGCGCGGAACCGGTCAGCGCCATGACAAACCGTCCGCCGAGCACGTTCTCCCGCAGCTCGGCCTTCACCTGCGCTTCCAGCGCCGCTCGATCGGCGCCGTCCACCAAGCGGCGGTCGACCTCGCTGTGGAACTCTGCGAACACCATGTCCCAGATGCGCGGCACGAAGCACAATTCTGTGGGCCGCACCAGGGCGAGGTCCTCGAACAGCGTCGACAGGTCGCTCTTGGCGACGAAGTAGGCGGTACCGCCGTTGGAAAGCGTCCCGTAGAGCACCTGACGGCCCCCGACGTGGCTCATCGGCATGAAGTTCAGCGTGATCGAGGGGTAACCGCTCGGCTCGAACCAGCCACTCGACTTGCGCCAGAAGCTCATCACCTGGCTCTCGCGATACATGGCGCCTTTGGGTGCGCCGGTACTACCCGAGGTGTAAATCAGCAGCGCCAGCGCGTCGTCGGCGCTGTCGGCAATGGGTGTGGCCGGCAGCGCCCTGCCGCGTTCGATCAGTTCGGCAAGTGTGTCGATGGTCACCGAGCCGGCCAACCGAGCTCGGGCGGCTTCGACGGCCTCGCGGTGGGTGTCAACCTTGCCGTGGTAATCGAATACGACCAGCCGGGCCGGGGCGTGACCGGCCAGCACTTCGACGGCGTCGCCAAGATTGTCGATGCTGGTGGCGATCATCGTCGGCTCGGTCTCGGTGACGATCGGGCGCAACCCGGTGACCGGCGCACTGGTCTGCAGTGGAACCGACACGGCGCCCAACCGGATCAGCGCGATGTCGATGGTTGTGTAGTCGACGCTGTTGAAGCCCAGCACGCAAACCCGGTCGCCCGGCCGGATCGCGGGCTCAGCGCTCAACGCGGTGGCCAATGTGCCGGCGCGGGCCCACAGTTCGCGGTAGGTGATGGTCTCGAACCGCGGCAGTAGCTCGACCATGGTGCGGCCGCTGTCGGGGTCGGTGACGAAGCGGAGCGCACGCTGGCCGAGTGCCGGCCGATCGGCGTAGCCCTCCATGACCATACGGATGAGCTGTGGAAGCGCGACCCCGGGCTGGTCGATCGCCTGGGTGATCGCCTCGTTGGGACTGGCGGCGGCGAACTGGGCGTCGCTGGCGTATAGGTCCTCGACGCGGCGTGTCAGTCGCTGATCGTTGATCGACATGCGGTCACCTCGGCGTGCCGGAAAGGGTGGGAAATCGACGGCGCGGCGCTGCGCCCGACCAATAGAACGTTAGCTAAAGTAAATATATTACACAATGCAAGCCTGCTGCTGATCGGCTGTGAGATGCGGCACGGGATGACGCAGTCGGGGCCGGCAGGCCGTCAGAGGTCGGCCAAGATCGCGCACACGATGTCCAGCCCCTCACTCAGCAGCTCGTCGCCGATGGTCAGCGGCGGCAGTAGCCGGATGATGTTGCCGAACATGCCGCAGGTCAAAATGATGACGCCGGCGGCGTGGGCCGCGGTCGCCAGCCGCTCGGTCAGCCCGGCGTCGGGCTCGGTGGTTCCGGATTTGACCAGCTCTACGGCGATCATGGCGCCGCGACCACGCACGTCGCCGATCCGGTCGTCGACGGCCTGCAGCGTCGTCAACCGGTCGGTCACCAGGCGTTCGATCTGGCGGGCCCGCTCGATCAGCCCGTCGCTTTCGATGGTTGCGATGGTGGCCAGCGCGGCCGCACAGGCCACCGGGTTGCCGCCGAACGTGCCGCCCAGGCCGCCCACGTGCGGGGCGTTCATGATCTCGGCGCGGCCGGTGACCGCCGACAGCGGCAATCCATCGGCGATGCCTTTGGCCGTGCAGATCAGGTCGGGCTCTAGACCGTCGGGGCCCTCGTGCTCGCAGGCGAACATCGCCCCGGTACGGGCAAAGCCGGTTTGCACCTCGTCGGCGATGAACACCACATGGTTCTTGCGGCACCAATCGAGGAGGGCAGGTAGGAACCCTTCGGCCGGAACGATGAAACCGCCTTCGCCCTGGATCGGTTCGATGACGAGGGCGGCCAGGTTGTTCGCGCCTACCTGCTTGTCGATGACGCCGATGGCTCGGGCCGCGGCTAGCTCACCATTGGTAGCCAGTTGCTTATCGAGGAGGCCGTCCCGATAGGGGTAAGACAATGGCGCTCGGTAGATCTCCGGCGCGAACGGACCGAAGCCGCTCTTGTAGGGCATCGACTTGGCGGTCAGCGCCATCGTTAGGTTGGTGCGACCGTGGTAGGCGTGGTCGAACGCCACCACCGCGGGCTTGCCGGTGTAGGAGCGTGCGATCTTGACGGCGTTCTCGACTGCCTCGGCGCCGGAATTGAACAACACCGAGCGCTTGGGGCCCGAACCTGGGGTAATCCGGTTGAGTTGCTCGGCGACGGCCACGTACCCCTCGTATGGCGTCACCATGAAGCAGGTGTGGGTAAATTCGGCCACCTGCGTGCGCACCGCATCCACCACGCGTGGCGACGAGTTGCCGATCGTCGTCACTGCGATGCCCGAACCCAGGTCGATGAGCCGGTTACCGTCCACGTCTTCCACGATGCCGCCGCCGGCGCGGGCTACGAACACCGGCAGGGTGACCCCAACACCGCTGGACACCGCCGCCGCCCGGCGGTGAGTCAGTGCCTGCGATGCGGGACCGGGGATTTCGGTGACCAGGCGCCGACTCTGCTGCAGGCTGGCCACAGATCCTCCTCACCCGGCTCGCCGGTTCACATCGCTGGTAAAGCCTATCTGCTGACCGATGTTTCCGGCCTGCCAGACTGGACGGGCACACTGGACTGTTACCAGGTGCGCGGCCCGCGGGTAGGCCTGGCACCGTGATCGCAATACCAATACGAAAGACGGGTTGATGGAGAGTTTCGTTTTGTTCTTGCCGTTCCTGCTCATCATGGGTGGGTTCATGTACTTCGCGTCGCGCCGCCAGCGACGGGCCATGCAAGCCACCATCGATCTGCACGACTCGTTGCAGCCCGGGGAGCGGGTACACACGACTTCTGGGCTGGAAGCCACCATCGTCGCCATTGCCGACGACACCATCGACCTCGAGATCGCGCCCGGGGTGGTCACCACGTGGATGAAGTTGGCGATTCGTGACCGAATTCTGCCGGACGACGACATCGACGAGGAGCTCAACGAGGACCTTGACAAGGATGTTGACGACGTGGCCGGCGAGCGCCGGGTGACCAACGATTCCTGACCGGCAACCGGCCGACCGGAACCGACGAGCCGCTTGCGCGACGCGCCCCGGCGCGACACGTAGGCTCTGTCGGGGGTAGAAAACTGATTCTCGAGGAGATACAAGGAACGTGGCATCGTCTTCGGCGCCGGTGCACCCTGCCCGTTACCTGTCGGTGTTCCTGGTGATGCTGATCGGCATCTATTTGCTGGTGTTTTTCACCGGGGACAAGCACACCGCCCCCAAACTCGGCATTGACCTGCAGGGCGGCACCAGGGTCACGCTGACCGCGCGCACACCGGACGGCTCGGCCCCGAGCCGGGAAGCGCTGGCACAGGCGCAGCAAATCATCAGCGCGCGGGTCAACGGGCTGGGAGTGTCCGGTTCGGAGGTGGTCGTCGACGGTGACAACCTGGTCATCACGGTGCCCGGCAACGACGGCAGCGAGGCACGCAACCTCGGACAGACCGCTCGGCTGTACATCCGGCCGGTGCTCAACTCGATGCCGGCGCAGCCCGCAGCCGAAGAACCGCAGCCGGCACCCAGCGCCGAACCGCAGCCGCCCGGTCAACCCGCCGCACCGCCGCCAGCCCAATCGGGGGCGCCGGCTTCACCGCAACCTGGGGCCCAACCGCGGCCCTATCCGCAGGACCCGGCGCCATCGCCCAACCCGACCTCACCGGCCAGCCCGCCGCCGGCGCCGCCCGCTGAGGCGCCGGCCACGGATCCGCGCAAGGATCTCGCCGAGCGCATCGCCCAGGAGAAGAAGCTGCGGCAGAGCACCAACCAATACATGCAGATGGTTGCACTGCAATTCCAGGCGACCCGCTGCGAGAGCGACGACATTTTGGCCGGCAACGACGACCCGAAACTGCCGTTGGTGACCTGCTCGACCGACCACAAGACCGCGTACCTGCTGGCGCC
The DNA here is from genome assembly GCF_030323725.1 of Mycobacterium tuberculosis complex sp. N0072. Lineage (NCBI taxonomy): Bacteria > Bacillati > Actinomycetota > Actinomycetes > Mycobacteriales > Mycobacteriaceae > Mycobacterium > Mycobacterium tuberculosis complex sp. N0072. Next base: position 2,932,512 of record NZ_CP040689.1, on the reverse strand, counting down.
GTCGATCATCAGCGGCGACCAGATCCAAAACGCCACCTCGGGTATGGACCAGCGCGGCATCGGCTACGTCGTCGACCTGCAGTTCAAGGGTCCGGCGGCCAACATCTGGGCCGACTACACCGCCGCCCATATCGGCACCCAGACGGCGTTCACCCTGGACTCGCAGGTTGTCAGTGCACCGCAGATCCAGGAAGCGATCCCCGGCGGCCGAACCCAGATCAGCGGTGGGGATCCGCCATTCACCGCGGCGACCGCACGCCAGCTCGCCAACGTCCTCAAGTACGGGTCGCTGCCGCTGTCCTTCGAACCGTCGGAAGCCCAAACGGTTTCGGCGACCTTGGGGTTGTCATCGCTGCGCGCGGGCATGATCGCGGGTGCGATCGGCCTGCTGTTGGTGCTGGTGTATTCGCTGCTCTACTACCGAGTGCTGGGACTGCTCACGGCCTTGTCGCTAGTGGCTTCTGGCTCAATGGTTTTTGCGATCCTGGTGCTCTTGGGCCGATATATCAACTACACCCTAGATCTGGCTGGTATTGCGGGCCTGATCATCGGTATCGGGACCACCGCCGACTCGTTCGTGGTGTTCTTCGAACGCATCAAAGACGAGATCCGCGAAGGCCGTTCGTTCCGGTCGGCAGTGCCGCGCGGTTGGGCGCGTGCCCGCAAGACGATCGTGTCGGGCAACGCCGTCACTTTCCTGGCCGCTGCCGTGCTGTACTTTCTGGCGATCGGTCAGGTGAAGGGGTTCGCGTTCACCCTGGGCCTCACCACGATCCTGGACCTCGTCGTGGTGTTCTTGGTGACGTGGCCGTTGGTGTATCTGGCGTCCAAATCGTCGCTGCTGGCCAAGCCGGCATACAACGGCCTGGGAGCGGTGCAGCAGGTCGCACGCGAACGCCGGGCCATGGCTCGGACGGGACGGGGATAGCCGATGGCGTCGAAAGCAAAGACCGGCCGCGACGACGAAGCCACGTCGGCGGTCGAACTCACCGAGGCCACCGAGAGTGCTGTGGCGCGGACCGACGGCGACAGCACCACAGACACCGCCTCGAAGCTGGGGCACCATAGCTTCCTTTCGCGCCTGTACACCGGCACCGGGGCGTTTGAGGTAGTGGGACGCCGCCGGTTGTGGTTTGGCGTGAGCGGTGCGATCGTCGCGGTGGCCATCGCCAGCATCGTCTTTCGTGGGTTCACCTTCGGCATCGATTTCAAAGGCGGTACCACGGTGTCGTTCCCGCGTGGCAGCACCCAAGTCGCGCAGGTCGAAGACGTCTACTACCGGGCCCTCGGCAGTGAGCCCCAGTCGGTGGTGATCGTCGGGGCCGGTGCTTCGGCGACGGTGCAGATTCGTTCGGAGACGCTGACCAGCGACCAGACGGCCAAGCTGCGGGACGCCCTATTCGAGGCCTTCGGGCCCAAGGGAACCGACGGTCAGCCCAGCAAGCAGGCCATCAGCGACTCGGCGGTGTCGGAGACCTGGGGCGGTCAGATCACCAAGAAGGCGGTGATCGCGCTGGTGGTGTTTCTGGTGCTGGTCGCCCTCTACATTACCGTGCGCTACGAGCGCTACATGACCATCTCGGCGATAACGGCCATGCTCTTCGACCTGACCGTCACCGCCGGCGTTTATTCCCTGGTGGGTTTCGAAGTCACCCCGGCCACGGTCATCGGCCTGCTGACCATTCTCGGGTTCTCGCTCTATGACACCGTCATCGTGTTCGACAAGGTCGAGGAGAACACCCATGGCTTCCAGCACACCACCCGGCGCACCTTCGCCGAGCAGGCCAACCTGGCGATCAACCAGACGTTCATGCGGTCGATCAACACCAGCCTGATCGGCGTGTTGCCGGTGTTGGCGCTGATGGTGGTGGCGGTCTGGCTGCTGGGCGTCGGCACTCTCAAAGACCTGGCGCTGGTGCAGCTGATCGGCATCATCATCGGCACCTACTCGTCAATCTTCTTCGCCACGCCGCTGTTGGTTACCCTCCGTGAGCGCACGGAGTTGGTGCGCAACCACACCCGTCGGGTGCTCAAACGGCGTAACTCCGGCTCGCCGGCGGGATCAGAGGACGCCAGCACGGATGGCGGCGAGCAGCCGGCAGCCGCTGATGAACAGTCGCTGGTGGGGATCACGCAGGCCAGCAGCCAATCCGCCCCGCGGGCGGCCCAGGGCTCCAGCAAGCCGGCGCCGGGGGCGCGCCCAGTGCGTCCCGTCGGTACCAGGCGTCCGACCGGCAAGCGGAACGCCGGTCGGCGGTAGGCGCGGTGGCCCCCCGCCGCCGGCGTCATACGCGCATCGCCGGCCTGCGAGTCGTTGGTACCGCGACGTTGGTCGCCGCAACCACGCTGACCGCGTGTTCGGGCAGCGCCGCGGCTCAGATCGACTACGTGGTCGACGGCGCGCTGGTCACCTACAACACCAATACCGTCATCGGTGCCGCGTCGGCCGGGGCGCAGGCATTCGCCCGGACTCTCACCGGGTTTGGCTATCACGGCCCCGACGGCCAAGTGGTGGCTGACCGCGACTTCGGAACGGTCTCGGTGGTGGAGGGGTCGCCGTTGATCCTCGACTACCAGATCTCCGACGACGCCGTCTATTCCGACGGCAGGCCGGTGACCTGTGACGACCTGGTATTGGCCTGGGCGGCCCAATCCGGCCGCTTTCCCGGCTTCGACGCTGCTACGCAGGCCGGCTATGTCGACATCGCCAACATCGAGTGCACGGCGGGGCAGAAAAAGGCCCGGGTGTCGTTCATCCCGGATCGCAGTGTCGTTGACCACTCCCAGCTGTTCACCGCGACGTCGCTGATGCCGTCGCACGTGATCGCCGACCAGCTGCACATCGATGTTACCGCGGCGTTGCTAAGCAACAACGTGTCAGCGGTGGAACAGATTGCGCGACTGTGGAATTCCACGTGGGACCTCAAGCCGGGCCGCAGCCACGACGAAGTCCGCAGCCGCTTCCCCTCGTCGGGACCGTACAAGATCGAATCCGTCCTGGACGATGGCGCCGTGGTGCTCGTCGCCAATGATCGTTGGTGGGGCACCAAGGCGATCACGAAGCGGATCACCGTCTGGCCGCAGGGAGCCGATATCCAAGACCGGGTCAACAACCGCAGCGTCGACGTGGTCGACGTCGCGGCCGGTTCATCGGGATCCCTGGTAACCCCCGACAGCTACCAGCGCACCGACTACCCGTCGGCCGGGATCGAGCAGCTGATCTTCGCACCACAAGGTTCACTCGCGCAAAGCCGCACCCGCCGCGCGCTCGCGTTGTGTGTACCCCGGGACGCGATCGCTCGGGATGCCGGGGTTCCGATTGCCAACTCGCGGCTGTCCCCGGCGACCGACGATGCCCTCACCGATGCCGACGGCGCCGCCGAAGCACGTCAGTTCGGCCGGGTGGACCCCGCCGCCGCTCGCGACGCGCTGGGTGGTACGCCGCTGACCGTGCGGATCGGCTACGGCAGGCCCAACGCTCGGTTGGCGGCCACCATCGGAACCATTGCCGACGCCTGCGCCCCGGCCGGGATCACCGTTTCGGATGTGACGGTGGACACACCCGGACCGCAAGCGCTGCGGGACGGAAAGATTGACGTATTGTTGGCGAGCACCGGTGGGGCCACCGGCAGCGGATCGAGCGGATCGTCTGCGATGGATGCCTATGACTTGCACAGCGGCAACGGAAACAATCTATCGGGGTACGCAAACGCTCAGATCGACGGCATCATCAGCGCGCTCGCGGTGTCGGCCGACCCCGCCGAGCGGGCCAGGTTGCTTGCCGAGGCCGCGCCGGTGCTCTGGGATGAGATGCCAACCTTGCCGTTGTACCGGCAGCAGCGCACGTTGTTGATGTCGACGAAAATGTATGCGGTGAGCAGGAATCCGACGCGATGGGGGGCAGGGTGGAACATGGATCGCTGGGCGCTGGCGCGGTGACGATGGCCAGTGCCATCTGCAGGTAATTGACAGAATTCCACGACGAGAAGCGGACCTATCGGAGCGTAGTGTCGCAGGTGCTCCGGGCTGTCTGGGAGAGGATGTGTGCCATGGCGGTACATGGGCTGGTGACTACGTGTTGAACGTGATCGCGACGGGGCTCTCCTTAAAGGCACGGGGGAAGCGCCGCCGGCAGCGTTGGGTCGACGACGGGCGGGTATTGGCGCTCGGTGAGTCCCGCCGGAGCTCAGCCATATCTGTGGCCGACGTGGTTGCGTCGCTGACCCGGGATGTGGCCGACTTTCCGGTTCCCGGCGTCGAGTTCAAGGACCTCACCCCGCTATTCGCCGACCGAAGAGGATTGGCCGCGGTAACCGAAGCGCTGGCCGATCGGGCGTCCGGAGCTGACCTGGTGGCCGGCGTCGACGCCCGCGGGTTTCTGGTGGCAGCCGCGGTCGCCACCCGGCTCGAAGTGGGTGTGCTGGCCGTTCGCAAGGGCGGCAAGCTGCCCCGGCCGGTGCTCAGCGAGGAGTACTACAGGGAGTACGGCGCCGCCACTCTGGAGATTCTCGCTGAGGGCATCGAGGTTGCGGGCCGCCGTGTCGTGATCATTGACGACGTGTTAGCAACCGGCGGCACCATCGGCGCGACGCGACGCCTGCTTGAGCGCGGTGGCGCCAACGTGGCCGGGGCGGCCGTAGTGGTGGAACTTGCGGGGTTGAGCGGTCGCGCGGCGCTCGCACCGCTGCCGGTGCACAGCCTGAGCCGCCTGTGAGGGATATCCTCTAGGTCGGAGGTGACGAACGTGGCCGAGGACCAGCTCACGGCGCAAGCGGTTGCACCGCCCACGGAGGCTTCTGCGGCTCTCGAGCCCGCTCTCGAGACGCCCGAGTCGCCGGTCGAGACTCTTAAGACCAGCATCAGCGCGTCGCGTCGGGTGCGGGCCCGATTGGCCCGGCGGATGACCGCCCAGCGCAGCACCACCAATCCGGTGCTCGAGCCGTTGGTGGCGGTGCACCGGGAGATCTATCCCAAGGCCGACCTGTCGATCTTGCAGCGAGCCTACGAGGTCGCTGACCAAAGGCATGCCAGCCAGTTGCGGCAGTCCGGTGATCCCTACATCACCCACCCGTTGGCCGTTGCCAACATTCTGGCCGAGTTGGGCATGGACACCACCACTTTGGTGGCCGCGCTGCTGCACGACACCGTCGAGGACACCGGTTACACCCTGGAGGCGTTGACCGAGGAATTCGGCGAAGAGGTGGGCCATCTCGTCGACGGGGTGACCAAGCTGGATCGGGTGGTGTTGGGCAGCGCCGCCGAAGGCGAGACTATTCGCAAGATGATCACCGCGATGGCCCGCGATCCGCGGGTGCTGGTGATAAAGGTGGCTGACCGGTTACACAACATGCGCACCATGCGCTTCTTGCCGCCGGAGAAGCAGGCCCGCAAGGCCCGTGAGACGTTGGAAGTCATTGCACCCCTGGCGCATCGGCTGGGCATGGCCAGCGTCAAGTGGGAGTTGGAGGACCTGTCCTTCGCGATCCTGCATCCCAAGAAGTACGAGGAGATCGTCCGGCTGGTCGCCGGTCGCGCGCCGTCCCGGGACACCTACCTGGCCAAGGTGCGTGCCGAAATCGTCAACACGCTGACCGCGTCGAAGATCAAGGCGACGGTGGAGGGCCGCCCCAAGCACTATTGGTCGATCTACCAGAAGATGATCGTTAAGGGCCGCGACTTCGACGACATCCACGACCTGGTCGGTGTGCGCATCCTGTGCGACGAAATCCGGGACTGCTACGCGGCTGTCGGCGTAGTGCATTCGCTATGGCAGCCGATGGCGGGTCGGTTCAAGGACTACATCGCCCAGCCCAGATACGGTGTGTACCAGTCACTGCACACCACTGTGGTCGGGCCTGAGGGCAAGCCGCTGGAAGTGCAGATCCGTACCCGCGACATGCACCGCACCGCCGAATACGGCATCGCCGCGCATTGGCGCTACAAAGAAGCCAAGGGCCGCAACGGTGTTCTTCATCCGCATGCCGCCGCGGAGATCGACGACATGGCCTGGATGCGTCAGCTGCTCGACTGGCAACGTGAGGCGGCCGACCCCGGTGAGTTCTTGGAATCATTGCGCTACGACCTTGCGGTGCAAGAGATTTTCGTGTTTACCCCCAAGGGCGACGTGATCACGCTGCCAACCGGTTCGACGCCGGTGGACTTCGCTTACGCGGTGCACACAGAGGTGGGCCACCGCTGCATCGGCGCCCGAGTGAACGGCCGGTTGGTAGCGCTGGAACGCAAGCTGGAAAACGGAGAAGTTGTCGAGGTTTTCACGTCCAAGGCGCCGAACGCCGGGCCGTCGCGGGACTGGCAGCAGTTCGTGGTGTCGCCGCGCGCAAAGACGAAGATCCGCCAGTGGTTCGCCAAGGAGCGGCGTGAGGAGGCGTTGGAGACCGGTAAGGATGCGATGGCCCGCGAGGTGCGCCGCGGTGGACTTCCGTTGCAGCGCTTGGTCAATGGTGAGTCCATGGCGGCGGTGGCCCGCGAGCTGCACTACGCGGACGTGTCAGCACTCTATACCGCCATCGGTGAGGGGCACGTGTCGGCGAAACACGTCGTGCAGCGGTTGTTGGCCGAGCTCGGCGGTATCGACCAGGCGGAAGAGGAACTCGCCGAGCGGTCCACGCCGGCGACCATGCCGCGGCGCCCACGCAGCACCGACGATGTCGGGGTCTCCGTCCCCGGCGCCCCGGGCGTGCTGACCAAGCTGGCCAAGTGCTGCACGCCGGTTCCGGGCGATGTGATTATGGGGTTCGTCACCCGTGGCGGCGGGGTCAGTGTGCACCGCACCGACTGCACCAACGCCGCATCGCTGCAGCAGCAGGCCGAGCGCATCATCGAGGTGCTATGGGCGCCGTCGCCGTCGTCGGTGTTTCTGGTGGCAATCCAGGTCGAGGCACTCGACCGGCACCGGCTGCTGTCGGATGTGACGCGCGCACTGGCCGACGAGAAGGTCAATATCCTGTCCGCGTCGGTCACCACTTCGGGGGACCGGGTGGCGATCAGTCGATTCACCTTCGAGATGGGTGACCCCAAGCACCTCGGGCACCTGCTCAACGCCGTCCGCAACGTCGAAGGTGTCTACGACGTCTACCGGGTGACCTCGGCCGCGTAGCGCGCTTTTCTCCGCCGAGCAGACGCAGAATCGCATTGGGCGGGCTGATTTCGTGCGATTCTGTGTCTGCTCGGCGAGCGTCGGGCTAATCCAGCAGCACCGACGTGATGGTGACTTCGGTGGCGGGCTTGCCGTCTTCGCCGCCACCGGCGACGCCGGCCTTGGCGATCTTGTCCAGGGTGGTCAGTCCGTCGGCCTGGATCGTGCCGAACACGGTGTATTGGGGTGGCAGCTTTGAGTCCCGGTAGACCATGAAGAACTGGCTGCTGTTGGTATTAGGGCCGGCGTTGGCCATGGCCAGTGTCCCGCGCGGATAGATGACGGGCTCGTTCAACTTGGGGTCGTTCGCCGAGTATTGGTCGGTGGGGTATTCGTTGGCGAACTGGTAGCCCGGACCGCCCGTGCCGTCGCCCTTAGGGTCGCCGCATTGCAGAACCGCCAACATTGGTGAGGTGGTCAGCCGGTGACAAGTGGTGCCCTTGAAGAAACCCTGCTGCGCGAGGCTGACGAAACTATTGACCGTACACGGCGATTCGTTGTTGGCCAGCATTAGACCGATGTTGCCCTGGTTGGTCACCATGCTCACGCTGACCTGGGCCGGGTCGGTGGGTACCTTGCCGGTCCGGGGCAACTTGACCGGTTTGACGGCCTTGTCCGGCGACGGCGGGTACTGGCAGTTGGCGCCGAGGTTGGCCGACGGCTTGAACGGCGGCAGCGGGGGAGCGGTCGCGGCCTGCGGGGGGCTGGTCGAGGCCGAGTCGGTGGGGGTTGCTGACGTGGTGCTCTGGTGGTCGTCCTTGTTGACCACCACCGTGACGACTACCGCGACGATCACGGCCACCGCTGCGAGTGAGCCACCGACGATAGTCAAGATGCGACGGCGTTTGGCTTGCTTGGCGCGGCGCTCTAGTTGTCGTTCGAGTTTGCGTTTGGCTGTGGCACGTCGCTGAGCATTGGTCGGCACGAAAGCACAGGCTAATCGGGGCGCCGCGACCGGTGTCAAGTGGCCCATGTTCGCGGCCCGCCTCGTCCCCGGACGCCGGGGATGGGAAACTGGGAACCGTGTTGATCACCGGATTTCCTGCGGGGTTGCTGGCGTGTAACTGTTATGTGCTGGCCGAGCGGCCCGGAACCGACGCCGTCATCGTCGATCCGGGCCAGGGTGCGATGGGCACGCTGCGTCGCATCCTCGACAAGAACCGGCTGACCCCTGCCGCGGTGCTGCTCACCCACGGACACATCGATCACATCTGGTCCGCGCAGAAGGTCTCAGACACCTTCGGCTGCCCCACCTATGTGCATCCCGCCGACCGGTTCATGCTGACCGACCCCATCTACGGCCTGGGCCCGCGGATAGCGCAGCTGGTTGCGGGTGCGTTCTTTCGTGAGCCTAAACAGGTTGTGGAGCTGGACCGAGACGGCGACAAGATCGACCTCGGCGGCATCTCGGTCAACATCGATCACACACCGGGTCACACCCGCGGGTCGGTGGTCTTCCGGGTCCTGCAGGCGACCAACAACGACAAGGACATCGTGTTCACCGGTGACACCCTGTTCGAGCGTGCGATAGGCCGCACCGACTTGGCCGGCGGCAGCGGCCGCGACCTGTTGCGCTCCATCGTCGACAAACTCCTGGTGCTCGACGACAGCACGGTGGTGCTGCCCGGGCACGGCAACTCCACCACCATTGGGGCCGAGCGGCGCTTCAATCCGTTCCTTGAGGGCTTGAGCCGGTGACGGAATTCTCGTCATTTTCGGCCCCCAAGGGGGTACCGGACTACGTCCCGCCCGACTCGGCGCAGTTCGTCGCGGTGCGCAACGGGCTGCTCGCGGCGGCCCGTCAAGCCGGCTATAGCCACATCGAGCTGCCCATCTTCGAGGACACCGCCCTGTTCGCCCGGGGCGTGGGTGAATCCACCGACGTGGTGTCCAAGGAGATGTATACGTTCGCCGACCGTGGCGACCGCTCGGTGACGCTGCGGCCCGAGGGCACCGCCGGGGTGGTGCGTGCGGTGATCGAACACGGGCTGGATCGCGGCGCGCTGCCGGTGAAGTTGTGTTATGCGGGCCCGTTTTTCCGCTACGAGCGTCCGCAGGCCGGCCGGTATCGCCAGTTACAGCAAGTCGGGGTGGAGGCGATCGGCGTCGACGACCCGGCGTTGGACGCCGAGGTGATCGCCATTGCCGACGCCGGGTTCCGCTCGTTGGGTCTCGACGGGTTCCGGCTGGAAATCACCTCCCTGGGAGACGAGAGTTGCCGTCCGCAGTACCGGGAACTGTTGCAGGAGTTCTTGTTTGGACTCGATCTCGACGAGGACACCCGCAGGCGCGCAGGGATCAATCCGCTGCGGGTGCTCGACGACAAGCGACCCGAATTGCGTGCGATGACGGCGTCGGCGCCGGTGTTGCTGGATCATCTGTCTGATGTCGCCAAGCAGCATTTCGACACCGTGCTCGCCCATCTGGACGCGCTTGGAGTGCCCTATGTCATCAACCCGCGCATGGTGCGCGGCCTGGACTACTACACCAAGACCGCCTTCGAGTTCGTCCATGACGGGCTTGGTGCGCAATCGGGGATCGGCGGCGGGGGGCGCTACGACGGCCTGATGCACCAGCTTGGCGGGCAGGACTTGTCGGGCATCGGGTTCGGGCTGGGCGTGGACCGGACCGTGCTGGCGCTGCGGGCCGAGGGCAAGACGGCGGGGGACAGCGCCCGGTGCGACGTGTTCGGCGTGCCGCTTGGCGAGGCGGCCAAGCTCAGGCTGGCGGTGCTGGCTGGACGACTGCGCGCGGCCGGGGTGCGGGTTGACCTTGCCTATGGTGATCGCGGGCTCAAAGGCGCGATGCGCGCGGCCGCTCGTTCCGGCGCCCGTGTTGCGTTGGTAGCGGGCGACCGCGACATCGAGGCCGGGACGGTCGCAGTGAAGGACTTGACGACGGGTGAGCAAGTTTCGGTCTCGATGGATTCGGTTGTGGCCGAAGTAATTTCGCGGCTGGCTGGGTAGTCGCCGCTTCCAGCCGGAGTCACCGAAATCACTTGCGCCACCGTGGCCGCAGGGCCTCAAGGCGGCCATTCTTGTCGGTGGGCGTCATACGTTTCAAACATGGGTTTCGAGTAGCCGAGAAGAGATCCTGGAGGTGTTTGACGCGCTGCACAACGTGGTGTCTCGGCTGATAGGGCTGTCGTTTGACGAGCCGACCACCCCGAGCGGCTGAGGCTTTTGGAGCGGCTCGCGCGGGAAGTCCGTCGGTCGCCGGTGGCCTAGCATGAGGCCCGGTTGCGGTCAGACGCCGGCCGCCGACCGGAGCCGCCGGACGAACTGTGCTATGGCCGCACCGATTTCCTCTGGGCTGTCCTCCTGAACGAAATGCACGCCGGGCACTGTGATTTCGGTCTGGTTGGGCCAGCTCCTGACATAGTCACGGATGCGGCCGGTGATGATCGCGCCGGGCTCGGCGTTGATGAACAGTTTCGGCATGTCGGTTTCCTCGAGCCAGCTCCGGTACTCGTTGACCAACGCGACGACCTCGGCGGGCTCACCGTCGATTGGAAGGTTTCGTGGCCACGACAACGTGGGGCGACGGTCCTCGCCGCCGTTCACGAATGGCCGCCGATAGTGGTTCATTTCCTCGTCGCTGAGCTGTCGCAGGATCGCCCCGGGCAGCACCCGTTCGACAAAGATGTTGTGCTCCAACGCCATTGGCTCGCCTTGAGGCGATCGGAAACCCTGGAACACACCCCGCACGGCCGGCGGCCAGTCCGCCCACGTCATCGGGGTGACGATCGCTTCCATGAACGCGATCCCCTGCACTCGGTCGCGATGCTGGTTAGCCCAGTCGAAGCCGAGCGCCGAGCCCCAGTCGTGCAGCACCAGTACCACGTGGTCGCCGAGGTCGAGCGCATCCCAGAGCGCGAACAAAAAGTCTCGTTGCTCGCCATAGCTATAGCGGTCGGGTCCCGATGGGCTGAGCTTGTCCGACGCGCCCATCCCGATCAGATCGCAGGCCACCAGCCGGCCCAGCCCTTCCAAGTGCGGCATGATGTTGCGCCACAAGTAAGACGACGTGGGGTTGCCGTGCTGAAAGACGATGGCGTCACCCTTGCCTTCGTCGATATACGCCATGCGCTTCCCGGCGATTTCTAGGTACTTCGGCTGCCCGTAGGGCTCGACGCCGAATGCTGTCATAAGGCCTGGCTCCTGTCTGTGCGGGCAGAGATGGCATATCACATCCTGTGCGGCGCTCGGTAGCGGCCAGCGTTGACAAAGTATAGAACGGTTGTTCGAATAATGGTATGCGTTGGGCCCGGCAAGCCGTCGCGGTGAACGGGATGCCCGTTGACGACGGGGCGCTGCCGGGGTTGCAGCGGATCGGCCTGGTCCGCAGCGTTCGCGCGCCACAATTCGACGGCATCACCTTCCACGAGGTGTTGTGCAAATCAGCGCTGAACAAGGTGCCCAACGCGGCCGCGTTGCCGTTTCGCTACACCGTCAACGGCTACCGCGGCTGCTCGCATGCTTGTCGCTATTGTTTCGCCCGCCCCACCCACGAGTACCTGGACTTCAATCCGGGCACCGACTTCGACACCCAGGTGGTGGTCAAGACCAACGTCGCCGCTGTGCTGCGTCACGAGTTGCGCCGGCCGTCCTGGCGGCGCGAGACCGTCGCGTTGGGCACCAACACCGACCCCTACCAGCGCGCGGAGGGCCGCTACGCCCTGATGCCGGGCATCATCGGCGCGCTGGCGGCATCCGGTACGCCGCTGTCGATCCTGACCAAGGGCACCCTGCTGCGACGGGACTTGCCGTTGATCGCCGAGGCCGCCCAACAAGTGCCGGTGTCGGTGGCGGTGTCGCTGGCCGTTGGCGACCCGGAGCTGCACCGGGATGTCGAGTCGGGTACGCCAACACCGCAGGCGCGGCTGGCGCTCATTACCGCAATTCGCGCCGCCGGCTTGGACTGTCACGTGATGGTCGCGCCGGTGCTGCCACAACTCACCGACTCCGGCGAGCACCTTGACCAACTGTTGGGCCAGATCGCGGCCGCAGGCGCCACCGGTGTAACGGTCTTTGGCCTGCATCTGCGGGGTTCGACGCGCGGCTGGTTCATGTGCTGGCTGGCCCGCGCGCATCCCGAACTGGTCAGCCGGTACCGCGAACTGTACCGGCGCGGGCCATATCTACCGCCGAGCTACCGCGAGATGCTGCGGGAACGGGTGGCACCGCTGATCGCAAAGTATCGGTTGGCGGGTGATCATCGCCCGGCGCCGCCGGAGACCGAAGCGGCACTGGTACCCGTTCAGGCGACCCTGTTCTGAGCTATCCGCCGCGCGGCTTGGTCAAGGTGAATTGGTCGATGACGGTGAGTCCCCCGAACGGCCCAGTCACCGCGTAATACGTCGCCTTGATCGAGGTAGTGCCGCCGGGTTGACCCGGGTCGACGTCGAAGGCCACGAAGCCGTAAGGATTATCGCGGTCGCGGAACGCCGACCACGGCGCATCCTCGAGCACGAATATGGACGGCTTACGCCGGATCGCGGGATCAAAATCCCCGACGCCGGTTATCACCTGGCACCGAGGCTGCGGGAAGAGCAGCGCGTTGGTCGGCTTCGACGTGCCGCCCCCACCGATTACCAGGTGCACGGTTCCCCGGGTTGAGTCGATGAGGTCGCTGCGGGTGTCGACGGGTATCGGTGTTCGGGTATCGGTGCCCAGGGCCCCGCGCAGCGGATGTGACCGCTCGTAGTGGTGTTCGTGGCCGCACACCACCAGGTCGACCTGGTACTGGTCGAACAGCGGTAGCCATTCCTGCCGGATTCCGAGGTCGGCACCGTTGTTGTCGTCGGCGGTGGAGATCGCGGTCTGATGCATGCAGACGACCACCCAGTCGATTTCCGAGTCGCGCCGAGCGTTGGCGAGTTCGGCTTGCAGCCAGCGCCGTTGTTCGCCGCCCGAATAGCCGCGTACGTAGGAGTTGCCACCGTCCTGGTAGCACACATCATCGTTGTGCAGGCTGATCACCCGCACCGAGCCGGCGGTGAACGAGTACCATAGCCCGCGCAGTTGCGGGCTGGATCCCGAGTCGGGTACCGCAAAGTAGGTCTGATAGGCGTCATAACCGATTGGCCCGTTACCGACTTCGTTCTCGTGATTGCCCGCTGCCGGCATCCACGGCCGGTAGCGCGCCGAGCGGGTGTTGTTGTCAAACCAGTCCGACCAGGTGCGAATTCGGTCTTGTGCCAGGTTGGCGTAACACAGGTCACCGTTGATCAGGTTGAACAACGGGGCAATACGCTCGATCGCAATCGTGATGTCACCGGCGAAGGGGGATCCGATGTTGTCGCTGACGTACCTCCCGTCGGCCAGTCTGCCCAACGCGGGAGTGGACTGATCACCGAAGCTGGTGAAGCGTAGCGGTTTTCGACCCGACGGTGCGGTCCGTGCGGTCCCGAGCTCCGGAGTTGTACCGTCGTGCACCGCGGCGTAGACGTAGTCGGTATCGGGTGTCAGGTTGGTCAGGTGAGCGTGGTTGACGCGCACCTCGGTATTGGACTTCGCATCCCGGTACGACCGGGTCTCGGCCACCACGACGCTGCCGAAGCCAGAGGTTGGCGTGCCCAGCATGACTCGCGGATTGCCGACGGTGTCCGTGGTATGCCAGGACACCACCATTTCGGTGCTGGCATTCCGGCCGAACTGCAGGTGCAGACCACCCACCGGAGGCGCGCCGCTCCGACCACGTTGATACCAGACGGCAGGACCCCGGGGGTGTGACGACAGCAGCGCGGTCCCGCCCGCGCCGACACCTGTCCCAACAACCGCTGCCGCGCCCGTCGTCAGGAACCTACGGCGGCTAACCCCTTTCGGGGGTGAATCGGCATCCTGCGGCTGCTTCAGATCGGCGCCCACTCACGTTTCATACCCGCCCTGGTTTACCTGCGGGTAAACCGGCTGCCGAAATCTGAAGTTACCTCGGCGCGTTGCTCGGAAAGGCTTTCTGAACTGCGTAGACGCTCACACCAGCGATCGCCTCCAGAGCGCGAAGCCCGAGGCCAACGACAGCTTTCGGCTGCTAATGGCGGTGCGGCTCACGCAATTCGGCTTGCCCGGATGGCGGGCGACGGTCATCGCATGCAGTGCCGGCCGGCGTCGGTAACGCATCCGGTAGCGTTTTAGATATGACGTCCGTGCGCACAGTGCCAAGCGCCGTCGCGCTGGTGACGTTTGCCGGAGCCGCGCTCAGCGGGGTCATCCCGGCGATTGCCCGCGCGGATCCGGTCGGGCATCAGGTGACCTACACCGTCACGACCACCAGCGACCTGATGGCCAACATTCGGTACATGAGCGCCGATCCGCCCAGCATGGCGGCTTTCAATGCCGATTCATCGAAGTACATGATTACCTTGCACACTCCGATCGCTGGCGGTCAGCCGCTGGTCTATACCGCCACGCTGGCAAACCCGAGCCAGTGGGCGATCGTCACCGCCAGCGGCGGCCTGCGGGTCAATCCGGAGTTCCACTGCGAGATTGTTGTAGACGGCCAGGTGGTGGTGTCGCAGGACGGCGGCAGCGGCGTGCAGTGCTCGACTCGTCCCTGGTAATTCGCCTACCCCAGGTCCGCGGCGGAAAAGGTGTCGCAGATGTTGGGGTCGCCAGTCTGGTATCCGACAGTGAACCACTTCTGCCGTTGCGCGGCCGAGCCATGCGTCCAGGTCTCGGGGTTGGTGCGTCCGGTCGTCTGCTGTTGGATACGGTCGTCGCCCACCGCTGCCGCGGCCGCGAGGGCGTCTTGGATGTCCTTGTCGCTCAACGGCTCCAGGTAAGGCACACCGGTGCTCTCCTGCTTGACGGTGGACGCGTAGTATGCCCACACCCCGGCGTAGCAGTCCGCCTGCAACTCCGTGCGCACGCCACTGCCCGCAGCACCTTGCGCACCATGCTGAGCGCGGCCGAGCACCCCCAGCAGGTTCTGCACGTGATGGCCGTATTCATGGGCCACCACATACTCTTCCGCGAATGGGCCGCCACTGGAACCGAATTGGGTGACCAGCACCTGGAAGAAGTCGGTGTCGAAGTAGGCCGTTTTGTCCACTGGGCAGTAGAACGGCCCGACCTCGCTGCTGGCCGGTCCGCATCCGGTGCCTACCTGGCCGCTGAACAGCCGCATGTGTGGGCGGGTGTAGCCGGGCAACAGCGGTTTCCATACCGCGTCCACGGAGTTACCGGTGGCCACCACCCGGCACTGCACGAACCTGTTGGCATCGGCCCCGGTTCTGCACTGGCTCAGGTCGAAACCGGGTGCTACGTGGTCGCGGGTGTCGAGAGGTTGTTGGCTCAGCACGCCACCGGGATCGACGCCGAGCAGCATTGCGACCACCACCACCAGTAGCCCACCGAGGCCGCCCCCGATGGCCAAGCGCCGCCCGCCACCGCTACCCGAGGTCGACGTGGTGCTGGTATCGATTTGCACACCCTCGTTGAAGGTCATCGCACGCTCCCGAAATCGGCCGATCCAGCCTAACTCTGCTGCGCAGCGGCGAACCGAGCGTCGGTATACCTGCGCAGATTCCTTAGAAACCGGCGCAGCGCCAGGTTCAGCAGGGGCCGGAAGACGAACAGCGCCGGCCGCGCCGGGCCGGCGAGTTTCTGCGCCATGGTCCAGGTCAGCCGGCAACCACCGGGGATGGCCTGCACCCGATAGTCTTCGGCGAACGCGCCGACGGCTCTGGTGGAGCATTCGTTGAACCGAAATGCCATGCGGGTGAAAGGCTCCCACGAAATGAACTCTTCGTCGCCGACGATACCCCCGCGCATCTCGACGATGCGGGTGGTGCCGGCGCCGAACGGTTCGGGACTGGTCCAGGTCACCTTTGTGATCACCGTTGCCCAGCGTGGCCAGGCCTGCGGGTCGGCGAGCACTTCGAAGAGTTGCTCGGGCGTGATGGCCAGGTCGACGGTGTTGCGGAAGAGGTAAGGCGCGGTCTCGGTGAAGCTCAGGCCTACCCGCTCGCAGGGGTACATGATCTAGACATTAGCTACATTGCTATCCGGGACCGTCGCTGGCAGCCGCCAGCAGCGGCACCAGCACGTCGCTGATCGGGGTGGCCAGGCCGTGGGCGCGGGCCTTGCGGACGATCACCCCATTGCGCAAATCCCATTCCAGTGGCCGGTGGGCTGCCCGGTCGGCCAGCATCGAGGTGCCCATGTCCTGCGGGGCCGACCGGACGAGGCGGACCACTTCGTCGACGACGTCGTCATCGAGTCGGGCACCCTCAGCGCGCGCCACCGCCAGGCATTCGGCGACATAGCGGCGCGACAATGCCGCGACGTCGTCGCGGCGGAACATTGCCGACCGCCGTCCGGACAGCACCATAAATCCCGCCAGCGCGTTGACCAGTAGTTTGCGCCAGGCCGCCGTGGTGAAGTCGGGGTCGCAGTCCACCGTGGCGCCGGCACCGCGCAGCAGCCCGGCGAACTGCTCGGCCGCGGGCCCGGTGGGAACGACCAGTGCGGCTTCACCGCGCAAGCGCACCCACCCTTGCGGCTGGGTCTCGGCCGAACACCACACGATCGCGGGAACCACGGCCGAGGACGGACAATGCGGCTGGACCTGCTCGACCTGTTCGACACCGTTTTGCAGCACGGCCACCACGGTGCGCTCGTCGCACAGGCGGGTCAGCCAGGGACGTGCGGCGTCGTTCTGAGTGGCCTTGACCGCCAGGATCAGCACATCGACCGGGCCGGCAACCTCCCGAGGACTGGTGTGCACCGGACCGGGCACCACGATGGGGTCTGCGCCGTCTCGCCGGAGCTCGATCCCGGCGCGCGGAGTGTGGCCGCACAACAGCGGCGAATACCCGGCCTTGTGCAACAGCGCGGCGACCGTCGTTCCGACGGCACCGGGTCCGACTAGGGCAATGCCTGTTGCAATGTTTGTTGAGATGAGCCGAAATTACCCTGCGTGACCGATGTGCGCCGCGGGCACCTCTAGACTGAGCAGTCGGTTAATCCGGTTGAAGGGGAGTGTTTGTGCTGCGCAGCCACGCCGCGGGTTTGCTACGGGAAGGCGACGCCGGGCAGCAGGTGACATTGGCCGGCTGGGTGGCTCGCCGCCGCGACCACGGCGGCGTGATCTTCATCGATCTGCGGGACGCTTCGGGCATCGCACAGGTGGTGTTCCGCGACCCCCAGGACACTGAGGTGCTGGCGCAGGCTCACCGGCTGCGTGCGGAATTCTGCGTATCGGTGGCCGGCGTCGTCGAGATCCGCCCGGAAGGCAACGCCAACCCGGAGATCGCTACCGGCGAGATCGAGGTCAACGCCACGTCGTTGACCGTGCTGGGCGAATGTGCGCCGCTGCCGTTTCAGCTGGACGAACCGGCGGGTGAGGAGTTGCGACTGAAGTACCGCTACCTCGATCTGCGCCGCGACGACCCCGCTGCGGCGATTCGACTGCGTTCCCGGGTGAATGCCGCTGCGCGCGCGGTGCTGGCGCGTCACGACTTCGTCGAGATCGAGACGCCGACGATCACCCGCTCGACCCCGGAGGGAGCGCGCGACTTCCTGGTGCCGGCCCGACTGCACCCCGGTTCGTTTTACGCCCTACCGCAGAGCCCGCAGCTGTTCAAGCAGCTGCTGATGGTGGCGGGGATGGAACGCTACTACCAGATCGCCCGCTGCTACCGCGACGAGGACTTCCGCGCCGACCGCCAGCCCGAATTCACCCAGCTCGATATGGAGATGAGCTTCGTCGACGCCGAGGACATCATCGCGATCTCCGAGGAAGTTCTGACCGAGCTGTGGGCGCTGATAGGCTACCGGATTCCGACGCCCATCCCGCGGATCGGCTATGCCGAAGCGATGCGCCGATTCGGTACGGACAAACCCGACCTGCGGTTCGGGCTGGAGCTCGTCGAATGCACGGATTTCTTCTCCGACACCACATTTCGTGTCTTCCAGGCACCGTATGTGGGCGCGGTGGTGATGCCTGGCGGGGCGTCGCAGCCGCGGCGCACGCTGGACGGCTGGCAGGACTGGGCCAAGCAGCGCGGCCACCGCGGACTGGCCTACGTGCTGGTCGCCGAAGACGGCACGCTGGGCGGTCCGGTGGCCAAAAACCTGACCGAGGCCGAGCGCACCGGACTGGCCGACCATGTCGGGGCCAAACCCGGCGATTGCATCTTCTTCTCGGCCGGTCCGGTCAAATCGTCGCGGGCACTGCTGGGCGCGGCCCGCGTCGAGATCGCCAACCGGCTGGGCCTGATTGACCCCGATGCGTGGGCATTCGTCTGGGTCGTTGACCCGCCGCTGTTCGAGCCGGCCGACGAAGCGACCGCCGCCGGTGAGGTCGCGGTCGGCTCGGGGGCCTGGACCGCGGTGCACCATGCCTTCACCGCGCCGAAACCGGAATGGGAGGACCGCATCGAATCCGATACCGGCAGCGTGCTGGCCGACGCGTACGACATCGTCTGCAACGGCCACGAGATCGGTGGCGGCTCGGTGCGTATCCACCGCCGTGATATCCAGGAACGGGTGTTCGCGGTGATGGGCCTGGACAAGGCCGAGGCGGAGGAAAAGTTCGGATTCCTGTTGGAGGCGTTCATGTTTGGCGCACCGCCGCACGGCGGAATCGCGTTCGGGTGGGACCGGACCACCGCGCTGCTGGCCGGGATGGACTCGATCCGTGAGGTGATCGCGTTCCCGAAGACCGGCGGCGGCGTCGATCCGCTCACCGACGCGCCGGCGCCCATTACCGCTCAGCAACGTAAGGAGTCCGGAATAGATGCCCAGCCCAAGCGGGTCCAGCAGGCATGACCAGATCTTTGCGGTTACGACGTCGCACCCGAGTGTGAATAAATAGGCGTTCATGAGCGCTTCGCTGCTAGTCAGGACGGCCTGCGGCGGCCGTGCGGTCGCCCAACGGTTGCGCACCGTGCTGTGGCCGATCACCCAGACATCGGTCGTCGCCGGCCTCGCGTGGTATCTCACCCATGACGTGTTCAACCATCCGCAGGCGTTCTTCGCGCCGATTTCGGCTGTGGTGTGCATGTCGGCGACCAACGTGCTGCGCGCACGACGTGCCCAACAGATGATCGTCGGGGTGGCGCTGGGGATCGTGCTGGGTGCTGGCGTGCATGCTCTGCTTGGTTCCGGACCGATCGCCATGGGTGTGGTGGTGTTCATCGCGTTGTCGGTCGCGGTGCTGTGCGCACGCGGGTTGGTCGCGCAAGGCTTAATGTTCATCAACCAGGCCGCCGTCTCCGCGGTGCTGGTCTTGGTCTTCGCGTCCAACGGCAGTGTGGTTTTCGAACGCCTCTTCGACGCGCTGGTCGGTGGTGGGCTGGCTATCGTGTTCAGCATTCTGCTCTTCCCGCCCGACCCGGTGGTCATGCTGTGCAGTGCGCGCGCCGACGTGTTGGCCGCTGTGCGCGACATCCTCGCCGAGCTGGTGAACACGGTGAGCGATCCCACCAGCGCCCCGCCCGACTGGCCGATGGCAGCCGCTGATCGACTGCATCAGCAGCTGAACGGGCTCATCGAGGTGCGCGCCAACGCTGCCATGGTGGCGCGGCGAGCGCCCCGCCGATGGGGGGTGCGCAGCACTGTCCGCGATCTCGATCAACAGGCCGTCTACCTGGCCCTGCTGGTCAGTTCGGTGTTGCATCTGGCTCGCACCATTGCCGGGCCTGGTGGCGATAAGCTGCCAACGCCCGTGCACGCCGTGCTCACCGACCTCGCCGCGGGAACCGGCCTGGCCGACGCGGATCCGACGGCAGCGAACGAGCACGCGGCCGCCGCCCGCGCAACCGCGTCGACACTGCAATCGGCTGCTTGTGGCAGCAACGAAGTGGTGCGCGCCGATATCGTCCAAGCGTGTGTCACCGATCTACAACGGGTAATCGAACGCCCGGGCCCGTCGGGCATGTCAGCCTGAATTGGCGAGAAACGCCTGCACCAGCTGCTTCGGCGCCTGCATCAGCCAGGCCTCGGTGATCAACTCCTCGAGGTCGCGAACCTCGATCTCGGCCAGCCTGACCAGCACCGCTGGATAGCCGTCGAAATGCGGGGTGGTGAAGTACACGCCCGGCTCGTCGGCAATCAAGGCGAACTTCACCCCCTCGTCCGACACTCGGACACCGACGATGTCGCCGGACGGTGGCTCCGATCCGGCCCTGGTCAGGGCTCCGCGGTCGGACTTGCGCAGCGGCCGTTCCCAGGCCAGCAGCTTGCGGTCAACACGCCAGTCGTGCGGTGCCTGCTCCGCGGTCAGCGGCAGCCCACCCACGATACGGGCGACGTCGTCCCAGGTAGCCACGCTTTAATTGTGCTCCGGCTATGGTGCGCTTGGCGCCACATTGCGCGACGATCGCGCCGGACGAGCCGCCGGCGTGTGATGTGATCAGCCAGGAGGTAGCTTTTTGTCAGCAGATAGCTCGTTGTCGTTGCCGTTGTCGGGCACTCACCGCTATCGAGTAACACACCGCACCGAATACCGCTACTCCGACGTGGTGACCAGCTCCTATGGCCGCGGGTTTCTCACGCCGCGGAATTCGCTGCGGCAGCGTTGTGTCGCACACCGGCTGACCATCGACCCGGCCCCCGCCGACCGGTCCACCAGTCGCGACGGGTACGGCAACATCAGCTCCTATTTCCACGTCACCGAACCGCACCGCACCTTGACGATCACCAGCGATTCCATCGTCGACGTGTCCCCGCCGCCGCCCGGGCTTTACACCAGCGGGCCGGCGCTGCAACCGTGGGAGGCGGCCCGGCCCGCCGGGCTGCCCGGATCGCTAGCCACCGAGTTCACCCTGGACTTGAACCCGCCGGAGATCACCGATGCGGTGCGTGAGTACGCGGCTCCTAGCTTCCTGCCCAAACGCCCCCTGGTCGAGGTATTGCGCGATCTCGCGTCGCGGATCTACACCGACTTCACCTACCGCCCGGGTTCCACGACGATTTCCACAGGAGTCAACGAGGTGCTGCTGGCCCGCGAAGGGGTATGCCAAGATTTCGCCAGGCTGGCGATCGCCTGCCTACGGGCCAACGGTTTGGCGGCCTGTTATGTGTCGGGCTACCTGGCCACCGACCCGCCGCCCGGAAAGGATCGGATGATCGGCATCGACGCGACGCATGCCTGGGCCTCGGTGTGGACTCCGCAGCAGCCCGGGCGGTTCGAGTGGCTGGGGCTGGATCCCACCAATGACCAGTTGGTCGACCAGCGCTACATCGTCGTGGGCCGCGGCCGCGACTACGCAGACGTGCCGCCGCTACGCGGCATCATCTACACCAACTCCGAGAACAGTGTGATCGACGTTTCTGTCGATGTCGTGCCCTTCGAAGGTGATGCGCTGCATGCGTGACTTCCACTGTCCAAATTGCGGGCAGCGCCTGGCATTCGAGAACTCCGCCTGCCTGTCGTGCGGCAGCGCGCTGGGGTTTTCTCTTGGGCGGATGGCGCTGCTGGTCATCGCCGACGACGCCGATGTCCAACTCTGCGCCAATCTCCACCTCGCGCAATGCAATTGGCTGGTGCCCAGTGATCAGCTCGGCGGACTTTGCAGTTCTTGTGTGCTGACCATCGAGCGGCCCAGCGATACCAACACCGCCGGGCTGGCGGAGTTCGCCCGAGCCGAAGGTGCCAAGCGGCGGCTGATCGCCGAGCTACACGAGCTGAAGCTGCCGATCGTCGGCCGCGACCAGGATCCTGACCATGGGTTGGCCTTCCGGCTATTGTCCAGCGCGCACGAGAACGTGACCACCGGACACCAGAACGGAGTCATCACACTGGATCTCGCCGAAGGCGACGATGTGCATCGGGAGCAGCTGCGGGTCGAGATGGACGAGCCGTATCGGACCCTGCTTGGGCACTTCCGCCACGAGATCGGGCACTACTACTTCTATCGACTCATCGCCTCGTCAAGCGACTATCTGTCCCGGTTCAACGAGTTGTTCGGAGACCCGGACGCTGACTACTCCCAGGCGTTGGATCGGCATTACCGTGGCGGCCCGCCGGAAGGTTGGCAGGACAGCTTTGTCTCGTCGTATGCGACCATGCACGCGAGTGAGGATTGGGCCGAGACGTTCGCTCATTACCTGCATATCCGCGACGCCCTGGACACCGCGGCCTGGTGCGGCCTGGCACCGGCGTCGGCAACCTTCGACCGGCCGGCGTTGGGCCCCAGCGCTTTTAATACCATCATCGACAAGTGGCTGCCGCTGTCGTGGTCGCTGAACATGGTCAATCGCTCGATGGGCCACGACGACCTATACCCCTTTGTGCTGCCGGCCGCTGTGCTGGAGAAGATGCGGTTCATCCACACCGTCGTCGACGAGGTGGCCCCGGATTTCGAGCCGGCTCACAGCCGTCGCACCGTTTAGGCCGGCATCACCCGCCGTTGGTCTGGACCCCACAGCGGTTGCATGCCGCCGGGCAACGCCAACTGAGTGGCGGTGAGGACGTCGGCCACGTCACGCAGCGAGGCATGTATCCCGGCCAGCAGTTCCGCCAACTCGGCGCGCAGCCCGTCGGCGGAGACCTCTTCCAACTCTTCTGGGTGTGAGCGGCGCAGGCGGGTGTTCATCTCGTCCACCATCCGTTCCGGACGAGACGATCCCGACGAGCCAGGCAGGTCTTTCAGGTCGGCGCGCAGCCGTTCCAGCTGATACACCAGCGAGCGCGGGTTCTGGGCGTCGAACAACATCAGCTCGGTCACAGCGGCGACACTGAACTTGCCTACGGTGCGGCGCCG
The DNA here is from genome assembly GCF_030323725.1 of Mycobacterium tuberculosis complex sp. N0072. Taxonomy (NCBI): domain Bacteria; kingdom Bacillati; phylum Actinomycetota; class Actinomycetes; order Mycobacteriales; family Mycobacteriaceae; genus Mycobacterium; species Mycobacterium tuberculosis complex sp. N0072. The sequence goes on along the minus strand of NZ_CP040689.1, from coordinate 2,909,644 downwards.
ATAGATAACCGACGATTCACACGCCACCAGGGTTGCCTCGATGATGGCTTGCTCGGCGGCGGGGTGGCGCACGGTGCTCAACGTGGCTTGTAGCAACGCGGTCAGCCACAGGCCGCGTTCGATACGCTTGCCGATGTCCATCATCGTCCAGCCCACGTCGTGCACCATCGACTCGCCGGCCACCCCGGACAACGTCAGCATGCCGGCTAGCGTCTCCGCCTGAGCCGACGCAAGCACGGCGTCCGCCTCTGCCAGCGACTGCGGCGGGTCGGACTTGTGCTCCACCGCGCGTTCCACATTGGCCAGCACCATCCAGGTGTCGTTGGACAGCTGGTCGCGCACCGCCCGGGCGGCAAGTGCCAGCCCCTCCACCGACTGAACAAGGGAACCCGGCCGGTCCGGATCCACGGTCAAAGACCACAGTGTCGACGGGGCGACCGCGATCATGTCGGCCCGGTCGTAAGCGCTGCCGGCGCCAGTTGCGGTGTCATATCCGGTGATCTTGCCCAGCGCGGCCATCAGCACCGGCACGCACTCGCTTTCATCGGTGTCCTGCTGGTGCCGGAAAACGTGGTAGCGCTCGCGGGTGACGATCAGCAGCCGGGCCATGTTCTCCGCGCGCTCGCCGTAGCGGCCCATCCAGAACAGATCGGACAGCACGCGCGGAGAGCTGACCGCCCAGGTGCCCGCTCCGGTTTTGGCCGGCGGCGCCAACACCGGCACCGTTATCACCTCGGCATGCGCACGCTCCGTTGGGCGCACCCAGATATCTTTTGCTGCAACGGTTTTCAGCGTATATGCGGCAGGACCGGGCGCCAGTACATAGCCGAGGCCGCCGATCATCGGCGCGTAACCACTGCGCTGGGCAACGGTGAACAGTCGCATGCCTACCCCGGCGGACGACAACACCCCGGCATGGTTGGTGGGCGCCGACGAGAACTGCGGCAGCTCCTGGCCCACCCACTGCCACGGCATCGCCTCGATACGCACTGCCAGATCGGCCAGTTGTGCAGACGAAAGTGTCGGTCCGACAAGAGTTTCCCCGCTGACAGTGCTTTTGATCAGCAGCGACGAGACATTGGCCAGTAGGTGTGAGCGTTCGCTGGCGATGCCGCCCCAGTAGACCGGAGCGGTGTGCAGCAGCGGGCTTTCGTCGAGCAGGCGCTCGGATAGCTGCGGCAGGAAGCGCAACAGGCCTGGGTTCTCCAGGATGCCGCTGCCCAGCGTGTTGACGACGGTCACTGTTCCGCGGTGCTGCGCTTCCACCAAACCGACGACACCGAGCCTGGAATCGGCGCGTAGATCCAGTGGATCCGCGTAGTGGGCATCGACGCGGCGAAGAACGACGTCAACGCGTTTCAGCGTGCCCAGCGAACGCATCCACAGCTTGCCGTCGCGCACCACCAGGTCCGCGCTTTCCACTAGCGGGAAACCCAGCAGCGTTGCGAGATACGCCTGGTCGAAAGCGGTTTCTGAATAGATGCCCGGGCTGAGCACCACCACGACGGGGTCTTGGGCGACATCGGGTGCCGCGTCAATCAGTGCCAGCCGGAGCGCCTGGGCGAACGGTGTGGTGGGTCGCGGCGCCAGTTCCTCGTACAGATCGGGAACGGCGTGCGCGACGACACGTCGATCGGCCATCGCATAGCCGGAGCCCGAGGGCGCCTGCGTCCAGTCGGCGTTGACCTGAAAAGTCCCGTCGGGCAACCGGCTGAGATCACAGGCGTGCATGAAAAGTTGGTGGCGCCCAGGCATCTGGATCCCGTTAGCGGCACGCACGTAGCCGGGATGAGCGAACAGCATCTCTGGCGGCAGGACACCCTCGGTGAGCATGCTGCGGGGCCCGTACAAGTCCGCGAGGATGGCATCAAGCAAGCGCGATCGCTGCACCAAGCCGGCCTCCAGCACTTCCCAATCGGCCGCGGAAATCACCAGCGGCAGCGGGTCCAGGCGCCACGGCCCCGGTTCCAGATCATGGTCGCCGGTCAGCGCGTCCCGGTGTGCATCGATTGCGGTGTAGGTGATGCCGTCGTGGTCGATCAGGCTGTGCACCACCGAGCGCAGCCGGTCCAGCCCCGCCTTGCCACGTTCGGCGACCGCGTCGGCGAGCTCGGTCCAGGTCGGTCGCACGTTGCCGTCGTCGTCGACGAATTCGTCATAGCCGGCTCCCGGGCCGTCCCGCAGGTCGAACAGTGTTTCCTGGGCACGCGCGGTGCGGTATCCGGCCAGCAGGCGGTCGACGTCGTAGCCGTTGGTAGCGGCAGAAGCTGAGGGTGCCATTACTGTTGCACGGTACGCACGCGTCGTAGGTCGAGGATGCCCGGCGCGCCGATATCGGTGGATATCCTGGCCTGTTTCTCCCGGATGTCGGACAGGTCGAGCTTGCCCGGGGTGAAGCCGGTCGCCTCGAAGCGCCGGGCGCGGCGGGCCTCCGCCTCCACGGCGTTGACCGGGGGCTCGTCGTAGGCGCGGCCGCCCGGATGGGCGACATGGTAGGTACAGCCGCCGCACGAGGTAGCGGTGGCGATGTCGATGAGCTCGAACCGCAACGGGCCGTCGACCGTGATGGTCGGGTGTAGCGCGCTGGGCGGCTGCCACGCTTTGAACCGCACACCACCCACGTGGATGTCGGGGTTGTCGGTAGCCAGCAACGGCATCGGGTAGCCGTTACAGGTCACCACGTAGCGGTGCCGGTCGGCGCCGATGATGCGGACCTGGATGCGCTCGACCGACGAGTCGACATAGCGCGCGGTGCCTGCCGCGGTGGCCTCCTCGCCAAGGGTGTGCCATGGCTCGATGGCCCCGCGCAGCTCGATCTCAATGCCGTCGAATACGGCGGTGCCGATGCGCGGGAAGCGGAACTCGGTGAACGGGTCCAGCCAGCTAGTCTCGAACGCGATGCCGTGCGCGCGCAGGTCGGCTGCGACGTCGGCGATGTCATGAATCAAGAAGTGCGGCAATAGATATCGACCGTGCAAGTTGGCGCCGTGGCGGATCAGCGGGGCGCGCAGCGGTTGGTCCCAGAACCACGCCACCAGCGAGCGCACCAGCAGCGACTGCACCATCGCCATGTGCAGGTGCGGCGGCATCTCGAACCCGCGGAGCTCCAGCAGGCCGAGCCTGCCCCGGGCGCTGTCGGGGCTGTAGAGCTTGTCGATGCAGAATTCGGCGCGATGGGTGTTGCCGGTGATGTCGGTGAGCAGGTGCCGCAGCGCGCGGTCGGTCACCCACGGTTGGGGCCGGCCGCCCCCGGACGACGGCGACAGCCGGAGGATCTCGGCGAACGCGATCTCGAGTTCGTAGAGCGCCTCGGCGCGGCCCTCGTCAACCCGGGGCGCCTGTGACGTGGTGCCGACGAAACGCCCGGCGAACAAGTAGGACAACGACGGGTGTCGCTGCCAGTAGGTCAGCAGTGAAACCAGCAGGTCGGGCCGGCGCAGCAGCGGTGAGTCCGCGGGTGTGACGCCGCCAAGCGTGATGTGGTTGCCGCCGCCGGTGCCGCCGTGCGTGCCGTCGACGTCGAACGCTTCGGTGGTGAGTCGGGCCAGGCGCGCTTGTTGATACAGGGTTTCCAGCTGTTGCCGTTGTTCTGCAAAAGAGGCGGTGGGCGCGATGTTGACCTCGATGACGCCGGGGTCGGGGGTGATTGTGGTGGACGTCAGCCGCGGGTCCGGGGGTGGGCCGTAGCCCTCGATCACCACCGGGCAGTTGGCCGTCGTCGCCGCGGCCTCGACTCGGGCGACAAGGTCGATGAAGTGCTCGAGCGCGTCGGTGGGCGGCAAGAAGATGTGCACCAGCCCACCCCGGACCTCGGCGACCAACGCGGTGGTCGGAGCCGTCTCGGGATCCTCCACTACGGCCCGGTCGGTGTGGGGCTCCGCCGGCAATGTGGATCGCACAGCTACCGGGTCGGCGTCAAACGATGCCCGGGGTGGGCGCCAGCTGATCGAATCCAGCGGCAGCCGCAGGCCCGCCGGCGAATCCCCTTCGAGCAACACGATGCGACCGCGGCGCAGCCGCCAGTTCGCGCTGGCCCAGCCTTGCCCGTCGTCGCGGCGGTGCAGCGGCAGCACGTACGCAGCCGGAGAGGTGATGGCCTCATCGAGGCGCGCCAGCAGCGCGGCGCGGCCGGTGGGGGTGTCGGGGTTGGTGTCGCAGCCGAGGTCGTCACCGGATTCCACCGGGTCGCCGGCTGGCATTCGCACGGCCGCAGCCAGCCGGCTCAACGGGTCTTCGTAGGCGGGCCGCACCTGCGAGATCGGCAGCCCCAAGCCGTCGGCGATCCCGGCGAGCACCCGGTAGGCCGCGTCGTCGTCGACGGGGTCGGCGGGCGGGGCGCCCCAGGGGTCGGCCAACAGCGCGTCGTTGGTCCACAGCGGCCGCCCGTCGGTGCGCCAATACAGCGCAATCTGCCAGCGCGGCAACGGCTCTCCGGGATACCACCTGCCCTGACCGCGGTGGATGAGTCCCTGCGGGGCCCACACCGCCTTCAAGCGGGCGGCCAGGTCGGATGCCCGTTCGCGTTTGTGTGGGCCGTCGGCCGCCGTCCGCCACTCTTCGGCGACCTGGTTATCCACCGACACGAACGTCGGTTCGCCGCCGACGGTCAGCCGGACGTCGGCGGCGGCCAGCCGCTCATCGACGCGCTGGCCCACCTCACAGATGGTCTTCCAGGACTCGTCGGTGTAGGGCAACGTGACACGTGGGTCTTCGTGTACGCGGGTGACGGTGTTGGAGAACTCCAGCACGGTGTCGCACACGTCGGTGCCGCCGCTGATGGGTGCCGCGCTGGCGGGGTGGGGCGTAGCCGCCAGCGGAATGTGGCCCTCGCCGGCCAACAGCCCCGACGTCGGGTCCAGCCCGATCCAGCCGGCACCCGGGATGTATGCCTCGGCCCACGCGTGCAGGTCGGTGAAGTCGGCGGCGGGCCCCGACGGCCCGTCGAGCGCTTCGATGTCGGATGCCAGCTGAACCAGGTAGCCGGACACGAACCGGGCGGCCAGCCCGAACTGACGCAGGATCGAGACCAGCAGCCACGCCGAGTCCCGGCACGAGCCGACGCCGGTGCGCAGCGTGAAATCCGGTGTCTGAACTCCGGGCTCCATGCGCACGCAGTAGCCGACGTCGGCGTTGATCGCGCGGTTGAGTGCGACCAAGAAGTCGATGGTGCGGGTGCCATCGGGCACCGTGAAGTTGCGCACCCAGGCCTGCGTGAGCTCGCCGGGGCCCGAACCGTCGCCGTCTTCGTCGACCGGCCGCAAGTACGGCCTCAGGTCATCGGCGAGCGCCTTGGGGTAGGCCATCCCTGCGCAGGGCCATATCTCGGCCCAGTCCTCGATAAAGAAGTCGAAGGGGTTGATCACCTTGAGGTCGGCGATAAGCCCGACGGTAATACGCAGTTGGCGCATGGGATTCGGAAAGACCAGCCGCGCCAGAAAGTTGCCCAGCGCGTCCTGCTGCCAGTTGATGAAGTGGTCGGCGGGCTCGATGCGCAGCGAGTAGGCCTCGATGGAGGTGCGGGAGTGCGGCGCCGGGCGTAGCCGCACGATGTGCGGATACACCCGCACCAGCCGGTCAAAGGTGTAGCTGGTGCGGTGCTCCAGCGCAACTTTGATGCTCATAGCTGCTGATGAGATCACACCGGACCGCCCGGCGCAGCGCGTACGCCCGGTGCCGGACACCTGAGTGGGCCGTAGCGGCACTTGGTCGGGTTCAGCGCACCAGGTCCGGCTGTGCTTGCAAAGCCGCACGGGCTGCCATCCGCCCAGCCTCTAGGGCGGCATCAATCTGCTTGAAGTTCAACACTCCGATCTTCGACACGTCGGGCTCGATGATGGCCGCAACGCGAGGAAGCTCGCGCAGGTTTGCGGTGGAGGCGGCAAGGTCGAAGGCGCGCAGCAACGTCTCTTGCAGCGGTGGTAGCGCGTTATCCGTGCCGGTCAAAAGCCGCCGGAGGAGCCCGGGCGGCGTAACGATTGGCGGCAGCAGGCCAAAGCCCTTCGACGGCACGAACGTTCGGCGGAGGTCGACGCAGATGACTTCGCCATCGGTATCGGCGCACATCACGTTGGCCGGCAGATTGTTCAACAGCCCACCGTCGACGAGCAGCTGCTCGCCATTGTGCACTGGCGGGATGAGACCGGGGATCGAGATCGATGCGCGCACGGCGCCCGAGACGGATCCCCGCCGATGGATGATCTGATCGCCGGTGATCATGTCGGCGGAGACGGAGAAGAACCCTCTGGGCAGATGTTCGATCAACGTGTTGCCGAAGAATCCCTGCACCAGACGATCGACGCGTCCACCTCGCGTGAGGGCGGATATTGGGATCGTGTAGTCGCCGAGTGGGTCGCTTCCTGCGATGAACTCTCGCGCCGCGGCGATCGCATCCCCGGCGTCCATCCCCAGCGCGAACGCTGCGGAAGCGATTGCACCCGAACTTGTTCCGCCAAACCGATCGATGACGACGCCGGCTTCGGTGAGCTCTTGGTAAACACCGAAATGCGCCAGTCCCCGGGCTCCGCCACCGGCCATCACCAGGCCGAGCGATCGGCCGGCGATTCTGCGAGCAAGGGCACCGAAGCCGTCGGAGTTGGCCGGATGATGCGAAACCGGCGCCAACCGATCCCACCAACTTGGATCCGGTTCTGCCAGACATGTGATCAGGTGCACTGGCCGTTGGGTAGCAAGCGAATCGACCGCATCCGGCGGATACCGTTGATCCACCAGGACCACGAGTCGGTCGCTTTGCGCGCTAACGTAGTGCCGCCACAGGTCGCCGGCGCCTCGGTCGGCGACCACCAAGACCCAATCGTTGCTTCGCTCCGCGCGATCGAGGGTTTCGCTGAACGCCTCGACGAGCTCGTCGTACTCCTGAACGGCGGAGGTGGTTTCGACGGGCGGCGCAATCACGGCAGTTCGACCGTGCGAGTCCAGTGAAGTAGCGATCGCGTCGACCATCGGGGCCGCGGCGGTGTCCCCGTTCGATACCACGCCGATGACCCGCGGACGCCGAGCCGTCTTGGCGGGTCGTGACTGGCGTAGCATTCTCGCCATCGCTCGCAGCATCGCCGATTGCAGTAGCGGGGTTGCCTCGAGCATGTCGGTAAACGTCTCCGCGGCGATCCTCCACACCACGCCGTCTCGCAGAGCTCGCACTCCCGCTGAGCGGGCAGCCCCGGCGATCACCCCCAGGTCTCCGATCGAGTCGCCGGATGCCATCTCAGCAAATACGTGTCCCTCTGGGGCAACAGCGACGAACCGCCCCGAGTCGACGATATAGATGGAGTCCGCTGGTTCTCCGGCATGAAAGAGCCACTGGTTAGCGGGCACGTGGCGGCGTTCTACGGTGGTTGCGAGTCGTTCGAGCTGTTCGTCGTCGATATCGGCGAGTATCGGAACGTTGCGCAGCGCGGTTCGCGCATCGGTACCACGCCGCTTGGGCCGTCGTCGCGCGGTGGTCATGAGATGCGGCTCTTGGCATCTCGGCCCATGCCAGGACTGCTCACATACACCCGATCGAGTAGCGGACTTCTCACGGCAGTGCCTGACATTGTGAAGAGCGGTCCCTCATTCACGTTCTTATCCCAAGCAACATGTTCCCCAACTCCATAGCCACACGCAGTGCGGACACGCCCGCAGGATTCATCGAGTATTCCACGGCGGCTCAGTGGGGGGCGGTCGATTCAGCGGCGGCGCCGCGCCCATCGCAACCCTCAGGGATCGCGACTTGGTGCCGAACTATTCGCTGGCAAGCTCGCGGTGCTCAATCAGGTCGGCCACCCGCGTCACACCCAGCCGCTCCCGAAACGCCTGCGCCGTATAACCGACGGCTGTCGCGTCGCTGCGAGCCCGTACCGTTGCCGAGCGTGGCAGGTGAAACAGCACGCCGATTTCACCGAAGTAGTCCCCAGGCGCGGCGGTTTTGACCAATTCCTCACCGCCGTCGGCCAATTCGCGCACAATCTCGAACTCGCCCTCGGACACCACGTAGATCAGATCGCCCATTGTGGACTGCTCGAACAGCACCTCGCCGGCTTTCACGTGCACCGTTTCGGGTGGCTGATTCGGCGACACCTGCGCCGGCATCAGCTCAAGGACGCGATCGGCCAGCGGCAGCATCCGGCTGTCGTGGGTCGCGACCACCACCACACGGTCGCCCTGCGCTAGCGAGCGGATCAGCCGCAGCACCTCCTCCACCTGGATGAAGTCCAGGTGCGCGGTCGGTTCGTCGGCAAGGATCAATTGCGGGTCCAGCGCGATCGCGCGGGCGACCGCGACGCGTTGCTGCTGGCCGCCGCTCATGTCACCCGGGCGGTGTTTCATTCGTTCGCCGAGATCGACTCGGATCAGCAGGTCCTCGGCACGCTTACGCGCGGCCGCTCGTGACACGCCGGCCGCGCGCAGCGGGACCATCACGTTCTCCAGGGCGGTAAGGCTCGAGACCAGGTTGAACGCCTGGAAGACGATCCCTACCTTGTCACGCCGATACTTCGCCAGCGCGGCGCCCTCCAGCGTCGTGATGTCGACATCGTCAAACTTGATTGAGCCGGACTTCGGGCGCAGGATGCCGCCGAGGCAGGACAAGAGGGTCGTCTTCCCGCAGCCGCTGGGCCCAAGCAAGATCACCAGCGACCCCGGCGCCACGTCGAGGCTTAACCCGTCGATCGGCCGCACGGCGTACCCGCCGCTGGAATACTCGACGACCAGGTCGGAAATGGTTAGGCCGCCCATGGCTAGGGACCTCCGAACGCTAGTGCCGGATCGATCGCCACCACGCGCCGCAGTCCTGCGACGCTGGCCAGCAGACCGATCACAGTCGCGATCGCCGGTAGCGCCACGAAGGCACTCAGGGGTACCACGACAGTCATCGGGAACAACGGCGCCAACAGCAGCGAAAGGATGCCGCCAACCACCGCCGCGAGCAGCGCGACGACGACCGCCTGCAGCGCCAGCCCGGCCAGAATCGAGCGCGTCGGCACGCCGATCGCCTTGAACACCGCAAAGTCACGCAGCCGCTCCAACGCAGAGAGGTAGACCACCGAGCCGACGATCAACGCCGCAACGATCCACAGCAAGACCGCCACAACCGTGATCGCATCCACCGCGACCTTCAACGGGCGCATCAGATCGCTGACAGCATCCGCTCGATTGACGGTCTGATAGCCGTCCGGGAGCTGTCGGGGCATCCCGTCGATCCCGATCGAACTGATTGTCGGCTGTCCGTTGTATGCCAACTGCTGTAGGCCTTCGGTGGTCAGGAAGATGTTGGGAATCTTTGCCAGCGCGGTTGACTCGGGCACGATGCCGACGATCCGCAAAGTGCGCGCACCCACTTGCAGATCGTCGCCGAGGTTTCGGCCCAGCGTGCTCGACACCGCGACCTCGTCCGGCGTCGATGGCGCCCGACCGTCCGAGACCCGCGGCATGCCGGGTCCGTGCTCTGGTGCCCCGAACGCGGTGACGTTTCGCGCTGACGTGCCCTGCCGGATCGTCGACGGCGCAGTCGCTAGTGGGGCGGCAGCCAAGACGCCAGGCGCACGAGCAACCTGGGGCAGGTCGATTTGGGCGAATGGTGTCGAACCCAGGAACGGTCCTGCCGCGCCGGCCTTGACCACGAATGCGTCGACACCCATGGAATCGACGGTTCGCTCGGCCTCGACCCGAAACCCGTTCACAAGTCCGGTCAGAACGAGCGTCATCGCGAAAACTAGGCCGGTGCTGACGATTGCGATGACAAGGCGTCGTTTTCGCCATTGGACATCACGCAAAGCCGCAAAAAGCATGCGACGGAAGCTACCTGCTTCCGTGGACCCAATCAAATGATCATGGGCTGGCGTTGCCGCGTTGGTTCGCCGAGGTTCGACCGAGGTGAGGGGGTCGGTCGTGGCGGTCGAGATCATCGGCGATCGAGCCAAGCGAACCCGATTAGCCCATTTCGGCGGGCTCTTCGGTGGCGCCGCGGCCCAGGCTGCGGAAACCTGCACAGGCCTTCTTGAAACCTAACAGGTACGGTAACGCGTGCCATTCGAACTTCACATCCGCCCACAGCAGGCCGAAGAAGCTGTGGTCTGGCACCGCCGGCGGCATGTCGGACGTGGCGAGGTCGATGTAGTGTGTCGACGTTTCTCCGATGCCCTCGAAGTCATGTGTCAGCGGCGTCGCTAGTTTTCGCACCGACTCGTCGAGGCACTGCGCTACGACGTCGGTCATGAATAGATATTCCGACACTGGCACCTCATTTTTCAGCATGCGGTGCACCAGGATGACATCAACGCCAGCGAGTTCGACGTTGCGCTTCACCTTTTGTTCGGCCACTTCGCCCTCATGGGCGACGAATTTGATCGACAGGTTGTCCCGCTGCTCGCAACTCTTACAGTCGCAGGGATGGTCTTTTTTGATCTGCTCGCGCCGCGTGCGGAACCTCTGGCGCATCTGCGGGGGCCGGTCGCATACCAGGACACTGGTGTTGCCCCCTGGTGCCCAAAAAAACGCGGCGTCGCCCTCCAGCTTCGCCAACTTCATGCCCTTGGCAGCGTCGATGACGGACTCCAGCAACTGTGCCACCGTCCACTGCGCGTGGGCCAGGTGCTTGCGGTTCCAGTGCATGTAATTTGTGTATCCGCCGATGTCGGCAATGAGGAGAACGGCGCGTTGAATGCCCATGATGTTGGGCAGCTTAACGCCGGCGAGCGGCTCTCAGCCACCAAGGCGGGGTCGGCGATGGCGCATGACGCGGTGGCGTCGTGTTCGTCGGCGATTTGCTAACCACCTGCGCACCCTTGGGTGGCGGCTGCCGGTTCCGTCGACTGCATCGACCACGCGAGTGACCAGATCAGCGAACTCTCGAACTACGTACACATCGGCCGCAACCTTGGTTCGATACCTATCTTGGAGGTCATTTACGTCAACCTGTGGGAAAGCCACTGCCCTAACGCGTTCCAGGCCCCGGATGCCAATTCGGGTGAGCGCGTGACAAATCCAGCGGGCCAAGACGGCCAGCCGGCGTCGGCGGGTGCCGACTATGCGAGCTGGGGGCCGGGCGGCCAGCCGACCGGGGGCGCTGGCCGGACTGCCTCAACGACTTGGCCACCCGACAGCTTCCGGTAGGTGTAGACGTGGATGAGCGCGGCGACCGGAATGCCGATCAGCATGCCGACAAAGCACAGCAGTTCGCCGACGAGCACCGCCGTGAGCTGAGCGAGCCACGACAGCACACTGCCACCGATGTTGGACCCGACCGTCTCGATGCTGGCCTTTACCGAGTCGATCGGCGAAGTGGAACGGTCGACGGCAAAAGCGACGGCGAACTGGGCGACGAAGCCAAAGATCAGGCCGGGAATGACACAGAGCAGGCCACCAATGAAGGTGAGGGCGACGATCAGCAGTCCGGTGACCAGCACCAGGCCCAGATTGCGCGGCCTAAAGAACGTCGCGATGGTCACCGGCTTTCCGTCGGCAATGTCAAGGCAGCCGGTCAGAATTCCGGCGTGCATGTAGAGCACCAGGGCGAATAGAGCGATGTAGCCGAGGAACATGACTATGCCCGCGGCCGGGGTCATCGTGATGTCCACGGATTCGCTAGAGACGCCGGAGGTGTTGGTGTATGCGGTAGTAGCACGGTCCGATAGGGCGACAACGAGCCCGGCCGTCGCGCCGATGACCGCGGCCAACGCCACAGCGTAGGCGAGCACCGGGACGACGAGCGTTACGGCGTTCTGCGTGAACCTATTCCATGACCAACTGATCGCGTCGCCCACGCTAAAACCCGACGATTGCAGATGCGTCGGGTAACCGGGAGGCGGCGGGCCCGGCGGTGGGCCATAGCCGGGGGGCGGCGGGGGTGCGTTGTAGCCGGGAGGCAGGTAGGTCCCCGGGGGTGGGCCGTAGCCTGGTGGCGGGGGAGGCGCTCCGTAGCCGGGCGGCGGGTAGCTTCCAGCGCCCTGATTGCCGCCCTGGGGGTCGGCCGGATTGCCTGGATGTTCTGGCGGCTGGCTCATCGCTGTCCCAATCGCTTCGTAGTTCGCTTTTATCGGTACCCGCGCGACGCTAAGCAAACCGGAACTTAGCAAATATTTGCCGAAGGCGCGCGGATTATTCGTGTGGCGTCTTCGGCGAACGTTCGCGTCGTCAGGTGGGCGTGGTATGCCTGAAGCCGTGTCCGACGGTCTGTTTGACGTGCCCGGCGTACCGATGACGTCCGGCCATGACCTGGGCGCTTCGGCCGGGGCACCGCTGGCGGTGCGGATGCGTCCGGCGTCGCTGGACGAAGTGGTCGGCCAGGACCACTTGCTGGCGCCCGGTTCGCCGTTGCGCCGGCTGGTCGAGGGCTCGGGGGTGGCGTCGGTGATCCTCTACGGTCCCCCGGGCAGCGGCAAGACAACGCTGGCGGCGTTGATCTCGCAGGCCACCGGCCGCCGGTTCGAGGCCCTGTCGGCATTGTCGGCCGGCGTCAAGGAAGTGCGGGCGGTCATCGAGAATTCGCGAAAAGCGCTGCTTCACGGCGAGCAGACCGTGCTGTTCATCGACGAGGTGCACCGATTTTCCAAGACCCAACAAGACGCCCTGCTGTCGGCGGTGGAACACCGGGTGGTGCTGTTGGTGGCGGCGACCACCGAGAACCCGTCGTTTTCGGTGGTGGCACCGCTGCTGTCGCGGTCGCTGATCCTGCAGCTGCGGCCGCTGACGGCCGAGGACACCCGCGCGGTAGTACAACGCGCGATCGATGACCCCCGCGGCCTGGGCAGGGCAGTCGCGGTAGCGCCTGAGGCCGTCGACCTGCTGGTGCAACTCGCGGCCGGCGACGCCCGGCGCGCCCTGACCGCGCTGGAAGTAGCGGCCGAGGCAGCCCAGGCGGCCGGCGAGCTGGTCAGCGTGCAAACCATCGAGCGGTCGGTGGACAAAGCCGCGGTGCGCTACGACCGTGACGGCGACCAACACTACGACGTCGTCAGCGCCTTCATCAAATCGGTGCGCGGTTCCGACGTCGATGCCGCGCTGCACTATTTGGCCCGCATGCTGGTCGCCGGGGAGGACCCGCGGTTCATCGCCCGCCGGCTGATGATTCTGGCCAGCGAGGACATCGGCATGGCCGACCCGAGCGCGCTGCAGGTGGCGGTCGCCGCCGCACAGACGGTGGCGCTGATCGGCATGCCCGAAGCCCAGCTGACGCTGGCGCACGCCACCATCCACCTGGCCACCGCACCGAAGTCAAACGCCGTCACCACGGCGTTGGCCGCGGCGATGAACGACATCAAGGCCGGCAAGGCCGGTCTGGTGCCGGCTCATCTGCGTGACGGGCATTACTCCGGGGCGGCGGCGCTGGGCAATGCACAGGGCTACAAATATTCCCATGACGACCCGGATGGCGTTGTGGCCCAGCAATACCCGCCCGACGAGTTGGTGGACGTGGACTACTACCGGCCCACTGGTCGCGGCGGCGAACGCGAGATCGCCGGCCGCCTGGACCGCCTGCGGGCAATCATCCGCAAGAAACGGGGGTGACCGCTGCGCTCTGCGGGAAGCAGGTCCGCTCAGACCAGCTCGGGTACCCGTAGATGTGCGATCGCCAGTTCGAATTCGGCGACGTCGAGGACCTCGGCTCCCAATTCCCGGACGCGCCTGCTGCGCAGCTCGCTCGCCCGGTCGCGGTTGCGGGCCATCGCGTCCATGCTGTCGAACGTCGAGCACGACACCGCACGCCGGCAAGCGGGGTGGTCGACCATCAGGCTGGCGCTGCAGAACCCGTCCAGACTCTCCAGCTCGGGAAGTACGGACGTGCGGTAGAACTCCAGGGACCGACCGAGCTGGTCTGGCACCACTTTGAGCCAGGTGGCGCGCACGCATGCCCCCTCATGCGACGGGTGGTCGCGGTGCAACAGGGCGATGTCCCATTCCTCGACCCGGGCACTACCGGCGAACATCAGCGCGGCGCGGTCGCGGATGGGTGCCACCCGCTCGACGCTGGCGCGCATCGCCTCCAAGGTCTCCCAGGCGCTGGTGGCGATGCACCGGCCGGATTGCCGGTCGACCAACAGCGACACCCCGACACACCCGTCGATCTCCTGCAAAGCGGGCATGACGACGTCACGAACATGCGCGATTCCAATGTCGACCGACAGAGGTTGCGCCTCAATGGTGGTTGAGCGTGCGTACACGATCGACCCCCTCCCGTGTCGGGGCAGCGCCCCGGTGGCGCCACCGGTCCCACCAAATACCTTCCTCCAACCGGCTGAGCCTGGCAATGCCTACCGCGAGCGCCGCTCGACGCACGACAGCAGTGCCGGCCCAGCGTCGGGCTCGGGCCGGTACTGCCGCCGGCGGGTTGATCAGACCAGCTCGGGTACCCGTAGGTGCGCTAGCGCCAGCTCGAACTCGCATTCATCGAGTTCCTCGCCGCCCGCCTCACGCAGCGATGTGGCCTTGAGCGCATTCGACTGGTCCCGGTTGCGCTCCATGGCGTCAAAGCTGTCGAAGGTCGCGGAAGACACCGCGCGCCCGGAGGTGCGGTCGACCAACAGGCTGGCGCTGCAGAATCCGTCGAGGCCTTCGATTTGGGGCAGGACGGACGACTTGTAGTACTCGATGCCTTGATCTACTTGGTCCGCCGGCACCTTGACCCAGGTCGCCCGCACACACGCCCCCTCGGCCGAGCGGTGGTCGCGATGCATCGCCGCGATCTCCCACTCCTCGACGGCCGGCGTGCCGCCGAACATCTCCGCGCACCGATCGCGGATCGGCGTTACCTGTTCCCGGCTTGCATGCATGGCTTCCGCGGTCTCCCAGGCACTGGTGGCGATGCACCTGCCGGATTGCCGGTCGACCAAAAGGGATACGCCGATGCACCCATCCATCCCCTGCAGTGCGGGCATAACCACATCGCGAACGTGCGCAATTCCGGTGTCGATGCACTCGGATTGCGCCTGAATAGTGGTAGAGCGCGCGTACACGATCCACCCCTCTTTCATTGTTCGGGGCAGCGCCCCGGTGGCGCCACCGGTCAATCATTACCTTCCTCCGACGGGCCGGCCGGGGCAATGGGCAATCCGACGTCAATGGATTGGCAGGTTGGCGCGCCCCCACCGTAGGCTGGGACGGGTGGATACCGATGTGCTGGATGTGGACACCGCGCGTCGCCGCATTGTCGATCTCACCGACGCCGTGCGCGCCTTCTGCACCGCCCATGATGATGGCCTGTGCAACGTGTTCGTCCCGCACGCTACGGCCGGCGTTGCGATTATCGAGACCGGCGCCGGTTCCGACGAGGATCTGGTGGACACGCTGGTGCGGTTGTTGCCGCGCGACGACCGCTACCGGCACGCGCACGGGTCCTACGGTCACGGCGCCGACCACTTGTTACCGGCTTTTGTTGCGCCGTCGGTGACGGTGCCGGTCTCGGGGGGCCAGCCCCTGCTGGGCACCTGGCAAAGCATCGTTCTGGTCGACCTCAACCAGGACAATCCGCGGCGGTCGGTGCGATTGAGCTTTGTGGAAGGCTGAGCGGGCCGAATTGGGCCGTCGGACAGCCTTCTCATAATCCGGCGAATAGGCTGGTAATGGACTTAACCACGGATCAAGGAAGAACGTAGAGTGCAGACACACGAGATCAGGAAGCGGTTCCTCGATCATTTCGTGAAGGCGGGCCACACCGAGGTGCCCAGCGCCTCGGTGATCCTCGACGACCCCAACCTGTTGTTCGTCAACGCCGGGATGGTCCAGTTCGTGCCTTTCTTCTTGGGACAGCGCACGCCGCCGTACCCGACGGCCACCAGCATCCAGAAGTGCATCCGTACCCCCGATATCGACGAGGTGGGCATAACCACCCGGCACAACACGTTTTTTCAGATGGCCGGCAATTTCAGCTTCGGCGACTATTTCAAACGCGGGGCCATTGAACTGGCCTGGGCACTGCTGACCAACAGCCTCGCCGCCGGCGGCTACGGCCTGGACCCGGAAAGAATCTGGACGACAGTCTATTTCGACGACGACGAAGCTGTCCGGCTATGGCAGGAGGTTGCCGGGCTGCCGGCGGAGCGAATCCAGCGCCGCGGCATGGCCGACAACTACTGGTCGATGGGCATTCCCGGACCGTGCGGGCCGTCATCGGAGATCTATTACGACCGCGGACCCGAATTCGGTCCCGCAGGCGGTCCCATCGTCAGCGAAGACCGCTACCTCGAGGTCTGGAACCTGGTGTTCATGCAGAACGAGCGCGGAGAGGGAACCACCAAGGAGGACTACCAGATCCTCGGGCCGCTGCCCCGCAAGAACATCGACACCGGCATGGGCGTCGAGCGGATCGCGCTGGTGCTGCAAGACGTGCACAACGTCTACGAGACCGACCTGCTCAGGCCGGTCATCGATACCGTGGCCAGGGTCGCCGCGCGTGCCTACGACGTCGGCAACCACGAAGACGACGTGCGGTACCGCATCATCGCAGACCACAGCCGCACCGCCGCGATCCTGATCGGTGACGGCGTCAGCCCCGGCAACGACGGTCGCGGTTATGTGCTGCGCCGGCTGCTGCGTCGGGTGATCCGCTCCGCCAAGCTGCTGGGCATCGACGCTGCGATCGTTGGCGACCTGATGGCCACGGTGCGCAACGCGATGGGCCCGTCATATCCCGAACTCGTCGCCGACTTCGAGCGGATCAGCCGGATCGCGGTCGCCGAGGAGACGGCGTTCAACCGCACGCTGGCGTCGGGTTCCAGGCTGTTCGAGGAGGTGGCTAGCTCCACCAAGAAATCCGGAGCCACCGTGCTGTCCGGATCGGACGCTTTCACGTTGCATGACACCTACGGGTTCCCGATCGAGCTCACGCTGGAGATGGCGGCCGAAACCGGTCTGCAGGTAGACGAAATCGGGTTCCGTGAGCTGATGGCCGAGCAGCGCCGCCGTGCCAAGGCCGACGCCGCCGCGCGCAAACACGCGCATGCTGACCTGAGCGCCTACCGCGAGCTGGTTGACGCCGGCGCCACCGAGTTCACCGGATTCGACGAGTTGCGTTCCCAGGCGCGGATTCTGGGCATCTTCGTCGACGGTAAGCGGGTTCCGGTGGTGGCGCACGGTGTAGCCGGCGGAGCCGGGGAAGGGCAGCGTGTCGAACTTGTCTTAGATCGCACCCCGCTCTACGCCGAATCGGGTGGGCAGATCGCCGATGAGGGCACCATCAGCGGAACCGGTTCCAGCGAAGCTGCCCGGGCCGCGGTTACCGACGTGCAGAAGATCGCCAAAACGCTTTGGGTGCACCGAGTCAACGTGGAATCCGGGGAATTCGTCGAGGGTGACACCGTAATCGCGGCGGTGGATCCCGGGTGGCGCCGGGGTGCCACGCAGGGCCACTCGGGCACCCACATGGTGCATGCCGCGCTGCGACAAGTGCTGGGGCCCAACGCGGTTCAGGCGGGATCGCTGAACCGGCCGGGATATTTGCGCTTCGACTTTAACTGGCAGGGTCCGTTGACCGACGACCAGCGCACCCAGGTCGAAGAGGTCACCAACGAGGCCGTGCAAGCGGACTTCGAGGTGCGCACGTTCACCGAACAGCTCGACAAGGCCAAGGCGATGGGTGCCATCGCGCTGTTCGGCGAGAGCTACCCCGACGAAGTGCGGGTGGTGGAGATGGGTGGACCGTTCTCGCTGGAGCTATGTGGCGGCACCCATGTGAGCAACACGGCGCAGATCGGTCCCGTGACGATCCTGGGCGAGTCGTCGATCGGCTCCGGGGTGCGCCGGGTGGAGGCCTACGTGGGGTTGGATTCGTTTCGTCACCTGGCCAAGGAGCGTGCGTTGATGGCCGGGTTGGCCTCGTCACTGAAGGTGCCGTCCGAAGAGGTACCGGCCCGGGTGGCCAATCTAGTGGAGCGCCTGCGGGCCGCCGAGAAGGAACTCGAACGTGTCCGGATGGCCAGCGCCCGGGCAGCCGCCACCAATGCCGCCGCCGGGGCTCAGCGGATCGGTAACGTCCGTTTGGTGGCGCAGCGAATGTCCGGCGGGATGACCGCGGCAGACCTGCGGTCGTTGATCGGCGACATCCGCGGCAAGCTGGGTAGCGAGCCGGCGGTGGTGGCGCTGATTGCCGAGGGCGAAAGCCAAACTGTGCCGTATGCGGTCGCGGCCAATCCCGCTGCCCAGGACCTCGGAATCCGTGCCAACGACCTGGTCAAACAACTTGCGGTGGCGGTCGAAGGCCGCGGTGGCGGTAAGGCGGACCTGGCGCAGGGCTCGGGAAAGAATCCGACCGGTATCGACGCCGCGCTCGACGCGGTCCGCTCCGAGATCGCCGTGATAGCGCGGGTCGGTTGAGTGGTCCCAGCACAGCACCGCCCGCCCGACCGGCCCGGCGATCCAGCGCACGACCCTGGACGGGGACGACGCCTCGGTATCGACGTGGGCGCCGCGCGTATCGGCGTGGCTTGCAGCGACCCGGACGCGATCTTGGCCACCCCGGTGGAAACGGTGCGCCGCGATCGTTCCGGCAAGCACCTGCGCAGGCTGGCTGCGCTGGCCGCCGAGTTGGAGGCGGTCGAGGTGATCGTCGGGCTCCCGCGCACGCTGGCCGACCGCATCGGCCGCTCGGCCCAAGACGCAATCGAACTGGCCGAGGCGCTGGCACGCCGTGTTTCTCCTACGCCGGTGCGGCTGGCCGACGAGCGGCTCACCACGGTCAGTGCTCAACGATCTTTGCGGCAGGCGGGGGTGCGGGCCTCCGAGCAGCGTGCGGTGATCGACCAAGCGGCCGCAGTGGCAATACTGCAGAGCTGGCTGGATGAACGTCTCGCGGCGATGGCCGGGACTCAAGAAGGCTCCGATGCCTGACGGTGGCCACCGCCACCGCGCCCAGCCGGTGTCGGTAAGACCGAACCGGCACCGCAGGACCCGAGTCAGCCGCGCTCAGCGCCGACACGCCCAACAAATCCGCCGGCGACGGCGCGTCGCCGGCGGATTTGCCCTGAGCCTGCTCGTCGTGGTGGTGGTGGTGGCCGTCGTCGTCGGCGCCAAGTTGTGGCAGACCATGTTGGGCTTCGGTAACGACTACACCGGTCCCGGCAAGCGAGACATCGTGATTCAGATCAGGGCCGGTGACTCGACCACGGCGGTCGGGGAGACGCTGCTCAAACACGGTGTAGTGGCCACCGTCCGAGCATTCGTCGATGCCGCGCACGGCAACACCGCGATTTCCTCGATCCAACCCGGGTTCTATCGGATGCGAACCGAGATTTCGGCGGCTTCCGCTGTCGCGCGGCTTACCGATCCGCACAACCGGGTGGGGAAGTTGGTCATACCGGAAGGGCGTCAGCTCGACGACACCACCGACATGAAGACCAACGTGGTGAATCCTGGCATATTCGCGCTGATCTCCCGTGCCACCTGTGTGGATCTCGACGGTACCCAACGCTGCGTCTCGGTGGCCGACCTCCGCGCGGCGGCGAGCAGGAGCACGCCGACGATGCTGTCAGTGCCGCGCTGGGCGGTTGGGCCGGTGATGGAGCTGGGCACTGACCATCGCCGGATCGAGGGGCTGATCGCACCGGGGACCTTCAACATCGACCCGTCGGCATCGGCTGAAACCATCTTGGCGACCTTGATCAGCGCCGGCGCCGTGGAGTACATGAAATCCGGGTTGGTAGACACCGCAAAGTCGCTGGGCCTGTCGCCCTATGACATTCTCGTGGTGGCCTCGCTGGTGCAGCAGGAAGCCAACACCCAGGATTTCCCGAAGGTGGCCCGGGTCATCTACAACCGGCTGCACGAACACCGCACGTTGGAGTTCGACTCGACCGTGAACTATCCGCTGGATCGCCGTGAGGTGGCCACCAGCGACACCGACCGTGCCCAGCGCACACCGTGGAACACCTACATGGCCCAGGGGCTGCCGGCCACCGCGATCTGTTCGCCCGGCGTCGACGCGCTGCGCGCCGCCGAGCATCCAGTACCTGGCGACTGGCTGTACTTCGTCACCATCGATTCCCAGGGCACGACGCTGTTCACCAGGGACTATCAGCAGCATCTGGCGAACATCGAGCTGGCCAAACACAACGGTGTCCTCGACAGCGCGCGATGAGCGAAGGTCCCAAAAAAGCCGGCGTGCTTGGTTCGCCGATCGCGCATTCCCGCTCCCCGCAGCTGCACCTGGCCGCCTACCGGGCGTTGGGGCTGCACGACTGGACCTATGAGCGCATCGAATGCGGTGCGGCCGAGTTGCCCGTCGTGGTCGGTGGTTTCGGACCGGAGTGGGTCGGTGTTTCGGTGACCATGCCGGGCAAGTTCGCCGCCCTGCGGTTCGCCGACGAGCGCACCGCACGCGCGGACCTTGTCGGTTCGGCCAACACCCTGGTTCGGACGCCGCATGGCTGGCGGGCCGACAACACCGACATCGACGGGGTGGCCGGGGCGTTGGGGGCGGCTGCTGGACACGCGCTGGTGCTGGGGTCCGGGGGGACCGCACCGGCGGCCGTGGTGGGGCTGGCCGAACTCGGGGTCACCGACATCACCGTGGTGGCGCGCAACTCGGACAAGGCGGCCCGGCTGGTGGACCTGGGCACACGGGTCGGCGTGGCGACCCGGTTCTGCGCGTTCGACAGCGGTGGGTTGGCCGATGCGGTGGCCGCCGCGGAAGTGCTGGTCAGCACCATTCCAGCGGAGGTGGCCGCGGGGTATGCCGGCACCTTGGCCGCGATCCCGGTGCTGTTGGACGCCATCTACGATCCGTGGCCCACACCGCTGGCCGCCGCGGTCGGATCGGCGGGCGGGCGGGTGATCAGCGGGCTGCAGATGTTGCTGCATCAGGCGTTCGCGCAGGTGGAGCAGTTCACCGGGCTACCCGCCCCCCGCGAAGCGATGACTTGCGCGCTGGCCGCGTTGGACTAGCGTGCCCCAGCATGCTGGCGGCGGCGGTGTTGGCCTGGATGGGAGTGTTGTGCGTTTGCGACGTCCGGCAGCGCCGGCTACCCAACTGGCTCACCCTGCCCGGGGCGGGGGTGATCCTGCTCTTCGCGGGCCTTGCCGGCCGCGGTGTGCCGGCGCTGGCCGGGGCGGCCGCCTTGGCCGGGGTGTACCTGCTGGTGCACCTGGCTTTGCCCGCCGCGATGGGCGCCGGTGACGTCAAGCTGGCGATCGGTCTGGGCGGGCTGACCGGCTGCTTCGGGGTCGAGGTGTGGTTTCTGGCGGCGCTGGCCGCGCCGCTGCTGACCGCGGTGTGCGGCGTGATGGTGACGCCATGGGGTGTCCGCACCCTGCCGCACGGGCCGTCGATGTGTGTGGCCAGCCTGGGGGCGGTGGGGTTGGCGCTGCTGGGCTGAGATTGGCGCGATATCAGTGTAGACCAGAGGTCGTTTGACAACGAATCTTGGCTTAGCGCAACCTGATTCGTTCAGAGGACAGCTTGGACCGTCGCCGTCGAGGCGGCGTTGCCGCATGCTTGCTCGTAACGGGAGTTTCATGTCGGTCACCGCGCGCCGGGCTCGAACGTGAGCGATCTTGCATGGGAACCATGGCGAACTCAGCGGCTGATTACGACGCGCGTAAAGGGGCGGACACTCGCTTCGCCCCTGTACAGAAGTCAGCACTGTCATCGCTTTGGCCAGTCGCCTAGTCGGGCGGCGGCAGTTTCGGCGGGCACACTTCATCCAGGTCACCACGGCGGCGAGTTCAACAAACTCGGCAGCCAGCGGCAAGCATCCGATTCTCAGCTACCGATGTATACAGCATTATGCTAGTGGCGTATATTTGCCATGTGAAAAGGCTGCAGATCTACATCGACGAAGACGTTGACCGAGCGCTTGCTGTTGAAGCGCGACGGCGGCGGACGTCGAAGGCGGCGCTGATCCGGGAGTACGTCGCTGAGCACCTCCGGCAGCCGGGCCCAGATCCGGTCGATGCCTTCGTCGGATCGTTCGTGGGGGAAGCCGACTTGTCCGCGTCCGTCGACGACGTGGTTTACGGAAAGCACGAATGATCTTCGTCGACACGTCCTTCTGGGCTGCACTTGGCAACGCCGGCGACGCTCGGCACGGCACCGCGAAGAGGTTGTGGGCCAGCAAACCGCCCGTGGTGATGACCTCCAACCATGTCCTGGGCGAGACCTGGACGCTGCTCAACCGGCGCTGCGGTCACCGCGCGGCGGTTGCCGCCGCTGCAATCCGCTTGAGCACCGTCGTTCGCGTCGAGCACGTAACAGCCGACCTGGAAGAGCAGGCATGGGAATGGCTTGTACGCCACGACGAGCGAGAGTACTCGTTCGTCGATGCCACGAGCTTCGCGGTGATGCGAAAGAAAGGCATCCAAAATGCGTATGCCTTCGATGGTGACTTCAGCGCGGCCGGATTTGTCGAGGTAAGACCCGAGTAGAGCCGAGCCCCGCTCAGCCCTGCTTATCCGACGTGCACCCAATGCCGGTGTCCGCCCGGGACAGGGCTGCGTTGCGTTGAATCGCGGTAGGATTCGCTCGTGCTGCCCGAGAACCTCGAACAACGGGTCACCGCGCTGGAATCCCAAGTGCGTGAGCTGGCTGACCGCGTGCGGGCCAGCGAACAGGATGCCGCCGCCGCTCGCGTGCTAGCCGGCGCGGCCGATCGCGATGTCACGGAGTTCGTTGGCGAGTTCCGCGACTTCCGGCGAGCTACAATCGGTAGCTTCAACGCCCTGCGAGAAGATTTCACCGCCCTGCGGGAAGAGATGACCGAACGTTTCAGTCACGTAGAAGAACGTTTTAGTCGAGTCGACGACGGATTCACCGAGATGCGAGGCAAGCTGGACGGGGCCGCCGCCGGCCAACAGCGCATCGTCGAGCTCATCGAACAACTCATCGCCGACCAAGGCTGATGCCCCAGGGGGTGCTCAGTACGGCGGCTGCAGATCCGGGAACATCGGGAAGTGGCGCACATTGGTGGTGAGCAGGTCGGCGTCGACCACAATGGCGGTCGCAGCGATCAGGTAGTCCACGTCGTCGATACCGCGGTGGCTGGACCGGTATCGACGGGCGAGTCGTCCGCCGATCCGGGCAATGTCCTCGGTCACCAGGGTCCACACCACTGCCGAGAAGAAGGCCTCGAGCGCCGCGAGTTCGCTTTCCCGCACACCGGCGAGGAGTTCGAATCGGACCAGCTCGCTGGCCGCGATCTCCTCACCGTTGTTTATCAGTTCGGCGAGCAGCACGGCTGCCGCGGGTTCGCCGCGAAGGTGGTCGACCGCGATGGTGGTGTCGATCAGCTTCACGCCAGACCGAGCCGAGCAAGTCGTTCGTTGAGGTCGCCCCGAATGGCGTCGACATACTCGGTGCCGGTGAAGTCCCGTCCTCGCCACGAGCCACGGCTGTGGTCGAGCGCGGCGAGCCGTTCCTGCTTGGATCCAGTCCCGTAGGCACGGTGAATTGCGCGTCGGATGAGTTCGGACCGCGATGCGCCACTCGCCTTGGCGGCACGATCGAGCAGCTCAAGCTCCTCTTTGCCCAGGGTCACCTGAGTCCGCATGACATCACCATACATCCAGTGATGGCGCCTATCAGCGGTTAAAGGGTCCCGCGCGGCACGATCCACTCCGTAGGTTGGCCGGTGATGGCGGCGACCCGGTCATAGTTCTCGTCGTAATGCCACACGATGGTGCCTGAAAGTTCGGCCGCCGCGGCGATGACAAGATCGGCGATCTTCACGCTGCGGTGATGCAGACCGGCGACGTGGGCAAGCTCACGCTGGACTTGGCATGCGCGCGTAAAGGTTTCGGCACCGACTGGTATACGGGCCAAGCCGTCGAGTTCGTCGGCGAGCGCGTCGTAGTCGGTAGCGGAGTTCGCCGAGTACAGGATCTCCAACCGCACGTGGTCGCAGATGCCGATCTGGTCCGCGGACAAGGCCGCCAACCATCGGCGCGCAACTTCCGGCCGCGCCGCGTGATGCCACGCGCTGGTGTCGACGCAGAACACCATCACCGCGCGGGACGCGTCTGGGCAAGCAGCGCCTCGGACCGATCGATGCCGGCACCCGAGGCGATTCGCGCGGCGAGCCGAGTGCGCGCCGACTAGCGCACCGCGGCTCGCAAAGCGGCATCGACCCTGTCCTTCAGCCCGGTGGTACCGAGCGCCGCTTGCGCGCGGGCCAGCAGTATGTCATCGATGTCGATCGTTGTACGCCGAGACATGGAGCAAACATATAGGTATTCGATACTGAGATATATGCATTGGAGCGTTTGCGCCCGAAATAACGCCGTCGTGTGCCCGAGATCGCGAGCCCGCCTGCGCGTGGGCAGGATCACCGGCAGGTGACCCTGGATCACGCCAGCAACGATGGTGGTGCTCACGGGGTTGGCGTCGAGGTCGTTGGCCAGATGGGTGGTTCCGGGGGGAGTTGTCCGGCCGGCAGGTCGAGCACCTTCTGCAACAGAAAACAATCGCCGGTGATGTTAAGTGTGGCGAATTTGATTTGCAGGAGTCGGAATTCGTAGCCGTTGCCCTGCACGTCGTAGTCGCGCTTGGCCGATTCGTTAAATAGCGACGACTCGGTGGTCGCACCGTACTTGGCGGCTTCCTCCCGCACGATATTGGCGGCAATCTTGAAGTCCTCCGCCGAGAACGCAGTACCAAAGATAACTGCGTCGGCGATCGGCCGCCGGGCGATATCGCCGGTGAGTTCCTTGCACGACAAACCTTCCCGATCGGCCTTTCGCCCGGCGGGATCTTCGGTGAATTTCCAGGTTTGGCCCGGGATGGCCGCACTGACGCGGTCGGCGATGATCCGGGCGGTGGCGGTGAGGCGTTCCCGGGCGGCCTCGTAGGAGCCTTTGTTGCGCATGCTGTCGATGAGCTGGATCTTCTGCTCGTCGGTCAGGCGCCGTGATGTGTCAGGGCTTTGATCCATTGTGCAGCCACCTATCAGCGCGGTTGATATGCCGATCATGGTCAGCGCGACGATGCGCTGCCACCGTGGGAGCGTTCGGGGAATCGGTTGTGGTGCGATCAATGTGGCGTCGAGGTCGTTGGCCAGATGGGTGGTTCCGGGGGGAGTTGTCCGGCCGGCAGGTCGAGCACCTTCTGCAACAGAAAACAATCGCCGGTGATGTTAAGTGTGGCGAATTTGATTTGCAGGAGTCGGAATTCGTAGCCGTTGCCCTGCACGTCGTAGTCGCGCTTGGCCGATTCGTTAAATAGCGACGACTCGGTGGTCGCACCGTACTTGGCGGCTTCCTCCCGCACGATATTGGCGGCAATCTTGAAGTCCTCGGCCGAGAACGTGGCGCCGAACATTACGCTGTTGGCGATCGGCCGCCGCGCGATATCCGCGGTGAGCTTGTCGCACAGTGCTCCGTTTCGGTCAGACTGTTGTATGTTGGGATCGTCGTCGAATTTCCAGGTTTGGCCCGGGATGGCCGCACTGACGCGGTCGGCGATGATCCGGGCGGTGGCGGTTAGGCGCTCCCGGGCGGCCTCGTAGGAGCCCTTGTTGCGCATGCTGTCGATGAGCTGGATCTTCTGCTCGCCGGTCAGGCGCCGTGATGTGTCAGGGTTGTGATCCATGGTGCAGCCACCTATCAGGGCGGTTGATATGCCGATCATGGTCAGCGCGACGATGCGCTGCCACCGCGGGAGCGTTCGGGAAATCGGTTGTGGTGCGATCACTGCTGTGGGCTTTCGCGCACCGCCAGATCGGGCCGGTTGAGCAGGATGGTCGCCAGGTTGTAGCCGGTCATCCGTTGCAGCGGGTCTTGGCCGTATTGCGAGTGCCCGCTGGCGGCGGTCTTGTGATCACCCAGCGGAGTGGATCCCGCGTCGGTCTGCAGATGGGTGAAGCGGTAGCGGTCCGGGGATCCGGCGATGATCTCGTTGGGGTCTGATCCCCACCCGTGCAGGGGTGCCTTGGCGGCCTACAGTGCCGATGGTGTCGGCGCCGTCTGATCCCCACCCGTGCAGGGGTGCCAGGCGCGCCGGATACCGGATGGGGTCATCGGGTGTGGTCATCACGAAGAAGTTGTGGTCGTTCATGCCCAGCTTGGCCGGTGAGGTCGCGTCAAACCCCGGCGAGCCATACAGCACCGCATTGTCGACCAGTGAACTGGCGCCATCCTTCAACGCGATCCCCGACAGCAACGACCCGTAGGAATGCCCGAACAACGCCGTCGTGTGACCCGGATTGTGCGATCCCGCCTGCAGATCCCGCAAAAACGCCTCCAACTTCGGAGCGCCGGCCTGCGCGAGATCGTCATCGACGGTGTTCCACGACGCGAGCACCGGCGGCGGCTGATACCCCACCCACGCTATGGTCGCCACATTCTCACTTTCACCCACGCTGTGGGCGATCACTCTCGCTTCTTCTCGTAGCCCACGGGCTTCTTGGGTCATGGTGGCGATGGTCTGACGGGTGGTTCCCGACACCCCGGGGACCGTCACCGACACGTGATCGGCGGTGAACGGATCGCCGACCGCGGTGACCGCCGGGATCATGTCGGCGGGGTCGTCCGGCCTGGCCACATAGATCAAATGCGAGTCGGGCACCCTCAGCGCCTCTTGGATGGCCGCGATGTCGGCCAGCCGGTCGGTTTTCACCTGCCCGTCGGGCAGCCGGCTGTACTCCGCCAGCATGTCTTGCAGCAGGGCGCGATTGGCCGCGTCGATCGCGTCGATGTCGCCGGAGGACATGCCCCCGGGGGCTCCCGGTGGCGGGGCCTGGCGGAAATCCACCGCCTGCACCCCATCCTCGGCCGGGGTGTCGACCCCGGGCACGTCTTCGAACGCCAGCTCATCGAGGCCTTGGGTGGCGGCGCTGACCCGGGTCGCGATATCGCGGTCGGTGGCCAGCAGCGCGCCCACCCGATGCCGGATAAAGTCGGCGTGCCCCTGGGCTTGGCCCAGACGCGCCGCCCGCTGCTGGCGTGAGCCACCCGTGGAGCGGTCGGTGACCGTGTAATCCTCACCGACGGCAAACCCGTCCCGGCGGGCGTCGCTGACAGCGTCCAGCACCGCCCGCCGGTTGGCCTCCAGCTGGTCTTCCCCCGGCCGGCGACGGCGGCGGCGTCATGCAGCCGGTCCACCGCGCGACCGATCGTCACCACGTCGACGGTCGACCGGTAGTGGGCGCGGGCCGCGGCCTGGCCCTCCCAGTCGGTGCCGCCGGGTCGGCGCATCGAATCGCGCACCTCGGCTAAGGCGCGCTCCCACCGCGTGGCCAGCCGCCGCCAGTGGGCGGCGGCCTCGCTCAGATGCGCAAAGCTCGTCGACTGCACCGCCGACAGCGGCGGCAGCCCCGACGTAGCCATCAGTGGGTCCCCCACGGGCGTACCGCCCCCAGGGCGGCCGCCGCTGCGGTGTCCTGGCCCGCGTACCGGCGGGCGGCCTGCCCCAGCGCGGCGGCGGTGGCCCGCATTCGGGCGCTCACAGCCGCGGCGGCCGCACCCGCGCGGGCATGCGCGGCGTTCACCGCGACCGCGTTGGCCTGCCACGACAACACCGCCCCCGACGGCGCGACCGCGGCCGACAATTCGCCGGCCAGGGTCGCGCACCGCCCGGCCAGCGCCTGCAAACCATCGGCTGTGACCCGCAGCCGGGCCCGGGTGCCGCCAGCCACTTCCACGCCAGGGATGCTAGCGGGGCATCCGGGGGGCCGCACATCACCGCGATCGCACGGAGTGGGTGCGTTGACGTGCGGTGGCCGCCGGCGGCGCATGGGAAGATGGTCAGGTGTTGCGCTGGATCACCGCGGGGGAGTCACACGGCCGCGCCTTGGTGGCCGTGGTCGAAGGCATGGTCGCCGGCGTGCACGTCACCTCGGCCGACATCGCCGACCAGCTGGCCCGACGCCGGCTGGGCTACGGCCGCGGCGCACGGATGACGTTCGAGCGCGACGCGGTGACCGTGCTGTCCGGGATACGCCACGGCAGCACCCTGGGCGGGCCCATCGCCATCGAGATCGGCAACACCGAATGGCCCAAATGGGAGACCGTGATGGCCGCCGACCCGGTCGACCCCGCCGAGCTGGCCGACGTCGCACGCAACGCCCCGCTCACCCGGCCGCGGCCGGGCCACGCCGACTACGCGGGCATGCTCAAATACGGCTTCGACGACGCGCGGCCGGTGCTGGAGCGGGCCAGCGCCCGCGAGACCGCCGCCCGGGTCGCGGCGGGCACGGTCGCACGGGCATTCCTGAGGCAGGCGCTGGGTGTCGAGGTGCTCTCCCACGTCATCTCGATCGGCGCGTCGGCACCCTACGAGGGTCCGCCGCCGCGGGCCGAGGACCTACCCGCCATCGACGCCAGCCCGGTACGCGCCTACGACAAGGCCGCCGAGGCGGACATGATCGCCCAAATCGAGGCGGCCAAGAAAGACGGCGACACCCTCGGCGGCGTGGTGGAGGCGGTCGCGCTGGGCCTGCCGGTGGGGCTGGGGTCGTTCACCAGCGGCGACCATCGGCTCGACAGCCAGCTGGCCGCCGCCGTCATGGGCATCCAGGCGATCAAGGGCGTGGAGATCGGCGACGGATTCCAGACCGCGCGCCGCCGCGGCAGCCGCGCCCACGACGAGATGTACCCCGGGCCCGACGGCGTCGTCCGCTCCACCAACCGGGCCGGGGGGCTGGAAGGCGGGATGACCAACGGGCAGCCGCTGCGGGTGCGTGCGGCGATGAAGCCGATCTCCACGGTGCCGCGCGCGCTGGCCACCGTCGACCTGGCGACCGGCGATGAGGCCGTCGCCATCCATCAGCGCTCGGATGTGTGCGCGGTGCCGGCGGCCGGGGTCGTGGTGGAGACCATGGTGGCGTTGGTGCTGGCCCGGGCGGCGCTGGAAAAATTCGGCGGGGATTCGCTGGCCGAAACCCAGCGCAACATCGCCGCCTACCAGCGCAGCGTCGCCGACCGCGAAGCACCGGCCGCGCGGGTCTCCGGTTAACAGATGGCACCCAAAGCGGTTCTCGTCGGCCTGCCGGGCTCCGGCAAGTCCACCATCGGGCGCCGGCTGGCCAAGGCGCTCGGGGTCGGCCTGCTCGACACCGACGTCGCGATCGAGCAGCGGACCGGACGCAGCATCGCCGACATCTTCGCCACCGACGGGGAGCAGGAGTTCCGACGTATCGAGGAGGACGTGGTGCGCGCGGCACTGGCCGACCACGACGGTGTGCTGTCGCTCGGCGGCGGCGCGGTGACCAGCCCCGGTGTGCGCGCGGCGCTGGCCGGCCACACCGTCGTCTACCTGGAGATCAGCGCCGCCGAGGGCGTGCGCCGCACCGGCGGCAACACCGTGCGCCCACTGCTGGCCGGCCCCGACCGCGCCGAAAAATACCGCGCGCTGATGGCCAAGCGGGCACCGCTGTACCGGCGCGTCGCGACCATGCGAGTGGACACCAATCGCCGCAACCCCGGGGCGGTGGTCCGCCATATCCTGTCGCGGCTGCAGGTTCCCAGCCCCAGCGAGGCGGCCACATGACCGATATCGGCGCACCCGTGACCGTGCAGGTGGCCGTCGATCCGCCATACCCGGTGGTCATCGGTACCGGCCTGCTCGACGAGCTGGAAGACCTGCTGGCCGACCGGCACAAGGTCGCCGTCGTGCATCAGCCCGGACTAGCCGAGACCGCGGAAGAGATCCGAAAGCGCTTGGCCGGCAAGGGCGTCGACGCGCACCGCATCGAGATCCCCGACGCCGAGGCCGGCAAGGACCTGCCCGTCGTGGGATTCATCTGGGAGGTGTTGGGCCGCATCGGAATCGGCCGCAAAGACGCCCTGGTCAGCCTCGGCGGCGGGGCCGCCACCGACGTCGCCGGGTTCGCGGCGGCCACCTGGCTGCGCGGCGTCTCGATTGTGCACCTGCCCACCACACTGCTGGGCATGGTCGATGCGGCCGTCGGCGGCAAGACCGGCATCAACACCGACGCCGGCAAGAACCTGGTCGGGGCGTTTCATCAGCCGTTGGCGGTCCTGGTGGACCTGGCGACGCTGCAAACCTTGCCACGCGACGAAATGATCTGCGGCATGGCCGAAGTGGTCAAGGCCGGCTTCATCGCCGACCCGGTGATCCTGGATCTCATCGAAGCTGACCCGCAGGCCGCACTCGACCCGGCCGGCGACGTGCTGCCCGAGCTGATCCGGCGCGCGATCACCGTCAAGGCCGAGGTGGTCGCCGCCGACGAAAAGGAATCCGAGCTGCGCGAAATCCTCAACTACGGCCACACATTAGGCCACGCGATCGAGCGCCGGGAACGCTACCGGTGGCGCCACGGCGCCGCCGTGTCGGTGGGGCTGGTGTTCGCGGCCGAGCTGGCCAGGCTTGCCGGGCGGCTCGACGACGCGACCGCGCAGCGCCACCGCACCATCCTGTCCTCGTTGGGATTGCCGGTCAGCTACGACCCGGACGCGCTGCCCCAGCTGCTGGAAATCATGGCCGGCGACAAGAAGACTCGGGCGGGTGTGTTGCGGTTCGTGGTGCTCGACGGATTGGCCAAGCCGGGCCGAATGGTGGGACCGGACCCCGGTCTGCTGGTAACCGCCTACGCCGGAGTTTGCGCCCCATGAGCGAACTGATCGTGAACGTGATCAACGGCCCCAACCTGGGCCGGTTGGGCCGGCGCGAGCCCGCCGTCTATGGCGGCACCACCCACGACGAGCTGGTCGCTCTGATCGAGCGTGAGGCCGCCGAGCTCGGACTCAAAGCCGTTGTGCGGCAAAGTGATAGCGAAGCCCAGCTGCTGGACTGGATTCATCAGGCCGCCGATGCGGCCGAACCCGTGATCCTCAACGCCGGCGGTCTGACGCACACGTCGGTGGCACTGCGCGATGCCTGCGCGGAGCTGAGCGCTCCGCTGATCGAGGTGCATATCTCCAACGTGCATGCGCGTGAGGAGTTCCGCCGCCACTCCTACCTCAGCCCCATCGCGACCGGGGTGATCGTCGGGCTCGGCATCCAGGGCTACCTGCTGGCCCTGCGGTACCTAGCTGAGCATGTCGGGACGTGAGGGTTAATCCTTCTTGGGCTCGTCGCCGGGCTTGGTCTGGTCCGCCTCGGTGTCGGTGCGGATAACCTCGGTGGGTGTATCGCTTTCGGTGGTGCGGATCACCTCGGTGGGTGCCTCACGTTCGACCGTGGCGACGGCCGCGGTTTGTGCCTCAGGCTGCGCGACCTGCATCTCCCCGGTCGGACTGTCGTCGGCGCGAACGGCGGAGAATACATCGGTGTCGGCGGCCCGCTCGTGTTCAGCGGCAAGCCCGTGGTGTCGCACCGGTGCCTTCGCCAGCTGCCGGTCCACCAGCCACCGGCCCACGGCTACCCCGACGATCCCGACCAGAAAGACGATGAGCGCGGTGAAGGCCGCGAACGTGGTCAGCTCGTTGATTGGGCCCCCGGTGTAGATCGCTTTGTAGAACAGCGAAATGAGCCAGGCCACCGCGCCGCTGAGCGCGCCGGCTACCAGGCCGGCCAACAGCCAGGTCATGGCCAGGTCTTGGCGGCGGTCGGGGTCAGGGCTCGCCTTGGCGTCGGCGCGCCCGTCCATCACACCCCACACCACCCCTCCGATCGCGAAGAGCAGCAGTAGCACCAGGCTGATCAGCCCGGACAGCATCTGCCACGCGTTGATCAATGCCCCCTGGAACAGGCGGAGAACCACCATCGCGGCGGCGAACGCCAACCCGCGCAGCATCCAGTTAGTCATGGGCATTCAGCGTAGCGAGTACCGTCAAGGGTCGTGACACATTCCCAGCGTCGAGACAAGCTGAAAGCACAAATCGCTGCCTCCGGGTTGGATGCGATGCTGATCAGCGACCTGATAAACGTGCGATATCTATCAGGCTTCAGCGGGTCCAACGGCGCATTGCTGGTGTTCGCCGATGAGCGCGATGCCGTGTTGGCCACCGACGGCCGGTACCGCACTCAGGCCGCCTCGCAAGCGCCCGACCTCGAAGTGGCTATCGAGCGCGCGGTCGGGCGCTACCTGGCCGGCCGGGCCGGCGAGGCCGGCGTGGGAAAGCTGGGCTTCGAGAGCCACGTGGTCACGGTGGACGGCCTGGACGCCTTGGCGGGCGCGCTGGAGGGCAAGAACACCGAGTTGGTGCGGGCATCCGGAACTGTGGAGTCACTGCGCGAGGTTAAAGACGCCGGCGAGCTGGCGCTGCTGCGACTAGCCTGCGAAGCAGCCGATGCCGCGCTGACCGACTTGGTGGCCCGCGGCGGCCTGCGGCCGGGCCGAACCGAACGGCAGGTGAGCCGCGAGCTGGAGGCCCTGATGCTCGATCATGGCGCTGACGCGGTGTCATTCGAGACGATCGTGGCTGCCGGGGCCAATTCGGCGATCCCGCACCACCGGCCGACCGACGCGGTGCTGCAGGTCGGCGATTTCGTGAAGATCGACTTCGGCGCCCTGGTCGCCGGGTACCACTCCGATATGACCCGCACCTTCGTGTTGGGCAAGGCCGCCGACTGGCAGCTAGAGATCTATCAGCTGGTGGCCGAGGCGCAACAGGCCGGTCGGCAGGCGTTGCTGCCGGGTGCCGAGCTGCGGGGGGTGGACGCTGCAGCGCGCCAGCTGATCGCCGACGCCGGCTACGGCGAGCACTTCGGTCACGGACTGGGACACGGTGTTGGCCTGCAGATACATGAAGCGCCGGGCATCGGGGTCACATCCGCCGGTACACTACTGGCGGGCTCCGTGGTGACCGTGGAGCCCGGTGTCTATTTACCCGGCCGCGGCGGTGTCCGCATCGAGGACACATTGGTAGTGGCTGGCGGGACGCCGAAAATGCCTGAAACCGCCGGGCAGACCCCGGAATTGTTGACCCGGTTCCCCAAAGAACTGGCCATTCTGTAGGAGACCCACGTGGCGACCACTGCTGACTTCAAGAACGGGCTGGTCCTGGTAATCGACGGCCAGCTGTGGACAATCACCGAGTTCCAGCACGTCAAACCGGGCAAGGGTCCGGCGTTCGTGCGCACCAAGTTGAAGAACGTGCTCTCGGGCAAGGTCGTCGACAAGACGTTCAACGCCGGGGTGAAGGTGGACACCGCCACCGTCGACCGGCGCGATACCACCTACCTTTACCGCGACGGCTCGGACTTCGTGTTCATGGACAGCCAAGACTACGAGCAGCACCCGCTGCCGGAGGCCCTGGTCGGGGACGCGGCACGGTTCCTGCTGGAGGGCATGCCGGTGCAGGTGGCGTTCCACAACGGCGTGCCGCTATACATCGAGCTGCCGGTGACCGTCGAGCTCGAGGTCACTCACACCGAGCCCGGCTTGCAGGGCGACCGGTCCAGCGCGGGCACCAAGCCGGCCACCCTTCAGACCGGAGCCCAGATCAACGTGCCGCTGTTCATCAATACCGGAGACAAACTAAAGGTGGATTCGCGCGACGGTAGCTACCTGGGCCGGGTCAACGCCTGACGATGTCGGACAGAAAGCCGGTTCGCGGACGACATCAGGCCCGTAAGCGCGCGGTGGACCTGCTGTTCGAGGCCGAGGTCCGCGGCATCAGCGCGGCCGAGGTGGTCGACACCCGTGCCGCGCTGGCCGAAGCGAAGCCCGACATTGCCCGGCTACATCCGTACACGGCCGCGGTGGCTCGAGGGGTCAGTGAACACGCCGCCCACATCGACGACCTGATCACCGCGCATCTGCGGGGCTGGACGCTGGACCGGTTGCCCGCCGTGGATCGCGCCATTCTGCGCGTCTCGGTATGGGAGCTGCTCCACGCGGCGGATGTGCCGGAGCCGGTGGTCGTCGACGAGGCCGTCCAGCTGGCCAAGGAGCTGTCGACCGACGACTCGCCGGGCTTTGTCAACGGGGTGCTGGGCCAGGTCATGCTGGTGACCCCGCAGCTGCGTGCGGCCGCTCAAGCGGT
The DNA here is from genome assembly GCF_030323725.1 of Mycobacterium tuberculosis complex sp. N0072. Lineage (NCBI taxonomy): Bacteria > Bacillati > Actinomycetota > Actinomycetes > Mycobacteriales > Mycobacteriaceae > Mycobacterium > Mycobacterium tuberculosis complex sp. N0072. The sequence goes on along the minus strand of NZ_CP040689.1, from coordinate 2,875,840 downwards.
GCGTGGGGGGGCGTGATGACCCGGCTCGAGCTGCGCGTCGTGGTCGCGGCCGTCCTGGCTGCGACGGTGGTGCTCGGTGCCGTGGTGTGCGCCGCCTACGGGCTGACCATTGTCGCCTCGGCAATGTCGATCTACGCGCTGGGTGTCGGCGCCTGGCTGTATCACGCGATCGAACGCCTGATCTTGGCACGCCGCATCAGCACTGTTCGCACGGCGGCAAAGCCGTTGCAGCCGCTGCTACCGGTGATGGCCGCCATCATGGGCCTGACGCAGGCCGTGGTGCGCTCGCTGGGTGACGTCACCGATCTGCCGGCACGCCGCCGGGAGCTTTCGCAGCTGCCGGTGCTGCGCTGGGTGGACAACTCCGGGAATCGGGCTAATCGGCGGATCGCGGACAGCGACGACTTAGCTGACTGACCCGGTCCTGCGCGCGATAATTGCCTGGTTGCACTCTACGGCGCTACCCGCACCAGAGAACAGGTGACGACATGAACCCAAACAGCGTCCGCCCGCGACGGCTGCATGTCTCCGCGCTGGCCGCGGTGGCCAACCCGTCCTACACCCGCCTGGACACCTGGAACCTGCTCGATGACGCGTGTCGTCACCTGGCGGAGGTCGACCTCGCCGGGCTCGACACCACACACGACGTGGCTCGGGCGAAGCGGCTGATGGACCGCATCGGCGCCTATGAGCGGTACTGGCTGTATCCGGGGGCACAGAATCTGGCGACTTTCCGCGCTCATCTGGATAGTCATTCCACGGTGCGGCTTACCGAGGAAGTGTCGTTGGCCGTACGACTGCTGTCCGAATACGGCGACCGCACAGCGCTGTTCGACACCTCCGCGTCACTGGCGGAGCAGGAGCTGGTAGCGCAGGCCAAACAGCAGCAGTTCTACACCGTGCTGCTCGCCGACGACTCCCCGGCGACGGCTCCGGACAGCTTGGCCGAGTGCCTGCGGCAGTTGCGCAATCCGGCCGACGAGGTGCAGTTCGAGTTGCTCGTGGTGGCCAGCATCGAAGATGCCATCACCGCGGTGGCGCTGAATGGCGAGATTCAGGCGGCGATCATCCGTCACGACCTGCCGCTGCGGTCCCGCGACCGGGTGCCGCTGATGACCACGCTGCTGGGCACCGATGGCGACGAAGCGGTGGCAAACGAGACCCACGACTGGGTGGAATGCGCCGAGTGGATCCGTGAGTTGCGGCCCCACATCGACCTCTATCTGCTCACCGACGAGTCGATCGCCGCCGAGACCCAGGACGAGCCCGACGTCTACGACCGCACCTTCTACCGGCTCAACGACGTCACCGACCTGCACAGCACGGTGCTCGCGGGTTTACGAAACCGTTATGCCACACCGTTTTTCGATGCGCTGCGGGCCTATGCGGCGGCGCCGGTCGGCCAATTTCATGCCCTTCCCGTCGCGCGCGGCGCCAGCATCTTCAACTCCAAGTCACTGCACGACATGGGCGAGTTCTACGGCCGCAACATCTTCATGGCCGAGACCTCGACAACCTCTGGTGGACTGGACTCGCTGCTGGACCCGCATGGCAACATCAAGACGGCGATGGACAAAGCCGCGGTGACCTGGAACGCCAACCAGACCTACTTCGTCACCAACGGAACATCGACCGCCAACAAGATCGTCGTGCAGGCCCTGACCCGCCCCGGCGACATCGTGCTCATCGACCGCAATTGCCACAAGTCGCACCACTACGGCCTGGTACTTGCCGGCGCGTACCCGATGTACCTCGACGCATATCCGCTGCCGCAGTACGCGATTTATGGTGCCGTGCCGTTGCGTACCATCAAGCAGGCGCTGCTGGACCTCGAGGCCGCCGGACAGCTGCACCGGGTGCGCATGCTGTTGCTCACCAACTGCACGTTTGACGGCGTGGTGTACAACCCGCGCCGGGTGATGGAGGAGGTGCTAGCGATCAAACCGGACATCTGCTTTTTGTGGGACGAGGCGTGGTATGCGTTTGCGACGGCGGTGCCCTGGGCCCGGCAGCGGACCGCGATGATTGCTGCCGAGCGACTCGAGCAGATGTTGTCCACTGCGGAATACGCTGAGGAATACCGGAATTGGTGTGCGTCGATGGACGGAGTGGACCGCTCCGAGTGGGTTGATCACCGGCTGTTGCCAGACCCCAACCGCGCTCGGGTCCGAGTGTATGCGACGCATTCGACTCACAAGTCGCTGTCCGCGCTACGGCAGGCATCGATGATCCACGTGCGCGACCAGGATTTCAAAGCGCTCACCCGGGACGCGTTCGGTGAGGCATTCTTGACCCACACCTCGACCTCGCCCAACCAGCAACTTCTCGCCTCGTTGGACTTGGCGCGCCGACAGGTTGACATCGAAGGGTTCGAGCTGGTCCGCCATGTTTACAACATGGCGCTGGTGTTCCGCCATCGCGTCCGCAAAGACCGGCTGATCAGCAAGTGGTTCCGCATCCTTGACGAGTCCGACCTGGTTCCCGATGCCTTTCGGTCCTCGACGGTCAGCTCGTACCGTCAGGTCAGGCAGGGGGCTCTGGCCGATTGGAACGAAGCCTGGCGGTCCGATCAATTCGTGCTCGATCCGACGCGGCTCACCCTGTTTATCGGGGCGACCGGGATGAACGGGTACGACTTCCGCGAGAAGATCCTGATGGAGCGATTCGGCATCCAGATCAACAAAACGTCTATCAACAGCGTGTTGCTGATCTTCACGATCGGCGTCACCTGGTCGAGCGTGCACTATCTGCTCGATGTGTTGCGTCGGGTGGCGATCGATCTGGACCGCAGCCAGAAGGCGGCCAGCGGGGCCGACCTTGCTCTACACCGACGCCACGTCGAGGAGATCACGCAGGATCTGCCGCATCTACCAGATTTCAGCGAGTTCGACCTTGCCTTCCGCCCCGACGACGCCAGCTCTTTCGGTGACATGCGGTCGGCTTTCTACGCCGGCTACGAAGAGGCCGACCGTGAGTACATGCAGATCGGCTTGGCCGGGCGCCGGCTGGCCGAGGGCAAGACTCTGGTATCCACCACGTTCGTGGTGCCCTACCCGCCCGGCTTCCCGGTACTGGTGCCGGGTCAACTGGTTTCCAAGGAGATCATCTACTTTCTTGCCCAGCTCGACGTCAAAGAGATCCACGGATACAACCCCGACCTGGGGTTGTCGGTGTTCACCCAGGCGGCATTGGCCCGGATGGAGGCCGCGCGCAACGCCGTCGCCACGGTAGGTGCCGCGCTGCCGGCCTTCGAGGTACCGCGGGACGCTTCGGCTTTGAATGGCACCGTCAACGGCGACAGTGTGCTGCAGGGGGTCGCCGAAGACGCGTGAAAGCTGGCCCAAGCCCCGTAAACATGATGCTATGCGCACCACGTTGCAGATTGATGATGATGTTCTAGAAGATGCTCGTAGCATCGCGCGGTCGGAGGGCAAGTCAGTCGGCGCGGTAATTTCTGAGTTGGCGCGTAGGTCGCTCCGTCCGGTTGGGATTGTCGAGGTTGACGGATTTCCGGTTTTTGATGTTCCGCCGGATGCGCCGACGGTGACTTCCGAGGATGTCGTCCGCGCGCTCGAGGACGACGTGTGACGGCACTGCTCGATGTCAATGTGCTGATCGCGCTGGGCTGGCCGAATCACGTTCACCATGCGGCCGCGCAGCGATGGTTCACGCAGTTCTCCTCGAATGGGTGGGCCACCACGCCGATCACCGAGGCAGGGTATGTCCGAATTTCAAGCAATCGCAGTGTGATGCAGGTGTCGACCACGCCGGCTATCGCGATCGCTCAGTTGGCGGCGATGACTTCTCTTGCCGGGCACACGTTTTGGCCTGACGATGTGCCACTGATCGTTGGGAGCGCCGGCGATCGCGATGCGGTGTCCAACCACCGTCGGGTCACCGACTGCCATCTCATCGCCTTGGCCGCGCGCTACGGGGGCCGGTTGGTCACATTCGATGCCGCACTGGCCGATTCAGCATCCGCAGGCCTCGTCGAGGTGTTGTAGTCACCGGGGATGGGCGGCTCGCCAGGCCTGCAGGATCTGCGGGCGCAGGCGCCCCCGGTCGGACACCGGCAGGCCGACGCTTTTGGCCCACGCGCGCAGCTCGGCGCTGCTGGGCTCGGGCTCGGCGGCAGCCGGCTCGAAAACCGTGGTGGCGTCGGCATCGTCGACGAACCAGGTGAGGGCGGCGGCTAGATAGCGGTAGGTGTATTCCTGGGCGAGCTTGCGGGTTTGGCAGAACACGATCGGCACGTTGGGAAAGCCGATCTGCAATTCGGCCAGCCCATCGGCGATCGCCGTCGGGCGGGCGAAGGAGTGCGCGAAGATCTCCGAGTAGCGGTCCTCGACCACCACGGCGGCCCGTGGCAGCGCGGCCAGTTCGGTCAGTTGGTATTTCAGGTTGCCGTTCAGCACGCCAGAAGTAAGGTCCGCCAACGCTTTACGCTCGACGGCCGCCACGAGTTGGCCGGCCACTTTCAGGCCGTAGTCGCCGCAGGGCAGGGCTTCCCGCGTCGTCTTCGCGGGTTTGTCGGCAAAGGTGTAGGGGTAGCGTTCGTGGGCGTCGACGACGATGTGCAGCTCGGGGATGCCGGCGGCGCGGGCGGTGGGGGTGCGCACGCCCGGCCGCGACTGTTTGCGCGTTTTGGGGCTCTGCCAGAACACCACCTGGCGGCCGCGCGCCATGGTGTGCACCAGTTGCGATCGGTTCTCCCGCGCGCGGGCGGCGACGACGTCGATGGCCGCGCCCCGGCGGCTGCAGCTGCGTAGCTCGACCCGGTCGACGACGACGGGGTCGGCGGGCCAGTCGGCGATGTCGAGGCGATGGCAATACAGCGCCTTGGTGCGCGGCCACACGTCTGAGGTGGCGAAGACCAGTCCCGCGCCCACCGGCAGCCGGATCAGGTAGGGCAGGCGCGAGTCTTCAGCGGGGTTGGCGGCGACGAGCAGCTCCACAGAGTGTGAGGGTACGGGCGGCGTACGGCAACGGTGAAGCAGGCACTCCGACGAACCCATCGTCACGTCGAAGGGGCAGGTGACGGTTCCGAAAGCGGTGCGCGACGCGCTCGGCCTGCAATCGGGTGATCGGGTTGTCTTCCGCGTTGAGGGCAATCGCCCGGTGCTTGCTCGGACGCCGGACTTCCTCGCCCCTGCCGGGACGATCCGGTGGCCGTCTTTCGATCGGTCTGTCGACCGGCTCAAGACGATCGAGGGGGTTGAGCCGCCGCCGGTCGGATCCCGGCGGAGCCGCGGACCGTGAGCCCAGGGCGGTGCTGTCGGCGGCCTGACGAGGCAAGGCCGATCGGCAGCGTTTGACGCCGAGCCCGACACCGCATTCGGTGTGGCACTGGACGACGGCGTGTCGCGGCTGCTGGCGACCCGGTGCGCGAGGTGCACGTTCCCTTGTGTCTCACCCGCCTCACGCGTCCCGGCATGGCAGGGATATGCCGACCTTTTAGGTCGGCGGGACCGGGTACACGTGGGGCAGATGAGGAAGATGCGACGCCTGCAGCGGGCCTGTCAGAACACGGAGCCCCGGATGGACTTACCCAACTTGGCCGGTTCGGAGGGCTGACAAGCCAGCTGGATAATGGCTCCCCATGACGATCCCTGATGCCCAGACGTTGATGCGGCCGATTCTCGCGTATCTTGCCGATGGACAAGCGAAGTCGGCCAAGGACGTCATCGCGGCGATGTCCGACGAGTTCGGTCTGTCCGACGACGAGCGGGCGCAGATGTTGCCCAGCGGTCGGCAAAGGACCATGTACGACAGGGTGCACTGGTCTCTCACTCACATGTCGCAGGCCGGATTGCTCGACCGTCCCACGCGGGGCCACGTCCAGGTCACGGACACGGGCCGTCAAGTCCTGAAGGCGCATCCCGAGCGCGTCGACATGGCTGTGCTGCGGGAGTTCCCGTCGTACATCGCTTTTCGTGAGCGAACCAAAGCCAAGCAGCCAGTCGACGCGACCGCCAAGCGACCGTCCGGGGACGATGTGCAGGTCTCACCCGAGGATCTCATCGACGCTGCGCTTGCGGAGAACCGGGCAGCCGTCGAGGGGGAGATCCTGAAGAAGGCACTCACGTTGTCGCCCACCGGGTTTGAAGATCTGGTTATCAGACTTTTGGAGGCGATGGGTTACGGGCGAGCCGGCGCGGTGGAACGGACGAGTGCCTCCGGTGACGCTGGCATCGACGGAATCATCAGCCAGGACCCGCTCGGGCTGGACCGCATCTACGTGCAGGCCAAGCGATACGCCGTCGACCAAACGATTGGCCGGCCGAAGATCCACGAGTTCGCCGGCGCCCTCCTGGGCAAGCAGGGCGACCGGGGCGTCTACATCACCACGTCATCGTTTTCCCGCGGTGCCCGCGAGGAAGCTGAGCGGATCAACGCCCGGATCGAACTCATCGACGGCGCTCGGCTGGCCGAGCTGCTCGTGCGGTATCGAGTCGGTGTCCAGGCGGTGCAGACCGTCGAACTCTTACGGCTCGACGAGGACTTTTTTGATGGCCTGTAAGGATTATCGCCTCCGCTCACGGATTCGGGCGAAGCTAGCGCCCGCGAGAGAGTTCGCATGCTTGAAACCCAGGCCGTACGACGGCAATTCGTTTGTAGTCACGGTCGTGGTGCAACACGCCGGCCCGGTGATGAAGCGCGGTTTCGGCGATGAATAGGTCCGGAAGCGGCGTTCGATGCCACATCCCACGGTGGTGGGCTAGGTCGCGCTGAAGGTGGCGAACCCGGTCAAAGATGTCGCTGGGTGCGCGAAGGATTTGATAGGCGCGCAGTGACGTTTGTTGGCTGTCGTAGTCGGTAGCTGACCGTGCTGAATACAGCCATTCAAGTTCGCCGATATCGCAGATGGCGAGGTCGGTGAGGTCGATGCCGGCTGGCGGCGTGGCGCCGGCCACGAGTCGCACGTGGGCACTCTTGTCCAGAATCCAGGTGGTCATCGCCACGCCTGCTCGGAGAGCAGCACGTCTGCGTCCACGTGAGTGCCGGCGTGCGCGAGATGGTCGACGATCCGCCGCCGGCGCGCGGCGGCCTGCTCGGCAGCCGCGGCCACCAGCTGCTGCAGCGCGCGCTCGACCGTCGCTCGCAATGTTTCCCCGGTGACGGCCTGGGCTGCCCGCACAAGATCTTCGTCCAGCTCAATCGTGGTCCTCTTTACGGTCATATGTACATACTAGTGTCTGATATGTGTGTCTAGTTGGACCTTTGAGGACACCTGCCCGGCAAGCGCACGGGGCTGCCTACGCCGAACGTGCAACCACGGCGGCGTCGCCCGGGCGTGTCGCCGCCACCAGTGCACATTCGGCGCAGCCAGCCCACGCTCGGCGCGCAGTGTGGGAACTACTCAACTGGTTGCACGTCCAGGTTCTGCCAGCGGGCGCGATCGTCGGACTCCCCCGTGGTAGTTGGTGAAGTTGCTGAGCACTTTGCAGCTAAGACGCCGCAAAGTTCTTATGCGTCGATATCCGCCTGGCCTCGAGTGCGGTGGCGCGACGATTTTGCCCATTGCGCCGTTGGGAGCGTAGGCGATCACACCGTAGTAGTGGTCGCAGGGAGAGGCGGCCTGCCCGAGACCGCACCGGTGTCGGTATGGCCGCATGCATGTGTTCTGCCAGTGTGATGCATCCGTGACCACTGAAACCAGTGTGACAGTTGTTGTTTTTGTCGTACCCTGTGGCATATGTCGGTCTCTCGGCGTGATGTGCTCAAATTCGCGGCGGCGACTCCGGGCGTGCTGGGTCTTGGCGTCGTTGCGTCGTCGTTGCGCGCCGCGCCGGCATCGGCCGGTTCGCTGGGCACCCTGTTGGACTACGCCGCCGGTGTCATCCCCGCCAGCCAGATCAGGGCTGCCGGCGCGGTGGGGGCAATCCGGTACGTGTCCGATCGGCGGCCTGGCGGCGCCTGGATGCTTGGCAAGCCGATCCAGCTCAGCGAGGCCCGTGACCTGAGCGGCAATGGGCTCAAGATCGTGTCCTGTTATCAATACGGCAAGGGGAGCACTGCCGACTGGCTGGGCGGTGCCAGCGCCGGCGTGCAGCACGCCAGACGGGGGTCGGAGCTGCATGCCGCTGCCGGCGGCCCGACGAGCGCCCCGATCTACGCCTCGATCGACGACAACCCATCATATGAGCAGTACAAGAACCAGATCGTGCCATATCTGCGGTCCTGGGAGTCGGTGATCGGACACCAGCGGACCGGCGTGTACGCCAACTCCAAAACCATCGACTGGGCCGTCAACGATGGCTTGGGCTCGTACTTCTGGCAGCACAACTGGGGCTCGCCCAAGGGATACACCCACCCGGCCGCGCATCTGCACCAGGTGGAGATCGATAAGCGCAAGGTTGGTGGGGTCGGGGTGGACGTCAACCAAATCCTGAAGCCCCAATTCGGGCAGTGGGCTTAGCCTGCCGCCCCGAGCCTGGCCCCCGCTGCACTACAGCAAACACTCGTTCGCCCGCTGCACGGCATTGCCAACCCCGGGCCAACGCCGCCAATGGCGCGGCCTTTGGGTCGGCGCGTCGGCACGCGCCCGGCGTAGAGCGAATTCCCAGCATAACGATTTGATAACAAAACTGCCTTGATCAGCGCAGTTATAGCTACTCCACCGTAACCACCTGCACGCAGGACGTTTGGTCAACACATACGCGCCGGCCGTCGAACCCGGCGTTACCCACGACACGGTTACCCGTACGTAGAACTCGCCAGTAACCGATCTGTGTAAACAAGGTGGACCGATCCTTATGAGACTCTTATAAGGCCGATGCAGCCCGTCGCGCTGCTCGACCCACGGGCCGGCCCACCGACAACACACCGGTCAGAGGATTTCGGCTGGGAGTCGGTGCGGAGTCGGGGATGCCCCGCACGGCAGCCTGGGCCGCTGTACGAACTGACACGTACCGATGCACATAGGGAGACATAGACCGTGACGATCCACGAGCACGACCGGGTGTCCGCTGATCGCGGCGGGGACAGCCCGCATACCACCCACGCTCTGGTCGATCGCCTCATGGCTGGTGAGCCCTACGCTGTCGCATTCGGTGGCCAGGGCAGCGCCTGGCTGGAAACCCTCGAAGAGCTGGTGTCGGCCACCGGGATAGAAACCGAGTTGGCGACGTTGGTCGGTGAGGCAGAGCTGTTGCTCGATCCGGTCACCGACGAGCTGATTGTGGTGCGCCCGATCGGTTTCGAGCCGCTGCAATGGGTACGCGCACTGGCGGCCGAGGACCCGGTTCCGTCCGACAAGCACCTGACGTCGGCCGCCGTGTCGGTGCCCGGCGTGTTGCTTACCCAGATCGCGGCGACCCGGGCGCTGGCCCGTCAAGGCATGGACCTCGTGGCCACCCCGCCGGTCGCCATGGCGGGGCATTCGCAAGGTGTGCTGGCGGTGGAAGCCCTCAAGGCTGGTGGGGCACGCGACGTCGAGCTGTTTGCCTTGGCCCAGTTGATCGGTGCCGCCGGAACGCTGGTGGCCCGCCGGCGCGGAATTTCCGTCCTGGGCGATCGCCCGCCGATGGTATCGGTCACCAACGCCGACCCCGAGCGCATCGGCCGGTTGCTCGACGAGTTCGCCCAGGACGTGCGCACGGTGCTGCCACCGGTGTTGTCCATCCGCAACGGCCGGCGTGCCGTCGTCATCACCGGCACCCCCGAGCAGCTGTCGCGTTTCGAGCTTTATTGCCGCCAGATCTCCGAGAAGGAAGAAGCCGACCGCAAGAACAAGGTCCGCGGCGGCGACGTCTTCTCGCCGGTCTTCGAGCCGGTGCAGGTGGAGGTGGGCTTTCACACCCCGCGGCTATCCGACGGGATCGACATCGTCGCGGGCTGGGCCGAGAAGGCGGGCCTCGATGTCGCCTTGGCTCGGGAGCTGGCCGATGCCATCTTGATCAGAAAGGTCGACTGGGTCGACGAGATCACCCGTGTCCACGCGGCCGGCGCCCGCTGGATCCTCGACCTGGGGCCGGGCGACATCCTGACCCGACTGACCGCACCGGTGATCCGCGGCCTGGGCATCGGCATCGTGCCGGCGGCTACCCGCGGTGGCCAGCGCAACCTGTTCACCGTCGGCGCCACCCCCGAGGTTGCCCGGGCCTGGTCGAGCTACGCACCGACCGTGGTTCGCCTCCCCGACGGCAGGGTCAAGCTCTCGACGAAGTTCACCCGGCTGACCGGCCGCTCGCCGATCCTGCTCGCGGGCATGACCCCGACCACCGTGGACGCCAAGATCGTCGCCGCGGCGGCCAACGCCGGGCACTGGGCCGAGCTGGCCGGCGGCGGGCAGGTCACCGAAGAGATCTTCGGTAACCGCATCGAACAAATGGCCGGCCTGCTCGAGCCGGGCCGCACCTATCAGTTCAACGCGCTGTTCCTCGATCCCTACCTGTGGAAGCTTCAGGTGGGCGGCAAGCGGTTGGTGCAGAAGGCCCGCCAGTCCGGCGCCGCGATCGACGGCGTGGTGATCAGCGCCGGCATCCCAGACCTCGACGAGGCCGTCGAGCTGATCGACGAACTGGGCGACATCGGCATCAGCCACGTCGTGTTCAAACCCGGGACCATCGAGCAGATCCGCTCGGTGATTCGCATCGCCACCGAGGTGCCCACCAAGCCGGTGATCATGCACGTCGAGGGCGGGCGCGCCGGCGGGCACCATTCCTGGGAGGATCTCGACGACCTGCTGCTGGCTACCTACTCGGAGTTGCGCTCACGCGCCAACATCACGGTGTGCGTCGGCGGCGGCATTGGCACCCCAAGAAGGGCTGCGGAATATTTGTCCGGGCGCTGGGCGCAGGCCTACGGCTTCCCATTGATGCCGATCGACGGCATCCTGGTCGGCACCGCGGCGATGGCCACCAAGGAATCCACCACGTCGCCATCGGTCAAGCGGATGCTCGTCGACACTCAGGGCACCGACCAATGGATCAGCGCCGGAAAAGCGCAGGGCGGCATGGCCTCCAGCCGCAGTCAGCTCGGTGCCGACATCCACGAGATCGACAACAGCGCATCCCGGTGCGGGCGGCTGCTCGACGAGGTGGCCGGTGACGCGGAGGCGGTCGCGGAGCGTCGCGACGAGATCATCGCGGCGATGGCCAAGACCGCCAAGCCCTACTTCGGCGACGTCGCCGACATGACCTACCTGCAGTGGCTGCGGCGCTACGTCGAACTGGCCATCGGGGAAGGCAACTCGACCGCCGACACCGCCTCGGTGGGCAGCCCGTGGCTGGCCGACACCTGGCGGGACCGCTTCGAGCAGATGCTGCAGCGTGCCGAAGCCCGGTTGCACCCACAGGATTTCGGCCCGATCCAGACGCTATTCACCGATGCTGGCCTGCTGGACAATCCGCAGCAGGCGATCGCCGCCCTGCTGGCGCGCTACCCCGACGCCGAGACCGTGCAGTTGCATCCCGCGGATGTGCCCTTTTTCGTGACGTTGTGCAAGACGCTGGGCAAGCCGGTCAACTTCGTGCCGGTGATCGACCAGGACGTGCGGCGCTGGTGGCGCAGCGACTCGCTGTGGCAGGCCCACGACGCCCGCTACGACGCCGATGCGGTGTGCATCATTCCGGGCACCGCGTCGGTAGCCGGCATCACCCGGATGGATGAACCCGTCGGTGAGTTGCTGGACCGTTTCGAGCAAGCCGCAATCGATGAAGTGCTCTGCGCCGGTGTCGAGCCGAAGGATGTCGCGTCGCGCCGGCTGGGCCGCGCCGACGTGGCCGGACCGTTGGCTGTCGTCCTCGACGCACCCGATGTGCGCTGGGCCGGTCGCACCGTGACCAACCCGGTGCATCGGATCGCCGACCCGGCCGAATGGCAGGTGCACGATGGACCCGAAAACCCGCGCGCCACACACTCATCCACCGGCGCCCGGCTGCAGACGCACGGCGACGACGTCGCCTTGAGCGTGCCCGTCTCGGGCACCTGGGTCGACATCCGATTCACGTTGCCGGCCAACACCGTCGATGGCGGCACCCCGGTGATCGCCACCGAGGACGCCACCAGCGCCATGCGCACGGTGCTGGCGATCGCCGCCGGTGTCGACAGCCCGGAGTTCTTGCCTGCGGTGGCCAACGGGACGGCCACTTTGACGGTGGACTGGCACCCCGAGCGTGTTGCCGACCACACCGGCGTCACCGCCACGTTCGGTGAGCCGCTGGCACCCAGCCTCACCAACGTGCCCGACGCGCTCGTCGGCCCTTGTTGGCCAGCGGTTTTCGCGGCCATCGGATCGGCGGTCACCGACACCGGTGAGCCGGTGGTGGAAGGCCTGCTGAGCCTGGTGCATCTGGACCACGCCGCCCGCGTGGTCGGTCAGCTGCCCACGGTCCCGGCCCAATTGACCGTCACCGCAACGGCTGCCAACGCAACCGATACGGACATGGGCCGCGTCGTGCCGGTCTCGGTCGTCGTTACCGGCGCCGATGGCGCCGTGATCGCCACTCTCGAGGAGCGATTCGCGATCCTGGGTCGCACCGGTTCCGCCGAGCTCGCCGACCCGGCGCGAGCCGGTGGCGCGGTGTCGGCGAACGCCACCGACACCCCGCGCCGTCGCCGCCGCGACGTCACGATCACCGCGCCGGTCGACATGCGCCCGTTCGCGGTGGTGTCCGGCGACCACAACCCCATTCACACCGACCGGGCCGCCGCGCTGCTTGCCGGCCTGGAGTCGCCGATCGTGCACGGCATGTGGCTGTCGGCCGCGGCGCAACACGCGGTGACCGCCACCGACGGGCAGGCCCGGCCACCGGCCCGGCTGGTCGGCTGGACCGCGCGGTTTTTGGGCATGGTGCGCCCCGGCGACGAGGTGGACTTCCGCGTCGAGCGCGTCGGAATCGACCAGGGCGCAGAGATTGTGGACGTGGCCGCGCGCGTCGGGTCGGATCTAGTGATGTCGGCCTCCGCGCGACTGGCCGCACCCAAGACGGTCTACGCATTCCCCGGCCAGGGCATCCAACACAAGGGCATGGGCATGGAGGTGCGCGCCCGCTCCAAGGCGGCCCGCAAGGTGTGGGACACCGCGGACAAGTTCACCCGCGACACCCTGGGCTTCTCGGTACTGCACGTGGTCCGCGACAACCCGACCAGCATCATCGCCAGCGGTGTGCACTACCACCACCCCGACGGGGTGCTCTACCTGACGCAGTTCACCCAGGTCGCGATGGCGACGGTGGCGGCCGCGCAGGTCGCCGAGATGCGTGAACAGGGAGCCTTCGTCGAAGGCGCCATCGCGTGCGGCCACTCGGTCGGCGAGTACACCGCGCTGGCCTGCGTGACCGGCATCTACCAACTGGAAGCCTTGCTGGAGATGGTGTTTCACCGCGGGTCGAAGATGCACGACATCGTTCCGCGCGACGAGCTCGGCCGCTCCAACTATCGGCTGGCGGCCATCCGGCCGTCCCAGATCGACCTCGACGACGCCGACGTGCCCGCGTTCGTCGCCGGGATCGCGGAGAGCACCGGTGAATTCCTGGAGATCGTGAATTTCAACCTGCGTGGCTCGCAATACGCGATCGCGGGCACGGTACGCGGCCTCGAGGCGCTCGAGGCCGAGGTGGAGCGGCGCCGCGAGCTCACCGGCGGCCGACGGTCGTTCATTTTGGTGCCCGGCATCGATGTTCCGTTCCACTCGCGAGTGCTGCGGGTCGGGGTGGCCGAATTCCGGCGCTCGCTGGACCGGGTCATGCCGCGCGACGCGGACCCCGACCTGATCATCGGGCGCTACATTCCCAACCTGGTGCCGCGGTTGTTCACCCTGGACCGCGACTTCATCCAGGAAATCCGGGATTTGGTGCCCGCCGAGCCGCTCGACGAGATCCTCGCCGACTACGACACCTGGCTTCGCGAGCGTCCGCGCGAGATGGCGCGCACGGTGTTCATCGAGCTGCTGGCATGGCAATTCGCCAGCCCGGTGCGCTGGATCGAGACGCAGGATCTGCTGTTCATCGAGGAGGCCGCCGGCGGGCTGGGTGTGGAGCGATTCGTCGAGATCGGTGTGAAGAGCTCACCGACGGTGGCGGGTCTTGCCACCAACACCCTCAAACTGCCCGAATACGCCCACAGCACAGTGGAAGTGCTCAACGCCGAGCGTGATGCCGCGGTGCTGTTCGCCACCGACACCGACCCGGAGCCGGAGCCGGAGGAAGACGAGCCGGTCGCGGAATCGCCCGCGCCGGACGTCGTCTCGGAAGCCGCCCCCGTCGCGCCGGCCGCTTCGTCGGCGGGCCCGCGTCCCGACGATCTGGTTTTCGACGCCGCCGATGCCACGCTGGCGCTGATCGCGCTCTCGGCCAAGATGCGCATCGACCAGATCGAAGAACTCGACTCCATCGAGTCCATCACCGACGGTGCGTCGTCGCGGCGCAACCAGCTGCTGGTGGACCTGGGCTCCGAGCTGAACCTCGGTGCCATTGACGGCGCCGCCGAATCGGACCTGGCCGGTCTGCGCTCACAGGTGACCAAACTGGCGCGCACCTACAAGCCTTACGGCCCAGTGCTTTCCGACGCCATCAACGACCAGCTTCGCACCGTCCTCGGACCGTCGGGCAAGCGGCCCGGCGCCATCGCCGAGCGGGTGAAGAAGACCTGGGAGCTCGGTGAGGGCTGGGCCAAGCATGTCACCGTCGAGGTCGCGCTGGGCACCCGCGAGGGCAGCAGCGTTCGCGGCGGCGCCATGGGCCACCTGCACGAGGGCGCGCTGGCCGATGCCGCCTCCGTCGACAAGGTCATCGACGCGGCGGTCGCATCGGTGGCCGCGCGCCAGGGCGTTTCGGTAGCGCTGCCGTCGGCCGGTAGTGGTGGCGGCGCCACCATCGACGCGGCCGCGCTCAGCGAGTTCACCGACCAAATCACCGGCCGTGAGGGCGTGCTGGCCTCCGCGGCCCGCCTGGTGCTGGGGCAGCTGGGACTGGACGACCCCGTCAACGCCTTGCCGGCCGCCCCCGATTCCGAGCTGATCGACTTGGTCACCGCCGAACTGGGAGCGGACTGGCCGCGGTTGGTGGCACCGGTGTTCGACCCCAAGAAGGCCGTCGTATTCGACGACCGCTGGGCCAGCGCCCGCGAGGACCTGGTGAAGCTGTGGCTGACCGACGAGGGCGACATCGACGCCGACTGGCCGCGCCTGGCGGAGCGCTTCGAGGGTGCCGGCCACGTCGTGGCGACCCAGGCTACCTGGTGGCAAGGTAAGTCGCTGGCCGCGGGCCGGCAGATCCATGCATCGCTGTACGGCCGCATCGCCGCCGGCGCCGAGAACCCCGAACCCGGCCGCTACGGCGGCGAAGTTGCCGTGGTGACCGGCGCTTCGAAGGGTTCGATCGCCGCGTCGGTGGTGGCTCGGCTGCTCGACGGCGGAGCCACCGTCATCGCGACCACCTCCAAGCTCGACGAGGAGCGGCTGGCGTTCTACCGCACGCTGTATCGCGACCACGCCCGTTACGGCGCGGCGCTGTGGCTGGTCGCGGCGAACATGGCGTCCTACTCCGACGTCGACGCCCTGGTCGAATGGATCGGCACCGAACAGACCGAAAGCCTTGGGCCGCAGTCGATTCACATCAAAGACGCGCAGACCCCGACGCTGCTGTTCCCGTTCGCGGCGCCACGCGTGGTCGGGGACCTGTCGGAGGCCGGTTCGCGCGCCGAGATGGAGATGAAAGTGCTGCTGTGGGCCGTGCAACGGCTGATCGGCGGCCTGTCGACGATCGGCGCCGAACGCGACATCGCGTCGCGGCTGCACGTGGTGCTGCCCGGCTCGCCCAACCGTGGCATGTTCGGCGGCGACGGCGCCTACGGCGAAGCCAAGTCCGCGCTGGATGCCGTGGTGAGCCGCTGGCACGCCGAGTCGTCCTGGGCGGCACGGGTCAGCCTGGCGCACGCGCTCATCGGCTGGACCCGCGGCACCGGGCTGATGGGCCACAACGATGCCATCGTGGCCGCCGTCGAAGAGGCCGGGGTCACCACCTACTCGACCGACGAGATGGCGGCGCTGCTGCTCGACCTGTGTGATGCGGAATCCAAGGTGGCTGCGGCGCGTTCGCCGATCAAGGCCGACCTGACCGGGGGCCTGGCCGAGGCCAACCTCGACATGGCCGAGCTGGCGGCCAAGGCGCGCGAGCAGATGTCGGCAGCGGCGGCCGTCGACGAGGACGCCGAGGCCCCTGGCGCCATCGCCGCGCTGCCGTCGCCGCCCCGGGGTTTCACCCCCGCACCGCCGCCGCAATGGGACGACCTCGATGTCGACCCGGCCGACCTGGTGGTGATCGTCGGCGGCGCCGAAATCGGCCCGTACGGCTCGTCACGCACCCGGTTCGAGATGGAGGTCGAAAACGAGCTGTCGGCGGCCGGCGTGCTGGAGCTGGCCTGGACCACTGGGTTGATCCGCTGGGAGGACGACCCGCAACCCGGTTGGTACGACACCGAATCCGGCGAAATGGTCGACGAATCCGAGTTGGTGCAGCGCTACCACGACGCCGTGGTGCAGCGCGTCGGCATTCGCGAATTCGTTGATGACGGCGCGATCGACCCCGACCACGCCTCGCCGCTGCTGGTGTCGGTGTTCCTGGAGAAGGACTTCGCGTTCGTGGTGTCCTCGGAGGCCGATGCGCGCGCCTTCGTCGAGTTCGATCCCGAGCACACGGTCATCCGGCCGGTGCCCGACTCCACCGACTGGCAGGTCATCCGCAAGGCCGGCACCGAGATCCGGGTGCCGCGAAAGACCAAGCTGTCCCGCGTCGTCGGCGGCCAGATCCCGACCGGGTTCGACCCGACGGTGTGGGGCATCAGCGCAGACATGGCCGGTTCCATCGACCGGTTGGCGGTATGGAACATGGTGGCGACCGTCGACGCGTTCCTGTCGTCCGGTTTCAGCCCGGCCGAGGTGATGCGTTACGTGCACCCGAGTTTGGTGGCCAACACCCAGGGCACCGGCATGGGCGGCGGCACGTCGATGCAGACGATGTACCACGGCAATCTGTTGGGCCGCAACAAGCCGAACGACATCTTCCAGGAAGTCTTGCCGAATATCATTGCCGCGCACGTGGTTCAGTCCTACGTCGGTAGCTACGGTGCGATGATCCACCCGGTAGCCGCGTGCGCCACCGCCGCGGTGTCGGTCGAGGAAGGTGTCGACAAGATCCGGTTGGGCAAGGCTCAACTGGTGGTGGCCGGCGGCCTGGATGACCTGACGCTGGAGGGCATCATCGGATTCGGTGACATGGCCGCCACCGCCGACACGTCCATGATGCGCGGCCGCGGCATCCACGACTCGAAGTTTTCCCGGCCCAACGACCGCCGCCGTCTGGGCTTCGTCGAAGCCCAAGGCGGCGGGACGATCCTGTTGGCCCGCGGGGACCTGGCGCTGCGGATGGGGCTGCCGGTGCTGGCGGTGGTGGCGTTCGCGCAGTCGTTCGGCGACGGCGTGCACACCTCGATCCCGGCCCCGGGCCTGGGCGCGCTGGGGGCGGGCCGCGGCGGCAAGGATTCACCGCTGGCGCGGGCGCTGGCCAAGCTGGGCGTGGCCGCCGACGACGTGGCGGTCATCTCCAAGCACGACACCTCGACGCTGGCCAACGATCCCAACGAGACCGAGTTGCATGAACGGCTCGCCGACGCCCTGGGCCGTTCCGAGGGCGCCCCGCTGTTCGTGGTGTCGCAGAAGAGCCTGACCGGCCACGCCAAGGGCGGCGCGGCGGTCTTCCAGATGATGGGGCTCTGCCAGATATTGCGGGATGGGGTGATCCCACCCAACCGCAGCCTCGACTGCGTCGACGACGAGCTGGCCGGCTCCGCGCATTTCGTGTGGGTGCGTGACACGTTGCGGCTCGGCGGCAAGTTCCCACTCAAGGCCGGCATGCTGACCAGCCTCGGGTTCGGCCATGTGTCGGGCCTGGTCGCGTTGGTGCATCCGCAGGCGTTCATCGCCTCGCTGGATCCCGCACAGCGCGCGGACTACCAGCGGCGTGCCGACGCCCGCCTGCTGGCCGGTCAGCGCCGGCTGGCCTCGGCGATTGCCGGTGGTGCGCCGATGTACCAGCGGCCCGGTGACCGTCGCTTCGACCACCACGCGCCCGAGCGGCCGCAGGAGGCGTCGATGCTGCTGAATCCGGCGGCCCGGCTGGGTGACGGCGAGGCGTATATCGGCTGACCCTGCCGTTGGGCGCCGAACGTGCGCTCAGGGCGACGGTGTTCGGCGTGTCGCCGCCATGGATACACGCTCGCCGCGTGCTCCTTGGCCTGACTGCCCGGCATCTCTTCGGTCCGTCCCCCGCAAGCGGGAGGTGCCCCCAACGCGGACCGCATCGTCGCCGGACTGGGCCATCGATTAACGTGGCCGCCCATGGGCATCGTCGGTGTGGGGATCGACCTGGTCTCCATTCCCGATTTCGCCGAGCAGGTCGACCAGCCCGGAACGGTGTTCGCCGAGACCTTCACCCCGGGTGAGCGCCGGGACGCCTCGGACAAGAGTTCGTCGGCGGCCCGGCACCTGGCGGCCCGCTGGGCCGCGAAGGAGGCGGTGATCAAGGCCTGGTCCGGATCGCGGTTCGCGCAGCGGCCGGTGTTGCCGGAGGACATCCACCGCGATATCGAGGTGGTCACCGATATGTGGGGCAGGCCGCGGGTCAGGCTGACCGGGGCCATCGCTGAGTATTTGGCCGACGTGACGATCCATGTGTCGCTGACCCACGAAGGGGATACCGCGGCCGCGGTCGCCATCCTGGAGGCCCCGTGAGCGCGAGCAGACGCAGAATCGCATCGAAATCCGGATTTTCATGCGACTCTGCGTCTGCTCGCGAGCTGGTTGAGCGCGTCCGTGAGGTGTTGCCGTCGGTGCGGTGTGATCTCGAGGAGCTGGTCCGCATCGAATCGGTGTGGGCCGACCCAGATCGGCGCGACGAGGTTCACCGCAGCGCGCGTGCGGTGGCAGACCTGTTGTCGCAGGCCGGTTTTGACGACGTGCGGATTGTCAGCGAGCGCGGTGCGCCGGCGGTGATCGCGCGGTACCCGGCGCCGCCGGGGGCGCCGACGGTGCTGCTCTATGCCCACCACGACGTCCAGCCCGAGGGTGACCGCGGGCAATGGGTGTCGCCGCCGTTCGAGCCGACCGAGCGTGGTGGGCGGCTCTACGGGCGGGGCACCGCCGATGACAAGGCAGGTATCGCCACGCATGTGGCCGCATTCTGGGCACACGGCGGCAGACCGCCGGTGGGCGTCACGGTCTTTGTCGAGGGTGAAGAAGAATCCGGGTCGCCGTCACTGGGCCGGTTGCTCGCCGCCCACCGTGACGCGCTGGCAGCCGACGTGATCGTCATCGCCGACTCGGACAATTGGAGCACCGACATCCCGGCTTTGACGGTGTCGCTACGCGGAATGGCCGACTGCGTCGTCGAGGTCGCCACCCTCGACCACGGGCTGCACTCCGGGTTGTGGGGCGGCGTCGTTCCCGACGCGCTGACCGTGCTAGTGCGGCTGTTGGCCAGCCTGCACGACGACGACGGCAACGTGGCCGTGGCGGGCATGCACGAAAGCACCGCGGCGCGTGTGGATTACCCGGCTGGACGGGTACGCGCTGAGTCGGGTCTACTGGACGGAGTATCGGAAATCGGCACGGGCTCGGTGCCGCAGCGGCTCTGGGCGAAGCCGGCGATCACCGTAATCGGCATCGACACCACATCCGTTGCGGCAGCGTCCAATACGCTGATCCCGCGGGCCCGGGCCAAGATCAGTATTCGGGTGGCGCCTGGAGGCGATGCCACGGCGCACCTGGACGCGGTGGAGGCCCATCTGCGGCGGCACGCCCCCTGGGGCGCCCAGGTCACTGTCACGCGCGGCGAGGTCGGACAGCCCTACGCCATCGAGGCGAGCGGCCCTGTCTATGATGCGGCGCGGTCGGCGTTTCGGCAGGCGTGGGGTGCCGATCCGATCGATATGGGAATGGGCGGGTCGATCCCGTTCATCGCCGAGTTCGCCGCCGCGTTCCCGCAGGCGACCATCCTTGTCACCGGGGTAGAAGACCCCGGAACGCAGGCGCACAGTGTCAATGAAAGCCTGCATCTGGGTGTGCTGGAACGCGCGGCGACCGCCGAAGCGCTGCTGCTGGCCAAGCTCGCGGCTATACCGACAGGTCGCGCCGAAGCTTAGCGACGTGGCCGGTGGCCTTGACGTTGTACTGCGCGACGACGATCTTTCCGTCTTCATCGACGACGAAGGTGGACCGGATCACCCCCTGCACCGTCTTGCCATACATCTGCTTCTCCCCGTAGGCACCCCAGGCCGTCAACACCTCGCGGTCGGGATCAGACAGCAGCGGAAACGTCAGGCCCTGGGCATCGCGGAACGTAGCGAGCTTCTCCGGCTTGTCGGGGGAGATACCGACGACGTTGAGGCCGGCAGTGGTGAAATCGCCCAGATTGTCGCGAAAATCACAAGCCTGCTTGGTGCATCCCGGTGTCGAGGCCGCCGGGTAGAAGTACACGATGACGCGGCGTCCTCGGTAGTCGGCCAGCGACACGTTGTTGCCGTCGGCATCGGGCAGGGTGAAGGCAGGGGCTTTGTCTCCGGGGGTCAGACGCGTGGTTTTGGTCACTGATCTAGGGTAGTTCGGCGGGCGACGCAGGCCGGCAGTGGGCGACTGGAGAACTTGGAGGACAGCACGTGGTGGACCGCGATCCCAATACCATCAAGCAGGAGATCGACCAAACCCGCGACCAACTGGCGGCGACCATCGATTCCCTCGCCGAGCGCGCCAACCCCCGCCGCCTCGCCGACGACGCAAAAACTCGGGTGATCGCCTTCCTCAGGAAGCCCATCGTGACCGTGTCACTGGTCGGGATCGGGTCTGTGGTCGTCGTCGTGGTCATCCACAAGATCAGGAATCGCTGACCAACCCGGAGTTACCGATGGGAAACCCATTGCAGTGCACCATGATTGCGCACTCCGCACTTAGCCGAGGTTCTGGACGAACGTGACGCCCTTATGGCGCGGCGGTTCTGGACCCGGCGGAAAGCTACGGTGGCGGGTAATTGAACACCACCGTCCCGACACCGCTAGGGTTGTTCGAGATATATACCGGTCCCAGCAGGAACGGGGTTAGACCGGTGTTGAGTCGGGGGTCTGCCGTGACCACTGGGCTGTTGCTCGCGGTTGTCGTGTACTGATACAGCAGCGTCTGGTTGTCATGTATTGAGATTGAGATAACCGTGCCCGGCGGGGCGTAACCGGTTGTCTGGCCCGTGCCGAGAATCACCGCCGGAAGCGTTCCGTGGTTGCCGCCCGAATCGAAAATCGAGGGGAGTGACCAGTAGCCCCCGTTGGGGTCGTAGCCGCCGATCTGAACGTTCAGCACGGTGATCGGTGCCCCGGTCACGGAGGTGATTGGAGTGCCCGTGTTGGGGCCGAACTGCATGTAGCCGCCGGGAATGTCGATGAGGGTGCCTTCGTTGAGTTGGCCCGGCAAATCGGTCGTGACAACGTTGCCGGGCCCGCTGACGGCATACGACCCCACATTCGGCCCGATGCCCAGTATGCCGTTTCCGTTGGGTCCGAAAGCGCCGCCGGAAGCGATGAGGACCAGGCTGTCAAGGTTTCGCGGGTACGGCAGGATACCGACATGGACGGAGGTCGGTGTGGTAGCGGCGCCGCCACCGAAATCGACCGTCGTGGGCACGTCGGCGTAGACGATGCTCACGCCATTGCCGTAGTGAACGACATCGAACCCGGTGGGCAAGCCCAGGTTCTGCCACCCGATTTTCCAGAATGGGATGACGAGACTCGAGGATCCCGTGTCCAGCAGTATGGGGACAGTTGGCCCGCGGTTGACCAAGAGGTTCACCAGCGGAAAGTTGTTTTCCACGCGCAGGGGGACGGCAACGTTAACTGGGTCGCCGGTGCCAGCGGCGCCGTTGTTGCCCCATAACCAGCCGCCGAGGCCTCCAGTCCCGCCGCCGGCGCCGGGCCCGCCGGCGCCCCCGGCGCCACCGTTACCGATAAATCCGGCCGACCCGCCGGCTCCGCCGACAGCTCCGGGCGTGGTCTGGGAGTAGCCGTTTCCGCCGTCGCCGTACAGGATTCCGCCGGGCTCGCCGATGGGGCTGGCAGCCGTGCCGTCAGCTCCGTCGCCGATCAGCGAGCGTCCGAACATGAACTCGGTGGGCGCATTGATCACACCCAGTACACCTTGTGTCGCGGTCTGCACGAGCGACGCACCCGTGGCTTCGGCCGTCTGATACGACGCTGCCGCCGAGTTCAGTGCTTGCGCGAACTGCTGATCAAGCGAGGCGAACCGCACACTCAGCGTCTGATACTCCCGGCCGTAGTTGGCGAATAGCGCTGCGGCCGCTGCGGATACCTCGTCTTCGGCGGCGGCCACCAATAGGGTGGTGGGGGCCGCGGCCGCGGCGTTCGCCGCGCTCAGCGCCGAGCCGATGCTTTGCACCTCCGCCGCTGCTGACGCCAGCCAGTCCGGAGCCACGATCAGACGCGACACAACTAACCTCTTCCCCGCTGTCCACATGCAGCGTAGCTATTGCACGCGCCTACAACCCAATTTTCTGCGGCTTCCCCGGCTGTCTCGTCGAGCTATCCCCGTGGCTCCGATCCGATCCGCTGCCCAAATCCGGTAACCGGCGTGCACCTTCCGAATACGGAAATCGTCGCCCAACGGGACAGCTGCGGCTGGTGCATCCGAAATAACGCGTTGACCTGTGCGCCGTCAGGGTTTCGAACCCCGGACCCGCTGATTAAGAGTCAGCTGCTCTACCAACTGAGCTAACGGCGCCTCGATTACCTAGCCAAGGCACATTAACAGGCCTTGCGCTCTCGCGTGAAATCTCACACTGAACTTGGTATCAGCATCGCAGCGTGGCGGCCAGTCAGGACCTAGACTACAGCCGAGTCTAGCTCGGTCACGACGCAGTGGGGGAGGTGAGGGAAGGCATGCCAAAGGTGGGGATTGCAGCTCAGGCGGGTAGGACCAGGGTTCGGAGAGCCTGGTTAACCGCGCTGATGATGACCGCCGTGATGATCGGTGCCGTCGCATGCGGCAGCGGCCGCGGACCCGCACCGATCAAGGTCATCGCGGACAAGGGCACGCCGTTCGCCGATCTGCTGGTGCCCAAGCTCACCGCGTCGGTCACCGACGGCGCCGTCGGCGTCACCGTGGATGCACCGGTGTCGGTGACCGCCGCCGACGGTGTGCTGGCGGCCGTCACCATGGTCAACGACAACGGCAGGCCGGTGGCCGGTCGACTCAGCCCCGACGGACTGCGCTGGTCGACCACTGAGCAGCTCGGCTACAACAGGCGCTACACGCTGAACGCGACGGCGCTTGGACTGGGTGGCGCGGCGACCCGCCAGCTGACCTTCCAGACCAGTTCCCCCGCGCACCTGACCATGCCCTACGTCATGCCCGGTGATGGGGAGGTCGTGGGTGTCGGCGAGCCGGTGGCGATCCGATTCGACGAGAACATCGCTGACCGGGGCGCGGCCGAGAAGGCCATCAAGATCACCACCAACCCGCCCGTGGAGGGCGCGTTCTACTGGCTGAATAACCGTGAAGTGCGTTGGCGCCCAGAGCATTTCTGGAAGCCAGGTACGGCCGTTGATGTGGCGGTCAACACCTACGGCGTCGACTTGGGCGAGGGAATGTTCGGCGAGGACAACGTGCAGACGCACTTCACCATCGGCGACGAGGTGATCGCGACCGCCGACGACAACACCAAGATACTGACCGTGCGGGTGAATGGCGAGGTCGTAAAGTCCATGCCGACGTCGATGGGCAAGGACAGCACCCCGACGGCCAACGGCATATACATCGTCGGCTCGCGGTACAAGCACATCATCATGGACTCGTCCACCTACGGCGTACCCGTCAACTCGCCCAACGGATATCGCACCGATGTCGACTGGGCCACCCAGATCTCCTACAGCGGTGTCTTCGTGCACTCAGCGCCGTGGTCGGTGGGGGCTCAGGGCCACACCAACACCAGCCATGGCTGCCTGAACGTCAGCCCGAGCAACGCGCAGTGGTTCTACGACCATGTCAAGCGCGGCGACATCGTCGAGGTGGTCAATACCGTGGGTGGCACCCTGCCGGGGATCGACGGGCTCGGCGATTGGAACATTCCGTGGGACCAGTGGCGCGCCGGTAACGCCAAGGCGTAAGCGCGCCGCGAGGAACGCCAGACAACCAACAGCGCCTGATACACGCCCTGCAACGACCGCATGGTTCGTTGTACGACGATGACATCCGATGGCCGCAGTGCCCAACCGCGCGGACCATGACGACACTCGGGTGTTCCTTCGCGACTGGGAGAACCACTGAGACCGGGTGAAGCCCAGCCGGTCGGCGATCATGAGGCCAGCCGGGGCGAGCTCGCGCGAAGCCGTGATCATCGGAGCACCCACTCACTGGCTACATCGCTCAAATATTCGAATGAGTCCGGCTAAAACCTTTACGATGTCGCGTCTTGCCATTACTCTTGACACATCGCAAGTGTTGGGGAGACGATGTGAACAGCGCAATCATCAAGATCGCGAAGTGGGCGCAATCGCAACAATGGACGGTTGAGGATGACGCCAGCGGCTACACCCGCTTCTACAACCCCCAGGGCGTCTATATTGCTCGGTTTCCGGCAACACCTAGCAACGAGTACCGCCGGATGCGAGACCTATTGGGCGCGTTGAAGAAAGCGGGCCTGACGTGGCCACCGCCGAGCAAGAAGGAACGGCGGGCACAGCACAGGAAGGAAGGCGCACAGTGACAGCCGACTGGGTCGTCACCTTCACGTTTGATGCTGACCCTTCGATGGAGACCATGGACGCCTGGGAGACGCAGCTCGAGGGCTTCGACGCACTGGTATCTCGGGTCCCAGGACACGGCATTGACGTCACGGTCTATGCGCCCGGCGATTGGAGTGTGTTCGACGCGCTCGCCAAGATGGCTGGCGAGGTTATGCCGGTAGTTCAAGCCAAGAGTCCCATTGCTGTGCAGATCATTAGCGAGCCAGAGCATCGTCTGCGCGCTGAGGCGTTCACAACGCCCGAGTTGATGTCTGCGGCTGAGATCGCGGATGAGTTGGGGGTTTCGCGTCAGAGGGTGCACCAATTGAGGTCGACAGCAGGGTTTCCCGCTCCGTTGGCAGATTTGCGTGGAGGCGCGGTGTGGGATGCGGCAGCGGTGCGCAGGTTTGCGGAGACCTGGGAGCGAAAGCCCGGTCGGCCGCATACCGGGACTGCCAAGTTCGCGTACTCGTGGGCGGTGGGACCGGCGGTCGGCAGGTCCGGTAAGGCACCTAACGTCCGGTGGCGTGTCGAGAACCCAGACAAAATCCGCTTTGTGTTGCGCAACATCGGCGACGATATCGCAGAAGATGTCGAGATTGACCTCTCGCGAATCGATGCGATCACTCGAAATGTCCCGAAGAAGACGGTGATTCGCCCCGGAGAGGGGCTCAACATGGTCTTGATAGCGGCTTGGGGCCATCCCCTTCCAAATCAGCTATACGTCCGTTGGGCTGGACAGGACGAGTGGGCGGCCGTCCCGTTGCACCCTGCTCACTAGTTCGTAAGGCGTTACACCGCAGCCGGTCTCACGGCACACCGTCCCAGACGCCGAACGCGGCGAGTACCGTCTCGCCAGGTTGCGGGGGAGCGGTTAATCGGCTGGTCGGGAACCAAGCGTGGGTATCGGCCATCCAATGTGGGTGGGGTGGTGCATCATCATTGCCATGCGGTCGATTCCCGCTTCGGTGGAGAGCTCGGTGCTCCGTTGGGCTCGCGAGTCGTGTGGCCTGACCGAGGTAGCCGCGGCCCGCAAACTCGGCCTGCCTGATGATCGCGTCGCGGCTTGGGAGGTGGGCGAGGTTGTGCCAACCATCGCGCAGCTGCGCAAGGCCGCCGAGGTCTACAAGCGCTCGCTGGCGGTGTTCTTCCTGTCCGAGCCGCCCGAGGGGTTTGACACCTTACGCGACTTCCGACGATTGGACGGTGCCGCGTCGGGTCAATGGACGCCGGGGCTTCACGAGGAGTTCCGTCGCGCACACACGCAACGCGACTTCGCGCTAGAGCTGGCCGACGCCGAGGACCGGGAGATACCGGGCGCCTGGCGTTTGCCCCTATCCGGCGACGAGGCCGACGCGGATATCGCGGCACGAATCCGCAAGGCCTTGATCGAGGTCAGCCCGTTGCCTATCCCCGTGGCCTCGGTTGACCCTTACGAGCATCTGAACGCCTGGGTGTCGGCCATCGAAACGTCCGGCGTTCTGGTGCTCGCGACCCGCGGCGGCAAGGTCGCTATCGACGAGATGCGCGGTATGTGTCTGTATTTCGACGAATTGCCGGTGATCGTGCTCAATGGCAGCGACCACCCCCGCCCTCGCCTGTTCTCGCTGCTGCATGAGTTCGTGCACGTGGTGCTGCACACCGAGGGCTTGTGTGACGTGATCGCCGATGCTCATCCGAGCACCCAGGACCGATCGCTGGAGGCTCGATGCAACGCGATCGCCGCCGCTGTGCTGATGCCTGCCGACGTGGTGCGAGCGCGGCCGGAGGTCATCGTTCGCAGCGAGACTCCGTCTTCGTGGGATTACGAATCGCTGCGGCCGGTCGCGGCGCATTTTGGCGTGAGTGCCGAGGCGTTCCTGCGGCGGCTAAGCACGCTTGGAATCGTGCCGGTCGAGGTCTACCGACAGCGCCGCGCCGAGTTCATCGCGGCTCACGAGGACGAGGCCGAACGGGCTCGATCGGCTGGGGGCGGCAACTGGTACCGCAATACCGTCCGAGACCTCGGTAAGGGCTACGTGCGGGCGGTGACCGACGCCCACCGCCGCCGCGTCATCGACAGCAACACCGCTGCGATCTACCTCGACGCCAAGGTCAGCCAGATTCCGAAGTTGGCTGAGTCAGCCGAACTGCGGAGCGTGGTCTAACCGCTGTGCTCTATTCCTTCGATACCAGCGCCATCCTGAACGGACGGCGTGATCTGTTTCGGCCAGCGGTGTTTCGCAGTCTGTGGGGCCGGGTTGAGGATGCGATCAGCGCCGGTCAGATCAGGTCGGTCGATGAGGTTCAGCGCGAACTCGCCAGGCGTGATGATGACGCGAAGCGGTGGGCGGACGGGCAAACTGGCTTGTTCTGTCCTCTGGATGAACAGATCCAGCAGGCGGCGCGGCACATCTTGCGGTTGCACCCGAACATGGTCCGGCAGGGTGGCAGGCGAAGCGCCGCCGACCCGTTCGTCATCGCGCTCGCGATGGTGAACAACGCCACGGTGGTTACCCAGGAGACTGCGAGCGGCAATATCGAAAAGCCGCGCATCCCCGATGTCTGCGACGCTCTTGGCGTGCCGTGGCTAACTCTGATGGGCTATATCGAGGCGCAGGGATGGACTTTCTGAGAGCTTCTGGCCGCGCCGCTGGGCTGTCACTTCATCCGCTTCAGCCTGCGGACAGCAGCCACGTCTGTACTCTGCGACGCCCATCACCCGGCTGGAGGACCTTGCCGGCGCCCATGCCGACAGGCCTAACGACATGCTCTCGGGTGCTACCCGAAGATCGGAGAATCTTGGTCCTCACAAGTGTTTCGTTTCGTGGTGCGTTCTCCGGCCGGCCGACGTCGAGTGACGCTTCGGTGCGCCATTCTTGCCTATCCAGGTTCGTAGCCGTCGCCGATCCTTCGTTCATCGCCTGGTTAGGACTCTGGCCCGGCGAATCCAAAGAATTCCAGCTCCTCATCGTCGTCTGGCCCCTTGCAGGTGATGCGGATCCATCCCGGCGACCGCTGCGAAGTCTCAGGGATATTGCCGAATCCAGCCAGGAGTGTGGGCCCTTCCGGGTCGCCCACTCTCGGCTCGATTTGGCTGGCGTAGAAGGTGTAACCCGGTAGCGTCCGGAAGACGAACGGCACCTTCCCGCCGCGAATACGTGGAGTATCGACCGCTTCCGGGCCCACCGGTCCAGGACGGCCTCCACCACCCAGGATCTCCGGTTGCTCTCGGCGCGCCGCGAAATTGAGAAACCCCGCCGGATTTTCCCCACCCGAACTTATGGCCCGCGTGACCGTGAAGGTTATGTCCGGCAGGCTGTCGAGCTTGAATGCTGCGATGTCGTCCACCTTGTTTCTCTCTGTTGTGGCTTAGCCAAGCTCGCCGCGGCGATTCATTCGGTCAATGTGGCCATATATCTGGTTGCTATCGATGATGGACAGCGTTGCACAGTTTCGTTTGCCGCAGAGGCAGCCGTGCCCGGTTGACTGATGATAGCGGCCGAGCTTTTCGAACTCTCTTAACACGGCATCGTGAGACCTAAACGCAGCCAGCATCTTTGCCTTGTAGTCATCGGCGCGGAGTTACGTCCAGGGGTGTGGTGTACGGGCAGGTAAGGCCGGTGGGCGTGTCGTAGCCCAGTAGTGGGCGGTCATCGCGTGATCCTTCGAAACGACCAGCAAAAGTCAATCGAAGGAAATGACGCAATGACCTCTTCTCATCTTATCGACACCGAGCAGCTTCTGGCTGACCAACTCGCACAGGCGAGCCCGGATCTGCTGCGCGGGCTGCTCTCGACGTTCATCGCCGCCTTGATGGGGGCTGAAGCCGACGCCCTGTGCGGGGCGGGCTACCGCGAACGCAGCGATGAGCGGTCCAATCAGCGCAACGGCTACCGCCACCGTGATTTCGACACCCGTGCCGCAACCATCGACGTCGCGATCCCCAAGCTGCGCCAGGGCAGCTATTTCCCGGACTGGCTGCTGCAGCGCCGCAAGCGAGCTGAACGCGCACTGACCAGCGTGGTGGCGACCTGCTACCTGCTGGGAGTATCCACTCGCCGGATGGAGCGCCTGGTCGAAACACTTGGTGTGACAAAGCTTTCCAAGTCGCAAGTGTCGATCATGGCCAAAGAGCTCGACGAAGCCGTAGAGGCGTTTCGGACCCGCCCGCTCGATGCCGGCCCGTATACCTTCCTCGCCGCCGACGCCCTGGTGCTCAAGGTGCGCGAGGCAGGCCGCGTCGTCGGAGTGCACACCTTGATCGCCACCGGCGTCAACGCCGAGGGCTACCGAGAGATCCTGGGCATCCAGGTCACCTCCGCCGAGGACGGGGCCGGCTGGCTGGCGTTCTTCCGCGACCTGGTCGCCCGCGGCCTGTCCGGGGTCGCGCTGGTCACCAGCGACGCCCACGCCGGCCTGGTGGCCGCGATCGGCGCCACCCTGCCCGCAGCGGCCTGGCAGCGCTGCAGAACCCACTACGCAGCCAATCTGATGGCAGCCACCCCGAAGCCCTCCTGGCCGTGGGTGCGCACCCTGCTGCACTCCATCTACGACCAGCCCGACGCCGAATCAGTTGTTGCCCAATATGATCGGGTACTCGACGCTCTGACCGACAAACTCCCCGCGGTGGCCGAGCACCTCGACACCGCCCGCACCGACCTGCTGGCGTTCACCGCCTTCCCCAAGCAGATCTGGCGCCAAATCTGGTCCAACAACCCCCAGGAACGCCTCAACCGAGAGGTACGACGCCGAACCGACGTCGTGGGCATCTTCCCCGACCGCGCCTCGATCATCCGCCTCGTCGGAGCCGTCCTCGCCGAACAACACGACGAATGGATCGAAGGACGGCGCTACCTGGGCCTCGAGGTCCTCACCCGAGCCCGAGCAGCACTGACCAGCACCGAAGAACCCGCCAAGCAGCAAACCACCAACACCCCAGCACTGACCACCTAGACTGCCACCCGAAGGATCACGCGAGGAACCTTCACTCGTACACCACGTCCCTGGCCTTGGCCCGGCGCGGTCCAGCGCAGCGTGGAGTTCGTCCACCGTCTCGCCCCAACGGATGCGGACCTCCTCTTCGTGGTCTTGCGCCATCTTGACCGGCTGGCCTTGGTGCTCGTTACAGATGCGACAGCGCCACCCACGGACGAGTCCGTATGGGTTGCGAATCGCTGACGCGAGCTGTTTAGGAACACAGAGCTCGCAGCACTCGCATACGACCTTGTCGGCTGACGCAGAAGCGCTCATCCTGGTCTAGCTGGTTGGGGTCTCAAACGTCCTGCACATCAACCATGGCACGAAACACCGAGTGAGTCCGAACAAGCCACGCCGGAGGTGCGATAGTTGCGCGGCAGGCAAATAGACCGGGCAAACCGACACCTGCCAAGGCCCTGGCGACGGGAAACATGCTGTCCGATGGCAGTTTGACCGGCGGGTGTTGGAGCGGGTGGCCAGGTGCAGTCGCGGCGAGTGGTCGAATTCGCCACGGGACCAGATCATAGACACGAAGGTTGCAGGTGCAAGCCCTCGGCGGGGACAGCAAAGGGCCCAGGGCCATAAACACCCTGCCGCCCTGTTGGGGTGAGTGACGGGACTCGAACCCGCGACACCCAGGATCACAACCTGGTGCTCTACCAACTGAACTACACTCACCATGGCCGCCGGCCGCCCCCGCGGGGGCTAATGAGCGGCGACGTCGATATTAACCGCTCTGGGGCGCCTCGGCCGAATCTGTTTCTTCCTGCGCGCCCGCCCCGTCGGAAAGCTCGGCGACGACGGCCGCGATTTCGCTGGTAGAAGGGCCGGGCTGGGGCACGAACGCGGTGCGGCGGTAGAACCGCAGTTCGCGGATGGATTCGTGGATGTCGGCCAGCGCCCGGTGCGTCAGCCCCTTGGGCGGCTGGCCGAAGTAGATCCGCGGATACCAGCGCCGGCACAGTTCCTTGATCGAGCTGACGTCGATCATTCGGTAGTGCAGAAACGAGTCCAGCGTGGGCATGTCGCGGGCGATGAACGCGCGGTCGGTGGCGATCGAGTTGCCGGCCAGTGGGGCGGTCTTGGGCTGCTTGACGTGCTCGTTGATGTAGTCGAGCACCATGGCCTCGGCGGTCGCTAGGTCGACCGTGGATGCCTTCACCTCGTCGATCAGCCCCGACCGCGAGTGCATCTCGGCGACCACGTCGATCATGCCCGACAGCGCGGCGTCGTCGGCGTGCATCACCACGTCCACCCCGTCGCCGAGAATGTTCAGATCGGCATCGGTGACCAGGGCGGCTATCTCGATCAGCTTGTCCGAACCCAGATCGAGCCCGGTCATCTCGCAGTCGATCCACACCAGTTCGTCTTGCACAGCGCTCAGCGTAGGCGCATGCGAGCCGTCGCGGCTGTCTCCCCCGGGCAAGTAGTGTGATCCAGCTATGGGCACCGAATCGGCGGCCGGTGGACCTGGCGGGCCCGCGCAGCGGATCGCGGCGGGTTACACCGTCGAAGGCCAGGCCCTGCAGTTGGGCACCGTCGTCGTCGACGGCGAACCCGACCCGAGCGCGCAGATTCGCATTCCGCTGGCCACCGTCAACCGGCACGGTCTGGTCGCCGGGGCCACCGGAACCGGCAAGACCAAGACGCTGCAGCTGATCGCCGAACAGCTCAGTGCGGCGGGGGTGGCAGTGCTGATGGCCGACGTGAAGGGCGATTTGTCCGGTCTGGCCCGCCCGGGGGAGGCCGCCGACAAGACGGCCGCCCGTGCGAAAGACACCGGTGACGACTGGGTGCCGACGGCCTTCCCGGTGGAGTTCCTGTCGCTGGGTGCCAGTGGCGTCGGGGTTCCGGTGCGTGCGACCATCTCCAGCTTCGGCCCGATTCTGCTGGCAAAGGTGTTGGGGCTCAACGCTACCCAGGAATCTACACTGGGCCTGATCTTTCACTGGGCCGACCAACGAGGACTTCCGCTGCTGGACCTGAAGGATCTGCGGGCGGTCATTACCCATCTGACCAGTGATGAGGGCAAGGTAGAGCTGAAATCCCTTGGGGCGGTGTCGCCCACGACGGCCGGGGTCATCCTGCGGGCTTTGGTCAACCTGGAAGCCGAAGGTGCCGACACATTCTTCGGTGAGCCCGAACTGAGGCCCGAGGACCTGCTGCGCGTCGACAGCCAGGGTCGGGGCATCATCTCGTTGCTGGAGTTCGGGAGCCAGGCGTTGCGCCCGGCGATGTTCTCCACTTTTCTGATGTGGGTGCTGGCGGACCTGTTTACCTTCCTGCCCGAGGTGGGTGACCTGGACAAGCCCAAACTGGTGTTCTTTTTCGACGAGGCGCACCTGTTGTTCACCGATGCCTCGAAGGCCTTTCTCGAGCAGGTCGAGCAGACCGTGAAGCTGATCCGTTCCAAGGGTGTTGGGGTGTTCTTCTGCACCCAGCTGCCCACGGATCTACCCAACGATGTCCTCTCCCAGCTGGGAGCCCGAATTCAGCACGCGCTGCGCGCGTTTACCCCCGACGACCACAAGGCGCTGCGCAAGACCGTGCGCACCTACCCGAAAACCGATGTCTACGACTTGGAGTCCGCGCTGACGTCGCTGGGCACCGGCGAGGCCGTCGTCACCGTGCTATCGGAGAAGGGCGCACCGACGCCGGTCGCCTGGACCAGGATGCGAGCGCCACGGTCGCTGATGGCCGCGATCGGAGCCGAAGCGATTGGCGCCGCGGCCCAGGCAAGCTCGTTGCAGGCCGTATATGGCCAGACCATCGACCGCCCGTCAGCCCACGAGATACTGAGCGCCAAACTCGCGCCGGCGCAAGAGGCCCCGGCCCAGGAGGCCCCAGCCCCAAGGGGGCAGTACGATCCGCTGCCCTGGCCGGACGATTTTGAAGTTCCGCCGATGCCCGCTCCGGTGGAGCCGCAGGGCCCCGCGGTGTGGGAGGAGATACTCAAGAATCCGACCGTCAAGAGCGTCCTCAACACCACCGCACGCGAGATCACCCGCAGCATCTTCGGCACCGGGCGCCGCCGCCGGAAGTGATGCCTAGCTGCCCCCAAGCCTTTTGTAAAAGGCACCCACGATTGGCGCCACGATGGCGCGCGGAGCGTATTGGCTGGCCACCGACATCGCCTTTGACGTCAGACCCGGAACGACGCGCATCTTGTTGCGCTCCAAGGCATTCAGCGATACCCGGGCGGTGTGCTCCGTCGAGATCCACAGGAAGTCCGGCACCAGCTTCTCGACCAGTGACGCTTCGGAGGCATCCGGTAGCTCGGTGCGAACCGGGCCCGGGGCCAGCACCGTGACGTGCACGCCGGAGCCGCGTAGCTCACCGCGCAGAGATTCGCTGAAGGTGTTCACGAAGGCCTTGGTCGCGGCATAGGTGGCGTTGTAGGGAATCGGTGAATTGCCGGCCGCCGAACCAGAAATCAAGATGCCGCCGGCCTTGCGCTCGATCATGCCCGGCAACACCGCCAACGTAAGGTCGTGCACCGCCACGGCATTCAACTGCACCTGCGTCTTTTCGCCGGCAAGATCGAGCGATGCGATCGGGCCGAATGTCGCGGTACCCGCGTTGGCGCACAGGATCGAGATGGGCCGGGCAGCCAGCTCGTCGGCCAGTTTCGATCGTTCTTGCGGATCGGCCAGATCGGCCGGTCGCACGTCGACCGTGACACGGTACTTGTCGGCCAGCCGGGCAGCCAACTCGGTCAACACGTCCTCGCGTCGTGCGGTGACGATCAGGTGGTGCCCGCGTGCGGCCAGTTCGGTGGCCAGCGCCGCGCCGATGTTCTGCGAAGCCCCGGTGACAACGGCACGTGCGTCGGGGCTGGGCGCGGGTATCGGCATGCGCCAATCGTAGACACGTAGCGATCGCGAGCGCGGCGGAGCCGGGCGCAGCGGGTCGCTGCCAAAAGCAATAAAGTGCCGGACATGAATAACCCGGGGTCGCGCGCGGGCACCCTCCTGCACTTCCGGGTGGTGGCGTGGGCCATGTGGGATTGCGGTTCCACCGGTCTGAACGCGATCGTGACAACCTTTGTGTTCTCCGTCTACCTGACCAGCGCCGTGGGTCAGGGTCTGCCGGGCGGCACTTCACCGGCGAGTTGGTTGGGTCGTGCGGGGGCGGTCGCCGGGTTGACCATCGGGGTGCTGGCGCCCGTCGTCGGCGTGTGGGTGGAGTCTCCGCACCGCCGTCGGGTGGCACTGTCTGTGCTGACCGGCACCGCGGTCGCGCTGACCTGCGCAATGTTCCTGATCCGCGACGACCCCCGCTACCTGTGGGCCGGGCTGGTTTTGCTCGCGGCCACCGCGGCGTCCAGCGATTTGTCCAGCGTTCCGTACAACGCGATGCTGCGCCAACTGTCCACACCCAGCACGGCGGGCCGGATCTCCGGCTTCGGTTGGGCGTCGGGCTATGTCGGCAGCGTCGCGCTCTTGCTGGTGATCTATCTGGGTTTCATGTCAGGTAGCGGTTCGCAGCGCGGCCTGCTGCAGCTACCCGTCGCGAACGGACTCAACGTGCGAATGGCGATGCTGGTTGCGGCGGCCTGGTTGGCGTTGCTGGGCCTGCCATTGTTGTTGGTCGCGCACCGACTACCCGATTCCGGTGCGGCGTCTCATCCTTCGACCGGCCTGCTGGGCGGCTACCGCAAGCTGTGGACGGAGATCAGCGCGGAGTGGCGGCGCGACCGCAACTTGGTCTACTTCCTGGTGGCCAGCGCGATATTCCGCGACGGGCTGGCGGCCATTTTCGCCTTCGGCGCGGTACTTGGCGTCAACGCATACGGGCTCACCCAGGCCGATGTCCTGATCTTTGGTGCGGCCGCAAGCGTGGTGGCTGCGGTGGGGGCCGTGCTGGGTGGGTTCGTCGACCACCGGATCGGGTCCAAACCGGTCATCGTCGGATCACTGGCCGCCATCATCGCCGCGGCGCTCACGTTGCTGACGTTGTCGGGCCCAACGGCGTTCTGGGCGTGCGGGCTGCTGTTGTGTGTGTTCATCGGGCCGGCGCAGTCGTCGGCACGCGCTCTGCTGCTGCATATGGCGCAGCACGGCAAGGAGGGTGTGGCCTTTGGGCTCTACACGATGACCGGCCGGGCGGTGTCGTTTCTGGGGCCGTGGTTGTTTTCGGTCTTCGTCGACGTGTTCCACACGGTCCGTGCCGGGCTCGGCGGCGTGTGCCTCGTGTTGACAACCGGCCTGCTGCTCATGCTGCGGGTACAGGTGTCGCGGCACGGCGGTGCGCTGACGACGGCGCAATCCTCCTAGCTGGGAGCGTCGCAGATGGTCAACCCCGCCCCGGTGCGCTGGCGTACCTGAACCCCGGCCACGGTGACCGAGCAGGTGACGTTGTGGCCGATGTTGACGATCGTGACGCTAGCGGGATGCAAGGACGACTTTGACAGGCTGACCTCTTTCCGCCACGGCAGGGCGACGTTGAACTCGGTCTGTATGACGTTGCCGCTATCCATGTACGTGATGCTGATTGCCCGGCCTTCCCCCGTGACGTCGTAGACAACGGTTTGCATCGCGCCGGCGACCGTCTCACTGGGCGTACCGGTCGTAGTTGTCGGTGCCGGTGCGGCGCTGGGTGAGGGTGGGGTCGGTGTGGTCGTGGTCGGACGTGTCGGGCTAGGCCCGGGCATGGGGGGTAACGGCTCGATCGCGGTTTGCTTTTTGACCGAGCCGTTGGCGATAACCAGTGCGATGACCAACGCGACGACGAGCAGCACGGCTGAGCCGGCGGCGAACCACAACCAGCGCGGCGTTCTCGGCCCTTGCGGTGGCGGGGGAGTCAGCCCGTCGGGGGGAAATCCGCCCGGTGGGGGCTGGTCGTATTGCCAGTACTGCGGCAGCTGTTGGGTCGGACTGGCCTCGTGGGGGCCTGGGGGCCACTGGGGAGGCCTTGGCGGGGGCCCTCCTGGAGACCACGGCGGGGAAACGTAACCGCCGTACGTGGATGCATACGGCGACTGGTCGGCGTAAGCCGGGTCGGCGGTCGGCGGATTGGGGGGAACCTGCGGTCCGGTCGGCCCGTACCCGGATAGAGGGGGACCAAACCGCTGGGGGCGACGTGGATCGTTCATGTCCACCTCATGGCATGCAGGGTACCCGCGCTGGGTGCGGGTGCGCTGATGTACCCGGCGACATCGCAGCCTGGCGAGCTATAGACAACGATCCGCGGCCGATAGCGCGGCGACCGTCATCGCCCGTAGGACGGCGCGTGCACGCACCGTCCGTGCCGGCTTGCTGTCGGCCGCTTTCATGCTATGCGGGGTGGAGTTCAGCAGTCCGAACACGGCGTGGGCCATCAGCCGGGCGTCGGCTTCGGCCAGGCCTGGGTTCAGCTCGCGCAGCACCCCGACCCAGACCTCCACGTACTGTCGCTGGGCCTTACGCACCTGCCGCTCAGCGACGGCCGGCAGGTGCGCTAGGTCCCGGTCCTGGATCCGGATGAGGTCTGCTTCGCCGAGTGCGAAGTCAAGGTGAAACTCGATGAGGCCATCCAGTGCCGCGGCCAAGTTAGCGCTGCGGGTCGTCACATCGCGTGCGCCGGCAAGAAGTCGCGCACTGACGCCGACCAGCAATTCCACCAGCAGCGACTCTTTGTTGGGGAAGTGTCGGTAGATGGCCGGACCGCTGACGCCCGCGGCGGCGCCGATGTCCTCCAGTCGCACCGCCAGGAATCCTCGTTCGGCAAACAATCGTTCGGCGGCTGCCAAGAGTTGGAATCGTCGGTCGGACTTCAGCTGACTGCGACGATTTGTGGCCTCGGGCTGGCCGGGCCGACCGTCCGGGGCGGACGCTGTCACGACGGTCTCCGTACACGACTCATGCTGGACACTTCGGTTAATCGTCACTAACGTAGCACGAGCTATTCGATGTTAACGCGAGTCAGACATGCGGTAGGCACCAGGCGGAGGAACCGTGGCAGCCGCGGAAGTCGTAGACCCCAATCGGCTTTCCTATGATCGCGGTCCGAGTGCGCCATCATTGCTCGAGTCGACCATCGGCGCCAACCTCGCAGCGACCGCTGCCAGGTACGGACATCGGGAAGCACTCGTGGACATGGTGGCCCGGCGACGGTTCAATTACAGCGAACTGCTGACTGACGTGCACCGGCTGGCGACGGGGCTGGTGCGGGCGGGGATCGGCCCGGGCGATCGGGTCGGCATCTGGGCACCGAACCGGTGGGAGTGGGTGCTCGTCCAGTACGCGACCGCTGAGATCGGCGCGATCCTAGTGACCATAAACCCCGCCTATCGGGTCCGCGAAGTGGAGTATGCGCTTAGGCAGTCCGGTGTCGCGATGGTGATTGCCGTAGCGAGTTTCAAGGATGCGGACTATGCCGCGATGCTGGCCGAGGTTGGGCCGCGATGCCCCGATCTGGCCGACGTGATTTTGCTGGAAAGCGATCGCTGGGACGCGCTGGCGGGTGCCGAGCCCGATCTGCCTGCGCTGCAGCAGACCGCGGCGAGGCTAGACGGCAGTGATCCGGTAAACATCCAATACACCTCCGGCACAACGGCATACCCGAAGGGTGTCACGCTAAGCCACCGCAATATCCTCAACAACGGCTACCTGGTGGGCGAGCTGCTCGGGTACACCGCACAAGATCGGATTTGCATCCCGGTGCCCTTCTACCACTGCTTCGGCATGGTAATGGGAAATCTGGCGGCCACCAGTCACGGGGCGGCCATGGTGATCCCGGCGCCGGGCTTTGACCCTGCGGCCACGCTGCGCGCGGTGCAGGACGAGCGATGCACCAGCTTGTACGGCGTGCCGACGATGTTCATCGCCGAGCTGGGCCTGCCGGACTTCACCGACTACGAACTGGGCAGTCTGCGCACCGGGATTATGGCCGGCGCCGCGTGCCCGGTCGAGGTGATGCGCAAGGTGATCTCACGCATGCATATGCCCGGGGTCTCGATCTGCTATGGAATGACCGAAACGTCACCGGTTTCCACGCAGACGCGCGCCGACGACTCGGTGGATCGACGGGTCGGCACGGTCGGTCGGGTGGGTCCACACCTTGAGATCAAGGTGGTGGATCCGGCCACGGGCGAGACGGTCCCGCGCGGGGTGGTCGGCGAGTTCTGCACGCGAGGCTATTCGGTGATGGCCGGGTACTGGAATGACCCGCAGAAGACTGCGGAGGTGATCGACGCCGACGGCTGGATGCACACCGGAGATCTGGCTGAGATGGACCCGTCCGGGTACGTGCGGATCGCCGGCCGGATCAAAGACCTCGTCGTCCGGGGCGGCGAGAACATCTCGCCGCGGGAGATCGAGGAACTCCTCCACACGCATCCCGATATTGTCGACGGTCACGTCATCGGGGTGCCCGACGCCAAATACGGCGAAGAGCTCATGGCGGTGGTCAAGCTGAGAAACGACGCGCCGGAACTGACCATCGAGCGGCTGCGCGAGTACTGCATGGGCCGCATCGCGCGATTCAAGATCCCGCGGTACCTGTGGATCGTCGACGAGTTCCCGATGACCGTCACCGGCAAAGTACGCAAAGTGGAGATGCGACAACAGGCGCTCGAATACCTCCGCGGCCAACAGTGAGGTCCCTAGACGCACCGCGGGGGCAATGGTATTCTCACCTCAGTTAATGATAATTAACTGAAATGCTAGGAGGCTCTGCGGTATGGACAAGGTGGTGGCCACCGCCGCGGAGGCGGTCGCAGACATAGCCAACGGGTCGTCGCTTGCGGTTGGTGGATTCGGGCTTTGCGGCATCCCCGAAGCACTGATCGCAGCGTTGGTGGATAGCGGTGTCACCGACCTGGAAACAGTCTCGAACAACTGCGGAATCGACGGTGTTGGTCTGGGACTATTGTTGCAACACAAGCGAATTCGCCGGACAGTCTCCTCCTACGTGGGGGAGAACAAGGAGTTCGCCCGCCAGTTCCTCGCGGGCGAGCTCGAGGTGGAACTGACCCCGCAGGGCACGCTGGCCGAGCGGTTGCGGGCCGGAGGGATGGGCATACCGGCCTTCTATACACCGGCAGGGGTCGGTACCCAGGTCGCCGACGGCGGGTTGCCGTGGCGCTACGACGCCTCGGGCGGGGTGGCGGTGGTGTCGCCGGCCAAGGAGACTCGGGAGTTCGATGGTGTCACCTATGTCCTCGAGCGGGGGATCCGGACCGACTTCGCACTGGTGCATGCCTGGCAGGGGGACCGGCACGGCAACCTGATGTACCGCCACGCCGCGGCCAACTTCAACCCGGAGTGCGCATCCGCAGGCAGGATCACGATCGCCGAGGTCGAGCACTTGGTCGAGCCGGGTGAGATCGACCCTGCCACCGTACACACCCCGGGCGTGTTTGTGCACCGGGTGGTTCATGTGCCCAACCCCGCCAAGAAGATCGAGAGGGAGACGGTGCGGCAATGAGCGCCCCGGGCTGGAGCCGAGACGAGATGGCCGCACGGGTGGCCGCGGAGTTCGAAGACGGTCAGTATGTCAACCTTGGCATCGGCATGCCCACCCTGATTCCCAACCACATTCCCGACGGCGTCCATGTCGTCCTGCACTCGGAGAACGGCATCCTCGGCGTCGGCCCCTACCCGCGGCGGGAGGACGTGGATGCCGATTTGATCAACGCGGGCAAGGAGACGGTCACCACGCTGCCGGGTGCCGCATTCTTCAGCTCGTCGACTTCGTTCGGAATCATCCGCGGCGGCCACCTTGATGTCGCAGTGCTTGGCGCGATGCAGGTTTCGGTCACCGGTGACCTAGCCAACTGGATGATCCCCGGCAAGATGGTCAAGGGCATGGGCGGCGCGATGGATCTGGTACACGGCGCTCGCAAGGTGATCGTGATGATGGAGCACACCGCCAAGGACGGTAGCCCCAAGATCCTAGAGCGGTGCACATTGCCGTTGACCGGTGTGGGCTGCGTCGACCGCATTGTCACTGAACTCGCGGTCATCGATGTCTGCGCTGACGGCCTGCACCTGGTCCAGACCGCTCCTGGCGTGTCGGTCGACGAGGTAGTCGCGAAGACTCAACCGCCCCTTGTGCTTCGGGACCTGGCGACCCAGTGACCACCCCGTCGATAGCAATAGCCCCCTCGTTCGCCGACGAGCACCGCCGGCTGGTGGCGGAATTGAACAATAAGCTCGCCGCCGCCGCCCTGGGCGGCAACGAACGCGCCCGGAAACGCCACGTCAGCCGCGGCAAGCTGTTGCCCCGCGAACGGGTGGACCGCCTGCTCGACCCGGGCAGCCCTTTCCTCGAGCTGGCTCCGCTGGCCGCTGGCGGCATGTACGGCGACGAATCCCCGGGCGCGGGAATCATCACCGGGATCGGCCGGGTATCCGGACGCCAGTGCGTGATCGTCGCCAACGACGCGACGGTCAAGGGCGGTACCTACTACCCGATGACGGTCAAGAAGCACCTGCGCGCCCAGGAGGTCGCGCTGCAGAATATGCTGCCGTGCATCTATCTGGTCGACTCCGGCGGCGCCTTCCTGCCCCGCCAAGACGAGGTGTTTCCCGACCGCGAGCATTTCGGGCGGATCTTCTACAACCAGGCGACGATGAGCGCCAAGGGCATTCCGCAGGTGGCGGCGGTTCTCGGCTCCTGCACGGCGGGTGGCGCTTATGTGCCGGCGATGAGTGACGAGGCCGTCATCGTCCGTGAGCAGGGCACGATCTTCCTCGGCGGTCCGCCACTGGTGAAGGCGGCCACCGGCGAGATCGTCTCGGCCGAGGAACTTGGCGGTGGCGACTTGCACTCGCGCACGTCCGGTGTCACCGACCATCTGGCTGACGACGACGAGGAC
The DNA here is from genome assembly GCF_030323725.1 of Mycobacterium tuberculosis complex sp. N0072. NCBI lineage: Bacteria > Bacillati > Actinomycetota > Actinomycetes > Mycobacteriales > Mycobacteriaceae > Mycobacterium > Mycobacterium tuberculosis complex sp. N0072. The sequence continues at coordinate 2,835,300 of NZ_CP040689.1, read as the reverse complement.
GCGCTGCGGATCGTGCGCGCGATCGCGGACACCTTCGGCCCGTGCGAACCCGCCCAATGGGATGTGCGCCGTTCGGTCGAGCCCAAGTACCCGCAGGCCGAGCTCTACGATGTGGTGCCCCCGGATCCCCGGGTCCCTTACGACGTTCATGAGGTCGTCGTGCGGATTGTTGACGGCAGCGAATTCAGCGAGTTCAAGGCTAAATACGGCAAGACTCTGGTGACTGCGTTTGCACGCGTCCACGGCCACCCGGTCGGGATCGTCGCCAACAACGGCGTGTTGTTCAGCGAATCCGCGCTCAAGGGAGCGCATTTCATCGAGCTGTGCGACAAACGCAAGATTCCGCTGCTGTTCCTGCAGAACATCGCCGGCTTCATGGTCGGCCGCGACTACGAGGCCGGCGGAATCGCCAAGCATGGCGCCAAGATGGTCACCGCGGTGGCCTGCGCGCGGGTGCCCAAGTTGACCGTGGTGATCGGCGGATCCTATGGTGCGGGTAACTATTCGATGTGCGGACGCGCGTACTCGCCCCGGTTCCTGTGGATGTGGCCGAACGCGCGGATCTCGGTGATTGGCGGTGAGCAGGCCGCGTCCGTGTTGGCGACCGTGCGCGGCGAGCAGCTGTCCGCGGCCGGCACACCCTGGTCACCCGACGAGGAGGAAGCGTTCAAGGCGCCCATCCGAGCGCAGTACGAAGACCAGGGTAACCCCTACTATTCAACTGCCCGGCTGTGGGATGACGGTATCATAGACCCTGCGGACACCAGAACGGTTGTTGGGCTTGCCCTTTCGTTGTGTGCCCACGCTCCGCTGGATCAGGTTGGCTACGGCGTCTTCCGGATGTGAGGCGATGTTTGACACCGTACTAGTGGCCAACCGCGGTGAGATCGCGGTTCGGGTGATTCGGACGCTGCGCCGGCTAGGCATCCGGTCGGTCGCGGTCTACAGCGACCCCGACGTCGATGCCCGCCACGTCTTGGAGGCGGACGCTGCGGTGCGGCTGGGGCCCGCCCCAGCACGCGAAAGCTACCTCGATATCGGCAAGGTGCTCGATGCTGCGGCGCGCACCGGAGCCCAGGCGATCCATCCGGGCTACGGGTTTCTTGCCGAGAATGCCGATTTCGCTGCGGCGTGTGAACGCGCCCGGGTGGTGTTCCTGGGTCCGCCGGCGCGCGCGATCGAGGTGATGGGCGACAAGATCGCCGCCAAGAACGCGGTCGCCGCTTTCGATGTTCCGGTGGTGCCCGGTGTGGCGCGCGCCGGGCTGACGGACGACGCGCTGGTCACCGCTGCCGCTGAGGTGGGCTATCCGGTGCTGATCAAACCGTCGGCCGGCGGCGGCGGCAAAGGGATGCGGTTAGTGCAAGATCCGGCGCGGCTGCCTGAGGCGCTGGTGAGTGCCCGGCGCGAAGCCATGTCTTCGTTCGGGGACGATACGCTATTCCTGGAGCGGTTTGTGTTGCGGCCCAGGCACATCGAAGTGCAGGTGCTTGCCGACGCTCACGGCAACGTGGTGCATCTGGGTGAGCGTGAGTGCAGCCTCCAGCGGCGCCACCAGAAGGTTATCGAGGAGGCGCCGTCGCCACTGCTTGACCCGCAGACCCGCGAGCGCATCGGGGTCGCGGCCTGCAACACCGCCCGCTGCGTGGACTACGTCGGCGCCGGCACGGTGGAGTTCATCGTCTCCGCGCAGCGCCCCGACGAGTTCTTTTTCATGGAGATGAATACCCGGCTGCAGGTGGAACACCCGGTCACCGAGGCGATTACTGGATTGGACCTGGTCGAGTGGCAGTTGCGGGTGGGTGCGGGCGAAAAGTTGGGCTTCGCCCAAAACGACATCGAGCTGCGTGGGCACGCGATCGAGGCTCGGGTGTATGCGGAGGATCCCGCGCGGGAATTCCTGCCCACCGGCGGCCGGGTGCTGGCGGTGTTCGAACCCGCCGGCCCCGGGGTGCGGGTGGATTCGTCACTGCTAGGCGGCACGGTGGTCGGCAGTGATTACGACCCGTTGCTCACCAAGGTGATTGCGCACGGGGCCGATCGCGAGGAAGCGCTGGATCGGCTGGACCAGGCGCTGGCGCGGACTGCGGTGCTGGGAGTGCAGACCAATGTCGAGTTCCTTCGCTTTCTGCTCGCCGACGAGCGGGTGCGGGTCGGGGATTTGGACACCGCTGTACTGGACGAGCGATCGGCCGATTTCACTGCGCGGCCGGCGCCTGACGACGTGCTAGCTGCCGGCGGCCTCTACCGCCAGTGGGCCCTGGCCCGGCGCGCACAGGGCGACCTGTGGGCCGCGCCGTCCGGATGGCGCGGCGGGGGCCATATGGCACCGGTCCGCACCGCCATGCGCACCCCGCTGCGCAGCGAGACCGTTTCGGTGTGGGGGCCACCCGAGTCGGCGCAGGTTCAGGTTGGCGATGGTGAGATCGATTGTGCGAGCGTGCAGGTCACCCAAGAACAGATGAGCGTGACGATAAGCGGGCTGCGCCGGGATTATCGGTGGGCAGAGGCTGACCGGCACCTGTGGATCGCCGACGAGCGCGGGACTTGGCACCTGCGCGAGGCCGAGGAGCACAAGATTCACCGCGCCGTGGGTGCGCGGCCGGCGGAGGTCGTCAGCCCTATGCCTGGCAGCGTGATCGCCGTGCAGGTCGAGTCCGGCTCCCAGATCTCTGCGGGTGATGTGGTGGTGGTGGTGGAAGCGATGAAGATGGAGCACTCGCTGGAGGCGCCGGTTTCGGGACGGGTACAGGTGTTGGTGTCCGTTGGCGATCAGGTGAAAGTCGAACAGGTACTGGCGAGGATCAAGGACTAGGATCATGACCACAACGACTACAACGATTTCTGGGGGGATATTACCCAAGGAATACCAAGATCTTCGGGATACGGTGGCCGATTTTGCGCGCACCGTGGTCGCGCCGGTATCGGCCAAACACGATGCGGAACACAGCTTCCCATACGAAATTGTCGCCAAGATGGGAGAGATGGGCCTGTTCGGGCTGCCGTTTCCGGAGGAGTACGGCGGCATGGGCGGCGACTACTTCGCGCTGTCGCTGGTACTTGAGGAGCTGGGCAAGGTTGACCAATCGGTAGCGATCACGCTGGAGGCCGCGGTGGGCCTGGGTGCGATGCCGATCTACCGGTTCGGTACCGAGGAGCAGAAACAGAAGTGGTTGCCCGACTTGACGTCTGGCCGTGCGCTCGCCGGTTTTGGTCTCACCGAGCCGGGAGCGGGATCGGACGCGGGCAGCACCCGCACCACGGCGCGTCTCGAAGGTGACGAGTGGATCATCAACGGCTCCAAGCAATTTATCACCAACTCGGGCACCGACATCACATCGCTGGTCACCGTCACTGCGGTTACCGGGACCACCGGAACCGCTGCGGATGCCAAGAAAGAGATTTCGACGATCATCGTGCCCAGCGGCACACCGGGATTCACCGTGGAACCGGTCTATAACAAGGTCGGCTGGAACGCCTCGGACACCCACCCACTGACATTTGCCGATGCGCGGGTCCCGAGGGAGAACCTGCTGGGAGCCCGGGGGAGCGGCTATGCCAACTTCTTGTCCATCCTGGACGAGGGCCGGATTGCGATTGCAGCGCTGGCCACCGGCGCGGCGCAGGGCTGTGTTGACGAGAGCGTCAAGTACGCCAACCAGCGTCAGTCGTTTGGCCAGCCGATCGGCGCTTATCAGGCGATCGGCTTCAAGATCGCGCGGATGGAGGCACGCGCCCATGTTGCCCGCACAGCGTACTATGATGCCGCCGCAAAGATGTTGGCGGGCAAGCCCTTCAAGAAGGAGGCGGCGATCGCGAAGATGATCTCCTCGGAGGCGGCGATGGACAACTCCCGCGATGCCACCCAGATACACGGCGGATACGGCTTTATGAACGAATATCCGGTGGCGCGTCATTACCGCGACAGCAAGGTGCTCGAGATTGGTGAGGGCACCACGGAAGTGCAGCTGATGCTTATCGCGCGATCGTTGGGACTGCAGTGACAAAGCACGCCGGCGACCGTGAATCTGACGACGCCGTATCGGCGTGTCGCGTCGCAGGATCCACAGTCGGCAGAAGGATTCTTCAACGAGGCTTGTGGTTTGAAGAGTTCCAGATCGGCACCACATACCTGCACCGGCCCGGCCGCACGGTCACCGAGGCCGACAACGTGTTGTTCACCACGCTGACGATGAACACCCAGTCACTGCACCTCGACGCGGCGTGGGCTGGGCAGCAGCCGGGTTTTCGGGGCGAGCGGCTGGTGAACTCGATGTTCACTCTCTCGACGATGGTCGGTCTGTCGGTTGCGCAGTTGACGTTGGGCACCATCGTGGCCAACCTCGGCTTCTCCGAGGTGTCGTTTCCCAAACCGGTCTTCCACGGCGACACGCTTTATGCAGAGACCGTCTGTACCGGTAAACGTGAGTCGAAAAGCCGGCCCGGCGAGGGCATCGTCACACTCGAGCACATCGCCCGCAACCAGCACGGTGAGGTGGTGGCCCGCGCGGTGCGCACGACGCTGGTCCAAAAGCAGTCCATTAAGGAGGCGCAATGAACCTGCGTGCCGCCGGTCCGGGGTGGCTGTTCTGCCCTGCCGATCGTCCGGAACGCTTTGCGAAGGCTGCCGCCGCGGCCGACGTGGTGATTCTCGACCTCGAGGACGGCGTGGCCGAGGCGCAGAAGCCTGCCGCGCGCAATGCGTTGCGGGACACCCCGCTGGACCCGGAACGCACGGTGGTGCGTATCAATGCGGGCGGTACTGCTGATCAGGCCCGCGATCTGGAGGCCCTCGCAGGCACCGCCTATACCACGGTGATGCTGCCCAAGGCCGAATCGGCGGCCCAAGTCATCGAGCTTGCGCCGCGTGATGTCATCGCGCTGGTGGAGACCGCGCGCGGTGCCGTGTGCGCCGCCGAAATCGCCGCGGCCGATCCCACCGTGGGAATGATGTGGGGTGCCGAAGACTTGATCGCCACCCTTGGCGGTAGCTCGAGCCGGCGGGCCGACGGTGCCTATCGTGACGTGGCCCGACATGTCCGCTCGACCATCCTGCTCGCCGCGTCCGCGTTCGGCCGTCTCGCGCTCGATGCCGTACATCTGGATATCCTCGATGTCGAGGGCTTGCAGGAAGAGGCCAGAGACGCCGCGGCGGTGGGCTTTGACGTGACCGTGTGCATTCACCCGAGTCAGATCCCGGTGGTGCGCAAGGCCTATCGACCCAGCCACGAGAAGCTGGCCTGGGCTCGGCGGGTTTTGGCCGCGTCGCGAAGCGAGCGTGGGGCGTTCGCGTTCGAAGGCCAGATGGTCGACTCTCCAGTGCTCACGCACGCGGAAACGATGTTGCGGCGAGCCGGGGAAGCCACCTCCGAATGAGGGCGCAGATCCCCCGCGACACGGTTGCGATGCGTTCGCGATCGGTCCGGACTCTTCACATTTGGGGGCATAATGGAGGAAGCGCCAGTGTTGCGGCGAGCGGAAGCTTTGGTGCGGCCGGCGATCAACTTCGGCTCGCAGCGGTTTCCCAGGCGGGATGTGCTGTGAGCGCCGCACCACCAGCGCCGACGCTAAGGATGGAACGCACGGCATCTTCTGACGCGTAACCGCGTTGTGATCGCGAGCTGAGGAGACGGTATGGGGGAGGGTTCTCGGAGGCCATCTGGGATGTTGATGTCTGTCGATCTTGAGCCGGTGCAACTCGTCGGCCCGGACGGTACGCCGACGGCCGAACGCCGCTACCACCGTGACCTTCCTGAGGAAACGCTGCGTTGGCTCTACGAGATGATGGTGGTCACCCGCGAGCTGGATACCGAATTCGTCAATCTGCAGCGCCAGGGGGAGCTGGCGTTGTACACGCCCTGTCGCGGGCAGGAAGCCGCGCAGGTGGGTGCGGCGGCTTGCCTACGCAAAACCGACTGGTTGTTCCCCCAATACCGAGAATTGGGCGTCTACCTAGTGCGTGGCATCCCGCCTGGACATGTTGGGGTCGCGTGGCGTGGAACCTGGCACGGCGGGCTGCAATTCACCACGAAGTGCTGTGCACCGATGTCGGTTCCCATCGGCACCCAGACCTTGCACGCGGTGGGCGCGGCGATGGCCGCGCAACGCCTGGACGAGGACTCCGTGACGGTGGCCTTTCTGGGCGACGGCGCCACCAGCGAGGGCGACGTACATGAGGCGCTCAATTTCGCGGCGGTGTTCACCACACCGTGCGTGTTCTACGTGCAGAACAACCAGTGGGCAATCTCGATGCCGGTATCCAGGCAGACCGCCGCACCATCTATCGCGCACAAGGCGATTGGCTACGGGATGCCAGGCATCCGGGTGGACGGCAACGACGTGCTGGCATGCTATGCGGTGATGGCCGAAGCTGCCGCTCGGGCTCGGGCCGGCGACGGTCCAACGCTGATCGAGGCGGTCACTTACCGTCTTGGTCCGCACACCACCGCCGATGATCCAACCCGGTACCGCAGCCAGGAGGAGGTGGACCGCTGGGCGACGCTGGACCCGATTCCGCGCTATCGCACTTACTTACAAGATCAGGGCCTGTGGTCGCAACGCCTCGAGGAACAGGTGACGGCTCGGGCAAAACACGTGCGGTCCGAGCTACGCGACGCGGTCTTTGATGCGCCTGACTTCGACGTCGATGAGGTGTTCACCACGGTGTACGCCGAAATCACACCCGGGTTGCAGGCGCAGCGCGAACAGCTGCGTGCCGAACTGGCGCGGACTGACTGAGGAGGCGGGCATGACTCAAATCGCAGACCGTCCGGCCAGGCCGGATGAGACGCTTGCGGTAGCGGTGAGCGACATCACGCAGTCGTTGACCATGGTCCAGGCGATCAACCGCGCCCTGTACGACGCGATGGCCGCCGACGAGCGGGTATTGGTGTTTGGCGAGGATGTCGCGGTCGAGGGTGGGGTGTTTCGGGTGACCGAGGGACTGGCCGATACGTTCGGTGCAGACCGGTGCTTCGACACGCCACTGGCGGAGTCCGCGATCATCGGAATAGCCGTCGGGTTGGCACTACGTGGCTTTGTGCCGGTGCCAGAAATCCAGTTCGACGGCTTTTCCTATCCGGCTTTCGACCAAGTGGTGAGCCATCTGGCCAAGTACCGGACTCGCACCCGCGGTGAGGTGGACATGCCGGTGACCGTCCGGATCCCCTCGTTTGGCGGTATCGGTGCGGCCGAACATCATTCGGACTCCACGGAGTCCTACTGGGTGCACACCGCGGGCCTCAAGGTGGTGGTGCCGTCGACACCCGGTGACGCTTACTGGCTGCTGCGGCACGCTATCGCCTGCCCGGACCCCGTGATGTATCTGGAGCCCAAACGCCGCTACCACGGCCGCGGGATGGTCGACACTAGCCGGCCGGAACCGCCGATCGGGCACGCGATGGTGCGCCGGTCCGGCACCGATGTGACCGTGGTAACGTACGGAAACCTGGTGAGCACCGCCCTGTCTAGCGCGGATACTGCAGAGCAGCAACATGATTGGAGTCTGGAGGTTATCGATCTGCGGTCGTTGGCGCCGCTGGACTTCGACACCATTGCTGCGTCGATCCAGCGCACCGGGCGTTGCGTGGTGATGCACGAAGGGCCGCGCAGCCTCGGCTATGGTGCCGGTCTGGCCGCGCGCATCCAGGAAGAGATGTTCTACCAATTGGAGGCTCCGGTGTTGCGTGCCTGCGGTTTTGACACACCCTACCCGCCTGCGCGGTTGGAAAAATTGTGGTTACCCGGCCCCGACCGGCTGTTGGACTGCGTCGAACGTGTGCTGCGTCAGCCATGAGCGGTGAGGACAGCATCAGGTCTTTCCCGGTGCCCGACCTTGGCGAGGGACTGCAGGAAGTGACGGTGACGTGTTGGAGCGTCGCCGTCGGCGACGATGTGGAGATCAACCAGACGCTGTGTTCGGTGGAGACCGCCAAGGCCGAGGTCGAAATCCCCAGCCCGTATGCCGGCCGGATCGTCGAGTTAGGCGGCGCCGAAGGCGATGTGCTCAAAGTGGGCGCGGAGCTAGTTCGGATCGACACCGGGCCCACGGCAGTTGCGCAGCCTAACGGTGAAGGAGCGGTCCCCACGTTGGTCGGCTACGGTGCCGACGCCGCGATCGAAACCAGTAGACGGACAAGCCGGCCGCTGGCGGCACCGGTAGTGCGCAAGCTGGCCAAAGAGTTGGCGGTCGACCTGGCCGCATTGCAGCGTGGGTCGGGCGCCGGCGGTGTGATCACCCGGGCCGATGTGCTGGCCGCTGCTCGAGGCGGCGTCGGAGCCGGGCCGGACGTGCGGCCGGTCCACGGCGTGCACGCGCGGATGGCCGAAAAAATGACGTTGTCCCACAAGGAGATTCCGACCGCAAAGGCCAGCGTTGAGGTAATTTGCGCCGAACTGCTGCGGCTGCGCGACCGGTTCGTTTCGGCGGCGCCCGAGATTACACCGTTCGCGCTGACGCTGCGGCTGCTGGTTATTGCATTGAAACACAACGTAATTCTCAACTCGACGTGGGTCGACTCGGGCGAAGGCCCGCAAGTACACGTGCATCGCGGTGTGCATCTGGGGTTCGGCGCGGCCACTGAGCGTGGATTGCTGGTGCCGGTGGTGACCGACGCCCAGGACAAGAACACCCGCGAACTTGCCTCCCGCGTAGCGGAATTAATCACCGGCGCACGTGAAGGCACTCTCACACCCGCGGAGCTGCGCGGTTCGACGTTCACGGTGTCGAACTTCGGGGCGCTGGGAGTCGACGACGGCGTGCCGGTGATCAACCATCCCGAAGCGGCGATCCTGGGTCTGGGGGCGATCAAGCCGCGCCCGGTGGTCGTCGGCGGCGAGGTTGTCGCACGGCCGACGATGACGTTGACTTGTGTGTTCGACCACCGCGTTGTCGATGGTGCTCAGGTGGCCCAGTTCATGTGTGAGCTGCGGGATCTGATCGAGTCGCCGGAGACCGCGCTGTTGGATCTGTAGCCGGGCGGGCTGGCAGCTTTGGTTAGAGGATGGTCAGCAGCTCCACTGGCGTCTTGGGGCGTTGTTGGGCGAGGGTGAAGACACCGGCGTCGAAGGTGACCAGGCGGACGCCGCGCCGGCGGGCGAGTGTCAGCAGATGGGCGTCGGTCACCTGGCGATAACCGACGATCAACGGAACATCGTCATCGACGAGCGATACGTCGTCAGCCAGGAAGCGGTGGCCTCCCACGGCGCGTAGTGCCACGAGGACCCGTCGAGCGTCTGCGATCCCGATCGCGCTGGGAAGTACTTTTGGGTTCGTCGACACCCGCACGAAGCCGGCTTCGGTGAGCGGGCAAGTCGCCCAGCCGAGCGTGGCGTTGGCGGTAAACCACTCGCGGATCCGGGCGTGGTGGATGTGTGAGTCCCACGCCAGCGCGACCAATGCGTTGACGTCGAGCAGCGCCACCCGCGTCAGTCCTCATCGAGCGCGCGACGGACCATCTCCGGTGTGATCGGCGGGGTCCCGGCTGGAACGCGGATCACCGGCAGCCCGTCGTCAGCCTCGACGCGTCCGGGCATGAGACCACGGCGTGCGAGTTCGGAAATCACCGAGCCGAGCGAGCGGCGCTGGCTGGAGGCAAGTTCACGTGCCGCGGCGATCACATCGTCGTCAAGGTCAAGTGTCGTTCGCACAGCCCTGATGCTAGCGCATCAACGCATCAGCTGGGGAGGCTTAGCGTCCTCACTAATTCCGCACCGCGTCAAATTGTGTTCGCCTAAGGTCGAGGTTGGCCAAACGCTTGCAAGCCTCTGCATACGTCTCCTTGTAGATATGAACATCACAAATCATGCCATCAAGCGGGCCAAGCATGATCTTGCGCCCAATGCGCGCACTGACGTTCTCTCGCACCCAATCCGATAGCTTGGCGATAGACAAAAGATTGCCGTGACCTTTTTGCCAGGCGTCCATGGACCGCGAATAGAACGTCGTGTGGAAGACGTAATCTTTGCCGTCTGGCAACAAGCGGAACTGTATCGAAACAAGGCAAGGCAAGTAATCGTCTCGATGATTACGCATGACCGCCGCGTAATCCTCGTAAGTCGGGAACACGACCACTGCTTTCTTGCTTTCCGGAATTAGACTCAGTCGCTCAATTACGAACTCAATCATTCGTCCTTCTTTTATCCGGCGATGGTAGCTTTTTGCGCCACGACTGAAGCTCTTGACCACATCGATATCCTCCATGGTATCGGTGTTGAACATGAAATCTAGCATGGCCTTTAGTTGGTCGCTGTTGCAATGTTCTTCAATAGTGAGATCGGGATAATTCTGCACCGAAGACTTGATGCGGACGTTGGACAGCGCTATACGCTCTCGGTCTTCGTCAAAACACTGAGACCCAAGGTCAAGCACCGCCCTGACCAGCCCGGCCCAGGTGTCACCTATCGTGGCCCCGTAGATCTGTACTCCGAACTCGTTAATTATCCTACGGCTCATGTTGGGCATATCCTTTCCGGATCAGGCCAATGACAAGCGACACCGATTCGGCGGGGGTTGCCGCCGAAAAGACTCGCCAGGGCTTGGGTTTGTCCTCCGGAAAGGCGACCCCAAAGATTTCCTGCATGGACAGCATTTGCGCAGACGCACCCGTTGGCGATCCGCTGTTCGCTAGAACCACCACGGGGCCACGGCCTTCCCAGACACGACGGGCTTCTTCATAGGCGCCGCTCGAGCCGCCGACGACAATTGCTCCGTGGCAGCTCAAACCTGTTATGTAGTTACGAGCAAACTGCATACCGCTCAGAATCTTTATCGTGGAATAGGCATTGCCATCGGTAAACTTGTCGCCCGGCAGGACGCCGACGACAAGGCCGTCGGCGTCCGACGCACCCCGTGAGGAGGCTTCCATTGTGCCAGTCATCCCGCCACTGATGAGAATGTGGCCTTGCTTTGCGATCTCGGCACCGACTTGATAGGCCAGTTCGTAGACTCTCGGACCAATTGTTCCGGACCCGAAAACTCCAATCTGGTAGGGGTGCTTACTAAGACTCACATGAGCGCGGCGCGGATCGGTGTCCAGCCGGCTGGCGGGCGCGCTCGTGTCGACCATGGCGCTCTCCTCGTCTCGGGTTCGTTAATGATCGGAGGCCGGGCTGCCGAAAGCATCGACCGAAACGCGCAGATCACGCGGACCCGCGTTCGACAGAATTCGGAGCAATCTAGTCACACGTGCTGATGTATTGCGGTGCCCGCTGGCTCGATGCTGGCTGGCATGCGCGAGATTGACCCGGGTGCCGACGTGGCACCTCTGGACTGCAGCAAAGTCAGCAAAGACGACGTGGGCAATCCGGTGGCGGCGGGTTCGGTGGCATTGCTGCTGGCCGACAGAGTGGGTTCGACCCACCTGGGAGGTCGTCGCGGCAAATCAGAACAAGGCCTGTCGCGGCGGTAGTTGGGGTCGCTGGCTCAAGAGACCAAGGGGTCACTAGTCGCAGCGGGAGCGGCGCGGCGACGGTCGGGCTATTGGGTAGGTGCGAGATGTCATATGTGATCGCGACGCCGGAGATGATGGCAACTGCGGCTTTTGATCTGGCGCGTATTGGTTCGCAGGTGAGCGCGGCTAGTGCGGTCGCGGCGATGCCGACGACGGAAGTGGTGGCCGCCGGCGCCGACGAGGTGTCGGCGGGCATCGCGGCGTTGTTCAGCGCGCACGCTCAGGAGTATCAGGCGCTAAGTGCGCAGGCCGCGGCGTTTCACGACCAGTTCGTGCACACGCTGACCGCGGCCGCGAGGTGGTACACGGCCACCGAGATCGCCAACGCCGCGGCGATGCGAGTCGTGCTCGGAGCCGTGAATGCGCCCACCCAGACGCTACTGGGACGCCCGCTGATCGGCGATGGTGCGCACGGGACAGCGCCTGGGCAGCCCGGTGGGGCCGGTGGATTGTTGTTCGGCAATGGCGGCAACGGCGCTGCCGGTGCCGTCGGGCAGGTGGGCGGCGCCGGCGGGGCGGCCGGGTTATTTGGGATCGGCGGCGCCGGTGGCGCGGGCGGGGCGGGCGCACCCGGAGGTACCGGCGGGACGGGTGGATGGCTGGCGGGTGGGGGCGGCGTCGGCGGTATGGGTGGGGCTGGTGGTGGCGCCGGCGGGGCGGGTGGCAACGCGGGCCTGTTCGGCAACGGCGGCGCCGGTGGTGCCGGTGGGGCTGGTGGTGGCGCCGGCGGCGCGGGCGGTAACGCGGGGTGGTTTGGTCATGGGGGCGCTGGCGGCGTGGGTGGTGTAGGTGCGGCCGGGGCCAACGGTGCTACGCCCGGTCAGGATGGGGCGGCTGGTGTTGCCGGGTCGGACGACGGTGCCGGCGGTGACGGTTTGGCAGGGTCGGACGGGGGCGATGGCGGTGCCGGTGGGGTGGGCGGCAACGGTGGTCGGGGAGGGTGGCTTCTCGGTAACGGCGGCGCCGGTGGCGTTGGCGGTGTCGGCGGGGCCGGTGGTGCCGGTGCGGCCGGCGGTGCCGGCGGTGCCGGGGCTACCGGAATAAATGGGCCGGCCGGTATCTCGGCGGCCGGCGGTGACGGCGGCGCCGGCGGCAATGGCGGTGCCGGCGGAAACGGCGGCGTGGGCGGCGCCGGGGGTGCTGGCGGGTCGGCTGGACTATTGGGGTATGTCGGCCGGGCCGGAGACGGCGGGGCTGGCGGGGGTGGGGGGCTGGGTGGAGCGCCTGGTGACGGCGGTGCCGGCGGCAACGGTGGCAGTTGGCTGGCCGCCGGTGACGGCGGGGCCGGCGGTCACGGTGGCGACCCGGGCCTGGGTGGGGCTGGCGGAGCCGGGGGGGCGTCGGGCGGCGCCGGTGCTCGCGCGGGGGCCAATGGTCTGGCGGCCGGCAACGACGGGCCGGTCAGCGGCGGCAACGGCGGCAAAGGTGGCAATGGCGCCCACGCACCGGTCGCCGGCGGTCATGGCGGTAACGGCGGTGCCGGTGGCAACGGCGGGTTGGTCGGTGACGGTGGGGCCGGCGGTCATGGCGGTGACGGAGCCGCGGGTGCCGGCTATGCCGATATGACGGCGATCTTCCTGGGTTCATCCGGTACCCCCGGTGAGGATGGAGGTAACGGCGGGGCCGGTGGGGCCGGCGGCGCGGGTGGGGCCCACGCCGGCGATGGCGGGGCCGGCGGTGCCGGCGGCAACGGTGGGGCCGGCGGGGCCGGTGGTAACGGAGCTCACGGTTTCAATGCTGTGCTCGTATCTGACGGCGGCAACGGTGGTGATGGCGGAGCCGGCGGTCGCGGCGGTGACGGTGGGGCCGGTGGGGCTGGCGGTGACGCACCTGCGGGTCGGGCGGGCAGCCAGGGTGTTGGCGGGGACGGTGGTGCCGGCGGGGCTGGTGGGGCGCCCGGTAACGGGGGCAGCGGTGGCCGCGGCGACATGGCTTTCAAGGATGGTGACGGTGGGGCCGGCGGCGATGGTGGTGACCCAGGCGCCGGTGGGAAGGGTGGCGCCGGCGGCGCCGGCGCCACCGAGGGTGTGACCGGCGCGACCGGCGCTACCGTGCACAGTGGTGGCAACGGCGGCAAGGGCGGTAACGGCGCCGACGCCACCGTGGCTGGCGCGAACGGCGGCAAGGGCGGTGCCGGTGGTAACGGCGGGTTGGTCGGTGACGGCGGGGCCGGCGGCGACGGTGGTAGCGGCGCGGCCGGTGCGAATGGCGCGAACGTAGGTGAGGACGGCGCCGACGGCACCCTCTCGGGGCAACCGGGCGAAGGAAGCGAGGCCAACGGCGGTCAAGGCGGCGTTGGCGGTGGCGGCGCGGGCGGTGCCGGCGGTGACGGTGGTGCCGGGAGTTCGGCGTTAGGTAGTGGCGGCAACGGCGGTCGAGGCGATGCGGGGCAGGCCGGCGGCGCGGGCGGTGCGGGCGGAGCCGGTGGCGCCGGTGGGTCGGTGTCGGGCGACGGTGGACCCGGTGGCAAGGGCGGGGCCGGCGGTGCGGGTGGTGCCGGAGCTAGTGGTGGCGGCGGCGGCAAGGGCGCCTCCGGCGCCGACAGCGCTGAGGCCGTTGGAGGCGCCGGCGGGAAAGGCGGCGACGGCGGTGTCGGCGGCGTTGGCGGTGACGGCGGGCCCGGCGGTGATGGCGGCGCCGGCGGGGCCGCACCCGCGGGTCAGGTCGGCAGCCACGGTGTCGGCGGCGTTGGCGGTGACGGCGGGCTCGGCGGAGCCGGCGGCAACGGCGGTGACGGCGGTCATGGCAGTGATGGCGGGGACGGCGGTGACGGCGGTGACCCCGGCGCGGGAGGCCTCGGCGGCTTGGGCGGCGACAGCGGCAACGGCACCCGCGCGGCCAGCGGTGTGGACGCCAGCGACCACGGGCCCGGCAGCGGCGGCAACGGTGGTAACGGTGGCAACGGTGCGCAAGCCAGCGTCGCGGGCGGCGCCGGGGGCAACGGAGGCGACGGCGGCAATGCCGGCCGGGTCGGCGATGGTGGCGCCGGCGGCAATGGTGGCGATGGCGCGGCCGGCGCCAACGGGGCCAATTCGGGCGCGCCTGGTTCAGATGCCCTCGCCCTCGGCCAACCGGGAGGCAACGGGGGTCAGGGCGACGCGGGGCAGGCCGGCGGTGCCGGTGGTGCCGGTGGTGCCGGTGGCGCCGGTGGGTCGGTGTCGGGTGACGGCGGTGCCGGCGGCAACGGCGGGGCCGGCGGCAACGGCGGTGTGGGCGCTAGCGGTGGGGCCGGGGCCAGGGGCGCCAACGGTATCGACAGTATCGGCGGCACCGGTGGGGCCGGCGGTGGTGGCGGCGATGGCGGTGCCGGCGGGGTCGGTGGACATGGCGGGGACGGTGGGGTCGGCGGGGCCGCACCTTCGGGGACGGTCGGCAGTCACGGCACCGGTGGGGTCGGTGGCGACGGCGGACTCGGCGGCGCCGGCGGCGTTGGCGGGGCCGGCGGCAACGGCGGCATTGGTATCACCGTCGGCGGCGCCGGCGGAGCGGGCGGTAACGGCGGTGACCCCGGCGCAGGCGGTCGCGGCGGTCTGGGGGGTGACAGCGGCAACGGCACCTCCGCGGCCAACGGCGTGGACGCCAGCAAACACGGGCCACTGACCGGCGGCGACGGCGGCGTCGGCGGCAACGGTGCCAAGGCCGCCGCGGCCGGCGGCGACGGCGGCCAGGGCGGTGACGGCGGCAACGCCGGGCTATTCGGGGACGGCGGAGCCGGTGGTGATGGGGCCGACGGCACCGCTGCCGAAGCTCTCGGCGGTGATGGCGGGGCCGGTGGGGCTGGAGGCAAGGGCGGTGACGCCGGCGACATCGGTGACGGCGGTGACGGCGGCAAGGGTGGCGACGGCGCGCACGGTGCCCTCGGAGGGCTCACCGTTGCTGGCGGCAACGGTGGGGCTGGTGGCGCCGGTGGGGCTGGTGGCGCCGGCGGAGCATTTCTGGGCGACGGCGGGAACGGCGGAGCCGGCGGCCAAGGTGGGGCTGGCCGGGGCGGCAGCCCCGGCGGCGGCGGCGGGGTTGGTGGACACGGCGGGGCGGGCGGCGACGCCGGGATGAACGGCGGCGGCGGAACCGGCGGCCAGGGAGGCAACGGCGCGGCCGGTGGCGCGGGTTGGTCGCCCGACTCCGACCTAAAGGGCTTCGACGGCTTCGACGGCGGCAGCGGTGGGGCGGGAGGCGACGGCGGGGCCGGTGGCGCCGGCGGAACTCAGACCGGCGACGGTGGTGACGGCGGGGCCGGAGGCCTAGGCGGGGCTGGTGGGGTCGGCGGTAACGGCGTTGACGGCTTTGACATTAACGAAACGACGGGCCGCGACGGCGGCGACGGCGGCGACGGTGGCTACGGCGGGTGGGGCGGCGCCGGCGGAAACGGCGGGGCCGGCGGGTCGGCACCCGCCGGCGAGGTCGGCAATCGAGGCGTTGGCGGGGACGGCGGTGACGGCGGGTCGGGCGGGGACGCTGGTAATGGTGGCTTGGGCGGTGACGGCTTTACCTATCTCGCGGATTTTGACGGAGAGCCTGGCGGCGACGGAGGTGACGGCGGCGACGGCGGGGGGGGCCGCCCCGGCGGACAAGGCGGTTTCGGTTCCACAAGTGGCGCGCACGGCAAGGCCGGCTTCGGCGCCCCCGGCGGTGACGGAGGCGACGGCGGGAACGGCGGTCACGGTGGGGACGGCAACGGCAGCTTTGCTGATGCAGGCGACGGCGGGCCGGGTGGCAACGGCGGCAACGGCGGCTTGGGTGGGGCCGGGCGAGACGGTGGCGCCCCCGGTGGTGACGGAGGCGACGGCGGGACCGGCGGCTCCGGCGGCTTCGGCGCCCCTCCGCCTCGCAGCATCGGCGGCGGTGACGGCGGGGGCGGCGGGCGCGGAGGTGACGGCGGACGCGGTGCCGGTGGCTTGACCTCCGGCGGCGTCGGCTCGTCGGGCGAGTCGGGTGGCTCCGGCAACGGGAGGGGCGACCCTGGCTCCGGCGGTTCCGGCGGTGAAGGCGGCGAAGGCGGCCCCTCCATCTCCGTTAACGTCACGTAGCCAGAACACCCACCATGGTCAGAGAATCCGGATCGCTTCCTGTCGTTGGCGCCACCGCGATGGCTCGCTCTGCGCGGCCGGGCGACGCTAGGCTCGTTTTCCGCATGGTTGGGGGTTACGGCGAAGGCGGCCGAGGCGGCCGCCCCATCGTCATCATTCCCTAGCCTTCGGAAACCCCATCGGGCCGGTGACTCCGCCGATCGGTCAGCCGGCGACTTCGACGGCACCGCCCACGATGCGGTCGTGTCGGTTCTTGCGGGCGATGCTGCCAGCACTGGGGGACTCACAATTGCCAGCGGACAGCACGGGCACTGTAGGTCCGCCGCGATGGCACGCCGGTCGCCGAATGCATCGACTAAAGCGCGTAGAACACATGGACCGGCGGCCAAGAGATTTCGAGCAATCTAGGCGCAGGTGCCGATGTAATGCGCTACGCGCTGGCTCGATGCTGGCTAGCATGAGCAAGATTCACCCCGGCGTCGACGTGGTACCTGTGGACTGGAGCGCAGATGGTGTGAGCGAGCTTGTACCGACGGGCACGGTGACGTTGCTGCTGGCCGATATCGAGGGCGCGACCCACCTGCCGGGGTCTCAGCTTGACACGACGGCGATCGCCAAACTGGACCGAACGCTGACCGAATTGGTTCGCGAGCACCGCGGGGTTTGCCCGGTCGAACAGGGCGAAGGCGACAGCTTCTTGGTGGCGTTCGCCCGCGCATCCGACGCCGTGGCGTGCGCCCTGGGCTTGCAGCGGGCGCCGCTGGCACCGATCCGGCTGCGCATCGGCATGCACACCGGGGAGGTGTCGTCACCCGACGAGGGCAACTGCGTAGGGCCGACCATCGACCGCACCGCCCGGCTGCGCGAGCTGGCCCACGGGGGCCAGACCGTGTTGTCGGGAACTACCAGCGATCTGGTTGCTGACCTGCTGCCCAAGGACGCGTGGCTGAACGACCTCGGTACCTACCGGCTGGACGACCTGCCCCGACCGGAACGGGTGGTGCAGCTGTGTCACCCTGATCTGCACAACGCGTTCCCGCCGCTGCGGACCCGGAAAGTCGTTGGTGCGCACTGTCTTCCGGCCCAGCTCACTCGGCTGGTGGGGCGCGTCGACGAAGTGGCGCAAGTCCGTGGGCTGCTGGACGTCAAACGGTGGGTCACCCTTACCGGTGTCGGCGGGGTCGGAAAGACACGCCTGGCGACACAGGTCGCGAGCGCCGTTGCCGACGGTTATCCGGACGGGGTTTGGTATGTCAACCTGGCGCCGATCACCGACCCGGCGCTGGTGCCGATCGCGGCGGCGCGGGTTTTGGGGTTACCGGATCAGCCGGGCCGCTCGACGGTGGACACCATTGTGCGGCGTATCGGCGACCGGCGCATGCTGGTAGTGCTGGACAACTGCGAGCACTTGCTCGACGGGTGCGCGGCTCTGATCGTCGCGTTGCTCGGGGCGTGCCCAGCGCTGAGGGTATTGGCGACCAGCCGGGAACCGATCGCGGTGGCCGGTGAGCAGATTTGGCGGGTTCCCCCGCTGGGGCACGGCGAGGCGATCGAGTTGTTCACCGACCGCGCTCGTGAGGCGCGGCCCGAACTCGAGATCACTGCCGACAACCTCGCCCTGGTGACCGAGATCTGCCACCGACTCGACGGCATTCCGCTGGCGATCGAACTTGCAGCGTCGCGGGTGCGTGCCCTGGCGCTGACCGAAATCGTCGACAGCTTGCATGACCGGTTCCGCCTGCTGACCGGTGGATCGCGTAGTGCGCCGCCAGCAGACGATGCGGGCTTCCGTCGACTGGTCACATGCGCTGCTGACCGGACCGGAGCAGGTGCTGTTTCGGCGACTGGCGGTTTTCCCGAGCGGGTTTGATCTCGACGGTGCCCAAGCGGCAGCCGCCGGCGGTGACGTTCAGCGCTACGAGGTGGTCGATCTGCTCAGCCTGCTGGCAGACAAGTCTCTGGTGGTGACCGACGACAGCGACGGCCGAACGCGCTACCGCCTGCTAGAGACGGTGCGCCAGTATGCGTTGGAGAAGCTGCGTGAATCCGGCGATGCCGATGCCGTGCGTGCGCGACACCGCGACCACTACGCGGCCGTTGCCGCCGGGCTTGACGCCCCCTCGGTGGCCGGCCATGAACGCCGGCTCAACCAGGCCGAGCTCGAGATCGACAACCTACGGGCCGCTTTCGCGTTCAGCCGCGAGAATGGCGATACCGGCCACGCGTTGCTGTTGGCATCATGTCTGCAGCCGTTGTGGCGTGCCCGGGGCCGCCTGCAAGAGGGGCTGGCCTGGTTCGCCGCCGCCCTGGCCGACCACGATGCACATCCGGCGGGGGCCGACCCTGGGTTGTATGCGCGGGCACTGGCCGACCGGGCCCTGATAGATGCCGTGGCCGGCATCACCGACCGCCTAGATGATGCCCAGAAGGCGCTGGCTATAGCGCGCGACATCGAGGATCCGGCCCTGCTGGCGCGGGCGCTGACCGCGTGCGGGGGTGTCGCCGCCTACAACGCGGATCTGGCGCGACCGTGGCTGGCCGAGGCCGTCGGCCTGGCCCGGGCGGTGGGCGACAAGTGGCGGTTGGCCGAGGTTCTGGCCTGGCAGGCCTATGTCGGGTTCGCCGGCGAGGGTGACCCGGGCGCGACCCGCGCGGCGGGCGAGGAGGCACGAAGCCTCGCCGACGAGATTGGTGATGCATTCCTTTCACGTTCATGTCGCTGGGCGCTGGCCGCGGCGAATCTCTGGCAGGGCAACCTCGAGGCAGCGGTCGGCCTGTCGCGCGAGGTGATCGGCGAGTCCGACGCCGCGCACGACATGGTTAGCAGCTGCGCGGGCCAGGCTTGCTTGGCGCACGCGTTAGCGCACCGCGGCGACACCGAGGCGGCCGCCGCCGCCCAAGCCAGCATCGACACCGCCGTTGGACTCAGCCCGGTGCTGTCGGGCTCGGCCTGCTCCGCGCTGGTCTTCGCGACCCTGGCCGCCGGTGACGTCGCGGCCGCCGAACACGCCCGCGAATCGGCAACGCGATTCTTTGGTGCCAGCGCGGCGGCGATCATCAACGACCCCACCAGTTCGGCTCAAATATCGTGTGCGCGAGGTGATCTGAACGCGGCGCACCGATTGGCCGACGGCGCAGCGTCGATCACTCGTGGCGTGCACCGCGCCCGCGCCCTGACTACCCGTTGCCGCATCGAGATCGCCCAAGGGGATCGCCACCGGGCCGAGCGCGATGCCCACGACGCCCTCGGCGTGGCCGCGTCCATTGGGGCATACCTATGGGTCCCCGACATTCTCGAGTGCCTCGCCTCGGTGATGGCGGATGCCGGCAGCAACCGGGAAGCGGTGCGGCTGTTCGGCGCGGCCGACGCGGCCCGGGGGCGCATGGGAGCGGTCCGCTTCGGGATCTACCAGGCGGGCTGTAACTCGTCGCTAGCCACCCTTCGAAAATCCATGGGTGACAGCGAGTTCGACGATGCCTGGGCCGAAGGAACTGCGTTATCGATCGATGAGGCGATCGCGTACGCGCAACGAGGCCGCGGTGCACGGAAACGCCCGACAAGTGGCTGGGGCGCGTTGACACCGACAGAGCTTGAGGTGGCTCTACTGGTCGGTGAGGGACTCAGCAACAAGGAGATCGGCGTCCGCCTATTCATCTCGCCGCGGACCGTGCATTCCCACTTGACCCACGTCTACACCAAGCTCGGCCTGTCCTCCCGTCTTCAACTCGCGCAGCAAGCTGCGCGCCGGGGCGAATCAGAACGAGGGCCGTCGCGGCCATAGTCAGGGCCGCCAGCCAGCGACCAAAGGTCACGTGGCCGCTGGGGACACGGTGCGGCGATATGGGGTATCGGGAGGTGCGAGGTGTCGTTGGTGATCGCGACGCCGCAGCTGCTGGCAACTGCGGCTTTGGATTTAGCGAGTATTGGTTCGCAGGTGAGCGCGGCTAATGCGGCCGCGGCGATGCCGACGACGGAAGTGGTGGCTGCGGCTGCCGATGAAGTGTCGGCGGCGATTGCGGGGTTGTTCGGGGCCCATGCTCGGCAGTATCAGGCGCTCAGCGTACAGGTGGCAGCGTTTCACGAGCAGTTTGTGCAGGCGTTGACTGCGGCCGCGGGTCGGTATGCCAGCACTGAGGCCGCTGTTGAGCGGAGTCTGCTGGGTGCGGTGAATGCGCCCACCGAGGCGCTTTTGGGGCGCCCGTTGATCGGAAACGGCGCCGACGGGACGGCACCCGGGCAGCCTGGCGCGGCCGGCGGGTTGCTGTTTGGCAACGGTGGCAACGGCGCGGCTGGCGGGTTCGGTCAAACCGGCGGCAGCGGAGGCGCGGCCGGGTTGATCGGCAACGGCGGCAACGGCGGGGCCGGTGGTACCGGCGCGGCCGGCGGTGCCGGTGGGAACGGGGGGTGGTTGTGGGGCAACGGCGGCAACGGCGGTGTCGGCGGCACCAGCGTGGCCGCAGGCATCGGGGGTGCGGGCGGTAACGGCGGCAACGCCGGGCTGTTCGGCCATGGCGGCGCCGGTGGTACCGGCGGCGCCGGCCTCGCCGGGGCAAACGGGGTCAATCCCACGCCCGGCCCCGCGGCCAGCACCGGGGACAGCCCGGCAGATGTGTCCGGCATCGGTGATCAAACCGGCGGCGACGGCGGCACGGGCGGCCATGGCACTGCCGGCACGCCGACCGGTGGCACCGGCGGCGACGGTGCCACCGCGACGGCAGGCTCGGGCAAGGCCACCGGCGGTGCCGGTGGTGACGGCGGTACCGCCGCTGCCGGTGGCGGCGGCGGCAACGGCGGCGACGGCGGAGTCGCGCAGGGCGACATTGCGAGCGCCTTTGGCGGTGATGGTGGCAACGGGTCCGACGGTGTAGCCGCCGGCAGTGGGGGTGGTAGCGGCGGCGCCGGAGGCGGCGCTTTCGTACACATCGCCACTGCCACCTCTACCGGTGGTAGCGGCGGTTTCGGTGGTAACGGGGCTGCCAGTGCCGCCTCCGGCGCCGACGGTGGCGCAGGGGGAGCTGGCGGCAATGGTGGCGCCGGCGGGTTGCTATTCGGTGATGGCGGCAACGGTGGCGCCGGTGGCGCGGGTGGTATCGGTGGTGACGGCGCCACGGGGGGGCCCGGGGGAAGCGGCGGCAACGCTGGCATCGCGAGGTTTGACAGCCCAGACCCCGAGGCAGAACCCGATGTGGTCGGCGGCAAGGGTGGTGATGGCGGCAAGGGCGGCAGCGGCCTTGGCGTCGGCGGCGCCGGCGGGACCGGCGGCGCGGGCGGCAACGGCGGCGCCGGCGGGTTGTTGTTCGGCAACGGCGGCAACGGCGGCAACGCCGGGGCCGGCGGGGATGGCGGCGCCGGCGTTGCCGGTGGGGTTGGCGGTAACGGCGGCGGTGGTGGCACCGCGACGTTTCACGAAGACCCGGTCGCTGGTGTCTGGGCGGTCGGTGGCGTAGGTGGTGATGGTGGCTCCGGCGGCAGCTCGCTTGGTGTCGGCGGGGTGGGCGGAGCCGGTGGCGTGGGTGGCAAGGGTGGCGCCAGCGGCATGTTGATCGGCAACGGCGGCAACGGTGGCAGCGGCGGAGTCGGTGGGGCCGGTGGAGTCGGCGGGGCTGGCGGTGACGGCGGCAACGGCGGCTCCGGTGGCAACGCCAGTACTTTTGGCGATGAGAACTCCATCGGCG
The DNA here is from genome assembly GCF_030323725.1 of Mycobacterium tuberculosis complex sp. N0072. Classification (NCBI taxonomy): domain Bacteria; kingdom Bacillati; phylum Actinomycetota; class Actinomycetes; order Mycobacteriales; family Mycobacteriaceae; genus Mycobacterium; species Mycobacterium tuberculosis complex sp. N0072. The sequence goes on along the minus strand of NZ_CP040689.1, from coordinate 2,813,147 downwards.
GGGCCGGCGGGACGGGCGGCAACGGGGGCAACGGCGCAAACGGCGGTAACGGTGGCGCTGGCGGTATTGCCGGCGGTGCGGGTGGGTCCGGAGGGTTCCTCAGCGGTGCCGCAGGAGTCAGCGGCGCTGACGGTATCGGTGGCGCGGGCGGCGCAGGCGGTGCCGGTGGCGCGGGCGGTAGCGGCGGTGAGGCAGGCGCGGGGGGCCTCACCAACGGCCCCGGGTCCCCTGGCGTTTCCGGCACCGAAGGCATGGCCGGCGCGCCCGGCTAGCGCTGGGCGCCGTCGGGCCTGCCGGAGTCGGGGGGCCGGACTGAAGCCGCGAGCGCGCGACTGTACACCGACACGCCGTTTGGGCCGTACAACAGCGCGCGCTCGGGCCCAGCGCGCGGAGTCAAGCAGCAGCAGCTTCGGACTGGGGCACGCCATGGAAACCCTCGAGGCTGGTAGGCGCTACCTGTGTTGAGCGGCAGCCAAGCGAGCGGCGAACTCGGGCGACTGGACCGATTTCGCCTGCGGCCCAAGTTCTAAGCGTTTGGCGAGTTCGTGTTGCTCAAGGTCCAGCGATCCGGGGCTGGCTGTGGCGCGCATGGTGGCTTTGCTCGCCAGCACGACCTCGCGCGGGGCGGCTGCGGGCCCGGCGGCCAGCTCCAGCGCCGCGGTGACGGGATCGTCGGCAACCATTAGCGCCAAGCCGTGCCGCACAGCGGATTCGGCGTCGAAGCACATGCCGAACAATAAGGCCGCACGGGCGACCTGCGGACCCACCGCTCGCTGCAGCATCCAGGTTGCGCCGCCACCTGGATGCAGTCCCAGCTTTTGGAAGCGGGCGTCGAACAATGCGGCCGGTCCGGCGATGCGCACATCGGCGGCCAACGCCAGATTGAGTCCGGCGCCCACAGCCGCGCCGTTGACCGCGGCGATGGTGGGCAGATTACAACTACTGACGGCCATGAAACCGTCGTAGAGCCGTAACAATCTCGGCTCGGCTGGATCGCCGACCCCGGCGCCCAGCGCACTCAGGTCGGCCCCGGCGCAGAAGGCCTTGCCCGCCCCGGTCACGACTACGGCGTGTACGTCGGGGTCGCCTTCGGCGCGTTGGATCGCCGCACGCAACTGCGCCGACATCTCGTCGGTGACGGCGTTCCGTCGGTCCGGGTCGTTGACCGTGATGAGCGCAACGTGCTTGTCGACGCTGAGCAAGACCGGGTCGTATTGGGCCATCGGGCACCTCCGTGGTTTGAGTTTGAAGGCGACTCTGGGCGTCGACCCATAACGAGGCGGTGTCAAGCCACGCCACCATGCTGACCTGCTATTTCCACAGTGCCCCCGGCACGACTCGAACGTGCGACCTAGGGATTAGAAGGCCCTTGCTCTATCCACCTGAGCTACGGAGGCGATGCGCAGGTCAGTTTATCTAACGGTGGCCGTCGAGGAATTTTTCCAGACGCCACACGCGCGAAAGGTCTACCGCCACGTCAATTATTGGTTATTGTGTGATCCTCGACACACGTACAAAACCGGCTGGCAACCAGCCGTTTACCGCAACGATGCGTGTGCCTGACGTCGAGGGGTGGGCTTTGTTATGCACATCGCCAGCGTGACTTCGCGGTGCTCGCGGGCCGGCGCCGAGGCATTGCGCCAGGGAGCGCAGCTGGCGGCCGACGCCAGAGACACCTGCCGGGCCGGCGCCCTGCTGCTGCGTGGATCACCGTGCGCCATCGGTTGGGTCGCAGGATGGTTGTCCGCGGAGTTTCCGGCCCGCGTCGTCACCGGCCACGCGCTGTCCCGCATATCACCACGCTCGATCGGCCGGTTTGGCACCAGCTGGGCGGCGCAGCGGGCGGATCAAATCCTGCACGCGGCGCTCGTGGACGCTTTCGGCCCGGATTTCCGTGACCTAGTGTGGCATCCGACCGGCGAACAGTCAGAGGCTGCCCGGCGCAGCGGGCTGCTGAACCTACCGCACATTCCCGGACCCCATCGCCGCTATGCGGCCCAGACCTCCGACATCCCGTACGGGCCCGGCGGCCGCGAGAATCTACTCGACATCTGGCGGCGTCCCGATTTAGCGCCCGGCCGCCGGGCTCCGGTCCTCATCCAGGTCCCGGGCGGGGCGTGGACCATCAACGGCAAACGCCCTCAGGCTTACCCGTTGATGAGCCGGATGGTGGAACTCGGCTGGATCTGTGTGTCGATCAACTACAGCAAGAGCCCACGGTGCACGTGGCCGGCGCACATTGTGGACGTGAAGAGGGCGATTGCGTGGGTTCGCGAGAACATCGCCGACTATGGCGGCGATCCGGATTTCATCACGATCACCGGCGGGTCCGCCGGTGCGCACCTGGCCGCGTTGGCCGCGCTTTCGGCGAATGATCCGGCGCTGCAGCCGGGCTTCGAAAGCGCCGACACGGCGGTACAAGCCGCGGCGCCCTACTACGGCGTCTACGACCTCACCAACGCCGAGAATATGCACGAAATGATGATGCCGTTCCTGGAGCACTTCGTGATGCGTAGCCGCTACGTCGACAACCCGGGGCTGTTCAAGGCGGCGTCGCCGATTTCGTACGTCCACAGCGAGGCTCCGCCGTTCTTCGTGTTGCACGGTGAGAAGGATCCGATGGTGCCGAGCGCGCAATCTCGCGCCTTCAGCGCGGCGCTGCGCGACGCGGGTGCCGCGACGGTGTCCTACGCTGAGCTCCCCAACGCCCACCACGCGTTCGACCTCGCCGCCACGGTCCGATCGCGGATGGTCGCCGAAGCGGTCTCGGACTTCTTGGGTGTGATCTACGGGCGACGGATGGGTGCTCGCAAGGGTTCGCTGGCGCTGTCGTCACCTCCGGCCAGCTGAGCTTGGCCGTTCCAACTCGGCTGCCCAACACGAGGTTTCGTCGGTCGTGGCCGCGGCATCGGTGCTGCGGGTGGATCATGGCCCGCATCGGCTTTCACCACCGCGTCATCGCGACTAGCGTTGTGTTGGCACTGTGGTGCGTGGCGGTGGCGGGTTTGAAGCAGGAGGTCTGATCGGCGGTGACAGAGTTTGTGCGTCGAGTTGCCCAACCCGCGCGGGGTCGTGGCCATGGCTGAGTCCGGCGAGTCCCCCAGGTTGTCCGACGAGCTTGGGCCGGTCGACTATTTGATGCATCGGGGCGAGGCAAATCCGCGGACTCGTTCGGGGATCATGGCGCTGGAATTGCTGGACGGCACGCCGGACTGGGATCGCTTCCGGACCCGATTCGAAAACGCCTCGCGACGGGTGTTGCGGCTGCGGCAGAAGGTGGTGGTGCCGACCTTGCCGACCGCGGCCCCGCGCTGGGTGGTGGATCCGGACTTCAATCTGGACTTCCATGTGCGTCGGGTGCGTGTGTCCGGACCCGCCACGTTGCGCGAAGTGCTCGATCTCGCCGAGGTGATTCTGCAGTCGCCGCTGGACATATCGCGCCCGCTGTGGACGGCCACCCTGGTGGAGGGTATGGCTGACGGCAGAGCGGCGATGCTGCTGCACGTCAGCCATGCGGTCACCGACGGTGTCGGCGGCGTGGAGATGTTCGCGCAGATCTATGACCTCGAGCGCGATCCACCACCTAGGTCGACGCCGCCGCAACCCATTCCGGAGGATCTGTCCCCCAATGACCTGATGCGCCGGGGCATCAACCACCTGCCAATTGCTGTCGTCGGCGGTGTCCTGGACGCGCTGTCCGGGGCGGTATCGATGGCCGGGCGGGCTGTTCTGGAACCGGTGTCCACCGTGTCGGGGATCTTGGGCTACGCCAGGTCGGGCATCCGGGTGCTGAACCGAGCTGCTGAACCCTCACCCCTACTGCGCCGGCGCAGCCTGACCACCCGTACCGAGGCCATCGACATCCGGCTCGCCGACCTGCACAAGGCCGCAAAGGCCGGCGGCGGGTCGATCAACGACGCCTACCTTGCGGGTCTGTGTGGCGCGCTGCGCCGCTACCACGAGGCCCTGGGCGTGCCGATCAGCACGCTGCCGATGGCGGTGCCGGTCAACCTGCGGGCCGAGGGCGATGCGGCCGGCGGCAACCAGTTCACCGGTGTCAACCTGGCGGCGCCGGTGGGCACTATCGATCCGGTGGCCCGGATGAAGAAGATCCGGGCGCAGATGACCCAGCGTCGCGACGAGCCCGCGATGAACATCATCGGTTCCATTGCACCGGTGCTGAGTGTCTTGCCGACGGCCGTGCTGGAGGGGATCACCGGTTCGGTGATCGGTTCCGATGTGCAAGCCAGCAATGTTCCGGTCTACCCAGGGGATACCTACCTTGCCGGCGCGAAGATACTGCGGCAGTACGGTAATGGACCGTTGCCCGGTGTGGCGATGATGGTAGTGCTAATTTCCCGGGGCGGGTGGTGCACCGTCACGGTGCGCTACGACAGGGCGTCGGTGCGAAACGACGAGTTGTTCGCTCAATGCCTGCAGGCGGGTTTCGACGAAATCCTTGCGCTGGCCGGTGATCCGGCACCGCGTGTGCTGCCGGCGTCGTTCGATACTCAAGGAGCCGGTTCAGTGCCTCGATCGGTGTCGGGCTCATGAGCGCCGCTGACGAGCAGGGGGAAGAGCGGGCGACGCGGAAGTCGGCGCCGGATTTGCGCCTACCCGGTTCGGTAGCCGAGATTCTGGCCAGTCCTGCCGGCCCGAAGGTCGGTGCGTTTTTCGACCTGGACGGCACGCTGGTCGCCGGCTTCACGGCCGTCATCCTCACCCAGGAGAGGCTGCGGCGCCGCGATATGGGCGTGGGCGAGCTGCTCGGTATGGTTCAGGCCGGCCTGAATCACACGCTCGGGCGAATCGAGTTCGAAGACCTTATCGGAAAGGCCGCCGCGGCGCTGGCCGGGCGGCTCTTGACCGACCTGGAAGAAATCGGCGAGCGGCTATTCGCCCAGCGGATCGAGTCCCGGATCTACCCGGAAATGCGGGAACTGGTCCGGGCTCACGTGGCCCGCGGCCACACCGTGGTCCTCAGCTCGTCGGCGCTGACCATCCAAGTTGGCCCAGTCGCACGTTGTCTGGGGATCAACAACATGCTCACCAACAAGTTCGAGACCAACGAGGACGGGATACTCACCGGGGGTGTGCTGAAGCCAATTTTGTGGGGTCCGGGCAAAGCCACTGCGGTGCAACGCTTTGCGGCCGAGCACGACATCGATCTCAAAGACAGTTACTTCTATGCCGACGGTGACGAGGACGTCGCCCTGATGTATCTGGTGGGCAATCCGCGACCGACCAATCCGGAAGGAAAGATGGCCGCGGTCGCCAAGCGACGGGGCTGGCCGATCTTGAAGTTCAACAGTCGCGGCGGTGTGGGCATCCGGCGGCAGTTGCGGACACTTGCCGGTCTGAGCACCATCGTCCCGGTCGCGGCCGGCGCGGTAGGGATCGGTGTGCTGACCGGTAGCCGGCGCCGCGGCGTGAATTTCTTTACCTCCACCTTCTCTCAGCTGCTGCTGGCGACCAGCGGCGTGCACCTGAATGTGATCGGAAAAGAGAATCTGACCGCCCAGCGGCCCGCCGTCTTTATCTTCAACCACCGCAACCAGGTTGACCCGGTCATTGCCGGTGCGCTGGTGCGCGACAACTGGGTTGGGGTGGGCAAGAAGGAACTGGCGAGCGACCCGATCATGGGCACGCTGGGGAAGTTGCTGGACGGTGTGTTCATCGACCGTGATGATCCGGTCGCCGCGGTGGAGACACTGCACACGGTTGAGGAGCGCGCCCGCAATGGACTATCGATCGTGATCGCTCCCGAAGGTACCCGGTTGGATACCACCGAAGTCGGGTCATTCAAGAAGGGGCCCTTCCGTATCGCCATGGCCGCGAAGATCCCGATCGTGCCGATCGTGATCCGCAATGCGGAGATCGTCGCCTCGCGCAACTCCACCACGATCAATCCTGGCACGGTCGACGTCGCGGTGTTTCCGCCGATTCCGGTCGATGACTGGACCCTGGACGCCCTGCCGGATCGTATCGCCGAGGTGCGCCAGCTGTATCTGGACACGCTGGCGGACTGGCCGGTCGATGGGTTGCCCGCGGTCGATCTGTACGCCGAGCAGAAGGCCGCCAGAAAAGCCAGGGCTCAGGTCGCCAAGGCCACCGCGAAAAGGGTGCCGGCTAAGAAGGCTCCCGCCAAAAGCGCCGCCAATAAAGGCGCGGCCGCGACGAAGGCGGCTACAAAGAAGGCATCGCCGAAGGCCAAACCCAGCGAATCTAAGATCGCTGGCAAGGATGGTGAGGCCTCCGCATCGCCAAGCTCTAGCGCCAAAGGACGGTCGTGACCAAACCGGCGGCCGATGCCAGCGCGGTGCTTACTGCCGAGGACACACTGGTGCTGGCTTCCACGGCGACGCCGGTCGAGATGGAGCTGATCATGGGCTGGCTGGGCCAGCAGCGTGCACGCCATCCGGACTCGAAGTTCGACATATTGAAGCTGCCACCGCGCAACGCTCCGCCGGCGGCGCTGACGGCACTGGTCGAGCAGCTCGAGCCCGGCTTCGCATCCAGCCCGCAATCTGGCGAGGACCGTTCTATCGTGCCGGTTCGGGTGATCTGGCTGCCTCCCGCCGATCGCAGCCGGGCGGGCAAGGTGGCAGCACTGCTCCCGGGTCGGGATCCCTACCATCCCAGCCAGCGTCAGCAGCGTCGCATCCTGCGTACCGATCCCAGGCGCGCGCGGGTGGTGGCCGGCGAGTCGGCCAAGGTGTCCGAACTGCGCCAGCAGTGGCGCGATACCACGGTGGCAGAGCACAAGCGCGATTTCGCCCAGTTCGTCAGCCGCCGAGCGCTGTTGGCGCTGGCGCGCGCCGAATATCGGATCCTTGGACCGCAATACAAATCTCCCCGGCTGGTGAAGCCGGAGATGTTGGCGTCCGCACGATTTCGTGCCGGCCTGGACCGGATTCCGGGCGCCACGGTCGAAGATGCCGGGAAGATGCTCGACGAACTCTCCACCGGATGGAGCCAGGTGTCGGTAGACCTGGTTTCCGTCCTCGGCAGGCTGGCTAGCCGCGGCTTCGATCCGGAATTCGACTACGACGAGTATCAGGTCGCGGCGATGCGCGCCGCACTGGAGGCTCATCCGGCGGTCCTGCTGTTCTCGCACCGGTCCTACATCGACGGCGTGGTGGTACCGGTGGCCATGCAGGACAACCGGTTACCGCCGGTGCACATGTTCGGCGGCATCAACCTGTCGTTCGGTCTCATGGGACCCCTCATGCGGCGCTCGGGGATGATCTTCATCCGGCGCAATATCGGCAACGACCCACTGTATAAGTACGTGCTCAAGGAGTACGTGGGCTACGTGGTCGAGAAGCGGTTCAACCTGAGCTGGTCCATCGAAGGCACCCGGTCGCGCACCGGAAAGATGTTGCCGCCCAAGCTCGGTTTGATGAGCTACGTGGCCGATGCTTACCTGGACGGCCGCAGTGACGACATCCTGCTGCAGGGGGTTTCGATTTGCTTCGATCAGCTGCACGAGATCACCGAATACGCCGCCTACGCGCGTGGCGCGGAGAAGACGCCCGAAGGTTTGCGCTGGCTCTACAACTTCATCAAGGCGCAGGGGGAACACAACTTCGGCAAGATCTACGTTCGCTTCCCCGAAGCGGTCTCGATGCGCCAGTACCTCGGCGCACCGCACGGCGAGCTGACCCAGGATCCGGCCGCGAAACGGCTTGCGTTGCAGAAGATGTCGTTCGAGGTGGCCTGGAGGATTTTGCAGGCGACGCCGGTGACCGCGACGGGTTTGGTGTCCGCACTGCTGCTCACCACCCGCGGCACCGCGTTGACGCTCGACCAGCTGCACCACACGTTGCAGGACTCACTGGACTATCTGGAACGCAAACAATCGCCGGTTTCGACAAGCGCATTGCGACTGCGCTCGCGCGAAGGCGTCCGTGCGGCGGCGGACGCGTTGTCCAACGGCCACCCGGTCACTCGGGTCGACAGTGGCCGGGAGCCGGTATGGTACATAGCGCCTGACGACGAGCACGCCGCGGCGTTCTACCGGAACTCGGTGATCCATGCGTTTTTGGAGACCTCGATCGTCGAGCTCGCGCTGGCCCATGCCAAGCACGCCGAAGGTGACCGCGTCGCCGCGTTCTGGGCCCAGGCGATGCGGTTGCGGGATCTGCTGAAGTTCGACTTCTATTTCGCGGATTCCACGGCGTTTCGGGCCAACATCGCCCAAGAGATGGCCTGGCACCAAGACTGGGAGGATCATCTTGGCGTCGGGGGCAATGAGATCGACGCGATGCTGTATGCCAAACGGCCGCTGATGTCGGACGCGATGTTGCGGGTCTTCTTCGAAGCCTATGAGATCGTTGCCGACGTGTTGCGCGATGCTCCGCCTGACATCGGTCCTGAGGAGTTGACGGAGCTGGCGCTCGGCCTCGGCCGTCAGTTTGTGGCACAGGGCCGGGTCCGCAGCAGCGAACCGGTATCGACGCTGCTGTTCGCCACTGCACGCCAGGTCGCCGTCGATCAGGAGCTGATAGCGCCGGCGGCCGACCTCGCCGAACGTAGGGTCGCCTTCCGGCGGGAGTTACGAAACATTCTGCGGGATTTCGACTATGTCGAGCAGATCGCGCGCAACCAGTTCGTCGCCCGCGAGTTCAAAGCGCGTCAAGGACGCGACCGAATCTAAGAACGTGTTGGGGGCGTGGCGTTGCGTAGACGCCATGAGCCAGACGGCTGGCCATTTTCCCAGCGCTCAGAAAAACCGAATGCGGTGCGCCATGCCGTCAGATGCAGCGCCGTGAGCGCCGCCGCGAGCACGGCGAACGGCACCCCAGTGAACTGGGTCAGTGGGCGCGTGACGCGCGCAATGGGCGTACACCGCCAGACTCGTGGCGGCGTCGCGAGTGTCCATGCCGACTCGCTGCGGGGTGCGGTTCTTGTCCACGGGCAGCTGAGGAACTCGATCCCCATCAGCGCCAACGTCCCCGCCAGCGGCGCTAACACGAAGTCGTCTATAGCTCACTAGCTGTCGTGAAGCCCTGCTCGCCCTGGGTGCCGGGCGACTTGTCCGCCGCGATCGGCTAGACGCCGAGGTGCGTTGGCGCCGCATCCGGCGCCGGCAGTGGAGCCTGCGGGCCCGACCAACCTATTTCCGGAGTGGGAGGCGCGGGCGCTTGCAATTGGCAGCCCGTAGCGAAAACCACGTACAACCCAGTAACTATCGCGCCGAGCAGCCAGGTTAGCAGCGTCCGTGGGTTCCTTGTCTTCATTGTCGTCGCCCCTTCGATGGCAGGTTGTCGTGGCCCGTACGTCGCCATGGTTCGAAGAATCACGGTCATTGGGATGTTATCGCCGTCACCCTGCCCCATTGGACCGTTTTGTGAATACTGAGCGAGGTTTCGGTCTGGTTCCCAGGTTTGCAGGCCAAGCGGCCAATTAATTGGTTAATCCACAGTTACCGCTTCATTCACAGGATTGCGCGCGGCGACGGTCTCATCCCGGCAAATGTCGGTGTGGCCGAGGTGAATAGCACTCGGCATATGCGTGGGCAGTTCGCGGAATCACCCGGTGCCAACGCAACTGTGCCAACGCAACTAGGAAAGGAATGAGCAAATGTTCGAAACGCCACTGACCGTGGTCGGTCACATCGTCAACGATTTGCAGCGCCGCAAAGTCGGTGATCAAGAGGTCGTCAAGTTCCGGGTGGCCAGCAATTCGCGCCGGCGCACCAGCGACGGCGGTTGGGAGCCCGGCAACTCGCTGTTTATCACCGTCAATTGCTGGGGAAGGCTGGTCACCGGGGTGGGCGCAGCATTGGGCAAGGGCGCACCGGTGATTGTGGTGGGACACGTGTACACCAGTGAATATGAGGACCGGGACGGCATTCGTCGCTCGTCGCTGGAGATGCGGGCGACGTCGGTAGGGCCGGATTTGTCGCGCGTGATCGTGCGCATCGAAAAGCCGGCCTACACCGGTCCAAGCGCCGGTGATCTCCCGGCCGCCACGGGGACCGGGGCGGCCGGTGCCGCCGACGCCCCAGCGTCGGCAGCCGACTCGGTTTCCGATGTCGTGGTCGACGACGCCATCACTGGCCACAACCCCCTGCCCATATCGGCTTAGGGGTCGCCTCGATGCTGCCCCGGCGGTGCCTAGGATGGTTCGCGAGGTAACCCGAAGGACCAGAAAGGCAACACCGCGGCATGGCTGAGTTCATCTACACGATGAAGAAGGTCCGCAAGGCGCACGGCGATAAGGTGATCCTCGACGACGTGACGTTGAGTTTCTATCCGGGCGCCAAGATCGGTGTCGTCGGCCCCAACGGGGCCGGTAAGTCGAGCGTCTTGCGGATCATGGCCGGTTTGGACAAGCCGAACAACGGCGATGCCTTCCTGGCCACCGGCGCCACCGTGGGCATCCTGCAACAGGAACCGCCGCTGAACGAGGACAAGACCGTTCGCGGCAATGTGGAAGAGGGCATGGGGGACATCAAGATCAAGCTCGACCGCTTCAACGAGGTCGCCGAATTGATGGCCACCGACTACACCGACGAGCTGATGGAAGAGATGGGTCGGCTGCAAGAGGAACTGGACCACGCCGACGCGTGGGACCTCGACGCGGAGCTCGAGCAGGCCATGGATGCGCTGCGCTGTCCGCCGGCCGACGAGCCGGTAACCAACCTATCCGGTGGCGAGCGTCGCCGGGTGGCGCTGTGCAAACTGCTGTTGTCCAAACCCGACCTGTTGTTGCTCGACGAGCCGACCAACCACCTAGACGCGGAAAGTGTGCAGTGGCTCGAACAGCATCTGGCCAGCTACCCCGGTGCGATCCTGGCGGTCACCCACGACCGTTACTTCCTGGACAACGTCGCGGAATGGATCCTGGAGCTCGATCGTGGCCGCGCCTACCCCTATGAGGGCAACTACTCGACCTATCTGGAGAAAAAAGCCGAGCGGCTCGCGGTGCAAGGCCGCAAGGACGCGAAGCTGCAAAAGCGGTTGACCGAGGAGTTGGCTTGGGTCCGGTCCGGGGCCAAGGCGCGCCAGGCCAAAAGCAAGGCGCGCCTGCAGCGCTACGAGGAGATGGCAGCCGAGGCGGAGAAGACCCGCAAGCTCGACTTCGAGGAGATTCAGATCCCGGTCGGGCCCCGCCTAGGCAACGTGGTGGTTGAGGTCGACCACCTCGATAAGGGCTACGACGGGCGCGCCCTGATCAAGGACCTGTCGTTCAGCTTGCCCCGCAATGGCATCGTCGGCGTCATTGGGCCCAACGGGGTAGGCAAGACCACACTGTTCAAAACCATCGTCGGGCTCGAGACACCGGACAGCGGCAGCGTCAAGGTCGGCGAGACCGTCAAGCTGAGTTACGTGGACCAGGCCCGTGCTGGCATCGATCCGCGGAAGACCGTCTGGGAGGTTGTCTCGGACGGTCTGGACTATATCCAGGTCGGTCAAACCGAAGTGCCGTCACGGGCCTACGTGTCGGCATTCGGGTTTAAGGGACCGGACCAGCAAAAACCGGCCGGTGTGCTATCCGGCGGGGAGCGCAACAGGCTCAACCTTGCGTTGACGCTCAAACAGGGCGGCAACCTGATTCTGCTCGACGAACCGACGAACGACCTGGATGTCGAGACTCTGGGTTCGCTGGAGAATGCTCTGCTGAACTTCCCCGGCTGCGCCGTGGTGATTTCGCACGATCGCTGGTTTCTTGACCGCACGTGCACGCACATCCTGGCGTGGGAGGGTGACGACGACAACGAGGCGAAGTGGTTCTGGTTCGAGGGCAACTTCGGCGCCTACGAGGAGAACAAGGTGGAACGGCTCGGTGTCGACGCCGCTCGACCGCATAGGGTCACCCACCGCAAGCTGACGCGCGGCTAATGTTAGCTTCGCCCACGCCCCGTGACGATGCGTCCGGAACGCCGCACCCAGGAGCGGGAAAATTGAATCGAGCGGTACCCGTCGTGAGTTGGGAGCAATCGGCATGACGATCGATCCCGGGGCTAAGCAGGATGTTGAGGCGTGGACCACGTTCACCGCGAGTGCGGACATTCCTGACTGGATCTCGAAGGCCTACATCGACAGCTATCGAGGACCGCGCGACGACTCGTCGGAAGCCACCAAGGCCGCCGAGGCCAGTTGGCTTCCAGCCTCCCTGCTGACGCCCGCCATGCTGGGCGCACATTATCGGCTTGGCCGGCACCGCGCGGCCGGTGAAAGCTGTGTCGCCGTCTATCGGGCGGACGATCCCGCGGGGTTCGGTCCGGCGCTGCAGGTGGTCGCCGAGCACGGCGGCATGCTGATGGATTCCGTTACGGTGCTGCTGCACCGGCTTGGAATCGCCTACGCGGCGATTCTGACCCCGGTGTTCGACGTGCACCGCAGCCCCACGGGAGAGCTGCTGCGCATCGAACCGAAGGCCGAGGGCACGTCGCCGCACCTGGGTGAGGCCTGGATGCACGTAGCGCTCTCGCCCGCCGTTGATCACAAAGGCCTCGCCGAGGTGGAGCGGTTGCTGCCCAAGGTGCTGGCCGACGTCCAGCGGGTGGCCACCGACGCCACAGCGCTGATCGCCACCCTGAGCGAGCTGGCGGGAGAAGTCGAATCCAATGCCGGCGGCCGATTTTCCGCGCCCGACCGACAAGACGTCGGGGAACTGTTGCGTTGGCTGGGTGACGGGAACTTCCTGCTGCTGGGCTACCAACGGTGCCGGGTGGCTGACGGGATGGTCTACGGCGAGGGGTCAAGCGGTATGGGCGTCCTGCGGGGCCGCACCGGTTCGCGTCCCCGGCTGACCGACGACGACAAACTGCTGGTGTTGGCCCAAGCGCGGGTCGGCAGCTACCTGCGTTACGGCGCCTATCCCTATGCCATCGCGGTCCGCGAATACGTCGACGGCAGCGTGGTCGAGCACCGCTTCGTCGGGCTCTTCAGCGTCGCGGCCATGAATGCGGACGTGCTGGAGATCCCGACGATCTCGCGCCGGGTCCGCGAGGCGCTGGCGATGGCCGAAAGCGATCCCAGCCACCCAGGCCAATTGCTGCTCGACGTCATCCAGACCGTCCCGCGACCGGAGCTGTTCACCCTGAGCGCGCAGCGCCTGCTGACCATGGCCAGGGCCGTGGTGGACTTGGGATCGCAACGGCAGGCGTTGTTGTTCCTGCGCGCGGATCGGTTGCAGTACTTCGTGTCGTGCCTGGTCTACATGCCCCGAGATCGCTACACCACCGCCGTGCGCATGCAATTCGAGGACATCCTTGTCCGCGAGTTCGGGGGAACACGACTGGAGTTCACCGCTCGGGTCAGTGAATCACCTTGGGCACTCATGCATTTCATGGTGCGGCTACCCGAAGTGGGTGTGGCAGGAGAAGGGGCGGCCGCCCCGCCGGTGGACGTTTCCGAAGCCAACCGGATCCGGATCCAGGGTCTGCTGACCGAAGCCGCGCGAACCTGGGCCGACCGTTTGATCGGCGCGGCGGCGGCGGCTGGCTCCGTCGGACAGGCCGACGCTATGCATTACGCTGCCGCCTTCTCCGAGGCCTACAAACAGGCCGTCACCCCGGCCGATGCCATTGGCGACATTGCGGTCATCACGGAGCTGACCGACGATTCGGTCAAGCTGGTGTTTTCCGAACGCGACGAGCAGGGTGTCGCCCAGTTGACCTGGTTCCTCGGTGGGCGCACCGCTTCGCTGAGCCAGCTGCTGCCGATGCTGCAAAGCATGGGAGTCGTGGTGCTCGAAGAGCGACCGTTCTCCGTCACCCGGCCGGACGGTCTGCCGGTCTGGATCTATCAGTTCAAGATCTCGCCGCATCCCACGATCCCGTTGGCCCCGACGGTTGCCGAGCGGGCCGCGACCGCGCACCGATTCGCCGAGGCGGTGACCGCGATCTGGCACGGCCGGGTCGAAATCGACCGATTCAACGAGCTGGTGATGCGTGCCGGGCTGACTTGGCAGCAGGTCGTGCTGCTCCGTGCCTACGCGAAGTACCTGCGCCAGGCGGGCTTCCCGTACAGCCAGTCCTACATTGAATCGGTGCTCAACGAGCACCCTGCTACCGTTCGGTCTTTGGTCGATCTGTTCGAAGCGCTTTTCGTTCCGGTGCCGTCGGGGTCGGCGAGCAATCGCGATGCCCAAGCGGCCGCTGCCGCTGTCGCCGCGGACATCGACGCGCTGGTGAGCCTGGACACCGACCGGATCCTGCGCGCCTTCGCGTCGTTGGTTCAGGCCACGTTGCGCACCAATTACTTTGTGACACGCCAGGGTTCGGCCCGCTGCCGTGATGTATTGGCGCTGAAACTCAATGCCCAGTTGATCGACGAACTTCCGCTGCCGCGTCCCCGGTACGAGATTTTTGTGTATTCGCCCCGCGTCGAAGGCGTGCATCTGAGGTTCGGCCCAGTTGCGCGTGGCGGGTTGCGCTGGTCGGACCGCCGTGACGATTTCCGAACCGAGATTCTCGGATTGGTCAAGGCGCAAGCGGTGAAGAACGCCGTCATCGTGCCGGTCGGGGCCAAGGGCGGGTTCGTGGTCAAGCGTCCCCCGCTGCCCACCGGCGACCCCGCCGCCGACCGCGACGCCACCCGCGCCGAAGGGGTCGCCTGCTATCAGCTGTTCATCTCCGGGTTGCTCGATGTCACCGACAACGTCGATCATGCGACCGCAAGCGTCAACCCCCCGCCCGAGGTGGTGCGACGTGACGGCGACGACGCCTACTTGGTAGTGGCCGCCGACAAAGGTACTGCCACCTTTTCCGATATCGCCAACGATGTCGCCAAGTCCTATGGGTTCTGGCTGGGCGACGCGTTCGCCTCGGGCGGATCGGTGGGCTACGACCACAAGGCCATGGGCATCACCGCCCGGGGGGCCTGGGAGGCCGTAAAACGGCATTTCCGAGAGATCGGGATCGACACCCAGACCCAGGATTTCACCGTCGTGGGAATCGGCGACATGAGCGGCGACGTATTCGGCAACGGCATGTTGCTGAGCAAGCACATCCGGCTGATCGCCGCCTTCGACCACCGCCACATCTTCCTCGACCCCAACCCCGATGCCGCGGTGTCGTGGGCCGAACGCCGGCGGATGTTCGAGTTGCCCCGGTCCAGCTGGGGCGACTATGACAGGTCTCTGATCAGCGAGGGCGGCGGGGTGTACAGCCGCGAACAGAAAGCCATCCCGCTCAGCGCGCAGGTCCGCGCCGTCCTCGGCATCGACGGCTCAGTTGACGGGGGGGCCGCCGAGATGGCCCCGCCCAACCTTATTCGGGCGATTCTGCGGGCGCCGGTGGACCTGCTGTTCAACGGCGGCATCGGCACTTACATCAAGGCCGAGTCAGAGTCGGATGCTGATGTCGGCGATCGCGCCAACGATCCGGTGCGAGTCAACGCGAATCAAGTGCGCGCCAAGGTCATTGGCGAAGGTGGCAATCTCGGAGTGACGGCGTTGGGCCGTGTCGAATTCGATCTGTCCGGCGGCCGGATCAACACCGACGCGCTGGACAACTCCGCCGGCGTGGACTGCTCGGACCACGAGGTCAACATCAAGATCCTGATCGACTCGCTGGTGAGCGCCGGCACGGTCAAAGCCGACGAACGCACACAGCTGCTCGAGTCAATGACCGACGAGGTAGCGCAACTGGTGCTCGCCGACAACGAAGATCAGAACGACTTGATGGGCACCAGTCGCGCCAACGCGGCCAGCCTGCTGCCGGTGCACGCAATGCAGATCAAGTATTTGGTGGCTGAGCGCGGGGTCAACCGCGAATTGGAAGCGCTGCCGTCGGAGAAGGAGATTGCCCGGCGCTCCGAGGCCGGCATCGGGCTCACCTCGCCCGAACTCGCCACGCTGATGGCGCACGTCAAGCTGGGGCTCAAAGAGGAGGTGCTAGCCACCGAACTACCGGATCAGGATGTCTTCGCTTCCAGGTTGCCTCGTTATTTCCCGACGGCGCTGCGCGAACGGTTCACCCCGGAGATCCGTTCCCACCAGCTGCGCCGCGAGATCGTCACCACCATGCTGATCAACGATCTGGTGGATACCGCCGGCATCACCTATGCGTTCCGGATCGCCGAAGACGTTGGTGTCACGCCGATCGATGCCGTGCGCACCTATGTCGCCACCGATGCCATCTTCGGTGTCGGTCACATTTGGCGCCGGATCCGTGCGGCGAACCTGCCAATCGCGCTGTCAGACAGGTTGACGCTGGACACCCGTCGGCTGATCGACCGTGCCGGACGCTGGCTGCTCAACTACCGTCCGCAGCCCTTGGCCGTCGGCGCCGAGATCAACCGATTCGCGGCCATGGTCAAGGCACTGACACCGCGCATGTCGGAGTGGTTGCGTGGTGATGACAAGGCCATCGTCGAAAAGACAGCTGCGGAATTCGCATCGCAGGGTGTGCCTGAAGACTTGGCCTACCGTGTCTCGACCGGCCTGTACCGGTACAGCCTGCTCGACATCATCGACATCGCCGACATCGCCGACATCGACGCCGCCGAGGTCGCTGACACCTATTTCGCCCTGATGGACCGGCTGGGCACCGATGGCCTGCTGACCGCGGTATCCCAGCTGCCCCGACACGACCGCTGGCATTCGTTGGCGCGCTTGGCGATTCGCGACGATATTTACGGTGCGCTACGGTCGTTGTGTTTCGACGTGCTGGCCGTGGGGGAACCCGGCGAGAGTAGCGAGCAAAAGATCGCCGAGTGGGAACACCTCAGCGCCTCCCGGGTGGCGCGGGCACGTCGGACACTCGACGACATCCGTGCCAGCGGCCAGAAGGATCTGGCGACGTTGTCGGTCGCCGCGCGGCAGATCCGCCGCATGACACGGACAAGCGGGCGAGGAATCTCGGGGTGAGCGTCGGGTTCGTCACGCCGGTGGGGGTGCGCTGGTCTGACATCGACATGTATCAGCACGTCAACCACGCCACCATGGTCACGATTCTCGAAGAGGCACGGGTCCCGTTTCTTAAGGATGCTTTCGGAGCCGACATCACGTCCACCGGGCTGCTGATCGCCGATGTCCGGGTGACCTACAAGGGTCAACTGCGGTTGTCCGACTCGCCGCTACAGGTGACGATCTGGACCAAGCGGCTGCGGGCGGTCGACTTCACGCTCGGGTACGAGGTGCGGTCGGTCAACGCGGAGCCAGACTCGAGGCCTGCGGTCATCGCCGAGTCGCAGCTGGCCGCGTTCCATATCGAGGAACAGCGGTTGGTTCGACTATCGCCACACCATCGCGAGTACCTGCAACGGTGGTTTCGGGGATAGGCGGGGTGGTTGAGCGTGGGTTGTGGCTCCCTGACCCGGCTCACCGCGCGGATCTGGCCACGTTCGTGGATCACGCGCTTCGGCTCGACGATGCCGCCGTTATCCGTATTCGCGCGCGGTCTACCGGATTGCTATCGGCTTGGGTAGCAACGGGCTTCGACGTGCTGGCCAGTCGGGTGGTGGCCGGCAAGGTGCGACCCGACGATCTGTCGGTGGCCGCACGGTCACTCGCGCACGGTCTGGCCACAACGGATGCCTCGGGCTATGTCGATCCCGGTTACTCGATGGACTCCGCGTGGCGGGGTGGGTTGCCGCCGGAGTCCGGCTTCACCTATCTCGACGACGTACCGGCCCGGGTGATGTTGGACCTGGCGCACCGTGGCGCGCGGCTGGCCAAGGAGCACGGGAGTTCGGCTGGTCCGCCGGTATCGCTGCTCGATCAGGAGGTCATCCAGGTCAGCTCGGCCGATGTCGTCGTTGGGCTACCCATGCGCTGTGTGTTCGCTTTGACCGCAATGGGTTTCCTTCCCCAGTCCGCAGAAACGATCAGCGCCGACGAGCTGATCCGGGTCCGGATATCGCCGGCGTGGTTGCGTCTGGACGCCCGCTTCGGCTCGGTTTATCGGCATCGCGGCCACGCGGCGCTGGTGCTGCGCTGATGGGCGAGGATGGTTCATTTCCGGATCGCCGTCACACGCATAGCGGATCCACGGCTCTGGTGTCCCTTTCCAGCGCCAGCCGCAGGGGAGTTACCACGGAATCGGGAGCTCCAGCGAGATAGTTCACTGCAAGCTCTTGTAGAGCGTTGGCGAGCGAGCGGACGGCATCGCGCAACTCGGCAGGAGTCGCTGGCTCGGCGGTGAGACGCCTCAGCAGGTAGTCGCCGCCGCTATACAGCGCCAGGCGGGCGTTGGCTGCCACCGCCAAATCGCCGGTCGGGTCTCCGGGTACCGGGTTGGCCTGATTGGTATTCAGCACGGCCGCCTGGCGCACGATCCGGTGTGCGGCGCAGACGTTTTCTTTCGCGTCGGAAATCTGTTGGCTGGTGAACGTCGGCGCGGATGGGGCCGGTGATGGCTTGTCGTGCGGTTGCCGATGAAACCATCCGACGATGCCCACGCCTAATGAGACGACCGCAAGGGCTAGGGCCGCCACTAGAGACCACCGCCCGGGCGATCGAGGAGTCGTCGAGGGCGCTGGCCGCGACGATCCGTCCCAACCTGGTGGCGGGACACCCCAGGGGGGCCGCTGCTCGGGATAGGGCTCGGCGAACGGAGTATCCGACATCGGCCGATGGTATCGCTGACTGGCGGTCGCGGTGGTGCGCCAGCCGACCACACCGCTAGCGGCAGCGCTCGGCCAGGGCATGAGCAGTTCGCTGGCTACGCTGCTCGAGGTGGGTGCCACGGTTACCCGGTGCGAGGTAAGGCCTGGCCAGTTCGCGGGTAAAGGCACGGGTCTCGTCTAGCTGGGCGAGCTGGATGAGCCGCATCAATCGATGTTGGTGCTAGCTTTGCGGCCTGTCCGGCGAGTGCGTCGAGGTGGTGATTGGGTTCGGTGGCGGTAAGAATCGCGGCGTCGCTCGCGTTCGAGGCACGCAACACCACTGCGGCGCGCCGGCTGGGTATGCGGATTTGGCTGACCTCGCTATCGACGAAGGTGATGACTTCCCCGGGTAGCCGCACGGCGATCCGCATCATCATACCTAGACGGTGCCCGCCTAGGATGCGTATGCGCTTATATGTCGGGCAGGCATAGCTCGGAATGCCGCTACACCAGCCAGGCCGCGGCATTGGGTGGCAACGTGGCGTCGGTCAACGGTGCGCTGGCCAGGATGGGTTCACCTGCCGGCAGCGCCAGCGGACGCTCAGCGGCGTTGAGCGCGCACACCAAACCCCCGCCGTGACGCCGGAATATCAGCGCATCGTCGGGCGCGGCCAGCCAGTCGACGTCGCCGTCGAATTCATTTCGTTCCCTACGTAATCTGAGTGCAAGTCGAAAAAACGACAAGGTCGAGCCGGCATCAGCGCGTTGTTTTTCGGCGGTCAGCGCCGCCCATTCCGGCGGCATCGGCAACCAGGTGTCTGGACACGTCGAGAACCCGAACGGGGGAATGTTGCCCGACCAGGGAATCGGCACCCGGCAGCCATCGCGACCGCGTTCGGTGCGTCCCGAGCGTTCCCACGTCGGATCCTGCAGCACCTCGTCGGGCAGGTCCACGTCGGGCAAACCCAGTTCCTGGCCGTTGTAGAGGAAGACCACGCCCGGCAGGGCGAGCATCACCACCGCCATCGCCTTGGCCCGGCGCAGCCCGATCTCGCCGCCGCCGTAGCGGCTAACCTCCCGTCCCACATCGTGATTGGCCAGCGTCCAGGTTGGGGTCGCGTTCTGCAGCGCCGCGGCGGCCAGGGAGTTCGCCACCGCGTCGCGGATCTCGGCGGCGTCGAACTCGGTTCGCGCCAGCCGGAAATTGAAGCCGAGATGCAGTTCGTCGGGCCGCAGATACTCCGCCCAGCGGGCGTTGTCGTGTACCCACACCTCGCCGACGGTTACCGCTCCGGGGTACTCGTCGATCACCGTGCGGATGTCGCGGTGAATCGCGTGCACATTCGGGTGGTTGAAGCGCGGGTCGTCATCGCGGTGGTGCAGCACCTCGATGCCCAGGTCCGGTGAGTCCGGCAGGCCCGGGGGCTTGGCCATGCCGTGCGCCACGTCGATGCGGAAGCCATCCACGCCGCGGTCCAGCCAGAAGCGCAGTGTTTTCTCGAAGTCGTCAAGGATTTCCGGGTTGTCCCAGTTCAGGTCCGGCTGTTCGGTGTCGAAAAGGTGCAGGTACCACTGGCCCGGGTTGCCGTCCGGTTCGCGCACTCGGGTCCAGGCCGGCCCGCCGAACACCGACTCCCAGTTGTTCGGCGGCAGCGACCCGTCGGGGCCCCGCCCGTCGCGAAAGAAATAGCGATCCCGCGCCGGGCTACCCGGGAGGTCAGCCAGCGCGGCCTGAAACCATGGGTGCGCCGAAGTGGTGTGGTTGGGCACCACGTCCATGGTGACTTTGATGCCCTGCCGGTGTGCCGCAGCGACCAACCGTTCGAACGCCGGCATCCCGCCGAAGAGTGGGTCGATGTCGCGGGGATCGGCGACGTCGTATCCGTGGTCTGCCATCGGCGAGACGGTGACCGGGTTGATCCAGATCGCGTCGACACCGAGCTGTTGCAGGTGGTCAAGCCGGCTCGCCAACCCGTCCAGGTCGCCCACCCCGTCGCCGTTGCTGTCGGCGAACGATCGGGGATAGACCTGGTAGAACACGGCTCGCGACCACCACGGCTCGCCCATCGGATCTGGCTCCGGTCGACGAGCGCTGGCGCGAGGAGAGCCGGGGCCCATTGGATCCGGTCGCTGGTGTTGGTCCATCAAAACGGGGAGTTGACCAGCGAGTGAGCGGCCATCTCCAGATAATCCAGCAACTCTCGACGGTGCTCGTCATCGAGCGTTTCTGAGTCGATGGAGGCCACAGCCGTATGCATGCACCGCAGCCAGGCGTCGCGTTCGATGAGCGAGATCCGAAACGGGGCATGCCGCATCCGCAATCGGGGGTGGCCGCGCTGCTCCGAGTAGGTTCGTGGGCCGCCCCAGTACTGCTCGAGGAACATCCGCAATCGTTCCTCGGCGCCGGCTAAGTCATCTTCGGGGTACACCCGCCGCAGTACTTCGTCCTCGGCGACCTGCGCATAGAAACGCGACACGATCGCGTCGAAGGTTTTGGCGCCGCCGACCGCGTCGTAGAAAGACTTCGGCATCTGATCCATCCCCTCCATTGTGGTCTATTTGTCGTGGCCGACCAGCCAGCCCCCGGTTTGTTCACCGGAGCGACACGGTGTGGACGTGGCATTTGGCGTGCGATTAGCCGCGAATCATGGTGGACTGTTCGGCGGAGGACCTATGGCGCACGGCAAGAAGCGCCGCGGCCACCGCAGTTCCGGTGTCGCGGCAGGCGTAACCGGGCCCGCTTCATGCCTGCACAGTGTCCACTCCCACCGACTCGCGTCAGGCGTCGAGACCCATCCACCGAACCGTCACGAGAGCGCATCGATCTGGAACCGCCGGCGGGTGCTGCTCCTGAACTCCACCTACGAGCCGCTTACCGCGTTGTCGATGCGGCGGGCGATTGTCATGGTGATCTGTGGCAAGGCCGACGTGGTGCACGAAGACCCGTCCGGGCCGGTCATCCACTCGGCGACCAGATCGATCCTGGTCCCGTCGGTGATCCAGTTGCGCTCCTATGTCCGGGTTCCCTACCGTGCCCGGGTTCCGATGACCCGGGCCGCGCTCATGCATCGGGACCGGTTCTGTTGTGCCTACTGCGGCGGCAAGGCCGACACCGTCGACCACGTGGTACCCCGCAGCCGGGGCGGTGCCCACTCCTGGGAGAACTGCGTTGCGTGCTGCTCGCCGTGTAACCACCGCAAGGGTGACAGGCTGTTGACCGAGCTTGGCTGGGCACTCCGCCGGGCGCCGCTGCCGCCCACGGGACCGCACTGGCGACTGCTGTCGGCGGTCAAGGAGCTGGACCCGTCCTGGGCGCGATACCTCGGTGAGGGTGCGGCCTGAAAACCCGGTGGGATACGGTTTGCGTCGTGAGTGCTATGGAGATCCACCTCTTCTTTGTCGGTATCCCGTTGTTGCTGGTGGTTGTGCTGTCTGTGCTGATCTGGTCGCGCAAGGGACCTCACCCGGCAACCTACAAACTGTCGGAGCCTTGGACACACCCGCCCATCCTGTGGGCCGCCACCGACGAGGTCGTTGGCAGCGCGCACGGCGGACACGGGCATGACGCATCGGAGTTCACGGTTGGAGGTGGGGCCAGTGGCACGTGGTGACGTTGCGACGATTGAGCACGCCGAGCTGCCGCCGGGTTGGGTGCTGACCACCAGCGGACGGATCTCGGGGGTCACCGAGCCCGGGGAACTGTCCGTGCACTACCCGTTCCCCATCGCAGATCTCGTCGCCCTGGACGACGCGCTGACCTACAGCTCGCGGGCGTGTCAGGTGAGGTTCGCCATCTACCTCGGCGACTTGGGTCGTGACACCGCCGCGCGGGCCCGCGAGATCTTGGGCAAGGTGCCCACGCCGGACAATGCTGTGCTGCTCGCGGTCTCGCCCAACCAGTGCGCCATCGAAGTGGTCTACGGCTCGCAAGTCCGCGGCCGCGGTGCCGAGTCGGCGGCTCCGCTCGGGGTTGCCGCCGCTTCCTCAGCGTTCGAGCAGGGTGAGCTGGTAGATGGGCTGATCAGCGCGATCCGCGTGCTCAGCGCGGGGATCGCGCCGGGCTGACCCGGCGAGCACGCCCGAATGTACGCCCGATGCGGCGTGTCGTTGTACAGACACGCGCCCTCGCGGTGAGGGCTAGCCGTCAGCGTCGAAGTTGCGGGCCCGCAACGATCGCTGCACCGCGGCCTGGCCCTCGAGCACCAGCCGGCGCAATGCGGGCGGAACCTCGGGGTCGCTGAGGAACTCCTCGGCGGCGGTGATGCCCTGCTCGCTGATGTCCCAGTGCGGATACAGGCCAATCACCACCGATTGCGCGACTTCGCTGGATCGCCGTGCCCATACTCCGGGGATCGCCTGAAAGTAGCGTCGCGCGAACGGCTTGAGCAGCTCGCCTTGTCCGGGTGCGGCAATGCCGGCGATCATCGCGCGGCCAGTGGCGTTGGCCAGGGTGTCGTCCTCGACCACCGTGGTGAATGCCTCGTCCTTGACGACGAACTGTGGCCGCGCCGCGCGGGCCTGGGCGGCATGCCGCTTTCCGGCGGCAGTCGGGTCGCGCTGCACCTCGGCGTCGATTCTCGGTGTCTCCGGCCCGTCGGCGTCGATGGCGCCCGCGGTGGCCAGCGCGGTTACGATCCGCCAGCGCAGGTCGGTGTCGACGGCTAAGCCTGCCAATCCACATGCGGCGGGCTCACCCTCGAGCAACGCCCCTAGGGTCTGCACATGCCGGGGGGACAACACCGACGAACACAGCGAGTTGATATAGGCCAGCTGATGATCCGACCCAGGCTCGGCTTCGCGCGCCAACTCCAGCAGCCGGTCGGCGAACTGCGGCCATCCCCGCTCCCGGGCCCAGCCGGGCTCGGCATAGCAACCCAACGCTGTCTGCGCCTGTAGCAGCAGCCGCTGCGCGACCCCGACCTCCGTTTCTGCGTGCACGCCGCCGGACACCAGTGACACGAAGTCGCGGGCACGCAGTTCGGCTTCACGGGTCATTTCCCAGGCGGCCGACCACACCAGCGTGCGCGGCAGCGGCTCGGCGATGTCGGCGATGCGGTCTAGCGCGGTCTGTAGCGACCGCTCGTCCAGCCGCAGCGAACAGTAGGTCAGGTCGTCGTCGTTGACCAGAATCAGTTTCCCGCGCGAAACGCCAACCAGCGCAGGGACGTTCGTGATCGGACCGGAGACATCGAGTTCCTCGCGGTGCACCCGGACCAGCTTGCCGGAACTCTTGGAACCATCATCGTCGTAGATGCCCACCGCCAACCGATGCACCCTGGTCTCACCTGCGCCGGGTGCCGCACCGCTCTGTGTCACCGCGAACCGGGTGAACCTGCCCTCGGCATCAACCTCGAAATCTGGTCGCAGGGTGTTGAGCCCGGTCGTCTTCAGCCACTGCTCGCCCCAATTCGACAGGTCGCGGCCCGAGGCCTTTTCCAACGCGGCCAGCAGATCGTCAAAGCTGGCATTGCCAAAAGCGTGCGTGCGGAAGTAGTCACGCAGGCCGGCCAGAAAGCGCTCCAGCCCGACGTAGGCAACGAGCTGTTTGAGCACCGAGGCGCCCTTGGCGTAGGTGATCCCGTCGAAGTTCACCTCGACAGCGGCCAGGTCGGG
Organism: Mycobacterium tuberculosis complex sp. N0072; assembly: GCF_030323725.1. Taxonomy (NCBI): domain Bacteria; kingdom Bacillati; phylum Actinomycetota; class Actinomycetes; order Mycobacteriales; family Mycobacteriaceae; genus Mycobacterium; species Mycobacterium tuberculosis complex sp. N0072. The sequence goes on along the minus strand of NZ_CP040689.1, from coordinate 2,789,028 downwards.
GATGTCGGCGGCGATCGGGTGCGTCGACGGCAGCTGGTCTTGGCGATACGCCCAAGACTTCTCCACGGTCGCAAACGTCGTCCAAGCCTCGGTGAATTCGGTGGCCTCGCTTTGGCACAGCACCGAGGCGAAGGTGGCGAAGGACTCGTTCAGCCACAGATCGTCCCACCAGGTCATGGTGACCAGGTCGCCGAACCACATGTGGGCCATCTCGTGCAGCACGGTCTCCGCGCGCCGCTCATAGGATGCCCGGGTGACCTTGCTGCGGAAGACGTAGTCCTCCAAGAAGGTCACCGCGCCGGCGTTTTCCATTGCGCCGGCGTTGAATTCGGGGACGAAGAGCTGGTCGTACTTGCCGAACGCGTATGGCAGGCCAAAGTGCTTGTGGTAGAAGCCGAATCCCTGCTTGGTTTGGGTGAACAGCCGCTCGGCGTCCATGTATTCGGCAAGCGAGGCCCGGCAATAGATGCCGAGTGGGATTTCCCCGTGGTCGTCGATGTAAGTGTCCGTCCAGGCCGCGTATGGTCCGGCGATCAAGGCCACCAGATAGGTGCTCATCCGCGGGGTAGTGGCGAAGGTGTGTACGCCGTTTGCCGCGGCCAGCGGCGCGCCGTTGGAGATCACCTTCCAGTGCGCGGGCGCGGTCACCCGCACGTCAAACGTGGCCTTGAGGTCGGGTTGGTCGAAGCAGGCGAACATGCGCTTGGCGTCGGCGGTTTCGAATTGCGAGTACAGGTAGGTCTCGCCGTCCACCGGATCGACAAACCGATGCAGGCCCTCGCCGGTATTGGAGTAGTGGCAGTCGGCGTCGACGACGACGACGTTGCGCTGGGCCAGTCCGCGCAACGGGATCCCGGCCGCCTCGTCATATCCCGAGACGTCCAGGTCTTGGTCGTTGAGGCTGGCGCGGCGCACGGTGTGGGCGGAGATGTCGATGACCGTGTCGGCGCCGGGGAGTGCGTCGAACACCACGGTGGTGGTCGACCGGAAGGTGCGTTCGCCGGGAGCGCCGTTACCGTCGGTCACATCGAGAATGATCTGGTAGCTGTCCACGGTTATCAGGGCGGCGCGTTCGACGGCTTGGTCCCGCGTGAGGTTTGGAAGGGCCACGGCGTCCAACTTAACCGGGTCGGCGGGAACAGGTGCGGGGCGGCCGTGGTTGTGCTGGGCGGTGTACTCACCGCTGCTGACTCCAACGAGAGGACCGCGCCATGCTCGAGAAGGCCCCCCAGAAGTCTGTCGCCGATTTCTGGTTCGATCCGCTGTGCCCGTGGTGCTGGATCACGTCGCGCTGGATCCTCGAGGTGGCAAAGGTCCGCGACATCGAGGTGAACTTCCACGTCATGAGCCTGGCAATACTCAACGAAAACCGTGACGACCTGCCCGAGCAATACCGCGAAGGCATGGCGAGGGCATGGGGACCGGTACGGGTGGCGATCGCCGCCGAGCAGGCCCATGGGGCGAAAGTCCTGGACCCGCTGTACACCGCGATGGGCAACCGGATTCACAACCAGGGCAACCACGAACTCGACGAGGTCATCACCCAGTCGCTGGCGGACGCCGGTCTGCCCGCGGAGTTGGCCAAGGCCGCTACCAGCGACGCTTACGACAACGCCCTGCGCAAAAGCCACCACGCCGGGATGGACGCGGTGGGCGAGGACGTCGGTACGCCGACGATCCATGTCAATGGTGTGGCGTTCTTCGGGCCGGTGCTCTCGAAGATTCCGCGCGGCGAGGAAGCCGGCAAGCTCTGGGATGCCTCGGTTACCTTCGCTTCCTACCCGCACTTTTTTGAGCTCAAGCGGACCCGCACCGAGCCGCCTCAGTTCGACTAGCCGCCGATAGTGAATTCGGCGCCGGAACACGCCCGGGTTCTTGTCGCCGAATTCACTATCGGCGGGCGCCCGCGCCGGCGCCCGGCAGTGTGTCGGGCACAATGTCGGGCATGCGCGTCTACCTGGGGGCCGACCACGCCGGATATGAGCTCAAGCAGCGGATCATCGAGCACCTGAAGCAAACCGGCCACGAGCCGATCGACTGCGGCGCGTTGCGCTACGACGCCGACGACGACTACCCGGCATTCTGCATTGCCGCAGCGACGCGCACTGTCGCCGATCCGGGCAGCCTGGGCATCGTGCTGGGCGGATCGGGCAACGGGGAGCAGATCGCCGCCAACAAGGTGCCCGGCGCTCGCTGCGCGCTGGCCTGGAGTGTGCAGACCGCGGCGCTGGCTCGCGAGCACAACAACGCCCAATTGATCGGCATCGGCGGCCGCATGCACACGGTGGCCGAGGCACTGGCGATAGTCGACGCCTTCGTCACCACGCCGTGGTCGAAAGCGCAACGCCACCAACGGCGTATCGACATTCTCGCCGAGTACGAACGGACCCACGAAGCGCCGCCGGTGCCCGGCGCTCCGGCCTGACTCCCGTGCCTGAGGGGCATACGCTGCATCGGCTGGCCCGGCTGCACCAGCGCCGGTTCGCCGGTGCGCCGGTCTCGGTGTCCAGCCCCCAGGGCCGGTTCGCCGATTCGGCTTCCGCGCTCAACGGTCGGGTGTTGCGGCGGGCCAGTGCCTGGGGCAAACACCTGTTCCATCACTACGTCGGCGGCCCCGTGGTGCACGTGCATCTCGGGCTCTATGGCACCTTCACCGAATGGGCACGCCCCACAGATGGGTGGCTACCCGAACCCGCGGGGCAGGTGCGGATGCGGATGGTCGGGGCAGAATTCGGCACCGACTTGCGCGGCCCGACGGTGTGTGAGTCGATCGACGACGGCGAGGTTGCGGACGTGGTTGCCAGGCTGGGACCCGACCCGTTGCGTAGCGACGCCAACCCGTCGTCGGCATGGTCTCGGATCACCAAGTCTCGCAGGCCCATAGGCGCGCTCTTGATGGACCAAACGGTGATCGCCGGTGTTGGCAACGTCTACCGTAATGAGTTGCTTTTTCGGCACCGGATCGACCCACAGCGGCCCGGCCGCGGGATCGGTGAGCCGGAATTCGACGCGGCCTGGAACGATCTGGTGTCGTTGATGAAGGTGGGCTTGCGCCGCGGCAAGATCATCGTGGTGCGCCCCGAACATGACCATGGTCTGCCGTCATATCTGCCCGACCGGCCCCGCACCTATGTGTACCGCCGAGCCGGCGAGCCGTGTCGGGTGTGTGGGGGAGTGATCCGCACGGCACTGCTCGAGGGCCGCAATGTTTTCTGGTGCCCGGTCTGTCAGACCTGACCGCCTGGTGGCTAGCCGTCTAGGAACGGTTTACCCCGAGCGCGGCGTAGACCTCGTTGGACAGGACGACGCTGCGCGGATCCGCGTTGGCCTTGGTGGCGTCGAAGCGGTTCATCACGTAGGCGTAGCCGATCCGGTGCTCGAGGTCGACGAACCCAAACGAGCCGCCGAGGCCACCATGCCCGAAAATCCGTGGGTTGGGTCCATTGACGCCGCGCTGGTTGAGCATGTAGCCCAGACCCCAGCCATGGTCGGCGACCCTCGGGCCGAGCACCAGATCGGTGTCGAAGCCGCCCTGTGAGACCCGGACCAGCTCCATGTGCTCGCGGCTGAGCAGCTTCTCCTGGGCAAGCCCGTTGTAGAACGTCGCCAGCCCCAGCGCAGACACCTGGCCGTTGGTGCCGGGGAATTCGATCTGACGCCACAGCTGCAGGTCGTTGGAGCCGAGTTCGTCGTCGGGGGCGAAGCCCATCGACACCGACAATGCAGCCTTGGGATGTTCGTTTAGGCTGGTGGGGTAGCCGGGGGCTTGGACGTCGGCCAGCAATTGGCGGATGTGCGGCTTATCAACTAGATCGGCGCAGCGGAGCTGTTCGCCGGGATGCAAGCCAATGTGGACGTCCGCACCCAGCGGCTCAGCGATCTCGGTACGCAGGTATTGACCGACCGTACGGCCTGTGACGCGGCGGAACACTTCGCCGAGGATGAAACCGAAGGTGGTCATGTGGTAGCCCTGCGCGGCACCCGGCTGCCACCACGGTTCGGCGGCGGCCAGTTGCTCGCAGACAAAATCCCAATCGGCGACCTGCTCCCAGCCCAGCCGTCCGCGCGGCCCGATCGCCCCGGAGCGGTGGCTCATCACCATCGCCAGCGTGATGGCCTGCTTACCCGCCTGTCCGAACTCGGGCCAGTAGCGTGCCACCGGCGCATGCAGGTCAAGCTCACCGCGATCGACGAGCTGATGCACACACGTGGCCGTTAGTGCCTTGGTACCGGACAGCACGGTGGCCAGCGTGTCGTGCTGCCAGGGCCGGGTACCGCCGGCGTCGGCGGAGCCGCCCCACAGGTTGACGACAAGATCCCCGTCGACCCACACCGCGACGGCCGCGCCGACCTCGTTGCGCAGCACAAAGTTGCGCTCGAACGCGTCGCGTACCTTGGTGAACTCCGACGCGCACGAGCCCTTGATGTCAGGCTGATTCATGGGTCGCGCATGGCGCCTTTCTGCCGAACAAACGCATGGCCCGAGCGGGCGACGGGAATCGAACCCGCGTCGCTAGTTTGGAAGACTAGGGCTCTACCATTGAGCTACGCCCGCATGTATTTAGTCGAGCGCGACTGTACGTGGTGACAGACATCAAATCTAATCGGAGTCGTTTTGAGACCTTCCCGTGAGGTCTCAAGAGGTCATTGCGGTGCCGGTGTCGCCGGGCCGTAGGATCGCGAGGTCAGCGCGGGGTGTAGCGCAGCTTGGTAGCGCATCCGCTTTGGGAGCGGAAGGCCGCAGGTTCAAATCCTGTCACCCCGACCAGCCGACCGCCGTTATCGACTACCAAGGAGCACACCCGTGAAGAGCACCGTCGAGCAGTTGAGCCCCACCCGGGTTCGTATCAACGTGGAGGTGCCATTCGCCGAGCTTGAGCCGGATTTCCAGCGGGCCTACAAAGAGCTGGCCAAACAGGTGCGGCTGCCCGGCTTCCGGCCCGGGAAGGCGCCGGCCAAACTACTCGAAGCCCGCATCGGCCGGGAGGCCATGCTGGATCAAATCGTCAACGATGCGCTGCCCAGCCGGTACGGACAGGCGGTGGCCGAGTCGGATGTCCAACCGCTCGGCCGGCCCAACATCGAGGTGACCAAGAAGGAGTACGGCCAGGACCTGCAATTCACCGCCGAGGTCGACATCCGCCCGAAGATCAGTCTCCCGGACCTGAGCGCGCTGACGGTCTCGGTGGATCCGATCGAAATCGGTGAGGACGACGTCGACGCCGAACTGCAGTCGTTACGTACCCGGTTCGGCACCCTGACCGCGGTGGACCGGCCGGTGGCCGTCGGCGACGTCGTCTCGATCGACTTGTCTGCCACGGTCGACGGAGAGGACATACCGAACGCAGCCGCTGAGGGACTCTCCCACGAGGTCGGCTCCGGCCGGCTCATCGCAGGTCTCGACGACGCGGTTGTTGGTCTGTCCGCCGACGAGTCCCGGGTCTTCACCGCCAAGCTGGCAGCCGGCGAGCACGCCGGGCAGGAAGCTCAGGTTACCGTCACGGTCAGGTCGGTTAAGGAGCGCGAACTACCAGAGCCCGACGACGAATTCGCGCAGTTAGCCAGCGAGTTCGACAGCATCGACGAATTGCGGGCCAGCCTCAGCGACCAGGTGCGCCAGGCCAAGCGCGCCCAGCAGGCCGAGCAGATTCGAAACGCCACCATCGATGCGCTACTCGAACAGGTCGACGTGCCGTTGCCGGAGTCGTATGTGCAGGCCCAATTCGACAGCGTGCTGCACAGCGCGCTCAGCGGTCTTAATCACGACGAAGCCCGGTTCAATGAGTTGCTCGTCGAGCAAGGCTCGTCACGCGCGGCGTTCGATGCCGAGGCGCGCACCGCCTCAGAAAAGGACGTCAAGAGGCAGCTGTTGCTAGACGCCCTGGCCGACGAGCTGCAGGTCCAAGTTGGCCAGGATGATCTGACCGAACGACTGGTGACGACGTCTCGGCAATACGGCATCGAGCCGCAGCAGCTGTTCGGCTACCTCCAAGAGCGCAACCAGCTGCCGACCATGTTCGCTGACGTGCGGCGCGAGCTGGCGATCAGGGCCGCAGTGGAGGCGGCGACGGTCACCGACAGTGACGGAAACACGATCGATACCAGTGAGTTCTTCGGCAAGCGTGTGTCGGCCGGTGAGGCTGAGGAGGCCGAACCGGCAGACGAGGGTGCCGCGCGGGCGGCGTCCGACGAAGCGACAACGTGACCGTATGACGCTGTAAGCGAACGCGCCGGTTTCAGGGGGTGCGTGACCGCGAAACAGCCAGCCTGGTTGGTTAGTGTCGGAGCATAGAAGAACTCGAGGAAAGCAGGTGCCCCACTGTGAGCCAAGTGACTGACATGCGTTCGAACTCGCAGGGTCTTAGCCTCACGGATTCGGTCTACGAGCGCTTGCTCTCCGAGCGCATCATCTTCCTGGGCTCGGAGGTGAACGACGAGATCGCCAACCGGTTATGCGCTCAGATTCTGCTGCTGGCCGCCGAAGACGCCAGCAAGGACATCAGCCTCTACATCAATTCGCCGGGTGGATCGATCAGCGCCGGCATGGCGATCTACGACACCATGGTGCTGGCGCCCTGTGACATCGCCACCTACGCGATGGGCATGGCCGCCTCGATGGGCGAGTTCCTGCTGGCGGCAGGTACCAAGGGCAAGCGCTACGCGCTGCCGCATGCTCGCATCCTGATGCACCAGCCGTTGGGCGGGGTGACCGGCAGCGCGGCCGATATCGCCATCCAGGCCGAGCAGTTCGCCGTGATCAAGAAAGAAATGTTCCGGCTCAACGCCGAATTCACCGGCCAGCCGATCGAGCGCATTGAGGCGGATTCCGATCGCGACCGCTGGTTCACCGCCGCCGAAGCCCTGGAATACGGTTTCGTCGATCACATCATCACCCGCGCCCACGTCAATGGAGAAGCACAGTGAATTCCCAAAATTCTCAGATCCAGCCCCAGGCGCGCTACATCCTGCCGTCGTTCATCGAGCACTCCAGCTTCGGGGTCAAGGAGTCCAATCCATACAACAAGCTGTTCGAGGAACGCATCATCTTCCTCGGCGTCCAGGTCGACGACGCGTCGGCGAACGACATCATGGCACAGTTGCTGGTGTTGGAGTCGTTGGATCCCGACCGCGATATCACCATGTACATCAACTCGCCGGGCGGTGGGTTCACCTCGCTGATGGCGATCTACGACACCATGCAATACGTGCGGGCCGATATCCAGACGGTGTGTCTGGGCCAGGCCGCCTCGGCGGCTGCGGTGCTGCTGGCCGCCGGAACACCGGGCAAGCGCATGGCGCTGCCGAATGCGCGGGTGTTGATCCATCAGCCGTCGTTGTCGGGCGTGATCCAGGGACAGTTCTCCGATCTGGAGATCCAGGCCGCCGAGATCGAGCGGATGCGCACCCTGATGGAAACCACGCTGGCCCGCCACACCGGCAAGGACGCCGGAGTGATCCGCAAAGACACTGACCGGGACAAGATCTTGACCGCGGAAGAGGCTAAGGACTACGGCATCATCGACACGGTGCTCGAGTACCGGAAGCTCTCCGCGCAAACCGCCTGAGCCATGGGCGGGTGGTGCGGCCGTGGCGTGGCTTGGTGGTCGCCACCCGACATGCGCCGAGATCCACGCCAGAGCGGAAAATCACCATAAGGCGTGACGCTAACGTCGATCTCGGCGCAGGGACTGTGGGGGCGCACCGAGCGAGACCACTTAGCTGGCGGGGGTCCGGGGGAAGCGCGTCCAACCAAGGACGAACGCGCCGGTCAGCAATACGGCGGCGCCGCCCAACGCGAGCTTGATTCCGCTCACGAAGACCGCGTCGGCGGCCAGTACGATCTCATCCTCCTGCGCCGCAGTTATCCGGTGTCCTGGCCCGATAAATGCCGCGTGGGCATGCGGATTCGCGCTGTCCACGATGACGTCGACAACGATCGCGCGAGCGATGGGATCGGGAATTTCGTCGGCCATGGTGTTCGGCAGCGCGGCACCCAACCAGGCCGCGACAATGGTGCCCAGGAAGGCGACGCCGAAAATGCCGCCCAGCGACCGCTGCAGATTGAGCATCCCGGCGGCCATGCCGGCACGGCCATCATCGACCTTGGTCATTCCAAGATGCAACAGCGGTGTGGCGCAGCCGCCGGCTCCCGCGCCAAAGATCGTCAGGCCAACAAGGGCCACTGGATGCGCGTGGTCCATCGAGATCGCGAAAATCGCCAACCCGATGAACATGGCCGCCAGGCACGTCAGCACCGGGAGCTGAGGACCCCATTTGTTGACCGCCCTACCCGCCAGCAGACTCGCCACCCCGAATCCCGCGGGGACCGGCAACATCATCAAACCCGCGTGCAGCGGCGATAGGTCGCGCACATTTTGGAAGTGCTGGGTGATCACCATCAGAGTCCCGAAAAAGCAGGACATCACCACGAAGTAGACGATCAGCACCGATCGGTACAACGGCTCGGCGAACAGTTTGAGATCGACCAACGGGAAAGCGGCGCGGTGTTCGTGTCGAACAAACAGCCACAGCAGTACCCCAGCCGCTAACAGCAACGCCGCCACGAACCCGGCGGACTGCCGGTCGAACCGGGGAGCCTCGATGATGGTGTATGCGATCAGGGCGACGGCCGGGATAAGCGTCAGCTGTCCCACCCAGTCGAGTTGAGTGGGCTCGGGATCCTGTGACTCGTCGACACCGACTAGCGTCAGCAGCCACACGATGGCACCGAGCGGAACGTTCACCAGGAACACGCTGCGCCAACCGAGGCCGTCGACCATGAGCCCGCCCAGCGCGGGGGCAGATGCCGCACCGACCATGCCTATGGCCATCCAGTTGGATATCGCCCGTGCTTTCATTCGGGGATTGGGAAAGGAGTGGCTTAGCAAGGCCAGCGAGAGCACTGAGATGAACGCCGCTCCTAAACCTTGGATCACTCGTGCGACCGTGAAAACTGCCAGGCTGACCGGTAGCACACAGACAATAGAGCTCACGACGAAGAGCGTGACCCCGAACACAAAACTGCGCCTGCGACCGTAGCGATCGCCCAGCAGGGCGCAACTCATCAGCACGGCCGCCATGCCCAGGCTGTACCCGGCGACCGCCCACTGCAGACCTTGTTCGCCCGTGTGAAACACCTTTTGGATGCTGGGCAATGCGACATTGACGATGTTGACGTCCACGAACACCATGAAGATGCCCAGCCCCGTTGCCAACACGGTCAGCCGCTGGCGCGGTGTCATTGCAGTGTGGGAATCGCCCTCCACGGTGTCGGGTGCCGCAGTCACATCTGACTTCTCCGGTTGGTTGCCCATAATGCGGTTCTTACTCATGCGTAGCCGGGCTTCGCGGTCACAAGAACTAACCCTAGGTAACGCCTCGATGAGGCAGTAGAGGCAATTTTCGCTTTCAGCCTCGGGGCGGCGCGGTGGTCAGCGCTCGCCCGATTTCGGCAATATCGATCGGCCGTACTCGGCAGCATCCGCCCACGATGCGCGCGCCCGCCGCAACCCATTCCCGCGCAAGCTGCCCGGAAGATCCGGAAAACCGCCGCGGACCTACCCAGGCGCGGCGCCGACCATCCCAACCCTCACCGCTGTTCGGGTACACGATCACCGGTTTGCCTGTGTGGGCGACGGCGAAAGCGATGGCCGGCAACACGTCGTCGGGTGCGCAGCAGTTGACGCCGACGGCGACGATCTCGGGAACTCCTGCGGCCACCGCAAACGCGTCGGTGAGCGGTTGCCCGGCGCGAGTCCGCGTCCCGTTGATCGTGTAGCTGAGCCAGGCCGGCGTAGCCAACCGCCGCACCAGGTTGACCAGCGCTTCGGCTTCGTCGATATCGGGGATGGTTTCCAGGGCGAGCATGTCAGCGCCGGCATCGACTAGCACCTCGAGCCGTGGCAGATGCCACTTCATCAAGGCTGCGACGGACAGGCCGTAGCATCCGCGGTATTCGGATCCGTCAGCCAGCGCGGCGCCGTATGGCCCGACCGAGGCTGCGACCGATAGACCGCCAACGCCGACCTCGTCGCGCGCAGCCTGGGCGAGTTCGACGCTGCGGCGCAGCAGCACGGTGGCGTCGTCATGACCTATGCCGCGCGCCGCGAAGCCCTCGAACGAGGCCTGGTAGCTGGCAGTCGTGGCAATCTGGGCCCCAGCGCGAAAGTACGCGGTATGCACCGCGGTGATCGCGTGCGGAGCGTCCACCAGCAGCCGCGCCGACCACAACGGGTCGGACAGGTCGTGACCGCGCGCCTCAAGCTCGGTGGCCAGGCCGCCATCGCTGATCAGCACGGAATCGCTGACCAATTCCACAACGCCACTGTAGGGTGGTCAGCTGGCGGTCGGGCCGCTGCCGGGTCCGCGACGCGCGGGCCTCGGTGGGGTTACGACCGCGACACGCCAGAGACACGGATCGCGCGTCTCGGCGAGTGGGGCGCAGTCGGGCTATATGTTTCATTCAGACGAGAGGCGTGAACACCCTGAAATCTCTAGGACGCTATTCGGTGCTAACGGTCGCGGGGGGCCGGAGCAAGCGGGTAGCGTCGGGGCATACACGCGGCACGGCAACACGAACGGCGATCAGGAAGTAGGCCATCAGCATTATGGCGCGCATAGGAGACGGTGGTGACCTGCTGAAGTGCTCGTTCTGCGGGAAGAGCCAAAAACAGGTCAAGAAGCTCATTGCCGGCCCCGGCGTGTACATCTGCGATGAGTGCATCGACCTGTGTAACGAGATCATCGAAGAGGAACTCGCCGACGCCGACGATGTGAAACTCGACGAGCTGCCCAAGCCGGCCGAGATCCGGGAGTTCCTCGAGGGCTACGTCATCGGGCAAGATACCGCCAAACGCACGCTGGCCGTGGCGGTGTACAACCACTACAAGCGGATCCAGGCCGGGGAGAAGGGCCGTGACTCCCGATGTGAGCCCGTTGAGTTGACCAAGTCGAACATCTTGATGCTCGGACCCACCGGTTGTGGCAAGACCTACCTGGCCCAGACGCTGGCCAAGATGCTTAACGTGCCGTTTGCCATCGCCGACGCCACCGCGCTGACCGAGGCCGGTTACGTCGGCGAGGACGTCGAGAACATCTTGCTCAAACTTATTCAGGCCGCCGACTACGACGTCAAACGCGCCGAGACCGGCATCATCTACATCGACGAGGTCGACAAGATCGCCCGCAAGAGTGAGAACCCGTCGATTACTCGCGACGTCTCCGGTGAGGGCGTTCAGCAGGCCTTGCTGAAAATCCTGGAGGGCACTCAGGCGTCGGTTCCGCCGCAGGGGGGCCGTAAGCACCCGCATCAAGAGTTCATCCAGATCGACACCACCAACGTGCTGTTCATCGTCGCGGGAGCGTTCGCCGGGCTGGAGAAGATCATTTACGAGCGCGTCGGCAAGCGGGGCCTCGGCTTTGGCGCCGAGGTTCGTTCCAAGGCCGAGATCGACACCACCGACCACTTTGCCGACGTGATGCCGGAGGATCTGATCAAGTTCGGCCTGATCCCGGAATTCATCGGCCGCCTGCCGGTGGTCGCCTCGGTCACCAACCTGGACAAAGAGTCGTTGGTCAAGATCCTGTCCGAGCCGAAGAACGCTTTGGTCAAGCAGTACATCCGGCTGTTCGAGATGGATGGCGTGGAGTTGGAGTTCACCGACGATGCGCTGGAAGCGATCGCCGACCAGGCGATCCATCGCGGCACCGGTGCCCGCGGCCTGCGGGCGATCATGGAAGAAGTCCTGCTGCCGGTGATGTACGACATCCCGAGCCGCGACGATGTCGCCAAAGTGGTGGTCACCAAGGAGACCGTGCAGGACAACGTGTTGCCGACAATCGTGCCACGCAAGCCGTCCCGTTCGGAGCGCCGCGACAAGAGCGCGTAGCCCCGCGACGACTGCATGTCGGGCACCGTTGTGGCAGTGCCGCCACGGGTGGCGCGTGCGCTGGACCTGCTGAATTTCTCGTTGGCTGATGTTCGCGACGGTCTGGGCCCCTATCTGTCGATATACCTCCTGTTGATCCACGATTGGGATCAAGCCTCGATCGGGTTCGTCATGGCGGTCGGCGGCATTGCGGCCATCGTGGCCCAGACGCCGATTGGCGCCCTGGTGGACCGGACCACGGCCAAGCGGGCGCTGGTCGTCGCCGGCGCGGTGCTGGTCACCGCCGCCGCAGTGGCGATGCCGCTGTTTGCGGGCTTGTATTCCATCTCGGTGCTGCAGGCCGTCACCGGGATCGCCAGCTCGGTTTTCGCTCCGGCGTTGGCGGCGATCACGTTGGGTGCTGTCGGTCCTCAGTTTTTCGCCAGACGGATTGGGCGTAACGAAGCGTTCAACCACGCCGGTAACGCGTCGGCGGCTGGGGCGACCGGCGCGCTGGCGTACTTCTTCGGGCCGGTGGTGGTGTTCTGGGTGCTGGCCGGCATGGCGTTGATCAGCGTGCTGGCGACACTGCGGATCCCGCCGGACGCGGTCGACCACGATTTAGCGCGTGGTATGGACCATGCGCCCGGCGAGCCGCATCCGCAGCCGTCGCGGTTCACCGTGTTGGCGCACAACCGCGAACTGGTGATCTTCGGGGCGGCGGTTGTCGCGTTCCACTTCGCCAACGCGGCGATGCTGCCGCTGGTCGGCGAGCTGTTGGCGTTGCACAATCGAGACGAAGGAACGGCGCTGATGTCGTCGTGCATCGTCGCGGCGCAGGTCGTGATGGTGCCGGTGGCGTATGTGGTCGAGACCAGGGCCGACGCGTGGGGGCGAAAGCCGATCTTTTTGGTGGGGTTCGCTGTCTTGACCGCTCGCGGGTTCCTCTACACGTTGTCGGATAACTCCTACTGGCTGGTGGGCGTGCAGTTGCTCGACGGTATCGGAGCCGGCATTTTCGGGGCGTTGTTTCCCCTTGTCGTACAGGACGTCACACACGGAACGGGACATTTCAATATCAGCCTCGGGGCGGTAACCACGGCAACGGGCATTGGTGCCGCGCTGTCTAATCTTGTTGCCGGCTGGATCGTGGTCGTCGCGGGCTATGACGCGGCATTCATGTCGCTGGGTGCGCTCGCCGGGGCCGGCTTCCTCCTGTACCTGGTCGCGATGCCGGAAACCGTGGATTCGGATGTCCGGGTGCGGTCGCGGCCAACCCTCGGGGGGAAGTGACCAATACCACAGTTCTGTGTCGTCGCTACCGCCAGCCCTCGCTGACTTCGCCTTTTGGTCGGTTACCGGCCGCATATATGGCATCGGAGACCGCCTTACACCCGAAATGAAATGTCATAATCGCTACCGCCAGTGACACAAGCCGTGCGGCGCGGGGGTGTCGCTCCGACGACGCGTAACCTGAAGCTGCAGCGCGGAGTGCCTGTCCGATAACACATGGAAGGCGGAGACGTGGATCCGAACGGCAGCGGGGCCGGGCCAGAGTCTCATGACGCGGCATTTCATGCCGCGCCTGATCGGCAACGCTTGGAAAATGTGGTGATCCGGTTCGCTGGAGACTCCGGCGACGGCATGCAGCTAACCGGCGACCGATTCACCTCGGAGGCAGCGCTTTTCGGCAACGATCTGGCGACCCAGCCGAACTACCCCGCAGAGATCCGGGCACCGGCGGGCACGTTGCCCGGAGTGTCGTCTTTTCAGATTCAGATAGCCGATTACGACATCCTGACCGCCGGTGACCGTCCCGACGTGCTCGTCGCCATGAACCCGGCAGCGTTGAAGGCCAATATCGGCGACCTACCGCTTGGCGGAATGGTGATCGTGAACTCTGACGAGTTCACCAAGCGCAACCTGACGAAAGTGGGCTACGTGACAAACCCGCTGGAGTCCGGCGAGCTGTCCGACTATGTGGTGCACACCGTCGCCATGACCACACTGACCCTGGGTGCCGTCGAGGCGATCGGCGCGTCCAAGAAGGATGGCCAGCGCGCCAAAAATATGTTTGCGCTGGGTCTGCTGTCGTGGATGTACGGGCGCGAGCTCGAGCACAGCGAGGCCTTCATCAGGGAGAAGTTCGCCCGCAAGCCCGAAATCGCCGAGGCCAACGTGTTGGCCCTCAAGGCCGGCTGGAACTACGGCGAAACCACCGAGGCCTTCGGCACGACCTATGAGATACCGCCCGCGACTTTGCCGCCCGGCGAGTACCGGCAGATCTCGGGCAATACCGCGCTGGCCTACGGGATCGTGGTGGCCGGTCAGCTCGCCGGCCTTCCGGTCGTGCTCGGCAGTTATCCGATTACTCCGGCGTCGGACATCCTGCACGAACTGTCCAAGCACAAGAACTTCAATGTCGTCACCTTCCAGGCCGAAGACGAGATCGGCGGCATCTGCGCTGCGCTGGGTGCCGCCTACGGTGGTGCGTTGGGAGTCACCAGCACATCGGGACCGGGAATTTCGCTGAAGTCCGAAGCGCTGGGACTGGGTGTGATGACCGAACTGCCGTTGCTGGTCATAGACGTGCAGCGGGGCGGGCCGTCGACCGGTCTACCCACCAAGACCGAGCAGGCCGACTTGCTGCAGGCGCTCTACGGCCGCAATGGCGAGTCACCGGTGGCGGTGCTGGCGCCGCGCTCTCCTGCCGACTGCTTTGAAACCGCCCTTGAGGCGGTGCGCATCGCGGTGTCCTACCACACCCCGGTGATCTTGTTGTCCGACGGCGCCATCGCCAACGGCTCGGAGCCATGGCGAATCCCGGATGTCAATGCGCTACCGCCCATTAAGCACACCTTCGCCAAACCCGGCGAGCCCTTCCAGCCTTATGCCCGTGACCGGGAAACCCTTGCCCGCCAGTTCGCCATTCCGGGCACCCCCGGTCTGGAACACCGCATCGGCGGGCTGGAAGCTGCCAATGGCTCGGGCGACATCTCCTACGAGCCGACTAATCATGACCTCATGGTCCGGTTGCGCCAAGCCAAGATCGACGGTATCCATGTTCCCGATCTGGAAGTCGATGATCCGACCGGGGACGCCGAGCTGTTGTTGATTGGGTGGGGCAGCTCCTACGGCCCAATCGGTGAAGCGTGCCGGCGCGCGCGTCGCCGAGGCACCAAGGTAGCGCACGCCCATCTGCGCTATCTCAACCCGTTCCCGGCCAATTTGGGTGAGGTGCTGCGGCGTTACCCCAAGGTGGTGGCTCCGGAGTTGAACTTGGGCCAGCTGGCCCAGGTGCTGCGCGGTAAGTACCTGGTCGACGTGCAATCGGTCACCAAGGTTAAGGGTGTCTCGTTCCTGGCCGACGAGATTGGGCGCTTTATCCGGGCCGCACTTGCCGGGAGATTGGCCGAGCTTGAGCAAGACAAGACGTTGGTCGCCAGATTGTCGGCGGCCACGGCGGGAGCGGGAGCAAACGGATGACCCGCTCCGGCGATGAAGCACAGCTCATGACCGGCGTGACCGGTGATTTGGCGGGCACCGAGCTCGGCCTGACTCCGAGCTTGACCAAGAACGCTGGGGTGCCCACCACGGATCAGCCGCAGAAGGGCAAGGATTTCACCAGTGACCAGGAGGTGCGCTGGTGCCCGGGCTGCGGCGACTACGTCATCCTCAACACCATCCGAAACTTCCTGCCCGAACTGGGGCTGCGGCGTGAGAACATCGTGTTCATCAGCGGTATCGGATGCTCCAGCCGGTTCCCCTATTACCTGGAAACCTACGGCTTTCATTCGATTCACGGCCGCGCGCCCGCGATAGCGACCGGTCTGGCGCTGGCTCGCGAGGATCTGTCGGTATGGGTGGTCACCGGCGACGGTGACGCCTTGTCGATCGGCGGTAACCACCTGATCCACGCGCTGCGCCGCAACATCAACGTGACGATTCTGCTGTTCAACAACCGGATCTATGGGCTGACCAAAGGACAGTATTCGCCGACATCGGAGGTCGGCAAGGTCACCAAGTCGACACCGATGGGCTCGCTGGATCACCCGTTCAATCCGGTGTCGTTGGCGCTGGGGGCAGAGGCGACGTTCGTTGGCCGCGCGCTGGACTCAGACCGTAACGGGCTGACCGAAGTGCTGCGTGCCGCGGCCCAGCATCGCGGTGCTGCCCTGGTCGAAATCCTGCAGGACTGCCCGATCTTCAACGACGGCTCGTTCGATGCGCTGCGCAAGGAGGGCGCCGAGGAGCGGGTCATCAAGGTCCGCCACGGCGAGCCGATCGTCTTCGGGGCCAACGGCGAATACTGCGTGGTCAAGTCCGGATTCGGCCTCGAAGTGGCCAAGACGGCCGATGTGGCCATCGACGAGATCATTGTGCACGATGCGCAGGTCGACGACCCGGCCTACGCCTTCGCGCTGTCCCGGCTGTCCGATCAGAACCTGGACCACACCGTGCTGGGAATCTTTCGGCACATCAGCCGGCCAACCTACGATGATGCGGCCCGCTCGCAGGTAGTCGCGGCCCGAAACGCCGCCCCGTCCGGCACCGCTGCACTGCAGTCACTGTTGCACGGGCGCGACACTTGGACCGTCGACTGACGTGGCTGAGCTCGCGCCCGACACAGTGCCGCTGGCCGGGGTTGTTCTCGCGGGAGGTGAATCCCGCCGAATGGGTCGCGACAAAGCCACCCTGCCCCTCCCCGGGGGAACCACCACGCTGGTGGAGCATATGGTCGGCATTCTCGGCCAGCGCTGCGCGCCGGTTTTCGTGATGGCCGCTCCGGGACAACCGTTGCCCACGCTGCCGGTCCCCGTTCTGCGTGATGAGCTGCCGGGGCTGGGGCCGCTGCCGGCGACCGGTCGCGGGTTGCGTGCGGCTGCGGAGGCCGGTGTCCGGCTCGCGTTTGTCTGTGCGGTCGACATGCCTTATCTGACAGTGGAATTGATCGAGGATCTCGCGCGCCGCGCGGTGCAGACCGATGCCGAAGTGGTGTTGCCCTGGGATGGCCGTAACCACTACCTGGCCGCGGTGTATCGGACGGATCTGGCCGACCGCGTCGACACGTTGGTCGGTGCCGGCGAGCGAAAGATGAGCGCCCTGGTCGACGCTTCGGATGCACTGCGGATCGTGATGGCGGATTCCCGACCGCTGACCAACGTCAATTCGGCCGCAGGCTTGCACACACCGATGCAGCCCGGACGCTAATACTATTCCGTATTAATTTTCTGGTGGCCTTTCGAGATATTCTCGTCTTGTTTTCAATGAAGACGTTATTAACATTGGCCATGGCCGCCGCTTCTAGTACTGCCTTGACTACAGTTGGCGTCTCTGGTGCGCGGTTGATCACGTATTGCGTTGGGGTGGAGGACATTTGAGTCTGCTGACGGTAGAGGATCCGGCTGTTACGGCAGACTGCTATTTGGTGGTGCCCCAGGTTACCTATGAATCACAGTGCGGCACTTAGTATTAGGGCGGATTATTGGGAGCAGTCTAGCTGATTCGAGGTGTGGTGGACGTCGGGGTGTGCAAGTCGTTGTGGCGCAGGTCACCACGGCGTGTGGATCAGATCCCGGACCAGGGCCACGATGGTGACAAATCCGTGTCCGGGGTCACAATATTTGCGTGATTCGGCTCACGATAGCGCCGCGGTCGCAAAGATACAGCTGAGCCAAAACCGCACTTCTGACCTGCAACAACAATTGTGCCACCGCGCCGTGATCGGCTTGTGATTGAACTGATATCTCGGTTTGCCGGAGATGACGAATCCAAATCGTTATCGTACGGTCCCCTTGGCCCGGCAGACGGGCAGCAAGAAATCTCAACAATTGAATCTACGGACCCGCGTGCGAGCGGAGCCGGGGACGGCTGAATCGGTTGGCCGACCCGCAGGCGGCGGCTAGCAGCCGCGCCGGGCAGATCAAGCGCTCCGCTGCCGTGCCGGACCGAGACGGCACGTCCCACGCAGCACCCTCGAATGCACCTGGCAGCTAACCCATGCCCGTGGGTTGGCTTTGGCGCGCGCGCACCGCGAAAGGAACAACGTTGAAGAACGCCCGTACGACGCTCATCGCCGCCGCGATTGCCGGGACGTTGGTGACCACGTCACCAGCCGGTATCGCCAATGCCGACGACGCGGGCTTGGACCCAAACGCCGCAGCCGGCCCGGATGCCGTGGGCTTTGACCCGAACCTGCCGCCGGCCCCGGACGCTGCACCCGTCGATACTCCGCCGGCTCCGGAGGACGCGGGCTTTGATCCCAACCTCCCCCCGCCGCTGGCCCCGGACTTCCTGTCCCCGCCTGCGGAGGAAGCGCCTCCCGTGCCCGTGGCCTACAGCGTGAACTGGGACGCGATCGCGCAGTGCGAGTCCGGTGGAAACTGGTCGATCAACACCGGTAACGGTTACTACGGCGGCCTGCAGTTCACCGCCGGCACCTGGCGTGCCAACGGTGGCTCGGGGTCCGCGGCCAACGCGAGCCGGGAGGAGCAGATCCGGGTGGCTGAGAACGTGCTGCGTTCGCAGGGTATCCGCGCCTGGCCGGTCTGCGGCCGCCGCGGCTGACCACCGCGAAAAGACGCAAAAGCTCCCAAATCCGGTCGGATTTGGGAGCTTTTGCGTCTGCTCGCGCACCCCGGAGTAGCGTCAAACCCGTGACCGCTACGCCGCGTGAATTCGACATCGTGTTGTACGGGGCGACCGGCTTCGTCGGCAAGCTGACCGCCGAATACCTGGCCCGGGCCGGGGGAGATGCCCGGATCGCGCTGGCCGGCAGGTCGACGCAACGGGTGCTCGCCGTTCGCGAAGCCCTGGGCGAATCCGCGCAGACCTGGCCGATCCTGACCGCCGACGCGTCGTTGCCGTCGACGCTGCAAGCCATGGCCGCCCGCGCCCAGGTCGTGGTCACCACCGTTGGGCCCTACACCCGCTACGGGCTGCCGCTGGTGGCCGCATGCGCTGCCGCCGGCACCGACTACGCCGACCTGACCGGCGAGCCGATGTTCATGCGCAACAGCATCGACTTGTACCACAAGCAGGCCGCCGACACCGGTGCACGCATCGTGCACGCCTGCGGATTCGACTCCGTCCCATCTGATCTGAGCGTGTACGCCCTATACCACGCGGCACGAGAAGACGGCGCCGGCGAGCTGACCGACACCAACTGCGTGGTGCGTTCCTTCAAAGGCGGGTTCTCCGGCGGCACCATCGCATCGATGCTGGAGGTGTTGAGCACCGCTTCTAACGATCCCGATGCGCGCCGCCAGCTATCCGACCCCTACATGCTGAGCCCAGACCGCGGCGCCGAACCCGAACTGGGCCCACAGCCTGACCTGCCGTCGCGTCGTGGCCGTCGGCTCGCGCCGGAACTGGCCGGTGTGTGGACCGCGGGATTCATCATGGCGCCCACCAACACCCGGATCGTGCGCCGCAGCAACGCGCTCCTGGACTGGGCCTACGGCCGGCGGTTCCGCTACAGCGAAACCATGAGCGTAGGGTCCACGGTGCTGGCGCCGGTGGTATCGGTTGTCGGCGGCGGTGTCGGCAACGCGATGTTCGGCTTGGCCAGCCGCTACATCCGCCTGCTGCCGCGGGGACTGGTAAAGCGTGTCGTCCCCAAACCCGGCACCGGCCCCAGTGCGGCGGCTCGCGAGCGCGGCTACTACCGCATCGAGACCTACACCACCACAACCACCGGAGCCCGGTACCTGGCGCGCATGGCCCAAGATGGTGACCCCGGCTACAAGGCGACGTCGGTGTTGTTGGGGGAGTGTGGTCTGGCGCTGGCACTGGATCGCGACAAGCTGTCCGACATGCGTGGTGTGTTAACCCCCGCGGCCGCAATGGGTGACGCCCTGCTGGAGCGTTTGCCGGCCGCCGGTGTGTCGCTGCAGACCACGCGACTGGCTAGCTGAATCCGGGCGGTTTCGGGCGCTTTCATGCCGGTGTGAAGCGGTTCCTAGAATTGATCGGTGACCGCCAGCCCTCACCCTGCCGCCGATATGCTGCCCAAGTCGTGGGATCCGGCCGCGATGGAGAGCGCCATCTATCAGAAGTGGCTGGACGCTGGCTACTTCACCGCGGACCCGACCAGCACCAAGCCGGCCTATTCGATCGTGCTGCCGCCGCCGAACGTGACCGGCAGCCTGCACATGGGCCACGCGCTGGAACACACCATGATGGACGCCTTGACGCGGCGCAAGCGGATGCAGGGCTATGAGGTGCTCTGGCAGCCGGGCACCGACCATGCCGGGATCGCCACCCAGAGCGTGGTCGAGCAGCAGCTGGCGGTCGACGGCAAGACTAAAGAAGACCTCGGCCGCGAGCTGTTCGTGGACAAGGTGTGGGATTGGAAGCGAGAGTCTGGCGGTGCCATCGGCGGCCAGATGCGCCGACTCGGTGACGGGGTGGACTGGAGCCGCGACCGGTTCACCATGGACGAAGGTCTGTCGCGGGCGGTGCGCACGATCTTCAAGCGGCTTTATGACGCCGGGCTGATCTATCGGGCCGAGCGGCTGGTCAACTGGTCGCCGGTGCTGCAGACCGCGATCTCCGACCTCGAGGTCAACTACCGCGACGTCGAAGGCGAGCTGGTGTCGTTTAGGTACGGCTCGCTTGACGACTCGCAACCCCACATCGTGGTCGCCACCACCCGGGTCGAGACGATGCTGGGCGATACCGCGATCGCCGTCCATCCCGATGACGAGCGCTACCGTCACCTGGTCGGCACCAGCCTGGCGCACCCATTCGTCGACCGGGAGCTGGCCATTGTCGCCGACGAGCACGTGGACCCTGAATTCGGCACCGGCGCGGTCAAAGTCACACCCGCCCACGACCCCAACGACTTCGAAATCGGGGTGCGCCACCAGCTGCCGATGCCCTCGATCCTGGACACCAAGGGCCGGATCGTCGACACCGGAACGCGATTCGACGGCATGGACCGCTTCGAGGCACGGGTCGCGGTGCGCCAAGCGCTCGCGGCCCAGGGCCGCGTGGTCGAAGAAAAGCGACCCTACCTGCACAGCGTCGGACACTCCGAACGCAGCGGCGAGCCGATCGAGCCGCGGCTATCCCTGCAGTGGTGGGTCCGGGTGGAATCGCTGGCCAAAGCGGCCGGGGATGCGGTGCGCAACGGGGACACCGTGATTCACCCGGCCAGCATGGAACCCCGCTGGTTCTCCTGGGTCGACGACATGCACGACTGGTGCATCTCGCGACAGCTCTGGTGGGGGCATCGGATCCCGATCTGGTACGGACCCGACGGCGAACAGGTGTGCGTCGGCCCGGACGAAACACCCCCGCAGGGCTGGGAACAGGATCCTGACGTGCTGGATACCTGGTTTTCGTCGGCGCTGTGGCCGTTTTCCACGCTGGGTTGGCCGGACAAGACGGCGGAGCTGGAAAAGTTCTATCCGACAAGCGTTCTGGTTACCGGCTATGACATCTTGTTCTTTTGGGTGGCCAGAATGATGATGTTCGGCACCTTCGTCGGCGACGACGCCGCCATCACCCTCGACGGCCGCCGGGGCCCGCAGGTGCCGTTCACCGACGTGTTTCTGCATGGGCTGATCCGCGACGAGTCTGGCCGCAAGATGAGCAAGTCCAAGGGCAACGTCATCGACCCGCTGGATTGGGTGGAAATGTTCGGGGCCGATGCGCTGCGGTTCACGCTGGCCCGCGGGGCCAGTCCCGGTGGTGACTTGGCGGTGAGCGAGGATGCCGTGCGGGCGTCGCGCAATTTCGGGACCAAGCTGTTCAACGCCACTCGGTACGCACTGCTCAATGGCGCCGCGCCAGCACCCCTGCCATCGCCGAACGAGCTGACCGACGCCGACCGCTGGATTCTCGGAAGGTTGGAAGAGGTTCGGGCCGAAGTTGATTCGGCCTTCGACGGATACGAGTTCAGCCGCGCTTGTGAGTCCCTGTATCACTTCGCCTGGGACGAATTCTGCGACTGGTACCTCGAACTGGCCAAAACGCAGCTTGCCCAGGGACTCACACACACCACCGCCGTGCTGGCCGCCGGGCTGGACACGCTGCTGCGCCTGCTGCACCCGGTGATTCCCTTCCTCACCGAGGCGCTATGGCTGGCGCTGACCGGCAGGGAATCGCTGGTCAGCGCCGACTGGCCGGAGCCTTCCGGGATTAGCGTGGACCTTGTTGCCGCGCAACGGATTAACGATATGCAGAAGTTGGTGACCGAAGTGCGGCGGTTCCGCAGCGATCAAGGTCTGGCCGACCGGCAGAAGGTTCCGGCCCGAATGCACGGTGTGCGGGACTCGGATCTGAGCAACCAGGTGGCCGCCGTGACCTCGCTGGCGTGGCTCACCGAGCCGGGCCCGGATTTTGAGCCGTCGGTCTCGTTGGAGGTTCGGCTCGGCCCCGAGATGAACCGCACCGTCGTCGTCGAGCTCGACACCTCGGGCACCATCGACGTGGCCGCCGAGCGTCGCCGCCTGGAAAAGGAGTTGGCCGGCGCCCAAAAGGAGCTGGCGTCGACCGCCGCCAAGTTGGCCAACGCGGACTTTCTGGCCAAAGCGCCCGACGCCGTCATTGCCAAGATCCGGGACCGCCAGCGCGTGGCGCAGCAGGAAACCGAGCGCATCACCACCCGGTTGGCTGCGCTGCAATGAATTCGACGAATTCCGGCCCGCCTGACTCGGGATCGGCCACCGGCGTCGTGCCCACTCCGGACGAGATCGCGTCCCTGCTGCAGGTTGAGCATCTACTCGACCAACGCTGGCCGGAGACCCGCATCGATCCGAGCCTGACCCGGATCAGCGCGTTGATGGACCTGCTGGGCTCGCCCCAACGCAGCTATCCGTCGATCCATATCGCGGGCACCAACGGCAAGACCTCGGTGGCGCGCATGGTCGACGCGCTGGTCACCGCGCTGCACCGGCGCACCGGCCGAACCACCAGCCCACACCTGCAGTCACCGGTGGAACGCATTTCGATCGACGGCAAGCCGATCAGCCCGGCGCAGTATGTGGCGACCTACCGGGAGATCGAGCCGTTGGTGGCGCTGATCGACCAGCAGTCGCAGGCTTCTGCGGGTAAGGGTGGCCCGGCGATGAGCAAGTTCGAGGTGCTCACCGCGATGGCGTTCGCGGCCTTTGCGGACGCGCCCGTCGACGTGGCAGTGGTCGAGGTGGGCATGGGCGGACGTTGGGACGCCACCAACGTGATCAACGCACCGGTCGCCGTCATCACCCCGATCAGCATTGATCACGTCGACTATCTCGGTGCCGATATCGCCGGGATCGCCGGGGAGAAGGCGGGCATCATCACTCGGGCCCCCGACGGTTCGCCGGACACCGTCGCGGTCATCGGGCGTCAGGTCCCGAAGGTCATGGAGGTGCTGCTGGCCGAATCGGTGCGCGCCGACGCGTCGGTGGCCCGGGAGGATTCCGAATTCGCGGTGCTACGGCGACAGATCGCGGTCGGCGGTCAGGTACTGCAACTGCAGGGCCTCGGCGGGGTTTACTCCGACATCTACTTGCCGCTGCACGGTGAACACCAGGCGCACAACGCGGTGCTCGCCCTCGCTTCCGTCGAGGCCTTTTTCGGTGCCGGTGCGCAGCGTCAGCTCGACGGCGACGCCGTCCGGGCCGGCTTTGCCGCCGTCACCAGTCCCGGCCGGTTGGAGCGCATGCGCAGCGCACCCACGGTGTTCATCGACGCCGCGCACAATCCGGCCGGGGCGAGTGCTCTGGCACAAACGCTGGCGCATGAGTTCGACTTCCGATTTCTGGTCGGGGTGCTCAGCGTGCTGGGCGACAAGGACGTGGACGGCATCCTGGCCGCACTGGAGCCGGTGTTCGATTCCGTCGTCGTGACCCACAACGGGTCGCCGCGGGCGCTGGATGTCGAGGCCCTGGCGCTGGCGGCCGGCGAGCGGTTCGGACCCGACCGGGTGCGCACCGCCGAGAACCTGCGCGATGCTATCGACGTTGCCACCTCACTGGTCGACGACGCCGCCGCCGACCCGGATGTGGCCGGGGACGCATTCTCGAGAACCGGGATCGTCATCACCGGCTCGGTTGTCACCGCAGGGGCGGCTCGGACCTTGTTCGGTCGTGATCCGCAATGACCGACCGGTCGCGTGAGCCGGCTGACCCGTGGAAGGGATTCAGCGCGGTGATGGCGGCGACGCTGATCCTCGAGGCGATCGTGGTGCTGCTGGCAATACCGGTAGTGGACGCGGTCGGCGGTGGGCTGCGTCCGGCCTCGCTGGGCTATTTGGTCGGTCTGGCCGTGCTGTTGATACTGCTGACCGGGCTGCAGCGCAGACCCTGGGCAATCTGGGTGAACCTGGGCGCACAACCGGTGCTGGTTGCCGGCTTCGCCGTGTACCCGGGTGTGGGTTTCATTGGCGTGCTGTTCGCTGCGTTGTGGGTCCTGATCGCGTATTTGCGTGCCGAGGTGCGGCGGCGTCGGGATTACCGGGTGTCGCAATGACCGGTTTGGGCATACATCTTGCGGCATTTAGTGTTGGGCACCGTGACCGAACGGACTCTGGTACTGATCAAGCCGGATGGCATCGAAAGGCAGCTGATCGGCGAGATCATCAGCCGCATCGAGCGCAAAGGCCTCACCATCGCTGCGCTGCAGCTCAGGACCGTCAGCGCGGAGTTGGCCAGCCAGCACTACGCCGAACATGAAGGCAAACCATTCTTTGGATCGTTGCTGGAGTTCATCACGTCGGGTCCGGTGGTAGCGGCGATCGTGGAGGGAACCCGAGCCATCGCGGCGGTTCGCCAACTCGCCGGCGGCACCGACCCGGTGCAGGCGGCGGCGCCCGGCACAATCCGGGGCGACTTCGCTCTAGAGACGCAGTTCAACCTGGTGCACGGGTCTGATTCGGCCGAATCCGCGCAGCGCGAAATCGCGCTCTGGTTTCCCGGCGCCTAGCTCCGGGTGCGCCGATCCCGGGCGGCTTGGGCAGCACCCCAGCTCAAGGGAAGGTGACTCGGCCCAGTGATGTGGGATACTGATGACGGGTGAACGTCGCCGAAGCGGTGTCGGACGCCCGAATGAAGACTTAGGCAACCGCGACCATCGCCATCCTTCGATGCGGCGCGGCATGTCGGGCCGTCATTCAGCACGGTGCCGAGTGGGTTCGTCATGAGCTGCTCGGGACAAGACCATCACAAGCTCGGGAGACAAGTGACCCGGGCAGATAGCGAAGCCCTCGCGTGGCCGCGTCGATCAAGACGCGCCCGGGGGCTTGAGGAGAATACGTGATAGACGGTGCCCCACCTTCAGATCCACCAGAACCGAGCCAGCATGAGGAACTGCCGGACCGCCTAAGAGTCCATTCGCTGGCACGAACGCTGGGAACCACCAGCAGGCGGGTGCTGGATGCGCTCACCGCGCTCGACGGACGGGTCCGCAGCGCACATTCCACGGTGGATCGCGTCGATGCGGTCCGGGTGCGCGATCTGCTGGCCACTCATCTCGAGACTGCCGGCGTGCTGGCGGCCTCGGTCCATGCGCCCGAAGCGTCCGAGGAACCCGAGTCCCGGCTGATGCTAGAGACCCAGGAGACTCGGAATGCCGACGTGGAGCGGCCGCACTATATGCCGCTGTTCGTCGCGCCCCAGCCGATTCCCGAGCCGTTAGCGGACGACGAGGACGTCGACGATGGCCCCGACTACGTCGCCGACGATTCCGACGCTGACGACGAAGGGCAGCTAGACCGGCCGGCGAACCGGCGGCGACGTCGCGGCCGTCGGGGTCGCGGTCGCGGACGCGGGGAGCAGGGTGGATCCGACGGTGATCCGGTTGACCAGCAATCCGAGCCCCGGGCCCAACAATTTACCAGCGCGGACGCCGCCGAAACCGACGACGGCGACGATCGAGATTCCGAAGATACCGAAGCCGGTGACAACGGCGAGGACGAAAACGGTTCGCTGGAGGCCGGCAATCGTCGCCGGCGCCGCCGGCGACGGCGTAAGTCGGCTTCTGGTGACGACAACGACGCTGCGTTAGAGGGCCCGTTGCCTGACGATCCGCCCAACACTGTCGTACACGAACGCGTGCCCCGCGCGGGTGACAAGGCCGGCAACTCGCAGGATGGCGGCTCTGGCTCCACTGAGATCAAGGGCATCGACGGCTCGACCCGCCTGGAAGCCAAGCGGCAACGCCGCCGCGACGGGCGCGACGCCGGCCGGCGCCGCCCACCGGTGTTGAGTGAGGCCGAGTTTCTGGCTCGCCGTGAGGCGGTCGAGCGGGTGATGGTGGTGCGCGACCGGGTCCGCACCGAGCCACCGCTGCCGGGCACGCGGTACACCCAGATTGCGGTGCTCGAAGACGGTATCGTCGTGGAGCATTTCGTGACGTCTGCGGCCTCGGCTTCCCTGGTGGGCAACATCTACCTGGGAATTGTGCAGAACGTGCTGCCGTCGATGGAGGCGGCGTTCGTCGACATCGGGCGCGGTCGCAATGGAGTGCTCTACGCCGGTGAAGTCAATTGGGATGCAGCGGGGTTGGGCGGGGCCGATCGCAAGATCGAGCAGGCCCTCAAACCCGGCGACTATGTCGTGGTGCAGGTCAGCAAGGACCCGGTAGGGCATAAGGGCGCGCGGCTGACCACGCAGGTGTCGCTGGCCGGTCGATTTCTGGTTTATGTGCCGGGCGCGTCGTCGACCGGGATCAGCCGCAAGCTGCCCGACACTGAACGTCAGCGGCTCAAGGAGATCCTGCGCGAGGTGGTGCCGTCTGACGCTGGGGTCATCATCCGTACCGCGTCTGAGGGCGTCAAAGAGGACGACATTCGCGCAGACGTCGCTCGGCTACGGGAACGCTGGGAGCAGATCGAGGCCAAGGCACAAGAGACCAAGGAGAAGGCCGCGGGCGCTGCGGTGGCGCTGTACGAAGAACCGGACGTGCTGGTCAAGGTTATCCGTGACCTGTTCAACGAGGACTTCGTCGGCCTCATCGTTTCCGGCGACGAGGCTTGGAACACGATCAATGAATACGTGAATTCTGTTGCTCCCGAATTGGTTTCGAAGTTGACCAAGTACGAGTCCGCTGACGGGCCGGATGGCCAGTCCGCGCCGGACGTCTTCACGGTGCACCGCATTGACGAGCAGCTGGCCAAAGCGATGGACCGCAAGGTGTGGTTGCCGTCGGGCGGGACGCTGGTGATCGACCGGACCGAAGCCATGACGGTCATTGACGTCAACACCGGTAAATTCACCGGAGCCGGGGGCAACCTCGAGCAGACGGTCACCAAGAACAATCTGGAAGCGGCCGAGGAGATCGTGCGCCAGCTGCGGCTGCGCGATATCGGCGGCATCGTGGTCATCGACTTCATCGACATGGTGCTGGAGTCCAACCGCGACTTGGTGTTGCGCCGGTTGACCGAGTCGCTGGCCCGCGATCGCACCCGCCACCAGGTGTCCGAGGTGACGTCGCTGGGGCTGGTGCAGTTGACTCGCAAGCGGTTGGGAACCGGACTGATCGAAGCGTTCTCCACATCGTGTCCGAACTGCAGTGGCCGCGGGATCCTGCTGCACGCCGACCCGGTCGATTCGGCCGCGGCGACTGGGCGAAAGTCTGAGCCCGGTGCTCGGCGGGGCAAGCGATCGAAAAAGAGCCGGTCCGAAGAGTCCAGTGATAGGAGCATGGTCGCCAAGGTCCCCGTGCACGCTCCCGGTGAGCATCCCATGTTCAAGGCGATGGCAGCGGGCTTGTCCTCGCTGGCTGGTCGCGGTGACGAGGAATCCGGGGAGCCCGCTGCCGAACTCGCCGAGCAGGCCGGCGATCAACCGCCCACTGACCTCGACGACACCGCCCAAGCGGACTTCGAGGACACCGAGGACACCGACGAAGACGAGGACGAGCTCGACGCCGACGAGGACCTCGAGGACCTCGACGACGAGGACCTCGACGAGGATCTCGACGTTGAAGACTCCGATTCCGACGACGAAGACTCCGACGAAGACGCCGCCGATGCCGACGTCGACGAGGAGGATGCAGCCGGCTTGGACGGTTCCCCGGGCGAAGTCGACGTCCCCGGTGTCACGGAGCTGGCCCCTACCCGTCCACGTCGGCGCGTTGCGGGCCGGCCGGCCGGCCCACCAATCCGCCTAGACTGACCTGCTCGAAATCGCACAGCGCAGGGTTCGTCGGGACGCCGCCCCCGTGGGGTGTGGCGGCGGGTGGCTCCTCATCGTGGGGATCGACCATGGTCGATTCGTCGAAGGGATCACGACCGCGCAACACCTCGTCGGCTTTGGACAGGTCAATGGTCTTTGTCCACGAGGCAACCAGGATGGTTGCGACGGCGTTGCCGGAGAAGTTCGTGAGCGAACGGGCTTCCGACATGAACCGGTCGATCCCCACAATCAGCCCGACACCGTCCAGCAGCTCGGGGCGATGAGCCTGCAGGCCGCCGGCCAGCGTCGCAAGGCCCGCACCGCTGACCCCGGCAGCGCCCTTGGACGCGATGATCATGAACGCCAGCAGCGCGATCTGCTCGCCCCATGTCAAGCGATGTCCCATCGCGTCGGCGATGAACAGCGACGCCATGGTCAGATAGATAGCGGTGCCGTCAAGATTGAACGAGTAGCCGGTCGGCACCACCACGCCGACCGTGCTGGATTGCACGCCCAAGTGTTTCATCTTGGTGATCAGTCTGGGCAGCACCACCTCCGACGACGATGTTGCGAAGATCAGCAAGTACTCGCGGGCTAGATAGCGCAGCAGCCGAAAGATCGACAAACCCGACACGATGCGCAGTAGCACTCCCAGGACGCCGAAAACGAACACCACGCACGTCAGGTAGAAGCCGGCCATCAGCAGCAGCAGGTTGGTGACGGCGTTGAAGCCAGTCGTGGCGACGATATTGGCGATCGCACCGAACGCGCCGATCGGAGCCAGCCACAGTACCATCACGAGCACCTTGAACACCAGCTTTTGCAGGTTCTCGACGGCACGCAGGATGGACTCGCCTGCGGGGCCCAGGCCTTGGACCGCGAAACCGACCAGCAGCGCGACGAGTAACACCTGCAGCACGTTGCCTTCAGTAAGGGCTGAGGGGAGCGACCTCGGAATGATCTGCTGGATGAACCCAGCGATTCCGTGTGACTCCGCAGCCTGGCCGGCCAATGCTGCGCCGCTTCCGACCGCACCAGGCCTAAGGTGCAGATCCCTACCCGGACTGAGTAGGTTGCCGACGATCAACCCGATCCCGAGCGCCACCGATGACATCGTTAGAAAGTAGGCCAAAGCCAGCCCGCCGACCTTGCCCACGGCCGCGGCTTTGCGCACCGAGCCGATCCCGAGCACGATCGTGCAGAAGATGACCGGTGCGATCATCATCTTGATCAGGTTGACGAACACCGTCCCGAGCACCGTGAGGCTTTTTCCGGTCAACGGCGCCGTCAGCCCCACGATCACACCGGCTATCACTGCGAAAATGACCGCGAGATACAGCCAGTGGGTGCGGTCTCGGCCTTTGTTGTTAGCCGGCAAATCCGTGACCGGCGCACGATCCAAGGGGGCAGTCATCGGCGGTTCCTCCAGGTCGACATCGGACGCGATTCGGCACGATGTTAGCCGCAGCCATCAGCGGTCCAACCCGGATGACGTCACCACCCGGGCCCCGGAGTGCGCCGGTAGCGTCGAGATCGACGCTACCGGCGCACTTTCGTGTGCTGGCGTCGATCTCGCTGAGGCCCCGCTGGTTTGACCCCGTAGTTGCAGGTCACGTACCCTTGACCAGTTGTCGCCAGGCTGACGGCTGGAGACGATGCGGGGTCCGTTGTAGGTGCCCGCCCAAGACCCAGCACGCGTCCCGCCGCTGGCCCGCGCGCGAAGCGCAACGCATGCAGCGGAAGTATGAAGAGGCAGGAGCAATGATGGCGACCTACGCAATCGTCAAGACCGGCGGCAAGCAGTACAAAGTCGCTGTCGGAGATGTGGTCAAGGTCGAAAAGCTGGAATCCGAGCAGGGGGAGAAGGTGTCCCTGCCGGTGGCTCTGGTTGTCGACGGCGCCACCGTCACCACCGATGCGAAGGCACTGGCCAAGGTCGCGGTGACCGGTGAGGTGCTCGGGCACACCAAGGGCCCCAAGATCCGTATCCACAAGTTCAAGAACAAGACTGGCTACCACAAACGGCAGGGACACCGTCAGCAGCTGACGGTCCTGAAGGTCACCGGCATCGCATAACGGAGGCGACAGACATGGCACACAAGAAGGGGGCTTCCAGCTCGCGCAACGGTCGCGATTCCGCCGCCCAGCGGCTGGGGGTTAAGCGGTACGGCGGCCAGGTCGTCAAGGCCGGCGAGATCCTGGTCCGCCAGCGCGGTACCAAATTCCATCCCGGCGTCAACGTCGGGCGTGGCGGCGATGACACCTTGTTCGCCAAGACGGCCGGGGCGGTCGAGTTCGGCATCAAACGCGGACGTAAGACGGTGAGCATCGTCGGTTCGACCACTGCCTGAGCGTCGCGCGTGTGCGCCCACTGCGAAGATTCACGAGGGGCAAAACCCGCAGTAGCTGCACACTCCGCAGATGAAGGGGAGCTCGGTGCCTCGGTTTGTCGATCGGGTCGTCATCCACACCAGAGCGGGTTCGGGCGGTAACGGCTGCGCTTCGGTCCATCGCGAGAAATTCAAGCCGCTGGGCGGCCCCGATGGCGGAAATGGCGGCCGGGGCGGCAGCATCGTCTTCGTCGTCGATCCGCAAGTGCACACCCTGCTCGACTTCCATTTCCGCCCGCATCTCACCGCGGCTTCGGGCAAGCACGGGATGGGCAATAACCGCGACGGGGCCGCCGGCGCGGATTTGGAAGTGAAAGTTCCCGAAGGCACCGTGGTATTGGACGAGAGCGGCCGGCTACTGGCCGACCTGGTCGGCGCGGGCACCCGCTTTGAAGCCGCCGCCGGAGGCCGTGGCGGTTTGGGCAACGCCGCGCTGGCTTCCCGCGTGCGTAAGGCCCCCGGTTTCGCACTCCTCGGCGAAAAGGGACAGTCCCGAGACCTCACCTTGGAACTCAAGACCGTCGCCGACGTCGGCCTGGTCGGGTTTCCGTCGGCCGGAAAATCCTCGCTGGTGTCGGCGATTTCGGCGGCCAAGCCGAAGATCGCCGACTACCCGTTCACCACCCTGGTGCCCAACCTCGGTGTGGTCTCGGCTGGCGAGCACGCGTTCACCGTCGCCGACGTGCCGGGGTTGATCCCGGGCGCATCCCGGGGCCGTGGTCTGGGGCTGGACTTTCTGCGGCACATCGAGCGCTGCGCTGTACTGGTGCATGTGGTGGATTGCGCTACCGCCGAGCCGGGCCGCGACCCCATCTCGGACATCGACGCGCTGGAAACGGAACTCGCGTGCTACACGCCCACGCTGCAAGGGGACGCGGCTCTGGGCGATCTCGCCGCACGGCCGCGTGCGGTGGTCCTCAACAAAATCGATGTGCCGGAGGCCCGCGAGCTCGCGGAGTTCGTCCGTGACGACATCGCCCAGCGCGGCTGGCCGGTGTTCTGCGTGTCGACCGCAACCCGGGAAAACCTGCAGCCGTTGATCTTTGGGCTGTCGCAGATGATCTCGGACTACAACGCTGCGCGGCCGGTGGCGGTGCCACGGCGGCCGGTGATTCGTCCGATTCCGGTGGACGACAGCGGTTTTACCGTCGAACCCGACGGGCATGGTGGCTTTGTCGTCAGCGGTGCCCGGCCCGAGCGTTGGATTGACCAGACCAACTTCGACAACGACGAGGCCGTCGGCTATCTCGCCGACCGGCTGGCGCGCCTGGGTGTCGAGGAGGAATTGCTGAGGCTGGGTGCGCGGTCAGGATGCGCGGTGACCATCGGCGAGATGACGTTCGATTGGGAGCCGCAAACGCCTGCGGGTGAGCCGGTCGCGATGTCCGGCCGGGGCACCGATCCGCGGCTGGACAGCAACAAGCGGGTGGGCGCGGCCGAGCGAAAGGCCGCTCGGAGTCGGCGTCGCGAACACGGGGATGGCTGATGAGAAGTCCGCATCGGGACGCAATCCGGACCGCGCGCGGCCTTGTCGTGAAGGTCGGGACCACGGCGCTTACCACACCGTCCGGGATGTTCGATGCCGGCCGGCTGGCCGGACTGGCCGAGGCGGTCGAGCGGCGGATGAAGGCGGGTTCCGACGTCGTCATCGTGTCTTCGGGCGCCATCGCCGCCGGCATCGAGCCGCTCGGGCTGTCCCGTCGTCCCAAAGATCTGGCGACCAAGCAGGCGGCGGCCAGCGTCGGGCAGGTCGCGCTGGTGAACTCGTGGAGCGCGGCGTTCGCCCGCTACGGCCGCACGGTGGGCCAGGTGCTGCTGACCGCGCACGACATTTCGATGCGGGTGCAGCACACCAACGCCCAACGCACGCTGGATCGGCTGCGCGCGTTGCACGCGGTGGCGATTGTCAACGAGAACGACACCGTGGCCACCAACGAGATCCGGTTCGGTGACAACGATCGGCTGTCTGCACTGGTGGCGCACCTGGTCGGCGCCGACGCTTTGGTGCTGCTGTCGGACATCGACGGCCTCTACGACTGCGACCCGCGCAAAACCGCGGACGCGACGTTCATTCCGGAGGTGTCCGGGCCGGCGGATCTGGACGGTGTGGTCGCCGGCCGCAGTAGCCACCTGGGTACTGGCGGCATGGCGTCCAAGGTGTCGGCGGCGCTGTTGGCCGCCGACGCCGGGGTGCCGGTACTGCTGGCCCCCGCGGCCGACGCCGCGACCGCGCTCGCCGACGCGTCGGTGGGCACGGTGTTTGCGGCCCGGCCCGCGCGTCTGTCGGCCCGGCGGTTCTGGGTGCGTTATGCCGCCGAAGCAACCGGCGCACTGACTCTCGACGCCGGTGCGGTGCGCGCTGTGGTGCGACAACGCCGGTCACTGCTGGCGGCGGGTATCACCGCGGTGTCCGGCCGGTTTTGCGGCGGCGATGTGGTCGAACTGCGTGCACCCGACGCGGCCATGGTAGCCCGCGGGGTGGTTGCCTACGACGCGTCCGAGCTGGCCACCATGGTGGGCCGGTCCACCTCTGAGCTACCCGGCGAGCTGCGCCGCCCGGTGGTGCACGCCGACGATCTGGTCGCGGTGTCGGCGAAGCAAGCTAAGCAAGTTTAGCTACCATATTGCTCCGAGATGCGGTGTACCCCAAATGATTTCGATCAACATGGCCGCTAGCTGCGCATTGCGGCCGAGCGGGTATCCGAGGTGAACTAGCGGATCGTCATGGGACTGCTCGGCGGCCAATCAGGGCCCAGGGTCGGCAGCGGCCCAGTCGGTAGCATCCCCACGCCGGTCAATGCCGCCATCTGCCAGCAGCGCGGGGGATTCCACGGTGTCGAGCGTGGATACTCGGCGGGTGATTCGGGCGTTCTGACGTCGCTGGGCGACAATGAAAGGACGATGAACTTTTACTCCGCCTACCAGCACGGGTTCGTGCGCGTTGCCGCCTGCACTCACCACACCACCATCGGTGACCCGGCGGCCAACGCCGCGTCGGTATTGGACATGGCCCGTGCGTGCCACGACGATGGCGCAGCGTTGGCGGTCTTTCCTGAGCTGACGCTGTCGGGCTACTCCATCGAGGACGTACTACTGCAGGACTCTCTGCTCGATGCCGTCGAGGACGCGCTGCTCGACCTGGTGACCGAATCCGCCGACCTGTTACCTGTACTGGTGGTCGGGGCTCCGCTGCGGCATCGACACCGCATCTACAACACCGCGGTCGTCATTCACCGCGGCGCCGTGCTCGGCGTGGTGCCCAAGTCGTATCTACCCACCTATCGCGAGTTCTACGAGCGGCGCCAGATGGCGCCCGGAGACGGGGAGCGGGGCACGATCCGCATCGGTGGCGCCGACGTGGCCTTCGGCACGGACCTGTTGTTCGCCGCGTCAGATCTACCCGGCTTTGTGTTGCATGTGGAGATCTGCGAGGACATGTTTGTGCCGATGCCGCCCAGCGCCGAGGCGGCCCTGGCGGGCGCGACGGTGCTGGCGAATCTGTCCGGCAGCCCGATCACCATCGGCCGTGCCGAGGACCGCCGGCTGCTTGCGCGCTCGGCGTCGGCGCGGTGTCTGGCTGCCTATGTCTATGCCGCCGCGGGGGAGGGGGAGTCAACGACGGACCTGGCCTGGGACGGTCAGACGATGATCTGGGAGAATGGCGCACTGCTCGCGGAGTCCGAACGTTTCCCCAAAGGAGTGCGCCGCAGTGTCGCCGACGTTGACACCGAGTTGCTTCGGTCGGAGCGGCTGCGGATGGGCACGTTCGACGACAACCGGCGTCACCACCGGGAGTTAACGGAATCGTTCCGGCGCATCGACTTCGCACTCGACCCACCGGCAGGCGACATCGGACTGCTGCGCGAGGTCGAGCGGTTCCCGTTCGTTCCGGCCGATCCGCAACGATTGCAACAGGATTGCTACGAGGCCTACAACATCCAGGTGTCTGGACTCGAGCAACGGTTGCGGGCGCTGGACTATCCGAAGGTCGTTATCGGTGTGTCCGGGGGATTGGACTCGACGCACGCGCTGATCGTCGCGACCCATGCCATGGACCGCGAGGGCCGGCCGCGCAGCGACATTCTGGCGTTTGCGTTGCCCGGATTCGCCACCGGGGAGCACACTAAGAACAACGCGATCAAGCTGGCACGTGCGCTGGGGGTTACCTTCTCCGAAATCGATATCGGCGACACCGCTCGGTTGATGCTGCACACAATCGGCCATCCGTATTCGGTTGGCGAAAAAGTGTACGACGTCACCTTCGAGAACGTCCAGGCCGGGTTGCGCACCGACTATCTTTTCCGTATCGCCAACCAGCGCGGGGGAATCGTACTGGGCACCGGGGACCTGTCGGAGCTGGCACTGGGTTGGTCGACATACGGTGTCGGCGACCAGATGTCGCACTACAACGTCAACGCCGGTGTGCCCAAGACGCTGATCCAGCACCTGATCCGGTGGGTCATTTCGGCGGGTGAGTTCGGTGAGAAGGTGGGTGAGGTATTGCAGTCGGTGCTCGACACCGAGATCACCCCCGAACTCATTCCGACCGGCGAGGAGGAGCTGCAGAGCAGCGAGGCCAAGGTCGGACCTTTCGCCCTACAGGACTTTTCGCTTTTTCAGGTACTGCGCTACGGATTTCGCCCGTCGAAGATTGCGTTTTTGGCCTGGCATGCGTGGAACGATGCGGAGCGGGGCAACTGGCCGCCCGGCTTCCCAAAGAGCGAACGCCCGTCCTATTCATTGGCCGAAATCCGGCATTGGCTGCAGATTTTCGTCCAGCGGTTTTATTCGTTTAGCCAGTTCAAGCGTTCGGCATTGCCCAACGGCCCCAAGGTGTCCCACGGGGGCGCGTTGTCGCCGCGTGGGGATTGGCGGGCCCCGTCGGATATGTCAGCGCGAATCTGGCTCGATCAGATCGACCGTGAGGTGCCCAAGGGCT
Organism: Mycobacterium tuberculosis complex sp. N0072; assembly: GCF_030323725.1. Classification (NCBI taxonomy): domain Bacteria; kingdom Bacillati; phylum Actinomycetota; class Actinomycetes; order Mycobacteriales; family Mycobacteriaceae; genus Mycobacterium; species Mycobacterium tuberculosis complex sp. N0072. The sequence goes on along the minus strand of NZ_CP040689.1, from coordinate 2,753,726 downwards.
AGCGGATCAACCCCACACCCGGGACGAACCGGCCGACGCTGGCGGTGTAGCCGCGGTAGACGGCACTGTGCGTCCGCAACAGGTAGGGTTCTTCGACGCGGCGGACATGCACCTCGAGCGTGGCAACGAGCAGGATAAACCCGGCGAGGGCAACGAGATTCGGAGTCACCAGCAACAGCCCGAGGCCAAACGCCATCATGGCCGTGTAGATGGGGTGACGCACCCATTTAAACGGGCCGGTGCGCACCAGAGTGGTGTTCTCCTGCTCGTCCACCCCGATCCGCCACGAATCGCCCATCGCAAGCTGGGCGTAAACCGTGGCCGCGATCCCGGCCGTCGCCGGGATTATGCCGGCAACCTGAATCCAGACCATGCGCAGAGTATTCAGCGGTTGGACAACGTTGGTCCGCTGCAGCACCGCAGCGACCACCGTCACGATCAGGGCGATGACAAAGCACGTCCCGGTAATCCACTCCAGCGAACCGACCCGGCCGCTGACGCCGCGAAAGCCGGTGGATCCGGTGCGTCGGTGCTGCAGCCAACTGCGTCAGCCGAATCCGACCACACTGAAAACCGCGAAGAGTGCCAGCGCTAAGTCGGCCGCGGTGGTCGTTCGCATCAGCGGGTCTCCTTCGGTGCGTAGCAGTGGTCATGAACCGTTGTGGCGGTTGGCTCGCAGGGCCGCATCGATCGCGGCGGCGGCCGGTGCGCAGTCGCCGGCACCGGACACCAAAGTTGCCAGCGCACCCGCAGCGCAGGCCCGCCGCAATGCGCGCAGTCGCTCGGCCGGCGAACCTGGGTTGCGCGGCCAATTCGCAGCAAGGACCCCGGCAAATACGTCGCCGGCGCCGGCGGTATCCACTGGCGTTACCGTTGGGGCGGGTACCTCGAACACCCCGTCCGCGCCGACGTACCGGGCACCGCGCACACCCAGGGTGATCACGAAATGTGTTGGTGGCGACGGCCAGTCGTTTGCCTCATGCTCGTTGGCGATCACCACGTCGGCGATAGCGGCCAAGTCCTGCAAGGAGCTTCGATCCTGGCCGGCTGGGGAGGCGTTGACCATGACAACCGCATCGGCCGACTGGGCTGCCCGCGCGGCTGCCAGCGCGGTTGCAACAGGAATCTCCAACTGGGTCAACAGTACATCGCAGTTGGCGACGGCCGAGGGTACCGGAGTCAGATGTGCATTGGCACCCGGCGCCACCAGCACGGTGTTCTCGGCGCTGGCATCGACCACGATAATCGCCGTCCCGCTCGGTCCGGGCACCGTGACGGTCCTGTCCAGTCCAACGGCGTTGGCGCGCAGGTGGGCCCGCAGCTGGGCGGCGGCTGGATCGTCGCCGAATGCACCGGAGAACTGTACCTGCGCGCCTGCGCGCGCTGCGGCCACCGCCTGGTTGGCGCCCTTCCCGCCTGGCGTTCGGGTCAACGACGCCGCAAGCACCGTCTCGCCGGGGCGCGGAAGCGCGTCCACCACGAACGTCAGGTCCATGTTCACGCTGCCTACCACGCACACCCGGGGCGCCATGGGGCCGACGTTAGTCTCACTGGCGTTTGCCATGCTTGCTGTTGGCTGAAATCACTTGTGTCACTTTTGTCCCAAGGGTATCAGTGGGTGTCCTGTCGGTGGCGCGTCCCAGTATTCGAACATGCTTGCGGATCGGGACGGGTGGTCGGGATGCTGGACCGGCTCGATGCTGTCGGTCGATGGTCTGAGTGCGTCGTCGTTTGATGCGTTGACCACTCCGCAGCGGTTGCCGGTGCCGGGGCATGTGTTGATCCATCGACTCGCTGAACATTGCGATACGGCCGAGCTATCCTGGCTCACCTCGATTACGGACCACCCAGAACCAATCGCTACCACCCCTCAAGAAGCGCGTGCGCGACGAGGACGATGACGAGGACCCGTACGCGGCGCATTCCTCGATTGGTCGCTGGTGGCTTTTCGGCAAACGCGATGATCGTGGGCTGGGCACGTTAGTCTGCTGCGTAATCGGCGCGTCGTAGAGCAGCCTGCGACCGACAGCAGAGGGGAAGCCGGTTGACGTCGGGTGAGGCACTGGACTCGGTAGCCGAGAGTGAATCCACCCCGGCTAAGAAGCGCCATAAGAATGTGCTCCGGCGTCGGCCGCGTTTCCGGGCCAGCATCCAGTCCAAGCTCATGGTGCTGCTGCTGTTGACGAGTATCGTGTCCGTCGCGGCGATTGCGGCCATTGTCTATCAATCTGGTCGCACTTCGCTAAGAGCAGCCGCCTACGAGCGGTTGACCCAGTTGCGCGAGTCGCAGAAGCGGGCAGTTGAGACACTATTTTCTGACCTGACGAATTCGCTGGTCATTTACGAACGTGGACTCACGGTTGTCGATGCCGTCGTGCGGTTCACGGCCGGCTTTGACCAGCTGGCTGACGCCACGATCAGCCCCGCCCAACAACAGGCGATCGTCAACTACTACAACAACGAATTCATCACACCCGTCGAACGCACGACCGGCGATAAACTCGACATCACCGCGCTGCTGCCGACTTCTCCGGCCCAAAGGTATCTTCAGGCGTACTACACTGCACCATTCACGTCGGACCAAGATGCGATGCGGCTGGACGATGCCGGCGACGGCAGTGCATGGTCGGCCGCCAACGCGCAATTCAACAGCTATTTCCGGGAAATCGTCACCCGGTTCGATTACGACGACGCGGTATTGCTGGACACCCGGGGCAATATCGTCTATACCCTGAGCAAGGACCCCGACCTCGGTACCAACATTCTGACCGGGCCGTATCGCGAATCCAATCTGCGTGACGCCTACCTTAAAGCGTTGGGCGCCAACGCCGTCGACTTTACCTGGATTACCGACTTCAAGCCGTATCAGCCTCAACTCGGCGTGCCGACCGCGTGGTTGGTGGCACCGGTCGAAGCGGGCGGCAAAACTCAGGGCGTTTTGGCGCTGCCGTTGCCGATCGACAAGATCAATAAGATCATGACCGCCGACAGGCAATGGCAAGCGGCTGGCATGGGTAGTGGGACGGAAACCTATCTCGCCGGTCCGGACAGTTTGATGCGGTCCGATTCTCGGCTCTTCCTGCAAGACCCGGAGGAATACCGGAAACAGGTTGTGGCAGCAGGCACGTCACTTGATGTGGTCAACAGAGCGATCCAGTTCGGTGGGACGACGCTGCTGCAGCCTGTTGCGACCGAAGGACTGCGCGCCGCCCAACGCGGACAGACCGGAACCGTCACCTCCACCGACTACACGGGTAGCAGGGAACTGGAGGCCTACGCGCCGCTGAATGTGCCGGACTCCGATCTGCACTGGTCGATCCTGGCAACGCGGAACGATTCTGAGGCGTTCGCGGCCGTCGCGTCGTTCAGCAGGGCGCTTGTGCTGGTTACAGTTGGCATCATTGTCGTCATCTGTGTGGCGTCGATGCTGATCGCCCATGCGATGGTGCGGCCAATCCGGCGGCTCGAGGTTGGCACCCAGAAGATCAGCGCAGGCGACTACGAAGTCAACATTCCGGTAAAGTCACGCGACGAAATCGGTGATCTTACAGCCGCTTTCAACGAGATGAGTCGGAATCTGCAAACCAAAGAGGAGCTGCTCAACGAGCAACGCAAGGAAAACGACCGGTTATTGCTATCGATGATGCCCGAGCCAGTTGTCGAGCGGTACCGCCTTGGGGAGCAGACCATTGCGCAGGAGCACCAAGATGTCACCGTCCTGTTTGCCGACATCCTGGGTGTCGACGAGATTTCCAGCGGCCTGTCGGGTAACGAACTGGTCAAAATTGTCGACGAGCTGGTCCGCCAGTTCGATTCGGCCGCCGAACACCTTGGTGTCGAACGCATTCGCACGCTGCACAATGGCTATCTCGCCGGTTGCGGGGTAACCACGCCACGGCTGGACAATATTCCCCGAACCGTCGACTTCGCCCTAGAGATGCGGCGCATCGTCGATCGGTTCAATTGCCAAACCGGTAACGATCTGCACCTGCGAGTCGGTATCAACACCGGGGACGTCATTAGCGGGCTGGTCGGCAGATCAAGTGTCGTCTACGACATGTGGGGCGCGGCAGTGAGTCTGGCCTACCAAATGCACAGCGGTTCACCACAGCCCGGCATCTATGTCACCTCGCAGGTGTATGAGGCGATGCGAGACGTGTGGCAGTTCACGGCTGCGGGCACGATTTCTGTCGGAGGGTTAGAAGAGCCGATCTACCGATTGTCGGAGCGATCATGAACCTGCTCGACTCGACATGGTTCTACTGGGCCGTTGGCATTGCGATCGGATTGCCGGCCGGGCTAATCGTTCTCACCGAACTGCACAACATACTCGTCCGACGGAACAGCCATCTGGCCAGGCAGGCAAGTCTGCTGCGAAACTACCTGCTACCCCTGGGCGCGGTTTTGCTGCTGCTTGTCAAGGCATCTGAAGTCCCGGCCGAGGACCCCACCGTGCGGGTGCTCACGACAGCGTTCGGATTTCTGGTGCTGGTGCTGCTGCTGTCGTTACTGAATGCCACCCTGTTTCAGGGTGCGCCCCAACAGAGCTGGCGCAAGCGGCTACCCGCCATCTTCGTCGATGTCGCGCGCTTCGCGCTGATCGGCATAGGTTTGGCGGTGATCCTGTCCTACATCTGGGGGGTGCGGGTCGGTGGACTGTTCGCCGCGTTAGGTGTGACGTCAGTCGTCATCGGCCTGATGCTGCAGAACTCCGTCGGCCAGATCGTGTCGGGCTTGTTCATGCTGTTCGAACAGCCCTTTCGGATCGATGATTGGTTGGAAACACCCACAGCCCGCGGACGAGTCGTCGAGGTGAACTGGCGGGCTGTCCATATCGACACCGGCAGCGGACTGCAGATCATGCCCAACTCGATGTTGGCCACCACCGCGTTTACCAATCTCAGCCGGCCGGCCGGGGCGCACGAATGCTCGATCACGACCACATTTTCCACGTCCGATCCCCCGGACAAGGTATGCGCCATGCTGAACAGGGCTGCCAGCGCGCTACCGCATGTTAAGCCGGGGGTCGTGCCCGCCACAATTGCCCGAGGAGCCGCCGAGTATCGAACGACGGTCAGGCTGACATCACCGGCCGACGAAGGCCCAACGCAGGCAACGTTTCTGCGCTGGGTCTGGTACGCCGCGCGTCGGGAAGGGCTACACCTCGACGAGGCCGACGACGAGTTCTCGACGGCCGAACGTGTGGAGTCCGCCCTGCGCACGGTGGTGGGGCCCGAGCTGCGACTGAGCTCTAGCGATCAGCAGTCGCTGGCTCGGTACGCGAGGCTGGTGCGCTACGGCACTGATGAGATCGTGCAGCACGCGGGTGTGGTTCCCATGGGTATCACCTTCGTGATCGCCGGCAGCGTGCGGCTGACGGTTACGACCGATGACGGATCCGTGGTTGCGATTGCCACCCTCAAAAAGGGCACGTTTCTGGGCTTGACTGCGCTGACTCGGCAACCCGACCCCGCCGGTGCGGTAGCGCTGGAAGAGGTGACCGCGCTGCAGATCGGCCGGGAGCACCTTGAGCAGGTCGTGATGAACAAGCCGATGCTGCTGCAGGAGCTGGGTCGGGTTATCGACGAGCGGCAAAGGAAGGCGCAACAGGCAATTCGCCGCGACTTGCACCAATCCCCAGCGGCGGCCGGCGAGCATCGTGGGCCTGCGCGACGCTGACGAGCGGTGGGACACGGTTGGCCAAGCGATCGGTCTGTTTCTGCGCGGCCACACCCTGCGCACCGCAGCTCCGACGGCGCTGATCGTGGGTACCGTGCTATGTGCGGTGAATCAGGGTGCCACCCTTGCCGAGGGCGCCGCGACGATCGGCACGTGGGTACGGATGGTGATCAATTATTTGGTCCCGTTCCTGGTGGCTAGCGTCGGCTACCTCGGTGCGCGGCGCGGTGTCCGGCGTGCGAGCGGACGTTCTGATCCATCAGCACAATGACGGTGCGAGCCGAACACTGCCGTGGAGCAGGAGGATGTGATGAGTGCCCATCCGTCATGCCCGAGCACCCCACCGCGCTTTTCCACGACGTCGCAGCCATCGCACTGGCCCAACCCGGGGCGGAGCCCGGCGCCATGATGGGTTTCCCTTGCCGACCCGCTCTACTCCCTCATCTGTCACGAGCCGTAATGCGCTGTGTGAGAACGCGATCGGCCTCAACGAGCCTGGGCGTGTCTGTCATCGCGGGTCAACTGCCGGCCGCTGGAAGCCGGCACCGATTAGGTGCACCGTGCAGGCATGTGCGCTGGTGGCTGGCCTCCGACGGCCATTGGGGCATGGTAAGCTACATCCCTACTGCTTTGAACGTCAGCATGGGGGGTATCGTCGGGTGGCGTTGTGTGCCTTGAGTCGGCTTGATTTGCAGCGGCTTACCCGGAATTGATCCCTTCGTCTGTTGGATAATTATGCCAGTGAAGTCGTTGCGTTTTCTCAACGTGGGCAGTCGCAGCGCAAACAACCGGTGGTTGATCAGCCCGGTGCAGTGCCGGGGGTTCGTTAATCGCGGAGTGGAGTCGGCATGTCTTTTGTGATCACAAATCCCGAGGCGTTGACCGTGGCGGCCACGGAGGTACGACGGATTCGCGATCGTGCGATCCAAAGCGATGCTCAGGTGGCCCCGATGACAACCGCTGTGCGGCCTCCGGCTGCGGATCTGGTGTCGGAGAAGGCGGCGACGTTCCTGGTCGAGTACGCAAGGAAGTATCGGCAGACCATCGCTGCGGCGGCGGTGGTTCTTGAGGAGTTTGCGCACGCCTTGACCACTGGCGCCGATAAGTATGCGACCGCCGAGGCCGACAACATCAAGACCTTTAGTTAACGAGTCACTACAGTCGTCACGAGCCGACGGAACAACGAACAAACAGATGCATTTCGAAGCGTACCCACCGGAGGTCAACTCCGCCAACATATATGCCGGCCCCGGTCCTGACTCGATGTTGGCTGCCGCCAGGGCGTGGAGGTCGTTGGATGTGGAAATGACGGCCGTGCAGAGGTCGTTCAACCGAACGCTGCTGTCTCTGATGGACGCCTGGGCGGGTCCTGTGGTGATGCAGTTGATGGAGGCAGCCAAGCCGTTTGTCAGGTGGCTGACCGACCTCTGTGTGCAGCTGTCTGAGGTCGAGAGGCAGATCCACGAGATCGTGCGGGCCTATGAATGGGCACATCACGATATGGTGCCCCTGGCGCAGATCTACAACAACCGTGCTGAGAGGCAGATTCTGATCGACAACAACGCGCTTGGGCAATTCACTGCGCAGATCGCCGACCTCGACCAAGAATATGACGACTTCTGGGACGAGGACGGAGAGGTGATGAGGGACTACAGGCTTCGGGTGTCGGATGCGTTGTCGAAGTTGACTCCGTGGAAGGCGCCGCCGCCGATCGCCCACAGTACCGTGTTGGTCGCACCGGTGTCACCCAGCACGGCGTCATCGCGTACAGACACTTAGCTTGGGCTTAGTGCCTCGATTGTGGCCAGCGCTTGTGCAACGCCTGAAACGATTGCTGCGGCTTTCAGCGCTTCAAAGATCGCCTCTCGGTCCACACCTACCGTACGCAGCGTGTGCTCGTGGGCGACGAGGCAATGCGAGCACCCGTTGATCGCGGACACTGCGAAGGACCAGAGCTCGAAGTTGGCTTTCGGTATGCCCGGATTGGCGATGATGTTCATCCGCAGTCCGGGGCGCAGGTCGTCGTACCGGCCTTCAAGGAAGCCGCGGCCACGGTAGAACACGTTATTCATGCCCAAGATGGCCGCGGCTCCGAGGGCTGCGTGGCGGGCTGCAGCCGACAGATGGTCGGTCGCTTCAGCGCCAATGTCAGCTAATACCTGCGGATTTCGTGTCGCTGCGGCGCTGGCCAGCAGGGTTCCCCATAGTTGTTCCTGGTCGAGCACGCTGCTGCGGGTGATTGAGCTCAGGTTCAGCTTGATGTCTTTGGCGTACTCGGGGAGCGCGGCCTTGAGCTTTTCTATACTCATTGATTCCCGGCCAACCAGATCCCGGTTAGGCCGAAGCCTTGAGGAGTTCGCCAGCGTCTAGCGTCGGGTCGCCCTTGCGCCAGTTGCATGCGCACAGCTCGTCGGACTGGAGGGCGTCGAGCACTCGCAGTACCTCATCGACGTTGCGTCCCACCGAACCGGCGGTGGCCGAGACGAACTGGATCTCGTTGTTGGGGTCGACGATAAAGGTCACGCGGTCGGCCACACCGTCGGCGTTGAGGACACCTGCGGCTTGGCTGAGTTCGCGCTTGATGTCGGAGAGCATCGGGAAGGGTAACGTTTTGAGGTCGTTGTGCTGTGCACGCCACTGGAAATGCGCGAATTCGCTGTCAATCGAAACCCCCAGGATCTGGGCGTCGCGGTCCTCGAACTCGTCATTGAGCTTGCTGAACGCCGCGATCTCGGTAGGGCACACGAACGTGAAGTCTTTCGGCCAAAAGAACACCACCCGCCACTTGCCTGGGTGTTCGTCACTGGTGATAGTGGTGAAGTAGTCGCCGGGCTGCTTGGCGTCGACCTTGGACAGGTCACCGCCGATGAGAGCGGTGAGCTGGTAGGCGGGGAATTGATCGCCAATGGTTAGCAGTGGCATGACTCTCCTCATCATCAAAGCGGACAATGCATTTGGTTGCGACATTCCATCGTGCCGTGAAGTCGCTGTCAGGCAAAGGTGATATATCACACCATATTTATCGGCATCGCCGCCAAGAGGTGCTAGCCGGCCGTGGCCGGGTTTCGCGCGTTCGCCGCGGTGGCGGCAAAGCAGTGGTTCAGCAGTGCCGCAAGCATTCTCGATATGAGCCAGTCGACGTTGCGGCGAGCGGTGGTCGGAAGCCGGTCTCGGTGCACCCCCAGGGCATGTCTTTCCGGCAAGCAGCGGGTGCCGCTGACCGCGCTGTCAGAGCTGACTTTGTTGTGACTGCATGAGGGGCACTGCCTACGCGACCAGACGCTCGATGCTGCCCAACACCCGGGCGGTGTGGCTGGCCACCGTCGTGCAGTGCGTGACCGGCGGGCTGGGGGTGACACTGATTCCGCAGACCGCGGCCGCCGTCGAGACCACGCGAAGCCGGCTGGAACTCGCCCGATTCGTCGCCCCTGCCCGGCGCGACGAATCGGTTTGGTGTTTAGCTCTTTCGGCGGCCGCGAGAAGTCCTACCAGCGTCTTGCCGGGATTATCGGCAAGCTGATCAGGGGCGACCGTCAAGTACGCCTGATCGCATAGCAACCACCCAGCCGGATCGCTGCGCGGCCCGTCCGGAGCGGGTCGTCTTACCTGGCCAGCGCAAGCCCGTTACCCTGGGGCAATGACTGTGCCAGCACCGTCGCAGCTCGACTTGCGTCAAGAGGTGCACGACGCCGCACGCCGCGCCCGGGTGGCCGCCCGCCGGCTGGCATCGCTGCCGACGACTGTCAAAGACCGCGCGCTGCACGCGGCTGCCGACGAGCTACTGGCTCACCGCGACCAGATCCTGGCGGCCAACGCCGAAGACCTGAACGCGGCGCGCGAGGCGGACACCCCGGCCGCCATGCTGGACCGGTTGTCCTTGAACCCGCAACGAGTCGACGGTATCGCCGCCGGGTTGCGGCAAGTCGCGGGACTGCGCGATCCGGTCGGTGAAGTGCTGCGTGGCTATACCCTGCCCAACGGGCTGCAGCTGCGCCAGCAGCGCGTCCCCCTGGGCGTGGTCGGCATGATCTACGAGGGCCGCCCCAATGTCACCGTGGATGCCTTCGGGCTGACACTCAAGTCGGGTAACGCTGCATTGCTGCGCGGCAGCTCGTCGGCCGCAAAGTCCAACGAGGCCCTGGTGGCGGTGTTACGCACCGCGCTGGTCGGCCTGGAGCTGCCGGCCGACGCGGTCCAGCTGCTGTCGGCTGCCGACCGCGCCACCGTCACTCACCTGATTCAGGCCCGCGGCCTGGTCGATGTGGTGATTCCACGCGGGGGAGCGGGCCTGATCGAGGCGGTCGTACGCGATGCCCAGGTGCCCACCATCGAGACCGGCGTCGGGAACTGCCATGTCTACGTGCACCAAGCGGCCGACCTGGACGTGGCCGAGCGTATCTTGCTGAACTCCAAGACGCGGCGGCCCAGCGTCTGCAACGCCGCCGAGACGCTGCTGGTCGACGCAGCGATCGCCGAAACGGCGTTGCCTCGATTGCTGGCCGCCCTGCAGCACGCCGGTGTCACCGTACATCTCGACCCGGACGAGGCCGACCTGCGCCGCGAATACCTGTCGCTGGACATCGCGGTGGCGGTGGTCGACGGTGTCGACGCTGCCATCGCCCATATCAACGAATACGGCACCGGGCACACAGAAGCGATTGTGACCACCAATCTTGATGCGGCCCAACGCTTTACCGAACAGATCGATGCGGCCGCGGTGATGGTGAACGCATCAACGGCGTTCACCGACGGCGAGCAATTCGGCTTCGGCGCCGAGATCGGCATCTCCACCCAGAAACTGCATGCCCGCGGACCGATGGGACTACCGGAATTGACGTCGACCAAGTGGATCGCATGGGGAGCCGGCCACACCCGTCCGGCCTGACGCCGTTGGCTAGAGGAGACCCGATCGTGACCGTGCCCGCCCGGCCCACGCCGCTGTTCGCCGACATCGCCGACGTCTCGCGGCGGCTGGCCGAGACCGGCTACCTGCCCGACACTGCCACCGCGACGGCGGTCTTTCTCGCCGACCGGCTCGGCAAGCCGCTGCTGGTGGAAGGCCCCGCCGGGGTCGGCAAGACCGAGCTGGCGCGCGCCGTGGCGCAGGCCACTGGATCCGGTCTGGTCCGGCTGCAGTGCTACGAGGGCGTCGACGAGGCTCGCGCCCTGTATGAGTGGAACCACGCTAAGCAGATCCTGCGTATCCAGGCCGGCTCGGGAGATTGGGAGGCCACCAAAACCGATGTGTTCAGCGAAGAGTTCCTGCTGCAGCGTCCGCTGCTGACCGCTATCCGGCGCACCGAGCCCACCGTGCTGCTGATCGATGAAACCGACAAGGCCGACATCGAGATCGAGGGCCTGCTGCTGGAGGTGCTGTCCGACTTCGCGGTGACCGTCCCCGAACTGGGCACCCTGACCGCCACCCGGGCGCCGTTCGTGCTGCTGACCTCCAACGCCACCCGTGAGCTGTCCGAGGCGCTCAAGCGTCGCTGCCTGTACTTGCACATCGACTTCCCGACCCCCGAGCTGGAGCGTCGCATCCTGTTATCCCGAGTTCCCGAGCTGCCCGAGCACTTCGCCGAGGAGTTGGTGCGCATCATCGGCGTGCTGCGCGGCATGCAGCTTAAGAAGGTGCCATCGATCGCCGAGACCATCGACTGGGGTCGCACCGTCTTGGCACTGGGACTGGACACCATCGACGATGCGGTCGTTGCCGCCACGCTCGGCGTGGTTCTCAAGCACCAATCCGACCAGCAACGGGCCACCGGAGAGCTCAGGTTGAACTAGTGGCCGCCCGTCGTATTCGTGCTGCCCGGCCACTCGCCCCGCATGGGCTGCCCGGACACTTGGTGGGCTTTGTGGAAGCGCTGCGTGGCAGCGGGATTTCGGTGGGCCCGTCAGAGACGGTGGATGCCGGCCGGGTGATGGCCACCCTCGGGCTGGGTGATCGTGAGGTGTTGCGGGAGGGCATTGCTTGTGCGGTGCTGCGCCGGCCTGACCACCGCGATACCTATGACGCCATGTTCGACCTGTGGTTTCCCGCGGCACTGGGGGCTCGGGCGGTCATCACCACGGAAGACGAGTCGGCAGGCTCCGGGGGTTTGCCGCCCGATGATGTCGAGGCTATGCGGCAGCTGCTGCTGGATCTGCTGGCCAACAACCAAGACCTGGCCGGCAAGGACGAGCGGTTGGTGGAGATGATCGCGCGGATCGTTGAGGCCTATGGCAAGTACAGTTCCAGCCGCGGTCCGTCGTTCTCGTCGTATCAGGCACTCAAGGCCATGGCGCTGGACGAACTGGAGGGCAAGCTACTGGCGGGCCTGCTTGCTCCCTACGGCGATGAGCCCACAGCCACCCAGGAACAGATTGCCAAAGCGCTTGCCGCACAAAAGATCGCGCAGCTGCGCAGAATGGTCGACGCCGAGACCAAGCGGCGCACAGCCGAGCAACTCGGCCGCGAGCACGTCCAGATGTACGGAATTCCACAGCTTTCCGAGAACGTCGAGTTTCTGCGTGCCTCGGGTGAGCAGCTGCGCCAGATGCGCCGGGTGGTGGCCCCGTTGGCCCGCACCCTGGCGACCCGGTTGGCCGCCCGGCGGCGCCGCGCCCGCGCGGGATCGATCGATCTGCGCAAGACGCTGCGCAAGTCGATGTCCACCGGCGGCGTGCCGATCGACCTGGTGTTGCACAAACCCCGCCCGGCGCGCCCGGAACTCGTCGTGTTGTGCGACGTGTCGGGCTCGGTCGCGGGCTTCAGCCACTTCACGCTGCTGCTGGTACACGCGCTGCGCCAACAGTTCTCCCGGGTTCGCGTCTTCGCCTTCATCGACTCCACCGACGAGGTGACCCATATGTTCGGGCCGGAATCGGACCTGGCCATAGCGATCCAGCGGATCACCCGGGAGGCTGGTGTGTATGCCCGCGACGGCCATTCCGACTACGGCAACGCGTTCGTCTCGTTCATGCAGGGCTTCCCAAATGTGCTGTCGCCGCGCAGCTCGCTGCTGGTGCTTGGTGACGGGCGCACCAACTACCGCAACCCGGCCACCGACGTGCTGGCCGACATGGTGACCGCCAGCCGGCACGCGCACTGGCTCAACCCGGAGCCCAAGCATCTGTGGGGCAGCGGTGACTCGGCGGTGCCGCGCTACCAAGAGGTGATCACGATGCACGAATGCCGATCCGCCAAGCAGCTGGCCACGGTGATCGACCAGCTACTGCCGGTGTAGGCCGGGCGGGCAGTCGTAAAAGAACATGATGGGCGCTGGTGCGCCCGCTTATCACGCGTTGTTGGCCCACGGCGAGTGAGCTGCTGGTGTGCAATGCCGGGCACGTGAAGAACGGCCGGGCCGCAAAACCGACCTCTTGGATGCCGAGTGGTTGGTGCACCTGCTGGAATGCGGTCTGCTGCGGGGTTGGTTGATTCCGCCCGCCGACATCAAGGCCGCCCGCGACGTGATCCGCTACCGCCGCAAGCTGGTCGAGCATCGCACCTCGAAGCTGCAGCGCCTGGGCAATGTGCTTCAAGACGCCGGGATCAAGGCCGACAGCGTGGCGTCCTCGGTCACCCCCAAGTCGGTGCGGGCGATGGTGGAGGCGCTCATCGACGGTGAACGCCGCCCGGCGGTGCTGGCTGATCTGGCGCGCGGCAGTATGCGCTCGAAGATCCCCGATCTGCAGCGGGCGCTGGAAGGGCGCTTCGATGATCACCATGCCCTGATGTGTAGGTTGCACCTGGCTCATCTGGATCAGCTCGATGCGATGATCGGTGCTCTCGACGAGCAGATCGAGCAGCTGATGCATCCCTTTTGTGCCCGACGCGAGCTGATTGCATCGATCCCGGGGATCGGGGTGGGTGCCTCGGCGACGGTCATCTCTGAAATCGGCGCCGACCCGGCGGCCTGGTTCCCCTCGGCTGAGCATCTGGCCTCGTGGGTGCGGCTGTGCCCGGGCAACCACGAATCGGCCGGCAAACGCCATCACGGTGCCCGCCGCACAGGCAACCAGCACCTGCAGCCGGTCCTGGTCGAGTGCGCGTGGGCCGCCGTGCGCACCGATGGCTACCTGCGCGAGTACTACCGTCGCCAGGTCCGCAAGTTCGGTGGCTTCCGCAGTCCCGCTGCCAACAAGAAGGCGATCACCACCGTCGCCCACAAGCTGATCGTCATCATTTGGCACGTGCTGGCCACCGGCCGGCCTCACCAGGATCTCGGCGCCGACTACTTCACCACCCGCATGGATCCCGACAAAGAACGACGTCGCCTCGTCGCCAAACTCGAAGCCCAAGGATTGGGGGTCACCCTCGAACCTGCCGCCTGAAACCCCGACATACACACTGTCACCAACAGACCCGGCTTCGCTGCAGTCGCCGGCGGGTCACGCTTGCCGTGGTCACCCTAATTCACGTACCAGCCCCCAAATCCGACCGGTTTCGGGGGCTTTTGCGACTGCTCACCGCCTCCTCTGGAACACCAACCAGCGCATCTCGATCGGGCAGCTCTCAACGTTGGTGGTGAACACGTCGAGGCCACGGATCCAGTCGGCGTACCAACTGGTGGGCGGCCAGGCGCCCGGTGGCAGGTGCGTTTTCTCGTAGTCGTATACCGAGTCGTCGGCGACGAGTTCGAGAGGAAGGCCGGCCGCTGCAGCAGACATCTCGGCCCGCGTGCACATCCCGGTATACATCTGCTGCCCGAACTCACGCGCGGCTTGGTCGGGTGCGTAATCTCCGTTCGCCAGGAAGGCGTTGAACACCAAGCGGGCACCGGGAGCAAGGCACTGGGCAGCGAGTTCGAACAGATTGCGCAGCTGCTGCGTCGTCCGGAAGTCCGGCACCACCTCGGAGAGCACCATCAGCTGATAGTCCTGCCTCAAGTCGTCCATGGTCGAGAAGACGTCACGCATGATGACGCGCACGTCGAGGGAATCTCGTTCGGCGTCGGAGCGAATGATGTCGGCGAACTTCGGGGTCATCTCCACCACGTCGACCGGGTGTCCGCGCCGTGCCAACGCCAGGGCGTTACGCCCGGTTCCGGCGCCAATTTCGAGCACCCGATGCGTCGTAGGATCGGCTGCTTCGTTGGCCAGCGCCCACACACGTGCGTCTGGTTCGGTACCGAAGAGCGGCGGCTCACGGGTGGCGATCCAGTTCTCGTATTCCTGCGCCACCGTCCGCCATTGGGCTCGGACTTGGTAGTGCAAGGTCGGGCCCATGGGGGCGTTGTATGAGATGACGATGGTCGAATGCTGGGAGGCCGCGTACGCCTCTGCCAGCTGACCCTGGAGCACCGCGCGAAGATGAGCAAGTTCTTCGTCGGAAAACTTTCTGCCCACACCCGCAAAAAGGCCGGCGCACATTGTCACGTACTCGTCGATCATGCTCGGCACGGCCGGCAGCGTGATCTCGCCTTTCACCACCGAGCGGGTGTAAAACCGTCGGGTCATCGCCGCCTTCGCCAACCGCGTCGACTCGGCTGATTCGATCGGCAAATTATCCACAGACCCCTTCTACACGACCGAGTAGATCGTTGCGGGTACATCGGGTGAAAAACGTGAGGGACCGGGCAGCTGGGCAGCCGTTGGCCTGGCAGCGGCGCGGGTGTGATTGGCCGCGCAACCGCGACGCTCAGGCCAGCAGCTCGGCTTCCATTGCGAGCGCGCGGTAGACCTTCAGCGCCTGCCGGTCGCGGGTTGCCAGGGGGAGCCGATGCTCGTTGGCAGCCGTACCGATCAGCGCATCCTAGACGGCTCCGCCGGCGATTTCGGCCGGTGCGAGTTCGGGTAGCAGCGACATCGCCGCCCCAGCGCCGAGGAACCTGGTCGCCGGGAATGTGTGTGCAAGCAGCTTCGCCACGGTCGCCAGCGTCCTGCGTTCAAAAGCCGCGTGCCCGGCCAGACCGAGGGTGCGGCCACGTAGCGCTTGAAAGGTATCTTCGTGGTGGTCGTGATCGGCGACCACCGGTGCGACCGCGACGCTCGTGTCCACGAGCACGGTGCTAACGCTGGCCGGCATCGCGCCGCACTGCCCGCGGGTATCACCGGTAGGCCATGCCGCTCGCCGAGGGAGTCACCGGCGAGGGTCGCGACACCCAGTCCCGCCCCGTCGGCGACGACCTCGACCTCACCCGGAACGAGACCAAGATGATCACGCAAAGGCTTAGGAATAACCAATCGTGCTGCCTTATCAATGGCTGCTCGCTTAGGCTGGCTGGCAGTTGCCGCGAACGGAACTGCGGCAAGATACTCCAGTAAGCTGGCCAATCGTGCATGGGCGTCGATTGGGAGTCATGGGTGGGACGTTCGACCCCATCCACTACGGCCACCTGGTTGCCGCCAGCGAGGTGGCCGACCTGTTCGATCTCGACGAAGTGGTATTCGTGCCCAGCGGGCAACCCTGGCAAAAGGGTCGACAGGTCTCCGCCGCCGAGCACCGCTACCTAATGACGGTGATCGCCACCGCCTCCAATCCCCGATTCTCTGTGAGCCGGGTCGACATCGACCGCGGCGGACCCACCTACACCAAGGACACGCTGGCCGATCTGCATGCTTTGCACCCGGACTCTGAGCTGTACTTCACCACCGGCGCCGATGCGCTAGCTTCCATAATGTCCTGGCAGGGCTGGGAGGAGCTGTTCGAATTGGCGCGGTTCGTGGGGGTCAGCCGGCCCGGCTACGAGTTGCGCAACGAACACATCACTAGCCTGCTGGGTCAGCTGGCCAAGGATGCGTTGACTCTGGTCGAGATCCCGGCGCTGGCCATTTCGTCGACCGACTGCCGTCAGCGCGCCGAGCAGTCCCGGCCGCTGTGGTACCTGATGCCCGACGGCGTCGTGCAGTATGTCTCCAAGTGCCGGCTCTACTGTGGCGCCTGCGACGCGGGCGCGCGTTCAACGACCAGCCTGGCCGCTGGGAATGGCCTATGACCGCCAACCGGGAAGCCATCGACATGGCGAGGGTGGCCGCCGGCGCGGCCGCCGCCAAGCTCGCCGATGACGTCGTGGTCATCGATGTCTCCGGGCAGCTGGTCATCACCGACTGCTTCGTCATTGCTTCGGGCTCCAACGAGCGGCAGGTCAACGCCATCGTCGATGAGGTCGAGGAGAAAATGCGACAGGCGGGTTACCGGCCGGCCCGCCGTGAGGGTGCCCGCGAGGGTCGCTGGACGCTGTTGGATTACCGGGACATCGTGGTGCACATCCAGCATCAGGACGACCGCAATTTCTACGCCCTGGACCGGTTGTGGGGTGACTGCCCGGTGGTGCCGGTTGATTTATCGGCGAACTCAGCGGGTGCGCAATGAGAGCGCGGCGACTGGTGATGCTGCGGCATGGACAAACGGACTACAACGTCGGTAGCCGGATGCAGGGCCAGCTGGACACTGAGTTGAGCGAACTTGGCCGCACCCAAGCGGTCGCGGCCGCCGAGGTGCTGGGCAAGCGGCAGCCGCTACTGATCGTATCGTCGGACCTGCGCCGCGCATATGACACGGCGGTCAAGCTGGGCGAGCGCACCGGCCTTGTGGTCCGGGTCGACACCCGATTGCGGGAAACTCACCTTGGCGATTGGCAGGGCTTAACCCACGCTCAGATCGACGCTGATGCCCCGGGCGCCCGGTTGGCCTGGCGCGAGGATGCGACCTGGGCGCCGCACGGCGGGGAAAGCAGGGTTGACGTGGCTGCCCGAAGTCGGCCGTTGGTTGCCGAGTTGGTTGCCAGCGAACCGGAATGGGGTGGCGCTGACGAGCCGGATCGCCCGGTGGTGCTGGTAGCCCATGGGGGTCTGATCGCCGCGTTGTCGGCGGCGCTGCTGAAGTTGCCGGTGGCCAACTGGCCGGCTTTGGGCGGCATGGGCAATGCCAGTTGGACTCAGCTGAGTGGCCATTGGGCCCCGGGCTCCGACTTCGAGAGCATCCGGTGGCGCCTTGATGTGTGGAATGCTTCGGCGCAGGTCTCCAGCGATGTCCTCTAGGCGCGGGCGCAGGCCCGCATTGTTGGTCTTCGCTGACTCGCTGGCCTACTACGGGCCCACCGGCGGCCTGCCTGCCGATGACCCCCGTATCTGGCCCAATATTGTTGCTTCCCAACTAGATTGGGATTTAGAGCTGATTGGCCGCATCGGCTGGACCTGTCGGGATGTCTGGTGGGCGGCAACCCAGGATCCGCGCGCTTGGGCGGCGTTACCCAGGGCCGGAGCGGTGATCTTCGCGACCGGCGGAATGGATTCGCTGCCGTCGGTATTACCGACGGCGCTGCGTGAGCTCATCCGCTATGTACGTCCGTCTTGGCTGCGACGGTGGGTCCGCGACGGCTACGCCTGGGTTCAACCGCGACTGTCGCCAGTGGCCCGTGCGGCGTTGCCGCCGCACCTGACCGCTGAGTACCTTGAAAAGACCCGTGGTGCAATTGATTTCAATCGTCCGGGCATACCGATCATCGCATCGCTGCCCTCGGTGCATATCGCCGAGACCTACGGCAAGGCCCATCACGGCCGCGCAGGCACGGTGGCGGCGATCACGGAATGGGCACAGCACCATGACATTCCTCTAGTTGATCTCAAAGCCGCTGTCGCAGAACAGATATTGAGTGGATATGGTAATCGTGATGGCATTCACTGGAATTTTGAAGCCCACCAGGCGGTCGCCGAACTGATGCTCAAGGCACTGGCCGAAGCCGGGGTGCCGAACGAGAAATCGCGCGGCTGAGACATGCCCCGCGCCGGCGACGATGCAGAGCGAAGCGATGAGGTGGGGGCACCTCCCGCTTGCGGGGGAGAGCGGCGCCGGTGACCGTTGTGGTGGTGACCGATACGTCGTGTCGACTGCCGGCCGACCTGCGCGAACAGTGGTCGATCCGCCAGGTCCCGCTGCATATCTTGCTTGACGGCCTCGACCTGCGCGACGGTGTGGACGAAATCCCCGATGACATCCACAAGCGCCACGCCACCACCGCTGGGGCGACCCCGGTTGAGCTGTCCGCCGCCTACCAACGGGCGTTGGCGGACAGTGGCGGCGACGGGGTAGTGGCGGTGCACATTTCGTCGGCGCTGTCGGGTACCTTTCGAGCCGCCGAGCTGACCGCGGCGGAACTAGGTCCCGCCGTTAGGGTGATCGACTCGAGGTCGGCCGCGATGGGCGTCGGTTTCGCGGCACTGGCGGCCGGGCGGGCAGCCGCCGCAGGCGATGAGCTGGATACGGTCGCGCGCGCAGCGGCTGCGGCGGTAAGCCGGATTCACGCGTTCGTCGCTGTAGCGCGGTTGGACAATCTGCGCCGCAGCGGGCGCATCAGTGGGGCCAAGGCATGGTTGGGCACCGCGCTGGCGCTCAAGCCGCTGCTGTCAGTCGACGACGGAAAACTTGTTCTGGTCCAACGGGTTCGCACTGTGAGCAACGCGACGGCGGTGATGATCGACCGGGTTTGCCAGCTTGTCGGCGACCGCCCCGCCGCTCTCGCGGTGCATCACGTCGCCGACCCGGCAGCTGCGAACGACGTGGCGGCGGCGCTGGCGGAGCGGCTGCCGGCGTGTGAGCCGGCCATGGTGACCGCCATGGGACCGGTACTTGCTCTGCACGTCGGTGCCGGAGCCGTCGGGGTATGCGTCGACGTGGGAGCGTCGCCGCCAGCGTAACGTCACGGCGAAATTCGTCGCTGATTCTCGCAGTGGCGTCACGCTGGCGGGGCTACCCGCATCGCGTGATCCTTTGCCAGACACTGTCGTCGTAATATTCACGTGCACGTGGCCGCGGCATATGCCACAGTCGGATTCTGTGACTGTGACCCTGTGTAGCCCGACCGAGGACGACTGGCCGGGGATGTTCCTACTGGCCGCGGCCAGTTTCACCGATTTCATCGGCCCTGAATCAGCGACCGCCTGGCGGACCCTGGTGCCCACCGACGGAGCGGTGGTGGTCCGCGATGGTGCCGGCCCGGGTTCTGAGGTGGTCGGGATGGCGCTGTACATGGATCTGCGGTTGACGGTGCCTGGTGAAGTGGTGCTCCCGACCGCCGGTCTCAGTTTCGTCGCGGTGGCGCCGACGCATCGCCGGCGCGGCTTGCTGCGCGCGATGTGCGCCGAACTGCACCGCCGCATAGCCGATTCCGGCTATCCGGTCGCGGCACTGCATGCTAGCGAGGGCGGCATCTACGGCCGGTTCGGCTACGGGCCCGCTACCACCTTGCATGAGCTGACGGTCGACCGACGCTTCGCGCGCTTTCACGCCGACGCACCGGGCGGCGGCCTAGGTGGCAGCAGCGTCCGGTTGGTCAGACCCACCGAGCATCGCGGCGAGTTTGAGGCGATCTACGAGCGATGGCGCCAGCAGGTGCCGGGCGGGCTGCTACGCCCGCAGGTGCTCTGGGACGAGCTGCTGGCAGAATGCAAAGCCGCGCCCGGTGGAGACCGTGAATCGTTCGCGTTACTGCATCCCGACGGGTACGCGCTGTACCGGGTGGATCGCACCGATCTCAAGCTAGCGCGCGTCAGCGAACTCAGGGCGGTAACCGCAGATGCGCATTGTGCGTTGTGGCGGGCCCTGATTGGCCTCGACTCCATGGAGCGAATCAGCATCATCACCCATCCACAGGACCCGTTACCCCACCTGCTCACCGATACCCGACTGGCCCGCACTACCTGGCGCCAGGACGGCCTGTGGTTGCGCATCATGAACGTACCGGCCGCACTCGAGGCGCGTGGTTACGCTCACGAAGTTGGCGAGTTTTCCACGGTCCTCGAGGTATCCGATGGCGGCCGGTTCGCGCTCAAGATCGGTGACGGCCGTGCGCGGTGTACCCCGACCGATGCGGCAGCCGAGATCGAAATGGATCGGGACGTACTGGGCAGCCTTTACCTTGGAGCGCACCGCGCTTCGACGTTAGCCGCCGCTAACCGGTTGCGCACCAAAGATTCCCAGCTGCTTCGTCGACTCGACGCGGCGTTTGCCAGTGATGTTCCCGTCCAGACCGCGTTCGAGTTCTGAAGGCCGTGCTAGGCCGGCGCTAGGCTGACGGGCTTTTCGGCGTGGTCAGCGACCCGCGTGCTGCGCGCCGGCTTCGGTCGCCACACGCCATGGATGGGGATCGGCCGCGCGGCTCAGCACTCGCGGATCGCGTTGCCGAGTACACTCTCGATCGCGGTGAGCCGAGTCCGGATGGACGTCGCAGCCCGGTGCTGGTTGTTCGGGGATGTTGGCGCGGTTTGTCCCATCTTGATCCATCGCCAAAGCGGCTTGTCCACAGCCTCGGATTGATCCACAGCAGGGCAGCGCGACGCCGTCGTGCGCGCCGGTTCTGGCGGTCCCCGCAGCTACGGTCGGCCCATGCGAACAGAACTGCCCGCCGAGCGACTGCAAAGGCGGCTCGGTGCCGTCCCGGATATCGACTCGCACGCCGCATCTGCACACTTAGACCCGGAGCCACACGATCCAACGGACGACGGTCCAGACCACGACGAGCCACGCGACGATCCGAACTCGCTGCTGCCGCGCTGGCTTCCCGACACTTCCCGTGGGCAAGGTTGGGCGGACAGGATACGCGCAGATCCGGGCCGTGCCGGCGCCGTCGCATTGGCGGTGATCGCCGCCCTCGCGGTGCTGGTGACGGTATTCACCTTGATCCGCGACCGGACTGAGCCGGTAATGTCAGCCAAACTTCCTCCGGTAGAGCCGGTTTCGCCGACGAACCCTAGGTCGTCGGCAAGCCCGGGCTCGCCGGACCGTTCCGGCCTGCCGGTGGTGGTCAGCGTGGTTGGCCTGGTGCACACCCCAGGACTCGTCACCCTGGCGCCGGGCGCGCGGATCGCCGATGCGCTACAGGCCGCCGGCGGAGCGGTAGACGGCGCGGACACCGTCGGACTGAACATGGCTCGGCAGCTTGGTGACGGTGAGCAGATCGTGGTCGGGCTAGCTCCGCCCTCGGGACAGCCGAGGGTGCTGGGCAGCTCGGTCGGTGCGGGGACGCCGGGACCGGCGGGTACCTCGGGCACAGCCACGACAGGCCCTAAGACAGCTCCTAAGACAGCTGAGGTGCTCGACCTCAACACTGCGACCGTGGAGCAGCTGGACGCCCTGCCCGGCATCGGGCCGGTCACCGCCGCAGCGATTGTGGCGTGGCGGCAGCGCAATGGTAGGTTCACCAGCGTCGACCAGCTTGCCGACGTCGACGGCATCGGTCCGGCGCGGCTGGACAAGCTGCGCAATCTGGTCCGTGTCTGATACCGGTGCGCCATATGGGCTTCGGCGCGTCCCGTTTGGACGTACGCCTGGTCCCGGCGGCGCTGGTCAGCTGGATTGTGACGGCGGCCGGGATCGTGTGGCCGATCGGCAACGTGTGTGCCTTGTGCTGCGTCGTGGTGGCCCTCGGCGGCGGCGCACTGTGGTGGTGTGTGGCGCGCCGGTCGTGGCACGCTCCGCGACTGGGTTCGATCAGCGCCGGCCTGGTCGCGGTCGGTATGGTGGGCGCGGGGTACGGGCTTGCGGTCGCGTTGCGCTCCGAGGCGGTCGATCGCCACCCAATCACCGTGGCATTTGGCACCTCCGCGCTGGTCACGGTCACCCCCAGCGAGAGCCCAGTGTCGCTGGGGCGGGGCCGGTTGATGTTCCGGGCGACGGTTCAACGGCTGCGGGATGACGAGACATCCGGCCGGGTAGTGGTTTTCGCGCGAGCGCTGGACTTCGGCGAGCTGATGGTCGGACAGCCCGTCCAGTTCCGCGCGCGTATCAGTCGCCCGGCGCGTCACGACCTGACGGTCGCGGTGTTCAATGCGACCGGTCGGCCGACCGTGGGCCGTGCCGGCCCGGTACACCGCGCCGCTCACATCGTCCGCCATCGATTCGCGGCCGCGGTTCGTGAGGTGCTGCCCGCTGACCAGGCCACGATGTTGCCGGCCCTGGTTCTCGGCGATACCTCGACGGTCACCGCCTTAACCAGCCGCGAGTTCCGTGCGGCGGGCCTGACGCACTTGACGGCGGTCTCGGGGGCCAATGTCACGATCGTGTGTGCGGCGGCGCTGGTTTCGGCACGGTTGATCGGACCGCGTGCGGCCGTGGTGTGCGCGGCCGTCGCGTTGGTGGCATTCGTCATCCTGGTGCAGCCGACGGCCAGCGTGTTGCGGGCAGCTGTGATGGGCGCCATTGCCCTCGTGGGGATGCTGTCTGCGCGCCGGCGGCAGGCGATTCCAGCTTTGTCGGGTAGCGTGCTGGTTTTGCTGGCTGCCGCTCCCCATCTTGCTGTGGACATCGGCTTCGCGCTGTCCGTGGCGGCCACGGGTGCACTGGTCGTCATCGCGCCGGTTTGGTCACGCCGCTTGGTCGACCGCGGATGTCCGAAGGTGCTGGCCGATGCCCTCGCAGTCGCGGCGGCCGCGCAGCTGGTGACGGCGCCACTGGTGGCCGCCATCTCCGGCCGGGTCAGTCTGGTGGCCGTGGTGGCCAATCTGGCGGTGGCGGCCGTGATCGCGCCGATCACCGTGCTGGGCAGCGTTGCGGCCGTGCTGGTCGTGCCGTGGCCGGCCGGCGCGCAGGTGCTGATCCGGTTCACCGGGCCCGAAGTGTGGTGGGTGTTGCGCGTGGCGCATTGGGCGTCGGGTGTGCCCGCGGCGACCGTTCCGGTGGCCGCAGGTCTGCCCGGCGTACTGCTGGTCGGTGGCGCCACCGTGTTCACGGTTGCGCAGTGGCGCTGGCGCTGGTTTCGCGCGGCCATGTGCAAAACGATGGCGGTGGCCGTCATATGTCTGCTTGCCTGGTCGCTGTCCGGGCTGGTCGGCCCTTCGTGACACCATCGTGGGGTGAGCGAGGCTAAGCCGTTGCACCTGGTCCTGGGAGACGAAGAACTGCTGGTCGAAAGGGCGGTGGCCGACGTGTTGCGCTCGGCTCGGCAGCGGGCAGGTACAGCCGACGTCCCGGTGAGCCGAATGCGCGCGGGTGACGTCGGTGCCTATGAGCTCGCCGAACTGCTGAGCCCGTCACTGTTCGCCGAGGAGCGGATCGTTGTGCTGGGGGCCGCTGCGGAGGCGGGCAAGGACGCTGCCGCGGTAATCGAGTCGGCCGCCGCCGATCTTCCGGCCGGCACCGTGCTGGTAGTGGTCCACTCGGGTGGCGGGCGCGCCAAATCGCTGGCCAACCAGCTGCGGTCGATGGGTGCGCAGGTTCATCCGTGCGCGCGGATCACCAAGGTCAGTGAGCGCGCCGACTTCATCCGTAGCGAGTTCGCGTCGCTGCGGGTCAAGGTCGACGACGAGACCGTGACCGCCCTGCTGGACGCCGTCGGCTCCGACGTGCGCGAACTCGCCTCGGCCTGTTCACAGCTGGTCGCCGATACCGGAGGAGCCGTCGACGCCGCCGCTGTACGGCGCTATCACAGCGGCAAAGCCGAGGTGAGGGGCTTCGACATCGCCGACAAGGCGGTAGCCGGCGACGTGGCGGGAGCTGCCGAAGCGTTGCGGTGGGCGATGATGCGCGGTGAGCCGCTAGTGGTGTTGGCCGATGCGCTCGCCGAAGCCGTGCACACCATCGGCCGGGTCGGGCCGCAGTCCGGCGACCCGTACCGCCTGGCCGCACAACTGGGGATGCCGCCCTGGCGGGTGCAGAAAGCCCAGAAGCAGGCTCGGCGGTGGTCGCGTGACACGGTGGCGACCGCGATGAGGTTGGTGGCCGAACTCAATGCTAACGTCAAGGGCGCCGTCGCGGATGCGGACTACGCGCTGGAATCCGCGGTCCGGCAGGTCGCCGAGTTGGTGGCCGACCGCGGCCGATGAGTCGGCAGGTGGCTGTCAGAGCTTGTTGAGCGCCTGGGCCAGTGCCGACTTCTTGTTGGCGGCCTGGTTTTTGTGGATCACGCCCTTGCTGGCCGCCTTGTCCAGCTTGCGGTTGGTCGACGCCAGCAGTTCCGCGGCCTTTGCCTTGTCGCCTGCATGGGCAGCTTCGCGGAAGGCACGGACAGCGGTACGAAGCGAGGACTTCACCGCCTTGTTGCGCAGCCGGGCGCGCTCGTTGGTGCGGTTGCGCTTCTGCTGCGACTTGATGTTGGCCACGTGCAAGTTCCCTTTGTCGGTGTGATTCGGCTGCCCAGGTTATCAGTCGGTTACGTTTTCGCCCAAAAGCGGAATCTGTGGTCTGCCGGAATGTCGAATTTGAGGCAGCATGAGACGCGTGAGTCTGCCAAACCAACTCAACGAGACCCGGCGGCGGTCGCCCACACGCGGCGAACGCATCTTCGGCGGCTACAACACGTCGGACGTCTATGCGATGGCCTTCGACGAAATGTTCGATGCCCAGGGCATTGTCCGCGGCCCCTACAAAGGTATCTACGCCGAGCTGGCGCCGTCGGACGCGTCCGAACTCAAGGCCCGCGCTGATGCGCTGGGGCGTGCGTTCATCGACCAGGGCATCACGTTTTCGCTGTCGGGCCAGGAGCGGCCGTTCCCGCTCGACCTGGTGCCACGGGTCATTTCGGCCCCCGAGTGGACCCGACTGGAACGTGGCATCACCCAGCGGGTCAAGGCCCTCGAGTGCTACCTCGACGACATCTATGGTGATCAGGAGATTCTGCGCGACGGTGTCATCCCGCGCCGGTTGGTGACCTCCTGTGAGCACTTTCACCGTCAGGCAGTCGGGATCGTGCCACCCAACGGTGTGCGAATCCACGTCGCCGGCATCGACCTGATCCGCGACCACCGCGGCGACTTTCGGGTTCTCGAGGACAACCTGCGCTCGCCGTCGGGGGTGTCGTATGTGATGGAGAACCGGCGCACCATGGCGCGGGTCTTTCCGAACCTGTTCGCCACCCATCGGGTGCGGGCGGTCGATGACTACGCTTCGCACCTGCTGCGCGCGCTGCGCAACTCGGCGGCCACCAACGAGGCCGACCCCACGGTCGTGGTTCTGACCCCTGGGGTCTACAACTCGGCGTATTTCGAGCATTCATTGCTGGCCCGGCAGATGGGTGTCGAATTGGTCGAGGGCCGCGACCTGTTCTGTCGAGACAACCAGGTATACATGCGCACCACCGAGGGGGAGCGCCAGGTCGACGTCATCTATCGGCGCATTGATGACGCCTTCCTGGATCCGCTGCAGTTCCGTGCCGATTCGGTGCTCGGGGTGGCCGGATTGGTCAACGCTGCCCGGGCCGGCAACGTCGTGCTGTCCAGTGCGATCGGCAACGGAGTCGGTGACGACAAACTCGTCTACACGTACGTGCCGACCATGATCGAGTACTACCTCCACGAAAAGCCGCTGCTGGCGAACGTGGAAACCCTCCGATGCTGGCTGGATGACGAACGCGAAGAGGTGTTGGACCGGATCCGCGAATTGGTCCTCAAGCCGGTCGAGGGATCCGGTGGTTACGGCATCGTGTTCGGCCCGGAAGCCTCTCAGGCCGAATTGGCGGCCGTTAGCCAAAAGATCCGCGACGATCCCCGCAGCTGGATCGCGCAGCCGATGATGGAACTGTCGACCGTGCCGACCCGGATCGAAGGCACGCTGGCGCCCCGCTACGTGGACTTGCGGCCGTTCGCGGTCAACGACGGTAACGAGGTATGGGTGCTGCCGGGCGGGCTGACCCGAGTGGCGTTGGTTGAGGGTTCCCGGGTGGTCAACTCCAGCCAAGGCGGCGGCTCCAAGGACACCTGGGTGCTGGCCCCGCGCGCTTCGGCGGCCGCCCGCGAGTTGGGCGCTGCACAGATTGTGCGTTCGCTGCCGCAGCCGCTGTGCGACCCAACGGTGGACGCGTCCGGGTATGAACCGCACGACCAACAACCGCAACAGCAGCAGCAACAACAACAGCAGGCGTTCCACTGATGCTCGCCCGCAACGCCGAAGCACTGTATTGGATCGGTCGCTACGTCGAGCGCGCCGACGACACCGCGCGCATTCTCGACGTCGCGGTGCATCAATTGCTCGAGGATTCCAGTGTCGATCCCGACCAGGCCTCCCGGCTGCTGCTGCGGGTGCTGGGCATCGAGCCGCCCGACCACGAGCTGGATGTCTGGTCCTTGACGGACCTGGTGGCTTTCAGCACCAATAGCCAGGGTGGTTCTTCCATTGTCGACGCGATCTCGGCGGCACGGGAAAACGCAAAATCGGCGCGGGAAGTCACCTCCAGCGAGACGTGGGAGTGTCTCAACACCACCTATAACGCCCTGCCTGAACGCGAACGCGCTGCCAAACGCCTTGGGCCGCACGAGTTTCTGTCGTTCATCGAGGGCCGTGCGGCGATGTTTGCCGGCCTGGCCGATTCGACGCTTTTGCGTGACGACGGATATCGCTTCATGTTGCTTGGGCGCGCGATTGAGCGGGTCGACATGACGGTGCGGCTGTTGCTGTCACGGGTGGGGGATAGCGCATCGTCGCCGGCCTGGGTGACGCTGCTGCGCTCGGCGGGTGCGCACGACACGTACCTGCGCACCTACCGCGGTGTGCTGGACGCGGGCCGGGTGGTGGAGTTCATGATGCTCGACCGGCTTTTCCCGCGCTCGGTCTTTCACTCGTTGAAGCTGGCCGAACACAATCTCGCCGAGTTGATGCACAATCCGCACAGCCGGATCGGGGCGACCACCGAAGCACAGCGGTTGTTAGGGCAAGCACGCAGCGAGCTGGAATTCGTGCAACCCGGCGTCCTGCTCGAGACCTTGGAGAGCCGCCTGGCGGGCTTGCAGACGACCTGTCGTGATGTCGGAGATGCATTGGCGCTGCAGTACTTTCACGCAGCTCCCTGGGTTGCGTGGTCGGATGCAGGCCAGCGTGGCCAACTCGTCGGAAGCCAAGAGGAATCCTGATGTGGCGAACCCGGGTGGTGCACACCACCGGATATGTCTACCAGTCGCCGGTGACGGCCTCATACAACGAAGCCCGGCTGACCCCTCGGTCGAGTTCGCGGCAGAACCTCGTCCTCAACCGAGTCGAAACCATCCCGGCCACCCGCTCCTACCGCTATATCGATTATTGGGGTACTGCCGTGACGGCGTTTGACTTGCATGCGCCGCACACCGAACTGACGGTGACGTCCTCGTCGGTGGTGGAGACCGAGCGCCCGGAGCCGTTGGCCGCCAAGGCAACCTGGGCCGACCTGCAATCGACGGCCGTGATCGACAGGTTCGACGAAGTGCTCCGCCCAACCCCGCACACCCCGGCAAGCGCCCGCGTTGATGCCGTCGGCAGGCGGATCAGGAAATGCCATGAGCCCAGCGAGGCCGTAGTCGCCGCCGCCCGGTGGGCGCGCAGCGAGCTGGACTACATTCCGGGCACCACCAGTGTGCACTCGTCCGGGCTCGATGCGCTGGAACAAGGCAAGGGCGTCTGCCAGGACTTCGTGCACTTGTCGCTGATGGTGTTGCGCAGCATGGGAATTCCCTGTCGGTACGTGTCTGGGTATCTACACCCTAAGCGTGATGCCGTGGTGGGAAAGACGGTAGACGGGCGCAGCCATGCCTGGGTTCAGGCCTGGACCGGTGGATGGTGGCACTACGACCCCACCAATGACAATGAGATCACCGAGCAATACATCAGTGTGGGTGTAGGCCGCGACTACACCGACGTTTCCCCGCTGAAAGGGATCTACTCTGGGGAGGGCGTCACCGACCTCGACGTGGTGGTGGAGATCACCCGGCTGGCTTAGCGCAGATTCGCGGCGGAGTTTCAGCCCGCCGATAGGCGCCACGGTTGCCTGGGCGGCCGAACGGCTTCCTGCCCGCGCCGTCGTCGCCGCCGCCACTGCCGCCGTCGCCGTGCCGGATCCCGCTGGGTCCGCTGGGAGCCCCACCTCGCCGACGGTTTCTCGGCGCTGTTGCCAGCTCGGTGCATCCATCGCATTGAGCAGGCTCTGCTGGGCGTTGGCCTCGGCGCTGGCGTACGACGTGCTATCTGCCGTGCGGTTCTCTACGAGCTGGTCGTGGAATGCCGCCATCTGTGTGCTGATGTCCTGGTAGATCTGGGCGTGTGACAGCAATATTGCGGCAATTGCCGCCGCCACCTGATCGGCGGCGGGCTGCACTCCGACCGTCTTTGCCGCCGCAGCCAAGTCCAAATCGGCGGCTTTGGCCCGCATTGCCTCCGGACCGCGACTGCATAAGATATCGGGACGTGCGATCAGCACAAGCCGGCTATCGGTGTGGCGCCATGGAAATGCTTTGCACGGCGAATAGTTTCCCTCGCTGATGACAGCCTGTGTTTCCGTGAAATCGGGTCGGCTGCACCACCGCGAACAGCCGCGGCTGGGCGCCGTCCACGGTGTCAGCGATTCACCGCCAAACAGCAGTGGGAACCGGGGTCCCGTGGGGGTCGCACCCGCGGCGTGACGCCGATCACCGCGGTTGCGCCGTAGATCCGCGATGAGCCGGTCGCGCTGCACGTATTGCCACCGCGGTGTTGCATCAGCCAACCGCCTGCGGCAGCTTTCAGTGACCGGGTGGGGTTCGACGATCGGCGTTGGCCGGCGGCACCGTGGCGGGCGGGAGCGTCCGGGCTGACCGGTTTGCTGGGCAAGACCGTGTGGCGCCCGAGGGTCAGCACGGACCCGGCGCTGGTTCGGGCGATCTACTTCTTGCCTTACCGATCGCCCTGGTGTCGGGGCTGGTTGGTCATAGCTGGCGTGCTAGCGCCGCGGGTGCACCTCGACTCGGTGTAGGTCGTTGCCGACCTCGATCCGCCCGCTGAACTCGGTCGCGGCCAGCGCCCGCCACTGTTCTTCTTGTCCGGGCCCGATAGCCGGCACATAGTGCGTCATGACCAGGGTTCCCACCCCTGCGCGGTTCGCGGTTGCGGCGGCTTCCTGCACCGACGAGTGGTAATCGCAGATGTCCTTGACCCGTTGCTGCGGGATCTGCGTGACGATGTCTTTGCGGATCACCGTGTGTACCAACGCATCCGCTCCGGCGGCCAGCTGGTCGAGGCTGTCACAAGGAACGGTGTCACCGGCGAGCACCACCGAAGCACCGTCGGATTCGATCCGGAATCCGATCGTCGGCGTGACCGGCCGATGATCGGTAGGGGCCACCCGGATTGTCACGCCGTCGCGATCCCAAGCTGGGCCTGCGGTGTATTCGTGCACCTCGATCGGTGGTGGTGTCGTCAGATCGGCGTGGTGGGCGATCCGATAGCCGATGTCGTGACCGAATGCCTTCAACGTCGCCTCCACCACTTCGGCGGTGCCCGGCGGTCCGATGATCGGCAAGGGCGCGGGATCAGCAGCGAAGTTGGTGACCCAACTGGTGATAAGCACGTCGCCGAGCTCGGCGATATGGTCGCTGTGTAAATGGGTGAGCAGCACCGCCGACAATCCTGCGGCGCCCACACCGACGGCCGCCGCGCGTTGCAGCACGCCGCGACCGCAGTCCACCAGGAACGCCTGCGCGCCGGCCCGCACCAGAGTGGATGGTCCGGCACGGTCCGGGTCGGGAATGGGGCTCCCAGTTCCGAGCAACGTGATCTCAAGCATGGCCCTATCCTGACAAGCTCGATGGATCCAGCGGCCCCGATCGACCGATTCGGCTGATGGCCAACGAGTTTTAGCCTCGAGGATGCGGCCGACATGGGCGTTGTCGGCAGCCGAATTCCTGCCCGGGCTACGCAGCTACCGACCGCCGGGCACCTGCGGGTTCGGGTGCTAGATGCCGCATATTCCGGTATCGGCTTTCCCGCCGCCCGAGTTCGCCGTAGCCTGGTGTGAACCAGCTCACCACCGGCGGGAGGCCTTGATGCGCATCGCGGACGTCTTGCGGAACAAGGGGGCGGCGGTGGTGACGATCAACCCCGACGCCACGGTCGGGGAGCTGCTCGCTGGCCTCGCTGAGCAGAACATCGGCGCCATGGTAGTGGTCGGCGCCGAAGGCGTGGTCGGTATTGTGTCGGAACGCGACGTGGTGCGCCAGCTACACACGTATGGTGCCAGCGTGCTGTCTCGCCCGGTCGCCAAGATTATGTCGACCACCGTCGCCACCTGTACAAAATCCGACACGGTCGACAAGATCAGTGTGCTGATGACCGAAAACCGGGTCCGCCACGTGCCGGTGCTCGACGGGAAGAAACTGATCGGCATCGTTAGCATCGGTGACGTGGTGAAATCGCGCATGGGAGAACTCGAGGCCGAGCAGCAGCAGCTTCAGTCCTACATCACTCAGGGCTGATTGCCCGGCTCCTCAGCGGGCCGCTGGGCGGCCCGCATCGTCGCCGGGCGGGGCTGACTGCCCGGCTCCTCAGCGGGCCGCTGGGCGGCCCGCGTCGTCGCCAGGCGGGGCTGATTGGGGCCTGATCGGGGCTCGTTGCCCAGCCGATTGCGCTGGCCGCCCGGCCCGGTTTAGCGCCAGGCGTAGTCGGCACGCAGCCGGGCGGCTACCACGTCGAAGACCTCGCGTTCCAGAATCGCGCCTTCGCGGCGGATACTCTCCTCGGGTACGTCGAGCACCCGGTCCAGCCGTACCCAGCTTTCTCGGCCCTCGTAGTCCCAAGCGCCAGAACCGATTCCCACCCAGTCCCGGTCGGCAGCATGGCGCTCCTGGCTGGACACCAGCAACCCCAACAGAACGCTGCGGTCTCGGCCCACGACGAGCACGGGTCGGTCTTTGCCGCGGGTGGGGTCCTGCTCGTAGGCCACCCAAGTCCACACGATCTCGCCGGGATCGGCCCGGCCATCGAGGTCCGGGGCGTAGACAAGTCTGCGGGCTCGCGCTGCGGTGGGACAGCTGGTGCTGGTCACCGGCCGGCCCGCGGCAATTTCGGCCGGTGGCGACGGCACGGCGGTGGTCATGATGTTCGCGGTGATCTTGACGGCTTGCCGGATTGTGCGAAGCGTTTCCTGCGTGTTTTGCAGGTGACGCACCAGCTTAGGAGCCTCAGTGAACACCAGGTTCTCCGCGAAGCGCTGCAACGTTTTCCACTGTGACTTCCGTGCGGACGCCATGCTCGCAGCATAGACGCGATCGACCGAGCGCGATTGGGTCGCAGCTGCCCGACGCGGATACCCTGGATACCCGTCAACCCCCGCTCCAGGAGATTCCCATCAGCAGTTTCGCCGACAAAACCTTCACTGCGCCGGCGCAGATTAGGAACTTTTGCATCATCGCCCACATCGACCACGGCAAGTCAACGTTGGCCGACCGGATGCTGCAGCTCACCGGCGTGGTCGACGAACGC
This sequence comes from Mycobacterium tuberculosis complex sp. N0072, assembly GCF_030323725.1. Classification (NCBI taxonomy): domain Bacteria; kingdom Bacillati; phylum Actinomycetota; class Actinomycetes; order Mycobacteriales; family Mycobacteriaceae; genus Mycobacterium; species Mycobacterium tuberculosis complex sp. N0072. The sequence continues at coordinate 2,721,934 of NZ_CP040689.1, read as the reverse complement.
TCTATGCGGGCCCAGTACTTGGATCGGATGGACATCGAGCGGGAACGCGGCATCACCATCAAGGCCCAGAATGTGCGGCTACCCTGGCGGGTCGACAAGACCGACTACGTGCTGCATCTGATCGACACCCCGGGCCATGTCGACTTCACCTACGAAGTCTCGCGTGCGCTGGAGGCTTGCGAGGGTGCGGTGCTGTTGGTCGATGCCGCGCAAGGCATCGAGGCGCAGACGCTGGCGAACCTCTACCTGGCGTTGGACCGCGACCTGCACATCATCCCGGTGCTCAACAAGATCGACCTGCCCGCGGCCGACCCGGACCGTTACGCCGCCGAGATGGCACACATCATCGGCTGCGAGCCGGCCGAGGTGTTGCGGGTGTCCGGCAAAACCGGCGAAGGCGTGTCCGACCTGCTCGACGAGGTGGTCCGACAGGTGCCGCCCCCTCAGGGCGACGCCGAGGCACCTACCCGCGCAATGATTTTCGACTCCGTTTACGACATCTACCGCGGAGTGGTGACCTACGTCCGCGTCGTCGACGGCAAGATCAGCCCCCGTGAGCGCATCATGATGATGTCCACCGGCGCCACCCACGAGCTGCTTGAGGTCGGCATCGTCTCACCCGAGCCGAAACCGTGTGAGGGCCTCGGTGTCGGCGAGGTGGGTTACCTGATCACCGGCGTCAAGGACGTCCGCCAGTCCAAGGTGGGCGACACCGTGACCAGCCTCTCCCGGGCCCGCGGGGCTGCCGCCGAAGCGTTGACCGGCTACCGTGAGCCCAAACCGATGGTCTACTCGGGGTTGTATCCGGTCGACGGTTCGGACTACCCGAACCTGCGCGACGCCCTGGACAAGCTGCAGCTCAACGACGCGGCCTTGACCTATGAGCCGGAAACCTCGGTGGCGCTGGGTTTTGGGTTCCGGTGCGGTTTCTTGGGCCTGCTGCACATGGAGATCACCCGTGAGCGCCTTGAGCGCGAGTTCGGCCTGGACCTGATCTCGACCTCACCCAATGTGGTGTATCGGGTGCACAAAGACGACGGCACCGAAATCCGGGTGACCAATCCGTCGGACTGGCCGGAGGGCAAGATCCGCACGGTCTACGAGCCCGTCGTCAAGACCACCATCATCGCGCCCAGCGAGTTCATCGGCACCATCATGGAGCTGTGCCAGTCGCGCCGCGGCGAGTTGGGCGGCATGGACTATCTCTCCCCCGAGCGGGTGGAACTGCGCTACACCATGCCGCTCGGCGAGATCATCTTCGACTTCTTCGACGCACTGAAATCGCGCACCCGCGGCTATGCCAGCCTCGACTACGAGGAGGCCGGCGAACAGGAGGCCGCGCTGGTCAAGGTCGACATCCTGCTGCAGGGCGAGGCGGTGGATGCGTTCAGCGCGATCGTGCACAAGGACACGGCGTATGCCTACGGCAACAAGATGACCACCAAACTCAAGGAGCTGATCCCGCGCCAGCAGTTCGAGGTGCCGGTGCAGGCCGCCATCGGATCGAAAATCATTGCCCGCGAAAACATCCGCGCGATCCGCAAGGACGTGTTGTCCAAGTGCTACGGCGGCGACATCACGCGCAAACGCAAGCTGCTGGAGAAGCAGAAGGAAGGCAAGAAGCGGATGAAGACCATCGGGCGCGTCGAGGTGCCACAGGAGGCTTTCGTCGCGGCATTGTCCACCGATGCCGCCGGGGACAAAGGCAAGAAGTGACAAACCGCTGGCGCTGGGTGGTTCCGCTGTTTGCCGTGTTCCTCGCTGCCGGGTGCACCACAACGACGACCGGGAAAGCAGGTCTGGCGCCGAACGCAGTGCCGCGTCCGCTGATGGGTTCACTGATCCAGCGGGTACCGCTCGACGGCGCTGCGCTGTCAACGCTCCTCAACCAGCCGTTTCAGGCCCTTCCACCTTTCCCGCCGGTGTTCGGGGGCAGCGACAGTTTGGGAGACAGTGATGTATCGGCTCGGCCCGCTGACTGCGTGGGCGTCGGTTACCTGACGCAGCGGAACGTTTACCGGTCCGTCGAGGTCAAAAGCGTCGCCCGGGTGTCGTGGCGACACGACGGTTCCTCGGTGAAGGTGGATGACGTCGATGAGGGTGTCGTCGCCCTGCCTTCCGCGGCAGCCGCCGATGATCTGTTCGCGAGGTTTTCTGCGCAGTGGAAGGAATGTGATGGCACAACGCTGACGGTGCCCGCCAGCGCGTTCGGTCAACGCTCCATCACCGACGTCCGGGTTGCGGATTCAGTTGTCGCGGCAACGGTCTCGCTGCGACGCGGCACGCACTCCATACTGGCGTCCGTCCCTCAGGCCCGTGCCGTCGGCGTACGGGGCAATTGCGTGGTCGAGGTCGCGGTCACCTTCTTTGGCATCACCCACCCGTCGGATCAGGGGTCGGCCGACATCAGCACCAGCGCCGTCGATATCGCACACGCGATGATGGACAGGATCAGCGAATTGAGTTGACGCTTGCCGAGCAGACGCAAAATCGCCCATTTCGGCCCGAATTTGGGCGATTTTGCGTCTGCTCGGCATCGGAAGTCCTACATGGGGGCGTTGGCGGGCTGAAACATCCCCGAGCTGTCGGCTTCCTCCTCGGCGCGAATCACGTGGACCACGGCGTTGATCAGTGCCAGGTGGGTGAACGCCTGCGGGAAGTTGCCCAGGTGACGCCCGCTCCGCGGCTCAATCTCCTCCGCGTAGAGCAGCAGCGGGCTGGCGAAGGACAACAGCCGCTCGCACAGCCGCTTGGCGCGGCCCACCTCACCGATCTCGACCAGCGCCGATACCAGCCAAAACGAGCAGATGGTGAACGTGCCTTCCTCGCCGGAAAGCCCGTCGTCGGTCTCATGCACCCGGTACCTCAACACCAGGCCGTCCTCGGTCAGCTCGTCGGCGATGGCCAGCACGGTGTTGCGCACCCGCGGGTCGTCCGGCGGCAGGAATCGGGTCAGCACCACCAGCAGCAGTGAGGCGTCCAACGCCTCATCGCCGTAGCGCTGGGTGAACACGCCGCGCGAGTCCACCCCGTGTTCCAGAATGTCGGCCTTGATCTCGTCGGCGATGGCCCGCCACTGCTGGGCGTAGCTTTTCTCGCCCTGACGCTCGGCCAGTTTGGCCCCCCGGTCCAAGGCGACCCAGCACATCACCTTCGACGACGTGAAGTGTTGCGGCTCGCCGCGCACCTCCCAGATTCCCCGGTCGGGCTCACGCCAATGCTTGATGGCCTCTTCCACCTGCCGCTTCAGCACCGGCCATAGGTTCTCCGGGACTTGCTCGCGGGACTTTGCGTGCAGGTAAAACGAGTCCAGGATCGAACCCCAGATGTCGTGTTGGCGCTGGTTGTAGGCGCCGTTGCCGATGCGCACCGGGCGGGCATGATCGTAGCCGGACAAATGGTGCAGCTCCGCTTCGACCAGGCTGCGTTCACCGCCCACCCCGTACATCACCTGCAGCGGATGGCGTTCGTTGTTGTTGGCGCCGGACACGTCGGCGATGAACGCAAAGAAGTCGTCGGCTTCCCGGTCCAATCCCAGGGTGTAGAGCCCCCACAGCGCGAAGGTCGAGTCGCGAATCCAGGCATAGCGGTAGTCCCAGTTGCGTTCGCCTCGCGGGGTTTCCGGCAGCGACGTGGTGCTCGCCGCGAGCAGCGCCCCGGTGGGGGAGTAGGTCAACCCCTTCAGGGTTAGCGCGCTGCGCTGCAGGTACGCCCGCCATGGGTGGTCGGGGAAGTTGCCGATGTTGATCCACTGCCGCCAGCACTCGGTGGTTTGCCACATCTTGTCGGCGGCCTCGTCGTAGGTCTGCGGCGGCGGGTGTTTGGTCCAGCTCAGCGCGACGAACACGTCGTCACCCTCCTTCATCCGGGTGCGTGCGCGTGCTTCCCGGCCCTCCAGCCCGATCCGCAGGTTGGTGGTCAGCCGCAGCGTCGGGTGCGCGTCGGGCTCCGTGTTGGCGCGGGCTATGGCCTCGCCGTAAGCCTCGGCCGAGTATTCCCAGGTGGCGCCCAAGCGGTGATAGTCGAACGCCGGCTCGCAGCTCATCATCAGTTCAACGGTGCCGCTGACGCAGCGCACCGTGCGCAACAGGATGTGCTCGGCGTCCCAGTCCATCGGGGTGCGGCGGTGGGTCCGCGATCGCCGTTCGATATCGTGCCATTTACCCATCACCAGCGCGTCTCGCACGATCAGCCAGCCGGTATGGGTCTGCCAGGTGGTCTCCATGATCAGGCTGCCCGGAAGGTAGCGTCGCGCCGAAGGCACCGAAACACCGTAGGGGCCCAGACGAAAATGGCCGGCGCTGCGGTCCAGGATCGCGCCGAACACACTGGGGGAGTCCGGCCGTGGCACACACAGCCACTCCACCGAACCCGCCGGCGAAATCAGGCACGTCGTTTCCCAATCGGACAAGAACGCGTAGTCGGCGATCGGCGGAAACGGGTTGCGCAGTGGCGAACTGGACGATAGAGCCATGGGTGCGTGCAGATCCGCGGATGTGGCCGTTGCCCCGTCCGTTGCCCCGGCCAACGCTTTAGCCTCGCGGGCTGTTTCGGTCGATTGGTCGGGGGGTTGAGCGTGCAGGACCATGCCGACATCATCATCTGTCGACTTGCTCGGCGTCCACTTCACGCCCGGCGCCCGGCGTAGTTGGGTGCGTGCTCAGGTGGGCCTAGCAGCCGTGTGCCGTGTCGCGGTTTGGCGTCGGCGGTCACCGTAATCGCGACACACCTGGGGTTTTGCCTGCCGGCGCTATAGTGTGGGCCCGATGAACGGGTTCCTGAGTTGGTGGGACGGCGTCGAGCTGTGGCTGTCCGGACTCCCGTTCGCGCTGCAGGCGTTGGCAGTCATGCCGGTCGTGCTGGCTTTGGCCTATTTCACCGCGGCATTGCTGGATGCCCTGCTCGGCCGGGTCATTCAGTTGATTCGCCGCGCCCGCCGCCCCGATCAGGCGCCCAGGTAGCCCGGATGCCGAGGTCGCACGTCACGTTGGTTCTGGTCACGCTGGTTGCGCTGGTGATCGTGACCTGGCTTCTCACCCATTGAGCTGCGCGCCAACTGGTCGGCCAGCCGAATTCTGTTAGGCTTCGCCACGTGCACGCAGCATCGGGTTTTTCGGGGCGCTATGTCGGCGCGCTCGTTTGCGGCGCTGCGGCCAACCTGCACTGTTGTCGCTGACTCCCCACCCGTGCGCGGTCTGATGTGGAGTTCGTGAGTCCTGCAATGTTCAGCGATCGCCTTTCCGCCGCTACGGGAACGTTGTCCAAAGTCCCGCACCGGAAGGTCGCCAATGCTCTCCTTGACGCTTTCTGAAGCGAGCTGCATCGCTAGCGCATCCCGCTGGCGGCACATTATCCCTGCCGGGGTGGTGTGCGCATTGATCGCCGGTATCGGCGTGGGGTGTCATGGCGGTCCCAGCGACGTGGTCGGCCGTGCGGGACCGGACCGTGCGCATACGAGCATCACCCTGGTCGCCTACGCCGTCCCGGAACCCGGCTGGAGTGCGGTGATTCCCGCGTTCAACGCTTCCGAACAGGGCCGGGGAGTCCAGGTGATTACCTCATATGGCGCGTCGGCCGACCAGTCGCGCGGTGTTGCCGACGGTAAACCGGCCGACCTGGTGAACTTCTCGGTCGAACCGGACATCGCTCGCCTGGTCAAGGCCGGCAAGGTTGACAAGGACTGGGACGCCGATGCCACCAAGGGCATCCCGTTCGGGTCGGTGGTGACGTTTGTGGTCCGCGCGGGTAACCCGAAGAACATCAGAGATTGGGATGACCTGTTGCGCCCGGGTATTGAGGTCATCACGCCCAGTCCGCTGAGTTCGGGTTCTGCCAAGTGGAATCTGCTAGCCCCCTACGCCGCGAAAAGTGACGGTGGCCGGAATAACCAAGCGGGGATCGACTTTGTCAATACATTGGTGAATGAACACGTCAAATTGCGCCCCGGGTCGGGGCGGGAAGCCACCGATGTTTTTGTCCAGGGCAGCGGTGACGTGTTGATCAGCTACGAGAACGAAGCCATCGCGACCGAGCGGGCGGGCAAACCGGTGCAGCACGTCACCCCGCCGCAGACGTTCAAGATCGAAAATCCGTTGGCCGTAGTGGCGACCAGCACACACCTTGGAGCGGCGACCGCATTCAGAAACTTCCAGTACACCGTGCAGGCGCAGAAGTTATGGGCGCAGGCCGGTTTCCGGCCGGTCGATCCGGCGGTCGCCGCCGATTTTGCCGACCTGTTTCCGGTGCCGGCGAAACTGTGGACGATCGCCGACCTCGGTGGCTGGGGCAGCGTGGATCCTCAGCTGTTCGACAAGGCGACCGGCAGCATCACCAAGATTTATCTGCGGGCCACCGGATGACGGAATCGTTGGTCGGCGAACGCCGCGCGCCGCAGTTCCGCGCGCGCCTTTCCGGCCCCGCGGGCCCCCCTTCCGTTCGGGTCGGTATGGCAGTGGTGTGGCTTTCGGTGATCGTGCTGTTGCCGCTGGCCGCCATCGTCTGGCAGGCCGCGGGCGGTGGTTGGCGGGCCTTCTGGCTGGCGGTCTCGTCGCATGCCGCGATGGAGTCGTTCCGGGTAACGCTGACGATTTCGACCGCAGTCACGGTCATCAACCTGGTGTTCGGCTTGCTGATCGCCTGGGTGCTGGTGCGTGACGACTTCGCTGGCAAGCGGATCGTCGATGCGATTATCGATCTGCCGTTTGCGTTGCCCACCATCGTCGCCAGCCTGGTGATGTTGGCACTGTACGGGAACAACAGCCCGGTGGGGCTTCATTTTCAACACACCGCGACCGGTGTTGGGGTGGCGTTGGCGTTCGTCACATTGCCGTTCGTGGTGCGCGCCGTGCAGCCGGTGCTGCTGGAAATCGATCGCGAGACCGAGGAGGCGGCGGCGTCGCTGGGCGCTAATGGTGCCAAAATCTTCACTTCGGTGGTGTTGCCGTCGCTGACGCCGGCATTGTTATCCGGTGCGGGCCTGGCGTTTTCGCGCGCTATCGGCGAGTTCGGTTCGGTGGTTCTGATCGGCGGGGCCGTGCCGGGCAAGACCGAGGTGTCCTCGCAATGGATTCGCACCCTGATCGAGAACGACGACCGCACCGGAGCGGCCGCGATATCGGTTGTATTGCTCTCGATTTCGTTCATTGTGCTGCTCATCCTACGTGTCGTCGGCGCGCGTGCGGCCAAACGTGAGGAGATGGCCGCATGACCTCCTTGCCGGCGGCTCGCTACCTCGTCCGATCGGTCGCGCTGGGGTACGTCTTTGTGCTGTTGATCGTTCCGGTAGCGCTGATCCTGTGGCGGACCTTCGAACCGGGCTTTGGCCAGTTCTACGCCTGGATCAGTACCCCGGCGGCGATATCAGCGCTGAACCTGTCGCTACTGGTGGTGGCTATCGTGGTACCGCTGAACGTGATCTTTGGAGTCACGACGGCATTGGTGCTGGCCCGCAACCGGTTCCGCGGCAAGGGCGTCTTGCAGGCGATTATCGATCTGCCTTTTGCGGTTTCACCCGTCATCGTGGGCGTCTCGTTGATCTTGCTGTGGGGATCGGCCGGCGCCCTGGGCTTCGTCGAGCAGGACCTTGGCTTCAAGATCATCTTCGGGCTGCCGGGAATCGTGCTTGCCAGCATGTTCGTCACCTGTCCATTCGTGGTGCGCGAAGTGGAACCCGTATTGCACGAATTGGGCACCGACCAGGAGCAGGCGGCGGCGACGCTGGGTTCCGGTTGGTGGCAGACATTCTGGCGAATCACGCTGCCCTCCATCCGGTGGGGCCTGACGTACGGCATCGTATTGACCGTCGCTCGAACCCTCGGCGAATATGGGGCGGTCATCATCGTCTCGTCGAACCTTCCAGGGACATCGCAAACACTGACCCTCTTGGTCTCCGACCGCTACCACCGTGGGGCCGAGTACGGTGCCTACGCGCTGTCGACGCTGCTGATGGCGGTTTCCGTGGTGGTGCTGATCGTCCAGATGGTGCTAGACGCCCGCCGGGCACGAGCGGTCAGCGAGGGCTGAGAAGGAGACGGTGAAAATGACCTACGCCATCGTCGTGGCCGACGCCACCAAACGCTACGGCGACTTCGTCGCACTTGACCACGTGGATTTCGTCGTACCGACCGGTTCGCTGACCGCATTGTTGGGCCCCAGCGGTTCGGGCAAGTCGACGCTGTTGCGCACCATAGCCGGCCTCGACCAACCGGACACCGGAACCATCACGATCAACGGCCGCGACGTCACCCGGGTGCCGCCACAGCGGCGTGGCATCGGATTCGTCTTCCAGCACTACGCGGCGTTCAAACACCTGACTGTCCGTGACAACGTGGCGTTCGGGTTGAAGATCCGTAAGCGCCCCAAGGCCGAGATCAAGGCCAAGGTCGACAATCTGCTGCAGGTGGTGGGCCTGAGCGGATTTCAGAGCCGCTACCCCAATCAGCTCTCCGGTGGGCAACGACAGCGGATGGCGCTGGCCAGGGCGCTGGCGGTCGATCCGGAGGTGCTGCTGCTCGACGAGCCGTTCGGCGCACTCGATGCCAAGGTGCGCGAAGAGCTGCGTGCCTGGCTGCGCCGCCTGCACGACGAGGTGCATGTCACCACGGTGCTGGTCACCCACGATCAGGCCGAAGCGCTGGATGTGGCCGACCGCATCGCCGTACTCCACAAGGGCCGTATCGAGCAGGTCGGATCCCCGACCGACGTTTACGACGCCCCGGCGAACGCCTTCGTGATGTCCTTCTTGGGAGCGGTTTCCACGTTGAACGGCTCCCTGGTGCGCCCGCACGACATCCGGGTCGGCCGGACTCCCAATATGGCCGTGGCCGCCGCTGACGGCACCGCCGGGTCCACCGGTGTGCTACGGGCTGTTGTGGATCGGGTGGTGGTGCTGGGCTTCGAGGTCCGCGTGGAGTTGACCAGCGCGGCCACCGGCGGGGCCTTCACCGCCCAGATCACCCGCGGCGATGCCGAGGCGCTGGCCCTACGCGAGGGTGACACCGTCTACGTGCGTGCCACCCGGGTGCCGCCGATTGCCGGTGGCGTATCGGGCGTCGACGATGCCGGCGTGGAACGGGTCAAAGTCACATCGACGTGATCCAGAGGCCGGCGGGCTCGCCCGCTACGGCAGCCCGTTCGTGCCGTTGAAGCCCAACAGCAACCCGCCGTTGCCACCGGTGCCGGCGACGCTACCGCCGGAGATGACAATCTCGGCGTTGCCGCCGTTACCGCCGTTGCCGATCAGTCCGGCGTTCCCGCCATTGCCGCCGTCGCCGCCGCTACCGCCGGGGGTGTTGGAAGTCCCGCCGTTGCCGCCGTCACCGCCGTTGCCGATCGCTCCGGCCCTGCCGCCGGCCCCGCCGTCACCCCCGATAGCGACCGCGGCCCCGCCGTTGCCGCCGACGCCGCCGGCACCGTAGAGCATGCCGCCCGCGCCGCCGGACCCACCGTCACCCCCGATACTTGCGCTGTTGCTGGCGCCCCCGCCATTGCCGCCGGCGCCGCCGGCGCCGCCCGCGCCGCCGCCACCACCCAACAGCCCACCGGTGCCGCCCGCGCCGCCGCTACCCCCGATGGCGTCGCCGGCCCCGCCGGCGCCGCCGCCGCTGAACACGCCGCCGGCGCCACCGGCCCCGCCGTCACCCCCGATCGCCACCGCGGACCCGCAGCCCCCGCCGGCGCCGCCGATGCCGAAGAGCCCGCCGGCGCCGCCCGCCCCGCCGACCCCGCCGCGGCCGGTCCCGGCTAAGTCGCTGGCGCCGCCGGTCCCGCCGTTGCCGATCAAGATGCCGCCGGCCCCGCCGGCCCCCCCGCTCCCCGGCGCCGCATCGGTGCCGTCGCCGATCAACGGGCGTCCCAACAGCGCCAGGGTGGGTGCATTGATGGCGTTGAGCAGCTCCAGCTGCAAAGCCTGCAGAGGCGAGGCGGCGGCGGCCTCGGCGGCCATGTATGAGCCGGCACCGGCGGTCAAGGTATGCACGAACTGGTCGTGAAATGCCGCCACGTGGGCGCTGAGCGCCTGATATGCCTGGGCATGAGCGCCGAACAGCGCTGAGATGGCGGTGGACACCTCGTCGGTCCCCGCCGCCAGGATCTCTGTTGTCGGGGCGGCCGCGACCGCGTTCGCCGCGCTGATTGCCGAACCGATACCTGTCAAATATGTGGCTGTCGCCGCTAGCGCCTCCGGCGAAGCAATCAGGAACGACATCCGGCACCTCCAAAATGTCAGGATTGCTAAGCCATGTCGACCAGAGCATCGCCTGGCCAGCATTGACCCATCGGCGCAGTTGACTATAGCGACTCGGGGGGAACGACATCCAGGCTTTCCCAGATCACCGCCACCTTCTCGTTACCCGCCTCTGGCCGACGCATCGTGGCGCATTCGCCCAAGCCACTCGTCGGCTGTCTCGCCGGCCGGAGCGCGTCCAAGGGCATCGCGGGCACCAGCCCAGGCACATCGACCAGGCTCGGCGAGTTCAGCTGGCAGAACGCGACGCGCCCGCCAAGGCCCGGTCGTCGATTGCCGGTTTACCCGGCAGCCGCCGACGTTGACCCGCCGGGACCCGCTCAAGCAGGTCGGCGCCGACGCGCAATCGCGATGTCGTAGACGGCCGCGACGCCGTCGTCGTCTGCTGGTTCGGCAGGGAGCTGCTTGGACAGAAATGCAGGATGGCGCAGCATGTCCTCGCGGCGTTGGCGTACCCGCCGCCGGGCTTCAGCCCACGCCGCGCTTGGCTCCGGGCGTGCAGCTGTCACCTTGGCCACACTCGCTGTCATGGTCAACTCTGTCCCCCTTCCGAGCCAGCCAACTCGGCTGCATGTGTCGGGCCGCCGGCTTTGTCACCTCAGGCTGCCTCGCAGAGCTGCGAGCCAAGGTGGATGTCAACCGTGAAGTTGCTGTGAAAAGCCGGACCCCTCGGGCGCAATGCGGTTACCCAGGCAAATCGGGCAGTGGCTTGGAGCTGCCGGCCGGCGCTGCCAGCCGGTACGACGCTGTGACCCGGGTGCGCTGGTAGAGCCAAGCGAGGAGGCCGGCAAAGACGATGGCTCCCAGCGGCTGGGAGGCAAACCTGAATCCGTCGCCGACCATGGCCAGCGGCTCCTCTTTGCCAGTTGTCGCGACGATGACGGCAAAGAGCACCCCGTATAGGCTTTCGCCCACAATCAGGCCCGTCGCGAGCATGACGCCCAACCGTTTCTTGCGCTCGTCGTCATCCCCAGACCACCGCGCCCAGGAGTCATAGATCCGCCCGAGGAATGCGCCGATCGGGATCATCAGCGTCAGTGCGGCCGGCAGGTACATACCCATACCCACCGCTAGTGGCGGCAGCCGAAGGTTGGTTGTCGTCTTGGCCAGTGTCTCGTCGAGCGCGACCGCTATCACGCCGGTCAAGGCCCCTACACCGACCAGCGACCAGTTCAGCGAGCCACCAAATACTCCCTTGGCCAGCGCGGACATGAGCGCGGCTTGCGGGGCGGCCAATGCGTTGGCCGTTGCGCCCGGCGCCCCCTGGAACCCGAATCCAGCCTGCATCAGCTGCAGGATCGGCGCCATCACCACCGACCCGACGAGCACGCCGATGATCAGTGCAACCTGCTGCTTCCATGGGGTAGCGCCGACGAGTTGGCCGGTTTTGAGGTCCTGCAGATTGTCGTTGGAAATAGTCGCCACGCCGAAGACCAATGCAGCGGTAAACACGGTGTAGGCCACCAGGGCCGGAATCTGCGAGCCGGTGGCCGGACCATACGCAGTCTTGATCAGCAGACCGGCCAGCACCACCACCAGAATGCCCACGCCCGAGATCGGGCTGTTCGACGAGCCGATCAACCCGGCCATGTAACCGCAGACCGCAGCGACCATCAACCCGATGACCAAGACGAGCAGTACCCCGGCGGCGATGGCGCCGGGCCTGCGGTCATCGAGCGGTGTCCCGTCGGTAAAGTCCGCGAGCAGCCATCCGATTGGGATCAGCGAGAGAAGAACCACCATGGCCACGATGTGGATCGGGATGTCGCGCTCGGTCTGGCCAACCGCTTGCCCTCGGCGTCGGGTTCGAGCTGAGACCGCGGCGTCGGCGATGCCACGCAGAATCGGCCCCAGGATCTTCAAGAACGTCCAGGCGGCCGCCACCGCAATGGCGCCCGCCCCGATGAACCGCACGTCCGTCGAGAAAATTCTGGCGACGGCGACGGCGTAGTCCCCGTCCGGCGGCAGTTGGCCGGCTGTCCGTATTGGCAGCATTACCCCAAAGGCGATAGCCAATCCGACGATCATTGCGACACCGACGGTGACGCCAACAAGATGACCGACGCCGATCAACGCCAGCGACAAGCTGGCACCGATCATCGTCGCACCGGAACCTACTCGGAAGGTGGCCGACAGTGAGTTGTTGATCACCCGCAGGGATGCCAGCAGTGCATATCCCGCCGCCGCTGCCGCGCCCAGGGCGATTACCCCAATTCCCCTACGGTTGTGCTCCATCTCCCGTGCGGAGTCACCGATCTTGAGAACCTCGGCTCCGGCAACGCCTTCTGGGTACGGCAGGTCTGATCCGGTGACGAGTGCGCGGCGCAACGGAATTGAGTACATGACGCCAAGGATCCCGCCCAGTGCACACACCGCCGCCGTTGTCCAGTACGGAAACCCGCTCCACCAGCCGATCATGAGCAGTGCCGGTAACACGAAGATGATCGACGACAGCGTGCCGGCCGCCGACGCGATCGTCTGAACAATATTGTTCTCCACCACTGAGTGGTTGGCGAACAACCGCAGCACGCCCATCGAGATCACCGCGGCCGGTATGGAAGTGGCGAATGTCAATCCAACCCTTAGCCCCAGGTACACGTTGGCCGCGGTGAACACCAAGGTAATCAATGCGCCCAGGACGACTCCGCGGATGGTGATTTCGCGCGCACCCACCGTGGCACCGGACATGGCGATAGACCCTATCGGCTAGCGCGCGAATGCACCGAGCCGGTAAAACCGCAGACAAAGCCCGAGAGGGCCGGCAAAATTATCGGCTCGAAGTGGTCCGCGTTCGTTTGGCCGCCCGCCGGCGAACGGCTCAGGCATCGTCGCCCATGACCGCGCCTTCGCGGCGTGGGTCGGCGCCGCCGGCCCAACCCGCCTCGCTGCGGGTGATCGCCGAGAGCCCACTGGATTGCTCGGCAAGATTAACTCGATGCCCCAGCGCGCGCAGGCCTTGCACCAGCGGGTCATGATCACCATCGTCGGAAGTGTTGATCTCGGGATTCTCACCGCCGAGGTTAGTGTGCGGCGAGTTCGCGGCGCCGAAATCGACCAGGGAAACCGCCTGCTGCGGATTCAGACCCCAATCCAGCATCGCCACAAGTGTTTTCACGACGAACTGGATGATCATGGAGCCGCCCGGAGAACCGAGCACCGCGTACAGCGCACCGCGCCCCGCCGACGAGTGATCGAACACCAACGTCGGTGCCATCGAACTGCGCGGTCGCTTCCCAGGCTCGACCCGGTTAGCCACCGGTGATCCGTCAGTAGCGTGTGGCTCGGCGCTGAAATCGCTCAGCTGGTTGTTGAGGATGAATCCGTCCACCAGGTGGTAGGAGCCGAACGAAGATTCCACCGTCGTCGTCAACGTGGCCGCATTGCCGTACGAATCGACGACGCTGAGGTGGCTGGTGCCATGCTCAGGCACTGGCGGGGCGACGGCCGTCGGTGCGCCGAAGTCCCCCGGTCTGGCGCTGCCCATGCTGTGTTGCGGCGAGATTAGCGCGGCGCGTGCTGCCAAGTAGCCCGGGTCAACCAGCGTGGTGAGCGAGCCGCCGGGCAGCCGGACAAAATCGACGTCAGCGATATATTGGTCGCGGTCGGCATAGGCCAGCCGTTCGGCCTCCGCTATCAGGTGAACCCCCATCACGGTCGGGCGACCGCCGTTGAGGTCGACCTTGCTGGGCGCGTAGTCGCTCATCGGGAAGTGCTCGAGGATGCCCAAGGTTGCGGCCACGGCGACGCCACCCGACGATGGCATGCCGCAGATCTCCCGGCCGCGATAGGTCGTGCACAACGGTTGGCGTCTCTTGGCGAGGTAACCCGCCAGGTCCTCAATGGTCAACAGGCCCGGCGTGCGGCCATTCGATGTGTCGCTCGCCGCCGCCACGATGTCGTGGGCAATGTCGCCGGAATAGAAGGCGTTGGCGCCGGCGGAGGCGATGGCGGACAGGGTTTTTGAGTACGCGGGGTTCGTCAGCCGGGTTCCCGCGGGTTTCGGGCTGCCGTCGGGATTGAGGAAATACTTGCGAGCCTCCGGGTCGTCTCGCAGTTGCGGCGCAGCGTCGGAGATGGCCGCGCCCATCCTGGCGCTGATGTCAAAACCGCCATCGGCCAGCGTTACCGCGGGGCCGAAGAGGTCGCGCCAGGGTGTGCGCCCGTGCTCGTTGTGCACCATCTCCAGCATTCGCAGGATGCCCGGTACTCCGATCGACCGTCCCGAGGCTCGGGCGTTGGGCCTGGGCGCGCTGCGGTCGACGTCGCTGACCCAGCGAAGGTAGTTCTCGGTGGCGGCCGCTGGGGCCACCTCACGGCCGTCGTAGGCCTGCACTGAGCCCGTGCGGGCGTCGAAGTACACCAGATATCCGCCGCCGCCGATCCCGGAGGATTGCGGTTCGACCAACCCCAGCACCGCCTGGGCGGCCACGACGGCATCGGCGGCGGTACCACCGTCGCGCAATACTCGGCAGGCCACCTGAGTGGCCAGCGGATTGGCGGTGGCTGCCGCATAGTGGGCGGTCCGCACCACGGTGATGTCCCGGCGGTAGCCGGTGGCGATCTCGGGGTTGGTCGCGAGGTTGCGCGACGAAGGCACGGTAGCCGGGGGTGTCTTGGGCGCCGGCGTGCCATTGGGGACGATCTCGCACGGACCGGCCGTGCTTGGCGCACCCGCGTGGAAGCCGCCACATCCGCTCAGCGACAGCATCACTGCAGCCACCAAGGCGCCCGCTCGCAACCAAACACTCACCAGAGGACATCCGTTCCAGCAGACCTTCGAGAAGACCTAGGCCGCGATCCGACCGGCCACGGCTTGTCGGTAGCGATCCCACATGGTCGCGGCCACCATCGGGTGTGCACCCAGCGGTTGTGCCATCGCGATGCCGGCTTCCCGTGCGTATCCGCGTACCCGGTCAGACAGTATCCCAGGGGCGAGCAGCCATGGCGCGATGACCATCCGACGGGCACCGTGGCGTCGCAACCGATCGGTGGCATCGGCCAGCGAAGCCTCCGGTCGGGTGATGAAAGCGGTCGTCACCGCGGCCCACTGGGTCCCCTCCGCCAGCCTTGACGCCACCGTCGAGGTGCGCGCATTGGCCGCGGGATGCGATGAGCCGATCGCGAGCACGACCACCCCCAGTGTGTGGTCGAACGGCGAAACCCCCAGCTCGGTGAGGCGCTCATGCAGCGCTGACACCAGCCGAATGTCCTCACCCAGCACACTGGCCTGGCGTACCCGGTGACCAACGCGGCAGCTGGCGATCTGGGCAGGGATGTCGACGCGAGCATGGTAGGCATCGGCCAGCAGCAGCGGGGTGACCACAGCTGCTCCTCGACAGCGGTTGAGCACGTCGACCAGGTTGGGCGAGTTGAGCTCACAGAACGCGACCCGCACGTCGAGCCCGGGCCGCATGCGCGCCAGCCGGCCCGCGATAGCCCGTGCGTTGGCGGCCGATCGCGGATCTTTGCTGCCGTGTGCGGTGAGGACGAGCTGAGGCGCGATGGTGCCGCTCTCCTCCGCAAGCGGGAGGTGCCCCCACCGCATCGCTGCGCTCTGCATCGTCGCCGGCGGTGCTTCGATGGCGCCGCTCCTCAGCATCGCTGCGCTCTGCATCGTCGCCGGCGGTGCTTCGATGGCGCCGCTCCTCAGCATCGCTGCGCTCTGCATCGTCGCCGGCGCGGTCACGAGGCGTGCAACCCGCATTCGGTCTTGGCCAGCCCCTGCCAGCGTCCGCTGCGCGGGTCGGCGCCTTCGGCGGGTTTGGCTGTGCACGGAGCGCAACCGATCGACGGATAGCCTTCCCGCACAAGCGGATTAACCAGCACGTCGTTGTCGGCAATGTATTCCTGCACATCTTGGTCGGTCCACGCCGCCAGCGGGTTGACCTTCACTAGTTTGAACGTCTCATCGAAGCTGACCAGCGGGGCATTGGCCCGGGTCGGTGCATCGACCCGCCGTAGCCCGGTCACCCACGCGGAGTAGCCACGCAGCGTCTTGCCCAGGGGAACGACCTTGCGCAACCGGCAGCATTCATGGGGGTTGCGGGCGAACAAGTCCTTGCCCAGCAGTTCGTCCTGCTCGGCCACTGTGTGCTCCGGAGTGACATTGAGCACCCGGACGTCATAGACGGACTCGATCGCATCTCTGGTGCCGATTGTTTCGACGAAGTGGTAGCCGGTATCAAGAAAGATGACCGGTACGCCCGGTCGCACCTTGGCGGCCAGATCCACCAGCACCGCATCAGCCATGTTGGAAGCAACTACGTAGTTGCACGTTGTCCACCCGCGATGTCCGCTCACGCCGCCGCCGGCGCCGCCGATGTCGCCGAAGGTTTCGTCGGTCCAGCGCAACATGTCGGTGGCGGTGGCGCCGTCGAGTTCGGCAGCTCCGCGCGCGGCCAGCTCACGTAGTTGCGGTTCGGTCAGCCTGGTTGTCTCGCCGCTCATCGCAGGTCGTCCTCCTCGGCCCGGATGACCCACTGCGCGAAGCGTTCACCTTCGCTGCGGTGTTTGACGAAGTTGCGCACCACCCGGTCGATGTAGTCGCCGAGTTCGTCACTGGTGACCTTGTGCTGGCGCAGTTTGCGGCCGAATCCGGCATCCAGGCCGAGGTGTCCGCCCAGATGCACCTGGAAGCCTTCGACGGAGCCGCCGTGTCCGTCGTCGATCATCTGTCCCTTGAATCCGATGTCGGCGATTTGAATTCGCGCACATGAGTTCGGGCAGCCGTTGATGTTGACGGTGATCGGTACGTCGAGCTGCGAGTTGATGTCCTCAAGCCGGCGTTCCAGCTCGGGCACCAAATGCTGTGCTCGAACCCGGGTTTCGGCGAATGACAACTTGCAGAACTCAATCCCGCTGCACGCCATCAAGTTCCGGCGCCAATGCGACGGGCGCGACTGCAGCCCCAGCGCGTCCAGACCGGCGATCAAGTCGTCGAGCAAGGCGTCCGGAATGTCGAGGATGACCAGCTTCTGGTAGGGGGTGAACCGGATCCGGTCGGAACCGGCCCGCGCCATCAGGTCGGCGACCGCCGTGAGGATGGTGCCCGATACCCGCCCGGCGATGGGGGCGACTCCGACGGCGTTGAGCCCGTTCTTGAGTCGTTGCACCCCGACGTGGTCGATCGGATGCTTGACCGGTTCGGGGGCCGGACCGTCGATCAGCGGACGCTTGAGGTACTCGGTTTCGAGCACTTCGCGGAACTTCGCTATGCCCCAGTCTTTGATCAGAAATTTCAGCCGGGCCTTGGCGCGCAGTCGCCGGTAGCCGTAGTCGCGAAACACCGAGGTGACCGCCGCCCACACCTCGGGCACTTCGCCCAGTGGAACCCAGGCGCCGACCCGCTGGGCCAGCATCGGGTTGGTCGACAGTCCACCGCCCACCCACAGATCCAGGCCTGGTCCGTGCTCGGGATGGTTGACGCCGATGAAGGCGACGTCGTTGATCTCGTGCGCGACGTCCTGCAGGCCAGAGATGGCGGTCTTGTACTTGCGCGGCAAGTCGGCGAAGTCGGGCTTGCCGATGTAGCGACGCACGATCTCCTCGATCGCCCAGGTCGGGTCGAGCACTTCGTCGAGCGACTCGCCGGCCAACGGCGAGCCCAGCACTACCCGCGGGCAGTCACCGCACGCCTCGGTGGTCTGCAGTCCGACATCGTCTAACCGTCGCCAGATTTCAGGGACGTTTTCCACTTCGATCCAGTGGTATTGCACGTTCTGCCGGTCGGAGATATCGGCGGTATCGCGCGCGAACTCCGTCGAGATCTGGCCCAGCGTGCGCAGCGCGGCAGCCGAGAGCGCGCCGCCGTCGCAACGCACCCGCATCATGAAGTATTTGGCCTCGAGCTTGTCGATGTTGTCGTCACCGGTCCAGGTGCCGTCGTAGCCCTGCTCACGCTGGGTGTACAGGCCCCACCAGCGAAAGCGCCCTCGCAGGTCGGTCTTGTCGATGCTGTCGAAACCCTGTTTGGCGTAGATGTTTTCGATGCGCTCCCGCACGTCGAGCGGGTTGCCGGCCTTCTTCAGCTCTTCGTTGGCGTTGAGTGGCTCGCGATGTCCCAGCGCCCACTGGCCCTCATTTCGAGCCTTGGCGGGACGTGCAGTGGTCATTTGGGGGTTCTCCTTCGCGGACATCGCCGACCTAGGACGCGCTAAACGCCGCTTGTTCCGGGAGGGGCAGATCCGGTCGCCGGCTGCAGATACAGGTGGGCTGGGTTTACGGCGTCAAGGCCGACAGCCACAGCTGCAGACCCGCTTGAGGTCGATGTGCCGCCGAGCCACCAGCGCGATTCGCAGATCGGGGCGCGGGTTCTTGGCGGCGGTCACGGTGACATTCTGCCATGGATGGCGTGCAGCTGCGCGACCTGGTCAAATTTCTTTTCACGATGATCAAAACTACGCAACAAGCCTGGATGGATGGATAGGCCGACCCGGGAATCCGCTGGGAGACGCGCACCTGACGTTGACAGGAGTGACAGATGTGACCAAATATGACTACTGAGATAGTTGTCTTAGCGGATAGTGATCGAGGTCAATCGTGCGCAGAATGGCCATCTTCGGCCGGGGCCACGGTGCAAGTGAGCCAGGCGGCACCGGCGAACCGGCCGAAACTCCCGGCCGCGGTCGGTTAACCAGATCGGTGATTGGCTGGGTTGGCGCCGTCGCGGTGGTTGTGTCGTTGGCCGGGTCTGGATGGTGCGGATGGGTGCTCTTTGAGAAGCATCAGACAGACGTCGCCGCCGGCCAGGCACTGCAGGCCGCACGCAGCTATGTCGTCAAGCTGGCCACCATGGACTGTGAGCGGATCGACCACAACATGAGGGACATTCTCGAGGGTTCGACCGGCGAGTTCAAAGATAAGTACGGCAAATCCAGTGCGCACCTTCGCCAACTGCTGGCCGACAATCGGGTGGCCACCCACGGGACCGTCGTGGCGGCGTCGGTCAAATCAGCCACCACGAACAAGGTAGTGGTCCTGATGTTCATCGACCAGTCGGTCAGCAACCGGAACAGCCCAACGCCGCAGATCGACCGCAGTCGGATCAAGGTGATCATGGACAAGGTGAACGGCCGCTGGCTGGCCAGCAAGGTGGAGCTGCTATGACACCGGGTTTGCTTACTACTGCGGGTGCTGGCCGACCACGTGACAGGTGCGCCAGGATCGTATGCACGGTGTTCATCGAAACCGCCGTTGTCGCGACCATGTTTGTCGCGTTGTTGGGTCTGTCCACCATCAGCTCGAAAGCCGACGACATCGATTGGGACGCCATCGCGCAATGCGAATCCGGCGGCAATTGGGCGGCCAACACCGGTAACGGGTTATACGGTGGTCTGCAGATCAGCCAGGCGACGTGGGATTCCAACGGTGGTGTCGGGTCGCCGGCGGCCGCGAGTCCCCAGCAACAGATCGAGGTCGCAGACAACATTATGAAAACCCAAGGCCCGGGTGCGTGGCCGAAATGTAGTTCTTGTAGTCAGGGAGACGCACCGCTGGGCTCGCTCACCCACATCCTGACGTTCCTCGCGGCCGAGACTGGAGGTTGTTCGGGGAGCAGGGACGATTGAGGTGTGCCTGCGTTACATTGCTGGCCACCCTAGCTGGTACGCGCTATGCGATGATTTGGCATGGTATTTCGGCAGGCACCAGTTGAGCTGCCCGGCCTGGCGCCCATGCCCGGACAACCGTTCGGGGTCTACCTGCACGTCCCGTTCTGCCTGACCCGTTGCGGGTACTGCGACTTCAATACCTACACCCCGGCCCAGCTGGGTGGCGTCAGCCCGGACCGTTGGCTGCTGGCGCTGCGGGCGGAGCTCGAACTGGCGGCCGCCAAGCTGGACGCACCGACGGTGCATACCGTGTATGTGGGTGGCGGGACGCCATCGCTGCTCGGGGGGGAGCGCCTGGCCACGTTGCTGGACATGGTGCGGGACCACTTTGTGCTGGCGCCCGACGCCGAAGTCAGCACCGAGGCCAACCCCGAGTCGACGTGGCCGGAGTTCTTCGCCACGATCCGCGCGGCCGGTTACACGCGGGTGTCGCTCGGCATGCAGTCGGTGGCCCCGAGGGTGCTGGCAACCTTGGACCGGGTGCACTCGCCGGGCCGGGCGGCGGCCGCGGCCACCGAGGCGATAGCGGAGGGCTTCACACACGTCAACCTCGACCTGATCTATGGAACCCCGGGGGAGTCCGACGACGACCTGGTGCGCTCAGTGGACGCCGCGGTGCAGGCCGGTGTGGATCATGTGTCCGCGTATGCCTTGGTCGTCGAGCACGGCACGGCACTGGCTCGCCGGGTTCGGCGTGGTGAGCTGGCCGCGCCCGATGACGACGTGCTGGCGCATCGCTACGAGTTGGTCGATGCTCGGCTGTCGGCGGCCGGGTTTGCCTGGTACGAGGTGTCCAATTGGTGTCGACCGGGCGGCGAGTGCCGGCACAACCTGGGTTATTGGGACGGTGGCCAGTGGTGGGGCGCAGGTCCGGGCGCGCACGGCTACATTGGCGTGACACGCTGGTGGAATGTCAAGCACCCCAACACTTACGCCGAGATACTGGCCGGGGCGACGTTGCCGGTAGCGGGCTTCGAGCAGCTGGGCGCCGACGCTTTGCACACCGAAGACGTGTTGCTGAAGGTCCGGCTGCGCCAGGGGCTACCGCTCGCCCGGCTAGGGGCTGCCGAACGGGAACGTGCCGAGGCGGTGTTGGCCGACGGATTGCTGGACTACCACGGCGACCGACTGGTCCTCACCGGCCGGGGGCGATTGCTGGCCGACGCGGTGGTGCGCACTCTGCTGGGCTAACCGATCGAAGCCCCGGTGGCAGGGAACCATTGCCCGACGATGCGGGCGATCTCGATGTACAGCGGGATCCCGATCGTGACGTTGTAGGAGAACGTCAAACCCAGCGACGCGGCCAGCGGCAAGGTCGGACTGGCCTCGGGGATCGCAAGCCGTTGCACGGCCGGGACGGCGATATAGGACGCCGCGCCGCAGAGCACCGCGAACAGCACATATGTGCCCGGCGCGAAGTCGTTGTTAGTGACGTATGCGTAGCCGTGGGCCACGATGATCCCAAGCGTCGCAAACAGATTCGGTGCCAGCAGGCCGAAGAAAACGAACCCACTGCCCGCCGACGCCAGATCCTTCAACTTACGCGACGCCGTCATGCCCATCTCCAACAGGAACAGGCAAAGTACGCCCTGGAATGCCGCCACAAAGAAGTTGTCGTCGTCGTGTAGGACCTTCTGTCCCTGCAGTCCACTGATCAGGCCGATGACGATGCCGCCGAAGAGGAGAACGAGCCCCGGGTTGAGGAAAACTTCCTGCAGCAACTCGCGTGAGAAGATCGACGCATTCGTGCCGCTGTCTTTGACGCCGTCTTCATCCCAATTTGGATGCTCGCGCTTTTCCAGCGAGAGCTCCAACTCTTCTTCGATGCCGCGCTCGGCTTGGGCCGTGAGGCTGTCGCTGTGAGCGGGCCGGGCGGGCGTGCCGGGCCCCGCTCCGATCATCGCCGCTGTGGTGTAGCCGGGCTCGTCGGCCATGTACCCCGCCTCGTTCATCCCTCGGTGCCGCAGCCGCGCCACCAGATACAGCGCCACCAGGCAGCCGGGGATCTCCATGACGGCCAACATGACCGGCATGTAGGCGTCGAAGGCCATGCCGACGCTGGTCAGGACTGCTACACAGGTGGCAAATGTCCCTGCCGAGTCCGACCCGTAATAGCCGGCGACCGTCGCCCTGTCGACCCGGCGCATGGCGGTCAGCTTGCTCAGCAGGAAGTATGCCAAGGTGCCGATCACGAAGTTCAAGGCGAAGCCAACCACCATGAACCCAACGATGGCGCCGACGTTGGACGGCTTGATCTTGGCGAGTTCTTCGCCGCCGTGCCAACCGATGGCCAGCAGCAGATACAGGGTTAGGCCCTGGTAGAGCACATAGGGGAACTCGAATCGCACCTTGAAGATCGGGATCAAGAACCCGAAATAGAAGAACAGCAGCAGCGGCTTGAACAGGTTGTGAGTGAAGTTCACCCAGAACTCATGCAGCATTGGCGCCTCCCATACCTGGTGCGGCGATCCAGGAAGCACCCAGCGTCAGGGGAGCGACCAGGAATATCAAGTCGAATCTAGAAAGTGTGGCTCGGGCTTATTGAGCCGTTGAGACCAGGGATGGTCTAACGCCGACCCCCCGCTTGCGGTGTGTCACCGACCGCCACGCCGACGGCGAGTAGTGCGTGGTGGTTTCCTCGAACCCGTCGACCCGGCAGACCGTGAGGACGCCGGTTGCTGGGTTAATCGTCAGCTCGTCGCACTCGCCGTGGACTTCTTCGCCGTCGGCGAGCCGGATTACGAACATCGTCGGGTCCTCTCTGTTGACTGGCTAACGATCGGGCGATGCCTGGGCAGACCCAGCGGACATACCGAGCTTGGCGAGCCACGCGTACCGCGACTACGTCGTCGACCGGATGGTCTACGTGGTTAGTGAGTGATGTTAGGAGAATTCCGGCGAAGGCAAAACCTTGCTTTGTAGCTAGCCAGTAAACGGTTGGCAAAGGTTTCACGATTTCGTGTGCGTGAGTTGGCGGGCATGGTAACCGGCGAGCACCGGCCGCGACCGCCTCTGCCTGCGGAAATGATTACGCTGCGAAACGCAGTCCGCGGACCGTCCGGCCGTGGGTGGGTCCTGTCGCCGCCCCGGCTGGTGCCATTTGCTCCCGACGAGCATTTTCTTCCAGTCGAGCACGTTGGACATGCGACGACCCCGGGGGGCTGCGACCCATTAAGTAGGTTAGGCTACATTTACTAGCTGTGTCCGAGCTCAGCGTCGCGACAGGCGCCGTCAGCACCGCGTCGTCGTCCATCCCGATGCCCGCCGGTGTCAACCCCGCCGACCTGGCAGCGGAGCTGGCGGCGGTGGTTACCGAGTCCGTCGACGAGGATTACCTGCTCTACGAGTGCGACGGCCAATGGGTCCTGGCCGCCGGTGTGCAGGCGATGGTGGAGCTAGACAGCGACGAACTGCGCGTCATCCGTGATGGCGTTACGCGGCGACAGCAATGGTCGGGTCGCCCGGGAGCGGCCCTGGGCGAAGCCGTCGATCGGCTGTTGCTGGAAACCGATCAAGCTTTTGGCTGGGTCGCCTTCGAATTCGGCGTGCACCGCTATGGGTTGCAGCAGCGGCTGGCGCCGCACACCCCACTGGCCCGGGTGTTTTCGCCCCGAACCCGGATCATGGTGAGCGAAAAGGAGATTCGCCTGTTCGATGCTGGGATTCGCCACCGCGAGGCCATCGACCGATTACTCGCCACCGGGGTGCGAGAGGTGCCGCAGTCCCGCTCCGTCGACGTCTCCGACGATCCATCCGGCTTCCGCCGTCGGGTGGCGGTAGCCGTCGATGAAATCGCTGCCGGCCGCTACCACAAGGTGATTCTGTCCCGTTGTGTCGAAGTGCCTTTCGCGATCGACTTTCCGTTGACCTACCGGCTGGGGCGTCGGCACAACACCCCGGTGAGGTCGTTTTTGTTGCAGTTGGGCGGAATCCGTGCTCTGGGTTACAGCCCCGAACTCGTCACGGCGGTGCGCGCCGACGGAGTGGTGATCACCGAGCCGTTGGCCGGTACCCGCGCCTTGGGCCGTGGTCCCGCCATTGACCGACTGGCTCGTGATGACCTGGAATCAAACTCCAAAGAAATTGTCGAGCACGCCATTTCAGTGCGCTCTTCGCTTGAGGAGATTACCGACATCGCCGAACCAGGGAGTGCTGCGGTCATCGATTTCATGACGGTGCGCGAGCGCGGCAGTGTGCAGCACCTCGGCTCCACCATCAGAGCACGGTTGGATCCATCGAGCGACCGGATGGCCGCCCTGGAAGCCCTTTTTCCTGCTGTCACTGCATCCGGAATCCCGAAAGCAGCTGGCGTTGAGGCCATCTTTCGCCTCGATGAGTGCCCACGTGGGCTGTATTCCGGTGCGGTGGTGATGCTTTCGGCGGATGGCGGGCTAGACGCCGCGCTGACGCTGCGGGCGGCATACCAGGTCGGCGGGCGGACTTGGCTGCGGGCCGGCGCCGGCATCATCGAAGAATCGGAGCCAGAGCGCGAATTCGAGGAGACTTGCGAAAAGCTATCCACATTGACGCCTTATCTGGTTGCACGCCAGTAACGTTCAGAGGTCTCCACGTGCTGTTGTACTGCGGATGAACTGGGCAACATAGGTCATGGCTTTGGCCGCTTCGGGCGTCATCCGCGGCAGGGCCTGGAACACATGCATCTGATCAGGCCACACTTGCAACTCGCATATGCCGCCGGCAGCGCGGATGTCGGCATCGAGTTGTCTCGCATCGGCCTCGAGTATCTCGGCTCCACCCACCTGGATCAGCGTCGGTGGCAGCGGTGGCCCGCCGGCAACATCGAGCGCCAGCCGGTGGTGGGCGGGATCGACTCCGGTGTAGTACAGCGCAACCGACCGGGCCGCACGGTCAGCGCGCACGACAGGATCGGGGCGCTGCAGCTCACGACTGGCGCCCAGCCGGAAGGTGAGGTCGATCAGCGGCGAAAACAACACCACCGCCGCCGGAGGTCGGGCGGCGACCTCGGGTTGCAGCAGCATGTCGACGGTCAGATGGCCACCCGCGGAATCCGCGGCGATCACCATGTGCTCCGCGGCTAAGCCGCATACGTGCGCTAACCAATCCCAGGCTGCCCGCACGTCGGTGGCCGCGGTCGGGAAACGGTAGCGCGGCGCCAGTCGGTAATCGACACTGAATACCGGTAGCCCGGTCAATGACGACAGCCAGGATGTCAGCCGCCGGTGGGTTCGGGGCGAACACATCGTGTAACCGCTGCCGTGTACGTAATAGATGGCGCCGCCACCGGGTCCGGCATTGATCGCGTTGTTGTGCGGTCCATACACCCATTCGCCGACGACCCGGCGTCCGTCCGGCAGAACGGAGTTGACTTGTTCCACTCGGGTGCCCGCGAGCGAGGGCCCGAACGTGCCCATGAGTCCGGCGATGATCCGGCGCGAGGCCCATATCCCCCACGGCCCGTCTGGCGGAATCGCCCCGGTGATGGGCCGCAACACCATCGAGCTCACCGCTACCGCGCCGCGTGATCGAAGTGACCCGCGGGCCGGAACACCGTCGGTCATGCAACGCAGTCAATTCAACTTGTTGACGTCAGTCAATGGCAGCGCTGGGTCGTCACGGGACCCGTCGCGATGCCGAGCTGGCGGACGATCGCTCGTTTGTCGATCTTCCCGATCGGCGTTGTGGGCAGCGCCGGCATCGCGACCAGCTGGTCGGGTCGCGTATGCGCGGCCACACCACGCCGGTCAAGGTAGCCGTTCAACTCCGCAAGCGTAATCGGAGCTCCAGCGAAAACGACTGCAGCGCAGATTTTTTCCCCCAGATACTGGTCAGGTAGTCCCACCGCCGCGGCCGAGAAGATCGCCGGATGGCTCAGCAGCTGTTCTTCGAGGTCGCTGGCGGCGATGGTTTCTCCCGCACGGCAGATGACATCCTTGACGCGCCCGGTGACCACCAGATTGCCGTCGTCGCGGCGGCGGACCAGGTCGCCGCTGCGGTAGAAGCCGTCCGGATCGAAGCAGCGCTCGTTGTCGCGTTCGGCAGCAAAATAGCCGTTCAGCGTGTAGGGCCCGCGCACCAAGAGTTCGCCTTCCTCCCCGGGCCCCACCGGCTCACCATCGGCGTTGACGATGCGCAGTTCGTCGGCCGGGCATAGTGGCCGCCCCTGGGTGTGCTCCACCACTTCGGGTGGGTCGCCGATGCGGGTGAAGTTCAGCAGCCCCTCCGCCATGCCGAACACCTGCTGCAGGCCCGGGGTGAGCGCGGTGCGTACCCGGCGAGCGTCCTCGGGTTCTAGCTTGGACCCGCCAACCTGCAACAACCGCAGTGACTTCGGTGTCACCGGCTCCCACTCACAGGATTGGGCCCACAGTTTGGCCAGTGCCGGAACCAACGCGGTGACGGTGACACCGTGGCGCTCGATGGCGGCGAAGGCGGCCTCCGGGCTGGGATCGGGGGCGAACACGGCGGTGGCCCCGACGGTCATCGCGCCGAGCAGGCCCGGGCAGGCCAGCGGGAAATTGTGGCCGGCGGCCAGCACCACCAGATAGACGTCGTCGGCGCTAAGCCGACAGAGTGCGGCGCTGGCCGTCGCGTTGAACACGTAGTCGTCGTGGGTGCGTGGAATGAGTTTGGGCATGCCAGTGGTGCCGCCGGAGACCAGCAGCAGCGCTGGCGATCCGGGATCGGCCGGCGGTGCCGGCGAACCGGTGCCGGCCTGGGCGCACAGCTGCGCCCACGACACGAACGGTCCCGGATCGCCATCGACGATGACATGGCGCAGGGTGGGGTGATCGGCAACAAGTTCGCGCGCCATCGGCCGATAGTCGAACCCGCTGGCCACATCGGCGACCACCAGCCCGGTGGCCGCGCTGACGGCGGCGAAGTGGCCCAATTCGGCGGCGCGGTGACCGGGCAGGCACATCACTGGGATCGCTCCCGCCCGCAATAACGCGAACAGGGCAACCGCGAACTGGCAGCCGTTTGGCAGCTGGAGCAGTACCCGGTCGCCTGGCGTGATGCCCAGGCCGTGCAGCGCCGCGGCGGCCCGGTCGGCCCGCTGGTCGAGTTCGGCGTAACTGAGGCCGCCGTGGCCGGGACGATCACCGGCGTCGGCCACCGCGAGGCGGTCAGGCCAGCGCCGCGCGGCATCGGAGAGCACGGTGTCCAGGGTTCGCCC
Source organism: Mycobacterium tuberculosis complex sp. N0072 (assembly GCF_030323725.1). Lineage (NCBI taxonomy): Bacteria > Bacillati > Actinomycetota > Actinomycetes > Mycobacteriales > Mycobacteriaceae > Mycobacterium > Mycobacterium tuberculosis complex sp. N0072. Next base: position 2,694,927 of record NZ_CP040689.1, on the reverse strand, counting down.
CGACCAATAGCCGGCCGCCCGGTACGACGCGGCCCGATCCGCGGGGAACGGTACAAAGCCACCCAGTCCGCCGTCGGGACTGGGTCGGCGGCCATCTGCCGCCTTCGGTGGCATGTGGGCTCCTTAACAGGGGGGCTGGTAGCGCAGGTGCGTGGTTCGAAGATAGGGTAACCACTAAAATTAGGGCAGCCTGTGCTAACAGGGGAGGGTTTGTGGTGCATGCTACGGCGTGCTCGGAGATCATTCGCGCCGAGGTCGCAGAGTTGCTCGGTGTCCGCGCCGATGCTCTGCACCCCGGCGCCAACCTCGTTGGTCAGGGCCTGGACTCGATCCGGATGATGTCGCTGGTGGGGCGCTGGCGCCGGAAGGGCATCGCCGTCGACTTCGCCACACTGGCCGCCACACCCACAATCGAGGCCTGGTCCCAACTGGTGTCCGCCGGCACCGGCGTCGCGCCCACGGCAGTTGCCGCACCAGGGGATGCCGGGTTATCCCAGGAAGGCGAGCCTTTCCCGCTGGCGCCGATGCAGCACGCGATGTGGGTCGGCCGCCACGACCACCAACAGCTCGGCGGGGTAGCTGGGCACCTCTACGTCGAGTTCGATGGTGCCCGGGTCGATCCGGACAGGCTCCGCGCGGCGGCCACCCGGTTGGCGCTGCGGCACCCGATGCTGCGGGTGCAGTTCTTGCCCGACGGCACCCAGCGCATCCCGCCGGCGGCGGGATCTCGCGACTTTCCCATCAGTGTTGCCGACCTGCGTCACGTGGCCCCGGATGTCGTCGATCAGCGGTTGGCGGGGATCCGCGACGCCAAATCGCACCAGCAGCTCGACGGTGCGGTATTCGAACTTGCGTTGACGTTATTACCGGGGGAGCGCACCCGCCTACATGTCGACCTGGACATGCAGGCCGCTGACGCGATGAGCTACCGCATCTTGCTGGCCGACCTGGCGGCCCTCTATGACGGCCGTGAACCGCCGGCACTGGGCTACACCTACCGGGAATACCGGCAGGCTATCGAGGCGGAGGAGACGCTGCCCCAACCGGTTCGCGACGCCGACCGGGACTGGTGGGCGCAGCGCATCCCGCAGCTGCCGGATCCGCCCGCGCTGCCTACCCGGGCCGGCGGCGAACGCGACCGGCGCCGCAGCACCCGGCGCTGGCACTGGCTAGACCCGCAGACCCGCGACGCGTTGTTCGCCCGAGCCCGGGCCCGCGGCATCACCCCGGCGATGACGCTGGCCGCGGCCTTTGCCAACGTGCTGGCGCGTTGGTCAGCGTCGTCGCGGTTCCTGCTGAACCTGCCGTTGTTCAGTCGCCAGGCCCTGCATCCAGACGTCGACCTGCTGGTCGGTGACTTCACCTCCTCGCTGTTGCTCGACGTCGATCTGACCGGTGCGCGCACGGCGGCGGCGCGGGCGCAGGCGGTGCAGGAAGCCCTGCGCAGCGCCGCAGGCCACAGTGCATACCCCGGGCTGTCTGTGCTGCGTGACCTCAGCCGCCACCGTGGCACCCAGGTGCTGGCACCGGTGGTATTCACCAGCGCGCTGGGGCTCGGCGACCTTTTCTGCCCGGACGTCACCGAGCAATTCGGCACACCCGGATGGATCATTTCGCAGGGGCCCCAGGTGCTGCTCGACGCCCAGGTCACCGAGTTCGACGGCGGTGTGCTGGTGAACTGGGATGTCCGCGAGGGGGTCTTTGCACCCGGCGTCATCGACGCCATGTTCACCCACCAGGTCGACGAATTGCTCCGGTTGGCCGCCGGGGACGACGCCTGGGATGCGCCGAGCCCGTCCGCGCTACCCGCCGCGCAACGCGCGGTGCGCGCGGCGCTGAACGGTCGCACCGCCGCCCCCAGCACCGAGGCGCTGCACGACGGGTTTTTCCGCCAGGCCCAACAGCAGCCCGACGCGCCGGCGGTGTTCGCCAGTTCCGGCGACTTGAGCTACGCCCAACTGCGCGACCAGGCATCGGCGGTGGCCGCGGCGCTGCGTGCTGCGGGCCTACGAGTCGGCGACACCGTCGCGGTGCTGGGTCCGAAAACGGGCGAACAAGTGGCGGCTGTGCTGGGGATTTTGGCCGCCGGCGGGGTCTATCTGCCGATCGGCGTCGACCAGCCCCGCGACCGCGCGGAGCGCATCCTGGCGACCGGTTCGGTCAACTTAGCGCTCGTTTGCGGCCCGCCATGCCAAGTGCGGGTGCCGGTCCCGACGCTGTTGCTGGCTGACGTGCTTGCCGCCGCGCCGGCAGAATTCGTGCCCGGGCCTAGCGATCCCACCGCGCTCGCCTATGTGTTGTTCACCTCGGGCTCAACCGGGGAACCCAAGGGTGTCGAGGTGGCGCACGACGCCGCGATGAACACCGTGGAGACCTTCATCCGGCACTTCGAGCTAGGCGCCGCAGATCGCTGGCTTGCCCTGGCGACGCTGGAGTGCGACATGTCGGTGCTGGACATCTTCGCCGCCCTGCGCTCCGGCGGAGCGATCGTGGTGGTCGACGAAGCGCAGCGCCGCGATCCCGACGCCTGGGCCCGGCTTATCGACACTTACGAGGTCACGGCGTTGAATTTCATGCCGGGCTGGTTGGACATGCTGCTCGAAGTCGGCGGGGGCCGGCTGTCGTCGCTGCGAGCGGTGGCCGTCGGCGGCGACTGGGTGCGTCCCGACCTGGCCCGCCGCCTGCAGGTGCAAGCGCCGAGCGCACGGTTCGCGGGGTTGGGTGGAGCCACCGAAACCGCGGTCCACGCAACCATTTTCGAGGTCCAGGACGCGGCCAATCTGCCACCGGACTGGGCCTCGGTGCCATACGGCGTCCCGTTTCCCAACAACGCCTGCCGGGTAGTGGCCGACAGCGGCGACGACTGCCCCGATTGGGTGGCCGGTGAGTTGTGGGTGTCCGGTCGCGGAATCGCCCGGGGTTACCGTGGCCGTCCCGAGCTGACCGCGGAGCGCTTCGTCGAGCATGACGGCCGCACCTGGTATCGCACCGGTGATCTGGCCCGCTACTGGCACGACGGCACCCTGGAGTTCGTCGGCCGTGCCGATCACCGCGTCAAGATCAGCGGGTACCGCGTCGAACTCGGCGAGATCGAAGCCGCGCTGCAGCGCTTGCCCGGTGTGCACGCGGCGGCGGCCACCGTGCTTCCTGGCGGGTCCGATGTGCTGGCCGCGGCGGTCTGCGTCGACGATGCCGGCGTGACCGCGGAGTCGATTCGACAGCAGCTCGCCGATCTGGTGCCCGCGCACATGATTCCGCGCCACGTCACGCTGCTAGACCGCATCCCCTTTACCGACAGCGGCAAGATCGACCGCGCGGAGGTTGGCGCCCTGCTTGCCGCCGAGGTCGAGCGGTCTGGCGACAGATCGGCACCCTATGCGGCGCCGCGAACGGTGCTTCAGCGGGCACTGCGCCGCATCGTCGCGGACATCCTGGGCCGTGCCAACGATGCCGTGGGCGTGCACGACGACTTCTTTGCCCTGGGCGGCGATTCCGTGCTTGCGACCCAGGTCGTCGCCGGTATCCGGCGGTGGCTGGATTCGCCGAGCCTGATGGTCGCCGACATGTTTGCCGCCAGGACCATTGCCGCGTTGGCCCAGTTGCTCACCGGTCGGGAAGCCAACGCCGACCGACTCGAACTGGTCGCCGAGGTGTACTTAGAAATCGCGAATATGACAAGTGCCGACGTGATGGCGGCGCTCGATCCGATCGAGCAGCCCGCACAGCCAGCCTTCAAACCGTGGGTGAAGCGGTTCACCGGTACTGACAAGCCCGGCGCGGTGCTGGTGTTTCCACACGCCGGCGGCGCTGCCGCGGCTTACCGGTGGTTGGCAAAATCGTTAGTGGCCAACGACGTTGACACGTTCGTGGTGCAGTACCCGCAGCGGGCTGACCGGCGCAGCCACCCGGCGGCAGACAGCATCGAGGCGCTGGCGCTCGAGCTGTTCGAGGCGGGCGACTGGCACCTGACGGCTCCGCTGACGCTGTTCGGCCATTGCATGGGTGCGATAGTGGCCTTCGAGTTCGCTCGCCTCGCCGAGCGCAATGGCGTGCCGGTACGTGCACTGTGGGCTTCCTCCGGTCAGGCTCCGTCGACGGTGGCCGCGTCCGGACCGTTGCCGACCGCCGACCGTGACGTCCTGGCCGACATGGTGGATCTTGGCGGCACCGATCCCGTGCTGCTCGAGGACGAGGAATTCGTTGAACTGCTGGTGCCGGCGGTCAAGGCCGACTATCGGGCCCTCAGCGGCTATTCATGTCCACCCGACGTGCGCATCCGCGCCAACATCCACGCGGTCGGCGGCAACCGCGACCACCGCATCAGCCGGGAGATGTTGACCAGTTGGGAGACTCACACCTCCGGTCGCTTCACGCTGTCGCACTTTGATGGTGGTCACTTCTATCTCAACGATCACCTCGACGCCGTGGCCCGGATGGTGAGTGCCGATGTCCGATAACGACCCGGTCGTCATCGTCGGGCTGGCCATCGAGGCACCCGGTGGTGTCGAAACCGCCGACGACTACTGGACACTGCTCTCCGAACAGCGCGAGGGACTCGGACCGTTCCCCACCGATCGAGGTTGGGCACTTCGCGAGCTGTTCGACGGGTCGCGTCGAAACGGATTCAAACCGATCCACAACCTTGGCGGATTCCTTTCCAGCGCAACTACATTCGATCCTGAGTTCTTCCGCATCTCACCGCGCGAGGCGACGGCGATGGACCCGCAGCAGCGGGTGGGGCTGCGAGTAGCATGGCGCACCCTGGAGAACAGCGGGATCAATCCCGATGACCTGGCCGGTCACGATGTGGGCTGTTATGTCGGTGCCTCGGCGCTCGAATACGGTCCCGCTTTGACCGAATTCTCCCACCACAGTGGCCATCTGATCACCGGGACGTCGCTGGGTGTCATCTCCGGGCGCATCGCCTACACCCTTGACCTGGCCGGGCCGGCGCTGACCGTCGATACCTCGTGTTCGTCGGCGCTGGCGGCCTTTCACACCGCGGTTCAAGCTATCCGGGCCGGCGACTGCGACCTGGCACTCGCCGGCGGCGTGTGCGTGATGGGTACGCCCGGCTATTTCGTCGAGTTCTCCAAGCAGCACGCGCTATCCGACGACGGCCACTGCCGGCCCTACAGCGCGCACGCCAGCGGAACCGCCTGGGCAGAGGGCGCCGCCATGTTCCTCCTGCAGCGCCGGTCGCGGGCAACCGCTGACCGGCGTCGTGTCCTCGCCGAGGTGCGTGCCAGTTGCCTGAACTCCGATGGACTTAGCGACGGGCTGACCGCGCCCAGCGGCGACGCGCAAACGCGACTGCTCCGGCGCGCCATCGCGCAGGCAGCAGTTGTGCCCGCCGATGTCGGGATGGTCGAAGGGCACGGCACCGCGACCCGGCTCGGCGATCGCACCGAATTGCGGTCACTGGCAGCCAGCTACGGCACCGCCCCGGCCGGACGCGGGCCGCTGTTGGGATCGGTCAAGTCAAACATCGGGCATGCTCAGGCGGCGGCGGGCGGGCTGGGCCTTGTGAAGGTCATTCTGGCCGCCCAGCACGCCGCGATCCCGCCGACACTGCACGTCGACGAGCCCAGCCGCGAAATCGATTGGGAGAAACAGGGTCTGCGGCTGGCCGACAAACTCACGCCGTGGCGGGCCGTTGACGGATGGCGCACCGCGGCGGTGTCCGCGTTCGGGATGAGCGGTACCAATAGCCACGTGATCGTTTCGATGCCGGACACCGTTTCCGCGCCCGAGCGTGGCCCCGAGTGTGGGGAGGTGTGATGGCCCCCAAACAGCTGCCCGATGGGCGGGTTGCGGTTTTGCTCAGCGCCCATGCCGAGGAACTGATCGGGCCGGACGCTCGGGCCATCGCCGACTACCTCGAGCGCTTTCCGGCTACGACCGTGACCGAAGTGGCTCGGCAGCTGCGCAAGACCCGACGGGTCCGTCGGCATCGGGCGGTGCTTCGGGCCGCCGACCGGCTGGAACTCGCCGAGGGCTTGCGCGCGCTGGCCGCCGGACGCGAGCATCCGCTCATCGCGCGGTCGTCGTTGGGCTCGGCCCCGCGCCAGGCGTTCGTCTTTCCCGGCCAGGGTGGTCATTGGCCGGGCATGGGCGCCGTCGCCTACCGCGAGCTGCCGACCTATCGGACCGCGACCGACACGTGCGCCGCCGCATTTGCGGCCGCTGGTGTCGACTCGCCGCTGCCATACCTGATCGCCCCGCCCGGAACCGATGAGCGGCAAGCGTTCTGCGAGATCGAGATCGAAGGCGCGCAGTTCGTCCATGCCGTTGCGCTGGCGGAGGTATGGCGTTCCTGCGGTGTGCTGCCCGATCTAACAGTCGGTCATAGCCTCGGCGAAGTAGCGGCGGCCTATCTCGCAGGAAGTATCACCTTGTCGGATGCTGTGGCCGTGGTGGCGGCCCGCGCCAACGTGGTGGGCCGCTTGCCTGGTCGCTATGCGGTGGCGGCGCTGGGCATCGGTGAACAGGACGCGAGCGCGCTGATCGCGACCACCGGCGGCTGGCTGGAACTGTCTGTGGTCAATGCCTCCTCGACCGTCGCCGTGTCCGGTGAGCGCCAAGCGGTAGCGGCCATCGTTGACACAGTCCGGTCCAGCGGTCACTTCGCCCGCGGGATCACCGTGGGCTTCCCGGTGCATACCAGCGTGCTCGAATCGCTCCGCGATGAATTATGCGAGCAGCTGCCTGACTCCGAATTTATGGAAGCGCCAGTGCAATTCATCGGCGGAACCACCGGCGACGTGGTGGCGCCAGGCACCACTTTCGGCGACTACTGGTACGCAAACCTGCGCCATACGGTGCGTTTCGACCGCGCTGTCGAATCGGCAATCCGCTGTGGAGCACGGGCGTTCATCGAGATATCGGCCCATCCCGCGCTGTTGTTTGCGATCGGTCAGAACTGTGAGGGCGCCGCCAACCTGCCGGACGGTCCCGCTGTGCTGGTCGGGTCGGCACGTCGTGGCGAGCGGTTTGTTGATGCGTTGTCGGCGAATATTGTTAGCGCGGCGGTCGCTGACCCTGGCTACCCGTGGGGTGACCTGGGCGGTGACCCACTCGACGGCGACGTCGATCTGTCCGGGTTCCCGAACGCGCCGATGCGTGCGGTGCCGATGTGGGCGCACCCCGAACCGCTGCCGCCGGTGTCCGGACTGACCATTGCGGTTGAGCGGTGGGAACGGATGGTGCCGTCGACACCGGTCGCTGGGCGGCACCGTCACCTCGCAGTGCTCGATCTCGGTGCTCACCGCGCGCTGGCTCAAACACTGTGCGCAGCAATTGATTCGCACCCCGATACCGAGCTGAGTGCTGCGCGGGACGCCGAGTTGATCCTGGTGATCGCGCCCGACTTCGAACACACCGACGCCGTCCGGGCCGCCGGTGCACTCGCCGACCTCGTCGGGGCCGGTTTGCTGGACTATCCGATGCATATCGGTGCCCGTTGCCAATCGGTATGTCTGGTCACCGTCGGCGCCGAGCAGGTCGACGCAGCGGACGCGGTGCCGTCGGCCGGCCAGGCCGCGCTGGCCGCGATGCATCGAAGCATCGGATTCGAGCATCCCGAACAGACTTTCAGCCACCTGGACTTGCCGTCGTGGGACTTGGACCCGGTCCTCGGCGTCTCGGTCATAACGGCGGTACTGCGGGGCTTCGGTGAGACCGCGCTACGCGGCTCGGTAAACGGGTACACGCTGTTCGAGCGAACCCTCGCCGATGCCCCGGCCGTCCCGAACTGGTCGTTGGACTCCGGCGTGCTCGACGATGTCGTCGTCACCGGTGGCGCGGGTGCCATCGGGATGCACTACGCGCGGTATCTCGCCGAGCATGGCGCACGGCGCATCGTGCTGCTCAGCCGGCGCGCCGCGGATCAGGCGACGGTGGCCATGCTCAGAAAGCAACATGGCACCGTGATCGTGTCGCCGCCGTGCGATATCACCGATCCCACCCAGTTGTCAGCGATTGCAGCCGAATACGGTGGCGTCGGCGCCTCGTTGATCGTGCACGCGGCAGGCAGCGTGATCTCTGGTACCGCACCGGGGGTGACGTCGGCCGCCGTCGTTGACAACTTCGCGGCCAAGGTGCTCGGCCTGGCCCAGATGATCGAGCTGTGGCCGCTGCGCCCGGATGTGCGAACCCTGCTGTGTTCCTCGGTGATGGGGGTGTGGGGTGGACACGGGGTGGTCGCGTACTCGGCGGCCAACCGGCTGCTCGACGTGATGGCCGCCCAGCTGCGCGCCCAGGGCAGGCACTGCGTGGCGGTGAAATGGGGCCTATGGCAGGCCCCCAAGGCCGGCGAACCAGCTCGGGGAATCGCGGATGCGGTTACGATCGCCCGCGTCGAGCGGTCTGGACTCCGCCAGATGGCGCCCCAGCAGGCGATCGAGGCGAGCCTGCACGAATTCACTGTCGACCCGCTAGTGTTCGCCGCCGACGCGGCCCGGTTGCAGATGTTGTTGGACAGCAGGCAATTCGAACGGTACGAGGGTCCAACCGACCCCAACCTGACGATCGTGGACGCGGTGCGCACCCAATTGGCGGCCGTGCTCGGGATCCCGCAGGCCGGCGAGGTGAACCTGCAGGAATCGCTGTTCGATCTCGGTGTCGATTCCATGCTGGCACTGGACTTGCGTAACCGACTCAAACGATCAATCGGCGCGACGGTGTCGCTGGCCACGCTCATGGGCGACATCACCGGTGATGGACTTGTCGCGAAACTCGAAGATGCCGACGAGCGCTCACACACCGCACAGAAAGTGGACATTTCGCGTGACTAATACCGCCGACATCGGCGCCCGCCTCGACGAGGCCCGATTGGAGCTGCTGCGTCGCAGGCTCGCCGACCGCGGCCTGTCCTCGGCTGCGCAGGACATTGGCCCGCACACTGACGATCGGCTCTCCGACGGCCAGGCCCGGATGTGGTTCGTGCAGATGGCCGACCCCAGCGGTGCGTTACTCAACATCTGTGTGTCCTACCGCATCACCGGTGACATCGATCTGGCCAGGTTGCGCGACGCAGTCAACGCCGTCGCCCGTCGCCATCGGATACTGCGTACCACCTACCCTGTCGGCGACGACGGAGTCGCCCAGCCGACCGTGCACGCGGATCTTCGCCCCGGCTGGACACAATACGACCTGACGGACCTGTCCCAACGCGCCCAGCGGCTGCGCCTGGAGGTGTTGGCTCAGCGCGAATTCTGCGCTCCCTTCGAGCTTTCCCGCGACGCGCCATTGCGAATCACGGTGGTGCGCACGGCTGCCGACGAACACGTGCTGCTGTTGGTGGCCCACCACATCGCCTGGGATGATGGTTCGTGGCGGGTGTTCTTCACCGATCTCACCCAGGCGTACTCGCGAGCTGACCTAGGGGCCGATCTGGGGCCAGAACACCGTCCGTCGGCCGCATCCGGACCCGACACTACCGAGGCCGACCTCAACTATTGGCGCGCGATCATGGCCGATCCGCCAGAGCCGCTGGAACTTCCCGGCCCAGCCGGAACGTGTGTGCCGACCAGTTGGCGTGCCGCGCGCGCCACGTTGCGGCTGCCCGCCGACACCGCTGCGCGGGTGGCCACGATGGCGAAGAACACCGGTTGCACTCCCTACATGGTGCTGCTGGCCGCGTTCGGTGCCCTGGTGCATCGCTACACCCACAGTGACGACTTCCTCGTGGCGGCTCCGGTGCTCAACCGTGGCGCCGGAACCGAAGATGCCATCGGCTATTTCGGCAACACGGTAGCGATGCGGCTGCGACCGCAATCGGCGATGAGTTTCCGGGAGTTGCTGACCGCCACCCGCGACATCGCCAGCGGGGCGTTCGCACACCAACGGATCAACCTCGACCGCGTGGTAAGGGAACTGAACCCCGATCGCCGGCACGGTGCCGAGCGCATGACCCGGGTCAGCTTCGGTTTCCGGGAGCCCGACGGCGGCGGATTCAACCCGCCAGGCATCGAGTGCGAGCGCTACGACCTGCGCAGCAACATCACGCAGCTGCCGTTGGGCTTCATGGTCGAATTCGACCGCGCGGGTGTGCTGGTCGAGGCCGAACACCTGGTGGAGATCCTGGAACCCGCCCTGGCCAAGCAGATGCTTCGACACTTCGGTGTGCTGCTCGACAATGCGCTGGCCGCCCCCGACAACACGTTGTCGGGGCTGGCGCTGATGGATGAGCGCGACGCCGCCAGGCTGCGCGAGGTGTCGCGCGGCGAGCGGTTCGATACCCCTGTCAAAACCCTCGTGGACCTGGTGAACGAGCAGACCACGCGGACTCCCGACGCCACCGCCGTGGTGTATGAGGGCCAACACTTCACCTACCACGACCTCAATGAGGCGTCGAACCGGTTGGGGCACTGGCTGATCGAGCAGGGGATAGGCAGCGAAGACCGGGTCGCGGTACTTCTTGACAAATCGCCGGACCTGATCGTCACGGCCTTGGGGGTGGTCAAGTCCGGGGCGGTGTATGTGCCCGTGGATCCCAGCTACCCGCAAGACCGGCTGGATTTCATCCTCGCCGACTGCGACGCGAAACTGGTGCTGCGCACGCCAGTACGTGAGCTGGCCGGATACCGCAGCGACGACCCCACCGACGCCGATCGAATCCGGCCGCTACGGCCAGACAACACGGCCTATCTCATCTACACGTCCGGTACCACCGGATTGCCCAAAGGTGTCGCGGTGCCACACCGCCCCGTCGCCGAGTACTTCGTCTGGTTCAAGGGCGAATACGACGTCGACGACACCGACCGGCTACTGCAGGTCGCCTCACCCAGCTTCGACGTCTCGATCGCCGAGATCTTCGGCACGCTGGCCTGTGGCGCGCGGATGGTGATACCACGCCCCGGGGGACTCACCGACATTGGATATCTCACCGCCCTGTTGCGCGACGAGGGCATCACGGCAATGCATTTCGTGCCGTCCCTACTCGGGCTGTTCCTGTCGCTGCCGGGTGTGAGCCAGTGGCGGACGTTGCAGCGGGTACCCATCGGCGGGGAGCCGCTACCCGGTGAGGTGGCCGACAAGTTCCACGCGACATTCGATGCGCTGCTGCACAACTTCTACGGTCCAACCGAAACCGTGATCAACGCCAGCCGGTTTAAAGTGGTGGGCCCACAGGGCACCCGCATCGTGCCCATCGGCCGGCCCAAGATCAACACCACCATGCACCTGCTCGACGATTCGTTGCAGCCGGTGCCGACCGGTGTGATCGGCGAGATCTATATTGGAGGGACGCATGTCGCATACGGATACCATCGCCGCGCCGGGCTGACCGCGGAGCGATTCGTTGCCGACCCGTTTAATCCCGGTTCCCGCATGTACCGGTCCGGGGATCTGGCGCGCCGCAATGCTGACGGTGACATCGAGTTCGTGGGCCGTGCCGACGAGCAGGTCAAGATTCGCGGATTCCGAATCGAACTCGGTGACGTAGCAGCGGCCATCGCGGTCGACCCTACGGTCGGGCAGGCCGTTGTGGTGGTTAGCGACCTGCCGCGGCTGGGCAAGAGTCTGGTGGGCTACGTGACACCCGCCGCGGGCGGCGACGGACCCGCCGATGTCGGCGTCGATCTCGACCGCATCCGCGCCCGGGTGGCCGCGGCACTGCCTGAATATATGCTGCCCGCGGCCTATGTTGTGCTGGATGAGATTCCGATCACCGCGCATGGCAAAATCGACCGCGCCGCGCTGCCGGAACCGCAGATCGCGTCGGACACCGAGTTCCGCGCGCCGCAGACCGCCACCGAGCGGCGCCTTGCCCAACTGTTCGGTGAGCTGCTCGGCCGCGACCGAGTGGGTGCTGACGACTCGTTCTTCGACCTCGGCGGTCACTCGCTGCTGGCAACCAAACTCGTTGCGGCCGTGCGCAACGCGTTCGGCGTCGATGTCGGTGTGCGGGAGATCTTCGAATTCGCCACGGTGACCGCGTTGGCCGGACACATCGATACGTTGGATTCGGATTCGGCGAGGCCGCGGCTGACCCGGGTGGATCATGACGGGCCAGTGCGATTGTCGTCGTCTCAAATGCGTAGCTGGTTCAACTATCGCTTCGACGGGCCCAACGCCGTCAACAACATTCCCTTCGCCGCGGCATTGCATGGGCCCTGCGACACCAACGCGTTCGCGGCGGCCATCACCGATGTGGTGGCACGCCACGAGATCCTGCGCACCGTCTACCGCGAGATCGGCGGCGTGCCACACCAGATCATCCAGCCGCCCGCCGAGGTGCCGGTGCGGTGCGCCGCCGGGTCCGACGCCGCGTGGCTGCGAGCCGAACTGAACAACGAGCGAGGTTACGTTTTCGACCTGGAAACCGACTGGCCGATCCGGGCGGCGCTGCTGAGCACGCCGGAGCAGACCGTGTTGTCGCTGGTGGTGCATCACATCGCCGGCGACCACTGGTCGGCTGGGGTGTTGTTCACCGATCTGCTGACCGCATACCGGGCCCGCAGCACCGGACAACGGCCGTCGTGGGCACCGCTGCCGGTGCAGTACGCCGACTACAGCGTGTGGCAGTCGGCGCTACTCGACGACGGTGCGGGCATCGTCGGTCCGCAACGCGACTACTGGATCCGCCAGCTGGGGGGCCTGGCAGGCGAAACCGGTCTGCGCCCGGACTTCCCGCGCCCGGCCCTGCTCAGCGGTGCCGGTGACGCGGTCGAATTTCGTCTCGGCGCCGCGATCCGCGACAAATTGGCTGCCGTGAGCCGAGACCTCGGTGTCACCGAGTTCATGCTGCTACAGGCCGCCGTCGCGGTGGTGTTACACAAGGCCGGCGGCGGGGTAGACGTCCCCATCGGCGCCCCGGTGGCCGGTCGCAGCGAGGCTAACCTGGACCAGCTCATCGGGTTCTTCATCAACATCGTGGTGTTGCGCAACGACCTGCGCGGGAACCCCACGCTGCGCGAGGTGCTGCAGCGCACCAGGCAGATGGCGCTGGCAGCGTATGCACATCAGGACCTGCCGTTCGACCAGGTGGTGGAGGCGGTCAACCCCCAGCGGTCGCTGTCCCGCAATCCGTTGTTCGACATTGTTGTGCACGTTCGCGAACAAATGCCGCAAGACCACGTCATCGACACCGGGCCCGACGGTGACACCACGTTGCGCGTGCTGGAGCCGACATTCGATGCCGCGCAAGCCGATCTATCGGTCAACTTCTTCGCCTGCGGCGACGAGTACCGCGGCCACGTCATCTACCGCACCGAGTTGTATGAGCGCGCCACCGCACAACGCTTCGCCGACTGGCTAGTCCGTGTCGTCGAGGCGTTCGCCGACCGTCCGGACCAACCGCTGCGCGAGGTCGAGATGGTCAGCGCGCAAGCCAGACGGCGCATTTTGGACCGGTCCAATGCGGGCGCCGGAACGGCCCGGGTGTACCTGCTTGACGACGCACTTAAGCCCGTTCCGGTAGGCGTGGTGGGTGACGTTTATTACGGTGGCGGTCCCGCCGTCGGTGCCCGGTTGGCCCGGCCATCGGAGACCGCGACCCGATTCGTTGCCGATCCGTTCGCCGCGCAACCGGGTTCTCGGCTCTACCGCAACGGCGAGCGCGGAGTGTGGAAGGCCGACGGCCAACTGGAGCTGCTGGCCGAAATCGAACGGCTGCCAACGGCGCAGGCGGCACCGGTGCCGGCCGAGCCCGCCGACACCGAAACCGAGCGCGCGCTGGCTGCCATCCTCGCCGACGTGCTCGAGGTGGGGGAGGTCGGACGCTACGACGACTTCTTCAACCTCGGCGGCGACAGCATCCTCGCGACTCAGGTGGCTGCCCGGGCTCGAGATGGCGGGATACCGCTGACCGCGCGGATGGTTTTCGAGCATCCCGTTTTGTGTGAGCTCGCCGCCGCGGTCGACGCCAAGCCTCACGTCGAGGCCGAGCCGGACGACAAGCATCACGCGCCGATGAGCACATCAGGGCTTTCCCCAGACGAACTGTCGGCCCTGACCGCGTCATGGGACCAGTGGCCGTGACGCGAGCCGACGCGCGGGGCGCCATCGACGATGTGATGGCGCTCAGCCCATTGCAACAGGGACTGTTTTCTAGGGCGACACTGGTCGCCGCGGAGTCCGGCTCTGAGGCCGCAGAGGCCGACCCGTATGTGATCGCGATGGCGGCCGACGCGGCCGGCCCGCTCGACATCGCCTTGCTTCGCGACTGCGCTGCCGCGATGCTGACCCGGCACCCCAACCTGCGGGCGAGCTTCCTACACGGGAACCTGAGCCGGCCCGTGCAGGTAATACCATCCAGTGCCGAGGTGCTTTGGCGTCACGTGCGCGCCCACCCCAGTGAGGTCGGGGCGCTGGCAGCCGAAGAGCGCCGGCGCCGCTTCGACGTCGGCCGCGGACCACTCATCCGGTTCCTGCTCATCGAACTACCGGACGAATGTTGGCATCTGGTCATCGTCGCGCACCACATCGTCATCGACGGATGGTCGTTGCCGCTGTTCGTCTCCGAGCTGCTCGCCTTGTATCGGGCTGGTGGTCACGTCGCCGCGTTGCCGGCAGCGCCGCGGCCGTATCGCGACTACATCGGCTGGCTGGCCGGCCGCGATCAGACGGCTAGCCGCGCAATGTGGGCGGACCACCTCAATGGCCTGGACGGCCCGACTCTGTTATCGCCGGCACTCGCCGACACTCCTGTGCAGCCGGGTATTCCGGGACGCACCGAAGTGCGCCTTGACCGTGAAGCCACCGCGGAGCTGGCCGATGCCGCCCGCACCCGTGGCGTCACGATCAGCACACTTGTTCAAATGGCTTGGGCTACCACGCTTTCAGCATTCACCGGTCGTGGCGATGTGACGTTCGGTGTGACGGTGTCCGGCAGGCCCAGCGAACTGTCCGGCGTGGAAACGATGATCGGCCTGTTCATCAATACGGTGCCACTGCGGGTCCGCCTGGACGCCCGCGCTACCGTCGGCGGGCAATGCGCTGTCCTACAACGTCAATTCGCCATGTTGCGCGACCACAGCTATCTCGGTTTCAACGAGTTTCGTGCCATCGCCGGTATCGGTGAGATGTTCGACACCCTACTGGTGTATGAGAACTTCCCGCCCGGCGAGGTGGTGGGCACCGCGGAGTTCGTCGCAAACGGGGTGACGTTCCGTCCGGTGGCGCTAGAGAGTTTGTCGCACTTTCCGGTGACCGTCGCCGCGCACCGCAGCACCGGTGAGCTCACGCTGCTAGTGGAGGTGCTCGACGGTGCGCTGGGCACGATGGCGCCCGAAAGCCTCGGCAGGCGGGTGCTGGCTGTGTTACAGCGCTTGGTCAGCCGGTGGGATCGGCCGCTGCGCGACGTCGACATTCTGCTGGACGGCGAGCACGATCCGACCGCACCCGGCCTGCCGGATGTGACGACGTCGGCACCCGCGGTGCATACCCGGTTCGCCGAAATCGCTGCGGCACAGCCTGACTCGGTGGCGGTCAGTTGGGCGGATGGTCAGCTGACGTACCGGGAGCTGGATGCATTGGCCGACCGGCTGGCCACTGGGCTGCGCCGCGCGGACGTGAGTCGCGAGACCCCGGTGGCCGTCGCGCTGTCCCGTGGTCCGCGCTACGTGGCCGCCATGCTGGCGGTCCTCAAGGCGGGTGGCATGATCGTGCCGCTGGACCCGGCGATGCCCGGTGAGCGTGTCGCCGAGATCTTGCGCCAGACATCGGCTCCGGTGGTCATCGATGAGGGCGTGTTCGCCGCTTCGGTTGGCGCTGACATACTCGAGGATGACCGTGCCATCACGGTGCCGGTGGACCAGGCGGCCTACGTGATTTTCACCTCCGGCACCACCGGTACCCCGAAAGGTGTCATCGGCACCCATCGGGCGCTGTCGGCCTACGCCGACGACCACATCGAGCGCGTGTTGCGGCCGGCGGCCCAGCGGCTCGGGCGCCCGCTGCGAATCGCGCATGCCTGGTCGTTCACCTTCGACGCGGCGTGGCAGCCGTTGGTCGCACTGCTTGACGGCCACGCGGTGCACATTGTCGACGACCATCGTCAGCGGGACGCAGGGGCGCTGGTCGAAGCGATCGACCGATTCGGTCTGGACATGATTGACACCACGCCGTCGATGTTCGCCCAGCTGCACAACGCTGGACTGCTCGACCGGGCGCCGTTGGCGGTGCTTGCGCTCGGCGGCGAAGCCTTGGGCGCCGCGACGTGGCGGATGATCCAGCAGAACTGCGCGCGCACGGCCATGACGGCCTTCAACTGCTACGGGCCTACCGAGACCACGGTCGAAGCCGTGGTCGCCGCCGTTGCTGAGCATGCGCGACCGGTCATCGGACGTCCGACCTGCACCACCCGCGCCTACGTCATGGACTCCTGGCTGCGGCCGGTGCCCGATGGCGTCGCCGGCGAGCTGTATCTGGCGGGCGCCCAGTTGACCCGCGGTTACCTCGGCCGCCCGGCCGAGACTGCGGCGCGCTTTGTCGCTGAGCCAAACGGGCGCGGTAGCCGAATGTACCGCACCGGAGATGTGGTGCGCCGCCTGCCCGACGGTGGACTGGAGTTCCTCGGGCGCAGCGATGACCAGGTGAAGATCCGCGGTTTCCGCGTCGAGCCGGGTGAGATTGCCGCGGTGCTCAACGGCCACCATGCGGTGCACGGTTGCCATGTGACGGCCCGCGGCCATGCCAGTGGCCCCCGGCTGACGGCGTATGTGGCAGGCGGACCACAACCGCCACCGGTGGCCGAATTGCGGGCGATGCTGCTAGAGCGGTTGCCGCGTTATCTAGTCCCGCACCATATCGTCGTCCTCGACGAGTTACCGCTGACTCCACACGGCAAGATCGACGAAAACGCTTTGGCGGCAATCAATGTCACCGAAGGACCGGCAACTCCGCCGCAGACACCGACCGAGCTGGTGCTGGCCGAGGCGTTCGCCGATGTCATGGAAACCTCGAACGTCGATGTCACCGCGGGCTTTTTGCAGATGGGTCTAGACAGCATCGTGGCGCTGTCGGTGGTGCAGGCCGCGCGCCGTCGTGGGATTGCGTTGCGGGCCAGGCTGATGGTGGAGTGCGACACCATCCGTGAACTCGCGGCGGCCATTGACTCCGATGCCGCATGGCAGGCACCGGCCAACGATGCCGGCGAGCCGATCCCGGTGCTACCCAACACTCATTGGCTCTACGAGTACGGCGACCCGCGCCGGCTGGCACAAACCGAGGTCATCAGGTTGCCCGACCGGATCACCCGCGAACGCCTGGATGCCGTGTTGGCCGCGGTCGTCGACGGACACGAGGTGTTGCGGTGCCGGTTCGACCGGGATGCGATGGCCCTTGTCGCACAACCGAAAACGGACATTCTCAGCGAGGTTTGGGTCAGCGGTGAACTGGTCACCGCGGTGGCCGAGCAGACTCTTGGCGCGCTGGCGAGTCTCGACCCCCAGGCCGGCCGACTGCTCTCGGCGGTGTGGCTGCGCGAACCCGACGGGCCCGGTGTTCTGGTGCTGACCGCCCATGTGCTGGCGATGGACCCAGCCTCCTGGCGGATTGTGCTGGGTGAACTCGACGCCGGCCTGCACGCGCTGGCGGCCGGGCGCGCGCCCAGCCCAGCGCGCGAGAACACCAGCTACCGGCAGTGGTCGCGGCTGCTGGCGCAGCGGGCTAAGGCGCTGGATAGCGTTGATTTCTGGGTCGCCGAACTCGAGGGCGCCGATCCGCCGTTGGGTGCCCGCAGGGTGGCGCCGCAGACCGACCGGGTTGGTGAGCTAGCGATCACCATGTCGATCTCCGACGCCGATCTGACCGCGCGGCTGCTTTCGACGGGACGGTCGATGACCGATCTGCTGGCTACCGCCGCTGCGCGGATGGTGACCGCCTGGCGCCGGCAACGCGGTCAACAAACACCAGCACCGCTGTTGGCGTTGGAGACGCATGGCCGCGCGGACGTCCACGTCGATAAGACTGCCGACACCAGCGACACGGTCGGGCTGCTCAGCGCGATCTATCCGCTGCGCATCCACTGCGACGGCGCGACCGACTTCGCGCGGATACCCGGCAGCGGCATCGATTACGGCCTGCTGCGGTACCTGCGCGCCGATACCGCGGAGCGACTACGCGCCCACCGCGAACCCCAGCTGCTGCTGAACTATCTGGGTAGCCTGCACGTCGGGGTGGGAGATCTGGCGGTCGACCGCGCACTACTGGCTGATGTGGGGCAACTGCCTGAACCCGAACAGCCGGTGCGCCACGAACTGACGGTGCTGGCGGCGCTCCTCGGGCCCGCCGACGCTCCCGTGCTAGCCACGCGGTGGCGCACGCTGCCCGACATCCTGTCCGCCGACGACGTCGCCACGCTGCAATCACTGTGGCAGGGCGCGCTGGCGGAGATAACAGCATGAATCCGACGCTCGCGGTCCTGGGCGCTGGAGCCAAGGCGGTGGCGGTCGCGGCCAAGGCATCCGTGCTGCGTGACATGGGGGTCGACGTGCCCGACGTGATCGCCGTCGAACGCATCGGGGTCGGGGCCAACTGGCAGGCCAGCGGTGGCTGGACCGACGGAGCCCACCGGCTGGGCACCAGCCCAGAAAAGGATGTCGGTTTTCCCTACCGGTCGGCGCTGGTGCCACGGCGCAACGCAGAATTGGACGAGCGGATGACCCGCTACAGCTGGCAGTCGTATCTGATCGCCACCGCGTCGTTCGCGGAATGGATCGACCGGGGCCGCCCGGCGCCCACCCATCGCAGGTGGAGTCAGTACCTAGCCTGGGTGGCCGATCACATTGGCCTCAAGGTGATCCACGGCGAGGTCGAACGGCTCGCCGTCACCGGTGACCGCTGGGCGTTGTGCACCCACGAGACCACCGTGCAGGCCGACGCGTTGATGATCACCGGGCCCGGCCAGGCTGAAAAGTCGCTACTGCCCGGAAACCCGCGCGTGCTCTCAATCGCACAGTTCTGGGACCGTGCCGCCGGCCACGACCGGATCAACGCCGAGCGGGTCGCGGTGATCGGTGGCGGAGAGACGGCCGCATCGATGCTCAACGAGCTGTTCCGGCATCGGGTCTCAACCATCACCGTCATCTCCCCGCAGGTAACCCTGTTCACCCGCGGCGAGGGATTCTTCGAGAACTCACTGTTTTCCGATCCGACCGACTGGGCGGCCTTGACGTTCGACGAACGGCGCGACGCGCTGGCCCGCACCGACCGAGGAGTGTTCTCGGCGACCGTGCAGGAAGCGCTGCTGGCCGATGACCGCATCCATCATCTGCGTGGCCGGGTCGCCCACGCGGTGGGCCGTCAGGGGCAGATCCGGTTGACGCTGAGCACCAACCGGGGCAGCGAGAACTTCGAGACCGTGCACGGATTCGATCTCGTCATCGACGGCTCGGGCGCCGATCCGCTGTGGTTCACCTCACTGTTCAGTCAGCACACCCTCGACCTGCTCGAGCTGGGACTGGGTGGACCGCTGACCGCCGACCGCCTGCAGGAAGCGATCGGCTACGACTTGGCAGTCACCGACGTCACGCCCAAGCTGTTCCTGCCCACCCTGTCCGGACTCACCCAGGGGCCCGGGTTCCCCAACCTGAGCTGCCTCGGCTTGTTGTCGGACCGGGTGCTCGGCGCCGGCATCTTTACGCCGACCAAACACAACGACACAAGGAGAAGCGGTGAGCACCAATCCTTTCGATGACGACAACGGCGCATTCTTCGTGCTGGTCAACGACGAAGACCAGCACAGCCTGTGGCCGGTGTTCGCCGATATCCCGGCCGGCTGGCGCGTGGTGCACGGCGAAGCCAGCCGTGCCGCCTGCCTGGACTACGTGGAAAAGAACTGGACCGATCTGCGGCCGAAGAGCCTGCGTGACGCCATGGCCGAGGACTGACCGCTCGCTCACAGCTACGACACAGACTTGCCCGGCGCGTGCACCGGTAGTTTGAACCAAACGCACAATCGACGGGCAAACGAACGGAAGAACACAACCATGAAGATGGTGAAATCGATCGCCGCAGGTCTGACCGCCGCGGCTGCAATCGGCGCCGCTGCGGCCGGTGTGACTTCGATCATGGCTGGCGGCCCGGTCGTATACCAGATGCAGCCGGTCGTCTTCGGCGCGCCACTGCCGTTGGACCCGGCATCCGCCCCTGACGTCCCGACCGCCGCCCAGTTGACCAGCCTGCTCAACAGCCTCGCCGATCCCAACGTGTCGTTTGCGAACAAGGGCAGTCTGGTCGAGGGCGGCATCGGGGGCACCGAGGCGCGCATCGCCGACCACAAGCTGAAGAAGGCCGCCGAGCACGGGGATCTGCCGCTGTCGTTCAGCGTGACGAACATCCAGCCGGCGGCCGCCGGTTCGGCCACCGCCGACGTTTCCGTCTCGGGTCCGAAGCTCTCGTCGCCGGTCACGCAGAACGTCACGTTCGTGAATCAAGGCGGCTGGATGCTGTCACGCGCATCGGCGATGGAGTTGCTGCAGGCCGCAGGGAACTGATTGGCGGGCCGGCTTCAGCCCGCTGTTCAGCTACGCCGCCCGCCTGGTGACGCGTCCATGTCGAACACTCGCGCGTGTAGCACGGTGCGGTTGCGCAGGGCCGCACGCACCGCCCGGTGCAAGCCGTCCTCGAGATAGGTGGTGCCTCGCCACTTCACCGCGTGGGGGAAAAGGTCACCGTAAAACGTGGAGTCCTCTGACAGCAGGCGGTCCAGCGCGAGCACCGTAGTCGTGGTGACCAACTCGTCGAGCCGGATCTGTTGCGGCGGTATCTGAGACCAGTCCCTATAGGACAGTCCATGCTCGGGATACGGCTTGCCTTCCCGCACCCCTTTGAAGATCATTGGCGGATCTTCCCTACCGAGTGGCTGAAGCCCGACGAGATCATGCTGGACACGTTAGTCGGGGCACACGCCCCCTGACCATCGGCAGACGCCTGCTAGATGACGGTCAGTGGCCGCCGAGAACGTAAAATGAAGCCGGTCAGGCAGCGTAAGAAGTGAGGTGAGCAGTCGATGGGAAGCGCCGACGAGCGTCGCTTTGAGGTGCTGCGTGCCATCGTCGCCGACTTCGTTGCAACCCAGGAACCGATCGGCTCCAAATCCCTGGTGGAACGCCATAACCTGGGAGTCTCGTCGGCCACAGTCCGCAATGACATGGCGGTGCTGGAAGCCGAAGGCTATATCACTCAGCCACACACCAGTTCCGGACGCGTGCCCACGGAGAAGGGCTACCGCGAGTTCGTCGACCGGCTCGAGGACGTCAAACCCCTATCGTCGGCCGAGCGCCGGGCGATCCAGAGCTTCCTTGAATCCGGTGTCGATCTCGACGACGTGCTGCGCCGTGCCGTGCGATTGCTGGCGCAGCTGACCCGCCAGGTGGCCGTCGTGCAGTACCCGACGTTGTCAACGTCGACCGTTCGCCACTTGGAGGTGATCGCGCTGACACCGGCCCGGCTGCTGATGGTGGTCATCACCGACTCCGGCCGGGTTGATCAGCGCATCGTCGAACTCGGCGATGTCATCGACGATCACCAGCTAGCCCAGCTGCGTGAAATACTCGGCCAGGCGCTGGAAGGCAAGAAGCTTTCAGCGGCTTCGGTGGCGGTCGCCGACCTCGCCAGCCAGCTGGGCGGCGCCGGCGGATTGGGCGACGCCGTGGGCCGCGCGGCGACCGTATTGCTGGAGTCGCTAGTGGAGCACACCGAGGAACGCCTTTTGCTGGGCGGTACCGCCAACCTAACCCGCAACGCTGCGGACTTCGGTGGTTCACTGCGGTCAATATTGGAAGCACTTGAGGAGCAGGTGGTGGTGTTGCGGCTGCTGGCGGCTCAGCAGGAAGCCGGCAAGGTGACGGTTCGCATAGGTCATGAGACGGCGTCTGAGCAGATGGTGGGCACCTCGATGGTGTCGACGGCCTACGGTACCGCCCATACCGTCTACGGCGGTATGGGTGTGGTGGGCCCCACCCGGATGGACTATCCGGGAACTATCGCCAGCGTGGCTGCGGTTGCTCTTTATATCGGCGACGTCCTGGGTGCTCGATGAACGCGCACCTGCTGCAGGGTTTGTGGATAGCCGCTTGAGAAGCGGCATAAAGACGCGGCATAGGAGAATCAAGCGTGGCACGCGATTATTACGGGCTGCTCGGCGTGAGCAAGAACGCCAGCGACGCGGACATCAAACGCGCCTACCGCAAGCTGGCGCGCGAGCTGCATCCCGACGTCAACCCGGACGAGGCTGCGCAGGCGAAATTCAAAGAAATCAGCGTCGCCTACGAGGTGCTCAGTGACCCGGACAAACGTCGCATCGTCGACCTGGGCGGGGATCCGCTGGAGAGCGCCGCTGCGGGCGGCAATGGGTTCGGTGGCTTCGGCGGCCTCGGCGACGTGTTCGAGGCGTTCTTTGGCGGGGGTTTCGGTGGGGGCGCGGCGTCCCGAGGGCCGATCGGCCGGGTCCGGCCGGGTTCGGACTCGCTGCTACGAATGCGGCTGGATCTCGAAGAGTGCGCAACAGGTGTCACCAAGCAGGTCACCGTCGATACCGCGGTGTTGTGCGACCGGTGCCAGGGCAAGGGCACCAACGGCGATTCGGTTCCGATACCCTGCGACACCTGCGGTGGCCGCGGGGAGGTGCAGACCGTGCAGCGATCGCTGTTGGGTCAGATGTTGACGTCGCGGCCGTGTCCCACCTGCCGCGGCGTCGGGGTGGTTATCCCCGACCCGTGCCAGCAATGCATGGGCGATGGCCGGATCCGGGCCCGTCGGGAGATCAGCGTCAAGATCCCGGCCGGTGTCGGCGACGGGATGCGAGTTCGGCTCGCCGCTCAGGGCGAGGTCGGGCCCGGGGGAGGGCCGGCGGGTGACCTCTACGTCGAGGTCCATGAGCAGGCGCACGACGTCTTTGTCCGCGAAGGTGACCATCTGCATTGCACGGTTTCGGTGCCCATGGTCGACGCGGCGCTGGGTGTTACGGTCACGGTGGACGCCATCCTGGACGGCCTGAGCGAGATCACCATTCCACCCGGCACGCAGCCAGGTTCGGTGATCACGCTGCGCGGTCGAGGAATGCCGCACCTGCGTTCCAACACGCGTGGCGACCTGCACGTTCACGTGGAGGTGGTGGTCCCGACCCGGCTGGATCACCAGGACATCGAACTGCTGCGCGAGCTGAAGGGTCGCCGCGACCGCGAGGTGGCCGACGTCCGTTCGACCCACGCCGCCGCCGGCGGACTGTTCAGCCGGTTGCGCGAGACCTTCACCGGGCGCTAATCACGGCCCGCACATGGTGGCGATGCTGTTTTACGTCGACACACTGCCCGACACCGGTGCGGTGGCGGTCGTAGACGGCGACGAAGGATTTCACGCCGCCACCGTGCGGCGGATCCGTCCCGGCGAGCAGTTGGTGCTTGGTGACGGTGTCGGTCGCCTGGCCCGCTGTGTGGTGGAGCAGGCCGGACGTGGCGGGCTGCGGGCCCGGGTGCTTAGGCGCTGGAGCGTCCCGCCCGTGCGGCCACCGGTGACCGTGGTGCAGGCGCTGCCCAAATCCGAACGCTCCGAATTGGCAATCGAGCTGGCCACCGAAGCCGGAGCCGACGCGTTCCTGGCATGGCAGGCGGCGCGCTGCGTGGCGAACTGGGACGGGGCGCGTGTCGACAAGGGTTTGCGTCGGTGGCGAGCGGTGGTCCGCTCGGCGGCCCGGCAATCTCGTCGGGCGCGCATCCCGCCGGTCGACGGCGTGTTGTCGACGCCAATGCTTGTACAGCGTGTCCGAGAAGAGGTGGCCGCCGGCGCGGCGGTGCTGGTCCTGCACGAGGAGGCGACCGAGCGGATTGTGGATATCGCTGCGGCGCAAGCTGGTTCGTTGATGCTCGTGGTTGGACCCGAGGGTGGGATCGCACCGGACGAGCTTGCCGCGCTGACCGATGCCGGCGCCGTCGCGGTCCGGCTGGGCCCGACGGTGCTGCGGACATCGACCGCGGCCGCGGTGGCATTGGGTGCTGTCGGTGTGCTCACATCTCGTTGGGATGCATCAGCGAGCGACTGTGAATACTGCGACGTGACACGCCGGTAGCCGGTCGTCAGAATCCCACTCGCCGGCTTGGCCGGGCGCACCCGAGCCGCCGGCCCCGCCGTTGCCCGGTCTCGGGCGCCCCAGCGGCCCCATCACCATCAACGGGCGACCCAGCCAAAGAGCGCCACGACGTCCGCCGACACCTCATCGGCGCCGGCGGCCAGCACGCTGGTGGTCGGTCTCGCCGCCGCCGCGGTGTCGGGCGCACCGATCGACGACCCGATGCGCGCCACATCCGGTACCGCCGTCACCACCAACTCCGGGGCCACGCTGACCAACGACATCGAGACCTCCTGAACGCTAAATGTCGACGACTCGGCAGGCGCACGGCCCGCTGCCGCCGCGGTGGGTAACCGTTCATCCCAATAATCCCGAACGCGCCACACCGGCTAAACGTCCACCACGGCTGAAGGAGTAAACCTCACCAACATTCCCCAGAACGTGGTGCACAACGCACCTAGGCAACTAGTCTCATCTCGTGGTATTGCCCAAACCCACACCGCGCGGACGTGAACTCATCCGCCAAGCAGCAAAAGTCGCCCTGCACCCCACCCCGGAATGGCTCGACGAACTCGACCGCGCCACCCTCGCCGCCCACCCATCCATCGCCGCCGACCCCGCCCTAGCAACAGTGGTCAGCCGCGCCAACCGCTCCCACCTGATCCACTTCGCCACCGCCAACCTGCGCAAACCCGGCCAACCCGTACCGGCAAACCTCGGCCCCGACCCGCTACGCATGGCCCGCGACCTGGTGCGCCGCGGACTAGACGCCTCAGCGCTGGACGTCTACCGCGTCGGACAAAACGTCGCCTGGCAACGATGGACCGAAATCGCGTTCGGACTCACCACCGACCCCCAAGAACTGCACGAACTGCTCACCCTGCCGTTTCGCTCGGCCTCCGAATTCATCGACGCCACCCTGGCCGGCCTGGCCGCACAAATGCAGCTCGAATACGACGAACTGACCCGCGACGTCCACGCCGAACACCGCCGCATCGTCGAACTGATCCTCGACGGCGCCCCCATCAGCCGCCAAAGCGCCGAAGCCAAACTGGGCTACCCCCTAGACCGATCCCACACCGCCGCCATCATCTGGTATGACGATCCCGACGACAACCAAAACCACCTCGACCACACCGCACGCGCGTTCGGCCGCGCACTGGGATGCCCACAGCCCCTGATCGCGGTCGCCAGCGCGGCCACCCGCTGGGTATGGGTCAGCGACGCGGCAACCCTCGACACCGACCGAATCCACCAGGTGCTCGACCACGCACCACATGCCCGCATCGCGGTCGGGACCACCGCACGAGGAATCGACGGGTTTCGGCGCAGCCACCGCGACGCCCTGGCCACCCAACGCATGCTGGCCCGGCTTCGATCCCAACAGCGCCTGGCTTTCTTCGCCGACATCCACATGATCGCGGTACTCACCGAAAACCCGGACAGCGCAGCCGATTTCATCACCAGCACCCTCGGGGACCTCGAATCGGCCAGCCCTCAACTGCTCACCACCGTATTGACCTACATCAACGAACAATGCAACGCCTCCCGCGCCGCGCACGTACTACACACCCACCGCAACACCCTGCTACGCCGACTCGAAACCGCCCAACGACTCCTACCCCGACCCCTCGACCACACGATCATCCAGGTCGCCGTGGCCATCAGCGCCCTCCAATGGCGCGGCAGTCAGACCAGCGACCCCGTGGAAACCCCCGTCGAAGGGATTACTAGCCCGCCACCCGAATCATTGGGGCGCCGACGCTCACGGCTGGCCCAGCTTGAGCGGTGATCGTCGGCTTGGCGGACCGGCATGGGCACGGTCGGGATGTTGCCGCGCACCGGCAGGCACAGCTGGCAGGCCCGAGAGTGGCTGCCGTTCGTCGGCATCGAACGGGCGGACACAGACAGGCCTCATCGCGGATAAAGGTGAGCGCGCACGGGCTCGGCGTTGTGCGTTGTGCTCCGACGCCGTCCCTGACCGGCGTTAGAATGAAACTTCAACACTCGTCAGTTCGACAGGTTCCAGTCGATAGGCCAGAAAGCAGGCATCAGAAGCCAGGTGACGTCCCGCGAGACCCGCGCTGCTGACGCGGCTGGAGCCCGGCAAGCCGACGCTCAAGTTCGCAGCAGCATCGACGTTCCGCCTGACCTCGTCGTGGGCTTACTCGGTTCGGCCGACGAAAATCTGCGTGCCCTCGAACGCACGCTGAGTGCCGACCTGCACGTGCGCGGCAACGCGGTGACCCTCTGCGGTGAGCCGGCGGATGTCGCGCTAGCCGAACGGGTGATCTCCGAACTGATTGCGATCGTGGCCAGCGGCCAGTCGCTGACCCCAGAGGTAGTGCGCCACAGCGTTGCCATGCTGGTCGGCACAGGCAACGAGTCACCGGCCGAAGTGCTCACTCTAGACATTTTGTCGCGTCGGGGGAAGACGATCCGGCCCAAGACGCTCAACCAGAAACGCTACGTGGACGCGATCGACGCCAACACCATCGTCTTCGGAATCGGCCCGGCCGGCACCGGAAAGACCTATCTTGCGATGGCCAAAGCGGTCCACGCGCTGCAGACCAAGCAGGTGACCCGCATAATCTTGACCCGACCCGCGGTGGAAGCCGGTGAACGCCTTGGATTTCTGCCGGGCACGCTGAGCGAAAAGATCGATCCGTACCTACGACCGCTCTATGACGCGCTGTACGACATGATGGACCCCGAGCTGATCCCGAAGCTGATGTCCGCTGGAGTCATCGAGGTGGCACCGCTGGCGTACATGCGGGGTAGAACCCTGAATGACGCGTTCATCGTCCTGGACGAGGCGCAGAACACCACGGCCGAGCAGATGAAGATGTTCCTCACCCGCCTGGGCTTCGGATCCAAGGTCGTGGTCACCGGAGATGTCACCCAGATCGACCTGCCGGGCGGCGCCCGGTCGGGTCTGCGGGCGGCGGTCGACATCCTCGAAGACATCGACGACATCCATATCGCGGAGCTGACCAGCGTGGATGTGGTACGCCACCGTCTGGTCTCGGAGATCGTGGACGCTTATGCGCGGTACGAGGAGCCCGGGTCGGGGCTGAATCGGGCGGCTCGGCGGGCGTCCGGCGCCCGCGGTCGCCGATGATGGGTGCGTGAGCATCTTATGAGCATCGAGGTAGCCAACGAGTCAGGCATCGACGTCTCGGAAGCGGAACTAGTCAGTGTCGCACGGTTTGTCATCGCCAAGATGGACGTCAATCCGTGCGCCGAATTGTCGATGCTGCTGCTGGACACCGCGGCGATGGCCGACCTACACATGCGCTGGATGGATCTTCCCGGGCCGACCGACGTGATGAGCTTCCCGATGGACGAGCTCGAGCCGGGTGGTCGCCCCGACGCCCCCGAACCGGGACCGTCCATGCTGGGCGATATCGTGCTGTGCCCGGAATTCGCCGCTGAGCAGGCGGCTGCGGCCGGCCACAGCCTGGGCCACGAATTGGCCCTGCTGACCATCCACGGTGTGCTTCACCTGCTCGGCTATGACCACGCCGAGCCAGACGAGGAAAAAGAGATGTTCGCCCTGCAGGACCGGTTGCTTGAAGAGTGGGTAGCCGACCAGGTTGAGGCCTACCAGCACGACCGGCAGGACGAGAAGGACCGCCGGTTGCTCGACAAGTCAAGGTATTTTGACCTTTGACCGGGTACTACCAGCTGCTCGGCTCGATCGTATTGATCGGTTTGGGTGGGTTGTTCGCCGCGATTGACGCCGCCATCAGCACCGTGTCTCCGGCCCGGGTGGATGAGCTAGTACGCGACCAGCGGCCGGGCGCGGGGTCGCTGCGTAAGGTGATGGCCGACCGGCCGCGGTACGTCAACCTGGTCGTGTTGCTGCGGACCAGCTGTGAGATCACCGCGACCGCGCTGCTGGTGGTTTTCATCCGATACCACTTCAGCATGGTGTGGGGGTTGTATCTTGCCGCGGGCATCATGGTTTTGGCCAGCTTTGTCGTCGTGGGAGTGGGGCCACGCACCCTTGGGCGCCAGAACGCATATTCCATCTCGTTGGCCACGGCCCTTCCGCTGCGGCTGATCTCGTGGTTGTTGATGCCGATCAGCCGCTTGCTGGTGTTGCTGGGCAACGCACTGACCCCCGGGCGCGGCTTTCGCAACGGGCCGTTTGCATCCGAGATCGAGCTGCGCGAAGTTGTCGACCTAGCCCAGCAGCGGGGCGTGGTTGCTGCCGACGAGCGCCGGATGATCGAGTCGGTCTTCGAGCTGGGTGACACCCCAGCCCGCGAGGTGATGGTGCCGCGCACCGAGATGATCTGGATCGAAAGCGACAAGACAGCCGGTCAAGCAATGACCCTGGCGGTACGCAGCGGACATTCCCGAATCCCGGTGATCGGCGAGAACGTCGACGACATCGTCGGCGTGGTGTACCTGAAAGACCTTGTCGAGCAGACGTTCTGCTCGACGAACGGCGGCCGCGAAACGACCGTCGCGCGGGTGATGCGGCCAGCTGTGTTCGTGCCGGACTCCAAGCCGCTGGACGCATTGCTGCGGGAAATGCAGCGCGACCGTAACCACATGGCCCTGCTGGTCGACGAGTACGGCGCGATAGCCGGCCTCGTCAGCATCGAAGACGTGCTGGAGGAGATCGTCGGCGAGATTGCCGACGAGTACGACCAGGCCGAGACGGCGCCGGTGGAAGACTTGGGCGACAAGCGTTTCCGGGTATCGGCGCGCCTGCCCATCGAAGACGTCGGCGAGCTGTACGGCGTGGAGTTCGACGACGACCTTGACGTCGACACGGTGGGCGGGCTGCTGGCCCTAGAACTGGGCCGGGTGCCGCTGCCCGGCGCTGAGGTGATATCGCATGGCCTGCGGCTGCATGCCGAGGGTGGCACCGATCATCGGGGACGGGTACGAATCGGCACCGTGTTGCTGAGTCCGGCCGAACCCGACGGCGCCGATGATGAGGAGGCCGATCACCCTGGCTGAGCAGCTAGATGCCGAGGACGCAAAGCTGGTTGTGTTGGCACGGGCGGCGATGGCACGTGCCGAGGCCGGTGCCGGCGCGGCGGTCCGCGATGTCGACGGCCGCACGTACGCGGCGGCGCCGGTGGCCCTGTCGGCGCTCGAGCTGACCGGTCTGCAGGCGGCGGTGGCCGCGGCCGTGTCCAGTGGGGCGACCGGTCTTCAGGCCGCCGTCTTGGTGGCCGGGTCCGTTGACGATCCGGGCATTGCCGCCGTCCGCGAACTCGCCCCGACCGCTGCGATCATCGTCACCGATCGGGCAGGTAACCCGCTATGACGCCGAACGTGCATTCACGGCGGAAAAAAGCGGGAAAAGTCTCCCTGTGTTCACGTTCGGCGAGGAAACCGGCATGACCGAATTCCATTCTGGCTTTGTGTGTTTGGTCGGCCGGCCGAACACCGGCAAGTCCACGCTGACCAATGCGCTGGTCGGGGCGAAAGTGGCAATCACGTCGACGCGCCCGCAGACCACCAGGCACGCCATTCGTGGGATCGTGCATAGCGACGACTTCCAGATCATCCTCGTCGACACTCCCGGTCTGCACCGGCCGCGCACTCTGCTGGGCAAGCGGCTCAACGACTTGGTCCGCGAAACCTACGCGGCGGTCGACGTCATCGGGCTATGCATCCCCGCCGACGAGGCGATCGGTCCGGGAGACCGGTGGATTGTCGAGCAGCTTCGTTCGACCGGCCCTGCCAATACGACACTGGTGGTCATCGTCACCAAGATTGACAAGGTGCCGAAAGAAAAAGTGGTCGCCCAGCTGGTAGCGGTCAGCGAACTCGTCACGAATGCGGCCGAGATTGTCCCGGTTTCGGCGATGACCGGCGACCGGGTAGACCTGTTGATCGACGTACTGGCCGCGGCATTGCCGGCCGGCCCCGCGTATTACCCCGACGGTGAGTTGACTGACGAACCCGAGGAGGTTCTGATGGCCGAGCTCATCCGCGAGGCGGCCCTTCAGGGCGTGCGCGATGAGCTGCCCCATTCGCTGGCGGTGGTGATTGACGAGGTCAGTCCACGTGAGGGGCGTGACGACCTGATCGACGTACACGCCGCGCTGTACGTCGAGCGAGATAGTCAGAAGGGCATCGTCATCGGCAAGGGTGGTGCCCGGCTGCGGGAGGTGGGTACCGCGGCCCGTAGCCAGATCGAAAACCTGCTGGGCACCAAGGTCTATCTCGACTTGCGGGTCAAGGTCGCCAAGAACTGGCAGCGCGACCCCAAACAGCTTGGCCGACTGGGGTTTTAGCTCGTCCACCACACCTGCGGCTGCTTGGTCGCCCAGCCACTGACGGCTTCCAACTCGGCGGCCAGCGAGATCAGCATGCCCTCGCTGTTGGCCGGTCCCATCAGTTGCACACCGATCGGCAAACCGTCGGAGGTGAACCCCGCCGGCACATTGATCGACGGCCAGCCCAGCAGGTTCCACGGCCAGGTCGACGGGCACGCGGCGATGATGGCGCGATCGGTGCCGAAGCTGCCCAACCGGTCAAACGCGCGCGCCATTGGCGGTGGTTGTGCTGTGGTCGGTGCCAGCACCACGTCGACGATGTCGAAGATCGAGCCGACCCGACGCTGGTCGGCGGCTTCGTGGCGGCGCGCGCTGCGCAGAATCGCCTGCGACAGCACGTGCCCCATGCGCAGGTTGGATACGGTGCGACGATCCAGGGTCACCTCGTCGCCTAGCCGCTCCGCCCATTCCCAGAGGCCCGCGGTGGACCGGGCAAGAAAGTTCCACGACAACCGTAGGCCGTAGTCCGGATTGCCTTTCACCACCGTATGGCCGAGCAGCTCGAGCTGGTCGCCCACCCTCTGGGTCGCGGCCAAGATCTCAGGATGCAACTTGGCCCGAAAGCCGGTGTACGGGAAGTGGGT
Organism: Mycobacterium tuberculosis complex sp. N0072; assembly: GCF_030323725.1. NCBI lineage: Bacteria > Bacillati > Actinomycetota > Actinomycetes > Mycobacteriales > Mycobacteriaceae > Mycobacterium > Mycobacterium tuberculosis complex sp. N0072. The sequence continues at coordinate 2,664,022 of NZ_CP040689.1, read as the reverse complement.
TGACAAGGCAATCTTCAGCGGTCCAGGGGCGATGCCGACGAAATCGGACACCGTCACCGGGGGTGGCTGGTGGCGGTCGCCCTCGACGTTGCCGGACGCGGCGTCCAGCACCAGCGCCGCATCCTCCACAGTGCGGGCCAGTACGCCGTTGACCGTGACGCCGTTGAACGCCTCCGGCAGCGGCCAGGTGGAGATCCGACCGCGTTGTGGCTTGATGCCCACTAGGTGTGTCCATGCTGCGGGGATGCGGATGCTGCCGGCGCCGTCGGAGCCGATAGCGGCGGTAACCAGGCCGGCGGCCACCGCCGCCGCGCTACCGCCCGAGGATCCACCCGGCGTGTGCCGGCGCGACCAGGGGTTGCGGGTGTGTCCGAACCCGGGTCCGCTGGTGAACGGCCACTGGCCCAATTCACAAGTATTCGTCTTGCCGACGATCACCGCTCCGGCCGCCTTGAGGCGCCGGACGACCTCACAGTCGTCGGTAGCAGGCGCGACATAGCCCTGGGTGCCGAAGGCGGTTGGCACTCCAGCAACGTCGACGTCGTCCTTGACCGCGATCGGAATGCCCAGCAGCGGCGCCGTGTCGCCGGCCGCCCGCCGCTTATCGGCGGCCGCCGCGTCGGCCAGCGCGGATTCGGTGAGCACTACCCGGAAGGCGTTCAATGTGGGCTGGCTCACATCGATCGCGCGCAGGGAACGTCGCACCAACTCTTCGGACGTCACTGCGCGGGTGGCCAGCTGGTAGAGCAGGTCGGTCAGGGTGGGCAGGCGCTGGTTGCCAGAGCCGGAAATGGCTCCAGCATCCGACCCAGAAGCGCCAACCACGGGGTACGAGACTATCGGCGCGGATACCCGCGATGTCGTGGCGGGGTGCAAAACTATTGTGATGCGGCTGTATCGGGACCGGGCTGTTGTGCTGCGCCAGCACAAGCTCGGCGAAGCCGACCGGATCGTCACCCTGCTGACCCGCGATCACGGGTTGGTCCGCGCGGTGGCCAAAGGTGTTCGACGCACCCGCAGCAAATTCGGCGCGCGCCTGGAGCCGTTCGCGCATATCGAGGTGCAACTGCACCCTGGCCGCAACCTCGACATCGTCACCCAGGTTGTCTCTGTCGACGCGTTCGCCACCGACATCGTCGCCGATTACGGCCGCTACACCTGCGGATGCGCGATACTGGAAACCGCCGAACGCCTGGCCGGTGAGGAGCGGGCGCCCGCTCCGGCTCTGCACCGGCTCACGGTGGGCGCGCTGCGGGCGGTGGCCGATGGACAGCGGCCTCGGGACCTGTTGTTGGACGCCTATCTGCTGCGCGCCATGGGCATCGCCGGCTGGGCACCAGCGTTGACCGAGTGCGCCCGCTGCGCCACGCCTGGTCCGCATCGGGCGTTTCACATCGCGACCGGGGGCAGTGTCTGCGCACACTGCCGTCCGGCCGGCTCGACCACACCGCCGCTGGGCGTCGTAGACCTGATGTCCGCGCTGTACGACGGTGATTGGGAGGCCGCCGAGGCGGCGCCGCAATCGGCCCGCAGCCATGTCAGCGGGTTGGTGGCCGCACACCTGCAATGGCATCTGGAACGGCAGCTGAAAACGTTGCCGCTGGTGGAGCGGTTCTACCAGGCCGATCGATCGGTTGCCGAACGTCGCGCCGCGCTGATCGGGCAGGATATAGCCGGTGGCTAGGGATGCACGGAAGCGGACGTCCAGCAACTTCCCGCAGCTGCCTCCGGCCCCCGACGACTACCCGACCTTTCCTGATACGTCGACGTGGCCCGTCGTCTTCCCGGAGTTGCCGGCAGCGCCCTACGGAGGCCCCTGCCGGCCACCGCAGCACACTTCGAAAGCGGCCGCGCCACGAATACCGGCCGACCGGCTGCCCAACCATGTCGCCATTGTCATGGACGGCAATGGCCGCTGGGCCACCCAACGTGGGCTGGCCCGCACCGAAGGTCACAAGATGGGCGAGGCGGTGGTGATCGACATCGCTTGCGGTGCTATCGAACTTGGGATCAAGTGGCTCAGCCTCTACGCCTTCTCCACGGAGAACTGGAAGCGTTCGCCCGAGGAAGTCCGCTTCCTGATGGGCTTCAACCGCGACGTGGTGCGACGGCGCCGAGACACCCTAAAGAAGCTAGGGGTCCGGATCCGGTGGGTGGGTTCACGACCACGGCTGTGGCGTAGCGTCATCAATGAGTTGGCGGTCGCGGAGGAGATGACCAAAAGCAACGACGTCATCACCATCAACTATTGCGTCAACTACGGCGGACGCACCGAAATCACCGAAGCCACCCGCGAAATCGCTCGTGAGGTCGCCGCGGGCAGGCTCAACCCGGAGCGGATCACCGAATCCACGATCGCCCGCCACCTGCAGCGACCCGACATTCCCGACGTTGACCTCTTCCTGCGGACCTCGGGTGAGCAGCGCTCCAGCAACTTCATGCTGTGGCAGGCGGCCTACGCTGAATACATATTCCAGGACAAGCTCTGGCCCGACTATGACCGCCGCGACTTGTGGGCGGCCTGCGAGGAATACGCGTCGCGCACTCGGCGGTTCGGGAGCGCCTAGTGCCATCCCTACCGGACCGGCTGGCATCGATACTGCGCGATGTCCTTCCTGCCGAGGAGGAACCCGACGGCGCGCTGACGGTTCGCCATGACGGTACGTTTGCCTCGTTGCGGGTAGTGAGCATCGCTGAGGACCTCGAGCTGGTGTCCCTTACCCAGATCCTGGCGTGGGATCTGCCGTTGACCAAGAGGCTCACCGAGCAAGTGGCCAAGCAGGCACGCGACATCAACTTCGGCTCGGTGAGCCTGCGGGAAAAGGTCAGCGAGAAGGCTGCGCGGCGAAGCTCTGGTCGGCCCGCGTCCAACACCGCGGACGTGATGCTGCGATACAACTTTCCCGGCACCGGTTTGACCGACGACGCGTTGCGCACGTTGATCCTTTTGGTGCTGGAGACGGGCGCCACGATCCGCAGCGCGCTCGTTGGCTAGGAGTGTGCTCGCTGTGCGCCGAACGTGCCCTGGTGGCGGCGACACGCCGGGCGGAGCCGCCATGGTTGCACGTTCGGCGTGTGGGGTCGCTCGACCTCGGTGGTGTCCTAGCTCCGGCAGTCTGAGCAGGTGCCGAAGATCTCGATGGTGTGGCTGACGTCAGAGAATCCATGTTTGGTGGCCACCTCCGCCGCCCACGCCTCCACCTCGTGGTCACCTACTTCGATGGTGGAACCGCAGCTGCGGCACACCAGATGGTGGTGATGGTGCTCCGAGCATCTGCGGTAGACCGATTCACCGGTGTCGGTGCGCAGTGTGTCCACCAGTCCGGAGGATGCCATCGACTGCAGTGTGCGGTAGACGGTGGTCAGACCGATGTTCTCGCCGCGCCGGCGCAGTTCGTCGTGCAGTTCCTGGGCCGAACGAAAGTCGTCGAGCGTCTCTAACAGTGTCGAGATGGCTGCCCGCTGGCGGGTAGAGCGGACACCGGCTGCACTCATATTGCGTCCTCACCGGCGTGCGCGACGGCGTCGAGCACAATGTGCGCGAGGTGGTGGTCAGCAAGTCGGTACAGCACTTCTCGGCCCGATCGCTCCCCGGTGACCACGCCCGCCGCCTTGAGGATCTTCAGATGTTGGCTGACCAACGGCTGGGGCACGTGCAGTGCGTCGACCAGTTCGTGCACGCAGCGTTGAGATTCACGCAATTGCAGCACGATGGCGATCCGCACCGGTGCGGCCAGCGCACGCAGCAGCTCGCCGGCAGCGTCTAGGATCTCCCGCGGCGGTGGTGCGGGGAACGTGGGGCATTCGGCGAACCTATCCGCGGGATGCTGGTGACCGCCTACTTCGTCGGCACCCACATCTTCGTGGGCGGCGGTCGGCGTTGAGGGGGACGTCACCATATTGGAGTCTTCACCTCGAGAAGTGCCGTATTAGGAAGGACCTGCCACTGACCTCCACTGTCACATGCATGATGATGCATGTCAAAGGCAATAGGAGACCCAGGTCCCGATCGCTACCATGACTGATGTTTTGCGCGTAGTCGTGTCGGGCTGCGCGCGTCTGCCCGATCCCTCGAAGGGAGTGCACCACCCCGTGGCGCCCGTCATCGACACCGTGGTCAACCTAGCCAAACGGCGAGGCTTCGTCTATCCGTCGGGCGAGATCTACGGCGGCACAAAGTCGGCGTGGGACTATGGTCCGCTAGGGGTTGAGCTCAAAGAGAACATCAAGCGCCAGTGGTGGCGATCGGTGGTGACTGGCCGCGACGACGTTGTCGGAATCGATTCGTCGATCATCCTGCCGCGTGAGGTGTGGGTGGCTTCCGGTCACGTCGATGTCTTTCATGACCCGCTGGTCGAGTCGCTGATCACACATAAGCGCTACCGGGCCGACCATCTCATCGAGGCCTACGAAGCCAAACACGGGCATCCGCCGCCTAACGGGTTGGCCGACATTCGCGACCCGGAAACCGGCGAACCCGGCCAGTGGACGCAGCCACGCGAGTTCAACATGATGCTCAAGACCTACCTCGGACCCATCGAGACCGAGGAGGGGCTGCACTATCTGCGCCCGGAAACCGCGCAGGGCATCTTCGTGAACTTTGCCAACGTGGTGACAACTGCTCGTAAGAAGCCGCCATTCGGTATCGGACAGATCGGCAAGAGCTTTCGCAACGAGATCACTCCGGGCAACTTCATCTTCCGGACCCGCGAGTTCGAGCAGATGGAGATGGAGTTCTTCGTCGAGCCGGCGACTGCCAAGGAATGGCATCAGTACTGGATCGACAACCGGCTGCAGTGGTATATCGACCTGGGTATTCGTCGGGAGAACCTGCGGTTGTGGGAGCACCCCAAAGACAAGTTGTCACATTACTCCGACCGCACCGTCGACATCGAGTACAAGTTCGGCTTCATGGGCAATCCATGGGGTGAACTGGAAGGTGTGGCCAACCGAACCGATTTTGACCTATCGACGCATGCGCGGCATTCCGGCGTCGACCTGTCTTTCTACGACCAGATCAACGATGTTCGGTACACGCCGTACGTCATCGAGCCGGCAGCTGGCTTGACCCGGTCATTCATGGCGTTTTTGATCGACGCGTACACCGAGGACGAGGCCCCGAATACCAAGGGTGGGATGGATAAGCGCACGGTGCTGCGATTGGACCCGCGGCTGGCGCCGGTCAAGGCGGCGGTGTTGCCGCTGTCCCGGCACGCGGACCTGAGCCCGAAGGCCCGGGACCTGGGCGCCGAATTACGGAAATGCTGGAACATCGATTTCGATGATGCCGGCGCTATCGGGCGGCGTTACCGGCGCCAGGACGAGGTCGGTACCCCGTTCTGTGTGACGGTTGACTTCGACTCGCTGCAGGACAATGCCGTCACCGTGCGGGAGCGTGACGCCATGACGCAGGACCGGGTTGCGATGAGCAGCGTGGCCGACTATCTCGCGGTGCGGCTCAAGGGCAGCTAGCAGCCCCGGTCCGGGCACGACCCGGTGAGCTGTGGTGGCCGCTGGGTGGGCGGCGCCGTGGTGACGGGTGTCCGCGTGTCGTTTGGGGTAACGCGCGGGGGTGCGGTTGAGAATGATTTGTTAGAGGAGGGGCGGTAGTGGTGAATTTTTCGGTGTTGCCGCCGGAGATTAATTCGGGGCGGATGTTTTTTGGTGCGGGGTCGGGGCCGATGTTGGCGGCGGCGGCGGCCTGGGATGGGTTGGCGGCTGAGTTGGGGTTGGCGGCGGAGTCGTTTGGGTTGGTGACCTCGGGTCTGGCGGGTGGGTCGGGTCAGGCGTGGCAGGGTGCGGCGGCGGCGGCGATGGTGGTGGCGGCGGCGCCGTATGCGGGGTGGTTGGCTGCTGCGGCGGCGCGGGCTGGGGGGGCTGCGGTTCAGGCTAAGGCGGTGGCCGGCGCGTTTGAGGCGGCGCGGGCGGCCATGGTGGATCCGGTGGTGGTGGCGGCTAATCGCAGTGCGTTTGTGCAGTTGGTGCTGTCGAATGTGTTTGGGCAGAATGCGCCGGCGATTGCCGCTGCTGAGGCCACCTATGAGCAGATGTGGGCTGCCGATGTGGCGGCGATGGTGGGTTATCACGGTGGGGCATCGGCGGCGGCGGCGGCGTTGGCGCCATGGCAGCAGGCGGTGCCGGGCTTGTCGGGCTTGCTAGGCGGTGCGGCTAACGCACCGGCGGCCGCTGCACAAGGCGCTGCACAAGGCCTCGCCGAGCTGACCTTGAATTTGGGTGTCGGCAACATCGGCAGCCTCAACCTGGGCAGCGGCAACATCGGCGGTACCAACGTGGGCAGTGGCAATGTCGGCGGCACCAACCTGGGCAGCGGGAACTACGGCAGCCTGAACTGGGGCAGCGGAAACACCGGTACCGGCAATGCCGGCAGCGGAAACACGGGTGACTACAACCCTGGCAGCGGAAACTTCGGCAGCGGAAACTTCGGCAGCGGAAATATCGGCAGCCTCAATGTGGGCAGCGGAAACTTCGGCACGCTCAACCTCGCCAACGGAAATAACGGTGATGTCAATTTCGGCGGCGGGAACACCGGCGACTTCAACTTTGGCGGCGGGAATAATGGCACCCTCAACTTTGGGTTCGGAAACACCGGCAGCGGGAATTTCGGTTTCGGAAACACGGGCAACAACAATATCGGTATCGGGCTCACCGGTGATGGTCAGATCGGCATCGGCGGACTGAACTCAGGCACTGGAAACATCGGCTTCGGAAACTCCGGCAACAACAACATCGGCTTCTTCAACTCGGGTGATGGAAACATCGGCTTCTTCAACTCGGGTGACGGCAACACGGGTTTCGGGAACGCCGGAAATATCAACACCGGTTTCTGGAACGCAGGCAATTTAAACACGGGCTTCGGGAGTGCCGGCAACGGAAACGTCGGTATCTTCGACGGCGGGAACTCAAACTCGGGCAGCTTCAACGTGGGCTTTCAGAACACCGGCTTCGGAAATTCGGGTGCTGGAAACACCGGCTTCTTCAATGCGGGTGACTCGAACACCGGTTTCGCGAACGCAGGTAACGTCAACACCGGTTTCTTTAACGGTGGAGATATCAACACCGGTGGTTTCAATGGCGGCAACGTCAACACCGGTTTTGGCAGCGCGCTCACCCAAGCAGGTGCCAACTCGGGCTTCGGGAACCTCGGTACCGGCAACTCGGGTTGGGGGAACAGTGACCCCTCGGGCACCGGCAACTCCGGGTTCTTCAACACAGGCAACGGTAATTCGGGCTTCTCCAACGCCGGCCCAGCCATGCTTCCTGGCTTCAACTCCGGGTTTGCAAACATTGGCTCTTTCAATGCAGGAATTGCAAACTCGGGTAACAACCTCGCCGGTATCTCCAACTCGGGTGACGACAGTTCGGGTGCGGTAAATTCGGGTAGCCAGAACTCCGGTGCTTTCAATGCGGGTGTAGGACTTTCGGGATTCTTCAGGTAGTCGGCACTTGCCACGGCCCGGTTGGGTGTGCCCGGGTGACCCGTGCGGCCACGGTTCTTCCTGGTCGACGCGTCTCTGGCTCACCTTCAGATGCCGGTAGTGGGGTGCGGGTCGGCGCTGGATCGAGCTAGTTCGGCGTCCAGGCAACGTAAGACCTGAGTTGGTTCGAATTGGTGCGCATCGAGCGTCGGGCACATCGCACGGTCGCAACGGTCACATGTGTCACTGTACCGGGCGACACCCGATGTGCCCGGCTCTCAGCGACAGCTGCCTGACCGGCGGTTTTGTTCCCGAGTTGGTCGTGGCTGTGCGGGATTGGAGGCGGGCGTTGACCTGCAGAAACCGAGTTGTCGCGCTAAGGTGGGCACAGCGACCATCGCCGACGGCGAGGGCCAGTGTTGCGGACGTGACGAAAGAGCGGTACGGACAGCGGGAGCAGCACTCGGGTCAATTGAGTCATCTGGCGCGCCACCGTGGTTCGGCGGCGCCCCGGTTGGCCGTCCGGGCGTCCAGGTACTCCTGAGTGCATCAAGTGCACAATTTTCGACCCGTCACCAAGCAAACTCACAGGTCAACGGGCTCTATTAATGCTGAGCCGCAAATCGTGAGCCAAGTCGGGGATCGAGCCGGTTTGGCGCCCAGACAACGTAGGACGTCTCGGTGACGGGTGTCCGCGTGTCGTTTGGGGTAACGCGCGGGGGTGCGGTTGAGAATGATTTGTTAGAGGAGGGGCGGTAGTGGTGAATTTTTCGGTGTTGCCGCCGGAGATTAATTCGGGGCGGATGTTTTTTGGTGCGGGGTCGGGGCCGATGTTGGCGGCGGCGGCCTGGGATGGGTTGGCGGCTGAGTTGGGGTTGGCGGCGGAGTCGTTTGGGTTGGTGACCTCGGGTCTGGCGGGTGGGTCGGGTCAGGCGTGGCAGGGTGCGGCGGCGGCGGCGATGGTGGTGGCGGCGGCGCCGTATGCGGGGTGGTTGGCTGCTGCGGCGGCGCGGGCTGGGGGGGCTGCGGTTCAGGCTAAGGCGGTGGCCGGCGCGTTTGAGGCGGCGCGGGCGGCCATGGTGGATCCGGTGGTGGTGGCGGCTAATCGCAGTGCGTTTGTGCAGTTGGTGCTGTCGAATGTGTTTGGGCAGAATGCGCCGGCGATTGCCGCTGCTGAGGCCACCTATGAGCAGATGTGGGCTGCCGATGTGGCGGCGATGGTGGGTTATCACGGTGGGGCATCGGCGGCGGCGGCGGCGTTGGCGCCATGGCAGCAGGCGGTGCCGGGCTTGTTGGGCTTGCTAGATAGTGCACAGTCCAGCGCGCAAGCGGTGACCGCCCAAGCAGTCGGCTCCACCGTGCCTGGGCCTCTGCAGGGCATCAACTTCGGCTTTGGCAACATCGGGTCCCTCAATTTGGGCAGCGGAAATACCGGTGACACGAACGTCGGCAGCGGCAATATCGGCAACACCAACCTAGGCGGCGGCAATATCGGCAGCTTCAACCTGGGCAGCGGTAACCAAGGTGACATCAACCTGGGCATCGGTAACGTTGGCAACCTCAACCTGGGCAGCGGAAACTTCGGTAGCCAAAACCTGGGTAGCGGCAACATCGGCAGCACCAACGTGGGCAGCGGCAACATCGGCAGCACCAACGTGGGCAGCGGCAACATCGGCGACACGAACTTCGGTAACGGAAACAACGGCAACTTCAACTTTGGTAGCGGCAATACCGGCAGTAACAACATCGGCTTCGGAAACACCGGCAGCGGGAATTTCGGTTTCGGAAACACGGGCAACAACAACATCGGTATCGGGCTCACCGGCGATGGTCAGATCGGCATCGGCGGACTGAACTCGGGCAGCGGAAACATCGGTTTCGGGAACTCCGGCACCGGAAACGTCGGTTTGTTCAACTCCGGCACCGGCAACGTAGGCTTCGGGAACTCCGGTACTGCGAACACTGGATTCGGGAACGCGGGCAACGTCAACACCGGATTTTGGAACGGCGGCAGCACAAACACTGGCCTCGCTAACGCCGGCGCCGGCAACACAGGCTTTTTCGACGCTGGCAACTACAACTTCGGCAGTCTTAACGCCGGAAACATAAACTCGAGTTTTGGGAATTCGGGTGACGGCAACAGTGGTTTCCTCAATGCTGGCGACGTCAACTCCGGTGTGGGCAATGCGGGTGATGTCAACACTGGCTTAGGGAACTCGGGCAACATCAATACTGGTGGGTTTAATCCGGGCACGCTCAACACGGGCTTCTTCAGCGCGATGACCCAAGCTGGTCCGAATTCGGGCTTCTTCAACGCCGGTACCGGTAACTCTGGTTTCGGGCACAACGACCCGGCTGGCAGTGGCAACTCGGGCATTCAGAACTCGGGCTTCGGCAACTCGGGCTATGTCAATACCAGCACCACAAGCATGTTCGGCGGTAACTCAGGGGTGCTCAACACGGGCTACGGCAACTCAGGTTTCTATAACGCGGCCGTCAACAACACCGGGATTTTTGTGACCGGCGTGATGAGTTCGGGATTTTTCAATTTTGGGACGGGCAACTCGGGCCTGCTGGTCAGCGGCAATGGGCTTTCGGGTTTCTTCAAGAACTTGTTCGGATAGTGGTGGTTTCCGTTCGGTAGTGCGATGTAGTTGGTCTAATCACGGTTACCTCACTCGGTATGACGTGACCGTCTGACGGGATATTTTTGCCGCCTTATTTTTTCGTTGGCTTCGCGCAGTCTTTACGCGAGTTGCTGATGGCTCGCGGTGGCTAAAACTCTGGCCCGGAAATATCGCGAGCCGTGTAGCTGCGGATTGCGGCGAGGCCTGCCCGGTGGCTGCCTTCCGGTGTCCAGTTACTAGACACTTGCCCGGTGGCTGGCGGCGGTGACGTGCCGGCGTGAACGGCTCATGCCGAATTCATGAATAAAGTTTTGGTAAAAGTGCGGATTTTCGGTGTGGATTGTCTTACCATCCGCCCGTGGGCTGGTTTGTGTCTGGAGAGTGGTAGGCGGAGCCGTTGAGGCGGCTGGCTGGTTTGGGGTTGCGATGATTTTGGATTTTTCGTGGTTGCCGCCGGAGATCAACTCGGCGCGGATCTATGCCGGTGCGGGGTCGGGGCCGTTGTTTATGGCGGCGGCGGCGTGGGAGGGGTTGGCTGCGGATTTGCGGGCCTCGGCGTCCTCGTTTGATGCGGTGATCGCCGGGTTGGCGGCTGGGCCGTGGTCGGGTCCGGCGTCGGTGGCGATGGCGGGGGCGGCGGCGCCGTATGTGGGGTGGTTGAGTGCGGCGGCCGGGCAGGCGGAGTTGTCGGCTGGTCAGGCTACCGCGGCGGCGACGGCGTTTGAGGCGGCGTTGGCGGCCACGGTGCATCCGGCGGCGGTGACGGCGAATCGGGTGTTGTTGGGGGCGTTGGTGGCGACGAACATTTTGGGTCAGAACACGCCGGCGATTGCGGCCACTGAGTTCGATTATGTGGAGATGTGGGCTCAGGACGTGGGTGCGATGGTGGGGTATCACGCGGGGGCGGCGGCGGTGGCTGAGACGTTGACGCCGTTTAGTGTGCCGCCGCTGGATTTGGCGGGGTTGGCTTCCCAGGCCGGTGCGCAGTTGACCGGGATGGCGACGTCGGTTTCGGCTGCGTTGTCTCCGATCGCGGAGGGTGCGGTGGAGGGGGTGCCGGCTGTGGTGGCTGCGGCGCAGTCGGTGGCGGCGGGGTTGCCGGTGGATGCGGCGCTGCAGGTGGGGCAGGCCGCGGCGTATCCGGCCAGTATGTTGATTGGGCCGATGATGCAGTTGGCGCAGATGGGGACTACGGCCAACACGGCTGGGTTGGCCGGTGCGGAGGCTGCGGGGTTGGCTGCGGCGGATGTGCCGACGTTTGCCGGTGATATCGCTTCGGGGACGGGCCTAGGTGGTGCCGGTGGTCTGGGTGCGGGGATGTCGGCGGAGTTGGGTAAGGCGCGGTTGGTGGGGGCGATGTCGGTGCCTCCGACCTGGGAGGGGTCGGTTCCTGCGCGGATGGCCAGTTCGGCGATGGCGGGTTTGGGGGCTATGCCTGCTGAGGTGCCGGCGGCAGGCGGGCCCATGGGGATGATGCCGATGCCGATGGGTATGGGGGGTGCTGGGGCGGGTATGCCGGCCGGGATGATGGGCCGCGGTGGCGCAAATCCGCATGTGGTGCAGGCTCGGCCCAGTGTGGTGCCGCGGGTCGGGATCGGATAGCGCGCAGGGCGCGTCGACGCGGGAGTCATCGCGGCGGCGACGTCGTTGGAAATCCCTGGCCTTGGTGCCGTGATTGTCGGCGAAATGAAGTGCACCGAAGCGGTCGCGCTCGCGAAAGAGAGCTAAGTCTTTAGGCGTGGCCCAGTCCGCTGGCCATGCGGAAAGCCCCTCCGGCCGTGAGCCCGGCGATCAGCAGCGCCAGCACAACCATCGCGATCTGAAGGTGTCCGCTGGTGGAGTTCGCGCTGGCAAGTTCGGCCGAGTGCACGCTTGAAAGCGTGAAGTCCGCTTGCCCGAAGAGCACGTCAACAGCCAGGGCAACACTTGTCGCTATGCCCCGGAGCCAGAATGCAAGCAATGGGCGGACAAAAGAACGCCAGTTCGGATCCGGACGGTGTCAGCCGTCGCCACCAGAGTCAACACCAGCACCGTAGTCCACATGGTACGGACGCTGCATTGGCGGCGCGGTTGGGCAGATACGAAATTAGTTTACCGATAGCGCGATATCCCGTCGCTGACCTCGAACTGTCTAGTGACTTAAGCGCCGAAGCCGGCCGGTGAGATCGGTCATATCAAGTTTTTGTCAGGAATGCGGGATTCGAATAATTTTTTACTGTCGGCGAGTGCCCGATACCCAGCGACAATCATGGTTACGGCACCCTTCCCGCTGCGATATCCCCTAGACGGCCGTCGGCCGCGCCAAACGGTGCGGTTGCGGTTGCTGGAACGCGAAAATCCGCGTGCGACACGCCGGTTGGCGTATCGCGATGGACCGCTGTCGTCACTATAACGTGATCTGAGCTGAGTGCAGGAAGGCAGGGCAAGTGAGCGCAAGCCCACTCCTCGGAATGTCACGTCGAGAGTTTTTGACAAAGCTCACTGGCGCAGGCGCAGCGGCATTCCTGATGGACTGGGCTGCACCGGTGATTGAAAAGGCCTACGGCGCCGGGCCTTGTCCCGGACATTTGACCGACATCGAGCATATCGTGTTGCTGATGCAGGAGAACCGGTCATTCGACCACTATTTCGGAACGCTTTCCAGCACCAATGGGTTCAACGCCGCGTCGCCGGCATTCCAACAAATGGGTTGGAACCCCATGACGCAGGCGTTGGACCCCGCCGGGGTCACCATTCCGTTCCGCTTGGACACCACCCGAGGCCCCTTCCTGGACGGCGAGTGCGTCAACGACCCCGAGCACCAGTGGGTGGGGATGCACCTGGCCTGGAACGGTGGTGCCAACGACAACTGGCTGCCGGCGCAGGCGACCACCCGCGCAGGACCCTATGTCCCTTTGACCATGGGTTACTACACGCGCCAAGACATCCCGATCCACTATCTGCTGGCCGACACGTTCACCATCTGCGACGGCTACCATTGCTCGCTGCTGACGGGCACCCTGCCCAACCGGCTCTACTGGTTGAGCGCCAACATCGACCCCGCCGGCACCGACGGGGGACCCCAATTGGTAGAGCCGGGCTTCCTGCCGCTGCAGCAATTCAGTTGGCGCATCATGCCGGAAAACCTCGAAGATGCCGGGGTCAGCTGGAAGGTGTACCAGAACAAGGGCCTCGGGCGATTCATCAACACGCCCATCAGCAATAACGGGCTGGTGCAGGCCTTCCGCCAGGCAGCTGATCCGAGGTCGAACTTGGCCCGCTACGGTATCGCCCCGACCTACCCTGGGGACTTCGCTGCCGACGTCAGGGCCAACCGGCTACCCAAGGTCTCCTGGTTAGTTCCCAACATCCTGCAGTCCGAACACCCCGCCCTGCCGGTAGCGCTTGGCGCGGTGTCCATGGTGACCGCGCTGCGGATCTTGCTGTCCAATCCCGCGGTGTGGGAAAAGACCGCACTTATCGTCAGCTATGACGAGAACGGCGGCTTCTTCGACCACGTCACGCCCCCCACGGCACCGCCCGGGACACCCGGCGAATTCGTCACGGTGCCCAACATCGACGCAGTACCCGGGTCCGGTGGCATTCGTGGTCCGCTCGGTCTGGGTTTTCGCGTTCCCTGCATTGTCATTTCGCCGTACAGCCGCGGCCCGCTGATGGTCTCCGACACGTTCGACCACACCTCGCAATTGAAGTTGATTCGCGCCCGGTTCGGCGTGCCGGTTCCCAACATGACCGCCTGGCGCGACGGCGTGGTTGGCGACATGACCTCAGCGTTCAACTTTGCGACTCCACCGAATTCGACCAGACCCAACTTGAGCCACCCGTTGCTGGGAGCGCTGCCGAAGCTGCCGCAGTGCATCCCTAACGTGGTGTTGGGAACCACCGACGGCGCGTTGCCGAGCATTCCCTATCGGGTGCCCTATCCGCAGGTGATGCCAACTCAGGAAACCACACCCGTCCGCGGGACTCCCAGCGGGCTGTGCAGCTGAAATTTCCCGGTAATCTCCCGGCGTTCGATTTGCTTGCATGTGCGCGAGCAAATCGCCCGCACCAATCCCGCGCCCGCCCCGGCAGGCAGGCGGAATCAGAACACGACACGCCGGTCGGCAAGGCATAGCCGATCGCGGCCGCAACTATACCGTGATCAGCAATGGCCGTGTGGGCCGTCAAGGAGGGCGCGTGGGGAGCGAACACCCCGTCGACGGAATGACCCGCCGACAATTTTTTGCCAAAGCCGCCGCCGCTACCACCGCCGGGGCCTTCATGTCCTTGGCTGGTCCGATTATCGAAAAAGCCTACGGAGCGGGGCCTTGCCCCGGACATTTGACCGACATCGAGCACATCGTGTTGTTGATGCAGGAGAATCGGTCATTCGATCACTACTTCGGCACTCTTTCTGACACCCGCGGGTTCGATGACACCACCCCGCCGGTGGTATTCGCGCAGTCGGGCTGGAACCCGATGACACAGGCGGTTGACCCCGCCGGCGTCACCCTTCCATATCGCTTCGACACCACCCGGGGCCCGCTGGTCGCCGGCGAATGCGTCAACGACCCGGACCACAGCTGGATCGGCATGCACAACTCGTGGAACGGCGGCGCCAACGACAACTGGCTGCCGGCGCAGGTCCCGTTCAGTCCGTTGCAGGGCAACGTGCCGGTCACGATGGGTTTCTACACGCGTCGTGACCTGCCCATTCACTACCTGCTAGCCGACACGTTCACGGTCTGCGACGGCTATTTTTGCTCGCTGCTGGGCGGGACCACGCCCAACCGGCTCTACTGGATGAGCGCCTGGATCGACCCCGACGGCACTGACGGCGGGCCGGTGCTGATCGAGCCCAATATCCAACCTCTGCAGCACTACAGCTGGCGCATCATGCCGGAGAACCTCGAAGATGCCGGGGTCAGCTGGAAGGTGTACCAAAACAAATTGCTGGGGGCTCTCAACAACACCGTCGTCGGCTACAACGGGCTGGTCAATGACTTCAAGCAGGCCGCGGATCCGAGGTCGAATCTGGCCCGTTTCGGCATCTCACCGACCTACCCGCTGGACTTCGCCGCCGACGTCAGAAACAACCGATTACCCAAGGTCTCCTGGGTGCTGCCCGGGTTTCTGCTGTCCGAACATCCCGCATTCCCGGTGAACGTCGGCGCCGTTGCAATTGTCGATGCACTGCGGATCTTGCTGTCCAACCCTGCGGTGTGGGAAAAGACCGCGCTGATCGTCAACTACGACGAGAACGGCGGGTTCTTCGACCACGTCGTGCCGCCGACACCGCCGCCGGGGACGCCCGGCGAATTCGTCACGGTCCCCGACATCGACTCGGTGCCCGGCTCGGGTGGCATTCGTGGGCCGATCGGTCTGGGGTTTCGCGTCCCTTGCCTCGTCATCTCTCCCTATAGCCGCGGCCCACTGATGGTCCACGACACCTTCGATCACACGTCAACGCTGAAGCTCATCCGCGCGCGGTTCGGCGTCCCGGTTCCCAATCTCACCGCTTGGCGGGACGCGACGGTCGGCGATATGACTTCGACGTTCAACTTCGCCGCTCCGCCGAACCCGTCGAAACCCAATCTGGACCACCCGCGGCTCAATGCGCTTCCGAAGTTGCCGCAGTGCGTGCCCAACGCAGTACTGGGAACGGTGACCAAGACGGCAATTCCCTATCGGGTGCCATTCCCACAGTCGATGCCCACCCAAGAAACCGCACCCACTCGGGGGATTCCCAGCGGTCTCTGTTGACCCACAGTCGGCGATGGCCGCGACGGTAAGCCGAAATACACGAGGGAGAGCCGATGTGGTGAGCCAAGGTGCATTCGCCGGAATGTCACGCCGAGCATTCCTGGCTAAGGCGGCTGGAGCCGGGGCAGCGGCGGTTTTGACGGACTGGGCCGCACCGGTGATCGAAAAGGCCTATGGTGCCGGTCCCTGCTCGGGTCATTTGACCGATATCGAGCACATCGTGCTGTGCCTACAGGAGAACAGGTCGTTCGATCACTATTTCGGCACGCTTTCTGCCGTCGACGGGTTCGACACTCCGACGCCGCTGTTTCAACAAAAGGGCTGGAACCCGGAGACGCAGGCGCTGGACCCCACCGGCATTACGCTGCCCTACCGCATCAATACCACCGGGGGTCCCAACGGGGTTGGCGAGTGCGTCAACGACCCAGACCACCAGTGGATTGCCGCGCACTTGTCATGGAACGGCGGCGCCAATGACGGCTGGCTGCCGGCGCAGGCGCGGACCCGGTCGGTGGCCAACACGCCCGTGGTGATGGGCTATTACGCACGTCCTGACATACCGATCCACTACTTGTTGGCCGATACCTTCACGATCTGCGACCAGTACTTCTCGTCGCTTCTTGGCGGGACGATGCCTAACCGGCTCTATTGGATCAGCGCCACCGTCAATCCCGACGGGGATCAAGGTGGGCCGCAGATCGTCGAACCCGCCATCCAGCCGAAGTTGACCTTCACCTGGCGCATCATGCCGCAGAACCTCAGTGACGCCGGCATCAGTTGGAAGGTGTACAACAGCAAGCTGCTCGGCGGGCTCAACGACACTTCCTTGAGCCGTAACGGGTATGTGGGCAGTTTCAAACAGGCCGCAGATCCGAGGTCGGACCTGGCCCGTTATGGCATCGCCCCGGCCTACCCGTGGGATTTCATCCGCGACGTCATCAACAACACGCTGCCCCAGGTGTCCTGGGTCGTTCCGTTGACCGTCGAGTCCGAACATCCGTCATTCCCGGTGGCAGTCGGTGCGGTGACGATCGTGAACTTGATAAGGGTGTTGCTGCGCAATCCGGCGGTGTGGGAGAAAACCGCGTTGATCATCGCCTATGACGAACATGGCGGCTTCTTCGACCACGTCACACCGCTCACCGCGCCGGAGGGCACACCCGGCGAATGGATTCCCAACAGTGTTGACATCGACAAGGTCGACGGCTCCGGCGGAATACGTGGACCCATCGGCTTGGGCTTTCGCGTGCCCTGCTTCGTCATTTCGCCTTACAGTCGCGGCGGGCTGATGGTCCATGATCGGTTCGACCACACATCGCAGCTGCAATTGATCGGCAAGCGTTTCGGGGTGCCGGTTCCCAACTTGACACCCTGGCGTGCCAGTGTCACCGGCGATATGACGTCGGCATTCAATTTCGCGGCCCCGCCGGACCCGTCGCCACCCAATCTGGACCACCCGGTCCGTCAATTGCCGAAGGTCGCCAAGTGCGTGCCCAATGTGGTGCTGGGTTTCTTGAACGAAGGCCTGCCGTATCGGGTGCCCTACCCCCAAACAACGCCAGTCCAGGAATCCGGTCCCGCGCGGCCGATTCCCAGCGGCATCTGCTAGCCGGGGATGGTTCAGACGTAACGGTTGGCTAGGTCGAAACCCGCGCCAGGGCCGCTGGACGGGCTCATGGCAGCGAAATTAGAAAACCCGGGATATTGTCCGCGGATTGTCATACGATGCTGAGTGCTTGGTGGTTCGTGTTTAGCCATTGAGTGTGGATGTGTTGAGACCCTGGCCTGGAAGGGGACAACGTGCTTTTGCCTCTTGGTCCGCCTTTGCCGCCCGACGCGGTGGTGGCGAAACGGGCTGAGTCGGGAATGCTCGGCGGGTTGTCGGTTCCGCTCAGCTGGGGAGTGGCTGTGCCACCCGATGATTATGACCACTGGGCGCCTGCGCCGGAGGACGGCGCCGATGTCGATGTCCAGGCGGCCGAAGGGGCGGACGCAGAGGCCGCGGCCATGGACGAGTGGGATGAGTGGCAGGCGTGGAACGAGTGGGTGGCGGAGAACGCTGAACCCCGCTTTGAGGTGCCACGGAGTAGCAGCAGCGTGATTCCGCATTCTCCGGCGGCCGGCTAGGAGAGGGGGCGCAGACTGTCGTTATTTGACCAGTGATCGGCGGTCTCGGTGTTCCCGCGGCCGGCTATGACAACAGTCAATGTGCATGACAAGTTACAGGTATTAGGTCCAGGTTCAACAAGGAGACAGGCAACATGGCAACACGTTTTATGACGGATCCGCACGCGATGCGGGACATGGCGGGCCGTTTTGAGGTGCACGCCCAGACGGTGGAGGACGAGGCTCGCCGGATGTGGGCGTCCGCGCAAAACATCTCGGGCGCGGGCTGGAGTGGCATGGCCGAGGCGACCTCGCTAGACACCATGACCCAGATGAATCAGGCGTTTCGCAACATCGTGAACATGCTGCACGGGGTGCGTGACGGGCTGGTTCGCGACGCCAACAACTACGAGCAGCAAGAGCAGGCCTCCCAGCAGATCCTCAGCAGCTAACGTCAGCCGCTGCAGCACGATACTTTCACAAACTAAGGAGAACAGGTTCGATGACCATCAACTATCAGTTCGGTGATGTCGACGCTCATGGCGCCATGATCCGCGCTCAGGCCGCGTCGCTGGAGGCGGAGCATCAGGCCATCGTTCGTGATGTGTTGGCCGCGGGTGACTTTTGGGGCGGCGCCGGTTCGGTGGCTTGCCAGGAGTTCATCACCCAGCTGGGCCGTAACTTCCAGGTGATCTACGAGCAGGCCAACGCCCACGGGCAGAAGGTGCAGGCTGCCGGCAACAACATGGCGCAAACCGACAGCGCCGTCGGCTCCAGCTGGGCCTGACAGGGTCGACGAACCCTAGGAAGAAGCCTAGGTCGACGGCCACACGCGCCAGCGTACGGGTATCCCCGTGCGCTGGCGCGTGGCTTAGAACCGCCCGCCGCCGCCCAAGAACCCGCCGTCGGGTGAACTTCCCGGCGCGTTCGACGAACCGCCGAACGACGTGGGGATCCATCCACCCAACCCGCCTCTGGTGCCTCCGCTAAGCAGGTCGCCGATGATGATGCCACCGAGGATCGCGCCGGCGTTGTTGCCCCCACGACGGGTGTATGCGCGCTGGGCGGATTGCACGTCGGCATTGGCCAGCGACTGCGCATGTGCGGCCAGCGTCGATGCCGCGTTAGCGTAGGCGATCGCTTCGGTCGGGTTGCTCGATTTCCGGTCATGTGCGGCTTCCAGCTGCCGTTTCGCCTCGGCCAGCCGGGTCCGGGCCTCCGGCCCGATGCTGCCGCGGCGGGTGTCGATGTACTCCGAGACGGCGCGCACCCGCGACTCCGCGGTAAACAGCGCCTGCTCAAGTGAGCGGTTGAGCCGATCGGCGGTTGCCTGTTCTTCGGCCAGGGTGGCGAGCAGCCGGTCGAGGTCAGCGTCGACCTTGGTCAACTGGTCAAATGCGGTCAACGGATCGGCGGCTCCGCGCGCGCGATCGAGGGCCCTGGCCGCCGCATCGCGGGCTGCGATCAGGTCACCGGTGCGCCCGGTTTGGGGTTGTTGCGCCTGCTGTAGGTGTTGGTTGGCTCGCTTGATGCCCGTCTGGATGTCGGCCACGACCGCCGGCAGCGACGCGACGGCGTGCCGGATGTCGGTGGCGGCGCTGTCCACCGCGTCGAGCAGCGCCCGGGCTTGCCCGAGTGCCGACTCGGCGGCACGCACCGCATCCACCAGTCCGGCTTGCCGTCCGCTCACTGCCTGGTCGGCCAGATCCCGAGCCGCGCTGATGTTACGGTCGGCGAACGCCAGCCGCTCGGTGGCGGTGGTGACATTGCCGGCGATCGACGTCATCGCCGCAGCGTCGAATTCGGTATGCAGCTCGGCCAGGCGTTGCTGAGTCGGGCCGATCCGGGTGGTCAGTTCGACGTACTGCTGGGTGAGCAGATCAAGCCGGGCCGGGGCGTTGATCACCAAATCGCGTAGCTTCTCGAAGGCCTCGGTTTGCGACGCGAGTTCACGGTCGGCGTGCGCCGCCGACACGATCACTCGGGTGAGTAGCTCACGTCGCTGCGCCGGCGTCTCGGGCGTGTTGTCATCAAGTTGTTGGCGTACGGTGAACGCCTGGGACAGAGCCGCTTTGGCGTTGTTCACCGCTTGGGTAAACGGTGCGGTTCGCCGTTCGCCGAACTCCTCGATGGCCAGCGCGAGCTCGTTGGTGCTGGTGCGCACGGCGTTGTCGACGTCTACCACCATCGACCGGGAGAGGTCATCGAGGGCCTGAAGCGGCACGGCGGCCAGTGCCATTACGTTGGTAGGGTCGACGCGGCGTGCCGCGGCCAGCTCGTCGGCGCGGCGCCGCCGGTTGCGGTGGCGCATCACCACCAGCAGGACCGCGACGACGATGACGATGATGCCGACCGTGACCAACAACACCACTCGACTCGACGAACTGGGTGACCGGTTGAGTCCTTTCGCCGCCGCAACGGCCGCGCCGCTGTAGTCGCCGTCGTGCAGCGCCGGTTCGATCTGATAGCGCCGCACGTTGTCGACCTGCCCCTCGCTGACACCCGGCATCGCGGATGGCACTAGAAAGGCATATTCGCGACCGGTGGTGGCCACGGCCAGAAGCGCGTCATAGTTACCCAGCTCGCTAGTCCGCGTCGTGCGCTGCGCCCAGTTGAGCGCACTCTGACCGGAGAAGTTCTCGACGTAGACCACCCACAGTCGGATGCGGCGATCGGCATAGAGCCGGTCGACGGCCGCCGTCACCGCGGTGCGACCGGAGCTAGTCAGCACGCCCGCGTTGTCGGTCACGTAGTTCGACAGCCGGAAAGGTGGTTGCGCGCCAGCGGGCGGCCCCAGCAGCAGCCCGGCGGCGAGGATAGTCAGGACCATGCCGAGCAGGCGAACGAGACGCATACCGTCAATTTAGACGCTGTGCCGGCGGATACGGGCGTGCGGCGACCACCCTGGCAGACTGTGGGTCGGTGAGCGCGAGTGAGCACGACCCCTACGACGACTTCGACCGCCAGCGGCGGGTAGCCGAAGCGCCAAAGACTGCCGGTCTGCCGGGCACTGAGGGTCAGTACCGCTCCGACTTCGCCCGGGACCGGGCCCGGGTGCTGCACAGCGCCGCACTGCGCCGGCTAGCCGACAAGACCCAGGTGGTCGGACCCCGGGAAGGGGATACGCCGCGTACCCGGCTGACCCACTCGCTGGAAGTGGCTCAGATCGGACGGGGAATGGCGATCGGGCTGGGCTGCGACCTTGATCTGGTCGAATTGGCCGGTCTAGCCCATGACATCGGGCACCCGCCGTATGGACACAACGGTGAGCGGGCGCTTGATGAAGTCGCAGCCAGCCACGGCGGTTTCGAGGGCAACGCGCAGAACTTCCGTATCTTGACCAGCCTTGAGCCCAAAGTAGTTGACGCACAAGGACTTAGTGCGGGGCTGAACCTAACTCGCGCGTCCCTGGACGCGGTCACCAAGTATCCGTGGATGCGTGGTGACGGGCTTGGCAGCCAGCGGAGGAAGTTCGGCTTCTACGACGACGACCGCGAATCGGCGGTATGGGTTCGGCAAGGCGCGCCCCCGGAGCGGGCGTGCCTGGAAGCGCAGGTGATGGACTGGGCCGACGACGTCGCCTACTCGGTTCACGACGTCGAGGACGGCGTTGTCTCCGAACGCATCGACCTGCGTGTGCTGGCCGCCGAAGAGGACGCTGCCGCGCTGGCCAGGTTAGGGGAGCGCGAGTTCTCCCGGGTGAGCGCCGACGAGTTGATGGCGGCCGCGCGGCGGCTGTCGCGGCTGCCCGTGGTGGCCGCCGTCGGCAAGTATGACGCCACCTTGTCGGCATCGGTCGCGCTCAAGCGGTTGACCAGCGAGCTGGTGGGCCGCTTTGCATCGGCCGCGATCGCGACCACCCGGGCCGCGGCCGGTCCGGGACCGTTGGTGCGCTTCCGGGCCGACCTGCAGGTGCCCGATCTGGTACGTGCCGAGGTCGCGGTACTGAAAATCCTCGCGCTGCAGTTCATCATGTCCGACCCTCGGCATCTGGAAACCCAGGCACGGCAGCGCGAACGTATTCACCGGGTGGCGCACAGGCTGTACTCGGGGGCGCCGCAGACGCTCGACCCGGTTTATGCCGCTGCGTTCAATACCGCCGCCGACGACGCTGCCCGGTTGCGGGTCGTCGTTGATCAGATCGCCTCCTATACCGAGGGTCGGTTAGAACGCATCGATGCCGATCAGCTTGGCGTCAGCAGGAACGCTTTAGACTGAGCCGATGTCCGGCCGGATCTCCGATCGCGATATCGCGGCAATCCGCGAGGGGGCTCGTATCGAGGATGTCGTCGGCGACTATGTCCAGCTCAGGCGTGCCGGTGCCGATTCGCTGAAGGGGCTGTGCCCGTTTCACAACGAGAAGTCCCCGTCCTTTCACGTGCGGCCCAACCACGGCCACTTCCACTGCTTCGGCTGCGGCGAGGGCGGCGACGTGTATGCGTTCATCCAGAAGATCGAGCACGTCAGCTTCGTCGAGGCGGTTGAGTTGCTTGCCGACCGGATCGGCCACACGATCAGCTACACCGGTGCGGCCACCAGCGTGCAGCGCGACCGCGGCAGTCGCAGCAGGCTGCTGGCCGCCAACGCGGCCGCGGCAGCGTTCTATGCGCAGGCGCTGCAGTCCGACGAGGCGGCACCGGCTCGCCAGTACCTGACCGAACGCAGCTTCGACGCGGCGGCCGCTCGTAAATTCGGCTGTGGGTTCGCCCCGTCGGGCTGGGACTCATTGACAAAACATCTGCAGCGCAAGGGTTTTGAGTTCGAGGAACTGGAGGCCGCGGGACTGTCCCGGCAGGGCCGGCACGGCCCGATGGACCGGTTTCACCGTCGGCTGCTGTGGCCCATCCGCACCTCGGCCGGCGAGGTGGTCGGGTTCGGTGCCCGGCGACTGTTCGACGACGACGCGATGGAGGCCAAGTACGTCAACACGCCCGAGACATTGCTGTACAAGAAGTCATCGGTGATGTTCGGCATCGACTTGGCCAAACGCGACATCGCCAAGGGACATCAGGCCGTCGTCGTCGAGGGCTACACCGATGTCATGGCCATGCATCTGGCCGGGGTCACCACCGCGGTGGCGTCGTGCGGGACCGCATTCGGCGGCGAGCACCTGGCGATGCTGCGCAGACTGATGATGGACGACAGCTTCTTCCGCGGCGAGCTGATCTACGTTTTCGACGGCGACGAGGCCGGCCGCGCCGCCGCGCTCAAGGCCTTCGACGGTGAGCAGAAGCTGGCTGGTCAGTCTTTCGTCGCGGTGGCTCCCGACGGCATGGACCCCTGCGACCTACGACTGAAGTGCGGCGACGCTGCCCTGCGCGACCTCGTGGCACGACGAACCCCATTGTTCGAGTTCGCGATTCGCGCCGCGATTGCCGAGATGGACCTGGATAGCGCCGAGGGCAGGGTGGCCGCGCTGCGCCGTTGCGTACCGATGGTGGGCCAGATCAAAGACCCCACGCTGCGTGACGAATACGCCCGTCAGCTCGCCGGCTGGGTCGGGTGGGCCGACGTCGCACAGGTCATCGGTCGGGTGCGGGGTGAGGCCAAACGAACCAAGCACCCCAGGCTGGGCAGACTGGGATCGACGACCATCGCCCGGGCAGCGCAGCGGCCCACCGCCGGCCCCCCGACCGAACTCGCAGTCCGACCTGATCCGCGTGACCCGACCCTGTGGCCACAGCGTGAGGCACTCAAATCGGCGTTGCAGTACCCGGCGTTGGCCGGCCCGGTGTTCGACGCGCTGACCGTCGAAGGCTTCACGCACCCCGAGTACGCGGCTGTGCGCGCGGCCATCGACACGGCGGGCGGTACCTCGGCTGGCCTTAGCGGTGCGCAGTGGCTGGATATGGTGCGCCAGCAGACGACATCAACCGTGACCTCGGCTTTGATCAGCGAGCTGGGGGTGGAGGCGATTCAGGTCGACGACGACAAGCTGCCGCGCTATATCGCCGGCGTGCTGGCCCGTCTGCAGGAGGTTTGGTTGGGGCGGCAGATCGCCGAGGTGAAGTCCAAACTGCAGCGCATGTCGCCGATCGAGCAAGGCGACGAATACCACGCGCTGTTCGGCGACCTGGTCGCCATGGAGGCCTATCGGCGCAGCCTGTTAGAGCAGGCCAGCGGCGACGATCTCACCGCGTGAGGGTCAGCGCGCGGTTTTCGGCTGCCGCTCGACCCCGCGCTGGACAACGGCGGTCTGGTTGTCGATCTCGGCCAGGGTCACAAACCCAGCATCGGGTGAGATCCGATTGGCGATCTTGCGACGCCCGCCTTCGATCATCGACCTGGCCACGGGGCTGCCGGTGAGTGCGCGATAGGTGCTCGCGATCTGCTCGTAGCGGCGGCGCCCGGCTTTTGCGCCCAGCACGTAACCCAGTCCCAACACGGCGACATACCCGATCAATGCGGTCCCTCCGACTAACGGTGCGGTTGCATCCATCCTGCCTTACACGCCTGGCTACGCGCGCCCGATCCGGTTATGCGGTACCCGATGTCCTATTTGCAGCCTTCGACGCAATCGAGGTTCCACTTGGTCACCCAATTCACGACGCCGAGCAGATACTCCGCGGTTGTTTCGGCGTGATGCGGGCTCGGCTTTGGTATCGGCTTATTGCCCGTCAGGTACGTCTTGGATCACGCGATGGTCACCGCGTCATCGTCATGGTGCCAGAGATGGCGAAGTGGGGCGTGTTGCGATAGCAACCATCGCCGCTTGATAGACCTGATCGACGCTGCCCGAGATCTGGCCTTCGTCGACCGTGAACCGCACTGTGGCGTGGAAGTTGCAGGTGCCACCACACACACCACCGGACTGGGTTGCGGCCGCATCATAGCTGCCGGTCCAGGTCTGGATGCGCGACCCGTTGCCGTTGATCTCAGTGGCCCGCACCACACACGAGGGGTCCGGTGTTGTCGAGCTGTCGGCCGCATCGATCGGCTCCGTGGGGCAGGTCGGTTCGCTGGTCTTGCCGGCGCTGCGGCCGCAGGCACTCAATCCAAGGAGCATGAGCGGCGCGGCGACCAAGCCCAGGATGCTGGCCAGCTTCTCGAAAACGTGCTGCCGACCACCTACTGGCATCGTGCCTGCTGCCATCAGCCTGCTCCCATCGGTAAGGAATCTCCCTAGTTGGGCGCCGTCACACCAGTACGCTAGAGTCGTCCCGCGACTGCGCCAGCGTTCGCACGGACCAGGCGGTCCCCTGTAGCTCAATTGGCAGAGCGTTCGGCTGTTAACCGAAGGGTTGGAGGTTCGAGTCCTCCCGGGGGAGCAGGGCGTTCGGCTTGAACTCGGCTTGTCCCGCCTCTTGTGTTGGGTTCTGATGAGCTAAGGTTCGGTTTTCCGACCGCGTGGCTGCGCAAGGCGTGTCACACCAGTCTCTGCAGGGCTTTTCCTTTTTCTCCCGGCAGACTCTTCCACCGGCCCGGCAATACACGTTCGGCGCGACGAGATCTGATCGTTCGGCCACGCCAAACAGCAGAACGTGTCCGACGAGAGTCGGGGCGGGTTCGGCTACGTCGACGTATGGGCCCGAACAGCTCTGTGCGCCGACACCAAGCTGGTGCCGAGCTGGCCGCGGTTGGTGAGTGCATGCCACTCGCCTGATGATGCCGGGACTCCGCCGACCTCGACACTTCAGTGTGAGGCGCAGTAGGCATGCCTGAATGCTGGGATGTTCCTGGTCGATCGCGATAGGATTCGCGGTGACAACGCGGGTCGACCAGCGATCCGGTCACAGCGAGTTGGCAACACGGGCAGGTGCTCGCTTATGTCGCACGTTACCGCGGCCCCGAACGTTCTGGCGGCGTCGGCCGGGGAGCTAGCCGCGATCGGCTCCACTATGCGCGCGGCCAACGCCGCTGCGGCCGCCCCGACGGCAGGAGTGCTGGCTGCCGGCGGCGATGACGTGTCGGCTGGCATCGCGGCGTTGTTTGGCGCGCGGGCGCAGGCCTATCAGGCCATTAGCGCTCAAGCGGCGCTGTTTCACGACCGGTTTGTACAGATCCTGCAAGAGGGCGCGGCGGCGTATGCCATGGCTGAGGCCGCCAACGCCTTGCCGCTGCAGAAAGCGCAGGGCGTGGTCAGCGAACTCGCCCAAGATCGCACTGGGGGGACGGGCACCGGGCAATCTCGCGGTGCCGGCGGGTTTGGCGGTGTCGGCCAGGCTGGCGGAAAGGGCTGGGACGGCGGACCGATCGGCAACGGTCAGGTCGGCGAGCAGCATGGGGCCGGCCAGCTCGGCAGCACCGACGGTAACCCCGGAGTGGCTGGCGCCGCGCACGGCAGCGGCGTTTCTGCTTCGCACGGCAGCGGCGCAACAGGTGCCGCCGGTGTCGCGGACCCGGGTGGCAGTGGTGCTGGGGTCGGTAGCGCAGCCGGCAATGGGACTGGGGCCGGCAGCGCAGACGCAGTCGGTGGTGCCGGGACTGGCAGGGACATCGTCGGGTCTGTTCGCGGGGACGGCGGAGTCGGCATGGCCAGCGGTGACGGCGGTCTGAGCACCGGCGCTGCGGGCGCTTCTGCTGAGGGCGGGTTGATGCCCGGCTTCGGTGGGGCTCCGTGGGTTGGCGGGCACTGGGGGCTCGGCGGTGAAGGCCATTCCGGTGCTATCGGCGGAGTGGGTGAACAGGTGGCACCTGCGGTAGCCACGGCACCTGCGGTGTCGCCGGCTACCACGTCTGCGGTGGCAGCCGAATCCGGCTCGACGCCGGCGACCAAGGCGCAGGCGATGCACGCGACGACCAACCCCGGCAACGCGGCACACCAGGGCAACCCGGCCGACCCGGGCAACTCGGCGCGCCGGGCTGATGGCGGGCGCGATGAGCAGCTACTGCTTCTTCCGTTGACGAGTCTTCGGGGGTTGCGCCACACGCTAAAGAAGTTGTCCGGGCTTCGAGCTCGAAATGGGCTGCTGACAGCATCCGGCGACAATGCTAGTGGCAGCGGCCGGCCGTGGGACCGCGACCAACTGCTGCGCGCTCTTGGTCTTCGACCGCCCGGGCACGAATGAGCGATCGCGCCTGTGCGCAAGGCCGCGTTGCCGGTCGCATGGTCGACGAACACCCCGGGCGCCGATCACGGCACCGAAGTGCATATCAACCCCGGTGCAGATGCGGCTGAATTCGGCGAGCGCCCTGGCGTGTGTGCGCCTCCGGGACGGTGGGTCTCGAGTGGATCATGTTCGGCCACCAGAACCAGCGACCTAGCAGCGCTGCGATGGATGGCGTCATGAACGATCGGACCACCAGGGTATCGAAAAGTAGACCGAGCCCGATGGTGGTGCCGACCTGTCCGATAACGCGGAGTTCGCTGACGGCCATGGACGCCATGGTGAACGCGAATACCAGACCGGCCGACGTGACAACTGCGCCGGTGCCGGCCATCGCCCGGATGATCCCGGTCTTTAATCCAGCGCCGACCTCCTCCTTGAACCGGGACACCAAAAGGAGGTTGTAGTCAGAACCGACGGCCAGCAAGACGATGACAGACATCGCGACGATCGTCCAATGCACCTGGAGACCGACAAAGTGCTGCCAGATGAGCACGGACAGTCCGAACGCAGTACCCAATGACAGAAGTACCGTGCCAACAATGACGAGTGACGCAATCAGGCTCTGGGTAATCATGAGCATGACAATAAATACCAGGCATACCGCGGCTATACCAACGATGAGGATATCGTACTTGGTACCGTCTCGAATGTCTTGGTAGGTCGCAGCCGTGCCACCGATATAGATTTTAGCGCCTTGCAATGGTGTCGCCTTGATGGCATCTTTGGTCGCGGCCCTTATCGCTTCGATGCGATCGATACCTTCAGTACTTGCTGGATCGCTCTCGTGGGAAATTACGAAGCGCACCGCCTTACCATTCGGCGACAAAAACAACTTCATGCCTTGCTGGAATTCTGCATTATCGAAGGCTTCCGGAGGAAGATAGAATGAATCGCCGCTTTTTGCGGTGTCGAAGGCCTGCCCCATCGCAGTCGCATGGTCTTGCATATCGGCCATTTGATCTTGTACGCCACTTATTGTTGATCGCATGGTCAACATCATGGTCCGCATGGTCTTCATGGTCGTGATCATTGGCGGCAGCAGTGCGAGAAATTGCGGTGTGAGCGCCTCCATCTTATTCATGTCGTCGGTAAGGGCCCGCAATTGGTCAGTCAGCGTGTCGACGCCGTCTAGGGTGTCAAACAGTGATCGCGTCGCCGAGCACAACGGAATGTCGAAGCAATGGTGCTCCCAGTAGAAATAGCTACGCAACGGCCTGACGAAATCGTCGATGTCCGCAAGGTGATCTCGCAGTTCGCTGGTAGTAGCTTTGATCTCGCGCGTCGTGGCTGCCATCTCATGGGTAACGTCGTTGAGCTGCTGCACCAAGTCGAGCATCTGTTCCATGGAATTGATCGCAACCAGCATTTCGTCGCTCATGGTCAACATATCGGCCATGCGTTCGCGCATGTAGGGCAGGCTCATCGTCTGGGTGGCACCCATCATGCTGATCTGAAAGGGAATCGACGCATGCTCAAGGGGCACCCCCTGCGGCCGGGTGATCGCTTGCACCCGCTCGACCCCGGACACGTGCAGGACCTCCTTGGCGATCTTGTCGATGACGAGCATCCCGGCCGGATTTCGCATGTCTTGATCGCTCTCGACCAGCAGCATCTCGGGGTTCATCCGGGCTGGGCCAAAGTGCCGGTCGGCGGCCGCATACCCGCGGTTGACAGGCGTGCCAGCGCGCAGGTAGTAGCGATCGTTATAGCCGGGCCGGTAGCCCGGTAGTGCGAGCAATCCCACCAGGGCAAGCGCGACCGACGTGGCCAGAATTGGCCCGGGCCAGCGCACGACTGCGGTACCCACACGACGCCAGCCCCTGGTCTTCAGTCTTCGCTTGGGGTCGAGCAAGCCGAAGCGGCCGGCGATGGCAATGATGGCGGGCGCCAGGGTCAGCGCGGCCGCGACCGAAACCAGCATGCCTATTGCCAACGGAGGCCCCATGGTGTGAAACAGCGTCAGCCGGGCGAAACTCAGACAATATGTTGCGCCGGCGATGGTCAGTCCCGATCCGAGAATGACGTTAGCGGTGCCCCTGTACATCGTGTAGAAAGAGGCTTCGCGATTCTGGCCGATATGGCGGGCTTCTTGATAGCGGCCGACCAGGAAGATCGCGTAGTCTGTACCGGCAGCAATGGCAAGTGCCGTGAGGATATTGACCACAAAAGTCGAAAGGCCGACCATTCCGTGGTATCCAAGAAAGGCAATGGTGCCACGCGTCGCGCCGAGTCCAATAAACACCATGGGAAGAATCAGCAGCGTGGTGGCGATCGAGCGATAGACGAGCAGCAGCAACACGGTGATTACCGCGAACGTTAATCCGGTGATCAGCTTCATGCTTCGGTCACCGGCGGCGATTTGGTCGGCAAACAAGGCCGCCGGTCCGGTGACATAGGTTCTGATGCCTTCCGGCGGTGTACTATTCGCCACAATTTTCCGGACGGCTTCAACGGATTCGTTTGCGAGTGCTTCACCCATGTTGCCGGCGAGGTAAAGTTGAACGTACGCCGCCTTACCATCTGCGCTGACCGCACCCGCCGCCGTCAGGGGATCACGCCAAAAGTCTTGAATGTGCTGGATATGGCTCTGGTCCAGTACGAGCGTATCGACCAGGTGGTCGTAATACCTATGGGCCTTCTCGCCTAGTGGTTGATCGCTTTCCAGGACGACCATCGCGATGCTATTGGAATCGAATTCGTTGAACACCTTTCCGGCACGTCGCATCGCACGCATCGATTGCGCATCGTCGGGGGCAACTGCCACGGCCCGGGTTTCACCGATCGCCTCCAACGGAGGAACGGCGACGCTGACGAAAACGGTAAATCCCAGCCAACACAGCAAGATGGGAATCGCGGCCAGGCGAATCGTCCGCGGGATGATTGGGTGCGGGCCTGACGGCGTATCACTCATGTGGACTTCGCCCGGCACCATGTAGGGTCCGGGACCCCCTCGCGGTTCCTTGTGACATCAGCACTGTGGCATCAGCACCTGCTTCGCACGCGGTGGTTGGCGCGGAGGCGCGCTCGCATCACAGGAGAAGACCAACCTGCCGGCACCCGATCGCCACCGGTGTTCAACGTACCTGACAACAGCCGCCGCACCGCTCATATGGAGATTGAATCGTACCGGTCTCCTTAGCGGCTCCGTCCCGTGAATGCCCATATCACGCACGGCCATGTTCTGGCTGTCGACCTTCGCCCCATGCCCGGAAGTTGGTAAACCCAGGGTTTGATCAGTAATTCCGGGGGACGGTTGCGGGAAGGCGGCCAGGATGTGCGTGAGCCGCGGCGGAATGCTCGAGCGTGCAAAGTTTCCGCGGCGCTTGTTTTGTCGTAATGAATACATCTTGTTTTCCAAGGTCAGCAGCCTCCATGCAACCCGGTGCGATTCCGCTATCGATGCGAAACCGGGTTTGCGACGGTTGATCAGAGCCCATCTCGACACTATTCACCGTGTGACACCGTGTTTGAATCGTCGCAGTGGCCTACCCGCAGCGCGGGGTATCAAGTACATTGAAATGGCCCAAGCTGATGAGCGGCCCGTCGTGGGAGGATGATGCGATGCGAGCCGGTGCGGATGCCCCCGACTCTGGACGGGTGAAAGAAAGCGCACCATGGTCTTATGACGAAGCTTTCTGTCGCAACCTTGGATTGATTAGCCCAACCGAACAACAACGGCTTCGGAATAGTCGCGTTGCAATCGCTGGGAGGCCAAGGCCAGGGACGTGGTGTACGAGTGAAGGTTCCTCGCGTGATCCTTCGGGTGGCAGTCTAGGTGGTCAGTGCTGGGGTGTTGGTGGTTTGCTGCTTGGCGGGTTCTTCGGTGCTGGTCAGTGCTGCTCGGGCTCGGGTGAGGACCTCGAGGCCCAGGTAGCGCCGTCCTTCGATCCATTCGTCGTGTTGTTCGGCGAGGACGGCTCCGACGAGGCGGATGATCGAGGCGCGGTCGGGGAAGATGCCCACGACGTCGGTTCGGCGTCGTACCTCTCGGTTGAGGCGTTCCTGGGGGTTGTTGGACCAGATTTGGCGCCAGATCTGCTTGGGGAAGGCGGTGAACGCCAGCAGGTCGGTGCGGGCGGTGTCGAGGTGCTCGGCCACCGCGGGGAGTTTGTCGGTCAGAGCGTCGAGTACCCGATCATATTGGGCAACAACTGATTCGGCGTCGGGCTGGTCGTAGATGGAGTGCAGCAGGGTGCGCACCCACGGCCAGGAGGGCTTCGGGGTGGCTGCCATCAGATTGGCTGCGTAGTGGGTTCTGCAGCGCTGCCAGGCCGCTGCGGGCAGGGTGGCGCCGATCGCGGCCACCAGGCCGGCGTGGGCGTCGCTGGTGACCAGCGCGACCCCGGACAGGCCGCGGGCGACCAGGTCGCGGAAGAACGCCAGCCAGCCGGCCCCGTCCTCGGCGGAGGTGACCTGGATGCCCAGGATTTCTCGGTAGCCCTCGGCGTTGACGCCGGTGGCGATCAAGGTGTGCACTCCGACGACGCGGCCTGCCTCGCGCACCTTGAGCACCAGGGCGTCGGCGGCGAGGAAGGTATACGGGCCGGCATCGAGCGGGCGGGTCCGAAACGCCTCTACGGCTTCGTCGAGCTCTTTGGCCATGATCGACACTTGCGACTTGGAAAGCTTTGTCACACCAAGTGTTTCGACCAGGCGCTCCATCCGGCGAGTGGATACTCCCAGCAGGTAGCAGGTCGCCACCACGCTGGTCAGTGCGCGTTCAGCTCGCTTGCGGCGCTGCAGCAGCCAGTCCGGGAAATAGCTGCCCTGGCGCAGCTTGGGGATCGCGACGTCGATGGTTGCGGCACGGGTGTCGAAATCACGGTGGCGGTAGCCGTTGCGCTGATTGGACCGCTCATCGCTGCGTTCGCGGTAGCCCGCTCCGCACAGGGCGTCGGCTTCAGCCCCCATCAAGGCGGCGATGAACGTCGAGAGCAGCCCGCGCAGCAGATCCGGGCTCGCCTGTGCGAGTTGGTCAGCCAGAAGCTGCTCGGTGTCGATAAGATGAGAAGAGGTCATTGCGTCATTTCCTTCGATTGACTTTTGCTGGTCGTTTCGAAGGATCACGCGATGACCGCCCACTACTGGGCTACGACACGCCCACCGGCCTTACCTGCCCGTACACCACACCCCTGGACGTAACTCGCTGGGATGGGTGGGGTTGGGGGAATTGACATGGTCGCCCTCGCAAGGATGGGAATAGGAAAGTTCACCATTGCAGACCCGGACGTCTTCGAAATACGCAACTCGAATCGGCAGTACGGCGCTATGCGCTCGACCAACGGCCAGGCCAAGGCAGAGGTCATGCGCAATATCGTTCATGATATTAACCCTGAAGCAGAAATCCGTGCTTTCTGCGAACCTATTGGGAAAGAGAATGCAGCTACCTTTCTAGAGGGAGCAGATGTTTTGGTGGACGGCATCGACGCGTTCGAAATCGATTTGCGTCGCCTGCTCTATCGTGAAGCACAGCAGCGGGGAATCTACGCGCTAGGCGCTGGCCCGCTCGGGTTCAGTACGGCCTGGGTCGTTTTCGATCCTAAGGGTATGACGTTCGATCGGTATTTCGATCTGTCTGATGCGATGAACACGGTGGATAAGTTCGTCGCATTTATAGCTGGAATAGCACCATCCGCGACGCATCGGCGCTCCATAGATCTGTCCTACGTCGACATCGAAAATCGCACGGGTCCATCGGTTGGCCTCGCCTGTCATCTGGCTTCCGGTGTGGTGGCGGCCGAGGTGTTGAAGATTCTGCTCGGACATGGGCGCGTTTACGCTGCTCCCTACTTTCATCAGTTCGATGCTTACCGCAGCATCTATGTTCGGAAGCGTTTACGGTGCGGAAATCGCCACCCTCTACAGAGAGTCAAGCGGCGATTGCTGGCCCGCTACATAAATCGACGATCGGCGGGGGTAATACCGGGACTGCGGTATCACAGGACGGAACCGAGCTACTAGTTGGGAGCTGCACCTAGAATGGTGTACTCAGATACTGCCAGCGCACCGCTGTTTGAGCGAACATGGGATAGACATATCGCTTCCGCACTGTTCGTCGGCGCGACCACTCTGCCACGGCAATGCGTGCCGGCCGCTGGGGCCCGGGTATGACGGGTCTGGATCCTGCTGAATTCCTGTCGCTCGTCGAGGCGGCGGCGCTGGCGCCATCCGCGGACAACCGGCGCGAAGTCCAGCTCGAACATGCCGGTAGGCGGGTGCGGTTGTGGGGCGATCAGACTTGGAGGTCCGCCCCCGAGCACCGCCGCATCATGAGTTTGGTCGCGATCGGTGCGGCTGTCGAAAACGTGAAGCTGCGCGCTGGACGCCTTGGTTTTGAAACGAAGGTGTGCTGGTTTCCGGATAGCGGGAATCCGGGGCTGGTGGCGGAGATCGACGTGGATCGCCTGCCACAAACCAGGGTGGATCCAATCGAGGTCGCGATCGAGCGAAGGCGCACCAACCGGCGTGTTCGCTTTCGTGGACCGCCACTTTCGCAGGGCGAATTGGGTGCACTCTCGGCGGAGGCCACCGGCATTGACGGGATCCAACTGCATTGGTTTGACTCGCCAGAGACCAGGAAACAGATCCTTCGGTTGGTCAGATTGGCCGAAACTGAGCGCTTTCGATCTCGTGAACTACACGAAGAACTCTTTTCGGCCGTCCGCTTCGACATTGGCTGGACCGCGAGCAGCGACGATGGGTTGCCGCCCGGGTCTCTTGAGGTTGAAGCGTGGATGCGCCCGATGTTTCGTGGGCTTCGGCATTGGCGGGTGCTGCGCCTCCTGCGGACCGTGGGCATGCACCACGCGCTCGGGTTGCGCGCGGCCTACCTGCCGTGCCGATTGGCACCCCATGTGGGCGCGCTGACGACGTCTCTCGACCTCGCGTCGGGTGCGCTGACTGCCGGCGCGGTTTTCGAGCGCATCTGGTTGCGGACGACACTATTGGGCGCGGAACTGCAGCCCTTTGCGGCTTCCGCGGTGCTTTCCCTGCCGGCCTGCGAATGGGTTGCACCGCATGTTCGAGCGGCACTGGTGGGGGGCTGGAACCTGTTAGCGCCCGGCCACTGGCCAATGATGGTCTTCCGGATTGGCCATGCGCGGGCGCCGTCAGTTCGCACAATGCGTCAATCGGTTGAAGCTTATTGCTATGCCCCTGCCGAGCGGTCTGGTTCGGATAGTGAATCCCGCTTCGCGTAAAAGCTCCAAGCTGTTTGTTGCCGGAGTTGCGCACGCCCGACCGCCCATTACCGCTTCCAGAACTCAGATGTCTTGGATTCCTTCGCTAAGGACCTGCCGAGTCAACGGCATGAAATAGTCATCAAGGCCGTCGGTCATATAGCATAGGGTGGCGAATCGCCTTCGCGCGGTCGGGCCGTCATCCGCTGTCACGACCCCGCGGGAAATATTCTCGAGAAAATTCGATGGCTCGACTATTGAGGGAACCAGCAAGAGATCATTCGATGTCCTAGGGTCATTATTTCTGTGCGCATAGAACGGTTCGCCCACTTGAGGCATCGCAAATCGACCAAAATTCATCACCATCTTGGCGTATGCTGGCATGGCAAATGTGATTATCAATTTTTCGCCGGTTCGGTGGTACAAGCGCAAAACCTCCCGGATGAGCGAATACGACACCGTGGGAGGGGCATCGGCCGTAACCGATAATGCCGCAATCTCCTTGACCCCGCCGTGACCCAGGTCTTCGATCGCGTCATAAAGCTTGCGTTGATGCGCCAGGCCCATCGACGGTTTGGCGGCCTTAAATGCACTGAGGTCGTCAATTGACCCCACAGCGGAAATGCCGACTATTCGCAGGCCTCCTTCGCCTTGGCTGCCGGAGAGGGGCTCCGCGGGAACCGCATGCAGGTATATGACCTCGGTTTCTCGGGTGCTACCGCGTGCCTTGTCGAGGATGAACTCGGCGTTGGAATTGTCCAGCCGGCCCAATTCATCGAGCGCAGATTCGTACACATGGCCGGCGGCGACATACGCTTCACCGTGGATCTGCTCCACACGGACCGCCCTGTCGGGATCCTGCTCACGGGTAAAGGAACTTACGTGGCACTCGGTGCCGAAAGCTTTAGCCTCAGTGATGTGGCGGGACGCGGGAGATAACCGCGGTTCGAGCCGTTCAACAGTGGTGGTTCCCACACCAGTTGTTTGCCTTTGCGAAGTAAAGCGATTCGATTTGCTCGAAGAGAGGGCTGGCTGCTCGTGAGGGACATCCATGGCCGATACCTCAGCGATCTCAACGGTCAAGCGACTGCATGTTTGGCGCAAGGTATCGCTAAGCATAGGTTCGTGACGGATTTGACAGCAAGAGCTTTCCAAAGATTGCTGTCCACATAGTGATTCGCATCTCTACACCTCTTCGCCGGTGCTGTCAAGAGCCAATTCGAATCAGTAATCTCGCTCGTGCTTGGAGAAGTTTTCCAAGCCTGCGTTGGACAAACCGCGTCGCAAAGCGGTCGTATCCGCAACCCACGTTTGTATCGCCCCGGTTTCGGCTGCCGAAGCCCAAGCAGCTCAACCTCCGGCCCGAGGTGAATTCGGCGAGGACGGAACCCGGTGCGGGGGCTAGCAGCCGATGATGCGCGTCGGTGGGCGGCGCCGAAGAAGGCATTGTCGGCGGCCGGGTATTGCCTCAGATCGAGAAGTCCTCGCCGTGCCATATCCCGGCTTCGGGTGGCCGGATGACTCCTGCTGCTTGCGGGCCGCCGCCGAGGGCCTCCAGCCTGGCCACCCTGGTGAGCAGCGAATCGAGGCTGGCTCCCACGAGATCGGGCAGCCTCCAATCAAACGGGCCGCCGGGACTGGGCTGGCTTTGGCCGATGACCTGCCCGGGCACCCCGACCACCACCGCGCTCGGCGGGACGGGCTTGACCACGACGGCATTGGCGCCGATCCGGCTGTCCTCGCCGATCTTGATCGGACCGAGGACCTTGGCCCCGGCGCCGATGATCACGCGGTCACCGACGGTGGGATGGCGTTTCCCGCCAACCATGCCACTGCCGCCGAGAGTGACGCCGTGATAGATCGTGACGTCGTCGCCGACCTCCGCGGTTTCTCCGATCACCACGCCGGTCGCGTGGTCGATGAACACGCGAGCACCGATGACGGCACCGGGGTGGATATCTACACCGGTCAGGATGCGAGTGAATTCGGCAGCTGCCCGCGCGAGCAGCCTGGCGCCACGCTGCCACAGCCAGTGGGCGAGGCGGTGGCCCCACACGGCGTGCACGCCCGGGTAGCAGAAGATGACTTCCAGCGCGGTAGGGGCCGCCGGATCCCGCTCCCGGGCTGCTCGGATGTCGCCCCGCATGGCCGTCAGCATGGCTTAGTCAGCCACGTCGGCGAACAACGGTGTGCTCAGATATCGTTCGCCGAAGTCGGGGAGCACTACGACGATTAGCTTCCCGGCGTTCTCTGGCCGGCGGGCCACCTGAAGAGCGGCCACTGTGGCGGCGCCCGAGGAGATGCCGACCAGCAAGCCCTCTTCCCGGGCCAGCCGGCGCGCCACGTTGAGCGCGTCTTCGTTACCGACGGTAATGATCTCGTCGACTAGGTCCTGGTCGAGTACCGGCGGGACGAACCCGGCGCCGATGCCCTGGATCGGGTGCGGTCCCTTCTGGCCACCAGAAAGGACCGGCGACGCGGCCGGCTCTACGGCCACGAACCGGGCCGACGGCTTGCGTTCCTTGATGACCTGCGCGACGCCGGTGATGGTGCCACCGGTGCCGACTCCCGCGACGACGATGTCGACCTTGCCGTCGGTGTCACGCCAGACCTCCTCGGCGGTCGTGACGCGATGGATGGCCGGGTTCGCCGGGTTCTCGAATTGCTGGGGCACGAAGTAGCGTTGATCGGTCTTGGCCAGCTCCTCAGCCTTGGCGATGGCACCTGACATGCCGTCCGCACCCGGAGTGAGGATGAGTTCAGCACCGTATGCGCGCAGCAACATCCGGCGCTCCAGACTCATCGTCTCGGGCATGGTCAGCACGCACCGGTAGCCGCGTGCCGCGCAAACCATGGCCAGGGCGATGCCGGTGTTACCGCTCGTGGGTTCGAGAATGATCGTGTCCGGCTTGATCAAACCTGCCTGCTCGGCCGCTTGGAGCATGGCAACCCCGATACGGTCTTTTACGCTGTTGGCCGGGTTGAAGAATTCCAGCTTGGCGACGATGTCGGCAACGGCGCCGTCGGTGACTCGGCGCAGTCGGACCAGCGGTGTGCGCCCGATGAGTTGGGTGATGTCCTCGGCGATGCTCATCTGCTACGCCCAACAGTGTCGGTCCAGGCCCAGTTGGCCTCCCAGCTGACGTCGAAGTCGATGGCTGCATCCGTGGGCACGGTCATGGCTGTTGATCTTTCTGAACGACTCGTGAGTGCGCGGCGGCTGTACGCCGCGGGCGAACACCGATTTCCACCCGTTTGCGGGCAAGAGCGCGAGGATTGCTGTGGACGCCAGGAATCAACAACAACAACAGCCCACGGCGAGGCGGCGCGGGAGGATAAAGCGCAGCTGTATGGCCTGTTGCATGGGCCCACTATAGGCCATGGGCCAGCGGGATCGGTTCGCCTAGCTGGCTTACACCCGCGGTGAACCTTTTGCCCCAGTTTTGCGGTCGGTTCCGCAGCCGTCGACCATTCGGCTCGAATCGACCGAAGCGGCTGACGCCGTCGCTGGCGCAGCCTAGTGTCTGGTCACAGATCGCCACCGAAATCCATGTAGATCGGGGCCCGCATGAACCGCACGCAGCTCCTCACGCTCATCGCCACTGGCCTGGGCCTGTTCATGATCTTTCTCGATGCACTGATCGTGAACGTGGCGCTGCCCGACATCCAGCGCAGTTTCGCGGTGGGGGAGGACGGCCTGCAGTGGGTGGTGGCGTCCTACAGCCTCGGAATGGCGGTCTTCATCATGTCGGCGGCGACGCTTGCCGACCTCTACGGTCGGCGCCGCTGGTACTTGATAGGTGTTTCGTTGTTCACGCTGGGATCTATCGCCTGCGGGTTGGCGCCCTCAATCGCGGTGCTCACCACCGCGCGGGGCGCGCAGGGCCTAGGTGCGGCGGCCGTCAGCGTAACCTCGCTCGCCCTGGTCAGCGCGGCCTTTCCGGAGGCGAAGGAGAAGGCGCGCGCCATCGGGATCTGGACCGCCATCGCGAGCATCGGTACGACGACGGGCCCGACACTGGGCGGTCTGCTGGTGGACCAGTGGGGGTGGCGCAGCATCTTCTATGTCAACCTGCCCATGGGCGCACTCGTCCTCTTCCTGACTTTGTGCTACGTCGAGGAGTCGTGTAACGAGCGGGCACGCCGCTTCGATCTGTCCGGGCAGCTGCTGTTCATCGTTGCCGTGGGTGCCCTGGTGTATGCGGTCATCGAAGGCCCCCAGATCGGCTGGACGTCTGTCCAGACCATCGTGATGCTCTGGACAGCCGCCGTCGGCTGCGCCCTGTTCGTCTGGCTTGAGCGCAGATCATCGAATCCGATGATGGATCTGACCCTGTTCCGCGACACCTCATACGCCCTGGCCATCGCGACCATCTGCACGGTGTTCTTCGCCGTCTATGGGATGCTGCTGCTCACCACCCAGTTCCTGCAGAACGTGCGCGGCTATACCCCGAGCGTGACCGGCCTGATGATCCTTCCGTTCAGTGCGGCCGTGGCCATCGTGTCGCCACTTGTTGGGCACCTGGTTGGCCGGATCGGAGCACGCGTTCCCATCCTGGCGGGGCTGTGCATGTTGATGCTGGGTCTGCTCATGCTCATCTTCAGCGAGCACCGGAGCTCGGCCCTGGTCCTGGTCGGGCTGGGCTTGTGCGGGAGCGGCGTCGCGTTGTGCCTGACGCCGATCACGACCGTCGCCATGACCGCGGTCCCCGCCGAGCGTGCGGGCATGGCGTCCGGCATCATGAGTGCTCAGCGGGCGATCGGCTCGACGATCGGGTTCGCGGTTTTGGGCTCCGTCCTTGCCGCCTGGCTTTCGGCCACACTCGAGCCCCATCTGGAGCGCGCGGTGCCCGACCCGGTCCAGCGCCACGTCCTTGCCGAGATCATTATCGACAGTGCCAATCCGCGAGCGCATGTGGGCGGAATCGTCCCCCGGCGGCACATTGAGCATCGCGACCCCGTCGCGATTGCGGAGGAGGATTTCATCGAAGGCATTCGGGTGGCGTTGCTCGTCGCCACTGCAACACTGGCTGTCGTGTTTCTCGCCGGCTGGCGATGGTTTCCGCGTGACGTGCACACCGCGGGCAGCGACGCTAAGCGAGAGGCTGCCTACAGCGATGACCGTCGAGTGCGCGGTTAGTCATATGCCGGGAGCCACATGGTGTCGACTATGGCCTGCCTGACGTCGTCGTGCGTCCTGGAAGCCACCCCGTCTTGGACGGCGGCCCGATAGACAGCTTCGGCGACCGTTGTCGAGATGGCCCGCAGATTTTGGACATCCGGCAACAGCGAGTCTCCGGGATTTGTCGGATTGGCCTGGTGCGCAATGGCCTTCGCTGCTGCATGCAGCATGCGCCTGGTTATCAACCGGGCACCAGCGACAATGACGCCCAGTCCGATGCCGGGAAACGCCAACACGTTGTTGGCCTGACCGATGACGTAGGTGGTTTCGTCGAATTCCACTGGGGCGACTGGGCTGCCGGTGGCAAGCAGCGCCCTGCCATTCGACCACGCCAGCACGTCGGCGGGGATGGCTTCCATGCGCGACGTCGGGTTGGACAGCGGAAAGATCATCGGGTGTTTGCAGGACGCCGTCATCGCCTCGACCACCTCTTTGGTGAACGCTCCGTAGACCGTTGAGCAGCCGAGCAGGATAGTGGGCGATGCGATCTTGATCGCGTCGCTCAGCCCGACCCGATCCCCGACGGCCACACCGAGCTGGTGGCGGTTTTTCGCGTACGGCACTTGGAAGTCGCGCAGGTCATCCATGTCGTCGAACAACAGGCCCGGCCTGTCGATCGGCCAGATCTGGGACACCGCCTGCTCGAGCGTGGCACCGTCTGCCACCATCGCGTCCCGGATCTGATCGGCGATCCCCATCCCTGCGGTGCCTGCGCCGAAGACGACTATTGTCTGATCGCGCAGCGGGATACCGGTAACCTTCAGACCGCTGTATACGGCGGCCAAGACCACCGCGCCGGTTCCTTGCATGTCATCGTTGAACACGCAGTAATCCGTGCCGTATGTGTCTAGGATCTTCCGCGCGTTCGCCGGCCCGAAGTCCTCGAAATGCAGAATGGCACGCGGAAATAACCGTTGAGCCGTTTCGATATAGCGACTGACGAACTCGTCGTATTCCCGACCGCGCCGCCGGGCGTGGCGATTGCCCAGATAGAACGGATCGGCCAGCAGCTGCTCATTGTCGGTGCCGACATCCAGAGACACCGCGAGGCAGCGGCGCGGATCGACGCCGCCGCCGGCGGTGTAGAGGGCCAATTTGCCCACAGCGATCTGGATGCCACCCACACCCCAGTCACCGATACCCAGGATCGCCTCGGCATCGGTGCACACGATCAGGTCGACGTCCTCGGGCCCCAGCCCCAACGTGTTGAAGGCTTCCTCGATTTCGTCGGGTTCGTCGATGCTCAGAAACAGTCCGCGTTGCCCGCGGTATTCGT
Source organism: Mycobacterium tuberculosis complex sp. N0072 (assembly GCF_030323725.1). Classification (NCBI taxonomy): domain Bacteria; kingdom Bacillati; phylum Actinomycetota; class Actinomycetes; order Mycobacteriales; family Mycobacteriaceae; genus Mycobacterium; species Mycobacterium tuberculosis complex sp. N0072. The sequence goes on along the minus strand of NZ_CP040689.1, from coordinate 2,623,422 downwards.
CGGAGAAGCGTTGGATTGCCTCGCCAACGGTGGGCGTGTACACCACCGGCATCAGTTCGGGCAAATGGTCGGCCAGCACCTTGAAGTACAGCACCTCGTGGCGGTAGTGCAGCTGTTCGAGAAGCAGGTTGCGGCCCAGATCGGTGGCCAAGCTCTGCAACTGATGCCATACGCGTTCGGCCTGTTGGTCGAGCGTGAGCACGGCCGACGGAAGCCGGCCGGTCAGCCCCAGCCGCCGCCGCTGCGCGTGGGTGAAGCCGACTCCACGGTTGAGACTTGGTGCGGACAACGCGGCCGGGATCCGTGGCACGCGGGCGTCGCTCATCACAACCTCCGTTCGTGACCGTGCTGGGTTTAATGGACGTCGCGATGGTAACGCTGGTTGGCGAGCGCCGACCGGACTTGGGCTTTGGCCAGGTCCAGGTCCAGTTGCCGGCGTTCGGCCACGATTTCGCAGAGCGCACGATCGACGCCCTTGGCCATCGGGTCGGCGTTTGCCGCGAACGTACAGCGCTGCCCTGGCCGCAGAAGAGTGCCAGATCCAGTGCGGCGAGGAATCCTTCGGCATGCATCGCCTCGATCTCGTCCGGCTCCAGCAGGAAGCCGGTAGGGGGATCCCGGTTCCCGACTCAACCATGATCCTCGGTATGTCGGAAGCGCTGGGTGGCCGAATGTTGCTAGATGTCCTTTCATAGATGGCGACCCGATTGTCGGGGGCGCTCGGCGAGGCAGGTCGAGCACACCCCGAACTACGGCACACCGCGAAAGTTGTAACCGGTGACCGTCAGGTACACCTCCCCGGGGCGGCCCTTAAAGATGAATGAGATTGAATGCAGGCGCGGCCGAACTGGTTTGAGCACCGACAGCCGTTCGTCGACGGACGCGATGACCGGCAATCGGGAGCAGGTGGATCGACTGGCGCCCATGACCAATCGATCAACGCACCGCTGACCCGCTAGACCTGGTCCCAGGTAACCCATTTCGTCGCCCATCGTGTTGGGCTGGCCGATGAGCGAGCATGGTCGGCTGCCGATCCAGCGTGCCGCCATCGGGATGTCGTCGGCCGCGATGCCGATGGCTTCGCCGACCGCATCGGGTGTCAACCGACCGATTTGGGGCAAGAATACCGGCGGCACCCGCGCTTTAGGATCGACACCTGAGGCGTTGATGAAACGTAGGGGAAATTCCCAGTTTTCGCTAAGCTCGTGACGTGCGTCGTCAGCGTAGCGCCGTCCCGATTCTGGCACTGTTGGCACTGTTGGCACTGATTGTGGGGCTGGGCGCCTCCGGTTGCGCCTGGAAGCCGCCGACAACACGACCGTCACCACCGAACACCTGCAAGGATTCCGACGGGCCGACCGCTGACACGGTACGGCAGGCCATCGCTGCGGTCCCGATCGTGGTACCGGGCTCCAAATGGGTCGAAATCACCCGAGGACATACCCGCAACTGCCGCTTGCATTGGGTGCAAATCATCCCGACAATTGCCTCCCAGTCGACTCCCCAACAGCTGTTGTTCTTCGACCGCAACATCCCGCTGGGCTCGCCGACTCGGAATCCGAAGCCCTACATCACCGTATTGCCTGCAGGCGATGACACCGTGACGGTTCAGTACCAATGGCAGATCGGCAGCGACCAGGAGTGCTGTCCCACCGGCATCGGCACGGTGCGATTCCACATCGGATCAGATGGCAAGCTCGAGGCGCTCGGCTCGATCCCCCATCAGTAGTACTCGAGCACAATAGCTTTCGCTGTTTTCTTGCTGCGAGGACAACAGCGCAGCTTTACATGTAGGGTTTAGGTCTTCTCGGCTCAAGGGCGAGCCCAATTGTGTATTGCCTTCAGCACTTTTACAGGAGTTCTACAGGAGTTTCAGGCTGCCAGGAAACAACTTCGTACACGCAAGGCTGGCACCCTGGTAGGCCGGCCCGCATTCGCACCAGGGTGGGAACAAGGAGGGTGATGGAACAGCACACGCTGCTGCAACGCGAGGAGTCGCCGCGCAGTCCCGCGGCCCCTTCGCTCAGGCGCCTGGGTGGCTCACGTCACATCACGCATTGGGATCCCGAGGATCTAGGAGCGTGGGAGGCAGGCAACAAGGGCATTGCCCGACGCAATCTGCTTTGGTCGGTCGTGACGGTTCACCTGGGTTACTCGGTGTGGACGCTCTGGCCGGTGCTGGAGTTGCTGATGCCCCAGGACGTCTACGGCTTTTCAACCAGTGACAAGTTTCTGCTCGGCACCATCGCGACGCTGTTTGGCGCGTTCCTGCGGATGCCCTACGCGTTGGCCAGCGCGATCTTTGGCGGTCGCAACTGGGCGACTTTTTCGGCAATCGTGTTGCTAATTCCGGCCATTGGCACAACGGTGTTGTTGACCCATCCGGGGCTACCGCTGTGGCCGTATCTGGTGTGTGCGGCCCTGACCGGCTTAGGCGGCGGCAACTTCGCGTCGTCAATGAGCAACGCCAATGCTTTCTATCCACATCGGCTCAAGGGTTCGGCGCTCGGAATTGCCGGTGGGGTAGGCAATCTCGGGGTGCCGGCGATCCAGCTAGTTGGGTTGTTGGCAATCGCCACTGTCGGTGAGCGGAAGCCTTACCTGGTCTGCGCACTGTATGTGGTTCTGGTGGCAATCGCGGTAATCGGAGTGTCGCTGTTCATGAACAATGTCGAACAGCACCGGGTGCAGGTGAACCGGCTTCGGCCGATCGTTTCCGCGGTTCTGTCGACCCGCGACACGTGGTTGCTCTCGCTGCTCTACCTCGGCACTTTCGGCTCATTCATCGGCTTCTCCTTCGTGTTTGGCCAGGTGTTGCAGACCAACTTCCTGGCGTGCGGACAAAGCCTGGCGCGCGCGACGCTGCATGCCGTCGAGTTGGCGTTTGTCGGGCCGTTGCTGGCGGCGGTGGCCCGGATTTACGGTGGCCGGCTGGCCGATCGAGTCGGTGGAAGCCGCTTGACCCTTATAGTCTTTGTGGCGATGACGCTCGCCGCTGGGCTGCTGATCAGTGCCAGCACCCTCGAAGGCCGACATGTCGGCCAGCATCGGGGCGCTACCATGGTCGGCTACTTCGTCTGCTTCGTCGCGTTGTTCGTCCTATCCGGGTTGGGCAACGGGTCTGTGTACAAGATGATTCCGACGATTTTTGAGGCGTGCAGCCGCTCCCTGGATCTCAGTGAAGCCGAACGCCGCGACTGGTCACGCATCATCTCAGGAGTAGTCATCGGGTTTGTGGCCGCCTTCGGCGCGCTCGGCGGGGTCGGAATCAATATGGCGCTGCGTGAGTCCTACCTCAGCACCGGCAGTGGGACCGATGCGTTCTGGATCTTCATGATGTGCTACGCCGCTGCCGCCGTTCTGACTTGGAAAGTGTACGACCGCCGAACGGTCACCGACATGGGGATGTTGCAGGCGGCCTTGGTGCGGCAGCCGGCATCGACGCCAGCCGAACTTATCGGTCCCAGAACTCAATCGGACCGATTCTCCGGGTGCAGCATCTCGGCGTAACGTAGCGGCTCCGGGATGAAGCTCGACCGCCCGGCTAGGAGATCAGCACCGTGACAGCGGCATTGCCAGCCGTCGTCAGGTGGCCAATGCCTTGAGCAAAATGGCCACCGGCGGTCTGTAAGACAGCTATCCCAGGGGCACCGAGCTGAGCGGCCAGCATCGTGTGGTTAACACCCTGGGCAAACTGGGCACCGGCGGTCTGCAGTGCAGCGATCCCGGCAACAACGTTCGGCACAACCAACGACAGGTGTTGGACGCCTTGCACAAGCTGAACTACTGCGATCGCGAGCGAGCCAACTCCACCCAACGCGGTGGGCACAGCCAGTAAAAAGGCAGGACTGAACAGTTGCACACCGGCACTGCCCAGCAGACCAAGTCCGGTCGCGGCGGTCCCTGAAGCCAGCGCAAGGTTGCCAACGCCTTGACTGAACTCAACACCAGCAAGTGTGAGCAGACCCAGTCCGGTAGCAGCGCTCGTTCCGGCGGTCAAGAACGTACCGCCCGCCTGAACAACGCCGACCACGGCAGGTTGCAGCAAAGCAACACCGGTCAGCGCGCTCTGCCCAGCCACGATGAACTCGCCGCCGCTCTTGGCCAGCCAGGGCGCGGCGCTCTGCAGCGCGGTGGCAAGTTTGGCGGCGGAACCCTGTCCGGCGGTCACGACGCCGTTGACAACCTGAGCCAGTCCGGCGCCGGCGCTTGGCAACGGGGCAACCGCAGCCGCAGCCTGTTGTTCGACCGTCGCGACGGCACGACCGGCCTGTGCGGCAAGCCCAGCGGTCACGGTGCTGTGGCCACCGCCTAGCGTTGGGGCCGAGTTCTGCACGCTCTCAGCCGCGCTCGGGTGCCCCAACAGCGATCGGGCCGGTGCGTTCACTGCATTCAGCACGTTGCTTTGGGCGTTGGCGAATTCGGTGTTGCGGTATGCAGTCGCGCCAGTTTTCAACAGGTTGACGAACTCGTCATGAAACGCGGAGGCCTGGGCGCTGAGAACCTGGCACTGTCGACCGTAGGCGCCGAATATCGACGCAATCGCGGTCGACACCTCGTCCTCGGCAGCGGAAACCACCGCTGTTGTGGGTCCCGCTGCGGCCGCGTAAGACGCGCTCAGCGCTGAGCGAATGCCCGCCAAATCTTGAGCCGCGGACTCGACCTGCTCTGGAATCACGCTCAGGAACTGCATACTGGTTCCTCTCGACTCACTACGGTTGTTATCCAACGACGATCGAGGCACATTGATAGTAGTGAAATGCCGGTCTTTTCGGGCCAAGTTGGCGTTCGCCGTCAATCAGCCGGCTCGCATTGGCCTTTCGGAGTAGTCGGGATGGTCCGGACAACTCCAGCAGCAGGAGCCGCCAAGCGATTCCCTTTGCGTTTTCGGGCGCATCGATCCGACCCACACCGCCAACGGCGCGGCGTTCGACATCTCGATGCCTATTGCCGCGTCGCCCGGCCCGGCGTGGTGGCGGCATGGTCGAGCAGCCGGCGCAACACGTCTACCGCATCCGCCAACACCCGGCGGTCCGCCGGTGGGAGCAGGGCCAGCTGAGGCTCGATCGCAGCCGCGCGGTCTGCCCGCACCGCGGTCAACGTGCGGATGCCTTCCGGCGTGATGCGGATGCGGACCGCCCGGGCGTCTCCCGGGTCGGCGGTTCGGGTAACCAGTCCAGCGTCCTCGAGTCGTCGTACCTGCGTGGTCATCGTTGGTTGCGAGCAGTGATCGACGGCGGCCAAGTCGCCGATCCGGGCTTCCCCCTGGGCTTCGATGGTGGCCAGCAGTCTGGCTTGAGCCGCGGGCAGTGGCATCTGGATGCGCTGCGTGGCTAGGCGGTTGAGCCGCGCGACCACTGCCAACAGATCCGCTCCCAGGCCCGGTAGTGGCCCGCCGACCTCGCTGCGGTTGGCGGCGGCGGGGGAGGGACTCATCCCCCCATCGTTGCATAGCTTTGCTATGCGAGGCTAATCGATGTGCTGCGCCGTGTGCGGGCCTGAGCCTGGCAGAATCGGTGAAGTGACCCCGCTCGGCCCTTGCCCCGCGCAACATCGGGGCGGGCCGCTGCGGCCGAGTGAATTGGCGCAGGCGTCGGTGATGGCGGCGCTGTGCGCGGTGACCGCGATCATCTCCGTCGTCGTTCCGTTCGCGGCCGGTCTGGCGCTGTTGGGCACCGTGCCCACCGGCCTGCTGGCCTACCGCTACCGTCTCCGCGTGCTGGCGGCCGCGACGGTTGCGGCCGGGATGATCGCCTTCCTGATCGCGGGGCTGGGCGGTTTCATGGGGGTGGTCCACAGTGCCTACATCGGTGGGCTGACCGGAATCGTCAAACGCAGGGGCCGGGGCACCCCGACGGTGGTCGTCTCGTCGCTGATCGGCGGATTCGTGTTCGGCGCGGCGATGGTCGGGATGTTGGCCGCCATGGTCCGACTGCGGCATCTGATTTTCAAGGTCATGACCGCAAACGTGGACGGTATCGCCGCCACCTTGGCCCGGATGCACATGCAGGGGGCAGCCGCCGACGTCAAGCGGTATTTCGCCGAGGGACTGCAGTACTGGCCGTGGGTGCTGCTGGGCTATTTCAACATTGGGATCATGATCGTGTCGCTGATTGGGTGGTGGGCGTTGTCGCGCCTGCTGGAGCGGATGCGCGGAATCCCCGATGTACACAAACTTGACCCACCGCCAGGAGATGACGTGGACGCTCTGATCGGGCCGGTGCCGGTGCGGTTGGACAAGGTCCGCTTCCGTTACCCCCGCGCCGGCCAAGATGCGCTGCGGGAGGTCAGCCTCGACGTCCGGGCCGGCGAGCACCTAGCGATCATCGGGGCCAACGGATCAGGGAAGACCACCTTGATGCTGATACTGGCCGGCCGGGCACCGACGTCGGGCACCGTGGATCGTCCGGGCACGGTGGGTTTGGGAAAGCTGGGCGGCACCGCTGTCGTCTTGCAGCATCCGGAAAGCCAGGTCCTGGGCACCCGGGTTGCCGACGACGTGGTGTGGGGGCTGCCGCTGGGTACCACCGCTGACGTTGGCCGGTTGCTGAGCGAGGTCGGCTTGGAAGCGCTTGCCGAACGCGACACCGGAAGCCTGTCCGGTGGTGAGCTGCAGCGCCTGGCGCTGGCGGCAGCGCTGGCCCGGGAGCCGGCGATGCTCATCGCCGACGAGGTCACCACCATGGTTGACCAGCAGGGCAGGGACGCTTTGCTGGCCGTGCTGTCGGGTCTGACGCAGCGGCACCGGACCGCCTTGGTGCACATCACGCACTACGACAACGAAGCCGATTCCGCCGACCGCACGCTCAGCCTGAGCGATTCGCCGGATAACACCGATATGGTCCACACCGCCGCGATGCCGGCCCCGGTCATCGGGGTGGATCAGCCCCAGCACGCGCCGGCGCTCGAACTGGTGGGCGTCGGCCACGAATACGCTAGCGGCACCCCGTGGGCAAAGACCGCGTTGCGCGATATCAACTTCGTTGTTGAGCAGGGAGACGGGGTGCTGATCCACGGCGGCAACGGCTCGGGGAAGTCGACGCTGGCGTGGATCATGGCCGGGCTGACGATCCCCACGACCGGAGCCTGCCTACTTGACGGTCGGCCCACCCACGAGCAGGTCGGCGCGGTGGCGTTGTCTTTTCAGGCGGCCCGGCTGCAGCTGATGCGCAGCCGTGTAGACCTGGAAGTTGCTTCCGCAGCAGGTTTTTCGGCTAGCGAGCAGGACCGGGTGGCTGCGGCGCTGACTGTCGTTGGGTTGGACCCCGCGCTGGGCGCGCGACGAATCGACCAGCTCAGCGGGGGCCAGATGCGTCGGGTGGTGCTGGCCGGGCTGCTTGCGCGTGCACCCCGGGCGTTGATCCTCGATGAGCCGTTGGCGGGGTTGGACGCGGCCAGCCAGCGCGGCCTGCTGCGGCTGCTGGAAGACTTGCGTCGGGCGCGCGGCCTGACGGTGGTCGTAGTTTCGCACGACTTCGCGGGGATGGAGGAGCTTTGCCCGCGTACCCTGCATCTGCGCGACGGTGTGCTGGAATCGGCGGCGGCGTCGGAGGCGGGGGGAATGTCATGACCACAACTTCGGCCCCGGCACGCAACGGGACTCGTCGCCCGTCACGTCCGATTGTGCTGTTGATTCCGGTGCCGGGTAGCTCGGTCATCCACGACCTGTGGGCCGGCACCAAATTATTGGTGGTTTTCGGCATTTCGGTGTTGCTGACGTTCTACCCGGGATGGGTGACGATCGGGATGATGGCGGCTTTGGTGCTGGCCGCGGCCCGAATCGCGCACATTCCGCGCGGCGCGCTGCCGTCGGTACCTCGCTGGCTGTGGATCGTCCTCGCGATCGGCTTTCTGACCGCTGCGCTAGCCGGTGGCACTCCAGTGGTCGCCGTGGGCGGAGTGCAGCTCGGATTGGGCGGCGCACTGCACTTCCTGCGGATCACCGCGCTGTCGGTTGTGCTCCTGGCGCTGGGGGCGATGGTGTCCTGGACCACCAATGTTGCCGAAATCAGCCCTGCGGTAGCCACTTTGGGTCGGCCGTTTCGGGTGTTGCGGATCCCGGTCGACGAATGGGCGGTGGCGTTGGCGCTCGCGCTGCGCGCCTTCCCGATGTTGATCGACGAATTCCAGGTGCTCTACGCCGCGCGCCGGCTGCGGCCCAAGCGGATGCCGCCAAGCCGCAAGGCTCGGCGCCAGCGGCATGCGCGCGAGCTGATCGACCTGCTTGCCGCTGCCATCACGGTGACCCTGCGCCGTGCCGACGAGATGGGCGACGCGATCACCGCCCGTGGCGGCACCGGCCAGCTGTCAGCGCATCCTGGGCGACCCAAACTTGCCGACTGGGTGACGCTTGCGATCACTGCCATGGCCAGCGGGACAGCGGTGGCGATAGAGAGCCTGATATTGCACTCCTAGGTGGCGGCGCGGGCGGCGCGCGGACCGGCCAGCCGCTATAGCCCCGATGTTGGCCGCCACCGCCGCCGCCCAACGCGATGGTGAGCTTGGGCGATAGCTGGGCGTGGGCGCGCGCCCTAACGGCGTGTCGGTGTACAGACGCGCCGTTTCGCGGGTTGGCGGCGCGAGGACCTGCTCATGCTGCGTCTACGTAGCTCAGCAGGCCTTTTCTAGCATTGGCGCGGAACACTAGGGCGGCATGCGGTCGATGAGGTTTGACAGCACGACGGTGCTTTCGCTGCGTTCGACGTCAGCGCTGGACCGGATGCGCTCGAGGGCGGCCTCCAGATGCCGCATGTCATGAGCGAGCACGTGCAGGATCGCGTCGGACGTGCCAGTCACCGTTGCCGCGCTGACCACCTCGGGGATATTCACCCAGGCGGCACGCAGCTGATCAGGCGCAATCCTGCCGTGGCAGAAGATCTGCACGTAAGCCTCGGTGTTCCAGCCGAGCGCGTTGCGGTCGACCACCGTGGTGAAGCCCTTGATGACGCCGCTCTCGAGCATCCGGTCGACGCGGCGCTTCACCGCCGGAGCGGACAAACTCACCTTGTGACCGATCTCGGCGAAGGTGGCCCGTGCATGCTCGGCCAGCTCGGCGAGGATGCGTTCGTCGGTGTCATCCAGGCGGTCCATCGGCCCTCCTCCGTTCTAAGCACGCAACGAATCACCACAGATTCGAGGTTAACGCAATGTATCAATGGAAAATACGCAACGACCATCGTTTGATTGTGAAATCAGAGCCAAATATCGTTGGTTTATGACGGATTCCTACGTCGCTGCTGCCCGTCTAGGGTCACCTGCACGCCGCACCCCCCGGACGCGGCGGTATGCAATGACCCCGCCGGCCTTCTTTGCCGTCGCATACGCGATCAACCCCTGGATGGACGTCACCGCGCCAGTCGACGTCCAAGTCGCGCAAGCACAGTGGGAGCACCTCCACCAGACCTATCTTCGGCTAGGCCACAGCGTGGATCTGATCGAGCCCATTTCCGGGTTACCGGACATGGTGTACACCGCCAACGGTGGGTTCATCGCGCACGACATCGCCGTGGTCGCCCGGTTCCGGTTCCCCGAACGAGCTGGTGAGTCTAGAGCCTATGCCAGCTGGATGTCCTCGGTCGGATATCGCCCGGTGACCACCCGCCACGTCAACGAGGGACAGGGCGACCTGCTGATGGTTGGCGAAAGGGTGTTGGCGGGCTACGGCTTTCGCACAGACCAGCGCGCACACGCCGAAATCGCCGCGGTGCTTGGTCTGCCGGTGGTCTCCCTCGAGTTGGTCGACCCACGGTTCTATCACCTGGACACCGCGCTGGCCGTGCTCGACGACCACACGATCGCCTACTACCCGCCGGCGTTCAGTACGGCAGCGCAGGAACAGTTGTCGGCGCTGTTCCCCGACGCGATTGTGGTCGGCAGTGCCGACGCGTTCGTGTTCGGACTCAACGCCGTCTCTGACGGTCTGAACGTAGTGCTTCCGGTCGCGGCCATGGGTTTTGCGGCGCAGTTACGCGCAGCCGGCTTCGAGCCGGTCGGTGTCGATCTGTCCGAGCTGCTCAAGGGCGGCGGTTCCGTCAAGTGCTGCACGCTGGAGATACACCCATGACAAATCTCGCGGATGCCACTCAGGCCACTATGGCACTGGTCGAAAGGCATGCAGCGCACAATTATTCGCCGCTGCCTGTGGTGGCGGCCAGCGCTGAGGGTGCGTGGATCGCCGATATCGACGGCCTGCGCTACCTGGACTGGCTGGCTGCGTACTCGGCGGTCAACCTTGGCCATCGCAACCCCGCGAGCACCGCCACGGCTCATGCCCAAGTCGACACCGTCACCCTGCTGAATCGGGCCTTGCATGCCGACCGACTCGGGCCGTTGGGCGCCGCGCTTGCCCAGCTGTGCGGCAAAGACGTGGTGTTGCCAATGAACTCTGATGCTGAAGCGGTGGAGAGCGGTCTTAGGGTCGCCCGCAAGTGGGGAGCCGACGTCAACGGCCTCCCCGCGGGCCGGCACGATATCATTTTGGCAAACAACAACTTTCATGGCCACACCAGCAGTGTCGTCAGCTTCTCGTCGGACCCGGCTGCGGGCAGCGGCGTCGAACCTTCTACCCCGGGACTCCGCTCGGTACCGTTTGGCGATGCTGCGGCACCGGCGCAGACAATCGACGACAACACCGTCGCTGACCTGCTCGAGCCGATTCCCGGCCAGGCGGGCATCATCGTCCCGGCCGACGACTACCTGCCGGCTGCGTCGAGCACAACGTGCTGATGATCGCCGACGAAATCCAATCGGGGCTGGCCTGTACGGGTTACCCGTTCGCCTGCGACCACGGGGGTGTGCTGCCAGACATTTACCTGCTCGGCAAGACACTTGGTGGCGGTGCGGTTCCGTTGTCGGCGATGGTCGCGGACCGCGAAATCTTCGGCGTGGTGCATCCCGGCGAACACGGGTCGACGTTCGGCGGCAATCCGTTGGCCGCCGCGATCGGTACCCCCGTGGTTTCCATGGTCGTCTGGGGAGAATGTCAAGCTCGCTCCGCTAAATTGGGTGCGCATCTGCATCAGCGCCTGGCGGACCTGATCGGCGATGGTGCGGTGGCCCTGCGCGGCCTCGGATGGTGGGCTGACGTCGACATCGAACGGGCGCTTGCCATTGGCACAGACATGAGCATGCGGTTGGCCGATCGCGGTGTGCTGTTAAAAGACACCTACGGCGCCGCCCTGCGGTTCGCGCCGCCGTTAGTGATCACCGCGCAGGAGATCGACTGCGCGGTTCGCCGGTTCGCCGACGCGCTATGGGAGGCGGGTTCATAATTGCCGACAACGTCGATGAGCCTTCGAGAACTGATGCTGCGGCGCCGCCCGGTGAGCGGCGCCCCGGTCGCATCCGGGGCATCGGGGAACCTCAAGCGGAGTTTCGGCACCTTCCAGCTGACCATGTTCGGGGTTGGCGCGACGATAGGTACCGGCATCTTTTTCGTGCTTGCCCAGGCAGTTCCAGAGGCCGGCCCGGGCGTGATTGTTTCGTTCATCATCGCCGGCATCGCCGCTGGGCTCGCGGCTATCTGCTACGCGGAACTGGCTTCCGCCGTGCCGATTTCCGGGTCGGCGTACTCCTACGCGTACACGACGCTGGGCGAGGCGGTCGCGATGGTGGTGGCGGCCTGCCTACTGCTGGAATACGGGGTAGCCACCGCAGCGGTCGCGGTCGGCTGGAGTGGCTACGTGAACAAGCTGCTGAGTAATCTGTTCGGATTTCAGATGCCGCACGTATTGTCGGCGGCGCCGTGGGACACCCATCCCGGTTGGGTGAACCTGCCCGCCGTCATCCTGATCGGGCTATGCGCGCTGCTGTTGATTCGAGGGGCCAGCGAGTCGGCGAGGGTCAACGCGATCATGGTGCTGATCAAGCTCGGCGTGCTGGGCATGTTCATGATCATCGCGTTCAGCGCGTACAGCGCCGACCACCTCAAGGATTTCGTCCCATTCGGCGTCGCCGGCATCGGCTCCGCGGCGGGCACGATCTTCTTCTCATACATCGGCCTTGACGCGGTGTCGACCGCCGGCGACGAGGTGAAGGACCCGCAGAAGACCATGCCGCGTGCGCTGATCGCAGCGCTGGTGGTCGTCACCGGTGTCTACGTGCTGGTCGCACTGGCCGCGCTGGGCACCCAACCGTGGCAGGACTTCGCAGAGCAGGAAACCGCCGGGCTGGCCATCATCTTGGACAACGTCACGCATGGCGAATGGGCCAGCACGATTCTGGCCGCCGGTGCGGTGGTCTCGATTTTCACCGTCACGCTGGTCACCATGTACGGCCAGACCCGGATCCTGTTCGCGATGGGGCGCGACGGGCTGCTGCCGGCGCGGTTCGCGAAGGTGAATCCGCGCACCATGACGCCGGTGCACAACACGGTGATCGTCGCGATCTTCGCATCGACGCTGGCCGCCTTCATACCGCTGGATAGCTTGGCGGACATGGTGTCCATCGGCACGCTCACCGCGTTCAGCGTGGTGGCTGTGGGTGTGATCGTTCTACGGGTGCGCGAGCCCGACTTACCCCGAGGGTTCAAGGTACCCGGTTACCCTGTGACGCCTGTTCTTTCGGTGCTGGCCTGCGGGTATATCCTGGCCAGCTTGCACTGGTACACCTGGCTGGCGTTCAGCGGATGGGTGGCGGTGGCAGTGATCTTTTACCTGATGTGGGGTCGGCACCACAGTGCGCTCAACGAGGAAGTGCCGTGACCATCGTCGTCGGGTATTTGGCTGGCAAGGTCGGTCCGTCCGCATTACATCTAGCCGTCCGCGTCGCGCGGATGCACAAGACGTCGCTCACAGTGGCCACCATCGTGCGCAGGCACTGGCCGACACCGTCGCTCGCCCGCGTCGACGCCGAGTACGAGCTCTGGTCTGAGCAGCTGGCTGCCGCCTCCGCGCGAGAGGCCCAGCGCTACCTGCGCAGACTGGCCGACGGGATCGAGGTCAGCTACCACCACCGCGCACACCGATCGGTGTCGGCTGGTCTGCTCGACGTCGTCGAGGAACTCGAAGCCGAGGTGCTGGTGCTGGGGTCGTTTCCCAGCGGGCGGCGCGCGCGGGTGTTGATCGGCTCGACCGCCGACCGGCTGCTGCATTCGTCGCCGGTACCGGTGGCGATCACCCCCCGCCGCTACCGTTGCTACACCGACCGGTTGACACGGCTCAGCTGCGGCTACTCCGCGACGTCGGGTTCGGTCGACGTGGTGAGGCGATGCGGCCACCTGGCCAGCCGGTATGGCGTGCCGATGCGGGTGATCACATTCGCGGTCCGCGGCCGGACCATGTATCCGCCCGAAGTGGGGCTGCATGCCGAGGCTTCGGTTCTGGAGGCATGGGCGGCGCAAGCGCGAGAACTGTTGGAAAACTAAGAATTAACGGCGTCGTGAGTGAAGACGTTGTGCTGCAAGTGGTCACCGGGAACGGCTGGGCGCAGGCGCTGGACGCTGCGGACTGGCAGGACGGGGAGATCCTGGCCTTGGGCACCTCGCCGTTCGGTGATGTCGCGAGAGTATTCCTCGGCTCCTGGAGTGGCAAGATCATTCGCTACAGCCCGGTCCCCGTGCTAGTACTACCGGGCTAGATCGCAACTAGCGCTGTGTGGCAGCATTGGCCGCCGCCTGTGCCTGCCTCAGGGTTGTCGTGACATCGCCACGGCCGAGGAACATTTCGTCGAAGTAGGGTTCGAGGGCCTGCTGTCCGGCGGCGAAGCCGGCGCCGCCGGGGGCCGCAATGCGCGGACCGTTCAACACCGCGAAGAACGGCGTGACATCGACGCCCCTAGCAGACCAGTAGTCGAAGTAGACCGGTTGCGCAGACAACACCGCGGGGATGGCCGCACCGTGGCGGCCCAGGTAGGAGTTGCCCTCCGTGCTGCCCATCCAGGCCAGCACCTGACGCACCGCATCCGGATGTTTGGACGCCGAATTACCAGCTGCAGCAATACCATTGGTGACGCTTACCCGGCCTGCGGGGCCGGCGGGAAGCATCGCCACACCCCAGTGGAAGAGGGCGTCACGGGCTACCGGCGCCAAACTGTAGGTGCCGGACTGGAATAGCGCCATCTTGCCAGCCAGAAACTGGTTACGGGAGAAATCGCCGTTGTCGTTGGTGTCCGAGGCCGGCGGTGCGACGTGGTCGTCGTTGATCAGGCCGACCAGATAGCGGAAGGCTTCGATGGCGCCGGGGTTATCGAACGCGAACTTGCCGTCGCGCTGGAACACACCGCCGGCCGAGCCGATGTAGTTAAGGTAGATGGCCTGAGGATCGTTGGCGGCGTTGTATCCCCACTGGCGGACCCGCCGAGCATCGAATCCTGGCGTGTTGGCGGTGCGTCCATCGGCGTCGACGGTGAGCCTAGCCAGCATCGGGCGCAAGGTGTCGTCATCGCCGCGACTCCATCGCAAGTTGTCCACCTGCGTGGGGTCGACACCGGCGGCAGCCAGCAGATCGGCGTTGTAGAACACGGCAATTCCGGCGTCCGTCAGTTGCGGCACACCCCACAAGACGCCGGACCGAGTGAACTGGTCAACCACCGCCGGCTCCCAGTCGGCGGCATCGGTCTGAATCTTCATTAGCCGGCCACTGTCAGCGTAGGCGGCGAAGTAGGCGTTGGATAGCCAGAAGATGTCGTCCGCGCTGCCGCCAGCCACGTCGGTGCGCAGGGTTTCGAAGTAGGTCGAATAGGCCACCAGATTGGTGCGCACCTCGATATCGGGATGGCTGCGGGTGAATGCCGCAAACGACTGTCGATACGCCGCAGCAATCGGCTCGTCCCAGAGTCGCACCGTTACGACGATCTTTCCGCCACGCGGTTCGGCGGAGAGCCCCAATAGCACCGCCGTCACACCCAGCAGGATCGCCACCAGCACAAGGGCGGTGGCGACCAGCGTGGACTGGCGGGGCCGGGTCACTTGAGCCCCGAGACCACAATCGATGCGACGATGTGCCGCTGGAAGGTCACGAAGAGCGCAATCAGCGGCACGATTGCCACCGTGGTCGCCGCCATCACCAGCGTCCACTGGTCGTTGAACCGCGACTGCAGGTCAGCCGTCGCCACCGTTAGGACACGCCATTTGTGGCCGCTGGTGATCACCAACGGCCACATGAAGTTGTTCCACTGCGAGACCACGGTGATCATCGCCAAGGCGGCCAGGACCGGCCGGCTGCTTGGGATCACCACATGCACGATCACGTCCAAAGTGTTGGCACCGTCGAGGCGCGCGGCATTGATCAAGTCATCTGGGATGAGGCGAAAGTGCTCGCGTAGCAGGAAAATCGCGTACGGCGAACCGAACATAAACGGGAGCACCAACGCCCAGAACGTGTTGCGCAGGCCTAGCTGGGCCATCATCAGATACAGCGGCACCACGGTCACCGTCCCCGGCACCATCAAGGTTGCGACGTAGACCCAGAACAACGCATCACGTCCCCGAAATTGCAACCGCGCGAACGCGTAGGCGGCCAGCACCGAAAATGTCAGCTGGCCCAGCAGGATCACCGCCGTCATCAACGCGGTCACCACCGCCGCGCGGCGAAATCCGGCATCGGCGATATCGGCGTAGTTGGCCAGCGTGGGCGGTCGCGGCAACTGCAGCGGAGTACCCGTCGCGAACTGGTGTGCGGAAGTGAACGAGGTCAACAGGCCAAGCAAGAAGGGGGACAGCGTGATTACCGCGCCGATCGTCAGCACCGCGTAGACCGCAGTGTTGGAGACGCGACTAGGTGAGCTCATAGCTGATCCGCCGCCGGAAATACAGATGCTGCACCACGGTGGCACCGACCAGGATGACGAACAGCACCACCGCCATCACCGATGCCCGCCCGATTGCCGCGGCCCCAAACGCCTCGGCGTAGATGCGGTGGGCCACCAGGTCGGTGCTGCCCTGCGGCCCACCGCCAGTCAGCGCGTAGACGGTGTCGAAAACCTGTGCGGCGCTGATGATTCCGGTAACCAGGACGAAGAACATGGTGGGCCGCAACATGGGCAGGGTGATGCGCCAGAAGCGCTGCCAGGCACTGGCGCCGTCGGTGCGTGCGGCGTTGTGAATGTCCTGCGGAATCGCCATTAATCCGGCTAGGAAGAACAACGAGACATATCCGACGTTGGTCCACACCACGACGGCCGAAACCACAGGAAGCGCGAGGCCTGGATCGGTGAGCCATTCGATGCGGTGTCCGAGCACAGTGCTGATCGCGCCGTCGGTGGGCGCCAGAATCCAGCGCCACATCACCGCGATCGCCAGCGGTGCACAGATCCAGGGCAGCACGTACAGCGTGCGGAACAGGCCGGTGCCCGGCAGTCGCCGGGCCAGCAGGGACGCGGCCAGCAGTCCCAGTACTGTCTGCGCCGGGACCACGATCGCCACGAAGACGGCGGTGACCACCAATGAGTCTGCGAAGCCGGAATCGGTCAGCACCGACCGCCAGTTGGTCAGGCCGACGTAGCGCAGTGGGCCCAGCAAGTCCCACCGGTGCAGGCTCAGCCATACCACCACCAGGATGGGCAGCAACAAGAAGGCGACCACGCCCACCAGGCTGGGCGCCAGCAGGGCATATGCCAGTGCCGTCCTCCGACGTGGCGCGTCGCGCATGGGTGTATTAAAGCTGGTCGTTACGGTGGAGTCGTGACACCGAACCGGGGGATCGATGAAGACTTCCTGGACCTGCCGCGCCAGCAGTTGGCCGACGCCGCATTGTCGGCGGCCGCCACGGCCGGGGCCAGCCACGCCGACCTGCGGGTTCACCGCATTAGCACCGAGATCATCCAACTGCGTGACGGTGAGCTGGAGACCGCGGTGATCAGCCGTGAGCTCGGCCTGGCCGTCCGGGTAATCGTCGCGGGCACGTGGGGATTCGCCTCCCATGCTGAGTTGGCACCCGACGTCGCGGCCGCGACCGCTCGCCATGCGGTACACGTGGCTACCGTGCTGGCGGCGCTGAACACCGAGCGGGTCAGATTGGCGCCCGAGCCCGTATACACCGACGCGGAGTGGGTCTCGAACTACCGGATCGATCCGTTCGGCGTTCCCGCCTCCGAGAAGATCGCCGTGCTGCGCGACTACTCCGGGCGGTTACTGGACGCCGACGGCATCGACCACGTATCGGCCAGCTTGAACGCCGTCAAGGAGCAGACCTTCTACGCCGACACCTTCGGGTCATCGATTACCCAACAGCGGGTGCGGCTGCTGCCGTGCCTGGATGCGGTTGCTGTTGATTCCGCGGCGGGCAACTTCGAATCGATGCGGACGTTGGCTCCGCCGACCGCCCGGGGCTGGGAAGTGGTGGCCGGCGACGAGATCTGGAACTGGACCGACGAGCTCGCGCAGCTGCCATCGCTGTTGGCCGAGAAGGTCCGAGCGCCTAGCGTGATGCCGGGGCCCACCGACCTGGTGATCGACCCCACTAACCTATGGCTGACTATTCACGAATCCATCGGCCACGCAACCGAATACGACCGTGCCATCGGCTACGAGGCTGCCTATGCCGGGACATCGTTTGCCACCCCAGACAAACTCGGCACCCTGCGCTACGGCTCGCCGGTGATGAACGTGACCGCCGACCGTACCGCCGAATTCGGCTTGGCCACCGTCGGTTACGACGACGAGGGAGTGGCCGCGCAGAGCTGGGATCTAGTGCGTGACGGGGTGTTCGTTGGTTACCAGCTCGACCGGGCGTTCGCCCCACGGTTGGGGGAGCCACGTTCCAACGGCTGCTCGTATGCCGACTCGCCACATCACGTGCCGATCCAGCGGATGGCCAACATATCGCTGCAGCCGGGCATCGAAGACCTCAGCACCGCGGACCTGATCGGCCGGGTCGACGACGGGATCTATATTGTCGGCGACAAGTCATGGTCGATCGACATGCAGCGCTACAACTTTCAGTTCACCGGCCAGCGTTTCTTCCGCATCCGAGGTGGCCAGCTGTACGGGCAGCTGCGTGATGTCGCCTATCAATCGAGCACCACCGATTTCTGGAATGCCATGGAAGCCGTGGGCGGGCCGTCGACCTGGCGAATGGGCGGAGCCATCAACTGCGGCAAGGCCCAGCCCGGCCAGGTTGCCGCGGTCAGCCATGGCTGTCCGTCGGCGTTGTTCCGGGGCGTCAATGTGCTCAATACTCGTACTGAAGGTGGTCGATGATCGAGCCGCAGCACGCCGTCAACATCGTTTTAAAGGAAGCGGCCAGGTCTGGCCGGGCGGACGAGACCATGGTGCTGGTCACCGAAAAGGTCGAGGCGACACTGCGTTGGGCGGGCAATTCGATGACCACCAACGGCGTTTCCCACAGCCGAAACGTCACCGTGATTTCGATCGTCCGACGGGGAGATAGCGCCTTCGTCGGCTCCGTGGTCTCCGCCGAAGTGGACCCGTCGGTGCTGCCCGGTCTGGTGGTGTCCTCCCAGGACGCGGCCCGCTCCGCGCCGGAGGCCGGTGATGCCGCGCCGCTGCTTGCCGATACCGGAGAGCCCGACGACTGGGATGCCCCGGTTCCGGGCACCGGGGCAGGGGTTTTCACCGGTATCGCCGGCTCACTGAGCAGGGGCTTCCGCGGGGCCGACCGCTTGTACGGCTACGCGCACCGCAGTGTGTCCACGACGTTTCTGGCATCGTCGACGGGTCTGCGCCGCCGCTACACCCAGCCCACCGGGGCGATCGAGATCAACGCCAAACGCGGCGACGCCAGCGCTTGGGTGGGGATCGGCACACCCGATTTCGTCGAGGTGCCCATCGATCTGATGCTCGAGCGGCTGTCGACGCGGCTGCGGTGGGCGCAACGCACCGTCGAGCTGCCGGCCGGGCGCTACCAGACCATCATGCCTCCGTCGACGGTGGCCGACATGATGATCTACCTGGGTTGGTCGATGGCCGGGCGCGGCGCGCAGGAGGGCCGAACCGCTTTCTCGGCTCCTGGCGGTGGAACCCGGGTGGGAGAGCGGTTGACCGAGCTGCCGCTGACGTTGTTCACCGATCCGGCTGCGCCGGGTCTGGCGTGTACGCCGTTTGTGGCGGTGAGCAACTCCTCGGAGACGCAATCGGTGTTCGACAACGGCATGGAAATCAGCCAGGTGGACTGGATCCGCAGCGGTGTGATCAATGCGCTGGCGTATCCACGGGCCACTGCCGCCAAATTCGACGCCCCAGTTGCGGTCGCCGCCGACAACTTGATCATGACCGGCGGGTCGGCCGATCTCGCCGACATGATCGCGGGCACCGAGCGCGGACTGTTGCTGACCACGCTGTGGTACATCCGCGAGGTCGACCCGACCACGCTGCTGCTCACCGGGCTGACCCGCGACGGCGTCTACCTGGTCGAAGACGGCGAGGTCAGCGCGGCGGTCAACAACTTCCGGTTTAACGAAAGCCCACTGGACCTGCTGCGACGGGCCACCGAAGCAGGTGTCAGCGAGCCGACACTGCCGCGCGAATGGTCAGATTGGGTTACCCGTACCGCGATGCCGCCGCTGCGGATTCCCGACTTCCACATGTCCTCGGTGAGCCAGGCGCAGTAGCGTGTGAAGGGTGCCGGCCCCGGTTTCGGTTCGTGACGATCTGTGTCGGTTGGTGGCGCTATCGCCGGGCGACGGCCGGATTGCGGGGCTGGTGAGGCAGGTGTGCGCGCGGGCGCTGTCGCTACCGTCGTTGCCGTGTGAGGTTGCGGTGAACGAGCCGGAGTCGCCGGCCGAGGCCGTCGTTGCCGAGTTCGCCGAGCAGTTCAGCGTCGATGTCTCAGCGATCACCGGCGAGCAGCGATCCCTGCTGTGGACGCATTTGGGGGAAGACGCTTTCGGTGCGGTTGTGGCGATGTACATCGCCGACTTTGTGCCGCGGGTGCGCGCCGGGTTGGAAGCATTGGGCGTCGGCAAGGAGTATCTGGGCTGGGTAACCGGGCCGATCTCCTGGGATCACAACACCGATCTGTCCGCTGCGGTGTTCAACGGATTTCTGCCGGCGGTGGCCCGGATGCGGGCACTGGACCCGGTCACCTCTGAGCTGGTGCGGCTGCGTGGAGCTGCGCAGCACAATTGCCGGGTGTGCAAGTCGTTGCGGGAGGTCTCCGCGCTTGATGCGGGCGGTTCGGAGACGTTGTATGGCGAGATCGAGCGTTTCGATACCTCGGTCTTGCTCGACGTTCGCGCAAAAGCCGCCCTGAGGTATGCAGATGCGTTAATTTGGACCCCTGCGCACCTCGCCGTCGACGTTGCCGTCGAGGTGCGCTCCCGGTTCTCGGACGACGAGGCCGTCGAGCTGACCTTTGACATCATGCGCAACGCCAGCAACAAGGTTGCAGTGTCGTTGGGTGCTGATGCGCCCAGGGTGCAGCAGGGCACCGAACGGTATCGCATTGGGCTTGACGGTCAGACGGTGTTCGGTTGACGGCGGTCTGGCAGCTCCGCGACGCTGTGGTTCGTATACGTTGACTGATGTAGGGCCAGGTCAGCGCGCCAGGTACCGTCGAGGCGTGTCGTTTCGGGCGGGTAAGGCTCGATTCGAGGGCGCCGGCTGATTCCATGAGGCGCTATTGGAGCGTGCTGTGATGACTCCGGCCAGCCAGGCGGCGACCGAACGGCAGAAGTGCCACGGCGTCTGGGCGCGGCAGCCGAGGTCACGCGAGTCGGTGTCTTAGATCAGGCTGAAGACGTCGGTGTCGACCACCGTCGCCGCTACTTGATTCACGAACGCGCCGCCTGAAGAAACGCCTGGAATTCATCGTCAGTTAGGTCGATCCCGCCGTCGATGTCTGGCCCGGGGGCGCTGGCCAGTTGCGAGAGCTCTTCCATAAACTGTTTTGTGCGACCAGGCCCGGGCGTGTTGATTGGGTCGCGGCTGATTCGAGTCGTCAATTCCTGCAGAGCAGTCGCGAGGGCGGCTAGGTCCTTGATCGCAATCTCGCCGCTGGGGGCGGCAGCGTCAACCAGATGGAGCTCGATCTCCTTCATCATCGCAGCTACCTCCTTAGTCCATGCTTCGGCGAGTCGTCACCACGGTATAGCGCACGACGTGCACAACAATTCTGCCCTCACCAGCAGGAACGCTTTCCCCGATGATCGCACCGAGCTCCGACACGGCACCAAACTGGCGATGCGGATTTCTCGTCACTCATTGCCTCAGCTTTCCCACTCACCCAAAGGTCCCATCCGGCGAGATCCACTCGCGCGCCTTCGCCCGCCGTTCGCTCGCATAGGTAAGCGGTGTTCGACTCGCGTGCCGGCGTCATTGCCACGTACAGCGTTGCTCGGCTGGTGTTGTCGCCCAGCACAGCGTGGGTGGAGTGAGCCGTGGTGCCCTGGCTGGCGTGGACGGTGATGGCATATCCGTGGGTGATGTGCTCGTGCAGGTAGTCGCCGCTGAAGGCGGCGCGTGCGCCGTCGCCCAGGCGGCGGGCGGCGATCCGGTGGTGTTCGGTGTCGACCGCGATGACCCGCCAGCGGTTGCCGTTGCGCACCGGATCGTCGGCCGGAAGATTCTCTCGCTCGACGCTGTAGCCGACATCGCCGGCGCCTTCACGTACCGCGACGTCGACGGCCTGGCCTGTCGGCGCCACCACCACCCGCCCGTCGTAGTTCGCGGCGACGTCGCCAACGACAACAGAAAGTCGCGCTGCCGGCTTGACCACAGCAGCGACGTGTCGAGCATGCAGCGATGGTCTCAGGCGCGCCGCCGCTCAGTTCTACGGCGCGCGGCGACAACACGCCGCGCCTCACGCAACTGCTCGCAAATCACCTCGGGATCCTCGTCGGCGTCGATGTCCATTGCGCTCTCGGCAAGCGCGTCGTACTGGCGCTGCCGGCGGGCCTCCCGGTAGGCCAACACGTCGTCGAGCACGAGCCGGTGGCGATTCCCGATGCGCTCGGCGGCCAGCTCGCCGCTCTTGATCAGACGCACCACGGTCGGACGACTCACCCCGAGAAGGTCGGCGGCCTGCTGGGTGGTCAGCGTCATGCTCTGCGGCGCGATGGTCACCGCCTTGCCGGCGTGCAGCGCAGCCACCACCTGCCTTAGCGCCTGATGAACCTCGCGCGGCAGCTCGACGCGGTCGTGCTCGTGGCGCCCACCAGCGCGTAGCTGGGGGCCAGCGTGCGGCCGCGCCGCCGCTCATGGGCCGACAGGAAGCTCAGCACCGGCGCTAGGTCCACTGTCCGCTCGGGCATAAACGTCTTCGACTCGATACCCTGAGCCCCGATACCGCACCTTCTCGATATATCCGAATGAATCGAACTGGCTTTCGTAACGTTCGAATAATGCCCCAGCTTGCCTCTCTCTTAGGCCGTTGGCGAGTAGGCCCCGGCGCAGCGGAGACCGTCGGCTTTCGTCGTGGCGATTTACGGCGCAATTCAACGGAGGGTGTCGATTTATGGTGATGTCGTCGCTACTGGTGGCCAAAGCACATGATGGAAGACAACGAAAGCCACGCGGAGATGCTTACCACCATCTAGGTGCGGGAGATCACCGGTGTGCCAGTGTCGACCCTGCACGGCTGGGCTGCAAAGCGAGAGCGCGGAATTGACGCACCGGGACCCCATTATGTGCGCCTCGGCGGGCGGGATCGGCGCTGGACGCGGCGCGACATGTACGACTGGCTCGAATCAGCCCGAGTGTGACCGCCGTTCCTGCTACGGCAAACATCGGGATCTTGGTGTCGACTTCTCGGCGTTCTTCGGTTGTTAGATGCCATCGGGCTAATGGTTACTGTGCGGTCAATGGAAAGGATTTTGCGGTCGGCCCTGGGACTGCCAAAGGGATTGGGACATAAGCGCGTTGAGCGACGACAGGAAGTAGAGCGATGACGGCGACATCTGTGGTTCGGCTGGGCACCAAGGCCGCAGCCGAATACCTCGGCGGCCTACCTGAGTCGACGCTGAGGTACTGGCGTTACTGGGCACCAGTCCGCGCAGCTATCGCCTTGGCCGACACACGTTTTGCGATATCGCCGACCTGGATGCGTGGGTAGAGGCGGAAGCTGCCAAGACCGAGCGCGGGGGAGTGGGTGAGTAACGGATTCGTACCACGGATTGTTGCGGTACTGACGCTGACCCTGGTTCTCGGCTACTGCGGACTGCGCTTCGGCGAGGCAGCGGCCCTGCGTCGCAAGAACGTGGGGACTGGGAGTTGACGATTCGCTCATCTGTGTGACCGGCGCCGGGATTGTCGAGACGACGACCAACCGGGTGCGTCACGTGCCTGTCCCCGAGCCGGTATCGGAGCGCCTGCGTGATGAACTGCCAACCGAGCCCAATGCCCTCGTGTTCCCAAGCTACCGCGGCGGGCACCTACCTATCGAGGAGTACCGCAGAGCCTTCGACAAGGGATGCAAGGCGGTTGGCATTGCCGACCTGGTCCCGCACGGGCTGAGGCACACCACGGCGTCGCTGGCGATCAGTGCGGGCGCTAATGTCAAAGTCGTGCAGAGGCTTCTCGGACACGCCACAGCGGCCATGACCTTGGACCGCCATGGCCACCTGCTCAGCGACGACCTGGCGGGCGTGGCAGGTTTGCTTGTGCAGGCCATCAAGAGTGCTGCGGCATCACTGCGGTATTCCGACCCTGATTCAGTCGCGGTGGAGAACATATCTGCAGCTAGTTAGCACAAGGGGCGGTAGCTCAGTTGGTTAGAGCCGCGGACTCATAATCCGTTGGTCGCGGGTTCGAGCCCCGCCCGCCCCACATTTCGGACACGTTGATGCGCTTACTCGAAATCCTGTCATGCCCAAAGTCGCGCTCGATGCGGCGGCATTGCCTTCGATCGGGTCGCTGTCGTCCTACCACTGCGAGGTGGTCACCTTTCGGCCATCACCTCGAGGTCTTCACAGCCGTATCGTGGACATTTTGGGCAGCCATGTTGTCCGACGCTATGGTGTCGACGGCGCCGGGCGCGAACTCCATTACGGCGGTCCTGCTCCTCCGCACCGACAACCACCAAGGCCCTTCCGGTGCCTTCTCATATTGGTGCTCAATGGCCGGCCACCGCGCAGCCAGCCGCGTCAGCTGTGCCCACGCGGACTAGTCCGCCCACACGGCCATGCAAGTGCACGACTTTGAGCTTGTGGGCGACCGCCAGCTCGGCCTCCACTGGCCGCGTCCGGAGATGCCTGTCGTTGCTGATGACCACCCACCCGACCCCCGACGATGGGGATCCAGTCGGTGTCGAGGATGCCTTGCGGTAGCAGGTCGTCGACGGGCGGGCGGCCAAACCGGGCCGTGTCTTTTCTGACGGCGACAAGGCCACACCAAGCCGAAGCAGGTTTTCATCGACAACATGGGTGACTTTGTCGACTTCGAGCATCGCCGGGCCTTATGCCGCCACCAGTCGGGCCAGCCTGTACTTCTTGGTGTAGTCGATTGCGTCTTGAATCTGCTTCAGGCTGAGACCGTAGTCGGCGGCCAGGTCCTCGCGTTCCTCACCGCCGTCTACCATTTGGGCGATCGTCACCGGCGACACACGACGCCCAACGAACGTGGGCTGCCCGCTATATCGGCTTGGGTTGATGACGATTTCGGGAAAGGCCTTGTCGACGGGCAGTTCGACGATCACGGCTTCGCCAACCTCATCCCGACCGGGTGTCGCGATGCTGGCGAGCCACCGGGCATCACCAAGCAACGCTTGCCCAGTACGGATCGTCACTTCCGCATCCGGCAGACCAATCTCCTCGCCGCCCATCGTCAGATCCCGCTCGTGCGTTGACAAGAACGGCCGCAGATGTGCCAGCGGGTATCGGAGATTGAACCGCGCACGCAGTTCTTCAATCGCTGCGCGCTGCCGCACTATTGGCACTTTCCGGCGGTCGCGGTATTCAGCAAGCATGCGAGTCTCGACGAACTCGCCCCACGTAACCCACGGCGTAGCTCCCGGCGTGACGCGGAGGATCGGCGGGTGATCTTTGCCGCCACGCTCGTAGCCGTTGATCCACCGCTTCGCGGTGCCGGCGGGGAGGCCGATCAGCTTATCGACCTCGGCGTATACGTAGACCTCTCGGTCGAGCATCGAGGTGACGGACATGTCCGCACGCATGACACAACGTTATCGGCGGTAGCCGACAGTTCCGCTGTCTGTCGACGTTGCTGCTGTTTCGTTGCCCCGCGTCATGGTACTTTCAGCAGTAGCCAGGTCCACGGTTTACGCGACTGACCAGCCAGTCACAACCAAAGCCGTCTGGTACTACACGTAGGGCTCATCATGCAGCGTCCACCGGTCCTCGCAGCTGTGATCGCGGTCGGCGATGTGGCGCCACCTGTGGCTCATGCAGCCCCAACGCCGATACCCGCGTGGTTCCGGTACTACCAGAACTGCAAGGCGGGACGCGGGGGTGGCCCCGCTCTATGGGGTGAGCCGGGTTACCGTCTTGGCCTCGACCACGGCGACGACGGCACCGCCTGTGAAGAGTTTCCCTGACTTGTTGTAGCGCTGAGGGACAACGATGACAGCCCGTCCACGCCATTATGCGAAGCCGTCAGCCGCCCGCTCGCACAACCAACGCGCAATGATCTTCCGGCCGTGGAAGAAGTCCCTACTGGCCCGCCAGCGATGGGACACCGGGCATGTGGGGGCCAAAAGGCTGCATTCCCCACACGAACGAATTCAGGTGTTGAGAAAATGTATAAAAATAGTATTGCTATCGCAATCGGTACATTGACTATGGCAGTTGAATTTTCTATGGTTTCTGCCAACGCCGAACCCGCGCCACCGCCGGGACAAGATCCGCACATGCCGAATAGTGCGATGGGATATTGCCCTGGCGGTGGCTTTGGTGGGATTACCGGGTGGGGATATTGTGACGGAATCAGATATCCAGACGGCAGCTATTGGCATCAAGTGCGGGTACCAGCGCCGTTTGTTGGTACGACGCTTACCTTGTCGTGTGTTATTGACGATGGTAGCCCGGTGCCACCATTAGCCGCTCCCGGCTCTTGCGGAGGGGGCGCATGAATGCGAGTTGAAAAATATCGCCAGAACGGATGCAACGATAGGTAAGTATCGCGACGGTGGCTTCCTTGGTGCGCCCGAACGTGGGTGGCATTTGTTGATCTTCGCTATCCGTGGTGTCGTGGTGACGGTTGGATTTCTCCTCCCGTGGTGGCAGTGGCGCTGGGCTGGGCGATGCGCCGCAAGCCTTTCTCAAGGTTCAACGAATATGTTGGATCGGCGAGCAATACGTGTTGGTTTGCCAGAGCACTGGAACTGCGCACTCTGCTGATCCGCTAGTCGCGGGACCATATCCCTTCCCGGCTGGCGATGTACTCGGTACGCTTTGCTGGGACGCGGAGTCGTAAGCGTGATGATCGAAGGCTAGCAGTGTCTGCTCGGAGGCGGTTTGCCGTCGGCGTTGTTGCGGCGGCAGTTGGTTTCGGCTTCGTCCCGGCCATTTCTCCGTCGACGCCGACTTCGGTGTTTGCCTGTCCTAGCGGCTACTACGAGAACGTGGACGGTCAGTGCATACCTGCTCCCCGGCAAGTGCCGCCAGGTTCGGGGGCGCCACCCGGCGCCACCGCAATTTGTAGGGACGGGTCGTACTCGTTCAGCACACACCGGTCAGGCACGTGTTCGCGCCACGGCGGTGTACTGAGCTGGTTGGCGTGATGATTGGGGCGGTTGCTGGTTGTGGGTGTCTCGTGGCCATCGCCGGCCCGCCGCGTCGTTGAATTTCGTGTCGATTTTCTGTTTGGAACGGTGGTTTCGGTAATCCACTGGTCGCGGGGACCCCGCTTTCGATGCGTCGCACCGGTGCGGGGCTAGATGTCGCTAAAGAGGTGTCGCGCGTTGCCGGTGGTCGCTATCGTCGCGCTGGTGGCATCGGGCGTGATTACGTTCATCTGGTCGCAGCAGCGTCGGCTAATCTACTTCCCGTCTGCGGGTCCGGTGCCATCGGCTTCCTCCGTTTTGCCCGCCGGCCGCGATGTCGTGGTCGAAACACAAGATGGAATGCGCTTGGGTGGCTGGTACTTCCCGCATACTTCGGGCGGTAGTGGGCCCGCGGTGCTGGTGTGCAATGGCAACGCCGGCGACCGGTCGATGCGTGCGGAGCTGGCTGTCGCGCTGCATGGCCTGGGCCTGTCGGTGTTGCTGTTTGACTATCGCGGCTACGGCGGTAACCCGGGTCGGCCGTCTGAGCAGGGCCTGGCCGCCGACGCTCGGGCCGCGCAGGAGTGGCTGTCCGGCCAGTCCGACGTCGACCCCGCGCGCATTGCCTATTTCGGCGAATCCCTCGGCGCGGCGGTGGCGGTCGGGCTGGCCGTGCAACGGCCGCCGGCGGCACTCGTGCTGAGATCTCCGTTCACGTCGCTGGCCGAGGTCGGCGCGGTGCACTACCCGTGGCTGCCGCTGCGCCGGTTGCTGCTGGACCACTACCCGTCGATCGAGCGCATCGCCTCTGTACACGCGCCGGTGCTGGTCATCGCGGGCGGCAGCGACGACATCGTCCCCGCTACGCTTAGTGAGCGGCTGGTCGCAGCGGCCGCCGAGCCTAAGCGATACGTGGTGGTTCCCGGTGTGGGTCACAACGACCCGGAACTACTCGATGGGCGGGTGATGCTCGATGCGATCCGGCGCTTCTTGACGGAGACGGCGGTGCTCGGACAGTGAACCGGGCATGACGACGCCCGCCGGTGTCCGGTGACTCGTGTGGCGTTGCTGACTACCGGTCGTGAGCTGAGCCAGGCCGCACCGCCGGCGCGGGCGCGCACGCCACTTCCGGTACCAACGCCGCGCGGCGAACGCCCCGATGATGGCGGTCACGCACCACACCGCGATCGCCGAGTAAACCAGCGGCGACGACAGGTTGGTGATCGACGCGCCCAGCGCGGTGTAGACGAACACCCGTGGCGCCGACCCGATGAACGACCCAACGACCATCTGCCACAACGGAACTCCGAACGCCCCGAAGGTGTACGAGGCCAGCGCATCCGAGATGCCGGGGACGAAGCGCTGACCGACCACCGCCCACAATCCGCGCCGTTCGATCTGTGCATCGAGGCGATGGGCGCGATCGACACCCAGCAGCGCCTGGGCGTCATTCCGGCCTGCGCGCCGGCCGAGAAAGCTGGCAGGGTCACAAAGGTGTCTAGTAGCGGCCCGAACAGCACCCCGCTGCCGGCGGCGAGGATCGGGCCCGGGACGAACAACGCGCCGAGTGCGGCCGACACCACAACGTACGCCAGGGGTGCGATCGGACCCGTCGCCACCACGACCGCGCTACGGACCCCGTCGACGTGGATGACTCGTGCCACCGCAACCAGGTAGAACAGCCCCAGCAAAATCCCGGCGAACAGGGCGAGCCGCAGGACATGGCGCCGTCGGCTGTCGGCCGGGCACTCGTTGTCGGTCATGCCGGGCCCTCAGGTCAGCAGTGTGTCGCGATACAGTGCGGCGAAGCGGCCCAGCGCCTCGCCGCCGATGGTTCGCCCGTCGCCGCGGAACATGGCGCGCAGCGTTCCTCCGAAGCCGACGAGGCCAACCCCGATCGGCATGACGCTCATGGCCGCCGTCGGACTGAACCACACCTCAGTGGTGTCCCCGGCCTCGCCCCCGAAAGCGGGGACGTCGACGCGGCCCAGGTTGGACAGACAGACGCTTTCGACGAACCGATCTTCGACCAAGGGGAGAAGCAGCTGAAGTTGGCGCTTGAGCATCGCCGGCAACACCTTTCCCCCTTCGAGCAGATCCACGACCCACCCGGCGGCGCCGGATTGCTTCAATGGTCCGGTGATCCCGGCGACGATGGCGGTCGCCTTCTCGAGATCGGTCACCTCGTCGACCCGCAGCACGATCGCCAGGTAGCTGGCAAAGTTCGAGATGACCTCGGTCGACCACGCGGTCGGCCGGAAGTTCACCGGCATGTTCACCGACACGGAATCGGCGGCTGGGACATCGTGTGTGCGGTTCCACTGCAGGATCGTCAACGCCAGCGCGGCCATCGCCAGGTCGTTCACCGTCGCCCCCTCGGGTCGACGAGCAACCGCGGTTGCCATCTCGTCGCTCTCGATGGTGAGTGGGGCGAACACGAAGCGCGGCCCGTCGGGCGAGCCGCCATCCGGGGCGACCCGGGTGGTCCGCTTCCGGTCGATGGCCGGTTTTGCCAGGCCGCGGGCGCGGATCAGGACGTCGAACAGGTCGCGGGAGCCGGCGACGCCTTTAAGGTTGCGGGCTTCCTCGATCGGAGGGCCACCGACCTCGTCAGGCTCGCCCGCATAGGCCCGGGCCAGTGAGAGCAACAGACGCAGCCCGCCCATGCCGTCGAAGGCCGCGTGGTGGAAGTTGAGCAGGAGGCGGTCGCCCACGGTCTCGCGTACCACCGCGACGGCAAAGACCGGGCTTCGGTGCAGTTCGGGAGCCCGCGCATAAAAGCGACTGCGAACTTCACCGACGGGTTCATCGGTGATCTCCACGGCGAGGTGATCCGCGCGGTCGGGTACCTCCCAATACAGCGTCCGTGCGGTTAGGCTGGCGCGGCCAAGCCGCGCCCGAGCCAGGGCGTGCTTGGCGACGGCGGCGCGCAGGGCAGCGGCAAGCCGGTCGAGGTCGAAACGACCGGACACCCGCGCCTCGATCTGCACCGAAGGAACGATGTCAATGTCATCGGTGATGAACATCTCGTCCAGCGCGGTAAGGCGCAGCGTTTGGGTCATGGGGCTATCTTCCTCCAGCCGGTGCGGCGTTCGCTGGGGCCGCCTGGCCTGGGCATCGTTGCCCGATCAGCGCCCTCGCCGACCATCCGTTGCCGGCGCTTGGATCCGCTCTTACCAACGCGCAGTGGCTTGCTGCTCAACCGGTTCTACGGCCGCGGTGAGTCGCCACGTGTGCTGCCGCCGCGGCGGTCGTGGCGATAACCTAGGTCCAGCGCCGGACGACAAACCGTGAGGTCTGCGATGAGGCATTTTCTACGACGCTGCGCGCTTTGCGCGTTCACTGCGGTGTTGACGGTGTTGGCGGTGACCGGACTTGTCGAGCCGGCGAACAGCCGGGCCGACGATGATTGCGCGCCCGGCTGGGTGTGGAGCCCCGACTTGAATCAATGCGTGTTCTGGCTCCCCGCCGTAAACCGACCAGGCGGACCCGGGGGTCCGGGCGGACCAGGCGGGCCGGGAGGTCCGGGCGGGCCAGGTGGCCCTGGCCGACACTAGGTATGCGAAGCGTCGGCGGGGTCAGTTGACTTGGCGTAATCGCATAAGAGCGCATGCTCAGCTGGTCGACACAGTCAACGGAGGAGCGATGAGCCACGACATTGCTACCGAGGAAGCCGACGACGGCGCGCTGGACCGTTGTGTCCTGTGCGACCTCACCGGGAAGCGAGTCGATGTCAAGGAGGCGACGTGCACCGGCCGCCCCGCCACGACGTTCGAGCAGGCATTCGCCGTGGAGCGCGATGCCGGATTCGATGACTTCCTGCACGGTCCGGTTGGCCCGCGGAGCACCCCATGACCGCGCCCGAACCGCGGGTGCCGGTCATCGATATGTGGGCACCGTTCGTTCCGTCCGCCGAGGTCATTGACGATCTTCGGGAAGGATTTCCCGTCGAGCTGCTGTCGTATTTCGAGGTCTTCACCAAGACGACGATCAGCGCCGAGCAGTTCGGTGCCTACGCGGAGTCGCTACGCAGGACAGACGACCAAATACTGGACTCCCTGGACGACGCCGGGATTACCCGCAGTCTGATCACGGGATTCGATGAACGGTCCACGTGTGGTGTCACCTTTGTCCACAATGCCTCGGTGGCCGCCGTCGCGGCCCGCTATCCAGATCGGTTCCTACCCTTCGCCGGTGCCGACATCCTGGCCGGCGACTCGGCAGTCGACGAGTTCGAGCGCTGGGTGGTCGAGCACGGTTTCCGCGGGTTGAACTTGCGTCCGTTCATGATTGGACGGCCCGCATCCGACCCCGCCTACTTCCCTTGCTACGCCAAATGCGTCGAGCTTGGTGTGCCCGTTTCCATCCACACCTCCGCCGATTGGACTCGGACACGGCTCAGCGATCTCGGCCATCCCCGCCACATCGACGACGTTGCCTGCCGCTTCCCTGAGTTAACGATCCTGATGAGCCACGGCGGCTACCCGTGGGTGCTGCAGGCATGCCTGATCGCCTGGAAACACCCGAACGTCTACCTGGAATTGGCCGCGCACCGTCCCAAGTACTTCGCTTCACCGGGCGCTGGATGGGAGCCGCTGATGCGGTTTGGGCAGACAACAATCCGCAACAAGATCGTTTACGGTACCGGCGGATTTCTCATCAACCGCCCTTACCTGCAATTGTGCGACGAGATGCGTGCGCTGCCGGTCCCCCGGGAAGTCCTGGAGGACTGGCTATGGCGTAACGCCACACGTGTGCTGCGGCTCGACACGTGAGACCTGTAGGCCCCACATCGCCAGCAGAGCTTTTCACCGGCTATGTCGCCGCGTGCCCGGCCCGCGCGGCAGCGCGCTTTTCGGCCTCCGCGTGCTCGGTGGCGGTGACGACGACCGCGTCCGACCCGGGGTACACCGTTGTCTCGTGCCCGTTTACCAGCCAACGCACCACGTATGGCGGCGAGCCGTCTGCGGAGCGCACCTCGATGATCTCAGCATGTTGATCATGCCGTTCCGTGGTTGTGCCCTTCACCACGAGGTAGTCGCCGACTTTTGCGTGCATCGCCTACTCCCTTCTTGTCTTGATATGACCACGGACCCCTCCATCGTGCGCGCGTTTGTCGGTTAGCGAAAGCGTGAAGCAAAGACTCGCGCACGGGCTAGGTGGCTATTGCAGCTTTCCGGCAACGAAGTCAGCCGCCTGGTTGACCATGCCCGACGAGACATAGGCCCCGGCGAGGTGCTGGGGCCAGTTGGCCTCCCAGGTGTTGGGGTCGGCAGGGTGGCAGACGGGGTCGTCGCCGTGACACAACTCGATGGTCCGATCGTTGTAGGCGGGGCTGAAGTTGGTGATGGGGCCGACCCACTGACTGCCATTGCCGAACAGCGCGACCGCGGCGATGTGCTCATCACTGCCGGGAGGCAGGGGATTGGTGAAGCCACACATCTGGGTGGGCACCGCGAGTACCACGTCGGTGACGGCCGCGCCCAGCGAGTAACCGCCGGGCACCAGGCGGGTATTCGGACAGCTGTTGGCCATGCTCTGAATGTGGGCGCTCATGTCGTTGGCGCCCACATCGATCTGATTGTCGGCGGGGTATTTCACCGCGTAGACCCCGACATTCTTGTTGACCTTCGAGCGCAGCGCGCTGACGAATGCGTTGCCGACCGTGCCAATCCCGGGCGGTTCGAAGCGGCCGCGGGCGAACACCACTTCGGCGTCGGGGCAGGCTGCAGTGGCCGGTGCAACGGCACCGGGGTAGCCGGCGGGAACGGTGATGGGAGTAAGCAGAAGCACCGCGGCCAGCATTGCGGCGGCCGCGCCCATGGTGAGCAGTCGGCGGGTCAGTAAATCATTCACAGTGGGATGGTAGCGACCCGCGGCCGCCCGTGCCCGACCAATTTTTCCAGGCCGCAGCGGCCCCGAGTGGCCGGCAATGGCACAAAGTCCCAGCGGTGTCGCGGTAGGTTGACGACCAGTATGTTAGGTGTCGCCCCCGAAGCGAAGGGACCGCCGGTGAAGGTCCACCACCTCAACTGCGGCACCATGAATGCATTTGGCATCGCTCTGTTATGCCACGTTCTGCTCGTCGAGACCGACGATGGATTGGTGCTGGTGGACACCGGCTTCGGTATCCAGGACTGCCTTGACCCCGGCCGGGTAGGTCTATTCCGTCATGTCCTGCGGCCGGCATTCTTGCAGGCCGAAACCGCGGCCCGCCAGATCGAACAGCTCGGCTACCGCACGTCCGACGTTCGACACATTGTGCTCACCCACTTCGACTTCGACCACATCGGCGGGATCGCCGACTTCCCCGAGGCTCACCTCCACGTCACCGCCGCCGAAGCCCGCGGTGCCATCCACGCCCCTTCGCTCCGCGAGCGACTGCGATATCGACGCGGACAGTGGGCCCACGGCCCGAAGCTGGTGGAGCACGGTCCCGACGGGGAACCCTGGCGCGGATTCGCATCGGCCAAACCCCTCGATTCCATCGGCACCGGTGTCGTTCTGGTGCCGATGCCCGGTCACACCCGCGGGCACGCCGCGGTAGCTGTCGATGCCGGTCACCGCTGGGTTTTGCACTGCGGCGACGCCTTCTATCATCGCGGCACCCTCGATGGCCGGTTCCGGGTGCCCTTCGTGATGCGGGCCGAGGAAAAGCTGTTGTCGTATAACCGCAACCAACTGCGCGACAACCAGGCCCGAATCGTCGAACTCCATCGACGCCACGACCCGGATCTACTCATCGTCTGCGCACACGATCCCGACCTCTATCAGCTTGCTCGCGATACGGCCTAGCCAGGCCACCCCCAGCTCGGCGCCGGATCGCAGCTCGCTAAATTCGAGTCGCTATGTCGTCGGAAGGAATCTCATGAACGCCCATGTCGAGCAGTTGGAGTTTCAGGCGGAGGCCCGGCAACTGCTGGATTTGATGGTCCACTCGGTCTACTCCAATAAGGACGCGTTTCTGCGGGAGTTGATCTCGAATGCCTCCGATGCGCTAGACAAGCTGCGGATTGAGGCGCTGCGGAACAAGGACCTGGAGGTCGACACCTCCGATCTGCACATCGAGATCGACGCAGACAAAGCTGCAAGGACTCTTACCGTTCGTGACAACGGCATCGGGATGGCGCGCGAGGAGGTGGTGGATCTGATTGGCACGCTGGCCAAGTCGGGCACCGCCGAGCTGCGCGCACAGCTGCGTGAGGCCAAGAACGCGGCCGCCTCCGAGGAACTGATCGGTCAGTTCGGCATCGGCTTCTACTCGTCGTTCATGGTGGCCGACAAGGTCCAACTGCTTACCCGCAAGGCTGGCGAGAGCGCGGCCACCAGATGGGAGTCCAGCGGTGAGGGCACCTACACCATCGAGTCCGTCGAGGATGCCCCCCAGGGCACGTCGGTCACCCTGCACCTCAAGCCGGAAGACGCCGAGGACGACCTGCACGACTACACCTCGGAATGGAAGATCCGTAACCTGGTCAAGAAATACTCCGACTTCATCGCCTGGCCCATCCGGATGGACGTCGAGCGCCGCACCCCAGCCTCCCAGGAAGAAGGGGGGGAAGGCGGCGAGGAGACCGTCACCATCGAAACCGAAACCCTCAACTCGATGAAGGCGCTGTGGGCGAGGCCCAAAGAAGAGGTGTCTGAGCAGGAGTACAAGGAGTTCTACAAACACGTCGCGCACGCCTGGGACGACCCGCTCGAGATCATCGCGATGAAGGCCGAGGGCACCTTCGAGTACCAGGCCCTGCTGTTCATCCCGTCTCATGCCCCGTTCGATCTGTTCGACCGGGACGCCCACGTCGGTATCCAGCTCTACGTCAAGCGGGTGTTCATCATGGGCGACTGCGACCAGCTCATGCCCGAGTACTTGCGTTTTGTCAAGGGTGTGGTCGACGCGCAGGACATGTCGCTCAACGTTTCTCGCGAAATCCTGCAGCAGGACCGGCAGATCAAGGCCATCCGCCGGCGGCTGACCAAGAAGGTGCTGTCCACGATCAAGGACGTGCAGTCCAGCCGGCCGGAGGACTACCGCACGTTCTGGACACAGTTCGGCAGGGTCCTCAAAGAGGGACTGCTGTCAGACATCGATAACCGGGAGACCCTGCTCGGTATTTCTTCGTTTGTCTCCACGTACAGCGAGGAGGAACCCACCACGCTGGCCGAATACGTCGAGCGCATGAAGGACGGTCAGCAACAGATCTTCTACGCCACCGGCGAGACGCGCCAACAACTGCTGAAGTCACCGCACCTGGAGGCGTTTAAGGCCAAGGGGTACGAAGTGCTGCTGCTCACCGACCCGGTCGACGAGGTCTGGGTGGGAATGGTGCCGGAGTTCGACGGCAAACCGCTGCAGTCGGTTGCCAAGGGCGAGGTGGACTTGAGTTCCGAAGAGGACACCAGCGAGGCCGAGCGCGAGGAGCGGCAGAAGGAATTTGCCGACCTGCTGACCTGGTTGCAGGAGACGTTGAGCGATCACGTCAAGGAGGTGCGGCTGTCCACCCGCCTGACCGAGTCACCGGCCTGTCTGATCACCGATGCCTTCGGGATGACACCCGCGCTCGCGCGCATCTACCGGGCTTCCGGCCAGGAGGTTCCGGTCGGCAAGCGGATACTTGAGCTCAACCCGAGCCATCCGTTGGTGACCGGCCTGCGCCAAGCCCACCAGGACCGCGCAGACGATGCCGAGAAATCATTGGCCGAAACCGCGGAATTACTTTACGGCACAGCGCTTCTCGCCGAAGGCGGCGCACTCGAGGATCCGGCGAGGTTCGCCGAGCTGCTGGCCGAACGTCTCGCGCGTACCTTGTAGCGAGCTCAACGACGGCTGACCTTCTCACGCACCATGTCGGTGAGGAAGCGGCCGGTGGAAACCGGGCGAAACGCCCGGGCGGCGTCGGTGAGCGCGTCGCGGGATTGCGCGCTGAGCTCGATGTCAGCGGCCGCGACGTTGAACTCGAGTTGCTCGACACTGGACGCTCCGGGAATGGCGACCACCCCCGGCAGGCTAATCAGCCAGGCCAGTGCCACCTGGGCGGGCTTGGCGTCGACGTCGACGGCGATGGCGCGCAACGTAGCCAGCAGCGGCTCTATCCGGCGCAGGTTCTCGGTGCCGAACAGCGGGTTCAACGCGCGCACGCCACCGGGACGATTCTCGAGTCCGTACTTGCCACCCAATAGTCCTTGCGCCAGCGGGCTGTAGGCGATCACGATGCGGTTCTCGAGCTCGGCGAACGGCACCAGATCTTCGAGCGCATCAGGGTGGGCGAGCGAGAAACGTACCTGGTTGCTGACGACTGGGCGCCCAAGCGCGGCGTCGGCCTTCCGCCATCGCGCCAGTGAGTAGTTGGAGACACCGGCCGCG
Organism: Mycobacterium tuberculosis complex sp. N0072; assembly: GCF_030323725.1. NCBI lineage: Bacteria > Bacillati > Actinomycetota > Actinomycetes > Mycobacteriales > Mycobacteriaceae > Mycobacterium > Mycobacterium tuberculosis complex sp. N0072. The sequence goes on along the minus strand of NZ_CP040689.1, from coordinate 2,587,506 downwards.
CCAATGTCGCCGCTGTCCAGCAGGTCACGCATCCCCGGCATGATCACCGAATCGGGGACCACCGGGTTGGGCTGGTGGATCTGATACAGCGGGATACGGTTCAGCTGCAGCCGCCGCGCACTGGCGCGCTCGCGGTTCTTGATCACCGCCGGAAACGGCGCGACCGGGAAGACCTTGCTAGCCACCACCACCTCGGTGCGGTCGTCGCCGAGGGCCTCCCCGAGAATACGCTCGCTTTTGCCCAGGCCGTAGATCTCGGCGGTATCGAACAGCGTGACACCCAAGGCGCGTGCGCGTTTGACAATGTCGCGGGCGGCGCCGGTGGCGTACCGGTCCCCATATCCCCATTCACGCGAGCCGAACTGCCAAGTGCCCAACCCGATCCGGCTGACCTGTCCGATTCCGTCGACGTCCAGATATTTCATGTCTGCCACCGTACCGAGGGGCTCGGCGCGGCGGCGACCGCGTCGCTCGACGGTGTAGCCGACCCCGAGCCGGTAATTTCGCAGACCGTTGGTCACTCGCGCTTTTGCTGCAGAAATTCAGTGTCACCGAATGTGGGCAGCTTGTCGGCGCCGCACCAGCCGGGTGCGCTACCAACCGCGAGTCTTCGCAGTCATCCCCGGTGCTTTGGTGTCCGGCCGCTCGCCTCCACCATCCATTCCTTCTCGATACGGCCAATCTCAAGCGAAAGCACCATGAGAGTTGGGTTATCGCAACGGACTTCGTAAGCGGTACGGAACTTCGCTGCCTCCCCAGTGGTGGGCAGGTGCGGCCGCAAACCTTCGAACCACTCGTCGCCGACGACGTTGGGCGCATGGGTGTCCCGAGACCCGGCCTCCCATTGCCGGTAGGCGTTGCTGGCACTGCACAACCCAGACCGCCACACTCGCACCGCCTCGTAGCGCCGTGCTTGCAGATCGACGTTCATCTGCTGCCTACGGTCCTTGGCAGCCGCGACCCCCGGGACATACGCTTCCGCGATCGACTTCGCAATCCCCCCGATGCCCATGGCCGAGGCACCCACCACGGTGCCGAGCAGGCCCATCATCGCCATCTCCATCGCCATTCTGCCGATCCTTCGTCCGCAGCCGTCGCGGTTACGTTGCCTGCTGCCAGGAGAGCATGCGTTCGGCGAGTTCGGTTCCGCTGTCCTCCTGGATGAAGTGGCTGGCCTTGATGCGGGCGTGCGGCTGACCCGCCGCGCCGGGAATGTGCTTGATCAGCGGACCGTCCGCTTGCCCGAGTATCGGGTCGCGATAACCGAAGATGGCAAGGAACGGTTTGTCCCACCGGCCCAGGGCTTCCCATGCCGCGCGGTTGGCCGGTACCGCCGGATCGTCGGGTGAGGTCGGCACCAACCGTGGGAACGCCCGGGCGCCGGCTTGATACGTTTTGTCGGGGAAAGGTGCATCGTAGCCGGCTCGGACCCCGGCGGGAACCCTGTGGACGGTGCCGAAGTTCACCAGACGGCCAGCGGGAAGCACCGGAGAATAGCGCGCAAACGCCCGCCACACGTAGAAGGGGAGTGGGGTGCGCCCCTGCGCGGCGGGGAGAAACCCGTTGGCGACCACCAGCCGCGCGATCCGGTCACCGTGCTCGGCAGCGATGCGCAGACCGATCAATGACCCCCAGTCCTGCACGAAGAGCGTAACGTCGTGCAGGTCGAGATTCTCGAACCAGGACGTCACCCACTCGACGTGCCGCAGGTAGGTGTAGTCCTCGATGCGAGTCGGCTTGTCGGAGCGGCCGAAGCCGATCAGGTCGGGCGCGAGCACACGGTGCCCGGCGGCGGAGAGCGGCGGAATCATGGTTCGGTACAGATAACTCCAGGTGGGCTCGCCGTGCAGCAAGACGATCGGCGGACCGTCGCCCGGGCCCTCGTCGACGTAGTGCATTCGCAACGGCTGGGTGTCGCCGGCCGTCACATCGACATAGTGCGGTGCAAACGGGTAGCCCACCAGGTGTTCGAACCGGGAGTCTGGGGTGCGTAGGACATCCATGATCTGCTCCTCTCTGAGCTGTGCCACGTCGGAACCATTGTTGTGCAAAAGCGTCCGATATCCGCGCTCGCGTCGACTCAGTCGCCGCCGAGGTTAAGCGAAATCGGCGTAGGCCAAGTGGACGCCGCAGCTCAGGCACCTGAAGAGGTAGGCGGTCGCCAGCCCGTTTCGATCGAGCGTCAGGATGAATTCCTCGATTTTGTCGGCGGGCCAGTCGTAGCCGCGGTACTCATTGCGCAGCGCATCCAGGGCGTCAGGGAGGTCGGCCACCTCGCTGGCGCCCACCGGGCCAAGGAAGGCGGCGGCGTCCCCGCAGTGATGCAACCATTCCTCCTGCAGCCAGCCCGTGAACCCGGGTGTTCGGCACAGCACTTCCTCGGTCACGTCCTCTGGAACGTCGTCGGGCACCGCCCACATGGCGTCGGTGAACGTGGCATCGAAGCGACTCGCCGCACTGCCATCTGCGATACACCAAGGACAGATGGCCTCGTTAAGCTCCTCCTCCGCATACACCGGGCCGGTGTAGGTGTAGGGCCGACGTTGCTCGCAGCTCACGCAGCTCACCTCGTCGGCGACTATCGAGCCGGTGCCGACGGGATCGGGGTGATAACGAAATTGGGGCAGCTTCTGGGGGGTGGAGGTCTCTTCGACAGGCATCTCATGATCTTGCCCGCGCCCTGTTGTGCTCGCCAGCGGGGTGGGCAGACACGCATGGTTGGCCGACTGGTCCATGTGGCCGCCTTGATCGTAGCTGATCCGCACGGGCGGGCAAACGGCCTTCACGTTTCTCGGCGAAAACGCGATCAACGAGGCGCCTACGGTGTCAGACTTCCTTTGTCTACCGAATGCGGCCGCCGCGGGGTCGGCCGCATTGGCTGGGCACTGAAGGGCCGCCGAGCGGACAAGACCGTCACCCGAGGTGATCGTGTTGGCGCTAGCGGTTCTCTGGACGCGCTACCGGCGCTCGAGTAGTGACCGGCTCATCCGCGATACCGCCTCGATGAGAATGGCTCGGGAGGTCGCGAAGTTGATGCGCACATGCCCGGCACCGCCAATCCCGAAGACGTGACCAGAACTGAGCGCAACCCGCGCGTGGTCGAGGAACCAGCGGGCTGGCCCGGACAGATCTGACACCACCGCCAGGCCTTCGGTCATCTCGTCGCTAGCCGCGTCATCGAAGCCGAGTTCTCGGCAATCCAGCCACGCCAGGTAAGTACCCTGCGGCCATCGGTATTGCACCCCGGGAAGATGCTCGTCGACCAGAGCGCCTAGCAACGTTCGATTGTGGTCCAGACCGCGCAGCAGCGCGTCGAGCCAGTTGCCACCAGTCCTGAACGCCGCGGTGTGCGCGATGACACCCAGGTGGCTGGGGCCGTGACCGACCTCCTCGGGCATCCGAGCGAGGTCGGCCGCCGCCTCGCGACCGGCAATGGCCAGGGCTGCCTTGAGTCCGCCGAGATTCCACGCCTTGGAAGCCGACATTAGTGCGAATGCGTTTTCCGCACCGGGGACGCTCAGATAGGGCGTAAACCGTGCCCCGGACGGGATAAGAGGGGCATGAATCTCGTCGGACACCACCCGGACACCGAACCGTTGGGCGCGTTCCGCGATGCCGCGCAGTTCGTCGGCGGTGTGCACCGACCCCGTCGGGTTGTGCGGATTGCACAGGAGGTAGGCGACGTTGCCGCTCGAGCCGCTTGAAGCACGCGCGCTCGAGAACGCTTCCTGCAGCGCGTCCAAATCGATCCGGCCGTCTCCCCGCAGCGGCGCTGGGATCACTCGGCGGCCGTCATGCGACACGAAAGCGTAGAACGGCGCATATACCGGGGAGTTGACGATCACAGGGTCACCGCGGTCGGTGATCAGACGCAGCACTTCGACGATGCCGAGCATGACGTCGGGAACGATGGCCGTGCGGCTCACTTCCAGGTCGTGCCATTGCCAACGTTGGCAAGCGAATTCGCGGACGGCTTCGGCATACTCCGTTCCATAGGGATATCCGGTGTCGCCGTCGTCGATAGCTCTACGGAGGGCATCGGCCACCGTCGGCGGAAGCTTCACGTCCATCTCCGCGACCCACAACGGCAAGACGTCGGCTGGGTGCGCACGCCACTTCATGCTCGTGCGTTGGCTTCGCAGTTGCTCGAGCGTTAGCTCCTCGAGTGGGTTAGGTATCACTCCGGCAGACTAGCCGTATCCGCGTCCCGCACCGGTCAACTGGTCTAGCCACACCGGGGAACATAGCCCGACCGGGGCTATCGACCAATCACGCTTGCACAGTTGGTCATAGGGCGGCTCGTTCCGCCGCGATGAAATAACGCCGAGGAATCGCTAGACGAAAAAAACGATAACAAATATTCGTCCGTCGCCGATGGTGCGCGAAAATCAGGGCCAAGCCCCAAATCGGCCACGGCTAAATGACAGAGAGTTCCGGCATCCATGTCAAATCACGATTTTTGGGGATAAGGGATTGTGGGCGCGCCTTTGCGGCACTGTCTTTTGGTGGCGGCCGCGTTGTCGCTGGGCTGTGGCGTGGCGGCGGCCGATCCCGGATACGTGGCAAATGTGATCCCGTGCGAACAGCGCACGCTGGTCTTGTCGGCGTTTCCGGCTGAGGCCGACGCGGTGCTGGCGCACACCGCGCTGGACGCCAACCCGGTGGTGGTCGCCGACCGTCGTCGCTACTACCTGGGCTCGATCAGCGGCAAGAAGGTGATTGTGGCGATGACCGGCATCGGCCTAGTGAACGCTACCAACACCACCGAGACCGCCTTCGCACGCTTTACCTGTGCTTCTTCCATTGCCATTGCCGCCGTGATGTTCTCGGGCGTCGCCGGTGGTGCCGGCCGCACCAGCATTGGGGACGTGGCAATACCAGCACGGTGGACCCTGGACAACGGGGCAACATTCCGTGGGGTCGATCCCGGCATGCTGGCTACTGCCCAGACGCTTTCTGTTGTACTGGACAACATCAACACGCTCGGCAATCCTGTCTGTCTGTGCAGGAACGTTCCGGTCGTCCGGTTGAACCACCTGGGGCGCCAGCCGCAACTGTTCGTCGGCGGTGACGGGTCTAGCTCCGACAAGAACAACGGCCAGGCTTTTCCTTGCATCCCGAACGGCGGCAGCGTTTTTGGCTGCCAACCCTGTAGTGCACCCGATCGCTCACTTGGCTATACCGGTAACTTTTTCCAGGCGGCGGGACCCTGGCTGAAGAACGCTCTGATCAGCAACCTGAACATCGTATCGACGGTGAACCCCGGCTTCGACGCGGTTGACCAGGAGACGGCAGCCGCGCAGGCGGTCGCCGATGCACACGGCGTCCCGTTCCTGGGAATTCGCGGTATGTCCGACGGGCCCGGCGACCCGCTGCATCTGCCGGGCTTCCCCGTCCAGTTCTTCGTTTACAAGCAGATTGCGGCCAACAACGCCGCCCGGGTCACCGAAGCCTTCCTGCAGAACTGGGCCGGCGTCTGACTATGCAGTGCCACGGCCGACGGGACGGGTCGGATCCGAACTCCACTCCGACCATGACCCTGGAAACAGCGCCGCATCCTGGCCGATCACTGCCAGTGCCGCGACGATGACAGCTGCGCTGACACCCGAGCCGCAGTAGACACCCACGCGGCCACCGTGATCGATGCCGTGGTCGGACAGCAGTGCGTTAAGGGCGCCATTGCCAAGGAACGTGCCGTCGTCGGCCAGGACACTACCGCTGGGAACGTTGATGGCGCCGGGGATGTGACCGGCAACCGCATCCACGGGCTCGACATCGCCGCGGAAACGTTCCGGTACGCGCGCATCGAGCAGCGTCACACCACCCGCACCGGCTTGCTGCGCCGTTAGGGTTAGCCGCTGTCCGGCATACAAATCATCGTGCAGCACAGTCACATTCCCGAGCTGCGGGCTGACCTGGCCGGTCTCGATGCTGCCGCCTGCGGACCGCCACGCGGGCAAGCCGCCGTCTAGAATGCGTACATTCGCGATCCCAGCCGCAGTTAACACCCACCACGCTCGCGCGGAACCGGCTCGATTCCAGTCGTCGTAGACCACGACCGGCACATCGTGTCGGATTCCGCATCGGCGGACGGTGGCTTGCAGACTAGCCCCCGACGGCAGCGGGTGCCGGCCCCGGCCGGCGATCGTATGATCGCTCAGTTCGTCCTCGAGTGACACAAATACCGCTCCCGGCAGGTGACCCTGTAGGTAGGCCGCATGCCCGTCAGGTTCATCAAGCCGCCAGCGCACATCCAGGATCGACACCGGATCGCCGGCCTGGATCATGCCAGCCAGTTCCGCGGCGGTGATCAGGACCTGACCACGGGCTTGCACCGGTCACCTCCGTGTTGCCTGCCAACGCGGCTAATTCCCTTGTCGCGCAATCAGTGTAGTTACGGACAGGTTACATGTACCCCGAACGGCAGCTCACGCATGCCGGTTTGGCCCGGGATCACCGCGTGACCCGTCCCGGTCAGTGTGTAACTCTTGCCCTGCCTGGTCGCTTCGACCTGAGTTGGGGACTGAACCGGCTGGTAGGGCATCTGGTAGTCGACGCTTCCGATTTTAAGGGAGATACCAAAACCATTGACGTCTGGGGGCGTGGAGTCGGACAGGGACAGTGTCACCGAGGCCGAATCGTCGTGTGCGTTAACCCGTGTAGTTTGAGTCCCCGACTCCGACGGCGTCGCCGTCCTTACCGCTGGCGAGGTGCGGCACTCGACCGCTCCGGAAATTGTGTGCGTATGTCCCTCTACCATGACGGTCGCGGCCGCGGGAGCTGACGGCGCACTGGGGGGAGAACCCGGCCCGCTGTGTGCGGAGCAGGCCGGCAGAGTTGCCCCGAGTGCCGACACGCCGAGCGCGGTAGCTCCGACAGCGATTCGAACGGTGTGGCGCGGATCAGTCAAGCCCGGCTCCCTCACTGGTAGGCGAGGAGAAATATAGGCGGATTGCCGCTCCGACACTAGCAAAATGCCATCAACGGCCCGCCGTGGCGGGGTCAGGTTCGCACACTGCGCCCTGTCGTGTGGCCCGCTGGCATCGTGCTATCAGGACTTGGTGATGGAGCAGTCGTGGTCTTGGAGAGTCTCGGCTGCAACGGGCTGGTCCTCAGTTCCCTCTGCCAAGAGCAGCAGGAATTGGTCCTGCGCTACGTTGGCAACCGCAATCGATGCATTTTCCATTTTCTTGCCGTCAGCGGTTACCTTCAGGTAGATGTCCCGGAACAGGTTCCTGGATTCGAACGCCTTCGTGTCAACCGCCAATCCTTGAAACCTGCGACCACCGAGGTCGATGGGGAGCTGCTTCCAGCCAACGTACTCTGAGGTATCCACGTTCCTCAGGGCTGCCGATGTTGTTGGTGACGAACACGATATGTGGATGTGCAGCTGATCCTGAGTGCGCGCGTTCTTCGGGTTGATGGTGAGGACTACGTCTGACTCTGGAAGTGAGTTGTTCAGGCGCGCGGTAACGAGGAACCGTGCGGCCCAAGCGTCGTAGAGGTAATTGCGACCCGCTGACTCCCGTAGGGCGGGATCCTCGATTCCGGTGATACGAGCAAGCGGGATCAAAAGGAACTGGTACGGATCAAAATCCGCTTTGTACAACGCCGTTCCAGACTGTTCATCCACGAATGTGCAGGGAGCGTACGCACCGGTACGCCGATAGCCGAATTCGCAACGGTCGTGCACGATTTTCCACAGTGCTTCACGGTCGGCCTCAGGGCGATTCGGCCGCGCCGGTACGGTTACCGCAATCAGCGCCCCGGCAAGAGCTGCTATCACCGCACCTATCAAGACACTTAGACTGACTGCCCGTCGGCTTTTGGGCACCTTGCGCCCGAGGGCTCGTGCAGCCAACCGAACGGCGCCCAGCCCGGTTCGCGTTGTTCCTGCCATGGCGCTATGCCCTTCCGATCACGCAGGATGTCGCCGGTCGTGTAGACCCTGGGTGCGGCGGGCCTGATCCTCCTCTGTTGGGTGCCAGTGCGGCGTGCCGGTGGCAGTAACTTTCGCCCGTCCACATCACCATCGCACCACCTTCGCATAGGCGCCAAGATCGCTGTGCGGCAGCCCTGCTCGCGCTGCGGCCAGTGCAATGAAACGCTGAATGAGTCTGTGAAAGCAATGGCCAAAACCTGAACCGTTGCTGGTTCGATCAGCGGGCGGCGCCGGCTCACTCGGCGTCGGCGGGGTCCAAGAGTTGCACTTCCTCTAGATCCATCGCCGCCTGCAGCTCGCGCAGCACGATGTCGTCGATGAGGTTTTGGTTGCGCAACGTGGTGACGGCCTGCCGCTGGTGTTGCAGCACGCCTAGACGCACGCGCCGGACCAGATCGTTGCGCTCGGCCAGATCGCTGGTCGCGGAGTCGGCGCCATCGGCCATGACGAGCACCGCGCGTTCTTCGTATTCCTTTTCCAGGTGTTTGACGAGATCGGGGGCGACCCCGAGTTCGTCGGCGACCGTCGGCAAAGCGTCGAGGGCGGCTTGGGCGCTACGGGTGCGGGCCAGCTGCAATTCGTTGGCGTGCGCGACGTCTTCGGGCATCCTCGCCCACCGAACGACGGTGGGCAAGGAAGTCCCTTGGACCAGCACGGTGACCAGAATGACGACCGAGACGACGAAGATGATCAGGTTGCGGTCTGGGAATGGAGCGCCGCTATTGGTGGTCATCGGCACCGCCAGCGCTGCGGCAAGCGATACCGCGCCGCGGAAACCGGCCCAGCTTGTGACGCAACGCTGACGGAAGCCGACGTGGCGGGTGGGCTTCTTCAGGACCCGGTCCACGGTGTGACCCAGGACCGTGGTTGCCTGTACCCAGGCGATCCGGGTGGCGATAACGACACCCGTCACCGCCAGGGCCAGGACTGTGGCCCGTGGTAGTCCCCCGTCCTCGCCGGCGATGTGGTCTATCGCGCCCGGGATCTGGACGCCGACAAACACCCACAACGAGCCGTTGATCAGGAACGTGGCGATGTCCCAAAACGCATGCGCCTGCAGGCGGGAACGAGCGCGTATCACCGTCGGACCAACGTAGGTGAGGACCAGGGCCGAAACCAGCACCGCAACCACACCGCTGCACTTCAGAGATTGAGCGAGCAAGAACGCTGCGAACGGCGTCAGCAAGCTCAGGGCTCCCTCCTCCAATGGTGCGTCGATTCTGCGGCGTAGCAATGTCACCAGGCCGCCGACCAGCAGCCCGGCCATGATTCCGCCGAGATAGGAGACGACGAACCGGCCGACCAGCGCGGCCGGGCCGATCCCAGCGGCACCTTCCGCGACCGCCACGGTGACGGCGAACAGCACGAGCGCGGTCCCGTCGTTGATGAGGCTCTCGCCGCGTAGCACTGTCAGCGCCCGGCGCGGCAACCGTTTCGCCAGGCCGGCCACCGCCGCGGCATCGGTGGGGGAGAGCACGGCACCGAGGACAGCCGCGGCGTGGGACTCCATGCCCAGCGCTCGTGCCGTCCACGACACCGCGACCGCGGTGGCAATCACCAGCCCGATACTGAACATGACGATGACGCGCAGGTTCCAGCGGATCTCGCGAAAGCTGGTGTTCATGCTCTCCCAATAAAGGATCGCCGGCAGGAACAGCAGCAGCACCACCTCGCCATCGATCTGAACGTCACCGAAACGGGGAATCAGACCCAGCAGGGAACCGGACAGGATGAGCAACACTGGAGGGCCCACGCGATAGCGGTGGCCCAGGACGGTCCCCACGACCACGGCGGCGACCAGCGCAACGATAACGACGAGCCCGAACACCAGCCCATCCTCGCCTATGGTGCGTCGACCATTCATACCGCCGCGTTGACCTGTTTCGGCACCCTGGCGAACACCGCGAGATGTTGGGTCGACTCAGTCCGCTGACAACGTGGCGCACGGCACAATGTCATCGAGGTGTCGACTCGATCAGCTGGAGGACTCAGGTCTGATGACCACCGTGGATTTCCACTTTGACCCTTTGTGCCCGTTCGCCTATCAGACCTCGGTGTGGATCCGTGATGTGCGCGCGCAATTGGGAATCACGATCAACTGGCGGTTTTTCAGCCTCGAGGAGATCAACCTGGTAGCGGGCAAGAAGCACCCGTGGGAGCGAGACTGGTCCTATGGCTGGTCGTTGATGCGGATCGGTGCGCTGCTGCGTCGAACGAACATGTCGTTGCTTGATCGGTGGTATGCAGCGATCGGTCATGAGCTGCACACCCTGGGCGGCAAACCGCATGATCCCGCGGTGGCGCGACGCCTACTGTGCGACGTCGGCGTCAATGCGGCGATTTTGGACGCGGCGCTGGATGATCCGACGACCCACGACGACGTCCGCGCCGACCACCAACGGGTTGTCGCCGCGGGCGGATACGGCGTGCCGACGCTCTTTTTGGACGGACAATGCCTTTTTGGGCCGGTGCTGGTGGACCCGCCTGCTGGACCGGCCGCCCTGAACCTGTGGAGCGTCGTCACGGGCATGGCGGGGCTGCCGCACGTCTACGAACTTCAGCGACCGAAGTCACCAGCCGATGTTGAACTCATTGCCCAGCAGCTACGCCCCTACCTCGATGGGCGCGATTGGGTGAGCATCAATCGCGGGGAGATCGTTGATATCGACCGGCTGGCGGGCCGCTCCTGAGCGGCTACACCGTGGTGATTGGCGGGTACTGCCGGCGATGGGCGGAGCGTTGTCGTCGTTTGGTCGCTATGGCAAGGCGGCGGTCTCGAGTTCCTCGAATGCCGCGCCGGTGTACTGCGCTAGCCGCTGCAGATGCGGCAAGGTGTCACGGCAGCCCAGAAAGCCGAGGACGACCTTGTCCGTGTAGCCGACCAGCGTCACGTTGAGGCCATAGCCGTCACACAGGAACGACATCGGAACAATCACATCCAGCTTGGCGCCCGAAAGATACAACGGGTCCTTCGAGAGCACCACATTGGAGACGGTGAAGTTGAACAGCGGTGGAATCACCCCGAGTGCGCCGGTCTTCTGCCCCACCGCGATCGGCAGCAAGCCGAATACGGAGTAGTGCTGCAAGGCATTTGGTGACATCGCCAGCAGTTCGGCCTTGCCGCGGGTGGTCGACGCCGAGATTGTGGTCAGCCGCGCAACCGGGTCTTCGATCGAGGTGCCCAGCGGCGCGACGAAACCCGAGGCGGCGTTGACCGTGTCTGCGTCGCGCTCGAAGCCGACCGGCACCGAGGCGGTCAGGGTGTTCGTCGGCAGGTCGCCCAGCTCCTGCAGGTAGCGTCGGCAAGCCCCGCCGACAGACGCCAGGATCACGTCGTTGACGGTGCAGTCGGTGGCGTGGGCCACTGCCTTGAGGCGCGGCAGTTTCAGCACTTGCACCGCTAGCCGTCGATGCCGGTTGACGCGGGTGTTAAACGGGGTACGCGGGGTGGTGAGGGCCGCCCGCACCGAGCTGTTGGCGCCCAGCACCATGCTGGATAGCCTTCCGGCCAGTTCGCTGACCGCGGAAACGCCCTCGACCGCCCGCTTCGTCGTGGCGGCGGCCAACACGCTGGCCAAGTCGTAGTCATCGCCGAACGGCTCGGGCTTGCCCGAGCCTGGGGGTGCCTCGGGATCGGTGGTGAGCCAGCTCTTGATCAGGTTCACCCCACCCAATCCGTCGACCGCGCAGTGGTGGGCCTTGAAGTACATGGCGAACTGACGGCCGGTTAGCCCCTCGATGAGGTGCAACTCCCATAGCGGCTTGGCCATGTCAAGTGGGGTCGAATGCAGCCGCTCGACCAACGCGCCGAGATCGCGGCCGGTCCCCGGATAAGGTAGGGCGGACAAGCGGACGTGGTAGCTCGGATCGGGCTGCACCTGCCTCCAGTACGCCATCGACGCGCCGCCGGCGATCACGCTGTCGAACGGGAAGGGCAGGAACGCCAGTTGTGAGATCGCCTCGTACAGGTCGCGGATGAACCTGCGCGGTGCTCCCTTAGGCAGGTCGAAGACCGCAAACGCGCCGATGTGCATTGGCGTGCGCGGCGCCTCCATGCGCGCGAACATCTGATCCAGCGGGCTGAGCAGCTTCACAAGGCCAACCCTAGCGACCTCAACCCCAAAAGCTATGGGATCGCAACCGCGGGGCCCGGCTCACTGCCCGCGTGTTGCGTTGCGTAGACCTCGGCCAGGAATTGCTCCACGGCGATCGCCGTGTGTGCCGCACGTGCCGAGCCGAGCAGGTCGAAAGCGTGCTGGGTAAAGGGCAATTCGGCGTATACCACCGGCTGCTTGCTGACTTGCCGCAGCTGATCGACGAAGCCACGCGCCTGCTGTACGGGAACCAGCGAGTCGTTGCGGCCGTGTAGCACAAAGAATGGGGGAGCGTCGGCGGAAATGTGGGTGACCGGTGAGGCGTCGAGGTAGGACTGCATGTTCGCCGTGCGCGGTTGTTTGACCACCATTCGCTCCAGCAGCGGCAGCATCATCGGGTGCATCGCGTCCTGCAGACGAGTGAAGTCATAGACGCCGTAGAACGGCACGGCTGCCTGCACCCGGGTGTCCGCCTCTTCGAATCCCGGTTGGAATCGTGGGTCATTCGGCGTTAGCGCGGCCAGTGACGACAGGTGGCCGCCGGCCGAACCACCGGTGATGGCGATGAAGTCCGGATCGCCGCCGTATTCGCTGATGTGCGCCTTGACCCACGCCAGGGCGCGCTTGACGTCGATGATGTGATCCGGCCAGGTGTTGCGCGGGCTGTGTCGGTAGTTGATCGCCACGCAGATCCAGCCTAGCTCGGCGAGGTGGCTCATCAGTGGATGCGCCTGTCCGCGTTTGTTTCCGGTGGTCCATGCACCGCCGGGGATCTGAAACAGCACGGGCGCTGTTCCGGTCAGATCTAGATCGGGACGTCGCCAGATATCGAGGTGGTTGGCCCTGCCGTATTCGCCGTAGCTGATGTCGCCATCGTGTGCGTAATCGCGGTAGATCCGCAGCATGCGCAGCGGCCCGGGGGTCTTGGCGGTACCACCGCCGGCTGGGCGGCGCCACAGACCGGCCGAGGCGGTGCGGCGATCGGGCCCCAGGCCGCTGTCTAATGCGGCGGTGAGCTGGGCATCGGCCTGACGGCCTGCGCGACTGAGGTTCAGCAGCCCCAGCGCCGAGAAGGCCGCTACCAGCCAGGAGACCGCCCGCACTGGCCGGGTCAGGCGTTGGGCTGTCAACACCAGCCCGCCGAGCTGGCTCGCCAGCGTCGGTAACGGAAACTCGGTAACCACCAGGCCAATAAACCACGACCACAGCGATGCGAATCCGTTGCGCGCCAGCGGCCTATATGCGTTGATCGTGGCGGCGGCGGTCACTGCCGCTACCACCAAGGCCCCGATTTGCCGGATGACGTGGATGAGTCGAGGAGCGCCCATGTGGTTACCTTACGAGGCCACCCCGCCGTACGAACGGTGGCCAGCGCGTGATGTGGACCCTAAGGGCCCGGCCGCGTGCTCGATCGGCGGCTTGCGAATTGTGCTCGCCAGCCTGCGGTTGGTGGCGGTCGCGGGGTCGTTGTCGGTGATGCCGATTTTCGAGGCACCGCAGTCGACGCTCGCGTGGGGGCATTTTTCGAGCATGGGCCGTCGTCACTAGGGGTCTGAATGTTGTTGGGAACAACCATTGGTTGTGATTTGATCAGGCATGCCGCTCAGCTCTCGTATGCCCGGACTCACCTGCTTCGAAATCTTTCTGGCCATCGCTGAGGCCGGCAGTCTTGGCGGCGCCGCACGCGAACTCGGGTTGACTCAACAAGCTGTGTCAAGGCGGCTCGCATCGATGGAGGCCCAGATCGGGGTGCGATTGGCCATCCGGACGACACGTGGCTCCCAACTCACGCCTGCCGGCATCGTCGTCGCCGAATGGGCGGCCCGCTTGCTCGAAGTCGCCGACGAGATCGATGCCGGCCTCGGCTCGCTGCGCACCGAAGGCCGCCAGCGCATCAGAGTGGTGGCCAGCCAGACGATAGCCGAACAGCTGATGCCGCATTGGATGCTGTCCTTGCGGGCCGCCGACATGCGCCGCGGTGGTACTGTCCCTGAGGTAATCCTGACCGCCACCAATAGCGAGCATGCGATCGCAGCCGTTCGTGACGGCATCGCAGATCTTGGATTCATCGAAAACCCCTGTCCTCCCACGGGATTAGGCAGCGTTGTGGTTGCACGCGACGAACTGGTCGTCGTCGTGCCGCCGGGTCACAAGTGGGCCCGACGGTCACGAGTAGTGAGCGCCCGGGAGCTCGCTCAGACGCCTTTGGTGACTCGCGAACCGAACTCTGGCATCCGCGATTCACTCACCGCGGCGTTACGTGACACGCTCGGGGAGGACATGCAGCAAGCGCCACCGGTGCTGGAATTATCATCGGCTGCGGCCGTGCGGGCCGCGGTCTTGGCCGGCGCTGGACCGGCTGCGATGAGCCGGCTAGCGATAGCCGATGACCTGGCGTTCGGTCGATTACTCGCGGTCGACATCCCCGCGTTGAACCTGCGGCGCCAGCTTCGAGCCATCTGGGTCGGTGGGCGCACCCCGCCGGCGGGTGCGATACGAGACCTGCTCAGCCACATCACTTCCCGCAGCACGTAGGACCTCCGTCCGGCGAGCAGTCGCATAAGCCCCCGCACGCACGGCGTGTCGGGGGCTTTAGCGACTGCTCGCGGAGGTTGCGCTGGGGTTGATGGACCCGGCGTCGTCAGAAAATCGCGCGTAGCGCGACAAGACCGACCGAGGCGAGGATCGCCGCCGAAGGCAGCGTGATGACCCACGCTAGCACGATCGGTTTCATCAGTCCCCAGTTGGTGGACCGGTTTACGATGCCGACGCCGAGGACGGCGCCGATAAGAATGTGCGTGCTGGAAACCGGAAGACCCAGGACCGTGGCTCCCATGACCACCCCGGCGGCCGACAATTCGGCAGCAAACCCCGATGCCGGGTGCATCGTGGTGAGGTTGTGTCCAACGGTGGCGATCACCCGTCGTCCAATGAACCACAACCCCGCGCACAACGCGACGCCGAACGTTACCATGGCCGCGGCAGGCACCGCTGCGTTGCCTTCAATGGCGCCCGTGCGCAGCACATCCAGGATTGCCGCGAACGGCCCGATGGCGTTGGCAATGTCATTGCTGCCGTGGCTGAAGGCGAAGCCCGAGGCCGTAAAGACCTGCATCCAGCTGAACATCAAAAACGTTGACCGTGAAAGTGATTCGCCCCGAAGTGTCTTGGCGAAAATAAAGGTGGCCATCCACACCGCTGCACCGACCATCGCGATGATGAAGTAGTTATTCATCGTGGTAAGGCCCAAGTGCATGTGCTTGAACCCCTTGAACAGCAGCATCGCGACAATGATCATGGATCCGGCGGCGGCGACCAGCGGAACCCAGTTCTGCAGGGCCCGGAACGCGTCGACCGACGATGTCTTGGCGTCGATTTCGTGTAGCTCGCGGTAGTAATCGGATTCCAGTTCGTCGGGATCAAAGTCCTTGCGGTTTGCCGCGACGGCGTCGCGCGCCAGGGCGCCGGTATAGGCGATCTGCTGGATCTCGGTGAGCCGGTCGAACGCCGCCTTGTGGCGCTCGCGGTGTGCGATGCGCTCTTTCTTAATTTCTGTTAGCCGTCGTTCGGCCTGTTCGTTGTACAGCAGGATGTGCCGTTTGATGACGCCGTAGAGCAGGTACGACACCAAGCCGCCCAACACCGGCGACAGCACCCAGGACACCACGATCTGGCCGATTTGATCCCACTGGACCATCCTGAGTGCGGCACCGCCCTGGCCGCTCACCATCCCCAGCGCGATCGCCGCGCCGACGATGCCGCCGATGATCGAGTGTGTGGTCGACACCGGATACCCCATACGGTTAGCAAACAGCAGCCAGAGCGCGGCTGCCGATAGCGCCGACAGCATGATGTTCATGAAGTCGCGTGGGTCGACGGACACCCCGGACAGATCAACGATGCCGCTGCGGATGGTCTCGGTGACGTCGCCGCCGGCGATCACCGCGCCGCTGACCTCGAAGATCGCCGCGACCAGAAGCGCCTGTTTCATGGTCAACGTGCCCGCGCCGACGCTGGTGCCAAACGAGTTGGCGACATCATTGCCGCCGACGTTGAAGGCCATGAACATGCCGACGACGGTGGCGAGCACCAGGATGACTTTGTTCGCGCCGGACCCTGCGTAGTCGAATGCCCACCACGAGAACAGCACGAAAGAACCCGCCAGCAGCAGACTGAACGACAGGTGCCATGGTCGGTCCGGCCCGAGGAAGCCCTCGTGTTGCGGTGTGCGCGCTGCGCGATCCTGAAGTCCGCTAGCCACCAAATGCCCATCCCTGTGGTGTTTGGCATTGTCGCTCATGTCGGCTTGTGTTGGCGATCGAGCGTCAGCAGGCTACGTCATGGCGGCTAGCAACGGGTAAACGCCGGATGAATAACGGTGACCGACGCTGCATCGGACTGACCGGACAGATGCGGGGAAATCGGCTTTGACGACCGGCGGACCGAGCTGTCCACGAAGATGTTGCGCTCGAGACTTGCAGGCCTGTTGGCCGGCCGATGACCGGCCTTGGTCCGGCCGGCTCTTGTCCGTGCTCAGGTGTCTCCGAAGACAACGCCTGGGTTGAGGATGCCCGCCGGATCGAAGCTCTGCTTGATACGGCGCATGAGGCTGATCTTGACCGGGTCTTCCAGCTCGAGGAAATAGCCGGTTTTGGCCCGGCCGACGCCGTGTTCGCCAGAGATCGCGCCACCCAATTCCATTGCGAGAGCAAAGATGTCGGTCATGAGCTTCTTCTTTTTCTCCGGATCCTTGCACGCGATGGCCATGTGTACGTTGCCGTCGCCGGCGTGCCCGCAACCGACCGCGGCACCGTCCGCTGCCGCCGCCAGACCGCGCGCGGTGCTCAGGAATTTTGGCATCGACGCGCGTGGGACGACGGGGTCGATGATGTCGTCGGCGCCGAGTGCTTTTGCCGCCCAGAATGCCTTCTCGCGGGCCTCGATCAGCTTGCGCGCCGAGCCTCCTTCGAGCACGTAGGCGTCCACCGCTCCCAATTCCATGAGCATTTCACCCACCGTCTGAATGTCCTCGAACAGTCGGTCGGCGATGCGGTTCTCAAGCGCCACAAGGAGATAAGCTTCGCAGCTGTCGCGGATCTGGTCCGGAATACCTAGCTCCAGGTTCTGAGTGGAGATGAGTGCGGCCATCGAAGTGTTGTCAATGTACTCCAGGATGTCAGGTGCCAGGCCGCTGGCGAGGATCTTGGGCACCGCCGCCATGACTTGGTCGAAGTCGGCGAACGGGGCGAGCACGCTGGCGTTGTGGTCGAGCCGCGGATGCAGCTTGACGATCACCTCGGTGACCAAGGCCAGGGTGCCCTCCGAGCCGATGATCAGCTGGGTGAGGTCGTAGCCGGTGGACACCTTGGCCATCCTGCCGCCGGTTCGGATGATCTCGCCGGTGGGCAATACCGCTTGCAACCCGAGCACGTTATGGCGGGCCACTCCGTACTTGACCGCGCGCATCCCGCCGGCGTTGGTTCCGACATTCCCGCCGACGCTGGAGGACAGCTCGCCCGGGTAAACCGTGTACCGCAGCCCGGTATCGGCGGTAGCGGCGTCCAGGTCGGTCAACGCCACCCCGGGCTGCACGACGGCGACTTGGTTGGCGGTGTCGACCTCGAGGACCTTGTTCATCCGGTCGAACGAGATCAGCAGCCCACCCTCGACTGGTCGTGCGGCCCCCGACAAGCCGCACCCGGACCCGCGGGCCGTCACCGGCACACCGTTTTCAGAGGCGGCCTTCAGCAGTTGGGCAACCTCTTCGGGGGTGGCCGGCTTGGCGGCATAGGCTGGCTTCTGCGGCGGCCCCGTCAACTCTTCGTCGTGTGCGTAGTCCTCGGGGATTGCGTCGCCGGTCAGCAAATTGGCGTTCCCGACGATTTCGGAAAACCGAGCTGTCATTTCACTCATCGGAGGCCTCACTTTCCAACGCTGCGCTGCGTGCCCGACCGCGACTTACTTTATCGCTGCCGGTGCGGGCAAATCATCGTGGTTGGCTCTCAGCGGTACGGTTCGATACTGTGCGCCGCGCATTGCGCACGTTTCTACGGTGGGGAAAGCCTGAAGGGGACCGATGGTGAAGACGGCTATGTTGGGCGCGGTGGCGCTGGTGATCGCCTTGGGAGGGACTTGCGGTGTGGCGGATGCTTTGCCGCTGGGCCAGACTGACGACCCGATGATTGTCGCGCATCGCGCGGGTACGCGCGATTTTCCCGAGAACACCGTTCTGGCGATTACCAACGCAGTCGCAGCTGGTGTGGATGGCATGTGGCTGACCGTCCAGGTCAGCAGCGATGGCGTGCCGGTGCTGTATCGTCCGTCCGATCTGGCAACGTTGACCGACGGCGCCGGCCCGGTGAATTCGAAGACGGTTCAGCAACTCCAGCAGCTCAACGCGGGATGGAATTTCACCACGCCGGGCGTCGAGGGCCATCCCTACCGGCAACGGGCGACCCCGATACCGACACTGGAGCAAGCCATTGGCGCGACTCCGCCCGATATGACTCTGTTTCTAGACCTCAAGCAGACTCCGCCACAGCCGCTGGTCTCAGCGGTCGCGCAGGTGTTGACCAGGACTGGTGCTGCCGGGCGGTCGATCGTATATTCCACCAACGCTGACATCACGGCTGCAGCCTCGCGGCAGGAGGGACTGCAGGTCGCCGAAAGTCGTGACGTGACCCGCCAGCGCCTTTTCAACATGGCATTGAACCATCACTGTGATCCGCAGCCGGATCCTGGGAAGTGGGCCGGATTCGAGTTGCATCGCGATGTCACCGTCACCGAAGAATTCACGTTGGGGTCCGGTATCTCCGCGGTGAATGCCGAGTTGTGGGACGAGGCCTCGGTCGACTGTTTCAGATCGCAGTCCGGCATGAAGGTCATGGGTTTCGCGGTGAAAACTGTCGACGACTACCGCCTGGCTCACAAAATCGGACTCGATGCGGTACTTGTGGACTCGCCGCTGGCGGCCCAACAATGGCGTCATTAACGTCGCTCGCTGTCAGGGTGCGGTTCATTTGAATTGCGTGCGGTACTGACGATTTCGGAGTTTGGGGGAGGCCCGTACTTTTATTCGGTAGAAGGCAGCGCCTTCGGCCGGTGCAAGGTCGAAATTGTTCTGTCCCAACGCTTGCCAAATCTTGCGGTGATGGCTCGGGTGAGTTTCCGGAAGCCTACCAGAGCACCGGAAGGCGTTCGGGGATGCGTCTTTGGAATCGGGTGCGCCAGACCAATTGGTCGATGGGCACAGCCAGGTCGACGCCGGGCATCTTTTTCAACAGCGCTTCGATGCCGATCTGTGCGTGGCGGCGACCGAGAGCTGATCCAGGACAGAAGTGTTGGCCGCGGCCGAACGCGAGGTGCGAGGTGGGGTTGGGCCGGTCGAGTTCGATGCTGCCCGGGTTAGGGAAGTGCTCGGGATCGAAGTTGGCGCCCTCGAGCAGCACCAGCACCAGCTCCCCCTTGCGGACCAGCACGTCGCCGACCTGGATGTCGGCGGTGGCCAGGCGCGGTAACCCGTCGGCGAAGGAGAGATTGATCCGCAGCAGTTCCTCTACACCGGCCGGGATCAGTTCCGGCTTCTCGTGCAACAAGTTCCGAAGTTGCGGGCGTTGTATCAGCGATATCAGCGCGGTGGTGAGGAAGCTGCCGGTTGAGATGACGCCGGCACCGAAGAAAGTGACGCCGATGGTCGCGAATAGTTCGTCGGAGACGTGCGAGTAGGCGGGATCTTTCCGGAGGCGGCTGAGCTCACCCATGAGGCCGGTCGTGATGTTTGGGTTTTCCAGAATTCCGGCCATGTATTCGATGTCGCGATCCCAGTTGATCTTCGCGGCGGGGATCGGGTCGGCCGAACTCATGAAAGCGATACTCAAGCTACGGAACAGCTTCGGGCCGTCTTCTTGCGGGATGCCCAGAACCTTGCAGTGCAGGGCAGTGGCCAGCGGGTCGGCGAAGTCATTGCGCAGATCGGCTGGTGCGCCCTCGGTAATCAGGTTGTCCAGCAGCGAGTTCGCGGTGTCTCGTAGGAATTGCTCCAACCCGGGTGCCTTGGGTGTGATCGCTTTCATCACCGCCTTGCGCAGTCCCGCGTCGGCGATGTTTCCCATGTTGTTGACCACTTCGGGTGGAACAGTCAGCGCGTTCAGGCGGGGGGCGCCGGCAGCGGCGGTTTCCTTCATGGAAAAACGCCGATCCTCGAGCACCTGTGTGCACAGTGCATACGAGGAGACGAGCCAGGCTTCGGCGCCGGTAATGGTCCGTACCTTGCGGATAGGCTCGCGGGTTCGTAATTCTGCGACGGCGTCAGGAATCCGATCCCCACGTGCAGAGAACGGGACCTCGAGCAGAACGGTCGCGGTCATTCGGCGGGGCTCCCATCAGGGGTAACAATGGCGTGGCCTTGATTGCGCGATGCCCGTAGTCCCGATCCTCGGGCGTAGAGCATTTCGGCGAGGGGCAGTGATTGGTGGTAGCAATTCAACGACGACGGCACTCCGAGAATCGCAGGTGTGTCGAGGAATAGCGGGGCCTCGGCGCAAATGTAGTCCATGCACACCTGCTCTTGAGTAGCCGTCGCCCCCCTGCCGCGGACCCACTTTCGTGGACAGGAAGCGCCGCACTAGGTCCTGGCAGACGGCGCGCAAGTCCTCGTCGTCTTTCAGGCGCGTGAGCAGGTCCGCATGCAGCTCCCGGTATGCCTCGTTGGACTGGAACTCCGACATCGGACGAACGCACAGCCGGGCCCCGGCCGGATCGAGTTCGTTCACCGTGGTGGTGATCTTGGCGCGGACGCCGCGGATGTTTTTGACCGCCTTGCGCCGGGCTTCGATTGCGGAACCGCCTAGCGCTTCGTAACTCTCGGCGACATGGACATCGGTGTAGACGAAGTCCACACGATCAAAATTCGTGAGACCCCAAAGCCCGAGATCCCGTAGGCGCTGGCGGGAGAAGTAACTGTTCCCCGGGGATACCCCGATAACAGCATGATCTCCTTCGGTGTGGATGATCTGACATTGTTGGGTGAATGGCCGAACCAGAAACCCTTCCTGGGCGGTGGCTTCCGGAATGCGCCTGCCTAGCTGAAACCGTGAGTTGGGAGCAGAGTCGTCTCTGGTCCCGCCTGTTATGCCGTCCGCATTTTCGTCATGCGCTGCCGGGGCTGACCGGGGGCTCTGCAAGTCGTCCGTCGGCGAGATCAGCACGCCTGGTTCGGCAGCCACGTATGACATTGTTTTCCTTGGACCATAGGGACGGGGTCGACGCTCGGTGTTGAGGTCAGTGATCAGGGTGCCGGCACGAACTGACAATGTCTATCGCCCGATCGGCCCAGCCTATTGGGTGGATCTCGTGTCCACCAAAAGGGGGATCCAGCTGCTGCCGCTGTGGCGGCGGGTACACTCACATATTTTGCGTATCAGCCTGGACCGGTCTTGTGGTTGACTTGCAGGCTGAGCAGGTCAGATCCGTTGTGACCGAACGGCTGCGCCGGCGGATCGGCCGAGGCGCTCCTATCCTCGCAGGCACGCTGGCTCCCGGCGTTGGTCTAGCCGCACAAAATCGTGAATTCCGGCAATTTACAGGAAGGTCCGCGCCGCCATCGGCCACGATCGCATTTGGCGAGTAGACGCAAAAGCCCCCGACACTCCGTGCGTGCGGGGGCTTTTGCGTCTGTTCGCCGCGCTAGAGCAGTTGAGCAAAGGCGGTGACGACCATAAGCACCAGCACCGCTGTCGCGAGGATGTGGACCTGGCCGCGGGGAGTGATTCGTGCCGGTAGCGGGCGGTGCGAAAGTGCTCGTTGGCGTTGTAGAGCGATCACATAGCAGCACGAGGCCGCAGCACCAGCTAGGCCGGCCGGGATCAGCCCAGCCGGCCCGTCGGCGCCTTGCGTGTCCTTGAGCGTCAGCAACACGCCGTTGACCAGCAACGCAAAGGCCGTCCGGGTCCAGGCCAGCGTCGTCCGTTCGGCCTGCAGCCCGCGATCGCTCGCTGCCGTCGAGTGACGGTTCACCCGGTGATCGCCTTGGCTACCACCAATGCGAGCGCGACGACCCCGACCACGCAGAGCCCCACCGCGAGGTAGCCCGGTGTGGGGTGACGGGGCAATGGCAGGTGCCGGCGCATGGCGCGATCCGCCTGCTGCCAGCGCAGCAGACCCATTCCGCTGGTGAGGATTGCCAAAATCGCGAGCACCACACCGAGCACCTGGCGTGCGCCGGGGATCGTCAGTTCCGGGACGAGCTGCACCAGGGCGACCGCCGCGGCCAGCAGGCCTAGAGCGGTGCGCTGCCAGGCCAGGAAGGTCCGCTCGTTGGCAAGGGTGAACCGGTAGTCGGGTTCGACATCGGTCGCGGTGTCGTTTGAGTCATCAGCCACGAGGCAACCTCGCAGGGCATATCGGGGACAGGCGGTTTGACGTCGGCTGAGTTTAGTCAAGCGCGTGGCTTGCCATGTCGTTATGAGAACATCGCCGGCAGAGGACTAGCCGAAGATCGCCTCAGGTTCGACATTCATTACGATCTCACAATCGCAGTAGCCACCAAACTCTTGTAGGCCCTCGGCCAGCGTCTCCCATTCGATGCGGTGTGATTGGGCCCATCGTTGCGCATGCCGGGCGGTGTGGTCACAAGGCTGTTCGCCGAGTCTCTCGTCGACGTAGTCGAGCAGCTGCTCAAGCTGGTCCTGGTCGATTGTGAGCAAAGCGGTTCGTGCGACGCGCTCAGCGTTCTTGTAGGCGTCGCGAAGAAACCGGCGCCGCGCCTTGTCGGGTGGGGTAGTCATCAGCGAGAACCGTCGCTTTTGGTATTCGGAGCAATCGGAGAAGTCACGGCAACAGACGATACCGGTTGGTGTCGTGTGCCACGCACCCGAACAACGGGTCGTCCGGTCAGCGACGGGCCGACCCGGTGAGCAACTGACCGTTGGCGGGCTGCAGCAAACAGATGACGGTGCTCGGGGTGGGATCGGCCCCGGTTCTATCCTGATGCGAGTCGATGAGATACGCCACCGAGTATGGGCTGGTGTCGACGGATTGGCCTGTGTAGGGCGCAAATCCGGCAGCACAATCACGATTGGCCATGGAAACGACGGCGGCATCGACGGCCACCGGAGCACGCAGGTATACCTCGGCCGATTGCGCTGTCGCGCAATCGACAATCGTGACGGTTATCCGGCTCAGATCCGCCGGCGGCAGGTCGGCCAGGCAGTCGCCGACTTGAAGGTTAATCCAGGTCTCGGTTCGCGCGCTCTGCGGAGCCGGTGTCGGTGAGACGGTAGCGGTCTCCGCAGTTGCGGGTGGGTTTGTCGGATTCATGTTCGTCGACGCAATGCCGCCACGAGCACCGTTGCTGGAGCAGGCCGCCAGCATGGTGACCGCCGACAGGGCGTATAACACATGACGGCCTGGAAGCCGCATCGCAGTCTCCTCGAAAACATAAAGTTAGGCATCGCGATGCCGGCGAGAAAGCACATTCGCGCAAGTCGCGCCTGTTGTGGCCAACGATGCGCGACCCTTAGCGCGGCTAGCGAATTGCCGGGTCGGCGACCAATCAAGTGCGACGCATGCCTACACAGTCGGCCCAGTTTTGGGCGTTCCGCCAACAGGTGGGGTTGACCTCCGCTATGGTGGCCGGGCCGGTATCGGCCGGTCGGAAACGGTTACCGATCACGGCGCCGTTGGTCGGCGCTATCACCAGCCTTGCGCTGGGCAGATTCGCCTGTCCGAACTCCGGGTAACCATCTTATTGCGTTGCGAAACGCTTTGCGAAACTGCGCAATTATTGCGATGCCCGCCGTTACCCTGTGACTGTTCTACGCCTCTCTGAGTTCGGAGGGTCATGACCGCGACACAGTCCCCTCCCGAGCCCGCGCCGGACCGAGTGCGGCTGGCCGGGTGCCCGTTAGCGGGCACGCCCGACGTTGGTCTGACCGCGCAGGACGCGACCACGGCTCTGGGCGTTCCCACGCGCCGGCGCGCGTCATCTGGTGGCATCCCGGTAGCCACCAGCATGTGGCGCGACGCGCAAACTGTGCGAACCTACGGGCCCGCGGTCGCGAAAGCACTTGCGCTGAGGGTCGCCGGGAAGGCTCGGTCCAGGTTGACCGGCCGGCATTGCCGGAAATTTATGCAGCTCACCGACTTTGACCCGTTCGATCCCGCGATTGCCGCTGATCCTTACCCGCATTATCGAGAGCTGTTGGCCGGCGAGCGGGTGCAGTACAACCCCAAGCGCGACGTCTACATTTTGAGCCGATACGCCGACGTCCGCGAGGCTGCGCGTAACCACGACACGTTGTCCAGCGCCCGTGGGGTCACCTTCTCACGGGGGTGGCTGCCGTTTCTGCCGACGTCCGATCCGCCGGCGCACACCCGGATGCGCAAGCAACTGGCACCAGGTATGGCGCGTGGCGCGTTGGAGACGTGGCGCCCGATGGTCGACCAGCTTGCCCGAGAACTGGTCGGCGGGTTACTGACCCAGACGCCCGCGGACGTCGTCTCCACCGTGGCCGCACCGATGCCGATGCGCGCTATCACCAGTGTGCTCGGCGTAGATGGACCGGACGAGGCCGCCTTCTGCCGTTTGTCCAACCAGGCGGTACGGATCACCGACGTTGCCTTGTCAGCCTCCGGGTTGATTTCGCTTGTGCAGGGCTTTGCCGGATTCCGGCGATTGCGTGCACTCTTCACTCATCGGCGTGACAACGGGCTGCTTAGGGAATGCACTGTTCTCGGGAAGCTTGCCACCCATGCCGAGCAAGGTCGACTCAGCGATGACGAATTGTTCTTCTTCGCGGTGTTGCTGCTGGTTGCGGGCTATGAGAGCACTGCTCATATGATTAGCACATTGTTTCTGACGCTGGCCGACTATCCAGATCAGCTGACACTCCTTGCGCAGCAACCAGACCTGATCCCGTCGGCGATCGAGGAGCACCTCCGCTTTATATCGCCAATCCAAAACATCTGCCGCACAACGCGCGTCGACTATTCGGTCGGTCAAGCGGTCATCCCGGCAGGCTCACTGGTGCTGCTGGCATGGGGTGCAGCCAACCGTGACCCGCGCCAGTACGAAGACCCGGATGTCTTTCGCGCCGACCGCAACCCGGTCGGGCATCTCGCGTTCGGCTCCGGCATCCACCTGTGTCCGGGGACCCAGCTGGCGCGCATGGAGGGTCAGGCGATCTTGCGCGAGATCGTCGCCAATATCGACCGAATAGAGGTGGTCGAGCCGCCGACGTGGACGACAAACGCCAACCTTCGCGGCTTGACCCGGTTACGGGTCGCCGTTACCCCCCGCGTCGCACCATGAAGGCTCTCCGTTCGTCGTCTCGACTTTCCCGGTGGCGCGAGTGGGCCGCACCGCTGTGGGTCGGCTGCAACTTCTCGGCCTGGATGCGGCTTTTGATCCGTAACCGCTTCGCCGTGCATCACAGCCGCTGGCACTTCGCGGTCCTCTATACGTTTCTCAGCATGGTCAATTCCTGTCTGGGGTTGTGGCAGAAGATCGTTTTCGGTAGGCGAGTGGCCGAAACGGTGATCGCCGATCCGCCAATCTTCATTGTTGGGCATTGGCGTACCGGCACCACCTTGCTGCATGAACTGTTGGTCGTCGATGATCGCCACACCGGTCCCACCGGCTACGAATGCCTTGCGCCACACCATTTTCTACTGACCGAGTGGTTTGCGCCATATGTGGAATTCCTGGTATCGAAGCATCGGGCAATGGACAACATGGATTTGAGCTTGCATCACCCGCAGGAAGACGAGTTCGTGTGGTGTATGCAGGGCCTGCCGTCGCCGTATCTGACCATCGCATTCCCGAACCGGCCGCCCCAGTATGAGGAGTACCTGGATCTAGAGCAGGTGGCACCGCGAGAACTAGAAATCTGGAAACGGACCCTGTTCCGGTTCGTTCAGCAGGTGTACTTCCGCCGTCGCAAGACGGTGATCCTCAAGAATCCAACGCATAGTTTTCGAATCAAGGTGCTGCTGGAGGTATTCCCGCAAGCGAAGTTCATCCACATCGTCCGAGATCCCTATGTGGTCTATCCATCAACCATCCATCTTCATAAGGCGCTGTACCGCATACATGGCTTGCAACAACCGACGTTCGACGGGTTGGACGACAAGGTCGTGTCGACCTACGTCGACCTATACCGAAAGTTGGACGAAGGCCGAGAACTCGTTGACCCCACACGCTTTTACGAATTGCGTTATGAGGATTTGATCGGTGATCCCGAGGGACAGCTGCGCCGGCTATACCAGCACCTGGGACTGGGCGACTTCGAGTGTTACCTGCCGCGTCTGCGGCAATACCTAGCTGACCATGCGGACTACAAAACCAACAGCTATCAACTGACCGTCGAGCAGCGTGCGATTGTCGATGAGCACTGGGGCGAGATCATCGACCGCTACGGCTACGATCGTCACACACCTGAGCCGGCACGTCTTCGGCCTGCGGTTGGCGGCTGATCAAGCCGCCTTTGGCTCTCGACCGCACTCGAACGCGTCGGCAGCGGTCATGCCAGACGGGGCGTCTCGCCAACATCATCCTGTTCGGCCACCGCGAGTCGTTTGTGCGCTTGATCCGCTACCCAAAACAGGCCGGCACCGATCGGTGCCTACCGGTCCGCCAGTGGGTGGGCGACAACGCTTCCTGTGTAGTGCAAATCCCACAGCCACCGGGAATGGCGCACCATATACCCGCCGAGCCACGTTCGGCCTTTCAGGACCACGTAACTGGCAGCGTCTTGATTCCGTGAATGAACTGCGACAACAGCCGTGCGGGCTCCTCGGTCGCGACGACGTCGGGCATCTGCCTGCGTAGTTCGTCGAACGCGACCCTGATCTCCCGACGCGCTAGGTTGGCGCCCAGGCAGAAATGGGCGCCACCGCCACCGAAACCGAGATGCGGATTGGGGTTGCGTGCTAGGTCGAATGTCCAGGGATCGGCGAACTTTGACTCGTCCCGGTTGGCCGAGCAATACCACAGGGAGACCTTGTCACCGGCGGCCATCTTGGTGCCGCGCAACTCAATGTCTTGGGTCAGGGTGCGGCGCATGTAGACCACCGGGGAGGCCCACCGCACGATCTCCTCGACCGCGGTGGGCGCCAGGCCGTCGAAGTCAGACCACCACCTGTCCCGTTGCTCGGGATAGCGGGACAGTGCCAGCACGCCGTGAGTGATCGCGTTGCGCGTCGTCTCGTTGCCGGCCACCACCAGCAGGATGAAGAACGACGCGATCTCCCTCGACGACAGCCGCTCGCCGTCGACCTCGGCTTCGACCAGGCTGCTGGTCAGATCGTCGTGGTGGTTGACCCGGCGGTCTTCGGCCAGCGCGGTGGCGTAGGCGCCGATGTCCGCCGAAACCTGCATGAACTCGTCGAAATCGGTGGCCAGATCGGGATCGCCGAAGCCGAGAATGACGTTGGTCCAGTGAAAAATGCGCTGATGGTCCGCCTTGGGAATCCCCATCATGTCACAGATAATCTGCAGCGGCAGTGGACCTGCGAGTTCGCTGACCAGATCGGCCTGCCGGTCGGGATTATTGGCGATCATCGATGAGACCAACCGATGGGCCCGGTCACGCACGGCTGCTTCGATGCGGGCTACCACCTTCGGGGTGAAGGCTCGGCTGACAATCGAGCGCAGCCGCTGATGGCGCGGATCGTCGAGCACGATCATCGAGCCGAAGTATTCGGCTAACTCTGGTGTCTGGTCGTTGATCGTGATGTTGGGGTACGAACTGAAAATGTCCGGATGACGGCTGGCGTAGAAGACATCGTCGTACTTGGTGAGCGCCCAATGCCCATTGCCCGCGACAAACCCGGGCAGCTCGATCGTGGGCCAGAACGAGATCGGCGCCTCGCGGCGCAAGGTGGCGAAGGCGCCATCGCGAACGTCGTCATCGAGTGCCCAGAAATCCAGGGAACCCAGTTCAATATCGGCGATCGGCACCTCCGGCGGCGGCGTGCCATTCACCCGAGTCGCGATCGCCGTGTTGAGGCCCATCGAGATCCTCCTGCCCCCTTCGCCCTTGAAGGGGTAATACTGGCGAGCCTAGACCGGTTGACCGTCCTTGGCCGCCACTTACCTGGATCGGTGGCAGTCGTGCTTGTTGGCGTGCCGGTCAAGCATGTTGTCGCATACCAACCTGCTGTTCCGTTGGGCCGCCTGATCGCTTCTTTAGCTCGGTGCTACGCGGGGTAGTCGGATCGCGAACATCATCACCAGGGCCATCAGTTCAAGTGCGATCACCACCACAACGAGCGTGCCGATGGAGATGTCGTACAGCCAGCCGATGAGGGCGCCGCCCCCGGCGGTCGCAGCGCCCAGCCCTGCGGCGAACACGCCGTAGGCGCTGGCCCGCCGTGGGCTGGCGACCAGGTCGGCCACCACGCCGCGCAGCGTGGACTCTTGTATTCCGACCGCTGCGCCCCACACCAACGTGCCAATGACCACCATTGTGACGTTGTCCGTGAAGGCGAATAGCACCACCAGAATCGACAGAATCGGCAGAACGGCAAGGGTTTTCGCGCCATATCTGTCATAGCTGAAGCCTGAGGCCAAGGCCGTCAGCGCATCTGCGGCCATTGCGGCCGCATAGACCACCGGGACCATGGCGGCGGCCAGCACGCCGTGGCTGACCATGTGAAACGACAGCAACCCGAACGTGCCAAACCCCAGCATGGTGATCGCGGTGAACCCGCAGTACAGCCAGAACTGCGCCGGCAGCGCCCAGGGTCGCGGCGCCGAAGGATTACCGAGGACAACCGGACAGTCCTCGTAGGACTCCGGGCGGGGCACCCGACGCTGCAGCCACAGCAACAGAGCAAGGGCGGCACCGCCGGGCAGGGTCAGCACGCCGAGCGCGGGCGCATAGGCATTCCCGGTGATCGCGAGCATCCCGGCAACGGTGAGAGGGCCGATCATCGCACCGACCTGGTCCAGCGCCTCGTGCACGGCGAAACCGCGGCCTCGGCCGGTCACACTGGCCGCGTGCGACAGCAGGGTGTCTTTGGCGGGGCCGCGCACAGCTTTCCCGACTCGCTCGGCGATGACCAACGCGCACGCCACCCACAGGGCGCCCGCGATGCCGAGCAGCGGAACCGTTACCACCGTCAGGGTGTAGCCGGCGATGGTCCAGGCCCAAAACCGTCGGCTTCGATCGGCCAATGGCCCCGACACCAGCCGCAAGCCCAAGGCGGCGGCCTCACCGACGCCGGTGACGACTCCGACCACCAGTCCGGTCGCTCCCAACGAAGCCAGCAGCGGGCCGGTGATCGAACGGGCCCCTTCATACACGACGTCGGCGAGCAGGCTGACCACCCCGAACACTGTGACGAATCGCCACGCGCTCAATGCCGGACGGGTGGCGCCGATGCGGCTCAACGCGACATCACCGTTCGCACCCACCAGATGCTAGGTGGCGTACGAACGCCAGGTTTAGGGTGAAGCTGGGATTGCTGAGTGGGGAGGTTGCTGCCGACGGCCGAACTCATTTCTCAACACGGCTCCAAGCCGGTAGGCATCGTCGCCACCGACGACATCGAGGCCTTGGCCTAGCCGCTGGGATTACTGGAGCCCGGCTGCCTTACCGCGCCGGAGGTCCCGTTGGTCGCCAGCATGGGCACCATTTGCTGACCAACCGGGCGTTGCGGCAATGTCGCTATCCAGATCACCGGCGCCCACATTGGCTATAGGTATGACGGAAAATTCGAGGTAGGCGGTTGCGACGAGCCGCCGGACACGGGGATTGGGCCATATGGCAACAGGGGCGAGACCGGCATTAGGCTTGTCGATCGGTGTCACCAACCTAGCGGCTGTGGCTGCCGATCACTCCATCACACGTAAACCCGTGCTGACGCTGTATCGACAGCGCCCGCCCGAGGTCGGTGTGCCATCGGAGAACCCGAGGCTGGACGAGCCAGGCCTGGTGATCACCGACTTCGTAGACCGGGTGGGAGATTCGGTCGGCATCGTGGCTGCCGACGGCTCGGTGTACCGCAGCGAGGCGCTAGTGGCTGACGCACTGCTGGCGCTGGCCTACACCGCTACCGGCGGTCGTGCTCTTCCCGGAAGTGTCACGGTGACCTATCCCGCCCACTGGGGGCCGGCTGCGGTAGCAGCGTTGGATAGCGCGCTGCGTCGGGCCTCGGAATGGTCGCACGGGACTTCGAGTACGGCCCAGCCACTGTCACTGCTCCCTGACGCCGCGGCAGCGCTGTACGCGATACGGGCCGACCCGGGCATACCGGCCCGTGGGATCGTCGCGGTATGCGACTTCGGTGGCAGCGGGACCGGCATCACGCTCGTCGACGCCGCAGACGAGTATCGGCCGGTGGCCGCGACGGTGCGCCATCAGGCTTTCTCCGGCGATCTGATCGATCAGTCGCTGTTGAGCTACGTCATGTCCGAACTACCGGGCACGGGCGCGTTCGATCCAGCCGGCACCTCGGCGATCGGCTCACTGACTAAGCTGCGGATCGAATGTCGCAAAGCCAAGGAACGGCTTTCGTCAAGCACGGTGACCACGCTGACCGACGCGTTGGGCGGGGATATCCGGTTGACCCGCAACGAGCTCGAGGACACAATCCGTGACTCGCTGGACAGCGTGGGCAGGGCCTTGGAACAAACCCTGGCCCGCAGCGGAATTCGCACGGCCGAGCTGGTAGCGATCGTTTCGGTGGGTGGTGGTGCAAATATCCCGGCAGTCACCACGACGCTGTCCGGACGTTTCTGCGTGCCGGTGGTCAGGACGCCTCGTCCGCAATTGACGGCCGCTTTCGGCGGCGCGTTGTGGGCGGCACGCAGACCCGGCGACACCAGCGCAACGGTGCTGACCGCGGTCACCTCGGCGACGGCGACGGCGCCGGCCGATGCGCCGGCGTCGGTCCTGCAGCCGGCTTTGGCCTGGTCGGAGGCCGACGAGGACTCCCACATCGGGCCGGCCCCTGGCTACACAGCGGCCCGCCCGTCGCTGAGCTTCGACCACGATGCCCATGCGGAGCCCGAGCCCAAGTCCCCGCCAATCCCGTGGTATCGCCTGCCGGCCGTGATCATCACCGGCACGACGGTGGCGGTGTTGCTGGTGGGTGCCGCCGTGGCGATCGGGTTGTCCACCGGCGACCAGCCGACGGCGCCGGGGACCCCGCAGAGGCCGGGTGTGACCACGACCGCCGCACCGCCCCCGTCCCCAGCGCCGGCATCCGATGGCCCCACTACCGAGCCCGCACCTCCCGTACAGGCGCCAGCCACCGGTGGGCCCGCGCCGCCGCTGCAGCAGCCGTTGCCGCCTCCGCCGACAACGACGAATACGCAACCGGCGGTGACCACCGATGTCATCACTCCGGCACCGACGACCCCCGCTTCCGCGCCGCCGGCGACCACGCAGCCGCCGGCGACCACGCAGCCGCCGGCGACCACGTCCCCCAGCCCTCCACCGATCCCGCCGATCCCACCGATTCCGGAGATTCCGCAGCTCCCCCCCGGAATACCTCAGGTTCCCGGGATCGGGCAGTTCAGCGCGATTTCGGGTAGCTGACACCGGTGAGCTGCTCGGAGACCTCCCAAAGTCGCTTGCTATCGGCGTCGTTGCGGGCGGCTGCGGGAACCTTGGCCTCTCGCACACCACCGCCGGCGACCTCGTAGCGGCCGCGGGGGCCATAGAACGCGCCACCGTCGGCTTGCGGGGTGGCGGCTGCATACAGCGCGGGCAAGATCCCCTCTTCGATCTCCTGCCAGAGGAACGGTGCGAAACGCCAGGACGTCTTGTACAAGCGTTCCATCAGCGCCGGCTTGTCGCGGCCATGGGACGGTCCCGCGATCTGCAGGTTGGTCTTGGTCAAGCCAGGATGCGCGGCATTGGAGATGATGCCCCAGCCGGCCGCGCGGCTGCGGCGGTCCAGCTCGCGGGCGAACATCAAGACCGCCAGCTTCGACTGGCCATAGGCCGTCATCGGGGCGTACGACCTCTCGAACTGTAGGTCGTCGAAGTGGATGCGGCCGCGGCGGGCCGCCAAGCTGCTCAACGAGACGACCCTCGCGCGCTGTGCCGCGCGCAACAGCGGCAGCAGGTGTGCGGTTAGCGCGAAGTGTCCGAGATGGTTGCTGCCGAACTGCAATTCGAAGCCGTCGGCAGTGGTAACGCGTTCCGGTGGGGTCATGACGCCGGCGTTGTTGATCAGCAGGTCGATCGGCCGCCCGTCAGCCATGAGCTGTTCCCCCAACGCGGCGACGGACGCCAACGATGACAGGTCGAGGGCCTTGATGGTCAGCTTCGCATCCGGAACCGCGGTCCGGATTTCCTCGACCGCCGCCTCGCCCTTGGCGCGATTGCGGATCGCCATGATTACGTCGGCGCCAGCCGCCGACAGCCGCCGGGCCAGCCCGAAGCCTAGACCGCTGTTGGCGCCGGTGATGATTGCCAGCTTCCCGGAAAGATCGGGCACCGTGGCGACCAGATCCTTGGCCATGCAAATCACTCCCTTTCTGGCGGGGACTGCCGGTCTTAGTCTGCTCTTTTCCTCGACGCAGGCGAATGTGGCCGGCATGCTGATCGGCATGGCGTTGCGCGCGGGAGCCCGGCGACAACCGGTCATTGGTTGTGCGGCAGCGTTGGTGTTCGGCGGGTTACCCGCGCTGGCCTTTCCCGCGCCGTCTTGGTGGTGGCTGGCCTGGTTCGGCTTGGTCCCACTGCTGTTAGTGGTGCGGGCCGCGCCGACGTCGTGGGAGGGCGCGCTGCGGGCGTGGACGGGTATGGGCGGATTTGTGCTGGCAACCCAGTACTGGCTGGTGACCAGTGCTGGTCCGATGCTGGTGCTGTTGGCCGCCGGCCTGGGTGTGCTGTGGCTGCCGGCCGGGTGGTTGGCGCACCGGCTGTTGTCGGTACCGGTGACCACATGCCGCGTCGGTGCCGCCCTGGTCGTGGTGCCCAGCGCGTGGGTGGCAGCCGAAGCGGTGCGGTCCTGGCAATCGCTGGGCGGTCCGTGGGCGTTGCTGGGTGCATCGCAATGGAGCCAGCCCGTGACGCTAGCGTCGGCGTCGCTGGGTGGGGTGTGGCTGACAAGTTTTCTTCTGGTTGCGACCAATACCGCCATCGCGAGCGTGCTCGTGTGCCGGGCAACGGGCGGCCGGCTGGTCGCGCTGGGATGCGTGATTGGGTGTGCGGGACTCGGCCCGGCTTCCTACCTGCTGGGCTCGGTGCCGGTCGGCGGTCCGACGGTGCGCGTGGCGCTGGTACAGGCCGGCGACATAGCCGATGCGGCGGCTCGACTGGCGGCCGGTGAAGAGTTCACCGCGGCCGTTGCGGACCAGCGGCCGGACTTGGTGGTCTGGGGGGAAAGCAGCGTCGGACAAGACCTCACCCGCCATCCTGACGTCCTGGCTCGCCTGGCCGAGCTGTCACAGCGGGTGGGCGCGGATTTGTTGGTCAACGTCGACGCCCCGGCACCGGACGGGGGAATCTACAAGTCGGCGGTGCTTGTCGGCGCGCACGAAGCTGTGGGCAGCTACCGGAAGACCCGGTTGGTTCCGTTTGGCGAATATGTGCCGCTGCGCCCGCTTTTCGGCTGGATCACCCGCTACAGCAAGGCCGCCGCAAAGGATCGGCAGCGCGGCGCCGGGCCGGTGGTGTTGGCGGTGAACTCCTTGCATATCGCCCCGTTGATCAGCTACGAGATGACCTTCTCCGATCTGACCCGGCACGCCGCGCGGCTCGGGGCGGCGCTGCTGGTGTATCAGAGTTCCACCTCGACGTTCCAAGGGAGTTGGGCGCAGCCGCAGTTGGCCGCCCAGCCCGCGGTGCGCGCCGTCGAAGCCGGCATCCCAGCGGTGCACGCCAGCTTGTCGGGCGACAGCTCGGCCTTTGATACCCGGGGCCGTCGGCTGGCCTGGTGCTCGGCGGAATTCAACGGTGCCATCGTGGTGAACGTTCCGTTGGCATCGAATGTCACGCTCTACCTTCGGTTGGGTGACTGGGTGCCAGTGACGGCATTTGTGGTCATGGGTGCCGGCTTTGCGGTGTTTCTGCGCCGCAGCTTGGCTCGAGTGTCAGATTGCGCGGATAAGTAGCGCTCGGCTCATGGACCGCGCGGTGCTTGTACACCGACACGCCGCTACGACCGGCATTCTGCGCGCGCCCGCGGGATCAATGCCCACGGGCCACCCATTCCTCGTAGTGGACGATCTCGTCGCCGATGGTGGTGCTGTCGCCGTGGCCGGTGTGCACGACGGTGTCGCCCGGTAATGCGCCGAGCCGTCCGGATATCGACCGCAGGATCGTGGGGAAGTCGGAATACGAGCGGCCGGTTGCACCCGGCCCGCCAGCGAACAGCGTGTCTCCGCTGAACACGGTGCCTGTTCCGGGACCCAGCTCTGGCGCATACCAGCACACCGATCCAGGGGAGTGCCCCGGGGTGTGCAGCGCACGCAACTCCGTCCCGCCAACCCGCACCGCATCACCGTCTGAAACGGCGCGAAAGCTTTTGTCCGGGTGAGTCATTCGCCACAGCACGGCGTCGCCGGGATGCATCAGCACCGGTGCGTCAAGCGCCGTGCCCAGTTCGGGGGCCACCGTCACGTGGTCGTTGTGGCCGTGCGTGCAGATCACCGCAACCACCTTGCGGCCGCCGACGGCGTCGATGATAGGAGCCGCGTGGTGGGCGGCGTCGAAAACCACCACCTCGGAGTCGTCGCCGACCAGCCAGATGTTGTTGTCGACTTCCCAACTGCCGCCATCGAGTTCGAAGGTGCCGTGGGTGATGACGCGCTCGATGGCGGCCATCACAACATCACCACCGAACGCAATACCTTGCCGCCATGCATCTTGTGGAACGCCTCCTCGACGTCTTCGAGCCCGATGCGTTCGGAAACGAACCGCTGCAGCGGCAGCCGGCCCTGCAGGTAAAGGTCGATCAGCGTGGGGAAGTCGCTTTCGGGCAGGCAATCGCCGTACCACGACGACTTCAGCGCACCGCCGTGAGAGAAGAAGTCGACCAGCGGCATGTCCAGGCGCATGTCGGGCGTCGGAACACCCACCAGCACAACGGTTCCGGCGAGATCGCGGGCGTAGAAGGCCTGCTGGTAGGTTTCCGGTCGGCCGACGGCGTCGATCACCACGTCCGCGCCGAATCCATCCGTGAGGCCGCCGATGGCCTGGACGACGTCGACTTCGCGGGCGTTGACGGTGTGGGTGGCGCCGAAGGTGCGGGCCCAGTCAAGCTTCGTGTCATCGGTGTCGACCGCGATGATCCGTTTGGCGCCGACCAGCGCGGCACCGGCGATCGCGGCATCGCCAACGCCGCCGCAGCCGATCACCGCGACGGTGTCGTCGCGGGTTACCCCGCCGGTGTTGATCGCGGCGCCCAGGCCGGCCATGACCCCGCAACCCAGCAGGCCGGCCACCGCGGGATCGGCAGCCGGATCGACCTTCGTGCACTGGCCAGAGTGCACCAGCGTCTTATCGGCAAAGGCCCCGATGCCCAACGCCGCAGTGAGCTCGGTGCCGTCGGTCAGCGTCATCTTCTGTTCGGCGTTAAAGGTGTCGAAGCAGTAGCGGGGCCGTCCGCGTTTGCAGGCCCGGCACTGGCCGCACACGGCACGCCAGTTCAGGATCACGAAGTCGCCGGGCTCGACTGCGGTTACACCCGGCCCGACGGCCTCGATGATGCCCGCGGCCTCGTGTCCGAGCAGAAAAGGGTATTCGTCGTTGATGCCGCCCTCGCGGTAGGTCAGGTCGGTATGGCATACCCCGCAGGCGGTGACGTCGACCACGGCCTCGCCGGGTCCGGGATCCGGGACGACAATGTTCACCAGCTCAACGGGTTCGCCCTTTTGTCGTGCGATCACACCGCGCACCGTCTGACTCATGGTGTCCAACCTACGGTGTAGCGTCGCTGACCATGCGCGCCGGTGACGATGCAGAGCGAAGCGATGAGGAGGAGCGGCGCAGATGAGTCGCGCCGGTGACGATGCAGAGCGAAGCGATGAGGAGGAGCGGCGCAGATGAGTCGCGCCGGTGACGATGCAGAGCGAAGCGATGAGGAGGAGCGGCGCAGATGAGTCGCGCCGGTGACGATGCAGAGCGAAGCGATGAGCAGGAGCGGCGCAGATGAGTCGCGCCGGTGACGATGCAGAGCGAAGCGATGAGGAGGAGCGGCGCAGATGAGTCGCGCCGGTGACGATGCAGAGCGAAGCGATGAGGAGGAGCGGCGCAGATGAGCGGAGCACTCGAGACCACCGAAGAATTCGGCAACCGTTTTGTTGCGGCCATCGACAGCGCCGGTTTGGCGATCCTGGTGAGCGTTGGACACCAGACCGGGCTGCTGGACACCATGGCCGGACTTCCGCCAGCCACCAGCATGGAGATCGCCGAGGCTGCGGGGTTGGAAGAGCGCTACGTTCGGGAGTGGCTAGGCGGCATGACCACCGGGCAGATCGTCGAATACGACGCGGGGAGCTCGACCTACTCGCTGCCTGCCCACCGCGCCGGCATGCTGACCCGTGCGGCCGGGCCGGACAACCTCGCCGTGATAGCACAGTTCGTTTCGCTGCTCGGCGAGGTCGAACAAAAGGTCATTCGCTGCTTCCGGGAAGGCGGCGGTGTGCCCTACAGCGAATACCCGCGCTTCCACAAGCTGATGGCCGAGATGAGCGGCATGGTGTTCGATGCCGCCTTGATCGACGTGGTGCTCCCGCTGGTCGACGGCCTTCCGGACCGCTTGCGGTCCGGAGCCGACGTGGCCGATTTCGGTTGCGGCAGTGGTCGCGCGGTCAAGCTGATGGCGCAGGCGTTCGGCGCGAGCCGATTCACCGGCATCGACTTTTCCGACGAGGCCGTTGCGGCGGGGACCGAGGAGGCGGCTCGGTTGGGCCTGGCAAACGCGACCTTCGAGCGCCATGACCTGGCAGAGCTGGACAAGGTGGGGGCCTACGACGTGATCACCGTGTTCGACGCGATTCACGACCAGGCGCAGCCGGCGCGCGTCCTGCAGAACATCTATCGTGCGCTGCGACCCGGTGGTGTGCTGCTGTTGGTCGACATCAAGGCATCGAGTCAACTGGAAGACAATGTCGGCGTTCCGCTGAGCACCTACCTGTACACGACCTCGCTAATGCACTGCATGACGGTGTCGCTGGCGCTTGACGGGGCCGGGTTGGGGACGGTGTGGGGCAGGCAGTTGGCCACCTCGATGCTCGCCGACGCCGGTTTTACCGACGTGACGGTGGCCGAGATCGAGTCGGACGTGTTGAACAACTACTACATCGCCCGGAAGTGACGCGCCGGAGTCGATGACCGCTCTCGAAGTGCTTGGTGGCTGGCCGGTCCCGGCTGCGGCCGCCGCGGTGATCGGACCCGCAGGGGTGCTAGCCACCCACGGCGATACCGCGCGGGTGTTCGCGCTGGCGTCGGTCACCAAGCCGCTGGTGGCCCGAGCCGCACAGGTCGCCGTTGAGGAGGGGGTGGTGAATCTCGACACCCCGGCAGGCCCGCCCGGCTCCACGGTCCGTCACCTGCTGGCGCACACATCGGGGTTGGCGATGCATTCCGATCAGGCGCTGGCCCGCCCCGGCACCCGCCGGATGTATTCGAACTACGGTTTCACCGTGCTGGCCGAGAGCGTGCAGCGGGAGTCGGGGATCGAGTTCGGGCGCTACCTGACCGAGGCGGTGTGCGAACACCTGGGCATGGTGACCACCCGGCTGGACGGGGGCCCCGCTGCCGCCGGGTTCGGGGCGACCTCGACGGTCGCGGACTTGGCGGTGTTCGCGGGTGATCTGCTGCGTCCATCGACGGTCTCGGCGCAGATGCATGCCGACGCGACCACGGTGCAGTTTCCCGGCCTGGACGGTGTACTGCCCGGGTACGGTGTGCAGCGGCCCAATGACTGGGGGCTGGGCTTTGAGATCAGGAATTCGAAATCGCCCCACTGGACCGGCGAGTGCAACTCGACGCGGACATTCGGCCATTTCGGCCAATCAGGCGGTTTCATCTGGGTGGATCCCAAGGCGGACCTGGCTCTGGTGGTCCTCACGGCCCGCGATTTCGGCGACTGGGCGTTGGACTTGTGGCCCGCGATTTCCGACGCGGTTCTAGCCGAGTACACCTAGGCAGAACCGCACACTAGCGCAACACGGGTATCACAAGGCACAATAGAAACGCACGACACAAAAATTCGAAATTTCACAGCAGGCATCCTGCTTGTCGGGTTCACCAGGTCGTTGGGGAAGACGTCCCTCGTGGAACCGAAGGAGCAGCAGATGCGAGCGTCGAACCAATTCGCCGACGTGACGTCCGGTGTGGTGTACATCCACGCCTCGCCCGCGGCGGTGTGCCCGCATGTCGAGTGGGCGTTGTCGTCGACCCTACAGGCCAAGGCGAACCTGGTCTGGACGCCGCAACCGGCCCTGCCGCCGCAGTTGCGTGCGGTCACCAATTGGGTCGGGCCGGTGGGCACCGGGGCGCGACTAGCCAACGCCTTGCGTTCCTGGTCGGTGCTGCGGTTCGAGGTCACCGAAGACCCTAGCCCTGGAGTCGACGGCCAGCGATTCAGTCACACCCCGCAACTGGGTCTGTGGAGCGGGGCGATGAGCGCCAACGGCGACATCATGGTGGGGGAGATGCGGCTGCGGGCGATGATGGCCCAAGGTGCGGACACACTGGCCGCCGAACTGGATTCGGTGCTGGGAACGGCCTGGGACCAGGCGCTCGAGGTGTATCGTGACGGCGGCGACGCCGGCGAGGTGACTTGGCTGAGTCGGGGAGTTGGCTAAGGGTTTGGTGGCGCCTGCTGGCGCGGTGTCAACGCCGGGACCTGAGCGCAATGCGCGTTTGGGTTTGCGCAGCTTCCGCGGAGGTCTTGAGCCTGCGTAACAGGCGGTCCAGGTCCGCTGTGTCGCAGACCCGAATGTGTAGCAGGTAGTCGTAGGGTCCGGTGACGTGGACGGCATCGTCGATCGTGGTGTCCGTGCTCGACCATGCCAGAAAGTCGTCGCTGTCCTCCGCCGGTCGAAGTCGCACATCGACAAACGCCTCGATGCCGCCACCGGGAACGCTTTCCTCGGCAAGCAGGTGTTGAGCGCGGCTGGCGTCGTGGAATACCGGCCGCCGCGGCGGTCGCCCTTGTCGACGTAGCGTATTGCGCTACCGCGATTTGGAGACAGTTGCGGCACCGACGATCAATGTGTTGAGGGTTTGGCCCGAAATCGTCGGTGCGATCGTGCTGCTGGTCATCGCTGCGATGGGAATCGGGCACGGGTTGCGTCCATCGCCGGAGCCGGTTCCGGCCCCACAAAAACAGCTGGGCTGTGTTCGGTTTGCGTTGATCTTCGGCCTAACGGCGATCAACCCGGCCACGTTCGTGTACTTCACCGCAGTAGCCGTGACGCTGGCGCGCGCGTTGCGCGCAACGACCGCGATCGCTGTTGTGGTCGGGGTAGCGCTCGCGTCGTTGCTCTGGCAGTTGCTGCTTGTCTCGGCGGGAGCGTTTCTCAGGTCCCGGGCGACCGCCCGCGTCCGTCGGATGACAGTCCTTGCCGGCAACGCCGTTATCGCCGCATTCGGGGCTGTGCTGGTCGTCCATGCGTTTGCGTGATGTGCCGCCCATGCTCGGCAGGGCTGGCAACGTCAGCCAACGATCGGTTTGGCCGACACTGGCATGTCGACATTGCCTTTACACGTGCCGCTGGCGATATCGGTATGAAAGACGCCGGTGAGGATTCCGTACTGACCGGGCGTGTAGGCCGTGATCGATTTGGCTGGGGCATATTCGATTGTGCCGTCGGGTAGCAGGCAGTCCCATTGCCAGCTGATCTCCCGTACCCATTGAGTCCCATTCCAGGTGTATTCGATTGGCCGCGGGATGAACTCGTTTTTTGGTGGCGGAGCGTCGACCACGGTGGCAATGCAGACATCGGACGCGCAGCGCGAGCTGAACGTGTAGTTCGCTTTGTGTGGATACTCTGGCCGGTTGGCCGCCATGCTGGTGCCGGTTTTCGCGTTGGCAGACAACGTCACGAGGTACTGCCCGTTCCACGACGGTTCTGCGGCCGCGACTGCGTTCGGGGCCAGCGTCGCTGCCAGCGACGCAGCCGCCAAGGCGAGCATTGCCTTCTTGCGGTGTCCGGACATCTGTTCCTCCCGTACAGCGGGTTTGGAAGGATGTCGCGCTTTACGACCGAGTCGTTACCACCCGCTTATCCGTGGCGGGGGCGAAGAACCTGAAGGGCGGCCGGCACCGCGGAGATCTCGGCTGGTAACGGGCAGGCGAAGTCGCCGTCGGCATAGACGTTGATACCGGGGCACTCGACGTGGACTGTCTTGGCTCGTGTGGTGCTCACCTCGTCAAGCTCGACATGGGCGCCTTTGAAAATGGTGGGGAACAGGCGGAGCAACTTGGTACGGGAATCCGACTGGGCCATGGTGATGTCGAGCAGGCCGTCCGAGTGGTCGGCGTTGGGGCAGATCAATAATCCGCCGCCGTAGCTGCGGGTATTGCCGAAGTCGGCAAGTGTGA
The DNA here is from genome assembly GCF_030323725.1 of Mycobacterium tuberculosis complex sp. N0072. Lineage (NCBI taxonomy): Bacteria > Bacillati > Actinomycetota > Actinomycetes > Mycobacteriales > Mycobacteriaceae > Mycobacterium > Mycobacterium tuberculosis complex sp. N0072. The sequence goes on along the minus strand of NZ_CP040689.1, from coordinate 2,546,955 downwards.
GGTCGGCGACGATCTCTTCGGTGCCGTCGAGCACCAGCCGGAACGGCAACGGCCGCAGCCGCGACAGTTCGGCGAGCATCGCGATGTAATAGCGCATCCGCCCGTGTGGCCAGCGCATTCGGTTGGCGCGATCGTTGACCAGGGAGTCGAATCCGGTAGCCGCCACGGTACCGAACCACTTTTCGATACCGTTGTCGTCTTGAATCCGGCCCAGGTCAATGGTTTCCGTCCAGCCGTCAACAACGATATCTGCGGCTGCCTTGGGATTCTTTGTGGGAAGCCCGAATTCGCGTGCGTGGTCGTTACCAGTGCCGGCCGGAATGATTCCTAACGGAATGTCGGTGCCCGCCAAGACCTGTAGCGCGTTGGAGACGACTCCGTCACCGCCGGTCACCATCACCGCGTCAGTGCCTTTTGCGACTGCCGCGGCGAGCAGATGGCGTGCGTCGTGGGCGTCCCCGCCGACGATCTCGACGACGTCCACCCCCCGATGCTTCAGCCGGGCGATCGCGCCGTGTGCAGCCTTTACGGCGGCGCCATGGCCTGACAGGGGATTGGTCAGCGCGGTGACCTTGCCGATCTCATGCCGGCGCAGCTGCCCGGCGCTCATGGAATCAGCTTGCCGGGGTTGAGAATTCCGGCCGGATCCAGCGTCGCCTTGATCGTGCGCAACAATGTCACGCCCAGATCACCCACCTCCGCGCGCATCCAGGGGCGGTGGTCGGAACCAACCGCATGGTGGTGCGTGATCGTTCCTCCGGTGGCCATGATCGCATCCGACGCCGCCTTCTTGGCGGCCAGCCACTGCTCGATCGGATCGCCTCGCTGCCCGGCGACAACGGTGAAGTACAACGACGCGCCGGTGGGATACACGTGCGACACGTGGCACATCACCAGCGCCGGTGTACCCGATGCGGCCAGCGAGGTGGTGAGCGCTTCGGTCACGGCGGCCTTCAGCACGGGGGTGTTGGACCACACCGTGGCGGTCTCGAGGGTCTCGCAGAGCGCTCCCGCGGCCAACAGGGAGTCACGCAGATACGGCGCGGCGAACCTGCCGCGTTCCCAGGCCCGCGCCGGTCCTTCGCCCAACGAGGTGCCGCCTCGGGCCGCCAGCAACGCGCGCGTCTCGGCGTGCCTGCTCTCGGTGTGTTCCTGGGTGCCCTCGAACACGGTGATCCCCAAACAGCCGCCGGTGATTTGGGTTTCCCCGATCGCCTCGGTGGTGGCGAGGTTGACGCCGGTTTCGGCCTCGTCAGAGAGCCGAACGACGGTGGGGCCGGTGCCGGTTTGGGTGATGGTGCGCAGCGCCGCAACCCCGGTCGCGAAATCGGGAAACGACCACGCCTCGTAACGCGTCGATTCCGGAATCCGGTGCACCCGCAGCCGCACCCGGGTGATGACGCCGAAGACGCCTTCGGAGCCGATCGCCAGCTGGCGCAGGTCCGGGCCGGCCGCCGACGCCGGCACTCGACCCAGATCCAGCACCCCCACCGGAGTGATCATGCGCAGCCCAAGAATCATGTCGTTGAACCGGCCATAGCCAGCCGAGTCCTGGCCTGACGAGCGGGTGGCCGCGAACCCCCCGATGGTGGCGAACTCGAAGCTCTGCGGGAAGTGCCCGAGCGAGAAGCCATGTTCGCCGAGCAGACGTTCGGCTTCCGGCCCGGTGACACCGGCCTCCAGTTCGGCCTCGCCGGACACCTCATCGATCCGGTGCAGCCGGTCGAAGCGCCGCATATCCAGGGAGATCACCGCGCGAAAGTCGTTGCGAACGGGGTCAAGCCCACCAACGACGCTGGTGCCGCCACCAAACGGGACCACGGCAATGCCGTGGTCGGAGCAGTAGTGCAAGATGTCGGCGACGGCGTCCTCCCCGTTGGGGCCGCCGGGCAGCAACACCGCGTCGGGCGCATCCTGGACACCGGTGTCTTTGCGCCGCAGCAGGTCTGGGGTGGACTTGCCGCCGGCGTGCAGCAGCCGGTCGCGATCGGCGGTGCGGAAATACTCGGTGCCGACGATGCGCGCCAGCGCATCGTGGTCTGCCCCCGACAGGGCGGACGGGCGCAGCTGCACCTGCGCGGGGTCGAGTTCGGGCTGCTCCGAGTCCGCTAGGCCCACAACCTGCTTCAGCAACGACCGGACGCCATCAGAAAGTGGCTTGGCCGCGGCGGGATCTCCCCACGCGTCCCATTTCATCGGTGGAAGGAGTTCCTCGCGGTGAGTCACGCGTTACAGTATTACACATGCTGTCAATGAGTAATGACCGCGCGGATACCGGTGGTCGTATCCTGCGGGCAGCGGCGAGCTGCGTCGTCGATTACGGCGTGGACCGGGTGACACTTGCCGAGATCGCCCGGCGCGCGGGCGTGAGCCGCCCGACCGTATACCGTCGCTGGCCGGACACCCGGTCGATCATGGCGTCCATGCTGACCAGCCATATCGCCGACGTGCTGCGGGAGGTGCCCCTCGACGGGGACGACCGGGAAGCGTTGGTAAAGCAGATTGTCGCGGTGGCCGACCGGTTGCGGGGTGACGATCTGATCATGTCGGTCATGCACTCGGAGCTGGCCAGGGTGTACATCACCGAGCGCCTCGGCACCAGCCAGCAGGTCCTGATCGAGGGGTTGGCCGCCCGGCTGACAGTGGCGCAGCGGTCGGGCAGTGTGCGCTCCGGCGACGCTCGTCGACTGGCGACCATGGTGTTGCTGATCGCCCAGTCGACCATCCAGTCCGCGGACATCGTCGATTCGATCCTCGATTCCGCCGCGCTGGCCACCGAACTTACCCACGCACTGAACGGATATTTGTGCTGATGCCCCACTCGGCTGCACTCAACGCGGCGCGTCGCTCCGCCGACCTGACCGCACTGGCCGACGGTGGCGCACTCGACGTCATCGTGATAGGCGGCGGCATTACCGGTGTTGGCATTGCCTTAGATGCTGCCACCCGCGGTCTGACGGTGGCCTTGGTGGAAAAGCATGATCTGGCGTTCGGCACCAGCCGCTGGAGCTCGAAGTTGGTGCACGGCGGTCTGCGCTATCTGGCCAGCGGCAACGTGGGCATCGCCCGGCGCAGCGCCGTCGAACGCGGAATCCTGATGACACGCAACGCTCCTCATCTCGTGCATGCCATGCCGCAACTGGTCCCGTTGTTGCCGTCGATGGGTCACACCAAGCGGGCGTTGGTGCGTGCCGGTTTCCTGGCCGGCGACGCTTTGCGGGTGCTAGCGGGTACGCCGGCGGCGACGTTGCCCCGATCGCGCCGAATCCCGGCGTCACGGGTGGTGGAGATTGCTCCCACCGTTCGGCGGGACGGCCTCGACGGTGGTCTGCTCGCGTACGACGGGCAATTGATCGACGACGCCCGGCTGGTCATGGCCGTCGCGCGCACCGCGGCCCAGCACGGCGCCCGCATCCTCACTTACGTGGGCGCGTCGAATGTCACCGGCACTTCGGTGGAGTTGACCGACCGGCGCACCCGGCAGTCGTTCGCGCTGTCGGCGCGTGCCGTCATCAACGCGGCGGGCGTGTGGGCGGGTGAGATCGACCCGTCCCTGAGGCTACGCCCCAGCCGCGGCACACATCTGGTCTTCGACGCGAAGTCGTTTGCCAATCCGACTGCCGCGCTGACCATTCCGATCCCCGGTGAGCTGAACCGCTTCGTGTTCGCCATGCCCGAGCAGCTGGGCCGGATCTATCTCGGGCTGACCGACGAAGACGCACCCGGCCCGATTCCCGATGTGCCACAACCGTCTTCGGAAGAGATCACGTTCCTGCTGGATACGGTGAACACCGCATTGGGGACGGCGGTCGGCACCAAGGATGTCATCGGTGCCTATGCGGGATTGCGGCCGCTAATCGACACCGGCGGTGCTGGTGTCCAGGGCCGCACCGCCGACGTTTCGCGTGACCACGCTGTTTTTGAATCGCCGTCGGGCGTGATCAGTGTGGTCGGCGGCAAGCTGACGGAATACCGCTACATGGCAGAGGATGTGCTGAATCGCGCCATCACGCTGCGACACCTGCGAGCCGCGAAGTGCCGCACTCGCAACCTGCCGCTGATCGGCGCACCGGCGAACCCTGGGCCGGCCCCCGGATCGGGCGCCGGATTGCCCGAGTCGCTGGTGGCGCGGTACGGGGCCGAGGCGGCCAACGTCGCTGCCGCCGCCACATGTGAGCGGCCCACCGAGCCGGTCGCCGACGGCATCGACGTGACCCGGGCGGAGTTCGAATACGCGGTGACCCATGAGGGGGCGCTGGATGTGGACGATATCCTCGACCGCCGGACCCGGATCGGTCTGGTGCCACGGGATCGCGAGCGCGTAGTCGCCGTGGCTAAGGAGTTCCTCAGCCGTTGAGCGCGAGCAGACGCAGAGTCGCACTGCGCCGGCCGGCGCAGTGCGACTCTGCGTCTGCTCACCAGCGGTCAGCCGGCCATACGCGCGCGGTCGAGGTGGCGGGCGATGCGGGCCGCCAGGCGGCCGGGTTCGCGTCTGACATCGTCGACGACAATCGGGACAATCGTCCACCCGAGCTCTTGGAGCTTGGCCCAGCGTGTCTTGTCGCGCAGCATCTCCGCCGGTCCCGCGTGCCACTCGATGCTTTCGTATTCGGCCGCGAGACGCATGTCGGGCCAGGCGAAGTCGACTCGCCACATTTCACCACCGTGGCCGTGTATCGGGTATTGAAGTTCGGGCAACGGCAGCCCGTGGTCGATCATGACGAGCCGAGCCTCGCTCTCCATGGCCGATTCCGCGCGTCCGTCGGCGAAGGGTAAGAGTTCGCGCGCCGCGACGATGCCTCGGCGGCCTCGCTGCTCAGCAACGGCGTTTTCAATTTCACTGCGAGCGCAGCGCATTGACCGTAGTGCGGCGTCGAGGGTGGCCAGCGCCCGCGGGCGGCGCAACTGTCGTGCGACCTCCACGGCAGTCCATGCGGGCGCGGTCGCGAGACGACCTGACACCCGTTGGAGCCGGGCACCGACGCGTTGGTGGACCATCAGACCGACCGTGGGCCGCATCCTTACTCCGGGATCGAGCATATGGATAGCGACGGTGTTTTCCGTGTCGAATCCATACAACGCGGCGGCGGTGCCCAGACACGCGACGGCGTGCCCCCCCATGAACACATCGAGAGCCGCCAAGCGGCCCAACAGGTCCGGCTCTTGTGCCGCGTAGACCCCGTACCAAACGCGAACGAGGCCGCCGTTTTTCACTTGGACGTCGAGCTGTTGGCGGGTCATGACCGTGAGCAATTGCGCGGTGGTGGCGAACCCGCCGGCCTTCTCGAGAATTGTTAGCGCGTCGGTAGGCACCGTCCGAGCATGCGAGGAGCGCCTCGCGTTGACCAGCCACCGCTGGGGATAACTGGCGAGCAGACGCAGAATCGCACGGCGCGGACCTCGCGCGTGCGATTCTGCGTCTGCTCGCGGTCAGAACTACAGCGGGATGTTCTTGTGGCGGCCGCGCCGTGCCGGAGCCTGCGCCAGCGCCTCGGTGAGCTTGCTGCGAGTATGCGCCGGGTCGATCTTCTCGTCGACCACACCGATGTCCAGCGCACTGTCGACCCCGCCGGCGATGCGCTCATGCTCGGCGGCCAACTGGTCGTGCAGCGCTTCGCGTTCGTGCTCCGGAGCGGCGGCCAACTTCTTCTTGTGCAGGATGCCGACGGCCGCCTTAGCGCCCATCACCGCGACCTCGGCGTCCGGCCAGGCGAACACCTTGGTCGCGTTCAACGACCGGGAGTTCATCGCAATGTATGCCCCGCCGTAGGTCTTTCGGGTGACCAGCGTGACCCGCGGAACGGTGCACTCGCCGAACGCGTGCAGCAACTTGGCGCCACGGCGCACCACGCCACCCCACTCCTGGTCGACACCGGGCAGATAGCCCGGCACATCGACCACCACCACCAGCGGAATCCCGAACGCGTCGCACAGCCGCACGAAACGCGCTGCCTTCTCTGCGCTTTCGGAGTTCAGGCAGCCGCCCAGGCGTAGCGGGTTGTTGGCCAGTACACCCACCGTGCGACCCGACAGCCGACCCAGCCCGACCACCATCGACGGCGCCCAATTGGCCTGGAACTCGTCGAACGGTGTGTCCGCATCGAGGATCGCCGTCACGATCGGACGCACGTCGTAGGCACGTCGCGAGGATTCCGGCAGCAGCGCGTGGATGTCGGTGTCACCGGCCTCGGCCTTGCTGCGATCGAAATGCCCCTGCTGGCAGAACAATCCGACCAACCGGCGCCCACGGTCGTAGGCGTCGAGTTCGTCGTCGGCGACGATGTGGCACACCCCGGACTTCTTGTGGTGGGTCTCCGGCCCACCGAGCGAGGCCATGTCGACGTCCTCGCCGGTGACGCTGCGCACCACGTCGGGCCCGGTGACGAACACCCGGCTTTCCGGCGCCATGACGACGACGTCGGTCAACGCCGGTCCGTAGGCGGCGCCGCCGGCGGCGAAACCGACGACCACCGAGATCTGCGGGATGTAGCCGGACGCGCGGATCATGGCTTCGAACACCTGGCCTACCGCGTGCAGCGCCCGCACACCTTCAGCCAGCCGGGCACCACCCGAATGCCAGATGCCCACGATGGGACTCTGGTCTTCGATGGCAGTGTCGTAGGCGTTGACGATGTGCGTGCACCCCTCGACGCCCATGGCGCCGCCCATCACGGTGCCGTCGGTGCAGAACGCGATGGTGCGCACACCGTTGACGGTGCCCGCCGCGGCCAGCACTCCGGAGCGGTCACGCTCGTGCAGCAATTCCACGCTGCCGTCGTCGAAGAAGTTGCTCAGCCGCAACAGCGGATCGCGGGGGTCGAGCGACTCGCCAACCGCCTCGGGGGCCATGATTGTCATCGCAGGTCTCCTGTCGCGTAACGCTGGGGTTTAGTACCGTCCGAAGGCGATTGCCACGTTGTGGCCGCCGAATCCGAACGAGTTATTGATCGCATACCGGTAATTGCCCGGTCGCGGTTCACCCGCCACCACGTCCAAATCGATCTCGGGATCGAGGTTTACCAGATTCAGTGTCGGCGGGATCACCTGATCGCGCAACGCGAGCACCGTCAAGATCGATTCGACCGCGCCGACCGCGCCCACCGAGTGGCCGAGGGCAGACTTGGGGGCGTACACCGCCGGTCGGTTGCCGCCCAAGGCGTTGTTGATGGCCCTGCCTTCGGCCAGGTCGCCGACCTGGGTGCCGGTGGCGTGCGCATTGACGTGGTCGATGTCGCCGGGGGCGAGGCCCGCCAGCTGAATCGCCCGCGTAATCGCATGCCCGGCGCGTTCCCCGTTGGGGTCCGGGGCCACCATGTGGAAGCCATCGGAGGTGATGCTGGCGCCCATGATCCGGGCCAGGATGTTGGCGCCACGTGCCTTGGCGTGCTCCTCGGTCTCGATCAACAGAAGGGCGCCGCCCTCGCCGAACACAAAGCCGTCGCGGTCCCTGTCGAATGGGCGGCATGCACCGGCGGGGTCGTCGTTGTTGGTGGACATCACGATGCGCATCTGAGCGAACCCGGCGATGGGCACCGCTTCGATCCTGGTCTCCACGCCGCCGCAGATGGCGGCATCGGCCTCTCCCAGCACAATCTGCTGCCACGCACGGGCGATGGCCTCGGCGCCGGATGCGCACGCCGATACCGGCGTCATCACCCCGGCCTTGGCGTGCCGTTCCAACCCGACCGCCGCGGCGGCCCCGTTGGGCATGTACTTCTGCACGGTCAGCGGCGAGACCGCCTTCATTCCGCGAGCGCGCATATCGTCGTAACTGAAGACCAGTTCCTCGGCCGAACCCAGGCCGGTGCCGATGGACACCATCAATCGATTGGTGTCCACCTCGGGTGAGCCGGCATTTTCCCACAGGCGCCGGCTCAGCACGGTGGACATCCGCTGCAGGTATCCCATCCGGCGCAGTTCGATCCGCGTCAGCTGGTGGTCGAATTCCTCAAGCAGATGTCCGCCGATGCGAACTGGCAGGTCGAACTCCTCGACGAATGGGTCATCGAGCGTACGGATCCCGCTTTGGCGGTCCAGCAACAACTTCCACGTAGTCTCCGCGTCGGTCGCGAGCGCGGTCGTCATGGCGATGCCGGTGACGACTACGTAGGGAAAGGCTTTCCCGGTAACCAGCTCCGTCATTGGTCTTGCGAACGTTCCTTCCATATCGGTCCGACTCGCCCCCGCAAGCGGGGGGACCCCCACCTCGGGCCTCGCGACCCGCGATGTCGTGCTTCAGTAACGCCCGAAGGCAAGCGCCACATTGTGGCCGCCGAACCCGAACGAGTTGTTGACTGCGTAGCGGTAATCGCCATAGCGCGGTTCGCCGGCGACGACGTCAAGGTCGATCTCGGGATCGGGTGTCTCGTAGTTCAGGGTCGGCGGGATGACGCCGTCGCGCAGCGTCAGCACCGTGAGCACCGACTCGAGCGCACCGACCGCGCCGATCGAGTGGCCCAGCGCAGACTTCGGCGCGTACACCGCGGCCTGATCACAACCGGCGACGCGGATGGCGTTGGCCTCCGCGGCGTCGCCGATAGGCGTCGCCGTGCCGTGCGCGTTGACGTGGTCGATGTCCGCCGGCGACAACCCGGCCAGCTCCAGCGAGCGAGTCATCGCCCTACCGGCACGAACACCATCGGCCGCGGGCGCCACCATATGAAAGGCGTCCGAGGTGATACCGGCACCCAGCAATCGGGCCAACGGCTTGGCGCCACGGGCTTTGGCGTGCTCCTCCGTCTCGATGAGCATCAGCGCACCGGCCTCGCCGAACACAAAGCCGTCGCGGTCCTTGTCGAACGGCCGGGAGGCCCGCTCAGGCTCGTCGTTGCGGGTCGACATGGCCCGCATCATGGAGAACGCCGCGATGGGCAGCGCCTCGATGGGTCCTTCGACACCGCCGCAGACGGCGACGTCGGCGTCGCCCATCACGATCTGACGCCACGCGTGGGCGATCGCTTCCGAGCCCGACGAACAGGCCGACACCGGGGTCATCACCCCGGCGCGGGCCCCAAGCTGCAGACCGATCACCGCCGCGGCACCGTTGGGCATGATCATCTGAACGGCCAGCGGGGACACCTTCCGGGGGCCGCCCGCATTCATCAGGTCGTAGCTCTCGACAATCCTCTCGGCTCCACCTAGACCGGTGCCGACAACAACGGCGAACCGGTCTGGATCGACCTCCGGGCTGCCGGCGGACTCCCATAGCTGTCCGCCCAGCAACTTGCCCATCCGCTGGACGTACGACATGCGTCGCATGTCGAGTCGGCCCATGTGGCTGTCGACCGGATCCTTGAGGTGACCGCCGATCTTGACCGCTAGATCCCACTTGGTGACGAACTCGTCTTCGAGTGCGTGGATGCCGCTCTCGCCGGCCAACAGACCCTTCCACGTGCTCTCGATGTCCGGCGAGATCGACGTCGTCGCTGTGACGGCGGTCACCACAACGCTGGGGAAACCGCCATTAGCAGTGGAAGGCTGACTCACTTGGACTCGGCCTCAAGCCTCGCCTGAACGTTGGCAACGGCATCGGGGTTCTCCGACTCAATCTTCGCGCGCAACGCCTGAGCCGCCTCCGGGTTTTCTTCCTCGAGCTTCTGGATGTAGGCGACAACGTCACCGACGGTACGCAGACCGGCGAGGTCCTCGTCGGGGATCTTGACGCCGTACTTGTCCTCGGTCTGCACGGCGATCTCGACCATCGACAGCGAGTCGATGTCCAGGTCGTCGACGAACGACTTCTCCGGGGTGATCTCGGACGGCTCGATACCGGTTACCTCTTCGATGATCTCGGCGATACCGGCAATGATTTCTTCCTGAGTGACAGGCACAGCATGCTTCCCTTCGTAATATGTTGTGTACAAATCGAACTGACGGGTATGTGGTTGTTCTGGCCGAGTCCGCGGTTATAGGTTTGCCAGCTCGTCCAGGTCTGCGGGTGACTTGACGGCGCGTGCCGGAACCCCCCGAAGTTCGCGTTTGGCGATACCGTTAAGCGTGCCCGCGGGGGGGAACTCCACGATCGCCGTGACTGTGTGTTCGCGCAGCGTCGCGGTGCACAGGTCCCATCGCACCGGTTGGGTGAGCTGGGAGACCAGGGTGTCCATCGCCGCGGCCGCGGATGTCACCGGCTTCCCGTCGCGGTTGGACAGCAGCGTGGCGGTGGGGTCGGCGGTTGCGATGTTGGCCGCGGCCGCCGCAAAGCCGTCAAGTGCGGGCGCCATGAACTCGGTGTGGAACGCTCCGGCGACACCCAGTGCACGCACCCGCGCCTTGGCCGGCGGGTCTTCGGCGAGCTTCTCCAACGCGGTCAACCGGCCGGCAGCGACGATCTGGCCGGCGGCGTTGCGGTTTGCCGGGACCAAGTCGAGCTGCTCGAGGCGACTCAGCACCTCGGTCTCGTCGCCGCCGAGCACCGCAGACATGCCGGTCGGCTCGGTGGCGCAGGCCTTGGCCATCTCGGCGCCGCGGGTGGCGGCCAGCGCGACGGCGTCGTCGGCGGCTATCACACCGGCGATTGCGTAGGCCGCGATTTCGCCGACGGAGTGGCCGGCCACGATGACGTCCTTGCCGGCGAGCACGCATCGGCGCGCCAGTTCCTGGTGGGCCAGCAGAGTCGCGGCGACGATCAATGGCTGGGCGACCGCGGTGTCGGTGATCTCCTCGGTCGAGGCGGTGGTGCCCAGCCGGGCAAGATCTAGATCAGCGGCTTTCGACCACGCCGCGATCTGGTCCGCTGCGCCGGGCAGCTGAAGCCACGGCGACAACATTCCCTCGGTTTGCGAACCCTGTCCGGGTGCGAGCAACGCAATCACGTGTCTAAGAGAACACTGTGAAGACGGTTTTGCGCGGTGTAACAGATTATGAACCTCGTCTTAGGTTTTTGTATATAACCAACAAAACGGGCCTGTAAGCTATGTTTTTGAGATCGTCCCGCGACCTGTTGTCTGGATCACTTTCCGTCCGACGGCGCCCCTGGTATCTTTCCGGGGCCCCTGCTGGACCCCCTCTGACCGGCGAGGGAATCTATGACAGGGCATTGCTGTCGATGCTTCAGTGCGGCGTCGGATAGTTGAGTTGACCCACGGTGGCCGCCACCCGAAGGACATAGGCATCGCGTGGCTGGGTGGGATCGCGCCCGGTGAAGTCGGTGATCCGCTTGAGCCGGTACCGCACTGTGTTTGGATGAACGAACAACTTTCTGGCACAAGCTTCAATCGCGCCGCCACAATCCAGATATGCGTCTAGCGTCTCGATGAGCGTCGGTCCGGCATCGGCTAGGGGCCGCATCACGTCGGTATGCAGGGCCACGATCGCCGAGGCGTCGCCCATCAGGGCGCGTTCGGGCAAAAGTTCCCTAGCCAGCACGGGCCGCGGCGCTCCGCGCCAGCCGGCGACGGCGTTCATCCCGGAGATCGCCTCGCTAGCGCTGCGGTGCGCCGCGGTCAGCATGGGCGCCGTGGGGCCGATGACCACCGGGGCGTCGGCGAATGCTGCCAGCAGGTCTTTGAGGAACTTCTCGGTTGGCGACAGCTGGCCGGAGACGATCGCCACCAGCCAGGTGCCGTGCACGTCGGTCAGCGCAGCGCGGCCGTGGCGAGCCGCGGTGTCGCGGACATCCTGGCTGGCCCGCTCGCTGTCGCCGTCGCTGTTGGAGCCATTTGGACCGGGCGCCGGAGTTCCCACCAGTACGGTCGCCGGCGCGGTGGTGTCCCAATTCAGCGCGGCCGCCCGGGACAGCAGCTCGGGACCGGTGTCGCCGCGTACCACCGCGTCCACCACGCTGGCCTCCATCCGGCTGTCCCAGGTGCCTCGTGCCTCGGCCGCATCGGCGTAGGCCGTGGCGGCGGTGAATGCCAGGTCGCGGCTGTATTTCAAAATGCCCACCGTGAGGGCGGTCAACTGCTCTTCGGAACGGGCGAGCAGGGGCACGACTTCTTCGAAGAACTCCATGGTGACCCGCACCATGTCCACGGTCTGGCGCAGCGCGATCCGTCGCGTCAGATCCTGGGGCACCAGCTCGAATGCCTGCGCGGTATAGCCGACGTCACTGTGCGGGTCGTGCATCCATTCGACGAAGTTGACCACGGCCGTCTGCACCACCAGCGCCACGCTGGCGCGCTGGGACGCTTCTAGGTCGGCGAAGAACGGCAACCGTTCTTGCATGGCCGAAACTGCCTCGGTGGCCAGCCGGCCCGAGTACTGCTTCAACCGCCGCAGCAGCGAATCGGGCACAGTGTCCAGCAGTTCGAGCGGCGACCTCGGGCGGGCAACTGGAGCCAACTGATTGTCGTTCACTCCTAAAAGCTACGCCAGATTTCTGGAAGATTCGGCCAAAGGCGGTCGGCTCGCCGGCGTTAGGCCCCGGGACCGGGATCCGTGGTCTGCTCGGGCGCAGCCGCCACGTCGTCGATCCGGTACTGGCGGGCGGCCGCGACCGGCACCGATGGGTCGATCTCGCCGTCGCCCGCCAACGCCTCCAAAACCGCGACCACCTGGGATTCGGCGTCGGTGTTGAAGTAGCGGCGAGCGGCGGGCCGAGTGTCGGAAAAGCCGAACCCGTCGGTGCCCAACGTGAGGTATGTGCCCGGCACCCACGGTCGGATCTGCTCGGGGACCGCGCGCATCCAGTCCGACACCGCGATCACCGGGCCCCGAGCATTCTCCAGCGCTCTCGTCACGTAGGGCACGCCCGCCGGCCGATCGGGGTGGCGGAGCTTCTCGGTCTCGATGGCCACCCCGTCGCGGTTTAGCTCGCCCCAACTGGTCACCGACCACACGTCGGCGGCGACATCCCACTCGGCGGCCAGCATCTGTGCTGCCCGCAGCGCCGCGGGCATCGCTACTCCGGAGGCCAGGATCTGCGCCTTGTTGGTGCGTTGCTCGGTGGCCGCGTGATAGCGGTAGATACCCCGCAGCACGCCCTCGGGATCGAAGTTCTCCGGCTCCGGCGGCTGCACGTACGGCTCGTTGTAGACGGTGATGTAGAAGAAGATGTTCTCCGGGTTCTCCCCGCACATCCTGGCCAGTCCGCTTTCCACGATGTAGGCGATTTCGTAGGCGAAGGCCGGGTCGTAGGCAACCACCGCCGGGTTGGTGGCGGCCAGCAGCAACGAGTGACCGTCGGCGTGTTGCAGGCCCTCACCGGTCAGGGTGGTGCGCCCGGCGGTGGCCCCGAGCACGAACCCTCGAGCCATCTGGTCGGCCGCGGCCCAGAAGCTATCGCCGGTGCGCTGGAAGCCGAACATCGAGTAGAAGATGTAAATGGGGATCATCGGTTCGTTGTGCGTCGCATACGAGGTGCCGGCCGCGATGAACGAGCCCACCGACCCGGCTTCGTTGATGCCCTCGTGCAGGATCTGCCCGACTTCGCTCTCCTTGTAGGCCAGCATCAGGTCGGCGTCAACCGCGGTATACAGCTGGCCATTGCGGTTATAGATCTTTAGCGACGGGAACCAGGAGTCCATCCCGAAGGTGCGGGCCTCGTCGGGAATGATCGGGACTATCCGCGGCCCGATCTGCTTGTCGCGCAACACTTCTTTGAACGTGCGCACCGTCGCCATGGTGGTGGCCACCTCCTGGTGCCCAGAGCCCTTTTTCAGCGGCGCGTAGATGTCGCGACCCGGCAGGGTCAGCGCTTTGGACTTGGTCCTGCGCTCGGGAACAAAGCCCCCGAGGGCCCGGCGCCGGTCGAGCATGTAACGAATCTCCGGGGCGTTGAGGCCGGGGTGGTAGTAGGGCGGCAGGTACGGATTCTCTTCAAGCTGGGCGTCGCTGACCGGAATCCGCTGCGTGTCACGAAACTCCTTAAGGTCTTCCAGGGTCAGTTTTTTCATCTGGTGGGTGGCATTGCGTCCTTCGAAATGCTTGCCCAGCGCGTAGCCTTTGATGGTCTTGGCCAGGATCACCGTCGGCTGTCCCTTGTGGTCGACGGCGGCGCGGTAGGCGGCGTAAACCTTGCGGTAATCGTGGCCGCCCCGTTTGAGGTTCCAGATATCCTGGTCGCTCATGTTCTCCACCAGCGCCTTGGTGCGTGGGTCGCGGCCGAAGAAGTGGTCACGCACGTAGCCGCCGTCGTTGGCCTTATAGGTCTGGTAATCGCCATCGGGTGTTGTATTCATTAAATTCACCAGCGCACCGTCGCGGTCGGCGTGCAGCAGGGCATCCCATTCGCGGCCCCACACCACCTTGATGACGTTCCAGCCGGCACCGCGGAAGAACGACTCCAGCTCCTGGATGATCTTGCCGTTGCCGCGCACCGGGCCGTCGAGTCGCTGCAGATTGCAGTTGATCACGAAGGTCAAGTTGTCCAAGCCTTCCAGCGCGCCGACGTGGGCCAGCCCACGGCTCTCGGGTTCGTCCATCTCGCCGTCGCCCAAAAAACACCACACGTGTTGATCGGAGGTGTCTTTGATACCGCGGTCATGCAGATAGTGGTTGAACCGTGCCTGGTAGATGGCGTTGAGCGGGCCCAAACCCATCGACACGGTGGGGAATTCCCAGAAGTCGGGCATGAGCCGCGGGTGCGGATAGGACGGCAACCCGCCGCCGACATGGCTGTGTTCCTGGCGGAATCCGTCGAGTTGCTCGGCGGTCAACCGCCCTTCGAGGAAGGCGCGCGCGTAGATTCCCGGGGAAGCGTGGCCCTGGATGAACACCTGATCGCCGCCGCCCGGGTGCGACTTGCCGCGGAAGAAGTGGTTGAAACCGACCTCATAGAGCGCCGCGGACGACGCGTAGGTCGAGATATGGCCACCCACGCCCACACCCGGTCGTTGCGCACGGTGCACCATGATGGCCGCATTCCATCTGATCCACGCTCGATAACGACGTTCGACGTCTTCGTCGCCGGGGAACCACGGCTCCAGCTCGGTCGGGATGGTGTTGACATAGTCGGTAGACGTCAATGCCGGGATGGCCACCCGCTGCTCGCCGGCCCGCTCTAGCAGCCGCAACATCAGGTAGCGGGCCCGCGACGGGCCGCAGCGTTGCAGCAGCGTGTCAAAGGACTCCAGCCACTCCGAGGTCTCCTCGGGATCAATGTCGGGCAAATACGACGCCACACCCTCGCGGATCACCCGAACTCGGTCGGGTTCGCTTGCGCTGTTTGAGTTTTGGGCCAGATCGTGGCGGGCGAAATCGGTGGTCAACGCACTACTCCTGTAGGTGGCGGGCTTCCGCTTGCGTGCTGTTTAGATGGTCGTCCCCCTATCGTGCCGCACCGGCGTCGGCGGCGGATAGCCGCACTCCGCTCGGTTCTGCGGATGCGCGACACACCACGGCCAGCGCGGTCGCGCTGCGACCAGGTAACCTCACATGCCGTGCTCATCGGATGGCGCGCCGTGCCTCGCAGGCACGGGGGGGAGCTCCCCAGGCGAGGCGCCCTGGCGCTCGGCTGCATCGCGCTGCTGCTGATGGGGATCGTCGGATGTACCACTGTCACCGACGGTACGGCCATGCCCGACACCAACGTCGCACCGGCCTACCGCTCGTCGGTGTCCGCGTCGGTGTCGGCTTCGGCGGCGACGTCGAGCATCCGGGAGTCGCAGCGCCAACAATCGCTGACGACCAAGGCGATTCGCACCTCGTGTGACGCGCTGGCGGCCACCAGCAAGGACGCCATCGACAAGGTGAACGCCTACGTGGCCGCGTTCAATCAGGGCCGCAACACCGGGCCGACCGAAGGTCCGGCCATCGACGCGCTCAACAACAGTGCCTCGACGGTCTCAGGCAGTCTGAGCGCCGCGCTGTCCGCGCAACTGGGGGATGCGCTCAACGCATATGTCGACGCGGCCCGCGCGGTGGCAAATGCCATCGGTGCGCACGCGTCGACAGCGGAATTCAACCGGCGGGTTGATCGGCTCAACGACACCAAGACAAAGGCATTGAAAATGTGCGTGGCCGCCTTCTGAGGCGGGCGGGTGGACCGGTTCTGGCTGTGCGACGATAATGCCCATCGCGACGGTGTGCACATGGCCCGCGGAGACTGAAGGAGGTTCCACGGTGGTCGCGGCGGATCACGCCTCGAACTACGCCCGCAAATTGGGCATCCAACGAGACCAACTTATCCAGGAATGGGGCTGGGACGAAGACACCGACGACGACATCCGCGCGGCCATCGAAGAAGCGTGCGGGGGAGAGTTGCTCGATGAAGACACCGACGAGGTCATCGATGTCGTCCTGTTGTGGTGGCGTGATGGCGACGGCGATTTGGTGGACACCCTGATGGATGCGATCGGCCCGCTCGCCGAGGACGGTGTGATTTGGGTGGTGACGCCCAAGACCGGCCAGCCCGGCCATGTATTGCCCGCCGAGATTGCCGAGGCGGCGCCCACAGCTGGGCTGATGCCGACCTCGTCGGTCAATCTGGGCAACTGGAGCGCCAGCAGATTGGTACAGCCGAAATCGCGGGCTGGCAAGCGCTGATGCTGAACGTCGGAGCCACCGCCCCTGACTTCACGTTGCGCGACCAGAATCAGCAGCTTGTCACCCTGCGCGGCTACCGGGGTGCAAAGAACGTGCTGTTGGTGTTCTTTCCGTTGGCGTTCACGGGCATCTGCCAGGGCGAGCTGGACCAGTTGCGTGATCACCTGCCCGAGTTTGAGAACGACGACAGCGCCGCGCTAGCGATTTCGGTGGGCCCGCCACCCACTCACAAGATCTGGGCGACGCAGAGCGGATTCACGTTTCCGCTGTTGTCGGACTTCTGGCCACACGGCGCGGTCAGTCAGGCCTACGGCGTCTTCAACGAGCAGGCCGGCATCGCTAACCGGGGCACCTTTGTGGTCGATCGGTCAGGGATCATTCGGTTCGCCGAGATGAAGCAGCCGGGTGAAGTTCGCGATCAGCGGCTGTGGACCGACGCTCTGGCGGCGCTTACGGCCTAAGGTTTTGGGTGCTTGGCCGCAAGGCGTGTAGCCTGCGGCGGTCATGGGCGCGTAGCTCAGCGGTAGAGCTCTGGTTTTACACACCAGCGGTCGGCGGTTCGATCCCGTCCGCGCCCACCGGCTAGCTGTGCTTCGTTGTCGGCGGGGCGCCGGATATGGCAGTGTCGTGGTCGTGGGTGAGCGACCTGGGTTTCAAAGCGACAGCGCGGCGCGACAGACAGCACCGCCGGTGCGGCCAATGACGTCGGACCAGCTGCCGGCGACCAAGGCCGACCTGTATGCCGCGGTGGATGCGATGCGCGCCGATATGCGTGAGCTGCTCGAGCAGATCAGCACGTTGATTCGGGAGGCAACCCAGAAGTAGGTTTTCGGCGGCTCTAGATCGCCGAGCGTGAACCTGGCGACGCGACACACGCCGCCGGTGTCGGGCTGTCAGGCTCACACTCGGCCGGGCTCTATCAGACGATTCGGCGGCCGTGTCGGGCGCGAAACCGCATGTCCCACAAGTAAAGCTGGTAAACGAAGATCCAGGCCCGATGCGGAATCAGCCGGTCGGCTAACCGTAGCACGGAAAGTAACCACTCGAAGCGACGCTGCTGGGCCTGTGACCACTCCAGCTGCATCATCGCGCGGAACTCCGGTGCCAAGAATCCCGTCGTCGCAAACAGGTTGAACGGCCCGGCCACCGCGCGCAACGGCCACGGGAGAAACGCTACCGAGGCCACCCCGCGAAGATGCTCGCGCACCGGCGCGTCGATCTGCAGCCCATCAAGCGAGCGCTTCCAGTACTCGTCGAACGCGACCCGGTCCGGCGGCCACATCCCCTCCGGCACCTGCAGCGTGGTCCCTAACCGTTTGGCGTCTTGGTAGACGGCGTCGGCGGTGGCATCTTCGAGTGGGCCGTACAGAAACTCGTGCTGGTCCACGAAGTAGCGGTACAGACACGCCGCCACCCACAGCTGCAACTTCGGGTCGAAGGCGTTATAGGACACCGGGCTCGAGGCCGTCGACCGAACCTGCCGGTGCGCGACGTCCACGGCACCCCGGATCAGCGCTCGGTCGGATTCCGTCCCGATGGTCGCCACCGCCAGGTAGGTGCCGGTGGTCCGGGCCCGCTTGAACGGATGCTTGTAGACGTTGCCGCTGTCCACCGGGCTTTCCAGCACGCCATACCCGACACCCGGCACTGCCAGCTGCATGATGACATTCGCTGCCGGCAACAACATTGCCGCCGGGTTCAACAGGTCGGCAACCCGGGTAGCTGGCCGCTTCATCGTGGATAGCTGCCGTATGAGGTCATAAATAGCTGAGCGTAGACCACGTGTGCGACGCTGCCGGAGTGTTTGCATCGACCTGGCAGACCAGGGCCGTCGGCGTGCTGATCGGCTGCCTGCTCGACGTCGTGTTCGGCGACCCCAAACGAGGTCATCCGGTGGCCCTGTTCGGTCGGGCGGCCGCCAAGCTGGAGCAGATCACCTACCGTGACGGCCGGGTCGCCGGTGCGGTACACGTCGGCCTGCTGGTCGGCGCGGTCGGCTTGCTCGGCGCGGCACTGCAGCGGCTACCCGGCAGGTGCTGGCCCGTGGCGGCCACCGCGACGGCCACCTGGGCAGCGCTGGGCGGAACTTCGCTGGCGCGCACCGGCCGCCAGATATCGGACCTGTTGGAGCGCGACGATGTCGAGGCGGCGCGACGGCTGCTGCCGTCGCTGTGCGGGCGTGACCCGGCCCAGCTGGGCGGCCCGGGCCTGACGCGTGCCGCGCTGGAGTCGGTGGCCGAAAACACCGCCGACGCCCAGGTGGTGCCGCTGCTGTGGGCGGCTTCGAGCGGCGTGCCTGCGGTGCTGGGATATCGTGCCATCAACACCCTGGACTCGATGATCGGCTACCGCTCGCCGCGTTATCTCCGATTCGGTTGGGCTGCAGCACGATTGGATGACTGGGCCAACTATGTTGGCGCACGGGCGACGGCGGTGCTGGTGGTGATCTGCGCGCCGGTGGTCGGTGGGTCGCCCCGCGGTGCGGTACGGGCCTGGCGGCGCGACGCCGCCCGCCATCCCAGCCCCAACGCCGGTGTCGTCGAGGCGGCGTTTGCTGGGGCGCTTGACGTGCGGCTGGGTGGGCCCACCCGGTACCACCATGAGTTGCAGATCCGGCCCACCTTGGGCGACGGCCGGTCGCCCAAGGTGGCCGATCTGCGCCGCGCCGTGGTGCTGTCGCGGGTGGTCCAGGCGGGGGCTGCGGTATTGGCCGTGATGTTGGTTTACCGCCGGCGGCCGTAGCGGTCAGCGAGTTTCTGCTCGACCGTCATTGGCTTGTCTGGTGGTGGCGACCCCGCTTTTTCCCGGCGGCGCGCCCGGATCTCGGCGTAGGCGAAATAGCCCAAGCCGATCGGTGCCAGAATGCCGAACGAGATCCATTGGATGCCATAGGACAGGAACGGCCCGGGATCTAGATGCGGAACGCCGAGCACGCCGAGCCCGCCGGGTTGGTCTTCGATCAACTGCAGATAGGACCCAGCCAGCTGGACTCCGGTCAGCGCGGCGACCTGTCCGGTATTGATCGAATACACCTGCTGGAAGCCGTCTCTGACGAATGGGTCTTTGCCCGCCACGCTCGGTTCGGAGTCACGCAGCCGCGCGGTGATGGTCACCGTCTGCACCGGCAGGCGGGGGATCGGTGGTACGTGCGAGCCCACCTGGGGCCGCACGTATCCACGGTCGACCAGGACGGTTGGTCCGCCGTCGACCACGAATGGGGCCAACACCTCAAACGCCTGGTCCCCCTCCACCACGCGCAGTCGGGCCAGCACCTGCACGTCCGGAAGGTACTGTCCGGTTGCCGTCACCCGGCGCCACTGCGCGTCCGGCGCCGACGAATCCTGCTGTGGTAGAAGGGTTTTCAGCGGAACCGGCGGGGTGTCGAGGGAATACCTGATCTGCTGGTTCTCTCGTGACGTTTTGGCATTCTTGCCCAGCTGCCACGGCGCGAGCACCGTAAAGCACAGGTAGGTGAACGCGACCACGACCAGGGCCAACGCCAGCCAGCCGGGCCGCAGCAGGAACGCTAGGCGGGGCATCAACTCGGTCCGTTCCGCGCGAGACGTTCGTCGACCCAGTCGTGCAGGCCGGGCAGGGCGGATTCGATGACGGCGAAGACCTCCTCGAAGTCGGAGTGATCGCCATAGTAGGGATCCTCGACATCGAGCGCATGGGTTCCCGAGCGTGGGTCGAATGACCGCAGCATCCGTACCCGGGCGGCTTCGACGCCGAGCTGCCGCAACAGCCGAGCGTGGTTGCGGTCCAAGGCCACCAACAGGTCTGCCGCCAGGTGTTCGGTGCCGACTTGTGCGGCCCGGTGGTCGGTAGGGTAGCCGTGGGCTCGCAACACCCCGGCCGCCCGCTCGTCGGCGCAACTGCCTACATGCCAGTTCCCGGTGCCCGCACTGGTCACTCGCACCGCGTCACCCAGGCCACGGTGGCGAAGCTGTTGGGCGAACATCTTCTCGGCCATTGGCGACCGGCAGATGTTGCCCGTACAAACGAATGTGACGTGCAGCGGATCAGACACCTAGCGCCTCCCTCAGCTCGTCAATCGTGGCGGCATGCGTCACGACGGTGGTGGAGGTCTTGTCGATAAAGTCGGCGCGCCCGTAGCCCCAGCCGACCACCACCGTGTCGATGCCGTGCGCGGCCGCCCCGTCGACGTCGTGGCTGCGGTCGCCGACCATCACCAACCGCTCGGGTAGCGGCCGCAGCTGCGCGAGCGCGTGGGCCAGCACGTCGACCTTGCTGCCTCGCGAGCCATCGGTGCTCGCGCCCGCGATGACCTCGAAGTGCTGCTCAATTCCGAAGTGGCGCAGGATTCGCCGTGCGGTCGGCTCTGCCTTGGAGGTGGCGACGGCCAGCCGGACACCGGCGGTGCGCAGGTCGGCCAGCAGCGGCCCGATCCCGTCGAACAAGCTGTTCATCGCCCAACCGCGGGCGCTGTAGTCGGCCCGGTAGGCTACGATCGCCTCCTCGGCGGATTCGCCGAGCCCCATGGCGCGCAGCGTCTCATGCATGGGCGGGCCGACGATGTGAGTGGCCAGGTCGCCTTCGGGTACTGGGGCACCGATGTGGTTGAGCGCGTGTCGGAAGCTGGATACGATTCCGCGCGCCGAGTCGGTCAGCGTGCCGTCCAGATCGAAGATCACCAGCTGCGGCGATTCACCCGGCGACGATGCGCGCCGTGCGGCGGCGCGTGGAGGAGGCGGGCAATTGGTCCCGCTCGCGGTCGTGTCGGTCACGATCCCATTGTCGTTGACGAAGCGGTTGGACAAACCGCTACCCGTTGGCGCTGTGGTATCAGGCGATGATCGCGAAGTTTGGTGAGCAGGTGGTCGACGCGAAAGTCTGGGCGCCTGCGAAGCGGGTCGGCGTTCACGAGGCGAAGACACGCCTGTCCGAGCTGCTGCGGCTCGTCTACGGCGGGCAGAGGTTGAGATTGCCCGCCGCGGCGAGCCGGTAGCAAAGCTTGTGCCGCTGCATCCTCATGAGACTCGGCGGTTAGGCATTGACCATGGCGTGTACCGCGTGCCCGACGATTTGGACGCTCCGTTGTCAGACGACGTGCTCGAACG
The DNA here is from genome assembly GCF_030323725.1 of Mycobacterium tuberculosis complex sp. N0072. Taxonomy (NCBI): domain Bacteria; kingdom Bacillati; phylum Actinomycetota; class Actinomycetes; order Mycobacteriales; family Mycobacteriaceae; genus Mycobacterium; species Mycobacterium tuberculosis complex sp. N0072. Next base: position 2,525,449 of record NZ_CP040689.1, on the reverse strand, counting down.
CTTTCACCGGTGAAGCGCTACCTCATCGACACCCACGTTTGGCTGCGGATGCCGTCAACGAAACACGGGCGATTGTTCAGGACGTCCGCAACAGCATTCTCTTGTCGGCCGCCAGTGCCTGGGAGATCGCGATCAACTACCGCCTCGGCAAGCTCCCGCCGCCCGAGCCATCGGCCTCTTACGTGCCCGATCGAATGCGCCGCTGCGGCACGTCGCCGCTGTCAGTTGACCACGCACACACTGCGCACCGCAGAGCTTCCGGATCACCATCGACATCCATTCGACCGTGTGCTCATCGCCCAGGCACAGCTGCTTGGCCTGACGATCATCACCGCCGACGCCCTGTTAGCTGCCTGTGATGTCGCGGTTGTCGCCGCGTAGACAACGCGTCGGCGGTGCTCTGGATTCTTGGCCCGCACACCGGCCCACTACTGTTTGACGCTGTGGCGAGTCTAGACACTAGCCCGCTTGCCGCGGCGCGCTACCACGGTGATCAGGATGTCGCGCCCGGCGTGCTGGACTTCGCCGTCAACGTCCGCCATGACCGGCCCCCGGAATGGTTGGTCCGGCAGCTCGCCGCGCTGCTGCCGGAGCTGGCCCGCTATCCGAGCACCGACGATGTGCACCGGGCGCAAGACGCGGTCGCTGAACGTCATGGCAGAACCCGTGACGAAGTGCTCCCGCTCGTCGGGGCGGCGGAGGGATTCGCATTGCTGCACAACCTAAGTCCGGTGCGGGCAGCAATCGTCGTGCCCGCGTTCACCGAGCCGGCCATAGCCTTGAGCGCTGCCGGAATCACGGCGCACCATGTTGTCCTAAAGCCGCCGTTCGTGCTGGACACCGCGCACGTGCCTGACGACGCCGACCTTGTCGTCGTGGGTAATCCGACCAACCCCACCTCGGTGCTGCACCTCCGCGAGCAGCTGCTCGAGTTACGCCGGCCGGGACGCATCCTGGTGGTCGACGAGGCGTTCGCTGATTGGGTTCCCGGCGAGCCGCAATCGTTGGCCGATGACTCGCTGCCCGATGTGCTGGTGCTCCGTAGCTTGACGAAAACGTGGTCGCTGGCCGGATTGCGGGTGGGCTACGCGCTCGGCTCGCCAGACGTGCTGGCTCGGTTGACCGTGCAGCGAGCGCACTGGCCGTTGGGAACATTGCAACTGACGGCCATCGCTGCTTGCTGCGCCCCCCGGGCGGTCGCCGCTGCCGCAGCCGATGCGGTGCGGTTGACGGCGCTGCGCGCGGAGATGGTGGCCGGACTGAGATCGGTGGGTGCCGAGGTGGTCGATGGTGCGGCCCCTTTCGTACTGTTCAACATCGCCGATGCTGACGGATTACGAAACTATTTGCAGAGCAAAGGAATTGCGGTGCGCCGCGGTGACACCTTCGTCGGCCTGGACGCGCGGTACCTGCGGGCGGCGGTGCGCCCGGAGTGGCCCGTGCTGGTGGCGGCGATCGCCGAGTGGGCAAAGCGTGGAGGACGCCGATGAGTGTGCGGCTGGCCGATGTCATCGACGTGCTGGACCAGGCCTACCCGCCGCGGCTTGCCCAGTCGTGGGATTCGGTGGGTCTGGTGTGCGGCGACCCCGACGACGTGGTGGATTCGGTGACCGTTGCGGTGGACGCGACGCCGGCGGTGGTGGACCAGGTTCCCCAGGCCGGACTGCTATTGGTGCACCACCCGTTGTTACTGCGTGGGGTCGATACGGTCGCGGCCAACACGCCAAAGGGTGTGCTGGTGCACCGCCTGATCCGGACCGGTCGCTCGTTGTTTACCGCGCACACCAACGCCGACTCGGCGTCGCCGGGTGTGTCCGACGCGCTGGCACACGCTGTTGGTCTGACCGTCGACGCCGTTCTCGACCCGGTGCCCGGAGCGGCCGATCTCGACAAGTGGGTCATCTATGTGCCGCGCGAGAACTCAGAGGCGGTGCGGGCAGCGGTCTTTGAGGCCGGTGCCGGCCATATCGGCGACTACTCGCACTGCAGCTGGAGTGTCGCGGGTACCGGGCAGTTCCTGGCGCACGACGGGGCGTCGCCCGCCATAGGCAGCGTCGGTACCGTCGAACGGGTGGCCGAGGACCGGGTCGAGGTCGTCGCACCCGCACGAGCGCGCGCCGAGGTGTTGGCGGCGATGCGCGCCGCGCACCCTTACGAGGAGCCGGCATTCGACATCTTCGCGCTGGTACCACCGCCGGTCGGCAGCGGGTTAGGCCGGATTGGCAGACTGCCAAAACCCGAACCGCTGCGCACCTTTGTTGCCCGTCTGGAGGCCGCGTTGCCGCCGACTGCGACCGGTGTGCGCGCCGCCGGGGATCCCGACCTGCTGGTGTCGCGGGTCGCGGTCTGCGGCGGCGCCGGGGACTCGTTGCTTGCCACCGTGGCCGCCGCGGACGTGCAAGCGTACGTTACGGCCGATCTGCGACATCATCCAGCCGACGAGCATTGCCGAGCTTCGCAAGTGGCCCTGATCGACGTCGCGCATTGGGCAAGCGAATTCCCGTGGTGCGGCCAGGCCGCCGAAGTGTTGCGGTCTCATTTCGGCTCGTCGCTGCCGGTGCGTGTGTGCACCATCTGCACCGACCCGTGGAACCTCGATCACGAAACTGGGAGAGATCAGGCATGAAAGCCGGAGTGGCACAGCAACGGTCGCTACTGGAATTGGCGAAGCTGGATGCTGAGCTGACCCGGATCGCGCATCGGGCTACCCATCTGCCGCAGCGGGCGGCTTACCAGCAGGTGCAGGCCGAGCACAACGCCGCCAACGACAGGATGGCGGCCCTGCGAATCGCGGCGGAGGACTTGGACGGCCAGGTGTCGCGTTTTGAGTCGGAGATCGATGCGGTGCGTAAGCGTGGCGACCGGGACCGGTCGTTGCTCACTTCGGGTGCAACGGACGCCAAGCAATTGGCTGATCTGCAGCACGAGCTCGACAGCTTGCAACGCCGTCAAGCCAGTTTGGAAGATGCCCTGCTGGAGGTGCTGGAACGCCGCGAGGAGCTGCAGGCTCAACAGACCGCCGAGTCGCGGGCGCTCCAAGCGTTGCGGGCCGACCTGGCCGCCGCCCAGCAGGCTTTGGACGAGGCACTTGCCGAAATCGACCAAGCCCGGCACCAACATTCATCGCAACGCGACATGCTGACGGCGACACTTGATCCCGAGCTTGCGGGGCTCTACGAAAGACAGCGGGCCGGAGGCGGGCCAGGGGCCGGGCGGTTGCAAGGTCATCGATGTGGTGCCTGCCGGATCGAGATCGGCCGCGGCGAGCTGGCCCAGATCTCGGCGGCCGCCGAGGATGAAGTGGTGCGCTGCCCGGAATGCGGAGCGATCTTGTTGCGGCTCGAAGGATTTGAGGAGTGAAAGTTGTCATCGAAGCCGACGGCGGATCGCGGGGCAATCCCGGACCGGCCGGATACGGCGCGGTGGTGTGGACCGCCGATCACTCCACCGTGCTGGCCGAGTCCAAGCAGGCGATCGGCCGGGCGACGAACAACGTCGCCGAATACCGCGGCCTGATAGCCGGTTTGGACGACGCCGTGAAACTAGGTGCCACCGAGGCCGCGGTGCTGATGGACTCCAAGCTGGTGGTGGAGCAGATGTCCGGGCGGTGGAAGGTCAAGCACCCGGATCTGCTGAAGCTCTATGTCCAGGCTCAGGCGTTGGCGTCCCAGTTTCGCAGGATCAACTACGAGTGGGTTCCGCGTGCCCGGAACACGTATGCAGACCGGTTGGCCAATGACGCGATGGACGCCGCCGCGCAATCGGCTGCGGCGGATGCGGATCCTGCCAAAATCGTTGCGACCGAGTCACCGACATCTCCCGGCTGGACCGGCGCCCGCGGTACACCCACCCGACTACTTTTGTTGCGCCACGGGCAGACGGAGCTGTCGGAGCAACGCCGCTATTCGGGGCGCGGCAACCCGGGGTTGAACGAGGTGGGGTGGCGCCAGGTTGGTGCGGCGGCCGGGTATCTGGCGCGGCGCGGCGGGATCGCTGCGGTGGTCTCCTCGCCGCTACAGCGGGCTTACGACACCGCGGTGACCGCCGCCAGAGCCCTGGCCCTGGACGTGGTCGTCGATGACGACCTGGTCGAGACCGACTTCGGCGCCTGGGAGGGGCTGACGTTCGCGGAGGCCGCAGAACGCGATCCCGAGCTGCACCGTCGCTGGCTGCAGGACACCAGCATCACGCCCCCGGGTGGGGAAAGCTTCGACGACGTGCTGCGGCGGGTTCGGCGGGGACGTGATCGGATCATCGTTGGCTACGAAGGCGCGACGGTGCTGGTGGTGTCACATGTCACGCCGATCAAAATGTTGTTGCGGCTGGCGTTGGATGCCGGGTCGGGCGTCCTATATCGGTTGCATCTTGATCTGGCATCGCTGAGCATCGCCGAGTTCTACGCCGATGGGGCATCGTCGGTGCGATTGGTGAATCAGACAGGCTATCTATAGATGGCGTGCAATCAGGCTGCGTCGTGAAAGATCAGCCCCATGGCATAGCGTTCGCCGGAACGAATAGTCGAAAGCCCATGGCGCACTGGAGATGCCGACCAGCCACGGCTAGTCCGCACCGGCCGATCACGGGTCGTGAACACATAACCATGTCCCTGCGGAAGTTGCATTGCGGTACCCCGGGATTGGGCGCGAGGCCGCTGTTCGACAAGCAGGAACTCGCCGCCGGTGTAGTCGGTTTCCGGATCGCTCAGGTTGATCACCACCTGCAGCGGAAACACCAACTCGCCGTAGAGATCCTGGTGTAGGGCGTTCCAGTCGTTGGTGCCGTACTTCAACATCAGCGCTGTGGATCGGGTTTGGCCGGCGGCATGACAGCTCGCCAACCAGTCATCAAGGCTGTCTGGCCAGGGCGCCTCCCGGCCCAGTTTGGCCCACCAGTTGCGCGCTATCGGCAGCAGTTTGGGATACAGCGCCTGCTTGAGACGCTCGATCGGCTCGGGATAGGGGGCATGGAAATATCGATACTGCCCGGCGCCGTACCGCTTGGATGCCATATCGACCGTCGAGCGAAACAGGCCGTCGTCGGCGTACAGCTTGCGCAGCCGGGCGGCCTCGCCGGGGGTGATCAGCCGAGGTAGCAGTGCGCCACCGTACTCGCTGACCTCGGCAGCGATGGCGTCCCAGTCGCCGGAGTCGACGCGTTTGTCCCACCGTGTCACCAGTCCACGATAAGGACTGCCCGCCGGATCAGCTGTCCGACTAGCCGTGTCGTCCAGCGGTCACACTGGCCGCGACACCGCCCAGCGGGGTAGCGTGGTCGTCGCGGATGAGTTGGCTGGGCGGCCGCGGCTCGCGTAGGGCTTGTGTGGATTCACGAGGTTCAGCGTCGAGTCGAGGAAAGTCCGGACTTCACAGAGCAGGGTGATTGCTAACGGCAATCCGAGGTGACTCGCGGGAAAGTGCCACAGAAAACAGACCGCCATCCTCGTGGTGGCAAGGGTGAAACGGTGCGGTAAGAGCGCACCAGCATTCCGGGTGACCGGGGTGGCTAGGCAAACCCCACCCGAAGCAAGGCCAAGAAGGCCGCACCGAAAGTGCGGCCGCGCAGGCGCTTGAGGGTTGCTCGCCCGAGCCTGCGGGTAGGCCGCTCGAGGCACCCGGTAACGGTGTGTCCAGATGGATGGTCGCCGCCGTGCCGCCGTTAGCTTGGCTGTGGCGGCGCGGAACAGAATCCGGCTTACAGGCCAACTCGTCCGCCCCTGGCGGGCTCAATCCCGTGCTTTGCGGACCGCCTTGTCGAGTTTGCGCAGCGCGGCTTCAAGCTGCTCCCGGCAGCGCTCGGCCAAGTCGGCTTCCTGTTGGTAGAGCAGACCGTAGGTGAAGGTGTCCTCGCCGGCGGTGTTCGCGGCTATGGCCTGCTGGATCAGATGTTCCCGGCTGACCACGCTGTCTTGATGATCGCCTAGCAACGTCTGGATGACCTTGGCTTCTTGTGACACATTGTCCGCCCCAGTAGCCGCCGCGGTGTAGCGTAATCGCTTCGCGCGCTTGCGGATCAGGTGCAATGCCTCGTCGCGGTGGTGGTCGCCCGCCTGGTCGCCGGCGGTCTTTGCGGCTTTTGCGGCTTTGCGGACTCGCCGGTAGGCCGCATCGATGGTTACCGGTGCCGATTCCTCCCCAGAAGTGGCATGGGCGCGTTCGGACACAAGCGCGTCTAGAGCGTCGAGCAGACGGAAGTACCGCTGCGACCGCAATGCGATCAGTGATCGCCGCAGCCCGGTCTGGTATCGCCGCCGCGCCCCGTCTACCAGGCGCTCGCGCACCCGGCCGCGTACCAGCTCCGGCGCCAGCGCGTCCAGTTCGCGCTGGTAGCGGTCACCGAGTACCTCGGCGTCCCGGGCTACGCCCAGGACATTGGCCAGCTCACGCAGTTCATCGATGACCCACGCACTTTCCTTCAGGCCAAACGACTCCTGGGAATCCGTCAGCAAGCTGCGGATCTTGCGGGTCGTCACTCGCATCTGGTGCACGGCGTCATAGGCGTCGGCCCGCACGGCCCGATCCCACAGCAGCAGCTGCTCGACTTGCTCGGACACCGCGCGGTGTACTGGATCCGCCGGCGGCTGCGGGCCGTTGGGCAGCTCACCGGGAGAGGTCGCACCGAGCACCCGCGCCAGTTTGGAGCCGTGGCCGGCAGGTGCGGCACCGGCATCGAGCAGCCGGTTGGCTAGCCGGTCCAGTAGCTTGGTATCGGCGGTCCCATCCGTGGTGACCAGTTCCAGTTCCCATTCGCGCCACTGCTGTTCGGCAGGGCCGTTGTCCGCTGCACCAGCGGCGTGGAATGCCCCGGCCGACCATGCGGTGACGTCGTCGTTGCAGAATTCCGCCAGCGCGTCGCCCCCGGCGCCGTACAGGATCTGGCTTTCGCGGTGAGTGCTGATCCGCGCGACCGGCTGAACCGGCTGGTCGCGGACGATCGCCAGCACCACATCCAACAACTCGGCCGGCACAGCGTCGCCTGATGCGGACAGCGGTGCTCGCATCTCGGTGCGCTTGTCGGGTCCGGCCGGCAGCTTCAGATGCCAGCCGGCGTCGGCGCCGCCGGTGCGGCGCCGCAAGGTGATCTGGTTGCGCGCCAGGTCGTGCGACGGTGTGTCGAAGTACACCGCGTCGAGCTGCTGGGTCGGCGACTGCTCGACGCGAACCACCGCGGCGATGCCCTCGAACGACGGCGACACCGTCGACTCGATCACGTCGAACTTGCGCTCGACCTCCAGATGGCGCGCTGGTCTGGGCGCCTCTACTGGCATCTTCGCCTCCGGTCATGATGCGTCGCCGCGGTGGTGGTTGGTCGGGGATAGGCATGCATAGAGTGCCACATCAATTGGGCTGTGGCGGATGGTGTTGGGCACATCGAATGTCTGGGCTCACCCCGGGCTCAACCGGCGAACGCGACGCCGATGGGTCCCGCTGGCGCGTCCGCGCCGGCAATCCGGCGTCGACGGCATCCAGGGCGCCACCGCAATGCCCGCGCATCGGGCTGATTCGGCTTGGTCAGAAACTGTGTTCGTCAGCGGGGAATACCCCGCCGGCCACCTCTTGGGCGTATTGCATTGCAGCACGGCGTAGTTCACCACCGACATCGGCATACCGTTTGACGAAGCGGGCGGTCTTGGCGCCGCTGAACCCGGCCATGTCCTGCCATACCAGGACCTGGCCGTCGCAGTTGGGCCCAGCGCCGATCCCGACCGTCGGAATGGTAAGCTTGCCGGTGATCTGGGTGGCCAACTCGGCGGGCACCATCTCCATCACGACGGCAAACGCTCCGGCTTCGGCGACGGCGATCGCGTCGGCGATGGTTTGTTCGGCGGCGTCGCCGCGGCCCTGCACCCGGAAGCCGCCCAAGGTGTTGACGCTTTGCGGGGTGAAGCCGATGTGTGCCATCACCGGGATGCCCGCCGCGGTCAGACAGGCGATTTGCTCGGCCACCCGCTCACCGCCCTCGAGCTTGACCGCATGTGCGCCGCCGTCCTTGAGGAACCGGGTGGCGGCGGCCAACGCGGCGGTGGGCCCCGCCTCGTAGCTGCCGAACGGCAGGTCGGCGACGACCAGTGCGTGCGGGGCACCCCGCACCACGCCACGGACCAGCGGGATCAGCTCGTCGATGGAGATCGGCACGGTGGTGTCGTAGCCGTACACGACGTTGGCCGCCGAATCACCGACCAGCAGCACCGGGATGCCGGCCTCGTCGAAGATCCGGGCCGTCGAATAGTCGTAGGCCGTCAGCATGGCCCACTTGTGGCCGTCGGCCTTCCATCTCTGTAGGTGGTGGGTGCGGATCTTGGTCCGCGGCCCGGAGCCTCCGGGGGTATTGGCCCCATAGATAGTCTGCTCAGACATCACTGTCCCTAATGGTGGTCGGGTCGATCCTCGTGGCCCGTTAGGGTCCCCGGGTTCGTCGGACCCTGACAGTCTGCCACTTCTTCCCCTCAGACGCGCCCGGGGCCCCCATCGGCATACCATCGCGCATGCAGCGGCTCAGTGGCCTGGACGCCAGTTGCTGTGTCTGGAAACGTCCACTCAGCCCATGCATGTTTGCTCGAGCATGGGTTACGCCTTTGACCGGCTGCGTGACGCGTTCTGACTCCAGATCAAGGCGAGGCCGCGGTTTCGGAAAAAGCTTGCCAGCAGTGCGCTGAACCTTGAACCTCACATCGATCGTCACTTGCACGGCATCGGGTTGCCGTCGCCGGGCGGGCGGGCCGAACTCTCGGAGATCTGCGGCCACATCGCGTCGCTGCCGGCGACCGCCGTGGGAGATGGGTTCGTCGAAGGGGTGGACGGCATCGGGGATCGCCCTCGGGCGATGGCCAAGGTGCACCATGCCGGCGTGGACGGGGTGCCAGCGCCAACCTGATGTCGCAGTTGTGCACCGCCGAGGCCGACGCGCCCGTGCCGGATCCGGTCGACGGGTCGGTGTCTTGCCCGGATCTGTTACCGGACGTATGGGGGATGGCCGACGAGTTCGCCATCGGCGATGGCAGGACTGCTGGCAGCGGCCGGTTAGTCGGCCGACGGTGGCCGCTGGCCAGGATCTCGGGTCTGCTCTGGCAGCATTGTGGGCATGAGGCTGTCTCGCCGCGACAAGATCGCGCGCATGCTGTTGATCTGGGCCGCGCTCGCCGCCGTGGCGTTGGTTCTTGTGGGCTGCATCCGCGTGGTCGGGGGACGCGCTCGTATGGCGGAGCCGAAGCTGGGCCAGCCGGTGGAGTGGACACCGTGCCGGTCGTCAAACCCGCAAGTAAAGATCCCCGGCGGCGCGTTATGCGGCAAGCTCGCTGTACCGGTCGACTACGACCGCCCCGATGGTGACGTGGCGGCGCTGGCGCTGATTCGCTTTCCGGCGACGGGAGACAAGATCGGTTCGCTGGTCATAAATCCCGGTGGACCCGGCGAATCCGGTATCGAGGCCGCCTTGGGCGTCTTCCAGACATTGCCGAAGCGGGTGCACGAAAGGTTCGACCTGGTTGGGTTCGACCCCCGCGGGGTGGCGTCGTCCCGGCCGGCGATCTGGTGCAACTCCGATGCCGACAACGACCGGCTGCGGGCCGAGCCGCAGGTTGACTACAGCCGGGAGGGTGTGGCGCACATCGAGAACGAGACCAAGCAATTCGTCGGTCGCTGTGTGGACAAGATGGGCAAGAACTTTCTGGCCCATGTCGGGACGGTCAACGTCGCCAAGGACCTGGATGCCATTCGCGCGGCGTTGGGCGACGACAAGCTGACCTACCTGGGCTACTCGTACGGCACCCGGATCGGCTCCGCGTATGCCGAGGAATTTCCGCAGCGGGTGCGGGCAATGATTCTCGACGGTGCCGTCGACCCCAATGCCGATCCCATCGAGGCGGAGCTGCGCCAGGCCAAGGGCTTCCAGGACGCGTTCAACAACTATGCCGCCGACTGCGCCAAGAACGCGGGCTGCCCGCTGGGCGCCGACCCGGCCAAAGCCGTCGAGGTCTACCACAGCCTGGTCGATCCGTTGGTCGACCCGGACAACCCGAGGATCAGCAGGCCGGCGCGCACGAAGGATCCGCGCGGGCTGAGTTATAGCGACGCCATCGTGGGCACCATTATGGCGCTGTACTCACCGAATCTGTGGCAACACTTGACCGACGGGCTGTCGGAGCTGGTCGACAATCGCGGAGACACCCTGCTGGCTCTGGCCGACATGTACATGCGTCGGGACTCGCACGGCCGCTACAACAATTCCGGTGACGCGCGGGTGGCGATCAATTGCGTCGATCAGCCCCCGGTTACCGATCGCGACAAGGTCATCGACGAAGACCGCCGCGCCCGGGAGATCGCACCGTTCATGAGCTACGGGAAGTTCACCGGTGATGCGCCGCTGGGCACCTGCGCGTTCTGGCCGGTGCCACCCACAAGTCAGCCCCATGCCGTCTCGGCGCCCGGCCTAGTGCCGACGGTGGTGGTATCCACCACCCATGACCCGGCGACGCCGTACAAGGCCGGGGTCGACCTGGCGAACCAGCTTCGCGGTTCGTTGCTGACCTTCGACGGAACCCAGCACACGGTGGTATTCCAGGGCGACAGCTGCATTGACGAGTACGTGACGGCGTATTTGATCGGCGGCACCACGCCGCCCAGCGGCGCCAAGTGCTAGCGGGGCGAAGAAACGAAGGTGTGATCATTTCGCGCCGTCACAGGTATTCGCCGGTGAGACGATGGCGGCCATGTGGCGCCGCAGACCGTTGAGCTCGGCGCTGCTGTCCTTCGGGTTGCTGCTCGGCGGACTGCCCCTAGCAGCGCCCCCGTTGGCCGGCGCGACTGAAGAACCCGGCGCCGGCCAAACCCCGGGTGCGCCGGTCGTGGCGCCGCAACAGAGTTGGAACAGCTGCCGCGAGTTCATCGCCGACACCAGCGAAATTCGCACTGCACGCTGCGCGACGGTGTCCGTCCCCGTCGACTACGACCAACCCGGTGGGACACAAGCGAAGTTGGCGGTGATCCGCGTCCCCGCGACGGGACAGCGATTCGGAGCACTGCTGGTCAATCCTGGGGGACCCGGGGCGTCGGCGGTCGACATGGTCGCCGCTATGGCACCCGCGATCGCCGACACCGACATTCTCCGCCACTTCGACCTGGTGGGCTTCGACCCGAGAGGGGTCGGCCACTCGACCCCTGCGTTGCGGTGTCGCACCGACGCCGAGTTCGACGCGTACCGGCGCGATCCGATGGCCGACTACAGTCCGGCCGGTGTCACCCACGTCGAACAGGTCTACCGGCAGTTGGCCCAGGACTGTGTTGACCGGATGGGCTTCAGCTTCTTGGCCAATATCGGTACCGCGTCCGTCGCACGGGACATGGACATGGTTCGCCAAGCGTTAGGTGACGATCAGATCAACTACCTCGGATACAGCTACGGCACCGAGTTGGGCACCGCTTACCTGGAACGGTTCGGTACTCATGTGCGGGCGATGGTCCTCGACGGCGCTATCGATCCAGCCGTTAGCCCAATCGAGGAAAGCATCAGCCAAATGGCGGGATTTCAGACCGCTTTCAATGACTACGCCGCCGACTGCGCCCGCTCGCCGGCCTGCCCTCTGGGCACCGACTCGGCCCAGTGGGTCAACCGCTACCACGCCCTGGTTGACCCGCTGGTGCAGAAGCCGGGTAAGACGTCGGATCCACGTGGCCTGAGCTACGCCGACGCGACGACGGGCACCATCAACGCGCTGTACAGCCCTCAGCGCTGGAAGTACCTGACCAGTGGTCTGCTGGGGCTGCAGCGCGGCAGCGACGCCGGCGACTTGCTGGTGCTTGCCGACGACTATGACGGCCGGGATGCAGACGGGCACTACAGCAACGACCAGGACGCGTTCAACGCGGTTCGGTGCGTCGATGCGCCCACACCGGCCGATCCAGCGGCCTGGGTGGCCGCCGACCAACGGATCCGTCAGGTCGCCCCGTTCCTTAGCTACGGGCAGTTCACCGGATCCGCCCCCCGCGATCTGTGCGCGCTGTGGCCGGTGCCGGCAACGTCGACGCCGCACCCCGCGGCGCCGGCCGGGGCTGGCAAGGTCGTCGTGGTGTCCACCACCCACGACCCGGCCACTCCGTATCAGTCCGGGGTAGACCTGGCCCGCCAGCTGGGCGCACCGCTGATCACCTTCGACGGCACCCAACACACTGCGGTGTTCGATGGCAACCAGTGTGTGGACTCTGCGGTGATGCACTATTTTCTCGACGGGACCTTGCCGCCGACGAGTCTGCGGTGCGCGCCCTGAACTCACCGCGCACTCCCCTTGCGGGCCGCCCCGCAACGCTTCTGGCCGGGCATCGGTAACACGGTTTTAACAGACAGTGCATACTGTTCGAGGTATGGACCGACAGAAGGAATTCGTTCTTCGTACCCTGGAAGAACGCGACATCCGCTTCGTCCGGCTGTGGTTCACAGACGTGCTCGGTTTCCTCAAGTCGGTCGCCATCGCCCCAGCCGAACTCGAGGGCGCCTTCGAGGAAGGCATCGGCTTCGACGGATCCTCGATCGAGGGCTTTGCGCGGGTCTCGGAATCCGATACGGTGGCGCACCCGGACCCGTCGACCTTCCAGGTGCTGCCCTGGGCCACCAGTTCCGGCCACCACCACTCAGCGCGGATGTTTTGCGACATCACCATGCCGGACGGCTCGCCGTCGTGGGCGGACCCGCGGCACGTGTTGCGGCGGCAGCTGACGAAGGCCGGCGAACTCGGCTTCTCCTGCTACGTGCATCCCGAAATCGAGTTCTTCCTGCTCAAGCCCGGACCCGAGGACGGGTCGGTGCCCGTCCCGGTCGACAACGCCGGCTATTTCGACCAAGCGGTGCACGACTCCGCCTTGAACTTTCGCCGCCACGCGATCGATGCCCTGGAATTCATGGGCATCTCGGTGGAGTTCAGCCATCACGAAGGCGCACCCGGCCAGCAGGAGATCGACCTGCGGTTTGCCGACGCTCTGTCGATGGCTGACAACGTGATGACCTTCCGCTACGTCATCAAAGAAGTCGCGCTGGAAGAGGGCGCCCGGGCGTCGTTCATGCCCAAGCCATTCGGCCAGCACCCGGGCTCGGCGATGCACACCCACATGAGCCTGTTCGAGGGTGATGTCAACGCGTTCCACAGCGCTGATGATCCGCTGCAGCTGTCGGAAGTGGGTAAATCGTTCATCGCCGGGATCCTGGAGCACGCTTGCGAGATCAGCGCGGTCACAAATCAGTGGGTCAACTCTTACAAGCGGCTGGTGCAGGGCGGCGAAGCGCCCACGGCCGCGTCGTGGGGGGCCGCCAACCGATCCGCCCTAGTGCGGGTGCCGATGTACACGCCGCACAAGACCTCGTCGCGGCGGGTCGAAGTACGCAGCCCTGATTCGGCGTGCAATCCCTATCTGACATTCGCCGTGCTGCTGGCCGCGGGATTGCGGGGTGTAGAGAAGGGTTACGTGCTGGGCCCGCAGGCCGAGGACAACGTATGGGACCTCACACCCGAGGAACGCCGAGCGATGGGGTACCGAGAATTGCCGTCCAGTTTGGATAGTGCGCTGCGCGCCATGGAGGCCTCCGAACTCGTCGCGGAGGCCTTGGGGGAGCACGTTTTTGACTTTTTCTTGCGCAACAAGCGCACGGAGTGGGCGAACTACCGCAGCCACGTCACGCCATACGAGCTGCGCACCTACCTGTCGCTGTAGCCCAGATCTACCGGTTGATCCGACGCCGACGCGCTTTGCGCTACCGTCGTGGTCGTGACCAAACTCGCCACGCAGCGGCCGAAGTTGCCCAGCGTTGGCCGGCTCGGATTAGTTGACCCCCCTGCTGGTGAGCGTCTGGCTCAGCTGGGGTGGGATCGGCACGAGGATCAGGCGCACGTCGACCTGCTGTGGTCGCTGTCACGCGCTCCGGACGCCGATGCCGCGCTGCGCGCCTTGATCCGGCTGTCGGAGAATCCAGACACCGGATGGGACGAGCTCAACGCGGCTCTGCTGCGCGAACGCAGTCTGCGCGGGCGGCTGTTCTCGGTGCTGGGCTCGTCGCTGGCGTTGGGCGATCACCTGGTCGCCCATCCGCAGTCCTGGAAATTGCTGCGGGGCAAGGTCACACTGCCGTCCCATGACCAGCTGCAGCGGTCGTTCGTCGAGTGCGTCGAGGAATCGGAGGGTATGCCGGGCTCGCTCGTGCACCGATTGCGAACCCAGTACCGCGACTACGTGCTAATGCTGGCCGCTCTCGACCTGGCCGCGACGGTCGAGGACGAACCGGTGCTGCCATTCACCGTGGTGGCCGCACGCCTGGCGGACGCCGCGGACGCCGCTCTGGCGGCGGCGCTGCGCGTGGCCGAGGCGAGCGTGTGCGGCGAGCACCCGCCACCGCGCCTGGCGGTCATCGCGATGGGCAAGTGCGGTGCGCGCGAACTGAACTACGTCAGCGACGTCGATGTCATATTCGTTGCCGAGCGCTCCGACCCGCGCAACGCGCGCGTGGCCAGCGAGATGATGCGGGTGGCCTCGGCGGCCTTTTTCGAGGTGGACGCCGCCCTGCGTCCGGAGGGGCGCAACGGGGAGCTGGTCCGTACGCTCGAGTCGCACATCGCCTACTACCAGCGCTGGGCCAAGACCTGGGAGTTTCAGGCGTTGCTGAAAGCACGGCCAGTCGTTGGCGACGCGGAACTTGGCGAGCGTTACCTGACCGCCTTGATGCCGATGGTGTGGCGAGCCTGCGAGCGCGAAGACTTTGTGGTCGAGGTGCAGGCCATGCGGCGGCGGGTGGAGCAGCTGGTGCCCGCCGATGTCCGCGGCCGCGAGCTCAAACTCGGCAGCGGCGGATTGCGCGACGTGGAGTTCGCCGTACAGCTACTGCAGCTGGTTCATGCCCGTAGCGACGAGTCGTTACGGGTGGCGTCCACGGTGGACGCATTGGCGGCGTTGGGCGAAGGCGGCTACATCGGGCGTGAGGACGCGGCGAACATGACCGCGTCGTATGAGTTCCTCAGGCTGCTCGAGCACCGACTGCAGTTGCAGCGGCTCAAGCGCACCCACCTGCTTCCCGATCCCGAAGACGAGGAGGCAGTGCGCTGGCTGGCGCGCGCGGCCCACATCCGGCCCGATGGCCGAAACGATGCGGCCGGGGTGCTGCGGGAGGAACTCAAGAAGCAGAACGTGCGGGTGTCGAAGTTACACACCAAACTCTTCTATCAACCGCTGCTGGAATCGATCGGCCCGACCGGGTTGGAGATCGCCCACGGCATGACGTTGGAGGCCGCGGGGCGCCGGCTGGCCGCGCTGGGCTACGAGGGACCGCAGACCGCGTTGAAACACATGTCGGCGTTGGTCAATCAAAGCGGCCGGCGCGGACGGGTGCAGTCGGTGCTGCTGCCCAGGCTGCTGGACTGGATGTCGTATGCCCCCGATCCCGACGGCGGACTGCTGGCCTACCGGCGGCTCAGTGAGGCGCTGGCCACCGAAAGCTGGTACCTGGCCACGCTGCGGGACAAGCCCGCGGTGGCCAAGCGGCTCATGCATGTCTTGGGTACCTCGGCGTATGTGCCGGATCTGTTGATGCGCGCGCCGCGGGTCATCCAGCAGTACGAGGACGGGCCTGCGGGCCCGAAGCTGCTCGAGACCGAGCCCGCCGCCGTGGCTCGGGCGCTGATCGCCTCGGCGAGCCGCTACCCCGACCCGGAGCGGGCCATCGCCGGCGCGCGCACGCTGCGTCGTCGAGAGCTGGCCCGCATCGGTTCGGCGGACCTGCTCGGCCTGCTCGAGGTCACCGAGGTGTGCCGGGCGTTGACGTCGGTGTGGGTGGCGGTGCTGCAGGCCGCGCTGGACGTCATGATCCGGGCCAGCCTTCCCGACGACGATCGCGCCCCGGCGGCCATCGCGGTCATCGGCATGGGTCGGCTGGGTGGTGCCGAGTTGGGCTACGGGTCGGATGCCGACGTGATGTTCGTCTGTGAGCCGGCCACCGGCGTCGACGATGCACGGGCGGTGAAATGGTCGACATCGATCGCCGAGCGGGTTCGGGCGCTGCTGGGGACACCCAGCGTCGATCCGCCGCTGGAGCTCGACGCCAATTTGCGACCCGAGGGCCGCAACGGTCCGCTGGTCCGCACCCTGGGGTCCTACGCCGCATACTACGAGCAGTGGGCACAGCCATGGGAGATCCAGGCCCTGCTACGCGCACACGCGGTTGCCGGCGATGCCGAGTTGGGTCAGCGATTCCTACGGATGGTCGACAAAACGCGGTATCCGCCCGACGGTGTGTCCGCTGACTCGGTGCGCGAGATTCGCCGCATCAAGGCCCGTATCGAGTCCGAGCGGTTGCCGCGCGGTGCCGACCCCAACACACACACCAAACTGGGCCGCGGCGGACTGGCCGACATCGAATGGACCGTGCAGTTGCTGCAGCTACAGCATGCGCACCAGGTTCCCGCCCTGCACAACACCTCGACGCTGCAATCCCTGGATGTCATCGCGGCCGCCGATCTGGTTCCCGCAGCCGACGTGGAGCTGCTCCGTCAGGCCTGGCTGACCGCCACCCGGGCCCGCAACGCGCTGGTGTTGGTGCGCGGCAAGCCCACCGACCAGCTGCCGGGACCCGGGCGCCAGCTCAATGCGGTCGCGGTCGCGGCCGGCTGGCGAAACGACGACGGTGGGGAATTCCTGGACAACTACCTACGGGTGACGCGGCGGGCAAAGGCGGTAGTGCGCAAAGTGTTCGGGAGTTGACTGCCCCGTTGGTCAGCGTGGACGCCCGCCCGCACGACGAATCCCCGACACTTAACCTGAACCGGCCGCGACGACACGCCTGGGCGACGACGTGGCTTGAGTTTCGGCGCATGTGAAAGACAACCCGCTCGGCGGTCGGGAGATGATTGCCAAGCGGGTTGTGGCACCCGGCTGAAACGTCCTTGAACGTTCTTAAACGGGCTCTTCGCAGCGGTGGTCGGCGCGCCGTTGCCGGCCACCGTCACCCATCGAAAAACCTCGACGCCCGCCCTGGCAACGACACGCCGCTCCCTCTACACCCGGACTGCGAAGAGTCCTTAAACGTCGTAGTACAGCGCGAATTCGTAGGGATGCGGCCGGATGTTGACCGGCTCGATCTCGTTTTCGCGCTTGAAACTGATCCACGTCTCGATCAGGTCGTTTGTGAACACCCCTCCTTCGGTGAGGTATTCGTGGTCGGCCTCGAGACGGTCGATCACATCTGACAGCTGGGTCGGAGTCTGCGGGATACTCGCGGCCTCTTCCGGCGGCAGCTCGTAGAGATCCTTGTCGACGGGCGCCTGCGGCTCGATCTTGTTCTTGATACCGTCCAGGCCTGCCATCAGCATGGCCGAGAACGCCAGATACGGGTTGCCCGACGAGTCGGGGCTTCGGAACTCCAGCCGCTTGGCCTTCGGGTTGCTGCCGGTGATCGGGATGCGCACGCATGCCGACCGGTTGCGCTGGCTATAGACCAGGTTGATCGGGGCCTCGTAACCGGGAACCAGCCGCTTGTAGGAGTTCACCGTCGGGTTGGTGAAGGCCAGCAGCGACGGCGCGTGGTGTAACAGGCCGCCGATGTAATGACGGGCCGTGTCCGACAGACCGGCATAACCCGTCTCGTCGTACATCAGCGGGGCCCCGTCCTTCCACAGCGACTGATGACAGTGCATGCCGGACCCGTTGTCGCCGAACAGCGGCTTGGGCATGAACGTGACCGTTTTGCCGTTCTGCCAGGCGGTGTTCTTGATGATGTACTTGTACAACTGCATGTCGTCGGCGGCGTGCAGCAGCGAATTGAACTGGTAGTTGATCTCGGCCTGTCCGCCGCTGCCCACCTCGTGGTGGCCCTTCTCCAGGATGAAGCCGGAGTTGATCAGGTTGGTCAGCATCTTGTCGCGCAGGTCGACGTATTGGTCGTTGGGGGCCACTGGGAAATACCCGCCCTTGTGGCGGACCTTGTAGCCCCGGTTGGGACTGCCGTCGGCCTCGGTCGCCGCGCCGGTGTTCCACCACCCCGAGATGGCGTCCACCTCGTAGAAGGAGCCGTTGGCGCGCGAGTCGAAGCTCACCGAATCGAAAATGTAGAACTCGGCCTCGGCGCCGAAGTATGCGGTGTCGGCGATGCCAGTGCTGATCAGGTAGTTCTCGGCCTTGCGGGCGATGTTGCGCGGGTCGCGGGAGTACGGCTCCAGGGTGAACGGGTCGTGCACAAAGAAGTTGATATTCAGCGTCTTGGCCGCGCGGAACGGGTCGATGCGCGCCGTCTCGGGATCGGGAAGAAGCAACATGTCGGATTCGTGGATCGACTGGAACCCGCGAATCGACGAGCCGTCAAAGGCCAAGCCGTCGTCAAACACGCTCTTGTCAAAGGCCGAAGCCGGAATCGTGAAGTGCTGCATGATGCCAGGCAGGTCACAGAACCGGACGTCGACATATTCGACCTTCTCGTCCTTGGCAAGTTTGAAGACGTCGTCGGGCGTCTTTTCCGTCACAGAATGCTCCTTTACTGTATCCGCGGCCGACGCTATGGAGCCGATATTGCCCGTCAGTCAACCCCGTGTTGCGCAGACGTTACTGACCGTGCCGCCCACCACTGACGCCGGGTCTCCCCGGCCCTATTGTGGGGCCATGGTCGGCAAGATCGTAACCGGTGGCATGCCGAACGGGAACCTGGTTATCGGGTCTGCCCGATGACGGCGAAATCGCCGCCCGACTATCCCGGCAAGACGCTGGGCTTGCCGGACACCGGACCGGGTTCGCTGGCTCCGATGGGGCGCCGGCTGGCGGCTCTGCTGATCGACTGGCTGATCGCCTACGGTCTGGCGTTGCTGGGCGTGGAATTCGGTGTTTGGTCGACCCCGATGCTGTCGACGGTTGTCCTGGTGATTTGGCTGCTGCTCGGGGTGGCGGCGGTCCGCTTGTTCGGATTCACACCCGGGCAGTTGATGCTGGGTCTGGTCGTGGTGGCAGTGGGTGGCCGGCGGCCGGTGGGGATCGGCCGTCTGGTGGTGCGTGGCCTGCTGATCGGGCTGGTGGTTCCGCCGCTGTTCACCGACTCGGACGGGCGTGGGCTGCACGATCGGCTCACTGCTACGGCGGTGGTGCGACGCTGAGCCGCGTTACTTACGGCGGACCGTGCGCTGGACGCTGCGCATCTTGGCCGTGGTGGGTAGCGGTCCCTTGGGCATGACGCCCGCACCGGCACGCGAACCCAGCGCCGCCAGTCGCGACTCCACCGTGTCCATCTGCTTGACCGTGATGTTGGCCGGAAGGCGGGTGAGGTGGCGCTCCAACTTGGCCAGCGGAACCTCGCCATCGCCGTTGCCGACGATAATGTCGTAGATCGGCACGTCCCCGACCAGTCGCGCGGTGCGCTTTTTCTCCTGAGCCAGCAGTGGTTTGACGCGGGCCGCTGATCCCTCGCCGACGAAGATGACACCGGGCCGGCCGATCACCCGGTGCACGGCGTCGAGGTTGCCGGTGGCGGCCACCCCGGGCGTCACCCGCCACTTGCCCCGCAGGTTGTCCAGCGCCCAGGCGGCTGCGCCGGTTTGGCCTTCGGCTTTGCGGTAAACCGTTCGCTGGGCTCGCCGGCCGAAGATGACGAACGCCACCAGTGCACCCAGCAGCACCCCCAGCGGGATCATCGTGAACATGGTGAACCCGCCAGCCCACACCCCGACCCCCACCGATGCGCCCACGATCAGCAAGAAAGCACCAATCATGTACGGCAGCAGGCGCTTATCCTCCTTGCGCTGCAGGGTGAACGCTTGCCACAGCTGAGCGCGGCGCTGGCGGGCGGCAGCCTTACGAGCAGCGTTTGCCTGAGCTTTGGCGGCCTTGCTTTCAGCGGCATTTCGGGGTTTCGCCATAATCGTCCAGAATACGTAAACGCTGGCTAGCGGGATGCCAAGGCCCGTGAGTTACGTGCCTGTTCGTAGAGCCGGCCCGCCCGATATGACGACCTAACCAGGGGTCCCGCCAATACCCCGGCGAAGCCCAGCCCTTCGGCGAATCGCGCGAACTGGACGAACTCCTCGGGCTTCACCCAGCGCTCGACCGGATGGTGGCGCGCCGACGGCCGCAGGTATTGGGTGATGGTAACGATGTCGCAGCCGGCGTCGCGCAGATCGCCCAGGGCGGTGCGCACCTCGTCGGAGGTTTCGCCCAGGCCGAGGATGAGGTTGCTCTTGGTGACCAGGCCGGCGTCGCGCGCAGCGGTAAGCACACCCAGGCTGCGCCGGTACGTGAACGCCGGCCGGATCCGCTTGAAGATACGGGGCACGGTTTCGACATTGTGTGCCAGGACTTCCGGGCCGGACTCGAAGACCTCGGCCAGCCGGGTTGGTTCGCCGTTGAAGTCGGGAATCAGCAGTTCGACGCCGGTCGACGGATTGAGTTCCTTGATGGCGCGCACGGTCGCGGCGTACAGCCAGGCCCCGCCGTCAGGCAGGTCGTCGCGAGCCACGCCGGTGACGGTGGCATAGCGCAGGCCCATCGTGCGCACGCTGTCGGCGACTCGGCGTGGCTCGTCGCGGTCCAGCTCGGCGGGCTTTCCGGTGTCGATCTGGCAGAAATCGCATCGGCGGGTGCACTGGTCACCGCCGATCAGGAAGGTGGCTTCTCGGTCCTCCCAGCATTCGAAGATGTTGGGGCAGCCGGCCTCCTCGCAGACCGTGTGCAGCCCCTCGCGGCGGACCAGGTTCTTCAGCTCGGTGTACTCCGGCCCGATGCGGGCTCGTGTCTTGATCCACGGCGGTTTGCGCTCGATTGGGGTCTGCGCGTTGCGCACCTCCAGGCGTAACAGGCGCCGGCCCTCGGCAGCGACACTCATAACGGCGATGGTACGGCGTGTGAGGGCACGCGGTCACCGACCGGTAGGACGCCGTCCAGAGCGGCGCAGACAGCGGCGGCGACCGTCGCGCGGACCTCGTCGACGGTGACCGTACGGCCGAGTTCGGCGGACAGCGATGTCACTGCGGCGTCACTGATTCCGCATGGCACGATGGCGGTGAAGGCAGCCAAATCACAATCGCAGTTGAGCGCAAACCCGTGCAGTGTCGTCGCCCGCGACACCCGGACACCGATGGCCGCGACCTTGCGCGCCGGCCTGCCGGGCAGCCAGACCCCGGACCGGCCGTCGACGCGGCCGGCGTGCAGGCCCAGATCGGCGCAGACTTGGATCAGCGATTCTTCAAGGCGCCGAACGTAATTGACCACGTCGAGGGGTTCGGCCAGCCCGATGATCGGGTAGCCGACCAATTGCCCCGGACCGTGCCAGGTGATCTTGCCGCCGCGGTCGGTGTCGACGACCGGAGTGCCGTCAATGGGTCGCTCGTGTGTCTCGGTACGCCGTCCGGCGGTGTAGACCGCGGGGTGTTCCAACAGCAGCAGCGTGTCGGCGCCGCCGGCGACCCGGGCGTCGGCTAGCTCTCGCTGTAGCTGCCACGCGGTCCGGTAGTCGACGGTCCCCAGCTGGCGGACGTCGATCGCGGACAGCTTCGACCGGATAGAACCCGTCACGATAGCTAGGCTACTCGGCCGCCAGCGCACGGCTGGGCAGACGGGGTCAAGCCTAGCCGGGCCGGGTGGTGGCGTAGCCGAGCGCCTCGCCAATGGTGTTGTGGTGGAACTGAAATCCGGCTCGCTCCAGCGCGGAGGGGATGGCGCGCTGACCAATGAGCAACCCCTCGTCGGCGAACTCACCAAACGCCGCGCGTACCGCGACGCTAGGCAACATCAGCGGGGTAGGGCGGTTGACGGCGCGGCCAAACGCGGTGGTGAATTCGGCGTTGGTAACGGGGGCCGGCCCGGTCAAGTTCACCGGGCCGGACAGGTTGGGCTGCGCGATAGCGAACTGCAGCGCCCGCACCTCGTCCTCCAGGCTGATCCATGACATATATTGCCGGCCGCTGCCCAGCCGCGCGCCCAGGCCCACCGAAAACAGTGGCCGCATGCGTCGCAGCATGCCCCCCGCCGGAGACAGCACCACTCCGGTCCGGGCCAGCACCACGCGGGCACCGCTCTGCTGCGCCGGCCGCGTGGCGGTTTCCCAGTCAACGCACAGCTGGGCCAGAAAACCTGTTCCCGCCGAGTCGTTTTCGTCGACCACCCGGTCCTTGGTGTTTCCGTA
The DNA here is from genome assembly GCF_030323725.1 of Mycobacterium tuberculosis complex sp. N0072. Lineage (NCBI taxonomy): Bacteria > Bacillati > Actinomycetota > Actinomycetes > Mycobacteriales > Mycobacteriaceae > Mycobacterium > Mycobacterium tuberculosis complex sp. N0072. The sequence continues at coordinate 2,503,327 of NZ_CP040689.1, read as the reverse complement.
GTAGCCCACCGCGCTGGCGTTGATCAAGGTAGCGACGCCGGCGTCGGCGACTGCGGCGGATAGCACCTCGGTGGGTGTGATCCGGCTGTCGCGCAGGCTCTGTTTGAAAGCCCCCGACCACCGACGCTGGGCGATGTTGACGCCGCAGAGGTTGACCACGGCGTCGACATCGGTGAGCGCGTGCGGATCGAATTCGCCGCTTTCGGGATTCCAGTGCAGTTCTTCGGAATTCGCAGGTGCCCGGCGCACGATCCGCAGCACCGTGTGGTCGGCCGCGCGCAGCGCCGCGGTCAGGGCAGAGCCGATCAAGCCAGACGAACCCGCGATCGCGACAACGGCGTTGGCCATCACAGTCCTAAATCGGCCTCGAACGCTCCCTCTTCGAGGCGGTGCTTGATCGTGGTGAGGAAACGTCCGGCGTCGGCGCCGTCGATGAGCCGATGGTCATAGGTCAACGGGAGGTAGCAGACCGAGCGCACCCCGATCGACTCGTTGCCGCTGGCATCGACGACCACCCGCGGCCGCTTGACGATCGCCCCGGTGCCCAGCATGGCGGCCTGCGGCGGAACCAGGATCGGGGTGTCGAACAACGCGCCCTGGCTACCGATGTTGGTGATGGTGAAGGTGCCGCCGGACAACTCGTCGGGTTTCAGGTTGCCCGACCGGGCACGGGCCGCGATATCGGCGATCGCCCGCGCCAGACCGGCCAGTGACAGATCGCCGGCGTCGTGGATGACCGGGGAGAGCAGGCCCTGCTCGGTGTCGACAGCGAATCCTAGGTGCTCGGCGTCGTAGTAGGTGATCTCCTTGGTGTCCTCGTTGTAGCTAGCGTTGATGTTCGGGTGAATCTTGAGGGCATCGATCACGGCCTTGGCGAAGAACGGCAGGAAGGTCAGGTTCACGCCCTCACGCTCGGCGAACGCCGCCTTGGCCCGGGCCCGTAGCCCCACGATCTTGGTCATGTCGACCTCATGGGTTTGTGTCAGCTGTGCCGTTGCCTGCAAAGATTCGCGGGTCTTGTTGGCGGTGATCTGACGAATCCGGCTGGCCTTCTGGGTGGTGCCCCGTAGATGTGCCAACGCCGGCGCAGGGGCAGGCGGCGCTTTCGGGGCCGGCGCGGCGGCGGCCTGGGCGGCCGGCGCCGGTGCTTTCGCCCGCTTCTTTTGCTCAGCCGCGGCCAGCACATCCTGTTTGCGGATGCGACCACCCACTCCGGTGCCGGTCACCCCGGCGAGGTCGATGTTGTTTTCCGACGCCAGCTTTCGCACCAGCGGCGTCACGTACGGTGCGCCCTCGGCCGCACCGGCTGGCTGGGCCGCCGGCGGCGATGGTGCGGGTTCGGCCTTCGGCGTCGGCGCTGGCTCGGGGACGGGCTTGGGTGCGGGCTTGGGGGCGGGCGCGGCGCCGATGTCGGCAGCGACACCGATCCGGGCCAACTCGCCGCCGACGGGCACCGTGGCGTCCTCGTCGGCGCTGATACTGACCAAGACCCCAGCCACCGGGGACGGGATCTCGGTGTCCACCTTGTCGGTGGACACCTCCACGAGTGGCTCGTCAACCTGAACCGAATCCCCGATCTTCTTCAGCCAACGAATGACGGTCCCCTCGGTCACCGATTCGCCGAGCTCGGGCATCAGCACCGGCTTGGCATCGCCACCAGCAGGCGCTCCGGACGTCGGTTGGACCGGTGGTGGTTCGGGTGCCGGCTTGGACTCGGGTTGGGCCGCAGGGACTTTCTCGGGTGCCGGGGCCGCGGCCTCGCCGGCATCCTTGGCGTCGCCAATGACAGCGAGCTCGCCGCCGACCTCGACCGTGTCATCCTCCTGGGCGATGATCTTGGTCAGCACACCCGCGGCCGGCGAGGGGATTTCGGTGTCGACCTTGTCGGTCGACACCTCCACGAGGGGCTCGTCGAGTTCGACCGTGTCGCCTTCCTGTTTGAGCCAGCGGGTAACCGTCCCCTCGGTGACGCTCTCACCGAGTGCCGGCATCTGGACGGAGAAGGCCATTTCTGTTGACTCCTCGATCGATCGTCGGTCGGCGCAGGTCCACCTCTGGCCTATCACACGGTCGCGCACCGGGTGCGGAACCCAGGTGGATGTCGAAACCTATCCTGTCACTGCGCCCGGAGCGACACACATCCAGGGCGCGGCGAGTTGGTGGCCCCGGCGGCCGTTGCCGACACCTCGGCGGGGACATCGGTGCAGTCGGCCGTCCTTGCTACGGTTTGGGCGACTGGTTGCAACAGCAAGTCCCGGTGGGCGGAGGTGCGATGCCGGCAACACAACAGATGTCCCGTCTGGTCGACAGCCCGGATGGCGTTCGCATCGCGGTCTACCACGAAGGCAATCCCGACGGCCCGACCGTCGTGCTGGTGCATGGCTTTCCGGACTCGCACGTGCTGTGGGACGGTGTCGTTCCGCTGCTGGCCGAACGGTTCCGGATCGTTCGCTACGACAACCGTGGTGTCGGTCGCTCATCGGTGCCCAAACCCATTTCGGCCTACACCATGGCCCATTTCGCCGACGATTTCGACGCCGTCATCGGCGAGCTGAGCCCCGGTGAGCCGGTGCACGTGCTGGCCCATGACTGGGGTTCGGTGGGGGTGTGGGAGTACCTGCGCCGGCCCGGAGCCAGTGATCGGGTCGCCTCGTTCACGTCGGTGTCCGGCCCCAGTCAAGACCACCTGGTCAACTACGTTTATGGCGGTCTGCGGCGGCCTTGGCGTCCGCGAACCTTTCTACGGGCGATCAGCCAGACACTGCGGTTGAGCTACATGGCCTTGTTCTCGGTACCGGTGGTCGCACCGCTGCTGCTTCGGGTTGCGCTGTCGAGTGCGGCCGTCCGCCGCAACATGGTCGGCGACATTCCCGTCGACCAGATTCATCACTCGGAGACGCTGGCCCGTGATGCCGCCCACTCGGTCAAGACTTACCCCGCAAACTACTTTCGGTCGTTTTCCAGCAGCCGCCGCGGCCGGGCCATTCCGATAGTTGATGTGCCGGTGCAGCTGATCGTCAATTCCCAGGACCCCTACGTGCGGCCCTACGGATACGACCAGACGGCGCGCTGGGTGCCGCGGCTCTGGCGGCGTGACATCAAAGCTGGTCACTTTTCGCCGATGTCGCACCCGCAGGTGATGGCGGCCGCCGTGCACGACTTCGCCGACCTGGCCGACGGCAAGCAGCCGAGCCGCGCGCTGTTACGCGCCCAGGTCGGACGGCCCCGCGGGTACTTCGGTGACACGCTGGTGTCGGTTACCGGGGCGGGCAGCGGAATCGGCCGCGAGACCGCGCTCGCCTTTGCTCGTGAGGGTGCAGAGATCGTTATCAGCGACATCGACGAGGCCACCGTCAAGGACACCGCCGCCGAGATCGCCGCACGTGGTGGCATCGCGTACCCCTATGTGCTCGACGTGTCCGACGCCGAGGCGGTCGAGGCATTCGCCGAGCGGGTCAGCGCCGAACACGGGGTCCCCGACATTGTCGTCAACAACGCCGGCATCGGCCAGGCGGGTCGGTTCCTGGACACCCCGGCTGAGCAGTTCGACCGGGTGCTGGCCGTCAACCTGGGCGGCGTGGTGAACGGTTGCCGCGCTTTTGGGCAGCGTCTGGTCGAGCGGGGGACTGGCGGGCACATCGTCAACGTGTCGTCGATGGCCGCCTATGCGCCGCTGCAGTCGCTCAGCGCGTACTGCACCTCCAAAGCGGCGACCTACATGTTCTCCGACTGTTTGCGGGCCGAACTCGATGCCGCCGGTGTCGGACTGACCACCATCTGCCCCGGTGTCATTGACACCAACATCGTCGCTACCACCGGTTTCCACGCGCCCGGAACCGACGAGGAGAAGATCGACGGCCGGCGGGGGCAGATCGACAAGATGTTTGCGCTGCGCAGCTACGGGCCGGACAAGGTAGCCGACGCGATCGTGTCCGCGGTCAAGAAGAAGAAGCCGATCAGACCGGTCGCGCCGGAAGCCTATGCGCTATACGGCATCTCCCGGGTGCTGCCGCAGGCGCTGCGCAGTACCGCGCGGCTGCGGGTGATCTAACCGCTACTCGTGAAGTGCTTTGGGTCCGGGCGGCCGCCTACCCGTTCTTCGCGATGTCCTCGAGCACCGCGAACATGGTGCGGGTGGGCACACCGGTGGCGCCCTTGGGCGTGTAACCCCAGGCGCTGCCGGTGTTGTAGGCCGGGCCGGCCACGTCGATGTGCGCCCAATCCACCGATTCGGCGACGAACTCACGCAGGAAAACCCCGGCCACCAGCATGCCTGCGAAACGCTGGCCACTCACATTGGCCAGGTCGGCCACCGTGGATTTCAAGTCATCCTTGAGGTCATCGGGCAGCGGCATCGGCCAGCCGTTCTCGCCCACCCGCTGCGAGATCGCGGCGACCCGGTCGCGGAACTCGTCGCTGCCCATCACACCCGGTATGCGCGTCCCCAGCGCCACCGTTTGCGCACCGGTCAACGTGGATGTCTCGATCAGATAGTCCGGCTTGTCCTCACATGCCCGGACGATGGCGTCGGCCAGGATCAACCGGCCCTCCGCGTCGGTGTTGAGCACCTCGACGGTGGTCCCACCGTATTGGGTCAGCACGTCGCCCGGGCGCTGCGCCGTCGCCGACGGCATGTTCTCGGCCATCGGCACCGTGGCGATCACGTCAATCGGCAGTCGCAGCCGGGCAGCCAGCGTGACAGTGGCGATCACCGCGGCCGCTCCGCCCATGTCCGAGGTCATGTGGTGCATCGACGCTGCCGGCTTGATCGAGATGCCGCCGGTATCGAAGGTGATCCCCTTGCCAACCAAGGCCACCTTCTTGGCCTTTTGGGGGTTCTTGGCCAGCCGCGATCCCCGATGAATCAACCGCACCAGTCGCGGCGGCCGCGACGAGCCCTGGCCGACACCAATCACCCCGCCATAGCCGGCCTTCTTCAGCGCCTTTTCGTCGATAACTTCCACGTCGAGGCCGACAGATTCGCTCAAAGTCTTTGCGCGCTTAGCGAACTCGGCGGGAAACAGGTGGCTTGGGGGAGTGTTGACCAAGTCCCGGGCGGTGGCCACCGCGGTCGCGACGGCCGCACCGTGCAACGCGCGCTTCTTGGCGTCCTTTGCACAGCAGAGCACGGTGATTTTGCGGAGTCCGGCGTCTTTGGGCGCGGTCTTGTCGCTGCGGAAGGCGCTGAATCGGTAGCTGCCCAGGATCAGCCCCTCGACGGTGGCCGAGCAGATGCCGTCGCCAGGTAATTCGGCTAGCGTGGTGATCACTGCCTCCGAACTGTTGAGCGCACGCGCGGCCACGCCGGCGGCGCAGCGGATGGTATCGGCCGGCCATTCGCGCCGCGGTTTGCCCAGGCCGACCGTCAGGACGCTGCCCACCGGCAACGACGGCACCGCCAGCCGGTGCACCTGGTCACTGGCGCCGGTGGCGTCCAGCGCTCGCAGGCCCGCCTCGATTTCGGCAACCGTGTCGGCGCGCAGGAAGGGCTCGGCCGAGGCAACGACCGCGCCGGGCCGATCCTCTTCGCCGGTCGAGACGACCGGCACGATCAACACCGCAGCGCCGACACCACGTTTCGGCATCGAGGTCGCGACGGCGACGGAGGGGGATAGGTAACCCGGTTCGGTGGTCACGGGCAACCACCCTAATCACTGGCGGCGGGGCTTGGCGTGTCAGCATCCCTCGCACGAGGGTTGTCGTGCAGTTCGAAGGCCATCACCGGGGCGTCAAACCCCTTGAGCGTCAATGGGCCATGGGCGAGGGCAGGCCAGTCTGGCAACATGTCGCGGAGTTGCGCTGCGGCCAGGATCTGCCCTGGCGCTGCGGCCGCCACCAGGCGCGCAGCCAGGTTGACCGGGTTGCCGAAGTAGTCACCGTTAAGGGCCAGCACCGTGCCATAGGCAAGACCGGCACGGACCTGCAGTTCGGCCGCGCGCGCACCCGGATGATCGACGAGATCCACCGCCGCCCGCACCAGTCGTTCGGGCGACGAGCTCACCCACATCACGGCGTCGCCGATGAACTTCACCAACCGGCCACCGTCGGCATGCACCACGTCGGTGACGGCGGCGTCGAATTCGGTGAGCAGGTCCTGCAACTGCGCGGGGGTGAGCGCCTGGGTCAACGCGGTGAAGCTGGACAGATCCGCAAAGCCGATACCGCACGTCACGCTTGCCGACGTGTCGCCAATGACGCCTTCAAAGTAGGTTCGTGCGCTGGCCAGGTGGTGACGGTGGACGGTGTCGATCAGCGCACCGATCCGGGGGACGAACTCCGCAGCCGCGCGATAGGCCCGTGCCGTGGCAAGTTCGTCGTGGGTGTGCGTCATTTGGATGTTCGGTGACCCGGCGCGGATCATGGTCGACTCGGCCTCGGCGAGTCGGGCCATGGCAGTGCCGAGCACTCGCAGCAGGCCGAATGCGCCGTCCTCACCCACCAGCGCCTTCAGTGCGACCCAGGTCGCCAGGGCGTCGACGTCGGCCTGGCTCAGCGTGGGAACGTCGGGACCCGCGACGGTGAGGCCGAGCAAACTCCACGCGCGTGCGACGTCGTCGGCTGACAACCCCAGTTCGTCAGCCGCGGTCGCCAGGGTGTAGATCGGGGGCCCGGACCATAGCAGGACGTCACCGGCCAGCCCGAACAACCGGCCGCGGCGTTCGGCTTGCACCATCTCTTCGACCGTGAAGCCAAGCTCATCCAGGTAGGTGAGCAAGCCGGCCCGCTCGCGTGGGTTGGCAATTCCGGCGGCCTCGAGGGCGTCGAAGTCCAAGGAATCGTACACCTGCCTAAGTGTGCCAGCAGGGACGCCCATTAGGGTGGGACGCCGTGAGCGATGTGCCAGAGCTGATACACGGACCGCTGGAAGACCGCCATCGCGAGCTGGGTGCGAGTTTCGCCGAGTTCGGCGGCTGGCTGATGCCGGTCTCGTATGCCGGAACCGTCAGCGAGCACAACGCCACCCGCACCGCCGTCGGCCTTTTCGACGTCAGCCACCTGGGCAAGGCACTGGTCCGTGGACCGGGTGCGGCGCAGTTCGTCAACTCCGCGCTCACCAACGACCTGGGTCGTATCGGGCCCGGCAAGGCGCAATACACCTTGTGCTGCACCGAATCCGGCGGTGTGATCGACGACCTGATCGCCTACTACGTCAGCGACGACGAGATCTTTCTGGTGCCCAACGCCGCCAATACCGCCGCGGTGGTCGGCGCGCTACAAGCTGCCGCACCGGGCGGTCTGAGCATCACCAATCTGCATCGGTCCTACGCGGTGCTGGCCGTACAGGGGCCGTGTTCGACCGACGTGCTCACCGCGTTGGGGCTGCCAACCGAGATGGACTACATGGGCTACGCCGACGCTTCGTACTCGGGGGTGCCGGTGCGTGTCTGTCGCACCGGCTACACCGGTGAGCACGGTTACGAACTGCTGCCGCCATGGGAGTCGGCGGGTGTGGTGTTCGACGCACTGTTGGCGGCGGTATCAGCCGCGGGCGGCGAGCCCGCCGGCCTCGGTGCTCGCGACACACTGCGCACTGAAATGGGCTATCCGCTGCACGGGCACGAGCTTTCGCTGGACATCTCGCCGCTGCAGGCCCGATGCGGCTGGGCGGTCGGCTGGCGGAAGGACGCCTTCTTTGGTCGTGCGGCGTTGTTGGCCGAGAAAGCGGCCGGGCCGCGGCGGCTGCTGCGGGGGCTGCGCATGGTCGGTCGCGGTGTGCTGCGCCCCGGGCTGGCTGTGCTTGTCGGGGATGAGACGGTTGGGGTCACCACGTCGGGAACGTTTTCTCCCACGTTGCAGGTCGGCATCGGGCTGGCGCTGATCGACAGTGATGCCGGCATCGAAGACGGCCAGCAAATCAATGTCGACGTCCGCGGCCGTGCTGTCGAATGTCAAGTGGTGTGTCCGCCGTTCGTTGCCGTGAAAACGCGCTGAGTCACCACTTGGTGGCAGCGGAGTGGCCTCCGGGCCGTCAATAACCGTTCGCCCACGGATAGAATCGGCCCATGACCAGCGGCTCCCTTCAATTCACGGTGTTACGTGCGGTCAATCCGGCCACCGACGCGCAGCGTGAATCGATGCTGCGGGAGCCGGGTTTCGGCAAATACCACACCGACCATATGGTGTCGATCGACTATGCCGAGGGCCGTGGTTGGCACAACGCGCGGGTAATCCCTTATGGCCCGATCGAGCTGGATCCCTCGGCGATCGTGCTGCACTATGCGCAGGAGGTGTTCGAAGGGCTCAAAGCCTACCGCTGGGCCGACGGGTCCATCGTGTCGTTTCGCGCCGACGCCAACGCCGCCAGGTTGCGTTCGTCGGCGCGGCGGTTGGCGATTCCCGAACTGCCCGACGCGGTGTTCATCGAATCCCTGCGCCAGCTAATCGCTGTCGACAAAGCTTGGGTGCCCGGTGCCGGCGGTGAGGAGGCGCTGTATCTGCGGCCGTTCATCTTCGCCACCGAGCCGGGACTGGGCGTGCGGCCTGCCACCCAATACCGTTACCTGTTGATCGCCTCGCCGGCCGGTGCGTACTTCAAGGGCGGCATCGCCCCTGTCAGCGTCTGGGTTTCGACGGAGTATGTACGGGCCTGTCCGGGCGGCACCGGTGCGGCCAAGTTCGGCGGCAACTACGCCGCCTCGTTGCTGGCGCAGGCCGAAGCCGCCGAGAACGGATGCGACCAGGTGGTGTGGCTGGACGCTGTGGAACGCCGCTATATCGAAGAGATGGGTGGCATGAACATCTTCTTCGTGCTCGGCAGCGGCGGATCGGCGCGGCTGGTCACCCCGGAGCTGTCCGGTTCCCTGCTGCCCGGGATCACACGGGATTCGTTGTTGCAGTTGGCTATTGATGCCGGATTCGCGGTCGAGGAACGCAGGATTGATATCGACGAGTGGCAGAAGAAAGCCGCCGCCGGCGAGATCACCGAGGTGTTTGCGTGCGGCACCGCCGCTGTCATCACCCCGGTCGCGCGGGTGCGGCACGGTGCCAGCGAGTTCAGAATCGCCGACGGTCAGCCGGGTGAGGTGACCATGGCACTACGCGATACGCTGACCGGCATCCAGCGGGGCACCTTCGCGGACACCCACGGCTGGATGGCGCGGCTGGGGTAGTGCGGCAGCGGGTTTGCCGGGCGCTGGACGGCGGGCCGCGCGGCGACAGCTTGGCCGGTTCAGGGGTGGCGCGGGCCGGCGACTGTCCCATACGTGTCGTAACTGCCCGCGGCGGACTGAGAGATGGTCGGGCGGCGTCGAACGTTCATCGCTATGGATGGGGTTAGGAGTGGCCGGGCGGTAGGCTTGCAAGGTCGCTGCTTGCGGGCTCGTGTCCGCCGTCACCCCGATTCGTGTCGGTGCGCGCAGACTCGCCACCGCGGCGATTACGGCCAGTGTCAGCACGACGACAACCGGCCAGATGGTGGCATGCTTTTGGGCAATTCCGCCGAGCGCAACTCCCAGCACGGTGGCTTCGACGGCGGCCAAGGTCGACCCAACGCAGATCAGGGTGGCGCGGTACCGCTCGGGCGCGAGGACGCTGATCCACGATATCGATGCGGCGACCACCGTTTGAGCGGCCACCGTAGCCAGCAGGAACGCCGTGCCGTACGCCCAGGCGTGAACCCACTGCCCACACGACTCGGCCACCATGCACAGCAGCGCAGCAGCGGCGTTGAGCAGTGCGCTGCCCAGCAGCAGGCCACGCACCCCGAACAGGCGGTTTATCTGTCGCCACAGCATCGAACCGACGACCAATCCAATGCTGGAAAGGATCACCAGCACGTGCAGACTGCCGTTGGACTGGGCGGCGCGCAGGCTGAAGAACGTGGTGCCCAGGCTGATCGGAACGAACAGCAGGTAAGTCGTCATATACCGGCGAAACCACGGCTGGGAGCGGGCGATCGCGAAGCCCATCCAATAGATTTCCCGCAGTGGCATTCGGGTGGCGGTTGTGACGGACACAGACCGCATCGGGCCGACGAACAGCGCCGCGATGCCGGAGCAAACCAGACCTGCGGCGCCCAGCCACAGCAGATCGTGATAGCGCGCCATCTCGTTGCCATGGGCCAGCATCGGCACAATCACCAATGTGACGCCGGTGGCCAGCACCGACCCCGCGGCACCTTGGGTGAGCAGTAGCTCGCCCCGCCGTACCGCGGGCAACATGCTGGAGATCATGTCGGTGTAGGCGACGCTGGAGACTCCGGTGACGACACCACCGGCCCCCGTGGTCGCCAAAAAAACCGCGGCGACGCCAACGCCAGTCCAGGGGACCGCAGCGTTGCACACAACCAGCGCCGCCGCCGTCGCCGATATCGCCGCCATCAGCAGGTGCCGGAGCTGGCCGGCGCGCTGCAGAATCAGCGGCGACAGCGAATTTCCCAGAATGGCGCCAATGCAGAACGCCGGATACAACAGCCCAGCCGCCCAGGTGAGGCCCTGATGTGCGCAGATGACCGGCAGTACCACCGCACCGCTGCCCAACTGCAGCCCGGCCGTGTAGAAGCCCCCCTGGGCAACCAGCCGCCCGAACAGGTTCCGTGGCGCAGACACTTGTCTGACCAGTCGTGATGCGGGCATGATTAACGACGCTATATATGCCGCGCGGCCAAAACGATCCGCCAATCGGACACCGTCGGTTGAATTTCATGTCCCCTAATCTGGGGACACGGAGGGGAGCCCTGTGTTGGAAGGGACGGCGGACATGAGTCTACTGCAGCGTCCCGCTCGCCGCCTGCTAAAGCCGGGCCAAGCCCGCAAGCGTCACGGCGCTGACCGTCGTGCTCAGCTCGATCGCGCTGCCCAGCACGTCACCGGTGACACCGCCGAACCGGTGCACGCAATGCGCCGCCAGGGCCGCGCCGGCCGTCACCGCTACCAGAACCGCTATCGGTCCTTGCCAAGGCCGGGGACCGGCCGGCACCGAAACGGCGAGCAGGACGGCGAGCCAGGCCGCCACCACCGGCGCGGGTTGCGTACCGGCGACCCGCGAGCCCAGGGTGCTGCCGTGGGCTGCCGGCACCGACCGGCGACAGACCAGTACGGCGGTGACCCGGCCGGATAAGACCGCCAGCGTGATCCCAGCGATCCCGACCGTGGTGAGGGTCGCGAAGGCCAGGCCCTGCAAGGCGATGACCAAGACCACGGCCGCCACCCCGAACGGTCCGGTCGACCCGTCGCGCATCACCGCAAGCGCACGCTGCGGCGGCCCATAGCAGCCCAGTCCGTCAGCGGTATCGGCAACGCCATCGATGTGCAGGCCTCGAGTGACGACCAGCAGTACCGCCACCGTGAGCATGCCGGACAGCGGGCTGGACGGGCCGAACACTTGCGCGCCAGCCCATGCGATCGCCGCCGCCAGTGCACCCAGCGCCGCGCCCACCACCGGCAGCGCGGTCATCGGGCCACGGCCCATCGGGGTGGTCGCTGAGCCCGGTGTGGGTATCACCGTTGCGAATGCGAAAGCTGTTGCCAGCGAACGCATCACGGTGAGACTGCCGGGGGTGCGGTCCGGTCGACACCGTCGACGGACCGGGTGGACACGCCGGCCTCGGTGAAGGTCGCCATCGACGACAGCGCCGCGACCGCGGCGCGCAACACCATCAACGCCACCGCGGCGCCGGTTCCCTCGCCCAGCCGCATGTGAAGGTCCACGATCGGGTCCAGCCCGAGGGCTGCCAGCGCCAGCCCGTGGCCCGGTTCGCTGGATCGATGACCCGCCTGCCACCACCGGTGAGCGCCGGGCGCAAGACGCTCAGCGACCAGGGCGGCGGCTGTCACCGCCACCCCGTCAAGCAGCAGCGGGGTGCGTCGGACCGCGGCCTGCGCGCAGAAGCCAGCTATCGCGGCCAAGTCAGCGCCGCCGGCGCAGCGCAGCAACCCGACCGGGTCGGGCAACACTGGGCGCACCCGAAACAGGGCGTCGCGCACCGCGGCCGTCTTACGCGCCCAACCGGCGTCGTCGATACCGGTCCCGAACCCGACCACCGCGACCGGCTCGGCATCGGTCAGCGCCGCCACAAGAACCGCGGCCGCGGTAGTGTTTCCGATTCCCATATCGCCGGCTATGAGCAAGTCGGCGCCGGCATCAACCTCTTCGTCGGCGATCTGCTGGCCGGCTGTGATCGCGGCGGCGGTCTCGTCGTTGGTCAACGCGTCCTCGGTGGCGATATTGCCGCTGCCGCGGCGCACCTTGTGCGCGCCGATGCGCTCAGACAGCGGGTCCGCGTCCACGGCCAGGTCCGCGACCCGCACGGTCGCGCCCGCGACATCGGCCAGCGCGTTGATCGCCGCCCCGCCAGCGTCGATGTTGGCGACCATCTGGGCGGTGACTTCCGGCGGGTACGCCGACACCCCGGACCGGGCCACACCATGGTCACCGGCGAACACCACCACCCGGGCGCGCTCGAATTGCCGCGGCGGACAGCGCTGCTGGCACGACGCGACCCAGACAGACAGGTCCTCGAGACTGCCCAGCGCTCCCCGCGGCTTGGTCAAGCTGTCTTGTCGGGCGCGGGCGGCTGCTTCGGCAGCCGCATCGGGCGTCGACACCGGCGCGAAGCCGATCATCCTTTCGCCGGCTTGATCGGTTCGGTCCGCCCGCTGAGCACTAGGGTGTACACCGGGTGAGATGACTTCCGGCGTCCGTTAGCCAACATCGCCGCCGCGCTCGACTTGGGGTCGGGGCGCCCGCAACCGGCGTATCTGGGAAGCTCGGCCGGCGGCGTAAAGACCCAGCCTCCACCGGCTTTCGGTGTTAGACGGGAACTTCGTGTCAACCAGCCGGCCAACTTTGCGACCCAAGATGATCGCGTCGATCGTCATCAAGGCCAGCAGTATCAACATCGCCGGAGACAAGTAAAACTGCACCTGCGGCACGGCAAACATGACGAACAGCAGGGTCAACGCCGAGGGCATGAACAGCCCGAGCAGGTTGCGCCGGGAGTCCACCACATCGCGCACGTAGCGGCGTACCGGGCCCCGGTCGCGCGGGAGCAGGTAGGCCTCTTCGCCGGCCATCATGCGTTCCCGGCGTTCCGTCATCCGGGCCCGGTTTGCGGCCTTTTCGGCTCTCCGTTCCTCGCGGCTAAGTTTGGGGCCGGCAAGCGACTTGCGCCGGGCCCGTGCCTGGGCCGCAGTCATTGGTGCCGGTGCGACCGGGCCCTTCTTGGTGTGGCGACGGGATTGGTTGCGCTTGGGCGTGGGCCGGCCCTTGGGGCCGGTGGTTTGCGACCCGCGCGATGTGTCCGACCCGGACGTGCGTCCGGAATCAGGCCGGCAACCATCTTTCGACCCGGCATCGGGTGATGCGTCGGCCCTTTGGTGTCCATGGCTCTTCCGGTGGCCCAGCAGCTTCACAGTCGCCAGGCTACTTCGCGGCGGGGCCCGGTTGGAATTTGCGTGCGTTTAGGTACGCGTGTGGGTGCGCAGACCTACTCTGGCCAGTGATGAAAGGCTCGCAGGCCTCGGATGACGCGACCGGTAGCTTGGGGCCAGGCCGACTCCAGCTGCCCGCCATGCGGGTGTTGGTGGCACCGGACTGCTACGGCGACAGCCTGTCTGCGGTGGAGGCCGCCGCGGCCATTGCGACCGGCTGGACGCGGTCGCGACCAGGCGATTCGTTCATCGTCGCCCCCCAATCCGATGGCGGTCCGGGTTTTGTTGAGGTGCTGGGCAGCCGGCTAGGAGAGACCCGCCGGCTGCGTGTTTGCGGGCCACTGAACACCGTCGTGAACGCGGCGTGGGTGTTCGATCCGGGCTCGGCAACCGCGTATTTGGAGTGTGCGCAGGCTTGTGGTCTGGGGTTGCTTGGCGGCCCGCCCACGCCCGAGACCGCGCTGGCGGCCCACAGCAAGGGCGTCGGCCAGCTCATCGCCGCGGCACTGCGGGCCGGGGCGGCTCGGATCGTGGTGGGGTTGGGGGGCAGCGCATGTACCGACGGGGGGAAGGGGATGATTGCCGAGCTTGGCGGCCTGGACGCGGCCCGCCGACAGTTGGCCGACGTCGAGGTGATCGCCGCCTCGGATGTCGAATACCCATTGCTGGGACCATGGGGCACGGCCAGGGTGTTCGCGCCGCAGAAGGGCGCGGACATGGCCACCGTCGCAGTGTTGGAAGGCCGTCTGGCGGCATGGGCGATTGAACTGGACGCGGCCGCCGGGCGCGGGGTGAGCGCCGAGCCGGGCGCGGGCGCCGCCGGTGGTATCGGGGCTGGGCTGCTCGCGGTTGGCGGCCGGTACCAGTCGGGTGCGGCAATCATCGCAGAGCACACGCATTTTGCCGACGACCTTGCCGATGCGGAGCTGATCGTCACCGGTGAGGGCCGATTCGACGAGCAATCCCTGCACGGGAAGGTGGTTGGTGCGATCGCGGCTGCGGCCCGCCCGCTCGCAATTCCGGTGATAGTGTTGGCCGGCCAGGTGTCGCTGGACAAGTCCGCGTTGCGGTCGGCGGGCATTATGGCCGCATTGTCCATCGCTGAGTACGCCGGTTCGGTGCGGTTGGCGCTGGCCGATGCGGCCAATCAGCTCATGGGCTTGGCGTCTCAGGTAGCGGCGCGACTCGGGAATAGCGGTCCTTCAGGGTACCGTTGAGGAAGTGGGATTTTCCCCAAGCAGACCCCAGACTGGATTCCGCAGGCTGAAACGCTAGTGGGCGGGGCCCACCCAACGATGAGACATCTAGGAGAAGTCATGACGGTGCAGAACGAGCCGAGCGCCAAGACCCACGGCGTGATCCTGACCGAAGCGGCCGCCGCCAAGGCGAAGTCGCTGTTGGACCAGGAGGGACGGGACGATCTGGCGCTGCGGATCGCGGTTCAGCCGGGGGGGTGCGCTGGATTGCGCTATAACCTTTTCTTCGACGACCGGACGCTGGATGGTGACCAAACCGCGGAGTTCGGTGGTGTCAGGTTGATCGTGGACCGGATGAGCGCGCCGTATGTGGAAGGCGCGTCGATCGATTTCGTCGACACTATTGAGAAGCAAGGCTTCACCATCGACAATCCCAACGCCACCGGCTCCTGCGCGTGCGGGGATTCGTTCAACTGATAAAACGCTAGTACGACCCCGCGGTGCGCAACACGTACGAGCACACCAAGACCTGACCGCGCTGGAAAAGCAACTGAGCGATGCCTTGCACCTGACCGCGTGGCGGGCCGCCGGCGGCAGGTGTCACCTGCATGGTGAACAGCACCTGGGCCTGATATTGCGACCAGTACACGATTTTGTCGATCGAGGTCACTTCGACCTGGGAGAACTGCTTGCGGAACGCGTCGCTGCTCAGCTTGGCCAAGGCCTGATCGGAGCGCTTGTCGCGCACGCCGTCGTGGATACCGCACAGCGCATTGCGAACGATGGTGTCCACATCGCGGTTCTCCAGCGCGTTGAGGTATCCCTGAATCGCGGTTTTGGCCGGTCCCTCCGAGAATGTGCCTGCCGTGTTGGCTCCGTTGGTGCGGACCCCGTATATGATCGCCGCCGTCATAGCCGACACCAGCGCGAGGGCTACCACAATGCCGATCAGCAGCCGCTTGTGCCGTCGCTTCGGGTAGGACACCTGCGGCGGCACGCCGGGATATGCGGCGGGCGGCAGCGCCGCGTCGTCTGCCGGTCCCGGGGCGAAGGCCGGTTCGGCGGCGCCGAGGTCGTGGGGGTAGTCCAGGGCTTGGGGTTCGTGGGATGAGGGCTCGGGGTACGGCGCCGGTCCGTTGGTGCCGACACCGGGGTTCGGCGAGTGGGGACCGGGCATTGTGGTTCTCCTAGGGTGGTGGACGGGACCAGCTGCTAGGGCGACAACCGCCCGTCGCGTCAGCCGGCAGCATCGGCAATCAGGTGAGCTCCCTAGGCAGGCTAGCGCAACAGCTGCCGTCAGCTCTCAACGCGACGGGGCGGGCCGCGGCGCCGATAATGTTGAAAGACTAGGCAACCTTAGGAACGAAGGACGGAGATTTTGTGACGATCGCGGTAACCGGTTCGATTGCGACCGACCATTTGATGCGGTTTCCAGGCCGATTTTCCGAGCAGCTACTGCCCGAACACCTGCACAAGGTGTCGCTTAGCTTCCTAGTCGATGACTTGGTGATGCACCGCGGCGGCGTGGCCGGAAACATGGCCTTCGCCATCGGTGTGCTAGGTGGCGAGGTCGCGCTAGTTGGGGCGGCAGGCGCCGACTTCGCCGATTATCGCGACTGGCTGAAAGCCCGCGGTGTCAACTGCGACCACGTTCTGATCTCCGAGACCGCGCACACGGCGCGGTTTACCTGTACCACCGATGTCGACATGGCCCAGATCGCATCGTTCTACCCCGGGGCTATGTCGGAGGCACGTAACATCAAGCTTGCCGACGTGGTGTCGGCCATCGGCAAGCCGGAGTTGGTGATCATCGGCGCCAACGACCCCGAGGCGATGTTCTTGCACACCGAGGAGTGTCGCAAGCTGGGGCTGGCCTTCGCCGCCGATCCGTCTCAGCAGCTGGCGAGGCTGTCGGGTGAGGAAATTCGCAGGCTCGTCAACGGTGCTGCTTACTTGTTCACCAACGACTACGAATGGGATCTGCTGCTGTCCAAGACCGGCTGGTCAGAGGCCGATGTGATGGCGCAGATCGACCTGCGGGTGACCACATTGGGTCCTAAGGGTGTCGATTTGGTAGAACCTGACGGCACCACCATCCACGTCGGCGTGGTCCCCGAAACCAGCCAGACCGACCCCACCGGCGTCGGCGACGCGTTCCGCGCCGGTTTCCTGACTGGCCGCAGTGCCGGACTAGGCCTGGAGCGTTCGGCGCAGCTGGGCTCGCTGGTTGCCGTGCTGGTGCTGGAGTCGACCGGAACTCAGGAGTGGCAGTGGGACTACGAGGCCGCGGCCAGCAGGCTGGCTGGTGCTTACGGCGAGCACGCGGCCGCCGAGATCGTCGCCGTGCTGGCCTAGCCGCGGCTTGGCCTAGCCGCGGCACCGCCGAGCAGACGCGGAATCGCACCGTGTGGGCCCCGCCGATGCGATTCCGCGTCTGCTCGCGAAGGGGCGGTTACAACTGGACGGGGTACTGCGGCTCGCTGATCTGGGGCACCACGCTGTGCTCGACGAAGATCGCGTGCCACAGCATAAAGATCAGCATGGTCCACAGCCGGCGGCTGTGGTCGCTGCTGCCGCACCGGTGCTCGTCGAGCATGCGATACACGGCGGCGATGTCAACCAAGTGACCGGCCTGCGACGAGCCCACCGTCGCATACGCCCACTCCAGCAGCTCGCCGGCACGCAGCCAATGCCGGATCGGGACCGGGAACCCGAGCTTGGGCCGGTGCAGCACGTGTGCGGGCACAATAGGCTCCAGCGCGCGCCGCAGCGCGTACTTGGTGGTGGTACGGGTGATCTTGGCGCCCGCCGGCAACCGGGAGGCCACCGCGAAAACCTCCGGGTCCAGGAACGGCACCCGCAGCTCCAGGGAGTTGGCCATCGTTATCTTGTCGGCCTTGACCAGAATGTCGCCGCGCAGCCAGGTGAACAGGTCGATGTGCTGCATTCGCGCCACCGGATCCCAGCCGGCCGATTCGGCGTAGACCGGCGCCGTGACATCTGTGTGGGTCCAGTCCGGCCGGAACCCGGGCAGTACTTCGCGCAGCTGCGCGCCGGAGAAACTGCGGGCATTGCCGTAGTAGCGCTCTTCGAGTGTCAGCGATCCGCGGTGCAGCAGACTCTTGCCGCGCATGCCCTCCGGCAGTGGCTTGGAAACTTTTCCCATCGACCGGCGCAGTGGCTTGGGCAGGTAGTCAAACGGCCTCAACGACAGCGGTTCTCGATAGATTGTGTAGCCGCCGAACAGTTCGTCGGCGCCTTCGCCCGACAACACCACTTTGACGTGCTTTCGGGCCTCGCGGGCGACGAAGAACAACGGTACCAGCGCTGGGTCAGCGACCGGCTCGTCGAGGTACCAGACGATCTCGGGCAGGGCGGCGACGAACTCGTCGGCGCTGACCACCTTGGCGATGTGACGGGCACCGATGGCCTCTGCCGAAGCCACCGCGACGTCGATCTCGGAGAAGCCCTCGCGCTCGAAACCGGTGGTGAAGGTGATCAGCCGCGGATTGTGCCGGATGGCCAGCGCCGCGATGGCCGTGGAGTCGATACCCCCGGACAGAAACGCGCCGACGGTGACATCGGCGCGCATATGCTTGGCCACCGAGTCCTCAAGCACTGCCGTGATCTCGTCATAGCGGGCCTGGTCGTTGTCGTTGGTGATCGGACTGGCCGCAAATCGCGGCACGAAATAACGGGTGATCACCGGCGCGAGCTGGTCGGCACGGATCCGGGCGAAGCAGCCTGATTCCAGCCGACGTACCCCACGGTGCAGTGTCTCGGGTTCCGGCACGTACTGCAGGACGGTGTAGTGCTGCAACGCCCGATGGTCGATCTCGGTGTCGAACCCCACCAACTCGACGAGGTCCAGCAGGCATTTCTTCTCACTGGCCACCGCCGTGCCGCCGGCTCCGGTGGCGATAAACAACGGCTTGATGCCGAACGGATCTCGCGCGCAGAACAATTCGCGGGTGACGGTGTCCCACAGCGCGAATGCGAACATGCCGCGCAACCGCTGCAGCACCTCGGTGCCCCAGTGGTGATAGCCGGCGAGGATCGCCTCACCGTCGCCGTCGGTGGCGAACACAGCGCCGTGCTGGGTGCGCAGCTCGTCACGCAGCTCCAAGTAGTTGTAGATCTCGCCGTTGAACACCAGCACGTAGCGGTCCGGAGCCTCCGGCGGCCCCCACCGCAGCGGCTGATGCGAGTGCGCGATGTCGATGATGGACAGTCGGTTGAACCCGAACACGACGCCTCCGGAGGCGCCATCGACGGCGTGCCAGGTGCCCGATTCATCGGGCCCGCGGTGGCGCATCAAATGCGATGCGCGGGCGATGGCGCTGGCAGCGTCGGCACCTTCGGGCCCCGCAGCACCGGCCGGGGCCGCGACGAAGGCCAGCAGTCCACACACGGCGCCCCAGTATGCCCCACTTGGCGACTCTTGTGGATGCCTCGTCCGGCGGGTCGCGACGACCAGGCAGTCGCCCGCGGGGCTGATGGCGCGGCTCCTCAGCGGGCCGTTTCGGCCCGCATCGTCGCCCGCGCGGGCGGCGTGGTCTACGCTGCGTAGTATTCGATGTCTGAGTTAGCCGATGGTTCTCGCCGCAGCCGGTGCTATCCCAGTCGGCCCAGCTTGTGATACAGGAGGCGCCAACAGTGACACCTCGCGGGCCAGGTCGTTTGCAACGCTTGTCGCAGTGCAGGCCTCAGCGCGGCTCCGGAGGGCCTGCCCGTGGTCTTCGACAGCTGGCGCTCGCAGCAATGCTGGGGGCATTGGCCGTCACCGTCAGTGGATGCAGCTGGTCGGAAGCCCTGGGCATCGGTTGGCCGGAGGGCATTACCCCGGAGGCACACCTCAATCGAGAACTGTGGATCGGGGCGGTGATCGCCTCCCTGGCGGTTGGGGTAATCGTGTGGGGTCTCATCTTCTGGTCCGCGGTATTTCACCGGAAGAAGAACACCGACACTGAGTTGCCCCGCCAGTTCGGCTACAACATGCCGCTAGAGCTGGTTCTCACCGTCATACCGTTCCTCATCATCTCGGTGCTGTTTTATTTCACCGTCGTGGTGCAGGAGAAGATGCTGCAGATAGCCAAGGATCCCGAGGTCGTGATTGATATCACGTCTTTCCAGTGGAATTGGAAGTTTGGCTATCAAAGGGTGAACTTCAAAGACGGCACACTGACCTATGATGGTGCCGATCCGGAGCGCAAGCGCGCCATGGTTTCCAAGCCAGAGGGCAAGGACAAGTACGGCGAAGAGCTGGTCGGGCCGGTGCGCGGGCTCAACACCGAGGACCGGACCTACCTGAATTTCGACAAGGTCGAGACGTTGGGCACCAGCACCGAAATTCCGGTGCTGGTGCTGCCGTCCGGCAAGCGTATCGAATTCCAAATGGCCTCAGCCGATGTGATACACGCATTCTGGGTGCCGGAGTTCTTGTTCAAGCGTGACGTGATGCCTAACCCGGTGGCAAACAACTCGGTCAACGTCTTCCAGATCGAAGAAATCACCAAGACCGGAGCATTCGTGGGCCACTGCGCCGAGATGTGTGGCACGTATCACTCGATGATGAACTTCGAGGTCCGCGTCGTGACCCCCAACGATTTCAAGGCCTACCTGCAGCAACGCATCGACGGGAAGACAAACGCCGAGGCCCTGCGGGCGATCAACCAGCCGCCCCTTGCGGTGACCACCCACCCGTTTGATACTCGCCGCGGTGAATTGGCCCCGCAGCCCGTAGGTTAGGACGCTCATGCATATCGAAGCCCGACTGTTTGAGTTTGTCGCCGCGTTCTTCGTGGTGACGGCGGTGCTGTACGGCGTGTTGACCTCGATGTTCGCCACCGGTGGTGTCGAGTGGGCTGGCACCACTGCGCTGGCGCTTACCGGCGGCATGGCGTTGATCGTCGCCACCTTCTTCCGGTTTGTGGCCCGCCGGTTAGATTCCCGGCCCGAGGACTACGAAGGCGCTGAAATCAGCGACGGCGCAGGAGAACTTGGATTCTTCAGTCCGCATAGCTGGTGGCCGATCATGGTCGCGTTGTCCGGCTCGGTGGCAGCGGTCGGCATCGCGTTGTGGCTCCCGTGGCTGATCGCCGCCGGTGTGGCATTCATCCTCGCCTCGGCGGCCGGATTGGTCTTCGAATATTACGTCGGTCCTGAGAAGCACTGATCCGGCGCCGGGAAGGTCACAATCAGGGCATCAGTTGACCAGTAGCACGGTTGCCCAGACTTCTCGGTCCTGCCCGGTTGGGTAGGGTTTCCGTGGCACCAATGAAGAATGCGCCGAGCGCGCGGGCAAGGATGCAGGCGGAAAGCCACGCGTGTTGGTGAGGCAGTTGGACAGGGTAGGCAAACATGAGCGGGCCGAATCCCCCGGGACGGGAACCTGACGAACCCGAATCGGAACCCGTCAGCGACACGGGCGACGAACGGGCTTCCGGCAACCACTTGCCGCCCGTCGCCGGGGGCGGCGACAAACTGCCCAGTGACCAGACGGGCGAGACCGACGCATATTCTCGGGCATACTCTGCTCCGGAATCCGAGCACGTCACCGGCGGCCCGTATGTGCCAGCCGATCTCAGGCTCTATGACTACGACGACTATGAGGAGTCGTCCGACCTGGACGACGAACTGGCCGCTCCGCGCTGGCCGTGGGTGGTCGGTGTCGCCGCCATAATTGCCGCCGTTGCGCTCGTGGTTTCGGTGTCGTTGCTCGTCACGCGACCACATACCAGCAAACTCGCCACCGGCGACACTACGTCCTCTGCACCGCCCGTGCAGGACGAAATCACGACCACCAAGCCGGCGCCGCCACCGCCGCCACCAGCCCCACCGCCCACCACCGAGATCCCGACAGCGACGGAGACACAGACGGTCACTGTGACGCCGCCACCACCGCCCCCACCGGCGACAACCACGGCGCCGCCGCCGGCGACCACCACAACGGCGGCGGCACCGCCGCCCACGACCACCACGCCGACCGGTCCGCGGCAAGTCACCTATTCGGTGACCGGTACCAAGGCGCCGGGTGACATTATCTCGGTGACTTACGTCGATGCCGCCGGGCGCCGACGGACACAGCACAATGTGTACATCCCGTGGTCCATGACGGTCACCCCGATCTCGCAATCCGACGTTGGCTCGGTGGAGGCCTCCAGCCTTTTCCGGGTCAGCAAACTCAACTGCTCGATCACCACGAGCGACGGAACGGTGCTCTCATCGAACTCCAACGATGGACCGCAAACGAGCTGCTGATGGTGAGCAGATATTCCGCATACCGGCGTGGGCCGGATGTAATCTCGCCGGACGTCATCGATCGCATCCTGGTTGGGGCATGTGCCGCGGTGTGGCTGGTGTTCACCGGCGTGTCGGTGGCCGCCGCTGTCGCCCTGATGGACCTGGGTAGGGGCTTCCACGAGATGGCCGGAAACCCGCACACCACGTGGGTGCTGTACGCCGTAATTGTGGTCTCCGCACTGGTCATCGTGGGCGCGATACCGGTGCTGTTGCGAGCTCGCCGCATGGCTGAGGCCGAGCCCGCGACGAGGCCGACGGGTGCATCCGTGCGGGGCGGGCGATCGATCGGATCCGGGCATCCGGCGAAACGCGCTGTGGCCGAGTCGGCACCCGTACAGCACGCGGATGCATTCGAGGTGGCCGCCGAGTGGTCCAGTGAGGCGGTGGACCGGATCTGGTTGCGCGGGACAGTCGTGTTGACCAGTGCGATTGGCATTGCGTTGATTGCCGTGGCGGCGGCGACCTACCTCATGGCGGTCGGTCACGACGGGCCATCTTGGATCAGCTACGGGTTGGCCGGGGTGGTCACCGCGGGCATGCCGGTGATCGAGTGGCTATACGCTCGGCAGCTGCGCCGGGTGGTGGCGCCCCAGTCCAGTTAGCCGGGCTGTGCTTGATTTGCCCGGTTCCTTCCCGGGTCGTGCCGACCCGGGTCGTCGCCGGGCTAGTGCTCGCCGTCTGGCGAACCCATGATGCTGTCCTGGTGTTCGCGCAGTGCGGCAAGGGCACGTTGTTCGGCGGCGTGCCCTGCCTCGCGCAGCGCCGCATCCTCTGCCGCGGAGTCGGCGAACAGAAAACTGCCACTACCCGGCGATCCGGCCGAGCCCAGCTTGTTCATTCGCTTGGGCAGCGGCGCTCCCTGATACTGAAGCGGTATCGGGTGGCCATGCTCGTCGACCGGGCCGAGGGGCTGATGCAGCTCGATGTAGGCGCCATGGGGCAGCCGCTTGATGATGCCGGTCTCGACGCCGTGCTCGAGCACCGACCGATCGCTGCGCTGCAATCCGATACACCACCGATATGTGATGAAGTAGACGAACGGCGGCAGAATCACCATGCCGATGCGGCCAATCCACGTGGTTGCATTCAGCGAAATATGGAACTTCAACGCGATGATGTCGTTCATCGCCGCGAGAGTGAGCACCATATAGAAGGCGATCGCCATGGCGCCGATCGCGGTGCGCACCGGAACGTCCCGTGGCCGCTGCAACAGGTTGTGATGCGCGTAGTCGCCGGTAAACCGCTTCTCCAGGAATGGGTAGGCGGGTAGCAGGACGAAAACCAGGCCCATGATCACGGCGACCCAGACCGGGGCGGGAATGGTGTGATGCCAGAAGTAGAACTCCCACGGCGGCCAGATCCGGGCCAGACCCTCGGTCCACATCATGTAGAAGTCTGGCTGCGAGCCCGCCGACACCTGTGATGGCTTGTAGGGCCCCAGATTCCAGATCGGGTTGATCTGCAGCAGGCCGCCCATCAGGCCCAGAACACCGACGATAGCCGCGAAAAATGCGCCGGACTTGAACGCGAACACCGGCATCACCCGCACGCCGACGACGTTGTGCTCGGTGCGGCCCGGGCCGGGGAACTGGGTGTGCTTCTGGAACCACACCAACGCCAGATGCAGCCCGATCAGCGCCAAGATGATCCCCGGCAACAGTAAAATGTGCAGGGCGTAGAGCCTGGGGATCAAGATGGTGCCGGGGAAGTCACCGCCAAACAGCGCCCAGTGCAGCCAGGTCCCGATTACCGGCATACCCAGCGTGATCGACGAGAGTGCCGCGCGCAGACCGAGTCCCGACAGCAGGTCGTCAGGCAGTGAGTAGCCGAAATAGCCCTCGAACATCGCCAGGATCAACAACAGCGAACCGATCACCCAGTTGGTCTCGCGGGGCCGCCGGAACGCTCCGGTGAAAAAGATGCGTGCCAGGTGCACCATGATTGCCGCCGCGAACATCAAAGCGGCCCAGTGATGGATCTGGCGCACGAACAGGCCACCGCGCACCTCGAAGGAAATGTCCAGCGCGGACTGGTAGGCACGCGACATCTCGACGCCCCGCAGCGGTTGATAGACACCGTTGTAGGTGACGTCGACCATGGACGGATCGAAAAACAGCGTCAAATACACGCCGGTGATCAGCAGGACCACGAAGCTGTACAGAGCGATCTCGCCGAGCAAGAACGACCAGTGGGTCGGGAAGACCTTGTTGAGCTGACGACGCAGCGCCGCCGAGGGGTGATACCGGGTGTCGATGTCTTCGGCTTGGCGGGCCAGGACCTCACCAATGTTCGGCGGACTCAGTTTCGGACTCATGTTGTTGTTCGCTCCCAGAATGCTGGTCCGACGGGCTCGACAAAGTCACCGTTGGCGACCAGATACCCGTCCGTGTCGATCGTGATCGGCAGTTGCGCCAAGGCGCGGGCCGCTGGACCGAAGATCGGCTTAGCGAAATGCAATGCGTCGAACTGCGACTGGTGACAAGGGCACAGGATTCGGTAGCTCTGCTGCTCGTACAGCGATGACGGGCAACCCAAATGAGAGCAGACCTTGGTGAACGCGAAGAATTCGCCGAAGTTGAAACTCTCCTGGCCCTTGCGCTTGACCACGCGGCCCAGGTCACTGGGTTTGATCCGGATGAGCATCACCGGGTTACGGATACCCATCGCGATTTCCTGCAGCTTATGGTGTGATTCGACGGTGGTGCCGTCGCCGTCGGACTCCCGCCAGGGAAAAACGGTCTCCATTCCACCGGCGTCCATATCCTCCGGGCGCATTTTGATGAACGGTGGTCCGTCCTCCGTGCCGGTGGCGCGCGCCAGATAGATCGTCTCGCCCTGGTAGCGGGGGGTCCAACCCGACGTCCAGAGCACCGCCTTTTTGCCCTCGGCGGTGGGGACAACCGGCTTCCAGGGGTTCTTGATGAGGCCACCAGCAAACGCGACCAAGGTGCCTAGCCCGAACGCACCCATGCCCACGCCGAAGGACAGCCCGATCAGCTTGCGCCGTCGGATCGTCGAGCCCTCGAACGCGTCGGTCAGGTTCGCCACCACCGTCTTGCGGTCGATCTCCCGCGAAGCGCCATCGTGACGTTCCTGGATTGAAATCTCTTCGGGAATAAACCTTTTCTGATACAACACGGCGCCGATGGCGATCGACAGGATGGACAATCCGAAAGTCAGGCCGTAGAGCGGGGTAGTCAGCGAGTAGATGAAGTCGCTTTCGCCATCCGCCGCCTTGAACTCCCACGGCCAGAACAGGAAGATCAGCAACAGCGCCAGTCCGAACACGCCACCTAGCAAAAGCCACACCGCCACTGAACGCTCGGCGCGCTTCTCGGCTTTGGTGCCCTCGACCGGCCAGCGGGGCTCTTTGTAGGCGATCCGGACACCATCCAGCTTGCCGCCCAATGCGAGCAGCTCCTGGTTGGACATCGCGGCCAGCGCGGCTTCGTCCGGTTCACGGGGGACGGCGGTTGCCTTAGCCCCGTCTTTGGCCCCGTCTTGCGGGTTAGGTCCGGGCACTATGCGCCGCTCCTCCTCATCGCTTCGTCCCCCGCAAGTGGGTGGTACCCCCACTGCATCGTCGTCGGCGCGGCTCATGATCGCGCCCCAATCCACAGTGCCAGCCCGATCGCGGCGACCATTCCGATGATCCACATGGCCATGCCTTCGGGTGCGGGTCCGAATCCGCCGAGTAGGTAACCACCGGGCTGCCGCGCCTCGGTGGCGACCTTCACGTAGGCAATGATGTCCTTTTTCGCTTCGAAGGAGAGCTGGCGGTTGGAGAACTTCGGCATGTTCTGTGGACCCGTCAGCATCGCGGTGAGGATTTGCTGTTCATTGGCGGGCGCAAGGTCGGGTGCGTATTTGCCGGACGACAATGCTCCGCCCTTGCCGGTGAAGTTGTGACACGAGGCGCAGTTGAGCCGGAACAAGTCGCCGCCGCGGCCCAGGTCGTTGCCACGTAGCGACTGCGTTGCAATGCTGCCATCGGGGTTACGTACCACCGTCGGCCCACCGCCATTGGCTTGCACGTAGGCGCCGATCGCGTCGATCTGTGCTTCGTCGAAGATCGGATCTTTGCGCGGCGCCTGTGCCTCGCCGCGCATGGCCGGCATCCGGCCGGTCGACACCTGGAAGTAGACGGCGGCCTCGCCGACCCCGATCAGACTCGGCCCGTGGTCGGGCACGCCCTGCAGGTTGGCGCCATGGCAGGACACACACGAGGTGTCGAAAAGTTGTTTGCCGGTGCGCAGCAACGCCGAGGAGGATTCGTCGGCGACGGCCACCTGTGGGGTAGGGGTCAGCACAGCTGCCAATCCACCGGCGATGGTCAGCGCTATCAGCAGCAACACTCCGCCGGACAATCGGCGGCGCAGGCGCCGTCGCGTGCGACCACTCTTACTGCCACCGGATCGGGTGAACCCCAGTTTCGTCAACCGAGCACTCCTGTTCGTGGGATGTTCGTCGGACGCCGGCTCATCGGATGAAATAGATCACGGTGAATAGCGCGATCCACACGATGTCGACGAAATGCCAGTAGTAAGAGACGACGATGCTGGCTGTGGCCTGCGCCGGAGTAAATTTGCTCATCCCAGTGCGTACCAGCAGGAAGATGAAGGCGATGAGGCCGCCGGTGACGTGCAGTCCATGGAATCCGGTGGCCAGATAGAACACGCTGCCGTATGCGCTGCTGGGGATGCTCGTCCCGTGCGACATCAGGTTGCGATACTCGTAGGCCTGGCCCAGAACGAAGAACAGGCCCATCAGGAATGTGATCACATACCAGCGGCGCAGCCCGAAGATGTCGCCGCGTTCGGCCGCGAACACGCCCATCTGGCAGGTGAACGACGAGGCAATCAGGACCAGCGTGACCGGGACGGCCTGGTACAGATTCAGTTCTGTCGGTGGCGGCGGCCAATTCCCGCCGGCCTGAGCTCGTGCCGAGAAATAGAACGCGAACAGCCCAGCAAAGAACATTAATTCACTGGATAGCCACACTATGGTGCCGACACTGACCATGTTGGGCCGATTCAGCGAATGCACGCGCGATGTGATGGCAGTACCCGAGGTCCCAACAGCACTCGTCACATCCGCAAGTATGACGCTTTGTAGTTGTCGAACTCTACCCGGGTCGGAAATTTCGGTAAGTCAGTTCCGCGTGTCGCCCGGCCGTTTGGTTAGCGCAAGTCGTCGACGTGTTCAGGGCGCGGTTGGGGTTGGTTGATCCTCATGGGACCATCAGCGCGTGGCGCTGTCAGCTGAGGGTTCTTCGGGGGGATCTCGCGGGGGCTCGCCGAAAGCAGAAGCCGCATCGGTGCCGTCCTGGCCGCAGATTTTGGGGCGGTTGACCGACAACCGCGATCTGGCGCGGGGCCAGGCTGCCTGGGCCATGGACCAGATCATGACCGGCAATGCGCGGCCGGCGCAGATCGCCGCCTTCGCGGTGGCGATGACGATGAAGGCTCCGACCGCCGACGAAGTCGGTGAGCTCGCTGGCGTCATGCTCAG
This sequence comes from Mycobacterium tuberculosis complex sp. N0072, assembly GCF_030323725.1. Lineage (NCBI taxonomy): Bacteria > Bacillati > Actinomycetota > Actinomycetes > Mycobacteriales > Mycobacteriaceae > Mycobacterium > Mycobacterium tuberculosis complex sp. N0072. Next base: position 2,475,948 of record NZ_CP040689.1, on the reverse strand, counting down.
CCACGCGCATCCGTTGCCCGCCGATACGGTCCCCGACGACGCCGTCGACGTCGTCGGCACCGGTGGCGACGGAGTCAACACGGTGAACCTATCCACCATGGCGGCGATTGTGGTGGCGGCTGCGGGTGTGCCGGTGGTCAAGCACGGCAACCGAGCGGCGTCCTCGTTGTCCGGTGGCGCCGACACGCTGGAGGCGCTGGGGGTGCGCATCGACCTGGGACCCGACCTGGTCGCGCGCAGCCTCGCGGAGGTTGGGATCGGGTTCTGCTTCGCGCCGCGGTTCCATCCCTCCTACCGGCACGCGGCCGCGGTACGCCGCGAGATCGGTGTGCCCACCGTGTTCAATCTTCTCGGGCCGCTGACCAATCCGGCCCGGCCCCGGGCTGGACTGATCGGATGCGCGTTCGCCGACCTCGCCGAAGTGATGGCCGGGGTGTTTGCTGCGCGCCGGTCCAGTGTGCTGGTGGTACACGGCGACGATGGGCTGGACGAGTTGACCACCACCACCACGAGCACGATCTGGCGCGTTGCGGCGGGCAGCGTGGATAAGTTGACGTTTGATCCCGCCGGATTCGGGTTTGCGCGCGCCCAGCTTGACCAGCTGGCTGGAGGCGATGCGCAAGCCAACGCGGCCGCGGTGCGCGCGGTGTTGGGCGGTGCCAGGGGCCCGGTCCGGGACGCTGTGGTGCTCAACGCCGCCGGTGCGATCGTCGCCCACGCCGGATTATCCAGCCGTGCTGAATGGCTGCCGGCCTGGGAGGAGGGGTTGCGGCGGGCCAGTGCGGCAATCGACACCGGTGCGGCCGAACAGTTGCTCGCGCGATGGGTGCGGTTCGGTCGGCAGATCTGACTGCCAACCTCTGCTGAGCTGCTCGCCGGCCAACTGGGCCGAGCGCGCCGTTGCCGCCCACGCTGCCCACGGGCCGGCCGAGCGCACTGGGGAGGCCAACCCTGCGGCGTCGTTCGAGACCCCGACGATGCGCACTCCCGGCTCGGCCAGCCAGCGGGCGATGAGCGCGATCTCCTCCACCAGTGCCCCGCCGAGCGGTGCCGGCGTAGGCAGGATCGCCTGAGCGCCGCGGCGGATGGCGTCGACCACAGGCATCGGAGGAACCCCGCGCGGTGCCCTGCCGGCAGCGGCGAGTTGGCCGTGGCGAATGACGGCCAGTTGGTAGCCGCCCTCCCTGGGGCCGTCCGGCTTGGCGGCGATCAACTCGGGCAGCGCGGCCAGTGCTCGCAATCGTTGGCCATGCCACAACGCCTCGATGGCGGTGGCGAGGTGGTCACGCAGTCGGGCAGCGCTCTCATAGCGACGGCGCTCGGCGAGCTCAGTGACCTGTTGAACGGCCGCGGCCAGCGCGGCGTTGTCCAATCCGCCGATCAAGGCCGCCGCGCGCAGTACCGCCTCGGCGTATTGCGCGGCCGTGACGTCGCGGGCGGCCGGGCAGGCCGACACTTCCAGCTCGGGGCAGGCGGGTCCGTGCCGGGCGGAACGTGTCAGCCGAGTGGTGCAGGTTCGCAGTCCCGTGCAGCGTGCCAGCAGCGCTGCCGTCTCGGCGGCCTTGGAGCGGGATCGGAACGGGCCGACGACGCGGTCGTGTCGCGGGGCCCGGATGACCGACAGGCGTGGAAATGCTTCATCGGTGAGCGCCACCCACCACCACCGGTATGGGAACTTCGACCTGCGGTTATACGGCGGGGCATGCGTCGACAGCATCCGCAGCTCACGGACACCGGCCTCCAGGGGGTGCGCGCATTCGACATGATCGATCGAGCTGGCCAGCATGACCATCTCCGTCATCCGCTTGCGGCGGTCGGTGCCGTTGAAGTACTGGCTTACCCGGCGGCGCAAGTCCGCCGCGGTGCCGACATAGAGCACCTCGCCCGACGGTCCGCGGAACAGGTACACCCCCGGCCGGTGCGGCAGTGTTTCCGCCAGTACCCGTTTGCAGCGCTGCGCCTGGGTCACGTTGGGCAGATACGAGCGCAGCTCGGCATAGGTGTGCACGCCCTGGTTGCCCACTCGCTCGATGAGTGCGTGCAGCACGTCGACGGTGGCGCGAGCGTCGTCGAGGGCGCGGTGGGTGGGGTTGCTGGCGACGGCGAACAGCCGCGCTAGCGCGGCCAGACGCACGCTAGGGGCTTCGTCTCGGCTCAGCACCCGCCGGGCCAGCCGCATCGTGCACAACACCTGTGGTTGGGGCCAGGTGATATCGCACCGCCTCGCGGCGGCGCGCAGGAATCCGATATCGAACCCAGCGTTGTGGGCCACGAGCACCGAGTCGCCGGCGAACTCGAAGAACATCGGCAGGACGGCGTCGATCGTCGGGGCATTACCCACCATCGCCGTAGTGATACCGGTGAGCCGCACGATCTGGGGCGGAATGCTGTGTTGCGGGTTTACCAGGGTGGCGAATTCACCGAGCACCGCGCCGCCGCATACCTTGACCGCCCCGATTTCGGTGATCGCGTCCGGCGGTGTTGCGTCGTTACCCGTCGTGCGCCCACCTGTGGTTTCCAGGTCGACCACGACGAAGGTGGTCTCGCGCAGGGACATCTCGTCGGCTGGGGTCCAGGCTGCCCCCTGGGCGTGTGCCAGGTCGGCGAAACTCAGCTGAGTCCCACCGGTTGCACCCATGGCCGCGACGTTAGGCCCCTGCACTGACACGCAAACGCTCCCTACGCCGAGCGCGCACGCGGCGGCAACGGATGTCGGTGCTCGCGATTAGCGTTCGGACGACCTCATGAGCCAAGCCGAGAGGAACGACCCCATGGCACGCAGCGGACCAGACACTAGCGGCGGCACAGCCCCCGGGCCGGGGGCGCCGGTGGTAATCGACTGTGACGATTGCGCGGCGCGCGGATCTGGATGCCGCGACTGTGTGGTCAGCGTGCTCATCGGGGTACCGGAAAGCCTGTCGCATGACGAGCGTGCTGCGTTGGAAGTGCTCGCCGATGTCGGATTGGCCCCTCGGTTGCGCCTGGTGCCGGTCCGCCGCCAGCGCGGATCCGGTGTCGCGTAAGGTCGTTGCGTGTCGATGCCCCTGGAGCCCTATAGCAGAAGTACGATCGTCCACAGCGAAATGGTAGAAATCTATCCATTTTCTTAACTTCCCCTTTTGGACAATTCCGAGATCGTTTCGTAACCTGTTTGAGACCTAAACCAGCTCGACGTCATCCGTCGATGGCCCGTTTAAGGAAGCAAATTTTGAGGCTCGACCAGAGGTGGTTGATCGCGCGTGTAATCATGCGGTCCGCCATAGGTTTCTTTGCGAGCTTCACCGTCTCCTCCGGCGTCCTGGCCGCGAATGTGCTGGCTGATCCGGCCGACGACGCGCTGGCCAAGCTCAACGAGTTATCCCGGCAGGCCGAGCAGACCACCGAGGCGCTGCACAGTGCGCAGCTGGATCTCAACGAAAAGCTCGCTGCCCAGCGGGCCGCCGACCAGAAGCTTGCGGACAACAGAACGGCCTTGGATGCTGCGAGAGCACGCTTGGCGACTTTTCAGACGGCGGTGAACAAGGTCGCGGCCGCTACCTACATGGGTGGTCGTACCCACGGCATGGATGCGATCCTGACGGCGGAGTCCCCGCAACTGTTGATCGATCGGCTATCGGTACAGCGGGTGATGGCGCATCAAATGTCCACGCAGATGGCCCGTTTCAAGGCCGCTGGAGAACAGGCCGTCAAGGCCGAGCAGGCTGCAGCCAAATCGGCGGCCGATGCCAGGTCCGCGGCCGAGCAAGCTGCCGCGGTACGAGCGAATCTGCAGCACAAACAGAGCCAGCTGCAGGTGCAGATTGCCGTCGTCAAGTCGCAATACGTCGCGTTGACGCCGGAGGAGCGCACGGCCCTCGCTGATCCAGGACCGGTCCCGGCGGTTGCTGCGATCGCCCCCGGGGCCCCACCTGCGGCGTTGCCGCCCGGTGCGCCGCCTGGCGACGGCCCGGCGCCTGGCGTGGCGCCGCCGCCTGGTGGGATGCCCGGATTGCCTTTCGTGCAGCCCGACGGCGCTGGCGGCGACCGTACGGCCGTTGTCCAAGCGGCGTTGACGCAGGTCGGCGCGCCCTACGCGTGGGGTGGTGCCGCGCCCGGCGGGTTCGACTGCTCAGGCTTGGTGATGTGGGCGTTCCAGCAGGCTGGTATCGCGTTACCGCACTCCAGCCAGGCGCTGGCTCACGGTGGTCAGCCGGTCGCGTTGTCGGATCTGCAGCCCGGCGACGTGTTGACCTTCTATTCCGACGCGTCACACGCAGGCATCTACATCGGTGATGGTCTTATGGTTCATTCCTCCACCTACGGTGTTCCGGTGCGGGTGGTGCCGATGGACTCGTCGGGGCCGATCTACGACGCCCGCCGTTACTGACCGGCTCGTCGCGCGGCGGCTTTGCCCTCGGATCTTGCTGGCCTGTCTGTTTGTTGCGGAGCTGATTGGCGCGGCGGCCCTGTCTGGTAATCCGGTGCGCGATGGACCTGCAGCACCGGCACAGGTGGTCGCGCCAGCCGATGGGTTTGTCGCGCTGCGGGTCGCCGACGACCGCACGGTGCGGCTGGCTGCTCAGCCTTGGTGGCGCGGCCACCGACCGCTTGCTGTCGCGCATCGCGGCGGGCATCGACGCCGCGGTCGACGAGGTGGTGGCATTCTGGGGCACCGATTGGTCGCACGACATCTTTGTGGTTGCCGCCGGTAGCGACGAGCAGTTTCATGCCGCCGCAGGCGGGGGTTTGGCGTCGCAATGGGCGGACATCGCCGCGATCACGGTGGTCGACCGTGTCGATCCTGCTCGTCGCACGGTGGTCGGCCAACGGATTGTGTTCGCGCCGGGCGCGGCACACATGAGCCCAGCGGCGCTACGAATAGTGTTGGGCCACGAGCTTTTTCACTATGCGGCCCGGGCCGACACGGCCCTGGATGCACCTCGATGGCTGGCCGAGGGGGTGGCCGATTTCGTTGCCAGGCCCAAGACCCCGCCGCCCGCGGATGCGGTGTCTGTGGCGCTGTCGTTACCGTCGGACACCGACCTGGACACTCCGGGGCCACAGCGCTCGCTGGCATATGACCGCGCGTGGTGGTTCGCTCGGTTCGTCGCGGCCGCCTACGGTACCGCCAAGCTGCGTGAGCTTTATCTGGCCACTTGTGGTGTCGGACACTTCGACCTGGCTACCGCCGCCCACGACGTCCTCGGCATTGACGCCGCTGGCCTGCTCGCGCGCTGGCAGCGGTGGCTAATGGGCTAGCTTCCGCCGCGAGCAGACGCAAAATCACCCGGAAACCGGCGATTTTGGGCGACTTTGCGTCTGCTCACGCAAGGTGGACCCGCTAGCCTGACCCAGGTGAGCCGGGTCCTGTTGGTAACTAACGACTTTCCACCCCGACGCGGGGGCATCCAGTCCTATCTGGGGCAGTTCGTCGGTCGGCTGGTCGGCTCCCGAGCGCATGCGATGACAGTGTATGCACCGCAGTGGAAAGGCGCCGACGCCTTCGACGACGCAGCCCGTGCTGCCGGTTACCGGGTGGTGCGCCATCCCAGCACGGTGATGCTGCCGGGTCCAACGGTCGATGTCCGGATGCGCCGGCTGATCGCCGAGCACGACATCGAAACCGTCTGGTTCGGTGCGGCCGCACCGCTGGCCCTGCTGGCCCCGCGTGCCCGGCTGGCTGGAGCTAGCCGGGTGTTGGCCAGCACGCACGGCCACGAAGTGGGCTGGTCGATGCTTCCGGTCGCTCGATCGGTGCTACGCCGCATCGGCGACGGCACCGACGTGGTGACTTTCGTCAGCAGCTACACGCGGTCCCGGTTTGCTTCTGCGTTCGGGCCCGCGGCTTCGTTGGAATACCTACCGCCGGGAGTGGACACCGACCGGTTCCGCCCCGATCCGGCCGCACGCGCCGAGTTGCGGAAGCGCTATCGGCTAGGCGAGCGGCCCACGGTAGTGTGTCTGTCGCGGTTGGTGCCGCGCAAAGGCCAGGACACCCTGGTCACGGCGCTCCCGTCGATCCGGCGTCGCGTTGATGGAGCCGCGTTGGTGATTGTCGGCGGCGGTCCATATCTAGAGACGTTGCGCAAGCTGGCTCACGACTGTGGGGTGGCCGACCACGTGACGTTCACCGGCGGCGTGGCAACCGACGAACTTCCCGCCCACCACGCACTGGCCGACGTGTTCGCCATGCCATGCCGCACCCGCGGCGCCGGGATGGACGTCGAGGGCTTGGGCATCGTGTTCCTCGAAGCCTCCGCCGCCGGCGTGCCGGTAATCGCCGGCAATTCTGGCGGAGCGCCGGAAACGGTGCAGCACAACAAGACTGGGCTAGTGGTCGACGGTAGGTCGGTGGACCGGGTGGCCGACGCCGTGGCCGAGTTGCTGATCGATCGGGATCGGGCCGTCGCGATGGGCGCCGCCGGCCGAGAATGGGTCACGGCGCAGTGGCGTTGGGACATGCTGGCCGCCAAGCTAGCAGATTTTCTGCGCGGCGACGATGCGGCCCGTTGAGCGGGCCGGGGAGGAGCCGGGCACAGTCGGCTATTCCTTGTTGTAGATCGCCTCGATATCGGAAGCGAACTTCTCGGCCACCACCTTGCGTTTGACCTTCATTGTCGGGGTCAGCTCGCCGGTGTCCTCGGTGAAGTCGACGGGCAGTATTCGGAACTTGCGGATCGACTCGGCATGTGACACCGCAAGATTGGCCTGTTTGACGGCCGCGTCGATCTCGGCAATCAGATCGGGGTCGGTGGCCAAATCGCCCACCGACGCGCCAGCTGTCTTGCTGTTGCGTTGCTTCCAGCCCTCGAATGCCTCAGGGTCGATGGTGATTAACGCGCCGATGAAGGGCTTGGCGTCCCCAACCACCACCGCCTGGCTGATCAGTGGGTGGGCCCGCAGCTGGTCTTCCAGCACAGCGGGGGCGACATTTTTACCGCCCGCGGTGACGATAATTTCTTTCTTGCGGCCGGTGATCGTCAAGAACCCGTCTTCGTCCACCGCACCGAGATCACCGGTCTTGAACCAGCCGTCGGTGAATGCCTCGGTGGTAGCCTGCTCGTTGCGCCAGTAGCCGCTGAATACCACGCCACCGCGCACCAGCAGCTCGCCATCGTCGGCGATGCGTAGACTGTTGCCGGGCACCGGCTTTCCGACAGTTCCGATCTTTAGATCATTGAACTGGCTGATGGCGACGCCCCCACTGGTCTCGCTCAGGCCGTATCCCTCGTAGATGGTGAGACCGGCGCCGCGATAGAAGTGACCAAGCCGCGCACCCAGCGGCGCGCCGCCGGAGACGGCGGCGCGGCAGTTGCCACCCAGTGCCGCACGCAGCTTGCGGTAGACCAGCCGGTCGAACACCGCGTGCTTGGCGCGCAGTAGCAGCCCCGGTCCGCCGCGGTCGCAAGCTTCGCTCCAGTCGACCGCGGTCTGCGCGGCGATCGCGAAGATTCGCCCTTTGCCGGCGTTGGCGGCGTTCTGCTCGGCGGTGTTGTACACCTTCTCGAACACCCTCGGCACCGACACCACCACCGTCGGCTTGAACACCGCCAACATCGGCAGCAGATTCTTGATGTCGCTGGTGAATCCCACGGTGACTTTGGAGTGGAAGGCGGCCATACTGATCGCGCGCGCCAGCACATGAGCTAGCGGCAGGAAAACCAGCAGCCGCTCACCCTTGCGCAGCAGCGTCGGGTGATATGCCCTGGCGCCCTTAATCTCGTGAACCAGGTTGGATTGGGTCAACTGGCAGCCCTTGGGTCGTCCGGTGGTGCCCGAGGTGTAGATAAGCGTCGCCGGGTCCGTCGACCGTAGTGCGGCGAGGCGGGCGGTTAGCTCGGCCGGGTCGACCGAGGCGCCCGCCTCCGTGAGCCGATCGAGCGCGTTGGGACCCGAACCGGCGATCTGCAGTACCTCCCGCAGGGCGGGCACGCTGCCGGAGAGTTCGGCGACCATTGTCGCGTGTGAGTCGGTTTCGGCGAACAACACCACCGCTTCGGAGTCTTGTAAAACCCAGCGCACCTGCTCCGCTGACGAGGTCTCGTAGATCGGTACGGTGACCGCACCCACAGCCAGAATCGCGAAATCGAGGATCGCCCACTCGTAGCGGGTGGCAGAGAAGATGACTACCCGATCGCCGGCCTGCACCCCCAGTGAAATCAAACCGAGAGCCGCGGCACGAATCTGGTTGGCTGCCTCCGCACACGTGACATCGGTTCAGACGCCGTCGATCAGGCGTTGATAGATGACGTAGTCGGGATCGTCACGTTCATGCTCGAACACCATGGCCGCGACGTTGTCGTGCTCGCCGACAGTGAATGGGGCGGGGACGCTAATCTCACGCACGATCAACACCTCACTTGACCTGTTGCCGTCTTCCGGGTCCGGTTTGCTGTCGTCAAGCCTAGAGGGGTTGATGCCGGTGCGGAATAGACCGATATCGCGTGTCCGTTGGTTGGTGCCCTTCGGGGTCCGGCTTGCCCACGGCCTCGGGTATGTGAAGCTGAGGCGATGAACAGCATCCAGATCGCTGACGAGACCTATGTCGCAGCCGACGCCGCGCGGGTTTCAGCCGCGGTCGCGGATCGATGCAGCTGGCGTCGGTGGTGGCCTGACCTACGGCTACAGGTCACCGAGGATCGTGCCGACAAGGGAATCAGGTGGACGGTTACCGGCGCCCTGACCGGCACCATGGAGATCTGGCTGGAACCGTCGATGGATGGGGTGCTACTGCACTATTTCCTGCACGCCGAACCGACCGGGGTAGCAGCCTGGCAGCTGGCCCGGATGAACCTGGCCAGAATGACGCACCACCGACGGGTCGCGGGCAAAAAAATGGCCTTCGAGGTCAAGACAGTGCTAGAACGGTCACGCCCCATCGGGGTTTCTCCGGTAACTTAACCGGGTCAAGGTTGGCACGAGGGAGTACCGTTTCTCCCCGGGAGATCGGGAGCTCCCGCAGATGACCGGGGCCGACCCGCTTGCGGGGAAAGGGAAGTAGCCAGGTGGCGGACAAGACGACACAGACGATTTACATCGACGCGGATCCAGGCGAGGTGATGAAGGCGATCGCCGACATCGAAGCCTACCCGCAATGGATTTCGGAGTATAAGGAAGTCGAGATCCTAGAGGCCGACGACGAGGGCTACCCGAAACGAGCGCGAATGTTGATGGACGCAGCCATCTTCAAAGACACCTTGATCATGTCCTACGAGTGGCCGGAAGACCGCCAATCGCTTAGCTGGACTCTCGAATCCAGCTCGCTGCTAAAGTCCCTCGAAGGCACGTATCGCTTGGCGCCCAAGGGTTCTGGCACTGAGGTCACCTACGAGCTTGCCGTCGACCTTGCTGTCCCCATGATCGGGATGCTCAAGCGTAAGGCGGAACGCAGGTTGATAGACGGCGCGTTGAAGGATCTGAAGAAACGAGTCGAGGGCTGAGTGATTCCGGTACGCCGGCTCAGGCCCGGATCAGTCTCTTTGTCGGCAAGGGCGGGGTAGGAAAGTCCACTCTGGCGTCCGCCACCGCGGTATGTGATGCCGGGGCCGGCCAGCGAGTGTTGGTGGTATCCACCGACCAGGCGCACTCGCTGGGCGACGTGCTGGGCATCGCGGTCCCGCCTACCGGTCAGGGCGATCCTGTTCGCGTGCTCGCCTACGACCCCGAAGCCGGGGGCGGATTTCTCGACGCGCTGGCGCTGGATACCCTGGCCCTGCTCGAGGGCCGGTGGTTGCACGTGGTCGAGACCCTGGACCGCAGATTTCCGGGCTCCGAGTTGAGCAGCATTGCGCCCGAAGAACTCTGCGCGCTGCCCGGGATCCAGGAGGTGCTGGGGCTGCACGCCGTCGGCGAGCTTGCGGCAGCCCGACGATGGGATCGGATTGTGGTCGACTGCGCCTCGACGGCGGACGCCTTGCGGATGTTGACGCTACCCGCCACCTTCGGGCTGTACGTCGAACGTGCCTGGCCGCGGCATCGCAGGTTGTCCATCGGCGCCGACGACGGCAGGTCAGCCGTGCTGGCGGAACTGCTGGAGCGCATCCGCGCCAGCGTCGAGCGGCTAAGCACATTGCTGACCGACGGTGCCCTGGTCAGTGCCCACCTGGTGCTGACTCCGGAGCGGGTGGTCGCCGCTGAGGCGGTCCGGACGCTGGGGTCGTTGGCGCTCATGGGGGTCCGGGTCGAAGAGCTGCTCGTCAATCAGCTTCTGGTGCAAGACGAGAACTATGAGTATCGCAGTCTGCCCGACCATCCGGCTTTCCACTGGTATGCCGAACGCATCGGTGAGCAGCGTGCCGTCCTCGACGACCTCGATGCCACCATCGGTGACGTGGCACTGGTGCTGGTGCCGCACTTGGCCGGCGAACCGATCGGCCCCAAGGCCCTGGGCGGGTTGCTCGATAGTGCCCGTCGTCGCCAAGGAAGCGCGCCGCCAGGCCCGCTACAGCCTATTGTGGACCTGGAATCCGGGTCGGGATTGGCGTCGATATACCGACTGCGGCTAGCGTTGCCCCAGCTCGATCCCGGGACGCTGACGTTGGGCCGGGCCGACGACGACTTGATCGTCAGTGCTGGGGGGATGCGGCGCCGAGTTCGGTTGGCGTCCGTATTGCGGAGGTGCACGGTGCTGGACGCGCATCTGCGGGGTGGTGAGTTAACAGTTCGTTTCCGACCAAATCCGGAGGTGTGGCCGACGTGAGCGGGGCCCATACCGACGTTCGTCCCGAGCTGCGCAAGCTGGCGCAGGCAATCCTCGATGGGATCGACCCCGCGGTGCGGGTGGCGGCGGCGATGGCTTCGGGTGGAGGTCCCGGGACCGGCAAGTGCCAGCAAGTGTGGTGTCCGTTGTGCGCGTTGGCAGCGTTGGTAACCGGCGAGCAGCATCCGCTGCTGACGGTCATCGCGGATCACAGTCTGGCTCTGCTGGAGGTGATCCGCGCCATAGTCGACGACATTGACCGGTCGGCGAAACCGCCACCCGAAGGCCCGCCGGGCGGCGGCCAGACCGGTGCGTCAGGCGGCGAGAATACCAACGGCGAGGGCAGCATGAAATCCCACTACCAGGCCATCCCGGTTACCATCGAGGAGTGAGCCGCTGCCCGCGCAGGTAGTCGCAGCCATCGCGGATGGGTACAGTTGGCGCAGACACCATCCGGTGTGGGCGAGAGGGAGGGCCATGTGGTACTACCTGTTCAAGTACATTTTCATGGGTCCGCTCTTTACGTTGCTTGGTCGCCCGAAAGTTGAAGGACTGGAATACATCCCGAGTTCGGGTCCGGCCATCCTCGCCAGTAACCATCTTGCGGTGGCGGATAGCTTCTACCTTCCGTTGGTAGTTCGCCGTCGTATCTGGTTCCTGGCGAAATCGGAATACTTCACCGGCACCGGACTGAAAGGCTGGATCAACCGCTGGTTCTACAGCGTCTCCGGCCAGGTTCCCATCGACCGCACCAATGCCGACTCCGCGCAGGGCGCACTGCAGACGGCAGTGGTGTTGCTGGGTCAGGGCAAGCTGCTGGGCATGTATCCAGAAGGCACTCGCTCGCCGGACGGTCGGCTCTACAAAGGCAAGACCGGCCTAGCCCGGTTGGCATTGCACACCGGGGTTCCGGTGATTCCGGTGGCGATGATCGGTACCAACGTCGTCAACCCGCCGGGCAGGAAGATGCTGAGGTTCGGCAGGGTCACCGTTCGGTTTGGCAAGCCGATGGACTTCTCCCGGTTCGAGGGGTTGGCCGGTAACCATTTCATCGAGCGGGCCGTTACCGACGAAGTGATCTATGAGCTGATGGGGCTCTCGGGTCAGGAGTACGTCGACATCTATGCCGCCAGTGTCAAAGACGGCCGCAACGCGGGCGGTGCCGGTGCAAATCCCAATTCAACGGACGCCGCACGAATCCCCGAGACAGCCGCTGGCTAGTCAGCTGGCCGTCGGCGCCGGGGTCAGTCCGCGCGTAAGCGAGCGCTGCGGCGTCATCCTGGCGGTAACGGTGAGTCCGGCAACGACGATGACCGCCAGCGCCCACCACACGTAGGACATCCCCGCGAGTTGACGCCACCAGACCGCAGTCGTCTCCCGGTGTTGGGGAAGCAGGTCGATCGGTGTCCACCTCATCAGCACCACCCCGGCCAGGCTGAGCATGGCCAACGCGACGTTGCGGCGACGCCAACCCAGTAGCCCAATCACCAGCACGGCCGGCAGCATCCACACCCAATGGTGTGACCACGAGACCGGCGAAACTACCAACCCGAACAGGGCGACGCAGATCACAGCCAGGGTCGGCTCGCCGGCCCGCAACACTCGCCGCATCGCCCATATGGTCGCTGCCAACACGAGCAGGGATCCGGCCACCCACAGTGCGAAGCGTTCGTCATCGCCAATCGTCAACCGCGCGAGTGCGCCCGCGATGTTCTGGTCTGTGTTCAAGGCGGCAGCGCCGATCCGGTCCGTGTGGTGAAGGGTATGCGTCCAGTACTCCCAGGAGTCGCGCCACGCCAGGACGAAACCGAGCAGCGTGGCGACCGCGAACGACGCCAGCGCCGTCAGCGCGGCCCGACCGTCCCGACGTAGCAGGAAGTAGAGGAGAAACACCGCGGGGGTGAGTTTGAGGGCTATCCCCAGCCCCAACATCAGCCCGCGTGGCCATGGCGTTCGGCGTGGGAAGCAGTCGACGATCACCAGGGTCATCAGCACCACATTGATCTGACCGAAAGCGAAGTTCGAGCTGATCGGCTCCAGCCAAATCGTTGCCGGAGCCACGATGAGCACGGCCAACCACAACCGGCGTAACCGAGCCGGCGCGGGTACCAGTCGGGAGGTTGGCCATGCGTCGAGGCCGGTCAGCACGATCGCCGTCGACGCGATCAGCAGCACCAGGGTTAGCACCGTGATCGCGACGCTGGCAGCCGGCATCTGCAACCAGGCGAATGGGCTGAACAGGACGGCCGCCAGTGGAGGATAGGTGAACGGGAGGTTCAGCCCGATGGGTGTGTGGAACAACACACCACCGCCATACAGCGGACGCCCGTCCAGCCAAGCTCGAGCGCCCATCTGATAGATGTCGATATCGATGCGATACGGCGTGTGGCCGAACAACCGCCAGGCCACGTAGCCCAACGCCACGCCGGCCAGCAGCCACAGCAGGCACCACAACACCCTCCGCCCGAGTCGACTGCCCACCTCGGGCGCCCGCCATGCACTCATGTCGCAGAACAGCCTAGTAGTTTCGCGTAGGCGCGCATGGTGGCGCTGTACGGCGCCTGCATATGCAGTCAAGGTGGGCGTAGCTTTTTGGAGGTGTTCCACTGGCTGCAGCACGACATCGTCGACCGTGGCCGGCTGCCGTTGTTGTGCTGCTTGGTCGCCTTTGTCCTGACCTTCCTCGTCACGCGTAGTTTTGTACGGTTTATCCACCGTCGCGCCGCGGACGGTCGGCCGGCCAGGTGGTGGCAGCCGCGAAATGTCCACATCGGGTCGGTGCACATCCACCACGTCGCGTTTGGGGTGGTGCTGGTGATGATCTCCGGGCTGACGCTGGTCACCTTGTCAGTCGACGGTCGAGAACCCGAATTCACCATAGCGGCGAGCATTTTCGGAGTCGGGGCCGCCTTGGTGCTCGACGAGTACGCACTGATCCTGCATCTGTCCGATGTCTACTGGGAGGAAGACGGACGCACGTCGGTAGACGCCGTCTTTGCCGCAGTGGCCGTCGCGGGGCTGTTGATCATGGGCCTACACCCGCTGATCTTCTTCCTGCCGGTTCGGCAAGGCGCCAACTGGGTGGTGCTGCAAACCACCCTGATCGCAGGATTGGTCTTGACGTTGCCGTTGGCGGTGGTGGTGCTGCTCAAGGGCAAGGTTTGGACCGGGTTGCTTGGCATGTTCGTTGTCGTGCTGTTGGTCGTCGGCGCAGTCCGGCTGTCGCGTCCGCACGCTCCGTGGGCCCGGTGGCGCTACACCCGCCACCCGGAAAAGATGCGCCGTGCGCTACAGCGGGAACGGACATGGCGCCGCCCGGTGGTGCGGATCAAGCTGTGGCTGCAATACGTGATCGCCGGGACGCCACGGATGCCCGACGAGCGCGCGGTCGACGCCCAGCTCGACCAGGACGTGCGCCCCGCACCACCGCCGGAGAGAACCGCGCCCATTCTGATCAGCGGCTCGGTCTGGTCGGATTAGGCTGCGGCGGTGCGGTACTTCTACGACACCGAATTCATCGAGGATGGGCACACCATCGAGTTGATCTCGATCGGGGTGGTCGCAGAAGACGGCCGCGAATACTACGCAGTATCCACGGAATTCGATCCCGAGCGGGCCGGCAGCTGGGTGCGCACCCATGTGCTGCCCAAGCTGCCGCCGCCCGCCTCGCAACTGTGGCGCTCGCGCCAGCAGATTCGTCTTGACCTGGAAGAATTCCTCCGCATCGACGGCACGGATTCGATCGAGTTGTGGGCCTGGGTGGGGGCCTACGACCATGTAGCGCTGTGTCAATTGTGGGGCCCGATGACTGCCTTGCCACCCACAGTGCCCCGTTTCACCCGGGAACTGCGGCAGTTGTGGGAGGACCGGGGATGCCCCCGGATGCCGCCGCGGCCACGCGACGTCCACGACGCGCTGGTCGATGCCCGAGATCAGCTGCGCCGGTTTCGTCTCATCACGTCCACAGACGATGCGGGCCGCGGCGCGGCCCGCTGAGGAGACGGACAGTCAGATCCCGCCGGCGAGGACCTCCGAGCGAACCTCGCCCTGAGCAGCCGTCAGGAAATCCCCGGTTACCATGGACCGATGAACTGGACCGTCGACATACCGATCGACCAGCTCCCGTCGCTTCCGCCGCTGCCGACTGACCTGCGAACACGACTGGACGCCGCGCTGGCCAAGCCGGCGGCCCAGCAACCCACCTGGCCGGCCGACCAGGCGTTGGCGATGCGCACGGTGTTGGAGAGCGTGCCACCCGTGACGGTGCCGTCCGAGATCGTCCGGCTGCAAGAGCAGCTGGCCCAGGTGGCAAAGGGTGAGGCTTTCCTGCTGCAGGGCGGCGACTGCGCTGAGACATTCATGGACAACACCGAACCCCATATTCGGGGCAATGTCCGTGCCTTGTTGCAGATGGCCGTGGTGCTGACCTACGGCGCCAGCATGCCAGTGGTGAAGGTGGCCCGCATCGCCGGTCAGTACGCGAAGCCTCGGTCAGCCGACATTGACGCGCTGGGTCTGCGGTCTTACCGCGGCGACATGATCAACGGCTTCGCCCCGGACGCCGCGGCGCGCGAGCACGACCCGTCGCGGCTGGTCCGGGCTTACGCTAACGCCAGTGCGGCGATGAACTTGGTGCGTGCGCTGACTTCGTCGGGCCTGGCGTCGCTGCATCTGGTTCACGACTGGAACCGGGAATTCGTCCGGACCTCGCCGGCCGGCGCGCGCTATGAGGCGCTGGCCACCGAGATCGATCGTGGGCTGCGGTTCATGAGTGCCTGTGGGGTGGCCGACCGCAATCTACAGACCGCCGAAATCTATGCCAGCCATGAAGCTTTGGTGCTCGACTACGAGCGCGCCATGTTGAGGTTGTCCGACGGTGAAGACGGTGAACCACAACTGTTTGACCTGTCCGCACACACCGTGTGGATCGGCGAGCGGACCCGACAAATCGATGGCGCGCACATCGCGTTTGCCCAGGTGATTGCTAATCCGGTCGGGGTCAAGTTGGGCCCCAACATGACCCCGGAACTGGCCGTGGAGTACGTCGAGCGGCTCGACCCGCACAATAAGCCGGGCCGGCTGACGTTGGTGAGCAGGATGGGCAACCACAAGGTCCGCGATCTGTTGCCACCGATCGTGGAGAAGGTCCAGGCCACCGGGCATCAGGTGATCTGGCAATGCGACCCGATGCACGGCAACACCCACGAGTCGTCCACGGGGTTCAAGACCCGTCACTTCGATCGCATTGTCGATGAAGTGCAGGGTTTTTTCGAGGTGCATCGTGCCCTCGGAACCCATCCGGGCGGCATCCATGTCGAGATTACCGGCGAGAACGTCACCGAATGTCTTGGTGGCGCGCAAGACATTTCGGAGACGGACTTGGCCGGCCGCTATGAGACGGCATGTGATCCGCGGCTGAACACCCAGCAGTCGCTGGAGTTGGCGTTCCTGGTCGCGGAGATGCTGCGGGACTAGCTCGGCGAGCAGTCGTAAAAGAACATGATGGGCGCTGGTGCGCCCGCTCATGGTGAATGAGAATCGGTGCGTGCGTTGCGGTGTCGACGTCGTAGGGGCTTGGCTGTGTGTGGCCGTGCAAGAGACTGACGTTGGAGCCCCCCCACTTTCGGGTGTGTCCCGGTTGCTGCTACGAGCGCGAGTACCAGTCTCTTTAGTTCATGTTTGGGGGCTCCCTTCGCAGCGCGCGTTGTTGGTTGCGACGCTGAGCCGGAAAGGGGCTGGTGGGATGCATATTCTGTACGAGCGGTGCGCCTTTGTTGATGTGGGCCAGGACATCATCGCGGTGGCGGTGTGGGTGCCGGGCGAGGGTCCTGACGGGCGCAAGACGATCAAGCGCACCTTATGCGCTCGAAGATCCCCGATCTGCAGCGGGCGCTGGAAGGGCGCTTCGATGATCACCATGCCCTGATGTGTAGGTTGCACCTGGCTCATCTGGATCAGCTCGATGCGATGATCGGTGCTCTCGACGAGCAGATCGAGCAGCTGATGCATCCCTTTTGTGCCCGACGCGAGCTGATTGCATCGATCCCGGGGATCGGGGTGGGTGCCTCGGCGACGGTCATCTCTGAAATCGGCGCCGACCCGGCGGCCTGGTTCCCCTCGGCTGAGCATCTGGCCTCGTGGGTGCGGCTGTGCCCGGGCAACCACGAATCGGCCGGCAAACGCCATCACGGTGCCCGCCGCACAGGCAACCAGCACCTGCAGCCGGTCCTGGTCGAGTGCGCGTGGGCCGCCGTGCGCACCGATGGCTACCTGCGCGAGTACTACCGTCGCCAGGTCCGCAAGTTCGGTGGCTTCCGCAGTCCCGCTGCCAACAAGAAGGCGATCATCGCCGTCGCCCACAAGCTGATCGTCATCATTTGGCACGTGCTGGCCACCGGCCGGCCTTACCAGGATCTCGGCGCCGACTACTTCACCACCCGCATGGATCCCGACAAAGAACGACGTCGCCTCGTCGCCAAACTCGAAGCCCAAGGATTGGGGGTCACCCTCGAACCTGCCGCCTGAAACCCCGACATACACACTGTCACCAACAGACCCGGCTTCGCTGCAGTCGCCGGCGGGTCACGCTTGCCGTGGTCACCTTAATTCACGTACCAGCCCCCATTTTCGTGCCGAAATGGGGGCTTTTGCGACTGCTCGCCTGCCTTAGAGCAGGCCGCTCAGGTTGCTCCCGATCGTCCATGCCGCGGACGCCACTAGCCCGGTGATCGCCAGCACCACCGACACCCAGACAAGCACCATTCGACGGGCGTGCTGTCGCGCCCAGATGAATTCCTCGATTGCGATGCCGGCGAATTGGCCGGTGATCGGCTCGTGTTCGGGCTCCGACCCTGAAGCCGGCTCGGAGCAGTCGCCGGGTTGGCGAGTCAGCTGGCGAGTAGGGTGGTGAACCGGTTTGGCACCCAGCTGCCCTTGCTGGGTAATCCGGCTGCGGTACAACGCGGCCGACCGGTGTTGAGCGGAGTTGCGCGGCGCCGGTACCCGGAATTCAGGCAGGGCCAGCTCCTCGGCGATCGCCTCCAGATCGGCGCCCATCGCGATCGCATCGGCGTATCGGTCGGCAGGGTTGCGGGCAGTTGCACATGCCACCAACTCATCGAATTGTGGCGGTACACCGTCGATTACAGCACTGGCACGCGGCACGTCAGCATCAAGCCGTTGGTAGGCAATCGACAAGGCCGAGTCGCCGGTGAACGGTGTGTGCCCCGTTAGCAGCTCGTAGACCAGAACGCCGACAGAGTAGACGTCGCTTCGAGGATCGGCGTTTCCATCACGGACCTGCTCAGGGGACAGGTAGGCCGCGGTACCCAGGATGACGCCGGTAGACGTGATTGAAGCGGCGGCGACCGCGCGGACCAACCCGAAATCGGCGAGTTTGACGTCGCCGTCGTCGGAGATCAAGATGTTCTCGGGCTTGACATCGCGATGCACCAGACCGGCTCGATGGGCGGCAGCCAGCCCGCCAAGCACTGGGCGCAGCACCGCCACAACGGCATGTGGCGGCATGGGACCACGTTCTATCAGCAGCTCGCGCAGGGTACCGCCCTCGATGAGCTCCATCACCAGAAACGGGTGCCTGCCGTCTTTGCCCTGGTCGTAGACCGCGACCAGCGCGCGGTTATTTAGCCGGGCAACCGCACGGGCCTCCAGTCGAAAGCGGGTCAGAAACTGTTCATCGCCCGCGTAGCGAGAATCCATCACTTTCAGCGCGACGGGCCGGTCGAGTCGGACATCCAGGCCCCGGTAGACCGTCGAGGTGCCGCCGCTGGCGATCTTGGCCTGGACCAGATAGCGGCTGTCCAGCAGCGCGCTCTCCAACGGGTCCCTCGTGCCAGCTTCGACCACGGGGTCATCGTAGGTGGCCGCCGCGATTGGATGCAGAACGGAAGCCTAACGCGCATGCCTGGCCGCGCACCAGGCTCTACACTTGCGCGGGTGGGCAGCATTCCCGCTGGCGATGACGTTTTGGACCCTGACGAACCGACGTACGACCTGCCCCGGGTCGCCGAGCTGCTCGGCGTTCCGGTCAGCAAGGTGGCCCAGCAGCTGCGGGAAGGTCATCTGGTGGCCGTGCGGCGCGCTGGTGGCGTGGTGATCCCTCAGGTCTTCTTCACCAACTCCGGTCAGGTGGTCAAGAGCCTGCCGGGGCTGTTGACCATCCTGCACGACGGGGGCTATCGCGACACCGAGATTATGCGCTGGCTGTTTACCCCCGATCCGTCGCTGACCATCACCCGCGACGGCTCGCGTGACGCCGTCAGCAACGCCCGTCCCGTCGATGCATTGCATGCCCACCAGGCTCGCGAGGTGGTGCGCCGGGCCCAGGCTATGGCGTATTGACCACCGGGGTTGCAGCCTGCACTCCGCGCCGGTCCGGTGACCGATACAGGACATACCACGCAGTCAGTGCGCAGGCGGTGGCGATCCAGAAGTGCAGCCACGAATACATCCCGTGCGATCCGTCGGGTTTGAAGATCACCATCACCCAAGTCGAGAGCCCGGCGATGGCCGCGATCGCCCGTCGTGACTGGGCCAACGGGGCAGCGACCGCCAGCGGCCAGGAGTAGTACCACGGCAGGGCGGCGGGTACGAACAGCACCACGATCAGCATCGACCATGCGACCCCGGTCAGCGCGGCCCGGTCGTCGCGCCGGAACCGCCACCACAACAGCGGCAGCGACACCGCGATGATCACGATTCCGATCAGCCGGGTGATCCGCAGCAAGGTGTAGAAGTCGACCGTGAAGAGCCCTCTGCCCAGCGCGTGGATCACGTTGGCCGCCCCGGTGGGCACCGTCAGCCAGTTGATGATTTTCACCGAGCCGGCCAGCGCGGTCAGCCACCCTAGGCCAACGCCGGCTACCGCAGACAGCACCGCGAACACCGCGACGAAGATCAGCAGCGATATCGCGGCGGCTGCCAGGAACGCCTGGACCGGCCGGTACCCCCGTCGCTCACGCAGATGACGCAGCCAAACCCAGACCAAGAAGGGCAACGCGATTCCGGCGGTGGCCTTCACCGCGATCGCAACGGTGATCAGGATGATCCCCGCGACATTACGGCCCTGGACGGTCAACGCGATACCGGCGGTCATCAGACCCACCATCAGCATCTCGTTGTGCACCCCGCCCATCAGATGGATGAGGACCAGTGGGTTCAGCACGCAGATCCACAGCGCGGTCGGGCCGTGGGTGCCGAGATGGCTGGCCAAGCGTGGAGTGGCCCAGACCAGCAACGCCAGCCCGGGCAGCATGCACAAACGCAACAGCATGGTTCCGGCGACGACATTGTTGCCGACGATTACCGTGACGAACTTCGCAACCAGAATGAACGCAGGACCGTAGGGCGCGGTGGTGATCGTCCAGATCGGGCTTACGTCGTCCAGCAGCGCATTGGGATTACCGACCGGGCCAACAGCGTAAGGATCCAGACCGTCGCGCAGAAGCGCCCCTTGGGCCAGATACGAGTAAGTGTCCCGGCTGAAGACGGGCACCGACAGCAGTAGCGGCGCCAGCCAGATAACGGTGGTTGCCCGCATGGTGAACTCGGTGGCTTCGCCGGCGAGGACCCGTCGGCCTAGACCCAGCCACGCAAGCAGCATCACACCCACACCTGTCCACAACAGAATCGACGACAGCACGAGTCCGTGGCCGAAGCGCAGCCAGGACATGTGAATCGACTCCAGCAGCGGGTCATGTTGGCGGACGCTGCCGGCTCCCAGCCCGCCTGCGGTGATCAGCACCGCGCCGGCGAAGCCCAGCCGCGCCGGTCCGCCCTGCGGACCGGTAGTGAACTCGAAAAGTCGCGAAAGGTGTTGGACAACAGCATCTTTCGCTGTAGCCAAATCAACCGCTGGAGCATGGCTCGGAGTAGTCATCGGTTAGGCGGACCGGTTCGCAGCCATCATGGCCAGTTCGGACAGCCCGGCCTTGGCTGTTGCGTTGATGGGTGCGGACGCCAGGGTGGCCAGTGCTCGCTGGGTGAGCGCGGCGATGCGGCTCTCCGCGGCGGCGCGCGCGCCCACTGCCTCGATGACCGTGCGCAGTTCACGTACCTGCGCATCAGTCAATCGGGTGCCAATCGAGGTCCGTAATAGTTTGGCCGCCAAGGGGTCTGACCTGTCCGCCAATTCCACCGCTTCGGCTACCAGCACGGTACGCTTGCCCGACTTTAGGTCGTCACCGGACGGC
Organism: Mycobacterium tuberculosis complex sp. N0072; assembly: GCF_030323725.1. Taxonomy (NCBI): domain Bacteria; kingdom Bacillati; phylum Actinomycetota; class Actinomycetes; order Mycobacteriales; family Mycobacteriaceae; genus Mycobacterium; species Mycobacterium tuberculosis complex sp. N0072. The sequence continues at coordinate 2,455,059 of NZ_CP040689.1, read as the reverse complement.
TTGCCCGTCACGGCTGGGTCGCCAAACACGCCAAGCACGTCGTCGCGCAACTGAAACGCTACGCCGAGGTCCGCTCCGAAATGCTCGAAGATGGCCGCTACGTCGGATCTGTCGGCCGCGGCGGCCGTCCCAAGCTGTAGCGGTCGCGATACCGTGTAGCAGGCGGTCTTGAGCGTCGCGACGTTCATCGCCGACTCGATCGACTCGGCGGCACTGGCCTCTGCGACGATGTCGAGGTATTGCCCGCCCAGCACCTCGTTGCGGATATCGGCCCACACCCGATGCACTCGCCGCTGGGCATCGGGTGCCAGGGCGGACTGGCAGACCTTCGAGACGATGTCGTCAGCCCAGACCTGTGCGAGGTCGCCGAGCAGGATGGCCGCCGACATGCCGAACTGGTCCGGTGACCCCCGCCAGTCCCGATCGCGGTGCAGCGCCGCGTAGCGCAGCTGGGCGGTCGGGCGGCCCCGGCGGGTGGCGGAACGGTCGATCAGGTCGTCGTGGACCAGCGCCCAGGCGTGCAGCAGTTCCAGCGCGGAAAACAGCAGCAGCACATCAGGATCGGGTTCCCGACTGGCAACGGCGTGCCAGCCCCAATAGGCGAAGAGCGGTCGTAGGCGCTTGCCCCCGCCGAGAACGAAATCCTCCAGGTCGGCGATCAGGCCGTCGTAGTCACTGCCCATGTGGGCGGCCGCACGGCGGCGGCCGTGCAAATACCTCCGCAGCTGGTCGGTGATGGCGCCGGCCAACTGGACCGCTGCCGGTGCTGCCGGTGCATTCAGGCTCAGCGCGGCGCCCCTTTCTCATTTGGCGTGCCTATGGCCCGACAGTGTATTCCGCGCCGGCGCGAGTGGCCGCTATCGATGATTCGGCGGGTGGGCTCGCGGAAACCACACAAGTTGCTTCGACTAACTGACTATTTCGTGTTTATGCTGTCTTCAGCGCCCTTGGGTTGGCTGGTCCGGCCCGGCCCAGGATGGCGATTTGCGCGACGCGGCGCGGCCCACCGGTGGCCCCATTGGCGGCCATGGAGGTACTCGTTTGACGAAGAGGAGCCGTGTGACCCTCAACACGATCGCGCTGGAGCTGGTGCCACCGAACCTCGAGGGTGGCAAGGAGCGGGCAATCGAAGATGCTCGCAAGGTGGTGCAGTACTCGGCTGCATCCGGGCTTGACGGCCGGATACGGCACGTAATGATGCCGGGGATGATCGCCGAGGATGACGATAGGCCCATCCCGATGCAGCCGAAGCTGGATGTACTCGATTTCTGGTCGATCATCAAACCGGAGTTGGCGGGAGTCCATGGCCTGTGTACGCAGGTAACCGCGTTCATGGACGAGCCATCGTTGCACCGGCGGCTGGTCGATCTGTCCGATGCCGGCATGGAGGGCATCGTATTCGTCGGTGTACCGCGCACGATGCAGGACGGCGAGGGCTCCGGAGTCGCGCCGACGGATGCCCTGTCGCTGTATCGCCAGCTGGTGGCCAACCGTGGTGTGATCGTGATCCCCACCCGAGACGGCGAGCAGGGCCGGCTCAATTTCAAGTGCAGTCGGGGCGCAACCTACGGCATGACCCAGCTGTTGTATTCCGACGCGATCGTGGGCTTCCTGCGCGAGTTCGCCAGGACCACCGAACACCGACCCGAGATTCTGCTGTCGTTCGGCTTTGTCCCGAAGGTCGAGACCCGCATCGGCCTGATCAACTGGCTGATCCAGGACCCGGGAAACGCCGCGGTGGCCGACGAGCAGGCGTTCGTGCAGAAGTTGGCCGGCAGTGAACCCGCACGGCGGCGCCGGCTCATGGTCGACTTGTACAAGCGTGTGCTAGACGGCGTCGCCGATCTGGGTTTTCCGCTAAGCATCCATCTCGAGGCGACGTATGGCGTTTCGGCCGCGGCTTTCGAGACCTTCGCGGAAATGCTTGCCTACTGGTCACCTGCCGAGCCGGGCAAGCCGGACTAGCTGGTTGGCGGGTCGCCCGAAGCGGTCAACCGTGGGGAGCGGTCCCGGTCGATCCACGCCAGCACGGCCACCACACCGGCGGCCGCGAACGCGGCGATGCCCAGCCAGATGCCGGCTCCGGTGAACGACCGGGTGTTGGGATCGGTATAACGAGCCTGTGCGCTCATCGTGCTCACCACGCCCGGCTTGAGCTTCCACTGCACTACCTCGGGCTCGATGCGGTCGCCGTTGGTGGAAGTCACTGCTGCGGGGAAGGCGACGGTCAACTCGACGTCGGCGTCGGGATCGGATACCGATGTCAGATCCGCTCGGCCTTCCAGGATCACGATGTTGCCGTTTCGGCGCAGTGACAGGTTCACTCCGGCGGCGTCGGAGTTCATATTGGCCAACTGGGGCAGCTCGGCAAAGGTCAAATCGGAAAACACTGCTTGCGACCCCACGTAGCCGTCGCTGTCGTAGTTCGAGACCGCAACCTTCTGGCTGAACGGCACATCGCCATCGAGCGCAGGGCCGGTGTCTTTGCTGTTTTTCGGCTTGGCCGCGGCGATGATCTCCCCGGACACCAGGTCATCCGGCGAGATGGTGATCGAGGCTCGGACCCGCAGGCATCCGGTAGCCAGAGGCACCAGCATCAGCAACATCGCGATGGCCAGCATGCCGCGCCGTCGGGTCCTTGCCACTCGCGATCCTTGGGATGACGGTGGGGCATAGCTAGCGCGCACCAGGTCATCGTGCCAGACCGGGCATGCCGCGTCGGCAAGCTGTCGGGCGCGGGTTAGAGCGGTAGCGTGCGACCCAGGATGGCGAATGCTCGGGGGTCACCGGCGAAGTGGTAGCCGCGGATGATGTCGGTGAAGCCCAACCGGCGGTACAACCGCCACGCCCGATTGTCCTCACCGTTGGTCTCCGGTGTGGAGAGCAGGACGTTGTCCTCGTCGCGACCGGCTAGCAGTCGGCGGGCCAACGCCTCCCCGAGGCCACGGCCTTGAGCGCGGGGAAGGATGTGCAATTCAGTCAACTCGAAGTAGCTGGTCATCAGTCGGGCGATCGCTAGGCGCGGAAAGCCGCTGCGTTGCAAGCCCAGTACCACCTGCTGTTGCCACCACTGGCCGGGCGCCCCGGGATAGCCGTACGCCACTCCGAGCATTGGCGCGTTGCTCAGTTCGGCGGCCGACGGCAGCGCCGTGGTGTCGGCGGCCTCGGCCTGTTCGGCTGCCGTTACCTCGACGGCCGCGACCGCCTGCCAGCCGCGCCGCCGGATGTGCTCCAGCCACATTGGGGCGCGCAAAGTCTCGGTGCCCCTGGGGTAGCGCATCGCGTCGACATACACCGTCAGGGCATCACCGAGGCGGCGCTCCATATCGCTGGGCGGCAGATCGATGAGGAATATCGCCAACGCGCGGTGTCCTCCTCATGTGATGAACCGATGCGTGCTTGCGCACCAGTATCGGACAAGCCGATGAGGCCGCCCGCGCTGGACGGGGCTTGTAGCGTATGGCCGTTTCCGCTCAGCTCGTCGCTGCGGCGCCGCCGGGATAGAATCGCCCGCGAACCAGTGGTACGGCGCAGATTGACCTCGTATCATCTGAGTTAGTTGCCCGCGCAATGGGCATCCGCGTGTTATCGGTATTACGTGACAGTCTGTCGGCAAGGAGGGACGCATGCCACTCTCCGATCATGAGCAGCGGATGCTTGACCAGATCGAGAGCGCTCTCTACGCCGAAGATCCCAAGTTCGCATCGAGTGTCCGTGGCGGGGGCTTCCGCGCACCGACCGCGCGGCGGCGCCTGCAGGGCGCGGCGTTGTTCATCATCGGTCTGGGGATGTTGGTTTCCGGCGTGGCGTTCAAAGAGACCATGATCGGAAGTTTCCCGATACTCAGCGTTTTCGGTTTTGTCGTGATGTTCGGTGGTGTGGTGTATGCCATCACCGGTCCTCGGTTGTCCGGCAGGATGGATCGTGGCGGATCGGCTGCTGGGGCTTCGCGCCAGCGTCGTACCAAGGGGGCCGGGGGCTCATTCACCAGCCGTATGGAAGATCGGTTCCGGCGCCGCTTCGACGAGTAAGCCGAACGCAACCAGCGGCAGCGGGGCAGCCATCGGCGGTCCCGCTTTTTGTTTGGGCGTCATCGTTTGGGAATCGCAGTCTCGGGAAGCCCCAGCCGGGTCGTCACCGGCTGTCGGCGATATTGAGTCCGGTTTGAGCCCCAGTTGTGCCCCACTTGGCCCCACTTGCCACCCATTTGCCCGGCGACATGCGGTTTTCTGAGGTCGTAGCCGGGCTAGCCGCGCGCTTCAGTGGTACAGAGACGGCAAAACGCCGCTTTGATACCCCAGTTATGGGGCAAAGTGGGGGATTGTGGGGTATGGTGGCTGAGGTGTTTGGGTGAGATGGATTTGGCAGGGAGGTGCCCCATGTTTCTCGGCACCTACACGCCCAAACTCGACGACAAGGGGCGGCTGACGCTGCCGGCCAAGTTTCGCGACGCGTTGGCAGGGGGGTTGATGGTCACCAAGAGCCAAGATCACAGCCTGGCCGTTTACCCGCGGGCGGCGTTCGAGCAGCTGGCGCGCCGGGCCAGCAAGGCGCCACGAAGCAACCCCGAGGCGAGAGCGTTCCTACGTAATCTCGCCGCCGGTACCGACGAACAGCATCCCGACAGTCAAGGCCGGATCACCTTGTCGGCCGACCACCGCCGCTACGCAAGCCTTTCCAAGGACTGTGTGGTGATCGGCGCGGTCGACTATCTCGAGATCTGGGATGCGCAAGCCTGGCAGAACTACCAACAAATCCATGAAGAGAACTTCTCCGCGGCCAGCGATGAAGCACTCGGTGACATCTTCTGAGGTGCAAACCCGTGCACCGTGGTCTCTGCCCGAAGCGACCCTGGCGTACTTCCCCAACGCCAGGTTCGTGTCTTCGGACAGGGACCTCGGTGCAGGGGCGGCGCCTGGAATAGCCGCGTCCCGAAGTACGGCTTGCCAGACCTGGGGAGGTATCACGGTGGCTGATCCAGGTTCGGGGCCAACCGGTTTCGGTCATGTGCCGGTATTGGCGCAACGTTGCTTCGAACTGCTTACCCCCGCACTAACCCGCTACTATCCAGACGGCTCGCAGGCGGTCCTTCTCGACGCGACCATCGGCGCGGGCGGGCATGCGGAGCGGTTTTTGGAGGGATTGCCGGGTCTGCGCCTGATCGGGCTCGACCGTGACCCAACCGCTCTGGACGTCGCGCGGTCTCGGCTGGTGCGATTCGCTGACCGACTTACCCTGGTGCACACCCGCTATGACTGTCTGGGCGCAGCGCTGGCTGAATCCGGTTATGCCGCAGTGGGATCAGTCGACGGAATCCTGTTCGATCTCGGCGTCTCATCCATGCAGCTCGACCGCGCCGAGCGGGGCTTCGCCTACGCCACGGACGCGCCATTGGACATGCGGATGGACCCGACGACGCCGTTGACCGCAGCTGACATTGTCAACACTTACGACGAGGCGGCACTAGCCGACATCCTGCGTCGCTACGGAGAGGAGCGGTTTGCTCGGCGCATCGCTGCCGGTATCGTCCGCCGACGCGCAAAAACCCCGTTCACCTCGACCGCCGAACTGGTTGCCCTGCTGTACCAGGCGATTCCAGCTCCGGCCCGGCGTGTCGGCGGGCATCCAGCCAAGCGAACATTCCAGGCGCTGCGCATCGCGGTCAACGATGAGCTGGAATCGCTGCGCACGGCCGTTCCTGCCGCGCTGGATGCCCTCGCTATCGGTGGGCGCATCGCGGTGCTGGCCTACCAGTCGCTAGAGGACAGGATCGTCAAACGGGTGTTCGCCGAGGCAGTCGCGTCGGCCACCCCTGCGGGACTTCCGGTCGAACTTCCCGGCCATGAGCCGCGATTCCGTTCGTTAACGCACGGCGCCGAACGAGCGAGTGTGGCTGAGATCGAACGCAATCCCCGCAGTACTCCAGTGCGGTTGCGGGCCCTGCAACGAGTCGAGCACCGGGCGCAATCGCAGCAATGGGCAACCGAGAAGGGTGATTCATGAGGGCCAAGCGTGAGGCACCGAAAAGCCGCAGCAGCGATCGTCGCAGGAGAGCCGACAGTCCTGCCGCGGCGACGAGGCGAACGACTACGAACTCGGCGCCGTCGCGCCGCATCCGGAGCCGTGCCGGCAAGACCTCGGCACCCGGCCGGCAGGCCCGGGTGTCGCGCCCTGGACCGCAAACCAGCCCGATGCTCAGCCCGTTCGACCGGCCGGCCCCCGCAAAGAACACCAGCCAGGCCAAGGCGCGGGCCAAGGCCCGAAAAGCCAAGGCGCCCAAGCTGGTCCGTCCTACGCCGATGGAGCGTCTCGCCGCCCGGCTCACGTCGATCGACCTGCGGCCGCGCACGTTGGCAAACAAGGTTCCGTTTGTGGTGCTGGTTATCGGTTCGCTCGGCGTCGGACTAGGCCTCACACTGTGGTTGTCCACCGATGCCGCCGAGAGGTCCTACCAGCTGAGCAACGCCCGGGAGCGGACCCGGATGCTGCAGCAGCACAAGGAAGCGCTGGAACGCGACGTACGCGAGGCTGCGTCGGCGCCGGCGCTGGCCGAGGCGGCTCGTCGCCAGGGCATGATCCCGACGAGGGATACCGCCCACCTGGTTCAGGATCCGGACGGCAATTGGGTGGTGGTCGGTACACCCAAGCCGGCTGACGGAGTTCCACCGCCGCCGCTGAACACGAAGTTGCCCGAAGATCCGCCGCCGCCCCCGAAACCCGCGGCGGTGCCCCTCGAGGTGCCGGTCCGGGTGACACCAGGCCCCGATGATCCCGCTCCGCCCGCCCGGTCTGGCCCGGAGGTGCTGGTGCGTACCCCAGACGGCACAGCGACGCTGGGCGGCGCAACCCACCTGCCCACCCAGGCCGGCCCGCAGCTGCCCGGTCCGGTGCCGATACCTGGGGCGCCGGGTCCGATGCCGGCTCCTCCGCTCGGCGCAGTGCCATCCCCGGCACCAGCGGAAAATCCGGTGCCGCTCCAGGTGGGTGCGGCGCCCCCGGCCGGGCTCCCTGGACCAGCACCGGTGGCTGCGACGCCCGGGCTGTCGGGTGGGTCGCAACCCATGGTGGCACCACCCGCTCCAGTGCCGGCCAACGGCGAACAGTTCGGTCCCGTCACGGCGCCGGTGCCAACGGCGCCGGGGGCTCCCAGGTGAGCCGCGCCGCCCCCAGGCGGGCCAGTCAGTCGCAGTCGACGCGACCGGCGCGCGGTTTGCGCCGGCCACCGGGAGCCCAGGAGGTTGGGCAACGCAAACGGCCCGGCAAAACGCAGAAAGCCCGGCAAGCCCAGGAAGCCACGAAATCCCGCCCTGCGACACGGTCAGACGTCGCACCCGCGGGTCGCTCGACTCGTGCGAGGCGCACCCGGCAGGTGGTGGACGTCGGGACGCGCGGTGCGTCGTTCGTCTTTCGGCATCGGACCGGAAACGCGGTCATCTTGGTGTTGATGTTGGTCGCGGCAACACAATTGTTCTTTCTGCAGGTATCACATGCCGCGGGCCTGCGTGCGCAGGCGGCCGGCCAACTCAAGGTCACCGACGTCCAGCCAGCGGCTCGCGGCAGCATCGTCGACCGCAACAATGACCGGCTCGCGTTCACCATCGAGGCGCGTGCCCTGACGTTCCAGCCGAAGCGGATTCGGCGGCAATTGGAAGAGGCCAGGAAGAAGACGTCGGCTGCACCCGACCCGCAGCAGCGCCTGCGCGATATCGCCCAGGAGGTCGCCGGCAAGCTGAACAACAAGCCAGATGCCGCGGCCGTGCTGAAGAAGCTGCAAAGCGACGAGACCTTCGTCTACTTGGCGCGTGCGGTCGACCCGGCTGTCGCCAGCGCGATCTGCGCGAAGTATCCCGAGGTCGGTGCGGAAAGACAGGATCTGCGTCAGTACCCGGGTGGGTCGCTGGCGGCAAACGTCGTCGGTGGCATCGACTGGGATGGTCATGGGCTGCTGGGTCTGGAGGACTCCCTGGATGCGGTGCTGGCCGGAACCGACGGATCGGTCACCTACGACCGTGGGTCAGACGGCGTCGTCATCCCCGGCAGCTACCGGAATCGGCACAAGGCGGTCCACGGTTCCACCGTCGTGCTCACCCTCGACAACGACATCCAGTTCTACGTGCAGCAGCAGGTGCAGCAGGCCAAGAACCTATCGGGGGCTCACAACGTCTCGGCCGTCGTCCTGGACGCCAAGACCGGCGAGGTGCTCGCGATGGCCAACGACAACACCTTCGACCCGTCGCAAGACATCGGGCGCCAGGGCGACAAGCAGTTGGGCAACCCGGCGGTGTCGTCGCCCTTCGAGCCGGGCTCGGTGAACAAGATCGTCGCCGCGTCCGCGGTCATCGAGCACGGGTTGAGCAGCCCCGACGAGGTGCTACAGGTGCCTGGCTCGATCCAGATGGGCGGTGTTACCGTGCATGACGCTTGGGAGCACGGCGTGATGCCCTATACCACCACGGGGGTGTTCGGAAAGTCCTCCAACGTCGGCACGCTGATGCTTTCCCAACGTGTCGGACCGGAACGCTATTACGATATGCTCCGCAAGTTCGGGTTGGGACAGCGCACCGGCGTGGGCCTGCCCGGTGAGAGCGCCGGACTGGTGCCGCCAATCGACCAGTGGTCGGGCAGTACGTTCGCTAATCTTCCTATTGGCCAAGGTCTTTCGATGACTTTGCTGCAGATGACCGGCATGTACCAGGCCATCGCCAACGATGGAGTGCGGGTACCCCCACGCATTATCAAGGCCACCGTCGCACCCGACGGCAGCCGGACCGAAGAACCGCGCCCCGACGACATTCGCGTGGTGTCGGCGCAGACCGCCCAGACCGTGCGCCAGATGCTGCGTGCCGTGGTGCAACGCGATCCGATGGGCTACCAGCAGGGTACCGGGCCGACGGCCGGGGTGCCCGGCTATCAGATGGCCGGCAAGACCGGTACCGCGCAGCAGATCAACCCTGGCTGCGGCTGCTACTTCGACGACGTGTATTGGATCACCTTCGCCGGAATCGCCACTGCCGACAATCCCCGCTACGTGATCGGCATCATGTTGGACAACCCGGCGCGCAACTCCGACGGCGCGCCTGGGCACTCGGCCGCCCCGCTGTTCCACAACATCGCGGGCTGGCTGATGCAGCGCGAAAACGGCCCGCTGTCACCCGATCCCGGGCCTCCTTTGGTCTTGCAGGCCACCTAGGGCGGCGGCGCCGGTAACGGCGCGCGCCGGTTCGTTTCGGCTCCAACAACTTTTGCGCAACATGTGCGCGCTGACGATCGGGTTGGCGGAAGCTCTTTTAAGGAAAGTGCGACATCCTGTTTCCAGATTGTTATAGGATCGAAAGCCCTGCCGACGGTGTCGCAGGTCTGGGATTCGTGAAGTCGTGCTGAGCTGGTCGGAGGTGCGGGATGTCGTTTGTGATTGCGGCGCCGGAGGTGATGGCAGCGGCCGCCACGGATTTGGCGAACATCGGGTCGTCGATCAGCGCCGCCAGTGCGGCGGCGGCAGGCCCCACGATGGGAATCCTGGCGGCCGGCGCCGACGAGGTGTCGGTGGCGATCTCGGCGTTGTTCGGGTCGCACGCCCAGGGCTATCAGACGTTGAGCGCTCAGCTGGCGGCGTATCACAACCAGTTCGTGCGGGCCCTGAACGCCGGCGCGGGCTCGTATGCCAGCGCCGAGGCCGCCAACGTGCAGCAGACCCTGCTCAACGCGATCAACGCGCCCACCCAAACGTTGCTGGGGCGCCCGTTGATCGGCAACGGCGCCGACGGGGGTCCCGGGCAAAACGGTGGGCCCGGCGGCTTGTTGTACGGCAACGGTGGTAACGGCGGGGCCGGTGACACCGCCAATCCCAACGGCGGCAACGGCGGATCGGCGGGGCTGATCGGCAACGGCGGGGCCGGAGGCGCGGGTGCGGCCACCGGAGCGGGAGGTGCGGGCGGCAATGGCGGATGGCTGTACGGCAACGGGGGGCCCGGGGGTGCGGCCGGGCTCGGCACCGCCGGGGGCGTCAGCCCCGCCGGCGGGGCCGGCGGGGCCGCCGGGCTGTGGGGCCATGGCGGGGCCGGCGGGGCCGGCGGCAGCGCATCCGGGGCACCGGGGGCCGGCGGCGCCGGTGGTGACGGAGGGCGCGGCGGGCTGCTGTACGGCGACGGCGGGGCCGGCGGGGCTGGTGGGAACGGAAGCAACGGGGTGACCGGGGTGCACGGCGGAAACGGCGGTGCCGGCGGCGCCGCCGGGCTGATCGGCAACGGTGGCGCCGGCGGTGACGGCGGTAACGGCGGGCTCAGCAACACCGGCGCCAGCGGTGGGGCGGGTGGTGCCGGCGGGGCCGCCCTGATCGGTAATGGCGGCGACGGGGGGCACGGCGGCAACGGTGGCCACGGCAACAGCGGTGGGGCCGGCGGCGCCGGTGGGGCCGGTGGGCACGTCGGGCTGATCAGCAACGGCGGCAACGGCGGTGCCGGCGGCAACGGGGGCAACGACAACAGCTCCACCCTTGCCGATGCGGGGTCCGGCGGCGCCGGCGCGGCCGGCGGCAACGGCGGGCTGTTCTACGGCAACGGCGGCGTCGGCGGGCGCGGCGGCAACGGCGGCTTCTCGTCGGCCGGCACCAGCGGCGGGGACGGCGGCATCGGCGGTGCCGGCGGGATCGGCGGGCTGATCGGCAGCGGCGGCGGCGGCGGGGACGGCGGCAACGGCGGACAGGCTCCCACGCCGGGTAATGCCGGTGACGGCGGCGCCGGCGGCAACGCCAGGCTGATCGGTGACGGCGGGCGCGGCGGCAACGGCGGGGAAGGCGGCGACGGCCCCCCAGGCGTTAAAGGCGACGGTGGTAACAGGGGCAACGGCGGCAACGCCGTGGTGATCGGCAACGGCGGCAACGGCGGGGCCGGCGGCTTCGGCATACCCGTCGGAAGTGGTGGTGCCGGCGGCAGCCGTGGTGTGCTGTTCGGCACCCCTGGAGCAAACGGCGCCGACGGCTGACCCGGGCCCCGAGCGAGCGGTCACGCAATCCGGCATTGACAGCACGCCCCAGGCGGACCATCGTTAAACACGAACGTTCGTGCTTAATGAAAGCCGCCGCCGATGCTCGTCTCGCTCATGCAGTTCGTCACCGACCTGACCCCACCCCCGCAGTTGGTCGCGGTGTGGGCCGAGGAGCGCGGCTTCGCGGGCCTGTATGTGCCGGAGAAGACGCACGTGCCGATCAGCAGGAGCACGCCGTGGCCCGGTGGAGAGCTGCCGGACTGGTATCGCCGCTGCTATGACCCGGTGGTGGCGCTGGCCGCCGCCGCGGCGGTCACGACGCGGCTGCGCGTGGGCACCGGGGCCTGCCTGGTGGCGGTGCATGATCCGATCCTGCTGGCCAAACAGATCGCCTCGCTGTGCGCCATGTCCGGCGAGCGGTTCGTGCTGGGGGTGGGTTTCGGGTGGAACGTGGAGGAGCTCGCCGACCACGGCGTGCCGTTCGCCGACCGGATCGCGGTGACGGTGGACAAGCTCGCCGCCATGCGGGCGCTATGGGCCGCAGAGCCGGTCCACTACGAGGGCACGCACGCGTCGGTGCCGCCGTCGTGGGCGTGGCCGAAACCGGCCGTGGCGCCGCCGGTGCTGTTCGGGTGCCGGCCCAGTGCGCGGGCGTTCGAGGTGATCGCCCGCCACGGCGACGGTTGGCAGCCGATCGAGGGGTACGGCGAGCTCCTGGGCGCGTTGCCGATGCTGCACGCCGCGTTCGAGCGTGCCGGGCGAGATCCGGCGACCGCCCAGGTCTGTGTGTACTCGTCGGCCGGCGACCCGGCGACCCTGCACGAGTACCGCCGGGCCGGTGTCGCGGAGGTGGCGCTCGCGCTGCCCTCGGCGGGCCGCGACCAGGTGCTGGCCGCCCTGGACCGGTCGGCCCCGCTGGTGGATGCGTTCGCCGGAGACGACCGGGAGGTCAAAAGCCATGCCTAGCGCCGACGTCGGCCGCCAAACCCGGGCGCAGATCCTGCGCGCCGCGATGGATATCGCCTCGGTGAAGGGGCTCTCGGGGCTGTCCATCGGCGAGCTTGCCGGGCGGCTGGGCATGAGCAAGTCGGGCCTGTTCCGGCATTTCGGCGCCAAGGAGCAGCTGCAGCTGGCGACCGTCGAGGCCGCCGTGAGCGTGTTCGAAGCCGAGGTCGTGGCTCCCGCGATGGCAGCGCCGCCCGGGGTGGACCGGGTGCGCGCCCTCATGCATGCGTGGGTCGGATACCTGGAACGCGACGTGTTCCCCGGCGGCTGCTTTTTCGCGGCCGCGGCCGCCGACGTGGACTCACAGCCTGGCCCGGTGCGCGACCGCATCGCCGCGACCGGGCGGGCCGGAATCGCCGCCATCACGGCCGACGTCGAAACGGCGCAACGCCGGGGCGAGATCCGGGCGGATATCGAAGCGCGCCAACTCGCGTTCGAGCTGCACGCCTACGCGATGGAGGCCAACTGGGCGCTGCTGCTGCTCGACGACGACGGCGCCGGAGAGCGGGCGCGAACGGCGATCGACGCGGCCCTGGCCAGAGTCGGCACCACCCAGGAGGGAGTCGAATCATGAAATTTGTCAACCATATTGAGCCCGTCGCGCCCCGCCGAGCCGGCGGCGCGGTCGCCGAGGTCTATGCCGAGGCCCGCCGCGAGTTCGGCCGGCTGCCCGAGCCGCTCGCCATGCTGTCCCCGGACGAGGGACTGCTCACCGCCGGCTGGGCGACGTTGCGCGAGACACTGCTGGTGGGCCAGGTGCCGCGTGGCCGCAAGGAAGCCGTCGCCGCCGCCGTCGCGGCCAGCCTGCGCTGCCCCTGGTGCGTCGACGCACACACCACCATGCTGTACGCGGCAGGCCAAACCGACACCGCCGCGGCGATCTTGGCCGGCACAGCACCTGCCGCCGGTGACCCGAACGCGCCGTATGTGGCGTGGGCGGCAGGAACCGGGACACCGGCGGGACCGCCGGCACCGTTCGGCCCGGATGTCGCCGCCGAATACCTGGGCACCGCGGTGCAATTCCACTTCATCGCACGCCTGGTCCTGGTGCTGCTGGACGAAACCTTCCTGCCGGGGGGCCCGCGCGCCCAACAGCTCATGCGCCGCGCCGGTGGACTGGTGTTCGCCCGCAAGGTGCGCGCGGAGCATCGGCCGGGCCGCTCCACCCGCCGGCTCGAGCCGCGAACGCTGCCCGACGATCTGGCATGGGCAACACCGTCCGAGCCCATAGCAACCGCGTTCGCCGCGCTCAGCCACCACCTGGACACCGCGCCGCACCTGCCGCCACCGACTCGTCAGGTGGTCAGGCGGGTCGTGGGGTCGTGGCACGGCGAGCCAATGCCGATGAGCAGTCGCTGGACGAACGAGCACACCGCCGAGCTGCCCGCCGACCTGCACGCGCCCACCCGTCTTGCCCTGCTGACCGGCCTGGCCCCGCATCAGGTGACCGACGACGACGTCGCCGCGGCCCGATCCCTGCTCGACACCGATGCGGCGCTGGTTGGCGCCCTGGCCTGGGCCGCCTTCACCGCCGCGCGGCGCATCGGCACCTGGATCGGCGCCGCCGCCGAGGGCCAGGTGTCGCGGCAAAACCCGACTGGGTGAGTGTGCGCGCCCTGTCGGTAGGGTGTCATCGCTGGCCCGAGGGATCTCGCGGCGGCGAACGGAGGTGGCGACACAGGTGGAGGCTGCGCCCACTGGCTTGCGCCCCAACGCCGTCGTGGGCGTTCGGTTGGCCGCACTGGCCGATCAGGTCGGCGCGGCCCTGGCCGAGGGTCCAGCTCAGCGTGCCGTCACCGAGGACCGGACGGTCACCGGGGTCACGCTGCGCGCCCAGGACGTGTCACCCGGTGACCTGTTCGCCGCCCTGACCGGCTCGACCACCCACGGGGCCCGCCACGTCGGCGACGCGATCGCACGCGGCGCCGTCGCGGTGCTCACCGACCCCGCCGGGGTCGCCGAGATCGCCGGACGAGCGGCCGTGCCCGTGTTGGTGCACCCCGCACCCCGCGGCGTGCTCGGCGGCTTGGCCGCCACCGTGTACGGGCATCCGTCCGAGCGGTTGACGGTTATCGGGATCACCGGAACGTCCGGCAAGACCACCACCACCTATCTGGTCGAGGCCGGGTTACGGGCTGCCGGACGCGTCGCCGGGCTGATCGGCACCATCGGCATCCGCGTCGGCGGCGCCGACCTTCCCAGCGCGCTGACCACCCCGGAGGCCCCCACGCTGCAGGCGATGCTGGCGGCGATGGTCGAACGCGGGGTGGACACCGTGGTCATGGAGGTGTCCAGCCACGCGCTGGCGCTGGGCCGGGTGGACGGCACCCGGTTCGCCGTCGGCGCCTTCACCAATCTCTCCCGTGACCACCTGGATTTCCACCCCAGCATGGCCGACTACTTCGAGGCCAAGGCGTCATTGTTCGATCCGGACTCGGCACTGCGCGCCCGCACCGCCGTGGTGTGCATCGACGACGACGCTGGGCGCGCGATGGCGGCGCGGGCCGCCGACGCGATCACCGTCAGCGCCGCCGACCGGCCCGCACACTGGCGCGCCACGGATGTGGCGCCCACGGACGCGGGCGGGCAACAATTCACCGCCATCGACCCCGCCGGCGTAGGGCATCACATCGGAATCCGGCTACCGGGCCGCTACAACGTCGCCAATTGCCTGGTCGCCCTGGCGATTCTGGACACCGTCGGGGTCTCCCCGGAACAGGCGGTGCCGGGCCTGCGTGAGATCCGGGTCCCGGGGCGGCTCGAGCAGATCGACCGCGGCCAGGGCTTTCTCGCGCTGGTCGACTACGCGCACAAACCGGAAGCGCTGCGGTCGGTGCTGACCACCTTGGCGCACCCGGACCGCCGGCTGGCGGTGGTGTTCGGCGCCGGCGGCGATCGTGACCCGGGCAAGCGGGCCCCGATGGGCCGGATAGCCGCGCAGCTGGCCGACTTGGTGGTCGTCACCGACGACAACCCGCGTGACGAAGATCCCACGGCGATCCGCCGCGAAATCCTGGCTGGGGCGGCCGAAGTCGGCGGTGATGCCCAGGTCGTCGAGATCGCAGACCGGCGGGACGCGATCCGGCACGCGGTCGCCTGGGCGCGCCCCGGCGACGTGGTGCTCATCGCCGGCAAAGGCCACGAGACCGGGCAACGCGGCGGCGGGCGGGTCCGCCCGTTCGACGACCGGGTGGAGCTGGCTGCCGCGCTAGAGGCCCTCGAGCGGCGCGCATGATCGAGCTGACCGTCGCGCAGATCGCCGAGATCGTCGGGGGCGCAGTGGCCGATATCTCCCCGCAAGACGCCGCGCACCGCCGCGTCACCGGGACCGTCGAGTTCGACTCGCGCGCCATCGGCCCGGGCGGGCTGTTCCTCGCCCTGCCGGGGGCGCGCGCCGACGGCCACGACCATGCCGCGTCGGCGGTAGCCGCGGGCGCCGCCGTCGTGCTGGCCGCCCGCCCGGTGGGGGTGCCGGCCATCGTGGTTCCGCCAGTGGCCGCGCCGAACGTATTGGCCGGCGTCCTCGAGCACGACAACGACGGGTCGGGGGCGGCGGTGCTGGCCGCGCTGGCCAAGCTGGCCACCGCGGTGGCCGCGCAGTTGGTGGCCGGCGGGCTCACCATCATCGGGATCACCGGCTCGTCGGGCAAGACGTCGACCAAGGACCTGATGGCCGCCGTGCTGGCCCCGCTGGGGGAGGTGGTGGCCCCGCCCGGATCGTTCAACAACGAGCTGGGTCACCCGTGGACGGTGCTGCGCGCGACGCGGCGCACCGACTACCTGATTTTGGAGATGGCGGCACGCCATCACGGCAACATCGCCGCGCTCGCCGAGATCGCGCCCCCGTCGATCGGAGTCGTGCTCAACGTCGGCACCGCACATTTGGGTGAGTTCGGCTCCCGCGAGGTCATCGCACAGACCAAAGCCGAACTGCCGCAGGCTGTTCCGCATTCCGGAGCGGTCGTCCTCAACGCTGATGACCCCGCGGTGGCGGCGATGGCCAAGCTGACCGCGGCCCGGGTGGTGCGGGTCAGCCGGGACAACACCGGTGACGTTTGGGCGGGGCCGGTGTCGCTGGACGAATTGGCCAGGCCGCGCTTTACGCTGCATGCCCACGATGCCCAAGCCGAGGTCCGACTCGGGGTCTGCGGCGACCACCAGGTCACTAACGCGCTGTGCGCCGCGGCGGTCGCGCTGGAGTGTGGGGCCAGCGTTGAACAGGTCGCGGCCGCGCTGACCGCGGCGCCGCCGGTGTCGCGGCATCGGATGCAGGTGACCACCCGCGGCGACGGGGTGACGGTGATCGACGACGCCTACAACGCCAACCCCGACTCCATGCGGGCCGGGCTGCAGGCGCTGGCCTGGATCGCGCACCAACCCGAGGCCACCCGCCGCAGCTGGGCGGTGCTGGGTGAGATGGCCGAGCTGGGTGAGGACGCGATAGCCGAGCACGATCGCATCGGCCGGCTCGCGGTGCGCTTAGATGTGTCTCGACTCGTTGTCGTGGGAACCGGGAGGTCGATCAGCGCCATGCACCACGGAGCGGTCCTGGAGGGGGCGTGGGGCTCGGGGGAAGCCACTGCTGATCACGGTGCGGATCGCACGGCCGTCAATGTGGCCGACGGTGACGCCGCCCTGGCACTACTGCGCGCCGAGCTGCGACCCGGGGATGTGGTCTTGGTCAAGGCCTCGAACGCGGCCGGGCTGGGTGCGGTGGCCGATGCATTGGTCGCAGACGACACATGCGGGAGTGTGCGCCCATGAGGCAGATCCTTATCGCCGTTGCCGTAGCGGTGACGGTGTCCATCTTGCTGACCCCGGTGCTGATCCGGTTGTTCACTAAGCAGGGCTTCGGCCACCAGATCCGTGAGGATGGCCCGCCCAGCCACCACACCAAGCGCGGTACGCCGTCGATGGGCGGGGTGGCGATTCTGGCCGGCATCTGGGCGGGCTACCTGGGCGCCCACCTAGCGGGCCTGGCGTTTGACGGTGAAGGCATCGGCGCATCGGGTCTGTTGGTGCTGGGCCTAGCCACCGCTTTGGGCGGCGTCGGGTTCATCGACGATCTGATCAAGATCCGCAGGTCGCGCAATCTCGGGTTGAACAAGACGGCCAAGACCGTCGGGCAGATCACCTCCGCCGTGCTGTTTGGCGTGCTGGTGCTGCAGTTCCGGAATGCTGCCGGCCTGACACCGGGCAGCGCGGATCTGTCCTACGTGCGTGAGATCGCCACCGTCACATTGGCGCCGGTGCTGTTCGTGTTGTTCTGCGTGGTCATCGTCAGCGCCTGGTCGAACGCGGTCAACTTCACCGATGGCCTGGACGGGCTGGCCGCCGGCACCATGGCGATGGTCACCGCCGCCTACGTGCTGATCACCTTCTGGCAGTACCGCAACGCGTGCGTGACGGCGCCGGGCCTGGGCTGCTACAACGTGCGCGACCCGCTGGACCTGGCGCTCATCGCGGCCGCAACCGCTGGCGCCTGCATCGGTTTTTTGTGGTGGAACGCCGCGCCCGCCAAGATCTTCATGGGTGACACTGGGTCGCTGGCGTTGGGCGGCGTCATCGCGGGGTTGTCGGTGACCAGCCGCACCGAGATCCTTGCGGTGGTGCTGGGTGCGCTGTTCGTCGCCGAGATCACCTCGGTGGTGTTGCAAATCCTGACCTTCCGGACCACCGGGCGCCGGATGTTTCGGATGGCGCCCTTCCACCACCATTTCGAGTTGGTCGGTTGGGCTGAAACCACGGTCATCATCCGGTTCTGGCTGCTCACCGCGATCACCTGCGGTCTGGGCGTGGCCTTGTTCTACGGTGAGTGGCTTGCCGCGGTCGGTGCCTGACGTGCTTGACCCTCTGGGGCCGGGTGCGCCCGTGTTGGTAGCCGGTGGCCGGGTGACCGGTCAGGCGGTGGCCGCGGTGCTGACTCGGTTTGGTGCGACGCCGACGGTGTGCGACGACGATCCGGTCATGCTGCGACCGCACGCCGAACGTGGGCTGCCGACCGTTAGTTCCTCGGACGCGGTGCAGCAGATAACCGGGTATGCGCTGGTGGTCGCCAGTCCCGGCTTCTCGCCCGCAACCCCGCTACTGGCCGCGGCCGCGGCGGCGGGGGTGCCGATCTGGGGTGACGTGGAGTTAGCCTGGCGGCTAGACGCAGCGGGCTGCTACGGACCGCCGCGCAGCTGGCTGGTGGTGACCGGCACCAACGGCAAGACCACCACGACGTCGATGCTGCACGCCATGCTGATCGCCGGTGGCCGCCGCGCCGTGCTGTGCGGCAATATCGGCAGTGCGGTGCTGGATGTGCTGGACGAGCCGGCCGAGCTGCTGGCCGTGGAGTTGTCCAGTTTCCAGCTGCACTGGGCGCCGTCGCTGCGGCCCGAGGCCGGCGCGGTGCTCAACATTGCCGAAGACCACCTGGACTGGCATGCCACGATGGCCGAATACACCGCGGCCAAGGCCCGGGTGCTGACCGGCGGGGTAGCGGTGGCCGGGCTGGATGACAGCCGAGCGGCCGCACTGCTGGACGGCTCACCGGCGCAGGTGCGGGTCGGCTTCCGGCTCGGCGAGCCGGCCGCGGGGGAACTGGGCGTGCGCGACGCCCACCTGGTCGATCGCGCCTTCTCCGACGACTTGACGCTGCTGCCGGTCGCGTCGATACCGGTGCCAGGTCCGGTCGGCGTGCTTGACGCCCTGGCCGCGGCGGCGCTGGCCCGCTCGGTCGGGGTGCCCGCCGGTGCGATCGCCGACGCGGTCACGTCGTTTCGAGTGGGCCGACACCGCGCCGAGGTGGTGGCCGTTGCCGACGGCATCACCTACGTGGACGACTCCAAGGCCACCAACCCGCACGCCGCGCGGGCTTCGGTGCTTGCATACCCGAGGGTGGTATGGATCGCCGGTGGCCTGCTCAAGGGCGCGTCGCTTCACGCCGAGGTTGCGGCGATGGCGTCGCGGCTGGTCGGTGCGGTGCTGATCGGCCGGGATCGCGCAGCGGTTGCCGAGGCGTTATCACGACACGCGCCCGATGTCCCAGTCGTTCAGGTTGTGGCAGGCGAGGATACTGGTATGCCTGCGACTGTTGAGGTTCCTGTTGCTTGTGTTCTAGATGTGGCAAAAGATGACAAAGCCGGTGAGACCGTTGGCGCTGCCGTGATGACCGCTGCGGTGGCCGCGGCCCGGCGGATGGCCCAACCCGGTGACACCGTGCTGCTGGCACCGGCCGGCGCCTCATTCGACCAGTTCACCGGTTATGCCGACCGGGGCGAGGCATTCGCGACCGCGGTCCGCGCGGTGATCCGGTAGGCGGGGGCAGCGTGCTAACCCGGTTGCTGCGTCGGGGCACCAGCGACACCGACGGCTCCCAGACTCGAGGGGCCGAGCCGGTCGAGGGGCAGCGGACGGGCCCGGAAGAAGCCTCTAACCCGGGTTCGGCGAGGCCCCGCACCCGTTTCGGTGCCTGGCTGGGCCGTCCGATGACCTCGTTTCACCTCATCATCGCCGTTGCCGCATTGCTGACCACCCTTGGACTGATCATGGTGCTGTCGGCATCGGCGGTGCGGTCCTACGACGACGACGGATCGGCTTGGGTGATCTTCGGCAAGCAGGTCTTGTGGACGCTTGTGGGTCTTATCGGCGGCTATGTCTGTCTGCGGATGTCGGTGCGGTTCATGCGGCGCATCGCCTTCTCCGGTTTCGCGATCACCATCGTGATGCTGGTGCTGGTGCTGGTGCCGGGGATCGGCAAGGAGGCCAACGGCTCGCGCGGCTGGTTCGTGGTCGCGGGCTTCTCGATGCAGCCCTCTGAGCTGGCTAAGATGGCGTTCGCCATCTGGGGAGCGCATCTGCTGGCCGCCCGGCGCATGGAACGGGCTTCACTGCGCGAGATGCTGATTCCACTGGTGCCGGCCGCCGTCGTTGCGCTGGCGCTGATCGTGGCCCAGCCCGACCTCGGACAGACCGTGTCGATGGGCATCATCTTGTTGGGCCTGCTGTGGTATGCGGGGCTGCCGCTGCGCGTCTTCCTCAGCTCACTGGCGGCGGTCGTCGTCTCGGCCGCCATCCTGGCGGTGTCCGCGGGCTACCGATCCGACCGGGTGCGGTCGTGGCTCAACCCCGAAAACGATCCGCAAGACTCCGGCTACCAGGCCCGACAGGCAAAGTTCGCGCTGGCTCAAGGTGGCATTTTCGGCGACGGTCTGGGCCAAGGCGTGGCCAAGTGGAACTACTTGCCCAACGCCCACAACGACTTCATTTTCGCCATCATCGGCGAAGAGCTGGGTCTCGTCGGCGCGCTCGGACTGCTGGGGCTATTCGGATTGTTCGCCTACACCGGCATGCGCATCGCTAGCCGGTCCGCCGACCCGTTCCTGCGGCTGCTGACCGCCACCACGACACTGTGGGTGCTGGGACAGGCGTTCATCAACATCGGCTATGTGATCGGGCTGCTGCCCGTCACCGGCCTGCAGCTGCCGCTCATCTCCGCCGGTGGAACCTCCACGGCCGCAACACTTTCGCTGATAGGCATCATCGCCAACGCGGCTCGCCACGAACCGGAGGCGGTGGCCGCGCTGCGGGCTGGGCGCGACGACAAGGTGAACCGGTTGCTGCGGCTGCCGCTGCCCGAGCCGTATCTGCCCCCTCGTCTCGAGGCGTTTCGTGACCGCAAGCGCGCCAACCCGCAACCGGCCCAAACGCAGCCCGCGCGGAAGACCCCCCGCACGGCGCCCGGACAGCCTGCCCGGCAGATGGGCCTGCCCCCGCGACCCGGCTCGCCCCGCACGGCCGATCCGCCGGTTCGTCGATCAGTGCATCATGGAGCTGGCCAGCGGTACGCGGGCCAGCGTCGCACACGGCGCGTTCGGGCATTGGAAGGTCAGCGTTACGGGTGAAGGACACGGTCAGCCAGCCGGTCGGCGGGCGCGGGGCAACGGCGCCCCGGCCCGCCGATGCCGCCTCGCCGTCTTGTGGTTCCTCGCCGTCTGCTGATTCCTTGTCGGTCGTTCTCGCCGGCGGCGGGACCGCCGGGCACGTCGAGCCCGCCATGGCCGTCGCCGACGCCTTGGTCGCGTTGGATCCGCGCGTCCGGATTACCGCGTTGGGCACCCTCCGTGGACTAGAGACCAGGCTGGTGCCCCAGCGCGGCTACCACCTGGAGCTGATCACGGCGGTGCCGATGCCGCGCAAGCCCGGCGGCGACCTGGCCCGGCTGCCGTCGCGGGTGTGGCGCGCCGTCCGGGAGGCCCGGGACGTGCTCGACGATGTCGACGCCGACGTCGTCGTCGGTTTCGGTGGGTACGTCGCGCTACCGGCTTACCTAGCCGCTCGCGGCCTGCCTTTGCCGCCCCGGCGCCGGCGCCGGATCCCGGTGGTGATCCACGAAGCCAACGCCAGGGCGGGACTGGCCAACCGGGTCGGCGCCCATACCGCGGACCGGGTGCTCTCCGCGGTGCCGGATTCCGGGCTGCGGCGCGCCGAGGTGGTTGGGGTCCCGGTCCGTGCGTCGATCGCCGCGCTGGACCGCGCGGTGCTGCGAGCCGAGGCGCGGGCACACTTCGGCTTCCCCGACGACGCGCGGGTGCTGCTGGTGTTCGGGGGTTCGCAGGGCGCGGTCTC
Organism: Mycobacterium tuberculosis complex sp. N0072; assembly: GCF_030323725.1. Lineage (NCBI taxonomy): Bacteria > Bacillati > Actinomycetota > Actinomycetes > Mycobacteriales > Mycobacteriaceae > Mycobacterium > Mycobacterium tuberculosis complex sp. N0072. The sequence continues at coordinate 2,433,459 of NZ_CP040689.1, read as the reverse complement.
GCTCAACCGGGCGGTGTCCGGCGCCGCCGCCGACCTGGCCGCCGCCGGTGTTTGCGTGCTGCATGCCCATGGACCCCAGAACGTGCTGGAGTTGCGCCGTCGGGCTCAAGGTGACCCACCGTACGTGGCGGTGCCCTATTTGGACCGGATGGAGCTGGCCTACGCCGCCGCCGATCTGGTGATCTGCCGGGCCGGGGCGATGACGGTCGCCGAAGTATCCGCCGTCGGTCTGCCGGCCATCTACGTGCCGCTGCCGATCGGCAACGGTGAACAGCGGCTGAATGCGTTGCCGGTAGTCAATGCCGGCGGCGGCATGGTGGTCGCCGACGCCGCCCTGACCCCCGAGTTGGTGGCCCGCCAGGTTGCCGGGCTGCTCACCGACCCCGCGCGGCTGGCCGCGATGACCGCGGCCGCAGCCAGGGTGGGACATCGCGATGCCGCGGGCCAGGTGGCCCGGGCCGCGCTGGCCGTCGCCACCGGGGCCGGTGCCAGGACAACGACGTGAGCACCGAGCAGTTGCCGCCCGATCTGCGGCGGGTGCACATGGTCGGCATCGGCGGAGCTGGCATGTCGGGCATCGCCCGAATCCTGCTGGACCGCGGCGGGCTGGTCTCCGGGTCAGACGCCAAGGAGTCGCGCGGTGTGCATGCGCTGCGGGCGCGGGGCGCGTTGATCCGGATCGGACACGACGCGTCGTCGCTGGACCTGTTGCCCGGTGGCGCCACGGCGGTCGTCACTACCCATGCCGCCATCCCCAAAACCAACCCCGAGCTCGTCGAAGCGAGGCGCCGCGGCATTCCCGTGGTGCTGCGGCCGGCCGTGCTGGCCAAGTTGATGGCCGGGCGCACCACATTGATGGTCACCGGCACGCACGGCAAGACAACGACGACGTCCATGCTGATCGTCGCCCTGCAGCACTGCGGGCTTGACCCGTCCTTTGCGGTCGGCGGTGAGCTGGGGGAGGCCGGTACCAACGCCCATCACGGCAGTGGCGACTGTTTCGTCGCCGAAGCCGACGAAAGCGATGGCTCGCTGTTGCAGTACACACCCCACGTCGCGGTGATCACCAACATCGAGTCCGATCACCTGGACTTCTACGGCAGCGTCGAGGCGTATGTTGCGGTGTTCGACTCCTTCGTGGAGCGCATTGTCCCCGGGGGTGCGCTGGTGGTGTGCACTGACGACCCCGGAGGGGCCGCGCTGGCTCAGCGCGCGACTGAGCTGGGAATTCGAGTGCTGCGATACGGGTCGGTGCCGGGTGAGACCATGGCAGCCACGTTGGTCTCGTGGCAGCAACAGGGGGTCGGCGCGGTCGCACATATCCGGTTGGCCTCAGAACTAGCCACAGCACAGGGTCCCCGCGTGATGCGGCTGTCGGTGCCCGGGCGACACATGGCGCTCAACGCGCTGGGAGCGCTGCTGGCCGCGGTGCAGATCGGCGCCCCGGCCGACGAGGTGCTCGACGGGCTGGCCGGCTTCGAAGGAGTGCGGCGACGATTCGAACTGGTTGGGACCTGCGGCGTCGGAAAGGCGTCGGTGCGCGTGTTCGATGACTACGCCCACCACCCGACGGAGATCAGCGCGACACTGGCGGCGGCGCGCATGGTGCTCGAACAGGGCGACGGTGGCCGCTGCATGGTTGTGTTTCAACCCCATTTGTATTCGCGGACAAAGGCATTCGCTGCTGAGTTTGGGCGTGCGCTGAATGCCGCTGACGAGGTGTTCGTACTCGACGTCTACGGAGCTCGTGAACAACCGCTGGCCGGTGTCAGCGGAGCCAGCGTCGCTGAGCACGTCACTGTGCCGATGCGCTACGTCCCGGATTTTTCGGCGGTCGCACAGCAAGTGGCCGCCGCCGCTAGTCCGGGCGACGTCATCGTCACGATGGGTGCCGGAGACGTGACCTTGCTGGGCCCGGAAATCCTGACCGCCCTTCGGGTCCGGGCCAACCGAAGCGCCCCCGGCCGTCCGGGGGTGCTGGGATGACGGAACACAACGAGGACCCACAGATCGAGCGCGTGGCCGACGACGCCGCCGACGAGGAGGCGGTTACGGAGCCGTTGGCCACCGAATCGAAGGACGAACCGGCCGAGCACCCAGAATTCGAAGGGCCGCGTCGGCGCGCCCGCCGCGAACGTGCCGAACGTCGCGCCGCGCAGGCTCGAGCTACCGCGATCGAGCAGGCTCGCCGCGCGGCCAAACGGCGAGCCCGCGGGCAGATCGTCAGTGAGCAGAACCCCGCCAAACCGGCCGCCCGAGGTGTTGTTCGAGGGCTGAAGGCGCTGCTCGCGACGGTCGTGCTGGCCGTCGTCGGGATCGGGCTTGGGCTCGCGCTGTACTTCACGCCGGCGATGTCGGCCCGCGAGATCGTGATCATCGGGATCGGGGCGGTGAGCCGCGAGGAGGTTCTCGACGCCGCCAGAGTGCGGCCGGCAACGCCGTTGCTGCAGATCGACACCCAACAGGTTGCTGACCGAGTGGCCACGATCCGGCGGGTGGCCAGTGCGCGGGTGCAGCGGCAGTACCCGTCGGCCTTGCGGATCACCATCGTCGAGCGGGTCCCGGTGGTGGTCAAGGATTTTTCGGACGGCCCGCACCTTTTTGACCGCGACGGCGTCGACTTCGCGACCGATCCGCCACCGCCGGCGTTGCCTTATTTCGATGTGGACAATCCCGGTCCTAGCGATCCGACGACCAAGGCGGCGCTGCAGGTGTTGACCGCGCTGCATCCTGAAGTTGCAAGCCAGGTGGGGCGGATCGCGGCCCCGTCGGTGGCCTCGATCACCCTGACGTTGGCCGATGGCCGCGTGGTGATCTGGGGAACCACCGACCGCTGCGAAGAGAAGGCCGAAAAGCTGGCGGCGCTGTTGACCCAGCCAGGCAGAACGTACGACGTGTCCAGCCCCGACCTGCCGACCGTGAAATAGCCGAAAAAATGCCCGCCGCGTATCGGCGCGCCTGCACGGTTAGCAACCGTCGTAGCCATACGGTTCTGACTACGAGCAACTACTTGACATAACTCTAAGCCTATGGTTGAGGTTGAGAGTTTGCCAGCAGACACACCGAAGAACCGAGCCCCACCAGGGAGGAAGCCGAACGATGACCCCCCCGCACAACTACCTGGCCGTCATCAAGGTCGTGGGTATCGGTGGTGGCGGTGTCAACGCCGTCAACCGAATGATCGAGCAGGGCCTCAAAGGCGTGGAATTCATCGCGATCAACACCGACGCCCAGGCGTTGTTGATGAGCGATGCCGACGTCAAACTCGACGTCGGCCGCGACTCCACCCGCGGGCTGGGCGCCGGCGCCGATCCGGAGGTCGGCCGTAAGGCCGCCGAGGACGCCAAGGACGAGATCGAAGAGCTGCTGCGCGGTGCCGACATGGTGTTTGTCACCGCCGGCGAGGGGGGCGGAACCGGCACCGGGGGGGCACCCGTCGTCGCCAGCATCGCCCGCAAGCTGGGCGCGTTGACCGTCGGTGTGGTCACCCGGCCGTTCTCGTTCGAGGGCAAGCGACGCAGCAATCAGGCCGAAAATGGCATCGCGGCGCTGCGGGAGAGTTGCGACACCCTCATCGTGATTCCCAACGACCGGTTGCTGCAGATGGGAGATGCCGCGGTATCGCTGATGGATGCTTTCCGTAGCGCCGACGAGGTGCTGCTCAACGGCGTGCAGGGCATCACCGACCTGATTACCACCCCGGGTCTAATCAACGTCGACTTCGCCGACGTCAAGGGCATCATGTCCGGTGCCGGCACCGCACTGATGGGCATCGGCTCGGCCCGGGGCGAAGGCCGGTCGCTCAAAGCGGCCGAGATCGCCATCAACTCGCCGTTGCTGGAAGCCTCGATGGAGGGCGCGCAAGGCGTGCTGATGTCGATCGCCGGCGGCAGCGACTTGGGCTTGTTCGAGATCAACGAGGCGGCCTCGTTGGTACAAGACGCCGCTCACCCCGATGCCAACATCATCTTCGGCACCGTCATCGACGATTCGCTCGGTGACGAGGTGCGGGTGACCGTGATCGCGGCCGGCTTCGACGTCAGCGGTCCCGGCCGCAAGCCGGTGATGGGCGAGACCGGCGGCGCCCACCGGATCGAGTCAGCCAAGGCAGGCAAGCTCACCTCGACCTTGTTCGAGCCGGTCGACGCCGTCAGCGTGCCGTTGCACACCAACGGCGCAACCCTGAGCATCGGCGGTGATGACGACGATGTCGACGTGCCGCCCTTCATGCGCCGCTGAGAGCATCGGCTTGCTCGCCAGTACGCGGCACATCGCCCGCGGCGATACTGGGAACGTGAGTGTTCGCATCCGTCGGGTCACCACCACCCGGGCAGGTGGTGTGTCGGCCCCACCGTTCGACACCTTCAACCTCGGCGACCACGTTGGTGACGACCCGGCCGCGGTGGCGGCAAACCGCGCTCGGCTGGCCGCAGCCATCGGACTGCCCGGCAACCGAGTGGTGTGGATGAACCAGGTGCACGGGGATCGGGTCGAGCTGGTCGACCAGCCGCGCAATACGGCACTCGATGACACCGACGGATTGGTGACCGCTACACCCCGATTGGCGCTGGCGGTTGTGACCGCCGACTGCGTGCCGGTGCTGATGGCCGACGCACGGGCCGGTATCGCCGCCGCGGTTCATGCCGGTCGGGCAGGCGCGCAGCGCGGTGTGGTGGTTCGCGCGCTGGAGGTGATGTTGAGCCTGGGTGCCCAGGTCCGCGACATCTCGGCACTGTTGGGTCCCGCGGTCAGTGGTCGCAACTACGAAGTGCCCGCAGCGATGGCCGATGAGGTCGAGGCGGCGTTGCCGGGCAGCCGCACCACCACCGCTGCCGGCACTCCCGGAGTCGACCTGCGCGCCGGAATCGCTTGCCAGCTCCGCGATTTGGGTGTTGAGTCTATCGACGTCGATCCCCGCTGCACGGTGGCCGATCCGACGTTGTTCAGCCACCGCCGCGATGCGCCCACCGGACGGTTCGCGTCGTTGGTGTGGATGGAATGACCGCGATGGCGGCGGATCTTTCGGCGTATCCAGACCGCGAATCGGAATTGACGCATGCGTTGGCGGCAATGCGATCGCGACTTGCGGCGGCCGCGGAGGCGGCGGGTCGCAATGTCGGCGAAATTGAACTTCTACCGATTACCAAATTCTTTCCAGCAACCGATGTTGCGATTTTGTTTCGATTGGGTTGTCGGTCCGTTGGCGAATCGCGCGAACAGGAAGCTTCAGCCAAGATGGCCGAACTTAATCGGTTGTTGGCGGCTGCCGAGTTGGGTCACTCGGGGGGTGTGCACTGGCACATGGTGGGCCGGATTCAACGCAACAAAGCCGGGTCGCTGGCTCGCTGGGCGCACACCGCTCACTCGGTGGACAGCTCGCGGTTGGTGACCGCGCTGGATCGGGCGGTTGTTGCGGCGCTGGCCGAACACCGTCGTGGCGAGCGGCTGCGGGTTTACGTCCAGGTCAGCCTCGACGGTGACGGATCCCGGGGCGGCGTCGACAGCACGACGCCCGGCGCCGTAGACCGGATTTGCGCGCAGGTGCAGGAGTCAGAGGGCCTCGAACTGGTCGGGTTGATGGGCATTCCGCCGCTGGATTGGGACCCGGACGAGGCCTTTGACCGGCTGCAATCGGAGCACAACCGGGTGCGTGCGATGTTCCCGCACGCGATCGGTCTGTCGGCGGGCATGTCCAACGACCTTGAAGTCGCCGTCAAACATGGTTCGACCTGTGTGCGTGTCGGTACCGCGCTATTGGGTCCGCGGCGGTTACGGTCACCGTGAATAGTCACTGTAGTCACACCTTCATCACAGACAACAGATCTCCCAGGGCTAGAAGGGGTCACGCAATGAGCACACTGCACAAGGTCAAGGCCTACTTCGGTATGGCTCCCATGGAGGATTACGACGACGAGTACTACGACGACCGCGCTCCCTCGCGCGGGTATGCGCGGCCCCGATTCGACGACGACTACGGCCGCTACGATGGGCGCGACTACGACGACGCGCGCAGCGATTCACGCGGTGACCTGCGCGGTGAGCCGGCCGACTATCCACCACCGGGATATCGCGGCGGGTACGCGGACGAACCACGTTTCCGGCCCCGGGAGTTCGACCGCGCGGAGATGACACGGCCGCGCTTCGGATCGTGGCTGCGCAACTCCACCCGCGGCGCGCTAGCGATGGACCCCCGCCGGATGGCGATGATGTTCGAGGATGGCCATCCGCTCTCGAAGATCACCACGCTGCGGCCCAAGGACTACAGCGAGGCTCGCACCATCGGTGAGCGGTTCCGCGACGGCAGCCCGGTCATCATGGATCTGGTGTCGATGGACAACGCCGATGCCAAGCGGCTGGTCGATTTCGCGGCCGGCCTGGCCTTCGCGCTGCGCGGCTCGTTCGACAAGGTCGCGACCAAGGTGTTCCTGCTCTCGCCTGCAGACGTCGATGTGTCCCCCGAGGAGCGCCGCAGGATCGCCGAAACCGGGTTCTACGCCTACCAATAGACGCGACGGTCGCCTGTAGACCCATTGGGCATCCACGCTGGGCGGGGCGTGGCCCGCCATGAGATGTGGGCACGCCACCCGAGTCGGTAGGCTGGCGTTGCCGCCCGCATCGGTGGCGACGCAACATTTCTTCATCCTCCTCAGTAAGGTCGGGGCTCTCGTTGGTGGTGTTTTTTCAGATCCTTGGGTTCGCGCTGTTCATCTTCTGGCTGCTGCTGATCGCTCGGGTCGTCGTTGAGTTCATCCGCTCGTTCAGCCGTGACTGGCGTCCCACCGGTGTCACCGTGGTGATCTTGGAGATCATCATGTCGATCACTGATCCGCCGGTGAAGGTGCTGCGCCGGCTGATCCCGCAACTCACGATCGGCGCGGTCCGGTTCGACCTGTCGATCATGGTGCTGCTGCTGGTTGCGTTCATCGGTATGCAACTGGCGTTTGGTGCTGCGGCCTGAGCCGCGGCGCGGTCACACGGCCGGGTGCATGACGAGGATTGAGAGACGGTTCGGCCACGATTTGGGGACAAGTTTGGCGCGCACGATTTCAAATCTAAGGATTGTGATTTATTTGGTCTTAGAGTTTGAAATTGGTCCTTATTTACTTAGTCCAATCGGCAACCGCCGAGTCTGGTGTGACAGGATGGACGGTAGTTGCACCACGGCTACCACTCCGTTCTACACTTCCAGATCGTTTGACCGTCCAGGAACTCGAGGGGACAAACAATGCCGCTTACACCTGCCGACGTCCACAATGTGGCGTTCAGTAAGCCGCCTATCGGCAAACGTGGGTACAACGAAGATGAGGTCGACGCCTTCCTCGACCTGGTGGAAAACGAGCTGACCCGCCTGATCGAAGAGAACTCCGATCTGCGTCAGAGGATCAACGAGCTGGATCAAGAGCTCGCCGCGGGCGGCGGTGCCGGCGTTACGCCGCAGGCCACCCAGGCAATCCCGGCGTATGAGCCCGAACCGGGCAAGCCGGCGCCGGCGGCGGTCTCGGCGGGGATGAACGAGGAACAGGCCCTGAAGGCGGCGCGAGTGCTGAGTCTGGCCCAAGACACCGCCGACCGGCTTACAAACACCGCCAAAGCCGAGTCGGACAAGATGCTGGCCGATGCCCGTGCCAATGCGGAGCAGATCCTCGGTGAGGCCCGACACACCGCCGACGCCACGGTCGCCGAGGCCCGCCAGCGTGCCGATGCCATGCTGGCCGATGCCCAATCCCGATCCGAGGCCCAGTTGCGCCAGGCGCAGGAGAAGGCCGATGCCTTACAGGCCGATGCGGAACGCAAGCACTCCGAGATCATGGGAACCATCAACCAGCAGCGCGCGGTGCTTGAAGGCCGCCTCGAGCAGCTGCGTACCTTCGAACGTGAGTACCGCACCAGGCTCAAGACCTACCTGGAATCGCAGCTGGAGGAACTCGGCCAGCGTGGATCGGCGGCGCCGGTCGATTCCAATGCGGATGCCGGTGGCTTCGATCAATTCAACCGGGGCAAAAACTAGCCACCAGGCGTGCCGGACACGCGCCAGTTTTCGAGGTCGGCAGCCAGATCCTGGTAGGTTGGGCAGTCGCTGCTAGCCGGTTGGAGGATGACCGATGCTGATCATTGCGCTGGTCTTGGCCCTGATTGGGCTCCTGGCCTTGGTGTTCGCGGTGGTCACCAGCAACCAGCTAGTGGCCTGGGTATGCATCGGGGCCAGCGTGCTGGGTGTGGCGTTGCTGATCGTCGATGCGTTGCGAGAACGCCAGCAAGGTGGCGCGGACGAAGCTGATGGGGCTGGGGAAACGGGTGTCGCGGAGGAAGCCGACGTCGACTACCCGGAGGAAGCCCCCGAGGAGAGCCAAGCCGTCGACGCCGGTGTCATCGGCAGTGAGGAGCCATCGGAGGAGGCCAGCGAAGCGACCGAGGAGTCGGCGGTATCGGCGGACCGAAGCGACGACAGCGCCAAGTAGGGTCGTCAGCGACACCGACCTCGGTAGGGGCGTCGTGGGAGGTTATCGGGTGGTTTGTCGCCCAGCTCCGGATCTAGACCCTCGACCACGCATCCTGACCATCCCAGTCACCTCACGAGAATCCTCTCGTTAGGTCGCTGCGCCTGTGGTTGGCGTCGCGAGCAGCTCGCGGACCTCGTCGTCGGTGACCTGATGAAAGTCGTTATAGACCTGGCCGACGGCCTCAAACGCTGCCGGCATGGTTGCGCACACCACGTCGTCGGCTTCCGCCGCGAGCTCGCGGCAGGCTGTGGCCGGACCGACCGGGACCGCGACGACGATCGACTCCGGTCCGGTGGCACGGATGGTGCGCACCGCCGCCAGCATGCTCGCGCCGGTGGCGATGCCGTCGTCAACCAGGATCACGATCCTGGCGCGCGGATCGACGACAGGGCGTCCGCCGCGATACGCCAGCTCGCGCCGCTGCAGCTCTGCCGTCTCGCTGTCGATCGCCGCACGCACCTGCTGGTCGGTGATGCGCAAGCTGGAAACCACGTCGTCGTTCATCACGACCCCGCCCCCACTGGCCAACGCGCCCATCGCCAGCTCGCGCCACTGCGGCACGCCGAGCTTGCGAACCAGAAATACATCCAATTCGGCGCCTAGCGCCGACGCGACTTCCCAGCCGACGGGGACGCCACCGCGGGCAAGGCCGAGGACGAGCAACCGGTCCCTGCCGCGATAGGACGCAAGTTCGTCGGCCAATACGCGACCAGCATCGCGGCGGTCGCGAAACCTGCGGGTCGGCGTCCGCCGGAGAAAACCACTTGGTGGATTCATCGGTCGCATTTCCGGCTGCTGACCTACCAAGCCTACGACCAAGACTGGCTGGTGGCACCCGGGCGGCAGCAGGCCGGGGCACCGCAGATCTCGTCGCCAGGAGGCGTCCGGGCGGTGCCGCCCGTGCGTCGAGCTCCCGGTAACCTCATCCGGATCGGCGAGTGGGACCCAACCGATCACGCGCGCTATCCAATCATGGTGGCGCGCAGTGGCCAACAGAGACTCATTCTCGGCCGGATCGTCCGCCGCCTCGACAGCGATTGTGTAATGCACTCCTGCCGCTTGCAGTTCCGGCAGTAGATCGGCTGGCTGAAACGAGCGCCGCAAACGCTCGAACGTCGGATCGCCGGCATATGGTGGCGCTTCCATTCATGACGTTTGCTAGCTGCCATAGGCCCAGAAGTGGTCATGGCAGGCCTCCCCGGGATACGGCTGCTTACCCTCGAAGTCGTCCGCGGCGTGCCTCGTCTTCGACCCGTCACATGTGGTGTCCGAGGGGGGACTTGGCCACCTGCGACCCGGGTTGAGGTCTTTCAACTGAGCGGATGACACCTGCCAGCTTGAAGTTCAGCCTGGCCTCCGAATGCTGCGCTGCCGGCGTTGGCTGCCTTGGGTATCGTTGAGTGGTGGTCAACCGGGCATTGCTGGCGAGCGTCGACGCACTGTCGCGTGATGAGCAGATTGAGCTCGTCGAGCACATCAACGGAAACCTAGCCGAGGGCATGCATATCAGCGAGGCCAACCAGGCGCTCATCGAAGCGCGGGCCAATGACACCGACGATGCTCATTGGTCCACCATTGATGACTTCGACAAGCGGATCCGCGCCCGGCTCGGATGACGCGCAGGCTGCGCGTCCATAACGGGGTTGAAGACGACCTATTCGAGGCGTTTTCCTACTACGCGGACGCGGCGCCAGATCAGATCGATCGGCTTTACAACTTGTTTGTCGATGCCGTGACGAAGCGGATTCCGCAGGCTCCGAACGCGTTTGCGCCGTTATTCAAGCACTATCGACACATCTACCTCCGGCCCTTCAGGTACTACGTTGCCTATCGGACGACCGACGAGGCTATCGACATACTGGCTGTTCGGCACGGAATGGAGAACCCGAACGCGGTCGAGGCTGAGATCTCTGGCCGCACCTTCGAGTGATCGGTGAGTTCTTAGGTATTAGGACATCAACGAGATGACCATCGTTGGTATGAGCAAACTCATAACGTTAGTCCTTGACGAGGTCAAGGCTTGGTTTTGATCTATAGAGCTAAGAAGTTGTGTCCGAGGGGGGACTTGAACCCCCACGCCCATTAGTAGGGCACTAGCACCTCAAGCTAGCGCGTCTGCCATTCCGCCACTCGGACCAACCAACCACCGGGGCTGGCAGCTAAGGCTATCGGATTGCCCCGCACCGGCCCAACCTAGCTCGGCGACGATGCGCCCCGGGTAACGGGGTGAGGAGGAGCCAGGCAATCAGCCCACGTAAGCAAATCCAGCTCGGCGACGACGCGGGCCCGGCGCGCCAGGGGCGATCGGCTCGCCAGGGTTACGAGTGGTAGGAAAGGTGACTGTGACAGATGAGACCGGGGCTTCAAGCGACCATAGCGATGATGTCGCCCAGGTCGTCAGCAGGCTAATCCGGTTCGATACCACCAACAGTGGCGAACCCGGGACCACCAAGGGTGAGGCCGAGTGCGCACGCTGGGTCGCCGAGCAGCTCGCCGAAGTCGGCTACCAACCTGAATACGTTGAATCCGGTGCGCCCGGCCGCGGCAACGTGTTCGCCCGGCTGGCGGGCGCCGATAGTTCTCGCGGCGCGCTGCTGATCCACGGGCATCTCGATGTGGTGCCGGCTGAACCGGCCGAATGGAGTGTGCACCCGTTTTCCGGCGCCATCGAAGACGGCTACGTCTGGGGTCGTGGCGCGGTCGACATGAAGGACATGGTGGGCATGATGATTGTGGTTGCCCGCCACCTTCGTCAGGCCGCTATCGTGCCGCCACGGGATCTGGTGTTCGCGTTCGTTGCCGACGAGGAGCACGGCGGCAAGTACGGGTCGCACTGGCTGGTCGACAATAGGCCCGATCTGTTCGACGGCATCACCGAGGCAATCGGTGAAGTCGGCGGTTTCTCGCTAACCGTGCCCCGGCACGATGGTGGCGAACGTCGCCTGTACCTGATTGAAACCGCCGAGAAGGGCATCCAGTGGATGCGGCTGACGGCACGCGGCCGGGCTGGGCACGGCTCGATGGTGCACGACCAGAACGCGGTCACCGCCGTTTGTGAGGCGGTCGCTCGCCTAGGGCGCCACCAGTTTCCGCTGGTCTGCACTGACACCGTCGCCCAGTTCTTGGCCGTAGTCGGAGAGGAGACCGGACTGGCCTTCGACCTTGACTCGCCGGACCTGGCCGGGACGATCGACAAGCTTGGCCCGATGGCCCGCATGTTGAAGGCAGTGCTACATGACACCGCGAACCCTACGATGCTCAAGGCCGGATACAAGGCCAACGTCGTCCCGGCGACCGCGGAGGCAGTTGTGGACTGCCGCGTGCTTCCGGGTCGCCGGGCGGCGTTCGAGGCCGAAGTCGACGCGCTGATCGGACCCGACGTGACCCGGGAGTGGGTCAGCGATCTGCCATCATATGAGACCACCTTCGACGGTGATCTGGTCGCCGCCATGAACGCCGCGGTGTTGGCGGTCGACCCAGACGGTCGCACGGTGCCGTACATGCTGTCCGGTGGAACGGACGCGAAGGCGTTCGCGCGCTTGGGTATTCGGTGCTTTGGCTTCAGCCCGCTGCGCTTGCCGCCGGACTTGGATTTCACCTCGTTGTTCCACGGCGTCGACGAGCGGGTACCCATCGATGGGTTGCGGTTCGGCACCGAGGTGCTAACGCACTTGCTGACACACTGCTAGTCGAAAACGAGGCTAGTCGCAACGTCGATCACACGAGAGGACTGACCATGACAACTTCACCCGACCCGTATGCCGCGCTGCCCAAGCTGCCGTCCTTCAGCCTGACGTCAACCTCGATCACCGATGGGCAGCCGCTGGCTACACCCCAGGTCAGCGGGATCATGGGTGCGGGCGGGGCGGATGCCAGTCCGCAGCTGAGGTGGTCGGGATTTCCCAGCGAGACCCGCAGCTTCGCGGTAACCGTCTACGACCCTGATGCCCCCACCCTGTCCGGGTTCTGGCACTGGGCGGTGGCCAACCTGCCTGCCAACGTCACCGAGTTGCCCGAGGGTGTCGGCGATGGCTGCGAACTGCCGGGCGGGGCACTGACATTGGTCAACGACGCCGGTATGCGCCGGTATGTGGGTGCGGCGCCGCCTCCCGGTCATGGGGTGCATCGCTACTACGTCGCGGTACACGCGGTGAAGGTCGAAAAGCTCGACCTCCCCAAGGACGCGAGTCCTGCATATCTGGGATTCAACCTGTTCCAGCACGCGATTGCACGAGCGGTCATCTTCGGCACCTACGAGCAGCGTTAGCGCTTTAGCTGGGTTGCCGACGTCTTGCCGAGCCGACCGCTTCGTGCAGCGAGCCGAACCCGCCGTCATGCAGCCTGCGGGCAATGCCTTCATGGATGTCCTTGGCCCACCGTTCCCCGCCGTAGATGAAGCCGGTATAGCCCTGTAGCAGCGATGCGCCCGCTGTGATGCGCTCCCACGCGTCGTCGGCCGTCTCGATCCCGCCCACGCTGATCAGCGCCAATCGATCACCGACCCGGTCATAGAGCCGACGCAGCACCTGGACCGCGCGCTGAGCCAGCGGTGGCCCCGAGATGCCGCCGGGACCCAACCGGTCGACCCCCGGTGTGGTCAGGCCGTCGCGTGACACCGTGGTGTTGGTTGCCACGATGCCGGCCAGGTCTAGCTCGACGGCCAGGTCCGCGATGTCGTCGAGGTCGGAATCGGACAAGTCCGGCGCGATCTTCACCAGCACCGGCGTCGAAGTCTCGGCGCGGACGGCAGACAGGATGGGCCGCAGCGATTCGACCGCCTGCAGATCGCGTAACCCCGGTGTGTTCGGAGAGCTGACGTTGACCACCAGATACGACGCCAGCGGGCCGACCATCCGGGCGCTGGCCCGGTAGTCGTTGACCGCGTCGCCGGCCGGCGTTTTCTTGGTCTTGCCGATATTCACCCCGATCGGGATCTCGGGTCGGTGCCGCGCGAGTCGGATCGCCAGTGCCCGGGCACCGTGATTGTTGAACCCCATCCGGTTCAGCAGGGCGCGGTCGTCGGCCAGCCGGAACAGGCGGGGGGCCGGGTTGCCGGGCTGCGGATGAGCGGTGACGGTGCCGATCTCGGCGTAGCCGAACCCCATCGCACCCCAACTGGATAGTGCGGTGCCGTCCTTGTCGAACCCCGCGGCCAGCCCGAGCGGTGCCGGGAAGCGCACCCCGAACACCGTGCTGGCCAGCACCGGATCCGTCGGGCCCAGCAGTCGGCGCAAGAGCCGGCGCACTGGCGCCACGGCGGCCACGCCGCGCAGCACGGCGAAAACCAACTTGTGCGCGTGCTCGGGTGGGATCAGGAACAACAGCCGACGCACCAGGGGATACATCCGATAGCGGTCTGCGCGCGGGCTGGCCCCGGCCTTCAGAGCCACAGCTGCGGCTGGTCTGGCCGGCGGTTCGCCTCTGCGTCTGCCCAGCGAGATTTCTTGCGGCGCAACAATACCCGCCTGCTGCCGTCGGTATAGAGGCGTACCCGTGCTAGCTCCCAGCCGCGGTATTCGGCCTCGATGGACAGCCGGGTGGACGCGCTGACCCTGGTCACTTCTGGCGGTAGGCGCAATGGCGCCCACTCGTACTCGTCGGACATCTCGGAATCCCAGCCGGTAGGCAACCAGGTCCGCCGCGCCGCGGGTCGGCTGCTCATCGGGTGCCCGCCGCGTGTTCGATGACCTGGACCCCGGCACCGGATCCCGACACCACGTACAAGGTGTCCGACGTTTCGTCGAAGGCCAACGAGTTGGGTTGTTGCACGGTTGGGTAACGCACCTTCTCTACGGGTATTCCGGTGGTCAGATCGTAACCAATGACGGTGTTGGACGCGGTTTGGGACACCCACGCCAATTCGCGGGATCCGGCCAGCCCGTACGGAGCCTGCCGCACCGGGTAGGCCTGGCGCAAGATCAGCGGGTCGACGCCGTACACCAGTAGTTGGCCACCACGGGTGTCGGCGATCAGCACCCGGCCCAGCGGATCGGCGGCCATGGTCGTCGCACCTTGGCCGGCGCGCAGTGCCTGCTGGGCATGACCGTCGGCGCCGATCGTGGTCACCGAGGTCTGGCCACGATCCAGAACAACGGTTGTATTCCCTTGTGTTACAAGGGCATCCACGCGCGCGAAGATCTTGGTCCGGCTGGCTACGGTGGCGGCGCCGGACGCCGGGTCAACTGCGGGGTTCTTGGCAAGCGTGTAGACGGCGCCATCTGCGCTGCCCAGCACCAGCTTGCCGTCGGAGCGGCGGGCGATCGCGGTGAAATCGGTGTGCGCTGCGTCAGCGACATTCACTCGTCCGGTGTGACCGGAGGACAGGTCGGCCACGAAGTAGCCGCCGCGGGCGGCAAGGAAGGCCGTGCCGTGGTCGTCGCTGGTCAACGCGGCTGCCGGGCCCGGCAGAAAAATGACGCGCGGTGCAACGTGCACGTCATCGAAGACCATGATGCTGGCGGGTGCCGCCGAATCGGCGCCCGGGCGCAGAGCCACCAATTGGCGGGTGCCGTTGTCGAATAGTGCCGCCCGGGGGTGGCCGCTCAGTGGTCGCACTGCACCGGCCGGGTCTTGCGAAGTAGGCGGTGACACCGCCGGTTGGGCGGGTTCGATGGTGGGCGGATACCCGGGTGCGAAGTTAGCCAGCGGGTTCGAAGAACAGCCTGCGACCAGGACTGACAACATCAACAGGCCGATGAAGCGGCGTTGAACTGCTGGTTTATTCCCTGTTAGCAACGGTCAGCCTTCGGATGCGAAACATGAAGTCAACCTCTCACGAATCCGAATCTGGCAAGTTGCTTTCAATCTCGTCATGTCGCCCACGGGAAATGGTACTCCAGAGGTATTCTCTGGGCATGACCGTCACCGCTGACCGGCATCTCGCAGACAAGCGCGAAGAGTTTGCTGTTGAAGATATATCGACGGGAATTTTCGCCAGCGGGTATGGGCAAGTCGGCGATGGACGCAGTTTCTCCTTCCACATCGAGCATCGCTCGCTCGTCGTCGAAATCTATCGACCGCGCGTGGCCGGTCCGGTGCCGCAGGCTGAGGATGTGGTCGCGATGGCGGTCCGTGGCCTGGTCGACATTGACCTGACCGACGAACGCAGCCTTGCTGCGGCCGTGCGCGACTCGGTGGCATCCGCGGCGCCGGTGTCGCGTTAGGCGCATCCGTCTACCGGCCGCCGGTAACCGGGTACCGTCGTCGTCGTGACCGCGGCTCCGGCGATGTCTTGGTGGCAAGTCATCGTGTTGGCCGCGGCCCAGGGTTTGACCGAGTTCCTGCCGGTGTCGTCCTCGGGACATCTGGCGATCGTGTCGCGGATCTTCTTCAGCGGCGACGCCGGTGCCTCGTTCACCGCCGTGAGCCAGTTGGGCACCGAGGCCGCCGTAGTGATCTACTTTGCGCGCGATATTGTGCGCATCCTGAGCGCTTGGTTGCACGGCCTGGTCGTGAAGGCACATCGAAACACCGATTATCGGCTGGGCTGGTATGTCATCATCGGCACAATCCCGATCTGCATTCTGGGCCTGTTCTTCAAAGACGACATCCGGTCGGGCGTCCGCAACCTGTGGGTCGTGGTGACCGCGCTGGTGGTGTTTTCCGGGGTGATCGCACTCGCCGAATACGTGGGGCGCCAGAGTCGTCACATTGAGCGGTTGACCTGGCGGGATGCCGTGGTGGTTGGTATTGCCCAAACCCTGGCGCTGGTCCCCGGGGTATCCAGGTCCGGGTCGACCATCAGCGCTGGACTGTTTCTCGGACTCGACCGTGAACTGGCCGCCCGATTCGGATTCCTGCTGGCCATTCCAGCGGTGTTCGCCTCCGGGTTGTTCTCGTTGCCCGACGCATTCCACCCGGTAACCGAGGGCATGAGCGCTACTGGCCCGCAGTTGCTGGTGGCCACCCTGATCGCGTTCGTCCTCGGTCTGACCGCGGTGGCCTGGCTGCTGCGGTTTCTGGTGCGACACAACATGTACTGGTTCGTCGGCTACCGGGTGCTCGTCGGGACGGGCATGCTCGTGCTGCTGGCTACCGGGACGGTAGCCGCGACATGACCGTCATCTTGCTACGCCATGCCCGTTCCACCTCGAACACCGCGGGCGTGCTGGCCGGCCGGTCCGGCGTCGACCTCGACGAGAAGGGGCGCGAGCAGGCCACCGGGTTGATCGATCGAATTGGTGACCTGCCGATCCGGGCGGTCGCGTCTTCTCCAATGCTGCGGTGTCAACGCACCGTCGAACCGCTGGCCGAGGCGCTGTGCCTGGAGCCGCTCATCGATGACCGGTTCTCCGAAGTCGACTACGGCGAATGGACTGGCAGAAAAATCGGTGACCTGGTCGACGAGCCGTTGTGGCGGGTAGTCCAGGCCCACCCCAGCGCGGCGGTGTTTCCCGGCGGTGAGGGTTTGGCGCAGGTGCAGACTCGCGCTGTGGCAGCCGTCCGCGAACACGACCGGCGGCTGGCCGATCAGCACGGCCACGACGTGCTGTGGCTGGCCTGCACCCATGGCGATGTCATCAAGGCGGTGATCGCAGACGCGTTCGGTATGCATCTGGACAGCTTTCAGCGAATCACCGCCGACCCGGGTTCGGTGAGTGTCGTCCGCTACACCCAGCTGCGCCCGTTCGTGCTGCACGTCAACCACACCGGCGCCCGGCTGGCCCCGGCTTTGCAGGCCGCGGCTTCCGCCCAGGGTGCGTCACCGGAGCCGAACGCGGCGGTGCCACCCGGCGACGCGGTGATCGGCGGTTCCACCGACTAGCGTGTGGGGTGACCGTCGACGAAGAACGCGGCAACGGCGTCTGCGCGGTATTTTGGAGGTGCCATGGCCCGCGCAATTCACGTATTCCGCACACCCGACCGTTTCGTCGCCGGGACTGTTGGCCAGCCCGGAAACCGCACGTTCTACCTACAGGCGGTGCACGACTCCCGGGTGGTGTCGGTGGTCCTGGAGAAGCAGCAGGTTGCGGTGCTCGCCGAGCGCATCGGAGCGCTGCTGTTCGAGGTTAACCGCCGGTTCGGCACCCCGGTGCCCCCGGAACCCACTGAGATCGACGACCTCAGCCCCCTGATCATGCCGGTGGATGCCGAGTTTCGGGTCGGGACGATGGGGCTGGGCTGGGATTCGGAGGCGCAGAGCGTGGTGGTCGAACTGCTGGCCGTCACCGACGCGGAGTTCGACGCTTCCGTGGTGCTCGACGACACCGAGGAAGGGCCCGACGCGGTGCGGGTATTTCTGACGCCGGAGTCCGCCCGACAGTTCGCTACTCGGTCCTACCGCGTCATCTCTGCGGGACGCCCGCCGTGCCCGCTCTGCGATGAACCGCTGGATCCCGAGGGACACATCTGTGCGCGCACCAACGGTTACCGGCGCGATGTGCTGCTCGGGTCTGGCGATGACCCTGCGGGATGACGAGCATGCGGTGTTGGCCGACGGCGAGCTGACAGTCCTCGGGCGGATCCGCTCGGCGAGCAACGCCACCTTTTTGTGTGAGTCCACGCTGGGTCTGCGCAGCCTGCATTGCGTCTACAAGCCGGTCTCGGGCGAGCGGCCGTTGTGGGATTTCCCCGACGGAACGCTGGCCGGCCGCGAACTCAGCGCCTATCTGGTGTCGACACAGTTGGGCTGGAACCTGGTGCCGCACACCATCATCCGAGACGGTCCGGCGGGCATAGGCATGCTACAGCTCTGGGTGCAGCAACCCGGCGACGCGGTCGACTCCGACCCTCTGCCCGGGCCCGACCTGGTCGACCTGTTTCCCGCCCACCGGCCGCGGCCGGGCTATCTGCCGGTGCTGCGGGCCTACGACTACGCCGGTGACGAGGTCGTTTTGATGCACGCGGACGACATCCGGTTGCGCCGGATGGCGGTGTTCGACGTGCTTATCAACAACGCCGACCGCAAGGGCGGTCACATCCTGTGCGGCATCGACGGCCAGGTCTACGGGGTCGACCATGGATTGTGTCTGCACGTCGAGAACAAGCTGCGCACCGTGCTGTGGGGTTGGGCCGGCAAGCCGATTGACGACCAAATTCTGCAGGCGGTTGCCGGGCTCGCCGATGCTCTTGGCGGCCCGCTTGCCGAGGCGTTGGCCGGGCGAATCGCCGCAGCCGAAATCGGCGCGCTGCGCCGACGCGCGCAATCGCTGCTGGACCAACCGGTGATGCCCGGGCCGAATGGGCATCGTCCCATTCCCTGGCCGGCGTTTTAGGTCGACGATGTCGAATGCCGCGGCAGGTGTGAGTGGTCGCGGGAACGCACGTGGATGAGTCCCGATCCGCAGGAAGGCGGCCAGGCTCTGCCACGGCAAGCCGACCCGACGGGAGCCGTTGAGTTGTTCCGAAAGCCAGCCAACCGCGGCGCGGTGCCGCGCGGCACGCTCGTCGACGGCATAGAGCAGGAGGTTTGCGTCAATGAGCATTAGCCGCTTGCCGGGCCGTCCAGTGTTTCGATCGCGTCGCCGATGTTGGAGTAGTCGATTCCCTCGCCCATGTCGTACGTCTGCTGCTGGAACCGATTTGCGACCTGTCGTTTCGTGAGCCCGGCACGGATCAACTCGTTGACGGCTTCGCTCAGCCCGATCGAGCGTTCCTTCCGCAAGCGCTGCACGGCAGCGGCAACGTCGTCGGCGAGACTGACCGTGGTTCGCATCCCACTATTGTGCATCAAGATGCGAATTATAGAGCATCATGATGTGAAGCCCCATTGTCAAATGCCTGCGTTCAGCTCGGCGATACTGAAGTGGTGAGCCCTGCCGCACCTGATCTGACGGACGACCTGACTGACGCCGAGCTGGCCGCCGACCTGGCGGCGGACGCGGGAAAGCTGTTGCTCCAGGTGCGTGCGGAGATCGGTTTCGATCAGCCATGGACGCTCGGGGAAGCCGGTGACCGCCAGGCTAACTCGCTGCTGTTGCGACGGCTGCAGGCCGAACGGCCGGGTGACGCAGTGCTCAGTGAGGAGGCCCACGACGATCTGGCCCGGCTGAAATCCGATCGGGTGTGGATTATTGACCCGTTGGATGGCACCCGCGAGTTCTCCACACCGGGTCGCGACGACTGGGCGGTACACATTGCGCTGTGGCGGCGTTCCTCCAATGGCCAGCCCGAGATCACCGACGCCGCGGTGGCGTTGCCGGCCCGTGGCAACGTGGTGTACCGCACCGATACGGTGACTTCCGGCGCCGCGCCGGCCGGCGTTCCTGGCACCTTGCGGATTGCCGTCAGCGCCACCCGGCCACCGGCAGTCCTGCACCGCATCCGCCAGACGCTGGCGATCCAACCGGTGTCGATCGGTTCGGCGGGCGCCAAAGCGATGGCCGTCATTGACGGCTACGTCGACGCCTACCTGCACGCCGGAGGCCAATGGGAGTGGGATTCCGCGGCGCCGGCTGGGGTGATGTTGGCCGCCGGCATGCACGCGTCACGACTCGATGGCTCGCCGCTGCGATACAACCAACTGGACCCCTACCTGCCGGATCTGCTGATGTGTCGAGCCGAGGTGGCGCCGATCCTGCTCGGTGCCATCGCCGACGCGTGGCGCTGATCGGCGCGCGGGCTGCTCAGAAAGGCTGGAGTCACCGGGCCGTTTAGAGTCGAGGACATGCAGTCGTGGTATTGCCCACCGGTTCCGGTGTTGCCGGGACGAGGCCCGCAGCTACGGCTGTACGACAGCGCCGACCGGCAGGTCCGTCCGGTGGCGCCCGGATCTAAGGCCACCATGTACGTCTGCGGGATCACGCCCTACGACGCCACGCATCTGGGCCATGCTGCCACCTATGTGACGTTCGACCTGATCCATCGGCTGTGGCTGGATCTCGGTCATGAATTGCACTATGTCCAGAACATCACCGACATCGACGATCCACTATTTGAGCGCGCGGATCGCGACGGTGTCGACTGGCGTGACCTTGCCCAAGCCGAGGTCGCCCTGTTCTGTGAGGACATGGCGGCGCTGCGGGTGCTACCACCGCAAGACTACGTGGGGGCCACCGAAGCGATTGCTGAAATGGTCGAGCTCATCGAAAAAATGCTGGCGTGCGGGGCGGCCTATGTCATAGACCGGGAAATGGGAGAGTACCAGGACATCTACTTCCGCGCTGACGCCACCCTGCAGTTCGGCTACGAGTCAGGGTATGACCGTGACACCATGCTGCGGCTGTGCGAGGAACGTGGCGGCGATCCGCGGCGCCCCGGCAAGAGCGACGAACTCGACGCGTTGTTGTGGCGGGCCGCGCGGCCCGGTGAGCCCAGCTGGCCGTCCCCGTTCGGGCCTGGCCGGCCAGGCTGGCATGTCGAGTGCGCAGCCATCGCGCTCAGTCGTATCGGAAGCGGCCTCGACATCCAGGGCGGTGGTAGCGATCTGATCTTTCCGCACCACGAGTTCACCGCTGCGCACGCCGAATGTGTCAGCGGCGAACGGCGATTCGCGCGGCACTACGTGCATGCCGGGATGATCGGCTGGGACGGGCACAAGATGTCAAAGAGCCGCGGCAACCTCGTGCTGGTGTCGGCGCTGCGTGCGCAGGACGTTGAGCCATCGGCGGTTCGGCTGGGTTTGCTCGCCGGACACTACCGAGCCGATCGGTTCTGGAGCCAGCAGGTGCTTGACGAGGCG
Organism: Mycobacterium tuberculosis complex sp. N0072; assembly: GCF_030323725.1. NCBI lineage: Bacteria > Bacillati > Actinomycetota > Actinomycetes > Mycobacteriales > Mycobacteriaceae > Mycobacterium > Mycobacterium tuberculosis complex sp. N0072. The sequence continues at coordinate 2,412,339 of NZ_CP040689.1, read as the reverse complement.
ACCGCCCGGCTGCACCGTTGGCGCACCGCAACCGCACTTCCCGCCGGTCCGGCCGCAGTTGACGTTGTCGCTCGGGTGCGCCGCTACCTGGCCGACGATCTCGATACGCCCAAAGCGATTGCCGCACTGGATGGTTGGGTCACCGATGCGGTGGAGTACGGCGGCCACGATGCCGGGGCGCCGAAGTTGGTGGCGACGGCGATCGATGCCCTGCTCGGGGTGGACCTGTAGCCGGCGCGGCGGTACGTTTTCGGCCATGACATCGCTGCAAGGCAAGGTCGTCTTCATTACCGGTGCTGCCCGGGGAATCGGGGCTGAGGTCGCCCGTCGGCTGCACAACAAGGGCGCCAAACTGGTGCTGACCGACCTGAGCAAATCAGAGCTGGCGGTGATGGGCGCCGAACTCGGCGGCGACGACCGCCTACTCACCGTGGTAGCCGACGTGCGCGACCTGCCCGCCATGCAGGCCGCAGCCGAGACGGCCGTCGAACGATTCGGCGGCATCGACGTCGTCGTGGCCAACGCCGGCATCGCCAGCTACGGCTCCGTGCTGAAGGTCGACCCGCAGGCGTTCCGGCGGGTGTTGGACGTCAATTTGCTGGGTAACTTCCACACGGTGCGGGCGACGTTGCCCGCGCTGATCGACCGCCGCGGTTACGTATTGATCGTCTCGTCGCTTGCCGCGTTCGCGGCGCCGCCCGGGATGGCGCCCTACAACATGTCGAAGGCGGGTAACGAGCACTTCGCCAACGCGTTGCGACTCGAGGTCGCACACCTGGGCGTCAGCGTCGGCTCGGCGCACATGTCGTGGATCGACACCGCGTTGGTTCGCGATACCAAGGCCGACCTGCCTGCGTTCGCCGAATTGCTGGCGCGCCTCCCTTGGCCGTTGAACAAGACCACGTCGGTCAACAAGTGTGCGGCCGCATTCGTCAACGGCATTGAGGGCCGAAAAGATCGCGTGTACTGCCCGGGCTGGGTGGCCCTGTTCCGTTGGCTCAAGCCGTTGTTGTCCACCCGGGTAGGCCAACGTCCCATCCGCAACACCGTTGCCAAGCTGATGCCCCAGATGGATGCCGAGGTCGCCGCGCTCGGCCGCTTTGCCAGCGCCTACACCGAATCACTCGAGAATTCCTAGAGGTTCTGCCGCGCTCGATTCAGGACAGGTCGCGGAAGGCGAGTGCGAACCCGATCACTCCGATAATGGCAGCGGCGGCGTAACCGATGATCGACCACCAGCCCATGCGAAAGTACGCGGTCACGGCGACGACGGCCATGGCCAAGAAGACCATTGCCATTCCGTACAGTGGTGGCTTACTGGCGTAACGGTTGCGGATGATCGATTCACCTCTTCGAAGCATCAGTCTCTTGACCTCACGGGCGGGTTGGCGACCGCCGGAAATGGCCCGGTATGACCCAGCCTTTCGCGGGCGACGGCCATGACACGCTTGCGTACCAGGTACCAGCCTGCGGTCAGGGCCGGAATGACAATAATCAGTGTCGCCACCGTCCAGGTGCCGATCGGTTTGTCGGACGCCATCGTAACCAGCACGACAAGCAAGAAGAGCAAGGTGAGGTAGCCGCTGTAGGGGGAGAAGGGCATGCGGAACCGCGGCCGCTGCATGATCCCGGCGTTGGCCAGCTTGTGAAGTCGAAGCTGACACAGCACGATGGTGGCCCAACCCGCGATGATGCCCAGCGCGGACATGTTGAGCACAATCTCGAAGGCTTCACCGGGCTTGAAGGCGTTCAGCGCGACACCGAACAGGGTGATGACCGCGGTCAACACGATCCCGCCGTAGGGCACACCGCTTTTCGACATTCGCGCGGTGAACCTTGGGGCGCTGCCGCTCATCGCGATCGAATGCATGACGCGGCCGGTCGAATACAGCCCCGCGTTCAGGCTCGACAGCGCGGCGGTAAGCACAACGATGTTCATCAAGTCACCGGCACCGTGGAAACCGATTTTGGAAAAGAACGTGACGAACGGGCTCTCGCCGGCCTTGTAGGCGGTATACGGCAGCAACAGCGCTAGCAGGGCCACCGACCCGACATAAAAGATCGCGATGCGAGCGACCACCGAATTGATCGCCCGCGGCATGATCTTCTCCGGCTCGGCGGTCTCCCCGGCCGCCGTCCCTACCAATTCGACTGCTGAGTACGCGAACACCACTCCCGAGGTAACGATCAGCAGCGGCAGCCAGCTTGTCGGGAACAGCCCGCCATGGTTGTTCCACAAGCTCAATCCGGTGCTGTGGCCGTCGACGGGGTATCGCCCGGCCAAAAAAACGGTTCCCACCACTAGGAACGCCATCAGCGCGAGAACCTTGATCAGCGCGGCCCAAAACTCCAGCTCGCCGAACCATTCGACCGAAATCAGGTTCATCGACAACACCACCGTCAAGGCGATCAGGGCAAGAATCCATTGCGGGACCACCGTGAAGATCGTCCAACGCTGCAAGTAGGTGGCGATCGCGGTGGTGTCCACGATCGACGTCATCGCCCAGTGCAGGAAGTACATCCAGCCCACCGCGTAAGCGGCCTTCTCGCCGAAAAATTCACGTGCATACGACACAAACGAGCCTGACGACGGACGGTGCAGCACCAGCTCACCCAGCGCCCGCAGGATCAGGAAGACAAAAACCCCGCACACGCCGTACACCAAGAACAACCCAGGTCCGGCCTTGGCAAGCCGGCCGCCGGCGCCGAGGAACAGGCCGGTCCCAATCGCGCCGCCGATCCCGATCATCTGCAGTTGTCGGGGCTTGAGGCCTTTGTGATAGCCGGCCTCTTCGCCGAAGGCGTCGACACGCTGTGAGGCCGCGCTCAATTCAGGAGTCTCGGGCGGCTTCGTAATGGCGGTCCTATCGTTGTCCTACCGGCGCGGAATTTGCTCTTGCGATCCTCGCCCACTCTAGGGGTGGCGGCAACTCCACCGGAATCGTACCCGCACACACCGCAACGTCGGCTGGCGCCGTCGATGCTGCGGAGAAGATAAGAAAATCATTAGTGCTGCTTCCTAGTGTGGGGTCGCGCGAGTGCGGTCACGGTAGCGTTCGCGCTGTCGCCGCCTACTTAACGGTTCGTTAGGTCCTTGCCGGGCGGCCGTAAACGGTTGGAGACTACATGTCGTTCGTAATCGCGCAACCTTCTTTCTGACCGCGGCCGCCGCAGATGTGGCGGGGATCGGTTCGGCGATCAGCGCGGCCAATGCGCTCGTGGCAGGCCCGACGACGGCGTTGGCGGCCGACCGCCGCCGACGAGGTGTCGATGGCTATCGCGGCGCTGTTCGGCGCGAATGCGCAGGAATACCAACAGATCAGCGCGCAGGCGGCCGCGTATCTCGCGCAGTTTGTCGCGGCCCTAACCTCGGGTGGCGGGTGGTACGCGGCCGCCGAGACCGCCAACGCCACGTTGGCACACGAAGTGCTCAATGCCGTCAATGCGCCCACCCAGGCATTGTTGGCCGGCCGTTGATCGGCGACGGCGCTAACGGCGGGCCGGGCCAGCCCGGTGGGCCGGGTGGATTGCTGTATGGCAATGGCGGGCACGGTGGGGCGGGTGCCGCCGGTCAGGACCGTGGGGCCGGCAACAGTGCGGGATTGATCGGTAACGGCGGGGCCGGCGGCGCCGGTGGCAATGGCGGCATCGGAGGCGCCGGCGCTCCCGGCGGCCTCGGTGGCGACGGCGGGAAAGGTGGGTTCGCCGACGAGTTCACTGGGGGCTTTGCCCAAGGTGGCCGCGGTGGCTTCGGCGGCAACGGGAATACCGGAGCCTCTGGCGGCATGGGTGGTGCCGGCGGCGCGGGCGGGGCTGGCGGGGCCGGCGGGCTGCTGATCGGTGACGGCGGGGCTGGCGGTGCCGGCGGCATTGGCGGTGCCGGCGGTGTGGGCGGTGGGGGAGGGGCCGGCGGGACCGGTGGCGGCGGCGTTGCCAGCGCCTTTGGGGGTGGTAACGCCTTCGGTGGCCGCGGCGGTGACGGCGGCGATGGTGGCGATGGTGGCACCGGCGGCGCCGGAGGTGCCCGCGGTGCCGGTGGCGCGGGCGGGGCGGGCGGCTGGCTCAGTGGCCACTCGGGCGCCCACGGCGCCATGGGCAGCGGCGGCGAGGGCGGGGCCGGCGGCGGCGGCGGTGCGCGCGGCGAGGCTGGTGCCGGCGGTGGTACGTCGACAGGCACGAATCCCGGCAAAGCCGGCGCTCCGGGCACTCAGGGTGATTCCGGCGATCCTGGGCCGCCCGGCTGACACCGTCGTCCGCCGCAGCGCAACCTCCCTCTAGCGCCCGAACCCCGGGCGGCGCCGGCGCAGATAGCGCTCGAACTCGGCGGCCAGCGCGTCGCCGTCGATGTTGCCGAGAGCCTCGTTCATGTCCACCGCGGCGTCGCCGTGCTGTTCCAGCGTCTGCACGTACTCGGCCAGCTCGTGATCTTCGGCGATCGTCTCGGTGATCTCGCGCTCCCACGCTTCGGCCTGTGCGGGCAGGTCCGCCAACGGCACCTCGACGTCGAGCACGTCCTCGACCCGGCGCAGCAACGCAATCGTCGCCTTCGGGTTCGGTGGGTGCGACACATAGTGCGGCACCGCCGCCCAAAACGTCACCGCCGGGATGCCGGCCCCCACACAGGCAGATTGGAAGACGCCGGCGATGCCGGTGGGGCCCTCGTAGCGTGTTTCTTGAAGGCCGAACTGCCGCGCCGACGCCGCGGAGTAGGCCGCGCCCGAGACCGGCACCGGCCGGGTGTGTGGGGTGTCGGCCAGCAGCGCCCCCAGGATCACCACGGTGTCCACGTTGAGTTTGTCGATGACCGCCAGCAACTCGTCGCAAAACGTGCGCCAGCGCATATTCGGCTCCACCCCGCACATCAACACCACGTCGCGGTCGCTGCCGGGTGGGCGGCAGTGCGAGATCCGCATGGCCGGCCACTGCAGTTCCCGGGTAACCCCATCGACTTGGCGGATGACCGGCCGATTGACCTGGTAGTCGTAGTAGGCCTCGTCATCGATCTCGACAATCGGCAGTGCTTGCCAGCTGGCCGCCAGGTGTGCCACGGCATCGCTGGCCGCGTCGCCGGCGTCGTTCCAGCCCTCGAACGCAGCCACGACGACGGTGTTGTGCAGTTCGGGCAGCGGTGCGTTGCCCTCCGATGGGGTCACCTGGTCAGCCTACGGCGTCCACCCGGGCGACGATGCGAACCGTGCACGTCGTCTGAGGCGGCCCGGCTAGTAGCGATGGCCACGCTTTGTCGCGCTGAGGTGGGCACGTTGTGTGCCTGCCTCAGCTGAGACTCTTGTGGCAGCTGTGACCGATGCGACGTCGCGGTACCTGGCAGAGCGCTGTCAACGACTGAGGAAATTTCATAGGCCGACTATCCTTGCCATGTGACTGCGGCCGACAAGCACCTCTACGACACCGATCTGCTCGACGTCTTGTCGCAGCGAGTGATGGTCGGCGACGGTGCAATGGGAACCCAACTACAGGCCGCGGACCTCACGCTCGACGACTTCCGCGGCCTGGAGGGCTGCAACGAGATCCTCAACGAAACCCGCCCTGACGTGCTGGAAACCATTCACCGCAACTATTTCGAAGCGGGCGCCGACGCCGTCGAGACGAACACGTTTGGCTGCAACCTGTCCAACCTCGGCGACTACGACATCGCCGACAGGATCCGCGATCTATCACAGAAGGGCACCGCGATCGCACGCCGGGTGGCCGACGAGCTGGGCAGTCCCGACCGCAAGCGCTACGTGCTGGGGTCGATGGGGCCGGGCACCAAGCTGCCGACTCTGGGCCACACCGAATACGCGGTGATCCGCGACGCCTACACCGAGGCCGCGCTGGGCATGCTGGACGGCGGAGCCGACGCCATCCTGGTGGAAACCTGCCAGGACCTACTGCAGCTGAAGGCGGCGGTGTTGGGGTCGCGGCGGGCGATGACGCGGGCCGGGCGGCACATTCCGGTGTTTGCCCACGTCACCGTCGAGACCACCGGCACCATGCTGCTGGGCAGCGAGATCGGGGCGGCGTTGACCGCTGTCGAGCCGCTCGGTGTGGACATGATCGGCTTGAACTGCGCGACGGGTCCGGCCGAGATGAGCGAGCACCTGCGCCACCTGTCCCGGCACGCCCGCATCCCGGTGTCGGTGATGCCCAACGCCGGGTTGCCGGTGCTGGGCGCCAAGGGCGCCGAATATCCGTTGCTGCCCGACGAATTGGCCGAGGCGCTGGCCGGCTTCATCGCCGAGTTCGGGCTCTCGCTGGTCGGTGGCTGCTGCGGCACCACCCCGGCCCATATCCGCGAAGTGGCTGCCGCGGTTGCGAACATCAAGCGTCCCGAGCGACAGGTCAGCTACGAGCCGTCGGTGTCGTCGCTGTACACCGCAATCCCGTTCGCCCAGGACGCCTCGGTTCTGGTGATCGGGGAGCGAACGAACGCCAACGGCTCCAAGGGTTTTCGTGAGGCGATGATCGCCGAGGACTACCAGAAGTGCCTGGACATCGCCAAGGACCAGACCCGCGACGGCGCCCACCTGCTGGACCTGTGTGTGGACTACGTGGGCCGCGACGGTGTGGCCGACATGAAGGCGCTGGCCAGCCGGCTGGCCACGTCCTCGACGCTGCCGATCATGCTGGACTCCACCGAAACCGCGGTGCTGCAGGCGGGTTTGGAGCATCTGGGTGGCCGTTGCGCGATCAACTCGGTGAACTACGAGGACGGCGACGGCCCGGAATCGCGCTTTGCCAAGACCATGGCGCTGGTCGCCGAGCACGGCGCGGCGGTGGTCGCGCTGACCATCGACGAAGAGGGCCAGGCCCGCACCGCGCAGAAGAAGGTCGAGATCGCCGAGCGGCTGATCAACGACATCACCGGCAACTGGGGCGTCGACGAATCATCCATCCTCATCGACACCTTGACGTTCACCATCGCCACCGGTCAGGAGGAGTCCCGCCGCGACGGCATCGAGACCATCGAGGCGATCCGCGAACTGAAAAAGCGCCACCCGGATGTGCAGACCACACTTGGTCTGTCCAACATCTCGTTTGGTCTCAATCCCGCAGCGCGCCAGGTGCTCAACTCGGTGTTCCTGCACGAATGCCAAGAAGCGGGGCTGGATTCGGCGATCGTGCACGCGTCGAAGATCCTGCCGATGAACCGGATTCCCGAGGAGCAACGCAACGTCGCCCTGGATCTGGTCTACGACCGCCGCCGCGAGGACTACGATCCGCTGCAGGAGCTGATGCGGCTGTTCGAAGGCGTGTCGGCGGCCTCCTCGAAAGAGGACCGACTGGCTGAACTAGCTGGGCTGCCGCTGTTCGAACGGCTGGCCCAACGCATCGTCGACGGCGAGCGCAACGGCCTGGACGCCGATCTCGACGAGGCGATGACGCAAAAGCCGCCGCTTCAGATCATCAACGAACATCTGCTGGCCGGCATGAAGACGGTCGGCGAGCTCTTCGGCTCCGGCCAGATGCAGCTGCCGTTCGTGCTGCAGTCGGCGGAGGTAATGAAAGCCGCCGTCGCGTATCTGGAACCGCACATGGAGCGCTCGGACGACGATTCGGGCAAGGGACGCATCGTGCTGGCCACCGTCAAGGGCGACGTGCACGACATCGGCAAGAACCTGGTCGACATCATCTTGAGCAACAACGGCTACGAAGTGGTCAACATCGGCATCAAGCAGCCAATCGCCACCATCCTCGAAGTCGCCGAGGACAAGAGCGCCGACGTGGTCGGCATGTCGGGCCTGCTGGTGAAGTCGACCGTGGTGATGAAGGAAAACCTCGAGGAGATGAACACCCGGGGAGTCGCCGAAAAGTTCCCGGTGCTGCTCGGCGGCGCGGCGTTGACGCGCAGCTATGTCGAAAACGACCTGGCCGAGATCTACCAGGGCGAAGTGCATTACGCGCGAGACGCTTTCGAGGGCCTGAAGTTGATGGACACCATCATGAGCGCCAAGCGCGGCGAGGCGCCCGACGAAAACAGCCCGGAAGCCATTAAGGCGCGTGAGAAAGAAGCCGAACGTAAGGCCCGCCACCAGCGATCCAAACGCATTGCCGCACAGCGCAAAGCCGCCGAAGAACCAGTCGAGGTGCCCGAACGCTCCGATGTCGCGGCCGACATCGAGGTCCCGGCGCCGCCGTTCTGGGGTTCGCGGATCGTCAAGGGCCTGGCGGTGGCCGACTACACCGGTCTGCTCGATGAGCGCGCATTGTTTTTGGGCCAGTGGGGTTTACGCGGCCAGCGCGGCGGTGAGGGTCCGTCCTACGAAGATCTCGTCGAGACCGAGGGCCGGCCGCGGCTGCGGTACTGGTTGGACCGGCTGTCCACCGACGGCATCTTGGCGCACGCCGCCGTGGTGTACGGCTATTTCCCGGCGGTGTCCGAGGGCAACGACATCGTGGTGCTCACCGAGCCCAAGCCCGACGCCCCGGTGCGCTACCGGTTTCACTTCCCGCGCCAGCAGCGCGGTCGGTTTTTGTGCATTGCCGATTTAATCCGCTCGCGGGAGCTGGCCGCCGAGCGTGGCGAGGTTGACGTGCTGCCGTTCCAGCTGGTGACCATGGGTCAGCCGATCGCGGATTTCGCCAACGAGCTGTTCGCGTCCAACGCCTACCGCGACTACCTGGAGGTGCACGGTATCGGCGTGCAGCTCACCGAGGCGCTGGCCGAGTACTGGCACCGGCGGATCCGTGAGGAGCTCAAGTTCTCCGGGGATCGGGCGATGGCGGCCGAGGATCCGGAGGCGAAAGAAGACTATTTCAAGCTCGGCTACCGCGGTGCTCGCTTTGCCTTCGGCTACGGCGCATGCCCGGATCTGGAGGACCGCGCCAAGATGATGGCGCTGCTGGAGCCCGAACGCATCGGTGTGACGTTATCCGAGGAATTACAGCTGCATCCCGAACAGTCGACCGACGCGTTCGTCCTGCACCATCCGGAAGCCAAGTACTTCAACGTTTAATCTGACCCGTCCCACGTGTGCGGAAGCATCGGCTGCGACAGGACGTCGGCGAATCCGCCGCCTAGGTGAGTAAGCCCGGTCGCTGATCCGGGCGCCGATTTTGGGATCGTGCCGGCGAACCCCAGCGCATCCAATCCACGGTTGCCGGCGGCGACGTCTGCCATCTCCGGTGTGTTTGGCATGGTCAGGCGGCCGTCGTCGGCCAGAAACTCGAAGCGGTGTTGCCGGAGACGTCGCCGCAGTCTTGTTGCTTTGCTGGCGCTGCTCTGAGCTTGGTCGCCGGGCAGTTTGGCGGCAGGTGCGGCGGCATCGGTGGTAACACCGGCGAGTGCTGTCGTCTTGGCGATCGGGTTGAACCCTTCCCCGTCGGGACCACCGACCGCGTAAAGGCCTTGGGCGGCACTGGATCCGGGAGTCGACGGTGCCGTCGGTGCCGCGGACGTGGTCGGAGCGGGTGCGGGCGTGGTAACCAGGGCAGCCGGGTTGGTACCCACCAGGGTGACTCCGGTGGCCGCAGGCCAGCTTTGCCGGCTGGGACCATCGGAGTGCACACGTTCGACCATTGGTCCGGCCGGCCCCGATACCGCACCGAGCCCGGCAAGCCCGGTCAGCCCGGCAGGCAACAGGACCGGACTCGTCAGCGGGGCGAACGGTCCGAAATAGATCAGTGGGTCCAGCACCAGGTAGGCGAGAAACGTGAAGACTGGACCGGACACGAACGAGATGAACCAGTCCAACACCTGGGCGATGAGGTCGCCGAGCGGCCCCGGCAGCAGCTCAACAGCCAGATAGCGCAGCAGCTCCAGGAAATCCTTGAGTAGCTGCAGGATCAATTTGGTCGGGTCGGGGAAGCTGCTGCTAGCCGCCGAGCTGGCCGCACTGGTCACTATCTGCGGCGCCGGCGGCGTGCTGGGGGTCGCCGCCACGCTTTCGTGCGCGACGGCTTGATAGTGGCTCATGACGGTGGCGGCCTGGATCCACATGCGCAGGTAGTCGGCCTCGTTGAGGGCGATCGGGATGGTGTTGACACCGAAGAAGTTGGTGGTCACCAGAGCGCCGTGCATGGCATGGTTGGCCGCCAACTCGGCTAGCGTAGGCATGCCCCCCAATGCGGACGTATACCCGGCGGCGGCCGTTTCGTGCGCGGCGGCTGCTGCGGTGGCCACCGTGGCAGCGTGGGTTAGCCAATACCGGAACGGTTGATGGGCGACGACGAACCGGTCGGCGCTGGGCCCCTGCCACGAGCTTGCCTGCACCGCAGCGAGCACGCTTGCGAGTTCCGTTGCAATTTCGGTGTATTGCGCGGCCAGCGCGTGCCACGCCCTGGCCGCGGCCAGCAGCGGACCGGGGCCCATGCCGGTGGACAGCCATGCTGACGGCACTTCCGGCGGAACTGCGAACCACATCGGGAAGGTCACGTTCGGCTGCCTCCTTCGACCACAGGAATAACTAGGGTAGCCTAACCTATATTAGGATGCCCTAATGCGCGGCGCGGCGGTGGCGAACGTGTGGCGTCAAACCACCGTGACTTGGCTGGCTGACACGTGCAACAATCGCTGGCCGTGAAGACCTTCGAGGATCTGTTCGCCGAACTCGGCGATCGTGCCCGCACCCGGCCGGCCGACAGCACCACGGTGGCGGCATTGGACGGCGGGGTTCATGCTCTGGGTAAGAAGCTTCTCGAGGAGGCCGGCGAGGTGTGGCTGGCTGCCGAGCACGAATCCAACGACGCACTGGCGGAGGAGATCAGCCAGTTGCTGTACTGGACGCAGGTGCTGATGATCTCCCGTGGACTGTCCCTCGACGACGTCTATCGAAAGCTGTGAGCATGCTGCGGGTCGCGGTTCCCAACAAGGGTGCGCTGAGCGAGCCGGCCACCGAGATCCTCGCGGAGGCCGGCTACCGCCGCCGCACCGATTCCAAAGACTTGACCGTCATCGATCCGGTCAACAACGTCGAGTTCTTCTTCTTGCGGCCCAAAGACATTGCCATATATGTCGGTTCGGGAGAGCTCGACTTCGGGATCACCGGACGCGACCTGGTGTGCGATTCCGGTGCACAGGTTCGGGAACGCCTGGCGCTGGGCTTCGGGTCGTCCAGCTTCCGCTATGCCGCTCCCGCCGGGCGGAACTGGACGACTGCCGACCTAGCCGGGATGCGGATCGCCACCGCCTACCCGAATCTGGTCCGGAAAGATCTGGCCACCAAGGGAATCGAAGCAACGGTCATCAGACTTGATGGTGCCGTGGAGATCTCGGTGCAGCTCGGGGTGGCCGATGCCATCGCCGATGTGGTGGGGTCGGGTCGCACGCTGAGCCAGCACGACCTGGTGGCCTTTGGTGAGCCGCTGTGCGATTCGGAGGCGGTGCTCATCGAGCGGGCCGGTACGGACGGCCAAGACCAGACCGAGGCGCGCGATCAACTGGTCGCTCGGGTGCAGGGGGTGGTCTTCGGCCAGCAGTATCTGATGCTCGACTACGATTGCCCGCGCTCGGCGTTGAAGAAGGCCACGGCGATCACGCCGGGGCTGGAGTCACCGACCATCGCCCCGCTGGCCGACCCGGACTGGGTGGCAATCCGCGCCCTGGTGCCGCGCCGGGACGTCAACGGCATCATGGATGAGCTCGCTGCGATCGGGGCCAAAGCGATTCTGGCGTCGGACATCAGGTTCTGCCGATTCTGATCCTGTGGCGGGGCCCACGCTGTGTTAGCGTCCGCTGGGGCCTGATTGCCCATAACGTCTGTCTCAGGAGGGATCGCTGTGACGCATGTCCTTGTTCTGCTGCTGGCGCTGCTTATCGGTGTCGTCGCCGGGTTGCGTTCCCTGACGGCCCCGGCCGTGGTCTCCTGGGCCGCCTTTCTCGGCTGGATCAACCTGCATGGAACCTGGGCATCCTGGATGGGCAATTTCGTGACCGTGGTGATCGTCAGCGTTCTTGCGGTCGCCGAACTCGTTAACGACAAACGTCCCAAAACACCGCCGCGTACCGTGACGCCGGTGTTCGCTGTCCGGATCATTTTGGGCGCGTTCGCCGGCGCGGTCATCGGCACCGCGTGGGGCTACCGGTGGGGCGGGCTTGGCGCTGGGGTTATCGGCGCCGTGCTCGGCACCATGGGCGGCTATCAGGCACGTACGAGGCTGGTGGCTGCCCGTGGCGGCCACGACCTGCCGATCGCGCTGCTCGAGGATTCGGTCGCGGTGTTGGGCGGGTTTGCCATCGTCGCCGCCGCGGCGGCCCTATGACACCGCACTTCGACGCGATCGTTTATGCCGCCGGCTCGGTGGGCCACCCTGGATAGGGCGGTGGTGTTCCGCCGAAGGCCGGGCAGCGCTGTTGATGCGGGCACCAATCGCAGAGCCGCGATGGGTTGGGGCGGAAATCGCCTGTCTCGCCTGCGGATTGGATAGCACGCCAAATCGCCATCAACGTCTTTTCGAAACGCAATAGCTCGTCGCGGTCCGGTGAATAGTCGAGCAGCTGGCCGTCGGCCAGATAGATGAGCCGCAGCCGGGTGGGCGGCACGCCGCGCGACCGAAATAGCGCCACCGCGTAGAACTTCATCTGAAACATCGCCTTAAACTCCGCCAACGCCCGCGCCGCCGGCGGCGCCTTGCCAGTCTTGTAGTCGACCACCCGCAGCTCGCCGGTGGCGGCGACGTCAATGCGGTCGATGTAGCCGCGCAACAGAGTTCCGTCGGCCAGTTCGACCTCCACCCGCTGTTCGCAGCATTGCGGGTCGAACCGAGTCGGGTCTTCCAGCCGGTAGTAGCCGGACACCAACGCGCGGGCGTCCTCCAGCAGCTGGGTTGGTTGTCCGGGGTCCAGTTCGCCGGCCAGTTCGGGCTCCGCGGCGACCATCTGGTCCCAAGCGCGCTGCACCAGTGACCTCGCAGTATCCGGGCTGCGCAGCCCCGCGGGTAGCCCATAGAGCTGCTCAAGCGCGGCGTGCACCACCGAACCCCGTAACTGCGCCGCCGACGTCGCCTCGGGTAGCCGGTCGATCGCGCGAAACCGGTATAGCAGCGGGCATTGCTTGAAGTCCGTCGCCCGTGACGGTGATAACGCCGGCCGTGGTGTGGGCGGGTCCGGCTGGTCGGCCATGTCCGCAGCTTAGGGTTGGGCGCCGACAACCCCGAGCACCGATCGCGGCGAGTCGGCTGGCACGCTAGACGGCGTGTCAGCAACCGGCCCATTCAGCATCGGCGAACGTGTTCAGCTCACCGACGCTAAGGGGCGCCGCTACACCATGTCGCTGACTCCCGGTGCCGAATTCCACACTCATCGTGGCTCGATCGCCCACGACGCGGTGATCGGGTTGGAGCAAGGCAGCGTGGTCAAATCCAGCAACGGCGCCCTGTTCCTGGTGCTGCGCCCGCTGCTGGTCGACTACGTCATGTCGATGCCGCGCGGCCCGCAGGTGATCTATCCCAAAGATGCGGCCCAGATCGTGCATGAGGGCGACATATTTCCCGGCGCGCGGGTGCTGGAGGCAGGAGCCGGATCCGGTGCTCTGACCTTGTCTTTGCTGCGGGCGGTTGGGCCGGCCGGACAGGTGATCTCCTACGAACAGCGCGCCGATCATGCCGAACACGCCCGGCGCAATGTGAGCGGCTGCTACGGCCAGCCGCCGGACAACTGGCGACTGGTCGTCAGCGACCTCGCCGACTCCGAACTGCCCGACGGATCCGTTGATCGGGCCGTGCTCGACATGCTGGCGCCGTGGGAGGTGCTCGACGCGGTATCGCGGCTGCTGGTCGCCGGCGGAGTGCTGATGGTCTACGTGGCCACCGTCACTCAGCTGTCGAGGATCGTGGAGGCACTGCGGGCCAAGCAGTGCTGGACCGAACCGAGAGCCTGGGAGACGCTGCAGCGGGGCTGGAACGTCGTAGGGTTGGCGGTTCGGCCGCAGCATTCGATGCGCGGGCATACCGCGTTCCTGGTAGCAACGCGCCGGTTGGCGCCGGGGGCTGTGGCTCCGGCGCCGCTAGGTCGTAAGCGCGAGGGACGCGACGGGTAGCGGGAGACACAGCTGGGAGCCAGTCCACTTAGTCGTCAGTGCGGTGCAGGCCCCGGCGCACGGACAGCAACTCGAACTCCGGATGTGCGGCTACCAGACGTTCGGCGTTGTCGAGGACATCGACGGCGTGGCTGCGGTCACCGGACACCACGGCCACACCGATGCCCGCCCGCCGGTACAGATCATGCGAACCGGTCTCGGCGGCCGACACGCTGAATTTGCGCTGCAACTCGGCGACCAGGGGGCGGGTCACCGACCGCTTCTGCTTGAGTGAGCGCACGTCGCCCAGCAGCACGTCGAATTCCAGCCAGCCAATCCACATCGGGAGCTCAGCCAGGGGGAGTCGGTGATGGGGCCGGCGCCGGGCTGGTAGCCGACGGAGTCGAATCCGGTGAGTTACCCATGGCCAGCAGCATTTCCGCGGTCTGCCTAGACAATTGCCAGCCGCCCTTGAAGGACACGAATTCCATGGGAAACGTGAACTCGCGGTTGTCCGGATGGGCAGTGGTGACGACGACGGTGGCCATCACGTCGGACGGCTTGTTGTCCGACCATGCGATGTCGTTGGCCGCGAAGGTCATGGGCAAGTAGCTCCCGTCACGCAGTGCGGTGGTGAACCTGTCCAGGGCAGCGGCGTTTTCGGGGGTCGCGCCCTCGATGAGCTGCACCTTGTTGGTGCCCGGCACGGCCGGGTCGGCGAGCCGGGACAGCACATCGATCAGGGCTTCGGGTGCGGGCAGGGGCGTGATCGGCGCGGCCTCGAGCGGGCTCGACGTGACGGGCGGCAGTGACGGGGCAGGCGGCGACGAACGCTTGAACTCAGGGTGTGAACACCCGGAGAGCCCTAACGCCGCCACGATGGTGGCGGCGCCCAGGGTTACACGGATGTTTCGGCGCATCCAGCGACACGCTCGGCTACCGGCCGCTTGCGAATGCAGCAGAAGTCTCGGCGGCGGCCGCCGCACTGATCGCCGCGTCGCCCACTACGCCTGTGGCTAGGGATTTCGCGGTCACAGTGCTCCTCTCAAGGTCCGTTTGATCGGCCGGATTCGGGGCCGAGATTACCAGCGATACAAGTTGTTACTTTCCATCGGCATTCGACTGCCAACATGAAGCGCCGATCGCCGGTAGCGTTGGAGTATCCGCCGCGCGATTCCTGGCGTGGGAAAGGAGCGCAACATGGGTGAGTCAGAGCGTTCTGAGGCATTCGGCATCCCCCGGGATAGCCCGCTGTCCAGTGGTGATGCCGCCGAATTAGAACAGCTGCGGCGCGAGGCTGCGGTCCTGCGCGAGCAACTTGAGAACGCCGTCGGATCACATGCCCCGACGCGCTCTGCCCGCGATATACATCAACTCGAAGCCCGTATCGACTCACTTGCTGCCCGCAATTCCAAATTAATGGAAACTCTTAAAGAAGCCCGTCAACAACTGCTGGCGCTGCGCGAGGAAGTTGACCGGCTGGGGCAGCCGCCCAGTGGCTACGGCGTCCTGCTGGCCACGCACGACGACGACACGGTCGATGTGTTCACATCGGGTCGCAAGATGCGCCTGACGTGCTCACCGAATATTGACGCTGCATCGCTGAAGAAGGGGCAGACGGTCCGGCTCAACGAGGCCCTGACCGTCGTGGAGGCCGGCACATTCGAGGCGGTCGGCGAGATATCCACCTTGCGCGAGATCCTGGCCGACGGTCATCGGGCTCTGGTCGTCGGCCACGCCGACGAGGAACGCGTTGTTTGGCTGGCTGATCCCCTGATCGCCGAGGACCTGCCAGACGGCCTCCCTGAGGCCCTCAACGATGACACCCGGCCGCGCAAGCTGCGCCCCGGCGACTCGCTGCTGGTCGACACCAAAGCCGGCTATGCCTTCGAACGCATCCCCAAAGCCGAGGTAGAAGACCTGGTGCTGGAAGAGGTGCCGGACGTCAGCTACGCCGACATCGGCGGTCTGAGCCGCCAGATCGAGCAGATCCGCGACGCCGTGGAGCTGCCGTTCCTGCACAAGGAGTTGTACCGGGAGTACTCGCTGCGCCCGCCCAAGGGTGTGTTGCTCTATGGCCCACCCGGCTGTGGTAAGACGTTGATCGCCAAGGCTGTGGCCAACTCGTTGGCCAAGAAAATGGCCGAGGTCCGCGGCGACGATGCCCACGAGGCGAAGTCGTACTTCCTCAACATCAAGGGCCCCGAGCTGCTGAACAAATTCGTCGGGGAAACGGAACGCCACATCCGGCTGATCTTCCAACGGGCCCGCGAGAAGGCGTCGGAAGGCACTCCGGTGATCGTGTTTTTCGACGAGATGGACTCGATCTTTCGCACCCGTGGCACCGGCGTTTCCTCGGACGTCGAGACCACGGTGGTCCCGCAGCTGCTCAGCGAGATCGACGGGGTGGAGGGACTCGAGAATGTCATCGTGATCGGCGCCTCCAACCGAGAGGACATGATCGACCCTGCCATCCTGCGGCCCGGGCGCCTCGACGTGAAGATCAAGATCGAGCGGCCTGATGCCGAAGCGGCGCAGGACATCTACTCGAAGTACCTGACCGAGTTCTTGCCGGTGCACGCCGACGATCTCGCCGAGTTCGACGGTGACCGTTCGGCCTGCATCAAGGCGATGATCGAGAAGGTTGTCGACCGGATGTATGCCGAGATCGACGACAACCGGTTCCTGGAGGTCACCTATGCCAACGGCGACAAGGAAGTCATGTACTTCAAGGACTTCAACTCCGGGGCGATGATCCAGAACGTCGTCGACCGAGCCAAGAAGAACGCCATCAAATCGGTGCTGGAGACCGGCCAACCGGGACTGCGTATACAGCATCTGCTCGATTCGATCGTCGACGAGTTCGCCGAGAACGAGGATTTGCCCAACACCACCAACCCCGATGACTGGGCGCGGATCTCGGGCAAGAAGGGGGAGCGGATCGTCTACATCCGCACCCTGGTCACCGGAAAGAGTTCGTCGGCCAGCAGGGCTATTGATACCGAGTCCAACCTCGGCCAGTACCTGTAGGGCTCAGGCGGTCACCAGTGAGTAGCTGTTGGTGAGGTCGTCTTGCAGGACGCGGGCCTCCCGGTTGGTAGTGTCGACCCGCAACTCGCTGGTAAGCACGCGGGTATGATAGGACCACCCGGCTGGCAGGTTGAGCCGTTCACCCAGCTTGGGCAGGTCGGCTCGGGACAGGTTGGGGTCCACCACTTGACTCCACGTCTGCATCACCCAGCGCTGTCCCTTGGGGTCCTGCAGTTCGTAGACCTCTTCGCCGGCGTTGAACACAAAGACCGTGTTGCGGCTGACCTGGCTGACGGTGTATGGGGCAGGGTTCATCGATGACAGCAGCACCGTGGCCTGCTGGAGCATCTCGATCCCGCCGAAGGTCTTCGTCACCGGCGGGCCCTGGGGCGCCTTCTCGATGGCGTTCATCAACCAATAGCGCGGACCGTTGAGCAGGGCGGTGGCCGCTTTGTGTTCGGTGGCTAGGGCTTGCGGATCGAGCGCGGACCACAGCTCGGCCGGACAATCGTTAAGCGGGAAGCTGTTGTAAACGGTGGCCTGTGGACCGGCCTCCCCGGGTGTTACGAGAAGGACTTCCCCGTAACGTTGCCCGGACAAGCCGGTTACCCGTTCGGGAGCCGACATCAGGGTGAACCTAGTCATCGACGTGACCGGCGTCAACACCGGCGCACGGCGCGGTCACCACGTTGTTGCGGTAGCGGTTGCGCGCGAGCAGCGCGGTGTGCAGGTCGTCGATCAGAGGGTCGAGGAACATCGCGCGGTACTCGGCGTCGTCGACCGCGCGGGCGCTGATGTACATGAACGTCAGCGCGCCCAGGAAAAGACACATACGGATGAGCGAATCCGGCGCCGGGAACGTCATGCCGAGCACCGTCGTGGTCATCGAATCGTAGTGCGTCCATTCCCGAAGCAGCGGCGGAGTGAGAATGATCATGCCCAGAACGAGGTATATCGCGGCGCCGACCGACGCCACTACCAGGATCTCGACGAGTTGCGAGGCCGCCAGCAGGAAGACCACGTTGAGGCGTTCGGCCCGGGTGAGGGGGAAGCCGGGAGAGGGGTCGCCCATGGTCGCGAAGGGTGTGCCGGCCAGGCTTTGGCTGCCTTGGGGCATCACCGTCGTTGAGCGAAGCAGCGGACGCACCCGTTCCACCGTCTTGGACACGACGAACGCCCCGGCGATGGCGAGCAGAAAAACCATCGCCAGCGTCAGCCGCTCGCCGTTGATGTTGGCGGCCATCAGCCAGACATAGGTGTTGAAGAACACCAATGCCGTCAGTAGCACGATCGGCAGGGCCCGGACCGCCAGCGTGCCGACCGTCGCAAGGTGCTCCAGCGTCATCCGCACCGCCCAGCCAAGCACCGACCCGACGCCGCAGCCGGTCTGCAGCAGCACCAGGCCCACCACGACGGCGGTCCGCAACAGCTGGATCGGGCCGGATTCGATGACGTCGGATGCGGCCGCGAAGGCCACCGCCATGGTCGCCACCGCCGCTTGGCCACGCCCGCTTGATATCTGCGACACCAACCAGCCGACGAGGGAGGCCAGCGGAAGAGCAACCGCGAGCAGCGCCAGGATCACCCATTGCGCTGTCGTCGGCGTCGCGCTGATGAAGACTTCGCCGCCGTCGGTGACGAAGAAGACGGCCATGAGGCAGCCCTCGACCACCGCCCAGGCGGCCAACATCGGAGCCGACCGCGGCCACAGCCGACGGCACCGGCCCCGCATGGTCAGCACCGAGGGCAGACCACGCTTCAAGAACCAGCTTTCAGCCTCCACAATGGCCGCTGCTCGGGCCGCCGGGGGGCGACGGACGGAAAGGCTCATGCCGGCCTACCCTAGCGCCGGGCCCTGCTTGATTGTCCACCTCCTGCGCGGCCCGCTCCGATGTTCTGGGTCGGCGGGCCTTGCTTGATGCCCGCCTCCTCAGCGGCCCGCTGCGCGGCCCGCATCGTCGGCGGGCGTTGCTTGATGCCCGCCTCCTCAGCGGCCCGCTGCGCGGCCCGCATCGTCGGCGGGCCTAGGCTCTACGGCATGCAGCGGATTATCGGAACGGAGGTCGAGTACGGCATTTCCTCGCCGTCGGACCCGACCGCCAACCCGATCCTCACCTCGACGCAGGCGGTGCTGGCATACGCCGCCGCCGCCGGCATTCAGCGTGCCAAACGCACCCGTTGGGACTACGAGGTGGAATCGCCGCTGCGCGACGCCCGGGGCTTCGATTTGAGTCGCTCGGCCGGGCCGCCGCCGGTGGTCGACGCCGACGAGGTCGGCGCGGCCAACATGATCCTGACCAACGGGGCGCGGCTGTATGTCGACCACGCGCACCCGGAATACTCCGCGCCCGAATGCACCGACCCGCTGGACGCAGTGATCTGGGACAAGGCGGGCGAACGCGTGATGGAGGCCGCTGCCCGCCATGTCGCCAGCGTGCCCGGGGCCGCGAAACTGCAGCTGTACAAGAACAACGTCGACGGCAAGGGAGCCTCCTACGGGTCGCACGAGAACTACCTGATGTCGCGGCAGACACCGTTCTCGGCGATCATCACCGGGCTGACCCCCTTTCTGGTATCCCGGCAGGTGGTGACCGGCTCGGGCCGGGTCGGCATCGGGCCCTCGGGTGATGAGCCCGGCTTCCAGCTATCCCAGCGTTCGGACTACATCGAGGTCGAGGTAGGGCTGGAAACAACGCTCAAGCGCGGCATCATCAACACCCGCGACGAACCGCACGCCGACGCCGACAGGTACCGCCGGCTGCACGTCATCATCGGCGACGCCAACCTTGCCGAGACGTCGACCTATCTGAAGTTGGGTACCACGGCGCTGGTGCTCGACCTGATCGAAGAAGGACCAGCCCACGCAATAGATCTGACCGACCTGGCGCTGGCCCGCCCGGTACATGCGGTGCACGCAATCTCCCGCGATCCGTCGCTGCGAGCGACCGTTGCGCTGGCCGACGGCCGGGAACTGACCGGTCTTGCGCTGCAACGGATCTACCTGGACCGAGTGGCTAAGTTGGTGGATAGCCGCGACCCGGACCCGCGGGCGGCCGACATCGTGGAAACCTGGGCACACGTGCTGGATCAGCTCGAGCGTGACCCGATGGATTGCGCGGAGCTGCTGGACTGGCCGGCCAAACTGCGGCTGCTCGACGGTTTCCGGCAGCGGGAGAACCTGAGCTGGTCGGCGCCCCGGCTGCACCTCGTCGACCTGCAGTACTCCGATGTCCGGCTGGACAAGGGCCTGTACAACCGGCTGGTCGCGCGCGGCTCGATGAAGCGTTTAGTCACCGAACACCAGGTGCTGAGTGCGGTGGAGAACCCGCCGACCGACACCCGCGCGTATTTCCGCGGCGAATGCCTGCGCCGGTTCGGGGCTGATATCGCCGCGGCTAGCTGGGACTCGGTGATCTTCGACCTGGGCGGCGACTCGCTGGTTCGCATCCCGACGCTGGAGCCGTTGCGGGGTAGTAAGGCGCATGTTGGTGCGTTGCTGGATTCGGTGGACAGTGCCGTGGAGCTGGTAGAGCAACTGACCGCTGAGCCTCGCTAAGCCTGGTTAGGCCGGGAAACGTTGGTGTTGACCGGTAGGGTAGAGAAAGACAGCGGGCGTGTGACGCGCACCCGCGGCCTTTTGAAAGGCCATGAGGAAGCAGGAGGCGGCGATGGCGCAAGAGCAGACCAAGCGTGGCGGTGGCGGCGGCGATGATGACGACATCGCCGGCAGCACCGCCGCGGGCCAGGAGCGTCGCGAAAAGCTGACCGAGGAGACCGACGATCTGCTCGACGAAATCGACGACGTCCTCGAGGAGAACGCCGAGGACTTCGTCCGCGCATACGTCCAAAAGGGCGGACAGTGACCTGGCCGTTGCCCGATCGCCTGTCCATTAATTCACTCTCTGGAACACCCGCTGTAGACCTATCTTCTTTCACTGACTTCCTGCGCCGCCAGGCGCCGGAGTTGCTGCCGGCAAGCATCAGCGGCGGTGCGCCACTCGCAGGCGGCGATGCGCAACTGCCGCACGGCACCACCATTGTCGCGCTGAAATACCCCGGCGGTGTTGTCATGGCGGGTGACCGGCGTTCGACGCAGGGCAACATGATTTCTGGGCGTGATGTGCGCAAGGTGTATATCACCGATGACTACACCGCTACCGGCATCGCTGGCACGGCTGCGGTCGCGGTTGAGTTTGCCCGGCTGTATGCCGTGGAACTTGAGCACTACGAGAAGCTCGAGGGTGTGCCGCTGACGTTTGCCGGCAAAATCAACCGGCTGGCGATTATGGTGCGTGGCAATCTGGCGGCCGCGATGCAGGGTCTGCTGGCGTTGCCGTTGCTGGCGGGCTACGACATTCATGCGTCTGACCCGCAGAGCGCGGGTCGTATCGTTTCGTTCGACGCCGCCGGCGGTTGGAACATCGAGGAAGAGGGCTATCAGGCGGTGGGCTCGGGTTCGCTGTTCGCGAAGTCGTCGATGAAGAAGTTGTATTCGCAGGTTACCGACGGTGATTCGGGGCTGCGGGTGGCGGTCGAGGCGCTCTACGACGCCGCCGACGACGACTCCGCCACCGGCGGTCCGGACCTGGTGCGGGGCATCTTTCCGACGGCGGTGATCATCGACGCCGACGGGGCGGTTGACGTGCCGGAGAGCCGGATTGCCGAATTGGCCCGCGCGATCATCGAAAGCCGTTCGGGTGCGGATACTTTCGGCTCCGATGGCGGTGAGAAGTGAGTTTTCCGTATTTCATCTCGCCTGAGCAGGCGATGCGCGAGCGCAGCGAGTTGGCGCGTAAGGGCATTGCGCGGGCCAAAAGCGTGGTGGCGCTGGCCTATGCCGGTGGTGTGCTGTTCGTCGCGGAGAATCCGTCGCGGTCGCTGCAGAAGATCAGTGAGCTCTACGATCGGGTGGGTTTTGCGGCTGCGGGCAAGTTCAACGAGTTCGACAATTTGCGCCGCGGCGGGATCCAGTTCGCCGACACCCGCGGTTACGCCTATGACCGTCGTGACGTCACGGGTCGGCAGTTGGCCAATGTCTACGCGCAGACTCTAGGCACCATCTTCACCGAACAGGCCAAGCCCTACGAGGTTGAGTTGTGTGTGGCCGAGGTGGCGCATTACGGCGAGACGAAACCCCCTGAGTTGTATCGTATTACCTACGACGGGTCGATCGCCGACGAGCCGCATTTCGTGGTGATGGGCGGCACCACGGAGCCGATCGCCAACGCGCTCAAAGAGTCGTATGCCGAGAACGCCAGCCTGACCGACGCCCTGGGTATCGCGGTCGCTGCATTGCGGGCCGGCAGTGCCGACACCTCGGGTGGTGATCAACCCACCCTTGGCGTGGCCAGCTTAGAGGTGGCCGTTCTCGATGCCAACCGGCCACGGCGCGCGTTCCGGCGCATCACCGGCTCCGCCCTGCAAGCGTTGCTGGTAGACCAGGAAAGCCCGCAGTCTGACGGCGAATCGTCGGGCTGAGTCCGAAAGTCCGACGCGTGTCTGGGACCCCGCTGCGACGTTAACTGCGCCTAACCCCGGCTCGACGCGTCGCCGGCCGTCCTGACTTTTGTCACTGCGGCAGGTTCGGCGACTCTGCGGGGCTATGACCTGCGAAGTCGCATGGCGGCTGGTGCGGATTTGTGTACTAGATTCGTACCGCGCGTTGTGGCGATGTGCTCGGTACCAAAGCTGTCGACCGCGATCACCCACATGGTGATCCACGTAATCAATAATCACATCGGCCACGGGAGTACGGGAGCCGGCTGTTAGGCGATATCGCACATGGAACTCACCCTATTGGTCGGTCGCGCGACAGCCGGGACAATGAAATCTGTTGATACACAGCATGGTTAGCGGTGATGGGGGTGCACGCCTTGAGCCGAGGCGGGAAAATATATGCGCACTCTAGCCGGGTGTTGGGGATCGCACCGTGGGCCCTTCACTGTTGCCCTTGGGACTGCGGACACGTTGCGACGTCTCCAACGGCGACGCCCCCCGTTTCTTAGGATGTTCCCGAATCAAAACTTAGGATGTTCCTTGTATGAAAACGTGGGCTCCCCATCGTAGACGAGTCTGATGGTCCCCTCTTTGTCTACCTTGGTTACGAGTTCGATGGGCCCCCTCTCCTTGTTCACGTCGGGCACGAGATGGATGACCTCCTCTTTTGCGTTCTCGTTGTGATAGTCGAACACGGTGTTGAGCATCCAGGCCTCGTCGTAGTCGTCGGCCATCTCCGGTGGATCCTCAAAATGCGACGTCGACTGTATCGCCTCTTGCACGGCTTCCCAATAGTTCTCCATCACTAGCGCGTCTTGGAACCACATCTGTTCGTAGTCGGCCTCCTTGTCGGCGATCCTGGTGGAGAATTGCCCGAACCAGTTGATTGCCTTCAACACTGTGGTCTGCACGCGGTTCGCGCGCACCATCGCCGGCGGCACCATCGCCGCTCTAGCCTGCTCGTAGGCGTTCGCCGCTGCCGTGAGCTGGATCGCGGTCTTATGGGCGTGCTCGGCGGTCGTGGTCAGCCACTGCACATACGGCAAGGTCTGCTGTATCAAAGCCTGCGACGACTGACCCCTATACGACTCCAGCAACGTGTCGAGCGCTGACTACAACCCCACCTTCGTCTTTTCCAGCTCACTGGCCAGAGCGTTCCATCCCTGGGCGGCGGCCAGTATCGGGCCAGAACCCGGGCCGAGATATATCCGGGTGGAGTTGATCTCGGGCGGCAACGCCCAGAAATTGGGCATAATTCGTTACTCCCTTGTACTCGCTGGTAGCCACTCGTGCGTAACTGGCGACACGTTAGAAACCTTCGTTGTTGGCGATCTCGACTTCCTCATACGCAAGCGCGCCATTCGCCAGGGTCCGGACCAATTTTCGATGAAAGGCCGTGCCCCGAGCGGCTTGCACCTGGTACTGCTGCCCGTGGCTACTAAAGAACAGCGATAACTTTTTTGATACGTAGTCGGCGGCCGGGGGAGGAACCTTGGTGGTCACCGAGGCCACCGCGGCATTGCTTACCGCCATGTGGGAACCAAGGGACTCCAGTGTCGCAGCTGCCGCCAACATCCCAAATGGGTCTACATTCACAAAGGACATGTGGTTTCTCCTCCTCGAAACTCAAAGAACCCGAGCTACTGCACAGGGAAAGATCAAGCGACCTAGTCACCTGCGCTCTTCCTCATTGGCTGCTTGGTAATGGTGCGAACTGCTTAAATCCGCCGAATAACGGAATCGAAGGGTACAAAGTGCGCCCACCGGTGGCCGGTGGTGAGATCATCCCGATTTCTCCCACCCGAAGGTGCGAAATGCACACAATGTCCTCTGCGGAATACCGCGGGCTGTAGGACTTTAAAACTTCCTGGTCTCAACCACGGGGAACACGCCACTGGTGCTTACCACAGTCAAGCCATCGGGAGCTACCCGCACCGGAACCACGACTCTTCTATTTCTATGTCATCTTTTACTTTTGGATGAGTCATAGTACTCCCTCTTGAACGCTTAGTTGCGTGACAAAATCGTACACCGAATACGGAACGTGGAAGTGCGTGATGTGCACCATAGTGTGTTAGGTATTTCGTGTACAAAATGTGGACAAGTAGTGCATGTCAAAGGGTTTGACAAATTAATGATTGGTCGCCCGTGATGCGAAGTCGCTCATGACGCATTCCTTACGGGCGGCCCAATCGCGCGGCTACAAAAAAGCTTGTATCACTAGCTAGAGTGGAGTCGGTTTGCTCGACTTCTGGTCACGACGTCCGTCGAACGAGCCGTGTCCGTGCCGAAGTGTTACCCCGAGTAGTTCCGCCGCAAAGTGCTCGACTTGGTGGCTGCCGGCCGCCCAAGGCAGGCGCAAACGTTGCCAATGAGGGCATCCGCGAGTTGAAGACCTGAAGTGGCGATCCTCAAAAAGGTCCCGTGAGCTGTTGCGAGAGCCGCACGGACTAGAAGGCAGTAAGCGGCCATAGCAACGATGGCCGCAGAAGGACTTCCCGTGCAGAAGGCGTGTCGACTGCTCGAGGTCGCCGAGTCGGGCTACCGCGAATGACGTTCACGACCGTGGTGCTCAACCCACCCCTGGCCACCCTGGAGGTGGCCGTGCTCGACGCCGACCGGCTACGGCGCGCGTTTCGGCGCATCGCGGGTGCCGCGTTGGGAAAACGGCTGCGGGAACTGGATCGCAAAGATGCCAAGGGACACAAAGGGGTTCCACGGGCGCCAAAGACTCCCAGTCCGACGGCGAATCGCCGGATTAGTGACGGGCCCGCGCGCCGATTGACGAGATGCTGTCGACAATCTTGATGCTATGCTATCAAAATGCGGACGACTGTCACATTGGATGACGACGTCGAGCAGTTGGTAAGGCGCCGGATGGCCGAGCGGCAAGTGTCCTTCAAGAAGGCCCTCAACGACGCGATTCGCGACGGCGCCTCCGGGCGACCTGCGCCGAGTCACTTCAGCACCCGCACGGCAGACTTGGGCGTCCCTGCGGTCAACCTCGACCGGGCCTTGCAGCTTGCGGCCGACCTCGAGGACGAAGAGCTTGTGCGCCGTCAACGCCGCGGGTCATAGCGGTTGATGAAGATCGTCGACGCGAACGTCTTGCTCTACGCCGTGAACACCACAAGTGAGCACCACAAGCCGTCGCTGCGCTGGCTTGACGGTGCGCTGTCGGGCGCCGACCGCGTCGGGTTCGCCTGGGTGCCGTTGTTGGCGTTCGTGCGATTGGCGACCAAGGTGGGGTTGTTCCCCCGTCCGCTTCCGCGGGAGGCGGCCATCACCCAGGTCGCGGATTGGCTAGCCGCACCCAGCGCCGTCTTGGTGAATCCGACCGTCCGGCACGCCGATATCCTGGCGAGAATGCTGACGTACGTGGGAACCGGTGCCAACCTGGTCAACGACGCGCATCTGGCCGCGCTTGCCGTCGAGCATCGCGCCAGCATCGTGTCCTACGACAGTGACTTCGGCCGATTCGAAGGGGTGCGCTGGGATCAGCCGCCCGCGCTGTTGTGATGGTGCGTCAGGGCGTGATAGGCGGGTCGCAGGAGCTCGGTCAGCGGCCGTCCGCGGGCGCTGAGTCCGGTGTCGGGCAGCTGGTCGAGCAATGCCGTCGATGGGGTTGCCGGCGGGCTGGGGACATTGATGTCGGCCTGCCGGGCGTAATAGCGGTCTAGGCAGTCGGTGAGCGGCTGGGCCACTTGTTCGGCGTGGTCGGCGGCCGGTGCCGCTCCGTCGGCGCGGGCAGCGGCCAGGTTGGCCAGCAGATCCTCCCGCTCGCGGCCACGCCACGCCAGGATGGCGAACGGATCCTCGTCGAAGGACTCGGCCAGCAAGTAGAAGGTGGCGGCCAGGTGCTTGCATGGGACCGCGTAGTCGGGGCAGGAGCAGTCCAGTGATAGCTCTCGGGCGGTGCCGGGGAATAGCGACAGGCCCAGGCCGGCGAAGACGTCCTCGATGTCTTCGGGCATTTCGCCGGACAGCAATTTTGCTGCGTACCAAGCGTTTTCGGCCAGGGTTCGCTCGACGTGCGCCCATTGCGACTTGCCGAACGCCGGAATCCCGATGCGGATCCGGTACGGCCGGGCCCGGCTGCCCTGCACCAGCGCGGTGACCAAGCCGGCATCCACCTGCAGCGAGATCACCTGCCCCTTGCGCGCATAGCTGCGGCCACGCTGCAGCCGGTTACCCAGGCCGATGTCCTCCAGCACCGCAATGAACCGCTCCGACCACCAGGTCTGCGCGATCGCGCCGCGGGTGCTGCGCGCCTTGATCCCACCCTCGACCGGACGGGGCCGGGACGGTGGTGGATACCAGGTGCTACTCACCGACGGCGCCTTCGGACAGCGCGAACACCTCGCGCAGATCGCGGGTGGACAGTTCGGTCAGCCAGCCTTCGCCGTCGGTGACCACCAAGTCGGCCAGCGCCTTTTT
Source organism: Mycobacterium tuberculosis complex sp. N0072 (assembly GCF_030323725.1). NCBI lineage: Bacteria > Bacillati > Actinomycetota > Actinomycetes > Mycobacteriales > Mycobacteriaceae > Mycobacterium > Mycobacterium tuberculosis complex sp. N0072. Next base: position 2,385,421 of record NZ_CP040689.1, on the reverse strand, counting down.
CTCCTCGATCATTTCGTCGATCTTCTCCTCGAGGGTGCCGGTGCAGATGAACTTGCGGACCTGCACCGTGCGCCGCTGCCCGATCCGAAACGCCCGGTCCGTCGCCTGGTTCTCGACCGCCGGGTTCCACCAGCGGTCCAGGTGCACAACATGATTGGCGGCGGTGAGGTTCAGCCCGGTACCGCCCGCCTTCAACGACAGCAGAAAAATGGGCGGGCCGTCACCGGACTGGAACCGGGCCACCATCTCGTCACGCCGCTTCCTCGGGGTGCCACCGTGCAGGTAGGCAATGTCTCGGGCGGCACGGCCGAAGCGTGCGGCCAGGTGCGGCACCAGCAGCTCGGCGAACTCGGTGAACTGGGTAAAACACAGCACCCGGTCGCCCTCGGCCAGGATCTCTTCCAGGATCTCCTCGAGCCGGATCACCTTCCCGGACCGCCGACCGACCGGGGAGCGATCGTGCAGCAGCTGGGCGGGGTGGTTGCACACCTGTTTGAGCTTGGCCATCGCGGCCAGCACGTTGCCGCGCCGCTCGATCCCTTCGGTGTTTTCGATCTTTTCCATCATGTCGGCGACGACGGCCTGATACAGCGACGCCTGCTCGGTGGTGAGTTGGCAGTACTGCTTGATCTCGATCTTCTCCGGCAGATCGTCGATGATCGCCGGGTCGGTCTTGAGCCGGCGCAGGATGTAGGGCCGCGTCGATGCGCGCAGCCGTTCGGCCGGTTCGGTGTGCCCGTGCCGCTCGATCGGGATCGCGTAGCGGGTGCGGAAGCGTTCGGAGGATCCGAGCAGGCCCGGGTTGAGGAAGTCCATGATCGACCACAGCTCGGCGAGCCGGTTCTCCATCGGTGTCCCGGTCAGCGCGACCCGGTGCGCCGCGCGTAGCCGTCGCACCGCCTTGGCCGCCCGGGACAGGCTGTTCTTCACCGCCTGGGCCTCGTCCAGCACCACCCGGTTCCATTCGTATTCCGCCAGCTCGTCGATGTCGCGGGTGGCGGTGGTATAGGTGCTCACGACCAGGTCGGTGCGCTCGAGGTGGTCGCGCAACGCCTCGCCGTGCAGCCGGGCGCCCCCGTGGTGGGCGTACACCCGCAGGTTGGGTGCAAACCTGGCCGCTTCCTGCTGCCAGTTGCCCACCAACGACATCGGGCACAGTAGCAGTGTGGGTCCGACGCCGCGATCCTGGTGGCGCTGAACGGATTCCAAGGTTTCCAGGGCCAATAGCTGCACCGTCTTGCCCAGGCCCATGTCGTCGGCCAGGCAGCTGCCCAAACCGAGCGAGGACAAAAACGCCAGCCACGCCAGACCGCGCTGCTGGTAGGGACGCAGCGTCGCGGTGAATCCGTCGGGCGGGTCCAACGGCTGCAGCGACGCCGCGGCGGCCCCGGCGAGCAGGTCCCCGAGCCAGCCGTCGGCGCGTACGGCGGTGACCTCGAGCGGGGTGTCCACGTCGTCGGGGTGGCTGGCGGCCAGCGCGAGGATCTCGGCGGTGGTCTTGCGGCCGGTTGGCTTACGCTCCAAAAACTCCAGCCCGCGGCGCAGCTGTTCGGTATCGAGCGCCACCCACTGGCCACGCAGCCGGATCAGCGGGGACTTGGTTTCGGTCAGCGCCGCGATCTCCTCCTCGCTGAGCGGATCGTCGCCCACGGCCAGCTCCCAGCGGAACTCGACGAGCTGCTCGCGGCCGAACTTGCTGGCCTTGCCCACCACGCCGTCGACCGGGGTATATGCGGACAGGACCAAGCCCAGCTTGCGGCGGCGGTCCCACCAGGACGGCAGCAGCACGCCAAACCCAGCCTCGTCGAGCACCGCGGCCGTACCCGACAGGAATCGGTAGGCGCCGTCGGCGTCGAGCTCAAGCCCGGACGGGCACGCGGTGCGCAGCGCCGGGACGAGCTCGGGGAAAATCCGAGAGGCCCGGCCCAGTTCGGTCAGCAGCAGCTCCTGCGGCCGGTCCAGCCAGCGGCGCAGGCTGCCGTCGTCGTTCCATGCCTGCTCGGCGGGGACCAGCAGGCTGGGGTCCTGCGTCGACTGCAATAAGAACTCCAGCCTCCACAACGAGCCCGCGGGCGTCTCCTCGTTTTCGGTCTCGACTTCGGACAGCCGAAACGTCGCCCGCGCCGGGCCGACGGTGCCGATACCGACGTCGTCCCATGGCCGCAACGCCTCGGCCAGCGCGTCGAGTTCGTCGGGCTCCGCGTCGAACCGGCCGTCCGGGCAGGTCAACGCGGTCAGCCAAGCCTCCACGGCCCGATGCCGTTTGGAGCGACCCCGTCGCGGGGGCAGCAGGTCCATCGGTGACAGCGCCGCGCGCACGGCGGCGTCGACCATCGCGTCCAGAGCCGAGGTTGCCAGTTCGTGCGGGTCGTGCCCACCAACTTCGGCGCGGCAGACCGGCGGCATCGCCGAGACCAGCGAGGTCATCGCGACCACGTCGCGTCCCTGCAACACCGGACGCCAGCAGGCGGCCGCGCCGTGGGTGTCGCGGCGCAGCTGGGGCAGCACGCGACCACGCTCGACCAACTCGCGCGCGAAAACGGCCAGCTCGGCCAGGTAGTCGACGGACGCGCCGTAGCGGACGTCGGGGGCGGGCTGGTCGAAGGCGGCCAACGCCGCGGTGGGGTCCAGGTCCACCACCGGTACCGTCCACGCCAACAGCATCGGATCGGTTCGCGCGGCCGGGCGCGGGGCGAGCCGGATCAGCTCCGGCGAGTCCAGCGGCGCCGATCGCAACGACGGCAACAGCAAAACGGCGGTTGCGGGTTTGCCCGGATGTATGCCGGCGATCAGGTCAGCGGGCGCCGCGAACGGGTGTGGCCGCGCGGAGCGCAGCGCCTGACTCGGGCTCTTCACCAGCAGATCGGAGTCCTCCGCCCACAGCCGCATCCCGCCGGAGTTGGACCAGAAGCCGTGCAAAACCAGCATGCAGTCCTTCTCTCTTGTCGACGGAGCGGCCGGCACGTTTCGCGGTTCTCCTGCGTCGACTGCGGCGCCGCGACATCGACCGATCGTAGCGGTTGGTCTTCTTGGATAGGTGCGGCGACACGAGAACTCGTCGGTGGTGTCCAGAAGGGGCGTGACATCCAGAAGGGGTGTTTGACATGAGGTGGGAATAGCCGCCCATCAGAACGATGGTGGCTTGTTGCGTTCGGCCATGTACGCGTCGTTGAGGGCGCGTTCGGCGTTGATGCGGTGGGCCAGCTCGGCGGCTCGGGTCCGGCGCCGTCGCGGCATCATCAGGCCGCGTGCGTCGACGTTGACTGCTGCCGTTGATGTTTGGGGTAGTTCGGCGGTGGTGGTGTGCCAGGTGGGAAAGAAGATGCGGCTGCCGGGATGGGTAGTGTAGGTGTGGCCGTTGGGCGCGGTCCAGATGACCGTGCCATCGGGTAACTGCACATCCCGCCAGCCCGTCCAGAAAGTTTTCAAAAGGTGGTGTTTTCTACACGCGCACTTCAGATTTGATGGATGCGTCGGCCCCAACGGCCAGGGCGCCGAATGGTCGATATCACAAAACTCGGCGGGCACGTCACACCCGGGAAACCGGCACGTCAAATCCCGCATCCGGACGAATTCAGCCAGCTTGGCCGACGGCCGGTAGTGCGGCTCTGCTGCGAGATCGCCGGGATGGCGCACTTGGCTGATGGTGGCCCCACCCCGGATGAGTTCGGCCAGCAGCGGCGCGGGCACCACACCGCCGCCGGTGGTGATCAGCTCGGCCGGCGCGTGGGTGGCGGGGGGATCGGGTTCGGGGTCGGGTGTCAACGCCTCGAACAGGGTCGTCTCCGGGGTGAGGGGCCGCGAAGGGGGTTCGTCGCCGGATAGGTGTGGGTCGGGTTGTGCGTCAAGTGCTGAGGCGTCGGCGACGACGTGGATGACCACACCGGCGGCCCGCTCGTCGTTGCCGGCACCGGAGGGGCAGTCGGGCTTGCCGCAGCCGCACGCCAGGTGGTCGGCGCCGGCGGCCAGCGCGCCCAGCGCGTCGGCGCGGCGCTGGGCCAGGGTGCGCGGGTCATCCTCGCACACGCCGTGGGCCATCTCGGTGAGCCGGCGATCCAGCATCGCGGCGTCGGTGGCATACAGCCGGCCCCACAGCGCGGCGGTGCCGGCGTCCTCATCGGGATCACCGATGCATAGGTCGCGGGTGCGGGCCGAGATACGGCTGCGCCGCAGCGCCCCGGGATCGTAGCGATCGATCCAGGAGTCGATGGCCTTTTCCAGTTTGGGGGCCGACAGCGGCCCCCACGCGCCGGCGTGTTCGGCCAGGGCGGCATCGAGCAGACTCAGTGCGTGCGGGTCGCGAACGAGGTAGGTCCGCCAGGCGATGATCGAGAAAAGCCGCGCACCAAGATGCCCGGCCAAAAACAACGCCGCCACCTGGGGCAGCCGGTTCAGGGCAAGGCTCAGATGCATTTGTCCGGAGGCTTTGCCGTGGCTGATAGTCAACGCCGCAGCCACCTCCGCGGCCGCGCAGTCCCAGAAGTCACACGCCCAGTCGGCCCGCTGGTCCGCGCCGGTGCGCCGGCCGGTCAGCTCGGCGATCGCCGACAACCGCCGGGCGCTCGCAGCCGCCTCCACACGAGCGCAGTCCTCGATCGCGGCCACCAGCGCGCCATCATCGGATCGGCACAGCTCCGTCGGGTCCGGCAGCGATATCTCGAACATGTGTGCGATACTAGTAGCGGCCACCGACAGCACGACGGTTCGCGTCACGGGTCGTCTGAGAAGCCCCGCTGGGTGCGCTGCGGCGAACGACGGTTCGAACAGTGCCCCGGCCATCACCTTCGACCACTCGCGTTAACCACCAGCCATCGCCAATGCTGGCGCCGGCGCAGCGCTGAGCTGCGACGAATCTGGCGAACACCCCGACTGAGGGTGGGGGATCGCAATACGATATTCCTGCCATACGCATCGACGGTTCCGGCGCAGCCGGGTTATCGCGGGTTGGTGGGAGGTGCGCAATGTCGTTTGTGATTGCGAGCCCGGAGGCATTGCTGGCTGCGGCCACGGATTTAGCGGCCATCCGTTCGACCATCAGGGCAGCGAACGCGGCGGCGGCGGTCCCGACGACGGGGGCGTTGGCGCCCGCCGCCGATGAGGTGTCGGCGGGCATAGCGGCGCTATTTGGCGCCCAGGCCCAGAGCTATCAAGCGGTCAGCGCCCAGGCGGCGGCGTTTCATGACCGGTTCGTCCAACTGCTTAACGCCGGTGGAGGTTCATATGCGAGCGCCGAGATTGCCAACGCGCAGCAGAACCTGCTGAACGCGGTGAACGCGCCCACCCAGACGCTGCTGGGGCGTCCGCTGGTCGGCGACGGCGCCGACGGGGCCAGTGGTCCGGTGGGACAGCCCGGCGGGGACGGCGGCATCTTGTGGGGCAACGGCGGCAACGGTGGCGACAGCACGAGCCCCGGGGTTGCCGGGGGAGCCGGCGGGTCAGCGGGGCTGATCGGCAACGGCGGCAGGGGCGGCAACGGTGCGCCCGGCGGTGCAGGAGGCAATGGCGGCCTGGGCGGATTGCTGCTGGGCAACGGGGGTGCCGGGGGAGTCGGCGGTACCGGTGACAACGGTGTGGGAGACCTCGGTGCTGGCGGCGGGGGAGGCGATGGCGGTTTGGGTGGACGGGCGGGGCTGATCGGTCACGGCGGTGCCGGCGGAAACGGTGGGGACGGTGGGCACGGCGGGAGCGGCAAGGCCGGCGGCAGTGGCGGCAGTGGCGGCTTCGGCCAGTTCGGTGGCGCCGGCGGGCTGCTGTACGGCAATGGAGGGGCGGCCGGTTCCGGCGGCAACGGTGGCGATGCAGGTACCGGCGTCTCCAGCGACGGTTTCGCCGGGTTGGGCGGCAGCGGTGGCCGGGGCGGCGACGCGGGGCTGATTGGTGTCGGCGGCGGCGGCGGCAACGGCGGCGACCCAGGGCTCGGTGCGCGCCTGTTCCAGGTAGGTAGTCGCGGCGGCGACGGTGGGGTCGGCGGGTGGCTGTACGGCGATGGCGGCGGCGGCGGCGACGGCGGTAATGGGGGGCTGCCATTTATTGGCTCCACCAACGCCGGCAACGGCGGCAGCGCGCGGCTCATCGGCAACGGTGGTGCCGGCGGTAGCGGCGGGAGCGGCGCGCCTGGCTCGGTCAGCAGCGGTGGCGTCGGGGGCGCGGGCAACCCCGGCGGCAGCGGTGGCAACGGCGGCGTGTGGTACGGCAACGGTGGCGCCGGCGGGGCCGCCGGCCAAGGGGGGCCCGGCATGAACACCACCTCGCCCGGCGGGCCGGGCGGTGTCGGCGGGCACGGCGGCACCGCCATCTTGTTCGGCGACGGTGGCGCCGGTGGGGCTGGCGCCGCCGGCGGACCCGGTACTCCGGACGGGGCCGCGGGGCCCGGCGGCAGCGGCGGCACCGGCGGGCTGCTGTTCGGAGTCCCCGGCCCGTCCGGCCCGGACGGGTAACGGGCGTGGCTATCGCGCCGCCGCCAACCAACAACCAGTACCCTCAAATACGTGCAGCGTCGAATCATGGGCATCGAAACCGAGTTCGGTGTCACCTGCACATTTCACGGTCACCGTCGGCTGTCCCCGGACGAGGTGGCCCGCTACCTGTTTCGCCGTGTGGTGTCCTGGGGCCGCAGCTCCAACGTCTTCCTGCGTAACGGTGCGCGCCTGTATCTCGACGTGGGCAGTCATCCCGAGTACGCCACCGCCGAATGCGACAGCCTGGTGCAGCTGGTCACCCATGACCGGGCCGGTGAATGGGTGCTGGAAGACCTGCTCGTTGACGCCGAGCAGCGGCTGGCCGACGAGGGCATCGGCGGCGACATCTACCTGTTCAAGAACAACACCGATTCGGCGGGCAACTCCTACGGCTGCCACGAAAACTACCTGATCGTGCGGGCCGGTGAGTTCTCCCGGATCTCCGACGTGCTGCTGCCCTTCCTGGTCACCCGCCAGCTGATCTGCGGGGCCGGCAAGGTGCTGCAGACCCCCAAGGCCGCCACCTACTGCTTAAGCCAACGCGCCGAACACATTTGGGAGGGCGTCTCTAGCGCCACGACCCGATCCCGCCCCATTATCAACACCCGCGACGAGCCACATGCCGACGCCGAGAAGTACCGGCGGCTGCACGTCATCGTCGGCGACTCCAACATGTCCGAGACCACCACCATGCTCAAGGTGGGCACCGCGGCGCTCGTGCTGGAAATGATCGAAAGTGGAGTCGCCTTCCGTGATTTTTCCCTGGATAACCCGATCCGCGCCATCCGTGAGGTTAGCCATGATGTCACCGGTCGCCGGCCGGTGCGGTTGGCGGGAGGCCGTCAGGCCAGCGCGCTGGACATCCAGCGGGAGTACTACACCCGCGCAGTCGAGCACTTGCAGACTCGGGAGCCCAACGCGCAGATCGAGCAGGTCGTCGACCTGTGGGGCCGCCAACTCGATGCCGTCGAAAGCCAGGATTTCGCCAAGGTCGACACCGAAATCGACTGGGTGATCAAACGCAAGCTGTTTCAGCGTTATCAGGACCGCTATGACATGGAGTTGTCCCACCCGAAGATCGCTCAGCTGGATCTGGCCTACCACGACATCAAGCGCGGACGCGGGATCTTTGATCTCCTGCAGCGCAAAGGGTTGGCCGCGCGCGTCACCACCGACGAAGAAATCGCGGAGGCCGTCGATCAGCCCCCACAGACCACCCGGGCCCGGCTGCGCGGTGAGTTCATCAGCGCCGCGCAGGAGGCGGGACGTGATTTCACCGTCGACTGGGTACATCTCAAACTCAACGACCAGGCGCAGCGCACCGTGCTGTGCAAAGACCCGTTCCGGGCGGTCGATGAGCGGGTTAAGCGGCTGATCGCGAGCATGTAGCACCACCAATGGCGACCTCGAAAGTCGAACGGCTGGTCAATCTCGTCATAGCCTTGCTGTCCACTCGTGGCTACATCACTGCGGAGAAGATCAGGTCCAGCGTGGCAGGCTATTCGGACAGCCCCAGCGTTGAGGCGTTCTCCCGGATGTTCGAGCGCGACAAGAACGAGCTGCGTGACCTCGGCATTCCGCTCGAGGTCGGCAGGGTCTCGGCGTTGGAGCCCACCGAGGGCTATCGCATCAACCGCGACGCCTACGCCCTGTCGCCTGTCGAGCTGACCCCGGATGAGGCGGCCGCGGTAGCCGTCGCCACCCAGCTGTGGGAGTCACCGGAGTTGATCACCGCGACCCAGGGCGCGTTGCTGAAGCTGCGGGCCGCCGGGGTGGACGTCGATCCCTTGGATACCGGGGCACCGGTGGCCATCGCGTCGGCGGCGGCCGTTTCGGGACTGCGCGGCTCTGAGGACGTTCTCGGAATCTTGTTGTCGGCCATCGATTCCGGGCAGGTGGTGCAGTTCTCTCATCGATCGTCGCGCGCAGAGCCGTACACCGTTCGGACCGTCGAGCCGTGGGGTGTGGTTACCGAGAAGGGCCGCTGGTATCTGGTCGGCCACGACCGCGACCGGGATGCAACCCGCGTCTTCCGGCTGTCCCGGATCGGAGCGCAGGTGACGCCAATCGGGCCGGCCGGCGCAACCACCGTGCCTGCCGGTGTGGACCTACGCAGCATCGTGGCGCAGAAGGTGACGGAGGTGCCGACCGGTGAGCAAGCCACGGTATGGGTAGCCGAGGGTCGGGCCACCGCGTTGCGACGTGCCGGGCGGTCCGCCGGGCCGCGACAACTTGGTGGTCGCGATGGCGAGGTGATCGAGCTTGAGATTCGATCCAGCGACCGGCTGGCGCGTGAGATCACCGGCTATGGGGCCGACGCAATCGTGCTGCAGCCCGGGTCTCTGCGCGACGATGTGCTGGCCCGACTACGCGCGCAAGCCGGAGCACTGGCATGAGCGCCCTGTCCACCCGGCTGGTGCGGCTGCTCAACATGGTGCCGTACTTCCAGGCCAACCCCCGGATCACCCGCGCCGAGGCCGCCGCCGAGCTGGGTGTCACCGCCAAGCAGCTGGAGGAGGACCTCAACCAGCTGTGGATGTGCGGCCTTCCGGGCTATTCCCCGGGTGACCTCATCGACTTCGAATTCTGCGGTGACACCATCGAGGTGACGTTCTCGGCGGGCATCGACCGGCCGTTAAAGCTCACATCGCCGGAGGCCACCGGGCTGCTGGTGGCGTTGCGGGCGCTAGCGGACATTCCCGGCGTGGTTGACCCGCAGGCGGCGCGCAGCGCCATCGCCAAGATCGCCGCCGCGGCCGGCGCGGTGGCCGCCGTTGCCGAACAGGCACCCACAGAAAGCCCGGCCGCCGCGGCCGTACGGGCCGCGGTGCGGAACAGTCGGGCGCTGACCATCGACTATTACGCCGCGTCGCATGACACCCTCACCACTCGGATCGTGGATCCCATCCGGGTGCTGTTGATCGGCGGGCACAGCTATTTGGAGGCCTGGTCGCGTGAGGCCGAAGGGGTTCGCCTGTTCCGTTTCGACCGGATTGTCGATGCCGCCGAGTTGGGCGAGCCCGCGGTTCCGCCGGAATCGGCACGGCAGGCGCCACCGGACACGTCGCTGTTCGACGGTGACCTATCGCTGCCGTCGGCGACGTTGCGGGTGGCACCGTCGGCCTCGTGGATGCTGGAGTACTACCCGATTCGGGAGCTACGACAGCTGCCGGACGGCTCCTGTGAGGTGGCCATGACCTACGCCTCTGAGGATTGGATGACGCGCCTATTGCTGGGCTTCGGTTCGGACGTGCGCGTTCTGGCGCCGGAGTCGCTCGCTCAGCGGGTTCGCGACGCCGCGACGGCCGCGCTGGATGCATACCAGGCAGCTGCGCCGCCGTGACGGCGCGAAATCTCCGGGTGCCGCGGCCGCTGCGGTAGCATCGGGTCAACGTCTGGAGGTAATCAAAGTGGGCAGTCTGAGTCCGTGGCATTGGGCGATCCTCGCTGTCGTGGTGATCGTGTTGTTCGGTGCCAAGAAGCTCCCCGATGCGGCGCGCTCGTTGGGCAAGTCATTGCGAATCTTTAAGTCCGAGGTCCGTGAACTGCAGAACGAGAACAAAGCGGAAGCGTCTATCGAGACCCCCACGCCGGTGCAATCGCAGCGTGTCGACCCCTCAGCGGCGTCTGGTCAAGACAGCACCGAGGCTCGGCCGGCTTAGCTCGGGCGTCGCTTCAGTGCGCGCCGCCGGTCTTCTCAAACGGCTCAACCCACGTAACAGGCGCAGCCGCGTCAATCCTGACGCGACGATGTCGCTGGTCGACCACCTGACCGAGTTACGCACCAGGTTGCTGATCTCCCTGGCCGCGATCTTGGTCACCACAATCTTCGGGTTCGTCTGGTATTCGCATTCGATTTTCGGGTTGGACAGCCTCGGAGAGTGGCTGCGGCATCCCTACTGTGCCCTGCCGCAGTCGGCCCGGGCGGATATCAGCGCCGACGGAGAGTGCCGTTTGTTGGCCACCGCGCCGTTCGACCAGTTCATGTTGCGGCTCAAGGTCGGGATGGCCGCCGGCATTGTGCTGGCTTGCCCGGTGTGGTTCTACCAGCTGTGGGCGTTCATCACGCCTGGTCTCTACCAGAGGGAGCGCCGCTTCGCGGTGGCCTTCGTGATCCCAGCAGCGGTGCTGTTCGTCGCCGGTGCCGTACTGGCCTACCTGGTGTTGTCCAAGGCGTTGGGCTTTTTGTTGACCGTCGGCAGCGACGTGCAGGTGACCGCGCTGTCTGGCGACCGCTACTTTGGCTTTCTGCTCAACCTGCTGGTGGTGTTCGGGGTCAGCTTCGAATTCCCCCTGCTGATCGTGATGCTGAACCTGGCGGGCCTGCTGACCTATGAGCGGCTCAAGTCTTGGCGGCGCGGGTTGATCTTTGCGATGTTCGTCTTCGCGGCGATCTTCACGCCCGGATCCGATCCGTTCTCGATGACCGCGCTCGGTGCGGCGTTGACCGTGCTGCTAGAGCTCGCCATTCAGATCGCCCGCGTGCATGACAAGCGAAAAGCCAAGCGCGAAGCCGCGATTCCCGACGACGAAGCTTCGGTCATCGACCCGCCCTCGCCGGTGCCGGCGCCATCGGTCATCGGATCTCATGACGACGTCACGTAGGCCCGCTAGCCGCGAGCGGGCGCGGTCAACTGGCGAGCAGACGCAAAATCCCCCGACACGCCGGGCGTGCGGGGGATTTTGCGTCTGCTCGCCAGCCCAGGCGAGGCGGCGGCGACGTGACTGAGCTGGCCGAGCTGGACCGGTTCACCGCGGAACTACCGTTCTCGCTCGACGACTTTCAGCAGCGGGCTTGCAGCGCGCTGGAACGCGGCCACGGTGTGCTGGTGTGCGCGCCGACCGGCGCTGGCAAGACGGTGGTCGGCGAGTTCGCCGTGCACCTGGCGCTGGCGGCCGGCAGTAAATGTTTCTACACCACGCCGCTGAAAGCCCTGAGCAACCAAAAGCACACCGATCTCACAGCACGCTACGGCCGTGACCAGATCGGGCTGCTGACCGGTGACCTGTCGGTCAACGGCAACGCGCCGGTGGTGGTGATGACCACCGAAGTGCTGCGCAACATGCTCTACGCGGATTCGCCTGCGCTGCAGGGGCTTTCCTATGTGGTGATGGATGAGGTGCATTTCCTCGCCGACCGGATGCGGGGTCCGGTGTGGGAGGAGGTGATCCTGCAACTGCCCGACGACGTGCGGGTGGTCAGCCTGTCGGCGACGGTGAGCAACGCCGAGGAGTTCGGCGGTTGGATCCAGACGGTGCGGGGCGACACCACGGTGGTGGTCGACGAGCATCGGCCGGTGCCGTTGTGGCAACACGTCTTGGTGGGCAAGCGCATGTTCGACCTGTTCGATTACCGGATCGGCGAAGCCGAAGGGCAGCCCCAAGTCAACCGCGAGTTGCTGCGCCACATCGCGCATCGCCGTGAGGCCGACCGGATGGCCGATTGGCAGCCTCGGCGCCGAGGCTCGGGCCGGCCCGGCTTCTACCGGCCACCCGGCCGACCCGAGGTGATCGCCAAACTCGACGCTGAAGGGCTGTTGCCGGCGATCACCTTCGTGTTCTCCCGGGCCGGTTGTGACGCCGCGGTCACCCAATGCCTGCGGTCACCGCTGCGGTTGACCAGCGAAGAGGAGCGCGCACGGATCGCCGAGGTGATCGACCACCGCTGCGGTGACCTGGCCGACTCCGACCTGGCGGTACTCGGCTACTACGAATGGCGGGAAGGGTTACTGCGCGGTCTGGCCGCCCACCACGCGGGCATGTTGCCGGCCTTCCGGCACACGGTGGAGGAGCTGTTCACCGCCGGTTTGGTCAAGGCTGTATTCGCCACCGAGACTCTGGCGCTCGGTATCAACATGCCGGCCCGCACGGTGGTGCTGGAGCGGCTGGTGAAGTTCAACGGTGAGCAGCACATGCCGCTGACGCCGGGGGAGTACACCCAACTGACCGGTCGCGCCGGCCGGCGCGGTATCGACGTCGAGGGTCACGCGGTGGTGATCTGGCACCCGGAAATTGAACCGTCCGAGGTGGCGGGCCTGGCCTCCACCCGCACCTTTCCGCTGCGCAGCTCGTTTGCCCCGTCGTACAACATGACGATCAACCTGGTGCACCGGATGGGTCCGCAACAGGCGCACCGACTGCTCGAGCAGTCGTTCGCCCAATATCAGGCCGACCGATCCGTGGTCGGACTGGTCCGCGGAATTGAGCGGGGCAACAGGATACTCGGCGAGATCGCAGCCGAACTGGGCGGATCTGATGCGCCCATCCTCGAATACGCTCGATTGCGCGCGCGGGTGTCCGAGCTGGAACGTGCGCAGGCCCGCGCGTCGCGGTTACAGCGACGGCAGGCGGCCACCGATGCGCTGGCCGCGCTGCGCCGCGGTGACATCATCACCATCACCCACGGCCGCCGCGGTGGTCTGGCCGTCGTCCTGGAATCAGCCCGCGACCGCGACGACCCGCGTCCGCTGGTGCTAACCGAACACCGATGGGCGGGACGGATCTCCTCGGCCGACTACTCGGGCACGACGCCGGTGGGGTCGATGACGCTGCCCAAGCGGGTGGAGCACCGCCAGCCGCGGGTCCGGCGCGACCTGGCCTCGGCGCTGCGATCGGCAGCCGCGGGTCTGGTTATTCCAGCCGCCCGGCGCGTCAGCGAGGCCGGCGGGTTTCACGATCCGGAGCTGGAGTCGTCGCGCGAACAATTGCGCCGTCATCCGGTGCATACCTCGCCCGGGCTCGAGGACCAGATCCGCCAGGCCGAGCGTTACTTACGCATCGAACGCGACAACGCGCAATTAGAGAGGAAGGTCGCCGCCGCCACCAACTCGTTGGCCCGCACGTTCGACCGATTCGTCGGGCTGCTCACCGAACGGGAGTTCATCGATGGCCCGGCCACTGATCCCGTGGTCACCGACGACGGCCGGCTGCTGGCGCGGATTTACAGCGAGAGCGACCTGTTGGTGGCCGAGTGCCTACGTACAGGTGCGTGGGAGGGTTTAAAGCCGGCCGAATTGGCGGGGGTGGTGTCGGCGGTGGTCTACGAGACGCGCGGTGGTGACGGCCAGGGCGCCCCGTTCGGAGCCGATGTGCCCACACCGCGGTTACGGCAGGCTCTGACTCAGACATCAAGGCTGTCCACAACATTGCGCGCCGACGAGCAGGCACACCGCATCACCCCGAGTCGCGAACCCGACGATGGCTTTGTCAGAGTCATCTACCGCTGGTCGCGAACCGGTGATCTAGCGGCGGCATTGGCCGCTGCCGACGTGAACGGCAGCGGATCACCGTTATTGGCAGGGGATTTCGTGCGTTGGTGCCGTCAGGTGCTCGATCTGCTGGACCAAGTTCGTAACGCTGCGCCCAACCCCGAACTGCGGGCTACCGCAAAGCGCGCTATCGGTGACATTCGGCGCGGCGTCGTCGCGGTTGACGCCGGGTAGGCTGGGCCAGAGTTACGGTTAACACAGACTGAGGAGAAGCGATGAGCGGACCGCAGGGATCGGACCCAAGGCAGCCGTGGCAGCCGCCCGGCCAGGGCGCCGACCATTCCTCGGACCCCACCGTGGCCGCGGGATATCCCTGGCAGCAGCAGCCGACCCAGGAGGCGACGTGGCAGGCCCCGGCGTACACACCGCAGTACCAACAGCCGGCTGACCCGGCGTACCCGCAGCAGTACCCGCAGCCCACACCCGGCTATGCGCAGCCCGAACAGTTCGGTGCACAGCCCACCCAGCTCGGCGTGCCCGGTCAGTACGGCCAATACCAGCAGCCGGGCCAATATGGCCAGCCGGGACAGTACGGCCAGCCCGGCCAGTACGCACCGCCCGGTCAGTACCCCGGGCAATACGGCCCGTATGGCCAGTCGGGTCAGGGGTCGAAGCGTTCGGTTGCGGTGATCGGCGGCGTGATCGCCGTGATGGCCGTGCTGTTCATCGGCGCGGTTCTAATACTCGGCTTCTGGGCACCCGGATTCTTCGTCACCACCAAGCTGGACGTCATTAAGGCGCAGGCCGGTGTGCAGCAGGTTCTCACCGATGAGACCACGGGGTACGGCGCCAAGAACGTCAAAGACGTCAAGTGCAACAACGGTTCAGACCCCACGGTCAAAAAGGGCGCCACCTTCGAATGCACGGTGAGCATCGACGGCACCTCAAAGCGCGTGACCGTGACCTTCCAGGACAACAAGGGCACCTACGAGGTCGGCCGGCCACAGTAATCGTCATCCGGGCAGCGTGTCGAGCGCTTTTTGTAGTCGCGCGATCGAGGATTCAACCCCGAATCGGGTCGCCAGATCGGCGGTGCGCTCCGGGTCAGCTGCGACCAGCGGCAACCTGTCGGTGGGTGTCGACAGCGTGACCGGTGCGTCGGTGGCGACCCGCACCACCCGGTCGGCGGCCTTGATGTAGGCCGACGCGGCAAGCAGTTTGGTACGTAGGCCCTTGGCCATCGTGGTCTTGCGGTCGTCGGCGGCCGCCATGATCTGATCTAGCGAGCCGTGTCGGGCCAGTAGGGTAGCGGCGGTCTTCTCGCCGACGCCTGGCACGCCGGGTAGGCCGTCGGACGGATCGCCACGCAGCAGCGCGAGTTCGGCGTAGGCCGCGCCGGCGCGATGTGCCGGCAACCCGTAGCGCTCGGCGACCTCGGCCGGTCCGAACAAGGTGGCCTTGGCAAGGCCGCGGCCCAGGTAGAGCACCCGGACCGGGACCGGATCGTCGGCGACCACTTGCAGCAGGTCGCGGTCTCCGCTGACCACGATTACCGGGTCGCGGCGCTCCCGGGTTGCCAGCGTGCCCAGCACGTCGTCGGCTTCGAATCCCGGGGCGCCTGCCATCGCGATCCCGAACGCGTCCAGTAACTCCATGATCATGTCGACCTGCGGGGTCAGCTCGTCGGGCACCTCCTCGACGTCGGGCTGGCCGTTGGGCTCAGGCTCAGCCACCCGGTGTGCCTTGTATGACGGGATCAGGTCCACCCGGAACTGCGGGCGCCAATCCAAGTCGAGGCAGACCGCCAGCCGGTTTGGCCGCTGCTGTGTGATCACCACCGCCATGGAGTCGATGAAGCCGCGTACGGCGTTGACCGGCCGGCCATCCGGAGCGGTGATCGATGATGGCACACCGAAGAACGAGCGGAACCACATGCTGGCGCCGTCCAGTAGCACCAGTGGCGATCGCAAGCGCGGCGGAGCCGGGTGCAGCGGGTCGCCACTTGTTGGGTCCAGTGGCGATCGCAAGCGCGGCGGAGCCGGGTGCAGCGGGTCGCCACTTGTTGGGTCCAGTGGCGATCGCAAGCGCGGCGGAGCCGGGTGCGGCGGGTCGCCACGCATCGGATCGGGTGCGGGCATGCGGGCTATCTTGCCAGCGCTCGCGAACGCGCGGTTAACCTGGCTGACATGGGTTCTCGCCGATTCGACGCCGAGGTTTATGCACGGCGGCTGGCTTTAGCGGCGGCCGCGACGGCGGACGCCGGTCTGGCGGGTCTGGTGATAACTCCCGGCTACGACCTGTGTTACCTCATCGGGTCGCGAGCGGAGACGTTCGAGCGGCTCACCGCGTTGGTGTTGCCGGCCGCCGGTGCGCCGGCGGTTGTGCTGCCGCGGCTGGAGCTCGCCGCCCTCAAGCAATCCGCCGCAGCGGAATTGGGTCTGCGCGTGTGCGATTGGGTCGACGGTGACGACCCCTACGGGTTGGTGAGTGCCGTGTTGGGCGGAGCTCCGGTAGCGACCGCGGTCACCGATTCCATGCCGGCGTTGCACATGTTGCCGCTGGCCGACGCACTGGGTGTGCTGCCGGTATTGGCCACCGACGTGCTGCGCAGGCTGCGGATGGTCAAGGAGGAAACCGAGATCGACGCGCTGCGTAAGGCCGGCGCGGCGATCGATCGAGTGCATGCCCGAGTGCCGGAGTTTCTGGTCCCGGGCCGAACGGAAGCCGACGTAGCCGCCGACATCGCCGAAGCAATTGTCGCCGAAGGGCATTCGGAGGTAGCGTTCGTCATCGTGGGTTCCGGGCCGCACGGCGCCGACCCGCATCACGGATATTCGGACCGCGAATTGCGGGAGGGTGACATCGTTGTCGTCGACATCGGCGGCACGTATGGGCCTGGATACCACTCCGACTCCACCCGAACCTACAGCATCGGCGAGCCTGATTCTGATGTAGCGCAGTCATATTCGATGTTGCAGCGAGCCCAGCGGGCGGCGTTCGAGGCCATCCGCCCAGGGGTGACAGCGGAGCAGGTGGACGCCGCCGCGCGTGACGTGCTCGCCGAGGCCGGGCTCGCGGAGTATTTTGTGCACCGCACCGGGCACGGCATCGGGCTGTGCGTGCACGAGGAGCCCTATATCGTCGCCGGCAATGACCTGGTGTTGGTTCCCGGCATGGCGTTTTCCATCGAGCCGGGAATCTATTTCCCGGGCCGGTGGGGCGCCCGCATCGAGGACATCGTGATCGTGACCGAGGACGGTGCTGTGTCTGTCAACAACTGCCCGCACGAGTTGATCGTGGTGCCGGTGTCCTAGGCCAATGGTGTCGCGCTCAGCCGGGTATCTTGGCGAGGATGTAGTTGGTGATGCCGATGACCGCCTGCTGGCCGCGGCTGGTGTCGGGCGTCATGATGTCGACATCGACAAGCACATTATTCTTCGCGGCGATCGCATGGTCTTCGCGGACTCGTAGCACCGGTCCCTGCGCCGTCAACACCATGGTGGTGATGCCATCAACGACTTCGGGAACGCTCGTCGACAGTTCAACGGGCCTTCGCCACTCACTACGGAAGAGTGTTACGGTTCGACCCCCGCATCGGCGCCAGATCGACGCCAAATCGGCCAAATGCCTTTGGGCTGTGGCCGCGTCGCGAAAGGCCACGATCAGTTGCCCCACTTGATTTGGGGCAGTCCCGGTGGGCGGCTCGTCGATTGTCAACCCGTAAAAGCCGATGACGGTCCCCAGGTCGTAGGCGCTAGGAACGCCACCCCCAACCGCCGGCCAGCACTCCGCGGGGTTGATTGACCCGTTGGGAGTCTGGGGTTGAAGCATTGGCTCATGGGCGACCAGGTTCTGGATGCCCACGAAGTTTTTGACGTCATCAAGGGGCGGCAACAACCCGGGTAGGCGCGACCTTGTCACGATCGGTGGTTGCGGTGGTGTTGTGCTGGACGAGGTGGGAGAAAGGGCTGCAGCGCTTGGCGGCGTCGCGGTCCGCGGTTGGTGCGATGTCATGGTCACCGCGGTGACGGCCGCGGCGGCCACCACCATCACGGCCGCCACCGCCGCCACGCCCCGACGGTAGCGGCGCGGTCGTCTCGGCAGCGGCGGCAGGCCTGGCGGCCAACCGTGACCGGGCGGCGTGGCCAACGCGGTCACTGACCCGACCGGATGCTGCCACCACGGCGAACCTGGCACGGCGCCTTGCGATATGACGTGCGGCGCGGGGCTCGGCGGCACCCATCCGTCGGTGGCTCCCCCGTACAGGGCTGCGGCGGCGGCATGTGCGAATTCACCCGCTGAGGTGAACCGACGCATGGGATCCTTGGCCATCGCAGTGGCGATCACCGCATCCATCGCCGCCGACAGCCCTGGCACGCGATCGCTGACCGTCGGCGGCGGTTGGTGCAGATGACCCGCCACCACTGCCACCGCCGCTCCAGCACCGGCGGCAAACGGCGCCTCACCGGTTAGTAGCCGAAATAGGGCACACCCCAACGAATACAAATCGGCCCGGCCATCAAAACCTTGCCCTGCAAGAACTTCCGGCGCAGCATAGGCCAACGTGGCCAGCACCGAACCGGTGGACGTCAGTCCCGTGTCGCCGAGCGCACGCGCGATCCCAAAATCGCTTAGCAGCACTCGTTCATCGCCGCCAGCGGCTCGCGACAACAAGAAGTTCGCCGGCTTGATATCGCGATGTATCACGCCTTGTTGGTGCGCATAGTCGAGCGCCTTGGCGACCTCGCCGATCACGTACACCGCCCGCGCTGTGGTCATGGTCGCCGCCCGCAGCGCATCCTCAGCGTTCCCGCCATCGACGAACTGCATCGCAATCCATAGCCGACCCTCGAACTGGCCGCGCTGATGAACCGCCACGATGTTGGGATGATCCAACCCCGCGGCCACATCGGCTTCGCGGACAAACCGTGCCCGAAAATCGAGGTCACGCGACAACTCCGCAGCAAGGACTTTCAAGGCTTCGCTACGCGGCAGATCGGGATTACGCGCCAGATATACGGTGCCCATTCCGCCGGCACCTAGCATCCGCTCTATCCGGTACCCGGCAAAAACCGAACCCGCACTCAACTCGTGGGCCACCAGCTACCATCCATCAACCGCAAAACCGCACCCCACTTGCGCCCGGCGCAACCGTCGGCAAGCCCCCAAGCGCAAGTAATCACCAAACCACGATAGCCAACTCACCAGTTCCAGGTGATCGCGTGCACCCGTGGTATCGGCCCGCGCATACGCTAAGCCGATCGCGTCGTGAAACGCTTCCGCTCACTACGCAGGTTGAAGCCTCCCGGGTATTCGCACACCTTGTTGTGTGTGACAGGTGTGCTCCACCCACGCCGAGGCGATGTCTTCCAGGTCAGCCAGGGTGCGGATCGGCCCGCTACGAAACGGGCTGCCGTGGCTGCATTCGGTCCTGTGGGGCCCTGTCGTGGTTTCACATAAGGCGTTGTCGAGGGCGTCGCCAACAATGCCTATCGACGGCCGCAGCCCGGCTAGCATCGGTGTCTTGCCGAAATATATTGCAGTATACTGACTTCCGGCGTCGCGATGATGAATAGCTCCGCCAAACGGGTGACCTAGGTGAGTCTGGAAGGCCGTGGCGTAATGCGCGTTCGACGAACGCTGCGTCTTTGGTCAGCGAGCATTCCCAGCCCGCGATCACACCGGCGTAGGCGTCGACCACGAACGCGGTGTAGCCGGAACTCCACGTCATCGGCGCGTAGGTGAAGTCGGCCGCTTCCAGCAGGTTCGTTGCTAAAGCCCGCCATTGCCGACCCGCCAGGTCTAGGGCCTGGGCCGCGGCCGGGTCTGGTTCGGTGGTGTGTGATGTGCGCTGCGAGGGGCACTCCGCGCCAACCGTTGGCCCGCATGATCGTCTTCACCGTGGCAGAGGGCCACCGGAAGCCCTGGCGCTGCAGGTGCGCCCACATCTTCAGGCTGCCGTACAGGCATTCCGGTGGGCGTTTGCCCTCGGCGTCGGGTTCGTAGTAGCCGGCCAGGATTTCGGTGATTGTGGTGTCCCACAGTGCGCGTTTCGAAGGCGCTGCCGCGCGATCCGCGAAATAGGTGCGCGAGGCGATCTGCACGCCGTGCACGGCCAGTGCCCGACAGATCGGTGTGACCCCGTAGGTGTGCTTGTGCTTGTCGCCGAACGCACAGATCAGCGGTGTCGCGGGTCGCACTTCCGCGCGAAGAAACTCGTTGCGACCTTGAGTATTTCGATGGTTTGCTCAAGCTCGCTGGTCTTTACGCTCCCACTTCTGCTGGCGGACACGCCGGCCACCACACCGCTATCGACCTCGGCTTGACCTGCCCACCGGCGCAGCGTCTCCGCGCTGATCCCCAGAGACCAACCGCACCGCCGAGCGTGAACTGGGGGGCCAGATTCCGGGCTCGGCCGAAATCTCGCCCTCAGAACACGCTCGGCGGCGCCAACGAACGACACCACGTCGCACATGTCGCTCACGTCCCATACTCACCTACAGTGACGCGGCCGCCCCCAAACCCAGTGCCGGTCAACAATCAAGGCGGCGGAAAGCGGTCATGTGTCAGCACAGGCCAAGCCCGCACCACCGGCGGCGATGGACGCGTCGAGGTCTTCCTGATGGGTGTAGGGAACCTCCATCATCGGAAGGCGTCGACTCCCGCCCCGGCAACGACGCGCCGATCTCCTCTACACCCTCAACTGCCAAAGGGTCGCCTATTGGTGTATGCCAACCGATTGCAACGCGTGGAGCGCATCGGCGGCCGCGCGATGTACCGCGTCGCGCTGGGCGTCGAGGCCCATTGCGTCGCCGCGAATCTTGGCGACGACCGCCGCCGCCATCGCCCGCCGTTCCGCTCGTGTGTACGCCTGTTGAATGGTTGCGGCCGTGCGCATCTCACGCAAAATGCTGTCCAGATCGGTCAGCAGCGTGCGAGCGTCGCGCAGGTCGACGTCACCGTCGGTAACAGCCCGGCGCGCTTGCCATAGCTGAACCAGGCGTCGATAGACCGATTTACGGGCCGCATTTCCCCCCTCGTGGAGTGGGCCGTAACTGAGCTCGCCCCTGGGCATGGGGTCCAGCAAGTGTCGCGCCGCTATCACCAGTTCGCCGGCCCCGACAACGTCGGTCGCCACCTCGCCATGCATGCGGCGAGTAACGTCGGCGTGTATCACATCAACCGGCGGGAGGCAGTCGGCATCCTCGGTAGCCCCTGTGCGGTGCGCCAGCGCGTGGATCGCCTCGGCGGCGGCTCGGCATACGGAATTGCACTGCAGCTCGACACCCAACGCGTCCCGGTAATTCTTGGCGACAACCGCGGCGGCCATCGCCCGCCGCTCCGCGCACGCGTATGCCCGTTCCACGCCTGCGGCGGTAATGGCCGCCAACAACACGTTCAGCACATCGATCAGCAGTGCGCGCACATCGCGCTGACCCGTCGGCCGTAGCTGCCATCGCTCATCGAGCACCTCACAGCGCGCGTGTCGCAGCTGTATCAGGCGTCCGTACACCTGTGCGCGGGCCGCTTTGACGGCCTGAAACAGCGGTCCATGCACGATGACAAGTGGCCGCGGCTGGGTATCGAGCTGATACCGCACGGTGAGTAGTAATTCGGATGCTGCTGCGGCATCCATGAGCAGCTCGCCGCCGCGCAACTGGCGTTCGATCTCGGCGCAAATCAGATCGAACGCCGACGACGAATCGTCACTCACCGGCATCGGTCTTCTCGTCGGGAGCTATGCGTCCGAAGTCCTTGTGCTCGGGCAGCAGGATGCGCCTGCGAACTACGGGCTTGCCGTCGGTGGGTTTCGTGGTCGGTGCGCTCGGGGGCACCGTCAGGCGGCCCTTGACCGGCTGGCCATTGGGGACCGCAGGCGCGGTCACGCGCTTTTCGACCGGCTTTTCTTGGCCGCTCCCTTCGCCCCGGGCGCCCATCGCGCCCGGCGGCACCATCGGCATCCCGGCCGCACCCATGTGCGCTGAGGCAGGTGAAGCGCCGCCGGGCGGGGGCATCGTCGCCGACTTGGTCGGTGCCCCCGCGGGAGTCGTCGGCGGTGACGACGTCGGTACGGGTGGTGGACCCAGATAGCCGGTGGGGGTAGTGCCGCCAGCGCCCCCGCCCCCGACGTCACCGCCACCTGCACCGCTGCCAAGACCGGGCTCGCCCCCGATGCTGTCCAGCAGCCGCGCCCCGTCCACGGCCGCCAGTCCGTCAGCGCCTTGGGCCTGTTGCATTGCACTCATCAGCGGCTGCATGGCGCCCTGCCCGGCTTGCATCGCCTGTTGCGGGAGCTGGGTCAGCGGCCCCATGACGCCGCCGAGCGCGCCGCTGAGCGCTCCGCCGATGCCTGACGCCATCTGCGCCATTCCCTGCGCGCCCACCCCCTGCATCTGCTCCGCCGCATTGGCCTCGTTCGCCGAGAACTTGCGCGCGGCATCGGCCGCATGTGCCCGCCGATCGGTGTCATCTCCCTCGATGTCGGCGTTCGTGCCTCCCAGATCGGCGTTCGTGGACAAGCCAAACAGCGCCATCAGCAGGTCGATCAGCGTCGGTCCACCGGGATGAACGGGTCCCAGCGCCAGCGGCACCGGCCCTGGCCTGCCGGCCGCCGCCCAATATTGTTCGGGATGCGATTCGATTGACGTCATCTGGATCTCCTCGTTGATATCGCGGCGATCGCCCAGGCAAGGTGATAGTTCGCCCCCGACTGGTCGCCTGCGATCAGTGCGTTGATCGCCGCCAACAGCATCCAATCGACCACCGTGGCGATGTCGTGGTTGGGGTAGGTGGTCAGTACGGCTTGGTGGATCTCGGTGGTTTTGTGGTGTAGGAGGTCGGTTTCGTTGTCGGGGACGCCGTAGTTGCGGGTGGCGGCCACTACTACGGCTTGGGCGATGCGGGGCAGTGTGTCGTGGCGGCGTACCGTTTCGACCAGGGTGGGTCCGAGTTCGTCGATTGTGGGTGCGATGCGTGCTGTGCGGTCGCCGGTGAGTGCGGGTGTGTCGGGGTCGGGTTGGCTGAGGTAGCCGTGGGGGTGGTGTGCCGCGGCTACGGTGGTGGTGCCCAGTAGGTCGGTGACGGTGGCGTGGCGGCGTCGGGGGGCCGGTTCGAGCAGGGTGATGTGGGCGGGTAGGCGAATGTGTGGGGGGATCCAGCCGCTGGCGAGGTCGGTGACCAGCAGGGTGGTTTGGCCGTTGTCGCGTAGCCCGGCAGCCCACGATAATCCGGGTTCTTGGCGGGCGACGGTGTCGAGGATGCGGCGTAGGCGTTGTTGTTCGGCGGCTCGGCGGGAGGTGTCTCCGGCTGCGGCGCCGGTGGTGGCGGCCGCGGTGGCGCTGGCTAGCGGTGGTGTTGGGTTGCTGGGTTGGGCCTGGGTGGTGGCTGGTGCGGTGGATTTGTTGACGACGGGTGACATTAGTGAGCCGCCTGCTGCGGGTGAGGAGGGTGTGACCGCGGCACCGGAGATGGGTCCGGTTGGGGTGGGTGGCGTGGCAGGGGGTGTGGTTACCGGTGGGCGCAGGTCGGCGCCGTAGGCGGGCAGTGGCCCCGCGGGGGCGGCGGCCGGGGGGGCCGGGGATGCTGGCGGGCCATTAGCGACCATGGGCGCGATGGGTGTCATGGCGCTGGCGTTGTCGGTGGTTGGTGGCGCGATCGGTGCCGGGCTGGGGGTCGGCGCGCTGTCGGGGATGTGGGGAATCCCGGCCGTGGTGGCGGTCGCGACTGTCGGTGTGGTGACCGTGGGTGTCGTCGGGGGTGGCGCCGGTGGCGGCAGGGGTTCGGTTGCCGCGTGCACCACGCCCGCCGACAGCGCCTGTGCACCGGCCGCGGCCGGCGTGCCCGTCGTCATCCCGGTGGTGAACGACTGGCCCAACGACTGTGGGGATAACGGCGCTGTTGCCGCCGCCGCTGCTGGTGGCATGCCAGCGGCCGGTACTGACGGGCCACCAACACCAACGGCGGGGGCGCTGGGGGGTAGGGGTGGTGAGACGGTACCCGGTGGGGGTGGGCCGGGCGGCATGGGAGCAGTGCCGAATGGTGATGTTGGTGTTGGAGCTGTCGGCGGGCCGCTACTTGTTGAAGATGAACTTAGCACCATGGGAGCAGTGCCGAATGGTGATGTTGGTGTTGGAGCTGTCGGCGGGCCGCTGGTTGTCGTCGAATGACTGGGCGCAGACGGAGCAGCACCGAATGGGGATCCTGCAGGCGAGTTCGCCGTCATAGAAGTCATGTCTTCAGCGGTCACTGGGCGTGGCCGCGCGGGAGCGTCGAGGCTTACACCGTGGTCACGCAACCAGGTGTGGGCGTCACCACCGATGGTCTCGTCGAACACTCGTTGCGTCGCGTCGATAATGTTGGACATCGCGGTTGCTCCCACATGGTCGGCCATGGCATTCGACTGCTCGATGACGGCGTTCACCGCGGCAACTTTGGCCTCTATCGGCCCTTTGCCGGCCAGGATTTGGTTGATTTGCTGATTGCCGGATTGTGCGATCTCGGTCAGCCGATCCCGCAAATAGTTCACCGCATCCGCGACTTGCTCGCTTTGGTCGCTTTTGACCTCGCACTGATGCGCGATGGTGGCTAGTCGCTGTTCGCCGCGCCAATATCGCTCCAACAAATCGTCGGCGGTGCGCCCTTGGTTTACCGCTAACAGGGATCGCTCGTTGCGCAGGTCGTTGGCCTCGTTGCGCTTGAGCTGGGCCGCCTTACGCCAATACGTCACCCCGGCCATCGGCGCATCGGGCCGCGCCGGCCACCACGCACCCACCAAGAGCGCCGACCACCGACCGGGTGGCAGATCACCCGCCACCGCAGATGGCCTTCATGCGCGCATCCTTGGCATTGACATCATTGGCTGCTGACTGCCACGCTGGATGGTCTTGCTCCATCGCAAAGGCTGTAGCTTGGCCATATGCTTCTGCTAGTGCAAGTGCATCGGTGCGCTCGCCGGGCACGAGCGCCGGGGTCGTATTCAGTGTCTGCTGAAGCATCACCGCACCATTGACTGTGGCAATGTTTGCGAACGCCGGGTTGTCGCCGTTTGTCGCGATTTGGACCGCCCGCGCTGCCAGTTTGTACACCTCGCATAACTTTTGGTGCGCGGCGGCGGTTTCTGCTGCGGTGTATGTCGGCTCGGCGGTCGTTCCAGCGGCGGTGGCTGGACCGCTGTTCGTCGGGCGCGTCAGTGCCACGATTAAAGCTGCGGCACCCAGCACAACCGCGGCAATCGCGACGCTGGCCACCGCCGCCAACGGCCAATTGCGTGAACGCGGCGGCGCTGGGGGGTGGGTTGGTGTCCATTGTCCTGTGGTGGGTGGGGGGGTGTTGGTCACCCGCGTAAGGCTATTGCAGCTGCCGTGTCTGTGCACTCCACCTGCATGCCAGCAGCGTTTGGTGGCCACCTTGGCCTGGGCGACCGCAGTAGGTCGGTTTCGTTGTCGGGGACGCCGTAGTTGCGGGTGGCGGCCACTACTACGGCTTGGGCGATGCGGGGCAGTGCGTCGCGGCGGCGTACCGTTTCGACCAGGGTGGGTCCGAGTTCCTCGATACCTGGTGCGATGCGGGCTCGCCGGTCGCCGGTCGCCACGTGCCACACGGGTTGGTGATCACTGACATCGATGTGGGAACAGTGAAGGCACCCGACGCCTTCATGGCTGAACGAGTTGGTTGGTGATGTTGGTGGTCTCGTCGTCATGGTGGTGGTCGGTCGTATTGCGGCACTCACCATCAAGGATCATCTCTCCGTAACTGTGGTCCAACGCTAAGCTCATGTTCGCGGTCACTCCGTTCTTGTGCAGGGTTATGCCGTGGAAGTACTGTCCCGGTGGGGGGCCGTCGATCCAGCCGTGCGACAGCATGGCGGCACGGACGTGCTGAAAGTACGCGTCGTGATCGCCCTGCAACAGAAAGGCCATCCTGACGGTGCCCTGATAAGGCGGATCGCCTTGGTCGTTACACGAGGTGAACGAGAATCCCGCTCTGACAGCCTGCAGGTCGGCGGCGGCGACGATCTGTTTGGCTGGCTCGACGACTTGGGCCATGGCCTGATCGTCGGTGAGCGGGTGCGCGGAATCATCCCAGGGATTAGACGAACCCGCGGAATGGGGTTTGTGCATCACCAGCGCACATCCTGCTAGCAACGGCACCACGGCCGCGGCGAGCAAAGCCTGCCGCGTCAGCCGAAGCCGTCGATCAGCGGTGGAGTGGGGCATCGAAAACATGGTCGTCGGTGATAGATCCCGGAGGGCGGCTCCACTCTGGGTCAATGCTGGCCGGCGTGCCCGGTATGTCAATTTCCACCGACCCAAGACCTGGAATGTCGATCTCGACGCCGGGTTGGTGACGTGGTTGGGCCAGCATGCCATCGGATGCTAGCGCGTCGCCGTGACCGGAGGCGATGTCGGCCATGCTGCGCAACGCCTCGCTGCCCCGGTGGTAGTAATAGGAGTGGTCGTGGGGGTTGATGCCATCAGAGTTGGGCACCTCAGCGCGAAACCTCACCGAACCGAATCCGTCGCCGGCGGGGTCGGTGCCCAGGCCGACGGCTAAACCTTGCAGCTGACCCGCAAGGTTGCCACGGTTCACATACTGGCTGAGGCTGTCGAGCTGCCCGAGCATGCTGATCGGATCCGTAGAGGCCGCACCCACATACACCCGGCCTCCGTCCAGGTGAAAGCTCGCGGCGCTGTGGGCCAGGTCGGTTCCCGGGCAGCCCAGTAGCACCGCATCGTTGGCATGCATGCCGCCCAAGGCGAACGCGTCGGCCACGGTGGTCGAGCCGTACGAGTGGCCCAACACGGTGACATTCTGGCCGACGCCGAGATGCGTTACCCACAAACCGTTGACGTCCTCGGCCAGTGCCGCACCACCGATTCGGGCCAGCATCGGAGTGGCGATACGCGGGTCGGTGAAGTCGTTCGGGGCGTCATATCCCATCCAGGCGATCACCGCGGTCGGATTATTCGGGTCGGCGGCCTTGGCCTGGTTAAAGAGGTTCAGCGCGTCGTCGTGATTGTCATGCAACCAGCCGCCTTTCACGCTGCTGCTGGTGCCGGGCACAATCACGGCGGTGTGTTTTGCGGTGTCGGGGTTGCCGATAGCGATCGCGGCTCGTCCCTTACCGCCGAATGCCATTGGATCGTAGGCGAACAGGTATACCGGGGAGGGGTTCCGGGGATCATTACGGGCGTTATGGTCGAGGCCTTTCTTGGTCTCATCGGCGTTGCGGTAGCGGGTGATATCGCCGGCGGACAGACCGTATTTCGCCGGATCACCCAGGACGTCGTCAACCGACGTGCGGTACCGAGTGGCGATGTCACGTACCCGATTCAGGTCCCGCGTCATCACCGCGATGTTGGCATCGCTGCGCGCGCTGACCGGAACGCCGTTGAGATTGCCGATCTGTTCCGGGTGCTCGGCGATCAGACGCTGCCGTTCCTCAGACGTCAGCGACGTCCACCACCGATGCACCTCTGGTGCCCCGGTGCCTGGTGGCGGAATCTGAATCGGCTCTTCGGGTTTCACCGGCGATTGCGGTGCGTCCAATCCCTGCAGCCCCGCCCCGTCGTAGCCATCGGCACGCAACATGGCCAGCGATTGCTGCAGGTGATCCGAGTATCCGGCGCGTATCGATTGCAGCTGGCCCAGTGCTGACGCCGTGTCGTCGATGGCATCTTGCTCAAGGCAGGTGATCAGCGCATCAAGTTCGGATCTTTCGGCCGCGGCCAGTCGGGGGTCGTGCTCGAGTTCCAGCGCTTGGTCAAGCTGATCGTCGATCCGCTGCAGTTGACTTTCGAGCGTCGCAATCCGCCCGGCCGCAGCCCGTTGCGCCTCGGCGAGGTCGGCCGCAATGTTCTCCAAATCGACACCGATCTTGGGCAATTGCAAAGACTGCACACCCAGCGCCGCGGTCACGCGCTGCACTTCGGCGGAGTCGTTGATCGGGTGCTCGCCGTTTTCTCGATTCCAGGACGCTTCGAAGCGGCGACGGGCTTCCTCGAAGGCCGCGTTGGCCTCGACGGTGCATCGACCCGCCGCGTGAAACGCCTCCGCCAGCTCGGCAATCTGGGCCGGCCGACCCGCGTGCAGGCTGTGCTCGATCGCCCAGGGATCGCCGCCGGCCTCGGCGATCAGCGCCCGGATGTTTATGTGGCGCAGCTGCATACCACAGCTTTCAACTCAGCGGCGTTGCCGTCGTCCATGTCGGTGAACCCCGTCGCGGCATGGCGCGCTTTCTCGCCCACCGTGATCAACGCCTGCCGGTGAGCGTGCAGGTTTCGCATCTGCTGTGCGTGGGCCGCGCCGACCGCGTCGTGAAAAGTCTGGGCGACAGGAAATGTACCGAACATCCCCGACAGCAGGGGTCCCCGCGACAGCTGATCAGCACCACCGTGGGCGTGCTCACCGGCGTAGTGAGACTCGTTTGCCCCCGAATGCAAAAGTCCAACATCGACAAACACCGCTACTCCCTTCGGACTTGGTGTAAGGCTACTGTCGTGGATTTGACGATCAAGTCACCCTGCGGTCGGCTCGAAGGTATAACCGGAGACCACGGTCACGCACCTCACCGGGCGCCACCGCGATGGCGTCATTGGATCCAATGCTTTGACGACCGCGGTGAGCGCAGCGGCGCGGCAGTCCTCATGATGCGCACGACTGGTCCGTGATGCTGAAACTCGTTGCCGTTGTGGCGTGCCGGCCCGTCATCTCCTCGGCGCGGTTGTCGATAACGGGGATGGGAACACCGCACGCGGCGGCCGCCAACAGGCCGAACACACCGTTCGCCCGCATACGTGGTGACGGATCTTCGCAAGCACCTGTGTGATCGTTCCTGTCTCATCGGCCCGCGGGTGGTGTCGTTTCTTCGACGGCTTTGAATCGGCGTGAATAGCCCTCTGCGTGGTCTCGATTTAGACTCCCGCGGGTGGGGTCGAATGAACTACAGGTTGTACTTGGTCAGCTTGAGGTTGCGGCCAGTCAATCGCAGGGCCTTGGCGCCCAGTTCGCCGCCTCGGCAACGCCGCCAGAATCCGGCCAACCATTCCAAGCCACGACGGTGGCGGTAAGTGGTATCAACGCAGCAATCTGCTGCGCGGCAGCGGAATTCGCCACCCGGACGCAGGCTACGGCTACCGGGGTGGCTGCCGCGGCCGCAGCTTACGCCCATCAAGAGGCAACTGCGGCGAGCGAGATGGCCGCGGTGACGCAGGTGACGGTGGTTTAGATGCTGGCCACCCTGTCCCAAATCCGGGCATGGAGCACCGAGCACCTTATCGATGCGGCCGGCTACTGGACCGAAACCGCGGATCGGTGGGAAGACGTGTTTCTGCAGATGCGAAACCAGGCCCATGCCATCGCCTGGAATGGCGCCGGGGGCGACGGGCTGCGACAACGAACCCGAGCTGACTTCTCAACGGTCAGTGGCATAGCCGACCAGCTGCGGAGAGCAGCCACGATCGCGCGCAACGGCGCCGGCACTATCGACGCGGCACAACGAAGAGTTATGTATGCCGTAGAGGACGCCCAGGACGCCGGTTTCAACGTCGGTGAAGACCTATCGGTCACCGACACCAAAACGACGCAGCCGGCTGCAGTGCAGGCCGCTCGACTAGCTCAGGCTCAGGCGTTGGCCGGTGACATCCGCTTACGTGTCGGGCAACTGGTTGCGGCGGAGAACGAGGTGTCCGGTCAGCTCGCCGCGACCACCGGTGATGTGGGAAATGTCCGCTTCGCGGGCGCCCCGGTTGTTGCCCACAGCGCGGTTCAGCTAGTCGACTTCTTCAAACAAGACGGCCCAACACCTCCACCGCCAGGAGCGCCACACCCGTCCGGTGGAGCCGACGGACCGTACTCCGATCCGATCACTTCAATGATGCTGCCACCGGCCGGGACAGAGGCACCCGTATCAGACGCGACCAAACGGTGGGTGGACAACATGGTCAACGAGCTGGCCGCTAGGCCGCCGGATGACCCCATCGCGGTGGAGGCGCGCCGGCTGGCGTTTCAAGCTCTGCACCGGCCATGTAACAGCGCGGAGTGGACGGCGGCTGTTGCGGGTTTCGCAGGATCATCGGCTGGCGTAGTTGGGACCGCCCTAGCAATTCCGGCCGGCCCTGCCGACTGGGCACTACTTGGCGCCGCCTTACTGGGGGTTGGCGGATCGGGAGCGGCGGTGGTCAACTGTGCCACCAAGTAGCGCGACTCCCGTTGTCGTCTTCAGCGTTGCCGTCGTGGTTGTCTGCCTCATCGGCGGTGTCGCAGGCTCCCTGTGGCCTCGGCCAGCGGGACGGCTCAGGGGCGGGTGCTATTTCGCCTTTATGGGTGTCGCCTGGGTTCTGCTGGCCATCAGTGCAATCGCCAATGCCGTGAAGGGGTCACTGTGGTGGGATATCTGGAGTCTCGGGTTGCTGGTCCTCATCCCCGCGGTTGTGTACGGGAAAATGCGCAGGAGCCGTCGGATAAGTTCTGACCAGGACCGGTGACCTTGTAGAGCAACGTCTACACGGCCCTGGCGGTCGCAGCCCTAGTGTCTCGTCATCGACGCGGGGCGGCTTGGAGTTACGTGACGGCTTCGACGAGACCACGCAACACTTCGACAACACCCCTGGTAAGCGGTGTATCGACGTGCCAAAGTAGCGCATGCCCCGCGCCCGATGGCTGCAGAGCGCGGCCCTCATGGGCGCCTTGGCCGTGGTGTTGATAACCGCGGCACCGGTGGCCGCCGATGCCTACCAGGTGCCCGCTCCGCCCTCGCCCACCGCATCCTGTGACGTAATAAGCCCGGTTGCGATCCCCTGCGTGGCGCTCGGCAAGTTCGCCGACGCGGTCGCTGCGGAGTGTCGCCGCGTCGGTGTGCCCGATGCGCGGTGCGTGCTTCCGCTCGCGCACCGGGTGACCCAGGCCGCGCGTGATGCCTACCTACAGTCTTGGGTGCATCGCACCGCGCGGTTCCAGGATGCGTTGCAAGACCCGGTGCCGCTGCGGGAAACTCAGTGGCTCGGCACGCACAACTCGTTCAACAGCCTCAGCGATTCGTTCACGGTCTCGCACGCAGACTCAAACCAGCAGCTGTCGTTGGCCCAACAGCTCGACATCGACGTCCGCGCGCTCGAGCTAGACCTGCACTACTTGCCCCGCCTCGAGGGCCACGGCGCCCCCGGCGTCACCGTGTGTCACGGGCTGGGACCGAAGAACGCGAACCTAGGCTGCACCGTCGAACCTCTGCTGGCCACAGTGCTGCCGCAGATCGCCAACTGGTTGAACGCACCCGGGCATACCGAGGAGGTCATCCTGCTCTACCTGGAGGACCAGCTGAAGAACGCGTCGGCGTATGAGTCGGTGGTGGCTACCCTCGACCAAGTGTTGCGGCGTGCGGACGGAACAAGCCTTATCTACCGTCCCAACCCGGCCCGGCGTGCCACCAACGGCTGTGTCCCGCTTCCACTCGACGTGTCGCGGGAGGAAATCCGCGCATCCGGCGCACGAGCCGTGCTCGTCGGGTCTTGTGCGCCAGGTTGGTCGGCCGCCGTCTTCGACTGGAGCGGCGTTGAGCTGGAAAGCGGCTCGAACTCCGGCTACCGGCCATACCCGGCCTGCGATGCCACCTATGGCCGCGGTGTCTACGCTTGGCGACTGGTCCGCTATTACGAGGACTCCACGCTGGCCACGGCGTTGGCCAACCCGACCCGTCCACCGGCCAATCCGCAGGCGCTTACCCCGCCGAAGGTGCAGGCGATGACCGATTGCGGGGTCAATCTGTTCGGCTTCGATCAGCTGCTCCCCGAAGACGGCCGCATTCAGGCGTCGTTGTGGAGCTGGGCACCGGACGAACCGCGTGCCGGTGCCGGAGCATGCGCCCTGCAGGGCGCGGATGGCCGCTGGGTCGCCGCATCGTGCGGGGACCCACACCCTGCGGCCTGTCGGGACGCGGCAGGCAGGTGGACCGTGACGCCGGCACCCGTGGTCTTCGCCGGGGCTGCCCTAGCCTGCACAGCCATCGGCGCGGACTTTACCCTGCCCCGAACGGGCAATCAGAACGCCCGTCTGCACGCCGTGGCCGGGCCCGCCGGTGGCGCCTGGGTGCATTACCTACTGCCGCCATGACCTCGGTTGTCAGGCCCGGTCGAGCAGATCCGCGGATCCCAGCACGCGCTCAATCTGGACCTCGATGACCACTCGGCGTGGATTGGGACGCGGGGTGCGATAGCGCTGCGCGTAGCGCAGCTCGGCGTCGCGCACGGCGTCGATGTCGCTGTTCACCGCCACCCTACCCTCCAGTGAGAGCCAGCGCGCGCCGTCGACCTGGCTGAGCACGGCAAGCCCACTGCGGTCGGCATTGACGGCCTTTTGGGAGCCGCCGGTGGTGATGACCCGCGCGATGTGAGTCTTGGGGTCGAAGGTGAAACCTACCGCCACCACGTGCGGCGAGTTGTCCGCCCGCAGCGTGGTCAGCATGGCCAGATGGCGTTCGGAAAGAAACGCCAGCGCGTCGTCACTAAGCCGCGTAGTGGTGTTGACCATCGCCACTCACGCTAGCGCAGGCAATAATCGCAGCCGTGGACGACACGGGCGCTGCTCCGGTAGTAATTTTCGGCGGCCGCAGCCAGATCGGCGGCGAACTCGCGCGACGCCTGGCTGCCGGGGCGACGATGGTGCTGGCCGCGCGGAACGCCGATCAACTCGCCGACCAGGCCGCCGCACTCCGCGCAGCTGGCGCTATAGCGGTGCACACCCGGGAGTTCGACGCCGACGACCTGGCCGCACACGGCCCGTTGGTCGCTTCGCTCGTTGCCGAGCACGGCCCCATCGGCACCGCGGTGCTGGCCTTCGGGATACTCGGCGACCAGGCCCGCGCCGAGACAGACGCGGCGCACGCGGTGGCCATCGTGCACACCGACTACGTCGCCCAGGTCAGCCTGCTGACTCATCTGGCAGCGGCGATGCGCACCGCCGGACGGGGATCGCTGGTGGTGTTCTCCTCGGTCGCCGGGATTCGGGTGCGCCGCGCCAACTATGTCTACGGATCGGCCAAAGCCGGCCTGGACGGCTTCGCCAGCGGCCTGGCCGATGCGTTGCACGGCACCGGGGTGCGGTTACTGATCGCGCGGCCGGGATTCGTCATCGGGCGCATGACCGAGGGCATGACGCCCGCACCCCTGTCGGTCACCCCGGAGCGGGTGGCCGCCGCGACCGCGCGTGCGCTGGTCAACGGTAAGCGCGTGGTGTGGATTCCGTGGGCGCTGCGGCCAATGTTTGTTGCGCTGCGGTTGCTTCCCCGGTTCGTCTGGCGCAGGATGCCGCGATGATCCGCGACGATGCAGAGCGCAGCGATGCGGTGGGGGTACCGCCCGCTTGCGGGGGAGAGCGGCGCCGATGATCATCGTTGTCGGGATCGGCGCCGACGGCATGACCGGTCTCTCCGAGCATTCTCGCTCCGAATTGCGCAGGGCCACAGTAATTTACGGCTCGAAACGGCAACTTGCCCTGCTCGACGATACCGTCACCGCCGAGCGCTGGGAGTGGCCGACGCCGATGCTGCCCGCGGTGCAAGGCCTGTCACCGGATGGGGCTGACCTACACGTGGTTGCCAGCGGCGACCCGTTGTTGCATGGTATCGGCTCCACCCTGATCCGGCTGTTCGGCCACGACAACGTGACCGTGTTGCCGCACGTGTCCGCGGTGACGTTGGCGTGCGCCCGGATGGGCTGGAACGTGTATGACACCGAGGTGATCAGCCTGGTCACCGCGCAACCACACACCGCGGTGCGCCGCGGCGGCCGGGCCATCGTGCTGTCCGGCGATCGGTCCACCCCGCAGGCGCTGGCGGTGCTGCTGACCGAGCACGGTCGCGGTGACTCCAAGTTCAGCGTGCTCGAACAGCTTGGCGGCCCGGCCGAACGCCGCCGCGACGGTACGGCCCGGGCATGGGCCTGCGACCCACCCCTCGATGTCGATGAGCTCAACGTGATCGCCGTGCGCTACCTGCCCGACGAGCGCACGTCGTGGGCACCCGACGAGGCATTCGCGCACGACGGGCAGATCACCAAACACCCGATCCGCGTGCTGACCCTGGCTGCGCTGGCGCCAAGGCCCGGGCAGCGGTTATGGGACGTCGGCGCGGGCTCAGGCGCCATCGCGGTCCAGTGGTGTCGGAGCTGGCCGGGCTGCACCGCGGTGGCGTTCGAGCGCGACGAACGGCGCCGCCGCAACATTGGGTTCAATGCCGCGGCCTTCGGGGTGAGCGTCGACGTGCGCGGCGACGCGCCCGATGCGTTCGACGACGCCGCACGGCCGTCGGTGATTTTTCTTGGCGGTGGTGTAACCCAGCCAGGCCTGCTTGAGGCCTGCCTGGACAGCCTGCCCGCAGGCGGGAACTTGGTCGCCAACGCTGTCACCGTCGAATCGGAAGCCGCTCTGGCGCATGCATATTCGCGCCTCGGTGGCGAGCTACGACGATTCCAGCACTATCTCGGCGAACCGCTGGGCGGCTTCACCGGTTGGCGCCCACAGCTGCCGGTCACCCAGTGGTCGGTGACCAAGCGATGACGGTCTATTTCATCGGAGCGGGCCCCGGCGCCGCCGACCTAATCACCGTCCGCGGCCAACGGCTCCTGCAACGATGCCCGGTGTGCCTGTATGCGGGTTCGATCATGCCCGACGACCTGTTGGCGCAGTGTCCGCCCGGCGCGACGATTGTCGACACCGGTCCGCTGACCCTCGAACAAATCGTGCGCAAACTTGCCGACGCCGACGCCGACGGCCGCGACGTTGCCCGGCTGCATTCCGGCGACCCGTCGCTGTACAGCGCGCTGGCCGAACAGTGCCGCGAACTCGACGCGCTGGGCATCGGCTACGAAATCGTGCCGGGCGTACCGGCTTTTGCCGCAGCCGCGGCGGCGCTAAAGCGCGAACTCACCGTGCCGGGCGTGGCGCAGACGGTGACGCTCACCCGGGTGGCGACGCTGTCCACACCCATGCCGCCCGGTGAGGACCTGGCCGCGCTCGCCCGATCCCGCGCCACTCTGGTCTTGCACCTGGCCGCAGCCCAGATCGACGCCATCGTTCCGCGACTGCTAGACGGTGGTTACCGACCCGAAACGCCGGTTGCGGTGGTGGCTTTCGCGAGTTGGCCGCAACAGCGGACGCTACGCGGCACGTTGGCCGATATCGCCGCGCGGATGCACGATGCCAAGATCACCAGGACCGCCGTGATCGTTGTTGGCGACGTGCTGACCGCTGAGGGCTTTACCGACAGCTACCTATATTCGGTGGCACGGCACGGTCGGTATGCACAGTGACCCGGGTGTTGTTGCTCGGCGGCACCGCCGAGGGCCGTGCGCTGGCGAAAGAGTTGCACCCACACGTTGAGATCGTCAGCTCGCTGGCCGGCCGGGTACCCAACCCTGCCCTGCCGATCGGTCCGGTGCGCATCGGCGGGTTCGGCGGTGTCGAGGGGCTGCGCGGTTGGCTGCGAGAGGAGCGCATCGATGCCGTCGTCGACGCCACCCACCCCTTCGCGGTAACCATCACCGCGCACGCCGCGCAGGTGTGCGGTGAGCTCGGGCTCCCGTACCTGGTACTGGCTCGCCCGCCGTGGGATCCCGGTACCGCCTCGCGGTATCGGACATCGAGGCTGCAGACGTTGTTGCTGAACAAGGTTATTCGCGAGTGTTCCTGACCACCGGACGCTCGGGTATTGCGGCCTTCGCCAACAGCGACGCGTGGTTTTTGATCCGCGTGGTTACCGCGCCCGATGGCACCGCCCTGCCGCGGCGGCACAAACTGGTGCTATCTCGCGGGCCATATGGTTACCACGATGAGTTCGCACTGCTGCGTGAGCAGCGCATCGACGCATTGGTCACCAAGAACAGCGGTGGCAAGATGACCCGAGCGAAGCTGGATGCCGCTGCTGCGCTGGGTATTTCGGTGG
The DNA here is from genome assembly GCF_030323725.1 of Mycobacterium tuberculosis complex sp. N0072. Lineage (NCBI taxonomy): Bacteria > Bacillati > Actinomycetota > Actinomycetes > Mycobacteriales > Mycobacteriaceae > Mycobacterium > Mycobacterium tuberculosis complex sp. N0072. Next base: position 2,349,824 of record NZ_CP040689.1, on the reverse strand, counting down.
TCATGATAGCGCGCCCGCTGCTGCCGGCTGGGGTAGCGGCGGTCGATTCTGTCCACCGGGCCGCCATGTGGGTGGCCGGTCTGCCTAGCCGGTGAGGTCGTCGGGCTCCGCGTCGGCAAGCAGCGCATCGCGCGCTCGAGCGACACGGGATCGGATGGTGCCCACCGGGCAGCCGCACACCGCCGCGGCGTCCGCATAGGACAGCCCGAGCAGCTGGGTCAGCAGCAGCGCTTCCCGTTGGTCGGTGGTTAGGTCGGCGATCATCGTGGTTACCTCGACGAGGTCTTCGAATCCGCGGGCATGGCGGTCGCCGTCTATGAGATGTTCGGGACGCGCGCCGCGGGTGGTGCGGGGCCGGGATCGGACGTGGCGGATGTGATCGGCGACGACATGGCGCGCGATGGCCAGCAACCAAGTTCGGGCGCTGGAGCGTGCGGAAAACCGCGGGATGGCGCCGATCGCTCGTAGGAATGTCTCTTGGGTGAGATCGTCCGCACTGCCCACGTCGGACAGATAGGCGACGAACCGCCACACGTCTTGCTGGGTGGCTTTGATAAACGCCTCAAGGGCCCGCCCGTTCCCCTTGGCCGCCGACAAGGCGAGTGCGGTAACGGCCTCGTCGTCGCTTGCCGTCGCGGTCATGGGCATAAACCATAGCCCGGCAGGTCCGGTCAGTCTACGACCGGTCGTCGTAGATCCCGCCGCCGAGCAGCCGGGGGAGCGCGGCGTCGAATGCGCTTTGGCGCCTGCCATCTGCGCGCGTGTGATACTACGGCATGCGCAACAGAGGATTCGGTCGTCGCGAACTGCTGGTAGCGATGGCAATGCTGGTTTCCGTGACGGGGTGTGCACGGCATGCGAGCGGGGCCCGTCCGGCATCGACAACCTTGCCGGCCGGAGCGGATCTGGCGGATCGCTTCGCCGAGCTGGAGCGCAGATACGATGCCCGGCTTGGGGTGTATGTGCCCGCCACCGGCACCACCGCCGCGATCGAATACCGCGCCGATGAGCGGTTCGCATTCTGCTCCACGTTCAAGGCGCCGCTCGTGGCGGCGGTGCTGCACCAAAACCCGCTCACGCATCTGGACAAACTGATCACCTACACCAGTGACGACATTCGGTCGATCTCCCCGGTGGCCCAACAACACGTTCAGACCGGGATGACGATCGGGCAGCTTTGCGATGCGGCGATACGCTATAGCGACGGCACCGCCGCCAACCTGTTGCTGGCCGATCTTGGCGGTCCCGGGGGCGGCACCGCGGCATTTACCGGCTACCTCCGCAGCTTGGGTGACACCGTGAGCCGGTTGGACGCCGAGGAACCGGAGTTGAACCGCGATCCGCCCGGGGACGAACGGGATACCACAACACCGCACGCCATCGCCCTGGTGTTGCAGCAGCTTGTTCTCGGCAACGCGTTGCCGCCCGACAAGCGGGCACTGCTCACCGATTGGATGGCGCGCAACACCACCGGAGCCAAGCGGATCCGAGCGGGCTTTCCCGCCGATTGGAAGGTGATCGACAAGACCGGGACCGGTGACTACGGACGAGCAAACGACATCGCGGTCGTGTGGTCACCGACCGGCGTGCCCTACGTGGTGGCCGTCATGTCCGATCGTGCCGGCGGCGGGTATGACGCCGAGCCCCGTGAGGCGCTGCTCGCCGAGGCGGCGACGTGCGTTGCCGGTGTGCTTGCATAGGCTCGTGGGACCGAAGTGACCGACGATCATCCGCGCGCCGACATTGTGTCCCGGCAGTACCACCGGTGGTTGTACCCGCACCCGATCGCCGATCTTGAGGCGTGGACCACAGCGAATTGGGAATGGTTCGACCCGGTGCACTCCCACCGGATATTATGGCCGGACCGCGAATACCGGCCCGATCTGGATATTCTGATCGCCGGTTGCGGAACCAACCAGGCGGCGATTTTCGCATTCACCAATCGTGCGGCGAAAGTAGTGGCGATCGATATCAGTCGACCGGCACTGGACCATCAGCAATATCTGAAAGACAAGCACGGGCTGGCGAATCTGGAGTTGCATCTGCTTCCGATCGAAGAGCTGGCGACGCTGGGACGCGACTTCGACCTCGTGGTATCGACCGGCGTTTTACATCACCTGGCAGATCCGCGGGCGGGCATGAAAGAACTCGCCCACTGCCTGCGCCGGGATGGCGTCGTGGCGGCGATGCTCTACGGGAAGTACGGTCGGATCGGAGTCGAACTGCTCGGTTCGGTCTTTCGTGATCTTGGATTAGGGCAGGACGATGCATCGATCAAATTGGCGAAGGAAGCAATCTCGTTACTACCGACGTATCATCCGCTCCGAAACTATCTCACGAAAGCTCGGGATTTACTTTCCGATAGCGCCCTCGTCGATACGTTCTTGCATGGTCGCCAACGCAGTTACACCGTCGAGGAATGCGTCGATCTGGTCACGTCCGCCGGACTGGTATTTCAGGGATGGTTCCACAAGGCGCCGTATTACCCGCACGATTTTTTCGTCCCGAACAGCGAGTTTTATGCGGCCGTGAACACGTTACCCGAGGTCAAGGCCTGGTCCGTGATGGAACGTCTGGAGACCTTGAACGCTACCCATCTCTTTATGGCGTGCCGTCGTGACCGACCCAAGGAGCAGTACACGATCGATTTTTCGACGGTTGCCGCGCTCGATTACGTACCGCTGATGCGCACGCGTTGCGGTGTCTCCGGCACCGATATGTTTTGGCCGGGTTGGCGCATGGCGCCCAGCCCCGCCCAGTTGGCCTTTCTGCAGCAGGTTGACGGTCGCCGCACGATTCGGGAGATTGCCGGGTGCGTGGCGCGAACTGGCGAGCCTTCCGGAGGCAGCCTGGCCGACCTTGAGGAATTCGGCCGCAAGCTCTTTCAGTCGCTGTGGCGGCTCGACTTTGTCGCGGTAGCTCTGCCCGCCTCGGGATAGCGGCGCGGGGTGAACACCCGGTCCTGCGAATCCACCGAATACCACCGGGTCTGCGAGGACCCCACGATCAATAGGCAGCGCATGTCGATTTCGGCGGGGTTCAGGTCGGCCAACTTCACCACCCGAACGTCCTCATTCGGTCCGGAAACCGGTCCGGAGACGTTGCGGCCGATCACCACCGGTATGCCAGGGTCGCGATGGGCCAGCAGCAGCTCGCGCATCGCGCCGACCTGCCAGGTGCGGGTCACCGAAGCCGGGTTGTAGATGGCCAGCACCAGGTCGGCGGCGGCCGCGGCGGTCAGGCGCGCGGCGATCACGTCCCAGGGTTTGAGCCGGTCGGACAACGAGATCACCGCGTAGTCATGTCCCAGCGGCGCGCCGACCCGGCTGGCGACGGCCTGGGCGGCGGTCATCGCCGGAATCACCCGGACCCGCACCCCCGGCCACTGCTCGGCTTCCTCCAAAACGGCGGTGGCCATCGCGAATACCCCTGGGTCGCCGGAGGACACCACCGCCACCGCCCGGCCCTGATCGGCCAGCGAGCAGGCCAGCCGCGCCCGGGCGGGTTCGTCGGTGTTGTCGCTGGGATGGCGCCGCTGGCCGTCGCGGACTTCGACCCGGTCCAGGTAGCCGCGATAGCCGATCAGATCCGTCGCGGCGGCCAGCTCACGCCGGCTCTGCGGTGTCATCCAGTCGCTGTCGCCGGGCCCCAGGCCCACCACTGCGACGGTGCCGGTCAGCAACGCACGACGCCGCCCGCCCGGCAACATGGCCAGCGAGAAGTACGGCACGCTGGTCTCGTCGACGTCGGCGGCCGGCAATACCCGTTGGCCGGCGGTGCTGGCCCGCTCCACGTAGAACGCGTCGCCGAGTAGGCCGGACGCCGAAAGCGCCTCCCGCACATTGTGATACGAACGGCCCAGCTTGACCACCACGGCCGCGTCGGCGTCGGCCAGCCGGCGGGTCAGCTCGCCGACCGGCAGCGTGCCCGGCAGCACCGACAACACCTGGTCGCCGGCCACCAGCGGTGTGGCCACGGCCGCCGACGCGGCGCTCACCGACGTCACACCGGGCACGATGACGGCGTTGAACCGCCGCGTCAGCCGGGTGTGCAGATGCATGTAGGAGCTGTAGAACAACGGGTCGCCTTCGGCGAGCAGCGCCACGTTGCGCCCGGCGTCCAGGTGCGTGGCGATGCGCTCGGTCGCGTCGGCGTAGAAGTCTTCGAGCGCACCGGCGTAGCCGCCGGGATGATTCGTGGCCTCGGTGGTCACCGGGTAGACCAGGTGCTCCTCGAGCTGACCGGGCCGCAGATACGGTTCGGCGATGCCGCGGGCGATGCTGTGACCGTGTGGGGCGCTGTGATAGGCCACCACATCGGCCTCGCCAATCACCCGGGCGGCCTTGACGGTCACCAACTCCGGATCGCCGGGCCCCAGCCCGACTCCCCACAGCGTGCCCCGAGCGCTCATTCGCGGTCGCTGGCTATCGCATTGACGGCGGCGGCGGCCATCGCGCTGCCGCCGCGGCGACCGCGCACCACCAGGTAGGACATCCCGCGGGGCCGCTCGATGAGCTCCTCTTTGGCCTGTGCCGATCCGACGAAACCCACCGGTCCGCCCAGCACGGCCGCCGGTGGGGGTGCCCCTTCGTCGACCAGTTCGAGCAGCCGAAACAGCGCGGTGGGCGCGTTGCCTATGGCCAGCACCGCGCCGGGCAGCCGCTCGGCACACAGCTCGACCCCGGCCGCCGATCGGGTGGTCTGGCGACGGGCGGCCAGCTCGGTGGCGCGTGGATCGGCGACCAGCGAGACGATCTGGTTGTCGGCGGGCAGCCGCGAGGTGGTGATCCCGGCGGCCACCATCGACGAATCGCACAGCACCGGGCCACCGGCGGCCAGCGCGGCACCCGCCCGCGCGACGACGTCGTCGGTGTAGGCCACATGCTCGGCGACGTCGACCTGCCCGCAGGTGTGAATCAACCGAACCACCACCCGCGCGACGTCGGCGGGGAAGCGCGCCAGATCGGCCTCGGCGCGGATAACCGCGAATGACCGCCGGTAGATTTCCGCGGCGTCGCGTAGGTAGTCGAGCACTCGCTCACCCTACGGCCGCAATCGCCGGTATCCACCGCCGGTGGCGACCAGCACCTCGCCGGCCGGTGGGCTGCCGCAGGCCCGCTCGCAGCCGACGAAATGCCGATGCCCGGCTGACTCCACGTTCAGTGACCGCGCGGCGTCGGCCCGTACGTCGGCGGCCGAGTGCGCGCAGCCGGGGCTGCCGGTGCAGGCGCTGATGTTCAGCCAGGGGGAGTTCTCGTCGAACACCAGGCCCAGCGGCGCCAGCACCCGCAGCGCGGCGTCGGCCGTCGCGTCGTCGAGGTCGCAGATCAGCACCGATCGCCACGGCGTGATCACCAGCGGGGCCTCGATCGCGGCCAGGCATTCCGCGACCCGGGCGGGCAAGACCCCCAGCGGCACCGCGGCGCCCAGCGTTACCCGGCTGTCATCCTGGGGTATCCAGCCGACGGGCGTTTTGGTGACGGGCCGAACGGATGGGCCCAGCTCGACACCGGACTGCAGCTCGCCGATATCGGCTAATTCCGTTACTCGCCAGGCGGTTTCGCGGATCTTGACGAAACGCAACGCGACCTCGATCAGGGTCTCGGCGACATCGGCCACCCGCACGCCGGTGTCACGTCCGGTCAACAGCAGTCGGGGACCGTCGGGGAACACCTGCACGCCGACGTCGGCACCCAGGCCGGACACGTCGGCGCGGCCGTCGTCGAGACCGAACCAGAACCGGCCGCCCAGTTCCGCCAGCCGGGGCTCGGCGCGGATCGCCGCGTCGAGCTCACCGACCCATGCCCGCACGTCGGCTAGCCCGCCGGCCCGGCCGGACAGCGGCGAGGCGACGATATTGCGCACCCGCTCGTGTGTTGCCGACGGCAGCAGCCCGGCTTTGGCGACCGCGTCCGCGACCGCTGCCACGTCGCGGATCCCGCGCAACTGGACATTGCCGCGCGCGGTCAGTTCCAGTGTCGCGGAGCCGAAGTCGCTGGCGACGCTGGCCAGCGTCGCCAGTTGTGCCGCGGTGATCATCCCGCCGGGCAGCCGGATCCGCGCCAGCGCCCCGTCGGCGGCCTGGTGCGGCCGCAACGCACCGGGGCAGGCGTCCGCGTCACGGGTCCCGGCCACCCGTCCACCGTACGGGAGAATGGGTCGCCGCCTCGCCGCGCTCAGGTCCCGTCGGGAGGCCGAGGATCAGGGTCAGGGCGTTTTCGATTGCGGGCATCGTGGCGGGTTTGAGGGCGCCGAGTCGCTCCACGAGTCGGGCACGAGCGACCGCGCGGACGCCGCGGCACACCGCGACGCTATCGGCAGCTACACCTTCTGAGGGCGCGACAGGTGGCCGGAGTGGGGTGCGGGAGCGCGAGCTTGACACCGGCACGACGACAACGAGTTCGTCGTCGATTCCGGTGAGTAGCTCGTCCACGGAAACGACCACCGCGGGCCGATGCTTGCCGGGCTCACCCGCGCGAGCGGCGCCGAGGCTGACCAGCCAAAGGTCTCCTCGCCGTGGCTCAGCCAAGGCCGTCGCCTACCGTGCCCTCCCACTCGCGGTCCTCGTCGCGGACTGCCTGGGTGGTCGTCTCGGCGTGCGAGGCCTCGCGTTCGGCGCGGAAGATTGCCTGGCGCTCGGCCTGGGCGGCCAGTTCGGTGAGCAGAGCCGACATCGAGATTCCCCGTTCGCGGGCTTGGGCGGCCAGACGATCCCGAGTCTGGGTTGAAACCCTAATCGTCGTGGATGTAGACATGTTTGTAGTCTAGGCGTGGCTACAAAGCTCGCGGGCCCGACGCCACCGCTCGAGTCCTGCTCCGGTAAGAAGAATTGGTGCCGGAACCGACCGTTCTGCTGTTGTCGACGTCCGACACCGACCTGATTAGCGCCCGGTCCAGCGGCAAGAACTACCGGTGGGCGAATCCCTCGCGGCTGTCTGACCTGGAACTGACCGACCTGCTGGCCGAAGCGTCGATCGTGGTGATCCGGATTCTCGGCGGCTACCGCGCCTGGCAGAGCGGAATCGACACGGTGATCGCCGGCGGGGTACCGGCCGTACTGGTCAGCGGAGAGCAGGCCGCCGATGCCGAGTTGACCGACCGCTCCACGGTCGCGGCCGGCACCGCGCTGCAGGCCCACATCTACCTGGCCCACGGCGGCGTCGACAACCTGCGCGAGTTGCACGCCTTCCTGTGCGACACCGTGCTGATGACCGGCTTCGGGTTCACGCCGCCGGTCGCCACCCCGACCTGGGGGGTGCTGGAGCGTCCGGACGCCGGCAAGACCGGCCCGACGATCGCGGTGCTCTACTACCGTGCCCAGCACCTGGCCGGCAACACCGGCTACGTCGAGGCGCTGTGCCGGGCGATCGAAGACGCCGGCGGACGCCCGCTGCCGCTCTACTGCGCGTCGCTGCGCACCGCCGAGCCGCGGCTGCTGGAAAGGCTCGGCGGCGCCGACGCCATGGTGGTCACCGTGCTGGCCGCCGGGGGAGTCAAGCCGGCCGCCGCCTCGGCCGGCGGCGACGATGACAGCTGGAACGTTGAGCACCTGGCGGCGCTGGACATCCCGATCCTGCAAGGCCTGTGTTTGACTAGCCCGCGGGATCAGTGGTGCGCCAACGACGACGGCCTGTCGCCGCTGGACGTGGCCAGCCAGGTGGCGGTGCCCGAGTTCGACGGCCGCATCATCACGGTTCCGTTCTCGTTCAAGGAGATTGACGACGACGGGCTGATCTCCTATGTGGCCGACCCGGAGCGCTGCGCCCGGGTCGCGGGCCTGGCGGTCCGGCACGCACGGCTGCGCCAGGTCGCCCCCGCCGACAAGCGGGTGGCCCTGGTCTTCTCGGCCTACCCGACCAAACACGCCCGCATCGGCAACGCGGTGGGCCTGGACACCCCGGCCAGCGCGGTGGCCTTGCTGCAAGCGATGCGGCAGCGCGGATATCGGGTGGGTGATCTGCCGGGTGTCGAATCAAACGACGGCGACGCGCTGATTCACGCGTTGATCGAATGCGGCGGACACGACCCCGACTGGCTCACCGAAGGCCAGCTGGCCGGCAACCCCATCCGGGTGTCGGCCAAGGAGTATCGGGACTGGTTCGCCACCCTGCCCGCCGAACTGACAGACGTGGTAACAGCGTACTGGGGCCCGCCACCCGGTGAGCTGTTCGTCGACCGTAGCCACGACCCGGACGGCGAGATCGTCATCGCCGCACTGCGAGCGGGCAACCTGGTGCTCATGGTTCAGCCGCCGCGCGGCTTCGGGGAGAACCCGGTGGCGATCTACCACGACCCGGACCTGCCGCCCAGCCACCACTACCTGGCCGCCTACCGCTGGCTCGATACCGGATTCTCGAACGGTTTCGGGGCGCACGCCGTGGTGCATTTGGGCAAGCACGGCAACCTGGAATGGTTGCCGGGAAAGACGCTGGGCATGTCGGCGTCCTGCGGACCCGACGCCGCGCTGGGCGATCTGCCGCTGATCTACCCGTTTCTGGTTAACGACCCCGGCGAGGGCACCCAGGCCAAGCGGCGCGCGCACGCGGTGCTAGTCGACCATTTGATTCCTCCGATGGCCCGCGCCGAAACCTACGGCGACATCGCGCGTTTGGAACAGTTGCTCGACGAGCATGCCAGCGTCGCCGCGCTGGATCCCGGCAAGCTGCCCGCCATCCGCCAGCAGATCTGGACGCTGATCCGCGCCGCCAAGATGGACCACGACCTGGGACTGACCGAACGCCCGGAAGAGGACTCGTTCGACGACATGCTGCTACACGTCGACGGCTGGCTGTGCGAGATCAAGGACGTCCAGATCCGCGACGGGCTGCACATCCTCGGGCAAAACCCAACGGGGGAGCAAGAACTCGACCTGGTGCTGGCCATCTTGCGGGCCCGCCAGCTGTTCGGCGGCGCGCACGCGATCCCCGGCCTGCGGCAGGCACTCGGCCTGGCCGAGGATGGCACCGACGAACGCGCGACAGTCGACCAGACCGAGGCGAAAGCCCGCGAACTGGTCGCGGCCCTGCAGGCCACCGGCTGGGACCCCTCCGCCGCCGACCGACTCACCGGCAACGCCGACGCCGCCGCGGTGCTGCGGTTCGCCGCCACCGAAGTGATACCCCGGTTGGCTGGCACCGCAACCGAAATCGAGCAGGTGCTAAGAGCTTTGGACGGCCGGTTCATCCCGGCCGGGCCGTCGGGGTCGCCGCTGCGCGGCCTGGTCAACGTGCTACCCACCGGGCGCAACTTCTACTCCGTGGATCCCAAGGCGGTGCCGTCCCGGCTGGCGTGGGAAGCCGGTGTGGCACTGGCCGATTCGCTGCTGGCGCGCTACCGCGATGAGCATGGGCGGTGGCCGCGGTCGGTGGGGCTGTCGGTGTGGGGCACCTCGGCGATGCGCACGGCCGGCGACGACATCGCCGAAGTGCTTGCGCTGCTGGGGGTTCGGCCGGTATGGGACGACGCCTCGCGGCGGGTCATCGACCTGGCGCCCATGCAGCCGGCCGAGCTGGGCCGCCCGCGCATCGACGTGACGGTACGGATCTCCGGCTTTTTCCGTGATGCCTTCCCGCATGTGGTGACCATGCTCGATGACGCGGTGCGGTTGGTCGCCGACCTCGACGAGGCCGCCGAGGACAACTACGTGCGCGCGCACGCCCAAGCGGATCTGGCCCACCACGGAGATCAACGGCGAGCCACCACAAGGATTTTCGGATCCAAACCGGGAACCTACGGCGCCGGGCTGCTGCAGCTGATCGACAGCCGCAGCTGGCGCGACGACGCCGACCTCGCCCAGGTGTACACCGCCTGGGGCGGATTCGCCTACGGGCGCGACCTGGATGGCCGCGAGGCGATCGACGACATGAACCGCCAGTACCGGCGTATTGCGGTGGCCGCCAAGAATACCGACACCCGTGAACACGACATCGCCGACTCCGACGACTACTTCCAGTATCACGGCGGCATGGTGGCCACCGTGCGGGCGCTCACGGGCCAAGCACCGGCCGCCTATATCGGCGACAACACCCGACCCGACGCGATCCGCACCCGCACGCTGTCGGAGGAGACCACGCGGGTGTTTCGCGCCCGCGTGGTCAATCCGAGGTGGATGGCCGCGATGCGCCGGCACGGCTACAAGGGCGCATTCGAGATGGCGGCCACCGTCGACTATCTGTTCGGTTATGACGCCACCGCCGGGGTGATGGCGGACTGGATGTACGAGCAGCTCACGCAGCGTTACGTCCTGGACGCGCAGAACCGCACGTTCATGACCGAGTCCAACCCGTGGGCGCTGCACGGCATGGCCGAACGGCTGTTGGAAGCGGCCGGTCGCGGCCTGTGGGCACAGCCGGCACCGGAAACCCTGGACGGGTTGCGCCAGGTGCTGCTGGAAACCGAGGGCGACCTGGAAGCCTGAGTACGGCGAGCAGACGCAGAATCGCATGCGCGGGACCCCGCGCAGTGCGATTCTGCGTCTGCTCGCGCGGTAGGTTGGCACCCGTGACCCCTACCTTTTCTGACCTTGCCGAGGCGCAGTACCTGCTGCTGACCACCTTCACCAAGGACGGCCGGCCCAAGCCGGTTCCCATCTGGGCCGCCTTGGACACCGACCGCGGGGATCGACTGCTGGTCATCACCGAGAAGAAATCGTGGAAGGTCAAGCGGATCCGCAACACGCCGCGGGTGACGCTGGCGACCTGCACCTTGCGCGGCCGGCCGACCAGCGAGGCCGTCGAAGCCACCGCGGCCATCCTCGACGAATCCCAAACGGGCGCCGTCTACGACGCGATCGTCAAGCGCTACGGCATCCAGGGCAAGCTGTTCACCTTCGTCAGTAAGCTGCGCGGCGGCATGCGGAACAACATTGGCCTAGAGCTCAAAGTGGCCGAAAGCGAGACCGGCTAGTTAGCGGCGCCGCCGGAGCAACCAGCAAATCAGGTAGATCACAAACGAGATGGTGGCCACGAACACCGACACCGGGACTCCAGGCGCCAGCGACAGCAGGATGCCGCCGACGGCGGAAACCTCGGCGAAGACCACCGAGGTCGCGATCGCGGCGACCGGGGCAACCACGACCCGGGCGGCCGCCGCGGCGGGGGTGATCAGCAAAGACATCACGAGGAGTGCCCCGACGATCTGGACAGCCTGGGCGGCTACCACGCCCATCAGTGCGGCGAACACAATTCCCAGGGCGCGCACTGGCACGCCGCGGGCGGCCGCGACCTCCGGATCGACGGTGGCAAACAAGAGCGGTCGGTAGCAGATCGCCAACACGGTGACCACGAGCAGACAAACCACGGTCAGCATGGTCAGCCCGGAGTGACCGACCCCGACGATCTGGCCGGTCAGCAGCGCAAAACTGGTCCCGGTCGGTTCCGCTGGGCAAGGTCTCGGTCAACTCGGTGATTGGCACTCCTGCCCGCCGGGCGGCCACCTGCAGTTCGTCGGTCGCCGCGGTAGGTGTCTGCGGGTTAACCAGCAACGCCGCGACCTCACGGCCGGCGATCATGTCGAGCACGGCCGCCATATCGGCCGGGGTGGGGTCGTTGCCGTTTTCGTTGGCCGCGATGAAGGTAGCCGGGGTTCGATTTTTCAGGCCGGCTGCCGCCAGCAGGTAGTGCACGACGGGTTCGGTCGCGATGACCGCGGCGTCGGGATAGGTGGTGGCGATCGCGTGTTCGGAAATTGCGATTGCGTCGGCGCCGCGGCTGAACTCGGCGGCGTTCGCTCGATAGTTCCCGGAATTGGACGGGTCGAGGTCCGCCAACCGGTCGGCGATCGTTGCCGCGACCGCCTTGGCGACATTGGGGTCGTAGAAGACGTGTTCGTTGGGCGCGTCGTCGTCGCCCACGGCGCCGAGCAGCGAGTAGGCATCGACCGCCTGGACACCAGGATGGCCGGCCAACACCTGGTCGACCCACGGGTCGTACCCGCCGCCGTTGTAAATCACCAGCTCCGCGTCGACGATCGCGGCGGCGTCCGCGGGGCTGGCCTGGTACGAATGCGGGTCGGCATGGGCGCCGGTGAGGATGGATTTGACGGGTACATGCCCGCCGGTGACCGCGCGTGCCACGCTGCCCCACACATCCCATTTCCTTTCGCCCGGCCCGCTCGGCCGCCCGACCATCGTAATGACAATCATTTCCAGTACAACTTGGTCGCGGCGGAGGACCGGGCACCGTGGAAGACGACGGGGGTGGTGGTCGGGATGGATGGCGGATTTCATGGATGCCCGGTGTCGTCGTCGTTGTTCTCGGCGGTGACACCGTGGGCGGGGATCGGCTCGCCGCACGGATCCTGGTGCCACTGACCGAAGTGTCGCAGTGCCGTGATCGGTGAGCAGGCCCAGCAGGTCAGCGGTCACGGCGGCGGTGCCCTCGTGTCCGGTGACAAGGATCACCGGGGTGGCCACCGTCCTCCTTATCGATAACAGTTTTCATTATTGCGACGTCGACGGTACAGTGCCACCTAGCTGTTGTCGAAAATGATTTTCAATAAGCCGAGCTTCGAAGGAAGGGTGCCCCTTGTCCGCCCACTGCCAAGTCACCGGCCGCAAGCCGGGATTTGGAAACACCGTCTCGCACTCCCATCGCCGAAGCCGTCGGCGATGGTCGCCCAACATTCAGCAACGAACGTATTACCTGCCCTCCGAGGGCCGTCGCATTCGGCTGCGGGTGTCCACGAAGGGTATAAAGGTCATCGACCGCGACGGTATCGAAGCGGTCGTGGCCCGCCTGCGTCGCCAGGGGCAGCGGATCTGATGGCGCGCACCGACATCCGGCCGATTGTGAAGCTGCGTTCCACGGCGGGCACCGGCTACACCTACACCACCCGCAAGAACCGCCGTAATGACCCCGACCGTCTCATCTTGCGCAAATACGACCCGATCCTGCGGCGTCACGTGGACTTTCGCGAGGAACGCTGACGTGGCCAAGAAGTCCAAGATCGTCAAGAATCAGCGGCGGGCGGCCACCGTCGCCCGTTACGCATCGCGTCGCACCGCGCTCAAAGACATCATCCGATCCCCATCGAGCGCCCCCGAACAGCGCAGTACCGCCCAGCGAGCCCTTGCCCGCCAGCCCCGCGACGCCAGTCCCGTGCGGTTACGCAACCGCGACGCCATCGACGGCCGGCCGCGCGGACATCTCCGCAAATTCGGGCTCTCCCGTGTGCGGGTCCGCCAACTGGCCCACGACGGACACCTGCCCGGTGTCCGGAAGGCCAGCTGGTAGATGGCCGCCAAATCCGCGCGAAAGGGCCCGACGAAGGCGAAGAAAAACCTGCTCGATAGCCTCGGCGTCGAGAGCGTCGATTACAAAGACACCGCAACATTGCGGGTGTTCATCTCTGACCGAGGCAAGATTCGCTCCCGGGGAGTGACCGGCCTGACAGTCCAGCAGCAACGCCAAGTCGCCCAGGCGATCAAGAACGCCCGCGAGATGGCGCTGCTGCCCTACCCGGGCCAGGACAGGCAGCGACGCGCTGCACTGTGCCCATGACCCGCATCCGGCAAGCCGGGGAACTTACCGAGGCCATGCTCGCCAAACCCATGTCGGCGCGCCGCACACGTCAGGCAACGAAGAGGGCGCCGCGCGCATTTTTCGCCAGCTGACACCCGCAGCTGTGGCCCACTACTTCATGATGACAATCATGTTCATCTCGCCTTCGGGGTGCACGCGGACATGACAGCCCCGCCGCCCTCCGACGGGACAAGGTCATCGGCATCCGCGGGGAGTCGAAGTCGTACCTAAGGCTCACCAGGCGAGCCGGCGCGCAAGTGCTGGCCGAAGAACTCAAAGACCCGACGCCACGCGTCTTCGGTCGCGGCCTCGTTGTAGCCGAATCCCGCGATGCGCACCAGCGGCTGACCGGGCAGTTTGTTCGCGAAGCTGTGCCCGGCGCCCGGGTAGGACTTGATATCGGCGGGGATGTTTTTGGCCGCGGTCACTTTACGTAGTCGATTGGCTGCGCCGATACCCAGCGGGTCGCGGGTGCCGAAGCTGGCGACGATCGGGCATGCCCCGTTTAGCGTCTCGCTGAGGTGGCGCGGCAGTGGAGTGCCGTAAAAGGGCGCGGTGGCGCCAAAACCTCTGGGCGACAAGACAAGCGCAAACTGACCGCCCATGCAAAAGCCCACAATGCCAACCCGACCGGAGCATTCTGGCATGGCCAGCAGGTGATCGCGGGCGGCCAGGATGTCATCGAGCGCGCGGCCCCGCTTCGTTAACAGCTCGCGAAAGACTCGGGTGATACATCGGGCGCGGCCGCCTCGGGCGTACATGTTCGGGGTGAGCACCACATAGCCTGCCCGGGCGATACGCTCGGAAATCAACTTATTGTCGGGGACATACCCGACCGCGTCGTGCACCACCACCACACCCGGCCACGGGCCCTGGCCGGGGGGAAGGCCCAGCAGCGCATCAATGGGTCCGGCGGGAGCGTCGATCTCTATCGTTGTCATAGCGTCATCTAACTGCAGCCTCGATGTCCGCCCCCGAGGAACTCGGGCCTAGCCCGCAGACGTTGGCGTCACGTGGTGTCGCGGCTGCTGCTCAGCTACGCCGTCGTCGAGCTCGCGGTGGTTTTCGCGCTGGCGGCGACGATCGGGTTTGGCTGGACTTTGCTGGTGTTGCTGGCGACGTTCGTCCTCGGGTTCGGTCTGCTGGCGCCGCTCGGTGGCTGGCAGCTCGGCCGACGGCTCCTGTGGTTGCGATCCGGCTTGGCGGAACCACGAAGCGCACTGAGTGACGGCGCGCTGGTCACCGTTGCCTCGGTCTTGGTGCTTGTTCCTGGTCTGGTCACCACGACGATGGGGCTGTTGCTGCTGGTGCCGCCGATCCGGGCGCTCGCTCGACCCGGGCTGACCGCGATCGCCGTGCGCGGTTTCCTGCGGAACGTGCCACTGACGGCCGATGCGGCGGCCAACATGGCCGGGGCCTTCGGCGAGAGCGGCACCGACCCGGACTTTATTGATGGCGAGGTCATCGACGTCATAGATGTCGAGCCGTTGACCCTTCAGCCCCCTCGGGTAGCCGCAGAACCTCCATCGCCGGGGTCGAATTAGCGGTGTGAGCCAGATTCCCGTCAAACTCCTGGTCAACGGCCGGGTGTACAGCCCCACCCACCCCGAAGCCACCGCGATGGCGGTGCGCGGCGATGTCGTCGCCTGGTTGGGCAGCGACGACGTCGGCCGCGACCAGTTCCCAGACGCTGACGTGCAGGATCTCGACGGCCGATTCGTGGCGCCGGGGTTCGTGGACAGCCACATCCACCTGACCGCGACCGGTCTGATGCTCAGCGGGCTGGACTTGCGGCCCGCGACCTCACGCGCGCAGTGCCTACGGATGGTCGCCGACTATGCGGCCGACCATCCGGGTCAGCCGCTGTGGGGTCACGGTTGGGATGAGTCGGCCTGGCCGGAGAATGCTGCGCCCAGCACCGCCGACCTAGACGCGGTTCTCGGTGACTGTCCCGCCTACCTGGCCAGGATCGACTCGCACTCCGCGTTGGTCTCCTCCGGACTGCGGCGGCTGGTCCCCGAGCTGGCGGCGGCAACCGGTTACACGGCCCAGCGGCCGCTGACCGGTGATGCCCACCACCTAGCCCGGGCCGCCGCACGCTACCTCTTGACCGACGTCCAGCTTGCCGACGCCCGGGCCGTGGCGCTGCAGGCCATAGCCGCGGCCGGCGTCGTCGCCGTGCACGAATGCGCCGGTCCGGAAATCGGCGGGCTCGACGACTGGTTGCGGCTGCGTGCACTCGAGCACGGAGTCGAGGTGATCGGGTACTGGGGTGAGGCCGTGGCCACGCCGGCCCAGGCCCGTGACCTGGTGACCGAGACCGGGGCTCGAGGGCTGGCCGGTGATTTGTTCGTCGACGGGGCGCTCGGGTCGCGCACCGCCTGGCTGCACGAGCCCTACGCGGACGCCCCCGACTGCATCGGCACCTGCCACCTTGACGTAGACGGCATCGAAGCGCACGTACGAGCATGCACCAAGGCCGAAGTGACCGCCGGCTTCCACGTCATCGGCGACGCTGCGGTGTCGGCCGCAGTCGCCGCCTTCGAACGGGTGGTGGCAGATCTCGGCGTGGTTGCCGTCGCCCGCTGCGGCCACCGCCTCGAGCATGTGGAGATGGTCACCGCGGACCAGGCCGCGAAGCTGGGCGCTTGGGGGGTCATCGCCAGTGTGCAGCCCAACTTCGATGAGCTGTGGGGCGGTGGCGACGGCATGTACGCTCGCCGCCTGGGCGCCCAGCGAGGCAGCGAACTCAACCCGCTGGCGCTGTTAGCATCCCAAGGCGTGCCCCTCGCGCTTGGCTCCGACGCGCCCGTCACGGGCTTTGATCCCTGGGCCAGCGTGCGCGCGGCGGTCAATCACCGCACGCCGGGCAGCGGGGTATCGGCGCGGGCGGCGTTTGCTGCCGCGACCCGCGGCGGCTGGCGGGCCGGTGGTGTTCGAGACGGCCGGATCGGCACCCTGGTGCCCGGCGCGCCCGCGTCCTACGCGATATGGGACGCCGGGGACTTTGACGTCGACGCACCGCGCGACGCAGTCCAGCGCTGGTCTACCGACCCGCGCTCCCGGGTACCCGCATTGCCGCGGCTGGGCCCGACCGACGCCTTGCCGCGTTGCCGCCAAACCGTGCATCGAGGTGCGGTCATCTATGGCTAGGGAATGGTTCGGCCGGAAGGCGCGGCCCGCTGAGGTCGCCGAGGCCGGCCCGGAGAGCCCCGCCGATCCAGAGATCGAACTATCGGCCGAGCCGGCGGAAGGCCCCGACGCGCCGAGCGCGGCTGCCTGGCTCGGCGCCGCGGCCCGCCGGCGCCTGGTGAAGCTTGGCGCCTGGGTGGCAGCGCAGCTGCCCACCACACGGACCGCGGTGCGGACGCGGCTGACGCGCCTGGTGGTCAGCATCGTGGCCGGTCTGCTGTTGTATGCCAGCTTCCCGCCGCGCAACTGCTGGTGGGCGGCGGTGGTTGCGCTCGCATTGCTGGCCTGGGTGCTGACCCACCGCGCGACGACACCGGTGGGTGGGCTGGGCTACGGCCTGCTATTCGGCCTGGTGTTCTACGTCTCGTTGTTGCCGTGGATCGGCGAGCTGGTGGGCCCCGGGCCCTGGTTGGCACTGGCGACGACGTGCGCGCTGTTCCCCGGCATCTTCGGTCTGTTCGCCGTCGTGGTACGCCTGTTGCCGGGTTGGCCGATCTGGTTCGCGGTGGGGTGGGCGGCGCAGGAGTGGTTGAAGTCGATCCTTCCGTTCGGTGGATTTCCGTGGGGGTCGGTCGCCTTCGGTCAAGCCGAAGGCCCGCTGTTGCCGTTGGTCCAGCTCGGCGGTGTGGCGCTGCTGTCAACGGGGGTAGCGCTGGTCGGATGCGGCTTGACCGCGATCGCGCTGGAAATCGAGAAGTGGTGGCGAACCGGTGGTCAGGGGGATGCGCCGCCGGCGGTGGTGCTGCCGGCCGCGTGCATATGCCTGGTCTTGTTCGCCGCCATCGTCGTCTGGCCGCAGGTGCGGCATGCGGGTAGCGGATCGGGCGGCGAACCCACGGTCACCGTCGCGGTGGTCCAGGGCAATGTGCCCCGGCTCGGTCTCGACTTCAATGCGCAACGTCGGGCGGTGCTAGACAACCACGTTGAGGAGACGTTGCGGCTGGCCGCCGACGTGCATGCGGGGCTGGCGCAGCAACCCCAGTTCGTCATCTGGCCGGAGAACTCGTCGGACATCGACCCGTTCGTCAACCCCGACGCCGGTCAACGGATCTCCGCAGCGGCCGAAGCGATCGGCGCGCCGATCCTGATCGGCACCCTGATGGATGTTCCGGGCCGTCCTCGTGAAAATCCGGAGTGGACCAATACGGCCATTGTCTGGAATCCCGGCACCGGGCCGGCCGACCGCCACGACAAGGCAATCGTGCAGCCCTTCGGCGAGTACCTGCCCATGCCGTGGCTGTTTCGGCACCTCTCCGGCTACGCCGACCGCGCCGGCCACTTCGTGCCCGGCAACGGCACCGGTGTGGTGCGCATCGCTGGGGTCCCGGTCGGGGTGGCTACCTGCTGGGAGGTGATCTTCGACCGCGCCCCGCGGAAGTCGATTCTGGGCGGCGCGCAGCTTTTGACCGTGCCCAGCAACAACGCCACCTTCAACAAGACAATGAGCGAACAGCAGCTGGCATTCGCCAAGGTACGGGCCGTCGAGCACGACAGATACGTGGTGGTTGCCGGTACCATTGGGATCAGTGCGGTGATAGCACCAGACGGGGGTGAGCTGATCCGGACCGACTTTTTCCAGCCCGCATACCTGGACAGCCAGGTGCGCCTCAAGACGAGGCTGACACCGGCAACTCGATGGGGTCCAATCCTGCAATGGATTCTCGTCGGGGCAGCCGCAGCGGTCGTTCTCGTCGCCATGCGGCAGAATGGGTGGTTCCCGCGTCCGAGGCGCTCGGAGCCAAAGGGCGAAAATGACGATTCCGATGCGCCCCCGGGCAGATCTGAGGCCTCCGGTCCGCCGGCCCTGAGTGAATCCGACGACGAACTCATTCAGCCCGAGCAGGGCGGCCGACACTCATCCGGTTTCGGACGACACAGAGCAACATCGAGGAGTTACATGACCACCGGCCAGCCGGCGCCCCCAGCCCCGGGTAACCGTCCCAGCCAGCGCGTCCTGGTGATCATTCCTACGTTCAACGAGCGGGAGAACCTTCCGGTGATCCACCGGCGGCTGACGCAAGCATGCCCCGCCGTGCACGTGCTGGTCGTCGACGACAGCAGCCCCGACGGCACCGGCCAGCTCGCCGACGAGCTGGCGCAGGCCGATCCCGGCCGCACCCACGTGATGCACCGCACCGCCAAGAACGGTTTGGGCGCGGCGTACCTGGCAGGTTTCGCCTGGGGGTTGAGCCGGGAGTATTCGGTGCTGGTCGAGATGGATGCCGACGGCAGCCACGCGCCCGAACAGCTGCAGCGCCTGCTGGACGCCGTCGACGCTGGTGCCGATCTTGCGATTGGTTCGCGCTATGTCGCGGGGGGGACGGTACGAAACTGGCCTTGGCGGCGGCTAGTCCTGTCCAAAACCGCTAACACCTATTCGCGCCTGGCGCTCGGAATCGGGATCCACGACATCACCGCTGGCTACCGCGCGTACCGCCGCGAAGCACTCGAAGCGATTGACCTGGACGGCGTGGACTCCAAGGGCTACTGCTTCCAGATCGATCTCACCTGGCGCACGGTGAGCAACGGGTTCGTCGTCACCGAGGTGCCGATTACCTTTACCGAGCGCGAGCTCGGTGTGTCCAAGATGAGCGGGTCCAACATTCGTGAGGCGCTGGTCAAAGTCGCCCGCTGGGGCATCGAGGGACGCCTTTCGCGCTCGGACCACGCACGCGCACGACCGGACATTGCCCGGCCGGGAGCAGGGGGTTCCCGGGTCAGCCGCGCCGACGTGACCGAATGAGCTCGAGGCGCTCCTTAAGTAACTCTTCGAGTTCTTCGATGGAACGGCGCTCCAGCAGCATGTCCCAGTGCGTCCGGGGCGGCTTAACCTTCTTCGGCTCGGGCAGGTCGCCCTCGATCAGGGTGCCTTCCATGCCGTTGCGGCACAACCAGGTGCCGGGGATCTCGGCGTCATCGGCGAACGGGACTTCGAACTCCTCGCCGTTGTCGGTGCGGTACCGCGCGATCTGGCGCGGCGCCAGGTCGTGGTTGCGGTCGGTCTCATAGCTCACGGCTCCGAGGCGACTGCCCCTCAGGACACGATCAGCCATGGGCGCTACTCCTTTAGGTCCTGTGAGCCCTGGGCTCTGCTGGTAGGTTGCGTACTGGCGACTGGCTCCGGTTGGCAAACGCTGCGGCCGTCTGCGTAGTTCCCGGCACGCGACGCGCGCGGCGCGACCATCAATGATACCGGGATCGGACACCCGGGCGGACTAATGTCTGCAGGCATGACTCGTCGTGCCCGTCCGCAGCCGTGCGGGTGGTGTGGCCGTGACGTGACCGACGTCGGCATGGGCCGTCGCCGCCGGTATTGCCGGCAGTCTTGCCGGCAGCGGGCTTACGAGCAGCGCGCCATGCTGACCCGGGGTGAGGTGAGGGCGCTGCCCGCCGATGCGGTCGTGTTGTCAGCCGACGACGCGGCCGATCTGTCGGATCGTGTTTACCAGGTGCGATGCGCCGCCGAGGATGTCGTCACCGCGCTCGACGAAGGAGCCGCGGCGACCGAACTGCGCGATCTGTGCGACGAGCTGATCCGGGCCGCCAGGGCTGCCGATGGGTGGCGCCGAGCCGGCGCCTAGTCGCTGCATTCGTGCGGCTGTGTTGTGAAGACCACCGCTAGCACCGCATTGACATGCGCCCATCCGGCGTTGACGGGCGGGCGGGTACAGTCGCGCCATGGACGGCAGGCTTTGCACGGGCGCACTGGTGCCCAGGGAGTATTGGACGCTTTGAAATCCTGCCGGAGTTGGCAATACTCACCAGCGAACTTGCGCCAGAGCGCCGTACGACGGCGTCGTTTTGTGCAGCAACTTCGGTGACTCGGCGGGAGCCGCATCCGGCGGTCGGCGACGGCCAATATTAGCGAGAGTTAGGCGAGGTTAGTAATGGTTGATCAACTCCAGCATGCGACCGAAGCGCTGCGCAAAGCGCTGGTCCAGGTGGAACGCCTGAAGCGCACCAACCGTGCGTTGCTGGAGCGCTCGAGCGAGCCGATCGCGATCGTGGGCATGTCGTGTCGCTTCCCGGGGGGCGTCGATTCCCCGGAAGGGCTGTGGCAGATGGTGGCCGACGCCAGGGACGTGATGTCAGAATTTCCCACCGACCGTGGGTGGGATCTGGCCGGGTTGTTCGACCCGGATCCCGACGTGCGCCATAAGTCGTACGCGCGCACTGGGGGCTTCGTGGATGGCGTCGCGGATTTCGATCCCGCGTTCTTCGGTATTTCGCCCAGCGAGGCGTTAGCGATGGATCCACAGCATCGGATGTTGCTGGAGTTGTCCTGGGAGGCGTTGGAGCGGGCCGGTATCGATCCGACCGGATTGCGCGGCAGCGCCACCGGGGTATTCGCCGGGCTCATCGTCGGCGGCTACGGAATGTTGGCCGAGGAGATCGAGGGCTACCGGCTGACCGGGATGACCTCCAGCGTCGCCTCGGGTCGGGTGGCCTATGTGCTGGGGTTGGAGGGTCCGGCGGTGTCGGTGGATACGGCGTGTTCGTCGTCGTTGGTGGCGTTGCATATGGCGGTGGGATCGCTGCGGTCGGGGGAGTGCGATCTGGCGCTGGCTGGCGGCGTCACCGTCAACGCCACACCGACGGTCTTCGTGGAATTCAGCAGGCATCGTGGGCTGGCACCCGACGGCCGGTGCAAGCCTTACGCCGGGCGGGCTGATGGGGTCGGCTGGTCCGAGGGCGGTGGGATGTTGGTGCTGCAGCGGCTTTCGGATGCGCGGCGGTTGGGTCATCCGGTGTTGGCGGTGGTGGTCGGGTCGGCGGTTAATCAGGATGGGGCGTCGAATGGGTTGACCGCGCCTAATGGTCCTTCGCAGCAGCGGGTGGTGCGGGCGGCGTTGGCCAATGCCGGGTTGAGCGCGGCCGAGGTGGATGTGGTGGAGGGGCATGGGACCGGGACCACGTTGGGGGATCCGATTGAGGCTCAGGCGTTGTTGGCCACTTATGGGCAAGATCGGGGGGAGCCGGGAGAACCTTTGTGGTTGGGGTCGGTGAAGTCGAATATGGGTCATACGCAGGCCGCGGCGGGGGTGGCCGGGGTGATCAAGATGGTGTTGGCGATGCGCCATGAGCTGTTGCCGGCGACGTTGCACGTGGATGTGCCTAGCCCGCATGTGGATTGGTCGGCGGGGGCGGTGGAGTTGTTGACCGCGCCGCGGGTGTGGCCTGCTGGTGCTCGGACGCGTCGTGCGGGGGTGTCGTCGTTTGGGATTAGTGGCACTAATGCGCATGTGATTATCGAGGCGGTGCCGGTGGTGCCGCGGCGGGAGGCTGGTTGGGCGGGGCCGGTGGTGCCGTGGGTGGTGTCGGCGAAGTCGGAGTCGGCGTTGCGGGGGCAGGCGGCTCGGTTGGCCGCGTACGTGCGTGGCGATGATGGCCTCGATGTTGCCGATGTGGGGTGGTCGTTGGCGGGTCGTTCGGTTTTTGAGCATCGGGCGGTGGTGGTTGGCGGGGACCGTGATCGGTTGTTGGCCGGGCTCGATGAGCTGGCGGGTGACCAGTTGGGCGGCTCGGTTGTTCGGGGCACGGCGACTGCGGCGGGTAAGACGGTGTTCGTCTTCCCCGGCCAAGGCTCCCAATGGCTGGGCATGGGAATCGAACTGCTCGATACCGCACCGGCATTCGCGCAGCAGATCGACGCGTGTGCCGAGGCGTTCGCGGAATTTGTCGACTGGTCGCTGGTGGACGTGCTGCGTGGCGCCCCCGGTGCACCGGGACTGGATCGCGTGGATGTGGTGCAGCCCGTGCTGTTCGCGGTGATGGTGTCACTGGCCGAGCTGTGGAAGTCGGTCGCAGTGCATCCGGATGCGGTGATCGGTCATTCGCAAGGCGAGATCGCTGCCGCCTACGTTGCCGGCGCGCTGTCGCTGCGCGACGCCGCACGGGTGGTCACGCTGCGCAGCAAGTTGCTGGCCGGACTGGCCGGCCCGGGCGGCATGGTGTCCATCGCGTGCGGTGCCGACCAGGCGCGGGATTTGTTGGCGCCCTTCGGCGATCGGGTCAGCATCGCCGTCGTCAACGGCCCCTCGGCGGTGGTGGTGTCGGGCGAAGTGGGCGCGCTGGAGGAGCTGATCGCGGTGTGCTCCACCAAGGAACTGCGGACCCGCCGGATCGAGGTGGACTATGCCTCGCATTCGGTGGAGGTCGAGGCGATCCGTGGCCCACTCGCCGAAGCTCTGTCCGGCATCGAACCGCGATCCACGCGTACCGTCTTCTTCTCTACGGTGACCGGAAATCGTTTGGATACAGCTGGTTTGGACGCCGACTACTGGTACCGCAACGTCCGCCAGACCGTGCTATTCGACCAGGCGGTGCGCAACGCCTGCGAGCAGGGCTACCGCACGTTCATCGAATCCAGCCCGCATCCGGCGTTGATTACCGGTGTCGAGGAAACATTCGCCGCGTGCACCGACGGTGACAGCGAGGCCATTGTCGTCCCCACGCTGGGGCGTGGAGATGGTGGGCTGCACCGATTCCTGCTCTCG
Source organism: Mycobacterium tuberculosis complex sp. N0072 (assembly GCF_030323725.1). Taxonomy (NCBI): domain Bacteria; kingdom Bacillati; phylum Actinomycetota; class Actinomycetes; order Mycobacteriales; family Mycobacteriaceae; genus Mycobacterium; species Mycobacterium tuberculosis complex sp. N0072. Next base: position 2,326,615 of record NZ_CP040689.1, on the reverse strand, counting down.
GCGGCGTCCGCGTTTGTGGCGGGGGTGGCTGTGAACTGGCGGGGCACGCTGGACGGAGCGGGCTATGTGGAGCTGCCGACGTATGCCTTTGACAAGCGCCGGTTTTGGCTCTCGGCCGAGGGCTCAGGCGCCGACGTATCCGGTTTGGGGTTGGGTGCGAGCGAACACCCGTTGCTGGGCGCGGTGGTCGACCTGCCCGCCTCCGGCGGGGTGGTGTTGACGGGTCGGTTGTCGCCCAACGTGCAGCCGTGGTTGGCCGACCACGCCGTTTCAGACGTGGTGCTGTTCCCGGGCACCGGATTCGTGGAGCTGGCGATCCGCGCCGGCGACGAAGTCGGCTGCTCGGTGCTTGACGAGCTGACGCTGGCCGCACCCCTGCTGTTGCCCGCCACCGGCTCCGTTGCGGTGCAGGTGGTAGTCGACGCTGGCCGGGATTCGAATTCCCGTGGTGTGTCGATATTTTCCCGAGCTGACGCGCAAGCGGGCTGGCTTTTGCATGCCGAGGGTATCCTGCGGCCCGGGTCGGTTGAACCAGGCGCGGACCTATCGGTGTGGCCACCGGCAGGTGCCGTGACGGTGGACGTGGCCGATGGCTATGAGCGGTTGGCGACACGCGGCTACCGGTACGGACCGGCGTTTCGCGGGCTGACCGCGATGTGGGCCCGCGGCGAGGAAATATTCGCCGAGGTGAGGCTGCCGGAGGCGGCCGGGGGAGTCGGTGGGTTCGGTGTGCATCCGGCTTTGTTGGACGCCGTCTTGCATGCGGTCGTGATCGCCGGCGACCCGGACGAACTCGCATTGCCGTTCGCTTGGCAGGGCGTGTCGTTGCATGCCACGGGGGCCTCGGCGGTGCGGGCCCGGATCGCGCCGGCGGGGCCGTCGGCGGTGTCGGTGGAGTTGGCGGACGGGCTGGGTCTGCCGGTATTGTCGGTGGCCTCGATGGTGGCCCGCCCGGTGACCGAGCGGCAGCTGCTGGCGGCGGTGTCGGGCTCGGGTCCCGACCGGCTGTTCGAAGTGATCTGGTCGCCCGCGTCGGCGGCCACGTCCCCGGGGCCTACCCCCGCCTACCAGATCTTTGAATCGGTTGCGGCTGACCAAGATCCGGTAGCCGGCAGCTACGTGCGCAGCCACCAGGCTCTGGCCGCAGTGCAGTCGTGGCTGACCGACCATGAATCCGGGGTGCTGGTGGTGGCGACCCGGGGCGCGATGGCGCTGCCCCGCGAAGACGTCGCCGATCTGGCGGGCGCGGCCGTGTGGGGGCTGGTGCGGTCGGCGCAGACCGAGCATCCGGGCCGGATCGTGCTGGTCGATTCCGATGCGGCCACCGACGACGCGGCGATCGCGATGGCGTTGGCGACTGGCGAGCCGCAGGTAGTGCTGCGGGGCGGACAGGTGTACACCGCGCGCGTGCGCGGCAGCCGCGCGGCGGATGCCATCTTGGTGCCGCCGGGCGATGGGCCATGGCGGTTGGGTCTGGGCAGCGCGGGCACCTTCGAAAATCTGCGGCTCGAGCCGGTTCCCAACGCCGACGCACCGTTGGGGCCCGGCCAGGTCCGGGTGGCCATGCGCGCCATCGCCGCGAACTTCCGCGACATCATGATCACCCTAGGCATGTTCACCCACGACGCGCTGCTCGGCGGCGAAGGCGCGGGCGTGGTCGTCGAGGTCGGCCCCGGTGTCACCGAATTCTCGGTCGGTGATTCGGTGTTCGGATTCTTCCCCGACGGCAGCGGCACCCTGGTGGCCGGCGACGTCCGGCTGCTGCTGCCGATGCCCGCCGACTGGTCCTACGCCGAAGCCGCCGCCATCTCGGCTGTCTTCACCACCGCGTACTACGCATTCATACATTTGGCCGACGTACAACCGGGCCAGCGCGTGTTGATCCATGCCGGCACCGGCGGGGTGGGCATGGCGGCGGTGCAGCTGGCTCGGCATCTGGGGTTGGAGGTGTTCGCGACCGCGAGCAAGGGTAAGTGGGACACCTTGCGCGCCATGGGCTTTGACGACGACCACATATCCGATTCACGTAGCCTAGAGTTCGAGGACAAGTTCCGCGCGGCCACTGGCGGTCGAGGGTTCGACGTGGTGTTGGACTCGCTGGCCGGTGAATTCGTGGATGCGTCGCTGCGTCTGGTGGCACCGGGTGGGGTGTTCTTGGAGATGGGCAAGACCGACATCCGCGACCCCGGCGTGATCGCCCAGCAGTACCCGGGCGTGCGCTACCGCGCCTTCGACCTATTCGAAGCGGGACCGGACCGCATTGCGCAGATCCTTGCCGAGCTCGCCACGCTGTTCGGCGATGGGGTGCTGCGGCCGTTGCCGGTCACCACTTTTGACGTGCGGTGCGCGCCTGCGGCGTTGCGTTATCTGAGCCAGGCGCGCCACACCGGCAAGGTCGTCATGCTGATGCCCGGCTCGTGGGCGGCGGGCACGGTGTTGATCACCGGTGGCACCGGGATGGCGGGTTCGGCGGTGGCCCGTCACGTGGTGGCTCGTCATGGGGTGCGCAATCTGGTGTTGGTGAGCCGGCGCGGCCCGGATGCTCCCGGGGCTGCGGAGCTGGTGGCCGAGTTGGCCGCCGCCGGTGCGCAGGTGCAGGTGGTGGCCTGTGACGCGGCGGATCGAGCGGCGTTGGCCAAGGTGATCGCCGATATTCCGGTTCAGCATCCATTGTCGGGCGTGATCCACACCGCCGGCGCACTCGACGACGCGGTGGTGATGTCACTGACACCGGATCGGGTGGATGTGGTGTTGCGGTCCAAGGTGGACGCGGCGTGGCACCTGCACGAGTTGACTCGCGACCTGGATGTGTCGGCGTTTGTCATGTTTTCGTCGATGGCCGGGCTGGTCGGATCGTCGGGCCAGGCCAACTATGCGGCCGCCAATTCGTTTTTGGATGCGCTGGCCGCCCACCGGCGGGCCCATGGGCTGCCGGCCATCTCCCTGGGCTGGGGTCTGTGGGATCAGGCCAGCGCCATGACCGGCGGCCTGGACGCCGCAGACCTGGCCCGGCTGGGTCGTGAAGGGGTGCTGGCGCTGTCCACCGCTGAGGCGCTGGAACTGTTCGACACCGCAATGATCGTCGACGAGCCATTCCTGGCGCCCGCCCGCATTGACCTCACCGCACTGCGAGCCCATGCGGTGGCGGTGCCGCCCATGTTCTCCGACCTAGCCAGCGCGCCGACCCGCCGTCAGGTCGACGACTCCGTGGCCGCCGCAAAGTCGAAATCGGCGCTCGCGCATCGCCTGCACGGGCTGCCCGAAGCCGAACAGCACGCCGTCTTGCTGGGCCTGGTGCGTTTGCACATCGCCACCGTGCTGGGCAACATCACGCCAGAAGCCATCGACCCCGACAAGGCGTTCCAGGACCTGGGTTTTGACTCGTTGACCGCGGTCGAAATGCGTAACCGGCTCAAATCCGCCACCGGCCTTTCACTTTCACCCACGCTCATCTTCGACTACCCGACACCCAATCGGCTGGCCTCCTATATCCGCACCGAACTTGCCGGCCTCCCACAGGAAATCAAGCACACACCCGCGGTACGCACCACGAGCGAGGATCCGATCGCGATCGTGGGCATGGCGTGCCGCTATCCCGGCGGGGTGAATTCCCCGGACGACATGTGGGACATGCTGATCCAGGGCCGCGACGTGCTCTCCGAATTCCCGGCGGACCGCGGGTGGGACCTGGCCGGGCTATACAACCCCGACCCCGACGCCGCGGGTGCGTGCTACACCCGCACCGGCGGCTTTGTGGACGGGGTCGGCGACTTCGACCCCGCCTTCTTCGGGGTGGGGCCGAGCGAGGCCCTCGCGATGGACCCCCAGCAACGGATGTTGCTGGAGTTGTCCTGGGAGGCGTTGGAGCGGGCCGGTATCGATCCGACCGGATTGCGCGGCAGCGCCACCGGGGTATTCGCCGGGGTAATGACGCAAGGCTACGGCATGTTCGCCGCCGAGCCGGTAGAAGGCTTCCGGCTGACCGGCCAATTGTCCAGCGTCGCCTCGGGTCGGGTGGCCTATGTGCTGGGGTTGGAGGGTCCGGCGGTGTCGGTGGATACGGCGTGTTCGTCGTCGTTGGTGGCGTTGCATATGGCGGTGGGATCGCTGCGGTCGGGGGAGTGCGATCTGGCGCTGGCCGGCGGCGTCACCGTCAACGCCACACCCGACATCTTCGTGGAATTCAGCCGCTGGCGCGGATTATCCCCGGACGGGCGCTGCAAGGCATTCGCCGCGGCGGCCGACGGCACCGGATTCTCCGAGGGCGGTGGGATGTTGGTGCTGCAGCGGCTTTCGGATGCGCGGCGGTTGGGTCATCCGGTGTTGGCGGTGGTGGTCGGGTCGGCGGTTAATCAGGATGGGGCGTCGAATGGGTTGACCGCGCCTAATGGTCCTTCGCAGCAGCGGGTGGTGCGGGCGGCGTTGGCCAATGCCGGGTTGAGCGCGGCCGAGGTGGATGTGGTGGAGGGGCATGGGACCGGGACCACGTTGGGGGATCCGATTGAGGCTCAGGCGTTGTTGGCCACTTATGGGCAAGATCGGGGGGAGCCGGGAGAACCTTTGTGGTTGGGGTCGGTGAAGTCGAATATGGGTCATACGCAGGCCGCGGCGGGGGTGGCCGGGGTGATCAAGATGGTGTTGGCGATGCGCCATGAGCTGTTGCCGGCGACGTTGCACGTGGATGTGCCTAGCCCGCATGTGGATTGGTCGGCGGGGGCGGTGGAGTTGTTGACCGCGCCGCGGGTGTGGCCTGCTGGTGCTCGGACGCGTCGTGCGGGGGTGTCGTCGTTTGGGATTAGTGGCACTAATGCGCATGTGATTATCGAGGCGGTGCCGGTGGTGCCGCGGCGGGAGGCTGGTTGGGCGGGGCCGGTGGTGCCGTGGGTGGTGTCGGCGAAGTCGGAGTCGGCGTTGCGGGGGCAGGCGGCTCGGTTGGCCGCGTACGTGCGTGGCGATGATGGCCTCGATGTTGCCGATGTGGGGTGGTCGTTGGCGGGTCGTTCGGTTTTTGAGCATCGGGCGGTGGTGGTTGGCGGGGACCGTGATCGGTTGTTGGCCGGGCTCGATGAGCTGGCGGGTGACCAGTTGGGCGGCTCGGTTGTTCGGGGCACGGCGACTGCGGCGGGTAAGACGGTGTTCGTCTTCCCCGGCCAAGGCTCCCAATGGCTGGGCATGGGAATGGGATTGCACGCCGGATACCCGGTGTTCGCCGAGGCGTTCAACACCGTAGTGGGCGAACTTGACCGGCATCTGCTGCGCCCACTGCGCGAAGTGATGTGGGGTCACGACGAAAACCTACTGAACAGCACGGAATTCGCGCAGCCCGCGCTGTTCGCGGTGGAAGTTGCCCTGTTCCGGTTGCTGGGATCCTGGGGTGTACGACCGGATTTTGTCATGGGCCACTCGATCGGTGAGTTGTCTGCGGCACATGTCGCCGGTGTCCTGTCGTTGGAGAACGCTGCGGTGTTGGTGGCTGCCCGCGGCCGGCTCATGCAGGCGTTGCCGGCCGGTGGGGCGATGGTCGCCGTGCAAGCCGCCGAGGAAGAGGTGCGGCCGCTGCTGAGCGCTGAGGTTGACATCGCTGCGGTCAACGGTCCAGCGTCACTGGTGATTTCGGGTGCACAAAACGCCGTGGCCGCGGTGGCCGACCAGCTGCGCGCCGACGGACGACGAGTCCACCAGCTGGCGGTTTCCCACGCGTTCCACTCGCCGTTGATGGATCCGATGATCGACGAATTCGCAGCCGTCGCTGCCGGAATCGCCATCGGCCGGCCCACCATCGGAGTCATCTCCAACGTGACCGGGCAGTTGGCGGGCGACGATTTCGGATCAGCGGCCTACTGGCGACGTCACATCCGGCAAGCCGTGCGGTTCGCCGACAGTGTGCGCTTCGCGCAGGCGGCCGGAGGCAGCCGATTCCTCGAAGTCGGGCCCAGCGGTGGCCTTGTTGCGTCGATCGAAGAGTCGTTGCCCGACGTTGCGGTGACAACGATGTCTGCGCTGCGCAAGGATCGCCCCGAGCCGGCGACGTTGACCAACGCCGTCGCGCAAGGGTTTGTCACCGGTATGGACCTGGATTGGCGCGCTGTGGTAGGCGAGGCGCAGTTTGTCGAGTTGCCGACGTATGCCTTCCAACGGCGGCGGTTTTGGCTGTCCGGTGATGGTGTCGCGGCGGACGCGGCCGGCTTGGGGTTGGCGGCCAGTGAGCACGCGCTCTTGGGCGCGGTGATCGATCTGCCGGCCTCGGGCGGGGTGGTGTTGACGGGTCGGCTGTCGCCCAGCGTGCAGGGCTGGTTGGCCGACCACTCCGTTGCCGGCGTGACGATCTTCCCGGGAGCGGGATTTGTGGAGTTGGCGATCCGCGCCGGCGACGAAGTGGGTTGTGGCGTTGTCGACGAATTAACGCTGGCCGCGCCGTTGGTGTTGCCCGCATCCGGTTCGGTGGCGGTTCAGGTGGTCGTCAATGGTCCCGACGAGTCCGGCGTGCGCGGGGTGTCGGTGTATTCGCGTGGTGACGTCGGTACCGGCTGGGTGTTGCACGCCGAGGGCGCGCTGCGCGCCGGGTCGGCGGAACCGACCGCGGATCTAGCGATGTGGCCGCCGGCGGGCGTCGTCCCGGTTGAGGTGGCGGACGGCTATCAGCAGCTGGCCGAGCGCGGATACGGCTACGGGCCGGCGTTTCGGGGACTGACCGCGATGTGGCGCCGGGGTGATGAGGTGTTCGCGGAGGTGGCGTTGCCCGCCGATGCCGGGGTCTCGGTCACCGGCTTCGGGGTGCATCCGGTGCTGCTGGATGCGGCCTTGCACGCGGTGGTGTTGAGCGCGGAAAGCGCCGAGCGTGGCCAAGGTTCGGTGTTGGTCCCGTTCTCCTGGCAGGGGGTCTCGTTGCATGCAGCGGGGGCGTCGGCGGTGCGGGCCCGCATCGCGCCAGTGGGTCCGTCGGCGGTGTCGATCGAGCTGGCCGATGGGTTGGGATTGCCGGTGTTGTCAGTCGCTTCCATGCTGGCCCGACCGGTGACCGATCAGCAATTGCGGGCGGCGGTGTCGAGCTCGGGTCCGGACCGGCTATTCGAGGTCACCTGGTCGCCGCAGCCATCGGCCGCGGTGGAGCCGCTACCGGTGTGCGCCTGGGGGACAACGGAGGACTCGGCGGCGGTGGTGTTTGAGTCGGTGCCTCTGGCCGGTGACGTAGTGGCGGGCGTGTATGCCGCCACGAGTTCGGTGCTTGATGTGTTGCAGTCGTGGCTAACCCGTGATGGGGCAGGGGTTTTGGTGGTGATGACCCGCGGTGCGGTGGCATTGCCGGGCGAAGATGTCACCGATTTGGCGGGTGCCGCCGTATGGGGATTGGTGCGGTCGGCGCAGACCGAGCATCCGGGCCGGATCGTGCTGGTCGATTCCGATGCGCCGCTCGACGATTCGGCCCTGGCGGCGGTAGTGACGACAGGCGAGCCGCAGGTGTTGTGGCGGCGCGGGGAGGTTTATACGGCGCGGGTGCACGGTAGCCGCGCGGTGGGCGGGCTGTTGGTTCCTCCGAGTGACCGGCCGTGGCGGTTGGCGATGAGCACCGCCGGCACCTTCGAGAATCTGCGGCTGGAGCTGATTCCCGATGCCGACGCGCCGCTGGGCCCCGGGCAGGTTCGAGTTGCGGTGTCCGCGATTGCCGCCAACTTCCGCGACGTCATGATCGCGCTGGGTCTGTATCCCGATCCGGACGCGGTCATGGGCGTTGAGGCCTGCGGCGTCGTTATCGAAACCAGCTTGAACAAGGGATCTTTCGCGGTCGGAGACCGGGTAATGGGCCTGTTCCCCGAGGGCACCGGAACCGTCGCCAGCACCGACCAGCGGCTGCTGGTCAAGGTGCCGGCGGGGTGGTCGCACACGGCCGCCGCCACCACCTCGGTGGTGTTCGCCACCGCCCACTACGCGCTGGTGGATTTGGCCGCTGCTAGGTCGGGCCAGCGCGTGTTGATCCATGCCGGCACCGGCGGGGTGGGCATGGCGGCGGTGCAGCTGGCTCGGCATCTGGGGTTGGAGGTGTTCGCGACCGCGAGCAAGGGTAAGTGGGACACCTTGCGCGCCATGGGCTTTGACGACGACCACATATCCGATTCACGTAGCCTAGAGTTCGAGGACAAGTTCCGCGCGGCCACTGGCGGTCGAGGGTTCGACGTGGTGTTGGACTCGCTGGCCGGTGAATTCGTGGATGCGTCGCTGCGTCTGGTGGCACCGGGTGGGGTGTTCTTGGAGATGGGCAAGACCGACATCCGCGACCCCGGCGTGATCGCCCAGCAGTACCCGGGCGTGCGCTACCGCGCCTTCGACCTATTCGAAGCGGGACCGGACCGCATTGCGCAGATCCTTGCCGAGCTCGCCACGCTGTTCGGCGATGGGGTGCTGCGGCCGTTGCCGGTCACCACTTTTGACGTGCGGTGCGCGCCTGCGGCGTTGCGTTATCTGAGCCAGGCGCGCCACACCGGCAAGGTCGTCATGCTGATGCCCGGCTCGTGGGCGGCGGGCACGGTGTTGATCACCGGTGGCACCGGGATGGCGGGTTCGGCGGTGGCCCGTCACGTGGTGGCTCGTCATGGGGTGCGCAATCTGGTGTTGGTGAGCCGGCGCGGCCCGGATGCTCCCGGGGCTGCGGAGCTGGTGGCCGAGTTGGCCGCCGCCGGTGCGCAGGTGCAGGTGGTGGCCTGTGACGCGGCGGATCGAGCGGCGTTGGCCAAGGTGATCGCCGATATTCCGGTTCAGCATCCATTGTCGGGCGTGATCCACACCGCCGGCGCACTCGACGACGCGGTGGTGATGTCACTGACACCGGATCGGGTGGATGTGGTGTTGCGGTCCAAGGTGGACGCGGCGTGGCACCTGCACGAGTTGACTCGCGACCTGGATGTGTCGGCGTTTGTCATGTTTTCGTCGATGGCCGGGCTGGTCGGATCGTCGGGCCAGGCCAACTATGCGGCCGCCAATTCGTTTTTGGATGCGCTGGCCGCCCACCGGCGGGCCCATGGGCTGCCGGCCATCTCCCTGGGCTGGGGTCTGTGGGATCAGGCCAGCGCCATGACCGGCGGCCTGGCGACGGTGGACTTCAAACGCTTCGCCCGCGACGGCATCGTGGCGATGTCGTCTGCTGACGCCCTGCAATTGTTCGACACCGCAATGATCGTCGACGAGCCATTCATGCTGCCCGCCCACATCGACTTTGCGGCGTTGAAGGTCAAGTTCGATGGCGGCACGTTGCCGCCGATGTTCGTCGATCTGATCAACGCGCCGACCAGGCGCCAGGTCGATGACTCGTTGGCCGCGGCGAAATCGAAATCGGCTCTGCTGCAACGCCTGGAAGGACTGCCCGAAGACGAGCAACACGCCGTCCTGCTGGACCTGGTGCGCTCGCACATCGCCACCGTGCTGGGTAGCGCCAGCCCCGAAGCCATCGACCCGGATAGGGCATTCCAGGAGTTGGGTTTCGACTCGCTCACCGCGGTCGAAATGCGCAACCGGCTCAAATCCGCCACCGGCCTGGCGCTTTCACCCACGCTCATCTTCGACTACCCCAACTCCGCGGCGCTGGCCGGCTATATGCGTCGAGAACTGCTCGGCTCATCACCGCAAGACACTTCAGCCGTGGCGGCCGGGGAAGCCGAACTACAACGCATTGTGGCGTCCATTCCGGTCAAGCGCTTACGGCAGGCGGGAGTGCTGTATCTGTTGCTCGCGCTGGCAAATGAAACCGAAACCAGCGGCCAGGACCCGGCGTTGGCGCCGACCGCAGAACAAGAGATCGCGGACATGGACCTCGACGACCTGGTCAACGCGGCGTTTCGGAACGACGACGAGTAGGACCGTGAGAATCGCCGTCACCGGGGCCAGCGGAGTTCTCGGCCGCGGCCTGACCGCCAGATTGCTGAGTCAGGGTCACGAGGTCGTCGGAATCGCACGTCATCGACCGGACAGCTGGCCGAGCTCAGCGGATTTCATTGCGGCCGATATCCGGGATGCCACCGCCGTCGAAAGTGCTATGACAGGTGCGGATGTGGTCGCGCATTGTGCGTGGGTGCGTGGCCGAAACGACCACATCAATATCGACGGCACCGCCAATGTCCTCAAGGCGATGGCCGAGACCGGAACCGGGCGCATCGTTTTCACGTCCAGCGGTCACCAACCCCGCGTCGAGCAGATGCTGGCCGACTGCGGCCTGGAATGGGTCGCCGTGCGCTGCGCGCTCATTTTCGGTCGAAATGTCGACAACTGGGTGCAGCGGCTGTTTGCTCTGCCGGTGTTACCCGCCGGGTATGCTGATCGCGTCGTACAAGTCGTCCACTCCGACGACGCGCAGCGGCTGTTGGTTCGCGCGCTACTGGACACGGTAATCGACAGCGGCCCTGTTAATCTCGCCGCCCCTGGCGAGTTGACGTTTCGGCGCATTGCGGCCGCGCTCGGGCGGCCCATGGTGCCTATTGGCTCCCCAGTGCTACGACGTGTCACCTCGTTCGCCGAACTCGAACTCCTGCACAGCGCGCCATTGATGGATGTCACGCTCCTGCGTGACCGCTGGGGATTCCAGCCGGCCTGGAACGCCGAGGAGTGTCTCGAAGACTTCACCCTGGCGGTGCGTGGCCGGATCGGTCTGGGAAAGCGAACATTTTCCCTGCCTTGGCGGCTGGCTAACATCCAGGACCTTCCGGCGGTCGACTCCCCGGCAGACGACGGTGTCGCACCCAGATTGGCCGGCCCAGAAGGGGCCAACGGCGAGTTCGACACGCCGATCGACCCGCGCTTCCCGACCTATCTGGCCACCAACCTCTCGGAGGCGCTGCCCGGCCCGTTCTCGCCGTCGTCGGCATCGGTGACTGTGCGGGGCCTGCGTGCCGGCGGGGTGGGCATCGCCGAGCGGCTGCGGCCCAGCGGGGTGATCCAGCGCGAAATCGCCATGCGGACCGTCGCGGTGTTCGCCCACCGGCTGTACGGGGCCATCACGTCGGCGCATTTCATGGCAGCAACCGTCCCCTTCGCCAAGCCGGCGACGATCGTCAGCAACAGCGGGTTCTTCGGACCCAGCATGGCTTCGCTGCCCATCTTTGGCGCGCAGCGACCGCCATCGGAATCCAGCCGTGCCCGCAGGTGGTTACGTACGCTACGCAATATCGGGGTGTTCGGCGTCAACCTGGTGGGCCTGTCCGCCGGCTCACCCCGCGACACCGATGCCTATGTCGCCGACGTCGATCGCCTGGAGCGTCTCGCCTTCGATAACCTCGCTACCCACGACGACCGCCGGTTGTTGAGCCTGATCTTGTTGGCACGTGACCACGTCGTGCACGGCTGGGTGCTGGCCTCGGGGTCGTTCATGCTGTGTGCGGCGTTCAACGTGTTGTTGCGAGGATTGTGCGGGCGGGACACCGCACCGGCGGCCGGGCCGGAGTTGGTCAGCGCGCGATCGGTGGAGGCGGTGCAGCGGCTGGTGGCCGCGGCACGGCGGGATCCGGTCGTGATTCGGTTGCTGGCCGAGCCGGGGGAGCGTCTGGACAAGCTAGCTGTCGAGGCGCCGGAGTTCCATTCCGCGGTGCTGGCCGAGCTGACGCTGATCGGGCACCGCGGTCCGGCGGAAGTCGAGATGGCCGCCACCAGCTATGCCGACAACCCCGAGTTGCTGGTGCGGATGGTAGCCAAGACGCTACGTGCGGTGCCAGCGCCGCAACCGCCGACGCCGGTGATTCCGTTGCGGGCCAAGCCCGTTGCGTTGCTGGCGGCCCGCCAGCTCCGCGACCGCGAGGTCCGCCGCGACAGGATGGTGCGTGCCATCTGGGTGCTGCGTGCTCTGCTGCGGGAGTACGGGCGCCGGCTGACCGAGGCCGGCGTCTTCGACACCCCGGACGATGTGTTCTACCTCTTGGTCGATGAAATCGATGCGCTGCCGGCAGACGTGTCGGGGCTGGTGGCTCGGCGCCGTGCCGAACAGCGCAGGCTTGCCGGCATCGTTCCGCCCACGGTGTTCAGCGGAAGCTGGGAACCGTCGCCTTCGTCGGCGGCGGCGCTGGCAGCCGGGGACACTCTACGCGGAGTCGGCGTCTGCGGCGGACGGGTGCGCGGCCGGGTGCGGATCGTGCGTCCGGAGACCATCGACGATTTGCAGCCCGGCGAGATTCTGGTCGCCGAGGTCACCGACGTCGGATACACCGCGGCCTTCTGCTACGCCGCCGCCGTGGTGACCGAGCTCGGCGGCCCGATGTCACATGCCGCGGTGGTCGCCCGCGAGTTCGGATTCCCTTGCGTGGTCGACGCCCAGGGAGCTACCCGGTTTCTGCCACCAGGAGCATTGGTGGAGGTCGACGGGGCTACCGGGGAAATTCATGTGGTTGAGCTGGCGTCCGAAGATGGGCCGGCGCTTCCGGGAAGCGATCTCAGTCGCTGAACCTAGTTCGTCGTGTCAGCTTGTGACGGGTGCACCTCAGCAGCCGAACGCAACGCCCACGCCGTCGGGTGGCGGCGCCGGCTTCAGGCAGCCGAACGGCTCGATCCCGGCGCTGGCGAACCGGACCGCGGACTGATGGGCGTAGTTCACGCAGAACAGGCCCGCTTGATAGGAGCGGCAGCGGTAGTCCCCGATCGACAGCGTGTCCCCGTTGGCCAGCTCGGGTCCATTGCCGTAGACGAACGGGCCCGGGTCGGCGCGGGCGGACCCGACCTGCAGGTGGATGCCGTCAAAGTCGACCCAGCCGCCCTTCCATTCGCCGTAGGCCGTCTCGGGCCGGGGTGGTGGGTTCGCGAGTCGGACCAGGCAGGCCAGGGTGCCGCTAGTGTGCCTGGCATCCGTCATACAGGCCACCGTGCCCGACGAAGCGCTGAACGCGACGTCGTCGCCAAGCTGGGTGGTGACGCCGTCGCGGGTGGCGACGTGATAGGCGGCGGGATCAACCGGGTGACCCGCCTCAATCCAAGACACGATAGTGGTGATCGGCGCTCCTGCGGCCGGTGGTGTTGACGGCGCCGCCGACGGGGCGGGCGCCGGCGGGGCGATGGTCTGCGACTGCCCTACATCACCGCCGACCTCGCGCGAGCACCCCGCAATCAGCAACGACACTGCGACCAGCGCGGCGATCCGCATCCCGACAGGCTAGCCGCCCCGCCCCCATTCCTGCACTGCGCATGCCGCGTGGCCCTGGAGTCGGCTACCGTCGGGTCTATGCACGAGCGCACCGTGCGCGCCCGCACGGCCACCGGCATCGTTGAAGGCTTCACGCGCGACGGTGTGCACCGTTGGCGATCAATCCCTTACGCCAGGGCGCCGGTGGGCTCGCTGCGATTCCGGGCGCCGCAGCCAGCGCAGCCCTGGCCGGGCGTACGGCACTGCCACACGTTTGCCAACTGCGCTCCTCAGCAGCGCCGCTACACCGTGATGGGCATCGGCAGGTACCAGACCCGCAGCGAGGACTGTCTCACCCTCAACGTCGTCACACCCGAAGAGCCAGCCACCCAGCCGCTGCCGGTAATGGTGTTCATCCACGGTGGGGGCTACATCCTGGGCAGCTCGGCAACCCCGATATACGACGGCGCAGCGTTGGCACGCCGCGGCTGCGTGTACGTGTCGGTCAACTACCGGCTGGGCGCGTTGGGGTGTCTTGACCTGTCGTCCTTGTCGACACCGCAGATCACCCTCGACAGCAACGTGTACCTGCGCGACCTGGTGTTGGCGTTGCGTTGGGTCCACGACAACATCGCGGAGTTCGGCGGTGACCCAGGCAATGTCACCATTTTCGGCGAAAGCGCGGGCGCGCATATCACCGCCACACTGTTGGCGGTGCCAGCCGCCAAAGGCCTATTCGCCAGGGCGATCTCGGAAAGCCCAGCGGCGGGCATGGTGCGTTCGCGCGAGGTGGCCGCCGAGTTCGCGGCACGCTTTGCCAATCTGATCGGCGCGCGTACCCAGGATGCCGCCAATGCGTTGATGCAGGCGTCCCCCGCGCAGCTGGTGGAAGCCCAACACCACCTGATTCGCCAGGGAATGCGGAAAAGGCTGGGCGCCTTCCCGATTGGTCCGGTGTTCGGCGACGACTACCTGCCCATGGACCCCGTCGAGGCGATGCGGTCCGGCCGGGTGCACGCGGTTCCGCTGATCGTGGGAACCAACGCCGAAGAGGGTCGGTTGTTCACCCGCTTTCTGGGGATGCTGCCGACCAACGAACCGATGGTTGAAGAGCTACTGTCGGGCATGAAACCGGCCGATCGTGAACGCATTACCGCCGCCTACCCGAATTACCCTGCGCCCTCGGCGTGCATCCAGCTCGGTGGTGACTTCGCCTTTAGCTCGGCGGCCTGGCAGATCGCCGAGGCTCACGGCGCCAATGCGCCCACCTACCTATACCGATATGACTACGCGCCACGGACGCTGCGCTGGTCGGGTTTCGGCGCCACCCATGCCACCGAACTGTTTGCCGTCTTCGACATCTATCGCACCAGATTTGGCGCATTGCTGACCGCCGCCGCCGACCGCCGTGCCGCCCTTCGGGTCAGCAACGAGGTGCAACGCCGCTGGCGTTGTTTCAGCCAAATTGGTGTTCCGGGCGACGACTGGCCGGCTTACACCCAAGACGACCGTGCCGTCCTGGTTTTCGACCGCAGGTGCCGCATCGAGTTCGATCCGCATCAGCACCGCCGGATCGCATGGGACGGGTTTTCGCTGGCGAATTGAACCTTTTCTGTCAGTGGCCGGAGCGCCGCGACCTGGAAAGGCAACCCGAGAGATGTACGAAACCGTCGTTGTATCAACGGTGGTAATGCACTTCGCTTTCATCGCTTACGTCCTTGCCGGCGGTTTCCTTGCCCTGCGGTGGCGACGCACGATGTGGCTGCATGTTCCGGCGGTGATATGGGGGATCGGCATCGCCGCTAAGCGGGTCGACTGCCCGCTGACCTGGGTGGAGCGCTGGGCTCGCACCAAGGCCGCGATGACACCTCTGTCACCGGACGGATTTGTCGCTCACTACATCACCGGCGTGATCTATCCCGCCGGTTGGGTGGCCGCCGCTCAGCTGGTCATGTTCGCGATCGTCGCGGCGTCATGGACCCTATATCTGTGGCTGCCGCGTCGGTAGGCAAACTGCCCGGGCAGTCGCCCGAACGTATGGTGGACGTATGCGGGCGTTGATCATCGTCGACGTGCAGAACGACTTCTGCGAGGGTGGCTCGCTGGCGGTAACCGGTGGCGCCGCGCTGGCCCGCGCCATCAGCGACTACCTGGCCGAAGCGGCGGACTACCATCACGTCGTGGCAACCAAGGACTTCCACATCGACCCGGGTGACCACTTCTCCGGCACACCGGACTATTCCTCGTCGTGGCCACCGCATTGCGTCAGCGGTACTCCCGGCGCGGACTTCCATCCCAGTCTGGACACGTCGGCAATCGAGGCGGTGTTCTACAAGGGTGCCTACACCGGAGCGTACAGCGGCTTCGAAGGAGTCGACGAGAACGGCACGCCACTGCTGAATTGGCTGCGGCAACGCGGCGTCGATGAGGTCGATGTGGTCGGTATTGCCACCGATCATTGTGTGCGCCAGACGGCCGAGGACGCGGTACGCAATGGCTTGGCCACCAGGGTGCTGGTGGACCTGACAGCGGGTGTGTCGGCCGATACCACCGTCGCCGCGCTGGAGGAGATGCGCACCGCCAGCGTCGAGTTGGTTTGCAGCTCCTGATGGCACCGCCGAACCGGGATGAACTGTTGGCGGCGGTGGAGCGCTCGCCGCAAGCGGCCGCCGCGCACGACCGCGCCGGCTGGGTCGGGTTGTTCACCGGTGACGCGCGGGTCGAAGACCCGGTGGGTTCGCAGCCGCAGGTGGGGCATGAGGCCATCGGCCGCTTCTACGACACCTTCATCGGGCCGCGGGATATCACGTTCCATCGCGATCTGGATATCGTCTCCGGCACGGTGGTGCTGCGCGATCTCGAACTCGAGGTCGCGATGGACTCGGCTGTGACGGTGTTCATTCCCGCCTTCCTACGCTATGACCTACGACCGGTTACCGGCGAGTGGCAGATTGCCGCACTGCGGGCGTACTGGGAGTTGCCGGCGATGATGCTGCAGTTTCTGCGCACGGGATCGGGGGCCACAAGACCCGCCCTGCAACTGTCGCGAGCGCTGCTAGGCAATCAAGGGTTGGGCGGCACCGCAGGATTCCTGACCGGCTTTCGCCGGGCGGGCCGGCGGCACAAGAAGCTGGTGGAAACGTTCCTCAACGCCGCGTCCCGGGCAGACAAGTCCGCTGCGTATCACGCGTTATCACGCACTGCCACAATGACTTTAGGCGAGGATGAGCTACTCGACATTGTCGAGCTGTTCGAGCAGCTGCGCGGGGCTAGCTGGACCAAGGTGACCGGTGCCGGATCCACCGTCGCGGTGTCGCTCGCGTCGGACCACCGGCGCGGCATCATGTTCGCCGACGTGCCGTGGCGCGGCAACCGGATCAATCGGATTCGGTACTTCCCAGCCTGACGGTCGTTGTACCACAGGACCCAAAATCGGGAGCACGATGGTCAATAAGCCGTTCGAGCGGCGCAGTCTGTTACGGGGTGCGGGCGCGCTTACTGCGGCCTCGCTGGCTCCCTGGGCCGCTGGGTGTGCTGCCGATGACGATGACGCGTTGACTTTCTTTTTTGCAGCCAATCCGGACGAGCTCCGTCCCCGGATGCGCGTCGTCAACGAATTCCAGCGGCGCTATCCCGATATCAAGGTACGGGCCCTGTTGTCCGGACCCGGCGTCATGCAGCAGCTCGCAACGTTTTGCGCGGGTGGCAAGTGTCCGGATGTGCTGATGGCATGGGAACTGACCTATGCCGAACTGGCCGACCGGGGGGTGTTGCTTGACCTGAACACGCTATTGGCGCGCGACCAGGCTTTCGCCGCGGAGCTGAAATCGGACAGCATCGGGGCCCTGTATGAGACTTTCACGTTCAACGGAGGCCAGTACGCCTTTCCGGAGCAATGGTCCGGCAACTTCTTGTTCTACAACAAACAGCTATTCGACGACGCCGGCGTGCCACCGCCGCCCGGTAGCTGGGAACGGCCATGGAGCTTCGCCGAATTCCTGGATGCCGCCCAGGCGCTTACCAAGCAGGGCCGGTCGGGACGGGACAGGCAATGGGGCTTCGTCAACGCGTGGGTCTCGTTCTACGCTGCCGGGTTGTTCGCCATGAATAACGGTGTACCGTGGTCGGTTCCGCGGATGAATCCCACCCACCTCAATTTCGACCACGACGGGTTCCTCGAAGCGGTGCAGTTCTACGCCGACCTGACCAACAAGCACAAGGTGGCCCCCAGCGCTGCTGAGCAGCAGTCGATGTCGACGGCGGACCTGTTTTCTGTGGGCAAGGCCGGGATCGCGTTGGCCGGGCACTGGCGATATCAGACGTTCGACCGTGCCGACGGTCTGGACTTCGACGTCGCCCCACTGCCCATCGGTCCGCGCGGACGAGCCGCCTGTTCAGATATCGGTGTCACCGGGCTGGCCATTGCGGCGACCAGTCGACGCAAGGACCAGGCGTGGGAATTCGTAAAGTTCGCGACCGGCCCGGTGGGGCAGGCATTGATCGGCGAATCCCGCCTGTTCGTGCCGGTGCTGAGATCGGCGATCAACTCGCACGGATTCGCCAACGCCCACCGCAGGGTAGGCAATCTTGCCGTGCTCAGCGAGGGGCCGGCCTATTCGGAAGGCTTGCCGGTGACCCCGGCCTGGGAGAAGATCGCCGCCCTGATGGACCGCTACTTCGGACCCGTGCTGCGTGGATCCCGGCCGGCGACCTCGCTGACCGGGCTATCACAGGCCGTCGATGAAGTGCTGCGCAATCCATGACACGGCGCAGGGGGCGACGCGCGTGGGCGGGGCGTATGTTCGTCGCGCCGAACTTGGCTGCCGTTGTGGTGTTCATGCTGTTTCCGCTGGGATTCTCGCTGTACATGAGCTTTCAGAAGTGGGACTTGTTTACGCATGCGACGTTCGTGAGGTTGGACAATTTCAGAAACCTCTTCACTTCTGATCCGCTGTTTCTCATCGCCGTGGTCAACACCGCGGTTTACACCGTCGGCACCGTGGTACCGACCGTTATCGTCAGCCTCGTCGTCGCCGCCTTTCTAAACCGGAAAATCAAAGGCATCAGCCTCTTTCGGACGGTCGTCTTCTTGCCGTTGGCGATTTCCTCGGTGGTGATGGCGGTCGTCTGGCAGTTCGTCTTCAACACCGACAATGGCCTACTCAACATCATGCTCGGCTGGCTGGGAATCGGCCCCATCCCATGGCTAATCGAACCCCGATGGGCCATGGTCTCGCTTTGCCTGGTCAGCGTCTGGCGCAGTGTGCCCTTCGCCACGGTCGTCCTGCTGGCCGCGATGCAGGGGGTTCCGGAGACTGTGTACGAGGCGGCCAGGATCGATGGTGCCGGCGAGATTCGCCAGTTCGTGTCCATCACGGTACCGCTGATCCGGGGGGCATTGTCATTCGTGGTTGTCATATCGATCATCCACGCGTTCCAGGCGTTTGACCTTGTCTACGTCCTTACCGGTGCCAACGGTGGTCCCGAGACGGCTACCTATGTTTTGGGCATCATGCTGTTCCAGCACGCGTTTTCGTTCCTGGAATTCGGCTATGCGTCCGCGTTGGCGTGGGTGATGTTCGCCATCTTGCTGGTGTTGACCGTGCTGCAGTTGCGAATTACGCACCGGCGCTCCTGGGAGGCGTCCCGTGGGCTGGGCTGATCGAATAGTCCACCGCCACTTCATTCGTGGGCTTGCCCTGTACGCGGGACTGATCGGGATCGCTTGGTGCGCGCTGTTCCCTATCATCTGGGCGCTGTCGGGCTCCCTGAAGGCGGACGGCGAGGTGACCGAGCCGACGCTGTTCCCGTCGCATCCGCAATGGTCCAACTACCGCGAGGTGTTCGCGTTGATGCCGTTCTGGCGGATGTTCTTCAACACCGTGCTGTATGCCGGATGTGTCACCGCCGGGCAGGTCTTCTTCTGCTCGTTGGCCGGTTATGCCTTCGCGCGACTGCAGTTCCGGGGCCGCGATACGTTGTTCGTCTTGTACTTGAGCACTTTGATGGTGCCGTTGACGGTGACCGTCATCCCACAGTTCATTCTCATGCGGATCGTGGGGTGGGTGGATACGCCGTGGGCGATGATCGTGCCGGGATTGTTCGGTAGCGCGTTCGGTACCTACCTGATGCGGCAGTTCTTCCGCACGCTGCCGACCGATCTCGAGGAAGCCGCGATTCTCGACGGTTGCTCGCCGTGGCAGATCTACTGGCGGATTCTGCTGCCGCATTCACGTCCCGCGGTGCTGGTGCTGGGTGTGCTCACCTGGGTCAACGTGTGGAACGACTTTCTGTGGCCGCTGCTGATGATCCAGCGAAACAGCCTGGCGACGCTCACCCTTGGCCTGGTCCGATTGCGGGGCGAATACGTCGCCCGGTGGCCGGTGCTGATGGCGGCGTCGATGCTGATGCTGGTGCCGTTGGTCATCCTTTATGCGGTCGCACAACGTTCCTTTGTCCGTGGTATCGCGGTGACTGGGCTCGGCGGGTAACCATGGCTTCGGTGAGTTTTGAGCAGGCAACCCGGCGCTATCCCGGCACGGACCGACCGGCCCTGGATCGGCTCGACCTGATCGTCGGCGATGGCGAGTTCGTTGTCCTGGTGGGGCCGTCCGGATGTGGCAAGACGACGTCGTTACGGATGGTGGCTGGCTTGGAGACGCTGGACTGTGGGCGTATCCGGATCGGCGAGCGCGACGTCACCGAGGTCGATCCCAAGGATCGTGATGTCGCCATGGTGTTCCAGAACTACGCCCTCTACCCGCACATGACGGTGGCGCAGAACATGGGCTTCGCGTTGAAGGTCGCCAAGATCGGCAAGGCCGAGATCCGCGAGCGGGTGCTTGCCGCAGCGAAATTGCTTGATCTGCAATCTTATCTGGATCGCAAGCCGAAAGATCTCTCCGGCGGCCAACGGCAACGGGTGGCGATGGGTCGTGCGATCGTGCGGCGCCCACAGGTATTCCTGATGGACGAACCGCTGTCCAATCTTGACGCCAAACTTCGCGGGCAAACCCGCAATCAGATCGCCGCGTTACAACGGCAACTGGGTACGACCACCGTGTATGTCACTCACGACCAGGTCGAGGCCATGACGATGGGTGACCGCGTCGCGGTGCTGTCTGACGGTGTGCTGCAACAGTGTGCTTCGCCTCGAGAGCTCTACCGCAACCCGGGCAACGTGTTCGTCGCGGGGTTCATCGGTTCCCCGGCGATGAACCTGTTCAGGCTTTCCATCGCCGATTCCACGGTGTCACTGGGTGATTGGCAGATCCTGCTGCCGCGTGCGGTCGTCGGTACGGCAGCCGAGGTCATTATCGGTGTTCGCCCCGAACATTTGGAGCTGGGCGGCGCCGGCATCGAGATGGACGTCGACATGGTCGAAGAACTTGGAGCGGACGCCTACTTGTATGGCCGAATCGTGTCGGGCGGCTGCGAAATGGACCAGTCAATCGTCGCTCGAGTGGACGGCCGCGGCCCGCCCGAGCGGGGTAGTCGCGTGCGGCTATGTCCCACACCGGGACACCTGCACTTCTTCGCCGTCGACGGGCGTCGGATTCCGGGCTAACGTGGCGCTGGTGAGCACAGCACGCGTCGACCTGGTGTGTGAAGGCGGCGGGGTCCGGGGGATAGGGTTGGTTGGAGCGGTGGACGCGCTGGCCGATGCCGGTTACCGATTTCCCAGGGTGGCGGGCAGCAGCGCGGGTGCGATCGTCGCGTCGCTGGTCGCGGCCCTACAAACGGCCGGTGAGCCGGTGACGCGGCTTGCCGAGATGATGCGCAGCATCGACTACCCGAAGTTCCTCGACCGCAATCTGATAGGACACGTGCCGTTGATCGGCGGGGGACTTTCTCTGCTGTTGTCGGACGGCGTTTACCGCGGGGCCTATCTGGAACAGCTGCTCGGCGGTTTGCTCGCTGACCTAGGCGTGCACACCTTTGGCGACTTGCGCACCGGCGAGGCACCCGAACAGTTCGCCTGGTCGCTGGTGGTCACCGCCAGCGACCTATCCCGTCGCCGACTCGTTCGCATCCCGTGGGACCTGGACTCCTACGGCATCCACCCGGACGACTTCTCGGTGGCGCGTGCGGTGCACGCCTCATCGGCGATCCCGTTTGTGTTCGAGCCTGTTCGGGTGCGCGGCGCTACCTGGGTCGACGGTGGCTTGCTGTCGAACTTTCCGGTGGCGCTGTTCGACCGAACCGACGCTGAACCGCGATGGCCCACGTTCGGGATCAGGTTGTCAGCGCGTCCGGGCATTCCACCTACCCGGCCGGTCCAAGGGCCAGTGTCGTTGGGCATCGCGGCGATCGAAACACTGGTGAGCAATCAGGACAACGCCTACATCGACGATCCGTGTACCGTTCGGCGCACCATCTTCGTGCCCGCCCACGACGTGAGTCCGATCGACTTCGACATCACCGCCGAACAACGCGAGGCTCTTTACCAACGCGGATTTCAGGCGGGTCAAAAGTTCTTGGCGAACTGGAATTACGCCGATTATCTGGCTGACTGCGGCGGCCCGTTCACGCCGTCGCTGTAGCTGTCGTTAACCGAGTCGTCCGGCTAGCGTGGGCTTTCCGGGGCCGGAGAGGTCGCTGACCGCCGCTGGCCTGCCGGCCATTGCCATGAGCAAGGCTTCGCCGGGCCCGGTTACTTCGGGCCCGGTGCCGATTGTCCAGTCGAGGTCGGTGGCTCGCAGTCGCAGCCCTTTGATGCGTGGCCGAGCTCGCAGCCTGGGGTTCTTCGGCATCAGCCGCAACACGCGGTCAAGTCGCTGCGCGGGGATGGTGCGGGGCTGACCGAGCGGGCGGCGGATATCCTGGTGGTGGATCATGCCATCGACGAGGGCGATCATTCCGCCGAAACCCGCTGTCAGCCCACGCGGTTGGAGATGCCGGCCGACATAGTCAACCAACTCCTGTGGGCTGAGCCCAGCGAATTCGTCGACACCCACCTCATTGGCCCGGACGATCCGGCCTTTGGCAAAGCGCTTGAGCAACCCGAAAACGCCGAGATCTTCGTAGCTGATCATATGTGCGACAACTTCTTTGACGCTCCACCCGGCGCACAGGCTGGGTGTTTCCCATTGCTGCAGTGTGAGGGTAGTCAGAAACGCCGCTAGTTCGGCCCGCTCGGCGCGGGCCATGTCCATCATGGACTTCTCGGTATCGTCGTCTGCCGCGATCATGGCTGCACCTGGATGCAGAGCAGGTCGGTATAGCGGCGTAGGTATAACGGCCATCCGGCCTCGCTGTCAACGCCGTCGGCGACCGACTCCCAGCCCGGACCGTGTCGGTCGAGATGGCGATGTTCGAGGTCGACGCGTGTCGTCTCGGCGGACTGCGCGGTGAAGCGGACTTCGACCTCACTGGTCTTGGCCAGATCGGTTTCCGGCCGCCAAGTCGGGCCGATATCCCACGTGAATAGCACCCGGCTGGGCGGTTCATAGACCAGCACGCGCGCCCATTTGCACACGCTTCCGTCAACACCGCGATCGTAGATATGGCCTCCCGCATGGCATTCGAATACCGTCTCGGTGATCGGGATAGCAAGCAGATTGTGCTCGCGAGGCTTGAAGTCGCCGAACCGCGTGGTGAACACGGCGAACGCACGCTCGATCGGGGCGTTGACGACAACGTGGTGGTGGATGGCATCGGTTCGCGGGCGTGTCATGTGTCGTCTCCTTCGGAGTCGATGAGCTGCGCGTAGCCAGTCAGGGCGCGTGTCCAGAACCGGTCGAGGTCGGTGCGCAATGCCGCAAGGCCTGTCGGGTCGAGCTGGTAGACGCGGCGTGTTCCCGCGGGGCGGTCGCACACCAGCCTGGCGGTCTTGAGCACTTTGAGGTGCTGTGACACCGCGGGTCGGCTGACGGGCAGGTCGCGGGCCAACTCGCCGACGGCCAGCGGGCCGTGCGCCAGCCGCTCCACGATGGCCCGGCGAGTGCCGTCCGCCAGCGCCTGCCAAGCGCGATCCGGTGATCTGTAAGTGGACACGAACCGTAAGTTTAGACTTACGGATATTCTTCCGCAAGGGTGCGCGGGTGGTGTGACACGTGATCCGGGCATCCCGTCACCCATGGCGTTGGAGCCGAGTATCGGTTGGCGACGTTGGCCCGCCGGAAAGTCGACTGGTACAAGCATTTTCCGAGAACCCATGCGGCGCGTCGCGGCGATGACCGGCAGAGAGGCTCCCTAGTATTGCGGCGTGCTGGATCGCTATGGAACCGACGTGCTTGCCGCAGGCGGGCGGCGCCGGCCCCGCTCGGTTGAGCACCCGGTCGAGCTCGGCATGGTCGTCGAAGACGCCGAGACCGGCTACGTCGGTGCGGTGGTCCGAGTCGAATA
The DNA here is from genome assembly GCF_030323725.1 of Mycobacterium tuberculosis complex sp. N0072. Lineage (NCBI taxonomy): Bacteria > Bacillati > Actinomycetota > Actinomycetes > Mycobacteriales > Mycobacteriaceae > Mycobacterium > Mycobacterium tuberculosis complex sp. N0072. Next base: position 2,303,181 of record NZ_CP040689.1, on the reverse strand, counting down.
TGGCCGCATCGACTTGGAAGACCGCTACGGGAAGACCCGCGGGTTTCCGCTGGGCCCCGGGTATCTACTCGACGGCCTGCCGGTGATCCTCACCGCGCCGCGGTGCGCAGCGGCTGCCGGCCCGAGGCGAACGGCATCCGGCTCGGTCGCGGTGCCGGGCGCGCGTGCCCGGGTGGCCCGGGCCAGCCGGATCTATGTCGAGGGCCGACACGACGCTGAACTCATCGCGGCGGTATGGGGAGCGGACCTGCGAATCGAAGGTGTCGTCGTCGAACATCTCGGTGGCGTCGACGACCTGGTGGAGATCGTCGCCAAGTTCCGGCCCGGCCCGCGGCGTCGGCTCGGCGTTCTCGTTGACCATTTGGTCGCGGGGTCGAAAGAGGCGCGCATCGCCGAGGTGGTGCGCCGCGGACCGGGCGGCTCCGACACTTTGGTCGTCGGGCACCCCTACGTCGACATTTGGCAGGCGGTCAAGCCACAACGAGTTGGGCTGGCCGCCTGGCCGAGGGTGCCGCGGCACATCGAGTGGAAGCACGGCGTGTGCGATGCGCTCGGCTGGCCGCACGCCGACCAGGCCGACATCGCCGCGGCGTGGCGGCGCATCCGTTCGCAAGTACGCGACTGGACCGACCTAGAGCCGGCGTTGATCGGCCGGGTGGAAGAACTGATCGACTTCGTCACTCAGCCGGCCGGGGACGAATAGCCGCGGAAGATGTCTGCCCAACCGCGCGACACCGTCGCCATCGCCGGATCCGCTCATCGACACATCATCCGCCCGATTCAGCTGCGGTGCTTAGACGCGGTCCCGGCGGCGCCCGCTACCGGTGATCCTTAGCCCGAACGTGAAACACTTCATCGATTGGTCGCCGAGGCGTTGCCGGTGGCGGCTCTTCCATCTCCGGGGCCAGACCGACGCGAACCAAGGCTTGCGGAGTTGCGGGCTGCCCAATCAGCGCTGCGACCAGGTCTCGGCTGGCGTGCAGTTCGGTGATGTGGGTCAGCGTGCAGGTGGCAAGCCCAGCCATGGTGGCGTCAAGCAATACGGCGGAAAGCATCTCGCCGCAGCGCAGTAGGCTGGCGCGTTCGTTGTCGTAGGTGGAGAGCACCAGGACCTTAGAGCGGTCGTGGCCAAACTCCGGGCGCCTATCGGTGTTGGCGACGACCGGGAAGTCGCGTCCGAAGGTGACCCGGTCACTTTCGGCCGCCGATACCAATGAACTGTGCGGTATGCCCTCAGAAGTCTCAAAAGCCCCTGTCCACCAAAAGAGTTCGGCATGATACGACGAATCGTAGAGCCGCAGCGATTCGGTGAGTTTGGACGCCGCCGCCAGTTCGGGACGCATATCGTCGGCGATGACGTCGATGCGCACCGTGTCGGCGGTGACGGTCGTGCGCAACTGCGACTCCACCAAGTCCCAATCCGGCGGCTCGGCGAAAGGCAGCCGGTCGGTACGGCGCAGTAGGATCGCATCCGCCCTTAGACGGTGGCCCTCGGTGACGAAATCGGCCGGGCTGAAGTCAATTGACGCCAGATGCAAAGGATCGTTGGGGTTGGGAAACCGTTCCACATTGGCGGTGGTACCCGCGGCCGCCATCGCCACCCGAAAGTGGTCGAGTACGGCGCCGCACCCCAGCAGCGCTTCCCGGCCGGAGTGGTCGGTCGCGTAAAGCACCCGATCCTTGTCGAGGAACAGCGCAACCGTGTGGTCCTCGGCTATCCAGCGCCAGGGCTGGCTGTTGTGGAGCGACGGTGCGCGGCAGGCCAACTGCACCGCGCTCTTGATGACATCGGTGGTCACCATGGTGTCCGGCATGATCAACCTCCGCTGTTCGATATCACCCCGATCTTTCTGAACGGCGGTTGGCAGACAACAGGGTCAATGGTCCCCAAGTGGATCACCGACGGGCGCGGACAAATGGCCCGCGCTTCGGGGACTTCTGTCCCTAGCCCTGGCCACGATGGGCTGGTCGGATCAAAGGCATCCGTTTCCATCGATTAGGAGGCATCAAATGGCCACCACCCTTCCCGTTCAGCGCCACCCGCGGTCCCTCTTCCCCGAGTTTTCTGAGCTGTTCGCGGCCTTCCCGTCATTCGCCGGACTCCGGCCCACCTTCGACACCCGGTTGATGCGGCTGGAAGACGAGATGAAAGAGGGGCGCTACGAGGTACGCGCGGAGCTTCCCGGGGTCGACCCCGACAAGGACGTCGACATTATGGTCCGCGATGGTCAGCTGACCATCAAGGCCGAGCGCACCGAGCAGAAGGACTTCGACGGTCGCTCGGAATTCGCGTACGGTTCCTTCGTTCGCACGGTGTCGCTGCCGGTAGGTGCTGACGAGGACGACATTAAGGCCACCTACGACAAGGGCATTCTTACTGTGTCGGTGGCGGTTTCGGAAGGGAAGCCAACCGAAAAGCACATTCAGATCCGGTCCACCAACTGACCACTGGGTCCGTGCTGATGACCGCAGCGGCTGATGTCACCCGGCGCTCGCCGCGGCGCGTGTTCCGTGACCGCCGCGAGGCCGGCCGGGTGCTGGCGGAATTACTCGCCGCCTATCGGGACCAGCCGGACGTGATTGTGCTCGGCTTGGCCCGGGGTGGCCTCCCGGTCGCATGGGAGGTTGCCGCGGCACTGCATGCCCCGCTAGACGCCTTCGTCGTGCGCAAACTTGGTGCCCCGGGGCATGACGAGTTCGCCGTTGGTGCACTGGCCAGCGGCGGCCGCGTCGTGGTCAATGACGACGTCGTGCGGGGCCTGCGGATCACACCGCAGCAACTGCGCGACATCGCCGAACGTGAGGGTCGGGAACTGCTTCGGCGCGAGTCCGCCTACCGCGGCGAGCGCCCGCCCACCGATATCACCGGCAAGACGGTCATTGTCGTCGATGACGGTTTGGCCACCGGCGCAAGCATGTTCGCGGCGGTACAGGCATTGCGCGATGCGCAACCAGCGCAGATCGTGATTGCCGTGCCGGCGGCGCCGGAGTCCACGTGCCGGGAGTTCGCCGGCCTCGTCGACGACGTTGTGTGCGCGACCATGCCGACCCCGTTCCTGGCCGTCGGTGAGTCGTTTTGGGACTTCCGGCAGGTCACCGACGAGGAGGTCCGCCGGCTCCTGGCCACCCCGACCGCTGGGCCGTCGCTGCGCCGGCCCGCGGCGTCAACGGCGGCCGATGTTCTGCGCAGAGTCGCGATCGACGCCCCCGGGGGTGTTCCGACGCACGAGGTGTTGGCGGAGCTGGTCGGCGATGCACGAATCGTGTTGATCGGCGAAAGCTCGCACGGCACACACGAGTTCTACCAGGCCCGGGCCGCCATGACACAGTGGCTGATCGAGGAGAAGGGCTTTGGTGCGGTAGCCGCCGAGGCGGACTGGCCCGACGCCTACCGGGTCAATCGGTACGTTCGCGGCCTCGGCGAGGACACCAACGCTGACGAGGCGCTTAGCGGATTCGAGCGGTTTCCCGCCTGGATGTGGCGCAACACCGTGGTCCGAGATTTTGTGGAATGGCTGCGCACACGCAACCAGCGCTACGAGTCGGGCGCGCTGCGGCAAGCCGGCTTCTACGGTCTGGATCTTTACAGCCTGCATCGGTCGATCCAAGAGGTGATCAGCTATCTCGACAAGGTCGACCCGCGTGCGGCGGCACGGGCGCGGGCCCGGTATGCGTGCTTCGACCATGCCTGCGCCGATGACGGTCAGGCGTACGGATTCGCGGCCGCATTCGGCGCCGGTCCGTCGTGCGAACGTGAAGCCGTCGAGCAACTGGTCGACGTTCAGCGCAATGCCCTGGCGTATGCGCGCCAAGACGGGCTGCTTGCCGAGGACGAACTGTTCTACGCCCAGCAAAACGCGCAGACGGTGCGCGACGCAGAGGTGTATTACCGGGCCATGTTCAGTGGACGCGTTACCTCGTGGAACCTGCGCGACCAGCACATGGCGCAGACCCTTGGCAGTTTGCTGACGCATTTGGACCGACACCTCGATGCGCCGCCGGCGCGAATAGTGGTGTGGGCTCATAACTCCCACGTGGGTGACGCACGCGCTACCGAGGTGTGGGCCGACGGGCAGCTCACCCTCGGCCAGATAGTCCGTGAGCGATACGGTGACGAGTCGCGCAGCATCGGATTCAGCACGTACACGGGCACCGTCACCGCGGCCAGCGAATGGGGTGGTATCGCCCAACGCAAAGCGGTTCGGCCGGCACTGCACGGCAGTGTCGAGGAGCTCTTCCACCAGACTGCAGACAGTTTCCTGGTGTCAGCGCGGCTAAGCCGCGACGCCGAAGCCCCGCTGGACGTTGTCCGGTTGGGACGTGCCATCGGCGTCGTTTATCTACCGGCAACGGAACGGCAAAGTCACTACTTGCACGTGCGGCCCGCCGACCAGTTCGACGCCATGATCCACATCGATCAGACCCGTGCCCTGGAACCTCTCGAGGTGACGAGCCGGTGGATCGCCGGCGAGAACCCGGAAACCTACCCGACCGGTCTGTAGCGCAGAGTCCACGACGATGACGGAGCCAGCGGCGTGGGACGAAGGCAAGCCGCGAATCATCACTTTGACCATGAACCCCGCCTTGGACATCACGACGAGCGTCGACGTGGTGCGCCCGACCGAGAAAATGCGTTGTGGCGCACCTCGCTACGATCCCGGCGGCGGCGGTATCAATGTCGCCCGCATTGTGCATGTCCTCGGCGGTTGCTCGACAGCACTGTTCCCGGCCGGCGGGTCGACCGGGAGCCTGCTGATGGCGCTGCTCGGTGATGCGGGAGTGCCATTTCGCGTCATTCCGATCGCGGCCTCGACGCGGGAGAGCTTCACGGTCAACGAGTCCAGGACCGCCAAGCAGTATCGTTTCGTGCTTCCGGGGCCGTCGCTGACCGTCGCGGAGCAGGAGCAATGCCTCGACGAACTGCGCGGTGCGGCGGCTTCGGCCGCCTTTGTGGTGGCCAGTGGCAGCCTGCCGCCAGGTGTGGCTGCCGACTACTATCAGCGGGTTGCCGACATCTGCCGCCGATCGAGCACTCCGCTGATCCTGGATACATCTGGTGGCGGGTTGCAGCACATTTCGTCCGGGGTGTTTCTTCTCAAGGCGAGCGTGCGGGAACTGCGCGAGTGCGTCGGATCCGAACTGCTGACCGAGCCCGAACAACTGGCCGCCGCACACGAACTCATTGACCGTGGGCGCGCCGAGGTCGTGGTGGTCTCGCTTGGATCTCAGGGCGCGCTATTGGCCACACGACATGCGAGCCATCGATTTTCGTCGATTCCGATGACCGCGGTTAGCGGTGTCGGCGCCGGCGACGCGATGGTGGCCGCGATTACCGTGGGCCTCAGCCGTGGCTGGTCGCTCATCAAGTCCGTTCGCTTGGGAAACGCGGCAGGTGCAGCCATGCTGCTGACGCCAGGCACCGCGGCCTGCAATCGCGACGATGTGGAGAGGTTCTTCGAGCTGGCGGCCGAACCCACCGAAGTCGGGCAGGATCAATACGTTTGGCACCCGATCGTTAACCCGGAAGCCTCGCCATGAACCAATCACACAAACCCCCATCGATCGTCGTCGGTATTGATGGCTCGAAGCCGGCCGTGCAAGCCGCACTGTGGGCGGTCGACGAGGCAGCCAGCCGTGACATCCCGCTGCGTCTGCTGTACGCGATCGAACCCGACGATCCCGGGTACGCCGCACACGGCGCGGCGGCTCGCAAACTCGCCGCCGCCGAGAACGCGGTGCGCTACGCGTTCACAGCGGTCGAGGCGGCGGACCGGCCGGTCAAGGTCGAGGTGGAGATCACCCAGGAGCGGCCGGTCACCTCGTTGATCCGCGCTTCGGCGGCTGCTGCCCTGGTGTGCGTTGGCGCTATCGGCGTGCACCACTTCCGACCGGAGCGGGTGGGATCTACCGCAGCGGCCCTGGCGTTATCGGCGCAGTGCCCAGTGGCGATCGTGCGACCCCACCGGGTCCCCATCGGACGCGACGCCGCATGGATCGTCGTCGAGGCGGACGGGTCGTCCGATATCGGTGTTTTGCTGGGGGCGGTGATGGCCGAAGCACGGCTGCGCGACTCGCCGGTTCGGGTGGTCACCTGCCGGCAATCCGGAGTGGGCGATACCGGGGACGACGTCCGTGCCAGCCTGGACCGCTGGCTTGCCCGTTGGCAACCACGGTATCCCGATGTGCGGGTGCAATCGGCGGCAGTGCACGGCGAGCTGCTGGATTATCTGGCTGGGCTGGGTCGATCGGTACACATGGTGGTGCTCAGCGCGAGCGACCAGGAGCATGTGGAGCAACTTGTGGGAGCGCCGGGCAACGCCGTGTTGCAGGAGGCCGGCTGCACCCTGCTGGTCGTCGGTCAGCAGTATCTGTGACTGTGCCGCTGGGTAGCCAGACCAGTTGGTTGAGCGCAGCTCCGGTGTCAACATAGCTATGTGACACACCCTGACAGGGCGAACGTTAACCCTGGCAGCCCGCCATTGCGCGAGACACTGTCGCAGCTTCGGTTGCGAGAGCTGCTGCTGGAAGTCCAAGACCGGATTGAACAGATCGTCGAAGGCCGCGACCGGCTGGATGGTCTGATCGACGCCATCTTGGCGATCACATCGGGACTCAAGCTCGACGCCACCCTGCGCGCCATTGTGCATACCGCCGCCGAGTTGGTGGATGCCCGCTACGGGGCGCTCGGGGTGCGCGGTTACGACCATAGATTGGTCGAATTCGTCTACGAGGGGATCGACGAAGAGACCCGGCACCTCATCGGCTCATTGCCGGAGGGGCGAGGTGTTCTCGGCGCGCTGATCGAGGAGCCAAAGCCGATCCGGCTGGACGATATCTCGCGGCATCCCGCATCGGTTGGATTTCCGCTGCACCATCCGCCGATGCGGACCTTCCTCGGGGTTCCAGTGCGCATCCGCGACGAGGTGTTCGGCAATCTTTACTTGACCGAGAAGGCAGATGGCCAGCCGTTCAGCGATGACGACGAGGTGCTGGTGCAGGCGCTGGCCGCCGCGGCCGGGATTGCCGTTGACAATGCCCGTCTCTTCGAGGAATCACGGACCCGGGAAGCGTGGATCGAGGCAACCCGCGACATCGGAACGCAGATGCTGGCCGGTGCGGACCCGGCCATGGTGTTTCGGCTCATCGCCGAGGAAGCGTTGACGTTGATGGCTGGGGCAGCCACCTTGGTGGCGGTGCCGCTCGACGACGAAGCGCCGGCTTGCGAGGTCGACGACCTGGTCATCGTAGAGGTGGCCGGAGAGATCTCCCCGGCGGTCAAGCAAATGACGGTTGCCGTCAGCGGAACGTCGATCGGGGGAGTCTTTCACGACCGTACGCCCCGCCGGTTCGACCGGCTTGACCTCGCGGTCGACGGCCCGGTGGAGCCCGGGCCCGCCCTGGTGCTGCCGCTGCGTGCCGCCGACACTGTTGCCGGTGTGCTGGTCGCACTTCGCAGTGCCGATGAACAGCCGTTCAGCGACAAACAGCTCGATATGATGGCCGCCTTCGCTGACCAGGCTGCGCTCGCCTGGCGGCTGGCGACCGCGCAGCGACAGATGCGAGAAGTGGAGATCCTGACCGATCGCGACCGGATCGCACGTGATCTGCATGACCACGTCATCCAGCGGCTCTTCGCAGTCGGGCTCACCCTGCAGGGTGCCGCTCCGCGAGCACGTGTCCCCGCCGTCCGGGAATCCATCTACAGCAGCATCGACGATCTCCAGGAAATCATTCAGGAGATTCGATCTGCGATCTTCGACCTACACGCCGGGCCCTCCCGGGCGACGGGTCTGCGCCACCGACTGGACAAGGTCATCGACCAACTCGCGATCCCCGCGCTGCACACCACGGTCCAGTACACGGGCCCGCTGTCCGTTGTCGACACCGTCCTGGCCAACCACGCCGAAGCGGTTCTGCGGGAGGCGGTTAGCAACGCTGTCCGGCACGCGAACGCGACCAGCCTGGCCATCAACGTCAGCGTCGAGGATGATGTGCGGGTCGAGGTCGTCGACGACGGTGTCGGCATCTCCGGCGACATCACCGAAAGCGGCCTGCGCAATCTCCGCCAGCGTGCCGACGACGCGGGCGGCGAATTCACAGTCGAGAACATGCCGACCGGAGGCACCTTGCTGCGGTGGTCTGCACCGCTGCGCTGATGGATTGATGGACTGTGTTCCGACCGCAAGGAGCGTGAAATGTCTGCTGCGACAGCGAAATACGGAATACTCGTTGGCGTCGACGGATCAGCGCAATCCAACGCGGCGGTAGCCTGGGCCGCCCGTGAGGCCGTCATGCGCCAGCTGCCCATCACCCTGCTGCACATTGTTGCCCCTGTGGTTGTCGGCTGGCCGGTGGGCCAGCTGTACGCGAATATGACTGAGTGGCAAAAGGACAACGCACAGCAGGTCATTGAGCAGGCCCGCGAGGCGCTCACCAACAGCTTGGGTGAGTCCAAACCGCCGCAGGTGCATACCGAGTTGGTCTTTTCCAATGTTGTGCCGACGCTTATCGATGCATCCCAACAGGCTTGGTTGATGGTCGTCGGCAGCCAGGGGATGGGCGCATTGGGTCGACTGCTGCTCGGCTCGATCAGCACCGCGTTGCTCCACCATGCGCGGTGTCCAGTGGCCATCATTCATTCCGGTAATGGCGCGACTCCCGACTCCGATGCACCGGTGTTGGTGGGCATCGACGGATCGCCAGCCTCTGAGGCGGCAACGGCCCTAGCCTTCGACGAAGCCTCCCGCCGAAGGGTGGACCTGGTGGCGTTGCACGCCTGGACCGATCTGGGGATGTTTCCGGTTCTGGGGATGGATTGGCGAGAGCGCGAGAAGAGAGAGGCTGAGGTCCTCGCTGAACGCCTCGCCGGCTGGCAAGAGCAGTATCCGGATGTCCGCGTGCACCGATCGCTGGTGTGCGACAAGCCCGCTCGGTGGCTGCTCGAGCATTCTGAGCAAGCTCAGCTGGTGGTGGTCGGCAGCCATGGGCGCGGGGGGTTTTCCGGCATGCTGTTGGGTTCGGTGAGTTCCGCGGTAGCCCATTCGGTGAGAATCCCGGTGATCGTCGTCCGTCCCAGCTAGTACTGGAACCGGCGAGAGCATCCGCTATTATCTGCGTATGAATGCAGATAAAAGAGCTTGCTTGGTGGTCGAACGCGGCCGATCTGGCCTGCTGTCACAAAGGGCCTGCGCCCGATGACCCACGACCACGCTCATTCACGAGGTGTGCCGGCGATGATCAAGGAGATCTTCGCGCCGCACTCCCACGACGCCGCCGACAGCGTCGACGACACCCTGGAATCCACTGCGGCAGGGATCCGTACGGTCAAGATCAGCTTGTTGGTTCTCGGGTTGACCGCGCTCATCCAGATTGTGATCGTGGTGATGTCGGGGTCGGTTGCGCTGGCCGCCGACACCATCCACAACTTCGCTGATGCGTTGACCGCGGTGCCGTTGTGGATCGCGTTCGCGTTGGGCGCCAAGCCCGCCACTCGCCGATATACCTACGGATTCGGTCGCGTCGAGGACCTGGCCGGGTCGTTCGTGGTCGCGATGATCACGATGTCGGCCATCATCGCCGGTTACGAAGCCATCGCCCGCCTGATCCACCCGCAGCAGATCGAGCATGTCGGCTGGGTCGCCCTGGCCGGGCTGGTCGGATTCATCGGCAACGAGTGGGTTGCCCTCTACCGCATCAGGGTTGGGCACCGCATCGGCTCGGCCGCCCTGATCGCCGACGGACTACACGCTCGAACCGACGGATTCACCTCGCTGGCCGTGCTGTGCTCGGCCGGCGGTGTCGCACTTGGGTTCCCACTGGCCGACCCCATCGTCGGCCTGCTCATCACGGCGGCGATTCTGGCCGTGCTACGAACTGCCGCGCGAGATGTGTTCCGCCGCCTGCTCGACGGCGTCGACCCAGCGATGGTCGATGCCGCCGAACAAGCCCTGGCGGCCCGGCCCGGCGTGCAGGCGGTACGCAGCGTGCGGATGCGCTGGATCGGACACCGCTTGCACGCCGATGCCGAACTCGACGTCGACCCCGCCCTGGACCTCGCGCAAGCTCACCGCATCGCCCACGACGCCGAACACGAACTCACCCACACCGTTCCCAAGCTGACCACCGCCCTCATCCACGCCTATCCGGCTGAACATGGCTCGTCGATCCCAGATCGTGGCCGCACCGTAGAGTGACTCGGGCTTACGGCGGCCATCGGTATCGGGCCCGTCGTAACCGGCCAGGGGCTCGGTGACCGTCATCTCCCGCAGGGCACGCCTAGACGGCGGCCGACGCTGCCCAGGCGTAGAAGGTTCTCCGGGTGATCTGCAGCCCTGCCCACACAGCACGCGACAGATCGCAGCGACCTCGAACCGGGCTCGATGCTCGGCGACGAACTCGCAGCTCAGCGTGGCGTCCTTCCCTCGAAAGAAGGTGCGCACGAAACCCGGGAGGCTTCACTATGTGAAGGTCACCTCAACCTCGAACTGGCCGGCTGATCATGACACACGTAACCGAGGCAGGAATTGATCAGGGCTAGTTCTCCGCAAATGAGATAGCTGCGCTCAGATAGTGACAACCGCTATTTCCCGAGTTAGGACGGCGAAGATGCCGGCCCGCGATGCGGTTGGCCGAGCTGGTTGGGTTGGATCGAACGCGAGGGATCCCGCCACGTGTCGGTTGCCGCCAGTATGGTCATTGAACTATGGGGTCGGTGCACGACGTCATCGAGGCGTTCCGGAAGGCTCCGTCGAACGCGGAGCGCGGGACCAAGTTCGAGCAGTTGATGGTGCGCTATTTCGAGCTGGACCCGACGATGGCCCAGCAGTACGACGCGGTGTGGCGGTGGATCGACTGGCCGGAGCGGCGGGGCAGGACCGACACCGGAATCGACCTGGTCGCCCGCGAACGTGACACCGGCAACTACACCGCGATCCAGTGCAAGTTCTACGAGCCGACGCACACACTGGCCAAGGGGGACATCGACTCGTTTTTCACCGCGTCGGGCAAGACGGGCTTCACCAACCGGGTGATCATCTCCACGACGGATCGGTGGGGCCGCAATGCCGAGGACGCGCTGGCCGATCAGTTGGTCCCGGTGCAGCGCATCGGCATGGCCGAGATCGCCGAATCGCCGATCGACTGGGACATCGCCTGGCCGGCCGGCGACCTGCAGGTGAACCTGACCCCGGCCAAACGCCACGAGCTGCGGCCGCACCAGCAGCAGGCGATCGACGCGGTGTTCCGCGGGTTCGCGGTGGGCAACGATCGCGGCAAGCTGATCATGGCCTGCGGCACCGGCAAGACGTTCACCGCGCTCAAGATCGCCGAGCGCATCGCCGCCGACAACGGCGGCAGCGCGCGGATTCTGTTGCTGGTGCCCTCGATTTCGCTGTTGAGCCAGACGCTGCGGGAGTGGACCGCACAGAGTGAGCTGGATGTGCGGGCGTTCGCGGTGTGCTCGGACACCAAGGTGTCGCGCTCGGCCGAGGACTACCACGTCCACGATGTGCCGATCCCGGTCACCACCGACGCGCGGGTATTGCTGCACGAAATGGCGCACCGCAGGCGCGCCCAGGGCCTGACCGTGGTGTTTTGCACCTACCAGTCGCTGCCCACGGTGGCCAAGGCCCAACGGCTGGGGGTCGACGAGTTCGACTTGGTGATGTGCGACGAGGCCCACCGCACCACCGGCGTGACGCTGGCGGGGGACGATGAGTCGAACTTCGTGCGGGTGCACGACGGTCAGTATCTGAAGGCGGCCCGGCGGCTGTATATGACCGCCACGCCAAGGATTTTCACCGAGAGCATCAAGGACAGGGCCGACCAGCACTCCGCCGAGTTGGTGTCGATGGACGACGAGCTGACGTTCGGGCCGGAGTTTCACCGGCTGTCGTTCGGCGAGGCGGTGGAGCGCGGGCTGCTCACCGACTACAAGGTGATGGTGCTCACCGTCGATCAGGGCGTGATCGCGCCCCGGTTGCAGCAGGAACTCTCCGGGGTTTCCGGCGAGCTGATGCTCGACGACGCCTCCAAGATCGTCGGCTGCTGGAATGGCCTGGCCAAGCGGTCCGGTACCGGCATTGTCGCCGGTGAGCCGCCGATGCGTCGGGCGGTGGCGTTCGCCAAGGACATCAAGACGTCCAAGCAGGTTGCCGAGCTGTTCCCGAAAGTGGTTGAGGCATACCGCGAATTGGTTGACGACGGCCCGGGCCTGGCGTGTTCGGTGCGCCACGTGGACGGGACGTTCAACGCGCTGGTCCGCAACGAACAGCTGGCCTGGCTCAAAGGCGTGGTCGCCGAGGATGAATGCCGCATCCTGTCCAACGCCCGCTGCCTCTCCGAAGGGGTCGACGTGCCCGCGCTGGACGCGGTGCTGTTCCTGAATCCGCGCAATTCCATCGTCGACGTGGTGCAGTCGGTCGGTCGGGTGATGCGCAAGTCGCCCGGCAAGGACTACGGGTACGTCATCTTGCCGGTGGCGGTGCCCGAGGGTGTCGAGCCGTCTGCCGCGTTGGCCGACAACAAACGGTTCAAGGTGGTGTGGCAGGCCCTCAACGCGTTGCGGTCGCACGACGAGCGCTTCGACGCGATGGTGAACAGCATTGCGCTGAACGTGAAGCCGACGAAGACCGGTGAAGGCAGCGACAAGCTGTTGGGCGGTCACATCGGGCCGACCTCCGACGAGGCGGGACCCGCCGTCGCGGAGCAGTTGGCGATGTTCTCGTTGTCGCAGTGGCAGGAAGCGATCTACGCGCGCATCGTCGACAAGGTTGGCACCCGGACCTATTGGGAGCAGTGGGCCGCCGATGTCGCCGACATCGCCGCGACGCTGACCACCCGTATCCACGCCCTGCTCGGCGGCGCCGACGCTACGGCGGCGGCGGCGTTCGAGCAGTTCCTGGCCGGGCTGCGCGATAACCTCAATGACTCGATCACCCCCGATGACGCGATCAGCATGCTCTCGCAGCACCTGATCACCAAGCCGGTGTTCGACGCGCTGTTCGCCGGGCATGACTTCGCGTCGCACAACCCGGTGTCGCGGGCCATGCAGAAGATGGTCGACACCGTCGGGGGTGCCGGCCTGGAGGCCGAAACCGCTCGGTTGGAAGGCTTTTACGAATCGGTGCGACGGCGCGCCGGCGAGGTCACCAGCGCCGAGGGCAAGCAGCAGGTGATCGCCGAGCTGTACGAGAAGTTCTTCCGCATCGGCTTCAAGAAGCAGGCCGAGGCGCTGGGGATCGTGTACACGCCGGTCGAGGTCGTGGACTTCATTGTGCGGGCGGCTGATTTCGTGTCGCGCAAGCATTTCGGGCGCGGGCTGACCGACGAGGGCGTGCATATTCTGGACGGCTTCGCCGGGACGGGCACATTCATTACCCGGCTGCTGCAGTCCGACCTGATCACGGCCGCCGACCTCACCCGAAAGTACTCGCAAGAGCTGCACGCCAACGAGATCATGCTGCTGGCGTACTACATCGCCGCGGTGAACATCGAGTCGACCTACCATGCTTTGGCGGGCAAGACCGCCGACGCCGACGCCTATGAGCCGTTCCCCGGGATGGCGCTGGCCGACACGTTCCAGATTTCCGAAGCCGGGGACTCGATGGACGCGATCATGTTCCCGTACAACAACGCTCGGATCTTGCGACAGCTGGCGACGCCGATCAGCGTGATCATCGGGAATCCGCCGTACTCGGTGGGGCAGAGCAGCGCGAACGACCTGAACGCCAACGTGAAGTATCCGACGTTGGACGGGCGGATTGAGCAGACGTACGCGAAGCGGTCGACGGCGCAGCTGAAGAACAGCCTGTACGACTCGTATATTCGCGCGTTCCGGTGGGCGACCGACCGCATTGGTGACAACGGTGTTGTCGGATTCGTCTCCAATGGTGGGTACATAGACGGCAACACGGCAGACGGCATGCGGTTGTCGCTCGCCGACGACTACGCGGCGGTATATGTGTACAACCTGCGGGGGAACCAGCGCACAGCTGGGGAACTCTCACGCCAGGAAGGCGGCAAGGTCTTTGGCGGGGGGAGTCGCAACACGGTGGCGATCTTCCTTGGCATCAAGGATCCGAAGCACAGCGGGCCATGCGATGTCCTTTACCGCGACATCGGCGATTACCTGAGTCGCGAGGAGAAGTTGCGGATCGTCGGCGACGGCTACCTCGACACGGTGGAATGGCAGACAGTCACACCCAACTTGCACGGTGACTGGGTCAACCAACGCGACGACGCGTTCAGCGCGTGGCCGGTTATCGGCGACAAGAAGGCTGCTCTTGACGTGACACGTGTCTTCGCGAACTATTCCGCGGGCTTGAAGACCAGCCGGGATGCGTGGTGTTACAACTTTTCACGTGGTGCGCTCGAGGCCAACATCGGACGCACGATCGACTTCTACAACTCGGAGGTCGACCGGATCAACGAGATCCGCGGAAGGGACGCCAAGACCCCGCCGGTTGACGCCCTCATTACCGTGGACTCGGCCAAGTTCAGCTGGGACCGCATCAACAAGCGGCAAGTGGCACAAGGCATTCGCATCGAATTCGCTCCCGCGGGAATGCGGCTCGGCACGTACCGACCATTTACGAAAGAGCACGCCTACCTCGACCCCAACCAGCAGCTCAACAACTGTACCTACCAGCTTCCGTCGATGTTTCCGACGCCGGAGCACGGGAATGTCGGTTACTACGTGGTTGGCATGGGCTCAGACAAGCCCTTCTCGTGTCTGATGCTAAACGCTATCCCCGATCTCGCATTCTGGGGCTCAAGCAACGGTCAATTCTTCCCGCGCTGGACCTACGAGAAGACCGAACCACGTGACGGCGAACTCGATTTCGAGTCCACCACCAACGCCGAAGTAGACGACCACGGCTACCGCCGCGTCGACAACATCACCGGCGTCATCCTCAAGCTCTACCGCGACACGATCGGCGACCAAGTCACCAAAGACGACATCTTCTACTACGTCTACGGCCTGCTGCATGACCCCGCCTACCGCACAAAATACGCCGCTGACCTCAAGAAGATGCTCCCGCACATCCCAACACCGGAGACCCGCGAACGCTTCGACCAGCTCGCCAGCGCCGGCCGGAAACTAGCCGACTTACATGTCGGCTACGAGTCGGTCAAGCCGTATCCCCTTGATGTGCAACTCAAACCGGGCGCAGATCCGGAGGACCGCGAGACCTGGCGCGTCGAAAAGATGAAATGGAAGTCCAAGCAAGACCACTCAACGATCATCTACAACTCGCGTGTCACCATCGCCGGCATTCCCGACGAGGCCGAGCGATACCTGCTCGGCTCCCGCTCCGCGCTGGGCTGGATCATCGACCGCTACCGCGTCACCACCGACAAAGCGTCCGGAATCGTCAACGACCCCAACGACTGGTGCGACGAGCACGCGAACCCTACCTACATCGTCGACCTGATCAAGAAGGTGACCACCGTCAGCGTCGAGACCATGAAGATCGTGGACAGCATTGTGGCACTTGCATCAGCGGGTTCGGATTCAACGTGACAGGCCAACTACCGCTTAACCTTGCCCGGCGGCGCCCCGCCCGAGGGCGACGCCCGTCACCGAGGCCCCGCGGCGGAAGCAGCGCGGACCACCGTGGTCATTCTCGAACTCTGACAAATCTGATCCTCTCCGTCTGCACACCTTGTGCAATACGGACCAACTTGGCGCATCGGTAGCAGCATCATGACGTTGATTCAGACGGTTACGACCGACGACCTGGTCATCCAGGTTGCCGATCGGCGACTGTCGAGACCGGACGGGTCAGTGTTCGATGACGACTACACCAAACTGGTGTGCTGGAATACAAGCTTCACGGTCGGGTTCACAGGGCTTGCTCGCATCGATCCCGCCCAGAAGAAGTCAACATCGGAGTGGCTCGCCGAGACCCTATGCGACTACGCCTCGTTCGAAGACGGAGTCGATGCGCTTCGGTACTGGGCCTCCGGGCAGATCGGCCAATTACCGACCGGGAAGGGTTGGGAGGACAAACGGCTCGGGATTATCATCGCCGGCTTCGACCGCCGCAGGATTCCTCTCGTCGCCGAGATTTCGAACTTCGATCCGGAAGCGCCGATCCCGGCCAACCAAAACGAGTTCAAGTGCTACCGAATCCGCCGAGCGCCGGGGCACTCGGCGAGCTTCCGTATCACGGGAGCTGCGTTGACTGAGAAAATGTATGCGAACATCTTGCTTCGGCGTGTTCCGCGAATGCTGAAGCAGCAAGACGGGATAACTCGTGCGGCCAGGCTGATGGTGGCACTACAGAGGCGAATTTCAGAGGACAACCCAGGGGTTGGCAGGCACGCCATGGCGGTAGCGATTCCGCGTGAGCGAACTATGCCTGAGGTCCTGTCGAACCTGGACGCCCCTTCCCTCAACACTATGAACAGCAACTTCTGTTACTTCGACGACGCCGGGTTCAATTACAAGCAGCTTGGACCGCACATGGCCGGTGGTGGTTGGGCGTGGGCAGACTTCGTTGCCGAAGCGGACCCTAGCAATCCGGACATGCAGAAAGTCGGTGGACGTGTTCTCAAGTGTCCCCAACCTCCTCCGCAAGCTGAATCGACCGGTTGTTGACATTCGGATGCGACAAAACGCCCGGAAACGAAAGTCTTCCGCGATACTGTCAATACGGCCGCGCCTTCTTGCTTGAGCAATGATCAGAACCTGTGGATGAGCCTCGGCGAAGCGGCGTGATTGGGCGCACCTCCCCGAGGATGATCTGAAGTCCATTTGTCTGATCAAGGACCGGCGTTGGCGCGCTGGTTCGGGAAGGTACGCCCATGCGCAATGTAGTCCCTGAGGTCGGCAATCGTGATTCTGCCGTGCCGGTCGTGTTGGCGGGCCCGGTGTCGTCGGTGATCGATGAGATTGTGCGCGAGGGCGCGCAGCAGATGCTGGCCGGGGCCCAACGGCGCTGCGCAGCTTCCAAATTAGTTAGGCAGCGCCATGAAACCGCTATCCTTTTAGGATGGTTCAACGCTATCCTTTTAGGATGGTTCAACGAACGCCAGCGATGACAAGCGTCGCTCAGCTAGAGCACTATCTAGAGGAGCACTTGACCAAAGAGCTGGCATGGTTATTGCGTGCTGCAACAGAATGGCACGCGCAACATTGTATGAATCTTGGGATTGACGGCTATAGCATGCAGGTCTACGCACTCGATTCGACTGTGCTGCACGCCCGGACGCTGTTTGAATTCTTCACGCAGAATACAAGCGTAGGACAAAACGCGAATTACTACAATTGCACTGTGTACAAGGTACCGCTTATCGGATCGATCTTGTATCAATTTCACTGGAGAAGGCCGATTCATAGTCATATGATGCACGCGCAAGATAGGCGGCCGGTTACACAGTTACCAACATATGACGACCACGCGCAAACAAAACCGTTGAATGAGATGCCGGTGGACTTTGCCAAAGAGATAGTACGTTTGTGGCGCGTGTTCGTCAAAGATTTAAATAATCATACAAATTTACAGTTTCGGCCAATCGGCGCTACAGCACAGACGGCGTTGGCATCTGAAATCAATGCCGCTAAAAGAGTCCGTACAAATGACGTTACGCAACGTCAGATCGCTGTCGGAAAGGAAACGAGCAGGCTGGAACCGAATTTTTCGATTCCGCAGATTGAATGGCCTGCCTAGACTAGGCCTTCAGTAAGCGTGTCGGCCGGGTAGGAGAGGCCAAAGGCCTTACCCTGGCTGGGTTTGCGACCTCAACACAGCCCAGCAGGAAAGGCCTTTGTGGTGAAGAAGATAACCCATGAACAGAGTCGGCGAAACATCACACGCCGAGGGCGCAGGGTGGCGGCGCGGCACGCGCGGGCTGGACGCTGGGCGGCGCAGCCCAGGCCGATGCTGGGTTCGGGCGCGGTGCGCTACGAGGTCGGCGCCAACATCGATGCCACCGGCTTCGGTGGGATCGCCGCGGTGCATCGGCTGGTCACCCGGCTGGGGCTGGTCACCCGGCTGGGGCTGGTCGAGCGGGTCGACGCCCATTCCCGCTTCAGTTCGAGCAACTTGCCGAAATCGAGCCGGCGTATTTCGGGACGAGTCTCGCTCTCGGGCATGAGCAACTCCGCGGCGAAGGTGGTGGCCTCGACTTCCAGCTCTCCTTGGGGTCAACCGCTTTCGGTCGGGTTGCGGCGGCGCTGGCGTTCATGAAACGCCTGTCATCCACGGGAGCCCGTGAACGTTCCATGGGAGAACGCGCACGGCGGCGCACTGTACTGCCTCATACGTGGGGATGAATTCTCGGCCTGGCACAGGCTACTGTTTCAACGGCCCGGGTGCGCAGAGTCCGTCCTCGCCTGCCGGCATTTCCTCGACGGTAGCCCCGTCGCCCGCTGCTCTTACCCGGAGGAATATCACCCTTGTGTGATATCGCGTATCGCGCTACTCTGCGACTCTGTGGGGTGGACGGCGGATGTGGAGCGCATCTCCGCCTGGCTCAACGGCTTGGACCGAGAGACCTACGAATTGGTGTTCGCAGCTATCGAGGTTCTCGAGGAAGAGGGCCCCGCACTTGGCTGTCCTCTGGTGGACACGGTGCGTGGGTCGCGCCACAAGAACATGAAGGAGCTGCGTCCAGGATCACAAGGGCGGTCCGAGGTCCGCATTCTGTTCGCCTTCGACCCGGCGCGGCAGGCGATCATGCTGGCCGCCGGTAACAAGGCCGGGCGGTGGACCCAGTGGTACGACGAGAAGATCAAAGCGGCCGATGAGATGTTTGCCGAACATCTCGCACAGTTCGAGGACACGAAGCCAAAGAGGCGCAAGCGCAAGAAAGGGTAAGTGGCACGATGGCGATGACACTACGGGACATGGACGCCGTACGTCCCGTTAACCGGGAGGCGGTGGACCGGCACAAGGCACGAATGCGCGATGAAGTGCGGGCATTCCGGCTCCGGGAGCTGCGCGCGGCTCAGTCACTCACCCAGGTCCAGGTGGCTGCGCTGGCGCACATCCGGCAGAGCCGGGTATCCAGCATCGAGAACGGCGACATCGGCTCCGCACAGGTCAACACACTGCGCAAATACGTGTCCGCTCTTGGCGGAGAACTGGATATCACCGTCCGCCTGGGAGATGAGACATTCACCCTGGCATAGAGGCACAAACCGTTCTCGCCGTTCTTGGCCGGATACGAACCACCGACGGCCCTCCGTTGGTCGAGATGACCGCGAGACCTGCCGGTGGCGCCGGGGATGAAGTGGGCAGCCAAGACCGACCACTTGGCGATCGTTCTACTCCCGCGTCACCATCGCCGGCATTCCCGACGAGGCCGAGCGCTACCTGCTCGCTCCCGCTCGGCGCTCGGCTGGATCATCGAGCGCTACCGCGTCACCACCGACAAAGCGTCGGGCATCGTCAACGACCCCAACGACTGGTGCGACGAACACGACGATCCCACCTACATCGTCGACCTCATCAAGAAGGTGACCACCGTCAGCGTCGAGACCATGAAGATCGTCGACGGCCTCGCCGGCGGTTAACGGAGCGATGAACGACTAGAGCACGCGAACGATCTTGCTCGGGTGAACCGTGTAGATGAATGGTCCCGGAAATCGTGCGGCACGGGCAATCGCCGCAAGGGACGCAATATACCGTGCCGCGACTTGCTCTGCCAGGATGTCGGCCCGCGGCACACAGAATAGCCGGGCTCCCGTGTCGAGCACCGTCCGTCGCTCGACGGCGTTGCGCCGGATATTGGCATCCTTGTGAAATCCAATCCAGCCGCACTCGGCGGTCATTGCGATCCACTTGTGGTCGCTGACACTCTGAGCCTGCGTCTCGCCGTAGTGCTCCCGCATCGTTGTCAGCCGGAATCCGGCATCCCGAAGGAGTTGCGGGACTTGCACAGCGCCCAAACTCCGGTCGACAAAGATGTGATCGAGGTCGGCGAGGAGATTCCGATCAGGCTGCAATGGCGTCGAGCGCGTCTCGAAGCTGGTCCGGGGTCACACCGTAGTCGTCGGCGACAGCCTGGAACGTCGCGCCGGCGCGCAATGGGCCGAGCACGTCAGCTACCCGGACGCCGCTTCCGTCGAACACCGGTTGCCCATAGCCGCGGCGTGGATCGAGGACGACGTTGGCATCGCCGTACTGCGGCAACCTAATCATCGAAGCCAGGTTGTCGTCGGCAAAGCTGATTTGTTGCAGGTAGTGCTCGACGATCTCCTTGAAGACGTACTGCCCGGATCGCGGGACAATCAGCCCCCTGACCACCAGATCATCAGGACTGCCCTCCCCGGACCGTTCAGCGAACCGCCAGAGCACCTCGGCACCGTCCGTGCACAAATCCTGGGACGCAAGCGCGTGTGGCCCGACATTCTTGATTAGCCAGTCGAGGGATGGCCGGATCCGCTGCATAGGGACGCCCGCTCGGCGGAAGGCGTTCAACACATACGCCTCGGCGATTCCGACGAATGGGAGCCGAGCGTGACTGCCGGTCGGGTGGGGAAGAGCCGTGATGATCGGTTGCCCCTGGACCGCCGGTGCGTTGGCCGGCCGACGCTCGTAGCCGTCAGCCCACGTAGCCAGGGTGGCGCGGGGAACCACCAGGTACCGCGATGCCTCGGCAAGCGTGTAAAGAGGAACGTCGAACCGCAGTTCCAGCTCTTGGTCGCCAGCCATCAGATTCACCTCCCAGCTTTCCGACGTGTTCCACCAACGTATGCCTTCTGAGCGCAACGGTGGTCGCACCCCGTTGAAACTGTCAAGTCATCCCTACGACCATGGTCACGTTCCCTGGGATCGATACGGGGCAGTCGCTATCGGTACAGCAACGGCGTCGCCAAGAATCGATGCCTGTTCCGGCCGCCTTGTGTGACCGCACCTGGCGCCGTCGGCATGACAACCCAGCGTCAATCGGAAGTCAAATCGCATGGAGGCGGCCACCTTCGGGGCGGAATGGATTGTCCGCAGGATTGGCGTATCCGGCGATGGCGGCGGCTTGCTGGTCGGTGAATCCGCGGCTTCGGAGTGTCATGCCGATGTGGGCGGGTAGGCTCGGTTTTTCTCGCACGATGGACTCGATGCCTGGCTCTTTGGTTTTCCAGCCGCGCGCGTTCATCGCCTTGTAGAGCTTGGTGCGAGCCTCGGCCGATACCAGGCCCATGCGATATGCCCGCTCCAGGAGGGCTTGCATCGAGACGCCCCATTCCCGTTTCAGTTCGAGCAACTTGCCGAGATCGAGCCGACGCAGCTCGGGCCGAATCTCGCTCTCGGGCATGAGAAACTCGGCGGCGAAGGCGGTGGCTTCGGTCTCCATGTTCTCCGTGGGGTTGGTGGAATGCAGCACGAGGTGGCCGAGTTCGTGGGCAAGGGTCAAGCGTTTTCGGTCGGGTGCTGCGTTGGCGTTGATCAGCATGACGGGGTAGTCGTCGACCCACTGCGACAACCCGTCGATGCGCTGGGTGGCGAAGTCCTCTTCGAACACCAGGCAGCCCGCGGCCTCCATCCACCGGGTCAGGTTGACGACCGGGCCCATCGGCATGCGCCACTGGGCACGGACTAACCGGGCGGCGTCCTCGGCGGCGGTGAACTCCGGGTCGAACGCGGGCACATGTTGCTCGCTATTGATAGCCACTTCCTCGAAGAGGAATGACGCGTGCACGCGCAACAGGTTCAACCGGGCCTCCAGCTGACGCCAGGCCGACGCCTTCGTGGTCTTGTGGCGGCGCATATGCGCATCGACTGCGAGCGCACCTCGAAACCTGTTCCCGTGTATGAGCAGATCGTCGGTCACACCGAGGATTTCGGCCAGCTTGGCCACGATGTGTTGGTCGGGGTCACGGTCGCCTGATTCGTACCGGTTGATCGCCGGCTGGGTGAGTCCCACCAGCTCGGCCAATTCGATCTGGGTGAGTCCACGAGCCTTCCGGGCGACCGCGAGCACGTCTCCCAGGCCGTTCATCGTTCCCCCGATGCTCCAGAGTCTTCACCCAAGTCACCGAAGTCGATGGACGGTAGTGTCGGCTCGATCGGGGTCCAGGTGATCTTCACGCCGGCCGCAGGCTCGTCGAGTTCGACTACCCAGATGACGTGATCTTTCCCGTCGCGAAGCGACAGCAGGGGGGCTCCGATCTCGCGGGTATCAGGGTCCCACCGATAGCCCACCGCAATGCGAACCTCTTCCAGCCCCGGGAAGGCGGGCTGGCTGCCCTGTTGCCAGAATTCGATGGCGGTTCGGGTCGGGTAGGTGCTGATCTCGTCACCTGCGTGGTGGCGTTTGATTCGCAACCGCAGGTGTGCGCCAACCACAATCTCGCGGGTGGCACCCTTGTCCTTGATGCTGGTGCCTGGATTGCTCGCGATGAGGGTGACCAGGTGTGCCCAGATTCTGTCGTGGATGAGGTTGGACAGACACCGGCTATGCATGGTCGGAAACCATCCCGGCCGCCAGTTCCGCATGTCGGCGATGTCGAAGCGCGTATCCCTGATGGTGCCAACAAGAGCAGCAAGGAACTTGTCGCCGAGTTCCGTCATGACTTCGCCATCGGTCGGATAAGGCTCTGAAAACATACCGGAAAATATACCGGTATCCGCTGACAAGCATGCGATTTTGCAGCTAGGCGCGTCGACGGTTGGAGCCGTGCTGGCTGGGTCTGGGGCCTATCTATGCGATGTCCACCAGCTGCTCCCAGCATTTCGCCGGCTTCGCGGCCCACGCCGTTGAGCGTTTCCATGGTGGGTTCGCTGATTTCGTTGTCTCGTGTGCCCTTGGCCCCGGCGGGGGCGGAGCCGGAGCCGAGCATTTCTTTGCGGGGTGATGACGGCACGGCCCCGGGCGTGGATTCGGGTTGGCCGGAGTTGTCAGACCCTGCTGCGATGATGAACTCATGTCCTCGACCGCGACGTCTGGCGCAGCGGTAGTCAGTCCTGCCGAGCGTGTGGAGGTGTTGTTTGAGGAGTTGGCGGAGTTGGCCGGTCAGCGCAATGCGATTGATGGGCGCATTGTGGAGATCGTGGCTGAGCTGGATCGCGACGGGTTGTGGGGTGTGACGGGGGCGCGGTCGGTGGCGGGGTTGGTGGCCTGGAAGATGGGCTGCTCGTCGGGCAACGCCCACACGATCGCCACGGTGGCGCGGCGGTTGCCGGAGTTTCCGCGCTGCGCCCGGGGTATGCGGGAGGGGCGGTTGTCGTTGGATCAGGTTGGGGTGATCGCGGGGCGGGCGGGTGAGGGTTCGGATGCGCATTATGCGCAGTTGGCCGGGGTTGCCACGGTGAATCAGTTGCGGACCGCGCTCAAGTTGGAACCGCGACCCGAACCCGAACCGGATTTTCGGCCGGATCCGCGGCCCTCGATCACCAGGAGCGCCGATGAGCAGTTCAGTTGTTGGCGAATCAAGCTTCCGCACGTGGAGGCGGCGAAGTTCGATGCGGCGTTGCAGTCTCATCTGGATGCGTTGATCGCCGAGTACAAGCGTGATCACGACAACAGCGACGGTGTGTCGGATCAGCGGCCCCCGTTGCCGGGCAATGTTGAGGCGTTTCTGCGTCTGGTTGAGGCCGGCTGGGACGCCGAGGTGGCTCGTCGGCCACATGGGCAGCACACCACCGTGGTGATGCATCTAGACGTGCAGGAGCGTGCCGCTGGCCTGCACCTGGGTCCGCTGCTCAGCGAGTCCGAACGCCGATATCTGCTCTGTGATGCCACCTTTGAGGCCTGGTTTGAACGTGACGGGCAGGTCATTGGCTGCGGTCGAACGACTCGTCAGATCAATCGTCGGTTGCGTCGTGCGCTTGAGCATCGCGACCGCACGTGTGTGGTTCCCGGTTGTGGGGCCACCCGGGGTTTGCACGCCCACCACATCCGACATTGGCAGGACGGTGGGGCCACCGAGCTGGCCAACCTGGTGCTGGTGTGCCCGTATCACCACCGGGCACACC
This sequence comes from Mycobacterium tuberculosis complex sp. N0072, assembly GCF_030323725.1. Taxonomy (NCBI): domain Bacteria; kingdom Bacillati; phylum Actinomycetota; class Actinomycetes; order Mycobacteriales; family Mycobacteriaceae; genus Mycobacterium; species Mycobacterium tuberculosis complex sp. N0072. The sequence goes on along the minus strand of NZ_CP040689.1, from coordinate 2,279,260 downwards.
ATCGGGGCCTGATCACCATTACCGGACCGGCAGACAACCTCACCGTCGCCGACAGCGCGGGCCGACCTTTGAGCGCGGGATCGTTGGCGCGGGCGTCGACGAAGCCGCCGCCGGCGGTAGCGCCGTGGCCTGGGCCCACCGGCGAGCGCGCCGACTGGTGGTGGTATGAACCCTTCCAGCCGCAACCACCACCGATAAGCAACTAGGCCCGGCAGCGGGTCCCGCTCGGTACCTGTACCCTGCAGTAACGCTTAAACGGTTTGGGGCATCAAGGATTTCGTTCGTGCTACCCGCTGGTGGCGCCCACCCGCTAGGCCGATGAGTAGCCCTGTGTCAAGCCGCCCGGTCTTGATCTTGGTTGAGCAGTGCCTGGAGGGCGCGATGGTTGGCAGGGTGGTAGGCGGCGCCGTCTTGCCAGCAGTGCCAGATGGCGTAGAGCCAGGCGCGGGCCAGGATGCGCACGGCGTGGGGGTGGTCGTGTCCTCGGGCGATGGCGCGGTTGTAGCGGTCGGCGGCCCAGAGGTTGGCTCGGCGGCTGTCACCGGCGAAGTCGCAGACGGCGTCGCGGAGTTGTTTGTCTGCGGCCCAACGGAATCCGACGTGTTTGACTTTGCCGGACTGACGGGTGGAGGGGGCGACGCCAGCCAGGCAGGCCAACGATTCGGGCGTGGGGAAACGGGCTCGGCAGTCCCCGATCTCGGCGAGCAGCCGGGCGGCGCGGACGGTGCCGGAGCGGGGCAGGGAGGTGAAGATATGCGCGTCGGCGTGCAAGGAGAGCTGTTCGGCGATCTGCGCGTCGAGCGTCTTGATCTGGGTCGCGACGCTGGTGAGCGCGGCGACCATGGCCCGGGTGATGTGGGCGTTGGCGGCACCCTCGTCACCGGTGGCGCCGCGCGGGGCACCGGTGAGCCGGTCGTGGAGCACGGCCGCAGTAGCCAGCGGCGGCCAGCCAGCCGGCCAGGCGCTTGACCGACAGCCAGTCCGCGCGGTCCTGGCAGTCGAAACGGGGCAAAAACGTCAAAAACGCGAGGCTGATCGGCGAGTCAAGGTCAGCGAACAACCCGACCACACCCGGAAAGACGACGCGCAGGTGCGCGCGCAGCTGATTGGCCAACGCAACCCGGTGGGCGACGAGGTCTTTGCGGGGGCGGCAGGTCCGGCGCAGGGTGGCCGTGGCCGGGGTGTCGGGCAGCAGGGGGCGCAGCCGGGACCGGTCGGTGCGCAACGTGTCGGCGAGCACGAACGCGTCGAACCGGTCGTCCTTGTTGCCAGCCGAGCCGTAACGACCGCGCAGATTCTTCAGCTGGTTGGGGCTGATCACCACCACCGTGATCCCGGCCTCGAGCAGGGTATCCACGACCGGGCCGTCCGGGCGTTCGATGGCGACCTCGCGGGCACCGGCCCGGCTCAGCAGCTCGAGCAGCTCGCGCAGTCCGGCGGCGTTGTGCTCGATCGTGGCGCGGCGAACCTCGCGCCCACGCGCATCGACGATCGACACCGCGTGATCATCTCGCGCCCAATCGATTCCACCCGTGACGCCGTTCCGCGGCTCGTTGGGCAGGGTAGTGGTTTGGGCCGCTCACTGTTCGGCGCTCGTCGGCGCTCAGTCCTGTCGACGGTCGGCGCGTCCGGGGCTACCGCCGGACTCCGCAGAACTCATCGTGGACATCACGGCTGTCGAGCGAGCAGGGCGATAACCCAGCGGCGCCTTGGGTGCATCGGCAATCCATCCAAGGTCACCGACACAAGGATGGTGCACCAGTGAGCTTCGCGTGCTCCCATCAAGATCCACGGCGGCGGTGCGCACCACTTGGGGCCGGGCGTTGCCTGCTCGGCTCGGGTTCGGCGCTAGGCTGGATCATCGACCGCGTCACCACCGACAAAGCGTCCGGAATCGCCCAGGATCCCAACGACTGGTGCGAAGAGCACGAGATCCCACCTACATCGTCGATCGCATCAGAAAGGTCGCACCGGGGACTTGCGCGCGGCCAAAGCGGCTAACACGTCCTTGGTGTCGTGGGTCTCGGACACCGCCGCTTCACGAAGATCGGCAACCGCCTTACTAGCCCCAGGAAACGTCGCCCCGGTGAAAAGTCTTGACCACGAACCGGGTTGATGAGCGGGCGACGGATCATCGCGATAGTCAGGCCGCCCAAGACTGACGTCGCGGTCTGCTGGAATGTCGCTGCGACGGGCGCAGCTCAACTCGTAGGGGCACCACCGGAAGGCTCCACTGCCGCGTAGTGCTCCATATACGTCTGATCATGCAGGCCGAAGTAGGTGCAGGTGCGGTTCTCGAGGTCCACGACGTAGCGGAGCACACCGGCTCGCCAGGCTGCCGCGGCGAACTCTCGGAAAGACGTCTGACCCGCCTGATCGGCGCGCAGCGCAGTGACGAGGGCCGTGCGGTCGAATGCCGGGACCTCGGCCACGCCGTCGATCAGGGGCACGCCTTGGTCAAGGACTGGACCGTAATCAGTCTCGTACAGGCTTTGCATCGCCGGTAGCCACCAGGTATTGGTTCGGACACCGGCGCGGCGCAGCGTCTCGGCCAGATGGGGGAAGCCGTTGACCGCTGGTCGGTTCATGATGGCATCACGCTGTGCGGCTTGAAGATTCGTAATTGGAGCGCTCATCTTTTCTCCGATGCGAAGGGTTTCACGACGACGACAGGACCGTTTCGATTTTGACAGCATCGAACCATGATGACAATATATTGTCAAAGTTGGAGGCGGGATGTCCGATGAGATCGCTCGGCTGGTAGCAGACGTATTCGAGCTCGCTGGCCTGCTACGGCGCTCAGGTGAGGTGGTCGCTGCCAGAGAGGGGCACACGCAGGCGCGATGGCAGCTGCTGAGCGTGGTCTCCGATCGAGCGCTGACCGTGCCCCAAGCCGCTCGCCGCCTTGGTGTTACCCGTCAGGGGGTGCAGCGAGTGGCCAACGATCTGGTCGTTTGCGGCTTGGCCGAGCTCAGACACAACCCCGACCACCGCACATCACCACTGCTGGTGCTAACCGAGAATGGTCGCCGCGTTCTCCAGGCAATCACCGAACGCGCCATCGTCGTCAACAACCGACTTGCTGACGCCGTAGACCCGGCCGCGCTGCAAGCGACCCGCGACAGCCTGAGGCGGATGATCGTCGCGCTGAAAGCCGAACGTCCTTGAAGTCGATGTCATCGCTGGGCCGGTCGGCTTCGGCCAGCGCCAACGCGTCCCCGGACCGGGTGGTATCCGCGCTCACTCATGCGCTGGCGATGTTCCCTGGTCCACTATGTCGATGTACCCGGCGGCGGACGACGACGGCCACGGGTCAGATGTGAGACACGAAATCGTCCGGGTGTCCGCAGTCAGAACAACGGCTCGGTGCGTAGTCCGCAATGTGTGCGGATCGCCTCGTAGTCGCGATCACGATGCGCCACGGCGACCCCGATCCGCAACGCCATCGCGGCCACCTGGCAATCGATCAGGCTGCGTACGGTGTCGCCGCCGCGACGACAGCGCCGGTGAATGGCGGCGGCATCTTCCGCGTCGCGGACCGGGGCCAGCGGTTCGATAGCGAATCGCTGCAGGAGCCGTCGGCGCAGTGCGGCGGTGTCCTCATCGGTCTTACCGATCAGCAGCTCCATCATCACCACCTCGGGCACGATCACCGTCGAGTCAGCGGCAATGCGATCGGCTAGCCAGCGACTGGCCAACGACTCTGACGTGGAGAGATATGCGATCCAGACCGAGGTGTCGACGATCATCTACGACTCGTCGGCGAGCTTGCGGTCCGTATCCGAGAACGATTCGATCTCATCGTTGCTGAAGTCGAAACCGCTGCCCTGCAGCGCCAAAGCCTCATCGCGGCCCAACGGTTCACCCACGAGCCGGCGCAGCGCGAGGTCGACGGCACTTCGCTTGGAATCGAGTCGGTACATCCGCTGTGCGGCGGCCACGAGTTCGTCGTCGATCTCGATGTTGGTCCGTGACACAACACCACTATACACATTTATGTGTATGAACGTGCTATTTGCTAACCGGCTCGCACGACCGGTGCAGCTTTGCCCTGGTGCAGGCGATGTGGAGCATGCCTGATGGACGAGATCGAGAGCCTTATCGGGCTGCGGCCAACCCCGCTGACCTGGCCGGTCGTTATCGCCGGCGACTTTCTAGGCGTGTGGGACCCACCACCGAGTCTCCCGGGGGCGGCTAACCATGAAATATCAGCGCCTACCGCTAGAATTTCATGCATGTTGATCGAACGCCGCGACGCCGCCGCGCGGTTGCGACGCGCGCTACACCGAGCGCCGGTGGTGTTGCTTACCGGACCTCGTCAAGCCGGCAAGACCACCCTTAGCCGGCTGGTGGGCAAGTCCGCACCCGAATGTACGTTTGACGCCGAAAATCCCGTCGACGCGACACGGCTTGCCGACCCGATGTTGGCTTTATCCGGCCTTAGCGGGTTGATCACGATCGACGAGGCGCAACGGATTCCGGATCTGTTTCCGGTCCTACGCGTGCTCGTCGACAGGCCTGTCATGCCGGCCCGGTTTCTTATCCTGGGTAGCGCCTCACCCGATCTTGTCGGGCTGGCGTCCGAAAGTTTGGCCGGACGCGTCGAGTTGGTGGAGTTGTCCGGCCTGACGGTCCGCGACGTCGGATCCTCGGCCGCCGATCGCCTCTGGTTGCGTGGGGGTCTACCGCCCTCGTTCACGGCACGCTCCAACGAGGACTCCGCGGCGTGGCGCGACGGCTACATCACCACGTTTCTGGAGCGCGATCTCGCCCAGCTTGGTGTGCGCATTCCGGCCGCGACGATGCGGCGCGCGTGGACGATGCTCGCCCACTACCATGGCCAGCTCTTCAGCGGCGCAGAACTTGCCCGCTCACTCGACGTTGCTCAGACGACGGCGCGGCGATACCTCGATGCGCTCACCGATGCACTCGTCGTCCGTCAGCTGACGCCCTGGTTCGCCAACATCGGAAAGCGACAACGCCGATCACCCAAGATCTACATCCGGGACACCGGTTTGTTGCACAGGTTGCTCGGTATCGACGATCGGCTTGCCCTCGAACGCAATCCGAAGCTCGGCGCGAGCTGGGAGGGGTTCGTGCTCGAGCAGCTTGCGGCCCTGCTCGCCCCGAATCCGCTGTATTACTGGCGCACCCAGCAAGACGCCGAACTCGATCTCTATGTCGAATTATCTGGCCGTCCCTATGGATTCGAGATCAAGCGGACGTCTACACCGTCGATTTCCCGGTCGATGCGCTCGGCTCTTGTCGACCTCCAACTGGCGAGGTTGGCAATCGTCTACCCTGGCGAACACCGCTTTCCCTTGAGCGACACGGTCGTTGCGGTTCCCGCGGATCAGATCTTGACCACCGGGAGTGTCGATGAACTTCTCGCGCTCTTGAAATGACGGGCTATCGTAAGTTTATGGCCTGGGGGAGCGTGAATCCCGCTGGCGGTCGGGTGAACCGCCCCGGTTTTCTTGCACCCCGCGTCGACGTGCCAGTGACGAACTTGACGAATAAGGCCTTTGGTCCTTTCCGGTAGGGGTCTTTGGATAGGCGCGATCCTCGGCATCGGGCCGGTAGCTTGCCGTTTGTGACCTATGTGATCGGTAGTGAGTGCGTGGATGTGATGGACAAGTCCTGTGTGCAGGAGTGTCCGGTCGACTGTATCTATGAGGGCGCCCGAATGCTCTACATCAACCCCGACGAGTGCGTGGATTGTGGTGCGTGCAAACCGGCCTGCCGCGTCGAGGCGATCTACTGGGAAGGCGATCTACCCGACGATCAACACCAGCATCTGGGGGACAACGCCGCCTTTTTCCACCAAGTCCTGCCGGGCCGAGTGGCTCCGCTGGGTTCGCCGGGTGGTGCCGCAGCGGTGGGCCCGATCGGAGTCGACACGCCTCTGGTCGCGGCTATCCCGGTGGAGTGCCCTTAGTCGCAGGCGACGAGCACACAACACCCAACGCAATAAGGGAGACCGCGGCCGGCCGTCCTTTCCAGGAGAGATCGTCGACCCACCATGTGCGACATTGGTCACCTGCTGCAACCGACTTCGATGGTGTGCCCGCACCGTAGCAGCTGCACGTGGCCACGGCATTCGACCTCAATTGGCTCGGCGTCTCCACTTTCTGCGGTCAATGTGGCGCTTCGGCCACTGATTCGCAGGCTCAGCTGGTGGCGGCGGTACACAAACGGAAACTCAAGTGGTCCAAGTGCTTCCGGCCATTGCGGGCTCAACACCAGCCGGTCGTCGCGCAGTTCCAATCCGGAATAGCAACGCTGCAGCAGGTCGATGCTGCCAGCCATGGCCGCCAGGTGAATTCCTTCCTGGGTTGTGCCGCCCTGGACGTCGGCGATATCGGAGCGCAGGACCTGACGGAAGTACTCCATGGCATTGCTCCGGTTGGCGCGGGCGAGAACCCACGCATGCACGACAGCGCTCAGGGTAGATCCATCCGAGGTGCGGGCAAGATAGTAATCCACGGTGCCTGGGATTTGTGTGGGCGCGAAGCGGTAGCCAAGCCGGGCCAACAGGCCGATCAGCTCGTCGGAAGACAGCAGGTAGAGCAGCATCAGCGCGTCGGCTTGCTTGGACGCCTGGTAGTTGTTCACGCTGTCGCCCTCGGCTTCCAGGATCCGGTCGAGTCGTTGGATGTTTCCGTATCGGTGCCGATAGTGATCCCAATCCAGTTCCGCCAGTTCCGAATAGCCCTCGAACTGGCTGATCACGCCGTCGTGGAATGGAACGAACATGCGTCGGCTCACGTCGTCCCATTGGTCGCGCTCCTGCGTTGTCAGCCCGAGCTTTTCGATCAGATGGCGGCGATCGGTCAGCGGTAGCAGGTCCAGCGCCTCCATTGCCCGCAGGATCACCCATACCGCCATCACGTTGGTGTACGCATTGTTGTCTATTCCGTCGTACTCGTTGCCGGGATACCCCGAATGGAATTCGTCGGGACCGATTACTCCCCGGATCAGGTAGCGGCCGCGACTGTCATCCAACTTGGCCAGGCCTACCCAGAAGCGTGCGATCTCAACCAGCAGCTCTGCCCCGCAGTCGACGAGATACTGGCGGTCACCGGTCACTTGGTAGTAGTGCCACGCGTTGTAGGCAACCGCTAGACCGACGTGATGGGCACGATCACTGGGATCGGGAGTCCACCGCCCGGACCGTGGATTGAGGTGCAGCTGCTGACTCACTTCGCTTCCGTCGCTGCCCGACTGCCAGGGATACATCGCGCCAAGGTGGCCCGCCCGGTGCGCCGCTCGGCGGGCCGCGGGTAGTCGTCGGTACCGATAGTCCAGCAGCGATCGCGCCACCTTCGGCATCCGCAGGCTGAGCACCGGAGCGACGAACAGCGCATCCCAGAAGACATGCCCGCGGTAGGCCTCTCCGTTCAGCCCGCGCGCTGGGACCCCGGCGTCGAGCTCAGCGGTATGCGGCGAAATGGTCTGTAGCAGGTGCAGTAGGTGCAGTCGCACGAGCCGCAATTCCTCGGTGTTGCCGGTCAAATCGATGGCGCATCGTTCCCACAGCCGTGCCCACGCGCGGACGTGCTGTTGACAGAGCTCGGCATAGCGACCGGCCTCACCTAGACAGCGCTGTGCGCTTATTGCCGCTGTCAATGTCGCGGCGTCCCGGCTCGTGAAGATCGTCGCGACCTTTTCCAGCGTGACCGATTGCCCCGCTGACAGGGTGACCTGGATGTCATGGCCGCCGCGGTTGGTGTCCCTGGCGACCCGATATTGCGCGTCGACCCGTTGGCCATCGCGCCACAGGGTACTGCGAGCGGCGACCGCGATCGCGATACCCGATTGCGACGTCTGGGTGCGCAACAACACCGAGTCCGCCAGGACTTCTATCTCGGCGGTGGTAAGGTGTTGGCTGGATAGTTGCCGATAGCGGTCCACCAGGGTGTTATGCACACCTCCGTCGACTAGTGACCGGAAATCAACTGTGCCCGACCAATTTTCGGATTCAATCCGAGTTTGCAGTGCGACCAGGTTGGGCCGGTTCATGGACGCGAACCGCTCCTGGGTCATCGTGGTCACTCGTCCGCCGGCGTCTCGGAATCGCAAGCTGCGGGTCAACGTGGCACGGCGTAGGTCGAACGTCTGCCGGTAGGACAACAACTCGACCGTATCGACGTTGAACCATGCTCCGCCGTCGATACGGAAGGTCAGCGACAACCAGTTGGGGAGGTTGACCAGGCTTTCGTTGTCAACGGTGCACCCTTCGATGTGGTCAGTGAGCTGGTTGTACACCCCGGCCACATAGGTGCCCGGGTAATGTGCCTCGCTTTCCGCTGATTCGGGTGCGCAGCCCCGCGAACCCAGGTAGCCGTTGCCCACCGCGCACAGCGCTTCACGCAGCCGCTCCTGGCCGGGGTCGTAGCCGTGGAAGACCAGAGTCCACGGATCGTCGTGCTGCACTGCCTCCTGCAGATCGCAAGCCAGCTGGGAGAGGAATTGGCAAACGGTGTAAGGACATTCGAGACGAAAGGTAGCGGCAGACCGTCGATCACCGTGTTCGTTGTGGCGCACCACAATCCCGACACCGGTGAAACGCACGGCATCAAAGGCATCTTCGTCGGTAAGGTCGTCGCCGATGTAGATCGGCAACCGTAGGTCGGGGCCGACTTCGGCCGGGCCGAGCCGCTCACCGATCCAATCGAGTGCTTTGCCCTTGTCCCAGGCTATATCCGGGCGAAGCTCGACGACTTTGCGGCCGGTGGTGACACGCAGCCCTGCTGCGTGTCCGAGTCGGCGCACCGCCGCAATCAGGTTGTCGACGCTGTCGTCGGCAACGTTGCGATAGTGCACTGCGACTGCGAAGCGTTTGTGTTCCACTACTGCTCCGGCGATTTCGCGGAGTGCGTCGGCCAATTGCGCTGCCGCCTCGGCCAATCCGTCGATAGCTGCAGTGGCGGCGGCGTTTTGGTGATGGCTGCCGTCTGGCGCCACTAATTCGAAGCCGTGGCTGCCGGCCAGCCACAGCCCGTCGACTTTGACCCGGTTGCGAACGTCGGCCAGGTCGCGTCCGCTTATCACCGCCACCGGACACTGGGCCGCCAGCGCTCGCAACGCTTCTGCTGCGCCGTCGACGAGCGTTGCCGCTTCGGGGCGCTCGACGATATCGGATAACGTGCCGTCGAAATCGAGAAACACCGCTGGTCGTCGGCCGGTCAGTAGTCTTTTCAATTGGCTGTAGACCTGCAGGGCGTCGGGAATCGTGGAGATGGCGGCGTCGCCGCTTCCCACCGTGACAGCGGCCAGGTCTGCGACCACGGCGTCGGCTCCGCTGGACAGCAGGTTCTCGGCATCGCCGTGCGCGTCGACGGCAATCACCAGCGCGAATCCGCCGTTCCGGCCGGCGCGCAGACCGGTCTGGCAGCTGTCGATGACCACACAGCGACCGGGGTTTGCTCCCAGCCGCTTCGCCGTCTCGATCAGGCCGGCCGGGTTAGGCTCGGCCGGTAGCCCGAGCTCGGCGGTGACGGCGCCGTCGACAAAGACGGCAAACACTTCTGCCAGGCCGGTGGCATCCAGCGTGTGCCCGTAGTTACGGTGGGAGGTGTGGGCGGCCACGCGGACACCGGCAACCTGCAGCCGACGTGCGAACGAGGCAATCGACTTGCCCTCGGGGACACCGGTGTTCAACAGTTGCAGGAATGTCTGGCGCTCGAGGTTTTGCAGCCCGTACACGGTGTCGTCGGTGAGATCAGTCGGGGAGCCCGGCGGCAGCCTGATTCCGCGGGCGGCCAAGAAGTCGGCTACACCGTCGGGTTTGCCGGCCAAGAAGCGGCGGTAGTCGTCGTGGGTGAGGGGGCAATGGTCTTCGCCGGTCCGCTGGGGTCGTCGGGTGAGGTAGTCATCCAAGAACTTCGTCCATGCCGCGGCGTGCACTCGCGTGGCCTTGTCGACCACGTTGTCGAGGCCGACGATGACAGCGTCGTGGTAGCGCCGGTCGATGGTGGGCGGCGGTCCGGTCACATTGACGACGATGCCACAGCGCACGCCTGGATTCGGGCGTCGAATCCAATCATGGTCGGTTGGCCGTCCGATTGGGGACTAAAGCCTCATGACCGGTGACTGTCCCGGTTCATAGCGTTGCTCGAGGCGAAGGGAGAATGAGATGTCTAAACCCCGCAAGCAGCACGGAGTTGTCGTCGGGGTAGATGGTTCGCTCGAATCGGATGCCGCCGCCTGTTGGGGTGCCACCGATGCGGCGATGAGGAACATTCCGCTGACCGTGGTCCACGTGGTGAACGCCGATGTAGCGACGTGGCCGCCGATGCCGTATCCGGAGACCTGGGGGGTTTGGCAGGAGGACGAGGGTCGCCAGATCGTCGCCAACGCCGTCAAGCTCGCCAAAGAGGCGGTTGGAGCGGATCGAAAGCTCAGCGTAAAGAGCGAGCTCGTATTTTCCACGCCGGTACCTACCATGGTTGAAATCTCCAACGAGGCAGAGATGGTGGTGTTGGGCAGCTCGGGCCGGGGAGCGCTGGCCCGAGGCTTGCTCGGTTCGGTCAGCTCGAGCCTGGTGCGACGCGCCGGGTGCCCGGTCGCGGTCATCCACAGCGATGATGCGGTGATCCCTGATCCGCAGCACGCTCCCGTGCTGGTGGGAATCGACGGTTCGCCGGTTTCGGAGCTTGCGACGGCGGTGGCATTTGACGAGGCGTCGCGCCGCGGCGTCGAACTGATCGCCGTGCACGCGTGGAGTGACGTCGAAGTGGTGGAACTTCCGGGTTTGGACTTCTCGGCTGTACAGCAGGAAGCGGAGCTTAGTCTCGCCGAACGCTTGGCAGGTTGGCAAGAACGCTATCCCGATGTGCCGGTGAGCCGGGTTGTCGTTTGCGATCGCCCGGCGCGGAAGCTGGTGCAAAAGTCGGCGTCCGCCCAGCTTGTCGTCGTTGGCAGTCATGGCCGAGGTGGCTTGACCGGCATGCTTCTGGGGTCGGTCAGTAACGCGGTCTTACACGCCGCGCGGGTGCCAGTGATCGTGGCACGGCAGTCGTGACTACTTGGCTTGGCTACCGCCATGGACTCACCGACCAACGACGGCACGTGTGACGCCCATCCTGTGACAGATGAGCCTTTCATCGATGTGCGCGAAACCCACACCGCAGTGGTTGTGTTGGCCGGCGACCGGGCGTTCAAGGCGAAAAAGCCTGTGGTGACGGATTTCTGCGACTTCCGCACGGCGGAACAGCGTGAGCGCGCCTGTATCCGGGAATTCGAGTTGAATAGTCGGCTGGCCGCGCAGAGCTACTTGGGCATTGCCCATCTCAGCGATCCAAGCGGCGGGCACGCCGAACCGGTCGTCGTCATGCGGCGTTACCGCGACAAGCAGCGGCTGGCGTCGATGGTGACCGCCGGCCTGCCGGTCGAGGGTGCCCTGGACGCGATCGCTGAGGTGTTGGCCCGGTTTCACCAGCGCGCACAGCGTAACCGGTGCATCGATACTCAAGGCGAGGTCGGTGCGGTGGCGCGGCGTTGGCACGAAAACCTGGCCGAACTTCGCCACCACGCGGACAAAGTGGTCTCCGGGGATGTGATTCGGCGGATTGAACACATGGTCGACGAATTCGTTTCCGGGCGCGAGGTTTTGTTCGCCGGCCGGATCAAAGAAGGTTGTATTGTAGACGGCCACGCGGATCTACTGGCCGATGACATCTTCTTGGTGGATGGCGAACCGGCGCTGCTGGATTGCTTGGAGTTCGAAGACGAGCTTCGCTACCTCGACCGCATCGACGACGCCGCCTTTTTGGCCATGGATCTGGAGTTCTTGGGCCGCAAAGATCTTGGGGACTACTTCCTGGCCGGCTATGCGGTGCGTTCGGGTGATACCGCCCCGGCGTCGCTGCGCGACTTCTACATTGCTTATCGCGCGGTGGTGCGCGCGAAAGTCGAGTGCGTGCGATTCTCCCAGGGCAAACCGGAGGCCGCTGCGGACGCCGTGCGCCACCTGATCATCGCCACCCAACACCTACAGCACGCTACGGTCCGGTTGGCGCTGGTCGGTGGCAATCCGGGCACCGGCAAGTCGACCCTGGCCCGCGGGGTCGCCGAACTGGTGGGGGCGCAGGTGATCTCAACCGACGATGTGCGCCGGCGGCTACGCGATTGCGGAGTAATCACCGGGGAGCCCGGCGTTTTGGACTCCGGGCTCTACAGTCGTGCCAACGTTGTGGCGGTCTACCAGGAGGCGCTGCGCAAAGCCCGCTTGCTCTTGGGTAGTGGGCACTCAGTGATCCTCGACGGTACCTGGGGTGATCCGCAGATGCGCGCCTGCGCCCGGCGTCTCGCGGCGGACACGCACTCGGCGATTGTCGAATTCAGGTGTTCGGCGACGGTTGACGTGATGGCCGACAGAATCGTTGCTAGAGCCGGGGGCAACTCCGACGCCACCGCCGAGATCGCGGCGGCCTTGGCCGCCCGGCAAGCGGACTGGGACACCGGGCACCGGATCGACACGGCGGGGCCGCGTGAGCGCTCCGTGGGACAGGCCTACCACATCTGGCGCAGCGCGATCTGAGAACGCCGAAAGGAAAACCGATGCCAACCATCACTGTCAGCAGCACATCGTCGCTGTGTGGTCAAGCGCTCTCGGGCAACCCGACTTTCGCCGAGCATCTGGTCCGGATGGGAATCACCTCAGTGTCGGTCCATTCGGGCGCGATTGCTGCTACCCCGGGGTCGGTCGCGGCCGCCGAACGCCGATTGTTGCTGGAATCAGCTCGCGGTGACGCCTGACACCCGGATGCCGGCATCGTCGGCCGCCGGGCGCGACGCGGCGGCCTACGACGCCTGGTATGACTCACCCACCGGGCGGCCGATCCTGGCGACCGAGGTCGCCGCGTTGCGGCCGCTCATCGAGGTCTTTGCCCAGCCACGCTTGGAAATCGGTGTCGGTACAGGACGTTTCGCCGACCTGCTCGGCGTGCGGTTCGGACTCGATCCATCCCGTGATGCGCTGACGTTCGCACGCCGGCGCGGCGTCCTGGTCGCCAATGCCGTCGGCGAGGCGGTCCCTTTCGTCAGCCGGCACTTCGGGGCGGTCCTCATGGCATTCACGCTCTGTTTCGTCACCGACCCGGCCGCCATATTCCGGGAAACGCGGCGTCTGCTCGCCGACGGCGGCGGCCTTGTTATCGGGTTCTTGCCTCGCGGGACACCGTGGGCCGACCTGTACGCTCTGCGCGCGGCCCGCGGACAGCCAGGCTACCGCGACGCCCGCTTCTACACCGCGGCCGAACTCGAACAACTGCTCGCAGACTCGGGATTCCGGGTCATCGCCCGCCGCTGCACGCTGCACCAACCGCCGGGACTCGCCCGGTACGACATCGAAGCCGCCCATGACGGTATCCAAGCCGGCGCCGGCTTCGTTGCTATCTCGGCGGTCGACCAAGCGCACGAGCCTAAGGATGATCACCCACTCGAGTCGGAATAGCCACCACGACGCCGTTCCTTGGGCCGGGTGCGGGACAGGCCGGCTGGGTATCCGATTGCGGTTGAGCGCGGACGCGATCGTCATCGCCAGACCGGTCGGGCATTGCCTGCCAATCGGCGTTTACGTCACCCATTCCGGCTGCGAGGACACCTCGACGGCACCGAAGTCGTTGTGTGCCAGGCCAGCTACGGTCCCGCCGTCGACCACAAATTCCGCGCCGGTGGAATAGCTCGACTCATCGCTGGCCAGGTAGACGACGAGGTTGGACACTTCCACGGGTTCGGCCGCGCGGCCCAGCGCGGTCTGGAAGATGTCTTCGGGGACCCAGTCAGTCATCGGCGTCTTGACCAACCCAGGGTGAATCGAGTTGACTCGAATTCCGCTGGGCCCCAACTCGAGAGCGGTGGACTTGGTCAGCCCCCGCACGGCGAACTTGGTGGCGGTATAGCCATGACAAGCAACCGTGCCGGCCAGCCCCTCGATCGACGAAATGTTGATGATGGAGCCGCGACCAGCCTCTTTCATTGGCTTGACGACAGCGCGGATGCCCAGGAAGACTCCGGTCAGGTTGACATCGAGGATGCGCTGCCATTCGGTGAGGGCGTAGTCCTCGATCGTCCCGATGTTGAGAATGCCGGCGTTGTTGACCAGCACGTGCAGGCCACCGAATGCGGTGACCGCGGTGTCCACCGCAGCCGTCCATTGCGCGGGTTGGGTAACGTCGAGATGGACGTAGCGGGCCGCATCGGCCAGTTCGGCGGCCACCGCCTTGCCCTCCTCGTCGAGGATGTCGCCGAACACAACCTTTGCGCCTTCGGCCACCATCGCCCGCACATGGGATGCACCCATACCGCGCGCCCCGCCGCTGACAAGTGCGACCTTTCCGATCAACCGTCCAGACATGGATTCTCCTCGTGCTTCGATGCGTTGCGGACCTTGGTTCATGGTGGTCGGCATACCGCCGATTCGTCCAGACGGTTATAGCCTGCGCAGCAGCGCTGCCGCGCGCACGTCGTCGCCGACGACGAAGTGCATGCGCACGACGTCGTCGTGCTGCTCGTAACGAATGGTCAGCGGTTCGCCGGACTTGATGGGGCTGCGGTACTCGAGCACGGCGCGGTAGGGTGCCGTCAGGGTGGGTATCTGGCAGAGTATTTCGTGCACACCGTGCCAGTAGATGGTGTTGTTGACATGCTCGAACGGGTCAATATCCGTGCGACGCAAGGGAAATGGTGTCTCGGTACCATCGATGTTCGGCCCGGTGAGCCATGGGCGCCACTTGAGCCGGTGGTTTTCGGTGGTGCTGCCGAAACGTGCGATGCAGTCATCGGTGAGACGGGACGGCGTCAGGGTGTCTTTGTTCACGCAGATCCAGAACCCTTCGGTTTCGATGCGGCCGCCGGCGGATCCTTGCAGCTGCACACGCATGCTGCACCACCTGGTGGAAAGCGCTGCGCACCACCGGTGAAAGGTGATGTCGCTGGGTAGCTCAATCGGGTTGATGACATCGATGACCGTGCGCAGGACAATCCAATGGGGATGGACCTCTGCCAATTGGGCATCGGCGAGATGCTCGGCACCGACCTCTTGGATATAGCGCGCGACACCGTCGAGGCGCAGTTGTTGGTGCTCGTCGATGTCCGTTGTGGCCAGTCGCCAACCCGTTGTGTAGACGTATCCCGAGCTGGGTCGCTCGACAAGCGCCAAGTCGACATCGCGGTTATGGTGCACGGCCGATCCTTAGCGTTGTTCGGTTGTTGCGGTGGCGGCGTCGAGCAGCTTCGCTAGCTGGTCGCCGGCGGTGCCCAACCTCTTTTGGAACATCGACACCACCCGCTCGCGCACCCGCGGCTTGTGAGACAACGGCGGCAGCAGGTCGGCGAGCAAGTTCAACCGCGCCGAGCTCAGCCAGTCCGTCAGATCGGGGTCGTTTAACCAGCGCTGAAAGTTGCCTAGATCGGAGTGCATCAGACGCATCCAGTCCAGATCGCAGTCCGGGTGTGGAATCGGGGTACAGAGTTCGTTTTTCACCGCGTCGTCCTCGTAGGCGAATTCGACGTGCGCGATAAACGCGGCGCTGAACACCTGTTGGCATCCGCGCACGGCTTGCAGGGTTAGGTGGTCTGCGTCGAAAACCGGCTTGGCTGGACGTTGTGGTGCTCCATCGGCGGTGCAGTCAATATAGAGGGCCGTGGGTGTGGCGGGAACCGATCCGCCGTCGAGCACTATCGTGGTGGGCTCGATGCGTTGGACGTGGCCCATCCTGACGATGTCGCGGATACGGCGCAGCTGCTCGAGTTCGAGGTGCGACACAGTGGCGCAGCGATACATGCTCGGACGCACCGAGGGGTCGATGCGCAGCAGGGTTCCGGCGGTCTCTAGTCGGTCGAACAGATCGTCGGTCGAGGTCGCGGCCCCGATGGCCTCGAGAGTCGCACCGTAGCTTTCCCTGAACTGCCTGACGAATGTGGGCCCGGGCTGCAGCGTCGCTCGGTCGATCAGCCAGGAATCACGCGGCATGATCCAGGTCAGCTTGTCAGGGCAGACGTCGTTTCGGAGCAACCATAGGCAGACGTCCATGCCGGTCTTGCCGGCACCGACGACCACGTAGCGATCCCGGGTGCCGAGTTTGGGCAGTTCGTTTGGAGCGACGCAGTCGACGCCGGGTGCAACCGAGTACGGCGCCGGCCGCATCGACGGTACGACGGCACGCAGGTAGGTGGCATCGACGATGCGCCGATTGACGGTGACGACGTATTCGGTGCCTGCCAGTGTCCGGAACCGGCCGTCGCCCAGGTATTCGCTCATCGGGAAGTAGTCAACCCGCCCGGTGGGGAGCAGTTGCTGCTGCAATACAGCATCGAAGTAGGCGCATATCTCGCCGACTGGTGCCAGTTCGTTCAGTCCCTGGTTCCAACCGACGAGGTCAATGGTGTTGTTGCCTAGTGCCCTTGAGTTGACGCCGTAATAGGCCGATGGCTGGTGTAGCCGCACGAACGGGTAGGCGGTGGTCCAATGTCCACCAGGTTGACATGCGCGGTCGATCATGACGACGCGCGCACCGGACTCGGTGATGAGGGTATCCGTGAATGCCATTCCCATCGCTCCGGCACCTATCACCAGGTAGTCGGTTTCGATGGTTTTCGCCGGCCCTTGCGTTGGCCTGGGCCACGGGTCGTTCATGGGCCCTCCTGTGCGGATTGGAATTTGTGACAACGAAATCGGGCGATCGGTGAGCAATCGTCGCCGATGCAAGACACGCTTTCGCTGCCGCGGCGTCAGGTGGAGTTTAGGCCAGCGAACAACGTAGACCGGCCACTGACCAAACCCCAAACCCACAAACCCTGGACGCATGCGGGTCTCGGGCGTCAAATTCCGGGTAGATATCGTATACCGATATCGGATGCCGTAGCATTATCGAGGCATGAGACGCCCGCTAGACCCACGCGATATTCCAGATGAGCTGCGGCGACGGCTGGGGCTCTTGGATGCGGTGGTGATCGGGCTTGGGTCCATGATCGGTGCCGGAATCTTTGCCGCCCTGGCCCCGGCCGCGTACGCGGCCGGTTCTGGGTTGTTGCTCGGGTTGGCAGTGGCCGCGGTGGTGGCCTACTGCAATGCGATCTCGTCGGCGCGGCTGGCCGCGCGCTACCCGGCCTCGGGGGGCACCTATGTGTATGGCCGGATGCGGCTGGGCGACTTCTGGGGATACCTGGCGGGCTGGGGCTTTGTGGTCGGCAAGACGGCATCGTGTGCGGCGATGGCGTTGACGGTCGGCTTCTATGTGTGGCCCGCGCAAGCGCACGCGGTGGCCGTCGCCGTGGTGGTGGCACTGACCGCGGTGAACTACGCCGGGATACAGAAGTCCGCCTGGCTCACCCGGTCGATCGTCGCCGTGGTGTTGGTGGTCTTGACCGCAGTCGTGGTCGCCGCCTATGGCTCCGGCGCTGCGGACCCGGCGCGACTCGATATCGGTGTAGATGCACACGTCTGGGGGATGCTGCAGGCGGCCGGCCTGCTGTTTTTCGCGTTCGCCGGCTATGCCCGCATCGCCACGCTGGGGGAGGAGGTCCGCGACCCGGCCCGCACGATCCCACGCGCCATCCCGCTGGCGCTGGGCATCACCCTGGCGGTGTATGCCCTGGTCGCCGTGGCCGTGATCGCTGTGTTGGGTCCGCAGCGGCTCGCGCGGGCCGCCGCCCCGTTGTCGGAGGCCATGCGGGTCGCGGGGGTGAACTGGCTGATTCCCGTCGTGCAGATAGGGGCCGCGGTGGCCGCATTGGGCTCGCTACTGGCCTTGATTCTCGGGGTCTCCCGCACCACCTTGGCGATGGCACGCGACCGGCACCTACCGCGCTGGCTGGCCGCCGTGCACCCTAGGTTCAAGGTGCCCTTTCGTGCCGAACTGGTGGTTGGCGCGGTGGTGGCGGCGCTGGCGGCGACAGCGGATATCCGTGGTGCGATCGGCTTTTCGTCCTTCGGTGTGCTGGTCTACTACGCGATCGCCAACGCCTCCGCCTTGACTCTGGGGCTCGACGAGGGCCGGCCCCGCCGCCTGATTCCGCTGGTGGGACTGATCGGCTGCGTAGTCCTGGCGTTCGCGCTGCCACTCTCCTCGGTGGCCGCCGGGGCCGCGGTGCTCGGTGTCGGTGTGGCGGCATACGGTGTGCGCCGCATCATCACTCGTCGAGCACGACAGACTGATTCTGGTGATACCCAACGAAGTGGTCATCCGTCCGCAACCTAGTTGAATCGGCCAGCGGCGACGGGTCTCACCGACTGACCCTGCTGACGCGGGTCACACATACAATCAGGCCCATCCGCCAGCAGGGAGGTAGGGAATGAGTTTCCACGATCTTCATCACCAAGGTGTTCCGTTCGTGTTGCCCAACGCCTGGGATGTGCCGTCGGCCCTGGCCTACCTCGCGGAGGGCTTCACGGCTATCGGCACAACCAGTTTCGGGGTCTCGTCCAGCGGCGGGCACCCGGACGGGCACCGCGCCACTCGCGGCGCCAACATCGCACTGGCGGCCGCCCTGGCACCGCTGCAATGCTACGTCAGCGTCGACATCGAGGACGGATACAGCGACGAACCCGACGCCATTGCTGACTACGTCGCACAACTGTCGACAGCCGGAATCAATATCGAGGACAGTAGCGCCGAAAAGCTCATCGACCCCGCCCTGGCAGCCGCTAAAATCGTTGCGATCAAACAACGTAACCCCGAGGTGTTCGTCAACGCCCGCGTCGACACCTATTGGTTGCGCCAGCACGCCGATACCACCAGCACGATCCAGCGCGCACTTCGCTACGTCGATGCCGGCGCCGACGGCGTCTTTGTCCCACTGGCCAACGATCCCGACGAACTTGCTGAGCTCACTCGCAACATTCCGTGCCCGGTTAACACGTTGCCCGTGCCCGGCTTGACGATCGCCGACCTTGGTGAGCTCGGGGTGGCCCGGGTGTCAACCGGTTCAGTGCCCTACAGCGCGGGGTTGTATGCAGCGGCCCACGCGGCTCGGGCCGTGCGCGACGGAGAGCAGCTGCCACGGTCCGTACCGTACGCCGAACTGCAGGCACGCTTGGTTGACTACGAGAACCGCACGAGTACAACGTAACTGGCTAGTTCCGACCTGGTAACTCTGGCCGGATCGACCGCACGCACACCGTACTCACGGACGGGGCATCATGGCGGTTGCGCCCGTATTCTCGGCAGCAGCGTGTCGGTGGCCACCACAATCGTGATTGCGGTCGTGACAGCGAATATGCGCACCCACACCCCGATATCGATTGGCGCGGTGTCGAACACCATATTCATCGCGGGTAGATATGTGATCGCGAATTGCGCGATGGCCTGCGCACTGACGCCGAGGATGATCCAGCGGTTGGCGAACATGCCGAGCCGCCAGGCCGATCGGGTCAGCGACCGGCAGCTGAACAGATAGAACGCCTCGACGACGACGAACAGGTTCAGCGCCGCCGTGCGCGCCTCATGCAGGCCCGCGCCATTGTCGAGCTCCCATGCAAACAGCCACCACGCGCTGGCGACGAGCAAGGTGGAAACCAGAAGAGTCCGCCTGACAAGCCAGCCGGTCAGCAGCGGTTGGTCGGGGTCGCGCGGTGGCCGGGTCATGATTCCGGCCTCCTTGGGCTCGAACGCGAGCATGAGTCCGAGCGCGATCGCTGTGGTCATGTTGATCCACAGAATTTGGGTGGGCAGAATCGGCAAGGCGACGCCAACAGCGATGGCGGCCAAGATCACTAGGCCCTCACCGAGGTTGGTGGGCAGCGTCCAGGTGATGAACTTGGTCAGATTGTCGAATACGCCGCGGCCTTCCTCGACCGCGGCTTCGATGGTGGCGAAGTCGTCGTCGGTCAACACCATGTCGGCGGCATCCTTGGCGACCTCGGTGCCACCGCGGCCCATCGCGACGCCAATGTTGGCCTGACGCAAGGCCGGGGCGTCGTTGACGCCGTCGCCGGTCATCGCGACGACGTGCCCCCTGGCCTGCAATGCTTGCACCAACCGCAGCTTCTGCTCGGGAGAGACCCTGGCAAACACGCTGGCTGTATCCACGGCCTCCGGGTACTGGTCTGCGCTCAGCGCGGCCAGCTCGGCACCCGTCAGGACCGAGCCTGCCGCCGGTTCAGTGTTGTCGAGCAACCCCACCTCGGTTGCGATCGCCGTGGCGGTGCCCGCGTGGTCACCGGTAATCATTTTTACCGCAATGCCGGCACTGTGGCAGGCCGCCACCGCCGATGCCGCGGCCGCTCGTGGTGGATCGCTCATCGCTTGCAGGCCGGTCAGCGCCAGCGAACCCGGTATCACGTTTTCGTCGAAGTCGTCGGGAGTGCCGGCGCCGGCACCCATCCCGGTTGCCAGCACCCGCAACCCCCGGGAAGTCAACATTTCGGTAGCACGCAACACGGTGGCGCGGTCCAGCGGCCGCAATGCGCCGTCGGCGCCCATCTCGGTGCCGCACAGGTCGAGCATGCGCTCCACAGCACCCTTGGCCAGCACCACATGATCCGTCCCGTCGCGATGCAGGGTGGCCATGTATTGCCGCTCGGAACTGAACGGTATGGCTGCCACTTGCGGCAGAGTTGTCGCCAGCCGCTCCGGGTTGAAGCCGGCCTTGGCGGCCACGACGAGCATCGCGCCCTCGGTGGGATCGCCGACGATCTGCCAGCGTGTGCCGTCGCGAACCAGTGCGGCGTCGTTGCTGCAGGCACCGGCCAGCAGCGACCAGCGAAGGGCCGCATTGGCATTCACCGGAACCGGCGCGTCGTCGGTGTCGCACAGGAGGACGTCGGGTGCATAGCCCGTTCCGGTCGCCCGGATCTCACCGTGGGGTGTCCAGATCGACTGGACCGTCATCTGATTCTCGGTCAGCGTTCCGGTCTTGTCGGCGCAGATGACCGTGGTGCTGCCCAGCGTTTCCACCGCGGGTAGACGTCGAATGACCGCGCGGCGCTTGGCCATCCGGGCCATGCCGATGGCCAAGGTGATGGTCACGGCGGTGGGCAGACCTTCGGGAATTGCCCCGACCGCCAGCGCGATCGCAGCGGTGAACGTTTCGACGGCATCTTGCCGGCGCAGCAAACCCACGCCGAACGTGAGCGCTGCCAGACCCAGGATGGCGATGGTCAGAAACTTGCTGAACCACGCCAGCTTCGCGGTCAGCGGTGTGGCGACAACCTCGGCGGCCCCAACGAGCCGATGAATCTCACCGAGTTCGGTTTCGGCGCCGGTCGCGACGACGATCCCGGCGCCATGGCCCGCGGTTACCAATGTGCCGGAATACGCGATATTGCGACGATCAGCGACCGGTGTGCCCTCCGGCAACGCCACCTCGTCCTTGTGAACCGGCGTCGACTCGCCGGTAAGTGCTGACTCGTTCACGCTCAATCCGGTCTGTCGCACCAGCCGCAAATCGGCGGGAACCTTGTCACCGGCCGCTAACAGCACAAGGTCACCGGGAACCAGCTCTTCGGATGGCATTGTGTGCTCGTGACCCTCGCGCACCACCTTGGCGTGGGTGTGCACCATGGAGCGCAGGCCCTGCAGTGCGGCCTCTGCCTTGGATTCTTGAATGAAACCCACGATCGCATTGATCACCACCACACCGAAGATCACTGCGGCGTCAACGAATTCCTTAAGACCGGCGGTGATCGTCCCGGCAACGAGCAGAACGTAGATCAGCGGGTGATGAAACTGCCGCAGGATGCGGGCCAGCAAGCTAGCGCGCGTTACCACCGCCAAGGTGTTGGGCCCGAAGCGTTCTAGTCGTTGGGCGGCCTCGCCGTCGGACAGCCCGTGATATGGATCGCTCTCCAGCAGCAGCACCACTTCATGTGCTGGCAAGCCATGATGAGCCGTCGTGGCAGACACTGACGCCGACAATCACCTCACCTCGCAGCCAGACGCTCAACCGACGGTTGGCTCAACCCTGCCTAACGGTCGCCGGTGTGGATCAGGGCCGTAAGTCATCCACTGCAGCGACCTACGGTCCAGCGCTGCTGGCCCGGCCCGACGTTGCCCAATCACGGTTCGGACGGGGCTTTCCGCGCGGGTGGGCACCACCCGAGCAGATCGCACAGGCCCTCAGGCCGGCACTGCCGGATCTTGGGGGATTCGGGCGACGATAACCGGAGCCTGACCGGAATTGACCACCGCTCTGCTGACTGAGCCGAGATGCATGCCGGGGAACCCCCCGCGGCCGTGGCTGCCAACCACCACAAGCTGAGCGGTTTGTGCCAATTCGAGCAGGCGGGGTGCCGGTCGATCGCACACCACGACTTTGTGCACGACGACATCGGGATACCGGTCTTGCCATCCGCTCAGACGCCGGGCGAGCATTTTCTCCTGCTCGTCTTCGAGGTTTCTCCATTCGATCGGCGCCCAATTGAGCCTAGGAAAGTCGAGGGGGCCCATGTCGCTCCACGCGTGCAGCGCCACCAAGTCCACGCCGCGGCGCGATGCCTCGTCGAAGGCGATCTCGGCCGCCAATCCCGAGGTGGGCGAGCCGTCGATGCCCACCACAACCGGCGCGTGCGGCGGGCGCGCCGGTCGCGGCTCCTCGGGTATTACGGCGACAGGGCCATGAGCGTGGCGAACCAGGCTTGAGCTGACCGATCCCAGCAAGGCGCCGGCTACGGCGCCCTGACCTCGGTAGCCCAGCACGACCATCGCGACCTGCCTGGAGATGTTGGCCAGCGTGGGCACTATCTGGCCGTGCAGCACTTCGCCGGTGATTTGCGCGGCGCGACCTGAGGAGGATGCCTCGAGGGCGACCTTGTGGGCCTGTTCGACGATTTGGTGCGCTTGGGCGACCAGGTACGAGTGTTCGACGATTTCGCGCTTTTGGGCTTCTTGAAACCGCGAATACTCAAATGCCCACCCTTCCGGGGCGGTTATTACCGGGGGCACGACCTGCACCACGCGGAGCGCAACGTTGCGCATCTGCGCATCGCGCGCGGCCCATTCGACTGCCGTATGCGAGCAGGATGAACCATCCACACCGACCACGATTCCGAGGTTCGTTTGTTGGGCTGACATTGGCGTCCCCTCTGCATGGGTGTACTACCGACGTTAGCCAGCTGTCGCGATCGCGTCAGGAGGCGATGGTCCCGAACCCAAGGGCATTAGTGTCTTTAGCTGGGGGTGAACTGGCTCAGGTCGTAGATGCCAAGGCTTTTTTCGATATCGGCGACCTTGTCGACCACCGATTGAAAACCGGCCTCGCCAAAGCGCCGGTGCTCCTCGTCTTCAAAGGTCTCGGCCATGTCGCGAAACTCGACAGCGGACATCACGTCGCGCAACGCCGGGAAAACGACCGTGTCCTCGCGCGCCTCATGCGGCTCAAACATTCGGATGTACGCTGCCATGTCTTGGGCCAGGGTGTCTCGCGCAGGCTGATCGAATGCAGCCGCTGCAGTGGTGGCGGCGAGTACCCGGTCCGTGAGCACCCGGCCGCGCTGATGCTGGGTGCGCAAGACCGAGGTGATGTCCGTGAGCTTGCCGGCTTGTTCCAGCTTGGGGAAGACGTATTGCTCTTCCAGCTGTCCGTGGTAGTCCTCGATGAAGCGTCGAATGATCTGCGCGCTTTCGTTCAGTGCTGGAGCGGGACTCTGATCATCGGCTTGGAGGCGGCGGATCCCCTCGCGATAGATCAGCAGGATGCGTTTGAGCACTCCGTGTTCGCGCATCAAGTCCTCGGGCGCGGTGACCGGGACTTCCTGTTCCGGGGTTGTGTCGGGCCGGCCTTTGCCGGGCTCGGGCGGCGACCCACTACACGCCGAAAGCGCGATCACACCGGCTGCGGATGCTGAGATCTCGAGCAGGTGACGACGGCCGACGGCCGCCGGTGGTGTCTGTTTCATGACGGTCACACCTTTCGTCGCAGCGCCGCTGGCCACCACCCGAGCCCGCCAGCTATCGGCTCGGGATATCGGTTAACGATATCGTGAGTTGGCGGCTCTGCGGCCGGAAGCTTGTGACGCGCGCCGATCATATCTGCTATGGATGTACAATTCAGCTCTTGCTGTTATACCAGTATATGGTGTACTATTTGATCTATGCTGACGTGTGAGATGCGGGAATCGGCCCTGGCTCGACTCGGCCGGGCTCTGGCTGATCCGACGCGGTGCCGGATTCTGGTGGCGTTGCTGGATGGCGTTTGCTATCCCGGCCAGCTAGCTGCGCACCTCGGGTTGACCCGATCGAATGTGTCCAACCATCTGTCGTGTTTGCGGGGCTGCGGGCTGGTAGTCGCAACCTATGAGGGCCGGCAGGTTCGGTATGCGCTGGCCGACAGTCACCTGGCGCGAGCCTTGGGCGAGTTGGTCCAGGTCGTTCTCGCGGTGGATACCGACCAACCCTGTGTCGCCGAGCGCGCCGCGTCCGGGGAGGCGGTCGAGATGACAGGTAGCTGAGCAGCAGACGACACGACTTGTGGTTACAGGACAAAGCAAAGGAGAACTGACCGTGGTTACGCATGAGCTATTGGTTAAGGCGGCCGGGGCGGTGCTCACCGGACTGGTCGGGGTGAGCGCCTACGAAACGGTGCGCAAAGCGCTGGGTACGGCGCCCATTCGCCGGG
Source organism: Mycobacterium tuberculosis complex sp. N0072 (assembly GCF_030323725.1). Taxonomy (NCBI): domain Bacteria; kingdom Bacillati; phylum Actinomycetota; class Actinomycetes; order Mycobacteriales; family Mycobacteriaceae; genus Mycobacterium; species Mycobacterium tuberculosis complex sp. N0072. Next base: position 2,254,699 of record NZ_CP040689.1, on the reverse strand, counting down.
CGTCGGTGACCGTGATGGAGTGGGGCCTGCGCGGAACCCGGCGCGCGGAGGCGGCGGCCGAGTCGGCCCGGCTGACAGTCGCCGACGTCGTTGCCGAGGCTCGCGGGCGCATCGGTGAGGAGGCGCCCCTGCCCGCTGGCGCCAGGGTCGACGAGTGACGACTGTAGTTGACGCCGAGGTCCAGCTGACCGTTGTATCCGATGCAGCCGGGCGGATGCGTGTGCAGGCCACCGGGTTTCAGTTCGACGCGGGACGGGCCGTTGCGATCGAGGACACCGTCGGCAAGGTGGCCGGTGTGCAGGCCGTGCATGCCTATCCGCGGACGGCATCCATTGTGATCTGGTATTCACGCGCAATCTGCGACACCGCTGCCATCCTGTCGGCAATCATCGATGCCGAGACCGTCCCTGCGGCGGCGGTGCCCGCGTATGCTTCGCGCTCGGCCAGTAACCGCAAGGCCGGGGTAGTGCAGAAAATCATCGACTGGAGCACGCGAACACTATCAGGAGTTCGGCGTGACGTGGCCGCGCAGCCATCGGGGGAGACGAGCGATGCCTGCTGCGACGGCGAGGACAACGAGGACCGCGAGCCGGAGCAGCTCTGGCAAGTCGCCAAACTGCGGCGAGCCGCATTCTCCGGAGTGTTGCTGACCGCGTCGCTAGTTGCCGCATGGGCTTATCCGCTGTGGCCGGTCGTACTGGGACTGAAGGCCCTTGCGCTGGCGGTTGGGGCCTCGACATTCGTGCCCTCCAGCCTCAAACGACTGGCCGAAGGCCGCGTCGGCGTAGGCACCCTGATGACCATCGCCGCGCTGGGCGCTGTCGCACTTGGCGAGCTGGGTGAGGCCGCTACGCTGGCGTTTCTGTTCTCGATCAGCGAAGGCTTGGAGGAATACGCGACGGCGCGCACTCGCCGTGGCCTGCGCGCCCTGCTGTCGCTGGTGCCGGATCAGGCCACAGTTCTGCGGGAGGGCACCGAAACCATCGTGGCCTCAACCGAATTGCACGTCGGTGACCAGATGATCGTTAAACCGGGCGAACGCCTGGCCACCGACGGCATCATTCGTGCCGGGCGCACCGCCCTGGATGTCTCCGCGATCACCGGCGAATCGGTGCCGGTCGAGGTTGGACCCGGTGACGAAGTGTTCGCCGGGTCGATCAACGGCTTGGGCGTGCTGCAGGTGGGGGTCACCGCTACCGCGGCCAACAACTCGCTGGCGCGCATCGTGCACATCGTGGAGGCCGAACAGGTCCGAAAAGGTGCTAGTCAGCGGCTAGCCGACTGTATCGCGCGACCGTTGGTGCCCAGCATCATGATCGCCGCGGCGCTGATCGCCGGGACCGGCAGCGTCTTGGGTAATCCGCTGGTCTGGATCGAACGCGCGCTCGTGGTATTAGTCGCCGCCGCCCCGTGCGCGCTGGCCATCGCCGTTCCGGTCACCGTGGTCGCGTCCATCGGCGCCGCCTCCAGACTCGGCGTGCTCATCAAGGGCGGCGCCGCGCTGGAAACCCTGGGCACCATCCGCGCGGTAGCCCTGGACAAAACCGGTACGTTAACCGCCAACCGGCCCGTCGTCATCGACGTCGCCACCACAAACGGCGCTACCCGCGAGGAAGTGTTGGCGGTGGCAGCCGCCCTGGAAGCCCGCAGCGAACATCCCCTGGCTGTGGCCGTGCTTGCCGCGACCCAAGCGACGACCGCCGCCAGCGACGTGCAAGCCGTCCCGGGCGCCGGGCTGATAGGCCGCCTCGACGGGCGGGTGGTGCGACTGGGGCGACCCGGCTGGCTCGATGCCGCCGAGCTCGCAGATCATGTGGCGTGCATGCAACAAGCCGGCGCCACAGCGGTTCTCGTCGAACGCGACCAGCAGCTGCTTGGTGCCATCGCCGTGCGCGACGAACTACGCCCGGAAGCCGCCGAGGTGGTGGCCGGGCTGCGCACCGGCGGCTACCAGGTGACGATGCTCACCGGCGACAACCATGCCACCGCTGCCGCCCTGGCAGCCCAAGCCGGCATCGAGCAGGTACATGCCGAATTGCGGCCCGAGGACAAGGCTCATCTGGTCGCACAGCTGCGGGCTCGGCAACCCACCGCGATGGTCGGCGACGGAGTCAACGACGCTCCGGCCCTGGCCGCCGCCGACCTGGGAATCGCGATGGGCGCCATGGGAACCGACGTCGCCATCGAAACCGCCGACGTCGCCCTGATGGGCCAAGACCTGCGGCATCTGCCCCAAGCCCTAGACCATGCCCGGCGCTCGCGGCAGATCATGGTGCAAAACGTCGGATTGTCCCTAAGTATCATCACCGTGCTGATGCCGCTGGCGTTGTTCGGGATCCTCGGACTGGCCGCGGTCGTGCTTGTGCACGAGTTCACCGAGGTCATCGTCATCGCCAACGGCGTGCGGGCCGGACGCATCAAACCACTTGCCGGGCCACCCAAGACACCTGATCGGACTATCCCGGGGTAGCGACGCGCGGAATCGTGGAGTGTGTTTGGACCAGCAATAGCGTCACTGTGACGAAACAGCCGCCGTCTTCTGGAAGTTATACCCGGTTATACTATCTGTATGAAGACAGCTATTTCTCTGCCGGATGAGACGTTCGATCGGGTATCGCGGCGTGCGAGTGAGCTCGGCATGAGTCGGTCCGAGTTCTTCACGAAGGCTGCGCAGCGCTACCTGCACGAGCTGGACGCCCAATTGCTCACGGGCCAGATCGACAGGGCTCTAGAGAGCATCCATGGCACCGACGAAGCGGAGGCCCTCGCCGTGGCCAACGCATACCGCGTGCTAGAAACCATGGACGATGAGTGGTGATTAGTCGTGCCGAGATCTACTGGGCTGACCTCGGGCCGCCATCAGGCAGTCAGCCGGCGAAGCGCCGCCCGGTGCTCGTAATCCAGTCAGATCCGTACAACGCAAGTCGCCTTGCCACTGTGATCGCAGCGGTGATCACGTCCAATACGGCGCTGGCGGCAATGCCCGGCAACGTGTTCTTGCCCGCGACCACAACGCGACTGCCACGTGACTCGGTCGTCAACGTCACGGCGATTGTCACGCTCAACAAGACTGACCTCACCGACCGAGTTGGGGAGGTGCCAGCGAGCTTGATGCACGAGGTTGACCGAGGACTTCGTCGCGTACTGGACCTTTGACACTGCGCCACGCGACAATTCGTCACGGTGACGTTCCTGCTTGGTGTAAGCCCCCCCGCCGGGGGAACTACTCGCCGGAGGTGGTGTTGTGGGCAGGCTTGAGGGCAAGGTTGCATTCATTACGGGCGTGGCTCGGGGTCAAGGCCGTTCGCATGCGGTCCGCCTAGCCGACGGCCAAGCGCGTGCGCTCGGCAAGGTCGATGTTGAGGCGTGCGGTGCGCTCGTTGGTGAGGTAGAAGTGTGGGGCCGTGACGTGCGTGACGATCGACGGGTGTTTGTCGAGAGTCCTGCCGACGAGTTCGGCGCGTGCCGCCGCGTCGCGCGTCAGGGCATCCGTGTCGTAGGGCTGCCCGTTTCACAGAGGGAACTTGTCGAGCCCGAAGCCGGGTGCGCGGCGAGGCGCTCGGCTGCTGGCTCCCAGTAGACATCTAGGCCTGCGTCGACTGCGGCTGCGGCAGCGTCGTGCTGGTGACGAGTGGCGTTGGTGTCCAGCGTGATCGCAGTGGTGCCGGCGTGGTCGCGGGACAGGAAGTCCTCGACCGGTTTGTGATCACCCGGCCCGAGCCGAAACTGAATGCCCATCGTCGTGAAGTTCCTCTCGCATCGACGCCTCGGTTCGTGTCATAATACATGACAAATCAATAGACAAAAGGAAGACAGGCTGCCCATGGGAGTAAATGTGCTCGCCTCGACCGTGTCGGGTGCGATCGAGCGCTTGGGATTGACCTACGAGGAAGTCGGTGACATCGTCGATGCCTCGCCGCGTTCCGTGGCGCGATGGACCGCAGGTCAGGTGGTTCCCCAACGCCTCAACAAGCAACGACTTATCGAGCTGGCCTATGTCGCCGACGCCCTCGCGGAAGTGCTGCCGCGTGACCAGGCGAACGTGTGGATGTTTTCGCCGAATCGGTTACTGGAACACCGCAAGCCTGCCGACCTCGTGCGAGACGGCGAGTACCAACGCGTGTTGGCGCTCATCGACGCGATGGCGGAGGGAGTGTTCGTGTGAGCGATGCCCTCGATGAAGGGCTCGTCCAGCGTATCGACGCACGCGGAACAATTGAGTGGTCGGAAACGTGCTACCGGTATACCGGCGCGCACCGTGACGCCTTGTCCGGTGAGGGCGCGCGCAGATTCGGAGGCAGGTGGAATCCGCCGCTGCTCTTTCCGGCGATCTATCTTGCTGATTCCGCCCAAGCCTGCATGGTTGAGGTGGAACGGGCGGCGCAAGCGGCTTCAACGACCGCAGAGAAGATGCTCGAGGCGGCCTACCGACTACACACGATCGACGTCACGGACCTGGCCGTCCTCGATCTGACAACCCCGCAAGCTCGGGAAGCCGTGGGGCTCGAGAACGACGACATCTATGGCGACGACTGGTCAGGGTGCCAGGCGGTCGGACATGCGGCCTGGTTCTTGCACATGCAAGGTGTCCTCGTGCCGGCGGCGGGCGGTGTCGGCCTCGTTGTCACCGCGTATGAACAGCGAACTCGGCCGGGCCAACTACAACTGCGACAAAGCGTCGATCTGACGCCTGCTCTTTACCAAGAACTTCGAGCCACGTAGCTGGCCAGCTTGGCGCAGAGAAGGATGCCGCTGTGCCATGGTCATCGTAAGGAGCAACTCGCATCACTTATAAGCCGATAAGCGACATTATGTCAAGTGAAGCTGGTCGTATTGGGTTAGCTGCGCCGTTTGTGCTAGCGGGCACGCTCCTTGTGCGTGCTGCGGCAGCGAGCGTGTCGTCAAAGGTTGCGAGGCTTGCCTGGTGATGAATTGCCACATCCGGCACGCAGCAATCAGGTAGTTTTAGCCCGCTGCTAGCGCGTAGTTCGGCGAGACGCAGCAGCTCGCCATCGTCGTACGGCGCAACGACGCTACCCGCGGAACGCGGATCGTCGAGCATCGATGATCAGGCGCCGCAATAATTTGGAACGGGGCTCGCCAGGCCATCGCTGGGCGGCCCGGTCCAATGCCTGAGCTACCTCCGGGGTTTCGGTTATTTGGTAGCGCGGACGAGTGGTCGACATAGAACGAAGTGTGCCACTTCTAGCAAAGGTGGTACACCTACTGGCGGCCGCGGGTTTACCGCCCCTGCCAGTCACCGCACTTCCGGCGGCGGACGACGAGCACCGCGGAATCCACATGCGGCGGTGGCAGGAACGCGCGCCGTGGCAGCATGAGGCCGACGGTCAGGGTGAACCTTCGCGCGTTGCGAGAAGCGAATTTACATACGAGGGCTCGCTGCAGCACGAGATCGGCCGCGACAAGCCCGCTGTTGGGTGCCAGCAGCGTCCGCAGCAGGCGGGACGAAATCCCGTACGGCGGGTTCGCCACAACCCGGAACGGCCGGCCGGGCAACCGGATCGAGGCGGCGTCCGCGTGCACCACGGTAATGCCAGGGAATCGCTCGCGGAGGACACCGACTCGTCGCGGGTGCAACTCCACGGCGACCACCCGCGCCCCCGCTCGCACTAGATGCGCCGTCAGTGCCCCTTCGCCGGCGCCGATGTCAAACACGAGCTCACCGGGCCGCACTGCGGCCGCGCTGACTACCCGCGCTGCCCATTCGTCATGGAGCCGGTGCCAGCCCCATGCCCGTCGCGACCGTCCGAGGGCGGACACGACGTACCGTCACTGCGTAGATGCCCACGCGCCCGACCGTAGCCCGCCACCGGCACTGCGATCAATCCAATTTCTCGGTTCAGGCAACCTTCTGGTCATCACCAGCCCCAGGGCTCTGGCGCCGTCCGCATCAACTCCGAGATGACGTTGGCCGTGACGACCCACTAGACCCACCTGGCAGTAGCCGCATTGTCGCAGTCGGCGAGCCTCAGTGCGCAGTCGCGTCTAGGTGCAAGGATATTGCCCGTTGAGCAGACAACTCGACGGCGGCGAGTAAGAACCGGTCAGCCCGCCTCTTAGGCCGCCCGTGGCTGAACCACCGGGGGCAATGATGCGATTCCAATTCGCTGGGCTGAGAACGTAGTGCGTGCCAGATCGTGCAACGGTGCTATTCCATGTGTGCAAGACGGATTCTCCTGCCGGCAAGTCGAATTCAAGCTTCCAATCGGTTAGCGGCGCCGTGCTCGAGTTTGTGATGGTGAAGCGGGCGATGAAACCGGTCTGCCACGTCGATGTCACCGACAACGTCGCCCTGGCCGTCGCCGCACTAGCGACCGGGGTGATGGCGAGTCCGAGGATGGCAACTATCAATGCCGACACGGTTGCGTGAAGCGCTGTCCGCCAGCGCCTCACGTAAATGTTCAGTCCGGCCATGACAGCCAACACTAATGCCAATGAGGCGATATCGGCCGTCTCCTCGCGAGCAAGCTACAGCAACTTTGCTCAACCGCAACCGTGATGAAATTTGGCCTCGACCCACCCTGAACCAGATATCGGCCCGGCCGAACGCGAACTTGCGGACGGGGAAGGCCAGACAGCCTCGACCCCACTCCCCCGATTAGCGCCGTTCACCGTTCGCGACCGGTATCAACGGGCTACAGCTCCAACACGATCCGTAGGGCCGCGTCACGCCGAATGTGCACTGGTGGCGCCGACACGCCCGGGCGAGGCCGCCGTCGGCGTGTCAGCTGGTGACTGAGTTGTGCAGACTGACCGCGCGCCCTCCTGCCGAACGGTATGTGCCCATCGACGATCACGTGGTCCAACCCGCGTGTGCACACGTGCTGTACTAGGTCACGGTCAGCGAGATTCCCAGCGCAACCATCATGACCGCGATCAGGCCGTCGAGGATTCTCCACGAGCCGGGGTTGGTGAACAGCCCGCGCAACCGGCCGGCTCCGAACCCGAGGGTGGCGAACCATACCGCACTGGCTGTGACCGCGCCGAGGCCGAACAGCCAGCGCTGGTCGCTGTGCTCGTTGGCCAGCGCGCCTAGCAACACGACGGTGTCGAGGTAGACGTGTGGGTTGAGGAACGTGAATGCCGCACAGGTCACCAGGACCTCGGCTAAGCGAACCGGCGTGGCGCCAGATGGGATCAGCGCAACAGGTCGCCACGCCCGCCGGGCCGCAAGTAGCCCGTAGCCGATTAGGAAGGCGGCGCCGCCAAACTTGACGACATTGAGCGCACGCGGATGTGCGCCGATCAATGCGCCGAACCCCGCGATACCGGCGGCGATCAGCACGATGTCGGACACCGTGCACAGCGCCACCACCGGCAGCACGTGCTCACGCTGGATTCCCTGCCGCAGCACGAATGCGTTCTGCGCGCCAATCGCGGCGATCAGCGTGAAGCAGGCCAGGAAGCCGACGACCAGTGGTGAGTTCACGCAATCGACACTAGGCAGTTTGTATGGGTCAGTATAGCTAATAATTCTTCATTTACATTAGCATTATTAATGTGCAGTGCGACGCTCCGCAGATGGTCTACACCTGAGATGGTGGATCCGCAGCTTGACGGTCCACAGCTGGCCGCATTGGCTGCCGTGGTCGAACTGGGCAGCTTCGATGCGGCCGCGGAGCGCCTACATGTCACCCCCTCGGCTGTCAGTCAGCGCATCAAGTCGTTGGAGCAGCAGGTCGGCCAGGTGCTGGTGGTCAGGGAAAAGCCATGTCGGGCGACGACCGCAGGTATCCCGCTGTTGCGGTTGGCCGCGCAAACAGCGTTGCTCGAGTCCGAGGCGCTCGCTGAAATGGGTGGCAACGCGTCGCTGAAACGCACGCGGATCACCATTGCGGTAAACGCCGATTCCATGGCGACATGGTTTTCGGCCGTGTTCGACGGTCTCGGCGACGTCCTGCTCGACGTTCGGATCGAGGACCAGGACCATTCCGCGCGGCTGCTACGGGAGGGTGTGGCGATGGGCGCGGTGACCACCGAGCGGAACCCGGTGCCGGGCTGCCGGGTGCACCCGCTGGGTGAAATGCGCTACCTACCAGTGGCCAGCAGGCCATTCGTCCAGCGCCATCTATCCGACGGGTTCACTGCCGCCGCGGCGGCTAAAGCTCCGTCACTGGCGTGGAATCGTGACGATGGGCTGCAGGACATGTTGGTGCGTAAGGCCTTTCGTCGCGCCATCACCAGACCGACGCACTTTGTCCCGACCACAGAGGGCTTCACCGCCGCAGCGCGCGCCGGGCTGGGATGGGGCATGTTCCCCGAGAAGCTGGCAGCATCTCCGCTTGCCGATGGATCGTTCGTACGGGTCTGCGACATACACCTCGACGTCCCTCTCTATTGGCAATGCTGGAAACTGGACAGTCCGATCATCGCGCGAATTACCGACACGGTGAGGGCGGCGGCAAGCGGTCTGTACCGGGGCCAGCAACGCCGCCGCCGACCGGGTTGACCGACGCCAGCATGTTGTTGTGTCAGCGCGGCTTGGTCTCGATGTCCCGGCCTTGCTGGACCCGCTTCCTCAAACAGGTTGAACTTAACGACTCAGACGGAAACGCTTGAACCGCGACGTCGCTCCGGACACCAATTTGACTCGGCTCTTTGGCAATTGAAGGTGAGCTGCGAGCAGCCGGGTGACCGCATCGTTGGCCTTGCCATCAATCGCCGGCTCGCGGACGTAGATAATCAGCTCACCGTTGGGACCGACCTCGACCAGGGGTCCTTTGTGACTGCCGGGCTTGACGCGGACGACCACAGAGTCGGTCATCGCCTAAGGCTACCGTTCTGACCTGGGGCTGCGTGGGCGCCGACGACGTGAGGCACGTCATGTCTCAGCGGCCCACCGCCACCTCGGTCGCCGGCAGTATGTCAGCATGTGCAGATGACTCCACGCAGCCTTGTTCGCATCGTTGGTGTCGTGGTTGCGACGACCTTGGCGCTGGTGAGCGCACCCGCCGGCGGTCGTGCCGCGCATGCGGATCCGTGTTCGGACATCGCGGTCGTTTTCGCTCGCGGCACGCATCAGGCTTCTGGTCTTGGCGACGTCGGTGAGGCGTTCGTCGACTCGCTTACCTCGCAAGTTGGCGGGCGGTCGATTGGGGTCTACGCGGTGAACTACCCAGCAAGCGACGACTACCGCGCGAGCGCGTCAAACGGTTCCGATGATGCGAGCGCCCACATCCAGCGCACCGTCGCCAGCTGCCCGAACACCAGGATTGTGCTTGGTGGCTATTCGCAGGGTGCGACGGTCATCGATTTGTCCACCTCGGCGATGCCGCCCGCGGTGGCAGATCATGTCGCCGCTGTCGCCCTTTTCGGCGAGCCATCCAGTGGTTTCTCCAGCATGTTGTGGGGCGGCGGGTCGTTGCCGACAATCGGTCCGCTGTATAGCTCTAAGACCATAAACTTGTGTGCTCCCGACGATCCAATATGCACCGGAGGCGGCAATATTATGGCGCATGTTTCGTATGTTCAGTCGGGGATGACAAGCCAGGCGGCGACATTCGCGGCGAACAGGCTCGATCACGCCGGATGATCAAAGACTGTTGTCCCTATACCGCTGGGGCTGTAGTCGATGTACACCGGCTGGAATCTGAAGGGCAAGAACCCGGTATTCATCAGGCCGGATGAAATGACGGTCGGGCGGTAATCGCTTGTGTTGAACGCGTAGAGCCGATCACCGCCGGGGCTGGTGTAGACCTCAATGTTTGTGTTCGCCGGCAGGGTTCCGGATCCGATGACATATGACGGGATGGTTCCCGTTACCCCACCGGAATCGATGATCGAGGGGACGGGTATGGGAGTCCCACCATCGATCTTTACGTACAGGGTGGTGATCGGCGATCCGACGACCTCGACGTTGGGCGCAGGTAGCGGGTTGGGACCGAACACGAGCTCACCTGCGGGTGCGTCGATGAGCACTCCCTGGTTGAGGTCACCCGGTAACGCCATCGTCGGAATGCTGGGGCCTGGTCCCACCGCATTGGGCCCAACTCCCAGAACGCCGTCCACGCCGACGGCACCGAAATAGGCTTCGAACGGAGTTGTTGTCGGATCGGCCAGCAAGGCGCTGAAGTAGGTCGAAATGGCGAAGGGGGACGTTGGGATGGACAAGAGGACGACATTAACGGCGGTCGGCGCGGTGACGATGCCATTCCCGAAGTCCACCGTCGTGGTATACGTGGCGAAGATGTAGTACAGCCCCCCGCTGTAACCGCTGATGCTCAATCCGGTTGGGAGGCCCATGTGAAGCACTCCCAGGATTCCCCCGACATCCTCAGGCGAGACAACAAGACCAGCGGATCCGGTGTCGACCAGAATGGTTGACGTCGGTCCGCCGTTGACGTTGGCATGTACCGTCGGCTCTGTGACATGAATTATCTCCAGCGGGACGGTTCTGCCGTCGCCGCCTGGCCCACTGACGCCGTATCCGCCATACAACAGGCCGCCGCGGCCTCCGGCGCCGCCCGTGCCACGATCGACACCGACTCCATCACCGAGGCCGCCGGCTCCGCCGTTCGCTCCCCAGCCCAAAAGTCCTGCGGCACCGCCGGTTCCGCCGGCTCCACCACTCATGCCGGGGATGCTCGACGCGCCCCCGGGCCCGCCGATCCCGCCGTTGCCGAGCAGCCAGCCACCGTTGCCGCCGGCTCCCCCGGGGGCGTTGGGTCCGCCGGCTCCCCCGGCGCCGCCATTGCCGATCAACCCCGCGGAACCGCCGGCCCCGCCGCCGACCCCCGACGCCGTCGCGGAATAACCGTTGCCGCCGTTGCCGTACAGCAGCCCACCCGCCCCGCCATTCGGACTCGTTGCCGTCCCGGGTGCTCCGTCGCCGATTAGCGGACGCCCCAACAACGTTTCGGTTGGTGCATTGACCGCGCCCAGCAGATCGTGCTGCGCGGTCTGCAACTGTGACGCGATGGTGGCCTCCGCGGCCGCATACGATCCTGACGCCGAGTTCAGCGTCTGCACGAACTGTTGATGGAAAGCGCTCGCCTGCGCGCTGACCGCTTGATATTCCTGACCGAACCTGGCAAACAGCGCTGCCACCGCCGCCGATACCTCATCAGCGCCAGCGGCCGCAAGCGCGGTGGTCGAGGCGGCAGCCGCGGCATTCGCCGCGCGCAGTGTGGAACCTATGTTCTCCACATCCGCTGCCGCGGACGTCAAGAACTCGGGAACCACGACCAGAAATGACACGCCGCCCCTCCGCCTCGATCACCATCCCTGCGCGCATACAGCGTATCCAGACGCTGCCTTTGACATCTCGGATTTTCAGTAGCTACCGCACGGCACAGCACGCGTTAGGTAGATAGTGGCTATTTGCTGGTACCATCTACCTGTGGCGCTGAATATCAAAGACCCTGAGGTAGACCGACTAGCCGCCGAACTCGCTGACCGGCTGCACACCAGCAAGACTGCCGCCATCCGGCATGCCCTGTCTGCCCAGCTGGCGTTTTTGGAGTCGCGCGCCGGCGACCGTGAGGCACAACTTCTCGACATCTTGCGTACCGAAATCTGGCCCCTGCTTGCCGACCGCTCCCCCATCACCAAGCTCGAGCGCGAACAAATCCTCGGCTACGACCCCGCAACCGGAGTCTGAGCACCGCAATGATCGTGGACACAAGCGCCGTGGTGGCCCTGGTTCAAGGCGAGCGGCCGCACGCCACCCTGGTCGCGGCCGCCCTGGCCGGCGCCCATAGCCCCGTCATGTCTGCACCCACCGTCGCCGAATGCCTGATTGTCTTGACCGCCCGTCACGGCCCCGTTGCGCGCACGATCTTCGAACGACTTCGCAGCGAAATCGGCTTGAGCGTGTCATCTTTCACCGCCGAGCATGCCGCTGCCACGCAACGAGCCTTTCTGCGATACGGCAAGGGGCGCCACCGCGCGGCTCTCAACTTCGGAGACTGTATGACGTACGCGACCGCCCAGCTGGGCCACCAACCACTGCTGGCCGTCGGCAACGACTTCCCGCAAACCGACCTTGAGTTCCGCGGCGTCGTCGGCTACTGGCCAGGCGTCGCGTAACCGTATGCGCGGTGATCGCTGTTTGTAATGAGTTCAGCGACACGAAGAATAAAATATGGGTAGCCGAAATCACTAAGCTACAGTGCTGGTGCACGCCATGAAAGACCGTCAATGACAAGGAGGACGGCCGAAATGCCCAAGGACCGACTGCCGGACTTGACGCCCACAGGAGCGTACGCACCGGCCAACAGCGGCATGACCATGGCAAGGCAGGACGGCCCTCGATGACCGGCAAGCTCGTTGAGCGGGTGCACGCAATCAATTGGAACCGGTTGCTCGATGCTAAAGATTTGCAGGTCTGGGAACGTTTGACCGGTAACTTTTGGTTGCCGGAAAAGATTCCGCTCTCCAACGACCTGGCATCTTGGCAAACGTTGAGTTCCACCGAGCAGCAGACGACGATCCGGGTGTTCACCGGCTTGACCCTGCTCGACACCGCGCAGGCGACGGTGGGAGCAGTGGCCATGATCGACGACGCGGTCACCCCCCACGAAGAGGCGGTCCTGACCAACATGGCGTTCATGGAGTCAGTGCACGCCAAGAGCTACAGCTCGATCTTCTCGACCCTGTGCTCGACCAAGCAGATCGACGATGCCTTCGACTGGTCGGAACAGAACCCTTACCTGCAGCGAAAAGCGCAGATCATCGTCGACTACTACCGCGGTGACGACGCGCTCAAGCGCAAAGCATCGTCGGTAATGCTGGAGTCCTTCCTGTTCTACTCCGGCTTCTACCTGCCCATGTACTGGTCGTCGCGGGGTAAGCTCACCAACACCGCCGATCTGATCCGGCTGATCATCCGAGATGAAGCCGTCCACGGCTACTACATCGGCTACAAATGTCAACGAGGTTTGGCCGACCTGACCGACGCCGAGCGGGCCGACCACCGCGAATACACCTGCGAGCTGCTGCACACGCTCTACGCGAACGAGATCGACTATGCGCACGACTTGTACGACGAGTTGGGCTGGACCGACGACGTTTTGCCCTACATGCGTTACAACGCCAACAAGGCGCTAGCCAACCTGGGATACCAGCCTGCATTCGATCGTGACACCTGCCAGGTGAACCCGGCCGTGCGCGCAGCTCTCGACCCCGGTGCAGGGGAGAACCACGACTTTTTCTCCGGCTCCGGAAGCTCATACGTAATGGGCACCCACCAACCCACCACCGACACCGACTGGGACTTCTAACCGCCCAGCGCGTCGGGGGCGTCGAGCACCACGCGACACCGGGCCCGATCGATCTGCTAGCTTGAGTCTGGTCAGGCATCGTCGTCAGCAGCGCGATGCCCTATGTTTGTCGTCGACTCAGATATCGCGGCAATCCAATCTCCCGCCTGCGGCCGGCGGTGCTGCAAACTACTCCCGGAGGAATTTCGACGTGCGCATCAAGATCTTCATGCTGGTCACGGCTGTCGTTTTGCTCTGTTGTTCGGGTGTGGCCACGGCCGCGCCCAAGACCTACTGCGAGGAGTTGAAAGGCACCGATACCGGCCAGGCGTGCCAGATTCAAATGTCCGACCCGGCCTACAACATCAACATCAGCCTGCCCAGTTACTACCCCGACCAGAAGTCGCTGGAAAATTACATCGCCCAGACGCGCGACAAGTTCCTCAGCGCGGCCACATCGTCCACTCCACGCGAAGCCCCCTACGAATTGAATATCACCTCGGCCACATACCAGTCCGCGATACCGCCGCGTGGTACGCAGGCCGTGGTGCTCAAGGTCTACCAGAACGCCGGCGGCACGCACCCAACGACCACGTACAAGGCCTTCGATTGGGACCAGGCCTATCGCAAGCCAATCACCTATGACACGCTGTGGCAGGCTGACACCGATCCGCTGCCAGTCGTCTTCCCCATTGTGCAAGGTGAACTGAGCAAGCAGACCGGACAACAGGTATCGATAGCGCCGAATGCCGGCTTGGACCCGGTGAATTATCAGAACTTCGCAGTCACGAACGACGGGGTGATTTTCTTCTTCAACCCGGGGGAGTTGCTGCCCGAAGCAGCCGGCCCAACCCAGGTATTGGTCCCACGTTCCGCGATCGACTCGATGCTGGCCTAGACTCGCGAGGACCGCGCGGTGGTCACTGCGCGGATTTGGGGCGGCGGAAGTGAGTGTTCGGTGCGCCCACTGCGGTGACTCACCTGCAGCGCCGGCATCGACAGGCCGGGAGCTCAAGAATCGTCGCTAGAGAATCTATGGTGCGTTAGAGGATTCCCTGCTAGACAGCCTTGGTGCGGTGGTCGGCCCGCGGACGAGAGGATATGCGATCCACAAGCTGGGTTTCTGCAGCGTCGTCATGCTCGGGATCAACTCGATAATCGGCGCCGGTATCTTCCTAACTCCAGGTGAGGTGATCGGGCTCGCAGGACCCTTCGCGCCGATGGCCTATGTTTTAGCTGGCATTTTCGCGGGTGTCGTGGCGATCGTCTTCGCGACGGCGGCAAGGTACGTCAGAACAAACGGTGCCTCCTACGCCTACACAACGGCCGCATTTGGGCGCCGGATCGGCATCTATGTCGGTGTCACCCACGCCATTACCGCGTCCATCGCTTGGGGGGTGTTGGCTTCTTTTTTCGTCTCGACGCTGTTGCGAGTGGCCTTCCCCGACAAGGCCTGGGCCGACGCCGAGCAACTGTTCAGTGTGAAGACGCTGACGTTTCTCGGCTTTATCGGCGTGCTGTTGGCCATCAACCTCTTCGGCAACCGGGCGATCAAGTGGGCCAACGGAACGTCAACGGTAGGCAAGGCATTCGCGCTCTCGGCATTCATTGTCGGCGGGCTGTGGATCATCACCACCCAGCACGTGAACAACTACGCAACGGCGTGGTCGGCATACAGCGCGACCCCGTACTCGTTGCTTGGCGTCGCCGAAATTGGCAAGGGCACGTTCTCGAGTATGGCGCTGGCCACGATTGTCGCGTTGTACGCATTCACCGGTTTCGAATCGATCGCGAACGCCGCCGAAGAAATGGACGCGCCGGACCGGAACCTGCCGAGAGCTATACCGATCGCGATCTTCTCGGTTGGCGCGATCTACTTGCTCACCCTAACGGTAGCGATGCTGCTCGGATCGAACAAGATCGCCGCGTCGGGCGACACCGTGAAACTGGCCGCGGCCATCGGAAACGCTACCTTCCGAACGATCATCGTCGTCGGAGCCCTGATATCGATGTTCGGCATCAATGTCGCGGCCTCGTTCGGTGCACCGCGGCTTTGGACCGCGTTAGCGGACAGCGGGGTTCTGCCGACACGCTTGTCACGCAAGAACCAATACGACGTGCCGATGGTCTCCTTCGCAATTACGGCGTCGTTGGCGCTCGCATTCCCGTTGGCGCTGCGGTTCGACAACCTGCACCTGACCGGCCTGGCGGTGATCGCCCGATTCGTCCAGTTCATCATCGTGCCGATCGCTCTCATCGCATTGGCGAGGTCTCAGGCAGTAGAACATGCTGCTGTGCGGCGAAATGCGTTCACCGACAAGGTGTTACCGCTTGTTGCGATCGTGGTCTCGGTTGGGCTGGCAGTGTCCTACGACTACCGCTGCATCTTTCTAGTGCGGGGTGGTCCGAACTACTTCTCGATTGCTTTGATCGTGATCACGTTCATCGTGGTACCGGCGATGGCTTATCTGCACTACTACCGAATCATTCGCCGGGTTGGCGATCGGCCGAGCACTCGCTAGATTCCGTTGGCGCTGAGCTCGAACGGGAGAACACAACGGCGAGCGATGGCGGGAATAGCCTGGTCGGTGCGGGCAAGATTTCAACCTGCATTCCCGGATCGGCGGCGCGGGCAAGCGTCTGCAACGCCGAGGGACTGTAGGCACGTAGTGCGCTGATAAAGCCGTCGTGCATGCTCGAGCGCATCGACGACCATGGCAGCAGCAGTAGGTGGAGCGGCAGTAGCAGCACCGAAGAGAGCGTGAACGACAGCGGTTTCTGCCGTTTGAGGTCGATGATCAGAAAGCGCTTCCCCACCCGGGTGGCCTCGGCGATCGCTTTGCAGGCGACCGTAGGCGGCAGGTGGTGAAATGCCAGCGCGAAGACCGCCAGGTCATAGCTGTGGTCGTGGCCGTCGATTGCGGTGGCGTCGATCACTTGGGTGCGTGCTCGCGGATGTGTTCCCAGCTCTCCCGCGGCGATGTTGGCCACCGAGGTGGGATCTAGATCGCTGATCGTCACCGTCGCTGTCGGGTGTAGCTCGAGGATTTTCGCTGAGAGCTTGCCATGGCCCGCACCAAGTTCCAGGATTCGCGGGTTGGGAATGTCAGAAACAAGTTTCAGGGCTATCCGGGCGTACTTCTCGTGCAGGTTGGTCAGGGTGCCCACCCGGTCGAGCACCCCGATGATCTTCTGTTTGACCTCATCGGGCACATCGTCGCGGTCGAGGTACTCCAGTGCGTCGGTCTGGAATCGACGATCCAGCCAAGACGCGTCGGGGCCACCCCGTGGCATCGTGGCGATCGCCTGCTCGCGGATGTTCGCCTCACCCATGGCAGCTCTTCCCCTCTCGACGTCCCGTGTTCGCAATGCTATGAGACCGCTGACCGGGCTCCCCAGCCCGCCGGTCGCGCGTGCTTAGCTACGTAGCAGAGGGGCCGTCACTTCGAGGGCTGCCGCCACTCGGTGATCTTGCGGCCCAATGAATCGGCCGCGTTCGAGGCTGCCCGTCCCACGCCCTCGACGATGCCACCGAATCCGTCGCGGATACCTTTGATCAGCGGGTCGTTGGACTGGTCGAAGCCGTCCCGGTAGTACCGGGCGGCCGCGCCAAGGTCGTCTGCAAATTTGGCGTTGCCGTCGTCGGCCCGACGCGGGTACTCGCCGGCTATCACCTTGGCATAGCCGCCGGTGTCCACCCAGTGAGTCAAGGCGGCAGCCCGCAGCACCGAGAACGGATGGGTCTGCAGCTCCAGGTTGAGCAGCTTGAGCACCCCGTCGCGCATATCGCCGGATGTCTCGTATTCCCGGGCCTGAGCCAAGAAGGCCTCCGAGTCCAGCTTGTCCAGCCGGCAGCCGCCAGCGAGCTTCATCTCCACCCTGAGCGCGGTGTCCAAATCCTGCGCGCACAGCAACCCAGCGCGATCGCCGGACAGCTCCGATTTGCGCTGCCATTCCAGCAGCGCAGCCACGATTGCGCGCAGCGCCCAGCCGCCAACCGGCAAGACGCCGAATGACCGGGCCAACCGCAGCAGATGCATCATCATCGTGCGGTACACCGCGTGGCCGGACAGTGCGTGGCCGAGCTCGTGGCCCATCACGAACCGCATCTCGTCGTGTGTCACCAGGTCGTACAGCCCCGAGGTGATCACGGTGAATGGCTTGCCCATGCCGATGGTGAAGGCATCCGCGATTGGTGACTGCATCACGTAGAGTTCGGGTTTCGCCGACGCGTCCAGCACATCCACGCATTCGTCCAGCAGCGCGTCGAGGTCGGCGAACTGCGCGGCCCGACCCGTGCCGCGCTGGCCAGGTACAGCAGCCGGTGCTGCCGTTCCCGCAACATCCCCGACATCAGCTTCAAGATCTGGTCGAAGCCTTTGAGCCGGCGCAGCGCGGAAAGGGCGGTCCGGTCGGCGGGGTGCTCCCACGCTCTTGAGCTGATCTCGGGAAACGTTTTGCGGGTTGTAGCGGGTGTCTGAGACATGGCTCGGTCCCCTCGTTGGTCCGGTCTTCAGAATACGGCGCGCCGACCAGCAGGTTGGTTGGCGAAACCGCAGCCCAGCACCCTGGGAGGCCACACACCAGGAGCCAGTAGGTCGAACCGCTTTTCGCGAAATACCGTCCATCTGCTCGACGAAATCCGTGACCTTTGCCGTCAGATCACTGACATTACGCTCACAACTCGCAGCGTAGTTTGAAAGTGAGTTGGCGGTTAGCGAGCGCACATCTGCCCAGGCGACAACCTGGTCCGGAGGGCCGATCTGAGCACCCGATTTACCAACCTGAGATTGGCCATCGACCCCTGGGGTCAAAGATCCCGCTCAGTTTGGCGAGCAGGCGCCCATATAGGTGCTGTTATCGGCGCACTGCGTAGTTGCGGATACGTTCACGCCGGTGTGTCGGCGCCGGGGCATACCGTCAAGTCTCTGGTGCTGACGGCGACTTCGGCACTTCGTTCGGCAGCGCGTTGCCGACCCAAAAACGCAGGATGGAGGCGCATCTCTTCCTCGAGCTGATGGTCACGCTGCTGAGCTGCAATCCATGCCGGGTGTGACTGAAGAAAAATCACCGTCGCCTCTGATGCATTCGCCACGATTGGCACCGCCTTTCAGATGTACGCAACTCAACTGCACTCGCCGTGCAACACCAAATGCATGGCCGGTGTTTCCACCTTGTTGTCCAGGATTCCGGGCAAAGCTGTGACCCAACCGTGTCTTTAGATGAGAATTGCCCGTGAATTCGCTGGAAATCCGCACCGCTGCGAACACGGGCAGCGTGCGCTGCGTTAAGTGCCGTAGCCGGTATGAAAAGCGCCGACGATCGAATACGGCAGTTAACGAAAATAGTTACCAATTGCATTGATTAACCCCGGGCTTCGCCCCCGCTCCGGGGCCAGACACCGATCGATGAAAAGCATTAGCGACCTGCTCGTTTCGGCACCGAAACGGCTGCCGAGACCATAAGCGGACCAGTGCCCTGGTGCTGGCCTCAGCAAGCACGTGTTGGCGGTACGGTGCGCTCATGGCCGATCGAAACCGCCGCTTTCTCCTTCGCGAACGCCCAACCGGACGCATCGGGCCGGACACCAGCCGGTGCGGTCGGCTCTGTTGCCGGCCAGCTGGCCAAGGCCGACGGCGCACGCGTCGTAGGGATCGCCGGCGGCCCCGAGAAGTGCGCGCTTCTCACCGACTAGCGGGGCTTTGACGCGGCGGTGGACCACCGCGCCGCCGACTGGGCGGCTCAGCTGGTCGGGCGAGTAGCGTTCCGCGCATGTTTCGCATGACGGTCCAAGACGTGTTCTTCATTCGCAATCGCGGGCTTGTGGCTACCGGCCGCGTCGAGCATGGGGAGCTGAGGGTCGGCGACGAGGTCCGGATCAACGAGGGTTCAGCTGTGCGGGTCGACGCTATCGAGGCCTTTCGCAAAAAGCGGGACACGGCAAAGGCCGGCGATAACGTCGGCCTGCTGTTCCACAGGCTCGACAAGGGCGAGCTAGCGCCCGGAGATGTGATCACTTCCGCGGGTGTATTTCTGGCATAAAGCCGGACTGGTTGCGGCGATCCGACATCGGAACGGTCCCGTTTGGCGCCAGTCAGCGCTCGACGATTCGCTGCAGGGTGATGTCGAACAGGGCATCGAGAGCCTGTTGGTGACCGCTGCCGGCCGAACCAGTCAGGATCAACCCTGATGTGCGCCCGTAGGAGTAGTAATCAGTGCGCGTCTCGTCGGCAGGCTCTGCACTGATCGTCGTCGTGAGTGAGTACCGGAAGCGCTGCGGACCGGCGGTCGGCCGAGAATCCTCGAGGATGCGCACCGTGTAAGAACCGGCGACAGCACTACCAAATCGCAAACATCGGGATACCAAGCCGACGAACGCATCGAACCCGCTTCGGTCGAACTCACGGCCAACCGTCAAGAGGATGTCCTTGCCGTCGGCGACCGCGACCTGCGCGGCGGGGTCGTGCCCGAACACTTGGGCCGCGTCGAACGCGCCGGTCGAGGCCACCCCCACCACCCCGAAGCACTCGATGGGATCAAAACCCAGACCTTCATCGAACACGTGATATTTGAAGTATCCGAACGTGTCCGAGAGCTCCGTGGTCTCGTCGACGGTCCACGAGGCCGGGAATTCGCTCTGCTTGGGCAGCAACTGCGCTAGTTCCTGGTCGCTGAGGGCAGCCAGCCTCGGGGCGAGCGGCTGGCGGCCCGACGCGCCGGAGCGTAAGGCGCTGTGCACCGCGGGGGCGGTGATCAGTACGGCGGCGGTCGCGAGGACGCACAGCGCGGCAGCTATCAGCCCTGACCTCTGTGAATCGCGGAGTCGCGCCGAGCCGCTCATAACGCGCGCAACTTCTGCACTGTTCGGGTTGCGAGCTGCCTCACCAGATCCAGGTCGGCGCCCTGAAGATAGCTGGTGCACTCCAGCAGGACGCCCCGCACGGCGTAGTACGCGACATGGTAAGTCGACGACGGGTCACGGCCGTCGGCGGTGGTAAACGTCCTTGTGACCGCGACGGCGGCGTCGGCACCGCCGGCCGAAAGCGCTTCCACCTCGGTGGTGACGGTTCGTTCGTTCTTGACCGTTCCGTCCAAAAAGTGGTTGGTGACCTGGTAAGAACCGCACCGGTTTAGCCAGTCCAGGTAGTTGGCGATCCGCGCCGGGCCGTCGGCAACGGCCCAGAGTGCGAAGCGGGCGTTGGGTCCGCGCTCATCGCTTTCCCCGGTCGCGGCAGCATCCAGGGGCGCATCTTGCCCGAACACCTGCACGTCGCGGTCTATCTGGACATAGGCGGCCAAGTCGGCGCTGGAGTGGTCCAGGATTTTCGGAATGTTTCCGCATCCAGCCGGCGAATAGACGGCTGCTCGGCTCGTGTTAGGCAGCGCGGCCGGCGGCACGGTGCTTGGCGAGACCGCTCGTCGCAACCGCCCGGTCAACGAGTAGCCCCAATCGGCCGGGACGTCCTGACTGGCGGGCAACGCAGTGGCGAGCACCCAGTTCGATCGTGACAGCAGGCTCGCCGCGGCTCGGGCCTGGTTGGCCGGCGGCGCGGTCAGCACCAAGGCCGCACCGCAGGCGCCCAGCACGGCAAGGGAAATAGCACCTATCGCTCTCGGTGACGGTGTACTAGCTGGCCAACGCATCACCGATCGAAAAGGTGACCACGAAGCCGCTCGAGGTTATCCATCAGCACGGCCGAGCTGTGGACGCGCTGAACCGATTGAACCGCAATTCGTGCTCCTCCCCGCGGGCCGGTCTGCGCGGCGTCCGCATCGCCACCGGGGTGTCGCCGTACACATTAGCGTTCAGCGCGGCATTGCGGCCGAAGACACAACGGCGGCTTCCCCGCCCGCGATGGCAGGTGTGACACAGTCGGCCGAGCCCCGGCATGGAATTTGCGTACGCCTTAGCTTTTGTTTGACGCCCAACTTTCATTACGCATGTGAAAGTGTTGCAAATAGCTATTTATTCCGGCAGATCGCATGATTGTTTCGGTGTTTGCCAGACCGAACTCAGGGGTGCGACTGACCGTTTCGTTCGTTGTGTTCGGTCCCACGGGCAGGCAGACCGCGTGCCGCAGTGTGATTTGCGCAATAGGTCGACACTTGCGGCTGGGTGCATCACCTTCGAGCAACGCTGGTTCCGACCTTCGCACAGGGCGATCCGGCGCAAGGTCAGGTGGCTGCAAACGTATTTCTGCGGCTTCGCGGGTCTGCTAACCCGCAGCGGGTCTAGAATTGTCTTATTGTCCGGCGCAGCCGGACCGGGCTTTGCGGCGGTAGTCGCGCCGGCTTTCCGCGGGGATTGCTACGGGGGCGTCACAAGCGTTCGAGTCCGCGCACAAACACACAGGAGCAATAACCAGATGGATTCCTTGTCACACGATCCGGCCGCTGGCGACATCGGATCGCAACTGGTCGAGATCGGTAGCCGTGGCCTGGCGGCCGGCAACGCGGCGACGATGCCGACCATGACCGGGCTGGTACCCGCGGGGGGCGAAGAGGTGTCCGCGCAGGCTGTGATGGCGTTCGCGACGGAGGCCGCTTCAATGATCGCTTCGAACACGGCAGCTCAAGAGGAGCTGATGCGAGCGGGGACAGCGTTGACGGACATCGCTCGGATGTATGGGGATACCGATGACAATGCGGCGGGTGCGTTGACGATCGGAGCCGGCCTGACATCGCGCCACCCGCTCGCGGGTGGGTCGGGCGCAAGCGCAGGTGCGGGACTGATGCGCGCGGGATCGCTGCCCGGCGAAGCCGGATCGGCGGCGCGCACCCCGCTGATGGCTCAGTTGTTGGAGGGGGCATCCTCGCCGATGGCATCGACCGCCGCTAACGCCGGATCGTCGGCGATGAGTGGAGCTGCCCCGGTGGGCAGCGGAATGGGGGCCGGAACGCCAGCCGGCGGCAGCTCCAAAGCAGGGCTGGTCTCGGCCACCGGGCCGGCGGACGAGGATGACAAGGACCCGGAAGACCGGCGCGACCAGCCCAGTGGTGAGCGCTTGGCGTAGCCGCCCGCGACGTTCAACTCGTTACTTTTCGTTGCTTTCGCTGTCACGGCCGTAGCCCCAGACCCATCCGTAGGCCTGGGAGCGGTCTCTTACGCTTGCGCTACTACTCGTTAGCGAAGGAGAGGTGTGGTGACCGACCCCGACATCGCCACCGTCTTGCGGCAGATGAAGATCCCCGAGCGTATGACCAGCAGCCAGGCGCTCCGCGACTTCTTGCTGGCCAACACCGAGGACGGACGGAACGTGCCAACTGGTCCCGAACAAGTCCTTCAGTTGAATGGGCTGCTCCTCCTTTCGCACCTGGAGGTCATTAACGCCCTTGGGGCTTTGGAAGAGCGATTCGCGCTGGAGCATTACCAGAAGTTCCAGCAAGAGCTGAAGAAGCACCGAAAGCGCAGATGGTGGTAGTGCGGCAAACGCATAGCCGGCGTCGACACACGCGGTGAGGTGGCGCCGTCGTACCGTGAGGTGTGCGGTGGATTGTCGACGGTATGAACGTGATCGGAAGTCGTCCGGATGGTTGGTGGCGCGACCGCCATCGCGCGATGGTGATGCTGGTGGAAAGGCTCGAGGGGTGGGCCATCACCAAGGCTCGGGGCGACGACGTGACGGTGGTGTTCGAGCGGCCGCCGTCGACCGCCATCCCGTCATCGGTGGTCGAAGTGGCGCATGCGCCCAAGGCGGCCGCCAACTCGGCCGACGACGAGATCGTCCGGCTGGTCCGATCCGGCGCCCAGCCACAAGAGATTCGTGTGGTGACATCGGACAAAGCGTTGACCGACCGGGTCCGAGACTTGGGTGCGGCAGTCTACCCGGCAGAACGGTTCCGTGACCTTATCGACCCGCGCGGGTCGAACGCGGCCCGCCGCACGCAGTGATTAGGGCTCCGGCGATCGAAGACGCCTCAGATGCGCTGCTGGAACTGCCGGTCTCCCACGCGGTTAATCTCCGGTGCCCGGCCCAGATCTGGCAGCCGCGGAACTCAGCGGTGCGCTAGCGACCGCCTACTGCGGCGGCATTGCGGGCGGCGGGTACACGCCGCGCAGGATCCATGGCAGCCAGTTGATGCCGTATTCGATCTCGTCGCTGGCGTCGTAGTCGGGGCTGGGGTCGATAGGAACGTTCTCTTGCGCGGCCACCGGGGACGGCGGTCCGGTTACCGCTCCCCTGGGCGGCATCGCGGAAGGTCGATCGGGCTGTCCGTAAACGGCCACCACGACGGTGCGATCCGGGGTGTTTTCTGACCACACCCCGATCTGGGTGTTGGCGCAGTCGGACATGATCGCGAAAAACGCGGGGTTGTAGTACCACTGGTTTATCAACTCGATGCCGCTGATCGCTACGGCGGGATTGATCGCCACGGTTTCAGCGACTTTCCCGCGGAAGCCGGCGGCATGCGCGCGGTCTTGCGGTGTGGATCCGTCAGAACCGGTGTCGTCGTTGAGGTGCCGGTTGTTCAGCAGATCGAGGGTGTGCCATTGGGCGGCCAATTGTAGTTGCGGGTTGATCGTGACGTCGTTGGTGCAGCCGGCCTGACGTTGAACGGTGTAGACGTTGGCGACCACGCCGTCGTTGAGCCGCTTGTCGTCGGCCCGTGCGGCGGGAGCAGCCATTATGGCGACGGCGGTGGTCGCGGACAAGGCACACGTGGCCGATGCTCGACGCGACATATCAGTCCCCTTACCTCAGCCCGAGCGCCGATTGTCGACCGCGGAGTTTCGCAACTGCCAGATCAGCGCGGGGCAGAGTTCGTTGACAGCCTGGCTGAGCAGATACGAGGCCTGGTATTGGTCGCGGGTGTCGAAATCAGCCTTGACGTCGGCGATGATCTGTGCGTAAGGGCGGCCCCGAGACACCTTCTCGCAGAGGCCATGTCCGTAACTCAACGCGGCGTCGGCGTTGGCGAAGTTGTAGCCCGGGCGTACCGTCACGTTGACCAGATAGGCGACCACGTCGGCGCGTGCGTGTGGTGGCACCGCCGCCGTCACGACACCGCATAGCAGCGCACCCACGAAAACGCCGGCGGCAAGGGTCTGCTGGGGCATCAATGATTGGCGCTGCACTGGTGCCCCCCGTCAGATCGGTTCGAATTGCGAGATCAGCCAACGCCCGTTGATGTTGTCGAGGGTCACCCGAACGCTGGAAGCGGCGGTGGTCGGCGCGTCCTTGCCGACGGTGATGGTCTGGTTTACGAACAGCAGGACGACGGCGCGGTCGGCGGAAGTCGACACCGACGCCGCGGCCGCGACGGTGGCCACGGCCGAGATCTGCTTCTGCTGTGCGCCGGGGATCACCACGTCGTGGGTCAGCTGTGTGTAGGCGTCGAGGAACGTGCCCGTGAGCCTGCTTCGCGCGCTCTCGAGGTCATGCTGCACGGTGTCGGGCCGGTAAGACAGCAGCGCGGTGGTGCCGTCGGTCGCGGCCCGCACGGATTCCGCACGGGCAACCGCGGCGTCGCGGACGGCGCCGTCCTGCCATTTCAGCAAGCCCGCGCCACACGTCAGCGCCAACGCCAGCCCGGGCAGCAGCCCGTAGGCGATCACCCGCGACCAGCTCACGGCACGAACCCGACGTCGGACACCTTGACCCGGTCGCCGACCCGCTGCACGGTGATGCGCATTCGCCACGCTCGTGGAACCGGGTCGGCTTCGCCGGCATTCGACGTTTGCACGGACACCGCCACCAGCGCCTGGGCCGTGTCGGCGGTCTGCGTCTGCAGCCCGGCCTCGGTGATCGTGCCGACCGTGCTGGCCTTTGCGTGCCTCAGTACTTCGACGAAGGGCTGGGACCGCTGGGCGAAGTCGTTGTAAAACTCGCCTGTGGCGCCGTCCAGAATGCGGCGCACATCCGCCTCGGCGTTGCGCCAGTCGATGGTCGTTAGGTTCAGCGCGCACTGCCGGGCCGCTTGCAGGAAGTGACCACGCTGGTCCTGCGCATGGCGTGCCCGCTGGACGCGAAATCCCCAGCAACACAACAGCACCGCCAAAGCGACGACGACGACCAGGCCGAACAGCAGCATGCGCCGCGGCGCCGACATGGATGGTTTGGCTGGGGCCGGCGACACGCCGGCTGCCTCAGCGATCTCCGATACGGCGTCATCCTCGGCGTCGGAATCCACTGCTACCGACATCGTGTCCTCCCTCCATCACCGTCAGCTGCCCGGCGGCAGCAGCATCGTTTGCCATGTCTGCGGGATGTCCTGGCCGGACCCCAAACCCGGCACCGTGGCGTTGGGGTCGCCCTTCCAGTTGTAGCCGTCGTTCAGCGGCAGGTATGGCTCGTCGCTCTCGCATAACTTCACGGTGGGTGCGCGCTTGCCCGGCACGGTTTCACAGGGGATGTTGCGGGCGCGGCGCACGTTAAACGGCGAATCCTGGGGCACCCGGCAGTACAGATCACCGGCCGGGCGATCCGGGTAGTCCTCGAACGTGGGAATGCGCCGCTGCTGGGCCGGCAGAAAGCCGGTGGTGCACGGCGGCGGCAGGTTCAGGTTGAGGTTGAAGCTCAGATACTGGCCCCGGTAGGCCTGCTTGGTGTTGAGGTTGGCCAGGATGCCGGCCTGTTCGGCGGCGATGGCCATGGGGAACACCACCAGCAGCTGTTCGATGTCGTTGTGATAGGTGAGTGCGACCTGGCCGACGCTGACCAGGTTGGCCAGCAGGATGGGCACGGTGGGTTGTAGCCGCTCGAGCAGTTGGCGCGTCTCCCCCAACGCCGGACCGCCCCGGTCGATGAGATCGCCGACCGCCGAGTCGTGTGTCTGCAATTGGCCGGTGACTGCGGCCAGCTGTGCCGCCCAGGCCGCGATCGCATCCGAGGTGTGGGTCTGCGAATCCAGCACCGGTCCTGCCCGGTCGATCAGCGCCACCAGCGGATCGAGATTCGCGCGAGCATCGATCGCCAGTTCCGCCGAGCCCTTGATCAGCCGGGAAAGTTCGAGCCCTAACCCGGCCACCGCGGTGTACGACTCGTCGATGACGGTCTGCAGGTTCTCGTGAGGTATTGCCTCCAATGCGGTGTTGGCCGCGCTGAGCAGGTCGTTGATGTCGGGCGGCACCGAGGTGTCGGCCAGCGCAATGACATCGCCGTTCTTCAGTGGCGGCGAGGCGGCGTTGCGCGGCAACAACTCGACGTAGGTTTCGCCGATCGCGGTGTGGCTGTGCACCTCGGCCTTGAGGTCCGACGGGATATCGATGCCCGATTTCAGGGCCAGCACCGCTTGCACCCCGGTGTCGGTGAGCCGCACCGCTGCCACCCGGCCCACCTCAAAGCCGCGGTAGGTGACATTGCCGGTGCGATACAGCCCACCGGCTTCGACCAGCTCCATCGTCACCGTGTAGCGGCCGACGCCGAAAAGCATCGCCGGCAGCCTCACGAAATGCAGGAACGTGATGGCCAGCACGCCCACCGCGATCACGGTAAAGACGGCCAGCTGAACGATCACTCGGCGCGGTAGATGCAGCATCTAGGGCCCCTGATCCCAGCGGTAGGCGATCGTCAGCGGATTGCCCGGGGTACCCCGATAGCCCGCGGTACACGGGCTGGGGAACTGCCCAATGGTGCGACCCCACTGCAGCTCGAGCTGGGTCAGATGACACTCCCAGCGGGTGCCGGTCAACAGGCCCTGGTCGATGCGGCTGAGCGTGAGGTCGACGATCGCGGTCAGGTTGGCGTATTCGCCGCGCTGGAAATTTTGGAACGTCTCGTTCGGGAACGGGAACGTGGCCAGCAGGGACAGCGATCGGGTCAGCGCCGGACCGGAATTGGCCAGCGACTCCAACACCGGTCCGAGTTGCCGCAGTTCGGTGACCAGGTTCGCGGTGGTCTTGTTGACCGAGTCGACGGTCAGGGCGCTGAACTTGCTCAGCTGCTCGGCAGCCTCGACGAGCGTGTCCCGCTCATCGGCCAGCACCGCGAGCGCGTCGGGGATGGTGGCCAGGGCCCGATCGAAGACGGGTTGCTGGTCGGCGAACTTGCCGACGAGGCGGTTGAGGCTGTCGGTGGCCGCGATGATGTCACCGGACTGGTTGTTGAGGTATGCGGTGAAGGTGTCCAGCTGCCCAATCAGCCCGCGCAGATCGTGCTCACGGCCGGCAAACGCGGTGCTCAACGCCTCGGTGATGTCTTGAACCTGGCCCAGTCCGCCGCCGTTGAGCACCAGCGACAGCGCTGCCAGCGTCTGCTCGGTGCTTGGGTAGGCGCTACCGTGTGACAGCGCAATGAGTGAACCGTCGCGCAGCTTGCCTTGCCGCGCTTCGCCTTTCGGTGGCGCCAGCTCGATGTGGTAGGAACCCAGCAGGCTGGTGGTGCCGATCTTGGCCGTTGCGTTGGCGGGCAAATCGACGTCGCCATCCAGCCGCATGGTCACCAACGCGTGCCAGCCTTGGCGCTCGATTTTCGTGACGTGGCCGACCGTCACGTCGGCAACCCGCACCCGCGAGTTCGGCTGGATGTTGTTGACATCCGGCAGCTGCGCCTGGACCGCGAAGGACCCCGGGCCGTTGCCCTGCGTGCCGGGCAGCGGCAGCGAATTCAGCCCGCGCCAGCCGCAGCTCGCTACCACGGCCGCGATCATCACCAGGGTCAGGCCGATCCTCACGAGCCACCCCCCGGCGGCATCATCATGCCGCGCAGGCCGGTCGCGGGATCGACGGTCACGGCCGCGGCCGGATCTGGCGGCGTGTCCGCAACTGGTGCAACGTAATCGGGCCGCAGCCAGTCCTCGCTGTAGGTGACCTCGTTAGGCCTGGCCTGCGCCCCGACGAACAGGTTCGCCCCCAGCGGCGGGTAGTTGTACTGGCGGTTCTTCACGATCGGCGCCAGGTATTGCACGCACAATTTGGCCGCTTGCTCGCCGCCCAGCCGGGAGGCAGCCTGGATCGCGCCGCACAGGAAGGCGATTGGGTTGGCCATGTTGTTGCCCGCCAGCGCGCCGGTCAGCGCGCCGTTGGCCGGTTCGAAGATGTTGTTGAAGTTCTGCAACACCGTCGGGCTGATATGCAGCGTCTGCTTGATGTCGTCGAGGCTGTCGACCAGCGCGGTGGTGATTGACGCGAGCTTGTCTGATGCGGTGCCGATCGCCTCGCGGTGCTCGGCGGCGAAGCTGCCGACGTCGGCTACGACCGCGTTGAGGTCCTCGGCTGCCTGACCGATCTTGTCCGGGCCATCGGCCAGCAGCGAGGTCACCGCGGCCAGGTTGTGGTTGAGCCGTTCGAGCAGGTCAGCGCTGTCATGCAGCGCCGTGACCAGCGTCGACAGGTTCGTCACGGTGGAGAAGATGTCTTTGCTGTGGTCACCGAGAGCCGAAATCGCTTGTGACAGTTTGATGATGGTGTCGCGGATGGTGGCGCCTTGCCCGCGCAGGTTGTCGGCGGCAGTATTGATGAGCGCACCCAGCGTGCTGACGCCGCCCGGCCGGGTGGGCTGCAGCAATGCGGTCAGCCGCTGAAGTTGCGCCCGCAAGTCGTCCCACTCCACCGGCACCACGGTGCGCTCTTGCGGGATTACTGTGCCGTCGGCCATGGTCGGCCCGCCGGCATACGGCGGTGTCAGCTGGATGGCCCGGCCGGTCACCAGTTGCGGCGACAGGATCGCCGCGGCGGCATCGGCGGGGACTCGGTATTTGCGGTCGAACCAGAACGAAATCTTGGCGCGCAGCGGTTGCGGTTCGATCTTGACGATCTTGCCCACCGGCACGCCCCGAATGAGCACGTCGTCACCGGCGAACACACCGTTGCTGTTGTCGAAGTAGGCGACCACGGTCGTGCGGGCGGCGGCGTCGGCGGTGCGCATGGCCAGGATCACGCCCGCGACCAGCACCAGGGCGGTCGCCAACACCGAGCGGGCACGTCTGAGTTTCGTTGTCACGGTTGGTCTCCCGGCTGCTGCGCGGGCGGGCCGGGCGGCGGCCCGCCGGGCGGCGGCGCGGGCGGCTCCGGCCGGTACGGATAGCGCGGATCGCCGGGATTGCCGGTGATCGCGTCGGGCAGCGTCAGCCGCGGCTCACCGCCCTGGCCCGTGCGCGGGTAGGGCATCGGCAACGGCGGGGTTCCGGGTTGACCGGTCGGTGGGTCGGTCAGCTGCGACGGCAGCAACGTGGCCGGGTCGAGCCCCAGGTCGGAGAACGCGGCGCTGATGAACGGTTGCACGAACTGACCCGGCAGCAGGTTCACCACGTATGCCTTGAAGAACGGGCCCGACGACAGCGACTCACCCAGCGACATGACATAGGTGTTGATCAGCGGGATGGCCTGCCGCACACGCTCTTTGCGGTTTTCGACGATAGCCAGCACCCCGTTGAGCTTGTCCAGCGCCGGGCGCAGCTGCTGGCGGTTCTCAGCGATGAAGCCCCGCAGTTGTTCGGCCACCGCCGAGATGTTCGCCCAGATCCGGTCCAGGGCGGCGCTTTGGGTGCGCAGCTGCGCCAAGACCACATTCGTGTCGCGCACCAGGCCGACGATCTGGTCGGTGCGGTTGGCCAGCACCCCGGTGGCTTTGGCCGCGTTGGCCAGCAGGCTGCGCAGTTGGTTGTCGCGCTCATCGAGGGTTTGGGCGAGCCGGGCCACCCCGTGTATGGCGTTGCGGAAGTGCGCCGGCGTATCGGCAAAGGTCTGCGCCAGGGTGGCCAGCGATTCGGACAGCCGCTCGGTGTGCAACCCGCTGATCGTGGCGGCCAAATCGCCAAGGGCGTCGGGCAGTTGGTAGGGCGACGTGGTCCGCTCGATCGGGATCGGAGAATCGAGTCGGCCGTCCCCGCGGGGGGTGACGTCGAGGAACTTGCTGCCCAACAAGCCCTTGGTTTTGATTGCCACTTCGGTGCGGTTTCCGAGTCGGACGTCGGTGTCGACCTTGAACTCCACCAGCACGCCCGGTCCGTCGAGCGAGATGCTGGACACCTTTCCCACCGGATAGCCGGAGACCTCGACGGTGTTGCCGGTGCGCAGCCCGCCGGCGTCGGCGAAATAGGCGGAGACCCTGGTGCCCTGGTTGAAAAACGGCAGCCGCTGGTATTGCAGCGCGGCCAGCGCAACGGCGGCGACGACGACGATGCCGACTGTGCCGATGGCCAGACGGTTGCGTTCGGCGAAGGATTTCATTTCGGCGCGCACCGCCCGCTGTCCTGACCGGCCAGCTTGATGTACACCGGCTGGCCGCCCTTGCCGTTGACCTTGAGCACGACGTCGCACAGGTAGAAGGCGAAGAAGTCGCCGTACATACCCTGGCGGACCAGCGCCTGGTATTTGTCCGGCAGCGTGTTGAGCAGATTGTCGAGGTAGTCGTGGTCGGCGGCCGCGATGCCGGCCACCCGATCGGTCTCGCGAACCACCTTCGCCAACGGCGCGCGAGCCTGCGACAGCAGATCGGCGACCGAGCCGGCGGCGGCGTTGGTGTAGGCCACGGCGTTGGAGATGTCGGTCTTGCGTTGCGCGAGCCGGTGAATCAACGCTGATAGCGACGTCACCGCCTGGTCCAACCGATCGGTGTGAGCGCCCAGCGAGCCCAGCACCACGTTGAGGTTGGTGATCACCTGCCCGATCAGCCGATCACGGTCGGCCAGGGTGTTGGTCACGGCCGCGGACTGGGCCAGCAATGACCCGATCGTGGGCCCCTGTCCGGCAAACGCGTGCAGCAACTGTTCGCTCAGCGCGTTGACCTGCTCGGGGTTCAGCGCACGAAACAGCGGCTTGAATCCACCGATCAGGGCATCCAGATCCAACGCCGGTTGGGTGCGCGCCAACGGAATCGTGTGACCGGGACGAAGAACGGCGAGTCCGCCGGCCCCTTCCTCCAGCGCCAAATAGCGGTCACCGAACAGGTTGTCGTAGCGGATCACCGCCCGGGTGCCCCGCGTGAGGGTGACCGAGTTGTCGGCGGTGAACTGCACCCGCACCGTCGCGTCGGGGTTGATGGAGATCCTGGTGACCTTGCCGACCTCGACGCCGGCGATGCGCACCAGCTTGCCCGTTCGCAGATTGGACACGTTGGCGAACTCGGCGTAGTAGGTCTTGCCGTCGCCGAAGCGCACCTCCCCGAAGACGGCAATCAGCAGGAACGCCGTCAGCAGGCATACCGCCAGGAAGACGCCGAGGCGCACCACGACGCCCCCCAGGTTCTCCCTCATGGCTGCTCCCCCGCCGCGGGGTTGGGCCCGATCGCCGGCCCGGGGATGCACTGACGGATCGACGGCGGCTCGGGCACCGCGCGGGTCACCGGGAAGTAGTTGGCCCAGCAGGGATGCCCGATGCCGGGGTTGGGCCGGATGTCCAGCCCGGTTCCCCATCCGGTGTTGGTGACCAGCTGGCGCACCGGGAAGTTGTGGGTGGCATCCGGCAATGGCCCGCATCCCGGCCTTCCGCCGGGACCCCCCTTGGCCGCGACAACCGGCAGGTTGTCCGGATAGACATAGGGGTCGTTGCCGAACAGTAGCGCCACATCGAGTTGTAGCGTGCGCCCGTCGGCCCCGCCCCAGGCCGCATAGCCGCCGTTGTCGAGATACCACTTGGCGCCCTGCAGGAAGCAGGTGTATTCGGGGTTGTACTTGAACAGCAGGCTCGTGGTCGGCGCCAGGATGTCGGCCGCGCCGACGAGATTGTCTCGGCTGCTGCCAAGCAGGTTGGTGCCAGCGTTGGATAGTCCGATGGCGTTGAGTAGCAAGGCATCCAGCTGCGTCGAATGATTCACGACGGTCGCACTGGTGGTGCTGGCGGCGTTCAGGATCGTCAGGATGTCTTGGGCGGCCGCGTCATAGGTGTCGGTGAAGTTCTTGAGCGATCGCCAGTTGCCGCCGATGGTGTCGCCGCGTGCGTTGAGTGCCTCCAGCACCTCGTTGAGGTCGGTGGTGGCCTGGCCTATCCGTTCACCTTGCCCGCGAACGGCGTCGGCGACCGCGGTCAGCACGGCGTTCAGTTTCAGCGGGTCGATCATGTTGAGCAGGTCGACGACGTTTTCGAAGACGGTGTTGATTTCCGTGCTGACGTTCTTCGAATGCAGTACCGCCCCAGCGGACAGCCGTGCACGACTTGGGTTTTGCGGCATCACCAGGTCGACGAACTTGGCACCGAATGCGGTGGTGGCGCTGATCTGTGCCTCGACATTGGCCGGGATGTACCGGATCTGGTCGGGGTCGATCTCCAGTCTGAGGCTCGCCCCGTTCTGGGCCCACTCGATCCGACCGATCTGGGCGACCCGGCCGACCTGCACACCGCGCATCATGACCTTGGCGCCGGAGTCCATCACCAGCCCGGAGCGGTCGGCCGTCAGCGTCACCGGCACAGTCGACCGCAAGCTGCCCGTGAAGGACACCGCCGTCACCAGGACAGCCACCCCGATCACCGCGAACAGGATCAGCGTCCACCACGCGTCGTGCAAACGGTGTCGACCCGGCCCGCGTCTCATGTCACTAGGTCGCCAGGTGAAAGTTGGGCGACTGGCCGTAGATGGCCAGCGTCATGACAAGGATTGCGATCGACGCGACGACCATCGAGGCACGCACGGCCCGGCCGACCGCCTCGCCAACCCCGGCCGGCCCGCCATGTGCGGCGTAGCCGTAATAGGTGCACACCAGCATGATCATCAGAGCGACCACGACGACTTCAACCGACGACCAGAGCACGTCGGTCGGGCGCAGGAACGTGTTGAAGTAGTGGTCGTACACGCCCGACCCCTGGCCATAGATGGCGGTGGTGCCGACGCGCGCGGCCAGGTAGGCCGTCATCAGTCCCACACAGAACAGAGGGACGGCCACGACCACTCCGGCCAGCACCCGGGTGCTCGCCAGGTAGCTGATGCTGCGGATGCCGATCACCTCGAGCGCGTCGATCTCCTCGTTTATCCGCATCGCCCCCAGCGCAGCGGTGGTACCGGCACCGACGGTGGCCGCTAGCGCGACCATCACGGTTCCGGGCTGAATCTCGCGGGTGTTGAAGAAGGCCGACGCGAAGCCGGTCAGCGCCTCCACACCCACCGAAGCGAACTGGTTGTAGCCCTGCACGGCCACGATCGCGCCGGTGGTCATCGCCAAGAACCCGACGATCGCGACCGTTCCACCGATCACCGCAAGAACCCCGGTCCCCAACCCCATTTGCGCGATCACCCGCAGCAGCTCGCCGCGGTAGTGCATGAGGGCGTCGGGAATCCCGGCCAGCGTGCCGACGAAGAACCGCATCTGCGATCCCATCCGATTCCATTCGCTTACAAGGGCTTTCGCTGCCGTCATGGGTTCACCTCAGGACACCATGAATGGGATGCCGACCGCGGTGACGACGATGTTGATCACGAACAAGACGATGAAGGCAAACACCACGGTTTCGTTCACCGCCCGGCCGACTCCGGCCGGGCCGCCACCGACCGACATGCCCTTATAGCAGGCGATCAGTCCGGCCATCAGCCCGAACAACGTCGCCTTGATCATCGAAATGACGACGTCCACGGTGTGGGTCAGCGTGGTAAGCCCGGTCACCCATGCCCCCGCCGAGACGTGCATGAGAAACACCGAGCAAAAGAACGCGCCGATCAGCCCCGTCGCGGTCACCACCGAATTCAGCGCCAACGACACCGTGGTGGCCGCCAGCACGCGCGGAGCCGCTAGCGCTTGGATCGGGTTGATGCCCATCACCCGCAGTGCGTCGAGTTCCTCACGGATGGTGCGCGCACCCAGATCGGCGCACATGGCGGTGGCGCCCGCGCCCGCGACCACCAAGACCGTGACGATCGGGGCGCTTTGGTTCACGGTGAAGATCGCACAGCCGGTGCCGGAAAAGTCCGCGGCACCGATGTCGGTCAGCAAGACGTTGAAGAGAAACCCCGAGATCACCGCCCATGGGATCGTCATCAACACCCCAGGCAGCGTCGACACCCGCGCCACGAACCAGCACTGAAGTAGGTATTCACGCCACGCGAAAGGCGGCTTGAACATGCACACGGACGTGTCGAGCGTCATCGCGAAGAAATCGCCCAGCGCGCCCACCGGCCGCAAGACCGGATCAGCGACCCGACCGGCCGCCTTGTCGGCCACGATTACCATGGCGCGGCGCACCAGCTGGATTCGATGCTGGGCCGTTGGGTGAGGTGGCGCACGCTGGCCCCCCGGACAGGTCGACGATCGGTGACATTGGTGAGCGTACGCGGCAGAGACCGCTGATGTCCATAGCCAATACGCGATTGCTTGGACAACTGATCGGTAAATAGCAATGCAAACTGGCATATATTGGCTATGATGTATCTTGCTAGTATCCTATAGCGCGGGGCGATGTGCTCTGCTGCCTTGGCGGCCGACAGGCGCATCACCGGTCAAGCCGTTGGCTCGAGTCACGCTGGCGAGGCACCACGATCAGGCATCAACAGCGCGCCCGACGGGCGGTGATCGGATGCCGCATCCTGACCGCCTCGATTCGGGCCCGCCGACCAGAGCCTTCGCGACCGGCGAGGTTGCCACCATGGTCGTCGAAGCAACTTGCTGCTAACGAGCCTGTAGTTTTGCCAGCCCCCACTCGCGCTTTGTCTGCAGGTTTTCAGGCTCAGCGACGGCTCATGTCGTTGCGCACGGCGAATTCGTCGACCGCCTCCTGGGGCGCGAGGAGCGCGATATGTCTATTACTGATATGCACTCTAAGAAGGGTGATAAGGATAAATTGCAATGTAATCGCGTATACAGGCGCGATGATGTATTTTGTTAGTCCGATATTGAGGATCGAGCAGGGGTGATAGGGATGCCCGATACCACGGAGGCTAGCGAGTCTCTCGTCCGAGACTTCCTGGGGTCTTGGCAGCAGCACAGCCTCGAAACGTCACCATGAACGACGGCCGGTAAGTGTCGCACCCGGTGACCGGCGCATTCGAGGTGAAGAATGAGCGGGGTGAAGCTGAGGCGATGCTGCTAGCAGGATTTGTGATTCCGGTGCGCAAGAAGGGGGTTCGAGCCGATGGCATCCGTCGCCCAACCCGTTAGGCGCCGCCCAAAGGACCGGAAGAAGCAGATTTTGGATCAGGCCGTTGGACTGTTCATCGAACGTGGCTTCCATTCGGTCAAATTGGAGGACATTGCCGAGGCGGCCGGGGTGACCGCGCGCGCGTTGTATCGCCACTACGACAACAAGCAGGCGTTGCTCGCCGAAGCGATCCGAACCGGCCAGGATCAGTACCAGAGCGCGCGTCGTCTCACCGAGGGCGAGACGGAGCCGACGCCGCGGCCGTTGAACGCCGATCTGGAAGACCTGATCGCCGCGGCGGTCGCCTCTCGGGCGTTGACGGTGCTGTGGCAGCGCGAGGCCCGCTACCTCAACGAGGACGACCGCACGGCGGTCCGGCGCCGCATCAACGCGATCGTCGCCGGCATGCGTGACAGCGTGCTGCTGGAGGTGCCCGATCTGAGTCCACAGCATTCGGAGTTGCGGGCGTGGGCGGTGTCCAGCACTTTGACCAGCCTGGGCCGGCACAGCCTAAGCCTGCCGGGCGAGGAACTGAAAAAGCTTCTCTACCAGGCGTGTATGGCCGCGGCAAGGACGCCTCCCGTCTGCGAATTGCCGCCACTGCCGGCCGGTGATGCCGCACGCGACGAGGCCGACGTGCTGTTCTCCCGCTACGAGACCCTGCTGGCCGCGGGCGCGCGGCTGTTCCGTGCGCAGGGCTATCCGGCCGTCAACACCAGCGAAATCGGCAAGGGAGCCGGCATCGCGGGCCCGGGGCTGTACCGTTCGTTTTCTTCCAAACAGGCCATCCTGGACGCGCTCATCCGCCGCCTCGACGAGTGGCGCTGCCTGGAGTGCATCCGAGCGCTACGAGCGAATCAGCAAGCGGCACAACGGTTGCGCGGCCTTGTCCAAGGGCACGTTCGGATCAGCTTGGACGCTCCGGATCTGGTGGCAGTGTCGGTCACCGAACTGTCGCACGCCTCTGTCGAAGTACGCGACGGCTACCTGCGAAATCAGGGCGACCGCGAGGCCGTGTGGATCGACCTCATCGGCAAGCTGGTACCCGCGACCAGTGTCGCCCAGGGGCGACTGCTGGTCGCGGCGGCGATTAGCTTCATCGAAGACGTCGCTCGCACCTGGCATCTCACGCGCTACGCCGGAGTCGCCGACGAGATCAGTGGCCTGGCGCTGGCGATCCTGACCAGCGGGGCAGGTAACCTCTTGCGCGCATAGCATGTAGAACAAATAGGTAGTACATTATCGGTGTGAATGAGGTGTCCATACGAACGCTCAACCAGGAGACGTCCAAGGTCCTGGCCCGCGTCAAGCGCGGTGAAGAGATCAACCTGACTGAGCGCGGCAAGGTTATCGCCCGAATAATCCCGGCTTCTGCCGGCCCTCTCGACTCACTGATCAGCACCGGCAGTGTGCAACCGGCGAGAGTGCATGGCCCGGCGCCTCGGCCCACAATTCCGATGCGCGGCGGTCTCGACTCGGGAACGCTGTTGGAGCGCATGCGCGCCGAGGAGCGGTACTAGCGCGTGATCTACCTGGAAACCTCGGCGCTGGTCAAGCTAATTCGGATCGAGGTCGAATCTGACGCTTTAGCTGATTGGCTCGATGACCGCACCGAACTACGGTGGATCACATCGGCTTTGACCGAAGTTGAGCTATCCAGAGCCATCCGCGCAGTCTCCCCAGAAGGGCTACCGGCGGTGCCCTCCGTGCTAGCCAGGCTGGACCGTTTCGAAATCGACGCGGTCATACGCTCCACCGCGGCGGCCTACCCCAACCCAGCACTGCGCTCGCTCGACGCGATACACCTAGCCACTGCTCAAACCGCCGGATCCGTTGCACCATTGACCGCGCTGGTTACCTACGACAACCGCCTTAAGGAAGCCGCCGAGGCCCTGTCGTTGGCGGTCGTCGCACCCGGACAAGCGCGATGAAGCCGGGACGAGATCACTGCTATCGCGCTGGCTATCGTACGGCCGGCCTTGGTCACCTCCCGCTCTCGACGGTCTCGTAGGTTATCCATGACGCGGTGATGGTGAACGACACCAGATCGGGTGGCACCTGAAACCGTAAACCCATTGATGCCGGGATCATCAGGCCCTGCTTGGGTGCGCGGTCTTGGGCGTCGTCGTCGGTGTCGGCGTCGTTTCGTCGGCCGCGTAGGCCGGCACGCCACCGCCCTCGGCGAGCGCCTCGGCGTTGGCACGGGCCTGGACCGCGTTGTCGTCGATGAGCGCGGCGCCGGTCAGCTTTACCGGGGCGAGGTGCCCGACCAGGTATTGCGAGCGCGGGCTGAACGGCAACACCTCCTGCGGGCCGCGGATCGGGCCGAGCAGCTCACGCGCCAGGATGTCGACCAGGTTCTCCCGGACGGTGATCGACGTGCCGTCCGGCTGATACGTCAGCCGATATGCCGCTTCGGTGGTGTCGATCATCCAGTGTCGCCTCACCCTCTGACATGTCTGGGCGCGCCGCGCCTGGTGCGGCCATGCCGATCCCCAGGAGATTCTGCCGCTGGGGCTTGGGGTGTCCCAGGGGCTAACACCTACTACCAACAATTGGTATTGTGCGTTCGTGGGTAAGAACACGTCCTTCGTCCTCGACGAGCACTACAGCGCCTTCATCGACGGCGAGATCGCCGCGGGCCGCTACCGGTCGGCCAGTGAAGTCATCCGCTCCGCGTTGCGACTGCTCGAGGACCGTGAAACCCAGCTGCGCGCGCTTCGTGAGGCTCTCGAGGCCGGCGAACGCAGCGGCAGCTCGACACCGTTCGACTTCGACGGATTCCTCGGTCGTAAGCGGGCTGACGCCTCGCGTGGCCGGTGAGTAGCCGATACCTTCTCTCGCCTGCCGCGCAGGCACATCTGGAAGAGATCTGGGACTGCACCTATGACCGTTGGGGTGTCGATCAGGCCGAGCAGTACCTGCGCGAACTTCAACACGCTATCGACCGTGCTGCGGCAAACCCGCGGATCGGACGAGCGTGCGACGAGATTCGCCCCGGCTATCGCAAGCTCTCGGCCGGGTCACACACGTTGTTCTATCGGGTGACTGGCGAAGGCACCATCGACGTCGTGCGAGTCCTGCACCAACGGATGGACGTCGACCGGAACCTCTGACTCGATCTTGAGGAAGAATGGCCGGCCGCATTTCCCGTCAGCCGGGGGATGATCCCGACACCATCCATTGGCGCGGTGATCAACGCGAAGATCTCCCATCGCGCCTGTCGGACATTCCCGAGGCCTACCGACATACACCCCCGCCGATACCTACCTCGGAAACACGGCGGAACGAACCCCCGCCGGTTGTCAATGAACCCCGGCGGTATGCGAATCCGCTGTAGGCGTGGCGACAAGAGCCGTAAACTGCTGTCCCGCAGTCAAGTTCAACCTCTTGTCGGCCGACCCGCCAAGATTCCCTCCCCTGCGGCTAACGCTCCACCTTCCCGGGCTCGAACCGCATCACCCGTGTTCGAGAACCTTGAACTGAGAGCCGCGGCGGGCCTTGCCTTTGGATTTCGCCTTCGCCCCTTCGGTGGCACGGCGGCGGATTCTCCACCAGTAGCGGCCCAGGATCTCGACCCGTGCCGCTGGGCTGACAGTCCAGCGCTGCATCTGGCGGTAGGTGTGGAAACCATGGTCGTCGGGCAGCTTGATTCACCCTCGTTTGGTCAGGGCGTTCCTCTCGTTGCCGGCCATTGGGCGCCGGGAGAAACCGGCATCGGCCGAGACAATATCTCAAGGGTCAACGGTGGCAGTGCGAGACGGCCGGTGAGGTCGTAGACGTATTCGCGGATGTACGGATAAAGCGCGAACCGCCCGGTCGTGGCGGCGTATGCCGTAAGTTCTTCTTCGGTGGGGTCGTCTTCACCTTCTTGCAAGTGGTAGTCGAACAGTGCCGCGAACTCGAAATCAGCGGTGGCTACGTCCTGTGTCTCGTCTTTGGTATCGCCTTCCTTGACGTCGTCGTCTGCCGCCTGGTTTTGAATGCGCAGGTGGCAAGAAATCCGCACCACAAATGCTGAGATAGTGGCCGGATCGGCATCCACAGCGGGTTCGAACTCGAGGTCGTAGGTCAGGCCCTGCGCAGGCTTGGGCGCACGATGGACAGCGGCCTGAGTGCGCAGCAGCCGGATATCGCGGATCTGTGCGCGGGCTGCCAGCCGCGCGCCAACGCGTTGCAGGTCAAGGTCGTCGGCGTCGGTTCGGTCAGTCATGCCACCTCAACCTGCCGAACCGAAATGTGGCGGGCCCAGTTCGTCTGCATCAGGATTTCCTTGTCTGCACCCACCCGGACCTGGTGGTCCCGTGCGGAGCCCCGATAAGAGGAGAGCCGATGCCACGTAGGCACTTCGCGAAGCGTGGGAACTTCGAGCACCAGCCGCAGCCGGGCGTCCAATGCACGGGCATAACGTTGCAGCGTAGACAGTTTGGGGTCGCTGGGTTCCTTCTCGAAACCGCTCACGGTGGGCTGGCGCACCCCCATACGCTTAGCAACCTCAACCTGGCTCAGCTGGCAGTGCTTGCGCAGCGCAATCAGCGCATCGACCAGCCTGCGTGCCTCCTCGGCGTCTTCGAGAGTGCCTTTGAAGCTGGGATCAGCCGCAATCGCCTCGGCAATATAGCCGGCGAGGTCGTCACCCAAAGGGAAGTCAATGCTCATGGTTGTGCTCTCCTAGCCTCGTAACAGTGGTTGGGCGTTGTTCAGATCGGTGGGGTGTCGCCGAAGGCTCTTTTCCAGATTTTCTGCCGGTCCAGGGCCGTCTCGATCTTCGTCTTGGGAGTCTTCTGCTGGTTCTTGTAGAACGCTGTCAGCGCTACGGGATGCTGGCCCCAGCGGAAGAACAGTACCCGGAAGTGGTTGTTCGCCTCATGCCATCGCAACTCCAGAATGTCGCCACGAATCGGTTTGATGCTCCCTGCGGCGAGGTCGCCGACGAGATACCGCTGCATTAGCACGATCAGCGCGGCCCGGGCCTGATCAGGAAGCTTGTCGAACTCCTTCTTGAATACCGGCCGGCCATCCACAGATGCCCGGAAGAACTTCCAGGTACCCATGGCGGCTGGATCAGGGGGCGGCACAGTTGGTCTTGTCCTGCCTCGAGTGGCGTCGTTGTCCGGCTTGGACGGGGCTCCGACGGTACCGGAGGGCAGCGACAAAGCACTTATGCACTTGGGCGACCCGCCGAGACGGTGCGACACCCATCCCGACGGCACAAGCTCAGCCGCGGCCGCTCTTGTTCTTCGTCGGATCGACGTTCACCCACTTCTGACCGGGCTTGGGCGAGGGAGGCAGACGGTGTCCCTTCGGAACGGTCACCTCGTTGCCACCGCCAACCGGGCGATACTGTCCCGACGTCGGAGCCGGCTTACCCGGGGACGTAGCTTTACGAGCCATCTGATCACCTCCTGTCCCAGACTCGATGACCACCAGCACCGGCATCCCACCCGCTGTCGCGCGGAACACGCCGGGTGTACAGTCGCAACCTGCATCCCCAATGCACACGACCCTGCCCCTGGCCATCAGACCCCGAGGTGGGGTCCTTTTCGTCTAAAACCAGCTTATACCAGAATATAGGCTGTAACCTATATGCCCAGCTAGGGGCTGCATGATGAGGTTTGTGCCCCGGCGGGCGAACACGAATATGCGCAGCACCTTGTCGTCGAACCAGCGCCGTAGGTGCTCACTCTGGGTCGGGTCGGTGCGTTCCTTGGCGATCACGCCTCGCTCAATCTCGGCCAGCGTTATCGCCACAACGAACTGTTCGGCGACTTGCACCGAGTCCGCCCACGCCGCCACGGCGGGGTGGCGTCCCGGCACGCGCAAAGCGGACACCACGTTGGTGTCCAGGACGTAGGTCACAGTTGCGGGGTGCGGGCGATCAGGCCGAGACGTTCGGGCTCGAAGTCGATGTCATGGCCACTGTCGGCGGCCAGCAGTACCGGCATGGGGACTTCTTCGCCCAACAATCCCGCGGTGAGGATCGCGCGGGCTTCCGCTTCGACGGAGTGGTGATGACGTGCAGCACGGACCCGTAGTGCCGCCTTGGTCCCCTCGGGAAGGTTGCGGATCACGATCTGCTCCATCGGAGATGACGATATCGCTTAATTGATATCGGATCGAGGTTGTCCGGCGGACGGCGGTTGCCCCGGTTGACTCCCGTGTTCGCGATCAGGCTGGCATACGCCGAGACTGCTTGAGTCAGCCAGCCTCGGTGCTGCCTCAGCACGAGCTGCGGTCACCCGGCCCGGCAGTAGTTGGCTCGACCTGCGATGAGTTGCCACCCTGTAGCTCGCTATTAAACTTTCCGAGGATGAAAGCCGGTGAGCTGCGGGTCAATATCCAACAGGTAGCGGCTACGGCCAGCCAATGGAGCGGGCGAAGCACTGAACTCAGCGTCCTTGCACCACCTCCGCTGGGGCAGCCGTTCCAACCCACCACGGCGGCTGTGGGCGGTGCCCACGCAGCGGTTGGTCTTGCCGTGGCGGCGTTTACCGCCCGGACACACGCCACGGCCAGTGCGGTCGAGGCGGCCGCGGCGGAGTATGCCAACAACGAGGCGGCCGCAGCGGCCGAGATGGCGGCCGTGCCGCAAACGAGGCTGGTGTAATTGCTGCCGACCCTGTCGCATATCCACGCCTGGGACACCGAACATCTCATCGAGGCGGCCTACTACTGGACGAAGGTCGCCGATCAGTGGGAAGACGTGTTCCTAGAGATGCGTAACCGATCCCACTTCATCGCGTGGGAAGGCGCAGGCGGTGATGGCTGCGACAGCGAACCGGCGCTGACCTACAGATAGTCAGTGGCATAGCCGAGCATTTGCGCCAAGCGAGTGGGCTTGCCCGTGAAGGCGCCGGAACCATCGGCGCAGCCCAGCGCAGGGTCATCTATGCCGTTCAAGATGCCCACAACGCGGGCTTCAACGTCGAAGAGGACCTCTCGGTCACCGACACCCGAACCAGCCGCACCTTCGCCGAACAAGCAGCTCGCCAGGCCCAAGCACAAGCATTGGCCGGGGATATCCGCCAACGCGCGACACAACTCATCGGAGTCGAACACGAAGTGGCCGCCAAAATAGCCACCGCTACCGCACCCCTTAACACCGTCGGCTTCCACGAACCCCCAATCGCACCGTCGCTACCGACACCGGTGCCCCACAACGAGAAACCGCAAATCCACGCGGTCGACCGCAGCTGGAAACAAGATCCACCCTCACCGATGCCGGGCGACCCGAAAGACATGACAGCCGTACAGGCACGCGCAGCCTGGGACGCCGTCAACGCTGACATCGCTCGGTACAACGCCCGATGCGGACGCACCTTCGTTCTGCCCAACGAGCAGGCAGCCTACGACGCGTGCATCGCGGACAAGGGTTCTCTCCTTGAAAGACAAGCCGCAATCAGAGCCCGGTTAGGCGAATTGGGCGTGCCGGTCGAAGGCGAACCCCCTCCTGCTCCCGACCCCGCTGGACCACAACCGAACGAAGGCTTACCTCCGCCCGGTGTCAGCCCGCCCGCCGAGAGCAACCTAACGGTTGGACCGCCCAGTCGTCCTATCCAACAGGCTCGCGGCGGCGAAAGCCTCTGGGACGAGAACGGCGGCGAGTGGCGATATTTTCCGGGAGACAATTACCGCTATCCGCATTGGGATTACAACCCCCACGATTCGCCGACCGCCAGGTGGCAGAATATTCCCATCGGGGACCTTCCGACTCACAAGT
Source organism: Mycobacterium tuberculosis complex sp. N0072 (assembly GCF_030323725.1). Classification (NCBI taxonomy): domain Bacteria; kingdom Bacillati; phylum Actinomycetota; class Actinomycetes; order Mycobacteriales; family Mycobacteriaceae; genus Mycobacterium; species Mycobacterium tuberculosis complex sp. N0072. The sequence goes on along the minus strand of NZ_CP040689.1, from coordinate 2,211,819 downwards.
GATTGGACCAGAATGACCGTTTTCCGTATCAAGCCGGATAACTACTTCGGTGACGTGGTTCTGGCGGCCGCAGACCGGGATGGGCTTCGCATTTTCCAGTACGCCGTGCGATCGGCCCATGAGAGTGGTCAGGCAACTTTCGACATAGATGGTGTACAGCAACGGATAGTTCGAGAAAGCGGAACTGCGGATATGGAACTGGGATCGCAAACCGTTGTATGGCGCTTCGATGACACGAAGTTGGTAGAAATCCTCGATAAGCTATCGCCATTGATCGATGGCGAAGGACCAGGCCACCAGTATATCGATGATTTGAATAGTCCGGCGCCGACATTGATGATATCTGTTGACGAATATGCTTGATTTACGATGTTCGGCCACAGGCAGCGCCCGTTGGCGACGCGCTGTGTCTCAACAGTGCCCGTTGCTCTTGGTCATGGAAACAGTGTTCACTGCACCTCTGACAAGCTTTTACGGTGATCGCGCATCACCTGGTTCATGAACTGGAAGCAGCGCAGCGCTTCCTTTTCGGCCGCAACATGAGCCAGCCTCTCGTCGGCGGTCGGGTGCAGGTGCTCGGGCAGCTCGGCCGCGACAGCCGCCTGACCCTGAAACCAGCTTCCATATCCCGCGACGAACGACGCCAGTCCGCTACGTAACCCCTCCGCGACTGTCCATGGACAACAGCGCGTTCTCCACCGACCGGGCCCGGGTGTGGGGTGTTTCGGCGACCGGCAGCCAGGTGGTCCACACTGCCGACGGGCGCCGCGAGCCGTTCACCGACCAGGCCGCCGAGCAAGTCCGCCCGATCGCATACTCCAACCGGTTGCGGTACTGCAGGTTCAGCTGGCGTACCTCCTCGTCGCGCTCGGCGAGGTCTTGCTCCAGCACGTCGCAGACCGGCAGGAACACGTCAGCGCCGCCGGCGTTGACGTGGAGCTTGGTCTGAAACATCCACAGCCCGATCGGGATTGGCATCGGCGTGGCACGTTCGTTGCACAACCGGATCTCGATGAGCGCTCGCCCGGACGCCTGGTCGTTGTAGCGGTCCACGCGCAGGCAGCTGGAATCCCGCAGCCCGATGGTCGCGGTGCGGCCAGGGGCGAGGTCGGCCAGATGATCAGGGGTTCGGCTGTTTCCGGGTTGCTGATGCCGAGTGTCAACGGTGGTACGGCCGGCTCGGTGGCGTGTGTCCAGTGCCTTTTCCTGCCGAAAGTGGCGGTAGACCTAATCAATCTGTCCGGCATCCAATGCTTCGCCCGCATCGAGCACGTGGCGCACGCTCAGGCGCACCCATTCGTTGTGCTGGTTGGCAAACCGGCCCAGCATGGTGCGCGGATCGGTGCCGTCGCCGGAGCCATCCTGACCGGTGACGTCATCGTCAGCCACGATGGCGAACTCTACCGTGCGGTCACAGCGCTGAGACAGAATGGTCCACGTCCACATGCGAGTCGACGGCTGCACGCACCTGCTCTATGCTCAGCCCGTAGTCGGCGAGGTCATCTGCGTCCTTCATGCTGGCTACCGCCACCGAGATTCGCTGGCCGGCAATCGTTGGTTGCCCGCTGAAACGCTATGGGTGAGCACGATATTGGGATACTCGTCGTCGGCAGGCAGCTCGGCAACGTGCCTCTCTCCGCGCTCGTCTACCCCGAGCCTTGAGCGCGGCTACGGTCGCAGTACTTGGTTGCGACGTGACCGGCAATGCCACGGTCATTGGGTGTCAATGTGGTTCGTCGTCGTCGGGTTCGCACAGGATTTTCTCGGGGTGGTGGTATCGATTGATGCGTGGTTGGCCATGGTCCAAGTGGGCCGGCGGTAGCCATTCAGTGTCGCCTTTGGCGTTCTTGCGGGTTTTCCAGCCTTTTTCGACAAGGCGATTGTCGGGGCCGCAGGCCAGCGTGAGGTCGTTGATGTCGGTACGGTGGGTGGTTGTCCACGGCGTTACGTGGTGGACCTCACTGTGGTAGGCCGGGGCGTCGCAACCCGGCCTGGAGCAGCCACGATCCTTCGCGTACAACATGATTCGCTGCGCCGGGGAAGCTAACCGCTTGGTGTGATACAACGCCAACGGCTTAGCGCCGTCAAACAATGCCAGATAGTGGTGCGCGTTGCTCGCCATCCGGATAAGGTCCGACATCGGCACCCGCGAACCACCACCGGTTACCCCCTTGCCGGTGGCGGCTTCCAGCTCTTTAAGCGTGGTGCTCACCACGACGGTCACCGGCAACCCCCGATGCTGCCCTAGCTCACCGGAGGCCAACAACCCGCGCAGCCCGGCCAGTAAACCGTCATGGTGTCGTTGGGCTTGGCTGCGGGTGTCGCGGCGCACCGCGTCCGCATCCGGTGTGTCATCCACGACCGGGGTCTGGTCATCGGGGTTGCACGCCCCCGGTGCGGCCAGTTTGGCCAACACCGCCTCGATGGTGGCCCGCAACTCCGGGGTCAGCAGACCGCTGATACGTGACATCCCGTCAAATTCCTGCTTACCCATCGTGATGCCGCGCTTGCGGGCACGCTCCTGGTCGGAAAAGTTGCCGTCGGGGTGCAGCCAGTCCATCAGCTGCGTGGCCAGGCCATGCAGGTGATCGGGACGCCGACTGGTGGCCAGTTCGGCCAGCTGGGCCTCGGCGGCCTCGCGGATACCCAGATCCACCGCGGCGGACAACTCCTTGAAGAAGGCCTGGATCTCCTTAATGTGTTCTCGGCCGATCTTGCCCTCACGTTGAGCGGCCGCGGTCGCGGTCAACTGCGCTGGCAGCGGTTCACCGGTCAGGGCGCGGCGCTCACCGAGGTCTTCGGCTTCGGCGATGCGGCGGCTGGCCTCACCGGGGGTGATGTGTAGCCGGTTGGCCAACGCCGTGCGCAGCGTCCCGCCGAGCTCTTCCTCGCAGGCTTGCCCAGCGAGTTGGTTGATCAAGGCGTGCTCGGCGGCGCCCTGGCGGCGCCGTTCGACCTCGAGTCGCTGCAAACAGGCCAGCAATTCCGGGGTGGTCAACGCATCGCACTTGAGATCGAGCACCCGCGACAACGAGGCGTGGTAGGCATCCAACGCCGCGGAGATCTCCTCGCGCGTGTCCGACCTCATGCCTCGGATTCTACGAAGCACCACTGACAAGAACCGGGCCGTCATAGGCTCGGAATGATCAGTGATACAGAAGATTTCGCTCATGGCGATAAGGCCGCACCACCGCGACTGCGAGCATCATATGCCGCGTGCGGTGGTGATGCGGCAGGATGTTGGACCATGAGTGACAACGGAGCCAGCCGGGTGCCTCCCGTCGATGAGACACCCGCGGCGGAATCCGCCGAACCGATCACCGCGGTGTCATTGGCGTGGCTGCCTGCCGGTGACTACGAGCGGGCGCTCGACCTGTGGCCAGACTTCGCCGGCAGCGACCTGGTGACCGGTCCGGACGGGCCGGTGGCGCACCCGCTGTACTGCCGGAGGATGCAGCAAAAGCTGGTCGAATTCGCCGAGGCTGGTTTCCCAGGACTGGCGGTCGCCGCGATCCGCGTGGCACCCTTCGCTGCCTGGTGCGCCGAACAGGGTCAGGAGCCGGACTCGCCGGAGGCCCGCGCCGAGTATGCCGCGTACCTGACAGCACACGGTGACCACGATGTGATGGCCTGGCCACCGGGCCGCAACCAACAGTGCTGGTGCGGCTCGGGGCACAAGTACAAAAAGTGTTGTGCCGCAGCGTCGTTCATCGACACGGAACCCGCACCGTGAAGACGGCCCGGTTGCAGGTGACGTTGCGCTGCGCGGTAGACCTCATCAATTCGTCCAGCGACCAATGTTTCGCCCGTATCGAGCACGTTGCGTCCGATCAGGCGGATCCACGCCCCGGAGTGTGGCATAGTAGTGGCATGAATCGCATACGGCTGAGCACTACTGTCGACGCCGCACTCTTGACAAGTGCGCGCGACATGCGGGCAGGAATCACTGACGCAGCCCTCATCGATGAGGCCCTTGCGGCATTACTGGCTCGTCATCGATCGGCCGAGGTGGATGCCAGCTATGCGGCCTACGACAAGCACCCGGTCGATGAGCCCGACGAGTGGGGCGATCTAGCGTCGTGGCGGCGGGCGGCTGGAGACTCGTGACCGCACTTCCGGCGCGCGGAGAGGTGTGGTGGTGTGAGATGGCTGAGATCGGTCGGCGACCAGTCGTCGTGCTGTCGCGCGATGCCGCGATCCCTCGGCTGCGACGCGCACTTGTCGCGCCCTGCACCACGACCATCCGAGGGCTAGCCAGTGAGGTTGTTCTTGAACCCGGTTCCGACCCGATCCCGCGCCGTTCCGCGGTGAATTTGGACTCAGTCGAAAGTGTCTCGGTCGCGGTATTGGTGAATCGGCTTGGCCGCCTCGCCGACATCCGGATGCGCGCCATCTGCACGGCCCTCGAGGTCGCCGTCGATTGCTCTCGATGACACGTCAGCAAACTAGCGAGAATCCGAGCCGGAGTTCTGACGAACGCATTCGAACGGCCCCGTGGCTCAACGAACAAGACGGCTCGCGGCCAAGCTCATTGTGATCGAAAGCAATGCGCAGAGGCCCGAATACACCGGAATCACATATGTAGCATGCCGTCGCAGGCAATGTCTCGCGTGATCTTTCGAAACCGCCTGACCCGAGGGGATCACCACAGCGCGGCAATCGTCCCGCCGTCGGCGATCTGGGTGGTGCCGGTGATCATCGACGCATCGTCGGACAGCAGGAACACCACGATGCCGGCCATCTCCTCCGGTGCGGCCATGCGGCCCTGCAGCCGGGCAATCATCGAGCGCGCACCCCCCGCGCCCAGGGCCCCGTCGAACATTGCCATGGCGGTCTGCTGCATCGGGGTGTCGACGAATGCGGGCAGCAGCGTGTTGGAGCGGATGCCCGACGAGCGCAGTTCGGCGGCGGTGATGCGGCTGAGCTGGATGATGCCGGCCTTCGACATGCCGTATGCGCCGGTGCCGCCCACCGCTACCTGGCCCGCTAACGACGACAGGTTGACAATGGCTCCCCCGCCGCGCTCGATCATCCGCGGTGCCGCATGCTTGGTGCACAGCCAGGCGCCGCGGAGATTGATCGCGATGACCCGATCGAAGTCCTCGACGGTGGTGTCGATGAGCGAAGCCAGATGAACGACACCGGCGTTGGCGACCAACTTGTCCACCCCGCCGAACGCGGCAACACAGGCGTCGACCATGGCGATGATCTGTTGTTCGTCGCTGACGTCAACCCGGCAGGCCGCTGCGCCACAACCGATTTTGGTGGCCGCGGCATCCGCGGCATCACCATCGATGTCCGCGCACAGCACATGGCAGCCCTCGTCGGCGAGTCGCCGGGCAACCGCCAGACCGATTCCGGCGCCCGCCCCAGTAACGATCGCGACCTTGCCGGCCAGGTCTGGATGGTTCAACCTGCGGCCGCCAACGTGCTGGCTTCTCGGATCGCCCCGAACATGACAAGCCCAAATCCTGGCACATCATCGGAAAGTCGGATCGCATACACCCCAAGATCGCGCAGGATCCATGTCACGGTCTCCGGCATGACATCGGTCGCCGCATCGCCCCGGGCGAACAAGCCGCACGCTTGCGCGGGTCCGGGCGGACGCAGATACAAGACCACGCCGCTGCCCTGAGCCGACATCCTCGCCAGCGCGCCGTTGAGTTCCTCGCCGCAGCGGCACGCCGTCGAGCCGAACACGTCGCCCGTCAGGCACTCGATGTGGACGTGCAGCGGCACGGGCACCCCGGCACCGACCGCACCCACGATGACCGCCAAATGCTCGCCGAGGTCGTAAACGTCACGAAAGCCGATGACACGCGAGGCGCCGGCCCAGGTGGGCAGCGTCGCTGCCGTAAACCGGACCACCTGGGGCTCGATCCGCCGGCGATACGCCACCAGCTCCCCGATCGAGACCATGGCCAGTCCGTGTTCGACGGCGAATTCGACCGACTCGGCGTGGTGCGCCATCTGGACGGGATTATCGGGCGAGACGATCTCGCAGAGCGCGGCGGCCGGCCGCCGTTCCGCCAGGCGGGCCAGGTCGACGGCCGCCTCGGCGGGTCCCCGCCGACCCAGCACACCGTCGGCTTGCGCCTGCACGGGCACCACATGGCCCGGACGTTGGAAATCGGCGGCGACGGAGGTGGCCGAAGCCAGTGCCGCGATGGTCCAGGCGCGATCGCTCGCCGAGATTCCGGTGCCGGTGCCGCGAACGTCGACCGACACGCAATGCGTGGTGTCTCGGTCACACATGGGCGGCAGGTGCAGTCGCTCGCATTCGGCGCCCGGCAGCGCGACGCGCAAATAACCCGAGGTGTGCCGGACCGCAAAGGCAACCAGCCGCGGCGTCGCGGCCTGGGCGGCGAAGACGAGATAGCCATCGCCATTGGGGTCGCCGGTCAGGACCACGGCGTGACCGCCCGCCATCGCCGTGATCGCACGACGTACCCGCACATCGGTCGTCTTCATCGAGACTCCAACCGGCGGAACCGGCTACCGTGAAACACCAGCGGCGGTGTCTCGGGATCGGCGCGCACCGCGCAGATCTCCAGCAGGGCGATCAGGTGATCCCCCGCCGGGATCTCCGCGTACGGGCGGCAATCCAGCCAGGCGCCGGCCCCGGCGATCACCACACCCCCGCTGGACAATTCGCTCCAGAACACCCCGGCGAACCGGTTACCTTCCTTGCGCGACAGGCTCATACAGGCCGCGTCGTGCCCCTCGGCGAGCACGCTCACACCGAGCCGTGGGCGGTCGCGCAACTTCGGCCACGTCGTCGAACAGTTCTGCACACAGATCGATACCAGCGGCGGGTCAACTGAAACCGACGTGAACGAGCTGGCCGCCATGCCGACCGGCTGGTCGTCGACCATCGCGCAGACGGCGATCACGCCGCACGGAAAGCAGCCGAAGACCCGCCGCAGCCCGACCTCGTCGAGATGATCGACGGTCTCCGGGACCATGTCGAAGGTGCAGCTCACGGCCGCAGCCCGCCTAGGAAGTCGAGCAACAGCCGGTTGGTCTCTTCGGGCGCTTCCTGCTGGATCCAGTGTCCGACGTCGGCGATCATGTGGGTGCCGCGGTAGTTCGGCATGACTTCGTGCGCACGCTCGATGGCCTGCGCGCCCCAGATGGTGCCGACGTCATACTGGCCGCCGATGAACAGAGCCGGCGGGGTGAGCGGCTTGCCTTGCTGGTCGGCCAGGTCGTGCCAGTCGTTGTCGATGTTGTGGTAGAAGCTCAGCGGCCCGCCGAACCCGGAACGTTCGAATTCGCCAGTGTAGAAATCGAGATCGGCCTCGGTGAACCAGGCCGGCATGGTCTCCGGGTAGACGAACGCGTCCTTGAGCCGCGCGCCTTCGGCCATACACAGCGGTCCGGCACGGATCACGTCGATCGGGTCCATGGACTCCAGGTCGACGCCCGCGTCGACGGCCGCCTTGGTCGCCGCCATCATCCCCTCACCGGAAACGGTGTAGGTCAACCCGAGCAGCCAGCCCCGCAAGTCTTCCTCGATCTCGGTGATGATGCCGTCCTGCACGGCGAAATAGTCCTGATACCAGACCCTTCCGGGCCCGGCCAGCTCCAGGTGGTAGTCGCTGGGACGGCGCTCGCCGAACGGGCTGCCCGGCAGGCCGATCACGCCGCGACCGGCAAACGGAACGCTGATTCCCACCACGCCGGCGCATCGGTCGGGGTGCAGCCAGGCGAAGGTCCAGGCGACCGGCGCACCCCAGTCGTGGCCCACCACGAAAGCCTGCTCCGCACCATAGGAGTCGAGGACGCCCACGACGTCGCCAACCAATTCCTTGATGCGGTAGGCCTTTTGCACCCGGTATTTCGACGAGCGGCCATACCCGCGCTGGTCGATGGCCACCACGCGGTAGCCCGCGCCGGCAAGCGCGGGAATCTGATGCCGCCACGAGTACCAGGACTCCGGAAACCCGTGCAGCAACACCACCAACGGTCCCTGTTGGTCGGGTGGGCTGTCCGCCACGGCATGGATGCGGGTGCCCCGGCAGTTCAGGATTCGATGGACCTGCGACACGTTGGGCTCTCCTAAGCGTTTACAAGTTGGTCCGCGGGTTCGGCTGGTATCGGATGATTTTCGTAGTTGCGGGCAATCAACGTCTTCTGGCCCGACAATCGGGTTCGTGCCCATTTGCCGAGGACGCGGCTGGCGATCCTGGGTCGCATCAGCGCCGACGGCGGCTTGACCAGATGGACGACGGCCAAGAATTCCCGGTACGCGTCGAGATCGTCATGCACCAGCTCCAGCACGCGGTCCATGTACCAGGTCAGCACACCGAAATAGAACGGGCGCTTCTTGTCGACGTCCTTCATCCAGTCGAAGCGCAGGTTCTGCTCGCGGATCACGAACCAGGCCGTGTCGGCCATCTTGGCGATCGCCCGGTAGTACCGGCGCGGCAGATCCCGGTGACCGGCGCCGTATTTAGCCAGCAGCGCCTGCATCTCCCGAACTTCCTTGAGCGCCAGGCTCATACCCAGACCCGACACCGGGTCGGCGCTGGTGTAGGCATCGCCCACCGCCAGCAAAGCCCGCGGCAGGTTGCGCTTCTTCTCGTAGCGCAGCCGCAGCATGTTGGGATAGCGGAAATTGTAGATGGGCGATGCCGGCTCCAGCCCGTCGATGTTCTCCCCGATGACCGGGGACGGCATCAGGTCGGCGAACGCGCGGAATTCTCGGGCGGTACGCGGCGGCGAATAGCAGTTGTAGGCCACCAGTGAGGTGGACAGGATGGTGCGGGAGCTGTCGGTGTAGTACTGCGCGGCGTAGGTATCCTCGAAAGGGCGGTACGCATAGCAGATCACCATCACCTTGTCCTGCCACCGCCGCTCCGGCGGAACCCGGTGCTGCATCGTGGAGTAGAAGCAGTTGATGATGTCCTGCTCGGCCTCGGGAGCGCCAACACCGAGACGCTCCAAGAACTCCGGCACGCGGGTGTTCTTGCCCGACGCGTCCACGACGAACTCGGCGGGCACCACCTGCAAACCGTCGCCTCCGTCGGCGTCGCCATTGTCCACGGCGACGCCGACGATGGCATTGTTGGCGCGGTCGAAGGCGAGATCGGCCACCTCCGATTCGTAGCGGAAGTCGATGCGCGGTTCGTCGTCGAGCCGGCGGCGCACACACCATTCGAGCAGCGGCCTTCCCGCGCAGACGATCTCGATGTCACTAGTGCCGGGCTTCTTCCAGGTGCCGCCCAGCCGGATACGGTACTGCGCGGCCATGTCGACCTTGAACGCTCCCTCGCGCACCATGTCGTCGACGATGCCAGGGAAGATGCGCTCCAGCTCGATCTGCCCGGCGGTCAGCAGGTGGTGCAGGTGCCAACCCTGTGCCGCGCCCGGCCTGCCCTCGCGGCGACGGTGCGGGCCGTCCTTCTCCAGCACGATGACGCGATCGAAGGTCTCGCTGAGCATTTTCGCCGCCGCGATGCCCGCGATGCTGCCGCCGATGACCACCGCGGTGCCGCGGCCGCGGCGGCACACCTCGGCAATGTCCACGCCCGCGTAATCCAGCCGAGCCGGGGTGCGGCGGCGCGCCGCCCCGCTGGCCACGAACTTCTCGTAGTACAACCCGACACGGTGAAAGCCATTGTGGTCCAGCCAGGTTCGGGCTGCGTCGACCATGGCGACCGGACCGCACAGATACACGTCGGCGTCACCGCTCGCCAGCATCCGCTCGTCGAGCAGGTCGGTGACCAGCCCGGTGCGCCCATCCCAGTCGGGGTCCGGGCGAGCGACGACGACGTGCACCTCCAGGCGGCCAACGCGGCGGCGCAGCTCGGTGAGTTCGTCGAGCTTGCACAGGTCTTCGGTGCGCTCGACCCCGTAGAGCAGGTAGACCGGGTGAGCGACATCGGCATCCAGGCTCTGGGCCATCGCCAGGATCGCTGACAGGCCGGTTCCTCCGGCGACCAGGATCACCGGTCGCACGATCGGGCGCAGATAAAAGCTGCCCTTGCTGCAGCGCAGCGCGATATGGTCACCGGGCTGGGCGCGGTCGCGAAGATAATTCGACATCACGCCGTCCGGCAGCAACCTGATGATGAACTCGCACTCACCGCGGCCGTCGGCCGGATGGGCGTAGGAGTAGTTGCGCCATACGTTGGTACCGGGAACCTGCAATTGGGCGAACTGGCCGGCCCGGTATCTCAGCGCGCCGGCCATGCCAGAGGTGTCCACCCGCAGGATGGCGGTGCTGGGCGACACCAACTCGACCGCGGTCACCACACCGTCACCGGTGACCAGCAGGGCGGCGTTGTCGTCGACCGGATACTGCAGCTCGATCCGGCAATCGGAGGTAACAAACGTCTGGCAGGTGAGGATCTTTCGCGCCGCCCGCTCGACATCGGACAGTCCCTCGGTGCGTCCCATCTGGTAGCGGCCGGCGGTGCAGGTGGCCACGCAGGTGCCACATATCCCGCTTTGGCATTCGTTGACGATGGCCACGCCGTGTTCCTCGGCGGCATCCAGGACCGTCTGGTCGCACCGCACCGGCATCGTCTTGTGCGTGCCGTCCGAATAGCCGACGGTGACCTGACGAACCGCCATGGCTACACCACCGCGGTGGCGGGCTTGGTGGCGAGGCGGGCGTTGAGTCTGGGCATGACCTCGTGGGCCAGCAGCCGCAACGACTCCTTCCACGGGCCCGGGTTATCGCTGTAGTCGAACCCGAGGATCAGCAGGTGGCCGAACCCGCCGACCTGGTCGTAGGTGGCCTCGAGCTTGTCGACCACGGTCTGCACCGAGCCGACCACGAAGGTGTTCTCGGCGAGATACTCCGGTGTCACCTCGTCGTCGGGCACCGACGGATTGTGTTTGTAGAACTTGGTCATGCCGAACATCCGAAACGTCGGCAGCACATACTCACGCATGGCGCGTCCCATCGTGCCGTCCACGGCATACCGGAACGCCTGCTCATCGGTCTCGGCCACCAGCACCTCCCGCACCAGCCGCCAATCGCGGCGATCCGGGGTTCGCCCGCTGCGCAGCGCGCCTTCCTCCACCGCGTCCCAGTGGGTGGCGACGTATTCGGTGTTGAGGTCCAGACTCATGGGGATGTAACCCCGTTCGCCGGCGAGCTTGAGGGTCTCCGAGCCGGCGCTGAACCCGGTGACGCCGATGGGCGGGTGGGGCTTCTGGTACGGCTTGATGTGGCGCCTCATCAGACCCTCGAACATCGGCGCGATTCCGTTGGCGTTCCAGTACTTTCCGCGATGCTCCCAGGGCTCGTCCTCGGTCCAGATGCGCAGCATGATCTCCAGCGCTTCCCGGGTCATTTCGCGATGCTCGCCGTTCTTGCCGTCCACGTCATACAGCGCCCAGTCACCCGGGATGCCGCTGGCGCCCACGCCGAGCATGAACCGACCCTGGGCGAGGTGGTCGAAATAGGCCACCCGGTGGGCCAACTCGACCGGATGATGGTAGGGCAACAAGTGCGCACCCGGGGCGAGCTTGATCTGTTGGGTGCGCAGCAGCGCCTGCGCCAACAGCAGATCGGGGGCGCAGATCGGCTCCCACGGCACGGTGAAGTGTTCGCCGACCCAGGCCTCCACGTAGCCGAGTTGATCGGCCAGCTCGATGACGTCCAGATCCCACCGGGTGGCGTCGTAGAGGGTGCGCTCCGGTGGATGGGCCGGCATGAGGAATATTCCGATCTCCATCGTCAACCCTTCCTGGTTGTACCGGTCGGATGCCCGGCGCGCTGCGGTGGCGCCCTTTGCGTATATCACAGTACTACCAAGATACTTCGTTGTACACAAGTGCTTCTTTGCATGGGAATTTGTCTATATCGATCACTCTCATGTGCGTATTGGCTATGGACATGTTGGCTAAGGGACGGGTAACCTCGCACAGGTCAGCCGTTCACGTCCAGTAAGGAGCGGACATGTTCGTCGGCAGGGTCGGTCCGGTCGATCGCCGGTCGGACGGGGAACGCTCCCGACGGCCCCGGGAGTTCGAATACATCCGCTACGAAACCATCGACGATGGGCGCATCGCCGCGATCACCCTGGACCGCCCGAAACAACGCAACGCCCAGACCCGCGGCATGCTGGTCGAGCTGGGCGCCGCCTTCGAACTTGCCGAGGCGGACGACACCGTCCGGGTGGTGATCCTGCGGGCCGCCGGCCCCGCCTTCTCCGCCGGTCACGACCTCGGATCCGCTGACGATATCCGGGAACGCTCGCCCGGGCCGGACCAGCACCCCAGCTACCGGTGCAACGGGGCGACCTTCGGCGGGGTCGAGTCACGCAACCGCCAGGAGTGGCACTACTACTTCGAAAACACCAAGCGGTGGCGCAACCTGCGCAAGATCACCATCGCCCAGGTGCACGGGGCCGTGCTGTCGGCGGGGTTGATGCTGGCCTGGTGCTGCGATCTGATCGTCGCCAGCGAGGACACCGTGTTCGCCGATGTGGTCGGCACCCGGCTGGGCATGTGCGGGGTCGAGTACTTCGGACATCCGTGGGAGTTCGGGCCGCGCAAGACCAAGGAACTGCTGCTCACCGGCGACTGCATAGGCGCCGACGAGGCCCACGCGCTGGGGATGGTCAGCAAGGTGTTTCCCGCTGACGAACTCGCGACCAGCACAATCGAATTCGCGCGTCGGATCGCGAAGGTGCCGACGATGGCGGCACTGCTGATCAAGGAATCGGTGAACCAAACCGTCGATGCCATGGGGTTTTCCGCCGCGCTGGACGGTTGCTTCAAGATCCACCAGCTCAATCACGCGCACTGGGGCGAAGTCACCGGCGGCAAGCTGTCCTACGGAACGGTCGAGTACGGCCTGGAGGACTGGCGCGCCGCACCGCAGATCCGGCCCGCGATCAAGCAGCGGCCCTGAGGCCGGGGCGCGCAGTGGACGTCAGCTACCCACCCGAAGCGGAAGCGTTCCGCGACCGGATCCGGGAGTTTGTGGCCGAGCACCTGCCGCCCGGGTGGCCCGGACCCGGGGCGCTGCCGCCCCACGAGCGGGAAGAGTTCGCCCGGCACTGGCGGCGGGCCCTGGCCGGCGCTGGCCTGGTCGCGGTGTCCTGGCCGACGGAATACGGGGGTGGTGGCCTGTCCCCGATGGAACAAGTGGTGCTCGCCGAGGAATTCGCCCGCGCCGGCGCGCCCGAACGCGCGGAAAACGACCTGCTCGGAATCGACCTGCTGGGCAACACCCTGATCGCCCTGGGTTCCGAGGCGCAGAAGCGGCATTTCCTGCCGCGCATCCTCAGCGGCGAGCATCGGTGGTGCCAGGGCTTCTCCGAGCCGGAGGCCGGCTCCGACCTGGCCTCGGTGCGCACCAGGGGGGTGCTCGACGGTGACGAATGGGTGATCAACGGCCACAAAATCTGGACGTCGGCCGGCACCACCGCAAACTGGATCTTCCTGCTGGCGCGGACCGATCCCAGCGCTGCGAAACACCGGGGCCTGTCGTTTCTGCTGGTGCCCATGGACCAGCCCGGCGTCGTGGTCCGGCCGATCGTCAACGCGGCCGGGCACTCCTCGTTCAGCGAGGTCTTCCTGACCGATGCCCGCACCAGCGCCGGCAATGTCGTCGGCCGGGTCGGCGACGGCTGGTCGACCGCCATGACGCTGCTCGGCTTCGAACGCGGATCGCACATCGCCACCGCCGCCATCGATTTTGAGCGGGACCTGCAGCGGCTGTGCGAGCTGGCCCGTGACCGCGGATTACACACTGATCCACGGGTACGAGACGGCTTGGCGTGGTGCTATGCCCGGGTTCAGATCATGCGGTATCGGGGCTACCGTGACCTCACCCTGGCCCTGACCGGACGGCCGCCCGGCGCGGAAGCCGCGATCACGAAGGTCATCTGGAGCGAATATTTCCGCCGGTACACCGATCTCGCCGTCGAAATCCTGGGGCTCGAGGCGCTGGGCCCGCGGGGGCCCGGCAACGGCGGTGCGCGGCTGGTCCCGGAGGCGGGTACGCCAAACTCCCCGGCCTGCTGGATGGATGAGCTGCTCTACGCACGGGCCGCGACGATCTATGCCGGCAGCTCGCAGATCCAGCGCAACGTGATCGGCGAGCGGCTGCTCGGCCTCCCCAAGGAGCCGCGGCCCGAAGTGCTCTGCTGACGTGGACTTCCGATACAGCACCGAACAAGACGATTTCCGCGCCTCGCTGCGCGGCTTCCTTGGCCGGGGCGCGCCCGTGCGGGAGATGGCTGCCGCGGACGGATCCGACCGCAGGCTGTGGCAACGGCTTTGCACCGAGCTCGAATTACCCGCGCTGCACGTCCCGCCGGAGCACGGCGGATTGGGTGCCACCTTAGTCGAGACCGCGATCGCGTTTGCCGAACTCGGCCGGGCGCTCACCCCAATTCCCTTTGCGGCCACGGTGTTTGCGATCGAAGCGATTCTGCGCATGGGCGACGACGAGCAGCGCAAGCGCCTGCTCGCCGGTCTGCTTACCGGCGCGCGGATCGGAACGATCGCCGTCAGTGGCCACGACGTCGCGTCGGCTACCACCGTTCGGGCCGTTCGGCGCGACGGTCGGCCCGCACTCACCGGCGAGTGCACCCCGGTGCTGCACGGTCACGTCGCAGACCTGTTCGTGGTGCCCGCGGTGGCCGACGGGTCGATCGTTCTGCACGTCGTGGCCGCCGACGCCCCCGGGGTGACCGTCACACCGTTGCCCTCGTTTGACATCACCCGTCCGGTCGCCACGCTCCGGCTGGCGGGGTCCCCCGCCGAGCCGCTGACCGCCGGGACGCCCGACGATATGGAGCGGGTGCTCGACGTGGCCCGGGTGCTGTTGGCCGCCGAGATGCTGGGCGGCGCCGAGGCCTGCCTCGACCTGGCGGTGCAATACGCCGGGCGGCGAACGCAATTCGATCGACCGATCGGTTCCTTCCAGGCGGTCAAGCACGCCTGCGCCGACATGATGATCGAGATCGACGCCACCCGGGCGACGGTGATGTTCGCCGCGATGAGCGCGGCCAACGGTGACGAACTCCAGACGGTCGCGCCGCTGGCGAAGGCGCAGACCGCGGAAACCTTTGTGTTATGCGCCGGCTCCGCTCTTCAGATCCACGGTGCCATCGCCTTCACGTGGGAGCACGACCTGCACCTGTATTACCGCCGGGCCAAGACCACCGAGGCGCTTTTCGGGAGCAGCGCTCGAAATCGTGCGCTGCTCGCCGAACGCGCGGGGCTTGTGAAAGCCTAGGCGCCCAGCGCGGCCAGCGCCGCTTCGTAGTTGGGTTCTTGCGCGATTTCCGGCACCAATTCCGTGTAGGCGACGTTGCCGTCCGCGCCGATCACCACGATTGCGCGGGCGAGCAGCCCGGCCATCGGCCCGTCGGCGATGGTCACGCCGTAATCCTCGCCGAAGCTGTCCCGGAATGCCGACGCGGGCATGACGTTTTCGGTGCCCTCGGCGCCGCAGAAGCGCTTCTGGGCGAACGGCAGATCCTTCGAGACACACAGCACGGTAGCGCCACTTGCCGCCGCACGCTCGTCGAAGGTTCGCACACTCGTCGCGCACACCGGTGTGTCCACGGATGGAAAGATGTTCAGCAACACGGACTTACCCCGGAACTGGTCGCTGCTGATCACCCCCAGATCGCCCCCGGTCAGGGTGAAGGCCGGGGCCGGGGATCCGACAGCAGGTAGCTCACCGACGGTATTGATCGCGTTTCCTCGCAGGGTTATCTGTGCCATGGGCACAGTCTGCCAAGACCGGTGCACGGTCTTTCGGGCAGGGCTGCGCCGCCGGCGTGTCCTAATCTGTGCGGTGTGTGGCGTGGACGCCAGGCCAGCGCCTGGCCAACACTGGCATTCATGGCGCGAAGAGTGGTTATCGTGGGATTCCCCGGCGACCCCGTCGACACCGTGATCCTGCCCGGTGGCGCCGGAGTCGATGCCGCACGGTCCGAACCGGCCCTCATCGACTGGGTCAAAGCCGTCTCCGGCACCGCCCGCCGCGTCGTCACCGTGTGCACGGGCGCGTTTCTTGCGGCCGAAGCGGGGTTGTTGGGACGGACACCGAGCGACGACGCACTGGGCCTTTGCCGAACATTTCGCCCGCGAATTTCCGGCCGTTCGGGTCGATGCCGACCCGATCTTCATGCGCAGTTCGCAGAAGGTGTGGACCGCGGCTGGAGTCACCGCCGGCATCGACCTCGCGCTGGCACTGGTCGAAGACGACCACGGCACCGAGATTGCCCAGACGGTTGCCCGCTGGCTCGTCCTGTATCTGCGCCGACCCGGTGGGCAGACCCAGTTCGCGGCTCCGGTGTGGATGCCACGCGCCAAACGGACCTCGATCCGCCGGGTGCAGGAGGCCATCGAGGCCGAGCCGGGGGCGCGCACCGCATCGGCGAACTGGCTCAACGTGCGGCCATGAGCCCGCGTCATTTCACTCGGGTGTTCAGCGACGAGGTCGGCGAGGCGCCCGGCCGGTACGTCGAACGCATCCGCACCGAGGCTGCGCGCCGCCAGTTGGAGGAGACCCACGACACCGTGGTGGCAATTGCCGCCCGATGCGGCTTCGGGACCGCGGAAACCATGCGCCGCAGCTTCATTCGCCGCGTCGGGATATCACCCGACCAATACCGCAAAGCCTTCGCCTGACACTAGGGAGAACACCGATGACGCAAATCGCATTCGTGGCCTACCCCGGCGTTACCGCGCTGGACGTGGTCGGCCCGTACGAGGTGCTGCGAAACCTGCCGCACGCCCAGGTGCGGTTCGTGTGGCTCCGGGGCCGGCGCGCGACCTCGCATTGGCTGACGCTTCCCGCGCTCAAGGCATTCGGCGCTATCCCGGTCGCCGACGAGCGGATTGTGCACCAGGACAACATTGTCACGAGCGCGGGCGTGTCCGCCGGGCTCGATCTCGCCCTCTGGCTGGCCGGACAGCTGGGCGGGGAGGCCCGGGCCAAGGCGATTCAGCTGGCGATCGAGTACGACCCGCAGCCGCCGTTCGACTCCGGTCACATGTCGAAGGCGTCGCCGACCACCAAAGCCGCCGCGACCGCGCTGCTGTCCAAGGACAGCGCCAAACCGGCCAATCTGACGGCCGCAACGCTGCTCGCCTGGGAGCGGGCGCTGGCTGCTGTGCAGTCGCGACGGCGCAAGCGGCAGCCCGTTGGCGCGCAGGCACGTCGCCCGTAGACTCCCGCGGCGTGGCTGATGTCCCGTTGGACGCGCAAGAACGCTTGGAGCTCTGTGATCTCCTTGAGGAGCTCGGTCCTGCGGTTGCTACACTGATCGAGGGCTGGACTGCTCACGACCTGGCCGCTCACATCGTGCTGCGTGAACGCGATCTCGTTGCTGGCCTTTGCATCGTTCTACCGGGTCCCTTCCAGCGGTTTGCCGAACGCCGTAGAGCGAGATTGGCTCAGAGTAAAGACTTCACGTGGCTCGTCGCTCGGATTCGGTCCGGTCCACCGATGGGGTTCTTCCGCATCGGATGGGTTCGTACCTTGGCGAACCTCAACGAATTCTTTGTCCATCACGAGGACGTTCGCCGCGCCAGCGGACGAGGGCCCCGAAGCCTCACGCCCGAAATGGATGCTGCCCTATGGCGAAATGTTCGGCGCGGCAGCCACTTCCTGAGTCGGCGGCTGCACGGTTGCGGGCTTGAGATCGAGTGGGTTGGAACCGGTAAGCGGGTGAGGGTCCGGTCAGGCGAGCCGACGGCTCGCCTGACCGGACCGCCCGGCGAGTTGCTGCTGTACGTCTTTGGACGCCGAGCCGTAGCGCGGGTCGAAGTGAGCGGACCACTGGAAGCCATTGCGGCAGTTCATCGAACGCATTTCGGCATGTGATTCCATCAGGTATCGGCCCTGCGTCGCGCGAAAGGGGATCACGAATGAGCGTGTTGGACCTGTTCGACTTGCACGGCAAGAGGGCGCTGATAACCGGGGCATCCACCGGCATCGGCAAGAGAGTTGCCCTGGCATACGTCGAAGCCGGGGCTCAAGTGGCGATCGCCGCACGGCATTTGGATGCCTTAGAGAAGTTGGCGGATGAGATTGGCACATCAGGTGGCAAGGTCGTGCCCGTCTGCTGCGATGTGAGCCAGCACCAGCAGGTGACCAGCATGTTGGATCAGGTGACCGCGGAGCTGGGTGGGATCGACATCGCGGTCTGCAACGCCGGCATCATCACGGTCACTCCGATGCTGGACATGCCGCTGGAAGAGTTCCAGCGCCTCCAAAACACCAATGTGACAGGCGTCTTCCTTACCGCGCAGGCCGCTGCCAAGGCGATGGTCAAACAAGGCCAAGGCGGGGTCATCATCAACACTGCTTCCATGTCAGGCCACATCATCAACGTCCCGCAGCAGGTTTCCCACTACTGCGCCTCCAAGGCGGCGGTCATTCATCTAACCAAAGCCATGGCCGTGGAGTTGGCGCCGCATAAAATCCGGGTGAACAGTGTCAGTCCGGGCTATATCCTGACCGAGCTCGTCGAACCGTACACGGAATACCAGCCGCTATGGGAGCCCAAGATTCCGTTGGGCCGGTTGGGCCGGCCCGAAGAACTCGCTGGCCTCTACCTGTATCTGGCTAGCGAGGCTTCCAGCTATATGACCGGTTCCGACATCGTGATTGATGGTGGATACACCTGCCCCTAAACGTCACTGAACGACACACGGACGGCCGAATCGGGCATGCACACCCGGTGAAAACAGGGCGCGCAACCGATCGCCAGTGGGTTGCACGCCACTTGCGTCGATCAACTCGTCGTTCAACTCGGCGATCTCCGCGGCCCGCAACGGCCACGGCTTATGCTCGTTCGGCACCCACCAAGTCCGGCCAGCCTTGCGGGTATGCGCACCCCACCGTGCGGTAAGCCAGACTTCCAGCGGCGTCGGCTCAACCAGGTCACCGATGGTGATCGTCAATAGGCTGCGCAGTCCGCGCCGTGGCCAGCGGCGGACACTGTGATACGTAATGTGCTTACCAGAGCGCATCATCCGCATCCTCGACCAGGCGTACGGGATGCCGAGTCCTATCCGCGTGAGCGGTACGACAGTCAGTCGAGCTGTTTCCAGCGACCGGAAAAGCACCCCGTGCCGGCCGGCGTTATCAATGGAGTACAACCGGACATTGGTCTCCGGGAAGGTGCCGACATACGGGATCGGCAGTGCGGTGCCGAGTTTGGTGCTGCTCATGCGAAACGGGACCAGACCCACGTAAGTCATCCCATCGGCGAAGACATCGGGGCGAGTCCCGGGCGGGTAGCTGCCTGCCACGCTCTCCGGCAGCACCGGCCAGTGGATGAAGGTCAGGTCAGTCCAGCGCTGGTCGAAGATCACCGGGCGGGGCAGCGCCGGCGGCGTCACCGGGTAACCCGCGAGCGCGCGGCTCTCACCGGGTTCGGCGCCCGACGGGCCGGGTATGGCGGTCACCACACCATCCTGACATGCGGTTTGGCTCCCTTGCGCTGGTCGCCTACGACTCGGCCATCAAGCATTCATGGCCACGCCCGTCGTCGGTGCGCCGGCTACGGATGTGAACGGCATCGTCTGCCCCACGGTTCCTATCGAATCTGGAGTTAGCAGCGGGTCATTTGCGGCTTAAGGTAATGACGTCGGCGAGGTTCGAACCAGGTAATCGCCCCAACAAGTAGTGGAGGTAGGGACCAATGAAGCTCACCACAATGATCAAGACGGCAGTAGCGGTCGTGGCCATGGCGGCCATCGCGACCTTTGCGGCACCGGTCGCGTTGGCTGCCTATCCCATCACCGGAAAACTTGGCAGTGAGCTAACGATGACCGACACCGTTGGCCAAGTCGT
The DNA here is from genome assembly GCF_030323725.1 of Mycobacterium tuberculosis complex sp. N0072. NCBI lineage: Bacteria > Bacillati > Actinomycetota > Actinomycetes > Mycobacteriales > Mycobacteriaceae > Mycobacterium > Mycobacterium tuberculosis complex sp. N0072. The sequence goes on along the minus strand of NZ_CP040689.1, from coordinate 2,192,027 downwards.
GCTCGGCTGGAAGGTCAGTGATCTCAAATCCAGCACGGCAGTCATCCCCGGCTATCCGGTGGCCGGCCAGGTCTGGGAGGCCACTGCCACGGTCAATGCGATTCGCGGCAGCGTCACGCCCGCGGTCTCGCAGTTCAATGCCCGCACCGCCGACGGCATCAACTACCGGGTGCTGTGGCAAGCCGCGGGCCCCGACACCATTAGCGGAGCCACTATCCCCCAAGGCGAACAATCGACCGGCAAAATCTACTTCGATGTCACCGGCCCATCGCCAACCATCGTCGCGATGAACAACGGCATGGAGGATCTGCTGATTTGGGAGCCGTAGATCGTAGCTAATGCACGCCCAGGCGACCGCTGAGGTATTGGGCGCGGCAGGCCTGGCGAGCCAGCTTCCCGCTGGTGGTGCGTGGAATGGCGCCGGCCGGCAGGAAACTCAGGTCCGCAACGGATAACCCGTGGCGGTTGCAAACCGCTGCGCGAATCGCGTCGAGCGCCGGCCGCGGGTCGCTGCGACTGGTGCCTGCCGCACGTTCGGCGATGATCACCAGTCGCTGATTGCGGTCGTCCCCGTCGCTGGCCGGCACCGTGAAAGCGGTTATGTATCCGCGCCGCACCATCGGCGAGGCCTCGGCGGCCGTGGCCTCGATGTCCTGCGGATAGTGGTTGCGGCCGTCGATGGTCAGCAGATCCGCGATTCGACCGGTGATGTAGAGCTCACCGTCGAGGTACACGCCGAGGTCTCCGGTGCGCAGCCAGGTGTCGTCGATCGCGGACCCGTCGGCGTGGCTGCCTTCGGCGAGCGGTGATTGCAAGCGGGCACCGAACGTCATCCGCGTTTCTTCCGGCCGTCCCCAATACCCCCGAGCAACGTTGTCGCCTTGTAACCAAACCTCACCGATCTCACCGTCGGGCAGTTCGGCGCCCGCCTCGGGGCCGGTATCCGGGTCGACGATCACGGCCCACAGGCTGCGGGCCACATGGCCACACGACACGTGCACGACGGCGTTGGGCGCATCCGGCGCGACGCGCGTCGCGTGTCCGGCGCCCAACTGCTCTGGGTCAAGATAAACAACCGTCGGCTCAGCGGCATGGTCGATGGTCGCGACGAGCAGGGTCGCCTCGGCTATGCCGTACGAGGGTTTGAACGCTGTACGCGGTAAACCATAGGGCGCGAACGCTTTGTTGAACGTGGTCACCGCATCGATGCTGACTGGTTCGGAACCGATGATCAGCACGACATTGCTGAGGTCGACGTCGTCGCCTTGCGCGGGTAGTCCACGCTGTGCGGCCCACTCGTAGGCGAAGTTTGGCGCAGCGGTGACCACGCGTCCGGTCCGCGACCCCTCGGACAACGCCTGGATCCATCGCAGTGGCCTGCGGACAAACGCCGTGGGCGACATCAGGGTGGAGTGTCCGCCATAGACCGCCGGAAAGCCGATCATGGATAGGCCCATGTCGTGGTACAGCGGTAACCAACTGACGCCGTGGGTGTTTCGGTTGAGCAGGTCGATCGACAGGATCATTTGCACCAGGTTGGTGCCGACCGCGCGGTGGGTGATCTCGACACCGACCGGGGGTCGCGTCGAGCCCGAGGTGTACTGCAGGTGGGATACGGCGTCGATGTCCAGCTCGACCGGGACGAACAGCTCCCCCTCGCGGTCGGGTATTTGATCGATGACGAGGACTGTCGGCTTTCGCAGGCGCGGAACGTTGTTCAGAAAACCTTCAACGGCGTTTTTCGCCGCCGCCGTCGTGAGTATGACCGCTGGCTCCGAATCGCGAAGTGCCGTATCAAGACGCTCGGCGTGACCCGGCAGTTCGGGTGCGAACAACGGCACCGCGACGGTGCCTGCCTTGATTGCAGCGTAGAACCCGCAAACATAGTCGATGCCCTGTGGTGCGAGGATCGCAACGCGGTCGCCGGGGCCTGCGAACCGTTGCACGTGTGCACCTATGGCCGCTAATCGCATACCGAATTGCGTCCAGGTCACTTCCAGGGCGCATCCGGCGGCCGAACGGGCGTGGTCCAGGTAGCGATACGCCACGAGGTCGCCGACATACTTGATGTTGCGCTCGATGAGCGAGATCAGCGTGGTGCCTGCCGGCAATGCGATGCCGCCGTCAGCATCCAGGCAGTCCTCGATTTGTAGTAGGCCGCTACGAACCCTGAGTTCCTGCCGGGAGCCGTCATTCATAACCGCAGTCTATGCACCCACGCTTATCGTGCGTATGAGGCGCGGCCCCGCATTGGTCGGACCCGAGTGCGCAACCGGGCTCCACTAGAGTCCGAACCAAACCACCCCCGACACAGCCGTCCGCTAGGCGTCGAGGCAGGCACACTAGGAGCAGTCATGGACCCGGCCGACGTCATCAACCCGACTTCCACCCGCGACGCCGCGCTCGCCCGAGTGCTCGCATACCGACAGCGGGTACGGGCCAGGCCGCTACTGATTCGCGCGACACTCGCTGTGGTCGGTGGCGGGCTATTCGTCGTATCCCTGCCGATGATCGTGCTGCTCCCCGAACTCGGCATCCCGGCCCTGCTGGTCGCGTTTCGACTGCTCGCGGTCGAGGCGCAGTGGGCTGTGCGCGCCTACGCCTGGACCGACTGGCGATTCACCCAGCTGCGAGAGTGGTTCCATCGCCAGGTACTGGTTACCCGCGCGGCTATCCTGGTTGGTCTGTTCTTGGCGGCCGTCGCTCTCGTCTGGCTACTCGTTTACGAGTTCTAGCCCGTCGGGCTCGCGCTCGCGGCATAACGGGAGCAGTTATGCACCCGAGGCCGCCTGCTCATGACGCGGTTCGCTATAGGGCGCACCGAAATGCGGCACTTCCAGGGGGTCATCGCGACGTGCTGCCACGACGGCGCTGTTCAGCAGCGCAGCCAGCCCTGCGAACGAGCCAATATCGAACAACAGTAGCGTCAGCAAGCGGTTATGCACATATCCGAATGCGCTGCCGGTCTCCGGGTCGGCCCATCCGATCGTGCCACCGAGCCCGATGTGGCCGTACCCCTCCAGCAGCCCAGGCACCGGAGACGATTGGTAACCCTGGTGGTAGGTAAAAGGAAGACCGAGATTAAGGTCCGGCCATAGCTCGGACTTCCCCGTCAATCCACGTACCGCCTGCGACGACAGCAGTCGGGTGCCGTCGATCACACCGTCATTGGCCAACGCCCCATACGTCTTGGCCAGGGCGCGCGCGGTCACAACGCCGTTGACCGCCGGAACCTCACCGTCGAGGAACGGCATATCGTCTTGCAGCAACGACAGGATGCCCGGGAAGTAGACGGCGCCGAGCAGCCCGGAGAACGACAGCCCCGCAACCTTTGGTGCGATGAAATCGAGCAGTGGGGTGGGGACCTTGGCTTGGGGCAGAAGTGTCTGTGCCGCCTTGGTAGGCGAGTCGGCCGGTGGCCGGCCGAGATGAATACCATCGGTGTTCAGCGGGCGAGCGAGTTCTTCGCGGAACAGTTCACGCATGCCTTTGCCGGTCACTGCACGAGCCAAGCCGGACAGCAGCCATCCGTAAGTCACCGCATGGTAAGCCAACTTCCCGTGCTGGCGGTCTAGCGGCGCAGCCGCCAACTTCTGCTCCATCAGGAGGTGGTCCATGACCTCGTCCTTGTCCACCCCCTTGAGGTGCGCCAGTCCGGACCGATGTCGCAACACATCGCTGACGGTGACCTCAGACTTGCCGTTAGCTCCGAACTCGGGCCAGTACTCCGCGACCGGCGCGTCGTAGGACAAAAGGCCGCGATCGACCAAACGGTGAATCACCGTTGCGGCCAACCCTTTGGTCGCGGAGAACACCATTGCCCCGGTATCGGCCGTCCAGGGTACTTTGCCCTGCCGATCGGACCACCCCGTCCAGACATCGACGACCTGGCGACCGTCGATATAAACCGACAGTGCCCCACCCCCGAACTTGCGGCCGGGGTACAGCCCAGCAAAGGCACGGATGACTCCGGTGAAACGGGAGTCGCAGGCACCTTGCACGCCGAAGGGTAGGCCATTGTCAGTTGTGAGGAGTGACGGTGGTTGCGCCATACCGTGAATGATTGCAGCCTGGGTACCGGCGGCCAACCGCGGTAGCCCCGCTACATCCAAAGGCGCCCCAGCGCATCGGCCATGGCCACCGGGTCCGGCTTGTCGGTGTTGCAGCTGATGGCCACCGAAGTCCGTCGGTCACTGCTGATGTGGAATGCCGTGACGAATCCGGCCCAGGCGCCCGCGTGGTCGAGTGTTCCGTCGGCGCGCGACACGATTCCGGCGCCGTAGCGGTCGCCGCCACCGGGTTCGGTTTCCACCGCACCGGCAAGTTGTGCTTCGAGCAGTTTCAGGCCGCCGACGCTTCCTGTCCGGTAGTTGTCCGCCCACCGGGCCAGTTGGCTAGGCGTGGTCTGGATGCCACCGTCGCCGATCTGCTCCCAGGCCGGATTGCCCACCCGGTACTCGGACCGGTTTCCACCAGTGCCCTTCTCATATGACACGGCTTTGTTGGGAACCTTCCCGACCGGATCCACCACCATGGCCAGACCAAGCGGTTGAAAGATCTCGGCGCTGAGGAACTCAGGCAGCGGTTGTCCCGATGCGCGGTGGACAATCTCGCCGAGCAGCAAGTAGTTGGAGTTGGAGTAATCGAACCTGGTGCCAGGCTTGAATTGCAGCTCGGGGGCGGCCGCTAACGCCTGCCGGGCTTCGGCCTCGATGGTGCGGTCGCTGACCTGATACCCCCTGGCTGCCAGCAATGCGACGTAATCAGGGATGCCGCTGGTTTGATGCATGAGCTGCTCGACGGTGACGGTTTGGGCCCAGTCGGGTAGCTCGGGTACGTATTGGGATATCGGGTCGTCGAGTGTTAGCTTTCCGGCTTCGACGAGCAGCAGGATCGCGGTGGCGGTGAACTGCTTGGACACCGACGCGATGTCGAACACGGTGTCCGTGGTGATCTTGGCGCCGGATGCCAGATCCGCAATGCCGCGAACGCCTGACCAGATAACTTTCCCCTCGACTCCTACCGCGGCCGAACAACCTGGCTCGTCGGCATTGATGGCGCCGTCCAGTACGTCCTGACTGCTGGCCTTGATGTGGGGCGTGTATGTGGTGCTCGCCGCTGTGCGTGTCGTGTGCTGGCCGGTGCAGCCGCCGAGCAGCAATGTGGCGGCGAGCAGTCCCAGCATGCGTCGGATCGAGGCCGTTACAGTCGAATCCATCTGTTCAACAGTATCTTTCGCGCTAGTCCGGGCCGCAAATCCGTGCGCACGAGATTACGCTGCTCACGCGGATCGCCCGGGAGCGCGGGCCGGCGTCGGCAGCATCGCGGTGACTGTCGAATCGCGCACGGGTTGCCGTCGAGAAACAAACCCATAATGTTTCGTCGGCATCGAATTTGCTCAGCGTTCAGTTCAGCAGGCAACCATTCAGTTCCCATCCCCCTTCCATCCGGCGCATGCTGGCACGACCAAGGGCTGACGAAGGGCTTACATGGTGCGACTCATACCGTCGCTGTTGGCAATGGCAACCGTGCTCGGTGGCGTCATCGGCTGCTCGGCCCACCAACCCCCGACCCCAGCGTCCGGCTGTCGTCAGCTCGACGCGTTTCTGAAGTGGCACCACGGAGTTCGTGAATTCCTGCAGTCGGCGATCGATGCCAACAGCAGGTGCACCGGCACCGCGGACGGTTCTGCGCGCAAGGTCGCCATCTTTGACTGGGACAACACCGTCGTCAAGAACGACATCGGCTACGCCACGAACTACTACATGCTGCAGCACAGCCTGGTGCTGCAGCCAGCCAACCAGGATTGGCATGCCGCCAGCCGATACCTGACCGACGCGGCGGCGAACGCGCTGAGCGTGGCATGCGGCAAGGTTGTACCTGCCGGCAAGCCGCTGCCGACCGGCAGCAATGCGTTGTGCGCGAACGAGATCCTTTCCCTTCTCGACGGCGAAACCACCACGGGACAGCCGGCTTTCGTGGGTAACAACGTGCGCCGGTTGGCGGGTCCGTACGCGTGGAGCAACGCACTGTCGGCGGGCTACACCGCTGAGGAGCTCGCCGGATTCGCAGACCAGGCCAAGAAACAGAACCTTGCCGCCGATGTCGGCGCCACCCAGCAGGTCGGAACACAGCAGGTCGATGGTTACATCCGCGTCTATCCACAAATGAAAGACCTCATCGGTACTCTGCAGGCACACGGTATCGACACCTGGGTGGTGTCAGCGTCACCCGAACCGATCGTCAAGGTGTGGGCGGGCGAGGTAGGTCTAGACGATCAGCATGTCGTCGGAGTCCGCAGCGTCGCCGACCAGTCCGGGAAACTCACCGCTCACCTCGTCGGTTGCGGAGGCGTCCGCGACGGCGACGATTCAGTCATGACCTACCTTGATGGCAAACGGTGTTGGGCCAATCAGGTCATCTTCGGGGTGACTGGCCCGCAAGCCTTCAATCAGCTCGCGGCGGATCGTCGTCAAGTCCTCGCCGCCGGCGACTCGAACAGCGACGCCACCTTCGTCGGCGACGCCACCGTGGTGTCACTCGTGATCAACCGCAACCAGGACGACCTCATGTGCCGGGCCTACGACGGCCTGTTCACCAGGGGCGGTAAGTGGGCGATCAACCCGATGTTTATCGACCCGCTGCCCCAGCACGCTCCTTACGTATGCGGGGAGGCATTCATCAACCCCGACGGATCGAAACAACCGGTATTGCGCAACGACGGCACCCCAATCCCCGATCAAGTCGACTCGGTCTTCTGACTTCTGAATCAGGCCCCGGGAACGCCTCAGGGGCGCCTTAGGCGTCCGAGCGCAAGAGCCGTCCGACCAGGGATCGATTTGGATCGGCTGCGCGCTCGGCCAGCATCAGCTCGATGCCGTGTTCGATAGCGGCGGCGGCACGCTCGCGCACCCTGCGTGCGGCGTTATCGTCGGCTTGCTGCCCCATAAACTCTGTGGTGTCGATTGGCTCGCCGAACCAGTAATACTGCCGTTCGGGGCGCGGTACCGGTGTCAGTCCGACACCACGGACCAGCGCCGGACCGTCTTTGGTGCCGAGCAGCTTCTCGGCGAGGAACTGGACCGGTGCCAGCAGTGGGGATTCGTTGTCGAGCACGATGTCGATGCCGTGTTCAGCACCCACCGAAGCGAACGGCACAATCGGATAGCCGTGCTGAATTGCCAAGCGCGCGAACCCCAGCCGATTTTTCCACACCAGCTTGTAGCGCTCGTTCTTGCGCTTGTTGACCTCACGGGCGCCGCCGGGAAAGACCATGACGAGCTCGCCGCGTCGCATCAACTCCGAGGTGATCTCTCTGGTGCCTTCGACGACCCCTGTTCGTGTCAGCGCGTCGCGCCACCCCGGAATCTTGAAATGGGCGTGGTCGCCAAGGGACCGGACGATTCTCCCCCGCTCCCAGAGCTCGGCGGCCAGCAATGGCGCGTCGACCAAGCCAAGCGTGTTGTGGTTGCCAACCAGCAATGCGCGTTCGGTCGGCACATTTTCGATCCCATAGACCTTTGGTTTAATCACCTTGCGCAGCGGCGTCATGATGCGCAGCACTGCGGCGACCTCAGCCTGGGTGGGCGCACGGGGCACTGAGACGGTATCTGCGCGGGACACCTCGTGATTATGCGCCTGCTGCGGCCAGCGCGGGAACACCTTGGCTGGTCCACTACGGCCGGCACGGACGGCTGCGCGGTAGGGTACGCGGCAGCACCATATCGGGCCGCTTCAGTTGTCGTTTCGGGAGTCGCGCATGTCGGGTCGGAAATTTTCGTTCGAGGTCACCAAGACCAGCAGCGCGCCGGCTGCAACCTTGTTTCGGCTCGTGACAGACGGTGGCAACTGGGCGACCTGGGCCAAGCCCATCGTTGCTCAATCGAGTTGGGCGCGACGCGGTGATCCCGCGCCCGGCGGCATCGGGGCCATCCGCAAACTAGGCATGTGGCCGGTGTTCGTGCAGGAAGAGACCGTCGAGTATGAGCAGGACCGTCGCCACGTCTACAAGCTGGTTGGCGCGAGGACACCCGTCCAGGACTACTTCGGCGAGGTGGTCCTTACACCAAATGCGTCGGGCGGTACCGATCTCCGCTGGAGTGGCTCGTTTACCGAAAAGGTTCGTGGGACGGGGCCGGTGATGCGGGCGGCGCTGGGTGGCGCGGTCAGGTTCTTCGCGGGTCAACTGGTGAAGGCGGCCGAGCGGGAGGCGGTGCGCCGGTGATTTCGCTGTAGGGGCAGCGTCGGATTGGTGCCCGCGTGGTGGGCCAGGGCTAAAGCCCGAATGTTTGGCAGGAATAAGCACGCGATCGGAATTCATCCGGGTTGCACATAGGGTGGATTATGGCAGTGATTCAAACTAATAATCGTTCCTATTGAGCACAGTTTTCCGGGGTAATTATTTCACCCAATCACCTTGGTAATAAATGCATTTATATCAGTGCGCCTACGTCGGTGGTTTACATCAGACGGGCACGGATCGTGATTACGCATAGCGTGTAAAAGAACTTTGCATCCGTGCCCGATATGTCTATAACAAATAGATAACGGTTTCATTTGCTCGGATACACAATTCAAGATCTCCGCGTACTCTCATGCGCTACGAACGAGTCAGCGACGACGGGCGTGTGACCTTTCATCAGCACCAGGCTCACCCCGGAAGGTGGGGAGCGATGCATTACTCAGTGTTGCCGCCGGAGATCAACTCGGCCTTGATCTTCGCCGGGGCGGGCTCCGGACCGATGCTGGCGGCGGCGTCGGCCTGGGACGGGCTGGCAACCGAATTAGCCTCGGCTGCTGTCTCTTTCGGCTCGGTGACAGCCGGGCTGGTCGGCGGGTCGTGGCAGGGTCGGTCATCGGTGGCGATGGCAGCGGCGGCAGCCCCGTATGCGGGGTGGCTGGCCGCGGCGGCGACCCAGGCCGAGCAGGCGGCCACCCAGGCCCAGGTGATGGTGGCCGAGTTCGAGGCTGTGCGGCTGGCGATGGTACAACCGGCGCTGGTGGCCGCCAACCGTTCCGGCCTCATATCGCTGGTGATATCGAACCTTTTTGGTCAAAACGCTCCCGCGATCGCGGCCGCCGAAGCCGCATACGAGGAGATGTGGGCTCTGGATGTATCGGCGATGGCGGCCTACCATTCCGGGGCGTCGGCGGTCGCTGTGGCGCTACCGGCATTCGCCCTCCCGCTGCGGCTTCCGGCGGGTCTGGCGGCCGGGCCCGCGGCCGTGGTGACCGCGCTCACCACGGCCGTGGGCATGCCGACTTTTGCCGGCCGGGCGATCGCCGCTAGCCTCGGCTTGGCCAACGTCGGTGGTGGCAACCTCGGCAATGCCAACAATGGGCTCGGCAACATCGGCAACGCCAACCTTGGCAACAACAATCTGGGGTCCGGCAACTTCGGTAGCTTCAATATCGGCTCGGCCAACCTAGGTGGCAACAACATCGGCATAGGAAACGCGGGCGCCAACAACTTCGGACTTGCAAACCTGGGCAATTTGAACACGGGATTCGCCAATGCAGGCATCGGCAACTTCGGAATTGCGAACACCGGCAACAACAATATCGGCAACGGCCTGACTGGAAACAACCAAATCGGCATTGGCGGACTCAATTCCGGCAACGGTAACGTCGGATTATTCAACGCGGGTAGCGCCAATATCGGTTTCTTCAACTCCGGCAATGGCAACTTTGGCATCGGGAACTCCGGTAACTTCAGCACTGGCCTGTTCAACCCCGGACACGGCAACACCGGATTCCTGAATGCGGGCTCTTTCAATACGGGCATGTTCGACGTTGGGAACGCGAACACCGGCAGCTTCAACGTCGGCCACTACAACTTCGGTGCCTTCAACCCGGGCCCGTCGAACACGGGTACCTTCAACACGGGCGGCGCCAACACCGGCTGGTTCAACACAGGAAGCATCAACACCGGCGCCTTCAACATAGGCGACATGAATAACGGCTTGTTCAACACGGGCGACATGAACAATGGTGTCTTTTACCGTGGTGTGGGCCAAGGCAGCCTGCAGTTCGCCATCACCAGCCCTGATTTGACGCTTCCGTCTCTGGAAATACCCGGAATCTCGGTTCCCGCGTTCAGCCTGCCCGCGATAACCTTGCCGTCGTTGACGATTCCGGCGGTGACGACGCCGGCCAACGTTACCGTGGGTGCGTTTGATTTGCCGGGGTTGACGGTGCCGTCGTTGACGATTCCAGCGGCGATGACGCCAGCTAACATCACGGTGGGTGCGTTTGATTTGCCGGGGTTGACGGTGCCGTCGTTGACGATTCCAGCTACAACGACACCAGCCAACATCACGGTAGGTGCGTTTAACTTGCCTCAGTTGAGTATTCCGTCGGTGACGGTTCCGCCGATCACGATTCCGGCTGGCACAGCGCTAGGTGCGTTCAATCTGCCGACGCTGAGTATTCCGTCGGTGACGGTTCCGCCGATCACGATTCCGGCTGGCACCACTGTCGGCGGATTTACGCTACCCACGATACACACCCCGTTAATAAGTACACCCCAAATAAGTATAGGCGGCTTTAGCACTCCCGGCATAGCCACGCAAGCAAATTCTGGTGTCATCAATCTTCCCACCTTTAGCCTTAACGGCATTACGATAACTAATTTGGTGGTGTTCATTCCGAACAACATCACTGCCTTGCAAACCAATATGCCCGGGGTATTCCCGCAGATTGGCGGCTTCGCTAATACACCTCCTGCCTTTATTAATACTGGGACCATTACCGTGGGTGGAGGTCAAATCAACGGCGTCGGCTTCTCGATCGGCGCAATCAACGTCACCCCCTTCACCCTCCCCAACGTCGTCATCCAACCGTGGTCCCTCGGGGGGATCTCGGTCGACGGGTTCACCCTGCCAGAGATCAGCACCCAAGAATTCACCACTCCGGCGTTGACGATCAGTCCGATTGGTGTCGGTGCATTGAGCCTGCCGGATATCACTACTCAACAGTTCACGACCCCGGAGTTGACCATCGACCCGATCACGCTGGGTGGGTTTACGCTGCCGCAGCTCAGCATCCCGGCGATTACCACCCCGGCGTTCACGATCGATCCGATAGCGCTGGGTGGTTTCACGCTTCCTCAGATCATGACGCCCGAGATAACGACTCCACCGTTCGCCATCGACCCGATCGGACTTAGCGGTTTCACCCTCCCCCAGGTCAATATCCCGGAGATCACCACGCCAGAGTTCACCATCCAGCCGGTGGGCTTGGCGGCCTTCACCACACCCGCACTCACCATCGCCAGCATCCACCTGCCGAGCACCACCATGGACGGATTCGCAATCCCAGCGGGGCCGGGATACTTCAACTCGAGCGCAACGCCCTCGTCGGGCTTTTTCAACGCCGGAATCGGTGGGAACTCGGGCTTCGGCAACAGCGGCTCGGGACTGTCGGGTTGGTTCAACACAAGTCCTGTTGGGCTGCTAGCCGGCTCGGGCTACCAGAACTACGGTGGTCTTATCTCCGGCTTCTCCAACCTTGGCAGCGGCATATCGGGCTTCGCCAACACCGGCACCCTGCCGTTTGCCGTGACCAGCTTGGTCTCCGGTTTGGCCAACATCGGCAACAACCTGTCGGGCCTGTTCTTCCAGAGCACCACGCCATAATCCGTGCGGACCCCGCCCCGCGGAGAGGATCACCAGCCGTAATCGCCACGATCAGATCAACGACGCCTGCGACGACCTCCACAACGATGAAATCATCGGGGAATTAATCGATTTCGGCCTTGGCTGAGGCTCGTTCGTTGGGTTTGGCGTCGATTCCTAGAGCGGCTAAAAAGCGCCCGCCGTAAATCAGTTTGACGAGATCTATGAATCATGGCCCTATTCGGGTGATATGCATACGGCCGCGAAGATCGCCGAGTAGCGTCGAGCGACACGGCGCTCGCCGACCGCGGGTTGGTGAGCCGCCATGAATTCGGTGCACCCAGGGAAAGTCGGGGCCATGAATTTTTCAACATTGCCACCAGAGATCAACTCGGCCCTCATATTCGGCGGGGCGGGATCAGAACCCATGTCGGCGGCCGCGGTCGCCTGGGACCAACTGGCGATGGAATTGGCCTCGGCAGCGGCCTCTTTCAACTCCGTGACGTCGGGCCTGGTCGGCGAATCGTGGCTCGGACCGTCATCGGCGGCGATGGCCGCTGCGGTAGCGCCGTACCTAGGATGGCTTGCCGCGGCAGCGGCCCAGGCCCAGCGGTCGGCAACCCAAGCCGCGGCCCTCGTGGCCGAGTTCGAGGCTGTCCGGGCGGCGATGGTGCAACCGGCGCTGGTGGCGGCCAACCGCTCCGACCTGGTGTCATTGGTGTTCTCAAACTTCTTCGGGCAGAATGCTCCGGCGATCGCTGCGATTGAGGCCGCATACGAACAGATGTGGGCCATCGATGTGTCGGTGATGTCGGCCTACCATGCCGGGGCATCGGCGGTGGCGTCGGCCCTGACGCCGTTCACTGCGCCGCCGCAGAATCTGACAGACCTGCCCGCCCAGTTGGCGGCCGCTCCGGCGGCCGTCGTCACCGCGGCGATCACCAGTTCCAAGGGTGTGCTGGCAAATCTTAGCTTAGGCCTGGCAAACTCGGGCTTCGGACAGATGGGCGCCGCTAACCTTGGCATTTTGAACTTGGGCAGCCTAAATCCCGGCGGCAACAACTTCGGCCTTGGAAATGTCGGCAGCAACAACGTTGGCTTGGGCAACACCGGCAACGGAAACATCGGCTTCGGCAACACGGGCAACGGAAACATCGGCTTCGGCCTCACCGGCGACAACCAGCAGGGGTTCGGCGGCTGGAACTCGGGGACCGGCAATATCGGCTTGTTCAACTCAGGCACCGGCAACATCGGCATCGGCAATACGGGCACCGGAAACTTCGGCATCGGGAACTCAGGTACCAGCTACAACACGGGTATCGGCAACACGGGCCAAGCCAACACGGGCTTCTTCAACGCCGGCATCGCCAACACTGGCATCGGCAACACGGGCAACTACAACACGGGCAGCTTCAATCTAGGCAGCTTCAACACGGGCGACTTCAACACGGGCAGCTCCAACACAGGCTTCTTCAACCCCGGCAACCTCAACACCGGCGTGGGAAACACCGGCAACGTCAACACCGGTGGATTCAACTCTGGCAACTACAGCAACGGCTTCTTCTGGCGAGGCGACTACCAGGGCTTGATCGGCTTCTCCGGCACACTGACCATTCCCGCTGCTGGCCTAGACCTCAACGGCCTCGGCTCCGTCGGCCCCATCACCATCCCGTCCATCACCATTCCCGAAATCGGCCTGGGCATTAACAGTTCCGGAGCGTTGGTGGGGCCGATCAATGTTCCGCCTATTACTGTTCCCGCCATCGGTTTGGGTGTGAGTAGTTCGGGGGCGTTGGTGGGGCCGATCAATGTTCCGCCTATTACTGTTCCCGCCATCGGGCTGGGCATCAACAGTACCGGGGCACTCGTTGGCCCCATCAACATCCCGCCGATCACTCTAAATTCTATTGGCCTAGAGCTATCGGCGTTCCAGGTCATTAACGTGGGATCGATTTCGATCCCCGCGTCTCCGCTTGCGATCGGCTTATTCGGCGTAAATCCCACCGTTGGCAGCATAGGCCCGGGTAGCATATCGATACAGCTAGGCACTCCTGAGATTCCCGCGATTCCGCCATTTTTCCCCGGATTCCCTCCAGATTACGTGACAGTGAGTGGTCAAATCGGTCCCATCACCTTCTTATCGGGTGGTTATAGTTTGCCGGCTATTCCGTTGGGTATTGATGTGGGTGGAGGGTTAGGCCCGTTTACGGTGTTCCCGGATGGCTACTCACTTCCGGCTATCCCGTTGGGTATTGATGTGGGCGGAGGGTTAGGCCCGTTTACGGTGTTCCCGGATGGCTACTCACTTCCGGCTATCCCGTTGGGTATTGATGTGGGCGGAGGGTTAGGCCCGTTTACGGTGTTCCCGGATGGCTACTCACTTCCGGCTATCCCGTTGGGTATTGATGTGGGCGGAGGGTTAGGCCCGTTTACGGTGTTCCCGGATGGCTACTCACTTCCGGCAATCCCGTTGGGTATTGATGTGGGCGGAGGGTTAGGCCCGTTTACGGTGTTCCCGGATGGCTACTCACTTCCGGCAATCCCGTTGGGTATTGATGTGGGCGGAGGGTTAGGCCCGTTTACGGTGTTCCCGGATGGCTACTCACTTCCGGCAATCCCGTTGGGTATTGATGTGGGCGGCGCCATCGGCCCCCTCACTACCCCGCCAATCACGATCCCCGCAATCCCGTTGGGCATCGACGTGTCCGGCCGCCTCGGGCCGATCAACATCCCGATCGAAATCGCGGGCACCCCAGGCTTCGGAAACTCGACCACCACCCCGTCATCGGGCTTCTTCAACAGCGGTACGGGCGGCACATCGGGTTTCGGGAACGTCGGTTCGGGCGGATCTGGCTTCTGGAACATTGCTGGGAATCTCGGCAACTCCGGATTCCTTAACGTCGGGCCACTGACATCGGGAATCTTGAACTTCGGCAACACAGTCTCAGGCCTCTACAACACCAGCACGCTGGGCCTAGCGACATCGGCCTTTCACTCCGGCGTCGGTAACACCGACAGCCAACTCGCCGGCTTCATGCGCAACGCCGCAGGTGGGACGTTATTCAACTTCGGCTTCGCCAACGACGGCACACTCAACTTGGGCAACGCAAACCTCGGCGACTACAACGTGGGTAGCGGAAACGTCGGTAGCTACAACTTCGGTAGCGGAAACATCGGCAACGGAAGTTTCGGTTTCGGAAACATCGGAAGCAACAACTTCGGTTTTGGAAACGTCGGCAGCAACAACCTTGGGTTTGCAAACACGGGTCCGGGGTTGACGGAGGCCCTGCACAACATTGGCTTTGGGAACATCGGCGGCAACAACTACGGCTTCGCGAACATCGGTAACGGCAACATCGGCTTCGGCAACACGGGCACTGGAAATATTGGTATCGGGCTCACCGGCGACAATCAGGTCGGATTCGGGGCGCTGAACTCCGGCAGCGGCAACATCGGCTTCTTCAACTCCGGCAACGGCAACATCGGCTTCTTCAACTCAGGCAACGGAAACGTCGGCATCGGCAACTCCGGCAACTACAACACCGGCCTGGGTAACGTGGGCAACGCCAACACGGGCCTGTTCAACACCGGCAACGTCAACACTGGAATCGGCAACGCAGGAAGCTACAACACAGGCAGCTACAACGCCGGCGACACCAACACGGGCGACCTCAACCCGGGCAACGCCAACACGGGGTACCTAAACCTCGGCGACCTCAACACCGGCTGGGGAAACATTGGCGACCTTAACACCGGCGCCCTGATCTCGGGCAGCTACAGCAACGGCATACTGTGGAGGGGCGATTACCAGGGTCTGATTGGCTACTCAGACACACTCAGCATTCCCGCCATCCCACTGAGCGTCGAAGTGAATGGTGGCATCGGTCCGATTGTGGTGCCGGATATTACTATTCCTGGTATTCCGTTGAGCCTGAACGCGCTGGGTGGTGTCGGTCCGATTGTGGTGCCGGATATTACTATTCCTGGTATTCCGTTGAGCCTGAACGCGCTGGGTGGTGTCGGTCCGATTGTGGTGCCGGATATTACTATTCCTGGTATTCCGTTGAGCCTGAACGCGCTGGGTGGTGTCGGTCCGATCACCGTTCCCGGCGTCCCTATTTCCCGCATCCCCCTTACGATTAACATCAGGATACCGGTCAACATCACTCTCAACGAACTTCCGTTTAACGTCGCTGGTATCTTCACGGGCTACATCGGCCCCATCCCGCTTAGCACATTCGTATTAGGCGTCACGCTGGCCGGCGGCACCCTGGAGTCTGGCATCCAGGGATTCAGTGTTAATCCGTTCGGTTTGAATATTCCGCTGAGCGGTGCTACCAACGCTGTCACGATCCCTGGTTTCGCGATTAATCCGTTTGGGTTGGATGTTCCGTTGAGCGGGGGCACGAGCCCGGTTACGATCCCTGGTTTCGCGATTAATCCGTTTGGGTTGGATGTTCCGTTGAGCGGGGGCACCAACGCTGTCACGATCCCTGGTTTCGCGATTAATCCGTTTGGGTTGGATGTTCCGTTGAGCGGGGGCACCAACGCTGTCACGATCCCTGGTTTCGCGATTAATCCGTTTGGGTTGGATGTTCCGTTGAGCGGGGGCACCAACGCTGTCACGATCCCTGGTTTCGCGATTAATCCGTTTGGGTTGGATGTTCCGTTGAGCGGGGGCACCAACGCTGTCACGATCCCTGGTTTCGCGATTAATCCGTTTGGGTTGGATGTTCCGTTGAGCGGGGGCACGAGCCCGGTTACGATCCCTGGTTTCGCGATTAATCCGTTTGGGTTGGATGTTCCGTTGAGCGGGGGCACGAGCCCGGTTACGATCCCTGGTTTCGCGATTAATCCGTTTGGGTTGGATGTTCCGTTGAGCGGGGGCACGAGCCCGGTTACGATTCCTGGTTTCGCGATTAATCCGTTTGGGTTGGATGTTCCGTTGAGCGGGGGCACGAGCCCGGTTACGATCCCTGGTTTCGCGATTAATCCGTTTGGGTTGAATGTTCCGTTGAGCGGGGGCACCAACGCTGTCACGATCCCTGGTTTCGCGATTAATCCGTTTGGGTTGAATGTTCCGTTGAGCGGGGGCACGAGCCCGGTTACGATCCCCGGCTTCGCGATTAATCCGTTTGGGTTGAATGTTCCGTTGAGCGGGGGCACGAGCCCGGTTACGATCCCCGGCTTCACCATTCCCGGATCCCCCCTGAACTTGACCGCCAACGGCGGCTTGGGACCGATCAACATCCCGATCAACATCACGAGCGCCCCGGGCTTCGGAAACTCCACCACCACCCCGTCTTCGGGCTTCTTCAACAGTGGCGATGGAAGCGCATCCGGCTTCGGCAACGTCGGGCCCGGCATTTCGGGCCTCTGGAACCAGGTGCCGAACGCGCTGCAAGGCGGAGTCTCGGGAATCTACAACGTCGGGCAGCTGGCGTCGGGCGTGGCGAACCTAGGCAACACCGTCTCGGGCTTCAACAACACGAGCACCGTTGGTCACCTCACCGCTGCGTTTAACTCGGGCGTCAACAACATCGGCCAAATGCTCCTGGGCTTCTTCTCACCGGGTGCCGGGCCGTAAACGGGGGCGGCGATGGTAGTCGCGACCGCGGGCCGACGCAGGTGAACGCCGGTGCGCTGGATCTTCGACAGGCCACCGCAGACGCCGTCTGACAGCATCCTTCGCGTTTCGCGATGTGCGCCACCTCGACGCACACCCGGTTGGCCCCCAAGACAGTTGGCAGCGCTGGCTACGCCTCCTTCGTGATCAACTTCCGCAGCGCCACCCGATCGGGCGTCAGCAGTTCGGCGATGCGCGGGTGGTTCACCTCGGCGACGATGATCTCGCCCACCTCCTGGTTGACCTCGGTGAAGATTCCATGCGACTTCATCTTCGAGGTCTGGTAGAGGTTGTCGTCGGTGGGCGTGACGTAGTGCACCGCCTGCGCCTTGAAGCGGTGGACGAGCCAGAGGTGGATCAGGGTCATCAGCCGCTTTTGGCGTAGTTCCGCACCGAACGTGTTCTGGTCGCGTACCAACAGGATGGTGCGGCCGCGGCGATCTTGGATCGGTTGGAATATCACGTTGGCGAGCTTGTCATCGCTTTCGCCGTGGATGCCGAGCTCGAGCACCTCCGAGCCGGCCCGCTGCGGCCGAAGCTGTACGCGCAGTTTGTCTTTGAGCTGGTAGTGACCGCTCCACATGGCCAGCCATTCCTCTAGCAGCTTGCGCGGCACCTCAGTTTGCACCAAGTGCTGGTGCTGGGTGGAGCCCTTGCCCATTGCCTTCGTGGTCGCCGTGCGTCCGGAGGAGGCAGCCAATGCGGCGTCACTGCGCGGCCCGCCGACTAGCGTTTGCGGTGTGCGATAGGGAGATTCGACCAAGCGCATCTTGCGCTGCAACCGAGCCAGCGCCAGCATGCCGTCCTGGCGCAGCGCGGTGGCGAATTCCTCGGCCGCGACACCGTCGATCTGGTGCCCGCCATAGGTGATGAAGTTGAAGACGAAGCCCATTTTGCCGAGCTCCTCGGGGAAGCGCCGCATCTCCTCGTCGGTCATGCCGGTGGTGTCCCAGTTGAACGATGGTGAGAGGTTGTACGCCAGCATCTGGTCGGGGAACTCGGCATGGATCGCCTCGGCGAACTGTCGAGCGTCGGCGAGATCGGCGGTCTTGGTCTCCATCCAAAGAATGTCGGCAAACGGTGCCGCGGCCAGCGATTTGGCGATCGCATACGGTATGCCGCCGCGGATCTGGTAGTAGCCCTCCGGGGTCTTGGCCAGCTCGCAGTCCCATGGCGGATCGGCGCCCAGCTCCTTGGCCTTTGCCCGGGCGGCATGCAGCGATGCACGCGCGGCGAACGCCCGCCACTCCTCGGGAGCCATGCCAATGGGTTCGCCCTCGCTCTGACCGAATTCGAGCACGTCCGCCACGGCCTCTCCGTAGGTCATCAGGCCCGCGTCGTCCTCCCAGGCCGCCACGAACCGCGACTCGACCTGGTCGAAAATGCCGTCGATCGACTGCTGGCCGTCCTCCCGCCACGCGTTGACCGCGTCGGAGACCAAGCCGAAAATGCCTTGGCGCTCAAGCCAACCGCCGGCCGCCGCGTACTCGCTGTCGCCAAGCGCATAGAGAAGATGACCATTGAGCTCCTTGACGCCCAGTTCGTAAAAACGCCGCACCATTGCCAGGAAACAGGACTTGTAGGACGGTACGTCGAGCTTGGTCGCGCCGAGAAGGAACGGCTGGTCACGCTCGTCGGCGCGACTGTCGATCAGGTTGGCCGCCTCCGCGTCGGTGCGTGCGACGATGATGCCGGGCACCCGCATGATGTCGAGCTGGAAGCGGGCGGCGTTGAGCCGCTTGATCTGTTCGTCGGACGGCACCAGGACCTTGCCGCCCTGGTGGCCGCACTTCTTGGTGCCGGGTCGTTGGTCCTCGATGTGGTAGCCCGGCACACCGACCTCGACGAAGCGGCGGATCAGGTTGCGTACGTGCGGATCGCCGCCGTGGCCGGTGTCGGCGTCGGCGATGATAAACGGGCGGAAGTCGTAAGCCGGTGTCGCCGCACGCTGTCGCTCGCTCATCTGCAGGCGTAGATAGTGTTGGTTGCGGTCCGCGGTGAGCAAGGCGCGCACCAGCACCGCGGCATCGTCAGGCACCTGGCTCAGCGGGTAGCTGGCGAGGTCGGGCCCCGGATCTTCGGTGCTGGAGCCCTTAGCTGAGGTAGCCCAACCACCGAGGTAGATCGCCTCGATACCCATCCGCTTCATGCTCACCGCCTGCCCCGGCGAGTAGGGGCCAAACGTCGTGATGCTCTTGCGGGCTGCAAAGAGTTCGCGCAGACGCTCGTAGAAGGCGCCCGCCGCCTCTCGCGCCACGATGTGGTCGACGGGGATCGTGCCGCGCTGTTCCACGACTTGGCGGGCGGTGTAGAGCCGAATGATCCCAGCAAAGCGCGAGCTGTCGAAGTATCGCTGAGTGGCGGCTACGTCTTTCTCAAAGTCCTGCTCGAACGGTGTGTGGACCTCGGTGTCCGTTTCGGCGATGGCCATGGCCTTGCGCTCCTCTGCAGCCCCGATTCACCTGACGGACCGAGTGTATCCCCGGACGGGCGACCTAGATCACTGACCGATGACGGCTCGCAAATTCCGCAACGCCACTGGGGCGGTTCGAGACTAACTCCTACATGGTACTGAGCCGCACTAGCACCGGTAGGGTCATCTTGGTGCCGACCCAGTTGCGCTTTGACCGTTGGTTTCTCCCGCTTGCGGTGCCGCTCGGGCTCGGCCCCAAGAACAGCGAGCTATGGGTTGGGGCGGGGAGCCTGCACGTCAAGATGGGATGGGCATTTGCCGCCGACATCCCGTTGACGTCGATCACGAAGGCAGAGGCGACCAACGCAAGGGTCTACGCAGCCGGGGTGCACTTTGGATTCGGCCGCTGGCTGGTCAACGGGTCACGTAAGGGCCTGGTGGCACTGACGATCGATCCGCCCGAACAGGCAAAGATGTGGAAGAAGTCGATGACGGTGCGCGAATTGTGGGTCAGCGTTACCGACCCGGATGCGCTCGTCACCGCTTGCACGGCAAAGTAGCTGGCGTTTCACGAGGCTGGCGGCTCGCACGTGTTCGCAACCAGGCGCGCTGGCGACGGACAAACTGCGCATCGACGACCTTCCCGTGCCCCGGGACGTAGCTGGCGTCAGGGCCGCCGATCGCAAGTACCCGATCAAGCGTTGCCGGCCAGGCCGCCAGGTCGGAATCGGCGTCGATATCAGGATCGGCTGACTCCTCGACAAGATCACCCGTGAAGACCACCGTTGGGCCGTCTGCATGGCCGGTGGCCGGCGCCACCACGACGAGATCTGCTGTGGTGTGGCCGCTGCCGGGGTGAGTGATGGTGACGGTGCGGTCCCCGAGATCGACGGCTGCATCGTAGATCCCGTGCTGAGGTGGTTTCAGGGCCGCGATCGCGCGGTCAACCTCAGCTGTGTCCGCGCCGTAGCTCAGGGCATCTTCGCGGAGCCGGTCGGTAGCCGACCGTAGGTATTCGACGACCTCGGGAGCGCAGAACACCTCCGCTTGGTCGAACACCGAGGAACCCAGCACATGGTCGAAATGCTTGTGTGTCAACACAACATGCGTTACCTGGCAACCAGCGATCTGCTTGACGTCGGCCGCGATTGCTGTTGCTTCGCCGAGGGTGGTCCCGGTGTCGACGAGCAGTATTCCGGTGCGGCCCCGGACCAGCCCAACGGTGACGTCACAGAACGGCAGCCGGCAGCGATGCACGCTGTCGGTCAGGCGCTCCCAGTCGAAGTGCACAACCGCAAAGGTAACGCCCCGCCGAACCTCCTGATAACTCGTGCTATCACAGAGGGGTGTTCGCGGGTGCGACCCGTCAAGCCTGACAAGGAGAACATTATGCGAGCAGTGGTCATCACCAAACATGGCGACCCATCGGTCTTGCAGGTGCGGCAGCGACCGGACCCGCCGCCACCGGGCCCGGGCCAGCTGCGGGTCGCCGTCCGCGCAGCAGGGGTGAACTTCGCTGACCATCTCGCCCGCGTCGGCCTGTACCCAGACGCGCCGAAACTTCCGGCGGTGGTCGGATACGAAGTCGCTGGGACGGTCGAGGCTGTCGGTGATGGGGTCGACCCGAACCGGGTCGGCGAACGAGTCCTGGCCGGTACACGATTTGGTGGCTACTGCGAGATCGTCAACGTTGCGGCCACCGACTCGGTTGTGCTCCCCGATGCGCTGAGCTTCGAACAGGGTGCCGCGGTCCCGGTGAATTACGCGACCGCCTGGGCGGCGCTGCACGGCTACGGATCGTTGCGCGCCGGTGAGCGGGTGCTGATTCACGCCGCGGCCGGTGGAGTCGGCATCGCGGCGGTCCAATTCGCGAAAGCAGCCAAGGCCGAAGTGCACGGCACCGCATCACCCCAAAACATCAGAAGCTGGCCGAGTTCGGTGTGGACCGCGCGATCGACTACCGCCGGGACGGCTGGTGGCAGGGATTGGGCCCGTATGACGTCGTGCTTGACGCGCTCGGCGGCACCTCGCTGCGGCGGTCCTACACTCTGCTGCGCCCGGGTGGAAGGCTGGTTGGCTACGGGATTTCGAATATGCAGCACGGCGAGAAACGATCGATGCGCAGGGTGGCGCCCCACGCGTTGTCAATGCTGCGCGGCTTTAACCTGATGAAACAACTCGAGGAGTCGAAAACCGTGATCGGTCTTAACATGCTGCGGTTGTGGGACGATCGCCGCACCCTTGAACCCTGGATCGCGCCGCTGACCAAGGCGCTCAACGACGGAACGATCCTGCCGATCGTTCATGCAATCGTGCCGTTCGCCGAAGCTCCTGAAGCACATCGGATTCTGGCCGCACGGGAGAACGTCGGCAAGGTGGTGCTGGTACCGTGAGGCGATGGGTGGCCCGGGGCCCGGCTGTCTGGTAAGCGCGGCCGCAAAACAGCTGTACTCTCGAATCCCAGTTAGTAACAATGTGCTATGGAATCTCCAATGACGAGCACACTTCACCGAACCCCATTAGCCACCGCGGGGCTGGCGCTCGTAGTGGCGCTGGGTGGCTGCGGGGGCGGGGGCGGTGACAGTCGAGAGACACCGCCATACGTGCCGAAAGCGACGACCGTCGACGCAACAACGCCGGCGCCGGCCGCCGAGCCACTGACGATCGCCAGTCCCATGTTCGCCGACGGCGCCCCGATCCCGGTGCAATTCAGCTGCAAGGGGGCCAACGTGGCGCCACCGTTGACGTGGTCGTCGCCCGCGGGCGCAGCCGAACTGGCACTCGTCGTCGATGACCCCGACGCGGTCGGCGGACTGTACGTGCACTGGATCGTGACCGGAATCGCCCCTGGCTCTGGCAGCACGGCGGATGGTCAGACTCCTGCTGGTGGGCACAGCGTGCCGAATTCTGGTGGTCGGCAAGGATACTTCGGTCCATGCCCGCCGGCGGGCACCGGGACACACCACTACCGGTTTACCCTCTACCACCTTCCTGTCGCGCTCCAGCTGCCACCGGGAGCCACGGGAGTCCAAGCGGCACAGGCGATAGCACAGGCCGCCAGCGGACAGGCCCGGCTCGTCGGCACATTCGAAGGCTGACGCCGCGGCATCCCTGGCGAGGTGGTCGAAACCCTGGCTTCTCCAATTGCGCCTGGCGACAATGATCAATATGGAATCGACAGTGGCGCACGCATTTCACCGGTTCGCACTGGCCATCTTGGGGCTGGCGCTCCCCGTGGCGCTAGTTGCCTACGGTGGCAACGGTGACAGTCGAAAGGCGGCGCCGCTGGCGCCGAAAGCAGCAGCGCTCGGTCGGAGTATGCCCGAAACGCCTACCGGCGATGTACTGACAATCAGCAGTCCGGCATTCGCCGACGGTGCGCCGATCCCGGAACAGTACACCTGCAAAGGAGCCAATATCGCGCCTCCGTTGACCTGGTCGGCGCCGTTTGGCGGCGCACTCGTTGTCGATGATCCGGACGCACCTCGCGAACCTTACGTCCATTGGATCGTGATCGGGATCGCCCCTGGTGCTGGCAGCACCGCCGATGGTGAGACTCCCGGTGGCGGAA
This sequence comes from Mycobacterium tuberculosis complex sp. N0072, assembly GCF_030323725.1. NCBI lineage: Bacteria > Bacillati > Actinomycetota > Actinomycetes > Mycobacteriales > Mycobacteriaceae > Mycobacterium > Mycobacterium tuberculosis complex sp. N0072. Next base: position 2,168,802 of record NZ_CP040689.1, on the reverse strand, counting down.
TCAGCCTGCCGAACTCCAGCGGTCAGCCCGCATACACCGGACCCTGCCCGCCGGCGGGCACCGGGACACACCACTACCGGTTTACCCTCTACCACCTTCCTGCCGTGCCTCCACTCGCGGGACTGGCTGGGACACAAGCGGCGCGGGTGATCGCGCAGGCCGCCACCATGCAGGCCCGGCTCATCGGAACATACGAAGGCTGATCCACCCGCCATCCCACGATCCAGCGGCCCCGGGGCGATCGGGTCCTAGCAGACGCCTGTCACGCTAGCCAAAGTCTTGACTGATTCCAGAAAAGGGAGTCATATTGTCTAGTGTGTCCTCTATACCGGACTACGCCGAACAGCTCCGGACGGCCGACCTGCGCGTGACCCGACCGCGCGTCGCCGTCCTGGAAGCAGTGAATGCGCATCCACACGCCGACACGGAAACGATTTTCGGTGCCGTGCGTTTTGCGCTGCCCGACGTATCCCGGCAAGCCGTGTACGACGTGCTGCATGCCCTGACCGCCGCGGGCTTGGTGCGAAAGATCCAACCCTCGGGCTCCGTCGCGCGCTACGAGTCCAGGGTCGGCGACAACCACCATCACATCGTCTGCCGGTCTTGCGGGGTTATCGCCGATGTCGACTGTGCTGTTGGCGAGGCACCCTGTCTGACGGCCTCGGACCATAACGGCTTCCTGTTGGACGAGGCGGAGGTCATCTACTGGGGTCTATGTCCTGATTGTTCGATATCCGACACTTCGCGATCACATCCGTGATCACAGCCCGATAACACCAACTCCTGGAAGGAATGCTGTGCCCGAGCAACACCCACCCATTACAGAAACCACCACCGGAGCCGCTAGCAACGGCTGTCCCGTCGTGGGTCATATGAAATACCCCGTCGAGGGCGGCGGAAACCAGGACTGGTGGCCCAACCGGCTCAATCTGAAGGTACTGCACCAAAACCCGGCCGTCGCTGACCCGATGGGTGCGGCGTTCGACTATGCCGCGGAGGTCGCGACCATCGACGTTGACGCCCTGACGCGGGACATCGAGGAAGTGATGACCACCTCGCAGCCGTGGTGGCCCGCCGACTACGGCCACTACGGGCCGCTGTTTATCCGGATGGCGTGGCACGCTGCCGGCACCTACCGCATCCACGACGGCCGCGGCGGCGCCGGGGGCGGCATGCAGCGGTTCGCGCCGCTTAACAGCTGGCCCGACAACGCCAGCTTGGACAAGGCGCGCCGGCTGCTGTGGCCGGTCAAGAAGAAGTACGGCAAGAAGCTCTCATGGGCGGACCTGATTGTTTTCGCCGGCAACTGCGCGCTGGAATCGATGGGCTTCAAGACGTTCGGGTTCGGCTTCGGCCGGGTCGACCAGTGGGAGCCCGATGAGGTCTATTGGGGCAAGGAAGCCACCTGGCTCGGCGATGAGCGTTACAGCGGTAAGCGGGATCTGGAGAACCCGCTGGCCGCGGTGCAGATGGGGCTGATCTACGTGAACCCGGAGGGGCCGAACGGCAACCCGGACCCCATGGCCGCGGCGGTCGACATTCGCGAGACGTTTCGGCGCATGGCCATGAACGACGTCGAAACAGCGGCGCTGATCGTCGGCGGTCACACTTTCGGTAAGACCCATGGCGCCGGCCCGGCCGATCTGGTCGGCCCCGAACCCGAGGCTGCTCCGCTGGAGCAGATGGGCTTGGGCTGGAAGAGCTCGTATGGCACCGGAACCGGTAAGGACGCGATCACCAGCGGCATCGAGGTCGTATGGACGAACACCCCGACGAAATGGGACAACAGTTTCCTCGAGATCCTGTACGGCTACGAGTGGGAGCTGACGAAGAGCCCTGCTGGCGCTTGGCAATACACCGCCAAGGACGGCGCCGGTGCCGGCACCATCCCGGACCCGTTCGGCGGGCCAGGGCGCTCCCCGACGATGCTGGCCACTGACCTCTCGCTGCGGGTGGATCCGATCTATGAGCGGATCACGCGTCGCTGGCTGGAACACCCCGAGGAATTGGCCGACGAGTTCGCCAAGGCCTGGTACAAGCTGATCCACCGAGACATGGGTCCCGTTGCGAGATACCTTGGGCCGCTGGTCCCCAAGCAGACCCTGCTGTGGCAGGATCCGGTCCCTGCGGTCAGCCACGACCTCGTCGGCGAAGCCGAGATTGCCAGCCTTAAGAGCCAGATCCTGGCATCGGGATTGACTGTCTCACAGCTAGTTTCGACCGCATGGGCGGCGGCGTCGTCGTTCCGTGGTAGCGACAAGCGCGGCGGCGCCAACGGTGGTCGCATCCGCCTGCAGCCACAAGTCGGGTGGGAGGTCAACGACCCCGACGGGGATCTGCGCAAGGTCATTCGCACCCTGGAAGAGATCCAGGAGTCATTCAACTCCGCGGCGCCGGGGAACATCAAAGTGTCCTTCGCCGACCTCGTCGTGCTCGGTGGCTGTGCCGCCATAGAGAAAGCAGCAAAGGCGGCTGGCCACAACATCACGGTGCCCTTCACCCCGGGCCGCACGGATGCGTCGCAGGAACAAACCGACGTGGAATCCTTTGCCGTGCTGGAGCCCAAGGCAGATGGCTTCCGAAACTACCTCGGAAAGGGCAACCCGTTGCCGGCCGAGTACATGCTGCTCGACAAGGCGAACCTGCTTACGCTCAGTGCCCCTGAGATGACGGTGCTGGTAGGTGGCCTGCGCGTCCTCGGCGCAAACTACAAGCGCTTACCGCTGGGCGTGTTCACCGAGGCCTCCGAGTCACTGACCAACGACTTCTTCGTGAACCTGCTCGACATGGGTATCACCTGGGAGCCCTCGCCAGCAGATGACGGGACCTACCAGGGCAAGGATGGCAGTGGCAAGGTGAAGTGGACCGGCAGCCGCGTGGACCTGGTCTTCGGGTCCAACTCGGAGTTGCGGGCGCTTGTCGAGGTCTATGGCGCCGATGACGCGCAGCCGAAGTTCGTGCAGGACTTCGTCGCTGCCTGGGACAAGGTGATGAACCTCGACAGGTTCGACGTGCGCTGATTCGGGTTGATCGGCCCTGCCCGCCGATCAACCACAACCCGCCGCAGCACCCCGCGAGCTGACCGGCTCGCGGGGTGCTGGTGTTTGCCCGGCGCGATTTGTCAGACCCCGCGTGCATGGTGGTCGCAGGCACGACGAGACGGGGATGACGAGACGGGGATGAGGAGAAAGGGCGCCGAAATGTGCTGGATGTGCGATCACCCGGAAGCCACCGCCGAGGAGTACCTCGACGAGGTGTACGGGATAATGCTCATGCATGGCTGGGCGGTACAGCACGTGGAGTGCGAGCGACGGCCATTTGCCTACACGGTTGGTCTAACCCGGCGCGGCTTGCCCGAACTGGTGGTGACTGGCCTCTCGCCACGACGTGGGCAGCGGTTGTTGAACATCGCCGCTCGCAGGGCTCTGGTCGGTGACTTGCTGACTCCCGGTATGCAGACCACCCTCCCAGCCGGCCCTCTTGTCGAAACGGTCCAGGTTACACATCCGGACGCGCATTTGTATTGTGCGATCGCCATCTTTGGCGACAAGGTGACGGCCTTGCAGTTGGTGTGGGCCGACCGGCGTGGTCGCTGGCCGTGGGCGGCGGACTTCGACGAAGGTCGCGGTACCCAGCCGGTGCTCGGGATGCGAGCCACCAGGAGGTCAGCCTGACGCGAGCGCTCTAAACGTGTTGCCGGACAACGATTTAGTGACAGCAATGCAGTGACAGCGGTGGTTGCTCGACACGGAGGTGGCCAACGGCTTCCGGACATCCTCCGATACATGCGGTCTGGGCGGTGTGCTGGCGGACAAGGCTGTGACTCGGTGGAAGCGTTGGCGCCGTCCGCGATTTACCGCATCATTGCCGGACACTGCGTCGGTGGCGCGCCGTCCGTGCGCTCGCAGGCGCATATGGGGATCGAACAAGCCCATCGGCGGCGGGAGAACGAGTGATTGCTTCCAGGCCGAGTGAGTTCCGGATACCGGTAGGCCCCAGTAGGCTATTGTGTGATGCGCTTGAAGCCAGCCCCATCTCCTGCTGCAGCCTTTGCCGTCGCCGGCCTGATCCTCGCAGGCTGGGCCGGATCCGTGGGCCTCGCCGGCGCCGATCCGGAGCCGGCACCGACACCGAAGACGGCAATTGATAGCGACGGCACCTATGCGGTGGGGATTGACATCGCTCCCGGCACGTACAGCTCCGCGGGACCCGTCGGCGACGGCACCTGCTATTGGAAGCGGATGGGTAACCCCGATGGCGCGCTCATCGATAACGCACTCAGCAAGAAACCACAGGTAGTGACGATTGAGCCGACCGACAAGGCGTTCAAGACGCACGGCTGCCAACCCTGGCAGAACACGGGCAGCGAAGGCGCTGCCCCTGCCGGAGTTCCTGGACCTGAAGCGGGGGCCCAACTACAAAATCAGCTCGGCATCCTCAACGGCTTACTCGGACCGACTGGAGGGCGAGTGCCTCAGCCCTAACTGACGCTGGCTTCGGCTACGGTCCTGCTGTGGCAATAGGTGAGCAACAGGTCATCGTGATTGGGGCCGGCGTCAGCGGACTGACGTCGGCCATATGCCTGGCCGAGGCGGGGTGGCCGGTGCGGGTATGGGCGGCCGCATTGCCGCAGCAAACGACATCGGCGGTGGCGGGTGCGGTCTGGGGGCCGCGGCCGAAGGAACCCGTTGCCAAGGTACGCGGGTGGATCGAACAGTCATTGCACGTGTTTCGCGACTTGGCCAAGGATCCCGCCACCGGCGTGCGCATGACGCCGGCGCTGAGTGTCGGCGATCGTATCGAGACCGGTGCGATGCCGCCCGGGTTGGAGCTGATCCCCGACGTGCGGCCGGCTGACCCGGCCGACGTGCCCGGGGGCTTCCGTGCTGGGTTTCATGCCACCTTGCCGATGATCGATATGCCCCAGTACCTCGACTGTCTGACCCAGCGATTGGCGGCGACTGGCTGTGAAATCGAAACGCGCCCGCTACGGTCGCTGGCCGAGGCCGCTGAGGCGGCGCCCATAGTGATCAACTGTGCTGGTCTGGGCGCTCGGGAACTGGCCGGCGACGCCACGGTCTGGCCGCGGTTCGGCCAGCACGTCGTCCTCACCAATCCAGGTCTAGAGCAACTGTTTATCGAGCGCACCGGCGGCTCGGAATGGATCTGCTACTTTGCCCACCCGCAGCGTGTAGTCTGCGGCGGCATCAGTATCCCTGGCAGGTGGGACACCACCCCAGAGCCGGAGATAACCGAGCGGATCCTGCAACGGTGTCGCCGCATACAACCACGGCTTGCCGAGGCGGCAGTGATTGAGACGATTACCGGGCTGCGTCCTGATCGGCCGTCCGTGCGGGTGGAAGCTGAACCGATCGGGCGAGCGCTGTGCATCCACAACTATGGCCACGGAGGTGACGGCGTGACCCTGTCATGGGGTTGTGCGCGGGAGGTGGTCAATCTTGTCGGCGGCGGTTAACCCGACACCATGGCGGGTTGGGTGGCACCGGTCGGTTAATGGGTCGGTCAATGCGCGCTGGGAGGCGGCGCCAGTGCGGTCTCGACCGTTGCATACAGCGGAATTAGTCGCCGCAGTCCGCACGCGGCAATGGTGCGGGCCACGATCGGCTGGTTACTCACCAACCGCATATTCACCCCGCGCCGGCGACACCGCACCGACTCCTGGGCCAACACAGCGTATGCACATGATCCCATGAAGTCGAGGTCCCGAATGTCGATGACGAACGGACCCGGCGCGATGGCGATAGCGGCGCTCTTGCTCACCAGACGCTGCCAAGCGACCTCGTTACTGGCGTCGATGTCGCCGCCCACATGAACGACCACCGCTGAGCCGGTGCACTCGGTAACCGCGCGTAGGCCGCTATGCAGGTCACTGGGTTGCGAACTCGGCCGTGTGCTCGAAGGACCGGCACCTGGTCCAATCGCGACAGTGCGCATCATTTGCAGTCCCGTCGTCGTGTGCTGTTAGGTGCTGCCGTCCGGCGTATTGGAGGGCGGGAGGTCAGCGTCATCACGCCGAAGACAGGGTGCCTGTCTTGGACGAGGTTGGCAAGCAGTGTGAGTAAGCATAAGTGGAACATGCCCCGAAAACCTAGGATGTCCCCCCACCAAAATTTGTGGCTCTAGTGTGCGCGAGTGACACGTCGAAAGTCACGAGCCAACAGCGACAGGATCCAGCTGACGATCGACAACAAGATCGCCGCCCAGATCGCGGTCCACCAGAAGTGGTCGATCTGCAGTCCCCAGTGGGTGGTGTGCTCAGTGATCCACGCGGTAAGCCACAGCATCGACGCGTTAACGACTACATGGAAAAGACCGAGAGTCAGGATGTACAACGGGATCGACAAGATCTGCACGATGGGCTTGATGAACGCGTTGACCAGACCGAAGATCACCGCGACGACGAAGATGATGGCGACCCGCTGCAGCGTTGTGTCGCCGCCCGCAAACCGCATGCCCGGGACGAAAAGAGTCACCACCCATAATGCGAATCCGGTCACTGCGGCGCGCATCAGAAAAGGCACCATTGCCCGATCCTGCCACGGACATGCGAGCCGCCGCTGTTCGCCATGTCCCCGGACTCGCGGTGCCGCGCCCGGTACGCCACGATGCAGACGTGGCAGCACCGCGGTTGACCGGCGACCAGCGAAACGCTTTTATGGCATCTTTCTTGGGTTGGACGATGGATGCGTTCGATTACTTTCTCGTGGTGCTGGTCTATGCCGACATCGCAACGACCTTCCACCACACCAAGACCGACGTCGCGTTTCTCACCACCGCCACCCTGGCCATGCGCCCCGTGGGTGCGTTGCTGTTCGGGCTATGGGCCGACCGGGTGGGCCGGCGGGTCCCGCTGATGGTCGACGTGTCGTTCTATTCGGTGATCGGATTTCTGTGCGCATTCGCACCCAACTTCACCGTGCTGGTGATCCTGCGACTGCTCTACGGCATTGGCATGGGCGGAGAGTGGGGGCTGGGTGCCGCGCTGTCCATGGAGAAGGTTCCAGCCGAGCGGCGTGGCGTCTTCTCCGGGCTGCTGCAGGAGGGCTACGCGTTCGGCTATCTGCTGGCCAGTGTGGCAGCGCTGGTGGTGATGAACTGGCTAGGGCTGTCGTGGCGGTGGTTGTTCGGCCTAAGCATCATCCCGGCTCTGATCAGCTTGATCATCCGGTACCGGGTAAAGGAATCCGAAGTCTGGGAAGCCGCGCAGGACCGCATGCGGCTCACCAAGACCCGAATCCGCGATGTCCTGGGTAACCCCGCAATTGTGCGCCGGTTTGTCTACCTAGTGCTGTTGATGACCGCCTTCAACTGGATGAGCCACGGCACCCAGGATGTCTACCCGACCTTCCTGACCGCGACTACCGATCATGGTGCCGGTTTGTCCAGCCTGACCGCCAGGTGGATAGTGGTGATCTACAACATCGGCGCCATCATCGGCGGTCTGGCGTTCGGCACGTTGTCCCAGCGGTTCAGCCGCCGTTACACCATCGTTTTCTGTGCGGCGCTGGGACTGCCGATCGTGCCGCTGTTCGCTTACTCGCGCACTGCGGCGATGTTGTGCCTGGGTTCGTTTTTGATGCAAGTCTTCGTACAGGGTGCCTGGGGTGTGATCCCCGCGCATCTGACCGAGATGTCGCCAGACGCTATCCGGGGCGTCTACCCCGGCGTAACCTACCAGCTCGGTAATCTGCTGGCGGCGTTCAACCTTCCTATTCAAGAGCGTCTGGCCGAATCCCATGGCTACCCCTTCGCCTTGGCCGCGACGATCGTGCCCGTGCTATTGGTCGTAGCGGTGCTGACGGCGATTGGCAAGGATGCCACCGGAATCCGCTTTGGTACTACGGAAACTGCTTTTCTTGTTCGTCATCGAAATCGACATTAGCGCGGTGTCTTCTCGTCGAACTTTGTCGCGCTGCTGTCGATTTCGCCGTCGCTAGGGTGAGCCCGGGATACCGCTCAGGGTGCGCCGCAGCAGGTGCATCGCCACAGTCGTCGAGCGCTCCCTAATGTCTGACCGGTTCCCGGGCAGCCGCACGGTTCGGGTGGTTGTTCGGCCATCGTCCAGCAGGACGGTGAAGCACACTGTTCCCACAGGCTTTTCCGGCGTTCCCCCACTCGGACCCGCAATTCCGGTGATCGCGGTGGCGGTGTCGGCGCCGAAGCCTTGCAGCGCCCCCGCTGCCATTGCCTGGGCGACCGGCTCGGAAACCGCCCCGTGGGCCTCGATCAGCGCCGGATCCACACCGAGAAGCTGTGCCTTCGCCTCGTTAGAGTAGGCCACCACTGCGCCCGCCACGTACTTGGACGACCCGGGCCGGTCGGTGAGCCGTGCCGCCAGCAACCCTGCGGTGCAGGATTCGGCGGTCGCTATCCGGCGGCCAGTTAGCAATTTTGCGACCAGCTCGTCCACGGACGCACCGTCTTCCGAATAGACCTGGTGGCCGTGCCGGTCGCGCAATAACCGTGCCAATTGCGTGTACACTTGCGCGGCGTTCGGTTCAAAGCGAGTGACCATTTCAATCTCGCCGCGCCGCAGGCAGGTGGTGATCTCGACTAAGTCAAAACCCGGGATGGCTGCCTCGGCGTCACGCAGTGTGTCGGCCAGAGAAGACTCCGGCAGGCCGAAGATCCGGATGGTCTCCTGTCGGTAGGTCGTCCGGCCGGCAATCGCATCCTGTACCGGAGCCGTCTGGATGGCCTTGCTCCATATCGGCTGCAGCTCGCGCGGTGGCCCGGGAAGCACCATCACCGCTGGCCGTCCCGGCACAACCAGACCGGGGGCGGTGCCCACCGGATCGATCACTTGCGATCCGGCCGGAATCATGGCCTGTTTGCGGTTGGCGGCGCGTATGGAGTCGAAGTTGGCGGGTTCAATAGCGGGATTTCGCCCCATCAGCTTCTTGAGGATGTTGGCGATCCTGTTCTCCAGCTCGTCGTCCAGCACCAGCTCGCGCCCGCAATAGCGCGCCACCACCTCGACGGTCATATCGTCGGCGGTCGGCCCCAGGCCGCCGCTGGTGACGATCAGGTCCACACCCTGCTCAGCCATGAATCGCAGCTGTGCCTCGATGTCGGCGGGACGGTCGCCGCAGATCGTGATGTGTGCCAACTCGACCCCGAGCTCCAGGAGCCGATCGGCGATCCAGGGGCCGTTGCGGTCTTGGACCCGCCCGGTCAGGACCTCGGTTCCGGTGATCACGATGCCCGCACGTGCGCTCACCGCCATGAGCCTACGCATGAACTAACTACGCATGAACTAACGTAGGACCGTGGCGCAGGCTCCCCACATTCACAGGACCCGCTACGCAAAATGCGGCGACATGGATATCGCCTACCAGGTGCTGGGTGACGGTCCGACGGATCTGCTGGTGTTGCCGGGGCCGTTCGTGCCGATCGACTCGATCGACGACGAGCCATCGCTGTACCGTTTCCATCGCCGTCTTGCGTCATTCAGCAGGGTGATCCGCCTCGACGATCGTGGGGTCGGCCTGTCGTCACGGCTCGCCGCGATAACCACGCTGGGGCCGAAGTTCTGGGCCCAGGACGCGATCGCGGTGATGGACGCGGTCGGATGCGAGCAGGCGACAATTTTCGCGCCCAGTTTCCACGCCATGAACGGACTTGTTCTCGCCGCCGACTACCCCGAGCGGGTGCGCAGCCTGATCGTCGTCAACGGCTCGGCGCGCCCACTATGGGCGCCCGACTACCCGGTAGGCGCCCAGGTTCGTCGAGCTGACCCGTTCCTGACGGTGGCGCTGGAACCGGATGCCGTCGAGCGGGGCTTCGACGTGCTGAGCATCGTGGCTCCTACCGTGGCCGGAGATGACGTGTTTCGAGCCTGGTGGGATCTCGCCGGCAACCGTGCCGGACCGCCGAGCATGGCCCGTGCCGTTTCAAAGGTCATAGCCGAGGCCGACGTACGAGATGTCTTGGGACACATCGAGGCTCCAACACTGATCTTGCACCGTGTCGGATCGACGTACATCCCGGTGGGACATGGTCGCTACCTCGCCGAGCACATCGCTGGATCCCGCTTGGTCGAACTACCCGGCACCGATACCCTGTACTGGGTTGGCGACACCGGGCCGATGCTCGATGAAATCGAGGAATTCATCACCGGCGTGCGCGGCGGCGCTGACGCCGAGCGCATGCTTGCCACCATCATGTTTACCGACATCGTCGGCTCGACCCAGCACGCCGCCGCGCTCGGCGACGACCGATGGCGCGACCTGTTGGACAACCACGACACCATCGTGTGCCACGAAATCCAGCGGTTCGGCGGTCGCGAAGTGAACACGGCCGGTGACGGTTTCGTCGCGACGTTCACCAGTCCGAGTGCCGCGATCGCGTGCGCGGACGACATCGTCGACGCGGTCGCCGCGCTGGGTATTGAGGTCCGGATCGGTATTCATGCGGGCGAGGTCGAGGTGCGCGATGCCTCGCACGGTACCGACGTCGCCGGCGTGGCCGTGCATATCGGTGCGCGCGTCTGCGCGCTGGCCGGACCCAGTGAGGTGCTGGTGTCCTCGACCGTGCGAGACATCGTCGCCGGATCACGGCACCGGTTCGCCGAGCGTGGTGAGCAGGAACTCAAGGGCGTACCGGGCAGATGGCGGCTATGCGTGCTCATGCGCGACGACGCCACCCGCACGCGCTAATGTCCCGGGCTGCCGGGTTGCCCCGGTTGTCCTGGTTTGCCGGGCTGACCTGGTTCGCCGGGGGTTCCACCGGGGCCGGGTGCGCCGCCCACCCCGCCCTGGCCGGGTTGACCGCCGGGGCCCGCTGCCCCGCCTATGCCGCCATCTCCGCCTCTACCGCCCGCCCCGCCGCGACCGCCTTGCCCGCCGTCGCCGCCTCTACCGCCCGCCCCGCCGCGACCGCCGGCACCACCCCGGCCACCGGCGCCTCCGGCTCCGCCCGGCCTACCGACGCCGCGGGCATGGCTGACCTCGCCCGGCCCGGCGTCGTCGCCACTCATGCTGTTCGCACCCTCGGTACAACTGGATCACGAGCCATCGGTCTGTGTCCTTGCCAGCCGCTTGATTGTCCTCGTTCACCTCAAGCTACCCCGAATCTGGGCTCGATGGGCCGGAGTCTCGATGGGCCGCAGTGGCGCCGGGCGAGGGTTCGATTGTGTGGGCGATGGTGGCGACGGTCCAACACAACAAGGGGTGCATCACCGCGGCCGCCGAGTACTTGCAGGGGGGACAATGTGTCGATGATCGAGTTGGAGGTACATCAGGCCGACGTGACCAAGCTCGAGCTCGACGCCATCACCAATGCGGCGAACACCCGACTGCGGCATGCCGGTGGTGTCGCTGCGGCCATCGCCCGCGCCGGCGGCCCCGAGCTGCAGCGCGAGTCCACCGAGAAGGCGCCGATTGGGCTTGGGGAAGCGGTCGAGACCACGGCCGGTGACATGCCGGCGCGCTACGTGATCCACGCGGCGACGATGGAGCTAGGAGGTCCGACCTCGGGCGAGATCATCACCGCAGCCACCGCTGCTACCCTGCGGAAAGCCGACGAGCTCGGTTGCCGCTCGCTGGCGCTGGTGGCTTTCGGCACGGGCGTGGGCGGCTTTCCGCTCGACGACGCTGCGCGGCTGATGGTCGGCGCCGTCCGTCGGCACCGGCCGGGGTCGCTGCAAAGGGTGGTATTTGCGGTCCATGGGGATGCGGCCGAGCGGGCGTTTAGCGCTGCTATTCAGGCCGGAGAAGATACCGCTCGACGGTAGCGACCTTCTGGGTCATCGCGTCGGTGACCCCGGGACGCCAGTCCACCTTGATCACCGCGCTGACTCGCGGTGCCCGAGCGGCCACGGCCTCCACCGCGCGCTGCACGACGGCCATCACTTCCGCCCAGGTATCGCCTTCGATCACGGTGAACATGGCATCTGTCTGGTTCGGCAGGCCGGAATCACGGACCACGCGAATCGCTTCGGTGACGATCTCGCCGACCCCCTCCCCCACGCCCAGCGGGGTGACGGAAAACGCGACCAGCACAGACACACAATGAGCCTACCCAGCCCCAGCGACTGCATAGCCGGCCTGGCAGCATCGAGGCTCGTGCGGGTTCTGGTGCAACGGGTCTCATCGGCTGCGGTGAGGGTCGATGGTCGGGTGGTCGGCGCTATCCGGCCGGACGGGCAGGGCCTGGTCGCGTTCGTCGGTGTCACCCACGGCGACGATCTCGACAAGGCGCGCCGTCTCGCCGAAAAGCTCTGGAATTTGCGGGTTCTCGCCGACGAGAAATCCGCCTCCGACATGCACGCACCGATCCTGGTAATCAGCCAGTTCACCCTCTACGCAGACACCGCGAAGGGTCGGCGACCGTCCTGGAACGCCGCGGCGCCAGGTGCGGTGGCGCAGCCCCTGATAGCAGCGTTCGCGGCAGCGCTGCGCCAGTTGGGAGCGCACGTGGAAGCCGGCGTGTTCGGTGCCCACATGCAGGTCGAACTGGTCAACGACGGTCCGGTGACCGTAATGCTGGAAGGCTGATGAGATGACTACACCTGAGTATGGCTCGCTTCGTTCCGATGACGACCACTGGGACATTGTCAGCAACGTGGGCTACACCGCGCTACTGGTTGCGGGTTGGCGTGCACTGCACACCACGGGCCCTAAACCGCTGGTCCAAGACGAATACGCGAAGCATTTCATCACCGCTTCGGCCGACCCGTATCTGGAGGGTCTGTTAGCAAACCCGAGAACGTCGGAGGACGGCACCGCTTTCCCTCGGCTCTACGGCGTGCAAACCCGGTTTTTCGACGACTTCTTCAACTGCGCTGATGAGGCTGGCATACGACAGGCGGTGATCGTCGCCGCCGGTCTGGACTGCCGCGCTTATCGCCTTGACTGGCAGCCCGGGACAACGGTTTTCGAGATCGATGTGCCGAAGGTCCTGGAATTCAAAGCACGGGTGCTAAGTGAGCGGGGTGCTGTACCCAAAGCTCACCGGGTGGCGGTGCCAGCAGACCTGCGTACGGACTGGCCCACGCCGCTGACAGCGGCCGGGTTCGATCCGCAACGACCCAGCGCCTGGTCGGTCGAGGGACTACTGCCCTACCTGACCGGCGATGCGCAATATGCTCTGTTCGCCCGGATCGATGAGTTGTGTGCGCCTGGCAGCCGAGTTGCCTTGGGCGCCTTAGGGTCCCGGTTGGATCACGAGCAGCTCGCCGCGCTGGAAACCGCACACCCGGGGGTCAATATGTCTGGTGACGTGAATTTCTCCGCGCTCACCTACGACGACAAGACCGATCCCGTGGAGTGGCTAGTTGAGCATGGATGGGCCGTCGACCCCGTCCGCAGCACCCTCGAGCTGCAGGTCGGCTACGGACTGACACCGCCGGACGTGGACGTAAAGATCGACAGTTTCATGCGCTCCCAGTACATCACGGCTGTCAGGGCGTAAGCAGAACCTTAAGCTCCTCACCCGAGCGCGCCCTCGCGGTTGCATAGCCCTTGGCCGCTTCGTCCAACGGCAGGGTGGTAGTGAAGATGCCATCGACATCGAGTCGGCCCGACTGCAGCAACGGGATCAGTTCCGGCCAGGTTCGTTGTACCGGTGCCATGGTCATTCGCAGCGTGATGCTTCGCAACAGGCACGTCAGTGCGGGCAGGGGAAACGGCTGAAGATCGTGCACGCCGACAACCGAGACGGTGCCGCCAGGGCGCACCGCATTGAGCGCGTCGCTCATCGAGGCGTCGGTGCCGACGGCGTCAATCACCGAGTCTGCGCCGCGACCCCGCGTCGCGGCCAGAATCGTCTCGGCCGCCGGTGACGGTATCGGCGTAGCACCCCAGGTGGCCGCGCGTTGCAAGCGTCCCTTTACTCGGTCGACAGCGAAAACCGTTGCGGCACCGTGTATGAAGGCGCTGCGCAGCGCGCAGAGGCCGACGGCTCCCAGGCCGATGACCGCCACGGCGGAGCCGAATGAAATATCGGCTCGTTGGGCTGCCGCCCAACCGGTGGCGAGGTTGTCCGTGAGCAGCAGTGCCTGCTCGGTGGTGATACCTTCGGGGATCTTGAGCACCTGGAAATCGGCGGCCGGCACCGCCAGCAGATCGGCCTGTGCGCCGCCAAGCACGCCGGCGCCGAAGATCATCGGGCCGGAGAAGCACATGACTGGATCATGGGTTTCGCATCCCGGGCAGACGCCGCAGCCGGCCACTGAAGACACCATGACCAGGTCGCCAACTCCGACGGTGCGCACCTGTGGCCCGGCCTCGACGATGGTGCCTACCGCCTCGTGACCGAGGGCCACCGGCTCGGTGAACGGATATTCGCCTTCGTAGAAATGCAGATCGGATCCGCAGATGCCGGCGGCGGTCACGGCGACAACCACTCCGTCAGGCCCGGGCAGTGCCGGGTCGGGCTGGGTGTTGACTCTGACGCTGCCGGCCCCGTCGATGACTACCGCACGCATGCTGGCTTACTCACTTTCTTTGTGGCAGAACGAATTGAGACCCATGAGGTTCGCGTACCTGCCTGGCACCGGTCTCGGGCGTTTGAACGTGGTGAACGGCGGGCCGGCAATTCCGAGACTCGGCATAGCGTAATTCGCAGCACTAGGCTACCGGCGGGGCCCCAGCGGATCAAGGTCCATCGCCCCGGGGCCGATTGAGGGTTGATCAGGGAGTAGGTCTGCTGCACGGTCACGGTTGGGTGATCGATCGCGTGGTGGAACAGAGTGGTCGCCTGGTCGTGGTTGTCGGACACTTTGGCGCCCGCACGGACCTTGGCGACTAGTTTCTGTGGCGGGTAGACGTAGGTGGCCAGTTTGGACTGCAGCTGCCAAGCCTTCGTTGCGTAACAGCAGTTCTGCGGCGGGGTCGTCGCGGTGGTAGCCGACCGCGGTGCACACCATCGCCCAGTACTTCTGCTCGGTGGGACAGCCGTCGTTGTTGCTGGCCGGCCATGCGCGGGTGAAGGTGACCTTAGACCGCCTCGTCAGCTTCGCCGGGGTGCGCGCCGAAACCCGACCGGAACCTGGGCTGTTGGCCACCTTACCAAGACGGGTACTAAACTAGAACACGTTTCAGTTCTATTTGCGTCCGCTAGCATTCCAGGAGCAGGCATGCACACTGCCATTTGCGACGAGCTCGGTATCGAGTTTCCTATTTTTGCCTTCACTCACTGCCGCGATGTGGTGGTCGCCGTCAGCAAAGCTGGTGGTTTTGGTGTGCTCGGAGCAGTTGGGTTCACGCCGGAGCAGCTGGAGATCGAGCTCAACTGGATCGATGAACACATCGGCGACCACCCCTACGGGGTCGACATCGTGATCCCGAACAAGTACGAGGGCATGGACTCCCAGCTGTCGGCGGATGAGCTCGCCAAGACGCTGCGGTCGATGGTCCCGCAGGAGCATCTGGACTTCGCCCGCAAGATCCTCGCCGATCATGGTGTCCCGGTCGAGGACGCCGACGAGGACAGTCTGCAGCTGCTCGGTTGGACCGAGGCGACGGCCACCCCACAGGTCGACGCGGCGCTGAAGCACCCCAAGATGACGATGGTCGCCAACGCGCTTGGCACCCCCCCAGCGGACATGATCAAGCACATCCACGACTCGGGTCGCAAGGTGGCCGCATTGTGCGGCTCACCCTCGCAGGCCCGCAAGCACGCCGATGCGGGCGTCGACATCATCATCGCCCAGGGCGGCGAGGCCGGCGGGCACTGTGGCGAGGTGGGCTCCATTGTGTTGTGGCCTCAGGTCGTCAAGGAGGTAGCGCCGGTTCCGGTGTTGGCGGCGGGTGGCATCGGCAGCGGTCAGCAGATCGCTGCAGCGTTGGCGCTGGGGACCCAAGGGGCATGGACCGGTTCGCAGTGGCTGATGGTCGAGGAAGCCGCAAACACCGCGGTTCAACAGGCCGCATACGTCAAGGCGACCAGCCGCGACACCGTGCGCAGTCGTTCCTTCACGGGTAAGCCGGCCCGGATGCTGCGCAACGACTGGACTGAGGCCTGGGAGCAACCGGAGAGCCCGAAGCCGCTCGGTATGCCGTTGCAATACATGGTCTCCGGCATGGCCGTCAAAGCCACACATAAATACCCGAACGAGACCGTCGACGTCGCGTTCAACCCGGTGGGGCAGGTTGTTGGGCAGTTCACCAAGGTGGAAAAGACGGCTACCGTTATCGAACGCTGGGTGCAGGAGTACCTCGAGGCGACCGCCCGGTTGGACGCACTCAATGCTGCCGCGTCCGTTTGACAACGGACGACAAGCGCGCGCCGACTAGTCTCGACTAACCTTCGTCGTCCGTCTTGCCGGTGAACACTTCTTTCGTTCTGTCGACCGCGTGGGTGGCGATGTCGATGGAGTCCTTGACGATGCCGCTGGCCCCGCCAGCGATGTCGCCGCGGATGATGTGGCCGGCGTTTTCCACGATGTCCGAGGCCTTCTCGACGGCATTGGCCGCAATGTCCCGGACAGCGTCGACCGCATCTTTGGGATTGAAGCTCATCGGAGTCTCCTATTCGTTGGCGGATCGGTAGTCGACCAGCGTGCGCCAGTAGGCTTCCGGTATTTCGGCGCCGGAACGCAACACCCGGGCCAGTCCGACTGCCATCGCGATTCCGAGCAGTCCGAGCCATAGTCCCGCCAGTCCGATGATCCACCACAGCACCGCGGTGATGGTCGGCCATGGCGAAAGCACCGCCAGCACTGGCGCGAAGAAGAAGCCTGCCCCGATATACCATGCCGAGCCGGCACGGTCAGACGTAAGCACGAAGCGCAGCCACCGTGGGATCGGTGATTCGGTGGGCCGGCCTTCGCACATGATCATGAGAAACGCCCACCGGTTATGGCTCCGGAGGGAAGAACCCGGCCCCGGTAAACCATCCCGGCTGCCATCCACGGGCTCCCAGACACAGCATCGGCAACCCATCCGGAGACTGCGCGGCCGCCTGCGGCTTCGGACACGGCGCACCGACCTGCTGGACGCCGTATAGCGGGTAGGAGATCACCCAGTAGCCGGTTTCGGCCGGCGGGAACTGGTTAGGAGGCGGAAAATGACAGGCTTCGGCCTGACCGGAGGGGCCTCGTCCAAAAATGAAGCGCTCCCAGCTGGAGCATGGGGCGCCCAGCGAAGCGTCATAGTTCATCCCCGGCACATCGCCGTCATAACGCTGCGGGTCTGCGCCCGCGACTGGCGCCCCACCGATCGCGGCACCCGTGATCGCAGCGGTGGTGACCAGTTCGCGAATCATGTTGCACCCCTCCAACGGCACCGGCGAGCCTCACCAAGCATAACGATTGTGTCGTGGCCCACAAGACGCGGCGGGAGGGGCGGGCAGGCAGGTCGTCTGAATACAGTCGTGGCGTGAGCGACGCGGTGTGGACTCTTGATGCTTCCGACGGCGAGCTGGTACTTCGCACCGGAGTCGTTGGCAGAGCCGCGCGCTTGGGTCATCGCCTGACCATCGCGATGACACGGTGGCAGGCCCTGGTGAACTGGTCCGGCACCGATCCCGTCGCCGGCGAGCTTGTGGCTGAGGTGGATTCCTTCGAGGTGATGCGCGGTGAGGGTGGCGTGAAGGGGCTGTCCGAGCCTGAGAAAGCTCTGGTGCGGGCGAACGCGCTGAAAACGCTCAACGCCAGCCGCTTCCCCCATATTCGCTTTACCACGGAAGCCATTGCCCAGACCGGGAATGGGTACCGCCTGACCGGGAAACTGCACATCCGGGGAAAGTCGCGAGAACACGTCATCGACTTGCACACAGAGGATCTTGGTGCTGCGTGGCGCATCTCTGCCGACACCACGGTTCGCCAGTCCAACTACGGCGTCAAACCCTACTCGCTGTTGATGGGTTCAATACGGGTCGCCGACGAAGTGAGCGTGGCATTCACCGCGGTTCGGGCAAAGGACGATTGATCCCACAAGCGGTGGACTTCGAAGGCTGTATATCGCTGGCCGAGCCGAAAGGATCCCGATGCCGCGCACCAACAACGACGCGTGGGACCTGGCAACTAGCGTCGGAGCAACGGCGACGATGGTGGCTGCCGCCCGCGCGGTGGCCACCAGGGCCGATAACCCGCTGATCGATGATCCGTTCGCCGAACCACTGGTGAGAGCCGTGGGGATTGACTTCTTCACTCGCTGGGCCGCCGGAAACATCAAGGCGACCGACGTCGACGACCCCGACGGCACGTGGGGACTGCAGCGATTGGCCGACCTGTTGGGCGCCCGGACGCGGTACTTCGATGCGTTTTTCCGTGACGCGACGTCTGCGGGGATTCGGCAGGCTGTCATCCTGGCCTCAGGTCTTGACGCGCGCGCATACCGATGACGACACTTGCTGATCTGGATGCCACTGCAACAGCTGACCTCGCGTGGTTCCCGTCGACCTCAGACGTGACTGGCCGACCCCGTTGCGCCAAGCGGGCTTTGACCCCAACCAACCCAGTGCCTGGCTCGCCGAGGGCCTGCTGGCATTCCTGCCGCCCGACGCTCAGGATCGCTTGCTGGACAACATCACCGCGCTCAGCGCGCCGGGGAGTCGGTAGATGACGATGGCGGACCGGCATCCGACCTCCTTGACACCGCTTCGCAGCGCTGGAGCGTCCACGGGTTCGACATAGAAATCACCCAACCTGCTATACAGCGACGGCGAGCGCAACGACGTTGCCACGTACCTGGATAGCCACGGCTGGCAATCTGTACCGACCCCTCTCAGTAAATTGTTGGCCGACAATGGATTACCAGTGCCGCCGTCATCGCCCGGAAAGCTGCCTACAGCCCAAGGCTATTACTGCACGTCGATCCGGTGTCCGTAGCGCACGACGATGGCTTCGCCCATGCGCGGCAGATGAGAGACAATGGGCCTGGCTCGTGGATCGAGCCGACGCGCATGTAAAGGAGCCGTCGATCATGCAACCTGACGCCTATCCAGTCCGGGTCCGGGGTGACCTCGATCCTGCGTTGTCACGTTGGCAGTGGCTAGTCAAGTGGTTTTTGGCCATCCCGCACTACATTGTCTTGTTCTTCTTGCACGTTGCCGCCGTGGTGGTCACCGTGATCGCGTTCTTTGCCATCCTGTTCACGGGCAGATATCCCCGGACGCTGTTCGACTTCAATGTCGGCGTCATGCGGTGGCGCTGGCGGGTTGCCTTCTATGCGCTGTCGGCGCTGGGAACCGACCGGTACCCGCCCTTCAGCCTGCAGACAAAGGCGGAGTATCCGGCTGACTTGGAGGTTGACTATCCGGAGCGGTTGAGCCGCGGCCTGGTGCTGATTAAGTGGTGGCTACTTGCTATCCCCCACTACCTGATCCTGGCGGTCTTCCTCTCCAGCGGTTGGCGAGTCTTCCTGATCGACCCCCACGACCGCGTCGGCATAATGTGGCCTTCGCTACTGGTGATCCTGCTGCTCGTCGCCGTGGTGGCGCTCCTGTTCACCGGCCGGTACCCCATAGGGCTATACAACCTGGTGATCGGAGTAAACCGGTGGGCGTTGCGGGTCCGCGCATACACCACGCTGATGCGCGACGAGTACCCACCGCTTCGCCTCGACATGGGTCCGCGCGAACAGGTTTCGCAACCGGCTACGGCGGCCTCCGACTACTCAGCTGGGGGTGCCGAGTCACCGTAAGCGCCGGGTATGTGCTCTAGCACTCGAGTGATCGGCTGGCTGTCATTCCGATCCTGTTGCGGCGCAGAAGCATTCGGTTGCTCCTCAGGCGGGTTCGGCTCCGTGAGCGCTTCGCCGGAGGTGACGCGAGCGGGTGGTTCGTGCTGCGCAGCCGGCCGGGGTGCCCGAGCAGGGACTGGTGGCGTGACCGTCGGCGGAGGCGGCACCGCCGGCGCCACGGCCTTTGCGATACGTGGCGTCGGCTTGTGCGCTCCGTGCTTCGCCGTCCCGGTATCGTTGTGCGGAGCCAGCTGGATGCCCACCGCTAGGGACAGCGAAGCCACGAAGGTCACGGCCGCGGCGGCCAACGCTGCCGCCGCCCCGGCGTAGTGCCGGGATCGCCTGGGCGCGACCGTTGGTTGGCTGACGCTGTCGGCCACTAGCTGCGCATCGGTGAACTCGGTGCTCTGGGCCGCCGCCAGGGCCGCACCCCGCGCGACCGTAACCTGCGCCATCGTTTGCGCAAAGACCGGCACCGGCAGGACCCTTTCGAGCTGCCACGAGAATTCGCTGACCTCGCTATCCGAGCCGACCACGACCACGCCGGCCGGGCGCCAGGCATCGCGACCAAACATGCCGGTCAGCCAGGAGGTCAGTCCTGATAATCCGCGGCACACATGCTTGACGGCGATCTGCGTCTTTCCGTCGTGGGTGTCGACCATGACGACGGTCGCCGACTCATGCTCAAGAACGCATACCGCGATTTGCTCGTAGCCGATAACGGGTGCGATAGCCTGCGCCAGTGTCTCGATGGCACGTAGCCGCCGAACCGGCACCACATTGTCGAAACCTGCACCGGTCAGCGACTCTACCAGCAGCGCCGCCTGAGCCGAAGCTTCGGCGTTCCAGGTCACTCCGATGACGCGCAACCGATGATCGCCTGCAGCGGCCACTTCATGGGCGAGCAGAACTTCCGCCGCCAGCTGCTCTGCGGTATGTATGGCCTGCGCGTTACGACCGCTATGTAGCTCCAATTCGTTGCGGTCCAAGATGGCGCCGTCTGCGCCGTGTCCTTCAGCGAGGACCCACCCCAGGGTGGTAGGCGTTATCGAGAGCCCAAGTACCGTGTCCAAATTCTCGCACCTCAATCGTTCCCGGAACCTCCGATGCCCTCAGCCCGCACCATCGCACGCCACAAACCCCAGTGCGGTGTTACGCGGACGCCGGAACAGACCGGGATAGCGTGGTCTTCGTCGGCTTGCTTCGAGCGAGCCTACGCGGTGAACGCAAGTTCGGCCTCCCTGGGGGAGCACAGCCGGTAGCCCCGGGCCGCGATTCTGAGAAATCCGCGATAGATCCATACCGCCATACCGTTTGTGAGCCCCCTAAGCACACTTGCTCTGTCCGCGGCGGTAACCGATACGGAAATGAGACGACTTTGCGCCCGAATCGACATTTGGCCTCCACACACGGTATGTTCTGGCCCGAGCACACGACGACATACAGGACAAAGGGGCACAGGTATGACAGACGTGAGCCGAAAGATTCGAGCTTGGGGACGCCGATTGATGATCGGCACGGCAGCGGCTGTAGTCCTTCCGGGCCTGGTGGGGCTTGCCGGCGGAGCGGCAACCGCGGGCGCGTTCTCCCGGCCGGGGCTGCCGGTCGAGTACCTGCAGGTGCCGTCGCCGTCGATGGGCCGCGACATCAAGGTTCAGTTCCAGAGCGGTGGGAACAACTCACCTGCGGTTTATCTGCTCGACGGCCTGCGCGCCCAAGACGACTACAACGGCTGGGATATCAACACCCCGGCGTTCGAGTGGTACTACCAGTCGGGACTGTCGATAGTCATGCCGGTCGGCGGGCAGTCCAGCTTCTACAGCGACTGGTACAGCCCGGCCTGCGGTAAGGCTGGCTGCCAGACTTACAAGTGGGAAACCTTCCTGACCAGCGAGCTGCCGCAATGGTTGTCCGCCAACAGGGCCGTGAAGCCCACCGGCAGCGCTGCAATCGGCTTGTCGATGGCCGGCTCGTCGGCAATGATCTTGGCCGCCTACCACCCCCAGCAGTTCATCTACGCCGGCTCGCTGTCGGCCCTGCTGGACCCCTCTCAGGGGATGGGGCCTAGCCTGATCGGCCTCGCGATGGGTGACGCCGGCGGTTACAAGGCCGCAGACATGTGGGGTCCCTCGAGTGACCCGGCATGGGAGCGCAACGACCCTACGCAGCAGATCCCCAAGCTGGTCGCAAACAACACCCGGCTATGGGTTTATTGCGGGAACGGCACCCCGAACGAGTTGGGCGGTGCCAACATACCCGCCGAGTTCTTGGAGAACTTCGTTCGTAGCAGCAACCTGAAGTTCCAGGATGCGTACAACGCCGCGGGCGGGCACAACGCCGTGTTCAACTTCCCGCCCAACGGCACGCACAGCTGGGAGTACTGGGGCGCTCAGCTCAACGCCATGAAGGGTGACCTGCAGAGTTCGTTAGGCGCCGGCTGACGGGATCAACCGAAGGGTTGCTTACCCGTCCACGTGAGATATACCTCGCGACCGCCGTCTCGATCGGCATCCTGTTGTCGCTGATTGCACCACTAGGCCCCCCGCTGGCGCGAGCCGACGGCACCAGCCAGTTAGCCGAGTTGGTCGACGCCGCCGCTGAGCGGTTGGAGGTCGCCGACCCGGTGGCAGCCTTCAAGTGGCGTGCTCAGCTGCCCATTGAGGATTCCGGCCGAGTCGAACAGCAACTCGCAAAGTTGGGCGAAGATGCCCGCTCGCAGCACATCGACCCCGACTACGTCACCCGCGTCTTCGACGACCAGATTCGCGCCACCGAGGCAATCGAGTACAGCCGGTTCTCGGACTGGAAGCTCAACCCGGCCAGCGCGCCCCCGGAGCCGCCGGATCTATCGGCATCGCGATCGGCGATCGACTCCCTGAATAATCGGATGCTGTCGCAGATTTGGAGTCACTGGAGTTTGCTGTCCGCGCCGTCCTGCGCCGCCCAACTCGACCGCGCCAAACGCGACATAGTGCGGTCCCGCCACCTCGATAGCCTCTATCAACGGGCCCTGACGACAGCAACACAGTCGTATTGCCAGGCCCTACCGCCGGCCTGATCAATCCGGTTGTGCATCCTTTGCCGGCCGACCACGGCCGGTCGCGGTGCAATAGACACCCGATCTCACCACTCTCTCTAATCGGTAACGCTTCGGCCACTTCCGGCGATATGTCGAGCATGACAAGAATCGCCAAGCCGCTCATCAAGTCCGCCATGGCCGCAGGACTCGTCACGGCATCCATGTCGCTCTCCACCGCCGTTGCCCACGCCGGTCCCAGCCCGAACTGGGACGCCGTCGCGCAGTGCGAATCCGGGGGCAACTGGGCGGCCAACACCGGAAACGGCAAATACGGCGGACTGCAGTTCAAGCCGGCCACCTGGGCCGCATTCGGCGGTGTCGGCAACCCAGCAGCTGCCTCTCGGGAACAACAAATCGCAGTTGCCAATCGGGTTCTCGCCGAACAGGGATTGGACGCGTGGCCGACGTGCGGCGCCGCCTCTGGCCTTCCGATCGCACTGTGGTCGAAACCCGCGCAGGGCATCAAGCAAATCATCAACGAGATCATTTGGGCAGGCATTCAGGCAAGTATTCCGCGCTGACGGTTGGCGGCGTGTGCGGTCTATGACCAGGTCGACGTATGTGTTTGGATCAGGTCATGGAAGGTTCGGCCACAGTTCACATGGCAGCGCCGCCGGACAAGATCTGGACATTGATCGCGGATGTCCGCAATACCGGCCGGTTCTCGCCGGAAACCTTCGAGGCCGAGTGGCTTGACGGTGCCACCGGCCCCGCGCTTGGCGCTCGATTCCGCGGGCATGTCCGGCGCAACGGGATCGGGCCGGTCTACTGGACGGTATGCGAGGTGACGGCATGCGAACCGGGCCGTGAGTTCGGGTTTGCTGTGCTGCTCGGCGACAGACCGGTGAACAATTGGCATTATCGTTTGACGCCCACCGCCGACGGCACCGAGGTCACTGAGTCGTTTCGGCTCCCCCCGTCCGTGTTGACCACCGTGTACTACCGGGTGTTCGGGGGCTGGCTGCGTCAGCGCCGCAACATCCGAGACATGACCAAGACGTTGCAGCGCATCAAAGATCTGGTTGAAGCAGGCTGAGGGCGGTTCGGCTATTCCGGATTCCGCATGAAAGCGATATTCATCACCGGCGCCGGCAGTGGAATGGGCCGCGAGGGTGCAACGCTTTTCCACGCCAACGGCTGGCGAGTAGGTGCGATAGACCGCAATGAGGATGGGCTGGCTGCCCTGCGCGTACAGCTTGGTGCCGAACGGCTGTGGGCCCGCGCCGTCGACGTTACGGACAAGGCGGCCCTTGAGGGTGCGCTCGCTGATTTCTGCGCCGGCAATGTCGGCGGCGGTCTCGACATGATGTGGAACAACGCCGGCATCGGCGAAGGCGGTTGGTTCGAGGACGTGCCGTACGAGGCCGCCGTGCGCGTCGTCGACGTGAACTTCAAGGCGGTGCTCACTGGCGCCTACGCCGCACTGCCTTACCTCAAGAAAGCACCGGGAAGTCTGATGTTCTCGACGTCGTCGTCCTCGGGCACCTATGGCATGCCGCGTATCGCGGTCTACTCGGCGACCAAACACGCCGTCAAGGGGTTGACCGAGGCGTTGAGCGTTGAGTGGCAGCGTCATGGGGTTCGCGTCGCCGACGTGCTGCCCGGTCTGATCGACACCGCTATCCTCACCTCGACGCGCCAGCATTCCGACGAGGGCCCCTACACGATCTCCGCGGAGCAGATCCGCGCTGCCGCGCCCAAGAAGGGCATGTTCCGGCTGATGCCCTCGTCCAGCGTCGCCGAGGCAGCCTGGCGGGCCTACCAGCACCCCACACGGTTGCATTGGTATGTGCCCCGAAGCATTCGCTGGATTGATCGGCTCAAGGGCGTCAGTCCGGAGTTCGTCCGACGTCACATTGCCAAGTCCCTGGCCACGTTGGAGCCAAAACGGAAGTAATGTCCCGAGCACAATGCTCAGGCCCGAATGGAGGTGGCTGGTGTGCAATCGGTTGGTCACAGTGACCGGAGTTGCAATGGTCGTCGCGGCTGGTCTCTCCGCGTGCGGGCAAGCTCAGACGGTACCCCGAAAAGCCGTACGCCTGACTATTGACGGCGTCACTCACACGACACGTCCCGCAACATGCAGCCAGGAGCACTCCTACCGGACCATCGACATCCGCAACCACGACAGCACCGTCCAAGCCGTGGTATTGCTCAGCGGTGACAGGGTAATCCCGCAGTGGGTGAAGATCCGTAACGTCGACCGGTTCAACGGCAGCTTCTGGCACGGCGGGGTGGGCAACGCCCGCGCCGACCGCGCCCGCAACACATACACAGTTGCCGGCAGTGCCTACGGCATCAGCAGCAAAAAACCCAACACGGTGGTGTCAACAGACTTCAACATCCTCGCCGAATGTTGAATTGCGGGTTCTAGTCTTGAAGAAAAGCCACTCGATCGACGGAGGCGCGGTGAAGGACAAGCTGCACTGGTTGGCGATGCACGGGGTGATCCGCGGCATTGCGGCAATCGGGATTCGGCGTGGCGACTTGCAGGCCCGGCTGATCGCGGATCCGGCCGTCGCCACCGATCCGGTGCCCTTTTACGACGAAGTCCGGTCCCACGGCGCCCTGGTGCGCAACCGCGCCAACTACCTGACCGTCGACCATCGGCTCGCCCATGACCTGCTGCGATCGGACGACTTCCGCGTCGTCTCCTTCGGCGAGAATCTGCCACCACCGCTGCGCTGGCTGGAGCGGCGGACCCGCGGCGATCAACTTCACCCCCTACGAGAACCTTCGCTGCTGGCCGTCGAGCCGCCCGATCACACTCGCTACCGCAAAACGGTGTCGGCGGTGTTCACCTCACGGGCGGTCAGCGCGCTACGCGATCTGGTCGAACAGACCGCGATCAATCTCTTGGATCGGTTCGCTGAGCAGCCCGGGATTGTGGACGTCGTAGGACGCTATTGCTCGCAACTGCCGATCGTGGTCATCAGCGAAATTTTGGGCGTGCCCGAGCATGACAGGCCGCGCGTCCTGGAATTTGGTGAGTTGGCAGCGCCGAGTCTAGACATCGGGATTCCGTGGCGGCAGTACCTGCGTGTGCAGCAGGGGATACGAGGATTCGACTGCTGGCTGGAAGGGCATCTGCAGCAGTTGCGGCACGCTCCGGGTGACGACCTGATGAGTCAGTTGATCCAGATCGCCGAAAGCGGGGACAACGAGACACAGCTCGACGAGACCGAACTTCGGGCGATCGCCGGACTGGTTTTGGTCGCCGGATTCGAAACCACAGTGAACCTGTTAGGCAACGGGATTCGCATGTTGTTGGATACCCCCGAACATCTGGCCACACTGCGCCAACATCCGGAGCTGTGGCCGAATACGGTTGAAGAAATCCTGCGGCTGGATTCGCCGGTTCAGCTCACCGCCCGGGTGGCTTGCCGTGACGTCGAGGTGGCTGGTGTGCGAATCAAACGCGGCGAAGTCGTGGTGATCTACCTAGCAGCCGCCAACCGCGATCCCGCTGTGTTCCCGGATCCGCACCGCTTTGACATCGAACGCCCCAATGCCGGACGACATCTTGCGTTCTCTACCGGCCGCCACTTCTGCCTGGGGGCCGCCCTGGCCCGCGCCGAAGGCGAGGTCGGGCTGAGAACGTTCTTCGACCGCTTCCCCGATGTGCGGGCCGCGGGTGCCGGAAGTCGGCGTGACACGCGGGTGCTGCGCGGTTGGTCGACGCTGCCGGTGACACTGGGTCCGGCACGGTCCATGGTTAGCCCGTGACGGGGCCACACCTGCGCCACCTGAAAGCTACCGATCGCCAAGGCGATAGATGCGTGCGGCAGTGCCATGGGCAATTAGGTCGACCACCCGCAGGGCATCGGTCTCGCACCAGTCGTCGCGCTCGACAAAGCCACGCAGAACACGCTGAATTCCACTGCGCCACAACGTTGCACCGAGAAAGTGCAGTTCCGCGGGGCCGAATCCGTCCGACGAGTACACGATCTTGCGGAAGGGGGCAAGCTCCAGTAGTCGGCCGATGAAGGCCGGCGACCGGGCCCCCAGGTAGTGCACACTCAACCCGCCGTCAAGATAGACGTTGTTGAAGGCTTGTGCCAGATAACCGGCTTCTCGTTCGTAGGGATAGCAGTGCAGCAACACGATTGGGGTATTGCCGGACTGCCGCAGGAAGTCGAGCAGATACAGCGGATTGGCCTTGTGCAGATCAGCGTCCCGGTCGCCAAATCCGACGTGGAACTGCAGCGGCTTGCCCAGGCGCAACGCCTGATGCAACCCGAAGCGCAGCAGAACCCGATCCTGTAATCGGACACCGCCACGGTCGCGCCAGCGCTTGGCGGCCTCGGCGACCTGCGCCGCGGGTGGCTCGGTCAGATCACCGTCGAATCCACCTCGATAGGCCAGGATGGACTTGGTTGCCACCGCTGTGGCTGCGCGCCGGCGCAGTATCTCGTTGAACGCCGAGGCGTAGTCGCCGGATGCCTGCACGGCCTGTTCGGCCACCTGTTCAAGACGAACCACCTCGTGAGCGTGGCTGCCCGACAGTTCGCCGAGGCCGGCGACGCTTGCCATTCCGGACACGTCGTAGCCGATTCCGGTCTCCACCAGCCAGTCGGTTACCCCGGCGGCCTGCAGAAATCTGCGAGCCAATTCAGCTTCACTGAATTGACTGCGGCGATCCCAATAAGTCTGCGGATCAACGTGCCTAGGCAATCCAAGGATGGGAGCGCAGTGGTTGCGCACGGCGAACCCGAGTTGTGAGTCGAATCCCGAGTCGAAGTCTGCCAGGGGTTCGGTGTTGGCCTCATTGAGCGCGTTCTCGAACCGCCGCCGGTTCCCCTCGGTCAGCCAGCATCCGTGGACGTGCTGATCGATCAACGGCACTTCGGCCGTGTGCCGCGTCAGGTCCGAACCGGCGGAGTCGGCCATCGTTACACACTCCAAGCCATCCGGAACTTGTCGGCCAGCTGCGCAGGATCGAGGTCACCGTAGCGCTCATGCTCTAACTGGCGTACCGCGACCACTGCATCTACCACGGGATCGCCAAGGATGCACCGAAGCAGTTTCGAACTATCCAGTACAGCAATTGCATCCGCCTGATCGGCAGCAAGTCGCAGAATGCCGGCACGGTCACGATCCACGTCAGACAGCTGTGTCGGGTCTACGGTCGTTTCCGACGGCAACACCGCCTTGGTCTTCATGCCGTCGAGTGCCAGTCCGAGGATCGCCGCCGACGCGAGATACGGGTTGGCCGACGGGTCGACGACCTTCACCTCCACGTTCCCGCCGTACGCGCTGCCAGCCCCGCCCTTGACGAATCGCACCGCCGCTTCCCGGTTTTCGGTACCCCAGCATGCATAGATTCCGGCCCAGTTACCGGGTCGCATTCGCAGACCGGACACGATCGATCCGCACAGGATGCCTTGGGCGTCCGGCAGTCCGCGAAGCACTCCTGCCACCGCGGCCTCCCCGGCCGAGGTCATGCCAGCTGCTCCAGTCCCACCGGAGAACAGCATCCCTTCCGACATAGTCAGCGAGAAGTGTTGGTGGGCACCGGATCCGATACTTCCGGCGAAGGGCGCTGGCGATAGGCTCACGCGTAACCCGTGCCGGCGGGCGGTACGGCCGATGATGAGGCGGGTCAGCACCAGCTGATCGGCGGCCGCGACCGGCGGCTGCGGCGCTAACGAGATCTCGAATTGGTTGGCACCGTATTCGGGATGGAACTGCTCGATAGCGATGCCTGCTGCCGTTGCCGCGGCGTTGACATCGCGGACGAACGCCTCGTGCTCGAGCACCCCGGCGACACCGTACTGCGCCCACAGCGTCGAAGGCAGCCGCTGGCCGTCCGCGTCGACCAAGAGGAATTCGACTTCGTGGCCGATTACCGCGTCGATGCCGGCATCAGCAAGCGCGGCCTCGATCCGGCTCAGCGTTCCTCGGCTGCAGGCGGGGACCGGTGTGCCGTCCTGCTCGAAGAACCCGGCGGGCGCCCACGCCAACCCGTCGCCGATGATGCGCAAGGCGGACAGATCGATGCGGAGACGTTGATCGCCGACCACACTGATGTCTGCGGTGAATGCAATACTGCATTGGTCGATACAGAAGGTATGCCACACCGGACTGGCGCCGAGGCCAGGATTGGCGAATGTGTTGGTCCGGCGTATCGGCACGGTCTTGGCCTGGGTGAGTCCGGCGGGGTTCACGACGGTGCCGATGACGGTGTCGACGCCCTCTGCCTCCAATTGGGCGATCGCGGCCGCGGCAAGCGGTGTGGCTGTCATGGCAGTCATTCTGCAGCGCGGATCAGCTCGCGCGGCTACGCGCGGCAAGCATCGCTACGTTGTAGCCGCGAGTTGGCGTGATTCCGACAGGTCGCCCAGATCTTCATACCAGTCTCGTTGAACGAGCACCGCGTCGGTGACGTGCTGCAGAGCGGCTTCGAATTGGTGGTCTGGCTGTCGCTTCAAGCCGGGCGCCACGGCCAAGTGGTCGAGCAGCCACTGACGGATCAAAACTGCGAGGGAGTCGACCTGACGGTGCCCGGACGGGGTTAGCGTCAAGATGTCGCCGTCGCGTGCCGCGTAGCCGGTCTGGACCAGACGGTCGAAGACGGGTTCAAAGACCTGATAGGGCACGTGCAGGTGTCTACCGATATCGGTCAGCCGTACTGCCTCGAACAGCCGCTGGTATTGATAGATCCGCAGAAGGGCCCACAGCTCGGCGACGCCGAGTCCGCAACCGGGTTGTGTCGCAATATCGCGCAGTCGCACCCCGTTCGGCAGCATACGCCGAACCGCGATTTCCAACACATCCTCCGGCGATTCGGCTCTGGGCACACCGAACCCGTCGCCGAGGTCGTCGGCGTCATCGTGGATGTCGGTGAGCGGTACCTCTCGCAGCAACAGCGCCAGGATGAAACCGACCACCGTGACCGAGACCGCGCAAAGGAACACCTGGGTGAGCGACTCGGCATATGCCCGCACGATCGGGGCGGCCATGCTCTGGGGCAGCTGATGCAAGACAGCCGGAGATGGCACTGCCGGGACAGGCACGGCGCCCGACGTCAGCGCGGAACCGAGTCTTCGGTCCAGGAAGTTTACGAACAACGCACCGAATGTTGCGGTACCAAACGAGGCGCCGACCACCCGGAAGAAGGTCACACCCGATGTTGCGACGCCGAGGTCTTCGAAAGACGACGTGTTCTGCACGATGAGAACGAGCACCTGCATGGACAATCCGATGCCGGCACCTAGGACGACCAGGTACAGCGATTGCAGCAGCGGTGGCGTCCACTCGTCCATCTGCGACATCAGCAGGAACGCAACCGCCATCAGCGCCATCCCCGCGACCGGGAAGATCTTGTAGCGGCCCGTCCGGCCGACCAGGACACCCGTCCCGGTCGAGGCGATCAGCAGGCCGATCACCATCGGCAACGTGCGCAGACCTGACGCGGTCGCCGACGCGCCGTCCACGTACCCCAGATAGATCGGTACGAAGGTCAGTGCACCCAGCATCGCGAATCCGACCACGAAGGACAGGACGCAGCACACGGCAAATACTGGGCTGCCAAACAGCCTGGGCGGCAGGATGGCCGCAGCGGCGCGGCCCTCCAGCCACACGAAGAAACCCAGCGCCACTGCGGCCCCGATCAACAGCCCGACAATGGTCGCTGAGCCCCAGGCGTAGGTGGTTCCGCCCCAACTTGTGGCCATGATCAAAGCGGTCGTGGCCACAGCGATGACCAGGATCCCAAGGTAGTCGATGACCGGTTTGGGCGGTCGGGCCAACGCAGGGACGGCGGTTGCCGCCACTGTCAGCACCGCGATCGAAACCGGCACGTTGATCCAAAACGCCCACCGCCAGCTCAGATAGTCGGTGAGCCAGCCCCCCAGCAGCGGACCGGTGACCGTGTTGACACCGAACACCGCACCTAAGACGCCCTGGTAGCGGCCACGGTCCCGCAGTGGGACCACCTCAGCGGCCAGCGCGTAGGCGGTGACGGAAATCGCACCGGCACCGACGCCCTGCAGTGCGCGAGAGATCGCCAGCATGGTCATCGTCTGCGATAACCCGCACAGCACAGAGCCAACGACGAAGACCACGACGGAGCCTAGCAGCACCCTGTTGCGGCCGAGCAGATCACCGAGCTTGCCAGCCACCACAACCACGACAGTTCCCCCCAGCAGATAGCTGGTGACCGCCCACGACTGGTCAACGGTGCTGCCCAGCTCGGCGACGATCGTCGGCAATGCGGGCACAACGATGGTTTGGCCGGTCGCAGCGACCAGCACCCCGAACACAAGTGCGGTGAAAATAATGTTGCGTCGCACCGGACTGAGCAGCGGGCCACCGGCTCGGATTGCGGTGGGGGCAGTGGTCGGTGCTGTGGGGCCCGCCATATCCGCCCTCCCATCGCTGTTCGAGTCGATGCTAGAGCTTGTCAGCGGCGCCCGGAGTGGTATCGGAGAATCCTCAAGCGGGCATCAGGTCGGTGGGCGAGAGACGCACTGCGCCGAGTAAAGCTCCTCTCCTAGCTTGTCCATCAGCTCCAGCTGCGTTTCCAAGTAGTCGATGTGTTCTTCCTCGTCGGCAACGATTTTCTCCAGCAGTACGGCGCTGGTGGTGTCCTGTTTCTCCCGGCACATGACGATTCCTGGCTTGAGACGATTCAACACGTCGTATTCGATCGCCAGATCGGCCTCAAATTGCTCGCGGAGCGTCTGGCCGATACGCAACGAACCGATGCGCTGGTAGTTCGGCAAACCATCCAGCAACAAGATGCGATCGGTGATTTCCTCGGCGTGCCGCATTTCGTCGAACGACTCCGCGCGGGTGTGGGCCGCCAGCTCGGTAAAACCCCAGTTGTCCTGCATCTTGGAGTGCAGAAAGTATTGGTTGATAGCGGTGAGCTCGCTGGTCAATTGTTCGTTGAGCAGGCGCAGAACATCGGGATCACCTTGCATGACCACTCCTATGGGATATAAGGCTGTCGTGGCGAACCGCGCCAGGTGGGCAGGGCTGGAGCGCACCGGTGTCGGGCTCGTCTTGGGCTGATAACAGCACGTTTGCGTGCCGCGTCTCAATCTAGTGCAGCGAGTACGGGTCGGCGCAGGGTTTGTTGCGGCGTCGGCGCGTCTCGCCGGCGCAAAGTCCAAGCCGCGGGTCATTGTTAGGTTAGACTCCACTAATCAGCTTAGGCTAGACTCCACTAATATGCGGCTTGATCGTTCGCCGACGCAGCATCTGCTGGGGGTTTGCTGATGTACGTGTGCTTGTGCGTCGGCGTCACCAACCAAACCGTGTGTGACGCCGTGGCGCGAGGTGCGTCGACCTCCAAAGAAGTGGCCGCTGTGTGCGGGGCTGGCGGCGACTGCGGACGCTGCCGGCGCACACTGCGAGCTATCATCGCAGCCGCCCGACTCAACCCAACCCAACTCGACCCCGCAGGTCGCACGAGCGACGCCGTTTGCTGAGTCCCTCAGCCGTTGCTGTAGATGCGGGTGGGCGTGATCAGCACCACGGCGCGCTGCTCCTGCGCCATCACCCGGTCGTACTCGTCCCAGTCGTCGTGCGTGCCACCCGCCGCAGTGAAGACCTCGCGGAGTAGCAGCCGCAATCGCTCGCCGTCGACCAGCCACGGCCGCGGATCGTCGGGGCCGACAAGTTGTGCTCGGCCTTCGACGGTCGCCCACTGCCAACCGTTGCGGAACGTGACGGCCAGTTGTGGGCGCGCCCTAAGGTTGCCGAGTTTGACCTTGCCATAGGTGGTGAATCCCAGAGATGGTTCGCCGCTGACAGGATGCGGCAACAGTCCAACGTTGACCAGCGACGCCTGCACGGTGCCGTCGGCACGAACGGTGGAAACCACCGCAAGCCCACGTTCTGCCGCCGCCAGTGCCGCGGCTTCGTTGAGTGTTGTCATCTCACGTTCCTCAATCCTTGAACGGTGTTCTGAACACGTAGCGGCTGGTTGGCACGGTGTCGATGTTCTGGTTGGCACCGAATGCAGATGTGCTCGCGACCATCCGGCTTATCCGATTCCGCAGATCGTTGTCGTCGGC
Source organism: Mycobacterium tuberculosis complex sp. N0072 (assembly GCF_030323725.1). Taxonomy (NCBI): domain Bacteria; kingdom Bacillati; phylum Actinomycetota; class Actinomycetes; order Mycobacteriales; family Mycobacteriaceae; genus Mycobacterium; species Mycobacterium tuberculosis complex sp. N0072. Next base: position 2,136,049 of record NZ_CP040689.1, on the reverse strand, counting down.
GGCTCCGAAGAAGGCTTTCAGATCGGTTGTCGCCGCCACGGGAAACAACTCTTCGACAATGCCCGCGATTCCCGGTGCCTCTGGGGTGAGGGCTCGTACCACCCAGTTCTGGGTGTAGCCGAATGTCGCCTGTGCCTCGATAGCCACTTGCGTGTGGTCGCGCTGCCAGCGGGTCAGCCAGGTCGCCTGGTCCAGGCCATCGGGCCGGCGCAGGAGCGCGATGTTGGCCAGACCCGGTGTACGAGAACCGGACTCGACGAGCGATGGGAAGGTCAGCGGAACCGACTCGGTCACCAGGTATGCGCCGAGTTCATCACACTCCTGAGCCAGTAGCCTGAGGGCGGCTGCTACCTGCTCGCCATAGCACTGCTGGGTCCACAGGCTGACCACCGCTGCGACCGGTGGGTACAGCGTTGTCAGGGTCATCAGTGAGTCGCGCACGGTACTGTCCCGGACATTGATCGACAGCCCAGCAACGCCCAGTCCCAGCAGGGCGTCGGCGACTTGAGCTCGTTGGCGGGCACACCAGTCGTCGTCTGGCTCGGGCCGCATGAGCACGGCGATCACCTTCTCCATGAGCCCGAACCTACATCCGCTGTCAGGCGTCGACGCCCCGGTGGATCGCGCGGTCTATGTGACCGCCAGTAATGCCACCGTCCGCCGGTCCTCTCCGCCGCCGTAATACTTGGCGAGCAGCGCGACAAAGTCCTGGTTGGCGTCGGTGGCACGGGCGAACAGGGTCATCGACGAGCACAGCTTGAGGTCGTCGGGCGGGCCGAAGATTTCCTCGATTGAGCGGCCTTGCACCTGGTTGACCAACCCGGTGCACTCATGCAAGCGGGGCCCGAGCAGGTCATGCTGCAGATAGGCCTGGGCTTCCTCGAGCGAGGAGATGCCGTAGCGCACTGCCAGTGGGCTACTACCTAGCCCGCGGAGTTGTGGGAAGACGAACCACATCCAATGACCGCGCTTTCGTCCGGCGCGCAGCTCCTCGACGACGCTGCGGTAGACCGGAGCCTGCGCGTACACGAAACGCTTCAGGTCGAACGGGTCGCTTGCTGACTTCATATCACACTGGTTAGATAAACGGATGGCGGTCAACCGGCGAGTGCCCAGAGTGCGCGATCTGGCACCCCTGCTCCAGTTCAACAGGCCGCAGTTCGACACCTCCAAGCGCCGCCTGGGCGCCGCGCTGACCATCCAGGACCTGCGACGCATTGCCAAACGGCGTACCCCTAGGGCGGCGTTCGACTACGCCGACGGGGCTGCCGAGGACGAACTGTCCATCGCGCGTGCTCGACAAGGGTTCCGCGACATCGAGTTTCACCCGACAATCCTGCGTGACGTCACCACCGTGTGCGCCGGCTGGAACGTCCTCGGTCAGCCCACCGTCTTGCCATTCGGGATCGCGCCAATCGGGTTCACCCGCTTGATGCACACCGAGGGCGAGATCGCCGGCGCGCGGGCGGCGGCCGCGGCTGGGATCCCGTTTTCGCTATCCACCCTGGCCACCTGTGCCATCGAAGACCTCGTCATCGCTGTGCCGCAGGGCCGCAAATGGTTCCAGCTGTATATGTGGCGTGATCGAGACCGCTCGATGGCATTGGTGCGGCGCGCCGCCGCCGCGGGATTTGACACCATGCTGGTCACGGTCGACGTCCCGGTCGCCGGTGCCCGGCTACGCGATGTCCGCAACGGGATGTCCATCCCGCCGGCGCTGACGCTGCGAACCGTTCTCGACGCGATGGGACACCCGCGGTGGTGGTTCGACTTGTTGACCACCGAACCGCTGGCCTTCGCTTCACTGGATCGCTGGCCTGGCACCGTCGGCGAGTACTTGAACACCGTGTTCGACCCCAGCCTCACCTTCGACGATTTGGCCTGGATCAAGTCGCAGTGGCCGGGCAAGCTCGTTGTCAAAGGGATCCAAACACTCGACGACGCCCGCGCCGTGGTGGACCGCGGCGTCGACGGCATCGTGTTGTCCAATCACGGCGGCCGCCAGCTTGACCGAGCCCCGGTACCCTTCCACCTGTTGCCCCACGTGGCACGCGAACTGGGCAAACACACCGAAATCCTGGTGGACACCGGCATCATGTCGGGCGCCGATATCGTCGCGGCGATCGCGTTGGGGGCACGGTGCACGCTGATCGGGCGGGCCTACCTTTACGGGCTGATGGCCGGTGGTGAGGCGGGCGTCAACCGCGCGATCGAGATCCTTCAGACAGGTGTGATCCGGACCATGCGGCTACTGGGCGTGACCTGCCTTGAGGAGCTGTCACCTCGGCACGTGACACAACTGCGGCGGCTCGGCCCTATCGGGGCACCAACGTGAGGCCGCGGCCAGATCGGTAGCGTTGAATGCAGCTATGAATCTCAAGCGGGAATTCGTCCATCGCGTGCAACGGTTCGTGGTCAATCCAATCGGCCGGCAACTGCCGATGACCATGCTCGAAACCATCGGCCGCAAAACGGGACAGCCGCGGCGTACCGCGGTGGGCGGGCGCGTCGTAGACAACCAGTTCTGGATGGTGTCCGAGCACGGCGAGCATTCCGATTACGTCTACAACATCAAGGCCAACCCCGCCGTGCGGGTCCGCATCGGCGGCCGATGGCGCAGTGGGACCGCCTACCTGCTACCCGACGACGATCCGAGGCAGCGGCTGCGCGGCCTACCCCGGCTGAACAGTGCCGGCGTACGCGCGATGGGCACCGACTTGCTGACCATCCGGGTGGATTTGGACTGACAGGGGTTGGCCGGAACCGGGGCTTAGGCCGCCGGAGCGCGCTTGCCCGAGCAATAGTCGCGGTTTGCCGCCACGCATTGCGGGTATGCGGTTGCTTGTGATCAAGCCGGAGCCACTGGCACGACGACTGCTTAAACTCGCCGGCACCACTTACGCGGCGGAGGCGGGAATCCGGATCAGGGACAAACCGATGCCGCTGTTTCAGCTGCTGGTGCTGTGCATGCTGGCCAGCAAGCCGATCGGTGCCGCCACGGCAGCACGTGCCGCCCGGGAATTGTTCTGCTCGGGCCTGCGGACACCCAAAGCTGTGCTGTCAGCAGAGCGACAAACGATGATCAGTGCGTTTGGCCGTGCCCACTACGTGCGGTATGACGAGAGCTCAGCCACCCGGCTCACCGCTATCGCTCACCGGGTTCGCGACGAGTACTCCGGTGATTTGCGGGAACTCGCCCAGCGCACACGACCCGACGTTTCGGCCGCCAAACGTATGCTCAAGACTTTCAACGGAATCGGCGACACCGGTGCCGACATTTTCTTACGCCAGGTCCAAGACGTCTGGATCTGGGTACGACCGTATTTCGACGATCGAGCCACCGCCGCGGCGAAGCAGCTCGGCTTGCCCACTGACCCGAAGAAGCTGGCGTCGGTGGCACCCAGCTCCAATGCGCTGCTCGCTGCTGCGTTAGTGCGAGTGGCGTTAGACGACGAGCTGCGCCTGCAGGTGACCGGTTGACCCAGGTACGCGACCGGCTCGTAGGCTGTCAAGCGGCACCGCACACAACAGGACGGAGCAGCAATTATGGCCAGCTCAACCACGTTCGTCATTGTTGGCGGGGGACTTGCCGGGGCTAAAGCCGTAGAGGCGTTGCGCCGCAGCGACTTCGGCGGTCGGATTATCTTGTTCGGCGACGAAGAGCACCTGCCCTACGACCGGCCGCCGCTTTCCAAGGAGTTTCTGGCCGGCAAAAAGTCGCTGAGCGACTTCACCATCCAGACCTCCGATTGGTACCGCGACCATGACGTGGATGTGCGGCTCGGCGTGCGGGTGTCGTCATTGGATCGGTCCGCACACACGGTAGAGCTTCCCGACGGCGCTGCGGTGCGCTACGACAAGCTGCTGTTGGCCACGGGATCGGCCCCACGGCGCCCACCAATACCTGGATCCGATGCCGCCGGCGTCCACTACCTGCGCAGCTACAACGACGCCGTGGCATTGAACTCCGTTCTGGTGCAGGGGTCTTCCCTCGCAGTGGTGGGTGCCGGCTGGATAGGCCTGGAAGTGGCCGCCAGTGCGCGTCAACGTGGCGTCGACGTCACCGTCGTCGAGACCGCCATACAACCGCTGCTGGCCGCGCTCGGGGAAGCGGTTGGCAAAGTGTTTGCCGACCTACATCGAGATCAAGGGGTGGACTTACGGTTGCAGACCCAGCTCGAAGAGATCACTGCAGCCGACGGCAAGGCGACCGGGCTCAAGATGCGTGACGGGTCGACGGTTGCCGCCGACGCCGTGCTAGTCGCTGTGGGCGCGAAGCCCAACGTAGAACTCGCCCAACAGGCCGGGCTGGCGATGGGCGAGGGCGGTGTGTTGGTTGATGCATCGCTGCGCACCAGCGATCCCGACATCTACGCAGTCGGCGACATTGCCGCCGCTGAACACCCGCTATTGGGTACCCGCGTCCGTACCGAACACTGGGCCAACGCGCTCAAACAACCCGCGGTGGCGGCTGCCGGCATGCTGGGCCGGCCGGGCGAATACGCTGAACTGCCCTATTTGTTCACCGATCAATACGACCTCGGCATGGAGTACGTCGGCCACGCCCCCAGCTGTGATCGGGTGGTGTTCCGTGGCAACGTTGCCGGCCGCGAGTTCCTCTCCTTCTGGCTCGACGGCGACAGCCGGGTGCTAGCCGGGATGAATGTCAACGTCTGGGACGTGGTGGACGACGTCAAGGGCCTGATCCGGTCCGGGAACCCGGTCGACGTTGACAGGCTGGTTGATCCGCAGTGGCCGTTGGCGGACCTGACGACGAATTGACGTGTGTTGACCGCTACTCCACGGGTACCCAGGCATGATCGATAACGTCTGGCGGGCGCTGTGCCTGCAGGCGTTCTCGTTCGGCGCGCCGACGTTTGATTCGCAGCCGAGCGTCGGCCGGCGTGGTAATCAGTTCGTCGCAGGTCAGGTAGAACACGTCGTCAACGACGTCTATCACATCCGCCGCGACTCGTCGAGATCCCAACTCCCGCAATGTCATCCGGAGCTCATGGGTGAATCGGATGGTGGTGTCGTGCGCCAGCTCCCGGGCACTGCGCGTGCCGGCAGCCAGTCGCTGGATCAACGTCGCTGGGTGAGCTGGCCCGGCGGGCCGCGCGGCGATTTCGGCGGCTGTCTTCAGCAGTAGCGCCGGATCGTCGGCAAACGTCAGGTTAGCCAGCTCGGCTTCGCCTAACCCGCGGTGCCCTATCCGGGCAATGACCGCGTCAACTGCGGCGGCGGCGGGAGCAGACAGCGCGCGGATGCTGGCGAGGTTGCCGTCGTTGGCCAGCGCGCACAGCGGCGGGTCGGCGCGCAGCACCGCAGCCAGCGGAGCAATCTCGGCGCCGATTCTGCCACTTTCCATGATCATGCCCCCTCCGGACACCGCGGAGCCTGCGCGGGTGTGCTCTAACGTCGCCGCTGTGACGCCCGTGTCGATCACCCACAGCACCGTAAGAATCCAGCCTTGGTGGATGCGATCACGCAACAGCCGAATCCGGACCTCCAAGCCGGCGTCCGGTAGCGAGGCAAGCTGCCCGGCAGCGAGGTGCTCGGCATCTGCGGCGGCAACATAGTGGTGTGTGTCGCTCCGGAGATGGCGCAGCAGGGCCAGCGACCGCGCCGTCACGACCACCTTCGCGACCGAGCCGAGCGGTCCGCCCGCAAGTTGCGGTCGACCAAACGGAAGCAGCTCAGTGACCTGCGGTTGCTCGCCCAGTGCCCGCCGGGCTACGGCCTGCGCGTCCCACCCCGGCAGTTGGGCGGCGGCCACAATATTGGCCGACACTCCGATATACGGGCGGTGACCGAACACCGCGATGGCTCTTCTCTCCCACTCATCGGCAACGACACCGCCAAGCGCCAGTACCCGACCCATCGCCCGACCGGCCGCGCGCAGTCCACTCAACTGGACATCCAGCGTCATCGGGGTCAGCGGACCCGGCAGCGCTTCGGCGAGACTGGCCGAGCTGAAGACCGGGAACCGCTCGTCGATACGGTCGTCGAACTCTCCCTCCAACCCTTCTGGAGCCGCGCTGCCCAAGGGTTCCCCGTGGGAAGGCACAGACCGCGGGGGCGCCTCCACCGGCAGTGCTAGTTGACCCGATCCGTTGGTCGCGCCTGCCGGGTGCAGTCTGCGGCCGACGAGGCCCCGCCCGGTGTCGACAATTGCTTCGGTCGCTTGCCAGCCGAACTCGAAGTTCCAATCCTCCTGCACGGCAGCGATATCCACCTCGGGAATCAATTGCTCCCAGCTGCGGACCCGACGTGTTCGCAAGTGCGGGTCCACGGATCGGAGCAGCCGCCACGCGGTGACCACATTGGTGGTGTCAGGGGTGGCCAGGTCAACGACACCGTTGCGGTCGGTATTCAGCGCCAAAACCAGGAAGCGGACCAAGTCGTCGAGATGTAGCACTCGTATCGGCCGTGCCGAGACTTTGCTCCGCAGCAGCGTGGCCACTGTCCGGCACACCATCCAATCGAGTTGGCGGCCGACCGGTGGCGCAATACGGATGACCAAGCTGGGTGCCCAACCGGTGGACACCAGCGTCTCAGCCTGCCGATATAGTTCGGGTCGCCCAGCGGCCTGAGAAACGAACAGCAGCCGGGCACCGGCGCGGGCGGCCGCGTTGGCCACATGTGCCAGTCCGGTGATGCCAACACCGCCCGGGGCGCTGGTGTCGACCGGGGCGAGATGGATCACCGCGTCGGCTTCGCCGGCTAACTCTTGCAGCACTGGGTTGCGCAACGACGCGCAAACATAGTCGACGCGGGGGTCCAGAGCATCGTGCGGGTGCTGGGCTATACCGCTCACCGTGTGTCCGGCAGCGATCAACTGCCGAGTGACCGACCGCCCGACGGCACCCGTGGCGTCGGTAACCAGGATCTGCACCCGGCCTCACCTCCCCCAACGTCTCCTCATGACAATAGGCACGTCAGTGTCGCTTGCGCGACCATTGCTTCTGGAACGTGACTCGTGCTGCCCGCCGGCTATCGCAGGGTCGCGGTGCCGTCGGGGGCGACGGCAACCTTGACGCCGGCGATGTCCTCGCGCACCGTTGCTTGCACCGATGCGGGATCGGTGATCACGGCCAAGCTGCGCGACCCGTCGGGCGTGCGCACCGCCAGGAACGCCTTCTCGGGTTGTCCGTCCCGGTTGACTGGTGTGGTCCACGCTTCGACGGTGCCGATGCCTTCCCACTCGACCAACCCATCTCCGGTGGGCTCCCTATCGACCGCGGGTTGCATGTCCTCCCAGCGGAATTCCGACGGCGGCTCGGTGCCGTAGACCCCGAAACTGTGTTTGGTCAGGTAACCGCCGTTGGCGGTGATCAGACCTCGGCGCCCGGGATTGGCCGCCAGCAGTTCAGCCATGGTGGCGATGGAGTGCGTGACGTAATTGCTCCACGGCCCGCCGGCGAAGGTCAGGCCCCCGGTGACGGTCAGCGGGCGGGCAGGATCGTCGGTGTCCAGGCCGAGTTCGATTGCGGCGACTTGGACAGCGGAGGGAAAGCACGAATACAGGTCGACGTATTCGATGTCATCGAGCCCCAGCCCAGCCAGTTCCAGCGCCCGGGCACCGGCGATCCGAATGGCCGTCGACCGATGCAGTCGGTGGCGGTCGGCGACGGCCGGTGTGTCGTGGGCGTCGGTGCCAGCCTGTGGATAAACCCAGCGTTCGGCCGGTATTCGCAGACGTGTCGCACGTTCGACCGACGTCAGCAGCAGCGCGGCACCCTGGTCAACCATGTTGTTGGAGTTCATAAGCTTGGTGTAGGGCCAGCTGACCATCCGGTTCTGTGGGCCGGGCTGCCAGATCTCGTCAGCCGTAACCGGGTTGCGGATCCACGCGTGCGGGTTGTCAGCAGCTACGGCACTGAACCGCGCCCACAGCTCGCCGATCCGCTTTCGGTGGTTCTCGATCGACTCGCCGTAGGCGATGCGCAGCGCCTGCTCGAATATCGGGTACACGTAGGCCGGCCGGTCCAGGTTGATCCGCAGCTCAGCCGCACCGGCCATCGGAACGTCGTCGCCGGCCATGTCCGGCAGCGGAACGGATTCGTCCTGCACAGTCCACTCCAGTTTGCTGCCCTTGGCGCGCAGGCCCGTTCGGGTGCGCCAGGTTTCGGCGCCAGCCAGCAGCACCACGCCGGCCCGCCCGCGCTGGATGTCCAGGCATGCCCGGTTGACCAGGGATTGCGGCATGTTGCCGCCCACCCCGCTGTAACCGGTGGTGAAGGTCCTCGCCTTGATTCGTTCGCCGAGGAGCTGCCCGGGATTCCGGTAATGCGCCGACAGCATGTGCACCACACGGATCGAATCCACCGCCTCGAGCACCGTCGAATCCGCGGCTTTCCGGGCCGCGGCGGCCATCAGGTCGACGGGTTCGATGGACTGCTTCTCGGCGTCGATGTCGCCTCGGTGGTTGACCTGTCCATAGCCGATCAGCACTGGCGTCCTGGGGTCTACCGGCATGGCTTGAACCTAGCCCGGCGACGATGCGGGTCGTGGAACGGCCCGAGGAGGAGCCGGGCAATTGGGCCTAGCGCGGCGACCCCGAACCGATCGAGCAGACCGGGCAGCGGAACGAGGAGGGGCACCGCCGGCTTGCGGGTCGAAAAGCTTTAGCTGCCCGAATGCGTCACCCCGATGCGCCCAGATCGGGGCTTCGCAGATAAAGCACGAACAGGCGGGCAAAACGTCGATCTCGGAGCCGGAAGGGCAATCAGCCGACCGTCGACGAACGACACCGGCGAGACCACTTAGGCAGTGACGGCCGGCCCGAACATTACGCGCTCGTTGATTAGGCGTTCGGTCTCGTCCGCGGTCATGCCGAGCAGCTTGCGGCAGATCTGAACGCTGTCCTGTCCGGGCAGCGGCGCCGGGCGTTGGGGTGCCTGCGGAATGTGACGAAACGGAGCCGGACCCGTCTCGGCGGGCAGCGGACGGGCGATCAGCGGATGCACCATGTCGCGGAACAGGTTTCGCTCGATCAGCTGGGGATCCTCGAGGATATCCGACGGGCGATTCATCGGGCCGGCCGCAACTCCGGCCGCCTGCAGCGCGCCGGCCGCTTGCACCGGGGTACGGGTGCTGGTCCAGGCCGACACTGCGGCCACCAACTCCGAACGGTTGGCCACGCGTGACCGGCTTGCCCCGAAGCGTGGGTCGTTCGCCAATTCAGGCTGGCCGAAAACAGATGTCGCGCGACGCCATTCATCGTCGGAGCGGATTGAGATGACGCACCATTCGTCGTCGCCAGCACAAGGGTAGACCGCATGCACACTGGTGTCCGGGTGGATCTCGGCAACGTCGGTCGCTCGGGCGGCCTCGGCAACGAACATGGTGTCTAGCTGATTGACGACGACTTCGGCCTGGGAGATGTGGACGTGGGCTCCGCCGCCAGTTCGATCGCGGTGGATCAGGGCCGCCAGCGCGAGCAGGGCACCGACCCGCCCGACAACGTGGTCGGGGAAGATCGTCGTCGCGTCGTAGAAGGGATGCCGAGAGTTGTCCGGCTGCGCCTCATCGGATGTCCAAACACGGGTGACCCCGGTGGCGGCGCGCACCAGTGGCCCGTAGCCCATCCGGGTGCTCCACGGCCCTCGGTTCCCGAATGCACTACTCCCGGCGAGCACGATCCGGGGGTTGAAGGCGTGCAGTACATCGTAGGAAAACCCAAGTGAGGTAAGGGTTCCCGGTTTGAAGTTGGCGAACACCGCGTCGGATTCAGCGACCAGGCGACCGAAGATCGCTTTGCCCTCGCTGTTGCGCAGGTCCAGGCCCAGCGCGAGGTGATTGCGATGGGTCCACGCGAATGATTCACTCATCGCATCCCCGACTCGGGTCTGCCGCAACCCGTCGGGGTGGTCGGCACTTTCGACCTTGATGACCTCGGCGCCCAAGTCGCCGAACAGCCGGCTGAGCTCGCCGCCGGCCACGATGATGCCCAGATCAAGAATCCGCAGACCTTCGAATGGATAGCCGCCGACCCGGCCTGAGGGTGGGGGCACCGGCGCTGGATCCGCGAGCCAGCGCGGTTCGTCCTGCCCCGCGGCGGGGGCCGGAGTACGGAAACCGGCGCGCTTCCCGTCGACAACGAAGTATCCGGTAGGCACCCCGGTGCGCACCCCCGGAACGAGCTCGGCATCGGTGATCGCACCCACCGCCTGGAAGTGTTCGGAGGCCAGGATTCTCGACGGTGTCAGCACCGCGGTAATGGGAACCCCGAGCGCTTGGCCGGCTGCCACCAACTCCTTCATGGTCTTCTCGGCGCACAACTTCGCGACCAACACGCTGATCTGCGGCCATGCGGCCAAACGTGCGCCGATCACGTCGTACTTGGGGTCCTGAAAATCTTCGGGCTCCCCCAACCAGCGGCGCAGCCCGCGCCACTGCCGCGGCGCCATCACGCAGAACCGTACGTAGCCGTCCCGGCACGGATAAATCGGGTAAGCGTCCTGGTTCTTGGGCCGTCCCCGCCATCGCCCGGTGCTGCGGATGCCGGCTGCGACCTGCCCGTGCGCCCCGAAGGGGGGATCCAACGCCATAACGACGGCGTCAAACCGGGAGAAGTCGATGTAATCCCCAGTACCACAACGTAATCGGTTGAAATAGGCGACCAGTACGGCCCAGGCTGCCTGCACCGCTGCGGTTGCCGAAGCGATACCGTCCGGCGGCAGTACCGGCGTGCCGGCGGTAGGGCCCGACCGCGAGAGAGCACCACTCATCGCGTACAGCACCGGATCGGTCGCGCGCCATGACGACCGCGGACCGGCAGCGCCAAAGTCGGTGATCGACAGCGCCACCAGGTGTCGGTAGCGATCGGCCAACTCGGCACACGATGCCCCGTACGCGGCGGCCTGTCCCGGAAGACCACAGTCGACGACGATGTCGGCGCTGGCGGCGAGGTCCAAGAACCGCCGACGGTCGCTCTCGTCGAGCGGGTTGAGCACTGCGCTGCGTTTGTTCGCGTTGTGCATGGCGAACCCGATGCTGGTGCCGGCCAGCGTGGGCCGCACGTGGCGTCCTGGGCTGCCGCCGGGGGGTTCCACCTTGAGAACGTCTGCGCCCAGGTCGGCGAGCAGTCGTGTCACCATATCGGTGCCTCCAGCAGAACAGCCGTCGGACAAGTCGAGCACACGCACGGCATCGAGCAATCGTTCGGGCACGTGCACACCGTAGCTGTTTCATCGGCGTTCGCGGCTACCGTGACTACACGGGCGCGACCGCATTGGACGGCGGCTAAGGCCCGCCGAGCGAAGGGACGACAGTGCCAGGCAGGACATCCATCGGCGTCAAGATCCGGGACAAGGTCCAGGACAAAGTAATCGCCATCACCGGCGGCGCCCGGGGGATCGGATTGGCCACAGCGGCCGCGCTGCACAACTTGGGAGCCAAGGTCGCTATCGGCGACATCGATGAGGCGATGGCGAAAGAGTCGGGTGCCGATCTCGACCTCGACATGTACGGCAAACTCGATGTCACCGACCCGGATTCGTTTTCGGGATTCCTCGACGCCGTCGAGCGCCAACTCGGCCCGATCGACGTGCTGGTCAACAACGCCGGCATCATGCCCGTGGGGCGGATTGTCGACGAACCAGACCCGGTAACCCGCCGAATCCTGGACATCAACGTCTACGGGGTGATCTTGGGTAGCAAGCTGGCGGCGCAGCGGATGGTCCCGCGCGGGCGGGGACACGTTATCAATGTCGCCTCGCTTGCCGGGGAAATCTACGCCGTAGGCGTGGCCACTTACTGTGCCAGCAAGCACGCGGTGGTCGCGTTCACCGATTCGGCCAGGCTTGAATACCGTTCGGCCGGCGTGAAGTTCTCGATGGTGTTGCCGTCGTTTGTCAACACCGAGCTCATTGCGGGCACCGGTGGGATCAAAGGATTCAAGAACGCCGAGCCGGCCGATATCGCCGACGCGATCGTCGGGCTGATTGTTCATCCCAAACCGCGGGTGCGGGTCACGAAAGCGGCTGGCTCGATGATCGTGGCACAGCGGTTCATGCCGCGCCAGGTTTCCGAGGGCTTGAACCGACTCCTCGGCGGCGAGCATGTCTTCACCGACGATGTCGACATGGAGAAGCGCAGGACCTACGAGGCTCGGGCTCGCGGCGAGGAGTGACCGTTGCGCCGCGCCGGCTGGCGTGGACCAACGCGCGTCAGAGCTACCCTGTGCGGGTGGCGCATGTGTTGTCGGTCAACCTGGCTCGTGTTCGGGCGAACCCTGATCCGCGCGCGCAGTCGAAGTTGACCGGAATCGACAAAGTGGCGGCATCTGAGGCGGTCATGGTGCGGGCACCCGGGTCGATGCATGCGGGTGTCGGCAGCGGCCTGGTTGGCGACACCGTCGGCAACCCGAAGCTCCATGGCGGTGATGATCAGGCCGTCTATGCGTATGCGCGAGAAGACCTCGACGCGTGGGAAACCCAGCTTCACCGCACCCTTCACAACGGAATGTTCGGCGAGAATCTGACCACCTCGGGCGTCGACGTGACGTACGCGCGGATTGGTGAACGCTGGCGCATCGGCTCCGACGGATTGGTGTTGGAAGTCTCGGCGCCCCGGATCCCGTGCCGGACCTTCGCGGCCTTCCTGGATTTGCGTTATTGGATCAAGACCTTCACCCGGGCCGCCAAACCAGGCGCCTACCTACGGGTGATCGCTCCCGGAACAGTGCGCGCCGGCGACACAATCACCGTCGATTACCGCCCTGAGCACAACGTGACCGTCGGGCTCGTGTTTCGCGCCCGAACCTCTGAATCGGAGCTGCTTCCCCAGCTGTTGGCGGCAGACGCGCTCGCAGCCGAGCTCAAGGCCTACGCGCGAGAGCGGACACCGAGCCCTCCGCCGGTAGACTCTGCTGACGATGTCTGACCACTTGACTGCTTGCGCAGCCGTTCATCCAGGTCCACTGGTGTCGCACCTCTCGGTGATGCACCGGTTCCGGATATATGTCGACATCGCCGTCGTCGTCCTGGTGCTGGTACTGACGAACCTGATCGCGCATTTCACCACACCGTGGGCGAGCATCGCCACCGTCCCGGCCGCCGCGGTCGGACTGGTGATCTTGGTGCGGAGTAGAGGCCTGGGCTGGGCTGAACTCGGACTGAGCCGCCAACACTGGAAATCCGGGCTCGTCTATGCGCTAGCGGCCGTTGCCCTGGTGGTGGCGGTGATCTCGGTAGGTGTCCTGCTGCCGATAACCCGGCCGATGTTCATGAACCATCACTACGCGACGATCTCCGGCGCGGTGATCGCCTCGATGGTCATGATCCCGCTGCAAACCGTCATCCCCGAAGAGCTGGCCTTCCGCGGTGTGTTGCATGGGGCGCTGAATCGGGCTTGGGGATTCCGGGGTGTCGCGGTGGCGGGTTCGGTGCTGTTCGGTCTGTGGCATATTGCGACGTCGCTGGGGATCACGAGCAGCAATGTCGGCTTCACTCGACTGTTCGGTGGCGGGATCATCGGGCTGGTGGCCGGTGTCATGCTGGCGGTGTTGGCCACCGGAGTGGCCGGATTCGTGTTCAGCTGGCTGCGACGGCGCAGCGGCAGCCTGATCGCACCGATCGCACTGCATTGGTCGCTGAACGGGATGGGTGCCCTGGCCGCTGCCCTGGTCTGGCACCTGTCGACCTGAGCTCGGTCAGATCAGCAGCACGGCGGCACCGGCGATGCGGCCGGCGCTCAGGTCGCCCAGCGCACGATCGGCTTGGCCAAGCGGGTACTCCGGCGTGGTGACCTCGATGTGATGCTGGGCGGCGAAGTCGAAGAACGCGCGCGCATCGGCGCGGGTGTTCGACGTGACCGACCGGATCTGACGCTCCTGGAACAAGTGCTGCTGGTAGTTCAGGTCCGGAATATCGGTCAGGTGGATCCCGGCGATCGCCAAGATGCCGCCACGGTCCAGCGCTTCCAGCGCGGGCAGCACCAGATCCCCGACCGGGGCGAATAAGATCGCGGCGTCCAGCGGCACGGGTGGCCGGTCGGCGGCGTCCTGAGCCGATGCAGCGCCAAGTTGCAGCGCCAGCTTGCGCGCGCGGGCCCCGCGTGTCATCACATGTATTTCGGCGCCTTGCGCCAACGCGACCTGGGCGGTGATGTGGGCACTGCCGCCGAATCCGTAGAGACCCAGCCGGCCACCGGGTGGTAGCTCGGTGCGCAGCAGCGATCGATATCCGATGATGCCGGCGCACAACAACGGCGCCAGCTCGCTGTCGCTATAGCCGCTCGGCAGATGGTGCGCGAAAGCCGCAGGAACCGTCGTGAATTCGGCGTATCCCCCGTCGGCGTCCCAGCCGGTGTAGCGGGATTGCGGGCAGAGGTTCTCGCTGCCGCGCCGGCAGTACTTGCAGACCCCGCAAGTGTGACGCAGCCAGGCGATACCCACCCGGTCTCCTCGGTCGAATTCGCCACCGGCAGCCGCGCCCACCGCTGAGCCCACCTCAATGACCTCTCCCACTACCTCGTGGCCGGGAATCACCCGTTCGCGGTGCACGGGCAGGTCACCTTCGGTCACGTGGAGATCGGTGCGGCACACCCCGCATGCGTGCACGGCCACCAGCAACTCCGATGGCGCCGGGCGCGGCACCCGGGTGGTCACTCGTTCGAGCGGGCCGGTGTCCATCGGGCCGGGCCGACGCACCTGCCACGCACTCATCGTCGCCGTGGTCGCCGGTGAGACCATCACTCCATCATGCCGCTACCCGTCGCCGGCCGCCGCAGTCACACTCAATTTGCATGGCCGACAACAGTTTGGCGCTAGGTCTTGCGCACCATGCCGACGATCCACAGCAGGACGACAGCCCCGCCCAGGGCGACGAAGAAGGTGAACCAGTACCCGCCATGGTTGACGTCGACGCCCAGCGCGTTAAGGACCAAGCCGGCGCCGAATGCCCCGACGACGCCGATCACAACGTTCATCAGGATGCCCGAGCCGCCCCCCTTAACGATCTTGCTGGCGAGCCAGCCGGCGATACCGCCGATGACGATGTAGCCGAGCCAACCTATACCCGTCTTGCCGTCGAGGTTCATGGCGGAAAATTCGGTTGTTGCCGTGATGTCCATGCGGTTCTCCTTGCAGACGCTGGCTTAGCCCAGCACAGGGCCGTGATATCGGTATACCGCTTCTGCGTAACGATTTGAGGGTAGTGACGGTGTCGGTGGGTTGTGGCGTGATCAAACGTGTGTGGCGCCCCACGGTGTTTTCGTGGGCGCTTTTCTGCTGTTCAGCGGTGCTTTCAGGTGGAGTTCAACGGTGTCGGCGTTTCGCACGGTGCACTGAAAGACGCGCACACGACCCGCTGCCCGTCCCCGGCGCGACCTATGGAGAACCGGAAGCGGTACAAGTCGCCAACCACGACCCACCACCGGTTGGCACCTGAACAACGTTCGCGCCGGCGCCAAGAACGCCGCGTTGGCCGGCGGCGCTCCATGGACGCCGCTGCGCCGGCTCAAGAGCGCCCGGCCGCGCTGACACCCCGCCCAGGGGTATCACTTGGGGTGCGGCCGGATCCGGTCAGGCCGGTAAGGTCCGCTGCGGTGTCGGTGTCGTCGGGGTAGGAGCGACTTCCCCGGCCGGCGCCGGCGCCGGAGCGGGCTCTGCAGGAGCCGGTGCCGGCGCCGGCGGCGGGGCGACCAAAGGCCGGATCGATTCGGCCAGCGCCTTGGCCGCGCCCTTGTCCACCGGGTTGTTGGCGGTCCCGAGCCATACCACAAACCAGCGCTGAGGGGGCCCGGCGTCCGGTGCGTTCGCCGCGGGCGAGCCGATTACGCCCGTCCAGATCTGGCCGTTCGGCTTACTCGGATCGCTGAACTTGACTTCGTAATACGACGCGCTTCCAGACACCCCGTTGGCGTCGAGCGAGACGGTTTCCTGGTTGATCCGGGTGCCCGGGTAGGGCATATAGAACTCACCCATGTCCGAGCCCAACCGGGCCGCGGCCTTGGAGTCGGTGGCTTCGGCGCTGGCGTAAAGCTTTTGGTCTAGCCGGCCGAGCACGATACGGGTGTCATTGGCCACCGGCGGCGGCTGTCCGGGAAATGGCGGGTCCCCGGTGGTTTTGCTGAGGAGTGCTGAACCGTAGTCGAGGTGGGCGGCGTCAGACTCCACCCAGCCAGCAGGCAGCGCGAAGCTGAATCCTCCAACCGGGTTGTCGATCCGGACAGGTTGGGGTGCGTTTGGGGCAATGACAGGTGGCGGCGGTGCGTTCGGGTCGGCCGGCGGAGGTGCTGCGTTGGGATCGCCCGGCTGGGCATTCGGCGTGTTGGCGGCGGCCGGTGGTGGGGGGGCAACAGGTGTCGCCGGTGCGGGTGGCGCTGCAGCGGTCGACGGCGGCGAGGCGGCCGTTGTGGGTACCGGGGGCGCTGGCTCCGGATCGGCGTTGGCGGTCGCGGGCACCGCAACGGTCACCAGGCTGGCGCTGGCCATCGCCGCGATAGCCAGTGCCGCCAATCGTCCCTTGCGACGTGTCAAGTTGGGGTCCACCTGATGCATGGCGAAGAACCTACCGTGTTAACGGCGCGACGCAAGGACGGCGCGGGTCGGCTCATGAACTGGCGTGTTGGTGGGGTGCCGGGTGCAGGGCCACTTCCTGCGCCTTGACGCTGAACCACACGCGCGATCCGGGCGCCACACGCAGTTCGGTGGCGGCATCGACGGTGATGCATGCGGCAAGGCCAGGCGCGCCACCAGGCTGATCATGCCCGCGCACCAGGACCGTGGGTCCGCGGGTATCCACCTCCGCCACCGTCAGCCCGACGATATTGCGCGGGCTTCCGTGCGGCGGTTCCGGATACACCGCCACCGCCGTCGGCGGGAACACCGCGATTGCCTCATGCCCAGTAGGCAAATCCTGGACCGGGGTGCCGTACCAGTGGGCGCCGGACTGGGTGCGCAGCGAGCCGTCCGGACCAATGGTCCCATTGACCAGGTTGACTCCGGCGATACGGGCTCCGAAACGACTGCGAGGTGCGGTAAGCACATCGGCAACCGGGCCGATCTCGGCGATCGTGCCGGACTCGAGCACCAATACCCGGTCGGCCAGCGTGAACACGTCCAGCAGGTCATGGGTCGTCAGGACTACCGCGCAACCGCTCCTCGCGACGACACTACGCAACACCGAACGGATACCCGCGGCCGCGGCCACATCGAGTCCGGTCAGCGGCTCGTCGAGCAGCAACACATCCGGTTCGGCCGCCAACGCTCGCGCGATGGCGACGCGCTGGGCTTGGCCCCCGGATAGCTGACGAGGCTTACGGTCGGCGAACTGCTCGGCGTTCACCTCGCGCAGCCATCGCAGTGCCGACGCCCTTGTCCTAGCGCGCCCGGACCCAAACATCCCGCGACGGCATTGTGGTCCGAAGGCCACGTTTTTGGCCACGCTCAGGTGTGGAAACAACAACGGGTCTTGCAACAGCAGCCCGACTCGACGGTCGTGGGTCGCCACATTCACCCCGGCCTCGGTGTCGGTCAACACCCGGTCCCCCAAACGTACCAAGCCCGCGTCGGGGCGAAGCAGCCCCGCGATAACATGCAGGGCGGTGGACTTGCCCGCACCGTTGGGCCCGAGCACTGCAAGCACCTCGCCCGCGGACACCGAGAATTCGACGTCCAAACGCCGGTCGGCGACGACCGCGCGCAGCTGCAGCTTGCTCATGACCGGCTACCTGGTATCGGTCCCGATCGGCGTACGAGCACCCACACCCAGCACCACCAGTGCCGCTACCACAACGAGCAGCAGTGACAATGCCACCGCCGCGTCCGGATCGGTCACCCGCTGCAGGTAAATCTCCAGCGGAAGGGTACGGGTGACCCCTTGCCGGGAACCGGCAAAGGTTAGGGTCGCGCCAAACTCTCCGAGCGAGCGGGCAAACGCCAGTACTGATCCGGACACCACGCCCGGGAGCAGCAACGGCAGGGTCACGCGCCACCAGACAGTGCCGGGCCGCGCCCCAAGTGTCGCCGCCACCACCTCGTAGTCGGCTCCGGCGGTGCGGGCTGCACCCTCTAGGGAAATCACCAGATACGGCAGCGAGACAAAGGTCTGCGCCAGCACCACAGCCGCGGTACTGAATGCGATGCTGATGCCGGCCGCCTCCAGGTAGCGCCCGATCAGGCCGAGCCGGCCGAACGCGTAGAGCAACGCGATACCCCCGACTACCGGCGGCAGCACCAGCGGTAACAGGATCAGCGGTCGTAACGACCGCACCAGTCGTCCGCGGCTGCGGGCCAGCACCAGCGCCATCGGGACGCCCAGCAGTACGCACAGCACCGTGCTGGCCGCGGCGGTCTTCACGCTCAACAGCAGGGCCGTTTGAGAAGACGGAGTAGTGATCAGCGCCCAGAAACGCGGCCAATCGACCCGGATGGCGATCGCGACCAGCGGCATTGCCACGAACACGATCCCCGCGATCGCCGGGAGATATACCCAACGAGGCAGATCCGTAGGCGGGTGCATCGTCAGGGCTTGGCGAAACCCGACTGATCCAGGATCCGCCGACCTGCCGCAGCGGTCACCATGGCCACGAACTGCCGGGCCAGAGCGGGCTGGGAGGTCCGCTTTAGCACCGCGATGGCGTAGACATTGACCACACCCGCGGCTTCGGGAAATCTGACACACGTCACTTTGGTGGCAACGCTGAGCGCGTCACTGACATAGACCAGCCCGGCATCGGCTTGCCCGGTGATGACCTTGTTCAGAACGTCGGTCACGCTAAGTTCCTCACTGACCGGGTTGAGATGAATCCCGGTTGCATCTTCGATGCGCCGGGTCGCCGATCCGCATGGCACCGACGGCTGGCAGACCACCACGTTGAGCCCCGGCCGCGTGAGGTCGGCAAAAGATCGGATCTTCTTGGGATTGCCTGCGGCGGCAACGATGACCATCGTGTTGGTGGCGAAGTTTGTCGGATGACCGGCCAGCAACCCCGCCTTGGCCACACTGTCCATTTGCGCGGTGTCCGCAGATGCAAAGACGTCGGCGGTCGCGCCCTGGGTCAGCTGGGTGGCCAACTCAGAAGAACCAGCGAAAGCGAAGTTGACGTTAACCCCTGGGTTGCCGGCTTTGAACTGCTCACCGATCTGAGTGAACGCAGACTGCAGCGAGGCAGCCGCGAACACCACGATCGACCGGGCACCCTGCGTCGGCCCGGCTGGCGACGATGCGGGTGAATTCGATCCACATGCCACCAGGCCCGCGACCAGCATCGATGACACTAGGCCAGTTGACAGTCCGATCCAACGCACTGGCCAAACCTAATGGTTACCAAGATCGTCTGCGCGTCGTGGCGGTGCGGAGTTTCCCCGAATAGCTACTGTCCAGTAACATCTACCGGAGCTTACGCCATCACGATGCGATTCCAGGCAACGGTCCAGGGTCTGGGTTCAGCGTTGAACACGAGGAGGTCATGGCAGTGGAGGTGCTGGTCACCGGCGGGGATACCGATCTCGGACGCACAATGGCTGAAGGCTTTCGCAACGACGGCCACAAGGTCACCCTGGTGGGTGCCCGCCGCGGCGACCTCGAGGTCGCCGCGAAGGAACTCGACGTGGACGCCGTTGTGTGCGACACCACCGACCCGACCAGCCTCACCGAGGCACGGGGACTGTTCCCCCGTCACCTGGACACCATCGTCAACGTGCCAGCGCCGTCCTGGGATGCCGGTGACCCGCGCGCCTACTCGGTGTCCGACACGGCCAACGCCTGGCGCAATGCGCTCGACGCGACGGTGCTCTCGGTGGTGCTGACGGTGCAATCCGTGGGCGATCACCTGCGCTCCGGCGGCTCGATTGTCAGCGTGGTGGCGGAGAACCCGCCTGCCGGTGGCGCCGAGTCCGCGATCAAAGCGGCCCTCTCGAATTGGATCGCGGGCCAGGCCGCCGTTTTCGGCACGCGCGGGATCACCATCAATACAGTCGCTTGCGGCCGCAGCGTGCAGACCGGTTACGAAGGGCTTTCGCGCACACCCGCGCCCGTCGCGGCCGAGATTGCGCGGCTGGCGCTGTTCCTTACCACCCCTGCGGCTCGCCACATCACCGGCCAGACGCTGCACGTCAGCCACGGCGCGCTGGCTCACTTCGGCTGAACCTTTCGCTTCACCGGCCGATCGCTACGGTAGGTAGTGTGACTATTCGGCTGGGTCTACAGATCCCCAACTTCTCCTACGGCACAGGGGTGGAGAAGCTTTTCCCGTCCGTCATCGCTCAAGCGCGTGAGGCCGAAGCGGCTGGTTACGACTCCCTGTTTGTGATGGACCACTTCTACCAACTGCCCATGTTGGGGACGCCCGACCAGCCGATGCTGGAGGCCTACACGGCCCTTGGTGCGCTGGCCACGGCGACCGAGCGGCTGCAACTGGGCGCGTTGGTGACCGGCAATACCTACCGCAGCCCGACCCTGCTGGCAAAGATCATCACCACGCTCGACGTGGTTAGCGCCGGTCGAGCGATCCTCGGCATTGGAGCCGGTTGGTTTGAGCTGGAACACCGCCAGCTCGGCTTCGAGTTCGGCACTTTCAGTGACCGGTTCAACCGGCTCGAAGAGGCGCTACAGATCCTCGAGCCAATGGTCAAGGGTGAGCGCCCAACGTTTTTCGGCGATTGGTACACCACCGAATCGGCGATGGCCGAGCCGCGGTATCGCGACCGCATCCCAATCTTGATCGGCGGCGGTGGTGAGAAAAAGACATTCGCGATCGCCGCCCGCTTTGCCGACCATCTCAACATCGTGGCGGCGGTCGACGAGCTGCCGCGCAAGATGCGGGCGCTGGCCGCGCGGTGCGACGAGGCCGGCCGGGACCGGTCGACGCTTCAGACCAGCCTGCTGTTGACGGTGATGATCGACGAGACACTCTCGCCAGATGCGATTCCCGCGGAGATGAGCGGTCGCGTGGTGGTGGGCAGCCCGGCACAGATCGCCGACCAAATTCAGGCCAAGGTGCTCGATGCCGGTGTCGACGGATTAATCATCAACTTGGCTCCGCACGGCTATCTGCCCGGGGTCATCACCACCGCCGCTGAAGCGCTGCGCCCGCTGCTGGGTGTGTAGCCACCGGGGGCCGGTGACGCAGGCACGCTGTGGTGTGGCTGATGACACATGTCCTCAACTGGGCCTGCAGCGGTCGGGTTGACTACCGTAGTAGCTAACTGAACTCGCTCATCGAGGTGACCCCGTCAGGAGCAGCGGAACATGAGTCCCCAGCAAGAACCCACAGCGCAACCACCTCGTAGGCATCGAGTTGTGATCATCGGATCTGGGTTCGGCGGGCTAAACGCGGCAAAGAAGCTCAAGCGGGCCGACGTTGACATCAAGCTGATCGCGCGCACCACCCATCACCTGTTCCAGCCGCTGCTGTACCAAGTGGCCACCGGGATTATCTCCGAGGGAGAAATCGCTCCGCCGACCCGGGTCGTGCTGCGTAAGCAGCGCAATGTCCAGGTACTGTTGGGCAACGTCACCCACATCGACCTGGCCGGGCAGTGCGTCGTCTCGGAATTGCTCGGTCACACCTACCAAACCCCCTACGACAGCCTGATCGTCGCCGCGGGTGCTGGCCAGTCTTATTTCGGCAACGACCATTTCGCCGAATTCGCACCCGGCATGAAGTCCATCGACGACGCGTTGGAGTTGCGTGGCCGCATATTGAGCGCTTTCGAGCAAGCCGAACGGTCCAGCGATCCGGAACGGCGGGCCAAGCTACTGACATTCACCGTTGTCGGGGCTGGCCCCACCGGTGTTGAAATGGCCGGACAGATCGCCGAGCTGGCCGAGCACACGTTGAAGGGCGCATTCCGGCACATCGACTCGACCAAGGCGCGGGTGATTCTGCTTGACGCCGCCCCGGCGGTGCTGCCACCGATGGGCGCAAAGCTCGGTCAGCGGGCGGCTGCCCGGTTGCAGAAGCTGGGCGTGGAAATCCAGCTGGGTGCGATGGTCACCGACGTCGACCGCAACGGCATCACCGTCAAGGACTCCGACGGCACCGTCCGGCGCATCGAGTCGGCCTGCAAGGTCTGGTCGGCCGGGGTTTCGGCCAGTCGGTTGGGCAGGGACCTTGCCGAGCAATCACGGGTTGAGCTCGACCGGGCCGGCCGGGTCCAAGTGCTGCCCGACCTGTCCATTCCCGGGTACCCGAACGTGTTCGTGGTGGGCGATATGGCCGCTGTGGAGGGTGTGCCGGGTGTGGCGCAGGGCGCCATCCAGGGGGCGAAATACGTCGCCAGCACGATCAAGGCCGAACTGGCCGGCGCCAACCCGGCGGAGCGTGAGCCATTCCAGTACTTCGACAAGGGATCGATGGCCACGGTTTCGAGGTTTTCGGCGGTGGCCAAGATCGGTCCCGTTGAGTTCAGCGGCTTTATCGCCTGGCTGATTTGGCTGGTGCTGCACCTGGCGTACCTGATCGGGTTCAAGACCAAGATCACCACTCTGCTGTCGTGGACGGTGACTTTCCTCAGTACTCGCCGCGGCCAGCTGACCATCACCGACCAGCAGGCATTTGCGCGAACGCGGCTCGAACAGCTGGCCGAGCTGGCCGCCGAGGCGCAGGGCTCAGCGGCAAGCGCTAAGGTGGCCAGCTAGCGTTAGCCAGGCAACCGGTCAGCCTGCCAGGTACTCAGTGTTCCGCCACCCGCCAACGCCAAAACGGTCGACCGTGCGTCGATGGCGTCGGTGAATGCCGTCGCCGGATAGCGCAGCTCGCTGATAGTGGCGCGCGGCGCCGCAATGACGTCGTCGGCCAAAGACCCGGCACCCAGTTCCACCCGGTGCCGCAGCAGGGGACGACCATGCCGATCGGCCTGCAGCGATGACGACCAAAATCCTTCGCGCTCATTGCATCTGCCAATCTGCACGCGCTCGCGCAAGCGGACCCGACCGTCGTCGTGCAGGCGCAAGGTGGCATGCGACAGATGCCGGGCTGAGGCGGCGACGACCGTCGGCTCCAGGTCCACATCCAGGGTGCCGGTCACGTCGATCTCCCAGTGAGCATGCGACGTCAGGGTATCCACGCCGGGCAAGGCCACCGTCGCGGCGGCACTACGCAGCCGTAGCTGGGCACCCCGTTCCACGATCACCCGGATTCTCATGGTGTCACCGCCCAGCGGGGTCGCGGCCGCCGACACCAGGTGCACCGTGTCGGGCGCGGTTCGGCGTGCCTGGACACCGCCCCGACAGTCGATGCGCGGCAACCGATTCGGCGACGCGACCACCAGAACACTAGACTCCATCGGCGGCCAGTTGACTACGAACCCAGGCCACGACATCGCTGGCAGCTGGGTCCTCGGTCAACGATTGCAGCACCGTCGGGCGGCCGTCGCGCACCGCGTCCGCATCGCGGGCCATCACCGCCAGGTCGGCGCCCACCAATGCAGCCAGGTCAGTCTTGTTGACTACCAACAAATCCGAATAGGTCACCCCCGGCCCGCCCTTGCGCGGCACCTTGTCGCCGCCGGCAACGTCAATGACGAAGATCTGCGCATCCACCAGCCCCGAAGAGAAGGTGGCCGTGAGGTTATCGCCGCCGGATTCGACCAGGATCAGGTCCAACGCGTCGTGGGCGGCCATCAACTCGTCGATCGCATCCAGGTTGGCGGTGATGTCGTCGCGGATCGCGGTGTGCGGGCAGCCGCCGGTCTGCACGGCCGCGATCCGGTCGTCTGGCAGCACCGCATGTGTGCGCAAGAAGTCGGCGTCTTCGGTGGTGTAGATGTCGTTGGTCAGCACCGCCAGCGACAGCTCTCCCCGCAATTGCCGGCACAGCGCCGCCACCAGTGCGGTCTTGCCGGAGCCGACCGGGCCGCCGACGCCGATGCGCAGTGGCTCGCCCGGTTTGCGGACCCGCCTTGGCCGAGCGGGCACGGTGTGCGAGTGGGGATGGGAATGCGTTGCCATGCCTTACCTTTCAGGAAACGAACAGGGGACGCACGCGCTCGTCATGCCGCTGGGCGAGCGTGTCCAGCAGCGGATCAGACAAGTCTGCCAGTCCGGCTGTGGCCTCCTGCGCGATCTGCTCGCACAGTTCGGACAGCTGGAAGGTCACCACGGTCACTTCGGCGGGATCTAGCGCCAGCAGTCGCTGGGCGGCGATGGCCGAGCCGGTCATTGTGATGTAGACGAGGTGCAAGGCGTTGTGCTCGGGCGCCAGCCCGCTCAGCGCGCCGACCCGTCCGGCCACAACCGCCAGATGCGGCCTCGGGCCCAGTTCCTCCCAGCCGGAATCGGGCCACACCCGCCGTGCCAGCCTGATCAGCCCGCGGCCCTGGCTGCGTGAGGCGTGTCTGGCCGCGGGAGCCGGTGTGCGCGCGTCGGTTTCCCGGTCGGCGTCGTCGACGGCCAGCTCGCCCCGGTGCACCGCGGCCGCGATGGACGCCGTCAGCAGGCCGTGGGTGCGGACCCGCCGTTTCAGGAACGCTTCCAGGGTGGCCAGGCCGGTCACCATGCCGGCGGCGATGGCTTCTTCGATGCCGCCCGAGTGCACGTGCGCACCCGTGGGCAGCCGCGAGTCGGCGAGGGTGAGCAGCACGGCCAGCGAGGTCATTAGAACAGGAAATACCGTTGTGTCATAGGTAGTTCGGCGGCCGGCTGCGGTTGCCACACCTGGCCGTCGATTCGCACGGTGAAGGTGTCGGGATCGACCTCGATGCTCGGTAGGGCATCATTGAGCGGCAGGTCGGTCTTGCCCACTGCGCGCACGTCGGCCACCGGCGCTAGTCCCCGATTGACCGCGAGCCGGTCCGCCAGGCGCGCGTCGATGGATTGCGGCGCGACGAAGTGCACCGAGGTCGCCGCCGCGGTTGCCGCGGCCGCGCCGAACATCGGTCGCGGGAGCACCGGTTGCGGGGTCGGGATTGACGCGTTCGCATCGCCCATCGCTGCCCAGGCGATCGCCCCACCTTTGAGCACGACGTGCGGGCGAACCCCGAAAAACGCCGGCTCCCACAACACCAGGTCGGCCAACTTTCCCACCTCCACCGAACCGATCAGGTGATCCATGCCGTGTGCGATGGCCGGGCAGATGGTGTATTTGGCGATGTAGCGGCGGACCCGGTTGTTGTCGGCGGCTTGGCTACCAGACGGGTCACCTTCCAGTGCCCCGCGGCGGGCTTTCATCACGTGCGCGGTCTGCCAGGTGCGCAGCACCACCTCGCCGACACGGCCCATCGCCTGGGAATCGCTGCCAATCATCGAGATTGCCCCCATATCGTGCAACACATCTTCTGCCGCAATGGTGGACGGTCGGATCCGGCTTTCGGCAAACGCGAGGTCCTCCGGGATCCGGGGGTTGAGGTGGTGGCACACCATCAGCATGTCGAGATGCTCGTCAAGGGTGTTCACCGTATGCGGGCGGGTCGGATTGGTCGAGCTGGGCAGTACATTCGGTTGCGCCGCGACGGTAATGATGTCCGGTGCGTGCCCGCCGCCGGCGCCCTCGGTGTGGTAGGCGTGAATCGAACGTCCGGCGATCGCGCCGATGGTGTCCTCGACGAATCCGGTCTCATTGAGAGTGTCGGAGTGCAGCGCAACCTGCACCCCGGCCACGTCGGCGACCGCCAAGCAGGTGTCGATGGCCGCCGGGGTCGATCCCCAGTCTTCGTGGAGTTTGAAACCCGATGCGCCACCGCGCAACTGTTCCCACAGTGCGTCGGGATTCACGGTGTTTCCCTTGCCGAGCAGCGCGAAGTTCACCGGCCAACCGTCCAGTGACTCCAGCATCCGGGCCAGGTGCCACTCGCCGGGAGTGACTGTGGTGGCCTTGGTGCCCTCGGCGGGTCCGGTGCCACCGCCGATGATCGTGGTGGTGCCCGCGGCCAAGGCTTCGACGATGATCTGCGGACAGATCAAGTGCACGTGACAGTCGACGGTGCCTGCGGTGACGATTCGACGGTTGCCGCTGATGATTTCGGTGGACGGCCCGACGACGAGATCCCGATGCACACCTGTCATGATGTCGGGATTGCCGGCCTTTCCGATCCCGACGATGCGGCCATCGCGAATCCCGATGTCGGCCTTGATGATTCCCCAGTAGTCGATGATCACCGCACCGGTGATCACGGTGTCGGGGGCACCGTCGGCCCGGCTCGCACGGCCCTGGCCCATGGACTCGCGCAGCACCTTGCCGCCGCCGAACACCGCCTCGTCACCGGCCAGTCCCGGTCCCCCACACCGGTCTTCGGTGACCTCAACCAGCAGGTTGGTGTCGGCCAGCCGTATCCGGTCGCCGGTGGTAGGTCCGTACAGCTGTGCGTAGCGCTCCCTTGACAGTCGCGCCATCAGCGGTCCAACCGTCCGGGCGGATTTAGCGTCAGACCGGGTACCTCGCGCCGTCCGCCCAACGGAACCAACCCGACGATTTGGGGAATGCCCGGCTCGAAGCGCACCGCTGTCGCCGCCGGGATGTCCAGACGGTAGCCGTGGGCCGTCGCACGGTCGAATGACAGCGCCCGATTGGCCTGCGGGAGATGGACGTGGCTACCGACCTGCACCGGACGATCGCCGGCGTTGATGATCCGCATCTGCAGGCGGGAGAGTGCCGCGGCGTTCATCTCGATATCACCACTGCCGTAAAAGATTTCTCCGGGAATCATGCGATCGGCTGATGCACGGTGACCAACTTGGTGCCGTCCGGAAACGTCGCCTCCACCTGTACCTCGGCGAGCATCTCCGGCACTCCCTCCATCACATCGTCACGGCCGAGCACCTCACGCCCGGATGCCATCAACTCTGCGACGGTGCGGCCGTCACGCGCGCCTTCCAGGATGTGGTCGGCGATCACCGCGATGGCTTCCGGATGATTGAGGCGCAGGCCGCGGGCCCGACGCCGGCGGGCCAACTCGGCGGCGTAGGACAACAGCAAACGCTCCTGTTCGTGCGGCGTCAGGCGCATGCTCTGCGATCCTGCCACGCCGCGGCAGGTTCAACGGTTTCGAGCGGGTTAAGGCCGCGCCTCGAGGTTCTGCAGCCGCACTTGGCCGCGGGCGACCACCCGGTCGGTGTCGTCGGTGATGGTGACCAGCCACAGCTGTTGCCGCCGACCCCGATGCAGCGGTTCGGCGGTGCCATACACCATCCCTGAGCTGATGGAGCGCAGGAAATCCGTATTATTGTTAACGCCGACCACACTCCCGCCTTCGCCGTGCGAATTGAGCCAGGCAAAGGCTGCCATGCTGGCGATGCTCTCGATCATCGCGCAGTAGACACCGCCGTGCACGACGCCCGTCAGCTGCAACAACTTGGGCCGGACGTCGAGCTGCGCTCGGGCCCCGTCGGGACCCAGTTCGGTGAATTGCAAACCCAACTCGCTGTCGAACGGCACGGTGACATTCAGCGGAGCGGGTGAGTCCGGCGATGGCTGCACGTCCTTGTGTCTACACCAACGGGCGAGCCCCGTGCACCAAGGCACGGGGCTCGCCGATCGAGTCGACCGGGGGTCACTGCAGCCCTCAGGACTCGGCCGCGGTCGTTGTGGCTCGACGAAGTAATGATAGGCAAGGCTGCCCTAATTTAGCAAGCGTTAGCGTGTAATGTTTGCGAGCCGGGTGCATAGGCCCGGTACGGCCGCCCGCCGGTTTGGATACGACAGCGAGTAGTAAGCCGGAGTACGCTGGTTTCAACCCGCAGGAGATGAACGAACAATGGCCAAGCTGACACGGTTGGGGGATTTGGAACGCGCGGTCATGGACCATTTGTGGTCCAGGACGGAACCCCAAACCGTTCGCCAAGTCCACGAAGCGTTGTCGGCGCGCCGCGACCTTGCCTACACGACGGTGATGACCGTGCTGCAACGGTTGGCAAAGAAGAACCGCGTGCTGCAGATCCGCGACGATCGAGCCCACCGCTACGCTCCCGTGCACGGCCGCGACGAATTGGTCGCCGGGCTGATGGTCGATGCATTGGCTCAGGCCGAGGACTCCGGCAGCAGGCAAGCCGCGCTGGTGCACTTCGTCGAGCGAGTCGGTGCCGACGAGGCGGATGCGCTACGACGTGCGCTCGCCGAATTGGAAGCCGGTCATGGCAATCGGCCACCGGCTGGCGCGGCAACGGAGACCTGAGGGAGACTAACGGCGTGTCCGCGCTGGCCTTCACCATCCTCGCGGTGCTGCTGGCTGGCCCGACCCCAGCCCTGCTAGCCCGGGCAACATGGCCACTGCGCGCACCGCGCGCCGCCATGGTGCTGTGGCAGGCGATTGCCCTGGCCGCGGTGCTGTCGTCGTTCAGCGCCGGAATCGCGATCGCTAGCAGGCTGCTCATGCCCGGTCCCGACGGACGCCCTACGACCAGCTTCGTCGGCGCGGCCGGCCGCCTCGGCTGGCCGCTGTGGGCGGCCTACATCACCGTCTTTGCGTTGACTGTGCTGGTCGGTGCCCGGCTGGCGGTCGCCGTGGTGCGCGTCGCCACCGCCACGCGACGACGACGGGCACACCACCGCATGGTGGTCGATCTCGTCGGGGTCGGACACAATGGCGCGCTTGCCCAGCCGTGCGCGCGGGCCCGCGACCTTCGGGTCTTGGACGTCGCGCAGCCCCTTGCCTACTGTCTGCCCGGTGTGCGTAGCCGGGTTGTGGTCAGCGAAGGCACACTGACCGCGCTCGCCGACGCCGAGGTCGCGGCGATCCTTACCCATGAGCGGGCTCATCTACGCGCCCGCCACGATCTTGTCCTGGAGGCGTTTACCGCGGTGCACGCGGCTTTCCCGCGGTTGGTCCGCAGCGCCAATGCGCTGGGGGCGGTGCAGCTACTCGTCGAGCTCCTGGCCGATGACGCCGCGGTGCGCGCCGCCGGGCGCACTCCCCTGGCTCGGGCATTGGTCGCCTGTGCGTCCGGGCGGGCGCCGTCGGGTGCGTTGGCCGTCGGAGGTCCCAGCACGGTGCTCCGCGTGCGCCGGCTGTCGGGGCGTGGAAATAGCGCGGTTCTGTCCGCGGCCGCATATCTAGCTGCGGCCGCCGTCCTGGTGGTGCCCACCGTCGCGCTGGCCGTACCGTGGCTCACGCAGCTGCAGCGGCTGTTCATCGCCTAGCGAAGCCGGGCCCAACTGAAAGGCAGGACATGAGTTCGTCGGAATCGCCAGCCGGCATCGCGCAGATCGGCGTCACTGGCCTGGCCGTGATGGGTTCCAACATCGCCCGAAACTTCGCCCGGCACGGCTACACCGTGGCAGTGCACAATCGGTCGGTCGCCAAGACCGACGCGCTGCTTAAGGAGCACAGCTCAGACGGCAAGTTCGTGCGCAGTGAAACGATCCCCGAATTTCTTGCCGCACTGGAAAAACCGCGTCGGGTGCTGATCATGGTCAAGGCCGGAGAGGCCACTGACGCTGTCATCAACGAACTTGCTGACGCCATGGAACCCGGCGACATCATCATCGACGGCGGCAATGCGTTGTACACCGACACCATGCGCCGCGAGAAAGCGATGCGTGAGCGGGGCTTGCACTTCGTCGGGGCCGGGATCTCCGGCGGCGAAGAGGGCGCGTTGAACGGGCCGTCGATCATGCCCGGCGGACCCGCCGAGTCATACCAATCGCTGGGTCCGCTGCTCGAGGAGATCTCCGCGCATGTCGACGGCGTGCCGTGCTGCACCCACATTGGCCCGGACGGCTCCGGGCACTTCGTCAAGATGGTCCACAACGGCATCGAGTACTCCGACATGCAGCTCATCGGTGAGGCCTACCAGCTGATGCGCGACGGGCTAGGTCTGACCGCGCCGGCGATCGCCGATGTGTTCACCGAGTGGAACAATGGCGATCTGGACAGCTACCTGGTCGAGATCACCGCCGAGGTGCTGCGGCAGACCGATGCCAAGACCGGCAAACCGCTCGTCGACGTCATCGTGGACCGGGCCGAGCAGAAAGGCACCGGCCGTTGGACCGTCAAGTCCGCGCTGGACCTGGGTGTGCCGGTGACCGGCATCGCCGAAGCGGTGTTTGCCCGCGCTCTCTCGGGATCCGTGGGGCAACGCTCGGCCGCCAGCGGTCTGGCTTCGGGCAAGCTCGGCGAGCAGCCCGCCGACCCCGCCACGTTCACCGAAGACGTCCGCCAGGCGTTGTACGCCTCCAAGATCGTGGCCTACGCTCAGGGCTTCAACCAGATCCAGGCCGGCAGCGCCGAATTCGGCTGGGACATCACGCCGGGCGACCTGGCCACCATCTGGCGTGGCGGCTGCATCATCCGGGCGAAGTTCCTCAACCACATCAAGGAAGCCTTTGACGCCAGCCCGAACCTGGCCAGTCTGATTGTGGCCCCGTATTTCCGCGGCGCCGTCGAATCGGCGATCGACAGTTGGCGGCGTGTGGTGTCGACGGCGGCCCAACTGGGTATCCCGACCCCGGGATTCTCGTCGGCCCTGTCGTATTACGACGCGCTGCGCACCGCGCGGCTGCCCGCTGCACTCACCCAGGCCCAGCGCGACTTCTTCGGCGCACACACCTACGGCCGGATCGACGAACCAGGCAAGTTCCACACACTATGGAGTTCAGACCGCACCGAAGTACCGGTGTAGCGGGCTAGAACTAAAGGGGGGTAAAGGGGTAAGTGATGAGATTTCTAGACGGGCACCCACCCGGGTACGACCTGACATACAACGACGTGTTCATCGTTCCGAACCGATCCGAGGTCGCGTCGCGCTTCGACGTCGATTTGTCCACCGCCGACGGCTCGGGCACCACCATTCCGGTAGTGGTCGCCAATATGACCGCGGTAGCCGGGCGGCGGATGGCCGAGACGGTCGCCCGCCGCGGTGGCATCGTAATCCTGCCGCAGGATCTGCCGATCCCGGCGGTAAAGCAGACGGTGGCGTTCGTCAAAAGCCGGGACCTGGTGCTCGACACCCCAGTGACGCTGGCACCCGACGATTCGGTGTCCGACGCCATGGCGCTCATCCACAAGCGCGCACATGGCGTCGCGGTGGTCATCCTCGAGGGTCGCCCGATCGGATTGGTGCGCGAATCGTCCTGCCTGGGCGTGGATCGCTTCACCCGGGTGCGCGATATCGCCGTGACGGACTATGTGACCGCTCCAGCGGGAACCGAGCCACGCAAGATCTTCGACCTGCTGGAGCACGCCCCGGTCGACGTTGCGGTGCTGACCGACGCCGACGGCACGTTGGCGGGAGTGCTAAGCCGCACCGGGGCTATCCGCGCCGGTATCTACACCCCGGCCACCGATAGCGCGGGCCGGCTGCGGATCGGCGCGGCCGTCGGCATCAACGGCGACGTGGGCGCTAAGGCCCGAGCGCTCGCCGAAGCCGGCGTCGACGTGCTAGTCATCGACACCGCACACGGACACCAGGTCAAGACCTTGGACGCGATCAAGGCGGTCTCGGCACTGGACTTGGGTTTGCCGCTGGCGGCGGGAAACGTGGTGTCGGCGGAGGGCACCCGGGATCTGCTGAAAGCCGGGGCGAACGTCGTCAAGGTCGGTGTCGGCCCCGGCGCCATGTGCACCACCCGAATGATGACCGGTGTCGGCCGCCCGCAGTTCTCCGCTGTGCTCGAATGCGCTTCTGCGGCAAGGCAGCTCGGTGGTCATATCTGGGCCGACGGCGGGATCCGGCATCCACGCGACGTGGCTCTGGCGCTGGCCGCCGGCGCCTCGAACGTGATGATCGGATCGTGGTTCGCCGGCACCTACGAATCCCCCGGAGACCTGATGCGTGACCGCGACGATCAGCCGTACAAGGAGAGCTACGGCATGGCATCCAAGCGGGCGGTGGTGGCCCGGACCGGCGCGGACAACCCGTTCGACCGAGCTCGTAAGGCGTTGTTCGAGGAAGGCATCTCGACGTCGCGGATGGGCCTTGACCCCGACCGCGGAGGTGTGGAGGACCTAATTGACCACATAACTTCTGGCGTGCGCAGCACCTGCACCTATGTGGGTGCCTCGAACCTGGCGGAGCTGCATGAGCGGGCCGTGGTGGGCGTGCAGTCGGGAGCGGGCTTTGCCGAGGGCCATCCGCTGCCCGCCGGCTGGTGAAGCTGGCGCCACGAGCTATCTCGCTACGATGTGTACTTCAAACCCGCAGTATCGCGCTGCGCGGTTGCGAGCGAAAGGGATGACGTGCCGCGGGCACCCGTCCACACCGTCGGTTTTCCAGGCGAGCGGCCGGTACTGGCTCGGCCCGATATAGCGCGACGACCGAGCCGCCCGTGAACCTCACCGATACCGTCGCCACCATCCTGGCGATCTTGGCGCTCACCGCAGGCACGGGGGTGTTCGTCGCGGCCGAATTCTCGCTGACCGCGCTGGACCGCAGCACCGTGGAGGCCAACGCCCGCGGCGGCACCAGTCGGGACCGCTTCATCCAGCGCGCACACCACCGGCTGTCGTTCCAGCTTTCGGGTGCTCAGTTGGGTATCTCGATCACCACCTTGGCTACCGGCTACCTGACCGAACCGCTGGTGGCCGAGCTACCGCATCCTGGGCTGGTCGCAGTCGGAATGTCTGATCGGGTGGCCGACGGTCTTATCACGTTTTTTGCCCTGGTGATCGTGACATCGCTGTCGATGGTCTTCGGCGAGCTGGTCCCCAAGTATCTCGCGGTGGCGCGCCCGCTGCGCACCGCGCGCTCAGTCGTGGCCGGCCAGGTGCTGTTCTCACTGCTGCTCACCCCGGCCATCCGTCTCACGAACGGAGCGGCGAACTGGATCGTGCGTCGACTTGGCATCGAGCCGGCCGAGGAGCTGCGCTCAGCTCGCACACCGCAGGAGCTGGTGTCGTTGGTGCGTAGTTCCGCGCGCAGCGGCGCACTCGATGACGCCACGGCGTGGCTGATGCGCCGCTCGCTGCAGTTCGGCGCCCTGACGGCCGAGGAGCTGATGACGCCACGGTCGAAGATCGTGGCGCTGCAGACCGATGACACCATCGCCGACCTGGTTGCGGCCGCGGCCGCATCGGGATTCTCGCGCTTCCCGGTGGTCGAGGGAGATCTCGATGCGACCGTCGGCATCGTGCACGTCAAGCAGGTGTTCGAGGTTCCGCCCGGCGATCGCGCGCACACGCTGCTAACGACGGTCGCCGAGCCGGTCGCGGTGGTGCCCTCGACGCTCGACGGCGATGCGGTGATGGCGCAGGTCCGCGCCAGTGCGCTACAGACCGCCATGGTTGTGGACGAGTACGGCGGCACCGCGGGCATGGTAACCCTGGAGGACTTGATCGAAGAGATCGTGGGCGACGTCCGCGACGAACACGACGATGCGACACCGGATGTGGTGGCAGCCGGCAACGGATGGCGGGTCTCGGGTCTGCTACGCATCGACGAGGTGGCCAGCGCCACCGGCTATCGAGCCCCCGACGGTCCGTACGAGACGATCGGCGGGTTGGTGCTTCGAGAGCTCGGCCACATCCCGGTGGCCGGCGAAACGGTCGAGCTGACTGCCTTGGACCAGGACGGACTTCCCGACGACTCGATGCGGTGGTTAGCCACCGTGATCCAGATGGACGGGCGCCGGATCGACTTGTTGGAGTTGATCAAAATGGGCGGCCATGCCGACCCCGGGTCGGGGCGGGGCCGCTGATGGATGTGCTGTCCGCGGTGTTGCTGGCGCTTTTGCTGATCGGCGCCAACGCGTTCTTCGTGGGCGCGGAATTCGCGTTGATCTCGGCGCGTCGTGACCGCCTCGAAGCGCTGGCCGAGCAGGGCAAGGCCACTGCCGTCACCGTGATCCGGGCGGGCGAACAGCTCCCGGCGATGCTGACCGGCGCACAGCTGGGGGTTACGGTGTCCTCGATCCTGCTTGGCCGGGTCGGCGAACCGGCAGTCGTCAAGCTGCTACAGCTGTCGTTCGGGCTGAGCGGTGTACCGCCGGCGCTGCTGCACACCTTGTCGTTGGCGGTGGCGTTGGCGATCGTGGTGGCGCTGCATGTCCTGCTCGGTGAGATGGTGCCGAAGAACATCGCTTTGGCTGGTCCGGAGCGAACAGCGATGTTGCTGGTCCCGCTGTACCTGGTCTACGTGCGCCTCGCCCGGCCGTTCATCGCGTTCTACAACAACTGCGCCAACGCGATACTGCGGCTGGTTGGGGTGCAGCCGAAGGATGAACTCGACATCGCCGTCTCCACTGCGGAACTGTCCGAGATGATCGCCGAATCGCTATCCGAAGGCCTGCTGGATCACGAGGAGCACACGCGGCTAACCCGAGCCCTTCGGATTCGAACTCGCCTGGTTGCCGATGTCGCGGTGCCGCTGGTCAACATTCGGGCAGTGCAGGTGTCGGCGGTAGGGTCCGGGCCCACCATCGGCGGGGTCGAACAGGCCTTGGCGCAAACCGGCTACTCCCGCTTTCCGGTGGTGGATCGCGGTGGAAGGTTCATCGGATATCTGCACATCAAGGACGTGCTGACCCTCGGTGACAATCCGCAAACCGTGATCGATCTGGCCGTTGTGCGCCCGCTGCCGCGGGTTCCCCAATCGTTGCCGCTGGCCGACGCCCTGTCGCGGATGCGGCGCATCAACAGCCATCTGGCCTTGGTAACCGCCGACAACGGTTCTGTCGTGGGGATGGTGGCGCTGGAGGACGTGGTGGAGGACCTGGTTGGCACCATGCGCGACGGGACGCATCGTTGACTGACGCAGGGATCGGTGTCTGACGGGACACCGAGCGTAATCGGGGGCTGCTGCCGCTGACAATCGTTTCGGATCAGTTGGCCCGAACGCCGGACGTGGTGGCGGGACGTCAATACGCTGTAACCGCTGGGACTGCGCACCCGGTCCCGTGAGGAGCGCGTCATGTCGTTTGTGGTGGCGGCCCCAGAAGTGGTGGTGGCGGCGGCGTCGGATTTGGCCGGCATCGGGTCGGCGATCGGCGCGGCGAATGCGGCTGCGGCCGTGCCCACGATGGGGGTGCTGGCCGCGGGCGCCGATGAGGTGTCGGCGGCTGTTGCGGATTTGTTCGGCGCGCACGCCCAGGCCTATCAGGCATTGAGTGCGCAGGCGGCGCTGTTTCACGAGCAGTTTGTGCATGCCATGACCGCCGGCGCGGGGGCCTATGCCGGTGCCGAGGCGGCGGACGCCGCCGCGCTGGACGTGCTCAACGGGCCGTTTCAGGCGTTGTTCGGCCGCCCGTTGATCGGTGATGGCGCCAATGGCGCGCCGGGACAGCCCGGCGGGCCCGGCGGGTTGCTGTACGGCAACGGCGGCAACGGCGGCAACGGCGGGATCGGCCAGCCCGGCGGCGCCGGTGGGGATGCAGGGTTGATCGGCAACGGCGGCAACGGTGGCATCGGCGGGCCCGGGGCGACCGGCCTTGCCGGTGGTGCCGGCGGGGTCGGCGGACTGCTCTTCGGCGACGGCGGCAACGGCGGTGCCGGCGGACTCGGTACCGGACCCGTCGGCGCTACCGGTGGGATCGGCGGGCCCGGTGGAGCCGCCGTCGGGCTGTTCGGCCATGGCGGGGCCGGCGGGGCCGGCGGGCTCGGCAAGGCCGGCTTCGCGGGCGGGGCCGGCGGCACCGGCGGCACCGGCGGACTGCTGTACGGCAACGGCGGCAACGGCGGCAATGTCCCATCGGGAGCCGCCGACGGCGGAGCGGGCGGTGACGCCCGGCTGATCGGCAACGGGGGCGACGGCGGCTCCGTCGGTGCCGCCCCCACCGGCATCGGCAACGGCGGCAACGGCGGCAACGGCGGGTGGCTGTACGGCGACGGCGGTTCCGGAGGCAGCACCCTGCAAGGTTTCAGCGACGGTGGTACCGGCGGTAACGCCGGGATGTTCGGCGACGGCGGTAACGGCGGGTTCAGCTTCTTCGATGGCAACGGCGGCGACGGCGGCACCGGCGGGACGCTGATCGGCAACGGCGGCGACGGCGGCAACAGCGTGCAAACCGACGGCTTTCTCCGAGGCCACGGCGGCGACGGCGGCAACGCCGTCGGGCTGATCGGCAACGGTGGCGCCGGAGGCGCCGGGTCCGCCGGTACCGGCGTCTTCGCCCCCGGCGGTGGCAGTGGCGGGAACGGAGGCAACGGCGCGCTGCTGGTCGGCAACGGTGGCGCCGGCGGCTCCGGTGGGCCAACCCAGATTCCCTCAGTCGCGGTACCCGTCACCGGCGCCGGCGGCACCGGGGGTAACGGCGGCACGGCCGGGTTGATCGGCAACGGTGGCAATGGCGGCGCCGCCGGCGTCAGCGGGGACGGCACCCCCGGCACCGGCGGTAACGGCGGCTACGCCCAGTTGATCGGCGACGGCGGCGACGGTGGGCCCGGCGACTCTGGCGGGCCGGGCGGCAGCGGCGGTACGGGCGGAACGCTGGCCGGCCAGAACGGGTCCCCCGGGGGATAGCTCCCGCGCGCAGGCGAGCTGGATTCATACACCCGTATGAGCTGTATACACTCATGCTATGAGTAAGCGCCTGCAGGTTCTGCTGGACCCCGACGAGTGGGAAGAACTCCGAGAGATTGCACGCCGGCACCGCACGACAGTGTCCGAGTGGGTCCGCCGGACGCTGCGGGAGGCGCGGGAGCGAGAACCGCGCGGCGATCTAGACATGAAGCTGCGATCTGTCCGTGCCGCCGCACGCCATGAGTTCCCGACAGCCGACGTCGAGCAGATGCTCGAGGAAATCGAACGCGGACGCGGTGCGGAGCGCGAAGGATCACGGTGATCCTCGTTGACTCCAACATTCCCATGTATCTGGTGGGTGCCTCGCACCCGCATAAGCTGGACGCGCAACGTCTGCTGGAGTCGGCGCTGTCGGGCGGTGAACGCCTAGTCACCGACGCCGAGGTGCTGCAGGAGATATGCCACCGGTATGTGGCAATCAAACGCCGTGAGGCGATTCAGCCGGCTTTCGATGCAATTATCGGCGTGGTCGACGAAGTGCTGCCGATCGAGCGCACCGATGTCGAACACGCGAGGGATGCCCTGTTGCGCTATCAAACGTTGTCGGCCAGGGATGCACTACACATCGCCGTCATGGCTCACCACGACATTACCCGGCTGATGAGCTTCGACCGTGGGTTCGACTCCTATCCGGGGATCAAGCGTCTGGCCTGATTCGGAATCACACCGCCGCAATGAGCGGCACCGACGTGGCCGGAGCCGCTCCCGGCGGGATGCTGTCCGGCCAGAACGGATCCAACGGGATTGTAGTAGGCAGACCGCCCCACCCGTATGATCGCTGCGGCCACTGCGTCGCGTTGCCAGCCAGCGAGCATGCCGGGTGCCGAGGTGCTGACAGAGCTTGACGTGACCTGCGGTTGCGGGTCGCCGGATGTAGTAGTCGTCTTGTCGGCCGGTAGGCTGAGCAATTGCCAGTAAGGGAGGAAGCAATGACAGATCGCGTGTCGGTGGGCAACTTGCGCATCGCTCGGGTGCTCTACGACTTCGTGAACAATGAAGCCCTGCCTGGCACCGATATCGACCCGGACAGCTTCTGGGCGGGCGTCGACAAGGTCGTCGCCGACCTGACCCCGCAGAACCAAGCTCTGTTGAACGCCCGCGACGAGCTGCAGGCGCAGATCGACAAGTGGCACCGGCGTCGGGTGATCGAGCCCATCGACATGGATGCCTACCGCCAGTTCCTCACCGAGATCGGCTACCTGCTTCCCGAACCTGATGACTTCACCATCACCACGTCCGGTGTCGACGCTGAGATCACCACGACCGCCGGCCCCCAGCTGGTGGTGCCGGTGCTCAACGCGCGGTTTGCTCTGAACGCGGCCAACGCTCGCTGGGGCTCCCTCTACGACGCCTTGTATGGCACCGATGTCATCCCCGAGACCGACGGCGCCGAAAAAGGCCCCACGTACAACAAGGTTCGTGGCGACAAGGTGATCGCGTATGCCCGCAAGTTCCTCGACGACAGTGTTCCGCTGTCGTCGGGTTCCTTTGGCGACGCCACCGGTTTCACAGTGCAGGATGGCCAGCTCGTGGTTGCCTTGCCGGATAAGTCCACCGGCCTGGCCAACCCCGGCCAGTTCGCCGGCTACACCGGCGCAGCCGAGTCGCCGACATCGGTGCTGCTAATCAATCACGGTTTGCACATCGAGATCCTGATCGATCCGGAGTCGCAGGTCGGCACCACCGACCGGGCCGGCGTCAAGGACGTGATCCTGGAATCCGCGATCACCACGATCATGGACTTCGAGGACTCGGTGGCCGCCGTGGACGCCGCCGACAAGGTGCTGGGTTATCGGAACTGGCTCGGCCTGAACAAGGGCGACCTGGCAGCAGCGGTAGACAAGGACGGCACCGCTTTCCTGCGGGTGCTCAATAGGGACCGGAACTACACCGCACCCGGCGGTGGCCAGTTCACGCTGCCTGGACGCAGCCTCATGTTCGTCCGCAACGTCGGTCACTTGATGACGAATGACGCCATCGTCGACACTGACGGCAGCGAGGTGTTCGAAGGCATCATGGATGCCCTATTCACCGGCCTGATCGCCATCCACGGGCTAAAGGCCAGCGACGTCAACGGGCCGCTGATCAACAGCCGCACCGGCTCCATCTACATCGTCAAGCCGAAGATGCACGGTCCGGCCGAGGTGGCGTTTACCTGCGAACTGTTCAGCCGGGTTGAAGATGTGCTGGGGTTGCCGCAAAACACCATGAAGATCGGCATCATGGACGAGGAACGCCGGACCACGGTCAACCTCAAGGCGTGCATCAAAGCTGCCGCGGACCGCGTGGTGTTCATCAACACCGGGTTCCTGGACCGCACCGGCGATGAAATCCACACCTCGATGGAGGCCGGCCCGATGGTGCGCAAGGGCACCATGAAGAGCCAGCCGTGGATCTTGGCCTACGAGGACCACAACGTCGATGCCGGCCTGGCCGCCGGGTTCAGCGGCCGAGCCCAGGTCGGCAAGGGCATGTGGACAATGACCGAGCTGATGGCCGACATGGTCGAGACAAAAATCGCCCAGCCGCGCGCCGGGGCCAGCACCGCCTGGGTTCCCTCTCCCACTGCGGCCACCCTGCATGCGCTGCACTACCACCAGGTCGACGTCGCCGCGGTGCAACAAGGACTGGCGGGGAAGCGTCGCGCCACCATCGAACAATTGCTGACCATTCCGCTGGCCAAGGAATTGGCCTGGGCTCCCGACGAGATCCGCGAAGAGGTCGACAACAACTGTCAATCCATCCTCGGCTACGTGGTTCGCTGGGTTGATCAAGGTGTCGGCTGCTCGAAGGTGCCCGACATCCACGACGTCGCGCTCATGGAGGACCGGGCCACGCTGCGAATCTCCAGCCAATTGTTGGCCAACTGGCTGCGCCACGGTGTGATCACCAGCGCGGATGTGCGGGCCAGCTTGGAGCGGATGGCGCCGTTGGTCGATCGACAAAACGCGGGCGACGTGGCATACCGACCGATGGCACCCAACTTCGACGACAGTATCGCCTTCCTGGCCGCGCAGGAGCTGATCTTGTCCGGGGCCCAGCAGCCCAACGGCTACACCGAGCCGATCCTGCACCGACGTCGTCGGGAGTTTAAGGCCCGGGCCGCTGAGAAGCCGGCCCCATCGGACAGGGCCGGTGACGATGCGGCCCGCTAGCGGGCCGCTGTGGGGGCACCGCCCGCTTGCGGGAGAGAGCCGGCCCCATCGGGCAGAGCCGGTGCGTAGCTCGTGCTTGACAGGCGCCGGCCTTCGACGGAGAGGACGCAGACGCCGGTATGGGTAGGCACAGCAAGCCCGACCCCGAGGATTCCGTTGACGACCTGTCCGACGGGCATGCGGCGGAACAACAGCACTGGGAGGACATATCGGGTAGCTACGACTATCCCGGTGTAGATCAGCCCGATGACGGCCCGTTATCCAGCGAGGGCCACTACTCCGCCGTCGGCGGCTACTCGGCTAGCGGCTCAGAAGACTACCCTGACATTCCACCCCGCCCCGACTGGGAGCCAACGGGTGCCGAGCCCATAGCGGCCGCCCCGCCGCCGCTGTTTCGCTTCGGACATCGGGGGCCCGGCGACTGGCAGGCCGGGCACCGTAGCGCGGACGGGCGGCGGGGAGTCAGTATCGGCGTGATCGTGGCCCTTGTCGCAGTGGTGGTAATGGTGGCCGGGGTGATCTTGTGGCGCTTCTTCGGTGACGCGTTGTCCAACCGCTCGCATACGGCTGCCGCCCGCTGCGTGGGCGGCAAGGACACCGTCGCTGTTATAGCCGACCCATCAATCGCCGATCAGGTAAAGGAGTCAGCCGACAGCTACAACGCGTCGGCGGGCCCGGTCGGCGACCGTTGTGTGGCAGTGGCTGTCACCTCGGCCGGCTCCGATGCCGTCATCAATGGTTTCATCGGCAAATGGCCGACCGAACTGGGCGGCCAGCCGGGATTGTGGATTCCGAGTAGCTCCATCTCGGCGGCGCGGCTTACCGGGGCCGCGGGCAGCCAAGCCATTAGCGATAGCCGCTCACTGGTGATATCGCCGGTGTTGCTCGCCGTGCGGCCCGAATTGCAGCAGGCCCTCGCCAACCAGAACTGGGCGGCGTTGCCCGGCCTGCAAACCAATCCGAACTCGTTGTCCGGCTTGGACTTGCCTGCCTGGGGATCACTGCGGCTGGCAATGCCGAGCAGTGGCAACGGCGATGCCGCGTATTTGGCCGGCGAGGCGGTGGCTGCCGCGTCAGCACCTGCTGGCGCGCCAGCAACAGCGGGTATCGGCGCGGTGCGCACCCTGATGGGCGCACGACCTAAGGTCGCCGACGACTCCTTGACCGCGGCGATGGACACGCTGCTCAAGCCCGGCGATGTCGCCACGGCACCCGTGCACGCGGTGGTCACCACCGAACAACAGTTGTTCCAGCGCGGCCAGTCACTTTCAGATGCCGAGAACACCTTGGGTTCCTGGCTGCCGCCGGGGCCGGCTGCGGTCGCTGACTATCCGACGGTGCTGCTCAGTGGTGCATGGCTATCGCAGGAGCAAACGTCGGCGGCCAGCGCGTTTGCCAGGTATTTGCACAAGCCCGAGCAACTGGCCAAACTGGCCAGAGCTGGTTTCCGAGTCAGCGACGTCAAACCGCCGAGCAGCCCCGTCACCAGTTTCCCAGCGCTGCCTTCGACTTTGTCGGTGGGTGACGACTCCATGCGCGCGACCCTGGCGGACACCATGGTCACCGCGTCGGCCGGAGTGGCCGCGACCATCATGCTCGACCAATCGATGCCCAATGATGAAGGCGGCAATGGCCGGCTTAGCAATGTCGTTGCGGCGCTTGAGAACCGGATCAAGGCGATGCCGCCCAGTTCGGTCGTCGGACTGTGGACATTCGACGGCCGCGAGGGCCGAACAGAGGTGCCGGCCGGGCCATTGGCCGACCCGGTCAACGGCCAGCCCCGCCCCGCGGCCTTGACGGCCGCGTTGGGCAAGCAATACTCCTCGGGCGGTGGCGCGGTGTCGTTCACCACTCTGCGCTTGATCTATCAGGAGATGCTAGCCAATTACCGTGTTGGCCAGGCTAATTCTGTGCTGGTTATTACCGCGGGGCCGCATACGGACCAAACCCTCGACGGGCCGGGCCTGCAGGATTTCATCCGCAAGAGCGCAGACCCGGCCAAGCCGATCGCGGTCAACATCATCGACTTCGGTGCTGATCCCGATCGGGCAACCTGGGAAGCCGTCGCACAGCTCAGCGGCGGCAGCTACCAAAACCTGGAGACATCGGCATCCCCCGACCTGGCAACCGCGGTCAACATCTTCTTGAGCTGATCGCCTGGCTACCCGATGACCAGACGCGGCGGCTCGGATGCGGCCTGGTACTCCGCGCCGGACCAACGATCCGCCTACCCGAGATATCGTGGGATGCGCTACTCCTCGTGCTATGTGACGATGCGCGACGGGGTGCGCATCGCCATCGACCTCTACCTGCCCGCGGGCCTGACGAGTGCCGCAAGGCTGCCCGCGATCCTGCATCAGACCCGCTACTACCGGTCGCTGCAGTTGCGCTGGCCGTTGCGGATGTTGCTCGGGGGCAAGCCCCTCCAGCACATCGCCGCAGATAAGCGTCGTCGGAGACGTTTCGTCGCCAGCGGCTACGCCTGGGTCGATGTGGATGTGCGCGGATCGGGCGCGTCGTTCGGCGCCCGCGTGTGCGAATGGTCCTCCGACGAGATCCGGGACGGCGCCGAGATCGTCGACTGGATCGTGCGCCAGCCTTGGTGCAACGGAACGGTCGCTGCGCTGGGAAATTCGTACGACGGCACGTCGGCCGAGTTACTGCTGGTCAACCAGCATCCCGCGGTGCGGGTGATCGCCCCGTGCTTCTCGCTGTTCGACGTCTACACCGACATCGCGTTCCCCGGCGGCATCCACGCCGCCTGGTTCACCGACACCTGGGGACGCTACAACGAGGCGCTCGACCGCAACGCCCTGCACGAAGTGGTCGGGTGG
Source organism: Mycobacterium tuberculosis complex sp. N0072 (assembly GCF_030323725.1). NCBI lineage: Bacteria > Bacillati > Actinomycetota > Actinomycetes > Mycobacteriales > Mycobacteriaceae > Mycobacterium > Mycobacterium tuberculosis complex sp. N0072. Next base: position 2,093,722 of record NZ_CP040689.1, on the reverse strand, counting down.
TGGGCGAAGCTCCCGGTGACCGGCATGCAGCCGGTGCAGGAGGACCGTGATCGCTCGCTGCGGGACGGGGCCATCGCCGCGCATCGCGGCAACTACGACGTTCACCAGATCGCGGGGTCATTGACGTTCCGGGACGACGTATCCGCCTCGGATCCCTATCGTGGCCAACCTGACGCCCGGCTCGAGCCGATCGGTACACCGATCGAGTCGGGCAGCATCAACCTGATCAGCCCGCACAATTATTGGCGTGACGTGCAGGCGTCGGGAGCGGCCATCTACAGCTACAGCGGCTGGTTCGACGGCGGGTATGCGCATGCCGCAATCAAACGTTTTCTGACCGTCTCCACCCCGGGCAGCCACTTGATCCTCGGTCCATGGAACCACACCGGCGGCTGGCGCGTCGACCCACTGCGCGGGCTCAGCAGACCCGACTTCGATCACGACGGCGAGCTGTTGAGGTTCATCGACCATCACGTCAAGGGGGCCGATACGGGCATCGGCTCCGAGCCGCCGGTGCACTACTTCACCATGGTCGAGAACCGCTGGAAGTCGGCCGACACCTGGCCGCCGCCCGCCACCACGCAGAGCTACTACCTGTCCGCAGACCGACAGCTGCGCCCGGACGCACCCGATTGCGACAGCGGTGCAGACGAATACGTGGTGGATCAGACGGCCGGAACGGGCGAGCGCTCACGCTGGCGCTCGCAAGTGGGCATCGGTGGACACGTTTGCTACCCGGACCGCAAGGCCCAGGATGCCAAGCTGCTGACCTATACCTCCGCACCGCTCGACCATCCCCTGGAGGTGACCGGTCATGTGGTGGTCACGCTGTTTATCACGTCGACGTCGAGCGACGGCACCTTCTTCGTCTATCTGGAAGACGTCGATCCGCGCGGCCGTGTCGCCTACATCACCGAGGGCCAGCTACGCGCCATCCACCGCCGGCTCAGCGACGGGCCGCCGCCGTACCGCCAGGTGGTCCCCTACCGAACGTTCGCGAGCGGGGACGCGTGGCCCCTAGTCCCGGGCGAGATTGCCCGGCTGACATTCGACCTGCTGCCGACGTCGTATCTGTTCCAACCGGGGCACCGCATCCGCATCGCCATCGCCGGCGCGGACGCAAGCCACTTCGCCATCCTTCCCGGTTGCGCACCGACCGTGCGCGTCTACCGTAGCCGGATGCATGCCTCTCGCATCGATCTGCCCGTGATACAGCCGTAGCCGGCTAGTCGACGAGCAGCGATAGCGCGGCCTCGGCATATGCTTTGGGAGCCTCGACCTGCGGGTAGTGGCCCAACCCTGGCAGTTCCACGACGGCGGCGCTGGGGCGCAATTCCCGTAGTCCATTGAGCACGTTGGTTGTTGCCACCGGATCGTCGAGTCCCCACACGAACCCAAGCGGTTTGGGCCAATCGCGGACCGCGCCATGCCAGCGCTGCGCGTGCCGTATCCGCTCGTCGAGGTAGCTGATCAGCAGGTGCGGGATCCGGTTGCCGTCGTTGTAGCACAGCAACTCCCACTGGGCTTGGGCCTCCTGCGCCGACAGCGGGTGCGCTGGGGAGAAGATCCGGCCAAACCCTCGTGTGAAGCCACCGCGGCTGACCAGCCGGGCAGCGACCGGACCAAGCGGGCTGCGCAGTACTTTCTGGATCGGACGCAGGCTGGCCCGCTCCAAGATCACACTGCCGTTGCTCAGCACCGCACGTCGGAGATCGAACGGCAACCGGCCGTCCAAATCACGGGCTAGCAGCTCGGTGGTCACCGACGTGCCCATGTCGTGGGCCAGCACGACGACCGCGCCGGTCACGGTGTGGGCGACCACCGTTTCCACCAGGTGGGCCTGCTCCAGCAGGCTGTACCGGTGCGGGCGCGGCTTGTCGGACAAGCCAAAGCCCAGAAAATCCATCGTTACCCAAGCCTGGCCGGTCAGGTGTGGAATCACCGCCCGGAAGTCGAACGAACTGGACGGATAGCCATGCAGCAGGAGCATTGTTGGCGTGTCGCCCGGCCCCGACCGGACGAACACCTTTCCGACAGCCGTCGGCAGCCAGCGGCCACCGTCACGCCACTCCCGGACACTCGGTGATGTCACCCTTCGGGCATACCATCATGAGCGCGATCGGAGGAGGGTAATGAGCATCGATTTCACGCCGGATCCGCAGCTGTACCCGTTCGAGTCGCGCTGGTTCGACAGCTCGCGTGGACGCATCCACTACGTCGACGAGGGCACGGGTCCGCCGATCCTGTTGTGTCACGGCAACCCGACGTGGAGTTTCCTGTATCGGGACATCATCGTCGCACTGCGGGACCGTTTCCGTTGTGTGGCTCCGGATTATCTGGGTTTCGGGTTATCGGAGCGTCCCTCGGGATTCGGGTACCAGATCGACGAGCACGCGCGGGTGATCGGCGAATTCGTCGATCACCTGGGCCTGGACCGCTACCTGAGCATGGGTCAGGACTGGGGTGGCCCGATCAGCATGGCGGTCGCTGTCGAGCGTGCCGACCGGGTCCGCGGCGTCGTGTTGGGCAACACGTGGTTCTGGCCGGCGGACACGCTGGCGATGAAGGCCTTCAGCAGGGTGATGTCCAGCCCGCCAGTGCAGTACGCGATCTTACGGCGCAACTTCTTTGTCGAGCGCTTGATACCCGCGGGAACCGAGCACCGGCCGAGTAGCGCGGTGATGGCGCACTACCGGGCGGTGCAGCCCAACGCCGCGGCACGCCGAGGCGTAGCCGAGATGCCCAAACAGATCCTGGCCGCCCGTCCCCTGCTGGCACGGCTCGCCCGGGAGGTGCCAGCCACGCTGGGCACCAAGCCCACCCTGTTGATTTGGGGGATGAAGGATGTCGCATTCAGGCCGAAAACGATTATCCCCAGACTGAGTGCGACATTTCCCGACCACGTCCTGGTGGAGCTGCCCAACGCCAAACACTTCATCCAGGAGGACGCCCCCGACCGGATCGCCGCCGCGATCATTGAGCGCTTCGGCTGAACCTTTGTCGCTGAGCACCCCGCAACAGCTGGCATTGTTGGAGCGCGGGTGGCGACACCGAATAGCTCCCCACCCCACCTCCGACCACGGTCAACCCCGCACCAACACCTGCCGCCACCCCGAAAAACTCCGCAACCCCGACAACGACCCATAGCAGCCGACACGTCAGCTACCCACCCAGTAGCACCCGGGCCTCGAGCTCGACCGGGGGCCGGTCGACGAGCGTTTAGGCAAAAGCCTCTACCGGCGGGCATGAGCAGACCAGGTTGCGATCCCCGTAGGCGCCGTCGATGCGACGTACCGCGGGCCAAACCTTGGGTCGGAATGCGGTGCCGAGCGGGTAGGCGGCCTGTTCCCGCGTATACGGGTGGTCCCAATCAGACGCCAGCAGGCACTGCGCGGTGTGCGGTGCGCCGCGCAGCGGATTGTCGTCGACAGGCCACTCCCCGGCCCCGACTTTGTCGATCTCGGCGCGGATGCCGATCATGGCCTCGCAGAAGGCGTCCACTTCGGCCAGGCTCTCGCTCTCGGTGGGCTCCACCATGAGCGTACCGGCCACCGGAAAACTCATCGTTGGTGCGTGAAAACCATAGTCTGCCAGCCGTTTTGCGACATCGTCGACGGTGATACCGGTCAACTTAGTGATACCGCGCAAGTCCAGGATGCACTCGTGGGCGACCATGCCGTTCTCGCCGGTGTACAGCACCGGGTAATACTCGTCAAGGCGGCGCGCAATGTAGTTAGCCGACGTGATCGCTGTCAGCGATGCCGCCCGCAGTCCCTCAGCCCCCATCATCCGGATGTATGCCCAGGTGATCGGAAGAATCGAAGCCGACCCATATGGTGCCGACGACACCGGATAGCCCTTGGGCAGCTCGGGGGCGAAGGGGTGACCTGGCAGAAACGGTGCCAGGTGCGCCCGCACCGCCACCGGGCCGACGCCTGGGCCACCGCCGCCGTGCGGAATGCAGAATGTCTTGTGTAGGTTGAGGTGACTGACGTCACCGCCGAACTTGCCCGGCCGGGCCAGGCCGACCAGGGCGTTGAGGTTGGCTCCGTCGACGTATACCTGGCCGCCCGCGTCGTGCACGGCAGCGCAGATCTCGGCGATGTCGTGTTCGTACACGCCGTGAGTGGACGGGTAGGTGATCATTAGCGCCGACAACCGCTCGGCATGCTCCCCGACCTTAGCGCGCAGGTCATCGAGGTCGACGTCGCCGTTGTCGTGGCAGTCCACCACCACCACGCGCATGCCGGCCAAGGCGGCTGACGCGGCATTGGTGCCGTGCGCGCTGGACGGGATCAGGCAGATGTCGCGATGCGGTTCACCCCGGCTGGCGTGGTACTCGTGGATCGCCAATAGGCCCGCATACTCGCCTTGCGAGCCCGCGTTAGGTTGCAGCGACACCGCGTCATAACCGGTGATCAGCACCAGCCAACTCTGTAGGTCGGCAACAAGTTGACGCAGCCCAGCGGTATCAGATGCCGGGGCAAATGGATGCTGACGCCCGAATTCAGGCCAGGTAATCGACTCCATCTCGGCGGCGGCGTTGAGTTTCATCGTGCACGAGCCGAGCGGAATCATGCTGCGGTCGAGGGCAATATCCTTATCCGCCAGCGCACGCAAGTACCGCATCATCGACGTCTCGGTGCGGTATTGCGTGAACGCTGGATGCGTCAGGAACTCCGATGTGCGCGTTGCGATGTCCGTATGGGCGGGTGCGGCGGCCGCTACACCGAACGCGTCCAGAACGACCGCCACGTGGGTGTCAGTGGTGGCTTCGTCGCAGGCTACCGACACATGGTCGGCGTCGACACGCCACAGGTTGATGCCGTTGGCCTTGGCCCTGGCCAGCACCTCGTCGGCACGACCGGGCACCCGGGCCAACACCGTGTCGAAGTACTTGTCGTGCACCAACGCATCGCCCAGTGCACCGGCGATAGCCTCGGCGTGGGCATGCACCCGGCGTGCGATGGCGGTCAGCCCGCCCGCGCCGTGGTAGCTCGCGTACATCGCGGCAAGCACCGCCAACAGCACTTGTGCGGTGCAGATGTTGCTGGTGGCCTTGTCGCGGCGGATGTGTTGCTCGCGAGTCTGCAGCGCCAACCGATAGGCCGGCGTGCCGTCACTGTCGACGGACACACCGACCAGCCGGCCGGGCAGCTGACGCGCATGCTTGGCGTGCACCGCAAGGTACCCGGCATGCGGGCCGCCAAACCCCATCGGCACTCCGAACCGTTGTGTGGTGCCAAAGGCGACGTCAGCGCCGATCTCTCCGGGCGGCGCGATCAGCGTCAGCGCCAACAAGTCGGCGCCGACGGCCACCAGTGCGCCACGGTCGTGGGCCTGTTGCACCAGGGCAGACCAGTCGGTGATCCGGCCGCTGGCCCCGGGCAGCTGGGCGATGACGCCGAAAAATTCGCCGTCGGGCAGACCGGCGCGCAGGTCGGCCGTGACGATCTCGATACCCAGCGGCTTGGCGCGGGTGGCCAGCACCGCCGCGGTCTGGGTGAACACGTCGGCGTCCACGACCACCCTCTTCACCGGCCCGCGGGCCGCGCGGTGCATCAAAGTCATGGCCTCGGCCGCCGCGGTGCCCTCGTCGAGCATCGACGCGTTCGCGATCTCGAGGCCGGTCAGATCGGTGACCAGGGTCTGGAAGTTCAGCAAGGCTTCCAGCCGACCCTGACTAATCTCGGGCTGGTACGGCGTGTAGGCGGTATACCAGGCCGGGTTCTCGATGATGTTGCGCAACAGCACCGGGGGGGTGTGTGTGTCGTAGTAGCCTTGCCCGATCATCGACACGGCGACGGTGTTAGCGTCGGCCAGCGCTCGCAGCTCGGCCAGCGCCTCGGCTTCGCTGGCAGCCGGTGGCAGACTGTCCAAACCCGGTGCGGCTCCGGTGTCGGTGAGTGTGTCTAGGATGCCCGCCGGGACCGCCTTGACTGCCAGGTCATCGAGCGAATCCACCCCGATCACGGCGAGCATGGTCGCGACGGCCTGGCTGTCCAGACCGATGTGCCGGTCTGCGAACGTCGAATGGTCGGACACGGTGAACTCCTGACAAAGCAGAGGACTAGCGGCCCTCTCCCTCTGTCTTCACCTGCACGCCAGGCGCCTGAGAGATTCGGCGACTCTGTCCACCGTCAGGTGAATCGCCTTTCCCCATCGGCGGGTGAGGACCGCCAGGGGTCGCCACCGCTTTCCAGAGGCATCGTAGTCTCGCGCGGTCCGGGTGCCTGAGAGGTTGACGGAGAGGTATTGCTCCTTCGGCGTCCGTAGCTGGCAGCCACAGAACTCTCCCGCACTAGAGCGATGCGTTGTCCAGTCTACTGCCGAGCAGACACACAATCGCATCCGAGGAGCCTGCCGCGTGCGATTCTGTGTCTGTTCGCGGGGGAACTCTCGGCTAGCCGATCTTGCGGTCGCGATGCTTGCGTCGGGAGGCCAGTTCATCTTCGGGGGCAGCAATCGACTCCCCGCCGTCGGCGCGCTCACCGTGGAAGTCGGCGATAACACCCGTCAGCTCCCGCATCGCGCCCGAGACGGCGATGCCGAACACACCCTGGCCGCCCTGCAGGAGGTCGACGACCTCCTCGGCCGACGTGCACTCGTACACGGTGGTCCCATCGGAGAACAAGGTGATGTTGGCCAGATCCTGGACGCCACGCTGGCGCAGATGGTCAACTGCAACCCGGATGTTGTGCAGCGAGATACCGGTGTCGAGCAACCGTTTGACGATCTTGAGAACCAAGATGTCCTTGAACGAGTACAGCCGCTGGCTGCCGGATCCTGCCGCACTACGGATCGACGGCACAACCAACGATGTGCGCGCCCAATAGTCGAGCTGGCGGTAGGTGATCCCAGCGATCTGGCAGGCGCTCGGTCCGCGATAACCTACCAACTCGTCAGGAACGGAATCGTCGGGGAACAGGCCGGGCTGCACGGGTCCGCTGGCCGCAGCGGCGCCGTCGTTACCATCACCAGCAGTGCCCGTGTGGTCAGCAAAGTCGAGCTGGTCTTGACGTGGCTGCTCGCCCAAGGTGCTTCCTCTCGCCGATCGCGCTCTTGTCACTAGCTGCGTCACTGGCTCCCCCGACAGCCATTACTGAGGGCCCGAGTGTTAGAGAGCATACGCTGTTCGATGGGCGCGATGCTCCCGGTTAACTATCAAGTCGTGATCAAAGTATCGCGGTCGCCGGGCGCATTAGGCACTAACCGCTAGGCGTGTCGACAATTGCAGCCAGAGATGAGACGCAGCCGTGACGTTGCTGGCCGGCAAATAATGGATGCTCGCCGTCGCGGCGCGCATCGTCGCCGCGCTCGGCCTTATCGCGCGCCTCCTCAGCCCGCCGTCCCGGCGCGCATCGTCGCCGCGCTCGGCCTTATCGCGCGCCTCCTCAGCCCGCCGTCCCGGCGCGCATCGTCGCCGCGCTAGGTGGCCTTGAAATCGTCAGGTGACACACTGTCGAGAAACTCTTTGAATTTCTCCACCTCGTCCTCGCGAACAGCGGTGGTGGCCTCCTCGTCACTTTCGTCGGGAATCAGCAGACCGGCCTGGGCTAGTACGGCCTCCTCGACGTAGATCGGAACACCCACTCGCAATGCGATTGCCACCGAGTCCGAGGGACGGGCGGACACCTTGATATTGCGGTCGAAGATCAGATCAGCGTAGAAAGTTCCTTCCTGCAGGTCTACAATGCGCACCTCTTTGAGCGAATGCCCCAGCGCAGCAATGAGATCCCTGATCAGATCATGGGTCAGCGGACGTGGCGGCTCGACGCCTTGCTGCTCCAGCGCGATAGCGGCAGCCTCCGACTGGCCGATCCAGATCGGCAGGTATCGATCACCGTTGGCCTCGCGCAATAACAGCACCGGCTGGTTCTGCGGCTGCTCGACGCGAATGCCGACAACACGAACTTCACCCATCTGCGTCTGCCCTCCGCACATGCAACCGGTGTCCGACTCACGCTCGGTGCGACGACGCGGTGGGCGCCACGTCTCTACCGTGACGTCGAACACCAAGCTGTCGAACGAAGTCTAGTCCTCAGCGGTGAAGAACGTCGCGAACCGCAGACTTGATCAGCGACGTGTGCAAAGTTATAGCAAGCGCGGCCACCTCACGGGCCAAGTCGTCGGCCCGGTCGCGGGCACCGGCCTTGCCGGCCTTGACGAGCGGGCCGGCAATCTGGGCAATCAGGTCGGACTGCCGGTCGGCCGCGGAGCGGAAGGCGCGTAGATGCCGCGGCTCGACGCCGTATTCGGCCAGCGCTCGTGCGCATTGCAGGATCACGACGGCGTGTTCGTCGAAGAAGCCGCCCGGCCCGGTGGTGATCACACCGGCTTTGAGCAGGGCCGTCAGTAGCTCGTCGGCCACTTCCGATCGTTCCAGGAGGTCTTCCCGACTGAGCCGGATACCCGTGAGCGACACGGACGCGGTGTCCGACCCGACGCCGCCAGCACTGTCGCCGGCTACGGGCACCAATCGCGGTAGAACGTAAGGAGATCCGAATGGTGGCAACTCACCGTCGGGCTGGGCGTCCAGCTGGGCCCTGATCACCTTCAGCGGCAGGTAATGGTCCCTCTGGGCAGTGAGAATGAATCGCAGCCGTGCGCAGTCGTATGCGGTGAACCGCCGATACCCCGATGAGGCCCGCCGGGGCGTCACCAGACCCTCAGCCTCCAAGAATCGAATCTTGGAGATGGTGACATCAGGAAAATCCGGTCGTAGCAGGTCGAGGACCGCCCCGATCGACATCCCGGCCAGCGCGGGGCTATCGGGTGCGCTCACGGGCCCCCGGTACTCCCGTCATCCTCGCCTTGCTTGGGTCCGGTCAAGAACACCAACCGGAACTTGCCGATCTGGACCTCGTCGCCGTTCGCCAGCACCGCCGAATCCACGGGCTCGCGGTTGACGTAGGTGCCGTTGAGACTCCCGACATCGACGACATTGAATTCGTTGTTTTCCAACCGGAATTCAGCATGGCGACGGCTCACGGTCACGTCGTCGAGAAATATGTCGCTGTCGGGATGCCGACCAGCCGACGTGATGGCTTGGTCGAGTAGGAACCGGGACCCGGCGTTGGGGCCTCGTTTGACTACCAGCAACGCCGAGCCCGGCGGGAGCCCTTCCACCCCGGAGACCGCGCTCTCCGTACCCGCTTGCGCAGGAGCGTCCAGCTCGCTGAGGAAGTCTGCGCGGAAGACGGAGGTCGTCTCTACCGTGACTTCATCGGAGGTCTGGTCCTTCTCAATATCCGGGTTCATGTCCGTCACCCGCTGCTCCTCACTGGCCGCTGTGGCGTTGTCTGACCGAGTCGTTCGGCCGGCTTCCCGCTACTCTTTACCGCCTATTATCGCCCTTACTACTTTCTCGTGCCGCTGTCTCGACCGTACCGCGCACGGGTCCGCGATGTGCGCACCCCAGCGGATCCCAGGCTCGATTGCCCTGCCCGGCCCGGATCCGTGCAGACCCGCGACCTCCCACGTGACGCTGGCAGGGACCTTAGCAATCGTCACTCGGTCAGTGTGCCGCGGTAGGCCTCAGCGTCGAGCAGTGTCGTCAAAGCTGACTCCAGGGCAGCGACATCCGAGCTGTCGACCTGGATGTCCAGCAGCCAGCCGGCTCCGTAGGGGTCGGAATTCACCAATTGCGGAGTGCCGTCCAGATCGCTGTTGACCGCAGACACCTTACCCGAAATGGGCGCATAGAGATCCGACACAGATTTCGTCGATTCCACTTCGCCGAAGGTCTCGCCGGCGGTGACCGCGGTGCCGATAACGGGTAGCTGAACGAAAACGACGTCGCCAAGCGCCGACTGTGCATAGTCGGTGATCCCCACCCGGACGGTGTCGTCGCCACTGCGGCGAATCCACTCGTGTTCGGCGGTGTAGTGCAGATCGGACGGGATATCGCTCACGGTAATCCTATTCTGGTCGGCTCGGAGTTGGGCTAGTTCACTTGACGGGCTGAGCGTATTGGTGCTGTTTTGGTTGCCGCAAGGCGGTCACGTCCACACGGTCGGCCTGCTGCACAACCATCCGCCCGCCGACGCGTTTGACACCGTCCTGTGCACCACCAGGAATGTTCATCGCCGCGGCCAGCGTTGGAGGATCACCAATCGCCAGAATCGAATACGGCGGGGACAGGACCTTGGTGTCGACTGTCAGTGAGCCGGGCACACCGACAACCCAGGTGTCAACCCCGACCCGCACCGACCGGTGTGCATCGTTGATCTGGATCGCCTCGGCTCCAGCGGCACGCAGTTCGTTGATCACGTCGATCATCACCTCAGGCGCTACTCCGGGTCCCGGATCGTCGATCGTTATCATGACGCCCGGCCCGGTGGCACCCACGGCGCCGACCAGGATGGACAACGCGGCCAATCTAGCCTGGGCGCTTTCTAACGCTGCCTGATCGGTGTTGCCGGATGCCTGCAACGCGTTCAGCGTGTTCTGAAGGTCGATCACTTCGGCGTTCAACGTGGCCTCGCGTTGCCGCAACGAATCCAACAACACCAATAGGTCTGCAGGACGGGCTGTTTCCAATGAATCACCGGAGTCGGTCTGACGGACCTGAGTGACTATGGCAACCCCCAGAACCAAGCACAACAAGATCGCAAGCGTCCCGAACACCAGACGCGAGCGACCACCCCGCAGTATTTCGGTCAATCTTGTCCGCCGCAGCGGTCCGACCTTGGAGCGCGGATGGTCGGCTGGTAGTTCGTGACGACCACGTCGCACGGCGTCGTGAGCGCCCGCGTCGGCTTGGGAGTGACGCGCAGTTGTGGCGGCGGAAGTCTCGGCTGCCACGGGTTCTGGGCGATTCTCACTCACGGTGATCTCATCTCCGTCACGCTCCGAACAACCGCCGCCGCAAGGCCGCGGTGTTGCCGAAGATGCGGATGCCCAGCACGACGATGATCGCGGTGGACAACTGTGTGCCGACGCCCAGTTGGTCACCGACATAGACGATTAGGGCAGCCACCAAAACGTTGAACACGAACGAAACCACGAAGACCTTCGGGTCAAAGATCCGCTCGAGATAGGCGCGCAAGCCACCGAACACCGCGTCGAGCGCGGCGACCACCGCGATCGGCAGATACGGCTGGATGACCTCTGGCACGCCGGGATGGAAAACCAAACCCAGCACGATTCCAACGGCGAGCGCCGCGATCCCGATCATGCGCGCCGGACTCCAGGCCGTATCGCTCCCCATGGTTTCCTATTCACCAGGACTTCTCTCACTAGGGCCCAATCTGTTTGGCGAACTTGACATCCCGGGTCGCACCGGCAGGCAATGCCAGACCGTCGCCGACGTTCACACTGACGCCGACACCGTAGGAGGTCTCCAGCAGCCGCAGGCGGTACAGCCCGGCGCTGCGATCGAAGACGTCCTGCATGGCATGTGGCGGCCCGACCGCCAAGATGGTGTAGGGACTACTCGTGGGATTATTGTCGACCAAGATTGCTCCGCCGGCTTGCCGGATCGTGACGTTCGGCCCGATCCGGACGCCATCGATCGAGATGGCCTCGGCGCCACTTTCCCACAGTGAGTTGACGACGAGCTGCAAATCGCGGTCGAGGATGATTTGCTGGCTACCGCTGACCCGCTGCTTGGACACGTCGGAAAGATTAGGGCTCGCACCGGGATCGGTCACGGTCACCGTCAGACCAGGCCCGACAACCGGTGCGCTGGCCGCGGCCAGGCTAAGCACGTCGAGACGGGCCAGCAGCCGCTGTCCCTCGGCGTCGTCTGCGAGTACGATCCGCCGCACGTCGTCGACTTTCGCCGAGAGTGTGCTGCGCCGTTGAGCCAACGTGGTCGCGGCGGCCTGGGTTGATCGCACACTCGCAACGAGCAACTGTTGGGCGGCGCGCACGCCGGGTGCCACCGAGCGCGCCTGCGCTACCGCGGCAGCGAACACGGCGGCGACTAGGGTCGCGGCCAATGCCTGCCACATCCAGCTGACGGCGCGGGCTTGCCAACACCGTGGTGCCGCAGCACGCTCGCGCTCGGCGGCAACCGCCGCGTATCCAGCATCCAGATGCTCTGATAGCAGCGCGCGCAGCAACGACGGAACCGGGATGCGTTGTGGCTGCGCCCCTGCGTGGGCGCTGTAGCCGGCGTTGGGGTCGTAGCCGCCGAGCAGCCGGTCAGACTCAGCCACGTTCACCAGCGTTCTGGGCCGCCGGCCGATGAGCCCTGCCCTTGAGCTTAGGCATCTGCCGCACCACCATCGTCATCTGCACTGCATACAGCACGAAGGCCCACAAGTAGGCATACATACCCCAGATCAAGAATGCCCAACCACAGGCCAGCAGCACATGGCTCCACAATGGATCGCATTGCCCCAACAGAATGGTCGGAAAGCCAACCATGAAGCCGAAAGTCGCTGCCTTACCGATGTAGGTCACCGGTAGCGCTGACAGTCCACGGCTCCATAGCAGCGGCAGCGTCCCAGCCAGCAGCGCATCGCGGGTCAGCAACGTAAGGACAAACCACCACGGCACGATGCCGCTCAGGCCAAACACGATAGGAACAGTGACCATGTAGAGGCGATCAACGGCCGGGTCCAGCAGCGCGCCCAGCCGCGATGACTGGTTTAGTAGCCGTGCAATCTTGCCATCAGCCCAGTCCGAAACGCCACTGAACACCAGGATCGCTACCCCCCAGCCATTGGCGTGCGCGCTGAGCACGACGTAGACGAATGCTGGGATGAGCGCGAGGCGAATAACGCTCAACATGTTGGGGACAGTCAGCACCCGATTCTGCGTGAGCACCGGCTCCATGAGCCGTGACCTTAGCCTGGCGACGATGCGCGCCGAAACGGCGGGCTGAGGAGCCGGGCAATCGGATCTAGCCTGGCGACGATGCGCGCCGAAACGGCGGGCTGTGGGGGCACCCCTAGCCGCGAGCGTAACGCCACTGCGATTTTCTGCCCGAAATTTCGCAGTGGCGTTACGCTCGGCGCTTACGCTGGGCAGCTCAGCGGAACACCCCGGGCAGACTGAGGGCAGAAAGCGTGTCATCGGACAGTGGGTTGTCATTGACCATGTAGGTCCATGTCGACGTCGGCCGGGCCAGTTTGGACAGGTCCAGCCCCGGCTCGTGGTCAAGGACGTTCGCGGTTTCGAACGTCTGTTGAGCCGCCTCGATGGCGTCGGCGGCCAGCGACGCGAACGCGTCCACAGCCATCCGGTGAAACTCGTCGAGTGGGTTCTGCCGGCCCAGCGCGCGTAGATGGATGCTCTCCCGGATGTCGGCCAGATACGCCAGGTGATCGGCCCAGCCACGGTCGAGGTGATACAGCATGATCTGCCGACAAATCGTCTCGAGGCGTTCCTCGGATACTTTGTCGGACAGCTCCTCGTACCGCTTAGGCGCCAGTTCGGCGAGTTCCTCACGCGCGGTTACGGTGCGCAACAACGTGTTACGCCGTTCGACGATGATGGCGCGCTGCTGGGCGATCAGCTGGTTGTAGCGCCACGTGTTGGCGTGCACATCCAATAACCGGCTCTCGGCAACGCGCTGGGCATGGTCGAGCAGACTACCCGTCCTCGGGCTGACAATCCGGCCATTTTCGTCGGTTGCCATCGGCAGCTTGTTGTGGTCGAGGTTGGCCGCAACGACATCGTCTTCCCAGCTTGAGAAAAACACCGACGACCCGGGATCTCCCTGGCGCCCGGCCCGACCGCGCAGCTGGTTGTCTAGCCGCTCGGTGTGGTGACGGCCAGTGCCGACCACGTGCAGGCCGCCCAATTCCGCGACCCTGTCGTGGTCAGCTTCGTCGGACCCGCCGAGCCTGATGTCGGTGCCGCGCCCGGCCATTTGAGTTGACACCGTGACCGCGCCGTATTTGCCGGCCTCGGCGATGACCCGGGCCTCCTCGGCGTCGTTCTTCGCGTTGAGCACCACGGCGGGCACACCGCGGCGCACCAGGCGTTCGTGCAGTTCCTCGGATTCGGCCACGTCGCGGGTACCGACCAGCACAGGCTGCCCCCTCTGGTGCACCTCGGTGATGTGCTCGACGATCCCGTCGTTCTTGGCTGCAGTGGTGATGTAGACCCGGTCGGCCTCGTCCTCGCGGATGTTTGGCTTGTTCGGTGGTATCGGTGAGACACCGAGCTGGTAGAACTGCCGTAGCTGCTCACCGGCGGCCAGCGCGGTTCCCGTCATTCCGCACACAGTCGCATACCGGTTGATCAGGGCCTGCACCGTGATGGTGTCGAGCACTTCCCCAGTTTCCGTGGTCTCGATACCTTCCTTGGCCTCGACCGCAGCTTGCAACCCGTCCGGCCAGCGCTGCAGTTGCGCGATACGGCCACGCGACGCGTTGATCAGGTGCACCGCGTCGTCGCGGACGATGTAGTGCACGTCGCGTTGCAGGAGCACATGCGCGTGCAGCGCGACATTGACCTCAGTCAGTGTGGTGCCGACGTGCTCCTCGGAGTACAGGTCGATGCCACCGAGCGCTTTCTCGACTTTGCGTGCCCCGTGCTCGGTCAAGTGGACATTGCGGTTATCGGAATCGGTGGCAAAGTACTCGTCGGCGTCCTTGTCGCCAACAAGCTCAGCGACCAGCCGGATGATCTCCAGCCGCGGCGTCTCACGATGTGTGGTTCCGGCCAGCACCAGGGGCACCAGCGCCTCGTCGACCAGCACGGAGTCGGCTTCGTCGATGAGAGCCACGTCTGGATTGGGCGATACCAGGTCATTGACATCAGTCACCAACTGATCGCGCAGTACATCGAAGCCAATCTCGTTGACCGAGGCATAGGTGACATCACGGTCATATGCGGTCCGGCGCTCGTCAGGGGTCGAGTCCGCGGTGATCCAGCCGACCGTCAGGCCCATCGCGTCCAGCAGCGGGCCCATCCACTCCGCATCGCGGCGGGCCAGGTAATCGTTAATCGTCACGACGTGCACGTGCCGGCCGGCCAGCGCATAACCGGCGGCCGCGATCGCCCCGGCAAGGGTTTTGCCCTCACCGGTGGCCATCTCGATCACGTCTCCGGCGAGCATGCGCAACGCGCCAAGCAACTGCACATCAAATGGTCGCAGCCCGGTCCTCCGCTCGGCGGCTTCCCGGGCAATCGCGAGAAACTGCGGGATATCGGCGGACTCCGCGAGGTCGTCGAGGTTGAGCAGGCCTGCCGCCTTACGCAGCTTCTCGTCGGACAGATCGGCAGCTTCCTTGTCGTATTCTGCCGAAGCGGTTACATCCGCCAGGGAGCGGCTCCGGTTCTTTTCGGTGCTGGCGCCGAGCAATCGCCAGAATCGGCTGCTCAGCCGGCCGGGTTGAGCGCGGGTGGTCTTGGGCACAAACCAACGGTACGCGAATGCCGGCCGGCCGCGAGGGTGCGTGTCTGTACACCGACAGGCCGCAATTCGTGGACAGCCGTGCACGTTCACGGCCCGGCTGGACGTCAAGCCAGGTTGGATCGGCGTGGATAAGCCACGCTTGGGTCGGTGAGCACGTTGACCACAGCGGGCAGGCCACTGGCAAAGGCCCGTTCCAGCGCCGGCCGAAGTTCAGCGGGCACCGACACCAGCTCGCCGTGGCCGCCCAGTGCGCGCACCACCTCGTCGTAGCGGGTTCCCGGGCGCAGTTCGGCCACCACCGAATAGCCGTACAACGCTTCCATCGGGTGCTTCTCCAAACCCCAGATGCCGTTGTTGCCGATCACTGACACGACCGCCACGTTGTGCCGAACCAGCGTGTCCCATTCCATGCCGCTGAACCCGAACGCGCCGTCGCCCTGCAAGAGCACGACCTGGCGCTGCGGCCGCGCCAGTTTGGCAGCCAGGGCGTAGCCGGGACCCGACCCCAGGCAGCCAAACGGACCGCTGTCCAGCCAACAGCCTGGCAGATAGCTGTCGATCATCCGGCCGGCGTACGACCCGAAATCGCCCGCATCGATAACGACTAGAGCATCCCGCTCCAGCAGCGCGGCCAGCTCGGCGTACACCCGCATCGGATGCAATGGGATCCGGTCATCGACCAGCTCGGCCTTCTCGAGATCACGCGCCATGGTCTCGGCCGTCGCGAGCTCCTCGATCCAGCCCTGGTGGTCGGTGCCGCCAGATCCGGCCAGCGCCGAAAGGGTGGCGGTCAGATCCCCATAGAGCCCCGCCGCGACTGGTCGCGGATGTTCGCGTGCGGGTTCGACGCGGTCTGCCACGATGAGCTGCGTTGTCGACCCGAATACCCCACCGAAGCCCAGACGGAAATCCATCGGCACACCGACGATCAGCGCGACATCAGCCTCCCCCAGCGCTTTTGACCGCGCCCGTGAGAAGGCCAACCGGTGATCGGCGGGCACCACGCCGCGCGCCATCCCGTTCATCAGCACCGGAATGTGCCGTTCCTCGACAAGACGCAGCAATGCCGCCTCCGCATGGCCCCACCAGACGTTGGTACCTGCCATGATGACCGGACGCTGGGCCGTCGAAAGCAGGCCCGCCGCCCGGTCCAGGGCGTCGCCGGCTGGGGTGGGACCGGCCGGTAGCTCGGTGAGCGCGCCGGGGCGGCCATTGTCTGAGGACATGGAGAACGCGTGATCCATCGGGAAGTCGACGAATGCCACACCCGACGGCGCACTCACCGCCGCCTGCAACGCCTGATCGACCAGCAGGCCCGCGTTCTCGGCTGACTGCGCTGTAGCGGCGAAGCGGGCCACCGGCGCCACAAACGGCACGTGATCGATCTCCTGCAGGGAGCCCATACCCCAGCGCAGCGCCGGCGCCCGGCCGCCGAGCACCACCAGTGGTGACTGGTTCTGCTGGGCCGCCGCCATCGCGCTCATCCCGTTGGTGATCCCCGGCCCCGCGGTGAGCGCGGCCACGCCCGGCACCCTGGTCACCTTCGACCAGCCTTCGGCGGCAAAGGCGGCGGTTTGTTCGTGGCGGGTGTCGATCAGGCGGATGCCCTCCTCACGGCAGCCGTCGTAGATGGAAAACAGGTGGCCGCCCGACAACGTGAAGACCGTGTCGATACCACTGGCTTTAAGTCGGCGCGCGATAAGCCGGCCAGCATGCATGGTCTGGGCCGGGGCGGTGTCGGTGCTCATATCGGCAGCCTATCGACAACCTTCGGGTACCTTCGCCCGAAGGATTTCTGTTTGTGAGGAGACGTCGACCTTGGGCCCGAAATTGTTTAAGCCGTCCATCGATTGGTCTAGAGCATTCCCGGATTCCGTGTATTGGGTCGGCAAAGCCTGGACGATCAGTGCCATCTGTGTGCTCGCGATATTGGTTCTGCTCAGGTATTTGACGCCCTGGGGCCGGCAGTTCTGGCGGATCACCCGCGCATACTTCGTTGGCCCCAACAGCGTTCGCGTGTGGCTGATGCTCGGCGTGTTGTTGCTTTCGGTAGTGCTGGCAGTGCGCCTGAATGTGCTATTCAGCTACCAAGGCAACGACATGTACACGGCCTTGCAGAAGGCCTTCGAGGGCATCGCCTCTGGCGATGGCACGGTCAAACGCTCAGGCGTGCGAGGATTTTGGATGTCGATCGGGGTTTTCAGCGTGATGGCCGTGCTGCACGTGACCCGGGTCATGGCCGACATCTACTTGACGCAGCGCTTCATCATCGCCTGGAGGGTCTGGCTAACCCACCACCTCACACAAGACTGGCTCGACGGCAGGGCCTACTACCGAGACCTGTTCATCGACGAAACGATCGACAACCCCGACCAGCGCATTCAGCAAGACGTCGATATCTTCACCGCCGGGGCAGGCGGCACTCCGAATGCTCCCTCCAACGGGACGGCCAGCACGCTGCTTTTCGGGGCCGTGCAGTCGATCATTTCGGTGATTTCTTTCACAGCGATCCTGTGGAATCTCTCGGGCACCCTGAATATCTTCGGCGTGTCCATCCCGCGCGCAATGTTCTGGACCGTGCTGGTCTATGTGTTCGTGGCCACGGTCATCTCGTTCATCATCGGGCGGCCCCTGATCTGGCTCAGCTTCCGCAATGAAAAGCTCAATGCCGCTTTCCGTTACGCGCTGGTTCGGCTACGCGACGCCGCCGAGGCGGTGGGTTTCTACCGCGGCGAGCGGGTGGAAGGTACCCAGCTACAGCGGCGGTTCACGCCGGTGATCGACAATTACCGTCGCTACGTTCGGCGCAGCATCGCATTCAATGGATGGAATCTGTCGGTGAGCCAGACAATTGTTCCGTTGCCGTGGGTCATCCAGGCGCCTCGATTATTCGCCGGGCAGATCGACTTCGGCGATGTCGGGCAGACGGCGACTTCCTTCGGCAACATTCACGACTCGTTGTCGTTCTTCCGCAACAACTACGACGCGTTTGCGTCCTTCCGCGCAGCAATCATCCGATTGCATGGGCTGGTCGACGCCAACGAGAAAGGCCGCGCCCTGCCCGCGGTCCTGACCCGACCGAGCGACGACGAGTCCGTCGAGCTCAACGACATCGAGGTGCGTACGCCTGCCGGCGATCGGTTGATCGACCCGCTCGATGTGCGGCTGGACCGCGGAGGCTCGCTGGTGATCACCGGGCGTTCTGGGGCCGGCAAGACCACGCTGCTGCGCAGTCTGGCGGAACTGTGGCCCTACGCATCGGGGACCCTGCACCGGCCGGGCGGCGAGAACGAGACGATGTTCTTGTCGCAGTTGCCGTATGTGCCGCTGGGGACGCTGCGTGACGTGGTGTGCTACCCCAACTCTGCGGCCGCCATCCCCGACGCCACCCTGCGGGACACGCTGACCAAGGTGGCGCTGGCCCCACTGTGTGACCGGCTGGACGAGGAACGCGACTGGGCCAAGGTGCTCTCCCCCGGTGAGCAGCAACGTGTTGCCTTTGCTCGCATCCTGCTCACCAAACCCAAGGCGGTCTTCCTCGACGAAAGTACCTCGGCGCTGGACACCGGGCTGGAGTTTGCGCTCTACCAATTGCTGCGCAGCGAGCTGCCGGACTGCATCGTGGTCAGCGTCAGCCATCGCCCCGCCCTCGAGCGGCTGCACGAAAACCAGCTCGAACTACTCGGTGGCGGCCAATGGCGGCTGGCCCCAGTCGAGGCGGCGCCCGCCGAAGTGTAAGCCGGGACGAGCTTCCCAAATCGGCGTGGCCGCTTCCGTGATCGCGATACGCTGAATCCGTCGATCTCTGGGGAGTGACCAGGCGATCGGTAGCGGCCCCGCGCCGGGGCCACAGGGTGTTGACGAGGTGCCAGATGTCATTTGTGGTCACGATCCCGGAGGCGCTAGCGGCGGTGGCGACCGATTTGGCGGGTATCGGGTCGACGATCGGCACCGCCAACGCGGCCGCCGCGGTCCCGACCACGACGGTGTTGGCCGCCGCCGCCGATGAGGTGTCGGCGGCGATGGCGGCATTGTTCTCCGGACACGCCCAGGCCTATCAGGCGCTGAGCGCCCAGGCGGCGCTGTTTCACGAGCAGTTCGTGCGGGCGCTCACCGCCGGGGCGGGCTCGTATGCGGCCGCCGAGGCCGCCAGCGCGGCCCCGCTAGAGGGTGTGCTCGACGTGATCAACGCCCCCGCCCTGGCGCTGTTGGGGCGCCCACTGATCGGTAACGGAGCCAACGGGGCCCCGGGGACCGGGGCAAACGGCGGCGACGGCGGAATCTTGATCGGCAACGGCGGGGCCGGCGGCTCCGGCGCGGCCGGCATGCCCGGGGGCAACGGCGGAGCCGCTGGCCTGTTCGGCAACGGCGGGGCCGGCGGCGCCGGGGGGAACGTAGCGTCCGGCACCGCAGGGTTCGGCGGGGCCGGCGGGGCCGGCGGGCTGCTCTACGGCGCCGGCGGGGCCGGCGGCGCCGGCGGACGCGCCGGTGGTGGGGTGGGCGGTATTGGTGGGGCCGGCGGGGCCGGCGGCAATGGCGGGCTGCTGTTCGGCGCCGGCGGGGCCGGCGGCGTCGGCGGACTCGCGGCCGACGCCGGTGACGGCGGGGCCGGCGGAGACGGCGGGTTGTTCTTCGGCGTGGGCGGTGCCGGCGGGGCCGGCGGCACCGGCACTAATGTCACCGGCGGTGCCGGCGGGGCCGGCGGCAATGGCGGGCTCCTGTTCGGCGCCGGCGGGGTGGGCGGTGTTGGCGGTGACGGTGTGGCATTCCTGGGCACCGCCCCCGGCGGGCCCGGTGGTGCCGGCGGGGCCGGTGGGCTGTTCGGCGTCGGTGGGGCCGGCGGCGCCGGCGGAATCGGATTGGTCGGGAACGGCGGTGCCGGGGGTCCGGCGGGTCCGCCCTGCTCTGGGGCGACGGCGGTGCCGGCGGCGCGGGTGGGGTCGGGTCCACTACCGGCGGTGCCGGCGGGGCGGGCGGCAACGCCGGCCTGCTGGTAGGCGCCGGCGGGGCCGGCGGCGCCGGCGCACTCGGCGGTGGCGCTACCGGGGTGGGCGGCGCCGGCGGAAACGGCGGCACTGCGGGCCTGCTGTTTGGTGCCGGCGGCGCCGGCGGCGCCGGCGGATTCGGCTTCGGCGGTGCCGGGGGCGCCGGTGGGCTCGGCGGCAAAGCCGGGCTGATCGGCGACGGCGGTGACGGCGGCGCCGGAGGAAACGGCACCGGTGCCAAGGGCGGTGACGGCGGCGCTGGCGGCGGTGCCATCCTGGTCGGCAACGGCGGCAACGGCGGCAACGCCGGGAGTGGCACACCTAACGGCAGCGCGGGCACCGGCGGTGCCGGCGGGCTGTTGGGTAAGAACGGGATGAACGGGTTACCGTAGCCGGGAGGCCGGCTACCGCGCTCCCGGCGTCTTACCTGAAGCCGCGCTGCGACTGTGAATCTCACGACGCCTTGTCGGCGTGTCGCGTCGCAGGATTCCCAGTCGCGGCGCGAGGAGGCTTACATGCCCTGCGCTCGGGCTGCCGCATGCGCTCCGGCGCGACGCCCGAAAAACGACCCCTCACCCAGCTGGGTCCCGCTGGCATATCCCTTGCCGTCCTGGGCGATATTGGACGCGCATGCCCCGACCGCGTACAGGCCGGCCACCACCGCGCCGTCGTCGCGCAGTACTTGACCGTCCACCGACGTGGCCAGCCCGCCCAGAGTGAATCCGGCATACATCGCCTTGCCCAGCGACATGTCGAACGCCCCCCACGGCCCGTTGTCTTGTGCTGCAAGGAATTCCGGCTGCTTGTGGAAATCGGGATCTGCGCCGCGCGCGGCGTAGGCGTTGTAGCGGTCCAGCGTCGCCGCCAGGTTGCCCGGTGGAATGCCAAGCGCGGCTTCCATTTCCACAACCGTTTCCCAGCCGTCGATCAACGGGACTAGCGGCATCTTGGGGTGCTCCAGGTGGGCTTCGTCGACGATCAAATACGCCGCGCTGTCTGGCTGTTCCATGATGAACCCAGCGGTCCTGGAATGGTAGGAGTCCTCGGCGACGAACCGCTGTCCGAGTTTGTTGACGATGATGCCGGTGAGCAAGATCGACGGCGGGTACGGCGGAGCCGTGATGAACATCTGGTCCATGTGTTGGGTGGCGCCGCCGGCTGATACACCCAGCCGGATGCCCAACCCGTCGTCGTAGGTGTTGCCCAGCACGAACGGCTTCTCGGCCAGTTTCGGAGTGTATTTGGCCACCATGTCCGGGTTCATCACGAATCCGCCGGCCGCGATGATTACCGACTTCGCTTTGATTGCACCGGTTTCGGAGAACCGCTTCCACATCACCCCGGTTACCTTGCCGGTCCCGTCCACGATGAGCTCGGTGGCGCCCGTCTCGTAGCGGATCTGTATCCCCAGGCTTGCGGCTCGCTTGAGCAGCAGGTCGATCACCATGGCGGCACCGCCGGTGTCGCCCGGCACGGGTACCTTGTGCCCGCGCGGTGCCGGCACCGCCAACTCCAGGAATGGCCACACCTTCTCATTTCCGGTGAACATCAAGCCCTCGGTGTTGGGTTGAATCACAGCCTTGCCGGGAAAGTAACTACGCTCGAACTGAAAACCCAGGCCCTCCAACCAGTTGAAATGCTCGACGCTGCCGTCGCAATAGGCGCGAATCTTGTCGTGATCGGGCTCTCGGGAGACCGCGACCAGGTACTTGTACATCTCCTCGGGTGAATCGGGATGACCGGTCGCCAGCTGCACCGTGGTTCCGCCCCCCAGGTAGAAGTGCCCCCCGGCAAGCGCGGTGGTGCCGCCCGCCGCGGC
Organism: Mycobacterium tuberculosis complex sp. N0072; assembly: GCF_030323725.1. Classification (NCBI taxonomy): domain Bacteria; kingdom Bacillati; phylum Actinomycetota; class Actinomycetes; order Mycobacteriales; family Mycobacteriaceae; genus Mycobacterium; species Mycobacterium tuberculosis complex sp. N0072. The sequence continues at coordinate 2,071,599 of NZ_CP040689.1, read as the reverse complement.
GGCACGTTCGAGCACCAGTACCCGGGCGCCGGCGGCGGCCGCGCTGACCGCCGCGCAACCGCCGGCGATGCCGAAACCAATCACCGTTACATCGACGTCATCCGACCAGGACGTCACGGTCTCCGCACTAACGGTGGCGGGTATGTCGGTGCTCATTGGCGCCGCTCCTCGTCATCGCTTCGTCCCCCGCAAGCGGGCGGTACCCCCACTGCATCGTCGCCGGCGCGGCTCATTGGCGCCGCTCCTCGTCATCGCTTCGTCCCCCGCAAGCGGGCGGTACCCCCACTGCATCGTCGCCGGCGCGGCTCATTGGCGCCGCTCATGTCGGCACTTGCACCTCCGCTTGCTTCGGCCAATGCGGCTTCGAGCCCCTGGTGTAGACCCGGCCCACAGTCCCGCAAAAGTCACTATAGATATTCTCTACACGAACCGACGATACTAACTCGAAGGGCATCTCTCCGAGATAGCTCAACGAGATACTCGCGACGACATCGCGGGCTTGCCCAGACTGCTACAGGTGTCGTGCGCAAAGCGGACATCGCGCATCCGAATCCGCTTCCGGACGCCTAACAAGCCGGTGAGAGCCGTTTCGGCGGCTTCTAGGTCCGGGGGTAACCCCTGCGATCTGTATCAGCGACAGAACGAGAAGGATGAGCGTCTCGCAGGACAGCCCAGCTTGCCAGAGGCCAGAAAGGGCTCAGATTGCATTTGCCACCACCGCAAGTGTCAGCACTGGTAGCCTTGAGTGAACACGTTCTAATGCCGGCTGGACACGCCGATTGCAGCAGCTTCAATGCTCGGCCAGCACGGCCACCAGCAGCCGTGTCTGGGCATCGAAAACCACTCCTGGATCGGTTAGCATGTCGGCCCCGTACTGACCGAATACCTCCAGGCTGATCGCGCCCACCACGCCCGCCCAGAGCAGAAAGCACTTTGTGACGACACGATCGTCGCCGGGAAAGCCGAACTCCTGCCGGATCTTTTCGAAGTCCGATGACATCGGCTGCGGCGCAACGTCATCGGTTAACCTGATGTCTCCGGTGGCGATTCCCGCGGCGATCGCGTCGAAGAACGCTCCGACCACGCGGGTGGCGACGCCCGCGGTACGGTCAGGCGGCGCGTGATAACCAGGAACCGGGCTACCGTATAGCAAGGCCCAGCGGGCGGGGTTAGTGACTGCCCAACCGCGCACCGCTCGAGCGATTGCGATGACGTCGTCACTCCACGAGTCGGCGACGGTGTCGTCGCGGGCTCGGTCCACGGTATCGGCCAGGTCGGAGTAGGCGTCGACGAGCAGCAAAGTCAACAGCTCATCACGACTGGACACATAGCGGTATACGGCCGAGGACACCATGCCCAGGTTGCGGGCAATTGCCCGAAGCGACAACCCGGCCGCGCCGTGATCCAGCAGCTGGCGACGGCCGAGTTCGACAATTTTCGCCTCGATCTGTTCCCTCGCATCCCGGCGTTTGCCCACGCGGCAAGTCTGACACAACCGAGATCACCGCTCTAGCAAACACACGGCGATCAACCTGGTGGCCGCTAACGGGGTGCTTGCTAAGCAAGGGGCGTCACGCCGAGATCCGCGTGAACCTGCTCGGACGTCGACCGCCAGGACACCGCCGCGGGAAAGCCGCCCCAGACGCTGTTGAAGATCCCGACGATCTGCGCGGGGCCGCCATCGGGGGCCAGGTAGACCGGGCCCCCCGAATCCCCCTTCTCACTGAGCACGCCGTGGGACATGGTGAACCAGCCGTTGTTGACGCTTTCGACGGTCCCACAGGTTTCGCCTGTGCTGACGCCGAAATGGCAGACCGCTTGGCCCGGGTGAAGAACCACACCCGGTCTGGATTCCAGTGCACGCCCGCTCGGCAAAATGTTGCTTGCCGTGACGTCGTCAGCCAGCACAATCGCCTCGTAGTCGGCGATCAACTCGTGCGTGGCCACGGTGGAGCCGCTGGGTGTGTTGTCCCGGAAGGCCCTGAGATGGCCGATAACCTTGTAGTCCCGGCTGGTGACCGCTCCCCCGCCCCGACAATGCCCCGCGGTAAACGCGATTTTCAGAGCTGGGTCGACGTAGCCCAGGGTGCAGACGTGGTTGTCCTGACGGATTTCCATGCCGGGGAACACCAAGACCGGATCGGCACTGGCGGTCGCTGGCGAAAACCCGGCCGCCAATAGGGCGACCGTCGCTGCGAATGCGCGTGGTACCAGGCGGACCACCTTGAACTCCCATCCGTCGGGGCCAAGCGCATCGCCCGCCGCCGGTTACGGCTAAGGCGTACCAAAACCCGACGGTAATACTTTCGCAATGTCGGGTCGCGACGTTACCGAGACGTGACCAGGGAGGCGGCGGCATTGGATTTATCGATGGTGCGCGGTTCCCAGCCCGGCGGTCCGAAGACGTAGCCCAGCCGATCCCGCAGACGTGTTGCCGACCGCCAGTCACGCACGATCGCCACGTACTCGCGGGTCTGCAGCTTCCAGATGTTGAACGTGTCGACCCGCTTGGTCAGGCCATAATGCGGTCGGAATAGCTCCGGCTGAAAGCTACCGAACAGGCGGTCCCAGATGATGAGGATGCCGCCATAGTTCTTGTCCAGATACACCGGGTCCATTCCGTGGTGGACCCGGTGGTGCGACGGGGTATTGAAGACGAATTCGAACCACCGCGGCAGCCTGTCGATCCGCTCGGTGTGCACCCAGAACTGGTAGATCAAGTTCAGCGACCAACTGCAGAACACCATCCAAGGGGGAAGCCCCATCAGTGGCAGCGGAACCCACATGAGAATCTCGCCGCTGTTGTTCCACTTCTGGCGCAGCGCGGTGGCGAAGTTGAAGTATTCGCTGGAGTGATGCGCCTGGTGGGTAGCCCAGATCAGCCGAACTCGGTGGGCGATGCGGTGATAGGAGTAGTACAGCAGATCGACACCAACGATCGCGATCACCCAGGTGTACCACCGGTGGGCGGACAGCTGCCAGGGGGCAAGGTAGGCATAGATTGCGGCATAACCGAGCAGGGCAAGGGACTTCCAGCCGGCGGTGGTGGCTATCGAAACCAGCCCCATCGAGATGCTGGCCACCGAGTCGCGGGTGAGGTAAGCGCCCGAGGCGGGCCGTGGCTGCCCGGTAGCAGCGGTCTCGATGCTTTCCAGCTTGCGGGCCGCCGTCCATTCGAGAATCAGCAGCAATAGAAAACATGGAATGGCGAACAGTACCGGGTCCCGCATTTCCTCGGGCAGCGCTGAGAAGAATCCGGCGACGGCATCCACATCAGACAGGCTACGACTCGCATGCGTGACAGGTGACGACTTGACAGTGAAGCCGCTTGCCCGAAGGCCGTTGTTCCCTATCCGGTCGGTGCTGTTAGAGACTTTATGCCCTACCCGGGTCAGGTATATTTATCGCACACTTGGGCACATGACACACAAGCGCCAGAATCCCGGACCGAACCGAGCACCGTGGGTGGGCAGCCTCCATACAGCGATGACCTGATCGATCATCGGCCAGGGCGCCGGGCTTCCAACCGTGGCCGTCTCAGTACCCAGCCTCATTGACCCTTCGACGCATCCACTGCGCGTAAGTCGGCTCAACCCTTTCAAACCGCTGGATTACCGACCGCAGAAAGGGGGCAGGACATGATCACAAACCTCCGACGCCGAACCGCGATGGCAGCCGCCGGCCTAGGGGCTGCTCTCGGGCTGGGCATCCTGCTGGTTCCGACGGTGGACGCCCATCTCGCCAACGGTTCGATGTCGGAAGTCATGATGTCGGAAATTGCCGGGTTGCCTATCCCTCCGATTATCCATTACGGGGCGATTGCCTATGCCCCCAGCGGCGCGTCGGGCAAAGCGTGGCACCAGCGCACACCGGCGCGAGCAGAGCAAGTCGCACTAGAAAAGTGCGGTGACAAGACTTGCAAAGTGGTTAGTCGCTTCACCAGGTGCGGCGCGGTCGCCTACAACGGCTCGAAATACCAAGGCGGAACCGGACTCACGCGCCGCGCGGCAGAAGACGACGCCGTGAACCGACTCGAAGGCGGGCGGATCGTCAACTGGGCGTGCAACTAACAATCGCTAACCAGCGAGCCGAAGCCGAATGTGCCAGCGTACGCTGCTCTGACCCGGTATCTGCTACGCCGATGGCGATCCGCTCGATACTCCGCTGGCAGCCCGAGCGGGGGGTGTCCCCTACCCTGGCTGCCCCGGCTGACGGTATTCACCGGTATCCCATGATGCACTCAATCCCGATGCCTGCACCTTCTGTAAGCTCGCGACGGCTAACGGGGTTATCGGATGGCCCGGGCTCGAAGGAGGTTGGCACGTGTGGATGTTCCTGCCCGGTCGCCACGCGGCGGCGGCGATACCCCAGAGTCGTCAGGTGTTTAGCCGTTGACCCGGGTGGTGGTGATCGGCTCCGGGTTCGCGGGCCTGTGGGCGGCGCTCGGTGCGGCCCGACGACTCGACGAGCTCGCCGTCCCAGCGGGCACGGTCGACGTCATGGTGGTGAGCAACAAACCGTTTCATGATATCCGGGTTCGCAACTATGAGGCTGATCTGAGCGCCTGCCGCATCCCGCTCGGCGACGTGCTCGGCCCTGCCGGCGTTGCGCATGTCACCGCCGAGGTGACCGCGATCGACGCCGACGGCCGCCGCGTCACCACGTCGACCGGTGCCTCATATAGCTATGACCGACTGGTCCTCGCGTCGGGCAGTCACGTGGTCAAACCCGCGTTGCCAGGACTGGCAGAGTTCGGTTTTGATGTCGACACGTACGACGGCGCGGTCAGGCTACAGCAGCATCTGCAAGGACTGGCCGGCGGGCCGCTGACATCGGCGGCGGCAACCGTCGTGGTCGTCGGTGCCGGGCTGACCGGTATCGAGACGGCCTGCGAGTTGCCGGGCCGACTGCACGCGTTGTTCGCCCGTGGTGATGGTGTCACCCCCCGCGTGGTACTCATCGACCACAACCCCTTCGTCGGCTCCGATATGGGTTTATCGGCGCGGCCGGTGATCGAACAGGCGCTGTTGGACAACGGCGTCGAGACCAGAACCGGCGTGAGCGTTGCCGCCGTCAGCCCGGGCGGTGTAACGCTGTCATCGGGGGAACGGCTGGCAGCGGCCACCGTGGTGTGGTGCGCCGGCATGCGGGCCAGCCGCCTGACCGAGCAGCTGCCGGTAGCCCGTGATCGGCTGGGACGCCTGCAAGTCGACGACTACCTGCGGGTGATCGGGGTGCCTGCGATGTTTGCTGCTGGCGATGTGGCCGCGGCCCGGATGGATGACGAGCACCTGTCGGTCATGTCGTGTCAGCATGGGCGCCCGATGGGCCGCTATGCCGGCTGCAACGTCATCAACGATCTGTTCGACCAACCGTTGCTGGCTCTTCGGATCCCTTGGTATGTCACGGTTCTCGATCTAGGATCGGCGGGCGCGGTGTACACCGAGGGATGGGAACGCAAAGTGGTATCGCAGGGCGCACCGGCCAAGACCACCAAGCAGTCAATCAATACCCGGCGGATCTACCCGCCGCTGAACGGCAGTCGGGCAGACTTGCTGGCTGCGGCCGCGCCGCGAGTACAGCCCCGCCCCTAGTGTCGTGGGTCATTCGGCCTGCGCGTGCTCACCGGCATACCAGTGCACAGCGTAAACGCCCGGCTGCAGCGACAGTTCCGCCACCAACCGCTCTAGCTTGGCCGGGGTATGGCCAACCATCAATAGGTGGGCCGTCAACGTGATGTTGTCGTCTCCGGCCGGCCCCGTGCGTATACCCCGCAGCGTGATGTCGTTGCTGCTGGTGCGCTGCACGATATGGGCACGTACATAGGTCTCTGCTTTGGGCCGACAAATCACCCGTACCTGGTAGGGCTGCAGCCCTTCGTCTTCGACGGCGTTGTCGCGGTCGACCAGCCGGCCAAGTGGGCGCCCCAGGAGATGGACAGCGACGATGGTTCCGGTGCCAATCAGGGTGAACACCAGATGCCCGGAGGCGGCCAGCACTCCGACCGCGGCCGAGCACCAAAGCGTGGCAGCCGTGTTCAGACCGCGGACGTTGAACCCCTCCCGCAGGATGACCCCGCCGCCCAGGAATCCAATTCCAGAAACCACGTAGGACGCCACTCGGGTGGGGCTGCTGTCCTCGGTGGCGACCGCGTACAGCACGAACAAGGTAGCACCGGTCGCCACCAGAGCGTTGGTGCGCAACCCAGCCATCCGCGCCCGCCACTGGCGCTCGAGCCCGATAATGGCCCCGCAACCCACTCCGACGGCCAGCCGGAGAGCGAAATCGGCGACAGTCAGCGTTTGCATGACGCCGAGTCCTTCCCGATCGCAAGACGGCCACGGCAGCCAACCACGCGCAGGTTAACAGCAGTTTGAGCCTAGGCGAACCGGGTGCATCGCAACCCCCTCGGACGCACCACACCACCGCGAACCACCGCGGTGATCAGGAAATGCGCCCCGCTAACTCGGGTGATGTTCCAGGTGTTCGGGGCAGTACGCGCCTGATGCGATGGCAGCGAACTTGGCCGCGCTGTCCATGGTCAGCCCGGGATTGTAGTCCCGCAGGTCCGCGACCAGCTGTAGACCTGTTACGCCGTTAGCACACAGCCCACACATCGCCTTGGCGGCCGTTATGGCGTGGCCTGGGTCAGCGTAGGTGATGCCGGCCTGGTCCAACGCGGCAAGGAAGGCGGCATCGTCGCCTGTTGGATCGGCTTTCCCGGGTGCGGCTAGGCCGATCATGGTGGCGGCGCTCAGCAGGAGCGCTACTAGCATTCTCATAGGTCTGCTCATAGGTCTGCATTGTCCCATCGTGCGTTGTAATTGCATCGCGTCCTGCGGCAGATCTGCTGCGAGGGCCCGACATACTTTTCGAGTCAAAATTCGGCCATCAGTACAGCAAAGCCCTTACCTACCAATGACATTGACCGCGGTCGAAGGTGACCCGCCGGACGCGGATGTCAAGACGTGACGAATCTCACGGCCACATGGCAATGGTCTAAGCCTGGATTTCCAATGCGCTTTGCTTCAGCCGGTAATCACCTCCAGTATCAGTGTGGATTTCGAATCACGTTGAGTGTGAACCCAACTGAGTATCGGGCAAGGCAACCTTGGGTTTGTCGCCGTTCGACACGTGTACCGCGTGGATGCCGGGCTGTTTCGACAATCGATCCAGCAGGCCATCAAGATCGGCCTTATCGACATTCCAGTGTCGCACTGCGTCCGGTTGCTTTTGTAGCTGCGCGATGACAGCCTCCAGCTTGACCGGCTCAGCGCTGGGCGTTCCCCCATTGGCGCGGGCCCGGGCGCCACTGCCCGTGTAGATGGCGGGGGCGGCGGCACCGAGGGCACCTCCGGTCATGCTCCCCAGAGCCATCTGACCGAGCAGGTTTGCTGGGATCTGTGTCGCGGGGGCCGCAGCCAGGCTGGTGGCCGGCAATGTGTTGGCAACTAGCCTGACCGCCGGGGTAGCTGAGGCCCAACTGGGCGGTACCGACAGGTCTCCCACCAGGTTCGCCTGACCCAGACCCGCCGATGCGGCGTGGGCCAGGCCCGCGCTAAGCCCTGACCGCAGGCCAAGTCCGGCACCCAACGACGATTTGGGGATCTCGGGCGCCGGCGGGGGTTGCCAGAACACCTTGAACTCCGTCATTCCCAGGTTGGGCGCGCTCATGGCGTCGTTGGCCCACGTGCTGAACTTGGTGACGTTGGCTGCGGTGACAAACAAGTTCTGATAGGTCGTTGCGCCCGTCGGCCCGAAGATGGCGTTAATGAGTTGGCCCATGAGTTGGGTGTATTGGGTGCTGAGTGTGGCCAGGCCCTGCAGCAGGGTCGGGATGATGTCGAACGGAAACTGCGCCGCTGCACTCGAAAGCGCGGTTGTCACCGCATTGGTGCCGCTCGCTAGGGCGGTCGCTTGCCCCGTTGCGGCCGCCTGGCCGGCAAGTCCGGACGGGTTGGTGGTCTGCGGCGGTGCAGTGAACGGGGTCAGCCGCGAGGCGGTCGCCGAGGAGCTGGCATAGCCGAACATCGCCATGGTGTCCTGGGCCCACATTTCGCCGTATTCGGCTTCGGTGGCTGCGATCGCGGCGGTGTTTTGTCCGAAAATGTTGGTCGCCACCAGCGATATGAGCTGGCTGCGGTTGGCCGCAATCTGCGGCGGTGGCACCACCGCCGCGAACGCGGTTTCGTAGGCGACCACCGCGGCTCTGGCCTGGTCAGCGGCCGCCTTGGCCTGTGCCGAGGTACCCGACATCCAGGTCACATATGGTGCGGCCGCAGCGGCCATACCGGCCGACGACGGACCCAACCATGACTCACTCGCCATGCCCTCGACGATCGAGGCGTAGGAGGCCGCCATGGACTGCAATTCGGCCGCCAACCCATCCCAGGCCACTGCCGCAGCCAACATCGGACCGGCGCCCGGACCTAGGTACATCTCCCCGGAGGTGATCTCCGGTGGCTGCAATCCGAAATCCATTGCCACACCTTTCCTCAACCGGCCGCTAACTGGCTGGCCGCCAGCCACCGGCCACAGTGGCGATGACACCGTCCTTCTCTCCTCTCCGGTGGGGGCTAACACCCAGTTCAAGTGCCATCTCGAAAGTCCTGTCAGTCCGCGGGTATGACGATGATGGTGGTCGTGCTGGCGACGTCTTCGGTGACGGAACCGCCTGCGACGCGAGCAGCTCCGGCACCAGAGCGCACCGCGGTTCCTGCCAGCGCGCGTCCGGCCAGACTCGACAGGGCCATCTCGCCGAACAAGGCACCTGGTGCCTCGGCGGCCAGGGCGGGGGCGGCGCCGGTGCCCGGCAATACCGATGCGACCGCCCTCATCACCGGTGCGGCCTCGGCCCAGCCCTGCGGGACCGAGAGCGACCCGACGTAGATCGCACGGGCGATGCCCCCTGTGGCCCCACCACCGAGAGGCGTGATATCTGCGATATACCCGCCCCGTAGCGGCGCCAATGGCGACAACGCGCCGGCGGCGGCTTTCGGGCCCAGTAGGGCGGCCACACCTGGGGCGTTTTGGGCTAGGCCGAGGATCTGGCCGAACGTCAGCCACCAGCCGCCAGGTATAGCGCCCAGCCCGATGATGCTGTACGGCCCCGTGAGGTTCGCCAAGATAGTGGTGATGCTTTGCAGGACGGTGTCCCAACCAGCGCTGGCCGACGTCGCGGTCGCTGTTGTCGCCAGGCTTTGCAAGGTGCTGGGTAGCAGGCTGATCAACTGGGACAGCTGCGCTGTGATGTCAGAGCTGGCCGCGGCGCCGGCGGCCTGGGCGACGACGGCTGATTGAGCGGCCGTTGCCGACGGATTGGTCGTTTGCGGCGGCTCGCTGAACGGCGCCAACTGCGACGCAGTGGCCGACGAGCCGGCATAGCCATACATCGCGGCCGCATCTTGCGCCCACATCTCCGCGTAGTGGGCCTCGGTGGCCGCGATCGCCGGTGTGTTCTGCCCGAAGATGTTCGTGGCGACCAGCGACATTAACAAAGCGCGGTTGGCCTCGATTACCGGTGGCGGCACCGTTGCCGCAAATGCCGTCTCATAAACGCCCGCAGCGATCTTGGCCTGGGCCCCTGCCTGTTCGGCCTGGCCGGCGGTGACGCTAATCCACGCCACATATGGAGCGACCGCGGCGGCCATCGTGATCGAGGAGGGACCCATCCACGGTGCTACGGTGAGGCCCTCAATCGTCGAGCCATAGGACGCCGCCGCGGAGTACAACTCGGCGGCTAGCGCATCCCAGGCCGCTGCGGCGGCCAGCAACGGTCCGGATCCCGGACCCGCGTACATTCGCCCCGAATTAATCTCCGGTGGTAGCGCCCCGAAATCCAACATCCCTGACCTCCGGTCCCCTCGATGGCCGCCATGCTAATCACGCTCGCGTAGTTCTGCCCACCAACTGGTCAAGCTCTTATGAACTTCACCAGATATCCCAATGTCTACGTCCTGCCGATCCCATCTATTTGCGCTGCTGCACGGGTGCTTCGCCCGAGAAATTTCCGCTTATTGAGCCTGGCCCGCCTGCGCTGGTGAACGCGCTAAACGGAAATGATTTCGCGCGACCAACTCCGGTATTCGCAGAGAAAAGCACTGTCGGCTATTCGGCTGCGCCATCGTGACCCTGGCGCTTTCCAGGGAACCCACCCCCTACGGGATCACCCGGCGGCGGGCGGTCGTGCGACGAAGTTGGGGCGGAAGCCATACTGGGGCACGGCACGCCCGAAGCCTTGACCGCCCATGGTGCCGAAAGGCATTCCGGGCATGCCGGCCGCCACTGCTGGGGGCGGTGCCACCATCGGTGTGCCTCCCAACGCGGAGCCCAAGGGGCTGGCTAGTGGTGCGGCCGCCGTCCAGCTCGGCGGCACCGACAAGGTTCCGACGGTGGCCGCGTTGCCCAGGCCGGCCGCGACAGTGCCGCCTAGCCCGCCCGCTGAGCCAAGCGGCGCCACCAGCGCGCCACCGAGCCCGCCACTGGTGGCCTCTCCCAACACATCCCCGGCCGCATCCGCAGCTGCCACGCCGCCGAGTAGACCCAAAAAGGGCGCAATCGTGTTACTCGGCAAGAACAGTCCGGACGAAGCTATCGTGTTCCAGAAATTGGAGTTGGGGTCCAGTAACGCCCAGAGTTTGTCGAGCCAGGAAGATCCAGACCCGAGAATGCCCAGCAATCCGGACGGCCCCGACGCGGACGTGGCTGCAGTCGATGACGAAAGTCCTTGCAGTACAGACGGTATGGCGGCGATCAGCTGCGACAGCGTCGTTTGCTGAGCACCAGCCGAGGCGCCGGTGGCGTGGGCAATCGCAGCCGACTGGGCCGCCAGGCCGGACGCGTTGGTAGTCTGCACCGGCTCGGTGAACGGGGTCAGCTGGGTAGCGGCTGCCGAGGCGCCGGCGTAGCCGTACATGGCCATCGCGTCCTGGGACCACATTTCGGCGTACTGGGCCTCGGTGGCCGCGATCGCGGGGGCGTTTTGGCCTAGCACATTGGTGGCGATCAGCGCCATGAGCTGGGCGCGGTTGGCCTCGATGACCGGCGGGGGCACCGTTGCTGCGAACGCGGCTTCGTACGCTGCAGCGGCAGCCTCCGCCTGTGCCCCGGCCTGCTCGGCCCGGACGGCGGTGACGCTCATCCAGGCCACGTAGGGGGCGGCCGCGGCTGTCATCGATGCCGACGCCGGACCGTGCCATTCTTCACCGGTCAGCGTCGAAAGCACCGAGCTGTATGACAGTGCGCTGGCGCGCAGTTCTGCGGACAAGCCGTGCCAGGCTGACGCTGCGGCCAGCATCGGGGCCGAGCCCGCGCCGGAATACATACGCGCCGAGTTGATTTCGGGCGGTAGCGTGGCGAAGTCAAGTGCGGCAGTCATCGTTGATCTCCTCGTTAGCTCACAGCAATGATGTTGGCGGCTTCGGTAGCCGCGTAAGAATCCGCGCTGGCGCCCAACATCGCGACGAACGCCTCATTCATGGCGATCGCCTGGGCGCCGACCGCTTGGTACATGGCGGCATGGAAGTTGAATTGTGTTGCAGTCAAAGCTGATACTTCGTCAGCGGCCGCCGGGGCCAATTCGGCAGTTGCCGGTGCCGCGACCGCATTCCGCGCGGCTATCACCGATCCAACATGGCGCAACTGACCGGCCGCGATGGCCAGCGCATCTGGACAGACAAGAACAAACGCCATGGGTCTTCTCCTGACAGACGACCGAACCCGGAGGCCTATGACCGCTTCTGTCGTGGCTACTTCCCGTGAACGTCACTCACACAAGGCCGCGAAGCAACGAGCTTGCGAAATAACGGATTTCGAACCGGAAGGCCGATTCAGAGTGCGAAAACGGCGCCGGGGTCGGATCGGAACGAAACGGTCGTCGATCTCGGATACGGACTATCGCCGGGACTCATTTCGCTCTCACCTCCTCACGGCCGGGGCACACGGGGATGCCGATGCACAGCACAAAGGGATGACAGCCCAGCAGACCACCGAACTCGGCACCCCTCTCGTCAGAGCTTTGGCACCACACGGCGTATCCGGCCGGTCCAGCCGGAAGCCACTTGGGCTCAACCCTTAAGCCGGGAAGAGCTGTCCTGACCCTGGGCGTCTTTCGACGTTCGAGGTCAGTGGCCTATATCCGCGCAGACGCCTCACCTAGCGAGGTGCTTGCAAGGGTAATCGTGACACTCGTAGCGACGCGCGTCAACCCAACGGCTTGACTCATCCGATGCCCCGGAGGCTATCAAGATCGGCTGTTAGCCAGCGAGCAGACAACGCCGGTCAGCAGACGACCTTCAGGTCCAGCGCAACCCGAACACCCTTCAGCCGTAACGTATTGGAATGACGCGGTAACCGGTTGCACCGCAAGAGAAGCGCAATTCCGGGAGAATCGTTGTCTATGAGAGTTGTGTCAACGCTACTCAGCATTCCGTTGATGATCGGCTTGGCGGTTCCGGCCCACGCGGGGCCCAGCGGTGACGACGCGGTCTTTCTTGCCTCGCTAGAGCGGGCAGGCATTACCTACAGCCACCCGGATCAAGCCATAGCATCGGGCAAGGCCGTATGCGCGTTAGTCGAAAGCGGCGAATCGGGTCTTCAGGTCGTCAACGAGCTGCGGACCCGCAATCCCGGGTTTTCGATGGACGGTTGTTGCAAGTTCGCTGCGATCTCCGCGCATGTCTATTGCCCCCACCAGATCACTAAAACCAGCGTCAGCGCGAAATAGTTTGGGCTAGAGAGTAATCAGTGGATTGACCCCGCTTGGGGTGACACGGGGTTCACATCGTTGCCAGTGAATCTGGTGAATGCACCCCATAGCGGGTCCGCAAAACTGTAACGTTGGCGTCGGTTCCAAAATTCCTTTGGCGGTCGTATGGATTCCCCATGCGACGACAACGGCCAGGAGGTGTGGACGTCGCAGATGATCGTGGCGCCGGCGTTTGTCGATGCAGCGGCAAAGGACCTAGCAACTATTGGTTCGGCGATTAGCCGGGCCAACGCCGAAGCGTTGGTCCCGATAACGGCGTTACTGCCTGCGGGCGCTGACGACGTGTCGGCTGCGATTGCGGCGCTGTTCGCAACGCACGGGCAGGCATACCAGGAGCTCAGTGCCCACGCGGTCGCATTCCATGAGCAGTTCGTCCAGCTCATGAGCGCGGGGGCGGCCCAGTACGCCAGCGCCGAGGCAGCCAACTCGTCACCATTGCAAATCGTGGGCCAAACCGCCCTCGATGCCATCAATTCACCCGTGCAGACGCTGACCGGGCGTCCGCTTATCGGCAACGGTGCCAACGGGGTCGCAGGAACCGGGCAAAACGGTGGCGATGGCGGATGGCTATACGGCAACGGTGGCAACGGCGGGTCCGGCGGGACGGGCCAAAATGGCGGCAACGGCGGGTCGGCTGGGCTATGGGGTAGCGGCGGCAATGGCGGCCAGGGCGGGGCGGGTGCCAACGGCGCAGCCGGTCAACCCGGGAAAGCGGGCGGGTCCGGCGGCAACGGCGGCGCCGGTGGATGGATCTATGGTCACGGTGGACATGGTGGGGCCGGCGGAAACGGGGGCAACGCCACAGCGCCCGGGGGTGCGTCGGCAGGCTTCGATGGGGGCGCCGGCGGAAACGGGGGTTCGGGTGGTCGCGGTGGACTGTTGTTCGGCAACGGCGGCAACGGCTCGGTCGGTGGCATGGGAGGACAAGGCACTAATGACACAGCCGGAGATTCGGCCGGCAGCGGCGGATTAGGAGGCAACGGGGGCAACGGCGCCCAGGGCGGGTGGCTGATCGGCAACGGGGGGCAAGGTGGGGACAGCGGCGCCGGCGGCGGCACCGACTCCACTCAAACGGGCGTCATGAACGGCGCTTCCGGCGGTTCGGCCGGGATAGCCGGTAACGGCGGTGACACGGGCCTAGTCGGCAACGGCGGGGCCGGTGGCAACGGCGGGAATGGAGCGGCCGGGTCTGCGCTGGGTACTACCATCTTCGGCGGGAGCGGCGGGGTCGGTGGCTCAGGCGGCGACGGCGGCAACGGCGGGTGGTTGTTCGGCAGCGGCGCGTCCGGCGGCAACGGGGGTCAGGGCGGTGACGCAGGCACCAACGGATTTGCGGGCTTTGGCGGCTCTGCTGGCGGTGGCGGCTGGGTAGGTGCCGTTAACTTCGGACCGATTAGTGTCCAGGGTTTTGGGTTGTTTGGTCACGGCGGTGACGGTGGCAACGGTGGTGACGTTGGGGCCGGCAGCCTCAGCATTCAATTTGGTGCATCAGGGGGTGACGGCGGCCAAGGTGGGGTGCTATACGGCAATGGCGGCAACGGTGGTAACGCCGGCAGCGGCGGAGGTACCGGCTTCGAAGGCAGCGCCGGCCAGGGTGGCGCCGCCATTCTGATCGGCAACGGCGGGGCCGGAGGGAATGGGGCGACCGGTGGGACCGGAGTAGGCAACATCATTCAGGAAGCCGGAGGTGACGGCAGCGACGGTGGCGCGGGCGGCAGCGGAGGCCTACTGTTCGGTAGCGGCGGGGCCGGCGGCATCGGCGGGGCCGGCGGCGTCGGCGGGTCGGGCAACGACGGCGGCAACGGCGGCGATGGTGGCCAAGGCGGGGCAAGCGGCCTGGGGATCGGCAACGGCGGACCCGGGGGAAGTGGCGGTACCGGTGGGGCCGGCGGAACCGGCGGCAGTGCGGGCACTGGCGGTGCCGGCGGTGACGGTGGTAACGCCGCCCTGCTGATCGGTACCGGTGGCGACGGCGGAGATGGTGTCCCACCCGCACCCGGGGGCCAAGGCGGCAAGGGCGGATTGATCGGTTTGCCTGGGCAGAACGGGCAGCCGTAGCCGCCGGTCTGGGGACGAAACTAATTCTCCTGCTGTGGGATTCGGGTTCCGATCTCAAGGGCATCAACCAACTCAAGCAATGGTGCGGTCTGGCGACTCGTGTCTGCCTCGGGGCCTATCAATTGGAAGACACGCCCTAACCCTGCCCTAGCCCGATTCTGATATCGTCGGTGCAATTTCAGCCTTGTTGCCGCCGGCCATGTGCACGGCGTGGATGCCCGGTTTCTTCTTCAATTCCGCGAGTAGATCATCGAGCCCGTCCTCGTCGGTGTGCCAGTGCTGCACCGATTCGGGCTTCTCCATCATGTGCGCGACCACCCGCCGCAGCTTGTCCGGTGAGTCGCTGTCCTTGAGAGATTTCTTGACCGCGGTGACTCGGCCTCCGCCGAGGAAACCACCAGTGGCGCGTGCAGCGGCGCCGCCAAGGGCCCCTCCGGCCACACTCGCCAGGGCCATCTGGCTGAGCAGACTGCCCTCGCTAATTGCGGCCGCCGGGACAGCCTGAAGTCCGGTGCTCGAGAACACAGCGGCAACCGTCCGGATCGCCGGGGTGGCCGCTGCCCAGCTCGGCGGCACCGACATCCCCCCGACCGAGCCGGCCTGGCTCGCACCCGCCGATATCGCTGGCGCGGTCGAGCCCAGACCACTCGAGATCGCAGACCGCAGGCCAAGCCCGGCCCCTAGAGCAGATTTCGGGATCAAATCGGGATTGAAGGGCGTCACCGGATTGAAGAACTTCTGGAACTGCACCATGCCGAAGATGGTCGATATTACGGTGTCGTTAGCCGGCAGGACCATTTTTGACTCAGCGAAGCCAAGCCCGAGCATGCTGTTATACACCGAAGATGCGTACGGCACCCCGGTGACCGCGTTCATCAGGCTGGCCACCGTCTTGTTGTAGTTCGTCCCGGCCGTTGCCAGGAATTCCAGCACCTCGGACACCAGTGAGCGCGCGTTGCCGGCCGACGCGCCGACAGCCTGGGCAACCGCAACGCCTTGGGTGGCCAGTCCGGCCGCGTTGGTGGTCGGCGGCGGTGCAGCAAATGGCGTCACCTGGGTCGCCACCGACGACGAGCCGGCATAGCCATACATCGCGGCTGCGTCTTGCGCCCACATTTCCGCATAGCGGGCTTCGGCGGCCGCGATCGCACCGGTGTTCTGACCGAAAATGTTGGTCGCCGCCAACACCGCCAGCTCGGCGCGGTTGGCCGCGACGACCGGCGGCGGCACCGTGGCTGCAAACGCTGCCTCGTAGGCCGCCGCTGCCGCGCTGGCCTGGGCGGCCGCTTCCCGAGCGAGCGCCGCCGTGGCCGACATCCACGCCACATACGGTGCGGCCGCAGCCGCCATGGTCCCCGACGACTGTCCCGACCACACGCCGGTCAGAACCGAGATCACCGAGCCATAGTCGGCCGCCGTGGACTGTAATTCGGTGGCCAGCCCGTCCCAGGCCGCTGCCGCGGCCAGCATCGGACCCGACCCGGGACCGGCATACATGCGCCCGGAATTGATCTCCGGTGGTAACACCCCGAAATCCATTACCGCATCCCTCCTTAACGGGCCGTAACCCCATTGGCAGCCCCGGTGGCCACATACCGAACCGGCGCTGGTCGCAAAAGTGTCGACAACCTTCTCTCCCGTGACATGGCGCTAGTCGTCCATGGCCGGTATCACGAAGATGTTGGCTTCGGTGGCCAGGTCCTCGACGGCAGCGGCAGCGGCACCGACGGCGGGTGCTGCGGCGCTGCCGATGGGGTGGCCGGTAGAACCGGCGGCAGCGCGGCCAGCCAAGCCCGACAGCGCCATGCCACCGAGCAACGCACCCGCGCCGTCGGTGGCCGCAATCGGCGCGGCGGCCAGGCGCGTCGCCTGCAACGCCGCCGCCGGCGATGGGATCTCCGGGGCGGCCACCGTCCAGCCCTGAGGCACCGATAGCTTTCCGACCAAGCCTGCCCGGCCAATACCCGCGGAAACCGATCCACCACCCAAGCCCTCCGAACCCAAAATTGGTGTATGCAAAGCAAATTCGGCCAGCGGAGCCAACGCTCCGGTGATTGGTTTCCCCCCGATCTTGCCAAGCAAGGCGCTTACCCCCTGCCCGTTTTGGGTTACCAAGACGCTCTGAATGCCTAACAGGTATGGCACCCCGGAGGGAGGCAATACCCCGGGAAAGGTGTACGGGCCGGTGACCGCCCCGCCCAGGAAGGTGGACAGGTTCCCCAGGTCGGTAACCCACTGCGGCGTCGCCGATGCCGACTGTGATGCGGTCGGCAATGCCAGGCCTTGCAGGGCGCGGGGAACCGCGGAGAGCAGCTGCGGGAATGCCGATTGCAGGTTGCCGCCGGCCGCGGTGGCGGCGGTTTGTGCGACGGCGGAGGACTGGGCCCCCAACTGACCATGGTTAGTGGTTTGCGGCGGCTCAGTGAACGCTGTCATTCGCGAGGCGGTCGCTGACGAGCCGGCGTACCCGTACATCGCGGCGGCATCCTGCGCCCACATTTCCATGTATTGGGCCTCAGTCATCATGATCGCCGGCGTGTTCTGCCCGAAGATGTTCGTCGCGATCAACACCATCAGTTGGGCACGATTAGCGGCGATCACCGGCGGAGGCACGGTGGCAGCGAACGCAGCTTCATAGGCAGCTATCGCCAACCTGGCTTGCGCGCCCGCCAGCTCGGCATGCACTGCGGTGGCGCTCATCCATGCCACATAGGGTGCGGCTGCAGATGCCATGGACGTCGACGAAGGACCGCTCCATGCCCCGGTCAAAGCCGATAGCTCCGAGGCGTAGCCAGCCGCTGTTGCGTGCAGCTCAACAGCCAGCCCGTCCCAGGCTGTCGCGGCGGCCAGCATGGGCCCCGGCCCCGGCCCCGTATACATCCTGCCTGAGTTGATCTCCGGCGGTAACAACCCGAAATCCATTTCGCTTAATCCCTAATCGCGTGGCTCGCCGGAATCGCACTCGCGGCCCCCTGGCAGCGCAGGAACCGCAGCGGCCCGTAGTGACAAATCACCCGTGTTCACCTCTCGCCGCTGAGTTGTCAGGGACGGCGGCGAGTCGGTTTTTGGCGGCCGCTGGACCCAAACCCGTTCCAAATATCTGGCGATCATGGTTGGCGAGTATTGCTCGTGTCACGTTCCGGCGAGGTAATCGCAACGTAAAGAATGATCACCATCACCTCGCTGTTGGCTTGGGCCGCGCGTGAGATCTATTCGCCAACATTGGCATTGCTATGGCCAGCCGCATCGGTATCGGCGCTTTGTGATCAGCTAGCGGCACGCCAGCGGCGCCGACTGCCGATTTGGCGGCATGTATTCACGCTCGATGGAAGCACGCGAGCCAGTAGCAGCCCGAGAACCATGCCCTCTGGGTGGCCGCCCGATGACCGCGCAGGTAGTTGTCTCGACCATTGGCGCTCATGCATAGGTGGTCGCGCGGGCCGCCCCACACGCGAGCGGAACATACCTCAGCACAACGCTTTAAAGTTCACGCAAAACACGATCAGGGGACAATGGCCGAGATGTCATTGGCAATCGTTCGGCCCGCGCTGATGATGATCAAGAGCTGAAGACCGCCTGCGGCCGTGAACAGTGCCACGTCGGCCGCGAGTGGGTATCCGACCGCGTTGACGAGTCCCATCGGGTCGCCCTTGAGCGCTTGCTGGATGCCCTCCAAAAAAAGGTGGATGTTGTACGACAGCACGATCGTCAACGCCGCATTGGCGATGTCGGCGGTTGGGAGCACCGTCGCGTAGCTCGTCGCGGCCACCTTCGAAATCGTGTTGGCGAGGTTGCGGTTAGCCACCTGCAGGTCGTCTATCAGGCTGTCGATCGAGAGCGGGGGGACCGGCGTACCCGAGCCCGGTGCGGTGCTTGGCATCGTCGACCCGTCTGCCGGCAACGGCAGTTCGAGGTGGCTGACGTCGTAGGCGAAATCGCCGATTCCCTGCTGGGTCCCGGCGACGAGAGCGTCGGCGATGACGACCGGGCTGACCTCTGGGAACAACCCGAACGGAGTCGCAACATTGGGCGGCGAGGTCGAATAACCATAGGCCGGGTCGCCGTAGCCCAGGTTAACAATCACCTTCAAGTTTGGTTGAACCAGGTTCGCCAGTGGGTTCCCCACGATCGGCACCGATCGCAGTGGCTCTAGCAGCGGCAGGTTCTCCGTGCGAATGATGTAGTACTGGGTCATCGTGGGACCGACCGTATTGGTCAGCGGAACCGCTGCGTCAATTTGTTCCGGCGTCAGGATGAAGTAGTTGGAGTGCACGTAGTAGGTGCCGGCAATGGCGTTGAGGGTCGACACAAAGTTGAGCGGGTACCGCGGAAAGTCGGCGACGCCGTCGTATTCGATGGTGTAGATCTTGGTCGGGTACAGATTGTGCGGAGTGGCCCCGGTGGCCGTCACGCCCAAGCTTGGAAAGGAGATCCCCGGGAACCTGGTGGCAACCCCGCCATTGGGGTTGTTGGGATTGCCGATCAGCGTGAAGGAAAGCTCGTCTGGAGACGGCGGGTCGGCCGAAGCCGCAAGATTGGCCATCACTAGTGACGAGATCGTGGCGCTCTGCGAGTAGCCGAAGACGGTGACGTTGTTGCCGGCGGCAATTTGCTGCCGAATCGCACTTTCGAGAATGACGGCACCCTGCGCCACCGAGGAATCGAAAGTGAGGTTCTTGATCACGACCACCGGGTAGAGCCCTTGGGGCGTGAAGAGCGCCTGCGCGATAACACCCGGGACGCTGCCACTCATGTACAGCGCGTTCGCGAGCTCGACATATCTGGCCGACGGTATTGGCGTGCCGCTGCCTCCCATGACCAGGCCAACGGTTTGTGCCGCAGCCGCATTGGCGGCGATCGCGCTGTTGACCGCGCGGACGACTCCCATCGGTGCCTCGGCCGAGCTCGGCAGACGGGCATCAAGACTGGCGGCGCCGGGGATGCTCTGTAGCCGTTGCAGCCACGATGCCAACTGTGTGGCCACCGCCGAAGCCCCAACGTAATAACCCGCCATGGCCGCTGCATCCTGGGCCCACATCCACTCATACAAGGATTCGAGCGCGGCGATCGCAGGCGCGTTCTGCCCAAACAAGTTCGACGCTACCAGCGACGCCACCTGGGCGCGATTTGCCGCAACCATCGCCGGATGCACCGTCGCGGCCAGCGCCTCCTCGAACACCGATACCGCGGCCCGAGCCAGACCGGCCGCGCCCTCGGCGTGGGCAGCCGACGTGCTCAGCCACCCGATGTACGACGCGGCTGCGTCCACCATCGCCGCCGACGCCGATCCCTGCCACCACCCAACCACCAATCCCGACGTAACCGACCCGAATGACATTGCAGCACAATGCAGCTCGGAGGCTAGATCATCCCAGGCGGCCGCTGCCGCTAACATCGGCGCCGACCCCGCACCGGCGAACACCCTCGCCGAATTGACCTCGGGGGGCAGCACCGCGAAATTCGGCAGCATCGCGACGGTCCTTCCTCAGCCGAGACGGCACACTTTCATCCGATGCGCTAACAAACAACCGCGCAGTCGGATGAAAGTGCGTACAGATCCCGAACGGGGCGGTCAGACGCCGCTGTGCATCGGCGCGACGATCACAGTGCCACCCACCGGAGCCGGTGCCCCCTGAGGGTTGCGGCCAAGCGGGGGACCCTCTGCCAGACATGCTGAGCCCGTCAGCGCGATCATCGCAAACAGGGCCGCCAGTGCCACCAGTACCCGAGCGGCGAGACGACCGTTCTTACTCTTGACGCTCATCGATCATTCCTCTCATGTTTCGATATATTGGCCTGACCGTACGCCGATTAAATGCTAGCTCCATTGCGGCCTCCGTGAAATATTTCTGGGAAATTTGGTAGATATCCTTGAAGCCTCATTGACACCCAACCAATGCCGGGCACGGCGCCGCCGTCGCCCGCCGTGCGTCACACGAAGGGGGCGTGGCCCTTCTCAATCACTATGGCGCATAGGAATTTTAGTAGCAAACCTGTAGTCGAGGCGCAAGCGATGCTGTCTGGATACCGGACACCCACAAACGAAAGACACGCATTTCCATGCCCGGGAGTCCGCTCGATTGCCTAATGACTTGGCAACGCGCCACCGATACTTGTGCCAAACGTGGGATTTTTGACCGACGTCAAATATATTTACATTTGGAATTTAAGGTGTGGCACCACCGTTAATTGTAAACAATTTGGACACAGCACGGATTGAGACGGCACGTACCCCGCCCTGAGCGGCTGAACACCACACCCTCCCCCGCGTGCACGGACACCATCTGGACCAGTCTCCGCCCCGCCCCGCCTCATTCGCCAACCACAGACCACTCACCCACCGCCGACTGTTCAGGTCAAAGTAGCCAGTGACACCGACGAAAAGAGTGCCTACTTCGTCTTCTTCTCCGCGACCGCAGCGCGCAGCCCTTCGGCCAGGTCCTCGCGAGTCAACTCCTTGAATCGGCGCAGCTGATCCTCGCTGAATTCGGTGAGATCGCTGGCCAGTACGGCGTCGAGATCCTCATCGTCCAAACGGAAACTACGGTGGTCGCGGGCCTTCTCCACCACGTTGCGCACAAAGCCGGCATTGCCCAACAGATCGATCCCGCGGATCAGGTCGCCGTCCTCGGAGTAGCTCTGCTCCATGTAGAACTTGGTATACGACGGCAACAACACTTGAGACTCTTCCTCAGTGATCACGTCTTCGTTCTCCCGACCCATCAGCTGGGTCAGTGCGATCAGCTCCTGCGGGGTGTAGCTGAAGAACTCGATCACCGTCGAAAAGCGCCGGCGCAGACCCTGATTCACCTCGAGCATTTTCTCCATCGCTTTGGCGTAACCCGCACCAAACACCACCAGCTCGTCACGGTGATTTTCCATGTACAACAGCAGCGTGTTGATGATCGCGTTACCGTACGGGTCGCCCTGGGAGTAGCCCTTCTCATGCAGAGTGTGCATCTCGTCAAAGAAGACCGCACCGCCCAACGCCCCTTCGAGCATCTCCTCGGTGTTCTTCTCGGCGTCGGCCATGTACCGGCCCAACAGCTTGGTGCGGCTGGTCTCCACCACCAGCGGCTTGCGCAGCACTGTCAACCCGCACAGCTGCTTGGTGAAAGCCCTTGCGACCGAAGTCTTCCCGGTACCGGGCGGCCCGAGCAACAAGGTGTGGCGCGACGTAACCGGGACCGGAAGCCCCATCTTGGCACGCGCTAAATTCACCTTCGTCGTCGACTTGATGAGCTTGATCTCCTTCTTGGCCTGCTCCATGCCAAGCATCGCGTTGAGCTCGGCATCCCCTTCGGCCAAGTACTTCGCGGCCATCTCGGCATGGCGGGCGGCCTCGGTCTGAGCGCGGGTTGGCGCACTGTCCGGATCCCACGGATCTGTGCGCGCCTCAATCGTTTCCGGGTCGGTGAGGATCAGCCGAAAGTTGGGGTTATCCAGCGCCTCGCGGGCCGGGGTGAACTTCGCATCGCGCGAATACACGCGGCGCAGGAGTTCGACAGCTTCCTCCTCACGGCCGACGTGCCGCAGGCACATGCCTTGGGTGTACAAGGCGATGTTAGCCGCGCCCGGCACCCGGTCACCTTCGATTGCTTCCTGAGCGCGCCGAAAGGCCTCTTCGAACACCCCGAGCGACGCCAGCGCCGTGGTGGCCATCGCCGCCCCCGCGGCCTTTAGCTCGGGGTGACGCCACTGCGTTGCCTCGGGGAACTGCGCAAGAACGTCAGGCCAGCGTTTGGTGCGGAAGTACAGCACGCCCCGCACGTAACTCACCAGCTCGGCGTCGAACGGATGGCGAGGATCGGTGGCGTCGAGCAGCTCTGCCGCCTCCTGGTAACGCTTGGCCTCGGCGAGGACCGCCGCGTAAGCGCAGGCCAGCGAATCTACGCTGGTAATCGCCAGTCGCAGGAATAGCCCGTCGGACACCTCGGGGCGGAACTGCAGATCCGTCACGCCGAGGCGGCGGGTTTCCCAGCCGAAAGTCCGCACCGCAGCCCATGCGCCGGCGAGCACTTCGATGCTCTGGTCGCCGGCCAGCAGCCGAGCCAGCCAGGCATCACACATCTTGGGATCCAGCCTGGTCGCCGTGGTGAACATTTGGGCGGCCACCTGCGGGTTATGGCTGGGCTGCAGTCCATTGACGGAGATCCCCGATGCCAGCAGACCGGCGACCATGGCGTTGCGGGCATCTTCGGCGGCGGCCTGCGGGCGTGTCATTGCCCCACAAACGAGCTTGTCGCGTGCTCGAGTTCCTGGCCCACCGGCAGCACGAGCTCGTCGTGGTCACGCAGGTTCCGACTGGGGATGACCAGGAGTGGACGGTGCGTCGGGGCCGGCAGGCTGGCACGCACCGCGGCCAACTGGCGACCGGTGAGCCGGTTGAGTCCGGCCGCTACCTCCTTGGGCAGGCGCGTGTCGCTGTGATAACGCACCCATGCCGATAGCGCGGGCGACCCGACCCGAGTGGTCAGACGCACCGTGACCACGGTCGTCCCGACTTCGGGGCTATCTGGCAGACACAGCTCATCCAAGGTCTCCGACGTGATGTCTGACGGCGTAACCCAAAAACTGGTCGCATAACCATTGAAATGCTTGAGGTGACGCCAACCGGGGCGACTCCATGTCGGTTCCAAGTCAGCCAACACGGCGCTGTCGACCTCGGTCAGCTCATCGGCCGTCACCGGCCGGGCCGCACAACTTTGCCCATCCAGATCCTGGACCAACCGCTCGGTGGCTGCCACCAGCGTCGACGCCAACGAGTCACGACACGCCACCGCAGCCACATTTCGCTGCGGATTCATCCGTAACACCAACCAGGTGCGGCGCCGATCGGCGACAGTGCGATCACCGGCTCGTTCTTCGGATTTCCAGCCCTGCGGCTCCCACTCCTGCAGCGAGGCCGAAGCTTTAGCAGCATCAACCCCGCCCCGCACCAGCACCGACACGATGTCGATGCCATCGAGGTGAATGTCGAACTGGTGCAAACCATCGGCGACCGCGACCACCGGCAACATGGGTACCGGCGATTTCCGGTGCCAATGCCGACCCGACGGGCCGCTCTCACCGCAGGTGACCTCGATCACCGAGACCAGCCGGCCGTTATACTCACGCACCCCTACCGTGTCACGCCCAAAACGGCGCTGGTGGTCGATTGCCGGAGTGCACCCCGCACCCAGTGTCGTGCCCGGATCCGCCGACCAATCCCGCACCCACGTCGCCAAACCCGAAATCACCGTGATGCCGTGGTAACTGACCACCGACAGTAACGTCACTACGGCCGCCACGCCGACGCCGACCCACCACGCCACATGATGATCGGCCTGCCAGGAATCCGGGCAATGACTGGCCACCGCCAAGATCAGGACATCCACCAGAAACACCGCGGTCACCCGCGGCCACGACAACGCCAACCCGAAGCTGCGCTGAGCCTTCATTGCTGCTTCCGTGATCGCCGCATCAAGGTCGCGGTACCGAACACCGCACCGCCTATCAATAGTGCCCCGGCCAATCCCCCGGCGGCCACCCATATCGGCACCATATCGCGGGGGGCGGGCGGCTGCGGCACCACCAACGGCGCTGACAGCTGCTTGGGCGGCTCGGCCGGGCCTTTGGGCACATCCCAAGTCAGTGCTGCCACTGGGTCGACCACACCGTAGCCGACCTGGTTGTCGACGCCGCGAGCGGGTGGCCGGGCGGTATGAATCAGCCGATTGATGATTTGGTACGCCGACAATTCGGGGAACTTAGCACGTACCAGCGCAGCCACCCCGGACACGATCGCGGCGGAAAAACTGGTGCCAGCCGGAACCAGCAACGAATTATCCGGGCCGTCAATCGCATTGATCAGGCCGTCGTCACGGGGCGAGAGTCCGACGACGTCGGTTCCCGGCGCCGAAATGGAGACCCAGGGTCCCGCGATACTCATTTTGCTGAGCGGTTGACCGTTGGCGTCAACCGCTCCGACCGTCAGGACGTAGTCGTGGAACCACGAGGGTGTCACCACCGTGGTGACCGCGTTCCAAGCGCGTGGATCGTCGGGCTGCAAGGGATCAAAAATCGGGTTCTGCTTACAGTCCTTCTTGCTGCCGTCGCCCGCTGCAGCCACGATGACCGCGTCCTTGTCGACCGCGGCGTAGTGCACCGCGGCACCCAGTGCACGCTGGTCGATGACATTACGAGCACTCATGCACATCACATCGGAGATATTGATCACCGAAGCACCCATGTTGGCAGCATGCACGATCGCGCGCGCCATTGTCTCGACGTTGTCGATCTTTTGCGCCGTCTGCGGGTCTTCGTCCCCAGTGTAAGGGTCCTTAAGGCCGAAGGCCTGGCTTGACTGGCGGATGGAGATTATCTCGACACCGGGGGCGATCCCACTGAACGCGTCCGGCGGTGGTCCCAGCGCTGGCGATGGCGCACTCGGGTGCGGATTACGCGGGTTGTCGATCGGGGCTATCTTGCGGCCCCCGGAGTAGCTGGGTACTGTCACCGTGCCGCCACCGCGGTCCACGGCCGGCGGCTGTGGACCAGGAGCCGGCGGCGGCTCCGGTCCTGGCACCGGTGCGCCCGGCGGAACTCCTTCCTCGGGAGGTGGAGCCGGAATCACGGTCACGGTCTGCGGCGGTACCGGTGAAAGGGTCACCGTCTGTGGCGGCGGCGGCGTTTCGGTCGTGGGAATGGTGACCGGCCTGCGCGGTACCGACGGCAGCGGTACCGCCCCGTTCGCCGGAACCGCCGCGATCATCGACGCCACCAGGGTGCCGTGGGCGTCGCAGTCCGACAGACCGTCGCCACCGGCCATCACGTAGTCGCCGCCAGGGATCAGACGCGGCAACCGGGGATGTGGAGTCACACCCGTGTCGATGACAGCGACCTTCACACCGTCGCCGCGGCCGAACTGCCAAGCCTCGTTCAGGTTCAGCATCTCCATATATTTTGGCTGCAGCTGAAAGTCGGTGCCGGGCAAGACCCCGACCTCGGTGCAGTAGGCGTTCTGCTTCATGGGCGCCAGCGGTCCGGGCGGCCCGTCGGGTGGCAGCGCGCCCGGATCGATCGTCGGAGGCGAAATTGCATACGCTGGCGGAAGGCCGGTCAGCGCGCCCGAAGCTAGCAAGACTGCGGCAATGGTCGCGGTACCCGCGCGACCACACCACGACCTGCTGCTACCGGTACCGAATCGCTGCATAGACGTTCATCAACCACAACGCCAGCGGGAAGATCGGCATCAGGCAGAGGTATTCAATCCATTCCACAAACTTGCGGAATAGCGGACTGTAGATGGTGTGGGGCACATGTGCAGCAGCTGCCATGCCCGCCGCCGGCAGCAGCACCAGGATCGCGGCGACAATGGACACAGCCAACGGCGAGGACAATTCCAGCGCGTACCGCACACACACCGCAGCAGCGATGATCACCGCAGTTCCGGCCAGGGTAATCGACTGCCAACGGTCGACGTAGGAGCGGCCCCGCAACAGCAGGAAGCCCGAGGTAAATCCGGCCAGTATCAGCGGCAGCCAACGTTGCCCGGTGTGCGGGTCGCACAACGATGTCATGCACACCACCACCATCACGCCAAGTCCCGTTAGCAGGCCGCTCAAGAACGACCGAGCGCGCTCAGCTTGCAGCAGCACATCACGCACCGATGACGGCCCTTCCAAGACCGGTGCGCTGCCACCGGACACCACCACGGTGGTCGGTAGGTCGGGCCGAGCCTCGAAGACCCACCGGCTGGTGGCGGACGGGAACACCGGCAGTCGGATGCCGGCCAGCCGCCGAGACAGTGCCGGCGCCGCGTGGTAGGCCACTACGCAAATCAACAACAAGGACGACAACAGCGTCACCGCGCTTGTGGCCGCGACCATCCGCGCCAAGGCTGCAAGCATTGTCAGCGCACCGATGATGACGATTGTGGTGTAAATCCCCAGGCGGCGACCGGTGAACCGCAGGGCCAGGGCCGCAGCGACGGTCAGCACTCCGAAGCCCAACACGGCCTGCGGGGAGCCCACCGGGCCGGGCGGGGCCGCTGCCGCCGCCACCGTCACGGGCATGATCGCGCTCATCAGCATGATGTCGGCGACGCGTCGATCCGCGTCCGTCTTGGCACGCATCAACAGCAACATGGCGACCGCCAGCACCAGCACACCAATCACCGCGGTGTAGATGGTGGTCAACCAGGTGTTGTGATGCCAGCGCCACCAGCCGAGCACCCCGGTGGCAAGAACAACCCCGGTCGCCACCATCGACGCCCCGACCTGCACAGCAACGATCGGGTCGATCCTGGCGAACCGCTTGCTGAGATCCGAGGCGACTGCGGTGGAGATATGTTCGATGACTTGGGAGCGACGTTCGGTGTCTGCGATGAACCGAATCCACAGCCGGTCGCCGTCATAGACGTCTTGTTCGGTCAGCGACTGGGTAGCACGCAACGGCGCGCCGTCCACCAGACACAGCGCCCATCGGCCGCGTCCAGTGGCTTCCAGTGGAGCCTCACCGAGCTCTCTGAGCCGACTATTAACCACTTTCAGCAGCGGGTCGGTCATCACCGAAACTGGGGCGTTGGCATCCAGCAGGACGCCGATCTGGACGCCTTCGCCGGCCATGACGCCCACGACGACAGCCTGGGGCGATGCCACACCCTCAATGTCAGCCTGAGGTGCGTCAGCTACTGCGGTCATCGTCCTGTACCCCCTGCCATGGCAAACGTGTTACACCGTGGCTTCAGTGGCGCGGGGAGCTCCGTCGGTGTAGGCACCGAGGCGCGGTAGCCCACCGGGAGCTGCGGCTCGACTAACTCCGATTTCATTTGCCTTGCCTCGCGACCAAATCGTTGTGGTTGACCTTGCCTTGCAGTATTGCAGTCGATTCTAGAGCAATTTGCCCTGTACGTATCTGGGTTGTATCTGATGCTCAAATTTGTTGTTGTACTTCGGGTTTCACGCCCTGGCGTCATACTCTGCTGTGTGTTTTCCACTCGCCGTAGGGCAGTGTATCCAAAACGGTCTTCACTCCTACTTGCACCAACTGCGGGGTAGCCGGGCAGATAGCCAGCCACGCCTCGCCGGAACCTGCCGTTCGCGCCTGCTGATACAGCGCGATGCGTCCACCGGAGCCGTCTTTCAGCGACAACACCGAGGCGCTGGGGCCCTTGGCGTCGTCTCGGTACTGTCGCGCATACACTGCGACCTCGGCCGCGGGATCCGACAACGCCTGCCCCAGCGCGGCCACCGTCGCGGCACTGATGCCCATTCGGCGCAGATCTCCGCCGGAGAAGACGTTAAACCCCGATTCCTGCCACGACTTCGTTGCCTCTAGCATCTCCTCCATTGGCACGTTGACCGCGTTGATCGCGGCTGGGTCGGCGTGGTGAATCGACTCCAGACCGTCCATTACCAGTGCGGCGATCGAGGCGCTATCCGAGACCGTCACGTCATCGACGGTGATGTCATTGCCAACCCGTACCGCCGACACCCAGTGCTGGCCTCGCCGGGCCAACACCACCCGGAACTCATTGTCAGGGATGTCACGCGAACCCGGCGGCTGGTTCTCGTCGTCTATGACCCCGTACAGCAACTTGCCGCGTGACAGCAGGGCGACGACTTCAAGATCAGGTGCGGCAAGCACCTTCATCCGGGCAGCGACCTGTTCGTTGACCGCGTCGTTGACGACAATGCCCTGCTCGCGCATGACCGCCATCCCCGGGTGCTCGTTTAGCCAGTCATTGGAATCGGTGGAGACGTACGGCCGGCAACGTAACTCAGGCGCAACGTGGCGGATATCCAGTAGCGCCTGAAGCATCCAGAAGCCGTCGACGTTGACGGTGATGTCGGTGCGGGTACTCTGTTGATCCATCGCTACCTCAGCGGTCGAGTGCTAGTTAACTGCAGGACACAGCAGCACACCGGCTGGTTGGTGTGCTGCCGCGACTGAAGTTCAGTTTTAGGCCCAGCTGGAGCCGACGGCGCTGTCGGTTTGCGCCATGTTGTTGCCGGCAGCCTGCACCTTCTGCCCGTGGGCGTTGGCCTGCTCGTAGATCACCTGGAAGTTAC
This sequence comes from Mycobacterium tuberculosis complex sp. N0072, assembly GCF_030323725.1. Classification (NCBI taxonomy): domain Bacteria; kingdom Bacillati; phylum Actinomycetota; class Actinomycetes; order Mycobacteriales; family Mycobacteriaceae; genus Mycobacterium; species Mycobacterium tuberculosis complex sp. N0072. The sequence goes on along the minus strand of NZ_CP040689.1, from coordinate 2,042,721 downwards.
GGCCCAACTGGGTAATGAACTCCTGGCAAGCCACCGAACCGGCGCCGCCCCAAAAGTCACCCGCGGCCAACACATCACGAACGATGGCCTGATGCTCCGCCTCAAGCGACGCCGCCTGAGCGCGGATCATGGCGCCATGAGCGTCGACGTCCCCGAACTGGTAATTAATCGTCATATTGGTGTTCTCCTAATGTGAGAAAGCGTACGCAGCTGTGGCTTTCGGCGCTAGCTGCTCAGGATCTGCTGGGAGGCCTGCTCTTGCTGTTCGTAGTTGTTGGCGTCGCGAACCAGCCCGTCACGCACCCCGTGCAGCATGTTCACGATGTTGCGAAACGCCTGATTCATCTGGGTCATGGTGTCTAGCGAGGTCGCCTCGGCCTGACCACTCCAGCCCGCACCGGAAATGTTTTGCGCGGACGCCCACATCCGGCGAGCCTCGTCCTCCACCGTCTGGGCGTGCACCTCAAAACGGCCCGCCATGTCCCGCATCGCATGCGGATCCGTCATAAAACGTGAGGCCATGTTGCCTGTCTCCTTAGTACTGAATGCCTAGATCGTCTGCTGTTATGGACGCCGATAGCTGAATCGGCTGGGCGCTGGCGCAACCCCTGACCCGAGAACTCCGGATGTTCCCCCTCTCCTTCAGCAGGTTCGTGCGAGCCCGTTCAGCCGGCAGCGGCTGCGTTGGCCGCCTCGGTGGCCGCGTATGAGCCAGAACTGGCCACCAGCGTGTTCACGAACATTTCGTGAATGGCCGCGGCCTGGGCGCTGACCGTTTGGTACATCTGCGCGTGCGCAGCAAACTGAGCCGCGGTCAGCGCTGATACTTCATCGGCGGCTGCGGGCACTACTCCGGTGGTTGGAGCAGCCGCGGCCGCGTTCTGGGCGTTCATTGTCGTGCCAATACCCTGTAGGTTCGCCGCCGCAGCTGCCAGGGCTTCCGGCTGTGTGGTCACGAACGACATGCTGTCTTCCTCTCCCAATTAATCCCAGCAACGGCTCTCTGCAAGAGAGTAGATCACTGCAACGCAACAAGTTGATTTCGATGCCACCCGTTCGCAAGTGTTCACCAGTTGGCACCGCAAATTCACCTGTGGTAACGCCACAGTAACAGCGTTTGACCGGGTTTGCGGCCCACTCGAGATACTCGGCGTCGAGCGGGCGCCCAGAGCATCGAATTCAGCCGGAAGAGTCGCGCTGACCAGCGTATTTATCGGCCCACCGACCGGGCTGGGGATGAAATCTTGCCGCAGATAAAGCCCCGTCGGGACGGTCAATTTGGCATCAACGCCCGCCGTGCGCATTGATAGTGCCGTGTGCGGCGTTTACCGACCGGCGCGGTCGATCGCTATCTGCAGCATTTCCGGCGGCCGCGCAGACCGGATCGAAAGCTATCCCGCCGACGGAGACCGGGTAATCACGCTGTGGCGGAACCCGTATCGGTGAGCGAAGGCGCCCGTACGCCGCCCCGCTCTCGCCAGCGGTATGCCTCGAAGCAGGCCTCCCTGACCGCAGCTGGACGCTTCGCCGATGACGGACATCGGCGTGCCCGCCTCAGGCTTCTCCGCGAAGGCCGGAGCCGCGACGGCCCAACTTGGCGGCACCGACAACCTCCCGACCGGCTCCGCCCGCGCCAAACTCGCCGACACCGCCGGGCCTGCACCCAGGCCGGCGAATTGTGGCGTTGGGTACCAGGCTCCGCCGGAGCCAGCCGTTGTGCCCCCTGGGCCGAAGGTCAGCTGCTGTGCGATCGAGGTAAGAAACCGCGCCATGCCCGTCGCCAAGTACGACTGACCGAGCAAACGAACGATCGTCGTCCTTTCCGTGGGGGTAATCGAGCCCAGCAACCGCACGAGCCACCAATCATTGGGATTCGGCCAGCTGACCGACGCAACCGCCTGGGCGACCACCCCAGCGGAGTTGGTGGTCTTCGGCGGCGCCGCGAACGGAATCAACCGCGACGCGCTCGCCGACGCAGCCGCATAGCCATACATAGCAACGGCGTCTTGCGCCCACATTTCGGCGTACTGCGCCTCAGCGACCGCGATCGCCGCCGAGTTCTGACCGAAAAAATTGGTCGCAATCAGCGTCATCACCAAAACCCGATTCGCCGTAATCACCGGCGGCGGCACCGTCATCACAAAAGCGGCCTCATAAGCCGCCGCGGCCGCCGCGGCCTGCATCCCCGCCTGCTCGGCCCGCGCCGCGGCTTGGCTCAGCCAGGCCACATACGGCGTGGCCGCCGCCACCATCGACAACGACGCCGCACCCACCCACGGCGCACCGGTCAGCTCGGCTATCACCGACGCATAACCGGTCGCAGCCAACCCCAACTCCACGGCCACCCCGTCCCAGGCCGCGGCCGCAGCCAGCATCGGCCCCGACCCCGGACCGCAATACATACGGCCCGAATTGATCTCCGGCGGTAACGCCCCGAAGTCCATTCCGAACCCTTTCTCCGGTTGCGGAGTCGCAAACGACATCTGAGGTGCCTTTCAATGGCTCGACGGGGATTGAGCCGCTGGGAAACGCGAGCTAGCTGCTCGGTTGTGAGGCTAAATCGCCGTGCTGCTCCGCCGCTGACCCCGACGCTGCGGGACGTTGGGCGGCCAGCTACATCCCGGGAGCCACAACCGCCAAGTACCCTGTGCTTCAGCGCACACGACCAGTCTCGCCGCGCCATCACCACCTGCATGGATACCGCGATCAACACCACCGGAACTTGCTGACGGCGCGGTGCCGTTGAGTCGCGGGACCGTTAGGAAATCCGGTGCTGAACCCGGCTTCGGGAAAAAATCCCACCGCAAATAACCCACCGAGATCTCGGCGCCGACCAATTGCCACCCGCAGCGGACCACACCAGCCGAGGCCGGCGCGTTAATACGTTGCGGCAGCGACTATCCGGCGAAGGGTGGGCGAGCCATGACGGTGGGACGGAATCCGTAGCGTGGACCCGCGCCGGCCCCGCCCGCACCAGCTAGCGGCAGGCCGCCCAACAGGCTTCCGGGCGCCGCCTCCGGGGCGGCACTGACCGTACTCACCGGTAGCGGAGCAGCCCCCGGAGTCACCGACCCGGGCAACGGTCCACTCCACACCGGCGGCACCGACAGCTTGCCAACCGAAGCCGCATTGCCCAGACCCGCCGCCACCGGCCCGCCACCGAGCATCCCGCCCAGTCCAGGCAAGCCCTTGGCGGCATCCCCAGCAGCCGCGACCGCAGCCGGTGCCGCCGAGCCGATCAATCCCAGGGTCTTGGCCGACTGAATGAAGTTGTTGCCCATGCCGATGCTGAAGTACGGCAGGCCCTCGGTGTTATAGAAGAAGCTCGCGTAGGGCTGCAGGTCGGTCAGCAGTGCCGAAATTGAGGTGGGGAAATTGGGCGTGCCGAACAAGATCTGCCACAGCCACGACAGCGGACCGTTAGACGACTGCAACAGAGGTGAGGTGAGGCTTTGCAGCGCGTTGGGTAGCCCGGTGATCATCTCCGTCAGCGTCGACTGGGCGGTACCGGCGGCGGTGGCCACGGCCGCGGCCTGCGTACCCTGAGCGGTCGGGTTGGCAATCTGCGGCGGCGTGCTAAACGGCGTGACCGCCGAGGCGCTCGCCGAACTGCCCGCGTAGGCATACATCGCCGCGGAGTCTTGGGCCCACATCTCGCCGTACTGAGCTTCGGCGGCCGCGATCGCCGAGGTGTTCTGACCAAAGACATTCGTCGAGATCAGCTGCATCAACGAAGCCCGGTTGGCCGCGATCAACGGCGGAGGCACCGTCGCGGCAAACGCCGCCTCAAAAGCGGCCGCGGCGGCCCTGGCCTGTGTGGCCGCCTGCTCGGCTTGCGCCGCAGCGGCACTCATCCACGCCACATACGGCGCAACTGCCTCGGCCATCGCCGCTGACGCCGGACCTAGCCACCCCTCACTGCTGAGCTGAGTGATCACCGTCTCATAACCGGTGGCCGCCGAACTCAGCTCCGCGGCCAACCCGTTCCAGGCCGACGCCGCAGCGACCATTGGTGCCGAGCCAGGACCGGCATACATCCGCACCGAATTGACCTCCGGCGGCAACGCCCCAAAATCCATCGCAGTGACTCCTCTAGCCGGCCGCGGCCGCGTTGGCGGCCTCGGTAGCAGCATACGACCCTGAGCTCATCTGTAGAGTGTTGACGAACATCTCGTGAATCGCCGCGGCCTGGGCGCTGACGGCCTGATAGATCTGGGCGTGTGCCGCGAACTGAGCCGCCGTCAGCGCCGACACTTCATCGGCGGCCGCCGGGACCACCCCCGTCGTGGGAGTCGCCGCAGCCGCATTCTGGGCGTTCAATGCGGAGCCGATTCCCTGCAGACTGCCGGCCGCCGCCGCCAGTGCTTCTGGTTGGGTAGTCACAAACGACATGCGATCTCCTGCTTAGTTGTCTTCGGGTGCTCACGCCTTTGGGAGCATTGTCATTTCTGCCGAGCTGAGGTCATGGCGTTATCCGGCCGATGGCGGGCGGGCAACCACACTGTGACGGAACCCATATCGGTGGGCAAAGGCGCCGCTACGCCGAGTGATCCGCGACCCTAGCGGCAGTCCGCGGAGCAGGCCATGCGGTCCGTGTGACGAACCGACGGTAGGGTTGGCGCTCACCGCGTGGGCGACCGGGCTTTCGGTCAGTGCAGTCGTTTTGACCCAGCTCGGCGGAACCGACAGAGCCCCAATCTTGTTGGCCCGCGCCAAACTCGCCGACACCGCCCGGCTTGCACCCAGGCCGGCGAATTGCGGCGTTGGGTACCAGGCTCCGCCGGAGCCAGCCGTTGTGCCCCCTGGGCCGAAGGTCAGCTGCTGTGCGATCGAGGCGAAGAACTGCGCCATGCCCGTCGCGAAGTACGACTGACCGAGCAAACGAACGATCGTCGTCCTTTCCGTGGGGGTAATCGAGCCCAGCAACCGCACGAGCCACCAATCATTGGGATTCGACCAGCTGACCGATGCAGCCGACGAAAGTCGTTGCAGCAGTCCAGGCATCGCCGCGACCGCAGCCACCTGTGCGACCACCCCAGCGGAGTTGGTGGTCTTCGGCGGCGCCGCGAACGGAATCAACCGCGACGCGCTCGCCGACGCAGCCGCATAGCCATACATAGCAACGGCGTCTTGCGCCCACATTTCGGCGTACTGCGCCTCAGCGACCGCGATCGCCGCCGAGTTCTGACCGAAAAAATTGGTCGCAATCAGCGTCATCACCAAAACCCGATTCGCCGTAATCACCGGCGGCGGCACCGTCATCACAAAAGCGGCCTCATAAGCCGCCGCGGCCGCCGCGGCCTGCATCCCCGCCTGCTCGGCCCGCGCCGCGGCTTGGCTCAGCCAGGCCACATACGGCGTGGCCGCCGCCACCATCGACAACGACGCCGCACCCACCCACGGCGCACCGGTCAGCTCGGCTATCACCGACGCATAACCGGTCGCAGCCAACCCCAACTCCACGGCCACCCCGTCCCAGGCCGCGGCCGCAGCCAGCATCGGCCCCGACCCCGGACCGCAATACATACGGCCCGAATTGATCTCCGGCGGTAACGCCCCGAAGTCCAACCAGTCCTCCCTCTCCACACACGATCGCGTTGGCGATCCGGATGAGCCCTGATGAGCATTGCCACCAAACGTGGCCAACGAGACGCGCGCTCGGCATCGAAAAGGCGCCGAATATAGCACCGCTAGTCGATAACGGCGTCGCTGCGCAACTGTTGCATAGAAAACACATTAGATTGCAATACCGGCCTCCAGCGCCGATGACGCCAAATATTCATTCCTCGTAAACGATCGTTTGGCCAGCGTTAATTTTGTGGTATGACCCGGAATCGTCAGTCCGCGTCGTCCTCCTCGAGGATGAGCGCCATTTCGGGGCAAGCGGCCACACCGTCTCTGGTCAGCTGCATGTCCTCGGGCCGCACCTCGTGCTCTGCCAGGATCGAGTTGCCCGAGTCGTCGATCGGGAACAGGTCCGGATCGACGGCATAGCACTGCGCATGACCCACGCATCTCGATGGATCGAGACGGACTTTCACGGGATTTCCTCCCTTTACCGCCCAAAGCACACGCCAGCTTGGACCGGACAGTTCGCTTCGAAGATTAGCCGCTGAGCCCCCAGATGCGCTCGACACCACAATGGTGGGTGCACGCCCACGTGCGATATTGGCTAGGTCGGCACCGCTTGGCTACGTCTGCGACCTGCGACAAGAACGGAGACACGAAAGACTTGAGCGCATGACCACCCCCGGCGAGGACCACGCCGGCTCGTTTTATCTACCGCGGCTCGAATATTCGACGTTACCGATGGCCGTTGACCGGGGTGTCGGCTGGAAGACCCTCCGCGACGCGGGGCCCGTGGTGTTCATGAACGGCTGGTACTACCTGACGCGCCGCGAAGATGTGCTCGCGGCGCTGCGGAATCCGAAGGTTTTCTCGTCGCGGAAAGCGCTGCAACCTCCGGGAAATCCGCTGCCGGTGGTTCCGCTCGCGTTCGACCCGCCCGAGCACACCCGATACCGCAGGATCCTGCAGCCATACTTCAGCCCGGCCGCTTTGAGCAAGGCGCTACCGTCGCTGCGCCGTCACACTGTCGCTATGATCGACGCCATCGCAGGCCGGGGCGAGTGCGAGGCGATGGCCGATCTCGCGAATCTGTTTCCGTTTCAGTTGTTTCTCGTCCTGTACGGCCTGCCGCTCGAAGACCGTGACCGTCTGATCGGCTGGAAAGACGCCGTCATCGCCATGTCGGATCGACCTCACCCGACCGAAGCCGATGTCGCTGCGGCGCGCGAGCTGCTCGAGTATCTCACGGCCATGGTCGCCGAACGCCGGCGAAACCCAGGGCCGGACGTCTTGTCGCAAGTGCAGATCGGCGAGGACCCGTTGAGCGAGATCGAGGTTTTGGGTTTGAGCCACCTCCTGATACTGGCGGGACTGGACACCGTGACGGCAGCGGTAGGCTTTTCGCTGCTCGAGCTCGCCCGCAGACCACAGCTGCGCGCCATGCTGCGCGACAATCCCAAGCAGATCAGGGTTTTCATCGAAGAGATCGTCCGGCTGGAGCCATCGGCGCCGGTGGCGCCGCGAGTTACCACCGAGCCCGTCACCGTCGGCGGCATGACACTGCCTGCGGGGTCACCAGTGCGGTTATGCATGGCCGCAGTCAACCGCGACGGCAGCGACGCGATGTCCACCGACGAGTTGGTGATGGATGGAAAGGTGCACCGGCACTGGGGATTTGGCGGCGGTCCACACCGTTGCCTGGGTTCGCATCTAGCCCGTTTAGAGCTCACCCTGCTGGTGGGCGAGTGGCTGAATCAAATTCCCGACTTCGAGCTCGCGCCGGACTACGCGCCCGAAATACGGTTCCCGTCCAAGTCCTTCGCGCTTAAGAACTTGCCGCTACGCTGGAGCTGATCGGTTTGGCCGAACTACCGACGCACCTCGGTGGCTGCCACTTGGACGAACACACCGGTGTCTTCTGCCATCAACAGGCCTCGACCGCGGGGCAGCGGGCCGCCCTTCATCTTGCCGCGAATGAAGCCCTCGTCGGGATCGGCGTCCATCACCAGCAGTGGCGCATTGGCCTGATGCAGGGCCCGCAACATCGGGTCGCTGCCGGCTGACGACCAACCACCGAAGGTGCGCGTGAAGATCACATGCAAGCCGACATCGGCGGCCCTGTTCACAAACGGAACAGCCTTGTGCAACGGTGAATCGAAGCCCGGCGGCAGCTGCTGGATGTCGTCGACGATCAGGAAGATTTCTGGGCCGCTCCACCACGACCGCGACAACAACTCTTCGGCGGACAGGCCCGGTGGCGGCTCACGACCGGCCAACGCCGCCGCAAGTTCACCCATCATCGCCACCACCCCGTCGAGGTTGTAGGCGAACCGCTCCACATAGTCCGAACCGAGCGCGGTCAGCAGCTGACGGCGCGGGTCGACCAGCCATACCTGCGCAGAGGGCCGCCCGGGGGCGGGAGGCGGTGCGCTGCTGGCGCCCGGCGCGTAGAGCCGCCCGATTTCGGACATGATGGTGGCCAGCGTGGTGGTGCGGCCACATTCGCGTCGACCAGTCACCATCAGGTGCGAATTCTCGGCGAAATTCAGATAAACCGGCGCCAGATCCAATTCCGATATCGCCCAGGCGATTCCGCCAGCGCCAACGCCTTGGCGGGTGTCCCGCGAGGCCAGCTCCCGCACCTGTTCCACGCCGAAACGCGCCGGCAACCGGCGCACCGGTGGAGCCTGGGCGCTGGTGAGCCGGCTCACCGCCGCGACCACGCTGTCGCACTCGAAGACATTGTCGGGTGTGCTGCCCAACGCCGGTCGAGCCACCAGGGTGTGCAGGCCGGCCTGCGGGTCGCTGTCCAGGCGGACGTAGTTGACCGCAACCATGCCGCGCCCCGGCTTGACCGGAACGTCCTTGGCGAATCGAGAACGCACCAGCTTGGCGTCCTCAACCGCCGCCAAGCGCAGCTCGATACGGGATCCGAAGCCGCTGCGCACCGGCGGCCGCAGCTCCGATTCGCGGTCGGCAGTGACCACCACGTGCACCCCGAACGAGGGGCCCTGGTTGATGATCACGTTCACCTGCTCGATCAGCACCTCGTTTTCTTCGGCCAGGGCCCGGTAGTTATCGATCACCAGGTAGACGTCACCGAAGCCGTCGTCGGGTACCGGCCCGGCCTCTCCGCCGAACTTGCGGCGCCGGAACATCTCCATCGACGCGATTCCGCATTCCAGGAAGCTGCGTTTGCGCTCGCGCACCAGCGCCAGCAACTCGGCCACCGTCCGGCGCACACCGTAGGGATCGGTGGGACCGGCAACCTCGCCCACGTGGGGGATGCGGGAGACCGTGGTCAACGCGGTGCTGCTGTAGGCCAGGCAGTAGAACTGAACCTGCTGCGGGGTGTGAGTCAGTGCCGCTGAGCAGATGAGTGTCTGCAGCGCAGTGGTCTTGCCCGAACCGCCGGCGCCCAGGATTAGCACGTTGGCACCGGGCCCGGAGGTGTCAACCGTCCACGGTGGCTGGTCATGCTTATAGGGGCGATCGATTATCCCGATCGGGAACACGAGATTGCACGCCGAACCGTACTCCTTGTGCCACGGGCGGCCGAGGAACCGGTTGACCAAGTCGTCGATGGCGACGGGTTGGGTTAGTGGCGGTTGCCAGAGCCGGTACGGCTCGAACTTGATCTTGCGCAGCTGATCAATGATCACCGTCCCAACCTTCGGGGTGCGCACCCCCTCTTCGTCCTCGTCCTCGCCGCCTTCAATGTCGTCCGACTCGAGCACCTCACCGTTGGGCTGGGCAACTACCGGCTCGATATCGGGACCCCCCACGCTAACTTCCAGCGGTGTGAACGAGTTGGTAAACAATTGCGGGCGAATGTAGTCGATGCTGTGTACTAAGGCAGGCGCTTCCTCGCCGTCGATGCTGACGCCGGGTTGGAAGTAGTCCCGCCACAGGAATTCCGCCTGGAATCGGATGATGTCCTCGAGGCTCTTGCGGAAGTAGCCCAGACCGGCCTGTGCGGGCAGATTCACCGCGTTGGGCACCCCGGCCGCCTGCGCCGCTCCCGCGGTACGCGCTTTCAGCACCAAGCGGTAACCCATGTTCTCCATGAGCTTTTCGGCTCGGCTCTCGATGGTCTGAGACGCCATCATCAGGTGAATCCAGTAGGCGCGGCCCTGCCGGCCGATCGAGTCGAGGACGTCGACCGCCGTCGGCATGATGCGGAACCATTCGTAGAACTCGTCGATGACCACCACGAGCATCGGCAGCGGCGCCATGTCCTGACCGCGCGCACGCATCCTGGCTCGCACCGAGTTGTACTCTTTGGCGTCGTCGACACCGGCGCTGTCGCATATTGCTTTGCGGCGGGCGATCTCGCCCCACAGCGCATCCAGAAAGCGCTCCATGAGCGCCTGGTCTTCTTCGAGGTCGGTGATGATCCGCGACACGTGTGGCACTCCCGCGAACGGCTTGACCGCCGAGCCACCTTTGAGGTCTGCCAAAACGAACTGCAACTCCTCCGGCGGATGGCTGAGCATCAGCGATTCGATCACGGTTCGCACCAACGTCGACTTACCGGAACCGGTCGTCCCGGACATGACCCCGTGCGGGCCGTCGCCGCCTTCGTCGAGCGATTTCATATCCAAGAACAGCAGCTCGCCGTTGTCGGAGCGATTACCGAACGGCGCCCGCAATCGCGACCGTCCCATGGTGTCGGTCCGGCTAGCCCACAGCGAGTCGAAGTCGATGTTGCCAGGATCGTCAATCCCGTAGTAGGACAAGATGTCTCGGGCACCAATGTGGGCAACCCGCTGGCCGATCTCTTCATAGGCCTCAGCCAGCCGCCACTGCGCCAGCTTCTGCGCGAACTCTTCTGCCTCGGCGATGCTGACTTGGTCGGTGAGAGCGAAGAACCAAGCCTTGTCGTCGATCACCATCCAGGTGTCGCGGTCGCGGGGCAGCGCCTCGATCACGCCGGTCTTGTCGAACTGCAGCTTCCGCTCCGGGATGTCAGTCCACATCGAAGAGCCGGTCAGGTCGAAGAACGTCACCCCGTCGACACCCTCGGCGCTGATCACGTACTCCCATTGCGGATCGTCGACGTCGGCGATGATCACGGTGTGCGGGGTCGGGGTCTGCGCCGACGAACTCGCGTGTCGAGGCGTGAAAGAACCACGGCCCGCGAATAATTCGGCTTGCTCTGCGGCAAACTCACGAACCGAGGTGTAGACCATCCGCGCGTTACCCGCCGCGTCGTGCCGCCGCGAGTCACCGAAATGCGGTAGCCACTTCACCCAGTCCCATTGGTCTAGATCGGAACTGACAACGATCATCTGGACATGGTCAGGCCCGTGGGAGAACGCCAGCTGGCAGATGATCGCCCGCATCAAACCCAGAACCTGCTCGCGTTCCCCGACCAGCGCATACCAGGGTTCGACCAGCAGCGAAACCATTTTCGGCAGGTTGTACACGACGCTTTGGTAGCGCCCGAATTCCTGCAGCGCCTTACCTGTCACCGGCTCCAGCTCGATGTCGGTCGGCATATTCTGCGGCTCACCCCAGGTCACTTCGGGACGCGTCATTCCCACGCCGACGCGGACAACCCCGAAGTTCAGGTCCTTACCGTCGGGCTTGCGCTCCCACATCCGGGGTGACCCCACGGCGGCCGCCAACGTATTGGGCGCCGGGTGGAACCACCGATAGTTGGCGTCCATGCTGTCGGCCGACTCTTGGGCCGTCTCGCGCAGCATGTCCAGCATCAACATGAACTGAGCGCGCATCGCGTCCAATTTCGGCCGGCTCATTTGCTGTTGGCCGCCGCCCATGCCGCGGAACATCATCATCATGATCCCGACCATCATGAAGAGCGGGAAGATCGAGCCGATGCCGCCGAACACGTGTGATCCGCTGGCGAAAACCATGGCGACCATGCCGCCCAGCAGGCCCACCACCACGACGCCAACCACAATCAGCCACCAGGGCTTGCCCTCCGGCGGCGGAATGCTCAGCGGTGTCGATAGGACAATATTCTCGGGCTTGATGACCGGAGGCTTTTCCGGTGTCGGGCGGGCAAAACCACGCTTCATTTCGGTACCACCAACTCTGCCGGGGTCATGTCCATTGGGAGCGTGTCGTGCTCCACCAACGCGTCCGCTCGTGACAGCGTGGGGCCCTGTGGCAGCAGCCGCAGCGCCACCCACGGCGCCAGGCTCGGCGTCAGGGTCAACCCCAACGCGTCACGCGCTTCTTTGCTGTCCTCCACCCCGAACCGCGCGCCCGCATCGGTCACCCACCATAGCGATTCGGACGTTTGGGCCCCCGGGTTGTTGCCGGTGACGGCCACGAAGTTCGCATGGTCGGGGCCGAAGTAGACCTGATCGGCTTGGCGGCCACTCGTGTCGGCCTTCACCAACGACACCACCTTGTTCATCTCGGTCGCCGCGACCGGAATGGTAGGCCCGGACACGACCCGCACACGGGCCCGGTTTTCACCGGCCGTCCGCTCCCACCACCAACAGGTCGACGGATGCTCGCGAATGTCCACCACTTCCAGGGGATTGTCCGGATACGCAGAGAGATCCAACCGATTCACCACCGGCATCTTGGCCAGCGTTGAGGGTTCCACGGTCAACGGCTTGGTGTTGCCCGCACTACCAGCGTTCTGCAGGATCTGGGCCACCAACGGCGGGAGCGTTTGCACTCCATCGCCCAGGACCAACGAATACTGTTGTGGTCCACTGATTTGCGGTGTGACGATTACCGTCCCGATCGGTCCGGGAGCGCCCGGGAACGTCGCAGGACCACCCGCATTCGGCACTTCCGGCACCAACAGTTCGGGCCCGACCGGCAAAGCGTCGAACAATGCCCGGCTCATCGGACGCGCCTGGCTAACCTGCTCCGGCGTCAACCCCAGCGGCAACAACACCGCTCGATTCGTCGGCTCGATTCGTGACCGGCGCCCCTCCCGGATGACCCACGCATCTCCGCCGTAGCGCAGCACTACCGCGTCCGATCCACTCAAAATCTGCCGGTGACCGGTAAGGTCCGGGGTCCCGTCGATGACCGTCACCGTCACGCCTTGCAGCGACCCGATGCTTGACGAGGTCGCTACCGTGTCGCAGACCAGCCAAGACGACGCGGGTGGACTCTTTGGCGAGAACGATGACGGCGCACCCGGGATACCCACCAGCGGACCGCGCGGCATGGTGGCAATCTGGCTTGACCGAACCAGGTGCGGGTTGTCCGGCCGCCCGGTGATCAGCCGTGCCGATGCCAAATTCAGCGCCGGGTACAACCTGTCACCGACACGGACATAGAGCGCACCGGAATCGCGGTCTGCGATGATCGGCGACTCATTCAACTGGCCGGACGGGCTGATGAACGACCACAACAGCGCCCCCAGACAGATCACCAACGCCGCCGACACCGACGCCACCACCGCCAACGTCTGCCGCCGACCCGGCTCAATCTCCATACGCACACGCCAGCGTGTCAACGCCATTGCGGTTCGACGCGCCAGGAACTGATAACCGGTTACCTGGGTCCGCGTGGACAACCCAAGGCCATACCCCGACCCCCGCTGCCCGCGGCTCTCTTCAGCCACGCTAGATCACCTTCCGGTCTGCTCAGAACACCTGGACATTGACCTGGGTATTTGCCACTGCGCGGATCCCCCAAGGATTCGTCGTGTCTTCACTGGGCATGGTAGCGGCGAATGACCGAGTCCGCCTGTGGAACTGTCCGCTCCGCAGTCTACCTCGTTGACCTGCAACGTAGTGGTGTACGGTAGCCAACCGTGCTGTGCTGACGGAAGGCTCAGATTCCTGCGCTCGCCCGCACACGGGTGCCGGACGCAAGATGGGCGACATGACCGAGCTCGCGCCTTCGCTGGTCGAACTTGCCCGACGATTCGGCATTGCCACCGAGTACACGGACTGGACTGGCCGGCAGGTGCTGGTCTCCGAGGCTACATTGGTGGCTGCTCTTGCCGCCCTCGGCGTTCCCGCCCAGACCGAACAGCAACGCAATGACGCCCTGGCCGCGCAGCTGCGGTCCTACTGGGCGCGTCCATTGCCGGCGACCATCGTCATGCGCGCCGGAGAGCAGACGCAGTTCAGGGTGCATGTGACCGATGGCGCTCCGGCCGACGTGTGGTTGCAGCTCGAGGACGGCACGACACGTGCCGAGGTGGTGCAGGTCGACAATTTCACCCCGCCATTCGATCTTGACGGACGCTGGATCGGCGAGGCCAGCTTCGTGTTGCCCGCCGACCTGCCCCTCGGCTACCACCGGGTGAATCTGCGTTCGGGCGACTCGCAGGCCAGCGCCGCTGTTGTCGTGACGCCGGATTGGTTGGGGCTGCCGGACAAGCTGGCAGGCCGTCGTGCCTGGGGCCTGGCCGTCCAGCTCTACAGCGTGCGGTCCCGGCAGTCATGGGGCATCGGGGATCTCACCGATTTGGCGAATCTCGCGCTGTGGTCGGCGTCTGCGCACGGTGCCGGCTATGTGCTGGTCAATCCCCTGCATGCGGCTACGCTTCCCGGGCCCGCTGGGCGCTCGAAGCCAATCGAACCATCGCCCTACCTGCCGACATCGCGACGCTTCGTCAACCCTCTCTACCTTCGGGTGGAGGCCATTCCGGAACTCGTCGATCTGCCCAAGCGTGGCCGGGTGCAACGGTTGCGCACCAACGTGCAACAGCACGCCGACCAGCTCGACACCATTGACCGCGACAGCGCCTGGGCGGCCAAACGCGCAGCACTCAAGCTCGTGCACCGGGTGCCGCGGTCGGCGGGTCGCGAGCTGGCCTACGCCGCCTTCCGTACCCGCGAGGGCCGCGCCCTCGACGACTTCGCCACCTGGTGCGCGCTGGCCGAGACGTACGGCGATGATTGGCATCGATGGCCGAAATCGCTGCGGCATCCCGATGCCTCAGGTGTCGCCGATTTCGTCGACAAACACGCCGATGCCGTCGATTTCCACCGCTGGCTGCAGTGGCAGCTGGACGAGCAGCTCGCCAGTGCGCAGTCGCAGGCGCTCCGGGCCGGCATGTCGCTGGGCATCATGGCAGACCTCGCCGTTGGCGTGCACCCCAACGGGGCCGACGCCTGGGCTCTGCAGGACGTGCTGGCCCAAGGTGTGACCGCAGGTGCGCCGCCGGATGAGTTCAACCAACTCGGCCAGGACTGGTCGCAGCCACCGTGGCGGCCGGACCGGCTCGCTGAGCAGGAGTACCGACCGTTTCGCGCGCTGATCCAGGCCGCGTTGCGGCACGCCGGTGCGGTACGCATCGACCACATCATCGGGCTGTTCCGGTTGTGGTGGATCCCCGACGGCGCACCGCCCACCCAAGGCACCTATGTGCGCTACGACCACGACGCGATGATCGGCATCGTCGCCCTGGAAGCCCACCGGGCCGGGGCGGTTGTCGTCGGTGAGGATCTCGGCACCGTCGAGCCGTGGGTACGCGACTATCTACTATTGCGGGGCCTGCTGGGCACCTCAATTCTCTGGTTTGAGCAGGATCGAGATTGCGGGCCGGCTGGAACACCATTGCCGGCCGAACGCTGGCGGGAGTACTGCTTGTCGTCGGTGACCACCCATGATCTGCCGCCGACCGCCGGCTACCTGGCCGGCGACCAGGTACGGCTGCGCGAGTCCCTTGGGTTGTTAACCAACCCCGTGGAGGCGGAACTCGAATCCGCCCGGGCCGACCGGGCAGCCTGGATGGCCGAGCTGCGCCGGGTCGGACTGCTGGCGGACGGTGCCGAGCCCGACTCGGAGGAGGCCGTCCTGGCTCTCTACCGCTACCTGGGCCGAACGCCCTCGCGGCTGTTGGCAGTGGCGTTGACCGATGCGGTCGGCGACCGCCGGACGCAAAACCAGCCTGGCACCACCGACGAGTACCCGAACTGGCGGGTGCCGCTCACCGGCCCCGACGGTCAGCCGATGCTGCTCGAGGACATCTTCACCGATCGCAGGGCAGCCACCTTGGCCGAGGCGGTGCGCGCTGCGACGACCTCACCGATGAGCTGTTGGTGAGCTTTCGGTGGCCGGCAGCCAGACTGCATCCAGAGCTGGCTACGGGCCGCTCCAGGTAGAGTCCAATTGTTCGGCCACATTGATGACTTGAGCGGCTTGGGATTTGGGCGAGTCGATCTCGGCAGAGACGTACTGGGCGATAAATCGCCGAATCTCACCGTCAACGCCTGCGAGGATGCGCAACACCTCACCGCGGATCGACTTCGACGACACGTTGACCGTGATATCAGAGGGCCGCGGTTTGGCGACGTCGACAATCAGTAGCAGCGGCTCGGCGGCGCGTGCGGTGGCGCGCAGCGCGATGTCGCCGGCGACCATAAACCGCTGCTTGTCGAGGCGCAGGTCAAGAAGGAGATCGATCGACAGCGGGATATGGATGACAAACGTGATCAGGTCACCCAGCTTTCGCGTCACCCGGGGCTCTCGGATCTTGACGTTCGCGCTAACCTTGGCGATCCCGCCGGGGCCCTGGGAGATCGGTTCCATTGCGAACTCGCTGCCCGCGATGTCGGCAAACGCGGCGGCGACGCGGTCCGGGGTAACTGCTACCTCGAAGAATCTGCGGCCGAACTCTTCGTAGGTAACGTAGTCGTGATTTTGCATAGGTGTATACCGTCTCACGTCACCTGCCATAATGGCCGCTGATCCGCTCGCGCCGCGGTAATTTTGACATTGAACTCGCTGAGGATTCGGCTGGGCAGCCGCGACGTGATCTGCGTCATCTCTCGCGCAGTTGTGAACAACACCACAAGGGGCCGCTTCGATTCGGTGTGTCGGGCGGGGGCCTGCCAGGCTTGACCAGCAGGAGGTGTTTTCAGTCTCATGTGCGCCCACGAATATGCTGAGCAGCGCTCGGCCGTGTCCGGAATCGAGGGGCTGCTTACCTGGCTCGGCGGCGGACACTGGCGCGAACTCGGCGAGCGTCACGAGCGGTCCACGCACGCCGTGGCCGGCGTGATTGTGGCCGTGGGCGCCGCGCTGGCCGGACTCCTCGCGAGCCTCGCGGTGAGCGAGGCGGCCCAGGGGCCGATCTCGTCCCCCATCGGGGCTGCCTCGCTCGCCCTGGTGCTCGGCCTGCTGGTCGGCGCGGTGACCCGCGGTACGGCCAGTGGCCCAGCTCGCGGTCGGGCCGGCGTTACGGGACGCGCGTCCGTCGCGGTCGCCGTCGGTTTCGTCGTCGGCGAACTCGCTGCGCTGGTCATGTTTTCCGGTGCCATCGACCGCCGTCTCGATGAACAAGCTATGCACAGCGCCGACGCGACGCCGGCGGCCGTGCAAGCGTCGGCCTCCCTGCAACAGGCCCGCAATGCGCGCACTGCGCTGGACAGCGCGGTCGAGCGGGCGCGCGGACGACTGGAGGATGCGCTGGTCGTCGCACGCTGCGAATACCACCCAACTCCGGCCTGCCCGCAGACCCGGATCACCGGCGTTCCCGGCCGAGGGCCCGAAACACGAACGGCGAACCAGCTTCTCGCCGACGCGCAGCGTGAGCTGGACAACGCGCTGGCGGCTCGTGATCACCAAGCACCTGCCTTGGACGCCAAAATGGCACACGACGAGCAGGCTCTTGCCGAGGTGCGCCAGGCCGTGGTCGCGGATGCGGGTCGTGGTTTGGGCTCGCGCTGGGTCGCCATGAACGATCTGACATTGGCCAGCGCCGGCGCCTTGACGGCGCGAATGCTGGCGATCGCTTTCTTCGCGCTGCTGTACCTGTTGCCGCTGATTCTCCGGCTATGGCGCGGTGACACAACGCACGATCGCCACGCGGCCGCGCGAGCGGAACGGGAGCGCGCCGAGTTGGAGGCGGACACCGCGATCGCGATCAAGCGGGCGGAGGTTCGCCGGGCCGCCGAAATCATGTGGGCCGAGCACCAACTCACCCAGACCCGCCTCGCCATCGAGGCCCAGGCCGAAATCGACCGCGAACAGCAACGCCGCCGAGTCGTCGAAGCGCTCGAAGGTCCAGTGCGCGCTTCGTCGGAGCGAACCTTGCAGCCAGTGGAGGACGAGGTGTATCTGCCCATCGCCGCCGAAACCGAAGCTGCCAGCCGGACGGTCGCCCAATTGCCTGCTGGGGCAGCCCATCACCGCCCCGGTATCGCGAAAAACCTGCCGGCACAGGTCCAACCGGAGGGTGCGGTTGAACCACGCGAGAAGCGTGCAACCCCAGTGATCCGGTCGATCCCAGACGCCACCAAGGCTGCGGCTCGGTGGATTCGCCCACTGGTGCCGCCGTTTGTCGCACGAATGCTCGACAACACCACTGCGCCGTTGCGCACCGCGCGTCAGGTGTTCGAAGAGGTCGAGGAGATCGCGTTTTCGTTCAAGCGCACCCACAAGGTGACGGTCAATGCCGAAGGTTCCGACCCCAACGACCAGCCCCCGCTGGAATCCCACTCCCCGGCTGCCCCTGCCGAAAGCAACCCGATCGCATCGTCGGACTCTGCGCGCCGTAGCCGGCTGGCTACCAACGATGATCACCCGCCGTTAGCGCAGGTGCCTCCGCGAGACCTGGCGAGCCTATCAGTTGGGTCGACCGGGGAGCTGACCCAACGGGAGGGTCCGCATGAACTGCGTTCCCCCGACGGTCCGCGCCAGCTGCCACCGCCCAGATAGCACAACATAGATCTACCGGTCGCCACGTATTATCCTGCCGTCGGGATGGAGTCAGTCTAAGTGGGTGCGGTATTGACCGACCTTCGGCTAGTTGCACATTGGGGAAGGACAGGGGTGGAATCGGAACCCGGGAGTTCGATCGCAGCGGCGGCGACATGAGGGTCAGTCTGTTCCTGTCGGACGCGGCGCAGGCTGATGCCCAGTCCGGGAAGGTCCATGCGCTCGGGCTGGGCTGGCGGCAATGCCAAACACCGACCCCCCCATTCGCTTTGGTACTGTTCCTTGACATCGACTGGGATGAGACCAATAAGCAGCACCAGCTGAAATGCCAGTTGCTCACCGCCGACGGCGATCCGGTGGTCGTGCCGGGACCACACGGGCCGCAGCGGATCCTCTTTGAAGCCGCCGCCGAGGCGGGCCGCGCTCCTGGCGCAATCCACGGCACCTCGGTTCGCATGCCGCTCACCCTCAACATTCCTGCGGGAATTCCCTTGGAACCAGGAATCTACGAGTGGCGCGTGGAGGTCGAAGGTTACGAGCGGGCCACGGCGGTCGAAGCATTTATCGTGGCCGGCGGGGGCCACCCGCCGGCGTCATGCGGGTAGGGTTGATCGCAGAAATCCTGACCGCGACAACCACTTTCACTATTCTCACGCATCCGATCGCCGCGGTTGGCACCTGCTGTTGCTGATATCCGTTGTGCTGCAATAGGAGTCGTCGAGCGCCTATTGTACAGCTAGCTCTAGCCGCTCGATGCGGCGCACCAGGATACTGGGCAACCACCCGCCGACATCGGCTGCCTCAATTACCGAGGTGCGATCGAGCAGCAGACGCAAGACGATTCGAGCCTCCAAGCGTGCCAGTGCAGCGCCGACACAGAAGTGGGCCCCTTTTCCGAAACTGATGTGGCCTTTGCCTCCTGCACGGTCAAGACGGAACTCGCCGGGTGCCTCGAACTGGGCTGGATCGCGGTTGGCCGCGCCCCACAACAGCAGCAGGTGCGAATCCGCGGGCAGTTCCGTGCCGTCCAAGGTGGTGGCGTTTCGCACGTGGCGGTAGTGGCCGCGAAATGGCGGCTCGTAACGCAGCGTCTCTTCGATAAACGCTCCCAGCAGCTCGGGGTTCGCGCGCACCTGTTGCTGGATATCGGGACGTGTCGCCAGTATCCATACCGCGCTGCCCAGCAGCGCCGCCGTGGACTCGCCGCCGGCGGCGAACAAGGTGACCATCATGACCTGGGCGGTGAGAGTGTCCAGCTCCCCCGATGCGCAGGCGGTGGCAAGCTCACCGAGCAGATTGTCCCGCGGATCGGCCGCGGCACGGTCAAACTGCTCGAAGATGTAACCGCTGAGCTCCATCAACGCCACACCCGCGGCGACGAGCTGATCGTTTTCGACCAACCCTTCGAGTAGCTGAGTGGCCGCGTATCCCCACTTCACCAGCTGGGCGATGTCGGGGTCGGGCAGGCCGATGAGCTCAGCTACGACCATCATCGGTAGGCGATTGGCCATGGCGCCCATCCATTCGATGCACCCATCCTGCATGCCGTCGACCCACAGCCGGTCGGCAGCCTGTACGGTGAACTGCTCCATAACGCGGATCCGCTTGGCCGCCAAGTGACGCAGCACGAGCTTGCGGTGCACGGCGTGGGCAGGATCGTCGGCGGTGGCCAACACGTGTGTGGGTCCGCCGAGTGGGTCCATCTCGAACGGTTTAGCGGTGCCCTCGGCCGTATAGGTCATCGTGGCGGTCAAATTCGAGGAGAAGTCCTCCGGACGACCGATGGCCTCATTGACAGCGTCCCAACCGCACACGGCATAGAAGTCCGAGTTAGCGATCCGGTGGACCGAGCCTGCGGCGCGCATGCGCTCATACAGCGGGTAGGGGTCCTGCACGGATTCGGCACCAAAGAACGTGTTGGCATCCTTGGCAATTGTCATTAGTTCAGCGTGATCGGCGGATACCGCCTGGTCAACGCGTCGCTGCAAGTCGAGAACTGCGCCCGGGGAGCCTTTCGGCGAACGTCTCACCGCGGGAGGCGGACCTGCAACTACGATGAGAATAAGTAAGGTTTGTGTCTCACTATGAGAAGAATCGCTCTTCGCCTCTCGATGGAAATGCGCCTGACCAGTGCCGGGTAACGATTGGATCGTGGGCGGCAACCGCCGCACGATCGCTGCCGAACGGATCTACGCCGCCGCAACCGACCTCATTACGCGCTACGGGCTCAACGCACTCGACATCGACAAATTAGCCCGCGAGGTCCACTGCTCCCGAGCGACCATCTACCGCCGTGCCGGCGGCAAGGCCCAGATCCGGGATGTCGTTCTGACCCGGGCCGCGGCCCGGATCGCCGACGGCGTGCGCTCGGATGTCGAAACTCTGCGGGGGCGGGAGCGAGTCGTCGCGGCGATCCTGTTATCGCTTCAGCGAATCCGATCCGACCCGCTGGGCAAGCTCATGTTCGGCTCGATCCACGGTGGCGCCGGTGAATTGGCCTGGCTCACCGAGTCACCGTTGCTTGCGGACTTTGCTACCGAGCTCACCGGCATAGCCGGCGGTGATCCGCAAGGCGCGAAATGGGTGGTACGCGTGGTGCTCTCACTGATGTATTGGCCAGCTGAGAACGACGAAGCCGAACGCCGGCTGGTCGAAAAATACGTGGCGCCAGCGTTTGCCGAGCAAAGCTGAAACCTCACTCGTCACCGAAGCTTTCCCACAGGTCCGCCAAGAACCCCGCCAGGTGGTTCATCTCCTGCGCGCAGTACACCAGCAGATTACGCGCGGTCGATTCCGAGACGCCGATTAGCTTCGACGCGATGGGACGCACCGCCTTGGACGCGACCTCGGGTGCCTTGCGCACCGCGATGTGCGGTCCGCCCATCCAAAACCGTGACCGCATCTCGGACCCGCCCGGCGTCGATCGGACCTGATGGACGAACCAGCCCGCATCCACCGGGGCGTCAGCAGAGCCCAACCGCGCACAGATCGACACCGTATCGTCGCTGTCGTCGGGCAGACCCATGGCCGCCGGCTCGACGAATTGTATTGCGGCACCCAGTTTCGTCGAGCCGATGTACTCGCTGATCATCGACCAGCGGCCGACGTAACGCTGCGCGCCCCGACGGCCGGCCCCGCTGTCCTGGTCGCCGTCCTTCCACCGCGCCGATAGATGGGCCCGCGGGTGCCACAGCTTGTAGCGGCGGGTGTCGCTGCCGTGCCAGCCGAACCACCATGCCCACATCGCGGGAGTGACCCCGGGCATGTCGGTGCGCACGGATACCTGCATGCTGCCGTCGCCGAGAATCCCGTAGCCGTTCTCGGTCTGCTGATAGCCCTCATCAACGATGCTCGCGGCGTCGTCGAAGGCGAGCAACGCCATCCCGGCCTGGGGGCCATGCTGCAACGCCACCACGACATGCTGTGGCAGCGGGGCCATCTCGGGTTTGAAGAACTTGCCGAACGGCGTGTCCGCGTCGTCGTTGCGGTAGCCCAGGTACAGATCGCTGGCCATCAGATTCTTCCCATCCAACTGTTGAACAAACCGTCGGGGTCGTATTCGGCGCGCACCCGGTCGAGCTTGGCCATGGCCGCGTCGCTGGCGAAGCGCGCCGGACGCGCACCGAGGTTCTCGTCGGCGAGCTGGATGCCGACCGCCAGATGCGACATCGCGGCCATGTGGGACCGCGCCCAGTCGGCGTACTTCGCCTCGTCGGCCGGATCCTTCCAGGAGCCGTAGAGCGCCAAGTAGATGTCGGCTTCGATGCTATAGGCCATGTCTTGACGGGGAGGGCATGGACCCCAGTTCAGCCAGAGGAAGTGCGCCGGATGCGGGGGCAGCGTGTCCAGGATTGAGCGGATACCCGGCAGCAGGTCCTCAGCGGACGCCGACGTCCACATATTGTCCACCGCGTAGTGATGGTCTGACAGGTAGTGGGTCATCGCGACGTCATACCAGGCAGGCAAATCGGTTGGCATATAAGGGACTTTGACCAGTGCCTGCTCGACAACCGGGCTGGTGCCGAACAGGGCGAGGGCCTGTTCGGCCTCTTCGGGCGAGTCAGCGAAAGCGGGCGAGGCAAGGGAGATGACGGGGACGTCGATGCCCATGCTCGGTTCACCGCGGGAGGCAAGGGCTTGCAGCTCGACCCGAGGGTCGACTTCGGCGCTGACCGCGCGGGCCCAGGTAAAGACCTCGTCGGCAAGGTCGAATGGGTAGACATAGACGCTGGTGCCACAGGTGGCCGGCCTCGGATACAGCTTCAGGTAAAACGAGGTGACGACGCCAAAAAAGCCCGGACCGGCGCCGCGGGCGGCCCAGTACAGATCGGCGTGATTGTCTGCGTCGCAATGGATCTGCGCGCCGTCGGCGGTGATGACGTCCAGGCCAATCACGCTCTCGCACGCCGGGCCGTAGATCCGGCTGTTCCAGCCGTATCCGCCCTGCAGCAGATAACCTCCGAGACAGACTCCCCTGCAGTGGCCACCCGGGAAGAACAGGCCCTGCGCCTCCAGTTCGGCCATGAGCACGCTGCCGCCCTTCCCTGGACCGACGACCGCGCGGCCCTTATCGGCGTCGATGGAGGCGTGGTCTATCCGGCTCACGTCGAGCAGCACAGCGCCATCGCGCAGATGGCTGGCGGCAAAACTGTGCCCACCGGACACGACGCTCACCTTATGGCCATTGACCGTGGCGTAGCGGATGGCGCTGACAATGTCGTCAGCACTGACAGCCTGAACGATCACCTCGGGGTAGCGATCCGGTACGCGCCGATGCCACACGGTGCCGCGGCGAGCCGCCTCGTACCCGTCACTGCCCCGGAAGAAGTGCCGCCCGGCCGGTAGCGCCCTCATAGCAAAACTCCTGGTCCGTATTTCGAATCATTGTGATCCGTATTTCGGTTCACTATATTGCAGTTGTGCCGCCTACGGAAGGAAAGTCGACAACGAATCGCGACGAAGGCATCCAGGTGCTCCGTCGCGCCGTCGCCGCGCTGGACGAAATAGCTGCCGAACCGGGACACCTGCGCCTAGTCGATCTCTGCGAGCGGCTGGGGCTGGCCAAATCGACGACTCGACGCTTGCTGGTCGGCCTGGTCGAGGTGGGGCTGGTTAGTGTCGATTCGCACGGCCGCTTCGCACTGGGCGAGCGTTTGCTGGGATTCGGAAGTGTCACCGGAGCCCACATAGCCGCGGCGTTCCGGCCGACCGTCGAGCGAGTTGCCCGCGCGACCGACGGCGAAACGGTCGACCTGTCGGTACTGCGCGGCCAGCGAATGTGGTTTGTCGACCAGATCGAATCGTCTTACCGGCTGCGTGCGGTCTCAGCCGTCGGGCTCCGCTTCCCGTTGAACGGAACCGCGAATGGAAAAGCGGCGCTGGCTGCTCTCGACGACGCCGACGCCGAGGCCGCGCTCTGCCGTCTGGATCCCATGGTGGCCGAAGGTCTACGGCGCGAGATCGTCGAGATCCGGCGCACCGGTATCGCTTTCGACCGCAACGAGCACACCCCAGGGATATCCGCGGCTGCGATCGCACGACGCGCCCTGGGCGACAACGTGATCGCGATCTCGGTGCCGGCGCCCACCGCACGATTTCTGGAAAAAGAGCAGCGCATAATCGCCGCGTTGCGCGCCGCCGCGGACTCGCCGGACTGGACTCGCTGATTGGGCTCCTGGATTCGAAGCCGATCCGTTTAGCTGGCGGCGGTGCTTCCCCACACCACCGCCAAGCTGGCATTACGCCGCCGCATGCGCAAAAAGCTGACCCCACTCCCGCCGAGCCGCCGACTGGGCATCGACGAAGCTCCGGCATGGCGTGCTTCCCTCGACCGCCAAATGCACTAGTGCCCAAGCTATTTCGAAGACCGGCAATCTGTGCCGTTGAGCGGCGTTGTGCAACTCGTCGAACGCGGTCTCTGCGGGGCACCGCCGAAGAGCGATGAGGATACCCCGGGCGGTGTCGAGAACGCGGCCAGAGTTCGAGCCGCTCGAGATTGCAGCGGGCCCTCGATTCGCCGTCATGGGTTGGCTACCTCCTGTTGAACCCAACCGATATCCGCCAACTCAGGCGGACGAATCCGTGAACGCGCACGCTTGGTTCGCGACGGTGGCTCCCAACGCGCATGCTGCCATGATTTGTGCATCGTGCCCGTTACGCCATACCACCGCTGATATCGGTACGCGGTTGTGACCGTGTCGATATCGGCCGAACACCACGAGGGTTCGTTGATTCGTTGTCAGGGACCGAGAACGCGCCGGGTGTAGTCGTTGAGAAACACCCGGTCCGGATCGAGGCGATCGCGAACCGCGGCGAACCGATCCCACTGCGGATAGCGCTCACGAAGCGTGGCGGCGGTCTGATAGTGACGTTTACCCCAGTGTGGCCGACCGGCGTAGTCGTCCATGATCTCCTCGACGGCGCGGAAGTAGCTTTCGAACTCCATACCGGCGTATTGATGAACCGCGATGTAGCAAGTGTCGCGCCCATATGCGGTCGACAGGAAGGAATCGTCGGGGGCGGAGAATCGCACCTCAATCGGAAACATGATCGGCAAGCTGCGACGGCGCACAAGGTCGATGACACGCTGGAGCGCCTCGCGCCCGTTTTCACGCGGGATCGCGTACTCCATCTCGGTGAACCTGACCTTGCGTTGGGTCGCAAAGACCTTGTAGGCGCGGTCTTGCACGGTGGAGGACGACATCATGTTCGTCATCAGGCGGTTCAGTCGCGGCGCCACACTAGGAAAACGACGGCCGGTCTGGCAGATCAGGCTCAATCCCCCGTTCTCGAAGTTCTCGCCGACCATGCGCTGCCACCCGGGCGTGGGTTTGGGCTGCTCGTCACTGCGATGCATGGTGCGCGTCAACGCCTTATCTGCGTAAGGGAATACGAAAAACTCGAAATGGTCATTACCGTCCACGAACTCGTCGAGGCGCTCCAGCGTCTGCGCCAGCGAGCGTCGCTGATCATGGCGATGCAACGTGAATAGCGGAACCGTCTGCAGGGTGACCTGTGAGATCACTCCTAGCGCGCCGAGGGAAACCCGTGCCGCCAGGTAATCGTCACCTTCGGACAGACTGAGCACTTCCCCGCCCGCGGTGACCAGCCGCAGCGAAACGATCCGCGCCGACAGATTCTGGAAACGCACCCCGGTTCCGTGCGTCGCGGTCGCGGTCGCGCCGGTGATGGATTGGGGATCCACGTCACCCTGGTTCTCCAGGCCGAGCCGTCGTTGCGCCAATTGGGGTCCCAGCGCACGTAGCTTTGCGCCCCCCTCGACCGTCACCAGGCCAGTCGGCTGGTCCACGTCGAGGACCCGCTGCAGGCCGGTCATGTCGATCATGACCCCGTCCGTGCAGGCGATGTCGGTAAACGAATGCCCGCTGCCAACCGCGCGTACCCGCTCGCCTCTTTTCGCCGCCTGCGCGATCACGTCGGCCAGCTCAGCCTCCGAGGTCGGCCGTACGATCGCCGACGGCGCGCAGACTTGCTCACCAGGCCAATTACTCCATATCGGGCTCATCGGGCCAGCTCCCTGATCACGGATTCGGCGACGGTGACGGCGTGGGACACCGTCTCATAGCAGAGATTCTCAGGTGTATCGGACATCAGGTGGTAATTGGCCACCGACTTGTGCCGGTTGATCGACACAAAGCACGCGGTCGGGTAGCCGGCGCGGCTCATCAACACCGCGTCGGTACTGTTGCGCGACCGGATGCCGCGCCGCAGCGGCGCGTCGGCGCGCTCGGCCGCCCGGATGACCAGATCCCGGAATGGCCGATAGAAGTAGTCCTCCATGACCGTCGGGCCCTCGCCCTCGAGCATGATGAGCTCGGGTGAGCCGATGGTGTCGAAGTTCAGGAAGTATGTGCGGTCGCGGTCCAGCTCGGGTTTGTGTCGCGCCAGGAACCCGTAGATCCCGCCCTGCAACGTTTCCTCGGCCCCCAGGGACACGAGCAACACTCGCACGCCCTTCACCGGCCGCTCGCGCAGCCGCTCGGCCAGCGCGACCAGCAGCGCAACCGCGGAGAGATTGTCGTTGGCACCGGGGACGACCGGACTGCGCGCGATGTCGGCGAACAAAGCGGCGGCCAGGGCGCTACCCACCGTTCCGGCGATCATCATCGGCCGGCTGCCGCGCAGGGCGCCGACACCGGCGAGTGCGGGCGCGAGGATCGGCCCCCACCAGTTCGGCAGCTGCGTGTCGATGCGCTCCACAATCCCGGGAAACAGCTCGACCATTACCTCCTCAATATGAGCCTCGAAAAACTTGCCGCTGTGCGCGGCGTCGTGGTGAGCGCACACAACAACTGTTAGCTGACCAGCAGGATCACCGGCCTCGGCTACCGCGTTCCATGTCGTCCGGGGCGTCTCCGTTCGTTTGCGCACAATGCGCGGCCCGTTGGCGCAATCGTCGGCGATTGCCAGCCCCGCACCCACCCCGGCCAGCGCGGCGGGGATGCGCAAACGTCTGCTGAGCAGGCCCGCGACGCCGGCCGCCACCCCGATCACCGACAGCTTGAGGTGCAGCCTCGGGTAGCCGTCGAGGTACTGCTCCTCCTCGATGCGCGCGTCCTGCGCGCCCGCCGTGCGCAGGCGCTCGACGATCCACTCGGCCGCCTTGTGCTCACCCGGCTCGCCCGCGGCACGCTCAATGGGTGCGAGCGTCTCGACTACCTCGCGCATGGCCGCCAACTCGGTCGGCAGGGCGGTGATCGGTGTCATGGCAGCTCCTCTTCGCGCGCCTTGAATTGGGCCACCGGGCCGCCCCGCATCTGCCGGGTGAGCCGGGTGGGCCTCGTCCATTTCAGCATTAGAGGAAGGTGCGCCCTTCACCCCGGTAGGTGGGGACGGTGTCGACTACTTCAGCGCCACGGACCAGATGCAGATGGTCGAACCGCTCACACAGCTCACCGGCCTTGGTGTGGCGGAAGTAGACCTTGTCGCCAAGCTTCAGCCGTCGGGCTGCATCACCGGATAGCGGTGTCTGAACTTCGCCCGTTCCCTCCAGCGCATTGAGCTTCAGCCCGACCGGCAGGTAGGGAGTCGGCATGCGGTCCTTCGCCCCGACCCCGCTGGCTAAATAGCCACCCCCGAGCGCGGTCACGGTCTTTGCACCGGGACGACGGCATACCGGCAGCGCGAACATCGCCGCGGGCTGCAGCGTGAACGTCGAATACGAGTCGAACAGTGTCGGCGCGTAAAAACCCGAGCCGGCGGTCGCTTCGGTAATCAACGGCTCCTGCGCAACCAGCTGCAAGTCGCCGGTGCCACCGGCGTTGACGATCTTGATGTCGGCGACCTCGCGCACCAGCTCGACGGCCCGGGCACGACGCTCGCGCAGCTCTTCGAACGACATGCGCTGC
The DNA here is from genome assembly GCF_030323725.1 of Mycobacterium tuberculosis complex sp. N0072. Lineage (NCBI taxonomy): Bacteria > Bacillati > Actinomycetota > Actinomycetes > Mycobacteriales > Mycobacteriaceae > Mycobacterium > Mycobacterium tuberculosis complex sp. N0072. The sequence goes on along the minus strand of NZ_CP040689.1, from coordinate 2,015,170 downwards.
ATCCGACGGATGATCGCGTTGTGGACCCGCTTGCCGGCGACGTTGTCACCGAGGCCCGCAATGTGGGCCTCGTAGCACATCAACGCCGCCAACGTTAGCGCCGGCCGCCGCGCGATCTCCACCGCGAGTGCGCGAGCCTGCTCCGGGGTGTGCAGCGGCGAGCGCTTGGAACCAATTTTTATCCGCCCGCCGGCGCGCCAATAGCCGGCATCGAAATCCAGACACAGCCGTACCGGCTTGTCGGTCGTGCGCTCGATCAGGTCAAGGTGCTCCACGCTGTCCACCATCACGATCGGCGCCCCGTCCGGGTCCTTGGCCGTCAGCTCGCCAAGCGCACGCAATGCCGCCCGGTCGGTCGGCGGGTAGGCCAACAACAGGTTCGAGAAACCTTGGCCGGCAAGCCACAGCGTCTCGGTAAGCGTGAACGTCAATAGCCCGTCGAATCGCTCACTGGCATCAAGGATTTCGCGTTGCAGTGGTCGGCAACGCAGCGACTTCGACGCCACCCGGATCGGCTTGTCGCCGGCGCGCGCAAGCAGTTGATCGGCATTGCCCCACATCGCGTCGAGATCTACGAACGCAAACGGTGCATCGTAGTCAGCGAACGCCTCCTCGTAACGCTGCAGTCGGCCCTGCGCATCCAGCCTCATCGGCCCGTCCGAACGTTGCTCACGAGCAGCCACCTCATGCACGCCGCCACCCTACTGAACCTAGCCAACTCTTACAGCCGCTTTTCCCGGCCCCACCCACGGATCGGGAACCAATCTCGTAGATGTGTGCGGTCTGCTGTCGACCTGGCCAATTGATGTGCAGATTGCCCATAGGGGGTTGGCCTGGGTTGGGGCGCTCACGGCCCGGGCATCCCATTTTGGCCGAATAGCAACCCGCCCGAGCCACCGGCACCGCCAGCAGCCCCACCGGTACCTGCCCCACCGTTGCCGCCGTTGCCGACCAGCAGCGCGTTTCCGCCATTGCCACCGGCGCCGATGCCACCGGGGGCACCGCTCCCGCCAGCCCCGCCGTTGCCAAACAGAACCGCGCCGAAGCCGCCGGCTCCGCCGGCACCGATGCCGCCGGCGCCGCCGGCCCCGCCCGCCCCGCCGTTGCCGAACAGCAGTGCCGCGTTGCCACCCGCACCGCCGTTGCCGACGCTGCCCGCCCCGCCGGCGCCACCGCTCCCGCCGGTGCCACCGTTGCCCCACACCAACCCGCCGTCGCCGCCGTTTCCACCGGCGGCGTAGAGCGTCCCGCCGACGCTGGTGGCACCGCCATTACCGCCCATGCCACCCACACCCAACAGCAGCCCGGCGCGACCGCCATTGCCGCCTGTGCCACCCACCGGGGCGACGTCGGGCGGCACCACGGTCGTGGTGCCAGCGCCTATACCACCGCCGCTACCACCCATGCCACCCGTGCCAAACAGCTGGGCGATGCCCCCCGCACCGCCGAAACCGCCGGAGCCGGCAAAGCCCACCGTCGCGCCAGTACCACCGTCACCACCCGGTCCGCCATTGCCGCCGGCCCCCCCGGTGCCGTACAACAGACCCCCGGGACTGCCGGCGCCACCCAGACCACCGACGCCGCCGTTACCACCCACCACAGCGCCGGGAGATCCGGTGCCGCCGGCCCCGCCGTTACCGCCGCCCCCACCGTTACCGATCAAGCCAACAGCGCCGCCATCACCGCCGGCCCCGCCGTGGCCGCCGAAGCTCTCGGTGTCGCCGGTGCCGGCTCCGCCGGCAGCGCCTGCCCCGCCGGCTCCCGCGTTGCCAAACAACAAGCCGCTCTGCCCGCCGTTGCCGCCCTGACCGCCGAAGCCGCCCACCCCCTGGACGGTGCCATCGGTCGGCCCGCCCAAGCCACCGGCACCGCCGACGCCGCCGGAGCCGAAGGCAAGCGCGCTCGCCCCGCCGGAGCCACCAGGCCCGCCGACACCGCCGGCCGGGAGGATGCCCATCGAGGGGCCGGTGCTCGGTGCCACCCCGCCCATCCCGCCGTTCCCACCGGCGCCGCCGAAACCGTAGAACAACCCGGCGCCGCCGCCGTTCCCGCCGGCGCCACCGGTGGTGCCCACCCCGCCCACGAGCGGAGCCGGACCGCCGTTCCCACCGGCCCCGCCGGCACCGCCATTGCCCCACAGCAAACCGCCGCTTCCCCCGGCGCCCCCGTTGAAGCCGTTGCGGCCGGCAGTGGTGGCGTTCCCGCCGGCTCCGCCGGATCCGCCATTGCCCCACAGCCCAGCATTCCCGCCATTGCCACCGGCCTGGTTGACCCCGCCGGACCCACCGTTGCCGCCGTTGCCGTACAGAATCCCGCCGTCGCCGCCGTTCTGGCCCGTACCCGGCAGCCCGTTGGCGCCGTTGCCGATCAGCGGACGCCCCAACAGCGCCTGGGTGGGCGCATTGATCAGGTTGAGCAGATCTTGCTGAACCGATTGCGCGGTTGCCGCCTCAGCGACGGCGTAGGAGTTACCGCCGGCGGCGAGGGCCCGGACAAACTGTTCATGAAACATCGCCGCCTGGGCACTCAACGCTTGATATGCCCGAGCATGCGCTCCGAACAACGCGGCTATGGCCGCCGATACCTCGTCGCCGCCGGCTGCGACCAGTGCCGTGGTCGGTGCCGCCGCGGCCGCGTTGGCTGCACTAATCGACGAACCGATGTTCGCCAAATCTGTTGCCGCCGCTGCGACCAACTCCGGCACCACGACGAGATAGGACATCAGGGACCTCCCGCCTCATGGAAACCCGGCGGGCGCCCGGTCACCATTGAACCCTCGGCAAAGGCTATCGCCATCGCGCCAACACGCCCCGCATTTCCGCGTGACCTACCATGCGTTTCGCCAGTCCGCCTCGGAACGTTTCAGCCCGGGTCAGCGCGGTCCGCTCGGTGGCCGCGACGACTAGGACGGCGTTGTGTCAGCGAATTCGCAAAATGCCGCGTAGGCACGAGCACCGTGGATGGTGGCCGGTCCACCGTGCATCAAGATGGTGACCCCGATGGCCTCAGCGGCTTCTTGCGCTGTAGCGCCGGCCCGTACCGCGGCTTGGGCGTGTGATGCGACGCAGCCATCGCACCCCTGCACAACCGCGATCGCCAGCGCCACAAGCTCCTTGACCTTGCGGCTGAGAGCGCCGTCGGTAAGCGCGGCGTCGCCCAGGGCTACAAATCGCTGGTACACCTGGGGAATCTGGTGACGTAGAGCGCGGTGTTGGGGCAGCAGGTCGTCGAGGACCTGGTGATGACGTGGCTGGTCCGACATGGCGTCCAATATACCCCTATGGGTATACACGGACGGCGGCCTTGGTTATTGATGGCTTCGGGCCCATTCAAGCGAGCGCCAGGAACAGCTTTTCTAGCTCAGCTGCACTCAGCGGTGCCGCGCCGCTGGCCGTGGCCCCGGACACGCATTCCTTCAACCCTGCCGCAACGATCTTGAATCCGGCGCGGTCGAGTGCGCGCGATACCGCGGCGAGCTGGGTGACCACGTCCCGGCAGTCGCGGCCCTGCTCGATCATCGAAATCACCCCGGCAAGCTGTCCCTGAGCACGGCGTAACCTGTTGAGAACCGCGGCGATGCTGTCTTGATCACCAATCACATGCACCCTCTATCTCGTTGAAGTGGCACCGCCATAGTACCCAGGGGGGTATTGGATGGCTGCACGAAAACAATGCACGATTGGATCTCCTACCGCCGGCCATGCCAGGGCGCATCCGACTGGCCGGAAAACACAGTCATAGTCTCAAGTTCGCCTACGCACGGCGCACCGCGACAACTACTCGGTCTACGGGATTAACAAGATGCACCAGGCCATGAAACGCAAGGGTTGGCACCTCGGCAGAGAACAAACCCGCCCGTTGATGCGCAAGGCCGGGCTGTGCGGCGTGCAACGGCCGTGTTCACCACCGTCACCGACGTAGCCGACCACGGCCGGCTGATCTGGTAAACCGGCAATTCAAGGCAGTAAGCCCAACCGGTTGTGGGTCGCCGACATCACGTTCGTGCGGACCTGGCAGGGGTTCTGCTACACCGCGTTCGTCACCGACGTGTGCACCCGAAAGATCGTCGTTTGGGCCGTCTCGGCGACGATGCGCACCGAAGATCTGCCCGTACAAGTATTCAATCATGCTGTTTGGCAATCAAATTCAGATCTTTCTGAGTTGGTGCATCATTCCGACCCCGGATCGCAGTAACTATCGCTGACCTATACCGACCGACTGGCTGAGCTCGGGATCGCCCCTTCGGTCGGGTCTCGTGGCGACTGTTATGACAACGCCCTCGCGGTCAACGTCGCCTCCAAGTCCGAGTTGATCAACCGCGGCAGACCCTGGCGGTGCATCGACGACGTCAAACTGGCAACCGCCGAATGGCTGGCTGGTACAACCAGGAATGCCTGCACGAAGCCCTAGGCTACCGGAGTCCAGGCCGAGTACGAGGCCGCCCTCACCGGCACCTCACACCCCGCGAGCCAGCCAACCCCGGCCCTCGCACCGACTAGGAACAAAGCCTGGGATAGTTCAGGTGGCCATCGTGGGCATCGTGAGGACCGTTTCGGGGGGCGAGTGCGGTGCGGATCGTGTGGTTTTGGTGTTGTTGGATCGCGCTGGATCGAGCGCCGTAGTTGGGGCCGTGGTGGGGCCGGGTTAACTGCATTGACGGTTGTGGTTGTTGAGTGGTCGGCGGCTGAGCAGGCGGTGTTGGATCGTGGGGTGCCCGTACCGGCGGAGCCGAGCATCTCTTTGCGGGGTGATGACGGCACGGCCCCGGGCGTGGATTCGGGTTGGCCGGAGTTGTCAGACCCTGCTGCGATGATGAACTCATGTCCTCGACCGCGACGTCTGGCGCAGCGGTAGTCAGTCCTGCCGAGCGTGTGGAGGTGTTGTTTGAGGAGTTGGCGGAGTTGGCCGGTCAGCGCAATGCGATTGATGGGCGCATTGTGGAGATCGTGGCTGAGCTGGATCGCGACGGGTTGTGGGGTGTGACGGGGGCGCGGTCGGTGGCGGGGTTGGTGGCCTGGAAGATGGGCTGCTCGTCGGGCAACGCCCACACGATCGCCACGGTGGCGCGGCGGTTGCCGGAGTTTCCGCGCTGCGCCCGGGGTATGCGGGAGGGGCGGTTGTCGTTGGATCAGGTTGGGGTGATCGCGGGGCGGGCGGGTGAGGGTTCGGATGCGCATTATGCGCAGTTGGCCGGGGTTGCCACGGTGAATCAGTTGCGGACCGCGCTCAAGTTGGAACCGCGACCCGAACCCGAACCGGATTTTCGGCCGGATCCGCGGCCCTCGATCACCAGGAGCGCCGATGAGCAGTTCAGTTGTTGGCGAATCAAGCTTCCGCACGTGGAGGCGGCGAAGTTCGATGCGGCGTTGCAGTCTCATCTGGATGCGTTGATCGCCGAGTACAAGCGTGATCACGACAACAGCGACGGTGTGTCGGATCAGCGGCCCCCGTTGCCGGGCAATGTTGAGGCGTTTCTGCGTCTGGTTGAGGCCGGCTGGGACGCCGAGGTGGCTCGTCGGCCACATGGGCAGCACACCACCGTGGTGATGCATCTAGACGTGCAGGAGCGTGCCGCTGGCCTGCACCTGGGTCCGCTGCTCAGCGAGTCCGAACGCCGATATCTGCTCTGTGATGCCACCTTTGAGGCCTGGTTTGAACGTGACGGGCAGGTCATTGGCTGCGGTCGAACGACTCGTCAGATCAATCGTCGGTTGCGTCGTGCGCTTGAGCATCGCGACCGCACGTGTGTGGTTCCCGGTTGTGGGGCCACCCGGGGTTTGCACGCCCACCACATCCGACATTGGCAGGACGGTGGGGCCACCGAGCTGGCCAACCTGGTGCTGGTGTGCCCGTATCACCACCGGGCACACCATCGGGGCCTGATCACCATTACCGGACCGGCAGACAACCTCACCGTCGCCGACAGCGCGGGCCGACCTTTGAGCGCGGGATCGTTGGCGCGGGCGTCGACGAAGCCGCCGCCGGCGGTAGCGCCGTGGCCTGGGCCCACCGGCGAGCGCGCCGACTGGTGGTGGTATGAACCCTTCCAGCCGCAACCACCACCGATAAGCAACTAGGCCCGGCAGCGGGTCCCGCTCGGTACCTGTACCCTGCAGTAACGCTTAAACGGTTTGGGGCATCAAGGATTTCGTTCGTGCTACCCGCTGGTAGCGCCCACCCGCTACCCGACGGCCTGCGCACGCCACCATCAAGATCCGCGGCGGCGCTACGCACGAATTGGGGCCGGGCATTTGCCTGCTCGGCTCGGGTTCGGCACTGGGCTGGATCATCGACCACGCCACCACCGACGAAACTCACCATCACACGCTGTTCACAGACCCGATGCCCCCGACGGCTAAGAACGCCGCCTGTCCCCTCGGGCCGCACTGATGGACGGTGGTTGGGATGTCCGCGGTGTGGCGGTTGATCCCCAGCCGAAGTTCGGCGATCCTCAACGGGCCGACATTGATGATCAGCCGAAGAAGGAGTGGATGTGCCGGGGCTGGGACAAATCGCACTGAACAGTGCGCCCATTTTTGGTGGCGCCATGCTTGCCATTGCGGCCGGGCAATTCAAAGGCCCCGACTTTCGAGCGCTGATCAGGCAGGATATGGACCTGCTCGATCGGCTCCCGGCGGATGCCACCAAAAGGCGCGCCAACCTACAGCGCACAATCGATGCCCGCATTGACGACCTGATCGATGCAGCCGATAAGAGTCACGCACTGCGCAAGGCGGCGATGTCCTACCGGGGCAATTGGCGAGACATCGTGCTACTTGTCTGCGTGCTGTTGTTCACGATCATCTGGTGGAATGTCAATCACGGCCGGGCCAACTGGTTGCCGACCTTTGTCCTGTTGATCCTGTTGGCGGCGGTGACTGCCGTCTACGCACTACGCGGCGCGTTACGCGCTGCCACCTCACTCATGCGCGGCCGGCGCGGTGCCGACCGGTAGCGTCGACTCCCCGGCGCGACTGCCAGACAACAGCGTTGCCGGCGCCAAGACGCCGCCGATGCCCTGGGGACGCTGATGGCAGACGCTGCATGGTTTGCGCGTCGTACGCTGACACACACCACAGGAAGGACGCACAACGATGCAATCAAGCTCGCTCGATCCAGTAGCCAGCGAACGGCTGTCGCACGCTGAGAAGTCATTCACGTCCGACTTGTCGATCAACGAGTTCGCATTGCTGCATGGGGCCGGGTTTGAGCCCATCGAGCTGGTCATGGGTGTCTCGGTCTATCACGTCGGCTTCCAATTCAGCGGCATGAGGCAGCAACAGGAACTGGGTGTCCTCACCGAGGCGACATACCGGGCGCGCTGGAATGCGATGGCGCGCATGCAGGCCGAAGCCGATGCCCTCAAAGCGGACGGGATCGTCGGTGTCCGGCTCAACTGGCGCCACCATGGGGAGGGCGGGGAACACCTTGAGTTCATGGCGGTCGGTACCGCAGTGCGATACACCGCCAAGCCCGGAGCATTTCGGCGTCCCAACGGCCAAGCATTCTCCAGTCATCTATCCGGCCAGGACATGGTGACGCTGCTGCGATCCGGGTTTGCGCCGGTGGCGTTCGTGATGGGCAATTGCGTATTCCACATCGCCGTGCAGGGATTCATGCAAACGCTTCGCCAGATCGGCCGCAACATGGAGATGCCACAGTGGACGCAAGGCAACTACCAAGCGCGTGAGCTGGCAATGTCACGCATGCAGAGCGAGGCCGAGCGAGACGGCGCAACCGGCGTGGTGGGCGTGCACTTCGCCATCTCGAACTACGCGTGGGGAGTGCACACGGTGGAGTTCTACACCGCGGGAACCGCCGTGCGCCGCACCGGCAGCGGGGAAACGATCACACCGTCATTCGTCCTGCCGATGGACAGCTGATGTCTGATTTCGATACCGAGCGAGTGAGCCGCGCCGTCGCGGCCGCGCTCGTCGGTCCCGGCGGTGTCGCGTTGGTGGTCAAAGTGTTCGCCGGACTTCCGGGAGTGATTCATACCCCCGCACGACGTGGCTTTTTTCGGTCTAATCCCGAGCGAATCCAGATCGGTGACTGGCGTTACGAGGTCGCCCACGACGGCCGGCTGCTCGCTGCCCACATGGTGAACGGCATCGTCATCGCCGAGGACGCCCTCATCGCCGAGGCCGTGGGTCCGCACCTTGCTCGCGCGCTTGGGCAGATCGTCAGCCGATACGGCGCCACAGTGATCCCGAACATCAACGCAGCCATCGAAGTTCTGGGCACCGGCACCGACTACCGGTTCTGAACGTACGACTCAGGAGTCCTGGTGGTTGCTGCCTTCCGGCTGGTCATCACTGCACTCCAGCAGCTCTTTGAGCGCCTCGGGAAACCCGTCTGCCACGCCCCACAGGTCCGGCAGCAGGTCGGGGCAGGAGACAATGCCGACACCCAGTTCCCCGTTGAGGGACATGACGGTGATGTTGAGGCCCGCGTTGCCAAGGAGGGGGCCGAGGGGAAACATCGAGTCCATTCGGCAACCCAGAAAGTACAACTGGGCCTGGGGTCCGGGCACATTCGACAGGATCAGATTGTAGGCAGGGCTATGCGTTATCGAAATGTGCGGCAAGATCCGCATGGCCGCTCCGAACATCGTCGAGCCGCCGAACTGAATCCAGTCGTGCAGCAGGGTGGGGCCGATGGCCGCGGCGTGGTCTTTAGCGACGGTGTTTCCGGCGGCGATGGTGCGGATGCGCTGGGCGGGGTCGCTGATCTGGCTCGGTACCCGACAGAACATCCAGGTGGCCTGGTTGCGCCCGGGTCGGTCCGACTTGTCGTGTACCGAAACCGGCACGGTGGCCACCAACGGGGCCTCGGGCAGCACGCCGTGCTCGAGTAGGAAGCGCCGTAGCGCTCCGGCACACAACGCCACCACCACATCGTTGATGGTCACCCCAAACCGGTCCTTGACACGCTTGACGTCGCGCATGTCGAGCTGTGTATACGCGATGTTGCGCAGCCGACCGAGGGGGCCGTTGAACGGAGTCGGTGGGGCCGAAAACGGGGCGGCCATGGTACGGCCCTCACGGGCACGCAGCAATGTGCGCACCAATGTGAGCACTGTCGCCGGTACCACCGTCGCCAGCCGCACTGGCCGCGACGCGAACCCCACCAGCCCACTCGCAGCTATCTGCAGCACATTGCCGCCACCGGTGCCCCGGACAGGTTGCGGTGCCGGCGCATCGGGCTGCAGGCTGCACAGGTGGGACAGCAGGTTCGCACCGGCGACACCGTCGACCACGGCGTGGTGGACCTTGAGCATCACCGCCACGGTGTCGCTACGGGCACCGCCTTCGATGACCCACATCTCCCACAGCGGGCGGTCACGGTCCAGCGGCAACCCGGCGATGTACCCACAGATCTCGGCCAGCTCGCGACGCCCTCCGGGCGCGGGCATAGCGACCCGGCGCAGGTGGTGCCGGATCTGAAAATTGTCGTCGTCCACCCACACGGGGTGATCCAGGTTAAGCTCGGTATCGGCGAGCTTCATCCGAAATTCGGGCGCCGCCTTGACATACTTCTCCAACGCGGCATGAAACCGGCCGTACGTGTAGCCGCCCGGCATCGTCGAGGTGTCCAACTCCAAGACGCAGCACACGTTCAGCGGCTGCGACGGTGTCTCCATATAGAGGAAGAAAGCATCGAGTCCGCTTAGTCGCTCCATAGCCGCCCACCCGGGACTGATCGGTTCAGAAATCCCCAACCCCGCCAAAAAGTTTAGGCACGCATTGCACGCGAATCTAGCCCCGGCGCAGCCCCTCGGCATCACATGTCGGTGACCGTGCCATTGCGGGGGCCTTCGCAACGGGTGACAGCGGCGCGAAAGTCTGGGGTGCCCAGACGCCGGTGGCACCGGCAGGCTGCTATTCGAGGAGAACGGGCTGAACCGCGTGGCGTCCCGAAGTGGTGCTAACGCGGCTTGAGGACGAGAACCAGGCCATCAGACCTAAGTGGTCTTGGCCGGGAGTTCGATGACGAATTCGTCAATACCGATTTGGCGGCTCACACCGACCAAGCCTGATACGGCCGTCGCGGCGATGCCTGCCCAGCGGCGACAGATCAAGGCGCGCAGGAAACGTTGTCGCCGGTGGCCGACCAACCCCACAGGGACCCGTGTGACAGCTGTGACGGTTGCCGACGTGCCCAAGCTACCAATGTGAAGCACGCAGCGTGTGACCACCGAGTGATTGTCAGGTCATTTGACAGCGGGTATGAGTCGGGCTGGAACACCGGTTGGGTCGCCTGCCCGCCCATACGCTGATTGGCACCGATTCACCCGGCGCCGAGGCTTCCTGGGTCGTCGGCATTACCTGGTGGTCAGCGGTCGTGGGAGGTTTTCAGATGTCGTTTGTGATCGCGGTGCCGGAGACTATCGCGGCGGCGGCGACGGATCTAGCCGATCTCGGCTCGACGATCGCTGGGGCCAACGCGGCTGCGGCGGCCAACACGACGAGCCTGCTGGCCGCCGGTGCCGATGAGATCTCGGCGGCAATCGCTGCGTTGTTCGGCGCGCACGGCCGGGCCTATCAGGCGGCGAGCGCCGAGGCGGCGGCGTTTCACGGTCGGTTCGTGCAGGCGCTGACCACCGGGGGGGGGCGCCTATGCGGCCGCCGAGGCCGCCGCCGTGACGCCGCTGCTCAACTCGATCAACGCGCCCGTCCTGGCCGCTACCGGCCGTCCGCTGATCGGTAACGGGGCTAACGGTGCTCCCGGCACCGGGGCCAACGGAGGGGATGCCGGCTGGTTGATCGGCAACGGTGGCGCCGGCGGATCCGGTGCAAAGGGCGCCAACGGCGGGGCTGGTGGCCCTGGTGGGGCCGCCGGGCTGTTCGGCAACGGCGGGGCCGGCGGTGCCGGCGGAACCGCCACCGCCAACAACGGGATCGGCGGGGCCGGTGGCGCTGGCGGGTCCGCCATGCTGTTTGGGGCCGGCGGCGCCGGCGGCGCCGGCGGGGCTGCGACGTCTCTTGTCGGTGGCATCGGCGGTACCGGCGGAACCGGCGGCAACGCCGGTATGCTCGCCGGCGCCGCCGGGGCCGGCGGTGCCGGCGGGTTCAGCTTCAGCACTGCCGGTGGGGCTGGCGGCGCCGGCGGGGCCGGTGGGCTGTTCACCACCGGCGGTGTCGGCGGCGCCGGTGGGCAGGGTCACACGGGCGGGGCGGGCGGCGCCGGCGGGGCCGGCGGGTTGTTTGGTGCCGGCGGCATGGGCGGGGCGGGCGGATTCGGGGATCACGGAACGCTCGGCACCGGCGGGGCCGGCGGGGACGGTGGGGGCGGCGGTTTGTTCGGCGCCGGCGGGGACGGCGGGGCAGGCGGGTCAGGACTGACCACCGGCGGCGCTGCCGGTAACGGTGGTAACGCCGGGACGCTTTCCCTGGGTGCCGCCGGTGGCGCCGGCGGCACCGGTGGGGCTGGCGGCACTGTCTTCGGTGGTGGTAAGGGCGGCGCCGGCGGAGCCGGCGGTAACGCCGGCATGCTCTTCGGCTCCGGCGGGGGTGGCGGCACCGGCGGGTTCGGCTTCGCCGCCGGCGGGCAGGGTGGGGTCGGCGGCAGCGCCGGCATGCTCAGCGGCTCCGGCGGCTCCGGCGGTGCTGGCGGCTCTGGGGGCCCCGCGGGCACCGCCGCAGGTGGGGCGGGTGGGGCGGGTGGGGCGCCCGGGTTGATCGGCAACGGCGGCAACGGCGGCAACGGCGGCGAGAGTGGCGGCACCGGTGGTGTCGGCGGGGCCGGTGGAAATGCCGTGCTGATCGGCAACGGCGGCGAGGGCGGCATCGGCGCGCTCGCCGGCAAGTCCGGCTTCGGCGGCTTCGGCGGGTTGCTGCTGGGCGCCGACGGATATAACGCTCCCGAGAGCACCTCGCCATGGCACAACCTGCAGCAGGACATTCTCAGTTTCATCAACGAACCCACCGAGGCATTGACCGGACGCCCGCTGATCGGTAACGGCGACAGTGGGACGCCGGGAACCGGGGACGATGGCGGTGCCGGCGGCTGGTTGTTCGGCAACGGCGGCAACGGCGGGGCCGGTGCGGCCGGCACCAACGGCAGCGCGGGCGGCGCCGGTGGGGCAGGCGGGATCCTGTTTGGCACCGGTGGCGCCGGCGGGGCCGGCGGCGTCGGAACGGCGGGTGCCGGCGGGGCCGGTGGCGCCGGCGGATCCGCCTTCTTGATCGGTTCCGGCGGTACCGGTGGTGTCGGCGGGGCCGCCACCACCACCGGCGGCGTCGGCGGGGCCGGCGGGAACGCCGGCTTGCTCATCGGCGCGGCTGGGCTCGGCGGGTGTGGCGGCGGCGCTTTCACCGCAGGCGTTACCACTGGCGGCGCCGGCGGGACTGGCGGCGCTGCCGGGTTGTTCGCCAACGGGGGGGCCGGCGGCGCCGGCGGGACCGGCAGCACCGCCGGGGGCGCCGGCGGGGCCGGCGGGGCCGGCGGGCTGTACGCCCACGGGGGAACCGGCGGACCAGGTGGGAACGGCGGCTCCACGGGGGCCGGAGGGACAGGCGGTGCCGGCGGGCCCGGTGGGCTGTACGGTGCCGGCGGCTCTGGCGGGGCCGGCGGCCATGGGGGCATGGCCGGCGGGGGTGGCGGTGTAGGCGGCAATGCTGGCTCGCTCACCCTCAATGCGTCGGGCGGTGCCGGCGGCAGCGGCGGCTCCAGCCTGTCCGGCAAGGCCGGTGCTGGCGGCGCCGGCGGCAGCGCGGGATTGTTCTACGGCTCCGGCGGGGCCGGCGGCAACGGGGGCTACAGCCTCAATGGCACTGGCGGTGATGGCGGCACCGGTGGGGCCGGCCAAATCACCGGCCTTCGCAGCGGCTTCGGCGGCGCCGGCGGCGCCGGCGGCGCCAGCGATACCGGCGCCGGCGGGAACGGCGGCGCCGGCGGCAAGGCCGGGCTGTACGGCAACGGCGGTGACGGTGGCGCCGGCGGGGATGGCGCCACCAGCGGCAAGGGTGGAGCCGGCGGCAACGCCGTGGTGATCGGCAACGGCGGCAACGGCGGCAATGCCGGAAAAGCCGGGGGCACGGCGGGTGCCGGCGGCGCCGGTGGGCTGGTACTCGGCCGGGATGGGCAGCACGGCTTGACGTAGCGCGGCGGAACACCGACGACACCAGAGCGAACCCCCGCCGCGCATCCGCAGCCCAAATCCCAGAGCATCAGGTTGTACAGGAAGTCGCGGACGTCGCCCCGTTTCGGTCGACAACGGGCCTTCAGCTCACCACCCGCACTCCAAGTCACAGCTCACCATGGGACACAATCCACGTCGCGGCGTTGTTGCGGATCGAGCAGTTCTCGGTCCCGCCGGTCACGACGTCCGATCGGTGTCGGGCTGAGTGGCGAGTGGCTGACACTGCCTTAACCGAGCCGACCGGCGGCAAACACTGCGGCCTGCTCGACCATGCCGTCGTCGGCGTACCCGTTATGCGCCGCCCAATTGCCTCCGCTAGAACAGACGGGGTCGCCCGGGGCGCACAGCTGGATGGTCTTTTCTGCATATAGCGGACCGATGACGATCGGCGGCGCGCCGATCGAGTGCATGAACGCAACCGAGAGCATTCCGAAGAGTGTGACGGCGGCCACGTGGTCGGCGACTTCGGGCGGCATCGGCCTGGGCGCGTCCAACGGCGCCCCATCCGGAATCGCCGCCGCGGTAACAAAGCCCATCACGGCCGCACCTTGGGAAAATCCGCCGAGCACCAGCTTGCTTTGGGGACAGTTCGCCGCCGTCTGTTCGACATGGGTGCCCGCGTCGTAAATACCGGCCATCGCTGTCGGGAAATCCGTGGTCGCCGGGTAGTCGACCCCATAAACGCCCATAGACTTCTCGCCAATCTTGGAACGCAGCGCATCGATGAAGTCCTCTCCGATCCCACCCACGCCGGGTGGCTCGCCGGTCCCGCGGGCGAAAACCACCTCAACATCGGGACACGCGCCATCCGATACCGTCGGGTCGGGTGGGTCGGCAGACGCGGCGGGTACGGGCGCGAACAGCAGTGCCCACGTCGTGACCATTGGGGCACCAACGAATCGACAGATGTTGAATGCGCTCACGGACCAATAATGCCCTTTGGACACATTCCCACACCAGGAGGGTCCGGCGTGCCTGGCCGAACCGGCCAGGGATCGGGCTCGGGTATCCCATCTCGGCGACCGGTCGCGCACGGGTCGTCGCCCTGGTGCACAGCTAAGGTGCTGTCCGGTGCGCAAATGCAGCGGGTTGCGGTGGCCCAGGCATCAACCCAGCCTTCGGCCGACAGCGAAGCTCCTAGCCGGCTGCTGCGCTTCGGCTCGTCACACTCTCGGATACGTATGCACGCGTGAATCGGTTCAATTTAGGCCGGCGACGGCTCGGGTACCTGCCGGTTGCTAACCGATCGGCGCGGCCACCACAGCCAGCGGCCCAGCAAAACCATCAGGGCCGGCAGGACAAAGCCTCGTATCACAAGGGCGTCCAGCAATAACCCCATGCCAACGGTAACGCCGATCTGTGCCACGCTCAGCGAGGTACTCGCGGCCAGCGCGAACATCGTTGTGCCAAACACGATTCCAGCGGCCGTGACTACCATTCCGGTCGCCGCGAACGCTCGGATGACACTGGTTCGTGGCCCGGCAGGACTTTCTTCGCGGATGCGCAGCGCGAAGAGCAGGTTGTAGGCCGAACCCACCGATATCAGCAAAACAAACGCAATCGGCAATACCGACCAGTGCAAGTTATCGCCAAGTATGTGTTTCCAAATCACTACGCTGGCGCCAAGCGCACAGATATACGATGTCGCGATTGTGCCGACGACCACAAGCCCGGCAAGCGGACTGCGCAGCAGCAGTGCGGCTATCGCGAAGATAACGGCCAGTGTGATGACCGCCAGCAAGGTCAGGTCACTGCCCACCAGATCCTGCAGGTCACGGGTAGCCGGTCCAACGCCGGTCAGCTCAACAGCGGTGGGTCGCAGCGTGCCCTCGTCGGTTTCCTCGGCCACCGCAGTCACGATCGCGCGAGCGCGTTGGGCGCCATCGTCACCCCACTCGCTCCCGTCGCCGTAGACGAGTAAACGCGTTGCATGGCCGTTTGGTGAGACAAAATAGTCCAAGACCGCGCGCATATTCGGGTCGGTCAGAATTCGCCGAGCGGCGTAGAGATCCACGCCCGGCGCACTCTGGGAGACGGCGGCAAGTTCGCGTAAATAGTCGGGAAGCTCTCGCAATGGTGCTGCGCCGACATTGTTAAGTAACTCTTGAACGCCTGCGGCCGATTCTCGTACCTGCGCCAGCTGACCTCCAATGCCGTCCAGGGCATTCGGTAGCCCGGACACACCCGATGTCGCCGAGGCGACATCAGCGATCCCCCGCGCGAGCTGCCCTGCCGCATCGGCCAGCTTCGCACAGCTCTCGGTGACGGTGTTTGCCCACTGCACCACCTCTTGGGCGACCGAACACACGGGGTTGGCCCGGCACTCGGGTATCGCCGCGACGAAACGACGCAACGGGTCGAATATGTCGAAGACGTCACCGGCGCTGCCCTGAAGTTTGGTTATCGCCTGTTGCATCAGCCGGACGGCCAGACTGACCTGGCCAAGTCCATAGCCATCCTGTCGTATGCCAGCCTGAACCAGATCGAGGGCTGACACCACGTCGCGGACCGCAGCTTCGAGATTGGTGAACGTTGCCTGCCTGGATGTGAGCTGATCGGAAAATTCGTCGAGCTGATCACCGAGATTCCCCGCCGATGCTGTCAAGGCAGCCTGCTTGGACACCATTCCGTTGGGATGACTCGCCGACTGCACCATGCGCACACCGCCAATAGCCATGATCGCGGCAGTGATTCGTTCGATCGCGGTCAGACCGGCGGGATTGCGGATGTCGTGGTCGGTCTCGATCATCACCTGGGTGGGCAGCAGTTGGTTCGGGGCAAAGTGGCGATCGGCCGCCCGGTAACCGCGATTGGATTCCGCCGCGGACGGGGTTGCCGCGGCTTCGTCCCAGCCGATCGGCACCCTAGGGAGCGCGATCATCATGATGAGTACGAACACACCGCTGGCTACCAATATCGGCGCCGGCCAGCGCGCCACATGTGTGCCGAGTCGCCGAAATTGGCGCTGTATGCGCTTGTGTTGTGGCGGTTTGAGGAGGTTGGCACGGCTGGCCAGCGCGACGAGAGCTGGCGTCAACGTCAGTGCGGCCAGGCCCACTGCGAGAACGCCAATCGAGCAAAGGATTCCGGTTGTTGCGAACATACCGATCCGTGCCAGGCTCAGCCATCCCACAGCGCCCAGCGATGTGACCACGATGAACGTCGCACCCGCGATCGCCGGCGCCACCCCGCGGTACGCGTCTGCCAGCGCCGCCGCCGGGGCAATATGTTGCCTTCGTCGTTCGTGGTAACGCCCGATCAGGAACATCGCGAAGCCGGTTCCCGCGCCGACAACCACCGCAACGCTAAGTCCGAGGGAAAACAGGGATATCCCGATGAAATCGCGGTCGACAAGGACGGAAACGATCGGCTTGGCCACGGCTAGGGAAACGACGACCGACAACAACGGCACCGTCGCGGTGATCGCGGATCGGTAGACGATCAACAAGAGGATCAGTAACACCACGATTGTCGTTGCCGTAATGAGCTGGGTCTGTCTGTCGATTGCCGCGAACTCGTCCACGATGGTGGCGCCAGGACCGGTGACGAATACGTGCAAACCGTCGGGGGGATGCAGTTGGGTAACGATGCTGCGCGCGGCGGTTATCGACTCCCCGGCTTGCGACGTTCCGACCATGCCCCCAAAGCGCAGGGCAGCTGTCACCGCGTGATGGTCGTCGCTGCGGGCGACCTCCGCGATGGCCGGGGTTCCCCACCAGTCCACCACCTCGATGACGTGGCGGGAATCACGGCGTAGGGCCACGACCAGCGCATCGTAGTAAGCCCGGTCCTGGTCGTTGAGGACTCCGTTTCGCTCCAGCACGAGATATCCGATGTTGTCGCCGGGCGCTTGGGAGAAGGCCGCCGCTGACCGTTCCACGGCACGCGAAGTGGCGGTGCCAGCCGGCGAGAACAGCTGATCCTCGGCGGTGATGACCTGCTCGAGTGGCGGGGCAAAGTTATTCCCGATGATGGCCGCGAGCGCCCAGACGCCGACGATCCATATCGCGTAGCGATGGATAAGTCGTCCAATGGCGGTCACCGCGTCGGCCTCAGCAGAGCCACCGGTCGGGTATCGTGTCGCCGGCTAGTTCCGTCAACTGGCATCACCTTCGCCTCACCTGACCTCGGGGCGTCACCGCCGACCGAGTCGGCTAATTCAACCACCCTAACCATCAGATCGGCAGTGCTTTCCAGTGGTCTTCGGAGGGCCCCGCAACCGGTTGATGACCGAGTACCCGGCTAACTCACGCGCAATGCGACGCGGGCCCAAGCGTTGTTGCCGTATCCGCGCGGATTCCACAGGGACACAGCCGATTCGGGCTGCAGCGCCCCGGTATCGTCCCAGGCACGTGCGGTGATACCCAACGGCCCCGGCTCCACGTCGACCGTCAGCGACCACGGCCGCCATGACCACTGGCTGGGCGCGGCGTGTAGGTCGGCCTGCTGCCAGGTGAGCCCGTCGTCGACAGAGACATCAACTCGTTCGACACTGCGGCCATCGCCGGCCATCCCATAGCCACGAATGGTCAGCGCCCCTGCCGGTACGTCGTCGCCATCGGTGGGGTCGAGGATGTCGCAGTTGAGCGCCAGCGACGAAAGCGAAATCCCTTCGCCCGGCCCGACGATGTCGGCGTCCGCATCCGCCGGAAGGATGCGGTAATCCAGAGCCTGAAAGTAATTCTGCGAAGCACCAGGCTGCACGGTGATGGCGGTGACCCACTTGACGCTGCGGGCCCCGATGAATCCGGGTACCACCACGCGAACCGGACCACCGTGGGCACGCGGCAGCGGTTCGGAGTTCATCTGCCAGGCCAGCAGAACTTCCGGCGACAGCGCTTTGCTCAGCGGGATCGAGCTGCCATAGGGCTGGATGGGGCGAGCCTCCTCAGCTACATCCGGAGCATCGAAGGCCACGTGTAGCCCCTCGTCGATATGCACATCGGCGGCCTGCAGGATGTCTGCCAGACGGACACCACACCACTGAGCGGTCGAGATCGCACCGTGCGCCCAGGGTTCCTTACCTGGGATCTGTCGCACCCGTAACAGCTCCGCACGCCGATTGCCGGCGCACGCCAGCGTCGCCACCACACAGTGTTGGTCGAACTCGGTGGTCAGCCGTTCATAGGTCACGGTAAGCGGGTTGTCCACCAGCCCGCCGACCGTCAGCCGCCAATGCTGCGGCGCGATGTCGGGGACCGGGCCGTGATTGCGGACGTAGAACGCATTGATCGGGGTGATGTCGCTGCCAGCCAACACGGCCGGCGGTGGCTCAGCGTTATAAGGCAAGCATCCACGCACAATCATGTCGGCGCGCTTGCCCCATAATCCAGCGGTCTCCAGCATGGCAATCGTTGTCCTGTTCTCCCCTCGATCGGTCAACTCCCATGCTCCGCCGTTGCTCGAACTTCCAGTAGCGGGTTTGACCTTGTGCGCTCACAAGTTCTGGTTGTGTCTGTCGGCTGGCGCGAAGCGCAGGCAGGTGCCCGCTCCGCAGGAGTTCATGGTCCGTTCAGGGAACCGTCGATGCTATGTCGTTGACCGCACACGACGGCCGGTTCTGCTCACGGTATGCGTGTTGTTCAGGTCGCCAACTTCTATGGACCTCGCTCGGGCGGACTCCGCACCGCGGTGGACCGGCTGGGCGCGGAATACTGCGCCAGCGGACACGAGGTGTTTTTGATCGTCCCGGGGGCGCGCACCGAACGACACCTCCTACGCACGGGTGTTGTTCGAATTACCTTGCCCGCCAAGCATATTCCATATACCGGTGGTTATCGCGCGGTTATGCCAGGAGCCGTGCGGACTGTATTGGAAACACTGCGACCAGACGCCCTGGAGGTCTCCGACCGGCTCACCCTGAGGTCACTGGGCCGGTGGGGCCGCGAACACGGCGTTACGACGGTGATGATCTCCCACGAGCGTCTTGATCGCTTTGCGGGCCAATTGCTTCCGCGTCGAGCCGCGCAGAAGTTCGCAGACTTCGCCAACGCGCGAACCGCCGCCAACTACGACACTGTCGTGTGTACTACCGGGTTCGCGCGCGAAGAATTCGACCGCATCGGAGCGACAAATACCGTCACCGTCCCACTGGGCGTAGACCTGAAGACCTTCCACCCGCGGCGGCGCTGTGCCCGGGTTCGGCAGCACTGGGCCACCCCGACGCAGATCCTGCTGGTCCACTGCGGCCGGCTGTCGGTGGAAAAGCACGCTGACCGCAGCATCGACGCACTCGCCGCATTGTGTGACGCCGGCGTCGACGCTCGACTGGTCATCGCTGGCGAGGGTCCGCTGCGCGCCAGGCTGGAACGCAAGGCAACCGGGTTGCCGATCGACTTCACCGGTTTCATCTCGGATCGGCATGCCGTCGCTGGCCTGCTGGCATCGGCCGATGTCGCATTGGCACCTGGGCCACACGAGACATTTGGGCTAGCCGCACTCGAATCGCTGGCGTGTGGCACACCGGCCGTGGTGTCCCGCACCTCGGCGCTGACCGAGATCATCACCGCAGACAGCGGCGCCTGCGCCGACAACCGCCCAGAGGCCATCGCACACGCAGTCCGCACAATCGTCAGCCGGCCCGAACGCCACCGGCGCCGCTGCGCGCGCCGCCGCGCCGAAATATTCACCTGGCAACGGGCAGCAGCCAGCATGCTAGCAACATTGGGCGCCATGGCCGTAAGCACCCGGTGCGGCGACACCCAAGACACCGCATAGCGGTTCAAGTTTGCGGCCGAAATCCGCAAGTTCGCGCGCGACACGCCGGTTGGCGCGTCGTGATCGTTCGTCGGAGTCCTCTACCTTGAGCTGAAATGCGGCTGGAGGTTCGACAGGAGAACACAGCGGTGAGCCAAAGCCACATCGGCGGAGTTTCGCGGCGAGAATTCCTAGCTAAGGTCGCTGCGGGCGGCGCCGGCGCGTTGATGTCTTTCGCCGGTCCGGTGATTGAAAAGGCCTACGGCGCGGGGCCCTGCTCCGGCCATTTGACCGACATCGAACACTTTGTGTTCTTCATGCAGGAGAACCGCTCATTCGATCACTACTTCGGAACACTCTCCGGCACCGATGGATTCAACACGGTATCGCCGCTCTTCCAACAAAAGGGTTGGAACCCGATGACGCAGGCTCTTGACGCCACCGGCGTTACGATGCCCTACCGCTTCGACACCACCCGAGGCCCGTTCCTCGACGGCGCGTGTGTCAACGACCCTGACCATAGCTGGGTGGCGATGCATGAGTCGTGGAATGGTGGCGTCAACGACAACTGGCTACCAGCGCAGGCCAAGACTCGCTCGGCGGCCCACACTCCCACGGTGATGGGCTACTACACGCGCCAAGACATTCCGATCCACTATCTGTTGGCCGACGCGTTCACCGTCTGCGACCGCTACTTTTGCTCGGTATTGGGTCCCACCCTGCCCAACCGCCTTTATTGGCTGAGCGCCACCATCGACCCCGACGGCCAAAATGGTGGGCCGGAGCTGCAGAGTCCCACTTTCCAACCGGTGCGGAGATTCGGTTGGCGCATCATGCCGCAGAACCTTAGCGATGCCGGCGTCAGCTGGAAGGTGTATCGCAACAAGACACTCGGGCCCATCTCCTCGGTTCTTACTTACGGCTCGCTTGTGACGTCTTTCAAACAGTCAGCCGATCCCAGGTCAGATCTTGTCCGCTTTGGCGTGGCACCAAGCTATCCCGCGAGCTTCGCGGCCGACGTCTTAGCCAATAGACTGCCGCGGGTCTCCTGGGTGATTCCCAATGTTCTCGAATCCGAACATCCTGCGGTTCCAGCCGCGGCCGGGGCTTTCGCAATCGTCAACATCTTAAGAATATTGCTTGCCAATCCTGCGGTGTGGGAAAAGACGGCGCTGATCGTCAGCTACGACGAAAACGGCGGCTTTTTCGACCACGTTGTTCCTGCTACCGCGCCGGCCGGGACTCCCGGCGAATATGTCACGGTGCCTGACATCGATCAGGTGCCGGGCTCCGGCGGAATACGCGGGCCGATCGGTTTGGGCTTTCGCGTTCCCTGCTTCGTCATTTCGCCGTACAGCCGTGGCCCGCAGATGGTTCACGACACGTTTGACCACACCTCACAGCTGAGATTGCTCGAAACTCGGTTCGGGGTGCCAGTTCCCAACCTCACGGCTTGGCGGCGCAGTGTGACCGGCGACATGACGTCAACGTTCAACTTCGCTGTCCCGCCCAACTCATCATGGCCCAACCTGGATTATCCCGGGCTGCACGCGCTATCAACGGTGCCGCAGTGCGTGCCCAACGCGGCGCTGGGCACGATAAACCGTGGAATCCCGTATCGGGTTCCTGATCCACAGATCATGCCCACGCAGGAAACCACGCCTACCCGTGGTATTCCGAGCGGTCCGTGCTAAGGCTCGAGGAACTCAAATCCGGTCAGGTACACGGTATTCCGTGCGGACCCGATCCAGGGACCGGGTAGCGATTGCCAGAGCCACACCTTGTTGACCTGTCCGGGCGACAGTGGACGCAAATTGATCGGATCGTCGATGTTCGGCACCGGTGGTCGTGGTATCCGCGGCCCCGATGGGCCTTGAATGTACCGGTACCAAGTCCGAGTGCAGCAGCGCAGGTCGGAGATGAACAGATGGGTTGCGACACGGTCACGGAGGCATACCTATCAGTGGATCACTGATCACAAGAGTCCCAGAGATCACTATCGTCACATCAGCGAACTGCGGACGTCAATTGCAACGTCCAGCCCGGGAAGGTGTGACATGTCGCCGATTCCTCGAATCGTGTCGGTATCGCTGGCGTGGGCGGCCGCTATTGGACTCATGGTTCCAATAGGCCTGGCGCCACCAGCGATGGCGGCGCCGTGCAGCGGAGACGCCGCGAACGCTCCGCCGCCACCGAGCGCCATTGTGACCGACCCCGGGGCCACGGCGCTCGGCCCGGTACGACCTGGACACGGTCCGATACCGACCGGACGCAAGCCTCGCGGTGCCAACGACCGTGCACCGCTACCCAAGCTGGGTCCACTGATATCCGCATTGCTCAACCCGGGTGCTAGAAATGCCGCGCCGCTACAACAGCAAGCGCTAGTCCCCAGGGCCAATCCTGGGCCCAATCCGGCACCCAATCCGCCAGCCACGGGCCCACAACCCCCGAATGCCACTCAGCTAACTCCGAACCCAGCCCCAGCACCCGACCCTGCTCCGGCGGCGGCGCCGGATCCTGGTGCCACGCTCGCCGGGGCTACCACATCCCTCGCCGAGTGGGTGACCGGACCGGACAGCCCCAACAAGACCCTGGAACGCTTCGGCATCTCCGGGACCGACCTCGGAATTCCTTGGGATAACGGCGATCCCGCCAACCGTCAGGTGCTCATGATCTTCGGCGACACATTCGGCTACTGCGCTGTCGATGGCCATCAATGGCGATACAACACGCTGTTCCGCAGCCAAGACCGCGACCTGGGCAACGGAGTTCATGTGACATCCGGTGACGCTTCCAACAGATATTCCGGCTCACCGGTACGCCAACCGGGCTTCTCCAAACAGCTCATCAACAGCATCAAATGGGCGCGCGACGAGACGGGGATCATTCCGACCGCGGGCATCGCCGTCGGCAAAACCCAATACGTCAACTTCATGTCCATCAGGAATTGGGGCCGTGATGGGGAATGGACGACGAACTACTCGGGCATCGCGGTGTCCAAGGACAATGGTCAGACCTGGGGGGTCTTCCCGGGCACCATCCGCGCGTCCGGACCGGACAGCGGCGGAAAAGCCAGGTTCGTTCCGGGAAATGAGAACTTCCAGATGGGGGCGTACCTCAAGTCCAACGACGGTTACCTCTACTCGTTCGGGACCCCGCCCGGGCGAGGCGGTTCGGCATATCTGGCACGAGTTCCGCAGCGCTTTGTGCCCGACCTCACCAAGTACCAGTACTGGAACGGCGACTCGAACTCCTGGGTTCCAAACAAGCCGGACGCGGCAACACCCGTTATTCCGGGCCCGGTGGGCGAAATGTCCGTCCAATACAACACCTACCTCAAGCAATACCTGGCGCTCTACACCAACGGTATGAACGACGTGGTGGCAAGGACCGCGCCGGCTCCGCAAGGACCGTGGAGCGCAGAGCAAATGCTGGTGTCGTCATGGCAGATGCCCGGCGGCATCTACGCGCCGATGATGCATCCCTGGTCGACGGGCAAAGACGTCTACTTTAACCTGTCTTTGTGGTCGGCATACAACGTGATGTTGATGCACACCGTGCTGCCATAGCCCCTGCGTTCGGACGCCGCTTGCGGTCCGCATGACCCGAGAGCGCCTTTTGTAAATCAAATTTACGAAACCTATGAGTCGTGGCCATTTGTGCGCGATATTTATGTGGCCACGACGGTTCAGCGTCTAGCTTGTGGGCCAAGAGCCACTCACCGGCCACGGTTTACCGCTGATCACGCGGGGCACGCAGGGAAGGCTGGACGATGAATTTTTCTGTACTGCCGCCGGAGATCAATTCAGCGCTGATATTCGCCGGGGCAGGGCCGGAACCGATGGCGGCGGCCGCGACGGCCTGGGACGGGTTGGCCATGGAATTGGCCTCGGCCGCAGCCTCTTTCGGCTCAGTGACATCCGGACTCGTGGGCGGGGCGTGGCAGGGCGCGTCGTCGTCGGCGATGGCGGCAGCGGCAGCCCCCTATGCGGCGTGGCTTGCCGCGGCGGCGGTCCAGGCCGAGCAGACGGCCGCTCAGGCTGCGGCGATGATAGCCGAGTTTGAAGCGGTCAAGACGGCGGTGGTGCAGCCGATGCTGGTGGCGGCCAACCGTGCCGACCTGGTGTCGCTGGTGATGTCGAACCTGTTTGGACAGAACGCTCCGGCGATCGCTGCCATTGAAGCCACGTACGAGCAAATGTGGGCTGCCGATGTGTCGGCGATGTCTGCCTACCATGCCGGGGCATCGGCGATCGCCTCGGCGCTGTCCCCGTTCAGTAAACCGCTGCAGAACCTGGCTGGCTTGCCGGCTTGGTTGGCCAGCGGCGCGCCTGCGGCCGCCATGACCGCAGCCGCAGGCATACCGGCGCTTGCGGGCGGACCCACCGCCATCAACCTGGGCATAGCCAACGTCGGCGGTGGCAACGTCGGCAACGCCAACAACGGCCTTGCCAACATCGGCAACGCCAACCTTGGCAACTACAATTTCGGGTCCGGAAATTTCGGTAACTCCAATATCGGCTCAGCAAGCCTGGGTAATAACAACATCGGCTTCGGGAACCTCGGCAGCAACAATGTCGGCGTGGGAAACCTTGGCAATCTCAACACCGGGTTTGCCAACACCGGCTTGGGCAACTTCGGCTTTGGCAACACTGGCAACAACAACATCGGCATCGGTCTTACCGGCAACAACCAGATCGGAATCGGCGGGCTCAACTCGGGCACCGGGAATTTCGGATTGTTCAACTCGGGCAGCGGAAACGTCGGCTTCTTCAACTCCGGCAATGGAAACTTTGGCATCGGAAACTCGGGTAATTTCAACACCGGTGGCTGGAATTCTGGACACGGGAACACGGGCTTCTTCAATGCGGGCTCGTTTAACACCGGTATGTTGGACGTCGGCAACGCGAACACAGGCAGCCTGAACACCGGCAGTTATAACATGGGCGACTTCAATCCGGGGTCGTCCAACACCGGCACGTTCAACACGGGAAATGCTAACACGGGTTTCCTCAACGCCGGAAATATCAACACTGGTGTCTTCAATATTGGCCACATGAATAATGGGCTGTTCAACACGGGTGACATGAACAATGGCGTCTTCTACCGGGGCGTGGGGCAGGGCAGCCTGCAGTTCAGTATTACGACACCTGATCTGACTCTGCCGCCGCTGCAAATACCGGGGATATCGGTTCCCGCCTTCAGTCTGCCGGCAATAACGCTGCCGTCGCTGACCATCCCGGCCGCCACCACACCGGCCAACATCACCGTCGGCGCCTTCAGCCTGCCCGGGTTGACGTTGCCGTCGTTGAACATCCCGGCCGCCACCACACCAGCCAACATCACCGTCGGCGCCTTCAGCCTGCCCGGGTTGACGTTGCCGTCGTTGAACATCCCGGCCGCCACCACACCAGCCAACATCACCGTCGGCGCCTTCAGCCTGCCCGGGTTGACGTTGCCGTCGTTGAACATCCCGGCCGCCACCACACCAGCCAACATCACCGTCGGCGCCTTCAGCCTGCCCGGGTTGACGTTGCCGTCGTTGAACATCCCGGCCGCCACCACACCAGCCAACATCACCGTCGGCGCCTTCAGCCTGCCCGGGTTGACGTTGCCGTCGTTGAACATCCCGGCCGCCACCACACCAGCCAACATCACCGTCGGCGCCTTCAGCCTGCCCGGGTTGACGTTGCCGTCGTTGAACATCCCGGCCGCCACCACACCCGCCAACATCACCGTAAGCGGCTTTCAGTTGCCTCCGCTGAGTATTCCTTCCGTAGCCATTCCGCCGGTGACGGTCCCGCCCATTACGGTGGGTGCTTTTAATTTGCCGCCATTGCAGATTCCGGAAGTAACTATTCCGCAGCTGACGATACCCGCGGGTATCACAATCGGTGGCTTTAGTCTACCTGCGATACATACTCAACCGATAACGGTCGGCCAGATTGGCGTGGGCCAATTTGGCCTGCCCTCCATAGGCTGGGATGTTTTCCTAAGCACACCTAGGATAACAGTACCGGCTTTTGGAATACCCTTTACCCTACAATTCCAGACCAATGTGCCTGCGCTTCAGCCGCCCGGCGGCGGGCTTAGTACTTTCACCAATGGCGCCCTCATCTTCGGTGAGTTTGACTTACCACAATTGGTGGTTCACCCATACACATTGACCGGCCCTATTGTCATCGGTTCATTCTTTCTGCCCGCCTTCAACATACCCGGGATCGATGTCCCCGCTATCAACGTCGATGGCTTCACCCTGCCGCAGATCACCACCCCAGCTATCACCACCCCGGAGTTCGCGATCCCTCCGATCGGCGTGGGCGGCTTCACTCTGCCGCAGATCACCACCCAGGAAATCATCACCCCGGAGCTAACCATCAACTCGATCGGCGTCGGCGGGTTCACCCTGCCGCAAATCACCACCCCACCCATCACCACCCCACCGCTGACCATCGACCCCATCAACCTCACCGGCTTCACCCTCCCCCAAATCACCACCCCACCCATCACCACCCCACCGCTGACCATCGACCCCATCAACCTCACCGGCTTCACCCTCCCCCAAATCACCACCCCACCCATCACCACCCCACCGCTGACCATCGACCCCATCAACCTCACCGGCTTCACCCTCCCCCAAATCACCACCCCACCCATCACCACCCCACCGCTGACCATCGACCCCATCAACCTCACCGGCTTCACCCTCCCCCAAATCACCACCCCACCCATCACCACCCCACCGCTGACCATCGACCCCATCAACCTCACCGGCTTCACCCTCCCCCAAATCACCACCCCACCCATCACCACCCCACCGCTGACCATCGACCCCATCAACCTCACCGGCTTCACCCTCCCCCAAATCACCACCCCACCCATCACCACCCCACCGCTGACCATCGACCCCATCAACCTCACCGGCTTCACCCTCCCCCAAATCACCACCCCACCCATCACCACCCCACCGCTGACCATCGACCCCATCAACCTCACCGGCTTCACCCTCCCCCAAATCACCACCCCACCCATCACCACCCCACCGCTCACCATCGAGCCGATCGGCGTGGGGGGCTTCACCACGCCCCCGCTCACCGTTCCCGGCATCCACCTGCCCAGCACCACGATCGGGGCCTTCGCGATCCCCGGGGGGCCGGGCTACTTCAACTCGAGCACCGCGCCTTCGTCGGGCTTCTTCAATTCCGGTGCGGGCGGCAACTCGGGCTTCGGCAACAACGGCTCGGGCCTCTCGGGTTGGTTCAACACCAACCCGGCCGGGCTGTTGGGCGGCTCGGGCTATCAGAACTTCGGCGGGCTATCCTCGGGCTTTTCCAACCTTGGCAGCGGCGTCTCAGGCTTCGCCAACAGGGGCATCCTGCCGTTCTCGGTAGCCAGCGTCGTTTCCGGCTTTGCCAATATCGGCACCAACCTGGCGGGTTTCTTCCAAGGCACCACGTCCTAACCCTGGCGGGTAAGCGACCGACGCCATTGGCCTGTCAGGCGGCGGACCCGCTCGCGGCGACCATATTCAGCTCGGGTTGCGCGATGGGAGCCCGGCGGCCCGATAGATCGCGTGGATCGCGCTCATGTTCTCGACCGCGTCCTTGGGCGTCGTCTTGACCGCTTGCCCGCGCAGCACTGCGGCAGCGAAAGCGTCGAGCTGATACGCATGCGAGGGGCGGCAATCGGTGGAAGAGTTGGGGCACAACCGGATTGAGCACGCGCAACTCGCCACGGTCGCCGACCACTCGAGCGCTCACATTCAACAGATCCGACGACCGCATTGAACAGCGGATCCCGCCGGTGTGCCCGCCTGGAAATTTCAGTTCGGCCGTCATGGCCCGATCGACCGCTGGATCGCGTAATTTGGCTTGCGCCGAAACCACTTCCGGCGTGGCCCCACCGAACGTGTGGGCCATGTGGACGGCATAGCAGCCAGCGTCCATGGTCGCGCCACCCGCGACACATCACGTGCTGCCACCACGACGCTCCCGCTGACCGGCTTGATGAGCGCCAACGGCGCTATCCGGGCTATACCCAAGACGCCGATTCGCGGCGGCGCGCATGTCGGCTCAAGGGCCTTTGCGGTTGCCGGGCCCGCGACGTGCGAAGGCCGGAGCATGCTCAGGCCGGACTCCAACTCCCACAAAGTAGGCGGGCACCGCCGAGAGCCATGGCAGCCGTTCGACCAGGCCAAGCAGGGCCGCCGGCGGCGTGGGGTCCCGGCCCTGCAGCAGCGGGCCGAGCAGCCTTCGGTGCAACACCCGCTGCACCGCTTGGGTCACCGCGGTGGGAAATGCGCGACGACGCCGTACCGCTGCCAGGTGGCGGCTGCTGACTCGATGCTCACGCAGCGGTTCGGCCAAGATGGTCGCTGCCGCGACCGCATCTTGGACCGCTAGGTTGATGCCGACTCCCGCCACCGGTGACATCGCGTGCGCCGCGTCGCCGATGCACAGCAGCCCATCAATGTGCCAACGACGCAACCGATTCACCTTGACGTTGAGGTGCTTGACCTCGTCCATGGACGCTAGCGCCGCCACCGATGCCGTCGCTTCGGGCAGCAGTTCGCTGACGTCCCGACGGAATTCCTCGATACCTCGCTCGCGCAACTGAGCGTCGGTTCCCTTGGGCCCGAGGTAGGCGATCTGGAAATAACCTTCGCGTGGGATCACGCCGAGCCCCTTGCCCGGGGAGAATCGCGGCAGGAACGAGAACTCGGCGTCACCTTCACGTGGCAGCTTGAACCACCACACGTCAAAGTTCACCGGGAATTCACGCGCCTTCAGTCCAGCCTCGTGCCGGGCGATCGACCATCGGCCGTCGCACGCCACGGTCAATTCCGCCCGCAATTCACCCGGGCCCTCGGCTCCTTGATAGCGCACCCCCGTAACTTTGCCGCCCTCCCGCAGCAACCCGGTCACCTCGGTTTTCATCCGCAGCGTAAAGCTCGGTTCCGCTTGGGCGGCCTCCGCCAGCAGGTTCAGCAGGTCCCATTGCGGCACCATTGCGACATAGGGGTAGGGCTGATGCAGTCGCTCGAAGTCGATGTAGGTCACCGCGCGACCATTCGAATGCAATGTGGCCGTGCGGACCTCGCTGTAGGGCAAAGCCGCAAAGCGTTCCCACAGCCCAAGCTCGTCGAGTAGCCGCATCGTCGTCGGATGCACCGTGTCGCCACGAAAGTCGCGCAGGAAGTCTCCGTGCTTCTCCAACAGGGTGACCTGCACACCTGCCCGCGCCAACAGCAGGCCCAGAACCATCCCGGCCGGGCCGCCGCCGATGATCGCGCACGTGGTTGTCTCGCCCATTAGCGCCCTAGCATAAGGGGTGACCTGAGGGGCGCCGGACGCGGGAGAATCTAGACGTTCGATCGTGAGGCAATCCACTGCCGGCGTGGTGATCTTGTTGTCATGTCGCGACCTCCTGGCCATTGATGGCATCGTGGCGATCATGCTGGATGACAGCGTCGCGGCCAAAGCCCGCGACTCGACATGGGAGCGAATTCATGACCGACACGATTCAATCGCTCTTGCGCCAGCACGTATCCGATCCAACGATTGCCGTGAAATACGGTGGTCTGCAATGGACTTGGAGTCAGTACCTGGCGGAGTCGGCGGCCCGCGCGGCGGCCCTCATCACAATCGCCGATCCGCAACGTCCGACGCATATCGGCTCTCTGCTGGGGAATACGCCCGAGATGCTGGCCCAGCTGGCTGCGGCCGGGTTGGGCGGCTATGTGCTGTGTGGCCTGAACACAACGCGACGTGGCGATGCACTGGCCGCTGACGTCAGGCGAGCCGATTGCCAGATCGTGGTGACCGATGCCGACCACCGAGCGCTGTTGGACGGTTTAGACCTCGCGGGCGCGCGGATCCTTGATACCTCGACACCGCGGTGGGCTGAATTGGTGGCTGGTGACGGCGCCTTTGTCCCCTATCGAGAAGTCGACACGATGGATCCGTTCATGATGATCTTCACGTCCGGCACCAGCGGAAATCCCAAAGCGGTACCGGTGTCACACCTAATGGCCACGTTCGCCGGGCGTAACCTCACCGAGCGCTTCGGGCTCACCGAACAGGACACCTGCTATGTATCCATGCCGCTGTTTCACTCCAACGCGGTGGTCGCGGGATGGGCGCCAGCGGTGGTCTCCGGTGCCGCGATCGCGCCGGCGACGTTTTCGGCGACCGGCTTCCTCGACGACGTCCGCCGATACCACGCCACTTATATGAACTACGTCGGCAAGCCGCTCGCCTATATCCTTGACACCCCCGAACGCGACGACGATGCCGACAATCCGCTGCGGGTGGCTTTCGGCAACGAGGCCAATGACAAAGACATCGAGGAATTCTCACGCCGCTTCGGAGTCCAGGTCGAGGACGGCTTTGGCTCGACCGAGAACGCGGTCATCGTGATCCGCGAACCCGGCACGCCACCGGGCTCGATCGGCCGGGGAGCCCACGGGGTCGCGGTGTACAACGGCGAAACCGTCACCGAGTGCGCCGTCGCGCGGTTCGACGCTCACGGAGCACTCACCAACGCCGATGAAGCCATAGGTGAGTTGGTCAACACGACGGGGTCGGGCTTCTTCACCGGCTACTACAATGACCCCGAAGCCAACGCCGAGCGCATGCGCCACGGCATGTACTGGTCTGGAGACCTCGCATACCGGGACTCTGAAGGCTGGATCTACCTTGCTGGCCGCACCGCCGACTGGATGCGGGTAGACGGCGAGAACCTGACAGCGGCACCAATCGAGCGAATTCTATTACGATACAAGGCTATTAACCGTGTCGCGGTGTATGCCGTCCCGGACGAATACGTCGGCGATCAGGTGATGGCGGCGTTGGTCTTGCGAGCAGGTGACACCTTCGACCCTGACGCGTTCGAAGCATTTCTGGACGCCCAGCCTGACCTATCCACTAAAGCCCGGCCACGATACATCCGCATCGCGGCCGACCTTCCCAGCACCGCCACACACAAGGTGCTCAAGCGCCAGTTGATCGACGAGGGAACCGCGGTCGGCAAAGCGGACACCCTGTGGGTGCGCGAACCACGAGGCAGCGCTTACCACCACGCGTCCGGACCGGCAAAAGCGATATGAAGTACGGAAAGGTCCGCTCCCCCATTACTCGGCCGGCGTTCTCGGGACGCCCGCAACAGCGGTGAGCGCCAGCCCGTCCGCTAGTGTTGCGTGCGGTCAATGAGATTCGACAGCATGACGGGACCCTAAAGCTAGGGAAGGGTGTTGGAATGTTCACCATTGTCGGGGTAATCGTCGCGCTAATCGGTGCGTTCGTGCAGAGCCGGCGTCACCGGCACCGCCCAGCCGCGGACATCCATATGCTGTGGTGGATGGTGCTGATCGTGGGCGTGGTATCGATCATCGGCGCGGGATACCACGTCTTCGACGGCGAGCGGACCGCCGAGTTGATCGGCTATACGCGCGGCGACGGCGGGTTCCAATGGGAGAACGCAATGGGCGACCTGGCAATCGGGGTGGTCGGCCTGATGGCGTACCGCTTCCGCGGGCACTTCTGGCTGGCGACAATCGTGGTGCTCACCATCCAGTACGTCGGAGACGCGGCCGGCCACATCTACTACTGGGTGGTGGAGAACAACACCAACCCATACAACATCGGCGTCCCGCTGTGGACCGACATCCTGCTACCCATCGTCATGTGGGCGCTCTATGCGTGGTCGTGGCACAGCAACGGCGACGCGGTGCCGAAAGGTCAGCCTTAGTCATCGAGCTCGCCGGCGATCCCCCGCTCGATGCCGGCCCGCGTACGGTCCGGCAACACGATGAGTCCGTCGAGTTCGGTGCGCGCCAAACGATATGCGCGCTCGCGTTCCTGGGCCGTCGCGCCGGCGTCGGATGCCACCCGCAGCAGGCTTTGCGCTCTTGCCAGCCGCTGCTGTTCCTCGCGGGAAAAGCCGGTTCTGCGTCTGCGCATCGCCTCGGCCTCCGCGGTGTCGAACGCGGTCACATAGTCCCGAACCGCATCGAGATAGTGGCCCGCGGCGTCCGGGTCGTCGAGAAGATCTTCCGCCCGCAACGGCTTGTGAAAGTCGGCTTGTAGCTTGGCCTTGTGAAATGCCGTCGTGAGCGGGTTCCCGCATGTCGGTCATGACCGGGAAGTCGAGCAGCTTGGCGGCGTCGAGCTCGTATTCCAACCAGCGTGCATCCGTTCGCTCGTGCGCCTCGACCGCGCGAGTGATCGCCCGCCACCGCGCTGCGTCGTTTTCGACAGTGGTTGGGCGTGGCATCGCGGGGCTATCCGACGCAAGATCGCCAGACGCCTCCCCTAGCCGCCGCGTGAAGGACGACAGCGCTTTGATGCCGACATATAGCACTCCGATGAGCGGCAGCATCACAACGAGCAACTCGGCTAGCCGAATCAGTAGCCCCACCAGGCCAGGATGCCACCATGGACGGCCCCAGGGTCGGCCGGAGCAGACACCACCCGGCAACCGGCTTCACCGCTTGTCAATCTGACCGGCCGCGACCTGGTCGGCGACGCCGAGGAGGGCGATCTCGGGCGCGTTCGCCGTCAAGCGCGCCGTCCCCGCAGCGCGCGGCCAACCGGCTCCGCGGTGATGCTGTCGAGCTTGCCGGAGGCTGGCAGCACGGCGTTGGCGACCCACACGTCGATCTCACCCGCCCGGCGCCGCGCTCGAGCTGGTCACCGGGCTCGAGTTCCCCCTGCGTGCGTTAGCTCAGAATCAGTCGCACGTCACGGTCGGCGGGTGCGGTCGCGTCGCGCGCCCAAGGCCACCTGTTGAGCCGGTGAGTGAGACAGCCATTCCCGTTAATTCCACCTGGGTTGGGCAGTGAACTGCCGCCTAGCACGCCTTGAGGCGAATCTTCCAGCGCACAAAGCCGACGTAGATAACGCTGAGCGCTACCAGCATGGCCATGTCGAACCACCACGCGCTGGCGGTGTGATGCCAATGCGAATCCTTCGGGGTCAGCGGACCGGGCACCAATTTGATCAGGTCGACCGTAGCGGCCGACGCCGCGAAACCCCATCTCGCCGGTGTGACCCAGGACATCTGGTCAAGGGGAACACGTCCGGTGACCGGAATCATGCCTCCGGAGAACACCAGCTGCGACATGACCGCCACGACCAGCAGGGGCATGATCTGTTCGTTGGACTTGGCGATCGCCGACAGCGCCAATCCGAGCATCGCCGAGGCGACACAGGTCACCGCGACATCAACGAACAGCTCCAGATCTGGCTTGCTCAACGCTACGGCACCCTGAGTCGGACCGCCCTTGCCGACCAGGACGATCACCGTCACAATCGCCGACTGAACCACCGCGAGCACGGTGTAGACACAGACCTTCGCGATCAGGTAGGCGGTAGTGGACAGGCCGACTGCCTGTTCGCGCCGGAAGATGGCTCGCTCACCGATGAGGTCACGAATGGTCAGCGCGGTCCCCATGAAGACCGCACCGACATTCAGCAACACTAGGATCTGGCCGGGCTCGTTGGGCGCGTCACCCATCGGGTTGGGAAACCCGAAGCCCACGTCGCCCGGTACCGACATGGACAGCGCACCCATGATGAACGGCAACAGCGCCAGAAAGACGAAGTAACCTCGGTCGGAAACGATCAATCGCAACTGTCGCCGCGCGATCGTGGAGAACTGCCGAAACAAGCTGGTATGGGCCGGATCGCCCAGTTCGGCGGGTTGCTCGACCGGTGGCGGTGGTGGGGTCGGACCCGTCCGCGCCAGGTAGCGGGCTTTGGCCGCGTCTGGGTCGTCGGCGACGGTGCTGAAGATGTCGGCCCAGTTCGTGGTCCCCATGACCGGACCAATCTGAGTCGGTGGCCCACAGAACGCGGTCTTGCCGCCGGGGGCCAACAGCAGAACCTGGTCACAGACGTCCAGGTAGGTCAGTGAGTGGGTAACCACGAGCACCACCCGACCGGCGTCGGCCAACTGCCGCAGCATGGTCATGACCTGCCGGTCCAGCGCAGGATCTAGGCCGGATGTCGGCTCGTCGAGGATCAGCAGTGACGGCCCGGTCAACAGCTCAAGCGCCACCGACGCCCGCTTGCGTTGACCACCCGACAGCTTGTCGACCCTGGTGTCGATGTGCTTGGACATCTCGAGTTCTTCGAGCACCCGGGCAACTACCTGGGTGCGGTCATCTTTGGTGGTGTCCGGCGGCAGCCGTAGTTCGGCGGCATACATCAGCGCGTGTTTCACGGTCAGCTGACCGTGCACCACGTCGTCCTGTGGCACCATGCCGATCCTGCTGCGCAGCGAGGCATATTCGGCGTGAACGTTGTGGCCCTCGAACGTCACCGTGCCATCCGTCGGGTGCGTATACCCAGCCACCAACCGGGCAAGTGTCGACTTGCCAGCGCCCGACGGACCGATGACGGCGGTGAGCATACCGGGGCGCGCCGTCAACGAGATGCCGTCCAGCAGTGTCTTGTCGCCATCGATGGTCCAGGTCACCCCGCGCACGTCGAGGCCGCCGACGCGGGTCTCCAGCAGGTTCTCTTCACGGCGCGCCAGGGTGCCGTCGGCGAAGACGAGGTCGATGTTGCCGATGGTCACGACGTCGCCGTCGTGCAGCAGCGCCGCGTCGACCCGGGCGCCGTTGACGAAGGTGCCATTGATGCTGCGGTTGTCCCGAATCTCCGTGCCGCCAGGCGTCGGGACCAGGGTGGCGTGGTGACGTGAGGCCAACACCTCGGGAATGACGATGTCGTTGTCGTTCGCCCGGCCGATCCTGACGGCACCGGGCGGCAACTCCCCCGTCAACCTGCCTGGCCGCAGGATCTTCATCATCGATGTCGCGAGGTTTCCCGCCTCAGTTCCGCCGCGGGCACCCGCCGGCGGCGGTGCGGCCGTGGGTGGCCGGTAAATCTGCGGCGCCCGTTGCGGTCCGCTGGGTGGCCACAACTGTTGCCCACCGGTGGGGTATCGCGGCTGTGGTCCCGATGGCGGAGCGGCGGGTATCCGGGTGGTGGCCGGTGGAAGCTGTTGTAGCTGGCCGGAGCCGAGCGTGCCGGTCTGCGGCGGGCCGTCGGTGGGCCACGCTCCCGCGGACAGGTTGGGCAGGCGTATCGACGTCGTCTGGGGTGGTCGCCCGGCCGAACCCCGGTGGCGGCCCACTTCGAAGTCCAGCGCCGGACCGTCGGGGTTTCCGATATGGACTCGCTGGGCATCGTAGATGTCCACGACTGGCACCCGACGGTTATTGAGGTAGAGCCCATTGAGGCTGCCATTGTCAATGGCGACCCAGCGACCCTGGTCGAATCGCAGCAGCAGGTGTGCCCGGGAGATCAGGGGGTGTGCGACGCGGACATCCGCGCGCAGGTCACGCCCGACGACGACATCGTGTCCTGCGGCGAACGTGCGCTCCGATCCCTCATACCGCACGGTCAACACGGGCGGGGCGGCTGGTTGGCTCATCGGCACCAACTGTATCGGGACCGCAGCCGACGCCGGGGCGGGTGCACCCGGTCAGGCAAGCCGACCATCACGGCCAGCCGTTGCTTCTGCGAATCTCCTCGCGACATTCCCGTCGGGTCTGGCCGGTCTGCTGCATGCACACTCGAATCGGCGATTCCTGCTCGATGGGCAGCGGCGCCTCCGTCGGGTCAGCAGTGGCGGTCACAGTCGGACTGGCCACGGTGTCCTCGGTCAGCGACCAGATGGTGGTGTTGGTGCCTTGCAGCGTCGAGCAGTAGGCCGTCGCCCCGGTCTTGGTGGTGCCGGTGCTGCCGAGCGGGAAGCAGAGGGCGCCGATGGCGACAACCGCAGCGGTCGGCGATGCAGTCGCGGTGTCGGCGGCGCCAGTCGTGGTCGGGGTCGTGGGGGCCGGGCGCGTTGTGCTCGCGGGGGCTACCGAAGTGGTCGTGCCGGCCGATGTGGTGGTCCGCGTCCGCGCAGGCTGCGCTGCACGCTCGTCGTCAGCACGCTGGAACTCCCGCACGGCGACCGCGACGGCCATCACCAGCAGCATCGCCAGCACCGCGGGGACGATGACGGCGGTCCGCAGCAGCGAGCGTTTCGCGGGCGCGGCCACGGCGACCGGTTGCGACACCCGCGTGTCGTCAGGATCACCCGCGCCGCCCAGACGATGGCCGAGTGCGCGCGCGAAGTCGACACACCGCTGGTAACGGTCCTTGGGTTGCTTGGCCAGCGCTTTGGCGAAGACCGGGTCCAGCGGTGTCAGCTCGGGAACCCGATCGCCGATCGCCGGGGGTGACGCGCTGAGATGCTGGCTGATCACCACGGCGGGGTTGGCGTGCTGAAAGGGCGGGGAGCCGGTCAGCAAGTGAAACGCCGTCGCGGCTAGTGCGTATTGGTCGGCCCGTCCATCGAGCTCGTTGCCCATAAGCTGTTCCGGAGCCGCGTATGACACGGTGCCCACAGTCATGTTTGTGGCGGTCAATCCGCTTGGATCATCGACCCAGCCGGCGATCCCGAAGTCGGCCAACATGATTCGACGATCAGGTGAATCAGGATTGGCGATCAGGATGTTGGCGGGTTTGACGTCGCGGTGCAACAGCCGACGTTCGTGGGCATAGTCGAGCGCTTCGGCCACCGCAGTGATGATCTCGGTGACCTCGGGGCCGGGCATCCCGTTCGGATAACGATCCCTGAGAAGGGATACGGTGTCGGTGCCGTCGACGAAGTCCATGTCGATCCAGAGCTGGCCGTCGAACTCGCCGCGGTCGTGGACGGCGACGATGTGTGGATGCCACAGCGACGCCGCGGCATCGGCTTCGCGGTTGAACCGTGCCCGGTATTCGCCGTCGGCTGACACATCGGCCCGCAGTACCTTGAGCGCGTCCTGGCGGGGCAGTCTGGGATGCCGGGCCAGGTACACCTCGCCCATCCCGCCGGATCCCAACTGCCGGACGATGGTGAAGCCGGCGAACGTCGAACCTTCCGCGAGCGGCATGGCGGCATCGTAGCCCGCCAGGAGGGCAGGGCTTGCGACACTCGACGAGAATCGTGGAACTCCGCACGCGACAAGTGACTCTCCGGTAGTTTGCCAGCGTTGGGGCCGCGAACCGACCCTCGCAAGCAAGCGTAAGGAGGTCTGGCATGACCCGCAGCTACCGGCCAGCTCCACCGATCGAGCGGGTGGTTTTGCTCAACGACCGCGGCGACGCGACAGGTGTGGCCGACAAGGCCACCGTGCACACCGGCGACACCCCTTTGCACCTCGCGTTCTCCAGCTATGTGTTCGATCTGCACGATCAGCTGTTGATCACGCGGCGGGCCGCCACCAAGAGGACGTGGCCGGCGGTATGGACCAACAGTTGCTGCGGGCACCCCCTGCCTGGCGAATCGCTACCCGGCGCCATACGGCGGCGGCTCGCTGCCGAACTCGGACTGACCCCAGATCGGGTCGATCTGATCCTGCCGGGGTTCCGCTACCGGGCCGCTATGGCCGATGGCACCGTGGAAAACGAGATCTGCCCCGTCTACCGAGTCCAGGTTGACCAACAGCCCCGGCCGAACTCGGACGAGGTCGACGCGATCCGCTGGTTGTCCTGGGAACAATTCGTGCGCGATGTTACCGCCGGCGTAATCGCCCCGGTATCCCCTTGGTGCCGCTCACAACTGGGCTACCTGACCAAACTTGGACCATGTCCGGCACAGTGGCCCGTGGCCGACGACTGCCGGCTACCGAAAGCCGCACATGGTAATTAACCGCTCGATCGCCAGCATCGACAGCATCGCCGTCGCGGGATCGGCCGCGACCACGGGCGCCGTCGCAGTCGCCGGCTCGGTGGCGACCGCGGGCAGCGTCGCAGTCGCCGGCTCGGTCGCGACCGCGGGCAGCGTCGCGATAGCCGGGGCGGCAGCCACGGCGGGCAGCGTCGGGATAATCGGCAGTCTGCTGACCGTATTGTGCGTGGCTGTCCGGCAGTGTGTGGCATGCCTAGCATGCATCACCTGCACCCGGTGCGTGGCCTGTATCGGCTGCGTGCGCTGCACCGACTGTGTGGGGTGTTTGTGGTGCGTGAATTGTTCGGGACTGCGGAATGTGGTCGGCGCCCGAAATCTTCGGGTTGGCAACCTGGGCCGGGTTTCGAATTAACGGCCACGTTCTGAGTCACCGGCCCTACAGTGGATCGGTGAACGACCCACCCGGTCTGCAACTCAACCGCAGGATATTTGTGGGCGCCTGTCGTTGGCATAGTAGCTGCCGCCCTCGGGACCATCGCCGAATCTGACCGCACCGTCCGCGACGCAAGCCACACCGCGGTGGTACCTGCCGACATCAACGGCGAGCATCGTGAATTCACCGTCACAACCGCGCACCGCTGCGGACATGCTGCGAGAGCAAGCGGAATTGTCCGGGACGAGGCCACACCACCCGCGCTACCCGATCAGCCTCGCGAGCCAGCTCGGATCCTGATAGTTCACGACCATGCTGCCGTCCCACACGAACGGCGTACCGCTGGCATTGAAGCCGGCCAGCGTCTCGCTGGCGTTTGTGGCCTTCGTTTGGGCGGTGCCCAGATCAGCTCCTGACTTGATACAGCTGATCGCCGTGGGCTCGGCGCCGACTGTTTGAGCAAGATGTGCCAGTTCGGCATCGGTGCGATCCGATGCGGCGTTCTCTTGCGGCTGAAAGTCGCTGCCGAATAGGGCGGAGTAGAAGCTGGCGTAGAGTTTCGGGTCGTTTTGCCCCGCTACACAGTACGAGGCGGCCACCGCTCGCGTCGAATAGTTCTTGCTGTGCGACTGGTCGTCGAGGAAGTTGAGCAGGTGGTAGCGCACCGCCAGCTGCTTGTCGGCCACCGCGGTATCGATATCGCTCGCATACGACCTGATGAAACTGCCGCAGGGTGGACAGATGGGTTCGTTGAAAATGTCGATCGTTGTCGGCGCCACCGAGCTACCCACAAAGACACCGTCGTTGAGAACGCGGAGCTCGACCGCATCTGCGGGCGGCGGTGGCGGCGGTGCCGACGTGCGGGGTCCAGATGACCGCCACGGATGGGCAAGCGCGATACCCAGGCCGCCCGCCAGCGCCACCACGACGGCGACGGCAACACCAACCCACAACCAGGGCTGGCGGGCTGACCGGGGCAGCGGAGACGACGGTGGCCCCCATGGCGGCGCCCCGCCAGCCCATGGCGTCGGCTGCGGCCACCGGGTACCCGGTGACACCGGGTGAGTCGATGGCACCGGCAGCTTGGCCACCTGGCTGCGCCGCAAGATGTCGGTGGCACGATCCTGATCCGCGGTGGCCAGGGCTGCGTGCGCCGCCGCTGACAGATCACCGCAGGTGACATAGCGGTCCTCCGGATTTTTGGCCATGCCACGGGCGATCACCGCATCGAAGGCGACCGGAATACCCGGCCGTACCGTGCTGGGCCGCGGGATCGCCTGGTTGATGTGCGCGCCCATCACGCTGAGCTGGTCTCCCTGATACGGCGGTGATCCGGTCAAGCACTCATACAACACGCAGGTCAACGCATAAATGTCGGCGCGGTAAGTTGCGTGCGACTCGCTGAACCGCTCTGGCGCCATGTAGTAGAGGGTGCCCACCGTGTTGCCGAGCTGGGTCAGCTTTTCGTCGGTGGTGGCGCTGGCGATCCCGAAATCGACAAGATAGGCGAAGTCATCCGCGCTAACCAGAATGTTCTCCGGTTTGACGTCGCGATGCGTTGCCCCGGCAGCGTGCGCGGCGTCGAGCGCCGAGCCGATCTGGCGCACGATCGCGACCGCTCGCGGTGGGGCCAGCGGCCCCTGGCGTCTCAGCATCGCGGCCAGATCCACGCCGTTGATCAGGCGCATGTCCACGTAGAGCTGCCCGTCGATCTCACCGAAGTCGTGAATCGGCACGACGTGCGGTTCCTGCAGGCGCCCCGCGGTGCGGGCCTCGCGCTGCATACGCGTGCGGAAGACCGGATCGCTGGAGAGCGTCTCCGACATCAGCTTTAGTGCCACGATCCGCTCGCGCACCGTGTCTTCGGCCTCATAGACGTCGCCCATGCCGCCGCGACCCACCAACCGCCGCAACCGATACGGCCCGAACTGCGTACCCTCCCGCGATTCCGCGGTGCCATCCATCGCCCGACTCCTCACCCCGCCAACCGCGGTGGTGTGACAGGCATAAGGCTAATGGTTTCAGCAACCGCGAGGTGCGGCGACTTCCGGCGAAACCTAATCGGTCTCGACCCGGATGTCGGTCAGCAGGATCGATACCAGAGTTGGGAAGGGCAGTGAGCGATTCCCCGGGCCGATCGGGTGGACCCACCGGCAAGTCGGGAATACAAACCCGTCGACATCCACGGGGTCGGCGCAATAATGAGCTGCCCGTGCCCAGTGGCCAACGACCTCCGGGACGTAGTCGTGGCGGCGCAAGAGACCGCTGGCATCGACGTAAAAGGTCTGGCGAGGCGAGTGGGTGTCGATATCCGGCGGGAAGCTC
This sequence comes from Mycobacterium tuberculosis complex sp. N0072, assembly GCF_030323725.1. NCBI lineage: Bacteria > Bacillati > Actinomycetota > Actinomycetes > Mycobacteriales > Mycobacteriaceae > Mycobacterium > Mycobacterium tuberculosis complex sp. N0072. The sequence continues at coordinate 1,974,896 of NZ_CP040689.1, read as the reverse complement.
ACAATCAGGCGCCGCCAGGTCTCGCCCTCCTGCTGCCAGGGCGCTCCCTCCTCGACCGCCACGCCTTCGCGCGTCAACAGGTACGGCGTGGTGAGGTAGTTCCACATCGCGTAACCGGCGAAATAGACCGAGTCCAGCGGGTCCCACCGGATGTTCCGGCGCAGGCCCGAGCGTCCGAAGAACGCCGCTCGCGGGTGCGCGCGCGAGCTGATGACCGCGCCATCGTGGCTTTCGATCCGCACCTGCCCGCTCTCGAAGACTCCGCGGTACCCGTCACGCGGGAACGGATCCAAGACCGTCCGGGCCTGTTGGACATGCACCGTGATGCGGTAGTCCGCGAAGCGGTTGCCCGGCACCCGGGTTCGAAGCAACAGCCCTCCCGTGCGTACCCGCCCATGAACCGTTTCCGCGGCGCGCCATCGCTGCAGCCCGCCGTGGGCGTCCAACACCCCATCCAGCAGGGCGCTCATCGCCGGCTCAGCCGGCGAGAACCGCGCGAATATCGATACATGCGAAATCGTCACCCTTATAGAGGAGAGGCTGGCCGCTGACCTTGGGTTCACGTCCCCCCGGTTCCCCGAAGCGTGTTTCGATCACGGTCGCCATCTCCGGATATGACGCCGTCGACATCAGCCAAACGTGGTCTGCTGCCACGGCTATCTCGAACCGTTGCGCCTCGGGTTCATCGTTGAGCATCGCGACCAGCGCAGAGGTATCGATCACCATCAGGCGGGCAACCCGCGCTCGTCGTAGCCGAGAATCGTGTCCGCGGCTCGGGTGTCGAGCACCGGTAAGGCCGCGCAGCGCCGGCCAATGGCGGCCAACTCCTCGCGTAGCGAAATGGATCTGGTGCGCCCGGCCCGGCGGGCCAGTTGCTCCCGCACTGCAACTACGACCGCTTGTGTCAAAGTCTCGCCCATTCGAGCCGCCAATTCCATGGTCAGGATTCTATAAAGATTGGGCGGGTTCTAGACCGACTCTAGCTAAGCGGCCAGCCGTCGGACAATGATTCCCACGATGACATCGGCCGGCTGGGCACCAGGGGTGGTGCAGTTCCGCGAATACCAACGGCGTTGGCTGCGCGGCGATGTCCTCGCCGGCCTGACCGTGGCCGCCTATCTGATCCCGCAAGCGATGGCGTATGCGACCGTGGCGGGCCTACCGCCGGCAGCCGGGCTGTGGGCGTCGATCGCGCCGCTTGCCATTTACGCACTGCTCGGATCGTCCCGGCAGCTTTCAATCGGCCCGGAATCCGCCACCGCCTTGATGACGGCGGCCGTGCTCGCTCCGATGGCCGCCGGGGATCTTCGACGCTATGCCGTTCTGGCGGCAACCCTCGGATTGCTAGTCGGCCTTATCTGCCTACTCGCTGGCACGGCGCGACTAGGTTTCCTCGCCAGCCTGCTATCGCGGCCGGTGCTCGTCGGATACATGGCCGGCATCGCGCTTGTCATGATCTCCAGCCAACTCGGCACTATCACCGGCACCTCGGTCGAAGGCAACGAATTCTTCAGCGAAGTACACTCTTTCGCGACTAGCGTCACGCGAGTTCACTGGCCGACTTTTGTGTTAGCCATGTCTGTCCTAGCGCTGCTAACTATGCTCACGCGGTGGGCGCCGCGCGCCCCCGGACCGATCATCGCGGTTCTTGCGGCCACGATGCTAGTGGCCGTTATGTCCTTGGATGCCAAAGGTATTGCGATTGTGGGTCGGATACCTTCCGGTCTGCCGACGCCGGGTGTGCCGCCCGTTTCGGTGGAAGACTTGCGGGCACTGATCATTCCGGCTGCCGGGATCGCGATTGTTACCTTCACCGACGGTGTGTTGACCGCACGCGCCTTCGCCGCTCGTCGAGGTCAGGAAGTCAATGCCAACGCCGAGCTGCGCGCGGTCGGGGCCTGCAACATCGCCGCCGGGCTGACACACGGTTTTCCGGTGAGTTCCAGCAGCAGCCGTACCGCCCTCGCCGACGTCGTCGGTGGCCGCACCCAGCTGTACTCGCTGATCGCGTTGGGGCTTGTTGTCATCGTGATGGTTTTCGCGAGTGGGCTGCTGGCCATGTTTCCGATCGCCGCTCTGGGCGCTTTGGTGGTATATGCCGCGCTACGCTTGATCGACTTGTCAGAATTCCGGCGACTGGCGCGGTTTCGGCGCAGCGAACTCATGCTGGCACTAGCCACCACAGCAGCCGTGTTAGGCCTAGGAGTGTTCTATGGAGTCCTCGCCGCGGTTGCCCTGTCCATCCTCGAACTGCTTCGTCGGGTCGCACATCCGCATGACAGCGTTCTCGGGTTCGTGCCGGGCATTGCCGGCATGCACGACATCGATGACTATCCGCAGGCCAAGCGCGTGCCCGGGCTGGTGGTGTATCGCTATGACGCGCCGTTGTGCTTCGCCAATGCCGAAGACTTCCGCAGGCGAGCACTGACCGTGGTCGATCAGGATCCGGGGCAAGTCGAGTGGTTCGTACTCAACGCCGAATCCAATGTGGAGGTCGACCTGACTGCGCTGGATGCGCTCGACCAACTCCGCACCGAGCTGCTGCGTCGGGGAATAGTGTTCGCCATGGCCCGGGTCAAACAAGACTTGCGTGAATCACTCAGGGCCGCCAGTCTTCTCGATAAGATTGGCGAAGACCATATCTTTATGACATTGCCTACCGCAGTGCAGGCGTTCCGTCGGCGCTAACGCGCCGGCACCCTCAATACAACAATCGCGCCGGCTGATGGGTAACAGCTTCGATGTCGTGGGTCGACACCTTCAACATTCGCTTCCCCAAGTCGGACAAGGCTCGGGCGACCGAGAGTTCATCGCCGATCTCGGGGACGTTGCGGTCGGCCGGATTGAGCCTTGCCAGGCCAACACCCACCAATTCCTTTTCCCGCCAACGCAGCCGTGCCTTCGCCCGAGTCAATCCTTCGTGTTCGTCGATCGATATGTCGACGGTCCAGTGCTGCAGCACGTGATCCGACTGGTCGCCGCACATGATGTTGCTCCCCTTTCCAGTGGCGACCAGGCTCAGCTCGCTGGTCATAATGCATCCTTGCGATTGGGGTGTAACCTCCACAGACAAATCCGACCACCGCGCCGGAGCCCTCCGATAGGGCCTGAAGTCCCGGCCACTGGGGTCATTCGTCCGCCAGGGGCGAAAGGTCTGCCACATTGGGGACTTCCGGCCCTAACTGAGCCGGCGCCATCGAAGCCAGGGTTAGCGCATGGCTGTCCGGGCGGGGCGCGGAGTTCGCCGGAGTCCGAGACCCCGGATCGTGTCGATGAGAGGGCAAGCGGCCAATCTCGTGCTGGCCACCTGGATCTCGGTGGTCAACTTCTGGGCGTGGAACCTGATCGGCCCGCTGTCGACCAGCTACGCGCGTGACATGTCACTGTCCAGCGCCGAGGCGTCGCTGCTCGTCGCCACCCCGATCCTGGTGGGTGCCCTTGGCCGCATCGTCACCGGGCCGCTCACCGACCGCTTCGGCGGGCGCGCCATGCTCATCGCGGTGACGCTGGCGTCGATCCTCCCGGTGCTCGCGGTCGGGGTCGCGGCAACCATGGGCTCCTACGCGTTGCTGGTGTTTTTCGGGCTCTTCCTGGGCGTTGCCGGCACGATCTTCGCCGTCGGCATCCCGTTCGCCAACAACTGGTACCAGCCGGCGCGGCGCGGTTTCTCCACCGGCGTGTTCGGTATGGGCATGGTCGGCACCGCGCTCTCGGCGTTCTTCACCCCGCGGTTTGTACGGTGGTTCGGCCTGTTCACCACCCACGCCATCGTCGCGGCCGCGCTCGCGTCGACCGCCGTGGTGGCCATGGTCGTGCTTCGTGATGCACCCTACTTTCGGCCCAACGCCGACCCGGTGCTGCCCAGGCTCAAGGCCGCGGCACGGTTGCCGGTGACCTGGGAGATGTCGTTTCTGTACGCGATCGTGTTCGGCGGGTTCGTGGCGTTCAGCAACTACCTGCCCACCTACATCACCACGATCTACGGGTTCTCCACGGTCGACGCGGGCGCTCGCACCGCCGGGTTCGCCCTGGCGGCGGTGCTGGCCCGGCCGGTGGGCGGGTGGCTCTCCGACCGGATCGCACCGAGGCACGTGGTGCTGGCCTCGCTCGCCGGGACCGCGCTGCTGGCGTTCGCCGCGGCGTTGCAGCCGCCGCCGGAGGTGTGGTCGGCGGCCACCTTCATCACCCTGGCGGTCTGCCTCGGCGTGGGCACCGGCGGCGTGTTCGCGTGGGTGGCCCGCCGCGCCCCGGCCGCATCGGTCGGCTCGGTCACCGGAATCGTCGCCGCGGCAGGCGGATTGGGCGGTTACTTCCCGCCGCTGGTGATGGGCGCGACCTACGACCCGGTCGACAACGACTACACGGTCGGGTTGCTGCTGCTGGTGGCGACCGCGCTGGTCGCGTGTACCTACACCGCGCTGCACGCGCGGGAGCCGGTGAGTGAGGAGGCGTCCAGGTGACGGTGACACCACGGACCGGCAGCCGCATCGAGGAGCTGCTTGCACGCAGCGGCCGGTTCTTCATCCCGGGTGAGATCTCGGCGGATCTGCGTACCGTGACCCGCCGCGGCGGCCGCGACGGCGACGTGTTCTATCGAGACCGGTGGAGCCACGACAAGGTGGTCCGCTCCACACACGGGGTGAATTGCACCGGGTCGTGTTCTTGGAAGATCTACGTCAAAGACGGCATCATCACCTGGGAGACGCAGGAGACCGACTATCCGTCGGTGGGCCCGGACCGGCCCGAGTATGAGCCCCGCGGCTGCCCGCGCGGCGCGGCGTTTTCCTGGTACACGTATTCGCCGACGCGGGTGCGCCATCCGTACGCCCGCGGCGTGCTTGTCGAGATGTATCGGGAGGCGAAGGCACGTTTGGGTGATCCGGTGGCGGCCTGGGCCGACATCCAGGCCGACCCGCGGCGGCGCCGCCGCTACCAGCGCGCCCGCGGCAAGGGCGGGCTGGTCCGGGTCAGCTGGGCCGAGGCCACCGAGATGATCGCCGCCGCCCACGTGCACACCATCTCCACATACGGCCCGGACCGGGTTGCCGGCTTCTCCCCCATCCCGGCGATGTCCATGGTGAGCCACGCCGCGGGGTCGCGGTTCGTGGAGCTAATCGGCGGGGTGATGACGTCGTTCTACGACTGGTACGCCGACCTGCCGGTGGCCTCCCCGCAGGTGTTCGGCGACCAGACCGACGTGCCGGAGTCCGGAGATTGGTGGGACGTGGTGTGGCAATGCGCCTCGGTGCTGCTGACCTATCCGAACTCACGGCAACTCGGCACCGCAGAGGAATTGCTGGCCCACATCGACGGTCCGGCCGCGGATCTGTTGGGGCGCACGGTCTCTGAGCTGCGCCGTGCCGATCCGCTGACCGCGGCGACCCGCTACGTCGACACCTTCGACCTGCGAGGCCGCGCCACCCTGTACCTGACCTACTGGACCGCCGGCGACACCCGCAACCGCGGCCGGGAGATGCTGGCCTTCGCCCAGACCTACCGCAGCACCGACGTCGCACCACCGCGCGGCGAGACCCCGGACTTCCTGCCGGTGGTGCTCGAATTCGCCGCGACCGTCGACCCCGAGGCGGGGCGACGGTTGCTGAGCGGGTACCGGGTGCCCATCGCCGCGCTGTGCAATGCCCTGACCGAGGCCGCATTGCCATACGCACACACGGTGGCCGCGGTATGCCGGACGGGTGACATGATGGGCGAACTCTTCTGGACCGTCGTGCCGTATGTGACGATGACGATCGTCGCGGTCGGCTCCTGGTGGCGCTACCGCTATGACAAATTCGGCTGGACCACCCGCTCGTCCCAGCTGTACGAGTCGCGGCTGCTGCGGATCGCCAGCCCGATGTTTCATTTCGGCATCCTGGTGGTCATCGTCGGCCACGGTATCGGGCTCGTGATCCCGCAGTCGTGGACTCAGGCCGCCGGTTTGAGCGAGGGCGCATATCACGTGCAGGCCGTCGTGCTGGGGTCGATCGCCGGCATCACCACCTTGGCCGGCGTTACCCTGCTGATCTACCGGCGGCGCACCCGCGGGCCGGTGTTCATGGCTACCACCGTCAACGACAAGGTGATGTACCTCGTGCTGGTGGCGGCGATCGTCGCGGGACTGGGTGCGACGGCGTTGGGCTCCGGCGTTGTCGGCGAGGCGTACAACTACCGCGAGACGGTGTCGGTGTGGTTCCGCTCGGTGTGGGTACTGCAACCGCGCGGGGACCTGATGGCCGAGGCTCCGCTGTATTACCAGATCCATGTGCTGATCGGGTTGGCGTTGTTCGCGTTGTGGCCGTTCACCCGGCTGGTACACGCGTTCAGCGCCCCGATCGGCTATCTGTTCCGCCCGTACATCATCTACCGCAGCCGCGAGGAGCTGGTGCTAACGCGGCCGCGGCGGCGCGGGTGGTGACGGGAGTGCGTCTTCGGCGAGCGGACAGGACTGCCCATCGAGATCGACGTTAGCGACACGTCTACTCGTCGAACAAGTCCGCGCTGGCGTCGATTTCGATGCGAGACACGACTTTCGGCCCTGTCGTCACCCGCCTGTGCGGGTGGACGTATGCCCTTTCCGTCGTCCTGCTGTGGGTGACCTGCACCGCCTATGCTGTCTTGATCGCGGTGAGCACGACACGAATCGTCATCTTCCGCAAAGAATTCGCCGACGACCTAGCTGATCCGCGCCGGGGATTTGGGATGTTCACCTTTGTCGCTGCGTCCGACGTGCTCGGCACGCGATTAGTTGGTCAGTAGGCGTGTTTCTGTACGTCGCTGTCGGCAGCCTGGTCGTCGCCCGCCTGCTGCTCTACCCGCTGCGGCCCGCGGATCTCACCCCGCCCTATTGGGTGGCGATGGGCGCCACGGCTATCACCGTGCTGGCCGGCGCCCACATCGTCGAAATGGCTGATGCACCAATGGCTATCGTCACCAGCGGACTCGTTGCGGGAGCGTCGGTGGTGTTCTGGGCCTTCGGACCGTGGCTGATCCCACCGCTGGTCGCCGCCAGCATATGGAAACATGTCGTCCACCGTGTCCCGCTGCGCTACGAGGCAACGTTGTGGAGCGTCGTGTTCCCGCTCGGCATGTACGGCGTGGGCGCATACCGTCTCGGCCTGGCCGCCCATCTGCCCATCGTCGAAAGCATCGGCGAATTCGAAGGTTGGGTCGCGTTGGCGGTGTGGACGATCACCTTCGTTGCCATGCTGCACCACCTAGCCGCCACCATCGGCCGCAGCGGCCGGTCATCGCACGCCATCGGGGCCGCTGATGACACCCATGCCATCATCTGCCGCCCGCCGCGGTCGTTCGACCACCAAGTTCGAGCGTTTCGTCGAAACCAGCCGATGTAGCTGAGATACCGCCCGACAATGCCATCAGCACCATGACCGCCTGGCCACCAATCGCCCGTAACAAGCGGGACGTCCGCGACGACGCGTGCGCTAGCGCCGTGGCGGTGACAACGACCAGATATGGTCCGAGCACGCGGGCGAACCTCGTGTTCTGGCCTCGGCCAGTTGTGTAGAGCTCATCGCTGTCATCGAGCGATATCCGACCACTGATCCAAGTCGGGGGCTCTGGGGACCGAAGTCCCCGGGCTCGGAGCTATCGGACCTCACGATCACCATGACCAACGTCGGTGACCAGGGGGTTGACGCGGTCTTCGGGGTGATCTACCCACCTCAGGTCGCGCTGGTCAGTTTCGGCAAGCCGGCACAACGAGTTTGCGCCGTCGACGGCGCGATCCACGTCATGACGACCGTGCTGGCTACGCTGCCCGCTGACCACGGCTGCAGCGATGACCATCGCGGCGCGCTGTTCTTCCTGTCGATCAACGAGCTGACGCGGTGCGCCGCAGTAACAGGATGAGGATCTGCCCGAAGGCGGTAGCCCCGTCTTGGGACGGTAGGTCAAACCGGGTGTACATACCCGCTCAATCGCCCAGCACTTCGGGCAGATCACCGGGTTTCCCCGGTATCACCAATACTGCCACCAAACACAGCAGGCGGGAAGGGGCGAAAGTCCCTTATCCGACAATAAAACTTCGCTTGTTCGACGCCCGGTTCACCCGATATGCACGGCGCCCAGCCATTCGTGACCGACGTCCCCAGCCCCAAGGCCGAACGACCCTAGGAGCCACGAGCAATTCACAGCGATGATCGCCACAACCCGCGATCGTGAAGGAGCCACCATGATCACGTTTAGGCTGCGCTTGCCGTGCCGGACGATACTGCGGGTGTTCAGCCGCAATCCGCTGGTGCGTGGGACGGATCGACTCGAGGCGGTCGTCATGCTGCTGGCCGTCACGGTCTCGCTGCTGACTATCCCGTTCGCCGCCGCGGCCGGCACCGCAGTCCATGATTCCCGCAGCCACGTCTATGCCCACCAGGCCCAGACCCGCCATCCCGCAACCGCGACCGTGATCGATCACGAGGGGGTGATCGACAGCAACACGACCGCCACGTCAGCGCCGCCGCGCACGAAGATCACCGTGCCTGCCCGATGGGTCGTGAACGGAATAGAACGCAGCGGTGAGGTCAACGCGAAGCCGGGAACCAAATCCGGTGACCGCGTCGGCATTTGGGTCGACAGTGCCGGTCAGCTGGTCGATGAACCAGCTCCGCCGGCCCGTGCCATTGCGGATGCGGCCCTGGCCGCCTTGGGACTCTGGTTGAGCGTCGCCGCGGTTGCGGGCGCCCTGCTGGCGCTCACTCGGGCGATTCTGATCCGCGTTCGCAACGCCAGTTGGCAACACGACATCGACAGCCTGTTCTGCACGCAGCGGTGACAACCGTCCGGTAGCGGCAACCAGGGCTCCGCCAAGCTGGACCGCGACCGTACTCTGGACGGCATGGCCGTTGAATCCAGCATGCTCGCCCTCGGCACCCCCGCGCCGTCGTTCACACTGCCCCAGCCGGCGACCGGCGCCACGGTCAGCCTCGACGAGCTCACGGGTCCCGCCCTCGTCGTCACCTTCATCTGTAACCACTGCCCGTACGTGCAACACGTCGCCGCCGGATTGGCCACGCTCGGCCGGGACCTCGCCGATCAAGGCGTCCCGATGGTCGGTATCTCCAGTAACGACGTCGTCACCTACCCGCAGGACGGGCCCGATCAGATGGTCGCCGAGGCCCGCCGCCACGGCTGGACGTTCCCGTATCTCTACGACGAAACCCAAGACGTCGCCCGCGCCTTCTCCGCGGCCTGCACACCCGACACGTTCGTCTTCGACGGCCAGCGCCGACTTGTCTACCGTGGTCAGCTCGACGACTCCCGCCCGGGCAATGGCCGACCGGTGACGGCCGCCGACGTCCGGGCCGCGGTCGACGCCCTGCTCGCCGGGCGGCCAGTCAACCCCGACCAACGACCGTCGATCGGGTGCGGCATCAAGTGGCGCTAGGCCGCGCCGTCACCTGCGGCCGGGAAGCTTCATCACGGTGCGCACGATGGGTAACAGTGACTTCTGCCAGACTGTGGCCGGGATGCCGAAGGGCGGATCGAGATTGAACACGCGGGCGGTCGCGATCGTCTGTGATTCGGTGTACTTGAGCAAGCCCTCCGGACCGTGCCGGCGGCCGACCCCCGAGAGGCCCATCCCGCCCATCGGCGCGCTGAGGCTGCCCCAGGCGAACGCGTACCCCTCGTCGACGTTCACCGTCCCCGACCGCAGCCGGGCGGCGATCCTCTGGCCCTCCGCGGTGGAGCCGGCCCAGACGCTGGCGTTGAGCCCGTAGTCGGTGTCGTTGGCCTTTTCGACGGCTTCGTCCACGTCGGCGACCGGGTAGATCGAGACCACCGGCCCGAACGTCTCGTTGGCCGCGCATTCCATTTCGGGTGCGACGTTGGTCAGCACGGTCGGCTCGTAGAACAGCGGCCCGATGTCGGGTCGAGCCTTGCCGCCCGCAATCACCTTGGCGCCCTTGGCCGTCGCGTCATCCACGTGACCGGACACGGTTTTCAGCTGTGCTTCGGAGATCAAACTACCCATGTCGACCGAGAAGTCGTATGCGGTGCCGAGCTTCATGTTCCGCACCGCATCGCCGAACTTCCGGGTGAACTCCTCGGCGATGTCCTTTTCGACGTAGATCCGCTCAATGGAGATGCACAGCTGGCCGGCGTTCGAGAAGCAGGCACGGGTGGCCGCCTTGGCGACCTTGTCGAGGTTGGCACCCCGCGCCACGATCATGGGGTTCTTGCCGCCAAGTTCGGCCGAGAAACCGATAAGCCGGCGGCCGGCGTGCTCGGCGAGGCGGCTGCCGGTCGCCGATGAACCGGTGAACATCAGGTAGTCGCAGTTGTCGGTGATGGCGGTGCCCACCACCGAGCCCGGACCGGGCACGATCGCATACAGCGCTCGCGGCAGACCCGCCCGATACAGCAGCTCGGCACACGCGAGCGCACAATACGGCGTCTGGCTGTCCGGCTTGAGCACCACCGCGTTACCGGCCACCAGCGCGGGCACCGAGTCCGACACCGTAAGCGTCATGGGGTAGTTCCACGGCGAGATCACCCCCACCACGCCCTTCGGTTGATAGCACACCGTGGTCTTGCCTATCCCGGGCAGCAGCGGCTGTGCCTTACGGGGCTTCAGCAGGTCCACACAGACTCGTGCGTAATAATTCGCGTTCGCGATCAGATCGACAATTTCCTCTTGCGCCGCCCATCGGGCCTTGCCCGCCTCGGCTTGCAGGAGGTCCATGAGGAACTCGCGGTTCTCGATGACCAGGTCGCGATAGCGGCGGATGACTGCAGCTCGCTCGATGACGGGACGCTTCGCCCAGTCGGTCTGCGCCGCGCGAGCTTCGGCGAATGCCGCTTCGACGTCCGCGGCCGTGCCGACCGGAATCGTAGTCAACGGCTTGCCGGTGAAGACCTCGTCGATCGTCCTGGTCGGACGTGCGGCGACGTCCTTGATCGCGGCCAGGTTACGCAAGCGATCGAAAACCTCGGCCGAGGGTGCAGGCATATCGTCACCTCTTTCGAAGAAATGCAGGTGTCTAGGGCACAGAGTATCGGCCTGCGATTGGTGACCAAAGGCATTCTCGACGAATGCCGGGTTCTTCTTGTTCAGGTGGCATCAATACGGGTTGTGGGGCCAAGCCGTGCACGCCGCAGCGCCTACGCCCTGGCTGAACGGGATCCTCCAGCCAGGGGATTGCCGAATCTCTCGCGACGCCCCAAGCGGCGCAACCAAATTCGCTTCCGGCAGTCCCTTGGGATCCCGGCACGTTACCACGAAGAACCGGCCTCGCGATGTTCATGTTAGTCCAGCTATATTGACACTCATGTGGACGCGACCGCGGAAGGCCAAAGCCATGCTTTCCGCGTTGGTTGACGAAGCGGATCCCCCCACGAAGCTGTTCAGATCGGCCGCCACCGGCCGGGTCGCCGCGGTCCTTGTGTCCGCCGATCATCTTGAGTTCCGCGACGCCGACCGGCACGCGGTGCGGGACGCGCCATGGGCGCGCGGTCGTCACCGAATACGTGCGTGCGCTAGATCGACTGCCGCACGAAATCGCCACTGCAGTGGTTGAAACTGTCAACTGCGCAGACCCTGGTGCAGCGTTCGACGAACTCGATGCAAAAATCAACGCGGGCATGAAGGCCTATGCGATTCCGGGCGTCGCGGTTGCTGTCTGGGCCGGCGGGCAAGAATACGTCAAAGGCTACGGGGTCACCAATGTCGACCATCCGATGCCTGTTGACGGCGACCCTGTCTTCAGAATCGGTTCCACCACAAAGACTTTCACAGGTACGGTGATGATGCGGCTGGTCGAGCGAGGCAAGGTGGACCTGGATTCACCTGTGCGCCGCTACATCCCCGACTTCGCGGTAGCCGACGAATCAGCCAGCGCTACGGTTACCGTTCGCCAACTGCTCAACCATACCGCAGGCTGGGATGGTCGCAATGGGCAGGACTTTGGGCGCGACGATGACGCGGTGGCGCTCTATGTCAAGGCGATGACACGCCTACCGCAGCTCACCCCTCCGGGAACCGCGTTCGCGTACAACAATTCAGGTCTTGTGGTTGCGGGCCGCATCATCGAGCTTGTCGCCGGAACAACCTACGAATCTACGGTTCAGAGGCTGTTGCTTGACCCGCTGCAGCTTGCTCACACGCGCTACTTTTCCGACCAAATAATCGGTCTGAATGTGGCCGCATCGCATAGCGTGGTCGACGGCAAACCGATTGCCGTTACTGACTTTTGGACATTCCCGCGCAGCTGCAACCCCACCGGTGGGTTGATGTCCACAGCGCGAGATCAGCTGCGTTACGCACAGTTCCACCTCGGCGACGGCAGGGCGCCTAACGGTGAGCAGATTCTGAGCCGACAATCGCTGAAGGCAATGCGCTCTAACCCTGGGGCGGGCGGAACACTTTGGGTGGAACTGACCGGGATGGGCGTGACCTGGATGCTGCGGCCCTCCGCGGAGAATGTGACCATCGTTGAGCACGGCGGCACCTGGAAGGGGCAGCGCTCTGGGTTCGTCATGGTGCCCGATCGAAACTTCGCCATGACCGTGCTCACTAACTCTGATGGCGGATTTCATATGATCAACGACCTTTTCGCATCCGACTGGGCATTGCAGAGATTCGCCGGGCTCAGCAATCTTCCGGCCACGCCGCAACGCCTTGGTGCCGTCGACCTGGCGCCCTACGAGGGCCGGTACATCGCCAAGCAAGTCGCCCAAAATGGCGACCTCGAGACAACGGTCATCGACTTCCGGGCCAGGGACGGCCAGCTTGCTGGAAGCATGAGCACCGACGATGCCAACCCGGATGGCCAAAACAGCGCCAATCTGGGCCTCGCCTTCTATCGGCCCGACTATGGGCTCGACCTTGGACCCGACAACAAGCCCACCGGCAGTCGCTCCAACTTCGTGCGCGGGCCGGACGGCAACATCGCCTGGTTCTGTAGCCAGCACGGCCGTCTGTTCCGACGCCAATAGCACAGCACCAGCCGGCTTGGTTTGCGGCGCGAGGAGGAACCGGGCAATCAGACGACGCCCGGTGACGATGCGCGCCGTTTGCGGCGCGAGGAGGAACCGGGCAATCAGACGACGCCCGGTGACGATGCGCGCCGTTTGCGGCGCGAGGAGGAACCGGGCAATCAGACGACGCCCGGTGACGATGCGCGCCGTTTGCGGCGCGAGGAGGAACCGGGCAATCAGACTACGCCCGGTGACGATGCGCGCCGTTTGCGGCGCGAGGAGGAACCGGGCAATCAGACTACGCCCGGTGACGATGCGCGCCGTTTGCGGCGCGAGGAGGAACCGGGCAATCAGACTAGGGTGGGCTGGTGGCCCGCACCGACGACGACAACTGGGATCTGACGTCTAGCGTCGGCGTCACCGCGACCATTGTCGCGGTCGGGCGTGCGCTGGCCACCAAGGATCCGCGCGGTTTGATCAACGATCCGTTCGCCGAACCCCTGGTCCGTGCGGTGGGGCTGGATTTGTTCACCAAGATGATGGACGGTGAACTCGACATGTCGACGATCGCGGACGTTTCACCGGCCGTGGCGCAGGCAATGGTGTACGGAAACGCGGTCCGCACCAAATACTTTGACGACTATCTCCTTAACGCCACCGCTGGGGGGATTCGGCAAGTCGCTATCCTCGCGTCCGGGTTGGACTCCCGGGCCTACCGGCTGCCGTGGCCGACCAGGACGGTGGTATACGAGATCGACCAACCAAAAGTGATGGAGTTCAAGACGACAACCTTAGCCGACCTGGGCGCCGAACCCTCCGCCATCCGGCGCGCCGTGCCCATCGACTTGCGCGCAGACTGGCCGACGGCATTACAAGCCGCCGGGTTTGACTCGGCAGCACCGACGGCGTGGCTGGCCGAGGGGTTACTGATATATCTTAAGCCGCAAACTCAAGACAGGCTGTTCGACAACATCACCGCACTCAGCGCGCCCGGGAGCATGGTAGCCACCGAATTTGTTACCGGTATAGCGGATTTCAGCGCCGAACGAGCGCGGACCATATCCAACCCGTTCCGCTGTCATGGCGTGGACGTCGACTTGGCTTCGTTGGTCTACACCGGCCCACGCAACCACGTCCTCGACTACCTCGCCGCCAAGGGCTGGCAACCCGAAGGCGTGTCGCTGGCAGAACTGTTCCGGCGCAGCGGTCTCGATGTGCGCGCTGCAGACGACGACACCATCTTCATCAGCGGCTGCCTGACCGACCACTCTTCCATTTCACCGCCGACGGCAGCGGGTTGGCGATGAGCGTGAACGGCTTGCCCGGTGCGCACAACGCGGGTCTGCAACCAATCGATAGCAAAGGTTGCCACACGCGTCGCACACGACACACTAAAGTGCTGTTCGTGAGCAAAGGCGTGTTGGCCAACGGCCGGGGCCGCTGGTTGGCAATCGCGGCCTCGCTCGTCGTCTCTGCCGCCATCCTCTATGCCCAAGGCGCAGAGCATACGTGCTGCCGCGAGACCCCGGCGGCAATCCCGACAGGCCCCGACTCTGCGCCGGCCAACGCACCGCGCATCGCCAGTCCCACGGAAGCGGACTTGTTGGCGGCAAGCGCGCCTGTCGCTGCCCAGCAATTCCAGTTCGCGCTACCTGCTGGCGTTGCGTCGGAAGAGGGGTTGCAGGTCAAGACGATCTGGGTAGCCCGTGCCGTCTCTGTGCTATTTCCTCAGATCACCAACATCTTTGGCTATAGGCAGGATCCCTTGAAGTGGCATCCCAACGGGTTAGCGATCGACGTGATGATCCCGAACCATCACAGCGACGAGGGTATCCAGCTCGGCAACCAAGTCGCCGGACTTGCCTTGGCGAATGCGAAACGATGGGGAGTGCTCCATGTGATCTGGCGGCAGGGCTACTACCCAGGCATCGGCGCGCCGAGCTGGACGGCGGACTACGGCTCAGAAACCCTCAACCACTACGACCACGTCCATATCGCCACCGACGGCGGCGGATACCCAACCGGGCGGGAAACCTACTACGTCGGATCCATGAGCCCTACGCCGCCAGAATGATCGAACGCGACAACCAAACGCAGCTCACCGCGGTTTCCGTCCGGTAAGGGCGACGAGCCGCTGAGTGGGCGTGGCTTCCCCCGCTAGGTCGACGTCGTGTGCGAACAGGCCCCGCGGACGCAGGACGGGAACCAGTTCGGCCGCCACCTGTTGGGCCGCTTCGGCCAGGTGCTCCGGGAGTTCGCCGGCCTGGCCCGTGGCCACCGCTAGGTCCCAACCGTGGACGACGGTGGAGAAGGTGATGATCGCAAGAGCCTGCCCCGCCGGCATCACGCCGATGAAGGTCGACAGCTCCGCGTTCAGATCGCGCACGGTCGACCAGGCCGCCTGCGACCGCCGGGTGATCCGCTGCGTCGCACCGAGGGGGTCGTCCCCGACGATGTCGGCACCGCTGAACACCTGCGCCATGTCCGGTCCGGGTGCTCCGTCGACGGCCGCCGCGAAGGCGTCGATCGAGGCCAGCGCGTGGCTGAGCAGCGCCCGCACGTCCCAGCGGTCGCACGGCGTCGGCGAGGAGTAGCTGTCGGCTTCTATCGACGAAACCAGCGCGACCAGGCGTTGTTCGGCTTCGACGAGGTTTGAATAGAGGTCCATGATCGTCCTTCCTACGGTCAACTTGGGCCCCCTCATGCCGAGGGGCGGATGTTGTGGTTATTGCGGAACACGTTGTCCGGGTCGAGTCGGTTCTTGAGGGTCACCAAACGACTGAACTCCGTTGTGCTGTAAAGTGTTTCGACGTGCATCGGTGCGTCGTCGGCGGTGAAGTTCACATACGCGGTGCCCAGCCCGTACGGGGCCAGCGCCTCGATCGCGTCGCGGGTCCATTGGCGGTGAAGGTCGTCCTCGCGGGCCTCGGTCCAATGGGTGGCGTAGTTGACCATGAATCGCGCGTGCCGGCTCGGGAAGCAGGAACGCTCACCGCCGCGAGCGGCGGCGCCGCCGAGCTGGAAGATTCCGATGAGGCTGTCCGGCGAGGACAGCTGCGCCGTCTGCTCAACTAGCAAGTCGATGGCCTCGTCGTTCAGCTCGGCCAAGTGGTCGGATTTCCAGTAGTAGCGGTGACCGGCCGGGTTGGAGGCGTCCAGCACCGCCTGGTGGGCCAGGAACGGGGTCGGCCACACGGTGTCGGCGACGGGTCTGGCGAGGGACTTGACCGGTCGCAGCGCTTCGATCCCGGTCTGGATGCTCCCGGTGTGGACGGCGCCGATCATGACCACCGGCTTGCCGCGCTGGTCAACGGGAATCCACGGTGCCGGCGGGGCGTGGCGCAAGACCACGATCGTGGTCACCTCCTCGGGTGCCGCAGCGGCGAACTGCCGGTAGCCGCGAAGCACCGCGGGCCCGTCATCCAGCCGGTAGACGACGAAGCCGGCCACGGCGACCGGACCGAACGGATGGGTGGCGAATTCGAATTCAGTGACAATGCCGAAATTGCCGCCCCCGCCCCGCAGGCCCCACATCAGCTCCGGGTCGCGCTCGTCGTCGACGCTTAGGTAGTCGCCGGCGGCGGTGACTAGCCGCACCGCGACCAGGTTGTCGCAGCTCAGTCCGAAACGTCGAGTCGTCCAACCCACCCCGCCGCCCAACGTCAGCCCGCCGACACCGGTGGTGGTGACGATCCCGGCGGGGGCCACCCGGGCGAACGGGACCGTGGCGTGGTCCAAATCGGCGAGCGTGGCACCACCCTGCACCCGTACCCGCCCGGTCGCTGGATCCAGCGAGACGGCCCGCATCGCCGAGAGGTCGATCACCACGCCGCCGTCGCACAGCGCGGTGCCGGCCACGTTGTGCCCGCCGCCACGTACCGCGGTCACCATCCCGGCGTCCACCGCGCGCCGCAGCACCGTTCGGACATCGCACGCGTCGTGGCACGTGGCGATCAAGGCCGGTTCGCGGGCCACCTGCCCGTTCCAGATGGCCCGCACCCTGGGGTAGTCCGGATCACCGGGGACACAAAGCGTTCCCCTGAAATCGTCGAGGGAACCCAGCGTCTTGGTCAGCGTCGCGGTCATCGCCTCTCACCTCCAGCACCAAGCGTTACGCCTCCCACAGGGGGTGCGGGAAGTTCGAATTCCGAACCACGCAGCCAGGGATGGCGACTAGCCTGGTGTCGTGCAGCCGTACGGCCAGTACTGCCCGGTAGCGCGGGCGGCGGAGCTGCTGGGGGACCGCTGGACGCTGCTAATCGTGCGGGAGCTGCTCTTCGGCCCGCTGCGGTTCACCGAAATCGAGCGGGGCCTGCCCGGCATCTCCCGCTCGGTGCTGGCCCAGCGGCTACGCCGACTTCAGCACGACCGCATCATCGAAGCGGTCCCCGAACACACGGGCGGGGGCTATCGGTTCACGGTGGCCGGCGAGGAGCTACGCCCCGTGCTGCAGACCCTGGGGGACTGGGTCTCCCGTTGGTTGATGGCCGACCCCACTCCCGCCGAATGCGACCCCGAACTACTCACGTTGTGGATCTCCCGGCGCGTCAACACCGAGGCCCTTCCCGGCCGGCGGGTGGTGGTGGAGTTCCGCTACCACGGCGAGCGGCCACTGTGGGCCTGGCTCGTGTTGGAACCTGGGGACATCTCGGTGTGCCTGCACGATCCATGCCTACCTGTCGACCTCACGGTGCGCGGCCATCCTCGAGATCTGTATCGGGTCTACAGCGGCCGCAGCACACTGGCCGCCGAGATCTCCGCCGAGCGCATCGAACTGGACGGCCTGCCGGCGATGCGGCGCGCGTTCCCATCCTGGATGGCTTGGAGTCCCTTCGCCCCAGCCATGCGGCAAGCCGTGGTGTCCGTAGACCAGATGCCGGAGGCTCATGGTGGGTAATGAAGAGAACGAACTCCAGGACCTGCGGAACCTGCGGCGACCATGCTTCAGCCGAGCGGAAGCGCCCATCGGCGTCTACAACGGCGAGCAAGCCATCATCGTCTACGATCTGAGACCGGTGCCGCATTGGCCAAAGTATTGGATCCAAGCACTAGCCAAACACTTCCAGCGCCAACTCAAACCATCACCAAAGATCGACATTTCGCTGCTCGACGACCGTATTCGGTTCTCGGTTTTCGTATCGACCGACGTGTCCGCAAAGGATCTATGCAAGCTGGACGATGCCGTCTACAACGCCGTGAGAAACGCCGGTCGTGCCATCGAAAATGAGCAGGCGGCGCTTGACCACAAGCTCGCCGAGGTACGCAAGCGTCGTATGGATACCTGGGACGAGTCATATTTCCACTAATAAGCCCATCGCCCTGGAACTCGGTTACGTGGGCACAAGCCGTTACCCCGGACTGGCCTCCTGGGCTGGCGGGGAAGGCCGCTGCGGGTCGTTGGTCGAACTCGATCTGATTCCTGACAATTCGTGTGCCACCGCATCGAATGCGCGCAGGGTGTCTAACATGTGCGGCTCATGGGAGTGCGGCTGGGTGGACAGCTTGGCGGCGACCACCTCCGCGGCGCGGTTGACGTAGATCAGCTGGCCGCACATGCCCACGCACAACGCGACATTGCTGCCCGGGTAGGGAAACCACACTTGGTTGCGGTACATCCCGCCGGGCATCGGGTTGTCGTCGGGGCTGGCGGCGAACGCCTGACGCGAGTCGGGGCCGCCGTCGAAGGTGTCGGCGATCCAGGCCGCGGGCACCACTTGCTGGCCGGCCAACGAGACACCGTCGCGCAGGTACAGCGACCCGAACCGGATCATGTCGGTCAGACAGGCGCTGATGCCGCCGTCGAATATTCCGGTGCCCGCCGCGCCGGCTACGTCTAGGGCGATGGTGGCATCGCACTGGGCCCCGATGCGGCTCCACAGTAGTTCCGACATCAGTTCGGGCATCGGCTGTCCGGCCGCGGCCTCGCAGATCCAGCCGAGGACGTCGGTTTCACACGAGCGATATTCGAACGGGCCGCCGTGCGCCGACTTCCGCCGCAAGGTCAGCAGGTAGTCGCGCAGCGTGGCGGGCAGGTCCGGACCGCGCTTGGGCGCCCACCCGATCACCTGCTCGCGCACGTGAATCTCGGCGGCCGGGTCGTCGTAGTTCTCCGAGAAGGCGACACCCGATCGCATGTCCAGCAGGTGGCGCACCGTCGCACCGGCGTAGCCGCAGTCCGCCAAGGCGGGCACGTACGCCGTGACCGGCGCGTCAAGCTCGATCGCCCCGGCCCCGTGCAGCGCGCCGACCACAGCCGCCACCAGCGACTTGCTCACCGAGAACAGCAGGTGGCGGGTCCGGGGTCCCAGGCCGTCGAGGTACTGCTCGGCCACCAGCGCACCGCGATGCGCGACCGCCCACCCGTCGGTAGCGGTGGCGGCCATCACCGCGCCCACGGTGGTGGCGATCCCGTCCGTGCTGGTCAAGCCGATGTCGGCGATCGGCGCATTGTCCGCGGGCAACGTCACGACCGGCTCGGTGCCGCGCGCGATGACCGTGGTCGGCATGAAGTCTTCGACGTGCTGGAATGCCCAATGCGAATACGGCGACGACAGCCAGTTGTCCAGTGCGAGACCGGCCGGGACGCCGCCGCTCACGCCCGTGCGACGAGCCGCGAGACGATCGGGGCGGCGGGCGTCAGCGGCGTCGAGGCGAACTGCGCCTTGAGGCCGTCGATCCAGCGCCGGCCGCGCTCGGTGAGCTGGTAGTCGTCGGTCTGCAGGTGCCCGCGGGTGACCAACACACCGAGTTGGGCGCCCTCGCAGCGTAGGTCGCCCGGTGCGGCGACCCGCATGTAGAAGGCCTCGGACTCGTCGAGCATCGTGGCCCAGTCGTTGCCCTGGCGGGCAAAGGAGACGCGCCCGTCGTGGTTCAGGCGCCACATCCCGGTGCGTGGGGTCGCGGTGAAGAGCTCGAGGTCCGGCGAGGTCTCCGACATGATCAGCTGACCCCAGACCTCGTCCTCGCCGTAGCCCCGCTCCCAGCGCGAGTTGATCGCCTCGATGTCCAGCTCGTAGTCCACGTCCATGTACTCGAGCAGGTGGAAGAGGAACAGTGGCATGTCGGCGTAGGCCTCGGTGGTCAGGTTCGTCATCGGGCTTGCACCGGAGAGGCGCGGGTTCACCTCGCCGAGGTAGAGCTCGTCGGCGTCCAGGTCGTGCAACAGGTCCACCTCGAAGTAGCCGCGGTAGCCCTCGCGGCTCAAGACGTCGCCCAGCTTTGCCACCATCTCTCGCGCGGCGCGGGTCTGTGCGGGTGGTAGCGCCCCACGCCAAACATCGTTGCCGCACCAGGTGCCCCGGTACGGAGTCAGCTCCGGGTAACCGACCAGGCTCGTCATCGCCGGGCCGATCACGGTGCCGTGGCGGGTCACGGTGGCCTCGATGCACACCTCGACATTGCGGATGCGCTTCATGACCTTGATTTCCGGCTGCCCCACTATGCCACCGGCGCACTGGTCCCAGTCGCGCAATCCGCGCACAAAGAACGTTGCGCTGCCGGCGTTGCCATAGGCGGCCTCGACGACGAGGTCGTCTCCCAGCCCTGCGCCGTGCGCGAGCGCCGACAATTCGTCGTAGGAGCTCACCCGCCCGATCACGTGCGGCACGCTGGGTACGCCCGCCTCGTCGGCCAGGCGCGTCATGACGATCTTGGATTCCAGGCGATGACGCAGCTCCGCCGGGGGGTGCATGACCTCGAGCCCCGCCTGGCGCGCAAGCGCCTGGGTCTCTTCGTCCAGCATCACAAAACAGGCCTTGCCACCGGGACCCCTGTTCTTGATGAACTCGAGTGTCTCGGGATCACGCAGCAGGTGGTTGCACACATCCCCCATGCCGTCGAAATCCCTGCGGTCGCGCCGCCGGGGCACGAACACGCGCGAATGTTCGCCCTCGAAAGAGTCGTAGTAGGTCAGGTAGAAGAAGTTTCGGATCCAGCGATAGATGCCCAGCAGGTTGAACGGCGTCGGCGAGATGAAGTACAGCGGCACGGTGTTGTTGTGAAAGAACGCGCGTACGTCCGAAAGGCCGTTCAGCACGCGGCGCGGCTGGGGCTCAGGCTCGCGGGCGGGCACGATCACGCCAGCCGCGGTGACGTCGACGCCGGTGCCCGGCGCAGGGACGGAGGCGCGGGCGGGGGCGTTGCGGTCAGCGCGACGGCGGTGAGCTCACATGGTTGCATGGCAAAAGTCTGCACCCGCCCATGGCCGCGTGCACGGCGTGGGTTGACGCCTACACGCCCCAGCCGGTCACACCGGCAACCGGACATGTGTTTCACATGTCCGATATGCTTACAACATGTCCGCCATGGTTCAGATCCGCAACGTTCCCGACGAGCTTCTCCACGAGCTGAAGGCCCGCGCAGCGGCGCAACGGATGAGCCTGAGCGATTTCCTCCTAGCACGGCTTGCCGAGATCGCGGAAGAACCGGCCCTCGACGACGTTCTCGACCGTCTAGCGGCACTGCCGCGCCGGGATCTCGGCGCGAGCGCAGCCGAGCTTGTTGACGAGGCTCGATCTGAGTGATCGTGTTGGACGCCTCGGCGGCCGTCGAGCTCATGCTCACGACGCCGGCGGGTGCGGCGGTCGCCCGGCGCTTGCGGGGCGAAACCGTGCACGCCCCTGCACATTTCGATGTCGAGGTGATCGGGGCGATACGTCAAGCGGTCGTGCGTCAGCTGATCAGCGATCATGAAGGACTCGTCGTGGTTGTCAACTTCCTTAGCCTGCCCGTTCGGCGTTGGCCGTTAAAGCCATTCACCCAGCGTGCCTACCAACTTCGGTCCACTCATACCGTGGCCGATGGAGCCTACGTCGCCCTCGCCGAGGGCCTCGGCGTACCGCTTATCACTTGCGACGGGCGACTTGCCCAATCCCATGGCCATAATGCGGAGATCGAGCTTGTCGCCTGATCTACCGCGGAACCTGTCAACATTTCTGAGACACGATTTTCGGGGATTCATTGAGTCGGCTGGTCCTCCTTTGGTGGTGGGTTGATCGCGCTGAAGGCCGGTAGCGCGGGTGGCTCGGGTGGTTTGCGAACGAACCGCTCGAGGTGGTCTCGGTAGGCGGTGTCCAGCACGGTGGCGCGGTCATACCAGCGACGAAGCGGCGCGAGCCGCAGTGGAAGGTCTCAGCGGTGCTCTGGGGATTTGACCGGGTTGCTGTACCGGTTGCTGTACATACCCCTTGGCGGTACTGCCTCAGCGGCAGCCGAGGACCGCCAGCAGGGCGGTCTACCTGCGGAAACGTAAGTCGGGCTGACAGGATTTGAACCTGCGACCACTTGACCCCCAGTCAAGTGCGCTACCAAACTGCGCCACAGCCCGGTGCCACCGGCGACACCACCGGCGGCAGGTCGAAAGCCTACCGCAGCCGGCCTGCAAACCCGGCCACGCCCTACGCCTTGTCGACGAACTACCGTCCGCCGTAGGCCAGGTATCCCAACGCCAAAGCCGCGGCCCGCTCCACGTAGGACACCAGGTCCCAGGCCCCAACGAGCTTGTCGCACAACGCTTCTGTCATTTGCGATCCTCAGTGCCGTTGAACCACGCGTCTACCTTCGAAACCCAGGCCAGCAGAGCACCGGCCAACTCGGCTTCACGGCCGTAGAACCGCTGCGCGGGCACCGGCACACTCACCGCCACCAACTCAACCGACACCCCCCGTAGCACCGCGCCCACCGCGCAGATGCCTTCGGTCTGCTCCTCACGGTCGTAGGCGACACCGTCCACCCGGATGCGATTGAGCTCGTCCCGCAACGCCGCGCGGTCGGTGATGGTGTTCGCCGTCAGCGGCGCCAGTCGACTCGGCAGCGCGCGGGCTTGCCGCTCAGGCGGCAACGCGGCCAGCAGCGCCTTGCCGTTGGCGCAGCAGTACAGCGGAAACGACTCCCCCACCGCGCTCACGGCCCGCAGCCGCTGCGGCGGCACGACCTGGTCCACGACGTCCGCCCGATCCCCGTCCAGGATCGACAAGTCCACCGTCTCGTCCAGCTCGCGCGACAACTCCGTCAAGAACGGGTGCATCTCCGTGACGACACCCAGCCGTACCGTGGTGGCCATCCGCGTGATCTCCGGGCCCAGCCGATAGGGTCCCCGGGCCCCGCGCGAGGCCACCAGCCCCTCGTCCTCCAGCGCGTTGAGGATCCGGCTCACGGTCGAGCGGGCCATGCCCACCCGCTCGCCGATCTCGGCCTGGCTGAGACCGCCGGGGTGCGCCTGCAGCACCCGCAGCAGTTCGGCCGCCCGCGCGATCACCTGGATGCCACCACTGCGGGTGTCCTGCTCTTCGGCGGACACAAGCGAGCTCCTCTCAGGACGTGCCGGGCAGCTGCAGCGCCGCCTCGGCTTCTTCGACCGAGGCGATCGGCAGGTCCAAGGCTTCGGCGAGACGTATCGTGCGCGATACCAGCGCCAGATTGCTCGGCGCCAGCTCGCCCTTGCGCAGGTACAAGGTGTCCTCCAAGCCGACTCGGGCGTTGCCGCCCAGCGCCAGGCCCATGGCGGTCAGTTCCATGTTGGCCTTACCGATCGCGATGACTTGCCAGATCGCCCCGGGGGGCAGCCGGCGCACCATCGTGAGCAGATTATCGGCGGTGGCGGCCATTCCGCCCCGAACCCCGAGCACGATGCTGAACTGCAAGGGTTCGGCCAGCAGGTCTTCCGCCCACAGTCGCAGGCACGCCTCCAAATGCCCGGTGTCATAGATTTCCAGTTCCGGTTTGATGTCCAGTTCCCGCATGCGTGCCGCCAACCGACGAACCGCTTGCGGCGGGTTGCGGAATTCGCCCGCGCCGAAGCTCATCGAGCACGGATTCAGCGTGGCCATCCGCGGGCGCAACTCGACCAGTTGCTCGCGCTGCTCGAAGGGCACCGTCAAGCCGACCCCGGTGGACAGCTGGATCAGGATCGGACACCGCTCGCCGATGAGGTCCATGGCCCGGCGCGCGATGTTCGGATCCGCTGTGGGCCTTTCGTTTTCGTCGCGCAGGTGGATGTGGGCCACCGCGGCACCGGCATGGTAGGCCTGCTCGACGGCTGTCGCGATTTCCTCGGGGCTCGTCGGCAACGCCGGGTTGTCGGCCTTGGTGGCGATGGGGCCGGTGGGTGCGACGGTGATGACGATGCTCATTCGCACCGCTCCTCAGCATCGCTTCGCTCTGCATCGTCGCCGGTGCAGCTCATCACGCCACCTCGGCAACCGGGTGCGCGACGGTCACCAGCAGCAGCGCCTGACGATCCGTGCGGTTGTGTATCGATCGCAGTTCGCCTTTGGCGAGGTGCACGCTGTCGAGCCAGCCCAACACGGTTTCGGCGCCGTCGACGGTGACCACCAGCTCGCCGTCGAGCACGACGTAGACGGTCTCCTCCCGGGTCGGCGCCGGCTCGGCCGTCCCGCCGGGCCGATAGACCGACAGCCCCACCCAGAATCGCTCGGTGCGCCCCGCCTCGCGGCCCTGCAACCGCATGGTGGACACCTCGTGATGCGCCGGCGCCACATACCTGGGGGCCTGCGACGCTCGTGTCAGTTTCATCAGGCCGCCTTTCCGGTCTCGATGCGATAGCTCCCGGTGGGGTCGACGATCGCCACCAGCCGCACGATGCAGCCGTCGCCACCCACCCAGCGCCACGGGAACGCCGCGAAAGTGACGCGCTTGCCGGTGACCTTGTCCAGGTCACCGCCGACGTTTTCAAAGCCGTAGATGCCCTGCGACAGGATCGCCCGATGGCACGGTTCCCAGTCCGGGAAGTCGTCGAGCACCTTGCGGCCGGTCTGCGCCTCGTATTCGCGTACCGCCCACGGCAATAGGCCGCCCTGTGCCTCCGCGGGACCGTGCGGGGCGATGGCCGTGGCCAGCGGATGGTCCAGGGCCTGGGTGTCGGTGCCGACCGCCTTGACGCCTTTGGCCGCAAACCACTCGCCCGCTTTCTTGTCGAAGCCCGGGGAATAGGCGTAGTACTCGGCGCTGTCGGCGTATTTGTGGTGCCAGCCGGTGTTGACGACGACGATGTCACCGGGCCGGATGTCGGGGGTAGCGTTTTGCAGATCCTCGGCGGTGACCATCCCCCATTTGCCCTTCGGGATCGAGACGACGACGCCGGTGCCGAAGAAGGCGCTCAGCGGGATCTCGTCCAGAAACGGTGTTCCTTCCACCACGTGCGCCGGCGCGTCGATGTGGGTGCCGGAATGCATGACGGTGGTGATCTTTTGGGTCAACACACGACTCTTGGCCATGCCGTGGAGTCGTTCGATCTGCACGTCCTCGAAGTACGGCCAGGCCGGCGCGCCGTGTCCCCAGGGGTGGGACAGGTCGTAGAACTCCAACGTCGATTCGGCGGCACCGAGGGGCCAGGCGAACGTCATGGCTATGTCCCCCTTCCTTTTTCGTTGGCTTGGAGTTGCGCGGCGATGTGCTGGGCAAGTCGGGCGGTGGTGGCCTCGCGGGCTCCTGCGGGCCAGTCCAGAAAGCCGTGACCGGTACGCGCCCCGAGTTGCCCGGCGGCGACCAGTTCCCGCAGCAGCGGGCTGGGGTGCGGGTCGTGGTTGAGGCTCGGGATCACCGCGTCGTGGATGGCCAGGGTGAGGTCCAACCCGATGTAGTCGGCGTTTTCCAGCGGCCCCAAGGTGGCCAGTCGCAGCCCAATGGTGTTGCGTACCACGAGATCTACCGTCTTCGGGTCGCAGACACCCTCGGCGACCAGCGCGATCGCCTCGCGCCACAGCGCGTGCTGCAGCCGGTTGCCGATGAAACCCGGCACGTCGCGCCCGACCCGCACCGGCAGCTTGCCGACTTGGGTCAGCAGCGCCACGACGCGATCCGCCGTATCTGGGGCGGTGCGCGCGCTGGGCACCACCTCGACCACCGGGATAAGATCCGGCGGGTTCCAAAAGTGTGTCCCGATCACTCGGCTGCCGTCCTCGACCCGTTCGGTGACAGCGCCGATCGGCAGCACCGAGGTGTTGGTGGCCAGCACCGCGTCGGGCGCGAGTGTCGCCAGCCGTTCGAAGAGTTCCTGCTTGACGGCCAGGTTTTCGACGACGGCCTCAATCACCAGGTCGGCGTCTGGTATCGCCGCGGCTAGGTCGGCTGCCGCGGCCACCGAGCCACGGCCAGCACCGGCTACCCGGGCGGCCTCCACCGCTGCGGCGTGGAGAATCTCAGCGTTGGTGTCGGTGATGGCGACATCCAGGCCCGCCGAGGCCAGCACGCCGGCGATGCGCCGGCCCATCAGCCCGGCACCCACGACGGCGGCACGGGAGAACCCGTGCGAGGTCAGCATGCGGTGTACCCGCCGTCCAGATACATCACCTGGCCGGTGTAGAAGCTCGAGGCGTCGCTGAGCAGATAGATCAGGGCGCCGACGAAGTCTTCCGGTTCGGCGAAGCGGCGCAACGGGATCCGGGCGAGCATCGCCTCCCGGGTGGCCCGGCCCTTCGGATCGTCGGTGAACATCCACTCGGTCACCGCGGACCGAAACACCGTCGGCGCCAGCGCGTTCACCCGAATGCCGTGACCGCCCCATTCGGCCGCCAATGTCTTGGCCAACAGATCGGTGCCCGCCTTCGACGGGCAGTACGCGCTGTAACCGGCGGCATTGCCCAACCCGCCGCGAACGGACGACACCAGCACCACGCTGCCGCCCTGACCCTGCTCGAGCAGCACCCGTCCGGCCGCCCGACACACCAGCCAGGCACCCCGCACGTTCGCGTCCATCACAGCGTCGAAGTCCTCGACGGCCATCTCGGTAATGGGCGCCACATGGTTGCTGCCCGAGGCCACCAACACTCCGTCCAAACGGCCATATCGGCCCAGTGCCGCCTCGACCATCTGCTGGGCATCGGCCAGGCTGTCCGGCCGGCAGGTCACGACGGCGGCGTCGTCGATGCCGGCGCCGTTGACCAGCTCGGCCAGACCGGCCGAGTTGCCGCCGGCCAGTGTCAGCCGCGCTCCCGCGTCGGCCAGCGCCCGGGCGGCAACTCGGCCCAACGAACCGGTCGCGCCGGTGATCAGGATCGACTTGTCCTGCACGCTGAAGCGCGCCAGACCCAGGTTCGGCACCTGCTGAGCCAGCGCCATTTCCTCCACCTACTCCCGCAATACGGTACTTATCACCCGTTATACGAGAAAGCGTAAGCGCCGAGCGCTCGGGTGTCAACACCTAAATCCCGTAATGCAGCTGAACATAGCCGCATTATGGGACAGCAGAACCGGCCTCGCTGTCCATCCCCGGTTACCCGGGTCACACGTTCGAGGTGCGCTCAGCGGCGCTTGCCGGCCCGCTTCTCTCGCACCCGCACGTTGACCCGGATCGGGCTGCCGTCAAACCCGAACGTCTCACGCAGCCGCCGCTCCAAGAACCGCCGATAGCCGGCCTCCAAAAAACCCGTGGTGAACAACACGAACGTCGGTGGCCGCGCGGTGGCCTGGGTCGCGAACAAGATGCGTGGCTGCTTGCCGCCGCGCACCGGCGGCGGTGTGGCCGCCGTCACCTCTGTGAGCCAGGTGTTCAGCGGGCCGGTCGCGATCCTGGTGTCCCATGACGCCAGCGCATCCTCCATGGCCGGCACCAGCTTGTGCACCGCCCGGCCCGTCTTGGCGGAGATGTTGACCCGTTGCGCCCAGCGCACCTGCACCAGCTCTCGGTCGATCTCGCGCTGAAGCAGCTCGCGCCGGTCCTCGTCGACCAGGTCCCACTTGTTGTAGGCCAGGACTAGCGCCCGTCCGGCCTCGATGACCATCGATATCACTCGCAAGTCCTGTTCGGTGAGCGGCTGCGACGCGTCGATCAGGACGATGGCCACTTCGGCGGAGTCGATGGCGGCGTGCGTGCGCACCGAGGCGTAGAACTCATGCCCACTGGCCTGGCCGACCTTGCGCCGCAATCCCGCGGTGTCGACGAACCGCCAGACGTCACCGCCCAACTCGATCAGCGAATCCACCGGGTCGACGGTGGTGCCCGCCGCCTCATGGACCACCGATCGCTGATCACCCGCGAGTTTGTTCAGCAGGGAGCTCTTGCCGACGTTCGGCTTACCGACCAGCGCCACCCGGCGAGGACCGCCGCTCGCCGACGCGGACTCCCCCACCTCGGGCAGCGCGGCGAGCACCCCGTCGAGCAGGTCGGCCACCCCCCGACCGTGCATCGCGCTGATCGCATGCGGCTCACCCAGGCCCAGCGACCACAACGCCGCGGCGTCGGATTCGCCTTTTTCGCTGTCGACCTTGTTGGCGGCCAAGAACACCGGCTTGCCGGATCGCAACAGGATACGGGCCGCGGCCTCGTCGGCGGCGGTGGCACCGACACCGGCGTCGACCACCAGGATCACCGCATCCGCGGTGCGCATGGCCACCGAGGCCTGCTCGGCCACCAACCGCTGCAGGCCCTTGGCATTGGGCTCCCATCCGCCGGTGTCCTGTACGACGAACCGGCGTCCGGTCCACAGCGCGTCGTAGCAGACCCGGTCACGCGTCACGCCGGGAATATCCTGCACCACCGCCTCGCGGCGGCCCAGGATCCGGTTGACCAGGGTGGACTTGCCGACATTGGGCCGGCCGACTACCGCCACCACAGGCGCCGCTCCGGACTCCGCGATCTCCGAATCGTCTAGTTGCCAATCGCTTTCGTCCACCAACGTGCCGTCCTGGGTCACCGCACTGCCTCACTTCGCCGCGTGACCAGCTCCAACAGATGGGCGACCACCTCGGCCTCGGTCATATCGCTGGTGTCCACGATGACGGCATCACCGGCGGCTTGCAGCGGTGACACCGCCCGGGTGGAATCGAGGTGGTCGCGCCGGCGCACATCGGCCAATACCCCGTCATAGTCGTCGGCCAAACCCGCCGCGACGTTTTGGGCGTTGCGCCGCCGGGCCCGCGTTTCGGCCGAGGCGGTCAAGAAGATTTTCACCGGCGCATCCGGAAACACCACGGTTCCGATGTCGCGGCCCTCCACGACGATGCTGCCCGGGCCCTCAGCCATTGTTCGCTGCAGCTCGACCAGCCGGGTGCGTACGGCCGGCACCGACGACACCGCGGAGACCGCACGGGTGACCGCGTCACCGCGTATCTCAACCGAAACGTCTTCTCCGGCAAGGTAACAGCTGTCTCCGTCGGGATCGTAGCCTAACGACATCTGCACCGTCGACGCAATCGTCTCGACGGCAGCGATATCGGACGGATCAGCACCGGCACGCAGCACCGCCAACGTCACGATCCGATACATTGCCCCGGTGTCCAGAAAGCGTGCGCCCAGCTCGCGCGCTAATCGCCTTGACACCGAGGATTTTCCGGTGCCGGCCGGCCCGTCGATCGCGACTACCGCTGCGCTTAGGCGACTCACAGGCCCACCGCTTGGTACAGTTGCCCGATC
Organism: Mycobacterium tuberculosis complex sp. N0072; assembly: GCF_030323725.1. Taxonomy (NCBI): domain Bacteria; kingdom Bacillati; phylum Actinomycetota; class Actinomycetes; order Mycobacteriales; family Mycobacteriaceae; genus Mycobacterium; species Mycobacterium tuberculosis complex sp. N0072. The sequence continues at coordinate 1,945,594 of NZ_CP040689.1, read as the reverse complement.
TCGTTCGACCGCAAGGCCCGAACGCTGCCCGGGCGTTGCTTTCCCAGTGACACCGCGCCGATATCGGTACGCACCAATGCCTCCACCGGGAAGCCGGCGGCCGCCAGCAGTCGGCGCACAATGCGATTGCGTCCCTCATGCAGCGTTACCCGCACCAACGTCTTGCCGGGGATCGCATCCACTACCGCGAAATCGTCGACGAACGCCGGTCCGTCGTCCAATTCGATTCCCGCTCGCAGCGTTCGGCCCAGCCCACGCGGCACCGACCCCGTCACCGTCGCCAGATACGTCTTGGGCACCTCATGGGAGGGATGCATCAACCGGTGCGCCAACTCGCCGTCATTGGTCAGCAGCATCAGTCCCTCGGTGTCCGCGTCTAGGCGTCCGACATGAAAAAGCTTCTTGGTGCCCCGGACCTTTCGTTCGATCAAGTCGCCGATGCACGGGCGGCCGCGATCGTCGGACATGGTCGAGTGCATGCCGCGCGGCTTATTCAGCGCCAAGTACACCAGCGAGTCGTCGAGCACCACCCTGGCCCCGTCGACACGGACCACCGCGACCTGAGGGTCGACCCGAGTACCCAACTCGGTCACCACGTGCCCGTCCACTTCGACGCGGCCGTCGACGATCATCTTCTCGGCGGCTCGCCTCGACGCGATTCCAGCCTGAGACAACACTTTCTGCAGGCGGATGCCCCGGGGCTCCCGGGACTCTTCCGGCTCGGCCATCAATCACGGTCCACGTCGAACGACAGCGTCTGCTCGGACGCCAGCTCACCGGTGAGTTTGATGAAACGTGGCTCACTGTCCAGGGATTCGCTCAGGTCGTCAATTGTGTCGACGTCGGGAAGCAGCGGTGCGATATCGGGCAGCTCCGACAGCGACGTCAATCCCAAGCGCTCCAGGAAGAGCTCGGTGGTGGCGAACGTCACCGCGCCGGTATCGGCGTCGGTACCAACCTCGGTGATCAGGCCGCGGGCCAACAGCGTACGCATCACGGCGTCCACGTTGACCCCGCGCACCGCACTAACCCGCGCTCGTGTGACCGGCTGGCGGTAGGCCACCACGGCCAGGGTCTCCAGCGCGGCCCGGGTGAGCTTGGTTCGCGCGCCGTCCAGCAACAGCTTCTCGACATAGGGCGCGAATCGGGCGCGGGTGTACATCCGCCAACCCTCGCTCGTGTGGCGCAGGTCGATGCCGCTGTCACGCCCGGTGAGCTCGTCGGCCATCAACTGTAGCTTTGCCGCAACCCGGTAGACCGGCTGTTCGGTGGCCGCGGCCAACGCGTCGGCTGTCACTGGGGTGTCGATCACCAACAGCAGCGCCTCTAGCACACGCTTAAGCTCGTCGGCATCCAGCTCCGCGGGCTCAGCGATATCCGGGATGCCATAGCTCGGATCGTGTTCGGGCATATGTTCGGTCACAAGCGCCGCTCCTTCTCATCGCTGCGCTCTGCATCGTCACCGGTCCACGAAACCTGGAGCGCGCCAAGCGGCTCTGACTGCTCGAATGCTACCGCCCGGGTCCGATACAGTTCGAGCAGCGCCAGGAAGCGCCCCACGATCTCGATGGGCGCCGTGCAGTCGGCGACCAGCTCCGAAAATGACGCCCACTGGCCGCTGCCCCGCGCTTTCAGCATCGCCAGCAAGTGTTCGGCCTGCTCGGGAACCGAGACCATCAACTCGTGCAGGTGCTCGGTGGCCACCGTCGGGGCTGGCCGCGGGGTTAATGCGATCGCAGCGATTTCGGCGAACCGGTGAGCGTCAACGCCGAGCATTACCTCGGGAAGCAGACCGACGAACCCGTCCTCCAACGACACCGCCCGTGGATAGCTGCGCAGCGCGGTGGCCTCCAGTTCGGCGAACATCTCTGCGACGTGCTTAAACGCCCGGTATTGCAGCAGCCGGGCAAACAGCAGGTCGCGTACCTCCAGAAGCGCGAGGTCTTCCTCGTCGTCGACCTGTCCGGCTGGCAGGAGCCGGGCTGCTTTGAGATCGAGCAAGGTTGCGGCGATCACCAGGAACGCTGTGGTCTCCTCTAGTTCCAGCCGAGCGCCGATCGCTTTGGTGTAGGCGATGAAGTCGTCGGTGACCTGGTGCAACGCCACTTCGGTGACGTCGAGTTGGTGCGCAAAGATCAGCTGCAGCAGCAGGTCGAACGGGCCCTCGAAGTTGGTCAGCCGGACCCGAAAACCAGCCGAGTAGCCGTTCTCGGGTGCCGTCCCACCGTTCGCCAGGCTGTTCTGAAGGCCGTTCACATGCCAAATCGGTCGATCAACTCGCGAGCCAGCGCACGGTAGGCCAGGGCACCCGCCGACTTCGGCGCCCAGGTGGTAATGGGTTCGCCTGCGACGCTGGTCTCCGGGAAACGAACCGTGCGGGTGATCACGGTGTCAAACACTAAGTCACCGAACCGTTCCACGACACGGGCCATGACCTCTCGCGAGTTGACGGTCCGCGGATCGTAGCGGGTGATCAGGATTCCGCTGATATCCAGCTTCGGATTAAGCCGGTCGCGCACCTTATCGACGGTGTCGGTGAGCAATGCCAGGCCGCGCAGCGAGAAGAACTCGCACTCGGTCGGAATTATCACGCCGTCCGTGCAGGCCAGCCCGTTGACGGTGAGCAGGCCCAGCGACGGCTGGCAGTCGATCAGCACATAGTCGTAGCGGTCCAGCACCGGGTACAGCGCCCGGGCCAACGTCTGCTCGCGACCCACCTCGTTGACCAGTTGGATCTCCGCCGCGGACAGATCGATATTGCTGGGGACCAGATCCATGTTTTTCACCCGGGAGTGGATCAGCACGTCGTCGATCGACACCCGGGGCTCCACCAGCACGTTGTGGATGGTCTTGTCCAGCTCGTAGTGCGGCACGCCCAGGCCCGCGGACAGCGCTCCTTGCGGATCCATATCCACCAGCAGCACCCGCCGGCCATACTCACCGAGCGCGGCACCCAGGTTAATCGTCGACGTCGTCTTCCCGACGCCACCCTTCTGGTTGCACATCGCGATGACCTTGGCCGGGCCGTGCGAGCTGCGCGGCGTGGGGTCAGGGATTGCCCGTGGTGGCCGTCCGGTGAGGCCGATCCCGTTGCCGGTGTCGGGGTGGTCGGTCATACCCGGTCGTGGCTCGTGGTGACGGGCGTCAGGGGGGACATCGCAGGAAAGTCTAACGGCTACCGACGCCTGGCCCGGGAGACCCGCAGGCAAATCAACCAGCCAATGCGTCAGGCGGATTCGAGGACGGTTCTCAGCTTGTCACGTTGCTCGTTGTCGGCGAGTGCGGTGAGTTGGCTTTCGAGGCGTGGGGGGATCCGCTTGATGCTTACCGCGACGCCGTCCTTCTCGGAGTGGTCGATGAAATACAGCAGGGCCCGGGCACCAGAGGTGTCGAGGTAGGTGACGTGCTGGAGGTCCAGCGACACGTCCTCACGACCGTCGCGCAGGGAGCCAAATACACCGTCGACGGACAGGAACGACAACGGACCGTCGATGCGATAGGTGCCGGTGTCGTCCTGGGTGACCTTGGCTTTGCGTTGCCGGGATCGGAGCCTATGGACCAGCAGCGAGAGGGCGATTCCGACCATCACCGCGATGGTGAGGTCGACGACGACGGTGATGATCATCGTCGTGAACATGACGATGACGTCGCCCCTGGGTGACACATGCGCTTTGCGCATGGCGTGCCAGTCGAACATGCCGACGGCAACCAATATCAGTATCCCCGACAGCACGGCGAGCGGGATGTACTGCACCACGGCACCAAGCCCGGCAACGAAAACGAACAAAACGACACTGTGAGTGGCCGCCGACAGGGCGGTCTGACCACCATTTCTGACGTTCACCACCGATCGGACGGTCGCGCCGGCACCGGCCAGCCCGCCGAAGAGCCCGGCGGCGATATTTCCAATCCCCTGGCCGATCAGTTCTTTGTTGCTCCGGTGCCGGGTGCCCCTGATGTTGTCCATGACCAGCGACGTCAGCAGTGAATCGAGGGATCCCAACAGCGCGATGGCCACCGCCGACAGCAGCACCTGCAGCATCGTCGAATTGGCGACTTGCGGGAAGTCGAAAGACGGCATGGCCTGTGGGATCTCGCCGATGTAGTCGACCGTCCTGTTGATCGAGACCGGCCCAGCGCGCAGGTCGCGCAGCCATGGCGCCGCGAGCGGCAGCACCGAGCTGACCAGAACCAGGACGAGCAGGCTCGGTGGAATCGCTTTGATAAACCGGCCGCTAGCCAGCAGCAGGACGACCGTTACCAACACGAGCAGGGAGCTGCTGCGCACCTGATCCAGCTGGGTCATGATGATGAGGATCGCGATTCCCCCCATGAATCCAGAGATCACGGGGTGGGGCACGTAGCGGATGAGTGAACCGAGCCGGCACGCCCCGAACAGGATCTGAAAGACGCCGGCGAGGATAAACGCGAAGAAGGCACCCTCGAGTCCGTGTTCGGCGATGGTTGCGGTAGCGACGACGGTGATGGGGCCGGTGGGGCCCGTCACCTGTCCGGGTGTCCCACCGAACACGGCCGCGAAGAATCCGGCGAAGATGGCGCCGTAGAGCCCGATGAGCGCACCTTGGGACGTTCCGGTGGCGGTAATGCCGAACGCGATCGCCAGCGGCAGCGCAACGATCGCGACGGCCACTCCCGATAAGAGCTCTCTAGCGATTCGTTGTAACACCAGGCGAGCACCTTACTAGCCGAGCGAATCCGAACCCAACCCGCAGCGGGCCAGGTTGCCGACCAGACTTACCGGCACTCCCTGCGGCAACCATGCCGCAAGAGGATGAATAAGGCAACCCCTGCCGCTCAGGCCACCGTCGCCTGGACGATGATCGGCTACACGCTCGCGATAGCCGCTGTGAGCCCATGGCAAGTTGGCCCACCGATCGGTTTGGTACCAAACGCTCTACATGGGCTCGCTCGCAGCGTTCAAGCTTGGCTGGCTGCTATCCGCGATGGCACCAAACGTCGTTCTGCTCACCGCATTTCGGGTGCCGCAGGGCCTCACCATGTTGACCGTGTTCGCCACCGGCCAGGCTGGGCAGCACCGCTGCCGAACCTTTCACGTAACGCCCTGAGCGCCACAGCGATCCGGCAATCGAGAAAAACGCCGCGCACTAGCTTGTAGCTCAGAATCTCCGGACCGAGTAGAGCCATGGCGATCGGTCCGTGCGGTGGGCTTGCCGGATATGCCGGTGTGCTCCTTCCGGGCTTTCAGCGTCCACATGCGCGAGCTGCGGCAGGTCGGCGTTATCGGTAGTGCCCAGGCATTGAGAATTGCGTCACATCCGGGTGGCGGGCAGCCGTCGTCTGCAACGAGGCCGACGGTAGGCGATGGGTGAGGCCATGGAGGGCAAATGTCCCCATGGTGTATCGATTACGTACCCTCTTACTTCGTCGGGGTCGCATCGGCATTCGCCTTGCCCGCCTGTGCATTCACCACGATCGACCCGGTTGCTGACATGTATCGGGACGGTGTGTCGCCCGAGCCAGGACGCCAGACGTTGCCAACAGTAACGATTATACCCCTATGGGGTATTAACACGCGCGTCACACGGCCGAAACCTTTTTTGCAGAAGATCTCTTATGGAGATTAACGTGCTAGGTCACTGTTGCCCTAGTCATAGCTATCGTATCGACGACGGTGTCGAGCCAGCCCACCCATAACGAGGCGGTTTTCGATGACCCTCGATGTCCCGGTCAACCAGGGGCATGTCCCCCCGGGCAGCGTCGCCTGCTGCCTTGTTGGGGTCACCGCCGTTGCTGACGGCATCGCCGGGCATTCCCTGTCCAACTTTGGGGCGTTACCTCCCGAGATCAATTCGGGTCGTATGTATAGCGGTCCGGGATCCGGGCCACTGATGGCTGCCGCGGCGGCCTGGGACGGGCTGGCCGCAGAGTTGTCGTCGGCAGCGACTGGCTACGGTGCGGCGATCTCGGAGCTGACAAACATGCGGTGGTGGTCGGGGCCGGCATCGGATTCGATGGTGGCCGCCGTCCTGCCCTTTGTCGGCTGGCTGAGTACCACCGCGACGCTAGCCGAACAGGCCGCGATGCAGGCTAGGGCGGCCGCAGCGGCCTTTGAAGCCGCCTTCGCCATGACGGTGCCCCCGCCGGCGATCGCGGCCAACCGGACCTTGTTGATGACGCTCGTCGATACCAACTGGTTCGGGCAAAACACGCCGGCGATCGCCACCACCGAGTCCCAATACGCCGAGATGTGGGCCCAAGACGCCGCCGCGATGTACGGCTATGCCAGCGCCGCGGCACCCGCCACGGTTTTGACTCCGTTCGCACCACCGCCGCAAACCACCAACGCGACCGGCCTCGTCGGCCACGCAACAGCGGTGGCCGCGCTGCGGGGGCAGCACAGCTGGGCCGCGGCGATTCCATGGAGCGACATACAGAAATACTGGATGATGTTCCTGGGCGCCCTCGCCACTGCCGAAGGGTTCATTTACGACAGCGGTGGGTTAACGCTGAATGCTCTGCAGTTCGTCGGCGGGATGTTGTGGAGCACCGCATTGGCAGAAGCCGGTGCGGCCGAGGCAGCGGCCGGCGCGGGTGGAGCCGCTGGATGGTCGGCGTGGTCGCAGCTGGGAGCTGGACCGGTGGCGGCGAGCGCGACTCTGGCCGCCAAGATCGGACCGATGTCGGTGCCGCCGGGCTGGTCCGCACCGCCCGCCACGCCCCAGGCGCAAACCGTCGCGCGATCGATTCCCGGTATTCGCAGCGCCGCCGAGGCGGCTGAAACATCGGTCCTACTCCGGGGGGCACCGACTCCGGGCAGGAGTCGCGCCGCCCATATGGGACGCCGATATGGAAGACGACTCACCGTGATGGCTGACCGGCCGAACGTCGGATAGCCCACCGAAAACCCGTGACGAGGTAAGGAGTTCATAGCGATGGATTTTGGGGCGTTGCCACCGGAGGTGAACTCCGGGCGCATGTATTGCGGCCCGGGCTCGGCACCGATGGTTGCCGCAGCGTCCGCGTGGAACGGGCTGGCCGCCGAGCTCAGTGTGGCCGCCGTCGGCTACGAGCGGGTGATCACGACGCTGCAAACCGAAGAATGGCTGGGTCCGGCGTCGACGTTGATGGTCGAAGCGGTCGCCCCGTATGTGGCGTGGATGCGAGCCACCGCCATCCAAGCTGAGCAGGCAGCCAGTCAGGCGCGTGCGGCGGCGGCCGCTTACGAAACCGCGTTTGCCGCCATTGTGCCCCCGCCGCTGATCGCGGCCAATCGCGCGCGGCTCACGTCGCTGGTCACGCATAACGTGTTCGGTCAAAACACCGCATCAATCGCGGCCACCGAAGCTCAATACGCTGAAATGTGGGCCCAAGACGCCATGGCCATGTACGGTTACGCGGGCTCCTCGGCGACCGCGACCAAAGTGACGCCGTTTGCCCCGCCGCCGAACACCACCAGCCCATCCGCCGCGGCGACGCAGTTGTCCGCAGTCGCCAAAGCCGCCGGCACCTCAGCCGGCGCGGCGCAGAGCGCAATAGCGGAGCTGATCGCCCACTTGCCCAACACGCTGCTGGGCCTCACCTCGCCCCTGTCGTCCGCGTTGACCGCCGCCGCGACCCCGGGGTGGCTGGAATGGTTCATCAACTGGTATCTGCCGATATCACAGCTGTTTTACAACACCGTGGGTTTGCCATATTTCGCCATTGGTATTGGCAACAGCCTTATTACATCGTGGCGGGCGCTGGGATGGATCGGTCCCGAGGCCGCCGAAGCTGCCGCCGCGGCGCCGGCGGCCGTCGGCGCCGCGGTTGGCGGTACCGGACCCGTATCCGCGGGTCTAGGCAACGCGGCCACCATCGGCAAGTTATCGGTGCCGCCCAACTGGGCAGGGGCCAGTCCGAGCCTAGCCCCGACCGTGGGTTCGGCCTCCGCACCCCTGGTCAGCGATATCGTCGAGCAACCGGAGGCCGGTGCGGCGGGAAACCTGTTGGGCGGCATGCCGCTAGCCGGTTCGGGCACCGGTACGGGGGGTGCGGGTCCCCGCTACGGGTTCCGGGTTACGGTGATGTCCCGGCCGCCGTTTGCCGGATAACGCGAGGCCTTCCCTACCCCAGAACTTGAGGACGCCATATATGCCGGACGATATCGCGGCTGCCGACCCGACAGACACCCAGCCGCACCTGCGTCGGGACCTTGCCAACCGCCATATTCAGTTGATCGCGATTGGAGGCGCGATCGGCACCGGCCTATTCATGGGATCTGGGCGAACGATCTCGCTCGCCGGTCCGGCGGTCATGGTGGTCTACGGGATCATTGGGTTTTTTGTGTTTTTTGTGTTGCGCGCGATGGGCGAGCTGCTGCTGTCGAACCTGAACTACAAGTCGTTCGTTGACTTCGCCGCCGACCTCCTGGGCCCGGCGGCGGGCTTTTTCGTGGGGTGGTCGTACTGGTTCGCATGGGTGGTCACCGGGATCGCAGACCTCGTCGCGATCACCGGCTATGCCAGGTTTTGGTGGCCCGGCTTGCCAATCTGGGTCCCGGCCCTGGTCACGGTCGCCCTGATTCTCGCTGTCAATTTGTTCAGCGTCCGCCACTTCGGGGAGCTGGAGTTTTGGTTCGCATTGATCAAGGTCGCTGCCATCGTGTGCCTCATCGCCGTCGGCGCGATCCTGGTGGCAACCAACTTCGTCTCCCCTCATGGTGTGCACGCGACCATCGAGAACCTGTGGAACGACAACGGGTTCTTCCCAACGGGTTTCCTGGGCGTGGTCAGTGGCTTTCAGATCGCGTTTTTCGCATACATCGGTGTGGAGCTCGTTGGCACCGCCGCGGCTGAGACAGCGGACCCGCGCCGCACCCTTCCCCGCGCGATCAATGCCGTGCCGTTGCGGGTCGCGGTGTTCTACATCGGTGCCCTGCTGGCGATCCTGGCCGTCGTGCCGTGGCGGCAGTTCGCCAGTGGCGAGTCCCCGTTTGTGACGATGTTCTCCCTAGCCGGACTTGCCGCTGCGGCGTCGGTCGTCAACTTCGTCGTGGTCACCGCAGCGGCCTCGTCAGCGAACTCCGGCTTCTTCTCCACCGGGCGAATGCTTTTCGGCCTCGCCGACGAAGGCCACGCTCCGGCCGCTTTCCACCAACTCAATCGCGGCGGCGTGCCCGCACCCGCCCTGCTGCTGACGGCTCCGCTACTGCTGACCTCCATCCCGCTGCTCTATGCCGGTCGGTCGGTGATTGGGGCGTTCACACTCGTCACGACGGTCTCATCCCTGCTGTTCATGTTTGTGTGGGCAATGATCATCATCAGCTACCTCGTCTACCGTCGCCGACACCCACAGCGTCACACCGACTCGGTGTACAAGATGCCCGGTGGCGTGGTGATGTGCTGGGCCGTGCTGGTGTTTTTCGCGTTCGTGATCTGGACACTTACCACCGAAACCGAAACCGCAACCGCGTTGGCGTGGTTCCCGCTATGGTTCGTGCTGCTCGCCGTGGGTTGGCTCGTCACCCAGCGCCGGCAGAGCCGCCGCAGCTTTGGTTTTCACTGCCAGGTCGTCGGGGTTCGTCAGCAGCTCGGCCGCGGTATGGCCAGGCTTGCAATGAAAATCCACGCGCGGCCCAAACTCCGAAGTGCGGTCGTCGTCGAGCCAGTGTCAGCAGGTGAACCAGGTGCCCGCAGGTCCGCGAAATCTGTGCGTAAGCTAGCGAGCGATGATTCGCAAAGCGCGCATTGCCCCGTTGCGGTGGTCGGTCTGGCGGATGGCGGCCGGGATCCGCAATATCACCACGACGGGCCAGATCGGTGATGGACGCGAAGCGGCGGCCGTCGACTATGTCCTCGCCCACGCCGGGGCCGGCAACATCGACGACGTGCTGGCCACCATCGACAAGTTCGCCTATGAGAAGTCGATGCTCATCAACGTCGGTGACGAGAAAGGGACGCTGCTCGACGCGGCGGTTCGGCGCGCCGACCCGGCATTGGCGCTGGAGTTGGGCACCTACCTCGGCTACGGCGCGCTGCGGATCGCCCGGGCCGCTCCGGAGGCCAGGGTGTACTCCGTCGAACTCGCCGAAGCCAACGCCAGCAACGCCCGGCGAATATGGGCGCATGCCGGCGTCGATGACAGGGTGGTGTGCGTGGTCGGCACCATCGGCGACGGTGGGCGCACCCTGGACGCGCTAACCGAGCACGGATTCGCAACTGGCACACTCGATTTTGTGTTCCTCGACCATGACAAGAAGGCTTACCTGCCCGATCTGCAGAGCATCCTAGACCGGGGCTGGTTGCACCCGGGCTCGATCGTGGTTGCCGACAATGTCAGGGTGCCCGGCGCGCCGAAGTACCGTGCATATATGCGCCGGCAACAAGGCATGTCATGGAACACCATTGAGCACAAGACGCACCTCGAATACCAGACCCTGGTGCCCGACTTGGTATTGGAGTCCGAATACCTGGGTTAGTCGACGGTTAGTCGTCGATTGGTCATCGCGTGCGGTTGCGGTGTGGCTGCGGATGGCTGTCAGACCGAGTCGATACGGTGCGGCCATGCATTCCCTGATGTATCCGTCGATCGACCTCGATGACGCCCCAATGTGATCCAGCAGTTCAACGAGCGCAACGCGCCGGTTTTCCTCATCAGCCTCAAGCCCGCGGCTTCGGGCTGGACCTCAAACCTATTCGCCAGCGTCGTCGACGACGGCAACGCCTTCGGCTCCGTACCCACCGTCGACGACATCCGCGGACTACTCGCTTGAGCGGGCCGGAACGTGTCAAGGCCGGGGCTACCTGCACGCCGTCGACTACGCGAAACAGCGCGTCAGAGCTGCCCACCGTGACCACCCATCGCACGTGATGTCTTCATCGCCTCATGTTGCTGGATGTCTCCGAGCCGACCATTATGCTCGCCGAATAGGCGTGGCCTCGCGGCTGGCGATGCTCCTGAATTCAACTGCACCACATTGGATTAACCCACAATCAGCATGGCATCGGCCGGCTAACCGTGATAGTATTCGAACATGTATTCGAGTAGCCGGGAGGAGGCCGTCGCCGCGTTCGACAACCTCGACACCGCCCTTAACCGGGTCCTGAAGGTCTCCCCTGACGACCTGACCATCCCGGAATGCCTGGCAATGCTGCAGCGCTGCGAAAAGATCCGTCGGCGCCTACCCGCCGCCGAACACCCCTTCATCAACAAACTCGCCGACCAAACCGACCAAACCGAACTGGGCGGCAAACTACCCTTCGCCCTGGCCGAACGGCTACACATCAGCCGCGGCGAAGCATCCCGACGCATCCATGAAGCCGCCGACCTGGGCCCACGCCGCACGCTAACCGGCCAACCCCTGCCCCCGTTGCTGACCGCCACCGCCGCCGCCCAACGCGCCGGCCACCTCGGCCCCGCCCACGTGCAGGTCATCCGCTGCTTCCTGCACCAGCTACCCCACCATGTGGACCTACCCACCCGGGAGAAAGCCGAAGCCGAGCTGGCCACCCTAGGCGGCCGGTTTCGCCCCGACCAACTACACAAACTAGCCACCAAACTCGCCGACTGTTTGAACCCCGACGGCAACTACAACGACACCGACCGCGCCCGCCGCCGCAGCATCATCCTGGGCAACCAAGGCCCCGACGGCATGTCGGCGATCAGCGGCTACCTGACCCCCGAAGCCCGCGCCACCGTCGACGCCGTGTTGGCCAAGCTGGCCGCCCCCGGCATGGCCAACCCCGCCGATGACACCCCCTGCCTGGCCGGCACCCCGTCACAGGCCGCGATCGAGGCCGACACCCGCAGCGCCGGCCAACGCCACCACGACGGCCTGCTGGCCGCGCTGCGGGCCCTGCTGTGCTCGGGGGAGCTGGGCCAACACAACGGGCTACCCGCGGCCATCATCGTGTCCACCAGCCTGACCGAACTGCAATCACGCGCCGGCCACGCGCTGACCGGCGGCGGCACCCTGCTGCCCATGAGCGACGTGATCCGGCTGGCCAGCCACGCCAACCACTACCTACGTATCTTCGACCACGGCCGCGAGCTGGCCCTCTATCACACCAAGCGGCTAGCCTCACCCGGACAGCGAATCGTCCTCTACGCCAAGGACCGCGGCTGCTCGTTCCCCAACTGCGACGTACCGGGCTATCTCACCGAGGTGCATCATGTGACGGACTTCGCCCAATGCCAAGAAACCGACATCAACGAACTCACCCAGGGCTGCGGCCCCCACCACCAACTGGCCACCACCGGGGGCTGGATCACCCGCAAACGCAAAGACGGCACCACCGAATGGCTTCCCCCAGCCCACCTCGACCATGGACAACCCCGCACCAACAGTTACTTTCACCCCGAAAAACTCCTGCACGACAGCGACGAAGACGATCCATGAGCGAGAGGCGCAACCTCTGTGTCGCGGGCGAGCCAAGTGACCAGCAACCGCTACCGCTAGTGACGGTCATCGCTTAGCGTGCCCGCGGGTGAGCTCCCGCCCACACCTCGCGCAGTGCATGGACGGTGACCAGGGTATAGATCTGCGTCGTGGTCACCGAGGCGTGCCCCAGCAATTCCTGCACCACCCGGACATCGGCGCCACCCTCCAGCAGATGCGTGGCGAACGAATGCCTCAACATATGCGGCGAAACACCGGCGGTGATGCCGGCACGCTCGGCCGCGTCCTGCAGAACCTGCCACGCGCTTTGCCGTGACAACCGGCCGCCGCGCGCGTTGAGAAAGATCGCCGCCGTTCCGCGGCCCCGCCGCGCTAAGTCGGGCCGTCCCCGCACCAGATAGGCGTCCAGCGCGTGCACTGCCGGGCGTCCCACCGGAACCAGCCGCTGCTTACCACCCTTGCCGCGCAACAACACCGATCTGGCGTGGGTGTCGATGTCGTCGAGGTCAAGGCCGACGGCCTCGGAGATCCGCGCCCCGGTCGAGTACAGCAGTTCCAGCACCGCACGGTTTCGCAGCGTCAGCGGGCCGTCGGACGGTTTATCGCCGCCCGCACCTTCGAGCAGCGATAGCACCTCGTCGATTGTCAGGCTCTTAGGCAATCGCCGGCTCGGCGTCGGTGGCCGGACGGCGCGCGCCACGTCCAGTTCGGCCAGCCCTTCTGCGGCAGCGAAGCGATGCAGCCCGCGCACCGCGATCAGCGCCCGTGCCGCCGACACCGCGGACAACGCCGCCGTGCCGGAATCAGGATCCCCGCGCCGCAATGCCACCAGGAACTCGCTGACGTCGTGCTCGCCGACCTTGGCCAGATCGGTAATCCCTCGTTCTTCCAGGTGCTTGGAGTAGCGGCGCAGATCACGTCGGTAGGAGCTCAATGTGTTTGCCGCGACACCTCGTTCGATCGTCAGATGGTCGAGGTAGCCCTGCAATTGCAGTGCCAGCGTCTTCATCGCTCGGCTCTCCGCGCGGCGAACGCCGTTGGCCTGTCGATCCATTCGGTATCGAGTGGGCGTGGCTGGGCGAACCCGGTCGTCACCGCGTGCACGGCCAAAACACCGGCAATGGCAATGGAATTGACGATTTCGCCACGCAGCACCCGGCGAGCCGCTTCGGCAATGGGATACCACCCCATCGTCATGTCGGCTTCTTCGTGATGGGCTTCGGGCCGGCCCACCTCGCGCAGTCCGGTGGCCAGATAGACCCGCACCGATTCGTCGCTGAAGCCCGGCGCGGTGTCCAGATCGACCAGCACCTGCCAGGTGCTGGCTTGCAGCCCGACCTCCTCCCGCAGCTCCCGGGCGGCCGTGAGATGAGGTGGCTCCCCAGCGACGTCGAGCAACCCCGCGGGCAGTTCCCAAAGCCGCCGACCATAGGTGTGGCGGTACTGATAAACCATCGGGATGTTGCCGTTGTCGTCCATCGCCACAATGGCTACGGCACCGAAGTGCTCGACGACCTCACGCGTCACAATACCCCCACCAGGCATCCGCACCTGGTCCCGACGTAATGCGAAAATGGCTCCCGTATGCAAGGTTTCCGACGATATCGTCTCGAAATCATGCTCAGCCACGAGACGCAGGTTCCGGTAGCGGCTGGCCCACGCCGTCCCGATGGGAGCTACCGTTGGGTGTGTGCTCGGGGATCTCGGGGATCTCGACAGGCAGCAACTCACCCGCCTTGTAATCGATGGCTGCCCCGACGAATGCGACAAACAGTGGGTGCGGCCGGGTGGGTCGGCTCTTCAACTCGGGGTGGGCCTGGGTGCCGACAACGAACGGATGCCGATCCGGCGGATACTCGACGAACTCTACCAAGTGTCCGTCAGGTGACGTCCCGGAAAACCTCAGGCCGCTTTCGGCGATCTTGTCTCGGTACGCGTTGTTGACCTCGTACCGGTGGCGATGCCGCTCGGACACCTGGGTAGTTTGGTATGCCTGGGCAACAACCGAATCCGGCTCCAACACGGCGGGGTAGGACCCGAGACGCATGGTACCGCCCAGATCCGCCTCGCCGGCCACGATTTCTTCTTGATCGGGCATCGTGGCGATAACGGGATCTGGTGTGTCGGGATCAAATTCGGCCGAATTGGCGTTGGTGAGACCGACCGATCGCGCGGCCTCGATCACAATGCACTGCAAACCGAGGCACAGCCCCAACACCGGCAACCCGCGCGCCCGCGCGTATGCAATGGCGCCGATCTTGCCCTCGATGCCCCTGATGCCGAATCCGCCCGGAATGAGCACCCCATGCACATCGCCGAGCGCCGCCGCGGCACCACTGGTCGTTTCACAACCGTCGGATGCCACCCAACAGATCTCGACCTTGGCCCGGTGCTTGAATCCGCCGGCACGCAATGCCTCGGCAACCGAGAGGTAAGCGTCGGATAATTCGACGTACTTGCCCACCAAAGCAATTCGCACTGTCTCATGTGGTTCGTGAACCCGGCGCAGCAGGTCGTCCCATTCGGTCCAATCGACGTCGCGGAACGGCAGATTGAGTCGGCGCACCACGAACGCATCGAGCTCCTCGCGGTGCAATACCTTGGGTATGTCGTAGATGGAGGGCGCGTCCGGGGTGGAGATAACGCCGTCGATATCGACGTCACACATCAACGCAATCTTGTTTTTCAGCGCTTCGGGAACGTCGCGGTCGCAGCGCAGGATCAACGCGTCCGGGGTAATCCCAATGCTGCGCAGTGCGGCCACCGAGTGCTGTGTTGGCTTGGTTTTGAGCTCACCCGACGGCGCCAGGTAGGGCACCAGCGACACGTGCAGAAAAAACACGTCCTCCCGGCCGAGATAGTGCCGGACTTGCCGCGCTGCCTCCAGGAAGGGCTGTGACTCGATATCGCCGACAGTGCCCCCGATTTCGGTGATGACCACGTCCGGGCGGTTACCGTCGGCGTCCGGTTGGGCCATCGCCAGGATGCGCCGTTTTATCTCGTCGGTGATATGGGGGATCACCTGCACGGTGTCGCCCAGGTATTCGCCGCGGCGCTCCTTCGCGATCACCGTTGAATACACCTGCCCGGTAGTCACATTCGCTGAGCCGGGCAAATTGCGATCGAGGAACCGTTCGTAGTGGCCGACGTCGAGATCGGTTTCGGCACCGTCCTCGGTCACGAAGACCTCGCCGTGCTGGAACGGGTTCATGGTACCCGGGTCGATGTTGAGGTACGGGTCGAGCTTTTGCATCGTGACGTGTAACCCACGAGCCGTCAACAATTGTCCTAGGCTGCTGGCGGTCAGTCCCTTGCCGAGCGAGGAAGCAACGCCGCCGCTGACGAAGAGGTGCTTGGTAGCGGTTTGCGGGTGCTTTCGCACTGAGCGACCTCCGTGAAGACGGGCAGGGCTGTTCTTGACGCTGCCAAGATTTCTCTGGCCTTGCTGGGCCTGCCGACCCACGGAAACCCACCCTAACATCCACGGCGCCTCACCGCGGGGAACACGCCCTAACGCGGGCCTACTGGGAAACCGTGACTGACATCGCCCCGTGACCGGTGCCGTAGTGCCCCACGTGGCCTCCGTTGATCAGGTCATGCAGGGCAAGGATCACGGTGATTCGTCCGGGCTCGGCGTCGATGTCGTCAACGGTGCTGATTTCGGCCGCCATGTCGGCATCGGCGCGGGTCACGGCGACGGCGGCGGGTCGGTTCGCCGAACCGTCCCGGCCGGCAAGCAGCGTGCCAGACCCGCGCGGCGCCAGCGCCGCGGCGAACCGAGCCACGCTGACCCCCTGGTTGCCGGCGTCTGTAGAGAGCGCTCCGCCGGTGACCACCACCGTGGCGTTTGCCGTCCCAATGCGGTCGCGGGGCTGATAGGTGATGAAGCCGGTTTCGCGCAGTGCCGCCAGCACAGTGTCCCGCTGCGCCTGCTCGACAGTCGGCGCCGCCGGGTCGGCGTTGCTCAGCAAGGCGATGCCGAGCAGGTCGCCGGCTTGGGAACCTTGGTCAACGAGTTTGGTGCTCAACTGGCTACCGGCCGGCAGAATGGACGAGTTCACCACTGAGCGCAGTTTCTCGGCGGAGTTGGCTTCGACGAACTCCTGGGTCAATGAGACCGTTGCGGTGACCGCACCGCCGGCCTGTCCCACGATCTTCGACACCGCAGCGATATCGTCGTCGTGGGCATCCGGGGTGCGGAAGATGACCACCGACTTGCCGACTAGCGCGTCGTGCACTATTCGGCTGCCTACTTGGATATCGAAATTGTCTGCCGCGCTGAGCTTTTCGCGAAGTGCATCCCGCTGATCGGTGAGTCGGTCGATCTGCGTGTAGAGGTCCCGCTTCTCGCTACGCAAGCTGGACAGCAAAGTATCGGAGAAAAAGCCGGAACCCAACACTACGCCCATGGCCAGCGCCAGGAAGACCGCAGCCAGTGAGACCGCATGTTGACGCAACGAGATCATGAACCCACCGTCCAAGAAAACCTAGGAGACCAAGTGCTGCACCCAAAGTGAGAATCGGTTCCAGTAGTCGATGATCCAATGCAGGACCACGCCGTCGGTGCGGGATACCCACAGTGCCACGATGATGGCGATCAGCATGGTCAGTGCCAGCAATGCGATGGCGCCGCCCGAGATGTGGTTGCGGTAGAGCGTGGCCACCGCCTTGGCGTCCACCAACTTCTCCCCTACCCGGAGTCTGGTGAGGAAGGTCGAAGGGTTGCTTTGCACACGCGTGCGGTCGAAGAACGTCTCGATGTTGGCAGCGTGGCCGGCGGTGACGAGTAGCGCCGCGCCATGATGGTCGGCCAGCAACAAGGCCAGATCCGTCGCCGAGCCCGCGGCCGGGAATGTCATGGCGCCGACACCGAGATCCTGGATTCGCTCCAGGCCCGGCGCGTGTCCATCGGCGTCGGCGGGCAACACCACCTGGGCACCGCACTTGAGCACCTCGGTGCTGATTTGGTCAGGGTCGCCGACGATGAGCTGCGGGCGATACCCCGCCTTGCGCAACACGTCCGCGCCGGTGCCCACACCAACCAGCACCGGTTGGTACTCCTTGATGAACGGCTTGAGGGACTTCAGGTCATCGGGTCCGCTGGGTTCGTCGGCGACGATCACCACGTGCCGACGCCGCAGATCGACGTCGACATCGGGAATCCCGATGCCGTCGATCAATAGCGGGCTTTCACTGCGGATGAACTCAATTGTGTTGCCGGCGAACGCCTCCAAGTGGGCGACCAACCCGCTCTTGGCCTCCCGCATCAGGTCGGCGATGTCATGATCCGTACGCTCGGTACCGCGGATCAGCCGGCGGTCGCCGGCGTACACCCCGCCTTCATACAAGCGAACCTTGGCACCGTCTTTGACCTTTTTGAAAATCTCCGGTCCGGTCTCGTCGATCAGCGTGACACCGTTGGTGACCAACACCTCTGGACCGAGGTTCGGATAGCGGCCCGAGACAGACGACGATGCGTTTACCACGGCGGCGATCTCCGCTTCCACCAGTGCATCGGCGGTGATGCGGTCCAGATCCAGGACGTCGAGAACCACAATGTCGCCGGGACAGACCCTACGCAGCAATCGGTCGATATTCCGGTCGACCCGGGCGATGCCGATCAGGCCCGGCCGGGAGGTGTTACGGGACAGAAGCGCTGACATCCTCATGGGGGGATTCTGGCGGTGAAGCTGGGCAGGTGCGTGGAGGCGCGCCGTAACATTAGCCTCACAAGTTATATGACATCACTTCAGTCACAGCCTTGCTAGGTGAGCTCGTCGTTCTGCGCGGTCTCGAGTAACTCCCGCGCGTGCGCGCGACCACTGTCGGAATCACCAAGCCCGGCCAGCATCCGTGCCAGCTCGGCCACCCGATCCTCGCTGGTCAGGCGCCGCACACCGCTGGCACCGTCGCGCCCGGTGCGCTGCACCATCAAGTGCACATCGGCATAGGCGGCGACCTGCGGCAGATGGGTGACCACGATGACCTGGTGGGTGCGAGCCAACCGCGCCAGCCGCCGCCCGATCTGTACCGCAGCCCAGCCGCCGACGCCGGCGTCGATCTCGTCGAACACCATCGTGGTGCCAGCCGCTTGTTTTCGCGAAGTAGCCAGCACCACCTCCAGGGACAACATCACCCGGGACAGTTCGCCGCCGGATGCGCTCTTGGCCAGCGGCAGCACTGTCATCCCCCGGTGTGCGACGAAACCGAACTCGACCGCATCGACGCCATCGGCACCGGCCCGGGCCAATTCGCCCGACGCCAGGGCCAAGGCGACGGGATCGCCGTGGTCGGCCAGCTCTGTGGTCACACCGATGGTGAATTCGGCATCGGCCATCGCCAGGGCGGACAGCTCCGCGCTGACCTCCTTGGCCAGCCGCTTGGCCGCCTTCCGCCGGATCGTGCTGAGATCAACTGCGGCTTGGCCTAATTCGTGGGCGAGCTCACCGGTACGGCGTTCCAGCGCTGCCAGCCCTTCTTCGGAGACGTCGAGTTGAGCCAGCCTTGCCCTCGCCTCATCCGCCCACCGGAGCACGCCATCGATGTCGGCGGCGTACTTGCGGGTTAACGTTCGCAGCTGGGCTTGGCGCGCCAGCTTGGCGTCCAGCGCGCTGGCGTCGGCGGGCAGCTCGTCCAGGTAGGCGCCGAGCTCGGCGACCGCATCGACGACCACCGTCAACGCCTCACCGACCTGTTCGGCCAACCCCCGCAACGCGGCATCATCGCTCGATTGCAGTGCCGCACGTGCCCGCCCGAGGCTGTCGACGGCGCCGCGGTCGAATGCGTCCGCGTCTGGTGTCCCGCACAACGTCGCGCGTGCAGTAGTCGCGGCCTCCCGCAGGGTGTCCAGTTCGGAAAGCCGGGCGATGTCGGCGACCAACGCCACGTCCTCCCCCGGCTGCGGGTCGACGGTGTCGATCTCGTTGAGCGCGAATTTCAGCCGATCGGCCTCTTGCGCTAGTTCCCGGGCCCGGTTGCGACGGTCGACGAGGTCGCGTCGGGCCGTTAGCCAGGCATCCCGCAGCTTGCGGTAACGCTGGACGGCTTCGCCAGCGGCCGCAAAGCGGTCCAGTGCACCACGTTGTTCGTCAGGGCGCATCAACCGCAGCTGGTCGTTCTGCCCGTGCAGAGTAAGCAGCTCGTTCGTGAAACCGCTCAACGATTTGGCGGGTACACCGCGGCCGCCGAGGTAGGCGCGCGACGGTCCATCGCGACTGATCGAGCGCAACGCGATCACGCTGCCGTCCTCGTCGCGCTCGGCCCCCGACGAGTCGAGAACCGCCTGCAGCCCCGCGACGGTCGCGTCGTCGAGATCGGTTGTAGTAAAACGCCCTTCGACAACGGCACGGTCAGCACCGGACCGAACGCGAGTTGCATCGGCCCGGGCACCACCAAGTAGGTGCAGCCCGGTCACCACCATGGTCTTGCCGGTGCCGGTCTCCCCGGTCAGCACGGTAAAGCCGCGATCGAACTCAGCGGTGGCAACGCTGATGGCGCCCAGCGACTCGATCCGTAATTCAGTCAACACCTTCGGCGCGCCGCTACTTTCCGCGCCAACCGGTCACCGGCAACCGGAACTTGCGCACCAGCCGGTCGGTGAATGGCGCACTGTCCAGCCGTGCCCATTTGACGGACGTGACACAGCGGGTGACCTCGAGTCTGCTGCCGGCCGGTATCAGCATTTCGCGGCGACCGTCGCAGAACACCAAGGCGTCATGCCCGTCGGCCTCTATTTCGATGGCGATGGTGGCTTCGGGGCTGGTGACCATCGGCCGGCCAAACAGCGCGTGAGCGTTGTTGGGGACCACCAGGATCGCTTCGAGGTCGGGCCACAGCACCGGGCCTCCCGCCGAGAATGCATAGGCGGTTGATCCGGTCGGCGTGGACACCAACACCCCGTCGCAGCCAAACGCCGACACCGGCCGACCGTCAATTTCCACGACCACCCCAAGCACGCCGAGCCTCGGGCCCTTTTCCAGACTGACTTCGTTGAGCGCCCAACCCCGGTTGACGATGCGCCCGCCCTGGCGCACCACGACATCCAGAGTCAAGCGGTCTTCCACCCGGTAATCCTGTGCGACAACATGCTCGAGCACCGCGTCGATTGCCTCCGCCTCGGCCTCGGCCAAAAAGCCGATGCGGCCCAGATTGACGCCCAACACCGGAATGCTGGCGTTGCGGGCCAGCTCGGCTGCCCGCAAAAAGGTGCCATCGCCGCCCAAAACCAGCACCAGTTCGCAGCCGTCGGCTGCGTGCTGGTCCGCGTCAACCACCTCGATCTCGACGCCCATGGCCCGCATGTCGTCGGGAGCCAGATGCAACGACCCTCGGTCGACTGCTTCGGCCGAGAGCACGCGAAGCGCAATTTTATTGTCGCCCAATACTTTTTCTACGCGCCGTGCGGTCTCGGTGGCTTCGTCGCGCCCGGTGTGGACGACCAGCAGAACACTGCGATGAGCGGTCACTACGGGCCCTCGCTAATCGCACGGTGCACCGCATCCTCCAATCCCTTGGCCGACAATGCCCGGTCGGTCTGCGTGCGCAACCACAGGAAGTACTCGACATTGCCCGATGGGCCCGGCAGCGGGCTGGCCTTGACGCCGACGCTGTGCCAGCCCAGCTCCTGTGCCCGCCGCGCGACCGCGAGCACCGACCGCGCACGCAACTGCGGGTCATGGACCACCCCACCGGGGCCGACCTGACCTTTCCCCACCTCAAACTGCGGCTTCACCAGTGGAACGATATCGGCGTCGCGCGAAGCGCATCCAACCAGCGCGGGCAACACGGTAGCCAACGAGATGAACGACAGGTCGGCCACTACCAGGTCGACGCGACCGCCGATCGCCTCCGGTGTGAGGCCACGTGCGTTGGTCCGCTCGAGGACCACCACCCGAGGATCGTTGCGCAGCGACCACGCCAGCTGGCCGTATCCGACATCGGCGGCCACCACGTGGGCGGCACCACGGTCCAGCAGTACTTCGGTGAACCCACCGGTCGATGCGCCCGCGTCCAGACAGCGCCGGCCCGCCACCGCGATCGCGAACGCCTCCAGCGCACCGACTAGTTTGTGCGCTCCGCGCGATACCCAGGCGCGTTCACTGTCGGTCACCACGGTCAGCGCGGTGGTGTCGGACACGGCGGTGGCCGGCTTGACCGCCGGCAGCCCGTCGATGCGCACCTTGCCGGCGCCGATCAACTCCGCGGCCTGTTGACGTGATCGCGCCAGGCCCCGCCGGACCAGCTCGGCGTCAACGCGGGCACGTCGTGCCACGCCGCACTCAACCCTTCTCCGCCGACTCCAGGGCGGCCAACAACACCTCGTGCGCCTCGGAAAGACGACGTGCGATGCCTTCGAGTTCGGCCAGAGACGGTCCGTTCTCGGCGTCGGCGGGGTCGGGCAGCGAAGCAAGTAGGGCGTCGATTTCGGCACGGATCTGGTCAGGATCGATGGTCATTGCGTTCCTACGCTAGTCACCGGATGATCGCTGCGCATCAACGACCAGCGTTGCAAGGCCGCACGGGCCCGCTCGTCGCCGGCCTCGATGCGCAGTGGCCGCTGGTGAAGATCGGCGGCCCGCGCCTCCCATACCGCGCTGGCCACAGCCCGAACGATGGATAGCCCGTCGTCGATAAATTCCAGATCGTCGACGTCGCCGTTCGCGCAGACCGTTACCGCACCACCACCGACGTCGATCTGCCAGCCCGGCTGCGGTGCCACCGCCAGCAGCTTGCTGTCCTGGTGTAACGAGCGCAGGTCGTGGCCAATGTAGGTGGGCCGGCGCACGGGTTCGGCGTACACCGCATCCCAGGCGCTGTTGACCCCGGTGAGCACCATCAGGCTGGGCAACCCCGCGGCGTTGGCACCCTCGATGTCGGTGTCCAGCCGGTCACCGACCACCAGTGCCGCCCGGAAGTCGCCCCGGGCCACCGCCTCGGTCATCAAGGCGGGCGCGGGCTTGCCCGCCACTCGGGGGTCCATGCCGGTGGCCGTGCGCAGCGCAGCCACCATGGACCCGTTGCCGGGCAGCAGGCCCCGTTCGGTGGGCAAGGTGGGGTCGACGTTGGCCGCCACCCACAGGGCGCCCGCCCGGATGGCCAGCGCGGCTTCGGCAAGGTCGGACCATCCGGTGGTCATTGAAAGGCCCTGTACGACGGCGTCGGGTCGATCCTCAAAGCGTCGTACCGGACGCAATCCGACCGCGGCGACTTCGTAGGCCAACGCCTCGGTGCCGACGATGAGCACCCGCGCACCCGGCGCCAGCTGGCCGGCCAGCAGGTGGGCAGCGCTCTGAGCGCTGGTGACGACGTCCTCACCGGTTGCGGTGAAGCCGAGCTCGCACAAGTGCGCCGCCACCTCGTCGGCGCTACGCGACGCGTTGTTGGTGACAAACAGCTTGCGGCTGCGCACCTGACTCAACGACTGCACCGCGCCGCCGGTGGGCTGACGGCCACAAAACACCGTCCCGTCCAGGTCAATCAGCAGACAGTCATGTTCCTGCGCAATGCTTTTCATTTCTGTTCTCGTGCGCCTAGCTCGTCTACCCGATCTTCGGCGTCGGTGACGCCGTCGATGTCCGCCGCCGCGGACCGTAGGAACCATTGCAGGGCCTCGTCGCCACGGCCCAACGCCAGCAGTATTTCAGCGTAGGCGTAGAACAGGCGCGCCGCGGTCGAACCCGTACGGCCCGGGTCGAGCTGCGGCGTGGACAACACCGTCAACGCCTGCTCCAGTTGCCCGAGATCGGCGCGCGCGCCGGCGGCGACGATGCGCAACTCGTCGGCGGCGTCACCGCTGAGCTCGACCGCCTCGGACCCGCGCGCCAATTCGATGGCCCGCTGCGGCCGGCCCAGACCGCGTTCGCAATCCGCGATCAGCGCAAGCAGGGGGGACTTGCTCCCCATTCTTCGGGCTGCCCGCAATTCGGCCAACGCCTGCGCCCAATCGCCGCAGCGGTAGGCGGCGATTCCGACAGCTTCGCGCACAGCGGCGATCCTGCTGGCCCGAACCCGCGCCGCCCGCGCGTGGCGCAGAGCGGCTTCTGGGTCGTCGTCGATCAACTCGCCGGCAGCTACCAGGTGACATGCCACCGCGTCGGCCGTGGCACGGTCCAAGGTGCTCAGTTCGCGCCGGATCTCGGGCGCCAGTTGCCTGGCGTGGATACCCGGCGGAATCGCGGGCCCATCCCGGAACGCAGGTCGGTTGTCGGCGGCAGCCGAGCGCGGTCGTCGCCCGCCCCTGCGCCCTTGCCTGTCGTCGACCACTCGGTAGAGGTTACGGGGGTTGCTGCGCCCCGTAACTATCAGGCCTGTAACCGGTTAGGCATCAGCGGCGCAATCACCGCCGGGCAATACGTCCCAATCGCGACAATGGTGAACGTACTCGCCATATCACGCGACATGCCATTGATCTCAGCCATTCTGGACGTGATCGATTCGAACGTCCCGCCCGGCGCAACCACCATCGGACAAACCGATCTGCCTAGCGCCACCGTGGTCGCCGGTTGGTCATAGGCAATGCCGGCGTTGGTCAACGCTGTCAGGAATGCGTTACCCATCATGTCGGCCTGGATCGGCGCCGCGCAGCTCGCGGCACCACCAAACACCCCGGCCAGCAACGCGAGCAACGTCGTCGCCTGCCGGCCCGTTCGCCAGGTCCGTGTCCCGTCGTGTGTGTGTGCCGTCATCTCCCGCTTCTCGTTGTTGTCGCACTTGCGTCATTTAAGGCACCTCGACAACAGTGGCCAACAAGAGTCACGTTCACAGCACAGTGGGATAAAGGTTTGCACACTAACGCGTTTCGTGTGGAATGTGTGCGCGTTAACCGGGTAGGGGGGCACCGCGGGCCGATCGTCCCCCGATTGGTGGACTTCACGATCCACCGGATGCGGGATTCGGCATTTCCCCCGGCCACCGACTAGTCGTGGGATACCAGCGGAGTCCAAACCCGCCAAAGATAAGTCAGGAAGTGGAAATCGACTACAACGCAACGCCGCTCGCCTGTCACATGAAAGGATGATGACCCGTTGTCACACGCACAGCTGTTTAGTGAGAGCGAGACCACGTACTCGATCCCGTTGTTCCACGCCGGCGACACCGCCGAGTGAGGTCAACGCACTAGACTTCGACGGGGGTCTCATCACCTCCCAATCCCCCCAAGTCTGAGATCCCCGTCGAACCCCAGGCTTCAGCGGGGGGCTTATCGATGCATCCCCACCCCATCCCTCGAGATAAGATCCCCCGCTGGCCCTCCCCTACCGCCCAGCGATATTCCATGGGCCGCTCACGTCGCATATCACCTTGGGACCCGAGGACGTCGAGGACGTGGTGGCTCGGCTCAGCCAATCCGTTCCACCCCGGCGATACTCCGCTTTCCACGACGTAGCACTAACCAGCGGCCGTGCAAGAAGTCCGAACTTTGCGGCACCCATTCCTCGTTATCAACCCGAATGTTGTTGACCGACACCCCACCCTCGTGGATCGTGCGCCGCGCCGCGCCCTTGCTGGCCGACAGGCCGCTGGCCACCAATAAGTCGACGATTCCGTCGGGACTGCCCGGTTTGAGTTCGGCGACCGTGGTTTCCCGCAACGCAGCAGCCAGTGTCGCCTCGTCCAGACGGGCCAACTCGCCCCGACCGAAGAGTGCCCGGCTGGCATGCTCGACGGCTGCGGTCGCCGCCTCGCCATGCACCAAGACGGTGAGCTCGCTGGCGAGCCGGCGCTGGGCGGCCCGTTGTTGCGGGCGTTGCGCTGTCGCCTGTTCCAGCTCGGCCAACTCGTCGGCCGACAAGAAGGTGAACCACCGTAGGTAGCGGATCACATCCGCGTCCGCGGTGTTCACGAAGTACTGGTACCAGGCATAGGGGCTGGTCATTTGGGGATCCAACCACAGGCTCCCGCCGCCGGTTGATTTGCCGAACTTGGTGCCGTCGGCAGCGGTCACCAAGGGGACGGTAAGCGCATGCACGGTGGCACCGAGCTTCTGGCGCACCAACCGGACGCCGGCAATGATGTTGCCCCACTGATCTGCACCACCGATCTGCAGCGTGCAGCCGTGGCGCCGGTGCAATTCGACGTAGTCGTTGGCCTGCAGCAACAGGTAGCTGAATTCGGTGTAAGAGATCCCCTCCCCCGCCAGACGCCGCCGGATGGTGTCGCGGGCCAGCATCACGTTGACCGAGAAGTGCTTGCCGATATCACGTAGAAACTCGATAGCCGATAGTGAGCCGGTCCATTCCAGGTTGTTCTCGACGATCGCGCCCATTGGTGAGTCGTCGAAGTCGACGAAGCGCTCCAGCTGCCCACGGATCCGTTCGGTCCATTCGGCGACGGTGTCGGCCTCGTTGAGACTGCGCTCGCCGACGTCACGTGGATCACCGATCATGCCGGTGGCCCCGCCGGCCAGCACGATGGGGCGATGACCGGCGCGCTGAAAGCGCCGCAACGTCAGCAGCGGCACCAAATGTCCGGCATGCAGGCTAGGCGCGGTGGGATCGAAGCCGGCGTACACCGTCATCGGCCCGCGCTGTGCTTCGGCGGCCAACGTGTCGAGGTCGGTCGACTGCGCGATCAACCCGCGCCAGCTGAGCTCATCGAGGATCATGCCAGACATCCCGCAAGACTCTAGTCGCTGGCTCCCCGGGCCGGTGCCCGCGAGCTTCGCCGGTAGGCCGACACCTCCGGTCGACCCGTGAGCCACAATCGCCACGGCCGGTCAGCGGCTTGACTGACCCCAACGCGCGGCCCCGACCTGGCACGGTGCGTGTCGTTGAGCCTCAGCCGCACCGGACTGGACGGATCAAACAAGTCAATCCCGTTGTCGGCCATGGTGATTCCGAGGGCAGCGCAGAGGTTTCCCGGGCCGCGCGCCAGTGCGACAGCGCGCACCGTCTGCCCGCGCCGAGACGTGGCGAGCTCGGCGCCGTCCTCGATGGCGGCGGCCCTAAGTAGCACAGCGGCAGCCGTGCCATCGGGCCCGCACGCGACGTTGGCACAGACATGGATCCCATGGCTGCGGTAGGTGTAAAGCCGCCCCGGGGGCCCGAACATGACGTCGTTGCGGCCATTGCGGCCGCGGTAAGAGTGCGCCGCGGCGTCCGGCCAGGGACCGTCGGGCACCCCGCCATACGCCTCGACCTCGACCACCATCGCACGCACACCCCGTCCGGCAATAGTTGCGCCGAGCAGCCGATGCGCGGCCGCGACCGGGTCGATCGCCAGTTCCTCAGCGTTCATCAGAGACGATTGTGCACCGGCCCTTGACAAACCCGCACGACTGGCGGATATTCATCACATGATGATTTCATCAAGTGATGAATTACTTCGCGACGGTGCCGACCCCGCGGTCATCATCGACCAGCTGCGCGTCATCCGTGGTAAACGCCTTGCCCTGCAGGATGTTTCGGTCCGGGTCGCCTGCGGCACGATCACCGGCCTGCTCGGTCCGTCCGGGTCGGGCAAGACAACACTGATTCGCTGCATCGTTGGCTCCCAAATCATTGCCTCGGGTTCGGTGAGCGTGCTGGGCCAACCGGCTGGGTCAGCCGAACTACGCCATCGGGTTGGATACATGCCTCAGGACCCGACCATTTACAACGACCTGCGGGTGATCGACAACATCCGCTACTTCGCCGAACTCTGCGGCGTCGACAGGCAAGCCGCCGATGAGGTGATCGAAGCGGTGGACCTGCGCGATCACCGCACCGCCCGTTGTGCCAACCTGTCCGGCGGCCAGCGGGCCCGGGTCTCGCTGGCGTGTGCGCTGGTCGGCCGGCCTGATCTGCTAGTGCTCGACGAGCCGACCATCGGCCTGGATCCGGTATTGCGCGTCGAATTATGGGATCGGTTCACGGCGCTGGCGCGGCGTGGCACCACGCTGTTGGTGTCCAGCCACGTAATGGACGAGGCCGACCGCTGCGGCGATCTGTTGCTTCTGCGCCAGGGGCAGCTGCTGGCCCACACAACGCCGCACCGTCTACGAAAGGAAACCGGATGCACATCACTGGAGGAAGCGTTTCTGTCCATCGTCCGACGCACCACCACCGTGCCCGCGGCCGGCTAACGCTGCAGAACTACACGGCCACTACGGCGCGGATTCTCCGGCAGCTTGCCGCTGATCACCGCAGTGTCGCGATGATCTTGCTGGTACCCATCCTGATCATCACGCTGATGTATTTCATGTTCGAGAACGTCCCGCATCGCCCCGGTACCCCATCCGGGTTCAACACCGCTTGCCTGGTGCTACTGGGCCTGTTCCCACTCTTTGTGATGTTTGTGATCACGGCGATCACCATGCAACGCGAAAGGGCTTCGGGAACGCTGGAGCGCATCCTGACCACCCCGCTACGCCGGCTTGATCTGCTCGCCGGCTACGGGACCGCGTTCTCGATCGCCGCGGCGGCGCAGGCCACGCTGGCCTGCATTGTGGCGTTCTGGTTCCTTGGCTTTGACACGGCGGGCAGCCCGGTGTGGGTGTTCGCGATCGCGATCGTCAACGCCGTCTTGGGTGTCGGGCTCGGTCTATTGTGTAGTGCCTTCGCCCGCACCGAATTTCAGGCCGTACAGTTCATCCCGCTGGTGATGGTGCCGCAGCTGCTGCTCGCCGGCATCATCGTCCCGCGGGCACTGATGCCGACGTGGCTGGAGTGGATCAGTAACGTGATGCCGGCCAGCTACGCGCTCGAGGCGCTACAACAGGTGGGTGCGCATCCGGAGCTGACCGGTATCGCGGTGCGCGACGTCGTCGTCGTGCTGAGTTTCGCGGTCGCGTCGCTGTGTCTGGCGGCGGTGACACTGCGGCGACGGACGTCATAGCGTGGCGGCGCCGGACAACAGCCGCAGACGGCCCGGGCGACCCGCCGGCAGCTCTGACACTAGGGAGCGAATCCTGTCCAGTGCCCGAGAACTCTTTGCGCACAACGGCATTGACAGAACATCGATCCGAGCCGTGGCCGCCAAGGCCGGTGTTGATGCCGCACTAGTGCATCACTACTTCGGCACCAAACAGCAGCTTTTCGCCGCCGCGATCCACATTCCGATCGACCCGATGGTCATCATCGGTCCGATTCGCGAGGCGCCTGTCGAGGAACTCGGTTACAAGCTGCCGTCCTTGTTGCTGCCGATTTGGGATTCCGAACTGGGTGCCGGGTTGATCGCGACGCTGAGATCCTTGATCTCAGGCTCCGACGTGGGCCTGGCGCGCTCCTTCCTTGAGGAAGTGGTCACCGTGGAGCTTGGGTCCCGCGTCGACAACCCGCCGGGAACCGGCAAGATCCGTACCCAGTTCGTCGCGTCGCAACTGATGGGTGTGGTCATGGCGCGCTACATCGTCAGAATCGAACCGTTTGCTTCGTTGCCGGCCGAACAGATCGTGCAAACCATCGCGCCCAACCTGCAGCGCTACCTCACTGGGGAGCTGCCGGACGACCTCGCGCCATGAGGCGGGCGTGCTCGTCCTCGTCGACCTCGCGGGCCTCGTCGACCAGCAGAACCGGGATACCGTCCTCGATGCGGTAGGCGCGCCGCAGCCGCGGGTTATAGAGCACCTGGATGTCGCCGTCCTCGACCAAGACGAGCGGACCTCGATCCGCCGGGCACACCAGGATGGCGAGCAGCGCCTCGTCAAGCATTGCCGCGCCGATGCTGGCCGGTCAACTCGGTGCGGACCGCCGGCGTCAACCGCCGGTACTCGTTGCCGCCGGAGTTGAAATACCATGCCTGACGGCCCGCCTTGGGAATCCCGTTGGCCCGCAACGCGCTGACCGTTGGCCGGTAAGTACCGCTGAGCGTTAGCTGCGGCACCACGTGCACGATGTCAGGTCCCAGCCCCACCGGCATGCTCGCCACGGCTTCGGTCAAGTCGGCGGCTGTGATGGTCGCTCCAGGCAGCAACGTCACCGCCGACACCGCGACGTGGCGACCGCGCACCAATACACCGTAGGTCACCGCGAGGTCGACACCGGTGATGAGGCCCAACGCGTTGGTGACCGGCTCGGTGTAAACCATCCCGCGCGCAGTGCGCACCACCGAGCCGCGTCCACCCGCCAGCCAGTAGTCCCCATCGTCGTCACGCCAGAATAGGCAGTCGGTAGATATCCAGGTGTCGGCGGGAGCGAAGACACCGCGTTTGACCGACGCGGTCGGATCGATCGGCCCTCTGGATTGTGCGAGCAGCACCCCGACCTGGTTGACACCGGCGACCTGCACGAAGCCGCGGTCGTTCTCCAGGATCAGGTCATGTTCGGCGTCGTAGGCCCCAAGTTCGACACGTCCGGCGCCAGGCAACGGACGGCCCTTGCTGCCGATCTTGGCGCCAGCCACGTTGGCCAGCACCGCCTGTCCGTCGGTGGTGGCGAAAAACTCGACGACGTGCGCCGGTGCGAACGCTTCGACGACCCGCTCCCACAATCCGGTCGGCATGCCCGAGCCGATGAACAACCGCACCGGATGGTTGCCGTGCAACACGAACGCCGGATCGTCGACCACGTCACGCAGCATGGCCCATGTGTAGGAGACGACGGTGACGCCGTACTGGCGTACCTCGGCCACGAACCGGTCCGGGCGCAAGCCGCGGGACAATGCGATACGGGTTCCGCCCACGACCGCGCCGCCCAGGCTGACCAACAGTGCGGACTCATGGTGCAGCGGCGTCAAACAGTACACCGTGTCTCTGCGGCCGAGGGCCGCCGTCGAGGCGGTCCCGAAGGCCGACACCGCCCAGCGGTAGTTGGTGATCTGCTTGGCCACCAGGTCGCCGTCGGCCGAACTGAACGCGATGAACGCCAGATCCCGCGCCAATCCGGGATTCGGTCGATACCACGCCGGCAACTCGACGGCGTCCGGGTCGATTTTTTCCATGTCGATGACTTGGCCCTGTTCAAGTGCGTCGGCCGGCAGATCCAGATCACGCGATTCACCACCACCCAACACCAGCACCTGTCCGGGCAACTGGCGCGCAGCATCCAGATTGGTAGGGTCGGTCAGGATCTCGGTCACTCTCCCGAGCCGGACCGACGCGGACAGGTCGGTGTCTGGCCGCATCACCACGGCAACCGCTCCCAGCCGAGACAGCGCGGCGATGGCGACCAGCGCGCTGGGCCGAGTCTCCATCAGCACGCCGACACGGTCACCCTGCCGCACCCCGACCGCGATGAGGCCACGAACGACATTGTTGATCCGCCGGTTTACCGCCTCATAGGTGTGCACGCGCCCGTCGAACAACAGGAATTCACCCTTCGGGGCATCGTGTGCCTGTTCGTCGATGATGCGGCCCAGCGAGATCCGGGTGTGGTCGTTGAGCTGACCCAACCGGGCTAGTCGCGGCAGCGTCCGCACCGTCTCCACCGCCAGCGTGCGCACCGATCTGTTGGCCGCAACGACCGCGTCGGCCGCGCCGCGAGCCAGCGCCAACGCAGCCTCCGAGACCTCCCCGATGCCGTGCGCGACCCGGGAGCTGAAAGCCACACCGCTATCGGTGTGTTCGGCCGGCTGATCGGCCATCAGGTGGATGTTTTCCGGTTTGGTGCCGTCGCCGGAGATCCAGCGCACCCAGTCGGCCACGGTCGGCCAGCTCTGTTGTGCCGCTCGGGATCCCACGACGAGACCGAAATGCCCTGCCCGGATGAGACATTCGTAGACCTCGGAGTTGGGCGCGGCCCGCCGGATGCCGCGTACCGACGCCGGCTGGCCGATGTCGTCGACCTCACCGACGAACGCCAGTATCGGGCAAGTGATATCGGTAAGCGTCACCATCTGGCCGCTGATGGCGAAACCACCCGTCATCATTCGGTTGTGCGCGATGAACTGCTTGAGCAGTTCCGAGATCGCCGGGCCCGACCAGGCGATCCATCCTTCGGATTCCAGGAACCGGCGCTGTTGTTCCCGCGGCAGCAGTGCCTCGCGGTCGTGCAACTGACGCACGAAGTCCACCCGGGCCTTCGCGGTTTTGAGTGGGTCCATCATCTGAAAACCCATGCGCGCCATCCAGCTTGGGATATCCAAGCGATTGAAGACGTGATCGGCCATGAAATCGGCGACCGCAGCGCCCATGTTCGCCGGGATGCCCATGGGCAACGCGGCCAGGGTGTCCACCGGCGAGCCGAACGCGACCACGCTGGCGATGTCCTTCGAACGCCGGTATGCCGCGGCCTGATAGCAGAACATGCCACCCTGCGAATACCCGACGAAGTGCACATCGTGGCCAGTGGCGTCCTTGACGGTATCGACCGCCTCGCTGAGGGCGACGATGTGGTCGGCCAGGTTACGGCGCATTCCGCCCTCGACCTCGTCGGGTGAGCCGAAGTCGATGACCCAGGGATCTAGCCCGCTGGCGTGCAGGATCCCCACCGCGCCGTCTTCACGGGTGACGTCCCACATGTCCGCCGACATCATCATCGGGTGCACCATCAGCACCGGCGGACCCACCGGTGGCTGTCCCGGGCGGTTGTCCGGCGGAAAATACCGCCGCAGCTTGTACATCGGTACGCTCTCAACGATTTGGGACGGCGACGGAACACTGCCGGTTTCCAGGCCCCCGAGTCGCAGGACTTCCAGACCGTTCTGCGCCGTGGCCACCAGGCGCTCGATTGGTCGCGTGACCATCGAAAAATTGAGATCCACCACCGCTCCTGAGGGCTCCCTGACTAGCTTAAATTGTCGGGCTCCTCCTCGGACCACACCGGCCCGCATCGTCACCCGACTAGCTTAAATTGTCGGGCTCCTCCTCGGACCACACCGGCCCGCATCGTCACCCGACTGGCCTTGACAGCGTGCACATCATGGCACATCCACACCGTGCTGTTTCGGTCTGTGCGCAGTCGGCGTCGCCAGGACACCGGCACCTGACCCAGCCGTGACGGAACTGTCACAGATGAGTCGCGCTCAGGCACGCGATCGCTAAATGGCCCGTAGCTCAGCGACGGCGCCGTTTATGGACTGCAGTGGCTCCGTCTCGCTATGTCGAGCCGATTCCAGGAGCGCTGGAATATTCTCGAGCTGTGCGTGAATACGCGCTAGTTGTTCGAGGATGCCGACTCGCCACTGGCTGATCTCTTCCAACGTTCGCCGAGCCTCGCTGAGGCCGTGCTCAATCTGCTCGTCGGCAACATGCAGCCGTCGATCGGCCTCGATTTTGGCTTCGCCAAGCCGCTTCTCACACTCCTGCTGTGTGGCCTGCAGCTGATCGTCGATCTGAAATTGGGCATCGGTGCGAAGCCTGATGATTTCGGCATCAAGTTCCTGCTCGGCTTTCTCACGGCGTCTGGCATCGATGACACGCATCCGCTCCACCTCGGCGGTTGCCTGCGCCACAAGCTGTTCAGCCTCTTCACGAGCGCGGCGCATCACGTCGGCATGCTCGGACTCCAGCGCTCTTTGCCGGGCGTTCATATCCGCCAGCATTTCTCGCTTCTGC
Organism: Mycobacterium tuberculosis complex sp. N0072; assembly: GCF_030323725.1. Classification (NCBI taxonomy): domain Bacteria; kingdom Bacillati; phylum Actinomycetota; class Actinomycetes; order Mycobacteriales; family Mycobacteriaceae; genus Mycobacterium; species Mycobacterium tuberculosis complex sp. N0072. Next base: position 1,912,829 of record NZ_CP040689.1, on the reverse strand, counting down.
GTTCGGACCGCTTCCGCCTCATCCCTAGCCGCAGAAACTAATGTTGCGGCCTCGGCCCGTGCCTCCGACTGCATCTGGAAGACCTCGTCGACAGCGAGTCGAAGCATTTTCGCCATCCGATCGGTCACCGCCTGTGCTGACGGCGAGGTGTCCTTCAGGGCAGCGTTTTCGTCCTTCAGACTGGCTATTTCTGCCTTGAGCGTTTCAATCTCACAGTGCTGCGCCTGCTGACGCAGCACGAGTTCGGCGATGTAATGATTGACTGCGACCGGGTCGTAGCCAGAGCGGGTACGTTGAAAACGCGGAGCGGATCCGTTATGGGCGGTGGTCACGCGATACCTCTCAGACACGCCCCGCCGTGGGCGAAACAGTTTGGTGCAGTTTGGGCGTTGAGGCAACACTGCCGCCGACGCGTGCAAGAACTTGACTGTGTTCCTTACCGGAATCCCTTACGACCCGCATCACGGCTCGTTGTTTTCAAGTGCAAGCAGAACTATAGTGCAGTAGGGCAATACTTGTCATCAGCAATTAATCCTGGGTTCGCGGCCGGCAGACTGGGCACTACGCACACGGGAACAACGCGGCCTCTTCGGCGGCTCGTGTCCACTGTTCGGCGAATAGCCGGCTTACCATGTCCAGCGCCGGGGTCAAGGGTTCGACGGTACGGGTGACCAGGGCGCGCTCGTCGGTGGCGGCCACTGGGTGCCAGTACACGCCGTCGGCGGTGACGGTCACCTCGGGAACCAGCGATTCGCGGGTGAGCGCCACCCCTTGCGACGCGGCGCCCTCCAGCGCGATCGGCCGGACCAGCTGATCCCCGGGTGCGATGCCAAGCCCGTCGAGGAAGTCGTGAAACGCCGTCAGCTCGCCAGGTGCGGGGCTGGCAACCGTCGCGGCCACCCGCACCCGGAAGCCAAGTGAGAGCGCCAACCGGATACCAGCTACTGCCTTGACCCACGTCCCCGCGCCGCGGTGCGCATCGTGCAGCTCCGGGGTGGCCGAGTCCAGGCTGATCTGCAAGGCGAGCCCTCTAGGTAGGGATTCCAGCGCGCGCCGACCCCGCCCTTTGAACACCATGCCGTTGGTGAGGACGGTGGTGGGCAACTGCTTCACACAGGTCGCGATGATCGTGTCGATGTCGGGCAGCAGGAACGGCTCACCGCCGGTGAGGAACAGTTCGCGCACTCCCCAGCGCGCCGCTTCACCGACGATTCGGCCGATCCGCTCCGCCCCCAGTTCGCGATGCGGGGTGCTTGGTGACGACGAGACGCAGCAGTAGTCGCAGCACAGGTTGCAGTGGAAGTTGGTGTACAGCCACAACCGGACCCCGGGTAGCCGGTCGGGGCCCAACACGCTTGCCGGGTCAGGCGGATGGCCGCGGCGCACCACCAGGGTGCCGACGCCGGTCTGGTCCACGTCGGCGCGCACCAGGGTGTTTCCGGTGTTCGCGCACCATCGCTCCGCGAGATCACGATCTCGGTCGCCATAGACGGCGACCTCGGCGGTAGCTCCCTGTGCGAGACCTACCACCCGGCGCATCAGCTCTATGATCACCATCGCGGGTCGATGCCCTGCTCCTGCACGGCCTCGAACAGCGGCTTGTAGCCGTCCAGGTGCGGAGGCACCCAACGTCGTAAACCCTCGAGTTCGAGGATCTTTCGATGCTCGGAGTCATCCCAGCTCATCGCCAGCAACCGGTCGAGCCACGGCTGGTATCTTTCGGCGGGCAGCGTATCCAGCGCGGTGAACATGCAGTGGCAGTAGCCGTCGGTGCGCCACACCTCGGTCAACGACTCCCCCATCAGCTCCGCGGCGCCCATCGCGGCCCACGTGGAGCTGCCGATCGCCGCCACGTCGGCCTCACCGGCGAGCACCGCATCCACCGCGTCGAGTTCGCTGCGACCGGTGTCGCCGTGCTTGCCGATGTCGGTGTCGAAGCGGATCACCTGCAGGTCAGACTCGGCGATGCCCGCCCGGCGCAGATAATAGAGCGGCAAGATGGCCGCGTGCGCAGAGTCGGCGGACCCGAGCGCAAGGCGCTTTCCGGCAATGTCTTTAGCGCCGTGCAGATCGCTGCCGGCATGTGCAACGAACACGGTGGTGTAGTCGACGTCGGTATCGCGCTGGGCCAATGGCGTGCACCGCCCGCCGGTTTGCAGCACGGTCCGCACGTAGGCCAGGTTGGTGTTCCAGGCGATGTCGATGTGGCCGGCGATCAGCGAATCGACCAGCCGCGCGTAGTTGGAGTAGAGCACGAAATCCATTTGGGTGTCCGGGCTTTCGGAGTCTTGGAAGTAGCCGCGGATGCCTTCCCAAATCGGGACCACGTTGGGTGTGTATGCGACTGCTCCCACGACGAGCGGTTCGGTTGACATATCGCCTCCTAGAACAGCGGCAGCCCGGTGACGGCCCTGCCGTAGAAGTCGTAGAGCGCGTCGGCGGTTGGCGCCATCACCGACCCCGCCCGGGCGTCGCGGAAGGCGCGTTCGATGGGCAGATGCTTGGAGAACGCGGCCCCGCCGCACACCCGCATGGCCGATTCGGTGATGGTCAGCGCGGCGTCGTTGACCGAGGCCTTCACACCCAGCACGTGGGTCAAGGTGGTGTCGTCGGGCGAGCTGACACTGTTGGCGGCGACCTCAAGGTACGCCTTTTGCGCGGCCAGCGTGGTGCCCATCCGAGCGATCTGGGCGCGGATCGTGGGCAGCTCGGCCAGGCTGCCACCGAGGTGTTCCAACCGGGCGGTCCCGACGTGCTTGACCGCGGCACCGGTGGCTGCGGTCGCCAAACCCAGTGAGACAGCCGCATTTCCGAGATTGAACCAGGGCAGTACCGTTTGCATCATGATGCCGAATCCGCCGCCGGCCTCCCCGAGACGATACGAATCCGGGATGCGAATGTCGACGGCCATTGGCGCGGAGGCATTCCCCCGCAGACCCATCCCGGTGAAGGTGCCCGCTACCCGCAGGCCCGGTGTGTCCGCCGGAACCGCGTAGAGGTCGACGTCGCCCGCGGCACCGTCGGCCGAACCGACGGACACCACATAGACGTCGGCGAACCCCGCCGAGGTCACCCAGCTCTTGTCGGCCCGCACCGCGATGCCGTCACCGTCGGCGCTCGCCGTGGACACGGGCGCCCAGAAGTGCGAACGAGAACCCGGTTCACTGAATGCCAAGGTGCCAAGTTGTTTTCCGGAAGCCATGTCCGCCAACAGATCCGGCAGACCCGGCGGAGGCGACGCGGCTACCGTGACAGCGGCCGCCATGTGCATCAAATAGATCATCGCCGTTGATCCACATGCAGCCGACAGCTGGGCGACCACCTCGGTGAATTCCACTGGTCCGGAACCCATTCCGCCGATCTCGCGGGGCAGCACCAGACCCAGCAGGCCGGTCTTGCGGAGGGCGTCGACCGCCTCGGCCGGGAAAGCACAGTCGGTGTCGACCCGCTCGGCGTGTTCTGCAGCGACGGAAACGACTTCCTGCACAACGCCCGGTGTGGCCATCACGCCCCTTCCACCCGTCCGATCCGGAATTCGGTTGCCAGACTCACCACCGCCGCGCACACGAAAACCGCTGCGGTGGTGTTCGTCCCGCCGAGCCACACCGCGGTCCGGCCGACTTGCAGGTAGATGGCGGCCGCGGCGGCCACCGCGACCACCGCCGCGACCAACGCGACGGTGCGCCAGCCGCGTTTGGCGGCCGCCAACATTGCCAGCGCGATCGCGATCAGCGCCAGTGCGCCGCGCAGGTTGTATTCCCCGAGGGAGAACTCCAACGCCCGTATCCCGACATAGGCGGGTCGATCATCGCCCAGGCCACGCCATACCGCGACAAGTCCGATCAGCCCAAGCACGATTCCCCAACCGGCCAGCAGCCGCTGCGCCGCCGTCCGAGCGGCCGACCCCGTGGCGGCGGCGCGCACCGCGTCGACGGCGGCGTACCGGGTCGAGCAGGTGAACAGCAAGACGACGTGGATGCCCAGCAGCATCGCGTACGCCCACGGCCACTCCCCGGGTGACTCGGCCACCGACAGCCCGATCGCGACCGACTGCCCGATCCCGATCAACGCGGCCAGCCGCACGGCCGTCCCGGTCAGCAGCAGCACCGCCAGCGCGGACTCCGCGAACAACACCCCCCAACCGAATGCCGTGAAGTACGGCAGCACGGCATGCTCGATCACCCAGCTGAACGGTGTGAACACCGGGTGTTCAACCGCCAGATGCGTGAAGTGATACAGGTCCCGCCGGCCGCGCTCACCGAAGTCCGGCGGCACCTTCCAGACCACGTTGTAGAGCCAGATCAACCCAGCCAACAGCCGCAGACCGGTCAACACGATCAGCCCGCCGGTGGCCGGCGGCGACTGAGGTGACAACAACAGTTCCGTGCCGCGACGCACCCGAGCCATCGTCATGAGGGCAGTATCACACGCGGCGCAAGCCCCAACTCGTCGCGAAGGCCAGGCATTTCTGCGTGGGCCAACGCCAAGCCGACCGGCGTGGCGTCGATCAACGGCTGGTTAACGCCGTGACGCGCCGCGTCAGTTCGTCCTGCGACATCCGACCCCTGACGACGTCGACGTTGTCGTGCGGGTCAACGAACGCGTACGCAGGCTGCTGGGTGACACCGAAATTCGCCCAGACCGACCTGTCGGTATCAGCCAGCTGGGTAAACGTTTTCACCGGGTATTTGTTGACGAACTCCTGCATTGCGGGTACTTGATCCAGGCCGGCCACCCCGACGAACGTCACTTCCGGGTGTGACGCGGCGACCTGGCCGACTACCGGCGCTTCGCCTTGGCACGTCGGACACCAGGGCGCCCAGAACCACAGCACCGCGGGCTTACCCAGCAGGCTTTCCCCGTGAAAGTCGTGCCCATCAAGGGTTTTGGCGCTGAACTGCAGCTGGGCCGGAACGGTTTGGCCCGCCGGCACCTGGGTGGCAGCGGCCGCGTCCCCGGTAGGTGCCACTGCGGGCTGGGATTTCGGCTGCGAACCACATGCAGTGACGATAATTGCGACTACGGTAAGTGCGCCAATCAGACGGGAATGAGTCACTGAGTGCCCTTACCTCCAAGCGAGCGGTTGATGTCGATGAGCTGATCCACCGACCATTGGTCGTCGGCATGACGCCCATAGTGCACAGCGGCGACAGTTCCATCGGCATCCAGGAGAAAGTCGGAGGGCAATCCCAGATGCGTTGTGCCGTCACCGAATCCGACGCCCGCCCGTTCCGGATCGTTGCGATGCAACATCGCCGCCGACCCCCGAACGGCAGCCCACAATGCCCGCGGATGAGTGATGGCGCCCAGGCTTTTCTCTACGCCGAACTCGCGGTACTGCACTCGGTCGGGGTCGGCGATCACGGCGAACGGTAGCAAGGACTGGTATCCGCGCAGCGCGTCGGCCGCCGAATGAAAAAACACCACCTCGGTGATTCCACTGTCCGCAACCTCTTGGTGCCGGTTGGCGAAGCTGCGCAGGTGCAGGTGGCAGATCGGACAGGCCGCGAACCGCCGAAACTGCAGGTGTGTCCTTCCGGTCGCAGCCGGGACGTCCACCGGTTGATCGTTGATGTCCTGCAGACGGCGAGTCGGCACGGTCGCACCGCGGGCCAATCGAGTAGGCACCCCAATACCATACCGATGGCAAAACTCCGCCAAGAATCGGTTTGTCAGCGTGCTGACAGAGTGCCTGGGGCGCAGAACGGGCTTGCGTGTTCTCTTCGATCGACTAATTTCCCATTCAGGGCAAGCCAACCCGCACGCAATCCACGCGCGCTGACAATTGGCAGCACGATGACGGCATCGCCTGCTCTCAAGGAGGGGCCATGGCAGATCGGTCGGTGCGCCCGCTGCGGCATCTCGTTCATGCGGTGACTGGGGGCCAACCGCCTTCCGAGGCCCAGGTCCGACAGGCAGCCTGGATTGCGCGGTGCGTCGGTCGCGGAGGCTCGGCGCCACTGCACCGTGACGATGTGTCGGCATTGGCCGAAACGTTACAAGCCAAGGAGTTTGCCCCCGGGGCAGTGGTATTCCACGCCGATCAAACCGCGGACGGGGTGTGGATTGTGCGACACGGATTAATTGAGCTCGCGGTCGGCTCCAGGCGGCGCCGCGCCGTGGTGAACATCCTTCATCCCGGCGATGTCGATGGCGACATCCCGCTGCTACTGGAGATGCCGATGGTCTACACGGGGCGCGCCTTGACCCAAGCGACCTGCCTGTTCCTGGACCGGCAGGCGTTCGAGCGGCTGCTAGCTACCCACCCGGCCATCGCACGGCGGTGGCTGTCGAGTGTGGCGCAACGGGTGTCGACTGCGCAGATTCGGTTAATGGGCATGCTTGGCCGCCCGCTGCCCGCGCAGGTTGCGCAGCTCCTGCTCGACGAGGCAATCGATGCCCGTATCGAACTTGCCCAACGCACCCTCGCCGCAATGCTTGGAGCGCAGCGCCCATCGATCAACAAGATTCTCAAGGAGTTCGAGCGCGACCGATTGATCACCGTCGGGTATGCGGTCATCGAGATCACCGACCAACACGGATTACGCGCCCGGGCTCAATGACACAGCGCCGGTCCCACGGGCCACAACGACAGCATGTCGGCGCCGAATTCGTGCACTAGTACACCCATAAGCGCGCCGAGCACCAGGTGCGCGAGGCACACGGTGGTCAGGAATGCACCGGTGCTGACCGCGGAGGACATTCCGCCCACCCCGAGGGCGCGGCGCAGGGCCCGGTCGCGAACCCGCGGCCGCGGGTGAGGCCGTAGCCGGCACCGAGTAGCGGTGCGACGCCCCGGCGGCGAAACCGCAGCAGCGTGTCGGAATGACATGATCAAACAATCAATTGAATATACGAACATCTGAATCGAGGAATGGAGCGGCGGCATGTCCGGTGCAAAGAAGCTGATCTTCGAGCAGTTCGCCCTGGTCGGGCAAGCGCTGTCCAGCGGCCATCGATTGGAGCTGTTGGATCTGCTGGTGCAGGGTGAACGCAGTGTGGACGCGCTGGCTCGTGCGTCGGGGTTGACGTTTGCCAATGCCTCCCAGCACTTGTTGCAACTTCGGCGCGCCGGCCTGGTGACCAGCCGCCGGGACGGCAAACGGGTGATTTACGCACTGTCGGATCCGCAGGTGTGGGACGTAGTGCGCGCGGTGCGCGCTGTGGCCGAACGCAATCTGGCCTCGGTCGGCTCCCTGGTGCGGCAGTACTACACCGACAGAGACAGCCTGGAACCGATCAGCCGAGACGAGTTGCAAGCTCGGGTGGCCGCCGGGTCGGTGCTGGTCCTCGACGTGCGGCCGGCCATGGAATACGCCGCCGGGCATCTGCCCGGGGCAGTGAGCATTCCCCTCGACGAACTGGCCGAGCGGCTTGATGAACTCCCGTCCGGCATCGACATCGTCGCCTGCTGCCGAGGACCTTACTGCGTGTATGCCTATGACGCGCTAGAACTGTTGCGCCCCAACGGATTTTCTGCCCGCCGACTCGACGGCGGGTTCTCCGAATGGCTGGCAGCCGATCTGCCGGTTGTTCGAACATAAACCAGTCTCAGCGGAAGGAGCTAACCGATGACGATCACCGACCCCGCGGTATCCGCACACGCGGATGCGACGATCGGGCTGTTCGAAATCACCGATCACATCACGATCGATTCCACCCAAGGTGCCCACACCGTCGAGATGTGGTGCCCGGTCATCGGTGACGGCGCGTTTCAACGCGTTCTGGACGTCGAGGTGACCAGCGAGGATCCCTATGACCTCACGCGTGAGCCGGAGTTCGGGAACCTGATGTTGTACAGCCGGCTGCGCTTGGCGACGGCGGCGAGTTGGTCTATCCGCTATGTTGTGGAACGCCGGGCGATCGGGCATGCTCCGGATCCGGCACGGGCCCGCCCGTTGGCCACGGCGCAATTGTTCAGCCGCGCCTTGATCCCCGAAGCACATGTCGATGTCGATGAGCGCACCCGTACGTTGGCCCAAGACGTCGTCGGCCCCGAGACCAACCCGCTCGAACAGGCCCGTCGCATCTACGACTACGTCACCGGCGCCATGGACTACGACGCGACGAAGCAGTCTTTCCTGGGCAGCACCGAGCATGCCCTGACCTGCTCGGTGGGCAACTGCAACGACATCCACGCATTGTTCGTCTCGCTGTGCCGATCGGTCGACATCCCCGCACGATTTGTGCTCGGTCAGGCCTTGGAGCTACCGCAGCCCGGTGCGCAGGATTGCGAGGTGTGCGGCTACCACTGCTGGGCGGAATTCTTCGTCGCTGGGCTGGGTTGGCTACCGGCGGACGCCTCCTGTGCGACGAAGTACGGCACCCACGGCCTGTTCGCGAACCTGCAGGCCAACCACATCGCGTGGTCGATCGGCCGCGACATCCTGCTCGCCCCACCACAGCGGGCGGGCCGGAGCCTGTTCTTCGCCGGCCCCTACGCCGAGATTGACGGCGAAACACATCCGGCGCAACGCCAAATCCGTTTTACTGCAATGACATAACCGATCGTGTTAGTGACACGCCGGACTACAAAGACCGGGTTGGGGTCATTTCATGATGCAATTGTTCGACAGGCCCACGGAAGGAGCCGCAGGTGGCGACAATCGCGGCAAGCCCCACGCACAATGCCCTGGGCAAGGCCGCGCGCCGGCTGTTGCCCCTGCTGTTCGTGTTGTATGTGATCAACTTCGTTGATCGGGCCAACATCTCGGTCGCAGCCCTGGCGATGAACGCCGACCTGCGCCTGAGCGCCACCGCATACGGCACCGCCGCCGGCGTCTTCTTCCTCGGCTACGTCCTGTTCCAGGTTCCCGCCAACGCGGCGTTGGCGCGCTTCGGTGCCGGTCGAACGCTCACGGCGGTCGTCCTGGCTTGGGGTGTGTGCTCGGCGGCCACGGCCTTGGTCACCAGCGCGCACACCTTGTATCTGGCGCGCTTCGCCCTCGGCGTCGCCGAGGGCGGCTTCTTCCCCGGCGTCATCGCGTATCTGACGGTGTGGTTTCCGTGCGCGCAGCGAGCCCGCGCCGTAGCCACCTTTCTGCTGGCCATTCCGGTCGCCAACACGGTCGGCCTGCCGCTGTCTGGGCTGATCGTCGGCCACGTTCACATGGCCGGGCTACCCGGCTGGCGGGCAATGTTTGTGATCGAGGCATTGGCTGCACTGCTGCTGGCGCCGCTTCTTCGGCGCCTGTTGCCGGATAACCCGCAACGGGCAAGCTGGCTCACCCCCGAGGAACGTGCAGAGCTGTCGGCCCGGCTGACCGAGGACACCCCTGCCCCGACCGGTCGGTCGAGTGGAGCCGGTTGGGATCTTGTCCTTTTCGCTGTCGTCTACGGGGGCCTGTATTTCGCGCTGTATGCGTTGCAGTTCTTTCTGCCCCAACTAGTTGCGTCGCTGGCACACGGCACCGCCACGCTGACCGCTGCCACGTTGGCGGCCCTGCCGTACGGTGTCGCCGCGCTGGCCATGTTGGCCTGGAGCCACCGCAGCATCGACCGCTCGGGCGCCCAAGCGGGCCATATCACACTGCCAACAACGGCCGCGGGCAGCGCCGCGCTCGGTGCGGCATTGAGTCCGATGTCACCGATAGTGACGCTGAGTTGGCTGACCATCGCCGTCGCCGGAATCCTTGCCGCGATGCCCGCTTTCTGGAGCCGTTGCACCGCCGCGCTGGCCGGTCCCCGGGTCGCCGTGGCCATCGCGACGGTCAATGCCGTGGCCAGTCTGGCGAGCTTCGCCGGTCCCTACGCCACCGGCCACCTCAAAGACGCCACCGGCACTTACCATCTCGCGTTGCTGACCGTCGCCGCCGTACTTGCTGCCGCGGCGGCTTGTAGCTTGCTACTGCGGCACGCTGGCCGGACAGTATGCGCCAACGACTCCGAAATCATGCTGCACCCGTCGCCGGCGACCCCGTTCGTCTAATACTGCAACTATACGAACGTACCGAACCACGTCGTCACAGCGGACAAGACACCGTAAGTACCAACCGCTATTGCCAGCACTGCCATCAGCCGCCACCGTAACCGGCGGATTGCGTTGACGCTACATCGGTTTCGATGTCGTAGCGCCCACCACACCAGAATGGCAAGCACCGCGAGCCCGCTCACGCGGAACCACCACGCGTAGTTGTCATAGAGGTCGTTCGCCCACGCGAAAGCCGTTGCCGCACTAATAATCCCAACCAACGCCAGGATGGTCGGCCCGACACAGCACAGCATGCCGACCAGCCCACTGATGATGCCGATACGCCATATCGGCAGCTGGTCAGGCGTCGCGCGCCGATCTAGGCCCGCCGCGTGGTCCGCGGGTCCGACCGTTGGCATCACGCCGCTATTTGCCGAGCCACGCCACAACCCGGCGCGCCAAGCCATGCCGACTCTCGGATTCACCTTCGACCGTCACACCGTGCCAGAACGCAACATGGTTTTTGATCCGGCGAGCCAGTGGACTGGGCCGGCGGTAGTACCAGGCAGCGTCCGGGTTAACCGGACCATAGGGGCCGTCCACGACGACGTTGTAGTAATGGGCCAGACCCTTCCATGGGCATATCGACGTGGTCGGGCTTTCGATTAGATGCTCGCGGTGCAGCGACTCGGGCGGAAAGTAGTGGTTGCCTTCCACCCGTACGGTTCGCGGCGCCTCAGCGAGCACTGTTCCATTCCACACAGCACGAATCATGGACTCGGCCTCCTTGGGTCCTGCCAAACGTGTCACTGTCGATAATGCACTCGCGGAGCCGGCGTGCGCCGGCAAACTGTCATCGTGGCGACACGATCAGTCAGATCACCGGCGTATTGCTTCACGCTGCCATTCGCCCACCAGGCACTGATGCCGATTAATGTGGTAGCAACGGCCGGCTCCAATCGGTACGCCGACGACCATGGCCACTGCATGGCATCAAGATGTATTGTGCCCAAGCATATTCCAGTGACTTGGTGGCCCAAGACTGATTCAGTCAGTCCGCAGTTGGGCTGGCTGGAGAAAGCTACCGACGACGCCCCTGCCGAGCCGCCACGAGCAGCTTGCCGGCTGGCCCCGGCACGTCCATTCGAGTATCCCGGTCGCCGTGACATTGACCCCGTTCAACCGGGTGCAAACCCACGAAATGTTCAAACACCTCAATCACACCCAGCCCAATCGACGCCTACAACGACCTCCACCCCACCCGGCAAGCCCCGCCGCCAATCAACTGCACTGCGGCTGGGCCGCCACGCTAGAGCTCGACCGCGCGGCTCCTCAGCGGCCCATCCCAGCCCGCATCGTCGCCACGCTAGAGCTCGACCGCGCGGCTCCTCAGCGGCCCATCCCAGCCCGCATCGTCGCCACGCTAGAGCTCGACCGCGCGGCTCCTCAGCGGCCCATCCCAGCCCGCATCGTCGCCACGCTAGAGCTCGACCGCGCGGCTCCTCAGCGGCCCATCCCAGCCCGCATCGTCGCCACGCTAGGGTCGGCCCCATGGCGCACCTACTCGGAGCCGAGGCCGTGCACCTGGCCTATCCGACTCAGGTGGTGTTCGAGGCAGTCACGCTCGGGGTCAACGACGGGGCGCGCATCGGCATCGTCGGGCGAAACGGCGACGGCAAATCCAGTCTGCTGGGCCTGCTCACCGGTCAACTGCGGCCGGACTCCGGTCGGGTCACCCGGCGTAGCGGATTGCGGGTGAACGCGCTCAGCCAAACAGACACCCTCGACCCCAACCGCACCGTCGGCTGGACGCTCATCGGTGACCAACCCGAACACCAATGGGCGGGCAACCCGCGTATCCGGGACGTGGTCGCCGGCCTGGTATCCGACATCGCCTGGGACACCCCGGTCAGCACCCTCAGCGGTGGCCAGCGCCGACGGGTGCAACTGGCCAGCCTGCTGGTCGGCGAATGGGACGTGATCGCTCTCGACGAGCCCACCAACCACCTCGACATCCAAGGCATCACCTGGCTCGCCGACCACCTACGGCGGCGCTGGGCCCGCAATACCGGCGGCCTACTCGTGGTCACCCACGACCGCTGGTTCCTCGACGAGGTCGCCACCACAACATGGGAAGTGCACGACGGAATCGTCGAACCTTTCGAAGGCGGCTACGCGGCGTACGTGCTGCAGCGCGTCGAGCGGGACCGGCTGACCGCCGCGGCCGAAGCCAAGCGGCAGAACCTGCTGCGCAAGGAGCTGGCTTGGTTGCGCCGCGGCGCACCGGCGCGGACCTGCAAGCCCAAGTTCCGGATCGAGGCCGCCAACCAACTGATCGCAGACGTGCCGCCACCGCGCAACACCGTGGAGCTGGCCAAGCTGGCGGCCGCTCGGCTCGGAAAGGACGTCGTCGACCTGCTCGGCGTGTCGGTCTCGTACCAGCCTTCTGGGGGCCGCCCGGTGTTGCGCGACATCGAATGGCGGATCGGCCCGGGTGAACGTATCGGCATCGTCGGGGCTAACGGCGCCGGCAAGTCGACCCTGCTGGGCTTGATCGCCGGCACCGTCCAGCCCGGTGTCGGACGTGTCAAGCGCGGCAAGACCGTCCGGCTGGCAGTGCTCGATCAGCACGGGGACGATCTGGCACCGTTTGCCGACGACCGGATCGCCGATGTGCTAGGCAGGCTGCGTGGCGGCTATCAGGTCGAAGGCCGCGAGGTTACCCCGACCCAGCTGCTAGAGCGTCTCGGGTTCCGCCGGGACCAGCTGTCCGCGCGAGTCGACGACCTCTCCGGTGGTCAGCGTCGGCGGTTGCAGCTCATGCTGACGCTGTTGTCCGAGCCGAACGTGCTGCTCCTCGACGAGCCCACCAACGACGTGGACACCGAGATGCTGACGGCGACCGAAGACCTGCTTGACTCGTGGGCGGGTACGTTGATCGTCGTCTCACACGACCGGTATCTGCTCGAGCGGGTCACTGACCAGCAGTACGCGATTCTCGATGACCGGTTGCGGCACCTGCCCGGCGGCATCGACGAATACCTGCAGCTGGCTGCCCGCGTTAGCGCCCCAGCACCGGCCGAGCGGCCAGCGCCGCCGGCGATGTCGGGCGCACAGCGACGTGCCACCGAAAAAGAGTTGGCCGCAGTCGACCGTCAACTCGCCCGCCTGGCCGACCGGGTGGCCGCCAAACATACCGAACTGGCCGAGCATGACCAGTCCGACCACGTCGGCATCACCCGGCTGACCCAGCAACTACGTGTCCTGCAAGACCACGTCGCGGCGATGGAGAATCGCTGGCTGGAGCTTTCGGAGATGCTCGAATGAGGACGTATCGGACGGTGCGCTACCCGCTTGGCGAAGCGCTGCTGGCGCTGTATCGATGGCGCGGTCCGCTGATCAACGCCGGAGTCGGTGGGCATGGCTACACCTATCTCCTGGGAGCAGAGGCCAACAGATTCGTGTTCGCCAATGCCGACGCGTTCAGCTGGAGCCAAACGTTTGAGAGCCTGGTTCCCGTCGACGGGCCGACCGCGCTGATCGTCAGCGACGGCGCGGACCACCGGCGCCGCCGCAGTGTGGTGGCACCGGGGCTGCGGCACCATCACGTCCAGCGCTATGTGGCAACGATGGTGTCCAATATCGACACGGTGATCGACGGTTGGCAGCCCGGACAGCGGCTGGACATCTACCAAGAGTTGCGCTCGGCGGTCCGGCGCAGTACCGCCGAGAGTCTGTTCGGCCAGCGCCTCGCCGTACATTCCGATTTTCTCGGTGAGCAACTGCAGCCCCTGCTGGACCTAACCCGACGGCCGCCTCAGGTGATGCGGCTGCAGCAGCGGGTCAACTCGCCCGGGTGGCGACGGGCCATGGCAGCCCGCAAACGCATCGACGACCTCATCGACGCTCAGATCGCCGACGCGCGCACGGCACCCAGACCCGACGACCACATGTTGACGACGTTGATTAGTGGCTGCTCTGAAGAGGGTACTACGTTAAGCGACAACGAGATTCGCGATTCGATCGTTTCGCTGATCACCGCGGGGTACGAGACCACCAGCGGCGCGCTGGCCTGGGCGATCTACGCACTGCTGACCGTGCCCGGCACCTGGGAGAGTGCGGCCAGCGAGGTCGCGCGCGTGCTGGGTGGCAGAGTCCCCGCCGCCGATGACCTGAGCGCGCTCACCTACCTCAACGGAGTTGTTCACGAGACGCTGCGCCTGTACTCGCCCGGCGTGATCTCGGCCCGCAGGGTGCTGCGTGACCTCTGGTTCGACGGGCATCGCATCCGGGCGGGACGCCTGTTGATCTTCAGCGCCTACGTCACCCACCGGCTCCCAGAAATCTGGCCCGAGCCAACCGAATTCCGTCCGCTGCGCTGGGATCCCAACGCAGCGGACTACCGCAAACCCGCGCCACATGAATTCATCCCGTTCAGCGGCGGGCTGCACCGATGCATCGGAGCCGTCATGGCCACCACCGAGATGACCGTGATTCTCGCTCGGCTGGTCGCCAGGGCCATGCTGCAGTTGCCCGCTCAGCGGACTCACCGCATTCGGGCGGCCAACTTTGCCGCGCTGCGCCCCTGGCCGGGATTGACCGTTGAAATCAGGAAGTCAGCGCCAGCGCAGTAAGACGAGTTCCGTGCAGAAACCAGGACCCATCGCCAGCATCAGCCCGGCGCTTCCGCTGGGTGGCCGCTTTTCGATGGTGTCGCGCAAAATATGCAGTATCGAGGCCGACGAAAGGTTGCCGATCTCGCCCAGCGAGCGCCAGGTCAGCTCGAGCGCCTCGGGAGGCAGCGCGAGGCTCGTGGCGACGGCGTCGATGACCTTGGGACCACCGGGATGGCTCACCCAGGCGCCGATGTCGTCTTTGGTCAGCCGATGGGCATCAAGAAACGTGGTGACGTCATTGGCTAGGTACCGTTCGATCAGGTTCGTCAGGTCCGGGGAAAGCCGCAGCCGCAGGCCATGGGAACCGACATCCCAACCCATGATGTGCAGCGAGTCGGGGTACAGGCTGCTGCGCGAGTCCAAGATGTCCGGTCCGCCAGCGCGAACCTGCTCGGCGCGCCGGTCGCCGACGGCGACCACCGCGGCTGCTCCGTCGCCGAACAGTGCGGTCCCGACCAGACTCGACACGGTTGGTTTGACCGCGGGATACGTCAGCGAGCAAAGCTCAACCGAGACCAGAACCGCGACGTCGTCGGGCGCGCCACGCAGGTAGTCGCGCAGGCGGGCCACGCCCGCCGCCCCTGCCACGCAGCCCAGACCGAACAACGGCATCCGCCGCACGTCGGGGCGCAGACCAAGCCGCCCGGCGATCCGGGCATCCAAAGACGGCACCGCGACGCCGGTGACGGTTGCGGTGGCGATCATGTCGATGTCGCTGGGGCGCAGGTTGGCATCATCGAGCGCGCCCAGCAAGGCCTCGACGCCAAGGTCGACAGCCTTCTCGATAAAGATCTCGTTGGCGTCGCCGAAGTCGGTCAGCGACGGGTATTGCTGCAGCGGCAGCACCAGGTGTCGACCGTTGACCTTGGCGGCGGCATGCAAACGCCGAATGATCTCCTCGTGTTCCTTAAGGCCGGGAAACTCGACAAACGAATCAGTGATCTCACTTTGGCTATAGCGATGCGGCGGCAACGCACCGAACACACCCGCGATGACGCTCATGCCCCTGCCCACTTAAGTTACTTGCCACCCTCGAAGCCCAAAGTTTAAGCCACATTACGCGATCTCGCAAAAACATCGCTATTCAACGCCTGTCGTATTTGCACCTATGCCGATAGCATAATTTGAGCCTGCCAGGACGGATTTCGTCATCGAATATCGTTCTCGTCCTCATCGAGCGCCAGCCCGATAAGAGCTTCGGGGCTTAACGAGTCGATAACCTCGTCGCTGACGGTCCGACCAGCCAAGGACTCCTCGGGCTGGCCGGCCAGCAGCAGCAATTTGTCCAGCAAGCCGGTGCGTCGAAGCTGGTGGATAGGAATGTTTTTCAGCAGCTGCCAAATACTCTCGTCGTCGGATGATTCGTGTTGGCCGCCTAAGAGCTGGCCAAGGCATTCGGCGAGGGCACTCGCAGTGGGATAGTCGAAGATCAAAGTGCGCGGCAGCGACAAGCCGGGCAAACCGATAGCCATCTGGAGACGATTGCGTAGTTCGACCCCGCTCATTGAATCAAATCCCAAGTCTTGGAAAGCACATTCGGGGTCGATGTCATGGCTGCTCTTGCGACCCAAAACGATTGCTGCATGGAAGCACACCAACTCTACCAGCTGGCGCTGCAGTTCCGGTGGGGCTAGGCTTTGCAATCGCGCAATTGCGCCGGCGTCTTTGCCCGTCTGGTCCACCGACAACTCGCCATTGTCACCTAACCAAAACCGCTGCCGGGCAAATCCATACGTCGGCAACTCCACCCGCCGGCCGCCCAAACCCGCAAAGACCGAAGACCAATCAACCGCCACCCCTTCGGCGAACAGTCGCCCCACCCCGGCCAGCACCGACTCCACCTCAGGCCGATCCCTGGCTAGCAGCGCCACCGACGCCTCCAACCCGGCACCGGGACCCACTTCCACAAACACCCTGGCCCCGAGGGATTCAGCCAATCCCACACCGTCGAAGAACCGCACCGGCTTGCGCACATGTTCAACCCAATACGCCGGCGACCCATACCCAGCACCGGCCAGCTGACCTGTCACATTCGAGACCAACCCAATCCGCGGCGCCCGCACGCAGACATCAGCCAGCACCTTCGAGAACTCCTCGACCATGGGGTCCATCAACACCGAATGAAACGCATGCGACACTGCCAACCGCCGCACCCGCCGACCCAACCCCACCAATCGATCCACTACCACACCCACGGCAGCCTGCTCACCCGAAATCACCACCGATTCCGGCGCGTTCACCGCAGCGATGCACACGCCCTCGGTGAGCAACGGTGCCACTTCGTCTTCGCTGGCCGCTACGGCCACCATGACCCCACCAGCGGGCAACGCCTGCATCAACCGGCCGCGCGCCGCCACCACCCGCGCGGCATCCACCAGCGACAACGCCCCGGCCACATACGCCGCAGCAATCTCACCCACCGAATGACCCATCACAAGATCGGGCAGCACACCCCAGTCTTGCAACAACGCGGCCAATGCCACCTGGACGACAAACAACGCCGGCTGAGCAAACTCTGTGCTTTCCAATAGCCCGGCATCGGCGCCCCACATCACCTGCCGCACAGACAGCCGCAGCTGCCCATCCAACACCGCAACGACCTCGTCAAAAGCCCGGGCAAACACCGAGTACCGGCCGTACAACTGCCGGCCCATCCCCAGCCACTGCGACCCCTGTCCGGGAAACACAAACACCGTCTTGCCCACCGACCGCGCACGACCCACCACCACACCCGCGCCCGGCTCACCGGCGGCCAACCCCGCCAACCCCGCCATCAGACGCCCCCGATCAGCGCCCACCACCACCGCGCGATGGTCGAACACCGACCGGGTACTCACCAACGACCACCCCACATCGAGCGCGGTCAGGCCGTCGTCGGCAGTCAGGTGCGCCAACAACCGCCCCGCCTGGTTGGTTAGCGCCTGCGGCGACCGCGCAGCCAACACCCACGGCACCGCCACCGGAGCGTTACTACCCGCTGCGGCAACAGATTCCACTATCTCTGGCGACTGCGTCGGACCCTGTTCCAGGATCACATGCGCGTTCGTCCCACCCATGCCAAACGACGACACCCCAGCCCGTCGCGGCTCATCCGCCACCGGCCACGGCGTCAACGCGGTGTCGACCCGAAGCCCAAGGCTATCCAAATCAATTGGGGCACCGACGTAGTTGAGGCTGGGTGGAATCACGGCATTTTCAATCGCTAACACCGCCTTGAGTAATCCGGCGATTCCAGCGGCTCCCCCGGTATGACCAATATTGGTCTTGACCGACCCCACACTCACCGGGCGACGTTGCCGCGCCGCGAAGATCTCACCCAGCGCCCGCGCCTCGATCGGGTCGCCGATCTTGGTGCCGGTCCCGTGTGCCTCGACGTAGTGAACCTGATGGCAATCCACCCCCGCGCCGGACATCGCCCGCCTGATGACGTCCACCTGGCCGGCGACCGACGGCACGGTCAGCCCGGTAGCGCTGTGCCCGGCGTTGCCGACCGCGCTGCCGCGGATGATCGCGTGGATTCGATCTCCGTCGTCCAGGGCAGCTTGCACCGGCTTCAGCAGAACGAGGCCACCGCCGTCGCCTGGTACGTAGCCGTCGGCACGTTCATCGAATGCGTAGGTATGGCCGGACGGCGATACCGCGCCGAATTCTTGTTCCAGCATGGCTGTTTCGCGTGCCAAGTTGAGGTGAACACCACCGGCAATCGCCAGCGGCGCTTCGCCTGTTCGCACGCTTTCGCATGCCAGATGCACCGCTACCAGGGATGACGACTGACCGGAGTCGATCGTCACGCTTGGTCCACGCAGCCCGAAAGCAAACGACACGCGGTTTGCGATGATTGCCCGACTAGTGCCAGCGAACGCGTGATGGTCAACACGGTCCGCCGCGAGCGTCAGTACTGCGTAGTCGTCGTTCATCGCTCCGAGGTAGACCGCGATCGGTTGTCCGC
Organism: Mycobacterium tuberculosis complex sp. N0072; assembly: GCF_030323725.1. Lineage (NCBI taxonomy): Bacteria > Bacillati > Actinomycetota > Actinomycetes > Mycobacteriales > Mycobacteriaceae > Mycobacterium > Mycobacterium tuberculosis complex sp. N0072. The sequence goes on along the minus strand of NZ_CP040689.1, from coordinate 1,894,294 downwards.
GCAGCGTTTCCGGCACCACGAAAGCGTCTTCGAGCAGTTCCCAGGTGAGTTCGAGCGCCAGTCGTTGCCTGGGGTCCATCGCGCTCGCCTCGCGGGGGGATAGGTTGAAAAAGTCGGCGTCGAAATCGGCGACGTTGTCAATGGATCCAGCAGCCTCTCGCCCGTCGCGCAACAGGTCCCAGAGGTCGCCGGGGCTGACGACGGTGGGAAACCTGCATGCCAGCCCGATGATTGCGATGCCTGTCGGTTGCACGTGCGCTAAGGTCCAAGTTCGTCGTCGAGGATGGCAAAAAGCTGGCTTTCAGTGGCGGTGGTGATGTCCTCGTCGTCATGGGTGGTAGACGGGCCGGAGCTGGCCGGTGGAGCGGTGCAATCGGTCAAAATCGCTTGCAATCGCTTGATCAGGCGCGTTTTGTCGTCGGGGTTCCAGTTGGGTTGGTCGAGCAATGCTTGTAGTTCGCGGGTGACCTCGTTGAAACGAGTCGACGGGTTGGGTTGGTCGACCGTGACGGCAGGGGCGTTCGCCAGCTGGATGTCGAGGTGTTCGGCCAACTCGGCGGCCGTGGGGTAGTCAAAGATCAAGGTCGGTGGCAAGGTCAACCCGGTCGCAGTCTTGAGCCGGTTGCGCAGCTCCACCGCTGTCAGCGAATCAAACCCGAGATCCTGGAATGCCTTGTGCGCGTCGATCTCAGTGCCGGAATGCCCCAACACGATCGCGGCGTTGCTACATACTAACTCGGTGAGTTCGCGGTGCCGCTGCTCGGGAGTCAGCCCGTGCAGCCGCGACGCCAATCCCGACCCCGACACCTCATCGGCGCCGTCGATGATCCGTCGGATCGGACCGGCAACCAACTGGCTAAATAGTGCCGGCAGCTCGGCACCGGCCAGCGCGGCACGATCCAGCCGAGCAGCCACCACCACGGGCCGATCCGCCAGCAACGCGGCATCCAGGAATCCCATCGCCTGGTTGGTAGGCAACGGCGCCAGTCCAACCTGACTCATCCGGACCCGATCCCGCTCGCCTAAATGCTCGGTCATCGCCGAAGCCTGCTCCCACAATCCCCACGCCACCGACAACGCGGCCAGTCCACGTGATCGCCGATAGGCCGCCAACCCGTCCAAAAACGCGTTCGCTGCAGCATAATTGGCCTGGCCCGGCGCACCCACAATCCCGGCCATCGACGAAAACAACACAAACGCTGACACATCCAGGTGCCGGGTGAGCTCATGCAAATTCCAGGCCCCATCGACCTTGGCCCGCAATACCTTATCCACCCGCTCCGGCGTCAATCCGGTGATTACCGCATCGTCAAGAACCCCAGCCGCATGAAACACTGCAGTCAGATCTGGTTGGCTTGCCACCAAACCCGCCACCGCATCACGATCGGCCACATCGCAAGACACCACCTGCACTCGGGCGCCGGCCGAGCCGAGCTCGTCCACCAATGCTGCGACGCTCTCCGTGTGCTCACCAGCACGACTGGCCAACACCACCTGCCGCACCCCGTATCGACTCACCAGATGACGCGCCACCGCAGAACCTGCCATCCCAGTGCCACCGGTGATCAGCACCGTGCCCGCGGCCCACGCGTCCGGCATGGTCAGCACCACTTTGCCGACATGGCGCGCCTGGCTCAAGAACCGATACGCCTCCCGAGCGTGCCGCACATCCCATGACTTGACTGGAAGCCGATGCAGCGCTTCAGTTTTGAACAACTCGACTAACTCGGCCAGCATCTGCGCAATCCGCTGCGGTCCGGCCTCCATCAAGTCGAAAGCCCGGTAGGCCACCCCAGGATGGTCCTGGGCAACGACCTGGGCGTCCCGAACTCGGTTTTGCCCATCTCGATGAAGCGACCGCCTCGCGGCAGTAACCGCAACGATGCGTCGGTGAACTCACCGGCCAGCGAGTTGAGCACCACATCCACGCCGCGACCCTCGGTGGTCAGCCAAAACGTCTCCTCGAATGCCAGTGTGCGTGAATCGGCAACATGCGTGTTGTCACATCCCATTGTCTGCAACGTGTCCCACTTGCCGCGACTGGCAGTAGCGAAAACCTCCAATCCCCACAGCCGAGCCAGTTGCACTGCCGCCATACCCACCCCGCCCGCAGCGGCGTGTACCAGCACCGACTCGCCCGGCTGCACCTGCGCCAGCACGCGTAACGCGTAGTAGGCCGTCAGAAACACCACCGGCACACCCGCAGCATCGGTCAGCGGCCACCGGTTCGGCAGCTTGACCACCAGCCGCGCATCGACCACCGCTTCCGACCCCGCCACCCCCAACAGACCCATCACCGGATCACCAACTGCTAAACCGGTCACGCCTGGACCGACTTCGGTGACCACCCCTGCCCCTTCGGCCCCCAACTCCGCGGCACCGGGATATATTCCCAACGCCACCAACACATCCCGGAAATTGACACCCAAAGCCCGCACCTCTATTCGAACCTGTCCAGGTGCCAATTCCTTTGCAGGGCATGATGCCAACGTCAAATCCTCAAGGGTGCCCGCGCCGCCGGCGACCAACCGCCAGCCCGAGTTGGTATCGGGCAACTGCAGGATCGGCTGTGGTCGAAGCTGTGCCAGCCGGGCGGCATAGGCTGTGCCGTTCCGGATCATCAATTGCTCTTCACCACAGCCAATGACATCTCCAACATCCATCGAGCCGTCCGAATCGACCAACATCACCCGACCCGGATGTTCGGCTTGAGCCGACCGCACCAACCCCCACACCGCGGCGCCGGCCAAGTTCGTGGCATCCTGGCCGACCGACCCTTGGGTCAGCACCACCAGTCGGCCGGCCCGCTCCTGGGCCAGCCAGGACTGCAATGCCACCAACACCCGATGCGTAGCCGAATACACCGGACCCACACCGTCCTGGAAAGACTCCAACTCCCAGACCACGAGGTCGGCGCTGATGTCGTTGTGCGCCAATTCCACTGGCAACCACGCCACTTCCAACAACCCGCGACCTGCGGCATCGGCAGCGGCGACGGCCGCCGACAACAGCTGAGACGACACCGAACGCATGACCAATGCCTGTACCGACAACACCGGTAACCCCGCCTGATCGGCCAACTCCACCGACACCGTGCCATCACCGGCCGGCGCGATCCGCGCCCGAACCCGGGACGCACCCGCGGCATGCAGGGAGACCCCTTGCCAGGAGAAGGGCAGCATGGTAGCTGCCTGCTCGCCCACCATGCCCATTGCATGCAAGGCCGCATCCAGCACCAGTGGGTGAATTCCGAACCCACTCAACGTCACATCGACATCGTCGGGGACGGCAACATCGGCGAAGAGCTCCGATTCCCGCCGCCACATGGCCGTCAGACCCTGAAACGCCCGGCCATATTCATAGCCCAGTTCGGCGAATCGCTGATAGGCGCCATCGACATCAACCGGGGCAGCACCCAGCGGCGGCCACACCGACAAATCCGCTGCCGGGGCAACCGCCTTTGCCCCCAATACGCCCCGGGCATGCAACACCCACCCGGAATCCGACTCAGCGTTGCGTGAATATATCGACACTGGCCGCTGACCCATCTCACCGACACCCACCACCACCTGTAGCTGCACCCCGCCCACCGTCGGCAAAACCAACGGAGTCACCACCGTCAGCTCCTCGACCACCCCACAATCCACCTGGTCGGCGGCTCGCAGCGCCAGTTCCACGAAAGCCGCACCGGCGAGCAACACCACTCCAGCGATCACGTGATCGGCCAACCACCGCTGCTCCCCCACCGATAGCCGGCCGGTCAGTACCACCACGTCCGAATCCGGTTGCTCCACAACCGCACCCAACAAACCATGCCGGGCTGCCAGCAGACCAACACCGCTGATGTCTGCCGAACCCGCCGACGTAGGCGGCAACCAATACCGCTGCCGCTGAAACGCATAGGTCGGCAATTCGATCCGTCGACCCGGACTGCCAAACACCGCCGGCCAATCCATTTGGGCACCCGCAGTGAACAATGTCGCCACGGCGCCGAGCACCGACGACACTTCGGGGTGCTCTCTACGCATCATCGCCACCGATAGCGCCTCGCCTAAAGGCAGCGACTGCTCGACCAATGCTGTCAGGCCACCGCCGGGACCCACCTCAACAAACCTTGTGGCCCCAACCGCATTCAGCAACTGGACGCCCTCGGCAAATCGCACGGGGCGCCGCGCATGCTCCACCCAGTACTGTCCATCGCCGTAGCCTGCGCCGGCCATCTGCCCGGTCACATTGGACACCAACGGAATCCGCGGTTTCGACACCGAAATACCGGCAGCGATCCGCGTGAACTCGGCAAGCATCGGTTCCATCAGCAACGAATGAAACGCATGTGATACCGCTAGCCGATGCACCCGGCGGCCCCTGCGGGCAAAGTGATCGGCAATATCGCTGACCGCTGCCTCGCACCCTGAAACCACCACCGAGTGCGGCGCGTTGACCGCCGCGAGATTCGCCCCGTCGACCAGCACTGGCAGCACTTCTTCTTCGCTGGCGGCCACCACCACCATCACCCCACCGGCGGGCAACTCCGCCATCAACCTGCCGCGGGCAGCCACCAAACCCGCCGCATCGGTCAACGACAACACCCCGGCCAAATGTGCTGCCGCGATCTCGCCCACCGAATGTCCGATCAGGAAATCCGGGCTGATACCCCAGTGCTGCAACAACGTTGCCAACGCCACTTCGATTGCGAATAACGCCGGCTGGGCGAACTCGGTGCTAGTCAACAGCGCCTCGTCACCTTCCCAGAGCACGTTTCGCAGCGGCAGCCGCAGGTGCCGATCCAGCTCTTCGGCCACCGCGTCAAAAGCCAGGGCGAACAGGGGTAATTCGGCATATAACTGCGCTCCCATGCCTACCCATTGGGCCCCTTGCCCGGGAAACACGAACACCGTCTTCCCCACCGACCGCGCTCGACCCACTGCCACGCCCGCACCCGACTCACCAGCGGCCAACGCCGCCAACCCCGCCAGCAGGGCCCCGCGATCAGCACCCACGACCACCGCCCGATGCTCGAACATCGCCCGCGTCTTGACCAACGACCACCCCACATCGATCGGATCCAAATCCGGGTTGGCCGCGACGAAAGCCAGCAGCCGCTGCGCCTGACCGGCCAACGCCTGCTCCGACCGGGCCGACAGCACCCACGGCACGGCGGACGCCGCTGTTGGGGATGCAACTTCTGGCACAACACTTTCAACTACCGGTGCCTGCTCAAGAATCACATGCGCATTGGTGCCGCTGATCCCGAACGACGACACCCCGGCCCGCCGCGGCCGGCCGTGAACCGACCACGCCCGCGGTTGAGTCAACAACGACACCGCCCCCACCGACCAATCCACATGCGGCGTAGGAACATCCACATGCAATGTCTTGGGCATCACCCCATGCCGCATCGCCTGCACCATCTTGATCACCCCGGCCACCCCCGCCGCCGCCGATGTATGACCGATGTTCGATTTGATCGACCCCAACCACAGGGGCTCAACGCGGTCCTGACCGTAGGTCGCCAAAAGCGCCTGCGCCTCAATCGGATCCCCCAGCATGGTCCCGGTCCCGTGCCCCTCGACCACATCCACCTCAACCGCGCGCAGTCGCGCACTGGCCAACGCCGCCCGAATCACCCGCTGCTGGGATGGCCCATTGGGTGCCGTCAAACCGTTGGAGGCGCCGTCCTGATTGACCGCCGATCCGCGCACCAGGGCCAGCACCGGATGCCCCAACCGCCGTGCATCCACCAGCCGCTCCACCACCAGCACCCCGGCGCCTTCTGACCACGCGGTCCCGTCGGCGGCACCGGCGTATACCTTGCACCGACCGTCGCGCGCCAGCGCCCGCTGCCGGCTGAACTCGACGAATGCGGCGGGGGTGGCCATCACCGTCACCCCACCGGCCAGCGCCAAATCGCATTCCCCCGACCGCAGCGACTGCACCGCCAAATGCAGCGCCACCAACGACGACGAGCACGCCGTGTCCACCGACACCGCCGGACCCTCCAACCCCAGCACATACGCCACCCGCCCGGAGGCCACACTCAGCGTCGAACCCGTTAACCCATAGCCTTCCAGCTCGCCGGATAGCTGGCCCCCATAGCCGGCATGGATAACACCGGCGAACACACCCGTTGCCGAACCCCGCAACTTGGTCGGGTCAATTCCCGTACGCTCCAACGCTTCCCACGACACTTCCAATAGCAGGCGCTGTTGCGGGTCCATCGCCAGCGCCTCGCTAGGACCGATTCCAAAGAATCCGGCGTCGAAGTCACCCGCATGCTCCAGAAACGTCCCGCGGCGGGTATACATCTTCCCGCATGCATCCGGGTCAGGATCAAACAACCCGTCCACATCCCACCCGCGATCCGCCGGAAAATCCGATACCGCATCACGGCCCTGGGCCACCAGCTCCCACAACGTCTCCGGCGAATCCACCCCACCTGGATAACGGCATCCCATTCCGACCACCGCAACCGGCTCGGACAACTTGGCTTCCAAGTCGGACAGGCGTCTGCGGGTGCGCCGCAGATCTGCCGTGAGACGCTTCAGGTAGTCAACATGCGTGGTGGTTCCCGACATTGGTGTTCCTTGCGGGGGGTTAGGAGCCGAGTTCCTCGTCGAGGATGGCGAAAAGCTGGCTTTCGGTCGCGGCGGCGATGTCGTCGTCTTCAGTGGTCAGGCTGGTCAACATGGTTTGCAGGCGGGTGCGCAGGTGCGCTTTGACGTTGGCGCTCAAGTCGGGTTGGTCAAGCAGCACAACTAGCTCGCGGGTGATGTCGTCAACACGGTCTGACAGGCTTTGTTGATCGCTACCGCTGGCGGTGACTAGCCGGCTGTCGAGGTGTTCGGCCAGCGTGGCCGGCGTGGGGTAGTCGAAGATCAGCGTGGGCGACAACGTGAGCCCGGTGGCGGTCTTGAGTCGGTTGCGCAGCTCCACGGCGGTCAAGGAATCGAACCCGAGATCTTGGAATGCTTTGTGAGCGTTGATATCGACACTGCTGGAACGACCCAACACCGCCGCGGCATTGCTGATCACCAAATCGGTGAGTTCGCGCTGCCGCCGCTCGGGCGTGAGCGCATGCAGCCGGCTGACTAAGCCCGACATCGACACCGCCGTATCGGCGGCGTCGATCCTCCGCCGGGTCGGACCGGCAGCCAACTGGCTGAATAATGCCGGTAGCGCAGCACCAGCGCCGGCCAGCGCGGCACGATCCAGCCGGGCCGCCACTACCACCGCGCGATCGGCCTGCAGCGCAGTGTCCAGGAACCCTAGCGCCTGCTCGGTGGTTAGCGGAGCGAGCCCGGCCTGCGTCATCCTGGCGCGATCCCGCTCGCCGAGGTGCCGGGTCATCGCCGAGGCCTGCTCCCACAGTCCCCACGCCACCGACAATCCGGCCAGCCCACGCGAGCGCCGATAGGCCACCAACCCGTCCAAAAACGCATTCGCCGCAGCATAATTCCCCTGAGCCGGTGTGCCCACAATCCCGGCCATCGACGAAAACACCACAAACGCCGACAAATCCATGTCCTCGGTTAGCTCGTGCAGATTCCAGGCCCCATCGACCTTGGCCCGCAACACCGTATCCACCCGATCCGGTGTCAAGCCCGTGATCACGGCATCGTCCAACACCCCAGCGGCATGAAACACCCCTTTAAGCGGATAGCGCGGATCCAGACCCGCCAACAATGCCGCCAGCGCATCACGATCAGCCACATCACAGGAGACCACCGCCACCTGGGCCCCGCCCTCGCGCAACAGGGCCGCGACTTCTGCCGCCCTGTCGGCCTGCTCACCGCTTCGGCTGACCAGAACCAGATTGGCCACCCCATGTCGCCGGACCAAATGGGTAGCCACCGCCGAACCGGCCATGCCGGTCCCCCCAGTGACCACCACGGTGCCCCCCGCCAACCCGGACTGCCCACCCGGACCATCGGGGATGGTCAACACGACCTTGCCGATATGACGGGCCTGACTGACAAACCGGTAGGCCGCCGGGGCGCATCGCGCATCAAAAGTCTTGACCGGCAACCGCGCCAACACTCCGGCCGCTAGCAACCCCACTACCTCGGAAAGCATCGCCGCAATGCGGTCTGGGCCGGCTTCGACCAAATCGAACGCCCGATACCGCACCCCCCGATGCCGCTCGGCCACCGTCTGCCCGTCGCGAATATCGGTTTTACCCAGCTCGATAAAGCGGCCACCGCTGGGCAGTAGCCGCAGCGAGGCATCGGTGAACTCACCGGCGAGCGAGTTCAGCACTACGTCCACACCGCTGCCCTCGGTGGCCCGCAGAAACGCCTCCTCGAACTCCAACGATCGCGAGTCGGAGATATGGATATCGTCAAAACCCATCGCCCGCAATGTATCCCACTTGGCGCGACTCGCCGTGACGAAAACCTCTGCACCCCAATACCGCGCCAACGACACCGCTGCCATACCAACCCCGCCGGTGCCGGCATGCACCAACACCTTCTGCCCCGCCGCGACCTCCGCCAACACCGACAGCCCGTAAAACGCCGTCAGAAACGCCACCGGCACGGCCGCTGCCTCCACCAACGACCAGCCCGCCGGCACCATGGTTACCAACCGCGCATCCACCACCGCCTCCGAACCCACCAGCCCCAATAACCCCATCACCCGGTCACCAACGGCCAAACCGGTTACCCCCGGGCCGACTTCAACGACCACCCCTGCCCCGTCGACACCCAGTTCCCCGCCGCCGGGATACATCCCCAACGCCACCAACACATCCCGGAAATTGACCCCCACCGCACCCACGGCCACCCGCACCTGCCCCGTCGCCAGCTCCACCGGAGCAACGGGCGCCACCACCACATCCGCCAAAGTCCCCCCACCACCGGCAACCAACCGCCAGCCCCCAGCCGACGCCGAAGGCAAAGTCAACCCGGCCGCTACCGGGGCCAACCGTGCCGCATATACCCGGCCTCGACGAACCACCAGCTGCGGCTCACCCGAGCGTGCGCCGAAACCAACCGCATCCTCGACAGCGACCGACCCATCGGTATCCACCAACACCACCCGGCCCGGATGTTCAGCCTGGGCAGAGCGCACCAACCCCCACACCGCAGCACCCGCCAAATCGGTGACATCGTCATCAACCGGACCCACCGCCCCACGCGTCACCACCACACCCAGACCGGTCGCATCGCTAGCCAACCACGACTGCAACACCTCCAACACCTCGTGCACACCCCGGTACACCGCTGCCAGCACATCCCCGCCGGCCTGCGCGCCGGCGTGAGGCGGCAGCTCCCACACCACGGCGTCGTCGCCAATGTCGCCGCCCTCCAACGGCACCGGTGTCCAGATCATCTCCAGCAATCCCCGGTCGCCGGCGGTCGACCTCGACAACGCGGCCGCTGAGACCGGACGAACCATCAACTGCCGCACCGACAACACCGGCAACCCCTGCGGATCGGCCAACTCCACCGACACCGCCCCCCGGCCCACCGGCGCCAGTCGCACACGGACCCGCGCAGCCCCGCTTGCGTGCAAACACACCCCCTGCCACGAGAACGGCAACATCGTCTGCTGCTCACCCTCGACAATTCCCCACGCATGCAACGCCGCATCCAACACCGCCGGATGAATCCCAAACCCCCGTATCGGCACACCCTCAGGGAGAGTGACGTCGGCGAACACCTCGGCCCCCCGCCGCCACAAGGCCTGCAAACCCCGAAACGCCGGCCCATACCCATACCCCCGCGCCGCCAACACCTGATACCCGTCGGCGACGTCCATCGCCCGTGCCCCAACCGGCGGCCACACCGACAGCTCCGCGGCCGGCTGCACCGAGCCAACCCCCAACACGCCCTGCGCGTGCAACGTCCATCCCGGACTCGAATCCGCCTGGCCGGCAGCCGAATACACCCACACATTCCGAGTACCCGACTGCTCGACGCCGCCCACCACCACCTGGACCCGCACCCCATCTGCCGGCAGCACCAACGGTGCCTGCAACGTCAACTCCTGCAGCACCGAACAACCCACCTCGTCACCGGCCCGCAAGGCCAACTCAACAAACCCCGTGCCCGGGAACAGCACCACCGGGCCCACCGCATGATCGGCCAGCCACGGCGCAGCGACCACCGATATCCGGCCCGTCAACACCACCCCACCCGAGTCGGGCCGTTGCACCACTGCAGCCAACAATCCATGCTCGGCGCCCACCAAGCCGACACCACCCAGATCGCCGCCAACAGCACCTAGGCCGTCTAGCCAGAACCGCTGGCGCGCAAACGCGTACGTCGGCAACTCCACCCGGCGGCCTCCCAGGTCGGCAAACGCGGCACGCCAGTCAACACCCACGCCCGCAACGTGGGCCTGCCCCGCCGACAGCCAAAACCGGCCCACCCCGCCGTCATCGCGACCCAGCGTCGGAATGACAATCGGTTCACCCGTAGCGCCGCGATCACAGTCGACCAACGTCTCTTCGATGCCGGCGATCAGGACCGGATGGGGGCTGGATTCGACGAACACCCGGTATCCGCCGTCGAAGGCGTTGCGGACGGCGCGTTCGAACTGCACCGGCTGGCGGATGCTTCGGTACCAGTACTCGGCGTTCACACCGGCGGTATCCATGAGTTCGCCGGTGACAGTGGAGAAGAACGCCACCGTGGAAGTACGGGGTTCGATACCTCGCAGCGCCGCGATGAGCTCCTCCCGGATCGCGTCCACCTGCGCCGAGTGTGACGCGTAGTCGACGTCGATCCTGCGGGCACGAATGCCTTCGGCCTCACATCGCTGCATCAGCTCCGTCACGGCATCCGTCTCGCCGGCCAGCACGACCGACGAGACACCATTGACTGCAGCGATATTCAGTCGGTCTCCCCATTGGGACGCCAACTTCTCGGCCTGCGGCTGGCCACAGGCCAACGAGACCATGCCGCCGGCACCGCCCAACCGCACCAGCAACCGGCTGCGCAGTGCCACCACCGCAGCCGCGTCCCGAAGCGACAGGGCGCCCGCCACATATGCCGCCGCGATCTCCCCCTGCGAATGCCCGATGACCGCGTCGGGAACCACACCCACCGACCGCCACAATTCGGCCAGCGACACCATCACCGCCCACAACGCCGGCTGCACCACATCCACCCGATCCAGCCCCGGTGCGCCGGGTGCCCCGCGCAGCACGTCGAGCAGCGACCACTCCACGTGCTCACGCAGCGCCCGTTCGCAGCGATGGATATGTTCGGCGAACACCGGTGCGGTAGCACATAACTGGGCTCCCATGCCCAGCCACTGCGCGCCCTGGCCCGGGAACACGAATGCCGTCTTGCCCACCGTCTGGGCGCGGCCCGCCACCACGTCGGCGCCGGGCACGCCGGCCGCCAGACCCGTCAGCCCTTCCATCAGCTGAGTGCGGTCGGCGCCCACGACCACGGCCCGATGATCAAACAGCGACCGGGTGTTGACCAGCGACCACCCCACATCGAGCGGGCGCACGTTCTCATCGGCGCCCACCCAGGCCAACAGCCGTCGCGCCTGGTTGGTCAACGCTTGCGCCGACCTCGCCGACAGCCCCCACGGCACCGCCACCGGGTCGTTGCCATGGGCCGCGCCAACCGGTTCCACTGCCGGTGCCTCTTCCAGAATCACATGTGCGTTGGTGCCGCTGATCCCGAACGACGACACACCGGCCCGCCGCGGCCGGCCCGGCACGTGCCACGGCCGCGGCTCGGTCAACAACGACACCGCCCCCGCCGACCAATCCACATGCGGCGTCGGCACATCCACGTGCAACGTCTTGGGCAGCACGCCGTGGCGCATCGCCTGCACCATCTTGATCACCCCGGCGACCCCCGCAGCCGCCGACGTATGACCGATGTTCGATTTGATCGACCCCAGCCACAACGGCCGATCGGCCGACCGCTGTCCATACGTCGCCAAAATCGCCTGCGCCTCAATGGGATCCCCCAACGTGGTGCCCGTCCCGTGCCCCTCGACCACATCCACGTCGGCGACACCTAACCGCGCACTGGCCAGCGCCGCAGTGATCACCCGTTGCTGCGCCGGCCCATTCGGCGTGGCCAGCCCGTTGGAGGCGCCGTCCTGATTGACCGCCGATCCGCGCACCAGCGCCAGCACCGGATGCCCCAACCGGCGCGCGTCAGCCAACCGCGCCAGCACGAGCACCCCGGCGCCCTCGGCAAACGCGGTCCCATCGGCGGCACCCGCATAGGCCTTACAACGACCATCGGCGGACAGCGCCCGCTGCCTGCTGAACTCGATGAACATCGCCGGGGTGGCCATCACGGTGACCCCACCGACCAGCGCCAGGTCGCATTCGCCGAGGCGCAGTGACTGCACCGCCAAATGCAGTGCCACCAACGACGACGAACACGCGGTATCCACCGACACCGCCGGGCCCTGCAGGCCCAACACATACGCCACCCGCCCGGAGGCCACGCTCAGCGTCGAGCCACGCAGCCCGTAGCGCTCCAGGTCACCCGGCACCCGGCCTTGGCCCCCATACGAGCCGTGGAACACCCCGGCGAACACGCCCGTCTGCGAACCCCGCAACGTGATTGGGTCGATGCCCGCCCGCTCCAACGCTTCCCACGACACTTCCAACAGCAACCGCTGCTGGGGATCCATCGCAAGCGCCTCGCTGGGTGCGATCCCGAAAAACTCGGCGTCAAAACCGGCGACATCCGTCAAGAACCCGCCGCACCGGGTATACGACTTGCCTACCGCGTCGGGATCGGGGTCAAACAACCCCGCCACATCCCAGCCGCGATCCGCCGGGAACTCCGAAACCGCGTCACGGCCGTGTGCCACCAGCTCCCACAGCGTCTCCGGCGAATCCACCCCACCCGGATAGCGGCATCCCATCCCCACCACCGCCACCGGCTCGGTGGTCCGGGCAAGAAGATCCCGGTTCTCTCGCTTCAGTCGCTCGTTTTGCTTGAGCGATCTGCGCAGGGCCTTGACGAGGTCTTCGGGAGTGCTGTTCATGGCACGAGGTCCGCCGAGCGTAACGTCACTGCGAGATTGCGATCCGAATAGCGCAGTGGCGTTACGCTCGCGGAATCCAGCATCAGTGCCAGCGCAGCAACACGAGTTCGGAACAGAAGCCTGGGCCCATGGCGATCATCAACCCGGGACTTCCGCTGGGGGGCGGTTTGGCGATGGTGTCACGCAGCACATGCAGCACCGACGCTGACGACAGATTCCCGATTTCGCCCAACGAGCGCCACGTCAGCTCGAGAGCCTGCGGCGACAGGTCGAGGGTCTCGGTGATGGCGTTGATGATCTTGGGTCCCCGGGATGGGTGACCCAGGCGCCGACGTCGGTGGTGCTCAGGCCGTGCGAAGCCAGGAAGGTGGTGACGTCATTGCCCAGATACTGCTCGACCACGGCCGCCAAGTCCCGTGATAGGACGAGCTCGAACCCGGCCGAGCCGACGTCGTATCCCATGGTGCGCAGCGAGTCGGGGTACAGATGGCTGCGCGAATCCAGGATGTCCGGCCCGTCGGCGCCGATGTCCTGGGCGCGCTTCACACCTGCGGCCACCACCGCCGCGGCGCCGTCAGCAAACAACGCACTGCCGACAAGGCCCGGCAGCGTCGGCTTGTATCCCGGATACGTGAGTGAACACAGCTCGACCGAGACCAACGCGGCAACGCCGTCCGGGGCCCCGCGCAGGTAGTCGTGCAGCCGGGCGACCCCGGCCGCCCCGGCCACGCAGCCCAGCCCGAACAGCGGCACCCTCCGGACATCGGCGCGCAGCCCCAGCCGCCCGGCGATCCGGGCATCCAGCGACGGCACCGCCAGTCCGGTGACCGTGGCGGTGATCAACACGTCGAGATCCTCGGGTCGCAGACCGGACTCGTCGAGTGCCCCCGCCAGGGCTTGCACGCCCAAGTCCACGGCTTTTTCGATGAAAATCTTGTTCGCCTCGCCGAAGTCGGTCAGCTTCGGGTATTTCTCCAGCGGCAAGACCAGGTGGCGGCTGTTGACTTTGGCGCTGGCGTGCAGCTGGCGAACGATGTCTTCGTAGCCCTCGAAATCCGGGATGCTGACAAACGAGTCGGTGAGCTCGCGTTGTGAATAGCGATACGGCGGCAACGCGCCGAACACACCTGCGATGACGCTCACTGGTCCCACCCCTTTGACACGCACATCGAGGCCGAATGGTTCAACCGGGTCGCCTAGAGCCCGAAGTTTAGCCCGCCTGGAACTGGCCGGCAAAGTTTCGAGGCCCCCTCAGCGCACCAGCTGGCGGCGCAGCCGCTCGGCGGCTTCACCAATGGCGTTCAGTTGCTCGGCAACCCGGCCCGGCGCGGTGCCACCCCGGCAATCGAGGGCCGACACCGAGCCTTCGATGGTCAGCACCTCGCGGACTTGCGGGGTCAGCTCGGGGCTGATGGCGGCCAGCTCGTCGTCGGTGAGTTCCTGCAGCCCCACGCCGCGCTGTTCGGCCGCACGCACCGCCGCACCCGCGGCCTCATGCGCGGACCTAAACGGAACACCTTGCCGCACAAGCCATTCGGCGAGATCGGTGGCCAACGTATAGCCGGCCGGGGCCAGCTCCGCCATCCGCTGGACATTGAAGGTCAGGCTGGCCACCAGCCCGGCCATCGCCGGCAGCAGCAGCTCCAGCTGGGCCACCGAATCGAACACCGGCTCCTTGTCTTCCTGCAGGTCGCGGTTGTAGGCCAGGGGCTGGGCTTTCAGGGTGGCCAGCAGCCCGGCCAGGTTTCCGATCAGCCGCCCGGACTTGCCGCGGGCCAGCTCGGCGATGTCCGGATTCTTCTTCTGCGGCATGATCGAGCTACCGGTGGACCACGAGTCATGCAACGTGACGTAGCCGAATTCCGTCGAGCTCCAGACGATGATGTCCTCAGCCAGCCGGGACAGGTCGACGGCGATCATGGCGAACACGAACGCCGCCTCGGCGGCGAAGTCGCGGGCGGCGGTCGCGTCGACGGAGTTGTCCGCGGCAGCCGAGAAACCGAGGTCCGCGGCGATCGCGTCGGGATCCAGGCCCAGCGACGAGCCGGCCAAGGCGCCCGAGCCGTACGGGGACACCGCCGCGCGTTTGTCGAAGTCGACGATGCGGTCCAGGTCGCGCAGCAGGGGGTGGGCGTGCGCGAGCAGATGGTGTGCCAGCAGGATCGGCTGGGCGGACTGCAGGTGGGTTTTGCCGGGCATGATGGCGCTCGGGTGTGCGGCGGCCTGCTCTGCCAGCGCACCGACCACGTCGAGCACACCGGTGGCGACCCGGCGCACCGCGTCGCGCAGCCACATCCGAAACAGCGCGGCCACCTGGTCGTTGCGCGAGCGCCCGGCCCGCAGCCGGCCGCCCAGGTCCGGTCCGACCCGGTCGATCAGGCCCCGCTCCAGCGCGGCATGCACGTCCTCGTCGGTGACCAGCGGGCCGAAGCTGCCGTCGGCGACGTCTTGGGCGAGGCTGTCCAGGCCGGCGAGCAGCCCGTCGCGTTGCTCCTCGGTGAGCAGCCCGGCCCGAAACAGCACCATGGTGTGCGCCCGCGACGCGGTGAGGTCGTAGGGGGCCAGCACCCAGTCGAAGTGGGTGGACTTGCTCAGCGCGGCCAGCGCGTCGGACGGGCCGCCGGCGAACCGCCCGCCCCACAGCGACCCCTCGTTGGTGCTCACTTTTCTGTGGCGAGCAGACGCAGAATCGCACGCCGACGGGCGTGGCGGTGCGATTCTGCGTCTGCTCGCGGGAGAACCGTCACCGCAGATCCCGGCGGGCGGCGAGCTTGGAGGACAGCCCGTGCACGTAGACGAAGCCGCGGGCGGCGGACTGGTCGAAGCTGTCGCCCTCGTCGTAGGTGGCCAGGTTGAAGTCGTACAACGATTCCGCGCTGCGCCGGCCGTTGACCGCGATGTGGCCGCCGTGTAGCACCAGCCGCACCTCGCCGGACACGTGCTCCTGGGTCTTGGCGACGAAAGCCTCCAGCGCGGCCTTCAGCGGCGAGTACCACAGCCCGTCGTAGACCAGTTCGGCCCAGCGCTGGTCGGTCTGGCGTTTGAACCGGCCCAGCTCACGCTCCAGGGTGACGTGTTCGAGTTCGGTGTGCGCGGTGATCAGCACCATCGCGCCGGGCGCCTCGTAGATCTCGCGGCTCTTGATGCCCACCAGCCGATCCTCCACGACGTCGAGGCGCCCGACACCTTGCGCTCCGGCGCGGCGGTTGAGCTCCTCGATCGCCGCCAGCATCGACACCGGCTTGCCGTCGACGGACACCGGCACGCCGCGTTCGAAGCCGACGATCACCTCGTCGGGGACCCCCCAGTTGATCGTGGGGTCTTCGGTGTAGGCGTAGATGTCCTTGGTTGGGGCATTCCACAGGTGCTCTAAGAAGCCGGTCTCCACCGCGCGGCCCCAGACGTTCTGGTCGATGGAGAACGGCGAACGTTTGGTGACGTTGATCGGGATCGCGTTCTCCTCGGCGAACGCGATCGCCTTCTCCCGCGTCCACGCGTAGTCGCGCACCGGCGCCAACACCTCTAAATCCGGTGCCAGCGAGGCGAACCCGACTTCGAACCGGACCTGGTCGTTGCCCTTGCCGGTGCAGCCGTGCGCGACGATGCCGCCGCCGTGCTCGCGCGCCGCGGCGACCAGGTGTTTGACGATCAGCGGCCGGCTGATCGCCGACACCAGCGGGTAGCGGTCCATGTACAGCGCGTTGTTCAGCACGGTGGGCAGGCAGTAGCCTTCGGCGAACTCGTCGCGGGCGTCGACGACGACAGCCTCCACCGCGCCGCAGTCCAGCGCCCGCTGCCGTATGACGTCCATGTGCTCGCCGCCCTGCCCGAGGTCGATCGCCACCGCCACCACCTCACGGCCGGTCTCCTTGCCTATCCAGCTGATCGCCACCGAGGTGTCCAGACCGCCGGAATAGGCCAGGATGACGCGCTCTGACATGACTCTCCTTACCGAAGGTTCTCGAACATGCCGGCCAGTTGCGCGCCGGTCGTCGGCTCGCGGGCCACCACCAGGATGGTGTCATCACCGGCGATGGTGCCGACGACCTGGGGCAGGGCCGCGCGGTCGATGGCGCTGGCCAGGTAGTGCGCCGCGCCCGGCGGGGTGCGCAACACCGCGAGGTTGCCGCTGTCGTCGGTCGACACCAGCAGCTCACCGAGCAGCCGCGCCATCCGGTCGGTACCGCCCGAGACGCCGCGCACCGGGCTGCCGTCCTCGGGCACCACGTAGATGCCGGTGCCGCCGTCCGCGCCGCGCAGTTTCACCGCGCCGAGCTCTTCCAGATCGCGTGACAGTGTGGCTTGGGTGACCTCGATGCCCTCGGCGGCCAGCAGCGCCGCCAGTTCGTTTTGGCTGCGCACCTGCGCCGACGACAGGATCGCCACGATGCGCGCCTGGCGGCCGGCGCGGTTTGCGGCGACCTCGGGCCCCGCAACGGGCGCGGCCTTGGCGCGGCTCATGAGCGCTCCAGCAGCCACACCAGCAGCGCCTTCTGCGCGTGCAGCCGGTTTTCGGCCTCGTCCCACACCGCGCTGGCCGGCCCGTCCATCACCGCGTCGGTGATCTCGTCGCCGCGATGGGCCGGCAGGCAATGCAACACGATGGCATCCGAGTCGGCCAGCGCCAGAAGTCGCGAGTTGAGCTGAAACGGCCGAAACGGCTTCACTCGGTCCAACCCGTCGTTTTCCTGGCCCATCGACGTCCAGGTGTCGGTGACCAGAACGTCGGCGCCGGCGGCGGCCGCGTGGGCGTCGGCGGTCACAGTCACCGAGGCGCCGGTATCCTGGGCGCGGCGCTCGGCCGCGGCCCGCACCGACGGGTCGGGCAGGAAGCCCTCGGGAGCCGCGACGGTGACGTGGATACCCGCGGTGACCCCGCCGAGCAGCAGCGAGTGGGCCATGTTGTTGGCGCCGTCGCCGAAGTAGGACAACCTCAGGCCGCGCAGCGCCCCCTTGCGTTCGGCGATGGTCTGCAGGTCGGCCAACACCTGACACGGATGGAACTCATCGGAGAGCGCGTTGATCACGGGCACCGTCGCGACCGACGCCATGGCGTCCAGCCGCTCTTGGCCGAAGGTTCGCCAGACGATGGCATCGACGTAGCGGGACAACACCTTTGCGGTGTCCTGCAGGGTTTCGTCGCGGCCCAGCTGGGTGCTGCCGCTGTCGACGACGACGGCATGCCCGCCCAGCTGCGCGATGCCCAGCTCGAAGGAGAACCGGGTGCGGGTGGAGTTCTTGTCGAAGATGACCGCCACCCCGCGCGGCCCTTGCAGGGGACGACGGCTAACCGGGTCTTTCTTCAGCTCGGCCGCGAGCTCGAGCACCTCGGCCTGTTCGGCCGGGGACAGATCGTCGTCGCGCAGGAAATGCCTGATCACGGGGCCCCCACGGCGCGGTCCAGGATTGCCGGCAAGGCGGCGACAAAGCCGTCGAGCTGTGCTTCGGCGATGATCAGCGGCGGCGCCAACCGGATGACGTCGGGTGCGGCCGCGTTGACCAGGTAACCGGCGTCGCGGGCGGTGGCCTCGGCGTCCTTGGCGTGCGGGGCGGTCAGCGCGATGCCCAACAGCAGTCCGCGTCCGCGCACGTGGTCGATGAGCGGGTGGCCGAGCGCTTCGATGCCGTGCCGCAACGATTTGCCCAAGACTTCGGCGCGGCGGACCAGGCCGTCGCTCGCCAGCACCCGTAGCACCGCCAGCGCCGCCGCGGCGCAGACCGGGTTGCCGCCGAAGGTGCTGCCGTGCAGGCCTGGGGTCAGTAGTTCGGCGGCCGGCCCGACGGCCAGGCAGGCACCGATCGGCAGCCCGCCGCCCAGACCCTTGGCCAGGGTCACCACGTCCGGGGTGATGCCGTCGTGCTGGTGGGCGAAGAACGCTCCGGTGCGGCCCATCCCGGTTTGCACCTCGTCGAGCACCAGCAGCGCGCCGCGCCGCGCCGTGATGTCGCGGGCGGCGGCAAGGTAGCCCGCGGGCGGGACGACGACCCCGCTCTCCCCCATGATCGGTTCCAGGAACACCGCGGCGGTGTGGTCATCGACGGCGGCGGCCAACGCGTCGACGTCGCCGTAGCCGACGTGCGTGACGTCGCCGGGCAGCGGCGCGAACGGCGTTTGCTTGGCCGGTTGTCCGGTGAGCGCCAGCGAGCCCATGGTGCGGCCGTGGAAGGCGTCGTGGGCGGCGACCAGTTTCGTGCGTCCGGTGAGCCGAGACAGCTTGAACGCCGCCTCGTTGGCCTCGGCGCCGGAGTTGCAGAAGAACACTCGCGTCCGCTGGTCGGCCCCCAGCAGCGCGACCAGCTCCTCGGCCAGCGCGATGCCCGGTTCGGTGGCATACAGGTTGGAGGTGTGCCCCAGCGTCGACATCTGCCGGGTGACGGCCTCGATGACCGCGGGGTGGCGATGGCCCAGCACGTTGACCGCGATGCCGCCGAGCAGGTCGATATAGGTTCTGCCGTCCACGTCGGTGACCACGGCGCCGTCACCGCTGGCCAGCGCTATCGGGGGGGTGCCGTAGTTGTTCATCATCACGGCTTGCCACCGCTGCCGCATGGTCGCCGTCGTGGTCGAAGCGCCGGTCATCCGCGCACCACCTTGGTGCCGGTGCCCGCGTCGGTGAACAACTCCACCAACACGCAGTGTGTGACCCGCCCATCGATGATGTGCGCGCTGGGCACCCCGCCGATGACCGCCCGCAGGCACGCTTCGACCTTGGGGACCATGCCCGATTCCAGCGTCGGCAGCAGTTGCGCCAGTGTGCCGGTGTCGATCTCGCTGACCAGCGAGTCGCGATCCGGCCAGCGGGTGTACAGGCCGTCGATATCGGTGAGCATCAACAGCTTTTCGGCGCCCAGGGCTTCGGCGACCGCCGCGGCGGCGGTGTCGGCGTTGATGTTGTGCACCACGCCGTCGGCATCCGGGGCCAGCGTGGACACCACCGGGATCCGGCCCGCCGCAACCAGATCCAGCATTGCCGCGGTGTTCACCTGGTCGACGTCGCCGACCAGGCCGATGTCGGTGGCCACGCCGTCGACGGTGACGCTGCGCCGCACGGCGGTGAACAGCTGCGCGTCCTCGCCGGTGATCCCGACGGCATACGGTCCGTGCGCGTTGATCAGGTTGACCAGTTCCCGGCCCACCTGACCGAACAGCACCATCCGGGCCACGTCGAGCACTTCGGGTGTGGTGACCCGGAATCCGCCCTTGAAGTCGCCCTCGATGCCGAGCCGCCGCAGCATGGCGGTGATCTGCGGCCCCCCGCCGTGCACCACGACGGGATGGATGCCGCAGTTGCGCAGAAACGCCATGTCGGCGGCGAACGCGCGCCGCAGCGTGTCGTCGGTCATCGCGTTGCCGCCGTATTTGACGACGACGACCTTGCCGTGCAACTGCTTGAGCCAGGGCAGGGCCTCGGCCAGCACCTGCGCTTTGATGTGGGTGGGCAGTGCTTCGATGCGGCTCATGAGCTGTAGGCCGAGTTCTCTTCGACGTAGGCATGCGACAGATCAGTGGTTCGGATCCTCGCCTGCCCGTCGCCGACGCCGAGGTCGACGGTGATATCGATGTCCGCGTCCGACAGGTCCACCTCGCGCGCACCGGGAGCGCCGACACCGTGCACACACACCGCGGCACCGTTGAACGACACGCTGATTCGATCCGGGTCGAGGGTGATCGGTGCCATCCCGACGGCGGCGAGCACCCGTCCCCAGTTCGGGTCGGACCCGAACAGCGCGGTCTTGACCAGGCTGTCGCGGGCGATCTGGCGGGCGGCGACCAGCGCGTCGTCTTCGGTGGCGGCCCCGGTCACGGTCACGGTGACGCGTTTGGTGACGCCTTCGGCGTCGGCCTGCAGCTGGGCGCACAAATCGTCGCAGACCCGTAGCACGGCCTCGTCGAGATCGGCCTGGGCAGGGGGGATTTCACTGGCCCCGGACGACAGCAGCAGCACGGTGTCGTTGGTGGAGCAGCTGCCGTCGATGTCGAGCCGGTCGAACGTGGCCGCGGCGGCGCGGCGCAGCGCCCGCTCGAGTGCGGCCGGCTCGGCGGCCGCGTCGGTGGTGAGCACGCACAGCATGGTGGCCAACGACGGCGCCAGCATGCCCGCGCCTTTGGCCATGCCGCCGACCGTCCAGTTGTCGTGATGGTGCAGCGCAACCTGTTTGGGCACGTTGTCGGTGGTCATGATGGCGTGGGCGGCTTCATCGCCGCCGACCAGCCCGCCATGCATCTCGTGCACCACGTGGGCGACGCCGGCGAGCAGCTTGTCCATCGGCAGCCGGTCGCCGATCAGCCCGGTGGAGCAGACGGCGACCTCGATGGCCCCGGTCTCGGTTCCCCAGTCCGACAACGCCGCGGCCACCGCCTCCGCGGTGGCGTGGGTGTCGGCGAAGCCGGCCGGCCCGGTGCAGGCATTGGCGCCGCCGGAGTTGAGGATCACCGCGCGCAGCCGCCCGGTGGTCAGCACTTGCTGGGTCCACAGCACCGGCGCCGCCTTGACCTGGTTGCGGGTGAACACCCCGGCGGCGGCGTAGTCGGGTCCCTCGTTGAACACCAGCGCCAGATCCAGCGCACCGGAGGCCTTGATCCCGGCGGCGACGCCGGCGGCCCGAAAGCCGGCCGGGGCGGTGACGCCCTGAGCGCGCAGCAGCCGGGTGGTGCCGGCCAGGTCGGTCACGGCGCCACCCCCACAACCGAAAGGCCGTCGGTCTCCGGCCAGCCCAGCGCCAGGTTCATCGATTGCACCGCGGCGCCGGCGGTGCCCTTGACCAGGTTGTCGATCGCGGCGATCGCCACGAACGTCTGCGCGTCCTCGTCCACCGCGACGGCGATGTGCGCTGCGTTGCTGCCGATCACCGCGCCGGTGCGCGGCAGCTGCCCCTCCGGCATCAGATAAATGAAAGGCTCTGCATGGTAGGCCTTTTCGTAGGCTGCCCGCAGCTGCGACAGGGGTGATCGGGTGCGTGCCGTGCAGGTGGCCAGGATGCCACGGGAGGCCGGGATCAGCACCGGGGTAAACGAGACCGAGACGTCGCGGTCGGTGACCGCGCGTAGCCCTTGAGCGATCTCGGGGGTGTGCCGGTGGACGCCGGCGATGTTGTAGGCGCGCGCCGACCCGATGACCTCCGCGCCCAGCAAGTCGGTGGTGGCCGCACGACCCGCCCCCGAGGTACCGCTCACGGCGACCACGGTCACCGCGGGCTCGATAAGGTCTGCGGCCAGCGCGGGAAAAAGCGCCAGCAGTGCCGCGGTCGGATAGCAGCCGGGCACCGCGATGCGGCGGGTGCCGCGCAATTGGTCCCGCGCGCCCGGCAGCTCGGGCAACCCATACGGCCAGCTACCGGCGTGCGACGACCCGTAGAACCGCTCCCAGACGGCGGCGTCGGTGAGCCGAAAGTCCGCCCCGCAGTCGATGATCAGTGTCTCGGGGCTCAGTTGCTGCGCCAACACCGCCGAATGCCCGTGCGGCAAGGCCAAGAAGACGGCGTCATGGCCACCGAGCACGGCAGCTTCGGTGGGTTCGACTACTCGATGGGCCAGCGGCGTCAGGTGCGGATGGTGTTCGCCGAGCGTGCTGCCGGCGCTGGTCGCCGCGGTCAGCGCACCGATCCTCAGCCGGCCGTCGGCGTACGCCGGATGCCCGAGCAGCAGGCGGAGAATCTCACCACCGGCATATCCGCTGGCACCGGCAACCGCCACCTTCGTCGCATTGGCCACCTGCCGATTTTGCATCGTTATGCAACAGTTTGCAAACTCATTCCGCGGTGACTGCGCCGGGACTTGACACACCGCCGGGCGGCGCCGATGGGACTCGAAGTTGCGTCCGCGAAAACGTGCGTTTTCCCTCACATGACATAAGACCCAACTAGGCTGAATTTCCCGTGACACATGTCCACTAGCTGCGCCGAGTCGAAGGGGGACCGCCATGTCGTTCTTACTCGTGGAGCCGGACTTGGTCACAGCAGCGGCCGCCAATTTAGCTGGTATTCGCTCGGCACTGAGCGAAGCCGCTGCCGCCGCATCGACCCCCACGACCGCGCTGGCATCGGCCGGCGCCGATGAGGTGTCGGCGGCTGTCTCGCGACTATTCGGCGCCTACGGTCAGCAATTTCAAGCGCTCAACGCCCGGGCGGCGACGTTTCACGCCGAGTTCGTGAGCTTGTTGAACGGCGGCGCGGCGGCCTATACCGGCGCCGAGGCCGCCAGCGTGTCGTCGATGCAGGCCCTGCTCGACGCGGTGAATGCGCCCACGCAGACGCTGCTGGGGCGCCCACTGATCGGCAACGGCGCCGATGGAGTGGCGGGGACCGGGTCAAATGCCGGCGGCAACGGCGGGCCCGGTGGAATTTTGTACGGCAACGGCGGCAACGGCGGGGCCGGCGGACCCGACGGCGGGGCCGGCGGTAACGGCGGGGCCGCCGGATTGATCGGCAACGGCGGCGCCGGCGGCGCCGGCGGTGCTGGAGGTGCAGGCGGCGCTGGCGGGGCCGGCGGCACCGGCGGACTGTTGTATGGCAACGGCGGTGCCGGCGGCAACGGGGGCAGTGCCGCTGCGGCCGGTGGGGCCGGCGGCAACGCCCTGCTGTTCGGCAACGGCGGGAACGGCGGAAGTGGGGCTTCCGGCGGAGCCGCCGGCCACGCCGGGACGATATTTGGTAACGGCGGCAATGCTGGGGCCGGATCGGGGCTAGCCGGCGCGGACGGCGGGTTGTTCGGCAATGGCGGGGACGGTGGTTCCAGCACCTCGAAGGCTGGCGGTGCAGGTGGAAATGCACTGTTCGGCAACGGCGGGGACGGCGGATCGAGCACCGTCGCCGCCGGGGGTGCGGGCGGGAATACCCTGGTCGGCAATGGCGGTGCCGGCGGCGCTGGCGGCACCAGCGGTCTCACCGGTAGCGGCGTGGCCGGCGGGGCCGGCGGCAGCGTCGGCCTGTGGGGCTCCGGCGGTGCCGGCGGCGACGGCGGCGCCGCCACGTCATTGTTGGGCGTCGGCATGAACGCCGGCGCTGGCGGGGCCGGCGGCAACGCCGGCCTGCTGTACGGCAACGGCGGTGCCGGTGGGGCCGGCGGCAATGGTGGGGATACGACGGTGCCATTGTTCGACTCCGGCGTCGGCGGTGCCGGGGGTGCTGGCGGCAACGCCAGCTTGTTCGGTAACGGTGGGACCGGTGGCGTCGGCGGCAAGGGGGGGACGAGCAGCGATCTGGCCAGCGCTACCAGCGGAGCCGGCGGGGCCGGCGGGGCCGGCGGCGTCGGCGGGCTGCTCTACGGCAACGGCGGGAACGGGGGGGCCGGTGGCATCGGCGGGGCTGCTATCAACATACTCGCCAACGCCGGTGCCGGCGGCGCCGGTGGTGCCGCGGGCAGTAGCTTCATCGGCAATGGCGGCAACGGTGGGGCCGGTGGCGCCGGTGGGGCTGCAGCGCTATTTAGCTCCGGTGTCGGCGGTGCCGGCGGCAGCGGCGGCACCGCGTTGCTTCTCGGCAGCGGTGGGGCCGGTGGGAACGGCGGCACTGGTGGGGCTAACTCTGGCTCCCTCTTCGCAAGTCCCGGCGGTACCGGCGGTGCCGGCGGTCACGGCGGTGCCGGCGGGCTGATATGGGGCAACGGTGGGGCCGGTGGGAACGGCGGCAACGGTGGCACCACCGCCGATGGCGCCCTTGAGGGTAGCACCGGCGGTATCGGCGGCACCGGAGGCAGCGCCATCGCGTTCGGTAATGGCGGGCAGGGCGGCGCCGGTGGTACCGGTGGGGATCACAGTGGCGGCAACGGTATCGGCGGTAAGGGCGGTGCCAGCGGAAACGGCGGCAACGCCGGCCAAGTGTTCGGCGACGGCGGGACCGGCGGAACCGGCGGCGCGGGCGGCGCCGGTTCCGGTACCAAGGCCGGCGGCACCGGTAGCGACGGCGGTCACGGCGGCAACGCCACCTTGATCGGCAACGGTGGTGACGGTGGCGCCGGTGGCGCCGGCAGCCCGGCCGGTGCCCCGGGTAATGGCGGCACCGGTGGCACCGGCGGGGTGTTGTTCGGCCAAAGTGGCAGCTCCGGTCCACCGGGCGCGGCAGCGCTGGCCTTCCCTAGCCTGAGCAGCAGTGTTCCCATCCTCGGGCCATACGAAGACCTCATCGCCAACACGGTCGCCAACCTGGCGAGCATCGGCAATACCTGGCTTGCCGACCCGGCGCCGTTCCTGCAGCAGTACCTCGCCAACCAGTTCGGCTACGGCCAGCTGACCCTAACCGCGCTGACAGATGCCACCAGGGACTTCGCTATTGGGCTGGCTGGCATACCGCCGAGCCTGCAATCGGCCTTGCAAGCCCTCGCGGCAGGCGACGTCAGCGGCGCGGTGACCGACGTGTTAGGGGCGGTGGTGAAGGTCTTCGTCAGCGGTGTTGACGCGAGTGACTTGTCGAACATCCTGCTGCTCGGGCCGGTGGGAGACCTGTTCCCCATCCTGAGCATCCCCGGCGCCATGTCACAAAACTTCACCAATGTGGTGATGACGGTCACGGACACAACCATCGCCTTTTCGATCGATACCACGAACTTGACCGGGGTGATGACGTTTGGATTGCCGCTGGCGATGACCCTTAATGCGGTGGGTTCGCCGATCACGACGGCAATCGCATTCGCCGAGAGCACGACAGCGTTCGTCAGCGCCGTGCAGGCCGGAAACCTGCAGGCGGCAGCGGCGGCCCTGGTCGGTGCTCCCGCCAACGTCGCCAACGGCTTCCTCAATGGCGAGGCCAGGCTGCCGCTGGCCCTGCCAACATCGGCGACAGGGGGGATTCCGGTGACGGTCGAGGTTCCCGTCGGCGGCATTCTTGCGCCTCTGCAGCCGTTTCAGGCCACGGCGGTAATACCGGTCATCGGGCCGGTTACCGTTACGCTCGAAGGTACGCCCGCCGGCGGCATCGTTCCCGCGTTGGTGAACTACGCTCCCACACAGCTAGCGCAGGCAATTGCCCCTTAGGGCGGCGCCGCTACCCGGACAGGGCGGCGAGGTATAAACGCGGCGCGCTGAAATGCCGTCGTCAAATTTTCGTTGAACGCGTGCTGAGTCGGTTCAGCCACGCAGCACGGCACCCACCCGTTCGGCTGCGCTTTGCACAGCGGCATCGCGGGCGGCGCTGGCGTCGTCTTCGGTTAAGGTGCGATCCGGCGCACGAAACCGCAGCGCGAAGGTCAGCGACTTGCGGTGCTCACCAATCTGCGGGCCGGTGAACACGTCAAACAACGCAATATCCTCCAGCAGGTCGCCTGCCCCCGCGCGCACGGCGTCGGCCACCGCCTGAGCGGGGATGTCCGCGGCCACCACCAGGCTGACGTCTTGGAACACGGCCGGATACGGCGACACCCTGGGTGCCGGCAGCGGCGCGCTGCACGGAATCGCATCTAGGTTCAGTTCCACCGCGCAGGTGCCTTTCGGCAGACCCGAGCGCTCGATCACGGCGGGATGCAGCTGCCCGGCGTGACCAACCGAGCTTTCCCCGACGAACACCTGCGCGCACCGGCCCGGATGCCACGGCAGATATTGGGCCGGCCGCAGGGTCACGTCCACGCGGCTGGCGCGCGCGATGATTCGCACCGCCTCGAACGCATCAGCCGCCTCTACCGGGCGGCCCGGGCCCCAGGGGCCTCGAGGCTCGCGCAGTCCGGCCAGCACCGCCGCGACGTGCTGGGGTTGCCGGGGCAGCGAGGCATCCAGCATGGCGATCTCATCATCGGTCGGCCGCCGGTCAACCGGGATCAACCCGACACCGCGCGTCTGCTCGGTCGGCTGGACCACCTGGGCGATGGCGAACAGCGCGACGTCGACCAGCCCTCGGGACACGTTGCGCACCAAGGCTTCCAGCAGGGCCGGCAGCAGCGTGGTCGCCAGTTGCGGACGATCGGCCTCCAGCGGGTTGAGCACCCGCGTGGTCATGCGCCGTGAGTCATCGGCTTCCAGCCCCCACAAATCGAACACACCGGCCGGCAGAAATGGAGTCGGCAGAATCTCGACATAGCCCGACAGCGCCAGCGACCTGCCGATCGTGCGACGGCGCTGCTGCCCAGCGGTGAGTCCACGACCCGCGGGCGCCGGTGGCAGCACCGACGGGATAACTTCCAGCCCCTCAAGCCGCAGCACCTCCTCGACAAGGTCTGCGGGTTGCCGCAGATCAGGTCGCCAACTCGGCGGGGTCACGGTCAAGGTGTCGCCGTCGTGGGTCACCACCGCGCCGATCTGGGCCAAGCGCCTGGCAGTAGTGCCCTGCGGATAGGCCACCCCGGCGATGCGGTCCGGCACATCGACTCCCATCCGGATCGGCGGCGGTGACCAGTCATCACACGGCGGGTCACCCCGCCAGTCGGTAAGGGTGGGAGAAACCTCCCCCCCGGCGATGTCGGCGAGCAGCCTTGCGCACCGGTCCAAAGCGGCCACGGAGATGGCCGGGTCCACCGTCCGCTCGTAACGACGGGCGGCCTCGCTAGGCAGGTGCAGCCGCCGCTGGGTACGCGATACCGCAGCCGGGTCCCATATCGCGGCCTCCAACAGGACATCGGTGGAGTCGGCCCGCACTTCGGTGCTGGCCGCCCCCATCACGCCGCCGATCGCCGCTGTCGCAGCATCGTCGACGATCAGGACATCGGCGGTATCGAGCTTGCGCTCGATACCGTCGAGGGTCACGGCGGTCTCGCCGGACCGGGCGAACCGCACTCCGAGGGTTCCGCTGATCCGGTTGCGGTCGTGGGCGTGCATGGGGTGGCCAAGTTCGAGCATCACGTAATTGGTCACGTCGACCGCCGGACAGGTCGCGCGGATACCGCAGAGCAGCAGTCGGCGCTGCAACCACCAGGGCGATACCGCGGCGGGGTCGATCCCGATGACCGGGCGTAGCGCGAACCGGCGCACCCCCGTCTCGGGCTGAACCGTCAGCGGCCAGGCTGGCCCCTCGATGGGTAGCGGCGGCACCCGCGAGTTGCTGGCGGGGTCGACGAAGTCCAGGTCGTAGGCGCACGCGAGCTCGCGGGCCAAGCCGCGCACCGACATGCAGTAACCGCGGTCTGGGGTGATGGCCAGATGGAAGACCACGTCGTCGAGCCCCAGCACGCCCGCGCCGTCAGCTCCGGGCTCGGCGGCTCCGGGGGGCAACACCAGGATCCCGGAATGGTCTGCGCCCAAATTGAGTTCGGCTGCCGAGCAGATCATTCCGTCGGAGTTGCGACCGTAGGCCTTGCGGGCGCTAATGGTGAATCCACCGGGCAGCGTGGCACCGGGCAGCGCTACCACCACCAGATCACCAACCGCGAAATTGGTTGCACCACAAATAATCTCGCGATACTGCCAATCGCCGATATCTACCGCGCAGGCCCGGATCGGCTTCTTGTAGCCGGTGAGCTCCTCGATATCGGCCACCCGCCCCACGGTCACCGGGCCGTCCACCGGACCAAGGGGGATGACCTCTTCGACCTCGTGGCCGATGCGCAACAGCGTCTGCTCGAGTTCGCCTGGGGTAACGTCCCAGCCCGAAGCGCCGACCGCAACCACCTCGCGCAGCCAGCTGTAGGGTAGCCGCATCAGGCACCCACCCCGAACGGCAACGAGAATCGGACGTCGCCTTCGACCATGTCGCGCATGTCAGGAATGCCGTTGCGAAACTGCAGGGTGCGTTCCAACCCCATCCCGAACGCGAAACCGGAGTAGAGATCGGGATCAATGCCGGTGGCCCGCAACACGTTCGGATGCACCATTCCGCACCCGCCCCACTCCACCCAGTCGGCGCCGCCAATCTTGTTGGCAAACCACACATCGACCTCGGCGGACGGTTCGGTGAAGGGGAAGAAGTGTGGCCGGATCCGGGTCCGCGCAGACGGCCCGAACTCGGCGCGCGCAAAAGCGTCCAGCGTTCCACGTAGGTGAGCCATCGACAGACCGCGGTCCACCGCTAGGCCTTCCACCTGATGGAAGATGGGCGTGTGGGTGGCGTCGAGTTCGTCGGTGCGAAAGGTACGACCGATCGAGATGATGTAGACCGGCAGCTCACGCGCTAGCAGGGTGCGAATCTGCACCGGTGAGGTATGGGTGCGCAGCAGCTGCCGCGAATCCTCCGGCGCGATGTAGAAGGTATCTTGTTCGCCGCGCGCAGGGTGGTCGGCAGGGAAGTTGAGGGCGTCGAAGTTGAACTGCTCGGTCTCCACCTCGGGCCCCTCGGCCAGTTCCCATCCCATCGCGATGAACGTGTCGGCGACGTGTTCGGCCAACATGATGATCGGGTGCCGGGCGCCGGCCGGCACCCGAGTCGAGGGCAATGTGACATCGATACCTTCGGCCACCAGCACGGCCGCGTCGCGCTCGGCACGCAGCGTCGCCAGCCGTTCGTCGTAGCTGCGCTGAGCGGCATTGCGGGCGGCGTTGACGCGCTTACCGGCCTCGGCTCGCTGTTCTTTGGGCAGCACGGCCAGCGCCTGCCGCGCCAGCGCCAACGGCGAGCGGTCGCCGAGATGCTCCGTCTTGACGCGCGCCAGGACGTCCAGGGTGTCCGCTAGGGCGATGGCCTGCTGGGCGGCGTCGACCGCCGTGGTCAATGCCTCCGGCGACAACATCGACACAATCGACTCGAGGGGGGGATCACCCACGCGGCGCCACTCTCCTTGCTGACGAGGCTATTCGGACCGCCCGCATCGTCGCGGAGCGGAAACTGGACTGATGGACGTACCCGACTTGCCCGCTAACGGCGTGACGCAAGTGCAAATCATAGGTGATTCGGTCGGCCCGGCTCGGCACGCGTTGTGCGGGACTCAGCGACTTAGCGCCGGCTGCGGAATCGCCAGCGCGCCGGGTGGCAGCGATGTGGCGCGCGCTCTGGTCCAACGCGCAAACCCGGCGGCACCCAGGGCCCCGAGTAGACCCAAGGCCGACCCACTCACCAAGCTCCACCAGCTATGGGCTAGCAGCACCAAGCAGAACCCCGACGCCACCGCCAGCAAGGCACACCGCCCGAGTGTCCAGCGCGCGGGCCGGGTGAAGCAGGCAGTCACTAACATGCCCAACAGCAACGCAACCGTGTGGCCGGCATCGGTGAAACCACCGCCGATGGTCGCAGTCGCCAAGCCCAGCGATACCCACCAACCAATCCATGCCGGCCGCCACCGCCCAGGGATTGCCGCGGTCAGCGCCCCGAGCGCCGCGAGGGCACCGTAGCTCATCCCGACATCGCTGACCCGGCTAATGGACCATGGCAACCAGCCGATCTCGATCGCCCCGGCAAGCACGGCCGCCACCAACAGTGTCGCCCCAATATGACCGACGACGAACGCCACGGTCAGCCGCAAGCTGCGCAGCTGCAGCTCCGCGACCGCGAGCAGACACGCCAAGCAGGGTAACCAGAAATAAAGCGGGCCCTCGTCGATGACGAAGGCGCTGTTCCACAGCGTTCCCAGGTGTCCATGGGCCAGGTTGTGCAGGTTCGTACTGGCATGCCGAATCACCTGGGCGTGCACCTGCGGACCATGCATCAGGATGGTGGTGCTGACCGATGCAAGAGCCGCCACGTAGCCCACGGTGAACCGGATCCGGGCCAGCAGGCAGGCGACGCGGTAGATCATCGCGTTCTACTGTGCATCGGGACTCATCTCATCGAAGTTATCGGCAGCTGTCGACTCGCTAACAGTCTTGATGCGATAGATCGCCAAGTCGGGCGGAATGCCGGTGGGCTTGCTGGCAAACACGGGTTTACGCACCCGCCGGGCCACGACGCCCAGCGCGTCCAACTCACTTTGCGGGATCAGGTCCAGGGTCGGTTGCGAGATCATGATGCCCCCTTTGGTGGCACGTTCCATAACCCGGGCGGCGATGTTGACGTCGACGCCGAGCCAGTCGGCGGCCAGCCGCTGCGGCCGGCCGGTGTGGATACCGATCCGCATTCGCGGTGTATAGCCTTGCACTTCAAGCGACTTCACAGCATCTTGGGCGACGAGCACGGCTCGCAGCGCGACGGTCGGATTGCGGAACACCGCCATGATCCCGTCGCCCAGCCGTTTGACGATGTGCCCGCCGGCGTCCAGGAGGGGGGATTCGACAGCCCGGGCCACCTGCCGCAGCAGCGTGAGGGTGGCATCGTCACCAGCGTGCAACGACCACGTGGAAAAGCCGACCAGGTCGGTGAACACCAACGTCACCTCCGGGTTTGCCGGCCGGCGGGAAACGGCCTCGGTCAACGCCTGCCACACCTGCAGCACACTCAGGCCGACCTCGCGCGAGGCCGCATCGCGATCCCGCAGCAGCCGATCGGCAGCTCGAGCCGCGGCACGTGGACCACCCTCACCCGCGGTGGACAACGGGTCGCCGAATTCCGGATCGCCAGGCAACAGGCGGCGCGCCCGGTGGATGAATGACACCAGGCCAGGGCTGCGGTTCACGGTGCGCAGCCAGCGTAGTGCGGACCGTTGTCGAGGTACTGGCGACGCCATGGCGGTTGCCGTCTCGTCGGGCGCGCCGGACTCCGAATCCTGCGGCCCGACCTCCACGTGGCAAGGGTAGGTGGTGCGGGCTGAGCCCGGCAATGACGACCTCGGTGTTTGTGGCACAAGTCGCATCAAACACGCTGATCACGCGGTTTGCGGCGGCTGTCCGCAGACGGTTAGAAACCGTTGAGTAGGGCGGGAAGAAGGCCGCCAAACTGCGTACCACTCAATTGAATGGCAGTCGGCATACCAGATGTGGGCGTCAACGTGACCGTCACGGGCTGCAGCGGAGCCAAGAGCCCCCCGACCGGAACGCTGATACCCACCGACTCGTAGCCCAGATTCGATGGCCCCGGTATCGACTGCGATATCGCTGTTTGGCCAAACAGGAAGCCGGTCACCGCGTTGCCGGGAGCTTGCAGAAGCGCGCCCGCGGCCCCTAGCAGGTTCCCGCTTTGCACCGCGCCGGAAAATGCTGTGCCGCTGTTTTGCAGCGCGGTCATGGTGGTGAGAGCTGGACCTACCGCACCAAGACCGTACACGAACGGAGCGGGCGCGGTGAGTGATCCCGAGTCGAAAACAACCTGTTGGGTAAGCGGATCAAACGACCCGTTGAGCGTCATCGTTACTGGACCGAATGGGGTGGGCAGACTGGCCGGATAGCTGAATGGCACGGCCAGCAGCGGATCGCTACCAGCGAGGAGCAACGGGCCGAAGCCGAAGGAGACCGCGGCGGCGCTGGAGCCGACCGTCTCGGGCCCGATCAACGGGTGCCCCAACAGCGCCTGGGCGGGCGCATTCACGGCGTTCACCACGGTCTGCTGGACGTTGGCGGCTTCGGCGCTGGCGTAGGCGGCCGCACCGCCCCGCAACGCGCCCACGAACTGGTTATGAAAACCCGCGATCTGAGCACTGATGCCTTGAAAATCCCGGGCATATGCCCCCAACATCGCCGCGACGACCGCCGACACCCGATCCGCGGCCGGGGCCGCCAGCCCAACCGTGGCTGGCGCCGCCGCCGCAGCGGCCTCATTCAGTGCCGAGCCAACGCTTTCCAAATTCCCGGCGGCCGCCGTTACCATGTCCGGCGCCACGGTGAGAAACGACATAGCCCGACTCCTTGTACACGTTGTACTGGCCGCAGCAATCCTTACGTGGTCATTGAGAAATAAAGTCTACAGCTAAGCAATCCTGATCTAGTTAAAAACTTTCTGGCGTTCTAAGCAACATTTTTCATTGGACTCCCTGCCCCCGCACGCACCGCGGGCCAAGCTATGCAGCTGCAGTCCTCGTCCACGCTCGTTGCCACCCGGAGGAGGCACTGGGTGACACGGCGCGATATCGGCGGACCAAATCGTGGACAACGCGCGTTGTCAATGCCTATCGTGGGCGCAGACTAACCTGGCACGGAGGCAGTCATGACTGTCGCATCGAGGACATCCGCCGACCCGCTCGGGCCCGATTCGCTGACCTGGAAATATTTCGGAGACCTGCGCACCGGGATGATGGGTGTGTGGATCGGCGCGATCCAAAATATGTATCCCGAGCTAGGTGCCGGTGTCGAGGAGCATTCAATCCTGCTCCGCGAACCCTTGCAGCGGGTAGCCCGCTCGGTGTACCCGATCATGGGTGTGGTCTATGACGGTGACCGAGCGGCCCAGACCGGCCAGCAGATCAAGGGCTACCACCGAACCATCAAGGGAGTCGACGCTGAGGGGCGTCGCTATCACGCGCTGAATCCAGATACGTTCTACTGGGCGCATGCGACGTTTTTCATGCTTGTCATCAAGGTCGCCGAATACTTCTGCGGAGGCTTGACCGAGGCCGAAAAACACCAGCTCTTCGAGGAGCACGTGCGCTGGTACCGGATGTATGGGATGAGCATGCGACCGGTGCCCAAGTCGTGGGAAGACTTTCAGGACTATTGGGACCGGGTGTGCCGCGACAAGCTCGAGATCAATCAGGCGACCGTGGACATCCTCCAGATGCGGATTCCCAAACCGAGGTTTGTACTCATGCCAACGCCGATCTGGGATCAGCTGTTCAAGCCGCTAATAGCCGGTCAGCGCTGGATCGCGGCCGGCCTGTTCGACCCGGCCGTGCGGGAGAAGGCGGGAATGCACTGGACACCGGGTGACGAGGTGTTGCTGCGAGTGTTCGGCAAGGTGGTAGAACTGGCGTTTTTGGCGGTGCCCGACGAAATCCGGTTGCACCCGCGCGCGCTGGCCGCCTACCGGCGAGCGGCAGGCCGTACTCGCCATGACGCGCCCCTGGTGCAAGCGCCCGGCTTCATGGCGCCACCACGGGATCGGCAGGGGCTGCCGATGCACTACTTCCCACCCCGTTCCCATCGCTTTACCCGGTCGGCTCTCGATCCCGCCAAGGCCCTGATGGAACGCGCCGGGGCGCTGGTCCATTCCACACTTTCGCTGGCCGGCGTGCGGCCGGCGCGGGGCCCCAGCCGCGCTGCGTAGGGCCGGACAATCAGCGGCGGCCCAACGCCCGAGCGCTCTCATACAGACAGATCGCGGCCGCGGCCGCGACGTTGAGGCTCTCCGCCCCTCCCGACATCGGGATGTGTACGCGGTGGTCCGCCAAGGCCGCGATCTCGGCCGACAACCCGTGTGCTTCGGGCCCGAACAGCCATGCCGTCGGCTCGGCAAGCAGCCGATCGGCATCGTCGAGAGCCATCTCGCCGTCCACTGCGGTGGCCAGCACCTGCAGTCCGGCCGCTCGCAGGTCGGCGATGGCGGCACCGACATCGGGCGCGACGACGACCGGGATCGCGAAGATGCTACCGGTGGACGCGCGCAGACACTTGCCGTTGCATGGGTCGACGCTGCGCCCGGCGAGGATCACCGCCGCGGCACCCATGGCGTCGGCGATGCGGATTACCGTACCCGCGTTGCCCGGCTCGCGGATCTCGACGGTCACCGCGATCAGCTGAGGTGAGCCGGCCAATACATCCTCAAGTCGGGTCGCCGGCAGATCGCACACCGCCACCAACCCGGCCGGCGTGACCGTATCAGAGAGCGCCTTCGCGGCCCGCTCAGTCACCAGATGAACCGAAGCCTCGTGCGCGGCCAACAAGAGCTCGTGCCGCCGCGCCGCAACTTCGGTGACGAATACCTCCCGTACCAGCCCGCGCGCCAACGCCGCCGCTACCAGGTTGGGGCCTTCGGCGAGAAAACGTCCCGCCCGGCGCCGGCCTACGTGACGATGCAGTTTGACCGCCGTGGCCACCCTGGCCGAGCGTTCGGTGAGCACCGGCGTAGCCCTGCCTCAGGCCGGAATCCGGATCAGGCGGCCTCCCCGGAGGGGGCGTTGACGTCTTCGGGCAGTGCCGCCCGGGCGACGTCGACCAGCGCGGTGAACGCCGCCGGGTCGCTGATCGCAATGTCGGCGAGGTTTTTCCGGTCCACCTCGACGCCGGCGGCCTTCAGCCCCTGGATAAGCCGGTTGTAGGTGATGTCGTTGAGGCGCGCAGCCGCGTTGATCCGTGCGATCCACAACTTGCGGAACTCGCCCTTACGCGCCCGGCGGTCACGGTAGGCGTAGTTCAGTGAATGCAGCTGCTGCTCTTTGGCTTTGCGGTAAAGCCGCGATCGCTGGCCGCGATAGCCTCGCGATGCCTTCAGGATGCTGCGCCGCTTCTTGTGGGCGTTGACCGCCCGCTTTACGCGTGCCATGGATCTTCCTACTCTCGTTCGGACGTGATTGGTCAGGTGCCGGAGCCGGCCGGCGGTACGGTCAGCCGTTCAGCAACGACGTGACCCGTTTGGTGTCGTTGGCTGCCACCACGGTGCGGCCGTCCAGGCGCCTGGTGCGGGTGCTCGGCTTGTGCTCGAGCAGGTGCCGACGGTTGGCCTTCTGCCGGACGATCTTGCCGGTACCGGTGCGCCGGAACCGCTTCGAGGCCCCGCTGTGGGTCTTGGCCTTGGGCATGTTTCCTCAATTTCTAGAATTTCTAGGTTCTGCGTGTCTTGCTGGCGAGCTAGTTCGGTGCGGCTTTGCTGTCACCGGCCGTGGGCTTGGGCGGCGGCCCGCCGGCCGGTTCACCCGGGTGGCGGGCCCTAGCGCGGGTCTTCGCACCGCGGTGCGGTGCCAGCACCATCGTCATGTTGCGTCCGTCCTGCTTGGCGGACGTCTCGATGAATCCGTAATCGGCGACGTCCGCACCCAGCCGCTGCAGCAATCGATAGCCCAACTCCGGCCGCGACTGCTCACGTCCACGGAACATAATGGTGACCTTGACCTTCGATCCCGCCTCCAAGAAGCGGACGACGTGACCCTTTTTGGTCTCGTAATCGTGATCGTCAATCTTTGGTCGCAGCTTTTGTTCTTTGACGACGGTCTGCTGTTGGTTTCTGCGGGATTCGCGCGCCTTCTGCGCGGCCTCGTACTTGTACTTGCCGTAGTCCATGATCTTGCAGACCGGCGGTCTGGCATTGGGAGCAACTTCGACAAGGTCGAGATCTGCGTCCGCGGCGACGCGAAGTGCGTCTTCGATACGCACAATGCCTACCTGCTCCCCCCCTGGGCCGATCAATCGGACTTCAGGTACGCGGATGCGCTCGTTGACGCGGGTTTCAGTGCTGATGGGGCCTCCCTCGTTGGCTGCTGTTCCAGGCGCGACCAGCTTGTTGGACCCGGCCGGAATCAGGTGGGGAACACACCCAAACCATCAGCAAAAAAAGCCCTGCACAAGCAGGGCCCAATGCCGACCGATCGCGGCCAAAGCCGCCCACGCTGCACGCAGAACAGGCATCCGAGATGCCTGTGACCGGACCGCTGAACCTTGAGAAGGTGTGAAACGATCTCGTGGCTAGCGGTGGGAGTGGGACTCCACTTAACTGTCCCTGGCCTTCGCCGGGATGGTCGCGGCGTCCAGTCTAACAGCCATGACACGTCATCTAAGACAACGGCCGACATCAGCCGGTGCCCTCAGCACACCGATGCGGGGCTACAAAGGGCTGCAACGCCGGGCATTTCCCGGCTTTTGGGAATATCCTCGCGGTCTGTGACACTCACCAAACCTCGCTCGGCCACCAGGGGAAACTCCCGGTATCACTGGGTTCCCGCGGCAGCCGGCTGGACCGTCGGCGTGATCGCGACCCTGTCACTACTGGCCAGTGTGTCGCCGTTGATTCGGTGGATCATCAAGGTTCCGCGCGAATTCATCAACGATTATCTGTTCAACTTCCCCGACACCAACTTCGCGTGGTCCTTCGTGCTGGCATTGCTGGCCGCCGCGTTAACGGCACGCAAACGCATTGCCTGGTTGGTCTTGCTGGCAAATATGGTCCTGGCCGCCGTGGTCAACGCCGCCGAGATCGCAGCGGGCGGCAACACCGCCGCCGAGAGCTTCGGGGAGAATCTCGGATTCGCCGTGCATGTTGTGGCAATCGTCGTTCTGGTGCTGGGCTATCGGGAGTTCTGGGCCAAGGTCCGCAGGGGCGCGCTGTTTCGGGCGGCTGCGGTGTGGCTTGCCGGCGCGGTGGTCGGAATCGTGGCGTCTTGGGGTCTGGTCGAACTGTTTCCGGGATCACTAGCGCCGGACGAGCGGTTGGGTTACGCGGCCAACCGGGTGGTCGGATTCGCCCTCGCCGATCCCGATCTGTTCACCGGCAGACCGCACGTCTTCCTCAACGCGATCTTCGGGTTGTTCGGCGCGTTCGCGTTGATCGGGGCTGCGATCGTCTTGTTCCTATCTCAGCGCGCTGACAATGCGCTGACCGGAGAGGACGAATCCGCTATCCGCGGGTTATTGGATTTGTATGGGAAGGACGACTCACTGGGCTACTTCGCCACCCGTCGCGACAAGTCGGTGGTATTCGCATCCAGCGGCCGCGCCTGTATCACCTACCGTGTCGAGGTCGGTGTCTGCCTAGCCAGCGGCGACCCGGTAGGCGACCACAGAGCATGGCCGCAGGCCGTCGACGCGTGGCTGCGGCTGTGCCAGACCTACGGCTGGGCACCCGGCGTGATGGGCGCCAGTTCACAAGGGGCTCAGACATATCGCGAAGCGGGCCTAACCGCGCTCGAGCTGGGCGATGAGGCCATCCTGCGGCCAGCCGATTTCAAGTTGTCCGGCCCGGAGATGCGCGGGGTGCGCCAGGCCGTGACGCGGGCCCGGCGGGCGGGGTTGACGGTGCGCATCCGGCGGCATCGCGACATTGCCGAAGACGAGATGGCGCAGACCATCACACGGGCGGATTCCTGGCGCGACACCGAGACCGAGCGCGGCTTCTCGATGGCGCTGGGCCGCCTCGGCGACCCCGCGGACTCCGACTGCCTGCTGGTGGAGGCGATTGATCCGCACAACCAGGTGCTGGCAATGCTGTCGCTGGTGCCGTGGGGAACCACCGGTGTCTCCCTGGATTTGATGCGTCGTTCTCCACAATCCCCGAACGGCACTATCGAACTTATGGTCAGCGAACTCGCCTTGCACGCTGAACGCCTTGGTATCACTCGTATTTCGTTGAACTTCGCGGTGTTTCGCGCGGCCTTCGAGCAGGGCGCCCAACTCGGCGCCGGCCCGGTTGCCCGGTTGTGGCGGGGGCTGCTGGTCTTCTTCTCACGGTGGTGGCAGCTCGAGACGCTCTACCGCTCCAACATGAAGTACCAACCCGAATGGGTACCGCGCTACGCCTGCTACGAAGACGCCCGAGTGATTCCCCGAGTGGGCGTCGCCTCGGTGATCGCAGAGGGGTTCCTCGTGCTGCCGTTCAGCCGGCGCAACCGAGTACACACGGGGCATCATCCGGCAGTGCCCGAGCGGTTGGCGGCCACCGGCCTATTGCATCACGACGGCTCGGCACCGGACGTGAGCGGGCTGCGGCAAGTAGGCCTCACCAATGGCGACGGGGTCGAGCGGCGGCTACCCGAGCAGGTGCGAGTTCGGTTCGACAAGCTAGAGAAGCTGCGGAGCAGCGGCATTGACGCCTTTCCCGTGGGCCGGCCGCCCAGTCACACGGTGGCACAGGCGCTGGCCGCAGACCACCAGGCTAGCGTGTCGGTGTCCGGACGCATCATGCGAATACGTAACTACGGTGGTGTGTTGTTCGCCCAGCTGCGCGACTGGTCGGGCGAAATGCAAGTGCTGCTGGATAATTCACGCCTGGACCAGGGCTGCGCGGCCGACTTCAACGCGGCGACCGATCTGGGTGATCTGGTGGAGATGACCGGACACATGGGCGCCAGCAAGACCGGAACTCCATCGTTGATCGTCAGCGGCTGGCGCCTGATCGGTAAGTGTTTGCGGCCGTTGCCGAATAAGTGGAAGGGGCTACTGGATCCCGAAGCCCGAGTCCGGACCCGTTACCTCGACCTGGCGGTCAACGCTGAGTCCCGTGCGCTGATCACCGCTCGCAGCAGCGTGCTGCGCGCTGTGCGCGAGACGCTGTTCGCAAAGGGATTCGTCGAGGTCGAAACGCCGATCCTACAGCAGCTGCACGGCGGCGCCACCGCCCGACCGTTCGTCACGCACATCAACACGTATTCCATGGATCTGTTCCTGCGCATCGCACCAGAGCTCTACCTCAAGCGCCTGTGCGTCGGCGGCGTGGAACGGGTATTCGAGCTCGGCCGTGCCTTTCGCAACGAGGGCGTCGACTTCAGCCACAACCCGGAGTTCACCCTACTGGAGGCCTATCAAGCACACGCCGACTACCTTGAGTGGGTTGACGGCTGCCGCGAACTCATCCAGAACGCCGCCCAGGCCGCCAACGGGGCGCCCATCGCCATGCGGCCCCGGACGGACAAGGGTTCCGACGGCACCCGCCACCACCTCGAACCGGTCGACATCTCCGGGATATGGCCGGTGCGGACGGTGCATGATGCGATCTCGGAAGCACTCGGTGAACGCATCGACGCCGATACCGGCTTGACCACTCTCCGCAAGCTGTGCGACGCCGCCGGTGTCCCCTATCGGACCCAATGGGATGCCGGCGCGGTCGTGCTCGAGCTATACGAGCACCTGGTGGAGTGCCGCACCGAGCAACCGACGTTCTACATCGACTTTCCGACATCGGTGTCACCGTTGACCCGACCGCATCGCAGCAAGCGCGGTGTCGCCGAGCGTTGGGACCTGGTGGCGTGGGGTATCGAGCTGGGCACCGCCTACAGCGAGCTGACCGACCCGGTGGAGCAACGGCGCCGCCTGCAGGAGCAGTCCCTGCTGGCCGCCGGCGGAGACCCCGAGGCGATGGAACTCGACGAAGACTTCCTGCAAGCGATGGAGTACGCCATGCCGCCCACCGGCGGCTTGGGCATGGGCATTGACCGGGTGGTCATGCTGATCACTGGGCGCAGCATTCGCGAAACACTGCCCTTTCCGTTGGCAAAACCGCATTAGCCGGAGCCGGTGGGCGTCCGTCGGATCACAGGAAACCCCCAACAAATCACCGCCCGAAATGGCTCAGAATGAACTGGTGACCGCGTCGACGCCGCCAGCCGCGACGCAGCCGTTAGCAGTAGGCCACACATCGCTGATGCACGGTTGGGTGCCGCTCGCTGTCCAGGTCGTGACCGCGGTCGTGCTGGTGCTGGCGGCAGGGTGGCGATCACGTCACTGGCAACGGCGGTGGCTGCCGACGGCCGCCGCTATCGGGGCCACCCTGGCATGGGGGACGCGCTGGTATGTCACCGGCAACGGCCTGGCCAACGAACGGCCGCCGAGCACGCTGTGGATCTGGGTCGCGTTGACCGGCGCGGCGGCGACGGTTTTGATCCTGGGCTGGCGCAGCGCGCGGTGGTGGCGCCGCGGCGCGTCGCTGCTGGCCGTGCCCCTCTGTCTGCTCAGCGCGACCTTGACGCTCAACCTGTGGGTTGGCTACTTCCCGACCGTGCAGACCGCGTGGAACCAGCTCACCTCCGGCCCGTTGCCCGACCAGGCCGATCAGGCCGCTGTTGCCGCACTGGCGCACAGTGGGGTGCGGCCGTCGCACGGCACCTTGTTGCCAGTGGTGATCCCTTCCGACGCATCACACTTCAAGCATCGCGGCGAACTGGTGTACCTGCCGCCGGCCTGGTTCGACCGAGAGCATCGTTCCGAGAACCCTCCGCCGCCGCAGCTGCCGACGGTGATGATGATCGGCGGTCAATTCAACACACCCGCCGATTGGGCGCGAGCCGGTAACGCGGTGAAGACGCTCGACGACTTTGCG
The DNA here is from genome assembly GCF_030323725.1 of Mycobacterium tuberculosis complex sp. N0072. NCBI lineage: Bacteria > Bacillati > Actinomycetota > Actinomycetes > Mycobacteriales > Mycobacteriaceae > Mycobacterium > Mycobacterium tuberculosis complex sp. N0072. The sequence continues at coordinate 1,853,710 of NZ_CP040689.1, read as the reverse complement.
GCCGCCCACAGCGGCAATGCTCCCGTCGTGGTATTCGTGGATTCCGGCGGCGCGTTCAACAACGACACCGAATGCGTCAATGGACGGCGTGGCAACGCGGCCGACCACTTGACTAAAGATGTTGTGCCCTACATGGTCTCGAAATTCGGCGTCAGTCCCGAACAGACCAGCTGGGGCATCGTGGGTTGGTCGATGGGTGGGACCTGCGCGGTGGATCTGACCGTCATGCACCCGACACTGTTTAGCGCGTTTGTCGACATCGCCGGTGATTTCTACCCGAACGCTGGCAACAAGACGCAAACCATCGTCAGGTTGTTCGGCGGCAACGAAGACGCCTGGTCGGCGTTTGACCCGACGACGGTGATCACCCGGCATGGCAGCTACACCGGACTGTCGGGTTGGTTCGCGATCTCTTCGCCGGGTCCACCCTCGCCCGACAACGCTGTCGCCGATACCACCACGATGCGGCTGGCCGGTCGCGATGCCGCCGCCAACCCAGGCAACCAGGCTGCTGCCGCCAATGCACTGTGCGCCCTCGGCCGCGCCAACGGCATCTACTGCGCCGTGGTTCCACAACCGGGCAAGCACGACTGGCCTTTCGCCGACCGGGTTTTCGCTGCGGCGCTGCCATGGCTGGCCGGCCAACTGGCCACTCCGGGAGTGCCTAAGATCCCGTTGCCGGGTACGACACAGCAGATCGCCGGTACCGGCAGATAGGAGCATTGCCAGAGCATGCCCGACGAACCGACACCACCGGAAGCCACGACGCCGAATTCCGAGTCCGATCCGCGGTACGACAGCGCTGGGGTACCGACCTTCGAATCCGTCCGCGAGAAGATCGAAACCCGATACGGAACGGCCCTGGGGGCAACCGAACTCGACGCCGAGAGCCCGCAAGGCCGCCGGCTCGAAGATCAGTACGCGCAGCGGCAGCGCGCGGCAGCCGAACGGCTAGCTCAGATCCGTGAGTCGATGCACACCGATGAGTGAGACCGCACCCAGTTCGCCGCCGTGAGCACAGACTTGACGCGCGGCGATAGTCCAGCTCAGGCGCTGACGTTGCGCCGTCTGTTCGACCGCGATGTGGCGGCCGAGGCACCGCCGCCGACGACCTCAGCGAGAAACTTCCCGGTGTAGCTCGCCGGCACCGCGGCAACGTCCTCCGGAGTGCCTTGGGCGACAACGGTTCCGCCGCCGGCACCGCCCTCCGGGCCCAGGTCGATGATCCAATCCGATGTCTTGATCACGTCCAGGTTATGTTCGATGACGATCACCGTATTGCCCTTGTCGACCAGGCCGTTGATCACGTTGAGCAGCTTGCGTATGTCGTCGAAGTGCAGTCCCGTCGTCGGCTCGTCGAGGATGTAGACGGTGCGCCCGGTGGAGCGCTTCTGCAGCTCCGAGGCCAGCTTGACCCGCTGGGCCTCACCGCCGGACAGCGTGGGCGCGGGCTGGCCGAGCCGCACGTAGCCCAGGCCCACGTCGACCAGGGTGCGTAGATAGCGATGGACGCCGGCGATCGGCTCGAAGAACTCCGCCGCTTCCTCGATGGACATGTCCAGCACTTCCGAGACGGTCTTGCCCTTGTAGTGCACCTCGAGGGTTTCGCGGTTGTACCGGGCCCCCTGGCAGACCTCGCACGGCACGTACACGTCGGGCAGGAAGTTCATCTCGATCTTGATGGTGCCGTCGCCGGTGCAGGCCTCGCAGCGACCGCCCTTGACGTTGAACGAGAATCGTCCGGGTTGATAGCCGCGGACCTTGGCCTCGGTGGTGGCGGCGAACAGGGTGCGGATCTTGTCGAACACACCGGTGTAGGTGGCCGGGTTGGATCGCGGTGTGCGCCCGATCGGCGATTGGTCCACCCGCACCAGCTTGTCCAGATAGTCCAGCCCGGTGACCCGGGTGTGCCGGCCGGGGACCTGCCGGGCGCCGTTGAGGCGGTTGGCCAGCACCGCGGCCAGGATGTCGTTGACCAACGTCGACTTGCCCGAACCCGAGACACCGGTCACCGAGGTCAGCACACCCAGCGGGAAAGACACATCGATCCCGCGCAAGTTGTGCTCGCGGGCGCCGACGACGGTGAGTTGACGACGGGGGTCGACGGAACGCCGAATCGCCGGTATCTCAATGCTTTCCCGGCCGGACAGGTAGGCGCCGGTGATCGAATCCTTGTTGCGTAGCAGTTCATCGTAGGGCCCGCTGTGCACGATGCGGCCACCGTGCTCACCGGCCCCCGGGCCGATGTCGACGATCCAGTCCGCATGCTCGATGGTGTCCTCGTCGTGCTCGACGACGATCAAAGTGTTCCCCAAATCCCGTAACCGGGTGAGGGTTTCGATAAGACGACGGTTGTCGCGCTGGTGCAGCCCGATGGACGGCTCGTCGAGCACGTAGAGCACACCCACCAGGCCGGAGCCGATCTGGGTGGCCAGCCGGATACGTTGTGCCTCACCGCCGGACAGCGTGGCCGCCGCCCGGGACAGCGACAGGTACTCCAGCCCGACGTCGAGCAGAAACCCGAGCCGCGACCGGATCTCCTTGAGCACCTGCCCGGCGATCGCTTGCTCGCGCGGACCCAGCGTGAGCGCGTTCAGGAAGTCCGCGCAGTCGGCGATCGACAGCTCACACACCTCGGCGATGGACTTGGCGCCGTGCTCCCCCTTGGACTCCCCAGCCAGCGTCACCGCCAGAATCTCGGGCTTGAGCCGGGTGCCCGCACACACCGGGCAGGGCACGTCCCGCATGAAACCCTCGTAGCGCTCCTTCATCTGCTCGGACTCGGTTTGGGACATCTTGCGTTGCAGGAACGCCAGCACACCCTCGAAATCGGCGTAATACGACCGGGTGCGTCCGTAGCGGTTGCGGTAGCGCACGTGCACCTGCTCGTCGGCGCCTTCCAGAATCGCCTTGCGGGCCTTGGCCGGCAGCTTGCGCCAGGGCGTGTCGACGTCGAACCCGAGCGCCTCGCCAAGGCCGGCCATCATCCGGGTGAAGTACTCCGCGGTGTGGCCGTTCGACCACGGCGCCACCGCACCCTGCGCCAGGGTGCGATCCGGATCGGGCACCACCAGCTCCGGGTCGACCTCCTTGCGGATGCCCAGACCACTGCATTCGGGGCAGGCGCCGTAGGGCGAGTTGAACGAGAACGACCGCGGCTCCAGGTCGTCGACGGCCAGCGCGTGCCCGTTGGGGCAGGCCAGCTTCTCGGAGAACCGCTGCTCGCGATGCGGTGCACCCAGTTCATGATCGACGAATTCGAGCACCACGATCCCGTCGGCCAAATTCAGCGCGGTTTCCACCGAATCGGTGAGCCGCCGCTTGGCGGCGGCCTTGACGGTGAGACGGTCCACCACCACCTCGATGTCGTGCTTTTCCTGCTTTTTCAGCTTCGGCGGATCGGTCAGCGGATGCACCACACCGTCGACCCGCACCCGGCTGTAGCCCTGGGCGTTGAGCTTATCGAACAGATCGGCGAACTCGCCCTTGCGGGTACGCACCACCGGGGCCAGCACCAGAAACCGAGTGCCCTCCGGCATGGCCAGCACCTGATCGACGATTTGTTGCGGGGTTTGGCGCGCGACTCGCTCCCCGCAGGTCGGGCAGTGCGGCGTGCCCGCGCGCGCATACAACAGCCGCAGGTAGTCGTACACCTCGGTGATGGTCCCGACCGTCGATCGTGGGTTGCGGTTGGTCGACTTCTGGTCGATGGACACCGCCGGAGACAGCCCCTCGATGAAGTCGACGTCCGGCTTGTCCATCTGCCCGAGAAATTGGCGGGCGTAGGCCGACAGCGACTCCACGTAACGCCGCTGCCCCTCGGCGAAGATGGTGTCGAACGCGAGCGAGGACTTGCCCGATCCGGATAACCCGGTGAAGACGATCAGCGCGTCGCGGGGCAGGTCGAGGTCGACGCTGCGCAGATTGTGTTCGCGCGCACCCTTGACGATCAGGCGGTCAGCCACGCTGTCCCTTTCACTGAAACTCATCTCGCCGGCCAAAGGCCGTATCCCATGCTATGTGCCCGTACCGACAACCATCAGGGGACCGGTAACGTCGTAACGTCGGCGCATATGACCCGCGCCAACGACGATGATGCCGGCGCAGCCGGCATAGGAGCAGTGGCGCATATGACCCGCGCCAACGACGATGATGCCGGCGCAGCCGGCATAGGAGCAGTGGCGCATATGACCCGCGCCAACGACGATGATGCCGGCGCAGCCGGCATAGGAGCAGTGGCGCATATGACCCGCGCCAACGACGATGATGCCGGCGCAGCCGGCATAGGAGCAGTGGCGCATATGACAACAGTCGACGACAACTACACCGGACACGTCGAACGCGGCAAGGCGGCGCGTCGCTTCCTGCCCGGCGCCACGATCCTCAAGGCATCGGTGGGCCCGATGGACAACAACGCCTACCTGGTGACGTGTTCAGCGACCGGAGAAACCCTGCTGATCGACGCCGCCAATGACGCGGAGGTCCTCATCGACCTGGTCCGGCGGTACGCGCCGAAGCTGGCCCTGATCGTTACCAGTCACCAGCACTTCGACCACTGGCAGGCGCTGCAAGCGGTGGCCGCGGCCACCGGGGCGCCGACCGCGGCCCATCCGATCGACGCCGACCCGCTGCCGGTCAAACCGGACCGGTTGCTCACCCACGGCGACAGCGTGCGCATCGGCGAGCTGACATTCGACGTCATCCACTTGCGCGGACACACACCCGGATCGATCGCGCTGGCCCTCGGCGGGCCGGTGACCGGAGGCGTCACACAGCTCTTCACCGGCGACTGCTTGTTCCCCGGCGGTGTCGGCAAAACCTGGCAACCTGCCGACTTCACCCAACTGCTCGACGACGTCACCACCCGGGTTTTCGACGTGTACGCCGACTCCACCGTCATCTACCCCGGCCACGGTGACGACACGGAGCTGGGTGCCGAACGCCCCAGCCTCAGCGAATGGCGTGCGCGCGGCTGGTAACGGCCGCTAGGTGGTGTGCACGATCAGCACGTCGACCTTGGCCCGGCGTGACACATTGGCCGGTACCGATCCGAGCAGCCGACCCGCGATCGTGCTCAGACCGACATTGCCGACGACCAGCAGGTCCGCCTTCTCCTCATCGGCCAGGTTCACCAACGCGTCGACCGGGGCGCCGACGATCGGCCGTTCCTCGACGTTTTTCGCACCGGCGTTGTGCGCTCGTTCCTTGGCGTCGTGCAAGATCTCGTAGATCGGGGCGGTGCCCGTCACCTTGTAGCTTTCGTCCTTCAGAATGTCGGCGGCGCGAGCGTCCTCGTGCTGAGGTAGGTATGCCGAGGCGATGATCAACTTGGCGTCTGCGCCGGCGATCTGGGCAGCGCGATCTACCGCTCGCATCGACGAGTCCGAACCGTCGGTTCCTACCACCACGGTCTTATAGGCGCTCATTTACCCTCCCAGGTGTCGGTTGCTACGCCAACCCCAGACAGTATCGCGTTGCCGGATATAGATAGGTCAGATTAATCACACCGCAACGGCGTGGCGCAACCCTCATTTGCCCGATCGCGGTGAACCAGCCGACAATGGTGGCGATGACACGACGATTCAATACGCACGCTGATCGCGGAAAATGTTGCTGTGCAAGGCTTTTTGGGAAATGCATGCGAGTCGTCCCGGCGCACCGCCGCACGCCGGGCTGCCCAGTCGCCGAACCGCCGGTGACCAGGATCATCGCGCGGACCCTAAGGTGACCCGCATCATGTCCGCCTCCACTCTGGAGCAGCCCGCGGCAGCACACGTCGACGAGTTGGTGGCGCGGATGCGCGGCCGGCTGCTCGACCCGCTGGCGATTGCAGTGCTGGCCGCGGTCATCAGCGGCGCCTGGGCAAGCAGGCCATCGTTGTGGTTCGACGAGGGGGCAACGATCTCGGCTTCAGCCAGCCGGACATTGCCAGAGCTATGGAGTCTGCTGGGCCATATCGACGCCGTGCACGGCCTGTACTACCTGTTGATGCATGGCTGGTTCGCCATATTTCCGCCCACCGAATTATGGTCGCGGCTTCCCAGCTGCCTGGCCATTGGAGCGGCCGCCGCCGGCGTGGTGGTTTTTGCCAAACAGTTTTCGGGACGCACCACGGCGGTGTGTGCGGGAGCCGTGTTCGCGATTCTGCCCAGGGTGACGTGGGCCGGAATCGAAGCACGCTCCTCCGCGCTGTCGGTAGCAGCCGCCGTCTGGCTGACCGTATTACTCGTGGCCGCGGTGCGGTGCAACACCCAGCGGCGGTGGCTGCTCTACGCGCTGGTTTTGATGCTGTCGATCTTGGTCAGTATCAACCTGGCCCTGTTGGTACCGGCCTATGCGACGATGGTGCCGCTGCTGGCGTCCGGGAAATCACGCAAATCTCCCGTGATCTGGTGGACGGTCGTCACGGCAGCCGCGCTCGGGGCCATGACACCGTTCATACTGTTCGCCCACGGCCAGGTTTGGCAGGTCGGGTGGATCGCAGGGTTGAACAGAAACATCATTCTCGACGTCATACACCGCCAGTATTTCGATCACAGTGTTCCGTTCGCCATCCTCGCGGGCCTCATCGTCGCTGCCGGCATCGCGGCGCATCTGGCCGGAGCTCGTGGACCCGGTGGCGATACCCACCGGCTCGTGCTCGTCAGCGCAGCCTGGATCGTCGTGCCCACCGCCGTCGTCCTCATCTACTCGGCGACCGTCGAACCGATCTACTACCCGCGCTACCTGATCCTCACCGCCCCCGCCGCGGCCGTCATCCTAGCGGTTTGCGTCGTCACCATCGCCCGCAAGCCGTGGCTCATCGCCGGGGTCGTGTTTCTCCTTGCCGCCGCAGCGTTTCCGAACTACTTCTTCACACAGCGGGGGCCGTACGCGAAAGAGGGCTGGGATTACAGCCAGGTGGCAGATGTCATCAGCGCCCATGCCAAGCCCGGGGATTGCCTGCTGGTGGACAACACCGCGGGTTGGCGACCCGGGCCCATCCGCGCCCTGCTGGCCACCCGGCCGGCGGCGTTCCGGTCGCTGATTGACGTCGAGCGCGGCACCTACGGCCCCAAGGTCGGCACTTTGTGGGATGGCCATGTCGCTGTGTGGCTTACGACGGCCAAGATCGACAAGTGCCCCACGCTGTGGACGATAGCCAATCGTGACAAGTCGTTGCCCGATCATCAGGTCGGCGAAATGTTGTCACCGGGAACAGGCTTCGGGCGCACGCCCGTATACCGGTTCCCGAGCTACCTCGGCTTCCGCATCGTCGAGCGCTGGCAGTTCCACTACTCGCAGGTGGTCAAGTCAACGCGGTAAGCGCCGGTCGCGGTGCGTGGCCTGGTAGGAGGCGATGACACCAGCGGCGGCCAGCACCGTAAATGCCATGTATAGCCCACGAGCCGCCGCCACTTCGCCGCCCTTGGCAGTGTTGACCACCACACCGGCCAGCCCGGCGCCGAAAGCACCGGAGATCAGCTGTACGACATTGATCGCCGCGGCCGCCGCGCTGCTCTCGGCCGGGTCGGCGACAGAATCCATAGCGCGCACCGTTAGATGCGGCCAGGCGATCCCGATGCCGGTCCCGATGATCAGCAGCGCCAGCGCCCACAGCGCGATGATCCCCACCGGCGCATCGGCGCGCTGGGTGACGGCGCCTAGCGCCAACCCCGACGCCATCACCAGCGGTGCGGCTGCCACGACATGCCCGATAACTCGTGCACTGTTCAACGAGGCGCTGGCGACCTCACCGACCGTCCAGCCCACCGCCAGCGCGGCACCCAAGAACCCGGCTGCCACCGGGGTCAGGTGTCCCAGTCGCTGACCGAACAGCGGCACGTAGGTATCGACCATTGCCGCAATCATCTGCACCGACATGGTCAGGTAAATCCATTTCAACGGTCCGGAGCCAAATACGCTGGGCGGCAACACCGCTGCGTGTATCCGCCAGTCGACTACCACAAACACCGCAACCAGCAGCGCGGCGGCGGCTAGCAGCCCGGCCGTCTGGACGAGGTAGTTCGGAAGCGCGGCGACGCTGATCGCCAGTGCGGCGGCCCCCATCAGCAATAGCGACCACACCGGCACCTTGTGTGTGCTGCCCACCGGCGTCTCGCCGCCCGGGCCGACCCGCCCGGCACCGAGCGCGACCGGCACCAACATGGCCATCAACGCGGTCAGCAACGTCATCACGCCGAACGCCCATCGCCACAGCCCGAGCTGCGCGAAAAGGCCTCCGGTCGCCGGTCCGATCAGCGTCGCGACCCCCCACATCGCCGACACCAGTGCTGAGCCACGGGTCCACAGCGACTTGGGCAAGGTCGAGTTGATCAGCGCGTAGCCTAGGCCGGCCAGCAGCCCACCGGCTATTCCTTGCAAGGTACGCCCGGCCACCAGAATCTGCATGCTCGGCGCCGCCGCACATACCAGGCTGGCCAGACCGAAGACGGCCAACCCCATCAGATACGACGAGCGCGCCCCGACGCGCAGCAACATCGTATTGACGGTGGTCGCCGCCACCACCGACCCGACCAGATACAGGGTTGTCACCCAGGCGTACAGTCGGCTACCCCCGATGTCGGCGACTGTGCTCGGCAGCAGGCTGATTGTCAGAAACTCGTTGGTGGCGTACAGCGCGACGCCACCGGCCAGCACTATGGAGGTGCCCAGATACCTGCTCAGTAGCTCACGCCAGCTGCCGGTCTCGCTCGCTGTTTCGGTCACTTCAGGCCGGCCGCGTCCATCCCCCGCAGCTCCCGCTTGAGGTCGGCGATCTCGTCGCGGAACCGGGCCGCCAGCTCGAACTGCAGGTCGCGCGCGGCCGCCATCATCTGTGCGGTGAGGTCTTTGATTAGGTCGGCCAGCTCAGCGCGCGGCATGGCGGAGGTGTCGCGGCCCTCGAACACGCCGGCGCTGACCGCCCGGCCGGGCTCACCCTGAGCCCGCCGGCCGCGGGATGCGTTGCGCCCGGATCCGCCGACCTCGACGACGGCGGTGTCGTCGGCCTCCCGATAGACCTGATCGAGGATGTCGGCGATCTTTTTGCGCAGCGGCTGTGGGTCGATTCCGTTGGCCTCGTTGTAGGCGATCTGCTTGGCCCGCCGGCGTTCGGTCTCGTCGATGGCTTCCCTCATCGAGTCGGTGATTTTGTCGGCGTACATGTGCACCTCGCCGGACACGTTGCGAGCGGCGCGTCCGATGGTCTGGATCAGGCTGCGGCTTGACCGCAGGAATCCTTCTTTGTCGGCGTCGAGGATCGCCACCAGCGACACCTCGGGCAGGTCTAGGCCCTCGCGGAGCAGGTTGATGCCGACCAGCACGTCGTAGTCACCCAGACGCAGCTGGCGCAACAACTCGACCCGGCGCAACGTGTCGACCTCCGAATGCAGGTAGCGCACCCGAATGCCCATCTCCAGCAGGTAGTCGGTGAGGTCTTCGGCCATCTTCTTGGTCAGCGTCGTCACCAGCACCCGCTGGTCGGCGTCTGCCCGTGTGCGGATCTCGCCGATCAGGTCGTCGATCTGCCCTTTGGTCGGCTTGACTACCACTTTCGGGTCCACCAGACCGGTCGGCCGGATCACCTGCTCGACGAACTCGCCGCCGGTCTGGCTGAGCTCGTAGGGCCCCGGGGTGGCAGACAGATACACCGTCTGCCCGATCCGGTCAGCGAACTCCTCCCAGGTCAGCGGACGGTTGTCGCACGCCGACGGCAGCCGGAAACCGTACTCCACCAGGTTGCGCTTGCGGGAGATGTCGCCCTCGTACATGCCGCCGATCTGCGGCACGGTGACATGTGACTCGTCGATAACGAGCAGGAAATCCTCGGGGAAATAGTCGAGCAGGGTCGCGGGCGGCGTGCCGGGCCCCCTACCGTCGATGTGGCGGGAGTAGTTCTCGATGCCCGAGCAGAACCCGACCTGCCGCATCATTTCGATGTCGTAGTTGGTGCGCATCCGCAGCCGCTGCGCCTCCAGCAGCTTGCCCTGGCTCTCAAGCTCGGCGAGTCGCTCGGCGAGTTCTTCCTCGATGGCCGAGACGGCATGCGCCATCCGCTCCGGACCGGCGACGTAATGGGTAGCGGGAAAGATCCGCAGCGAGTCGACCTGGCGGATAACCTCGCCGGTCAGCGGGTGCAGATAGTACAGCGCCTCGATCTCGTCGCCGAAGAACTCGATGCGAACCGCCAGCTCTTCGTAGGAGGGGATGATCTCGACGGTGTCGCCGCGCACCCGAAACGAGCCGCGAGTAAAGGACATGTCGTTTCGGGTGTATTGCACGTCGACCAGCAGCCGCAGCAGCCCATCGCGCGGCACTTCCTCGCCCACCTTCAGCTCGACGGAGCGGTCCAGGTAGGACTGCGGTGTGCCCAGGCCGTAGATGCAGGACACCGAAGCCACCACCACCACGTCACGACGCGACAGCAGCGCCGAGGTCGCGGAGTGCCGCAGCCGCTCCACGTCGTCGTTGATGGAGCTATCCTTTTCGATATAAGTGTCGGTCTGCGCGATATACGCCTCCGGCTGGTAGTAGTCGTAGTACGAGACGAAGTACTCGACGGCGTTGTGCGGCAACATCTCTCGCAGTTCGTTCGCCAGCTGGGCGGCCAACGTCTTGTTGGGCGCCATCACCAGGGTGGGCCGCTGCAGGCGTTCGATCAGCCACGCGGTGGTCGCCGACTTCCCGGTGCCGGTGGCGCCGAGCAACACCACGTCACGCTCCCCCGCGTTGATCCGCCGCTCCAGCTCGTCGATTGCGGCCGGCTGGTCGCCGGCCGGAGCATGCGGACTGACCACCTCGAAGTGACCGCCGGCGCGCACAATCTCCTCGACCGCGCGATACTCCGAATGCGCGACCACCGGATGCTCGGTAGCGAAAGCCACGCCAACCAGCCTAGAGCCACCCGCGGACACACCGTGCGGCGAGCGTGCGCAGAATGCCACCAGTACCGGCGTGTCGATGTACCGGCACGCCTCGTGCGACCAGATAGGGTGAGCCATTCACCCACCCAAGCACGAGACGTTCGACCTGATCGCCCACACCAATACCGATCCGAAGGGCATAGTGCGGGCGGTCGATGAGTACACGGTGCATCCGTGGGGGCTCTACCTGGCCCGGCCCACCCCGGGCCGTGCCCAATTCCACTACCTCGAGTCGTGGCTGTTGCCGTCGTTGGGCCTACGCGCCACTGTCTTTCACTTCAATCCCAGCCACAAACGCGATCACGACTACTATCTGGACGTCGGCGAATACACACCGGGCCCTTCCGTATGGCGTTCCGAAGACCACTACCTCGACATCGAAGTCCGCACCGGCGGCGGGGCCGAGCTCGCCGACGTCGACGAACTACTCGACGCCGTCCGCCACGGCCTGTTGACCCCGACGGTCGCCGAGCAGGCGGTGCGGCACGCAGTCGACGCCGTCGAGGGCCTGGCCCGCAACGGCTATGACCTCACCCGCTGGCTGGCCACCAAGGGGATGGAGCTGACCTGGCGCAGCGGCTCATGAAGCGCGCGTGCCGGCTCGGGTAGCAGAAGCGCCCACCGCCCCGGGCGCCGGCGCCCCCGAGCTGGAAGCCTCAGATGAGGCTGGCCGGGGATGACAGCTGGGCGGCCTGCTCGATCGATGGCGTCATCGCCCAGTGCGGCAGGCCCTCGTTCAGGGACGCCAGTGCACCGCATCCGCCCACTCCCATGCCCGCTGGTAGGCATCCAGGAACCACGGCTCCTTGGCGGTGACGTAGCGCGCGAGCTCACCGTCGGCGCGCCTGTCGGCGTCACACTTGACCGTCAAATAGTCTTCTCTCGCGCCGGGATTGGCCGCCAGCCAGTCGACGAACAGCAGGGCGAACTGTTGGTTGGGCCAGCCGTGCACCCGCAGGTGCACGTTGGTCGGCCGACCGGGATCCGCCGAGGCGTGCACGCGCTTGTGCCACAGAGCGGCACTGTCGGTGTGGTCGTAGCGGCCGACGGTGCTGCGAGCGTCGGTCTTTTCGGTGTCCTGGGTGATGTGCTCGAGGCGTGGGTAGCCGGCGGCCAGCAAGGGCTCGGCCAGCTCGTCGGCCACGTCAAGTGATTCGACGGTGACCTGGATGTCGATGACATCCTTGGCTAGAAAATCGGGGAAGCCCGACACGGCGGTTGACCCAATGTGGTCAACTCGCAAGGCCTTATGCCCGCACGCGATCTTTAGCCGGTTGACGATGCGCCGCGCCTGATCCGGCCAGCTTGGATCCGCCGGCACCAACCTAGCCGGCGCGCGCGCAATCTGACGTTGGGCCAGGTTGTGCGCGAAGGGCTGGACGCGCGTGTTCCAGACGTCGCGGGCCCGCCGCACCAAATCCTCTGGGCTGCCCGAGTTGTCCAGCCAGACGTCGGCGACGGCACGACGCTGCTGGTCGCTGGCCTGCGCAGCGATCCTAGCCCGGGCGTCGGCTTCGGCCATGCCGCGTTGCTCGACCAGCCGTCGCACCCGTAGCTCGACGTCGGCGTGCACCACCACCACCAGCGGAAACAATGGCGCCATCCCGGATTCCACCAGCAGTGGAATATCTTCGACCACAACCGCGTCCCCCGAAACCGCCGCGATGATCTCGGATCGGCGCCGGGCGACCAGCGGGTGCACGATTCCGTTGAGCACACCGCGCGACTCGTCATCTCGAAACGCCTTGGCCGCCAACGCCTGCCGGTCCAGCGCTCCGTCTGCAAGCAGGATGTCGCGACCGAACGCGTCGACCAGCGAGGCCAGCCCCTCGGTGCCCGGCTGGACCACTTCACGCGCCAACACATCGCCGTCGACAACGATTCCGCCGCATTGCGAGAACGTCGTGGACAGCAACGACTTCCCGGCGCCAATGCCGCCGGTCAGCCCGATGCGCAGCATTACGTGAACGCGATCAGCTGCAAGATCAAGCGCTGCCGGCGAGTTTTTCCCGCAGGGCCGCCAGCTGGGCGTCGCTGGCCAGTGATCCACCCGCGGTCTTTTCCGACGGTGCGCTACTGGCCGACGACTGATCGTCCGCGCCGCGTCCAGCCGCCTCGGCGGCGGCGAACTTCTCCATCTGCGCGGTGTGCATCTTGTGCCGGCGCTCGGCCTCGGCGTACCGAGCTTCCCATTCGGCGCGCTGCTTTTCGAATCCCTCAAGCCATTCGTTGGTTTCGGCATCGAAGCCCTCGGGGAAGATGTAGTTGCCCTGCTCGTCGTAACTGTCGGCCATGCCGTACTTCGCCGGGTCGAACTCCTCGGTGTAGTCCTCATTGGCTTGCTTGAGCGACAACGAGATCCGACGGCGCTCCAGGTCGATGTCGATGACCTTGACCATCGCGTCGTCGCCGACGGCAACCACCTGATCGGGCACCTCGACGTGACGCTCGGCCAGCTCGGAGATGTGCACCAGGCCCTCGATACCCTCCTCGACGCGGACGAATGCACCGAACGGAACCAACTTGGTGACCTTGCCCGGCACGATCTGCCCGATCGCGTGAGTGCGGGCGAAGTGCCGCCACGGGTCTTCCTGAGTCGCCTTGAGTGACAACGAAACCCGCTCACGGTCCATGTCGACGTCGAGCACCTCGACGGTGACCTCGTCACCAACCTGGACCACCTCGGACGGGTGGTCGATGTGCTTCCACGATAGCTCGGAGACATGCACCAGACCGTCCACACCGCCGAGATCGACGAACGCGCCGAAGTTGACGATCGAGGACACGACACCCTTTCGGATGGTGCCTTTTTGCAAGTTATTCAGGAACTCGCTGCGCACCTCGGACTGGGTCTGCTCCAGCCAGGCGCGACGGGACAGCACCACGTTGTTGCGGTTCTTGTCCAGCTCGATGATCTTGGCCTCGATCTCCTTGCCGATGTAGGGCTGCAGGTCGCGCACCCGGCGCATCTCCACCAGCGAGGCGGGCAGGAAACCGCGCAGCCCGATGTCGAGGATCAGGCCACCCTTGACGACCTCGATGACCGTGCCCTTGACGGCCTCGTCCTTCTCCTTGAGCGCCTCGATGGTGCCCCAGGCACGCTCGTACTGCGCGCGTTTCTTGGAGAGGATGAGCCGGCCCTCTTTGTCCTCCTTGGTGAGCACCAGGGCTTCGACCTCGTCACCGACGGAAACGACCTCGTTGGGGTCGACGTCGTGCTTGATGGACAGTTCGCGGGCGGGGATCACGCCTTCGGTCTTGTAGCCGATGTCGAGGAGCACCTCGTCCCGGTCCACTTTGACGATGGTGCCTTCGACGATGTCGCCATCGTTGAAGTACTTGATCGTTTTGTCTATTGCGGCGAGAAAGTCCTCGCTAGAGCCTATGTCGTTGACGGCTACTTGCGGCGAGGTGACGGTGGGACTCGGCATATTGTTGGGTTGCTCCGGACAGGGTTGGGTCGTAGGGACAGATTGGTACCTGACGAGGCTACTCGACGGGTACACGCTGGACAAACTCGGTCCCGATTGCGCCGAGCGTGAACTCAGGGCGGAAAAATCGCCGAATTCCCGCCCCAGATGCACGCTCGGCACTCAGTGCGCCGCCGCGTCCCAGCTGCGGCCGTAGCCCACCGACACCTCCAGCGGGACGTCGAGCGGGTAAGCGCCGCCCATCTTGTCGCGCACCAGGGCCTCGACCCGCTCGCGTTCACCGGGGGCGATTTCGAACAGCAGCTCGTCGTGGACCTGCAGCAGCATGCGCGACGCCAGCTGTGCCTCGTTGAGCGCCTTGTCGACCTGGATCATGGCCACCTTGATGATGTCGGCCGCGCTGCCCTGGATCGGCGCGTTCAGCGCCGCCCGCTCGGCGGCCTCCCGCACTTGACGGTTGCTGCTGTCCAGCTCGGGCAGGTAGCGGCGACGGCCCAGCACCGTCGAGGTGTAGCCGTCCTTGCGGGCCCGCTCGACTACGGCGCGCAGGTAGTCGCGCACCCCGCCGAATCGGGCGAAATACGCGTCCATCTGCTCGTTGGCTTCCTCGGTGGAGATTTTCAACTGCTGCGACAGGCCGTAGGCGCTCAACCCGTAAGCCAGCCCGTAGGACATCGCCTTGACCCGGCGCCGCAGCTCGCCGGTGACCTCGTCGATGGGCACGCCGAACGCCCGGGACGCGACGAACGAATGCAGGTCCTCCCCGGTGTTGAACGCCTCGATGAGGCCCTCGTCCCCGGACAGGTGCGCCATGATCCGCATCTCGATCTGGCTGTAGTCGGCCGTCATCAACTCGGCGTAGCCGTCCCCGACCACGAACGCGTCCCGGATCCGCCGGGACGCGTCGGTGCGGATCGGGATGTTCTGCAGGTTGGGTTCGGTCGAGGAGAGCCGGCCGGTCGCGGCGATCGTCTGGTTGAACGTGGTGTGGATGCGGCCGTCGGCGGCCACCGCTTGGAGCAACCCGTCGACGGTGACCTTGAGCCGGGTGACGTCGCGGTGGGCGAGCAGATGTTGCAGAAACGGATGCCCGGTCTTGTCGAACAACGACTGCAGCGCGTCGGCATCCGTGGTGTAGCCGGTCTTGGTGCGTTTGGTCTTCGGCATGCCCAGTTCGTCGAACAGCACGACCTGCAGCTGCTTGGGTGAGCCCAGGTTGATTTGCTTGCCGATCACGCCGTAGGCGGCCTCGGCGGCGTCGCGGATCTGGTCGCCAAACTGGCTTTGCAGCTCGGTCAACATGGGCAGGTCGACGGCGATACCGGCACTTTCCATCTTCGCCAGCACCCGCTGGACCGGCAGCTCCATCTCCCCCAGCAGCGCGGTGGAGTCGATACGCGCTAACTCGGCGTCCAGCGCGTCGGCCAGGTCGATGACTGCCCGCGCCCGCAGGATCGTCGTTTGAATGGTCTCGGCGTCCGTATCGTCGTCATCGAGCAGTGAAAGTTGTTGCTGCTGCGGTGTTTCCGCACGCAGCTCGCGACGCAGATAGCGCAGCGAGAGGTCGTCGAGGGTGAAGCTGCGCTGCCCCGGCCGCACCAGGTAGGCCGCCAGTGCGGTGTCGGAGGTGACGCCCTCCAAGGTCCAACCACGACCCGCCAGGTCATGAACGGCCGCCTTTGCCTCATGCAAGGCTTTGGGTTTAGCTGGATCCGCTAGCCAGGCCGCCAACGCGGCGTCGTCGTCGGGCGTCAGCGTCGCGGTATCGAGGTAAGCGCCTTCGCCGTCGGCGGCGGCGACGGCCATAGCGGTAGCGTCCCCACCGTGCGGCAGATGGGTACCCACCACCGTCAGGCCCGCTCGGCGCCCGTCGCCGGCGTGCTCGGCCAACCATTGCCTAACCGTGCCGGGCGCCAACGCGCCGCCGCGCACGTCGAACCCCTCGTCGACCTCGGGTCCCCCGGCCGCGGCCAACGTGTCGAACAACCGGTCGCGCAACACCCGAAACTCTAGGTCGTCGAAGAGCCGGTGAATGTGGTCGCGATCCCAGGGCTGCAGCCGCAGCGTGTCCGGGGTCTGGGCCAGCGGCACGTCGCGAACCAGGTCGGTGAGCTCACGGTTGCGCACCACGCTGGCCAGGTTCGCCCGCAGCGCATCGCCCACCTTGCCGCGCACGGCGTCAACGTTGTCCACCAGTGACCGCAGCGAGCCGTACTCGGCGATCCATTTGGCGGCGGTCTTCTCCCCCACCCCGGGTATGCCGGGCAGGTTATCGCTGGGGTCGCCGCGCAGCGCGGCGAAGTCCGGGTACTGCCTAGGGGTGAGCCCGTACTTTTCGACGACGGCCTCCGGTGTGAAGCGCGTAAGTTCGCTGACGCCCTTGCGGGGGTAGAGCACCGTCACATCGTCACTGACCAGTTGCAGTGCGTCACGATCCCCGGTGACCACCAGCACCCGGTAGCCCTCGTTCTCGGCCTGGGTGGCCAGCGTGGCGATGAGGTCGTCGGCCTCGAACCCCGGCTCGGAGAGCACGGTGATGCCGAGTGCGCCCAGCACTTCTTTGGTGATGTCGATCTGGCCAGCGAACTCGTCGGGGGTCGACGATCGGTTGGCCTTGTACTCCGGGTAGCGTTGCAAGCGGAAGGTCTGCCGGGACACGTCGAAAGCCGCCGCGATGTGCGTCGGGGCTTCATCGCGCAGCAGGTTGATCAGCATGGCGGTGAAGCCGTAGACGGCGTTGGTGGTCAGCCCGCCGCGGGTCTTGAAGTTCTCCGCGGGCAGTGCGTAGAACGCCCGAAACGCCAGCGAATTGCCATCCAGCAACATCAGCGTCGGCTTGGCTCGATCCTCGCTGGGGGCACTGGCAGTAGTCACCACGGCTCACACTTTATGCACCGACGCTGACGTGGAATGCGGGCGCAGGTGCCAGCAGAACTGCAACACGTTTCAGTTTTACGCCCGGGCTCGGTAGGCTGGACCGGTGCCAGAGGTCACCCGTGAAGAACCGGCAATCGATGGATGGTTCACCACCGATAAGGCCGGCAACCCGCATCTGCTCGGCGGCAAGTGTCCCCAGTGCGGCACGTACGTCTTCCCACCCCGGGCGGACAATTGTCCGAATCCGGCTTGCGGCAGCGACACACTAGAGTCGGTCGGACTGTCGACCCGCGGAAAGCTTTGGAGCTACACCGAAAACCGGTACGCCCCGCCACCGCCGTACCCGGCACCCGACCCCTTTGAGCCGTTCGCCGTGGCCGCGGTGGAACTGGCCGACGAGGGACTGATCGTGCTGGGCAAAGTGGTCGATGGCACGCTGGCCGCCGATCTGAAGGTCGGCATGGAGATGGAGCTGACGACCATGCCGCTGTTCGCCGACGACGACGGTGTGCAGCGCATCGTCTACGCGTGGCGGATCCCATCGCGCGCCGGCGACGATGCAGAGCGCAGCGATGCTGAGGAGCGGCGCCGATGAGGATGAGCGCGCCGGAACCCGTTTACATCCTGGGTGCCGGTATGCACCCGTGGGGGAAATGGGGTAATGACTTCACCGAGTATGGCGTGGTCGCCGCCCGCGCCGCGTTGCGGGACGCCGGCGTGGACTGGCGGCACGTGCAGCTGGTCGCCGGAGCGGACACCATCCGCAACGGGTATCCGGGCTTCGTCGCCGGTGCCACGTTCGCCCAGAAGCTCGGCTGGACCGGTGTGCCGGTCAGCTCCAGCTACGCCGCGTGTGCCAGCGGTTCCCAAGCGCTGCAGAGTGCTCGC
The DNA here is from genome assembly GCF_030323725.1 of Mycobacterium tuberculosis complex sp. N0072. Classification (NCBI taxonomy): domain Bacteria; kingdom Bacillati; phylum Actinomycetota; class Actinomycetes; order Mycobacteriales; family Mycobacteriaceae; genus Mycobacterium; species Mycobacterium tuberculosis complex sp. N0072. The sequence continues at coordinate 1,835,610 of NZ_CP040689.1, read as the reverse complement.
GCGCAGATCTTGGCCGGTTTCTGTGACGTGGCGCTGGTGATCGGCGCCGACACCACACCGAAGGGCTTTTTCGCGCCCGTGGGCGGCGAGCGCAAGGGCGACCCCGACTGGCAGCGCTTCCATCTGATCGGGGCGACGAACACGGTGTACTTCGCGCTGCTGGCGCGCCGGCGCATGGACCTGTACGGCGCCACAGTCGAAGACTTCGCTCAAGTGAAGGTCAAGAACTCCCGGCACGGCCTAGACAACCCGAACGCCCGCTACCGCAAAGAGAACTCGATCGACGACGTGCTGGCTAGCCCGGTGGTCTCGGATCCGCTTCGGCTGCTTGACATCTGCGCCACCTCCGACGGTGCGGCCGCACTCATCGTGGCCAGCAAGTCTTTCACCGAGAAGCACCTTGGCTCGGTGGCGGGCGTGCCGTCGGTGCGCGCGATCAGCACCGTTACCCCGAAATACCCGCAACATTTGCCCGAATTGCCGGATATCGCAACGGATTCCACCGCCGCGGTGCCGGCTCCGGAGCGGGTGTTCAAGGATCAGATCCTCGACGCTGCCTACGCGGAGGCCGGTATTGGTCCAGAAGACTTAAGCCTGGCCGAGGTCTACGACCTGTCCACCGCGTTGGAACTCGACTGGTACGAACACCTGGGGCTCTGCCCCAAGGGTGAGGCCGAGGCGCTGCTGCGCAGCGGCGCGACCACCCTCGGCGGCAGGGTCCCGGTCAACCCGTCGGGCGGGCTGGCGTGTTTCGGTGAGGCGATTCCCGCCCAGGCGATCGCGCAGGTCTGCGAGCTGACCTGGCAGCTGCGCGGTCAGGCCACCGGCCGGCAGGTGGCGGACGCCAAGGTCGGCGTCACCGCCAACCAGGGCCTGTTCGGGCACGGCTCGTCGGTGATCGTCGCGCGCTAGGTTCCGCGAGCAGACGCAAAATCGCCCATTTCGGGTACGAAATGGGCGATTTTGCGTCTGCTCGCCCTCAGGTGTCTTTGGGTGTTCCGAGGGTTTCCAGCACGACTTCGGCCACCCGCTTCATGGTGGTGCGCCGATCCATGGCGGCACGTTGAATCCACTTGAAAGCGTCCGGCTCGGTCATCCCATGTTTGGTCTGCAGCAGGCCTTTTGCTCGTTCCACCAGCTTGCGGGTTTCCAACCGTTCAGATAGCGTCGCCACCTCGCCTTCCAACGCGGTGATCTCCCTGAACCGGCTGACCGCCAATTCAATCGCTGGAATCAGGTCGCTGATGCTGAAAGGCTTTACCAGGTATGCCATCGCCCCGGCATCACGCGCACGTTCGACCAGATCACGCTGGCTGAACGCGGTCAGCACCACGATCGGGGCAATACGTTTGCTGGCGATTTCGGATGCGGCGTCGATCCCGTCCCGGCGCGGCATCTTCACGTCCATGATCACCAGGTCGGGCTTGTGCAGCTCGGCCAGCTCGACGGCTTCCTGGCCGTCGCCGGCCTCGCCGACAATTTCATATCCCTCCTCTCGCAACATCTCGGCCAGGTCCATGCGGATGAGCGCTTCATCTTCCGCGATCAAGACCCGACGTGGGACAGCGGCATCGGCGTCGGTGGTGGGGCCGGTCATGACGGACATTGTGTCGTGAGCGGGCGCGATCGGGAACCTCGGGGGGCGGTGAGTCGGGACGTGGCTCCTCTAGAGTAGGAGACCGGATCAAGCCCTCGTATCCCAACTGGCAGAGGAAACGGACTCAAAACCCGTCCAGTGTGGGTTCGAATCCCACCGAGGGCACCAAGCGAACGCACCCGGAAAGCGCCGACAGAGTCGGTAAACGCTAACTCACCGATTAGGCTTTAGTTCGTGGCGGCAAGAAAATGCGGCGCCCCACCGATAGCAGCGGATGGCTCGACACGACGCCCAGACTGTGTCACGGCCGTGCGCACTCAGGCCCGCGCTCCCACGCAGCACTACGCCGAAAGCGTCGCGCGGCGGCAGCGCGTGCTTACCATCACCGCCTGGCTCGCTGTCGTGGTAACCGGGAGCTTCGCGCTAATGCAACTAGCGACCGGGGCCGGGGGCTGGTACATCGCCCTGATCAACGTCTTCACCGCGGTTACTTTCGCGATCGTGCCCCTGCTACATCGCTTCGGGGGATTGGTGGCACCGCTTACGTTCATCGGCACCGCCTATGTGGCGATCTTCGCCATCGGCTGGGATGTGGGCACCGACGCGGGTGCCCAGTTCTTCTTCTTCGTAGCCGCCGCGTTGGTGGTGTTGCTGGTCGGCATCGAACACACCGCGTTAGCGGTGGGCCTAGCGGCGGTCGCCGCCGGTCTGGTGATTGCCCTGGAGTTCCTGGTCCCGCCCGATACTGGGCTTCAGCCGCCCTGGGCCATGTCGGTAAGTTTCGTCCTCACGACCGTCTCCGCCTGCGGGGTAGCGGTCGCAACGGTGTGGTTCGCGCTGCGTGATACTGCGCGCGCGGAGGCGGTCATGGAGGCGGAGCACGACCGCTCCGAAGCACTGCTGGCCAACATGTTGCCGGCCAGCATCGCCGAGCGGCTTAAAGAACCCGAGCGAAACATCATCGCCGATAAATACGACGAGGCCTCGGTGCTGTTCGCCGACATCGTCGGGTTCACCGAACGCGCCAGTAGCACCGCGCCGGCGGACCTGGTCCGGTTCCTGGACCGCCTCTACAGCGCTTTCGACGAGCTGGTCGACCAGCACGGGCTGGAGAAAATCAAGGTCAGCGGGGACTCCTACATGGTTGTCAGCGGCGTTCCGCGGCCCCGGCCTGACCATACGCAAGCACTGGCGGACTTTGCGCTCGACATGACCAATGTCGCAGCGCAATTGAAGGATCCACGCGGCAACCCGGTGCCGCTGCGGGTGGGCCTGGCCACCGGCCCGGTGGTGGCGGGTGTGGTGGGTTCTCGACGGTTCTTCTACGACGTGTGGGGCGACGCGGTCAATGTCGCGTCGCGGATGGAATCCACCGATTCGGTGGGGCAAATTCAGGTGCCAGACGAGGTTTACGAGCGTCTCAAGGACGACTTCGTGTTGCGCGAGCGCGGCCACATAAACGTCAAGGGGAAAGGCGTAATGCGCACGTGGTACCTCATCGGCCGCAAGGTAGCCGCAGATCCCGGCGAGGTGCGCGGGGCCGAACCCCGCACGGTAGGGGTCTGACCGCCAAGCGCTATCCCGGGGCCGCTACATGTGTCACACTGCGCCCATGGAACCAAGCCCTGTCGTGAGCCCTCTCCCAAGGTTGTTGCCGCATCTCTGGAAGTCCACTCTGGCATCGGGAATTCTGTCGCTGATCCTGGGCGTCCTGGTGCTGGCCTGGCCAGGAATATCCATTCTCGTTGCTGCCATGGCGTTCGGTGTCTACCTCCTGATTACCGGTGTCGCTCAGGTTGCGTTCGCGTTCAGCCTACATGTTTCGGCGGGCGGCCGAATCCTGTTGTTCATCAGCGGTGCCGCCTCACTCATCCTGGCTGTGCTGGCCTTTCGCCATTTCGGTGACGCGGTTCTGTTGCTGGCCATCTGGATCGGCATCGGGTTCATCTTCCGCGGCGTCGCCACCACGGTTTCGGCGATTAGTGATCCGATGCTGCCGGGACGGGGATGGTCCATCTTCGTCGGCGTGATCAGCCTCATCGCCGGCATTGTGGTGATGGCATCGCCGTTCGAGTCCATCTGGATACTGGCGTTGGTCGTCGGCATCTGGCTCGTGGTGATCGGCGCATGCGAGATCGCGTCGTCGTTCGCCATCCGCAAGGCTTCGCAGACGCTCGGCTGACCGCAGAATCGCGGTGCACCCACGATTGCCAGTAGCGCGGGCCCACTCGTGCCTACTACACTTCGTCGTAGCCAAATCAGTCGGCCCCGTAGTATCTCCGGAGATGACAGATGAATGTCGTCGACATTTCGCGGTGGCAGTTCGGTATCACCACCGTCTATCACTTCATTTTCGTACCGCTGACCATCGGCCTGGCCCCGCTGATCGCGGTCATGCAAACGCTGTGGGTCGTCACCGATAACCCCGCCTGGTATCGCCTCACCAAATTCTTCGGCAAATTGTTCCTGATCAACTTTGCCATCGGCGTGGCGACCGGAATCGTGCAGGAATTTCAGTTCGGCATGAACTGGAGCGAGTACTCCCGATTCGTCGGCGATGTCTTCGGCGCCCCGCTGGCCATGGAGGGCCTGGCGGCCTTCTTCTTCGAATCCACCTTCATCGGGTTGTGGATCTTCGGCTGGAACAGGCTGCCCCGGCTGGTGCATCTGGCCTGCATCTGGATCGTCGCAATCGCGGTCAACGTGTCCGCGTTCTTCATCATCGCGGCAAACTCCTTCATGCAGCATCCGGTCGGCGCGCACTACAACCCGACCACCGGGCGTGCCGAGTTGAGCAGCATCGTCGTGCTGCTGACCAACAACACCGCACAGGCGGCGTTTACCCACACTGTCAGCGGTGCGCTGCTGACCGCCGGGACCTTCGTCGCCGCGGTGAGCGCCTGGTGGCTGGTCCGTTCGAGCACCACGCACGCCGACTCAGATACCCAAGCCATGTATCGTCCCGCGACCATCCTGGGGTGTTGGGTTGCGTTGGCCGCCACGGCCGGGTTGTTGTTCACCGGCGACCACCAAGGCAAGCTGATGTTCCAGCAGCAGCCGATGAAGATGGCGTCGGCCGAATCGTTGTGCGATACCCAGACAGATCCAAACTTCTCTGTCCTGACGGTCGGCCGGCAAAACAACTGCGACAGCCTCACCCGTGTCATCGAAGTGCCCTATGTGTTGCCGTTCCTCGCCGAGGGCCGGATCAGCGGTGTGACGTTGCAGGGTATCCGCGATCTGCAGCAGGAATACCAGCAGCGCTTCGGACCAAACGACTACCGGCCCAACCTCTTCGTCACCTACTGGTCATTTCGCATGATGATCGGGTTGATGGCGATCCCGGTGCTGTTCGCACTGATTGCGCTCTGGCTCACCCGTGGCGGCCAGATCCCCAATCAACGCTGGTTCTCCTGGCTGGCGCTGCTAACCATGCCCGCCCCGTTCCTGGCCAACAGCGCCGGATGGGTGTTCACCGAGATGGGGCGCCAGCCCTGGGTCGTCGTCCCTAACCCGACCGGTGATCAGCTGGTTCGACTCACCGTCAAAGCAGGCGTCTCGGATCACTCCGCCACCGTGGTCGCCACGTCTTTGCTGATGTTCACCTTGGTCTACGCGGTACTTGCGGTCATCTGGTGCTGGCTGCTCAAGCGTTACATCGTCGAAGGCCCCCTGGAACACGACGCGGAACCGGCTGCGCACGGGGCACCCCGCGACGACGAGGTAGCACCATTGTCGTTTGCTTACTGAGGCCAACTGACCCCGGAAAGGAGCAGCCGGTGGTACTCCAAGAATTGTGGTTCGGTGTCATCGCAGCGCTGTTCCTCGGTTTCTTCATCCTAGAAGGGTTCGACTTCGGCGTGGGCATGCTGATGGCGCCGTTCGCTCATGTCGGTATGGGCGATCCGGAGACCCACCGGCGCACGGCACTCAACACCATCGGACCGGTCTGGGACGGCAACGAAGTCTGGCTGATCACCGCCGGCGCGGCCATATTCGCCGCGTTTCCCGGCTGGTACGCGACCGTGTTCTCCGCGCTGTATCTGCCGCTGCTGGCGATCCTGTTCGGTATGATCCTGCGCGCCGTCGCCATCGAATGGCGCGGCAAGATCGACGACCCGAAATGGCGGACCGGGGCAGACTTCGGGATCGCGGCGGGATCCTGGCTGCCTGCCCTGTTGTGGGGTGTGGCGTTCGCCATTCTGGTCCGCGGACTCCCGGTAGACGCGAACGGTCATGTTGCCCTGTCGATTCCCGACGTGCTCAACGCCTACACCCTGCTGGGCGGTCTGGCGACCGCCGGACTGTTCTCGCTCTACGGCGCGGTGTTCATCGCTTTGAAAACCTCCGGGCCGATCCGCGACGATGCCTACCGATTCGCCGTATGGCTTTCGCTTCCTGTGGCGGGACTGGTTGCGGGCTTTGGACTTTGGACGCAACTGGCATACGGCAAAGACTGGACGTGGCTGGTGCTGGCAGTTGCGGGGTGCGCGCAGGCGGCGGCGACGGTCTTAGTGTGGCGGCGGGTGTCCGACGGCTGGGCGTTCATGTGCACGTTGATAGTCGTGGCGGCTGTGGTGGTGCTGCTGTTCGGCGCGCTATACCCGAACCTGGTGCCCTCAACCCTGAACCCGCAGTGGAGCCTAACGATCCATAACGCGTCGTCGACCCCGTACACCCTCAAGATCATGACGTGGGTGACCGCGTTCTTCGCTCCACTGACGGTGGCGTACCAGACATGGACGTATTGGGTTTTCCGGCAACGGATCTCAGCTGAACGGATACCTCCACCCACCGGTCTGGCGAGGCGCGCGCCCTGAGCACCAAGGCCCGGGGAACCCGGGCGCCCCTGGATCCGCGGCTGTGGCAGGCATCGGCGGCGCTGCGCCGCTATCTACTCAGCACGGTGGCCTGCGGGGTCGGGATCTCCGGCTGCGCCATCGGCTCGGCGATCGTGTTGGCAAGCATCGTCGCCGGCGTCATCGACCCCGCCAACCCTGGGATGGCTGGCCTGCGTCGTTGGCTAGGGCCACTGTCAATCCTGTTGGTGCTGTGGGGGTTGCGTGCGTCGATTCAGTGGCTACAAGCGCGCCTGGCCCAGCGCGGCGCCAGCGCAGTGATCGCCGACCTGTCCGGTCAGGTGCTGACCGCGGTAACCGCCCGCCGACCCAGCCAACTGGCTGCGCAGCGAGACGCCGCCGCGGTGCTGATTACCCGGGGCCTGGACGGCTTGCGGCCCTACTTCACCGGCTATTTGCCCACGTTGCTGCTGGCCGCGATCCTGACCCCGGCCACCGTCGCCGTGATCGGGCTCTATGACTTGAAGTCAATGGCCATTGTGGTGATCACACTGCCCCTGATACCGATCTTCATGGTGCTGATCGGGCTGGCTACCACTAACCCCTCGGCGGCCGCGCTGGCGGCCATGACCGCCGTCCAGGCCCGGTTGTTAGACCTGATTGCCGGCATCCCCACCCTGCGGGCGCTGGGCCGTGCTTCCGGCCCGGAACAACGCATCGCGGAACTGTCTGCTGACCACCGGCGGTCGGCGATGGCGACGCTGCGGATCGCGTTCTTGTCGGCCCTGGTGCTCGAATTGCTGGCCACGCTGGGCGTGGCCCTGGTCGCGGTGGGCATCGGGCTACGGCTGGTCTTCGGGGAGATGAGCCTGACGGCCGGTTTGACGGTGCTGCTATTGGCGCCGGAGGTGTACTGGCCGCTGCGTCGCGTTGGGGTCCAGTTTCATGCCGCAGCTGACGGCAGAACCGCGGCCGACAAGGCATTCGCCCTCCTCGGCGAGTCACCCTCACCAACACCCGGCCGACGAACGGTCACCGCGCGCGGCGGGGTGATTCGCCTGGAGAGACTCAGTGTCAGAGGCCGCGACGGCCGCGCACCGTATGATCTCACCGCAGACATCGAACCCGGTCGGGTGACGGTGCTGACCGGCCGAAACGGCGCCGGCAAGAGCACTACGCTGCAAGCGATCGCCGGGCTCACCGCACCGTCGTCAGGACGAATCACGGTCGCCGGAGTCGACGTCACCAACCTGGCACCGGCTGCCTGGTGGCGGCAACTGTCGTGGCTGCCGCAGCGGCCGGTGCTGGTCCCAGGAACCGTCCGCCACAACCTGGTTCTGCTGGGCCCTGTGGATGATCTCGAGCGTGCCTGCGCAGCAGCCGGATTCGACGCTGTACTAGACGAGTTGCCCCGCGGGCTGGATACCGTGCTGGGGCGCGGTGGTGTCGGGTTATCCCTGGGGCAGCGGCAACGGCTGGGCCTGGCCCGCGCGCTCGGATCACCGGCTGCGGTGCTGCTGCTCGACGAGCCCACCGCGCACCTGGACGCCCGCACCGAACAACACGTGTTGGGCGCCATTGTCGAGCGTGCCCGCGCGGGTGCGACGGTGCTGGTCGTCGCCCATCGCCAGCAGGTCGCCGCGGCCGGTGACCGGGTCGTCGAAGTGAACTCGGATGGTTTCCGACGATGAACCGACCGAGTGCTGTGAGTCGCCGCCAGCGGGACCTGCTGGCCGCGTCTGGGCTGTTGGGTCCCCGGTTGCCCCGGATCTTGGCGGCCGTCGCGCTGGGCGTGCTGTCGCTGGGCAGCGCGCTGGCCCTGGCCGGGGTGTCGGCCTGGCTGATCACTCGGGCCTGGCAGATGCCGCCCGTCCTGGACCTGTCGGTGGCGGTCGTGGCGGTGCGGGCGTTCGCGATTTCGCGCGGCGTGCTGCACTACTGCGAGCGACTGGCCACCCACGACACCGCGTTGCGGGCCGCCGGCCGGGCCCGCACCCTTATCTATCACCGGCTGGCCCACGGACCGGCGGCGGCCGCCGTCGGGCTGCACAGCGGGGACCTGGCAGCACGCGTCGGCGCGGACGTCGACGAACTGGCCAACATGCTGGTGCGTGCTCTGGTGCCGATAGCCGTCGCAGCGGTGCTGGCAGTAGCCGCGACCGCGGTCGTCGCGGCCGTTTCGGTGCCAGCCGCCGTGGTACTGGCGGTCTGCCTTTTGGTTGCCGGCGTTGTTGCGCCCTGGCTTGCCGGCAGAACCGCCGCAGCGCAGGAAGCGATCGCCCGCCAACATCGGGGCATGCGCGACACGTCGGCGATGATCGCCCTTGAGCATGCCCCCGAGCTTCGTGTCGCCGGTGCCCTACGCAACGTCATCGCCGACTCACAACGGCGCCAACATGCCTGGGCCGATGCGCTCGACGCCGCCGCACGAACGGGGGCGATCGCCGAGGCCATGCCGACCGCGGCGATCGGGGCCAGCCTGCTGGGCGCCGTGGTGGCCGGGATCGGCATGGCCCCCACGGTCGCGCCCACAACACTGGCCATCCTGATGTTGTTGCCGCTGTCCGCATTCGAGGCGACCGTTGCACTACCCGCCGCCGCCGTCCAGTTGACACGGTCGCGCATCGCGGCGGCTCGTCTGCTCGACCTGACTGGGTCAAACCGGGTCCGCGAGACCGAATCCACGGTGTCGGCGCGACTGCCGGTAGGTACCGGGGTGCTAGCGGCCGACGTGTGTTGCGGTCACCAAGAGGCGCAGTCGATCCGGGTGACGATTGACCTACCGCCGGGTGCCCGGCTGGCCGTCACCGGCGCGAGCGGCGCCGGCAAGACGACGCTGTTGATGACGCTGGCCGGCTTGCTGCCGCCGGTGCACGGCCGGGTGTTGCTGGACGGAACTAACCTGAGCGACTTCGATGAGGATGAATTACGCAGCGCTGTCAGCTTTTTCGCTGAAGATGCGCATATCTTTGCTACCACCGTTCGGGACAACTTGCTGACCGCCCGAGGAGACTGCCCCGATGACGAACTGATCGAGGCCCTGGATCGGGTCGGCCTGTGCGGCTGGCTCGCCGGCCTGCCCGAGGGGTTGTCGACGGTGTTGATCGGTGGCGCGCAAGCGGTCTCGGCGGGTCAGCGCAGAAGGTTGCTGCTCGCCCGGGCGGTGCTTTCCCCGGCTCGGATCGTGTTGCTCGACGAACCTGTCGAACACCTCGACGCCGCCAACGCCGACCTTCTGCGCGATCTGCTGGCCCCGAACTCCGGGATCATGAGCGCTATGCGGACCGTGGTGGTAGCCACCCACCACCTGCCCAACGACATTCAATGCGCCGAGCTGTCCATAGCGACGGATCAGAGATGTCGCCGCCGCGGGACGAACTCCAGCGACAACAACACCAACGCCAGCGCAAAGACCTGAGTCATCGATATCAGCACGTAACGCCGCTCATCCAGCGCGTGGAACTTGCGCAGGTATCGGTATAACGACTCGAGAGCGATCAACGGATCGAGGATATGGATCAACGCACGGCAGACACGCTGCAGGCGGCCGAGCTGGTTGGCGCCGAAAAGGTCGGGGAACGCGGCGAATGCCAGTGACAACCGTTGTACCCCAGCATCTTTGGCGGCCGCAATCATGTCAGCGCTGAGCCGCTCATCGATCCCGTTCGGGGCCCCGCGGCGCCGCCACGGTACATCCAGAGACATGTCGCTGCCGCCGCCGGCGGTCGCGTACCGGTGGAAACCCTGCACCCGACCCGATGCGTCTCGCGCGATGATCAGTTGTATTCCGGGGTATCGACCCTCCAGCACGCCGTCCAGGTTCATGCAAAAGCCGCGATCGGTGCGGGCGCCGCTAGGTGACGCCGCCAGCACCTCGGCCAGCTCCGCCTGCCGCTGGTCGTCGAGTTGCTGTTCAGCGACGATCTCGGTCGTGACGCCGAAATTGTGGGTGCGTTTCACCGCCTGACGCAGGTTGCGAAACCTACGCCCGGTCATCTCAAAGTTAGACACGTCGATGACGACATCCCGGCCAATCGGTATGGGCCGCAACGATTGTCCGACCACCATGGGGTCGCTCCACAGGCCGAGCCGTCGTTCGCTGCAGCCCACGACCACGATTCGCCAGCCGTGCATGTGACACATGGCCGCGAAGTCGGCGACCAGCTGGGGGAATTGCGCCTCGTCGCCGATCGGGTCGCCGCTGACCACCGCATAGCCGATACGGGTCCGATACGCCAGAGCCGCGGTGCCGGCCGCGCTGAAGTGATGGCTCTTGCCCGCCTGCATGGCAAACGGAGCAAGCGAGTCCGCGCGGGTGGCATTGATCAACGCCCACACGCGGGGCAGATCTTCGGGTCGCGGATGCGCCGACGTCGGCCACATCAGTGCCCATCCCGAACCGGCTATCAGAATCTCACCGAGCAGATCTGCGACCAACACGTGGGCAGCCAGTCCGGCGAGCAAAAATAGGCCGGCCGCGGTCGCATGCATGGCCGTGACCGGGCGGCCCAGGAAGATGCCGCGAGCAATGAATGCCACCGCAGCCAGGACCGTCAGCGACCAGCCCAACCGGCCGGCGACCGCCCACTGGGCGTGCCGGTAGTCGCCGGCGAGCAGCGCGATCAGCCAGCAGGCCGCGCACACCAGCGCCAGCGCGCCGACACAGCGGGCCGTGCGGGAATCGACGTGCACGACTACACGCTGGCGACCACGGAGCCTCGGTACCACATCGGCCGACGGCAGCTTCACAGTCACCTCCGGGTTCGCTCGCTGGCAATTCAGCGGCTCGCCGGCCGCTGCCACCATCGGTCATCTGGCTACCAGGAACGTTACGCCTGATCACAGCCGTGCTGACCCGGAATCCTACGAGCGTCCTGCCGCACTGTCAGGGGTGGCGGGAAAATACTTCAACACACCTTCCTGCACCACAGTTGCGATGAGCTTCCCCGAGCGATCAAAAAAGTGCCCCGAACCCAACCCACGTGAATCGGCGGCCACCGGTGACGACGTAGAGTAGAGCACCCAATCATCGAAGTTGACCTGCCGGTGAAACCACACCGAGTGGTTGGCAGAGGCCGCAAAGATGCGATCGAAGCCCCAGGACAGACCATGGGTGGTAATGACCGAGTCCAGCACGGTGGTGTCCGAGGAGTACAACAGTGTCGCCGTGTGCAGCACCGGGTCGTCGGGCATCTCCCCTAGTGCCTTGACCCAGACCCGGTTGTAGGCAAGCCGATCGCCCTTGTCCCGCATTATCCAGGCCGGGTCGTTGGCGTAGCGCCATTCGATCGGTTGCAGCGCGTTGACAAAATGCGGGACGGTCTCCTCGTAACCGCGCAACAGCTCACCGATCGGCGGCCGGGTATGAGGCTCGGCCACCTGCGGCGGATCCAGCGCATGCTCGAGCCCGCGACCACCGGCCATGTAAGACACCATCGCCGAGGACAGCAACGTGCCGTCCTGTACCGCATCGACGCGCCGGTTGGCGAAGCGCCGCTCATCGCGCAGTCGTATCACCTGGAACTCGATGTCCTTGGCCGTGTCACCGCCGTTGATGAAGTGCACCGAGAATGCGCTGGGCGGTAGGTGGTGGCGGGTTAGCGTTCGGCTGCTCGCGACGAATGACTGCGCCATGAGCTGGCCACCAAATGTCCGGAGCGGGTTTTTGCTGGGGTGGGATCCGGTGAACAGGTCGCTTGCGACGGCGTTGAGGTCCAATACCGCCAGTAGTTCATCGAAGTCGGACATGGGTTTACCGTCCGGCACGACCCGGCTAGACGTCATCTTCCCCGATCCGGTGCACGTGGATCAGGTTGGTCGAACCCACTGTGCCTGGCGGCGCACCCGCGACGATGACCACCAAGTCACCACGCTTGTAGCGGGCGAGTTCGAGCAGCGATTTGTCGACCTGGCGGATCATGCCATCGGTGGACTGCATCTTCGGCACGATGAACGTCTCGGTGCCCCAGGTCATCGCCAGTTGGCTGCGCACCTCGGGCCACGCGGTGAAGGCCAGCAGCGGCAGCGGGGTATGCAGGCGGGCCAGTCGCCGCACGGTATCACCGGACTGAGTGAAGGCCACCAAGGCCTTGGCGTCGAGTCGTTCGCCGATGTCACGGGCCGCATACGAGATGACCCCACGCTTGGTCCGGGGAATGTGTGTCAACGGCGGTGCGGCCGTGGAGTTCTCCTCGACCGCGCAGATGATGCGCGACATTGTCCGGACCGCAGCAAGGGGGTACTTCCCTACCGAGGTTTCCCCGGACAGCATCAGCGCGTCGGCGCCATCGAGCACCGCGTTGGCGACGTCGGAGGCCTCAGCTCGGGTCGGCCGCGAGTTCTCGATCATCGAGTCGAGCATCTGGGTCGCCACAATGACCGGCTTGGCGTTCTCCCGGGCCATCTGGATGGCTCGCTTCTGTACCAGCGGGACCTCTTCGAGCGGCAGCTCAACACCTAGGTCGCCCCGAGCGACCATGACGGCGTCGAACGCCAGCACGATCGCTTCGAGATTGTCGATGGCTTCCGGCTTCTCCAGCTTGGCGATCACCGGCACCCGTCGCCCGATCCGATCCATCACCTCGTGGACCAGTTCGACATCGGCCGGGGAGCGGACGAAGGAAAGCGCCACCATGTCGACGCCGAGGTTCAGCGCGAACGTGAGATCCTCGATGTCCTTCTCCGACAGGGCCGGCGCGGTCACGTTCATTCCGGGCAACGAGATGCCCTTGTTGTCGCTGACCGGGCCGCCTTCGACGACGGTGCAGACCACGTCGTCGCCCTCGACGGCGTCGACCACCAATGCGACTTTGCCGTCGTCGACCAGCACCCGGTCACCGGCCACCGCGTCCTGGGCTAGCCGCTTGTAGGTGGTGGACACCCGATCGTGGCTGCCCTCGCAGGCGCCCACGGTGATCCGGACGGTTTCGCCTTCGGCCCAGTGGGTGGCCCCGGAGGCGAAGCGTCCCAACCTGATCTTCGGGCCCTGCAGGTCGGCGAGCACGCCGACCGCGCGCCCGGTGGCGTCGGAGGCTACCCGGACCCGCTCATAGGCGACCTTGTGATCGTCGTAGTCGCCGTGGCTGAAGTTCATTCGGGCGACGTCCATTCCGGCCTCGACCAGCGCTCTGACCAGGTCGTCCCGCTGGGTGGCCGGCCCGAGAGTGCAGACGATTTTCCCGCGTCTCGTCACGACGACTCAGCATAGTCGCGACGGCGGTAGGGCCGGCACCGCCGGGTCGGCACACCGGTCAACACCACCGCGGGCAGCCCAGCCAACCAGACCGCGGGTAGGCGCGGCTATCCGCTGATCGTCGGCACTAACGGGAAGCCTGGCAGGTTGCGCAGCACCGTCCACGCGATCACCGCGACCGCCACAGCAATCATCACCGGTATCGGGAGCGCCAAGTCGCCGTGGCGGCGGCGCAGCAGGACCCAACTGGCCAGCACTGGGACGCCGACAAGCAGAAAGACATTGTCGTTGATGCTGGCCGCCAGCTCACCGTGTAGCAGATCGTGGATCATCCGCAGACCCCCGCACGCGGGGCAGTTCCAGCCCGTAAGCAACTTGAATAGGCACGGTGGATATAGCGAATTCGAGTTGTGCGGGTCGACAAGTCCGATGTAGCCAAGCGCGCCGGCCAATAGCACGACCGAACCGGCCGCGGCGTAGCGACGTTGACGCCCGCTAGCTTCCATCGCGCAAGGGACGACCCCAAGGGTCGCCGACTTTGTCGGTCAATATCAGCAGGGCGTCAATGACGCCCCAGATGACGGCGCCCAAACCGCACGTCACCCAGCCCACCAGCAGCTGCGCGATGCCCAGGCCGGTATGGCCCAGGTAGATTCGCCCGATCCCGGCGATGCCGAACAGTCCAAGCAACTGCAACAGGCCGGCAACAGTCTTCGATTTGTCGGAAAATGGTTGGCCGGTGACCGGATGGCGACCATATGGCGCGAACGGGTCAAAGTAAGAGCCAGGCCCCGGATATTGCGGATAAGGCGGTGGATATCCGGGTGGTGCGGATTGCCAGCCCGGCTCGAAGGCACCGTGCTGCAGGGGATCGGTCACGCCTTTCAGCATGCCAGATCGAGCCGGGCGCACGACCCGTGCCGGCCGTAGGCCCATGCGTTCCCAACATCGGCGCGGCAGAGCAGGAGTGTTCGTTGTGCCCGGCTGCGAGCGACCGTGTGCGCCTCAGCATGTCGTTGTGAGGCGGGCAACCGGTGCACCTCCGCTCAGAGATTCATTTCCTGAGTTGGCTCAAATTGGTGCGCACCGAGGGTCGGGCACATCGCACGGCCACAACTCTCACATGTGTCACTGCACCGGGCGACACCCGATGTGCCCGGCTCTCAGCGACAGCTGCCTGACCGGCGGTTTTGTTCCCGAGTTGGTCGCGGCTGTGCGGGATTGGAGGCGGGCGTTGACCTGCAGAAACCGAGTTGTCGCGCTTAGCTGGGCACAGCGACCATCGCCGACGGCGAAGGCCAGTGTTGCGGACGTGACGAAAGAGCGGTACGGACAGATATTCATGTGGCGGTCGGGCATCGGAGGCAGCGCCCCGGCGTCGCGTGCGCGTCCGGGTTGCGAAAAAATATGGAACCTGCCGGGCTTGCTAGCCTACTGGGCTTAGTGGTCTGGCTCGTAAGCGCGTCGGGGTTCGGCTGATTACCGTTCCAGCCGGTGGCCATTTTGTGACCGGGAACTTCGTCGGCGCATCGTTCCGGCTGCGGCAACGGCCGCCCGATCGGCGGTCTATTGAGTCCAGCACCGGCGACCAGGCAGTGCCGTCGTGGGTCGTCATTGTCGACGCCGTCGAAGCCGCCACCAACGGCGGCGTCTCGAGCTGAAATCGTCTTGCCGTCGAATGCCGTCCGGCTCAGCAGGGTCGTCCCCAGGTCCGGCGACCGCCAATTCATCCGGCTTGGCCGGATCGGGGATGGGCGCCGCCTTCTCGGGCACCTCGGGCTCGGTTTCGTCGTGTGCCTCCGAAGCCAACGCTGCCGGCTCCTCGGGCGCGGCCGATGCAGCTTCGGCGTCGACCTGGTGCGCGGCTGGCGCCTGGCCCGCGAGGTCGCCCGGTTGTTCCCGCTCGATATCGGCTTCGGAGGTCTCCTCGACAGCGGGGGTTGACTCACCATCCCGGTCTGCTACTTGGACAACGGATTCCGCGGCCACTTCATCGGTGACCTCGGCGACTTCGGCTTTCACCGCTTCCGCCACATCGTCGGGTTGGTTCGGTCCCCCCGGGCCAACCGGCCCCACAGCGCTCGCAGCGGAGGCCACAGCAGCGGCGGCGAGTTCAGCCGGTTCACGTTCCAGCGCCTCATCAACAACATACTCGCTGCCACGCAGGGCCCCAGGAGCCTCGCGCCCCTTCGGCGCCAAGATGATGTACACCACGGCCCCGATAAACACGAAGGTGGACGTGAACGAATTGATCCGGATGCCGGCAATAAGCGTGGCGGGATCGTCACGCAGCAGCTCAACACAGAATCGCCCGGCGCAGTAGAAAGCGACATAGAACCCAAACAGTCGCCCGTGGCCGATGATGAACCGGCGGTCAATGTAGATCAATGCGACGAATACCAAAACATTCCAGATCAATTCGTAGAGGAACGTTGGCTGCACGACGAACGCCACCTGACCCGTCGAGACGCCGTCCAGCGAATTCGGGACGTCGAATCCGGAGGGGTCCCGGCGGTAGAAGATCTCCAAACCCCACGGCATAGTGGTTTCCCGGCCGTAGAGCTCTTGATTGAAGTAGTTTCCGAGCCGACCGATAGCCTGCGCCAACACGACACCAGGCGCCACCGCATCAAGCAAGACGGGCAGCGGGATTCCACAACGCCGGCAGCCAATCCACGCGCCCATGACACCAAGGGTTACCGCACCCCAGATGCCCAGGCCCCCATCCCAGATTCGCAGTGCCGCGGCCAGCCCGGCACCACCGTCACCGAAATATGTCCGCCAGTCGGTAGCCAGGTGATAGAGCCTGCCGCCAATCAGGCCGAAAGGCACGGCCCACAAGGCGATGTCGTAGGTCATGCCGCGCTCGCCGCCGCGGGCTGTCAACCGGCGATCCCCGATCAGCAGTGCGACAATGATGCCGGTGATAACGCAAACTGCGTAGGCGCGGACGGGTAGCGGGCCCAGGTACCAAACCCCGCGCGGTGGGCTGGGGATATAGCTGGGCAACATCCGCATCATGCGGACATCCCTAGTCGTACCCCGGCAGCGAGCTCTCCGGTCAGTGCCCGCAATCTAGGCAACCCCTCGGTTAGCGCCGTCACCAATGCGGAACCAACGATGACACCGTCGGCGTATTGGGCGATCTGCGCGGCTTGAGCGCGCGACCGCACACCCAGACCGACGCCCACCGGTATGTCAGACACCGCCTTCACCCGGCCCACCAGTTCGGGTGCCGCCTGCGACACCGCATCCCGCGCCCCGGTCACCCCCATCGTCGACGCCGCGTAGACGAACCCGCGTGAAGCCTCGACGGTGGCCGCCAACCGCTCCGGTGTCGAGGACGGCGCGACCAAGAAAATGCGATCCAACCGATGCTCTTCGGATGCCGCCAGCCACTGTTGCGCCTCGTCGGGAATGAGGTCAGGAGTGATCAGGCCGAGTCCTCCGGCCGCCGCCAGATCCCGCGCGAATGCATCAACCCCATAGCGCAGCACCGGATTCCAGTAGGTCATCACTACCGCACGCCCGCCGGCGATACTGATGGCCTCGACCGCGGCTAACGTATCCCGGACTCGCACCCCGCCACGGAGCGCCGCCTCGGTTGCCCTGGCGATGGTGGGGCCGTCCATGCCCGGGTCCGAATACGGAACCCCGACTTCGATAATGTCGCAACCGGATTCAACTAGCGCTGTCATCGCGGCCACCGACGCTGGCACGTCCGGGTACCCGGTCGGCAAGTAACCAATCAATGCCGCGCGGTTGTTTGCACGGCAGGAATCGAAAACCGGCCCGAGCCTACTTGCTTCGCTCTGTTCCACCGCCACCATCAGTCGTTGCCCAGCAAGCCAAACCATTTCGCGGCCGTCTCGACATCTTTGTCGCCACGTCCCGACAGGTTCACCACAATCACCGCGCCCCTTCCCAACTCAACACCTAGCTTGAGGGCGCCGGCCACCGCGTGCGCGGATTCAATAGCCGGGATGATGCCTTCCATGCGACACAGCAGGCCAAACGCGTCCATCGCCTCGGAGTCGGTGATCGGCCGATAATCGACACGCCCGGCCTCCTTGAGCCACGCATGTTCCGGGCCCACCCCCGGATAATCCAGACCCGCGGAAATTGAATGGGATTCAATGGTCTGACCGTCCTCGTCTTGCAGCAAGTACGAGAACGATCCGTGAAATGCCCCGGGCGAACCAGCGGTGAATGTCGCGGCATGCCGGCCGGTCTCAACGCCGTCGCCGGCTGCCTCGAATCCGACCAGCCGTACGCCTGGGTCATCGAGAAACGCATGAAAAATACCAATGGCATTGGACCCGCCACCAACGCACGCGACGACGGCGTCAGGCAGCCGACCGGCCTGACCCTGGATCTGCACACGTGCCTCCATGCCGATGATTCGCTGGAAATCGCGCACCATGGTTGGAAACGGATGCGGTCCGGCCGCAGTACCAAAGCAGTAGTAGGTGTTGTCGGCGTTGGCAACCCAATCCCGGAACGCCTCATTGATGGCGTCTTTGAGCGTTTTCGAGCCCGTCTGAACCGCGACGACTTCGGCACCCAGCAATCGCATCCGGGCCACGTTTAGCGCCTGACGGGCGGTGTCGATGCCCCCCATGTAGATGACACAGTCCAGGCCGAGCAATGCGCATGCGGTGGCCGTGGCGACCCCGTGCTGGCCGGCACCGGTCTCGGCGATCACCCGGGTCTTGCCCATCCTGCGCGCCAGCAGTGCCTGCCCGAGCACGTTGTTGATCTTGTGAGAACCAGTATGGTTCAGGTCTTCTCGCTTCAGAAAGATTCGCGCCGACCCAGCGTGCTGGCTCAACCGGGTCGCCTCGTAAAGCGGCGAAGGCCGGCCCGCATAGTTCGCCTGCAGCCTGTCTAGGTCGTCCAGAAAGTCCTGGCTGACGCGCTCCTTTTGGTAGGCGGCGGTGACCTCTTCGATCACCGCCATCAGCGCCTCGGGAACGTAGCGGCCACCCCAACCACTGGGGCCGCCGAAATGGCCGCCGGAATCAGGATCGTGACTGGTCGGTTCGGCGATGGCAGCACTCATGCGCGGAAGATCCGGGGTGGATAGATCTGTCATCACCGAGGCTCAAGATGCAAGCGGCTCATCGACGGCTAGCGAGCCGGTTTCGGACAGGACGGATGGGTGCCCGCGGTAACCAGATCGGCAACCGCGGCACGTGGGTCGCCGCTGGTGACCAGACCTTCGCCTACCAACACCGCGTCAGCGCCCGCGCCGGCGTACGCCAGCAGGTCAGCGGTGCCACGCACGCCGGATTCAGCAATCCTGATCACACTGCTCGGCAAACCAGGAGCTATTCGCGCGAAGCAATCCCGGTCCACGTCCAGCGTCATGAGGTCGCGGGCGTTAACGCCAATCACCTTGGCCCCGGCCTTCAGCGCTCGGTCGGCTTCCTGCTCGGTATGGACCTCGACGAGTGCTGTCATACCCAACGATTCGGTGCGGTCCAACATCGACACCAACACCGACTGCTCCAATGCGGCGACGATGAGCAACAACATGTCGGCGCCGTGCGCACGCGCCTCATGAATCTGGTACGGCTGCACCACAAAGTCCTTGCGCAGCACCGGAATCGAAACCGAGGCCCGCACCGCGTCGAGGTCGTCGAGCGATCCCTGAAAACGCCGCTGCTCAGTCACCACGCTGACGATCCGGGCACCGCCATCCTGGTAGGCCTGGGCCAGCTTTGCCGGGTCGGCGATGGTCGCCAATGCGCCTGCCGAAGGACTAGCGCGCTTGACCTCAGCGATGACGCCGATGCCGGGCTCGCGTAGGGCGGCCATCACGTCGAGCGGCGGCGGCGCCGCAGCGGCGGCAGCCTTGATCTCCGACAGGCTCACCGAGGCTTCACGCGCGGCAACGTCGGCCCGGACTCCCTCGAGGATGGAGTCGAGCACGGTTGCCGGACTCATGCCTGCCGTTCCCTTCCCACTGTCACCCACACGCGCTCGTCAATTTCGACGACGTCCATGAAGGGTAGCGACCGTCAGCGCGCGGTCCGTCACCGCCCCTCGGTGTCAGACTCCTGCTCCCGATCGGTCGGGTCACGGCCCTCGTCAAGAGCTTCCCAAATCATTCGCTCCGACATCCGCGGCCCCATATCCGGCCCGTCGTCTTGCGGAGCCGCCCGGCCGGCCGCATTCGAGTGCTGGCGCCGGGCAATCGACCGGCGGGCGCGGGGCGCCGCATATCTCGCCATGTCCTCGCCAGCCGACCCGCGAATCGCCGCCGAACTCATCAAGAAGACGGCAGCGAGCAAAGCACACACTGCCGCCAACACCGCCGCCACCGCGCCCCAATAGTGCCGGGCGCTTCCGACCAGCGTCACCACTGGGACATGGGCAAGATCGGCTCCGCGGGCCGCGACATCCGGGACCACCCACAGACTGATGCCGAGGTAGCCGACCGCGAAGCTGGCCGCGGCCAGCAACACTGCCAGCGCCCGCAGCGGCCAGCCGCGCACCGCGAGCGCCGCCACCGCCGCGGCCAGCATCAGCAGCGCTAACGGCAGCAAAGCGGTCGACCACGACGCACCGGTCAGCGTCACCTCCTTCGGCGGCCCCAGCTCGTCGAATGACCCGATGACCACCCAGGGCAGCCGTGCGGCCATCCACAGCGCCCCGGCGGCAACCACCAACAGCAACTGGGCGATGCCGATCATCGGCCTGGCCCGGCGGTTGGGCCGAACACTGCCGGCATTAGCAGCCACTGCGGTTCGCGCCCGGAGCGGCCAGCGTCTCGGCGGCAGCGATCGCGTTGAGCACAGCCCGAGCCTTGTTCCTCGCCTCGTTGTATTCGTAGGATCCGTTGGAGTCGGCCACCACACCACCGCCTGCCTGGACATAAGCCGTGCCGTTACGCATCAGCGCGGTGCGGATGGCGATGGCGAAGTCAGCGTTGCCGGCGAAGTCAAGGTAACCGACGACACCGCCGTAAAGGCCGCGGCGTGTCTTCTCCACCTCTTCGATCAGCTCCATCGCCCGCACCTTCGGCGCGCCCGACAGCGTGCCGGCCGGAAAGCAGGCGGTCACCGCGTCCAGCGCGGTGCGCCCTTCGCCGAGCTTCCCGGTCACCGTGGACACCAGGTGCATCACGTGGCTGTACCGCTCGATGTGGCTGTAATCCTCGACCCGAACAGTGCCCGGCGTGCAGACCCGACCCAGGTCGTTTCGGCCGAGGTCGACCAGCATCAGATGCTCGGCACGTTCTTTGTCGTCCGCCAGCAGCTCTTTTTCCAGAAGCACGTCCTCGTCGTCTGTCCTTCCGCGCCACCGGGTTCCGGCGATCGGATGCGTCGTCGCCCAGCCTTCGTGGACCGTTACCAGCGCCTCCGGACTGGATCCAACAATCGAAAAGTCCACTGCACCATCACTATTCGGCACCTGCAGTAGATACATGTAGGGACTTGGGTTGGTTACCCGCAGAATTCGGTACACGTCGATGGGATCGACATCGGTGTCCATCTCGAAGCGCTGCGAGGGCACCACCTGGAACGCTTCACCGGCTGCAATCTGATCCACCAAGTATTCGACGATCGCACCATATTCTTCGACGGTGCGTTGCGCACGGTGGCGCGGCTCGGGTCGGCTGAAGGTGGCCACGGTTGACGGTAGTGGTTGGCCGAGCGCTGCGGTCATCACGTCCAGCCGAGCGACCGCGTCGTCGTAGGCCCAGTCGACCCGCTCGTCGGTGCCGTTCCAGTTCACGGCGTTGGCGATCAACGTGATGGTGCCCTCGTGGTGATCGACCGCCGCCACATCGGTGGCCAGCAACAGCAGCATGTCCGGCAGGCAGAGGTCATCGACGGCCCGTTCCGGCAATCGTTCCAGCCGTCGCACCATGTCATAGGCGAAGAAACCGACCATGCCACCCGACAGCGGCGGAAGACCCGGCTCGGACTGACGATCCGCCGTAGCCAGCAGCTCCAAGGTCACCTGCAGCGCCCGCAGCGGGTCTCCGCCAGTGGGAGCGTCCTTGGGCACGGCACCCAGCCATACCGCTTGCCCCTCACGCACGGTCAACGCCGTTGGCGCCCCCGCACCGATAAACGACCATCGCGACCACGACCGGCCGTTCTCGGCCGACTCCAGCAGGAACGTACCCGGGCGATTGGCGGCGAGCTTGCGGTAGGCCGACAGCGGCGTCTCGCTGTCGGCCAAGACCTTGCGAGTCACCGGAACCACCCGGTGCTCGGCCGCCAGGAGGCGGAAATCCTCACGCGAGGTGGTGGCTGCGAGGTCGGCGTGCACCGAACCATCTTCCCAGATACGCCGATCGGCCCGGGCGTAGCCCGACGACGATGCACGCCGCGCAAACGGCGCGCATGGGGGCACCCCCAGCCGCGAAGCGGCGCGCAAGGAGTCGGGCAATCGGTTGTAGCCTGACGACTATGAAAACCGGTGACACGGTAGCCGACTTCGAACTGCCCGATCAGACCGGGACTCCTCGCAGGCTTAGCGTCCTGCTATCCGACGGACCCGTGGTCCTGTTCTTCTATCCGGCGGCGATGACGCCTGGCTGCACCAAAGAAGCCTGCCACTTCCGCGACTTGGCCAAAGAATTCGCCGAGGTCAGGGCCAGCCGGGTCGGCATCAGCACCGATCCCGTTCGAAAGCAGGCCAAATTCGCCGAGGTGCGGCGTTTCGACTACCCGCTGCTTTCGGACGCCCAAGGCACGGTCGCCGCCCAATTCGGGGTCAAGCGCGGTCTGTTGGGCAAGTTGATGCCGGTCAAACGCACGACCTTTGTCATCGACACCGACCGTAAGGTGCTCGACGTGATCTCCAGCGAATTCAGCATGGACGCCCACGCCGACAAAGCGTTAGCGACGCTGCGGGCAATCAGATCTGGATAGCGGCGGCGAAAACCATCGCTTGCGCACGGATTCATCACGGGACGACGGCAAGAAACAGGTAAGCAGCCAGCAACACCAGATGCACCTCGCCCTGCAGACGGGTGGCCCGACCGGGAACCACGGTCAGCACGCTGACCACAACCGTGAGCACCAGCAGCACCAACTGAATGGCACCGAGGCCAAGTTGCAGCGGGCCACTGAGCCACAGGGAAGCAAGGGCGATGGTCGGGATGGTGAGTCCAATACTCGCCATCGCGGAACCGTACGCCAGATTGAGGCTGGTCTGCAGGCGGCCTTGCCGGGCCGCGCGGGCCGCCGCAAGTGTCTCCGGCAACAGCACCAGTGTGGCGATGACCACGCCGACGAAGGATTGCGGAAACCCGGCCGCCGAGACGACCTCCTCGATGACCGGCGATTCCACCTTGGCCAGACCCACCACCGCAACCAAAGCGACGAGCAGCAATCCAAGGCTCAGCAGCGCCGCGCGGGTGCTCGGTGGATCGGCGTGGCTGTCATCCTCGACCGCGCCCTTTTGCGCCACCGGTAGGAAGAAGTCTCGATGCCGGACAGTCTGGGTGAACAGGAACAACACGTAGAGTCCCAGCGACGCGGCGCCGGCGAAGATGAGCTGGCCGGGCGATAGCTCGGGGCCCGACTGACTGGTGGTGAACGTGGGCAGCACCAGGCTCAGCGTCGCCAGTGTGGTGACCGTGGCCAGCGCGGCGCCGCTGCCGTGGGGGTTGAACAACGTCACGCCATAGCGCAGCGAACCCAGCAGCAGGGACAACCCGGCGATCCCGTTGGTGGTGATCATCACCGCGGCGAACACGGTGTCGCGGGCGAGCGTCGCCGCATCGTCCCCGCCGGACACCATGAGCGCAACGATCAGCGCCACCTCGATGGTCGTCACCGCGACCGCGAGCACCAGCGAACCGAATGGCTCACCCACCCGGGCCGCCACCACCTCGGCATGGTTGACCGCGGCCAGGACAGCACCGGCTAACAGCACCGCCGCTAGCAAGCCCACCACCGGGCCGATCTGCTTTCCCCAGGTCAATACCAGCGCGACAAAGGCCAGCGAAGGCAGCACAACGGTCCAGGGCACTCGTTTCAGCATCGACCGCCATTCTCATCGACGCCATCGCCCGGACGGGCAACCCCCCTTGACATCTGCATGGATCCCAAGGTGGTATGTCCGCGCTCGCTCGGCGGCGTGTCGATGGGCACTCTTGCCTCGCGGGCGACCACTGCAATCTGTTGCGCCGCGAGCCGCTAGCCCCAGTCTTTCCGCGGCGGGTTAGTCGTCGGGTTCTAACAACACCGCGGCATCGAAGCAACTGTGATCGCCGGTATGGCAGGCACCGCCGACCTGGTCAACCGTCAACAATACGGCGTCGCCGTCACAATCCAGGCGCACCGAGTGAACGTGCTGGGTGTGGCCGGACGTCGCGCCCTTGACCCATTGTTCGGCACGGGATCGCGAATAGTAAGTGGCCTCACGGGTTTGCAGGGTACGGGCCAAGGCCTCGTCGTTCATCCAGGCAACCATCAGCACGTCACCGCTGCCCCGCTCCTGGACGACGGCGGTAACCAGTCCGTCGGCATTACGCTTCAACCGCGCCGCGATCTTTGGGTCGAGTGTCATCGCACGGTGATTCCTTCCGCGGCCAGGGCCGCCTTCACCTGACCGATCGTCAGCTCCCGGAAGTGAAAGACGCTGGCCGCCAACACTGCATCGGCCCCCGCGGCAACCGCTGGCGCGAAGTGCTCCACAGCACCGGCGCCCCCGCTGGCGATTACCGGCACCGTGACCGCGGCACGGACCGCACGCAGCAAAGCCAGGTCGAATCCGGCTTTGGTGCCGTCGGCGTCCATCGAGTTGAGCAGGATCTCCCCCACACCGAGGTCGGCGCCACGGGCCGCCCACTGCACGGCGTCCATACCGGTGCCACGACGACCGCCGTGAGTGGTGACCTCCCAACCCGACGGTGTCGGGGCTGATCCCACCGGAACTGTGCGCGCGTCGACGGACAACACGATGCACTGCGAGCCGAACTGCCTCGCCATGTCCGCCAGCAAGTCCGGGCAAGCGATGGCGGCCGTGTTGACGGCGACTTTGTCAGCCCCAGCCCGTAGCAGCGAATCGACGTCGGCGACGGTGCGTACCCCACCGCCCACCGTCAGCGGGATGAACACCTGCTCGGCGGTGCGGCGCACCACCTCCAGCATGGTGGCTCTTCCGGACGACGACGCGGTCACGTCGAGAAAGGTCAACTCGTCCGCGCCCTCCGCGTCATAGACGGCGGCGAGTTCCACGGGATCACCGGCGTCGCGGAGGTTCTCGAAGTTGACTCCCTTGACCACCCGCCCATCGTCGACATCCAGACACGGGATCACGCGTACCGCGAGGCCCCCAGCCCCCGGAAGGTCACGGTCGGCATACATCTCAGTAGTCCTCTGGTTCCCCTATGCTGCCAAGAATCTCGAGGATCTGGGCATGCACGCGCGGTGGCCCGGCCAAGGCAGAACGCGATGCAGGGGTCCACGGTTGCCCAGCCAGGTCGGTGACCACGCCACCGGCGGCTCGTACCAACGCCACCCCAGCGGCATGGTCCCAAACGTGACCTCCGAAACTTATTGCACCACCGAGTATCCCGTCAGCGACGAAGACGAGATCGATGCCGGTGGATCCGTGCATGCGCAGCCGCGATGACACTCGGCTGAGCTTTTCCAGCACCGCCAGTCGATATCGCCCCGGGAACTGGCCCCGTGAGTCGGCGCTGAATGTGCCGACGCCGACGAGCACGTTGGCCAGTTCGGCGTCAGCCAGCGGCGGCTGCGGTACACCGTTCTTGATCAGCGGACCACCCGCCACGGCGGTATAGCGTTGGTCGGTGAATGGCATCCAGGTCAAGCCGGCCACCGGAACTCCGTCGTGCAGCAGGCCCAACAGGATCGCAGCCAACGGCGATCCGGCGGCGTAGTTGATTGTGCCGTCGATGGGGTCCAGTACCCACACCCACCGCGAGTCGACTGCCGGGCCGCCGAACTCCTCGCCGTGCACCTCGATGCCGGTGGCCGCCACCAGCGCTGCGACAACCTGCCGCTCGATCGCTAGATCGACTTCGGTGGCGAAGTCGTTACCCTTCTTGCGGACCGCTGAATCGGCGCGATGACCGACGAGAAAGAGCGCCGTTGCGGCATCCAGGATCGCCGACGCCTGTTCAACCAGCGGGGCAACCAACGAATCCAAGTGCATCGCCGATCTAGTCCCGAACCGCGGCCAACGCTTGCGGCAAGGTGAACCGACGGGCGTAGAGGGCCTTGCCGACGATGGCCCCCTCGACGCCGCGGTGCGTGAGAGTCGCAATGGCGCGCAGGTCATCGAGGCTGGACACACCTCCGGACGCGATCACCGGGGCGTCGGTGCGGTCGGCAACACCGGCCAGCAGGTCCAGATTGGGGCCGCCCAGGGTGCCGTCCTTGGTGATATCGGTCACGACGAACCGCGAACATCCTTCACTGTCTAGGCGTTCTAGCACGTCCCACAGGTCGCCGCCGTCGGTTTCCCAGCCGCGTCCGCGCAACCGATGCTCGCCGTCGATGATCTGGACGTCCAAGCCGACGGCGACCTGGTCGCCGTGCTCGCCAATCACCCGGGCACACCACTGCGGGTTTTCCAGGGCAGCAGTGCCCACATTGACCCGAGCGCATCCGGTGGCCAGCGCCGCGGCCAGCGACTCGTCGTCTCGAATACCGCCGGATAGCTCAACCTGTACGTCGAGCTTGCCGACAACCTCGGCAAGCAGTTCGTGGTTGGAACCGCGGCCGAACGCAGCATCCAGGTCCACCAAATGGATCCACTCGGCGCCATCGCGTTGCCAGCCCAACGCGGCATCCACCGCTGAGCCGTACTCGGTTTGGCTGCCGGCCTTCCCTTGAACGAGGCGCACGGCACGACCCTCGACCACGTCGACGGCGGGCAAAAGTATCAGCGGCATCACCAGTATCCTTTAAAGTCCATCAACCCAGTTGCTCAGTACGGCTGCACCGGCATCGCCACTCTTCTCCGGATGAAACTGGGTGGCGGCCAATGCGCCGTCCTCCACCGCAGCGAGGAACGGCGCCCGATATGTGGCCCAGGTCAGCAGCGCGTCGGGTGAGCCTTCCCATCGCTGCGCGGCATAGGAATGCACGAAATAAAACCGGGCGTCGACGTCCAACCCTTTGAACAGCGCGCTGCCCGCAGCGGAATCCACGACATTCCAGCCCATGTGCGGAATCACCGGGGCCTCAAGTCGAATGACCGCCCCCGGCCAGTGCCCGCAGCCTGGCGTCTGCACACCGAATTCGACCCCGCAAGCAAACAGAATCTGCATACCGACACAGACCCCCAGCACCGGGCGGCCGGCGGCCACCCGCTCGGCGATGATTCGCTCTCCGCTGATCTTGCGCAGGCCCGCCATGCACGCCGCGAAAGCACCGACGCCCGGCACCACCAGTCCGTCAGCGGTCATTGCGGCGTCGGTATCGGCGGTTACTTCGACCTCGGCGCCTACTCGTTGCAGCGCACGTTGGGCCGACCGCAGGTTTCCTGAGCCGTAGTCAAGGACTACAACCGATTTTGCTGTCACAGAGCACCTTTGGTGGACGGCACGCCTGACACCCGAGGATCTGGCTCGACCGCTTGACGCAACGCGCGCGCGACGGCCTTGTATTGAGCTTCGGTGATATGGTGCGGGTCGCGCCCGTACAACACGCGGACGTGCAGCGCGATGCGGGCGTTGGCCGCCAACGATTCGAACACGTGCCGGTTGATGACGGTGTGGTAGGGCACTGAACTGCCGGCAATAGTGGTGTGCTGCAGGTGATCCGGCTCTCCGGTATGCACGCAATAGGGGCGGCCGGATAAGTCGACGGCGGCGTGGGCCAGTGTTTCGTCCATCGGGATGAAGGCATCGCCAAACCGGCGGATGCCCCTCTTGTCACCTAGGGCCTGCCCGAGCGCGGTGCCCAGCGCGATTGCCGTGTCCTCGATGGTGTGATGGGCTTCGATTTCGACATCACCTGTGGCGCGCACGGTGAGGTCGAAGCTGGCGTGACTGCCCAGCGCGGTCAACATGTGGTCGTAGAACGGAACACCGGTGTCGACGGCCACCTGCCCGGTACCGTCAAGGTCGAGCTCGATGACGATATCGGATTCGCGGGTACGCCGTTCGATACGCGCCCGCCGGCTAGCTTTGGCTGTCTGGGTGGTTGTCATGGCGCTCCTACAGGACTGCGGGTGACGGGGACCAGGTCGGTGGCGATCCGGGCGCTTGCCCGCAGGAACGCATCGTTCTCCTCAGCCAGCCCGGTGGTGGCCCGCAGATAGCCGGGAATCCCAACGTCGCGGATCAAAATGCCGGCCTCCAGATAGCGCCGCCAGGCGGCCGGCGCATCGGCAAACTCGCCGAACAACACGAAGTTGGCATCGCTTGGGATGACTCGAAAACCCATGTCGTTCAATGAGGTTGTTACGCGTTCGCGTTCGGCGATCAGTGCGGCGACACTGCTCAAGGTGTCGTCGGAGTGCCGCAGCGCGGCCCGGGCCGCGGCTTGAGTGACCGACGACAGGTGATACGGCAACCGCACCAGCAGCATTGCGTCGATCACCGCGGGCGTAGCGATCAGGTATCCGAGCCTGCCGCCGGCGAAAGCGAATGCCTTGCTCATGGTGCGCGTGACGACGAGCTTGCTCGGATACTCCTCGACCAGCGACACCGCGCTGGGCTGCGAGGAGAACTCGCCGTAGGCCTCGTCGACGATCGCAATTCCGGGCGCAACGTCCAGCAGCTTACACAGGTCAGGTAACGAAACACTTTGTCCGGACGGGTTGTTAGGGCTAGCAATGAACACCACATCGGGTTTGCGATCGACCACAGCCGCGACGGCGACGTCCACGTCGAGACCGAAGTCATTGGCGCGGGACGCCTCGATCCATTCCGTGTGGGTGCCGTCGGAGATGATCGGGTGCATCGAATAGGACGGTACGAAACCGATCGCGCTACGCCCCGGACCGCCAAACGCCTGTAACAGTTGCTGCAGAATCTCATTGGAACCGTTGGCAGCCCATATGTTTTCGACACCAAGCTGGATTCCGGTCTGCGCGGTGAGATAGCCGGCCAAGTCAGCACGCAGAGCCACGGCGTCGCGGTCGGGGTAGCGGTGCAAGTCGATGGCCGCTTCCCGCACCGATCGCACCACGTCGTCAACCAGCGCCCGGGTAGGCGGGTGCGGGTTCTCGTTGGTGTTCAGCCGTACCGGAACAGCTAATTGCGGTGCACCGTATGGTGCTTTACCACGCAAGTCGGCGCGCAGCGGCAAGTCGTCCAATGTAACCGGGTGTCCGGACCTGGTCATCGCTCGAACCTCCGCCGTACCGCCTCACCGTGCGCCGGCAAGTCCTCGGCCGTGGCGAGCGTGATCACGTGTCCGGAAACGTCTTTGAGGGCCGCCTCCGTGTATTCCACGACGTGGATGCCGCGCAGGAACGTCTGCACCGACAGGCCGCTGGAATGCCGGGCGCAGCCCGCGGTCGGCAGTACATGGTTGGATCCCGCGCAGTAGTCGCCGAGGCTCACCGGGGACCACGGGCCGACGAAAATGGCTCCCGCCGAGCGGATCCGGCTGGCAACCTGCGGGGCATCGGCGGTCTGAATCTCCAAATGCTCAGCGGCGTAAGCGTTCACCACCAAGACGGCGGCGTCCACGTCGTCGACCAGGACGATCGCCGATTGGCGTCCGGTCAGCGCGGCCGTCACCCGTTCGCGGTGCACCGTAGTCTGCAGCTGGCCAGCCAGTTCGGCGTCGGTGGCATCGGCCAGGTCCTCACTCGGAGTGACCAGCACGCTGGCAGCCAACTCGTCGTGTTCGGCCTGGCTAATCAGGTCGGCGGCCACATGCACCGGGTCGGCGGTGTGATCGGCGAGGATAGCGATCTCGGTTGGCCCCGCTTCGGCGTCGATGCCCACCCGCGAACGGCACAGTCGCTTGGCGGCCGTGACATAGATGTTGCCAGGCCCGGTGATCATGTCGACCGGTGTCAGTGCTGCGCCGTCGGTGTCGGTGCCGCCGTAAGCCAGCAACGCCACCGCCTGAGCGCCGCCGACCGCCCAGACCTCATCGACGCCCAGCAGCCGGGCCGCGGCCAGAATGGTCGGATGCGGCATTCCATCCCACTGCGCCTGCGGCGGGCTGGCTACCACCAACGAGTCGACGCCCGCGGCTTGGGCGGGCACCACGTTCATCACCACGCTGGATGGGTACACCGCATTGCCCCCCGGCACGTACAGGCCTACCCGCTCGACCGGAACCCACCGCTCGGTGACCGTCGCGCCCGGGCCCAGTGTGGTTGTGACGTCGGTGCGACGCTGCCCGGAGTGCACGGCGCGGGTCCGCTCGACCATCACCTGCAACGCTTCGCAGACGTCGCAGTCCAGTCCGGCCAGCGCCGCGTCCAGCGCTGCGTCTGGCACCCGGATGGCATGGGGCCGCACACCGTCGAACGATGCGCCGAAGTCCAGCGCGGCCTCGGCCCCGCGCTCGGCGACGGCCGCCACAATGGGCCGTACCGTCGGCAGCACGGCTTCCACATCGGCGCCGCCGCGTGGCAGAGCGGCCCGCAGCTCGGCAGCTGTCAACTCGGCTCCCCGCAAGTCGATACGGGTAAGCACGGGCGGCGGCGCGGTCACGTAGACCATTCTCCCAGAGCAGCTCAAGTCGATATCTGACCGGTACAGTGCAGTAGAAAGGACCGGCAAAGAGGAGCCGCCATGTCCGCAAAGGATCACCCGAATAACGCCCCGGGCGTTCCGATGGTGTTCCCGCTCTGGCTCGAGCGTCTGCAGGTCAAGTACATCAACCGGGCGCTCAAACCGATAGCGCGCTACCTACCCGGAACGGCCACGATCGAGCACCGCGGTCGCAAGTCTGGAAAGCCATACCAAACGATTGTGACCGCCTACCGCAAGGACGGTGTGCTGGCGATCGCGCTCGCGCACGGTAAGACGGATTGGGTCAAGAACGTGTTGGCCGCGGGCGAAGCCGACGTGCACTTCGCCCGCGGCGTTGTTCACGTCATCAACCCCCGGATTGTGCCCGCCGGCTCCGACGGTCAGGGGCTGCCGCGGATGGCGCGCTTGCAGCTGCGCCGGATCGGGGTCTTCGTCGGCGATATCGCCTGAGCCTAAGGCCCCGGCCGACGTCAGGACGGTTTGCGGGCCTCGATGAGCGCGCGGGTGGAGTAGGTGACGAAGGGCCCTTCGGCCTGGATGCGCTCATGCAGTGCACGCAGCCGATCGTGGTAGCCCTCGACGGTGAAGTCCGGCAGAAACCAGATCACCTTGCGCAGAAAGTAGATGACGGCACCGACGTCGAAGAATTCCACCCGCAACCGCTCCATCTGCAGGTCGACGATCTCGAGGCCGGCGTCGGTGATGCAGGTGCGCACAACCTGCGCGTACTGATCGGCCCCGTTGTGTTCTCGCGGCCCGAGGAAATGCTCGCGCAGGTCCCACAGCGTGGCCGGTCCGACGTGTTGGGCGAAGTAACTGCCGCCAGCCCGGAGAACCCGGGCAATCTCGGTCCACCATCGGGTGCTGGGGTGGCGGCTGGTCACCAGGTCAAACGCCGCATCGGCAAAGGGCAGTGGCGGTTTATCGCCGGTGATGACGACGACCGCGCCCAGCGGATGCAGCCGCCTAGTGGCCATAGCCGCGTTGGGTGGCCACGCTTCGGTAGCGACCATGGTGGGCGGGAAGTTGCCCGCGCCGGCTAGCACCTCTCCGCCGCCTGTCTCAAGATCTAAGGCAGCCGTCGCGTTCGCCAGCCGCTGACTGAGTTGTCGTTGATAGCCCCATGACGGGCGTTCTTCGGTCGCGCGGCCGTCCAACCAGGAAAAATCCCAGCCGCCGACGGATGCTGATGCGGCTTCGGCCACGAGATCTTCGAACGTTCGCGCCACGGCGCCTACCCTATCCGGCGCCGCCTAATGGGCGCCGGGGCCGCCCGGCTACATATCCAAGCCGATGTCGAGCACGCGCACTGAGTGTGTGAGCGCCCCGACCGCCAGGTAGTCCACCCCGGTTTCGGCGTAGGTCGCCGCCGTCTGCAGGCTGAGCCCACCGGATGACTCCAGCATGACGGTGGGCGCGCGCGAGTCCCGACGCTGCACCGCGGTCTGCGTCTGCCACACCGCAAAATTGTCCAGCAGGATCAGCTCGGGTTTTTCCGGCAGCACGGCATCGAGCTGCTCAAGCGAGTCCACTTCCACCTCGCACGGCAGATCGGGTGCAGCATTTCGCACCGCACGTAGCGCGTCTACCACGGATCCGGCGGCGGCAACGTGGTTGTCCTTGATTAGCGCGGCATCACCCAACCCCAGCCGATGGTTGACGCCGCCACCGGTACGCACCGCGTATTTTTGCAGCGCGCGCAGGCCGGGCAGCGTCTTACGGGTATCGCGGATTTTCGCTTTGGTCCCGCGCACAGCATCGACCCACGCGGCCGTCGCGGTGGCGATTCCCGACAGGTGACCGACCAGGTTCAACATGGTGCGCTCGGCGGTCAACAATCCGCGCGTTTGGGCTTCCAGCGTCATAAGTGCCTCTCCCGGCGGCACCCGGGCGCCGTCCTCGACGCGGTCGAGCACCCGATAACCGTTGGTGCCCAGGACTTCGTCCAGCGTCAGCAGCGCGACATCCAATCCGGCAACCACACCGGCCTCCCGGGTCACCAGCGATGCGGTGGTCGTCGCACTGGCAGGCACCGTCGCCAATGTGGTGACATCCGGGCCGTACCGGAGGTCCTCGTCGAGCCCACGCGCGATTGCTGCTCGAGCCGCAGCCAGCTCCCAGTCGGATAACCCCATCAGCACACCGCCACTAGCGCCTGGACACACACCGCATTTGCGTCGTCGGCTCCCCGGACCACGATGCTGCGTGCCTGCTCCGGCACGGTGCACGGGTACTCCGCGCGATGATGGCAGCCACGGCTTTCGGTGCGGGCCAAGGCGGCGGCGGTCACGCTCTGCGCGACCAGCGTGAGCGCCACGTCCTCGAAATCGCGGCGACAAGCCACGTCGCGAACCTGTGCTCCGGATAGGCTGTCGCACAGCCGGTGCAGCCCGGCGGCGGCGCGGTACATCGACGCGTCCCGGCTCATCGCCCGTTGCAGGTCGCCGCGGTCCAGTGCGGTGTAGCTGATCGGTTCGGGCCAGGTCGCTGACGAGGTCGCACGCGAACGCCCGGCCGCCGCGGCGTGGGCGGCGGCGGCCTTTCCGGCGCGGCCGCCCACCACCAAACCCTCTAGCAAGCTGTTGGAGGCCAGGCGGTTGGCGCCGTGCAACCCGGTGCGGGCCACCTCGCCAGCGGCGTACAACCCGAGCAGCTCGGTCTGGCCGTACACATCGGTCACTATGCCGCCGCAGCTGTAGTGCGCACCGGGAACAACCGGGATCGGTTGCCGGACGGGGTCAATGCCGGCAGCCCGGCAGGATGCCGTGACTGTCGGGAACCGGGACGCGAAGCCCTCGATGCCGCGGGCGTCGAGGTAGACGCACGGATCGCCGGTGGCCTTCAGCCGCGCGTCGATGGCGGCGGCGACGACGTCGCGCGGCGCCAAATCACCCATCGGATGCACGCCTGCCGTTATCGAATTGCCTTGCCTGTCCACCAAGATCGCACCCTCGCCGCGGATGGCCTCGGTGATCAGCGGCCGCCGACCCCCGGCGCGTCCGGCAAAAAGCATCGTGGGGTGGAACTGGATGAACTCGAGATCGCTGACCGCGACGCCCGCCCACAATCCCAGGGCGATGCCGTCGCCGGTGGAGCCCGCCGGATTGGTGGTCGCGCTGTACAGGTGCCCGAGCCCGCCGGTGGCCAGGATCACCGACGGAGCGCTGATAATGCCGCATCCGTCCGGTCTGACCACTAATAGCCCGGTCACCGCGGTACCGTCGTGCAGCACTCGCAACGCCACGTGGCCGGTGCGGATATCGAGCATCCCGGCGGCATCCTGGAGCGCCCGCTGAACCTCGGCGCCGGTCGCGTCGCCACCCGCGTGCACGATGCGTCGCCGCGAGTGCCCGCCTTCGCGCGTCAACGCCCAACGGCCCGGGACCGATTCATCCAACCGTGCCCCAGCTCCGACCAAATCGGTAACCGCTCGGTAGCCGTCGGCGACGATCGAGTACACCGCATCGGGATCGCATAGGCCCGCGCCTGCGGCCAAGGTGTCCGCGACGTGAGCGTCGACCGAGTCGTCGTTGTCCGGCAGCACCACCGCGATACCGCCTTGCGCGTAGTGTGTCGCGGTCACGTGCGTCTGGGCAGCCTTGCTGAGCACCACGACGCTGCGCCCGGCGCGATCGGCGGCCAATGCCGCCGCCAGCCCGGCAACGCCCGTGCCGATCACGACAACATCGGCCGCATCCCGCCAAGCGGGACCGGCCATCATTCGCCACCGCCGGGATGGCCGATTTCGATCATCCGCTGCACGCTGCGACGCCCACTGGCGGCGATTCCCGGATCGACATGGACTTCGTCGGCACCCTCTACCAGGCAGCGCAACAGGGCCGCGGGGGTGATCATCTTCATGTACTTGCATGAGGCGCGGTCGTTGACCGCGCGAAAGTCGACTTCCGGTGCCGCCCGGCGAAGCTGGTGCAACATGCCGACCTCGGTGGCGACCAGCACCTGGCGGGCGCGCGTCGTGTGCGCCGCTTCGAGCATGCCGCCGGTGGACAAGATCTTTACCCGCTCGGCTGGGAATGCTCCTTCGCCGGCGAGGTATAGCGCCGAGGTTGCGCAACCACACTCCGGATGCACGAACAGTTCGGCATCGGGATGTGCGCGGGCCTGGTCAGCGAGCTCGTCGCCGTTGATCCCGGCGTGTACGTGGCATTCGCCGGCCCACACATGCAGGTTCTTGCGGCCGGTCACCCGGCGCACGTGTGCACCGAGGAATTGGTCCGGACAGAACAACACCTCGCGGTCGGGATCGATGGATGCGACCACGTCGACGGCGTTTGACGAGGTGCAGCAGATGTCGGTGAGCGCCTTGACGGCCGCCGTGGTGTTGACGTAGGAAACGACGACGGCGCCGGGATGCTCGTCCTTCCAGGCGCGCAGCTCGTCGGGGGTGATCGAATCGGCCAGCGAACAGCCGGCCCGCTGATCCGGGATCAGCACGGTTTTGTGCGGGCTGAGAATTTTGGCGGTCTCGGCCATGAAGTGCACTCCGCAGAACACGATGGTGTCCTCCGGTGCCTCGGCGGCCACCCGCGATAGCGCCAGCGAATCCCCGACGTGGTCGGCAACGTCCTGGATCGCGGGCAGCTGGTAGTTGTGCGCCAGGACGGTGGCCCCGCGCAAATGCGCCAGACGGCGAATCTCGGCGGCCCACCGTTCGTCACCGTCAACCCCGCCGTAGCCGAGCGGTGTGTTGGTGATGTCGGCAGTCAGTTCATCCACGAGCGTGTCCGTGCGATTCAGCACAGTCATTGCCGCCCCTTCCGCGCTCCAACAGGTTTTCGACTTATAATCGAAAACATGGCCCATGGTAGCACCGCCCACGAAGTGCTGGCCGTCGTCTTTCAAGTGCGCGGAGTTGGCATGAGCCGCGGTGCGGCAAAACCCCAGCTCAATGTGCTGCTGTGGCAACGTGCGAAGGAGCCGCAGCGCGGCGCGTGGTCGCTGCCGGGCGGACGGCTACGCAACGACGAAGACATGACCAGCTCGGTTCGGCGCCAACTGGCCGAGAAAGTCGACCTGCGAGAGTTGGCCCATCTAGAACAGCTCGCGGTGTTTTCCGACCCACACCGGCTGCCAGGCATCCGGATGATCGCGTCGACCTACCTGGGGGTGGTGCCCTCCCCCGCCACCCCCGAGCTGCCAGCAGACACCCGCTGGCACCCGGTGAGTTCCTTGCCGCCAATGGCGTTCGATCACGGTCCGATGGTGACCCATGCCCGCACCCGGCTGATTGCCAAGATGTCCTATACAAACATCGGATTCGCTTTGGCCCCAAAAGAATTCGCGCTCTCAACGCTGCGCGACATCTACGGCGCCGCACTGGGCTACCAGGTCGACGCAACCAACCTGCAGCGGGTACTGGCCCGTCGCAGAGTCATCACCCAAACCGGAACCATCGCGCAGTCCGGCCGCAGCGGTGGCCGCCCGGCGGCGTTGTACCGGTTTACCGACTCGCAGCTAAGAGTCACTGACGAGTTCGCCGCACTGCGGCCTCCCGGCCAGCTTTGAATCTGGTCGCACCAGCGATGGGGGAACTCGGCGTACCCAACCTGTGATAGGCGCCACGCCGCGCTGGCCTCGGAGTCGGCCCTTGGATCCTGTAACTTGTATGAGACTTTAAGAGCCGGATAAGAGCCGCTGGCGCCATTCGAGTGCCGACGCTGACCTTGAGTGCCGGCGCTGAACTGCGACAGGCAAACCGCGCTGCTACCCCGTCAGGGACCGATCACGCGCGAGGATGCCGGATGGCCATGAAGGGAGCCTAATGGTAGAGCCCGGCAATTTGGCAGGCGCGACCGGCGCCGAATGGATCGGCCGGCCACCGCACGAGGAATTGCAGCGCAAAGTGCGCCCGCTGCTGCCATCCGACGATCCGTTCTACTTCCCACCTGCCGGCTACCAGCATGCCGTGCCCGGAACGGTGTTGCGCTCGCGCGATGTCGAACTGGCGTTTATGGGCTTGATTCCGCAGCCCGTCACCGCTACCCAGCTGCTGTACCGGACCACGAACATGTACGGCAACCCCGAGGCGACGGTGACCACGGTGATCGTCCCAGCGGAGCTTGCCCCGGGTCAGACCTGCCCCTTGCTGTCGTACCAGTGTGCGATCGATGCCATGTCGTCGCGCTGTTTTCCGTCATATGCCCTGCGACGACGGGCCAAGGCCCTGGGGTCACTGACCCAAATGGAGCTGTTGATGATCAGCGCCGCACTTGCCGAAGGATGGGCGGTATCAGTACCCGACCATGAAGGGCCGAAAGGGCTGTGGGGGTCGCCGTATGAACCCGGTTACCGAGTCCTCGACGGAATCCGGGCTGCCTTGAATTCCGAGCGTGTCGGGTTGTCCCCGGCAACGCCGATCGGGCTGTGGGGCTACTCCGGCGGCGGGCTGGCCAGCGCGTGGGCCGCCGAAGCATGCGGCGAGTACGCACCGGACCTAGACATCGTCGGCGCCGTGCTGGGATCACCCGTCGGTGACCTTGGTCACACGTTCCGCCGGCTCAATGGCACTCTTCTTGCCGGTCTGCCCGCGTTGGTGGTGGCCGCGCTGCAACACAGCTACCCCGGCCTGGCCCGGGTGATCAAGGAGCACGCCAACGACGAAGGACGTCAGCTGCTGGAGCAACTGACGGAGATGACAACGGTAGACGCAGTGATCCGGATGGCCGGCAGGGACATGGGTGACTTCCTCGACGAACCCCTTGAGGACATTCTGTCGACGCCGGAGGTTTCCCATGTCTTCGGCGACACCAAGCTGGGTAGCGCGGTGCCCACCCCGCCGGTATTGATCGTGCAGGCCGTGCATGACTACCTCATCGACGTCTCTGACATCGACGCGCTCGCTGACAGCTATACAGCCGGCGGCGCCAACGTCACCTACCACCGCGACCTGTTCAGCGAACATGTGTCCCTGCACCCGCTGTCGGCCCCAATGACGCTTCGCTGGCTCACCGACCGGTTCGCCGGCAAGCCACTGACCGACCACCGCGTCCGGACCACGTGGCCGACCATCTTCAACCCGATGACCTACGCCGGCATGGCGAGACTGGCCGTGATCGCGGCCAAGGTGATCACCGGCAGGAAGTTGAGCCGCCGTCCGCTCTGACCTGGCCAATGCGCTCTGCGCATACCGGCGCGAACTCGGACCTGGCACACAACCTCGTCACGCCAGACTTAAACCAGTTCGACGATCTGCCGCTTGAATCCAAGCGCTGACACCCGACCGGAGACACGGTCCGCTCCGGATGCCGGCGGGCGGCTGCGACTCTCCTAGGACACCGGGGCCTGAGGGGTTTCCAGGGCTTCAGTACGAGCGTTCGACGACGGATCGACAGCCGGATAGCCGCCCAGGTCGTCCCGCGCCGTCCCGGCCGCAAGCAGGGCATATACCAGCGACGCGATGCCAGCCGGCCACATGAGAGTGAGGGCGATCTGCAGCGGCCGGCGGGCGAAAAACACCGGCGGGGCCTGGGTGACGTACGTCAGGGCGTGGTCGCCGCGGGAAAGTGGCACGGTGTCAAAGTCCAACGCACCGTAGCGCAACCGAACCACCAGCGCGCCAACTCCCGCCGCGATCGCCGCAGCGGTCGTCAGCCCAATCGACAGCCCAGCAACCATCTGCGGTCCGCGGTGCTCTCGCCACTGCCACATCAATGCCGATGCCACGACAGCCAGCACACTCGAGAGCCCCAGCAGCATAAATGGCGCGATGAAGAAGTTCTGGGATTCGCTGCCCAGATACTCGTGCACCCGCTCACCCGCGCGTGTGATGGCCACGACGGCATGGATTGGCGGGGCGATCCACGCCCACAGGCCACCGACCAACACACCGGTCGCCGACAGACCCAGCATCACAAACAGGACCGCCCGTGTCCGCGACGTCCGCGGTGCACCGGAAGGCTCGGACGGTCCGCCAAAACCGGGTGGCTCGGTCACCGCTGTGTCGCCAAGTCGGCCGAGTCCACCTGCCCGTGGCGAGAACAGCGCGCCCACCAGCCGTCGGGCCGGACCTGGACGACCATCCGGCGACCGCACTGCGCACAGAACCGGGGGGGCTCCAGACCCATCCGAGCCGCTGTCGGCGTGGCCGTATCCGCCAGTTCCCCGGTGTACACGTTGTACACGCCGGCAGCGACCGGAGCGCGTTGTTTTCCAGCCACGATTTCCACCATTTACAGGCTGGCGTTGAGTGCCTTCAGCGGCATCTGTAGCTCGTCGAGCAGTTCCAGGTCGGCTTCCGCGGGCCGGCCGAGGGTGGTCAGGTAGTTGCCGACGATCACGGCGTTGATGCCGCCCAGGATGCCTCGCTTGGCGCCGAGGTCACCCAGGGTGATCTCGCGGCCACCGGCGAACCGCAGCATGGTGCGCGGTAACGCCAACCGGAAGGCGGCCACCGCCTTGAGCGCGTCACCGACCGGCATTACCTCCAGGTCGGCGAACGGGGTACCGGGCCGCGGGTTGAGGAAGTTCAGCGGGACCTCGTCGGGGCCCAGCTCGGCAAGCTCGGCGGCGAATTCCGCGCGCTGCTGCAGCGTCTCCCCCATGCCGAGGATGCCGCCGCAGCAAACCTCCATGCCCGCGTCACGCACCATCGATAGCGTCTGCCAGCGCTCTTCCCAGGTGTGGGTGGTGACGACGTTGGCGAAGAACGAGCGCGCCGTTTCGAGGTTGTGGTTGTAGCGATGCACCCCCCTCGCCGCCAGTTGGTCCACTTGCTCGGCGGTCAGCATCCCTAGGGAGCAGGCGATGTTGATCTCGACTTCGTTGCGAATCGCCTCGATGCCGGCCGCGACCTGGGCCATCAATCGCTCGTCGGGTCCGCGCACCGCGGCCACGATGCAGAACTCGGTGGCGCCGGACTTGGCGGTCTGTTTGGCCGCCTCGACCAGGCTGGGTATGTCCAGCCAGGCGCTGCGCACCGGGGAGGCGAACAGCCCCGATTGCGAGCAGAAATGGCAATCCTCCGGGCAGCCACCGGTTTTCAGGCTGATGATGCCTTCGACCTCGACCTCGGGTCCGCACCAGCGCATCCGCACCTCGTGGGCCAGCGCCAACAGCTCCTCGAGCCGGTCGTCGGGTAGCTGCAGCACCGCCAGCACCTGGTCCTGGTTCAGGCCCTCACCGCGCTGCAGCACCTGTTGGCGGGCAACCACCAGAATGTCCGAGTTGTTCCCGCCATCCTGGCCGGCGTCGTTCGTCGGTCGCGTTGCCGCTTGCGTCACCAGGTACTCCCCTGCATCCTTCGTCATCTCCGCACGCGCGGAACCCATCCGCCGCCTGCTCGGCGGCCTGAATGAAACGGTGTTCAGGCTACGGTAGCGGTGCGCACGGGGACAAACGCGACGTGGGCGGAGGTCACGGATCGTTGGCAGCGGCCCAGCTATCAGCACTCGCACTCGACCCGCCAGGCATCCCACACAGCGGCCCAGACGCCGAATCGTCGATCCCGCAACCTCAAGCCGCTCACTAAACTGCGGTTCACCGGCGGGGGTTATGCCCGGTTGGTCAGATTGCCGGTTGGCGGGATCGAATCCTGGTAGGCATCCCCGCCGACCTGGTGGGCGGCCAAGCTCGCGAGGGCTCTCGAGTCACTGAATTCACTTAGCTAACACCAGTTCTAGCAGCTGTCGGCGCGACTTCTTGTCAGTGCCCGACGTTATGATTCGAACATGTTAGCGAATAGCCGGGAGGAGCTTGTCGAGGTCTTCGACGCGCTGGATGCCGAGCTGGACCGCTTGGACGAGGTGTCCTTTGAGGTGTTGACCACCCCGGAACGGCTGCGGTCTCTGGAACGTCTGGAATGCTTGGCGCGCCGGCTACCGGCGGCCCAGCACACGTTGATCAACCAACTCGACACCCAAGCCAGCGAGGAAGAACTGGGCGGCACGCTGTGCTGCGCGCTGGCCAACCGGTTACGCATCACCAAGCCCGAAGCCGCCCTACGCATCGCCGACGCCGCCGATCTCGGACCTCGTCGAGCACTCACCGGCGAACCGCTAGCCCCACAGTTGACCGCCACCGCCACCGCCCAACGCCAGGGCCTGATCGGCGAGGCGCACATCAAAGTGATTCGCGCCCTTTTTCGCCCACCTGCCCGCCGCGGTGGATGTGTCCACCCGCCAGGCCGCCGAAGCCGACCTGGCCGGCAAAGCCGCTCAATATCGTCCCGACGAGCTGGCCCGCTACGCCCAGCGGGTCATGGACTGGCTACACCCCGACGGCGACCTCACCGACACCGAACGCGCCCGCAAACGCGGCATCACCCTGAGCAACCAGCAATACGACGGCATGTCGCGCCTGAGTGGCTACCTGACCCCCCAAGCGCGGGCCACCTTTGAAGCCGTGCTAGCCAAACTGGCCGCCCCCGGCGCGACCAACCCCGACGACCACACCCCGGTCATCGACACCACCCCCGATGCGGCCGCCATCGACCGCGACACCCGCAGCCAAGCCCAACGCAACCACGACGGGCTGCTGGCCGGGCTGCGGGCCCTGCTCGCCTCCGGGAAACTGGGCCAACACAACGGTCTTCCCGTCTCGATCGTGGTCACCACCACCCTGACCGACCTGCAAACCGGCGCCGGCAAGGGCTTCACCGGCGGCGGCACCCTGCTACCCATGGCCGATGTGATCCGCATGACCAGCCACGCCCACCACTACTCCCCCGCAAGCGGGAGGTACCCCCAGGCGATCTTCGACCACGGCACACCCCTGGCGCTGTATCACACCAAACGCCTAGCCTCCCCGGCCCAGCGGATCATGCTGTTCGCCAACGACCGCGGCTGCACCAAACCCGGCTGTGACGCACCGGCCTACCACAGCCAAGCCCACCACGTCACCGCCTGGACCAGCACCGGACGCACCGACATCACCGACCTCACCCTGGCCTGCGACCCCGACAACCGACTCGCCGAAAAAGGCTGGACCACCCGCAAAAACACCCACGGCCACACCGAATGGCTACCACCACCCCACCTCAACCACGGCCAACCGTGGACCTGTGAGATACACTACACCTGTGCGTGCTGCTGTCTACCTCCGAATCTCAGAAGACCGCTCCGGCGAACAGCTCGGCGTGGCCCGCCAACGCGAGGACTGCCTAAAGCTGTGCGGGCAGCGAAAATGGGTGCCCGTCGAGTACCTCGACAACGACGTCAGCGCATCAACCGGCAAGCGCCGCCCCGCCTACGAGCAGATGTTGGCCGACATCACCGCCGGCAAGATCGCCGCCGTGGTGGCCTGGGACCTGGACCGGCTCCATCGCCGTCCCATCGAGCTGGAAGCCTTCATGTCATTAGCCGACGAGAAGCGGCTGGCCCTGGCCACCGTCGCCGGCGACGTTGACCTGGCGACACCCCAGGGCCGGCTAGTCGCCCGCCTGAAGGGGTCGGTGGCCGCTCACGAAACCGAGCACAAGAAGGCACGACAGCGCCGCGCCGCCCGCCAGAAAGCTGAACGCGGCCACCCCAACTGGTCGAAAGCCTTCGGCTACCTGCCCGGCCCCAACGGTCCCGAACCCGACCCCCGGACAGCGCCGCTGGTCAAACAGGCCTACGCCGACATCCTCGCCGGGGCGTCCCTGGGCGACGTGTGCCGCCAGTGGAACGACGCCGGGGCGTTCACCATCACCGGCCGCCCGTGGACGACTACAACGCTGTCGAAATTCTTGCGCAAACCCCGCAACGCCGGACTACGCGCATATAAGGGTGCCCGCTACGGCCCGGTGGACCGCGACGCGATTGTCGGCAAGGCCCAGTGGTCGCCGCTGGTGGACGAGGCGACGTTCTGGGCCGCCCAGGCCGTGCTGGACGCCCCCGGCCGCGCCCCCGGCCGCAAAAGCGTGCGCCGCCACCTGCTGACCGGGCTGGCAGGCTGCGGCAAATGCGGCAACCACCTGGCCGGCAGCTACCGCACCGACGGCCAGGTCGTCTACGTGTGCAAGGCGTGCCACGGGGTGGCCATCCTGGCCGACAACATCGAACCGATCCTGTATCACATCGTGGCCGAGCGGCTGGCCATGCCCGACGCCGTTGACTTGTTGTGCCGGGAGATTCACGACGCCGCCGAAGCCGAAACCATCCGCCTGGAACTGGAAACCCTCTACGGGGAGCTGGACAGGCTCGCCGTCGAACGCGCCGAAGGGCTACTGACCGCGCGCCAGGTGAAGATCAGCACCGACATCGTCAACGCCAAGATAACGAAACTTCAGGCCCGCCAACAGGATCAGGAACGGCTCCGAGTGTTCGACGGGATACCGTTGGGAACACCGCAAGTCGCCGGGATGATAGCCGAGCTGTCGCCGGACCGGTTCCGCGCCGTCCTCGACGTCCTCGCTGAAGTCGTTGTCCAGCCGGTCGG
Organism: Mycobacterium tuberculosis complex sp. N0072; assembly: GCF_030323725.1. Lineage (NCBI taxonomy): Bacteria > Bacillati > Actinomycetota > Actinomycetes > Mycobacteriales > Mycobacteriaceae > Mycobacterium > Mycobacterium tuberculosis complex sp. N0072. The sequence continues at coordinate 1,792,981 of NZ_CP040689.1, read as the reverse complement.
CAAGAGCGGCAGGATATTCAATCCCGAACGGGTGCAGGTGAATTGGCGATGAGCCGGCACCACAACATCGTGATCGTCTGTGACCACGGCCGCAAAGGCGATGGCCGCATCGAACACGAGCGCTGCGATCTTGTCGCGCCGATCATTTGGGTCGACGAGACCCAGGGCTGGTTACCGCAGGCGCCAGCGGTGGCAACATTACTCGACGACGACAACCAGCCGCGAGCCGTTATTGGCTTGCCGCCCAACGAGTCTCGCCTACGACCTGAAATGCGCCGCGACGGGTGGGTGCGGCTGCACTGGGAATTCGCCTGCCTGAGGTACGGCGCCGCCGGCGTGCGCACGTGCGAGCAGCGGCCCGTGCGGGTTCGCAACGGCGACCTGCAAACACTGTGCGAGAACGTTCCGCGGCTACTGACCGGACTGGCCGGCAACCCCGACTACGCACCGGGTTTTGCGGTGCAGTCGGACGCGGTGGTCGTCGCCATGTGGCTGTGGCGCACGCTCTGCGAAAGCGACACGCCGAACAAACTACGCGCCACCCCAACGCGTGGTAGCTGCTAGACTCCGACGTAGCCGGCTTCGACTCCGGGGTTTTGGTGTCCCCAAGGAGTCGCACGTGTCGACCATCTACCATCATCGCGGCCGCGTAGCCGCACTGTCTCGTTCCCGCGCATCCGACGATCCCGAGTTCATCGCCGCGAAAACCGATCTCGTTGCCGCGAACATCGCGGACTACCTCATCCGCACCCTCGCCGCAGCGCCGCCCCTGACTGACGAGCAGCGCACCCGGCTGGCCGAGCTGCTGCGCCCCGTGCGGCGGTCAGGCGGTGCCCGATGACCGCCGGCGCCGGCGGGTCGCCGCCGACGCGACGATGCCCGGCCACGGAGGACCGGGCACCCGCGACAGTCGCCACACCGTCTAGCGCCGATCCTACCGCGTCACGCGCCGTGTCGTGGTGGTCGGTGCACGAGCATGTCGCGCCGGTCCTGGATGCTGCCGGGTCGTGGCCGATGGCCGGCACACCGGCCTGGCGTCAGCTCGACGACGCCGATCCTCGCAAATGGGCCGCGATCTGCGACGCAGCCCGGCACTGGGCTCTGAGGGTAGAGACGTGCCAGGAGGCGATGGCGCAGGCGTCACGTGACGTATCTGCGGCCGCCGACTGGCCCGGCATCGCCCGCGAGATCGTCCGACGGCGCGGCGTGTACATCCCGCGGGCGGGGGTGGCGTGATGGCCGACATCCCCTACGGCACCGACTATCCCGACGCCCCCTGGATCGACCGGGACGGGCACGTGCTCATCGACGACGGTGGCAAACCGACGCAAGTTCATCGCGGCCAAGCCCGAATCGCCTACCGGCTAGCCGAACGTTACCAGGACAAGCTGCTGCACGTGGCCGGGATCGGCTGGCACTCCTGGGACGGCAGACGCTGGGCAGCCGACGACCGCGGCGAAGCCAAACGTGCAGTGCTGGCAGAGCTGCGCCAAGCGCTCTCAGACAGCCTCAACGACAAGGAATTACGCGCCGACGTCCGAAAATGCGAATCGGCGTCCGGCGTGGCCGGCGTGCTCGACCTGGCCGCCGCACTGGTACCATTCGCCGCGACGGTAGCCGACCTCGACAGCGACCCGCACTTGCTCAACGTCGCGAATGGGACGCTGGACCTGCACACGCTCAAATTGCGGCCCCACGCGCCCGCTGACCGCATCACAAAGATATGCCGCGGTGCCTACCAGTCCGACACCGAATCGCCTCTCTGGCAAGCGTTCTTGACCCGCGTTCTGCCCGATGAAGGTGTGCGCGGGTTCGTGCAACGCCTGGCCGGCGTCGGCCTACTAGGCACCGTCCGCGAACATGTCCTGGCGATTCTTATCGGTGTAGGTGCCAACGGAAAATCTGTGTTCGACAAGGCGATTCGCTATGCCCTTGGCGATTATGCCTGCACCGCTGAGCCTGACCTTTTCATGCACCGGGAAAACGCTCACCCAACAGGCGAAATGGACCTCCGCGGCGTGCGATGGGTAGCGGTATCCGAGAGCGAAAAAGATCGCCGGCTGGCCGAATCAACGATAAAACGGCTGACTGGCGGCGACACCATCCGCGCCCGAAAGATGCGGCAAGACTTCGTGGAATTCACGCCGTCACATACCCCACTGCTCATCACCAACCACCTACCGAGAGTGCCCGGCGATGATACGGCCATCTGGCGGCGAATTCGAGTGGTGCCGTTTGAAGTAGTGATTCCTGCCGACGAGCAGGACCGGGAACTGGACGCACGGTTGCAGTTGGAGGCCGACAGCATCCTGTCCTGGGCGGTGGCCGGATGGAGCGACTATCAGCGAATCGGACTATCCCAGCCGGACGCGGTGCTCGCGGCAACGTCGAATTACCGCGAGGACTCCGACACGATAAAGAGGTTCATCGACGACGAATGCGTCACCAGCTCGCCGGTGCTGAAAGCCACTACTACGCATCTGTTCGAGGCGTGGCAAAGGTGGCGGGTGCAAGAAGGCGTACCCGAAATCTCGCGCAAAGCGTTCGGCCAGTCGCTCGACACCCACGGATACCCGGTCACTGACAAGGCCCGTGATGGTCGTTGGCGGGCCGGAATAGCGGTGAGAGGGGCCGATGATTTCGATGATTAGCACACCTAACGTGACGCATGTGACGCATTTCCAGGTTCGCCTACGCGCGCGCACGTATGGCGGTTATACCGCGCAAACGTCACATGCGTCACGGCCTGCCGTGCCGTTCTGCCCAGGATGCGGTACCTACCTGGCCGTTCACGGCCGCCACCGGGCGGACTGTACCGCCAAACCAGCAAACACCGGCGGTGCCGCATGACCGCTGTCGCGATCACCCCGGCATCCGGCGGTCGGCACAGCGTCCGATTCGCCTACGACTCTGCGATCGTGTCGTTGATCAAGTCCACGATCCCCGCCTATGCCCGCTCCTGGTCCGCGCACACCCGCTGCTGGTTCATCGACGCTGACTGGACCCCACTGCTGGCCGCCGAGCTGCGCTACCACGGCCACACCGTCACCGGACCCGCCGACCCGGCGCAACAGCAGTGCACCGACTGGGCCAAAGCGTTGTTCCGGGCGGTCGGACCCCAGCGGACACCCGCCGTGTACAGGGCTTTATCCAAAGTGCTGCACCCCGACGCCCCAACCGGATGCCCGATACTGCAACAGCAGCTCAATGCCGCCAGAACCGCACTTACCAACCCTGCTTGAAAGGACACAAGCCATGGCTGAAACCCCCGACCACGCCGAACTGCGGCGACGAATCGCCGACATGGCTTTCAACGCCGATGTCGGTATGGCGACCTGCAAACGCTGTGGTGACGCCGTGCCGTACATCATCCTGCCGAACCTGCAGACCGGCGAACCCGTCATGGGTGTCGCCGACAACAAATGGAAGCGCGCGAACTGTCCCGTCGACGTCGGTAAGCCGTGCCCGTTCCTAATCGCCGAAGGTGTCGCCGACAGCACCGACGACACCATAGAGGTCGACCAGTGACCCCGATCAACCGGCCCCTGACCAACGACGAACGACAACTGATGCACGAGCTGGCAGTCCAGGTTGTCTGCTCGCAGACGGGTTGCTCACCCGATGCGGCGGTCGAAGCACTCGAATCCTTCGCGAAAGACGGAACACTTATCCTCCGCGGCGACACCGAGAACGCCTACCTCGAAGCCGGAGGCAATGTTCTTGTCCATGCCGATCGTGACTGGCTTGCCTTCCACGCGTCGTATCCCGGCAACGACCCGCTGCGAGACGCCCGACCTATCGAGCAGGACGACGACCAGGGGGCGGGGTCGCCATCGTGACCAGGCCCAGCCCGGACACCGCCACGGTGCCGGCGCGCATGCACGCTCATTACCTAGACTAAAAATTGATGGGAGGACCGATGCCAAGACCACCGAAACCGGCCCGGCTCAAACTGGTTGAGGGCCGCTCCCCCGGCCGCGATTCCGGCGGCCGGAAAGTCCCCGAGTCGCCGAAGTTTATCCGTCAGGCACCGGATGCCCCGGACTGGCTCGACGCCGAGGCGCTGGCCGAATGGCGGCGCGTCGCACCGACTTTGGAGCGGCTTGACCTGCTCAAACCTGAGGATCGGGCGCTCCTGTCCGCGTACTGCGAGACCTGGTCCGTCTACGTCGCGGCGGTTCAGCGGGTCCGCGCCGAAGGCCTCACAATTACCTCACCGAAATCCGGTGTCGTGCACCGGAACCCGGCGGTGACGGTTGCGGAGACGGCGCGCATGCATCTGCTGCGCTTGGCCTCCGAGTTTGGCCTGACCCCGGCCGCCGAGCAGCGACTGGCGGTGGCGCCGGGCGACGACGGCGACGGGCTCAACCCGTTTGCCCCGGACCGGTGATGACCTTTTGTGTGTGATACAATCGAGTTTGGCATCTCGGCATCCGCTGACGCCGGGCAGTCGCCGCGGGGCGGCTGGAACCCGGATAGCGGCCGCCATGCGCCACAAGCGATTCCGCGCGTTTCTTGCGTCTGCTAGGTGGTGGCCGAATTTTGAGTAGCATCCTTTTCCGCATGGCCGAGCTGCGGTCTGGCGAAGGCCGAACCGTGCACGGCACCATCGTGCCCTACAACGAGGCGACCACCGTCCGCGACTTCGACGGCGAGTTCCAGGAAATGTTCGCTCCTGGCGCTTTTCGGCGCTCCATCGCCGAGCGCGGCCACAAATTGAAGCTGCTGGTCTCTCACGACGCTCGAACCCGCTACCCGGTGGGCCGGGCCGTTGAGTTGCGGGAGGAGCCTCACGGCTTGTTCGGGGCGTTCGAGATTGCGGACACCCCGGACGGCGACGAGGCTTTGGCGAACGTAAAAGCTGGTGTCGTCGACTCGTTTTCGGTGGGTTTCCGACCGATCCGGGACCGTCGCGAAGGGGATGTGCTGGTGCGCGTCGAAGCGGCGCTGTTAGAGGTTTCCCTAACCGGCGTTCCGGCCTATTCGGGGGCACAAATCGCCGGGGTGCGCGCGGAATCGCTTACAGTCGTTTCCCGTTCGACAGCCGAAGCCTGGCTGTCCCTACTCGATTGGTGAACAATCTATGACCGAATTCGACGACATCAAAAACCTCTCTTTACCTGAAACCCGTGACGCGGCGAAGCAGCTCCTCGACAGTGTCGCCGGCGACCTGACCGGTGAGGCGGCGCAGCGTTTTCAGGCGCTGACGCGCCACGCCGAGGAACTGCGGGCGGAGCAGCGCCGCCGCGGCCGCGAAGCCGAGGAGGCGCTGCGCCGCTACCGGGCCGGTGAGCTGAGGGTGGTGCCCGGCGCTCCCACCGGCGGCGACGACGGCGACGCGCCGCCGGGCAACTCGTTGCGGGACACCGCGTTTCGCACACTGGATTCTTGTGTGCGAGACGGCCTGATGTCGTCGCGGGCGGCGGAGACCGCGGAAACCTTGTGCCGCACCGGGCCGCCGCAGTCCACCTCGTGGGCGCAGCGCTGGCTGGCGGCCACCGGCAGCCGCGACTATTTGGGCGCGTTCGTCAAGCGGGTTTCCAATCCTGTTGCGGGGCACACGGTTTGGACCGACCGGGAAGCGGCCGCGTGGCGTGAGGCTGCCGCGGTGGCCGCCGAGCAGCGAGCGATGGGCCTGGTGGACACCCAAGGCGGGTTTCTGATCCCGGCGGCGCTGGACCCGGCGATCCTGCTGTCGGGTGATGGGTCGACGAACCCGATTCGGCAGGTGGCGAGGGTGGTGCAAACGACCTCCGAGATTTGGCGGGGCGTGACTTCCGAAGGCGCCGAAGCTCGTTGGTACTCCGAAGCCCAGGAGGTGTCCGACGATTCGCCAGCGTTGGCCCAGCCGGCGGTGCCGAACTACCGTGGAAGCTGCTGGATTCCGTTCTCCATCGAGCTGGAGGGTGACGCGGCGAGCTTCGTTGGCGAGATCGGCAAGATTCTCGCGGACAGCGTTGAGCAACTGCAGGCCGCGGCGTTCGTCAACGGCTCCGGCAACGGCGAGCCCACCGGGTTCGTCAGCGCGCTAACCGGCACCTCCGATCAGGTGGTCGTCGGCGCGGGGTCAGAAGCGATTGTGGCGGCGGATGTTTACGCGTTGCAGTCGGCGCTGCCGCCAAGGTTCCAGGCCAGCGCCGCGTTCGCGGCGAACTTGTCCACCATCAACACGTTGCGGCAGGCGGAAACTTCGAATGGCGCGCTGAAATTCCCATCGCTGCACGACAGTCCGCCGATGCTAGCCGGGAAGTCTGTCCTGGAAGTCTCCCACATGGACACCGTTGATTCGGCGGTGACAGCGACGAATCATCCACTGGTGCTTGGCGACTGGAAGCAATTCCTCATCGTCGACAGAGTTGGGTCCATGGTGGAGTTGGTGCCTCACCTGTTCGGGCCGAATCGCCGGCCGACCGGGCAGCGCGGATTCTTCGCCTGGTTCAGGGTCGGATCAGATGTGCTGGTGCGCAACGCGTTTCGAGTTCTGAAGGTGGAGACTACCGCGTAGGTAGGATAGGGCCAGGCGTGGGCGGCCTCTGCTTAGGGGTGCCGGGCCGCCCACGCCGCCAACTCGCTGCGGGTTGCGTTGTCGATTCGTTTGAGCCGCCGGTAGGTGCCGGCGGAGATGCCGAGGGCTGCGCCGATAGCAGTGTCTGTTTTCGTCGAACGACGCTCCGATTCTGGCTTGGGGCCCATGGGCCCCAAGCCAGAATATCGAGCCTGGCGGCCATGGTCGCCGCCTTCCTGTTGCCGCTGCTTGGCTTTCGGCCGTTCCAGCTCGGCGATCCGGCGGCCAGCGGCGCCATTTGTTTCTCCGCGAACAGGCGGATTTCTTTGTCGTCGCTGCGGGTTGCGTTGTCGATTCGTTTGAGCCGCTTGTAGGTGCCGGCGGAGATGCCGAGGGCTGCGCCTACCTCCTTGTCAGTGTGGCGCTGAGACGGCTTTGGTTCCATGGGACCAAAGCCGGCATTGGTGATCGATGCACCGAGGCGACCACCCTCGCGTTGGCGCTCCTTGGCTTTCGGGCGTTCCAGCTCGGCGATCCGGCGACCAGCGGCGCCATTTGTTTCTCCGCGAACCGGCGGATTTCTTTGTCGTCGCTGTGGGTTGCGTTGTCGATTCGTTTGAGCCGCCGGTAGGTGCCGGCGGAGATGCCGAGGGCTGCGCCGATAGCAGTGTCTGTTTTCGTCGAATGACGCTCTGATTCTGGTTTGTAGCCCATGGGCCCCAAACCAGAATATCGAGCCTGGCGGCCATGATCCTGCCCCTCGCGCTGCCGCTGCTTGGCTTTCGGCCGCTCCAGCTCCGCGATCCGGCGGCCAGCGGCGCCATTTGTTTCTCCGAGATAGCTTCCGGCCCATGGGCCGGAAGCTATCCATGCCCCGCCCGTGGGACCGCCCAGCGTCCTGTTGCCGCGGTGTTCACCGTCAGCGCTCGTCTTCCGCTGGGCTTCCGCCGCCAAGCCCGATCATCCGGCTCCACGGCGGGGTGTCGTCGCCGTCGGGCTCGTCGTCGCCGGCGAGTCCGAGTTGCCGGTTGATGGCGGCTTGTTCCGGCCCGGAGCGGCCGGCCAGGATCGCCGGGCCGCACTCGTCGCCGCCGGCGGCGTCGGCGTGCTCGACGCTGATCCGCAGGAACGCTTCGAGCTCGCCGGTGTGCTCGTGCCGATTCAACGCGGCCTGCAGCCGAACGAGCGCTTCCCTCACCTCCAAGGGCGCGTCCGGGAACCACGCCCGGATCGTCTCGGCCACCTGGTCGCGGTCGCAGACGGCGCGGTCACCGGTTTCCAGGTCGGTTACCGTCACCAAGTGGTTGAAACGTGCTGGTGTGGTGGTCATGGTTGATCTCCTGGCGTGGAATGTTCTTCAGCAGTCCACGGCCAACCCCGCACCAACACCTTCCACCACCACGAGAAGCTGCTACGCCACAACGACGAGGACAACCACGACGATCCGTGAGAATCGCCGCCCGCGAAGATCTTTGGACATCCCCACATCGACGTGCGTCCTCGCCACCTGGCCAGCACCCGCCCGAACCCGCGAGCTGGCCATTAAGACGAAGTTGCGATCAAACCCCTTCGCCATCAAGCTTTTTGGGCCCGCCTCACCCCAGCAGGTACTCGGCACGCGTGTTGCCGTCCCAGCGGCGCAAGCCGGCGAACCGACCGTCAATCCGCGACGGCCGTCCCGCAATGCGCAGCGCCCGCCCCAATTGGTGACCACCGACCCGTCGGGCCAGGGTGACATGGGCGGTCCACTGACCGGGCAGGCTGTTGGCCATCGGCGCGGGCGCCAGGTGCGGGCCGCAGAGCCGGTGCACCTCGGCATGCAGGGCCAAAAGCTCGCTGGTCGGCACCACCAGCCGGGTGAACACGACATTGGCCCGCCCGAACAGCACCGGCGCGCCGATCACGCAGTCCAGCGGCAGCCGACGGGCAACCGCACCCAGCGGCTCATCGACCTCCGGGGCGATCCGTTCGGCCACCGCCAGCGACACGTGCGGACGGCTGGCCGGCGCCTGGCTGGGTATGCCGGCGGCGGCCAACCCCGCCCAGATGCGCCGGATCGCCGCCTCGGTATCGCTGTCGAAGACCAGCTCGATCGAATGCACCATCAGCCGACCAGCCCGGCAACCCAGTTGCGGTCGAACGCCGCCGCGCTCATCGCCGCGAAGTCCCCGGCATCCAGCGACGCGGCCCCGGCGGGCAGAGCGGCCCGCACCGTAGCAATGCGCGCCAGCGCGGACCGATTCGAGGCTGCCACCAACCCGGGCGGGTCCGGCCAGCTGCCGATCACCAGCCCTGCACATGAAACCTGTTGTGCAGCAAGCGCTTCCAACGTCAACTTGGTGTGGTTGAGGGTGCCCAGGTCCGCGGTGACCACCACCAAAGCCGCGGCGGCCACGTCGACGGCGACATCGCGCAGCGTGACGCCCGGCTCGGCGAGTTCGACCAGCAGCCCGCCCGCCCCCTCGACGAGGGTCAACCGCCCGGGACGGTCCAGGTCTGCGATCAGCCGCACGATCTGATCGCGGGCGGGCAACGCCATCCCGGCGTGTTCGGCGGCGGCGGCCGGGGCCATCGGCTGCGGATATCGCGCCAAGCCGGCCAGCTGGGTCACCCCGGCCAACCGGCCGACCTCGGCGAGGTCGTCGTCACCGCGGGCGGTGCCGGTCTGAACGGGCTTGCACACCGCCACGTCGATGCCGGCCTGACGTGCGGCCGACGCCAGCGCCGCGCAGACGACCGTCTTGCCGACCCCCGTGCCGGTCCCGGTGACGACCAGGATCGTCAACGGCGCGCCACGGCGAGAACATCCGTCAGCACCCGCCGGGCCAGCTCGAGCTCGCCGGCGTTCAGCGATGCGCGCGCGGTCAGCCGCAGCCGCGACGTACCCGCGGGCACCGTCGGCGGCCGGAAGCAGCCCACCTTGACCCCGGCGTCCAGGCAGGCCGCCGCGGCGGCCACTGCCGACTCCGGCTCGCCCAGGATCACCGACACCATCGCCGAGTCCGGCACCGCAGCCACACCGCACATCCGCGCAAGTTCACCAGCGTGGTTGAGCACCGCCTGCGGTCGCCACGGCTCGGCCTGCAAGACGCGCAGCGCGGCCCGTGCGGCACCCACCGCCGCCGGCGCCAGACCGGTGTCGAAGATGAACGGCCGGGCAGCATCGATCAGATGGGCCCGCACCGGCGTCGGCCCGAGCACCACACCACCCTGGCTGCCCAGCGCCTTGGACAGCGTGGTGGTCATCACCACGTCGGGCGCACCCGCTAGACCTAACTCGTAGAGCAGCCCGCGTCCGCCGCCACGCACACCCAGGCCGTGCGCCTCGTCCACCAGAAGCAGCGCACCATGACGCCGGCAGACCTCAAGCAACTCCCGAACCGGCGCCAGCGAGCCGTCGGCGCTGAACACCGAGTCGGTGACGACGACGGCGCGCTGCTCGTCGCGCGATCGCAGCGCGGCGTCCACGGCGTCGACGTCGCGGTGCGGCGTCACCACAACCCGCGCCCGCGACAGCCGACAGGCATCCACCAACGACGCATGCGAACGGGCGTCGGACACCAGCAGGGAACCCGGGCCGGACAGGCCGACCACGGCGCCCAGGTTGGCCGTGTAGCCAGAGGAGAACAGCAATCCCGCGGCAGCGCCGACGAACTCGGCGAGCTCGGCCTCGAATTGCTGGTGCAGCTTGGTGTCGCCGGTAACCAGGCGCGACCCGGTGGCGCCGGCGCCCCAGATCCGCAGCGCCTGGACGCCGCCGTCGATGACGGCGGGATGTCGGGACAGACCGAGATAGTCGTTGGAGGCCAAGTCCAGCTCGGTGGCGACCGCGGGACGCGGCCGCAGGCAGCGCCGCAGTCCGGCCTCGTGGCGCTGCCGCTGCACCGCGTCCAACCAGGCCAACGGTGAATCGTCGATCCGTGCCTGCGTGGCGGCTTTCATGGCAGTGAGCCTACGAGCCGTGCGACCTCGACCATCGCCGAGGTGATCTGCGTGATCTCGGCCGGTGTGCAGATATAGGGCGGCATGGCGTAGACCAGGTTGCGAAACGGGCGCAGCCACACGCCTCGATCCAGCGCCGCGGGAGTCGCGACGGCCAGGTCGACCGGTCGGTCGCATTCGATGACGCCGATCGCGCCGCACACCCGCACATCGGTGACGGCGGGCAGCGCCCGGGCGGTATCCAGGCCGGCGGTCAGCCCGGCGGCCAGTTCGGTGATGCGCGTGCGCCAGTCCTGGCCGAGCAGCAGCTCCACACTGGCCACCGAGACCGCACAGGCCAGCGGATTGGCCATGAAGGTGGGGCCGTGCATCAGCGCCCCGGCCGCACCGGCGCTGATGGTGTGCGCGACGTCGGCGGTGCACAAGGTGGCGGCCAAGCTGAGGTAGCCGCCGGTGAGCGCCTTGCCGACACACATGATGTCCGGGCTCACCCCGGCGTGGTCGGCGGCGAACAACGCGCCGGTGCGGCCGAAGCCGGTGGCGATCTCATCGAAGATCAGCAGCACCTCGTAACGGCGGCAGATGTCCCGCAGGTCGTGCAGATAGCGCGGGTCGTGAAAACGCATACCGCCCGCACCCTGCACGACCGGCTCCACGACCACCGCGGCCAGCTCGCCGGCGTGCTGCGCCAGCTGCGCCTCGAACGCCGCGCTGTAGGCGGGATCGTAGTCCCGTGGCACTTGTGGCGCGAACACTTGGGCGGCCAGGACGTCGGTCCACAGCGAGTGCATGCCGCCGTGCGGGTCGCAGATGCTCATAGCCAGGAAGGTGTCGCCGTGATAGCCGCCGCGCCAGGTCATGAGCCGTCGCTTGCCGGGCAGGCCGCGGCCGCGCCAGTACTGCAGCGCCATCTTGGCCGCGACTTCCACCGACACCGAGCCGGAGTCGCTGAAGAACACCGTGTCGAGACCCGCCGGGGTGATGTCGACCAGCAGCTTCGCCAGCCGGGCCGCCGGCTCGTGAGTCAGCCCCCCGAACATGACGTGGTTCATCACCCGCAACTGGGTGGTTAACGCCTGGTCCAGAGCGGGGTGGCCGTGCCCGTGGATCGCGGTCCACCAGGAGCTCATCGCGTCGAGCACCTCGATCGGCTGGCCGTCGCGAATCAGCGTCAACCACGCTCCGTGGGCGGCGACGGCCACCACCGGCGACACGGCTTCCCTGCCGATGGAGCTGTAAGGGTGCCACAGATGGGCGCCATCGACCGCGATGATCTGCTCGGGCGTCAACCCGCCAGTCGCCGCAGCCATGGAGATCGAGGGTAATGCAGCCACGCCACGGCCCATCCCAGTAACGGTCGCCAAAACCTCTGCCATCGGGGAGCATGCATGCATGGCACCGCCGAATCAGCCTGAAGACACTCAGCCCGATGCTGGCACCGAATCCCGGTCGGCTCTAGACGAGCCCGACGAGCGGACACCCCCACGGGTACTCACGCTGCGGATAGCGCCCTGGGACGTGGTATGTACCGTAGCGATATTGGCAGTATTTCTGGTCATGGTCACGATGACTAGCTGGCCATCACGGCTCTTCGCCTTCACCGACAACGTGTGCCCGCCGGATGCTTGCCCGCTGGTACCGTTCGGCGTCAACTATTACATCTACCCGGTGATGTGGGGAGGGATCGGTGCGGCCATCGCCACAGCCGTCATCGGCCCCTTCGTTTCCATGTTGAAGGGCTGGTACATGTCCTTCTGGCCGATCATCTCGATCGCCGTCATCACCGTCACCTCCATCGCGGGCTACGCGATAGCGGGATTCAGCGAACGCTATTGGCATTAATCGCGCGTGACTGAAATCACAACTGCCGATCAAAGATTGAGCGCGGCAGTCACCGTCCGGTCACGTTACGGCAAAAAGACTTCTGGTGGATCTGGCCAGCTATGGACGCGGCCGGCATCTGTTGTCAAAGTGTCTGTAGTGATTGGTGTGAATAAAGTGACTTCCGGCTGGAATGGCAGACGGTGAAGTCACGTGCTGAGGCACACACCACCCGAGAGTGCCAAGGAGGTTACAACCCCATGAAACGCAGCATGAAAAGCGGCTCCTTCGCGATCGGTCTGGCAATGATGCTCGCCCCGATGGTGGCCGCGCCCGGTCTTGCGGCCGCAGACCCGGCCACGCGGCCGGTGGATTATCAACAGATCACCGACGTCGTGATCGCGCGCGGGCTGTCGCAGCGCGGCGTGCCGTTCTCCTGGGCCGGCGGCGGCATCAGCGGCCCCACGCGCGGCACCGGTACCGGCATCAACACCGTCGGGTTCGACGCCTCCGGTTTGATCCAGTACGCCTATGCCGGTGCCGGGCTAAAGCTGCCGCGTTCTTCCGGCCAGATGTACAAGGTTGGGCAAAAGGTCCTGCCGCAGCAAGCGCGCAAGGGCGACCTGATCTTCTACGGCCCCGAAGGCACGCAAAGCGTCGCGTTATACCTCGGGAAGGGCCAGATGCTGGAGGTGGGCGACGTCGTCCAGGTTTCGCCGGTGCGCACCAACGGCATGACGCCTTACCTGGTCCGGGTTCTCGGGACCCAGCCGACGCCCGTCCAACAGGCGCCGGTCCAGCCAGCGCCGGTCCAGCAAGCGCCCGTCCAGCAAGCGCCCGTCCAACAGGCGCCCGTCCAACAGGCGCCGGTCCAACAGGCGCCGGTCCAGCAAGCGCCCGTCCAGCAAGCGCCCGTCCAGCCGCCTCCCTTCGGCACCGCGCGCTCACGCTAACGGTCCCGCTTGCTTTCTCGCCTCCCAAACCCGCCTCCTGCTTCCCGCTGCTCAGCGCGCGAAGCAGGAGGCTGGTTTGGGTAAATTAACTGTCAACCATGTTGACCCTGTCGCCGCCTCGCCCACCGGCCTTGACCCCGGAGCCGGCCTTGCCCCCGGTTACCATGGGGACCCGTACGACCGGCTTTTACCGGCACGACCTGGACGGATTGCGCGGTGTCGCGATCGCCCTGGTGGCAGTGTTCCACGTTTGGTTCGGCCGGGTTTCCGGCGGAGTAGACGTGTTCCTGGCGCTGTCCGGCTTCTTCTTTGGCGGGAAAATACTTCGCGCCGCCCTCAACCCGGATCTGTCACTCTCGCCTATAGCCGAAGTGATCCGACTCATCCGCCGGCTGCTCCCGGCACTGGTTGTGGTCCTCGCCGGCTGCGCGCTGCTCACCATCGCAATACAACCGCAGACGCGGTGGGAAGCGTTTGCCAACCAGAGCCTGGCCAGCTTGGGGTATTACCAGAATTGGGAGCTGGCTAGCACGGTCTCCAACTATCTGCGAGCCGGTGAAGCGGTGAGCCCCTTGCAGCACATCTGGTCTATGTCGGTGCAGGGTCAGTTCTATCTCGCTTTCCTGCTGCTTGTTGCCGGGTGCGCCTACTTGCTGCGCAGACTGTTTCGGGGCCCGCGGGCCCCGTACCTGCGGACGATGTTTGTGGTGTTATTGAGCACGTTGACGTTGGCCTCATTCATCTATGCCATCGTTGCGCATCACGCCTACCAGGCGACCGCTTACTACAACACCTTCGCGCGGGCCTGGGAGTTGTTGGCGGGAGCACTGGTCGGCGCTGTGGTGCCCCATGTGCGCTGGCCGATGTGGCTGCGCACCGCGGTGGCCACCGCCGCGCTGGCGGCGATACTGTCGTGCGGCGCCCTGATCGACGGTGTCAAGGAATTTCCAGGGCCGTGGGCGCTGGTACCCGTCGGAGCCACGATGCTGATGATCCTTGCCGGAGCCAACCGGCAGGGCCATCCCGGTACCCGCGACCGGCTGCCACTGCCCAATCGCCTGCTAGCCACCGCTCCGTTGGTGGCGCTGGGCGCGATGGCCTATTCCTGGTATCTGTGGCATTGGCCGCTGCTCATCTTCTGGCTCTCCTACACCGGGCACCGGCACGCCAACTTTGTCGAAGGCGCGGCAGTCCTGCTGGTATCCGGGTTGCTGGCATACCTGACCACCCGGCTTGTCGAAGACCCATTACGCTATCGGGCACCCGCCGGCGTGAGATCGCCGGCGGCGGTCCCGCCGATTCCCTGGCGGCTGCGGCTGCGTCGGCCAACGATCGTGCTGGGATCTGTGGTGGCACTGCTTGGCGTCGCTCTTACCGCGACCTCGTTCACGTGGCGTGAGCACGTCATCGTCCAGCGCGCCGCCGGCAAAGAGTTGAGCGGGTTGAGCTCCCGCGACTATCCCGGGGCGCGGGCCCTGATCGACCACGTCCGGGTGCCCAAGCTGCGGATGCGCCCAACCGTCCTGGAAGTCCGTCACGACCTGCCGACCTCGACCAAGGACGGCTGCATCAGCGACTTCGTCAACCCGGCGATCATCAACTGCACCTACGGCGATGTGGACGCACCCCGGACCATCGCACTGGCCGGGGGTTCACACGCCGAACACTGGCTGACCGCACTGGATCTGCTGGGTCGCATGCACCACTTCAAGGTGGTGACGTACCTCAAAATGGGTTGCCCGTTGTCCACCGAGGAAGTCCCGCTGATCATGGGCAATAACGCTCCCTATCCGCAGTGTCACCAGTGGGTGCAAGCGGCGATGGCCAAGTTGGTCGCTGACCACCCCGACTACGTTTTCACAACCTCGACTCGACCGTGGAACATCAAACCCGGCGATGTGATGCCAGCAACCTATGTCGGGATCTGGCAAACGTTCGCCGACAACAACATTCCCGTTCTCGCGATGCGGGATACCCCTTGGCTGGTCAAGGACGGCCAACCGTTCATCCCTGCGGACTGCCTGGCCAAAGGCGGCAATCCGCAGTCGTGTGGGATCGCGCGGTCCAAGGTGCTGGTCGATCGGAATCCAACCCTCGACTTCGTTGCGCGGTTCCCGCTGCTTAAGCCACTCGATATGTCCGACGCGATATGCCGGACCGACACCTGCCGCGCGGTCGAGGGAAATGTTCTGGTGTACCGCGACAGTCATCACCTGACCCCCACCTACATGCGGACGATGACCAGCGAGCTCGGTCGGCAAATCGCGGCGAACACCGACTGGTGGTGACGCCTACACCCGCCGGAGAACCTGGATAAGGTCGTGTGATGTCGTCGAACAACGCCGGGGAGTCCGACGGGACCGGGCCCGCTCTACCCACGGTGTGGCCGGGCAACGCCTATCCGCTTGGAGCCACCTACGACGGCGCCGGGACCAACTTTTCGTTGTTCTCCGAGATCGCCGAGAAGGTCGAGCTATGTCTGATCGACGAGGACGGCGTCGAGTCGCGGATCCCGCTTGACGAGGTGGACGGGTACGTCTGGCATGCCTATCTGCCGAACATCACCCCCGGCCAGCGCTACGGGTTTCGTGTGCACGGGCCGTTCGACCCGGCGGCCGGCCATCGGTGTGACCCCAGCAAGCTGCTGCTCGACCCGTATGGGAAGTCGTTCCACGGCGATTTCACCTTCGGGCAGGCGCTGTATTCCTATGACGTCAACGCCGTCGACCCGGACAGCACTCCCCCGATGGTCGACTCGCTGGGCCACACTATGACCAGCGTCGTGATCAATCCGTTCTTCGACTGGGCATACGACCGGTCGCCGCGCACCCCGTACCACGAGACCGTAATCTACGAAGCGCATGTCAAAGGCATGACACAGACCCATCCCAGTATCCCGCCCGAACTCCGGGGCACCTACGCCGGCCTGGCCCACCCGGTGATCATCGACCACCTCAACGAGCTCAACGTCACCGCCGTTGAGTTGATGCCGGTGCACCAGTTCCTACACGACTCCCGGCTGCTGGACCTCGGCTTGCGAAACTACTGGGGTTACAACACCTTCGGATTCTTCGCCCCGCACCATCAATACGCGTCGACCCGGCAAGCCGGCAGCGCGGTAGCCGAGTTCAAAACCATGGTGCGCAGCCTGCACGAAGCCGGCATCGAGGTCATCCTCGACGTCGTCTACAACCACACCGCTGAAGGCAACCACTTGGGTCCGACGATCAACTTTCGCGGAATCGACAACACCGCCTACTACCGACTGATGGACCACGACTTGAGGTTCTACAAGGACTTCACCGGTACCGGCAACAGCCTCAATGCCCGCCACCCACACACCCTGCAGCTGATCATGGATTCGCTGCGCTACTGGGTGATCGAAATGCACGTCGACGGGTTCCGGTTCGACCTGGCGTCCACGCTGGCCCGCGAGCTGCACGACGTCGACCGGCTGTCGGCATTCTTCGATCTGGTGCAACAAGATCCGGTGGTCAGTCAGGTCAAGCTGATCGCCGAGCCATGGGATGTCGGCGAAGGTGGCTACCAGGTTGGCAACTTCCCAGGACTGTGGACGGAATGGAACGGCAAGTACCGCGACACCGTGCGCGACTACTGGCGAGGCGAGCCGGCCACCCTAGGCGAATTCGCCTCCCGGCTGACCGGGTCGTCGGACCTCTACGAAGCAACCGGCCGCCGGCCCAGTGCCAGTATCAATTTCGTCACCGCCCACGACGGGTTCACACTCAACGACCTGGTCTCGTACAACGACAAGCACAACGAGGCCAATGGCGAGAACAACCGCGACGGGGAAAGCTACAACCGATCGTGGAACTGCGGTGTCGAGGGCCCCACCGATGACCCCGACATCTTGGCGCTGCGTGCCCGCCAGATGCGCAACATGTGGGCCACGCTTATGGTCAGCCAGGGCACGCCGATGATCGCCCATGGCGACGAGATTGGGCGCACCCAATACGGCAACAACAACGTCTACTGCCAGGACTCCGAATTATCTTGGATGGATTGGTCATTGGTGGACAAGAATGCCGATCTGCTAGCTTTCGCACGCAAGGCGACGACCTTGCGCAAGAACCACAAGGTGTTTCGCCGACGCCGGTTCTTTGAGGGTGAACCGATCCGCAGTGGCGACGAAGTCCGCGATATCGCCTGGTTGACACCGAGCGGTCGGGAGATGACGCACGAGGATTGGGGCAGAGGCTTCGACAGGTGTGTTGCGGTGTTTCTCAACGGTGAAGCCATTACCGCACCGGACGCCCGTGGTGAGCGAGTAGTCGACGATTCATTCCTGTTGTGCTTCAACGCCCATGACCACGACGTGGAGTTCGTGATGCCGCATGACGGCTATGCGCAGCAGTGGACCGGAGAGCTGGATACCAACGATCCCGTCGGTGACATCGACCTGACGGTAACCGCCACTGACACGTTTTCGGTACCTGCGCGCTCGCTGCTGGTCCTGCGTAAGACGTTGTGAAATATGGCATTTCCGGTTATTTCCACTTACCGGGTGCAGATGCGCGGTCGGTCGAACGGATTCGGGTTCACCTTCGCCGATGCCGAGAACCTGCTGGACTACCTCGACGACCTCGGGGTATCGCATCTGTACCTGTCCCCCATTTTGACGGCGGTCGGCGGGTCGACCCACGGCTATGACGTCACCGATCCGACGACGGTGTCACCCGAGCTTGGTGGCTCTGACGGCCTAGCGCGGTTATCCGCGGCGGCGCGGTCGCGGGGCATGGGCCTGATCGTCGACATCGTGCCCAGCCATGTCGGCGTCGGCAAGCCCGAGCAGAACGCGTGGTGGTGGGATGTCTTGAAGTTCGGCCGGTCCTCGGCGTATGCCGAGTTCTTCGACATCGACTGGGAGCTAGGTGATGGCCGGATCATCCTGCCGCTATTGGGCTCCGACAGCGACGTTGCCAACCTCAGAGTCGACGGCGACCTGCTGCGGCTGGGCGACCTGGCGCTGCCCGTCGCCCCCGGCAGCGGGGACGGCACCGGCCCCGCTGTGCACGACCGCCAGCACTATCGGCTGGTCGGATGGCGGCACGGGCTGTGCGGCTACCGCCGTTTCTTCTCGATCACCTCGTTGGCCGGCCTGCGCCAGGAAGACCGCGCTGTGTTCGACGCCAGCCACGCAGAGGTCGCTCGCTGGTTCACCGAAGGACTCGTCGACGGCGTGCGCGTCGACCACCTCGACGGACTATCCGATCCCAGCGGATACTTGGCCCAGCTGCGCGAACTGCTCGGCCCGAACGCCTGGATCGTGGTCGAAAAAATCCTGGCGGTCGACGAGGCGTTAGAGCCCACGCTGCCAGTGGACGGCTCCACCGGCTATGACGTGCTGCGCGAAATAGGTGGCGTCCTCGTTGACCCCCAAGGAGAGTCACCACTGACAGCGCTGGTCGAATCGGCCGGTGTGGACTATCAGGAGATGCCGGCGATGTTGGCCGACCTCAAGGTGCACGCGGCCGTCCATACGTTGGCCAGTGAGCTTCGCCGATTGCGGCGATGCATCGCGGCGGCGGCCGGCGCCGATCATCCGCTGTTGCCCGCGGCGGTGGCTGCACTGCTGCGCCACATCGGACGCTATCGCTGTGATTACCCCGGCCAAGCCGCCGTCCTACCCTGCGCGTTGGCTGAAACCCATTCGACAACACCACAATTGGCACCTGGACTGCAGCTGATTGCCGCAGCTGTGGCCCGCGGTGGCGAACCAGCCGTACGCCTGCAACAACTGTGCGGCGCGGTGAGCGCCAAGGCCGTCGAAGACTGTATGTTCTACCGTGATGCCCGGCTGGTGTCACTCAATGAAGTGGGCGGAGAACCGCGCCGGTTTGGTGTGGGCGCCGCGGAGTTTCATCACCGGGCCGCCACCCGTGCTCGGTTGTGGCCACGGTCCATGACGACACTGTCCACCCACGACACCAAACGCGGCGAGGACGTGCGTGCCCGCATCGGCGTGCTGTCCCAAGTGCCGTGGCTGTGGGCCAAGTTCATCGGCCACGCCCAAGCCATTGCGCCCGCCCCTGATGCCGTGACTGGACAGTTTCTGTGGCAGAACGTCTTCGGAGTGTGGCCAGTGAGTGGAGAGGTCAGCGCCGCGCTGCGCGGCCGGCTGCACACTTACGCCGAGAAGGCGATCCGGGAGGCGGCATGGCACACCTCGTGGCACAACCCGAACCGGGCGTTCGAGGACGACGTGCACGGCTGGCTTGATCTGGTGCTCGACGGACCGCTGGCGTCCGAGCTGACCGGACTTGTGGCCCACCTCAACTCGCATGCCGAAAGCGACGCGCTGGCCGCTAAGCTGCTCGCGTTGACCGTGCCTGGCGTACCCGACGTCTACCAGGGCAGCGAACTGTGGGACGACAGCCTGGTCGACCCGGACAACCGCCGTCCCGTCGACTACGGCACCCGGCGTGTCGCTCTGAAAGCCTTGCAGCACCCTAAGATTCGGGTGTTGGCCGCGGCGCTTCGACTGCGGCGCACCCATCCGGAGAGCTTCCTGGGCGGCGCATACCATCCGGTGTTCGCCGCCGGGCCGGCCGCCGACCACGTCGTTGCGTTCCGCCGCGGTGACGACATCCTGGTCGCGGTGACCCGCTGGACGGTGCGCCTGCAGCAAACCGGCTGGGACCACACCGTACTGCCCCTACCCGACGGGTCGTGGACAGATGCCCTCACCGGATTCACGGCCAGTGGGCACACGCCGGCCGTCGAGCTGTTCGCGGATCTGCCTGTGGTGCTGCTGGTGCGCGACAATGCCTGAATTCCGAGTATGGGCACCCAAACCCGCGCTGGTCCGGCTCGACGTGAACGGTGCGGTACATGCGATGACCCGCTCAGCCGACGGCTGGTGGCACACGACGGTGGCGGCGCCGGCGGACGCCCGCTACGGATACCTACTCGACGACGACCCCACCGTGCTACCCGACCCGCGATCGGCCCGCCAACCCGACGGGGTGCACGCACGCTCCCAGCGGTGGGAGCCGCCCGGCCAGTTTGGTGCTGCCCGGACCGACACTGGCTGGCCGGGGCGGTCGGTCGAGGGCGCGGTGATCTACGAGTTGCACATCGGCACGTTCACCACGGCTGGCACGTTCGACGCCGCCATCGAAAAGCTGGATTACCTGGTCGATCTCGGAATCGACTTCGTCGAGCTGATGCCGGTCAATTCCTTTGCCGGAACCCGCGGTTGGGGATATGACGGTGCTGTGGTACAGCGTGCACGAACCCTACGGCGGCCCCGACGGTCTGGTCCGGTTCATCGACGCATGCCATGCCCGTCGTTTGGGCGTGTTGATCGACGCGGTGTTCAACCATCTCGGCCCATCGGGCAACTACCTGCCGCGATTCGGCCCGTACCTGTCGTCGGCCAGCAACCCGTGGGGGGACGGCATCAATATCGCCGGCGCCGACTCCGACGAGGTTCGCCACTATATCATCGACTGCGCGCTGCGATGGATGCGCGACTTCCACGCCGACGGCTTGCGGTTGGACGCCGTGCATGCACTGGTGGACACCACCGCCGTGCATGTCCTCGAGGAGCTTGCCAACGCGACCCGCTGGCTGTCAGGCCAGTTGGGCCGTCCGTTGTCGCTGATCGCCGAAACCGACCGAAACGACCCGCGGCTGATCACCCGGCCCAGCCATGGCGGCTACGGGATCACCGCCCAATGGAATGACGACATCCATCACGCCATCCATACCGCGGTATCCGGTGAGCGGCAAGGCTACTATGCGGATTTCGGCTCGCTGGCCACTCTCGCGTACACGCTGCGCAACGGCTACTTCCACGCCGGCACGTATTCGTCGTTCCGGCGTCGTCGGCACGGGCGTGCATTGGACACTTCTGCGATCCCGGCCACCAGGCTGCTCGCCTACACCTGCACCCACGACCAAGTCGGCAACCGCGCTCTCGGCGACCGCCCATCGCAATACCTGACCGGTGGCCAGCTCGCGATCAAGGCGGCGTTGACCCTTGGATCTCCCTATACCGCAATGCTTTTCATGGGCGAAGAGTGGGGGGCCTCCAGCCCGTTTCAGTTCTTTTGCTCACATCCCGAACCGGAACTGGCCCATAGCACCGTGGCAGGACGCAAGGAGGAGTTCGCCGAACATGGCTGGGCCGCGGACGACATTCCGGACCCGCAGGACCCGCAGACATTCCAGCGCTGCAAGCTGAACTGGGCCGAAGCCGGCTCCGGCGAACACGCCAGGTTGCACCGGTTTTATCGCGATCTGATCGCTTTGCGGCACAACGAGGCCGACCTTGCGGACCCCTGGCTGGACCACCTTATGGTCGACTACGACGAGCAGCAACGCTGGGTTGTGATGCGCCGCGGCCAGCTGATGATCGCCTGCAACCTTGGTGCCGAGCCAACCTGCGTGCCGGTCAGCGGTGAGCTGGTGCTGGCCTGGGAGTCGCCGATTATCGGCGATAATTCCACCGAGCTAGCAGCGTATTCGCTTGCGATACTGCGGGCTGCGGAGCCGGCCTGATGCTGGGGCGGCATGCTCACCGAAACGATGCGGCCTGCAGGTTGGTAATCCGGGCAATCACATCAAAGTCGGCGTCACGGTGGACGATACGCGCACCGTGGCGGATCGCGAGCGCCGCTATGAGGCAGTCGTTGATGCTTCGAACCGTTTCGCCGGCGCGCCGGGCGGCGCGATAGATACCCGCGGCAGCACGAAAGTCAATCGCGTCATCAACGTTCAACGACGGCAAGCCATTCACGAGCCGCTCTAGCGTCGTGTGGGTGTTGTCGTCGAGCGCGCCACTCAAGATTTCCATCGCAATGGGCTCACACATAGCGATTCGCGCTGCTTCTTCGGACAGCAGCCGGCGTACTTCGACAGCGGCGATTGATCCGGTGGCACGGAAGTACTCCACCCAGGCCGATGTGTCGATGAGGATCATCGAGATCAGTCTGGGCGATCGCTTCGCAAGTCATCCAGGTCGCCTTCCCAGCCGACGCCTTCCAGCCCGAGCAGAAACTCACGGCTCAACGGCGACCCGACCAACCGTCGTAGGGCAAGGTCGACCGCCGCCCTCTTGGTGGTCAGACCGAACCTGCGCATGACCTCGGCGGCAAGTTCGTCATCGATGTCGATGTTGGTGCGCGACATACACCAACGATACACATGCGAGGTTTGTCGGCACGGTCGCGCCGACGCCTCGCTACAGCAGATAGCGGTAAGCCGGCGACCCCGGTTCCAACGCCTCGACGTGAATGTCGGTCGCCCGCATCCGGGCCAGCAGACCGTCTAGATCCGCGGCCGATCCCAGCTCGATACCCACCAGCGCCTCACCGGTCTCCCGGTTGTTGCGCTTGACGTACTCGAACAAGGTGATGTCGTCGTTGGGTCCGAGCACGTCGTCGAGAAACCGGCGCAGCGCACCGGGCTCCTGCGGGAAGTCGACCAGGAAATAGTGCTTGAGGCCCAGGTGGACCAGCGAGCGCTCCAACACCTCCCCGTAACGGGACACGTCGTTGTTGCCGCCCGAAATCAGGCACACCACGGTGGACCCGGGCTCGATGTCGGCTTCCAACAGACCGGCGACCGACAGGGCACCGGCCGGTTCGGCGATGATGCCCTCGTTCTGATACAGATCGAGCATCGCCGTGCACACCGCACCCTCGTCGACGGTGGTGAGCGAAACCATGTCGCCGGCGGCGGCTAGCGCGGCATAGGTCAGCGTGCCCGCCCGGTTCACCGCGGCGCCGTCGACGAACTGGTCGACATGGTCCAGCGTCACCGGCTCGCCCGCCGCGAGCGCGGCCATCATGGCGGCCGCACCAGCCGGCTCGACGCCCAGCACCGCGGTGTTGGTCGTCCGCTCGGCCAGGTAGGTGGTGATCCCCGCGATGCAGCCGCCGCCACCCACCGGGACCACCACCAGGTCCGGCTCGTCCTCGAGCTGGCCAAGCACTTCGACGGCTATCGTGCCCTGGCCGGCGATGGTGCGCAGGTCGTCAAACGGCGGTACCAGCGTGGCCCCGGTGCGTTCCACGTCCTCAAGGGCCGCCGCCGCAGCCAGATCATAGGTCGACCCACCCACGATCAGGTCGATGAACTCCCCGCCGTGGTAGCGGATCCGGTCACGCTTCTGCTTGGGGGTTTTGGCAGGTACGTAGACCCGGCCGTGCACACCCAGACAGCGACACGCATACGCGAAGCCCTGCGCGTGGTTGCCCGCAGAAGAACACACCACGCCCGCGGCCAGTTCCTCATCGGACAACTGCACCAACAGGTTGTACGCTCCGCGTAGCTTATAAGAGCGCACCGTCTGCAAGTCTTCGCGCTTGAGGTAGACCGTGGCGCCAGTGATCGCCGACAACCGATCGCTAGGTTGCAACGGGGTGGGCGTGACTACCGGTGCGATCCGCTTGGCGGCACGGTCGATGTCTGCCCCAGATAGTGAAAACAGCGGCGAGCTGCTCGGGCTCTGGCTCAGTTCGGCGGACACCGGTCAATGGTGCCACGCCGCCCTATCCCAATGGCTAGCCGCCCGCGCGCACCGGGGTCAGCACGAACACCGGAATCTGGCGGTCCGTCTTGGTCTGGTAGCTGGCATAGTCCGGCCAGACCGCCACGGCGCGCTGCCACCAGATGGCCTTCTCGTCACCGAACACCTCGCGGGCGTCGTAGTCGCCGGTCACGGTGCCGTCCTGCAGCTCGACCCGTGGGTTCTTCACGACGTTGTGGTACCAGACCGGATTTTTCGGCGCCCCACCCAGCGAGGCGACGATCGCGTACTGGCCGTCGTGCTCGACGCGCATCAGCGGGGTCTTACGGAGTTTGCCGGTCTTCGCCCCGACGGTGGTGAGCAGGATGACCGGCTTTCCCTGCAGCTGTGTGCCCTCGGTTCCGCCGGACTTCATATACGTGTCGGCTTGCTCGCGCGACCAGTCGAGCGGGCTCGGCGCATATTCCCCTGAAAGCGGCATCCCACCACCTTAACGGTGGGTAGCCACCTGAGTTCTCGGGTCATCGTTGCCCTCGCGCAGCAGCAATTCACGAACCACGGGCCGCGGGCCGTACGGCCGAAGCATCCTGCTGGCAGGGCGCGGGCGCACTCGTTGCGGCCACCAGAACCAGCGCCCGAGCAGCACCGCGATGGACGGGGTCATGAACGCGCGCACCACCAGCGTGTCGAACAGCAGCCCAAGACCAATGGTGGTCCCGATCTGACCGAGGACCCGCAAATCACTGAACACGAACGAAGACATAGTGGCGGCGAACACCAGGCCGGCAGCGGTCACCACCCCGCCGGTGCCGGCCATCGCACGGATGATGCCGGTGTTCAAACCTGCACCGATCTCCTCCTTGAATCGGGAAATCAGCAGCAAGTTATAGTCCGATCCCACGGCCAGGAGCAGGATGACGGCCAGCGCGAGCACGATCCAGTACAACTGGATACCGAGAAGATGCTGCCACACCAGCACGGACAGGCCAAAAGAAGCGCCCAACGACAGCGCCACCGTGCCCACGATCACCAGCGCCGCAACCAGGCTTCGGGTAATGATCATCATGATGAGCAAAATCAAGCTCAGCGCGGCTATTCCGGCGATCAGGAGGTCGTAGGTGGCGCCGTCTTGAATGTCCTTGAAGGTGGCGGCCGTGCCGGCCAGATAGATCCCAGCACCCGCCATGGGAGTGCCCTTCACGGCCTCGTGGGCCGCCTGCTTGATCGCGTCGATATGCGAAATGCCTTCGGGGGTGGCGGGATCGCCTTCATGGGAGATGATCATCCGAGCCGCCTTACCGTCTGCCGACAGGAACAATTTCAGGCCGCGCTGGAAATCTGGGTTGTCAAAAGCCTCCGGCGGCAGATAGAAGGAGTCGTCGTTCTTGGCGGCGTCAAAGGCTTGTCCCATGGCGGCAGCGTTTTCGATCAAGGCCGCCGTCTGGGCATAGATCCCGGACATGGTGGCGTAGTTAGCCAGCGCCAGTTCCCGATTGATCTGCTGGCTGGCGATCTCGTCTGGTAGCAGCGCCACCAATTGAGGCTGGATCGCAGCCAACTTGTCCAAGGTTACGGTCACGCTGGCCAGCTGCTCGCCGAGTTGGTCGATACCGTCGATCGTGTCAAAGACGGATCTCAGCGCCCAGCAGCTCGGGATATC
This sequence comes from Mycobacterium tuberculosis complex sp. N0072, assembly GCF_030323725.1. Classification (NCBI taxonomy): domain Bacteria; kingdom Bacillati; phylum Actinomycetota; class Actinomycetes; order Mycobacteriales; family Mycobacteriaceae; genus Mycobacterium; species Mycobacterium tuberculosis complex sp. N0072. The sequence goes on along the minus strand of NZ_CP040689.1, from coordinate 1,767,602 downwards.
GTAGCAGTGCTTTTCCCAGTAAAAGTAACTACGAATCGGCCTGAAGAAATCGTCGAAATTGGCGATCCTATCTCGCAGTTCGTTTACCGTGGCGATCGTTTGGTGAAAGCTTTCGGCTTGCTCGTGAGTAGCGGCCGCGAGTTCCTGCTGTAGGGCATATTGGCGCTGCAAGATTTCGATCGTCTTCCCCAGCTCTTCGGCCTGCTTCAGCAAGTCGGCTGCTCGGTCCCTCTGATACTTGAGATTCTGAATCTGGCCGACGCTTTGCATGCTGATCTGAAACGGTATCGAGCTGTGGTCAATCGGGGTTCCTAGCGGCCGGGTCATGGCCTGCACCAGCCCTATGCCGGGCAGATGGAAGACAGCCTTGGCGATCCTATCCAAGATGAGCATGTCGGCCGGATTGCGCATATCGTGATCCGTCTCGATCATCAGTAGTTCGGGATTCAGCCGCGCTTGGGGAAAATGTCGCTCCGCGGCCATGTAGCCAATATTGGCCGGGGCGGTGGCGGGCATGTAATAGCGAGCGTCGTAGCTCGTTTTGTATCCCGGCAGCGCGAGCAGACCCACCACCGCAATTGCGCACGCCACTGCCAGGATGGGTCCCGGCCAACGCACGATGGCCGTGCCGATGCGCCGCCATCCCCTGGTCCTCATCCTGCGCTTGGGTTCGAAACAACCGAAACGACTGCCCAAGATGAGCACGGATGGGGCCAGGCTGAGCGCGGCTGCCAACGCAATCATCACCCCTATCGAGGCGGGAATACCCAGGCTTTGAAAATAGGGTAGCCGGGTAAAGCTCAGGCAATACACCGCGCCGGCAACGGTCAGACCCGAGCCCAAGACGACGTGGGCGGTCCCGCGATACATCGTGTAGAAGGCCGTTTCCCGATCCTGTGCGGCGTAGCGCGCCTCGTGATAGCGGCCGAGGACAAAAATCGCGTAGTCTGTGCCCGCCGCGATTACCAATAGTGTGAGCAGATTCGTCGAGTATGTCGACAGCCCGATTACCCCGGCGTTTCCGAGAAAAGCGACGATCCCGCGGGCCGCGGCCAACTCAATAAGAACCGTGATAAGCACCAGGACCATGGTGACGACGGAACGGTATACGAAGAGCAACATCACCGCGATCACAACCAGAGTTATCCCGGTAACTTTCGCGGTTCCTTTGCTGCCCACCTGAAACTGATCGGCCATGAGCGGGGCCGCGCCGGTGACGTAGGCCTTGACCCCGGCCGGTGGTGGCGTATGGGCGACGATGTCGCGCACCGCGTCGACGGACTCGATTGACAACGCCTCGCCTTGGTTGCCGGCGAGATAGACCTGAACGTAGGCGGCTTTGCCGTCGGTGCTTTGCGAGCCGGCCGCGGTCAGCGGATCGCCCCAGAAGTCCTGAACGTGCTCGACGTGTTTGGTGTCGTTTGAAAGGTTGCGGAGCAGGGTGTCGTAGAACCGGTGGGCGTCGTTGCCGAGCGGCTTATCGCCTTCCAAGACGATCATGGCCGCACTGTCGGAATCGAACTCGTGGAACACCTTGCCGATGCGTTTCATCGCCTGCAGCGACGGGTCATCCGGGGAGCTCTGTGCGACGTTATGCGCCTCCCCGACCACCTCCAATTGCGGCACGGCGGCATTGGTTATGGCGGCCACACCCACCCAAAACAGCAAGATCGGCAACGAAAGCCGTCGGATGGTGTGCGGCAACCAAGGCCGCGGGCGGTGGTGGTTGCTCATGAGGACTTGTCGAGGCAGAAGGTATAGGCGCGCACTTCGTTGACGATCCTTTCGTCCTTGACTACACCGTTGACGGTGATGCGGCAGCCGATGGAATTGCTGTCGCCTTGCGCGACAACATTGGCGAAGACCGCGGGCAGGGTCGTCGTGATCGTGTATGACCACGGCAGGGTCGTGTCCAGGACTTGCCGAGGTGTGGCATCCACGTCCAGATAATTGATCGTTGCCACGGTTCCGGGAGCGCCAAAGACCTCGAGGGTTACCTGTTTGGGGTTGAACGGCTTGATGTCGTTCGCGACACCACCGGCGGTCGAGGTGGTGTCGTGCGAGCCGAAGATGCCGTGCAACCGATAGACGCTGAATCCCGCGACCGCCACCACCGCCACGGCAACCAGCACCATCCAGCCGCGTTTGACCAGGCCAGTCACTGAAATCCCCTGCACCCGTTAGCCTTTCGATAACCGGCGACGCTATTGCCCGGGGCGCGACCACGCCCCGTACCTCAGGCGGGGATCCGCGGATTCAACAGTACGGTACGGGACCGGACACCACAACGGTGCCCAGCCATTCGCACCGCTGACTCAACCGGTGGATCGGGTGAGGCTGGGGAGTATCACGTCGTCGACGAGGGCTTGCACCGTGTCCTGGGTGGGCGGCCGGTTGGGGATGATGGACCGGAAGATGAGGTAGCCGGGTAGCAGGTCCCAGAGTTCATCGCTGATGGCCGCGCTGGAGATCTCACCGCGGTCGACGGCCTGCTGCAAGATGTACTGGATCAGGGCCTTACGGTGGTCGACGAACTGATGCTGCAAAACGTCGTTGAGGGCAGGATTGCGCGACACTTCGACGAGCACCGCGCGGATGGTGCTGGCGTGTTGGCCCACCTCCCGACAGATCAGCTCCCCCAGTCGCAGCAAGTCGTCGCGCAGGTTGCCGGTATTGGGCGGGACCGCGACCTGGCGGATGCCCTCGATGAACGCGGCCAGCACCAATTCGGCTTTCGACGGCCAGCGCCGGTAGACCGTTGCCTTGCTGGCGCGGGCGCTCGCCGCAACGGCATCCACTGTTAGCCGGTCATAACCGTGCTCCTGCAGCAGCCGTAGTGTCACCGCCAGTAACTCGGTCTCTCGCGGCGACCAGGGCGAGGGGTCTGTAGGCCGATCCGCTATCTGGGTCACAGCGCCTACCATAGAACCGTTGTGGTGGTACAGGTCCGTACCGTACCGTGCCGGCGGCCAAAGCGCCCGGCCAGCGACTTTACATGGTGAGCAACATCCAACCCGCCGTCGCCGAGCCCAACACGGCCATGCCGTAACACCACAGGGCGATCACTCGGTCGAACCGGCCCAGTTGCAGCCCATGGTCGAGCACGAACCGGAACCGGTGCGCCGCATGGAACAGGGCCAGTACCACCAGGACCAGCACAACAAGCTTGGTGATCGGGTTGCGCACCATCGCCAGTAGGTGCCCGTGGTCGGGCGCGTCGAGCCACCCGAGCGGAAACGCGAGTCCGAACAGCAACAGCAGGACGGGCGCAACCAGGGCGGTGACCATGCCCCCGGCGCTGAACAGCAGCCACAGGAAGGGCTCCGCCGAGCGTCGGCGCGACCTGGCATCCGATGTCGAGGGAGTCATGACAGCACCATCCAGGCAACGATCACCGAAACCACCAGCCATGCCGCGTAGTGCCCAGCAAGGACCGCGCGAGCGGGTACCCGGCGGCCGCGAACCTGAATCACCATCGCGCGCGGTGCCGATCCGAACCAGGTAACAGCATGCAGCAGCAGGAAACTCAACGCGACGACGTTCAGCACTACGACAACCGGATTGGCGCTGAAGTCCAAAAACCGCTGGTAGGAATTCCCGCCCGCGCCAACGGCGCGCAATACCAGCACCAGATAGAGAACAAACCAGGCCACGAAGATGCAACTGATTTCGCGAAGCATGAATCGCAGGTAAGAACGCCGCCTCGCCCACCAGTATCTTTCGACCGGCTGGCGATAGGCGCTCATCCGCCCCCCCAAGGGAACAGCAACTTCTTCAGCGCGTGCGTGGCCGCGGTCAGCTTGTAGCGCTGGATCGCGCCGGCAGGATCGACGCCTTTCGGACAAGCCGTCGAACATTCGCCCACCAGGGTGCACGCCCAAGCGCCGTCGGCCGCGGCCAGGACATCCCTGCGATCCGCCGCACCTTGGTCGCGCGAGTCCAGGTTGTACCGCTGCCCCAGCGCGATCGCCGCCGGACCGAGGAAGTCGGGGTCCAGCGCGTACACCGGGCACGCCGAGTAGCACAACATGCAGTTGATACACATGCTGAACTGCTTGAATGCATCGAGTTCGGCCGGGGTCTGCCGGTATTCGCCGTCTTCGACGGGCGGTTCATCATGCCGGACGAGCCACGGCTTCACACTGGGCAGCTTGGCCATGAAGTCACTGATGTCGACAACGAGATCGCGGATCACCGGGAAGTTTCGCATCGGCTCCACCCGCACCGGCCCGGGTAGGTAATCGGCAAGGAATGTCGCGCACGCCAGCTTTGGGTCGCCGTTGATCGTCATACCACTACTGCCGCAGATACCCATCCGGCACGACCAGCGGAAGGAGAGTGTTCCGTCGAGGTGATCCTTGATGTAGGTCAGGCCGTCCAACACCGCCCATTCGCGGGTGAGGGGAACCTCGTAGGCCTGAAATGTCGGGGCCGATTCGATCTCGGGCCGATACCGGGAGACCTCCATGACAATTCGATCCATCATCCTTACCTCCCATACACGCGTTCGCCCGGTGGCCAGCGAGTGATAGTGACCGGAAGGTAGCCGACCCGCAGCGTTCCGTCGCTTTCTCTATGAACCAAGGTGTGCGCCAAGAAATGCTCGTCGTCCCGGTTCGGAAAGTCGGTTCGCTGGTGTGCGCCACGGGATTCTTCTCGGCGCAAACCAGATTCGACGATCGCCAGTGCAACGTCGAGCATCCCCGACAACTCGAGCAGCGCAGTCAGCTCGGTGTTGAATGTGCGGCTGTGATCGTCGATGCCCGCCGTGGCGAATCGTTCCTGCAGCACCCGAATCTCCTCGACCGCTTTGGTGAGGGTGGGTCCGTCACGATAAATACCCGCGGCGCTTTCCAAGGTGGCCTGCATGTCCGCCCGAATATCCGCGATTCGTTCGCCTCCCTGGCCATGGCGGCTGAGCTCACGCTCTAGCCGTAGAGCCTCGGTGCGGGCCTGAGCCCGCACTGCCGACGACGGGCCACGGTCCGACTTTTGGTGGCGCGCTGCGTAATCCGCGGCGGCACGGCCCGCTCGAGCCCCGAACACCAGCAGCTCGGGCAGCGAGTTCGACCCCAGGCGGTTGGCGCCATTAATGCTCACGCAGGCTGTTTCACCTGCGGCATATAGCCCAGGAAGCGTTGTGGCGCCGTTGATATCGGTGTGAACGCCACCCATCATGTAGTGCACTACCGGTCGTACCGGGACCAATTCGACCACGGGGTCGATGTGCTGGTAGTCGCGGCACAGCTCACGTACGAACGGCAACTTTGCATCGATCAGGTCCGCCCCCAGGTGCCGCAGGTCTAGATAGACGACGGGGCCGTACGGGGTGTCGACCGTCCTTCCTTTGTTGTGCTCGTGTACGAAGGCCTGCGACAGTCGGTCCCTGGGCCCGAGCTCCATACTGCGCAGCCTGGGCTCGGGCGTGGGCTTGCCGAGGTCGTAATCCTGGAGGTAGCGGTAGCCGTCTTTGTTGAGCAGCCAGCCGCCTTCAGCTCGTGCGGCCTCGGTGATCAAGATCCCGGTGAACGGCAGTCCGGTGGGGTGGTATTGGACGAATTCCATGTCTTTTAGGGGCGCGCCCGCGCGGAATGCGAGCGCCATGCCGTCGCCGGTCTTGATGTTCGCGTTGGTGGTGAATGGAAATACCCGCCCGCATCCGCCGGTGCACAGAATCACCGCGTCGGCAAGGATCGTCTCGATGCGCCCGGTCGCCAACTCGATAGCGACCAGACCACATACCCTGCCGTCGTCGACCAGCAGCGTCGTAGCGAACCACTCGTCATAGCGCATGACGTCGGAATAGGTGAGCAGCCGTTGAAACAACGTGTGCAGGAGGTGAAATCCCGTCTTGTCGGCGGCAAACCAGGTGCGCAGCTTCTTCATCCCGCCGAACGGGCGAACGGCAACGCGCCCGTCTGGTTTACGGCTCCACGGACAGCCCCAATGCTCGAGCTGCACCAACTCTTTGGGCGCCTCGGCCACGAAAGCCTCGACCGCATCTTGGTCACACAGCCAGTCGCCACCGGATACCGTGTCGTGCGCGTGTTCATCGAGGCTGTCGTCGTCACCGGTCACCGCCGCGGCGCCGCCCTCAGCCGAGACGGTGTGGCTGCGCATCGGGTACACCTTGGAAACGATCGCCACATCCAGGTGCGGATTGGTTTCGGCTATCGCAATCGCGGCGCGCAGACCCGCACCACCGCCGCCGATAACCACGATGTTGTGTTGGGCGGTCATCGCGCTGGTTCACGCTTCGTGATCGCCGCTGTGCTCGTCCTTCAACACCTTGCCGTCGTGTCGAATCGTGCGTACCCGCATGGATCCGTCGTGGTAGAAATGCCGGATTTCGCGGCAGCCGCAGGAAAACTTGAGGTCGTCGTAGGCAAGGCCTTCGTCGTCGCGCTCGATGTGGTGATCGCCGTCAACCATGTGCCCGCAGGGCGCTTTTTGCTTCGGGAAGTGCGTAGTGGTCGCGACCATAGTCCCGCCTCCTCCGGTGCTGGCACGTGACCTAGATCACATTCAGACTATGCCCGGGGGGATGGCGCGTCCACCGTTTGACCCGTTCGCTGGACGGCGCAGCGGCCCTGGCGGCCGCATTTGTCGCTCATTGCCTGCGGGCCAGTTCTGCGATTGTGTTTACCCGCCTGGTTGCCGTGGCTATCTCGTCGGCGAACTGCTGTCGGCGTTTGGCGATGTCCGTCGCATCGGCACCGTCGACCAGCTCGCGATGGCGAGCCAGGCGCAGTGCGGTCTTGAACAGCTCCATCGACCTGGACTCGGCGCTGGCGATATTGCGCTGCAGCTCCCACTGCTTGCCGACCTGTAGACACTCGGCCAGAAACCCTTCCTCGTCGAAAGAGTCGTCTTCATGGGCGGCCAGCCGATCGGCGACAATGTGGTAGGCATCGAGAAACGGCCGCAGCACCAGGTGGGCCAGCAGCACATCGGCCGATTCCAGCAGGCGCCACACATCGGCTGCGGCCGCGGGCTTGGAGGTGTCGACCACCGACCCGATCAGCAGTACCTCGTTTGCGAGGTCTTTCTCAAACTGGGCACGGCCAGAAAACAAGAACTCGAACTTCAGCAAGTCGCGAAGGCTCAACGCCTCATCACGCACGGTCGCCGGGGAAACCGAGCCGTTTGTTGTGGTCTCTGCGGCCGCCAGCAACGCCAACTCGGCGACGGCCCGATCGACCAGGATATGGATCGCGGTGTTGCGGTAAAACGCCGCCACCAGGTGCTGGTCCTCGCCGATGCCCCACACCGCCTCGGTGCCCGCGTCGTAGACACTCACCACGCCGGAAGCAACCATCTGATGCAAGGTCCACCGGATCGTCGAGCGATTCGTCAGATCGGCGGCGCCGGCCACCGCCCAGTTGCGGGCAGCTATGTAGCTGGCCAACGGGCGAACCGTCGCCAACACCTCGCTGATGGACAACGAGCGGTCCGCGCCCAGCAGGGCCAGACTCACCACCGCGGTGGGGGTAACCGGTGTGGCGCGGTTGATCCGGTGCTCGACATCCAACGCGATCCGTTCGATCTCGCTGCCGGTGCCCGACTTGTCGGCGCGCATCTCCTGCAGGCGCTTGCGAAGCGGCAGCGGTTCGCCGAAGTCGAGATAGGCGCGGCCCAGTCGCTCGCCCTGCTGTCGCGCCAACCGGACCAGAAAGCGCAGGTCTTCGGGTCGTTTCACCGCGCCATAGGCCTCGGTGGTCATGGCTTCCACCTCGTGCAGCTGGTCGTACACGATCGAGGTCGGCACCAAATACACTTCGGGACCGTCGATTTCGTCGACCGCATCGGTGATGTAACGCAGGATCCCGAACACCGGTGGCCGTAGCTTGCCCGTTCTGGTCCGACCCCCTTCGATCGACCAGGTGAGGTTGACATGGTTTTGCACCAGCTGCGCGGCGTAAGCACGTAATACGAAGCGGTAGACGGGAATATCTTTCGTCTGACGCCGAATGAAGATAGCCCCGGTACGTTTGGCCCAAGCGCCCATCGGAAAGAAGTTCAGGTTCGCCCCGCCGAAGGTCAGCGCCGGCGAGAGCCGGTTGGCCAGGATCGCCTCGGGCAGCAGCATCCCATCCAAGTACGAACGATGCGAGAACGCGAACGCCAGGGTGGCTTTGCGATCAAGCTTGCGCAGCTGCGTGATCTGGTCCTCGTCGACCAGTACGTCGTAGGCGCGCATGAGCCAGCGACTGAAGCCGCGCCATGCCTGCACGGCCCGCTCATCCAGCGAGGCGGCCATCTCCCGCAGATAGCCTGCCGCCTCGGCGCGCACGCTGTCCGGATCGCGTCCGAGCTCGTCGGCCAGCGCACGCAGCCGCTCGTCATACCATCGGGCATCCAGCAGTTGGGTAACCTCAACGGGGTCGGTCGCTAGCGGCGTCATTGATTCAGCAACAATACCGATGCGCTGCAGCAACTTTCGCAGTCCGATGCGGCCCACCTCCCGTGCAGTCACTGGCTAGCCCCCGTCATGCCGGTTGTGTCGATGGCACGGCAGCGGGCTCGTAAACCTGCGGTCTCAGCTCGCTGGCGTAGAGCTCCTCGATCTCCGCGGAATATTTCGCGGCGATTCGACGGCGCTTGAGTTTCATCGTCAGGGTTATCTCGTCCCCGCCGGGCTCCCACAGGGTGGGCAATATGCGGAACCGCTTGATCTGTTCGACCCGCGATAATTTGGCGTTGCCCTCGGCCACGCCGGCGGCGATGCGCGCGATCACCTCCGGGTCAGCCGCCAGAGCCGCGGGCGAGGCATCGAGGCCACGCTGGGCCGCATACGGACCGAGAGAGTCGGCGTCGAAGACCAACAGCGCGGTGTTATACGTTCGCCCGTCACCGATTGCCATCATCACCCCGACCATGGGGCACGCGGCCAGGATGGTGTTCTCGATGTTGGCCGGCGACATGTTTTTTCCGGCCACATTGATGATCAGCTCCTTCTTGCGGTCCACCACCCGCAGATAGCCGTCGGAGTCGATATCGAAGACATCTCCGGTGTGTAGCCAGCCGTCGGAGTCGATCGCCTCCGCGGTCTTGGCCGGTTCTTTGCGATAACCCTTCATCACCAGCGGACCGCGGACCAGGTACTCACCGTCTTCGGCGATCTTGCCCTGCAGCCCGGGAAGTAGTTTTCCGACGGTGCCCAGCCGCCCGTCGCGGGGATGGCTGGCGGTGGCAACGCAGCTCAGCTCCGACATTCCCCAAATCTCGGCGATTGGGATGCCGATACCTGCGAAGAACGCGAGCGTCTCCTTGGGGATCGGCGCCGCTCCGGACAGGGCCCACCGCAGCTCGCCGAAGCCCAGCCGCTCGCGCAACTTGGACAACACCAACTCGTCGGCTTTGGCCCATTCGGCGACCAGCTGATCCGACATAGATTCACCTGCGAGCAGGGCGTTGGCGCGTTTGCCAGCCACCGACATCGCCCACGCCAACGCCTGCCGCTTCATCTCGTCGGTCTCACGAGCGACGGTGAATTCGATTCCGGCCTTAAGCTTTTCCCAAACCCGGGGAACGGCCCCCCACACGGTTGGCCGCACGTCGGGGAGCGCGGCTGCGATCGTGCGCGCGTCGGCCACCGCGGTGACCTGGGTGCCGAACATCGCCTGCAGGTACAGCCCGGTCATCCGATCGGCGATGTGCGCCGATGGCAGGAAGGACGTCACCCGATCGCCAAACCGGATTCCGAGCACCTCGTCGATGGCATACCCCTCGAACAGCAGGTTGGCGTGGGTCATCTCCACACCCTTGGGGTTTCCCGTTGTGCCGGACGTGTAGATGAGGGTGACAATGTCCTCGGGTTGTACGGCACGCCACGTCGACTCGAAGTCGAAGAAGTCGCCGGAGGCGGCCGCGTACAAATCCGTCAGCGAGAGCGTGCCGGGGGGCGCGCCATCGACGCAGACGATGTGTTCGATGGGCACACCGCTGGCGCGAACGCGATCGACGTACTGTTGCTCGCAGATGACCACCTTGGTCCCCGCGTTGTCGAACACGTAGGTCAGCTGCTCGGCGGGCAGGGTGTTGTACACCGAAAACGAGGTGGCGCCGACGTGCTGAGCACCGACGTCGAGCGGGTAGAACTCGATCCGGTTCGCCATCATCAGCGAGACCGTGTCGCCGCGCCGAACTCCCAAACCTGCCAGGCCGGCAGCGACCCGCCGCACCTGCGCCGCGTAGTCTCGCCATGTCATTGTCTGGTTACCGCCGGGGGTCCGTAGCGCAACGGCGTCCGGGTCCATGACGGCGGTGCGCTGGAACGCCTCGCACATGGTTGTCGGGCGCTCTGTTGTGGTCATTTCCGTTCTCCTTGACAGCGGATCAGTATGGCCCAGGTCACATCGGTGAGCGTACGTCCACAATCGAAGGACGCGGAAGCACGGGGGCCGCGACCACCGAGACCCGTGGCGGCCCATGGCCGCAAGGAGGCTCCTCGCGAGATTCGTCACGCGTTACCTGGATTTAACCTGCGCCCGTCCGAAGCGCCCGGCTTTTTCGTAGGCTTCGCTGCGGTTGGGGCCAGACAGCGCCGTGAAGCCCGGTGGGTGTGGCCGGCTGACGGGATGGTTGTGATGAATTTTTCGGTGTTGCCGCCGGAGATCAATTCGGCGCTGATGTTCGCTGGTGCCGGGCCGGGACCGATGTTGGCGGCGGCGTCGGCCTGGACCGGGCTGGCCGGCGATTTGGGTTCGGCGGCGGCCTCATTTTCGGCGGTGACCTCGCAGTTGGCCACCGGGTCCTGGCAAGGTCCGGCGTCAGCGGCCATGACAGGCGTGGCCGCGTCCTATGCTCGCTGGCTGACCACGGCCGCAGCGCAGGCTGAGCAGGCGGCGGGTCAAGCCCAGGCGGCGGTATCGGCGTTCGAGGCGGCGCTGGCGGCGACGGTGCATCCGGGCGCGGTGAGCGCCAATCGAGGTCGGTTGCGCTCCTTGGTGGCCTCGAATCTGTTGGGGCAAAACGCCCCGGCCATCGCGGCCGTCGAGGCCGTCTATGAGCAGATGTGGGCCGCCGATGTCGCCGCGATGCTCGGTTATCACGGCGAGGCGTCGGCGGTCGCCTTGTCGCTGACGCCGTTCACACCGTCGCCGAGCGCGGCAGCCACGCCCGGCGGTGCGGTGATCATCGCGGGGTTTCCGTTTCTCGATCTGGGCAACGTCACCATCGGTGGCTTCAATCTGGCCAGCGGCAATCTGGGCCTCGGCAACCTGGGCAGCTTCAACCCGGGTAGCGCCAACACGGGCAGCGTCAACTTGGGCAACGCCAATATCGGTGATCTCAACCTGGGCAGCGGCAATATCGGCAGCTACAACCTGGGTGGCGGCAACACCGGGGATCTCAACCCGGGCAGTGGAAACACGGGCACGCTCAACTGGGGTAGCGGAAACATCGGCAGCTATAACCTGGGCGGCGGCAACCTCGGCAGCTATAACCTGGGTAGTGGAAATACCGGCGACACCAACTTTGGCGGCGGTAACACCGGAAATCTCAACGTGGGTGGCGGCAACACCGGGAACTCGAATTTCGGGTTCGGAAACACCGGTAACGTCAACTTTGGTAACGGAAACACCGGCGACACCAACTTTGGCAGCGGCAACCTTGGCAGTGGAAATATCGGTTTCGGCAACAAGGGCTCTCATAACATCGGGTTTGGGAACAGCGGCAACAACAACATCGGCTTCGGGCTCACCGGTGATAACCAGATAGGTTTCGGCGCCCTCAATTCAGGTAGCGGGAACCTCGGCTTCGGGAACTCGGGCAACGGTAATATCGGCTTTTTCAACTCGGGCAATAACAACATCGGCATGGGAAACTCGGGCAATGGAGTCGGGGCGCTGAGCGTGGAGTTCGGCAGTTCGGCCGAGCGCAGCTCGGGCTTCGGCAACTCCGGCGAGCTCAGTACCGGTATCGGCAACTCCGGCCAGCTCAGCACGGGCTGGTTCAACTCGGCCACCACCAGCACCGGCTGGTTCAACTCCGGCACCACCAATACCGGCTGGTTCAACTCGGGCACCACGAACACCGGAATCGGAAACTCGGGCGGAAACCTGGTCACCGGCAGCATGGGTCTGTTTAACTCCGGCCATACCAACACGGGTAGCTTCAATGCCGGCAGCATGAACACGGGCGATTTCAACTCGGGCAACGTGAACACCGGCTACTTCAACTCCGGCAACATCAACACCGGCTTCTTCAACTCGGGCGATCTCAACACCGGATTGTTCAACTCGGTCAACCAGCCGGTACAGAACTCCGGCTGGCTGCACACGGGCACCAACAACTCGGGCTACGCTAACGCCGGCACCTTCAACTCGGGCTTCGATAACAACGCCCGTGACGAACACGCCGAATTTGTCACCGGTAACTCGGGCCTGGCCAACGTGGGCAACTACAACGCCGGCATCATCAACGTGGGTGACCATCTGTCGGGCTTCAGAAACTCGGTACCCACGATCACCGGTACGGCCAACATTTCGGGTTTCGTCAATGCGGGAACCTCGATCTCTGGCTTCTTCAACTTCGGCAGCCTCATGTCGGGCTTCGCCAACTTCGACGACGAGGTCTCGGGGTATCTCAACGGGGACAGTCGGGCGTCGGGCTGGATCCATTAGCGGCGCTCACGGGCGATCGTGCGGAAACCGCTGGGGGCGGTCGCCTCGCTAACTCCCCAGACATCCAGGGCCGAGCAGCTCCTTGAGGTCACCCATCAACGCCGGCGACGGCGTCACCCGCAACGACTGATCAAGTGCCAGCGTGGTGATCCGGTCTCCGCTGATGAGCCGCAGATGCACCTGCGAGGTGCCGGGGTGGCGCGCCAACACCTGTTTGAGCGCACTCACCTTGTCAAAGGTGCACTGCCGGGTGGGCAAGCTGACCGCCAGCGGCCGCTCCACCTCGGCGTTGGAAAAGTCGGGCACTGTGAGGTCATTGGCGATCAATGCGATGCGGTCGTCACGGACCGCCACCTTGGCGTTGACCAGCACGACGGCATCGTCGACGATGTCGGCACCATAGCTGGAGTAGGTGTGCGGGAAGAACATCACCTCGATGCCGCCCGTGAGATCCTCCAATTGCGCTGAAGCCCATGGCATTCCGTTTTTGTTGACCCTCCGGTTCACCGACGCCAGGATGCCGCCCACCCGCACTTGGGCATCGTTGGGGACATCGCCGTCGAGGATCGCTGGGATCGCGGTGTCGACCTGGGCAGCCAGCAAGTGTGCCACACCGTTGAGGGGATGCCCCGAGACGTACAGTCCCAGCATCTCGCGCTCTAGGGCGAGTTTGTGTTTGTCCTCCCACTCATCATCGGGCACCTTGATGGTGAACACGGGATCTGCGGTGCCGGTCCCATCATCATTGCTGCCGAAGAGATCGAACTGCCCCAGTGCCTCGGCCTTCTTGGTGCCCAGCACCGAGTCCACCGCATCGCTGTGCACCAGGAAAAGACCCTTGCGGGCATGCCCCAGCGAGTCGAACGCACCCGCCTTGATCAGCGATTCGGTCACCTTCTTGTTGCACGCCGAGATGTCGATCTTGTTCAGGTAGTCCGAAAAGTCGGTGAACTTGCCCTTGTCGTTGCGGGTTTGGAGCAACGAGCCCACGACATTAGCGCCAACGTTGCGCACCGCGCCCAGCCCGTAGCGGATGTCTTGGCCGACCGATGCGAAGTTCAAGCCAGATTCGTTGACGTCGGGCGGGAGCACGGTGATGCCGAGCTTGCGGCAGTCGGCCAGATAAACCGCGGCCTTGTCTTTATCGTCGCCGACCGACGTCAACAGACCGGCCATGTACTCGGCGGGATAGTTGGCCTTGAGGTAGGCCGTCCAGTAGGACACCATGCCGTAGCCGGCGGCATGTGACTTGTTGAACGCGTAGTCAGCGAACGGCAGGATGGTGTCCCACAGCGCCTTGATGGCCGCCGGAGAGAACCCGTTGGCCTGCATGCCATCGGAGAAGCCCTCGAACTCCTTCTCCAGCACCTCGCGTTTCTTCTTGCCCATGGCCTTGCGTAGAATGTCGGCGCGGGCCAACGAGTAGCTCGCCACCTTCTGCGCGATGCGCATGATCTGCTCTTGATAGACGATGAGGCCGTAGGTCTCGGCGAGGATCTCGCGCAGCGGTTCTTCGAGTTCCGGGTGAATAGGTTTGATGGCCTGCCGGTTGTTCTTGCGGTCGGCATAGTCGTTGTGTGCGTTCATGCCCATCGGGCCGGGCCGGTACAGCGCGATAACGGCGACGACGTCTTCGAACCCGGTCGGCTGCATGCGGCGCAGCAGGTCGCGCATGGGCCCGCCGTCGAGCTGGAACACGCCCAGGGTGTCGCCGCGGCCCAGCAGCTCATAGGTGGCCTTGTCGTCCAGCGGCACGGATTCCAGGTCGAGGTCGATACCCCTGTTGGCCCTGACGTTGTCGATCGCGTCGCCGATGATCGTCAGGTTCCGCAGGCCCAGGAAGTCCATTTTCAGCAGACCGATGGCCTCGCACGCCGGGTAATCCCAGCCGGTGATGATGGCCCCGTCCTGCGGCCGCTTCCACAACGGGATGGCCTCAGTCAGCGGCTCGCTGCTCATGATCACCGCGCAGGCGTGCACACCCGCGTTGCGGATCAGGCCTTCCAACCCGCGTGCGGTCTGGTAGATGGTGCGTACGTCCGGGTCGGTTTCGATCAGGCCGCGGACCTCGGCGGCCTCCTTGTACCGTTCGTGGCTGGGATCGGTGATCCCAGACAGCGGGATGTCTTTGGCCATGATCGCCGGCGGCAACGCCTTGGTGATCCGGTCGGCGATGGCGAACCCGGGCTGCCCGTAGTGGATTCGCGCCGAATCCTTCAGCGCCGCTTTGGTTTTGATGGTGCCGAAGGTGATGACCTGCGCGACCCGGTCGTGGCCCCACTTGTCGGCTGCGTAGCGCACCATCTCACCGCGGCGCCGGTCGTCGAAGTCGATATCGATGTCGGGCATCGAGGTGCGCTCGGGGTTGAGGAACCGCTCGAACAGCAGACCGTGTGGAATCGGGTCGATGTCGGTGATGCCCAGCGCGTAGGCGACCAGCGAGCCGGCGGCCGAGCCGCGGCCGGGACCCACCCTTATGCCCGCCGACCGCGCGTAGCTGATCAGGTCGGCGACGATCAGAAAGTACGATGGGAAACCTTTGGAGCAGATGACGTCGATCTCGTAGGCGGCGCGCTCGCGGTACCCGTCCGGCGGACCGGCCGGAAATCGCCGGCGAAGCCCGGCGTCCACCTCGTGACGCAGCCAGGACGCCTGGTCATGCCCATCGGGCACCGGAAACACGGGCATCCGGTCGCGCGGTGTCCACACGTCGGCGTAGGACTGCACCCGTTCGGCGATCAACAAGGTGGAGTCACACGCGCCCGGCACTTCGTCGTCCCAGATCTGGCGCATCTCGGCGGCCGACTTCAGGTAGTAGCCGTCACCGTCGAACTTGAAGCGATTCGGATCCGAGAGGGTCTTGCCGGTCTGCACACACAACAAAGCCTCATGGTTGTGGGCGGCGTCGCGGGTCACGTAGTGGCAGTCATTGGTGGCAAGAGGCGGAATGTTGAGCGCGCGTCCGATCTCGAGCAGACCGTCACGGACCCGGCGTTCGATGGTCAGCCCGTGGTCCATCAGCTCAAGGAAGTAGTTGTCCGGTCCGACGATCTCCCGCCACTTCGCCGCGGCTTCGAGCGCCTCCCGATCCTGGCCGAGCCGCAGGCGGGTCTGCACCTCCCCCGACGGGCATCCGGTGGTGATGATGATGCCCTCGGCGTGTTCGGCGATGAGCTCGGCGTCCATGCGCGACCACTTGCTCAGCTGGCCCTCGAAGGAAGCATGCGAGGACAGCTTGAACAGGTTGCGCAGACCGGTGGCGTTCTCGGCCATCATCGTCAGGTGCGTGTAGGAGCCGCTGCCGGAGACGTCGTCGGCCTTTTGGCTGGGGTCACCCCACAGGATGCGCCGGGTGTCGAACCGCGAGCCCGGCGCGATGTATGCCTCCACGCCGATGATCGGCTTGATCCCGGCCTTGGTCGCGGAGTTGTAGAACTCGCTGGCACCGAACATGTTTCCGTGGTCGGTCATCCCCACCGCGGGCATCCCCAGCCGCTCCACCTCGGCGAGCATGGGCGTGATCTTCGCGGCACCGTCCAGCATCGAATACTCGGTGTGGTTGTGCAGGTGCACGAAGGAGGACCCCGCAGATGAACCGCTCATAGGGACGCCAGTCTATGACCGAGGACCGACACCGTTCGGGCGTGTCGCAAAGTGTGTCTTCTAGCGGCTAGCCGTATAGCTCGGCGAACTGCTTAAGCGACTTCTCGACGTCGCCCTTGACGGCGCGAGCCGCCGCCGAACCCAGCGGGCCGAACAGCGCACGCCCGCCCAGCTCGAGACGCAGCCCCAGCGCCGACCCGCCTTTTGTGGGTCGCACGGTGAGGGTGACTCCGTACTTTGTTCCACCCTTCCCGGATCCTGTCATCGCGACCTCATGTGGCGGGTCCCACTTGGTCACCCGCCACGTAACCCGGTTGCGCATGCCCATGGCCCGCGCGACACCCACGATCTGGACGCCTTCGCCCAGTTGATCAGGCAACTCGCTGCGCCACCCCTCATGGATGACGAGCCACTCCCCCAACTCTGACAGCTCCGAAACGTGGTCCCACGTGTCCTGCGGGCTGATGGGGACGTCAGCGGACAGCTCAACAGAGGCCATCGCATGAGACTAGCGCCGGCGACGAAGCGGGCCGTGCGCTATGGCCCGCTAAGGAGCGGCGCCATCCAACCCAGCTGTCTTGTCACACACGCCGCATTCGTCTCTGCCGGCAAGGATGGTCGTTATGCCCACCTCCTCGCGACACGCAACAGTGACTTGTCGCGCTGCAGAGGGCAAATTGTGCATCTGGCAGCACTGCGACTCGTGCGCCAGCTGCAACCCATACAACGCGGCTAGCCGGCTGGGATTGCCCAGGCCCAGCACTCCGTTCGGCACCAGGCCGGAACGCCCCTCACATCAGCGGCTGGGCCCGCCGCGCAGCCGGTTGCCGATCCGGATCGCGGGCAGCAGCAGGCTGCGCGGAGCGAATCTGCCGCTGGTGCTGACGAACTTTGGCACTATGCCCGGCACGACGGTGCGCTTACCGGAGAGCATCCCGGCGATGGCGGCTTCGGCGACGTCGTGCGGCGAAACTTGGGCGAGGGGAATGCTGAACCGCTCGGCGCTGGCGATCTCGGCCCACTCGGTGGGTACCGGGCCTGGGCACAGGGCAGTCACCGACACGCCCGTTCCGTGCAGCTCCTCCTGCACGGCTTCAGAGAACGTCAGCACAAAGGCTTTGGTAGCCGAATACACGGCCATATAGGGAATCGGCTGGAAACCCGCGATCGAGGCGATGTTGAGCACCGCACCGGCGCCGCGCTTGACCATGCCTGGCAGTGCGGCATGGGTGAGTTCCATTAACGCCAGAGCATTGAGGACGACTTCCTCGCTTTCGCGTGCGAACGGCAACTCCCAAAAACGCCCACTGGTGCCGAAACCTGCGCTGTTGCACAGCCCGGCAATCGCATCACTACGCAAGCGATCAGCCAGCTGTGCCCTCGCTTGCGTATCGGCAAGGTCGAGCGGCAAGACCTCCACCCCGACGCAGTGTTCCTGGCGCAGCTGATCGGCCAGTTCGTCGAGGCGCTCGCGGCGCCGCGCCACTAGCATCAGTGGGAAGCCGCGGCCGGCCAAGCCACGAGCCAATTCGACACCGATGCCGGAGGAGGCGCCGGTGATCACAACGGTGGTCTGATTG
The DNA here is from genome assembly GCF_030323725.1 of Mycobacterium tuberculosis complex sp. N0072. Lineage (NCBI taxonomy): Bacteria > Bacillati > Actinomycetota > Actinomycetes > Mycobacteriales > Mycobacteriaceae > Mycobacterium > Mycobacterium tuberculosis complex sp. N0072. The sequence continues at coordinate 1,749,793 of NZ_CP040689.1, read as the reverse complement.
TTCGGTTTCGGAAGGCTCATGGTGTCACCAATGGATCCCTCGGGTGGCCCGCACAAACGTCTCGCTTCGCTTGTCGAGTTCTGATGTGTCGGTTTGGGATTCACTTCCCTTGGCTGCGGACGAGTCGCCGAACATGTTGAAGGCACGGTTACGTACCCGGTCCATCACCGCGGGGTTGACGGCGTCGGCAACGGCGGCGAACTGTCCGAACGGTGAGCTGGCTCGCCGGGGCCGATGCACGATGGCATCGGTGATCACACCGGCCGCCTGATCCGGCGTCAGCGTGGGAAACTTGTCGTAGATCGTGGTCGGGCTGATCATTGGAGTCCTTACCAATGCCATGTGCACGGTGGTGAATCGGACGTTGTCGTGCACGGTCTCGGCTTGCAACGCATCACACAGGCTGTCCAGCGCGGCCTTGCTGGCGATGTAAGCGCCGAAGCGCGGCGCGCGGGTCTGCACGCCGACTGAGGAAACGTTGACGATATGCCCGAAGTGGCGTTCTCGCATTCCGGGGATGAACTTCAGGATCAGCTGGACCGCGCCGAGGTAGTTGAGCTGCATCGTTCGCTGGTAATCGTGGATCCGGTCATAGGACAACTCCAACGAGCGCCGAATTGACCGGCCCGCGTTGTTGATCAAGATGTCGACGCCGCCGAGGTCGCCGTGCACCTGGTCGGCCATCACGGCAATCGCATCCATGTCGGATAGATCGCACGGGTAGACGTGGGCGGTCCCACCGTTGCCTCGGATCGCCCGTATGTCGTTGGCGACGTTCTCGAGGTTTTCCAGGGTGCGTGCGACCAACACCACCGTGCCGCCGGCCTCGGCAATTTTCTTCGCGGCCGCCGCACCGATGCCTGATGACCCACCAGTGATGAGGACAACCTTGCCCTTGACAGCATCATTGAGGTTGCGGCCCTGCACCGCATCGAGCAAGTTGCGCAAGTAGAAGGGCCGATATCGCCCGGCCGAGTTCGGGGTGTTGACGATGTTGGACACCGCCGCGAGCGGCTTCTCGACGAAGTTCGTTAAGTCACCAAGATTCATCGTGGGTAGCTCCTGATGGCGGCGTGGGGTGATGGACACGGGTCATGAAGCCAACCTACTAGCACATGAGCTGATGAATGGAGTCCACTACCGGCCGGTGCGGCGACCAAGGATCTGTTTGCGACGGGATCTGTGCGACGTTGGCGGCAATCAGCTTGTTACAGCTGATAATCCGAGCGTGATCGCGACCTAACCGGCAGGCAACGCCGGCATGGTCCCCTGGCACGATGGGACTACTGTCACGCTTGCGCAAACGTGAGCCGATCAGCATCTACGACAAGATCGGCGGGCATGAGGCCATCGAAGTCGTCGTCGAGGACTTCTATGTTCGTGTGCTTGCCGATGACCAACTATCGGCCTTCTTCAGCGGTACGAACATGAGCCGCCTCAAGGGCAAGCAGGTGGAGTTTTTCGCGGCCGCGCTTGGCGGGCCCGAGCCCTATACCGGTGCGCCGATGAAGCAAGTCCATCAGGGGCGCGGAATTACCATGCACCACTTCAGCCTGGTCGCCGGACACTTGGCCGACGCGCTGACCGCAGCCGGCGTGCCCTCCGAAACGATCACGGAAATCCTCGGCGTCATCGCGCCGCTGGCGGTCGACGTCACATCGGGCGAGAGCACCACGGCACCAGTCTGAGCCCTGTGGCGTGTCGCGCTGGACACCGCGTCGGTAGCCGGGTAGTCCGTTTCCATGAGATGGATCGGCGTCCTGGTGACCGCCCTGGTTCTGAGCGCCTGCGCCGCAAACCCTCCGGCTAACACAACCTCGCCGACCGCCGGGCAGTCGCTCGACTGCACCAAACCGGCAACCATAGTGCAGCAACTGGTTTGCCACGACCGGCAGTTGACCAGTCTGGACCACCGGCTTTCGACCGCCTATCAACAGGCGCTGGCCCATCGACGCTCGGCGGCGCTGGAAGCCGCACAAAGCAGCTGGACGATGCTGCGTGATGCTTGTGCGCAAGACACCGACCCGCGTACCTGTGTGCAGGAGGCCTACCAGACCCGGCTGGTCCAATTGGCAATCGCCGATCCCGCCACCGCGACTCCACCCGTCCTCACCTACCGGTGTCCCACGCAGGACGGCCCATTGACCGCACAGTTCTACAACCAATTCGACCCGAAGACGGCCGTGCTCAACTGGAAAGGCGACCAAGTGATCGTGTTCGTCGAACTGTCCGGCAGTGGCGCCCGGTATGGTCGCCAAGGCATTGAATACTGGGAACACCAGGGCGAGGTGCGCCTCGATTTCCATGGCGCCACGTTCGTCTGCCGCACCTCGTGATGCCGGTCAACCCTCGCCACGCAATATCTTTAGCGCGTGCTGCAGATCGGCCGGATACGGGCTGACGATCTCCACCCGCCGGCCGTCGGCCGGATGAGCGAACGCCAGTGAACGCGCGTGCAGCCATTGACGGTCCAACCCGAGCCTCTTCGCTAGCTTGGGATCAGCTCCGTAAACGAGGTCGCCGCAACATGGGTGATGCAACGCGGCGAAGTGCACCCGGATCTGGTGGGTGCGGCCAGTTTCCAGATGCACGTCGAGCAGGCTGGCTGCCACGAACGCTTCCAGCGTGTCGTAGTGCGTAAGGCTGTGCCGGCCATTCTTGGTGATCGCGAACTTCCATTCATGGCCGCGATGACGACCGATCGGCGCGTCGATCGTTCCGCTGGACGGATCTGGATGTCCTTGAACCAGCGCGTGGTACCGCTTGTCCACCGTGCGGTATTTGAACGCCCGCTTCAGCACGGTGTACGCCCGCTCGGAGATCGCCACTACCATCACCCCGGAGGTCCCGACGTCGAGGCGATGCACGATGCCCTGCCGCTCGTGCACCCCGGATGTGGTGATCCGGTACCCGGCGGCGGCGAGTCCGCCGAGCACCGTCGGTCCGGTCCAGCCGACCGACGCATGCGCGGCAACTGCAGCCGGTTTGTCGACCGCAACGATGTCGTCGTCGGAATACAGAATCGTCATGCCCTCGATATCGATGGGGGTGTTCTGCAGCGGCGCGGGCGCCTCGGGCAACCGCACCTGCAGCAAGGCGCCGGAGACGAGCCGATCGGACTTTCCGGCCGGCACGCCATTCAGCTCGACCGCGCCCTCTTCGGCGAGGGCAGCCGCAGCGGTCCGAGACAGTCCCAGCAAGCGGGCCAGTCCGGTGTCAACACGCATTCCCGCCAATCCATCCGGAACGGGCATTGAGCGGTCAGCCATCGGCTTTGCGCCGACCTACGGTGTCCCCGTCGGCGTGTCGCCGACCTACGGTGTCGAAGTCAAAGCCAAAGATCGACAGGATGACCAGCAGGATGGCGCCACCGACTACCGACGGATCGGCGACATTGAACACCGGCCACCAGCCGACCGACAAGAAATCGACGACGTGCCCGCGCAGCGGCCCCGGTGCCCGAAAGAAGCGATCAACCAGGTTGCCCATGGCACCGCCCAGGATCATCCCAAGACCCAGCGCCCACCACGGCGATACCAGCCGCCGCCCCATCCAGAAAATTCCGACCACGACACCCGTCGCAATCAGCGTCAAAACCCAGGTGTATCCGGTCGCCATCGAGAAGGCCGCCCCAGAATTACGCACCAGAGTCCAGGTCACCGTGTCGCCGATAATCGACACCGGCTGGCCGGGCGGCAACAGTTGGACAGCTACCACCTTGGTGACAATGTCGAGTGTGAGCACCACCACAGCGACCGACAGCAGCATGCGCAGCCGTCGCGGCGGCGCGGGAGCGTTAGGTTCCCCCGCCCCCCCGGCTTCCTCGGTCGAGGTCAGCGGATCAGCCGATCCTGTTGGTTCGTCAGGCACACCATCATCATCCCCTAGGGCCGATATGGCCCGCCCAGACCCCGCGGCCGGATGGGAGCAAACCACGTGCGCAATGATCCCATCATGGCCCGCCTCACCGTCATCACTACTGGAGGGACAATCTCGACCACCGCCGGCCCCGATGGGGTGCTACGGCCAACCCATTGCGGGGCGACGCTGATCGCCGGTCTCGACATGGACTCCGACATCGAAGTAGTCGACCTCATGGCGCTGGACAGCTCAAAGTTGACGCCGGCCGATTGGGACCGGATAGGCGCTGCAGTGCAGGAGGCATTCCGCGGCGGCGCAGATGGGGTGGTCATCACTCACGGCACCGATACGCTCGAAGAGACCGCTCTGTGGCTGGACCTCACCTATGCGGGTAGCCGCCCGGTCGTGTTGACCGGGGCCATGCTCAGCGCCGATGCCCCCGGCGCCGATGGCCCGGCCAATCTGCGCGACGCGCTTGCGGTCGCCGCCGACCCAGCCGCCCGCGACCTCGGGGTGCTGGTGAGTTTCGGCGGCCGGGTGTTACAGCCTTTGGGCCTGCACAAGGTGGCCAACCCGGACCTGTGCGGATTCGCCGGCGAGTCGCTTGGCTTCACGTCGGGCGGGGTGCGGCTGACGCGCACCAAGACGCGGCCCTATCTCGGCGATCTGGGCGCTGCCGTGGCGCCACGAGTCGACATCGTCGCCGTCTATCCGGGAAGTGACGCGGTGGCGATGGACGCCTGTGTGGCAGCCGGCGCGCGCGCCGTGGTGCTGGAGGCGCTGGGCTCGGGCAATGCCGGGGCCGCCGTGATCGAGGGAGTCCGTCGCCACTGTCGAGACGGGAGCGATCCGGTGGTGATCGCGGTGTCTACCCGGGTCGCCGGCGCGCGGGTCGGCGCAGGCTATGGTCCCGGGCACGACCTGGTGGAGGCTGGCGCGGTGATGGTACCGCGACTGCCGCCGTCCCAGGCCCGGGTGCTGCTAATGGCCGCGCTGGCGGCCAACTCACCGGTCGCCGACGTCATCGACCGTTGGGGCTGAGGCGCCGGCGGACCCCTCGACCGATAGCTGGCCGATGTAGTCCGGCCAGTCCAAGCTGTCAAGCGGGCTGGCGTTGCTGATGTCGCCGGTGTCGACGGGGAACGTCCGCGCCGAGCCCGGGCCTGAACCACGCGTTTCGAACCGCACGGTGACCACGCCGTGGCCCGCTCCCTGCACCCAGCCGTGCCCAAGCTCAGGGTGGGCGACGTCATCGCCGACCCGCCACATCGTGGCGTCGTGCGCGGCCGGCACGACCGCTCCCGGTGTTTCGACGTAATGCGCTGCCGCCGTTTCCTGCGTCAAGTCCGAGTCGGCAAACAACGACTCCTGGCGAATGTCGCTCAAACCCGAAAACCCAACACCCAGAAGACGAATTGGCCCGATTTGCAGTGGATCCGGCAGCAGCCGGCGGGCCACCGTAAACAGCGCGCCGGCGTCGGTCGTCGGGTAGGGCATCGTCGCCGAGCGGGTTAGCGTGCTCATGTCGGATTTCTTTAGCTTCACCGTGATGGTGCGGGCGCCGCGGCCGTCGCGCAGCAGGCGTTGGTGCGCGTGCTCAGCGATGGAGTCGATCGCCTCGTGCAATTGCTCCATGGTGGTCAGATCGACGGCGAACGTGGACTCGGCGCTGATTTGCTTGGCTTCGGCGCGCTCCACCACTGGGCGGTCGTCGATGCCACGGGCCAGCCGGTGCAGCGCGGGCCCAATCGTCGCGCCTAGGATGTTGGCCGCCTCGGCATCGCTCAGCGCGGCCAGCTGCCCGATCGTCTCGATGCCGAGCCGATGCAGCTTTTCCTCGGCGACCGGGCCGATGCCCCACAGCCGTCGTACCGGCAATCCGCTGAGAAGCGCTTGCTCTTCAGCGTGCCGGACTACCCGAATGCCGTCGGGTTTGGCCAGACCAGAAGCAATCTTGGCGATCTGCTTGCCCGAGCCCGCTCCGACCGAGGCAATCAGGCCGGTCTCGTCGCGCACCCGTCGCCGCAACCGTTCGCAGAACGTCTCGACGTCCTCGGCCACTGCCCCGGCGAGTTGGGGCGGTTCGGCGAACGCTTCATCGAAAGAAAGCTGTTCGACGACGGGCACCAGGCCGCGCACGGTGTCGAATACCCGGCGGCTGGCGATCCCGTACACCACCCCGCGTGGCGGCAACACCACGGCCGTCACCCCGATCAGCCTGCGGGCCTGATGCATCGGCATGGCCGATCGGGCACCGTAGGCCCGCGCTTCATAGCTCGCGCCGGCCACCACACCTCGCCCACCCAGCCCGCCAACCAGCACCGGCCGCCCCCGCAGGGTCGGCCGGGTGAGCTGTTCGACCGAGGCGAAAAACGCATCCATGTCCAGGTGCAGCACCCAGCGGGACTCCACACCCGTGATGCTATTTGGGGCTACCGAGCTAGTTTTCGCTATGGCGATCAACCTCAGCCGCTGCCATCGGCCTTGGCCGACGTGGATCTGGGCGACAACGCCCTAGAGATCGGGTCCCCGCGCCGCGAGCGTAACGCCACGGCGAAGTCGGGCACGGATTTTCAGCCGTGACGTTACGCTCGTCGCCCAGTCGACCTCAGGTCTTTTCGATGCTTACCCGCACGCCGTCGCCGATGGCCACACCATCGGCGAGGTCGGCGAATTCGAAGTCGGTAGCCAAGATTTCTCCGGCAATGAGGTCGCGATGGGTGCGCGCCCAGTCTTCGCGTTCCGCAGGCACCGACATCACCACCCGGATGCGGTCGGAAACGTCCAGCCCGGTCGACTTACGCAGCTCTTGCAGTTCGCGGATGCGATCTTTGGCCCAGCCCTCGGCTTCGAGTTCGGCAGCGACGGTGCCATCCAGAACGACCAGCCCGGCGCCGTCGGGCAACGCCGCGGTGGACTCCGGGTCGGCGGCCACCAGCCGGGAGTTGTACTCGTCGGGCGTCAGCACCGCGGGGCCCGCCAACAAGGTGCCGTCCGGGTTTATGACGCCGTCGCCGGCCTTGACCGCCTTGATGGCGGCCTGCACATCTTTGCCCAGCCGTGGTCCGGCTACCCGGGCGTTGACCGTGAGCTCGAATCGGCCATAGGTGTCGATGGCATCGGTCAGTTCGACCTGCTTCACGTTAAGCTCGTCGCCAATAAGGTCGACGAACGGCCTCAGAAGTTGCGGATTCTCAACTGCCACAATGAGTTTCGGTAGCGGCAGGCGCACCCGTAGCTTCTTGGCCTTGCGCAGCGAGGATGCCGCCGAGCACACGTCGCGGACCTGGTCCATCGCGGCGACCAGGTCGGCATCCGACGGCAGCAGGTCGGGCGCTGGCCAGTCCGTCAGGTGCACCGATCGCTCGCGTGTCAGACCACGCCAGATTATCTCGGTGATCAGCGGAAGCAGCGGGGCGGCCAGCCTCGTGGTCACCTCCAACACGGTGTGTAGCGTGTCGATGGCATCGGCGTCTTCTGCCCAGAACCGCGAACGCGACCGTCGCACATACCAATTAGTCAACGCCTCAGTGAACTGACGCAAATGTTCACAGGCACCGGGAATATCGTAAACTTCCATCGACTCGCTGAGGTCGTCGCGCAGCACCGCCAGCTTGGCCAGGATATAGCGATCCAGCACGTGCACCGAATCGACGCGCCAGGTACCGACTTTCGGTGCATACAGCGCCAGGAAGCTGTAGGTGTTCCACAGGGGCAGCAGGACTTGTCGCACACCGTCGCGAATTCCTTGCTCAGTGACGATCAGGTTGCCGCCGCGCAGAATCGGCGATGCCATCAGGAACCACCGCATGGCGTCGGAGCCGTCGCGATCGAACACCTCTGTTACGTCTGGATAGTTGCGCAGCGACTTGCTCATCTTCTGGCCATCGAAACCAAGGACAATCCCATGCGCCACACAGGTTTTGAATGCCGGCCGGTCAAAGAGCGCGGTCGCCAACACATGCAGTGTGTAAAACCAGCCACGGGTCTGCCCGATGTACTCGACGATGAAGTCGCCGGGGTAGTGTCCCTGGAACCAATCCAGGTTCTCGAACGGGTAGTGCACCTGGGCATACGGCATGGATCCCGAGTCGAACCACACGTCGAGCACATCGGGAATGCGTCGCATCGTGCTACGGCCAGTCGGATCGTCTGGGTTGGGACGGGTGAGCTCGTCGATGTAGGGCCGGTGCAAATTGGCCGGGCGTACGCCGAAGTCGCGCTCCAGCTCGTCGAGGCTGCCGTAGACATCGATGCGCGGGTAGGCCGGGTCGTCGGACTTCCATACCGGAATCGGGGTACCCCAGTAGCGATTCCGGGAGATCGACCAATCGCGGGCGCCCTGCAGCCACTTGCCGAACTGGCCGTCCTTGACGTGTTCGGGATACCACGTGATCTGCTGGTTTAGCTCCACCATGCGGTCTCGGAAGTCCGTCACCCTGACGAACCACGACGACACCGACCGGTAGATCAGCGGGTTACGGCATCGCCAGCAGTGTGGGTAAGGGTGCTCGTAGGTTTCGTGACGAATCAACACTGGGCCATTCACCGCAGCCGGGCCGCTTTGGGTCTTCAGGTCCCGGACGATCTGCGCGTTGGCGTCAAAGACATGCTGCCCTTGGTAATCGGCAACGGTGACGTCGAAGCGTCCCTTGGAGTCGACCGGAGTCACCGGCGCGATACCGACCGCCTCCGCGACCACCATGTCGTCCTCACCATAGGCCGGTGCCATATGCACGATGCCGGTGCCATCGTCGGTCGTTACAAAGTCGCCTGCTAGCACCTGAAAAGCGTTGGGCCAGTCCATGAAATAGGCAAACGGCGGCAGGTAGCGGGTGCCCAGCAGTTCGGCGCCGCGATAGGTGCCGAGCACCACGGGCTCTTCACCGAGTTCGCGGGCGTAAGCGGCCAGCCGTGCCTCGGCCAGTACGAAACGGCGATCGCCCGCCTGGACCTGTACGTAGGTGATGTCCGGGCTTACCGCAACTGCGAGGTTCGACGGCAGGGTCCACGGAGTCGTCGTCCACACCAGCAAGTAGGCACCGTCTAGCCCGTTGTCTGGTTGGCCACCCACCACCTTGAAGCCCACCGTTACCGCGGGATCTTGGCGGCTTTGGTAGACGTCGTCGTCCATCCGCAGTTCGTGATTCGACAGCGGAGTTTCGTCGCGCCAGCAGTACGGCAGCACCCGGTAGCCCTCGTAGGCCAGGCCCTTGTCCCACAACTGTTTGAAGGCCCAAATCACCGACTCCATGTAAGCCAGATCGAGCGTCTTGTAATCGTTGTCGAAGTCGACCCAGCGAGCTTGCCGAGTTACATACGCTTGCCACTCGTCGGTGTAGCGCAACACGGATGCGCGGCAGGCATCGTTGAAGGCGGCGATACCCATGGCCTCGATCTGGGATTTGTCAGTGATGCCAAGCTGGCGCTCGACTTCGAGTTCGGCGGGCAGCCCGTGAGTGTCCCAGCCGAAGCGACGCTCCACCTTGTAACCGCGCATAGTGCGATATCGCGGCACGATGTCTTTGACGTAGCCGGTGAGCAGGTGCCCATAATGCGGCAGACCGTTGGCAAACGGCGGCCCGTCATAGAACACATACTCGGGGGCGCCATCGCGGCGAGCAATGCTGGCCCGGAAGGTGTCGTCACGGGACCAGTAGTCGAGGACCTCGAGTTCGAGTGCCGGGAGGTCGGGTGCCCCGCCGGCCAGCTTTGGATATGCGTTATCGGTCACTTTGCGCGTCGTCTCCCCAGGCCCCAGCACCGTTCGGCACTGCGTGCCTGCAATCCAGGCTCGGGGACGACGCCACGCCGGTGCGCGAACGCCGCGGTACCACCCCGCTTGCCACGCCGATGCGCGGCCGCTCGACTTGAGGCTGTGACGGGCCAACCCGTTCGGTTCTACTGGGCCTAACCGGCCGTTCTTCCGAAGGCTCCCCGGTGATCGCCGGATCGATGCCGTTCCCCTGATTCTACGGGGATTGTCGCCCAGCGCCGCAAATCCACATCGCGGCGCAAGGTCGGCTGCCTGCCCATCGGACTAGGCCTGGACCTCGAGCAGCCCGACGCGCCACAACGCGGCGTAGAGGTGGCGCAGCGGAATGCTCAGCAAACGAGCTGCCCCGTCGACCAGCGGGTCCCCTCCGGTGCCGAAAGGCTGCGCGTCGAGCCGGCGAGCAACCTTCTTGGACGCGGGGGCCGGGGGCACATCCCGCACCACCCGCAGCTTGGGGGCCGAAGCTACGGTTACTACGTCATTGTGCAGAGCAGCGGTCATGATCGCCTCCTAGACGGAGTTGCAAGCGAGGACGGAAATCAAAACGAGCACATATGGACTGAACCGAGTTGGCCCCGTCCCGTAGCGGTTCCGATCCAAGAAGGCTGATCTTGGTTTGACGACTCAGCGCAAAACGTCGCGCCGGAAACCGGATCGGGACGAAACAGAGCCCGGATATCGGTCCGGACTGTCACCGGAACTCATGCGTCCCTCACCTCCTCACGGCCACGACACGTACGGTTGTCCGCACGATAAAGCGCGTCACAGGAGTACAGAGATGCCGGCAACTGCCGGAAATCCGCACCCCTCTCGTCAGAGCTTCGGCACCACACGACGTGTCCGGTAAGCCGGAAGCCACCTGGGCTCAACCCTTAAGCCGGGAAGAGCTGTCCTGACCCGGGGCGTCTCTCGACGTTCGGGGTCAGTGGCCTATGTTCGTGTAGCCGCCTCACCTAACGAGGTGCTTACCGGACCGATCATGCACGACCTACCCGTCTCGGTCAACGTGATCCGGGCGGGTGTCGCGAATCCTTACGCGTTCACCATGTATTTGGCAGCCTTTGCTCAGGTTCGGGCGGCCCGACCACCGCGGGCCCCGACCGCCAGTGCACGCGGACGCAGCCCGTCTAGCACCAGCGACACCACGAAGTCGGCTACCTGGGCGGCGGTGACGTTATCGTCGGTATTCAGCCGTCGGTGTGCCAACTGCCCCACCAGCGCCGCCAACGTGTACGCGGCCATCCGGGACGGGGCCTCGACAACCTCACCGCGCCGTTGAGCGGCAACAACGACGGCTTCGATGTCGTCGATGAACCGCTCGTAGATTCCGCCGAGATGCTCTTCGAATCGGCCCCCAAGCGCGTAAGCGTCACGGAACAGTAGTTTGACGGTAGCCTTGTCGGTTTCGAAGAACTCGAACGTGGCCTGTACCGCGGCCTGTAACAGGGCCCGAAGCGGCGCCTCGGTAGACCCGCCAACGCGGGCCAGTTCGGCCGCGACATGCGCGCGCAGCGCCTCCTCTTCACCGGCCATCAAGGCGTGGAACAAGTCGTCCTTGGAGTCGAAGTACCAGTAGATCAGCCCGTACGCCAGGCCGGCCTGCTTGGCGATGTCTGCGACGGTGGTGGCATGAAAACCCTTGTGAGCAAACACTATTTTGGCCGCGGCCAAGATCTCGTCGCGCCGTTGCGACTTGTCCTCATCGCTGACCGCTCGGCGCCGCCGCGCGCTAGCGCGGCTCACCTTTGCACCAACCCCTGCAGTTGCCCGACGGTGTCGATGAACTCCTCGACCATGTCAAGCACCACCGAGCGGGCCGACCGCACCCGGTCGAGTGAGCCGACGACCTGTCCGACGAAGTAGGTCGCCAGCTCACGAGCCTTGGCCCCGGGCTGGCCGGCGGCCTGGTTGATGCGCAACTGCGGGTCGCTGACCAGCGCGCTCTGCAGCGGCATGCCAAGCGGGTCGGGGCTGTCAGGCCGATCCCATTCGTCGGTCCAGGCCGTGCGCAGCATGCGCGCCGGCTTGCCGGTTAGCGACCGGGACCGCACCGTGTCCGAGGATGTTGCGGCCAGAAACTTGTCCTTGACCACCGGGGGCGTTTCGGCTTCTTCGGTGGTCAACCAGACCGACCCGCACCAGACGCCTTCCGCCCCCAGGGCCAACGCCGCAGCGATCTGGCGGCCACGGGCGATCCCGCCCGCGGCCAGCACCGGCGTTGGCGACACCGCATCGACGACTTCGGGAACCAGAACCATGGTCGCCACCTCGCCGGTGTGGCCTCCGGCCTCGGTGCCCTGCGCGACGATCAGGTCAACACCCGCAGCCGCGTGTCGCCGCGCGTGCTGCGCCGTGCCGGCTAGGGCGGCAACCAGCACGTCATGGTTGTGGGCGCGCTCCACGAGATCCGGTGGCGGCGGCCCGAGCGCGCTGGCGATCAACCGGATGTCATGGGCGAAGGCCACATCCAGCAACGGCTGATAACCCTTGGGCGAGATGTGCAGCCCACCGGCCGAGGACGAACGCTGCCGGTCGGTGACCGCGGGGATGCCATAGCGAACCAGCAAGTCGTCGACGAAGGTGCGATGCCCTTCGGGTATGAGCTCCCGGGCCTGCTGGGCATCGATACCGCCTTGCTCGGCGCCGATGTATTTGGGCGGCAGCAGCACGTCGACTCCGTACGGCTTGCCACCCGTGTGCTCCTCGATCCAGGTCAGCTCGCTCTCCAGCCGTTTGGGGCTATGTGCGACGGCACCGAGGATCCCGAACCCGCCCGCATTGGACACCGCCGCCACCACATCCCGGCAGTGGCTGAACGCGCATATTGGAAACTCAGCACCGAGCAGCTCGGCGACTCTGGTCCGCATTGCGACGACGCTAAGAGTTATTGATTGATATGTCAATCTAATAGGGTAGATTACCTGCCATGTCCGACCCGTTGACCGCCCAAGAGCAGCACAAACGTCGCCAGGCGGTGCGTGAGCTGATGCCGAGGACGCCGTTCATCGGCGGGCTCGGCATCGTGTTCGAACGCTACGAACCCGACGACGTCGTGATCCGACTCCCGTTTCGCACCGACCTCACCAATGACGGCACCTACTTTCACGGTGGGGTGATCGCGTCGGTGATGGACACCGCCGGTGCCGCCGCCGCTTGGTCGAACCACGACTTCGACAGGGGCACCCGCGCCGCCACGGTCGCGATGAGCATCCAGTACACCGGCGCCGCCAAGCGGTGTGACTTGCTCTGTCATGCGCGCACTGCCCGACGCCGCAAGGAACTCACCTTTACCGAGATCACCGCAACCGATCCCGACGGGAACATCGTCGCTCACGCTGTGCAGACCTACCGGATCGTCTAGTGCTTCTGCGCCGAACGTGCACTCAGGGCGGAAAAATCGCCGGCGGAATCTCGCCATGGTTACACGCTCGGCGCAGTCACCTTGGCGAAAGGCCGTCGGGCGGCCAGCTGGAAACGCCGTCTTCCAGTGGGACCTCGAGGCTGTGCAGGATCGAAGCGACCATTCGCCATGCGCTTATCACCGTAACGAGTTCGATGAGAACCACTTTGTCGCAATGTAATTCCCGCTCGCAAGCCGACCAGCTCTGCGCACTCACCGCGCCCTCGCGCACCACGTCATCGGTGGCCGCCAGGACGGCCTGCTCAGCGGGCCCGAACCCGTTGTACCCTTGCCAATCCCGTACACCGAGCAGATCGTCGGCCGACACGCCAAGCCCTGAAGCAACCCGCCAGTGTTGGGTCCATTCGTAGTCACAGTCGGTGAGCCAACCAATCCGCATGATCACCAACTCACGCAACCGTGAGTCCAGGGTCCCGTGCCACAGCATGGTGGCGAGCAGGTCGTTGAAGGTCCGCGCTAGTCGCGGATGATTCAGCAACACTTGGAAGATGCTGAGCTCAGCCATGTAGTCGGGCACGCCCGCTTCGTCGGCAGCAGCTTTGGCCTCGTCGACCGGCAACAGGGGCACGCGGGATGTTGTCATGGTGTGAGCACTCCGTGGATAGGCGGGACACCGTCGCGTTCACCGGCCATGGTAGCCAGCAGATCCTCGGCGCCTTCGAGCCGCACGCAGCGGCGAGGCAGGCTTGCGAAGGGGTATCGACCGGACACCAACAGATCAAGCGCGGCCCGGTAGGCGGTGGCGTCTACGCCGAGGGCGCCAAGCACACGCAGCTCCTTGAACACAACGACGTCGGGCGAAAATCCCGGTGCCCCGCTGCCCACGCCCCGGGTGCCGGCGACAACAACGGTCCCGGCGGGCCGGGCTAGCGCTATCGCCTGTGCGAATGCCGCTGGCGCCTTGGCGGTCACGTCGACAACGACGTCTGCCAGCCCACCGGTCTGTTCGGTCAGGGCGGCGACCGGGTCATCGATCGCAACATCGACGGCGAGGTCGGCTCCGAACTGTGCCGCCAGCGCCAACCGGTCGGCGTCACGGGGTCCCAACCCGGTCACCATCACGAACCCGGCACCGGCCCCTTTTGCCGCCGCGGCGGCGCACAGCCCCCGGATTCCTGGACCCAGCACCGCCACGACGTCGCCCGGTTTGGTTTCGGGAATCGTTACTCCCCAACGTATTCCCGCCCCCAGCGGGTTGAACAAGGTGGCCACTTCCGGGCTGAGGTCACCGGCCACCCGCAACACCATCGAATCCGGCGCCAGGTACTGATATTCGGCGTAACCGCCCCACAGGCCAGGCTCTCGGTCAACCGGGATGAACCCGTACATGTCAGCGAGGCCATGCCGTACACAACGCCGGTACTCGCCGCCACGACAGTTAGCGCACTGCCGACACGACTGGAATACCTCGACGGCTACTCGGTCGCCGGCCGACACGCCCCACCGCTGCTCCGCCCGCGGACCGATGGCCGCAATCGTCCCGACCGTCTCGAGGCCAGGTACGAAGGCAAACCCACCGGCCAGCTCGCCCGTGTATTGCTCGTGATCGGTGCCGCACAGCCCGCAGGCCTCTACTCGCACTAGTGCGTCATCATCGCCGATGCGCGGCAGCCGGTACTGGCGCACGACCAGCCTGCGCGGCGCCTCCAATACCAATGCCCGTACCACCGCGCCGTCCGACATACCAGCACACTAGGAATCGTGTCGTGCTCAGTCAATGCCGAGCGGCCCACTAACACTGGGCCACAGAGACAGCAAACCGGTTGTAGCACAATGGAAAACAAGCTCCAACGATGCAGTCAAGCGTCTAACCGGGTGAACTCACGCCGTCGGTAAAGCTGGACGCACTGTGCCCGCCTGATCTTGCCGCTGGTGGTGATGGGAATCGACCCGGGCGACACCAGAACGAGATCGGCCACGCTCAGACCGTGCGAATCAAATATCGCCGCGGCGACGTCACGCTTGACGATGCGCAGCCGGTCCGCCACATCCTCGTCGGAGTCTCCCCGTTTCTTGAGTTCGATAATCGCGACCAGCTTTTCGGTGCCGTGGTCGGGGACCGCGATCGCCGCACAGCGGCCGGAGGTTATCTCCTGGATGGTCGCCTCGATGTCGTCGGGAGCGTGGTTGCGCCCATACACAATCAAGAGGTCCTTGATGCGGCCGATGATGAACAGCTCGCCGCCGGAGACGAAACCCGAATCCCCGGTTCGCAGCCAAGGCGCTTCGGGTGTGCCCGCCGAAGGGGTGACAATCCTGGCGCCAAACGTGCGCTTGCTCTCCTCGGGTTTGTGCCAATAGCCGGACGCAACGTTGCCACCTTGCACCCAGATCTCACCGACCGATCCCTGCGGACACTCGATACACGTGTCTGGATCAACGATGCGCACTAGCTGTGACCGTGGGACGCCGTAGCTGACCAGCGGTGTGCCGCTTCCGCTCGGGCACCGGATCGCTTGGCCCGCAGGCAGTTTCTCGGATTCGAAGTCGACGATTTCTGGTGGTTCGTTCACATTACGGGTCGCTATGTACACCGTTGCTTCCGCCATGCCATACGCGGGCCGCAGCGCCGCGGCGGCAAAATTAAAGCGGCCGAACCGTTCAGCAAATCGTTTGAGGGTCGCCGGGTGTACTCGCTCGCTGCCGTTGAGGATGGTGTGCACGCCGGCGAGGTCAAGTCCGTCCATGTCGTCGTCTGACGTCTTACGCACCGCCAATTCGAAAGCGAAATTCGGTCCTGCCGAAATCGTGCGACCGTTACGTGCCAGCAGTTGTATCCATCGAGCCGGCCGCTGAAGGAACCCCACCGGACTCGTCAACACGGTGGGTACACCCGCCAGGATCGGCATGATCGCGCCTAATAGAAGACCCATGTCGTGGTACAGCGGCAGCCAAGACACCACAGTGAGGTCCGGCGGGACGACGCCCCCCTCGGGCGCAAAGAAGTCGGCCACGATCTGCTCGAAATTGGCGAAGACATTTTTGTTCGAGACCATGACACCGGCCGGCGTACGGGTGGATCCCGAAGTATATTGCAAATACGCGGTTTCCGGCGTATCCCTGCCGGTTGGGCGCGCGCCAGGGCTGCGGGAGCGCTGCCGAGAATCTAAGTCCAGCAAATCAAGCTCAACGATTGATGGTGCGGACTGGCCTGGCTGTGGCTGAGCGCATTCTCTGACATCGTCAACGGCCCCCGACGTCGTCAGAATGACAGCGGGCGAAGTGTCGCTTAGCACCGAAATCGTACGCTCATCGTGGGCGCCGGCATGTGGAACCGGCAGCGGAACCGCGATACGTCCGGCCTGCAACGCGCCGAGAAATCCAACGACGTATTCGATTCCCTGCGGTGCCAGTATCACTGCCCGATCACCGGTCGCCCCCACATGCCGGAGCGGCTCGGCGACATTGAGCATTCGCCGATACAACTGAGACCAGGTCAGGGTTTCGGCAACACCGGCCCAGTCCTGCTCGTAATCGATGTAGGTGATGGCCGCACCATTGGGGTGCACACTGGCGCGCTCGCGCAGCGCGGTGGGAATCGAAGACGCGACCACGGCAGCACACTACCTCTAACGCTTCGTCAACGCTGACGGTTTCGCCCGACGGTGACTCAGCTTCCACAACCAACCTGGCGCTGGTGGCAGCAAAGAGAGACGGAGCAGGTGCAGTCCAGCCACATCGACGGAGAAATAGTCGGCGCGTTGATCCCTGACCTGGCGGTGCTGCACAGCGAGGATGCCTCACGCGCGGCCGTGGGAAGGGAAAAGCATAGATGCTCGTTGGATCCTCTAGGTGGCGGCTTCCGTTCCCGTCGTGCCTCGATGCCGGCCGGCGCGCTTCTGCTGTCTGCGGTCATCGCAATACAACTGGACCGGATGAATGCCAGAGTATTCGGCGATGGCTGGATCGGCGCGCAAGCGTGCATGTGGGTCAACAAGTTTCACGAGGAGAGCACCGTCACCGCGTTGTCCCCCAGTAGTCCGATCGCGCAGGGCTCGATCGCGCGGCATCCAGAGACGATGCAATCGGCGTACGTGCGCATCGCCGAGGGCGGATCGCGCGATGTCGCCCCAGCCGCCCAGCTTCAGCGACGACGGCCTTGATCCGTCCAGTGAAACCTGCACGTAACATTTTCGATTTCGGGGATTTCCGGGCACCAATTGGCATAACCTGAACATCGGAGTTCGGGTTGCCTTCGACACTTCGGCAATCCGTCTTCCACGACTAGGCAAATTGCGTGGCGCGAAGCCCGGCTGGCTACCTAAGCCGGTCCGGCACGGGCGGTCGTCCACCATCAGATATTGACGACGAGGCAGGGAAAGGCGACATCGGACCGCGAGGCGTCCGGCGCTTCCGCAATTGTCCGCTGCACCGGCGTATTATAGTTGTGAGCTGCGACTTTAATATTGACTGATGAATCAATCATGACTTCCGAGGCAGGTTCGAGTTGACGCCAGCGTCAGGAACTTTTTTTGTACGTCCGAACGATTTTTCCACATATATCGGGGCAACCGGCTACGCTGCTGTTCACGCCAATGAACTAAAGGGTTGGCGTGAAGCGTGGGGGTCGGTGGGTGCGTTTGGTGCTGCGGTTCTATCAACCCGGACCGAAGTTCGACGATACGCCGCTGGCAAAAGCTTGAACCGTGGGTAAGGAGAGAACAAAGACCGTGGATAGGACACGTGTTACGCCGGTAGCTGTCATTGGTATGGGGTGCCGGCTGCCGGGGGGCATCGACTCACCCGATCGGTTGTGGGAGGCGTTGCTGCGGGGCGACGATCTGGTCACCGAGATCCCCGCCGACCGCTGGGACATCGACGAGTACTACGACCCCGAACCCGGCGTGCCCGGACGCACCGACTGCAAATGGGGCGCGTACCTCGATAACGTCGGCGACTTTGATCCCGAGTTCTTCGGGATCGGGGAGAAAGAAGCGATAGCGATCGATCCGCAGCACCGCTTGTTGCTGGAAACCTCCTGGGAAGCCATGGAGCACGGCGGCCTAACACCGAACCAGATGGCCTCGCGGACAGGGGTTTTCGTGGGGTTGGTTCATACCGACTACATATTGGTACACGCCGACAACCAGACTTTCGAAGGGCCGTACGGCAACACGGGCACCAATGCCTGCTTCGCATCCGGGCGGGTGGCGTACGCCATGGGCTTGCAGGGTCCCGCGATCACGGTAGATACCGCATGCTCGTCTGGCCTCACCGCTATCCACCTGGCTTGTCGTAGCCTGCACGACGGCGAAAGCGACATTGCGCTAGCCGGCGGTGTCTACGTGATGCTCGAACCGCGGCGGTTCGCCTCGGGCTCGGCGTTGGGCATGTTGTCTGCGACCGGGCGCTGTCATGCGTTCGACGTTTCCGCGGACGGTTTCGTCTCCGGTGAGGGTTGTGTCATGTTGGCGCTCAAGCGGTTGCCGGATGCGCTGGCCGATGGGGACCGGATCCTGGCCGTAATTCGTGGCACGGCCGCCAACCAAGACGGCCACACCGTCAATATCGCGACACCATCACGGTCCGCGCAGGTCGCGGCGTATCGGGAGGCGTTGGGTGTGGCCGGTGTGGACCCGGCTACGGTGGGCATGGTCGAGGCGCACGGCCCGGGCACCCCGGTGGGTGACCCCATCGAATACGCCAGCCTGGCCGAGGTATACGGCAACGACGGCCCCTGCGCGCTGGCATCGGTGAAGACCAATTTCGGCCACACCCAGTCGGCCGCTGGAGCGCTGGGACTGATGAAGGCGGTCCTGGCCCTCCAACACGGCGTGGTCCCACAGAATCTGCACTTCACGGCCCTGCCTGACAAGCTTGCCGCAATCGAAACCAACCTGTTTGTGCCGCAAGAGATTACGCCGTGGCCCGGCGCCGATCAAGAAACGCCCCGGCGCGCGGCGGTGTCGTCGTATGGCATGACGGGCACCAATGTGCACGCCATTGTCGAGCAGGCACCGGTGCCAGCCCCCGAATCCGGTGCACCAGGCGACACCCCGGCCACACCCGGTATCGACGGCGCGCTGCTGTTCGCGCTGTCGGCCAGCTCGCAGGACGCGCTGCGGCAGACCGCCGCGCGGCTGGCCGATTGGGTCGACGCCCAAGGACCCGAGCTGGCGCCGGCGGATCTGGCCTACACCCTGGCCCGCCGGCGCGGACACCGGCCGGTGCGCACCGCCGTACTGGCCGCCACCACCGCGGAGCTGACCGAGGCGCTGCGGGAAGTCGCCACCGGCGAAACCCCCTACCCACCCGCGGTCGGCCAAGACGACCGCGGACCGGTCTGGGTGTTCTCCGGGCAAGGCTCGCAATGGGCGGGCATGGGCGCCGACCTGCTGGCCACCGAACCGGTATTCGCCGCCACCATCGCCGCGATCGAACCACTGATCGCCGCGGAATCCGGCTTCTCGGTGACCGAAGCCATGACCGCCCCCGAGGTCGTGACCGGCATCGACCGGGTGCAACCGACCCTGTTTGCCATGCAGGTCGCGCTGGCGGCCACAATGAAGTCCTACGGCGTAGCGCCCGGCGCGGTCATCGGCCACTCGCTGGGCGAGTCCGCGGCCGCGGTGGTCGCCGGCGCGCTCTGCCTCGAAGACGGAGTGCGCGTCATCTGCCGGCGGTCGGCGCTGATGATCCGTATCGCCGGCGCCGGCGCCATGGCATCGGTGGAACTGCCTGCTCAACAAGTGCTTTCGGAGTTGATGGCGCGCGGCGTCAACGACGCCGTGGTCGCGGTGGTGGCCTCCCCGCAGTCCACCGTGATCGGCGGGGCCACCCAGACGGTACGCGACCTGGTGGCCGCCTGGGAGCAACGCGACGTGCTGGCCCGTGAGGTGGCCGTCGACGTAGCATCGCACTCCCCGCAGGTCGACCCGATCCTCGACGAACTGGCCGAAGCGCTCGCCGAAATCAGCCCGCTGCAACCGGAAATCCCCTACTACTCGGCGACCTCGTTCGACCCGCGCGAGGAGCCCTACTGCGACGCCTACTACTGGGTGGACAACCTGCGCCACACCGTACGCTTCGCCGCGGCGGTGCAAGCCGCCCTCGAAGACGGCTACCGGGTCTTCACCGAGCTGACCCCCCACCCCCTGCTGACCCACGCGGTCGACCAGACCGCCCGCAGCCTCGACATGTCCGCGGCTGCGCTGGCCGGCATGCGCCGCGAACAACCACTGCCCCACGGGCTGCGCGCACTGGCCGGCGACCTCTACGCCGCCGGCGCCGCCGTCGACTTCGCCGTGCTCTACCCCACCGGCCGACTGATCAACGCACCACTGCCCACATGGAACCACCGTCGTCTGCTGCTCGACGACACGACCCGTCGCATCGCCCACGCCAATACCGTCGCCGTACACCCATTGCTGGGCTCCCACGTGCGCCTGCCCGAGGAGCCGGAACGCCACGTCTGGCAGGGCGAGGTCGGCACCGTGACACAACCCTGGCTGGCCGATCACCAAATCCACGGCGCGGCCGCCCTTCCGGGAGCCGCCTACTGCGAGATGGCGTTGGCCGCAGCCCGCGCCGTCCTCGGCGAAGCCTCCGAAGTCCGCGACATCCGATTCGAGCAGATGTTGCTGCTCGACGACGAAACCCCCATCGGCGTCACCGCCACGGTAGAAGCCCCCGGCGTTGTCCCACTCACAGTAGAGACCAGCCATGATGGTAGGTACACACGGCAACTCGCCGCGGTTCTGCACGTTGTCCGGGAAGCCGACGACGCCCCGGACCAGCCACCCCAGAAAAACATCGCCGAACTGCTGGCCAGCCATCCCCACAAGGTGGACGGCGCCGAGGTTCGGCAATGGCTGGACAAGCGTGGTCATCGCTTAGGGCCGGCTTTTGCGGGTCTGGTTGACGCGTACATCGCCGAAGGGGCCGGCGACACGGTGCTGGCCGAGGTCAACCTACCGGGCCCGCTTCGCTCGCAGGTCAAAGCTTACGGCGTGCATCCCGTGCTGCTGGATGCGTGCTTCCAGTCGGTGGCGGCTCATCCCGCCGTCCAGGGTATGGCCGACGGTGGTTTGTTGCTGCCGTTGGGTGTGCGGCGGTTGCGGTCCTATGGGTCGGCCCGTCATGCCCGGTACTGCTGCACGACGGTGACCGCGTGCGGTGTGGGCGTGGAAGCCGACCTGGACGTGTTGGACGAGCACGGCGCGGTGGTGTTGGCGGTGCGTGGGCTGCAGTTGGGTACCGGCGCGTCGCAGGCCAGCGAACGTGCCCGGGTTTTGGGTGAGCGGCTGCTGAGCATCGAATGGCACGAACGTGAGCTGCCCGAAAACAGCCACGCCGAACCCGGCGCCTGGCTGCTGATCAGCACGTGTGACGCTACGGATTTGGTGGCCGCACAGTTGACCGACGCGCTGAAGGTGCACGACGCGCAGTGCACAACGATGTCCTGGCCGCAGCGCGCCGACCACGCAGCCCAGGCCGCGCGGCTGCGCGACCAGCTCGGCACCGGCGGGTTCACCGGCGTATTCGTGTTGACCGCGCCGCAGACCGGCGACCCCGACGCGGAATCCCCCGTGCGCGGCGGCGAGCTTGTCAAACATGTGGTGCGTATCGCCCGCGAGATTCCAGAGATCACGGCCCAAGAGCCGCGGTTGTATGTGCTGACCCACAATGCTCAGGCGGTGTTGTCTGGTGACCGACCCAATCTTGAGCAGGGTGGGATGCGGGGGTTGTTGCGGGTGATTGGTGCTGAGCATCCGCATTTGAAGGCCAGCTATGTCGATGTGGATGAGCAGACCGGCGCGGAGTCGGTGGCGCGTCAGCTGCTGGCGGCCAGCGGCGAGGATGAGACCGCCTGGCGCAACGACCAGTGGTACACCGCCCGGTTGTGCCCAGCCCCGCTGCGCCCCGAGGAGCGGCAAACCACCGTCGTCGACCACGCCGAGGCCGGCATGCGCCTACAGATCCGTACTCCCGGTGACCTGCAAACCTTGGAGTTCGCCGCGTTCGACCGGGTCCCGCCGGGCCCGGGAGAGATCGAGGTCGCCGTCACCGCGTCCAGCATCAACTTCGCCGACGTGCTGGTCACCTTCGGCCGCTACCAAACCCTCGACGGGCGACAGCCGCAGCTGGGCACCGATTTCGCCGGGGTGGTGAGCGCGGTCGGGCCCGGGGTCAGCGAACTCAAGGTCGGTGACCGGGTCGGCGGCATGTCACCCAACGGCTGCTGGGCCACGTTCGTCACCTGCGACGCCCGCCTGGCCACCAGACTGCCCGAGGGGCTGACCGACGCCCAAGCCGCGGCAGTGACCACCGCCAGCGCCACCGCGTGGTACGGGCTGCAGGACCTGGCGCGGATCAAGGCCGGCGACAAGGTGCTCATCCACTCCGCCACCGGCGGAGTGGGCCAGGCCGCAATCGCGATCGCGCGTGCGGCCGGAGCCCAGATCTACGCCACCGCAGGCAACGAAAAGCGTCGAGACCTGCTGCGCGACATGGGCATCGAACACGTCTATGACTCGCGCAGCGTCGAGTTCGCCGAGCAGATCCGCCGCGACACCGCCGGCTACGGCGTGGACATCGTGCTCAACTCCGTGACCGGTGCCGCACAGTTGGCCGGCCTCAAACTACTGGCCCTGGGCGGCCGCTTCATCGAAATCGGCAAACGCGACATCTACTCCAATACCCGACTGGAACTCTTGCCATTCCGGCGCAATCTGGCGTTCTACGGTCTAGACCTGGGGTTGATGTCGGTGAGCCATCCGGCTGCGGTCCGCGAACTGTTGAGCACGGTGTATCGGTTGACCGTCGAGGGTGTGCTGCCGATGCCGCAGAGCACCCATTACCCGCTGGCCGAGGCGGCCACCGCGATCCGGGTGATGGGCGCGGCCGAGCACACCGGCAAGCTCATCCTCGACGTCCCCCACGCCGGGCGCAGCAGCGTGGTGCTTCCCCCCCGAACAGGCTCGAGTTTTCCGTTCAGACGGGTCCTACATCATCACCGGTGGCCTGGGTGGGCTGGGCTTATTCCTGGCCGAGAAGATGGCCAACGCCGGGGCCGGCCGCATCGTGCTCAGCTCGCGCTCACAGCCCAGCCAAAAGGCGTTGGAGACCATCGAACTCGTCCGCGCGATCGGGTCTGACGTAGTGGTGGAGTGCGGCGATATCGCCCAGCCGGACACCGCCGACCGGTTGGTCACGGCGGCCACCGCGACGGGTTTGCCGCTGCGCGGCGTGCTGCACGCGGCCGCGGTGGTCGAGGACGCCACCTTGGCCAACATCACCGACGAACTCATCGAACGCGACTGGGCGCCAAGGCATATGGCGCCTGGCAACTGCACCGGGCCACCGCGGACCAGCCGCTGGACTGGTTCTGCTCATTCTCCTCAGCGGCCGCCCTGGTGGGCTCGCCGGGTCAGGGCGCCTACGCCGCGGCCAACAGCTGGCTGGACACCTTCACCCACTGGCGGCGAGCCCAAGACCTACCAGCCACCTCCATCGCCTGGGGCGCCTGGGGCCAGATCGGCCGCGCGATCGCCTTTGCCGAACAAACCGGCGACGCCATCGCCCCCGAGGAAGGCGCCTACGCCTTCGAGACCCTGCTGCGCCACAACCGCGCCTACAGCGGCTACGCCCCGGTGATCGGATCACCCTGGCTGACAGCCTTCGCCCAGCACAGCCCATTCGCGGAGAAGTTCCAATCCCTGGGGCAAAACCGTTCAGGCACAAGCAAATTCCTTGCCGAGCTGGTGGACCTGCCCCGCGAGGAATGGCCAGACCGGCTGCGGCGGCTACTCTCCAAGCAGGTCGGCCTAATCCTACGCCGCACCATCGACACCGACCGGCTGCTCAGCGAGTACGGCCTGGACTCACTGAGCAGCCAGGAACTGCGTGCGCGGGTGGAAGCCGAAACCGGGATCCGCATTTCCGCCACCGAAATCAACACCACCGTTCGTGGCCTGGCGGATCTGATGTGCGACAAGTTGGCGGCCGACAGGGACGCGCCGGCACCCGCCTGACGTCGAACGCGGGAAGGCGCTGATGAAGTTTGTCTTGGCGGTCCACGGAACCCGCGGTGATGTCGAACCTTGCGCCGCGGTTGGCGTGGAGCTGCGGCGGCGAGGCCACGCAGTTCATATGGCAGTGCCGCCCAACCTGATCGAGTTCGTCGAGTCGGCAGGTCTGACCGGCGTCGCCTACGGCCCGGACTCGGACGAACAGATCAACACGGTCGCGGCATTCGTCCGCAACCTCACCAGAGCCCAGAATCCGCTCAACCTCGCCCGCGCCGTCAAGGAACTATTCGTCGAAGGCTGGGCGGAGATGGGCACGACGTTGACCACGTTGGCCGACGGCGCCGACCTGGTGATGACGGGCCAGACATATCATGGTGTGGCAGCCAACGTCGCCGAGTACTACGACATTCCGGCTGCGGCACTGCATCACTTTCCGATGCAGGTCAACGGCCAAATCGCGATCCCGTCGATACCGACGCCGGCGACTCTGGTGCGCGCGACGATGAAGGTCTCATGGCGGCTGTATGCGTACGTCAGCAAGGATGCCGATCGCGCGCAACGACGTGAACTGGGCCTACCGCCAGCACCGGCGCCGCCGGTGCGTCGGCTGGCGGAACGCGGAGCGCCCGAAATCCAAGCCTACGACCCGGTTTTTTTCCCCGGACTGGCGGCCGAATGGAGCGACCGCCGCCCGTTTGTCGGCCCGCTGACCATGGAGTTACACAGCGAACCCAACGAAGAACTCGAGTCGTGGATCGCCGCCGGAACACCACCCATCTACTTCGGCTTCGGCAGCACGCCCGTCCAAACGCCCGTCCAAACGCTCGCCATGATCTCCGATGTCTGCGCACAGCTCGGCGAGCGAGCCCTGAGCTGCTCCTGAGAGTCCCTGCTTCCGTATGCGACAGCAGACAGCCCGGCCGTTTCCACGAAACCAATCAGGTTGGGCGGCACGGCAAGGCACACATCATGGCCGCGCCGCTGCAGCTCCAGGCCGACCGCTGCGCAGGGCTCGATGTCGCCGCGAGTCCCATAGCTGGCCACGACAAATTTCATGAGTTTTTCATGGGTGTGGTCTCGCCGAATCAATCCTTGGCGAACAAGTAGATCCGATAGCTGAACCCGCCGCCGCGACGTAGATCCCAGTCCAGCACACGCACCGCACAGCGGGTCAAGCCGGCCAGCAATACGGGTGCGCGGCGGCCGATGGCCTCTTGCGAACGCGCCGTGTTCGCATCCAACCCACGCTTGGCCTGCGCGCCGATGTCCCGCTGCGAAATCGTGCGCAGCGGAGCATCGGCCAACGCCGCCTCCCATTCGGCGACGACGGGATTTCGGCGGGAATCGGTGTAGAGGAAGTGTCCGCCCGGGCGAAGCACGCGCGCCACTTCGGCCAAGAAGCCGCGAAAGTCGGGGTACTGGTGCGAGGCTTCGACATTGACCACCGCATCGAAGGATTCGTCGGGGAAAGGCAGGTTCTGCGCGTCGCCCTGCACGAACTGCAGGCCGGGCAGCCGGTGCTTTGCCCGGCAGAGGTCGATGCTGGCCGGATTCAAGTCCAGCCCCGTGTAGGAGGCCGGACCTAGGTTGCGGGCGATGTAGGAGGCCCCGCCACCGGCGCCACAACTGACCTCTAGCACCTCCTTGCCGGTGAGGTCCACCTGACTGGCCGTCTGGTGGTAGAGCTGGATGCAATACCGATTGGGCTCGTCGGACTCCGACAGCGGCAACGCCATCGGCGGATCCTCCTCGTAGCCGAAGTTGAAAAACACCACGTGATCGCCGACCTGGCGAGTGCCAAGCGGCAAGAAGTACTTGGTCGTGAGCTTGCCGACCAACGGATTGGACTGCAGGCGATACCTAAGAGCCACGGGGAGAGTGTCGCACGACCGCGAGGTGCACCAGGACCGAAATGCCCACTTTGCCGGACCGTGACCGCAAACCAGCACGACCGTGCAAGTTTGAGTCCAGCGAGCTATCTGTTCGGACGCCGCATCCCGCCCGCCAGCGTCGGCTGCGGGCACGCCAGCCGATCCCACGAAATGCCCCTGATCTGCGTATTTGACGCCCGCAGTGGTCAAACGCCGCCAAAGTAACGGCAACGTCACGGTTAATGCGGTTATCGTCATTTCCCCACGCCACCGATTGCCAGGCTTGTACGGTTATCGGGTGGCAAGGCATGACGAGGCCAAAGCCGGGGGACTGTTCGACCGTATCGGCAACTTCGTGGTGCGATGGCCGCTGATCGTCATTGGGTGCTGGATCGCGGTGGCGGCCGCGCTGACGCTGTTGCTCCCAACGCTGCAGGCGCAAGCCGCAAAGCGCGAGCAAGCTCCCCTGCCGCCCGGGGCCCCATCGATGGTCCTGCAAAAGGAGATGAGCGCGGCTTTCCAGGAAAAAATTGAGACCTCCGCCCTCCTTTTGGTCCTCTTGACCAACGAGAACGGGCTGGGACCCGCCGACGAGGCCGTCTACCGAAAACTGATCGAAAACCTGCGGGCGGACACGCAGGACAAAATATCGGTTCAGGATTTTCTCGCCGTCCCCGAAATGAAGGAGCTGTTGGCCAGCAAGGACAACAAGGCTTGGAACCTGCCCATCACGTTCGCGGGCGATGCCGCGTCGCCTGAGACACAAGCGGCGTTCAAACGCGTCGCCGCGATCGTCAAGCAAACAGTCGCGGGAACCAGCCTGACCGTCCACCTCAGCGGTCCGATCGCCACGGTCGCCGACCTGACGGAGCTCGGCGAGAAAGATGTGCGGATCATCGAGATCGGCACCGCGGTCAGCGTGCTGATCATCCTGATCCTCGTCTATCGGAACCTGGTGACCATGCTGGTGCCGCTGGCCACCATCGGAGCGTCGGTGGTCACTGCGCAGGGCACGTTGTCCGGGCTCGCCGAGTTCGGCCTGGCCGTGAACATGCAGGCGATCGTCTTTATGAGCGCGGTCATGATCGGGGCGGGAACCGATTACGCCGTCTTTCTGATAAGTCGCTATCACGACTATGTGCGCCACGGCGAAAAATCGGACATGGCGGTCAAGAAGGCGTTGATGTCCATCGGCAAGGTGATCACCGCATCGGCGGCCACCGTCGCCGTCACATTTCTGGCGATGGTGTTCACCAAACTGGAAGTGTTTTCGGCGGTGGGCCCGGCAATTGCGGTTGCCATCACGGTGTCGCTGCTGGGTGCGGTCACCCTGCTGCCCGCCATCCTGACACTCACCGGACGGCGGGGCTGGATCAAGCCGCGACGCGACCTGACCAGTCGAATGTGGCGGCGTTCGGGTGTTCGCATCGTGCGTCGGCCCACCATCCACCTGGTCGGCAGTCTCATTGTGCTGGTCGCCCTGGCCGGCTGCACGCTGCTGATCCGATTCAACTACGACGATCTCAAGACGGTGCCGCAGCACGTCGAAAGCGTCAAAGGATACGAGGCGATGAACCGCCATTTCCCGATGAACGCGATGACTCCGATGGTGCTGTTCATCAAATCCCCCCGAGACCTGCGGACACCCGGCGCGCTTGCCGACATCGAGATGATGTCCCGCGAGATAGCAGAATTGCCCAACATCGTGATGGTGCGGGGCTTGACCCGACCGAACGGGGAACCTCTGAAGGAGACCAAGGTCTCGTTTCAGGCTGGTGAAGTGGGCGGCAAGCTCGACGAAGCGACCACCCTGCTCGAAGAGCACGGAGGCGAGCTGGACCAGCTGACCGGCGGTGCGCACCAGTTGGCCGACGCCCTCGCCCAAATACGCAACGAAATCAATGGGGCCGTGGCCAGCTCGAGCGGGATAGTCAACACCCTGCAGGCCATGATGGACCTGATGGGCGGCGACAAGACCATCCGACAACTGGAAAATGCGTCCCAATATGTCGGGCGCATGCGGGCTCTGGGGGACAATCTGAGCGGGACCGTCACCGATGCCGAACAAATCGCCACTTGGGCCAGCCCTATGGTCAACGCCCTCAACTCCAGCCCGGTGTGTAACAGCGATCCCGCCTGTCGGACGTCGCGCGCACAGTTGGCGGCGATTGTCCAGGCGCAGGACGACGGCCTGCTCAGGTCCATCAGAGCGCTAGCCGTCACCCTGCAACAGACGCAGGAATACCAGACACTCGCCCGGACGGTGAGCACACTGGACGGGCAACTGAAGCAAGTCGTCAGCACCCTCAAAGCGGTCGACGGCCTACCCACCAAATTGGCTCAAATGCAGCAAGGAGCCAACGCTCTCGCCGACGGCAGCGCAGCGCTGGCGGCAGGCGTGCAGGAATTGGTCGATCAGGTCAAAAAGATGGGCTCAGGGCTCAACGAGGCCGCCGACTTCCTGTTGGGGATCAAGCGGGATGCGGACAAGCCGTCAATGGCGGGCTTCAACATTCCACCGCAGATTTTTTCGAGGGACGAGTTCAAGAAGGGCGCCCAGATTTTCCTGTCGGCCGATGGTCATGCGGCGCGGTACTTCGTGCAGAGCGCGCTGAATCCGGCCACCACCGAGGCGATGGATCAGGTCAACGATATCCTCCGTGTTGCGGATTCCGCGCGACCGAATACCGAACTCGAGGATGCCACGATAGGTCTGGCGGGGGTTCCGACTGCGCTGCGGGATATCCGCGACTACTACAACAGCGATATGAAATTCATCGTCATTGCGACGATCGTTATCGTATTCTTGATTCTCGTCATTCTGCTGCGCGCACTTGTGGCTCCGATATATCTGATAGGCTCGGTGCTGATTTCTTACTTGTCGGCCCTAGGCATAGGAACTCTCGTTTTCCAATTGATACTGGGCCAGGAAATGCATTGGAGCCTGCCGGGACTGTCCTTCATATTATTGGTTGCCATCGGCGCTGACTACAACATGCTGCTCATTTCACGCATCCGCGACGAATCACCACACGGTATACGCATCGGCGTCATCCGAACCGTGGGCTCCACCGGTGGTGTTATCACCTCGGCGGGTCTCATCTTCGCCGCGTCGATGTTCGGTCTGGTGGGCGCGAGCATCAACACGATGGCTCAGGCCGGTTTCACCATCGGCATCGGGATCGTGCTGGACACCTTCCTGGTCCGCACGGTCACGGTGCCGGCCTTGACCACGATGATTGGCCGGGCAAACTGGTGGCCGTCCGAGCTGGGACGCGACCCATCCACGCCGCCGACCAAAGCCGATCGGTGGCTGCGGCGGGTGAAAGGCCACCGACGCAAGGCCCCGATCCCGGCGCCCAAGCCGCCCCACACCAAGGTCGTCCGCAACACCAACGGGCACGCAAGCAAGGCGGCAACCAAGTCGGTTCCCAACGGCAAGCCCGCTGACCTAGCCGAAGGCAACGGGGAGTACCTGATCGACCACCTGCGCAGACATTCGCTTCCGCTGTTCGGCTATGCCGCCATGCCGGCCTACGATGTCGTGGATGGCGTGTCGAAACCCAACGGCGACGGCGCCCACATCGGTAAAGAACCCGTCGACCATCTACTCGGCCACTCGCTGCCGCTGTTCGGTCTTGCCGGCCTACCGAGCTACGACCGTTGGGATGACACGTCTATCGGCGAACCCGCAGTCGGTCACGCGGGGTCAAAGCCCGACGCG
The DNA here is from genome assembly GCF_030323725.1 of Mycobacterium tuberculosis complex sp. N0072. NCBI lineage: Bacteria > Bacillati > Actinomycetota > Actinomycetes > Mycobacteriales > Mycobacteriaceae > Mycobacterium > Mycobacterium tuberculosis complex sp. N0072. The sequence continues at coordinate 1,720,170 of NZ_CP040689.1, read as the reverse complement.
AAGCTGAGCACCTGAGCCTCAGTGCGCACGGTTGGCGCTCAACTCAGTTTTCCCCTGTTGCCCCTCCAGGGGCTGGTGCTACTGGTGTGACGATCCCCATTGCGCCCCATTGCGGGAGCCTCGCCTGTGGGTGCTATGCGTCCAGGCGAGTGAACTCGTCCTGACGGTACAGCTCCACACACTGTGCTCGCCGGATCTTGCCGCTGGTGGTGATTGGGATTGAGCCCGGGGAGACGAGCACAAGATCCGCCACGCTCAACCCGTGCGACTTCGAGATTGCCGAGGTCACTTCGCGTTTCACGAAACCCAGTCGTTCCGCCGCCTCGTCGTCGGACTCGTCCTTCTTCTTGAGTTCAATAATGGCAACCAGCTTCTCAGCACCATGCTCGGAAACAGCGATCGCCGCACAGCGGCCCGGACTGATCGTCTGAATCGTCGCCTCGATATCGTCGGGAGAGTGGTTGCGCCCGTACACGATCAAGAGGTCCTTGATGCGCCCCATGATGAACAGCTCACCCTCGGAGAGGAAACCCGAATCTCCCGTCCGCAGCCATGGTCCTGCGGGTGTGCCTTCGGAGGGATTGACGATCGTTGCGCTAAAGGTGCGTTCGGTCGCCTCGGGTTTCTGCCAATAGCCGATGGCGACGTTGTCGCCGTGCACCCAAATCTCACCGATCGTTCCCGCGGGGCGCTCGATGCCGGTGTCCGGGTCGACGATGCGCACCAGCTGGGTGTCGACGATGCCGTAGCTGACCAGCGGTGTGCCGCCGTCGCTTTCGGTCCGCTCAGCTTGGCCGTCCGGCAGCTTCTGGGGATCGAATTGCACTATCTTTGGCGGTTGACCCGCCTTGCGGGTGGCCACATATACCGTGGCCTCTGCCATTCCGTACGACGGACGTATCGCCTTGGGGTCAAGATTGAACGGGGCGAACCGGTCGATGAAGCGCTTCAGCGTCACCGGCTGCACCCGTTCGCTGCCGTTGAGGATGCCGTGCACGCCACCGAGATCGAGGCCCTCCATGTCCTCGTCTTTGGTCTTACGAGACGCCAGATCGAATGCGAAGTTCGGCGCGGCGGTAAACGCAAGAGTGTTGCTTGCCAACATCTGTATCCAGCGAGCCGGGCGCTGCAGGAAACCGATCGGGCTGGTCAGCACGGCGGGGATGCCAGCCAGAATCGGCAATATCAGTCCCAAGACGAAACCCATGTCGTGATAGAACGGCAACCACGACACCACGGTGGAGCCTGGCGGGGCGACCTTGCCATAGACGCCGTAGTAACTGGTCATAATTTGTTCGAAATTGGCGAAAAGATTCTTATTCGAGACCATGACACCGGCCGGCGTGCGCGTGGAACCCGAGGTGTACTGCAAGTACAAGATATCCGGATGGCCGTGAGCGGCAGAACGAGAACCGGAGCTCGGCCGAGCATCAAGATCCAGCCGATCGACTTCGATCACCGCCGGTGCGTTTTGGCCGGGCTGCGGCTGGACGTATTCGACGACATTGTCGACGACCGAGGACGCCGTGAGAACGATCGCCGGTGCGGTATCGGCGAACACGGAAACGGTGCGCTCGTCGTGGGCACCACCCTGGGGAATCGAAAGCGGAACCGCGACAATTCCGGCCTGCAGCGAGGCAATAAAGCTAACGACATAGTCGAGGCTTTGTGGCGCCAGAATTAATGCCCGATCGCCGGTCGACCCATGTTCTCTTAGCTGTGCGGCGAGGTTAAGCGTTCGCCGATATAACTGCGACCACGTCAGAGTTTCTTCAACACCATCCCAGGACCGCTCGTAATCGATAAAGGTGAGCGCTTTGTCGTTGGGCTGAAAACTGGCGCGTTCACGCAGCACACCAGGAAGAGAGGATTCGACCACGGACATCACACTACCTTCGCTGGTGTTGTTTCTCTCCAGGACTGACGAAGATGCCGAGTTCGGGAACCGCACTAGCTCATCCCGACCAGAGCCTGGAGGACATCAGGACCGGCGGGTTGACAGATCTCAAAGATGGGCCGCAAGGCTATTTGATGGCTCTTTCGGTCGTCGAGTCGGCGGCAACCGGTCCGATCCCGCATGCTCCATCCATAGAGGCCAGACGGGCGATCTATCAAGATCTAGGCATGTGATCCGCGGACGTTACGTCCCCTACCGGTCGGCGGAGAAGTGGTTTCGCGATAACCGCCGTCCCGACCTTCGAGTGCGCGCCGTCGGGTGGCGTACGCAAGCGCCGCCAAGCTCGATAACTCGGTGGACAGCCGGCGCTTGAACCGCCGCCAGGGCGTTTGCGCCCACCGGTGTTGTAGCGACAGCATCGTCATCCGCGGATGGTCCGCGATGGACTTCAGAAGCAGGGCGCGACCCTGTCGGCCGGGTGTCTTTCCGATCTCGCGAAGCACCCAGGCGGACACCTCACCGACGATCGCCTCGCGCTCGCGGTGGCCGTGAACTAGGTCGAGCATCGCCTCGAGCGTCGCGGCCATCCCATGGCCTCGTGTCTCCCAAAACTTTCGGCGGTCAGTGTACGCGGAATGCCAAATACCGTGAGCGTGGCGACGGTAGACCGCCATCGTCTCGGGCAACATGGCGATCTCGCCGCCCACCGCATGCCGCACATGCAAGTACCAATCTATCGGCATGACGTTGGCCGGGATGTCGTCGTAGCTCGGCTGACGGCGGTACACGACCGAGTTGGTTTGGATGAAGTTCCGCGCGAGCAGGGCATCGACGCTCAGGTCGCGGCGCCAGCTGAGCGGCGGGAACTCGGAGTCTTTTGCGCCATCCTCATAGATCACTCGCACAGGATGAAAACACACCGTCGTCTCCGGATGCCGGTCCAGGTACTTTACCTGCTTGGACAGCTTCAGCGGATCGGTCCAGTAATCGTCGCCTTCGCACAGTGCGAGGTACTCGCCACGAGCGGCGGACAGCACATCCTTGAAATTGGCGTGGACACCGATGTTGGTCTGCCGCAGGATCGGCCGAAACAGCTGCGGATAGCGGGCGGCGTACTCTCCTATGATCCTCGGGGTGGCGTCCGTGGAGGCATCGTCAGCGATGATCACCTCGACGGGGAACTCGGTCCTCTGGGCGGCGAAGCCGTCCAGGGCCTCGCGAATGTACTCCTCTTGGTTGTAGGAGATCGAGACGATACTCACCTTGGGCGAATCCGTCGCTGTCGGGTCAACCACCGCGCGCTAACCCTTCCCCGAACGGCGCAACGACCCGCGCAACGTCGGCAATGGCCATGTGGTCGTGAACTGGCAGCGACACGATTCGCGAGCAAATATCCTCGGTGACGGTCAGATCGGCCGACTCGACCAACTCGGCATTCGTCGCCAAGCTGTGCAACGTTCGGGTCGCCACAGCTGTACAGGTCAAGGCTGGCCTTCTCGGACGACCTGGGCCGTTGGCGCAGAGCACTCCGTCGCATGCGAGGCAACCACAACGCAACAGACCCGAGGTCCTGGATACGCGGACGCTTAAGGCTAGCCTTACCTTGTAAAAATGTCATCTTGGCCGCCAGGCCAAATGGGTTGGAATTGTCTGTGGCTCCGACGACGGCCAGGCAGAGTGCGACTGCTAGTCAGCCATCGGCAGTTGACGCCGGGCGTGGGCGAACTCGCGGAATGGGGCCGGCGCCAAAGCCTTCAAGTGCGTCCGCCGCTGCGGTCCGAGCACGGCCACCTCCACGATCATGGCCAGCCATGCGGGTATCCACCACAGCGCCGCGGCGCTGCGAACGCTGTTGGGCGACAACGGGTCCACGATCAACCAGGTGAGAATGCGCTGTCGGTCCAGCACGTTGCGCCGAGTCGCCATCACCCGTGTGGTCTCCGTCGCCGCCGTGTGACGGCGCACCGAGAGCTCGTGCGGAACGAAGCAGACCGCCGACCTCAGCATCAACCGAAGCCAGAAGTCCACATCGACGAGCTGGTAGATATCGGTGCGAAAACCACCGGCGTCCAGCGCCAATTGCCGCCGAAACATCACGGCGGTCGGTTCGCCGATCCAATTTTCCTTCGCGCCGTGCAATACCATCTGCAAGACCAGCGACGGCCCGTGGTTGCGGTCGCGCAGCTTGCGGAAACGGGTATGGACCCTGCCGTACCGTTGTTGCCACTTGATGTCGTCGCTCTCCACCCGTCGGGGGGCGAAAGCCATTCCGACACTGGGATCCTCAAAACGTCGGCTGAGTGTCTGCAGGGCTCCGGGGAGCAGCCGATCATCACCATGTACGAACTGAATAAGTCCGCCGCGCGCGACTTCCAGACATTTGTTGTGGTTTCGGTTGAGGCCGAGGCGAGGCTCATTTCGCAGCAAGCGGTCTCCGGGTCGCAGCATCGTTGCGGCGATCGCGGCGCAGTCGTCGGACGAGTCGTCGTCAACGACCACGATCTCGAACTCGACGCCCTCCTGTTCGAGGATGCTACGCAGACAGCGCTCGATGGTGGCGCCGTTGTTGTACATCGGGATGCACACCGAGATAAGCGGTTTCGCCGGGTTCACCGATACCACGCTTGATGCATCACCAGGCACCACATGGCGACTCAGAGACTAGTCACGCCCTGGTACAAAAAGAGGAACCCGACCCCTATCAGGATGGTGAGGGAGATCTGCCGACGATTGGACCGTACCCAATCCTGAAACCGCAGCATAACCTGCTGGGTTTGCTGCGGTATCGCCAGGTAGGCGACCAACGGAATCTCGATGACCGCAAGCACCAGGAGGGTGAACACGACAAATGCGCCGAACTGAGTGCCGATCTCGGCTCCCGATGCCATGATGACCGTCAACGCCACCACACTCTCGAAGGGCGGTGCGGACGAGGCGACGCCCACCACGAACGCCGGCCACACAACGTCGCCCTGCAGCATCTGTTGAGTACGCACTTCCAGCCGCGCAACAAGACCCGGGGGGCGCTGCGCTAGCGCCAGGGCCGACATTCCACCGTCGGCTACCCCCACTGGCCCTACCGGTACCCCTACCTGCGCCCGCGCGCGAGCCACCATGCGCGCGGCCAACAGCAGCATGATGACACCGATGACGATGTGCAGACGCCCACCCGCCAGGATCCCGACCGCTTCCCTGAACTCGTTGGCCGCGGACACCACGCCTTGTATGGCCGCCAAGGCGACATCGCGCATGAACACCAGCACGGCTAGCGCGATGCCGACACCCGCCACCATGCCGCCCACCCAGAAGGCGAACAGATTCAGCATGGGCCGACGCCGCGACAGCATGACGACCGCGAGTCCCAGACGCGCCGGGTCAATCGCCATCCCCAACCCCAAAAGGAGCACCATCGTCCACATCAGTGGGGACGCTACTACGGCACGGCGCGCCCCGTAGCGTTACTGAGAAATTGCTGAAAAATGGCTATTGACCAGCTAAGATATCCGGTACGCCCGCGCCGCGGAGAGCGCCGTTGTAGGCCGCGAGCCAACCAGCACCGACTCGAGACGGTGCGCCCACACCGCGCGCCACGCGGTTCGAGCCCAACGTCAGTGCACCCTCGCTATACTTCGCCAGCGTGTGCCGTACGTCCGCCGACCACCAGGCCACGACGGCCGACGGCCGGCGGGCACAGGCGATTCACGTTCGCCATCGCAATACCCTTGCGGCCGCGCAGGAAAAGGGCCGACGGTGAGTCCCCAGCTTTGCCCCAAGGTGAGCATCGTCTCGACCACTCACAACCAGGCGGGCTACGCCCGTCAGGCCTTCGACAGCTTTCTCGACCAGCAAACCGACTTCCCGGTGGAGATCATCGTCGCCGACGACGCGTCGACCGATGCCACCCCGGCGATCATCCGTGAGTACGCCGAGCGGTACCCGCACGTGTTCCGGCCGATCTTCAGGACCGAAAACCTCGGCCTCAATGGGAACCTGACCGGCGCCCTGTCGGCCGCTCGCGGCGAGTACGTCGCGTTGTGCGAGGCGGACGACTACTGGATCGATCCGCTGAAGCTAAGCAAACAGGTCGCATTCCTCGACCGGCACCCCAAGACGACGGTGTGCTTCCATCCCGTCCGAGTGATATGGGAGGACGGCCATGCCAAGGACTCGAAGTTCCCCCCGGTTCGGGTGCGGGGCAACTTGAGCCTGGATGCGTTGATCTTGATGAACTTCATCCAGACCAACTCGGCCGTGTACCGTCGCCTCGAGCGCTACGACGACATTCCTGCCGACGTCATGCCCCTGGACTGGTATCTGCACGTCCGGCACGCGGTGCATGGCGACATCGCCATGTTGCCCGACACCATGGCCGTGTATCGCCGCCACGCCCAAGGCATGTGGCACAACCAGGTGGTGGACCCGCCAAAGTTCTGGTTGACGCAGGGTCCGGGGCATGCGGCGACGTTTGACGCGATGCTCGACCTGTTCCCGGGAGACCCCGCGCGCGAGGAGCTCATCGCCGTCATGGCCGACTGGATCCTTCGCCAGATCGCCAACGTTCCAGGCCCGGAGGGGCGCGCCGCGCTGCAGGAAACCATCGCGCGCCATCCCCGGATCGCCATGCTGGCGCTGCAGCACCGCGGGGCGACACCCGCGCGGCGGCTCAAGACCCAGTGGCGCAAGCTCGCCGCCGCGACGCCGAGCCGCAGGGGGCTCGTGGATGTGTGGCCCTCCCGGCTCCGACGCGGCTGTCGAGCCTGACCATGTCGACAAACCCAGGACCAGCCGAAGGGGCTAACCAAGTGATGGCACAGGAACATTCGGCCGGCGCGGTACAATTCACCGCCCACAACGTTCGCCTCGACGACGGAACCTTGACGATACCGGAGTCCTCGCGCACGTTAGACGAATCGTCCTGGTTCATCTCGGCGCGCGGGATTCTGGAAACCGTCTTTCCCGGGGACAAGAGCCACCTACGCCTGGCCGATGTCGGCTGCTTGGAAGGCGGGTACGCGGTCGGGTTCGCGCGCATGGGATTTCAGGTCCTCGGGATCGAGGTTCGCGAGCTGAACATGGCGGCCTGCAACTACATCAAATCGAAGACCAACCTGCCGAATCTCCGGTTCGTCCACGACAACGCCCTCAACATCGCCAACCACGGGCTCTTCGATACCGTCTTCTGCTGCGGCCTCTTCTACCACCTGGAGAATCCGAAGCAATACCTGGAAACCCTCTCGTCGGTAACGAACAAGCTGCTGATTCTCCAGACGCACTTCTCGATCATCAACCGGAGCGATAAATGGCTCCGGTTGCCCACGACGGCACGACAATTGACCGATCGGTTGCTGCGGCGGCCGGCGCCGGTGAAGTTCATGCTCTCGGCGCCCACCGAACATGAGGGACTTCCCGGTAGGTGGTTTACCGAGTTTTCCGACGACCGCTCGTTTGGCCAGCGCGACACCGCAAAATGGGCGTCCTGGGACAATCGCCGGTCATTCTGGATTCAACGCGAGCACCTACTTCAGGCCATCAAAGACGTCGGCTTCGACCTGGTGATGGAGGAGTACGACAACTTGGAACCAAGCATCGCCGAGTCGTTGCTCGGAGGTTCCTATGCGGCGAATCTTCGAGGCACCTTCATCGGTATCAAGACCCGGTGATCCACAATCGCCGCCAGCAACCTAGGGGAACTCGGTGACGTCTGCTCCGACCGTCTCGGTGATAACGATCTCGTTCAACGACCTCGACGGGTTGCAGCGCACGGTGAAAAGTGTGCGGGCGCAACGCTACCGGGGACGCATCGAGCACATCGTAATCGACGGTGGCAGCGGCGACGACGTGGTGGCATACCTGTCCGGGTGTGAACCAGGCTTCGCGTATTGGCAGTCCGAGCCCGACGGCGGGCGGTACGACGCGATGAACCAGGGCATCGCGCACGCATCGGGTGATCTGTTGTGGTTCTTGCACTCCGCCGATCGTTTTTCCGGGCCCGACGTGGTAGCCCAGGCCGTGGAGGCGCTATCCGGCAAGGGACCGGTGTCCGAATTGTGGGGCTTCGGGATGGATCGTCTCGTCGGGCTCGATCGGGTGCGCGGCCCGATACCTTTCAGCCTGCGCAAATTCCTGGCCGGCAAGCAGGTTGTTCCGCATCAAGCATCGTTCTTCGGATCGTCGCTGGTGGCCAAGATCGGTGGCTACGACCTTGATTTCGGGATCGCCGCCGACCAGGAATTCATATTGCGGGCCGCGCTGGTATGCGAGCCGGTCACGATTCGGTGTGTGCTGTGCGAGTTCGACACCACGGGCGTCGGCTCGCACCGGGAACCAAGCGCGGTCTTCGGTGATCTGCGCCGCATGGGCGACCTTCATCGCCGCTACCCGTTCGGGGGAAGGCGAATATCACATGCCTACCTACGCGGCCGGGAGTTCTACGCCTACAACAGTCGATTCTGGGAAAACGTCTTCACGCGAATGTCGAAATAGATTGACGCGCCGGCGCGTCAATCGCTGCCCCGGAAGAAGATGCCATCGGCCTGCAGCATTCGACCGTTGCGGGGGTCGGTGAAACCGGGTTGCAATCCCGAGAGCGTAAAGCCCAACGAATCCACGAGATCGAGCGCCTCGCGGATGAGCATGCCACCCTCGTACAACGGCTGGAAAGACAGCTCGAGCTGCATGCCGACGCATCGGTCGTGCACCGTTGAATCGCCACCCGCGATCACCTGCTTCTCGAATCCTTGAACGTCGATCTTCAAGAACGCAATATCGTTGGGCCGCAGAACGTCTGCAGCCACGGAATCGAGTCGATGTATCGGCACCCGTTGGGCGCCCACGTAGTTGGCTGGTGGAAAGGCGTCCTGATGTCGTTTCAACATCGGCAAGACGGAACTGCTGGCGCCCTCGTTGCCGGCGACGTTGATCGAGATGGTTCCATCGACATCGCCCAGCGCACAGCGCCGGCATTCCCACAACGGGTCCGTGGAGGCGCTGCGCTGCAAGACGGCAAAGGGCCCGGGCAGCGGCTCGAACGAGACGATGCGGCCCGCGAAGCCCGCGCCGCGCAGACCCCTGGCGTACTGCCCCGAATTGGCCCCGACATCGAGCACGGCACTGACCCGATGCGATTGCAGTTGGCGCAAGAAATTGCGTTCCCAGTCCAGTTCGGCAAAGTAGCGCGACACCTCGATGCCGTTGCGACGCAAGATGTTCCGAGCGCGACGGGCCAGCCTCATTGCCGAACCGTTCCCGCGTGCTCGCGATACCACGCCACCGTCGCCTCGATGCCGTCGCGCAGCGCGATCGAAGGCCGCCATCCCGCCTCCCGTAGCACCGAAACATCCAGCAGTTTGCGTGGTGTTCCGTCCGGTTTGCTTGGATCCCAGCGGGTTTCGCCGCTATAGCCTACCGCCGAGGCGACCATCTCGGCGATCTCGCCGATGGTGTGGTCGATGCCGGTTCCCACGTTGACATGGGTCGGCCCGTCGAAATGTTCCAGCAGATACAGGCATGCGCTCGCCAGGTCGTCGACGTGCAGCAACTCCCGTCGGGGCGTGCCGGTGCCCCAGTTGGTCACGTTGGGCGCGCCACTGGCTTTGGCCTCGTCATAGCGGCGGATGAGTGCCGGCAGCAGATGCGAGCCGGACGGCGAAAAGTTGTCGCCTGGCCCGTACAGGTTGGTGGGCATCGCCGAGATCCACGGCAGGCCATGTTGGCGGCGCACCGCCTGGACCGCAAGGATGCCGGCGATTTTGGCGATCGCGTACGCGTCGTTGGTCGGCTCCAACGGACCGGTGAGCAGCGCGCTCTCCGGGATCGGCTGCGGGGCGAGTTTCGGGTAGATGCACGACGAGCCCAGGAACAGCAGCCGCGGCACCCGCGCCGCCACGGCGGCATCCAGCAGGTTGACCTGGATCTGGAGGTTTTCCGACAGGAAATCGGCCGGGTAGGTGTCGTTGGCCAGGATGCCGCCGACCCGGGCCGCCGCGTCGATGACGACCTGCGGCCTCGACTCGAGAACGAAGTCGAACGTCGCGGCCCGATCCGTCAGATCAAGCTCGGCGCGTGACCGCACCAGCAGGTTGGTGAACCCCGCGCCCGCAAACGTGCGTAGCAGCGCGGACCCGACCAGGCCGCGATGCCCGGCGATGTAGACCCGGGCCGCGCGGTCAAGCGGGCCGACCGAGGTGTGCGCGTTCATGTCCGGCCGGCGATCATCGGCTTGTCGATCCACGGCTTGCCTTCGCACTCCAGCGCCGCCATGTCCGCGTCGACCATGATCCGAGCCAACTCGTCAGTGTGCACCGAAGCCCTCCAGCCCAGCAATTCGGCAGCCTTGGTCGCGTCGCCGATCAGCGAATCCACCTCGGTGGGCCGCAGATAGCGTTGGTCGAATTTCACGTACTGCTGCCAGTCCAAACCGGCATGCTCGAACGCGGCCCGCGCGAACTCACGCACGGTGAAACCGCGCCCGGTCGCCAAAACGAAGTCGTCGGGCTCGTCGGTCTGCAGCATCCGCCACATGCCTTCGACGTATTCGGGCGCGTACCCCCAGTCGCGGACCGCATCCAGATTGCCCATATAGACCTCGGACTGGATACCGGCCTTGATGCGTGCCACGGCCCTGGTGATCTTTCGGGTCACGAACGTCTCACCGCGCCGCGGTGATTCGTGATTGAACAAGATGCCGTTAACGGCGAACAATCCGTACGCTTCGCGATAATTGCGGGTCGCCCAGTACGAATAGACCTTGGCGGCGCCATACGGTGACCGCGGGTAGAACGGCGTCAGCTCGTTCTGCGGTGGCGGCGAGGCGCCGAACATCTCCGACGAGGACGCCTGATAGAAGCGGCAGTGCACCCGAGAGAGCCGAACGGCTTCCAGCAGTCGCATGGATCCCATGCCGGTGGTGTCACCGGTGTGCACGGGTTCGTCGAAGCTCACCCGCACGTGTGACTGCGCCGCCAGGTTGTACACCTCGTCGGGTTCGATGGTGCTCAGCAGGGTCACCAACCGGGTTCCGTCGATCAGGTCACCATAGTGCAGAAACAGCCGCGCGCCCGGTTGGTGCGGGTCGACGTAGAGGTGATCGATCCGCGAGGTGTTGAACGTCGAAGCGCGCTGGATGAGCCCGTGAACCTCATACCCCTTGGCCAGCAGCAGTTCGGCGAGATACGAGCCGTCCTGGCCGGTGATTCCGGTGATGAGCGCTCGCTTCACTGTCTTCCCGCCTCTGTCGGTCATGCTCAGCCATCACAGCGGGGCGCCGCTGTCGCTTCATAGTAGATGTGGGTAGGGAACGCCCGTTCTGCAGCGACCTCCTGGTTGTCGGGGGCGACCAGGAAAATGTGAGGCTAGACTCCACCGCGGCCAAGTTGGTGACCATTGCGCCTGCGGCCGTTTCGCGCGGAACCGAGGAGGAGAATCCATACGACGCGACCCCCACGCCACCTCCAATCCCGCACAGCCACGACCAACTTGGGAACAAAACCACAGGTCAGACAGCTGTCGCTGAGAGCCGGGACATCGGGTGTCGCCCGGTGCAGTGACACATGTGACTGTTGCGACCCTACGATGTGCCCGACCCTCGGTGCGCACCAATTTGAGCCAAATCAGGTTGCAACGTCTCCTGGAAGGATCGGACCCGAGGACGGAGTGCTCACTGACGAGACGGCGTGATTTGTCGACCTGGGGCACAAATCAGTCGGGTCGCCGCGCCAACGCGGCCACATGGATGGCGATTCCCACCGTTGGACCGAACAACAGCGCGATCACGGTGCGCGTCTCCAGCGGCATCGGCAGCAGCAGCAACAGCGTCGACGCCACCGTCGCGCTGACCCAGCCCAGCAAATACGCCCGGTGCAGTGCGGCCGCGACCGCGGCGGCGCCGGTCAGCGTCAGCATGGCGATAGCTACCGCCGCTGCCGTCAACCAGGCCAGCAACGCCCCGCCAGTTTGGTAGTCGGGGCCGAATCCAACACGCAGCAACCAGGGACCGGTAAGCCCTGCGGCCAACATCCCGACCGCACCGATGCCGCCGACGACCAGCGCCGGTGCGATCAGCGCCCGAAGCCGTTGGGTGCGCCGGTCGACGAAATGCGCGATCAGGTTGCCTTGCATCGCGCTCAGTGGGACCAGAAGCGGCGCACGCGTCAAGGTCACAGCCAGGATGACCGCTCCGCCCTTTGCCCCTAACTGGTCGGAGGTCACTTTGAGCAACACTGGGAAACCCATTACCAGAATCGCGCTGGCACCCGCGGCGGTTATCGAATGAGCGGCACCGCGCACGAACGTGGCGATTCCCCCGGGCGTCAGCAGGCTGGCCGCGCTGCGCGCGGTGGGCGAGGCCATCAGCATGAGCAGCCACGCCACCGCTCCCGCGGTGGCGGCCCACAAGTACCCGGCCAGACCCCATCCGATCACAACCGCTGCCGCGGCGACCGCCAACCGGATGACCGCGTCGGTCACCATCAGTGACCCGTACTGTGTCCACCGGTCGACGCCGGCCAGCGCGCCCAGCAGGGTCGCCTGCGCGCAGAACCCGGCCACCCCAACGCTGAGTAGCCCCACGGACAGCCAGCGCCCCTCGACGAATAGCTGTCGGCTCCACAGCGGTGAGCTACCCGCAATTACGACGGCCGCGACGGTGCCAATCATCCCGGCCACCCGCAGCGGATGGGTACGATGGCCCGCAACTATTTGGGTGGAGCGCACCCAGCGGACCTCGCGGGTCGTTTCTTGCAGGAGGCCGTGGGTGGCGCCGGTGGCAATGCCGAGCGCCCCCCAAAACACCGCGAATATCGAAAAACAAGCCGGGGGTAGGTCGCGGGCCGCCAGATAGATGACCGTGTAGACGCAGGCAACGGCCAACGCGGTCGCCGCGCCGACCCGAGCGACGCTGCCCCGCGCGATAGGTCCGGTGGGGGCTGCCGTAGCGCCGACGTCGGTCATCTCGACGGCACGGTCGCACATTCCGCGCTCATGCCGTCTCTCGTACATGTCACGTCCACTGGCGGGGAGCTGTGTATCACCGCTGGCCAGCAACCGAGGTCGAGAGTACGCATGCCTGGCAACGACTGGATGGGGTCGGTTGTGATCCACGCAAGCCCGCTTTTAGCGCCCGCAATCCGCTGATACGCCTCATACACAGCAGGTTGCGAAAGTGCCGCGCGAATGTCCGATGTCGCTTGCGCCATGTCATTACCTCTTCGTTAGCCGCACATCCATGATGGGCTGCAGCGTAGCGGGAACATAGCCTGCCAGATGATGCACACGCAATTTCACCGCCGAGCGAATAGCAGCGACCATCCATTGTGCCCGGCGACCAGCGAATTCCTTATCCGTCAGCGCGCGTTCCAGCATCCATACCAACATTGCACGGTGGAAGCGCAAGGTCAGCGTCGCATCCTTCGCCGCAAAGCGTTTCACCTTGGGAACCGTAATCCAGTTGAGCGAACGCCAGACTCCCTTCGGGTCATCCATGCCCGTATTGCCCTCGATGCGATGTCGCATCACCCGGCATGTCAGCTCTTTGGTGAAGAATGTTGGGATATTGAAATGCGGTTCGTACGGGAATACGTAATTCGGGCACAGGAAGTGGTAACTGGCCCCCGGTTTCAGCACTTCCGATACCCGCCTGACTGCCTCATCCGGAAGGTCGATGTGCTCCATCACATTCAGCGAGAAGGCGAAGTCGAACCGCTTCTCGGAAATAAAGTCTTCCGCCTTGCATGGCGCGATGGTGGGTCGTGCTGCAGCCAATTCCAGCACGATGTCGCCAAGCTGTCTGAACTTGCCAAAACCTTCACCCGTCGGCTCGATGGCGGTGATGTCAAATCCCTCCGCCGCCAGTTGACAGCTGAGCAGAAGTACCCCCCCCCGCCCACTTCCAGCAATGCTGCACCGACAGGCAACCGCGCGAGGTCCTCGGACAGCCAGTCGCGTGCAAATCGGGCCTCGGCCGCCATCGTATCGAACAGTGAACGCAATTCTGGCGCGTGCGCATCAACATGTGAGCGGATACGGGCAAGGAATCCATCCATGCATGCGTTCACACGGTTCAGATTATTACTCAACGCAAACACCCATTGCGCGGTCGATCACGCCTCGTACGCTGGCCGGAACGCCCCAATACTGATACCTATCCGGGTGGGCCGGCGCATCAGCGTCTGCGCATCGATCAGCGCCTCGTTGCCGACCGCGATATGGTGCAGGATTACGAGTCATGAATGTCTCGCCGTGACGCGGTGATTCGTGATTGAACCAGATGCTGTTGACCGCGAGCAACCCATACAATTCGCGATAATTCCGTGTCGCCCAGCAGAAATAGACCTCGGCCGGGCTACCAGCGGCCACATATCCCTTCAGCGGGAGCTTAGCGAGATACGAGCCGTCCGGTCCTGTGATTCCGGTGATGAGCGCTCGCTTCACTGGGTTCCCGCTCCTGTCGGTCGCTCTTCGCCATGGCATAACGTCGGGGCGTGGCTGTGGGTTCATCCTAGATGTCGGTGCCCAGCGCCCTTTCGGCAACGACGTCCTGTTGTCGGTTGCCACGAGGAAGATCCGGTCTAGACTGCCCGGCGACCGCGTTGGCAACCATGGCGCTCTGCTACCGTTTCGCGCAGAACCGAGGAGAATCCAGATGAAGCGACCCCCGGAGGTGTTGCGCGGTGCCGTGACCGCGAGCCGGGAGCGGCTCTGGGCGATCGGCTCCCAATCCGAGCGCACCCTCATGCTCGGCACCATCCTGCTGGCGTCGGTGATTTCGGCGGCGACGGCGTACGCCCTCAGTCAGTGGTACGCGGTCGACGTCTTTTCCACTCTTTTGGTAGTCCCTGGGGACTGTTGGCTTGATTGGGGCATGAATATCGGTCGGCACTGCTTCAGCGACTACGCCATGGTCGCCGCCGCCGGGATTCAACCCAATCCCGCGGACTACCTGATCTCGCTACCCGCCGATTACCAGCCGACCGCGGTTGCTGCATGGGCCCCCGCCCGCATACCGTATGCGATTTTCGGACTACCCAGCCATTGGCTGGGTGCGCCGCGCTTGGGGCTGATCTGTTACCTGGTCGCCCTAACGATGGCGGTCATATCTCCCGCCATCTGGGCGGCCCGGGGGGCACGTGGTCTGGAGCGAGTGGTCATCTTCGTGACACTGGGCGCCGCGGCCATCCCGGCGTGGGGGGTCATCGATCGAGGCAACTCGACAGGGTTCGTGGTACCGATCGCGCTGGCTTACTTCGTGGCGTTGTCCCGACAGCGGTGGGGCCTCGCCACCATCACGGTGATCTTGGCCGTCCTGGTAAAGCCGCAGTTCGTCGTTCTCGGCGTGGTGTTGTTGGCGGCTCGACAATGGCGGTGGGCTGGTATCGGGATCACCGGTGTGGTGGTGTCCAATATCGCAGCCTTTCTGTTGTGGCCACGAGGCTTCCCGGGGACGATCGCACAGTCGATCCACGGCATCATCAAGTTCAATAGTTCGTTCGGAGGGCTTCGAGACCCGCGGAACGTGTCCTTTGGCAAGGCACTCCTGCTGATCCCCGATAGCATCAAGAACTATCAATCGGGCAAGATCCCAGAGGGTTTCCTCACTGGTCCGCGAACGCAGATCGGGTTTGCTGTCCTAGTCATAGTCGTGGTCGCCGTGCTGGCGCTCGGACGCCGTATCCCGCCTGTCATGGTGGGGATTGTGTTGCTCGCCACCGCCACCTTCTCCCCCGCGGACGTCGCCTTCTACTATCTCGTTTTCGTCTTGCCAATCGCTGCACTGGTAGCCCGAGACCCCAACGGGCCTCCTGGTGCTGGGATATTCGACCAACTCGCAGCCCATGGAGACCGCCGCCGCGCGGTCGGCGTCTGCGTGAGTTTGGCCGTGGCGCTGAGCATCGTCAACGTCGCGGTCCCGGGCCAGCCGTTCTACGTGCCGCTCTATGGACAGCTGGGAGCCAAAGGGGTAGTCGGTACCACGCCACTCGTTTTCACCACGGTGACATGGGCACCGTTCTTGTGGTTGGTCACGTGCGTAGTAATCATCGTCTCCTACGCGCGCAAACCCGCTCGCCCACATGACAGTCACAACGGGCCTACTCGGGAGAGCGACCAGGACACCGCTGCCAGCACCACCTCATGCTTACCCAATCCGGTTGAGGAGTCCTCACCACGGGGACCCGGCCCAATCTGCCAAAATTACACCCCATAGGCGGAGTCCGAGCTCACATCCGCCCAGGGGCTCAGTGGTTGGTAACCTGCCAACCGTGCAGCCTAACCACAACCCGAACCAGTGCCTACAGAACATGGCGCGCAACGGTTTACACTGATCCACGCACTCAATCGACATGGACCACGGCGCCACAACGAGGTACCACGCCAGCAACCGGAACGCTGCCGATCCCGTGGTGCGCCATACCGGGATAGGGCCCTGCAAACACTGATGGTCAACCCGCTAGAAGGCCGGTGACGGGCCTCGACCGAGTGGTATCCTCCCCCCAATCCCGATTCGGTGGCGAGGTTCTCGCCGCCGCGTAGTGCGGGTACGAACAAAGCGCGACACCTATCGACATCGCGACGCTGGGGGAAGACCAGGAATCGATCTCGTGAACGGAAGCGGATTTGATCATCAAGACAAAACCAGAAACGGATCGGCCGCGATATCTTTTTGCCAGCAACCTAGCCGCAGCCAGCCCTATATGATCGGATGCAATTATCTCACAGGAGACGATGCGACGTTCATCGCGCACCGGACGCCCCGGGTCGCGGCCCATCCTGGCCTTCCCGAGCACCATATTGAATATGTCGCAGAATCGCTTGAACTCGCTCCAGCGGAGCTGTCGCGGGCGCGACGTATTTGTTATTCTAAATTGGAGACACCGCGTTGAAGAAAGTCGCGATTGTTCAATCAAATTACATACCTTGGCGAGGATATTTTGACCTGATTGCATTCGTCGATGAATTCATCATCTATGATGACATGCAATATACCAAGCGTGATTGGCGAAACAGAAATCGGATCAAAACGAGCCAGGGGTTGCAGTGGATAACTGTTCCCGTCCAGGTGAAGGGACGTTTCCATCAAAAGATACGTGAGACGCTGATCGACGGCACCGATTGGGCGAAAGCGCACTGGCGGGCACTAGAATTCAACTACAGCGCGGCCGCTCATTTTGCGGAGATCGCTGACTGGCTCGCGCCGATTTACCTCGAAGAACAGCACACGAATCTTTCCTTACTCAACAGGCGTCTATTGAATGCGATTTGCAGTTATCTCGGTATCAGCACGCGACTGGCAAATTCGTGGGACTACGAATTAGCCGACGGCAAGACCGAGAGACTGGCCAACCTCTGCCAACAGGCCGCAGCGACCGAATATGTCTCTGGCCCCTCAGCCCGTTCGTATGTCGATGAGCGCGTGTTCGACGAACTTAGCATCCGGGTAACTTGGTTCGATTATGACGGCTACCGCGATTATAAGCAATTGTGGGGAGGGTTCGAGCCCGCCGTGTCGATTCTGGATCTGCTCTTTAACGTCGGAGCCGAGGCTCCGGACTATTTGAGGTACTGTCGCCAGTGAAATTATCTATCGTCTCCACGCTTCCTTGCTCGGCGAACCGTGCCGGCGGGTTTTTGGGTCATTGCCCGCCGCAGCCTCGGCATGCAACTGTTGAAGGTATAGTCTCGGACCCACGCACCGACGCCCACACACACAAATCGTGAGGCAGCTTCATGGCGGAAGACGCAACGACCATGCTCGCTGACGTGGCCCGTTACTACGCATCGAAACTCGAAGCACACGGCACCACCGCGCGCGGCGTCGATTGGAACGGCGAAGCCGGGCAGGCGTTGCGCTTTGACCAGCTGGTGCGCATTGTCAATGCGGCGGACCCATTTTCGATCAACGATCTAGGCTGTGGCTATGGGGCTCTACTGGACTACCTAGATGCGCGTGGCTTCAAAACTGATTACACCGGCATCGACGTCTCCCCCGAAATGGTGCGCGCGGCCGCACTACGTTTCGAAGGTCGGGCGAACGCAGACTTCATCTGCGCGGCGCGCATAGATCGGGAGGCGGACTATAGCGTCGCGAGTGGAATATTCAATGTTCGTCTGAAATCGTTGGACACGGAATGGTGCGCTCACATCGAAGCGACGCTCGACATGCTGAATGCCGCGAGTCGCCGTGGCTTCTCTTTTAATTGCCTGACATCTTATTCCGATGCATCAAAGATGCGCGACGACCTGTACTATGCTGACCCATGCGCCCTATTTGATCTCTGCAAGCGCAGGTACTCCAAGAGTGTTGCGCTTCTGCACGACTACGGCTTGTATGAATTCACAATTCTGGTTAGGAAGGCGTCATGACCAAACCATTGGTAATTTTTGGGAGCGGCGACATCGCTCAGCTCGCACATTACTACTTCACAAGGGATTCGGAATATGAGGTCGTCGCGTTCACAGTCGACCGAGACTATGCAAGCGTGTCCGAGTTTTGCGGCCTGCCTTTAGTGGCCTTCGACGAGGTCGCACAACGCTTTCCGCCGGAGTCCCACGCGATGTTCGTGGCGCTGGCCTACGCCAAACTGAACGGTGTGCGGAAGGAAAAATATCTTGCCGCTAAGGCTCTCGGCTATGAACTCGCCAGCTATGTGAGCTCCCACGCTACCGTCTTGAACGATGGGCGGATCGGTGAAAATGTCTTCCTGCTTGAAGACAACACTATCCAGCCATTCGTATCGATTGGCAACAACGTCACATTGTGGAGCGGCAATCATATCGGCCATCACTCGACGATTCACGATCACTGTTTTCTAGCGTCTCATATCGTCGTATCCGGTGGCGTGGTAATAGAGGAGCAATCTTTCATTGGCGTCAATGCAACGCTACGCGACCATATCACCATCGGTTCACGGTGTGTGGTCGGAGCGGGCGCCCTACTCCTTGGCGACGCTGACGCGGATGGTGTCTATATAGGAACCAAGACGGAGCGCCGTCCGGTGCCCAGCACGGAGTTGCGGAAGATATGAAGAAATAGTGAAGGCATGTTGGGATACCTGAAAAGGCTAGGGATCCGCCGGCCACAAGGAGAATTCTGGTGGATGTTCGACCCCGATCACCGAACACTTCAGCGCCCTGTTCGATGATTTGAGAAGTTGGCGTCGAGTGTCAGATCACAAAGTTCCATTCAATCGGCCGTACATGACCGGCCGGGAGCTCGCGTACATCGCCGAAGCGCATTCTTGCGGCCACCTGGCCGGCGATGGTCCCTTCACCCGGCGTAGCCATGCATGGCTCGAACAGCAGACCGGTTGTCGCAAGGCACTACTCACCCCCTCATGCACCGCCGCGCTGGAAATGATGGCGCTGCTTCTGGACATAGAGGAGGGGGACGAAGTCATACTGCCGTCATACACCTTTGTCTCTACCGCCAACGCCTTCGTGTTGCGCGGTGGTGTGCCAGTCTTTGTCGATATTCGGCCCGACACGCTCAACATTGATGAAACTCGCATCGTAGACGCCATCACCCCGCGAACCAAGGCCATCGTCCCCGTTCACTATGCCGGCGTGGCCTGCGAGATGGACGCGATCATGAAGATCGCCACGCACCACAACCTGGCGGTGGTCGAAGACGCGGCCCAAGGCGCGATGGCGTCGTATCGTGGGCGGGCGCTCGGCAGCATCGGCGACCTGGGAGCGCTCTCATTTCACGAGACCAAGAATGTGATTTCCGGCGAAGGCGGCGCCCTGCTTGTCAACTCAGAAGACTTCCTGCTCCGGGCAGAGATTCTCAGGGAAAAGGGCACCAATCGCAGCCGCTTCCTTCGCAACGAGGTCGACAAATATACGTGGCAGGACAAAGGGTCTTCCTATTTGCCCAGCGAATTAGTCGCTGCCTTTCTATGGGCTCAGTTCGAGGAAGCCGAGCGGATCACGCGTATCCGATTGGACCTATGGAACCGGTATCATGAAAGCTTCGAATCATTGGAACAGCGGGGGCTCCTGCGCCGTCCGATCATCCCACAGGGCTGCTCTCACAACGCCCACATGTACTACGTGTTACTAGCGCCCAGCGCCGATCGGGAGGAGGTGCTGGCGCGTCTGACGAGCGAAGGTATAGGCGCGGTCTTTCATTACGTGCCGCTTCACGATTCGCCGGCCGGGCGTCGCTACGGCCGCACCAATGGCAACCTGACCGTCACCAACGACGTGGCTTCCCGCCTAATCCGTCTGCCGATGTGGGTTGGACTTCAGGAGGTAGATCAGAGCCGCGTTGTCGAGGCGCTCACGCGCATCCTGACGTTGCGCGCATGAAGATAAGCAGTGCGAAGGATACAATGAAGCCCTTAAAGGGCCTCGACGAGCAGTGAGTGATCGCGGCGACGACGATAATCCGGGAAATCATCGCTACCGCGGCAATAATGGTCTCAGCCTATTCGAGCGGGAAGCGCATCATCAGCCGCTAAACATCTATTGTCAGCCCTGATCAGTTCTCCAGCACCGCCAAACCGAACCCGGTGCGACCGTAGCCATCGCCCGAATAAAGCATAAAGCGCTGTCCCCTGTGATCGAACACGCAAGGATACTCGATCATATCCGAGTCCCAGCTATCTGGCGAAACGTCGATGCCCTCATCTTTGCCGAGTTGCCGCCAAGTCAAACCATCCTCCGATGTAGCGCAGTAAATCCGATATTTCGCACCGCGAGCGCAAAACCACATTCTGTATACTCCCGCATCGCGGACGACGCAC
The DNA here is from genome assembly GCF_030323725.1 of Mycobacterium tuberculosis complex sp. N0072. Taxonomy (NCBI): domain Bacteria; kingdom Bacillati; phylum Actinomycetota; class Actinomycetes; order Mycobacteriales; family Mycobacteriaceae; genus Mycobacterium; species Mycobacterium tuberculosis complex sp. N0072. The sequence goes on along the minus strand of NZ_CP040689.1, from coordinate 1,699,536 downwards.
GGCCTACAGGCCGCGCTATTGTCGGATCCGCTTGTGTCGATATGCACGCGATCCTGCTTTTCCCAGTGGACACCGTCCCTTGATTGCGCATACCTGATCACGTGAGGTATCTCGTCGGTGCCCTCTCCCCAGCCTAGATTTGAGCCATACCACATACGGTATGTCCCTCCATCTTGGATGACCCAGGGATAAGAAAGCGAGAATGGATCACGCTCGTCCAGCGCAACGACGGGAAAAGTAGACCATCGCTCGAATGGTGCACCTGCTTCGCTAATCGCCACGCCTATGGTGTTTTTCCAGGGCACGGTGACAGCGAGATTCCAGCCCGTGTAGTACAAAAGTCGCGTATCGCCGGCACGCACAATCGATCCGATTGACACCCCACAGTCGTCAAACATTCCTCGAGCGCCGGGGCGCAAAATCGGCTCCGCCGGAATGTCCAGAATCTTGCCGCCCACGGCGAGATCGACGATCACGCTACCGATACTGGAACGATTCTGACCATCGCGGCCGCTGAAATAGATGCGGAAAATATCACCCTCGATCCATTCAGGAACCGGTAGCGCAGCATGACTTCGCGACCAGTCGAGTTCGCCCGACGGAGCAAAAATTCTCCCGAGCTTTCGCCAGGCCATTACGCCACCGCAACGCCATCGGGACGCGCAAATTCTGCTTCCACGGCCTGTCTAAGTGGATCATCCGGCCACCTACAAAACACGGCACGCATCGAGCTTTCCCACCAACCTTTATCGGAAAAATTAGACATTTTTGCAGAACAGACATATGCGCTTAAAAGCGATCGTTTCATGTCGGGCTTTCAAATAGGCGCAACGGAATTCTCGCAAAACTAGCCTTGCCCCTTCCGATACAATCGCTTGTCCGGCGGCTGGTAATACTCGTCCAGATTGGTAACCACTCGACTGTACCATCCGAGCAGTTGCTGAGTACGCGCAGGCTGCTCCAGAACCACGGCGTCGCCCAGCGCGCGGACGTAGTCGATCTGCTGCTTGAAAAACGAGCGCGTAAACTGATGATTTATGGCCAAGCGGTCTTTGCCGGAGGTGTTTCGGCCAGCCGCATGCCAAAGCGTAGAGTCAAAAACGAACAACGAGCCCGCCGCGCATTGAACGGGAACGGCATTGCGCGCGAGGTAGGTATGGTCCGGTTTCTCTATGCGCTGGTGGCTCCCCGGCACTACGAGCGTTGCGCCGGTGTCTCGTGTAAAGGGATCGATGGCGAACATAATATTGACGGAGGCAATGTAACCGGACAGAACCCTGGGAAAGTCTTGGTGGAACGCATTCTGAAAAACGTCCGGCGTGGAGAAGGGCGGGAAGGACGGAAGGATAAAGCCATTCTGCAGATGTAAGATGGCCGTTTCAGATAGCACACGATCAACGATGCTTAGGACTTCGGGGATTTCAAGAAAGGTAAAGAAATGAGGGTCATACTTCATCATGAGTCGAAGAACACCGAGCTCACCGGCCCTTGCCAGCCGCTCTTTGCCAATCTCGGTAAGAATCCGCTCCTGTACACGATACATGCGATCACGGGTCGCTGCCAGTGACGCCTCATCAAGCACATCTTCTACAACCGCGTACCCGACGCAATTAAGAGCGTCTTGCACCTGATCGAGCGAAGTATTGTTTTCAACCTTTACAGGAATCATGCTACGCTTATTCACCTGTTGCCAGTTGCCAATCCCTCTGGCTCTGATGTGACGCGTTTCCCGTTCGACAGGTGCGCGGCCGGGAAGGCGGTCTTCAGAGAGGATGGCTCCCGGGTTGTTAAATCCGAACCGTAGATTCTTCGGATAATTGTGTATGGCCGCTGCTTAGTTTCGATGAAGACTTTGGATACATAAATTCCGACCAGCCCTATGCAGAAAATCGTCACACCCCCCAGCATCCAGATGGATACGATCACGGATGCCCACCCCGCTTGCAGAGCGCGAAAGAAAATTCGATCGATGATCAGATAGCCCGCGGCCGAGCTTGAAATAATAAAAATGGCCGCACCAAGATAGAAAATGAAGACTCGAGGTTTGTTGCTAAATGAAGTGACATTGTCGACCAGTGTCGCTACTTTACGCCTAAACGTGTATGTGGTCGTTCCTTTCCATGCCTTGTTTACGGACATGGGCACCTGGTAAAAACCAGTAATCTGCCACAGACCGGCAATCGAAAGTTCACGCTCCTGGTGCTGGACCAAGCTGCGTACATAGTCGGCTGTCATCAGCCGCACGGTGAGAGTATTTTCATGAAGCGGGGGGTCACACAGCAGGGCGGACGCCCGATAATGGATTTTCGGTCCGAAATTCCTCAACCAACCGCCGGGCCGCCGCGCGTGGCAACCAAATACTACGTCGGCGCCCGTCGAGATCAGCTTTTCATAGAACGGCTCTAGGAGAGCCGGGTCCTCTTCCAAGTCTGAGTCGATCAGAAAGACGAGATCCCCCGTGGCGTGCGCCAGGCCGGTCATCATCGCTTTGTGGTGGCCGAAATTTCGCGAAAGCTGAATTACCCGAACACAGGGGTCGCTGTCGAGCAGCGAGACGGCCTGCTGGAGCGCTGCGTCCGGCGAGCCGTCATCCACGAAGATGATCTCGACGTCAGGCGTGATTTTGTCCGCCGCCGCGCGCGCTCTCCTGTAGAACTCCAGCACGTAAGGCTCTGACATGTACATAGTCGTTACGATCGAGAGGCGCATCGCCGATCCATCCCCAATCCACCCCGTAGGGTATCTCCTCGGGATCATACGAGGGCCGAGTGGCGTCCGCGGCGGTTTTGGACTCGTTCGATCCAGGTTGTCGCTGCGGTCGTCGCTGCCGCCTTGGTCGGCCGGAGCGCTGGGCGTTTCGGCTGCTGATACAAACAGCACGCTACCTGTGACGTTGTTGAATGGCCGATGGTGCCGCCAGCCGACGACCGGCTCTCGTAGTTGATGACCACCGCCGGCGTCGCCGCACCACCCGGGTCGTGCTCATCGACCCCCACCGCCGGGCGCTTCTGGTCGAAGGTCGCAATCCCGACGACGAGCAACTCACGTGGATGATGGTCGGCAGCGGCATTGAGGACGGAGAGAATCCGGCCGAAGCTGCCGCGCGGCAAGTGCTCAAAGTGACCGGCCGTAGAGGGCTCCCCCGATGGCACCGGACTATTCTGGTGTGCCGCTGGCCGGTAAGAGCGGGTAAAAGAATGTGAGGGGACACGATGAGCAATCACACCTACCGAGTGATCGAGATCGTCGGGACCTCGCCCGACGGCGTCGACGCGGCAATCCAGGGCGGTCTGGCCCGAGCTGCGCAGACCATGCGCGCGCTGGACTGGTTCGAAGTACAGTCAATTCGAGGCCACCTGGTCGACGGAGCGGTCGCGCACTTCCAGGTGACTATGAAAGTCGGCTTCCGCCTGGAGGATTCCTGAACCTTCAAGCGCGGCCGATAACTGAGGTGCATCATTAAGCGACTTTTCCAGAACATCCTGACGCGCTCGAAACGCGGTTCAGCCGACGGTGGCTCCGCCGAGGCGCTGCCTCCAAAATCCCTGCGACAATTCGTCGGCGGCGCCTACAAGGAAGTCGGTGCTGAATTCGTCGGGTATCTGGTCGACCTGTGTGGGCTGCAGCCGGACGAAGCGGTGCTCGACGTCGGCTGCGGCTCGGGGCGGATGGCGTTGCCGCTCACCGGCTATCTGAACAGCGAGGGACGCTACGCCGGCTTCGATATCTCGCAGAAAGCCATCGCGTGGTGCCAGGAGCACATCACCTCGGCGCACCCCAACTTCCAGTTCGAGGTCTCCGACATCTACAACTCGCTGTACAACCCGAAAGGGAAATACCAGTCACTAGACTTTCGCTTTCCATATCCGGATGCGTCGTTCGATGTGGTGTTTCTTACCTCGGTGTTCACCCACATGTTTCCGCCGGACGTGGAGCACTATCTGGACGAGATCTCCCGCGTGCTGAAGCCCGGCGGACGATGCCTGTGCACGTACTTCTTGCTCAATGACGAGTCGTTAGCCCACATCGCGGAAGGAAAGAGTGCGCACAACTTCCAGCATGAGGGACCGGGTTATCGGACAATCCACAAGAAGCGGCCCGAAGAAGCAATCGGCTTGCCGGAGACCTTCGTCAGGGATGTCTATGGCAAGTTCGGCCTCGCCGTGCACGAACCATTGCACTACGGCTCATGGAGTGGCCGGGAACCACACCTAAGCTTCCAGGACATCGTCATCGCGACCAAAACCGCGAGCTAGGTCGGCATCCGGGAAGCATCGCGACACCGTGGCGCCGAGCGCCGCTGCCGGCAGGCCGATTAGGCGGGCAGATTAGCCCGCCGCGGCTCCCGGCTCCGAGTACGGCGCCCCGAATGGCGTCACCGGCTGGTAACCACGCTTGCGCGCCTGGGCGGCGGCCTGCCGGATCAGGTGGTAGATGCCGACAAAGCCTGCGTGATCGGTCATCACCAACGGTGACAGCAGCCGGTTGTGCACCAGCGCGAACGCCACCCCGGTCTCCGGGTCTGTCCAGCCGATCGAGCCGCCCAAGCCCACATGACCAAACCCCGGCATCACGTTGCCGATCGGCATACCGTGATAGCCAAGATGAAAATTTAAGGGCACCAATAGATTTCGATCCGGCAGAACTTGCCGTCGGTTGCGGGTCAGGCCCGTGACCAGCTCCCGCGACAAGAACCGTATGCCGTCGATCTCGCCGCCGTTGGCGATTGCGCCGTACATCCGCGCCAGCGCTCGCGCCGTCGCCACCCCGTTGGCCGCGGGTATCTCGGCGTCCAGCAACGGCGCCTCGCCCTGCACGGCCGCGATGGCGCCGGGAAAATACATGGAGCGAAATCCGCCGGAGAACCGATGGGCGAGCCGGCGCATCGCACAGGTCAGCACCGCATTGGCGGCAATATCTTGCGGCATGATGATCTCGGCGACCCGCGTCGGCGCGTCGGCCGGCGGCCGACCCAGGTGCAAGCCGTCGGTGTCCAACGGCTCGGCAAGTTCCTCGCGGAACAGCAGGCGCATGTCCTTTCCGGTGACGGCCCTGGCCAGGCCCGACATCAACCAACCGAACGTCAGCGCGTGGTAGGCGGATTTGCCCAGCAGCCGCCCGGGCACCGCCGCCGCCAGCCGCTCTTCCATCACGACGTGATCCAGCAAGTCTTGCTGCGTCGCGCCACGCAATCCGGACAGGCCGGCCTGGTGTCGCATCACGTCACGAACCGTCAGGGTTGCCTTGCCGTTGGCGCCGAACGCCGGCCAATACTCGGCAACGGGAGCTTCGTAGTCGATCAGCCCCCGGTCGGCCAGCCGGTGGATGACCGTGGCCGTCATGCCCTTGGTCGCCGAGAACACCATCGGCGCGGAATCCGCCGACCACGGCACCCATCCGGCCCGATCAGCCCACCCCTTCCACACGTCGACGACCGGCTGCCCGTCGAGATACACCGCCAGCGCTCCGCCACCGAACCGGCGCCCCGGAAACATGCTGGCAAAGGCTCGAACGACGCACGCAAAGCGTGGGTCCGCCGCACCAAACACCCGCCGGCCCGCGTCCGGTCCGTCGTGGGACGAAACCGCGCGGTGATCGACTCCGGTGTCAACCATCACACGGTCGAACTTACGTGGATTTCGCAGCGACCATCGGCAAACACGGATTTATTTACCTATCCGTTAGGTTAGCTATCTCCAGTATTTGCTGAGCCGCCAGGGCCGGGGTCAGTTCGCCGGCGCGGACCCGACGCTCGAGCTCGGAGCGGACCTTGCGCACCGTCGGATTGGACCACACCCGATCCAGGACGGCGTCGCGAACCAGCTGCCAGGTCCAGTCGACCTGCTGATCGCGCCGACGGGCGTCGAATTCGCCGGCCCCGGTGAGCACCTGGCGATGACGCTCGACGGTGTCCCACAGCTCGGCCAGTCCCCTGCCCTCCACCGCGCTCATGGTGAGCACCGGTGGGCGCCACAGTGCTTCGCGAGGATAGATCAATCTGATCGCCGCCGACAGCTCCCGGGCGGCCAGCCGGGCCTCTTTGTGGTGCTCCCCGTCGGCCTTGTTCACCACCACGATGTCGGCGAGCTCCAGCACGCCCTTCTTGATGCCCTGCAACTGATCACCGGTGCGGGCCAAGGTCAGCAACACGAACGTGTCGACCATGTTGGCCACCGCGACCTCGGACTGGCCCACCCCGACGGTTTCGATCAGGATCACATCAAAACCGGCCGCCTCCAACAGCACCACCGTTTCCCGGGTGGCCCTCGTCACCCCACCCAGCGTTCCCGACGTCGGGGACGGCCGGATGTAGGCGTTCGGGTGCACCGCCAGCCGCGCCATCCGGGTTTTATCACCAAGAATCGATCCACCCGTGCGGGTCGACGACGGGTCGACCGCCAGCACCGCCACCCGATGCCCGCGCTCGATCAGATGCATGCCCAGCGCCTCGATGGCAGTCGACTTGCCCACCCCCGGGACCCCGGTGATGCCGACGCGATGGGCGTTCCCGGAGTCCGGCAGCAATCGCAGCAGCAGCTGTTGCGCCTGCTCACGATGGTCGGGGCGGGTCGACTCGACCAGTGTGATGGCCCGTGGCAGCGCCGCACGGTCACCGCCGCGCACGGCCGTCGCCAACCCGTCGACGGTGTCGTCGTCGTGGGATGCGGCCATCATGGCCACGGTAGCCCCAGCGCGGTCGCGAGCGCCGTGTTGATTTTGTTCATCGTCGCCGGCGTGACCTCACCGAGGTAGTCACCGAGCTCGTCTTTGCCGAGGGTCTCGATGTTGTCCGCGTTGACGTATCCGGTCAATGGATCGCTGGGGCCCATGGCGACCCAGGTCGGTATGGTTCTCCGCGTTGTTGTCAGGCGCACAGCCACCACGTCGGCGGTGTGACGGTTGCGGGCGTTGTTGGAGACGATGAGCCACGGTTTGGCCCCGTATCCGAGGTCGCATCGATAGACCTGACCACGCAACGGCGCGTTCACTGTGCCGAGCGCTGCTGCCTGGCGTTGCGCCGGGCCCGCGCGGCGCTCCGTTCGGCCTCAGACTCGTACGGGTACGCCGGATTGTCATGGATCGCGGCCGCGTAGGCGGCGTCGAGTTGCTCATCGTGTAGCGCCTCCCAGCGCTTGTTGATGGCGTCGACGATCGCCGCATTAGCGCTCCGGTATCCGCCTTTCACAATGTCTTGCAGGCGCTGGCGAGTTTGCTGGTCGAGCCGCACGGTCATCGAATGATCACGCACGCCCGAGATGATACCGGATAATGCAACCAGAAACGGCACCGCGGGCCTCTCGCTAATCCAGCGTGTACCCCAGCCGCTCGGCCAGCCTGTGCAGCAGGTCAATCGCCGCGTCGGCAATCACCGTCCCCGGCGGGAAAATGGCGGTGGCCCCGGCGGCGTACAGCTCGTCGAAGTCGCCCGGCGGGATGACACCACCGACCACGATCATGATGTCGGGCCTGCCCACCTGCGCCAACGCGTCGCGCAGCGCCGGCACCAGCGTCAGATGGCCGGCGGCCAGCGAGGACACCCCGATCACGTGCACGTCGTTGTCGGCGGCCTGACGCGCCACCTCCTCGGGGGTGGAAAACAGCGACCCCACGTCGACGTCGAACCCGATGTCGGCGAACGCGGTCGCGATCACCTTCTGCCCGCGGTCGTGGCCGTCCTGGCCCATCTTGGCGATCAGAATCCTGGGCCGGCGGCCGTCGGCCTCGGCGAACTTCTCCACTAGCTCGGTTGCGGCTGCGATGTTGGGGGCCTTTCCAACTTCGTCGCGGTAGACCCCGGAAATGGTACGGATCTCGGCCCGGTGCCGTCCGTACACCTTCTCCAGCGCTTCGGAGATCTCGCCCACGGTGGCCTGGGCCCGGGCGGCGTCGATGGCCAGGGCCAGCAGATTATTGCCCAGCCCGTCTGCTCCGGCGCGTCCTTGCTCGGCGGCGGCGCGGGTCAGCTCGGCCAGCGCGGCCCGTACCGCCGGCTCGTCCCGGCCTGCCCGCAGCCGCTGCAGTTTGGCCAGCTGCTCGGCGCGCACCCGGCTGTTTTCGACCTTGAGCACCTCGATCTCGTGGTCCTCGGGCACCTGGTATTTGTTCACCCCGACCACCGGTTGCTGACCGGAGTCGATGCGGGCCTGGGTGCGCGCGGCCGCCTCCTCGATGCGCAGCTTGGGGATGCCGTCGCTGATGGCCTGCGCCATGCCGCCATGTTCAGCGACCTCGGCGATGTGCGCCCGGGCTCGCCGCGCGAGCCGATGGGTCAGCCACTCCACATAGTAGGAGCCCCCCCACGGGTCGATCGGCCGCGTGGTGCCCGACTCCTGCTGCAACACCAGCTGGGTGTTGCGCGCGATGCGGGCCGAAAAATCGGTGGGCAGCGCCAGCGCCTCGTCCAGGGCGTTGGTGTGCAGCGACTGGGTGTGCCCCTGGGTGGCGGCCATCGCCTCGATGCATGTGCGCGCCACGTTGTTGAACACATCCTGGGCGGTCAGTGACCACCCCGATGTTTGCGAATGTGTACGCAGCGAAAGGGATTTGGCGCTCTTGGGCGCGAACTGTGCGACCAGCTCACTCCACAGCAACCGGCCGGCCCGCAGTTTGGCGACCTCCATAAAGAAATTCATCCCGATGCCCCAGAAGAACGATAGCCGGGGCGCGAAGCTGTCGATGTCCAGGCCGGCGTTCAGGCCCGCCCTGATGTAGTCGACGCCGTCGGCCAGGGTGTAGGCCAGCTCCAAATCCGCCGTGGCACCGGCTTCTTGGATGTGATAGCCGGAAATGGAGATGGAGTTGAACTTGGGCATCTTGGCGCTGGTGTAGGCGAAGATGTCGGAGATGATCCGCATCGACGGCTTCGGCGGATAGATGTAGGTGTTGCGGACCATGAACTCTTTGAGGATGTCGTTCTGGATGGTGCCGGCCAGCTGCTCCGGCGCCACGCCCTGCTCCTCGGCGGCAACCACATACAGCGCCAGGATCGGCAGCACCGCACCGTTCATCGTCATCGACACGCTCACGGTCGACAGGTCGATGCCGTCGAACAGCTGTCGCATGTCGAGAATGGAATCGATTGCCACACCGGCCATTCCGACATCGCCCTGCACGCGGGGATGGTCGGAGTCGTAGCCGCGGTGGGTGGCCAGATCGAAGGCCACCGACAGCCCCTTCTGGCCGGCGGCCAGGTTGCGTCGGTAAAACGCATTGGAATCCGCGGCGGTGGAAAACCCGGCGTACTGGCGGATGGTCCACGGCTGGTTCACATACATCGTCGGATAGGGGCCGCGCACAAAGGGGGGCTCGCCCGGGAAGCTGTGCAGCGGGTAGCCCTCGGCTTCGGCGGCGGCCCGGTCGGCGGCGATGTATACCGGTGTGACGTCAATGCCTTCCGGCGTGTGCCACACCAACTGTTCGGGCGTGTACCCGTGCGCCGCCGCGGCGGCGGCGACATGCGTGTGCACCGCGGCCTCTGTGGGCGATTGCGCGGCACGCTCGCTATGCAGCGGAACGCCGGCGAAGCTGCCGATCACGGGTGTCTTGGTTGTCATCTAGGCCCCCAACCGCGTCAGCAGATTCGACAAGGCTTGCACCACATTGATTTTCGCGGTCAAAAACTCGTCGGGCCGGTGTGCGGCATCTCCCAACGCCTTCTCGGGACCCGCGAGGTACACCCTCGAAACACCGGCGGCTCGGGCCGCTTGCACAATGTCGGCAACCTCGTCCCGGTAGCGCGCATCGGTGCCGCAGATCACGGCAACGCTGGGCGAACCGGCATCGGCAACGGCATTCCCGACGGTGCCCGCATCAACCGTTCCCGGGTCGATCGCCTCGATGCCGCCGGACGCCAGCAGGTTGGTGGCGAAGGTCGTCCGGATGTTGTGCTCGGCCAGCGGACCCAACGGCAGCAACAGCACCCGCGGCCGTGCGCCAGTGCGGGCTAGGTGGTGATCGGATCGATCGCGCAATGCTTCGAATCCGGCAGCGTAGCGGCGCACCGGCGATGTCGGATCACCGGGCGGCAGCGCGGGTTCGCCCAGGTTCGGGTATTCGTTGACGCCGGTGATCGCCAGGCGCCGATGGGCGATGTCGTCGGCGCGGCGGGCGGCGCACTCGGCGATCTGGCCGGCCAGGAAGTCGTGGGCCTCGACGAAGCCGCCACGGGCCTCGATGGCCTGGAAACGCTGCCAGGCGCGCCGAGCCAGCCGGTCGGTGAGCTCTTCGACGAACCACGACCCGCCGGCGGGATCGAGCACCCTGCCGACATGCGACTCTTCTAAAAGCAGCAGTTGGGTGTTGCGAGCGATCCGGCGCGCAAAGCCGGCCGCCGTGCCGGGAAAGCCGCCGGGAATCGCCACGTCGAACGGGTGCACCAGCACGGTGTCCGCGCCACCGACACCGGCGCCGAAGGCCGCCAGCGTGCAGCGCAGCATGTTCACCCACGGATCACGCTGGGTCATCATCGGTAGCGACGTCTCCGCGTGCACGACGGCCGCGCCGCCACCCGGGTCGCCCACGACCTCGGCGACCCGCGCCCACAGTTGACGTAGAGCCCGCATCTTGGCCAGCGTCATGAACTGGTCGTCGTCGGCGGCGAGCCGGAAGCTGATCTGCCGCAGCGCGTCACTCACCACGAGCCCGGATTCGGTGAGCACCCGCAGGTAGGCCACCGCGGCCGCGACGGTGGCCGCGAGTTCGGTGGCCGCGGTCGCGCCCAGGTTGTGGAAGGCCGGTCCGTCGACGGTGATCGCACGAAGCCCACGTTCGCCGGCCGCCCGGGATGCGACCGCGACGACCTCCTCGATCGGCGGGGCGGGACGATCGCGCAGCGACGCCGTCAGCGGGTCGGCGCCCAGGTCGATCGACAGGGTGTCGCGCTGGCCGGGATCGAGCTGGGCGACCAGCGCCAGCATGACGTCGCAGGCCGGGCGGTAGTCGGCGCCGGCGTCGAGGATGACCGGCGCCAGGTTCAGATACACCCCGGACAGCAGCGCCGTGAGCCGGTCAGGCGCCACACCCGACTCCCCCACCCGGATCAGCAGCGCGCTGACCCCCTCGCCGAGCGCGGCCAGCACCGCCGCGTTGGTGTCGGCCGTCGCACCGTTGGCGGGAAACGCCTCGGCGACCTTCCAGCCGGAATGCACGTCGCGCAGCGGGTCTCCGCCGCGCACAAAGGGCCACTGGCCCGGCAACGGCGGCTCCGGGAGCTCGTCGAACGCGGTGTAGAGGGCCCGGATGGCGAACCCGTCAGCGGTCTGGGTATCCAGCAGCCGCTCGGGGTGATCGCCGAGTTGTGCTGAGTCGGTACGGTTGCTCTTGGACAGCACACCGGCAACCGCGTTGCGCCAGCGCCCGCGAACCTGTTCTAGGTCGGCACGCTCGGGTACATCAATGGACACCGACTGCTCCTGTTTTCCCAGCAATTAGCGATGTTGCTTGGGCTTGCTTCGGGATTGTCACTTAACTAATAAGGCTAGTTGATCGGGACGCCCATATAGACGCCCAGGTGCGGCAATCGCGGCCGGAGTGTGACGAAACGCCAGCCTGGGGAAACGAGTTATTCATGTTGACCCCGTACGCTCCGAAGACGTGACGGCTCCCGCCATCTGCAACACCACCGAAACCGTGCACGGTATCGCCACCTCGCTCGGCGCGGTCGCGCGTCAGGCGTCGCTGCCGCGCATCGTGGGAACAGTGGTGGGAATCACAGTACTGGTAGTGGTCGCGCTGCTGGTTCCGGTGCCCACTGCGGTGGAATTGCGCGACTGGGCCAAGTCACTGGGCGCGTGGTTCCCGCTGGCATTTTTGCTGGTGCATACCGTCGTCACGGTGCCGCCATTCCCCCGCACCGCGTTCACGTTGGCCGCCGGGCTGTTGTTCGGCTCTGTGGTGGGCGTATTCATCGCGGTGGTCGGCAGCACCGCTAGCGCGGTAATCGCGATGCTGCTGGTGCGTGCCACCGGCTGGCAGCTGAACAGTCTGGTGCGCCGCCGAGCGATCAACCGGCTGGACGAGCGTCTGCGTGAGCGAGGCTGGCTGGCCATCTTGTCGCTGCGGCTCATTCCCGTCGTCCCGTTCGCGGCGATCAACTATGCCGCCGGCGCCTCGGGCGTGCGGATCCTGTCCTTCGCCTGGGCGACCTTGGCAGGCTTGCTCCCCGGCACCGCGGCGGTGGTCATCCTGGGCGACGCGTTCGCCGGTAGCGGTAGCCCGCTGCTGATCCTGGTGTCGGTATGCACGGGCGCGCTAGGTCTGACTGGGCTCGTCTATGAGATCCGCAATTATCGACGGCAGCACCGACGCATGCCGGGTTACGACGACCCTGTGCGCGAGCCGGCTCTCATTTGATAAACCTTCGGTCGGGGTCAGCGCATCAGCGCGTGCAAATTTGGCGTGGCAGCTCGATGCCGTCAACGCACCGCGCTACGTTCGGTCGGCCAGCATTCTCGTGTCGGGAAGCAGAGGTCACGGCCACTGACCTTGCCCCTGTAACTGGGCCTCGAACAACGGAGCCTCTACGCGGAGGACGTCTTTTCCGTTAGTGCCCGAATATCCGGCATCGGCACTAAGGATTGTCCGACACACGAACGTAGGACGGCGCTGATGTAGGGCCTTTGGTGGGGTTATTCTTCGACGGCACCCAAGTTTCGACCCGCGACGGCATTTGAAAATGGTGCATCCACCAACACGTCGGATCCGAAGCCCGCAGCCGGTTACGCATCCCGACCAACACCGTGGGATGCAACGACGGCGCGTGCACCGTCAACCCCGCCGCGGCCTCCCAACGCAGATCAAGGGCCAACCGGTCACAAGGCTCCCGATCCGACAACCCCTAATAGGCCTGCAACAGCATCACCGTCCCAAGCATGTCAGCGGCGGTTGGCCTACGTCACCATGCCCGCCTTCGGGTGGTCCCGCGGGGTGCCTCATCTGCCGATGTTGTTGGCGGACCCGGTCGGTATCACCGCCAGCACCAACACAACGCAGACGAAGACCTGCACGTTTCTCCTCGACGGCGGTTGCTCGATCTCCGGTCTGTCGATCGCGTACAAGATGTAGACAATGGCCACGTCGAGTGTGATCATCACCCACCAGCGAGTCCAGTCGACAGCGGTGATGAACAGCGGAACCAGCAATGCCGATGCCAGCACCGGCAACGCCAGATTGCCGCGCAGTTCGGCAAAGAAGGTTCTGACCGGCACGGCGGAGACATAGCGGATCATCGATGTCGTGGCAACGAAGAACAGCAACCCGAGGAGGAATGCACCGAATAGTGCGCGGAAGCCAACCACGGCCACCAGCTTTGCAGAGGTAATCCAGTCGAGGTTAAACCACGGGGTCACATGCTCGCACACCCAATCGTGGTAATCTGCATGGCTCTCGACACGACCGAATATGTAATCGAGAACTCGCTGCGGTGTCGTTGCAACCGCCCACGGATTTTCGACCATCCCATGCGGGATATGGGCACACAACTGGTCCGCGATATCGCGACGCCCGACCACAGCGAGCAACAATACTGAGACGGTCCCCGGACCGATGGCCAACGCAGTACAGATTCGCCTTGTCGCACCTGTCGCATTCTTCGACAACACGATTATCGCCAGCACCGCGCCGAGTGCGAATTCCAGTGGAATCGCTTCGTGTATGAGCGCCAGCACGGCCATCGTAAGTCCGTACAGCGTACTGAGGATCACCCGGGTTCGAGAGGTGTGGGCCCTGGTCAGAAAAATGCTGAAGGCTACCAACGCGGTCATCCCGAAGAGTTCCGGATGTGGATTATAGATGGCGTAAGAAAAGGCAAAGGGTAGCACCGGAACGAGGAGGGCAAGCATTATCCTGCGCTCGGACCGGTTGCCCGTGGAAAGGATAAGCCACACCACGACGGCAAGGGCGATCAGCCACACCGTGATAGACGTCCACAGAACGGTATAGGCGCCGGCAAAGAAATGATCGCCGGTCAACATGCGAATCAGTTCACCGCCCAGCCCGCGACGTACAAACCCGAATTCATAGCTGGCCGCGTAATAATGCAACCACAGGATGGCATTCGGAAAGACAGCTTCGACAAAATACACATGCCAGATACCCCACACGACCAACCAGGTCGACACCAGGACATATACCCGAGCGCGTTTGTCAGCGAGTTGAGCGTATTTCACGAGGATTTCTGCACTGCCCAGTGTCGCTTGGTCGGCACCGCCAATGCCTTTGACAGCAAAGCACTGTGACACACCATAACGACCCTCCGCGCCCCAAGGTCGAAAAAGAGACTAACCGACGCAGAATGGCGGTGGCAACGGGTTCGGCTCCACGGATCGCTCGCCAATCCAGTGTGTACCCCAGCCGCTCGGCCAGCCTTCGTAGCAGGTCGATTGTGGCGTCAGCGATCCCGTCCCAGGAGGGAATGGGGCGGCCCCGGCGCCATCAGGTTGTTGCCGAGCCCGCTAGTACCGGCACAACCGCGGGCGGCCGCGGCGCGGCTCAGCTCGGCTAGTGCGGCGTCGACCCTGACCCGATCCCGACTTGAGCGCAATTCGTACAGTTTGGCCAGCTGCTCGGCGCGCACCCGGCTGTTTTCGACCTTGAGCACCTCGACCTCACCGACCGACACACCACTGCCATAGGTCGAGTTGCGCCTCCATGCTTAAGTGCGCTCCGGCCCCTTTGCCGTCATCAGCGCGAACAACGTCAGGAATGACGCCGCCGGAATCGCATTAACAACGCGATCTCGCACCCGGACATGTGCCCCCACGGCGAGGATGAAGTACAACGTCAACATCGCTGTCGTCAGCCGCGCCAAGGCCGGGAATCGGGTGACCGACAACAAACCGACCGCAGAGGCGGCCTTGACCACCGGCAGCACCGGGCGAACGCTGACCGGAACGTCCAAGTCGTCGAGTAACCTGGCGATAGGTGGCAGCGGGATGGCGCACGCCACCGCGTCGCCCGCCTGCAGAGCTGCCAGTACCGCATAGGTTTTCGGTGAGGTCAAACCACTCATCGGACCACTCTATTGAGTCAACCTGGGGGGCGTCCCCAGCGAACCCTCGACCGGCTTGCGGGCTATCGCCTCGGCTGTAGCCACCGCCCGAGCGATCGACGGGTCGGTATCGGTGGAGAACCAGCCGGCGACCTCGGCGTCGTCACCGTCGGCCGCGTGCTTGGGCTGGTCTTCGACCGGGGACGGCTCGAACCGGAACACCCCGTCCTCACCCGGCTTGCCCAGCAGCCTGGTGAACCCCTGCAGTGCGGCGTTGAAGTCGCTGGGCACCACCCATACCTTGTTGGCGTCCCCACGCGCCATCTCCGGCAGCGTCTGCAGGTATTGGTAGGCCAGCATCTCCGGGGTGGGCCGGCCAGCCTTGATCGCGGCGAACGTCTTCTCGATGGCCTTGGCCTGCCCTTGCGCCTGCAGGTAGGCCGCGGCGCGCTCACCCTGAGCGCGCAGCATCCGAGACTGCCGATCGGCCTCAGCAGCCAAGATCGCGGCCTGCTTGGCGCCCTCGGCGGCCAGGATCTGCGCCTGCTTTTGCCCCTCGGCCTGTTTTATCGCCGCCTCCCGGGTACCTTCGGCGGTCAGAATCATCGCTCGCTTCTCCCGGTCGGCCTTCATCTGCTTTTCCATCGACGCCTGAATCGACGGCGGCGGATCGATGCTGCGCAGCTCCACCCGCGCCACCCGCAGACCCCAGCGGCCGGTCGCCTCATCGAGAACGCCGCGCAGCTGGGCGTTGATCTGGTCACGCGAGGTCAACGTCTGCTCCAGCGTCATCCCGCCGACAACGTTGCGCAGGGTGGTGGTGGTGAGCTGTTCGACCCCGACGATGTAATTGCTGATCTCGTACACCGCCGCCTGCGGAACGGTCACCTGGAAGTAGACGACGGTGTCGATGTTCAGCGTCAAGTTGTCCTCGGTGATCACCGGTTGCGGCGGAAACGACACCACCCGCTCGCGCAGGTCCACCCGAGCCCGGACGCGGTCGATGAACGGCACCAACAGCGTCAACTGCCCACTGACCGTACGACTATAGCGACCCAGCCGCTCGATCACCGCGGCCTCCGCCTGCGGGATCAGCGCCACCGACTTGGCCACCACGATGATGGCGAAAATCACCAGGACGGCCAGAAACACCAGACCAGCAACGGCTCCTTGCACCGGAATTCCTTTCTCGAGTCCCTACACGTCCTTGAAGACCACCGCCGTGGCGCCGTCGATTTGCACCACGGTCACCGAGTCACCAGGTTCGAACACATCACCGTCGTTGAGCGGGCGCGCCGTCCACACCTGGCCGTCCAGCTTCACCTGACCCCCGTCGCGGGCCACCCGACCAAGCACCACCGCCTTCTTACCCTCCAGCGCCTCGATGCCCAGCTGCACACCTTTGGTCTGCGTCAGCCGGCGCCGCACCGCCGGCCGAACCAACACCAGCAGCAGCACCGAGACGAGGAGAAACACCGCCCCGTCGGCCCACATCGGCCAAGCCAGCAGCCAGCTGCTTACCGAGGCGGCCAGCGCACCGCCGCCGAGCATCAGCAAGAACATGTCGCCGGTCAGTGCCTCTGCGCCGACGAGCACCAACGCCGCGATAAGCCAGATCAAAGCGACGGGCATGCGCTTAGGATACGCGTGATCCGCGTCAGCCGGGTCGAACAACTACACTGCAAGATCATGTGGTGTCCCAGTGTTTCGCTGTCGATCTGGGCTAACGCTTGGCTCGCCGGCAAGGCTGCTCCCGACGACGTGTTGGATGCATTATCACTTTGGGCGCCAACGCAATCCGTCGCAGCTTATGATGCCGTGGCTGCGGGCCACACCGGGCTGCCGTGGCCCGACGTCCACGATGCTGGAACGGTCTCGCTCCTGCAGACACTGCGCGCCGCGGTGGGCCGGCGCCGACTGCGGGGGACGATCAATGTGGTGTTGCCGGTGCCGGGCGATGTGCGCGGGCTGGCTGCGGGAACACAGTTCGAGCACGACGCCCTTGCCGCCGGCGAGGCGGTGATCGTCGCCAACCCGGAGGATCCCGGCAGCGCCGTTGGCCTGGTCCCGGAGTTCTCCTATGGCGATGTCGACGAAGCCGCGCAGAGCGAGCCACTCACGCCCGAATTGTGTGCACTTTCTTGGATGGTGTATTCACTTCCCGGGGCCCCAGTGTTGGAACACTACGAGCTCGGCGATGCCGAATACGCGTTGCGGTCAGCGGTGCGCTCGGCCGCCGAAGCCTTGAGCACCATCGGACTGGGATCTAGCGACGTCGCCAATCCCCGTGGCCTCGTCGAGCAGTTGCTCGAATCGTCACGGCAACACCGGGTTCCCGACCACGCGCCATCGCGCGCATTGCGGGTGCTCGAGAATGCCGCGCACGTCGATGCGATCATCGCGGTCAGTGCCGGGCTGAGTCGATTGCCGATCGGAACGCAGTCGTTGTCGGACGCTCAGCGTGCCACCGATGCGTTGAGACCGTTGACCGCCGTGGTGCGCTCGGCCCGGATGTCCGCGGTCACGGCGATCCTGCACTCGGCCTGGCCGGACTGACGCTAGCCACGCAGTGCGGCGGACGGCATGGCTGGCCGTTGATGCTGGACAGACAGCCCGGCACCGGATCGGGGCCACTCACCCGCGCAGGTATACGGCCGTAACGGAGTTCGTCGATCAAACCTCTGGCTAGTCGAGCGAACCGCGGGTCGGCATTGGGGGTGCTGGCCCGGGCGTACGCGATGCCCGCTGCCTCGGCTTGTAATCGCAACTCGTGGTCGAGATCCCACACCACCTCGATATGGTCGGCGACGAATCCAATGGGACACACGATCACCGCGTTGATGCCGGCCCCAGCCAGACCGGTGAGCTGGTCGGTAACGTCTGGCTCCAGCCAGGGCACCTGCGGCGGGCCCGATCTCGACTGCCAGGCCAGGTCAAAGTCGCAGTATCCGGCAGCGGCCGCGACCAGCCTTGTGGCGTAGGCGACTTGGCGGCTGTAGAGGTTGGGGCCACAGCGGCGGTCGGCGGCCGTCGGGATCGAATGCGCGGTGAACACCAGCCGGGCATCACCGCGCACGGTTGCGGCGGCCGCGGTGATGGCGTCGGCGAACATCTCGACGAACAGCGGATGGTCGAAGTAGGGCCGCAGTTTTACCAGTTCAGGCGCGTCGCGCCCGGCCGCGCGGCGGGCCCGCGCGATGTCCTCCACGTACTGTGTGCAGCTCGAGTAACCGCTCCACGCAGATGTCGCAAAGACCGCTGCACGCCGGACACCGTTGTCGCGCATGGCCGTAACGGCATCTTCTACATACGGCTCCCAGTTGCGGTTACCGAAGTACACCGGCAGTTCTTGCTGCGCCTCCAGCTCCGCGATCAGTGTGCGATTAATGCCATTGATCGGTGATACCCCACCGAAATGCAGGTAGTGCTCGGCCACCGCGTCCAACCGTTCGGCAGGCACACCGCGGCCCCGGGTAACGTTCTCCAGGAACGGCCGCACCTGCTCGGGCCCTTCCGGTCCGCCGAACGACAGCAGCAGGACGGCATCAAATTGCATGCGTTCTAGAGCAATTGGGTGTGCGCGCCGCCGTCGGCGTAGATGATGTCACCCGTGGTCGCCGGCAGCCAGTCAGACAGCAGCGCGCACACCGTCTTGGCGACCGGCGTCGCATCCTTCATGTTCCAGCCGATCGGAGCGCGCTGATCCCAGCCCTCCTCGAGCAGCTGGATCTGGGCGCCGGCCTCCTCGCCGAGCGCACCGCCGACGATCGCACTCATCGCCAGCGTCCGGATAGGGCCTGCGGCAACGAGATTCGAACGCACACCGTACTTGCCGGCCTCGCGCGCCACGAACCTGTTGACCGACTCCAACGCGCTCTTGGCGACCGTCATCCAGTTGTAGGCCGGCATCGCCCGGCTCGGGTCGAAGTCCATGCCGACGATGGAACCTCCGGGGTTCATGATCGGCAGCAGCGCCTTGGCCATCGAAGCATACGAATACGCCGAGATGTGGATGCCCTTGGACACATCCGCGTAGGGCGCGTCGAAGAACGGGTTGATGCCCATCCCGGTCTGCGGCATGAACCCAATCGAATGCACCACCCCGTCGAGCTTGTTGCCCGCCCCGATCGCCTCGGTCACCCGGCCGGCCAAGCTGGCCAGGTGCTCCTCGTTTTGCACGTCGAGTTCGAGCAGCGGGGCCTTTGCCGGCAGCCGGTCGGTGATGCGCTGAATCAGCCGCAGCCGGTCGAACCCGGTGAGCACCAGCTGGGCGCCCTGCTCCTGGGCTACCCGTGCGATGTGAAACGCGATCGACGAGTCGGTGATGATTCCGCTAACCAGAATCCGTTTGCCGTCCAGCAGTCCTGTCATGTGCGTCCTTGTGTTGTGTCAGTGGCCCATACCCATGCCGCCGTCGACCGGGATGACCGCACCGGAGATATAGCTCGCATCCTCGGAAGCCAGGAAGCTGACCACCCCGGCGACCTCGGCGGGGGTGCCGACCCGCTTCGCTGGGATAAATTGCAGCGCCCCCTGCTGAATCCGCTCATCCAGCGCGCGGGTCATATCGGTGTCGATGTAGCCCGGGGCCACCACATTCGCGGTCACGTTTGCCTTCGACAGCTCGCGGGCGATCGAGCGGGCCATGCCAATCACTCCGGCCTTGGAGGCTGCGTAGTTGGCCTGGTTGCCGATGCCCCAGCTGCCGGAGACCGAACCTATGAATATCATTCGACCGAATTTGTTGCGCTGCATGCTGCGCGATGCCCGTTGAGCCACCCGGAACGCCCCGGTGAGGTTGGCGTTGATGACCTTCTCGAACTTTTCCTCGGTCATCCGCATGAGGAATGCGTCCGCGGATAGGCCGGCGTTGGACACCAGCACCTCGACCGGACCCTGGTGCTCTTCTACCGCCGTGAAGGCGCGATCGACGGCGTCGCTGTCGGTGACGTCACATTCGACGCCAAACAGCCCCTTTGGCGCTCCGGATCCACGGTGGGTGACGGCCACCTTGTGGCCGTCGGCAGCCAGCCGCTGTGCGATCGCCAGCCCGATCCCCCGGTTTCCTCCGGTAACCAGGACTGAACGGGATACGAATGGGGGTTTGGCCCCTTCAGTGGCTGTGGCAGTCACCCCGACAACCTATCGTCTCGCCGCGGCCGGGCCGAAATCGGTATGTCCACGAGCGTAACGTGGCTGCGATTTCCGGCGGGAACTTTCGCACTGGGGTTACGCTCGTGACGTTTGTCGGTGTGACTCAGCACACTTCGACCATGACGGATCCCTTTCTGGGCAGCGAGGCCCTGGCTGCGGGTGTATTGACGCCCTACGAATTGCGCAGCAGGTATGTCGCGCTACATAAAGACGTGTACGTGCCGCAGGGTGTGGAACTGACCGCGCAATTGCGTGCAAAAGCGCTGTGGCTGCGCTCGCGCCGCCGCGGCGTGCTGGCCGGCTACTCGGCTTCTGCCTTCCATGGCGCCAAGTGGATCGACGCGGATCTTCCCGCCGCGATCATCGACACCAACCGCCGCCGTGCCCCGGGGCTGCAAGTCTGGGAAGAGCGCATCGAGCCCGACGAGATCTGCGTCATCGAGGGCATGCGCGTGACCACACCGGAGCGAACGGCGCTCGACCTGACCAGTCGATTTCCATTGGACCCCGCCGTCGCGGCCGTCGACGCCCTGATACAGGCCACCGATTTGAAGGTGGCCGACGTCGAGCCGCTGATCGAGCGCTATCGGGGCCGCCGTGGCATGAAGGCCGCAAGAGCCGCTCTGGACCTCGTCGACGGCGGTGCCCAGTCCCCCAAGGAAACCTGGCTGCGCTTGTTGTTGATCCGCGCCGGCTTTCCGCGCCCCCAGACGCAGATCGCGGTGCGCAACGAATGGGGCTGGGCGGAAGCCCATTTGGATATGGGCTGGCAAGACATCAAGGTCGCGGCCGAGTATGACGGCGACCACCATCTGACCAGTCGCTACCACTACCGGAAAGACATCCTCCGGCACGAGAAAGTCCAGCACCGCTACGGGTGGATCGTGGTCCGGGTCGTCGCCGAGGACCACCCCGCTGACATCATCCGCCGCGTGGGCGAGGCCCGCGCTTTCCGAGCGTAACCGCACTGCGAAAATCCGCGCCGGAAATCGCAGCCAGGTTACGCTCGCGGGCTGCCGGGGCCGCGGGAGAAGCTAAGTCGGCAACCGCCGGTTGATGAGCAGCGCCGCTAGCGCCGCCAACGCCAGCGCCAGCGCACCCAACCGCAACCAGCCGACGCTGGCGTCACCCTTGATGGTCTCGTAGCCGATCTGCTGCTGCAGCGACGAGTAAACGGCCCTCAGCTCGGCCAAAGTCGCCGCATTGTAGGAATTTCCACCGGAGAGCTGGGCGACCTTCTTCATCGTTTCGTCGTCGACGGGCACCGGTTGGCGCTGGTCGTTGATCTCGACGAAGCCGTATGGGGTGCCGAACGAGATCGTCGAAATCGGCACGCCCTGGTCCTTGGCGGTGCGGGCGGCGGTGTAGGCGCCCTTGGGGTTGTCCGGGTTGGTCGGCATCGTCTCCTTGCCGTCGGAGAACAGCACGATGCGCGCCGGCGGCGGCGTGTCGCCGCCACCGATCACCGCGCCAACCGTGGCGATGGCCTGCAGCGCGGTGAAGATCGCCTCCCCGGTGGCGGTACGGTCGGCGAACTGTAACTTGTCCAGCGCATTCTTGGTCGCCTCCCGGTTGGTCGTCGGCGACACCAGGACCGTCGCCGTGCCCGCGTAGGCAATCAATCCCAGATTGATGCCCGGGGTCAACTCGTCGGCGAACTGCTTGGCAGCCTCCTGCGCGGCCACCATCCGGCTGGGCTCGACGTCGGTGGCGCGCATCGACTGCGACACGTCGATCACCAACATCACCACCGCGCGGTTGCGGGGAATCCGGACGTCATGCGTCGGACCGGCCATCGCGATGGTGAACAGCAGCAGCGATAACACCAGCAGGATCGCCGGGACATGCCGCCAGCGGGATGGCCGCTTGGGTGCGACGCTCTCCAGCAACTCCATGTTGGCGAACCGCAGCATTCGCCGCTGGCGCGCCAGCTGCATCAGGATGTACAGCGCGACCAGTCCGGCCACGACAAACAGGAATAGGAAGAACCATGAATGCGCGAAGCCGGATAGCGTCATCGGCCCCAGCAACGGCAATGTCATAACTGACCCATCACTGGTGTCCCGCCAATGCCCCACGCCGGCGAGAGGCGACGAATCGTACGATATCGGCAAGCCAGTCGCGGTCGGTGCGAAGCGATAGCAAGGGTGCCCCGCAACCGCGGATGGTGCGCGCCACGTCGGCCCGGTGCGCCGCAGCTGCCCTAGCGAAGTCGTCGCGCAGCGCAGGGTCGATGCTGAACTCGCGCACAACCCCGGATTCGGCGTCCTGCAGCACCACATCACCCACGTCCGGCAATTCGACATCGCGCGGATCGAGCACTTCGATGGCCAGCACCTCATGGCGGGCTGCGATCGCCCGCAGCGGACGCATCCAGTTGATCGGGCCCAGAAAATCGCTGATGATCACCGCCATCCCGCGACGACGTTCGGGCCGGCGCAGCGCATCGATGGCAACCGCCAGGTCGCCGCGGACCCCCGCAGGGGCCTGCGGCATGGTCGCAATGGTGCGCAACATCGTGTGCTGATGTTGGCGCCCGGTGCGAGCCGGCACCCGAGTCATCGCGGCGCCGTTGGCGATCAGCGCACCGAGCCGGTTGCCGCCGCCGCTGTTGAGGAAGGTGATGGCAGCCGCCGCCGCCACCGCGAGGTCACGTTTCTCGCAGCAGGCGGTGCCAAAATCCAGGCTGGCCGACATGTCGACCACCAGCCAGGTTTCCAGTTCCCGGTCGGCGATCATCTGCCGGACATGCGGGTGAGTGGTGCGAGCGGTGACCGCCCAGTCCATCCGGCGGACATCGTCACCGGGCTGGTAGAGGCGCGACTCCCCTGGCTCCGAACCCGGCCCAGGTATCAGGCCGAGGTGATCGCCGTGCAAGACACCGTCGAGCTTCTGCTTGACGGTCAACTCGAGGGTGCGCAGCGCCGCCGCCAGCTTCGGGTCGTCGATGTCCCCGCGCAGCATCGACGGCGGATGCACCACCGCCGGCGCTTTGGATTCGGTCACCGGCCGCTCGCCGCGGCCGCGGCCTGCATCACCGGCGGCACCGAATGGCCTTGCTGTGGAACGGCATTCACCTGTGGCAGCGCCACAGTCTGCAGCACACGGTTGATGACGATCTCCGGTGAGATTTCGTCGGCGAGCGCGTCATAGGTGAGCACGAGCCGGTGTCGCAGCACATCAGGAATGACCTCGATGACGTCTTGCGGGATGACATAGTCACGGCCCCGGACCAGCGCCAGGGACCGTGCGGCGGCGATGATGCCCAGCGAAGCACGCGGGGATGCGCCGAACGCGACCCAGCTCTTCACGTCGTTCATCCCCAACTGCTCGGGTTTGCGGGTGGCGAAGACGACTCGAACGACATAGTCGACCAGCGCGTGGTGGACGAAGTTGTTGGCCGCTATCTCCTGCAGCCGCAGCAGGTCGCCCGTGCTCAGGATCTGCTTGGCCTGCGGCGGGGTAACACCCATACGGTAGATGATTTCGCGCTCTTCTTCGGGCGACGGGTAGCCCACGTTGATCTTGAACAGGAAGCGGTCCCGTTGCGCCTCCGGTAGCGGGTAGACGCCCTCGTGCTCGATCGGGTTCTGCGTCGCCATCACCAGGAACGGGCTGGGCATCGGGAAGGTCCTACCGCCGATGGACACATGGCGCTCCTGCATGACTTCCAGCAACGCCGACTGCACCTTCGCCGGAGCCCGGTTGATCTCGTCGGCGAGCAGGAAGTTGGCCACCACCGGTCCGAGTTCGGTGTCGAATTCCTCCCTGCCTTGCCGGTAGATGCGCGTCCCGATGATGTCGGTGGGCACCAGATCCGGGGTGAACTGGATGCGCGAAAATGTCCCGCCGACCACCCGAGCGAAGGTCTCCACCGCCAACGTCTTGGCCACGCCGGGAACGCCCTCAAGCAGCACATGCCCCTTGGACAGCAGGCCGACGAGCATCCGCTCCACCAGCTGGTCCTGGCCGACGATAATCCGCTTGACCTCGAAGATGGCCCGCTCCAGCGTGTGCACCTCGGCGGCCAGCCCCTCGGCACCACCGGGGGGCGCCTCGTGGGCTGGCGAAGCTGAATGCCCACCCGGGGTCTGGTAACCGCCGGCGCCCGCGGGGAACCCACCTGCTGATGTCATCAAAATCCTCCACAGCTCAATCGGACACGACTGCCGACATGACCAACGTCGCGGGGCAGCGACGCGCCCGCGTTCAACTATTCCAGGCCTCCTGGATTCCGTCGACGCCGCGGTGGTGCCCGGCAAATCACACCTGGCTCAGTATTCGATGATCCTAGTCACGAACGGCGTCATTCCGGCCTTTCGCACCGGGCTCACCGTGACTTTGCCGGCGCTTCCGGATGCCTCCAGCATTTGGCCGTTGCCCAGATACAGGGTGACGTGCTGGCCGCCGCCTGGGCCGTAAAAGATCAGGTCGCCGCGCTTGGCCTCAGCGGGCGGAACGTGGCGACCGGCGTTGTACTGATCACCGGAGAACCGCGGGATCAGCACGCCGACCCCGGCGAAGGCATACCGCACCAGACCTGAGCAGTCGAAGCCGACAGTGTTGGCCCCCGAGTCCACGCCCTTGCTGGGGCCCTGAAGCGAGCCACCACCCCACGAATAGGGCACCCCCATCTGCGACCCGGCCCGGCGAATCACATATTCGACGGCCTGACGGGCGTTGGCCCGCGGAATCCGGCTCGCGCCGGTTGTGGCGGCGCTGGGAGCGCTGGCAGCAGGGCCGCCGAGGTTGATTCCCAACCCACCGAGGAACTGCCTGCCCAAATCCAGCGTGGTCTGGGTGGCCTGGGCGGTGGCCTGCAACGACGCGTTGGCTACCGCCAGCGGATCTCCGGGCGCCCCCGCACTGACCAATGCCGGCAGCGTGGGATCCCATTGTCCGGGTTCGGCATCGGCGGGCGTTGCCACACCGACCATCAGGCCGGCAACCACCGCGGTGATCCAGGCCAGTTTGATCGGGTGAAAACGCGTGTGGCGCATGAATCCTCGTCTAGTACTCGATGTATCGGACCACATACGGGGTCATGCCAGCCGTGCGCACGGGCGCAACCCGCACCTTCAAACCGACGTCGGGCGCCTCGAGCATCTGGCCGTTGCCGAGGTAGATCGTCACGTGCTGGCTACCGTTCGGGCCGTAGAAGATGACGTCGCCGCGGCGCATCTGCGAGGACGGGATCTTGCGGCCCAGGTTGTACTGCGAACCCGAGTAGTGCGGCAGCTTGATGCCCACCCCAGCAAACGAGTACAACACCAGGCCTGAGCAGTCGAAGCCGACGGTGCCGGCCCCGGAGTCGATGCCCTTGCTCGGGCCCGCGGCATTGCCGCCGCCCCAGGAATAGGGCACCCCGATCTGTGACATGCCGCGGCGGATCACGTATTCAGAAGCCTGGCGCCCATAAACTCGCGGAATCCGGCCCTGGGCCGAGCCCGCCGGAGCGTTGGTGATGCCGGTATCGGTGGGCTGCAAGATGCCCAGCTGCTCCAGGAACTTGCGCCCCATATTGGCGGTGACCTGCGCTGACGTTGCCGAGATCCCCAACACCTGGTTCACTACCGCGATCGGGTCGCCGGGGATGTTGGCGCTGGGGATCATGGGCAGCGTGGGGTCCCACAAGCCATCCCATGCACGCCCACCGGCAGGGCCCGATCCGGGATCCCACATCCGGAACGGCGGCGCACCCTGACCACCCTCCGAGGACCAGGCAACCAACCTGGCCGCCTGCAGTCGGGCTTGAGCCGCATCGCGCTCGGCGGCCAGGCGTTGGACCTCCTCGCGCTGTTCATCGAACTTCCGCCGGGTCTCGGTGAGCGCCGCCACCGCGGCATCCTGGCTGGCCTTTGCGTCGGCGGCGGCCTTATCAGCCTTCTGCTTGGCTAGCCGCGCCGCCGACTCCGTGTTCACCCGCTCGGTCCGGGCCCGCTGCAGGTTGGCCATCACCGCTTGGGAACTGGCGCTAAGGGTCTTGGCGGCGGTCACAGTGGCAATGATCTCGTCGGGGCTGCTCGCGCTGAGGTAGCTGACCGAGGGACCGTTCATGTAGGTGGCCGCCGCGAAGGTGTCGAACCGGTGCTGAGCCGCGGCGATCGCCGCGTTGGCGTCCTTAACCGCGCGCTGGCTGACCTCCAGGTCGTCTTCGGCCGCGGCAGCGTTGTCCCGAGCGGTTTCCACGTCGACCATCGCCTTGTTAACGCTTTCCTGTTCGGCCTGAACCTCGTCGCTCAGGTCTTGCAGGCGCTGGTTGGCCTTGGCGACGTCGGCAATCAGCGCGGCGATGGTGTCCGTCTGTGGATCGGCGGTAGCCAGCCCCGGTGTGCATACCAGCAGGGCCACACTCAAAGCCGACGGAATTGCCGGACGGACAAACCGTGCGGCCGGTCGCGCTGGCGAGCCACGGCGATTCCGTCTCATTCGACTCAGATCTCCTAGGGCTCAACTCGGAGGGACAGCGCAGGTCAACGCCAACGACACCACAAGCATCATTTGCACCGTACGTCACATCTGACGCTATGGAAACGTAAGTCACAAACTGCCCCCGGTACGTGCGACTAATGTGACCCAACGGTGACCTCGCGCGTTTGCCGCAAACAACCGCCCGGTTAGCGCGGCAACACGAGAAGAGATAGATGTGGCTGGCTAGACGCCTTGATTGAGATCGTCCCCCGCCCCTGGGGCGGCGTCAGTCGACGTTGCTGACCTCCTCCCGCGCAGTTGCATCAACCGAGCACCCACAGCCGCTGCCAGCACACCGATCAGCAAAACAATGGTCAGCGCGCTCCAGGGAAACTCGGGTGTGCTCAGCTCATGGACAAAGTTCTGCGCGGACTGCACCGGATTGCCGGTCTTGGAATGGTCTTCCCCGGCCTCGAGCGTGACCCGGGGGTATTGCGTGCTGTAACTGCCGACATAGTTCGGGCTGAGCACCAAGACGGTGGCATCCGAGTAGTCGGCCCCGACAACGGTCGCGATGTCACGCAGCGGTGTGTCATTGGGCGGGTTGTGGTCGAGCAGCACGATCTTGAGATCGATGCCCTCGTCGCGAGCGTGCTGGACCACCTCGAGCAGGCCCGGCGTGGCCGCCGGTGGAGCGCTGACACCGAGTGCGGCGACCTCCGCTTTGACCGCGGTCATGTCGACGTCTTGCGGAATGTAGCTGGGCAGGAACGGGATCGTCTGAGGAAAATATGGCCCGGTCATCGCATCCTTCCTGCCGACGTGCTACTGGCACGTTACGCGCTGCTCGCACTTCGGCGCGCACCCACACGGCAACAAAGCAGGACAAGCGTACTGCTAGGCTGACACCACGCCGTCGACACGGCCCGTCGGCGGGCGAACCAAATCCCTGGGAGTTGATGTGACTAGCAAATCTGTGAACTCATTCGGAGCCCACGACACCCTGAAGGTCGGCGAAAAGAGTTACCAGATCTATCGTCTCGACGCCGTCCCCAATACCGCGAAACTCCCCTACAGCCTCAAAGTGCTCGCCGAGAACCTGTTGCGCAACGAGGACGGCAGCAACATCACCAAGGACCACATCGAGGCCATCGCCAACTGGGACCCTAAGGCCGAGCCCAGCATCGAGATCCAGTACACGCCCGCCCGAGTGGTGATGCAGGACTTCACCGGCGTACCGTGCATCGTCGACTTGGCCACCATGCGCGAGGCGATCGCCGATCTGGGCGGCAACCCGGACAAGGTCAACCCGCTGGCGCCCGCAGACTTGGTGATCGACCACTCGGTGATCGCCGATTTGTTCGGCCGCGCCGACGCATTCGAGCGCAACGTCGAAATCGAATACCAGCGCAACGGTGAGCGTTACCAATTCCTGCGCTGGGGCCAAGGCGCTTTCGACGACTTCAAAGTGGTGCCGCCGGGCACCGGCATCGTGCACCAGGTCAATATCGAGTACCTGGCCAGCGTGGTGATGACTCGCGACGGAGTGGCCTACCCCGACACCTGCGTGGGCACCGACTCACACACCACCATGGTCAACGGCCTGGGTGTGCTCGGGTGGGGTGTCGGCGGCATCGAGGCGGAGGCCGCGATGCTGGGTCAGCCGGTATCGATGCTGATCCCGCGGGTCGTGGGTTTCAGGTTGACCGGCGAGATCCAGCCGGGAGTCACCGCCACCGACGTGGTGTTGACCGTCACCGAGATGCTGCGCCAGCACGGCGTCGTCGGCAAATTCGTCGAGTTCTACGGCGAGGGCGTGGCCGAGGTGCCGCTGGCCAACCGCGCCACCCTGGGCAACATGAGTCCCGAATTCGGTTCCACCGCAGCGATTTTCCCGATCGACGAAGAAACCATCAAGTATCTGCGGTTTACCGGTCGCACGCCGGAGCAGGTCGCACTGGTCGAGGCCTACGCCAAGGCGCAGGGCATGTGGCACGATCCCAAGCACGAGCCGGAGTTCTCGGAATACCTCGAACTCAACCTATCCGACGTGGTGCCGTCGATCGCCGGACCAAAGCGTCCACAGGACCGAATCGCGTTGGCGCAAGCCAAATCAACATTCCGCGAGCAGATTTACCACTATGTCGGCAATGGTTCCCCGGATTCCCCCCACGACCCGCACTCGAAGCTGGACGAGGTAGTCGAGGAGACATTCCCGGCCAGCGACCCGGGGCAGCTGACGTTCGCCAACGACGACGTCGCCACTGACGAAACCGTGCACTCGGCTGCCGCGCATGCCGATGGCCGGGTGAGCAACCCAGTGCGGGTGAAGTCGGACGAACTCGGCGAATTCGTGCTCGACCACGGCGCGGTGGTGATTGCCGCGATCACGTCCTGCACCAACACCTCCAACCCCGAAGTAATGCTGGGCGCGGCGCTGCTGGCCCGCAACGCCGTCGAAAAGGGACTGACCTCGAAGCCGTGGGTGAAGACCACGATTGCCCCGGGCTCGCAAGTGGTCAACGACTACTACGACAGATCCGGCCTGTGGCCGTATCTGGAGAAGCTCGGCTTCTATCTGGTCGGCTACGGCTGCACCACCTGCATCGGCAACTCCGGGCCGCTGCCCGAGGAAATCTCAAAAGCGGTTAACGACAACGACCTTTCGGTGACCGCGGTACTGTCCGGCAACCGGAACTTCGAGGGCCGTATCAACCCAGACGTGAAGATGAACTACCTGGCATCGCCGCCGCTGGTCATCGCCTACGCGCTGGCCGGGACCATGGACTTCGACTTCCAAACCCAGCCGCTCGGTCAAGACAAAGACGGTAAGAACGTTTTTCTCCGCGATATCTGGCCATCGCAGCAGGATGTCTCCGACACCATCGCCGCGGCGATCAACCAGGAGATGTTCACCCGCAACTACGCCGACGTGTTCAAGGGCGACGACCGCTGGCGCAACCTGCCAACCCCGAGCGGCAACACCTTTGAGTGGGACCCGAATTCGACCTACGTGCGCAAGCCGCCGTATTTCGAGGGGATGACAGCCAAACCCGAACCGGTCGGCAACATCAGCGGTGCCCGGGTGCTGGCGCTGCTCGGTGATTCGGTGACCACCGACCACATCTCCCCCGCCGGCGCCATCAAGCCCGGAACTCCCGCGGCGCGCTACCTCGACGAACACGGTGTCGACCGCAAGGACTACAACTCCTTCGGTTCTCGCCGCGGCAACCACGAGGTGATGATTCGTGGCACCTTCGCCAACATCCGGCTGCGTAACCAACTGCTAGACGACGTGTCCGGCGGTTATACCCGCGACTTCACCCAGCCGGGCGGTCCGCAGGCGTTCATCTACGACGCCGCGCAGAACTATGCGGCGCAACACATTCCGCTGGTTGTGTTCGGCGGCAAAGAGTACGGGTCGGGTTCGTCACGGGACTGGGCGGCCAAAGGCACATTGCTACTGGGCGTGCGGGCGGTGATCGCCGAGTCATTCGAGCGGATCCACCGGTCCAACCTGATCGGCATGGGCGTGATCCCGCTGCAGTTCCCCGAAGGAAAGTCAGCGTCGTCGTTGGGACTCGACGGTACCGAGGTCTTCGACATCACCGGTATCGACGTGCTTAACGACGGCAAGACACCCAAGACGGTGTGCGTCCAGGCCACCAAGGGCGACGGCGCCACGATCGAGTTCGACGCCGTGGTGCGCATCGACACCCCCGGTGAGGCGGACTACTACCGCAACGGCGGCATCCTGCAGTACGTGCTGCGCAACATACTGAAGTCAGGCTGACCGAGCGCCCGTGCCCAAGGTCAGCGAGGACCATCTGGCGGCTCGCCGCCGTCAGATCCTCGACGGTGCGCGCCGTTGCTTTGCCGAATACGGCTATGACAAGGCCACGGTCCGGCGCCTGGAACAGGCAATCGGGATGTCGCGCGGTGCGATCTTTCACCACTTCCGCGACAAGGACGCGCTGTTTTTCGCGCTGGCGCGCGAGGATACCGAGCGAATGGCGGCTGTAGCATCCCGCGAAGGCCTCATCGGTGTGATGCGCGACATGCTTGCCGCGCCCGACCAGTTCGACTGGCTGGCCACCAGGTTGGAGATCGCACGCAAGCTGCGCAACGACCCTGACTTCAGCCGCGGCTGGGCGGAGCGCTCCGCGGAATTGGCGGCGGCGACCACCGATCGGCTGCGCCGGCAAAAGCAGGCTAACCGAGTGCGTGACGATGTGCCTAGCGACGTTTTGCGGTGCTACCTGGACCTGGTGCTCGACGGATTGCTGGCCCGGCTGGCCTCCGGCGAAGACCCGCAGCGGCTAGCCGCCGTCCTCGACCTGGTGGAGAACTCGGTGCGTCGGTCTTGACATGCGCTGACTGTGAATCTGACGACGCGACACGCCGCTGTCGCGTCGTCAGATTCACAATCGGCGGATCAACGCGGCCGGGAACGGCGATTGGGGCCGCCGCGGCCGCGCATCGTGGTGCCTGACTCGCGCAGCATGCTGTGAATAGATCCGTACGACCGGCCGGTGGTGGCCGCCAGGTTGCGGATACTGGCCCCGCCCTCGTAGGCGTTGCGCAACTCGCGCAGCAGCTGATCGCGCGTCTTCTTTGACTTCCGCATCGGTACCCTCCGTCGATCCCAGGCACCTAGCCTAAGAACCCGCCGCCGCCCCGGTGGTGCTTTGGCCGAAATCGTTACGCGGCAGCCGCATCTAGGTCAGGCCAGCTCGATGAGATCTCGATACTCGTCGGACCAGTAGTCCTCGGTGCCGTCGGGCAACAGCACCACCCGTTGGGGACCGAGCGCCGCGGCCGCCCCGGGATCATGCGTCACCAGCACCACCGCACCTCGGTAGCTGCGCAGCGCGTCGAGCACCTGCTCGCGCGAGGCCGGATCGAGATTGTTGGTCGGTTCATCGAGCAGCAGCACATTCGCGGTGGAGGCCACCAAGCCGGCCAGCGCGAGCCGGGTCTTCTCACCGCCGGAGAGCGTGCCGGCCGGCTGCTCGAGCTGCGGACCGGTGAACATGAACGCACCCAGCAGGCCGCGCAGGTCCTGTTCGCCGGCATCCGGTGCCGCGTGCCGGACGTTCTCCCAAACGGTGGCATCGTTGTCGAGCGTGTCGTGCTCCTGCGCGAAATAGCCGATCCGTAAACCGTATCCGGGTTCCAGCACTCCGGTGTCGGGCTGCTCGACACCGGCCAGCAATCGCAGCAGCGTGGTCTTGCCGGCACCGTTGAGTCCGAGTATGACCACCCGCGAGCCGCGGTCGATGGCCAAGTCGACACCGGTGAAGACTTCCAGCGAGCCATACGTCTTGCCCAGACCGTTGGCCACCAGCGGTGTGCGTCCACACGCCGCCGGGGTGGGGAACTTGATCCGGGCCACCTTGTCGGCGACTCGCTCCTCGTCGAGTGCGGCCATCATCCGATCGGCGCGGCGCAACATGTTCTGGGCCGCAACGGCTTTGGTGGCCTTGGCGCCCAACTTGGCGGCCTGTGCACGCAGCGCGGCCGCCTTGCGTTCGGCGTTAGCGCGTTCCCGGATGCGACGTTGCTCGTCGGTGGCCCGAGCGTCGACGTAGCGCTGCCAGCCCATGTTGTAAACATCGACCTGGCCGCGCACGGCATCCAGGAACCACACTTTATTGACGACATCGGCCACCAGGTCCACGTTGTGGCTGATGACCACCAGCCCGCCCGTATGCAAGCGCAGGAAGTCCCGCAGCCAGCCCAGCGAATCAGCGTCGAGGTGGTTAGTCGGCTCGTCGAGCAACAAGGTGGTGGAATTTCCAGCGCCACTCTCGGACGCGGCGAACAAAATGCGGGCTAGTTCCACCCGGCGGCGCTGACCTCCGGAAAGGGTACGCAGCCGCTGGGTCAGCACCCGCTCGGGCAAGCCTAGGCTGGCGCAGATGCGGCCGGCTTCGCTTTCGGCGCCATAGCCGCCCAGCGCGACGAATCGCTCCTCGAGCTGACCGTAACGGCGGATGGCGCGGTCACGCTCGTCCTCGTCGGCGACCTCGGCCATCAACGCCTGCTGCTTCTCCAGATCAGTGAGCAGGACGTCCAGTCCGCGGGCGGACAGCACCCGGTCACGGGCCAGCACGTCGAGATCGCCAACTTTGGGATCCTGTGGCAGGTAGCCGATTTCGCCGGCACGGGTAACCGACCCGGCATAGGGTTCGACCTCCCCCGCCAGAATGCGCAGCGTGGTGGTCTTGCCGGCACCGTTACGTCCGACCAGCCCGATACGATCGCCGGGCTGCACACGCAGGTCGGGGCCGTCGGGTGCGAGCAGGATGCGCGCGCCAGCGCGGACCTCGAGGTCCGTAGCTGTGATCACATTCGCTCCCTGGTCGTCGGTTGTCTTGGGCGCTGTTACGTGTCATCGGTGAACACCGGCGCCCGCTGCTCGGCCCGTGCGGCAACCGCTTCTTCGAAGTTGGCGGTGAGCAGCCGGACGAAGAGCTGCCCCAAGCCCTCGGCCTGCATGTGCGCCTCCAGACTGGCGGCGTCCAGTCCACTCCACAGCGTACGTTTGGTCAACTCAATTCCCGGCCGCGAGAATCCCGCCATCCGTGCGGCGATCGCGTAGCAGGCATCTAGCAGCTGTTCATCGGGTACCTGACGGGATACCAGCCCGATCCTCTCGGCTTCCTCGGCGCTGACGTCGCGACCGGTCAACATGATCTCGAACGCACGTGAGGATCCAATGGCCCTGGGCAACAGGTAGCTCAGCCCCAATTCGCTGGCGGTCAGCCCGTTGTTGATACCGGCGGCCCGGAAGTAGGCGCTACTCGAGGCCACCCGAATGTCTGCAGCCAGTGCCAGGCACAGCCCACCACCGATGGCGGGGCCGTTGACCGCGGCGATCACCGGCTGGTGCAGCCGTCGCAGCATTAAGATGACGTCATCGAGGAGCTCCATCGAACGCAGCGCGTAGGTGGGCCGAGTCAAGTTCTCGACGTGCGGCACCACCCCCGCCGACTTGTGATCCGCACCCGAAGAAAACCCTCGACCCGCGCCGGTCAGCACCACCACCCGCACCGAGTTGTCGTAGCTGACCTGCGCTAAGGCCTCTTTGAGCGGCACCATGGCATCGAATGCCATGGAGTTCATCCGCTCCGGCCGGTTGAGGGTAATCTGCGCGATCTCGGGCCGCGGGTGTTCGACGAGGACCAAACTCACCGTTGAACGGTACCCGGCGACGACTTGCGCCGCGCAGCGGTGGGGCACAGCCGGGCGCCTGGCGCCCGGTCAGGCTTGTTGGGCTCGCCCGTTCTGGGTGGTGGCTTCGCCGGCCTCCACCTCGTAGGCCTTGAGCTGCTGCACCAGGCTCTCCAATGCTGCCGGCGGCAGCGCGCCGGCCTGGTTGAACAACAACTTGCCGTTCTTGAAGGCCATGATCGTGGGGATGGATCGGATCTGAGCGGCCGCTGCAAGCTCTCGTTCGGCTTCGGTGTCGACCTTGGCGTGCACCACGTCGGGGTGTTTTTCCGACGACTCGGCAAAGGTCGGCGCGAACGCGCGG
Organism: Mycobacterium tuberculosis complex sp. N0072; assembly: GCF_030323725.1. Lineage (NCBI taxonomy): Bacteria > Bacillati > Actinomycetota > Actinomycetes > Mycobacteriales > Mycobacteriaceae > Mycobacterium > Mycobacterium tuberculosis complex sp. N0072. The sequence continues at coordinate 1,665,445 of NZ_CP040689.1, read as the reverse complement.
CACGGGCCGCACCAGGAGGCCCAATAATCGACGAGCACCATGTCGCTGCTTTGGATGGTTTCGTTGAACTGTGCGGCAGTGAGGTCTCGGGTAGTCACGCCTGCCTCAACGCCTCAGGATGAAGTCTTTGTTCCAGGGCCGATACCTTCGCCGGCCGGGGACTTGAAGGTGTATGCCCGGAGTTGTTGCACCAGATTGTCCATGATCGCGGGATTGGCGATGCCGGCTTGTTTGAAGACCAGCTTGCCTTTCTTGAAGGCCATCAGCGTGGGCAACAACTTGACCCCGGCGATCGAGGCCAGATCTTTCTCGGTTTCGATGTTGACTTTGCCATGCACGACGTCAAAGTGTTTCCGCGACGACGCCTCGTAGGTCGGTGTGAACAGGTCGCACGGGGCGCACAGCGGTGCCCAAAAGTACACAAGCACGTTGCTGTTGGCGGAGATGGTCTGTTGGAAATACGCCGCCGTGAGGTCTCGAGTGGTCACGGGCACCCCTAACGCAGCCCTGGTCAGTTCTGCGACATCGAGCCTAACGCGCAGCCGAAGCCGCGGCCCGCCACGACCGGTTGGTCAATAGCCGCATGCCGTTGAGGGCCACCAGCACAGTGGACCCTTCGTGACCCACCACACCCAGTGGCAGCGGCAGCTGCCCAAAAAGGTCCCACAGCACCAGGACGGCGATGAAGGTGGCCGCGATGGCCAGGTTGACGGTGACCACCCGGCGCGCCTGCCGTGCCAACCCGATGATCGTCGGGATGGTGTGCAGTTCGTCCCGTATGGTCACCCCGTCTGCGGTCTGTAGGGTCAGATCGGCGCCGGCGCCCATGGCGACAGCGGCGCGGGCGGCGGCCATGGCGGGAGCGTCGTTGACGCCGTCGCCGACGAGCAGCACCTGGTGACCACCGGCCTGCAGGTTGCGCACGACTTCAAACTTCTGCTCGGGCAGCAATGCGGCTCGCACATCGGTGATCCCGGCGTTCCGAGCGACCCGCCAAGCCGCTCGCCCGTTGTCACCCGTGAGCAGCACCGGTGGTGCGGCGGTCAATGCAGCCATCGCCGCGACGGACTCCACGGCATCCGGACGAAGCTGATCGGTGAGCCCGAGCACACCGATGGCAACTCCATCCAACAAGACGATGGCGGCAGTGGCGCCGGCAGAAAGGAGCGGCGCCAGCTCTGCTAGCGGTGCACCGCGGTAGCTTTGCGGGCTGGCGATCTCGACGAAATCGTTGCCCACCAGGGCGTGGACCCCGCAGCCCGGGACCGCGCGGAAGTCCTTGGCGGGCGGTATGGCGATACCACGCCGACGAGCTTCCGCGACGATCGCCCGGCCAAGCGGGTGCTCGCTGGATTGTTCTGCGGCAGCTGCCAATTGCAACAATCGCCGGGCATCGACCACGTTGGGGTCCAGCGGTGCGACGGAAGCCAGTCGCGGGATGCCACGGGTCAGCGTACCGGTCTTGTCCAAAGCGACGATGCTGGTATCGGCCAGGCGTTCGACGACCACCGCGGATTTGACCAGCACCCCATGACGGCCTGCGTTGGCGATCGCCGAAAGCAGCGGCGGCATGGTGGCCAGCACCACCGCGCATGGCGATGCCACGATCATGAAGGTCATGGCGCGCAGCAGCACCGGCCGCAGGTCGGCGCCGAACATCAGCGGAATAACGATGAGGGCAAGGGTGGCCGCGACCATGCCCAGGGAGTAGCGTTGCTCGATTTTCTCAATGAACAGTTGGGTTTTGGCCTTCGTCGCCGAAGCGTCGGCGACCAGTTCGACGATGCGGGCTACCACGGTCTGGCTCGGGTCACGGGTGACCACCAGATGCAATACACCCGATCCGTTCACGGTGCCGGCGAACACCTCGTCACCGCGGGCCTTGGCCACCGGCATCGATTCACCGGTGATCGAGCGTTGGTCGACGTCGCTAGCCCCCGACAGCACCGCACCGTCTGCGGGTATCCGGTCCCCCGGCCGCACCACCACCCGGTCCCCCACCACCAGCTCGCTGGCCGCCACCACCCGTTCGCTGCCGTCGCCCTGGACCACCACCGCCTGATCCGGCGCGAGGTCCAGCAGGCCTTTGACCGATTCCGCGGTGTGTCTGGTGGCAATGTCATCCAGCGCACCGGACGTGGCGAAGATCACGATCAGCAGCGCGCCGTCGAAGATCTGCCCAATCGCGACCGCTCCGACCGCCGCGGCAATCATCAGCAGATCCACATCAAGTGCCTTGTTCCGCAACGCTTGTGCGCCCGCCCATGCCGAGCCCCAGCCGCCGGCCAGATAACAGGCCAGGTAAAGCGTCCACCACATGGCCTCGGGAGCACCGTTCAGTTGCGCCACTAGTCCGGCGAGAAACAGCAGCAGCGCCACGGTGGCCCAGCGCACGGAGACTACCGACCACAGCGCGGCTCCCCAGCTCAATGGGTGGGGAATGGTCTTTGAAACGCGGTCGAAAGGAGCCTCCGCGGCAGTTACTTCACAAGCGGTCAAGGTCATTCCGGCGGCCTCACGACAGGGGTGCGAATTCGTCAGGATGAACCGAGTGTAGGGACGCAGGAACGACCAAAAATCTCGATTGCATTGCGGTATGCGATTGAATTGGTCACTGGCACAAGGCAAGCGGGGCCACTAACGGATTAACCATTCTGGCGGGGTGCGTTACCCCGAAACGGGTGAAGCGGCCGCTGGATCGCGATAAGATACGTCGGTCGCTAGCTCTTCATTGCGGAGGTGCCAGATGTCGTTCGTGGTCGCGAATACGGAGTTCGTGTCGGGAGCGGCGGGGAATCTCGCGCGCCTCGGTTCGATGATTAGCGCGGCCAACTCGGCCGCGGCGGCCCAGACGACCGCTGTCGCGGCCGCAGGCGCCGATGAGGTGTCGGCGGCGGTCGCGGCGTTGTTCGGCGCGCACGGCCAGACCTATCAGGTGCTCAGCGCCCAAGCCGCGGCGTTTCACAGCCAGTTCGTGCAAGCCCTGTCCGGCGGCGCGCAGGCGTACGCCGCCGCGGAGGCCACCAACTTTGGCCCCTTGCAGCCGCTATTCGACGTCATCAACGCGCCCACCCTGGCGCTGTTGAACCGTCCGCTGATCGGCAACGGCGCCGATGGGACCGCGGCGAACCCCAACGGCCAGGCCGGCGGACTCCTGATCGGCAATGGCGGCAACGGCTTCTCGCCCGCTGCCGGCCCCGGCGGCAACGGCGGCGCCGCCGGACTGCTGGGCCACGGCGGCAACGGCGGCGTGGGCGCCCTGGGCGCCAACGGCGGCGCCGGCGGCACCAGCGGGTGGCTGTTCGGCAACGGCGGGGCCGGCGGCAATAGCGGCGGTGGCGGCGGTGCCGGCGGCATCGGCGGCTCCGCCGTGCTCTTCGGGGCCGGCGGCGCGGGTGGCATCAGCCCCAACGGCATGGGAGCCGGTGGCTCTGGAGGCAACGGCGGGCTGTTTTTTGGCAACGGCGGTGCTGGCGCCAGCAGCTTCCTCGGCGGAGGTGGCGCCGGCGGCAGGGCCTTCCTGTTCGGCGACGGTGGTGCCGGCGGGGCAGCCCTATCCGCGGGTAGCGCTGGGCGTGGCGGCGATGCCGGGTTCTTCTATGGCAACGGCGGCGCCGGCGGCAGCGGAGCCGGGGGGGCATCGAGCGCCCACGGCGGGGCCGGCGGCCAGGCCGGGTTGTTCGGCAACGGCGGGGAAGGCGGCGATGGCGGCGCGTTGGGCGGCAACGGCGGCAACGGTGGCAACGCCCAGCTGATCGGTAACGGCGGTGACGGCGGCGACGGCGGCGGGGCCGGCGCCCCCGGGCTCGGCGGCAGGGGCGGGCTGCTGCTCGGCCTGCCCGGCGCGAACGGAACATAGTCGCCGCAGTTCCGCCCTCCCACCGCAGGTTACGGTTGCGTACGTTCTTCCCGCTCGGAGAGACTGGGCCCGATCAGGGCCGATCAGCCACCTGAAGGGAACCGCATTGGGACACTACATCGCCAATGTCCGCGATCTCGAGTTCAACCTGCTCGAAGTCCTTGATATCGGCGCGGTCCTGGGCACCGGACGCTACAGCGATCTGGACGTCGACACGGTCCGCACCATCTTGGCCGAAGCGGCGCGGCTGGCCGAGGGTCCGATCGCCGAATCCTTCGGCTACGCCGACCGCAACCCACCGGTCTTCGACCCGAACACCCACTCCATCAGCGTGCCCGACGAGTTGGCCAAGACAGTGCAGGCAATCAAGGAGGCCGGCTGGTGGCGGCTGGGCCTGGCCGAGGAGATCGGTGGCATGCCAGCGCCGCCGCCGCTGGCATGGGCCGTCAACGAAATGATCTACTGCGCCAACCCGTCGGCGTGCTTTTTCAACCTGGGCCCGGTGCTGGCCCAGTCCCTTTACATCGAGGGCAATGATGAGCAACGCAGGTGGGCGGCCGAGGGCGTGCAGCGCGGCTGGCAGGCCACCATGGTGCTCACCGAGCCCGACGCCGGTTCCGATGTCGGCGCGGGTCGAACCAAAGCGTTCGAACAACCCGACGGCACCTGGCACATCGAGGGCGTCAAGCGGTTCATCTCCGGTGGGGATGTCGGCAATACCGCGGAGAACATCTTCCATTTGGTGTTGGCCCGACCTGAGGGCGCCGGCCCAGGCACCAAGGGGTTGAGCCTGTTCTACGTTCCCAACTACCTCTTCGACCCCGATACGTTCGAGCTCGGCGCCCGCAACGGCGTCTACGTGACCGGCCTGGAACACAAGATGGGCTTAAAGTCCTCTCCGACATGCGAATTGACGTTCGGCGGTGCCGACGTGCCCGCCGTTGGCTATCTGGTCGGCGGCGTGCACAACGGGATTGCGCAGATGTTCACGGTGATTGAGCATGCTCGCATGACCATCGGAGTTAAGTCCGCCGGCACATTGTCGACGGGCTATCTCAACGCACTCGCCTTCGCCAAGGAGCGGGTGCAGGGCGCGGATCTGACCCAGATGACGGATAAGACGGCGCCGCGGGTCACAATCATGCACCACCCCGACGTGCGGCGCAGCCTGATGACCCAAAAGGCCTATGCCGAAGGCCTGCGGGCGCTGTACCTGTATGCCGCTGCTCACCAGGACGACGCTGTGGCCCAACGGGTTTCGGGTGCCGATCACGACATGGCGCACCGCGTGGACGATCTGCTGCTGCCCATCGTCAAGGGCGTGGGTTCAGAACGCGCCTACGAAATCCTCACCGAGTCGCTGCAGACGCTGGGCGGCTCGGGCTTTCTGGTCGACTATCCCCTCGAGCAGTACATCCGTGACGCCAAGATCGATTCCCTCTACGAGGGCACCACGGCGATCCAGGCACTGGACTTCTTCTTCCGCAAGATCGTGCGCGATCACGGCAAGGCTTTGCAATTTGTGCTGGCTCAGGTCACCCACACCGTCGAGAACATTGACCCGTCGCTAAAACCGCAAGCCGAGCTGCTGCGCACCGCGCTCGACGACATCACGGCAATGACGGGCGCGCTGACCGGGTACCTGATGTCCGCCGCGCAGCACTCCAGCGACATCTACAAGGTGGGGCTCGGATCCGTGCGCTATTTGCTCGCCGTGGGCGACTTGCTCATCGGCTGGCGGCTGCTCGTGCTGGCCGGGGTCGCACACGCCGCACTGGCCGACGGGCCATCGCAGAACGATGAAGCGTTCTATCGGGGCAAGATCGCGGTCGCGGCGTTCTTTGCGAAGAACATGCTGCCGAAACTGACCGGGGTGCGCAGTGTCATCGAAAACATCGACGACGACATCATGCGCGTGCCCGAAGACGCCTTCTGAGGCGGGTTTCGCTCGCACCGCCCGCCGAACGTGAACTCACGGCGGTATTTTGCCGGATTCTCCGCCCTCAGTTCACGTTCGGCGACGCGCCGGTTCAGACGGTGAAGCCGAGCGCCCGCAATTGTTCGCGGCCGTCTTCGGTGATCTTGTCCGGGCCCCACGGCGGGTTCCACACCCAGTTGATGCGGATGTCGTCGACCAGGCCACTGCCGACCAGCGCGCTGCGCGACTGATCCTCGATGACATCGGTCAGCGGGCACGCCGCCGACGTGAGGGTCATGTCGATCAGCGCGACGGTCCCTTCGTCACCGTCTTGCACGTCCAAGCCGTAGACCAGGCCCAGGTCAACGACGTTGATCCCCAGCTCCGGGTCGACGACGTCGCGCATCGCCTCCTCGACGTCGGCGAGCAATTCCTCAGCCGGTGCGCTGGTTTCGCTCATCTGTAACCTCCTCGAAGGCTTCGCTGGCTTGGGCCAGCGCATCTTTGAACGCCATCCATCCGAGCAGCGCGCATTTCACCCGGGCCGGGTATTTGGCCACCCCGGCGAACGCGACCCCATCGCCTAAGACGTCCTCGTCGCCTGGCACGGTCCCGCGGGAGGACACCATTTCGGTGAAGGCGTCGACGATGTTCAGCGCCCGCGGCACGCGTTGTCCGATTACCTGTTCGGTGAGCACCGAGGTCGCGGCCTGGCTGATCGAACAGCCTTGTCCGTCATAGGAAACGTCGGTGACCCTGGTGCCGTCCTCGGACAACGCGACCCGCAGCGTGACCTCGTCGCCGCAGATCGGGTTCACGTGATACACCTGGGCGCCGAACGGCTCCCGCAGCCCCCGATGCTGCGGATGCTTGTAGTGATCGAGGATCACGTCCTGATAGATCTGCTCCAGACGCAACGTCACGCTCTTCCAAAGAAATGCCGGGATCGCCGCACGCCGGCCACCAAGCGGTCCACCTCGTCTGCGGTGTTGTACACCGCGAACGACGCCCGCGCGGTGGCGGCCAGACCGAACCTGCGGTGCAGCGGCAGCGCGCAGTGGTGCCCGACCCGCACCGCCACGCCGCCGTCGTCGAGTACCTGACCCACGTCGTGCGCGTGCACGCCCTCGACGACGAACGCCACCGGCGACCCTCGGTCCCGCATCGACATCGGGCCAAGGATCCGCACACCGTCGATGCCGGACAGGCCTTCGATGGCCGCGGCTACCAGCTCCCGCTCGTGGGCCTCCACCGCGGCCATGCCGATCGCGCCGAGATAGCGGGCCGCGGCGGCCAACCCGACCACCTGGGAGGTCATCGGGGTACCGGCCTCGAACCGTTGCGGCGCCGGCGCGTAGGTGGCGCCTTCCATGGTCACCGTTTCGATCATCGAACCGCCGGTGAGAAATGGGGGCATCTGCGCTAGCAGCTCACGGCGGCCGTACAGCACACCGATTCCGTTGGGGCCCAGCATTTTATGTCCGGAAAACGCGGCGAAGTCGACGCCGAGTTCGTGCAGGTCAACCGGCTGGTGCGGCACCGACTGGCAGGCGTCCAGCACGGTCAGCGCACCCGACTGGTGGGCGCGGGAGACCAGCTCGCTCACCGGTGTCAGCACCCCGGTCACATTGGAATGATGGGTGAACGCAACGACTTTGACACGGTCGTCCAGATACAGCGAGTCCAGGTCGATGCGCCCGTCGTCAGTCACCCCGTACCAGCGCAATGTGGCCCCGGTGCGCCGGGCCAGCTCCTGCCACGGGATCAGGTTGGCGTGATGCTCCAGCTCGGTGGTGACGATCACGTCGCCGGGGCCGACGGCACGCTCGAAACGGCTGTCCCCCAGCACATATGACACCAGGTTGAGCGCCTCGGTGGCATTTTTGGTGAACACCAGCTCGTCCGTGTCGGCGCCGACGAATAACGCGATGTCCGCGCGGCCCTGCTCGTAGGCGTCGGTCGCCTCCTCCATCAGCTGGTGCGCGCCACGATGGACCGCGCCGTTGGACGCGGTCAGGAACTCGCGCTCGGCGTCGAGGACCTGCAGCGGGCGTTGTGAGGTGGCGCCGGAGTCCAAATACGCCAACGGGTTTCCACCCCGCATGATGCGCTTGAGGATGGGGAAATCGGCGCGAATCGCCGCCAGATCGAGCGAGTTCACCGAGGCCGTCATGTCAGGCTCCGGTTGGCGCGGGTTGGTGGGGGTACCGCCCGCTTGCGGGGGAGAAACGCACGTAGCCGTTCTGGTCGAGTTCGTCGGCGAGCTCCGAACCACCGGACTCGACGATGCGGCCGCCGACGAACACGTGCACGTATTCCGGGTGGATGTAGCGCAGGATGCGGGTGTAGTGCGTGATCAGCAGGATGCCGCCGTGCTGGGATTCGGCGTAGCGGTTCACCCCCTCGCTGACCACGCGCAGCGCGTCGACGTCCAGGCCGGAGTCGGTCTCGTCCAGGATGGCGATCTTGGGCTTGAGCAGTTCTAGCTGCAGGATCTCGTGGCGCTTCTTCTCGCCACCGGAGAAACCCTCGTTGACGCTGCGCTCGGCGAAGGCCGGGTCGATGTCGAGCGCGGCCATCGCGGCCTTGACCTCTTTGACCCAGTGCCGCAGTTTCGGCGGCTCGCCGCGAATGGCGGTTGCCGCCGAGCGCAGGAAGTTCGACATCGAGACACCGGGCACCTCGACGGGATATTGCATGGCCAGAAACAGGCCGGCCCGCGCACGTTCGTCGATGCTCATCGCCAGCACGTCCGCGCCGTCGAGGGTAATGGTGCCCGACGTCACGTGGTATTTGGGATGGCCCGCGATGGCGTAGGACAGCGTCGACTTGCCCGAGCCGTTGGGTCCCATCAAGGCATGTGTCTCACCGGATTTCACGGTGAGGTCGACGCCGCGCAGGATCGGGATCTCGTGGTCCGCCTCCGCGGGGTTCTCCACGCTGACGTGCAGGTCCTTAATTTCCAAAATGGTCATGAGACTGTTGTCTTTTCCGTTGATTCCGTGATTTCCAGCTCGTGTTCGATGGCTGCGGTCAGGCGCTCGCGTACCTCGGGCACCGCGATCTTGGCGATGATCTCACCGAAGAAGCCGCGGACCACCAGCCGGCGGGCCTGTGCTTCGGGAATACCGCGCGAACGCAGGTAGAACAATTGCTCATCGTCGAAGCGACCGGTGGCGCTGGCGTGTCCGGCGCCGACGATCTCGCCGGTCTCGATCTCCAGGTTGGGCACCGAGTCGGCACGCGCGCCGTCGGTGAGCACCAGGTTCCGGTTCACCTCGAAGGTGTCGGTGCCGGTGGCCTGCGCACGGATCAGCACGTCACCCACCCAGACCGTGTGTGCGTCGGGCAACGACGACGCCGGATCACCTTGCAGTGCACCCTTATACAGCACGTTCGACTTGCAGTCGGGGTGGGCGTGGTCCACCAGCAGCCGCGACTCCAGGTGCTGGCCGTCGTCGGCGAAATACAGCCCCAGCAGTTCCGCGTCCCCACCCGCACCGCAGAACCGCACGCCCGCCGACATTCGCACCACGTCGCCGCCCAACATGACGGTGACGTGGCGCAGCACCGCGTCCTTGCCGATCCGAGCATGGTGCGCGCTGAGGTGAACGGTGTCGTCGGCCCAGTCGGCGATCCACACGGCGGTCAGCCGAGCGGCGTCGTCGACAACGAACTCGACGTTGTCGGCGTAGGTTCCGCCGCCCCGGTGGTCGATGACCACGACCGCCTCGCCAAGCTCCTCGATACGCACCTGCAGGTGCCCATAGGCCACCGCGCCCTCCCCCGGCCCGGTCACGGTGATGCCTACCGGCTCGACGACCTGGGTGTCGCGCTCGACGGTGACCAGAGTCGCGGAGTTGAACGACGAAAACGCTTGGGCGGCAACGCGGTCGGTGGGTACGCCGCCCTCGCCCAGTCGTGGATCGCCGCGGCGCACGGTCTGGGTGTATACGCCCGGCCGCTCGCTGACCGTGATCGTGGCGCTACCGGTGGCCCGCGCGGAGCCGTCGTGCAGGCCACGCAGCCGCCGCAACGGGGTGAACCGCCAGATCTCGTCGCGGCCGTGCGGAACCTCGAACGCGTCCACGTCAAAGGAGGCGAACAGCTCGCCCTTGTTGTGTGCGATCCCCTCGACGGCTGCTGTCAGTCCCGGAGCCGTCATCCGACCGCGCCCTCCATCTGCAGCTCGATCAGCCGGTTGAGCTCCAGCGCGTACTCCATCGGCAGCTCCTTGGCGATCGGCTCGACGAAGCCGCGCACCACCATCGCCATCGCCTCGTCCTCGGTCAGCCCGCGGCTCATCAGGTAGAACAGCTGGTTCTCGCTGACCTTGGACACGGTGGCCTCGTGGCCCATGGTGACGTCGTCCTCGCGGATGTCGACGTAGGGGTAGGTGTCGCTGCGGCTGACCGTATCCACCAGCAGCGCATCGCATTTCACGCTGGACCGCGACCCATGCGCCCCCTTGTTGACCTGCACCAGGCCACGGTAGGAGGTGCGGCCGCCGCCGCGGGCCACCGACTTGGACACGATGTTGCTCGACGTGTTCGGCGCCAGGTGCAGCATCTTGGCGCCGGTGTCCTGGTGCTGGTCTTCGCCGGCGAACGCCACCGAGAGCACTTCGCCCTTGGCGTGCTCGCCGGTCATCCAGACCGCCGGGTACTTCATGGTCACCTTGGACCCGATGTTGCCGTCGATCCACTCCATGGTGGCCCCGGCTTCGGCGCGGGCCCGCTTGGTGACCAGGTTGTAGACGTTGTTCGACCAGTTCTGGATGGTGGTGTAACGCACGCGCGCATGGGGTTTCACGATGATCTCGACCACCGCTGAGTGCAATGAATCCGATTTGTAGATCGGTGCGGTGCAGTTGTGCACGGCGAACCCGTAGGCGAGGTAGCTGTCCGGATTCTCGACATCGAGGTTGTAGACGGGCTCATGTGCTTCGCGGACCGCTCGCTTCTTGATTGGCACCGCAAAGTAGTCGCCGCAGTCGCGGGCCTGCTTCGGTCCGCGGCCGCCCTCGGTCCACTGCACCTGGTAGATGTCCTTGCGAACGACGTTGCGGCCCATGATCACACCAGGGCCGCCCGGTCGGCGCAGTTCAACAGTGGCGTAGTGACCCAGACGCGCCAGGATGGACTGCAACTGGAACGCCCAGAGGCGCGATGTCGTATGTACCCGCTTCCACACCGCCCCGTTACGGCGCGTGACGTTGCCGTCTCCATTCACATAGGCGTCGACCAGCTCACGCAAGAACGTCTCGTCTTGACGCATCAACAGATCCGACAGCTTCTTATTCGACGATCCAATGCCGACGTTGTCGCGCATCGCCGCATAGCCCGCCTTCGTGTACACGGTGACGCGCGCCGAATGCTTGTGCTCCTCGATCAATACCGATCCCGACTTCTCGTACAGCGACTTGCACGCTTGGCGCACATCCTCGACGTACTCGAACTCATCGCTGTGGAACGAGAAGATCAGCGACTCACAGCCATTGGTGAGACACGCGTGACCCTCCGCCAGGTAGTAGCCCGCCAGGCGCGCAAACTCGAGCGGCAAAACCGTCCTGTGGGGGATCGGCTTCGGCTTGGGGTAGATCAGGAAGTCACCCTCGGCCACATCCTTCGCCGCGATCCATCGCGGCTCGGCGCTACGCAGCTTGGTGCTGTTGACTTCAGCCTTCCACCCATTGCGTTCCTTCCGCATAACACGCACCTCGTCGCGGGGAATAGCGAGAAGGGGGTGCTCGGCGGTGACAGAGAATGCGTTGGCAGGCGACATCGGTGTGAAGGTGAACAGCTCGCCATCGAGGTCACGCACCTGTACAGCGGTGACGCGGTGTGGCCGCCCGTCGTGGTCGGTGACGAAGTCACCGACGCGAATCGACTCGATGGGCCGCAAATCGCCGTCGGCGGTCGTGATGAGCTCGCCGGCGGGCAGGCAGCCCTCTACGTAGTGCACGTAAGAGCCCTCATCGGCGATGATCAGCGTCCGCTCGAACTGGCCCATGTTCTCGGTGTTGATTCGGAAGTAGGCCTGCAGCGGAATGTCGACGTGAACACCGGGCGGGACGTAAATAAAGGACCCACCACTCCAAACTGCAGTATTCAATGCAGAAAACTTATTATCGCCGGCAGGGATTACTGTACCGAAATATTCCTTGAAAATATCCGGGTGTTCTCGCAAACCAGTATCAGTGTCTAAAAATATGACTCCTTGAGCCTCCAGATCCTCTCTGATCTGGTGATATACAACTTCACTTTCGTATTGTGCGGCTACTCCAGCTACTAATCTCTGCTTCTCGGCCTCCGGGATTCCCAACCGGTCGTAGGTGTTGCGGATGTCCTCTGGCAAATCATCCCAGCTCGCGGCCTGCTTCTCGGTGGAGCGCACGAAGTACTTGATGTTGTCGAAATCGATGCCATCGAGGTTGGAGCCCCACTTCGGAATGGGCTTGCGGTCGAAAATGCGCAGCGCCTTCAGCCGCGACTGCAGCATCCAATCGGGCTCGTTCTTCTTCGCGGAGATGTCGCGGACCACCGCCTCGGAAAGCCCGCGCTGCGCGTTGGCACCCGCGACGTCGGAGTCCGCCCAGCCGTAGCCGTACCGGCCCAGCGACGCGATCGCCTCTTCCTGGGTCAGGGGAGCCTGGGTCGGGGGCTGGGCAACGCTCTTGCTGGCCTCTGGGGTGAGTGTCATCGGGACGCTCCTTCGGTGCTGGTGGCGGGTGGGCGCGGGCTGGGCGCCGGCGACAGGGGTACGTGGGTGGTGCAGGCGCAGTCTCCGTTGACGATGGTCGCCAACCGCTGGACGTGGGTGCCGAGCACCTCGGCCATGGCCTGCTGCTCGGTTTCGCACAATTCGGGGAATTCCTCGGCGACATGGGATACCGGGCAATGGTGCTGGCAGATTTGCACACCGTGAATCGGCCCGCCCACCCGCGTGGTGGTGGCGACGTAGCCGGCTTTGCTGAGCGCCGTTGCGATCCGCTCGGCGGCCGCCTCGAGCGCGGCGTCGTCGGGACCGTCGGCCGGCGCGACGTCGGCCAGGATGGCGTCGATACGGCGCCGGGCAAACGTCCGCACCGCCTCCTCGCCGCCGATCTCCCGCAGCTGCCGCATGGCCGCCGACGCCAGGTCGTCATAGGAGTGGTCGAGCTTGGCCCGGCCGGCCGCGGTCAGCCGGTAGCGCTTGGCGGGCCGCCCGCGTCCCACCTGCTGCCACGGCGCGGCCGCCGACGCTTCCGCGTCACCCGCCTCGATCAGCGCGTCCAGATGACGCCGCACACCGGCGGCCGACAGGCCCAGCCGGTCACCGATCTCGCCGGCGGTGATCGATCCGGATTCCAGCAGCAAGCGCACAATGGCCCGACGAGTGTGACCGTCCGAGACTGCCGCGGGGACAGTGGTAGAGACCGCCGGGATTTTCACAACATCAGTGTGACAAAATTCCGTTGATCGGTCTACCAGGGATGCCCTATGCGGCAGGGTTGTGCTGGTCACATTGAGATCGCCTAAGCAATTCCCGGGCATGCCGTTAGGCTGCACCAATGGCAGCCCGCCACCATACGCTGAGCTGGTCGATCGCCAGCCTGCATGGCGACGAGCAGGCGGTGGGTGCACCGCTGACCACTACCGAGCTCACCGCGCTGGCGCGCACCCGCCTGTTTGGGGCCACCGGCACCGTCCTGATGGCCATCGGCGCCCTGGGCGCCGGGGCCCGACCCGTCGTCCAGGACCCCACCTTCGGGGTCCGGCTGCTCAATCTGCCGTCACGAATCCAAACGGTGTCGTTGACCATGACCACGACCGGGGCGGTCATGATGGCGCTGGCCTGGCTGATGCTCGGCCGGTTCACGCTGGGCAGGCGGCGGATGTCGCGCGGCGAACTGGACCGCACCCTGCTGCTCTGGATGCTGCCGCTATTGATCGCACCACCGATGTACAGCAAGGATGTCTACTCATATCTAGCCCAAAGTGAGATCGGCAGGGACGGACTCGACCCTTACCGGGTGGGTCCGGCGTCCGGCTTGGGCCTCGGCCACGTGTTCACCCTGTCGGTGCCCAGCCTGTGGCGGGAGACACCGGCGCCATATGGTCCGCTGTTCTTGTGGATCGGCCGCGGAATCTCGTCGCTGACTGGGGAAAACATCGTCGCTGCCGTGCTCTGCCACCGGCTTGTGGTGTTGATCGGTGTGACCCTGATCGTGTGGGCGACCCCTCGGCTAGCTCAGCGCTGTGGCGTCGCCGAGGTCAGCGCGCTGTGGCTAGGCGCGGCCAATCCGCTGCTGATCATGCATTTGGTCGCCGGCATCCACAACGAAGCGCTGATGCTCGGGCTGATGCTGACCGGCGTCGAATTCGCGCTGCGCGGCCTTGATATGGCGAATACCCCACGCCCGTCGCCCGAAACCTGGCGGTTGGGCCCCGCCACAATACGGGCCAGCCGGCGGCCCGAGCTGGGGGCATCCCCGCGTGCGGGCGCGAGCCGGGCAGTCAAACCCCGTCCGGAATGGGGGCCCCTGGCCATGCTGCTGGCGGGTTCCATCCTGATCACGCTGTCGTCGCAAGTGAAGCTACCCTCGCTGCTGGCGATGGGCTTCGTCACGACAGTGCTGGCATACCGCTGGGGTGGCAACTTGCGAGCACTGCTGCTCGCCGCCGCTGTGATGGCGAGTCTAACGCTGGCGATAATGGCCATCCTGGGTTGGGCCAGCGGTCTCGGATTCGGCTGGATCAACACGCTGGGCACCGCCAATGTGGTGCGCAGCTGGATGTCGCCGCCGACACTGCTGGCCCTGGGCACCGGGCACGTCGGCATCCTGCTGGGCCTGGGTGATCACACCACCGCCGTGTTGTCACTCACCCGCGCCATCGGCGTGCTGATCATCACGGTGATGGTGTGCTGGCTGTTATTGGCCGTGCTCCGCGGCCGGCTGCACCCGATCGGCGGCCTGGGCGTTGCGCTAGCTGTCACCGTGCTGCTGTTTCCCGTCGTGCAGCCCTGGTACCTGCTGTGGGCGATAATTCCGCTGGCCGCCTGGGCAACCCGCCCAGGATTTCGGGTAGCGGCAATCCTGGCCACCCTCATCGTCGGAATTTTCGGTCCGACCGCCAATGGTGACCGCTTCGCGCTGTTTCAGATCGTGGATGCGACCGCGGCCAGCGCCATCATCGTGATCCTCCTGATTGCCCTGACCTACACCCGGTTACCATGGCGGCCACTTGCAGCCGAGCAAGTGGTCACCGCCGCGGAGTCGGCCAGCAAGACCCCTGCGACCCGCCGGCCGACGGCAGCGCCCGACGCCTACGCTGATTCCACGTGAGCCGCGCCGACGACGATGCAGAGCGAAGCGATGAGGAGGAGCGGCGCTCGTGAACCGCGCCGACGACGATGCAGAGCGAAGCGATGAGGAGGAGCGGCGCTCGTGAACCGCGCCGACGACGATGCAGAGCGAAGCGATGAGGAGGAGCGGCGCTCGTGAACCGCGGCCCAGACACCCCCGAGGTGGTACTGCGGCTTCGCGGGGTATGTAAGCGATACGGGTCAATAACCGCCGTTTCCAACCTCGATCTCGACGTGCATGACGCCGAAGTGATGGCGCTGCTGGGCCCCAACGGCGCGGGCAAGACCACGACCGTCGAGATGTGCGAGGGCTTCGTCCGCCCGGACGCCGGCAGCATTGAGGTACTTGGACTGGACCCGATCACCGACAACGCACGCCTGCGCGCACGCATCGGCGTGATGTTGCAGGGTGGCGGCGGCTACCCGGCGGCACGCGCCGGCGAAATGCTGGATCTGGTCGCGTCCTACGCCGCCAACCCGCTGGACCCGCACTGGCTACTGGACACCTTGGGTCTCACCGAGGCCGCCCGCACCACCTATCGACGGCTCTCCGGCGGGCAGCAGCAACGACTCGCGCTGGCCTGCGCGCTGGTCGGGCGTCCCCAACTGGTGTTCCTCGACGAGCCCACCGCGGGCATGGATGCCCATGCCCGGGTACTGGTGTGGGAGTTGATCGACGCGCTGCGCCGCGATGGCGTGACCGTGGTGCTGACCACGCATCATCTCAAGGAGGCCGAGGAACTCGCCGATCGGTTGGTGATCATCGACCACGGGGTGACGGTGGCCGCAGGCACACCGGCAGAACTGATGCGCAGCGGCGCCAAAGACCAGTTGCGGTTCACCGCGCCGCCGCGGCTCGACCTGTCGCTGCTGGCCTCGGCACTGCCCGAGGGCTACCAGGCCACCGAGCTGACCCCGGGCGAGTACCTGGTCGAAGGTCCGGTTGACCCGCAGGTGCTGGCGACGGTCACCGCGTGGTGCGCACAAATCGACGTGCTAGCCACCGACATGCGGGTCGAGCAACGCAGCCTCGAAGACGTGTTCCTGGATCTCACCGGCAGGAAGTTGCGGCAGTGACCCAAACCAATCGCCCCGCTTTTCCCGCGGGCACCTTCAGCCCGGACCCCCGCCCCAACGCCGTCCCCCTGATGCTTGCCGCACAGTTCAGCCTGGAATTGAAGCTGCTGTTACGCAACGGCGAGCAACTGCTGTTGACCATGTTCATCCCGATCACCCTGCTGGTCGGGCTGACTTTGCTGCCGATGGGCTCGTTCGGCCACAACCGCGCCGCCACCTTTGTTCCGGTCATCATGGCGCTTGCGGTGATCTCCACCGCATTCACCGGGCAAGCCATCGCGGTCGCGTTCGATCGCCGCTACGGCGCCCTCAAACGACTCGGTGCTACCCCGCTGCCGGTTTGGGGGATCATCGCCGGCAAGTCGCTGGCAGTGGTTGCCGTGGTGTTCTTGCAGGCCATCATCTTGGGCGCCATCGGCTTTGCGCTCGGCTGGCGGCCGGCGCTGACGGCCCTGACATTGGGCGCCGGGATCATCGCGCTGGGTACCGCGGGCTTTGCGGCGCTCGGCCTGCTACTCGGCGGCACCTTGCGAGCCGAGATCGTTCTCGCCGTCGCCAACCTGATGTGGTTCGTATTCGCCGGTTTCGGTGCGCTGACCTTGGAGTCGAACGTGATCCCGACGGCGTTCAAATGGGTGGCTCGGGTTACCCCGTCGGGCGCGCTCACCGAGGCGCTGTCGCAGGCCATGACCGTGTCGGTGGACTGGTTCGGGATCGTCGTCCTAGCGGTGTGGGGCGCGCTGGCCGCACTGGCCGCACTGCGCTGGTTCCGGTTCACCTGAACCGGCCGCCCGGCTTCGCGACACTGCAACCACGCACAAGACACGCCGACGCATCGGTGCGTGGTTGCAGTTTCGACACCGGTCCGCCCGTACTACAGCGTGTAGTTTTTGGTGCCTTACGATCGGGCGGTGTCTCCCAGCCTGCGTGTCCAGCGGGTCATCGCCGCAATCGTCATCCTCACCCAGGGCGGCATCGCCGTCACCGGGGCAATCGTCCGGGTTACCGCCTCAGGCCTGGGGTGTCCGACCTGGCCGCAGTGTTTTCCGGGTAGCTTCACCCCGGTGGTGGTCGCCGAGGTGCCGCGGGTCCATCAGGCGGTCGAGTTCGGCAACCGGATGGTCACGTTTGCGGTGGTGATAGCCGCGGCACTGGCCGTGCTGGTCGTCACCCGGGCGCGCCGGCGCACGGAAGTCCTGGCCTACGCGTGGCTGATGCCGGTGTCGACGGTGGTGCAGGCGATGATCGGTGGCATCACCGTACGCACCGGGCTGCTGTGGTGGACGGTGGCCATCCACCTGCTGGCGTCGATGACGATGGTGTGGCTGGCGGTGCTGCTCTACGTCAAGATCGGCCAGCCCGATGACGGAGTCGTCCACGAACTGGTGGTCAGCCCGTTGCGTGCGCTCACGGCGCTCAGCGCGCTGAACCTGGCCGCGGTGCTGGTGACGGGCACGCTAGTCACGGCGGCAGGCCCGCACGCGGGAGATCGCAGCCCCAGCCGGACCGTGCCGCGGCTGAAAGTCGAAATCACCACCTTGGTGCATATGCATTCGTCGCTGTTGGTTGCCTACCTTGCGCTGCTGATCGGGTTGGGTTTCGGGCTGCTGGCCGTGGGTGCCACCCGGGCGATTCTGGTGCGACTCGCCGTGCTGCTCGCCCTGGTTGCCACGCAAGCCGCCGTCGGTACCACGCAATACTTCACCGGGGTACCCGCCGCCCTGGTCGCCATTCACGTGGCCGGTGCCGCGGCGGTTACGGCGGCCACCGCCGCGCTATGGGCGTCGATGGGAGAACGGGCCCAGCCCCAGCCGCTCCAACGCTGACTGGACGCATAGCGCGAAGTCACGCTGGGCAAGATTGCGGATGTCTGGGTCCAGCCACTGCCAGCCCAGCGACGGGTCCACCAATTGCAATTCCAGCAACCGGGGATCTCGGCTTCCACCTGTGATGTGGGCCCGCGCGTAGAGCAGCTCACCTGGGTCAACACCCACCTGCGCGGCCGCGCCGGCCACGGCGGCCGCACCCACGTCCCAGATTTCGAAGTCGGGCTCGGTCTGGCGCCAAGTGTCGGCCTGCTTGGTAAACGCATGCGACGGCTCACCGCCAAGGAAGACCAACACGGTCTCGTCACCGGAACCTCCGGGCTGAACGAGCACCGCCTGGCCGGCCGCGTGCAGTTGCGCGACGAACTCGGCAGCGAACCGGGCACTACAGCGCCGTGTCCCGGTACCGATGGTCGGACCGACGAAGACCTGGCCTTTGCGTGGCAACCGGACCGGCTCTCCCGGCACATACACCTCGCCGGGCACGGTCGGCACCCCCCGATCCATCAGGTCACGTAGGTAACGGCGCTCGACATTCCAGGCCACCACCGGCCGCGAGTTCAGCAGATTGGCCACGCGGGTAGTCCAGGCCAAAAACTCGTCGAGCCGCGCGGGGTAATCGCGGGTAGCCCGCAAAATCACCAGATCCGCGTGGACTATTTCGGGATCGTCCCAAGACAGCCAACCAGCATGCAAGCCGCGGTGGCGCAGGGCCGCAACCAGCCCAGCATCGTCGCCGTCACCGGCGGGCTGCTGTGGCCAACCCGCCAAAACGACGCGCGGATGGAAGACGTCCGGCCGGGCAAGCTTCATGCCCGGGCATGATAGCCACATGCACGCAATCGAAGTCACCGAAACCGGCGGGCCAGGCGTCTTACGCCACGTCGACCAGCCGCAACCTCAACCCGGCCACGGCGAGCTCCTGATCAAGGCCGAGGCCATCGGTGTCAACTTCATCGACACCTACTTCCGCTCCGGGCAATATCCGCGCGAACTCCCGTTCGTCATCGGCTCCGAGGTATGCGGCACGGTGGAGGCCGTCGGCCCAGGAGTTACCGCAGCCGACACCGCCATCAGCGTCGGCGACCGCGTGGTCAGCGCCTCAGCCAACGGCGCCTACGCCGAATTCTGCACAGCGCCAGCATCTCTGACCGCCAAGGTCCCCGACGACGTCACGTCTGAGGTAGCGGCTTCGGCGCTGCTGAAGGGCCTGACGGCGCATTACCTACTGAAGTCGGTGTACCCGGTGAAGCGTGGTGACACCGTCTTGGTGCATGCTGGCGCCGGCGGCGTCGGCTTGATCCTGACACAATGGGCCACTCACCTGGGGGTGCGGGTGATCACCACCGTTTCGACGGCGGAGAAGGCCAAGCTGTCCAAGGATGCCGGCGCGGACGTGGTTCTCGACTACCCGGAGGATGCCTGGCAGTTCGCCGGGCGGGTTCGCGAACTGACCGGCGGCACCGGTGTGCAAGCCGTTTACGACGGTGTCGGCGCCACCACCTTCGACGCCAGCCTAGCCAGCCTGGCTGTCCGCGGGACATTAGCACTGTTCGGCGCCGCCAGCGGTCCGGTTCCACCGGTCGATCCGCAGCGCCTCAATGCCGCCGGATCGGTGTACCTCACCCGTCCCTCGCTGTTCCACTTCACCCGCACCGGCGAGGAGTTCAGCTGGCGGGCCGCTGAGCTGTTCGACGCGATCGGCAGCGAAGCGATCACCGTGGCGGTCGGCGGACGTTACCCGCTGGCCGACGCCTTGCGCGCCCATCAGGACCTGGAGGCTCGCAAGACGGTCGGCTCGGTCGTGCTGCTGCCGTAGCGTAGCGGTCTGTGCTGCGCTGTCTTGCTAGCGCATCTTGGTGCCATTCGACTCTTTCTTTGCCGGAGGATCGCTGGTTTGCTTCTCCCGCCACTGCTGGGCTTCGAGTGCGACGGCGACGTGAATGGTGGTGTCGGCGAGAGGGCGGGGCAGAAGTCGTTGCGCGGTCTCGAGTCGGTTCATCAAGGTGTTGCGGTGGGTGAAGAGAAGTCTCGCGGCCCGAGAAGCGTTGCACTGCTGGTTGATGAAGGTCAACAGCGTCGTTTTCAGAGCCGGGCTGGCCGACTCGAGGTTTCCGAGGGTGCGTTGGATGAAGTCGTCGGCACCCTCGGCGTTTTCGGTGAGCAACGCGACCATCTCGACGTCGGTGAAAAAGGCGACTCGGTGCGGTGATTCCAGCCGGATAATCATCCGAGCGGTGGTGAGTGCGTCTCGGTGGCTGCGCCGGAACCCCTCGATTCCCGGCGCGGTGGCCCCGATGGCGATACGCGCGTCGGGTATGTCATGGAGCACCTCGTGAATCAGGTCGATGTCAAACCCGGGGGCGTCTTTTACCCACACCCAGCGAGTCGCGGCGCCGGCTACCACGACCAGCGGGTGCGGGCATCCGCCGGCATGGCCGAACGCGTCGGCGACTCGGTCCAGGTGGCTGTGGTCGCCCTGGGCCTGGTCACCCCAGATGACGGCGGCGGTGTGGGATCGGTCGAGAGGGTAGCCCAATCGCGCTTCGGCGTGCTCACGGCTGATGGGGGCACCGTCGATGAGCAGCTGGACGATTTTGCGGCGTTCGGCAGGAACGTCGCGGGTGAGCTTGTCGCGTTCCAATTGCATCTCGGTGGTGATGCCCGCAAGGGTGGTGTCGACGAACTCGTTGGCTGTCCGAAATGGCACATCCAGTAATTCGTGCAACTCGTCGGGGTCGGAGGTCAGTCCGAACGCGATGTCCGTCCAGCGCCGCCAGGCCACGTTTTGTCCGATGCGGTAGATGTCGAGGGCCAAGGCATCTAAACCGACGCGCACGAGATCACGGGCCATGCGCAGCGGCTCGGGACCAAGGTTCGCGGGCACCGGGGCGCCGGGATTGCGCAGGTTGGCGGCCGCGAAATGGATGAGATGCGCCCGATTGGAACGCTTGACAACGGTGGCCAGGGCGGGGTCGGCAGCGATGGATGGGTTGGCGGCCAGAATGGCACGGTCGAATTCGTCGAGCCATTCCTGGGTCGGGTTGAGGGCGATTCGCGCTGCCTCGCGGATCAGCTCATGTATTCGCGGTGAGGTTTCCCGCAATGCCACGAGCCGATAGTAGGGCAAATGTGCACTGTGCACAGCAGATTCGTGCTGGTTATGGGGATTTTGACCTGGAATCGGACAAGGTGGCGGCGCGACCCTTATCTGGCAGGAGTGTGACCTGCCGAAGGGGCAGGGGCGTGGCGGGTGGACTGTGATGTCGTTGGTGATCGTAACCCCGGAGACGGTGGCCGCGGCGGCCTCGGATGTGGCGCGCATCGGGTCATCGATCGGTGTAGCCAACAGCGCGGCGGCGGGGTCAACCACCAGCGTGCTGGCCGCGGGCGCCGATGAGGTGTCGGCGGCGATCGCGACGCTGTTTGGCAGCCATGCTCGGGAGTATCAGGCGATCAGCACGCAGGTGGCGGCGTTTCATGACCGATTTGCGCAGACGTTAAGCGCCGCGGTCGGCTCGTATGTCAGCGCGGAGGCGACCAACGCCGCACCGTTGGCGACGCTGGAGCACAACGTGCTCAATGCCCTCAATGCGCCCACCCAGGCGTTGCTGGGTCGCCCGTTGATCGGTGATGGGGCGGCTGGAGCACCCGGCACCGGGCAGGCCGGCGGGGCCGGCGGGATCTTGTGGGGCAACGGTGGGGCCGGCGGCTCGGGCGCGCCCGGCCAAGTCGGCGGGGCCGGCGGGGCCGCCGGGTTGTTCGGCACCGGCGGGGCCGGTGGGGCCGGTGGGGCCGGCGCCGCCGGTGGGGCCGGGGGTAGCGGCGGCTGGCTGCTGGGCAATGGTGGAGTCGGCGGGGCCGGCGGGCAGAGCCTGCTGGGCGGGGCAACCGGCGGGGCCGGCGGCAACGCCGGACTGTTCGGGGTCGGCGGAACCGGCGGGCCCGGCGGGCCCGGCGGGCCCGGCGGGGTCGGCGGTACCGGTGGTGCCGGTGGCCTGGGCGGGACCCTCTACGGGGCCGGCGGGCACGGAGGTGCCGGCGGGCCCGGCCCGATCGGTGGTGTGGGTGGACACGGCGGTGTCGGGGGTGCGGCCGGGCTGTTGGGCGTGGGCGGGCACGGTGGTGCCGGCGGACACGGCGCTGCGGGTATCGCCGGCGCCGCCGGTAAGGGCGGTATCTTCCCAGACGGTAGCAACGGTGGGGTCGGCGGCGACGCCGGCGATGGCGGCACCGGGGGCCGGGGTGGCTGGCTGGCCGGTGCCGGCGGGGCCGGCGGGGACGGCGGTATCGGCGGGGCCGGTGGGGCCGGCGGGGGCGGCCATTCTCTGGTGATTGCCACCGGACAGGCCGGCGGTGCCGGTGGTAGCGGCGGTGCCGGTGGGGTCGGCGGGGTCGGCGGGGCCGGCGGCCTGATCAGCCTGTTGGGCGGCCAAGGCGCCGGCGGTGACGGCGGGGACGGCGGCGCTGGTGGCGTCGGCGGTGACCGCGGAGCCGGCGCCAACGGCAACCAGGCCGTCAACGGTGGTGCCGGCGGTCACGGCGGCAACGGCGGCAACCCCGGCACCGGCGGGGCCGGAGGCACCGGCGGAGCCGGCTCCATCACCGGCGCTCAGGGCACCATCGGCGCCACCCCCACCAGCGGCGGCAACGGCGGTGCCGGCGGCAACGGCGCCAACGCCACCACCGCGGGCACCAACGGCGCCAACGGCGGACCCGGCGGCCATGGCGGGCTGGTCGGCAACGGCGGCGCCGGCGGGGCCGGCGGCAACGGCGCCAACGGCGCCGCAGGGACGAACGCGAGCGATTCGGGCGCAGTCGGTGGCAAAGGCAATAGCGGCGGCAACGGCGGCCAGGGGGGCGCCGGCGGCGACGGCGGAACTCTCGCCGGCAATGGCGGGGCCGGTGGGACTGGCGGCCGCGGCGCAGACGGCGGGCTCGGTGGTAGTGGTGCCGAGGGTGCCAATGCCACCACCGCGGGCGAGCGTGGCCAGGACGGTGGTAAAGGCGGCAACGGTGGGGTCGGCGGGACCGGCGGCAACGCCGTCGCACCCGGTGCCAACGGCGGCCATGGCGGCAACGGCGGCAATCCTGGCTTCAGCGGCGCTGGCGGGCTCGGGGGGCTCAGCGGTGACGGCGTGACCCGCGCCGCGCAGGGTGCGACCCCCGACTTTGCAGACACCGGGGGCAAAGGCGGCAACGGCGGTAACGGCGCCAACGCCGTTGCACCCGGCGGCACCGGCGCCAGTGGCGGAGCCGGCGGGAACGCTGGGGCTGGCGGCAAGGGCGGGGAAAACATCATCGGCGATGGCGGCGGCGGCGGAAACGGCGGGGCCGGCGGCCAGGGCGGCGACGGCACCGCCGGAGCCGGCGGCGACGGCGGGGCCGGCGGCAAGGGCGGTGACGGCGGCGACGGCGGCAGCGACCCCACCGAAGGGAGGGGCTTCGGTGGATTGGGCGGCGCCGGCGGGGCCGGCGGCAAGGGCGGCGCCGGCACCCTGCTAGGTCTCACGGTATTTGGCGACAATGGCGGCGCCGGCGTCCTCGGCGACTCGACGGACCCAGATGGCAGCGGCGGTGCTGGTGGCGCGGGCGGCGCCGGTGGCGCCGGTGGCGATCCAACCATCTGACTACGTTGGCCGAGCAGGGCCGGCACCGCAGCGGAACTGGGCCCCCAATCAGTGCAGCGTGGGCAGCGCGATCACCGAGTCGACGGCCAGTGCGCAGAACACCACCGCCAGATAGTTGTTCGACTGCAGAAACAGCCGCAGCGGCCTGACCGGCTCGCCGGCGCGCACCCCGGCATACAACTGGTGGGCCATCGTCAGGAACCACCCACCGGCCACCAGGGCCACCGCGCCGTAAAGCCAACTGGTCGCCAACGCCAGCACCAGCGTCGCGGCCACGGTCAGCCAGGTGTAGATCAAGATCTGCTTGGTGACCTGACGCTCGGTCGCCACCGCCGGCAGCATCGGCACCCCGGCCACTTGGTAGTCCTGCTTGTAGCGCATCGCCAATGCCCAGGTGTGTGGCGGCGTCCAGAAGAAGATGATCGCGAACATCGCCAGCGCCGGCCAGGCTATGGTGCCGGTGATGGCCGACCAGCCGATCATCACCGGCATACAGCCGGCCGCCCCACCCCACACCACGTTCTGTGACGTGCGTCGCTTGAGCCAAAGCGTGTAGACGAACACATAAAACGCGACGGTGACCAGGGCCAGCACCCCCGCCAGCAGGTTCGTGGCGCACCATAGCCAGAAGAACGAGATCACCGTCAACGTCAACCCGAGTGCCAACGCGTTTCGGGTCGGCACCGCTTCCCGCGCCAAGGGCCGGCGCGCGGTTCGCTTCATCACCTTGTCGATATCGGCGTCGGCGACGCAGTTGAGCGTGTTGGCGCCGGCGGCGGCCATCATCCCGCCGACGAGCGTGTTGAGCATGAGCAGCGGATGAATGGCGCCGCGGTCGGCCAGCAGCATCGCCGGTATCGCGGTGACCAACAGCAGCTCGATGACTCGCGGCTTGGTTAACGCCAGGTAGGCCAGCAGGGTGCTCATTGCCCTACCAGTCACTCGGCGCGGCGCGACGCGCCCGCGAACGTTCACGCACTAACTCCTCGGGAATCGCAGCCGCGCGCAGCTTCTACTACGCACGATGGTAGACCGGGTAACTGTGGCAGCAGAGCCGCAGGGTCGATTCACACGACTTCGCCGGCATATCGGCACCGCTCGCCAGCCCGAACCGCGGTCAGGACAATTTTCACACCAGCCCGATGAAAATCGCTATCTGGGATTGATCAGTGTGACGCCCTAAGGATTGGGCCCGAAGACCAACCGTTGCTAGCCGCAATGCCACGAGCCGATAGTAGGGCGAATGTGCACTGTGCACAGCAGATTCGTGCTGGTTATGGGGATTTTGACCTGGAATCGGACAAGGTGGCGGCGCGACCCTTATCTGGCAGGAGTGTGACCTGCCGAAGGGGCAGGGGCGTGGCGGGAGGTCTGTGATGTCGTTGGTGATCGTAACCCCGGAGACGGTGGCGGCCGCAGCCTTAGATGTGGCGCGCATCGGGTCATCGATCGGTGTAGCCAACAGCGCGGCGGCGGGGTCAACCACCAGCGTGCTGGCCGCGGGCGCCGATGAGGTGTCGGCGGCGATCGCGACGCTGTTTGGCAGCCATGCTCGGGAGTATCAGGCGATCAGCACGCAGGTGGCGGCGTTTCATGACCGATTTGCGCAGACGTTAAGCGCCGCGGTCGGCTCGTATGTCAGCGCGGAGGCGACCAACGCCGCACCGTTGGCGACGCTGGAGCACAACGTGCTCAATGCCCTCAATGCGCCCACCCAGGCGTTGCTGGGTCGCCCGTTGATCGGTGATGGGGCGGCTGGAGCACCCGGCACCGGGCAGGCCGGCGGGGCCGGCGGGATCTTGTGGGGCAACGGTGGGGCCGGCGGCTCGGGCGCGCCCGGCCAGGTCGGCGGGGCCGGCGGGGCCGCCGGGTTGTTCGGCACCGGCGGGGCCGGTGGGGCCGGTGGGGCCGGCGCCGCCGGTGGGGTCGGGGGTAGCGGCGGCTGGCTGCTGGGCAATGGTGGGGTCGGCGGGGCCGGCGGGCAGGGCCTGCTGGGCGGGGCAACCGGCGGGGCCGGCGGCAACGCCGGGTTGTTCGGGGTCGGCGGAACCGGCGGGCCCGGCGGGCCCGGCGGGCCCGGCGGGGTCGGCGGTACCGGTGGTGCCGGTGGCCTGGGCGGGACCCTCTACGGGGCCGGCGGGCACGGAGGTGCCGGCGGGCCCGGCCCGATCGGTGGTGTGGGTGGACACGGCGGTGTCGGGGGTGCGGCCGGGCTGTTGGGCGTGGGCGGGCACGGTGGTGCCGGCGGACACGGCGCGGAGGGTGTGGCCGGCGCAGCCGGTGAGGACTTGTCCCCGCACGGTACGTCCGGTGGGGTCGGCGGCGACGCCGGCGATGGCGGCACCGGAGGGCGGGGCGGCTGGCTGGCCGGCGCCGGTGGGGCCGGCGGGGCCGGTGGGGTTGGCGGGACCGGCGGGGCCGGCGGGGCCGGATTTTCTCGTGCCTTGATTGTCGCTGGGGATAACGGCGGTGATGGTGGTAACGGCGGGATGGGCGGGGCTGGCGGGGCTGGCGGCCCCGGCGGGGCCGGCGGCCTGATCAGCCTGCTGGGCGGCCAAGGCGCCGGCGGGGCCGGCGGGACCGGCGGGGCCGGCGGTGTTGGCGGTGACGGCGGGGCCGGCGGCCCCGGCAACCAGGCCTTCAACGCAGGTGCCGGCGGGGCCGGCGGCCATGGCGGTGACCCCGGCGCCGGCGGGGCCGGAGGCACCGGCGGAGCCGGCTCCACGATCGGTGCCCACGGCGCGGCCGGGGCCAGCCCCACCAGCGGCGGCAACGGCGGGGCCGGCGGCAACGGCGCCCACTTCTCATCGGGCGGCAAAGCCGGCGGTAACGGCGGGGCCGGCGGGGCCGGCGGGCTGGTCGGCAATGGCGGCGCCGGAGGTGCCGGCGGCAACGGCGCCCCCGGTGCCCCGCCTTCTGGCGGCGACCCTAACGGCGGTGGCGGCGGAGCTGGCGGCGCTGGCGGTAAGGGCGGCGACGGCGGAGCCCAAGCAGGCGACGGCGGTGCTGGCGGCGCCGGCGGTAAGGGCGGCAACGGCGGCAACGGCGCCACCGGCGCCACCGGCCTTAACGGCCTGGGGGCAGGCGCGGATGGCACCGACGGCGGCAAGGGCGGCAACGGTGGAGCCGGCGGTGGCGGTGGAGCCGGTGGGCAAGGCGGTAAGGCGCTTGCAGCCACCCACCAGGACGGCAGCATGGGTGCCGGCGGGGCCGGCGGAAACGGCGGCGCCGGCGGCATGGGCGGTGATGGCGGCAACGGTGCCAAGGGCACGTTCGATAACGGCGGCGATGGAGTTGGTGGCAACGGCGGCAACGGCGGTAGCCGCGGCATCGGTGGTGCTGGTGGGATCGGCGGCGCCGGATCCACCGCGGGTGCAGACGGTGCCCGCGGCGCCACCCCGACCAGCGGCGGCAACGGCGGCACCGGCGGCAACGGCGCGAACGCCACCGTCGCCGGCGGGGCCGGCGGGGCCGGCGGCAAGGGCGGCAACGGCGGGCTTGTTGGTAATGGCGGGGCCGGCGGCAAAGGCGGGGACGGCATGGCCGGTGTCGCCGGTTCCTCGCCCACCACCGCGGGCGAATCCGGCACGAGCGGCCAGAACGGCGGGGCTGGCGGGGCGGGCGGGGCCGGCGGCCGGGGCGGAGACTTCGGGGGCGACGGCGGGACCGGTGGGGCCGGCGGCAACGGCGCCGACGGTGGGGCCGGCGGCAACGGCGCCAACGGCGCCAACGCCACCACGCCGGGCGCCAAGGGCGGCGACGGCGGCCACGGCGGGCCCGGCGCGCAAGGCGGTAACGGCGGCCAAGGCGGGCCCGGCGGTTTGGCGGGGAACCTCTTTGGCCAGAACGGAATCCAGGGTGTCGGCGGGTCCGGCGGCAAAGGGGGGGCCGGCGGGCTCGCCGGTGACGGCGGCAACGGCGCCAACGGCAACTTCGCCTTCGGCGATGGTAACGGCGGTCACGGCGGTAACGGCGGTAACCCCGGCGCCGGCGGGCAGGGCGGTAGCGGTGGCGCCGGCTCTACCCCAGGCGCCAAGGGCGCCCACGGCTTCACTCCAACCAGCGGCGGCGACGGCGGCGACGGCGGCAACGGCGGCAACTCCCAAGTGGTCGGCGGCAACGGCGGCGACGGCGGCAATGGCGGCAACGGCGGCAGCGCCGGCACGGGCGGCAACGGCGGCCGCGGCGGCGACGGCGCGTTTGGTGGCATGAGTGCCAACGCCACCAACCCTGGTGAAAACGGGCCAAACGGTAACCCCGGCGGCAACGGTGGCGCCGGCGGGGCCGGCGGGGCCGGCCTGAACGGCGGTAACGGTGGCGCCGGCGGCAACGGCGGCCTCGGCGGATTCGGCGGCAACGGCGCCGCCGGTGCCAACGGCGTGGCCGTGGGTGCGCCCGGACAACCCGGCGGTGCCGGCGGGCACGGCGGCGCCGGCGGCAACGGCGGGGCCGGCGGCAACGGCGGTCAAGGCGTAGTCAGCGACGGCGCGGGCGGTGCCGGTGGGGCCGGCGGCGACGGCGGTGCTCCCGGTGACGGGGCCAACGGCGGCAACGGCCAGGGAGCAGGGGCCTTCGCCGGCGGCGGCGGCGGGCGAGGCGGCGACGGCGGCAACGCCGGCAACGCCGGTGCCGGCGGCCCCGGCGGCACCGGCTCCACCGCAGGCAAGGCGGGGCCGGCCGGCAGCATCCTGCACGACGGCGGCAACGGCGGTCACGGCGGCCACGGCGCTGCCAGCGGCGGAAACGGCGGCCCCGGCGGCCACGGGGGTAACGGCGGTAACGGCGGCACCGGCGCCAACGGCGGCAACGGTGGCATCGGCGGGACTGGCGGCGCCGGCAGCACCGGCGCCAAGGGCGTCCTCGGCACCAACGAGGGCGATGGCGGTGACGGCGGCAGAGGCGGCAACGGCGGCAGAGGCGGCAACGGCGGCCAAGGCCTCACCGGAGCCGGCGGCAACGGTGGGACCGGCGGGACACCCGGCAACGGCGGCAACGGTGGCAACGGCGCCAGTGGCGACCTTGTCACCTCACCTGGTGACGGCGGCGGCGGGGGCCGCGGAGGCGATGCAGGACGCGGAGGCGATGCAGGACTTGGCGGTTCCAGCGGCCCAGGTGGCACCCCCGGCGACTGGGGCACCGGCGGCACCGGCGGCACCGGCGGCACCGGCGGCCAGGGTGCCAACGGCGGCCTCACCGGCGGCAGAGGCGGCACTGGCGGCAACGGCGGCAACGGTAACACCGGCGGCACCGGCGGCGCTGGCGGCACCGGCGGCACCGGCCACAACGGCTCTCAGCCTGGGATGGGTGGCAACGGAGGTGCGGGCGGCTTTGGCGGCAATGGTTTTGCCGGCGTCGGTGGCCGGGGCGGGATGGGTGGCTCCGGGGGCACCGGCGGCACCGGCGACGCGGGGCCCTTTGGAACAGGCACCGGTGGGACCGGTGGCCACGGGGGGCAGGGCGGTGGCGGCGGCTTCAGCATCCTCCTTGGTCTCGGCGGTCTCGGCGGCCTCGGTAGCCCGGGGTCCATCGCCACAGGTACCGCCGGCGGCGCCGGTGGCGGCGGTGGCTTCGGCGGGCTCGGCGGCGGCGAATTCGTGTAGACCCCGAGGCTCGCCACGCCGGCATGCCGCGATGCTTCTTCCGGTCGGGCGGTACCCACCAACATCCCGCCATGGGATCGGCAGGCGCACCGGCTTGCCCGGCTCGCCGACGCGAGGCCCGGCGAACAGCATCACCAGCGCCGGCCAACCGATGATGCCGGTGATCGCCGACCAACCGATTATCACCGCGATTAAGCCGGCCGCCCGACCCGCACCACACTTCTGCGACGTACGGTGTTCGACGTAGCCCCAGCAGCAGAGCCGCAGGGTCGATGACGGTGATTTTTCGGCATATCGGCACCGAATGCGAAGCGTGGGTAGCGCGCGGGTTACGTTTCACAGGGCCCGGATGGGTACCCGGATATGCGGCACTGCAAGCGCCGGGATTCCCGCACTAGGGTGAGGACTGATCATCTTGCTGACTCGAGGACTGAATTTGTGACCACACTCGAAGAGATCTCCGCGCTTACCCGACCGCGCCATCCCGACGACTGGACCGAGATCGATTCGGCTGCCGTCGACACCATCCGGGTATTGGCCGCCGATGCCGTCCAAAAGGTCGGCAACGGTCATCCTGGAACGGCGATGAGCCTGGCTCCGTTGGCCTACACGCTGTTTCAGCGGACAATGCGTCACGATCCCAGCGACACACACTGGCTGGGCCGCGATCGGTTCGTTTTGTCGGCCGGGCACAGCAGCCTGACCCTCTACATCCAGCTCTACCTCGGCGGCTTCGGCCTGGAACTGTCCGACATTGAGTCGTTGCGCACCTGGGGATCCAAGACCCCCGGACACCCGGAGTTCCGCCACACCCCCGGCGTTGAGATCACCACCGGCCCGCTGGGGCAGGGACTGGCGTCGGCGGTCGGGATGGCGATGGCCTCGCGCTACGAGCGCGGCCTGTTCGACCCGGACGCCGAACCGGGCGCCAGCCCCTTCGACCACTACATCTATGTCATCGCCTCCGACGGTGACATCGAAGAAGGGGTGACCTCGGAGGCGTCGTCGCTGGCCGCGGTCCAGCAACTGGGCAACCTCATCGTGTTCTACGACCGCAACCAGATCTCGATCGAGGACGACACCAACATCGCGCTGTGTGAGGACACCGCGGCCCGCTACCGCGCGTACGGCTGGCACGTGCAAGAGGTTGAGGGCGGTGAGAACGTCGTCGGCATCGAGGAGGCCATCGCCAATGCGCAGGCGGTCACCGACCGGCCCTCGTTCATCGCGCTGCGCACCGTCATCGGCTATCCGGCGCCGAACCTGATGGACACCGGCAAGGCGCACGGCGCGGCGCTGGGCGACGACGAGGTGGCCGCAGTCAAGAAGATCGTCGGCTTCGATCCGGACAAGACGTTCCAGGTCCGCGAGGACGTCCTCACCCACACCCGAGGGCTGGTGGCCCGCGGCAAACAGGCCCACGAACGCTGGCAGCTCGAATTCGATGCCTGGGCGCGGCGTGAACCCGAGCGCAAGGCGCTGCTGGACCGGCTGCTCGCGCAGAAGTTGCCCGACGGCTGGGACGCCGACTTGCCCCACTGGGAACCGGGGTCCAAGGCGCTGGCCACCCGTGCGGCCTCGGGTGCGGTGCTGTCCGCGCTCGGGCCGAAACTGCCCGAGTTGTGGGGCGGTTCGGCCGACCTGGCGGGCAGCAACAACACAACGATAAAGGGCGCCGACTCCTTTGGCCCGCCCTCGATTTCCACCAAGGAGTACACCGCGCACTGGTATGGTCGCACCTTGCACTTCGGTGTTCGCGAGCACGCGATGGGTGCCATCCTGTCCGGCATCGTGCTGCACGGACCCACCCGGGCTTACGGCGGCACCTTCCTGCAGTTCTCCGACTACATGCGCCCGGCGGTGCGGCTGGCGGCGTTGATGGACATCGACACCATCTACGTCTGGACGCACGACTCGATCGGCCTCGGCGAAGACGGGCCCACCCATCAACCGATCGAGCACCTCTCGGCGCTGCGCGCGATCCCCCGGCTGTCGGTGGTGCGCCCGGCAGATGCCAACGAGACAGCCTACGCCTGGCGCACGATCCTGGCCCGCCGCAACGGCAGCGGGCCGGTCGGGTTGATCCTGACCCGCCAGGGTGTGCCGGTGCTGGACGGCACCGACGCCGAGGGGGTTGCCCGCGGCGGTTACGTGCTGAGTGACGCCGGTGGTCTGCAACCGGGCGAGGAACCCGACGTCATTCTCATCGCCACCGGCTCGGAGGTGCAGCTGGCGGTCGCGGCGCAGACGTTGCTGGCGGACAACGACATCCTCGCTCGGGTGGTGTCGATGCCGTGCCTGGAGTGGTTCGAGGCCCAACCCTACGAGTACCGCGACGCGGTGCTGCCCCCGACGGTGTCGGCGCGGGTGGCCGTCGAAGCCGGCGTCGCGCAATGCTGGCACCAGCTGGTTGGCGACACGGGCGAGATCGTCTCGATCGAGCACTACGGCGAATCCGCGGACCACAAGACCTTGTTCCGCGAGTACGGCTTCACTGCCGAGGCCGTGGCCGCCGCCGCCGAACGAGCGCTGGATAACTGAGGAAGGGTGATTACCGATGACCGCTCAGAACCCCAACCTGGCCGCATTGAGCGCCGCGGGGGTATCGGTGTGGCTGGATGACCTGTCGCGGGACCGGCTGCGCTCGGGCAATCTGCAGGAGCTGATCGACACCAAGAGCGTCGTCGGGGTGACCACCAACCCGTCGATCTTTCAGAAGGCGCTGTCGGAGGGCCACACCTACGACGCCCAGATCGCCGAGCTGGCCGCGCGCGGCGCCGACGTGGATGCCACCATCCGCACCGTCACCACTGACGACGTGCGCAGCGCGTGCGACGTGCTGGTCCCCCAGTGGGAGGACTCCGACGGGGTCGACGGCCGGGTGTCGATCGAGGTCGACCCGCGGCTGGCACACGAAACCGAAAAAACGATCCAACAGGCAATCGAGCTGTGGAAGATCGTCGACCGGCCGAACCTTTTCATCAAGATCCCGGCCACTAAGGCCGGTCTGCCCGCCATCAGTGCCGTTCTGGCGGAAGGGATTTCGGTCAACGTTACGCTGATCTTCTCCGTGCAGCGGTACCGCGAGGTGATGGACGCCTACCTGACCGGGATGGAAAAGGCCCGGCAAGCCGGACACAGCCTGTCCAAGATCCATTCGGTGGCATCGTTTTTCGTCTCCCGGGTGGACACCGAAATCGACAAGCGGCTGGACAGAATCGGCTCGCGGCAAGCGCTCGAACTGCGCGGCCAGGCCGGTGTCGCCAATGCCCGCCTGGCCTATGCCGCCTACCGGGAGGTCTTCGAAGACAGCGATCGTTATCGGTCCCTCAAGGTCGACGGCGCCCGGGTCCAGCGCCCGTTGTGGGCTTCCACCGGCGTGAAGAACCCCGATTACTCGGACACCCTCTACGTCACCGAGTTGGTCGCCCCACACACCGTGAACACTATGCCGGAAAAGACAATTGACGCCGTCGCTGATCATGGCGTGATCCAAGGCGACACGGTCACCGGAACTGCATCCGATGCCCAGGCGGTGTTCGACCAGCTGGGGGCGATCGGCATCGACCTCACCGACGTGTTTGCCGTCCTCGAGGAGGAAGGCGTGCGGAAGTTCGAGGCCTCCTGGAACGAGCTACTCCAGGAAACCCGGGCGCATCTCGACACCGCTGCCCAATGAAACCGGCCCACGCCGCGGCGTCGTGGCGCAACCCGCTACGAGACAAGCGGGACAAGCGATTACCCAGAATCGCCGGCCCGTGCGGCATGGTGATTTTCGGCGTCACCGGCGACCTGGCCCGCAAGAAGGTGATGCCGGCCGTCTACGATTTGGCCAACCGCGGCCTGCTGCCGCCCACATTCTCGCTGGTGGGGTTTGCCCGCCGAGACTGGAGCACCCAGGATTTCGGTCAAGTGGTGTACAACGCCGTCCAAGAGCACTGCCGAACACCGTTTCGGCAACAGAACTGGGACCGGCTGGCCGAGGGATTCCGTTTTGTGCCAGGCACTTTCGACGACGACGACGCGTTCGCCCAACTCGCCGAGACGCTGGAGAAGCTCGACGCCGAGCGCGGCACCGGCGGCAACCACGCCTTCTACCTGGCGATCCCGCCCAAATCCTTCCCGGTGGTGTGTGAGCAGCTGCACAAGTCCGGCCTGGCCCGCCCGCAAGGCGACCGGTAGAGCCGAGTCGTGATAGAGAAGCCGTTCGGCCACGACCTGGCCAGCGCACGCGAGCTGAACAAGGCGGTCAACGCGGTCTTCCCGGAGGAAGCGGTCTTCCGCATCGACCACTACCTGGGCAAAGAGACGGTGCAGAACATCCTGGCGCTGCGGTTCGCCAACCAGCTGTTCGACCCGATCTGGAATGCGCACTACGTCGACCACGTACAGATCACCATGGCCGAAGACATCGGCCTGGGCGGGCGCGCGGGCTATTACGACGGCATCGGCGCGGCCCGCGATGTCATCCAGAACCATCTCATGCAGCTGCTGGCGCTGACCGCGATGGAGGAGCCGGTCAGCTTCCACCCGGCAGCGTTGCAGGCCGAGAAGATCAAGGTGCTCTCGGCCACCCGCCTTGCCGAGCCACTCGACCAGACCACCAGCCGCGGCCAGTACGCCGCCGGCTGGCAAGGCGGGGAGAAGGTGGTTGGGCTGCTCGACGAGGAGGGGTTCGCCGAGGACTCCACCACCGAAACCTTCGCCGCTATCACCCTGGAAGTCGATACGCGCCGGTGGGCCGGCGTGCCGTTCTATCTGCGAACGGGAAAACGATTGGGCCGCCGGGTGACCGAGATCGCTCTGGTCTTCAGGCGGGCGCCGCATCTGCCGTTCGACGCCACCATGACCGACGAGCTGGGCACCAACGCGATGGTCATCCGCGTGCAGCCCGACGAAGGTGTCACATTGCGGTTCGGCTCCAAGGTGCCGGGCACCGCCATGGAAGTCCGCGACGTCAACATGGACTTCTCCTACGGCTCGGCATTCGCCGAAGATTCACCGGAGGCCTACGAGCGGCTCATCCTCGACGTCCTGCTCGGCGAGCCCTCGCTGTTTCCGGTCAACGCGGAGGTCGAACTGGCGTGGGAGATCCTCGATCCAGCGTTGGAACATTGGGCGGCACACGGGACGCCCGACGCCTACGAGGCAGGTACCTGGGGTCCGGAATCATCCTTGGAGATGCTGCGCCGCACCGGCCGGGAATGGCGGCGGCCATAGTGATCCGCGCCGGCGACGATGCAGAGCGAAGCGATGAGGAGGAGCGGCGCAGATGATTGTCGACTTGCCCGACACCACCACCACCGCGGTCAACAAGAAGCTCGACGAGCTGCGCGAAAAGATCGGCGCCGTCGCGATGGGCCGGGTACTCACGCTCAGCATTGCGCCGGACAGCGAAGCCATGCTGGAAGAGTCCATCGAGGCGGCCAACGACGCCAGCCATGAGCATCCCAGCCGCATCATCGTAACGATGCGGGGCGATCCGTACGCCGACAGACCGCGGCTGGACGCACAACTGCGGGTCGGCGCTGACGCCGGCGCCGGCGAGTTTGTGGTGCTGCGGCTGTCCGGGCCACTGGCCGGCCACGCCGACAGCGTCGTTATCCCCTTCCTGCTGCCCGACATCCCGGTGGTGGCGTGGTGGCCCGACATCGCACCGGCGGTGCCAGCACAGGATGCGTTGGGCAAGTTAGCAATTCGGCGCATCACCGACGCCACCAACGCAATCGACCCGCTGTCGGCCATCAAGAGCCGGCTAGCCGGCTACGGCGCCGGCGACACCGATCTGGCCTGGAGCCGCATCACCTATTGGCGTGCGCTGCTCACGTCGGCCGTCGACCAGCCGCCACACGAGCCGATCGAGTCGGCGCTGGTGTCCGGCTTGAAGACCGAACCGGCGCTCGACGTCCTAGCCGGCTGGCTAGCCAGCCGGATCGAAGGTCCGGTGCGACGGGCGGTCGGCGAACTCAAAGTCGAGCTGGTGCGCAACAGCGAGACCATCGTGCTAAGCCGTCCCCAGGAGGGAATCACGGCCACCCTGACCCGGACGGGCAAGCCCGACGCTCTGGTTCCTTTGGCGCGCAGGGTAACCGGTGAGTGCCTAGCCGAAGACCTGCGCCGGCTGGACCCCGACGAAATCTACTGCGCCGCGCTCGAGGGAATCAAGAAGGTGCAGTACCGGTGAGCAGTAGCATCGAGATCTTCCCCGATAGCGACATTCTGGTCGCGGCCGCGGGTAAGCGCTTGGTTGGCGCCATCGGGGCCGCGGTGGCGGCCAGAGGGCAGGCGCTGATCGTGCTGACCGGGGGCGGCAACGGGATTGCGCTTCTGCGCTACCTCAGCGCCCAAGCACAGCAGATTGAATGGTCCAAGGTGCACCTGTTCTGGGGCGACGAACGCTACGTTCCCGAAGACGATGACGAGCGCAATCTCAAGCAGGCCCGGCGGGCGTTGCTCAATCACGTCGACATTCCATCGAACCAGGTGCACCCGATGGCCGCCAGTGATGGTGACTTCGGCGGCGATCTGGACGCCGCGGCCCTGGCCTACGAACAGGTGCTGGCCGCCAGTGCCGCACCAGGTGACCCGGCGCCGAATTTCGACGTCCACCTGCTGGGCATGGGGCCCGAGGGCCACATTAACTCGCTGTTCCCGCACAGCCCCGCCGTCCTCGAGAGCACCCGCATGGTGGTGGCGGTCGACGACTCGCCGAAACCGCCGCCACGCCGAATCACCTTGACCCTGCCGGCGATTCAGCGTTCCCGCGAGGTGTGGCTGCTGGTTTCCGGGCCGGGTAAGGCCGACGCCGTGGCCGCGGCCATCGGCGGCGCCGATCCGGTTTCGGTACCGGCGGCCGGGGCCGTCGGGCGTCAGAACACGCTCTGGCTGCTGGACCGCGACGCCGCCGCCAAGCTTCCGAGTTAACCGCGTCAGGGTCATAATGACCGTCATGGCAGACAGAAGCGGCCGCCCCGCGCCCGTGCGACGGCGAATGAAAACCCTCACCCAGGCCGCATTGAACGCCGACAAGACGGTGGAGCAGGTCGAAGACGTCCTGGACGGTCTGGGTAAGACCATGGCCGAGCTGAACAGCTCGCTGTCACAGCTGAACAGCACCGTGGAGCGCTTGGAGGACGGTCTGGACCATCTCGAAGGTACCCTGCACAGCCTGGACGATCTCGCGAAACGGCTCATCGTGTTGGTCGAGCCGGTGGAAGCCATCGTCGATCGGATCGACTACATCGTGAGCCTCGGCGAAACGGTGATGTCACCGCTGTCGGTCACCGAGCACGCGGTTCGCGGCGTGTTGGACCGGCTCCGAAACCGGACCGTGCACGAGCCGACGAACTGAGGCGGGTCATCGAGGAGCTGGAGGTCCCTACG
Organism: Mycobacterium tuberculosis complex sp. N0072; assembly: GCF_030323725.1. NCBI lineage: Bacteria > Bacillati > Actinomycetota > Actinomycetes > Mycobacteriales > Mycobacteriaceae > Mycobacterium > Mycobacterium tuberculosis complex sp. N0072. Next base: position 1,628,804 of record NZ_CP040689.1, on the reverse strand, counting down.
CGTTCTCGCGGAACCCGATGTTCCTCGGCCAGGCAACGATCTGGGCAGGTTGGGCGATCCTCTGTGGCAGGCTCCCGGTAGCCACCGGCCTCGCCGTATTCGTCGGCATTTGGTTCGTCGCGTCTCCGTAAGGCGTTTCAGTGGCCTTCGAGGTCGCGCTTCCCCACCCGAAGACACCGAGTGCGGCGCCTGCGACCACGATGACCGAGAGAAAAGTCAGCGGCCCTGACAGAGCAGCTGCGCGGAATCAGTAGCTTCGCGGCAGCGCCGCGACCATCGCCTCGACCTGGGCCCGGGTGAGAACCGTGATGCTGGAGTCTGATAGTCCCAGAATCCTGTCGATTACCAGGCCGTGCTGAATCTGGTTGTCAGGACAGTGATTGCATGATCTCGGGCTGATCCCTTTACCCACACCTTCCGATGTCACCCGCATCAACAGAGGCCGGAACAAATTCTCGCCCGCATTGACGATCTGCCACCTCTGCATCGCAGAACTCAACCCGGGACGGAACGGCCTTTAGGCAGCCACCGAGGCGAGGGAGACGTAGCCCCACCGCGCCGCGTGGTCGGATACGCTGAACCGGTGCTCATTGAACGGCAAAGCGTCGTCGCCGCACCTGCCGAGCAGGTGTGGCAACGGGTCGTCACCCCGGAGGGCATCAACGATGAGTTGCGCCCCTGGATGACGATGTCGGTGCCTCGCGGCGCGAAAGGGATGACCGTCGACACGGTGCCGATCGGCGCGCCGATCGGACGTGCCTGGCTGCGACTGTTCGGTGTGTTGCCATTCGACTATGACCGGCTCAGCATCGCCGAGCTCGAGCCGGGACGGCGGTTTCGCGAGGATTCGACGATGCTGAGCATGCGGCAATGGCAGCACGAACGCACCGTGACGCCCGAGGGTGACACGAAAACGATTGTCCGCGACCGCATCACGTTCCAGACGCGTGCCGGACTCAGGTTTGCCGCGCCGCTCATCGCGGCAGGGTTGCGCGCGCTCTTCGGTCATCGGCACCGGCGGTTGCAGCGACACTTCGCTCAGGGCTAGTGGCGCACGTGGTGCTCACCCGTGCTGCGACTCGAGCCGACACCAGCAGGGCACACTTACGTCGAGTCGTTCGGTCCATTGCGGCGTTTCGCGCCCAACAAGTCGACGTCCGGCGCTAAGCCAGCCGCGGTGGCTCGTGGGCGCGCACCGGCGGCAGTTCGCCAGTGAACCTCTCGATCTGGACCAAGACATGCTGGCCGGTGCTGCCGTGGGCCAGTGACGACGTGCCGGAATCGTTGCTCAGCGCATTGGGATTGCCGTGCACACACATCGAGTCCGGGTCGCGCGGATCGGCGGGATCGAACCACGCACCGGTGGACAGTTGCACCACCTTGGGCCGTAGCCCGTCGTCGATCACCACACCCGCCAGGCAGGCGCCGCGGTCGTTGAACACGCGCACGATGTCGCCGTCAGTAAGCTCACGGGCCGCGGCGTCATCCGGGTGAATCCGGATCGGTTCTCGTCCACGGATTTTCGATGCCATGCTGGCGCCGCCGTGATCGAGCTGGCTGTGCAGTCGGGTCCGCGGCTGGTTGGCGATCAGATGCAGCGGGTAGCGCGCGGCCCGCGGCCCGCCTAGCCATTCGGACGGTTCATACCAGGTGGGGTGCCCGGCACAGTCCGGCAAGGCAAACGCGTCGACCGTGTCCGAGAAGATCTCGATCCGCCCGCTGGGTGTCCCCAACGGATGGGCCGCCGGGTCGGCCCGGAAATCGGCAAGCCACGTCAAACCGGTTCTGGTCGGTAGTTCCAGCCGGCCGGTCCGCCAGAATTCGGCGAATGACGGCACCGGGAAATCCAGCTCGGCCGACCACTTGTCGTACATGTGCTCGAGCCACTCGCGCGCGCTGCGGCCCTCGGTGAATTGCTTGCCGAACCCCAGCCGGTGGGCCAACGCGGAGAACGTGTGGTAGTCGTCGCGGGCGTTGGCATACGGCGGCACCATCGCAGGCATTGCGATCAAGGTGGGATTGGTCTTGCTGGCGGCGAAGTCGTCGCGCTCGAAACTGGTGGTGGTTGGCACCACAATGTCGGCGTGTTTGGCCATCGCGGTCCAATACTGTTCGTGTACCACGATCGTGTCTACCCGAGACAGTGCACGACGCAGCCGCGGCAGGTTCTGGTGGTGGTGGAACGGATTTCCACCGGCCCAGTAGACGCACTTGATGTCGGGCAGCTCCAGCAATCGGCCGTTGTAGGCCAGCCGCTGGCCGGGCCGCTGCAGCAGCTCACTGATCGCCGCCACCGGAATGAACGTCGACACCGGATTGTTGCCTTGCGGCAATGCCGGCAGGCCGCACGCCAACGGCGGGTTGCCGACGCCGTTGCTGCTGTAGCCGTGACCGAAACCCCCTCCGGGAAGCCCGATCTGGCCCAGCATCGCCGCTAGGGTCGCGGCCATCCACACGGTCTGCTCGCCGTGCTCTATCCGCTGTAACGACAGACTGGTGGTGATCAGAGTCCGGTGCTCGGCCATCCGGCGGGCCAGATCTCGCAGATCGCCGGCGGCGAGCCCGGACAGCGCGGCGGCCCATTCGGGTGTCTTGGGAATCCCATCATCCAGGCCCAGCAGGTAGCGCTCGAAGCGTTCGTAGCCGGTGCAATACCTGCCAAGGAACGCGCGATCGGCCAGCGACTCGGTGGCCAGCACGTATGCCAGCCCGAGCATGATCGCCACATCGGTGCCAGGCACCGGCGCAAGCCAGCGACATCGATCGTCGAGCGGACCGGCGATCGCGGCGATGTCGTCACGTAGCGGGCTGACCGACACCAGCCGACCGCCGCGAGCCCGGTACCGGCCGACGTAGTCGCGGTCCGGATGAGCGGTGGTACCGCCGGGCATCACCGCGGTGTTCTTCACCGGCAATCCGCCGAACGCCACCAACAGCGCGGTGTGGTCGACGATGACATCCCAGGTCGTGGTCTCGGCCAGGGCTTCGAACAGGGCCGCGCCGACGATATGCGGGAAGATCACTTCGGACGCGCCGGCGCTGTAGCTGTGCCGGGATGCGGTGTACCCGCCGAGCATGTTGAGGAACCGGTGCACCTGGCTTTGCGCGTGGTGGAACCGTCCGGCGCTGGCCCAGCCGTAGGAGCTGCCATAGATCGCCTCGTTGCCGTAGCGGTCGACGGTACGGCGCAGCTCGGAAGCCAGCAGCTCGATCAACTCGTCCCAGCTGACCTCCACGAACTCTTCGGCGCCGCGAGCCGAGCTGGGCCCCGGGCCATGCTGCAGCCATCCGCGCCGTACGGCGGGGTTGGCGATGCGGCTGCGGTGACGTACCGCGCCGGGCAGGTTTTGCAGCTGCGGAGCCGGGTTGGTGTCACTGGCGAGCGCGGCCACGGCCGCAATGTCGCCGCCGTGCACCCGAGCGGTGAACACGCCCCAGTGCGTTGCCGACGTATAGACCTGCATTTGCAGCAGTCTAGTGCGGCAACCTAGCAGCTAGTTGAGCTCAGAAATGGTAAGCATGTCGATTGTTTTGCGTCGCAACGATGGCACCAGGTTTTAGACTGCAGCGATGTCGAACGTGATGGTAGTCCCGGGAATGTTGTCAGCGGCGGCAGCGGATGTGGCGAGCATCGGTGCGGCGCTTAGCGCGGCCAACGGAGCCGCGGCACCCACGACGGCTGGTGTCCTGGCCGCCGGGGCCGATGAGGTGTCGGCGGCCATCGCGTCGTTGTTTTCTGGCTACGCCCGCGACTATCAGGCGCTCAGTGCCCAAATGGCCAGATTTCATCAACAGTTCGTGCAGGCCTTAACCGCGAGCGTGGGCTCGTATGCCGCCGCCGAGGCCGCCAACGCCTCCCCCTTGCAGGCCCTCGAACAACAGGTGCTCGCGGCCATCAACGCGCCCACCCAGACACTGCTGGGGCGTCCGCTGATCGCCAACGGCGCCGACGGGCTGCCCGGTCAAAACGGTGGGGCCGGCGGGTTGCTGTGGGGCAACGGCGGGAACGGCGGAGCCGGCGACGCCGCCCACCCCAACGGCGGCAACGGCGGGGATGCCGGAATGTTCGGTAACGGCGGGGCCGGCGGTGCCGGTTACAGCCCGGCGGCCGGAACCGGCGCGGCCGGTGGAGCCGGCGGCGCCGGTGGAGCCGGTGGCTGGCTAAGCGGCAACGGCGGCGCCGGCGGCAACGGCGGTACTGGCGCCAGCGGCGCCGACGGCGGCGGCGGCCTCCCCCCCGTCCCCGCCAGCCCTGGCGGTAACGGCGGTGGCGGTGGTGCCGGTGGTGCTGCTGGGATGTTCGGCACCGGCGGCGCCGGTGGGACCGGCGGGGACGGCGGCGCCGGCGGTGCCGGCGACAGTCCTAACAGCGGTGCCAACGGCGCCCGTGGCGGCGACGGCGGCAACGGCGCTGCGGGTGGGGCTGGTGGCCGGCTGTTCGGCAATGGCGGCGCCGGCGGCAACGGCGGCACCGCTGGCCAAGGTGGCGACGGCGGCACGGCGCTAGGCGCTGGCGGCATCGGCGGCGACGGCGGCACCGGCGGCGCCGGTGGTACTGGCGGCACAGCTGGCATCGGCGGCAGCAGCGCCGGCGCCGGCGGCGCCGGCGGCGACGGCGGCGCCGGCGGCACCGGCGGCGGCAGCTCAATGATCGGCGGCAAAGGCGGTACCGGCGGCAACGGCGGCGTCGGTGGCACCGGCGGCGCCAGCGCATTGACCATCGGCAATGGCAGCAGCGCCGGCGCCGGCGGCGCTGGCGGCGCAGGCGGCACCGGCGGCACCGGCGGCTATATCGAAAGCCTCGACGGCAAAGGCCAAGCCGGCAACGGCGGCAACGGCGGCAACGGCGCCGCGGGTGGGGCAGGCGGAGGCGGCACCGGCGCCGGCGGTAACGGCGGCGCCGGCGGCAACGGCGGTGACGGCGGGCCCAGCCAAGGTGGCGGCAATCCCGGCTTTGGCGGCGACGGCGGCACCGGCGGACCTGGCGGCGTCGGTGTGCCCGACGGGATCGGCGGCGCCAATGGCGCGCAAGGAAAGCACGGGTGACCGGTCAGGCCGACTAACCACTGTTTCTGAGCGCGCTGGCCAGCCCGGTCATGGTCAGCAGAATCCTGCGCTGCACCAAGTCGTAATCGGCAATGAGCTACCGCTTCCCCCGGTCCGGTCGGCGGTAGCCGACCAGCGCTAGCGGTATTTGATGAGCAACGCCACGCCGATGATGGACACCAGCCAGATGCCGGTAACGAACAGCGTCAACCGGTCCAGGTTCTTCTCCACCACCGTCGAGCCGGACAGGCTTGACTGCACACCACCGCCGAACAGTGTCGATAGCCCGCCACCCTTGGCCCGGTGCAGCAGTACTAACAACACCACCAGCACGCTCGTGACGATCAGCGTGATCTGCAGGGCCAATTCCATGACAGGTAGCGTACTCCCCCGAACCTGCGGCAGCGGACCGCTGCCTGCCGCGTAGAACCCAGGCCGTCGCGCCTCATCGGCTTTGAGGCGTGCACTGACCGCGGCTGTCACGCCTGCCACCGGCGCTTCCCTTGCGAGGGAATACGCACTGTGCCCGCCTCGAAGCGACAGGCGGTCCACTTCGGTCCGCTCACGAGTTCAAAGGCGCCGGCTAGGTGCATGGCGAGGCTCGACGCCGTGGCGCTGTCGCGATTCCGTTCGTGGCCAAACATGCCGATCCGGGCATGACTTCAACCGAGTTGTCGCGCCGGGGCGGGCAAAATGTGTATTCCCCCGCTGCTGAGACCACTGTGACGGCCGTAGCTTCCTACCGATAAGCAACGATGTCCGCTGAATTCGCCCCCAGGCTTACGCAGTAAGACTGTCGAGCGAACAAACACCGAAAGGGCCATGCAGATGAGCGCATCCAACGCATTCGTCGAAGGGTTCGCCGACTTCTGGAAGGCGCCGTCGCCGGATAGACTGACCGATCACCTTCATCCCGACGTAGTCCTGGTACGGCCACTGTCACCGCCGAGGCACGGCCTGGGGGCGGCCCAGCGGGAGTTCACTCGGATTCTGGGTTTGCTGCCTGACCTGCACGGGGAAGTTGACCGGTGGAGCCAAGCAGGCGACGTGGTGTTCATCGAGTTCCGGCTGATAGCACGGCTCGGCAGCGAGGTCGTCGAGTGGCCAGTCGTCGATCGGTTCCTGCTGCGTGGCGACAAGGCCGTAGAACGCGTGAGCTATTTCGACTCGCTCCCACTGTTGATCAAGGTAGTCAAGCATCCGTCGGCCTGGCGTGGCTGGTTGACAACCATGCGAAGCCGGGCTTGACGTCGAAATGACGGCCAGCAGGCGCTCGGACCACACGGACGCGACGCGTCGAGCCCTCGTCGACGCTGGCCGTTACCTATTCGCGCGGCGCGACTATGGTGACGTCTCGATCGAAGACATCGTCACCCGCGCCCGAGTCACCCGTGGCGCCCTGGACTACCACTTCGACAGCAAGAAAGATCTGTTCCAGACGGTACTCGAGGTTGTCGAAGCCGACCTGGTCGCCGACGTCGAAGCCGCCATAGCGAAGGTCACCGACGCCTGGATCTGCTGGTCGTCGGCTTCCACGCCTTCCTTGACGCGGCGACCAAACCGGATGCGCTGCAGGTCATTGCGATTGACGGCCCGTCAGTGCTCGGGTGGGGCGAATGGCGCCGGATCGACATGCGCTAGGGCTTGGTCTGCTGGTCGGGGCTCTCGAACGCGGGATGGCCGCCGGGGTGATTCAGCGCGTACCGTTGCCACCACTTTCGCATCTGCTGCTGGCCGCGCTAACCGAATCCGCGCTGCAGATCGCGGACGCGACGGACAAAGACCGGACCAGAGTCGAGGTCGAACGCGCATTTATGGCCCTACTCGAAGGTCTACGGGTGTAGCACGCCCGCGATCCGCTACGGCAACGGACCACCGGCCGCAATCGCGGCCAGCGTCGCGAAATGCTCCCCGTCCAGCGACGCCCCGCCGACCAGGCCACCATCGACGTCATCCTGGGCCACGATGTCGCCGACGTTTTTGGCGTTCACCGAGCCGCCGTAGAGCACCCGCACCGTATCGGCAATCCTCGGCGAGGCCAACGAGGCCAACTCTTTTCGGATCGCCGCACACACCTCCTGGGCGTCGGCGGCGCTGGCCACCCGCCCGGTGCCGATCGCCCAGACCGGTTCGTAGGCGATGACGACGCTGCCGATCTGCTCGGCCAATAGCCCGGCCAGCGATCCACGCAACTGTTCGATGTTGTGGGCCACATGATTTCCCGCCTCGCGGACGTCGAGGTGCTCGCCAATACACACGATTGGGGTCAAGCCATGCTTGAGTGCGGTGGCGGCTTTGGCGGCCACCAGCGCGTCATCCTCGTTGTGATAGGTGCGCCGCTCGGAGTGCCCGACGACAACGTAACTGCACCCCAACTTGGCCAGAAAGGCGCCGCTGACGTCACCCGTATAGGCACCGGAGTCATGTGGTGACAAGTCTTGTGCACCATAGGTCAACCGCAGCTTGTCGCCGTCGACCAGGGTTTGCACGCTGCGCAGGTCGGTAAACGGCGGGATCACCGCGACGTCAACCCGGTCGTAATACTTGTCCGGCAACGAGAACGCGATCTTTTGCACCAGCGCGATCGCCTCGTAGTGGTTGAGGTTCATCTTCCAGTTGCCGGCTATCAGCGGCTTGCGGCTCACAAAACTCCTCCGGTTGGCTGCTCACGGCTCAGTACCTCGATGCCGGGAAGCGTCTTGCCCTCAAGGTATTCCAGCGAGGCACCGCCGCCGGTGGATATGTGTGAGAAGGCGCCCTCGGGGATGTTCATCGCGCGCACTGCGGCCGCGGAGTCACCGCCGCCGACCACACTAAACGCCCCTTTGCCGGTGGCGGCGACGATCGCCTCGGCGACGCCTCTGGTGCCGGCCGCATAAGCCGGGAACTCGAATACTCCCATCGGCCCGTTCCAGAAGATGGTCCCGGCGTTGGACAGCAGCGTGCTGAACCGTTTGATCGATCCCGGCCCGATATCCAGGCCCATCAAGCCATTGGGCACAGCGCCGACGTCGACCGTCTGGGGCGGCGAGTCGGCGGCGAACTTCTCCGTGACCACTAGATCCACGGGCAGCCGCAACACGTCGTGATAGGTTTCCAGCAGCCCGCGACAGACTTCGATCATGTCGTCTTCCAGCAGCGATGTGCCAACCGAAAATCCCTGTGCAGCAAGGAATGTGAAGCACATTCCGCCGCCAATCACAATGCTGTCCGCCTTGGTCGCCAGCGACTCGATGACACCCAGCTTGTCGGACACCTTTGATCCGCCGAGCACTACCGCATAGGGCCGCTGGGTCGAGCTGGTCAACTGCTCCAGTACCCGCATCTCGTCGGCGACCAGCGTGCCGGCGTAGTGCGGCAACAGGGTTGCGATGTCATAGACCGAGGCTTGCTTGCGGTGCACCACCCCAAAGCCGTCGGAGACGAAAACGCCTCCCGTTCCGACCAGTTCGACCAGCTGCTTGGCCAGTGCCCGCCGGTCGTCATCGTTCTTGCTGGTTTCGCGTTTGTCGAAGCGGATGTTCTCCAGCAGCAGGATGTCGCCGCCGGTGAGCCCCTCGGCGCGGGCCAGCGCATCGGCGCCGACAACGTCTCCAGCCAGCTGGACGTGCCGGCCGAGTTGCTCACCCAGCGCCACGGCGACCGGCGCCAGCGACAGTGTCGGGTCCGGCCCGTCCTTGGGACGTCCCAAGTGCGCGGCAACCACCACCTTGGCGTCGGCGTCGAGCAACGCCTTCAACGTCGGCGCCGACGCGATGATGCGGCCCGCATCGGTAATGGTGCCGTCCTCGTCGAGCGGAACGTTGAGATCGGAGCGCACCAGCACTCCACGCCCCGAAACACCTTCGGCGAGTAGATCCTTGAGGTTTGCAACGCTCATGGCTAGAGCGACTTGCCGACCAGCGTGACCAGATCAACCAGGCGGTTGGAGTAGCCCCACTCGTTGTCGTACCACGACACCACCTTGGCCTGGTCGTCGATGACTTTGGTCAACCCAGAGTCGAAAATCGAACTGTGCGGGTCGGTGACGATGTCGCTCGAGACGATCGGCGCGTCGTAGTACTTCAGAATGCCCTTGAGCCTGCCTTCGGCCGCGGCTTTGAACGCCGCGTTGATCTCATCGACACTGGCCCGTGTGGATAAGTCGACCGTAAGGTCGGTGACCGAGCCGGTGGGGATCGGCACCCGCAGCGCATAACCGTCGAGCTTGCCCTTTAGCTGCGGCATCACCAGGCCGATGGCCTTGGCCGCGCCGGTGGAGGTCGGCACGATGTTCAGCGCGGCGGCGCGGGCGCGACGCAGGTCCTTGTGCGGCCCGTCCTGCAGGTTCTGATCCTGAGTGTAGGCGTGGATGGTGGTCATCAGGCCCTTGACGATGCCGAACTCATCGTCGAGCACTTTGGCCAGCGGCGCAAGGCAGTTCGTGGTGCACGACGCATTGGAGATGATGTTCTGGCTGCCGTCATACTTGTCGTCGTTAACTCCCAGGACGATGGTGATGTCCTCGTCGGTGGCGGGCGCAGAGATGATCACCTTCTTGGCGCCGGCGTCCAGGTGGCCTTTGGCTTTGGCCGCATTGGTGAACAGGCCGGTGGATTCGACGACGACGTCGACGCCGAGGTCTCCCCATGGCAATGCCGCCGGCCCCTCCCGGACCGCGAGCGCCTTGATTTTCGCGCGGCCGACGACGATGGTGTCGTCGCCTTCGAGGCCGACATCGCAAGGCAGCCGGCCCAGAATCGAGTCGAATTTGAGCAGATGCGCCAGCGTGCTGTTGTCGGTGATGTCGTTGGCGGCGACCACCTCCACGTCGGCGGTGCCCTGCTCCTGTTGGGCCAGTAAGGCCCGGTAGAAGTTGCGTCCGATTCGACCAAACCCGTTGATGCCTACTCGGACCGTCACTTGTCTCTCCTCGGCTTATTTGTTGTCATCCTTGTTGGCTAAACAACCACTGGCCGTCAGCCTAGATCAGTGACACCCGCCGCCTTCGGCCGGTAAGAGTCCCGGGGCTCCCCTCGCTTTGAGAAGCCGGGCGCTCACCCCACCGATCCCAGCCGCCGCGTCCCTACCGCGGACATTGCGCTGGCTTGTGACACCGTTGTGACGTCACCATTTGGAAACGGCCCGGTGCGGCGGGGCTCATGTTCCCCATAGGATGCTGACAATTGAGCCGGTGGTCGAAAAGGAACTCGATACGGCTATGCGGTTCTGCTGAACCAAATTGATTGCGGAAATATCTGCGCGCGAATAGAGGAGAGTTGACGCTGATGGCGATCGTCAATCGGTTCAACATCAAAGTAATTGCCGGCGCTGGGTTGTTTGCAGCTGCTATAGCGTTAAGCCCGGACGCGGCGGCTGACCCGCTGATGACGGGTGGCTACGCGTGCATCCAGGGCATGGCGGGCGACGCGCCGGTAGCCGCCGGCGACCCGGTGGCTGCCGGTGGACCGGCAGCCGCGGGAGCGTGCAGTGCCGCACTTACTGACATGGCTGGTGTTCCGTTCGTCGCGCCTGGGCCAGTGCCGGCAGCTGCACCGGTGCCCATCGGCGCACCGGTACCAATCCCTGGCGCACCGGTACCGATCCCTGGCGCACCGGTACCGATACCGGGCGCACCGGTACCAATCCCCGGCGGACCGGTACCGATACCGGGCGCACCGGTACCGGTACCCGCCGTTCCGGCTCCGGTGATACCGGTCGGAACTCCGCTGATTGCGCTTGGGCCGGTCCTGGCTGGTGCTCCCGGGGATGGTGTGGTCAGTGCTCCCATCATTGGCATGTCCGGGGTCAAGGATGCGCTGACCGATCCGGCGCCAGCTGGCGGACCGGTGCCTGGTCAGCCGGTTCTGCCCGGTCCTTCGGCCTCTGCGCCCGCAGGTGCGCGCTGACGCTGGTCCTCTTCCAGGACGGACTGGGTGTGAGGCCCCGCACCCGCGTACGCGCCGTCGACGCGCTCTGCGGGCGACGCCCGCATCAGCTGCTATTCCTGCACAATGACCGGGTCGCCAATGTCGACCGCGTTGTAATACCACTCTGCGTCCTCGCGGCTCAGGCTTATGCAGCCGTGGCTGACATTTTCAAGTCCCAGTGCTGGAAGGGCCCACGGGGCTGAATGCACGTAGAGGCCGCGGCTGGTGATGCGGACGGCATAATCCACCGAAAGCCGGTAACCATCGGGATCGTCGACGGGGATGCCGACGCTGCTCGAATCCATAATCACCGAGCGTTCCTTGGACAAGACAGTGTAGGAGCCGACCGGCGTCGGGTATTCCGGTCTACCCATCGATGCCGGCATCACCCCATCTTCGCCGAAGTGCACTCGGTGGTGCGGCGCCGGCAGCGGAGGCGGCGGTCCCTCCTCGACTCCGTCGATACTCACGGTGAACGTGTGCTGGGAGATGCTGGCAACCCCGACGACGGCGGGACCCGTCTTGAAATCGCTCGACAGGCTGCCCACCGAAAGCTCCACCGTGCTGTGCGCCGGCCAGAAGCGGTCGGGAACCCACTGCACAACGTCGTTGTCGAGCCATTCGAACTTGCCGGTCATCGCGGGCGTCGATTTGACTTCAACGGCGCGCTCGGCCGCGTGCCGATTGGCTGGGTTAGTTATCGGCGCACTGAACGTCACCACCACGGGGTGCGCCACGCCCACCACCTGGCCGCGCGTTGGTAGCACCGACGCGACGGCGAACCCGTAAGACTGCTTCGCCGCCACCAGGTGTATGTCGGCCGGCCCCGCAACCACGCTCCCAGCGATCCCGACGACGGCAATAGCACACCCAAAAACCGCCCGCATGGCTCCAATTCCCTGTCAACGACACAGTTGCACCAGTGATGGTAGAGGTGCATTGAAGAGTGGAAGTGCAGGCGCGCCTTAGCAATTCGATCAAACCTCCGTCACGTTTTGGCTACGGCACGAGTGGACGTCGCGCTAACGTCGATCTCGGCGATGACCTGCGTCAACGTCGCTTGCGCAGCCACCTCAGCGCCGATTCGGCGGCGTGGTAGCCACACAATCCGTGGATCCCGGCACCGGGTGGCGCGGACTGTGAACACAGATAGACACCCGGCACACCGATCGCATACGGATCGACGGCCACGCGCGGGCGGAAGATGACCTGCAGCCGGTCGTTGGCGCCGCCGATAATGTCTCCGCCGATGAAGTTGCGGTTGTACGTTTGCAGTTCGGTGGTGGAGGTGCTGACGGTTGCCACGATGCGGTCGCGGAATCCGGGGGCGAACCGCTCGATCTGGTCGATGACGGCGGCGGTGGCGTCGCCGGTGTAGCCGAACGGCACGTGCGCGTAGGCCCAGATGGGGTTGATGTTGCCGACCGAGCGGGACGGGTCGGCGAGGTACTGCTGCCCGACGAGCACGAATGGTCGCTGCACCATCGTGCCTTGGGCGCGTTGACGTTCGGTGTCTGCGATTTCCGCGAAGGTCCCGCCCAGGTGGACGGTGCCCGCGCGCCGGCAATCGGGGTTGGTCCACCCAACGTCGCCCTCGATGGCGAAGTCGACCTTGAAGGCCGACGATCCGGCGCGGTAGCGCCGATAGGACCGGTTGATGCGGGTGGGCATCACATCGCCGTAGATCCCGAGCACCGCGGCCGGGCTGAGGTCGAGCATCACGATGTCGGCGTCGGGGATGTCGCGGCGGCTGGTGACGGTCACCCCGGTGGCGACGGTGCCGCCGTACGCGTCCAGGGCCGCGGCCAGCGCCTTCGTGATCGACCCGGATCCGCCCCGGGCGACCGGCCAACCGTGGCGATGGCCGCTGGCCAGGATCATCAACCCCAGCGACGCGGTCAGCGGCCGATCCAACCTGGTGTAGACGTGCGCCGCGGCGCCGCCGAACAACGCGCGCGCCCGCTCGGTGTGAAACCGACGCGCCATGGCGGTGGCCGGCAGCGCCGCGCGCGGACCAAAGCGGGCCAGGCGGATCGGGTGACGCGGCATGTTGAGCACCGGGCGCAGCAGATCCTCGGCCAGCTCATCGAATCCGGCGGCGAGGTCACCCACGGCGCGCTGCCACCGCTTGCCGTCGGGACCCAGGCCGGCGGCGGTGGCTTCGATCGACCGATATAGCACGCCCGCGGTGCCGTCATCGAGTGGGTGTGCGCAGTCGACGTCCGGCCACTTCCACGTCAGCCCGTAGCGTTGCAGGTCGATCGCCGCCCAGAATGGCGACCCGACGCCCAGCGGATGAAACGCCGAACAGTGATCGTGGATGACCCCGGGCACCGTCAGCTCACCGGAGCGTGCTCCCCCGCCGATGGTGTCGCGCGCCTCCAGCACCTGCACGTCGACACCGTGACGGGCCAGGTGGATCGCCGCGGCCAGGCCGTTGGGCCCGGCTCCGACGACGACCGCGGTCGTCATGGCTTTGACGGCGTGCCGCGTTGCGTCGTGACGTGAACCGGGAACTCGTCACCGGGCTCGGGCCATGGCTGGCGGCTCAACATGTCCTCGACCGTGACGTAACCGGCCTCGAACAAACCGGTCTTGGCGTCGACAATGCGATACCACTGCTTCTGAACGTGGATGGGCTGACCTTCGAGAATGATCACCCGCAGATCGCCGTCGGCGAAGTTGCACCGCCGCTGCACGGCGGCCACCAGCTGCTCGTTGTGCAGATGGCCCTCGCCGAAATTCCACCCGACCAGTGGCCCGGCCACGATTTCGCCCTCGCGGATGCGGTAGTGAGCTTCGTCATCGAGAGCGCGGGGCAGCAGGCCGTTGAGCGCCCTGCCGTGGGTGTGCATGGCCCGGAATGCGGCGACCTTGTCGGTCATGATTTCGGCCGTGGCCCCGTCGTAGAGCTTGGCCAGCTGATTGACCACCAGCGCAGAGCTTTTCACGACGCTGGTTTCCATGGTGGCTTCCGCATCACCTCGGAAGCACCAGATGCTGGTGGCCCAGTTGCCGGCGTAGTAGCGCATGGCGGGCAGAAACGAAATCTTTTCGGGCAACAGGTTTCCCATGATCACCACGGCAACCACCGCGATCACGATCGCCAGCAGCAACGGCGACCGAAGGTCGGTGGCAGTGATCGCGCCGTAGTGGCCGAATAGATAGCACAGCGAGAAGATGAAGAACACGTTCCACTCCAACGGGACCCCCATCGGGAGGTTGGACAGGATGTTGAGGTGAAAGAGCACCATGAACCCGATGAGGAACCACCGCCATGGGTGACCGTCGGCGACGAGCACCAGAATCCCGGGCACCAGGAATTCCGCCGTGGTGCCACCCCCGTGGGCCATGAGTTTCGGTAGCCAGGAGGGCCGCAGATCGTTGGCGTGGTCGCGGTAAAGCAGGTGCTTGATCGGGTTGAACACTCTGCTGCGCAACAGGGCGTTGTTGCTGGTCATCACCGCGACGACGTAGGGGAAATGGTGGTTGAGTTTGGAAGTCGCCGCCCCCCACCACAAGCACAGCATGATGATCTTGAACGCCGCGATCTGGTCGGTGAAGGGAAAAAAGAACACGAATAGCTTCAGCCAGTAGTGTTCGCCGCGGGCGGCAAGAAAGATCGTCTTGTCACGCAGCCCCAAGACGCCCAGGGCGACGATCGTCGGCACTACCAGCACCGGGTTGATCAGGCCGACGTCGCCGGCGGCGGTGACCGGCGTTCCCCCCGGACCTGGCGAGCCGGGTGACAACAGCGCCCACACCCCGCCGATCAACACGATGGCATACAAGGCGACGTCGACGACGGTGCGGGTGTCGCCTTGGGTGAACGGGACCTTATCCGGCCAAGCAGGCAGCCGAATTGTGTTGGGCCGCAACCAATAAAGGAAGCCCCCGATGGGTGGCCAAAACCGCCCGGTCAGCGGGCCGGATCCGCAGCCAAAACCCAAAACCTCGAACAGCAACGTGAAGACGATGACCTTCTGGTACACGATCGGCTGTGTCCACCAGTCGCCTATGCGGCTCAGCCCGCCCAGTCCGGGGGTCAGCGAGATGATCGCGGCGCCGGCGGCGACGTACACCGCAATCTTGGTCAGATAGAGCAGGTACACCGCATACGGCGTTCCGAAACCGTGTTCTACCCAGTCCCGTGTCACGACCTGCAATCGTGTCCGGCGTGGCTGGGTCAACCAGGTGTCGTGATCGACGTCGGGAAGATCGGGCTTCAGAAATCCCATGGCGGCCTCGCTTCCTGTCCTGCGCCGGCTGACGAATACAATCTATTCGGACTGGCAACGCCTGGGGTTGTTCTTCACTGGCCGAGCTCGGTACAGCGGGGGCCGGGGGCCTATACCGGAAAATCCTGACCGGTAAGGATGGCGACGGCCGCCACAGCGGGAATTCCGGCCGCGAAGACCAGCAGGGCTATGTTGGTAGCCGGGATGAGTTGCAGGTTTTGGTTGAACCCGCTGAGGTCACCGGCGGCCAAATCCTGAATCGCATCGACCAGGTAATGGGTGTCGGCCGTCACCAAGGCACCGGGGCCTTCCACCAAAATCGGCAACACTTGCTGCCCAATAAAAATGGCATTGGTGACGCCTGCGGGAGCACCGTAGCCGGCCGCGGCCACCGACAGCTCAGCACCGGCCTGATAGATGCCCGACGTTACGACGGGATTGAGTTGATCGTTGATCACGGTGTCGAGCAAGCCATCCAGGGCGGTGAGCGGACCACCGATCGCAGCGCCTATCTGGGGCGGGACTGCGATCGGGTCGATGTGCACCGGGAACAGTGCGGCCGGGGTCGGAACATCGGCGTATCCGGTTCGGTCATAACCCAATTCGATGATCGCGCGCAGGTCTGGCTCGATGAGATCCAGCAGCGGCTCGGGCACAATACCGCGCAGCGGCTGCAGCAGCGGCAGATCCTCGTTGGGAAGCAGAATATAGGTGGTGTTGGTGTCCGGCGAAGACACCGGCAGGACGATACCCGAAGCGACCTGCTCGGGCGTGAGCCCGTAATACAAGCTGTGCGAATAGTAAATACCCAGCAGCGCGTTGACGTCCGCCAGGATGTTGAGCGGGTACTTCGGGAAGTCGGCAAAGCCGTCGTATTGGGTCGTGTAAATGGTGGTCGCGTAGTCGGTGTCCGGGGTCGCACCGTTGAACGTCAGGCCGAGCGACTGCAGGTACAGACCCGGAAACCGGGCGAGGATGCCCCCGTTTGGGTTGTTGGGGTTGCCCAGCAATACGAACGAGAGCTGATCCGGACTCGGCGCGACGCCGGCCGGCAGGCTTGCCAGATGGCGCATTTCCAGGGTGGCGACCGACGCGCCCTGCGAGAAACCCAACACCACAACGTCATTGCCGGCCGCGACTTGCTGCATGATCGCGGTGTGAAGATAGCCGGCGCCTTCGGCGACCGATTGGTCGTAGGTCAGGCTGGGGATGCCGGTCCACGGCTGAAACTGCGCGGGCGTGTACAGGCCGGAAAACGCATAGCCCAAGTAGTGGGGTGCGATGTAGCGGTCGTAGACCTGCTGCATGTAGTCGAAGGGCGGTCGCGGGGTTCCGGTGGAGCCCAGAATCAGCGCCGTGCGCCCACCTGACCCCAACTCCGACGCGCCGGTGGCCGCGGTGTCCACCAGCGCGGCGTTGGCGGCCTCGGCGTCGACATACCAGCCCGCTGCGGCGCTTAGGGCCCGCACGAACCGGTCATGAAACGCCGATGCCTGGGCGCTGAGCGCTTGAAATTCTTGGCCGTGCGCACCGAACAACTCCGCGATGGCCGCCGACACCTCATCGGCGGCCGCGGCCAGTACTTGTGTGGTGGGGATAGCCGCCGCCGCGGTGGCCTCGCTCAGCGCCGCTCCGAGGCTGGCCAAATCGGAAGCGGTTGCCGCCACCATCTCTGGCACCGCGAAAACGAACGACATACCGACCTTCCGACCAACCCCGTGGCAACGGATGATAGCGCCCAACTAGAACCGAGCGACGCGAATTGGGTATACGCCGGGTCCGCCCCCCTCTGGCGGACCCGGCTGGCTTTCTGGTCGGGTTGTTTGACGTGGGCAAACGTTAGGCGCCGAATCCGTCGGAGACCATATGCGCCGACACCGAAGCTCACGACCACGATTGTGCGCACGGCATGAACGGACCGGCGGTTACCGAGACACTATTGTTTGGCGCGGAGCACCGCCGGTGCCATCCAGCGGCAGACCTCCAGCGCCATCTGCACCCGAAACGCGGCATCGGGATCGTCGAGATTCTGTCCGCATAGTTCCATCGCCTGGATCACCCGGTATTGAATGGTGTTGCGGTGCAGGATCATCGCGTCGGCCGTGGCGACGTAGCTGCGGTTACGCAGCAAGAACTCCCGTAACGTCTCGCGTAGCCAGCTATTGCGCTCGTCGTCAACACTCAGGTCACCCAGCACATCGGTGACGAACCGCCGCAGTTCCTCTAGATCGTCGGCCAGCAACGCGACTGGCGCGACATCGTCATAAAACATGACCCGGCCGCCGGGCCGGGCGCCACCGGCCAGGGCCAACGCCTTCACTCGTTCGGCCTGTTTCAACGACGCCCGGAACCCACGCAGCCCGTCCCCTACCCGACCGCACGCCAAACGCGCCCGGATTCCCGCCGACTCGAACGCCGCGCGAATCCGCGACGGGGCGAAGGCCCGCGTGGGCGCGGGCGAAAACCACAGCCGTGCCTCGCGCTCATCGGTCGGCACCATCAGCGAGTTCGCCACGGGGCCCAGTTCGGGGCCCAGCTCCCCGGCCAGCAAGCAGCGCACCTGGTCGAATTGCGCCACCACATCACCGATGGGCACCGCCGAATCGACCCATACCACCGCGGCGATATGCACACCGTCCAACCGATAGCCCAACGCGCGCTCGGCCCGCGGAACGTCGACCGGGGTATCGGCGAGCAGCTCGCTGACCCATTGCTGTTGCAGACCGCTGCGGCGACTCAGCCAGCGATCGTGTTCGTGCTCATAGGCGACAATCAACTGGTCGGCCACCAGGTCAACGAGGCGAGCGGAGCGATTCACCAGCTCGATGATCGTCGACACCCGGTCAGCGGGCTCCAGCAGCGACACGTACTGCATCGCCACCTCCAAGAAACGCGCATGCCCGAGCCGGTGCGCCCGAACCAACCCGGACAACGGAATATCACGCTGCGCCGCGGCGCGGGCGTATGCCAGCGCGGCCGCTGGAGCCTCCACCAAGGACTGCGGCGTATCGCGATCCAAATAGTGAACGGCCGTCACGAAATTCTCGGTGATGCTCGCCCGCCACAGGTCCGCCATCCGCGCGTCGTAATCCAGCCCCCGAATCTCCGCCTTCATCTTGTCAAACAACTCGGAGATGAAGTCATCGCGAATCAACTGCATATGCCGGGCGATCACCGAAATGGGCCCGCCACCAGCTTCAGCCACTCTGGACCACCTCTCGTCCTTGCTAGCAGACCTGCCGCGTGTGCCTATCCACCGTGCATCGCTACCATCTAAAGACCCGACGCGGCAATGAGGCCTCGGAGGCCTCGAGGGAGAACAGTTGAGCGAAACCGATAGCCCTGGTAACGGGGACGATGCAGGTATCGGCGACATCGGCAAATTCGACCCTGGCCTAACCCAGCGCCTGATAAGTGTGCTGCGTCCAGTCTTGAAGACCTACCACCGGTCGCAGGTGCATGGCCTGGACTCCTTCCCGCCGGGTGGCGCACTGGTCGTGGCCAACCACTCCGGTGGCATGTTCCCGATGGACGTGCCGGTCTTCAGCGTCGACTTCTACGACAAGTTCGGCTACGACCGACCGGTCTACACGCTCAGCCACGACATCTTGTTCATGGGCCTGACCGGGGACTTGTTCCGACGCACCGGCTACATTCGCGCCACCCGAGAAAACGCGGCTAAGGCGTTGCGGTCCGGGGGTGTGGTGGTCGTTTTTCCCGGCGGCGACTATGACGCGTACCGGCCGACTTTCGCGGAGAACGTGATCGACTTCAACGGCCGCAAGGGATACGACAGCACTGCCGTCGAAGCTGGCGTGCCCATCGTGCCGGCGGTGTCCATCGGTGGCCAGGAAAGCCAGCTCTACCTGTCCCGCGGCACCTGGCTCGCCCGGCGGCTAGGGCTCAAGCGACTGCTCCGCAGCGACATCCTGCCGATCTCGTTCGGCTTTCCGTTCGGGTTCTCCGCCGCGATCCCGCCCAATCTGCCGCTGCCCGCCAAGATCGTCATGCAGGTGTTAGACCCGATCAACCTCACCAAGCAGTTCGGCGAGGACCCTGATGTCGACGCGGTCGACGAGCACGTACGGTCGGTGATGCAGCAAGCCCTCAACGACCTCGCCGCCAAGCGCCGCTTCCCGATTCTGGGCTAAGCCATGCGTATCAGACAAGCATTCGGCTTGATCGCCACCATGCGCCGGGCAGGGTTGATCGCTCCGCTGCGACCAGACCGCTACCTGCGGATCGTCGCCGCCATGCGCCGCGAAGGCATGGGGTTTACGGCGGGGTTCGCCGGTGCGGCCCGACGCTGCCCGGACCGCCCCGGCCTGATCGACGAACTGGGCACGCTGACCTGGCGCCAGCTCGACGAACGCGGCAACGCGCTGGCCGCGGCGCTTCAGGCCCTGCCAGCCGGACCCCCCAGGGTCGTCGGCATCATGTGCCGCAATCATCGCGGCTTCGTCGATGCGCTGTTGGCGGTCAACCGGATTGGCGCGCACATCCTGTTGCTCAACACCTCCTTCGCCGGTCCGGCACTGGCCGAGGTGGTTACCCGCGAAGGCGTCGACACTGTCGTCTATGACGAAGAGTTCAGCGCGACGGTGGATCGCGCGCTGGCGGAAAACCGCAGGCCACCCGTATCGTGGCGTGGACCGACGAAGACCACGACCTGACCGTTGAGAAACTTGTAGCCGCGCACGCCGGACGGCGGCCCGAGCACACCGGCAGCCACGGAAAAGTGATCCTGCTGACCTCCGGAACCACCGGAACACCCAAGGGCGCCAGGCATTCTGGCGGTGGCATCGGGACACTGAAGGCGATCTTGGACCGCACGCCGTGGCGGGCCGAGGAGGTCACCGTGATCGTGGCGCCGATGTTTCATGCCTGGGGCTTCTCGCAGCTGGTGCTGGCCTCCTCGCTGGCCTGCACGATCGTCACGCGACGCAGGTTCGACCCGGAGGCGACGCTGGACCTGATCGACCGCCACCACGCGACGGGTCTGGTGGTGGTGCCGGTGATGTTCGATCGCATCATGGACCTGCCGGCCGAGATTCGAAACCGCTACGACGGCCGGTCGTTGCGGTTCGCCGCCGCGTCGGGTTCTCGGATGCGGCCCGATGTCGTGATCGCATTCATGGACCAATTCGGCGACGTGATCTACAACAACTACAACGCGACCGAGGCCGGGATGATCGCCACCGCCACACCGGCGGACCTGCGGACCGCACCCGACACCGCGGGTCGGCCCGCCGAAGGAACCGAAATCCGGATCCTGGACCAGCAGTTCACCGAGGTGCCCACCGGCGAGGTCGGCACCATCTACGTCCGCAACGACAGCCAATTCGATGGCTATACATCTGGCGCCGCAAAGGATTTCCATGCCGGGTTCATGTCATCGGGCGACGTCGGCTACCTCGACGAGAACGGCCGGCTGTTCGTCGTCGGGCGCGACGACGAGATGATCGTCTCCGGCGGTGAGAACATCTACCCGATCGAGGTGGAGAAGACGCTGGCCACCCACCCCGACGTGGCCGAGGCCGCGGTGATCGGCGTGGACGACCAGCAGTACGGCCAGCGGCTGGCGGCCTTCGTGGTGCTCAAGCCCGGTGTTTCGGCCACCCCGGAAACCCTCAAGCAGCATGTCCGAGACAACCTGGCCAACTACAAGGTACCGCGCGACATCGCCGTCCTCGACGAGCTGCCACGCGGCATTACCGGCAAGATCCTGCGCACCGAGCTGCAATCACGGGTCGGCAGCTAATGCGATTTCGGCGGATGGCACGCCCGAGACCGTTAACACGTGCAGCGGTGGAATTGCTCAATGCCGCCAACGGATTACGCCCACTGTCCGGTAGCGGCTACAGCACGGTTCTGGCGTTTTGGTTGGGCTGGCCGACGTCGGAAGTGCCAGGAGTGTACCTAGGCGCCTCCGTGCTGGACGCACTGCGCCGCGGCCGCCGAGGCGACTTCGGTGGGCTGAAAGGAAAGGCGGCACTGGCCTTAACGGCAGCGGCCTGGGTGATCCTTGCGTTGATCCGCTACCGCGGCGCCACCACCCCTGGACCGGTGCTCGAAGCGGGCCTGACCGAACAGCTCGGGCCCGACTACGCTAAGGAACTCGCTACCCTGCCCACGGAACCGATGCGTAGCAGAGGTCGCAATCTCCCGCTGCGTACCGCCATGGCACGCCGGCGCTACGTCGAGACGACGAACGTCGTGTGCTACGGCCCATACGGGCGGGCCAACCTGGCCGACATCTGGCGCCGCCGCGACCTGCCACGCGACGCCAAGGCACCGGTGCTGGTACAGGTGCCCGGCGGCGCCTGGGTACTGGGGTGGCGCCGCCCGCAGGCGTATCCGTTGATGAGCCATCTGGCTGCGCGCGGCTGGGTATGCGTGTCGCTGAACTACCGGGTGTCGCCGCGCCACACCTGGCCCGACCACATTGTCGACGTGAAGCGCGCGCTGGCGTGGGTCAAGGAAAACATCGCCGCCTACGGCGGGGATCCGAATTTCGTTGCCATCAGCGGCGGTTCGGCCGGCGGCCATCTGTACGCCCTGGCGGCGTTGACCCCCAACGATCCGCGATTTCAGCCCGGGTTCGAACAGGTCGACACCTCGGTGGCGGCAGCGGTTCCGGTATACGGGCGTTACGACTGGTTTACGACCGATGCGCCGGGGCGTCGGGAATTCGTCGGGTTGCTCGAAACGTTCGTGGTGAAACGGAAATTCAGCACGCACCGCGACATCTTCGTCGATGCCTCACCGATCCACCATGTGCGGGCCGACGCCCCACCGTTCTTCGTTCTGCACGGCCGCCACGACTCCCTGATCCCCGTGGCCGAAGCCCATGCGTTCGTCGAGGAACTGCGGGCGGTGTCGAAGTCGCCCGTCGCCTACGCGGACCTGCCCCACGCCCAACACGCCTTCGACGTCTTCGGCTCCCCGCGGGCGCATCACACCGCCGAGGCCGTGGCCCGCTTCCTGTCTTGGGTGTACGCGACCAACCCGCCGGCCACGTAGTCAGCTATAGGCCAGCTATTGCTATTCCGCGGCACGCTCCAGCTCGGCCAGTGCCGGTTCGATGGCATCGGCCATCTCGTCGATGTCGTTGGCCACCTCGGGTGTGGTCACCAGGCC
Organism: Mycobacterium tuberculosis complex sp. N0072; assembly: GCF_030323725.1. Lineage (NCBI taxonomy): Bacteria > Bacillati > Actinomycetota > Actinomycetes > Mycobacteriales > Mycobacteriaceae > Mycobacterium > Mycobacterium tuberculosis complex sp. N0072. The sequence continues at coordinate 1,606,471 of NZ_CP040689.1, read as the reverse complement.
GAAATCCAGATAATCCTGGTAGGAGAAGCAGGTGATGTTCAGCGCCACGTCCATCACCGGCGGCCCCAGGGGCACCAGCGAATCCAGCCGCGCGCCGGCCATATATAGCGGGAAGGGTGGACCGGGGACATTGGAGACGACGAGGTTGATTGGGGCCAGGTTGTGTGACAGCCCGCTGGCCGTATAGGCCCGGGCGGCCAGCTGCAGCAGACCCGGTGGCGTGGTCTCGGTCAGCCCCATGATCTGGTGCGCGGAGAGCGCCTTAGCCATTTCCTTGGCGCTGAGGGTGCTCTCGTGGATGGCCGCCAGGCGCTTGGCCGGATCCTCGATATGGGTTGCCAGCGACGCGGTCATCGAGCTGACCTGGTTCCCGACGTCGGCCTTCGTTTCCTCGCTGCGGGTGGAGACCGGAATCTGCGCGATCAACGGCTTGGCGGGCAGCTCGTCACGCTTCTGTAGGTATTGCCGGGCCGCCCCGGCCACCAGCGCCAAGACGACGTCGTTGAGCTTGACGCCGAACGCGTCCTTGACCGCTTTGGCCCTAGCCAGCTCGACGCGTGTGCCGGTAACCCGCCGGTGCGGCGACACCGGCGCATTGAACCGCGTCTTGGGCGCTTCGAAGTATCGCGCCGGTTTGCCGGCCACACCCAATGCCGCGATCTGTTGACGCACGGTTTGCTCCAGCAGCCTGACGATGCGGAAGGGCGTCATGATGCCCACGTTGATCAGCGCACCTATCGCCCGGCGTTCCAGGCCCGGAATCTGGAATCCCACGAAGCCGACCGTTTCCTGTTGCGGTGGTCGTGGTTCTGGTGTGATGTCCAACAGGATTTCGCCCAGCCCGGCACCGGAGACACCGTCGACGATGGCGTGATGCATCTTGGTCAGCGTGGCGATGCGGCCGCCCTCGACGCCCTCGATGACCCACAGTTCCCACAGCGGCCGGGAACGGTCCAGTTTGTAGGACATCAGCCGTCCGACGAGCTCCTCGAGTTCGCGCCGCCCACCGGGAGCCGGAACACCGATGCGGCGGATGTGAAAGTCGATGTCGAGTTCCTCGTCCTCGACGAACCACGGCCGGTCCAGTCCGAGCGGGGCGCCGGTGACCCGCCACCGCAACTGCGGGATCTCCGGCAGCCGTTCGATGATCAACTCGCGGAGCCGCTGAAAGCTGTATTCGGGCGCGTCGCTGGGATCGCAGATCGCCAGTGCGCCCACGTGCATATGCCAGCCTGCGGTTTCCGCGGACCAAAACGCAGCATCAACGCTCGAAAGCCGCTTCATGGTATGACCGTAGTCCCCGGCGCGCCGTCGAGGCCAGCTTCTGCGGTCTCGCGACCAAGTTATCGTCAATGTGTGCAAGCTTCGGCCCAAACATCGGCGAGGCGGTATAGCTTCCCGTCGTACCGGCGACCGCCAGCCGAGAAGCTCGTTTTCCCAGTGTTGCTGGGGATTCTCACGCTGCTGCTGAGTGCGTGCCAGACCGCTTCCGCTTCGGGTTACAACGAGCCGCGGGGCTACGATCGTGCGACGCTGAAGTTGGTGTTCTCCATGGACTTGGGGATGTGCCTGAACCGGTTCACCTACGACTCCAAGCTGGCGCCGTCTCGTCCGCAGGTCGTTGCTTGCGATAGCCGGGAGGCCCGGATCCGCAATGACGGATTCCATGCCAACGCTCCGAGTTGCATGCGGATCGACTACGAATTGATCACCCAGAACCATCGGGCGTATTACTGCCTGAAGTACCTGGTGCGGGTCGGATACTGCTATCCGGCGGTGACGACCCCCGGCAAGCCGCCATCCGTGCTGCTGTACGCGCCGTCGGCGTGCGACGAATCGCTGCCTTCACCGCGGGTAGCCACCGCGCTTGTGCCTGGAACACGTTCTGCAAACCGGGAGTTCAGCCGATTCGTCGTCACCGAGATCAAGAGCCTCGGTGCCGGAGGGCGCTGCGATTCCGCGTCAGTCTCTCTGCAGCCGCCCGAGGAAATCGAAGGGCCAGCAATACCCCCGGCAAGCAGCCAATTGGTGTGCGTGGCACCGAAGTAAGTCAGCCCGCTAGGCGTCTTCCAGCAGATCGGGCGTCACTACGGACTCCGTATCGGGGATGCCGTCCACCTTCGCCTTACGATCCGCCATCGACAACAATCGCCGAATACGTCCGGCTACAGCGTCTTTCGTCATCGGAGGATCGGCAAGCCGGCCCAGCTCCTCCAGCGACGCCTGCCGGTGCTCGACACGCAATTTGCCGGCCGAGGCCAAGTGCTCGGGCACCGTATCGCCGAGGATCTCCAAGGCACGCTCCACCCGGGCGGCCGCGGCAACCGCGGCCCGCGCCGAGCGGCGCAGATTGGCGTCGTCGAAATTGGCGAGCCGGTTGGCCGTCGCACGCACCTCACGACGCAGCCGCCGCTCCTCCCAGACCAGCCGGGTGTCTTGGGCCCCCATCCGGGTCAGCAGTGCGCCGATCGCCTCACCGTCGCGCACCACCACGCGATCGGCACCGCGCACCTCACGAGCCTTGGCGCCGACCCCAAGCCGGCGTGCCGCACCCACCAGCGCCAGCGCGGCCTCCGGGCCCGGGCAACTGACCTCCAACGCCGAGGAGCGTCCCGGCTCAGTCAGCGACCCGTGCGCCAAAAATGCTCCTCGCCACGCAGCTTCAGCGTCATCGATGCTGCCGCCGACGACCTGGGCCGGCAGACCCCGCACGGGACGACCGCGCATGTCAAGCAGTCCGGTTTGGCGTGCCAACGCCTCGCCGTCGTTGGCGACCCGCAGCACGTAGCGGGTGCTCTTGCGAATCCCGCTGGCCGACAACACATGCACCACCGCCGTGTAGCCGTAGAGCTCGAAGATCTCCTTACGCAGCCGCCGTGCGATACTGCCCAGGTCCAGCTCGGCTTCGACCACCACGCGGCCGCCCACGATGTGCAACCCGCCGGCGAATCGCAGCAGAGAGGTGACCTCCGCGCGCCGCGCGCTGACGGACTTCACCACCAGTCGGCTCAGCTCGTCTTTGACATCGGTCGTCATCGCCACGCGTCGTCACCCCTCGGTCGTCCACCGTCGATCGGTATCTCCTGTGTGGCCGCCACCGGAGGCTCCGACGCGCCGACGTCGCGCGCACACACCCCGTCGAGGACCGCCGCCAGCTTGCCCGGGTCATGTAAAGGTGTACCAGGTCTGGCGACATCGGCGAAGTGGACCTCGGCCTGCAGCATCGTCGCCGTGCGGCGCAGTTGCTCCCGCTCCCGTTCGCTCGGCACTCGTTCGGCGTCGATGATGATGTCGTGAACGGTGAACCCGGGCGCGTGTTGGGCTAGCACGTGCAGATGACGCTCCACCGAGAAACCGGCCGTCTCTCCCGGTTCAGCCACCAGGTTGAGCACCAGGGCACGGCGGGCCGACGTTGCTCGCAGCGCTGCGGCCAGACCCGGCACCAGCACATGGGGTATCACGCTGGTGAACCACGACCCGGGCCCCAGGACCACCAGATCGGCAGCCATGATGGCGTCGACAGCCTGCCGGGTCGCCGGCGGGTCAGTCGGCAGCAGCCGCACCCGGCGCACCTTTCCGGGCGTGGTCGCGATCGCCACCTGGCCACGGATCAGGCGGAACATGCGCGGGTCGGCCTCCAGACCGGAGACATCGGCCTCGATCTGAAGCGCGACCGGGCACATCGGCAGCACCCTGCCTTTCACCCCGAGGATGCGCCCGAGTTCGTCAAGAGCCGCGACCGGATCGGCCAGCACCTCGGACAGGCCCGCTAGCATCAGATTGCCGATCGGATGTCCGGCCAGCGCACCACTGCCGCCGAATCTGTGCTGCAGAATAGTTGCCCACAGGCGTCCGTGCGGGCTATCGGATGCCAACGCCGCCAAGGCCATTCGCAGATCGCCCGGCGGCACCACATCGAGCTCGCTGCGCAGCCGGCCCGACGAGCCACCGTCATCGGCGACGGTCACCACGGCGGTAACGTAGGGTGTCAACCGGCGGGCCGCAGACAGCGTCGCATACAAGCCGTGTCCGCCGCCCAGCGCGACGATGCCATCGGTCATTCGCGACCCAGATCCCGGTGCAGCGCCCGCACCGACAGTTGCTGATCGGAGCGCAGAAGTCCCATCAGTGCTTCAGCGATCGCGACGCTGCGATGCTTACCACCGGTACAGCCGATGGCGATTGTCATATAGCGCTTCCCCTCTCGGCGGTAGCCGTCGACAACCAGGGATAGCAACCGATGGTAGGACTCGAGGAACTCAGCCGCGCCCGGCCGGTGCAGCACATAGTCGCGCACGGCCGGATGTTGGCCGGTCAGTGGCCGCAACTCGTCCACCCAGTGCGGGTTCGGCAGGAACCGCACGTCCATGACCATGTCGGCGTCCATCGGCAGGCCGTACTTGAACCCGAAGGATTCAACGGTGACACTGGTGGTCGCGCCGCCATCACCGCCGAAGGCACGCTCGATGCTATCCCTTAAGCCCCCCACCGACAGTGTCGACGTGTCGATGATCAGGTCGGCGGTGGCGCGAACCGGTGCTAGCATCCTGCGCTCTGCGGCAATGCCCTCGGCCAGAGTCTGCTCACCCTGCAGCGGATGACTGCGGCGATTCTGTTCGTAGCGGCGCACCAACGTGTCATCGGACGCCTCCATGAACACCACACGCGGGGTGATGGCACGCGTGGCCAGCTCGTTGCGGACCGAATCGAGGTCGCCGGTGAATCCGCGCGATCGCACATCCATTACCACCGCCAGCTGGGTGATCCGTGATCCGGCGGCCAGCCCGAAGTCCACCATGCGGGTAATCAGCTGGGGCGGCAGATTGTCGGCCACATACCAGCCCAGGTCTTCCAGCACTTTAGCCGCCGTGCCGCGCCCGGCCCCGGACAGCCCGGTTACCAAGACGACGTCGATACCGCCGCCTTCCGAACGATTCTCGACGCCCCTAGCATGGTTCATCATCGCGCGGCCCCCGATGAGTCAGGTCGCAGTGCGTCGTGGACGGCCGTGGCCGTGGCCACGCCGATACCGGGAACAGCGGTGATTTCGTCGACGGTGGCCTCCTTGAGGCGAGCGATCGATCCGAAATGGGTGACCAGCGCTTTGCGGCGATGCTCCCCCAATCCCGGCACCGAGTCCAGCGCTGAGGCAGTCATCCGCGTCGACCGCTTGCTGCGATGGTAGGTGATAGCGAACCGGTGTGCCTCGTCTCGCACTCGCTGCAGCAGATAGAGTCCCTCACTGTTGCGCGGCATGATAATCGGGTCCGGCTCCGACGGCACCCATACCTCTTCCAGCCGCTTGGCCAGGCCGATCACCGCGACGTCGGTAACACCGAGTTCGTCGATTACCGCACTGGCCGCGTTGACTTGCGGCGCGCCGCCGTCGACGACGTACAGATTGGGCGGATAGGCGAATCTACGCGACTTCCTTTCCGGAGAAAGAAGATCCGGATCGCTCTGATCGCGCAGGTGCCGCAGGAAGCGGCGCCGGGTCACCTCGGCAATACAGGCCACGTCGTCGGAGCGCCCCTGGCCTGCGGCTTCCCGGATCCCGAAGTGGCGGTAGTCCGACTTGCGCGGCAGGCCGTCTTCGAACACCACCAGTGACCCGACCACGTCGGTGCCCTGCACATGGCTGACGTCGACACACTCGATCCGCAAGGGTGCGTCTGCCAGGCCCAACGAGTCCTGAATGCTCTGCAGCGCAGCGGATCTGGCGTTGAAATCGCTGGCCCGCTTCAGCTTGTGTTGTTGCAGTGCATCTTCTGCGTTTCGGTGCACCGTTTCGGCCAGTGCCCGCTTGTCCCCGCGGCGCGGCACCCGCAGCACGACCCTTGAGCCGCGCAGGCCGGACAGCCAGCTGGCCAGCTCCTCGGCGTTGGACGGCAAACAGGGCACCAGCACCTCGCGGGGAACCGGGTTGGCGGATTCGTCGGCGGCGTCGTCCAACGCCGCCTGGTCGCCGTAGAACTGTGTCAGGAATTGCTCGACCAACTGGATTCCGGAATCTCCTGGCTCTCCTGGCTTTTCGACAATCCAGCCACGCTGGCCGCGGACCCGTCCGCCGCGCACGTGGAACACTTGCACCGCCGCCTCGAGTTCGTCGTCGGCGAATGCCACCACGTCGGCGTCGGTGCCGTCCCCGAGCACCACGGCCTGCTTTTCCATGGCACGCTTCACTGCGGACAGGTCGTCGCGAAGCCGCGCCGCTCGTTCGAAGTCCAGTTGCTCGGCCGCGGCGTTCATTTGCTGTTCCAAGGCGCGGGCGAACCGGTCGGTCTTGCCGGACAGAAAGTCGCAGAAGTCTGCCACGATCTGGCGGTGCTGGGCCGCATCGACCCTGCCAATACACGGCGCGGAACATTTGTCGATGTAGCCGAGCAGGCATGGACGATCGATCTGCCTGTGCCGCTTAAACACCCCCGCCGAGCAAGTTCGCGCCGGAAACACCCGGGTGAGCAGATCCAGCGTTTCCCGGATTGCCCACGCGTGCGAGTACGGCCCGAAATAGCGCACACCCTTGCGCCGCGGACCGCGATAGACCATCAACCGGGGAAATTCCTCGCCCAGGGTGACCGCCAGCACAGGGTAGGACTTGTCGTCACGGTAGCGGACGTTGAATCGCGGATCGAACTCCTTGATCCAGGTGTATTCCAGCTGCAGTGCCTCAACCTCGGTCCCCACGACCGTCCATTCGACCTTGGCCGCGGTGGTCACCAGCTGCCGGGTCCGCGGCGCTAGGCTGGCCACGTCGGCAAAATAGGACGTCAGCCGGCTACGCAGGCTCTTGGCCTTGCCGACGTAGATGACTCGCCCATGCTGGTCCCGGAATCGGTACACGCCCGGCTCGACCGGGATGGACCCGGGCGCGGGGCGATACGTTGCGGGATCTGGCACGTATCTAGGCTAGTGGTCGCTTCGACGGCGCCCAGAAAGGCGGGGGTTCGCCGGGCAGGCCGGTTACGGCACGCTATCCCACTGTTGGTCGGGTGCATTGGGGTCGCACCAGCGGGTGGACACCCAGGTCCCAGGATCCGGACCGCCGAGAACCGTGAGGCAGGCATCAAGATCACTCTTGACCAGGCCGTCGGGCTGGACAGTCCAGTGCTGGCTGATCCAGTTCACACAGGGCTGCAGGCGCGCCCACAAAGCATTTCCGATATTCACGCATTCCCCGGGGAAGGCCACGCTCTCGACCTGCCGGTCATCGGTGAGATTCCAGCGCTGAAAGTCGGTCCCATTGCAGGGGTTGATCACCAGCGGGCTGAACCAGCTCCCACTCGGGGCGTCCAGGCAAACATCGCCCAATCGGCTCTTCAGCTGGACCGGGCCGTCGGCACTAGCCGCACCGGCGTTTAGCACCGCCACATCGAACACCGCACCGACCACGACAAGGACCCGGAGCACACCGCCCACCAACCGTAATTCACCCATTTCCCCGCCATTCTCTCATCGTGGTCTGGGTAATGCACCACGAGCGGCGCAGTTCACAGTGGGCCGTCGTCGGGATCCGATGGTGGGCCGTGGGACACATTTGAGTATGCCGAGGCCGCCGTGACTTTGACCCCGTTTGGCCGGTTCAAACCCGCCCGCGAAGAGCATGGGGGCTGGCGTTAAACCTGGCTGTCCAGTTGGGCCCGCCGTTTCGACGCCCATTCCGCCATGGGGAATCCGGGCTTGAAGCCACACGCCGATAACACCAGCACCGCGTGCGGGACCACAGCCAATCCGTAATCACACGTCCAGCGCGGATTGCTCATGGTCCATACCAGGACACCGTCTGACAGCGTAGCGAAGTACCTGAGTCGCATGGGCGTCGATCTGCCGGCCCGGCTCACTCCGACGGCATCGCCACGGCAGTGGGACACGTCGCGGAACCCGTTCCAGACCACATCGTGGACGTTCAGGACATTCGTGTAGACATCGACCGACTCTGCGTACGGCAGCGGACCGGTGACGTTATAAGCCGCCTCGGCGTGGTCCGACGAGCCGTCAGGCCGCAGCGGGGAACCTTTGAACAGCAGCGCCGCCGAGCACTCGGGTGGAACGGCGCTGGTGAAGTAGCTGTCGCCGACGCGAGACTGGGTTACCTGGCCGAACGGAGCGCGATCCCCGTCCTGCAGCAGCAGGTCGCGCGCCCTCGCCGGCTTGGCGGATGTGGGCAGCCCGGACGACCGGTCGGTAGCACGCATCGCGCGGCCCGCTACCGACTCGGTGCAAGCAGCCAGGGCCAACACCACCACAAGGACCAAGCTCGCCCCCGCCCAACCCCTACAGCCAGGGCGCCCAAGACATGCCATTTCGCGATCGTACGGGAAGTCGCTTCAGCGGGCGCACAGGTCAGGCCGGTATCGAGCCAGCAACGAGCGCACCGTGTCCATGGCGGCCACGGCGCGGTCCTTATCCACTGCTTGGATCGCCATCACCGGGATGTACTCGTCGTCGGCCAGGTCGATCCGCGCCCACCGGCTACCGCCGGGAAACGACACACCGATCACTTCAGACCACCCAACGATCCTGTCACCCAACAGATTCCGCACCGAAAGCCCGGCAGAACCCACCCGCAGCCGCGGCCGCGCGAACAGTAGCACCGCCCCGGCGAGGACCAGCCCCAGGGCACCCATTGCCACCTGATCAGCGGTCTGGAAGACCACGCCACTGGACCCGACCTTGAGCAGCAGGCCCCCCGCGACGTGCGCTACCGCGATCAGAAACGCTGCAGCGTAGGCAAATAACGGCGTCCAGTGAGGACGCAACACGACGTCCCAGTCGTTCGGTGCGGCGGTCACGAGTGAGCGCGCAGCTCGCGCAGGGTCAACGCGGTGGCCAGGGCTGCCACAGTCGCCTGGGCGCCCTTGTCCTCGGCCGACGTCGGTAGCCCCGCCCGATCCAGCGCCTGCTCCTCGGTGTTGGTGGTCAGCACGCCGTTGGCGATCGGCGTCGAGGAATCCAGCGATACCCGGGTCAGTCCCTGGGTTACCGCATCGCACACGTAGTCGAAATGTGGTGTCTGACCGCGGATCACGACGCCAAGTGCGACGACGGCATCATGATTGCGGGCCAATTCCTGCGCCACCACCGGAATCTCGATCGCGCCGAGCACCCGAACCACAGTCGGGTCATCGAGGCCACACCCGGCGGCCACCTTGCGGGCGCCGTCCAACAGCGCGTCGCAGATCTTTCCGTGCCAGCTGCTGGCGACAATCGCCAGCCGCACACCAGACGCATCCAGCGACGGCAGATCCGGCACCCCGGCGCCACCCTTCACAAGGCACCGCCGAATTCTCCGGGCAGATGCACGGATTCGTGAAAATCGTCCAACCCAGCCAAGTCGTGCCCCAATTTGTCACGCTTGGTCATCAGGTAACGGATGTTCTCCGCGTTGGCCCGCACCGGCAGCGGCACGCGCTCGATGATGTGCAATCCGTATCCATCCAGTCCCACCCGCTTGGCCGGGTTGTTGGTCAGCAGCCTCATCGAACGTACCCCAAGATCGACCAGGATCTGTGCGCCGATCCCGTAATCCCTTGCGTCGGCAGGTAGTCCAAGCTTGAGATTGGCGTCAACGGTGTCGGCACCGGCGTCCTGCAGTTGGTAGGCCTGCAGTTTGTGCATCAGGCCGATGCCGCGGCCCTCGTGGCCACGCATGTACAGCACCACGCCGCGCCCCTCACGGGCGACCATCGCCAGCGCGGCGTCCAGCTGAGGCCCGCAATCGCAGCGGCGTGACCCAAACACATCGCCGGTCAAGCACTCCGAATGCACCCGGACCAGCACGTCGTCACCGTCGGCGTTGGGCCCGGCGATCTCGCCGCGGACCAGCGCGACATGTTCCACGTCCTCGTAGATGCTGGTGTAGCCGATGGCGCGAAACTCCCCATGACGAGTCGGAATCCGCGCCTCGGCGACCCGCTCAATGTGCTTCTCGTGCTTGCGCCGCCATTCGATCAAGTCAGCAATGGTGATCAGCGCCAGACCGTGCTCATCGGCGAACACCCGCAATTCATCGGTGTGCGCCATCGAGCCCTCATCTTTTTGGCTGACGATCTCGCAAATCGCCCCCGCGGGTTGCAGCCCGGCCATCCGGGCCAGGTCCACGGCGGCCTCGGTGTGGCCGGGCCGGCGCAGAACCCCACCATCCTTGGCCCGCAAGGGGACCACGTGACCGGGGCGGGTGAAATCGTCGGCCACACTGGTCGGATCGGCCAGCAACCGCATGGTGGTAGCCCGATCGGACGCCGAAATGCCAGTTCCAATGCCATTCCGTGCATCGACTGTGACGGTGTATGCCGTCCCGTGCTTGTCCTGGTTCACCGCGTACATGGGCAACAGGCCCAGCCGGTCGCAGATGGCACCGTCCAGCGGAACGCACAGGTATCCGGAAGTGTAGCGGACCATGAAGGCCACCATCTCCGGCGTTGCCTTCTCGGCGGCGAAGATCAGGTCACCCTCGTTCTCCCGGTCTTCGTCGTCGATGACGATGACGGCCTTACCCGCCGCAATGTCGGCAACCGCCCGCTCGACGGAGTCCAACCTCGTCATCTTTGCTACCTAGCTGTCAGGCCTGGCCGCACGCGAAGCCCACGTGTTCCATTCAGTATGAACCATTGAGCCAGGCGGTATTGCCGTGACCAAGTGCGACAGGATCAATGGTTCTTACCGCGGGCGGCGACTTTCCAGCGATCAATCAGGGTTGCGTCGCGCACCACGGCGACATCATCTACGAGGTTGGTGGTCAGGCACACGTGGTTGGGAATCACCCGCAGACGTGTTCCCACCGGCGGGAGCGGGGCGTCGTCGGGCCAGACAACGGTGGCGTGATGCTCCGACAGCGCCGCGATGCGCGCATCGGCGTGGTCGATCAGACGGCCGAACCCAGTCGCCCAGGCCGGACGATCGCTGCCGAGAATCTTGCTACCGCAGTCAAGGACAATTCGGCGCAAGCCGGACCTGCAGTCCTGGCGGCTCACTACGGTGGCGGCAACGGTCAGCGCGATGTCCGCCGGCGCGCAGCGCCCGAGTTCCAGTTGCTGGGCGTCACCGAGCACATAGACGCCGGGACGTCTCGGAGGCCCCGTCCGCGGCGGTGAGCAATGCGGTGGGAGTGGACCCACCGCTGCGGCAGCTGATCGGGAAGCCCACCGCGACCAGCGCGTTCGCCGCGTCGTTGAGAGCGCGCCGCTCTTGCTCGCCGGCTTCACCGGGTTTACCTGGCGCATAACTGTGACCGGGGAAGGTGAACACCCCCACCAGGTGAAGCCCAGCCTCACCGACGGCGTGGGCGACCTCCAACACTTGTTCGGCACGGACGCCGCTGCGGTGATGGCCACTGTCGATTTCGATGAGAACATCGATCGCGCCAGCGGCGTCTGCGAGCCGTGCGCCGGTGTTCGAAGCGCCCTCGGCGGTGCCCGCACCGACAGCGATGCGAGCGCGGTCAGCCAGCTGACGGAGCCGGTCGGCTTGGCGTGTGCCGATCCACAATGGGTAGGTGATGAATACGTCGTCGGCGCCGTGGTCGACGAATACCTCGACTTCCCCGATGGTGGCCACCGTCAGGCCGCGCGCCCGCGCGGAGTTGCATATGGGCGATCTCAGGCAGCTTGTGCGTCTTCACGTGGGGACGCAGGGCGATCCCTTTCGCGGCGACGGCGGAACTCATTCGCCCGATGTTGCGGTCAAGGATGTCGCGGTCGATCAGCACGTCGGGCGTATCGATCTCGTCCGGAATGCAAGACATGGGGCTCCCTCCCTCGGCGAGCGATGTCAGCCGGCGCTCCGCATTAACCGCTCAACATACTTTGCGACTACGTCGACTTCGAGGTTCACCCGGGTTCCCACCGCAGCGGACCCCAGCGTGGTCAGCTCCCGGGTCGTCGGGATCAGCGAGACCTCAAACCAGTCCCGCTGTTCGGCGCCGAGCCCGGAGACCGTCAGAGAAATCCCGTCGACGGTGATCGAGCCCTTTTCGACGACATAGCGAGCCACCGAAGCCGGCATCTCGATGCGCACCACTTCCCAGTGCTCGGAGGGACAACGAGCCACGATTTCACCGGTGGCGTCCACATGTCCCTGCACGATGTGCCCGCCGAGCCGGCTGCCCAGCGCCGCGGCGCGTTCCAGGTTCACCCGGCTGCCGGGCCGTAGCTCACCCAGGTTGGACCGGTTCAGTGTCTCGGCCATCACGTCGGCGGTGAATTGGCCGTCGGGCAATACATCGACGACCGTCAGACACACGCCGTTGACAGCGATCGAGTCGCCGTGGCCGGCGTCGGCGGTAACCATCGGACCGCGGATGGTCAGCCGCGCCGCATCGACCAGGGCCTCACGCCCGGTCACTTCTCCGCGTTCCTCAACAATTCCGGTGAACATCGCACCAGGTTAGGCAGCAATCCCGCGGACCCGCACCCCACTCGCCGACCGGCCAACTCACAGACACCCTCTACGATGCAGGGTATGCGGACCCCCAGACGCCACTGCCGTCGCATCGCCGTCCTCGCCGCCGTTAGCATCGCCGCCACTGTCGTTGCCGGCTGCTCGTCGGGCTCGAAGCCAAGCGGCGGACCACTTCCGGACGCGAAGCCGCTGGTCGAGGAGGCCACCGCGCAGACCAAGGCTCTCAAGAGCGCGCACATGGTGCTGACGGTCAACGGCAAGATCCCGGGACTGTCTCTGAAGACGCTGAGCGGCGATCTCACCACCAACCCCACCGCCGCGACGGGAAACGTCAAGCTCACGCTGGGTGGGTCTGATATCGATGCCGACTTCGTGGTGTTCGACGGGATCCTGTACGCCACCCTGACGCCCAACCAGTGGAGCGATTTCGGTCCCGCCGCCGACATCTACGACCCCGCCCAGGTGCTGAATCCGGATACCGGCCTGGCCAACGTGCTGGCGAATTTCGCCGACGCAAAAGCCGAAGGGCGGGATACCATCAACGGCCAGAACACCATCCGCATCAGCGGGAAGGTATCGGCACAGGCGGTGAACCAGATAGCGCCGCCGTTCAACGCGACGCAGCCGGTGCCGGCGACCGTCTGGATTCAGGAGACCGGCGATCATCAACTGGCACAGGCCCAGTTGGACCGCGGCTCGGGCAATTCCGTCCAGATGACCTTGTCGAAATGGGGCGAGAAGGTCCAGGTCACGAAGCCCCCGGTGAGCTGATCAGCATGCGAGCAGGACGTCGAGTCGCGATTAGCGCGGGCAGCCTGGCAGTACTGCTGGGCGCCCTGGACACCTATGTCGTGGTCACCATCATGCGCGACATCATGAACAGCGTTGGTATACCGATCAACCAACTCCACCGGATCACCTGGATCGTCACGATGTACCTCCTGGGCTACATCGCCGCCATGCCGTTGCTGGGCCGGGCTTCCGACCGATTCGGGCGCAAGCTGATGCTGCAGGTCAGCCTGGCCGGGTTCATCATCGGCTCGGTAGTGACCGCGCTGGCCGGGCATTTTGGCGATTTCCACATGCTGATCGCGGGCCGCACGATCCAGGGTGTTGCCAGCGGCGCGCTATTGCCGATCACGCTGGCGCTGGGCGCCGATTTGTGGTCGCAGCGCAACCGCGCCGGCGTGCTCGGCGGTATCGGCGCCGCGCAGGAGCTCGGCAGCGTTCTGGGCCCGTTGTACGGAATCTTCATCGTTTGGCTATTGCACGACTGGCGTGACGTGTTCTGGATCAACGTCCCGTTGACCGCGATCGCCATGGTAATGATCCACTTCAGCCTGCCCTCACACGACCGCAGCACGGAGCCCGAGCGAGTCGACCTGGTCGGTGGTCTGCTGCTGGCACTCGCGTTGGGCCTCGCCGTCATCGGGCTGTACAACCCCAATCCCGACGGCAAACACGTACTGCCGGACTACGGGGCTCCGTTGCTGGTCGGCGCTCTCGTTGCCGCGGTGGCGTTCTTCGGTTGGGAACGTTTCGCTCGCACCCGGCTGATCGACCCGGCCGGTGTGCACTTCCGGCCGTTCCTGTCCGCGCTGGGTGCCTCCGTCGCCGCCGGCGCGGCGCTGATGGTGACGCTGGTTGATGTCGAGCTGTTCGGCCAGGGCGTGCTGCAGATGGACCAGGCTCAGGCGGCCGGAATGCTGCTGTGGTTCCTTATCGCCCTACCGATCGGGGCAGTGACGGGCGGGTGGATCGCCACCAGGGCCGGTGACCGTGCGGTGGCCTTTGCCGGACTGCTTATTGCGGCGTACGGTTACTGGCTTATTTCCCACTGGCCGGTGGACCTGTTGGCCGATCGGCACAACATCCTCGGATTGTTCACCGTGCCGGCGATGCACACCGACCTGGTGGTGGCTGGTTTAGGGTTGGGGCTGGTGATCGGGCCGCTATCGTCGGCCACCCTACGGGTTGTCCCGTCGGCCCAGCACGGCATCGCTTCGGCGGCGGTGGTGGTCGCCCGGATGACCGGCATGTTGATCGGCGTGGCCGCGCTGAGCGCCTGGGGGTTGTACCGGTTCAACCAGATCCTGGCGGGGTTGTCGGCGGCCATCCCGCCCAACGCCAGCCTGCTCGAGCGCGCGGCCGCAATTGGAGCCCGGTACCAGCAGGCGTTCGCGCTGATGTACGGCGAGATATTCACCATCACCGCGATCGTGTGCGTGTTCGGCGCGGTGCTAGGTCTGTTGATCAGCGGCCGCAAGGAACATGCCGATGAACCGGAAGTCCAGGAGCAACCGACCCTGGCGCCCCAAGTGGAGCCGCTCTAACGAGCCACCAAGCTCAGCAACAGATCCGGTCCGACCTTTTCGACGCTGTCGAACTGCCAACGCAACGCGTTGGTGATGTTGGACACCCCGACGTCATCGACCGCGGTAACCGGACCGCCCAACAGGATCGGTGCGACGTAGGCCAGGATCCGGTTGATCGCACCCGCTCGTAGGAAGGCGCCGGCGAGGGTGGGACCTCCTTCCAGCAGCACGTCGGTGCGATCCGACAACGCCCTGAGCACCTCCATAGGTTCGTGGGTGCGGATCATCATGGTGCGTGCCTCGTCGTTGAGGACCCGTGCTTCCGGCGGTATGTCGCGCTTGCCCACCACCACGCGCAGCGGCTGCTGCGGCGCCAGCGAGCCGTCGGCCAGCCGCGCGGTCAGGGCCGGGTCGTCGGCGAGGACGGTGCCGGTGCCGACCAAGATCGCGTCGGCGATGGCGCGGCGGCGATGCAGATCCAGGCGTGCGGCCTCGCTGGAGATCCACTGGCTGGAGCCGTCGGCGGCGGCGCTGCGGCCGTCGATGCTGGTGGCGTACTTCCAGGTGACATGCGGCAGACCGGTGCGTTGCTTGTGGAGCCACTCCCGCAGCGGTCCGGCCGCCACCTGTTCAGCCAACACCCCGGACCGCACCTGTAGGCCCGCTGCTGACAGCCGGCCCGCGCCACCCCCAGCGATCCCGTTCGGGTCGGCGACGGCGTAGACCACCGTCCCCACCCTGGCTTCGATCAGAGCGTTCACGCATGGCGGAGTCTTGCCGTAGTGGTTACAGGGTTCCATGGTGACCACCACGATGGCGCCGGTAGCCAATCCGCCGGCCCGGCGCAGCGCCACCACCTCGGCATGATCGCCACCGGCCGGCTCGGTGCCGCCGGCGCCGACGATCCGACCGTTGGGATCCACAATGACGGCCCCCACTGGGGGGTTTGGATAAGTCGTGCCTTTGACCTGGTAGGAGTGCTCGATGGCGAGACCCATAGCCTCGTCGATGCTCTTGACCTGCTCCACGTTCATAGGCTCAGGTGGAGTGAGGCGGCACCGGCCTGTCGCCGTAGTGCCGCAACCGCCGCGGCCGGGTCATCGGCGCCGTACACCGCCGATCCGGCGACAAAGCAGTCGACGCCGGCCTCGGCAGCCTGCTCAATCGTGTCGTCGTTGATGCCGCCGTCGATCTCGACCAGGATCGTCAGCTCGCCCGCGTCGACCATCTTGCGCACCGCACGCACCTTGCTCAGCACCTCGGGAATGAACCGCTGGCCACCGAAGCCAGGCTCTACCGACATGACGAGCAGGGTGTCGAAATGGGGCAGGATGTCCAGGTATGGCTCCAGCGGGGTCCCCGGCTTCACGCTGATCCCGGCTTTGGCCCCCGCGGCCCGGATATCGCGGGCCACGCCGACCGGGTTGTCGGTGGCCTCCGCGTGGAAGGTGACGTTGTAGGCGCCCGCCTCGGCATACGGCGGAGCCCACCGGTCCGGGTTGTCGATCATTAGATGGCAATCCATCGGGATGTCGGTGACCGCCAGCAGGCTCTCCACCACCGGCAGGCCGATGGTCAGGTTTGGCACGAAGTGACCGTCCATCACGTCTACATGCAACCAGTCGGCGCCGTTGACCGCGGCCGCTTCGTCCGCGAGTCTGGCGAAATCAGCGGCTAGGATCGACGGCGCTATCAGCGGTCCCCCCGTGCTACCGGCCATGAGCGAACACATTACTGAGCCGCTGCGGCGAACCTCACGTCAGGCGGCGCAACGCCGCGGCGAACATGGCGTCGGTACCGTGCCGGTGCGGCCACAGCTGAACGTGGGGCCCCTCCCCCAGCCCCGCGAGCACCGGCTCGAACAGTGGGCGGGTATCGAGCGCGTGAACCGGATGTCGGCGTAGCGCGTCGGCGACAGCACCCACAGTCTCGGCCAGGTGCGGCGAGCATGTGGCATAGAGCACGACACCGCCGGGCCGAGTCAGCGCGATGGCGGCGCTCAACAACTCGCGTTGTAGCTTGGCCAGTGCCGCTACGTCCGCCGGCTGACGACGCCAACGGGCCTCCGGCCGACGGCGTAACGCGCCCAGCCCGGTGCAGGGCGCATCCACCAGCACCCGGTCGAAACCCGGGTCGAGGTCGGTGTGCCGCCCGTCGACACGCAAGAGCTCAACCGGCAGCCCGCGGGTGTTCTGTGCTACCAGGTCCGCGCGGTGTGGCGAGGGTTCCACCGCGGTCACCCGGGCTGCGCACTGCAAACCCAGCCCGGCCAACAGCGCGGTCTTGCCGCCCGGTCCGGCACACAGGTCCAGCCACCGTCCGGTATCGCCGTCGACTGGCGCCAGGGTCAATGCTCGGGCGACTAACTGGCTGCCCTCGTCCTGGACCAGCGCTTGGCCGTCGCGCACCGGCGCCAGTCGCCCCGGGTCACCGCGCGGCAGATACACCGCAAACGGCGAATACCGACCGACGGTTCCGCGCACCGCGCGGGCCAGTTCGCCGGCGGTCAGCACCCCGGGGCGTGCCGCCAGGTGCACCGCTGGCCGTTCGTCGTCGCTGGCCAAAACTGCCTCGAGCTCCCCGACCGCCGCGCCCAACGCGTCAGCAAAGGCCTGGGCGATCCATCGGGGATGCGCATGCACGAACGCGGCATGCCCGATCGGATCGTTCTGCGCATCAGGAGCGAGTTCGCCAACCCAGGACCGCTCGTCTCGGCCGGCGATCGTTCGTAGTACACCGTTGACGAAACCTGCTCGCGCCGAATCGAATTCGATTCCGGCCTGCTCGACGGTGGTCGACACTGCGGCGTGTGCGTCGACCCGCGTGCGCAGCAATTGGTAGGTGCCGAGCCGCAACAGGTCTAGCAGCACCGGATCGATCGCCTGCGGCGAACGCTCGGCGGCCGCACCGATGACCGCGTCGAGCAGGCCGCGGGCTCGGCAGGTGCCGTATGTCAGCTCGGTGGCGAACGCGGCGTCGCGACCGCCGATACCGCGTTGGGCCAGCAGCGCGGGCAACACCAGGTTCGCGTAGGCGTCGCGCGCACTAACCGCCCGCAGCGTCTCGAAGGCCGCACGACGCGCCGGGTCCAGCGGCCGGCGGCGCGGCCCACGCGATCTAGGGGTCATGTTGCCCGTGCGGCCAGGTCCAGCCGTGCGCCCCGCGCCCAGTCGGCCGCGTTCATGAGTTTCTTGCCGGGCGGCTGAATCTGGCCCAGCCGCACCGGTTCCGAGCCGGTGCCGATCCACACGCTCGTGCGTTCCACGTGGATTCCACCGGGCGGCAAGGGCTTCGATGGCCGGTGAGCGGCGTCGAGGTGCACCGGTCCAAGTTTGACCCGTAAGTCACCGATGAGCGTCCAGGCGCCGGGGTTGGGAGTGACGGCGCGGATCCGCCGCTCCACGACCGCCGCCGGCAAGTCCCATCGCACCCGGGCATTCGCTACGGTGATTTTCGGCGCCACGCTGACCCCGTCTGCCGGTTGCGGCCGCGGCGTCAGCCGCTGATCGGCGATGCCATCCAGCGTGGTCGATAGCAGCGCTGCCCCCGATACCGCCAGTCGCTTAAGTAGATCGCCCGCGGTGTCGGTCGGCTGGATCACCTCGGTGACGACACCGTATATCGGTCCCGAGTCCAGGCTTGGCTCAATCTGGAACGTCGTGGCTCCGGTGATCGTGTCTCCCGCGGCGATGGCGGCCTGCACCGGCGCCGCGCCACGCCAGGCCGGCAGCAGCGAGAAGTGCAGGTTGACCCAGCCATGCGGCGGCACGGCCAGCAAGGGACCGCCGAGCAGGGCTCCGTAGGCAACCACGGCGCAGCACTCTGGCGCCAGATCCGACAGTTCGGCGACGAACTCTGCCGAGTTCGGTCGCGATGGCCGCAGCACCGGAATGCCGCGCTCTGCCGCCTCACGGGCCACCGGTGACGGCTGCGGCTTGCCCCGCCGGCCGGAGGCGGCATCCGGACGGGTCAACACGGCGATCACGTCGTGACTGGGCGATTCGATGAGCCTGCGCAGCGAGGCCAGCGCGGGTTCGGGGGTGCCGGCAAAGACAAGGCGCACGCGCCCAGTCTAAGAAGCGCCGCCGACGTGGCGTGGGCCACAATTCCGACACGCGCGATAGTTAGAGGAATACACTATTTCTGATGCATACTGTATCCGGTGGGTACGCAAGGCACGCTACTGCCCAGGCTCCCGCCGTGCCCGCGACAACGATGTCGAAGTTCGCAGCCACATCACTTACTTCTCAGGAGACCTGATGACTATCGACACACCTGCTCGCGAGGACCAAACGCTTGCGGCCACACACCGGGCGATGTGGGCCCTGGGTGACTACGCCCTGATGGCAGAAGAGGTGATGGCGCCACTCGGCCCGATCCTGGTTGCCGCCGCGGGCATCGGGCCGGGTGTTCGGGTGCTCGACGTCGCCGCTGGCTCTGGCAATATTTCGCTGCCCGCAGCCAAGACGGGTGCCACGGTCATTTCCACCGACCTGACGCCCGAGCTGCTGCAGCGGTCCCAGGCCAGGGCCGCCCAACAGGGGCTGACCCTGCAATACCAGGAAGCCAACGCGCAAGCCCTGCCGTTTGCCGACGACGAGTTCGACACGGTGATCTCAGCGATCGGCGTGATGTTCGCACCGGATCATCAGGCCGCGGCCGACGAGCTGGTCCGCGTCTGCCGGCCTGGCGGGACGATCGGTGTGATCAGCTGGACGTGCGAGGGATTCTTCGGCCGGATGCTGGCAACCATTAGGCCATACCGGCCCAGCGTGTCGGCGGATCTGCCGCCGTCGGCGTTGTGGGGACGTGAGGCCTATGTCACTGGTCTGCTGGGCGATGGAGTCACTGACCTCAAGACGGCCCGTGGCTTGTTGGAAGTGAAGCGGTTCGACACCGCCCAGGCCGTCCACGACTACTTCAAGAACAACTATGGCCCGACGATCGAGGCCTACGCGCACATCGGTGACAACGCGGTGCTGGCCGCCGAGCTCGACCGCCAGCTTGTCGAACTCGCAGCGCAATACCTGTCGGACGGTGTCATGGAATGGGAGTACCTGCTGCTCACCGCCGAAAAGCGCTGAGGCGGGCAATCCGGCCTGTGTCGGGTCGTCCCAGCACGTAACGGACGGCCCGACACGGGCTCGGCCGCTAGCTACTCGATTTCGTAGCGTGCGTCGGGCTCACCGCCCGCCTCGGTGAACGCCGTCAGGGCACGCACCAGCCCATGGCGTTCCGCCGGTGCCATCTGTTCCACGATGCGGGCGATCTCGGTGCGCCGGTGCTCGGTGACCTGACGGACGACATCTCGTCCACGCTTGGTCAGCGCCGCCAGCAGCTCCCGTCGAGAGGTGGGGTGCGGTAACCGGTCGATCAGTTCGGCGCCGACCAACCGGTCGACCATGCGGCCGGTGGCCGACGGTTGCACACCCAGCAACGTCGCCAGCGTAGCCAGGTTAATCGGACCGTGATTAGACAAAATCACCAGGGTCCGGAACTGCGGGATGGTGATGTTTTCATCGACCTGAGCGATTGAATGGGCCGAGATGGCTACCAGCAACCGGGACGCCGTCAGCAATGCATCGGTGATCACGTCCACGGATTCCTCGGCTGTCGCCGGATATTCCGTTGGCATCATTACCCCTTTCCCGGGGCCGTCCCCGGCGTCAACTTCGTCGTACACCGTGCGGGTAAGTCAGGAAAGTCTAGCATCTGACCATCGTCGACATTGATTATTTAGAACGTATACTGTTGTCTGCTGACACAATTCGGTACCAGCCTCACCCGACGTCTCGCAGGAGTTCCGATGACTGTCTACACACCCACCAGCGAGCGCCAGGCGCCGGCGACCACGCATCGGCAAATGTGGGCATTGGGCGACTACGCCGCCATCGCCGAGGAGCTGTTGGCCCCGCTTGGCCCAATCCTAGTCTCCACCAGCGGTATTCGCCGCGGCGATCGCGTGCTTGACGTGGCCGCGGGCTCGGGCAACGTATCGATCCCGGCAGCCATGGCAGGTGCCCACGTCACTGCCAGCGACCTGACGCTCGAGCTGCTGCGCCGCGCCCAGGCGCGTGCTGCGGCAGCCGGACTGGAGCTCGGCTGGCGGGAAGCCAACGCAGAAGCCCTCCCGTTTAGCGCCGGCGAATTCGATGCGGTGCTCTCGACCATCGGGGTGATGTTCGCCCCGCGTCATCAGCGCACCGCCGACGAACTGGCCCGGGTCTGCCGGCGCGGCGGCAAGATCAGCACCCTGAACTGGACCCCCGAGGGTTTCTACGGCAAATTGCTGTCCACCATCAGACCGTACCGGCCGACGCTGCCGGCGGGAGCGCCGCACGAGGTGTGGTGGGGAAGCGAGGATTACGTGAGTGGCCTGTTTCGCGACCATGTGTCCGACATCCGTACCCGGCGAGGATCGCTGACAGTGGACCGGTTCGGTTGCCCGGACGAATGTCGCGACTATTTCAAGAATTTCTACGGCCCGGCGATCAACGCCTACCGCTCCATCGCCGACAGCCCCGAGTGCGTCGCCACACTCGACGCCGAAATCACCGAACTTTGTCGCGAATACCTCTGCGACGGCGTGATGCAGTGGGAATACCTTATCTTCACCGCCCGGAAGTGTTGAGCTAGCGGTTACTCCGTTTACCCGATATGCAGCGGGTCAATCTGTACCCGAACCAGGCTACGGGTTTGCCGGGTTTGCCGCGCACTGAGCACACCGATGCCGCGCCGCAGACTCGCCGCCAACTCCAGGCCCTGCTCGCGGCACACCCGCAGCAACATCCTGATGACCGGCGCATCGGCGGGGATGCCCGCCGGGCGACGGACGCCGGGTGGCAGGTCCACCGGGCCCAGCAGATCGGCTTGGAGGCGATCCGGGTCGGGCAGCCGAGCCGCCTCCAGCAATGCCGTCACGGTGCCGGCAGGGCCGTCAAGAGCAGCGATGTGCACACTTGGCGGCAGGCCGACTTCGGTTCGGGCTGCCAGTTCGGCCTCCGCGTGACCGACCGGATCCCACCGGATCAGCGATTGCACTGTCGGAATGGACGATTCGGCGACCACGGTCACCACACCGCCCGCCCCGCGCGGCCGAACCAGGGCGGCCGCCGTCATCCAGCGCCACAGCGCGTCCTCGGCCGCGCGCAAGTCTTGACGGCCCAGCAGCGCCCAGCTATCCAGCAGCAGCGCCGCCCCATACCCGCCGGGCGCCCGGGGTTCGGCTCCTGGAGTGGCGACCACCAGGGCTGGGCCGGCGTCGAGCTGGGGCACCAGGGTGTCGCCGGCCGACGTAATCACCGCCGTACCCGGGAATGCCCGGCCGAGCTCTTCGGCAGTGCGCCGGGCCCCCACCACCACGGCACGCACCACGTCCGACCCACAGCGCACGCATCGCAGTGTCGGGTCCACCCGTCCACACCAGCGACATACCGCACCGGGCGAGCCGGCGCCTTGCAGCGATAGCGGACCCGTGCACGACCGGCAACGAGCGATCGCCCGGCAGCGCCCGCAGGCCAGCGAGGGGATGTACCCGCGCCGCGGCACCTGCACCAGCACCGGCGCCCCGGACTGCAGCGCTGAGCGCGCGGCGCGCAGCGCGATGGACGGTAGCCGTGCGGTGCGGGCGGCCGGGTCTCGCGCGTCGTCGTATCCGCTGTCGTCGAGGGCAACCACGCGAGGAGAGCGTGCACGCACCTCCGGCCGGGGTGCAACCACGTCGTGCGCCCAGCCGCTACGCACCAGCGCGTGGGCCTCGGCCGTGCGGGCGTAGCCGCCGATCAGCGCTGCGCACCGCGCCTGATGCGCCCGCAGCATCGCCACCTCACGGGCGTGCGGATAGGGTGCCCGCGGCTCAGCCAGGGAGTCGTCGGCGTCGGCCCAGACCATGACCAGGCCCAGCTCGCTCAACGGCGCGAACACCGCGCTGCGGGTGCCAATCACCAGCCGCGCGCTGCCCCGCAACGCGGCCAGCCAGCGCCGATAGCGTGCCTCCGGGCCCAGGCCGGCCGACAGTGCTACCACACTGTGCTCATCGACGAGGGCCGTCGCGGCCTGCCACAGGGTGTCCAGATCCCGCTGATCGGGCACGATCGCCAGTACCGTGCGCCCGGCACGTACGGTCTGCGCGGCAGCCTCGGCGAATCGGTCCGCCCACAGCTCGCCCGGTAGCGCCTGCCAAACGGCCCGCGCAGCGCGCGAGTCGGCCAGCGCGGCCAGGAATTGCCGACCGCGACCGTAGGCCGCCCAACCCGACGGGTCGACCGGCGCTACCACCGGCCGACCCGGGGCCGTGGTGATTTCCCGCTCCACCCGTGCGTGCCGGGCGGGCACTGCGAGCCGCAATACGTCCTGGCGGGTCCCGGCGTAGCGCGCCGCCACCGCATCGACCAACCGGCGGATCTCCGTGGTGAGCACCGGTTCGGGCGACACCACACGATCCAGCCAGCCCAGCTTGCCGTGGTGATCGCTGTCGCTGCGGCGCTCTAGGACAAACCCGTCGACCAGCCGACCGTGAAACCGCACCCGTACCCGCACCCCCGGCTGGGCATCGTCGGAGTGTTCGGCGGGCACCAAGTAGTCGAAGTCGCGGTCCAGGTGCGGCACCGACAACATCGGCAGCACCCGCGCGATCGGCTCTACTTCGACGGGCGTGCGGGCTTGACCGCGAGATCCGCTGCTAGACAACCGGTCCGCTAGCTATCCGTAGGTGCTGCGGCGTTATCAGGAACCTCGCGGCCGAAGAAGAACCCGGCCGTAATCAAGATCTCGGCTGCGGCGTAGGACCACCAGATCGGCACCGCCAACGCCTCGTTGCCGAGGATGAACCGGCCAATGCCGATCATCGAGTCCGACGCGGCAAAACACACCGCCCCGACCGCGGTCCAAATCGTCGGCAGCCGTGCCAGCAACGCGGTGCACACCATCGCCGACAGCGCGACGATGTATACCGTGACCGGGATGGTCAGGTTGTCCTTCCCCAGGTGCGGCCAGAACCACACCAGCAGCCCCGCGGACGCAACGCACATCGCCACCACGGCAGCGACCCGGCCACGCGATGGAGCCGCCTGCCGCGCCAGTGGCAGCAGGGCACCAATGAAGCACAAGTGCGCCAACAGGAATGCCCCCAAGCCGAACACGAACGCCCACGTCCACCAGGGGATCGCCAACAACCAGTCGCCGGTGGCCGACAACAGCAGCGCCGGTACCAACCACCGCCGCTCGCGGCCGATGGGATGGGCAACCGCGGCCGCGGCCAGCAGCACCGCCATCGATGCCTTGAACGCGGGCTGCAACATCGCGTGCCCGGTCAACTCGCTGCCCGGTGGCAAGCGCAATGCGATCACGGTCAAGTACACGCCGTAGGCGAGGCCCGCCCAGCCGGCGACCACCCAGCCGCCGGCCAGCAAGCGAGGTGCGTACGGTACCGGTATGCCCAGTTTGGACAACACCGCCGACGAGAAACCCGCGATCGACCCCATCCTGCTGAAGGTACTGGATGCGGTTCCGTTTCGGCTATCGATCGACGATGGGATCGAGGCCGTGCGCCAGCGGTTGCGCGATCTACCGCGCCAGCCGGTGCACCCCGAGCTGCGGGTCGTTGACCTTGCGATCGATGGACCGGCGGGGCCGATCGGGACCCGGATCTATTGGCCGCCAACGTGTCCCGATCAAGCCGAGGCGCCCGTTGTGCTGTATTTCCATGGCGGCGGATTCGTCATGGGCGACCTCGACACGCACGATGGCACCTGCCGCCAGCACGCCGTCGGCGCTGACGCGATTGTCGTGTCCGTCGACTACCGGCTGGCGCCTGAGCACCCCTACCCCGCTGCCATCGAAGATGCTTGGGCCGCAACGCGGTGGGTCGCCGAGCATGGCCGCCAGGTCGGTGCTGACCTCGGCCGCATCGCCGTCGCCGGAGATTCCGCCGGCGGCACCATCGCCGCGGTGATCGCGCAGCGAGCCCGCGATATGGGCGGCCCGCCCATTGTGTTTCAGCTGTTGTGGTATCCCTCCACTCTGTGGGACCAATCGCTGCCGTCGTTGGCCGAGAATGCCGACGCACCGATCCTCGACGTCAAGGCAATTGCCGCGTTCTCCCGTTGGTACGCAGGCGAAATCGACTTGCACAACCCGCCAGCGCCAATGGCGCCCGGCCGAGCGGAGAACCTGGCCGACCTGCCGCCGGCCTACATCGCTGTCGCCGGCTACGACCCTTTGCGCGACGACGGGATTCGGTACGGCGAGCTGCTGGCCGCCGCCGGTGTTCCCGTCGAGGTGCACAACGCCCAGACGCTGGTGCACGGCTACGTTGGCTATGCCGGTGTGGTGCCCGCCGCCACCGAGGCCACCAACCGTGGGCTGGTGGCGCTACGGGTTGTGCTACACGGATAGGCCTGGCGGTCGTACGGTAGGCCCATGACAGAGCCGACCGCCGCCCGGCCTGATATCGATCCCGTGCTGAAGATGCTGCTCGATACCTTTCCGGTGACCTTCACCGCGGCCGACGGTGTCGAAGTCGCCCGCGCGCGGCTCCGCCAGCTGAAGACACCCCCGGAGTTGCTGCCGGAGCTACGGATCGAGGAACGGACCGTTGGCTACGACGGGCTCACCGACATTCCGGTCCGCGTCTACTGGCCGCCGGTCGTTCGCGACAACCTGCCCGTGGTTGTCTACTACCACGGTGGCGGCTGGTCGCTCGGCGGTCTGGACACCCACGACCCCGTCGCCCGCGCCCACGCCGTCGGCGCGCAGGCCATCGTGGTGTCCGTCGACTACCGGCTTGCCCCGGAACATCCCTACCCGGCCGGGATCGACGACAGCTGGGCGGCATTGCGCTGGGTCGGCGAAAACGCCGCCGAACTGGGCGGTGACCCGAGCCGGATCGCCGTGGCCGGTGACTCTGCGGGCGGCAACATCTCGGCGGTCATGGCGCAGTTGGCCCGGGATGTCTGCGGACCGCCGCTGGTGTTCCAGCTGCTGTGGTACCCGACGACCATGGCCGACCTGTCGCTGCCGTCTTTCACCGAAAATGCCGATGCGCCAATCCTGGACCGTGACGTCATCGACGCGTTCCTGGCCTGGTATGTGCCGGGGCTGGACATCAGTGATCACACGATGCTGCCCACGACACTGGCCCCGGGAAACGCTGACCTGTCCGGCCTGCCTCCCGCCTTCATCGGCACCGCCGAGCATGATCCGCTGCGCGACGACGGTGCTTGCTACGCCGAATTGCTCACGGCCGCAGGGGTTTCCGTAGAGCTAAGCAACGAGCCCACCATGGTGCACGGCTACGTCAACTTCGCCCTGGTGGTGCCCGCCGCGGCCGAAGCCACCGGCCGCGGCTTGGCGGCGCTGAAGAGGGCGTTGCACGCATAACGTCGGCGGCATGCCCGGTCGGCTGAATCGCCGCCCGCCGCGGTGCCGCCCGGGCCGCACATTGTGATGTATGATATGGTGTATGAAGCGGACCAACATCTACCTCGACGAGGAGCAGACGGCAAGCCTCGACAAGTTGGCCGCGCAAGAAGGTGTTTCGCGCGCCGAGCTGATCCGCCTCCTGCTGAACCGAGCCCTCACCACCGCTGGGGACGACCTTGCATCGGACCTGCAGGCTATAAACGATTCGTTCGGCACGCTTCGCCACCTGGATCCGCCGGTGCGTCGCTCCGGTGGTCGTGAACAGCACCTTGCCCAGGTGTGGCGCGCCACCTCATGATCCTTGTCGACTCCGATGTGCTGATCGCGCATTTGCGGGGTGTCGTTGCTGCTCGCGATTGGCTTGTCAGCGCCCGCAAGGACGGACCGCTGGCGATCAGCGTGGTGTCCACCGCCGAACTCATCGGCGGAATGCGGACCGCCGAACGGCGCGAGGTGTGGCGCCTGCTTGCATCGTTTCGGGTACAGCCAGCAACCGAGGTAATCGCACGCCGCGCCGGCGACATGATGCGCCGATATCGTCGCAGCCACAACCGGATTGGACTTGGCGACTATCTGATAGCTGCTACCGCCGACGTCCAGGGCCTGCAATTGGCAACCCTCAACGTGTGGCATTTCCCCATGTTCGAGCAGCTGAAACCACCATTTGCGGTGCCGGGGCACCGACCGCGGGCATGACACCGACGACACCTCGCTGCG
This sequence comes from Mycobacterium tuberculosis complex sp. N0072, assembly GCF_030323725.1. Taxonomy (NCBI): domain Bacteria; kingdom Bacillati; phylum Actinomycetota; class Actinomycetes; order Mycobacteriales; family Mycobacteriaceae; genus Mycobacterium; species Mycobacterium tuberculosis complex sp. N0072. The sequence goes on along the minus strand of NZ_CP040689.1, from coordinate 1,579,619 downwards.
GCCCCCATAGTTGCATCGTGTCGCCGCTGTCCGACGGAGGTCCCAGGCCGCGGGCCGCGCGACATTAATAAACAAAGTTGCAATAAGACCGCACTCCTTGTCGAACAATTTGACAAGGTCAAGATCACCTATAACGTTTCTATAACATTACCAATGATGGCCTATATCACCTGCGCTTATGCTGCACGATCACGACAAGTCTGCTCATACCCACAGGATTCAGGGGGACGGTCATGTCGTTTTTGTTTGCACAGCCGGAAATGCTGGGCGCGGCGGCGACGGATCTGGCAAGCATCGGCTCGGCGATCAGCACGGCCAATGCTGCGGCCGCGGCCGCCACGACGCGTGTGCTGGCCGCCGGTGCCGATGAGGTGTCCGCCGCCGTGGCGGCGCTGTTTAGCGGCCACGCGCAGACCTATCAGGCGCTGAGCACTCAGGCGGCGGCGTTTCACCAGCAGATCGTGCAGACCCTCACGAGCACGGCAGGCGCGTATGCCAGCGCCGAGGCCGCCAACGTCGAGCAGCAGCTGCTGGGTGCGATCAACGCGCCGACCATGGCGCTGCTGGGGCGCCCGCTGATCGGCCACGGCGCCGACGGGGCGCCGGGGACCGGGCAGGCCGGCGGGGCCGGCGGGATCCTGTACGGCAACGGCGGCAACGGCGGGTCCGGCGCCACCGGTCAGGCCGGCGGTGCGGGCGGGGCGGCCGGGCTGATCGGCCACGGCGGGGCCGGCGGCCTGGGTGGCACCGGCGCGTCCGGTGGTGCCGGCGGGGCCGGCGGATGGCTGTGGGGCAACGGCGGGGCCGGCGGCAATGGCGGGGTCGGGGTGGCCGGCGACCCCGGTGGTGTCGGCGGTGCCGGCGGTGCCGGCGGCGCCGCCGGATTGTGGGGCAGCGGAGGGTCCGGCGGCACCGGCGGGCAAGGGGGGGTCGGTGGCGGCAAGTCCGGCGACGGCGGCACGGGGGGTATCGGCGGCGCCGGTGGCGGTGGTGGCTGGCTGCACGGCGACGGCGGCGCCGGCGGACACGGCGGGCAGGGCGGAACCGGCGTCAGCTCAGGAGGCAACGGCGGGGCCGGCGGCACCGGCGGCGACGGCCGCGGCCTGTCGGGCAGCGGCGGGGCCGGCGGGCACGGCGGGCAAACTGGGGTTGGAGGCAAAGTCGGGGAGAATAACTTCGGGGGCGCGGGCGGTGCCGGCGGTACCGGCGGGCTCATCGGCAACGGCGGTGCCGGCGGCACCGGCGGGCAAGGCGCAATTAGCGGCGCCGGCGGGGCCGGTGGCAATGCCTGGCTGATCGGCGACGGCGGTGCCGGCGGCAACGGCGGTGATATCCGTGGCCAGGGCGGCGGCGCCGGTGGAGCCGGCGGCGCTGGTGGGCAACTCATTGGCAACGGCGGCACCGGGGGGGCAGGCGGGACCGTCACCAGTCCGAACGGTCTTGGCGGTGCTGGCGGAGCCGGCGGGTCCGCCGGTCTGATTGGCCACGGCGGCACCGGCGGGGCCGGCGGGCACAGCGCCCAGGGGCCCGACGGCAATGGCGGAATTGGTGGTGCCGGCGGGGCCGGTGGCAACGGCGGACAACTCTACGGCACCGGCGGCACCGGCGGCACCGGCGGCAAGGGCGGCGACGGCTTCGGCGTGTTCGGCAAGGGCGGCGCCGGCGGGACCGGCGGGCGAGGCGGTGCCGCCGGCCTGATCGGCGACGCCGGGACCGGCGGGACCGGCGGAAAGGGCGGCACCGCCGGCGAGGACGGTACCGGCGGCAACGGCGGGACCGGCGGAAACGGTGGGGCCGCCGTCCTAATCGGCAACGGCGGGGGCGGCGGCGCCGGCGGAAACGGTGGGGCCGGCAACGATGGCACCCCCGGCAACGGCGGGGGCGGCGGCGTCGGCGGGACCGGGGGAACCCTGTTCGGCCAGCCCGGCCAACCCGGTCCGCCCGGCCAGCCCGGCCCCGCCTAACCCGACCAAACCGACGCGGGCCGCGAAACCCTGAAAAGGGCTGGTCTACCCGCGGCGCGAATATTCGCTGGGCGCAACGCCATACCAGCGTTTGAACGCATGCGAGAACGTCGAGACTTCGGTGTAGCCCAGCCGGGTGGACACCTGCTGCACCGTCAGCCCGACGTTGCGTAGCAGGTCGACGGCCACGGTGGAGCGCGCCTCGCCCAGCAAGGCCCGAAACGAAGTGCCTTCCTCGGCAAGTCGACGCCGCAGCGTCCGCGGATGCATGTCAAGTTCGCCAGCAACGTCGGTAAACGTTGGGAAAAGCCCGGAATCGCGAAACAGCTTGCTGCGCACCAAGGCCGTGATGCCACGGCGTCGCTCGTTGCGTTGCATCAGCACGTCGCATTGTGCAATACACATTTCCAACGTATGGCGGTCGGCCTGCGGCAACGGCTCGTCGAACATGGCACGCGGGAAGTGCACCCGGTTGTGCGCGCGCCCGAATGCGACGTCGTGCACCGGCACAAGCTCGAGCAACGGGCGCAACAATTCCGCGTCAACCGCCAGTTCGGCCGATACTTGATCCGCATACTTCGCGGCTAACGGAAGCGCGAAACTCGTTGTCGTCGCGATGATTCCGGCAATATCGCGCTCGATGAAGAATCCACGGACATCGGCCGGCAAGTGGCTGGCATCCAGTTCGACCAGGCAATCGTCGGCGGTTTCAAACAACGTGATGTCGACGTGCATGGTGGTCAACGCGAAATAGCGCATCGCGATGGTAAGCAGTTCGCGAAGGGTGCCACATGACATCACGGCAAACCCGAACAACCCGAAGTGGGTGAGCGCGAACCGGCTGCCTACGTCGATCCCGATACCGGCGTCGTCGGGCAATCGGGCCAGCAACCGGCGCACCGCGGTGATCTCGTCAAGCGCACCGACCACCGCGTCCGGATCGTCGAGGTCGGCCGGCTCGATCGCCGTGCCCGCCAGCACATCAGCGGTCGGCACCCCGCGCTCGTTGGCCACCTCACACAGCACCCGGGTCGCATACACCGGATGCCTCACCTCGGCCGGAGGCGGTAGATGTCCCACGAGGCTGTCCTAAACTCACAACACTTTGTCCCATAGTCTCATTTCGGGCCAGTCAGCGTCATCCATACAGTGAAGTCATGGCCACCGCCACCACCCAGCGGCCCCTGAAGGGACCGGCCAAGCGGATGAGCACCTGGACGATGACCCGGGAAGCCATCACCATCGGATTCGACGCCGGCGACGGCTTCCTGGGCCGGCTACGCGGCAGCGACATCACCCGATTTCGTTGTGCTGGCAGACGTTTTGTCTCGATCAGTCACCCCGACTACGTCGACCATGTGCTGCACGAGGCCCGCCTGAAATATGTCAAATCCGACGAATACGGACCGATCCGGGCCACCGCCGGTCTTAACTTGCTCACCGACGAGGGCGACTCATGGGCAAGACATCGCGGCGCGTTAAACTCGACCTTCGCCCGGCGCCACCTGCGCGGACTCGTCGGTCTGATGATCGACCCAATCGCCGACGTCACCGCCGCGCTGGTGCCCGGCGCGCAGTTCGACATGCACCAAAGCATGGTCGAGACGACATTGCGGGTAGTCGCCAACGCCCTGTTCAGCCAGGACTTCGGGCCGTTGGTGCAGTCCATGCACGATCTTGCGACTCGCGGCCTGCGGCGGGCGGAAAAGCTGGAGCGGCTGGGGCTGTGGGGGCTGATGCCGCGGACGGTTTACGACACGCTGATCTGGTGTATCTACTCGGGTGTTCATCTGCCGCCGCCGTTGCGGGAAATGCAAGAGATCACGCTGACCCTGGATCGCGCCATCAACTCGGTGATCGATCGGCGACTGGCCGAGCCGACTAACTCCGCGGACCTGCTCAACGTGTTGCTGAGCGCCGACGGCGGAATCTGGCCCCGCCAGCGAGTACGCGATGAAGCTCTGACGTTCATGCTCGCCGGCCACGAAACCACCGCCAACGCCATGTCCTGGTTCTGGTATCTGATGGCGCTGAACCCGCAGGCCCGCGACCACATGCTCACCGAGCTGGACGACGTGCTGGGCATGCGCCGCCCGACCGCCGACGACCTGGGCAAGCTGGCCTGGACCACCGCGTGCCTGCAGGAATCGCAACGCTACTTCTCGTCGGTGTGGATAATCGCGCGCGAGGCCGTCGATGATGACATCATCGACGGACACCGAATTCGCCGCGGCACCACCGTCGTCATCCCGATTCACCACATTCACCACGACCCGCGCTGGTGGCCCGACCCGGATAGATTCGATCCTGGCCGGTTTTTGCGGTGCCCCACGGACCGTCCTCGCTGCGCATACCTGCCGTTCGGTGGCGGCCGACGCATCTGCATCGGACAGAGCTTCGCCCTGATGGAGATGGTTTTGATGGCGGCAATCATGAGTCAACACTTCACCTTTGACCTCGCCCCTGGCTATCACGTCGAACTCGAGGCGACGCTGACCCTGCGACCCAAGCACGGAGTACACGTCATCGGGAGGAGGCGATGATGCCCGACTACCACGCACTGATCGTCGGCGCCGGGTTCTCCGGGATCGGCGCCGCAATCAAGCTCGACCGGGCGGGATTCAGCGACTACCTCGTGGTCGAAGCCGGCGACGGTGTCGGCGGGACCTGGCACTGGAACACCTATCCCGGTATCGCCGTGGATATTCCGTCCTTCTCCTATCAGTTCTCTTTCGAGCAGAGCCGGCACTGGTCGCGCACCTATGCACCCGGACACGAGCTGAAGGCCTACGCCGAACACTGCGTCGACAAATACGGCATCCGGTCGCGGATCCGGTTGAACACCAAGGTGCTTGCCGCCGAGTTCGATGACGAGCACAGCCTGTGGCGGGTGCAAACGGACCCGGGCGGCGAAATCACAGCCAGGTTCCTGATCAGCGCATGCGGCATTCTGACGGTGCCCAAACTACCCGACATCGACGGGGTGGACTCGTTTGAAGGCGTCACCATGCACACCGCACGCTGGGATCACACCCAGGACCTGACCGGCAAGCGCGTCGGGATCATCGGCACCGGGGCCTCGGCGGTGCAGGTCATTCCCGAGATGGCGCCAATTGTCTCCCACCTCACCGTTTTTCAGCGCACCCCTATTTGGTGTTTCCCCAAATTCGACGTTCCACTGCCCACAGCCGTCCGCTGGGCGATGCGGATTCCCGGCGGCAAAGCCGTCCACCGGCTGCTCAGCCAGGCCTTCGTGGAAGCAACGTTCCCCATCGCGGCGCACTACTTCGCGGTGTTTCCGTTGGCCAAGCACATGGAGTCAGCGGGACGGCGCTACCTGCGCCAACAGGTCCACGATCCGGTGGTGCGCGAGCAACTCACCCCCCGATACGCGGTGGGGTGCAAGCGGCCCGGCTTCCACAACACCTATCTGTCGACGTTCAACCGGGACAACGTGCGGCTGGTCACCGAGCCGATCGACAAGATCACACCCACTGCGGTGGCCACCACCGACGGCGCCAGCCACGAGATCGATGTGCTGGTGCTGGCGACCGGCTTCAAGGTGCTAGACACCGACAGCATCCCGACCTATGCCGTCACCGGAACTGGCGGTGCGTCCTTGAGCCGGTTCTGGGACGAGCATCGGCTGCAGGCCTATGAGGGCGTCAGCGTTCCCGGCTACCCGAACTTCTTCACCGTGTTCGGACCGTACGGCTACGTCGGGTCGTCGTACTTCGCGCTCATCGAGACGCAGGCACACCACATCATCCGGTGCCTGAAGCGAGCCCGCCGCACCGGCGCCACCCGCATCGAGGTGACCGAAGAAGCCAACGCTCGCTATTTCGCGGAGGTGATGCGCCGCCGGCACCGCCAGGTCTTCTGGCAGGACAGTTGTCGGCTGGCCAACAGCTATTACTTCGACAAGAACGGTGACGTCCCGTTGCGCCCAACCACCACGGTCGAAGCCTACTGGCGCAGCCGGCGGTTCGACCTCGGCGACTACCGCATCAGCAGCTAGCGCCGAGCAGACGCAGAATCGCACGCGGAAGCCTTTCCGCGTGCGATTCTGCGTCTGCTCGCGCCCTCGACGCTAGATGGCGCGCTTGAGGTCGTCGACCTTGTCGAGCTGCTCCCACGGTAATTCGACGTCGGTGCGGCCGAAGTGCCCGTAGGCGGCGGTCGGCGCATAGATCGGGCGCAACAGGTTCAGGTCGCGGATGATGGCACCGGGGCGCAGGTCGAATACCTCGCCGATGGCCTTCTCGATCTTGACCGGGTCTTCCGTCTCGGTACCGAACGTCTCGACGAACAGGCCGACGGGTGCCGCTTTACCGATGGCGTAGGCCACCTGCACCTCGACCCGTTCAGCCAACCCGGCGGCGACGACATTCTTGGCCACCCAGCGCATCGCGTACGCCGCCGACCGGTCCACCTTGGACGGATCCTTGCCGGAGAAGGCGCCGCCGCCGTGGCGGGCCCAGCCGCCGTAGGTGTCGACGATGATCTTGCGGCCGGTGAGCCCGGCATCGCCCATCGGCCCGCCGAGCACGAACTTGCCGGTCGGGTTCACCAGCACCCGCACCGTCGACGCGTCCAGGGTTTCGTGGGCCAGGTCGTCGAGCACGGTGTTGAGCACCTTTTCCCGGATGTCGGGATCAAGCGTCTTCTCCAGGTCGATATCGGCCGCGTGCTGGGTGGAGATGACCACGGTATCCAGCCGCACCGGAACGTTGTCCTCGTAGGCGATAGTGACCTGCGTCTTGCCATCCGGACGCAGGTAGGGCAGCACCCCGTTCTTGCGGACCTCGGTCAGCCGCCGCGACAGTCGGTGGGCCAGCGCGATGGGCAGTGGCATCAGTTCCGGGGTGGCATTGATCGCGTAGCCGAACATCAGGCCCTGGTCACCGGCGCCCTGGGAGTCCAGCGGATCGGCCGCGCCCTCGACCCGGGCCTCGTGGGCGGTGTCGACCCCCTGGGCGATGTCGGGTGACTGTGCGCCGATGCCGATGTTCACCCCGCAGGTCGCCCCGTCGAAACCCTTGTCCGACGAGTCGTAGCCGATCTCGAGGATCCGTGCGCGGACCGTGTTGGTGATGTCGGCAAACGCCTCCTTAGCCGAGGTGGTCACCTCACCCACCACGTGCACCTGCCCGGTGGTCACCAGCGTCTCGACCGCGACACGTGAGCGCGGGTCCGCCGCTAGAAGCGCGTCCAGAACCGAGTCGCTGATGGCGTCACAGATCTTGTCGGGATGTCCCTCTGTCACCGACTCACTGGTAAACAGCCGACCCTTTTCGCTCACTATCGTCATCCTTCCGATAAATAGTTAGCCGAATTATATCCTCAGGCATCAATCTCAGCTCGTCCAATCGAGCAAGGGATCGTCCAGCACCTGTCCAGGACCCGTACAGAACCGGCCGCCGGACCCGTTAGCTGCTACAGCCTGCCAGGAACGTGACGATTGCATCAACGATACGGCTCGCCATCAGTGTCTTGGAGCCGTGCTGCAATGCCGACTCGGTACCATCGGACGCCAGTAGCCAGCCGTCGTTGCTGTCTACCTCAAAGGCCCTGCCTTCGCCGACGGCATTGACGACTAACAGATCGCAGCCTTTGCGTCGCAGTTTAGCTCGGGCATGAAAGAGCACGTCGCCATTGGCGTCGCCGGTCTCGGCTGCGAAGCCCACAATGGCCCGCATGTTGGGCAGTTGTCCATGGGCTCGGGCCCGCACCACCCCGGCCAGCACGTCGTCGTTGCGCAGCAGCTCGATGGTCGGTGGGCCTTCGACGCCTTTCTTGATTTTGGCGGTGGCAACCTGCGCGGGCCGGAAGTCGGCGACGGCCGCCGCCATCACCAATACGTCGGCGGTCGGAGCGTGCTTGGACACCGCGTCGGCGAGTTGCTGGGCCGAGCTGACGTGCACCACCTCGACGCCGGCGGGATCGACGAGCCCTGCGGTATGCCCAGCGATCAAAGTAACGTCGGCGCCGCGCTGGGCGGCCACCCGCGCCACCGCATAGCCCTGCTTGCCGGAGCTGCGGTTGCCGATAAAGCGCACCGGATCGATCGGCTCGCGTGTGCCACCGGCGGTAACCAGCAGCTTTCGCCCCGCGAGATCGTAGGGCAGGGCGTCGTGCCGCTCCAGCAGCAGCTGGGCGAGGGTGGTGATCTCCTCCGCCTCGGGCAGTCGGCCGGCCCCGCTGTCGGCGCCGGTAAGCCGTCCTGTCGCGGGCTCGAGCACCACCGCGCCGCGGCGGCGCAGCGTGGCCACGTTGTCGACGGTGGCCGGATGCAACCACATCTCGGTGTGCATCGCCGGCGCGAACAGCACCGGACACCGCGCCGTCAGCAGCGTCGCGGTCAGCAGATCGTCGGCTCGACCGGCCGCCGCGCGGGCCAGCAGGTCGGCGGTGGCCGGCGCCACTACGACCAGATCGGCCTGCTGGCCGAGGTGAACATGCGGGACCGCCGGAACGTCGGCGAAAACGTCGGTGCACACCGGCTCACCGGAGAGCGCCTCGAAGGTCGCGGCACCGACGAAGCGCAGGGCGGATTCGGTGGGAATGACTCGGACGCGATGACTGGCCTCGGTGAGTTGACGAACAACCGTGCACGCCTTGTAGGCGGCGATGCCCCCGGAGACACCGACTATTACCTGCTTGGGGATCCGTTTATGGTCCACCACCTCAGGCCTGCCCTGCTACTCGCCCTCGGTGTGCTCGAGCAGATCGGCGTGGATCTCGCGCAACGCGATGGACAACGGCTTCTCTTGCAACCCCGGCTCAACCAGCGGACCGACATATTCGAGGATGCCCTCGCCAAGCTGGTTGTAGTAGTCGTTGATCTGCCGGGCACGCTTTGCCGCATAGATCACGAGGGCGTATTTGCTCGAGACGCGGTCCAGCAACTCGTCGATGGGCGGATTGGTGATGCCCAGCGGGGTGTCGTAGCCACCTGATGCACCTGACGACGGATCGAACTGATCCACGGCGGGGACGGCGGCCAACGACGCGTCGGACTGCGAGATACTCACGTGAAATTTCTCCTGGCGGCGTAGAGCGGCTTGGAAAGCTAAATACTGACTAGTCACGACGTGGGTCACGGGGAGCCCGGTGCCGTTCCCACCAGCAAGGATACCAATTCCGCACACGCAGACTCTAATCGCCTGTTCACCACGACCTTGTCAAAGTCGCCCTGCGCTGCCAATTCGATCCGCGCGGTGTCCAGGCGGCGTTGGATAACGTCAGCTGTTTCGGTGCCGCGGCCAATCAGTCTGGCCTGAAGATCCTGCCAGCTAGGTGGCGCCAGAAACACGGTGACAGCCTCGGGCATCGTCTTCTTGATCGCCCTGGCCCCGGCCAGGTCAACCTCGATAAGCACCGGCACACCAGTCGCCGCGGCCGCCCGCACCGGCTGGGCCAAAGTGCCCGACCGGTGCAGGCCGCCGTGGATTTCTGCCCATTCCAGCAACTCACCCTGGTCGATGAGCTGCTGAAAGCGGGTGGGGTCGATGAAGTGGTAGTCGACACCGTCGACCTCGCCCGGGCGTGGCGCCCGCGTCGTGGCCGAGACACTGAAATGCAGATTCGGGATCCGCTCGCGCAGACACCGAACCACCGTGGATTTGCCGACCGCGGAAGGACCGGACAGCACCACCACACGTCCCACTGCCGCCGGTTGGCCACGCGCGGTGGGCTTGGTGTCCGGTCCCTCGCCGACGCTCACTGGCGCTCCTGGGCGGGTTCCCCCCACGGGGCGTTCGGCCTGAATTGTGAGCTGGCCCTGTCAGGCCGCCTCTCCCCCGTATGCGGGGGTACGCCCACCACAGGCCTTCCGGCCCGCATCGTCGGCCGGCGGGGTTAGGCGGAGCCGAACTTTTCCAGCAGGGCCTTGCGCTGACGGTCACCGAGGCCACGAAGGCGGCGGGTGGGCGCAATTTCCAGCTCGGTCATGATCTCCTGCGCCTTGACCTTGCCCACCTTTGGCAAGGCCTCAAGCAGCGCAGACACCTTCATTTTGCCCAAGACTTCATCGCTCTCCGCGTCCTTGAGGACCTGGGTGAGGTTGGTGCCGCCACGCTTGAGCCGATCCTTGAGCTCTGCTCGCGCTCGACGTGCGGCAGCAGCCTTCTCCAACGCGGCCGCGCGCTGCTCGTCGGTCAACTGGGGAAGGGCCACGATTCCTCCGTCTCTCATCGATATCAATCGATCGTTGTTTGTCCCGGCCGGGTACGCCGGCCAGCGCAGACGACCGTACTCAGGCTTCCTGACGAAATCTAACCCGACCCCCTGGTTTTGGGGACAAACGTGCAGCGTGGGAGTAGCACGTGCCACCGGCCAGCGGTCCGCCGGGCGACCTCGAAGGCCTCTCGACGGAGCCCCGTGTCCGTGCCGGCATGGCTGGCATGGAACATGAATAGTGTTGCCTAACAATGGATTTAGGCTTTCCGGACCTGCTCAACCGGTCGACGACGGCCGACGACTGGTGGCGGCAGGTGGCGTCGCAACTCGCAGTGCCGGGGATCACTCGCGGTTGGGCGACCTATCGCGCGTGTCGCGCCATGGTTGCGTCAACGCAACCCTGCCAATTTTCGCCGACATCTCCGCGGTGCAACCCAACAAGGATCATCGTGGCTGCTAGTGCCCCAAACGCGGGTGCTCAGCATCATCGGACATTGCCCTGACGATAGCTCTCGAGTGCTCTCTCAGCTGTTTGCCAGCCACTGCCCAGTCAGCTATCAGCGATGCTCGTCGAACACGCCCTGATCATGGGTCCAGGTGCCGGGCATCATCGGCATCGTTGGGCCGCCGCCGAAGTCGTCACCGGCCAGCGTGGTCAACCCCGCCGCTTTCACGACCGCCTCTTTGCGCACCGTGCCAGCAAATCCGATAGGTCCCGCACCACAGTCGGACGCCCGGGCACCCGGCTGGTGCTCTGGGGCCGGAGCTGCCGCGTCGAAACCCATGTCCATCGTGACGAATTCGTCACGATGGCCACGTGCCTTCGCCGCCGAGCGGCCCCGCCGTGCAGCACGCGCCTGCGCACGCGCCGAGGCCTGGGCCGCCGACTCGGCTGCAGCGGAATCGGACGCCGCGGCCTTGGCGTGGGCCGACTGTCCCGAGCCGAACCCTATTCCTGGGCCGCCACCGCCGACCAGGTAGGGCGGGAAGCCTCCGAAACCAGTCGCCGGCGGCGTCGGGCCGGCTGCGGTGGCGCCGGCCGCTGCCGCCGGTGCGGGTGCTGAGGCGGGGAGCATGCCCGGCGCGGCGACTGCAGGGCCCACCCCGGCGACCGCCAACATAGGCGGCGCGGCCGCGACGGGTGTCAGCTCCGGTACAACGGCGGGTATCGCAGCAGACGGAATGGCGCTCAGGCCGGATAGGCCCGCCAAACCAGTTATTGCTCCCAGGTGGGCGATGACGCCAGTGAGGGCAGCCGACAGCAACTGCGGGTACTGGCCCAGCCAGGTAGCGATCTGGGCTATGTGCGTCGGCAAATCCACCACAACGACGTAGAGGAGGAACTGAAAAGCCCCAGTCGGATTGGTGAACAACAGTTCGCCAAATTGTTCACCATCCTGAAAAAACTCGAGGCCTCGAGCCAGCCACCAGATCGCGTGACCGGGGTAGACGTAATCGTCGTAGTCGAGTCCGTTGAGGGTGCCGTTGACGGGGTCCCAAACAATGCGGCCCGCGCTGACGCCACGCAGGATTTCGGCAAAGAAGTTATCGATCATCCTGGCGTGACCGCCATGACTGTGACCGCCATGGTTGTGGCCGTCTTCATCGGAGTCCTCCCCGGTGTCGGGGAGCAGTTCATCGGATTTCAGGATCAGCGGCGGGGGGCTGGTGTGCGGCATCGCGGAGAGCGCCGATCTGGAGACTGTTGAATAGGTCGCCATCGTGGTGGCGGCCCGAACCCACATCTCCACGTACTCGGCCTCATTGATCGCAATGGGAATGGTGTTGATGCCAAAGAAATTGGTCGCTACCAACACCGCGAGCTTGATTTGGTTGGCGGCCAGTTCGACCTGAGTAGGCATCAGCTCTACCGCGGCAGTGTAGGCCTCGATGACGACGTGTTGCTGGGCGGCCATTTCCACGCAGTCGGCGCTGGCTTGGATCAGCCACGCCAGAAACGGCATGTACGCGGCGACAAACGCCTCGGCGGCTTGCCCCTGCCATCCCTCGGAGGCCACCACCCCCAACAATTCCTCGACCTCTGATGCCGCTTCTGCGTATTGGGCGCTGAGCTCCCCATTCTGCGTGGCGGAGATCAACATCGGCCCAACGCCCGCACCGTAGTTCAGCATCGCCGAGTGCACCTCGGGAGGGAAGGCTATCCACGGCTCGGTCATAGCCCACCGCTGAGATACGACGCCGCCGCCAGCGCATCCCTAGCGGCATAACTGGCACCCGATTCGGCCACCCCGACCCCCGAGCGGCCGAGCTCCTCAACCCCCTGAGCGGCCATTGCCACATGCTGACTACCGTGAACGCTGAACTCAACGGCGTTGCACACCGAAACCGAGTCGGACCCAGGCGGGATGACCGCCGCGATAAACGGGGCCGCCGCGGCGTGCGCGGCGGCCAGGCGAGCGGTCACTGCTTCGATGGCAGCGCTGGCGCCTGCCAGGCTTTCGGGAACGACTCGCAACGTCACGACACAGACTCCATCTGTTGGGGGTTCAACGGGGATTCAACCGGACACTTAGCGCCACTATTGAATATGAATATCATTTGAACGAGAGGTTAACACAGCGTGACGACGGCCCAGGGCGGTGAGTTTGGTCACACGAGCGCTGGGCTCACCACCCCATGCTGGTGGGATTTAGCGGCGCGGTGGCAGGGCACCCGCTACACGGCAGCGAGATAGGCGACGGCATCGCGCATCCGTTCGCCCGCGGCGCGCAATTCGGGCACGCCGGGGCCGGCCCGCAAGACCTCGCGCGCCACCGCGGGCAACAGCTGGCTCGATGCGGCCCCGCCCAGACCGCCCAGCGCCTCCGGGCGCCCGCCCTGCACCCCCACGCCGGGCACCAGCACCGGCCCGGTGAAGGCGCTGAGATCGGGGGCCTGTGGCGCCGTTGCGCCGACGACCACGCCGATGGATCCGGGCCCGGGTCCTGCCGCCTCGTTGGCCGCCCCCACCTGGTCCACGACCAACTGGGCCACGCTGCGGCCGTCGGCGGCGGCATTCTGCACCGCCGCACCTTCGGGATTGGAGGTGGCCGCCAGCACGAACACCCCTCGGCCGTGGGCGGCCGCGACCTCTAGCAGCGGCCGCAGCGAACCGAAGCCCAAATAGGGCGAGGCCGTCACGGCGTCGGCGGCCAGCGGCGAGTCGCCCACCCAGGCCGTCGCATACGCCGACATGGTCGCCCCAATGTCGCCGCGCTTGGCGTCGGCCAACACCAGCACGTCTGCGGCCCGCAGTTCCGCGATGGTGCGCTCCAGCACCGCGAATCCGGCAGCCCCGTATGACTCAAAAAACGCCACCTGCGGTTTGACCACCGCGAAATCAGCGAAGGCCCGTACGCAGATGTCGCAGAACGCGGCCAGCCCGTCGGCCGTGGTCGCCAGATCCCAGCCCCGCAGCAGCTCGGGATGCGGATCGATGCCCAGACACAACGGGCCGCGGCGTGCCTTTGCCTCGGCCAACCGGAGACCGAACCCGGTCACCGCTCGACGCCCCCGATCACCCGGTGCAGCTCCTGCAGGGAGCGCACCCCGATGTCGCCGCGGATCCCGGCCTCTATCCCCTGCACGGCGGCGGATGCGCCCTGCACCGTGGTGATGCACGGGATGTTGCCGGCCACCGCCGCCGAACGGATCTCATAGCCGTCGATGCGCGGACCGGAGTTGCCATAGGGAGTGTTGATCACCATGTTGACCTCGCCGGCTCGGATCGCGTCCACCGCCGACATTGTGGGGCGGCCGGGCTGCGCCGGCTCGAAATGTTTGCGGACGTCGTCGCAGGGAATACCGTTGCGGCGCAACATCTCTGCGGTGCCTTCGGTGGCAAGGACGCGAAAACCCAGGTCGGCCAATCGTTTGACCGGAAACACCAGCGACCGCTTGTCCCGGTTGGCCACCGACACGAACACTGTGCCCTGGGCCGGCAGCGACCCGTAGGCGGCGGTCTGGCTCTTGGCGAACGCGCTGCCGAAGTCGCGGTCGATGCCCATCACCTCGCCGGTCGATTTCATCTCCGGGCCGAGTAGCGAGTCGATGGCGGCCCCGTCGGCGCGCCGGAACCGGTGAAACGGCAACACGGCCTCCTTGACCGCGATGGGGGCGTTTCGCGCCGCGTGGGCGCCATCCCCGGTGACCGCCAGCAAGCCTTCGGCGCGCAGCTGGGCAATGGTGGCGCCCAACATGATCCGGGCGCATGCCTTGGCGAGTGGCACCGCTGTGGCCTTGGATACAAACGGAACGGTACGGCTCGCTCTCGGGTTGGCTTCCAGGACGTAGAGCACGTCATCCTTGAGCGCGTACTGCACGTTGAGCAGCCCCACCACGCCGATGCCGTGCGCAATGGCTTCAGTGGCCTTACGCACCTTCTCGATGTCGCTGCGGCCCAACGTGACCGGTGGCAGCGCACAGGCCGAGTCACCGGAGTGGATGCCGGCCTCCTCGATGTGCTCCATGATCCCGCCGATATAGACCTCGGCGCCATCACACAGCGCGTCGACGTCGATCTCGACCGCGTCCTCGAGGAAGCGGTCGACGAGCACCGGGTGTTCGGGGGATAGCTGAGTGGCGCGGGTGATGTAGCCCTGCAACGTTTCTTCGTCATACACGATCTCCATGCCGCGACCACCGAGCACATACGACGGCCGCACCAGCACCGGATAGCCGATCTCCTCGGCGATCCGGCGGGCCTGGGCGAAAGTGGTTGCGGTGCCGTACTTTGGCGCCGGCAGTCCGGCGGCGCTCAGCAGGTCGCCGAACGCGCCGCGATCCTCGGCCAGGTCGATGGCCTCCGGTGGGGTGCCCACGATCGGGACCCCGGCGTCGGCGAGCCGGTGCGCCAGCCCGAGCGGGGTCTGGCCGCCGAGCTGCACGATGACGCCGGCCACTCCCGGGCCACCGCTACCGGATTCCATTTCGGCGTGGTAGACCTCCAAGACGTCCTCGAACGTCAACGGCTCGAAGTACAACCTGTCCGCGGTGTCGTAGTCGGTGGACACCGTCTCCGGGTTGCAGTTGACCATCACGGTCTCAAAGCCAGCCTGGCTCAACGTGGTTGCCGCGTGTACGCAGCTGTAGTCGAACTCGATACCCTGGCCGATCCGATTGGGCCCCGAACCGAGGATCAGCACCTTGGGCCTTTCGGTCTGCGGGGCCACCTCTGTTTCGGCGGCGGGGTCGAGCTCGTAGCTGCTGTAGTGGTAGGGGGTTTGGGCTTCGAACTCCGCCGCGCAGGTGTCCACCGTCTTGTATACCGGGTGGATGCCCAGGCGCACGCGCAGTGACCGCACGCCGGCCTCGCCGGCCAATTCCGGTCTCAGCGACGCGATCTGGTGATCCGATAGTCCGCTGTGCTTGGCGCGCCGCAGCAGCTCGGCGTTCAGCACGGGTGCCGCGACGAGTTCGTTGCGCAGATTGACCAGCTCGTTGATCTGCGCGATGAACCACGGGTCGACACCGCTGGCCTCGGCCACCCGTTCCACCGTCGCACCCAGCCGCAACGCCAGCTCGATGTCGTAGAGCCGGCCTTCGGCCGGGGTCCGCAGCCGGGTCAGGGCTTCCTCGATGCCGCCGTCGGGATCCGGTGCCGTCCAGAACCCGGCGCGGGTCGTCTCCAGCGAGCGCATCACCTTGCCGAGCGCCTCGACGAAGTTGCGGCCCAACGACATTGCCTCACCGACAGATTTCATGGTGGTGGTCAGGGTGGGATCGGCACCGGGGAACTTCTCGAACGCGAACCGCGGCGCCTTGACCACCACGTAGTCCAGGGTGGGTTCGAAACAGGCCGGCGTTTCCCCTGTGATGTCGTTGACGATCTCGTCGAGGGTGTAACCGATGGCCAGTTTGGCGGCGATCTTGGCGATCGGAAAGCCGGTCGCCTTGGACGCCAACGCACTGGAACGCGACACCCGCGGGTTCATCTCGATGACGATCAGCCGACCGTCGCGCGGGTTGACCGCGAACTGGATGTTGCAGCCGCCGGTGTCCACACCCACCTCGCGCAGGATCGCGATGCCCAGGTCGCGCATCCGCTGGTATTCCCGGTCGGTCAACGTCATCGCCGGCGCGACGGTGACCGAGTCGCCGGTGTGCACACCCATCGGGTCGACGTTTTCGATCGAGCACACCACCACCACGTTGTCGTGGCCGTCGCGCATCAGCTCGAGTTCGAATTCCTTCCAGCCGTAAATCGATTCCTCGATGAGCACGTTGGCGCTGGGCGAGGCCGCCAGCCCGGCGCCGGCCATCCGGTCGACCTCGTCGGTGGAGTACGCTATCCCCGAACCCAGCCCGCCCATGGTGAAGCTCGGCCGCACCACCACCGGCAGGCCGAGCTCGGCGACCGTCTCACGCACTTCGGCCATGGTGAAACACACTCGGCTCCGGGCGGATTCGCCACCGGCCTTGGCGACGATGTCCTTGAACCGCTGCCGGTCCTCGCCGCGCTGGATGGCGTCGAAATCGGCGCCGATGAGTTCCACGCCGTACTTTTCCAGCACCCCGCTCTCGTACAGCGCGACCGCGGTGTTCAGCGCGGTCTGCCCACCCAGGGTCGCCAGCAGGGCGTCGATCTTGTTGCCCCGCTCGGCCTGTTGGGCGATAACCCGCTCCACGAACGCCGGGGTGATGGGCTCTACGTAGGTGTGGTCGGCGAACTCCGGGTCGGTCATGATGGTGGCCGGATTAGAGTTCACCAGGCTGACCTGCAAGCCCTCGGCGCGCAGCACCCGGCACGCCTGAGTCCCGGAGTAGTCGAACTCGCACGCCTGGCCGATGACGATCGGCCCGGAGCCGATGACCAGCACGTGGTGCAGATCGGTGCGACGGGGCACTAGCGGCCCTCCCCTGCCATCAGCTCCACGAACTGGTCGAACAGGTACTCGGCATCGTGCGGGCCGGCGGCGGCTTCCGGGTGGTATTGCACCGAAAACGCCCGCCCGTCAACGAGCTTGACGCCTTCGACCACACCGTCGTTGGCGCAGGTGTGGCTGACCACCGCGGGACCGAACGGGGTGGCGAAGGATTGGCCCGCCTCCCCCTGAAGGGCGAAGCCATGGTTTTGCGCGGTCACCGCCACCCGACCGGTGGCGTGGTCGACGACCGGGATGTTGATGCCGCGGTGCCCAAACACCATCTTGTAGGTCGACAGGCCCAGCGCGCGGCCCAGGATCTGGTTGCCGAAACAGATGCCGAACAACGGGATTCCGGCGCCCAGCACCTCGCGGGTAAGCGCGACGACGTGATCGGCGGTGGCCGGGTCGCCGGGGCCGTTGGACAAGAACACGCCATGCGGGTTGAGTTCGGCGATCTGCTCGAAGGTGGTCGATGCCGGCAGCACATGGCAGCGAATCCCGCGCCGGGCGAAGTTACGCGGAGTGTTGGTCTTGATACCAAGATCTAGGGCGGCCACGGTGAACCTCGAAACACCCGGTGGCCCGTCGGGTTCGACGACATACGGCTCCGCGGTGCTGACCTCGCCGGCCAGATCGGCGCCCAGCATCGACTGTTGTGCTCGCACCCGCGCGATCAAGTCGGCAGGCTCGGCCAGCGCCCCGTCGGAGAACACCCCCGCCTTCATCGACCCGCGGCTGCGCAGATGGCGCACCACGGCCCGGGTGTCGATGCCGGCGATCCCGACGATGCGCTGGCGGATGAGTTCGTCTTCCAACGTGCCGGTGGCGCGCCAGTTGGACGCGCGCGGCGACGGGTCGCGCACCGCGTAACCGGCGACCCAGATCCGCTCCCCTCGGCTTTCGGAGTCCTCGCCGTTCCAGCCGGTGTTGCCGATCTGCGGCGCGGTGGCCACCACGATCTGACGGTGATAGCTGGGATCGGTCAGCGTCTCCTGATAACCGGACATGCCGGTGGAAAACACGGCCTCCCCGAGCGCTTGTCCGGTCGCGCCGAACGGCCTGCCGGTGAACACCCGGCCGTCTTCGAGGACCAATACGGCTTTGCTCAAACGGGTTCCTCCAGCCACTCCTGGTATTCGTCGCGGTTGTCTGCCCGAAACCCGACATCGATCTCGGTGCCGGACGGCAGTCGCCAACGGATCGCGAGTATCCCGATGCCGGCCACCACCTTGCCGGCGACGCCGCGTTCCATGCGAATGGCGGCGATCGACTCCGTAGGAATCCAAATCGGCTGAGCCCGTGCGCGTTCCACCATGATGCCCGACGGATACCGGGTGAGCACCGCCTTGCTGCGATACCCGAGATCACCGACGGTGACCCGCTCGTTCCAGGCCGGCGACAGCGTGGCGCCCACGTACAGGCCGCGGGTGGTGACCGTGGCCGAGCTCACGTGCTCGGGCACGTCGGGCAAGTCGCCGAGCAGCTCCGCCTGCCGCTCCGAACGGCGCCGCCAGCCGCGCATCATCAGCCGAGCGAGCACCGCGATCAGCATGACGAGCACCGCCGCGAAGATCAGCGACCCCGCCAGCGTGCCGGAGTTCATGCCCGGATCTTCCCGTCGCGCGCGGTCACCTTCCCGCGCAGCAGGGTCGCGGTCACGGTGGCGGGCAGGCTCATCGACTCAAACGGCGTGTTGGCCGACCGGCTGGCCAGGTCGGCGCCGGTGACCGTCCAGGTGGCGTCGGGGTCCACCACCGTCAGGTTGGCCGGCTCCCCCACCTCCAGTGGCCGGCCCTGATCGGGCAAGCGTGCGATGCACGCCGGGTTCTCACTCATCACCCGCGCGATATCGCGCCAACTCAACAAGCCGGGCGCCACCATTGTCTGCACCACCACCGACAATGCCGTCTGCAACCCGAGCATGCCGGGCCGGGCCGCGGCGAATTCGACGCATTTCTCGTGCTCGGCATGCGGGGCGTGATCTGTGGCCACACAGTCGATGATCCCGTCGGCCAGCGCCTGTCGCAGGGCGACCGCGTCGGAAGCTTCGCGCAGCGGCGGGTTGACCCGGTTCACGCCGTCATAGCTGGCCAATCTGGCATCGTCGAGCAACAGGTGGTGGGGGGTGACCTCGGCGGTGATCGAAATACCCTGGTCCTTAGCCCATTTCAGGATTTCGACGGTGCCCGCGGCCGACGCGTGACAGATGTGCACCCGGGCGCCGGCGTCACGGGCCAGCAAGGCGTCGCGGGCGACGATCGATTCCTCGGCGGCCCGCGGCCATCCCGCCAGGCCCAGCCGCGCCGCCATGGGTCCCTCGTGCGCGACGGCGCCGACCGTCAGCCGGGGCTCCTCGGCGTGCTGGGCGATCAGCACGCCCAAACCGGTGGCATATTCCAGGGCGCGGCGCATGATCAGCGGGTCATGCACGCAGACCCCGTCGTCGGAGAACATCCGCACCTGGGCGGCGCCGGCGTTCATCATGCCCATCTCGGTCAGCTCGGCTCCGGCCAGCCCGACGGTGACCGCGCCGACGGGGTGCACGTCGACCAGGCCGACCTGCTGGCCGCGGTGCCAGACGTGGTCGGTGACCACCGGGCTGTCGGCCACGGGGTTGGTGTTGGCCATCGCGAACACCGCGGTGTAGCCGCCCAAAGCGGCCGCGGCCGAACCGGTTTCGATGTCCTCGGCATACTCGCGGCCCGGCTCGCGCAGATGGGTGTGCAGATCGACGAACCCGGGCAGCAGCACGTGTCCGGTGGCGTCAATGACATCGGCCGTATCGGGGATCGCCAGATCCGGTCCTATCTGGGCGATCTGGCCGTCATCGACGAGTACGTCGACCCGCTCCCCCTCGCCGTAGGGCCGCACACCACGAATCAGCACGCTCACGCCGCACCCTCTTTACCGGCATCCTGCGCTCCCACCAGCACATGGAACAGCACCGCCATCCGCACCTGGACTCCATTGGAAACCTGTTGCAGCACAGCCGATTGCGACGAGTCCGCGACCGAAGATGTGATCTCCATGCCACGCACCATCGGTCCCGGGTGCAACACCACGGCGTGGCCGGGAAGCATCGCCTGGCGCCGCTCGGTTAGCCCGTAGCGGACCGAGTACTCCCGTACGGACGGGAAAAAACCGCCGTTCATCCGCTCGGCCTGTACCCGCAGCATCAATACCGCGTCGGCGGCGGGCAGCTCGGCATCGAAGTCGTGGGAGACGGTGGCCGGCCAGCCGGTCACCCCGACCGGTAGCAATGTGGGTGGCGCCACCAGCACCACCTCGGCGCCCAGGGTGTCCAGCAGCATGACGTTGGAGCGGGCGACCCGGCTGTGCAGGATGTCGCCGACGATCACGATGCGCCGGCCTTCGATGCCGCCGAGGCGCTGACGGATGGTCAGCGCATCAAGCAGCGCCTGCGTGGGGTGTTCATGAGTGCCGTCACCGGCGTTGATCACCGCCGGCCCATCGTTGTGGGCGCCGGTCCACTGCGCCAGCAGATGGGCGGCGCCGGACGCGGGATGGCGGATGATCAGCGCGTCAGCCCCGGCCGCGCGCAGGGTCAGCGCGGTATCCCGCAGCGACTCACCCTTGCCTACCGAAGATCCGGCAGCGCTGACGTTGATCACGTCGGCGCTCATCCACTTACCCGCTACCTCGAACGACACCCGGGTGCGGGTGGAGTTCTCATAGAACATCGTGACGACGGTCCGGCCCCGCAGCGTCGGCAGCTTCTTGATGTCGCGACCGACCAGCGCCTGCGCAAACCGGTCGGCGTCGTCGAGGATGGCGGTGGCGTCGTCGCGGCTGAGGTCGGCGGCGGTCAGCAGGTGCCTTGGGGTCATCGCGAGATCACCACGCCGTCACGGCCGTCGTGCTCGCGCAGCCGCACGTGCACGCTCTCGCTGCGCGAGGTCGGAACGTTCTTGCCCACATAGTCGGCGCGCAGCGGCAGTTCCCGGTGACCCCTGTCGACCAGCACCGCCAATTGCACCGCCCGCGGCCGGCCCACGTCGCGCAGCGCGTCCAGGGCGGAACGCACCGAGCGCCCGGAGTAGAGCACGTCATCGACCAGGATCACCAGCGCGTCATCGATCCCACCGGCCGGGATCGACGTCGACGCCAAGGGCCGCGGCGGCTTGATCATCAGATCGTCGCGGTACAGGGTGATGTCCAGCGCGCCATGGCCGACGTGGATGCCGCTGTATTCGGTGATATTGCCGGCCAGGCGATTCGCCAGCGTCACGCCACGGGTCGGGATTCCCAGCAGCACCACCCGCGGCGCGTCGGGTCCGACTGGGTCATCTAACGCGGTCTTCTCGATAATCTGATGCGCGATGCGCGAAATCGTGCGGCCGACGTCGGCCGCGGACATCAACTCGCGGGACTCCCGGCCGATTGCGGCATCACCCGCAGCACCCATGGGAAACCTTGACCTCCTTCTCCGCCTCTCTGGACGGATCGTTAAAGGATGTCGACCGCTCGGCAGCGTAGCACTCGCACGCTGCGGGCCCGCGGTGCGGTGGCCGTGGTGGCCCAGGCCTGCTATACTCGAACACATGTTCGATTTAGTGAGCCTCGCGGGCGTGGATTCGCGCGACGATGAGGCGAGCCTGACCGCGCGGATCGCCGAGCTGGAGCGGGTCAAATCGGCCGCGGCCGCCGGTCAGGCACGTGCTGCGGCGGCGCTGGACAAGTTGCGTCGCTGCAATGAGGCGGATGCGGGGGTGCCGGCACGGCGGCGCGGGCGTGGGGTGGCCAGTGAAGTAGCGCTGGCGCGACGGGATTCGCCGGCGCGCGGCGGGCGCCACCTGGGGTTCGCGAAGGCGTTGGTGTATGAGATGCCGCACACACTCGCCGCGCTCGAGGTCGGGCGGCTATCGGAGTGGCGGGCCACGCTGATCGTGCGGGAGTCGGCCTGCCTGGACGTCGAGGATCGCCGCGCACTCGACGCCGAGCTGTGCGCCGACATGTCCGCATTGGACGGGATGGGTGATGCGCGGATCGCCGCCGCGGCCCGGGCGATTGCCTACCGGCTCGATGCCCAGGCGGTGGTGGAGCGGGCCGCCAGGGCCGAGACCGAACGCACGGTGACGATCCGCCCGGCCCCCGACACCATGACCTGGGTGACGGCGTTGCTTCCGGTGGCCCGAGGCGTGTCGGTCTATGCGGCGCTCAAGCGGGCCGCCGACACGACATTCGACGATCGGACACGGGGCCAGGTAATGGCCGACACGTTGGTCGAGCGGGTCACCGGACAACCCGCCGAGGCGGCCCAACCGGTAGCGGTCAACCTGGTGCTCTCCGACGAGACACTGTTAGCTGGCGACCGCGCCCCGGCGGTGGTCGACGGGTATGGCCCCATCCCGGCGGCCGTGGCCCGCAACCTGGTGCGCGACGCGGTTGCCGATACGCGGTCACGGGCCACGCTGCGCCGGCTCTACCGTCATCCGCGCTCGGGGGCCTTGGTGGCGATGGAATCGCGGGCACGCCGGTTCCCGAAGGGGCTGGCCGCGTTCATCGGGTTGCGCGATCAGCGCTGTCGCATGCCCTACTGCGATGCCCCGATCCGCCACCGTGACCACGCCCAGCCGCATCATCGAGGCGGCCCGACCACCGCGACCAACGGCCTCGGATCGTGTGAACGCTGTAACTACGTCAAGGAAGCTCCCGGCTGGCGCGTCAGCACCGACACGGACGAAACCGGCCGTCACACAGCTGAATTCACCACGCCCACCGGGATGTACTATCACTGCACCGCGCCACCACTGCCCGGGCCGTTGGAGATAGACGTTAGCCAGGTGGAAGCCAGAATCGGTGTCGCCCTCACCCACCTACACGCCGCCTAAGCTGGCCAGCATGCCAGGTATAGATTTCGACGCGCTCTACCGTGGCGAAAGCCCCGGCGAGGGCCTCCCGCCGATCACGACACCGCCGTGGGACACCAAAGCGCCCAAGGACAATGTCATCGGCTGGCACACCGGCGGCTGGGTGCACGGCGACGTGCTCGACATCGGGTGCGGGCTCGGTGACAACGCGATCTACCTCGCCAGGAACGGCTACCAGGTGACCGGGTTGGACATCTCTCCCACCGCGCTGACCACCGCCAAACGGCGAGCCAGCGACGCCGGAGTCGATGTCAAGTTCGCAGTGGGTGACGCCACCAAGCTGACCGGCTACACCGGCGCGTTCGATACCGTGATCGACTGCGGGATGTTCCACTGCCTAGACGACGACGGCAAGCGCAGCTACGCCGCCTCGGTGCACCGGGCCACCCGACCGGGCGCCACCCTGCTACTCAGCTGCTTCTCCAACGCCATGCCGCCCGATGAGGAATGGCCGCGGTCGACGGTATCCGAGCAAACGCTGCGCGACGTCCTCGGTGGCGCTGGCTGGGATATCGAGTCGCTGGAGCCCGCCACCGTGCGCCGCGAGTTAGACGGAACCGAAGTCGAAATGGCGTTCTGGAACGTCCGCGCTCAGCGGCGCGGGTCCTAAGGTGCCGACCTCGATGCGCGGCAGTTGGTCGTCGACGGCCGCGACGGCGAACGGGGTGGCGGCAGCATAGAAGGCGTCCTCGGTCATCAGTCCACGCCGGGCCAACTCGATGCGGTTCACCTGGGTCCCCCATCGGGCCCCAAAGAGGCGCTTCAATTGCGTCGGATCGGGCCGGCCCAGGTTCAGGTGCGGCTTTTGCCGGGCCAGATCGTCGCGCTTGCAGAGTGCGTGGGCCGCCATGGCACGCCATCGGGGCAGTCGGGAGTCCTTCCGCAGCAGGTCAAGGAAATGGTCGATCGCCGGCAATAACCGGACGACGAACAACGTGCGGGTGATCACTCGCGCCGAGATCGAGATGGGGTCATTGCCCAGGCCGTGGCGCTCTTCGGTGGTGAGCCAATGCGCTGCGACCGCCTCGGGAAAGCCGGTCTCGTCGATGATGCCGGTGGCAAGTGCGTAGCGATAGGCAATGAATTCCAGGGCGCGCCCGTAGCCCTCCGATGCCACCTCGGCGACGGCTCGTGCGGCACGCTCACCGACGCTTCCGGATTGTTCGGGGTGTTTCAACGTCCAGTACCAGGCAGCGACCTGTTGCAGTGCTGGCCGGTAGGCCCAGTAGTCAACCGAGCTCACGCTCAAAAACGACAAGACCTCCAAGTCGGTGACGTCGACAAAAGACTCGCCGTGGTCGGCCGATGCGGCGACGGAGGTGGGCGGTGCCCATCGCTGCCGCCACCGCCGCGACCACACGGTGGGCGGCGGACCCGGACGAAGCGGCTCCACCCGGGGGCGCTGGCCGAGCTGCCGCAACGCCAGCAGCGCATCGGCGTGTTTGACATCGACCCGCAGTGACCGCAACTGTGCGGCGAGGCCGCGCTGGTCCGGGGCGCCGACCTCACTCAGCAGCCGCGCCCAGGTGCGCATGGTGAACGGTGTGGCCCGCGCGGTCTCGATGATCCGCTCGGCCAGCTCGGAGCACACCACACCAGTTGCGACGGCCCGCGCCAGGGTGTGGCGCATGTTCACCAGCGCGTCGACGAAGACCGGGTAGCCGTCGTCGGCGTCGCCGTGCACCACGCCGACCTCATCGTCGGCCTCGAGTACCCCATCTCGGTAGCTTTCGAAGACCCAGCCATAGCCCTCCATGCCAAATGGATGCAGCTCAGCGGCCCGCAGGGCGCCCATGCTCGACGATCCGACGACTCGGACACCGTCGGCCATCAACGTCAAAAGCTCCTTATGTCGAACCGACGGCTGCTGAAAGAACAATCCGTCGACAATCAGCAGCGTGTCACCCGACCGCAAGTCATAGGAGAGCGCCTGGCCAAACGCAATCGGCGGCGCCACCTCGGCATCCGGCACCACCGAGCGGATGTCCGCGGCGCTAATCGTGGGCCCAGCGGTGACGACAATCCTGCCGCAGGCCGTCATTCAGCCTCCTGTAGGGGTGTGCGCATCGGCGATGCGCTCGACAGCACGAGGCCCGGGGCGAGCACCTTCACCACGGGGACACAGGCATCGGCGAAGTCGCACACGACCGCCAGCGGCTCGGTGCCGGATCGGTTGGCCACCGCCGTCGCCGCCGACGCCACCAACTCGGGCAGCGAGTCGACATCGGGCACCCGCCACGGTGTCGGCCGCGCGCGGTTCAGCCGCAACGACGTCTTTCGCGCCTTCGCGTATGTATGCACCCGGCCGAACCGGTGGTAGATCGCCGACGGGAGGTCCTCGCGGGCTCCGCTGATTGCCGTGATGCGCGACTGGGCGGCTTCGGTGATCGCCCGCGATAACGCCACGTTAGGGTCGTGGTGTAACCCGAACCCGCCGAAGGTCACCTCCAGCGTCGCGGAGGTGAGCTCGGCGGCAAAACAGTAGTAACCGTCCCAGACATCGATGCGGGCAAGGTCCACATCGTCCCCGGCGTCACGGATCATCTCAACCAGGTGGGCGCTGTCAGAGCCGGCGACATCGTCAGTTGGCACCTCGAACATGGTCTCTCCGGCGACCGCTGCAGCCACGCTATGCCGCTCCATCACCTCGTACAAGGCGTGCAAGGTGGCCTCGTCGTAGCAGTTGCCGGAGGCCAGTCCGGTGGTGTCCATCTCGAACATCGGCGGTTCCCAGCAATCGCGGGTTGCCACGTTCACCAGCACCGCCGTCCACGGTACCCAGGTCCGGCGACCGGTCAGCAACGTCGTCGCGACCATCCAATCGAGCTTGACGCCGGCGTGGTAGAGGCTGCCCGGCCGGTGGCGAAGTTGGGCGGGGTCGTAAGTCAGGTCTGCCTCGAGATCCCGGGCGGTCGCAGACCACAAGTCGGCAGTGACGTTCTCGGCGTGCCATCCCTCCAAGGACTCCATCACCGCCGAGACCTGGGCAGCCCGATAGCTGGCGGCTTTGCCCTGGCTGACCGACAACGTCAGCGATGCCGGGCGCACCGCCTGAACCGTTGGAATGCCAAGACAATCCAGCCATGTCACGTCGGCGACCCTGGTAATGCCTGCTGGCGCGAGAAAGGGCTGCAGGGCCAGCCAGGTCTCGTCCGGGCTAGTGATGCGGTGGGTGCCGTGCCGGTGAGCGATCGTCGTCGGGTCCGCAGACCCTAATACACGGCTTGGCCAGTACGACCAATTCGGGCCCGACAACACACCTGTCGTCGAGCCCTGACTCAGGGTCGACCCCACGTCATCGTCTTGCGCTACGCCAGCCCTGAATGCGGGGAATCGCGCCAATCGGCGACCGGTCATTCACCGTCGGCCGCAAAGAAATACGCGGCGTAGAGCGCTTGGCTTTCTTGGAACAAGGTTTCCTGTGACATGCGATTCACCTCCTCTCCTCTCTGGGAGTGGCGCCCCCGATGACCGCAGCTTCACTCGCTGTCGGTCGTAAACGAGATAATGCAAAACGCCGAGAATGCCTTTTCGTCCGCGTCAAACAAGATTTCGTGGGGCACGCGATTCCCTCCTCCGTTCTCTGCACCGCAAGACAAGCTACCGACAATTATCTGTATGTGCAATAGTTTCTGCCAAAATGGGTATGGTGTGACTTGTGGTAACTAGCGTTGCGGATGAGAATGTGGCCAGCCGCATCGCATCTTGGGGCACTGGGCCAGCTCCCGACCCTCGACTGGACTACGCACATGCGCACTTAAAGGGGCGACGGGGGCGGTCGCCCGCCCGGCCTAACGCACCGATCGGCGCTCGCTCATTCGCCGTTGGGCGAAAAATATGCCGTGTAGAGCGCTTCACTCTGTTGGAACACGGATTCGTGGGACATGCGCTTCACCGCGTCCCCTGTGCTGGGCTCGTAGCCCTGGTGATGAGCGCCTGCTCACTCGCCGTCTGTCGTGAAGTTGGCAACTACGCACAGCGCCGCGTAGGGCGCTTCGCTTTCTTCGAACAGACTTTCGTGCGACACGCGCTCACCCCTCGGTGCAGTCGTACAGACAGCAAAGCAAGCTACACACAACTAAATCGCATATGCAAATTTCCCCCACACTGGGTGTGACTGCTGACATTTAATGTTGTCGCAGCGCATTGAGCGTCTAAAGTGCAGCAACTGACAGGAGAGAATGCGGCACTGAACCTCAGTTGGCCGGGTCGTATCCCCGGCGGCCCTCGTGTGCCCAGGCCAGCAGATCAGGTGGCGCCAGCTGGTTGATGCGGTGGTAGTAGCGCAGGTGCTCGGCTTCGGTGAAGAACTGCTGCCAGTCGCCACTCCCGCCCCGGCGGAAGAAACGCTCGTCACTGTGCCAGATGCCGTCGGTGGTGTTAGGAGCGATTTCTGACGCGCGGGAGCGCATCGCATCCAGCGTGGCGTACTGCGCCAGGTCCCGGGCTCGATCGCGGGTCGCGGCGATACCGAGGACCCTTGCCAGCCGGAGCAGCTCGCCCGCCAAGTCCGCCTGGTAATCGGCGTAATGAAACAAGGCCACGTTGGGTAGGTGACGGCGGACCCATACCGTGCCTAGCTGGTGCAGGATGTTGGCCAGAGTGCCGATCCCCTTCAGATGTGTGAAACCTATGCCAGGGGGAGGCTGATTCGGCCCCTCCATCCAATCCCGGAACTCCTCGGTCGGGCTGCGCGCATGACCGAGTTCCGCAAACGGGGGGGCGATTCGCTCGTGAAACGGCACTACGGCCTCGTGCAGAATCCGCATCCGGTCTTCGTTCATGTTGGCCGATTGGTACAGCATTGACACCGCGGCATCGCGCGGGTCGCGTCCTACGCAGATGTAGCTGACGCGGTCGTCGAGCACCAGGCCGTCCAACGGCGTGTGGGTCTTGATGAACCGGCGGTGCTGCTGGGCATCGAGAGTAGCGACCACTTCCTCGATGGGCCGAATGGTCTGGTCGAGCCACGGGGACACCGTCGACAAGGGTCCGGGCAAGTCGGGCCCGTCGAACACCAGCAGGGACACCAGGCGCTGTGTCCAGGTCAGGCCGCTCTTGGACGGCGCCGAGATAATGATGTCGCCGTCGCGCAATTGCAGGGCATCCCATCGCAGGTTGTCGGCCATCAACGATCGATACACAACCCGGTCGGTCATCGGGTGTTCTGAATTCATGGCGGTCACCGTCGGATGATGTCGAACAGCATGCCTTCGACAGTGACGCCCGGCCCGAACGCGAACGCCACCCCCGTCGAGATGGCTTTGGCCGACTCCGCCTGCTGCACCATCGTCTCTAGCACAAAGATAAGCGATACGCTGAGCATGTTGCCGAAGCGGGCGAGCACGTCCCAGCTCTGCGCCGCCAGCTCCGCGGAGATCCCCAGCGAGCGCACCGACTGCTCGATGATCTTGGGGCCACCCGGATGGATCGCCCAGAGATCGATATCGGATATCTGTAATCCATTGTCCCATAACATCTCTGTCACCACCGGTGCGACCCCGCTGAAGATGTAGCCGGGGAGATTCTCCGACAGCTCGCAGGTGATGCCGTTGTGATTGACGCCAAGCACGATACCGTCTTCGGTGTTGTCGAGCAGCTGACTGAAACTACTGCGGACTACCACCTTGCCTGGCTCGAGCTTCTCCTGAACCTGGCTGGCGCCGATCACCAACGCCGCGCACCCGTCGCCAAACAAGCTGTGAATGACGACGTCGTTGATGTCGTCGGCAAAAACAGCGTTCACCGAGCACAATTCGATACACACCACCAGCGCCTTCATGGCCGGGTGGGCACGAACATAGTTGGTGGCGGTGCCCAGGGCATTCATCGCGGCGGCACATCCCATGAAATTGACCACGACACGTGATATCGACGGGGAGAGCCCGAGCTCTTTGACGATCGCAACGTCCACGCCCGGCGCGATGAATCCGGTGCTGGTGGCCAACACCAGCAGCCCGATCTCGGCGGCACGGTATGGCAGGCCGGCCAGGGCACGCTTGCTCACGTCCACCGCCAGCGGAACCGCGTGTTCGTAGAACAGATGCATCCGATCACGGATCGTCGCAGATTCCCGCCTGAAGACATCAAATTTGGCGTCGAGCGGGTCGACCGCCATCCGGCGCGTGGTGATCCGCGATTTTTGATACACCCGCGGAATCCGTTCCCGCTGACCGGGATCGAGGAAAAGCTCGGCGACCCGATCGGCGGCGTCGGACTGGTTGACTACCCGACGCGGCGTGCCCGTCGCAAGCCCTTCAATCACCGCCACCGTGGTGGGCGGAGCCGGCGGCAACTGGGCAAGGCCAACCTCATGCCTCTGGCCGGCCCGGCGCGGCGCACCGCTCTCAGCTGAGACGTTCATACCGACCCGATTCCGACGAAACCCGCAACCACGTAGCTGGCACTGGCTTTCAATGCCGCCGGCGAGCAGTGCTCGCGGACGAAACCCCAATGACGCTCCTTGGCTTGGCGCGACGGCGTCAACAGATACTTCCGACACAGCCTCGGCAGCCGATCGGTGATGAAACCCTTTGCGGGAAGCCACTCGACACCGAACTTCGCTGCTTCCTCACGCAAAACGTCCTCGGTGACGATGTTCGCGAAGCCGCTGCGCTGAAACGGCAGCACGTGATGGACTCGGTGGGAGCTCAGGCCGGCTGACAGGAAGCAGTCGACGTAGCGGTTCCCGATCACCGTTAGGTCATTAGCGTGCTCGAGTTGATCTATGCCCCAGTCCTCGCCGTTGACGGCACCGCCCTGGGTGTCGTCCTCGAACTCATGGCTCGCCACCACCAAGAAGGTACTAACCCACAGCGTCGCTACGAATTGCAGTGCCCAGGGCCAGAAGTCGCCGGCGATCGCGAAGACCACCAATTCACTCACCAGAAGCAAGCGCACCCCGGCCGATCCAAGGAAGTGTGGAAGCGCGGCACGCCAGCTTCCGTAGGATTCCTCGACACCTACCTTGCGCGTGATCCTGAAGACGTCGACGATCCGGATCGCCATGCCGCTGAGCATGTGGCCAAATTTGTGAATCGTATGTACGGGAACGCGATACAACCACGGTAGCCGCATCATCATCGTGAACACGTTCTTCTTGATGTCCACCTCGCTCTGGGTATACGGGTGGTGCAGCAGGGTGTGTCCGTCGGCGGTGACTAAGGACAAGGCCACATAGTTGAGATCGAAGGCATTGTTGAAAACCCGGTTGAGGCCTCGTTGCGCGCGGTGCAGTGCGTAATGACCGAACCCGGCCAACGAACTGCGCAGCAGAACCATCGCAATCACGAAGGCCCACAGCGGCATCCAGCTCGGTTCCACCAACCGCACACCCTGAACCGCGAAATAACCCACGGCCAGTACTGCAACGATGGCGTTGAAGAGTGTGTCCATGCGCTTGATCCGGGCGGCCAGCGCTGGCTCGGCTAGCCGCGCTTTGACCCGGTGCAGCAGATCGTTGGGGTCGTCGAATCGATACTTCGGGGTGTCCCGCCAGCTGTTGAAGTCGTCTTTGAACAGAAATGCCGGTGCATTGTGCTTGGGGTGGATGTCCCTAGGGGTTGCGTCGCGGCCCAACGCGTACCTCCGCTGCAGGATTCGCTCGACAATCGCCGGATCACGATGGTAGGACTTGACGATTGCGGTGATGTCGCGGTTCTTGGTCCGCCCAATGAAGAAGGCGCCGCCGGGATGCTTGGAAATCCACTCACTCAGGTCGTACGCCCGCCCGTTGTAAACCCACACGTCTGACAAGCGTGGCCCGCCAGCAGGAGGAGCGGGACGTGGACCGCCGTCACGCTCTCGGACGTCTGGGAGGTCGTTTGTCACTGGTATTCCTCCAGGTCTTTCTCGAGCGGGAACGGTTGCCAGCCGGCGCGGCTGGCGAGCTGACCCCATGCTGGGTCGACGGCCTTGGCGAATTCTCAAAGGATTTCTTCGAAGGCGGCCTCCGCCCGCGGACGAGTACCGGACCGGCCAGGCCATCGACCAGCGATGGGGCTGGACCGGGCCGGTTCGCGCCTGTTATCCCGCCGGGTTCGGGATGGTGACCGGCGCACCCCAATTGGACAGCGTGATGTCGACGTTGCCTTGGTCCTTGTCAATGACCATCCGCACCAGGTTCGCGGCGGGTGCCGGCGTTGAGGCGTTGGTGTCGACGATCCACAAGGTTATCGGGAGCCTGCCCCCACCCTTACCTAGCTGAGGCACGATCGGATCGATCACCGCGGCGTCGATGGTCCCGGACACCTTGACGGTGGCCAGGCCGTCGATGGCGTCACGTCCCTGGATTGTCGGGTTTTGCACTTGCCCGACGACCGCGCCCAGCCCCCGGTCCTTGTCCAGGATGATGCCCGGGTCATAGATCTTCTCCGCCGGACCCACCGAGACATAGTCGCCGCCCCGCTTCGTGTACATGGTCTTGTTCGTGACCAGGAACTCGGTGGCCACCACCGGGGTGTTGGGCTTCATTCTGACCTTGGCGTTGCCCACCGCCTGGCCATTGCCCTGCGGTTGGTTGGTCACGTCGGCATCGACGCTCTCAAACGGGAGGGTCGAGAGATTGTTTACCGTCACCACCACGTGGACGGAATGCAGGCCCTTCGTCGCCTTGGAACTGTCTTGCAGGATCTGCTGGGCTTCCGGCGACGGCGACCCGGGACTCGGGGAGCTCGCCGTGGTCGGTTTTTTCCCGCACCCCGCAACGACAGTCGCGAAAAGTGTCGCCGCGATCAGGATCGCGACAGCCCCCAGGCTCGAGGGGCGCCGGGGTCGGTGGGAGCCGCACGCTTGTGAGATCAAGCCATTCATGTTCAGCCTTTGTTATCCAACCGATGGTATTGAGCAGCTGGGCGCTACCCCTAGTCGTACGGCATGCACGGAGCCTCGAATCCAGCCCCGTCCATGGTTGCGGGTCTCGGTGACTGCCTACCCACACCCTGGTTCACCAGCAGCGACACCATCGTCACTAGCATGCCGCCGCGCTCACAGCATGTTCCCCAGATCACATTCGCCGGAGAGCGCGACAGTAACACGCGACCGGTGCGCGGGAAAACGTTCGCACAATCAGTAATCCGCCGAGCCGCGCTGGCTCGGACAGTATCCTGAACCGGGTGAATCTCGACGGCAATCAGGCGTCCATCCGCGAGGTATGCGACGCGGGCCTGCTTTCCGGCGCGGTAACCATGGTCTGGCAGCGCGAAAAATTGTTGCAAGTCAACGAGATCGGCTATCGCGATATCGACGCGGGCGTGCCCATGCAACGCGACACGCTGTTTCGCATCGCGTCGATGACCAAGCCGGTCACGGTGGCGGCGGCGATGAGCCTGGTCGACGAGGGCAAACTGGCACTGCGTGACCCGATCACGCGTTGGGCACCGGAGCTCTGCAAGGTGGCCGTGCTGGACGATGCCGCCGGCCCGCTGGATCGCACACATCCCGCGCGACGAGCCATTTTGATCGAGGACCTGCTCACTCACACCAGCGGCCTGGCTTACGGTTTCTCGGTGTCGGGGCCAATTTCGCGGGCCTATCAGCGACTGCCGTTCGGCCAGGGTCCCGACGTTTGGCTGGCAGCGCTGGCAACCCTTCCGCTCGTGCACCAACCTGGCGACCGGGTGACCTACAGCCACGCCATCGACGTCTTGGGTGTCATTGTCTCCCGCATCGAGGACGCACCGCTGTACCAGGTCATCGACGAGCGAGTGCTGGGTCCGGCAGGAATGACCGACACCGGCTTCTACGTGTCGGCCGACGCGCAGCGACGGGCCGCGACCATGTACCGGCTCGACGAACAAGACCGGTTGCGGCACGACGTGATGGGGCCGCCACACGTCACGCCGCCGTCGTTCTGTAACGCCGGCGGCGGGTTGTGGTCGACCGCCGATGACTACCTGCGGTTCGTGCGGATGCTGTTGGGCGACGGGACGGTCGACGGGGTCCGGGTGTTGTCACCTGAATCGGTGCGCCTGATGCGCACCGACCGGCTGACCGACGAGCAGAAACGGCACAGCTTTCTGGGGGCGCCGTTCTGGGTGGGCCGCGGCTTCGGGCTGAACCTATCGGTGGTGACCGATCCGGCGAAGTCCAGGCCGCTGTTCGGGCCGGGCGGGCTCGGGACCTTCAGCTGGCCCGGCGCGTACGGGACATGGTGGCAGGCCGACCCGAGCGCCGACCTGATACTGCTGTATCTGATCCAGCATTGTCCCGATCTGTCCGTGGACGCTGCCGCGGCCGTCGCGGGTAACCCATCCCTGGCGAAACTGCGGACCGCGCAACCAAAATTCGTCCGCCGCACCTATCGGGCGCTCGGGCTCTAGTGCCGGGTAGACATGTTGACCGAACCTCCCCATGTCGACCGGACCCGGCACACTCGCGGAAACCCAAGGGCCTACCGCGCGCCGTTTCCGACGTTCAGCTCTTCACCAGTGAAGTACCGCGAATGCGTTTGCTTCAGGGTTCCCAACGACTTACTGACGAGCGCAACGATCTCGATATTGCTGTCGGTGCGCTCGGCTTCCAGCTTCAACCGGTGCTCCATCGCTTCTTGCGGGGTGGCGAACTCGGTGATGCGACGCACGTGGGTGCGCCGGTTGTATTCGACGACATAGCCAGCCACCTCACCCACCTCCCCCTGCCGACTCGGCCTCATTGATGGCCCTTTCCAGCCTAAACTTGGTCGTTGCGAGCACCGTCGCCTTGTTCTTGCTCGCCTCGCCAAGCGCCATCGCCCGCTGGCCGGGGTATTCGATCTCTGCACAGTGTTGCCACTCGGCTTCATGCATCGCCAGATCCGCTGAAGCGTCTTGCATAACCCCTACCAGCTCTTGAAGCTGTGCCGGGACAACGCCGGCCGCTAGCTGCTCCGGCCGCTCGTCATAGCGGATGCCCCGACCGTACGCGTCAGCGAGAAGCTCGTAGAAGTTGGCCCACAGGCTCTGCAAAATGGTGCGAATCTGTATCTCGACACGACCGGCAGGTAACCGAAGCCAGACATGAACGGCCCGGTAGCCGGCGTGCGGGTGGTCACGCAGATCATGAATAGCGGGCTGGTCAGCACCGAAGTGGTCGGCGATCTCGCGAGCAAGTCTCGTCTGCTCGCCCAGCAGGAGGTCGGCATCGATGCGGACACCTGCGATGTCTTGGATGGTGTTCAGTTGCAGGTAAGGCCGACGCCGCAGCTTTGCTAGCAGGGTGTCTTGGCTCTTCGCACGTGAGGTAACCAATAACTCCGACGCAGACCAACTCCGGCCCTCGATCCGGTCCTGGACTTCGGCGGCCAAGTCCGCATGCCACAGCATCACCTCGGCGTACGACGGGCAGTCGACCGGCGGGTCAACTCCGTCGCGCAGTGCCACGCCAAGACGACGCACCGCGTTGTTCGACCACGGTGGTCGTGAATGCAAGTCCACGATTGCTGAGCCTACGAGGGCTACCACCACCTGTCCGGAGCGAGTCGGCGGGGTTGCTGGATCGCATCTGCGGGGCCACCCGCGCGGAGAATGGGGTCGGCTCCGAGGACGCCGAGAAGCTCATTGGCCGCCGGCTTCGGCGCTATAGACGGAGCGGGCCGGCCTTGCTATACAAAGACGACGGTTTTCCGCGGCGCGCAGGACCGGCAATCCAATTGGGGGCTCGGGTGCCGCCGATGAGGAGTGCACCATGAACCCGACTCAGGCAGGGTCATTCACTACTCCGGTGAGCAACGCGCTCAAGGCGACCATCCAGCACCACGACTCGGCTGTGATTATCCATGCGCGTGGCGAGATCGACGCCGCCAATGAGCACACTTGGCAAGATCTGGTCACGAAGGCGGCCGCGGCCACCACCGCGCCGGAACCACTCGTGGTCAACCTCAACGGCCTCGATTTCATGGGCTGCTGCACAGTCGCCGTCCTTGCTCACGAGGCCGAACGGTGTCGACGCCGGGGCGTGGACGTGCGCCTGGTAAGCCGCGACCGTGCTGTCGCGCGCATCATCCACGCCTGCGGATACGGCGACGTGCTGCCCGTACACCCGACCACGGAGTCCGCGCTGTCAGCGACATAAGTGGCGGCCTGCCCCAAACGCACTTTTGCTTTTCCGGCAAGCTGGTAGGGCACGTTGATAACCTGGTTGCGTTGCCTGGCGAATTGGTCTGCGCACGTTGACCCGTTTGCTACATCGGTCCGTAGGAGGGACGGCCAAATGGCGGCCGAAATGGACTGGGACAAAACGGTCGGTGCGGCCGAGGATGTACGACGCATTTTCGAGCACATCCCTGCGATTCTGGTTGGCCTCGAGGGGCCTGACCATCGCTTTGTCGCAGTGAACGCGGCCTATCGCGGCTTCAGTCCATTGCTTGACACCGTGGGACAGCCCGCTCGGGAGGTCTATCCCGAACTGGAGGGTCAGCAGATCTACGAAATGTTGGACCGGGTCTATCAAACCGGTGAGCCGCAATCAGGATCGGAGTGGCGACTACAAACTGATTACGACGGTTCCGGAGTTGAGGAACGATACTTCGACTTTGTCGTCACACCGCGCCGCCGGGCGGACGGATCGATCGAGGGCGTGCAGCTCATTGTGGACGACGTCACCAGCCGAGTGCGAGCCCGGCAGGCGGCCGAGGCGCGCGTGGAGGAACTGTCCGAGCGCTATCGCAATGTGCGCGATTCAGCCACCGTTATGCAGCAGGCGTTGCTGGCCGCGTCGGTGCCCGTGGTTCCCGGCGCCGACATAGCCGCCGAGTACCTGGTCGCCGCCGAGGATACCGCGGCCGGCGGCGACTGGTTCGACGCGCTGGCCCTCGGGGATCGGTTGGTGCTCGTCGTTGGCGACGTCGTGGGCCACGGCGTGGAGGCCGCAGCGGTCATGTCGCAATTACGTACGGCGTTACGCATGCAGATCTCGGCGGGGTACACGGTCGTCGAGGCGCTTGAGGCAGTGGACCGCTTCCATAAACAGGTACCTGGATCGAAATCGGCCACCATGTGTGTCGGCTCGCTCGACTTCACCTCGGGCGAATTCCAGTACTGCACAGCCGGACACCCGCCACCGCTGCTGGTGACCGCGGACGCGAGTGCGCGGTATGTCGAACCAACCGGCGCGGGTCCGCTCGGCAGCGGAACCGGATTTCCAGTGCGCAGTGAAGTGCTCAACATCGGCGACGCGATCCTCTTTTACACTGACGGCCTGATCGAGCGGCCCGGTCGGCCGCTCGAGGCCAGCACCGCCGAATTTGCCGACCTAGCGGCCAGCATCGCCAGCGGCAGTGGCGGCTTTGTGCTCGACGCCCCGGCACGGCCCATCGACCGACTCTGTTCGGACACACTTGAATTGCTGCTGCGGTCCACCGGCTACAACGACGATGTGACCCTGCTTGCGATGCAACGCCGGGCGCCAACGCCGCCGCTGCACATAACGCTGGATGCGACGATCAACGCGGCACGAACCGTTCGAGCCCAGCTTCGTGAGTGGCTGGCAGAGATCGGCGCCGACCACTCCGACATCGCCGATATCGTGCACGCGATCTCCGAATTCGTCGAGAACGCGGTCGAACACGGATACGCCACGGACGTCTCCAAGGGCATCGTTGTCGAGGCCGCGCTGGCCGGCGACGGCAACGTGCGGGCATCGGTAATCGACCGGGGCCAATGGAAGGACCACCGCGACGGCGCCCGTGGCCGTGGGCGCGGCCTGGCGATGGCCGAGGCCCTAGTGTCGGAGGCGCGCATCATGCATGGCGCCGGCGGAACGACTGCCACACTTACGCATCGCCTGTCGCGGCCGGCGCGGTTTGTCACCGACACGATGGTTCGCCGGGCAGCTTTCCAACAAACCATCGACAGCGAATTCGTCTCCCTAGTTGAATCCGGCCGCATCGTTGTCCGGGGCGACGTCGATTCGACCACCGCAGCCACATTGGACCGCCAGATCGCCGTCGAAAGCCGTTCTGGCATAGCACCCGTGACGATCGACCTCAGTGCCGTCACCCACCTTGGTTCGGCCGGCGTCGGCGCCCTCGCTGCCGCTTGTGACCGGGCACGCAAACAGGGGACCGAGTGCGTGCTGGTGGCCCCACCCGGCAGCCCGGCGCACCATGTCTTGTCGCTGGTCCAGCTGCCCGTTGTCGGCGCCGACACCGAGGACATCTTCGCCCAGGAGTAGGCGGCTCAACGAGCCTGCACGGGCGTTCCGTCGACCATCACCTGCACGCGTTCACGACACGACATGGCACAACCGGGAATCTTTTGGAGAAACGCTTGGAGGGTCGAAGTAAAGAGTATGTTTTCGAGAGAGTCAACACCAGTCATGCTGCCGGGGAAAACTCAGGTGGGTGATCGTCTGCCTGATCGGTCCTCGTAGGAGTTCGCTGGGGCCTCGAATGTTAGCAATGGGCAATACTGTGAGCGATACCGGAGTTCAGTCGAGAATGATACTGACGGGCTGTATCCACGATGGCTGAGACAACCGAACCACCGTCGGACGCGGGGACATCGCAAGCCGACGCGATGGCGTTGGCCGCCGAAGCCGAAGCCGCCGAAGCCGAAGCGCTGGCCGCCGCGGCGCGGGCCCGTGCCCGTGCCGCCCGGTTGAAGCGTGAGGCGCTGGCGATGGCCCCAGCCGAGGACGAGAACGTCCCCGAGGAGTATGCAGACTGGGAAGACGCCGAAGACTATGACGACTATGACGACTATGAGGCCGCAGACCAGGAGGCCGCACGGTCGGCATCCTGGCGACGGCGGTTGCGGGTGCGGTTACCAAGACTGTCCACGATTGCCATGGCGGCCGCAGTCGTCATCATCTGCGGCTTCACCGGGCTCAGCGGATACATTGTGTGGCAACACCATGAGGCCACCGAACGCCAGCAGCGCGCCGCGGCGTTCGCCGCCGGAGCCAAGCAAGGTGTCATCAACATGACCTCGCTGGACTTCAACAAGGCCAAAGAAGACGTCGCGCGTGTGATCGACAGCTCCACCGGCGAATTCAGGGATGACTTCCAGCAGCGGGCAGCCGATTTCACCAAGGTTGTCGAACAGTCCAAAGTGGTCACCGAAGGCACGGTGAACGCGACAGCCGTCGAATCCATGAACGAGCATTCCGCCGTGGTGCTCGTCGCGGCGACTTCACGGGTCACCAATTCCGCTGGGGCGAAAGACGAACCACGTGCGTGGCGGCTCAAAGTGACCGTGACCGAAGAGGGGGGACAGTACAAGATGTCGAAAGTTGAGTTCGTACCGTGACCGATGACGTACGCGACGTCAACACCGAAACCACTGACGCCACCGAAGTCGCTGAGATTGACTCAGCCGCAGGCGAAGCCGGTGATTCGGCGACCGAGGCATTTGACACCGACTCTGCAACGGAATCTACCGCGCAGAAGGGTCAGCGGCACCGTGACCTGTGGCGAATGCAGGTTACCTTGAAACCCGTTCCGGTGATTCTCATCCTGCTCATGTTGATCTCTGGGGGCGCGACGGGATGGCTATACCTTGAGCAATACCGACCCGATCAGCAGACGGACTCCGGCGCCGCCCGTGCTGCCGTCGCCGCGGCGTCTGACGGGACAATCGCGCTGTTGTCGTATTCACCCGACACGCTCGACCAAGACTTCGCTACCGCCAGGTCGCACCTCGCCGGCGATTTCCTGTCCTACTACGACCAGTTCACGCAGCAGATCGTGGCTCCGGCGGCCAAACAGAAGTCACTGAAAACCACCGCCAAGGTGGTGCGCGCGGCCGTGTCGGAGCTACATCCGGATTCGGCTGTCGTTCTGGTTTTTGTCGACCAGAGCACTACCAGTAAGGACAGCCCCAATCCGTCGATGGCGGCCAGCAGCGTGATGGTGACCCTAGCCAAGGTCGACGGCAATTGGCTGATCACCAAGTTCACCCCGGTTTAGGTTGCCGTAGGCGGTCGCCAAGTCTGACGGGGGCGCGGGTGGCTGCTCGTGCGAGATACCGGCCGTTCTCCGGACAATCACGGCCCGACCTCAAACAGATCTCGGCCGCTGTCTAATCGGCCGGGTTATTTAAGATTAGTTGCCACTGTATTTACCTGATGTTCAGATTGTTCAGCTGGATTTAGCTTCGCGGCAGGGCGGCTGGTGCACTTTGCATCTGGGGTTGTGACTACTTGAGAGAATTTGACCTGTTGCCGACGTTGTTTGCTGTCCATCATTGGTGCTAGTTATGGCCGAGCGGAAGGATTATCGAAGTGGTGGACTTCGGGGCGTTACCACCGGAGATCAACTCCGCGAGGATGTATGCCGGCCCGGGTTCGGCCTCGCTGGTGGCCGCGGCTCAGATGTGGGACAGCGTGGCGAGTGACCTGTTTTCGGCCGCGTCGGCGTTTCAGTCGGTGGTCTGGGGTCTGACGACGGGATCGTGGATAGGTTCGTCGGCGGGTCTGATGGTGGCGGCGGCCTCGCCGTATGTGGCGTGGATGAGCGTCACCGCGGGGCAGGCCGAGCTGACCGCCGCCCAGGTCCGGGTTGCTGCGGCGGCCTACGAGACGGCGTATGGGCTGACGGTGCCCCCGCCGGTGATCGCCGAGAACCGTGCTGAACTGATGATTCTGATAGCGACCAACCTCTTGGGGCAAAACACGCCGGCGATCGCGGTCAACGAGGCCGAATACGGGGAGATGTGGGCCCAAGACGCCGCCGCGATGTTT
Source organism: Mycobacterium tuberculosis complex sp. N0072 (assembly GCF_030323725.1). Taxonomy (NCBI): domain Bacteria; kingdom Bacillati; phylum Actinomycetota; class Actinomycetes; order Mycobacteriales; family Mycobacteriaceae; genus Mycobacterium; species Mycobacterium tuberculosis complex sp. N0072. The sequence continues at coordinate 1,540,061 of NZ_CP040689.1, read as the reverse complement.
GGCTACGCCGCCACGGCGGCGACGGCGACCGAGGCGTTGCTGCCGTTCGAGGACGCCCCACTGATCACCAACCCCGGCGGGCTCCTTGAGCAGGCCGTCGCGGTCGAGGAGGCCATCGACACCGCCGCGGCGAACCAGTTGATGAACAATGTGCCCCAAGCGCTGCAACAACTGGCCCAGCCCACGAAAAGCATCTGGCCGTTCGACCAACTGAGTGAACTCTGGAAAGCCATCTCGCCGCATCTGTCGCCGCTCAGCAACATCGTGTCGATGCTCAACAACCACGTGTCGATGACCAACTCGGGTGTGTCGATGGCCAGCACCTTGCACTCGATGTTGAAGGGCTTTGCTCCGGCGGCGGCTCAGGCCGTGGAAACCGCGGCGCAAAACGGGGTCCAGGCGATGAGCTCGCTGGGCAGCCAGCTGGGTTCGTCGCTGGGTTCTTCGGGTCTGGGCGCTGGGGTGGCCGCCAACTTGGGTCGGGCGGCCTCGGTCGGTTCGTTGTCGGTGCCGCAGGCCTGGGCCGCGGCCAACCAGGCGGTCACCCCGGCGGCGCGGGCGCTGCCGCTGACCAGCCTGACCAGCGCCGCCCAAACCGCCCCCGGACACATGCTGGGCGGGCTACCGCTGGGGCAACTGACCAATAGCGGCGGCGGGTTCGGCGGGGTTAGCAATGCGTTGCGGATGCCGCCGCGGGCGTACGTAATGCCCCGTGTGCCCGCCGCCGGGTAACGCCGATCCGCACGCAATGCGGGCCCTCTATGCGGGCAGCGATCTTGGTGGCCTCATCCACCGATGGCGCGCTCAACGGCGAAAGTCCTGCAGTGCGGCGTTAATACACTCCTGAGATGCGGCCATGAAAATCGGCAAGACGCGGTCGACGACGCCCTCACAACGATTGCGAAGGGCACCGGCGATCGTGTCCACCGGACCGACCACCGCGAAAGCACCGAGCATCTCGTCGTCGATTAGCCCACCCATGGCCTCCCACTCACCCAGCTTGGAGAGGCGGTGCAGCTCCGGGTGCAGATCGCCCCAGCCATGCTGCTCGAGGACTTTGCGGTAAGCCGGCGTGGATCCGTAGAAGGCGATTTGCTTGCGCGTGGCAGTGCAGGCGGCCGCCAGTTCGGCGTCGTCCGCGCCAGTGGCCACCATCACCTCGCACGACACCTCGAAGGCACTGCGATCGCGACCCGATCGCGCCAGGCCACGTAGCAGCGCCGGCACCGACACCTCGGTGAGGTACCGTTTCGAGACCATAGGGTGACCGAGGTGGCCGTCGGCGACTTCGCCGCACATTTCGGTCATCGCTTCACCGACAGCGGCGATGAAGACTCTCGGAACGGGATAGGGCTGCGGCTCGGGTGTGAACATCGGGGTCATGATCTTGTGGGTGTAGAACTCACCCTCGAAGCAAAGCTTGGTCCCGTCCTGCCAAGCCAACCAGATCGCACGCAGCGCGGCGACGAATTCACGCATCCGACGTGCCGGATGACCCCAGGGCATGCTGAATCGTTTCTCGATGTGCGGCCGGATCTGGGTTCCCAGACCGAGGATCAATCTTCCCTTCGAGTACGTCTGTAGGTCCCAGCCCACGTTGGCGACAATCATCGGATTGCGCGCGAACGCTACCGCGATGTTGGTGCCAAGCTCAAGTCGCGACGTGTGCTCGGCAGCCAGTAGCAGCGGGAGAAAGGGATCATGGCTGGCTTCAGCTGTCCAGCCCCCATCGAAACCATTGCGCTCAAGTGCGACGGCCGCGTCGGCCGCCCGGGCGAGCTGGTTGGGGATGCTCCCGTCGAGCTTGAGCCGGCGGGCACCACCCATTTGGGTGACTTTACAGTAAGAAATCCAGTATGCAGGACACGCCGAGGTTGAACATCAACTCGCCGTGCCACACATTGCGCGCTGGGCAGCCGACGACATACGTGGATGTGCTGATGATTTGCAGCTGCTAGCCGGCGAATGATGGCTCTGATGAATGAGATTGATCTGTATGAGCACAAGACACCGCTGCCGATCTCGCCGACGAGCGAAGGCACCCCGATGACCGAAACGCATTTCCGCCAGACGCTCTACGAGTGCGCGGTTAAGTTGCGCGAGCTGGCCTACACCTTGCCGCAGGGAGTGGGCGAGCACGCTCTCTTGCGAATGTCCGAGCAGATGATCGTAACCGCCGGTCAGGTCGCGCCGAGAGTCTGAGTTGAGGACGTCGCTGGCCAACCTATCGTCTGGCCCTCAATGGCGCTTCACCCAGCAAGGACCATCCCCGCTGCGGCACACCCTCCTTCCCAGTGGGGAACTACCTGAACGTTAACCAGAATCCGCCCCACATAAGGAATTCCGCTCGCATCGGCGATGCGCATGCGCAGCGGCGGAAAGGTGTTGCGAAGGTTCGGATGGCACAATTGTGCTATGCGTTGTGACTGGGGGAAGTTATGCCCTTCCGGGGACCCTTCCATGGGCCTCAAGCCAATTAGCCAAGCGCGCATGGGAAGCCGGCCGAGTACCGCATCCTCGGTAGCACCCGACATCACGGTCTGCCCACCATGGGCTAAATCCCGTAGCTCTGCAGCCAGGTTCATTGTGGCGCCGGCGTAGATGCGCTCGTCGACCAACTGCGCCTCACCGGTGTGAATCCCGATGCGCAGGACGATCGGGGACAACGGAGCCTGGTGCAACTCCAGAGCACATGCGACGGCATCGCTGGCATGGGCGAACGCGGCGACGAAGCCATCGCCCACGCCCTGATCAACTAGGCGCACACCGCAGTGTCCGGCAATGATGGCCGATACCTTCCGGCTAAGCACCATCGCGGCAGTTATCGCCTCGGATTGGACGCCCCACAGCCGCATCGGGTGTTCCACTCCAGCATGGAGCAACGTCACCCTCCGCCTCGACGTAAGCCGGCCACCTCGCCGCTCGAGCCAATTGACCGGCGCGTCATCTGTATGCAAACCGTTCATGCGCTCAAGCATGGGGGCGCGAAGAGCCATGAACATCAGCGACAACGCGCAGAAGAGCCCAGATTGGTTGCGTATTGCATCCGATTCGAACTCCGGGCCTGCGCTGGCCGCGCAATCCTAGGTCGAGTGTTGCGCGGCCTCCTGTACAAGTTGGACACGGGAGGTGACGTCGAGCTTGGTGTAGATGTGGGTGAGGTGTGTTTGCACGGTACGCGGTGAGACGAAAAGCCTCGCGGCGATGTCCTTGGTGACCAGTCCTTCGGTGACGAGCTTTACGATTTTGTGCTCGGCCGGGGTCAGCGCGTCCCAGCCGTTGCTTGGGCGTTTGCGTTCGCCGCGACCGCGTTGTGCGTAGGCGATCGCCTCGTCCAAGGGGGCCGCGGCACCCTCAGCCCAGGCGGCAGTGAAATCTTCGTCGCCCATCGCATCACGAAGCGCCGCCGTGGCGGCCTCATAGCCGGCGTCCCAAATCTTGTGGCGAACCTCCCCCGTACGCTGCCGCTGGGCCGCGGCCGCGCCGAAAAGGCGCACTGCTTGACCGTGGTTACCGGCCTCACCGGCCAGACCTGCGAGAAGTTCTAGGGCATCCGGCATCGCGAGGTACGTCTGCACACCGACGCCGCACGCCACCGCGGCGTGGGCGTCATCGCGTGCCTTTCCCAGCTCGTCCTGCGCAATCGCCACTCGCGCCCGTGCTATCAGCGCCATCATCAGATGCCATCCGGTGCTCGCAAGCACAGCTTCGTCGGCGAAACGTCTTGCCGTGGTCACATCGCCGCGAACCAGGGCTGCCTGCGCCATCAGCTCGTGGTGTGCCGTTACCACGTTGTGTTGATTGCGAAGATCCCAGCTCGCTTCGCTAGCCTCAATGGCCGCTACGTCGCCCGCGGCCAACGCCGCGCGAGTTATCGCTCCGTAACCCAGATCTTGGTAAATCCCGCCTAACTCGGTGGCAGCTTCGAGAGCCGCACCAGCGATGGTCCGGGCGGCGCTGTCGCCGATGTAAGACAGTGCCATGGCTTCGACATACAAACCGAGTACCTTAGTAACGACATCGTTTGCCACCTCGGCCTCGGCGGTAACGTCGCGAGATAGTGCCAATGCTCCGTTCGCGTCGCCTTCCCATATCTGCGCCAGGCAGGCAAACAGGCGGCATTGACGTGAGACGAACCGGTTTCCGATGCTGTCGGCGAGCTCTCGAGCTTGTTCGGCCGCAGCTCGCAAAGGAATTGGCTGACCCGATATGAAGATCCCGACCACCTGCCAATAATCGATTTGGCTCAATGTCCACTCATCGTTAATGGCGCGCGCCAGCTCGATCGCCTCGGCGAAGTAGGGTTGAGCGGCTTCCGTGTCGCAACCACTGCCGCAGCCACATGCGACGAGCGCTCGAGCCAACACTGCGCAGTCGCCTGCGTCGCGTGCCAGCGCCAAGGCATGGTGAGCCTGCGCGACGATGTCGGGGGCGCCCATCGGGCTCGTGGCCGGCCAAGCCTTGAGTATTACCTTCTCCGCAAGCGCCCGCGCCCAAACCCCCGCCGGCACAAGATGATTGTCGCCTTCCCGCTCGAGGATGGATTCGAGCCAGGCCAGCCCTTCGCGCATGCGCCCCTGCGACCACAGCGGTTGCAATGCGGATGCGAGCTGCAATGCGGCTGCAATATCGCCGTTTCCACGGCTCCAGGTGAATGCGGCACGCAAATTATCGATTTCGGCTTCAGCCTGCAGGAGGCGTTGTTCATAGTCGGTGGAGGCGGGAACGTTCAGCCCTGCCGCCATGGTTGCGTAGTGGGTCCGGTGCCTAGCGCGCACCCCGTCGATTTCTTCGGATTCGTTCAGTTTTTCTAGCGCATACTGGCGTACGGTTTCCAACAGCCGATAGCGCGTACTGCCTCGGCTTTCTTCGGCTACCACCAGCGACTTGTCGACAAGCAGCGTCAGTTGATCAAGCACTGAATACCGCTCGACGAAGTCGTCGCCGCCGGCGGCGGCGACTTCGCTCGCCGCGGTGAGGTCGAAACCGCCCACAAACACCGCAAGGCGGCGGAACAGGATCCGTTCGGTGTCAGTCAGCAGTGCGTACGACCAATCCATAGATGCCCGTAATGTCTGCTGGCGCTGCACCGTACTGCGAGCACCACCGGTCAGCAGGCGGAATCGGTCATCCAAACTGTTGGCGATCTCGTTTGGCGACAACGACCGCAATCGTGCCGCGGCCAACTCGATTGCCAGGGGCATACCGTCTAGCCGCCGGCAGATCTCGCTCACGGCGTCGAAGTTGTCAGCAACGATCTCAAAATTGGGTTGGACTAGGCGCGCACGTTCAGTGAACAACTGGATTGCTTCGTTCGCCGGAGACAACGACGGCACCACCCATGTGACCTCGCCGGTCACGCCGATCGACTCGCGGCTGGTCGCCAAAATGCTTAACTCCGGGCAGGCACCCAGCAGCTCAACGACCAGCTCGGCGCACGCATCCAACACGTGCTCACAGTTGTCCAACACCATTAGCATGTGGCAGTTGCCGATGGCATGACTAAGAGTGTCGAATGTTGAGCTGCCCGGCCGATCGATCAGACCTAGAGCATGGGCCGCGGTGGTGGACACCATGCCGGGATCGGCAATCGGTGCCAAGTCGACGAAACACAGACCATCGCGAAATTCCGACGCGGCCGCGATCTGGATCGCCAGACGCGTCTTACCTACACCGCCCTCGCCGCGCAGCGTCACCAGCCGGTAGTTCGTCAGGACCTCTTGCACCTCGTTGATCTGTGCGTCACGGCCTACAAAAGTGGTGAACTGGGCCGGAAGGCTGGATCTGTTACCGACCGACATCCGCAGCGGCGGAAACTCATTGCGTAGGTCTCGATGACACAACTGGATAACCCGTTCTTGGCGATGCAAACCCCGCAGGGGGTACTTGCCGACGTCGGTCAGCCAGGTATTTGCCGGAAGCTGGTCGATGACCAGATCGCCAGTGGCGGCTGAAAGCAAAGTCTGGCCTTCGTGTGCGAGGTCGCGCAGACACGCACTCTCGTTGATCGCGGAGCCGGTGATGGTGCCGTCGCCGCGCAGCCGGACATCGCCGGTGTGCACACCGACACGCGGCCGCATAGGCGCCAACGTTGAGAGCTGCAGTTCCAAAGCGCACGCGATCGCGTCGCCAGCACGCAGGAACGCGACGACGAGACCGCTACCCACCTCCTGGTCTACCGGTCGCGTCACCCCGCCATGGGCCGCGACAGCTTCCGATATGTTCTGATCCAAGGTTGGGTAATCGGCCGCTAGCTCGTTGAGTCGCGTCTGCGACAGCCGTGTCGAGCCCTCGACGTCAGCAGTGAGCAACGTCACAGCCTCCACCAGCGCAGCCACGCCCAGATCAAGCTCCCTTCTCGCGGCGTTTCGTGCGCTGATCCAGATCAGATCAAGACGCCTCACTGGCATGTGACCCGTACGAGCGATTTGATCGGCGATCTGCAGCGAGCGCAACATCTGCCACCTCGGGCCGTCAGCGAAGCGTCGATGACGCGCCCACCGTAGTGCCGAGTGGCGACTACGCGTTGGCTCAACTCTGAAGGCCGGTGCGGACAAGAACATCAGCGATAGCGCGTAACTATTGCACCCGGAAGTCGTATCTTTGCACCCAGCGCCCGTAGGAAACCGCTGGCCTGGCTAACTCAGATGCGGGCGGCCGTCGATTCGAGAGGTAACCGATCGCCCGCCGACAATGGGTTACCCACCGAGACTGATTGCCGCGCAGCCGCCTTCGACGTGTAAGCGCCGGTTCGTGCATGCCCGGAACGGCTGCACTCACGGACCTTCTACGTAGTACGTGACGGACTTTTACGCATTATCGCTGACGATCTTTGCCTCCCAGGACTCCAGAATCTACTGCGACGGTTCGGGTCAAGACGACTTCGGTGGTGTGCTTCGCGTTGCCACCGCGGTCGGCGAGGTGCCCACCGGGCTGTGAATCCTGATGCAGCCCTTGGATGGATCGTTGTTGTCAGCGCGCTACAGCGTTCGCTTGCGCGCTCAGGCCGACCAAGTTGATCGACTACGAAGAGATGTTTAGGGGCGCGATGCAAGCGCGAGCGATGGTAGCCAATCCTGACCAATGGGCGGACTCCGACCGCGACCAGGTCAACACTCGCCATTATCTGTCCACTTCGATGCGCGTGGCACTGGATCGCGGTGAATTCTTCCTCGTCTACCAGCCAATCATCCGGCTTGCCGACAACCGCATCATCGGCGCCGAGGCCCTGCTGCGCTGGGAACACCCGACGTTGGGCACGCTACTCCCGGGCCGGTTCATCGACCGTGCCGAGAACAACGGACTGATGGTGCCGCTCACGGCCTTCGTGCTCGAGCAGGCCTGCCGCCACGTCCGCAGTTGGCGTGACCACAGCACCGACCCGCAACCGTTTGTCAGCGTCAACGTCTCCGCCAGCACCATCTGCGATCCCGGCTTCCTGGTGCTGGTCGAAGGTGTGCTCGGCGAAACCGGCCTGCCCGCCCATGCCCTGCAGCTCGAACTGGCCGAGGACGCGCGCCTTAGCAGAGACGAGAAGGCGGTGACCAGGCTACAAGAATTGTCCGCTCTCGGCGTCGGCATCGCCATCGACGACTTCGGCATTGGATTCTCCAGCCTCGCCTACCTTCCCCGCCTCCCCGTCGACGTGGTCAAACTCGGGGGAAAGTTCATCGAGTGCCTCGATGGCGACATTCAAGCTCGGCTGGCCAACGAACAGATCACCCGGGCAATGATCGACCTTGGCGACAAGCTCGGTATCACCGTCACTGCAAAGCTAGTCGAAACCCCCAGCCAAGCCGCCCGGTTGCGCGCCTTCGGCTGTAAAGCCGCACAAGGCTGGCACTTTGCCAAGGCACTGCCGGTCGACTTTTTCAGAGAGTAGGTCGCGTGGGTGTAGATCGATGGCAACGGCGTGTTTCACCAAGCCGTAGAACAGTATGCCCCGCACGCATGAGAGGTGGGTGGGACCGGTTGAATCGGAATGAATACTCGTCAAAGTAATATTTTGCATGATTCATTCGATTACCCCGATGAACGGGGTCCACCATCGATAGGGTCTACGCCACCCGGGGTAAATACGATCAAGAGCCGTGACCAACACTGAACAACGCTTTGCCGGTCCGGAAAAATCTGGCTATCTGGTCATGTAGTTTTCGAGCGCGTGCGCGTGGTATTTGTGAACGCGCGTGCGCACGATTTCGTGACAATTTGTTCACGGCTCTCGCAGCGACTCGATAAATACCAGCGCGGCCGGGCGTTGAACCCTGCCGTGCGGCGCCGTTCTGCGCAACGGCAGCAATTCTCCGGGCGCAGCCCCAACGTCTGCGCTGCTCGATACAGGGGCAGCAAATCTCGTGTTAATTGCCGGATACCTAACAGATTGGAGAATCATGACCACCGCTCAACTTCGTCCTATCGCACCGCAGAAGTTGCATTTTTCGGAAAATCTCAGTGTGTGGGTTTCTGATGCGCAATGCCGGCTTGTGGTATCGCAACCCGCGCTCGATCCCACGTTGTGGAATACATACCTTCAGGGTGCGCTTCGCGCCTATAGTAAGCACGGAGTCGAGTGTACCTTAGATCTCGACGCCATCAGTGACGGTTCCGATACACAGTTGTTCTTTGCCGCCATTGATATTGGAGGAGATGTAGTCGGGGGCGCTCGGGTAATCGGACCGCTGCGGTCAGCCGATGACTCGCATGCGGTAGTCGAATGGGCTGGCAATCCCGGATTATCCGCGGTGCGCAAGATGATCAATGACCGGGCGCCATTCGGGGTCGTGGAAGTGAAGTCCGGGTGGGTTAATAGTGACGCGCAGCGCAGTGATGCGATTGCTGCCGCCTTGGCGCGCGCCCTACCGCTAAGCATGTCCCTGTTGGGGGTTCAGTTTGTGATGGGGACCGCGGCGGCCCACGCGCTGGACCGGTGGCGTTCTTCGGGGGGAGTAATAGCAGCGAGAATCCCGGCGGCAGCATACCCGGACGAGCGCTACCGGACCAAGATGATCTGGTGGGACCGCAGAACCTTGGCTAACCATGCCGAGCCAAAACAACTGTCAAGAATGCTTGTCGAGTCGCGCAAGCTTCTGCGCGATGTAGAAGCGTTGAGCGCAACCACCGCAGCGACCGCTGGAGCCGAACAGTGACCATCCCACACGAGGGCGGCAGCACCGGCATTCTCGTCCTTCGTGACGATGACCACGACGATGTCCTGGTGCTCGATCGACTACGCTCAGATCCGAGCATCGAGTTCGTCGACCGATTCGCAGAACAGCTAGCGGGCGTGCGGCGCCTGCTGCCACAGCCTGATCCAGATCTGCTAGAAGAAGCGAAGCGATGGGCCTATTATCCCTGGCGGCGCATGGTTGTTGCCATTCTGGGTCCCCGGGGGTTCCGTGCCGTGCGCTTGGACCGCAACAGGCACCTCATCACCGCTGAGGAACAACGCGCACTGCACGCGCTACGGGTCGGCGTCGTCGGACTCAGCGCCGGCCATGCGATCGCATACACCCTTGCCGCCGAAGGTGCCTGTGGCACACTGCGGTTGGCCGATTTCGACAAAATTGAGCTGTCGAACCTGAATCGCGTGCCGGTCGGCGTCTTCGACATTGGCCTCAACAAGGCGATGATTGCGGCGCGCAGGATCGCGGAGCTGGATCCCTACCTGGCCGTGGACCTCGTTACATCCGGGCTCTCGCCGGAATCCGTCGACGAGTTCCTCGACGGCCTTGACGTCGTTATCGAAGAATGCGACTCGCTGGATATCAAAGTGATACTGCGACAAGCCGCGTGCGCCCGTGGTGTCCCCGTACTGATGGCGACCAGTGACCGCGGCCTGGTCGATGTCGAACGCTACGACGTCGAACCTGGGCGACCGATCTTTCATGGGCTATTGGGCGACATCGACGCCGACAAGCTGTGTGGACTGACCACAAAAGACAAAGTCCCCCACGTTCTCAACATCCTTGATTGCCAAGAGCTCTCGGCGCGTTGTGCGGCGTCGATGATCGAAGTTGACCAGACGTTGTGGGGATGGCCGCAGTTGGCAGGCGATATCTGGGTGGGCGCAGCGACGGTAGCTGAAGCGGTACGCAGAATCGGTCTGGGAGAACCACTTGAGTCTGGCCGGGTACGGGTGGATGTGTCCGCAGCGCTAGATCGCCTCGATCAACCGCCCATGCCGTCTCGCGGGAACGGATGGTTGCTCGAGTCCGTGCCGCCAACAGCGCCAGCCGAGCCGCAGCCAACCAGCGAAATCGTGGCTCAGGCGGCGATTCGCGCGCCTTCAGGGGGCAACGTTCAGCCATGGCATATTGTGGCCAAACAGCATTCGCTGACCATCCGACTAGCACCTGAGCACACCAGCGCAATGGATATCGCGTTTCGTGGTAGCGCAGTGGCCGTCGGCGCGGCCATGTTTAACGCGCGTGTCGCTGCCGCTGCACACCGGGTCCTGGGATCAGTAGAGTTCGACGAATCCCAGCCCGACTCGCCGCTGCAAGCGACAATGCATTTTGGCCGTGGTGATGATCCAAGCCTTGCGGCCCTTTACCGGCCGATGCTGCTCAGAACGACCAATCGCCACCACGGTATGCCCGGTCACGTCCACCCCGCGACCGTTGAGTTGTTAACGAACACCGCCGCGGCTGAGGGTGCGCGGTTACAGCTGTTGCTGTCACGAAACGAGATCGACCGGGCTGCAACAATTTTAGCGGCTGCAGACCGAATCCGCTATCTCACCCCGAGGCTACATGAGGAAATGATGTCCGAGCTCCGGTGGCCGGGCGACCCTTCGCTCGATGCGGGCATCGATGTCCGAAGCCTCGAACTGGATTCCGGCGAATTGCGGGTTCTCGATATCCTGCGACGCTCCGACGTCGTGGCACGGCTAGCGCAATGGGATTGCGGAACAGCCCTCGAAGACAACACCAATGAGCGCGTGTCGGCGAGTTCAGCGCTCGCAATCGTCTACGTTGATGGCGCCACGCTCACCGATTTTGCGCGTGGCGGATCAGCCATGCAGGCGGTGTGGATTGTGGCCCAACAACATGGACTGGCCGTACAACCGATGTCACCGATCTTCCTGTATGCACGTGGCCGCCACGACCTCGACCAAGCGTCACCCCATTTCGCCGCACAGCTGCACCGCCTGCAACTCGACTTTCGGGAACTGGTCAAGCCGGGCAAAGAAGGGCACGAGGTGTTGATCTTCAGGTTGTTCCACGCGCCACCGCCGTCGGTGTGTAGCCGCCGACGCGTACGGCACGCCATACCAGAGCCGCACAGATAGCATCCGAGATGTGCAACGACACCGCGACGCCGCAGCTTGAGGAGCTCGTCACCACCGTAGCCAACCAGCTCATGACAGTCGACGCTGCCACGTCAGCCGAAGTCAGTCAGCGCGTTTTGGCCTATCTAGTGGAACAGCTGGGCGTAGATGTCAGCTTTTTGCGTCATAACGATCGCGACAGGCGCGCGACGAGGCTGGTGGCCGAATGGCCACCTCGCCTCAACATACCGGACCCCGATCCGCTCAGGCTGATCTACTTCGCTGATGCCGACCCGGTGTTTGCGCTATGCGAACACGCCAAAGAGCCTCTCGTGTTCCGGCCCGAGCCGGCCACCGAGGACTATCAACGCCTCATCGAGGAAGCCCGCGGGGTTCCGGTAACGTCGGCTGCCGCCGTGCCGCTGGTATCTGGCGAGATCACCACTGGACTGCTGGGGTTCATCAAGTTCGGTGATCGGAAATGGCACGAGGCCGAGCTTAACGCCCTCATGACCATCGCTACACTCTTCGCCCAGGTGCAGGCTCGCGTCGCCGCCGAGGCGCGGCTTCGCTATCTGGCCGACCATGACGATCTGACCGGACTGCATAACCGTCGCGCGTTGCTGCAGCACCTGGACCAAAGACTGGCCCCCGGACAACCTGGCCCGGTCGCGGCGCTATTTCTCGACTTGGACCGCCTCAAGGCCATCAACGACTACCTGGGCCACGCCGCCGGTGACCAGTTCATCCATGTGTTCGCCCAACGGATCGGTGACGCACTCGTTGGCGAGAGCCTGATCGCCCGACTCGGCGGCGACGAATTCGTCCTCATACCCGCATCTCCAATGAGTGCCGATGCCGCTCAACCGCTCGCCGAACGTCTTCGCGACCAGCTCAAGGACCACGTCGCTATCGGCGGTGAGGTGCTCACCCGCACCGTCAGTATCGGTGTCGCCTCAGGGACTCCCGGACAGCACACACCGTCGGACCTCCTGCGCCGAGCCGACCAAGCCGCTCTGGCAGCCAAACACGCCGGCGGAGATAGCGTCGCGATTTTCACCGCGGACATGTCGGTCAGCGGCGAACTGCGCAACGATATTGAACTACACCTTCGACGTGGTATCGAATCCGACGCCCTTCGCCTGGTCTACCTACCCGAGGTCGACCTACGGACCGGCGACATTGTCGGGACCGAGGCATTGGTCCGGTGGCAGCACCCCACCCGTGGGCTGCTGGCACCGGGCTGCTTCATCCCTGTGGCCGAATCCATCAACCTTGCAGGCGAATTGGATAGATGGGTGCTGCGGAGGGCCTGCAATGAATTCTCCGAGTGGCAGTCAGCCGGTTTGGGCCACGACGCGCTGCTGCGTATCAACGTCTCAGCTGGACAGCTGGTGACGGGCGGGTTTGTTGACTTCGTCGCAGACACGATCGGCCAGCACGGTCTGGACGCCTCGTCCGTGTGTTTGGAAATCACCGAAAACGTTGTGGTGCAAGACCTACATACCGCCAGAGCCACCCTGGCTCGACTCAAAGAAGTCGGCGTTCACATCGCTATCGACGATTTCGGCACCGGCTATAGCGCCATATCACTGTTGCAGACGCTACCGATCGACACGCTCAAGATCGACAAAACATTCGTGCGGCAACTCGGAACCAACACTAGCGATCTGGTCATTGTGCGCGGCATCATGACACTCGCCGAAGGCTTCCAACTCGATGTAGTAGCCGAAGGCGTCGAGACCGAGGCTGCCGCCAGAATTCTATTGGATCAGCGCTGTTACCGTGCGCAAGGCGTCTTGTTCTCCCGGCCTGTCCCCGGGGAGGCCATGCGGCACATGTTGTCCGCACGACGACTACCGCCGACCTGCATACCTGCAACTGACCCGGCGTTATCTTGATGGAGGTGCCGTAACGGCAATGCAGACAACCCCAGGCAAGCGTCAACGACGGCAGCGCGGATCCATCAACCCCGAGGACATCATCAGCGGCGCATTCGAACTCGCCCAGCAGGTATCGATAGACAACTTGAGCATGCCATTGCTCGGCAAACACCTTGGCGTCGGGGTCACCAGCATCTACTGGTACTTCCGCAAGAAGGACGATCTGCTCAACGCGATGACCGACCGCGCTTTGAGCAAGTACGTGTTCGCTACCCCGTACATCGAAGCCGGCGACTGGCGCGAAACGTTGCGCAATCATGCCCGCTCGATGCGGAAGACGTTCGCGGACAACCCCGTACTGTGCGATCTGATACTGATTCGAGCGGCGCTGTCCCCGAAAACGGCGCGGTTGGGCGCCCAAGAGATGGAGAAGGCCATCGCCAATCTGGTGACGGCGGGCCTGTCGCTCGAAGACGCTTTCGACATCTACTCGGCGGTTTCGGTCCACGTGCGCGGATCGGTGGTGCTAGATCGGCTCTCCCGCAAGAGCCAGTCGGCGGGCAGCGGACCATCCGCCATTGAACACCCCGTGGCCATCGATCCCGCGACGACTCCGCTGCTTGCTCACGCAACTGGGAGGGGGCATCGGATCGGGGCCCCCGATGAAACCAATTTCGAATATGGTCTCGAATGCATCCTCGACCATGCTGGCCGGTTGATCGAACAAAGCTCGAAAGCCGCTGGTGAGGTCGCAGTGCGCCGCCCCACGGCCACCGCCGATGCGCCTACGCCGGGCGCGCGGGCCAAAGCGGTGGCGCGTTGAGGGCTTACTGCGCTTCCAGTTCCGGCACGTGGTAGGCCCGCGGCCGGTACCGGGTACGCCGGCCCCTATGAGATCCGCATCCAAAGCTTGCAGTTATGCGTCTGGAAGGCTGCCACGGTCGGCGGGATCACCACTGACATCGGGCCCATAGAGGTGTTGGTGTCGACAATGTTCTCATTGCTCACCTCGGGTGCGCTGTGTGTCGACCATGAGCAGGTTGAGAGCTCGGACACCCTGCCGAACACCAAAATAAGGGGATTCGACGGCCCCTCCGTGCGGTAGGTGCCTGGCGCAATGTCAGTTCCCACGAGAAACACCCCATCCCCGGGGAATTGCTCACCGGTTTCGGCGCGGGCCCCAGGTGCGAGCGTGATCGCGGCCATTGCCATACCCGCGACGAGTCCCGCCGATGCGCGCAACGCAAGCGTGCGGGCCATATTCTCCTCCCTATCATGCAGGTTGCCTGCCCTCCAAGATGGCAGCCTATGCCCAGATGTGCTCAAGCGACAACGCCCCTGGCGGCAATCGCGATGCAACTGCACATCATCGATGGACTCCGGAGGCCAGCCTTCGAGTCCTCAGAGGCTTCTGGATCGCGCTGGTTCCCGCTCCGCTGAGCAGCAACGGGCGCATCAGGCATCAGCCGTTCAATCTGATATTCCGCGGAGTATCGGTAGCCGCCATGCATACCGTTCGGCAGCGACGTGGTGGCGCTCGTCCGACGTTGACCATCGTCAAGTACCTATGACGGTGCTGGGCAGCGCGCACCGCCAGCTCGAATGCGCCGGCACGCCCGAGAATGAACTCGGTGGTGTCGATACCCTTGCAGCCGGCGACCGAGCAAGCCAATAACACCCAGCCGATCGACGATTTCTTGCGGGTAGCTGTTGCCACGTTCGAGGGCCGGTGCATTGGGAAAGATTTCCTTCTTGACGAATTGCCGTACCGTGGCAATGATCTCGGTGTCATATGAACCGGCCGCCAGTCACGTCCAACACGGTGCCGGTCATGTACGAGGATAGATCCGAAGCCAAGAACACGGCCACGCTAGCGACTTCGCTGGGCTCGCCGGCGCGACCCATCGGAACTTCGGCAAGCTTCTGGTCCCAAATGCGTTGCGGCATAGCTTCTGTCATCGCTGAACGGATCAACCCCGGAGCTATTGCGTTTACCCGAATGCCGAGGTGTGCAAGTTCTTTGGCGGCCGCCTTGGTCATTCCTACGATGCCGGCCTTGGCCGCTGAGTAGTTGGTTTGGCCGACCATACCGACCTTGCCTGACACCGAAGACATGTTCACAATGGCGCCCCGCTTGCGTTCCCGCATGATTGCCGCCGCCAGCCGGGTACCGTTCCATGTTCCCTTCAGATGCACCGCGATGACCTGATCGAACTGCTCTTCGGTCATCGTGCGCATCGTTGCGTCGCGGGTGATCCCGGCGTTGTTGACCATGACATCCAGACCGCCGAAACGCTCGACAGCGGTCCGGATGAGGATGTCGACGTCGTCGGCTTGAGTCACATCGCACCGCACCGCCAGAGCAACGTCATCGCCGCCCAGCCGCTTGGCTGCGACCTCGGTCGCTTCGAGATTCACATCACCAAGCACAACCCGTGCACCCTCGGCAACGAATCGCTGGCCGATAGCTAACCCCAGCCCTTGTGCACCGCCGGTAATTACGGCAGTCCGAGCGTTCAGCAATGACGCCATGCGAATATCATATTTTGCACCGTCGGCGGCGAAGCTCTTCTACACCGAACTAGCTGGCAAGGTGGCCGACCTCGCGATGCAGATTCACGGAGGAAGTGGCTATCTGCGTGGCGCGGTGGTTTCTCGCGTTACTCGGCGAGGATCTGCCACTCGGCGGCCTCGTGCTGTTGGCGCCAGAACTGACTGAAACGCCCACCCGCGGTGAGCAACTCGGAGATCGAACCGTCCTCGACCACTCGGCCATCGTCAACAAACAGGACGCGGTCGGCATGACGGATGCTTGCCAACCGATGGGCGACGATCACCCGGGTGCGTGATCGCGGATCGGCCGCAAGCGCGTCGACCACCGCGGCCTCATTCTCGGCGTCCAGTGCGCTGGTCGCCTCGTCGACCAGTAGCACCGGAGCGGCTTTCAGCAGAGCCCGTGCGATGCTTACGCGTTGCCGCTCGCCGCCGGACAGCGCCGAGCCGGCTTCGCCAACGATTGTGTTTGCGCCGTCTGGCAGCCTGGCGATGAGCTCGTCCACCCGCGCCAGCCGGACGGCTTGCGCAAACTGATCGTCACTAGCGCCCGGGTCTGCAGCGAACACGTTGTCGCGGATCGTCCCGTGGAACAGGTAAGGATGTTGGAACACGACACTGCAGACCGCCTGCTGCGCCCGGGCATCCAGCGTCGCGACATCGGTGCCGTCGATGAGGACACGACCGCGAGTGGGCTGGTGCAGGCCCGCGATCAGCGCCAGGATCGTGCTCTTTCCGCAGCCAGACGGTCCGACGATCGCCGTCGTGGTTCCCGGCTGCAAGCAGAAGCTGACCCCGTCGAGGACCGGCCCGCTGCCGCCGTCGTAGCCGAAGGCGACGTCGTCGAACTCGATACGCGGGACCACGGCGCCGTCACGCCACGTGCCAGACCCGGCCACCATGACCGGTGCGGTAAGCACCGATCCGATGCGCCCCAGGGTCGCGCGGGTGCTCTCGAGGGCCGGCGCCAACTCGCTGACAGCGGTGAACGGCTCGAGGTAACGGACCATCACCACGATCAGGGCGATGGCCTCGGGAACCGTGAGCGTTCCCGTGATGGTCAGCGCCGCGGTGGTGCCGGCGAGCACGATCAAAGCCAGTTGGCTGGCGATGCTGAACAACAGCTGGCCCGGTATCTGCATGCCCAGCAACCGCATCGTCGCGGTGTGCTGGCTGGCCAGAGCGTTGCCGACCAGACTTCGAGCCGGCTCGACGCGCCGGGCGGCCCGCAATGCCTGTTGAGTCCGAGCGAACTCGATAATCCGTTCGGTGAGCGCGGTATTGGCTTTGTCTGCTGCGGTATCGGCACGCCGCGCAAAGGCTGCGGAGGCCCACAGCGCCCCCAGCAGCAACGGCACGCCGGCCAGTGCAGCCACGCCGAGCTGCCAGGAGATCGGCAACAGGGCCAGCGCGATCACTGCCGGCAGCAGGATCGCGCTGGTCAACGGTGTCACCAGATTAACCACCAGGCCAACAAGTTCCGGCCCGGTGGCCGCGATCGCCTGCCGTGCCGTCGCGGTGTTTTCGGCGGTAAACCAATCCAACCGGACAACCGGAAGCCGGTCCGCCACATCATGTTGGGTGTGGTTAAGGACGGCGAAACCCAGCTCGATACCGATGCGTGCGGTCACGGCGTCTAGCACCCACCCGGCCACGGTCGCGGCGGACAGCCAGCCCAGCCACAGCCACGCGCGCTGCGGCGCCTCCCCGAACAACGCCGCCATCAGCGGCACCAGCAACACGGTGCCCACCGCTCGCGCGACAACGGAACAAAACGCGAGCAGCGCAAAGCCGATTAGCCTGGCGCGGTGGTCGTTCGGAACAAGGGCTATCCAGGTGCGGATCATCGGGTGCCGTCCTGCGCTGCGGCGACCGCCACCCGGCTGCCCTGGCCGGTGTCCCACAGCCGGCAGTAGCGTCCGCCCGCGGCAAGCAACTCCTCGTGGGTGCCGCGTTCGACGATCCGACCATGATCGAGCACGACGATCTGGTCGGCCCGGGTGATGGTATGCAGTCGATGGGCGATTACCAGCACGGTGCGGTCCCGGGTCAGCCGGTTAAGCGCCTGTTGCACAAGGTATTCCGATTCCGGATCGGCAAACGCGGTGGCCTCGTCGAGGATGAGGACCGGAGTGTCGCCGAGGATGGCACGGGCAATGGTGAGCCGCTGTCGCTCCCCGCCCGAAAGACCACTGTTGGCTCCGAGCACGGTATCGTAGCCGTCCGGCAGCCGAAGCACCCGGTCGTGGATTTGCGCTTCGCGGGCCGCGACCTGGACCTGTTCGGCGGGGGCATCCGGTACCGCCAGCGCGATGTTTTCGGCGGCGGTGCCATGCACAAGCTGGGCTTCCTGTAGCACAAAGCCGACTCGCGTGTACAGCTCGTCCGCGGCCAGTGATCGAATATCCTGTCCACCAACGCGTATCGCACCTCGCTCGACATCGTGGAATCGAGCCAGCAGGGTGGCCAGTGTCGACTTGCCGGAGCCGGACGGGCCGACGAGCGCGGTGACCGTGCCCGGCCGCAGCGTAAGCGATACATCCTGGATCACCGGCACTCCAGGGCGGTACCCGAAGGTGACGTGGTCGAACACCACAGTTGCTGGCGCCTCGCCGTCGAGCGGTTCGCGCGGATGTTCCCGCACGGCGAGTTCGGTTTCGTCGAGTGTGACTTGCAGGTGCCGGGCCGCCAGAAGTCCCGTGCGTAGGCCGCCGAGCCCGTAGGCGATCCCGAGCAGGCGGGCACCGAACGTGGTACCCAAGAACATGAACGGCAACAAATTCACCGGATCCATTCGATGCGTGGCTACCAACAAGGTGCCGGTAGCGGCGATGAGCCACAGGAACGTTGCTGGGCGAGTGGCCAGATCCATCAGGGTTTTCTTGCCGGCCAGCGGCCGCTGCCAGGCGACCAGGAATCCGATGTACTCGTCCAACCGGCGACGGAAGCTCGATGACGCGGCGCCGAAGACGCGAATCACCGGCTGACCCTCGAGGTAACTACCCGCTTCGCCGTTCATCTTCTCTGCCCACCGCTGCGCTTGAACAATGCGGGGCCCGGATTGGATCGTGAGCGATGACGTGATGGTCAGGTAGACCAGAACCGGCCCGAACAAGACCAGCGCCACTCGCCAGTCCACGACGAACAGATAGACCAGCACCCCCACCGGGGCGACAACCGCGGCGACCGCGTCCGGAACGGCATGGGTGACCAAGTAGTGCAACGCCAGCGTGTCGTCAGTGACCAATTTTTTGATCGATCCGGACCCGCGGCTGGTGAACCAGCCCAGCGGCAACCGGGACAGCTTGCTCAGCAGCCGCAAGCGCAACGCCCTGGCGAAGCGGGCATCGATCACGTGCAGCCACAGCGTGAGGGCGGCTGCCAGCAAGGCCCCGGTCCCCAGCAACCCCACCGCGGCGAACCCGACCGTGAACAACCGGTGCGCGCCGGCGCCGGAGAACAGCAGCCTTGACAGCTCGACCAACAGCACGAACGGCGCCAACTGCGCCAGCGTGACCAGAGCCGCAAGCACACCCGAGAGCACCAGCGGCAGCTTTAGCGGCGCCAGCAGCCGGCTGGCAGCCTGAGCGCGCCAGCTGCCACGCGCCGGGGCAGGCACCGCCGATTCTGGCTGCGGGGCTGCGCCCACCTCAGGTTCGGTGGCCGCCGGTTCGGTTGCTCGGTGGGTGCCCATGGCACGCCCGGCGTTCCAGTAAGCCTGAGCGTGGATCTCGGACTTAGGGAACCCGAACTCGTCGCGCAGCCGCACCCGGACGCATTTCAGCGCGGCAGCCTCTGGCGTCGCCCACGCATACCAGTCCGACCAGTCGCGGTTCTCGATCGCCTCGGCCAGCGATTTCTCGTCGCGGCGCATAACCCAGCGCACCCGCAGCCGGGGATGCTTTGCGAGCGGGATCAACGTGTCGTTGTCGTCGTGTTGTTCAAGGTACATCTCGATCGGGACGTCGTTCGGGACCGTTTCGATGATCCCGTTCATCCCCGGAATCGACGCCGAGTCGCCGATTAGCAGATACCCGGCGGGCTGCTCCTCGGGCACGTCGAACCGCGATGAGCCCATCAGCGACATGACCGCTATGGTTGCGCCAGGTTTGACGGTGCGCGCCCACGACGAGGCCGGACCCGCCGGGTCATGCAATACAACGTCGACCGCGAAGCGGCCCGCGGCGGGGTCAGCTTCGGAGATCGTATAGGCGCGCTGGAACTCGGTGTTGGACCCGTTCGGGTCGGGGAACCAGAACCGCAGCCATGCGGCGGGCTCAGCCTCCGCATCCTGGAAGAGCGTCGGCGAAACCATCCGGACCCGCACGAAATGCGGTGCAATCGAAATGGTTTCGATCACCGTTGCGGTGTGGTCGCGCGCGCCGAAACTGCGCAACATCACACCCTGCAACCCGCGTGCCATCAGCGGTCCTCTCTCGCGGCGGCCTAATCCGCCACGACTTCTCAGATCGGGCGACCACGAACGCTGGGTTACCGGCCAACCGGCGTGCAACGGCGTCGCGCTCCGCCGATACCCCGAGCTGCGCCGCGACCGCGCTGATACTCAGCCCGCGCATACAACCCAGTCGGCCCCAGTCGGACGATCTCGTCCAAACTAAGGGTTGCCTTACCGAAGGTCAAACTCGGGGACCATGGAGTGCGGGCGGAGGGACTCGAACCCTCAAACTCTTTCGAGCACCGGCACCTAAAACCGGCATGTTTGCCAATTTCATCACGCCCGCGGGCGTAGCGATCGTACCGCCTCGACCCCCGGACAGCCGGGCAGCGGGCGACGTGATCCCGGCTCACGCATGTATGGCATGCCTAACCTAAGCAGCGAGCCCTCCGGTAAGCTCGGCCCGCAATGACCAAACCCACATCCGCTGGCCAGGCCGACGACGCGCTGGTTCGGCTAGCCCGCGAGCGATTCGACCTACCTGACCAGGTACGACGCCTCGCCCGCCCGCCCGTTCCATCGTTGGAGCCGCCATACGGGTTGCGGGTCGCACAGCTGACCGACGCGGAGATGTTGGCGGAGTGGATGAACCGTCCTCATCTGGCGGCGGCCTGGGAGTACGACTGGCCGGCGTCACGTTGGCGTCAACACCTGAACGCCCAACTTGAGGGAACCTATTCGTTGCCATTGATCGGCAGCTGGCACGGAACAGATGGTGGTTATCTCGAATTATACTGGGCAGCAAAGGATTTGATTTCTCACTACTACGACGCAGACCCCTACGATTTGGGGCTGCACGCGGCCATCGCGGACTTGTCGAAGGTCAATCGGGGCTTCGGCCCGCTGCTGCTACCGCGGATCGTGGCCAGCGTCTTTGCCAACGAGCCGCGTTGCCGGCGGATCATGTTCGACCCCGATCACCGCAACACCGCGACCCGTCGGTTGTGTGAGTGGGCCGGATGCAAGTTCCTCGGTGAGCATGACACGACAAACCGGCGCATGGCGCTCTACGCTTTGGAAGCTCCGACCACGGCTGCGTAACCGTCGTGATCGGGCGTCATGCCGGCAGCCACCAATTCCCACAGCACCTCGTCGGTGCCGCCGCCGACCCGGGCGAGCTTCATGTCCCGCCACCATTTGCCAAGCGTCGTTTCGTCGACAAGATAACCCGCCCCACCGAAGATGTGCATGCATTCGGAGATGACTTCCTCACCGAGCCGGGCGGCGGTGACTTTGACCGCTGCCGCCGTGCGCAGTTCCAGTCTCCCCTGTTCAGCGATGCCGTGCAGCGCGTACCGCAGCAGATCGACACGCGCCTGCAGGTCCGCCATACGCAGCCGCAGCGCCTGGTGTTCGAACAGCGTCTGACCGAACTGACGTCGACT
The DNA here is from genome assembly GCF_030323725.1 of Mycobacterium tuberculosis complex sp. N0072. Classification (NCBI taxonomy): domain Bacteria; kingdom Bacillati; phylum Actinomycetota; class Actinomycetes; order Mycobacteriales; family Mycobacteriaceae; genus Mycobacterium; species Mycobacterium tuberculosis complex sp. N0072. Next base: position 1,518,515 of record NZ_CP040689.1, on the reverse strand, counting down.
CATCATGCGGGCCAGGGTGATTCCGATCGCCCGTTGACACGACGCTGCGATCTGCCCGGCGATCGACATCCGCTCATGAGCCAGTCCCCAACTGATGGCTGCCAGCCCCGTGCCGGCCCGCGCAACCAGTGCATCGGCCGGTACCCAGGTGTCGATGCAGACCGCGGCGGTATCCAGCGGTCCCGCACCGACCTTGCGGTAGGGGGTCTGCACGCTGACTTGTGCGGCCGGCACGGCCACGACCGCGACATTGCCGTGCCTACTGGTCGGATCGTGGTCGACGCTGCGGGCCACCACCATGATGTGGTCGGCGATCGGAGACAGCGACACGAATTTCTTGACGCCGCGGACCTCGAAACCACCGTCACGGGACCGTATCTCGGTTTCGACGATCTGCAGGTCGGATCCGCCGGACTCCTCCGAGGCTCCGATGCACAGCACCGCGGCGCCACGGATCGCCTGATCGCAGATATCCCGCAAGTAGTCCGACTTACCAAACCGGCGCAAAATCGCGATCGCCGAGTCATGCAAGCTGACACCCACACCGATGCCGGCAGAGGCCAGCTGGCCCAACGCGAAAGCGAGTTCGACGAGTTTACCGACGTCGGGACGGGCGTCGGTCGCCCACTTCGCATCGAATACGCCGCAGACACCCAGGTGTTCGATCAACTGGCGCGGAAAACGTTCCTGCGCTTCCGCTTCTGCGGTCCATGCCACCACCCGCTCGTCGAACGCTTTGGCGAGCAAACCGCGGAAGTCGTCGAGGTCGGAGCCGGCCGTCATCAGTCCGCCATCTCCAGGGAGCGCCGGACTGCCAAGCGGCGCAGTTTTCCAGACGACGTCCGGGGCAGTGATCCAGGCGACACGAAGACGACGTCGGACGGGACGATACCGCACTCGGACGCAACGCGTTGGATCAGTTCGGCGCGGGCGTTCGCCTCGTCTGGGCCGCGGAACTCGGCCGCGACCACCAGACCGGGGCGGGTCGAGCGATCACCGGTGCCCAAGGCGACCACGGCGCCTTCGCGCACTCCGCGAACTTGCGCTGCCACCAGCTCGACCTCCGTCGGAAAGATGTTGCGTCCCGCGATGGAGATGACTTCCTTCGCGCGACCACACACCACCAGGCCGCCAGCGCCAAGATAGCCGAGGTCGCCGGTGGCAAACCAATCGTCAGGGTCGATCGGCTGCTGACCCAGGTAACCCGCCATCATCGACGCACCGCGAATCTCGATTTCGCCAATTTCACGGCTCGCATTGCCTGCCGCCTGATCACCGCACGAGATCCGTACCTCCATACCGGGGATGGGGTTACCCAGGACCGCGTGCTTATGCGCACCGCTGCCGTCGATGACACGGTCGGCAAGCAACCCAATTCCGGGGACCGGCACGGTCACCGCGCACGTCGACTCGGCGAGCCCGTAGGAGGGCAACACGGCGCCGGCATCGAATCCGAACGGTGCCATCGCCTCCGCGAACCGCGTCAGCCCATCGCAGTCAACCGGCTCTCCACCGTTGAGCGTCACTCGCAGGGCACCCAGGTCGACCTCGGATACCCGCCTGGCGTATTTGCCGATGAGGTTGTAGGCGAAGTTCGGTGCCGCGGTCATGGTGGCACCACTGTCCGAGAGCCAACTCAACCAACGGAACGGCGACGCCGTGAACGCCGTCGTCGGGGCCAACCAGAGCGGCGCACCGGCCAGCGCAGCAGAGAGCACGAAAGCGAGCCCCATGTCGTGGTACAGCGGTAACCATGAGCAACCGACGTCGGTCGCAGCATCGGTGCCCACGCGCTGATTGAGCCCACGCAAGTTGCTGAGCACCGCGCCCGGCGAAAGGATGGCGGTACGGGGCGCGCCCGTCGATCCCGCGGTACCTTGAAGGACCGCGGGCCCTTCACTCGCCACCGGTGTGGCCGAACGATTGGTGTGCGCCGCCGTGCTGAGATCTCCGATCGTTACGCCGGCCGTATCGACCGATCGCAGGCGGGCAAGGTAGGAACCCTGGCTCAATACGGTGCGCACCCCAATCCCGAGGAAACGGGTCAACGTCGCGTCCGCCCATCGCTGGTCATTGGCGCCACGTACCGGCCCGGGCAGGATCGACACGGCAGCGCCGGCAAGCCAGGCACCCTGGATCGCGGCGACCAACTCGACCGTCGGTTCGCCGACCAGACCCACCGCGGCGGGTCGGTCATGGTCTAGCAGCCAGGCCGCTACGCTCTCGGCCAGCCCGTGTACCTCGGGCCACGGGTGCCGACACCACAGCGAGGTCTCGCGGTCGAGGACCATCAAGTCGCCGGCAGAGGCCTGCATGGACCGCGTGAGCACGGCCGCGAGCTCACTCATCGCGGTATTTGGCCGCGATCGCTGCCTCCAGTTCTCCGACCGTGTCGCACGTCAAGAGCTCCTCTTCGGACAGTGCGACTCCGAGCCGCTCCTCGATGGCCACCATACCGACCGCGAAGGCCACCGAATCCAGTCCCACATCGTCGACCAACCTGGCATCAGGCGTGACTCGAGTCAGGTCAATGTTGAGGTCGTCGCGCAGGATGCTCAGCAACGTAGTGCTGACGGTGGACGGCGATGAGGTCATGGCGAAGGAGGCTACACCTGGGGTATTAGGCAAGGCTAGCCTTGTACTTAGTGGATATCGCCACATCGCGCCCGGGCGCCCAATAGAGCAGTGCGCGGTAACGTCGTGGGGTGTCCACTACCCGCCGTCGCAGACCCGCGCTGATCGCGTTGGTGATCATCGCGACCTGTGGTTGCCTGGCCCTGGGTTGGTGGCAGTGGACCAGGTTTCAATCGACCTCGGGCACCTTTCAAAATCTGGGTTACGCGTTGCAGTGGCCATTGTTTGCTTGGTTCTGCGTCTACGCGTACCGCAACTTCGTTCGGTATGAAGAGACGCCCCCGCAACCGCCCACCGGCGGCGCCGCCGCCGAGATACCTGCCGGATTGCTGCCCGAGCGGCCGAAGCCGGCGCAGCAGCCACCCGACGATCCCGTACTACGGGAATACAACGCCTACCTAGCCGAGCTAGCCAAGGACGATGCCAGGAAGCAGAACAGGACCACCGCATGACCGCACCCGAAACGCCCGCGGCGCAGCACGCCGAGCCTGCCATCGCCGTCGAGAGGATTCGCACCGCTTTGCTCGGCTACCGGATCATGGCGTGGACGACGGGCCTCTGGCTCATCGCACTGTGCTACGAGATCGTGGTCCGCTACGTCGTCAAGGTTGACAATCCGCCGACGTGGATCGGTGTGGTGCACGGCTGGGTGTACTTCACGTATCTGCTTCTGACGTTGAACCTGGCGGTCAAGGTCCGCTGGCCGCTCGGCAAAACAGCCGGTGTTCTGCTCGCCGGCACAATTCCGCTGCTCGGCATCGTCGTCGAGCACTTCCAGACCAAAGAGATCAAGGCCCGCTTCGGGCTTTAGCCTGTCGCCAGGGAGCGCAGCGCCGGCAGCAGCAGAGCCAACGCGCGACCGCGATGGGATACCGCGTCCTTTTCCGCCGGGCTCAGCTGGGCCGCTGTGCGGTCGTCACCGTACGGGACGAAGACCGGGTCGTAGCCGAACCCGCCGTCACCGCGCGGCTCACGGGCGATCGTGCCGGGCCATTCACCGCGCACGACAACTTCGCCGGACCCCGAGACCAACGCGCAGGCCGACACGAACGCTGCTCCGCGCCGCTCATCGGGCACATCGCACAACTGCGCCAGCAACAGCGCGGTGTTCGCGGCATCGTCGCCATACCTGCCGGACCACCGGGCCGACAGCACGCCAGGCATGCCGCCCAGTGCGGCCACCTCCAAACCGGAGTCGTCGGCAACGCTGGCAAGTCCGGTCGCGGAGAACGCGTCGCGCGCCTTGGCCAGCGCGTTGTCCTCGAATGTCACACCGGTTTCTGGTGTTTCAGGCAGCGGCGACACATCGCCCAGCGACAACAGCGTCAAACCCGATAGTCCGGCGCCGTCCAACACCCGGCGCAGTTCGGCCAGCTTTTTGCGGTTGCGGCTGGCGACCAGAAGCTTGGTCACAAGCGCCACTCCTCCTCATCGCTCCGCTCTGCATCGTCGCGGCGCGGTCAGGTGCCAAACGCCTTCGGCGGTGGCGGTCCCTGCGGCAGCACACCCGGATACGGCAGCGCCAACGCGTCGCGTTGTGCGGCAAACAACGTGTCGCAGGCGCCCAGTGCCATGTCCAGCAGCTTATCCAGTGTCGAACGTGCGAACGTCGCGCCTTCGCCGGTGCCCTGAATCTCTACCAGGGTTCCGGTGTCGGTAGCGACGACGTTCATGTCGACCTCGGCGCGCGAATCTTCCTCGTAGGGCAGATCCACCCGGATCCTGCCGTCGACAACACCGACGCTGACCGCGGCGATGGCACACGACAATGGCCTGGGGTCGGACAACTTACCCGCCGCCGACAAGTAGGTCACTGCGTCGGCCAATGCCACGTAGGCGCCGGTGATGGCCGCGGTTCGAGTGCCACCATCGGCCTGCAACACATCACAATCGATAGCGATCGTGTTCTCCCCCAGCGCCGCCAGGTCGATGCATGCGCGCAGCGACCGGCCGATGAGCCGACTGATTTCCTGAGTACGCCCGCTAAGCCTGCCTCTCACCGACTCGCGATCAGAGCGGCTGTGGGTGGCCGACGGCAGCATGGCGTACTCCGCGGTGAGCCACCCCAGACCGGTTGCTTTACGCCACCGGGGCACCCCTTCGGTGACGCTGGCGGTGCACAGGACCTTGGTGTGACCGAATTCGATGAGCACCGATCCCGCCGGGTTTTCGGTGAAACCGCGGGTGATGATCACCGGGCGAAGCTCGTGGTCGAGCCGGCCGTCTTCTCGCTTGGACACGACGCCAACCCTAGACCTAGCCGGCTCGCCGGACTTCGAACGTCTCGTCGCATACCACCGCGTGCACCGGGCCGTCGAACTCGGCCTTGGCCTCGCTGATGACGTCCTCACGCGAAGTCCACGGCGGGATATGCGTCAGCAGCAGCTCACGAACGCCGGCTTGCGCGGCAACCATACCGGCTTCGGTGCCCGACAGGTGTAGATCGGGTGGATGTTTGGGCGAGTGTGTCCAGGAGGCCTCGCAGAGGAAAACGTCGACGCCGCGAGCCAGCTCGACGAGCTGGTCACAAATGCCGGTGTCGCCGCTATAAGCCAGTGACGCACCGCTCGGATCGGTGATCCGCAGGCCAAACGACTCAGTCGGGTGGGCAACCAGCCGCGGCACTATCGTAAGGGCGCCCAACGTCACTGGCTCACTGTCGGCCCAGTGGTGAACATCGAAGATATCCGAACAGTCGTCAATCTCCCCACCGTACGGGGACGACGCCGCCCCCAATCGCGACCAGGTGTCGCTGGGGCCGTACAACAATGCCTTGCCAGAGGGACGCGACGGGTGGTAACGCCGCCACACAAAAAGTCCCGGCAAGTCCAGACAATGGTCCGCATGCAGATGCGACAGCAGCACATGCACCGACGCGGGATCCGCGTGCCGTTGCAGCGCGCCGAGCACACCCCCGCCGAAGTCGATAACCAACGGCGGTGTGTGCGGCGCTCGGAGCAAATACCCCGACGCAGGCGAATCCGGCCCCACGACGCTACCGGAGCATCCGAGCACGGTTATTCGCACGGACACTACTGTGCCATGCCCGATACAACGATGCGGAATACATCGACGCATTCGGTGACGAGAATCTCTTCCATGGCCTAATGAATGCGCGATGGGTGAACGGGTTGCACACCACCGAGCACCGGACCCAGGAATCGTGCGGCCAATTTGGTAAACGCTTCGGGGTCGCCCGTAGCTTCAAATATCCGAGTTGCCGGCGGCGCGTCATGCGGACGCAATAAGTCGATCTCGGTGAGCACCCGGACCACTTCCTTAGCGGTCTCCTCGGCGCTGGAGACCAGCGTGACGTTCTCGCCCATCGCCAGTTGAATCAGTCCGGACAGCAGTGGATAGTGCGTACAGCCCAGCACTAGCGTGTCGACCTCGGCGCGCTGCAGCGGTTCCAGGTAGCCCTGCGCCAGACCGAGCACCTGACGACCGCTGGTGACGCCGCGCTCGACGAAGTCCACGAAGCGAGGGCAAGCCACCGCGGTGATTTCGGTGTCGCGGGCCGCAGCGAACGCGTCCTGATAGGCGTGTGAAGTGATGGTCGCCCGCGTGCCGATTACCCCGATGCGGCCGTTGCGGGTGGCGGCCACCGCACGCCGCACCGCCGGCAGTATCACTTCGACGACGGGCACCTGGTAGCGCTCGCGAGCATCCCGCAGGCACGCCGACGACGCCGAGTTGCAGGCGATCACCAACGCCTTGACGCCTCGGCCGACCAGATCGTCGCCGATGGCCAGCGCGTGCGCCCGGATCTCCGGGATGGTCAGCGGACCGTACGGGCCGTTGCCGGTGTCGCCGACGTAGACGATGTCCTCGTCGGGCAGTTGGTCGATGATGGCCCGCGCGACCGTCAGTCCCCCGACGCCGGAATCAAAGACTCCGACGGGCGCCAACGGCGAATTCATAACTTCGGATGCCCGGAACGCGCGCCGGCCCTTTTCAGTGCACGGGCCTTACGCTCCGGAGCGGACAACAGATACGCCGCCACGACGCCAGCAACCGCACCACTTAAATGACCCTGCCATGACACGCCACCACACTGGCCCAGCACCGGCATCGCGCCGAGCAGGATGCCGCCATAGACAAACAAGACCACCAGCCCAATGACGATATCCCATCCCTTGCGCACAAAAAGCCCGAACACCAATAGGAAGGCCAGCCAGCCAAAGATCAGGCCAGAGGCGCCGATATGGTCGGTCGGGCCACAGCTGCTGCCCACATTGCCGATCAGCCAAGTGCCCAAGCCGCCCAGAATCCAAATGATCGCGGTGGCCCAGACAAACCGGGACAGCCCGGCCAGCGTCATAAGAAACCCCAGCACCAGCAGCGGGATGGTATTGGCCATTAGGTGGTGCCAGTTCGCGTGCAAAAGTGGCGCAAAGATGACGCCCCACAGGCCGTCTGTTTTCAGCGGCCTGATGCCGTTGACGTCCAGCCGACTCCCGGACAGCTGGTCGATCAGTTCGACGAGATAGAGCAGCGCGACGAAGGTGAGGATCGTCGTCCCGCCGACCACCCAGCGCGGGCGCTTCGTCGTCTGCGTTGTCGGTGTTCGCGGACGGCCTGTGGGCCGTGTTATCTGCACCGCTCCTCCCCGTCGCTTCCGGCGCGGGGTCATGCCCATAGTTGCCCTTCCAGAGCGGTCTCGGCGTCATCCAGGCTACCGGCGTAGGCGCCGGTGGACAGATACTTCCACCCGGCGTCGGCGACCACCAACGCAATGTCGGCCCGCTCGCCGGCCGCCAGGGCGCCGGCCCCGACTCCGAGTGCGGCGTGTAGCACCGCGCCGGTTGAGATGCCCGCAAAGATGCCTTCGGTGTGCACCAACTCGCGGGTGCGGCGCACTGCGTCCACCGCGCCGACAGAATATCGCGCGGTCAGTATTTCCGGGTCATACAGCTCGGGCACAAAGCCTTCGTCCATGTTGCGCAGGGCGTATACCCCCTCACCGTAGCGGGGTTCGGCCGCCACGATCTTGACGTTGGCAACGTGCTCGCGCAGGAAACGGCCAGTGCCCATCAGCGTGCCCGTGGTGCCTAGGCCGGCGACGAAGTGCGTGATTTCGGGCAGGTCGGCCAGCAGCTCGGGGCCGGTGCCGCAGTAGTGCGAGTCGGTGTTGGCGGGATTGCCGTACTGGTACAGCATCACCCATGACGGGTTGGTCGCGGCCAGCTCTTTGGCGGTGGCCACCGCAGTGTTGGACCCGCCTTCGGCCGCCGAGAAGATAATCTGCGCGCCGTAGAGCTCGAGCAGCTGCCGCCGTTCAACCGATGTGTTCTCCGGCATCACGCAGATCAATCGGTACCCCTTCAACCGGGCCGCCATCGCCAGCGAAATGCCGGTGTTTCCGCTGGTGGGCTCCAGGATGGTGGCGCCCGGCCGCAACAACCCGTCGGCCTCGGCCTGCTCGATCATCCGCACAGCCGGGCGGTCCTTGATCGACCCGGTCGGATTGCGGTCCTCGAGCTTGGCCCACAGCCGCACGTGCGGTCCGTCTCGCCCGTCATCCCAGCGTGGCGACAATCGCTGCAGGCCAACCAGCGGCGTGTTGCCCAAGGCCTGCAACAGCGAGTCGTATCGTGTCATGTGCTCCGCTCACCCACCGGCCACGGCGGGGAGGATGGTGACCGAGTCACCGTCAGCGATCGCGGTGGCCAAGCCGCCGGAGAACCGCACGTCCTCGTCGTTGACGTAGATGTTCACGAAGCGGTGCAACTTACCTGGGGAAGACGGGTCCATCAGGCGCTCGGAAATGCCCGAATAGTTGGCCTCCAGGTCGCTGATGACGGCACCCAAGGTATCGCCGCTGGCCGAGACACTCTTCTGGCCGCCGGTGTGGGGCCGCAGGATGGTCGGAATGGATACGGTGACGTTCATGCTGGCCTTTCTCGGAACGGTTCAGTACTGCTCGACGACATTGACAGGTTCCTCGGTGACAGCGCCATCGACGATGCGGTAGCTGCGTAGCTCGTGCCGGTGCGGGTCGCGGGTGGACACCAGCACGTAGTGCGCGTCGGGTTCGGTGGCAAGCTTCACGTCCGTACGGCTCGGGTACGCTTCGGTCGCAGTGTGCGAGTGATAGATGACGACCGGGACCTCGTCGGCATCTTCCATAGCCCGCCACACCTTCAGTTGCTCACCGGAATCCAACCGGTAGAAGGTCGGCGAGCGCTCGGCATTGGTCATCGGGATATGCCGCTCGGGACGGTCAGAGCCCTCGGGTCCGGCCAGCACTCCGCAGGCTTCGTCGGGGTGGTCGCGACGCGCATGGGCCACCATCGCATTCACCAGGTCTGCGCGAATCACCAGCACGTAGACGGTTCCTTTCCTAAGCAACACCGAAGTTTCAGGACCCGAATGCTCCGGGAAACATGTCACGGTAGGTCGGTATTCCGGCTACCGGCTGAGCATTGAGCACGCCGGCCAGCACCGCACGAGCCAGGCAATCAGCCGCCGCCGCACCGACCGCGGTGACCAGCTGAGTCTCCGGAGACAATGCGGCCGGCACGCCGGCCTCCGGCGGCACCGCTACCGCGCCGGTGGCCAGCGCGAAAACCGTGTCGCCATCCAAGGGGGTGTGTGCCGGCCGGATGGTGCGGGCCAACCCGTCGTGGGCGGCAATCGCGATGCGCCGGCAAGCCGCAGGGCTCAGCGCGGCGTCACACGCAATCACACCGATCGTCGTATTGAACGGGGTGTTGAAGGCTCCCAGCGGGGACGATAACTGCGCCAGCGCAGCAATCTGCTCGGCCGGCGGGGCCCTCAACGCGAACTCGCCGACTAGGTCGGCCATCCACGGCAAGCCGGTGGCTGGATCGACGACGTTGCCAGCGGCATTTACCACAGCAAGGACACCGACGGTCACACCGGACTGCAGGGTAGCCGATGCAGTCCCGACACCGCCCTTGAGCGCTCCGGCGCGCGCCCCAACCCCCACGCCCACCGTCCCGACCGCGACGTCGACTCCGGCTGCCGCACAGGCCGAATAGCCGAAATCGGCCGTCGGCCGACAATTCCAGCCGCCGACCGGAAGGTCGAAAATCACCGCGCCCGGCACGATGGGCACCACGCCGCTGTCCATCGCGACGCCGCGCCGGTGTTCCTCTAGCCAGCGCATGACGCCATCGGCGGCGGCCAGACCGTAGGCGCTGCCGCCGGCGAGCAACAGGGCGTCGACGAAGCGCACGCTGTTGGCCGGGTCCAGCAGATCAGTCTCGCGGGTTCCAGGGGCGCCGCCGCGGCAATCGACCGCACCGACCGTCCCGGGCGGCGGCAACACCACCGTGACGCCACAAGCCCACCCGGCGCCGAGGGACGCGTCGGGGTCCAGTCTCTGGTAGTGGCCAACCCGGATGCCCCCGACGTCGGTGATGGAGTTCATCGGGCCGCCGCGCAGATCATCGAGACCCCATCAGCACCAGCACGAGGTATTCCTGCAGGACTGTCAGCCACTGGTAGACATTGAAGTGCGCGGCCAACGGGTGGTTCCCCGGCAGGCGCTCCGGCCCACGCGGGCCGATCTCAAGCATCACTCCGAGCGCCAGCCGAAGGTCGTTGACGGCGGCGATCCAAGCATTGGCGTCGGATTCCGTCAGCTCCAACCGGCCGCCATTGTCCGGAACCGTGTCTAATAACTGCTGCGCGGCAACACGTTTGGCGTCGATAATCTCAGGTTCGTGCAGGCTGCGCAGGGCAGCGTTGAAGCTCTCGGAGCCGTCGACGGCCGTCGGATCATCGTCATCCAGGTCATCGGGACGGTAGAAATCCGGCAACAGCCGACGCAAGGTCGGGTCACCCGGACGCTGCGCATGCCCGGTCTTGATGCCGGTGATCTCCTCGAGTTCGTCTGACGGCGAAGAAGAGTCGCGATCGTCGAGCAGCCCGATCATCGCGCCTGCCAGGTTCTTGAGCAGGGCGGCCTCATGCGGAGCCAACGACGATCGAAAGCGGGGACCATCGCGGGTCTCGACGCGCTTCCACCTGCGCACGATGGATCCCGAATATCCTCGAATCTCACCGGTCCTGCTGCATCGTCGCCCACAAACCGGCGGCATGCAGCTTGGACACGTCGACTTCCATGGACTCTCGGCTGCCCGCGGACACCACCGCCTTACCTTCGTTGTGCACCTGCAACATCAGCTTGGTGGCATGCGGCTCGCTGTAGCCGAACAACTTCTGAAACACGTAAGTCACGTAGCTCATCAAGTTGACCGGGTCGTCCCACACGATGGTGACCCATGCCCTGTCCGTCACGTCGACCGGAGCAGACTCGCGCTGCCAGGTGGTACCTGGCTTGGCGGGCGCTGACACAACAGCCATGGCCCCAGGATACCCAGCGCACCGTGGCCGCGAGCCGATACCGTGGCGGTGTGAACGACTGGGTCCCAACCGGGCGACGCTGCGGACCGCGTCGGACCGCTGTGGGGCCACCCCCAGCCGCCAGGCGGCGAGAGGGAGAGCCCGACAATCAAGACCCAGCCGGGCTGTTGACCGACAAGTACGAGTTGACCATGCTGGCGGCTGCCCTGCGCGACGGCAGCGCCAATCGCCCCACCACATTCGAGGTGTTCGCTCGCCGACTCCCCACCGGCCGTCGCTACGGAGTTGTCGCCGGAACCGGCCGGTTGCTGGAAGCGTTGCCGCAGTTCAGGTTCGACGCTGACGCGTGCGAGTTGCTGGCCCAATTCCTCGACCCGGCCACGGTGCGGTATCTTCGCGAATTCCGGTTCCGCGGCGATATCGACGGCTATGCCGAGGGGGAGCTGTATTTTCCCGGGTCACCGGTGCTCTCGGTACGCGGCAGCTTCGCCGAATGCGTCCTGCTCGAAACGCTGGTGCTGTCAATCTTCAACCACGACACAGCGATCGCCTCGGCAGCGGCGCGCATGGTCAGCGCCGCCGGGGGGCGCCCACTGATCGAGATGGGCTCGCGGCGCACCCACGAACGCGCCGCGGTGGCAGCGGCCCGGGCGGCGTATATCGCCGGTTTCGCCGCGTCATCCAACTTGGCGGCGCAGCGACGCTACGGAGTGCCCGCGCACGGCACCGCGGCACACGCATTCACCATGTTGCACGCCCAGCATGGCGGCCCCACCGAACTAGCCGAGCGAGCCGCATTCCGCGCCCAGGTCGAAGCGCTGGGACCCGGTACCACGCTGCTGGTGGATACCTATGACGTCACGACCGGTGTGGCCAATGCCGTTGCCGCCGCCGGCGCTGAGCTCGGCGCGATCCGCATCGATTCCGGTGAGCTTGGGGTACTGGCCCGCCAAGCGCGGGAGCAGCTCGACCGGCTAGGAGCCACCCGGACGCGCATCGTGGTGTCCGGCGACCTTGACGAGTTCAGCATCGCCGCGTTGCGCGGTGAACCCGTCGACAGCTACGGCGTGGGCACGTCGCTGGTCACCGGGTCGGGCGCGCCGACCGCCAACATGGTCTACAAACTGGTCGAGGTAGACGGTGTACCGGTGCAAAAGCGCAGCAGCTACAAAGAATCCCCCGGCGGCCGCAAAGAGGCACTGCGGCGCTCCCGTGCGACGGGCACCATCACCGAGGAGCTCGTGCATCCGGCGGGCCGTCCGCCGGTCATTGTCGAGCCGCACCGGGTTTTGACGCTGCCACTGGTCCGCGCCCGGCAACCGGTAGCCGATACCAGCCTGGCCGCGGCACGGCAGCTGGTGGCATCCGGGTTGCGCAGCCTGCCAGCCGACGGGCTGAAATTGGCACCCGGCGAGCCGGCGATTCCGACACGCACGATCCCGGCCTGAGCGCAAGGATGTGACCACGTCCCGTGTCCGAGTCGGTATCCATGTCTGTGCCTGAGCTGCTTGCCATCGCCGTGGCGGCACTTGGCGGCACCCGGCGTCGCGGCCAGCAAGAGATGGCCGCCGCGGTAGCGCATGCGTTTGAAACCGGTGAGCACTTGGTGGTCCAGGCCGGCACCGGAACCGGCAAGTCGCTGGCGTATCTGGTTCCCGCGATCATCCGCGCTCTTTGCGACGACGCGCCGGTCGTGGTGTCGACGGCGACGATCGCTTTGCAACGTCAACTCGTCGATCGTGACCTGCCCCAGCTGGTAGATTCGCTCACCAATGCGCTCCCCCGCCGACCGAAGTTCGCCCTGCTCAAAGGTCGACGGAACTACCTGTGCCTGAACAAGATCCACAACTCAGTCACAGCCAGTGACCATGACGACGAGCGGCCGCAGGAGGAGCTCTTCGACCCGGTGGCGGTCACCGCGCTGGGACGCGATGTGCAACGGCTAACCGCCTGGGCTTCGACGACCGTGTCTGGTGATCGCGACGACCTTAAGCCCGGTGTGGGAGACCGATCCTGGTCGCAGGTCAGCGTTTCGGCGCGGGAATGCCTCGGCGTGGCCCGCTGCCCGTTTGGCTCGGAGTGCTTCTCCGAACGGGCTCGTGGAGCGGCCGGCCTGGCCGATGTCGTCGTCACCAACCACGCGCTGCTGGCCATCGATGCCGTCGCCGAATCGGCGGTACTGCCAGAACATCGGCTGCTGGTTGTCGACGAGGCTCACGAATTGGCCGACCGGGTGACCTCGGTAGCCGCCGCTGAGCTGACGTCTGCCACGCTCGGTATGGCCGCACGACGGATCACCCGGCTGGTCGACCCGAAAGTGACCCAGCGGCTTCAGGCGGCTTCGGCTACCTTCAGTTCGGCGATTCACGACGCCAGACCGGGCCGCATTGATTGCCTCGATGACGAGATGGCGACCTATCTGAGCGCGCTGCGCGATGCGGCCAGTGCGGCGCGCTCAGCGATCGATACCGGCAGCGACACCACGACGGCGTCCGTGCGCGCCGAAGCGGGCGCGGTACTGACCGAAATATCCGATACCGCGTCACGAATCCTGGCGTCGTTCGCCCCCGCTATCCCTGACCGCAGCGACGTGGTTTGGCTGGAGCACGAGGACAACCACGAATCGGCTCGCGCGGTGCTGCGGGTGGCTCCGCTATCGGTGGCCGAGCTGTTGGCCACCCAGGTGTTCGCCCGTGCAACGACCGTATTGACCTCGGCAACGCTGACAATCGGCGGGTCGTTTGACGCGATGGCCACGGCATGGGGCCTGACTGCAGACACGCCCTGGCGTGGCCTGGACGTGGGCTCGCCTTTCCAGCACGCAAAGTCGGGAATCCTCTACGTGGCCGCCCATCTCCCGCCGCCGGGCCGAGACGGCAGCGGCTCGGCCGAACAACTGACCGAGATCGCCGAACTCATCACCGCTGCAGGTGGGCGCACCCTGGGGCTGTTCTCGTCCATGCGGGCCGCCCGGGCAGCCACCGAGGCCATGCGCGAACGGCTGTCCACGCCGGTGTTGTGTCAGGGCGACGACAGTACGTCCACGCTGGTGGAGAAGTTCACCGCCGATGCGGCGACCTCCCTGTTCGGCACGCTGTCGCTGTGGCAGGGGGTCGACGTGCCGGGACCGTCGCTGTCGTTGGTGTTGATCGACCGCATCCCGTTCCCCCGGCCGGACGATCCCCTGCTGAGTGCCCGCCAGCGTGCGGTGGCCGCCCGTGGCGGCAACGGCTTCATGACGGTCGCCGCCAGCCACGCGGCGCTGCTGCTGGCACAGGGATCCGGCCGGCTGTTACGGCGCGTCACCGATCGGGGCGTGGTTGCGGTGCTCGATTCACGGATGGCTACCGCCCGCTATGGCGAATTCCTGCGAGCCTCGCTGCCGCCCTTTTGGCAGACCACCAACGCCACGCAAGTGCGCGCGGCCCTGCGGCGCCTTGCGCGAGCAGACGCAAAAGCCCACTAAATCGGCCAGATTTAGGAGCTTTTGCGTCTTCTCGGCGGGTCAGGCCAGGGTGACCAGGCCGAGCTCGTTGCTGGCGGCCAGCATCGGGTGGCGAGGCAGCACCCGCACGGTGTATCCGACTGGCCCCGCCAGCGGCAGCGGCGTCGTCGTCGAGAAGATCTCGTAGCCGCCGTCGCCGGTGCCGGTATGCGCCATCTCGACGGTGACCGGATCCATTAGCACATCGCCGGAGTCGACCCTGCCCAGCACCCCCTGCACCGTCACGTCGTTTGGCCTCAGCCCGGCCAGCCGCACGGTTGCCGTCAGGGTCAGCTGGGACCCGAGCAGTGGAGTATCCGGCAGACCGGTGCTGTCGACGTCGGCAATCTCGATCTTGGGCCACGCTTCTTCCGCGCGCCGGCGGTAGTCGGCCAGCTCGCGGGCCGCGTCGAACTGGGCGCCCGCGGTCCGGCGAAAAGACTGCGCCGCCGGCGCGTAGTAATGCTCGACGTAGTCGCGCACCATTCGAGAAGCCAGCACCTTGGGCCCGAGCGTTTGTAGGGTATGCCGGACCATCTCTACCCACCGCTGCGGCACCCCGCGTTCATCGCGCTCGTAGAACTTCGGTGCCACGGCTTGTGCCAGCAGGTCGTAGAGCGCGCCGGCCTCCAGGTCGTCGCGACGGTTCTCGTCCGCCACACCGTCGGCAGACGGTATCTCCCAACCGTTTTCGCCGTCGTACCACTCGTCCCACCAGCCGTCACGGATCGACAAATTCAGCCCGCCGTTAAGCGCGCTTTTCATGCCCGAGGTACCACACGCCTCTAGCGGCCGCAGCGGGTTGTTCAACCAGACGTCGCAGCCCCAGTACAACAGCCGGGCCATCGACATGTCGTAGTTCGGCAGGAAGGCGATGCGGTGGCGGACCTGCGGCCGGTCGGCGAACCGCACCACCTGCTGGATCAGCGCTTTGCCCCCGTCGTCGGCCGGGTGCGACTTCCCAGCCACTATCAGCTGGATCGGCCGCTGTTCGTCGAGCAGCAGTTGCTCGAGCCGATCGGGATCGCGCAACATCAACGTCAGCCGCTTGTAGGTCGGGACCCGCCGGGCGAAGCCGACGGTGAGCACATTCGGATCGAATGCCGTCGCGATCCAACCCAGTTCGGCATCCGTTGCACCACGTTCCAGCCATGATTGCCGCAACCGCGCCCGGACGTCCTCCACCAGCATCGACCGCAGTTGTGAGCGGATCCACCACAGATGAGCAGGATCGACCTGATGCAGTCGCTGCCAAACGACGGGCTCGCGCAAAGAGTCCGACCCGGCCAGCTCGCGGCCCAGCTGCAACCACTGCGGCGCCGCCCAGGTGGGCGCGTGCACACCGTTGGTGACGGAGCCGATCGGCACCTCATCGGGGTCGAATCCCGCCCACAGCTCGTTGAACATGGCACGACTGACCCGGCCATGCAGCAACGAGACGCCGTTGGCCCGCTGCGCCAGCCGCAGGCCCATGTGTGCCATGTTGAATTTGGCCGGATCGTCCTCGGCGCCCAACGCGACGATGCGGTCGGCCGGCAACCCAGGCAACAGCCGAGACCGGCCATCGCCGCGCTGGTCATTGACGTAGCGCTGCACCATCTCGAGCGGGAACCGGTCGATCCCGGCGGGGACGGGAGTATGAGTGGTGAACACCGTGCTGGACCGCACCACAGTCAATGCGGTGTCGAAATCCAAACCCGCATCGGTGACCAGTTCACGGATGCGTTCGATGCCGAGGAATCCGGCGTGGCCCTCGTTCATGTGGAAGACCTCAGGCGGGGTGAGCTTTTCGACGGCGGTGTACGCACGAATCGCCCGCACCCCGCCGATGCCGGCCAGGATCTCTTGTTTGATGCGATGTTCCTGGTCGCCACCGTAGAGGCGGTCGGTGACGTTGCGCAGGTCGTGCTCGTTCTCCGGGATATCAGAATCCAACAAGAGCAACGGAACCCTACCCACCTGCGCTACCCAGATCCGGGCGCGCAACACGGCGTTGTCTCCCAGGGCGACCTCGACCAGCACTGGATCCCCGTTGGCGTCGGTGAGCAGACGCAACGGCAGCCCTTGCGGGTCCAGCGATGGGTAGGTCTCGTGCTGCCAGCCGTCCGCGGTAAGCGATTGCCGGAAGTAGCCGGAGCGGTAGTACAACCCCACCGCGATCAGCGGCACGCCCAGATCGGACGCGGATTTCAGATGGTCGCCGGCGAGAATCCCAAGACCGCCCGAGTAATTAGGCAACACCTCGGCTACCCCGAACTCCAGCGAGAAGTACGCGATCCCGGTCGGCAGGGCTTGTGCGGCTACCCCGGCGTCCTGCTGCTCCTGATACCACAGCGGACGGCTCAGGTAGTCGTTCAAGTCGGCCGCCAGCTCATCGAGGGCGCCCAAAAATTCTGCGTCCAGCGCAAGTTCGTCGAGACGCGCTGGGTTCACCGCGCCCAGCAGCGCCACCGGATCATGACCGCATTGCTCCCACAGTGCAGGGTCGATCGCCGCGAACAGATCCTGTGTCGGTTTGTCCCAGGACCACCGCAGATTGGTAGACAGCTGGTCCAGGGCGGCAAGACGTTCGGGTAGGTGGGCTCGGACGGTAAACCGGCGAAGGGCTTTCACGCGTCCTTACCTTACTGAGGATGCCACCGCGTGCAGTGCGCCCGCCGACCGCTGTGCCTTCGCGGGTGTGATCGGATACTAGGGTGGGTATCGGGCGCAAGAAGGACACACAAGGAACGACACATACAAGATGTCCCGGTGAGTGGCCGGGCAATCGGAACGGAAACGGAGTGGTGGGTGCCCGGTCGTGTCGAAATCGATGACGTCGCGCCCGTCGTTTCGTGCGGCGTATATCCCGCCAAGGCGGTGGTCGGCGAGGTGGTCCCGGTCAGCGCGGCGGTCTGGCGTGAAGGCCACGAGGCCGTCGCAGCGACGCTGGTCGTGCGCTACCTCGGAGTGCGTTACCCACACCTCACCGACAGACCCCGGGCCAGGGTGCTTCCGACGCCGAGCGAGCCCCAACAACGCGTCAAGCCGCTGCTGATCCCGATGACGAGCGGCCAGGAGCCCTTCGTTTTCCACGGCCAGTTCACCCCCGACCGGGTCGGATTGTGGACCTTCCGGGTGGATGGTTGGGGTGACCCGATCCACACCTGGCGCCATGGGCTGATAGCCAAGCTAGATGCCGGCCAGGGAGAGACCGAGCTGTCCAACGACCTGTTGGTAGGCGCGGTGCTGTTGGAGCGCGCGGCGACCGGTGTGCCGCGCGGGTTACGCGATCCCCTCCTGGCGGCCGCGGCAGCGCTGCGGACCCCCGGTGACCCGGTGACCCGCACCGCGTTGGCCCTGACACCGGAAATCGAAGAGCTGCTGGCCGACTATCCGCTGCGGGACCTGGTCACCCGGGGCGAGCAATTCGGCGTCTGGGTGGATCGGCCGTTGGCCCGGTTCGGCGCTTGGTATGAGATGTTTCCGCGCTCAACCGGCGGGTGGGACGACGACGGCAACCCGGTACACGGCACCTTCGCCACCGCTGCGGCAGAACTTCCGCGCATCGCCGGCATGGGGTTCGACGTGGTGTACCTGCCGCCGATCCATCCAATTGGCAAGGTGCATCGCAAGGGTCGCAACAACTCGCCCACCGCCGCACCGACAGACGTGGGATCGCCGTGGGCGATCGGTAGCGATGAGGGCGGTCACGATACCGTTCATCCCAGCCTGGGCACCATCGACGACTTCGACGACTTCGTCTCCGCGGCACGCGATCTGGGCATGGAGGTCGCGCTGGACCTGGCGCTGCAATGCGCACCGGATCATCCGTGGGCCCGCGAACACCGGCAGTGGTTCACCGAGCTGCCGGACGGCACCATCGCCTACGCGGAGAATCCACCGAAGAAGTACCAGGACATCTATCCGCTCAACTTCGACAACGATCCCGAGGGCCTGTACGACGAAGTGCTGCGCGTGGTGCAACATTGGGTTAACCACGGCGTCAAGTTCTTTCGCGTCGACAATCCCCACACCAAACCACCCAACTTCTGGGCCTGGCTGATCGCGCAGGTGAAGACCGTCGACCCCGACGTGCTGTTCCTGTCCGAGGCTTTCACCCCGCCCGCCCGCCAGTACGGGCTGGCCAAGCTCGGCTTCACGCAGTCCTACAGCTATTTCACCTGGCGCACGACCAAGTGGGAGCTCACCGAATTCGGCAACCAGATAGCCGAACTCGCCGACTACCGTCGGCCCAACCTGTTCGTCAACACCCCGGACATCCTGCACGCGGTGCTGCAGCACAACGGTCCAGGCATGTTCGCCATCCGCGCGGTGCTGGCCGCCACCATGAGCCCAGCCTGGGGGATGTACTGCGGTTATGAGCTTTTCGAGCACCGTGCGGTGCGCGAGGGCAGCGAGGAGTACCTGGACTCGGAGAAGTACGAATTGCGTCCCCGCGACTTTGCCAGCGCGCTGGACCAGGGTAGATCTTTGCAGCCGTTCATCACACGGCTCAATATAATTCGCCGGCTGCACCCGGCGTTTCAACAGTTGCGTACCATTCATTTTCACCACGTTGACAACGACGCGTTGCTGGCCTACAGCAAGTTCGACCCGGCCACCGGCGACTGCGTGTTGGTGGTGGTGACACTCAACGCATTTGGTCCTGAAGAAGCTACGCTGTGGTTGGACATGGCGGCGTTGGGCATGGAGGACTACGACCGGTTTTGGGTGCGCGACGAGATAACCGGCGAAGAATACCAATGGGGGCAAGCCAATTACATCCGCATCGACCCAGCACGGGCAGTCGCCCACATCATCAACATGCCAGCCGTGCCCTACGAGAGCCGAAACACGCTGCTGCGCAGGAGGTGACGGGCTCATGAGTCGATCCGAGAAACTCACCGGGGAGCACCTTGCACCCGAGCCGGCCGAAATGGCGCGCTTGGTGGCGGGTACACATCACAACCCGCACGGCATCCTGGGCGCCCACGAATACGGCGACCATACCGTCATCCGAGCGTTCCGTCCGCATGCCGTCGAGGTCGTCGCGCTCGTTGGTAAGGACCGGTTCTCGTTGCAGCACCTCGATTCTGGCCTGTTTGCCGTCGCATTGCCGTTCGTCGACCTCATCGACTACCGCCTGCAGGTGACCTATGAAGGTTGCGAGCCACACACCGTGGCCGATGCGTACCGATTCCTGCCCACCCTGGGCGAGGTCGACCTGCACCTGTTCGCCGAGGGCCGCCACGAACGGCTTTGGGAAGTCCTGGGTGCCCACCCCCGCTCGTTTACCACGGCCGACGGTGTGGTGAGTGGCGTGTCGTTCGCCGTGTGGGCGCCCAACGCCAAGGGCGTCAGCTTGATCGGCGAGTTCAACGGTTGGAATGGCCACGAAGCCCCCATGCGGGTGCTCGGCCCATCAGGGGTATGGGAATTGTTCTGGCCCGACTTCCCTTGCGACGGTCTGTACAAGTTCCGCGTGCACGGCGCCGACGGCGTGGTTACCGATCGGGCCGACCCGTTCGCGTTCGGCACCGAGGTGCCGCCGCAGACCGCATCGCGGGTGACGTCGAGTGACTACACCTGGGGTGACGACGACTGGATGGCTGGGCGTGCGCTGCGCAACCCGGTGAACGAGGCGATGAGCACCTACGAAGTCCATCTCGGTTCGTGGCGGCCTGGACTCAGCTACCGCCAGCTTGCTCGTGAGTTGACGGATTACATTGTGGATCAAGGGTTTACCCATGTGGAGCTGTTGCCCGTCGCCGAGCATCCATTCGCCGGATCATGGGGGTATCAGGTCACGTCCTACTATGCGCCGACATCACGATTCGGCACACCCGACGACTTCCGGGCGCTGGTCGACGCCCTGCACCAGGCCGGCATCGGCGTCATCGTGGATTGGGTCCCAGCGCACTTCCCGAAGGACGCGTGGGCCCTGGGACGGTTCGACGGCACTCCGCTCTACGAACATTCCGATCCCAAACGCGGCGAGCAACTGGATTGGGGCACATACGTGTTCGACTTCGGCCGCCCGGAAGTGCGCAACTTTCTGGTAGCCAATGCGTTGTACTGGCTACAGGAGTTCCACATCGACGGCCTGCGGGTGGACGCGGTGGCCTCAATGCTCTATCTAGACTACTCGCGACCCGAGGGCGGCTGGACCCCCAACGTCCACGGCGGCCGGGAGAACCTGGAAGCAGTGCAGTTCCTGCAGGAGATGAACGCCACGGCGCACAAGGTCGCGCCGGGAATCGTCACCATCGCCGAGGAGTCCACGTCGTGGCCTGGGGTGACCCGCCCGACCAACATTGGCGGCCTGGGCTTTTCGATGAAGTGGAACATGGGCTGGATGCACGACACGCTCGACTACGTCAGCCGAGATCCGGTGTACCGCAGCTACCACCACCACGAGATGACGTTCTCGATGCTGTATGCGTTCAGCGAAAATTACGTGTTGCCGCTCAGTCATGACGAGGTGGTGCACGGCAAAGGCACGCTGTGGGGGCGGATGCCGGGCAACAATCACGTCAAGGCCGCCGGCCTGCGTAGCCTGCTTGCCTACCAATGGGCACACCCCGGCAAGCAATTGCTGTTCATGGGTCAGGAATTCGGCCAACGCGCCGAATGGTCCGAGCAGCGCGGCCTGGACTGGTTCCAACTCGACGAAAACGGCTTCTCCAACGGGATTCAGCGGCTGGTGCGCGACATCAACGACATCTACCGATGCCACCCGGCGCTGTGGAGCTTAGACACCACCCCCGAAGGCTATTCTTGGATCGACGCCAACGACTCCGCCAACAATGTGTTGAGCTTTATGCGCTACGGCAGCGACGGCTCGGTGCTGGCCTGCGTGTTCAATTTCGCAGGTGCCGAACACCGTGACTATCGACTCGGGCTGCCGCGCGCGGGCCGCTGGCGCGAGGTGCTCAATACCGACGCGACGATCTACCACGGCTCAGGGATCGGCAACCTCGGCGGCGTGGACGCCACCGACGACCCCTGGCATGGCCGCCCGGCGTCCGCGGTGCTGGTGCTGCCGCCCACTTCGGCGCTGTGGCTGACGCCCGCCTAGCGCCTGCCATGAGCAGATTGCACATGCCTGATGAGCCGATTCGATGCACTCTGCACACTGCACTCCGAGATTGATCAGAAAGGCTAAGCGATAGCGCTACCCTGTGCTAACTCGAGCTGGATACTCGACGCACAGCTGATCGGAGGAAAGCATGTCGTTTGTAATCGCCGCTCCCGAGACGCTGGTGAGGGCCGCTTCGGATTTGGCGAACATCGGGTCGACGCTGGGGGCCGCCAACGCCGCGGCATTGGGCCCGACGACGGAACTTCTGGCAGCCGGTGCTGATGAGGTGTCGGCGGCCATCGCGTCGCTGTTCGCCGCGCATGGCCAGGCCTATCAGGCGGTGAGCGCTCAGATGTCGGCGTTTCATGCCCAGTTCGTTCAAACCTTTACTGCGGGCGCTGGCGCGTACGCGAGCGCTGAGGCCGCCGCCGCGGCGCCGTTGGAGGGCCTGCTCAACATTGTGAACACGCCCACCCAGCTGTTGCTGGGGCGTCCGCTGATCGGCAACGGCGCCAACGGCGCACCGGGGACCGGGCAAGCCGGCGGGGCCGGCGGGCTGCTGTACGGCAACGGCGGGGCCGGCGGGTCCGGGGCGCCCGGCCAGGCCGGCGGCCCAGGTGGAGCCGCGGGGCTATTCGGCAACGGCGGGGCGGGTGGGGCCGGGGGTGACGGCCCGGGCAACGGCGCGGCTGGCGGGGCCGGCGGGGCCGGCGGGCTGCTGTTCGGCTCCGGCGGCGCCGGTGGGCCCGGCGGAGTCGGGAACACCGGCACAGGCGGGCTCGGCGGCGACGGCGGGGCGGCCGGGCTGTTCGGAGCCGGTGGCATCGGCGGGGCCGGCGGGCCAGGCTTCAACGGTGGCGCCGGCGGGGCCGGCGGTCGCAGCGGGCTGTTCGAGGTGTTGGCCGCCGGCGGTGCCGGCGGCACCGGCGGGTTGAGCGTCAACGGGGGCACCGGTGGCACCGGCGGCACCGGCGGGGGCGGCGGGCTGTTCTCCAATGGCGGTGCCGGCGGCGCCGGCGGGTTCGGAGTCTCCGGCTCGGCCGGAGGGAACGGCGGCACCGGAGGCGACGGCGGCATCTTCACCGGCAACGGCGGGACCGGCGGCACCGGCGGAACTGGCACCGGTAACCAACTCGTGGGCGGTGAGGGCGGGGCCGGCGGGGCGGGCGGCAACGCCGGCATCCTCTTCGGCGCTGGCGGCATTGGCGGCACCGGCGGAACCGGTCTCGGCGCGCCCGACCCCGGCGGCACCGGCGGCAAAGGAGGCGTCGGCGGCATCGGCGGTGCCGGCGCACTGTTCGGTCCCGGCGGCGCCGGGGGCACCGGAGGGTTCGGCGCCTCCAGTGCGGACCAAATGGCCGGCGGCATCGGCGGGTCCGGTGGCAGCGGCGGGGCCGCCAAGCTGATCGGCGACGGCGGCGCCGGCGGTACCGGCGGCGACAGCGTCCGGGGCGCGGCCGGTAGCGGCCGCACCGGCGGCACCGGCGGGTTGATCGGTGACGGCGGCGCTGGTGGCGCCGGCGGGACTGGCATCGAATTCGGGTCGGTCGGGGGGGCCGGCGGGGCCGGCGGCAACGCCGCCGGGCTCTCGGGTGCGGGCGGGGCCGGCGGAGCCGGCGGGTTCGGCGAGACCGCCGGCGACGGTGGGGCCGGCGGCAACGCCGGCCTGCTCAACGGCGATGGCGGCGCCGGCGGCGCCGGCGGACTCGGCATCGCCGGCGACGGGGGGAACGGCGGCAAGGGTGGCAAGGCCGGGATGGTCGGCAACGGCGGCGACGGCGGCGCCGGCGGCGCAAGCGTGGTGGCAAACGGCGGTGTCGGCGGCTCCGGCGGCAACGCCACCCTGATCGGCAATGGAGGCAACGGCGGAAACGGCGGAGTCGGCAGTGCGCCGGGTAAGGGTGGCGCCGGCGGCACCGCCGGGCTGCTCGGCCTGAACGGATCACCCGGGTTGTCGTAGCCGCCCAGCGCGAGCAGACGCAGAATCGCCTAAACCCGTGCGGGTTTAGGCGATTCTGCGTCTGCTCGCCAGCCGGCCTCAGTACAGCGCGTTGGCGAGGTTGCGCCGACCGGCCACGACCTCGGGATCGGCGGGGTCGAACAGCTCGAACAGCTCGATCAGCCGGGTGCGCACCCGGGTGCGCTCTTCTCCAGATGTCCGACGCACCAACGCGATCAGGCGCTCGAAGGCCGCACTCACATCCTGGTTGAGGACTTGCACGTCGGCTGCCGCAAACGCGGCGTCGATGTCATCCGACAAGCTGTCGGCGACCGAGACGGCGTCGGGCCGTTGTGCGGTTGCGCGGATGAGGAATTCGATCTGGCGGATGGCCGCCTTGGCTTCGACGCTTCCTGGGTTGGCATCCAAAATCGCCTGATATGACTTGCGCGCGGCAACAAAGTCGCCATCCTCGAGCTGCTGGCGCGCCTGTGCCACCGCTGGATCGACTTCGGTGGACTCCTCGGAACTCGCTGCGCCCTTGAGCTTTCCGGCTGTCGCAGACAACAGGGAATCCACCCAGCGACTCAGTTGGTCCGCGGGCTGGAGGCCCTGGAAGCTCGAGATCGGCTGTCCCGCAGCCAAGGCCACCACGGTCGGAACCGCTTGGACGCCGAATATCTGTGCCACCCTGGGTGCGACGTCAACGTTAACCGACGCCAGCGACCACTTGCCCTTAGCGGCAGCGGCCAAGCCGGACAGCGTGTCAAGCAAGTCGACGCATACCTCGCTGCGGGGTGACCACAGCAACACCACCACCGGCACTTCGTCGGACCGGACGATCACCTCGTCCTCGAAGTTCGCCTCGGTGATCTCGGTCACACCGGACGGCGTCGACAGTGCCCGGTCGGCATCCGTGCTCGCCGCAGCGTTTTGCTGGGCACGTTGTTTGATGCCGGAGAGGTCAACAGCACCGGCCATGGCCGGCCCGAGCGGGGGTCGCGGACGCGTCACGCCGTCAAGTCTGTCATGCCGCTGCGGTCATCGATCCACCCGGTGGCGCCGACCCTGCGGCAGGAGCCGACATACCGCGATCGGTTGGTATGACCAAGATCACACTGGCCGCCACCGACCCCTCAACCGCTATCCGGCCCGCAATATCAGTGCGTCGCCCTGCCCGCCAGCCCCGCACAATGCGGCAACCCCGACGCCCGATCCCCGGCGTGCCAACTGCAGCGCCGCATGTAGCGTGATTCGCGTCCCTGACATGCCGAGGGGATGCCCGACGGCAATCGCACCACCGTTGACGTTGACGATCTGGGGGTTCAGCCCGAGTTCGCGTATCGAGGCCAATGCCACCGCAGCGAACGCCTCGTTGATCTCCACCACGTCGAGCTGGTCCACCGAGATGCCCTCGCGATCCAGCGCCTTGTTGATCGCGTTGGCCGGCTGCGATTGCAGTGTGGAATCCGGCCCGGCCACCACACCGTGGGCGCCGATCTCGGCTAGCCAGGTCAGCCCCAGTTCCTGGGCCTTTTCCTGGTTCATGACCACCACCGCGGCCGCACCGTCGGAGATCTGTGACGCCGACCCGGCGGTGATGGTGCCGTCGCCACGGAACGCCGGCTTCAGACCGGCCAGCGCGGCGGCGGTGGTGTTGGCGCGGATCCCCTCGTCCTCGGTGAACTGCAGTGGATCGCCCGTGCGCTGCGGGATGTTCACCGGGATCACCTCGTCGGCGAATACGCCGTCCTTCCATGCCGCGGCCGCCTTTTGGTGGGACGCAGCCGCGTACTCGTCCTGTTCGGAGCGGGTGAACATGTCGACGTCGTTGCGTTGCTCGGTGAGCGCGCCCATCGGCTGATCGGTGAACACGTCGTGCAGACCGTCGTAGGCCATGTGGTCCAAAACCGTAACGTCGCCGTACTTGTAACCCGACCGGCTATTCATCAACAGGTGGGGCGCCTTCGTCATCGACTCCTGACCGCCGGCCACCACCACGTCGAACTCTCTGGCCCGAATGAGTTGATCAGCCAGCGCGATTGCGTCGATGCCGGACAGGCACATCTTGTTGATCGTCAGCGCAGGGACATCCCAACCGATGCCGGCCGCCACTGCCGCCTGCCGTGCGGGCATTTGCCCGGCACCCGCGGTCAACACCTGGCCCATGATCACGTACTCGACCAAGGACGCCGGCACGTTGGCCTTCTCCAGGGCGCCCTTAATGGCGATGGCACCCAGCTCGCTGGCGCTGAAATCCTTCAGGGAGCCCATCAACTTGCCGATGGGTGTACGCGCGCCAGCAACAATCACCGATGTCGTTATGACTACCTCCTCAGCGCACCCGAAAGCCGATCTGACCGACCCGGAGAAGCAGATTCTTTCCCTTCAGGTTACCGTTGTGTGATGACGACCGATCAAGTCCACGCCCGTCACATGCTGGCTACCTCGTTGGTAACTGGACTCGATCACGTCGGTATTGCGGTCGCCGACCTGGACGTTGCCATCGAGTGGTATCACGACCACCTTGGCATGATCCTGGTCCACGAGGAAATCAACGACGATCAGGGCATCCGCGAGGCACTGCTGGCGGTGCCGGGCTCCGCGGCGCAAATCCAGTTGATGGCCCCGCTCGACGAATCCTCGGTGATAGCGAAGTTCCTGGACAAGCGCGGGCCAGGCATCCAACAGCTGGCGTGCCGGGTCAGCGATCTTGACGCCATGTGTCGGCGGCTGCGCTCCCAGGGCGTCCGGCTGGTCTACGAGACGGCCAGGCGTGGCACCGCGAACTCACGGATCAACTTCATCCACCCGAAAGACGCCGGCGGGGTTCTGATCGAGTTGGTGGAGCCGGCCCCCTAAGGCGCACCAGCAGGGCGCACCAGCCGCCAAAAGCCTAGGTCCATTTTCGAGTCGGACCGCGGGTTGCTCGGTTCGCCCAGCACGGGGTGTGCCAGTGACGCCGGTCATCGACGCCGGCTTGCGGCAAGTCAGTCGGCCACACTACCACATGTGCAGTACCGGAACGGATTTCGTGATCACACCCCGGACAGCGATAGGTCTTGACGGCGCGGGCCGCAGCGACCGGTCGTACTTCATACTCGTGGCCATCGGGCCCCGCTTCCACTCGGCGCAGGGCCCACGACGGCGGTTCCGGCCGCTGCCGGTGCAGCGGTTTGCGGCGCCGAGCCATCGCATCAGTTTAATCGCGCAACTCAGAACAGCCGGTACTCGCCGCTATCCATCCCGCGCATTGTGTCGTAATCCAATGTCAAACAACGGATCCCGCGGTCGGTGGCCAGAATCCGAGCCTGCGGCTTGATCTGTTGAGCGGCAAACACCCCCTTGACCGGCGCGAGCACACTGTCGCGGTTGAGCAACTCGAGGTAGCGGGTCAGCTGCTCCACGCCGTCGATCTCGCCACGCCGCTTGATTTCCACCGCGACCGAGCCACCTCGTTCGTCGCGGCACAGCAGGTCGACGGGTCCGATCGCGGTCATGTACTCGCGGCGGACCAGCGTGTACCCTTCGCCCAGCAATTGGATGTGCTCGGCGAGCAACGCCTGCAAGTGGGCCTCGACGCCGTCCTTGACCAGCCCGGGGTCCACGCCCAGCTCGTGGCTACTGTCGTGCTCGATTCCTTCGATAGTGATGCGCAGCTGCTCGCCGGCCTTGTTCTCGACCACCCACACTGGCGCCTGGCCGCCGGACTCTTCGGTCAACCAGCACGGCGGACTCATCCAGTTCAACGGCTTGTAGGCGCGGTCGTCAGCATGTACGCTGACCGATCCGTCGGCCTTGAACAGCAACAGCCGGCGCGCGGACGGCAGATGCGCGGTGAGCCGGCCGATGTAGTCGACAGTGCACTGGGCGATGACTAGACGCACCCGACTCACCTTAGAGCGCGCAACGACGTTGTTCCTTAGAGCGTGACCGACACACTACGCTGACGTCACCATGCCATCCGAGAAGGCCACCACTCGACACTTGCCAGGGGCCGTCGAGACTCTCAGCCCGCGCACTGGACGACGGCCAGAGACGCCCGCATACGGCTCATGGCTGCTTGGGCGCGTGTCGGAGAGCCCACGGATGCGGCGGGTACGTATCCAGGGCATGCTGACCGTCGCCATTTTGGTCACGAACGTGATCGGGCTCATTGTCGGTGCCATGCTACTGACGGTCGCCTTTCCGAAACCAAGCGTGATTTTGGACGCCCCGCATTGGGTGTCGTTCGGGATCGTTCCGGGATACTGCGTGCTCGCCTTCATACTGGGCACCTACTGGCTCACCAGGCAAACGGCTCGAGCGTTGCGGTGGGCAATCGAGGAACGCACCCCCAGCCATGATGAGGCGCGCAGCGCTTTCCTAGTCCCACTGCGAGTGGCGTTGGCAGTTCTTTTCCTGTGGGGCGCCGCCGCAGCGTTGTGGACGATAATCTACGGCCTGGCCAACCGGTTGTTTATCCCGCGGTTCCTGTTTTCGATGGGCGTCATCGGCGTTGTCGCAGCCACCAGCTGCTATCTGTTAACCGAGTTTGCGCTTCGCCCGATGGCCGCCCAGGCGCTCGAAGTGGGAGCAACACCACGATCGCTGGTGCGAGGCATCGTGGGCCGAACCATGCTGGTGTGGCTGCTCTGTTCAGGCGTACCCAATGTCGGTGTCGCCCTCACCGCCATCTTCGACGATACGTTTTGGGAACTCTCCAATGATCAATTCATGATCACAGTGCTGATCCTGTGGGCACCACTGTTGATCTTCGGATTCATCCTGATGTGGATTCTCGCTTGGCTGACGGCCACGCCTGTGCGCGTGGTCCGCGAGGCGCTCAACCGCGTAGAGCAGGGCGATCTAAGCGGCGATCTGGTCGTATTCGACGGGACCGAACTCGGTGAGCTACAGCGTGGTTTCAACAGAATGGTCGAGGGCCTGCGCGAGCGCGAACGCGTACGCGATCTCTTCGGCCGCCACGTCGGTCGCGAGGTCGCCGCAGCAGCCGAACGCGAGCGACCAAAACTGGGCGGCGAAGAGCGCCATGTCGCCGTCGTCTTCGTCGACATCGTCGGTTCAACTCAATTGGTCACCAGCCGGCCTGCGGCAGAGGTCGTGATGCTACTCAACCGGTTCTTCACGGTAATCGTCGATGAAGTGAACCATCACCGTGGACTTGTCAACAAGTTTCAGGGAGACGCCTCGCTGGCAGTCTTCGGGGCCCCCAACCGCCTGAGCCATCCCGAAGATGCCGCGCTGGCCACCGCACGAGCCATCGCCGACCGGCTAGCCAGCGAAATGCCGGAGTGCCAAGCCGGCATCGGGGTAGCGGCAGGTCAGGTTGTCGCCGGCAATGTCGGCGCCCACGAACGGTTCGAATACACCGTGATCGGCGAACCGGTCAACGAGGCTGCACGACTGTGCGAACTGGCAAAATCATACCCGAGCCGATTGTTGGCGTCGTCGCAAACGTTGCGCGGTGCCAGTGAAAACGAATGTGCCCGTTGGTCTTTAGGCGAGACCGTGACACTTCGCGGGCACGACCAGCCCATCCGGCTGGCGTCGCCAGTTCAACAGCTGCAGATGCCTGCTCAGTCGGCCGACATAGTCGGCGGTGCACTGGGCGATCACCAGACCCACACGATTTACCGTGGGGCGCATCCGACAGATTAGGCTGACGCCACCATGCCGGCGAAAAAGACCATGGCGCAACGCCTGGGCCAGGCACTCGAGACGATGACCCGTCAGTGCGGCCAGCTGCCCGAGACCCCGGCGTATGGCTCCTGGTTGCTTGGGCGGGTGTCAGAAAGCCCGTCGCGTCGCTGGGTACGCATCAAGCGCATCGTGACCGTCTATATCATGACGGCGAACCTGACCGGGATCGTGGTCGCGCTGCTAGTGGTGACCTTCGCTTTTCCGGTGCCTAGCATCTACACCGACGCCCCATGGTGGGTCACCTTCGGGGTCGCACCGGCCTATGCGACGCTCGCACTGGCCATCGGCACCTACTGGATAACCACGCGAATCGTCAGAGCGTCCATACGGTGGGCGATCGAGGAACGCGCGCCGAGCCAGGCCGACGGGCGCAACACCTTGCTGCTCCCGTTTCGAGTGGCAGCCGTCCACCTCATTCTGTGGGATATCGGCGGGGCGTTGTTGGCCACGCTCTACGGGCTGGCCAACCGCGTATTCGTCACCATAATTTTGTTCTCGGTGACTATCTGCGGCGTTTTGGTAGCCACCAATTGCTACTTGTTCACCGAGTTCGCGCTGCGACCCGTAGCCGCTAAAGCACTCGAAGCGGGACGACCGCCACGACGGTTTGCACCGGGCATCATGGGCCGAACGATGACGGTGTGGTCGCTAGGTTCAGGCGTGCCTGTGACCGGCATCGCCACGACAGCGCTCTACGTCCTATTGGTGCACAATCTGACCGAAACGCAGCTCGCGTCGGCGGTGTTGATCCTGTCGATAACCACGTTGATCTTCGGGTTTCTCGTGATGTGGATTCTTGCTTGGCTGACGGCGGCGCCGGTGCGAGTGGTGCGCGCTGCGCTCAAGCGTGTCGAGCAGGGGGATCTGCGCGGGGATCTGGTGGTGTTCGACGGCACCGAACTCGGTGAGCTGCAGCGTGGTTTCAACGCGATGGTCAACGGCCTGCGCGAGCGCGAACGCGTGCGCGACCTTTTCGGCCGCCACGTCGGACGCGAAGTCGCCGCCGCCGCCGAGCGTGAACGACCACAGCTAGGCGGCGAAGACCGCCACGCCGCCGTCGTCTTCGTCGACATCGTCGGCTCCACCCAGCTGGTGGACAACCAACCTGCCGCCCACGTGGTCAAGCTCCTCAACCGGTTTTTCGCGATCGTCGTCAACGAGGTCGACCGTCACCACGGACTGATCAACAAGTTCGCAGGCGACGCCGCCCTGGCCATCTTCGGAGCCCCGAACCGCCTCGACCGTCCCGAAGACGCCGCGCTGGCCGCCGCCCGGGCCATAGCCGAGCGGCTGGCCAACGAGATGCCCGAGGTCCAAGCCGGCATCGGGGTGGCGGCAGGCCAGATCGTCGCCGGCAATGTCGGCGCCAAGCAAAGATTCGAATACACAGTGGTCGGCAAGCCGGTCAACCAGGCGGCCCGATTGTGCGAACTGGCCAAATCACACCCCGCGCGATTGCTAGCATCCTCGGACACACTGCACGCTGCCAGCGAAACCGAGCGTGCCCATTGGTCTTTGGGCGAGACGGTGACGCTGCGCGGACATGAGCAGCCGACTCGGCTGGCCGTGCCCACCTAAGCCGGGCAAACAACACGAGCGCGCCAACCGGTCGCACCCGACTCTTCGACAAACTAGTCTGACGCCACAATGTCGGCCAAGAAGAGCACGGCGCAACGCTTGGGTCGGGTGCTGGAGACGGTGACCCGGCAGAGCGGCCGGCTGCCAGAAACTCCCGCGTACGGCTCCTGGCTGCTTGGGCGGGTTTCGGAAAGCCAACGGCGCCGACGGGTACGGATCCAGGTCATGCTGACCGCGCTGGTCGTGACCGCGAACCTGCTCGGCATCGGGGTTGCCCTGCTATTGGTGACGATCGCCATCCCCGAACCGAGCATCGTTCGCGACACGCCACGGTGGCTCACGTTCGGGGTGGTACCGGGCTATGTCCTGCTAGCCCTCGCTTTGGGTAGCTACGCACTGACCAGGCAGACCGTGCAAGCCCTGCGCTGGGCGATCGAAGGACGGAAACCGACTCGTGAGGAGGAGCGCCGCACCTTCCTGGCCCCCTGGCGAGTCGCCGTGGGCCACCTCATGTTCTGGGGTGTTGGCACGGCGCTCTTGACGACACTCTACGGCCTGATCAACAACGCGTTCATCCCGCGATTCCTGTTCGCGGTCAGCTTTTGCGGCGTATTGGTCGCAACCGCAACCTATCTGCATACCGAGTTCGCATTGCGCCCGTTCGCCGCCCAGGCGCTCGAGGCCGGGCCGCCGCCACGCCGGTTGGCGCCGGGAATCCTGGGCCGGACCATGGTGGTGTGGCTGCTCGGTTCGGGAGTACCCGTCGTCGGCATCGCCCTGATGGCGATGTTCGAAATGGTGCTGCTCAATCTCACTCGGATGCAGTTCGCGACGGGCGTGCTGATCATCTCGATGGTCACATTGGTGTTCGGGTTCATCCTGATGTGGATCCTGGCCTGGCTGACGGCGACCCCGGTGCGGGTGGTGCGTGCGGCGCTGCGGCGCGTCGAGCGGGGCGAGCTACGGACCAACCTGGTGGTCTTCGACGGCACCGAACTCGGCGAGCTGCAGCGTGGTTTCAACGCGATGGTCGCCGGACTGCGGGAGCGCGAACGAGTGCGCGATCTGTTCGGCCGCCACGTCGGACGCGAAGTCGCCGCCGCCGCCGAGCGTGAACGTTCGAAACTGGGCGGCGAAGAACGCCACGTCGCCGTCGTGTTCATCGACATCGTCGGCTCGACGCAATTGGTGACCAGCCGGCCGCCGGCCGACGTCGTCAAGCTGCTCAACAAGTTCTTCGCGATTGTCGTCGACGAGGTCGACCGCCACCACGGATTGGTCAACAAGTTCGAGGGGGACGCGTCGCTAACCATCTTCGGCGCCCCGAACCGGCTTCCCTGTCCCGAAGACAAGGCACTGGCCGCCGCGCGGGCGATAGCCGATCGGCTGGTCAACGAAATGCCCGAGTGCCAGGCCGGGATCGGCGTGGCGGCGGGGCAGGTCATTGCCGGCAACGTGGGTGCCCGAGAACGGTTCGAGTACACCGTGATCGGGGAGCCGGTCAACGAGGCGGCCCGATTGTGCGAACTGGCCAAATCGCGTCCCGGCAAGTTGCTGGCTTCGGCACAGGCCGTGGACGCCGCAAGCGAAGAGGAGCGCGCCCGTTGGTCTTTGGGTAGG
The DNA here is from genome assembly GCF_030323725.1 of Mycobacterium tuberculosis complex sp. N0072. Lineage (NCBI taxonomy): Bacteria > Bacillati > Actinomycetota > Actinomycetes > Mycobacteriales > Mycobacteriaceae > Mycobacterium > Mycobacterium tuberculosis complex sp. N0072. Next base: position 1,486,160 of record NZ_CP040689.1, on the reverse strand, counting down.
CATGTGAAACTTCGTGGGCACGACCAACCGGTCCGGCTGGCCAAGCCGGTCGGGCTGACCAAGCCGCGTAGGTAACCTGCCCGAACCCACGACGACCCCATCACAATGTCGTTTTTCCGCCAGTCATGTCGGTGGGCGGGTGTAATTGTTGAAGGGTGCACGACGACTTCGAACGCTGCTACCGGGCGGTCCAGTCCAAAGACGCCCGGTTCGACGGCTGGTTCGTCGTCGCGGTTTTGACCACCGGTGTCTACTGCCGGCCGAGTTGCCCCGTCCGGCCACCGTTCGCGCGCAATGTCCGGTTCCTGCCGACTGCGGCGGCCGCTCAGGGGGAGGGATTCCGGGCCTGCAAACGGTGCCGCCCCGACGCCTCGCCTGGGTCTCCGGAATGGAATGTGCGTAGTGACGTCGTGGCGCGGGCGATGCGGCTGATTGCCGACGGAACGGTGGACCGCGACGGTGTCAGCGGCCTCGCGGCCCAGCTCGGTTACACCATTCGCCAGCTGGAGCGGCTGTTGCAGGCCGTGGTCGGCGCCGGTCCGCTCGCGTTGGCCCGCGCCCAACGCATGCAGACCGCCCGGGTGCTGATCGAGACCACGAACCTGCCGTTCGGCGATGTCGCATTCGCCGCCGGGTTTTCCAGCATCCGTCAGTTCAACGACACCGTTCGCCTGGCGTGCGACGGCACACCGACGGCATTGCGTGCGCGCGCGGCCGCCCGATTCGAGTCTGCCACCGCATCAGCGGGCACGGTGTCGCTGCGGCTACCCGTCCGTGCACCATTCGCCTTCGAGGGTGTTTTCGGCCATCTGGCCGCCACCGCGGTGCCGGGTTGCGAAGAGGTCCGCGATGGTGCGTACCGACGCACGCTACGGCTCCCATGGGGCAACGGCATCGTCAGCCTGACGCCGGCACCCGATCATGTGCGCTGCCTGCTTGTGCTCGATGATTTCCGCGACCTGATGACGGCCACTGCACGTTGCCGACGGCTGCTGGACCTCGACGCCGATCCCGAAGCGATCGTCGAGGCGCTGGGCGCCGATCCGGATCTGCGCGCAGTGGTGGGCAAGGCACCCGGGCAACGCATTCCCCGCACAGTCGACGAGGCAGAATTCGCCGTGCGGGCGGTCCTCGCCCAACAGGTATCGACGAAGGCCGCAAGCACTCACGCGGGCCGACTGGTCGCCGCCTACGGACGGCCGGTCCACGATCGCCACGGCGCTTTGACCCACACCTTCCCGTCGATCGAGCAGCTCGCTGAGATCGATCCCGGCCATCTGGCCGTCCCCAAGGCGCGTCAAAGGACCATAAACGCGCTCGTCGCCAGCCTTGCCGACAAAAGTCTGGTCCTGGACGCCGGATGTGACTGGCAACGCGCCCGCGGGCAGTTGCTAGCGCTGCCCGGAGTGGGCCCCTGGACCGCGGAGGTCATCGCCATGCGCGGCCTCGGTGACCCGGACGCCTTTCCGGCCAGTGATCTCGGCCTGCGGCTGGCCGCCAAAAAGCTGGGCCTGCCTGCACAACGACGAGCCCTGACGGTGCACAGCGCTCGCTGGCGCCCCTGGCGCTCCTATGCCACCCAGCACCTGTGGACCACCCTGGAACATCCGGTAAACCAATGGCCACCGCAGGAGAAGATCGCATGATTCACTACCGCACCATCGATAGCCCCATCGGGCCATTAACCCTGGCCGGGCATGGCTCGGTGTTGACGAACCTGCGGATGCTCGAGCAGACGTATGAGCCAAGCCGCACACACTGGACACCCGACCCCGGCGCATTTTCTGGCGCTGTCGACCAACTCAACGCTTATTTCGCCGGCGAGCTCACCGAATTCGATGTGGAACTTGACCTCCGGGGAACCGACTTTCAGCAACGAGTATGGAAAGCATTGCTGACAATCCCGTACGGGGAAACCCGGTCCTACGGGGAAATCGCCGACCAGATCGGCGCCCCCGGCGCCGCACGCGCCGTGGGATTGGCCAACGGCCACAATCCCATCGCCATCATCGTCCCGTGCCACCGCGTGATCGGCGCCAGCGGAAAGCTCACCGGGTACGGCGGTGGAATCAACCGGAAACGAGCTCTGCTCGAGTTGGAGAAAAGCCGGGCGCCCGCAGACTTGACGCTCTTCGACTGAGCGCCCCCGCCCGCGAGGGTATCGTCATTGCGAAAATCGAAGCCATAATTCGCCCGCTCGCGAGCGGCTGAGTCGATATAAACATACAAAAACACCACCGTTACCGGGGGTGTTTTTGTATGTTCGGCGGTGTCCTACTTTTCCACCCGGAGGGGCAGTATCATCGGCGCTGGCAGGCTTAGCTTCCGGGTTCGGAATGGGACCGGGCGTTTCCCTGCCGCTGTGGCCGCCGTAACTCTATGCAAATTTGTTCTGGTGGGGGGTGTGGACGCACGGCTAGCGCCGTGAACGGATGTGGTTGCGAGTTTGTTTTTGCCTCCCTTTTCCAAAAGGGAGGGTGTTGTAAGTTTTCGGCCGGTTAGCACCAGTTCCCTACACCCATTACTGAGCTTCCAGGTCTGACCTATTGAACCCGTGTTCTGCGGGGGGCCTTATCCCACCAAGTGGGTGAGAAACCTGATCTTGGAGAAGGTTTCCCGCTTAGATGCTTTCAGCGGTTATCCTGACCGAACGTGGCTATCCAGCGGTGCCCCTGGCGGGACAACTGGTGCACCAGAGGTTCGTCCGTCCCGGTCCTCTCGTACTAGGGACAGGTTTCCTCAAGTTTCTGACGCGCGCGGCGGATAGAGACCGAACTGTCTCACGACGTTCTAAACCCAGCTCGCGTGCCGCTTTAATGGGCGAACAGCCCAACCCTTGGGACCTGCTCCAGCCCCAGGATGCGACGAGCCGACATCGAGGTGCCAAACCATCCCGTCGATATGGACTCTTGGGGAAGATCAGCCTGTTATCCCCGGGGTACCTTTTATCCGTTGAGCGACACCCCTTCCACTCGGGGGTGCCGGATCACTAATCCCGACTTTCGTCCCTGCTTGACTTGTAAGTCTCGCAGTCAAGCTCCCTTGTGCATTTACACTCGCCACCTGATTGCCGTCCAGGTTGAGGGAACCTTTGGGCGCCTCCGTTACATTTTAGGAGGCAACCGCCCCAGTTAAACTACCCGCCAGGCACTGTCCCTAAACCCGATTCAGGGTTCGAGGTTAGATGCCCAATACGATCAGAGTGGTATTTCAACAACGACTCCGCCCCAACTGGCGTCGAGGTTTCACAGTCTCCCACCTATCCTACACAAACCGTACCGAACATCAATACCAAGTTGTAGTGAAGGTCCCGGGGTCTTTTCGTCCTGCCGCGCGTAACGAGCATCTTTACTCGTAGTGCAATTTCGCCGAGTCTATGGTTGAGACAGTTGAGAAGTCGTTACGCCATTCGTGCAGGTCGGAACTTACCCGACAAGGAATTTCGCTACCTTAGGATGGTTATAGTTACCACCGCCGTTTACTGGGGCTTAAATTCTCCGCTTCACCCTTGCGGGTTAACGGGTCCTCTTAACCTTCCAGCACCGGGCAGGCGTCAGTCCGTATACATCGTCTTGCGACTTCGCACGGACCTGTGTTTTTAGTAAACAGTCGCTCCTCACTGGTTTCTGCGACCGGATCCCGCTCCCACCGCAAGGGTGTTCACGATATTCCGGTCCCCCTTCTCCCGAAGTTACGGGGGCATTTTGCCGAGTTCCTTAACCATAGTTATCTCGTACGCCTTGGTATGCTCTACCTGACCACCTGTGTCGGTTTGGGGTACGGGCCGTGTGTGTGCTCGCTAGAGGCTTTTCTTGGCAGCAGAGGATCACCGAATTCGCCTCAACCGGCTATGCGTCACCTCTCAGGATTAGTGAGCGACGGATTTGCCTATCGCTCTCCCTACCGGCTTGCCCCAGTGTTACCACTGACTGGTACGGCTACCTTCCTGCGTCACCCCTTCGCTTGACTACTACCAGCGAAGTTCCCACGCAGCCCCAGAACTCCACACCCCCGAAGGGGAGTGATCGATCCGGTTTTGGGTGGTTAGTACCGCTGATTCGTCACGGGCGCCCACACACGGGTACGGGAATATCAACCCGTTGTCCATCGACTACGCCTGTCGGCCTCGCCTTAGGTCCCGACTCACCCTGGGCGGACTGGCCTGGCCCAGGAACCCTTGGTCTTTCGGCGGGCAAGGTTCTCACTTGCCTTGTCGCTACTCATGCCTGCATTCTCACTCCCCCACCCTCCACCACCGGTCACCCGGTGGCTTCGCTGAATGAGGGACGCTCCCCTACCCACACCCACCACAAGGTGGATGTGCCGCGGCTTCGGCGGTGTGCTTGAGCCCCGCTACATTATCGGCGCACAATCACTTGACCAGTGAGCTATTACGCACTCTTTCAAGGGTGGCTGCTTCTAAGCCAACCTCCTGGTTGTCTTTGCGACTGCACATCCTTTCCCACTTAGCACACGCTTGGGGGCCTTAGCCGGCGATCTGGGCTGTTTCCCTTTCGACGTACGGAGCTTATCCCCCGCCGTCTCACTGCCACGCTTTACACCACGGCATTCGGAGTTTGGCTGACGTCAGTAACCTAGTAGGGCCCATCGGCCATCCAGTAGCTCTACCTCCGCGGTGAACCACGCAACGCTGCACCTAAATGCATTTCGGGGAGAACCAGCTATCACGGAGTTTGATTGGCCTTTCACCCCTACCCACAGCTCATCCCCTCAGTCTTCAACCTAAGTGGGTTCGGGCCTCCACGCGGTCTTACCCGCGCTTCACCCTGGCCATGGGTAGATCACTCCGCTTCGGGTCCAGAACACGCCACTATTCACACGCGCGTATGCGCGTGTGGGTCGCCCTATTCAGACTCGCTTTCGCTGCGGCTACCCCACACGGGTTAACCTTGCGACATGTCCCTGACTCGCAGGCTCATTCTTCAAAAGGCACGCCATCACCACCCTCCTCCGGAGAGGAAAAGGAGGCTCTGACGGATTGTAGGCACACGGTTTCAGGTACTCTTTCACTCCCCTCCCGGGGTACTTTTCACCATTCCCTCACGGTACTAATCCGCTATCGGTCATCGAGGAGTATTTAGGCTTACCGGGTGGTCCCGGCGGATTCACAGCGGATTCCACGGGCCCGCTGCTACTCGGGAATTGATACTAGGCAGGTGCCGGGTTTTCGCGTACCGGGCTCTCACCGTCTACGGCAGACCATCCCAGGCCACTTCCGCTAACCACGACACTTTCTGACTGCCTCTCAGCCGGGTAGCGCTGAGACATATCCTCCCACAACCCCGCACACACAACCCCTACCCGGTTACCCATGCGTGCGGTTTAGCCTGTTCCGCGTTCGCTCGCCACTACTTGCGGAATCACAATTGTTTTCTCCTCCTACGGGTACTGAGATGTTTCACTTCCCCGCGTTCCCTCCCGCACCCTATATATTCAGATGCGGGTAGCACGACATCACTCGTGCTGGGTTTCCCCATTCGGAAATCCTCGGATCCACGCTCGGTTGACAGCTCCCCGAGGCATATCGCAGCCTCCCACGTCCTTCATCGGCTCTCGATGCCAAGGCATCCACCATGCGCCCTTAGACACTTACAAACACAACAAAAACCAAAGAATATTGCACAAAGAACACGCCACCGCTAGCCGGCAGCGTATCCATTGATGCTCGCAACCACTATCCAGTTCTCAAACACCACACCCCACCACCAAGGCGGTGGGACAACACCTGGAACAAGTCCGAGTGTTGCCTCAGGACCCAACAGTGTGTTGGTGGCCAACTTTGTTGTCATGCACCCGGCTCTCGCCCACTACAGACAAGAACCCCTCACGGCCTACGCCCCACCAGTTGGGGCGTTTTCGTGGTGCTCCTTAGAAAGGAGGTGATCCAGCCGCACCTTCCGGTACGGCTACCTTGTTACGACTTCGTCCCAATCGCCGATCCCACCTTCGACAGCTCCCTCCCGAGGGTTAGGCCACTGGCTTCGGGTGTTACCGACTTTCATGACGTGACGGGCGGTGTGTACAAGGCCCGGGAACGTATTCACCGCAGCGTTGCTGATCTGCGATTACTAGCGACTCCGACTTCACGGGGTCGAGTTGCAGACCCCGATCCGAACTGAGACCGGCTTTTAAGGATTCGCTTAACCTCGCGGCATCGCAGCCCTTTGTACCGGCCATTGTAGCATGTGTGAAGCCCTGGACATAAGGGGCATGATGACTTGACGTCATCCCCACCTTCCTCCGAGTTGACCCCGGCAGTCTCTCACGAGTCCCCACCATTACGTGCTGGCAACATGAGACAAGGGTTGCGCTCGTTGCGGGACTTAACCCAACATCTCACGACACGAGCTGACGACAGCCATGCACCACCTGCACACAGGCCACAAGGGAACGCCTATCTCTAGACGCGTCCTGTGCATGTCAAACCCAGGTAAGGTTCTTCGCGTTGCATCGAATTAATCCACATGCTCCGCCGCTTGTGCGGGCCCCCGTCAATTCCTTTGAGTTTTAGCCTTGCGGCCGTACTCCCCAGGCGGGGTACTTAATGCGTTAGCTACGGCACGGATCCCAAGGAAGGAAACCCACACCTAGTACCCACCGTTTACGGCGTGGACTACCAGGGTATCTAATCCTGTTCGCTCCCCACGCTTTCGCTCCTCAGCGTCAGTTACTGCCCAGAGACCCGCCTTCGCCACCGGTGTTCCTCCTGATATCTGCGCATTCCACCGCTACACCAGGAATTCCAGTCTCCCCTGCAGTACTCTAGTCTGCCCGTATCGCCCGCACGCTCACAGTTAAGCCGTGAGATTTCACGAACAACGCGACAAACCACCTACGAGCTCTTTACGCCCAGTAATTCCGGACAACGCTCGCACCCTACGTATTACCGCGGCTGCTGGCACGTAGTTGGCCGGTGCTTCTTCTCCACCTACCGTCAATCCGAGAGAACCCGGACCTTCGTCGATGGTGAAAGAGGTTTACAACCCGAAGGCCGTCATCCCCCACGCGGCGTCGCTGCATCAGGCTTGCGCCCATTGTGCAATATTCCCCACTGCTGCCTCCCGTAGGAGTCTGGGCCGTATCTCAGTCCCAGTGTGGCCGGACACCCTCTCAGGCCGGCTACCCGTCGTCGCCTTGGTAGGCCGTCACCCCACCAACAAGCTGATAGGCCGCGGGCTCATCCCACACCGCTAAAGCGCTTTCCACCACAAGACATGCATCCCGTGGTCCTATCCGGTATTAGACCCAGTTTCCCAGGCTTATCCCGAAGTGCAGGGCAGATCACCCACGTGTTACTCACCCGTTCGCCACTCGAGTATCTCCGAAGAGACCTTTCCGTTCGACTTGCATGTGTTAAGCACGCCGCCAGCGTTCGTCCTGAGCCAGGATCAAACTCTCCAAACAAAACCCAAACACTCCCTTTGGAAAAGGGAGCCAAAGGTATTTAGAAATATCCTGACAAAACAAACGGCCACGCCCCCGACAACGGGGCATCAAGAGCATGGCCAAAAATAACAACAAAAATGTGAAACCACCAAACACACTATTGAGTTCTCAAACAACACGCTTGCTTGTTTCCGCCCGCTTCGGGGCAACCCTGCCAGTCTAATACAAATCCGGCAATGGAGTCAAGACCAGGTTCGGTCATCCATAGATATCCATAGGTGACCGTCGCCTAACAGCATACCCGTTCGATCTCGGCACCGAGACTCACCAGGTTCTCCACGAACAACGGATATCCGCGATCGATGTGGAATACATCGTGGACCTCGGTGTCGCCGTCGGCAACGAGCCCCGCCAGCACCAAGCCGGCCCCGGCACGGATGTCCGAACACCACACCGGAGCGCTCGACAGCTGCGGGAGGCCCCGCACCACGGCGTGGTGCCCGTCGGTCCGAGCGTCTGCACCGAGCCGGATCATCTCTTCAACGAAGCGGAACCGCGCCTCGAACACGTTCTCCGTGATCATCGATGTGCCGTCGGCGATCGACGCCAAAGCGATAGCCATCGGCTGCAGATCCGTGGGAAACCCGGGGAACGGCAAGGTCGCAACGTTGACAGCCTTCGGACGCTCGTACTGGGTCACCCGGAAGCTGGCGTCAGTCTGGGTGACGGTTGCGCCCGCGTCGTGCAATTTGTGCAGCACCAGCTGCAGATGCGCCGGGTCTACGCCCGCCACTGATATATCACCACGGGTCATTGCGGCAGCGATGCCCCATGTGGCGGCAACGATACGGTCTCCGATCACCCGGTGCTCGGTTGGATGCAGCCGCGGGACACCGGTGATGGTCATTGTCGGCGAACCCGCACCTTCGACCTGTGCGCCCATCTGGTTCAACATCGTGCACAAGTCGACGACGTCGGGTTCTCGAGCCGCATTGTGAATAGTGGTGACTCCCTCGGCCACCACGGCGGCCATCAAGATGTTCTCGGTGGCTCCCACCGAGGGGAACTCCAACTGAATCTCCGCACCGCGCAACGTTTCCGCTCGGGCTACCACGCAGCCGTGCTCGATGTTGCAGTGGGCACCCAATTGCCGTAGGCCCGCCTGGTGCATATCCAACGGACGCGACCCGATCGCGTCACCGCCCGGCAGCGCGACCCTGGCCCGTTTGCACCGCCCGACCAGCGGTCCCAGCACACAGACCGAGGCGCGGAATTGCCGCACCGCAGCGAAGTCGGCATCGTACTTCGGCTCGTCAGGTGCGGTGATCCGGGCCACGTCACCGTCGAGTTCGACGGTGGCGCCCAGACCACGCAGTACCTCCGCCATCAGCGGCACATCGAGGATGTCGGGACAGTTGGTGATCGTGCTGGTGCCCTCGGCCAACAACGTCGCAGCCATGAGCTTGAGCACGCTGTTCTTGGCGCCGCCGACGGCCACTTCGCCTGATAACCGGTTGCCCCCAGTCACGACGAAACGCTCGGCCACCCGGTCAGTGTAGTAAAGGGGTTTTGCCTTGTCAGTGAGCCAAGCCAGTCAGCGAGTACTGTTTGCTCATGGCAGTCCACCTGACCCGCATCTATACCCGAACCGGCGATGACGGAACGACGGGATTGAGCGATATGTCCCGTGTCGCCAAAACCGACGCCCGACTGGTGGCATACGCGGATTGCGACGAGGCCAACGCCGCGATCGGGGCCGCCCTGGCGCTGGGCCACCCGGACACTCAAATCACGGATGTGCTGCGGCAGATCCAGAACGACTTGTTCGATGCCGGTGCGGATCTGTCGACTCCGATAGTGGAAAACCCGAAGCACCCTCCGCTGCGAATCGCACAGTCCTATATCGATCGGCTCGAAGGGTGGTGCGACGCATACAACGCGGGCCTGCCTGCACTAAAATCCTTTGTACTACCTGGTGGTTCACCGCTGTCGGCGCTGTTGCACGTCGCTCGCACCGTCGTTCGCCGGGCCGAGCGATCCGCGTGGGCCGCGGTCGACGCTCACCCGGAAGGCGTCAGCGTACTGCCGGCGAAATACCTGAACCGGCTGTCGGATCTGCTGTTCATCCTGTCGCGGGTAGCCAATCCCGACGGTGACGTGCTGTGGCGGCCCGGTGGTGATAGGACGGCGAGCTAGCGGCACCTTCCGCGTGCGAGCAGACGCGAAAGCCCCCAATACCCACGGTTTTTGGGCTCTTCTGACACTTCCGTGGGTGAGTTTGTGTCCTGAGTAGGCGCACGTCGTTGTGGCTTAAGGTTTCTGGCTTGTCAAGGATCAGAAACACAAGGAGCCGACAACGACGTGCGCAATGTGAGGCTATTTCGTGCGCTGCTGGGTGTCGACAAGCGCACCGTGATTGAGGACATCGAATTCGAGGAGGATGACGCCGGAGACGGTGCGCGGGTGATCGCCCGGGTGCGGCCACGAAGTGCAGTGTTGCGCCGCTGTGGTCGCTGCGGTCGCAAGGCGTCCTGGTATGACCGCGGTGCGGGCCTGCGCCAATGGCGCAGTCTGGATTGGGGCACCGTCGAGGTGTTCTTGGAGGCCGAGGCGCCGCGGGTGAACTGCCCCACCCATGGGCCGACGGTGGTGGCGGTGGCGTGGGCGCGTCATCATGCCGGGCACACGTATGCTTTCGATGACACGGTGGCCTGGCTGGCGGTGGCGTGTTCGAAGACCGCGGTGTGCGAGTTGATGCGGATCGCCTGGCGCACCGTCGGGGCGATCGTGGCCCGGGTCTGGGCCGACACCGAAAAGCGCATTGACCGGTTCGCGAACTTGCGCCGCATCGGTATCGATGAGATCTCCTACAAGCGCCACCACCGGTACCTGACGGTGGTCGTCGATCACGACAGCGGCCGGTTGGTGTGGGCCGCCCCGGGCCGCCCCGAGCCACCCTGGGCTTGTTCTTCGATGCCCTGGGCGCTGAGCGGGCCGCCCAGATTACTCACGTTTCGGCCGATGCCGCGGACTGGATCGCTGACGTGGTCACCGAGCGCTGCCCGGATGCGATTCAATGCGCCGATCCGTTTCATGTGGTGGCCTGGGCCACCGAGGCGCTCGACGTCGAGCGGCGCCGAGCCTGGAACGACGCACGGGCGATCGCGCGCACCGAACCCAAGTGGGGCCGGGGCCGGCCCGGTAAGAACGCCGCACCACGTCCGGGCCGCGAGCGGGCACGGCGGCTCAAGGGCGCCCGCTACGCGCTGTGGAAGAACCCCGAGGACCTCACCGAACGCCAAAGCGCCAAACTGGCCTGGATCGCCAAGACCGATCCCCGTCTGTATCGCGCCTACCTGCTCAAAGAGAGCCTGCGGCATGTGTTTTCGGTCAAGGGCGAGGAAGGTAAACAGGCCCTGGACCGGTGGATCTCCTGGGCCCAGCGTTGTCGCATCCCGGTATTCGTCGAGCTTGCCGCCCGCATCAAACGCCACCGGGTGGCCATCGACGCCGCCCTCGACCACGGCCTATCCCAAGGCCTGATCGAATCCACCAACACCAAGATCCGCCTACTGACCCGGATCGCGTTCGGATTCCGCTCACCACAAGCCCTCATCGCCCTAGCCATGCTCACCCTCGCCGGCCACCGCCCCACCCTGCCAGGCCGACACAACCACCCACAGATCAGTCAGTAGAGCCCGAAATGGGGGCTTTTGCGTCTGCTGACCAGTGCGTCACATACTACGGCGGCGCGCGCGCGGCGACGGCCGGGACTCCAACCACGACAGAAATGCGGTCAACGCGCCCCTGTCGAGCGCGATCTCGTAACCTACCCTTCGGTCCTGGGTGCTGTCGCACAGTTCCACAACGACAATCTCGTCGGTCATGATGTCGAATTCGTCGCCACGGGGCGCGCGCCGGGAAATGATCTCCACACCCCGTCTACTGAGCCGGCGATCCGGCCACAAGCGCAGACTAGAAAGCCGGTAGAACGCGGCTTCGCCGCCGCGATAGCGGATTACGCCGTGGCGCCAGCCGTGACCTCCAACCGCAGGGATGTCCCGCATGATCCCAGCCGTTCCCCCCTGGCGCAGCTTCCACAGACGATAACTCAGTGCGAGAACGGCCAACCCCAGGACAACGACGAGCACGACCATGCCGATCATGGGCGCGCTCATCGGCGGGTTAGTCGATCGCGCCGACGGCGCGCAATCTGGCGCGGCCCCTGGCAGCGATGCGGGGATCGTCGGATTCGGAATCCTGCTTGGCGGCGGCCTCGTCGATCTCCGACTCGAACTCGGCAGATTCGGCGAGAATGCTGACGCCCTCCTCGGTCACCGACAGGAACCCGCCGTCGACCGCGATCCTCAGGTCCTTTTCTCCCTCCCGCTCGACCCGCACCATGGCGTCATCGACCAATTGGGCCACCAACGGAATGTGGCGGGGCAGGATGCCGATCTCACCGACGGTGGTGCGGGTGAACAGAAACTTCGCCGTACCCGACCAGATGTTCCGGTCGACGGCGACGATCTCAACGTTCAATTCGGCCATGCCACAACTCCCGTCACAGCTTGGCGCCGAGACTCTCGGCTTTCTTGGCCAGGTCATCAAGGCCACCGATCAAGAAGAAGGCCTGTTCGGGTACGTGATCGAAATCGCCCTTGCACAAGCGGTCGAACGCTTCAATGGTCTCCTTCACCGGGACGGTCGAACCCGGCTGGCCGGTGAACTGTTCGGCTGCCATCATGTTCTGCGATAGGAACCGCTCGATACGCCGGGCGCGGTTCACCAGCTGCTTGTCCTCCTCCGACAACTCGTCGATACCGAGGATCGCGATAATGTCCTGAAGGTCCTTGTAACGCTGCAGGATCCGGATGACTTCCTGGGCCACGCGGTAGTGCTCATCCCCGACAACGCTGGGGTCCAGGATGGTCGAGCTGGACGCCAGCGGGTCCACGGCGGGGAAGATGCCCTTGGAGAACACCGCACGGGATAGCTCGGTCGTGGCGTCCAGGTGGGCGAACGTGGTCGCCGGCGCTGGGTCGGTGTAGTCGTCGGCGGGCACGTAGACGGCTTGCATCGACGTGATCGAGCGTCCCCGCGTCGAGGTGATGCGCTCCTGCAGCTCGCCCATCTCGTCGGCCAGCGTGGGCTGGTATCCCACGGCCGACGGCATCCGGCCGAGAAGCGTCGACACTTCCGACCCAGCCTGGGTGAACCGGAAGATGTTGTCGATGAACAGCAATACGTCTTGACCCTGCTCGTCACGGAACCACTCCGCCATCGTCAGCGCAGACAGCGCAACACGCATACGGGTGCCCGGCGGCTCGTCCATCTGTCCGAATACCAGCGCGGTGTCCTTGAGCACGTTGGCTTCGGCAAGCTCGACCCACAGATCGTTGCCCTCGCGGGTGCGCTCGCCCACTCCGGCGAACACCGACGTACCACCGAAGTTACGGGCGATGCGGTTGATCATCTCCTGAATCAGCACCGTCTTGCCCACCCCGGCACCGCCGAACAGTGCGATCTTGCCGCCACGAACATACGGAGTCAGCAGGTCGACCACCTTCAGACCGGTCTCGAGCATCTCGGTCCGAGGCTCCAGCTCCTCGAACGCCGGCGGCTTGCGGTGAATCGACCAGTGTTCGAATTTTTCGCCATATCCCGGCTCGTCCAGGCAATCTCCCAGCGCATTGAAGACGTGGCCCTTCACACCCTCACCGACCGGCACCGAGATCGACCTCCCGGTGTCGATCACCTCGACGCCGCGCACCAAGCCGTCGGTCGGCTGCAGCGAGATGGTGCGCACCAGGTTGTCGCCGAGGTGCTGCGCCACCTCCAAGGTGAGGGTTTTCGCCAGCGACTCGAAGGTGATCTCAGCGTGCAGTGCATTGAACAGCTCGGGGATGGAACCGCGAGGAAACTCGACGTCGACGACGGGCCCAGTGACCCGTACCACGCGGCCGCTGGTGTCGGAGCTTCCCGGCTTTCCCGGCCGGTCGGTCTTTTCGGCAGTGGTAGTCATATCTTCTTCGCTTCCTCGTGGGGCTAACCTAGCTTGGGCCTAGCGGGCTTCGGCGAGCGCATTTGCGCCACCGACGATTTCACTAATCTCCTGGGTGATCTGGGCCTGCCGCTCGCGGTTTGCCATCAGCGTCAGGGCCTTGATGAGGTCATCGGCGTTGTCGGTGGCCGACTTCATCGCACGTTGCCGCGAGGCAAGCTCCGACGCCGCGGACTCCAGCAGCGCCGCGTACACCCGGGTAGTCAGGTAGCGCGGCAACAATGACTCGAACAGCATCGTCGCGTCGGGCTCGAACGAGTACAGCGTGCGCGGTCCGATGTCTTCCTCGACGTACTCCACCACCATGGGGGCGATCCGGTGAGCCTCCGCCGATTGCGACAGCATCGACTTGAACTCGGTGTAAACGATGTGCAGTTCGTCGACGCCCTCGCCGCTGTCGGACCGTTGATCCTCGCCGTTGTCGGTGCCGAGCAGGAACGCATCCACTAAGGTCGAAGCGATCTCGGCGGCGTTCTCGTACGTGGGTTGCTCGGAGAAACCCATCCACGACTCGGTGATGTTCCAGTTCCGAAAACTGTAGTAGTTCTGCGCCTTACGGCCCACCACATACAGCACCGGCTGCTTTCCGGCCTCCCTCAGCAGGGAGAACAGCTCCTCGGAGCGACGGAAAATATTGGCGTTGTATGCGCCGCACAAACCACGATCGGACGACACCACCAGCACGCCGGCTCGTTTCGGCTCCGGGCGCTCGACGAGCAACGGATGGTCCAGTGCGGCTTCAGCGGCCAGGGTGGTAAGCATCCGGGTGATCTCAAAAGCGTAGGGCCGAGCGGACTCGAGCCGAGCCTGCGCCCTGGCGATGCGCGATGTCGCAATCAGCTCCTGGGCCTTGGTGATCTTTTTGATCGACCCTGCCGAGCGGATCCGCCCGCGTAGTTCGCGAAGTGTGGCAGCCATGGTTAGCTATTTCTTCTTCTTCGGCGCCGGCTTTTTGACCTTCACGGCTTCCTTGGCGAGCTTATCCTCGTCGAGGGCCTCGACATGTTCGTCGGGCACCACAGAGCCGCCACCGGTGGCCGCGAAGCCCTTCTTGAAGTTCTTGATGACCTCGGTGAGCTTGTCGGCGGCCTCCTCGGTGAGCTTTTGGCTGTCCCGGATCTCAGTCAAAATCTCTTCTTCGGAGGCCCGCATGTGGTCCAGTAATTCGGTTTCGAACCGCCGGACGTCCTCGACGGGCACCGAGTCCAGGTGACCGCCGGTGCCCAGGAAGATCGAAACCACTTGCTCCTCAACGGGCATGGGCTGGGATTGCGGCTGCTTGAGCAGCTCGACCAGCCGGGCGCCGCGCTCCAACTGCGCCTTCGATGCGGCGTCCAAATCAGAAGCGAAAGCGGCGAAAGCTTCTAGCTCGCGGTATTGCGAAAGGTCCAAGCGGAGGCTTCCGGCGACCTCTTTCATAGCCTTGATCTGCGCCGCGCCGCCGACTCGGGACACCGACACACCGACGTTGATGGCCGGCCGGACGCCCTGGTTGAACAGGTCGGTTTCCAGGAAACATTGCCCGTCGGTGATCGAGATGACGTTGGTCGGGATGTAGGCCGAGATGTCGTTGGCCTTGGTCTCGATGATCGGCAGACCCGTTAGCGAGCCGCCACCGAGATCGTCGGACAGTTTGGCGCAGCGCTCCAAAAGCCGCGAATGCAGATAGAACACATCGCCGGGGTAGGCCTCACGGCCGGGCGGACGGCGCAGCAGCAGCGAGATCGCCCGGTATGCCTCGGCCTGCTTAGTCAGGTCGTCGAAGATGATCAGCACATGCTTGCCCTCGTACATCCAGTGCTGGGCGATCGCCGAACCGGTGTACGGCGCAAGCCATTTGAAACCGGCGGACTCCGACGCCGCGGCCGCGACGATGGTGGTGTAGTCCATCGCACCGCCCTCTTCCAGTGTGCGGCGTACCGCGGCGATGGTAGTTCCCTTCTGCCCGATGGCCACGTATACACAGCGCACCTGCTTCTTGGGATCACCGGACTCCCAGTTCTGCCGCTGGTTGAGGATGGTGTCGACGCAGACGGCGGTTTTGCCGGTCTTGCGGTCGCCGATGATCAGCTGGCGCTGGCCGCGGCCGATCGGGGTCATCGCGTCAATCGCCTTGATCCCGGTCTGCAACGGCTCCTTCACGCCTTGCCGGTGCACCACCGAGGGCGCCTGGAGCTCCAGCGCGCGCCGAGTATCGGAGTCGACGTCTCCGCGCCCGTCGATCGGCTGGCCGAGCGGGTTAACCACCCGCCCCAAAAACCCGTCGCCAACCGGAACCGATAAGACTTCGCCGGTGCGCTTGACCTGCTGACCTTCTTCGATGTTCTCGAAGTCACCGAGGATCACCGCGCCGACGCTGTGCTCGTCGAGGTTGAGGGCGACGCCGAGGATTCCGCCCGGGAATTCGAGCAGCTCTTGGGTCATCACCGATGGCAAACCCTCGACGTGTGCGATGCCGTCCCCGGCATCGACGACGGTACCGACTTCCTCTCTACTGGTGTCGGCGGTGAAAGAGCTTACGTACTCTTCGATTGCGCTCTGGATGTCATCAGCGGGGATTGTCAACTCAGCCATAGCTTTTCGTCTTCCTACTTCGGTTTGTGCTGACTAGTTCGGGTTCAGTCGGGCAGTCGTGCCTCGGCCGCAGCTAGACGAGACGAGAGCGTACCGTCGATCACTTCGTCACCGACCGCGATGGACAATCCGCCCAGCAGCGCGGCGTCGATATGCAGCTGCACGGTCACGGGGTGACCGTAGATACGGCTCAGCACTTCGGTGAGGCGAGTGCGCTGAGCATCGCTGAGCTCGGCCGCCGCGCCGACCTGCGCGACGATTTCGCCGCGGCGAGCCACCGCAACTTCGGCCAGGAACAGCACCGCTTCCTCAACTGCCTGACCCCGCAGCAGCTCGACGGTGTGAGACAACAGCGCGACCACGACCGGGTTGACGGTACTGTCGGCACGCTCAAGCACCTTGCGCAGCAACCGGACTCGGCCTTCGGCCGGAACGGCACAGTCACCCAACAGGATGGCAAGCCGGGGCTGCACGTCGAGAATGCGGGAAAACCGGAATAACTGGTCTTCCACCTCGTCGACCTGACCCGCACGTTCGGCGAGTTCTAACAGCGCCTGCCGCGACACGTGTTCGATCGCATCGATCAAATCGGAATTGGCCGACCAGCGCTTCGATACGGCTGTGCGCAACACCTCGAGCGTTGGCGCGCCGACCTTGCCGGACACCAGCCGTTCGATCAGCCGGATCCTGGGCGTCGCATCTTCGGCTGGCACGGTGAGATAGCGGGTGACGACGGCCTCGCGGTCCAGCAGTCTTGCTACCGACACCAGCTCGCCGGCGAGGGTGGTCAGACCTTGATGGTCGAGGTCCTGGGCCATGGTGCCGAACCAATCCACCAGGCTGGTTAATGCCCTCCGGCTGGCTGAGCGCATCTTGGCCAGCAGTGGGTAATCGACATCGGCCGTAGCCGGCGCCATCGCATCGAGCTGATCCAGGAAGCGGTCGACGGTGGCCGATTGTTGTGCCTGATCGGCCACGTGATTGCGTACCAATTCCCTTGCCTGGCGCACCGATTCGTGACCGAGCTCGAGGCGAAGCTGACGGGTCAGCTGTGCCCGGATGAGGTCGACCTGACGGGCACCCTGCATTTTGATGCGCTCCGCCTCGACGTCGGCCTGGGCCTCTAGTTGTTCTGCGATGCGTTCGGCATCTGTCCTGGCCTCTTCCACAACACGGTGCGCTTCCGACTTGGCGTCTTCCAGCGCCTTCGTGTGAGCTTGACTCGCCTCCGCCAGCCGGTCGGCGGCCGCCGCCGCATCCGCCAGCTGTTGGCGCACCGTGTCCTGCCGTGCGGACATCAAACGCCCTACGAGCGGCACGATAAATCGCCACACCAGATAAACGATGACCGCGAACCCGAACAGCTGTCCGATAAACGTCGACATTCGTGGTTACCTCGTCGCGGCTGAAGCGGTGAGGTCAACACCGAGAATTCGACTGGCCAGAGTCGCCGACATGGTGCCCACGTGGGCACGCAGATCGAGTTCCACGGCGTCCCTCTCCCGCTTCAATTGCTCATGGGCGGTCTGCAACGTCGATGCCACCTGTTGTTCGGCCCGGACGCGTGCGTCCTCGATGACTTTACGGCCATCTGCCCGGGCATTGTCGCGCAAGGACGACGCCTGGACTCGGGCTTCCGTCATGGCTTCGTCGTAATCGGCCTGTGCGGCGGCGAACTGCTCGTCCGACTTCTTGTTGTCGGCCAGCGTTTTGGCGACCATAGCGTCACGTTCCCGCAAGACCTTCAAGATCGGCGGCACCACGAAAGTGCCAATGACAGCGAGCACCACCAGGAAGATGGCCAGCACAACGAAAAACGTGCCGTTGGGAATGAGGAAGTTGCTGGACTCGCCGCCTTCCTCTGCCGCCTGACT
Source organism: Mycobacterium tuberculosis complex sp. N0072 (assembly GCF_030323725.1). Taxonomy (NCBI): domain Bacteria; kingdom Bacillati; phylum Actinomycetota; class Actinomycetes; order Mycobacteriales; family Mycobacteriaceae; genus Mycobacterium; species Mycobacterium tuberculosis complex sp. N0072. The sequence goes on along the minus strand of NZ_CP040689.1, from coordinate 1,468,241 downwards.
GGCGGCCAGGACAATCGCGCTCACTTCACCCATTGCTACCTATTGCAACCATTTGCCGTCGAATTACTTGACGGGTGTAGCGAAGACGAACAGCGCCATAAACGCCAGGTTGATGAAGTATGCCGCCTCAACCAAACCGACGGTGATGAAGAACGGTGTGAACAGCCGCCCTTGCGCCTCGGGTTGCCGGGCGACACCGGAGATAAGCGCGTTACCGGCGACACCGTCACCGATACCGGCGCCGATGGCGCCACCGGCCATGATCAGTCCACCGCCGATGAGGGCGCCGGCAGCGATAGTGGGGTCCATTTCCTTATCCTCCTTGATGGCTCTGGTAGCCGTTACCAGCATCCGGTACTAGTGGTGTTCCTCTTCGAGCTCCATCGCTTGGCTGAAGTACAAAATTGTCAGCAGCGCAAAAATGAAGGCCTGGATTGCGCCGACGAACAGGTCAAATGCTTTCCAGATCGCATTGGGCGCCCACATGATGTAGGGGGGAAAGAGCGCGATCAGTGCGACCAGAATGCCGCCGGCGAAAATGTTGCCGAAAAGTCGGAGCGACAACGAGATTGGCTTGGCGACTTCTTCGACAAGGTTGATCGGCGCGAGGAGCGTCACGTGCCCTTTCAGCAACTTGATCGGGTGTCCGACAATACCGCGCCGCCAAATACCGGCCGTGTGGTAGCAGACGAACACGAAAAGCGCCAGCGCCAGCACGTAATTGATGTCCGCTGCTGCCGATTTGAGCAACTCGGTGGTGTGCCCGTGTTTATCGGTGTACTGCACCGGGAGGACTGCCAGCCAGTTGGAGATCAGGATGAACACGAAGATGGTCACCGCCAGCGGCAGCACGAAGGGTGCGATCCGCATCCCGATGGCGCTTTCGACCTGATTGCGCATCTGAATGGTGATCGCCTCAAAAAACAACTGCACCCCGCCTGGCACATCCGTCGAAGTCACTTTGGCGCGCAGGTAAAAGGCCAACGCGATCACGATCAACCCGGCGATCGCCGTCGACAACACGGTGTCGGTGTTGACCGTCATACCGAGCCAGGTGGCCGTGTGGTGCTCGCCGACCTCGATTTGGGCGGCCAGGATGGTCTCAGTCATCGCTGGCGCTCCTTCCTTCCGATCCCCCGGTCTGGCCATTGGAAGAATAAGTTGCGACCGGTTCCTCGGTCGCAGTGCGCAGCTTCTTCAGGACCGGCAGGGCCGTCGTTGCCACCAGCAGCACCTGGAAGAATGCCAGCCCGAACACGACGCCCAATCCAGCGGGCCGGAAAATGTAGGCGATGATCAGCCCGAGGATGGTGATAATCGCCAGTCGCGATGCCGAGTTGAGGGCCATCGACCGTTTTAACGGGTGCTCTTTGGCGGTGATCGACTCGGCCGAACGCCGCACCAGCAGGGCATTGAGCAAACCCAGCAGCAACCCGAGACCCAAGAACATCCCGACCGTCAGGTGACCGAACACGCCGGCGACCAACATCGCCACTGCGGCCAGTCCAACGTTGATGAAAAAAAGGCGAACCGGACGGAAAGCAACAGAGGGAAACACCAACGGCGCGTCCTGCGCTGGTGTCGTCACTGCGGCACCTCAATTCCGGGCTGATGGAGCGGAAACCACCCGATCGACTGATCGGTGGCCCGCCGAGCGTATCGCAGTCGTCGCACCGGAATCACCCAAGGGGTAGCTCCCTATGTCGGTCGTGAATCGGCGCGACCGGATACGCATCCGATGGGCCGGGGGCCGGCAACCCGCGAGGTCTCCTTCGGGGTTCTAGCCGCACCGTACCACAAGGTAGACACCACTACTACTCCTTGTCGTAGTTCTCGGCTCCGGGCTAGTCCAGGTCCGGGTCGTAGTAGTCGTCGCCGCGGCGCAACAGGGGGATCAGTGTCGCGACGCCGGCGACCACGATCGCGCCCAGCATCACCGCCGCGGTGTCGCGCGGGTTAAAGAAGATCGAGCTCGCGGCGCCGAAGGCAACGATGCCCACCCACAGGTAGATGATCAGGACCACGCGCCGATGGGAATGACCGATCTGCAGCAGCCGGTGATGCAGGTGCATTTTGTCCGGGCTAAACGCGCTGCGGCCGGCGCGGGTGCGACGGACGATCGCTAGCAGCAGGTCGAGCATTGGCACAAACATGACCGCCACCACCAGCAGGAACGGCGACAGCAAAGCAAATACATCACGAGCGCCGTAGGCGTTCTGCGAGATCGGCCCGGCCGCGGTGGTGGAAGCGGCGGCCAGCATCAGGCCGATCAGCATCGACCCGGAATCGCCCATGAAGATCTTGGCCCGGTGGAAGTTGTGTGGCAGAAAGCCCAGGCAGGCCCCGGCCAGGACCACCGAAATCACCGCCGGCGGGTAGTACAAAACGTCACCACCGTGGTCACGAAGCAAACCCACCGAGAACATGCAGATTGCCAGCGCCGTTATCAGGCCCAGGCCGGCGGCCAGCCCGTCGAGACCGTCGACAAAGTTCATCGCGTTGACGATCGAAACGGTCAGCGCCAGGGTAAGCAGGATCGAGGAAGCCTGGTCCAAGACGATGGTGCCCACACCACCCACCGGGATGTACAGGACACTCCAGGCGACACCCATGGTGACCAGAACGCTCGCCGCCGTGATCTGGCCGGCGAACTTCGTCAGTGCATCCAGACCCCAACGATCATCGATCAGGCCGATGCCCATGATCACCGCACCGGCCACCAGCACCGCGGGCATGCCGGTGGAATAGACGAACCCCCGGGTGAGTGCCGGAAGCTGGGAGGCAAGAAAGACGGCGCCGACAATGCCCAGGAACATCGCCAACCCACCCATCCGAGGGGTAGGCGTGACGTGCACATCTCGCTCCCGCGGGTAGGCGACGGCTCCCAGGCGACTGGCCAGCATCCGCACCGGACCGGTCGCAAAATAGGTGATGATCGCCGCGGTCAGCCCGACCAGCGCAAGCTCACGCAGCGGGACACCGGCGCCGCGATAGGACAGGGCGAGCAAGCCACCGGCAACGCCGGCCACATCGCTGGACACCTCGAGACCGTACTGCACCAACCTGAGAGCTGAACACTCGCCGAACGTGCAACAGCTGCGAACAATTGGCCGAATCTTCGCAGTGCGTGCACGTTCGGCGGCTAGCCGAACAAGCTGGCCGCGTCCACACCAAGTACCTCGGCGATCCGCTCGGTGCTGACCGGCCCCTGCCGCAGGACGCGTGGGGTGGCTCCGGTCAGATCGACGATCGTGGAGCCGGCCTGCTGTTCGGATGGACCCGCGTCGAGATAGACCGCGACGTGGTCGCCGAGTTGAGAGCGTGCCTGTTCGGCGTCGACCGGGGGTGGGTGGCCCGAGATGTTGGCGCTGGATACCGCCATCGGACCCACCTCACGCAACAACTCGATGGCGACCGGGTGCAGCGGCATTCGCAGCATCACGGTGCCATGGGCATCGCCAAGATCCCATTGCAGCGACGGCGCTTGCACGACCACCAGGCTGAGCGCGCCGGGCCAGAATGCGCGAATCAGTTCGCGGGCACCGTCGGGCATAGAGTAGACCAGCCCCTCGATCGTGTGCCAAGAGCCGACCAGCACACCTACCGGCATATCGCGACCCCGCCCCTTTGCCGACAGCAACGCGGCCACCGCGGAGCTGTCGAAGGCGTCGGCGCCGATCCCATACACCGTGTCCGTAGGCATCACCACCAGTTGGCCCGCCTTGATTGCCCCTACCGCAGAGACGATTCCACGCGAACGCTGCTCGGGGTCGGCGCAGTCGAACGTCTCAGTCAATGGCGCCGCTTCTCCTCATCGCTTCGCTCTGCATCGTCGCTGGCGCGGGTCAATGGCGCCGTTCTCCCCTGCAAGCGGGAGGTGCCCCCACCTCATCGCCGTCACAAACCTCGGCCGTCCGGCCAGATCTTTCCGGGCTTGTACGTCCACGAAAAGTTTTGTGCTGCTGACCAAATCGACAGTTGACGACGACGTGGTGTCGTCGTGTTCGACGGCGAACAGGCCACCGGGACGCAGCCAGCGCCCAGCAAGCCCGACGACCGCGGATATCACCGTCATCCCGTCGGGACCGCCGAACAACGCGTGATGCGGGTCATGTTGCGCTACTTCAGGTTCCAAAACAGCAGCATCAGGGATGTAGGGCGGGTTGGAAACCATCAGGTCGACTTGTCCGTCGAGTTCGGGGAGCAGGCAGGGCGTGGTGACGTCGGCACGCACCAACTCTACCGGGGTACCCGCCGCATTGCGGCGGGCATAGTCAAGGGCGCAGTCGGAGTCGTCAATGCCGATGATGCGGGCCTTTAGTCCAAGGTTGGCCCGGTGCTGGGCCAATGCGACCGCCAACGCGCCAGATCCCGTGCATGCGTCGACAATCAGCGGCCGCGCCGGCAGCGACTGCGCGGTGGCCCAGGCCAAAATGGCTTCGGTCTCCGGACGCGGTACAAACACACCCGGGCCGACATGCAGCACCACGGGCCCAAACGACACAGTCCCGATGAGATGCTGCAACGGCACCCGCCGCGCACGAGCGGTGACGATGTCGCGATAGCGCCCGAAGAACTCGTCGCCGGGCGGCTCGAACAGGGGTAGCCTACCGCGGTCTGTGCCCGCTAGGTGAGCGGCCAACTGCTCAGCGTCGCAACGCGCCGAGTCGACCCCCGCTTCGGCCAATAGCGCAGCAGCCAAGTCGATCGCCTGACGCAGGGTCATTGTGCCGCTCTCCCCCGCAAGCGGGAGGTTCCCCCACCGCATCGTCGCCGGCGCGGAGGTCATGATTGTCGCAACCGGGATTGCTTGTCCGCGGCGGACAGAGCGTCGAACAACGCGTCAAGATCGCCATCCAGCACCTGATCGAGATTGTGTGACTTGTAACCGATCCGGTGGTCGGTGATCCGGTTCTCCGGGAAGTTGTAGGTGCGAATGCGTTCACTACGGTCCACAGTGCGGATTTGGCTAGCCCGGTCGGCCGACGCGTCGGCCAGCGCCTGCTCCTCGGCCATTGCCTGCAACCGAGCGGCCAGCACCTGCAACGCACGCGTCTTGTTCTGCAGCTGCGACCGTTCGTTCTGACAGGTGACGACGATTCCAGTGGGCAGATGGGTGATACGCACCGCGGAGTCGGTGGTATTCACTCCCTGCCCGCCCTTGCCGGACGACCGGAAAACGTCGATACGCAGATCCGACTCGTCGATCTGCACTTGGCCGACTTCCTCGGGCTCCGGATAGACCAGCACACCCGCCGCCGAAGTATGCACGCGGCCTTGGGATTCCGTCACTGGGACCCGTTGTACGCGGTGCACCCCGCCCTCGAACTTCATGCGCGACCACACCCCGTCGGGGGTGTCGGCTTTGCTGGCAATCGCCAACGTCGCGTCCTTGTACCCACCCAGATCCGAGGTGGTCTCGTCCAACACCGTCACCGCCCAGCCGTGCCGCTCGGCGTAGCGGATATACATCCTGGCCAAATCGGCGGCGAACAACGCGGATTCTTCGCCCCCCTCGCCGGATTTGACTTCCAGCACAATGTCATCGGCATCGTGCGGGTCACGCGGTGCCAACATGTCAGTGAGTTGGGCATCCAGTTCGCCCACCCGAGCCTCCAATGCGGCAACCTCGGCGGCGAACGACTCGTCGGAAGCCACCAGCTCGCGCGCGGTCTCGAGGTCGTCGCGCGCGGACGTCAGCTTGCGGTGGGTTGCGACGATCGGGGCCAATCGGGCAAACCGGCGCCCGACTCTGCGCGCCTCGGCCGGATTGCTGTGCAGCGCGGGATCTGCCAGCGCAAGCTCGAGCTCGGCGTGTTCGGCGAGCAACACGTCAATCGTCTGCACTGGCTGCGTCATGTCAACCTTCTTCCCGCGAGCGCGGACCCTAACGCGAACCGACGCCCGTCCTGTACCGCTGGTGCACAGTTCGGGCGTCGGTAAGCCAGCTATTTGCCGGTTGAAACCGCCTTGTCAGCTCCGACCTTGCGCTTGCCGTACCGCTTCTCGAAGCGAGCCACCCGGCCGCCGCTGTCGAGGATCTTCTGCTTGCCGGTGTAGAACGGATGACACTGCGAACAAACCTCAACCACAATACGACCTCCCGGCTTGGTGCTACGCGTCTGGAAGGTATTGCCGCATCCGCAGACCACGGTGGTCTCCTCATATGCCGGATGAATGTCAGATTTCATGCTGCCCTCTGTGATCGGTGGCCGCCCGTCGTGGCGTGCCGAGAACCTGGTCCGGTTCCAACTCGTTGAGCATCGATTATGCCAGGTCAACCGCTATCACCCCAAACACCGAGATGCGTGCGGACATTCCCGGCGAGCCGTCTCGCCGGATCAGTCGCTGTCCATGGACCCTGGCGTGGTCTTGGACACCTGAACAAGGAATTCGTAGTTGTTCTTCGTCTTACGCAGCTGCGACATCAGCAGGTCGATGGCCTGGTGGGAATCCAGGCCCGATAGCACGCGGCGCAGCTTGTGCACAATAGCGAACTCGTCGGGCGACAGCAGTAGCTCGTCCTTGCGGGTTCCAGAAGGGTTCACGTCGACCGCAGGGAAAACCCGCCGCTCGGCGATCTTGCGGTCCAGCTTGAGCTCGGCGTTGCCGGTGCCCTTGAACTCCTCGAAAATGACCGTGTCACCAGTGGACCCGGTCTCGACCATCGCAGTGGCGATGATGGTCAGCGACCCGCCCTCTTCGATGTTGCGCGCGGCCCCCAGGAAGCGCTTGGGCGGGTACAACGCCGTGGAATCGACACCACCGGACAGGATCCGGCCCGACGCCGGCGACGCGTTGTTGTAAGCGCGGCCTAGCCGGGTGATTGAATCGAGCAGCACCACGACGTCCTTGCCTTGCTCCACCAGCCGCTTGGCGCGTTCGATCGCCAGCTCGGCGACCGACGTGTGGTCCGACGGCGGCCGGTCGAAAGTTGAAGCGATGACCTCGCCTTTGACCGAGCGCTGCATATCGGTGACCTCCTCAGGCCGCTCGTCGACGAGCACGACCATGAGGTGGCATTCCGGGTTGTTCCTGGTGATCGCGTTGGCGATGTCCTGCAGGATCGTTGTCTTGCCCGCTTTGGGCGGCGACACAATCAACGCGCGTTGACCCTTGCCGATCGGCATGATGAGGTCGATGACCCGGGTGGTCAGCCGCTCGGTACTGGTTTCCAGACGAAGCCGCTGGTTGGGGTACAACGGCGTCAGTTTGCCGAACTCGGGCCGCTTCTTGGCGTCTTCGACCGATCCGCCGTTGATGCTGTCCAGGCGGACCAGCGGGTTGAACTTCTGCCGCTGGTTGGGTTGCTCCCCTTCCTTGGGCACCCGCACCGCACCGGTCACCGCATCACCACGGCGCATGCCGTTCTTGCGCACCATGTTCATCGACACATACACGTCGTGCGGACCGGGTAGGTAGCCGGAGGTGCGCACAAACGCGTAGTTGTCCAGGACGTCGAGTATGCCGGCTACCGGCTGGACGACGTCGTCCTCACGCAGTTCAGCCTCGGCGCCGTCGCCGGATCGTTCACCGCGGCGCCGCCGATCGCGGAACCGGCGTCCGCGCCGGCCCTGACGCGCTTCTCCGTCCTCGTCGCCGCGCGCCTGCTGACCGCCCGAAGCCTGCTGGTCACCCCCTTGGTCGCCACCCGCGTCGGTGCCACGCTCCTCGGTCTTGGCGTCCTGTTGACCGCCTTGGCGGTTGTCGGTGTCGTCTGCGGCTGTGCCCGCACGCTCACCGGAGCCGGAGGGTCCCGCTTCACGGGTGGCGCTGCGCCGCTCCGGGCGGACCTGTTGGCTTTGGGAATCGATCTGTTCGGTCGGGGTCTGTTCCCCCTGGGTGGCCGGTGCCTCGGAACTGGGCGGCCGGTCGCCCTTGTCGTGCTCTTGAGCCGACCGGTCAACGGCTGGGGCGCCGTTGGCCTGTCGCCTGATCTCCTCAATCGCAGCGATCAGTTCGTTCTTCCGCATACCCGATGTTCCCTTCACGCCGGCTCGATTAGCCAGCGCACGCAGTTCGGGCAGCACCATGGTGGCCAGCGAGCCGGCCGGCTCGTCGGCGTTGAGGTCTGGGGGATCTGTGGCAGCGGCATCCGACGGCTTGCCGTCGGTACTTTCGCCAGCCGTAATGAGGTCCGTATCGGTCACGGATTTCCTTTCCTTCCCCCGCTGATCACGTCATACGGGGTTTTGTTGCAGTCAGCCAAATCGCCGAGTGCGCCAATCATCGACTTTGCAACGGTGATCGCCATCAGCGGCGAATACGGCGAACCTCGTCCACAAGAAGAATTGGTGGCTGTCCTAGCGGCAAGGCAGTACGTATGCAGATGCTGCGATTGCTGGACGGCTCCGAGGATAGCCCGCTTCCTGGCCGGAAGCAAGCAAACCCCCGCAACCTTGCGGATTAACCGGGAACTCTTACTGTCGGGCTCCAGCGAACCGCCTCGCCAACAGTCAGCTCGGTAACGGCAAATCCCTTTGCGGCTCCGAACTCCACGGCGTCGGTCGGCAACTCTGAATCTGTACTCAGGGCGATCAACGAAGGACCTGCCCCGGACAGTGCTGCTGCCACGTTATGACGCCGCAACAGCCGAAGATATTCCGCGGAGGCTGTCATTGCCGCGGCACGTTGCGGCTGATGAAGCAGATCTTCGGTGGCCGCCATCAGCAGATCGGGCCGTTCGGTGAGCGCAACCACCAGCAGCGCCGCGCGACTGACATTGAACCGTGCGTCGTCGTGACTAACCTGCGCGGGCAATAGCACCCGCGTTTCCGCGGTCGACGAACGCTGCTCGGGAATCGCAGTGAACAGGCGGATATCGGGATGAAGCCGCAGTGATACGGCCGAATAGTTGGGCCGGTCACCACTGTGGTCAGTCCACGAAACCACGGCACCACCCAAAACCGCGGCCGCCGCGTTGTCGGGATGACCCTCGAACTCCGAAGCCAACTGAATCAGCTCAGCATCGCTCGATGGTGACGAATCCGTTTGTACGACAAGACCGTTAACGGCCGCAAGACCGCCCACAACTGCTGCCGCGGAGGAGCCGAGGCCGCGGGAGTGCGGGATGGCGTTGCGGCAGCGCACCGCCAGGCCGGCGGCGCTGACCCCCGCTGCCTGTAACCCGTGCTGCACGGCGCGGACCACGAGGTGCTCGGGGCCCAGCGGCACCTGGTCGCCGCCCTCGCCGTCTACAGTCACCGTCAAGCCGGAATCTGTTGTCTCGACGATGATCTCGTCGTAGAGACTCAGCGCCAAACCGACACTGTCGAAGCCCGGGCCCAGGTTTGCACTGGACGCCGCCACCACCGCACTGGCCACCAGCCCAGAAGGCAACAATGCTTGAGTCACCATGCGTGCCGACCCGCCGCACCCGGCTCCGCCGCGCTTGCGATCGCCACCCAATCCAAACCGTGCCGACCCGCCGCACCCGGCTCCGCCGCGCTTGCGATCGCCACCCAATCCAAACCGTGCCGACCCGCCGCACCCGGCTCCGCCGCGCTTGCGATCGCCACCCAATCCAAACCGTGCCGACCCGCCGCACCCGGCTCCGCCGCGCTTGCGATCGCCACTAGGCCAGCCCTAGCTTCTCGACGACGGCTACCGGGTCCACGGGAACCGGAGACACGCTCGGCATGTCTTTGAGCGCGGTGTCGGGATCCTTAAGACCGTTGCCGGTTACCGTGCACACCACCGTCGAACCACGCGCCACCCAGCCGTCGTCGATCGCTTTGAGGAGACCCGCAATGCTGGCTGCGGACGCGGGCTCCACGAATACGCCTTCGACACGAGCCACCAGGTGATATGCGGCCAGTATCTCCTCGTCGGAGGCGGCCAAGAAGCGGCCCTTGGACTGCTGCTGTGCCTCGACGGCCGAAGTCCACGACGCCGGCGAGCCGATGCGGATCGCGGTTGCGATGGTCTCCGGGTGGCTCACCGGTTCGCCGAGCACCAGGGGCGCCGCGCCCGCGGCCTGAGTGCCCAGCATGCGGGGCAACTTGTCGATCAGGCCCAGCTGGTGATACTCGGTGTAGCCCTTCCAGTACGCGGTGATGTTGCCGGCGTTGCCAACCGGCAGAGCATGCACGTCCGGCGCGGTACCTAGCACGTCGACGATCTCGAACGCTGCCGTTTTCTGGCCCTCGATGCGCACCGGGTTTACCGAGTTGACCAACGAAATCGTCGGGAAGTCCGCGGCCATCTTGCGCGCCAGTTCCAGGCAGTCGTCGAAGTTACCGTCGATCTGGATGATCTTGGCGCCGTGCATGACCGCCTGTGCGAGCTTGCCCATCGCGATCTTGCCCTGCGGTATCAGCACCGCGCAGGTGATGCCGGCCCGGGCGGCATAGGCCGCCGCCGACGCCGAGGTATTTCCGGTCGATGCGCACAAGACCGCCCGCTGACCATGGGCAAGGGCATCGGTGACCGCCATCGTCATGCCACGATCCTTGAAGGAGCCGGTGGGGTTGAGGCCCTCCACTTTGAGGTGGATCGTGCAGCCCGTCTGCTTGGAGAGATTAGTTGCCGCGATGAGGGGAGTACCACCCTCGAGCAGGGTCACCGGAGTCCAGTCGTCACCCACCGGCAGCCGGTCACGGTACGCGGCAATCACTCCCGGCCACGGCTGGTGAGTGGCCGTCGGCGGGACGGTCATAAGCCGGTTCCTTCCAGTCGTATCACGCTGGACACACCCTGCACGACATCCAAGTCGTCCAGTGCATCAACGGTTTCCGAGAGTGCGGCGTCAGTGGCGAGGTGCGTGACCACCACGATTCGGGCTCCCACCCGTCGACCACCTTCGTCCACAACGCCCTCCTGGCGCACCTCGGCGATGCTCACCTCGCGTTTGGCGAATTCCGCCGCCACCGCGGACAAGACGCCCGGCTTGTCGGCGACGTTCATGCTGACGTAATAGCGCGTTTCAATGAAACCCATTGGTGCCACCGGAAGTTGAGCGTATTTAGACTCACGGGGGCCGCGGCTGCCGAGTACCCGGTTGCGGGCGGCCATCACTAGGTCACCGGTCACCGCAGAGGCGGTCGGCGCGCCGCCCGCGCCCTGGCCGTAGAACATCAGCCGGCCCGCGGCCTCGGCCTCGACCACCACGGCATTGAACGCGCCGTTGACCGCGGCAAGCGGATGCGACAGAGGTACCAGGGCCGGATAGACGCGGGCCGATACCCGCTGCGAACCTTCGTCGGTGGTTATGCGCTCACAGATCGACAGCAGTTTGATGGTGCAACCCAGCGCGTGCGCGGATCCGAAGTCGGCCGGAGTGACCTTGGTGATGCCTTCGCGATACACGTCGTCTGCGGTCACCCGGGTGTGGAAGGCAATGGATGCCAGGATCGCTGCCTTGGCCGCGGCGTCGTAGCCTTCGACGTCTGCGGTGGGATCAGCCTCCGCATAGCCCAGCGCACTTGCGTCGGCCAGGGCGCTGGCATAGTCAGCGCCGGTGCTGTCCATCGCCGAGAGGATGTAGTTGGTGGTGCCGTTGACGATCCCGGCCACTCGCAGCACCGTGTCGCCGGCCAGCGACTGGGTGAGCGGACGGATGACCGGAATGGCGCCCGCCACGGCCGCCTCGAAATACAGATCAACATGGGCGCTTTCGGCGGCCTGTGCCAATTCGCCGGTGGAGGTGGCGAGTAAAGCCTTGTTCGCCGTAACGACGGACTTGCCGCGCTCAAGGGCGCCCAGGATCGCCTTGCGCGACGGTTCCACCGGCCCCATCACTTCCACCACGATATCGACATCCTCGCGGGCCACGAGCTCTTCAATGTCGTCGGTCAACAATTCGATCGGCACGCCGCGATCGGTCGTCACGCGGCGCACGCCGATGCCCCGCAGGACCAATGGGGCACCGACACGAGCCGCGAGATCCTCGGCGCTGTTCTCGATGATGCGGACAACCTCGCTGCCGACGTTGCCCAAACCGAGTACCGCTACGCCGACCGGCTTTTCGTCACCGGGCACGGGTCACCTCACTTCCAAACTCAGCAAATCGTCGACCGTCTCCCGACGCAGGACCAGGCGAGCGTTGCCCGCGTGCACCGCTACCACAGCGGGACGGCCGACCATGTTGTAACGACTCGACAGCGAATAGCAGTAAGCGCCGGTGGCGGCAACCGCAACCAGATCGCCGGGCCGAATATCGTCGGGCACCCAGGTGTCCCGCACGATGATATCGCCACTTTCGCAGTGCTTTCCGACCAGACGGGCCGGTACCGGCGGGGCGTCGCTGACTCGAGACACCAGCCGGACGTCATACTGCGCGCCGTAGAGCGCGGTGCGGATGTTGTCGCTCATGCCGCCGTCGACACTGACGTAACGTCGATGCGCTGTGGCGCTGACATCGACGTCCTTAACGGTGCCGACCTCATACAACGTGATGGTGCCCGGTCCGGCGATGGCGCGTCCGGGCTCCACAACGAGCTTGGGCGTCGGCAGCCCCACGGCCGTTGACTCGTCGCTCACGATGGTACCCAGCTTGGCCGCGAGCTCGGCTATCGGCGGTGGGTCGTCGGACGGCAAATACGAGATGCCCAAGCCGCCACCGAGATCGACGGTCGCGATCTGTGCCGTCTTTTCGGGACCGAACTCGCCGACGACGTCGCGTAGCAGGCCGATGACACGGTGCGCGGCGAGTTCGAAGCCGTCCACGTCGAAGATCTGCGAACCGATGTGGCTGTGTAGCCCAACCAGGCGCAGGTGATCAGTGGCGAAAACGCGCCGCACCGCTGCCATGGCCGCGCCGCTGGCCACCGATAACCCGAATTTCTGGTCCTCGTGCGCGGTGGAGATGAACTCGTGGGTGTGCGCCTCGACACCGACGGTGAGACGCACCAGGACATCCTGGACGATTCCGGCCTCGCCCGCGATGGCGTCGAGGCGCTCGATCTCGGTCATCGAATCGACGACAATATGGCCGACTCCGGCTTTGACCGCAGCGGTCAACTCTGAGACCGATTTGTTGTTGCCGTGCAAGGTAATTCGCTCGGGCGGAAAGCTAGCGTGCAGCGCGACCGCCAACTCCCCACCGGTGCAAACGTCCAGACAGAGCCCTTCTTCGCTGATCCACCGGGCTACTTCGCTGCACAGGAACGCCTTGGCGGCATAGTGCACGTTCGCCCCACTTCCAAAGGCCGCGGCGGTTTCTCGGCAGCGCGAGCGAAAGTCGTCCTCGTCGATGACGAACAGCGGGGTCCCGTACTCCTGGGCGAGCTGCGTCAGTGGAATTCCTGCGATGCAGACCACACCGACTTCATCGCGAGTAGTATTGCGCGGCCACACATTCGGCGCTAAGTGCAGCAGCTCGTTCACATTCGCTCCGGTGCGGTGACGCCGATGATCGCCAGCCCGTTGGCGATGACCTGACGGGTGGCCTGGCACAACGCTAGGCGCGCGGTGTGCAGGTCGGTGGGCTGCTCGTCGCCTTGCGGCAACACTCGGCACGAGTCGTAGAACCGGTGATAGTCGCCGGCCAGGTCTTCCAGGTAGCGGCAGACCCGGTGCGGTTCCCGCAGGGAGGCCGCGGTCTCGAGCACCCTCGGGAATTCGCCGAGGGTGCGCAGCAGCGTGCCCTCCTTGTCGTGGTTAAGCAGTTCGAGGTGGTTTGTATCCGGGATCAGGGCGAGTTCGGCGGCGTTGCGAGCCAGCGCTGAGAGCCGGGCATGCGCGTATTGCACGTAATAGACCGGGTTTTCGTTCGACGCCGAGGACCATAGCGCCAGGTCGATGTCGATCGCGGTGTCCACCGAGGAGCGGATCAGGCTGTAACGTGCGGCGTCCACGCCGATCGCCTCGACCAGGTCGTCGAGGGTGAGCACGGTGCCTGCACGTTTGCTCATCCGGACCGGTTGGCCGTCGCGGACCAGGTTCACCATCTGCCCAATGAGCACCTCGACGGTGGCCGGGTCGTCACCGAAGGCGGCGGCCGCGGCCTTTAGCCGGGCGATGTAGCCGTGATGGTCGGCGCCGAGCATGTAGATGCACAAGTCAAAACCGCGTTGGCGTTTGTCCAAGTAGTAGGCGAGATCACCGGCGATATATGCCGGTTTGCCGTCGCTCTTGATCACGACGCGGTCCTTGTCGTCACCAAATGCGCTGGTGCGCAACCAGGTTGCGCCGTCCTTCTCGTAGATGTTGCCGGTTTCGCGGAGTCGGGCGATGGCGTTCTCGACCCGGCCGCCGGTGTGCATCGAGTCTTCGTGGGTGTAGACGTCGAAGTCGGTACCGAACTCGTGCAGAGACTGTTTGATGTGGTCGAACATCAAGTCGACGCCGATTGCGCGGAAGGTCTCGCGCAACTCTGCGTCTGGCAGACTCAGCGCGTCAGGCGCCTTCTGCAGCACCTGCTCGGCGATGTTGGTGATGTAGCTGCCCGCGTAGCCGTCTTGGGGCGTGGGTTCGCCCTTGGCCGCGGCGATCAGGGAGTTGGCGAATCGGTCGATCTGGGCGCCGTGGTCGTTGAAATAGTATTCGCGGACCACGTCGGCGCCCTGGGTGGTGAGCAAACGGCCCAGCGCGTCACCGACCGCGGCCCAACGGGTACCGCCGATGTGGATCGGTCCGGTGGGGTTGGCGGAGACGAATTCCAGGTTGACCTTGCGCCCGGCCAGCAGCAGCGAGTGACCGTAGCTGTGGCCGGCGTCGATAACGCTGGTAACGACTTTAGCCTGGGCGGCGGTTTCCAGCCGCATGTTGATAAAGCCCGGCCCGGCCACCTCCGCCGAGGCGATACCGTCGACCTTTGTCAGTGCCTCGGCAAGCCATCCGGCCAGCTCACGCGGGTTGGTGCCGACTTTCTTGGCGAGCTGCATCGCCAGGTTACTGGCATAGTCGCCGTGCTCGGGAATGCGCGGGCGTTCCACCGTGACCATCTGCGGCAACGCGGAGGCATCGAGGCCGCGCTCGGCCAGCACCGCGGCCGCGGTCGCTTTGAGCAGCTCAGCCAGGTCAGCGGGGGTCACGAACGTCCATCCTATGGGCTGAGGTGGTTGGGCTTCGAATCCGTTGCGGTGGTCAGTGGGTAGCCGCGATGCGCTACTCTGGCGGGGCCCCATGGCGCAACGTGTCGTCGTGCGCCCCCGTAGCTCAGGGGATAGAGCGTCTGCCTCCGGAGCAGAAGGCCGCAGGTTCGAATCCTGCCGGGGGCACAAGGGTTGATCTAGCCTCACGCATGGCTACAACAATGTGATCGGCGCCACCCGCGAGGGCGGCCGCATAGTTGGCTTCGTGGTCTCGCTCTCAAATTCGTCGGGGTAAGAACCAGGGCGCCCCGCGTGCCGCGTTGCTGGCGACCCGGTGCGCCGAGTGCACGTTCCGTGTTGTCTCATTCGCCTGACGCGCTCCGGCACAGCCATGGCGGACCATTCTCCTTGCACTGTCGGGACACCGTCGAACCGGTATCGATATTGCCAAGGATTTATTGAGAATCTGTCAAGGCCCGGTGCTGATTCTGAGGGCACGCAAACCAGCGCAACCTCCGATGACATCAGCACAAGGAGATCATCAATGTTCACTCGCCGTTTCGCCGCCTCCATGGTTGGCACCACCTTGACTGCCGCCACTTTGGGCCTGGCCGCACTCGGCTTCGCCGGGACCGCCAGCGCAAGCTCGACCGACGAAGCGTTCCTCGCGCAGCTGCAGGCGGACGGGATCACTCCGCCGAGCGCAGCGCGCGCCATCAAGGACGCGCACGCCGTCTGCGACGCCCTCGACGAGGGTCACTCGGCCAAAGCGGTCATCAAGGCGGTGGCCAAGGCGACCGGTCTGAGCGCCAAGGGCGCCAAGACGTTCGCCGTTGACGCCGCGTCGGCCTACTGCCCGCAGTACGTGACCTCGAGCTAAACAGCGACCACCACGATGTGGGGACCCCGGACGGGTCCCCACATCCGCACTTGTCGATCAAGGGTGACGTACGGTGTCATCAGTGACTTCCAGCGGCCAGAAATCCTAGTCCGAAATTGGGCCGCCTCAGCCACTCACGTCCGGGCAGTTTTTCGGCGCCACCGCACGTAGACTGCCAAAGCCGAAGTCCCGGTAGCCCTTTGGAATGCTCACCGACCGCAACACGGCGAGCGATCCCATCAGCCGGGCGACCATCCGCGTATAGCCGTCGAACACCGGCACGCCACGGATCCGCCTGCAGTCGGCCTTGGTAGGAAAGCAGGACACACCGTCGGCGATAACCCCGATTCGAGCGCCTTCCAGAACTTCCCCTGCACCCCATCGGCCACCCGATCCCCCCGACCCCGAAACCCCTTCTGATAACCCATGCAGCGCCAACACCTCTGGCCAAGTGTTGCAGCGATCACTTGGGGTTAACGGCCGGAAACTCGCCATGAGTGCACGCTCGGCGAAGCGAGAGCGGAAAAATGCTTCTACTGCCGCATCGAAGTGTTACGTAGTTCCGCCTAGTGCTCGCGGATGGGTGCATGCTTATTCGGTGACCGCAACCAGCATGCTCAACCGTCGCAAAGCCATACTGGATTACTTACAGGGCGCAGTCTGGGTGCTGCCGACATTCGGCGTTGCGATCGGTCTGGGGTCGGGAGCGGTCCTGTCGATGATTCCCGTGAAATCCGGCACGCTGATCGACAAGCTGATGTTTCAGGGCACCCCAGGCGACGCCCGAGGCGTGCTGATCGTGGTGTCGGCCACGATGATCACCACCATCGGCATCGTCTTCTCGCTGACGGTGCTGTCCCTACAGATCGCCTCCAGCCAGTTCTCGGTGCGGTTGCTACGAACCTTCCTGCGCGATGTGCCCAACCAGGTGGTGCTGGCGATCTTTGCCTGCACCTTCGCCTACAGCACCGGTGGGCTACACACCGTCGGGGAGCACCGCGACGGCGGGGCGTTCATTCCCAAAGTCGCGGTCACCGGGTCACTCGCGCTGGCATTCGTCAGCATCGCCGCGCTGATCTACTTCCTGCACCACCTCATGCACTCGATCCAGATAGACACGATCATGGACAAGGTGCGGCTGCGCACGCTGGGGCTGGTTGACCAGTTGTATCCGGAATCGGATACGGCGGATCGACAAGTAGAGACACCGCCCAGCCCCCCGGCTGATGCGGTGCCGCTGTTGGCCCCGCACTCGGGTTACCTACAAACCGTCGACGTCGACGACATCGCCGAATTGGCGGCAGCCAGCCGGTATACGGCGCTGCTGGTTACCTTCGTCGGCGATTACGTCACCGCCGGGGGCCTGCTCGGCTGGTGCTGGCGCAGGGGCACCGCGCCGGGCGCGCCAGGGTCTGACTTCCCGCAACGCTGCTTACGTCATGTGCACATCGGATTCGAGCGCACCCTGCAGCAGGACATCCGCTTCGGATTGCGGCAGATGGTGGATATCGCGCTGCGGGCACTATCGCCCGCACTCAACGACCCGTACACGGCGATCCAAGTCGTGCACCATCTTTCGGCCGTGGAGTCGGTGCTGGCATCGCGGGCGCTGCCGGACGACGTGCGCCGCGACCGCGCCGGGGAGCTCCTCTTCTGGCTGCCGTACCCCAGCTTCGCCACCTACCTGCACGTCGGATGTGCCCAGATCCGCCGCTACGGCTCGCGTGAGCCGCTGGTGCTCACTGCGCTGCTGCAGCTGCTCAGCGCGGTCGCCCAGAACTGCGTCGACCCGTCGCGCCGTGTAGCGGTGCAAACCCAAATTGCCCTGGTCGTGCGGGCAGCACAGCGCGAGTTCGCGGACGAATCCGACCGGGCCATGGTTCTCGGTGCCGCGGCGCGGGCGACCGAGGTCGTCGAGCGCCCCGGGACTCTAGCGCCGCCGCCGTCCACGTTCGGCCAGGTAGCCGCCGCGCAGGCGGCGGCGTCGACGATCCGGTCCGCTGACCGAGACGGCTAGCCCGGCGACGATGCACGCCGAAACGGCGGGTTGAGGAGCCGGGCAATCTAACCTAGCCCGGCGACGATGCACGCCGAAACGGCGGGTTGAGGAGCCGGGCAATCTAACCCAGCCCGGCGGGGCGACAAGCGACCAGGATTACCCAACTGGCGTCCAGCCATTCCACAGGTCGCCGAAGTCGAGAGCGACCAGCGATGCCCGGTCGACGTTGACGATTTCGCGGAAATGGTCTTGCCACCCCCACCAAACACTGATGAAGAACACGTGGTCATACCAGCTGAGCTGATAGTCCGGGGGAATGACCTCGCCCTTGTTCTCCGGCGCAAACACGGCAACGGCCAGCAAACCCAGTATTGCGGACTTTGGCAGCTGAATTTTGCCGTCATTGGCAATGCGGAGTGCGGCACTGGCGTTCACGTACGGGCTTACTTCGAATTCAACCGAGGATTCGTCAGCATGACCGTGCAACCACCGGTGAATTCCATACAGGACGTCGGCGATGTCGGGGCGCTTATCCGGCAGCAAGTCCGATCTCACCCCGACAGGGAAGCGAGTCTTTTCCAGGTCGACGCCAGGCGTGGCCATCACTCCGTAAATGTCGAGTGAATCCCGTAGCGCCGTCCGGAATCGAGTGCCGACGCCCAGCGTGGGATAGCGCTTCCTGCCGGTCTCGTCGACGGCGTTGCACGCGTGGAGCATCGCCACGTCCCACAGCTTGCGATCCCACTGTTGCAGCGACTGCGCAACTGACTCGCCCACGCTCACACACATGAGGCTATCGGCCAGCGGCCACCTGCCCGCGGGGTATACGTGGTGCGGCTAATCGGCGCGTTCTGCGGCCGCCCCGATGCTCGCGGGGCGCAGCCGGGCGACGATGCCGTCGAGGTCGAGACGGAACATGTCGGGCCGGAAGACGTGACCGCCAGGCACCTCGTGCGATTCATGCGGGATGCCGGCGTTGCTGAGGCGTTCGCGGAACTCCCTCTGCCCGGCTAGCACCTGGGTCTCGTTCACGCTGTCGAACCAGTTGGCCGGGTCCGGACTGGTGCCGGCGACCAGGAAGATCCGCTTGTTGCGGTAGCTGTCGATACGCTCGACCGGGTTGTCGGCGCTGACCCTAGCTTGGTCCCAGAGCGGCGCGCCGTAAACCGTGCCGCCGCCTAGATCCAGCACCGCCGAGGACAGGTTTGCCCAATGCACTACCAGGCCGAAGTCGCGGCGCAGACTTGCCGGTCCGGAGTGGCTGCTCGCCGACGCGAAGTGGCCGTAGTACTTTGCTGCGTACTTCAGCGCGCCGAAGCCACCCATCGAAAACCCGGCGACCGCGCGGCCGTCGTATTCGGCGTAGGTTCGGAAGTTCGCCTCGATCCAGGGGAGCAGCTGGGCGATGTGGAATGTCTCCCAGTTCCGTGGGCCGACGAACGAGCTGACCGGGTTGGAATACCAGCCCGCGTGCCCGCCGTCGGGCATCACGATGATGATCGGCTTTCCGGCGGTCAGGTCGCGGATGCCCAGAAAGTCGAACGTGCGGAAATCCTGGTCGGTGCCGCCGCCGTGGAACAGGTAGAGGACGGGATAGGTGCGTCCGCTGGTGCGGTAGTCATCGGGAAGCAGGACGTTGACTCCGGGGTTCCAGCCGATCGCGGAGGTCTGGAACCGGTAGTACCACAGGCGGGGATCGTTCTCGTTGCGGTCCACGATCCTTAGGCCGAACCCGTCGCTACGCCCGATGAATATGACCAGTACCTGCCCGACGTCGATGACGCCAGGATCGGCGATGCCATTGACGGCGGCGATAAGCGGATATAGGGAGGCGTCGCCATAGAAGCGCGCAGCCAATGCCGACAGCGTGTCCCCGGCAACAACGGTGTATCGCGTGAAGTCAGGCATAATCAGCCGCTGCCCCACATTGACGACGTCGGGATCGGCGATCCCGCTGGCGGCGGCGATCAGCCAATTCAATTCCGCGTCGCCATAGAAGCGCAACGCCAACGCCGACAGCGTGTCCCCGGCAACAACGGTGTATCGCGTGAAGTCAGGCATAATCAGCCGCTGCCCCACATTGACGACGTCGGGATCGGCGATCCCGCTGGCGGCGGCGATCAGCCGATACAGTTCCGCGTCGCCATAGAAGCGCAACGCCAACGCCGACAGCGTCTCCCCCGCGACAACCGCATGTGTGCTGACCATTCGTTGACTCCTTCGGTTGCACCTGGCTCAGGCAGGCCCTGCCGATGGCTCTGGCGGCTAGTCACCATGGCGCGAGGCGCCGTGCCGCGTGCTCTCCTGCGCGCGATAGTCGTCGGCGAGCTGGGCGACGTGCTCGGGCAGCGCGCCACCGGCAACGTCAGCCAGCGTGGTCTCCTCCAGCACCGACCGCATACTGGCGCGCAGCGCGCGCCAAACGTCGGTCAGCGCGGTAGTGGGGCCCGAGTAGGGCAGGTCGCCAAGTCCGATATCGCGGACACTAGCCAGCGGTCCGTCGATGCAGCGCAATACGTCGGCGATGCTGATCTCGGTGCCCGGACGCGCCAATTCATAACCACCCTCGCGACCGCGGTGGCTTCGCACCAGGCGGTCGGTGCGCAGGTTGGTCAGGATATCGACGAGAAACTGCGGTGGTATGCCTTGGGCCGCAGCCAGATCGTCGGTCTTGACCACGGTGCCACTGGCGGCCGTGGCGAGCTGGACCATCGCCCGCACCGCGTACTCCGCCTTAGCTGACATCCGCATGCTTCAGGATTGTGCCACCCGCTTGCCAGGGACAGCAGAGCAACCAGGCCGGCCTAAGACGATGACTCCAACAGGTCGATAACCTCCTGCGCCTGCTCGTCTATGCTGCGATCCGGCGTAAGCCGTAGGTCTGGGTTCTTGGGCCGCTGATATGGGCTGTCGATCCCGGTGAAGTGCGTGATCTCACCCGCACGCGCTTTGGCGTACAACCCTTTGGGATCACGCCTCTCACAGTCCTGCAGCGGGGTGTCACAGAACACCTCGAAAAAGTCGATTCCCGCATCAGCGTGCACTTTACGAGCCAGGGCACGGTGCTCAGCAAGGGGGCTGATCGCCGGCACCAGCACCAGGTGGCCACAATCGGCGAGCAGTGTGGCCACATGCGACAGCCGGCGCAGGTTCTCCGCGCGGTCGGCCATGGAAAAGCCCAGGTCGGCGTTGAGGCCATGCCGTAGGTTGTCGCCGTCCAGAACGTAAGCGGAGATGCCCTTTTCGAGTAGCTTCCGCTCAACCAGCATGGCCACCGACGACTTGCCGGAGCCGGACAGTCCGGTAAACCACACCGTCTTGCCCCTGGGCGGCCGATCTTGCGCAGTGACGAGCGATCTGTGCCGCACCGTGTTCGGGCTAGGCGTGCGGGCCGAGACGTCGCGTAACACCATGCCCGCCGCCACCGTTCCGTTGGTGTCGGGGTCAATGAGGATGAACGAGCCGGTGCTAGCGTTGCGGGTGTACTCGTCAAGCAGCAACGGCACCTGGGTGCGCAGCGAAACACGGCCCAGTTCGTTGAGTTTCAACGCCGTTGCGGTCTTGTCGCGATGCAGGGTGTTGACATCGAGCCGGTAATCCAGCCCGGCTATCCTCGCGCGGACGGTTCGGGTGGTGTGCTTGACAACGTAGTCGCGGCCGGGCTCTAGCACCGCGTTGTCGGCCATCCAGCACACGGTCGCGTCGAATTCTTGTGTGATCCTGGGCTGGTTGTGGGTGCGAGCGATCATGTCACCACGCGAGATATCGATGTCGTCGGCGAGCCGCACCGAAACCGCCATCGGCGGAAACGCTTCTGCCACCGGGCCGTTCGGGCCGTCGATCGCGGTGATCCGGGTGGTCTTACCGATCGGCAGCACGACAACTTCGTCGCCTGAACGCATTACCCCACTGGCCACGGTGCCCGCGTAGCTGCGGTGGTCTTGATGCTCGAGGGTGTGCGGCCGGATGACGTACTGGACCGGGAATCGCACGTCGACCATGTTGCGGTCACCGGCGATGTAGACGTCTTCGAGATGCGACAGCAGCGACGGTCCCTCGTACCAGGGCGTCTGGTCGGATTTGGTCACCACGTTGTCGCCGTGCAGCGCGGAGATTGGGATGGAGGTGACGTCCTGCACGTCGAGGCGGGCCGCGAAGGCGTGGAATTCGTCTCGAATCGCGTCGAATTTCTCTTGGTCCCAGCCAAGCAAGTCCATCTTGTTGACCGCGAGCACCAGGTGGCGGATGCCCAGCAGCGACGCCAGGAAGGCGTGCCGGCGGGATTGCTCCAGCAAGCCGTGCCGGGCATCCACCAGTACGATCACCAGTTGGGCGGTGGACGCACCGGTCACCATGTTGCGGGTGTATTGGATGTGTCCCGGGGTGTCGGCAATGATGAATTTCCGCTTGGGAGTGGCGAAGTAGCGGTAGGCAACGTCGATGGTGATGCCCTGTTCCCGCTCGGCCCGCAGGCCGTCGGTGACCAGAGCCAGGTCGGTGTAGTCGTGGCCCCGGTCCTTGGACGTTTGCTCCACCGACGCCCACTGGTCTTCCATCACAGCCTTGGAGTCGTAGAGTAGCCGCCCAATCAGCGTGGACTTGCCATCGTCGACGGAACCCGCTGTCGCCAGCCGCAATAGCGTCGTCATCAGAAGTATCCCTGCCGCTTGCGGTCTTCCATTCCAGCCTCCGAGATCCGGTCGTCAGCCCTGGTCGCCCCGCGCTCCGTCAAGCGGGCCACCGCAGTTTCGGCGATGACTTCCGCGACCGTCGATGCCGACGACTCGACGCACCCGGTGCAGGTAACATCCCCGACGGTGCGGAATCGCACCGTGGCCTCGAACACCGGCTCGTCGGCTCGCGGTTGCATGTGCCGGTGCACGGCCAGCAACATGCCGTCGCGCTGAAACACCTTGCGCCGGTGGGCGAAATAGATGGACGGCAGCCTGACCTGCTCGGCGCCGATGTAGGACCAGATGTCGAATTCGGTCCAGTTGGACAGCGGGAAGACCCGGATGTGCTCGCCCTTGTGGTGCCGTCCGTTGTAGAGGTTCCACAGTTCCGGCCGCTGAGCCTTCGGGTCCCACTGGCCGAACTCGTCGCGGAAGCTGAACACCCGCTCCTTGGCGCGGGCCTTCTCCTCGTCGCGCCGGGCTCCCCCGAATGCCGCGTCGAATTGGTTCTCCCGGATGGCCCGCAGCAGCGTCACGGTCTGTATCGGATTTCGCGACGGGATGGTCTCGACGACCCGACCGGCATCGATATCGTCCTGCACCGACGCCACCACCAGCCGCACCCCGGCCGCGGCGACCAACTCGTCTCGGGTAGCGATAACTTCGTCGAAGTTGTGACCGGTGTCGACGTGCATGACCGGGAACGGCAGTCGCCCGGGCCGAAACGCCTTCAGCGCCAGGTGCAGCATGACGATGGAGTCCTTGCCCCCCGAGAACAACAGCACTGGCCGCTCGAACTCGGCGGCCACCTCCCGGATGACGTGGATGGCTTCGGCCTCCAGCAAGCGCAGATGGCTCAGTTGGTACTGGCCGGGTGCGGGGCCCACCGTCACATCGCTGGTCATGGCTTCCTGTTCCACGTCCTCATACCTGATAAATCCGGTAGGATTGACCATATTTATGGTTATTGCCATCTATGCAACCAGGCTTCCCTATCGCTGTCAACGCAGCCCCATCTCGGCGGGCTGCCGGTGCGCCAGTGCGCCCTAGGCTGACGGCTCGGGCTGCTAGGGCGTGACCTCGTTGAGTTTGCCGGTGGCGACATCGAAGACGAAGCCGCGCAGCGACGTGTGCTTGGTGACGAACGGGTTGACCTCGATGCGGCGCAGCGACTGACGGACGTCCTCGACGGCGTCGGGGTACGACTCGGGCGACCACGTGGGTCTGATGCCGGTCTCGTCCTGGATGGCGCGCTTGAAGTCGTCGTCGGTGAAAGTCAGCATCCCACAGTCGGTGTGGTGCAGCAGGATGATTTCGCGGGTTCCCAGCAGCCGCTGGCTGATGGCCAGTGAACGGATCACATCGTCGGTGACCACGCATCCGGCGTTGCGGATGACGTGTGCCTCGCCCTCCTTGATGCCCAGCATGCGGTAGACGTCCAGCCGGGCGTCCATGCACGCCACGATTGCGATGTGTTTGCTCGGCGGCATCGGTAGCGGGCCCTTGAAACCGCTCGCGTAGTCCACGTTGTTGGCCAGGTAGTCGTCGGTAACCGTCACGCGGGCCTCCTCGGGTATCGCGGTGTGGACTTTGCTACTCAGATCGACGCCGCGGTGAATTTTAACAACCGGTTACCCAGTTTTCACGCATCAGAATCGGCCCGAGCGGAACCATCCGGATCACGGGTGACCCCATCAACCGGCGCGCTGGCGGCACGCCATCGCCGGGCTCGCTACCCTGTCCCAATGCGACGCGGTGGTTGGGCATGACGCGCTATCTGGCCCGCCGGTTGCTCAACTACCTGGTGCTGCTGGCGCTGGCGTCGTTTTTGACGTACTGCCTGACCTCGCTGGCGTTCTCGCCGCTGGAAAGCCTGATGCAACGCAGTCCGCGCCCACCGCAAGCGGTTATCGATGCCAAGGCACACGATCTCGGCTTGGACAGACCCATACTGGCCCGCTACGCCAACTGGGTATCGCATGCCGTCCGTGGCGACTTCGGAACCACCATCACCGGCCAGCCTGTCGGTACCGAACTGGGGCGCCGGATCGGAGTCAGCCTGCGGCTGCTGGTCGTTGGATCGGTATTCGGCACGGTGGCCGGTGTGGTGATCGGGGCGTGGGGTGCCATCCGGCAGTACCGGCTCAGCGACCGCGTCATGACCACGCTGGCGCTGCTGGTGTTGAGCACACCGACGTTTGTGGTGGCCAACCTGTTGATCCTGGGCGCCCTGCGGGTCAACTGGGCAGTGGGCATCCAGCTTTTCGACTACACCGGGGAGACGTCACCCGGCGTTGCCGGCGGGGTGTGGGATCGGCTAGGCGACCGGTTGCAGCATTTGATCCTGCCATCGCTGACGTTGGCGCTGGCGGCCGCCGCCGGGTTCAGCCGCTACCAGCGCAACGCGATGCTGGATGTCCTCGGCCAGGATTTCATTCGCACCGCCCGCGCCAAGGGGCTGACCCGACGACGGGCCCTACTCAAGCATGGCCTGCGAACGGCGCTAATACCGATGGCCACGCTGTTCGCCTACGGGGTGGCCGGGTTGGTCACCGGAGCGGTTTTCGTCGAGAAGATCTTCGGCTGGCACGGCATGGGTGAATGGATGGTCCGCGGTATCTCGACTCAGGACACCAACATCGTCGCGGCAATTACCGTGTTCTCCGGCGCGGTCGTGTTGCTGGCCGGTTTGCTCTCGGACGTGATCTACGCGGCTTTGGACCCGAGGGTACGGGTGTCATGACGGAATTCGCCTCGCGGCGCACCCTAGTGGTGCGCAGGTTCCTACGCAATCGGGCCGCGGTGGCGTCGCTGGCGGCGCTGCTCCTGCTGTTCGTCAGCGCTTATGCGCTGCCCCCACTATTGCCCTACTCCTACGACGACCTTGATTTCAACGCATTGCTGCAGCCGCCGGGCACCAAGCACTGGCTGGGCACTAACGCGCTGGGCCAAGATCTGCTGGCGCAGACGCTGCGTGGCATGCAGAAGTCGATGCTGATTGGTGTTTGCGTTGCGGTGATCTCGACTGGTATCGCTGCCACGGTTGGAGCGATCTCGGGATATTTCGGCGGCTGGCGGGACCGGACACTGATGTGGGTGGTCGATCTGCTGCTAGTAGTGCCCAGCTTCATCCTGATCGCCATCGTTACCCCGCGAACCAAGAACTCGGCAAACATCATGTTTCTTGTCTTGTTGTTGGCCGGCTTCGGCTGGATGATCAGCTCTCGCATGGTGCGCGGGATGACGATGAGCTTGCGAGAACGCGAATTCATCAGGGCCGCACGATATATGGGTGTCTCCAGCCGCCGGATCATCGTCGGCCATGTGGTGCCCAACGTCGCATCCATCTTGATCATCGACGCCGCCCTCAATGTTGCCGCCGCCATCCTGGCCGAAACCGGGTTGAGCTTCCTTGGTTTCGGTATTCAACCGCCGGATGTGTCGCTGGGCACCCTGATCGCCGACGGCACCGCATCCGCGACCGCGTTCCCGTGGGTGTTCTTGTTTCCCGCCAGTATCCTGGTGTTGATTCTGGTGTGCGCCAACCTGACCGGCGATGGCCTGCGCGACGCGCTGGACCCAGCCAGCAGATCCCTGCGCCGTGGTGTGCGATGAGCCCCCTGCTCGAGGTGACCGATTTGGCCGTCACCTTCAGGACCGATGGCGATCCGGTGACCGCGGTGCGCGGGATCAGCTACCGCGTCGAGCCCGGCGAGGTGGTCGCGATGGTGGGCGAATCGGGTTCAGGTAAGTCCGCAGCGGCGATGGCGGTGGTGGGCCTGCTGCCCGAGTACGCGCAGGTGCGTGGTTCGGTTCGGCTACAGGGTACCGAACTGTTGGGGCTTGCCGACAACGCGATGTCCCGGTTTCGAGGCAAGGCGATCGGCACGGTGTTCCAGGATCCGATGTCTGCGCTCACCCCTGTCTACACCGTCGGCGACCAAATCGCCGAGGCCATCGAGGTGCACCAGCCCCGTGTTGGCAAGAAGGCCGCTCGTCGGCGTGCGGTGGAACTGCTTGACCTGGTCGGTATTTCGCAGCCGCAGCGGCGTTCCCGTGCGTTTCCGCATGAGCTTTCAGGTGGCGAACGCCAACGCGTGGTGATCGCCATCGCGATCGCCAACGATCCCGACCTGTTGATCTGTGACGAACCGACCACGGCGCTCGACGTCACGGTGCAGGCGCAGATCCTCGACGTCCTCAAGGCGGCGCGCGACGTCACCGGCGCCGGGGTGCTGATCATCACCCACGACCTCGGCGTCGTGGCCGAGTTCGCCGACCGGGCGCTGGTGATGTACGCCGGACGGGTCGTCGAGTCGGCCGGGGTGAATGATCTGTACCGCGATCGCCGGATGCCCTACACCGTGGGGCTTTTAGGCTCGGTCCCCCGGCTGGATGCCGCGCAGGGCACCCGGCTGGTGCCGATACCGGGTGCGCCCCCGTCGCTGGCGGGCTTGGCACCGGGTTGCCCGTTCGCGCCGCGCTGCCCGCTAGTCATCGACGAATGCCTTACCGCGGAACCCGAATTGCTTGACGTCGCTACCGATCACCGGGCGGCCTGCATCCGCACCGAGCTGGTCACCGGGCGCAGCGCCGCCGACATCTACCGGGTCAAAACCGAGGCCCGCCCGGCTGCACTCGGCGACGCCTCGGTGGTCGTGCGGGTACGTCATCTAGTCAAAACCTACCGGCTGGCCAAGGGCGTGGTGCTGCGCCGGGCGATCGGCGAGGTCCGCGCGGTCGACGGCATCAGTCTCGAACTCCGGCAGGGCCGCACGTTGGGTATCGTCGGCGAATCCGGTTCGGGCAAGTCGACCACCCTGCACGAGATCCTGGAGCTGGCTGCGCCGCAATCGGGATCGATCGAAGTCCTCGGCACTGACGTCGCCACGCTGGGGACAGCGGAACGCCGATCGCTGCGCCGCGACATCCAGGTGGTCTTCCAAGACCCGGTGGCGTCCTTAGACCCGCGGCTGCCGGTCTTCGATCTGATTGCCGAACCATTGCAGGCCAATGGGTTCGGCAAGAACGAGACTCACGCGCGGGTCGCCGAGCTGCTCGATATCGTCGGACTGCGCCACGGCGACGCCAGTCGTTATCCCGCCGAGTTCTCCGGCGGTCAGAAGCAGCGCATCGGCATCGCGCGGGCACTGGCGCTCCAACCCAAGATCCTGGCACTCGACGAACCGGTGTCGGCACTCGATGTCTCCATTCAGGCCGGGATCATCAACCTGCTGCTCGACCTCCAAGAGCAGTTCGGGTTGTCATATTTATTTGTTTCCCACGATCTTTCGGTGGTCAAACACCTCGCCCACCAGGTGGCGGTCATGCTTGC
Source organism: Mycobacterium tuberculosis complex sp. N0072 (assembly GCF_030323725.1). NCBI lineage: Bacteria > Bacillati > Actinomycetota > Actinomycetes > Mycobacteriales > Mycobacteriaceae > Mycobacterium > Mycobacterium tuberculosis complex sp. N0072. The sequence goes on along the minus strand of NZ_CP040689.1, from coordinate 1,440,379 downwards.
CGGTACCGTTGTTGAGCAGGGCGACAGTGAGGAGGTCTTCGGCAATCCGAAACACGAGTACACCAGGCGACTGCTGGGCGCGGTACCGCAACCGGATCCGGCCCGTCGTGGCTGACCGTGGCCAGCGACGAGGCTGCGCCCCGGGCATCGCGTCTGCGCTCAGGGCGTCGTTTCAGGGGAAATCCAGACCCTGGACGCAGACTCGATATTGGGCTTTCGCGTTATTAACACCGCTCGTCGTGGCTATGGTGCTCACCGGATGCTCGGCCTCCGGTACCCAACTCGAACTCGCGCCCACTGCGGACCGCAGGGCCGCGGTTGGCACCACCAGCGACATCAATCAGCAGGATCCCGCCACGTTGCAAGACGGCGGCAATCTTCGCCTGTCGCTCACCGACTTTCCGCCCAACTTCAACATCTTGCACATCGACGGCAACAACGCCGAGGTCGCGGCGATGATGAAAGCCACCTTGCCGCGCGCGTTCATCATCGGACCGGACGGCTCGACGACGGTCGACACCAACTACTTCACCAGCATCGAGCTGACCAGGACCGCCCCGCAGGTGGTCACCTACACCATCAATCCCGAGGCGGTGTGGTCCGACGGGACCCCGATCACCTGGCGGGACATCGCCAGCCAGATTCATGCGATCAGCGGCGCCGACAAGGCATTCGAGATCGCTTCTAGCAGCGGCGCCGAGCGTGTGGCGTCGGTAACCAGAGGGGTCGACGACCGGCAGGCCGTGGTGACGTTCGCCAAGCCGTACGCGGAGTGGCGCGGTATGTTCGCGGGCAACGGCATGCTGCTGCCGGCCAGTATGACCGCCACACCCGAGGCATTCAATAAGGGTCAACTCGATGGGCCCGGTCCGTCGGCGGGTCCGTTCGTCGTGTCTGCCCTGGACCGCACCGCGCAGCGAATCGTGTTGACCCGTAACCCGAGATGGTGGGGGGCACGGCCACGCCTGGACAGCATCACATACCTGGTGCTCGATGATGCCGCCCGGCTGCCGGCGCTGCAGAACAACACAATCGACGCCACCGGCGTCGGCACACTGGACCAGCTGACCATCGCGGCGCGCACCAAGGGCATCTCGATCCGGCGCGCCCCCGGGCCCAGCTGGTATCACTTCACCCTCAACGGTGCGCCTGGGTCGATCCTCGCCGACAAGGCGCTGCGCCTGGCGATCGCCAAGGGCATCGACCGATACACCATCGCCAGGGTCGCCCAATACGGCCTCACCAGCGACCCGGTGCCACTGAACAACCACGTCTTCGTCGCCGGCCAAGACGGCTACCAGGACAACAGCGGCGTTGTCGCCTACAACCCGGAACAAGCGAAACGGGAGCTGGACGCCCTGGGCTGGAGGCGAAGCGGCGCGTTCCGGGAGAAGGACGGTCGCCAGCTCGTCATCCGCGATCTGTTCTACGACGCACAAAGCACCCGGCAGTTCGCCCAGATCGCCCAACACACCCTGGCGCAGATCGGCGTCAAACTCGAACTTCAGGCCAAGTCCGGCAGCGGTTTCTTCAGCGACTACGTCAACGTGGGGGCTTTCGACATCGCACAGTTCGGCTGGGTGGGCGACGCGTTTCCGCTGTCATCGCTCACCCAGATCTACGCTTCGGACGGGGAAAGCAACTTCGGCAAGATCGGTAGCCCGCAAATCGACGCCGCGATCGAGCGAACGCTGGCAGAACTCGATCCCGGCAAGGCGAGGGCCTTGGCCAACCAGGTCGACGAGCTGATCTGGGCCGAAGGATTCAGCCTGCCGCTTACCCAGTCGCCCGGCACCGTTGCGGTCCGCAGCACGCTGGCCAACTTCGGCGCGACGGGTCTGGCAGACCTGGACTACACCGCCATCGGGTTCATGCGACGCTGAGCCGGCGGCGACCAGCTCAGCTGCGGATTAAGTCGGCGGCCTTCTCCCCGATCAGCACCGACGGCGCATGCGTATGCCCACGAACCGTGCTGGGCATCACCGACGCGTCGGCGACGCGGAGTCCGTCGACACCGCGGACCCGCAGCTGCGGATCCACCACGCTGGCCTCGTCGCTGCCCATGCGGCAGGTGCCCATCGGGTGGTACAGGGTGTGCGAACAAGTGGCCAGCGCCAACTCGAGAGTGGCCTCGTCCAGCTCGGTGCTGTTGCGCGGTCGCGCGATGGACCCAAGGAGATCTCTGAGCGGGCGGGCCTGCGCGATCCGCGCGCATATCCGCAGGCCCGCCATCATGGCGGCCCGGTCTACGCCACCGAGATCGGACAGGTAACGCGGTTCGATGACAGGCTTGGCATGCGGATCGGCGGACCGCAGCGTGATCTGGCCACGGCTTTGCGGCGCGACCAGAATCGGGCCGAATACCACACCGTGACCAGCCGGTGGAACCAGCGCTTCGTCGTAAAACGGCGCCGGGGCAAAAATCAACTCCAAATCGGGCAGCTTCAGTTCGGGTCGGCTGCGGACAAATCCGTACGCCTCGCCGACGTTGGAGGTGAGCATGCCGCGGCGTCGCAGTAAGTAGCTGATCAACTGGCCGGGCTTCTCGGCGGCAAACAAGCTGTCCTTTTCGACGTCGAAACCCAGCACCGTGACGAGATGATCGAGCAGGTTGCACCCGACCTCGGGCGCGTGGTAAACGGTGTCGATGTCGTGTTCGGCGAGGTGGTCGCGGTCGCCGATGCCGGAGAGCATCAGCAGCTGAGGGCTGTTGACGGCACCAGCGCAGAGCACCACCTCGCGGCGGGCGTAGACGATGCGGGTTTGACCGTCGCTTTGGTATTCCACGCCGACGGCCCGGTCGCCGTCGATGACCACCCGGGTAGCAGTGGCGCCGGTAAGCACACGGAGGTTTTTACGGCGCATCGCGGGCTTCAGATAGGCGTCGGCAGTACTGAATCGAGCACCGCGGCGCTGGGTGACGACGGTCTCGCAAAAGCCTTCCGGTCGAGGGGAATTCGGCCGCGCAGCGGCAAATCCGCACTCACGTGCGGCTGCCAGCCACGCTGCGGTCACCGATCTTGGGCTGCGTTGCCGGGAAATATGCAACGGACCGGTTACTCCGCTGTCGTCACCGCTGACAAAGTGCCAGGCAGCGGTGACGTTCTCGATGCGGCGAAAGTAGCCGAGCACGTCGGCGTACGACCACCGCGGACCGGCTCGCGCGGCCCACTCATCGTAGTCTGATGCGAATCCACGCACCCACATCATTGCGTTCATGGACGACGAGCCACCGAGCACCTTGCCACGAGGCCAATAGATTTCGCGGCCGTCGAGCTCCGGCTGCGGTTCGGTTAGGTAATCCCAGTCGATCTCGCTGCGGAACAGCTTGGAAAACGCCGCTGGGACGCCGATGAATCTGTTCTTGTCACGCGGCCCCGCCTCCAGGGCCACCACCGTCGTGGCCGGATCGGTGCTAAGCCGGCTGGCCACAACCGCCCCGGCTGAGCCGGTACCGACCACGACGTAGTCGCTCTGAGTGTCCATCGCATGTCCCCGTTTCGGGCTCACTGTATGGCGTCCAGATCGATGCGGTGCGCTCCTTTGACACCGCCGTATCGGGTGGGACTGCACGTCAGCACGATCACCTGTCCGTCGGCGCCGATGGTGTCAAAGACCTCCCCCATCTTGGCTAGTCGCTCCGGATCGGTGAACCCCAGCGCGTCGTCGATCAGCACCGGAACGGCGTCCTCCTTGGCGACCAGCGCCGCGCCGGCCAATCGCGCCAGGATGCCAAGCTGTTCTTTGGCCCCGCCCGACAAGCACTCGTAGGGCACGGTTCTGTCGTCCAGGGTGCGGCTGCGGATGCGCAAATCGGTATCGACCTCGACCTCGAAAGAGGGCCCGAACACTGGGCGGCCGAGCCGATGTAGCTCCGCCCGGTATGGCTCGACGTAGCGCAGCCGGGTGGTGTCGCGGTGGCGTGCCATCACCGAGCGGAGCAGCCTGGCGGCCCGGGCCCGGCGCCCGACCCGCGCGTGGTGGCTGGCGGCGTGCTCACGCTCGGTTTCGGCGGCATCAAGCTTGCCCTTGCGGCCCTGGGTGCCGAACACCGAGAGTTCGACGCCGACCTCGTGCAACGCGCGAATGGCCTCGTCGTGACGTTCGCGCAGCAACTCGACGGCGTCGGCGGCCTCGGCCAGCTCGGCGGCTACCGCGTCCGGCGCCGTAGCTGCGAGCTCGTCGGCCAGGTCGATCACTCGCTGCTCGGCCGTCTGCAGTACCCGCAGGTCGGCCTCGGCCTTGGCGGCGAGCTCATCGTCGCCCACGGACGCCCGCTCACAGGCCAACCGAGTCATGGCCGCACCGAGCTCGGCGCTTTCGGCGGCCGCTGCGTTCTGTAGAACCGTTGCCCGCGTGGATGTCTCCGCGAGCCGGCGAGCGGCGCCAGCAGCGATCTGACGGCGGGTCTCGCAGTCCTTCTCCGCGGCGATTCGAGCCGCCTCGACCGCATCCAATTCAGCGCGGGCCGTAGCGGTATCCGTCGAAACCAGATCGAGCTCGGCCGGTTGACCGGCACACAACTGTTCCAGGCGGGAACGCAGTTGGTCGACCTGTTCATCGCCACACAGGCCGGCCAGAGTGGCGGTCAGCTGATCGCGGCGGCTCAGCAGTTCGCGTCGGCACAGATCGGCGGAGCGTGCGGCGGCTAGGTCAGCGACCTCTCCAGCCGCCAGCGCATCAGCCAATTCCTGTTGTGCTGCAGCATATTTGGCTTGAAAGTCGAGTGCGGTCGCGCCCGGGACGATCCGTGCGGTCAGGACGCCGGGAACCTTGACCTCGGTGGGGCCGGTGGCAGTGACCGACCAGCTTTGGCCCGCGGACAGCGACACCCGTTGATCGCCGACGCCGAGCTCGATGTCGACGGCGGCGGTGAACTCCACCGCCGCGGAGATCGACGCCAGCTGTGCACCGCCGCGATCGACGGCTGCCGCAGCACGTTCGATCCGACTCAGTAGCTCCTCGGTCAGCGTGACCGCGGACAGCTCCGCGCAGACCCGGTCGCGATCACCCTCGATGTCGTCGATCCTGGCCAGCCGGGCGGCCAACCGGTCGGCCTCCTCGCAGTCGGCGAGCTGGTCGAGGGTGCGCCGGGCCGACTCGGCGCGAAGGCGGACGGCCGTCAATACCTGGGTTGCCTCCGTGAGCGCGGCATCGCAGGCCTCGGCCTCCGCGCGCGCCGTCGCCTGCTCGTCTGCGGCCTGCCGCGCTTTTGCCTCCGCAGCAACGACGGCCGCAGTGCGCGTGTCGATTTCGGTGAGCAGGCCCAGCCGTCCGGCGTGTGCGGCGGTGGAAGCGCCGCTGGTCGCGGCCGCGGCAGTAGCGATCAGCTTGGCTTCGCGGGCGTCGTCGGTGATTGCGGCGATCTTCTCGGCGGCGACTCGCGCAGCTTCGAGCCGCAGCTGGTGAGCAAGTAGTTGCTGCGACAGCTCAGCCACCTGCTCGGTGAGCTCGGTGTGGCGACGAACCCCGTCGTCGACCTCGGCTACCGCCGCCGCGCAGTCGGCCACCGCGGCCTCGGCGGCCGCCAGCCTAGAGACCGCCGCGGACCATTCTCCGGTGGGGCGCCCGGTCGGGGTGAAGTAGCGCGCATACTCGGCCTCGATCCGCTCGATGAGCAGCGACTCGGTGCCCGACAGCGCGGCGTCATCACCGGCGGCGAGATCGAGCGCACGCGAGAGCGCGTCGCAGCCAGACAGATCCACCGCGGCCGTCGAGGCGGCCTGCAGCACCCGCTGGGCATGCCACAGTTCGGTGTCGACCGTTTCGGCCAACATCGTCCGGACCCGCTCGTGCGCTTCGTCGCCGGTCAGCTGCTCGCGGCGCGGTGCCAGCACGGTCAACTCCGTCTCGCACCGCTTGTGGAAACGCTTGCGGTAGACGAAACGATAAGGGCCGCTGCTGATTTCGGCAATGACCTCGGAGCCGACATCAGCGTTGGTCGGCTTGACCTGCTTGACTTCCTTCTTCGTCGAGCGGTCCTTGTACTCGAGCAGCAGGTCCAGCGCCTCGACCATGGAGGACTTGCCGATCTCGTTGGCGCCGCACACCACCACCACTCCATGATCGGGGAATTCGACGTCACGGTGTGCGATGCCGCGGTAATTGGTCAGGGCCAGCCGGTGCAGCTTCACGCCGCTCCCCGGTCAGCGAGCCGCAGCAACAGTGCCAGCGCCGCCTGGGCATCGACGGCGGACTCGTCGTCACCCCCGCGCGCGGTCGCGACTAGCTCGTCGACGGCCGCGGCGGCGAACCCCCCGATGCCGAGGTCGGTGAACTCGGCGTCGACGGGTATCACCGCTAGGTCGGTGTGACGTTCCCACAGACCCAGCCAGGCGAACAACCGCGCGTACTTGTCCAGACAGGTATCCAATGCGGCGCGGTCAGTGACCGTCAGCGAACCGGTCAGGGCCAGCCGCACCACGGTGCGGTCCTTGTCCGTCATCAGATCCAGGTTCAGGTCCAGGTCGGCGATGTCCCGGCTGGTGTCGACCTGGTGGTGCAACGTAACGAACCGCCAGCGGCCGATGCGACGGGCGTCGACGGTGACGGGATGTCGCGGGTCGCTTTCGTCGATGTCGACCACTAGGACGTGACCGGGGTCCGGTTCGACGTCGTCAAAGTTGGTGACTTCCGGTGCACCGGAGTACCAGACCCGCCCGCTGCTGCCGACCTGGGTAAGCGAATGTTTGTCACCTAGGGCCACATAATGAATCGCCTGTCGAGTCAGCGCGTCGTCGAGTGCGGCGAGCCTGATCAGCGACGGTTTGTCGTGGTCGGGGTCCAGCGCGTCGACACCCCCATGGGCGACGAGCAGCCGAATAGCGGCGTCTGTGGGCAGGCCGGCCAGCACCTCGGCAACCGGGTCGGTGGTGGGCGCCTTGGACCGCCACGGCGCCGCGACGATCTGGACTCCCGGCCGGACCTCGTGGACGCCAGCTCGGTCGAGCACCACAACATTGTCCGGCCGTTCGGCTCGAAACAGCGTGCTGGTGTACACCGACGAAGCGTCCAGCGGGTCATGGTTACCCGGCAGCAGATAGACCGGAAGGCCGATCACGCGCATGGCTTCCAAGGATTGACCGACTATCTGTGGCGCGAGCTGATTGTGTTCGAAGACGTCACCGGCGACTACGACGAATTCGGCGCCCACATCGGCGGCCAGCGCTTTTAGTCCAGCGACTGCGTCACGGCGGGCAGCAGAATATCGCGGCTGGGCGTCACCGGCGAGAAAGTGACGCGTCATGCCGAGCTGCCAGTCGGCAGTGTGCAGGAATCGCATCCCATCCCTCCTGAGTGCGTGGCTGTCAACGCAAAGCGAGTGTAGGTCTGCACACCGACAAGGCGCGGGACCTCGCCCGGCAGGTCCCGGGCGCGGACTCACCGGCGGGGCAGCATGCCGCCCGTGCTTGCCCGGGCGATGCCAGCCCTATCCTTTGGGCACAGAATGCTCGCCCTACCTATCAGCGCCCTATGGCTGACGCCTCGGCTCGAGCTAGGCGATCGCAACGAAGTCTGTCCCATGCCAGCGGAGCGCGGCGGGGACCAGGACGACGACCAACCGTAGCGATCCCGGGCACGTCACTGAACTAACGTCAGCCCAGTGAATGAGCAATACCGCAACCTGGTGCTGATGCGACACGCGAAGTCTGCGTACCCGGACGGGATCGCCGACCATGACCGGCCGCTAGCGCCGCGGGGTATCCGGGAGGCCGGGCTGGCCGGTGGCTGGCTGCGCGCCAACCTGCCGGCCGTCGATGCCGTGCTGTGCTCCACGGCTACGCGCGCCCGGCAGACCTTGGCGCACACCGGCATCGACGCACCCGCTCGCTACGCCGAGCGGCTCTACGGCGCGGCACCCGGAACAGTGATCGAGGAGATCAACCGGGTTGGCGACAACGTCACCACACTGCTTGTGGTCGGGCACGAGCCAACGACGTCGGCCCTTGCCATCGTCCTGGCCAGCATCAGCGGCACCGACGCCGCTGTCGCGGAACGCATCTCGGAGAAGTTCCCGACGTCGGGGATCGCCGTGCTACGCGTCGCCGGACACTGGGCAGACGTCGAACCGGGGTGTGCCGCGCTGGTCGGCTTTCACGTGCCACGGTAGAGGTGCTCTTGCTCCGCAAACCGTCAGCCGCGTACTTCCTTTTGAAGGCAGCCGAACCCGCGAGCGCGCGTGTCTGTACCCCGACACGCCGTTAGTGCCGTACAACTGCGCGCGCTCACGCCCACGCTCCCGCCTCGCCCAGCGCTAGGCGTTGGTTGCCAGCGTCAGCTCCATCAGCTTGATCGCCTGCCCGCAGGCGTCGATACCAGGAGCCTGGGGATTGACCCACCAGCCGACCACTCCCGCCGCGTCGCTGGCGACGCCGCAGGCGCCGTTGGGATCGCCCGTCCGCATCACAATCGAGTCCACGCCCTGGATCGCGCGGGTCTCGACCTGGTACTTCAGGCCCTCGGCGACCTTGCGCTCATTGCTCAGACTGCCCTGCTCGAACCAGAACCGGGTGATATCGATCAGACCGGCCGGGTTGGCCGCCTGCCACCGGCAGATCGCGCCGACGAACGTGCTCTGGATGTCGAGCGGATCGGCACCGACGGTCTTGGCCAGGATGTCGGTGGTCAGGACCTCACATTCCTTGAGCAGGTTGGGGTAGCGCTCCTGGGAGTTATTGTTGCGCGGGACACCGGCCCCACCCGCCTTGACGGCGGTACCCGAAATCGACTTCGTGCAGCCGGTCAAGACAAGCAGTGCGGTGATCAAGGCGGCCGCACCGACCAGGACACGTCTCATTTCGAATTCGCAATCGATTGGCGGGTCAGTTCTTTGGCGATGTCGCACGGCGGCGGGAACGGCTTCTGGCTGAAACTCACCGACCATTCGATGAAGTCGTCGGAGAACTGGATTCCGACTTCACACAGTGAGTCACCCAAACTGGGCTCGTTACCGATGGCGATGAAACCGCTGTGGCCGTCGATGTTGATGTCCTCGACACTCGCGCGCGACAACTCCTCGGTCTTGCGTTCCCGCCCGATCGGGCTGCCGCGGTACCAGGAGAAGGAGAAGTGCGGGCCCAAGATACCGCCGCCCGCCAGCCATTGGCAGCCCACCGAATTCTTGGCGGTGTTGACCAGCCCGGTCACCCTTGTCAGCTCGGTCACCGTCTGATCGCTGACGCCGCCACATTGCGGGAAGAAGGGTCCGTGCCGGCCCTCAGCGTTTGCCGGTGTCGACGGGATCGTCGCTCCCGGTTTGTTGTCGCCGGAATCGGAGCACCCCGCGACCGCCGGGAACAAAGCCACCAACGCCGACACCGCCAGAGTCAACCTCCGCACCTTACGCCGCACCGCTACCTCTCCCACTGCCGATCACAGCATGCACTGTAGCCGCAGGCCCGCGGGTCAACCACGACACGCCAGTTAACCAGGCATTTCGGCCTAAGACTCATGCCTGGCGCGGGTAGGCAGCATGCGCAGTGTGCGACAGTTACCCAATGCTCCTGGCCCTGCTGCGCCAGCACATCCGACCGTACCGCCGGCTGGTCGCGATGCTGATGATGCTGCAGCTGGTCAGCACCCTGGCTTCGCTATACCTCCCGACGGTCAACGCCGCAATCGTCGACGACGGCGTCGCCAAGGGCGACACCGCCACCATCGTACGGCTGGGTGCGGTGATGCTTGGGGTGACCGGATTGCAGGTGCTGTGCGCGATCGGGGCGGTCTATCTGGGCTCCCGGACCGGGGCGGGTTTCGGCCGTGACCTGCGCTCGGCAATGTTCGAACACATCATCACCTTCTCGGAACGCGAGACCGCCCGATTCGGCGCTCCGACGTTGTTGACCCGCAGCACCAACGACGTCCGGCAGATCCTGTTCCTGGTCCAGATGACCGCCACCGTGCTGGTCACCGCACCGATCATGTGCGTCGGCGGAATCATCATGGCCATCCACCAGGAGGCCGCGCTGACATGGCTGCTGCTGGTCAGCGTTCCGATTCTGGCCGTAGCAAACTACTGGATCATCTCCCACATGCTGCCGCTCTTCCGCCGCATGCAGAGCCTGATCGACGGCATCAACCGGGTGATGCGCGATCAGCTGTCCGGGGTGCGAGTGGTCCGCGCCTTCACCCGCGAAGGCTATGAACGCGACAAGTTCGCGCAGGCCAATACGGCGCTGTCGAATGCCGCACTGAGCGCCGGCAACTGGCAAGCACTGATGCTGCCGGTGACCACGCTGACCATCAACGCATCCAGCGTCGCACTGATCTGGTTCGGTGGGCTACGCATCGACAGCGGCCAGATGCAGGTCGGCTCCCTGATCGCCTTCCTGTCCTACTTCGCCCAGATCCTGATGGCGGTGTTGATGGCGACCATGACGCTGGCCGTGCTGCCACGAGCGTCGGTCTGCGCCGAACGCATCACCGAGGTGCTTTCCACGCCCGCCGCACTCGGTAACCCCGACAATCCCAAGTTCCCGACGGACGGGGTCACGGGCGTAGTGCGCTTGGCTGGCGCAACCTTTACCTATCCTGGCGCCGACTGCCCGGTGCTGCAGGACATTTCGTTGACTGCGCGGCCCGGTACCACCACCGCGATCGTCGGCAGTACCGGTTCGGGCAAGTCGACACTGGTGTCGTTGATCTGCCGGCTCTACGACGTCACCGCTGGCGCGGTCTTGGTTGACGGTATCGACGTCCGCGAGTACCACACCGAGCGGCTCTGGTCAGCGATCGGGCTGGTGCCCCAGCGCAGCTACCTCTTCTCCGGAACCGTCGCGGACAACCTGCGCTACGGCGGGGGCCCAGACCAGGTAGTCACCGAGCAGGAGATGTGGGAGGCGCTGCGGGTCGCCGCGGCCGACGGCTTTGTACAAACAGACGGGCTGCAGACGCGTGTCGCCCAAGGTGGTGTCAACTTCTCCGGCGGGCAGCGCCAACGGCTGGCGATAGCCCGAGCGGTCATCCGACGTCCGGCCATCTATGTGTTCGACGACGCGTTCTCCGCACTTGACGTGCACACCGACGCCAAAGTCCACGCATCGCTGCGACAGGTATCTGGTGATGCAACCATCATTGTTGTTACACAACGGATTTCGAATGCCGCTCAGGCCGACCAGGTCATCGTTGTCGATAACGGTAAGATCGTCGGCACGGGCACCCACGAAACGCTGCTGGCCGATTGCCCCACCTATGCCGAATTCGCCGCCTCACAATCGCTGAGCGCCACGGTCGGGGGTGTAGGGTGACCGCGCCACCGGGCGCACGCCCCCGTGCCGCAAGCCCGCCCCCGAACATGCGGTCCCGCGACTTCTGGGGATCGGCAGCCCGACTGGTGAAACGGCTGGCGCCACAACGCCGGCTGAGCATCGCGGTGATCACACTGGGAATCGCCGGCACGACGATCGGCGTCATCGTTCCACGGATCCTCGGCCATGCCACCGATTTGCTGTTCAACGGCGTGATCGGGCGAGGGCTACCGGGGGGAATCACCAAGGCACAGGCCGTCGCTTCGGCTCGGGCCCGTGGTGACAACACCTTCGCCGACCTGCTGTCCGGGATGAACGTGGTGCCGGGCCAAGGTGTGGACTTCGCCGCGGTGGAGCGAACACTGGCGCTGGCGTTGGCGCTGTATCTGGCTGCAGCGCTGATGATTTGGGCACAAGCCCGGCTGCTCAACCTCACCGTGCAGAAAACGATGGTCAGGTTGCGGACCGATGTCGAAGACAAGGTGCACCGGCTGCCGCTGTCCTACTTCGACGGACAACAGCGCGGTGAGCTGCTGAGCCGGGTCACCAATGACATCGACAACCTCCAGTCGTCGCTGTCAATGACGATCAGCCAGCTGGTGACGTCGATTCTGACCATGGTGGCGGTGCTGGCCATGATGGTGTCGATCTCGGGCCTGCTGGCGCTGATCACACTGCTGACGGTGCCGCTGTCGCTGCTGGTGACACGCGCGATCACCCGGCGGTCACAGCCCCTATTCGTAGCTCACTGGACCAGCACCGGGCGCCTCAACGCCCATCTCGAAGAGACCTACAGCGGGTTCACGGTAGTCAAGACGTTCGGCCACCAAGCGGCCGCACGAGAACGGTTCCACGAGTTGAATGACGACGTCTACCAGGCCGGTTTCGGCGCCCAGTTCCTCTCTGGTCTCGTGCAGCCGGCGACGGCGTTCATCGGCAACCTCGGCTACGTCGCGGTCGCGGTGGCCGGTGGCCTGCAGGTAGCCACCGGGCAGATCACGCTCGGCAGCATCCAGGCGTTCATCCAGTACATCCGCCAGTTCAACATGCCGCTGAGCCAGCTGGCCGGGATGTACAACGCCCTGCAGTCCGGGGTGGCCAGCGCGGAGCGGGTGTTCGACGTGCTCGACGAGCCCGAGGAGTCGCCGGAGCCTGAGCCGGAGCTGCCGAACCTAACCGGACGGGTCGAGTTTGAGCACGTGAACTTTGCTTACCTCCCGGGCACGCCGGTGATCCGCGACCTGTCGCTGGTGGCCGAACCGGGTAGCACGGTGGCGATCGTCGGACCGACGGGAGCCGGCAAGACCACGCTGGTGAACCTGCTAATGCGGTTCTACGAGATCGGTTCCGGACGAATCCTGATCGACGGGGTGGATATCGCCTCGGTAAGCCGGCAGTCGCTGCGATCGCGAATCGGCATGGTGTTGCAAGACACCTGGCTCTACGACGGGACCATCGCGGAGAACATCGCCTACGGACGGCCGGAGGCCACCACAGACGAGATAGTAGAAGCCGCCAGGGCGGCCCATGTCGACCGGTTTGTGAACACACTGCCTGCTGGCTACCAGACACGGGTCAGCGGCGACGGCGGCAGCATCAGCGTCGGCGAGAAGCAACTCATTACCATCGCCCGCGCCTTTCTTGCCCGCCCGCAGCTGTTGATCCTGGACGAGGCGACCAGCTCGGTCGATACCCGCACCGAGCTGCTCATCCAGCGAGCGATGCGCGAGCTTCGCCGGGATCGTACGAGTTTCATTATCGCCCACCGACTTTCGACGATTCGCGATGCCGACCACATCCTGGTGGTCCAGACCGGCCAGATCGTCGAACGCGGCAACCACGCCGAGCTGTTGGCCCGGCGCGGGGTCTATTACCAGATGACGCGGGCCTAGCCCGACGCGGGCCCACGAGGTTACCAAGAAGTTGTTGAGAATCCGCCAAGGCGCCCCCCGCAAGCTGAGGTCATCCAGGGAAATCCCGACCGCGAAGGATCTTGACCATGTTATCGCCGTTATCGCCTCGCATTATCGCAGCGTTCACCACTGCAGTCGGCGCCGCCGCCATCGGACTTGCCGTCGCCACCGCCGGCACCGCCGGCGCCAACACCAAAGACGAAGCCTTCATTGCTCAGATGGAGTCCATTGGCGTCACCTTCTCCTCACCGCAGGTGGCCACCCAGCAAGCCCAGCTGGTCTGCAAGAAGCTGGCCAGCGGCGAAACCGGCACCGAGATCGCCGAGGAGGTCCTCAGCCAAACCAACCTGACCACTAAGCAGGCAGCCTACTTCGTCGTCGACGCAACCAAGGCCTACTGCCCGCAATACGCCAGCCAGCTCACCTAGCCGCTGCCCACCCGATGCGGGGATCCCGTCAACCGGGATCCCCGCATTCGCTTTGCCGCCGGACAACGAAAGCGTTTGAAACGCCATTCAATTCGGCCGATTCGACTCGCGGTGCCGTGCGGCGCTCACTCGGACTCGGTGTCGGCTGTTGACTCTGCCGCAACGGGATTGCTATGCAGTACGAAGCTGTGGGCCAACATGAGGAGATTTCGATGAAGCATCCACCTTGTTCCGTTGTTGCCGCCGCCACCGCCATACTCGCCGTCGTCCTGGCGATCGGCGGCTGCTCAACCGAAGGGGACGCCGGCAAAGCGTCTGACACCGCGGCCACGGCATCCAACGGCGATGCGGCCATGCTACTCAAGCAGGCCACCGATGCGATGCGCAAGGTCACCGGAATGCACGTCAGACTTGCGGTGACAGGCGACGTGCCAAACCTGCGGGTGACCAAGCTCGAAGGCGATATCTCCAACACACCGCAGACGGTTGCCACCGGTAGCGCGACATTGCTCGTCGGCAACAAGAGCGAAGACGCGAAGTTCGTCTATGTTGACGGTCACCTGTACTCCGACCTAGGCCAGCCCGGCACCTACACCGATTTCGGCAACGGCGCCTCGATCTACAACGTGTCGGTGCTCCTCGACCCCAACAAGGGCCTGGCCAACCTGTTGGCTAACCTCAAGGACGCGTCGGTTGCCGGCAGCCAGCAGGCGGACGGTGTCGCGACCACCAAGATCACCGGGAACTCGTCTGCTGACGACATCGCGACGCTGGCCGGCTCACGTCTGACCTCCGAAGACGTCAAAACGGTGCCCACCACCGTCTGGATCGCTTCGGATGGATCCTCGCACTTGGTCCAGATCCAGATCGCTCCCACCAAAGACACGTCGGTGACGTTGACGATGTCCGACTGGGGTAAGCAGGTCACCGCCACCAAACCGGTCTAGCCATCGTCCTAATTGCTTGTTGAAACCGCCGCACCGCCGGCATTCGGAAAGGACTCACCAATGACGACGATGATTACTCTTCGGCGACGGTTCGCGGTGGCCGTCGCCGGCGTCGCCACTGCCGCCGCGACGACCGTCACCCTGGCTCCCGCACCAGCAAATGCCGCCGATGTCTATGGCGCAATTGCCTACTCCGGCAACGGCTCGTGGGGCCGATCGTGGGACTACCCAACCCGGGCGGCTGCCGAAGCCACCGCCGTCAAGTCGTGTGGCTACTCCGACTGCAAGGTGCTCACCAGTTTCACCGCCTGCGGCGCCGTCGCCGCCAACGATAGGGCATACCAGGGAGGAGTTGGACCCACCTTGGCCGCCGCCATGAAGGACGCCCTGACCAAGCTCGGCGGCGGCTACATCGACACCTGGGCCTGCAACTAATCCCGCACGCCCGCTTAGGCAGCCGACCGATCGTCGGTACCGCCGTGCATCCCGGTAGCAACGCTGTCGACTGCGCCCGCGCAGATCGGCCTGCCCGCGACCGGTGAACCTCGGCTGACCACTGCAGATCACTCCAAGAATTCCTAGAGATAACAAAAAGGTCACCATCGGAACCTTTTCTCAACATCCACTCCGCATAGCGGAACGAGAAAAGGACCGACGATGACGACCAGCAAAATCGCCACCGCCTTCAAGACCGCCACCTTCGCGCTGGCCGCCGGTGCCGTTGCACTGGGATTGGCCAGCCCCGCCGACGCAGCGGCGGGCACCATGTATGGCGACCCGGCAGCCGCCGCCAAGTACTGGCGCCAGCAGACATACGACGACTGCGTCCTGATGTCGGCCGCGGACGTGATCGGTCAAGTGACCGGCAGGGAGCCTTCCGAGCGCGCCATCATCAAAGTGGCCCAGTCGACACCCAGCGTCGTGCACCCCGGGTCCATCTACACAAAGCCGGCCGACGCCGAGCACCCGAACTCGGGAATGGGTACCAGCGTGGCCGACATACCGACGCTGCTGGCGCATTACGGCGTCGACGCCGTTATCACCGACGAGGACCACGCCACAGCCACCGGAGTCGCCACCGGCATGGCCGCCCTCGAGCAGTATCTGGGCAGCGGGCACGCCGTGATCGTCAGCATCAACGCCGAGATGATCTGGGGCCAGCCCGTCGAGGAAACCGACAGTGCCGGCAACCCGCGGTCTGACCACGCCGTGGTGGTGACTGGTGTCGATACCGAAAACGGCATTGTTCACCTCAACGACAGCGGTACCCCCACGGGCCGCGACGAGCAGATCCCGATGGAAACCTTCGTCGAGGCGTGGGCCACCAGCCACGACTTCATGGCCGTCACCACCTGAACCGCGCTCGAATGTCGATCACCACAGCGGGCAGCCACTCGTTGCAAGAACACCGGGTCGGCTGCCCGCCGATCGCATGTTTGGATGAGCACCAACAGGATTCGCGTGGGACATTCACGATCATCTTTACAGGGCCAGCATTTCACCCGCATGGAAACAGCCGATGCCGCTGTCAAGGGCCACCGACCCGGTACATCGCACGGCGTGCCGAGATCCTGGGTTCTTACCGCATCGGCGAAACGTGGTATCACAATGACCGGTAGCGACACCCTATTGGCACCTTGGCACCGCAAGCCACGGAGGACCCGCAATGGCTGGTAGCGCGACAGTGGAGAAGCGGCTCGACTTCGGCCTGCTTGGACCATTGCAGATGACTATCGACGGCACCCCGGTGCCATCGGGCACCCCCAAGCAACGGGCTGTGCTAGCCATGTTGGTCATCAACCGCAACAGGCCCGTAGGAGTCGACGCCCTAATCACCGCCCTCTGGGAGGAGTGGCCACCCTCGGGCGCACGCGCGAGTATCCACTCCTACGTGTCTAATCTGCGTAAGCTCCTCGGTGGCGCCGGGATCGACCCACGGGTGGTGTTGGCCGCAGCGCCGCCGGGTTATCGGCTCAGCATCCCCGACAACACTTACGATCTGGGGCGGTTTGTTGCCGAAAAAACCGCGGGCGTGCACGCGGCCGCCGCCGGCCGGTTCGAACAAGCCAGCCGCCACCTGTCGGCCGCATTGAGAGAATGGCGTGGGCCGGTGCTCGATGACCTGCGCGACTTCCAGTTCGTCGAACCCTTTGCCACGGCGCTGGTAGAAGACAAGGTTCTTGCCCATACCGCCAAGGCGGAGGCCGAAATCGCGTGTGGGCGGGCCAGCGCAGTGATCGCCGAGCTCGAGGCTCTGACATTCGAACACCCCTACCGGGAGCCGCTGTGGACACAGCTGATCACCGCCTACTACCTCTCCGACCGGCAATCCGATGCGCTGGGCGCCTATCGCCGGGTGAAGACAACACTGGCCGACGACCTCGGCATCGACCCCGGTCCGACGTTGCGCGCTCTCAACGAGCGGATTCTGCGTCAGCAACCGCTGGATGCCAAGAAGTCCGCCAAAACCACCGCTGCCGGCACCGTCACGGTGCTCGATCAGCGCACCATGGCGTCGGGCCAGCAGGCGGTGGCCTACCTGCACGACATCGCCTCGGGTCGCGGCTACCCACTGCAAGCCGCGGCGACCCGGATCGGGCGTCTGCATGACAACGACATCGTCCTAGACAGCGCCAACGTCAGCCGCCACCACGCCGTCATCGTCGACACGGGCACCAACTACGTCATCAACGACCTCCGATCGTCCAACGGCGTGCATGTGCAGCACGAGCGAATCCGCTCCGCGGTCACGCTGAACGACGGCGACCACATTCGCATCTGTGACCATGAATTCACGTTCCAGATCAGCGCGGGGACGCATGGCGGCACGTAGATCCGTGGACACAAGCCCTTAACACCGATGTCCACGGATATGACTGCTACACAAAGCTTTTCGTGGCAACGTCGCGCGCTGGCCGCCGGCGCTGGGCTGCGGTAACCAATTACCACAACACTTTTCGGTAGCCGAACAGCGGCGCGTACCAGCGAATGGCACAGCCACCGCAGTCGCCGACATCCCGCGAAGATGTGGCAGATTTTCGTGCGGTCGAGCCGGCGAAGGCCTAGCGTCATTGTTGCCTGGCAAGGTTGCTGGGCCCGGCGATCGCAGCCGACGTGATACCTGACCGTTGTTGATAGTGTCGGCGGCAGCGGGTTGGTTGGGAGGATCAGCGATGAGCGACGCACAGGACTCGCGGGTGGGCTCGATGTTTGGGCCCTACCACCTCAAACGGCTGTTGGGCCGGGGCGGGATGGGCGAGGTCTACGAGGCCGAGCACACCGTCAAGGAGTGGACCGTCGCCGTCAAGCTGATGACCGCGGAATTCAGCAAGGACCCGGTGTTTCGCGAGCGGATGAAACGCGAAGCCCGCATCGCCGGCCGGTTGCAGGAACCTCACGTGGTGCCCATCCACGACTACGGCGAAGTCGACGGCCAAATGTTTTTGGAGATGCGCCTGGTGGAGGGCACCGACCTTGACAGCGTGCTCAAACGCTTCGGCCCGCTGACCCCACCGCGCGCGGTGGCCATCATCACCCAGATCGCCTCGGCGCTCGATGCCGCACACGCCGACGGGGTGATGCACCGCGACGTCAAACCGCAAAACATTCTGATCACCCGCGACGACTTTGCCTATCTGGTCGACTTCGGGATCGCCAGTGCGACCACCGACGAGAAACTGACCCAGTTAGGCACCGCGGTGGGCACCTGGAAATACATGGCCCCCGAACGGTTCTCCAACGACGAGGTAACCTACCGCGCCGACATCTACGCGCTGGCCTGCGTGCTGCACGAATGCTTGACCGGGGCCCCGCCGTATCGCGCCGACAGCGCCGGCACACTGGTCAGCTCCCACCTGATGGGACCCATCCCCCAGCCCAGCGCCATCCGCCCGGGCATCCCCAAAGCCTTTGACGCGGTGGTCGCCCGCGGCATGGCCAAAAAGCCCGAAGACCGCTACGCCAGCGCCGGCGACCTGGCCCTGGCCGCCCACGAAGCGCTCAGCGACCCCGACCAAGACCACGCCGCCGACATCCTGCGCCGCAGCCAAGAATCCACCCTGCCCGGCACCGCGGCGGTAACCGCGCAGCCGCCGACCATGCCCACCGTCACACCGCCGCCCATCCAGGCCGCGCCGACCGGCCAGCCGTCCTGGGCGCCCAATAGCGGCCCGATGCCGGCCAGCGGACCCACTCCCACCCCGCAGTACTACCAGGGCGGCGGCTGGGGCGCACCGCCGTCCGGCGGCCCCAGCCCCTGGGCCCAGACCCCACGCAAAACCAACCCGTGGCCCTTTGTGGCCGTCGCCGCCGCCGTCGTGCTCGTCCTCGTGTTGGGCGCCATCGGCATCTGGATCGCCAACCGACCGGACGACAACCCAAAACGGAACATCGCGACCTCCCCAGGCACCCCCACCACCACGGCAACGACCTCGCTACCCGCGACCACAACGCCGACCACAGCACCGGCCAGCGACCCGCAGACCAGGCTGCTCAGCATGTTGCCGTCGGGCTATCCGACCGGCACCTGTAAACCGACCACGCCGAAGCCGAACAGCATATGGGTGAACGCCGTGGCGATGGTCGACTGCGGGCAAAACACCAACCAGGGTGGGCCAAGTCGCGCCATCTATGGATTGTTCGCCAATCCCGACAAGCTGAAACAGGCCTTCAACGACGATATCGCCGCCGTGGAGCTGATGAACTGTCCCGGTGAAGGACCATCACCGGATGGCTGGCATTACAACCAGACCCCAGACGTGACCGCAGGCATGATCGCGTGCGGCACCTATAAGAATCGCCCGAACGTGATCTGGAGCAACGAGGCCAAGCTAACGCTCAGCGACGTCTTCGGGGATCCCGCGACCATTGAGGATCTGCACAACTGGTGGGCCAAGTACGGGTAAGAGGCTAGGCATGACAGACACGGCCGACATGATCACCCCCAATGCACCGCGGCTGGAACTGCGGGCCGCGGGGCGCACCTGGCATGCCGTCGCCGGCCGCGAGTGGAGCATTGGCCGCGCCAGTGAAGCCGATATCCGACTGGACAATCCGCGGGTGTCGCGCCAACACGCAGTGCTGGAAGCCACACCTGAGGGATGGGTTCTGGTCAACCTGAGCACCAATGGCACATTCGTGGACGGACAGCGGGTGGAACGCCTGACGGTACGTCAGCCCATCACGATTTTTCTTGGTTCGGCGTCTTCCGGGCAGCGGGTGCAACTGTACCCGGTTGCCCAGTCACCCACGCCCACCCCTGCGTCGCACCCACCAGCCCCGCCACGGCCGGCAACGCCCAAACCGGCTCAACGGCAGGGTGAGACGACGGTCGCCCGGCCACCGACCGCATTCCATGCCATTGACCAGTTGGTCGTCACGATCGGCCGCGCACCCGAGAACACCGTGGTCCTCAACGACTTGCTGGTCTCCCGCCGGCACGCCATCCTGCGGCGAACCGGTAACCGATGGGAGCTCAGCGACAATGCCAGTGCCAACGGAACCTACGTCAACGGCCACCGCATCAGCCGTGCGGTCATCGGACCGACTGACATCGTCGGCATCGGCCATCAGCTGCTGCACCTATCCGGCGATCGGCTCGTGGAATACGTCGACACCGGCGATATCTCCTACCAGGCGTCAAATCTGCGGGTGGTCACCAACAAGGGTCGTGTGTTGCTGGCCGATGTCAGTTTCGTTCTGCCGCAACGCAGCTTGTTGGCGGTAGTGGGGCCAAGCGGTGCCGGGAAATCGACACTGCTGGGCGCGCTGACCGGGTTCCGGCCGGCCGGCAACGGAACCGTGCGCTACGACGAGCGCGACCTGTATGACAACTACGCCGAGCTGCGGCACCGGATCGGGTTCGTGCCACAGGACGACATCCTGCACACCCCGCTGACGGTGCGGCGAGCGCTGAACTACGCGGCGCGGCTTCGATTCCCGCAGGATGTCTCCGTCGACGAACGCAACCAGCGCATCGAGGAGGTGCTGGTCGAACTCGGCCTTTCCACCCAAGCCGATCAACGAATCGACAGCCTGTCGGGTGGTCAGCGGAAACGGACTAGCGTCGCGTTGGAACTGCTGACCAAACCGTCGCTGTTGTTCCTCGACGAACCGACATCCGGCCTGGACCCGGGCTATGAAAAGTCCGTCATGCAGACCCTACGCAAACTGGCGGACGACGGCCGCTCGGTGGTGGTGGTCACCCACAACATCGCCCACCTCAACATGTGCGACCGGCTGCTCATCCTGGCCCCCGGAGGTCGCCTCGCGTACTTTGGTCCGCCGCAACAGGCCCTGGGCTACTTCAACTGCACCGACTTCGCCGACCTGTTCACCCTCCTCGAACACGACACCTCCACCGACTGGACCGGCCGGTTCAACGCCTCACCCCTACGGGAGGCCCTCATCGGCCACCCCGCCATGCGCCCCGCGCGGCCGGCCGCCGCGCGGCACGCCAGGCCCGTCGCTCAGCAAAGTGCGTTCGCTCAATTCGCCATCCTGTGCCGACGGTATCTGGCCGTCATCGCCGCCGACCGCCAGTATGCGGTGTTCTTGCTAGTCCTGCCGCTGCTGTTGAGTCTGTTTGCCCATGCCGTCCCGGGCCAGGCCGGGTTGTCGCTGGCTAAGGCCATCGAGCTGAAGTCGACCCAGCCGTCGCAACTACTGGTGTTGCTGATCATCGGCGGTGCACTCATGGGCTGTGCTGCCTCGATCCGTGAAATCGTCAAAGAACGAGCAATATATCGGCGCGAACACGGCATCGGCTTGTCACGCGGCGCCTACCTGGCATCCAAATTGGTGGTCCTTACAGCACTGACCAGCCTGCAAGCGCTGATCCTGGGATTCCTCGGTGTCGCGTTGCTGCCCCCACCCGATCAATCGGTGATATTGCCTTGGCCCAGCGTCGAAGTGGCCGTGGCCGTCGTCGCCGTAACCGTGGTCTCGATGATGATCGGCCTGCTGATCTCGGCGATGATCGGCAACGCCGACCGCGGCATGCCGCTGCTGGTATTGGTGGTCATGGCCCAATTGGTGCTGTGCGGGGGCATGTTCGGTGTGAGTGGTCGACCCCCGCTAGAGCAGCTGTCGTGGCTGTCCCCGTCGCGGTGGGCCTACGCCATGGCCGCAGCCACCGTCGACCTCAACGACCTGCGCCGGACCGCCGGTGGAGACCAAGATCCACTGTGGGACTACAACGTCGGTAGCTGGTTGATGGCCGCGGGGGCCTGCGCCGTACAGGCGCTCGTGCTGGTGATCTTGATCGCGCTGCAGCTCAAACGCATCGAGCCGCAACGCAAAGCTCGTAAGTGAACCGACCAGGCGTAGACCAGCCGGTCATTTGTTCAACGCGCAAGCCTCGGTTCAGCGCCTAAGAACGCGTCCGCCCCCGCACTTTCCGCATCCTTGACGAATCCTTGGCTGCGCGCTGGCTAGCAAACCTCGGCGCGGTGTCCAGCAGTCAGCTTTCGGCGGGCGCGATTGCCACAAGCCACACGGAACCTGGTGACGTTGTTGATAGTGTCGGCGGCAGCGGGTTGGTTGGGAGGATCAGCGATGAGCGACGCACAGGACTCGCGGGTGGGCTCGATGTTTGGGCCCTACCACCTCAAACGGCTGTTGGGCCGGGGCGGGATGGGCGAGGTCTACGAGGCCGAGCACACCGTCAAGGAGTGGACCGTCGCCGTCAAGCTGATGACCGCGGAATTCAGCAAGGACCCGGTGTTTCGCGAGCGGATGAAACGCGAAGCCCGCATCGCCGGCCGGTTGCAGGAACCTCACGTGGTGCCCATCCACGACTACGGCGAAGTCGACGGCCAAATGTTTTTGGAGATGCGCCTGGTGGAGGGCACCGACCTTGACAGCGTGCTCAAACGCTTCGGCCCGCTGACCCCACCGCGCGCGGTGGCCATCATCACCCAGATCGCCTCGGCGCTCGATGCCGCACACGCCGACGGGGTGATGCACCGCGACGTCAAACCGCAAAACATTCTGATCACCCGCGACGACTTTGCCTATCTGGTCGACTTCGGGATCGCCAGTGCGACCACCGACGAGAAACTGACCCAGTTAGGCACCGCGGTGGGCACCTGGAAATACATGGCCCCCGAACGGTTCTCCAACGACGAGGTAACCTACCGCGCCGACATCTACGCGCTGGCCTGCGTGCTGCACGAATGCTTGACCGGGGCCCCGCCGTATCGCGCCGACAGCGCCGGCACACTGGTCAGCTCCCACCTGATGGGACCCATCCCCCAGCCCAGCGCCATCCGCCCGGGCATCCCCAAAGCCTTTGACGCCGTGGTCGCCCGCGGCATGGCCAAAAAGCCCGAAGACCGCTACGCCAGCGCCGGCGACCTGGCCCTGGCCGCCCACGAAGCGCTCAGCGACCCCGACCAAGACCACGCCGCCGACATCCTGCGCCGCAGCCAAGAATCCACCCTGCCCGCGCCGCCTAAGCCCGTCCCGCCTCCGACCATGCCGGCCACCGCCATGGCTCCTCGGCAGCCACCCGCACCCCCCGTCACCCCGCCGGGTGTCCAGCCGGCACCAAAGCCGTCCTACACGCCCCCGGCCCAGCCGGGGCCTGCCGGACAGCGGCCTGGCCCCACCGGCCAGCCGTCCTGGGCGCCCAATAGCGGCCCGATGCCGGCCAGCGGACCCACTCCCACCCCGCAGTACTACCAGGGCGGCGGCTGGGGCGCACCGCCGTCCGGCGGCCCCAGCCCCTGGGCCCAGACCCCGCGCAAAACCAACCCGTGGCCCTTAGTGGCCGGCGCCGCCGCCGTCGTGCTCGTCCTCGTGTTGGGCGCCATCGGCATCTGGATCGCCATCCGGCCCAAGCCGGTACAGCCGCCTCAGCCGGTTGCGGAGGAGCGCCTTAGCGCCCTACTGCTGAACTCCTCAGAAGTCAACGCCGTGATGGGCTCGTCGTCCATGCAGCCGGGCAAACCGATCACATCGATGGACTCTTCGCCGGTGACGGTGTCCCTGCCGGACTGCCAGGGCGCGCTGTATACCAGCCAGGATCCGGTGTATGCCGGCACCGGCTACACCGCCATCAACGGCTTGATTTCATCCGAGCCGGGCGACAACTACGAACATTGGGTGAACCAAGCCGTCGTCGCCTTTCCGACCGCCGACAAAGCCCGCGCGTTCGTGCAGACTTCGGCCGACAAATGGAAGAACTGCGCAGGCAAGACGGTCACCGTCACGAATAAGGCCAAGACCTACCGGTGGACGTTTGCCGACGTCAAAGGCAGCCCGCCGACGATCACGGTGATAGACACCCAAGAAGGCGCTGAGGGCTGGGAATGCCAACGCGCGATGAGCGTGGCCAACAATGTGGTCGTCGACGTCAACGCATGCGGGTACCAGATCACCAATCAAGCAGGCCAGATCGCCGCCAAGATCGTTGACAAAGTCAACAAGGAATGACGCATTCGGCGGTGGCCGTTTAGGCCGGAAGATCCGGGCCTTGCGCGCGCAGATCGTCCACCGCCGACATGGCGGTGCGCAGCTTGGCCAGCCACTCCTCGGTGTGCTCGCCGACCAGCTTGACCGACCACGCGAGGGCATCCGAGCGGGAACGAGCCACGCCAGCGTCGACCAAGGTGTCCAGCACCTGCCGTTCCGGCTGCTTTAACCGCGTCATCACCGGTACTGCGATGTGCGTGAACAAGATTCGCTCACCACCGACCTCGACGCCCCAGGACACCTTGCGTCCGTAGCGATTCTGGGCTTCATCGGCGATAGTCATTCGCTCCGGTCGGGTTTCGTCGCGGAATCGCGACACGCGGCCCGAGGCTCGGGCCGCACTTTCTTCCTCGGGGCTCTCGAGTCCAGGCAGCTTGCCAATCACCGTAATTTCTTCACGGTCGACGATGACGGTGGGGTCGCCGTCGAACCAGTCCTCGGGCAGGCGGCCAGCGAACCATTCCGCCGCCCCACTGGCATCTGGTTGCTGAGCTTGCTGCCAGCCGCCGGGGCGACCGTAGCGCCGCCCGTGCATGTGATGGTGCCTCATAATTACATGATTACATACTTTCATCTTTAATGACATCGCGTTCACCGGCAGCGAAACGTGACACCGGTTCCTGGCCGGCGCGAAAACAGCGTCCGGCCTGGCGAGAACCATTGTGATCAGCCATTCGACGTTGTATTTTTGGTATCGAAGCAGGCCCGGTTAGTGACCAATCGAAAGTGCCGGAAGACGGGGTGAAGGCCGGCCGCGCAAGACCCGCAGAAGACGGTGTCAGACGCCCCCCGAGAGTCACGCCGGGTCTGCCCATGTGTACCGGTGTGCCTGCCTACGGTGACGAGCCGGCCAAATCGTCGTCTTGGGCCGCGCCGCCGGAGCCGGTGCGAGTGGCCCCTCGCCGGACTCGAAAAAGCCTGACGTCACCCCGGATTCCCCTGAGGCGACGGGGGCCGGCGAAGGACCACTGAAATCCGTCGGCTTCGGGGGCATCACCAAGGGCCTCCCGCACCGAATCCGCGACCAGCACGGCACCCGGGCGCGCCACCCCGGTCACCCGGCTTGCCACGTTGACCGGGCTGCCGAACCAGTCGCCGGCCCGGCTAACCGCCATCCCGGAGGCGACGCCGGCTCGCAGCCGGGGAAAGTTGTTGTCGGTGTCGACGACCTCGACCAGCTTCAGCACGGTGTCCAGCAATGGCGCCGGATCAGGACAGACCAACATGACCGCGTCGCCGATCGTCTTAATGAACCACACCGGCGGAGCGGTCAGGTCACGCGCGAGGCCGGCCAGCCGCCCGGCGAGGTGCCCTAGCTCTTCGGCCGACACCACTTCGCCTAGCTGGGTGAAACCGACCAGGTCGGCGAAGGCAACGGTGACCTGTCGCGCTCCCGGTAGCGGCTTGCCGGCCGCACGCTCTCCGGCGTTGACGGCCTCCGTCTCCATCATGTGCCGCAGCTGCATGAACAGCATGTCCTGGATCATCGGCCCCAGCAGCGGCACGATCTGGCTCACCAGCGCCTGCGACCCCTTCGCGATGTCCAACTCGGTAGCCCCCGGCCGCATAATGGCCTCCAGCGCGGTGTAGCGCATGGCCTCGGCGGCGTGTGACAAGCCCTCGGCGAGCACACGCACGACCAGCACGACTTGGTCGGGATTCAGCCCCAGCTCAACGAACCGCTGTGCGCGTGCGGCCGCCTCACCGTCGGCACGCATGTGCACCACCGCGTCAGGATCATCCACTCTGGCCAGACCGACAGCGCGCTGCACCCGCTGCAGCAGCTCGAGGTCAACGCCATAGTTCTCGCTAATCTCCCTTGCGGATACGTAGGTGCCGTCGTCGCCGACGAGGTGGCGGGTGGCCAGCAGCAACGGCGGGTTGGTCGCCCGAATCTCGTCGGGGGTGATGCCCTGCTCGAGCAACCACTCGACAAGCTTCGCACGCTCGGCGCGCGCGGTACCGCCCAGGTCGCCCAACAGATCGTCGATGTTCGCGTCGTCCGCCTCGCGCACGTGGTCTGTCACCAGTCAACGTTAACGCCGCCGCACATGTCCTGCGGCCGGGCAAAAACGTGAAAAACGAGCGGGCGACTGCAATGTCATGACACCGACGGCCGCCGATGGGCCCAGGGTCTGGCAGATTCGATCTGTGCGGCCAGTGCCAGCAGCGTCGCCTCGTCATACGGCCGGCCGACGAGTTGAACCGACATGGGCAGGCCGTCGCCGTCGAAGTCCCACGGCACCACGGCCGCGGGCTGGCCGGTCAGATTCCAGACTTGAAAGTACGGAACCCGCTGCACCACCAGCAGCAACGTCGAAACTGCACCCCGGCGTTGGTAGGCGCCGATGCGGGACGGGCCGGTCGCGGCGCCTGGCGTCACAACTACGTCGACATCGTCGAAGATCGACTGGATCCGGCTGCTCAGCACCACCTCGGCGGCCCGCAGGGCCGCCATCCGCCGGTCGGAGAAGAACGACCCTAGACGCGCTATGGCTCGGGTACGTGCTTCGAGGCGGTCCGGGTGCGCCTGCGCGTCCGCGTCGTCGCTGATACCGCGGAAAAAGCGGGGCAGGTAGTTGGCATAGGTCGAAGCCGGATAGTCGGGATCGCGGACGACGACGTCGTGGCCCAGATCACGTAGCAACGCACCTGCCTGGTGGACGGCTGCCAGTTCTTGCTTGCCGCACCTAACGGGCAGCGGGGTTGGCACCCTGGTGCTCAAGGCAATTCGCAGCCGGCCGGGTTGGCGTGCGGCCGCGGCCACAAACTCGCCTTCGGGACCAGGCACCGTTGTGGTCGCGTCCAGTAGCAACGCCGCGTCCATTACCGACCGCGCGATCGGGCCATTGACGCTCAGCCCCTGCCAGGCCCCGTCGTGCGGCTCCAAGGAAATCCGATCGCGCTGTGGTTTCAGCCCAAACAGACCGCACCAGGTACACGGGATACGAATCGATCCGCCACCATCGGATCCCAGTGCCACTGGCGCCAGCCCGGCCGCTACCGCCGCAGCGCTGCCGCCGCTGCTGCCGCCAGGGGTTCGATTGAGGCACCACGGATTCCGGGTGGCCCCGAAGGCCAGCGACTCGGTGAAGGGCATGATCATCAACTCAGGCACGTTGGTTTTGCCGATGATGACAGCGCCTGCCGCGCGCAGCCGGCGAACCACCTCTGCGTCGGACGTCGCGGCCGGACCGTGCCCGGCGCTGCCGTATGTCGTCACCTCCCCGGCGATGTCGACATCATCTTTGATGGCGATCGGCACGCCCAGGAGCGGCAGCCGCTCACCGGCGTCGAGGCGTTGCTGGGCGGCCTCGGCCTCCGCACGCGCCCGGTCGAACTGCACCACCCGGTAGGCGCGCAGGTGGCTGTCCAGACGCTCAATTCGTTGCAGGTAGACCTCGAGCAGCATCGGCGCGGTGAGTGCACCGTCAGCCAGCATCCGCGCCTGTGCCGCGGCACCGGCGAAGGCCAGGTCAGTAGGGTCCACGGCGGCAGCGTATCCCGTTCACTTGGGCGGTCTCCGAGAGGTCCAGTACCGTAGCGACATGCCCTGCGTGTTCTGTGCGATCATCGCCGGGGAGGCTCCGGCCATCCGGATCTACGAGGACGGCGGCTATCTCGCGATCCTCGACATCCGCCCGTTCACCCGCGGCCACACGCTGGTGCTGCCCAAGCGACACACCGTTGACCTCACCGACACCCCGCCGGAGGCGTTGGCTGACATGGTCGCCATCGGCCAACGCATCGCGCGGGCGGCCCGCGCCACGAAGTTGGCTGACGCGACACACATCGCCATCAACGACGGCCGTGCCGCTTTTCAGACGGTGTTCCACGTTCACTTGCACGTATTACCGCGGCGCAACGGCGACAAGCTGTCGGTCGCCAAGGGAATGATGCTGCGCCGCGACCCGGACCGGGAAGCCACCGGACGGATCCTGCGGGAGGCGCTGGCGCAACAGGATGCCGCTGCGCAAGACTGACCCCATGGACATTTCCCGATGGCTTGAGCGCCACGTAGGCGTGCAGCTGCTCAGGCTGCACGACGCGATCTACCGAGGCACTAACGGTCGGATCGGACACCGAATCCCCGGCGCGCCACCGAGTTTGCTGCTGCATACCACCGGCGCCAAGACGAGCCAGCCGCGAACCACGTCACTCACCTATGCTCGCGACGGCGACGCGTACCTGATCGTGGCGTCCAAAGGTGGCGATCCCCGCTCGCCGGGTTGGTACCACAACCTCAAGGCCAACCCGGACGTCGAAATCAACGTCGGGCCCAAGCGATTCGGTGTGACAGCGAAACCGGTGCAGCCCCACGACCCGGACTACGCGCGGCTCTGGCAGATCGTCAACGAGAACAACGCCAACCGATACACCAACTACCAGAGCCGGACGTCACGGCCAATCCCGGTCGTCGTATTGACCCGCCGCTAAATCTCGGCGCTTCTGCGCGTCGAGCCGGTAAATTTGCCGGCCCCTACTCGTACTTCGTCTGCAGATCTTCAGGTTCGGTGAAGCGGCCGACGAGCGCCATCCTGGCTGCGCCCGGGTGAAGGCGCTCAGTAGTCCTTGATCGTGATGGAATGCACGATTCGTTCGAACTCCTCCTGCGGTATCGGCGCACCACCGGGGATGTTGTCGCTGACCAACCATTGGTTGCGCTCGACAAAGCCGTGAAATTCGGCGTGGTAATTGGCGAATCCGAGTTGGTAGTCGTCACCGGCCGCCTTGAGTTCGCCGGCCAGGATGTAGGCACCCAGCAGGGCGACGCTGGTCCCCTGCCCCGACAAGGGCGAGCAGCAATAACCAGCGTCGCCAACGAGCGCTACCCTGCCCCGCGACCAGCGATCCATCAGGATCTGCGACATTTCGTCGAGGTGCGCTGCGCATGTAGTGCAGCAGTTGCGCGCGCACCCAGCCGTCCTCGGCCATCCGACGTTGCAGTTCGGCGAACTGAGCTTCGGTGTCGCGGTAGTCGATCCGCAGTTCGGTGTCCATGAAGGCTAGTGCAGCGCGGGCTTCGGTGTTGTTGCGCGCACTGTAAACGCCAGCCATGGTGGAGTCACCGTAATGCCAGGTCTGCCAGTAGTCCAACTCCAGGAAGTTGGGCACGGTAAAAATCGCCGCGTGAGTTCCTAATCGCTTGACAAACTGCTCCTCCGGACCGAAAACCAACCTGCGCACGTTGGAATGCAGTCCGTCGGCACCGATAACGAGGTCGAACTCGCGGGCCGCCGCGCGCTCAAAGGTCACCCGCACCGAGTCGCCGTCGTCCTGCAATGTGGAAATGCTGTCGTCGAACAGGTATTCAACGCTGGGTTGAGTTGCCCCGTAGAGCAATTCGACAAGATCGTCACGTAGCAGCTCGATATCGGGACTGTTGACTGGACCGCCGGTGGGCGTCGATTCGGTGTCCCGGAACAGCTCATTGCCGTCACGATCGACGAAGGAGGCGCCCCGAATCCTCGTCTTGTGTTCCTGGGCGGCTGCCAGTAACCCCATACGTTCCAACACATCCAGCGCCGGACCTCGGACATCAATAGCCTGCCCCCCTGGTCGCAGCCCGGGATGGCGCTCCACCATCGTTACCGAATAGCCGTGCCGCCCAAGCCAGTACGCCGCCGCCGTACCGGCCACACTGGCGCCGGAAACCACAACCGTCTTCACGTCACTCAATCCCGGCCAGCTTCTTGGCCTCACGGAAAATGTCGTCGAGCATCGTAGGAGTCAACCTACCGGTGAACATATTCTGCTGGCTCGGGTGGTAGCAGCCCAGTAGCCGCACACCGGCTCCCAGCTCGGTAACGACGCCGTGGCCGAACCGCGGCTTGGGTGTCCCCGACGCGCCCGCCAGGCGCAACGCGACCTGCCAGGCGAACCCGCCGAGGGCGACGATCGCACGGATGTGATCGGACACCAGCCGCCATTCCGCATTTAGCCAGGGTGAGCATGTCAGCCGCTCGGCCGGTGTCGGCGAGTTGCCCGGGGGCGCACACCGCACCGGTGCGGTGATCCGAATCCGGTTGGCCCGCAGCCCGTCCGCGGCGTCGACGCTGACCGGTGAGTTCACCAGGCCGGCCCTATGCAGTGCTGCATAAAGCTGATCTCCCGACCGATCGCCGGTGAACATTCGTCCGGTCCGGTTGGCCCCGTGCGCGGCGGGCGCCAGCCCGAGGATCAGCAACCGCGGCCGCTTCGACCCCCACCCCGGCACCGGGCGCCCCCAGTAGGGCTGGTCGGCGAAGGCACGGCGCTTGACGACGGCGACCTCCTCACGCCAACTGACCAGCCGGGGACACGCCCGGCACACGCTGATCAGCGCGTTGAGTTCGCAGATCGAGCCAGCGCCCCCGGCCAGCGCTGACACCTGCGCGGCATCGGCAGCCACCGGGGTCTGCGGTGTCGCCGGATCACCTGGCCAGCCGGAACCGGGCTCTACCGGGGACCTGAACGCCCGGCCGGTCTTCGGATGCATGAGCACACGAACATCCTGCATCCGGGCTGCGGCAGCGCAGAAATTCGGTGGCCCCCATACCGGTTTGGCGCTAGATTCAGCCGCGATATTCATGAGAAACAGCAACCGCGGCCCGGCATTCCTGATCCTGTTCGCAACGCTGATGGCGGCCGCGGGTGATGGCGTCTCGATAGTCGCGTTTCCGTGGCTGGTGTTGCAGCGCGAGGGCAGCGCTGGGCAGGCCTCGATCGTGGCCAGTGCGACCATGCTGCCGCTGTTGTTCGCCACGCTGGTCGCCGGCACCGCGGTCGACTACTTCGGGCGTCGCCGGGTGTCGATGGTGGCCGATGCGCTGTCGGGTGCGGCGGTGGCCGGCGTCCCCCTGGTGGCGTGGGGGTACGGCGGCGACGCGGTCAACGTGCTGGTGCTGGCCGTATTGGCCGCCCTGGCGGCCGCCTTCGGCCCGGCAGGCATGACGGCTCGTGACTCGATGCTGCCCGAGGCCGCCGCTCGGGCAGGCTGGTCGTTGGACCGCATCAACGGCGCCTACGAGGCGATCCTCAACCTGGCCTTTATTGTCGGCCCGGCCATCGGTGGCTTGATGATCGCGACGGTTGGCGGCATCACCACAATGTGGATTACCGCGACGGCATTCGGGTTGTCCATCCTCGCGATTGCCGCCCTGCAACTCGAGGGTGGCGGCAAGCCGCACCACACCTCGCGGCCCCAAGGGTTGGTATCCGGGATCGCCGAGGGGCTGCGCTTCGTCTGGAACCTGCGGGTATTGCGCACCCTCGGGATGATTGACCTGACCGTCACCGCGCTGTATCTGCCGATGGAGAGCGTGCTGTTCCCGAAATACTTCACCGACCACCAGCAACCGGTGCAGCTGGGTTGGGCGTTGATGGCGATCGCCGGCGGCGGCCTGGTGGGAGCGCTGGGGTATGCCGTGTTGGCTATCCGCGTTCCCCGTCGCGTGACCATGTCGACCGCGGTTCTTACCCTGGGTTTGGCATCGATGGTCATCGCGTTCCTGCCGCCACTGCCGGTCATCATGGTGTTGTGCGCGGTGGTCGGCCTGGTGTACGGACCCATCCAGCCGATCTATAACTACGTGATACAGACGCGGGCAGCACAGCATCTGCGCGGCCGGGTAGTCGGGGTGATGACGTCGCTGGCCTACGCCGCCGGCCCGTTGGGTCTGTTGCTGGCCGGTCCACTGACCGACGCCGCTGGACTGCATGCCACGTTTCTCGCGTTGGCACTGCCCATCGTGTGCACCGGGCTGGTCGCGATCCGGCTGCCCGCGCTGCGCGAACTGGATCTGGCGCCCCAAGCGGACATCGATCGGCCCGTAGGATCGGCTCAGTGAATACCGATGTGCTGGCTGGCCTGATGGCCGAGCTGCCCGAGGGGATGGTGGTCACCGACCCCGCCGTCACCGACGGCTACCGGCAAGACCGGGCCTTTGACCCTTCGGCCGGCAAACCGCTGGCAATCATCCGGCCACGGCGCACCGAAGAGGTGCAGACGGTGCTGCGTTGGGCCAGTGCGAACCAGGTGCCCGTGGTGACCCGAGGAGCCGGTAGCGGCCTTTCGGGCGGGGCGACCGCCCTGGATGGCGGGATCGTGCTGTCCACCGAAAAGATGCGCGACATCACCGTCGACCCGGTCACCCGCACCGCAGTGTGCCAGCCCGGCCTGTACAACGCCGAGGTGAAGGAGGCCGCCGCCGAACACGGCCTGTGGTATCCCCCGGATCCGTCGTCGTTCGAGATCTGCAGCATCGGCGGCAACATCGCCACCAACGCCGGCGGGCTGTGCTGCGTGAAGTACGGCGTCACAGGCGACTACGTACTGGGCATGCAGGTTGTGCTGGCCAACGGCACCGCGGTCCGGCTGGGCGGCCCACGGCTCAAGGACGTCGCCGGGCTTTCCCTGACCAAACTGTTCGTCGGCAGCGAAGGCACGCTGGGCGTCATCACGGAGGTGACGTTGCGACTGCTGCCCGCACAGAATGCATCGAGCATCGTGGTGGCCAGCTTCGGCTCGGTGCAGGCGGCGGTCGATGCGGTGCTCGGGGTTACCGGCCGACTTCGCCCCGCGATGCTGGAGTTCATGGATTCGGTGGCGATCAACGCCGTCGAGGACACCTTGCGGATGGACCTGGACCGCGATGCGGCGGCCATGCTGGTGGCTGGTTCTGATGAACGTGGCCGCGCGGCCACCGAAGACGCCGCCGTGATGGCCGCCGTGTTCGCCGAAAACGGTGCGATAGACGTGTTTTCGACCGACGACCCGGATGAGGGCGAGGCGTTCATTGCGGCCCGGCGGTTCGCCATTCCGGCGGTCGAGAGCAAGGGGGCGTTGCTGCTCGAGGACGTCGGGGTACCGCTGCCCGCACTGGGCGAACTGGTCACCGGGATTGCGCGCATCGCCGAGGAGCGGAATCTGATGATCTCGGTGATCGCCCACGCCGGGGACGGCAATACCCACCCGTTGCTGGTGTACGACCCCGCAGATGCCGCGATGCTAGAGCGCGCCCACCTCGCGTACGGCGAAATCATGGACCTGGCCGTCGGCCTGGGCGGCACGATCACCGGCGAACACGGCGTGGGCCGGTTGAAACGGCCGTGGTTGGCCGGCTATCTCGGGCCCGACGTCCTGGCCCTCAACCAGCGCATCAAGCAAGCGCTGGACCCCCAGGGCATCCTCAATCCCGGCTCGGCGATCTGATCCGTCGCGACGTCCCGCCGAGTGTGAACCGCACGACGCGTCCTCGGCGTGTCGCGTCACCAGATTCACAATCGCCGATTGATATTACCGATGGAATGTCTTAGACATAAGACATGACATCAGTAATGTCTCACGAATTCCAGCTCGCCACCGCCGAAACCTGGCCGAATCCGTGGCCGATGTACCGCGCGTTGCGCGACCACGACCCGGTGCACCACGTCGTCCCGCCGCAGCGTCCCGAGTACGACTACTACGTGCTGTCCCGGCACGCCGACGTCTGGTCGGCAGCGCGGGACCATCAGACGTTCTCGTCGGCGCAAGGCTTGACCGTTAACTACGGCGAGCTGGAAATGATTGGACTGCACGACACCCCGCCCATGGTGATGCAGGATCCGCCGGTCCACACCGAGTTTCGCAAGCTGGTGTCGCGCGGCTTCACGCCACGACAGGTCGAAACCGTCGAGCCCACGGTGCGCAAGTTCGTCGTTGAGCGGCTCGAAAAGCTGCGCGCCAACGGTGGCGGCGACATTGTCACCGAACTATTCAAACCGCTCCCGTCGATGGTGGTGGCGCACTATCTCGGTGTTCCCGAAGAGGATTGGACGCAATTCGACGGGTGGACCCAGGCCATCGTGGCGGCGAACGCGGTTGACGGCGCCACCACCGGCGCACTGGACGCGGTCGGCTCGATGATGGCCTACTTCACCGGGCTGATCGAGCGACGCCGCACCGAGCCCGCCGACGACGCCATCTCCCACCTGGTAGCCGCCGGGGTCGGCGCCGACGGCGACACCGCCGGCACACTGTCCATACTGGCGTTCACGTTCACCATGGTCACCGGCGGCAACGACACCGTCACCGGCATGCTAGGCGGTTCGATGCCGTTGCTGCACCGGCGGCCCGACCAGCGCCGGCTGCTGCTGGATGACCCAGAGGGCATCCCCGACGCGGTCGAGGAGCTGCTGCGGCTCACCTCGCCGGTGCAGGGGCTGGCGCGCACAACCACGCGCGACGTCACGATCGGTGACACCACCATCCCGGCCGGTCGCCGGGTGCTGCTGCTGTACGGCTCGGCCAACCGTGACGAACGCCAATACGGCCCGGACGCAGCCGAACTCGATGTCACTCGGTGCCCGCGCAACATCTTGACCTTCAGCCACGGCGCCCACCACTGCCTGGGTGCGGCCGCGGCCCGGATGCAATGCCGGGTGGCGCTGACCGAACTGCTGGCCCGGTGCCCGGACTTCTGGCTGTCCGCGCGTCGGACCGAGTTAGCCGCAGATCGGATACTCGACGCCGCCGAGCGACTCTTTACGCAGCGTGACCCGGCGTCGATCGGCATGAACGAGATCGCCAAGGCCGCAGGCTGTTCGCGCGCAACACTGTATCGGTACTTCGACAGCCGCGAGGCGCTGCGAACCGCGTACGTGCACCGCGAGACCCGCCGGCTCGGCCGCGAGATCATGGTGAAGATCGCCGATGTCGTCGAACCTGCCGAACGGCTGCTGGTGAGCATCACCACGACGTTGCGGATGGTCCGCGACAACCCCGCGTTGGCCGCGTGGTTTACCACCACCCGCCCACCGATCGGCGGCGAGATGGCCGGACGGTCCGAGGTGATCGCGGCCCTGGCCGCGGCATTCCTCAACTCACTAGGTCCCGACGATCCGACCACCGTCGAACGCCGCGCCCGCTGGGTGGTCCGGATGCTCACATCGCTGCTGATGTTCCCCGGCCGTGACGAAGCCGACGAACGAGCGATGATCGCGGAGTTCGTCGTCCCGATCGTGACACCTGCTTCTGCCGCCGCTAGGAAGGCCGGTCACCCTGGACCCGAGTGAAACGGTGCAACAACCACGCCAATGGGATCGTCAGCACCAGCGTCACGAGACAAAGGTTCACCATCGAACTGGTGTAAACCCGATACCCGAGCACGTCCACCATGGCGATCTCCATGGTCACCAGATGGATCAGGAAGATCTCGTAGGAGATCTCACCAAGAAACACCATCGGCCGGCTGGCCAGCAACTGGGCATACCACCCCTGGTCACCCAAGGCCAGCGGTGCCACCGCCAGCACGGCGATCACGGCATAGAAGGCGGTCTTGACCAGCGCCTCGGCCAGCGCTGTGGGCGACGTCGTGGGCGCGCCCGCGATCGGAGTGGAGACGATGAAGTAGCAGATGACCGCCAACGGTATGGCCACGAATGCATAACAGCGCACGCCCATCGCCGCCAGCACGGCCAGCATCATGCCGCCGACGAACCAAGCCAGATAGGTGGGTAGCCACAGCCGAGCGCCGTCGGGCATCCAGTGCGTGTTGTGCACCAGGATCAACCATGCCGGGCTGATCATCGTCAGCCCCGCCATGGTGGCCAACAGCAACCTGGGCTGCCATCGCCGCCGGCAGACGAGCACCAACAGTAGGTATGCCAACGCCGGCAACGCCAGGTAGAAGGCAACCTCCACCGCGAGGCTCCACATTTGGGTCAGACCCTGATGCAGGAACGCACCCAGATAGCCGTCGGTATAGATCTGCGTCAAGGTGAGGTTGCGGAACAGCCCGACCCAGGTGTGCCCGGGGTTGGGCCCCGCCGTGCGGAAGTGATAGACGAGGTAGGCCAACAGAACGGTGACGGTGTAGGCGGGCATGATCCGCCGGACCCGGTGCCACGCATAGCGGCTCAACGACGGCGGGGGGCCGCCGGTAGCGGCGGACTTAACCCATGGCCGGAATAGCAGGAACCCCGACAGCACGAAAAAGATCGGAACGCCGATCTCCATACGGGACGACATCAGGCCCCAATAGCCGTGGGTGTACTTGCCGGTGGTGTAGGCCGCATGAGTGCCGACGACCAGCAATGCGGCAACAGCACGGATCCCGGTCAACGACGCCACCCGGTCCACGTGGGCGATCCGCTCGAGTCCGCCCTGGGCGGCTCTTTCCTTGGGCAGGGTCATCCGACGTGTTTCCGCCGTGGTTTGCCGCCATTATGCCGGCGCGCCGCGTCGGGCGGCCGGTATGGCCGAAGGTCGATCAGCACACCCGAGATACGGGTCTGTGCAAGCTTTTTGAGCGTCGCGCGGGGCAGCTTCGCCGGCAATTCTACTAGCGAGAAGTCTGGCCCGATACGGATCTGACCGAAGTCGCTGCGGTGCAGCCCACCCTCATTGGCGATGGCGCCGACGATGGCGCCTGGACCGATCTTGTGCCGCTTGCCGACGGCGACGCGGTAGGTGGTCAAGTCCGGTCTACGCTTGGGCCTTTGCGGACGGTCCCGACGCTGGTCGCGGTTGCGCCGCGAAAGCGGCGGGTCGGGTGCCATCAGGAATGCCTCACCGCCGCGGCACTGCACGGCCAGTGCCGCGGCGATGTCAGCCATCGGGACATCATGCTCGCGTTCATACTCCTCGACCAGTCGGCGGAACAGCTCGATTCCCGGACCGCCCAGCGCATTGGTGATGGAATCGGCGAACTTGGCCACCCGCTGGGTGTTGACATCCTCGACGGTGGGCAATTGCGCCTCGGTAAGCGTTTGCCGCGTAGCCTTTTCGATCGCCTTGAGCAGGTGAAGCTCCCGTGGCGAGACGAATATCAGCGCGGCTCCCGAACGCCCGGCCCTGCCGGTGCGCCCGATCCGGTGTACGTAGGACTCGGTGTCGTGCGGGATGTCGTAGTTAAGCACGTGTGATATCCGCTCCACGTCGAGTCCGCGCGCCGCCACATCGGTGGCGACCAGGATATCGATGTCGCCGTCCCGCAGCGCCGTGATGGTCCGCTCCCGCTGCGCCTGCGGGACGTCACCGCTGATGGCAGCCGCGGAAAACCCTCGGGCACGCAGCTTTTCGGCAATCTCCTCGGTCGCCTGCTTGGTGCGGACAAAGACGATCATCGCCTCGAACGGCTCGACTTCGAGCCCTCTGGTGAGCGCGTCCATCTTCCGTGCTACCTGAATGTAGCTCTGCGAAATATTCTCGGCCACAGCGGTTTTCGCCTTACAAGTGACTTCGAACGGATCGTGCAGATACTTGGCGCTGAGTTTGCGGATCGCCGGCGGCATGGTCGCGGAAAACAGGGCGACCTGCTTGTATTCGGGGGTCTCGGACAGAATGCGCTCAACGTCGTCGGCGAAACCCATGGTCAGCATCTCATCGGCCTCATCGAGCACTAGAAAGTCCACCCGCGACAGGTCCAAGGTCGCCCGTTCGAGATGGTCTATCACACGACCGGGGGTGCCAACCACCACCTGCGCGCCGCGTCTCAATCCGGCCAGTTGCACGGCATACGACGATCCGCCGTAGATCGGCAGCACGTTGAGTTGCGACAGATAGGCACCGTAGCGGCCGAACGCCTCGGCCACCTGCAGAGCCAGCTCCCGGGTGGGCACCAGCACCAGCGCCTGGGGCACCTTGCTGGTGATGTCGATCTTGGACAGCATCGGAATCGCAAATGCCGCCGTCTTGCCGGTGCCGGTCTGCGCCAGCCCCACCACGTCGGAGCCTGCCATCAACGCCGGGATCGTAGCCGCCTGGATAGCCGTCGGTGACTCGTAACCGACGTCGCCGATCGCCCGCAAGACGCGGGGATGAATCTGCAGGTCAGCAAACGTCGCAGCGGACGCCGCAGGCGAATATTCCGGGAAGGCCATCAGGCCGTCAAGTTTAGTGGTGACCCGGCCACGCCTACCGCACCCGCGGGCCCGATGGCGGTACGGTGCCCGGTGTGTGGTCACCACCCTGCCCCACCACGCCGCGTGTTGGCGTGGTCGCTGCATTGGTCGCCGCGACGTTGACCGGTTGCGGTTCGGGCGACTCCACGGTCGCTAAGACGCCGGAGGCCACCCCATCCCTGTCAACTGCTCACCCGGCCCCGCCGAGCAGCGAACCGAGCCCGCCGTCCGCGACAGCTGCCCCACCCAGCAACCACAGCGCCGCGCCGGTCGACCCGTGTGCGGTGAACCTCGCCTCGCCCACAATCGCCAAAGTCGTCTCCGAACTTCCTCGCGATCCGCGCAGTGAGCAGCCCTGGAACCCAGAACCGCTGGCCGGCAACTACAACGAGTGTGCCCAGCTGTCGGCGGTGGTCATCAAGGCCAACACGAACGCCGGCAATCCGACCACCCGCGCGGTGATGTTCCACCTCGGCAAGTACATACCGCAGGGGGTGCCCGATACCTATGGGTTCACCGGCATCGACACCTCGCAGTGCACGGGAGACACGGTGGCATTGACGTATGCCAGCGGCATCGGGTTGAACAACGTTGTCAAGTTCCGCT
The DNA here is from genome assembly GCF_030323725.1 of Mycobacterium tuberculosis complex sp. N0072. Lineage (NCBI taxonomy): Bacteria > Bacillati > Actinomycetota > Actinomycetes > Mycobacteriales > Mycobacteriaceae > Mycobacterium > Mycobacterium tuberculosis complex sp. N0072. Next base: position 1,401,902 of record NZ_CP040689.1, on the reverse strand, counting down.
GGAACGGCGGCGGCGTCGAGCTGATCGGCAACACCACCGGCGGTTAAGCCGACGGGTGCAGCCCAGTTTGCCTGTCCGTTGTCTCACCGAGGAGTTGCTGCTGTGTTCGTCACCGGTGACAGCATCGTCTACAGTGCTTCGGATCTCGCAGCCGCCGCCCGGTGCCAGTACGCACTGCTCCGTGAATTCGACGCGAAACTAGGCCGGGGACCGGCCGTCGCAGTTGACGACGAACTGATGGCGCGAGCCGCCGTTCTCGGTAGCGCGCATGAAGGACGCCGACTCGACCAACTGCGCCACGAGTTCGGCGACGCGGTGGCTATCATTGGCCGGCCGGCCTACACGCCCGCCGGGCTGGCGGCAGCCGCCGACGCGACGCGACGTGCCATCGCCAACCACGCCCCGGTGGTGTATCAGGCCGCCATGTTCGACGGCCGCTTCGTCGGGTTCGCCGACTTCCTGATCCGCGACGGTCACCGGTACCGGGTCGCCGACACCAAGCTCGCCCGCTCGCCAACCGTGACCGCGCTGCTACAGCTGGCGGCCTATGCCGATGCGCTGGTTCACTCGGGCGTTCCGGTGGCTGCCGACGCCGAGCTCGAACTCGGCGACGGCACGATCGTGCGCTACCGCGTCGGCGAGCTCATCCCGGTCTACCGGTCCCAGCGTGCGCTTTTACAGCGATTGCTGGACGGCCACTACACCGCGGGCACCGCGGTGCGCTGGGACGACGAACGCGTGCAGGCGTGCTTCCGCTGTCCGCAGTGCACCGAGCGGCTGCGCGCCAGCGACGATCTGCTACTGGTCGGAGGGATGCGAGTCCGCCAGCGCGACAAGCTCCTTGAGGCCGGCATCACCACGATCGCCGAACTGGCAGATCACACCGCGCCGGTTCCCGGCCTGACCACGAACGCGCTGGGCAAGCTGACCGCACAGGCCAAACTGCAAATCCGCCAACGCGATACGGGAGCACCACAGTTCGAGATCGTCGACCCGCGGCCGCTGACACTGCTGCCGGAGCCAAACCCCGGCGACCTGTTCTTCGACTTCGAGGGTGACCCGCTGTGGACCGCCGACGGCAAACAGTGGGGCCTGGAATACCTGTTCGGGGTGCTGGAAGCCGGACGGGCGGGAGTATTCCGACCATTGTGGGCGCATGACCGGACAGCCGAACGCCAGGCGCTGACCGATTTCCTGGCGATAGTCGCCAGACGGCGCCGGCGCCACCCCAACATGCACATCTACCACTACGCGCCCTACGAGAAGACCGCGCTGCTGCGGCTGGTCGGACGCTACGGCATCGGCGAGGACGACGTCGACGACTTGCTGCGCAACGGAGTCCTGGTGGACTTATACCCGTTGGTACGCAAGAGCATTCGGGTGGGCACCGACTCGTTCAGCTTGAAGGCGCTGGAGCCGCTGTACCTCGGGACGCAGCCACGCTCCGGCGACGTCACCACCGCCGCCGACTCGATCAACTCCTATGCCCGGTACTGCGAACTGCGCGCGGCCGGCCGCATCGATGAGGCGGCAACCGTGCTCAAAGAGATCGAAGGCTACAACCACTACGACTGCCGGTCCACCCGCGCGCTGCGTGACTGGCTGCTCATGCGCGCCTGGGAAGCCGGCGTCACACCCATTGGCGCTCAACCAGTTCCGGACGCCGACCCTATCGACGACGGTGACTCGCTGGCGTCGGTACTGTCCAAGTTCACCGGCGATGCCGCCGCCGGCGAGCGCACGCCGGAACAGACAGCGGTCGCCTTGCTGGCCGCTGCCCGCGGCTATCATCGCCGCGAGGACAAGCCGTTCTGGTGGGCGCACTTCGACCGGCTCAACTACCCCGTCGACGAATGGTCGGACAGCACGGACGTCTTCCTTGCCAGCGAGGCTTCGGTCACCGTCGACTGGCATATGCCGCCTCGCGCGCGCAAGCCGCAGCGGCGGGTCCGGCTTACCGGTGAACTGGCACGTGGGGACCTCAACGGGAATGTGTTTGCCCTCTACGAACCCCCGGCGCCGCCGGGCATGACCGACAATCCTGATCGCCGAGCCGCGGGCCCCGCCGCAGTGGTTGAGACCGACGACCCCACTGTGCCCACCGAGGTGGTCATCGTCGAACGAACCCGCAGTGACGGCAACATATTTCAGCAGCTCCCGTTCGCGCTCGCTCCCGGGCCGCCGGTGCCGACGACGGCCCTGCGGGAATCGATCGAATCGACGGCCGCTGCCGTGGCTTCCGGATCGCCGCAACTGCCCAGCACCGCGCTAATGGACGTGCTGCTGCGTCGCCCTCCTCGCACGCGCAGCGGCGCCGCATTGCCCCGCAGCAGTGACCCAGTCACCGATATCGCCGCGGCGGCGCTGGACTTGGACTCGTCATACCTGGCGGTGCACGGCCCTCCGGGGACCGGCAAGACGTACACCGCGGCCCGGGTGATCGCGGAGTTGGTCACCGAGCATGCCTGGCGTATTGGCGTTGTCGCCCAGTCGCACGCCACGGTGGAGAACCTGTTGGAAGGTGTGATCAGCGCTGGCCTGGACCCGGGGCAGGTCGCCAAAAAGCCGCACGACCACACCGCTGGGCGCTGGCAGTCGATCGACGGGAGCCAGTACACAGAATTCATCCGCGACACCGCCGGATGCGTGATCGGCGGCACGGCGTGGGACTTCGCCAACGGCAATCGGGTGCCGAAAGCCAGCCTGGATCTGCTGGTGATCGACGAGGCTGGCCAGTTCTGCCTGGCCAATACCATCGCCGTGGCGCCCGCGGCCACAAACCTGTTGCTGCTTGGCGATCCACAGCAACTGCCTCAGGTAAGTCAGGGCACACATCCCGAACCCGTCGACACCTCCGCATTGTCGTGGCTGGTAGATGGGCAACACACGCTGCCCGACGAACGCGGCTACTTCTTAGACCGCTCGTACCGGATGCACCCGGCGGTGTGCGCGGCCGTGTCGGCGTTGTCCTACGAGGGCAGGCTGTGTTCCCACACCGAGCGCACCGCCGTGCGCCGCCTCGACGGGTATCCCCCGGGGGTGCATACGCGTGGCGTGCACCACAAGGGCAATTCGATCGAAAGCCCCGAAGAGGCCGAGGCGATCCTCGCCGAGCTGCGGCAGCTGCTCGGCTCGCCGTGGACCGACGAGCACGGCACCCGGCCACTGGCCGCTTCCGATGTGCTTGTGCTCGCGCCGTACAACGCCCAGGTGGCGCTGGTCCGTCGGCGGTTGGCGTCTGCCGGACTTGGCGGGGCTGACGGAGTACGGGTAGGCACCGTCGACAAATTCCAGGGCGGGCAGGCACCGGTGGTCTTCATCTCGATGACGGCCTCGTCCGCCGACGATGTTCCACGCGGAATCTCGTTCCTGCTCAACCGGAATCGGCTCAACGTCGCGGTCAGTCGGGCACAGTATGCCGCGGTTATAGTGCGCTCGGAGCTGTTGACTCAGTATCTGCCTGCCACGCCCGACGGCCTGGTGGACCTGGGGGCATTCCTTGGGCTGACGTCGACCAGCTGACCGCCAGCGGACCCCCAGCACCGCTGCGTGACGCTGCGGCCGCTGCCGGGCGCGACGCCCGCAGCGGCTGGGTGTCGCAATCCTCTTCCGGTTCCCGACGAAGGATGTACTCGACATAGTCGTCGTCGTCAGCGTCGCCATCGGATTCGGGCAACGGCTCTTTGGCAACCGCAGCACCGGTGAAGTCAACCAGGAACAACGCGGCAACGATCCCGAATAGGGCGACGAAGGCGGGCAACAGCATCGATTGCGACATCGCGGCCGCGAAGGGTTCGCGCACGAACTCGGGCAGCTGCAACACGGTAGCGTCCTGCCCGGCGGGACCGGTAAGGGCGTCCACACCACCGGGCATCTCGGCGGCGATGCGCGACGTCATGAACGCGGCCATGCTCGCGCTCCCCAGCACAGCCCCCAGCTGCCGGACGGCGTTGAACACACCTGAGCTCGCACCGGCCAGGTGCGGCCGTAGATTGCGGGTCGCGGTGACGGTCAGCGGCGACCACACGAACGCCCCAGCAACGCCTAACGCGATGAACGGCAACACCAGCCGCCAGATGGGCGTGCCCGGAGCCATCTCGCATAAGAGCCATGTCATTGCGATCGCCAGCACCGAGAAGCCGAAACCCAGTACGCACAACGGATGGGACCTGTCAATGATCATGCCGACGAACGGGGCCAGCACGCCACCGACGATCGCCGTCGGCGCGAACAGCACGGCCGTGTGGGTCGGCGACAACCCACACACCGCCTGCGCATAAAACGTCACCGGCAGCATCATCCCCGTCCCCGCGAAGGCGATGATCGCTATCCCGAGGTTGGACAAGCTGAAGTTCCGGTCGTTGAAGACCTCCAGTGGGATCAGCGGCTCGCGGGCGTTCCGCGCCTGCCAGTAAACGAACAGCGACATAAACCCGATACCGCCGACGATCACCGCCCAAATCCAAGGCTGCCAATTGGCGGACTGGCCCTGCTGTAGTCCGAAGACAATCAGAAACATTCCCGCACCAGACAATCCGACGCCGAACCAATCGAACCGATGCGGGTGGTGGGGTAGTGCCGGAATCAGATAGGCCGCCAGGATCAGGCCGATGACGCCGACGGGAACGTTGACGAAGAAAATCCACTCCCACCCCATGCTGTCGACCAGCGCGCCGCCGGCCAACGGTCCCACCAGGCTGGCGACACTGGCGACGGTGCCCCATGCGCCCAGCGCGACACCGCGGCGATGAGCCGGGAAGATCCGCGTTATCGTCGACAGCGTCTGCGGGGTAAGCAATCCGGCGCCGACGCCTTGCACCACTCGAGCGGCAATCAGCATGCCGGCACCGCTCGACAGACCGCACCCCAGCGACGCAACGGTGAATACCCCCAGGCCAATCAGGTAGAGATTCTTCGGGCCGAACCGGTCGCCAAGCCGGCCGGCCACCAGCATTGGCACCGCGTAGGCCAGCAGATAGGCGCTGGTCACCCAAACCACGGTGGCGTAACCGATGCGTAGCTGGGCCATGATGGTCGGATTCGCGATGGCTACGACGGTGGAGTCGAGCATGATCATGAAGAAGCCAACCATCATCGCCCACAGCGCAGGCCAGGGGTTTCGGAAGTAGCTGCTCCCGGCCGCCCGGCGTATCGCCGTAGTCATACACGCACCTCGTTTGGCTTGCTAGCGGTGGCATTGGGTCACGGGCGTCACGGCATGCACCAGGGCAACCCGTATCGTCACCAATGTCCACGCCGCATTATTCCGCTTCGAGCGGTGAACCGCGCCGCTACCGAAACACATGCTCGGATCGTTGAACCGGCATTAGCCTGAGGGGACGCCATTCGCAGGAGAGAAGATGAGCGCTCGACGAATCAGGTCTTGGAAAAGGTTCGACAATCGATCCGCAAATGCAGCTGAGCCGGACCCGCAGCTGGCCGGGACCGGCGGGCGGCCCAAAGTGTCCACGCGGGCATTGGCGCAGGTCATCGAACGGAGTTCGCGGATACAGGGCCCGGCAGCACAGGCGTATGTGGCCCGCCTGCGTCGCGCCCACCCGGGGGCCAGCCCCGCCAAGATCGTAGCCAAGCTCGAGAAACGCTTCTTGTCGGTGGTGACGGCCAGTGGAGCGGCGGTAGGTGCGGCCGCGACCTTACCGGGGATCGGCACCCTGGCCGCATGGTTCGCCGCGGCCGGAGAGGTTGTCGTGTTCCTCGAGGCCACCGCGCTGTTCGTGCTGGCGCTGGCCTCGGTACACGCCATTCCCCTCGACCACCGAGAACGGCGCCGTGCCCTGGTCTTGGCGGTGCTGGTCGGCGACAACACTACTGCGGTGGCCGATCTGCTCGGTCCGGGCCGAACCAGCGGCGGCTGGGTGTCGGAGACCATGGCCTCGCTGCCGCTGCCGGCGATATCGTCGTTGAACTCGCGAATGCTCAAATACGTCGTCAAACGATTCGCGCTGAAACGCGGCGCGCTCATGTTTGGCAAGCTGGTGCCGATGGGTATCGGCGCGATCATCGGCGCCATCGGCAATCGGCTGGTCGGCAAGAAGCTCGTCCGTAATGCGCGATCGGCATTCGGCACCCCGCCGGCGCGCTGGCCGGTCACCCTGCACGTGCTACCGACCGTTCGGGATGCCAGCTAGCGCGCGTTGCCCGGTCTCTCTGGCGAATCGCTGGCAAAGCGTTAGCCTTTATGGGGCAGACCGTTCACCGACTGCCAGCAGGCGCCGCGCAATGCGCTTGCAGGACTTCAACTAGCAGAAGAATCGAGGCGAACAGCGGCCGTGGCCAACATAAGTTCACCATTCGGGCAAAACGAATGGCTGGTCGAAGAGATGTACCGCAAGTTCCGCGACGACCCCTCCTCGGTCGATCCCAGCTGGCACGAGTTCCTGGTTGACTACAGCCCCGAACCCACCTCCCAACCAGCTGCCGAACCAACCCGGGTTACCTCGCCACTCGTTGCCGAGCGGGCCGCTGCGGCCGCCCCGCAGGCACCCCCCAAGCCGGCCGACACCGCGGCCGCGGGCAACGGCGTGGTCGCCGCACTGGCCGCCAAAACTGCCGTTCCCCCGCCAGCCGAAGGTGACGAGGTAGCGGTGCTGCGCGGCGCCGCCGCGGCCGTCGTCAAGAACATGTCCGCGTCGTTGGAGGTGCCGACGGCGACCAGCGTCCGGGCGGTCCCGGCCAAGCTACTGATCGACAACCGGATCGTCATCAACAACCAGTTGAAGCGGACCCGCGGCGGCAAGATCTCGTTCACGCATTTGCTGGGCTACGCCCTGGTGCAGGCGGTGAAGAAATTCCCGAACATGAACCGGCACTACACCGAAGTCGACGGCAAGCCCACCGCGGTCACGCCGGCGCACACCAATCTCGGCCTGGCGATCGACCTGCAAGGCAAGGACGGGAAGCGTTCCCTGGTGGTGGCCGGCATCAAGCGGTGCGAGACCATGCGATTCGCGCAGTTCGTCACGGCCTACGAAGACATCGTACGCCGGGCCCGCGACGGCAAGCTGACCACTGAAGACTTTGCCGGCGTGACGATTTCGCTGACCAATCCCGGAACCATCGGCACCGTGCATTCGGTGCCGCGGCTGATGCCCGGCCAGGGCGCCATCATCGGCGTGGGCGCCATGGAATACCCCGCCGAGTTTCAAGGCGCCAGCGAGGAACGCATCGCCGAGCTGGGCATCGGCAAATTGATCACTTTGACCTCCACCTACGACCACCGCATCATCCAGGGCGCGGAATCGGGCGACTTCCTGCGCACCATCCACGAGTTGCTGCTCTCGGATGGCTTCTGGGACGAGGTCTTCCGCGAACTGAGCATCCCATATCTGCCGGTGCGCTGGAGCACCGACAACCCCGACTCGATCGTCGACAAGAACGCTCGCGTCATGAACTTGATCGCGGCCTACCGCAACCGCGGCCATCTGATGGCCGATACCGACCCGCTGCGGTTGGACAAAGCTCGGTTCCGCAGTCACCCCGACCTCGAAGTGCTGACCCACGGCCTGACGCTGTGGGATCTCGATCGGGTGTTCAAGGTCGACGGCTTTGCCGGTGCGCAGTACAAGAAACTGCGCGACGTGCTGGGCTTGCTGCGCGATGCCTACTGCCGCCACATCGGCGTGGAGTACGCCCATATCCTCGACCCCGAACAAAAGGAGTGGCTCGAACAACGGGTCGAGACCAAGCACGTCAAACCCACTGTGGCCCAACAGAAATACATCCTCAGCAAGCTCAACGCCGCCGAGGCCTTTGAAACGTTCCTACAGACCAAGTACGTCGGCCAGAAGCGGTTCTCGCTGGAAGGCGCCGAAAGCGTGATCCCGATGATGGACGCGGCGATCGACCAGTGCGCTGAGCACGGCCTCGACGAGGTGGTCATCGGGATGCCGCACCGGGGCCGGCTCAACGTGCTGGCCAACATCGTCGGCAAGCCGTACTCGCAGATCTTCACCGAGTTCGAGGGCAACCTGAATCCGTCGCAGGCGCACGGCTCCGGTGACGTCAAGTACCACCTGGGCGCCACCGGGCTGTACCTGCAGATGTTCGGCGACAACGACATTCAGGTGTCGCTGACCGCCAACCCGTCGCATCTGGAGGCCGTCGACCCGGTGCTGGAGGGATTGGTGCGGGCCAAGCAGGATCTGCTCGACCACGGAAGCATCGACAGCGACGGCCAACGGGCGTTCTCGGTGGTGCCGCTGATGTTGCATGGCGATGCCGCGTTCGCCGGTCAGGGTGTGGTCGCCGAGACGCTGAACCTGGCGAATCTGCCGGGCTACCGCGTCGGCGGCACCATCCACATCATCGTCAACAACCAGATCGGCTTCACCACCGCGCCCGAGTATTCCAGGTCCAGCGAGTACTGCACCGACGTCGCAAAGATGATCGGGGCACCGATCTTTCACGTCAACGGCGACGACCCGGAGGCGTGTGTCTGGGTGGCGCGGTTGGCGGTGGACTTCCGACAACGGTTCAAGAAGGACGTCGTCATCGACATGCTGTGCTACCGCCGCCGCGGGCACAACGAGGGTGACGACCCGTCGATGACCAACCCCTACATGTACGACGTCGTCGACACCAAGCGCGGGGCCCGCAAAAGCTACACCGAAGCCCTGATCGGACGTGGCGACATCTCGATGAAGGAGGCCGAGGACGCGCTGCGCGACTACCAGGGCCAGCTGGAACGGGTGTTCAACGAAGTGCGCGAGCTGGAGAAGCACGGTGTGCAGCCGAGCGAGTCGGTCGAGTCCGACCAGATGATTCCCGCGGGGCTGGCCACTGCGGTGGACAAGTCGCTGCTGGCCCGGATCGGCGATGCGTTCCTCGCCTTGCCGAACGGCTTCACCGCGCACCCGCGAGTCCAACCGGTGCTGGAGAAGCGCCGGGAGATGGCCTATGAAGGCAAGATCGACTGGGCCTTTGGCGAGCTGCTGGCGCTGGGCTCGCTGGTGGCCGAAGGCAAGCTGGTGCGCTTGTCGGGGCAGGACAGCCGCCGCGGCACCTTCTCCCAGCGGCATTCGGTTCTCATCGACCGCCACACTGGCGAGGAGTTCACACCACTGCAGCTGCTGGCGACCAACTCCGACGGCAGCCCGACCGGCGGAAAGTTCCTGGTCTACGACTCGCCACTGTCGGAGTACGCCGCCGTCGGCTTCGAGTACGGCTACACTGTGGGCAATCCGGACGCCGTGGTGCTCTGGGAGGCGCAGTTCGGCGACTTCGTCAACGGCGCGCAGTCGATCATCGACGAGTTCATCAGCTCCGGTGAGGCCAAGTGGGGCCAATTGTCCAACGTCGTGCTGCTGTTACCGCACGGGCACGAGGGGCAGGGACCCGACCACACTTCTGCCCGGATCGAACGCTTCTTGCAGTTGTGGGCGGAAGGTTCGATGACCATCGCGATGCCGTCGACTCCGTCGAACTACTTCCACCTGCTACGCCGGCATGCCCTGGACAGCATCCAACGCCCGCTGATCGTGTTCACGCCCAAGTCGATGTTGCGTCACAAGGCCGCCGTCAGCGAAATCAAGGACTTCACCGAGATCAAGTTCCGCTCAGTGCTGGAGGAACCCACCTATGAGGACGGCATCGGAGACCGCAACAAGGTCAGCCGGATCCTGCTGACCAGTGGCAAGCTGTATTACGAGCTGGCCGCCCGCAAGGCCAAGGACAACCGCAATGACCTCGCGATCGTGCGGCTTGAACAGCTCGCCCCGCTGCCCAGGCGTCGACTGCGTGAAACGCTGGACCGCTACGAGAACGTCAAGGAGTTCTTCTGGGTCCAAGAGGAACCGGCCAACCAGGGTGCGTGGCCGCGATTCGGGCTCGAACTACCCGAGCTGCTGCCTGACAAGTTGGCCGGGATCAAGCGAATCTCGCGCCGGGCGATGTCAGCCCCGTCGTCAGGCTCGTCGAAGGTGCACGCCGTCGAACAGCAGGAGATCCTCGACGAGGCGTTCGGCTGAGTTCGCTCAGCCGAACGCTCGAGGAGACATCAAACAGCGACGAGGCGTTCGGCTCGGTAAGCCGATGCTCGGCGTACAGGGTTTAGCCATACTTTTAGCTACAATCGCGGTTATGGCTGTTGTCCCACTGGGCGAAGTCCGCAATCGCCTCTCTGAGTACGTCGCCGAAGTTGAGCTGACACACGAGCGCATCACGATAACCCGGCACGGTCATCCGGCGGCGGTATTGATCTCGGCCGATGACCTGGCGTCCATCGAGGAAACGCTGGAGGTGCTACGCACCCCTGGCGCCAGCGAGGCCATTCGTGAAGGCCTCGCCGATGTTGCCGCAGGGCGCTTCGTGAGCAACGACGAGATCCGCAACCGTTACACCGCGCGGTGAGCGACGACCATCCCTACCACGTGGCGATCACCGCGACAGCGGCACGCGACCTGCAACGCTTACCCGAAAAGATCGCCGCCGCATGTGTCGAGTTTGTTTTCGGACCGCTGCTTAACAACCCGCATAGGTTGGGCAAGCCGCTGCGCAATGACCTTGAAGGCCTCCACTCAGCCCGCCGCGGTGATTACCGCGTCGTCTACGCCATCGACGACGGCCACCACCGAGTCGAGATCATCCACATCGCTCGTCGCAGTGCCAGCTACCGAATGAACCCGTGCCGGCCACGTTAAGCCGTACCCCGGGTACCGGCTAACCTGATGGCAGCCGAGACAAGGGAGGGTACGTCATGGAGGGGTTCGCCGGAAAGGTCGCCGTTGTCACCGGCGCGGGATCGGGCATCGGGCAGGCGCTGGCAATCGAGCTGGCCCGCTCGGGCGCCAAGGTGGCCATCAGCGACGTCGACACCGACGGCCTGGCAGACACCGAGCACCGGCTAAAGGCGATCAGCACGCCGGTCAAGACGGACCGACTCGACGTAACCGAACGCGAAGCCTTCCTAGCCTACGCCGATGCGGTCAACGAGCACTTCGGCACTGTGAACCAGATCTACAACAACGCCGGCATCGCCTTTACCGGCGATATCGAGGTCAGCCAGTTCAAGGACATCGAACGGGTGATGGACGTCGATTTTTGGGGTGTGGTCAACGGCACCAAGGCGTTCCTGCCGCATTTGATCGCCTCCGGGGACGGCCACGTCATCAACATCTCCAGCGTGTTCGGGTTGTTTTCGGCGCCGGGTCAGGCGGCCTACAACTCGGCCAAGTTCGCCGTCCGCGGCTTTACCGAGGCGCTGCGCCAGGAAATGGCGTTGGCGGGTCACCCGGTGAAGGTGACGACGGTGCACCCCGGCGGTGTCAAGACCGCGATCGCCCGTAACGCCACCGCCGCCGAGGGACTTGACCAGGCCGAGCTGGCCGAGACGTTCGATAAGCGGGTGGCCCATCTCAGCCCACAGCGGGCCGCGCAGATCATCCTGACGGGGGTGGCCAAGAACAAGGCCCGGGTGTTGGTGGGTGTCGACGCCAAGGTACTGGACCTGGTGGTCCGGCTGACCGGTTCCGGATATCAGCGGATCTTTCCGATCATCACCGGCCGGTTGATACCCCGCCCGCGCTGACGGCTGGTGAGGAAAGCGCGCCCGAAGGTTGTTCGGCCGACGCGGTGTGTCATCGCGTCGACCCGGACGCTCGTGGCGGCTCAACGTCCCAGCGGGTGTTCGGCGAGCCAGCCGGCGGCCACCGCCGCCGGGTCGGCCCCCGCGGCCACCTGGCGGCGCATCCCGATCAGGGCCGTGGTGTCCAGCACGCCGGCGACCTCGTTGACGGCCAGCAGTTGCCGCTCGGTCAGCGCGTTGCGACGATACAGCGGAACGATGTTCTCGGCCCGGATCAGCGCGGGCTTGCCGTCGGTCAGCATGATCAGGTCCGCGGGGATGTCGGGGTCGGCGGTGGTGGTCCAGGCCGCGACCAGCTGTCCGGCCCGCAGCGCGGCGAACATTGTTGCGTCATTCCGAAACTCACGCGGGGCGGGCAGCCGGCACGGTCCCACGGCCGCGGGTGTGTGGGCGCCGGCAACGCGCCCGACCAACAACCCGCGGCAGTGGCTGGGCAGCTCGCTGAGATCGCCGCCGCCCCAGGCCTTGGCGGTGGATTGAGTCACCACCAACGCGGGTTTGTCTTCTGCGGCGGTGGTGTAGTCGCCTGTGGCTATGCCCTCGGGAAGGGCCGAGACGATGGCGCGGTATACCTGGGCATCCGAGCGCACCGACGCATCGGGTTGCAAGGTCTGCAACATCTGACCGGTGAAAGCGGGTACGACGGTGAACGCGCCCGAGTCCAGTTTCGCCACCGGGTCGGCGGCGGTTTCGGCGTGCGCCGCAAAACCGTACGACCGCAGCGCCGCGACGTAGATGGCGGCCAGCAGCATCGCCTCGGAGTCCGGCGTGGATCCGACCACCAACTCCGGGTGGCGATCGCCGGTGTCGGCCGAGCAGCCAGCCACGCCAGACACTGCAAGCAGGACGGCAAGCAGCAGCGCGAGGATCCTGGTGATTCTCACACCGAAGTGTCTGAGCCGATAGTCACCGCGACAGATGCAGTTGGCACGGGCTTGAGGGTACTGGGCCCGATCCACACCGTCGGCGCGGGGATCCAGGCAAACACGCAATGCACCGTCAAGCAACGGGACACGCTTCGTGCCGACCCGTTGGTCAATCTCGCCGCGAGAGAGGCCCCGCGATGGAGTATCTGATTGCAGCGCAGGACGTGTTGGTGGCCGCGGCCGCTGATTTGGAGGGCATCGGCTCGGCGCTGGCCGCAGCTAACAGGGCGGCCGAGGCCCCGACCACGGGGCTGCTGGCCGCGGGTGCCGACGAGGTATCAGCGGCCATCGCGTCGCTGTTTTCCGGGAACGCCCAGGCCTATCAAGCGCTGAGCGCACAGGCGGCGGCATTTCATCAGCAGTTTGTGCGGGCACTGAGTTCGGCGGCCGGCTCGTATGCGGCGGCCGAGGCCGCCAATGCCTCCCCGATGCAAGCGGTGCTGGATGTGGTCAATGGGCCCACCCAGCTGTTGCTGGGGCGCCCGCTGATCGGCGATGGCGCCAACGGCGGGCCGGGACAAAACGGGGGCGACGGTGGCTTGTTGTACGGCAACGGCGGCAACGGCGGCTCGAGTAGCACCCCAGGCCAGCCCGGCGGTCGCGGCGGCGCGGCCGGGTTGATCGGCAACGGTGGCGCCGGGGGAGCCGGCGGGCCCGGCGCGAACGGCGGTGCCGGCGGCAACGGCGGGTGGCTATACGGCAACGGTGGGCTCGGCGGCAACGGTGGGGCGGCCACCCAGATCGGGGGCAATGGCGGCAACGGAGGCCACGGCGGCAACGCCGGGCTATGGGGCAACGGGGGGGCGGGTGGAGCCGGAGCGGCAGGAGCGGCCGGCGCCAACGGGCAAAACCCGGTGTCCCATCAGGTCACGCACGCGACCGATGGCGCCGACGGCACTACCGGACCCGATGGCAACGGGACCGACGCCGGCTCGGGCAGCAACGCAGTCAACCCCGGCGTGGGCGGTGGTGCAGGCGGCATAGGCGGGGATGGAACCAACCTTGGGCAGACCGACGTGTCCGGGGGTGCCGGCGGCGACGGCGGCGACGGCGCCAACTTCGCCTCCGGAGGTGCCGGCGGTAACGGTGGCGCCGCTCAAAGCGGCTTTGGTGACGCTGTCGGCGGCAATGGCGGCGCCGGCGGAAACGGCGGAGCCGGCGGCGGCGGGGGGCTGGGCGGAGCGGGTGGCAGCGCCAATGTTGCAAATGCTGGCAACAGCATAGGGGGCAACGGTGGCGCCGGCGGGAACGGCGGTATCGGCGCTCCCGGTGGTGCCGGCGGCGCCGGAGGAAATGCCAATCAAGATAATCCTCCTGGGGGCAACTCCACCGGGGGCAATGGTGGTGCCGGCGGCGACGGCGGCGTCGGTGCCTCGGCTGACGTTGGTGGCGCCGGCGGCTTTGGGGGCAGCGGGGGTCGCGGCGGGCTACTGCTCGGCACGGGCGGCGCCGGCGGCGACGGCGGCGTCGGGGGCGACGGGGGCATCGGCGCTCAAGGCGGCAGCGGCGGCAACGGCGGCAACGGCGGGATCGGCGCCGACGGCATGGCCAACCAGGACGGCGACGGCGGTGACGGCGGCAACGGCGGCGACGGCGGGGCCGGCGGGGCCGGTGGCGTCGGCGGAAACGGCGGGACCGGCGGTGCGGGCGGACTGTTCGGACAGTCGGGCAGCCCCGGCTCCGGCGCGGCCGGGGGCCTCGGCGGCGCGGGCGGCAACGGCGGCGCGGGCGGCGGCGGCGGGACCGGGTTCAACCCCGGCGCCCCCGGCGATCCCGGTACTCAAGGCGCTACCGGCGCCAACGGTCAGCACGGCCTGAACGGCTGACCCGAGGGCAGAGCGGCAGTCATTATTCGCGCAACGGGTCGGTCCACTTCAGATCGGCGAATCGGGCAAAGTCGGTGTCACTGGAATGGATCTCGGCGTCGTATTCGATGCCGTAGGCGGCCAGTTGCACATCGGTGGTTAGGTGGCTGGCTGTGCCGAGCTTGTCGAGCAGGCCCAACGCGATGTCCAGGTGGCGCGGACCCGCCGTGAGTAGGTCCACGTTCGGCTGCGAAAGCCACTCGCGCACATAGGCGATCGCATCCGCGGTTGGCAGTGGCGCGGCGAGCACGCGGGCACTGGTGGCGATCCGTAGGAACCCGAACAACGCCGGATACGTCAGCCCGATACGGGTGTGGCCGTTGACGGTGTCTTGCCACCACGCATGCGCGCGCCGGTGCTGCGGGAATCCGGTGATGACCGCGTAGAGCAGCAGATTGATGTCAGGGATGATCACCGGGCCCGACGCGTGGCATCCAGCAGCGCCTCATCCTCCAGTTCGTCGGCCAACTTGTTGAAGCCGGCCAGATCCAACCCGGAACGCACAGCCGACTCATGCGGCTCCAACCGATACTGCTCCTGCCGTTTCACCGGCGGCGCCAGCGCTCTGCGCAGCGCATCGTTGATGACCTGCTTCATCGGGCGGCGTTCGCGATGCACTGCGTCTTCGACCAGCCGGACGACGTCGTCATCGAGCGTCAAGGTGGTGCGCATACAGGTCATCATGATGCCTGGACAAACACACGTCAAGATGACTCGGGCTCCGCTCAGTGCGCGGCTGACCTGCGCTCAGATCAGGCCGAGCTCGGTGACCGCGCTGCGCTCGTCAGCCAACTCGGCGGTTGACTTGTCGATCCGGCCGCGGGAGAACTCGTCGATCTCCAAGCCGCTCACGATCGTCCAGTTGCCGCCCTTGGTGGTGACCGGAAACGAGGAGATCAAGCCCTCCGGCACCCCGTAGGACCCGTCGGAGACGACGGCCATCGAGACCCAATCGTCCGCCGGCGTCCCCAGCAACCAGTCCCGGGCAGCGTCGATGGTTGCCGACGCGGCCGAGGCGGCCGACGACGCGCCGCGCGCATCGATGATCGCCGCACCGCGCTTGGCGACCGTCGGGATGAATTCATCCTCGATCCAGGCCTGGTCGTTGACCACTTCGGCCGCGTTCTTTCCGGCGACCTCCGCGTGGAACAGGTCGGGGTACTGGGTGGCCGAGTGATTGCCCCAGATCGTCATCTTCTTGATGTCGGTGACCGCCGCGCCGGTCTTGGCGGCCAGCTGCGAGATCGCCCGATTGTGGTCCAGCCGGGTGAGCGCCGAGAACCGCTCGCGGGGAATGTCGGGCGCATTGGTCATCGCGATCAGCGCGTTGGTGTTGGCGGGGTTGCCGGTCACCCCGACGCGAACGTCATCCGCGGCGACAGCGTTGAGGGCTTTGCCCTGAGCGGTGAAGATCGCGCCGTTGGCCTCCAGCAGGTCACTTCGCTCCATGCCCGCGCCCCGGGGGCGGGCTCCGACCAGCAGGGCCAGGCTCACACCATCGAAGATCTTCTGGGGATCGGAACCGATCTCCACCCCGGACAACAGCGGGAAAGCGCAGTCGTCGAGTTCCATCACCACACCCTCGAGCGCCTGCAGTGCCGGCTCGATCTCGAGCAGCCGCAGCTCGATCGGACGGTCAGGGCCCAGCAAAGAGCCGCTGGCCAGGCGGAACAACAGGCTGTAGCCGATTTGGCCGGCGGCGCCGGTAACGGCGACCTTGAGAGGACTAGCGCTCACGTCGGTTCTGCTCCTTACGGACTTGGCTTCGGGTTGAAACTAGCGCACCGGCACCGGACGGACATCTGGGGTCCAACCCCCACAGCTACGACTGACGTTTACCAAGTTCCATACCGGGACGCGTAACCTGGAGCACCGCCCGATCAGATCCACCGCGATCGGAGGTTGACGTGTTCCCAGGGTTTGACGCATTGCCCGAAGTGCTGCGACCGGTCGCGCGACCCCAGCCGCCGAACGCACACCCCGTTGCCCAGCCACCGGCCCAAGCCTTGGTCGACTGCGGTGTCTACGTCTGCGGCCAGCGACTGCCCGGCAAGTACACCTACGCCGCCGCGCTGCGCGAGGTGCGCGAGATCGAACTGACCGGGCAGGAGGCGTTCGTCTGGATCGGGCTGCACGAGCCCGATGAAAACCAGATGCAGGACGTAGCAGACGTTTTCGGGTTGCACCCGTTAGCCGTTGAGGACGCCGTGCACGCGCACCAGCGACCCAAGTTGGAGCGCTACGACGAGACGCTGTTCCTCGTCCTCAAGACCGTCAACTACGTCCCGCACGAATCGGTGGTACTGGCCCGCGAGATCGTCGAAACCGGCGAGATCATGATCTTCGTCGGCAAGGATTTCGTGGTCACCGTCCGCCACGGCGAACACGGCGGGTTATCCGAGGTGCGTAAGCGGATGGATGCCGACCCCGAACATTTGCGGTTGGGACCGTATGCGGTGATGCACGCGATCGCCGACTACGTGGTCGACCACTACCTCGAGGTGACCAATCTCATGGAGACCGATATCGACAGCATCGAGGAAGTAGCGTTCGCGCCGGGCCGCAAGCTCGACATCGAACCGATCTATCTGCTCAAGCGGGAAGTGGTCGAGTTGCGCCGGTGCGTGAATCCGCTATCGACCGCATTCCAGCGCATGCAGACCGAGAGCAAAGACCTCATTTCGAAAGAAGTGCGGCGCTACCTGCGCGACGTCGCCGACCACCAGACCGAGGCCGCCGACCAGATCGCCAGCTACGACGACATGCTCAACTCGCTGGTGCAGGCCGCGCTCGCCCGGGTCGGCATGCAGCAAAACATGGACATGCGCAAGATATCCGCGTGGGCAGGTATCATCGCGGTCCCCACCATGATCGCGGGCATCTATGGCATGAACTTTCACTTCATGCCCGAGCTGGACTCCAGGTGGGGTTACCCGACAGTGATCGGCGGGATGGTCCTTATCTGTCTGTTCCTCTACCACGTCTTCCGCAACAGAAACTGGCTCTAGCTTCGCGTCGGCGAACAGACGCAAAAAGCTCCAAATCCTTCGGCGTGGCGGGGGCTTATGTGTCCGCTCGCCGCCATTAGGCGCGGTGCGGAATGGTCAGGTTCGCACCGGAGTCGGCGTCGAAGACGGCAAGTCTGGCGGTATCGAAAGCCAACTCGACCGACTGCCCGATGGCTACCTTGGACTCGGCGGGAACCCTTGCCACGAACTGATTTTCGTGTAACGCCGACTCCCCCTCTACCTCCGCCAACTCGTCCAACTGAACCGAGTGCACAGCCGGGCTCTCGGTAGTGAAATACAGATATTTGTCGGCGCCTAAAGACTCGACCAAGTTGACCTTCACCTGGAAGGTCAGCGCCCTGATGCGTTGATACGCGTCGATCAATGCTGCGTCCTGGATATGCTCCGGCCGCACGCCTACGATGACGTTTTCCGGTTTCGGGTGCGCTGCGATCACCCCCTGGACTTCGGGGGCCAGCGTCACCTCACCGAACGGCAGGGTCAGTCCGATCGCGGTCAGCCTGGCAGGGAAGAAATTCATGGCCGGCGAGCCGATAAAGCCCGCGACAAACAGATTGGCGGGCCGTTCGTAAAGCTCCTCAGGGGTGCCGATCTGCTGTGCGATGCCCCCGTACATCACTACCACGCGATCGCCCAGCGTCATTGCCTCGGTCTGGTCGTGGGTGACGTAGACGGTGGTGGTACCCAGCCTCCGCTGCAGCTGGGCAATCTCGCCGCGCATCTGGACCCGCAACTTCGCGTCCAAGTTCGACAGCGGCTCGTCCATCAGGAATGCTTTGGGATGGCGCACGATTGCCCTGCCCATCGCGACCCGCTGTCGCTGACCACCCGACAATTGTGAGGGCTTGCGATCCAGAAGGTTGGTCAGGTCAAGGATTTTTGCAGTCTCGGAGACCTTCTGCGCGATGTCGGCCTTTCTCATCTTCGCCAGGGTCAGCGGGAACGCGATGTTCTGGCGCACCGTCATATGCGGGTAAAGCGCGTACGACTGGAACACCATCGCGATGTCACGGTCCTTTGGCGCCTTCTCGTTTACCCGCTCACCGGCGATGCGCAGTTCTCCCGACGAGATATCTTCAAGCCCAGCAATCATATTCAGCGTCGTGGTCTTGCCACAACCGGAAGGCCCTACCAGGATCAGAAATTCGCCGTCGGCGATGGTGAGGTTGAGGTCGCGCACCGCTGTGTGACCGTCGGGGTAACTCTTGTTGACGTGGTCCAACACAATCTCGGCCATCGCGCTATCCCTTCACAGCGCCAGAGGTCAACCCGGCGACAATCCGTCGTTGGAAGATTAAAACAAAGACGATGATCGGGATCGTAATCACGATCGCGCCGGCCGCGATCGAGCCGGTCGGCTCCTCGAATTGCGAACTGCCGGTGAAGTTGGCGATGGCCACCGGCGCGGTAATCGCCGCCTTGGTAGCGGTCAGCGACAACGCGAGCAGCAGATCGTTCCAGGCGAAAATGAACACCAGGATTGCAGCGGTCACCAAGCCCGGCGCCGCCAGCGGTACGATCACCTTCCGGAAAGCCTGACCGGGCGTTGCACCGTCCATCTTGGCCGCCTTTTCCAGATCCCAAGGGATCTCCCGGAAGAACGCCGACAGGGTGTAGATCGCGAGCGGCAACGCGAAGGTGATGTACGGCAAGATCAACCCCGGCCAGGTGTCGAACAGGCCGATGGCACGTTCGATGTTGAACAATGGTGTGACCAAAGAGATCGACGGGAACATCGTGATCAGCAAGGCAGCCCCGATTAGCAGCCGCTTGCCCGGAAATTCCAGCCGGGCAACCGCGTAGGCCGCCATCGCGCCGAGCACCACCGCGATCACGGTGGTGATCAGGCCGATTCCGATGGAGTTGATCAGCGCTGAGCTGAACAAGTCGCCCCGGAAGATGCCACGATAGTTGTCGAAAGTCACCGTCGACGGAATCAGCTTGCCGTCCTTGACCGTTGACGTCGGCTTGAGTGACAGGCTGAAAATCCACAGCACCGGGAGCAACGCGTACCCCACGACCAAAGTGTCCAGGACGGCCCAATACGTGGCGCGCCGCGCGCCCACCCGTTCAACGCCCACTTGGCTCACCCCCGGGCGCCGCGGCGCCGAACAACTTGATGAAAATGAACGCAATGACGGCCACGCAGCCAAAGATCAGCACGCTGATCGCCGAACCAAGGCCCACGTTGAACCCCTTGAACAGGTTGTCGTAGCCCAAGATCGACACCGATCCGGTGTTGTTGCTGCCGCCGGTCAGCACATAGATGTTGTCGAAAATCCGGAAAGCGTCCAGGGTCCTGAAGAGCAGAGCAACCACGATCGCCGGCTTGATCATCGGCAAGATGACCTTCGTCAACCGCCGCCAGGCGCTGGCGCCGTCAACCTGCGCTGCTCTTAGCAGATCCTCGGGGACCAGCGCCAACCCGGCCAAAAGCAGCAGCGACATAAACGGCGTCGTCTTCCAGACCTCGGCGATCACCACGATGCCCAACGACGGGATCTGTTGCGTCAGTGGCGCACTGTCATACGGCAGCAGGTTGGCCAGATACCCGGTGCCCGGCGTCCAGGCGTAGTACCAGCTATACGAGGCGACCACCGTGACGATGCCGTACGGAATGAGCACCGCGGTGCGCACCAACCCCTTGCCGATCAGCGTGCGGTGCATTACCAGGGCGAGCGCTAACCCCAAGACGAATTCGATCGTCACCGAAACCGCCGTGATCGCCAGCGTCACCGCCAGCGCCGTCCACCAATACCGGTCGATCAGGATCGTGTGATAGTTGCCCAGCCCGATGAACGCGGTGTCGTTCGGGGTGGCCAGGTTGTTGCGCTGCAGGCTAAGCCACAGCGCGTAACCGATGGGATAGGCCGTCACCGCCACCATCAACATCGCGGCGGGTGCGACCAGCATGAACGCCAGTCGCCGTTCGGCCATGCGGCTCCCGGTACGGGAAAAGACCGCGGTGGCGGTCCGCTGTTCAACGGAGGTCACGGGAGCAGGCCCATGCCGTCGATGGCTTTCTGCGCCTGCGCGGCAAGTTCGTCGGCCGTGGACTCCGGGTCGATCTCGGTGATCGGGCTCAGCACCGCCGCGAGCCGGATGGACAACGCCTGGTACACCGGCGTCGCCGGCCGCACCGCGGCATCGGTGAGTTGCTGCCGAATAATGGCGTGCATCGGATACTTCGCCTGGAATTGCGGATCGGAGTACAGCGACGCCCGCACCGCGGGCAGACCCCCCTCGAGCGAGACGTACCTCTGATTGTGCTGGTCACGCAGACAACGCACCGCTTCGAATGCCTCCGCTCGATGGCGGGTCGTCTTGGCCACCGCCAGGTTCAACCCGCCGATCGTCACCTTGGCTGGCTGGCCGGGCGCTACAGCCGGATAGGGCGCGAAACCGAACACCTGCTGGCTGGCGTCATACGCGATGCGGAACTGCTCGTCGCTGGGCGTGAACGTCCCGATGTCGTTGATGCTGCCGGCCAACTGCGGAATCCGGTTAAGCGGTAAGAAGGGCACACCACCCTTCACCGCGTTCTCGAGCATGGACGCAAACACGAACGGCCAATTGACCTCGAGCGCGGCCTTGCCCTGTTCGAAGGCCAACCGCGCGCTGCCCTCTTCGGTGCGGGTGATCGAGGGGTCGGCGCCGGGCGTGGTAGCCACCGATTTGAGGATCTGTAGCGCGCTGACCGTAGCCGCTCGGTGTGCGGGAGTATCGGTCAAGGTGACGTGCCGGCCGTCCTCGGAGAGCACCGATCCACCAGCGCTCACCAGCAGCGTGTTGAACCACACCACTAAGCCCTCGCCCTGATTGGCCTGTACCGCGATCCAGCTAGGCTCGCCCGCCGCGTGCAGCCGGGCCGCCTCAGCGATCATGGCATTCCAATCCGTTGGCGGGCTATTTACCAAATCTGGTCGGTACCAAAGCAATTGAGTATTAGTGGTGACGGGTGCCGCGTACAGCTTGTGGTTCCAGCCGGCCGTCGCAAGCGGGCCTGGCAGGGTATCGGCGACGGCGTCGTTCTCGGCCAGCCCCGCTGGGTCGTCCGACAGCGGCAGCGCCCACCCCGCTTCGGCGAACTCCGCCGTCCACACCACATCCAGCGCCATGACGTCCAGGGTGCGGTCGTTACCGGTCAACCGTCGGGCCAGCTGTAACCGTTGCTCATTGGGGGACCTGGGCAAGCTGACCTGCGCAATGGTGAACCGGCCGCCGAACTGTTGGTTGCAGCGTTGGGCAATTGCGGTGAACGTCGCGCCGTCGGTGGCCGGTGTGTAGAAGCTGACCACCAGCCCCTGGCTATCGGCCCCGCACGCCGCCGCCGCGGTCGTCAACGCCACCAGTACGGCAGCGCCCAGCCTCGGTATCCGCCCGCGACTCATGACCACATTTGCCTCTCGTCCGGGCTTCAGATCGCCAGACGCGCCAGCAGATCCCGTGCCTTTTCCGCATTTTGCGGATCACAAAGTACGTCGTAGCGACCGGCAACCAGTTGCATGGTCGAGCTGAAATCCCTTGTGCCGCGAGCCATTGCGTACGGCACTGCAGAGGTGATCAGCCCGAAGAACACCCCGGCCACCAGGCCGGTAACCAGCGCGGACCATGGATTGGGACTGAAGAACCCGAGCACCAACCCGATGAACAGGCCCAGCCAGGCGCCACTCAGCACGCCGCCACCAAGCACTTTGGGCCAGGTCAGCCGGCCTGTGACCCGTTCAACCTGCATGAGGTCCACGCCAACGATGGTCACCTGCTGGACCGGGAACTGCTGTTCGGATAGATAGTCGACCGCACGTTGCGCCTCGGCATAGGTGGGATACGACCCGACTGGCCAACCTTTCGGCGGGGTGGGCAATGCGGGCACACCACGTCGACCCGCACCTGCGGCGGCGGGTGTTGAACCGGGAACCTGTCTGGGCTGGAATGGGCTAGTCATCGGTTCTCATTCTCCTCCGCCCCCCTTTTTCAGCGCCATCGTTTCATGTCCAGTCAGGTCCAGCTACTCCCGGCACACTATCCACTCAACCCGCGAGCGACCGAGGCCCACCGAACGGCGAGCATCGTTGCCGGGATAGGTTGATCACCATGACGGCTCCCAGCGGCTCCTCTGGCGAGAGTGCGCACGACGCCGCGGGTGGACCGCCTCCGGTCGGTGAGCGGCCCCCCGAACAGCCCATTGCTGACGCTCCTTGGGCGCCGCCGGCATCTTCGCCGATGGCCAACCACCCGCCCCCGGCGTATCCGCCGTCCGGTTACCCGCCTGCTTACCAGCCCGGGTATCCGACCGGCTATCCACCGCCGATGCCACCCGGGGGCTATGCGCCGCCCGGATATCCACCCCCCGGCACTTCTTCAGCAGGCTACGGCGACATACCATACCCGCCCATGCCTCCGCCATACGGTGGATCTCCGGGCGGCTACTACCCGGAGCCGGGCTACCTAGACGGCTACGGCCCATCGCAGCCCGGCATGAACACCATGGCGCTCGTCTCACTGATCTCGGCGCTCGTCGGTGTGCTTTGCTGCATCGGCTCGATCGTGGGCATCGTGTTCGGCGCGATCGCCATCAACCAGATCAAGCAGACACGCGAAGAAGGCTACGGCCTGGCGGTGGCCGGCATTGTGATTGGCATCGCGACCCTGCTGGTCTACATGATCGCGGGGATCTTCGCTATCCCTTAGCATTAGGCGACATTGGCCCACCCTCGGTTGATCCGGAAGGCAGCTGCCTAGGCTCTCAATCATGGGATCGGTCAACAGGGTGTACCTGGCGCGGCTCTCGCGGATGTCGGTGCTGGGACCGCTCGGCGAATCCTTCGGGCGCGTTCGCGATGTCGTGATCAGCATCAGCATTGTCCGCCAACAACCGCGAGTGCTCGGGCTGGTGGTCGATTTGGCGACCCGCCGCAAGATATTCATACCGATTCTGCGGGTCGCCGCGATCGAGCCGCACGCGGTGACACTGAGCACCGGCAACGTGTCACTGCACCGCTTCGAGCAGCGGCCAGGCGAGGCTCTGGCGCTGGGTCAAGTGCTCGACACCCTGGTGAAGGTCAACGATCCCGCACTACCCGAGCTGGCCGGCGTCGACGTCGTGGTCACCGACCTGGGTGTCGAGCAAACCCGAAGTCGCGACTGGATGGTGACTAGGGTCGCCGTCCGCACCCAACGTCGGCTCCGACGGCGCGGCCCAGTGCACGTCGTGGACTGCCACAACGTGGCGGGGTTGACGCCGTCGGCCTTGGCGATGCCGGGTCAAGACGTGGCACAGCTGCTCGACCAGTTCGAGGGATGGAAAGCGGTCGACGTGGCCGACGCCATCCGCGGGCTGCCGCCGAAGCGCCGCCACGAGGTGTTCAAGGCGCTCCACGACAAGCGCTTGGCCGACGTCCTGCAGGAGCTGCCCGAACTGGATCAGGCCGAGGTGTTGTCGCAACTGGGCACCGAACGCGCGGCCGACGTGCTGGAGGAGATGGATCCCGACGACGCCGCCGATCTGCTCGCGGTCCTGAATCCGACCGAAGCCGAGTTGCTGCTGACACGAATGGATCCCGGCGACTCCGGGCAGGTGCGAAGGCTGCTGACGCACTCCCCCGACACGGCGGGCGGATTGATGACTTCCGATCCGGTGGTGTTGACCCCGGACACCTCGATTGCGGAGGCGTTGGCGCGGGTCCGCGATCCCGATCTCACCCCCGCCCTGGCGTCAATGGTGTTCGTCGCGCGCCCGCCCACGGCCACGCCCACTGGGCACTACCTGGGTTGTGTGCATTTGCAGCGGCTGCTTCGTGACCCGCCGGCCGAGCTGGTCGGCGGAGTTGTGGACACTGACCTGCTCACGCTCACTCCGGAGACCCCGCTGGCCGCGGTGACTCGCTACTTCGCCGCCTACAACCTGGTGTGCGGACCGGTGGTTGACGACGAGAACCACCTGCTGGGAGCGGTGACCGTGGACGACCTGCTCGACCATCTATTGCCGCATGACTGGCGTGTAGATATGCCGGAGCTCGACCCCTCCGGAGCACCGGACAGACCCGGAGGACCACGGTGAGCAAACCCTTCGCGCCGCGCCGTCTGTACACCCCACGCACATCGCGCACGCTCGCCCCGCGGCTGGATCCCGAGGCCGTCGGCAGGACAACCGAATCCATCGCACGGTTTTTCGGAACCGGCCGTTACCTGCTGGTGCAGACGCTGCTCGTACTGACATGGATCGTGCTGAACCTGTTTGCGGTCGGCTTGCGCTGGGATCCGTACCCCTTCATCCTGCTCTATCTGGCCTTCTCCACGCAGGCCTCGTACGCCGCACCGCTGATTCTGCTCGCCCAGAACCATCAGGAAAAGCGTGACCGCGCGGTGTTCGAAGAGGATCGTCGGCGGGCCGCACAGACCAAGGCCGACACCGAGTACAACGCCCGCGAGCTGGCAGCGCTGCGGCTGGCCATCGGCGAGGTCCCCACGCGCGACTACCTGCGCCACGAACTGGACAGCCTGCGCGCTCTGTTGGCGGAGCTGCAGCCGACGGATCCGGATGTGGCGCAGCCGCGGGTGGCCGACGAGGCGGAGCAGCACGCCAAGAAATCGGGGTGATTACCGAGTCGGCCATTGCGCCACTCCCGTGACAAGAGTTATGTATGGTGATCTAGTTCACGAAACGAAGAAAGAAGCTAAGAAGACATAGGTTTCCGACGGCTCACACACTGAGGACGGTCGAGTGCACATTGGGGGACGCTGGGGTGCACGCCCGGCCGTCGCTGCAGTGCGGCGGGGAGCTTGTCGCCTAACGCGGGCGCCGGCATTCGGCGTGGCAGCGATTGCCCCGTTGGTATTCGCCAGTGCGGTCGGCGGCGCGGCTCCGGTATTCCCCGGGAGAACCGCGCCGGTGCACGCCGTTATCACCCCGGTGGCCGCGGTCGCCGCGTCCGGCATAGACCTGTCCGGTCCGGTCGTCATCGCCATGAAGCGCCCGCCGACCAGCTTCCGCGTGGCGGTAGCTACCATATCGGCTCCACCACCACCGATGATCGTGAATTCGCCTGGTGCGCTTGGCATTCCGGCCATGGCACTGTCCGCCTACCGCAACGCCGAGCTGAAGATGGCCGCTGCCGCCCCTGGCTGTGGCGTCAGTTGGAACTTGCTGGCCGGGATTGGGCGCATCGAGTCGATGCACGCAAACGGCGGCGCCACCGACGCGCGCGGCACCGCGATCCAGCCGATCTACGGCCCAACGCTGGACGGCACCCTGCCAGGCAACGAGATCATCATCCAAAGCAGCGTCGGCAATCGCGTCACGTACGCCCGCGCGATGGGGCCAATGCAGTTCTTGCCCGGCACTTGGGCTCGGTACGCCACCGACGGCGATGACGACGGTGTGGCTGACCCGCAGAACCTGTTCGACTCCACGTTGGCCGCAGCCCGCTACCTGTGTAGCGGTGGGCTCAACCTGCGCGACCCGGCGCAGGTCATGGCCGCGCTCCTGCGCTACAACAACTCGATGCCTTACGCCCAGAACGTACTGGGCTGGGCCGCCGGCTACGCCACCGGTGTGTTCCCGGTTGACTTGCCCCCGATCACCGGTCCGCCACCACCACTCGGCGACGCGCACCTCGAGAATCCGGAGGGTCTCGGGCCCGGCTTGCCGATCAATGTCAACGGCCTGACCGCCGATGGCCCCATGGCGCACCTGCCGCTGATCGACTTGACCCCGCGCCAGGCGGCGCTCAATCCACCGCCGATGTTCCCGTGGATGGCACCTGACCCATCGGCGCCGATGCCCGGCTGCACGCTGATCTGCATTGGCTCACATGGCCCGCCAGTGGGCGCGCCGCCGTTCCCGCCTACCGCTCCCCCACCTCCATTCCTACCTGCCGCTCCCCCACCTCCGGATCCATTGGCCGGCCCGCCTGGCGACGCGGGCCTGGCGCCGCCGGCGCCGGCTCCTGCCGGCTGACCACTCGGCCGTATGCCAAGCCGCCTACACTCGGCGGTGATGTCCGGAACTCGTGATGGCGACCTGAACGCGGCGATACGCACCGCGCTGGGCAAGGTAATCGACCCCGAATTGCGGCGCCCCATCACCGAACTGGGGATGGTCAAAAGCATCGACACCGGCCCGGATGGGAGCGTGCACGTCGAGATCTACCTGACCATCGCCGGCTGCCCGAAGAAGTCCGAAATCACCGAGCGTGTCACCCGGGCGGTCGCCGACGTGCCAGGCACTTCGGCGGTGCGGGTCAGCTTGGACGTGATGAGCGACGAGCAGCGCACCGAGCTGCGTAAGCAGTTGCGTGGCGATACCCGCGAACCCGTCATCCCGTTCGCGCAACCCGATTCCTTGACCCGGGTGTATGCCGTGGCTTCCGGTAAGGGCGGAGTCGGAAAGTCCACCGTCACGGTCAACCTGGCCGCCGCGATGGCCGTCCGCGGCCTGTCGATCGGGGTGCTGGACGCTGATATCCACGGCCACTCTATCCCCCGGATGATGGGCACCACCGACCGGCCTACCCAGGTTGAGTCGATGATCCTGCCGCCGATCGCCCACCAGGTGAAGGTCATCTCGATAGCCCAGTTCACCCAGGGCAACACCCCGGTGGTGTGGCGCGGGCCGATGCTGCACCGGGCGTTGCAGCAGTTTCTGGCCGACGTGTACTGGGGGGATCTGGACGTGCTGCTGCTGGACTTGCCGCCCGGAACCGGCGACGTCGCCATCTCGGTGGCTCAACTGATCCCCAACGCCGAACTCCTGGTGGTCACCACCCCGCAGCTGGCCGCCGCGGAGGTGGCCGAACGGGCCGGCAGCATCGCGCTGCAAACCCGCCAACGCATCGTCGGCGTCGTGGAGAACATGTCGGGGCTCACGCTGCCGGACGGCACCACGATGCAGGTGTTCGGCGAGGGCGGTGGCCGGCTGGTCGCCGAGCGGTTGTCGCGTGCGGTCGGCGCCGACGTGCCGCTGCTGGGTCAGATCCCGCTGGACCCCGCACTGGTGGCCGCCGGCGATTCGGGCGTACCGCTCGTGTTGAGCTCGCCGGACTCGGCGATCGGCAAGGAACTGCATAGCATCGCCGACGGCTTGTCGACTCGACGACGCGGATTGGCGGGCATGTCGCTGGGGTTGGACCCGACACGACGCTAGCGTTGACCGCGTGAGCAGACGCAAAAGAACCCGATTCTGGTCGAAATTGGGTGCCGTTGCGTCTGCTCGGCGTACTAGGCTTTCCGGGGAATGAGTGTTGCCGACGAGACGGCAGGAATGATCGTTCCGATCCGGTGGTTGTGGCGGGTCAGCGCGTATGGCTCACCCCGTTCGAGGTCGGCGATCATGGGAGCGGGATTCTGGCGCAGCTCACCGACGGAGATCGACTTCATAGCGCCGGAGTACAAGGGAATTGTCGACTGTTGTCTACTCTGTTTTTGGTGGGCACGTTGTGATCGTCAGTTACGCATCGTCAGCGACCACGTCAAGAAGAACTCGGTGCCCCCACCCATATCCGAGTTGAACGTTCCCTCGGCACGGTCGCCCGATCGGCGGATCGTGCCCTGTCCGGCGCCGAGGTCGAACGCCCGCTGCGGGAGTTCGGGGTGCGCCCAGGTGATCGCGAGGCTGTCCGAACCGACGTTCCCCTTCAGCACGAGTTCGCCGGCGACAACCTTGCCCGGGCAACTGGTTTCGACGAGGATAAGCGTAGCCTTGCCGGTCAGCTCGTCCTTTCCCGCAAGGCTGACGTTCCCGTCCCATACCGCGTTGCAGATCGAGGCATAGAACCCGGCGATCCGCACGGTTCCGGTCCAGCGCGACGCCGCATCGCCGTCGGCTGTGCCGGTGGTGGTCGCGCGCACTATGCATCTCGGGTCGAGGGTCGTGGTGGGCGTAGCACCGGGCGGCAAGGTTATTTTCGTCGGGCAATCCGGTTCCTCGGTGCCCGGACGACTGCACGCGGCGGTGGTGATCAGGAGCAGCGTCGCTGCCAGCCAGTGCCACTGTCGACTCATCGCGCCTCCCCGGGGCAGGGTGAGTTGGCACGCATCTTGTTGAGCGCTAGCTCAAACGATAACCACGACCCCCGATCACTGTGTTCGGTTTCCGTTGGACCATGCTCGAAATGTGCCAAGCGCAACCGGACCGCAGAGAAATCACCTCGCGCTCGCCGAGCCGGCCCATCGACCGAGCAGCCAGGCGCCGGTGATGTGGGCGCTGTCCGCGTCGCTGGGCTGGATACTCCCGGTGATCGCGCAGCTGGTGTGGTGGGCGGTGCATCCCCAGCCGCCCTGGCCGCACCTGGCCGCGGCCGCTCTCACCGCGGTGGCGATGGTGGTGCACATCGGGGTGGTCCCGCTCTGGCGTTACCGGGTACACCGTTGGGAGATCAGCCCGCAGGCCGTATTCACCCGCACCGGTTGGCTCGTGCAGGAGCGCCGCATCACACCGATTTCCCGGGTGCAGACCGTCGACACCTACCGCGGCCCGATGGACCGGCTGTTCGGGCTGGCCAACGTCACCGTAACCACGGCGTCCTCGGCGGGCGCGGTGCACATCGAGGCGTTGGACACCGACGTCGCCGATCGGGTGGTGGCGCAGCTGACCGACATCGCCGCGCTGCGCGGCGAGGACGCGACATGACCGACCGGCCACACGATTGGCACCGCCTCAGCCCGCGGATGCTGCTGGTGCATCCGGTGCACGAGATGCTGCGCCAGCTCCCGGTACTCATCGGGTCCGTGGTGCTGGGGTCGGCAACCGGCAACCCGGTCTGGCCGCTGGCGGCGCTCGGCGTGACGGTCGTATTCGGCGTGCTGCGTTGGTTTTTCACCACCTACCGCATCGACGACGAAAACGTGTCGCTGCGTACCGGCATACTCAGCCGGCGCGCGGTCTCCGTGCCGCGCAACCGGATTCGCTCGGTGCAGACCGAGGCGCGGCTGTTGCACCGGCTGTTGGGGTTGACGGTGCTGCGGGTGGGCACCGGCCAGGAGGCCCGCGGTGAGGCCGCCTTCGAACTGGACGCGGTCGACTCGGCACGGGTGCCCAGGCTGCGCGCGCTGCTGCTGGCCGAGTCGCTGGCACCCGTCGAGCCGACCGGTCGGGTGCTGGCCCGGTGGCAGTCGTCGTGGTTGCGGTATGCGCCGCTGAGCTTTTCGGGCCTGGTGATGATCGGGGCGGTGATCGGGCTTGGCTATCAAACGGGACTGGCCGTGCGACTCCCGGAATCCGGTTTCGCCAGGTCCGCGGTGGACGCCGCGCAACGCGCCGGGGTGGTACTGGTGGTGGCGGTCACTGTGCTGCTGGTGGTGGGTGTATCGGCACTGTTGGCGGTGCTGTTCTCCTGGTTGACCTACGGCAATCTGCTGCTGCGCCGCGGCGGCAGCGGTCAAGAAGGGGTGCTACACCTGCGGCACGGGCTGCTGCGGGTGCGCGAGCACACCTACGACATGCGCCGGCTGCGTGGCGCCACCTTGCGTGAACCACTGCTGGTGCGGTTATTGCGCGGTGCTCGGCTGGACGCAGTGATGACCGGCGTGCATAGCGAGGGCCAGTCGTCGATGCTGCTGCCACCATGTCCGTTCGAGACCGCGACGGCCGTGCTGACCGACCTGATCGACAACACCGACGCGGCAGCGGGGCCGCTGCGCCGGCACGGCCCGGCCGCCGCCCGGCGCAGGTGGACCCGGGCGCTGTTGGTCCCGACGCTGGCCGGAGTTGCGCTGATCGCAGCGGCGCCGATTCTCGGCGTGCCGGGGTGGGCGTGGACACTGTGGGCGGTGTTGACCGCGGGTTGCGCTGGGCTGGCCGTCGATCGGGTCCGATCACTCGGGCACCGCGTCGCCGACGGCTGGTTGGTTGCGCGCGCCGGCAGCCTACAGCGTCGCCGCGATTGCATCGCCTGCACCGGCATCATCGGCTGGACGGTGCGCCAGACACTGTTCCAGCGGAGGGCGGGGGTGGCGACGCTCGTGGCGGCCACCGCGGCGGGCCGCAAGGGTTATCAGGTGCTCGATGTGCCCGCGGAGCTGGCGTGGTCGGTGGCCGGCGCCGCGTCGCCCTGGGTGGCCGACAGTGTGTGGTTGCGCCACGGATCTTGAGGGATCCTGAGCCAGGATGAACCTCACCGTCGAGATCGACGTCAGCGCGATGCTCACTGGGGTTTTTCCGCGCTGGTGTCGATGTCGACGGTCTAACTGACGGATATCGTGTGGACGTGGCGCATCTGATGGCCGCGGCGGTGCTGTTCGACATCGACGGCGTGCTGGTGCTGTCGTGGCGCGCGATTCCCGGGGCCGCCGAGACCGTGCGGCAACTGACCCATCGGGGAATCGCCTGCGCGTATCTGACCAACACCACGACGCGCACCCGCCGGCAGATCGCCGAGGCGCTGGGTGCCGCGGGGATCCCCGTCGCCGCCGACGACGTGATCACGGCCGGGGTGCTGACGGCCGAGTACCTGCACGGCGCCTATCCCGGCGCGCGGTGCTTCCTGGTGAACAACGGCGACATCACCGAGGACTTGCCCGGCATCGACGTCGTCTTGTCGACCGAGATCGGTCCCGAGGATTGCCCCGAAGCCCCCGACGTCGTCGTGCTCGGCAGTGCCGGCCCCCAGTTCGATCACCGCACGCTCAGCCGGGTCTATGGGTGGATGCTCGACGGCGTTCCGGTGGTGGCGATGCACCGCAATATGACCTGGAACACCACCGACGGGCTGCGCATCGACACCGGGATGTACCTGACCGGAATGGAACAGGCCTGCGGCAAGACCGCCACCGCCATCGGCAAGCCTGCGGCCGAGGGATTCCTGGCGGCCGCCGACCGCGTCGGTGTCGATCCACAGCAGATGGTCATGATCGGCGACGATCTGCACAACGACGTGCTGGCCGCCCAGGCGGTGGGCATGACGGGTGTGCTGGTGCGCACCGGCAAGTTCCGCCAGCAAACGCTGGATCGCTGGCTGGCCGGCGCCAGCGCGACCCGGCCGCACCACGTGATCGACTCGGTGGCCGGCCTGCCGCCGTTGCTCGGGTGTTAGCTCGCCGGGCCCGACCGCCGGCCGTCACCGATCTAGGTGGCATCGCTGTCAAACGGGATGGGCCCCGCACCGATCTGCTCAGTAGCGTCCGGCCCCGCCGAGCCCGCCGCATCCGGTTTCTTCGGCGTCGGTCGGTCGAAGTCTCCGGTGAACAGGGAATCATCGCCATCCAGTAGGTGCTTGGTCAACGCAGCCCGCGGAGTCATTCCCCGTAGCTTCTGCAGCTCACCGAGATGTCCCCGCAGATCATCGAATTCGGGTCCAATGTCCTCACGTAGCTGGCTGGTCACACCGCTGAGATAGTCGCGCGCCTGCCGCAGAGCGCTTGCCGCCCAGCGGATGGCACCCGGGAGCCGCTCCGGGCCAAGCACCACCAGCCCGACCATGACGAGGACGAGCATTTCCCCCCAACCGATGTTGGCGAACACTCTAGGTGCTATCGGGGTCCGGTTTCACCGTCAGCGTCACATGCCGACCCTCGCGGACCACCTCTATCGGAGCGTCCTGGCCGATAGCCAACTGGCGCACGGCGACGACGAACTCGTCGGAGTCGGCGACCGCGCGGTTACCGACCTTGACGATCACATCGTTCTCCAAGATCCCGCCCTTCTGCGCGGGACTTCCCGCCTTTACATTGGCCACCTGCGCGCCCGACGCGATCGCGTTGCTTACTGACCGGGTGCTGATGCCCAACGTCGGATGCACGATCTTTCCGTCTTTGATCAGAGAATTTGCCACCAATTTCATCTCGTTGACCGGGATCGCAAAGCCCAGCCCGCTGGCGCTATCCGACAGTGACTTACCGGCGGTGTTGATGCCAATCACCTGGGCATCCATGTCGATTAGCGGACCGCCGGAGTTACCGTGGTTGATCGAGGCGTCGGTCTGAATTGCGTCAATGACGGTGTCGGTGTCAGAGCCCTCGCCCGACAACGGAACGGGGCGGTGTAGCGCGCTGACAATGCCCTGGGTCACCGTACTGCGCAGCCCCAGGGGCGCGCCGACCGCGAGGACTTCGTCACCGACCCGTACCTTGCTGGAATCACCGAGCCGGGCCACGGTCAGATTGTCGACGTTGTCGACCTTGAGGACGGCCAAGTCGGTCTTGGGGTCACGACCCACCAGATTGGCGGGCACCTCCTTGCCGTCGTTGAACACCACGGTCGTCTTGAACTGGCTGGGATTGTTGGCCGCCTCAGAGATCACGTGATTGTTGGTGACGATGTAGCCGCGGCCATCGACGATGACGCCGGAACCTTGCATGCCCTCCTGGTCGCTGACCGACTCAATGGTCACCACCGAATCGGCCACGGCGGCCGCCACCTTGGTGAACCGGCCGGCCGGTTCCTGGGCATTGCCAGTGGTCGACAGGGTCACCTTCGACGTGGTGAACGCATCGACTACTTCCGCGGTCTTGCGGCCGATGACACCGCCGATGCCGCCGATCACCAGTGCGATAGCGACCAAGATGCCCAGCGCCAAGTAGGACACCTTGCCGCCAAACAGCACGTCGCGCACACCCAGCTTGCCGCTGCCGGCCAGCGCACCGTGCGGTGCCGGCGCGGCTAGCGCTGGCGTCCCCAGCGCGGCCGCGGCCGCGGGGTCGCGCCACGGATCGTCGGGCTCGTCGGGGCCGGCACCGTCTTTCTCAGCTGCCAGCGCTCCGGCATCGATGGGATGGCGCTGCAGCGATTCGGCGCCCGCGAACGGACGACCGAACGCCTCCTGAAGCACCGGGTCAGCAAGCTGATCGTTCGGTGTGAAGTCAGACTGGTCCTGGTACTTCTGCGGGCGCACACGCTCGGCCACAAAGGACCCTTGGACCCCGGACGGACGCCCGAACGCTTGACGCGACGCCGGGTCGACCGGTGGCCGAAAAACCGGGCGCGGCGCCAGGCGGCCTCCGCCGTTCGGGCCGCCGTTGTTGCCTTGGTCGGAGGTCACCTCATCCTCATTCTGAATCTGGGCGCTAAAACGTGCAGGCATCGCGTTGTCCGTGTCCACCCTAGTATCCACGGATCGCGACCACTCGCCATGAACTCGCAGCAACCCCCCGCCATGCGCTGCGACAAGTGGCTCACCGGCTAGCGACGCACCCGCGATTGCCGGCCCCGATTCCCGCCATCGCCGTCAGCGAAGCGGTCGCCGAAGCCTGCCGCAGCCCCGTCGGGCGGGCCCTGGGATGAACCTCCAGACGAACCTTTAGATGGACCTTCAGGTGGACAACGCGGGATCTCGGACAGTAATCCGAGCAACGTGCTGGGGATGCGGATCGGGTGGGAATCGCGCAGAGCGGCGCGGGCACGACTTTGGTCGTCCACTTCGGCCGCGCATTGGGCACACAGCGAAAGGTGATGCGCGGCCCGCAAGTGCGCGTTCATCCGCAGCTCGCCGTCGACGAAAGCCGCGATGGCCTCGATTGACAGGTGCTCGGTGGAACGGAACTGCCGCGGCGCGCCGACCGGCGCGTCACTCTGGGAGGCGAACTGCGCCGGGAGCCAGGAAAACGCGCGCCGGAACACATGTCCCACGCTTCCGGGGTCGGCCATCACCACCTCCTTCCGCCACCTAACGAGCCACCGGTATCTCGAATGTAGCGCGGCGCGGTGCCGGAAAACCATCGCCAGCCGGTAAAACCCCAGGATTCGGGACCGATTGGCAACCATGCGGTAGCCGAACCGACGCGCTCGGCGGCCGTTGAGTAGTTCAGCGAACTGGGTTGACGTGAACTGCGCACTCGCCATGTTCGGGGTGCGCTGCCAGGTAGTCCCGCAGTGCCTGGCGTCCGCGGTGTATCCGGCTACGTACCGTCCCGAGCTTCACGCCCAGTGTGGCGCCGATCTCCTCGTACGACAGACCCTCGATGTCACACAGCACCACCGCGGCACGAAACTCCGGCGGCAGCGAGGCCAAGGCAGCCTGCAGGTCAGGTCCCAGCCGTGCGTCGTGGTAGATCTGCTCGGGGTTGGGCTCATCGGCGGGCACCCGGTCGTAGTCCTCGGGTAACGCCTCCATCCGGATGCGAGCCCGGCGGCGGACCATGTCCAGGAACAAGTTGGTGGTGATGCGGTGTAGCCAGCCTTCGAAGGTGCCCGGCTGGTAATTCTGGACCGACCGGAACACCCTGATAAAGGTCTCCTGGGTCAGGTCTTCGGCATCGTGCTGGTTGCCGGAGAGCCGATAAGCCAGCCGGTACACCCGATCGGCGTGCTGACGGACCAGCTCATCCCAGGACGGCATGGTGGCCTTGTCCCCGGTGGCGTCGAATACGGCGGTGCCCTGCAATTGGTCAGACGGCTCCACCCACTGGTCATCGCGGACCTGTTGGGGATGAGACATGCTGGTCGGACTCAAGGTCGTGATGGTCGTGATATTGAGATCCTCCGAATTTGCACTGCAATAAGTTGGCAAGTCGTCACCGTCGGCAACGCAAAGTTGCGATTCCGTATTCCCAACCCGGGGTCCGCCGAGGAGTTCCATGGGAATTACCGTCGCGTACCGGCGTATGGGCCATATATGAGCAATCTGAGCTTTGGCTTAGAAACCATACCGTTACCTGCGCTGTCCAGGGAATATCGAGTCAAAGTGACCTTCGTCGCGTCCGGCACGCCGGGCGTGTCGGGTACAGCCGCAAGCGTCCAGCTCGGTGCTCGGCCGGCGTTCGAACCAGGCGCGCCTGCCCGACGGCGTCGCCAATTGGACATACGCTGCGGGCATGGACGGCACCCCCGGACACGACGACATGCCTGGCCAGCCGGCCCCCAGCCGAGGCGAATCACTCTGGGCGCACGCCGAGGGGTCAATATCTGAAGACGTGATCCTGGCCGGCGCCCGCGAGCGCGCAACCGACATCGGGGCCGGGGCGGTAACACCGGCGGTGGGTGCGTTGCTGTGCTTGCTGGCCAAGCTCAGCGGAGGCAAGGCGGTGGCCGAAGTGGGTACCGGGGCCGGCGTCAGCGGCCTGTGGCTGTTGTCGGGCATGCGCGACGACGGCGTCTTGACCACCATCGATATCGAGCCCGAGCATCTACGCCTTGCCAGGCAGGCCTTTGCCGAGGCGGGCATCGGGCCGTCGCGTACCAGGCTGATCAGCGGCCGCGCCCAAGAGGTGCTGACCCGGCTCGCCGACGCATCCTACGACCTGGTATTCATCGACGCCGACCCGATCGACCAGCCAGATTACGTCGCCGAGGGGGTGCGGCTGCTGCGATCCGGCGGGGTCATCGTCGTGCACCGGGCGGCGCTGGGCGGTCGGGCCGGTGATCCCGGGGCGCGCGACGCCGAGGTGATCGCGGTTCGCGAGGCGGCCCGGCTTATCGCCGAGGATGAACGGCTCACTCCGGCACTGGTGCCGCTGGGCGACGGCGTGCTGGCAGCCGTGCGGGACTAATTCGGCGAGCAGACGCAAAATCGCCCTGAACCGTGCGTTCCAGGGCGATTTTGCGTCTGCTCGGCAAAGTTCGCGGCCTTCACGGATTCCCAACGGCGCCCTCCCTTGACCGGGGATGAACGTACGTTTAATATCCTGAACATGCGTTCAGCCGATCTGACCGCGCACGCCAGGATCAGAGAGGCGGCCATCGAACAGTTCGGTCGGCACGGATTCGGTGTCGGGCTGCGAGCCATCGCCGAAGCGGCGGGGGTGAGCGCGGCATTGGTCATCCACCATTTCGGTTCCAAGGAAGGTCTGCGCAAGGCCTGCGACGACTTCGTCGCCGAAGAGATCCGCAGCAGCAAGGCTGCGGCACTGAAGTCCAACGACCCGACCACCTGGCTCGCGCAGATGGCCGAGATCGAATCCTACGCACCGCTGATGGCATACCTGGTGCGCAGCATGCAATCCGGCGGCGAGCTGGCGAAGATGCTGTGGCAGAAGATGATCGACAACGCCGAGGAGTACCTGGACGAAGGAGTACGCGCCGGTACGGTCAAGCCCAGCCGCGACCCGCGCGCCCGTGCTCGGTTTCTGGCGATCACCGGAGGCGGAGGCTTCCTGCTTTATCTGCAAATGCACGAAAACCCAACCGATCTCCGTGCAGCGTTACGCGACTACGCGCACGACATGGTGCTGCCTTCCCTGGAGGTCTACACCGAAGGCCTGCTGGCCGACCGCGCCATGTACGAGGCCTTCCTGGCCGAAGCTCAACAAGGAGAAGCACATGTCGGCTGACAACCACCAGGTGCCCATCGAGATTCGCGGACTGACCAAGCACTTCGGGTCGGTGCGGGCGCTCGACGGGCTCGACCTCACGGTGCGCGAGGGCGAAGTGCACGGCTTCCTCGGCCCCAACGGCGCGGGCAAGTCCACGACCCTGCGCATCCTGCTAGGCCTGGTGAAGGCCGACGGCGGAAGCGTGCGGTTGCTGGGCGGTGACCCCTGGACCGACGCCGTCGACCTGCACCGCCACATCGCCTATGTTCCAGGCGATGTCACATTGTGGCCGTCGCTGACCGGTGGTGAGACCATCGACCTGCTGGCCCGCATGCGAGGCGGCATCGACAACGCTCGTCGCGCGGAACTGATCGAGCGCTTCGGCCTGGACCCAACCAAGAAGGCGCGCACCTACTCCAAGGGCAACCGCCAAAAGGTCTCCCTGATCTCGGCATTGTCGTCGCACGCCACTCTGCTGCTCTTGGATGAGCCGAGCAGCGGCCTGGACCCGTTGATGGAAAACGTGTTTCAGCAGTGCATCGGCGAAGCACGCCAACGCGGTGTGACGGTGCTGTTGTCCAGCCATATTCTGGCCGAGACCGAAGCGCTGTGCGAAAAGGTGACCATCATCCGAGCCGGCAAGACCGTCGAAAGCGGTTCACTAGACGCCTTGCGGCACCTCAGCCGCACCTCGATCAAGGCCGAAATGATCGGTGATCCAGGAGACCTCAGCCGAATCAAGGGAGTCGAGGACATCAGCATCGAGGGCACCACAGTGCGCGCCCAGGTCGACAGCGAAAGCCTGAGAGAACTCATCCAAGTGCTCGGCCACGCCGGTGTGCGCAGCCTGGTCAGTCAGCCGCCCACCCTGGAGGAGCTGTTCCTGCGCCACTACAGCCTGGGCCCCGAGGTCGCAGCCGAGCAACAGGTGGCAACGCCGTGAGCAGTACGGTCATCGATCGCGCGAGACCCGCAGGACACCGTGCACCACACCGCGGTTCGGGCTTCACCGGCACACTGGGGTTGCTGCGCCTGTACCTGCGCCGCGACCGGGTGTCGTTGCCGCTGTGGGTGCTGCTGCTGTCGGTGCCGCTGGCCACCGTGTACATCGCCAGCGTCGAAACGGTTTACCCCGACCGGTCCGCCCGCGCCGCCGCGGCGGCCGCCATTATGGCCAGCCCGGCACAGCGCGCGCTCTACGGGCCGGTCTACAACGACAGCCTGGGTGCGGTCGGAATCTGGAAAGCCGGGATGTTTCACACCCTCATCGCGGTGGCGGTCATCCTCACGGTGATTCGGCACACCCGCGCGGACGAGGAAAGCGGCCGTGCCGAATTGATCGATTCGACCGTGGTCGGGCGCTACGCCAACCTCACCGGCGCGCTGCTGCGGTCGTTCGGTGCGTCGATCGCGACCGGCGCGATCGGTGCATTGGGTCTGCTTGCCACCGATGTGGCTCCGGCCGGGTCGGTAGCGTTTGGCGTGGCGCTGGCGGCCTCCGGGATGGTCTTCACGGCGGTGGCCGCGGTGGCCGCGCAGCTGTCGCCGAGCGCCCGATTCACCCGCGCGGTCGCGTTCGCCGTCCTGGGCACCGCGTTCGCGCTGCGTGCCATCGGTGATGCCGGCTCGGGCACGCTGTCCTGGTGCTCGCCGCTGGGGTGGTCGCTGCAGGTCAGACCCTACGCGGGAGAGCGTTGGTGGGTGCTGCTGCTGTCGCTGGCGACCGCGGCCGTGCTTACCGTGCTGGCCTATCGATTACGCGCCGGCCGTGATGTCGGTGCCGGACTGATCGCCGAACGCCCCGGCGCCGGCACCGCCGGGCCCATGCTGAGCGAGCCCTTCGGGCTGGCATGGCGGCTCAATCGCGGCTCCCTGCTGTTGTGGACCGTCGGCCTGTGCCTGTACGGGCTGGTGATGGGCAGTGTGGTGCACGGCATCGGGGATCAGCTGGGCGATAACACCGCGGTGCGTGACATCGTCACCCGGATGGGCGGCACCGGCGCACTGGAACAGGCCTTCCTTGCGCTGGCCTTCACCATGATCGGCATGGTCGCCGCCGCATTCGCCGTCTCGCTGACCCTACGACTGCACCAAGAGGAAACCGGGCTGCGGGCCGAGACCCTGCTCGCCGGGGCGGTTTCCCGGACCCATTGGCTGGCAAGCCATCTGGCGATGGCGCTGGCCGGATCGGCGGTGGCGACCCTGATCTCCGGCGTGGCGGCCGGACTCGCCTACGGCATGACCGTCGGTGACGTCGGCGGCAAGCTGCCCACCGTGGTCGGCACCGCGGCCGTGCAACTGCCGGCCGTGTGGTTGTTATCGGCGGTGACCGTGGGATTGTTCGGGTTGGCGCCGCGGTTCACGCCGGTGGCGTGGGGCGTGCTGGTCGGGTTCATCGCGCTGTACCTGCTCGGCTCGTTGGCGGGGTTCCCGCAGATGCTGCTCAACCTGGAGCCGTTCGCCCACATCCCGCGGGTCGGCGGCGGCGATTTCACCGCGGTGCCGTTGCTGTGGCTGCTGGCCATAGATGCGGCCCTGATCACCCTGGGCGCCATGGCCTTCCGACGGCGTGACGTTCGCTGCTAGGAGGAGCCATGCACATTGGGCTGAAGATATTCATATGGGGCGTGTTAGGACTCGTCGTTTTCGGCGCGCTCCTATTCGGGCCAGCCGGCACGTTCGACTATTGGCAGGCGTGGGTGTTCCTCGCCGCATTTGTGAGCACCACGATTGGCCCCACAATCTATCTGGCTCGCAACGATCCCGCGGCCCTTCAACGTCGCATGCGCAGCGGTCCGCTCGCGGAGGGCCGAACGATTCAGAAGTTCATCGTCATCGGCGCTTTTCTGGGGTTCTTCGCGATGATGGTGCTGAGCGCGTGCGACCATCGTTATGGTTGGTCGTCAGTGCCAGCCGCGGTGTGCGTGATCGGCGACGTCCTAGTGATGACGGGCCTTGGCATCGCCATGCTGGTGGTCATCCAGAACAGGTATGCCGCCTCGACGGTCAGGGTGGAGGCGGGCCAGATATTGGCCTCCGACGGTCTCTACAAAATTGTCCGACACCCGATGTACGCCGGGAACGTGGTCATGATGACAGGCATACCGCTGGCACTGGGCTCTTACTGGGCGATGTTCATCCTCGTCCCCGGCACACTGGTGTTGGTGTTCCGCATCCTCGACGAGGAAAAACTACTGACGCAAGAACTCAGCGGGTACCGCGAATACCGGCAACTGGTGCGCTACCGGTTGGTGCCCTACGTGTGGTAGCGGTCGAATAGCTTTAGGGTAACGGGCGTGGCCAGAAACCCGTCACCTGCCTTGGACCGGCCGTGGCGACGTCCCGGTGCTCTCCGGTATGCGCTGGAGCGGGTTCGCGGCGTCGCCAAGCCGCCGATCACCGTCACCGATCCGCCGGCCGACGTCGTCATAGAACGCGACGTCGAGGTGCCTACCCGCGACGGAACGCTGCTGCGGATCAACGTCTTTCGTAGCGCCGAAGGTGGGGCTAGGCCGGTGATCGCGAGCATCCATCCCTACGGCAAGGACGCCCTGCCGCGGCGGCGGGGCAACCGGTGGACGTTCTCACCACAATACCGGATGCTGCGCCAGCCGAAGCCGCTGACCTTCTCGGCGCTGACCGGCTGGGAGGCGCCGGACCCGGCGTGGTGGACCGCGCAGGGCTTCGTCGTGGTCAATGCGGATTCGCGCGGCTGCGGCCGCTCCGACGGTACCGGAGACCTGCTGTCACACCAGGAAGCCGAGGACACCTACGACCTGGTGGGATGGCTCGCCGACCAGTCATGGAGTGATGGGCGCGTCGTCATGCTGGGGGTGTCTTATCTGGCCATTAGCCAGTACGCCGTGGCCGCGCTGCAACCGCCGGCGCTGCGGGCGATCTGCCCGTGGGAGGGTTTCACCGACGCCTACCGCGACTTGGCCTTTCCCGGCGGCATCCGGGAGTCAGGGTTCACCCGGCTGTGGTCGCGCGGGGTGCGACGTCGCACACGTCAGACCTACGACATGGAGCAGATGCAAGAGGCTCACCCGCTGCGCGACGATTTCTGGCGCTCGCGAGTACCCGACCTGTCGGCGATCAAGGTTCCGATGCTGGTCTGCGGTAGCTTCTCGGACAACAACTTGCACAGCCGCGGGTCGATCCGCGCTTTTACCCGCAGCGGCTGCGGTCACGCCCGGCTGTATACCCATCGCGGGGGCAAATGGGAGACCTTCTACTCAGCGACCGCGCTGTCCGAGCAGCTGAAGTTCTTGCGAGACGCGCTGGCCGGCTCCTCCGGTTCGCGCAGCGTTCGCCTCGAGGTGCGTGAGGATCGCGACACCATCACCGCGGTGCGTGAAGAGACCCAGTGGCCGCTTGCCGGCACGCGTTGGCGGCCAATGTATCTCGCCGGGCCGGGGCTGCTGGCAACCGAGCCGCCGCCGACGGCGGGCAGCATCAGGTTCCAAACTCGCTCTCGGGCAGCAGCATTCAATTGGACGATCCCCGAAGACATCGAGTTGACCGGCCCGATGGCCGCCCGCCTGTGGGTTCAATTGGATGGCTGCGACGACGCGAACCTGTTCGTCGGAGTGGAGAAGTGGCGCGATGGCCAGTTCGTTGCGTTTGAGGGGTCCTACGGCTGGGGCCGTGACCGGGTGACCACCGGCTGGCAGCGGGTCTCGCTGCGCGAGCTCGACCCCGAGCTCTCGCAGCCATGGGAGCCGGTCCCGGCGTGTGCTCGGCCCCGGCCGGTCACCGCCGGCGAGGTCGTCGCCGTCGATGTCGCGCTTGGCCCGTCGGCGACATTGTTCCGCGCCGGCGAACAGTTACGACTGGTGGTTGGCGGACGCTGGTTGTCCCCCCGCAACCCGCTCACCGGCCAATTCCCGGCCGCCTACCCACGCCCGCCGCGTGGTCGTGTCACGCTGCACTGGGGCCCACGCTACGACGCGCACCTGCTGATACCGGAGGTCCCTGGGTAGCCCGGGTTGCCGAGCGCTGGCTGACGGCGCGCGTCACACGCGCGGCGTCGGTGACGAGTCCGTCGAAAACACCGCATGCCGTAACGAGCCCACGATAAGGTGTGGCCATGTCGTATCTGGTGGCGCCCCGGACGTGCTGGCATCGGCGGCAACGGATTTGGCGGGCATCGGCTCGGCATTGAGCGCGGCCAATGCCGCCGCGGCAGCCCCAACCACCGCGATGCTGGCCGCCTGTGCCGATGAAGTATCGGCGGTCGTGGCGTCACTGTTCGCCAGACACGCTCAGGCCTATCAGGCGCTTAGCTTGCAGGCGACGGCGTTTCATCAGCAGTTCGTACAAGCCCTGACCGGCGCTGGCGGGGCCTATGCGGCTGCCGAAGCCGTCAACGCTGCTGTGGCGCAGAGCGTGCAGCAAGACGTGCTGAATGTGATCAACGCTCCCACCCAGGCACTGTTCGATCGGTGACGGCGCCAATGGCGGACCGGGCCAAGACGGCGGGCCCGGGGGGTTGATCGGCAACGGCGGCGTGGGAGGTGGCGCGGGGCCGCCGCGGCCGGCGCTCGCGGCGGCGCTGGCGGGCAGCTGTTCGGCCAACCCGGGCCGCCAGGGCCCTAGCCGGCGCGCCCCACCGCGCCGAGCAGACGCAGAATCGCCCAATTTCGTGCCGAAATGGGCGATTCTGTGTCTGCTCGCGCCGCTAACCGGACCTAGATCCAAACACCCTTGCCCACGGCGACCACGCCGCCGGCGCTGATCGCGAAGCGTTCCCGGTCCTTCTCCAGATCCACGCCGACCATCTCACCGGGCCCGACGACGACGTTCTTGTCCAGGATCGCGTGGCGCACCACCGCCCCGCGCCCAACGCGGGTGCCGGGCATGATCACACTGCCCTCAACGATCGCGCCGTCGTCGACCACGACGTTCGACGACAGCACCGAATTACGCACCGAGGCCGCCGAGATGATGCTGCCGGCACCAACCACCGACTCCTGTGCGGAGCCGCCATTGACGAACTTCGCCGGCGCCAGGTTCTCCGACTCCCCGCGGATCGGCCACC
This sequence comes from Mycobacterium tuberculosis complex sp. N0072, assembly GCF_030323725.1. Taxonomy (NCBI): domain Bacteria; kingdom Bacillati; phylum Actinomycetota; class Actinomycetes; order Mycobacteriales; family Mycobacteriaceae; genus Mycobacterium; species Mycobacterium tuberculosis complex sp. N0072. The sequence continues at coordinate 1,359,258 of NZ_CP040689.1, read as the reverse complement.
GCTTGTTGTACAGGTTGAACACCGGGTGCACCGACACCAGGTCCATATGTGCATCGTAAAACGCGTCAAGCGTCCCGACGTCGCGCCAATATGCTCGGTCGCGATCGGTGGCACCAGGCACTTCGTTATCGGAGAAGTCATAGACCGCCGCCATACCGTCGGCCACCAACCGCGGAACGATGTCACCACCCATGTCGTGGTCCGAGTGGTCGTCGTCGGCGTCGGCGCGAATCGCGTCGATAAGCACCTTGGTCGTGAAAATGTAGTTGCCCATTGAGACGAACGTGGTGTCGGGGTCGTCGGGGGTTCCGGGCGGCTCCAGCGGCTTCTCAACGAAGCTGCGAATACGGCCGGAGTCATCGGCGTCGATACAACCGAACGCGGTCGCATTTTCACGTGGAACCCGTATGCCGGCCACCGTCGCGCCGGCACCGCTGTCGATGTGGAACCGGACCATCTGTTCGGGATCCATACGGTAGACGTGGTCGGCGCCGAAAACCACTATGTAGTCTGGATCTTCGTCGTAGATCAAGTTCAGCGATTGATAGATCGCATCGGCGGAGCCGGTATACCAGCGCGGGCCGAGGCGCTGCTGTGCCGGCACCGGGGTGATGTACTCACCCGCCAGACCAGACAACCGCCAGTTCTGCGAGATATGGCGGTCCAGTGAATGCGACTTGTATTGGGTGAGAACACAGATCCTCAGATACCGGGCGTTGACGAGGTTTGAGAGTACGAAATCGATCAATCGATAGGCGCCGCCGAAAGGAACCGCGGGCTTGGCCCGGTCCGCGGTCAGCGGATAAAGCCGCTTGCCCTCACCGCCGGCTAAGACTATGCCCAGCACGTGCGGCACTTCTCTCATGGCTCAAACCTATCGGCCCCCGCAAACCACTGCCAAGGGGAATCCGCCCCTGGCTACTGCTCTGACGGGCTGTCCGTCAAGGTGTTTGGCCCCGTTCGACGGGTGCTGTGCCGCCTCCGCCTCCTCCTCGGCCCGCCACGCGGGCCGCCCCGTCACCGCACTACGGTGCGGGGTATGCGGGTGGCGATGTTGACTCGGGAATACCCACCGGAGGTTTACGGTGGAGCCGGGGTACATGTCACCGAACTGGTTGCCTACCTACGCCGGCTGTGCGCGGTCGACGTGCACTGCATGGGCGCACCCCGCCCGGGCGCATTTGCCTATCGGCCCGACCCGAGGCTAGGCAGCGCCAACGCGGCGCTGTCCACCTTGTCCGCGGACCTGGTGATGGCCAATGCCGCCAGCGCGGCCACCGTCGTGCATTCACACACCTGGTACACCGCTCTGGCGGGGCATCTGGCCGCGATACTCTACGACATCCCGCATGTTTTGACCGCACATTCGCTCGAACCGTTGCGGCCATGGAAGAAGGAGCAACTCGGCGGCGGCTACCAGGTATCGACATGGGTCGAGCAGACCGCGGTGCTGGCCGCCAACGCGGTCATTGCGGTCAGTTCTGCAATGCGCAACGACATGTTGCGGGTCTATCCCAGCCTGGATCCGAACCTGGTGCACGTCATCCGGAACGGGATCGACACCGAGACGTGGTATCCGGCCGGGCCCGCGCGTACCGGGTCGGTGCTGGCCGAGCTCGGGGTCGATCCGAACCGGCCCATGGCGGTGTTCGTCGGGCGAATCACCCGGCAAAAGGGAGTCGTCCACCTGGTAACAGCCGCGCACCGATTCAGATCGGACGTACAGCTAGTGCTCTGCGCGGGTGCTGCGGACACGCCGGAAGTAGCCGACGAAGTGCGCGTCGCGGTGGCCGAACTGGCCCGCAATCGCACTGGCGTGTTTTGGATCCAAGACCGGCTTACCATCGGACAACTACGAGAAATACTTTCGGCAGCAACAGTTTTCGTGTGCCCGTCGGTGTACGAGCCGCTGGGTATCGTAAACCTGGAAGCGATGGCGTGCGCAACCGCCGTGGTGGCCTCCGACGTCGGCGGGATCCCCGAGGTGGTCGCCGACGGGATCACCGGCTCACTGGTGCATTACGACGCCGACGACGCGACCGGTTACCAGGCCAGATTGGCTGAGGCGGTCAATGCCTTGGTCGCCGACCCGGCAACGGCGGAGCGCTACGGGCATGCCGGACGCCAGCGCTGTATCCAAGAGTTCTCCTGGGCATACATCGCCGAGCAGACACTGGACATCTACCGGAAGGTGTGCGCGTAACGCCGACCATTCGCCGTTGGGCTGGTCTTAGCTAGTAACGCCTTTGAGTTCGTCACCCAGTGCGGCGGCTTCGTCGGGTGTCAGCTCGACGACCAGGCGACCGCCACCCTCAAGTGGTACTCGCATCACAATGCCGCGCCCCTCCTTAGTTGCTTCCAAAGGACCGTCGCCGGTCCGGGGCTTCATCGCCGCCATTGAGTGCTCCCTCCAGATTCGGGCTGGCCCGCCTGCGCGAGCCTGGTCGGCGCCGAGCATGCCCCGCCATTGGATTTCCAGCCATACCCGACATTGAACTGCCAAATCACCCCCCTATTGTTCCCTATTCGGGTTCATCAGGTGCACAAGCCCCGGCGCAATGACTTCACCGGGCCGCCATCGGGCAGCCCGGCTGGTCAAAAGGTCGCTCAGTGGGCACCCAGCATGCTTGGATATGGTCGTCGACCATCCCGGTCGCCTGCATCAACGCATAGGCGGTGGTGGGCCCGACGAAACGGAACCCGCGCCGCTTCAACTCACGCGACATAGCCTTCGATTCCGTGCTGACCGAGGGAATTTCGGAACCGTCGACGGGCCGGGGCCGAGGCGGTGGCGCGAACGACCACAGCAGCTCGGATAGGTCTTCGGACGACCCCAGATCGGCAGCTGCGCGCGCGTTGGCGATCGTCGCCTCAATCTTGGCGCGGTTGCGCACGATTCCGTCATCGGCGAGTAGCCGTCGCACATCGGTATCGGTGTAGCGAGCGATCTTGTCGATGTCGAACCCAGAGAATGCGCGCCGGAAATTCTCCCGCTTGCGCAGGATTATCAACCATGACAGGCCACTCTGGAAGGCCTCCAGGCTCATTCGCTCGAACAAAGCCACCCGGCCGTACAGCGGACGCCCCCATTCGTTGTCGTGATAGTCGCGGTACAGCTGGGCATCGGGCCCTGGACGAACCTCCGCCCAGGGGCAGCGAACCAGCCCGTCGCCGCTCACGCGGGGTCAGAACGGTAGTGCACGACGGTCTCGCCGCGCGAAGGGTTTGACGCGTCAGACTCGGCCTCGGCGTCTTCCGACGAGGCGTGGATCGCCCCGAGCTGAGAGCGTAGCGCCTCGAGCTCACGGCCGAGCCGTTCCAGCACCCAGTCCACCTCGCTGGTCTTGTACCCGCGCAGCACCTGCGTGAACTTGACCGCGTCGACGTCGGCGCGGGTGACCCCGAACGCCGGCAGCGTCGTCGCCGTCGTCGCCCGCGGCAGGGGCGGCAACTGCTCGCCACGGCCGAATAGCAAGCTCGCCGCAGCGAACAGCACGATCGCCACCAGGACCAGCACCACCAGGTACACCAACACCAACGCCACGTCATCGATCTTGCCCTAAGGCGCCGACGCGGTGTCGGTCAGCGCGGCCGCATCACCTTCATCGGCGGCCGGTCGACTAGTGATACCGGCCAGGTGTGCCGCGTGTAGTCACTATCGTCCGGGCCGCCGGGCAAGAACTGGGTCAGCCCGACACCGGAATCGGGAATTCCACAGCGCGACAGCAGGGTCGCGATGACCTGGCGGCTCATCGCGCCGAGCTCGTCTAGGGGCCGGTTACGGTGCGCCCGAACGCCCAAGTTGACCTGGGCGATTGCGTCCAGGCCCAACCGGTCGAACGTGTCTATCAAGAGGCCGATCTCCACGCCGTAGCCGGGGGCAAATGGCAGCGATGTCAGCAGCTCCCGGCTGGCCGCATACTCACCGCTCAGCGGCTGCAGTACACAACCCAGCTCGGGCCGCAGCGCGGCTAACAGTGGCCGCGCCACCAGCTCGGTGACCCTCCCGCCGCCGGTGGCGCACACCCCACTCGTCACGTCGCTGACCTGCAGCGGCCGTCGGTAAAAGCTCTTGACCAGCTGAATGCCTTCGCCGGTGAGCAGCGGACCGACCAGCCATGGCACAAACAAGGGGTGCGGGTTGATCAGGTCTGAGTCGATGAACACCACGATGTCGCCGCTGGTGGCCGCCAGTGAACGCCACAATGCCTCACCTTTGCCGGGCCGTACCGGCACCTCGGGCAACGCCTGTTCACGGCTGACAACCCGGGCGCCGGAGGCGATGGCCCGGATCTCGGTGTCGTCGGTGGAACCGGAGTCCAGCACGATCAATTCATCGACCAGGCCATCGACCAGCGGAGAGATGCTGTCGATCACCGATTCGATGGTCGCTTCCTCGTTGAGGGCCGGCAGCACCACCGAAATCGTCCGTCCGGCCTTTGCCGCTTCCAACTCCCCGATCGTCCAGCCGGGACGGTGCCAAGTAGTGTCCAAGGGCAGCGCGCCAGGGGCCCTGCCACCGGCGAGATCGCCGGCGACCAGCTCCGATGCTGTCATGCGAGTCCTCTCACCGTGCGCGTCGGCGGCCGGACCCCCTGAATCGATGCCACCATTTCCAGCACCCGCCGGGTGGCGGCGACCTCATGCACCCGAAACATGCGCGCCCCGGCGGCCGCAGCCAACGCGGTGGCTGCCAGCGTTCCCTCAAGCCGTTCGGTCAAATCCACGCCCAGAGTCTCCCCGACAACGTCCTTGTTGCTCAAAGCCATCAGCACGGGCCACCCGGTCATAACAAGATCGGCCACGTGTCGCAATAGCAGCAGCCCATGGAAGGTGTTCTTGCCGAAGTCGTGTGCCGGGTCGATCAACACCTTCTCGCGGGCCACCCCGGCCGCGACGGCCCGCTCGGCGGCGGCTGTGACCTGGCTAATCACAGCATCCACCACACCGCGGGTAGTCGTACCGTAGCTCACCCGGAAGGGTCGCGTGCGTGGCAGCGCGCCGCCGGTGTGCGCACACACCAGGCCCGCGCCGAACTCGGCGGCCACCTCGGGCATGGCCGGGTCGACGCCACCCCAGGTGTCGTTGATCAGGTCCGCCCCCGCCGCGCAGGCCGCCTTCGCCACCTGCGCGCGCCAGGTGTCGACACTGATCAGCTGGTCCGGGTAAGCACCGCGGAGCCATTCGATGAACGGCACCAGCCGCGTGATCTCGGTGTCGACGTCGACGCGTTCACCCGGGCCGGCTTTGACACCGCCGACGTCGATGACGTCGGCACCGTCGGCGACGGCCCGGTGGACCGCGTCTCTGGCAGCCGCGTCGCTGAAAGTCGCACCCTTGTCGTAAAACGAATCCGGGGTGCGGTTGACGATCGCCATGATCAGCGCACGATCACCTGCGACTGGACGGCCGCACAGCGTTGAATGGCCGGCTAACGCCGGCGGTGTTGAATGGCCGGCTAACGCCGGCGGTGTTGAACGACCGGCTGAGGCCGGCGGTGTTGAACGCACGCATCCATAGTGCCTGGTCACCGTCGAGCGTCCAGTGCGGGTATCGAGACTGCGCCCGGAATCCGCTAGCCCTGCGGTCGCCTTCCGAGCGAAACCTCCTCAGGGTATTCGGCGTAGTACGGCACATATCCTTCGTCCGGGCCGGCCAGTACGTACAGCGGATCCTCGATGTCGGCGCCATAGGCCTGGTTGCGCAACTCCACCTTGCGACTCTTGAACGTCGTGGTGTGCGCCAGCGACCCCACTACCCGAACAAAGAGCGGAAGTGCATAGCCGGGCAAGTGACCGTAAACCGTTCGGGCCAGCGCCTGGCCGTCGAATTCGGCGCCAGCGCGCAGTGTGATCGCGGCCATTCCGGCGCGCCCGCCGGTGCGCGGAATCTGGACGCCGTAGACCGTGCACTCCTCGACGGTCTGGTCGGAGGCCAGTGCCGCTTCGACCTGAGTGGTGGCGACATTCTCGCCCTTCCAGCGGAAGGTGTCGCCCAGCCGATCGACGAAGGCGGCATGGCCCATGCCCTGCGGGCTCATCACGTCACCGGTGTTGAACCAACAGTCGCCATCTCGAAAAGCGTTGCGCACCAACTTCTTTTCGCTGGCAACCGGGTCGGTGTAGCCGTCGAACGGCTGCAGCCGGTTGACCCGGCTAAGCAACAGGCCGGGTTCACCGTCGGGTACCCGACGCACTCGCCCGCTCGCATCCCGCAGCGGATCGCCGGTGTCCAGGTCGTATTCCACAAAGGCAAGCGGCATCGGCGATACCCCGGCGGTCCTGGGCACGTTGAAGATGTTGATAAAGGCCGAGTTGCCTTCGCTGGCGGCGTAGAACTCGCACACCCGCGCGACCCCGAAGCGGGTGGTGAACTCATCCCAGATCTCCGGCCGCAGCCCGTTACCGCAGATCACCCGCACCTGGTGGGCACGGTCGGTCGGCTTGGCCGGCTGGTTGAGCAGATAACGGCAGATTTCGCCGATGTAGACGAACGCCGTCGCCCGGTTGGCAATCACCTCATCCCAGAACCGCGACGCCGAAAACGACTTACCCAGCGCCAGGGTCGCCCCAGAATTGATCACCGACGACACCGCGACCGTTAACGCGTTGTTGTGGTACAGCGGCAGGCAGCTGTAGAGCGTGTCGGAACCCTTCAGCCGCAGCCCCATCCCTCCGAAGACGGCCAGCGCCCGCAGCCACCGATGATGCGTCATGACACTGGCCTTGGGAAATCCGGTGGTGCCCGAGGTGAAGATGTAGAACGCGGTGTCTTTGGCTTGCACCGCCGACGCCGACGCCGGGTTGGTGGCGGGCGCCGTTGTGGCGAATCGCTCCACGTCCTCGACGGTCAGCACGTCGCCCGCTACCCGGCCGCGCGAGGCGCCGCATTCGGCGACGGCGCTGACCAAGTCGGACTCTGCGATCAGTACCTTCGCGTCCAGCAGACCCAGGCTGTGCGCCAACACCTCGCCGCGCTGGTGGTAGTTGAGCATGCCGGCGATAGCGCCGCACTTGACCGTGGCCAGCATCGCCAAGACTGTGCTGGGTGAGTTACGCAACATGATGCCAACGACGTCGCCGGGGCCGACGCCGCGGGCGGCCAACACCGCGGCGTACCGGTTGGCGGTGGCGTTAGCGTCGCGGTAGGTCAGCTGCTGATCGCCGAATTTCAGGAAGACTCGGTCACCGTAGCGAGCGGCCCGGTCCTGGAACACCGTGCCGATCGACGCCTTGGAATTCGGCCGGGCCAGCAGCCCGGTCATTGCCCCACGCACAATCACCGGCGTGTCCGCCAACACTCGCGGCATCCGAGTTGCCAGGTCGATCAGCCTGACCGTTGTGTGTGCGCCGCCGTAGTAATCGGACACGTAAGCCCTCGATTCGTTTGCGAAATGTCGAATTGGTTGTCGACCAACCTCAGGAAGGTGCGCAGGCCCGCAGAGCGTCCTTGACGTTATCGACTACCACCAGCCGTTCCATCGCCGTGGGTGAGACGTAACCGGTGTCGAGCAATCCGTTCAGCCATGCCCGCAGTCCATCGAAATGCCCCCAGGGATCTACCATCACAATGGGTTTGTCATGGGTACCGAGATACCCGTCGGTCCATGCGTCAAACAGCTCGTCTAGGGTGCCGACACCGCCCGGCAACACGATGAACGCATCTGAGCGATCTTCCATAATCTGCTTGCGCTCCCACATGGTGTCGGTGACGATTAGCTCGTCGGCGTCGTGATCAGCCAGTTCGCGGTACACCAGCATCTTGGGAATCACGCCGACGGTCCAGCCGCCGCAGGCTCGCGCCGCCGAGGCGACAGCCCCCATCGCCGAAACATGGCCACCTCCCCACACCAGCGTCCAGCCACGTCCGGCGATTGCCGCGCCGACTTCGGCGGCCAGCTCTAGCAACTCCGCGTGCGTTGGCGAGGCCGCGCAATACACGGCCACAGTCCAATCACCGGTAATGTCGATTTTCGCCGACATACACCAGAACGTAGACCACCGATGTGAACCGCGTACATTTTTGGCCTATCCCCCGCTCGAATGTCGTTGGGCGCAACCGCCATAAAATCCGGCGATGCGCGTCTGGAAACACGTGGAGGCGGCCGTCGACAGTCCGGATCGGTGCGGGGTGGTGCTGGTCGGGCCACACGGCGTCGGCAAGACGCTGCTGGCGCAACCTGCCGAGCAGGTCATGTCCGAGGACGGCAGGAGCGGCCGGGCTCGCTGGGTGGTGGGAACCGCTCCAGGGCGGGCCATCCCGTTCGGCGCTTTCCGCCATTTGATCAGCCTGCCCGCCTCCGGAGCCGACATTGGGCGGCCCGCGGCGCTGCTGCGGGCGGCGCGTAGTTCCCTGACCGGTGATGCTGGCGATCTGCTGCTGGTGGTCGACGACGCGCACAACCTGGATCCGCTGTCGGCCACCTTGGTGTACCAGCTGGCGCGGGCCGGGGCGGCGCGGCTGGTGGTCACCGTCGCCTCGGAGGCCGAGCCACCGGACGCTATAGCTGCGCTCTGGTCCGATGACCTGCTCACCCGGGTCGCCATCGAGCCGCTCGACAGGGCCCAAACCGCGGCGTTCGTGGAGTCGGCGCTGGACGCGACACTGGACGTCGCCGACGCCGACGAGCTCTTTCGGCGCAGCCTTGGCAACCCGTTGTATCTGCGCCACCTCATCGACGGCGGTGGTCTCGAACACGTGGACGGCCGGTGGCGCTGTCGAGACGAGGATCGTCGGCCGCTGTCCGGCGTGATCGACGAGTACCTGTGCGCCCTGCCGGAACCGGCCCGCGCCGTTGTCGACTACCTCGCCATCGCCGAACCGTTGGCGCGCACCGACCTGGTGGCCCTGGTCGGTGGCGAGCAGTTGGACACGCTCGGCCAAGCCGAAGCCGCCGGCGCGGTGCGGGTGGGTCCCGACAGCGATACCAGCGAGATTTTTGTCGGCCATCCGCTGTACGCCGACCGCGCACGCGCCGTATTGACGGCCGAGCACGCGCATGCATTGCGCGTGTCGCTGGTCGCGCAGCTGGCCAAGCACCCATCCGACCATGTCAGCGATCAGTTACGGCTGTCCTCACTGGCCATCGACGTCCCCGCCAGTGCTACCCCGGCCGCGGTCACGGATGCGGCGACCGCAGCCGGGCAGGCCCTGCGGCTCGGCGACGTCCGGCTTGCCGAACGGTTGGCGCGGGCAGCGCTGGATAGGTCGGACGCCCTGGCGGCACGCCTGCCCTTGGCTTACGCACTCGGTTGGCAGGGTCGCGGTCGCGAAGCTGACGCGGTGCTGGCGGCGGTGAATCCCGCCGAATTGACCGAGACCGAGCTGATGGCCTGGGCGATACCCCGGGCGGCGAATCGGTTCTGGATGCTCAACGAGCCCGAGCGCGCCACGGCGTTTCTGCAGACGACCCGCAGCCGAGTGACCGAGCCCACGGCCCGCAGCACCCTGGATGCGCTGGCGGCCACGTTTGCGATGAACTCCGGAAACTTGCCGCGGGCCATCACGCTGGCCACCGAGGTGCTGTCCGGACCGGCTGCCGACGACATGGCCGTGGCCTGGGCCGCCAGCGCTGCCGCGTTATCATCGGCACGAATGGGCCGGTTCGGCGACGTTGACCGGCTGGCCGAACGGGCGTCGGCCGCCGAACATCCGGGGCTGCTGCGGTTCACCGTGGGCCTGGCTCAGATCACGTCGCTGCTGCTGGCAGGCGACGTCGCGCCGGCTCAGGAGCTGGCCAAGCGGTTCACCGACTTCGCCTAGCTGCAGCAACCTGGCCGGTCCATCGGTGAAGTGTTGTTGGCGTACGTACTGATCACCAAAGGCGAATTCGGCGCCGCGGCATCGATGCTGGAGCCGGCCGCCGCCACACTGGAACGAACCGGCTACTCGTGGGGTCCGCTGTCGCTGATGTTGTTGGCAACGGCCATCGCGCAGCAAGGCCATATCGCCGAGTCTGCAAAAACACTGCAGCGCGCTGAAGCTCGGCACGGAACGAAGTCCGCGTTGTTCGCACCCGAGCTCGGGCTGGCCAGGGCCTGGACCAGGGCGGCGGCCCAGGACATGACAGGGGCCATCGCGGCGGCCCGGGAGGCCGCCCGGACGGCTGAGCGGGCCGGGCAGGCGGCGGTGGCCCTATGCGCCTGGCATAACGCGGTTCGGTTGGGCGACATCCGTGCGGTGGACCCGGTGACTCGCCTCGCCGCCGAAATCGACTGCACCGTAGGAAATATCCTCGTCAAGCACGCCCGTGGCCTGGCCGACGGAGATGCTGCCGAGCTGACCGCGGTGGCTGAGGAGCTGGCCGGGATCGGGATGGCAGCCGCGGCAGCCGACGCGACCAAGGCGGCAGCACGCTTGGGGCCACAGCAGCGCTAGCCACCCAGGTATCGGCGCAGCAAGTCCACGGCCGCGGTGATGTTGCCGACGGGCACCCGTTCGTCGCGGCAGTGCGCCAGGTTGGGATCACCCGGGCCGTAATTGACCGCCGGTATGCCCAAAGCGGCAAAGCGCGACACATCAGTCCAGCCATACTTGGCCCGGACCTGCCCGCCGGCGGCCTCGACCAGCGCCTTGGCCGCGGGCTCGGACAGGCCAGGCAGCGCACCGGCCGCGGCGTCCGTCTGCTCGATCTGCACGTCGAGCCCGTCGAACACGTCATGGACATGTTGCAATGCCGCGGCCACCGACCGGTCGGGGGCAAAGCGGTAGTTGATCGTGACCGAGGCCGCGTCAGGGATCACGTTGCCGGCGACGCCGCCTGCTACGCGCACCGCCGAGAGGCCCTCCCGATAGGTGCAACCGTCGATGTCGACGCTGCGTGCCCGGTAGACGGCCAACCGGTCCAGCACAGCACCCAACTTGTGGATTGCGTTGTCACCCAACCACGAACGCGCTGAATGCGCGCGAGTTCCGGTCACGCTGAGGACGACACGCAACGTGCCCTGGCAACCAGCCTCGATGCAGCCGGCGGTGGGCTCACCCAAGATGGCTACATCCGCGGATAGCCAGTCCGGCAGCTCGCGCTGGATGCGGCCTAAACCGTTTGCCGCCGAATCGATTTCCTCGCAGTCGTAGAACACCAGTGTTAGATCGTGCGTCGGTTCGGCCAGTGTAGCGGCCAGATGAAGGAAGACCGCGTCGCCGGATTTCATGTCGGCTGCGCCGCAGCCGTGCAGCTGGTCGTTCTCGCGGCGGCTAGGCAGGTTGCCGGCCACTGGCACGGTGTCCAGGTGTCCGGCCAACAGCACCCGCGAGGACCGGTTCAGCTTTGTACGCGCCAGCACCGCGTTGCCGTTGCGGATGATCTCGAACCCCGATGCCTGAGCGCGCAACGCCGCTTCCACCTCGTCGGCGATGCGTGCCTCCTTCCTCGACTCGCTGGGGATGTCAATCAGCGCCGCGGTCAATTCGATCGGGTCCCCGCGCAAATCCAGCACGGCGCTAGCTTAGTTGGCCGAGCAGACGCAAAAGCACCCGATTCTGGTCGAAATAGGGTGGTTTTGTGTCTGTTCGGCGGCACAAGTAGCGTGTCGACCGTGACTGGAGCAGCAGGCATCGGCCTGGCTACCCTCGCCGCTGACGGATCGGTCCTCGACACCTGGTTTCCCGCGCCGGAACTGACCGAATCGGGCACCAGCGCGACGTCACGACTGGCGGTGTCCGACGTTCCTGTCGAGCTGGCCGCGCTGATCGGCCGCGATGACGACCGCCGCACCGAGACCATCGCGGTCCGTACGGTCATCGGCTCGCTCGACGATGTCGCCGCTGACCCATACGATGCTTACCTGCGGCTTCACCTCTTGTCGCACCGCCTGGTGGCGCCCCATGGGTTGAACGCCAGCGGCTTGTTTGGGGTGCTGACCAATGTGGTGTGGACCAATCACGGACCCTGCGCCATAGACGGTTTCGAGGCGGTGCGGGCGCGGCTGCGCCGCCGCGGACCGGTGACTGTGTATGGCGTCGACAAGTTTCCCCGGATGGTCGACTACGTCGTGCCCACCGGCGTACGTATCGCCGATGCCGACCGCGTGCGGTTGGGCGCTCACCTGGCGCCGGGCACCACCGTGATGCATGAGGGCTTCGTCAACTACAACGCCGGCACCCTGGGCGCCTCGATGGTGGAAGGCCGCATCTCGGCGGGTGTGGTGGTGGGCGACGGCTCCGATGTCGGCGGCGGAGCGTCGATCATGGGCACGCTGTCTGGCGGTGGAACACACGTCATTTCGATCGGCAAGCGTTGTCTGCTCGGCGCCAACTCCGGTCTGGGCATCTCACTGGGCGACGACTGCGTGGTGGAGGCCGGGCTGTACGTGACCGCCGGCACGAGGGTCACCATGCCCGACAGCAATTCGGTCAAGGCGCGTGAGCTCTCCGGGAGCAGCAACCTGCTGTTTCGCCGCAATTCCGTCAGCGGGGCGGTCGAAGTGCTGGCCCGCGACGGTCAGGGCATTGCCCTCAACGAGGACCTGCACGCCAACTAGCGGCTGACGAGGGCCGATCCGGCGGTTTCGGGCAACCGATAGGTGCATACCAGGCTGATCAACGCGAGGATGGCCAGCATGACACCGATCGCCCAGCTGCCATAGGTTGCCACCAGCGCGCCGGCAATCACCGGCGGTAGCGCGCCGCCGGCAACCCCAGCGAGATTCGCCGCGAGCGCGCTGCCCGTGTATCGGTAGCTAGTAGCAAACAGTTCTGGGATGAACGATGCCGTGGGTCCGAAACCGAATCCGCCGATGGCATACATGCCGACGACAGCCACCGCGAACAAACTGGGGCTGCCGGAGTCGATCAGCGGCATGACCAACAGCGACCAGGGTAGAGCCACCGCCCACCCGGCCAATAGGACGCGGCGGCGCCCGAGTTGGTCGCAAAGAGCGGAAGAAAGCGCGGTGAACACGATGCACAGCAGTCCACCCAGCACACTGTCGAACAGGATGCTGCCGCGCGAATACCCCAGTCGGGTTTGAGCGTAGCTGGCCAAGTAAGTGCTGGCCAGGTAGACGAAGCCGAAGCAGCAAACGGCGCTGCCGGCGGCCAAGACTATCTCTCGCCGCTGCCGCCGCAGTACTTGGGCAATCGGCGTTTCGGCTGGGCCCAAACGGGTTTTTTCGTCTGCCCTTTCCCGGGCGAACACCGGGGTCTCGTCGATGTTGAACCGCACGTATAGGGCGACGGCGATCAGCGCCGCACTGACCAGAAACGGTATGCGCCACCCCCACTGCATGAATGTGGGGCTGCTTTCGCCAATGGTGTAGTTCACGCCCAGAAAGGTCAGGCTGGTCAGTACCAGCGCGATGCCGCCACCCACAACGGTGAACATCCCGTACCAGCCACGTTTGCTGGCGGGCGCGTACTCGGCGCTCAGCAGCGCCGAACCGGCCCACTCGCCGCCGACCGCGAACCCTTGCAGCAGCCGCATGGTCGTCAGGATCAGTGGGGCCGCGGCGCCGATGGCCACTGTCGTTGGAACCAGCCCGACAGTCACGGTTGCCAGGCCCATGATCAACAGTGTGGCGACCAGGGTCTTCTTGCGGCCGAGGCGGTCTCCAAAGTATCCAAAGACGGCCGCGCCGAACGGCCGGGATAGGAACGCCACAGCAAATGTCCCCATCGAGGCCACGGCGGCCACCGTGGGATCCAGGTGTGGGAAGAACACGGTGGGAAACACCAGCGCCGCAGCGGTGCCGTAGATAAGGAAGTCGTAGAATTCGATCGCCGAGCCGACAAGACATGCCAGCGCAACCCGCTTCATCGTCGTGGCAGGTGTTGGGCTGATTTTGGTCAACCCAGCACCTGCCAGGACGGGCTACGGATGTACACGGCGACGACGGTATGGGAGGATGTCCGGTCTTGCTCCGGTCATGTCCGGTGAATGTGCTGCCAACATCCTGGGGACCGTCCAGCGAGTTTCACCACACCTTGGGGCACCTTCTGTCACTGCTCGGTGCTGTGGATTGGTGTCAAGTTACGTCCAGGGGTGTGGTGTACGGGCAGGTAAGGCCGGTGGGCGTGTCGTAGCCCAGTAGTGGGCGGTCATCGCGTGATCCTTCGAAACGACCAGCAAAAGTCAATCGAAGGAAATGACGCAATGACCTCTTCTCATCTTATCGACACCGAGCAGCTTCTGGCTGACCAACTCGCACAGGCGAGCCCGGATCTGCTGCGCGGGCTGCTCTCGACGTTCATCGCCGCCTTGATGGGGGCTGAAGCCGACGCCCTGTGCGGAGCGGGCTACCGCGAACGCAGCGATGAGCGGTCCAATCAGCGCAACGGCTACCGCCACCGTGATTTCGACACCCGTGCCGCAACCATCGACGTCGCGATCCCCAAGCTGCGCCAGGGCAGCTATTTCCCGGACTGGCTGCTGCAGCGCCGCAAGCGAGCTGAACGCGCACTGACCAGCGTGGTGGCGACCTGCTACCTGCTGGGAGTATCCACTCGCCGGATGGAGCGCCTGGTCGAAACACTTGGTGTGACAAAGCTTTCCAAGTCGCAAGTGTCGATCATGGCCAAAGAGCTCGACGAAGCCGTAGAGGCGTTTCGGACCCGCCCGCTCGATGCCGGCCCGTATACCTTCCTCGCCGCCGACGCCCTGGTGCTCAAGGTGCGCGAGGCAGGCCGCGTCGTCGGAGTGCACACCTTGATCGCCACCGGCGTCAACGCCGAGGGCTACCGAGAGATCCTGGGCATCCAGGTCACCTCCGCCGAGGACGGGGCCGGCTGGCTGGCGTTCTTCCGCGACCTGGTCGCCCGCGGCCTGTCCGGGGTCGCGCTGGTCACCAGCGACGCCCACGCCGGCCTGGTGGCCGCGATCGGCGCCACCCTGCCCGCAGCGGCCTGGCAGCGCTGCAGAACCCACTACGCAGCCAATCTGATGGCAGCCACCCCGAAGCCCTCCTGGCCGTGGGTGCGCACCCTGCTGCACTCCATCTACGACCAGCCCGACGCCGAATCAGTTGTTGCCCAATATGATCGGGTACTCGACGCTCTGACCGACAAACTCCCCGCGGTGGCCGAGCACCTCGACACCGCCCGCACCGACCTGCTGGCGTTCACCGCCTTCCCCAAGCAGATCTGGCGCCAAATCTGGTCCAACAACCCCCAGGAACGCCTCAACCGAGAGGTACGACGCCGAACCGACGTCGTGGGCATCTTCCCCGACCGCGCCTCGATCATCCGCCTCGTCGGAGCCGTCCTCGCCGAACAACACGACGAATGGATCGAAGGACGGCGCTACCTGGGCCTCGAGGTCCTCACCCGAGCCCGAGCAGCACTGACCAGCACCGAAGAACCCGCCAAGCAGCAAACCACCAACACCCCAGCACTGACCACCTAGACTGCCACCCGAAGGATCACGCGAGGAACCTTCACTCGTACACCACGTCCCTGGCCTTGGCCTGGTGTCAGGCCCAGCTGGAGCCGACGGCGCTGTCGGTTTGCGCCATGTTGTTGCCGGCAGCCTGCACCTTCTGCCCGTGGGCGTTGGCCTGCTCGTAGATCACCTGGAAGTTACGGCCCAACTGGGTAATGAACCCCTGGCAGGCCGCCGAACCGGCGCCGCCCCAAAAGTCACTCGCGGTCAACACATCACGAATGATGGCCTGATGCTCGGCCTCCAGCAACCCGGCCTGAGCGCGGATCATGGCGCCATGATCGTCGACATCCCCGAATTGATAGTTGATGGTCATCGAACCTGTTCTCCTTCGCTTGTAAAAGTATTGTGCTGCAGCGGCTGACGTTAGCTGCTGAGGATCTGCTGGGAGGCCTGCTCTTGCTGCTCGTAGTTGTTGGCGTCGCGAACCAGCCCGTCACGCACCCCGTGCAGCATGTTCACGATGTTGCGAAACGCCTGATTCATCTGGGCCATGGTGTCTAGCGAGGTCGCCTCGGCCATGCCACTCCAGCCCGCACCGGAAATATTTTGCGCGGACGCCCACATCCGGCGAGCCTCGTCCTCCACCGTCTGGGCGTGCACCTCAAAACGGCCCGCCATGTCCCGCATCGCGTGCGGATCCGTCATAAAACGTGAGGCCATGTTGCCTGTCTCCTTGTTGAACCTGGACCTAATACCTGTAACTTGTCATGCACATTGACTGTTGTCATAGCCGGCCGCGGAAACACCGAGACCGCCGATCACTGGTCAAATAACGACAGTCTGCGCCCCCTCTCCTAGCCGGCCGCCGGAGAATGCGGCATCACATAGGGTCGCGGCGGAACACGCAGCACACCACTGAGCCCACCACCGGCCCTGGCGCCCATCTGCCCCACCGGCAGCCCGCCCAGCATCTGCCCGGGCCCTCTTTCCGCGGCGCTGGTCAGGCTGGTCAGCGGCAGCGCCCGCGCCGCCGGGGTGACTGCCTGGTTGGCCGCGGCCCAGGCCTGCGGCACCGACAACGAACCGACCGAGGCCGCCCGACCCGAGTTGGCGGCCACCCCACCGCCCAGACCCGAAGAACCCAGCGAGCTGCCCAGCGAGCTCATCGCCTGGACCCCGTTTTGCGCCGCGGTTTGCACGGCCTGGGCGGCCGCCGCCGGAGCAAAGCCCTTCAACATCGAGCTCAAGGTGTTGGTCATCGACACACCCGAGTTGGTCATCGACATGTGGTTGTTGGCCATCGACACCATGTTGCTGATCGGCGACAGATGCGGCGAGACCGTCTTCCACAGGCCACCCAGCTTGGAAGAAGGCGTGGTGCCCTGCGTGGGCTGGGCCAGCTGTTGCAGCGCCTGGGGCACATTGTTCATCAACTGGTTCGCCGCGGCGGTGTCGGAGGCCTCCTCGACCGCGGCGGCCTGCTCGAGGAGCCCACCCGCGCTGGTCATCTCCGGCGCCTCCTCGAACGGCAGCAACGTCGCCGTCGCCGTCGCCGTCGCCGCGGCGTAGCCAAACATCGCGGCGGCGTCTTGGGCCCACATCTCGCCGTATTCGGCCTCGTTGACCGCGATCGCCGGGGTGTTTTGCCCCAAGAGGTTGGTCGCTATCAGAATCATCAGTTCAGCACGGTTCTCGGCGATCACCGGCGGGGGCACCGTCAGCCCATACGCCGTCTCGTAGGCCGCCGCAGCAACCCGGACCTGGGCGGCGGTCAGCTCGGCCTGCCCCGCGGTGACGCTCATCCACGCCACATACGGCGAGGCCGCCGCCACCATCAGACCCGCCGACGAACCTATCCACGACCCCACCGTCAGACCCCAGACCACCGACTGAAACGCCGACGCGGCCGAAAACAGGTCACTCGCCACGCTGTCCCACATCTGAGCCGCGGCCACCAGCGAGGCCGAACCCGGGCCGGCGTACATCCTCGCGGAGTTGATCTCCGGTGGTAACGCCCCGAAATCCACCATTACGTGTCCCTATTTCTCGTGGTTTCTCGTGCCGACTGTTCCTGGCTTAGCTGGCCGCCGCCGCATTGGCGACTTCAGTGGCCGCATACGAGCTGGCGCTGCTGGCAAGGGTGGCCACGAACTGGTCATGAATCGCAGCAGCCCGAGCGCTCACGGACTGATACATCGCCGCATGTGCGGCGAAGTGCGCCGCAGTCAGCGCCGACACCTCATCGGCAGCGGGGGGCACCACCCCAGTCGTCGGGGCCGCCGCAGCGGCATTGCTAGCCACAGTGGTAGCACCGATGCTCTGCAGGGTGTCAGCCGCCGCCGCCAACATCTCTGGGTATGCCATCACGAAAGACACGTGCACTCCATCCTCAAACGGCCCGAGCACTCGCACGGGTACGATCAGGAGCGGTTAGCAGTCAAGCGAACTGGTCGCCTACGTCCTTGGCCCCGATTCGTCGGTGACGAACTGCCGCCAATGATGGCGAGCCCGCAAGGACCGCAACAGGTCAAAAAATTTCAATCAGCATGAGCCAAAGTGCAATCTGCACCTACCGCCGCCGCCGAAGGGTAAATCTTCCCAATCAGCGCCCACTTGATGTGCAAAATGCACCCGCCGCACAGTTCACCATGTGGTTCGACGCGACAACGACGACTAGCTGGGTTACTATGCCCGGTCGGTGGCGGATTTCGCAAATTGCGGTGTGTCGCAAGTTGTTCAACACGGTCGACTCATCCAGCAGACCCACACCGTGATTTCGCGCACACACCGGCCGTGCAGTGTGAATCCGGCACAATAGTGCCAACATAGTGTGCAAATTGCACCCGCTGGCCCTAAGATCGGCGCGTGGCATGGCAACAACCTTCGCCGCGAATTCGTGAGCTGATCCGCGAGGGAGCACGCATCGCCCTCAATCCCAGCCCGGAGTGGATCGAGGAACTGGACCGTGCCACGATTGCGGCCAATCCGGCGATCGCCAACGATCCGGTGCTTGCGAAGGTTGTCCAGACGGCCAATCGCGCCAACCTGGTGTACTGGGCTGCGGCCAACCTGCGTGACCCTGGTGCTCGGGTGCCCGCCAATCTCGGCACCGAGCCACTGCGGATGGCCCGAGACCTGGTGCGCCGGGGGCTGGACACAGTAGCGTTCAACATCTATCGAACCGGTGAGCACATCGGGTGGCGGTTCTGGATGGGGATTGCGTTCGAACTCACTTCCGACCCCCAAGAGCTGCGCGAGCTGCTAGACGTGTCGGCCCGCTCCGTCAACGACTTCATCGAGGCCACGCTGACCGGTATCGCCGCGCAAGTGCAGTCGGAACACGACGAACTGACCCGCAGCACCCATGCCGAACGCCTCGAGGTCGTCGGGCTGATTCTCGATGGCGCCCCTATCAGCCCCGAACGGGCCGAAGCGAAATTGGGCTACCCGCTGAGTCGTGCCCATACCGCTGCCATCATCTGGAGCGACGAGCTCGACGGTGACCACAGCTACCTCGACCGGGCGGCTGATCTGTTCTGCCACGCCGTGGGATCGACACGACCGCTGACGGTGGTCGCCGGGGCGGCGAGCCGCTGGGCGTGGGTGACCGACGCCGACGGACTCGACATCGACACAGTGCAGGCGGCGGTGGACAACGCACCCGGGGCGCGCATCGCCATCGGGACCACCGCCAACGGGGTGGAGGGGTTCCGGCGCAGCCACCTCGAAGCGCTCATCACCCAGCGCACCTTGTCACGGCTACGGTCGACCCAGCGGGTCGCCTTCTTTGCCGACGTTAAGATGGTCGCATTGATCAGCCAAAATCCAGATGCTGCAAGCGAATTCATCACGAGTACGCTTGGAGACCTCGAGTCTGCCAGCCCAGATCTACAAACGGCCCTGCTGACCTTCATCAACGAGCAGTGCAACGCCTCCCGGGCCGCAAAACGTCTCCACACTCACCGCAATACATTTCTGCGCAGACTCGAGTCCGCTCAGCGGCTGCTACCGCGACCGCTCGACCACACCTCCGTCCATGTGGCCGTCGCCCTGGAAGCCCTACAGTGGCGCGGCAACAAGGCCCATGCGCTAAGCTCACCGGGCCGTCGGAGTAACAGTGTGCCAGCGTAACTGTCCAGCGGTACACGATAATTCGCCGTAGCTCAGCCTTCTGACAGCAACTGCTTCTTGAGCACTTTCCCCAACGCGTTGCGCGGCAGCGCATCTACGATACGCACCTCGCGCGGGCGCTTGTGCACCGAAAGTTGTTGGGCAACAAAGTTGATAAGCCCGTCCGCATCGACATTCGCTGAGCCGACTACGTAGGCAACGATCCGCTGGCCTAGATCATCGTCGGGCACCCCGACGACTGCCGCCTCCGCCACGTCCGGATGCCCGAGCAGCACCGTTTCAATTTCACCGGCGCCGACCCGGTATCCACCCGACTTGATCAAGTCGACCGACTCGCGTCCCACGATGCGGTGCATCCCACTGCCGTCGACCACCGCGACGTCGCCGGTGCGGTACCAGCTGTCGGCGTCGAACGCCGCGGCGGTGGCATCGGGTTGATTCAGGTAGCCGTCGAACAGGGTCGGACCGCGAACCTGAAGCTTTCCAACGGTTTCCCCGTCGTGCGGGACCTCACCGCCATCGTCGTCCACCAGTCGGGTCTGCACACCGGCCAGCGGCAGGCCGACCCAGCCCGGGCGACGCTCACCGTCAGCCCGCGTCGATAGGGTGATCAGCGACTCCGAAGCACCGTAGCGTTCGACGGGCCGGTGCCCGGTGAGCTGCACCAGCTTGTCGAACACCGGCACGGGTAGTGCCGCACTCCCGGACACCAGCAGCCGCGCCGGTTTGAGCGCCCCGGCGGCAGCTTGGTCGGCCGCCACTCGTGACCACACCGTCGGCACCCCAAAAAACAACGTGCCGTGCGCTTCATAACAGGCCTGGGCGTAGCCGGCCGGCGTTGGTTTACCGGTGTGCACGAAGCGATTTCCGAACCGCAGCGACCCGAGCAAGCCCAGCACCAGGCCGTGAACGTGATACAGCGGCAGACCGTGGACCAGCACGTCCTCGGCCGTCCACTGCCAGGCCTCTGCCAATGCATCGAGGTCGGCGGCGATCGCCCGCCGGCTCAGCTGCACGCCTTTGGGCGGCCCGGTGGTGCCGGACGTGTAGACCACCATGGCGATGGCCCCGGGTGAGGGCTCCGGATAACGGTGCCAGGACCGCGCGTGCGTGCGCACCGGGATGTGTGGCAGCCCCGCTGGGTCGTCGGGCAACGGGCCCAGCCATGCCTGGACGCCGGAGTCGGTGAGCATGTGCCGGCGTTCGGTGACGCCCACATCGGCGGGTACCGGCACAACCGGCACGCCGGCGATCAGGCAGCCGGTGATCGCCAGCACCGTCGACGCGGTCGGCGTGGCCAGCACGGCGACCCGGTGCGCACCGGCGACCCGCTCGGCCACCGACGTTGCCGCGCCGACCAGGTCGCTACGGCTCAGCACGTCGCCGTCGATGCGGACCGCGTCCGCGATATCGGCGGCGGAGACGACAGCAGGATTCAGGGAGGCCAGCAGCACGTGAGCGAGGCTACCCCGGCGCCGTGATCGCCTGCCCCGTCAGGCCGGTCGCGTCTGGGGGGTGCTGACCGCCTCTGCCGGTGTATCCGGTCGCGGAAACAGCGGGCTCAACACCTTCGGCGGCCGAAACGGCGCCCATGCACCCTGGGGCTGTGCCAGCCGGTCGGCGATGGCCCACACCACCGGCGGATTGTGGCCGTAGCCGATGTGGCTGCTGCGCACCGCGATGTTTTCCGCGCGCTCCGATGGCGAATTCATGCACGTCTGCCAGGCGACCATGCCGTCGCAGCGCGAGTAGATCGCGGTGGTCGGCACCGGCAAAGGTTCACTTTCCATTTCCAGCGGCAACTCGTGCCGCTCGGTGTGCAGATGCGCATACCGGTTGAAGCTCCACGCGGAGCGCGTCTCACAGGTGTCCCTCATGCCAAACGGGCTGCCCAGTGTGATCACCTGGCGCACCGCCGACGGATGGTCGCGGGCGAGGCCGCGCGCGAAGATGCCACCCAGGCTCCACCCAATCAGGCTCACCGGGGTGTGGTACCGGGAGTGGAGCTTGTCGAGGAGGTCCCGCATCCCGGATACCGCTTTGGCCGTCGGCCCGATGTTGCGGCCGAGCCCCCAGCCGTAGGCCGCGTACCCGAGGCGACGCAAGATCCGTCGCAGGATCCAGGTGGAACCGTCGCCGGCCAGCAGGCCAGGTAGCACCAGTACCGGATGTCCGTCGCCGGCCGGCAGCATCCGCTGCAGCGGCAGCACGGCGAGCAATTGCCCGTACTCGACACCCGCGCGCGGTATGTCGGTGAGGTAGAGAAACCATCCGGGGGCATCACAGGGGCGGTCAGCGGGCTCTAACACAGGCAACAGCATGTCATATTAAGGCCGTCAATAGGCACAAATGGCGATGCAAAGCAGTGCGGCCCGCCCATGCGAGCTCGGTCACACGCCCGATCATTTCCGCAGGTCGCGGTCCCAAATCTGCATCAGGGTGCTCAAAATCTCTTCACCACGGCCAAGCCCAGCGAGATGACTTTCGCCGGGCAAGTGCAACAACTTCGCGTCGGGAAGCCGGGATACGACGTGTTCCCCGTGGGAGAACGGGACGATGTGGTCGTGGTCTCCGTGCCACCAGCGGACGGGGACTTTCACCTCGTCCAGCCGGAATCCCCAGTCGCGGGCAAAGGCGATGACATCGGCGAACGGCGCAGCGAGCTGCTTGCGACTACCGTTGAGCAGATCGTCGAGGAACATCGCCTTGAACTCGGGCCGAGCCAGCAAATGCCGGTCGGCCCGCGGTGAGAGCAGGCCATACAGGTCGAGGGCAGGGGACGCGACGGGCCGGGCCGCCCGGATCAGCAAGCTCGCACCCAGCCGCAGCGGGGTGCCGCCCACCTGCAGCAGCGGCGCCACCGCCGAACCAAGGCGCATCAAACCGCCGCTAATCGCGTCCGGGCCGCGCGTCGGCGCGACGCCGCCGAGGACACCGGCGGCGACCACCCGGTCGGGCAGCCCGGCGGCGCACGCCAGGGTGTATGGGCCCCCGCCCGACAGGCCCACCACGGCCATCTTGTCGATGCCGAGCGTGTCGGCGATGGTCCGCAGATCGTCGGCGAACGCCAAGATGGTTTCGTACTGATGCGGCGTCGAGGCGCCGATGCCGGGCCGATC
The DNA here is from genome assembly GCF_030323725.1 of Mycobacterium tuberculosis complex sp. N0072. Taxonomy (NCBI): domain Bacteria; kingdom Bacillati; phylum Actinomycetota; class Actinomycetes; order Mycobacteriales; family Mycobacteriaceae; genus Mycobacterium; species Mycobacterium tuberculosis complex sp. N0072. The sequence continues at coordinate 1,336,689 of NZ_CP040689.1, read as the reverse complement.
GACGCCAATCAGACGAATATTGTGGTGCTCGGCGTAGACCCGGGCTTCGGTCGGGATCTGCCGCCGGGCCCCTGGGGTGCCATGCAGCCAGAAGACCGCACGACCCTGCGGGGCGCCGAACTCGGCGAAGCCGATCCGGCGGTCCTCGCCGACGGCGATGTTTCCTTCCAATTTCGGACGGGCAATAGCGACGGCCATGGCGAGTAGCTTGGCATGTGGCGGCGCGGCGGCAAACCGCAAGGTGTACCAGGTGTGACGGCAGTCGGCGGCTCACGTTGACCGTTGCACGAAAGACGTGAGTGCCCCGGCCACCAGGTCTGGGTCGTCACACATGGGAAAGTGGTTGCCCCGGCGGACCTGCAGTTGGCGTGCCGTCGGAAACAACTCTTTCCAGCGCGGCTGAAACCGCAGCGGATCGTTGAACTGACCGAAGATGGTCAGCAGTGGCCGATCGGCCAGACCCCCCCGCAACGCGGCGTCGACGTCGGTATAGAGGGCATGGGCACGGCGCGCATCGCGGAAGTAGGCATGCCACGCCCTGCGGGCCGGCGCATCGATTCCCGCCCGAAAAGCCGCGCGGTCTGCGCGGCTCCAGTGCCGACCGGCCCCGAACCGCGTCGACGTCGCGCGGGCAAGCGCATTGATGGCCGCGTCCAGTTCACGCACGGGGGCGCTGCCCATCGCCGCGAGCATGCCCCGGAACAGCGGACCCGTGGGCCGCCATGCGAAGCAGTTGACCGCGGCCAGTGCCGCGACGCGGTCGCCGCGACGGGCGGCGGCCAGGAAGCCGGCCGGGCCGCCCAGGTCGTGGGCTACCAGGGTGAGGTCACGTAACTGCAGCGCATCAATGACCGAGGTGATTGCATCGGCCGCCTGGGCAAGTGTTGGCGGGGTTGAGAGCCGGTCGCTGAGCCCACAACCCGGTGCGTCGATGGCAACACACCGAAAATCGTTGGCTAGACGCAACAACACGTCACGCCAGACAAAGCTCCAGCTGCCGACGTGAACGAACAGCACCGCCGGCCCGTCGCCGATATCGGTAACCGCGATGCCGCCCTGATGGTGGCTCAGCAGGTAGGGCTGCCAGGGCCACGCCGACGATGACAACCAGCTCGGCCGGTCAAGCGCGGCAAGTGATTTCATGGTCATACCTCCGATACCTAACTAACCGCCGCCGAGTTCGGCCCGTAACGGGTCCAATGTTGAAGGCTGCACTAAGACATGGATTTTTGTGATCTTGCCGGCCTCGATCGACAGGGCCAACACGCCGGCAAGCGCTCGGTTGACAAAGGCCAGCACCGCCGGTTGACCGCACACCGGCTGGGCTACCAGGACGGTGGCGGGGTGACTCCAGTGGCGCAGGATGGTCGGGCCAACCCGATCCGCGCCCACGACGACAACGCCTTTGCGGGCGTCGATCTCGCCGGCGACACCCGGATCCAGCACCTCGAGCAGGGTGTCCAGGTCTCCGTTGGAGCAGGCTTCGATGAAAGCTCTGGTGACGACGCGATGCTGGGCTGGCTCCACGCTGGCCGCAATGCGCGATTCGTTGATCTTGCGACGGGCCCGATGAGCCAGCTGCCGGCATGTGGAGGCCTGGCTGCCAATCGTCGTGGCGATTTGCTGGTAGGGCAGCCCAAAGATCTCGTGCAGCACGAACACCACCCGCTCCGCGGGGCCGAGGCGCTCGAGCATGATCAGCAAAGCCAGCCGGACCTCGTCGTCGAGAGTCACCCGGTCAGCCGGGTCAACCGATGACACGCTGGCGTCACCGTCGTGCCATGCGGCGATGTCCTGCGGGCGCTCCCGGCGTGTCGACGCCGACTTGATGTGATCCAGGCACAGCCGGCTGGTGACCACGATCAGCCAGCCACGCTCGTCGTCGATGTCGCCGACCGGAGCCCGCAGCAAGCGGGAAAATGCCTCTTGCACCATGTCTTCGGCCACGCCGATGTCACCTACCATACGAAACGCGAGGTCCACCAGGTAGGCCCGATGCGCCCGCCAGGCCGCACTTACCGGGTCGTGTTGCGACATGTGTCCTCCCGCCGACCCATGCTGGAATTCATAACATCAAGGACGAGACAGCCCCGCCGAATGTGACAGCAACCGGCGATTTCAGCGCTCGGCGCACCCCCGCGCGCGTCGGCGGTCGGTCAGCGCCCGCAGGAAGAACGCCAGGTTGGCCGGGCGTTCGGCCAGCCGCCGCAGGAAATACCCGTACTACCGGGTGCCGAAGGGCACATACACCCGCACGTGGTTACCGGCGCCGGTCAGTCGTCGTTGTTCGTCGTCGCGGACGCCGTAGAGCATCTGGTATTCGAAATCACCTTGACTACGCCCTGATTCGCGCGTGATCCCCGGTACCGCCGCGATGATCACCGGGTCGTGGGTGGCCACCATCGGATAGCCTCGCCCCGCCGTCAATACCCGAAGGCACCGCAGATAGGAGTCGGTGACCTGCGCGGCGTCTCGGTAGGCCACCGATGCGGGTTCGTCATAGGCGCCCTTGCACAACCGGACTCGGGCGCCCACGGCCGCCAACTCCGCGCAATCGGCCAGCGTGCGCCGCAGATAGGCCTGCACAACCGTGCCCAGCCAAGGAAAGTCGACGCGCAAATCGCCCGATATCGACAATGTGGAATCGGTGGTGGTGTGGTCTTCGGCGTCCACCGTGACCCAGGCGCCCACCCGCTCGGCCCGCTCACAGATGGCGCGGGCGTTGTCCAGCGCGATCTTCTGGCCGTCGCGATCGAGGGCCTGCCCGAGCGCCGACAGCTTGAGCGACACCTCGAGCGGTCGCACCCCGTCGCATGCGATATCGCCGCGGCGGCCCAGCACGTCCAAGAGCCCCAGGTACGCCCGCACGGCGGCGGCAGCGTCGTCGGCATCGGTGACGTTCTCGCCCAGGTAGTCGATGCTGAGGTAGCGGCCCGAATCCCGCAGCGCGGTAACGATATCCACCACGTCGTCGAGCGTGTCGCCGGGCACGAACCGGCGCACCACCCCGCGGGTGAGCGGCGAGCGCTCGACGATGCGGCCCAGCCGATCCGAGCGGCCGGCGGCAAGCATTGCCGGGCGCAGCGTGTGCGCGAACCAGCCGGCCATCAGTCGACCGCCATGTGCGGGTAGATGTGGTCGGTGGCCGCGACGAACGTCTCCTTGATGCTGCGCGCCGACGTCCACCGCAGCAGGTTCAACGGCGAACCGGCCTTGTCGTTGGTGCCCGATCCGCGTGCACCGCCGAACGGCTGACGCCCCACCACCGCCCCCGTCGGCTTGTCGTTGACATAGAAGTTCCCCGCCGCGAACCGCAGCCGATCCAGCGCGGTCAGCACGGCCTGCCGGTCGTCGGCGATGACCGCGCCGGTCAGCGCGTAGCGGGATCCGGTGTCGATGACGTCGAGGATCTGCTCGTAGCGCTCGTCGGGGTAGACATGCACCGACAGCAGCGGACCGAAGTACTCGATGACAAACGACTCGTCGGTCGGGTCGTCGGAGAGCAACACCGTGGGGCGCACGAAATAGCCTTCGCTGTCGTCGTATTCGCCGCCGACGGCGACGGTGACCGCGGCCGCGCCTTTGGCCCGTTCGATGGCGTCGACGTTCTTGACGAAGGCGCGCTGGTCGATCAGCGCACCACCGTAGTTGGACAGGTCGGTGATGTCACCGTAGCGCAGCTCGGCGGCTTTGGCCAGCAACTCATCGCCCATCCGCTGCCACACCGAATGCGCGATAAACGCTCGCGACACCGCCGAGCACTTCTGGCCCTGGTAATCGAATGCTCCGCGAATCAGGGCCGTGCGCAGCACATCCGGGCGGGCCGAGGCGTGCGCCACCACGAAGTCCTTGCCCCCGGTCTCGCCGACCAGTCGCGGATAGCTATGGTAGCGGCCGATATTGGTACCCACCCACTGCCATAGGTGGCCGAAGGTAGCCGTCGACCCGGTGAAGTGGATGCCGGCCAGCCGTGGATCGGCCAGTGCCACATCGGAAACCGCGAATCCGTCGCCAGTGACCAGGTTGATCACCCCGGGCGGCAACCCGGCGGCCTCGAGCAGTTGCATGGTCAGATAGGCCGCCAGCGTCTGGGTGATCGACGGCTTCCAGATCACGGTGTTGCCCATCAGAGCCGGGGCGGTCGGCAGATTGCCGGCGATCGAGGTGAAGTTGAACGGCGTGATCGCGTAGACGAAACCGTCCAGCGGGCGGTAGTCGATCCGGTTCCATTCCCCCGGGCCACTGATCGGCTGCTGCTCCAAAATCTGTCGGGCGAAAGCGACGTTGAACCGCCAGAAGTCGATCAGCTCGCAGACCGCGTCGATCTCGGCCTGGTACACCGACTTGGATTGGCCGAGCATGGTTGCGGCGGCGATCTTTTCCCGCCACGGCCCGGCCAACAGATCGGCGGCGCGCAGGAACACCGCGGCACGTTCATCGAACGGCAGTGCCGCCCAGTCACTTTTGGCAGACATGGCGGCTTCGACGGCGGCCGCGGCGTCGGCGTGGGTGGCGTTGGTCAGGGTGCCCAGCCTGGCGGCGTGCCGGTGCGGCTGCACGACGTCGATTCGCTCGCCGTCGCCCATCCGGTGTCGGCCGCCGATGACGTGCGGCAGGTCGATGGGGTGATCGGCCAGGGAGGCCAGTTCGGTGCGCAGCCGGGTCCGTTCCGGGGATTTCGGCGCATAGTCGTGCACCGGCTCGTTGGCCGGAACCGGCACCTGGGTGATCGCGTCCATGCCTGCCAGCATCCCCGCCCAGGCATCGCAAATGTTTGGCCGATCAGACAAGATCTGGCGGACTTGCTAGTAGGATCGGACAACATGCGGATCGCCGGCGTGGGGCTCGGCCAGTTGCTCCTGGCGCTGGATGCGACCGTGGTCAGCCTGGTGGACGCCCCGCGCGGCCTGGACCTGCCGGTGGCGTCGACGGCGCTGATCGATTCCGACGACGTGCGGCTGGGCCTGGCGGCCGCGGCGGGCTCGGCCGATGTGTTCTTCCTGATCGGGGTCACCGACGACGAGGCGGTGCGCTGGGTCGACGATCAGGCACGCCAACGGGCGCCGGTGGCGATCTTCGTCAAGCACCCGTCGGACTCGGTGGTGGCCGGGGCCGTCCGCGCCGGCTCGGCGGTGGTAGCCGTGGAGCCGCGGGCCCGCTGGGAACGGCTGTACCACTTGGTGAATCATGTCTTGGAGCATCATGGTGACCGGGCCGACCCCACCGACGATTCCGGAACCGACCTGTTCGGGTTGGCACAGTCCCTGGCCGACCGCATCCACGGCATGATCAGCATCGAGGACGCCCAGTCGCACGTGCTCGCCTACTCGGCCTCCAACGACGAGGCCGACGAGCTGCGTCGGCTGTCCATCCTGGGCCGCGCCGGCCCGCCCGAGCATCTGCAGTGGATAGGTCAATGGGGCATCTTCGATGCCCTGCGGGCCGGCCGTGAGGTGGTGCGGGTGGCCGAGCGCCCCGAGCTGGGGTTGCGTCCTCGGCTAGCCATCGGGATTCATCAGCCGGGGGTCGGTGCGCTGCGGCCACCGGTGTTCGCCGGCACGATCTGGGTCCAGCAAGGCTCGCAGCCGTTGGCCGACGATGCCGAGGAGATGTTGCGGGGTGCTGCGGTGCTGGCCGCCCGGATCATGTCGCGACTGGCGACCCAGCCCAATACGCACGCGCTGCGGGTACAGCAACTACTGGGCCTGGCCGAGCTGAACGCAACCACAGCACCCGTCGACGTATCGACCATCGCCCGTGAACTCGGCGTCGCCGCCGAGGGCAACGCAACGCTGATCGGTTTCGACACCGCGGAAAACCGCGATACCGCAGTCCGCCATGTTCGGCTTGTTGACGTCATGGCATTGAGCGCCAGCGCTTTTCGCCACGACGCTCAGGTTGCCGCCAACGGCTCACGGATCTATGTGCTGCTGCCCCAAACCACGACCGGCCGAGCTGTCACCTCGTGGGTCCGCGGCACAATCAGCGCACTGCGCGCCGAGCTGGGAGTAGCACTACGGGCAGCCATCGCGGGGCCGGTCGCGGGACTTGCCGAAGTCAACCCGGCACGCGTCGAGGTGGATCGGGTACTCGAGAGTGCCGAGCGCCACCCGATCTTGGGGCAGGTGACATCGCTGGCCGAGGCACGCACCACCGTTCTGCTCGACGAAATCGTCACCCTGGTCGGCACCGACCAGCGGCTCGTCGATCCTCGGATACGTGACCTGGGCGCCCAGGATCCGGTGCTGGCTCAGACCCTGCGTGCCTACCTGGATGCCTTCGGCGACATCGGCGCCGCCGCACGGTCACTGCAAGTGCATCCCAACACCGTTCGCTACCGGATAAGGCGGATCGAGCAGCTGTTGTCGACCTCGCTGGGCGATCCGGATGTGCGGCTGCTCTTTTCGCTGGGGCTGCGGGCCATGGAACGCACGGCTTAGCAACTCGACCGTGACGCCCCTCACGGCGCCCCTGCGTACACCGACTTCGACTCTGCGTCAACCTGTTTCAGCACATGCACAGCATTGCAGAACGTTATGATCAGCATCGCTATCGCCAACCATCCCCCTGCCCGCTTGGGTTATCGGAGATCGCGCGAAACGGTAATGTAGCACCAATGTCCGACTCTTCTGTCTTGTCCTTGCTGCGCGAGCGTGCCGGCCTGCAGCCCGACGACGCCGCGTTCACGTACATCGACTACGAACAGGATTGGGCCGGCATCACCGAGACGCTCACGTGGTCAGAGGTGTTTCGACGGACCCGCATCGTTGCTCACGAAGTCAGGCGGCATTGCACGACCGGAGACCGAGCCGTGATTCTGGCTCCGCAGGGCCTGGCCTACATCGCGGCTTTCCTAGGTTCGATGCAGGCCGGAGCGATAGCGGTTCCGTTGTCAGTCCCGCAGATCGGCTCTCACGACGAACGTGTCAGCGCGGTGCTTGCCGACGCGTCACCTTCGGTCATCCTGACAACATCTGCGGTCGCAGAAGCGGTTGCCGAGCACATCCACCGGCCGAACACGAACAACGTAGGGCCGATCATCGAAATCGATTCATTGGACTTGACCGGGAATTCACCGAGCTTTCGGGTGAAGGATCTGCCAAGCGCCGCGTACTTGCAGTACACCTCTGGCTCCACCCGCGCTCCGGCTGGGGTCATGATCTCGCATCGGAACCTTCAGGCGAATTTCCAACAGCTGATGTCGAACTACTTCGGCGACCGCAACGGTGTGGCGCCACCTGACACTACCATCGTGTCGTGGCTGCCGTTCTACCACGACATGGGCTTGGTCCTTGGCATCATCGCACCGATCCTGGGCGGCTACCGCAGTGAACTCACTAGCCCGCTGGCGTTCCTGCAACGGCCAGCGCGTTGGCTACATTCGCTGGCCAACGGAAGTCCTTCGTGGTCGGCCGCACCGAATTTCGCCTTCGAATTGGCCGTCCGCAAGACAACAGATGCCGACATAGAAGGCCTCGACCTCGGCAACGTCCTGGGCATCACCAGTGGTGCTGAACGAGTCCACCCCAACACGCTCAGTAGATTCTGCAACCGGTTTGCACCGTACAATTTCCGCGAAGACATGATACGGCCTTCGTACGGTCTGGCGGAAGCGACTCTTTATGTGGCCAGCCGCAATTCGGGTGACAAGCCAGAAGTCGTCTACTTCGAACCTGACAAGCTGTCCACGGGCAGTGCGAATCGATGTGAACCCAAGACCGGCACACCGCTGCTGAGCTATGGCATGCCGACATCACCAACAGTGCGAATTGTGGATCCCGACACCTGCATTGAGTGCCCCGCGGGAACGATCGGCGAGATCTGGGTGAAGGGCGACAACGTCGCCGAAGGCTACTGGAACAAACCGGACGAGACACGGCACACCTTTGGCGCAATGCTGGTCCACCCCTCGGCAGGTACTCCTGATGGATCCTGGTTGCGAACGGGAGACCTCGGATTCCTCTCCGAGGACGAGATGTTCATCGTGGGCCGTATGAAGGACATGCTGATCGTATACGGGCGCAATCACTACCCCGAGGACATCGAGTCGACCGTCCAGGAGATCACTGGTGGTCGGGTCGCTGCGATTTCAGTTCCGGTCGATCACACAGAGAAGTTAGTCACTGTCATCGAGCTCAAGCTCCTCGGCGATTCCGCCGGCGAAGCGATGGACGAACTCGATGTCATCAAGAACAACGTCACAGCCGCGATATCACGCTCGCACGGTCTCAACGTGGCGGACCTCGTCTTGGTCCCGCCCGGGTCGATCCCCACCACAACCAGCGGCAAGATCAGAAGGGCCGCCTGTGTAGAGCAATACCGGCTGCAGCAATTCACCCGGTTGGACGGCTGAGCTAGTCGGGGCTGACCCAGGGCGATTCACAGCTTGTTGGCTGCCAACTTTAATGTCGGCCGGGACGTGGCTGACTAAGATATGGCGACATAACCGCCCGAAAACCGCCGAACGATAGCTGCTTTCCTATGCTTTCACGCACGCGATTCTCGATGCAGAGGCAGATGAAGCGAGTGATTGCGGGAGCATTCGCGGTCTGGCTCGTGGGTTGGGCCGGTGGATTCGGAACCGCTATTGCGGCAAGCGAACCCGCGTACCCGTGGGCTCCTGGGCCACCTCCGTCCCCCTCTCCGGTGGGCGACGCTTCAACCGCCAAAGTCGTCTACGCCCTCGGGGGCGCGCGAATGCCGGGCATTCCCTGGTACGAGTACACGAACCAGGCTGGCTCTCAATATTTCCCAAACGCAAAGCACGATCTCATCGACTATCCCGCCGGAGCGGCCTTCAGCTGGTGGCCCACCATGCTTTTGCCGCCAGGGAGCCACCAAGACAACATGACGGTGGGCGTGGCGGTCAAAGATGGGACAAACAGCCTTGATAACGCAATTCATCACGGAACCGATCCAGCCGCGGCCGTCGGCCTATCCCAGGGTTCCCTCGTGCTCGACCAGGAGCAGGCGCGGCTCGCCAACGACCCGACGGCACCTGCACCGGACAAGCTGCAGTTCACGACGTTCGGCGACCCCACCGGACGTCATGCGTTCGGAGCGAGCTTCCTGGCCCGAATTTTTCCCCCCGGTAGCCACATTCCGATTCCCTTCATCGAATATACGATGCCCCAGCAGGTGGATAGCCAGTACGACACCAACCATGTCGTCACCGCATACGACGGCTTCAGCGACTTCCCGGACCGGCCGGACAATCTGTTAGCGGTCGCCAATGCGGCCATCGGCGCTGCCATCGCGCACACCCCAATCGGGTTCACCGGACCCGGTGACGTACCCCCGCAGAACATCAGGACCACCGTCAACTCACGAGGCGCTACCACGACGACGTATCTGGTCCCCGTGAACCACCTCCCGTTGACCTTGCCGCTGCGTTACCTCGGCATGTCCGACGCCGAAGTCGATCAAATCGACAGTGTGCTGCAACCACAGATCGACGCGGCCTATGCACGCAACGACAATTGGTTCACCCGGCCGGTCTCCGTGGATCCGGTGCGAGGCCTGGATCCGCTGACCGCTCCGGGCTCGATCGTGGAAGGTGCCCGCGGCTTACTGGGCTCCCCCGCCTTCGGCGGCTAAACACTACCGCTTTGATCCGTCTGCCACGGCTTGAAATACCGTCTTCGTGCGCGCTGACATCCGGGCTGACATCTGGCCTTCTTCGGGTGCGCACCGCTGCCAAGGGTGTCCGGGCCACCAACTTGCGCGTCCGAGCAGCGTGGCCATGGCAGGCACGGTGATGGTCCGCACCACGAACGTGTCTATCAGGATCCCGACCCCAATGATGAAGCCGCCTTGGACGACGGTTCCGATGCTGGAGAACAGCAGGCCGGACATCGAAGCGGCAAATATCAGACCCGCTGCCGTGATCACTCCGCCCGTGCAACGCACCGTGCGAATCACGCTGGAACGCACTCCCAATGCCGACTCGTCCCGCAACCGCGACGCCAGCAGCATGTTGTAGTCCGCACCCACGGCGACCAGCACCACAAACGCTAGGCCGGGCACACTCCAGTGCAATTCCTGCCCCAGGAACACCTGGAACACCACCACACCAAGCCCGATCGCCGACATGTACGAGATGACCACCGAACCGACCAGGTACAGCGGCGCCACTATCGCACGCAGCAGTGCCATGAGGATCAGGATCACCACGACGACGGTCACAGCGACGATGAGCCGCATATCGCGCTCGTAGTAATCGCGGATGTCCCTCAGCATGACCGGGTAACCCGACATTGATATCGACGCGTCAGCCAGGGAGGTATTTGGCTGTGCACCTTTGGCTGTGTCAATGATCGTGTTGACCTGATCCATGGCCGCAGTGCTGAACGGGTTGAGGTCGGTCTGAATGAAGTACCGCACGGTATGCCCGTCTGGCGAGATGAACGCCTGGGCGACTTTTTTGAACTCCTCGGACTTCAGCACTTGCGGCGGGACATTGAAACCCGCCATCGACGGTTGCGACGCATCGTTGCCCATCGCCATCAGAAAGGCTGACGCCTGGTTCAGCCCGATGCCCATGTTCTTGGTCTGGTCGACCAGCATCTGGACGCCGTCTGCGACCTGACGACCGGCGCTGGCGAGGTCGTTAGCTCCATTTTGCATGCTGATCAGGCGCGCCCGGGCGGCGTCCGGATTGTCCAACCCCAGTGATTTCAGCGAGCGGACTACCGAATTCAGCGATCGCCCCAGATCGTTCACCACCGCCGACACGGTCTGCGGTGACCGCGTGGACTGCAGCTGACGCGCCAGGCCGACAACCTTGTCGAGAGTGCCATTGTCACGTGCGGTTTGCAGCTTGTGAAACTGAACGCGCGCGTTGCCACACATAGGGTTGCTGTCACAGACCGGGCTGGTATCCAAAGCGGCGACAACAGAGTCAAGCCAATCGAAACTGTTGGCGATACCGTCAAAGTTTACCTGCAGAGCGTCACCGAGCGCGTGGATATTGCTGACAAGCCTTGCAGCGTTGTCGATTTCGTTGAATGTTTTGTTGCCACCGAACTGGTTCTGGATGTAAGCGAGGGCGTCGACAAGGCTGCGGACACCCGCAACGGCCCGGCTGACTTGACCGCGAACGTCACCGAGATTGTCGGCCAACAGGTTGGCACCCGATGCCAGCCGATTCAGGTCGCCGGTGCGCTCATCGATCATTCGCGACGCGCCGCCCAGCCGGTTGCCAACTTGGCCGGCTTGGTATGTCGCCCGGGCCTGTTCAAGGGTTTCCCCGTTTGGCCGGGTCACACCGCGAACCATGGCAACGCCTGGGATCTGGCTCACACGTTGCGCCAGCTGCTCCAGGTCGGCAAGGCCGCGCGGGGTTCGCAGGTCGTGTGCAGAGTGGATGATCAAGTACTCAGGAATAGTCTGATTCACCGAGAAATGGTGCTCCATTGCCGCGTACCCAACCGAACTCGGATCCGAAGGCGGCAATTGTTTGCGGTCGTCGTAGTTGAAGTGAGCCAGGCTCGCGCAGCTGGCCAATGCAACCAGACCAATCAAGCTGGCGCCTAGATAAGCTTTGGGCCGCCGCACTATTCGCGTTCCGGCCCGCCGCCAGAATGTCGCCATGCGTTCACCGCGCGGTGCGACCCACCCGCGCGGTGAGGCCAGCACCAGGATGGCGGGCAGCAGGGTGACCGCGGCCAAGAACGACACCGCGATCCCGATCGCCAGAGCCGGGCCAACCGTTGAGAACACACCGAGTTTGGCGAATCTCATGCCGAGGAAGGTGATTCCGACCGTTGCCGCGGACGCGGCGATCACCTTCCCGACGGACATCATCGCCCGCTGGACGGCACGCTCGGGATGCTCACCGAGCCGCACATACTCGTGATAGCGGCTGATTAGGAAAACGGCGTAATCCGTTCCCGCACCAGCGATCATTGCGCTGAGCAACACGATCGCTTGATTGGATACGGCTAGACCGCCGACGAGCGACACGCCGGCAACCAACGCCTGCGCGGTCATCAAGGATGCGCCAATCGTCACCAGGGGCAACAGCATGGTAACCGGGTTGCGATAGATGACCATCAAGATGACTAGCAACATCACGGCGATCGCCAGCTCGATTGAAGCCCGATCCCGAGCCCCAGCGTCGGTCAGGTCTGCCACCGTGGCTGCGGGTCCTGTCACGTTTGCCGTCAACGTGGTTCCGGCCACAGTTCGTTTCACGATGCGTTCGACGTCGGTGTAAGCGTGGTAGGACTTGGGTGTACCCAGGTCGCCCGCGAGACCGATCGGCAGAATCCATGCCTTGCCATCTTTACTACCGAGCACCTCACGCAATGGCGGAGTAGTCAGGAAGTCCTGCAGCATCACGACGTCTTTAGCGTCGTTTCGCAGACGATCCACCAATGTGTGGTAGACGTTTTCGTCCGCCGCTCCCAAGCCTTTCTCGTCGGTGAGCAGCACTACCAAGATATTCTCGGAGCCGGATTCGTGGAACGCCTCGGCCATCTGGCGAACAGCGACGCTGGAGGGCGCGTCGGCAGGCAGGACCGCGACGGGATGTCGCTGAGCCATCTCCGCCAGTGAAGGCACCGCCATCGGCAGTACCAGGGCGAGCGCGACCCAACAGCCGACCACAACCCAAGGCCGCCGGGCGACGAGTTCACCTAGCCGCGCGAAGATGGGTTCACCACCGGGAATGAATCAGGCAACATTCTGCTGCTGCCCGCTCTCGGCGACTCGTTGGAACACAGACTTCAGCGTTGCCAGGTAGCGGGCAACCGATTCCCGGGCGATCGGGTTGTCGGGGAACATGACCGCCACTGCCGTCCCCTGCTCGACGCGGATGACGTAGATGGACAGTTGATAAGAGTAGCGACCGTCGCTGTACACTCCTATGTTCGTACCGGTTAACTCCGCGGTGAGCAGTACCGAAAGCGGAGCCGCGCCTGCGTCGAGGAAGTTGACGACGGGAAAGTTCGGTCGTGGCATGGTTAGCGTGGACGACAATTCGACGACGCGGTCGTAGGGTACTTCGGCGAGCTTCACGCCCGAGTCGAACGAGGTCTGCGCGGCTCGGGCGGCATCGCCGAACGCCGAGCCGGCGATGGGGACGGTGATCGGAATTAGGCCGGTGAACCAACCTTGGGTCATGGCATCCGCTGGAGTGCGGCGCGTGTCGCGCGGCGTTAGTCCGTAATAGGTTGTCGTACCGGTCAACTCGTGTTCAGCCAGGCCGCAGCAGGCTAGTACGCCACCGATGAACCGAGCGCCGGCAGCCGTGCAGACGGACTCGAATTGAGCCGTCTGCTCTTCATCGAGCATCATCACGGTGACAATATCCGCGTCACTGGGTTTCGATGGGTCACCAAGTGGGAGTGGAAAATCAGGAAAGCTACCGTTAGTACCTTCGGCGAACTTCGTCCAGGCGCGAACCTGGGGCGACTCCACCGTGAGGGTGGAGCTGAACGTGTGTTGTCGGCGGCAGAAGTCGTCGTAGCTGCCTGCCGGCGGTAGCTCGAGAGGGGCATGGCCGCCCACCACCGCTGCGTACATCAGGTGGAACTCCATGAGCGTGACACCGACGATCATCGCGTCCACATGCACATGATCCACACTTGCAAAGAATGTGAAATGGTCGCAGCCTTGTACGATCCCAAACCGAAAACAACCCCATTGCAGGGGATCCGGCGTGTTCTGCACGATCTCGCGAATTTGCGGCAGCGTGAGCTCACCATGATGAACTGGTACGAACTCGATGTCGGCGGGATCCTGGATCGTACGCCGGATTATTTGTCCGTTGCCGTTGTATTGGAACCAGCTGCGATAGGTATCGTGCCGTCGGAGATGGGCGTTGATCACGTAGTTGGCCGCCCGGATATCGCACTGGCCGGGCTGCTGGCAGCTGACGACCATCAACCGCGAGTAGTCGAGTCCCTTTGCCTTTTGCTCGCAATAGCCCCGAATATGTTGCGCCTGCATATAACTGACCGGAACATCGCTGATCGGCGCCTGCGACGCTTTCGTGTGCGCGACAGCCGAAGGTCGCCATGACACAGTCGAACCCGTGCTCGGCGCCCAGTCGTCCAGCGTGCCTATTGTCAACGGTCCAACCCGCAACATGCCCTCCTCGGCTCGATCTCAAACTTCCGCAACGACTTCACCCGGGCCGTCATCAGACCGGCGCAGATTGGGCGGCTGCCAGCTCGTCGCACACGTGCTCGGCCAAGCCGCGAACCGTGGTGATCTTTGTGGGACTGACGCGTATACCCGTTTCGGTTTCGATGCGGGTCCGCAACTCCAAGTTGCCCAAGGAATCCAAACCATAGTCGGACAGCGGCCGGTCCGGATCAATGGTTCGCCGCAGCAGCAGGCTGATCTGGTCCGATACCAACCGCCTGACTGTGCGGGGCCACTCTTCGCGGGGCAAGCTGCCCAGTTCGGCGAGGAATTTCCCGGTGGCCGGTTGATTTTGGCCCGTGGCGTGGAACGCTTCGGCAAATCGGCTACGTTGCGCAAAGGCCGTCAACCATGGGGTACCCATGATCGGGGCATAGCCGGAGTACGCCCGGCCGTAGCGAAGCAGCGTCTGGAAGGCTCGAGCACCCTCGGCGGGCGCGATCGCTGCGCCGGTGCCTTCGGCCAGCGCGGTAGCGCGGCCAATCTCGGCCCATGCTCCCCAGGCGATTGAGGTAGCCGGAAGGCCCTGCGCCCGCCGCCAGTGGGCAAAAGCGTCCAACCAGCTGTTGGCCGCCGCATATGCGCCTTGACCCGGCGAGCCCACCAAGGCCGCGGCCGAGGAGAACAAGCAGAACCACTCCAGTGGCTGCGCGGCGGTGGCCCGATGAATGTTCCACGCGCCGTGTACCTTCGGCGCCCAACAGCGGTCGATAAGTTCGTCGGTGACATTGGCCAACGTAGCGTCCTCGACCACCGCCGCCGCGTGCAGCACGCCGCGCACCGGCAAGCCCGAGGCGGTGGCCACCGCCACCACTCGGTGGGCCGTTGCGGCATCAGCGATGTCACCGCATTCCACCTGGATATCAGCACCGGCGGCGCGGAGCCGCTCGATGACCCTGGTGGCGTGCGGGCTGGGCGTCGAACGGGAGTTGAGCACGATGCGTCCGCAGCCCGCCGCCGCCAGCTCGCCGGCAAGGAACAGGCCGAGGCCGCCCAAACCACCGGTGACGAGATAGGCGCCGTCGGGCCGGGACGTGCGGACCTGTTCGGGGGGCACCACGGCCACGCCTTCACCGGTACGCGGCACATCGAGCACCACTTTTCCGGTGTGCCCGGCTCCGCCGACCAAACGAATGGCAACGGCAGCGTCGTGAATGGGATAGTGCGTGGTCTGCGGCACCGGCAGCGTGCCCTCGACCGTGTGTTGGTAGACGGTTTTCAGCAGGCGCCGGACGGTGTGCGGGTGGCTGTGTGTCAGCAGCGCCAAGTCGACGGCATACAGCGACAGGTTGCGGCGGAACGGGAACAACCCGAGCCGAGTGTCGCCGTAGATGTCACGTTTGCCGATCTCCACGAATCGCCCGCCAAAGGCCAGCAATTCGATCCCAGCACGTTGTGCGGCGCCGGGCAGCGAGTTGAGTACGACGTCGACACCATACCCATCGGTGTCGCCTCGGATCTGCTCGGCGAACTCGGTGCTCCGTGAGTCGTAGACATGCTCGACACCCATGTCGTGCAGCAGTTGTCGCCGCTGGGCACTGCCCGCGGTGGCGAAGATCTCGCATCCGGCGGCCCGTGCGATCGCGATCGCCGCCTGCCCGACACCACCGGTCCCCGAGTGAATCAGCACCTTGTCGTCCGAGCAGATGCGAGCCAGATCGTGCAGGGCGTACCAAGCCGTCGCGGAGGCGGTCGGTACCGCGGCGGCGGCGGCCACCGGCAGCTCGGGCGGGAGCGTCACCGCCAGCCGGGCATCGCATCTGACGAATGTGCTCCAGCAGCCATTGGCGGACATGCCGCCGACGTGATCACCGATCCGATGCTCGGTGACATCCGGCCCGACCGCGGTCACCACACCGGCGAAGTCGATGCCCAACTGCTGTCGGTAGCCCTCGAAGGTGGGATACCGCCCGAAAGCGACCAGAACGTCGGCGAAGTTGACACTCGATGCGGTCACCGCGACCTCGATCTCGCCCGGTCCCGGCGCGACCCGGTCGAATGTGACGAACTCCAACGACTCGAGGTCGCCGGGAGTGCGGATCTGCAGGCGCATACCGTCGCGTCTGTATTCGACGACGGCGGTTCGCCGTTCGGCCGGGCGTAACGGACCGGGACGCAGCCGGGCGGTGTACCAAATGCCATTGCGCCAAGCGGTTTCGTCCTCCTGCGACCCGCTCTGTAGTTGGCTGGCCACCAGGGCAGCGACGGTCTCGTCGTTGTCGACGTCGATTGCGGTGGCACCCAGGTGCGGATGCTCGGAATCGATCACCCGCATCAGTCCACGCAATCCCGCCTGTTCCAAGTTGGCAAGATCGCTCGGCAGCACGCTCGCCGCGCTCCTGGTCACCACGAACAGCCGCGGCGGCTCACCGGGCAGCTCCGCGAGCTCGCGGGCAATACCCACCAGCTGTGACACATAGTCGCGGCCGCACTGTGTCAAACCACCCGTTGGCGGGCCAGTCACCACGACAACACCGGTGAGCCTGCCTCCGAGCAGCGAACGCAATTGTGCGACATCCGACGCCGAAGCCACGCTAGTGCTCTGGGCACCAACGGCATTCAACGCGTCGGCGAGTTGCGCGGTCAGCGGATCAGCTTCGGACGCACTGAGCAGCAGCCAGGATCCCGCATCGATCTGCGGCACCTCAGGCAGCTCACCCCGCTCCCACTCGATGGTCAACAATCGCTCGTCGAACACCCGGTTCGCGCGTTCATGTTCGGAAATCCCTGCGGCCAGCCGTAATCCCTCGACGGTCAAAAGTACCGTTCCGGCCTGGTCGAACACGTCGAGATCGGCTTCGCATTCGCCGGCTCGCGACGATGACGTGACCCGGGCGAGGCAGTAGTGCGCGCTGCGCGTCGAGTGATAGTTGCGCAGCCTACGCACGCCCACGGGCAGCATCAGACCACCGACAGTCGCCTTCTGGACCTCGGGATGAACAAGCACCGACTGGAAACACGCATCAAGCAGGGCCGGGTGGCTGGCATATGCCGACTGCTGAGATCGGATGGCTCCAGGCAGCGCGACCTCGGCGAGCACTGTGGTGACGTCCCCGCGCGCCGTGTGCACCGCAACTAGGCCTGAAAAAGCCGGACCATACTGAATACCTAAGCTGTTAAACATTTTTCGCAGTTCCTCACCGCTCATGCTGGACTCATGGGCGGCGGTCAGAGCGTTCGTGTCGTACCCGGGCGGCTGCGGCATCTCCTCCAATGCGTGCAGCATCGCGCTGGCCCGCCGTGCGGGCTCGCCTTCCTGATGACTCTCGACTGCGAACTGTAGGATCCCAGGCGCGGCGATCGTCGCGGCCGATGAGACCACCGTCTGCTCGTCCAGCAACAGCGTCTGCTCGAACTTGATGTCGCGCACCTCCGACAGCTCGCCAAGAGTGGTGCGCGCCGCGGCCAATGCCATCTCACAGTAGGCCGCACCGGGAAACGCAGCCACGTTGTGTATCCGATGGTCACCGAGCCACGGATGCGCCCCGGTGCCAACCCCGGCCTGCCAGACGTGACGCTCCGGTTCCTCCAACAGGTGCACATGGGCCCCAAGCAGCGGATGAACCGCCTGGACCGCGCCGGTGTGCGAGCGGTGTGAATCCTCACGGCTGAGCATCAGGGTGTGGTGCGTCCAGCTCGGCAATGGCGCATCCACCAAGCGCCCATCAGGGTACTGGACAGAGAAGTCCACCTTGGCGCCGGCGTTGTGCACGTCGGCGACGAAGCCGCGCAACCCGAACGGCAGCTGTTCCCCGCGCCGCATCGCGGCAAGCGTTGCGATCGGCATGTCGAGACTGGCGGCGTTCTGCTCGACCGCGTAGGTGAGCAGCGGATGCGGAGCCAGCTCGCCGAACACTCGGTACCCGTCCTTGAGCGCGGCCTGTACCGCCGCCGCGAATCGCACCGTGTACCGCAGGTTTTCCACCCAGTACTCGCCGGTGAACGACGGTCGCTCGCGCGGATCCCACAACGTTGCGGAGTAATACGGAATTTCCGGCGCCGTCGGATCGACCTCGGCCAGGACCTCGAGCAACTCGTCCAGGATGGGATCGACCTGCGGTGTATGTGAAGCGACGTCCACAGCTACCTCGCGTGCCAGCACATCCTGCTGCTCCCAGGCCGCCACCAGGTCACGTATCGACTGCGTGGCGCCGCCGACGACGGTTGAGGTCGGAGAGGCAACCACCGAGAGCACGACGTCGGAGATCCCACGAATCGCAAGTTCTGACAACACTTGTTGGCCGGGCAGTTCCACCGATGCCATCGCGCCACTACCGGCGATGCGCGACATCAGCCGCGAGCGCCGGCAGATGACTCGCAATCCGTCGTGCAGCGACAGTGCTCCGGCGACCACGGCTGCCGCAGCCTCGCCGAGCGAGTGCCCGATGATGGCACCAGGACGTACCCCATACGACTTCAGGGCCGCGGCCAGGGCGACCTGCACCGCGAAGATGGTGGGCTGCACCCGGTCAATACCGCTGACCGTCTGTGGCGCCGACATCGCTTCGGTCACCGAAAACCCTGACTCCCTAGCGATCACCGGCTCCATCGCCGCGACGGTGGCGGCGAACACCGGTTCGGCTACCAGCAGTTCAGTGCCCATCCCGGGCCACTGAGAGCCTTGCCCGGAGAACACCCACACCGGCCCGCGGTCGTCGTGCCCCACTGCGGGCTGATAGGGAATCTGATCGCCAGCGACGTCCCGCAGCGCCGCGCTCAGCTCGTCAAAACTGCTCGCCGTCACAACCGTCCGGACGGGTCGGTGTGCACGGCGGCAGGACAGCGTGTAGCCCAGGTCCCGCATGCTAACTCGACTGCCCGCGTTGCCGTTCTGGTCGACCCAATCCGCCAGCCGGGCGGCCGTGACGTGTAGTTGCTCAGCCGAGGTAGCCGACACCGGAAACAACGCCAGCCCACCGGCTTCGGGAGTGAGCTCAGGTCCCGAAGCCGCTGGTTCTGATACCGGCGCTTGCTCCAAGATGGCATGCACGTTGGTACCCGACATTCCATACGAGGAAACCGCAGCGCGACGTGGCTGTCCGGTGTTGTCCGGCCAGGATGTATTCGCTTGCGGCACAAAGAGTTCAGTGTCAATCTCAGCCAGCTGATCAGGCAGCCGGCAGAAGTGCAGGTTCTGCGGCACAACCCCATGCCGCAACGCCAGGATTGTCTTCATCAACCCCAGGGGCCCCGATGCCGACTGCAGGTGACCGAAGTTTGTTTTCACCGACGTCAGCGCGCACGGACCCTCGGTTCCGTACACCGCGGCCAGGCTCGCGTATTCGACCGGATCTCCAACGGGGGTGCCGGTGCCGTGGGCTTCGACCATCCCCACCGTCGACGCTTCGACGCCCGCTGCAACCAACGCTTGCTGATACACCGCGATCTGAGCCTGCGCCGACGGCGCCGCGATATTCACGGTGCGGCCATCCTGGTTGGCTGCGGTGCCACGAACGATCGCCAGCACACGATCACCGTCGCGCACCGCATCCGGTAGCCGCTTCAGCAGCAGGACCACGCACCCCTCACCGGACACGAAGCCATCAGCTGCTTCGTCGAAGGCATGGCAACGCCCGGTAGGCGACAACATGCCTTGCAGGGAACCCGAGACGGACTTCCGCGGTTCTAGCGTGACAACCACACCACCGGCAAGAGCGAGATCGCTTTCACCGTCATCCAGGCTGCGGCAGGCTTGATGCACAGCCGTCAACCCGGACGAGCACGCGGTGTCCACCGTGACCGCGGGGCCATGCAGTCCGAGTGTGTAGGCCACTCGCCCGGACGCGAAACTGTTACTGGTGCCGGTGAATCCGTACGGTCCTTCCGCGGCGCCGCAATCCGCGGACAGCAGCTCGTAGTCGCCGTGTGTCAGTCCTACGAAGACACCTGTTTGTGATTCAGCGAGCGTCGCCGGGTCCACACCCGCGTGCTCGATAGCCTCCCACGACACTTCCAGCAGCAAGCGGTGCTGTGGGTCGATCGCGGTCGCCTCCCGCTCGGTCAGGCCGAAGAAATCGCAGTCAAACCCGCCGACGTCGTCCAGAAAGGCGCCCCAACGCGATACCGATCGACCAGGGACACCAGGTTCGGGGTCGTAGTACACGTTCGCGTCCCACCGGTCAGCGGGAATCTCACCCACCAAATCGTCGCCGCGTAACAGCGCTTCCCAGAGGCGTTGTGGGGAATCGATGCCGCCCGGGAGCCGGCAAGCCATGCCGATAACGGCGACCGATGTGGCGGTTGCGGTGCGCACTACGCAGTCCCCCTGTACCAGCCGTGGGTGAATGCTCCCAAACCCCATTTACCAACACATTCGGGCTCAGGATTGTTTAGCGTACTAACTTCATGGTAGTGGCTCAAGACGAAAGCATCGCATGCTGCAAGGTCCGATACAACGGGAAAACTGTTGTGGGACTTGTTAATCTGCAGGCCACAGCACGACGAAGAACACATTATCCAGCCAACTCACAGGCCGTTGCCATGCCGCTACCAGACGTCGTAGGCCTGGGAAAGTTAAGGTAGCAACACTGCTCGACAGCCACAGCAGCATGCACCGCGCGTGTGATCCGCACGAGCCGCACGGGCGCGAGCAGACGCAAAAGGCCCCGAAATCCGTTGGATTCGGGGCCTTTTGCGTCTGCTCGCGCCCAACGTGGGTGCTTGGCTAGGGTGAATCCTTGTGGATCCTCACCGCGACCTGGAATCGCGGGCCTTTGCCGGCAACTGGCGGGTATACCAACAGCAAGCGTTGGACGCGTTCGACGCCGACGTCGCTGCCGGCGACAACCGTGCCTATCTGGTGCTGCCGCCGGGTGCGGGCAAGACGATGATCGGCCTGGAAGCAGCGCGCCGGCTGGGGCGCCGGAGTTTGGTGTTGGTTCCCAACACGGCGGTGCAGGCGCAGTGGGCCGCCGCGTGGGATAACAGTTTTCCGTCGTCGGACCGGTCGGCATCGAAGTGTGGAACCGAGCGTGGCCTTGCCTCGGCGATGAACGTCCTGACGTATCAGTCGCTTGCCGTCATCGACGCCGAAACCGATTCGACAGTCCGGCGGGAAGTCCTGCGCAACCGCGACCAGCAAGCGTTGCTGGATCTCCTGCACCCCAACGGGAGGGCGGTGATCGAGCGGGCGGCGACGCTAGGCCCGTGGACGCTGGTGCTCGATGAGTGCCACCATCTGCTAGCTACGTGGGGCGCCCTGGTCAGTGCGTTGGCGTCGGTCCTCGGAGCGCAGACCGCGCTGATCGGTCTAACGGCGACCCCGGCCACAGAGCTCACCGCGTGGCAGCACACCCTGCATGATGAGCTGTTCGGCACCGCCGACTTCGTGATCCCGACACCCGCTCTGGTTAGGGAAGGCGACCTGGCTCCCTACCAAGAGTTGGTCTATCTGACCCAACCGACGCCCGAAGAGCAGGCCTGGATCGGCACCCACCGGGCGCGCTTCGCCGACCTCATGCTGGCCCTCATCGACCAAAAGGTGGGCAGCATGTCGTTGGCCGCGTGGCTGCACACCCGGATCGTGGATCGAGCGACGCGCGAGGGCAATCAGATCGCCTGGTCGACGTTCGAGCGTGCCGAACCCGACCTCGCGTGCAGCGGCCTGCGCTTCGCCTACGACGGCCTGATTCCACTACCCGACGGCGTGCGCCTGCGCGAGCAGCACCGAATTGCGCCCGATGCCCAGGACTGGGTTAACGTATTGACCGACTTCAGCGTCGGGCACCTGCAACAAAGCGCGGATCCGCGCGACGCGCACGCGCTGACCGCGATCAAGCGGGTGCTACCCGGCCTGGGCTACCGGCTGACCAGTCGCGGCGTACGCGTCGCGACCTCGCCAGTAGACAGACTGTGCGCGCTGTCCGAATCCAAGATCGCCGCGACCGCGCACATCCTCGACACCGAGGACGCCGTCTTGGGGGCGCGGTTGCGGGCGCTGGTGCTCTGCGATTTCGAATCGATGACCGGCGCCCTTCCCACATCGCTGAAGGGCGCACCCGTCAGCGAGCAGTCGGGTTCGGCCCAGCTGGTTGCCGCCATGCTCGCCGCGTCGGATCACCGCCGCCGCACCCCACTGCACGCCCTTCTGGTAACAGGTCAAACCTTCGCCTGCCCGGCCGCGATCGAAGATGACCTGATCGCCTTCTGCGCCGAGCGCGGCGCGCTCGTCACCGCCGAGCCGCTTGACGCCCACCCTAGTCTGCGGGTCATGCGCGGCACCGGCGGCTTCACGCCACGTACGTGGGTCGCGCTGGCTACCGAATACTTCCTGGCCGGCCGCGCCCGCGTCCTGGTCGGCACCCGTTCGCTACTAGGTGAAGGGTGGGACTGCGCGGCGGTCAACGTCAATATCGACCTGACGAGCGCAACCACCCAGGCAGCGATCACTCAGATGCGCGGCCGCGCCATCCGCAACGACCCCTCGGACGGTCACAAGGTGGCGGACAACTGGTCGGTCTGCTGTATCGCCACAGAACACCCGCGCGGTGATGCCGACTACCTGCGCCTGGTGCGCAAACATGACGGGTACTACGCGGCAACCCCGCAGGGGCTCATCGAATCGGGTGTGACGCACTGCGATCCGTCGCTGTCGCCGTACGGTCCTCCGGTCACCGATACCCACGCCATCACGGCGCGAGCGCTGCAGCGCGTCGCCGAACGCGCCCAGGCGAGATCCTGGTGGCGAATCGGCGAGCCCTACGAAGGAGTCGACGTCGCAACCATCCGCGTGCGCTCCCGCCAGCCGCTCGGGGTCGCCGCACCCCGCATCCCCGCCTCGGCATTGACCCCACCGGTGCCGGGACAGTTCAGTCCGGTCCGCCTGGCAAGGGGTGCCGTGGCCGCCGTTTCCGTGGTCGGCGCCAGCACCGCCACCGCAGTTGCCTCCGCCAATCTCGGCATGCTGGCGGGTGCCGGCACGGCCGGCGCCATCGTCGCGGCGGGTGTTGGCCTGGTGGCAACCGCTGCGGCGGCCGAAAGCCGCCGCCTGGACCACGCGCCCAACGCGCTCGAGCAACTGGCCGCCGTCGTCGCGGATGCGCTGTACGCCGCGGGCGGCGCACAGCGAGGATCCGCGGCACTACGGTTGGCCTCCGACCCCGAAGGCTGGATCCGGTGTCAACTCGACGGCGTGCCCACCGAGCAGTCCCTGCGGTTCACCGCGGCCCTCGACGAGCTACTGGCGCCGCTTGCCGAACCGCGCTACCTCATCGGACGCAAGATCCTCACGCCGCCCGCCCGGCCCGTTGCCCGGAGGCTGTTCGCGGTTCGTGCCGTCGTCGGGCTATCGCTGCCCGGCACGGTTGCCTGGCACGCCGTGCCCCGCTGGTTCGCACGAAACAAGGATCGGCGGCAACATCTGGCACAGGCATGGCGAAAGCACATCGGCCCACCCCGACAACTGCCAGCAGACTCCCCACAAGGGCAAGCCATCCTCGATCTGTTCCGCGGCGATAACCCGCTCTCGGTGACAACCCAGCTGCGCACGACCTGGCGGTGACCCGGCCGCAAGTTGCGTCTGTTCGCGCTAACAGGTGAGCCGTCCGACCGCCGCCGCAACCCGCTCGTCGGTGGCCGTCAGCGCCACCCGCACGTGCTGAGCCCCACCCGGGCCGTAGAAATCACCCGGTGCCACCAGGATGCCCCGCTGCGCCAGCCACGCGACACTGTCGCGGCACGGCTCGCCGCGAGTGGCCCATAGATACAATCCGGCGTCCGAATAGTCGACCGCAAAACCCGCGGAGCCCAGCGCCGGCAACAGCGCGGCACGCCGTTGTGCGTAGCGCTCCCGCTGTTGCCTTTCGTGCGCGTCGTCGTCCAGCGCGGCCACCATAGCCGCCTGTACCGGCGCCGGCACCATCATCCCGGCGTGTTTGCGCACCGCTAGTAGCTCGGCAACGATCTCGAGGTCACCGACGACGAAACCCGCTCGGTAGCCGGCGAGCGATGAGCTCTTCGATAGTGAGTGCACAGCCAGCAACCCGGTGTGGTCGCCGTCGCACACCGAGGGATGTAGCACCGAAACCGGTTCGGCGTCCCAGCCCAATCCCAGGTAGCACTCGTCGGAAACCACGAGAACGCCTCTGCCCCGGGCCCACTCGACCACCTTGCGCAAATGGTCGACACCCAGCACCCGTCCGGTCGGGTTGCTCGGCGAGTTCAGGTAGAGCAGTGCCGGGGATTGCGGACCCAGCTGGGTCAGCGCATCCGCACGCAGCACCCGCGTTCCGGCCAGGCGGGCGCCGACGTCATAAGTCGGATATGCCAATTCGGGCACGACGACCAGATCCGCACCGCCCAGGCCCAACAACGTCGGCAACCAGGCGATGAGTTCCTTGGTGCCGATAACCGGCAACACGGCCGCCTCGGTCAGCCTGGTGATGCCGTAGCGGCGAGCCAGCGCTGCCACCACAGACTCACGTAACCGTGCGGTGCCGGCGGTCGCCGGATAGCCAGGGGCGGCACTGGCCGCCGCCAGCGCCTCCTGGATCAGCGGTGCGACCGGGTCGACCGGAGTGCCGACGGAGAGGTCGACGATGCCATCCGGATGGGCCCCGGCCAGCGCTTTCGCGTCGGCCAAGGTGTCCCAGGGGAAGACGGGCAGAGACGCCGACACTCCGCCGCGAGCGGGTGCTGCCCCCAGCCGGCTCAGGCGTCCTCGCTCTGCGGCGCCAGATCCTTGACCGCTTGCGGGTCGTTCTCGGTCATGCCAACCTTGGCCGCACCGCCCGGCGATCCCAGCTCGGCGAAGAAATCGGCGTTGATCTGGGTGTAATGGCTCCACTGTTCGGGCACATCGTCTTCGTAGAAGATAGCTTCAACGGGGCAGACCGGCTCGCAAGCCCCACAGTCGACGCATTCGTCGGGGTGGATATACAGCATCCGGGCGCCCTCGTAGATGCAATCGACCGGGCACTCCTCAATGCATGCCTTGTCCTTGATGTCGACACAGGGTTCGGCGATCGTGTACGTCACGGACGTCTCCTCAACATGTCTTCCAGATACCGCTATGTGTGGGCTGCTGTCCACCTCGCCAAGGCTTCCTCCGGGCCCTGCTGAGGCAATGCGTTCGGTTACTGATACTAGACGTTGCACATACACGTCGACCACTTGGCACATGCGTCGGCGTACACGGTCAATATGCACCTAGTTGCATAGCAATCCGGCTTGCCGTCTATGCTGCCCGGATGGCGCTACCCCACGCGATCTTGGTGTCGCTGTGTGAACAGGCCAGCTCGGGCTACGAGTTGGCCCGCCGATTCGATCGCTCCATCGGCTATTTCTGGACCGCAACCCATCAGCAGATCTATCGGACGTTACGGGTGATGGAGAACAACAACTGGGTGCGCGCGACGACCGTGCTCCAGCATGGCCGGCCCGACAAGAAGGTATACGCGATCTCCGACAGCGGCCGGGCCGAGCTGGCTCGCTGGATCGCCGAGCCGCTCAGCCCGACCAGGCCCGGCCGCGGCAGTGCGCTGACCGACAGCAGCACGCGCGATATCGCCGTCAAGCTGCGTGGCGCCGGCTACGGAGACGTTGCCGCGCTGTATACCCAAGTCACCGCGCTGCGCGCCGAGCGTGTCAAGTCACTGGACACCTATCGCGGTATCGAGAAGCGCACCTTCGCAGATCCGTCGGCGCTCGATGGCGCCGCACTGCATCAATACCTCGTGCTGCGCGGCGGAATCCGAGCCGAAGAAAGTGCCATCGATTGGCTCGACGAAGTAGCTGAAGCGCTCCAGGAGAAGCGATGACAAATCCATACCCAAATCTGCTGTCCCCGTTGGACCTTGGGTTTACCACGCTGCGCAACCGGGTGGTTATGGGTTCGATGCACACCGGACTGGAAGACCGGGCCCGCCATATCGATCGGCTCGCCGACTACTTCGCCGAACGTGCACGCGGCGGCGTCGGGCTGATCATCACCGGTGGCTACGCGCCCAACCGCACCGGATGGCTGCTGCCGTTCGCCTCCGAACTCGTCACTTCGGCGCAAGCCCGACGGCACCGCCGAATCACCAGGGCGGTCCACGATTCGGGTGCAAAGATCCTGCTGCAAATCCTGCACGCCGGACGCTACGCCTACCACCCACTTGCGGTCAGCGCCTCGCCGATCAAGGCGCCGATCACCCCGTTTCGTCCGCGAGCACTATCGGCTCGCGGGGTCGAAGCGACCATCGCGGATTTCGCCCGCTGCGCGCAGTTGGCCCGCGATGCCGGCTACGACGGCGTCGAAATCATGGGCAGCGAAGGGTATCTGCTCAATCAGTTCCTGGCGCCGCGCACCAACAAGCGCACCGACTCGTGGGGCGGCACACCGGCCAACCGTCGCCGGTTCCCGGTCGAGATCATCCGACGCAGCCGCGCCGCCGTCGGATCCGACTTCATCATCTGTTACCGGCTGTCAATGGCCGACTACGTTGCAGAAGGCCAGAGTTGGGATGAAATCGTCGCGCTGGCAACCGAAGTGGAAGGGGCAGGCGCAACCATCATCAACTCCGGCTTCGGCTGGCACGAGGCCCGGGTGCCCACTATCGTCACCTCAGTGCCGGGCGGCGCGTTTGTCGACATCAGCAGCGCCGTCGCCGAACACGTCACTATCCCGGTGGTGGCGTCCAACCGGATCAACATGCCGCAGGCCGCGGAACGGATTCTGGCCGAAACCCAGGTGCGGCTGATATCAATGGCCCGGCCGATGCTGAGCGACCCGGACTGGGTGCTCAAGGCGCAGTCCAATCGGGTCGACGAAATCAACACCTGCATCTCCTGCAATCAAGCCTGCCTGGACCACGCATTTGCCAGGAAAACGGTGTCGTGTCTGCTCAATCCACGCGCCGGGCGCGAGACGCAGTTGGTGCTGTCCCCGACCCGGCGCGCCCGCTCGGTGGCCGTCGTCGGGGCTGGACCAGCCGGGCTGGCCACGGCGGCCAACGCCGCGCAACGGGGTCACCGGGTCACGCTGTTCGAGGCCAACGACTTTATCGGTGGACAGTTTGACATGGCCCGCCGCATTCCCGGCAAAGAGGAATTCAGCGAAACCATCCGGTATTTCTCGACGATTCTGGCCAAACACGGTGTCGAGGTGCGACTGGGCACTCGGGTGGCCGCCCAGGAGTTGACCGGCTACGACGAGGTCGTCTTGGCCACCGGCGTGGCACCGCGCATTCCGGCCATCCCCGGCATCGACCACCCCATGGTGTTAACCTACGCCGAAGCCATCACCGGTGTCAGACCGGTCGGGCGAACCGTGGCTGTCGTCGGCGCCGGCGGCATTGGCTTCGACGTCACCGAACTGCTGGTCACCGACTCCTCACCCACCCTCAACCTCAAAGAGTGGAAGGCCGAATGGGGGGTCGCTGATCCGCGAGAAGCCCGCGGAGCGTTGACGACTCCACTGCCGGCGCCGCCCGCCCGTGAGGTGTACCTACTGCAGCGCACCAAAGGCCCGCAGGGCAAGCGGCTCGGCAAGACCACCGGATGGGTCCACCGGGCGTCGTTGAAGGCCAAGGGCGTTCATCAGCTGTCTGGGGTGGACTACGAACAGATCAACGACGACGGCCTACACATCAGCTTCGGCCCGAAGCGCAGGCGGCCCCAGCTGCTGGCGGTGGACAACGTAGTGGTCTGCGCCGGCCAGGAACCGGTGCGAGATCTGGAGAGTGAACTGCGCCGGCACGGCATTAACCCGCACATCATCGGTGGCGCGGCGGTTGCCGCCGAGTTGGACGCCAAGCGCGCCATCAAGCAAGGCACCGAACTTGCGGCCAGGCTATAAACTCATTTCTCGGGCTGTAAACAACGTTGTTTCATCGCTGCTGACCTGCAGATTGGTATGGCCGCGCAGTGTCGCCCGATAACCAGTTTGAGAGAAGCAAGCCCACGGCGCCTGGTACCCTCGACCGCAGACGGCAACCGCTGGGCAGATGTCGTCGCCGTCTTAACGACGGTGCAATAGTTTGGGGAAGGTGTCCATAAATGAGGCTGTCGTTGACCGCATTGAGCGCCGGTGTAGGCGCCGTGGCAATGTCGTTGACCGTCGGGGCCGGGGTCGCCTCCGCAGATCCCGTGGACGCGGTCATTAACACCACCTGCAATTACGGGCAGGTAGTAGCTGCGCTCAACGCGACGGATCCGGGGGCTGCCGCACAGTTCAACGCCTCACCGGTGGCGCAGTCCTATTTGCGCAATTTCCTCGCCGCACCGCCACCTCAGCGCGCTGCCATGGCCGCGCAATTGCAAGCTGTGCCGGGGGCGGCACAGTACATCGGCCTTGTCGAGTCGGTTGCCGGCTCCTGCAACAACTATTAAGCCCATGCGGGCCCCATCCCGCGACCCGGCATCGTCGCCGGGGCTAGGCCAGATTGCCCCGCTCCTCAACGGGCCGCATCCCGCGACCCGGCATCGTCGCCGGGGCTAGGCCAGATTGCCCCGCTCCTCAACGGGCCGCATCCCGCGACCCGGCATCGTCGCCGGGGCTAGGCCGCAAGCAGGGCGTATGTGGTAGTGCGCTGGCGCGCCGGGCGGCCGATGCCTTCGGCGATCGCGACCAGCTCAGCGACGGTCTTGGCCGATCCGTGTTCGGAACCGGCCATCCGCGAGATGGTCTCCTCCATCAGCGTGCCGCCCAGGTCGTTGGCGCCACCTTCGAGCATCACCTGGGTGCGCCGCACTCCAAGTTTCACCCAGCTGGTCTGAATGTGCGAGATGCGGCCGTGCAACATGATCCGCGCCAAAGCATGTACCGCGCGGTTGTCGCGATGGCTGGGCCCGGGGCGCGCCGCACCGGCCAGGTACAACGGTGAATTCTGGTGCACGAACGGCAACGGGACGAACTCGGTGAAGCCGCCGGTACGGTCCTGAATATCGCGCAGCACGTTAAGATGGGCGACCCAGTGCCGTGGACTGTCCACATGCCCGTACATCATCGTCGATGATGACCGCAGACCCACCTCGTGGGCGGTCGTCACGATTTCGATCCACAATGACGTCGGCAGCTTGCCCTTGGTCAGCACCCAGCGAACCTCGTCGTCCAGGATTTCCGCGGCGGTACCCGGGATGGTATCCAGCCCGGCCTCGCGCAGGCCGATCAGCCACTCGCGAATGCTCAGCCCGCTCTTGGTGACGCCGTTGGCGATCTCCATCGGGGAAAACGCGTGCACATGCATGGAGGGCACCCGCGCCTTGACGGCACGAACCAGATCGGCGTAGCCGGTGACCGGTAGCTCGGGATCGATACCGCCCTGCATGCATACTTCGGTGGCCCCGGCGACGTGGGCCTCCCATGCCCGGTCGGCGACCTCTCCGACCGACAGCGAGTAGGCGTCGGCGTCACCCTTTCGCTGGGCGAACGCGCAGAACCGGCAACCGGTGTAGCAGATGTTGGTGAAGTTGATGTTACGGTTGACCACAAAGGTCACCTCGTCGCCGACGACATCGCGGCGCAACGAATCAGCCAGTGCGGCAACGGCTTCCAGCGCAGGACCGTCGGCGGTGGCAAGCGCCAGATACTCGCCGTCGGTGCAGCCGGCGGGCGCACGCTCCGCCGATCGCAGGGCGGCAAGCACATCGGTGTCAATGCGTTCCGGAGCGCGGACCGCCAGCTCGTGCACCTGCTCGCGGATCGATTCCCAGTCACCGAAGGCGCTGGCCAGGTCGCTGCGCACTGCGGTATTGCGGCCCTGAGTGTCGATCGCTGCGCCCAGATCGACCCGGCCCCAGGACGCCACGTCGTCGGGCTCCTGCCACGGCATGCCCACCGGGTTGACGTCGCGGGCCAGGCCGGTCGCCGGATCCGCCAGCGCCACCACATGTCCCCGCACCCGCGGGTCGATCCACGCCGCGCCCGCCTGTACGTATTTGGGTTGCGCGGTCAGCCGCTGCACCATGTCGTAGCCGGCTTCGGCGGTGACCGCCGCCAGCTCGTCCAAAGCGGGCCAGGGCCGTTCGGGGTTGACATGGTCGGGCGTCAACGGTGAGACACCGCCCCAGTCGTCGACCCCGGCGCCAACCAGCGCCCGGCATTCGTCGCCAGACACCAGGTTCGGCGGCGCCTGGATGCGCATGCCCGGGCCCAGCACCAGCCGCGCCACCGCAACCGTCGCCAGGTAATCCTCGATTCCGGCATCGGGGAAGGCGGCCATCGCGGTGTGTTCCTTGGCGCGGAAGTTCTGCACGATCACTTCTTGGATATGCCCGAACTCCTTGTGCGACTTGCGAATCGCATGTAACGTATCGGCGCGCTCGGATAGCGTCTCGCCGATGCCGACCAACAGACCGGTGGTAAACGGAATGGACAACCGGCCGGCGTCGGTCAGGACACGCAGCCGCACCGCCGGGTCTTTGTCAGGGCTGCCGTAGTGGGCGAGCCCCTTGGTTTCGAACAGCCGTCGCGAGGTCGTCTCCAGCATCATGCCCATCGACGGCGCCACCGGTTTGAGCCGCGACATCTCCGACCAGCTCATCACACCCGGGTTCAGGTGCGGCAACAGCCCGGTTTGCTCCAGCACACGGATTGCCATCGCGCGCACGTAGGACAACGTGGAGTCATAGCCCCGTTCGCCGAGCCATTCGCGTGCCTGGCGCCAACGCGCCTCCGGACGGTCACCGAGAGTGAATAGCGCTTCCTTGCAACCGAATTCGGCACCTCGGCGGGCAACGTCGAGGATCTCGTCGGGTTCCATATACGTGCTGGAACCTTGGGCGCGTAGCTTGCCCGGCACGGTGACGAACGTGCAATAGTGGCAATTGTCCCGGCATAACCGGGTGACCGGGATAAACACCTTGCGCGAATAGCTGATCGCCAACCTGCCGCTGGGCCCGTGCCGGCCGGCCGACACGAGACCCGCATCGCGCACCCGCGCGGCGCTCGCGCACAGGTCGGCCAGCTCGTCACCGCGTGCGGTCATCGCTATGGCCGCCTCATCCACGTTCAGCGTGACACCATCTCGGGCCCGTCGCAGTACCCGCCGCAACGCTGAGGCATTTGCCTGGGGCGGTACAACGGGACTCGGCAGAGCGGTGGACTTCCGACCTACAGGCTGCGGCACGTTGGTATACCTTCCCTGCAATCTGATATCATCCGCACGCCCCACCAGGTGAGATGCTGGCCAACCTTGGCGCCATAAGCGCAACAGTAGCGCCAGGCCGAGCTCGGCACGCCGTCGACCGTCCGGCACCAACGGTTTGGTGGAGTAAGGCGCAGGTCACAGCCGATCGCGATACCATCCGTGAGAGGCCAGCGTCTGAACAAGCCCCCGGCGACAGCCGCCGCGTGGTGAACCAGGAGAAGGTACGAGATGTCGTTTGTGTTCGCGGCGCCAGAGGCACTGGCGGCGGCCGCTGCGGACATGGCCGGTATCGGTTCGACTCTTAACGCCGCCAATGTGGTTGCGGCGGTTCCCACCACCGGAGTCCTGGCCGCAGCCGCGGACGAGGTCTCGACTCAGGTCGCCGCGCTGCTTTCCGCGCATGCTCAGGGGTATCAGCAGCTCAGCCGGCAGATGATGACAGCCTTCCACGACCAGTTCGTGCAGGCGCTGAGAGCAAGTGCAGACGCGTATGCAACCGCCGAGGCCAGCGCCGCGCAGACCATGGTGAACGCCGTGAATGCGCCCGCAAGAGCGTTGCTGGGGCATCCACTGATTAGCGCCGACGCCTCGACGGGTGGGGGCTCGAACGCGCTGAGCCGGGTCCAAAGCATGTTCCTCGGCACTGGCGGCTCCAGTGCACTTGGCGGTAGCGCCGCTGCAAATGCCGCTGCCAGCGGTGCACTGCAGCTCCAACCCACCGGTGGGGCCAGCGGTTTGTCCGCCGTCGGCGCCCTGCTGCCGCGCGCCGGAGCGGCCGCCGCCGCGGCGCTGCCGGCTCTGGCCGCCGAGTCGATCGGCAACGCAATCAAGAATCTCTACAACGCCGTCGAACCGTGGGTGCAGTACGGCTTCAACCTCACCGCATGGGCGGTGGGATGGCTGCCCTACATCGGCATACTGGCACCGCAGATCAACTTCTTCTATTACCTCGGCGAGCCCATCGTGCAGGCAGTCCTGTTCAATGCGATCGACTTCGTGGACGGGACAGTCACTTTCAGCCAGGCACTAACCAATATCGAAACGGCCACCGCGGCATCGATCAACCAATTCATCAACACCGAGATCAACTGGATACGCGGCTTCCTGCCGCCGTTGCCGCCAATCAGCCCGCCGGGATTCCCGTCTTTGCCCTAACTTCGGACTAGCCAGATCCGTCAGCTTGGACCCTGCGCCGCCACAGCACCCACGCCGGTGGCACGGCCCCTGCCACGACGAACACCAGCGCGCCGTAGACCAGCAGGCCCTGGCCACCCAGAATGACATCGTCGCCAGGGCCGCCGAAGCTCATCGCCGCTACCGTCAGTAGCCACGCCCACAGGGGCAGCGCGGCCACCCGCGACGATGTGGTCCATCGCGCTGCGGCCCACACCAGCGCAGCATTGACCAATCCACTGATCAAGGCACTGATCGGAAACGGAGCCGAGCCGATATACCAGGGCATCAGCAGAGCCCCGGCAAGCGCAGACACGACCCCGTCGACAGTCAACAGGGCCAGGACAACCAAACGGATTGCTCGATCTGTCGCGCCGGTGGTCAGGTTGGCACGCTGTCGATCTGAGAGAGTATCGACCCGATGACCCACTGCAGGCTGTCGAGTCGGTCCTGCCAATGCTGCAGGTTAGGGTCCAGGTCGGGGTCCATGGGGTTCCTTCCGTGGCTGCCTGGTTGGCAGCCTACGTGCCGGACGCGGTGAAGCCCAGACCGGCGAGCAGATCAGTTTCCCAGCCACGTTCATCGCGGGCGCCCGCGGAGCCGCCGGCGAGCACGTAATGCTCATCGGCCAGGATGGGCAGTGCCAGGTTGTTCGACAAGGCGGCGGCCCGGCCGGTCGGGCCGACGACAACTTGGGTGGCATGGGCAGCCAGTGCCGCAACCTTGGCGGCTCGCGCCTGCTCATCGGCCTCGACGACGGCGTCGATACCGTCGTCGGAGTACCCGAATGCAATCTCGTCGGCCCGCGGCAACACCCATTCGGGTCGCAGATCGTCGGGGACCAGGGCTCGCGCGCCCGAAATGAGCGCGCTCAGACCCAAGACCGTCCAGTAGAACTTCGGCACCGTCCACGGGTCGCCGGGGTGATCTGCGGTACCGGACCCAACACCCGCTGCGGCCACCGCGGCGGTAGTGACGGTGTGGGTGTGCACGTGGTCAGGATGACCGTAACCGCCATTGGGGTCATAGGTCACCACGACATGCGGCCGCAGCTCGCGAATGATCGCGACCAATGCCCCGACGGTCTGCCGGGGGTCAGCATCGACGAATCTCCGCTGACTCCGCTGGTCTGTGCCGGCCATGCCGGAGTCGCGCCAGCGACCCGCGCCGCCAAGGTAGATCGGTGCGCTGACCCCGAGCGCTCGCAACGCCGCGGTGAGCTCGCCGATGCGGTAGCCACCGAGTTGGTCCGCATGATCGGCGGTGAGTTGAGCCCAGCGATCGCCAATGACCTCGCCCTCCTCACCCAGGGTGCACGTGACGACATGGACCTGTGCGCCACGGGAGGTGTAGTGCGCGATGGTTGCGCCGTTGCTCAGGCTCTCATCGTCGGGGTGTGCATGAACAAACAGCAGCCGCGGCGTCTCAGACATGGAGGCACCCTACCGGGCGAGCGTCGAAAAAATTCCTCAACAGAATCGCTACCGTTTTGTGACCGAAGCCGTTATGGTGAAAATACCTTAGTGAACGATTCCGTCTACAATGCCGTGCGGAACCCCAAGTCGTCGCTGACCCCCACCATCAGACCACGTCAGTGGAAGGAGATGCACGCGTGTCTTTTGTCACCACACGGCCCGATTCGATTGGGGAAACGGCCGCCAACCTCCACGAGATCGGGGTGACGATGAGCGCCCATGATGACGGGGTCACGCCGCTGATCACCAATGTGGAATCCCCCGCCCACGATCTTGTGTCCATCGTGACGTCGATGCTGTTTTCCATGCACGGCGAGCTGTACAAGGCGATCGCGCGCCAGGCCCATGTGATCCACGAGTCATTTGTCCAAACACTTCAGACCAGCAAGACTTCGTATTGGCTCACCGAATTAGCCAACCGCGCGGGCACCTCCACCTAGACAGCGGTTGAGCGACAATGGATTTCACAATTTTTCCGCCGGAGTTCAACTCCCTCAACATCCAAGGTAGCGCTCGTCCGTTTCTAGTAGCCGCGAACGCCTGGAAGAATCTGTCCAACGAGCTGAGCTACGCGGCCAGTCGGTTCGAGAGTGAGATCAACGGGCTGATCACATCGTGGCGGGGGCCATCGTCGACGATCATGGCAGCTGCGGTCGCCCCATTTCGGGCCTGGATTGTCACGACCGCTTCCCTGGCTGAACTCGTCGCCGACCACATCAGCGTCGTGGCAGGCGCCTATGAAGCGGCGCACGCAGCACACGTGCCGCTGCCGGTGATCGAGACCAACCGACTGACGCGCCTCGCTCTCGCCACGACCAACATTTTCGGGATTCACACCCCCGCGATCTTTGCCCTCGATGCACTGTATGCCCAGTACTGGTCCCAAGATGGCGAGGCGATGAACCTCTACGCCACAATGGCGGCGGCCGCCGCACGGCTGACACCGTTCTCGCCCCCGGCGCCGATCGCCAACCCGGGCGCGCTGGCCAGACTTTATGAACTGATCGGTTCGGTGTCCGAGACGGTGGGGTCATTCGCCGCGCCGGCGACCAAGAATCTGCCTTCGAAGCTGTGGACGCTGTTGACGAAGGGCACCTACCCGCTCACAGCCGCGCGAATCTCGTCGATACCCGTGGAATACGTGTTGGCCTTTGTCGAGGGCAGCAACATGGGCCAGATGATGGGCAACCTCGCCATGCGGAGCCTGACACCCACGCTCAAGGGCCCGCTGGAGTTGCTACCCAACGCGGTCAGGCCCGCGGTGTCGGCAACATTGGGAAATGCGGATACGATCGGGGGGTTGTCGGTGCCCCCCAGCTGGGTTGCGGACAAATCGATTACGCCGTTGGCCAAAGCCGTCCCGACCTCCGCGCCGGGCGGTCCGTCGGGAACCTCGTGGGCCCAGCTGGGATTGGCAAGCCTGGCCGGGGGCGCTGTGGGCGCCGTCGCGGCAAGAACCCGTTCCGGAGTGATACTGCGGTCACCCGCCGCCGGCTAGCAAAAGGGCCTCACCTGATGCATCGATCGAACCGCGCCGGCGGAAAAGCCGCAGTTGGCTAGTATCGCAGCATGACGGTGAGCGCACCCGCAAAGGCCAACCCGTACCGGCGGCGCGGCGAGGTGCTTGAGCGTGCGCTCTACGATGCGACGCTGGCCGAACTCGAATCCGCCGGATACGGCGGGCTGACCATGGAAGGCATCGCGGCACGCGCCCAAACCGGCAAAGCCGCGTTGTATCGGCGGTGGGCCGGCAAACATGAGCTGGTGCTGGCCGCGGTGCAATACGCTTTGCCGCCGGTACCCGAGCCGCGCGCTGACCGGTCGGCAAGGGAGAATCTGCTGGCGGTGTTCACCGCCAACTGCGAAATCCTGGCCGGCAAGACGGCCCTCCCCAGCATGGAAATCGTCAGCCAGCTCCTACACGAGCCCGAGCTGCGCGCCATCTTCATCAACTCGGTGTGGGCCCCGCGGCTGCGAATTGTCGAGTCCATCCTGCAGGCGGGCGTGCGTTCCGGCGAAATCGACCCGGCAACTCTGACTCCGATGACCGCACGAATCGGACCGGCCTTGATCCATCAGCATGTCTTGTTTACCGGATCCCCGCCGGACCGTGAGCAGCTCACACGCATTATCGACGCCATGATCCTCACCACCGGCGAACGCCGCGAGAGCTAGCCGACGATTCCGCCGGCGTGACCAGGGCTATTGCCCGGTCTTCACCCATTGGCCGGCGTCGCCGACGATGCCCACTGGCACCGCACCAGACAGGCTGACGTTCTGCACGCTCGGGCCGGCCGCGACGATCGTGGTGTCCTGCAGGATCGGCAACACGGTCGACATATTCCACAGTCGCGGTTCGACCGCGGTGATCACGTCGTTGATGTTCTTGGTGCCATTGAGTGCGGCATCGATGTTCGACTGGATGCTGCGGTCGCAGATGCCGGTGAGATTCGACGGCGCTTTTACCAGCGCGCCCGGGTCGGATGGGCGGCGCGGCGCCGTTGGTGGCGGTGTCGCGGTGTCGGGCGCGGCGGACGGCGTAGGGCCAATGGGAGCGGACGGGGCCGTCGTCGGCGCATTCGCAGCCGGGACCGTCGTCGCCTGCAATGCGGGACAGCCGTAACGAGAGGCCAGCAGCGTCGCCAGGTTTCCGCCGGCTTGGCGCCAGCCCACAATGGCGTCTACCCGATTGTCGTTCAGCGCGTCGTGATAGAGCGTGACCGGGTCTAACGCCAGCACAGTCGCGGCGATGCCGACGTCGCGCAGCTGGTCGGCAGCAGTGTTGGCGACCGCCACCGAGGTCGGATCGTTCGCGGCCACCCCGATGACCAGCGTTAACTGTTCGCCGTCCTTGCTGATCCGGCCGCGGATGACTTCCGGCGGCCCGGTGCTCACCGACGTGGTCGTCGAATCGGGGACCGACGGCGCCGGCGACACCGACGTGTTGGTGTCGACCTGGAATCCCGATGCCTCCAGCAGACCCAGCGCGGCGGCGCTGCTCATTGCGGGAGGCGCGGTCGGAACATAACCCGGGTCACTCGGCGAACGAATCTGCGCCTGGTCCAAGGTGACGGTGTTGTCGGTGCCGGCGCCCACGGCGGCAAGTAGGTCCACGTCCAGCAACCCCAAAATCGCCTTGCGAACCTGGGTGTCGGCCAGCTTGGGAACGTTTGCCCGCAGCGTGAACTGCATGACCCGCGGTGTCACGATCCGGGCGGTCCGCACGTCGGGGATGGCCGACAACTGGGCGAAGGCCGCCGAGCCACCATGCACCTGGGCGACCTGGGTGTCTCCGTTACGTACCGAATCGGCCAGCGCGGCCGGCGCCCCGGCCCGGCGGAAGAGAATGATGCCGGGTTTGGAAGGTGGGCCCCAGTAACGGTCATTGCGGGCGATCAGGATCTCATCGCGCTGTGGGTCGATGTTTTCCACCCGAAACTGTCCACCTGTCACCGGCAGCGCTCGAGCCAAACCGGACGCGAAGCCCCCTGGTATGTCCTTGACGATGTGCGCCGGCAGGATGTCGGTGAACAACTCACGCCAAGCGGGGTAGGGCTGTGCGAACGTAACGACGGCCTGCTTACCGCCCTCGAGCGACTGGACACTGGTGATCAGGTGGTATCCGGCGGGGTCGACGACGCCCGGCTGTGTGACCATCTGCTGCCACAGATACCAGAAGTCGTCGGCGGCGATCGGGGCGTTGTCCGTCCACTGCGCCTCGGGCCGGATCTTGTAGGTCACCGTGAACGGGTGGTTGTTGGTCACGTCGGCGGAAACCAACAGGGTCGGGTCCATCTCCCAGCGCGAACCGGTCGGCGTGTTGGGATCCGGAATCGGCCGGAACGCGCTGGGCAACACCAACGCACTGATTGCGGCGTTCACCGGCGACAGGTCGGACAGCAAATGCGGGTTGAACCCGGGGCCGATCCAGTCGATGCCCATGATGATCTGGGTAGGGCGGCGCGGCGGGGGCGGTGTGCTGCGCGGCGTATCAGTGCTCTGGGGTGCCGGCGGCGGGCTGACCGTGCACCCGGCCAACACCATACACGCCAGCGCGACCAACGCGCCGACCGTCACACAGACGCGGCGGACTGGGCTGGGCACGCCCATCAGGCTATCCAGTACCCCCACGAGCGTAACCCGGCTGCGAAAAGCCGGGCTGGATTTCGCAGTGGCGTTACGCTCGCGCGGCCAGCGCGCCAAGTTGCTAGCCACGCGCCTTGGTGCGCGCCCGGCTGCGAGCCCGGGCGGCGGCGGCCAGCTCGACTTTGCGGATCCGCACGATCTCCGGGGTCACCTCGACGCATTCGTCGGGCGCACATAACTCCATGGCGCGCTCGAGATCCAGCTGCAGCGGCTTGGCCAGCGTCTCGATGACATCCGCGGTCGATGAGCGCATGTTGGTCAGCTTCTTCTCCCGGGTGACATTGATGTCGAGGTCCTCCGGACGGGGGTTGATCCCGACGACCATGCCCTCGTAGGTCTGTTGGCCGGGCTCGACGAAGAACTGCCCCCGATCGGCGAGTTGCAGCAACGCGAACGGTGTGATGGCGCCGGCCCGGTCCGATACCAGAGAACCGGTGTGGCGGGCCCGGATCTCCCCCGCCCATGGCCGGTATCCGTCGAACACCGCATGCCCGACACCGGAGCCACGGGTCTCGGTGAGGAAGTCGGTGCGCCACCCAATCAGGCCGCGACTGGGAACCACGAAGTCCATGCGGACCCAGCCGGTGGTGTGGTTGGCCATCTCCACCATGCGGCCCTTGCGCGCGGCCATCAATTGCGTGACCGCGCCGATGTACTCCTCGGGGCAGTCGACGGTCATCGACTCGAATGGCTCGTGCAGCGTGCCATCGATGGTCTTGGTCACCACCTGTGGCTTACCCACGGTCAATTCGAAACCCTCTCGGCGCATCTGCTCGACCAGCACCGCCAGCGCCAGCTCGCCGCGACCCTGTACCTCCCAGGCGTCCGGGGCGCCGATGTCGACGACACGAATCGACACGTTGCCCACCAGCTCGGCATCCAGCCTGCTTCGGACCATGCGCGCGGTGAGCTTGTGACCACCCACCTTGCCCGCCAGCGGCGAGGTGTTGGTGCCGATGGTGACCGAGATCGCCGGCTCGTCCACGGTAATCCTGGGCAGGGCAACGGGATTCGCGGAAGCGGCCAGCGTGTCGCCGATCATGATCTCGGGCAGGCCGGCGACGGCGACGATATCGCCGGCGACGGCAGCGTCGGTTGGTTTGCGTTCCACGCCTTCGGTGGCCAACAATTCGGTGATCTTGGCAGTGGTGACGGTCTGCTGACCATCCACCTGACGGATCCACGCAACCTGCTGGCCTTTGCGGATGCGGCCGTTGTAGATGCGGATCAGCGCCAACCGACCCAGAAAGGTCGACGCGTCCAGGTTGGTGACCAGCGCCTGCAGCGGTGCGTCCGGCTCTCCTTTCGGCGGCGGCACATGCTTTTCGAGCACCTCGAACAACGGATCCAGGTTGGTGCCGTCGGGAACCTGGCCGTCGGGCGGCGCCGTGGTGCTCGCCACCCCGGCGCGCCCGGATGCGTACAGCGTCGGCAGGCCCAGCGCGTGTTCGGCCGCTGCGGCCGCTTCGTCGTCAAGGTCGGACGCGACATCTAGCAACAGGTCGTGGCTGGCGTCCACGACCTCGGCGATGCGGGCGTCGGGCCGGTCTGTCTTGTTGACCACCAGAATCACCGGCAAATGGGCGGCCAGCGCTTTACGCAGAACAAACCGCGTCTGCGGCAATGGACCCTCGGAGGCGTCGACCAGCAGCAGCACCCCGTCCACCATGGACAGCCCGCGCTCCACCTCGCCACCGAAGTCC
Source organism: Mycobacterium tuberculosis complex sp. N0072 (assembly GCF_030323725.1). Classification (NCBI taxonomy): domain Bacteria; kingdom Bacillati; phylum Actinomycetota; class Actinomycetes; order Mycobacteriales; family Mycobacteriaceae; genus Mycobacterium; species Mycobacterium tuberculosis complex sp. N0072. Next base: position 1,296,972 of record NZ_CP040689.1, on the reverse strand, counting down.
GCGTGCCCCGGGGTGTCTATGACATTGATTACGGTGACGGTTCCATCCGGGTGATGGCGGTGCACGGCGGTGTTCTTGGCCAGGATGGTGATGCCCTTCTCCCGCTCCAGATCGCCCGTGTCCATCACCCGTTCCTGCAGCTCACCGCGTTCACGCAGCGCCCCGGACTGCCGCAACATGGCGTCAACCAGGGTGGTCTTGCCGTGGTCGACGTGCGCGACGATGGCAACGTTGCGGAATGGCACGACGGTGATTGTGGCAGAGAACTACCACCCACGACGACGCGGCGCGGAACCGATCAATTCGTGCTTGGCCGCCACCTCGCGGCTGCGGTACACGATGTAGGGCCGGAACAGGTAGGCGATCGGCGCGCTGAACGCGTGCACCAATCGGGTAAACGGCCAGAGCGCAAACAGCGCGAGCGCGATCAGCACATGCACCTGGTAGTACAGCGTCGCCTGGGCCATCAGATCGCCACGCGGCGCTAGCATCCAGATCGAGCGGAACCAGACCGACACCGAGCGCCGGTAATCGTGCATATCGCCCTCATGGGTGGCGCCCATCAGCGTGCATGCCAGGCCAGCCACGATCGCGCACACCAGCACCAGGTACATCAGCTTGTCATTCCGAGTGGTAGCCAGCCACACCGGTGTCTGGATGCGCCGCCGATAGATCAGCAACCCGATACCGAGCAGAGTGGCGAAACCGGCGGGCGCGCCAAGCAGCAGCGCCTGCAGATGGTACAGGTGATCGCTCATGCCGAACGCTCTGGTCCAGGAATCCGGAATGAACAGGCCCATCACGTGGCCCATGATCACCAGCAAGCTGCCGAAATGGAACATCGGGCTGCCGATCGACAGCAACCGCGACTCGTAGAGCTGCGACGAGCGTGTGGTCCAGCCGAACTTGTCGTAGCGATACCGCCACCAGGTGCCGACCACCGCGATCGCCACAACGACGTAAGGCGCGGCATCCCAGAAGATCTCAACCAAGTCCAAGACGGCCAAGGTCAGGCCCCCTCGGCGCGCTTGGGCGGGACGGTCAAGGTAAACGGTTGCAAACCAACGGCTTCCGCGGGCGGCCCCGACTGAGCTAGGCGTTGTGCCCGACGCACTTCCTGGTTGGTGGCAGCGGGCAGTGTCTCGCAGATCGCCGCCACGGTGTACTCATAGGGTGACTTGGCGTCGGCCAGCGCGCCGCGCAACACGTCGATCGGCACACGGTGCTCGGTCAGCAGCCGACGTCCGGCCTCGGGGTCGACGGTGGCGGCGAACTCGAGCACGACGGGCAGGTAGTCGGGCGCCTCGGTACGCGGCGGCTTGACGCCGGCGTCTCGATAGGCGGTGGCGAACGCCAGCATCTCCCGGCCGCGGTTGCGGGTGTCCCCGGCGGTCCAGTACGTCAGATACATCGTGGATCGGCGTCGCATATCGAAGGTCTCGACGTACTGCGCCGCCGCGGCCATCGGCGCCAGGGCACGCAACTCCGCTACCGTTCGCCCTAGCAGCGCCGCCGCCGGGCCCGTTTGGTGGGCGCGCAGCGCATCGACCATGTGCAGCCGCTCGGCCAGCCCGTCATCCGGATAGGCCAGCAGTAGCGAGGCCGACTGCCACACCAGTCGGTCCCTCATTGTGGTGGCGCTCGACCGCTCTCGGACACGAGACAGCAACTTCATCGCTGGACCACATCCTTGCTGGGCTGAGGCTCCGGGAAGAGCCCCGCCGCTGCGCCGTTGGGGTCCCAGTTGAGCAGGTTGACCCGGGATCGGCCAGCGCCGCCGGTGGCCGCGCTACCGGCATGCTGCAGAGCGTGGAAGCTCTCCACGGCGATTGGCACCGGAGTAGGGCTGCCCTGCCCGAACGGACCGGACTCGTACATTCCCGGTCCGCCGTCGACCGACAACGAGCACCCCATATCGTCGGTCATCGCCGCGGCCGGCAGCTCCCCCGCGTACGACGTCGGAATGACATAGCGCTCTTCATATTTCGCCACAGCCAACAGTCGGTACATCTGGTAGATCTGCTCCTCGGTCATCCCGACCGATTCCGGGATGTGGGGCTGGGTCTCCCGGCCCAGGTTGATGTCGCGCATGTAGCAGCGCATCGCCGCCAGCCGCCGCAACACGCCCGCGACCACCTCGGTGTCGCCCGCGGTGAACAGCTCGGCCAGATAGGCAATCGGAATCCGCAGTGCGTCCAGCGCGCCGAACAAATTGCCCAGGTCCTCCCCGTCGTGCCCGTCGCGGCTGACCGCGTCGACCACCGGCGACAGCGGCGGGATGTACCAGACCATCGGCATGGTCCGGTACTCCGGATGTAGCGGCAGCGCCACCCGGTAGGTGTTGATCAACGCGTACACCGGGGACCGCTGGGCGGCCTCGATCCACTCGTCGGCGATGCCTTCCGCGCGCGCCCCGGCGATCACCCGCGGATCGTGCGGGTCCAGCAGGATCCGGCGCTGCGCCTCGTAGAGGTCGGTGTCGCTTTCCACCGACGCGGCCTGCAGCACCTGATCGACGTCATAGAGCACCAGACCCAGATAGCGCAGCCGCCCCACACACGTTTCCGAGCACACCGTCGGCAACCCCACCTCGATGCGCGGATAGCACAGGGTGCACTTTTCGGCCTTGCCGGTCTTGTGGTTGAAATACACCTTCTTGTATGGGCACCCGGACACACACATCCGCCAGCCGCGGCAGCGGTCCTGGTCGACGAGCACGATGCCGTCCTCGGTGCGCTTGTACATCGCCCCCGACGGACACGACGCCACACACGACGGGTTCAGGCAGTGCTCGCAGATCCGCGGCAGGTAAAACATGAAGGTCTCTTCAAGCTTCAGCTTGACCTCTTGGTTGACTTGGTTGACCTTCTTTAGCACCGGGTCGTTCGGCACGATCTCTGGCGACCCGGCCAGGTTGTCGTCCCAGTTGGATCCCCACGACACCTTCATCGGATTGCCGCTGATCAGGCTTCGCGGCGCCGCGGTCGGAAAGGTGTCACCCGCCGGCGCCGATGTCAGGTTTTCGTAGTCATAGGTCCACGGCTCGTAGTAGTCGCCGATAGTGGGCAGCTTGGGGTTGGCAAAGATGCGCAACAGCTTATGGATCCGGCCGCCGTCGCGCAGCCGCAGCCGGCCCTTCTTGTCGCGCACCCACCCCCCGCGCCACCGCTCCTGATCCTCGTAGGTGCGCGGGTAGCCCACACCCGGACGGGTTTCGACATTGTTGAACCACACGTACTCGGTTCCCGAGCGATTGGTCCAGGCCTGCTTGCAGGTCACCGAGCAGGTATGGCAACCAATGCATTTGTCGAGGTTCATCACCATCGCCATCTGCGCCATGACCTTCATCGTCTCGCTCCGCAAGCGTCGCTCGGGCCCTTCATTGGTCAGTACCGCACTTCCTGGCTGCGGCGGCGCACCACGGTCACCTCGTCACGCTGGTTACCGGTCGGACCCAGGTAGTTGAACGCGAACGCGTGCTGGCCGTAGCCACCGGCCAGGTGGCTGGGTTTGATTCGTACGCGGGTCAGCGCGTTATGGTTGCCGCCGCGTTTGCCGTTGGTCTCGGTGCGCGGCGTGTCCACGGTGCGCTCCTGCACGTGGTAGACGAACACCACACCCTCGGGCATCCGGTGGCTGACGATTGCCCGGCACACGTAGATGCCGTTGGCATTGACCGCCTCTACCCAATCATTGTCGCGCACATTGATTTTCGCCGCGTCACCCGGGCTCATCCACATCGTCGGACCGCCACGGGACAACGACAACATGTATAGGTTGTCCTGGTAGGTCGAGTGAAACGACCACTTGGAGTGCGGCGTCAGATAGCGCACGGTGAGCCCGAGTCCATCGTCGGTCGGTCCGAGCTCGGGCTGGTTGAACAGCCGCGCCATGTCCAGCGGCGGCCGATAGACGGGCAACTGCTCGCCGAGTTCTTCGACCCAGTCATGCGCCAGGTAGAAGTGCATACGCCCGGTGAGCGTGTGAAACGGCTTAAGATGCTCGATGTTGATCGTGAACGGCGCGTAGCGGCGGCCACCGCTCTCGCTGCCCGACCATTCCGGGCTGGTGATCACCGGCACGGGACGCGCCTGGGTATCGGCGTAGGTGATGCGGCGTTCCTCGCTGCCCTCGGCCAGATGAGCCAGCCGCTGCCCGGTACGCTTCTCCAGCTCGAGGAATCCCTCGACCGCGAGTCGCCCGTTGCATGTGCCGGACAGCGCCAGGATCACGTCAGCCATCCGCTTAGCCGTGGTGATCGCCGGACGACCCACCGCCACACCGGAATTCATCACCCCGAAGTTGGCTGCCAGCTCGCTGACCTCCCGGAAGGGATGGACGGTATATCCCTTGGTGGTCATCCCGAACTGGTCGATGAGCGGTCCCAGGGTCAGCCACTTGTCGTAGATCGCGGTGTAGTCCCGCTCCACCACAGTGAGCTTGCTCATCGTCCTGCCTGGCACCGGGACTTCTCCGGTCGCCAGCCAATCACGTTCGGTGCCATCGGGATATGCCATCTCATCCGGGGTGTCGTGCTGCAGCGCGGTCAGCACCACATCGGTGCGAGTGCCCAGATGACGTTTCGCCAGCGCACTGAAAGCACGCGCGATGGCGGCGAATGCGTCAAAGTCCGAACGGGTTTCCCACGGCGGATCGATCGCCGGACTGAACGAGTGCACGTACGGGTGCATATCGGTACTGGACAGGTCGGATTTCTCGTACCAGGTCGCGGCGGGCAACACGACATCCGACACCAGCGTCGTCGACGTCATCCGGAAGTCGATCGACATTATCAGGTCGAGCTTGCCCTCTGGAATGTCGCTGTCCCACACCACATCCCGGGGATGCACACCGTCGGTGGGAGGGTCGGACTGTACGTTGGAGTCGGTGCCCAGCAGATGCCGCAAGAAATACTCGCCGCCCTTGCCCGACGAGCCGATCAGGTTCGCCCGCCAGACGGTGAGCACCCGCGGCCAGTTGACCGGGTTATCCGGATCGGTAATCGAGAGCTTCAGCTTGTGCTGGGCAAGTTGTTCGGCGACGTAATCACCCACGTCGCGGCCCGCGGCGCGGGCCTCGTCGGCGACATCGAGACTGGACCGATCGAATTGTGGATAGAACGGGCTCCAGCCCATCGCCGTGGCCGAGGTCAGCAGGTCCATGGTGTGCTTGCCGGCGAACCTGCCGCGACCCACCGGGCTGGCAAGCTTGTCCGCGCCGTAGCCGTCGTAGCGCCATTGGTCGGTGTGCGCATACCAGTACGACGCGCCGGGCACCTGACGCGGCGGCCGCGACCAGTCGGTGGCCATCGCCATCGTCTGCCACCCGGTCAACGGACGCACCTTCTCCTGGCCGACGTAGTGCGCCCACCCGCCGCCGTTGCGTCCCATCGATCCGGTCAACATGAGCAGCGCCAACACCGAGCGGTACATGACATCGCTGTGGAACCAGTGACAGATTCCGCCGCCCATGATGATCATCGACCGTCCTCCGGATTCGGTCGCGTTGCGGGCGAATTCCTTGGCAAACCGGATTGCCTGCGCGGCCGGCACACCGGTGATCGACTCCTGCCAGGCCGGGGTGTTCTGCTGGGTTCGGTCGTGGTAGCCGGTCGGCCATTCGCCGGGCAGCCCCGCACGCGCCACCCCGTAGTGGGCCAACATCAGATCGAACACCGTGCACACCAGATGCTTGCCCGCCCGGCGCACCGGCACCCCACGCGACACCGTCTCACCGTGCCCGTCGATGGTGTCAAAGCTGGGCAGCGTAACCAGTTCAGCACTGCGATCGCCGTTGACAGCCTTGTCCATCTCCACACTTAGCGCCGGCACCACCGAACCCAGGTCCAGGTTCCACTTCCCAACACCGTCCTCACCGAAACGGAATCCCAGTGAGCCCTGCGGCACGACAACGGTATTCGTAAGCTCATCCAGCAGGGCGGGTTTGAACGCCGCGTTCTCACTTTCTTCACCAATGTCGGCCGCGGTCAAGAACTTTCCGGGAACCAGCAGGTCGCCCCGCTTTTCCAACTTGATCAAAAACGGCAGGTCGGTGTAGCGGCGCACATAGTCGACAAAGAACGGAACCTGGTTACGGACGTAACATTCCGACAGGATCACGTGGCCCATCGCCATCGCCAGCGCGGTATCGGTACCGGCGGCGCACCGCACCCACTCGTCGGCGAACTTGGTGTTGTCGGCGTAGTCCGGGCTGACGACAACGACTTTAGCGCCGCGGTAACGGGCCTCCGCCATCCAATGTGCGTCGGGCGTCCGGGTGATCGGGACGTTGGAGCCCCACATGACCAAATACGACGCATCCCACCAGTCGCCGGATTCGGGCACGTCGGTCTGGTCGCCGAACACCTGCGGCGAGGCCACCGGCAAGTCGGCGTACCAGTCGTAGAACGACGTCATCACGCCGCCGATCAGCTCCACGAACCGGGACCCCGCGGCATGGCTGACCATTGACATCGCCGGAATCGGCGAGAAGCCGGCGACCCGGTCCGGGCCGTATGTCTTGATGGTGTGCACGTGGGCGGCGGCCACCATCTCGCTGGCCTCGGCCCAGCTCACCCGGACCAGCCCACCCTTGCCGCGGGCCTGTTGATAGCGGCGTCTGCGCTCGGGATCCGCCTGAATGTCGGCCCACGCCAGCACCGGGTCGCCCAGGCGGGTCTTGGCTTCCCGGTACATCTCAACCAGCACGCCCCGGGCATACGGATAGCGCACCCGCGTCGGCGAATAGCTGTACCAGGAGAACGACGCGCCACGGGGACAACCTCGTGGCTCGTATTCGGGCCGGTCCGGGCCCACCGACGGGTAGTCGGTCTGCTGGGTTTCCCAGGTGATGATCCCGTCTTTGACGTAGATCTTCCATGAGCAGGATCCGGTGCAGTTGACTCCGTGCGTGGATCGGACCACTTTGTCGTGACTCCACCGATCGCGGTAGAACACGTCACCTTCGCGGCCGCCGCGCCGGGTTACGGTGCGCAGGTCGGCCGAGAACTCACCTGGGGTGAAGAAGCGCCCGCTGCGCTCCAGCAGCTCTTCGAGCGGTCCACCGACGTGAGGTGTAACGGTCACGGGATGACCCTCCTCGTCATGAGCGGTGTGGGGCCGGGCCGTCGGCGCGCGACCGCACTCGCTGGACGTTACGGGCTGGCCGGCCGCGCCGCATTGCGCCCGTCAAGCCCCGGTCCGCCGGGTCGGGGACCCCTCTCGTCAACATCGGGTATCTCGATGGATGGGCGGCAGCGTCCTGCCCGGAAGTTGTCGCCACGCGTCCAGAAAACCATCGTGATCGCTACGGGCATGCAAACCCAAGTTAACATTTTGTCACGTTGTTCTAACCAAGTTGACGGCGGCCACCGTCAACCACACCGTCGGTTTCCTAACAGCGACGGTGGACATCTGCGGCGGACCCGTTGAGGGTTCGCGCCAGGTCCGCAATCCAGCCGCGGTCGGCTGGTACCCAGTCGACATCGTGCAGTTCGGCCGCCGTCACCCAGCACAGCGCCCGGTGGTCACGCGCACGCGGTTCGCCGCCAAGCAGATGCACGCGATAGGCCCGCAGCGTCGTCGTGCCGTTCAACGCAATATCGTCGCCCACACGGTCGCCCACCGCGAGGTCGGCGACCTCGAGTCCCAGTTCTTCGGCGAGCTCTCGGGCCAGCGCGGCGCGCTCGGTTTCGCCGGCGGCGACCTTACCGCCGGGAAGTTCCCAACGACCCGCCAACTCCGGTGGCCGAACGCGTTGCGCCACCAAGACCGTGCAACCGCGGACGATGGCTCCGGCAACCACGATCTGATTCAGCATGACCTGTGACGGTATACCGTCGAGGTATGGCTGTGTTAACGGATGAGCAGGTCGACGCCGCACTGCACGACCTCAACGGCTGGCAGCGCGCCGGTGGTGTCCTGCGTAGGTCAATCAAGTTTCCGACGTTTATGGCCGGTATCGACGCCGTACGCCGGGTGGCCGAGCGAGCCGAGGAGGTAAATCATCATCCGGACATCGATATCCGTTGGCGAACAGTAACTTTCGCGCTGGTTACGCATGCGGTAGGTGGTATCACGGAAAACGACATTGCGATGGCGCACGATATCGACGCAATGTTTGGGGCCTAATTGGCCATGCGCCGCGGCCGAATGCGCACGTAACGCTCGGAGGCGGCGATCCAGCCCAAGGTCGCCAGCGTCGCCACCACGTAGACCAGACCGGCCCAGGCCAAATACCACGGCCGGCCGATTTGCCAGATGCTCGGTTGAGCAAAGCTCAGCAACCACGGCACGCCGACGATGGTCAACACCAACCAGCCCCAGCCCAAAATCCGGGCGCCCGGGCGCTCACGCGCTGGCCCGTCAATCAGCCAGATCATCAGCGGCACTAGCCACACCCAGTGGTGAGTCCAGGAGATCGGCGAGAGCAGCAGGCCGAACAACTCGACCACCAATAGTTTGCCCAGCCGATCGGACCTGTCGAGCGCACGCCAGGCCAGGATGGCCAATACCGCCGTACTGGCGATCGCAGCCAGAACCAGCGGACCAAAACCGGCGTCGTGACCGAGAATCCGGGAAATCGCGCCGCGCCAGGATTGATTGAAGGAGGTGGCGATGGGCCCAACCCGGCCTGCGTCGCCCAACAGGTCGGTGAAGTAGTAGCGGGCTTCATCGCCGACGACCAGTAGCGACACGCCGACGGTGGCAAGGAACACGACCACCGAAAATGCGGCCGCATGCAACCGCCGAACGCCGACGAGGTAGACAGCGGTAATCGCCGGCGTCAACTTGACACCCGAGGCCACCCCGACCAGCAGTCCCGATAGCCACCACCGCGGGGTGTAGACCGCCCAAAGCGCCGCCAGCATCAGCAGCACGTTGATCTGCCCATAGTCAAAGGTGCTGCGCAACGGCTCGATCCAGATGGCGATCGCCGTCCATAACATCGCGGCGAAATGACCGGTCTCAGCGGTGCCCCCCATCAGGCGCTGGCTGATCCGAACCGCGCCGTAGAGCGCGGCCATCGTCACTACTTGCCACAGCAGCGCGATCAGACCGAACGGCACCAAATGCAACGGGTAGAAGACCACAGCCGCAAACGGCGGATAGGTGAACGGCAGCGGGAAGTCCGGGGTCTGATCAGCGTAGACGTAGCCATACAGGGTGCCGGGATGGTCGAGGGACGCTGCACCGCTCACGTAAACGTGCAGGTCGACGAAGTTTGCGCCGTTGGGCGCCAGATAGGTCCAGGCGAGTCGCGCACCGACGCTGAGGACCAGTAGCAGCACGGCGGCGCGTGTCTCCCGGGCCGGTGGTGAGGTCACGCGCCTGGCGGCCGCCGGGGTGGATGAGGTGGTGTCTATCTGCCTGACTTTAGCGATCGCCGAGCGCACCGGGCCGTCGATCAGGGTGCGGCACATCACTCGGGTGCCCGGTCACCACAACCACTCGTATCCGTAACAATCACATAAATGCCACACGTGTCACTTGAGTCACATCTGCACCGCGATACGTTCGGCGAGACCCGTCACCGCTAACCAGGGAGAGACATGCCAACCATCTGGACGTTTGTCCGCGCCGCCGCCGTCTTGGTCGGTTCATCCGCCGCACTACTTACGGGCGGTATCGCTCACGCAGATCCGGCACCGGCGCCGGCGCCTGCTCCCAACATTCCGCAGCAGCTGATCAGCTCGGCCGCCAACGCACCGCAAATCCTGCAAAACCTCGCGACGGCTCTGGGCGCCACTCCGCCGCTGAGCGCCCCCAAAGTTGCGGAACCCGCACCCGCCGCCCCCGGGATAACCGCCACCTTTCCAGGACTGACGCCGGCCGCACCGGCGGCAGCCGCGGCCCCCGCGCTAACTCCGTCCATTCCCGGAGTGAACGCCCCGATCCCGGGGATAACCCCGGCGGCACCGGCGCTCCCCGTCACCGCCCCGGCGGCAGCTCCGACCATTCCCGGAGTGAACGCCCCGATCCCGGGGATAACCGCACCGGCCCCGGCGGCGGCCGCGGTGCCGGCCTCCGTTCCCGGCGTGCCGTCGGCGAAGGTCGACCTACCGCAGCTGCCCTACCTTCCGCTCCAAGTGCCGCAACAGCTTTCGCTGCCAGCCGACCTACCGGCGCTCGCATCGGGGGTCATTCCGGCAGCGCCCATCGCGCCGACGCCGCCGGCTCCCGGCGCGCCCGCGTTACCGCCCGGGCCGCCGTCGTTGCTCGCCGCGCTGCCCTGACGCATCTGTGAGAAGGCTGACCAACACCGAACACCGGGAGAACACCACCGTGGCAAGCACTTGGAGTGTGTGCAAAGGTTTGGCCGCCGTCGTCATCACCTCGGCTGCCGCGTTCGCGCTGTGTCCGAACGCGGCAGCCGACCCGGCGACGCCGCAGCCCAACCCCACTCAACAGCTACCGGGCTTGCCGGCGTTGGCCCAGCTGAGTCCGATAATCCAGCAAGCGGCGATGAACCCGGCACAGGCGACGCAACTGCTCATGGCCGCAGCGTCTGCGTTCGCCGGCAATCCGGCAGTGCCCACCGAATCCAAGAACGTCGCTTCCTCGGTGAACCAGTTTGTGGCTGAGCCGACCAATCCCGACTCTGCTGCCCTGGGTGTGCCGGCGCCTCATGGTGTCGCCCTGCCCGAGGCCATCCCGGTGCCGCATGTGCCCCCACTGGGCGCCGAGCCAGGTGTGCAGGCACATCTTCCGACCGGCATCGATCCATCCCACGCCGCGGGCCCCGCACCCGCTGTGGCACCTACGGTTACGCCGCCGGTCGCCGCGCCGCCGGCTTCCGCGCCGGCACCAGCACCTGACGCAGCCCAACCGGTTGCGGTACCGGGGCCGCCACCGGCGCCACCTGCGCCGCGCGCCGCCGCTCCGGCGCCGGCCTCGGCGGCACCGGCGCCAGCGGCCGCTCCGGCGCCTGCCTCGGGCTTCGGCGCCGACGCTCCGCCCACACAGGACTTCATGTACCCCTCGATCGGCCCCAATTGTGTGGCGGACGGCAGCAATTCCATCGCGACCGCGCTGTCGGTGGCGGGGCCCGCCAAGATCCCGCTGCCCGGTCCCGGACCCGGCCAGACCGCCTACGTGTTCACGGCCGTCGGCACGCCGGGGCCCGCCGACGTGCAGAGGTTGCCGCTGAACGTCACGTGGGTGAACCTGACCACGGGAAAGTCCGGCAGCGCCACCCTGCGGCCGCGTTCGGACATCAATCCGGACGGACCGACCACGTTGACCGTAATCGCCGACACCGGTTCAGGCAGCATCATGTCAACGATCTTCGGGCAGGTGACCACCAAGGACCGGCAGTGCCAGTTCATGCCGACGATCGGCTCAACGGTGGTGCCCTAGCACCAGCGGGAATGGTCCATCAGTACGCCATGAACAATATGGCGTCGCGGTCGTACTCCAGGCCGGGATGAACGCTGGCAAGGTGGGCCTGAGTCAGCTCGACCAGCTCGTCCTCGTCCTTGCCGGTGATGGCTTCGCCGCACGGACACGTCAGGTGTGTCTTCACGTTGGCGCCTTTCCCTCTGCCTTGGCCGCCGCTTTCCTTTGCCTCTTGTGCGATCGCACCTGCCCAAGCGACCCGGCGTCGACGATATCGGCGACGGATAGATAGGTGCCGGGCTGACCGAACTCCCCGGCTGCCACCTGCCAACCCTTCGGCGTCACTCCGTACTGCTTGCCAAGCAACGCGAGAAAGATCCGCGCCTTCTGCTCACCGAAGCCGGGTAACCCCTTAAGCCGCCGCAGCAACTCGTTCCCGTCAGGTTCGCCGGCGGTCCACAATGCGGCCGCATCCCCGTCGTAGCGGTCCACGATGATCTGCGCGAGCGCCTGGATGCGTTTGGCCATCGAGCCCGGAAATCGGTGTATAGCAGGCCTTTCCGAGCACAGTGCGACGAACTTATCCGGGTCGTAGTCGGCGATGTCGCCGGCGTCAAAGCTACCCATCCGATCGGCGATCTTCTTCGGCCCGGCGAAGGCGGTCTCCATCGGCACCTGCTGGTCGAGCAACATGCCCACCAGCAACGCGAATGGGTTGGCGTTCAGCAGCGCGTCGGCTGCCGGCTCTTGGACAAGCTGCAGATTTGGCACGTCCTCAGTGTAGAGCTGTCGGGACGGACCTCTTGATGAGCATCTTCGGCAACGTTCGGGTCGCCGCTGAGCAGCCGCGCCCCGTGGCTAGCCGCTCTTGCGGCGGAATTCCCGACGGCTCGCCACCGGACCGTGCGCCCGCGACTGCTTGCCGCCGCCATCCTTATGATCGGATCCGCTCGACGACTGTGCCATCTTGCGGTCGAGGGCTTCCCGGAACTTGCGCTTGGTCTCACCCTCTGAGCTGGACTCTTGCGGGGACTTCGATTCACCCATACCCGCAGCCTAGCCTCGCGACGATGCGGGCCGCAGGATGCGGCACGGCGAGGAGCGAGGCAATCCGACCCAGCCTCGCGACGATGCGGGCCGCAGGATGCGGCCCGCCGAGCAGCGAGGCAATCCGACCCAGTCCGTAGGTCCGCAGCCCCGGGGGTTAGCGCATACCGGGCGGCAGGCCGTATACGTGCGAGATCGGCAGCGTCAGCAACACACGCCGATCGGTGACCATCGCCTGCCGGTAGTCGTCCCAGTCCGGATGCTCGCCAGCGATGTTGCGATACAAGGCAATCAGCGCCTCCACGGTGTCGTCATCGGGCGCCGCCGCAGGAGGTGTCAGTTGCGCAGTGCCCTCAGCAACGGCGTATGACCATCCGTCGTCGGCGTCGACCAGGATCGAAGCCCGTGGGTCGCGACGCAGGTTGCGAGTCTTGGCTCGCGGCTCGGCGATCGATACCTGTATCAGCAGTTTGCGCGGGTCGAAGTGATATTGCACGTTGGACAACTGGGGGCGCCCGTCGTGCTTAATGGTGGCCAGCACCCCAATGGAGTTTCCACTGATTACGGCCAACAGCTTGTCGTCGAAGACTTGGCGGGCCATGCCAAGAGCCTACGTCGCCGTTGCGTCATTCTCCGGCGGCCTGGTGCAATCGGGTATGGCCAAGTTCGCGGCGTTTCTGCGCGGTGTCAACGTCGGCGGCGTCAACCTCAAGATGGCCGAGATGGCGACGGCGTTGACCGATGCGGGATTCTGCAATGTGCGCACCATCCTGGCCAGCGGCAACGTGTTGCTGGAGTCGACGTGCGGTGCCGCGGAAGTGCGCGAGAAGACCGAAGCCACGCTACGCGAACGATTCGGCTACGACGCGTGGGCGTTGATCTACGACGTCGATACGGTGCGCACCATCGTGGCGGCATACCCATTTGAATGCGAGCTCGAGGGATACCAGTCGTACGTCACCTTCGTTGCCGACGCCGCGATACTCGACGAGCTATCCGCACTCGCCGACACAGCCGGCCCTGACGAGAACATCAGTCGTGGACCCGACCCTCTTGGCGTCCTCTACTGGCAGGTACCCAAGGGCAGCACCCTGGACAGCACCATCGGCCAGACGATGGGCAAGAAGCGCTACAAGTCGTCGACCACGACCCGCAACCTGCGCACGCTGGCTAAGGTGTTGCGGTGAGTGCCCATAAGCCCGCCAAACAGCGGGTCGCACTCACCGGAGTCTCCGAGACCGCCTTGCTGACGCTGAACGCCCGGGCCGCAGAGGCCCGCCGCCGCGATGCCATTATCGACGATCCGATGGCGGTAGCCCTGGTCGAGTCGATCGACTTCGACTTCGCGAAGTTCGGCCCTACCGGCCAGGGCTTCGCCCTACGAGCACGGGCCTTCGACATGGCGGCACAGCATTATCTCGATCAGCACCCAGCGGCCACCGTGGTGGCGTTGGCGGAGGGCTTGCAAACCAGCTTTTGGCGTTTGGACGTGGCCATCCCGGGCGGCCAGTTCCGTTGGCTGACAGTTGACCTGCCACCGATCGTCGATTTACGGACACGGCTGCTGCCGAGCTCGCCGCGCGTGTCGGTGTGTGCCCAGTCTGCGCTGGACTACAGCTGGATGGATTCCGTCGATCCCGCCGGCGGGGTGTTCATCACCGCCGAAGGATTACTGATGTACCTACAACCCGAACAGGCACTGGGGTTAATCGCCCAATGCGCTCAAACGTTTCCTGGCGGCCAAATGCTCTTCGACCTGCCGCCGCGCTGGTTCGCTGGGTGGAGCCGGCTCGGGTTACGAACCTCGCTGCGCTACAAGGTGCCGCGCATGCCGTTCAGCATGTCCGTCGCGCAGGCCGCGGACCTGGTAAATAAGGTGCCTGGTGTCGTCGCGGTCCGCGATCTGCGGGTGCCACCGGGCCGTGGCCTGTGGGTCAATATGGCGCTGTCGACCGTTTACCGCCTGCCCGTATTCGATCCGCTGCGGCCGTGCCTGACTTTGCTGGAATTCAGTCGTCCGGCACGTGGGTGAGATAGCGCATCGCATCGGACTTCGTCAGCCCCAGCGCTCGCGCCACGCCGACATATTCCTTGGCCGCGGCAGCCATCGCGGCGTCGGTCGGATCGAAGCGGGAAATGAAAGTGCCGAAGCGTCCCCGCGTTTCGACGATCGCCGCCGATTCCAACTCGCGGTAGGCGCGGGCCACGGTATTGGCCGCCACGCCCAGCTGCCCGGCCAAGTCACGCACCGTCGGGAGCCGGGTGCCGGGCGGCAATGCGCCGGCGCGGACTCCGTCGATCACCTGGGTTCTGAGCTGGTCGAACAACGGCTTTCCCGCCTTCACGTCGACCCGTAACCAATCCCGCAGCTCCACGTACCCAGTATCTACCAAGCACAGCTATGTTTGTGGGATGCGAGTGGCGGTGCTCAGCGGCGCGGGGATCTCCGCGGAAAGCGGTGTACCGACGTTCCGCGATGACAAGAACGGATTGTGGGCCCGATTCGACCCTTACGAGCTGTCCAGCACGCAAGGCTGGCTGCGCAACCCCGAGCGGGTCTGGGGATGGTACCTATGGCGCCATTATCTGGTGGCCAACGTCGAACCCAACGACGGGCATCGCGCGATCGCCGCCTGGCAGGACCATGCTGAGGTCAGCGTCATCACCCAGAATGTCGACGATCTGCACGAGCGCGCCGGCAGCGGTGCGGTGCATCACCTGCACGGCAGCCTTTTCGAATTTCGTTGTGCACGTTGTGGTGTGCCCTACACCGACGCCCTTCCGGAGATGCCCGAGCCTGCGATCGAAGTGGAGCCGCCGGTCTGCGACTGCGGCGGTCTGATCCGGCCCGACATCGTATGGTTCGGTGAGCCGCTGCCAGAGGAGCCGTGGCGGAGCGCGGTCGAGGCGACAGGGAGCGCCGACGTGATGGTCGTGGTGGGGACCTCGGCGATCGTCTACCCGGCGGCCGGTTTACCCGACCTGGCGCTGGCGCGCGGCACTGCCGTGATCGAAGTCAATCCCGAGCCCACGCCGTTGTCCGGCAGCGCGACGATCAGCATCCGCGAGTCGGCCAGCCAAGCGTTGCCGGGGCTGTTGGAGCGCCTGCCCGCCCTGCTGAAATAGTCGCCTATGGGCGCCGAACGTGAACTCAGGGCGACGGTTTGCCGGGCGGAATCTCGCCCTGGATGCACGCTCGCCGGTCTCGGCTAGGGCGTGTCTCCCAATTTCGGAGTTCCCACTCGGGCGTGGATGACGGCGCAGGCCAGCAGGACGCCGCCGAGGTAGGTCAGGGCGTATTTGTCGTAGCGGGTTGCGATGCCGCGCCACTGCTTGAGTCGATGGAAGCCGCGTTCGACGGTGTTGCGTAGCCCGTAGAGCGCGGCGTCGAATGCTGGTGGCCGCCCGCCGGCAGACCCCTTGGCCTTGCGCCGGTCGATCTGATCTTGGCGTTCGGGGATGGTGTGCTTGATCTTCTTAGACCGTAATGCGGCACGGGTACTTGGGTGTGAGTAGGCCTTGTCGGCGAGTAAGCGGAAATCCGTGCTGCCCAGGGCGTATTCGGTGCTGGCATGGCGATAGTCGTCGAGCAGGGGCAGCAGTTGCGGGTTGTCGCCGGCCTGGCCTGCGGTCAACCGGATCCGCACCGGGGCTTCGCGCTGATCGGTCAGGGCATGGATCTTGGTGGTCAGCCCGCCGCGCGAGCGGCCGATCGCATGATCGTCGGGTTCATCGGCGGATTTCTTGTAATTCGACAGTGCCCCCTGTGGCGAGCGTGTCCGAGCAGGCGCCCGCCGAATGCTGGTGTGCCCGCACGTTCGTGGAATCCACCGACAGCAGCTTCTCGATATCCTCGGCCACCTCAGCGTCCACCCCGAACACCGCGGCAACGTGGGCGAACACCTCGTCGCAGGTACCATCCAGCGACCAACGGTGATGGCGCTTCCACACCGTTTGCCACGGCCCGAACTCAGCGGGCAGGTCCCGCCACGGACTTCCCGTACGGAACCGCCACGCGATCCCTTCCAGGATAAGCCGGTGATCGCTAAACCGTCTGCCGGGCTTGCCCTCATGCGACGGCATCAACGGCTCGACCACGGCCCAGAACTCGTCCGAAATCACACCCACTCGCGTCACCGGCCAATCCTCGCTGGCCAGTAACCTAAAAATTTGGGAGACACGCCCTAGTACTGCAGCCGTGGATAGGGATTGCTGACGCTGGCGTGTCTGCGTGCACGCGGCATTTGGTGGCGGCAGTCGCTATGGCGCGGCTGTTTTCGCTGTGAGCGAAACGTTCTGCCTCACTGATCATTCCGAGCCTATGACGGCCCGGTTCTTGTCAGTGGTGCTTCGTAGAATCCGAGGCATGAGGTCGGACACGCGCGAGGAGATCTCCGCGGCGTTGGATGCCTACCACGCCTCGTTGTCGCGGGTGCTCGATCTCAAGTGCGATGCGTTGACCACCCCGGAATTGCTGGCGTGTTTGCAGCGACTCGAGGTCGAACGGCGCCGCCAGGGCGCCGCCGAGCACGCCTTGATCAACCAACTCGCTGGGCAAGCCTGCGAGGAAGAGCTCGGCGGGACGCTGCGCACGGCGTTGGCCAACCGGCTACACATCACTCCCGGTGAGGCCAGCCGCCGCATCGCCGAAGCCGAAGACCTCGGTGAGCGCCGCGCCCTGACCGGTGAACCGCTGCCAGCGCAGTTGACCGCGACCGCGGCCGCTCAACGTGAGGGCAAGATCGGCCGAGAACACATTAAGGAGATCCAGGCCTTCTTCAAGGAGTTGTCCGCCGCGGTGGATCTGGGTATCCGCGAGGCCGCCGAGGCCCAGCTGGCCGAACTGGCCACCAGTCGGCGTCCCGATCACCTGCATGGCCTGGCCACGCAGCTGATGGACTGGCTGCACCCCGACGGCAACTTTTCCGACCAGGAGCGTGCCCGCAAGCGCGGCATCACGATGGGTAAGCAGGAATTTGACGGGATGTCACGTATCAGCGGTCTGCTGACCCCGGAGTTGCGGGCCACCATCGAGGCGGTGTTGGCCAAACTGGCCGCACCGGGGGCGTGCAACCCCGATGACCAGACCCCGCTCGTGGATGACACACCGGATGCGGACGCGGTGCGCCGCGACACCCGCAGCCAGGCGCAACGCAATCATGATGCGTTTTTGGCCGCGCTGCGGGGCCTGTTGGCCTCCGGTGAGCTGGGCCAACACAAGGGGCTGCCGGTAACGATCGTGGTGAGCACCACGCTAAAGGAGCTGGAAGCCGCCACCGGCAAGGGGGTAACCGGTGGTGGTTCGCGGGTGCCGATGTCGGACCTTATCCGGATGGCGAGCCACGCCAACCACTATCTGGCATTGTTTGACGGCGCTAAGCCGTTGGCGTTGTATCACACCAAGCGGTTAGCTTCCCCGGCGCAGCGAATCATGTTGTACGCGAAGGATCGTGGCTGCTCCAGGCCGGGTTGCGACGCCCCGGCCTACCACAGTGAGGTCCACCACGTAACGCCGTGGACAACCACCCACCGTACCGACATCAACGACCTCACGCTGGCCTGCGGCCCCGACAATCGCCTTGTCGAAAAAGGCTGGAAGACCCGC
The DNA here is from genome assembly GCF_030323725.1 of Mycobacterium tuberculosis complex sp. N0072. Lineage (NCBI taxonomy): Bacteria > Bacillati > Actinomycetota > Actinomycetes > Mycobacteriales > Mycobacteriaceae > Mycobacterium > Mycobacterium tuberculosis complex sp. N0072. The sequence goes on along the minus strand of NZ_CP040689.1, from coordinate 1,278,984 downwards.
AAAAACGCCCACGGCGACACCGAATGGCTACCACCACCACACCTCGACCACGGCCAACCGCGAATAAATCGATACCACCACCCCGCGAAAATCCTGTGCGAACAAGACGACGACGAACCACATTGACACCCAACAACGAAGACGTTGCCGGTCGCATCACAGAATCACTGAAGCAGATGCGGACCGACCCGTCGGCACAGCCGGCACCAGAGCAGCCGATCGCCGCGGCGACAAGCTTCTACCCGTCGACGAACATGACACCCTGGTCACGGGTGAGCACGGACTTGATTTCTTCGCTATTGGTCGGCGCTGTTGAGGCACAGCACGCCGCTGACGGCCGTCGCGTCCTCGCTGTGCTCGGTCTGGTGGAGCGCGCTGCCCGCGGCCGAACATCGTAAATCAAGCGTATTCGTCAACAGATATCATCAATGTCGGCGCTGGACTATTCAAATCATCGATATACTGGTGGCCTGGTCCTTCGCCATCGATCAATGGCGATAGTCACGCAGATCGTCACGGACATCGTCGGCGTCCCAGCTGGCCCGTGCCAACAGATGCTGCAACCCATCGGGGTGGTATCACCGCGGTGCTCGGCGATGGTCCAGCAATTCTTGCGGTCCAAGCCCGAAACCATCCCGGCCATGAGTTCACCGGCATGGCGCAACGGCTGGTGCCGGGCGAAACGCGGCGCGATCCGATCCAGCACCGCCGAGAACTCCGCCTGCCACCGATCAGGGTCTACGCTATGAGCCGCGGCGACCGCGGCATATTGAGAAGTTGTCACAAACTGAAAACAATGCCGCGGTCACCGCCCTGACCAGCGCAGACACGCCAGCATCAGCAATCCCTATCTACGGCTGCAGTACTAGCTATAGCTAGGTCCGGTGCGCGCGGCCCAGAGCCAACTCTGACACCGGTAGCGGCACCCAGGCGGGAAATGCCCACTCCCGCCGGGAGCTGTCCACCACGAATCCGGCGTCGAGGATCGCGCGTTCGGTATGGCGATGCGTGTGACAGTTGCCCGCCAGCCTGGGCCAAAATGTCGCGTCGACGAACCGCTGCACCCGGCCCCGAGCGCCGGCGCTGGCCACATGCTCGAGATAGCGCAGCTCCCCGCCTCGCCGTAGTAGCGAACGCAGGTGCGCCAGCACCGCGCCCGGGTCGCTCACCGAGCACAGCACCAGCGAGCAAACCACCGCGTCAAACGTCTCGGTGTCGCGGAACTCCTCGACCGTCTTGTCCGTCACGACTATCGGAACGGGTGCGTCAGCGGCCGCGATGCGGGCCTTGGCAGCAAGCCGCGGCTCGGGCTCCATGGCGATGACCTGTTCGACGGCCACCGGGTAGTAGGCAAAGTTCGTCCCGACGCCGGCCCCGACTTCCAACACCCGCCCCGACAAACCGGCCAGATTCTCCCGGCGGAGGGCTCGTATTGCTTCGGCTTCGTGTGCGGCGACCACGGGCCAGATCCGGGCGAAAAGCGGGTGGTCGACCCTGGACGCCGAAGCGGCCGCGCCTGACGTCATGGCCAGGATTCCTCCGATGGTCCTCGTCGTTTCTCCGATGGGCGACGTGCCTGCACCCAGTCCGCCAGCTGCCGTAATGTGGCGTTGGGGCCCCGCCGGGCACGTTGCCGGCGAAGACCATTCATCGAGACGTCAACCATTGCGCGTCAGCGAGGCAGGGATCGTCTGACCGTCGCTTCGTCCGGCAATCTTGCCCAACCCACCGGCGTGGGAACGTCTCCTCGAAACCGGCTCTGCTGCCTCGCTGACACCGAACCGCTCATGCAGCCACGCCAGGGGTCTCGGTGCCCACCAATTCCAGCGGCCCGTCACATGCATGAATGCTGGGACCACGACCATCCGCACCAGTGTGGCGTCTGCAGCCACGGCTAAAGTCAGGCCGAGGCCGAACATCCGCATGAACGACACGTGCGCAGCGATCAACGCGGCGAACGACATGGACATCACCAACGCTGCCGCGGTGATCACCCGACCGGTGCGGGCCACGCCGAGCGCGACGCTCTCGTCGTTGGCGGCGTGCACCTCTGCGACGCTTCTTCGCGCGGGTCGCGCGGCTCCGGATTCCAACCAGTACTCCCGAATCCTGGAGACCAGAAACACCTCGTAGTCCATGGACAAACCGAATGCGATGCAAAACAGTAGGACCGGCATATTCGCCACCAACGTCCCGCTCGGAGTCGTTCCCAGGGCACCGAAATGGCCTTCCTGGAAGATCCACACCAACGCGCCAAACGCCGCGGTCAGCGATAACACATTACAAACCAACGCTTTCGCCGGCAGCACCACGCTGCCGGTGAGCAGGAACAACAGTACGTAGGTGATCGCGGCAATTAGCCCTAGCACCATCGGAAGCCGATCGGTCACCGCGTCGACACTGTCGCGGTTGACCTGCGCGACACCGGCCATCACGACGGATCGACCGGCCGGCCCTGCCACCTGGTGCAACCGCTTGAGCTGGATATCGGAGGCTCGCGAAAACAGCGGCGCCGTGCTGCTCACCGTCAGGAACGCGCTGCCCTCAGCCAACCCGGTGGCCCCGCGCGGCGTTCCCACCCAGCTGCCGTCTACGAACGTGCCCGTCGGGGCGGCTACCGCGGATACGTCGGGCACCCGGGACAACTCGGCTGCGTAGCTGTCAAGTTCGACCGGGCCGAGACCACGAGCGTCCGGGACGACGATGGGTATCTGCGTCGCAGGATCGTGGCCAAAGTCATCGCGCAAGATATCGCCGACTTGACGGGCCGACGCCGACCGCGGCAACACCCGGTCGTCCGGGAAACCCCACTTCACCGACAAGAACGGCAGCCCGAGCAGCACCAGCAGCGCGACAACAGCCGTACCGACCGGCAGCCAACGGCGCATCACGAACTTGCTCGACCGGTACCAGAACAGTTGCTTGACCGGTTTGTGCACCGGATCGGGCCGGCCCAGCAGCCGACGCACCAGTCGGCGCACGTCCAACGCATCTAGCCGAGGACCTAGCAACACAATCGCGGCCGGGGTGATCACGATCGACGCGGTCGCGACGAATGCCACGGTAGCCACGCCGGCGTAGGCGAACGACTTCAGAAAGTACATCGGGAACAGCGCAGTCGCCGACATCGACAGCGCCACGGTGACCGCCGAAAACAACACCGTGCGCCCCGAAGTCGCCATGGTCCGGATCAGTGCTTCGTCTCGATCACTGCCCTCGGCGAGCTCGTCGCGATAGCGACTGACGATGAGCAGCGTGTAGTCGATAGCCAACGCGAGGCCCAACGCTGTACTCAGGTTGAGCGCGAAGGTCGACACCTCGGTGGCAAACGTAACGAGTCGCAATACGGCCATCGATCCCACAACGGCCAGTACGGCCTGGGCCATCGGCAGCCCGGCGGCCAACAGCCCACCGAACACCCAGATCAGCACCAGGAAGCTCAGCGGAATCGCGATCAACTCCATCACCAGCAGGTCGTCTTTGTTCTGCCGATTGATCTGGGCGTACTCCATCGCCGAGCCGCCGGCACGGACGGTGACGCCGTCGCGGTCATGGGCGACTTCGTCTGACAGGGTTTGGGCGTGGTTCTGCGCGTCGTTTTCGCCGCCTTTGACGTTGACGACGATCAACCCCGATTTTCCGTCGGTGCTGAGCAGGTCGGCGGCGGCAGTCGGTGGCACAGTCCACGGCGAGGTCACGTTGTAAACCAACGGCGACCGCCGCAGCACCTCGACGATGTCAGTCCCGACCTCGCGGGCAGGTGGGCTGTCGGCGCCCGCGGCTGCCGTAACCACGATCAGCATTTTCTGACCGCTCTGGCCGAACTTGTCGGTCAACACCTCGATTGCCCGTGCCGACTCCGATCGCGGATCTTGGAAACCCCCGGGCGACAGGCTGTCAGCCACCGGAACACCGAAGACCGCTGCGGCGATGAAGACGAAGACCGCAAACCCGATGATTCGGCGCGGCGCAGCGATGGCGAGCCGAGCGATCCTCTGCAGCATGTTGCGTTTCCTCCGCAGCCGGTGCTGGTCGCGCGGACCCGCACCAAATCCGCGATGACTTATCTGCGATAAGTTACAACTGTCAAACAACGCCTGCCATAGATACGGATGCGGGCGCTCGAGTGGTTCACCTGCCGCATGCCCGCGATGCCGGCCACCATGCCGGCGCAGCACCCTACCGACCGGTAGGAATTGCCACTGTTTTCCGAATCGTGACTCACTAATTCCTTAATGGCGGCTTTTAGGCTCGCTGTCATGTGGATCGACGACTCGAGTGCCGACGTCATCAAGGCTGACTTCGAGGCTCTCTACCACGGCGACATGCTGGTAGAGGGCGACACCTCCGAGCAGCTCGAAGACTTGCACCCGCTGCCCACCGCGAGCTGAGCGACACCATGGGCATGCTTGCACGGCTCCTCATGGCCGAACCAGCCGTCAGCCGATGGTTTCGTCGGTAAGTTCTTGTTCCCGATTCCGGTCCCCCGCAACGCGGGGGTCTTTCTTTTGGTGCGGCTTAGCGCGGCGCCATGCGGATGGCGCCGTCCAGACGGATGACCTCGCCGTTAAGCATCGGGTTTTCGATGATGTGCAGAACTAGCGCCCCGTACTCGTCGGGGTTGCCCAGCCGCGAGGGATGCGGCACCTGTTGGCCCAGTGAGGCCTTGGCCTCCGCCGGCAATGAAGCCAGCAGCGGGGTGTCGAACAGACCCGGCGCAATGGTGACCACCCGGATCAGCTTGCTGGCCAGATCGCGGGCGATCGGCAGGGTCATGCCAACTACGCCGCCCTTGGACGCCGAGTAGGCGGCCTGGCCGATCTGACCGTCGAATGCCGCCACCGAGGCGGTGTTAATGATGACGCCGCGCTCTTCCCCAATCGGTTCGGTCTTGGCGATCCGCTCGGCGCCCAGTCGCAGCACGTTGAAGGTGCCGACTAGGTTGATGTCCACGATCTTGCGGAACGCGGCCAGCGGGAACACGCCGTCGCGACTCAGTACGCGAATCGCGTTGCCGGTGCCGGCGCAGTTGACGACGACCCGCACCGGGCCGAGCGAATCCGCCAGCTCTAGCGCGTTGCTGACGGCGGCTTCGTCGGTGACGTCGGCTTGCGCAAAACGCGCGCGATCGCCGAGCCCGCCAACCACGTCGTCGCCGCGGAGGTCCACGACGACCACCTGTGCCCCAGCGTCCAATAGCCGCTTGGTGGTGGCCAGACCCAGGCCTGAGGCGCCACCGGTGACAACGGCTACGGCGTCTTTGGTCTTCATACGAATCCTTCCCTATCCGTCCCAGTCGGTGAGCACTGCCTCGATGTCGATCGTGGCGGCCGGCGGGCGTGGCTGGCTCGAAGCGGTGCGGGAGAACCGCGGAGCCGGCATGGGTTGCCATCCGCCGTTGGCTTCATAAAAGGTGTTTCGCTCGATGATGTGCGGCTCGTTGTGCACCTCACCGAACGCCAGCACCGGCGTCACACAGGCATCGGAATTGGCGAACACCGCGCCCCAATGGTCACGGTCGTGGCTCGCGAACGCTTCGGTCAGCAGCGCCCGCAGTTCGGGCCAACGGGCGCGGTCGTTTTGCGGGGGCAGCTCGGCGGCGTCTAGACCCAATCCGGCCAGCATGGCCGCATAGAACTGCGGCTCAATGGCGCCGACAGCGACGTAGCGGCCGTCGGCGCATTCGTAGGTGTCGTAGTAGGGTGCCCCGCCGTCGAGCATGTTGGCCCCTCTTGTGTCGGTCCACATGCCCGTCGCTCGCATCGCCCACATCATCTGAATCAGCACGCTGGACCCGTCGACCATCGCCGCATCGACGACCTGGCCCTTGCCGGAGCTCTGCCGCTCCCATAGCGCGGCCAGGATGCCGACCAGCAGGAACATCGAGCCGCCGCCGAAGTCACCAACCAGGTTCAGCGGCGGCACCGGTCGCTCGTCGCCCCGGCCAATGGCGTGCAAAATGCCGTTCAGCGAGATGTAGTTGATGTCGTGACCGGCCTGCTGACTACGCGGGCCGGTTTGGCCCCAGCCGGTCATCCGCGCGTAGATCAGCCGGTCGTTGACCTTCGCACATTCTTCCGGACCCAATCCCAGCCGTTCGGTGACGCCGGGACGGTAACCCTCGATCAACACGTCGGCCTTGGCGATGAGTTTGAGCGCAAGCTCGAGTCCCTGATCGGACTTCAGGTCGGCGGTCACGATACGCCGGTTACGCAACATGGCGTCTCTCGAAATACCGTCGACACTTGACGGGCGATCGATGCGCACCACGTCGGCACCGAGGTCCCCCAGGATCATCGCTGCGTGCGGGCCCGGCCCGATGCCCGCCAGCTCGACAACTCGCAACCCGCTCAGCGGACCCGCCATGAATGTACCGGCCTTTCGTCTCCCATTGACGCCCTCGACGGCGTATCGACGAAGATCATGTCGCCGCAGCTCGGTGACGGCGTCGTCGATTAGTGTTAACCACATGTCGAACTACCGGATCGACACTCGGACAATTGTCCCGGGTCTCGCCGTCACCCTGGCCGACGGGGTGCTGTCGGTGACCATCGATCGCCCGGAGAGTCTCAACTCGCTGACCAAGCCGGTGCTGGCAGGGATGGCCGACGCGATCGAGGGCGCGGCCACCGACCCACGGGTGAAGGTGGTGCGCCTCGGGGGCGCCGGTCGCGGCTTCAGCTCCGGAGGGGCAATCAGCGTTGACGATGTGTGGGCCAGTGGCCCGCCTACCGACACCGTCGCGGAGGCCAACCGCACGGTGCGTGCCATTGTGGCACTACCACAACCGGTCGTTGCCGTCGTGCAGGGACCAACCGTCGGCTGTGGCGTCTCCCTGGCGCTCGCTTGTGACCTCGTATTGGCCTCCGACAATGCGTTTTTCATGCTCGCTCACACCAACGTGGGGTTGATGCCCGACGGCGGCGCGTCGGCGTTGGTTCAGGCCGCGATCGGCCGCATCCGCGCCATGCATATGGCGCTGCTGCCGGACCGGGTGCCGGCCGCCGAGGCCTTGTCCTGGGGCCTGGTCAGCGCCGTCTATCCGGCCGCCGACTTCGATGCCGAGGTGGACAAGTTGATCTCACGGCTGTTGGCCGGCCCAGCGCTGGCTATCGCCAAGACGAAGAACGCGATCAATGCGGCCACGCTCACCGAGTTGGCACCCACTCTCCTGCGCGAATTGGATGGCCAGGCCCTCCTCCTGCGTACTGACGACTTCGCCGAGGGCGCAACGGCATTCCAGCAGCGCCGGACCCCCATGTTCACCGGCCGTTGAGCGCTCTCGGCCCGCTAGCGGTCCCGCGACTGGGCCGCGTCGATGCCCGTGTACTCACCGATTACTCCAACTGCTGGTTGGGCATGTTTGCGGAGCATCATTAACCACTCTGTGTAGCTGGCCCTCATTTAGGATGCTGCACATGCCAGATTCCGGGATTGCCGCATTAACGCCGGTCACAGGCCTCAACGTCACCCTGACCGACAGAGTGTTGTCGGTGCGCATCAACCGCCCTAGCAGTCTCAACTCGCTGACCGTGCCAATCCTGACGGGGATCGCCGACACGCTGGAGCGCGCGGCGGCCGATCCCGTGGTCAAGGTGGTGCGCCTAGGCGGGGTGGGCCGCGGTTTCAGCTCCGGAGTGTCTATGTCTGTGGACGATGTGTGGGGCGGAGGGCCGCCGACCGCCATCGTCGAAGAGGCCAACCGCGCAGTACGCGCCGTGGCCGCGCTACCGCACCCGGTTGTAGCTGTCGTTCAAGGACCAGCGGTCGGCGTCGCTGTCTCGCTAGCGCTGGCGTGTGACTTCATATTGGCTTCTGATAGTGCATTTTTCATGCTCGCCAACACCAAGGTAGCGTTGATGCCCGACGGCGGCGCATCGGCGTTAGTCGCCGCGGCCACCGGCCGGATCCGGGCGATGCGGCTGGCGCTGCTGGCCGAGCAACTGCCGGCCCGCGAGGCACTGGCCTGGGGCCTGATCAGCGCGGTATATCCGGACAGCGACTTCGAGGCCGAGGTGGACAAGGTGATTTCACGGTTGCTGGCCGGCCCGGCGCTGGCGTTCGCCCAGGCCAAAAACGCCATCAATGCAGCCGCCCTCACCGAATTGGAACCCACGTTCGCGCGCGAATTGGATGGACAGGAAGTCCTGCTGCGAACACACGACTTCGCCGAGGGCGCAGCGGCGTTCCTGCAACGCCGCACCCCCAACTTCACCGGTTCCTGAACGCGCGTCAGACCGCGAACAGCGGGGGCAGCGCGAACACCATGATCAGGCCCCACACGAAGTGGGTCAAGATCGGTGCCAGCACTCCACCGCTGGCCCGGCGCTCCAACGCACACACCGTACCGACGAAGATCGCTGCGAAGCCGAGCATCAGATTCGCGCTGGCCATGGTGGCGCCGACGTACAGGACGGTTGAGATGGTCACCGGATAGCGTCGTCCCAGCGCGGTGTAGAGCGCACCGCGAAAGAACATCTCCTCGGCGATGCCGTTAATCAAGGTGATCAGCAGGATCGGCAGCAGAGTTCCCTGATGGGCGAATTGCAGGACGCGGGCTATCGGTTCAGCTGCGCCAGGAATTGCCCTGACGATCATTGCACCCACCCCGAAGATGCCTGCTAGCAGCAGCCCGACAGTGGTCCCGGTGATGACCGGACGCTGATTGCGACCGCGCCAACAGATGCCACCCAGATGCAGCGGTCCAGACATCAGTGCGCCGGCGATCCACACGGCTGCCAGCGCGAGCGTCAGCCAGTAAAAGCTCGACTCGCCGGGCGTCCGCCTCAGCGAAAAGCCCAGCATCACAGCGCCGATAACCAACGTGACGCCGACGACCACACGGCGGCGGCGCACGATTCCCGGCGGTTCATGATGGGGCACAGCGACATTGGTGATCGCACGACGAAACTCGGCAAGCACGCTGCTGCGGTATGGAGTGGTGGATTGGCTCATGCAGGCCGGACTTTCGCGGTTGGAGTGGTCAGGATGTGCAGGCTGGTTCGCAGGGTGCCAGCGGGCGGGCCGGGGTTCACCGGCCCAGGCGTGGGCCCAGCGAGGGGCGGTGTAATCTCGCGGCATCCAGCGCTGCCGGTGCTGACACAGGTGTACGAACCCGCATTTCTGGTGGCACTGCTCACCACGATCCGCACAGCGTCCAACCTAGCGCGGCGACGATACGGGCCGTGGAACGGCCCGAGGAGAAGCCGCGCAATCCAGCACAGCGCGGCGACGATACGGGCCGTGGAACGGCCCGGCAATGGCGGTCCCACTCGCCAGAATCTGAACCCATCCGGCGCCAGTAACGTGGCTGACAATATGGAGTCGATCGCAGGGGGAGCTATTCCACCGTTCGGGCTGGGCTGCATCGCCGGTCCCGCCAGGATAGTGTGCATAGGCCCGGGTTTTTCCTCCGAGTCGGTGCTTCTTAGGTGGTAGGGCCGTGTACTACCTGCTGATCCTGGCGGTCGTCTTCGAACGGCTGGCGGAGCTGGTGGTGGCCCAGCGTAACGCGCGGTGGTCTTTCGCGCAGGGCGGCAAAGAGTTTGGCCGCCCACACTATGTGGTGATGGTTATCCTGCACACCGCCCTACTGCTGGGCTGCGTCGTCGAACCGTGGGCCTTGCACCGGCCTTTCATACCGTGGCTCGGCTGGCCGATGCTGGCCGTAGTGGTGGCAAGCCAGGGCCTGCGCTGGTGGTGCGTCAAATCGCTGGGCAAGCGGTGGAACACCCGGGTAATCGTGTTGCCGCACGCCACGTTGGTGCGGCGGGGCCCCTACCGGTGGATGCGGCATCCGAATTATGTTGCGGTGGTGGCCGAAGGGTTCGCGTTGCCACTGGTGCACACGGCGTGGTTGACCGCACTGGTTTTCACCCTGGCCAATGCGACCTTGCTGACCGTTCGTCTGCGGGTGGAGAACTCCGTTCTGGGCTACATATGACCAGCTACGACACCGACCTGTTGGTCGTCGGCGGCGGCCCCGGCGGACTCGCCACGGCATTGCACGCACGCGCGCGTGGACTTTCGGTGATCGTGGCCGAGCCTCGCGAGAATCCCATCGACAAGGCGTGCGGCGAGGGGCTGATGCCCGGTGGCCTGGCCGAATTGACCTCGCTAGGCGTGGACCCGGTCGGTCTGCCCTTTCATGGGATTGCCTACGTTGGTGAACATCGTCGGGTGCAGGCGCGGTTTCGCACCGGGCCGGGGCGGGGCGTGCGACGCACCACGCTGCATGCGGCACTGGCGGCACGAGCCAAAGAGCAAGACACTGAATGGATCCGGTCGCGGGTAGCCACTATTCAGCAAGACGCACATGGTGTGACCGCCGCCGGCGTTCGCGCGAAATGGTTGGTGGCAGCCGATGGACTGCATTCGGCCGTCCGGCGCGCCGTCGGGATCAAAGCCACCGCCGGGACACCACGGCGATACGGGGTGCGCTGGCATTACCGGCTGCCGGTGTGGTCGGACGTCGTCGAAGTGCATTGGTCCCGTTGGGGTGAGGCTTATGTGACTCCGGTGGAACCGGATCTGGTCGGCGTCGCGATCTTGTCCCGCCAACGACCCGAACTTGCCTGGTTTCCCAGCCTTGCACACCATCTGCAAGACGCGAGCCGCGGACACGCACGTGGCTGCGGTCCCTTGCGCCAGGTGGTCTCCCGGCGCGTCGCGGGGCGGGTGCTTTTGGTCGGTGACGCGGCCGGGTACGAAGATGCCCTAACCGGCGAAGGCATCAGCCTTGCCGTCAAGCAGGCCGCCGCGGCGGTGAGCGCCATCGTCGACGACACACCGGCGTCGTATGAGGCCGCGTGGCACCGGATCACTCGTGATTACCGGCTAGTCACCCGCGGGTTGGTGCTGGCCAGTACGCCACGCGCGGCACGCCGTGCCATCGTGCCGCTGTGCGCACTTCTGCCCACGGCATTCCGGTACGGGGTGAACATCCTGGCGTACTGAGACAGCCCAGGATCTGGTGTTGTCGGCGCGTTGTCACATCCGCCACATTGGTTCTCCCGGGAAGGATGCTCGTTGTGCCCACCTCAGCGCGACACTGCGCCCCGGCATCGGGATAAGTCCCACAAACGTTGGCAATGCGACAGTGCTGGCTGACGGTACGCCCGCCAAGCCCATCCAAGGCGCCGAGACGATGCAGCGGGCCCGCCACACCGGTTCCTGTTTCTCGGCGAACGCCCGAGGTCCTGCGATCTCATCAGGGAACCCATCTCGCGCTGGGTGCGGAGTCCCTTCGTCGACGACGACCCCGTCATCGACACCACAGGCGATCCGCTTGCTGGCCTGCACCGACAGCGACGCGTTGACGGTCACCCGCACGGCCAGGTGAGGGCGGCCTCGACGACCGAACCCTCCTTGACGACCCGGTTGATCAGGCCCCACTCCCAGTCGTCGGATGCGGTCAGCGGCTCACCGGTACACCCCCGGCGGCGGCGATCAGCCCGCGTTTGACCTCCGGCAAACCCGAATTAGGTGTGCTCGTCGGCCACCACCAGGTCGCTGGCCAGCGCTGGCTCGGCACCGTCGTCCAAGGCCGTGCCACTGACCGCGGCGCTGGTCGGCTTGTCGATGAAATGGTGCCTGTAACCGGCGATGCCCCACTCGCCGTGATGCGGGTGGTACGGGTTCTCCCGGCGTGCGATCGCCTTGAGGTCGGCACCGGCGCAAAGCGACTTGTCGCCGGCGCCGGTGATCACCACGGCCCGCACATCGGGGTTGTCGTGCGCTTCTTCCAGCGCGTCTCCAACCACGATGCTGACGGCACCATTGACCGCATTGCGGGCTTCCGGCCGATTGATCGTAATGACCATGACATTGTCGCGGTACTCGACAACGCCGCCGGCTGGCTATCGGTCGCTGTCACAGCAACTCCACAATGGTGGCATTGGCTTGGCCGCGGCCCTCGCACATCGTCTGTAAGCCGTAGCGAATTCCCTTGTCCGGCATGTGGTGTAGCACTGTAGTCATCAACCGTGCCCCCGAGCCGCCGAATGGGTGGCCAAGCGCGATCGCGCTGTTGGGGTTGAACAGGGGGTAAGCGCTTTGGCGAAAACGCTGAGGCCGCCCTGCGAATCTCATAGTGTTTTGATTGCCAAGCTGCATGAGGTGTCGAGCGATCGGCCCAGTGTTGGTGGTGGGAGGCGCGCCATGGAATCTGGGGTCAAGCAGGCGGGACCGCGGCGCTGCTTCGCGCCGGGAGGATCGGGCTGTGCGTATTCAGCCAGCGGAGGTTTGTGGTCACGGGAGGGGATGGCCCGGGCACGTCCAGCTGCGGAAGGGATGGCGTGATGAGTTTTCTGGTGTTGCCTCCCGAGGTCAATTCCGCGTTGATGTTTGCCGGTGCGGGCTCAGGCCCGACGCTGGCCGCCGCGGCGGCCTGGGACGGGCTGGCCGCCGAGTTAGGCCAAGCGGCGAACTCGTTTTCGTCGGCCACCGCAGCGCTGGCCGACACCGCCTGGCAAGGTCCGGCGGCGACGGCGATGGCCGCCGCGGCAGCCCCCTATGCCAGCTGGCTAAGCACGGCAGCAACACGCGCGCTAAGCGCGGCCGCACAGGCCAAGGCGGCCGCGGCGGTGTATGAAGCCGCGCGGGCGGCCACCGTGGATCCACTGCTGGTCGCCGCCAACCGCCACCAGCTGGTGTCGCTGGTGCTATCAAACCTGTTCGGCCAAAACGCCCCGGCGATCGCGGCGACCGAGGCAGCCTACGAACAATTGTGGGCCGCCGATGTCGCGGCCATGGTGAGCTACCACAGCGGGGCCTCGGCGGTGGCCGCCCAGCTGGCCCCGTGGGCACAGGCGGTGCGCGCCCTGCCCAACCCGACGGCGCCCGCACTGGCCTCCGGCCCCGCTGCCCTGGCCATCCCGGCATTGGGTATCGGCAACACCGGCATCGGCAACATCTTCAGCATCGGCAACATCGGCGACTACAACCTAGGCAACGGCAATACCGGCAACGCAAACCTAGGCAGCGGAAACACGGGCCAGGCCAACCTGGGCAGCGGCAATACCGGTTTCTTCAACTTTGGCAGCGGCAACACCGCCAACACCAACTTCGGTAGCGGGAACCTCGGCAACCTCAACCTGGGCAGCGGCAACGACGGCAACGGTAACTTCGGCCTGGGGAATATCGGCGATGGCAACCGGGGCAGCGGGAACGTCGGCAGCTTCAACTTCGGCACCGCCAACGCCGGTTCCTTCAACGTGGGCAGCGCAAATCACGGCTCTCCCAACGTGGGCTTTGCGAATCTCGGCAACAACAACCTGGGCATTGCGAATCTCGGCAACAACAACCTGGGCATTGCGAATCTCGGCAACAACAACATCGGTATCGGGCTCACCGGCGACAACATGATCGGCATCGGCGCACTGAACTCCGGCATCGGCAACCTCGGCTTCGGCAACTCCGGGAACAACAACATCGGCTTGTTCAACTCCGGCAACAACAACATCGGCTTCTTCAACTCCGGCGACAGCAACTTCGGCTTCTTCAACTCCGGTGACACCAACACCGGTTTCGGGAACGCGGGCTTCACCAACACCGGCTTCGGGAACGCGGGCAGCGGCAACTTCGGTTTCGGGAACGCAGGCAACAACAACTTCGGGTTCGGCAACTCGGGATTTGAGAACATGGGTGTCGGCAACTCGGGTGCCTACAACACGGGCAGCTTCAACTCGGGCACCTTGAATACCGGAGACTTGAACTCGGGCGACTTCAATACCGGCTGGGCCAACTCGGGCGATATCAACACTGGCGGCTTCCACTCCGGAGACCTGAACACCGGGTTCGGCAGCCCGGTGGACCAACCGGTGATGAACTCCGGCTTCGGCAACATCGGCACCGGCAACTCGGGCTTCAATAACTCCGGCGACGCGAACTCCGGCTTCCAGAACACCAACACCGGCGCCTTCTTCATCGGTCACTCGGGTCTGCTCAATTCCGGCGGCGGCCAGCACGTGGGCATCAGCAACTCGGGAACCGGCTTTAACACGGGCCTGTTCAACACCGGCTTCAACAACACCGGCATCGGAAACTCGGCCACCAACGCCGCCTTCACCACCACCTCCGGGGTGGCCAACTCCGGCGACAACAGCTCAGGCGGGTTCAACGCCGGTAATGACCAGTCCGGGTTCTTCGACGGTTAGCCCCCGGATTCCAGCAGCCTGCGCCGCGCGAGATCCTTCGCATTGGCCCGCCTGACCGCCACCGTCATGGCGGGTGCGGCGATTCCCGCGAAGCGGGAAGGCTCACCACGGTTTTACAGCGTCATCCTCGTCGTACCGTTCGGGCCGTCCTCCCACAGGTAGACCGTCTCCATCGGGAATGGCCCTTGCTCGTCCAGGTCGGCCGCCTCGTACGGACCGTCGCCGGTGACGACGTCGCCGCCGCGGGCGCCGGTTACCCGGACCGTCGTGGCGGTGGCCGTCGGGTGCAGCACGGCGCCGCCACGGATCGCGGCGGCGTGCTCCTGCCCGAACTTCTGGTAGGCGGCCATGTCAGCGGCCTGCTCGGGGGCCGACCAGTCGACGTCTCTGGTGCAGGTGAGTGCGGCGTATTGCGGCCTGTTGACCCATCATGGTCCGGGCCTATCCCGAATCTCACCCACATGACGATCGCGGCGGGCCCGATGAGGACATCCGGCGCCGAGCGATTTTGCCGCCGGCCGGGCCATGCCGGCCGATGTCACCGGAGTAGCCTTGACCACGCAGCTGGTCTGCTGGCGTCCGAAAGGGCGTCGGCATCGAGCGGGGCAACGATGCTTCGCGAGAGGGAACCTGGTGAGAATCCGGGACTGTCCCGCAGCGGTATGCAGGAACGACCGCCGTCTTGGAAGTAGACAAGCACTGGTCTCAACGACTGGGAAGCGACGGCCAGTAGGAGCACCCACCGGGTGCGAGCCTGCGAGTCCGAAGACCTGCCAGCCGTGCCGGACGCGCCGCGCCCGGCGGCTCATCGCCTCGTGGAATGGGCGTTTGGCCGTGCCTGTTGCCGGGTGCATCGGTGTGCACCTCAATCGGATCGGCTGCGCGTCCGCGGGCGGTGAACCACCCGTCGATCGAAGGACAGCACGTGACCCAGCCTGTACGTCGTCAACCCTTTACCGCAACCATCACCGGCTCCCCGCGCATCGGCCCGCGCCGCGAACTCAAGCGCGCCACCGAAGGCTACTGGGCCGGACGTACCAGCCGATCCGAGCTGGAGGCCGTCGCCGCCACGTTACGCCGCGACACCTGGTCGGCCCTGGCCGCGGCCGGTCTGGACTCGGTGCCGGTGAACACCTTCTCCTACTACGACCAAATGCTCGATACCGCGGTGCTGCTCGGCGCGCTGCCGCCCCGAGTGAGCCCGGTTTCCGACGGGCTGGACCGCTATTTCGCCGCGGCGCGGGGCACCGACCAGATCGCGCCGCTGGAGATGACGAAGTGGTTCGACACCAACTACCACTACCTGGTACCCGAGATCGGGCCGTCGACCACGTTCACGCTGCACCCCGGCAAGGTGCTCGCCGAACTCAAAGAGGCGTTAGGGCAAGGCATTCCCGCACGTCCGGTGATCATCGGGCCGATCACCTTCCTGCTGCTGAGCAAGGCCGTCGACGGCGCGGGGGCGCCGATCGAACGCCTCGAAGAGTTGGTTCCGGTCTATTCGGAGCTGCTGTCGCTGCTTGCCGACGGCGGCGCCCAGTGGGTGCAGTTCGACGAGCCGGCGCTGGTGACCGACCTCTCCCCCGACGCGCCCGCCCTGGCTGAAGCGGTGTACACCGCGCTGTGCTCGGTGAGCAACCGGCCTGCGATCTATGTCGCCACCTACTTCGGGGACCCGGGCGCGGCCCTACCGGCGCTGGCTCGCACCCCGGTCGAAGCCATCGGCGTCGACCTGGTGGCCGGTGCCGACACCTCGGTGGCCGGGGTACCCGAGCTGGCCGGCAAGACGCTGGTGGCCGGGGTCGTCGACGGGCGCAACGTCTGGCGCACCGACCTGGAGGCGGCGTTGGGCACGTTGGCGACCCTGCTGGGTTCGGCGGCTACCGTGGCCGTCTCGACGTCGTGCTCGACACTGCACGTGCCGTACTCGCTGGAACCGGAAACCGACCTGGATGACGCGTTGCGGAGCTGGCTGGCGTTCGGTGCCGAAAAGGTGCGCGAAGTCGTCGTTCTCGCGCGTGCCCTGCGCGACGGACACGACGCGGTCGCCGACGAGATCGCGTCGTCCCGCGCCGCCATCGCGTCCCGCAAGCGCGACCCGCGGTTACACAATGGGCAAATCCGGGCGCGCATCGAGGCGATCGTCGCGTCCGGAGCCCACCGCGGCAATGCCGCCCAGCGCCGCGCCAGCCAAGACGCGCGACTGCACCTGCCGCCGCTGCCGACCACGACGATCGGCTCCTACCCGCAGACCTCGGCGATCCGCGTTGCGCGTGCGGCGCTGCGGGCCGGTGAGATCGACGAGGCCGAGTACGTGCGCCGGATGCGGCAAGAGATCACCGAGGTGATCGCGCTACAGGAGCGGCTCGGGCTCGACGTGCTGGTGCACGGCGAACCGGAGCGCAACGACATGGTGCAGTACTTCGCCGAGCAATTGGCGGGTTTCTTCGCTACCCAGAACGGCTGGGTGCAGTCCTACGGCAGCCGCTGTGTGCGTCCGCCGATCCTGTACGGCGACGTGTCCCGGCCGCGGGCGATGACGGTCGAGTGGATCACCTACGCGCAGTCGCTGACCGACAAACCGGTGAAGGGCATGTTGACCGGGCCGGTGACGATTCTGGCGTGGTCGTTCGTGCGTGACGACCAGCCGTTGGCCGATACCGCCAACCAGGTGGCGCTGGCGATTCGCGACGAGACCGTGGATTTGCAGTCCGCCGGCATCGCGGTCATCCAGGTCGACGAGCCTGCGCTGCGTGAACTGCTGCCGCTGCGTCGCGCCGACCAGGCCGAGTACTTGCGTTGGGCGGTAGGGGCTTTCCGGTTGGCCACCTCCGGCGTCTCGGACGCCACCCAGATCCACACGCATCTGTGCTACTCGGAGTTCGGCGAGGTGATCGGCGCGATCGCCGATCTGGACGCGGACGTCACGTCCATCGAGGCGGCCCGGTCACACATGGAGGTGCTCGACGACCTGAACGCGATCGGCTTCGCCAACGGTGTGGGCCCGGGCGTCTATGACATTCACTCGCCACGGGTGCCCTCCGCTGAGGAGATGGCCGACTCGTTGCGGGCCGCGTTGCGCGCGGTGCCGGCCGAGCGGCTGTGGGTCAACCCCGACTGCGGACTGAAGACCCGCAATGTCGACGAGGTGACCGCGTCGCTGCACAACATGGTCGCCGCCGCCCGGGAGGTGCGCGCGGGCTAGCTGACGAGCAGCTAGCCCGGCAGCACGTGGACCGGCACGTCGTCGTCCCAGGGCTGCCGGTTCACCATGTCGGCCACCCGGACATAGCCGCGCTCGAACTCCCCGGTCGCCGCGTCTACCAACCGGTACTCCTGGGTTTGCCGATGGATGGGCTGCGCGTCGAGCAGCACCACCCGCACCTCACCGGGTTGGAAGCCGCACCGCTGTTGCATCGCCGCGATCAGTTGCTCGTTGTGCAGGTGGCCGTCGCCGAAGTTCCAGCCGACGGCAGTGCTGCAGACCCGTTCGCCGTCGGTGATGACGTAGTCGTCTTCGTCATGGCCGGCCATCGCCCGATGCGCCAGCGTAAATAGCGCCCTGCCATGGGAGTTCATCGCACGAAACGCGTATCCCAGATACATCGGGATCTGGGCTCGGTCCTTGCCGTAGAAGCGCTCCAGCTGAGCGGCCGGCATGCTGGCGATCGCGACGATGCCCCGGTTGATCTTGTCCTCCGCGGAGGGCTTGATGCACCACAGCGTGGTATCCCAGTTGCCGGCGTAATAGCGCATGGCGGCTAGAAACGAGATCTTGCGGGGAAACACGTTGCCCGCAATGACGATTCCCGCGACAACGGCGATCAGGATCGCCAGCGGCACCGGGTTTTTCACGTCCGCTAACCCGAGGCAGGCGTGGCCGACGAACAGCGACAGGACGCCGAAGATCATGAACACGTTCCACTCCAGCGGCACCCCCATCGGGATGGCCGTCAGAATCCCCAGGTGAAAGCAGACCATGATCGTCGCGGCCACCACCGTCGGCCAGCCGCCGTGCGCAACGAACAACACCACGGGCACACACATCTCGATAACAGTGCTGACGTGGGCGACAATCCGCGACAACAGCCCGGGCCGCAGGTCGCCGGGGAACTTCTTGAAAAACATCCGCTTGATGAACCGCGGCCGAAACAGCGGGTTGTTGGACATCATCGTGGAGATCACAAAAGGGAAGTGCCGGTTGAGTTTCGATGTCGCCGCACCGATCCAGATCACCAGGAACACCAGTTTGGCGGCCACGATCATGTCTATACCGTTCAAGCGGCCGAACAAAAACGTCACCGTCAGCGTCGCGTAGACCTCGCCGCGGGCGGCCAGGAAGATCACCTTGTCGCGCAGGCCCAGCACACCGAGAAGCAGCAGGATCAGCACGATCTGCCAGGCGGGCAGCAGCCCGACCGTGGTGCCCAGCTCCGGTATGGGGCCGGCGCCATCGGTGAACAGCGCCGACAGCAACATCATCACCAGCAGTGCGTAGAGGGCAACGTCCACCGGCTTGCGCTTGGTGCCGCGGGTCCACGGCACTCGATCCGGCCACGGCGGCAGCCGGATGGTGCCGAACCTCATCCAGTACAGGATCGAGCCCATCGGCGGGAAGAATCGGTTGTTCAGCGGCCCAAAGCCGCAGCCCAGCCCTATCACCTCGAACAGCATGGTGTAGAGCACGACCTTCTCGAACACGATCGGCTCGGCGTACCACGCTGCCGCATCGGTGAATCCATCAATCCCCTTGGTGGTCAACACGATCAGCCAGCCGACAAGGACGTACAACAGGATCTTGGCGACGTAAAACAGGTGCAGCAGCACCGGAGTGCCAAAACCCACCTCGGCCCAATGCTGGGCCATCGGCCGGATCTTCTGGCTGCGGGAGCCCTGGCTCCATTCGGCCAGGTCGATGTCGGGAAGTCGGGGCTGGAGAAATCCCATGGCCCATAAGACTAGAAGGTGCCCGGTAACACCCGCTGCTCGTGCCCGCAATATGCGCTCAGCGGCCGGATCAGCGCGTTGGCCGTGGCCTGTTCCATGATGTGTGCGGTCCAGCCGGTGATCCTACTCATCACGAAGATCGGGGTGAAGCTGGCGATGTCGAATCCCATCAGGTAGTACGCGGGCCCGGTCGGAAAATCGAGGTTGGGCAAGATCCCGGTGGCCGACGCCATCTCGGCCGCTAACACCTGGTAGATGTCCAGCCATCGCTGGCCGTCGCGAACGGTCCCCACGCGCTCCAGCGCCCGTTTCATGGTCGGCACCCGGGAGTCGCCGTGCCGGTACACCCGATGCCCGAAGCCCATGATCTTTTCCTTGCGGGCGAGCTTGGCGCGCAACCACTCCCGCGCGTTGGCCGGATCGCCGATCTCGATCATGTCGTGCATGACGGCTTCGTTGGCGCCGCCGTGTAGCCGCCCCTTGAGGGCGCCGATCGCGCCGGTCACCGCGCTGTAGATGTCGGATTGGGTCGAGGTCACCACCCGGGCGGCGAACGTCGACGCGTTGAATCCGTGCTCGGCGTAGAGGATCATCGACTGCTCGAACGCCGACACG
Source organism: Mycobacterium tuberculosis complex sp. N0072 (assembly GCF_030323725.1). Lineage (NCBI taxonomy): Bacteria > Bacillati > Actinomycetota > Actinomycetes > Mycobacteriales > Mycobacteriaceae > Mycobacterium > Mycobacterium tuberculosis complex sp. N0072. Next base: position 1,259,266 of record NZ_CP040689.1, on the reverse strand, counting down.
ACGGCGGTTTCGGGTACCTCCCCGAAGCACATGTGCAGGAAGTTCTGCGCATAACCGAGCCCGCTGTGCGGTGCGATCGGGGGCAACCCGCGTCGGCGCCGCATGTCGATCGCCACGATCGTCGGCAACACCGCCATCATGCGCATCGCCTTGGCCCGGTTGGCCGCGGCGTCGTCCTCGTCCGGGTCCTCGGCACCGAGATAGCTGATCGCGGTGCGCACCACGTCCATCGGGTGGCAGTTGTCCGGCAGCTTGGCCAGCAATGACAGCATCGAGCGGTCCACCCGACGGCTGGCTCGTTCGCGCTGGCTGAACAACGCCAGCTCGGCATCGGTGGGCAACTCACCACGCCACAGCAGGAAGGCGACCTGCTCGAAACTGCAGCGGGCTGCCAGATCCTGGACCGGATATCCCCGGTAGGTCAACGAATTGGTCTGCGGCACCACCTTGGAGATGGCGGTGGTGTCCACCACCACGCCGGCGAGGCCCTTTTTGATGTCGGGCCGCTCATCAACGGTGGGCGCGGTCATCGATTTCGTGGCAGCGACGGACCTGGCCGCCGCGAGCGGCCCGGTCATCGAAAGATTCCTGGTGGAATCACCGGCGCTTTGTCCAGCACCCGCGGATCGACCAACACGTTCAGCCCACCCACGGCACCGCTCTCGAGATCGGCGAGACTCTCTACTACGGCCAGGAACCGTTGCTGTTCAACGGGTTCCACTACACCATCGGCGAGCTCGGTGAACTTCTCTACGTACTGCTTGCGCTCGAACGGCCGGGTGCCCAGCGGATGGGCGTCGGCCACCGCCAGTTCGTCCACGATCACTTCACCGCTGTGCAGCGTCACCTCCGCGCGCGCCCCGAACGCCTTTTTGGCCGGATCGGCGCAGTGATAGCGGCGGGTCCACTCGGGATCCTCGACGGTGGAAATCTTGTGCCACAGTGCCACCGTGTCGGAACGGCGCGCCCGCTCGGGCGCGTAGGAGCGCTCGTGGTGCCAGCAGCCGTCCTGCAGTGCCACGGCGAAGATGTAGGGCAGCGAGTGGTCGAGGGTTTCGCGTGACGCGTCCGGGTCGAACTTCTGCGGATCGCCGGATCCCGTTCCGATCACTACATGGGTGTGGTGGCTGGTGTGCAGCACGATCGACGCGATCTGGTCGAGATCGCCGATACGCTCACGTAGCCGGCAGGCCAGGTCGATCGGCGCCTGGCTCTGGTACTCCGCGGAGTGTTGCTTGGTGTAGCTGTCCAGAATGGCGCGCTTGGGTTCACCAGGTGCGGGCAACGGCACCCGGTAGGTGTGCTCGGGTCCGGCCAGCAGCCAGGCGATCACCCCGTCCTCGCCCTCCCAGATCGGAGCCGGTGAGCCCTCGCCGCGCATCGCCCGATCGACCGCCTCGATGCCGACCTTGCCGGCATGCGCCGGCGCGAACGCCTTCCAGCTGGAGATGGCGCCCTTGCGGGATTGACGGGTGCTGGTGGTCAGATGCAGGGCCTGGCCGATCGCGTGGTAGATGGTCTCTTGGTCGAGCCGCAGCATGGTCCCGATGCCGGCGGCCACCGCCGGGCCCAGGTGGGCGACATGGTCGATCTTGTGCTCGTGCAAGCAGATTCCGCGGGTTAGGTCGATGTGGATCTCATAGGCGGTTACCAGACCGCGGATCAGCTCCGCGCCGCACACGCCGAGCTGCTGGGCGACCGCCACCAGTGGGGGTATGTTGTCCGCCGGGTGCGAATAGTCGGCGGCCAGAAACGTGTCGTGAAAGTCAAGTTCACGCGCGGCGACGCCGTTGGCCCAGGCCGCCCAGTCCGCCGAGTAGCTGCCCTCGACGCCAAATACCTTCGCCCCGTGTCGCACCGGATGCGCCAGTGCCTGGTGGCGGGCCACGGTGACCGGTCTGCGCACCATTGATGCGGCGCTCACCGCAGCGTTGTCGATGATGCGGTTGCACACCATGTCCGCTACCTCCGGGTCGACGTCAACCGGATCGGCAGCCACCTGGGCGATCTTGTAGGCCATGTGCTCGGTGCACGGGAAATCGTCGGCGCTGCGCCACGCCCGGACCGCATGCATCAACATAATCCGCACCATACGCAGCACAGGACACCAACAAAAGACCCTGAAAAAGCGTACTTTTGTGTCCTGACCCGGCACATTTTGCAAATTTTGCGAACATGACGCGGAGTAATGTCTTACCGGTGGCTAGGACGTATTCGAGGACGTTTTCCGGTGCCCGCCTGCGGCGGTTACGTCAAGAGCGCGGGCTCACCCAGGTGGCGCTGGCCAAGGCCCTGGACTTATCCACAAGCTATGTCAACCAGTTGGAGAATGACCAGCGGCCCATCACCGTGCCCGTGCTGCTTCTGCTTACCGAGCGGTTTGACCTGTCGGCGCAGTATTTCTCCTCGGATTCCGACGCACGGTTGGTGGCCGACCTGTCCGACGTCTTCACCGACATCGGCGTCGAGCACGCGGTCAGCGGCGCCCAGATCGAAGAATTCGTCGCCCGGATGCCCGAGGTCGGCCACAGCCTGGTTGCCGTGCACCGCCGGTTGCGCGCCGCCACCGAGGAACTAGAGGGCTACCGATCTCGTGCGACCGCCGAAACCGAGCTACCGCCCGCGCGGCCGATGCCGTTCGAGGAGGTCCGCGACTTCTTCTACGACCGCAACAACTACATCCACGACCTGGACATGGCGGCGGAGCGGATGTTTACCGAAAGCGGGATGCGGACCGGCGGATTGGACATCCAGCTGGCCGAGCTGATGCGGGACCGGTTCGGCATCTCGGTGGTGATCGATGACAATCTGCCCGACACCGCCAAGCGCCGCTACCACCCCGACACCAAGGTCCTTCGGGTCGCCCACTGGCTGATGCCCGGACAGCGCGCCTTCCAGATCGCCACCCAACTGGCGCTGGTGGGCCAGTCAGACCTGATCTCGTCGATCGTGGCCACCGATGACCAGCTCAGCACCGAAGCCCGCGGCGTCGCGCGCATCGGACTGGCCAACTACTTCGCCGGCGCCTTCCTGCTCCCCTACCGCGAATTCCACCGTGCCGCAGAGCAGTTACGCTATGACATCGACCTGCTGGGCCGCCGGTTCGGAGTGGGCTTCGAAACCGTCTGCCACCGGCTCTCCACACTGCAGCGCCCGCGGCAGCGAGGGATACCGTTCATCTTCGTCCGCACCGACAAGGCCGGAAACATCTCAAAGCGACAGTCCGCGACGGCGTTTCACTTCAGCCGGGTCGGCGGCAGCTGCCCGCTGTGGGTGGTCCACGACGCGTTCGCCCAGCCAGAGAGGATCGTCCGCCAGGTGGCGCAAATGCCCGACGGCAGGTCGTACTTCTGGGTGGCCAAGACCACCGCTGCCGACGGGCTCGGGTATCTGGGCCCGCACAAGAACTTCGCGGTCGGGCTGGGCTGCGACCTCGCGCACGCCCATAAACTCGTCTACTCCACCGGTGTCGTCCTGGACGACCCGAGCACGGAGGTCCCGATCGGGGCGGGCTGCAAGATCTGCAACCGAACGTCGTGCGCCCAACGTGCGTTCCCCTATCTCGGTGGTCGCGTCGCGGTCGACGAGAACGCGGGCAGCAGCTTGCCTTATTCGTCGACCGAGCAATCGGTTTGACCGCCCGACGCCACAGCAGACAACGAAACCCCTTATATTACTGTGGTTTCAGCAGGCTCTGGGCAAGCATTGTTGTCGGTGCCTGCACATAGCATTCAGTCATGTGTTCCACTCGGGAGGAGATCACGGAGGCCTTCGCGTCATTGGCTACCGCGCTGTCCCGCGTGCTGGGGCTGACCTTTGACGCATTGACCACCCCGGAGCGCCTGGCGCTGCTGGAGCACTGCGAGACCGCGCGACGCCAGCTGCCCAGCGTCGAACACACGTTGATCAATCAGATCGGCGAACAATCCACCGAGGAGGAGCTGGGCGGCAAGCTGGGATTGACGCTGGCCGACCGGTTGCGCATCACCCGCAGCGAGGCCAAGCGGCGAGTGGCCGAGGCCGCCGACCTTGGCCAGCGCCGTGCGCTGACCGGCGAGCCGCTGCCACCGCTACTCACCGCCACCGCAAAGGCACAGCGCCACGGGTTAATTGGTGACGGCCATGTTGAAGTAATCCGTGCTTTCGTGCACCGCCTACCATCCTGGGTAGACCTCAAGACCCTGGAGAAGGCCGAACGGGACTTGGCTAAGCAGGCCACCCAGTACCGTCCCGACCAGCTGGCCAAATTGGCCGCGCGGATCATGGACTGCCTCAACCCCGATGGCGACTACACCGACGAGGACCGCGCCCGCCGCCGCGGCTTGACGTTAGGAAAGCAAGATGTCGATGGGATGTCGCGGCTCAGCGGATATGTGACCCCCGAGCTGCGCGCCACTATCGAGGCGGTGTGGGCCAAGCTGGCCGCCCCGGGTATGTGCAACCCCGAGCAGAAGGCACCGTGTGTGAACGGCGCGCCCTCGAAGGAGCAGGCGCGGCGAGACACCCGCAGCTGCCCACAGCGGAACCACGACGCGCTCAACGCCGGATTACGTAGTTTGTTGACAAGTGGCAATCTGGGCCAGCACAACGGATTACCGGCCAGCATCATCGTGACCACCACGCTGAAGGACTTGGAGGCCGCGGCCGGCGCGGGCCTCACCGGCGGGGGTACGATCTTGCCCATATCGGATGTGATCCGGCTGGCCCGCCACGCAAACCACTACCTCGCGATATTCGATCGAGGCAAGGCCCTGGCGCTCTACCACACCAAGCGCCTGGCCTCCCCGGCGCAGCGAATTATGTTGTACGCCAAGGACAGTGGCTGCAGCGCACCTGGTTGCGACGTGCCCGGCTATTACTGTGAAGTCCATCATGTCACGCCGTACGCCCAGTGCCGCAACACCGACGTCAATGACCTGACACTCGGCTGCGGTGGCCATCATCCGTTAGCCGAACGTGGCTGGACGACCCGCAAGAACGCCCACGGCGACACCGAGTGGCTACCGCCGCCACATCTCGACCACGGCCAACCTCGAGTCAATACGTTCCATCACCCGGAAAAGCTCCTGGCAGACGACGAAGGCGACCCGTAGCGTTAGGCGGGGGAGCCGGTCGAACCAAGCCGTTGGGCCGGTGCGCTGTCCACGCCGCCAGCCACCATCACCGGCAGCCGGCGTTGTCTCGCAGCATGGGTAAGGCCCAACACCAGACACAAGCTGAGTAGTCCGACCGCTGACCAAGGCGCCCCCTGTGGGCCCACAGTGGGCGGTCTGGCGTTGCCCATAAGTAGCATCAAGGGGTGCCCATGACTCGTATCACCCGAGCCAATGGTTGCCCCGACGGAACTCTCGAAAACGCCGTTGTGGCGCTGGACGGCGGCGCGAACTACCCACGCGAGATCCTGGGCAACAAAGGCCACGGCATCGACATGATGCGCCGGCACCATCTGCCGGTGCCGCCTGCATTCTGCATTACCACCGAGGTGGGCGTGCGCTATCTCGCCGCGCCCGAATCCACGATCGCCGCGATCTGGGATGACGTGCTGGATCGGATGAGCTGGCTGGAAACAGAAACCTCGTGCACGTTCGGCCGTGGCCCGAATCCGCTGCTGGTCAGCGTGCGCTCGGGAGCCACCCAGTCGATGCCCGGCATGATGGACACGATTCTGGACGTGGGCATGACCGACGCGGTCGAACGAGTACTTGCCAGGCCGGGTGCCGCCGACTTCGCCCACGACACCAGACGGCGATTCACCAGCATGTATCGGCGCATCGTCGGCAGCGCCGGTCCCATTACCGACGACCCGTATGCCCAGTTGCGCGCGAGCATCGAGGCGGTATTCGCCTCCTGGAACTCACCTCGCGCCGTTGCCTATCGCGACCATCACGGCCTCGACGACCAAGGCGGTACGGCGGTGGTGGTGCAGGCGATGGTATTCGGCAACCTCACCGCGAACTCGGGCGCCGGGGTGCTGTCCTCACGCAACCCGATCACCGGAGCCAACGAACCGTTCGGCGAATGGCTACCCGGCGGCCAAGGCGACGACGTGGTGTCCGGATTGGTCGCCGTCGCACCGATCACCGCCCTGCGCGACCAGCAGCCGGCCGTCTACGACCAACTGATGGCGGCCGCCCGCAGTTTGGAGCGCATGGCAGGCGACGTCCAGGAGATCGAATTCACCGTGGAGGACAGCCAGCTGTGGCTGCTGCAGACCCGCGGGGCGGAACGCTCGGCGCAGGCCGCCGTGCGACTGGCGCTGCAACTGCATCACGAGGGACTCATCGACGACACCGAGACACTGCGCCGGGTGACTCCGACGCACATCGAGACTTTGCTACGGCCGTCGCTGCAGCCGGAAACACGGTTGGCCGCACCGCTTTTGGCCAAGGGCCTGCCCGCTTGCCCGGGCGTGGTATCCGGGACCGCCTACACCGAGGTGGACGAGGCGCTGGACGCTGCGGACCGGGGCGAGCCGGTCATCTTGGTGCGAGATCACACCAGACCGGAGGACGTCATGGGCATGCTTGCCGCGCAAGGCATTGTCACCGAGGTGGGGGGTGCCGCCAGTCATGCGGCGGTGGTTAGCCGCGAGCTCGGTCGAGTGGCCGTGGTGGGTTGCGGTCCCGGGGTCGCGGCGGCACTGGCCGGCAAGGAGATCACCGTCGACGGCTATGAAGGCGAAGTGCGCCAAGGCGTTCTGGCATTGTCTGCCTGGTCGGAAAGTGACACGCCGGAGTTGCGCGAGCTGGCCGACATCGCGCAACGGATCAGTTCATGAGCGAGTTGACGGTACTGCAGGCCGTGCGGCTCAAGGGCCGGGTGATCACCACCGACCTGGCGCAGACCTTGGGTGAAGACCTTGCCGACGTCGCCGCGACCGTCGACAGGCTGACCGCGGCCGGCCTCCTGGTCGACGCCACGCCGTTGCGGATCAGTCCCAGCGGCCGGATGAGGCTCGACGACTTGCTTGCCGAGGAGCGCAACCGGGCCGATTCGACCGTGCTGGCTGCCGCTTACCGCGATTTCCGTTCCGTCAACGCCGATTTCAAGAGGCTGGTCACCGACTGGCAGCTCAAGGGCGAAAAGCCTAACACACACGACGACGCCGAATACGACGCCGCGGTGCTGTCCCGCCTCGATGGCGTACACCGGCGGGTGGGCCCGATCATCGGTACGGTGGCCATGCAGCTGCCGCGGTTGAGCAGGTACCCGGTGAAATTGCGTGCGGCGCTGGACAAGGTCAAAGCGGGCGACATCGCCTGGCTGACGCGCCCACTCATCGACTCCTACCACACCGTGTGGTTCGAACTACACGAGGAGCTGATCCAGGCCGTCGGGCTGACACGAGACGAAGCGGCTAAATCCGGTGATGCCCAGTAGTTTTCACTGCAGAGCCGCGTCCAGCAGCCGCATGTAGGCGTCGATGTCAGACACCGCAGACTCGGCCGCGTGCACACTGATCGCGACGGTATCACCGATGCCGTGCACGCCATGGGTTAGACCCATCGCCGGCGACAGCGCCGGATACCCGGCCGTCAGCACCACCGGAGCGTCCCCGAAGCTCAGATCGGCAGCCCCGCGATAAACACTGGACACCACGGTATTGCCGGCCACCCGCACCGGCCGCACCTCAGCGTCGAACTGCGATACGCCCCAACGCAGCAGCGCCGCCGGTACCGCCGCAAAGGCCCGGTCAGCGGAGAGCATCGCCGGATGTTCAAAGCGACGGCGGGCGTTGGCCAAATCGGTTGCGATCCGCCGCACCCGCTCATCGGGCTCCAGCCGCGGGTACAGCCCAACGACAACGTTGCCGAAGTGGTTATATGACCGTGGCACACCCGGTTTGGCCATGGGTACTTCGGCGCCTAGCGTGTCCACATCCCCGCCAAGCAGACCCAACAGCCCGGTGGACACCGCGGCGAGCACCGTGACGGTCACCGTGGGACCGGCTAGTTGCGAGCGCCGCCGCAGCAGGGTGCGCACCGCGCGGACACCTTCGGGGCGGGCATTCGTGGACAGCGGCGGCCGGGATCCGACACCTGGCGCTACCAGCCCGGCATTGGTATCACGAACCAGTCGGAGATGAGCGCGGGCCGCATGGGCGGCCCGCCACGGCAGGAAACCCGCACGCGACCTGGCTATTTCGGGAACCGCGGCCGGCCGGCCGAACAGCCACGCGGCCATCGCCGAAGCCCGCGCGCCGTCGCCCAGCGCATGCGCGAACTGCATGACGGCGACGGTGCCGAGGCCGCTGACGCCCGGAACGTCGTGCACCGGGGTGAACACGTGCAGCCGCCAGGGCATCCGGCGCATATCCAGCTGCTTGCCGGCGAGGCCGACAACGGCCGCCAGACAACCTTGCCAGCTGCGATCGGCCAGGTCGTGGCAGACCAGTTGGTCACGTTGCACGGGTGTGGGCACCCACTGCGGGTAGGCCAGAGCACCACGGTCCTGAACTCGCATCCCTAAGCCCGGACACCCACGGGCTCGACGGTAGACCTGCGCGACGGCACGTTCCAGATCGGTGGGTTCACCATCGAACGCATACAGCAGGAACTGGTCGTTGGGGACTTTGGCCGACATCCAGTAGAACTGCGCGTCGACGGCCGCCATCCGGTGCCCGGCCACGACTTCAGCCGGGTGAGCCAATGAACGCCACGATCAACTCTGCAATCTTGTCCGGCTGCTCGAGCTGCAAGAAGTGCCCGGCGTGTTCCACTACGGCCACCTCACTGCCGGCGGGCAACACCCTTGCCGTCCAATGAGTGAATGCCGATGTGGCACAGCCATCGTCGTGGCCATGCAGGTACAGAACCGGCAGCTTCGGCGCCTCGGTCCACAGCCGATTCAAGTCGGCATAGTCCGCCGGGGCCCGGGTGTTGCGCATGGTGGCGCGATACGGTCCCAAGGCCGCCCGCCGGCCCTCCGGCGTCCCGATCGCGGCGTCGACATGCCGCAGGTCTTCCTCGGCGTGATAGCCCGGCGACCAACGCCGCCACAGCAGCGGCACCACCCAGGAGGCGGATCGCTCCGGCAGCCAGGGCAACTGGAAGTACAGGATGTACCAGCTGCGCAGCAGCTGATGCGGCAACTCACGCAGCAACCGGCCACGCTCGGGCACCCGGCCCAGCGGGCGAAATGCCGCCGACGGCGGCACCGACATGATCACCGCCTTGGCAAACGGGCTGTCGGGCATGGCGGCCAGGCCGGTAGCGGCGATCGCGCCCCAGTCGTGGCCGATGATCACATCGCGCTCGGTGCCACCGGCAGCCGAGCGCACCCGCAGGGCGTCGTGCATCAACGCACCGACGTGATAGCTGCCGTCGGCCGGAATCGAAGACGGCGCATAACCACGCATGAACGGCGCCACGACGTGCCAGCCGGACTCGGCCAGCCGGGGTGCGACCTTGCGCCACCCGTAGGCGGTATCCGGAAAGCCGTGCAAGCACAACGCAACTGGCGCGCCGGCCGGCCCCCAGGTCAAGGCTTTCAGGTCGCCGTTGGGACCCTTCACGTCAATCCAGTGTGGTTCAGCCATTGTCGTCCGCCATGTTGACTCCCGTTCGCCGCGTCCAGCCCGCATGGTCCAACGTAACCGGCGGAACCCAAGAGGCCAGTAGCTAGGGCACCTTGATCACCGCATCCTCCAGGTCGGCGATGACGATTTGGCGCGTGCCCAGCAAGGTAACGTCAGGACCCGTGAGCGCCGTGAGCAGCAGTCCCCAAGCGGTCGCGTTTTCCGGTGCTCGTGGGATTACCCTGGTCGCCGACGAGTGGAATCGGGGCGCCGCAGCGGCCGATCGGCCGACGATCCTGATGTTGCACGGTGGCGGCCAAAACCGGTTTTCCTGGAAAAACACCGGCCAGATCCTGGCCGACGAGGGGCACCACGTCGTTGCGCTGGACACCCGCGGACCCGGTGACAGCGACCGCGCTCCCGGCGCCGACTATGCCGTGGAGACCCCGACCACCGATGTGCTACACGTCGTCGAGGCGATCGGCCGCCGTGTGGTGGTGGTCGAGGCCAGCATGGGCGGACTGACTGGCATCCTGGTCGCCGAGCGCGCCGGTCCGCAGACGGTGAACGGACTGGTATTGGTCGACGTGGTGCCGCGTTACGAGAAGGAGGGCAACGCCCGTATCCGGGACTTCATGCTGGGCAACATCGACGGCTTCGGTTCGCTCGAGGAAGCCGCCGACGCAGTCGCCGAGTATCTGCCGCACCGCGACAAGCCGCGCAGTCCCGAGGGCCTGAAGAGGAATCTGCGCCTGCGAGACGGACGCTGGCACTGGCACTGGGATCCGGCCATGATGACCGCGCCGGGGCACGACCCGCAGCTGCGCACCGAGAACTTCGAACGGGCTGCCATGGGCCTGACGATCCCGGTCCTGTTGATTCGCGGAAAGCTGTCCGACGTGGTCAGTTCCGACGGTGCCCGGGACTTCCTGGCCAAGGTGCCCAACGCGGAGTTCGTCGAATTGTCCAACGCGGGGCGCACCGCCGCCGGCGACGACAACGACGCGTTCACCGACGTCGTGGTGGACTTCGTCAGGCGACTTAGTTAGCCGGTTTCTCGGCGTGTCCGCCGAACTGCTTGCGCATCGCCGACAGCGCCTTGTTGGCGAAGTCGTCGAGGTCACGCGAGGCGAAGCGGGACTGCAGCGCGGTGGTCAGCACCGGCGCGGGCACGCCCTCGTCGATCGCCGCGATGGCGGTCCACCGGCCCTCGCCAGAGTCGGAGACCCGTCCGGAGAATTCCGCTAGGTCAGGTGATTCGCGCAGCGCGATCGCGGTCAAATCCAGCAGCCAGGAGCCGATCACGCTGCCCCGCCGCCATACCTCGGCGACCTCCGGGATGTCGAAGTCGTACTGGTAGCACTCGGGATTCGGCAGCGGCGCGGTTTCGGCGTCACCGTGTTGCACGCGGGTGCCGACGTCGGCATTGCGCAGGATGTTCAATCCCTCCGCCAAGGAGGCCATCATCCCGTATTCGATGCCGTTGTGGACCATCTTCACGAAGTGACCCGAACCGCAAGGCCCACAATGCAAATAGCCTTGTTCCGATGGCGCGACCTCACCGTCTCGGCCCGGGGTGCGCGGGGCGGCCGCCACCCCCGGCGCGACGGTGGCGAAGATCGGCTCCGCGCGCGCGAACGCGTCGCCATCCCCGCCGATCATCAGGCAGTAGCCACGTTCCCGACCCCACACACCGCCGCTGGTGCCACAGTCGAGTAGGTGAATTCCCTTCTTGAACAACAGCTTTTCGTGCCGCAGATCGTCGCGATAATAGGTGTTGCCACCGTCGATCACAATGTCGCCGGCCTCGAGCGTGTTGGCCAGCTCTTCGATCACCGCGGTGGTGATGTTCCCCGCGGGCACCATCACCCAGACAACTCGCGGGGCGGAGAGCCGCTGAGACAACTCACGCAACGAGGCCACCCCGGTGGTCCGGTCCTCCCCGGCCATCGCCTTGACCGCGTCGGGGTCGTGGTCGTAGACCACGCAGTCGTGTCCACCTTTGGCCAAGCGGCGGACGATATTCGCACCCATCCGGCCCAGACCGATCATTCCTAGTTGCATCGCCTTTTCGTCTCCTTGAACTCATGCGTCCGTGCCGCGGGGCAGCCACGGCGACTGCCAACCGCGGTGACCGCGCAGCAACGACTGCGCGGCTTCCGGACCCCAGGAACCGCGATCGTACCGATGGATTTCACCCGGGTTGTCGAGCAGCGGCTGCACGATCCGCCACGTCTGCTCGATGCTGTCCTCGCGGGCGAACAACTGGTGATCGCCGACCAATCCGGCATACAGCAGCCGCTCATAGGGTCGTATCGGTTCACCGAGGTCCACCGCGAACGAGGAGTCCAGGTGGATATCTCGCCACGAGTCGTCGGTGTGGGCCGAAATCTGCAGTCGCATACCCGGATCGGGGTCGATACGCAGCACAATCTGGTTGGGCTCGGCCGGTCGGCGGTTGGGCAGAAAGGCCAATGCCGGAACTCGGCGTAGAAATAGCCGTACTTCGGTGACCTTCGCGGGCAGCTCTTTTCCGGCCCGCACGAAGATCGGCACCCCGGCCCAGCGCCAGTTGTCGATCTCGGTTCGCAGCGCGACATACGTTTCGGTCGCCGAATCGCTTGCTACGCCCGCAACTTCGGTGTAGCCGAGGTACTGCCCACGCACGCACCGATCGGGATCCAGCGGCGCCATCGCCCGGAAGACCTCGGCCTTCTTGTCGTTGAGGTCATCGGCGCTGGAACCGACCGGCGGTTCCATCGTCACCAGCGCCAGCACCTGCAGCAGATGGTTTTGCACGACGTCACGCAGGGCACCGACGGCGTCGTAAAACTTGCCGCGGTCCTCCACCCCGAAGTCCTCGGCCATGGTGATGTGGATCTCGGAGATGCTGTTGCGATCCCAGAGCTCGGCTAACGCCTGATTGGCGAACCTCAGGTACTCCAGCTCGACGACGGGCTGCTTGCCCAGAAAGTGGTCCACACGCAGGATTTGGTCTTCGCCCAACACCGCTCGCAGCCGGGCGTTGAGTTCGAGCGCGGAGGCCAGGTCGTGGCCGAACGGCTTTTCCACGGCAACGCGTGCGCGCTCCAACAGCCGCACGTTCGCGAGATTTTCGACAATCGGCGCGAACAGCGCCGGCGGCATTTCCAGGTAATACAGCGGCCGACAGGCCGAGCCAATCAGTTCGGCCAGCGAATCGTAGAGCTGGCTGTCGGTGACGTCACCGTGCAGGTAGGACAACCGGCCCGCCAACCGGTCGAACACCGCATCGTCGATCTTTTCGGTACGACCGATGGACTCGCGAGCCCACTTGACCAACTGCCCGACGGACATGTCGTCACTGGCCACACCCAGGATGGGGCAGTCCAGCAACTGGTGGCGCTCGAGCCGATACAACGCGCGGAAGGTCATCTTGCGGGCCAGGTCACCGGTAATTCCGAAGATCACCAACAGATCTGACGCGCCACCTCCGCCGTCAACCAAACCCGCACCTCCAGACTTGCTTTCCCGCGGCGGCCGAACTCAACCCTAGCCCATTGGCCCGACAACCCGACGCTGCAGATCGCGGTCTACATCCTGGCCGGGATCGCCACGATCGAGGCCGGCGGACTCGTCCCGATGCGCATCCGGCTGAGGCGGATACGCCAGGAAACCGAGCAACCGCGGGAGCGGCTCGACGCCCGCAATGCTGTCGGGTGGTCGTGAAGCGGTAAAGACGGTCTGGCAGACCGCGAACCTGGTGCGCAAAGAAGGGTTCGGAGCGGCCGTGCGCAGCTCGATCGAGGACCCCGCCGACTGGGCCGAGGTAGAGCGTCCCGACCTGGCTCGGGTAACCCCGGACGGCCGGGTGGTGATCCTGTTCTCCGACATCGAGGAGTCCACCGCGCTCGACGAACGAATCGGGGATCGCACATGGGTCAAGTTGATTGGCGCGCATGACAAGCTGGTTCATGAGCTGGTGCGGCGCTGGTCCGGGCACATGGTCACGAGTCAGGGTGACGGGTTCATGATCGCGTTCGCCCGCGCCGAACAGGCGGTGCGGTGCGGCATCGACATCCAGGACGCGCTGCGCAACAGCGCAAAGCGTAAGCGGAACCAGGGAATTCGGGTGCGGATCGGCACCACATGGGGCGCTCGGTGCGGCACGGTGACGATCTGTTCGGCCGCAACGTCGCAATGACCGCTCGGGTTGCGGGGCAAGCGGTCGGCGGCCAGATCCTGGTAGGCGAACCGGTGCACGACGCCGTCAGCGACTGTGCCGATATCCGTTTCGGCAGCTATCGCCTGTTCTCGCTCGACGCGGCACCCGGGCCGGACCTGGACTGATAACCGTCGACGTCGGATTCGTCCAGCCTCTGGTGCAATCGGGCCCGCACCTCGTCGGGCGTGTAGGCACGTCGTTTCCGTTGATCGCGCGCCACCAGGGCGCCACCCGCGACGACGCCGGCGACACCGGCCAGCCCGACCCACTTCCACACGTTGCGCACCCCGACAGGCTATATCCGCCTATGGTGCATGGGGTGGACCCGAGCACGCTAGCGCTGGATCGAGCGCTGAACGAAACCCGCACCGGCGACCTCTGGCTGTTTCGCGGCCGTTCCCGACCCGACCGGGCGATCCAGACCTTGACGAACGCCCCGGTGAACCACGTCGGCATGACGGTGGCCATCGACGACTTGCCGCCGCTGATCTGGCATGCCGAACTGGGCGACAAGCTGCTCGACGTATGGACCGGCACCAACCACCGCGGCGTGCAGCTCAACGACGCCCGCCAAGTCGTGCAGCAGTGGGCCGGCCGTTATCGGCAGCGGTGCTGGCTGCGTCAACTGACACCGCACGCCAATCGCGACCAGGAGGACAAACTGCTGCGGGTCATCGCGCGGATGAACGGCACGCCTTTCCCAACCACCGCCCGGTTGACCGGCCGGTGGCTGCGCGGCCGGCTTCCGACCCTCAACGATTGGCTGCGCGGCATACCGGTGCTGGACCGCAAGGTGCGCGAACAAACCCAGCGACGTAAGCAACAGCAGCGCACGATGGGCCTGGCGACGGCATATTGCGCGGAGACGGTGGCCATCACCTATGAGGAAATGGGATTGCTGGTCACCGACAAGGACGCGCACTGGTTCGACCCCGGCAAGTTCTGGAGCGGTGACTCGCTGCCCCTGGCGCCGGGTTATCGGCTGGGTCACGAAATCGCGGTCGACGTGGGCGGCTGATCGGGCCTCGCCGGTTACCCGACCGTCATCTCCCCCATCGCCGACCAACCCGTCGCATCGATGGTTTGGCTGATGATCTTGGGGGTGGACGCCAGTGCCTTCGGCAGTTCCCGCATGGCCTGCCTGAAGTGATCGCTGTTGACGTGTACGCCGCCGGCCTCGCCGTCACGGAAGGATTCGACCAGGACGTACTCGGCCGGGTCGTCGAGGCTGCGGGACCACTCGAACCATAGGTTGCCCTCTTCGGCACGCGTGGCCGCGGTGAACGATGCGACCAAATCCGGCCAGCGCTCGGTCCACTCGGGTTTGGTCTCGAACTTGACGACGATGAAGATCATTGCCGCTCAGGGTACCCGGGCCGGGCACGTACACTCCATACTCCCACTTTGCGCTCACGATAAACGGTGACAACGTGCGTTGTCCACGGTTTGGGCACATGCCTGACGGGGCGACATCGCCGTGCGCATGGTGCGCTCCCGGGGCCGAGAAGTGGGTAACCGGTGCTGGCCTTGAGGCCCCAGCGTCATTTCACCCAGAGCCGGAGCGCCCGGCGGCTACGCTGTGTGCTCGACGATGACGTATGGGTGCCCTGGGCACGGTCAGGGGGTTGCAGGACAGCAACACGGCATTTGTCGGTGCGCTGCATAGCGGGAACCTGTTGGGGGCCACCGGTGCGGTTCTGCAGGCTCCGGGCAACGCCGTCAACGGTTTCTTGTTCGGCCAGACGTCGATATCGCAGTCGATTGACGTGTCACCGGAGTACGGATACGAGTTGGTCGCTGTCAGCGACCCGGTTGGCGGAACTGCTGGCTCCGCTCGAGCCGGTCACGGTTACGTTCACGCCGACCTTCGGTGAACCGGACATGGTCCATCTGAGTGGCACGAAGTTCGGGGGCCTTGTCCCGGCCCTCTTCGAAGGGGTGCGCGCCGGCTTCTAAGCGCGGTTCGTCGGCCATTCGACTACACATCCGTATGGCAGCGCCGTGCTTGCATAAGTGAAATCGTTCCGTGGACAACGATTTGGCGAAGGCGTTGGAGAAGCGCCAAGAATATTTCCGCCACGGAAGGATTGGTTTGGGTACACTCTATTTCCCGACGATTACTGGGTGATTTCTTTTTGCTAAGAGGGACGTGCTGAACCCGCGGCAGCCGCTTATAGGGGCCGGCCAGACCGGCGCCGCCGCGGCCAGCGCGGCCGAGAGCGCCCCTGGCATAGTCCGGAGTTTGTTGCACAGGTTATGTCTCGGGGTCACCGGCGGGCGCTGGGTCGGGCACGGTGCAGGCATTTCCGGTTCCACGTCGTCGACCGCGGTGACCGGCTCATCTGGCGCCGGCGGCTGGTCTTCTCCCGCGTCCACATCCATCGGCAGATACATGTGGTGGGTGAATTTGGGCTGGTAGGCGCCACCGCCACCGACCCGCACGCCACCGCCTTCACCACTGGATACGGGCGTGCCATCGGGCAGCGTCACCGCCGTGTGGTGGCCATTCCAACCGATCACCAAGGCATTGGGGGCGGTTCCCTGTTGAAAGCCCCGAGCCGCCAAGGCGGCTTCCTCGTTGCCGGTGTTGAACCTATCTCCGAAAACCGGCCTGGCCGTCGCCGCATTCGATACCCACGAAGCCAGCTCCGAGCAGTCGGTCCCGGCGGGAGAATCGCCACCGGGAATATACGGAGTGCCGACGACTTGATTGATAAGCGTCAACAGCGTTGCAAGAGCAATCATGGACGCGAACGCTACCGACAATATCCATAGGAAATCAATTCTTGTGGTGCTTATCACGCATTATCCAAATAATGGCCCGTCCCACGCGTACAGCGGATATGTCACGCAACAATATAAAAATAGATACGGAAGGGTTCAGTGCGAATGTAACAAATCAACATAAATCACGCTATCGCGCCAAATCGGGCAATGAACATGGCCGAACATGCGCCACGCGGCACCGGGTCGATTACTCCCAGCAACGCTGACGGTATACAACTCAGGACACTTCCTCAGCCAGCGCAACACCGCTTTCCGCGCACGCCGCCTTCAACCGCTTGTCCCGCGTCCATAGTCGCGCGCCGCCAACCAGAGCCACCGAACCAAGAAGGTTGGCATCGACGGCACCGAGTCCCCGACCCCACAACCGCCGCCGACCGACAAGCCGCAACACTTCGTCGTGGGTCACCACCGGAAACTGGTAGAGGTTGGCCAACAGATCGAGAACAACGTCTCGCTGCTTGATCGAGCCAAGCGCCAGCTCCTCGATGACGAGCGGATGGCAACCGGCCTCGTCATCGCCCAGCAGCTCGACGAGTCGCGCGTCGGCGGCGCGCAGGTGCTCAATCCATACCGAAGTGTCGACCAGGATCACCGGGGCGACGTCCGGCGTCTCGGCGCCGCGGTAGCTTGCGGGTCGGTGCCGCCGAGAGCCGCCAACCGCCGGGCGCTCTCCACCCGGACCAGTGTCTGCAACCCCTCGCGCAGGAGCGTCGACTTCTCTTTCACCCCAGTCAATTCGGCCGCTTTGGCTAACAAGGCGTCGTCAACGGTCACCGTCGTCCTCATTCACCAACTCCCATCAATACATGCATCACTCGATGCAAGCAATGATGCCATGGGATCTGGGCTCTGGCTGCGTCCCGGCTTTCCCGCCTACACGTTGAATCGGAACTCCACTACGTCACCGTCGGCCATCACGTAGTCCTTGCCTTCGATCCGGACCTTGCCGGCCGCCTTGGCCGCCGCCATCGAACCCGCGGCCACCAGGTCGTCGTAGGACACGATCTCGGCCTTGATGAAACCCTTCTCGAAGTCGCTGTGGATCACCCCGGCCGCCTTCGGCGCGGTGTCGCCTTGATGGATGGTCCACGCCCGCGCTTCCTTGGGGCCCGCGGTCAAAAAGGTCTGCAACTTCAGGGTGTGAAAACCCGCCCGGGCCAGCGCGTCCAGCCCGCGCTCGCTCTGCCCGATGGACTCCAGCAGCTCCGCGGCCGACTCGTCGTCCAGTTCGGTCAACTCCGACTCGATGGCGGCGTCCAGGAACACCGCATCGGCGGGCGCCACCAACGCGCGCAGCTCACCGACTCGCGCCGGGTCGGTGAGCACCGCCTCGTCGGCGTTGAACACATACAGGAAGGGCTTGGTGGTCAGCAGGTTCAGCTCGCGCAACGCGGCGGCATCCACCCCCGCGGCGAACAGCGTCTTGCCGGCGTCGAGCACCTGCTGGGCACGCAGTGCCGCGTCGTAGACCGGCTTGCGCGCCTTGTTGGTGCGCGCTTCCTTCTCCAGCCGGCCCGTGGCCCGCTCCAGGGTTTGCAGATCTGCCAGGATCAGCTCGGTCTCGACGACCTCAATGTCGGACTGGGGATCGACCCGTCCGGTGACATGAGTCACGTCGTCGTCGACGAACACCCGCACCACCTGACAAATGGCGTCGCATTCGCGGATATGAGCCAGGAACTTGTTACCCAGCCCGGCTCCCTCGGACGCCCCCTTGACCAGGCCGGCGATATCCACGAAGGTGACCGGCGCGGGTACGACTCGCTGCGATCCGAAAAGCTCAGCAAGCTTGTCCAGGCGGGGATCGGGCAGGGAGACGACACCTTCGTTCGGTTCGATCGTCGCGAACGGGTAGTTGGCCGCGACCACGTTGTTTCGGGTCAGCGCGTTGAAAAGTGTCGACTTGCCGACGTTGGGCAGGCCCACGATCCCCAGGCTCAAGCTCACAGAGAGCCAAGTTTAAGGCGAGGCGGTGCCGCCTTCGGCGCCATTGCCGGTACGGTCGACGTGTGTCAGCGCAGCGGGCGAGGTCGGCGGTACAGGCAAGTCACCGCTCGATTCACCCCCACATCCCAGGTGTGCCGTGGTGGGCTGCCATCCTGATCGCCGTCACCGCGACGGCGATCGGGTATGCAATCGACGCCGGATCGGGCCACAAGGCGCTAACCCTCGTCTTTACCGGCTGCTATATCGCCGGCTGCGTGGGGGCGGTCCTGGCCGTCCGGCAGTCGGACCTGTTCACCGCGCTCGTCCAGCCGCCACTGATACTTTTCTGCGCCGTGCCCGGGGCCTACTGGCTGTTCCACGGGGGCACGATCGGCAAGTTCAAAGACCTCTTGATCAACTGCGGCTACTCGCTCATCGAACGTTTCCCGCTGATGCTGGGCACGGCTGCCGGCGTGCTGCTGATCGGACTGGTCAGGTGGTATCTCGGGACGGCTCTGTTCGACAGCATCGCCAGGAAGCTCAGCTCGCTGATGACCGGCGATTCGGACGACGACGGCGGCCGGCGGTCGGCCCAGCGGCCTGCCCGTACTCGTTCCCGACACGCCCGACCCCCGTCGGAGGACAACCGCGAACCCATAGCCGAGCGTCGATCGCGCCGCCGCCCTAGGCCGCAGAATGATCCGCACCCGCGCCGCAATGCCCACGAACGGCCGGCACCGCGCAGCAGCCGCTTCGATTCTTACCGCAGCTACCAGCCGTCCGAACCCTCCGGGCCTGCCGAGCCCGTCAACCGGTACGAACGTCGGGGTGCTCGATACCAGCCCTATGCGCGCTACGAGCCCACCTACGAGTCCCAACGCCGACGCGCCCGTCCCAGCGAGCCAACCAACCCGACACACCATCCGATCTCGCAGGTCCGCTACCGCGGGTCAGCTACTCGCGACGCGCGGCGGGACAACTACCGCGAGGAGCAGCGGTTCGATCGGCGGGATCGTTCGCGGGCACCGCGCAGACCACCGGCTGAATCCTGGGAATACGACGTCTAACCGTGAGCGGATGTGCTCAGCGAGGTGAGCGGAGCTCCCGGGGCAATGCGAACACCAACGTCTCGTTGGCCGTTGTCACCGGTTGCACGATGTCGTAGCCGCATTCGGCCAGCCGCTCCAGCACACCGCGCACCAGCACCTCGGGGACCGATGCCCCCGACGTAACGCCGACCGTGGTAACGCCGTCCAGCCAGGCCGAGTCGATATCGTCGGCCCAGTCCACCAGGTGGGCGGCCCGCGCCCCGGCACCCAGCGCCACCTCGACCAGCCGAACCGAATTCGACGAATTGCGCGAGCCGACCACGATGACCAGCTCGCACTCGGGCGCCATCGCCTTGACCGCGACCTGCCGATTCTGGGTCGCATAGCAGATGTCGTCGCTGGGCGGATCCTGCAGCTTGGGGAAACGCCGACGCAACCGCCCGACAATCTCCATGGTCTCATCGACGGACAGGGTGGTCTGCGACAGCCAAACCACTTTGTCCTCGTCACGGACGGTCACCTGGTCGACGGCGTCCACCCCGTCGACCAGCTGCACATGATCGGGAGCTTCCCCAGCAGTACCGACGACTTCCTCGTGGCCCTCATGACCGATCAGCAAGATGTCGTAGTCGTCCCGGGCGAACCGCCTGGCCTCGTTGTGCACCTTGGTGACCAGCGGGCAGGTGGCGTCAATGACCTGCAGGTTGCGCTCGCTGGCGCTGACGTGCACCGTAGGCGCGACCCCGTGCGCGGAGAACACCACAATCGCTCCCTCGGGAACCTGCTCGGTCTCTTCGACGAAAACCGCACCGGCCTTAGCCAGGGTGTCAACCACGTGGCGGTTATGCACGATCTCGTGACGCACGTAGACAGGCGGGCCGTGTTTTTGAAGCGCGCGTTCGACCGTTTCGACGGCCCGATCCACGCCAGCGCAGTAGCCACGCGGCTCGGCCAGCAGCACCCGCTTACGGTTGGGACGGTCGGCCACCGATCGCGACGATACCGAAGCCCCGGGAATCCCCATGTCGACCGTCGGAACCATGGCATTCAGGGTACTTTGGGCCGACACGAACCCGCCAGCTCACGGCCACCGGCTTGGAGTTAGCCGCTGCTTGAGGCAGTCTTGGATCCATGGCTACTGCACCGTATGGGGTTCGGCTATTGGTCGGCGCGGCGACAGTCGCCGTTGAGGAGACGATGAAGCTGCCACGAACCATCCTGATGTACCCAATGACCCTGGCCAGCCAGGCGGCGCACGTGGTGATGCGATTCCAACAGGGCCTGGCCGAACTGGTGATCAAGGGCGACAACACCCTGGAGACGCTGTTTCCGCCCAAGGACGAGAAGCCGGAGTGGGCAACATTCGACGAGGACTTGCCCGACGCGCTCGAAGGGACTTCGATTCCATTGCTCGGCTTGTCGGATGCCAGCGAAGCCAAGAACGACGATCGCCGGTCCGACGGGCGGTTCGCGTTGTACTCGGTATCCGATACGCCGGAAACGACGACAGCATCCAGGAGTGCGGATCGCTCGACCAATCCCAAAACCGCCAAGCACCCCAAGTCGGCGGCCAAGCCGACAGTTCCGACGCCTGCGGTGGCAGCCGAACTCGACTATCCGGCGCTGACGCTGGCCCAGCTGCGGGCCAGGCTGCACACGCTCGATGTCCCCGAGCTCGAGGCCCTGCTGGCCTACGAGCAGGCCACCAAGGCCCGTGCCCCGTTCCAGACGCTGCTCGCCAACAGGATCACCCGCGCGACTGCGAAGTGACCCAGAATTCGGCGGAGAATCCGTTCCCGGTTCGCGCGGTGGCAATCCGGGTCGCGGGCTGGATCGACAAGCTGGGCGCGGTCTGGGTGGAGGGGCAATTGGCCCAGATCACAATGCGCCCAGACGCCAAGACGGTGTTCATGGTATTGCGCGATCCTGCGGCCGACATGTCGCTGACCGTGACGTGTTCCCGCGACCTGGTGCTGTCCGCGCCGGTGAAGCTGGCCGAAGGCGTTCAGGTAGTGGTCTGCGGCAAGCCCTCGTTCTACACCGGACGTGGCACATTCTCCTTGCGGCTCAGCGAGATTCGCGCTGTCGGCATCGGCGAGCTGCTGGCACGCATCGACCGGCTGCGCCGGCTGCTGGACGCCGAGGGGCTCTTCGACCCCCGCCTCAAGCGGCCGATCCCGTACCTGCCCAACATGATCGGTCTGATCACCGGCCGTGCGAGTGCCGCCGAACGTGACGTTACGACGGTGGCCTCGGCGCGCTGGCCAGCGGCACGTTTCGCCGTCCGCAACGTCGCCGTGCAGGGCCCCAACGCCGTCGGCCAGATCGTCGAGGCGCTGCGCGAGCTCGATCGAGACCCGGACGTCGACGTGATCGTGCTGGCCCGGGGCGGCGGCTCCGTCGAGGACCTGCTGCCGTTTTCTGACGAGACGTTGTGCCGCGCGATCGCGGCCTGCCGTACGCCCGTGGTCAGCGCCGTCGGTCACGAACCCGACAATCCGCTGTGCGATCTGGTCGTCGACCTGCGCGCCGCCACCCCCACCGACGCCGCCAAGAAAGTGGTTCCCGACACCGCAGCCGAGCAGCGGCTGATCGACGATCTGCGCCGGCGCAGCGCCCAGGCGTTGCGCAACTGGGTTTCCCGCGAGCAACGGGCAGTCGCGCAGTTGCGTAGCCGCCCGGTGCTGGCCGATCCGATGACGATGGTCAGCGTGCGCGCCGAGGAGGTCCACCGAGCCCGCTCGACGCTTCGTCGCAACCTCACCCTGATGGTCGCCGCCGAGACCGAACGCATCGGTCATCTGGCCGCACGCCTGGCCACGCTGGGTCCGGCCGCCACGCTCGCCCGCGGCTATGCCATAGTGCAGACCGTTGCTCAGACGGGACCCGAGGGCGGATCCGAACCACAGGTGCTGCGGTCGGTCCACGACGCACCGGAAGGCACCAAGCTGCGCGTGCGGGTTGCCGACGGAGCCCTAGCGGCGGTCAGTGAAGGACAAACCAATGGTCTGTGACCCCAACGGCGATGACACGGGCAGAACCCACGCAACTGTGCCTGTCAGTCAGCTTGGCTATGAAGCCTGCCGGGACGAGCTGATGGAAGTCGTGCGGCTTCTGGAGCAGGGCGGATTGGACCTCGATGCGTCGCTGCGACTGTGGGAAAGAGGGGAGCAACTCGCCAAAAGGTGCGAGGAGCACTTAGCTGGTGCACGCCAGCGGGTGTCCGATGTGCTGGCCGGCGACGAGGCCCAAAACGGCTAAGGCAAGGTTATGCTTCGCCGCATGGGTGATGCATCGCTGACAACCGAGCTCGGCCGCGTTCTGGTCACCGGCGGCGCGGGCTTCGTGGGCGCCAACCTGGTGACCACCTTGCTGGACCGCGGGCACTGGGTGCGTTCCTTCGACCGCGCGCCGTCGCTGTTGCCTGCGCATCCGCAACTGGAGGTGCTGCAAGGGGACATCACCGACGCGGACGTCTGCGCCGCGGCCGTGGACGGCATCGACACGATCTTCCACACCGCAGCGATCATCGAGCTGATGGGCGGCGCGTCGGTCACCGACGAGTACCGCCAACGTAGCTTTGCGGTCAACGTCGGCGGCACCGAGAACCTGCTGCACGCCGGCCAGCGGGCCGGGGTGCAGCGGTTCGTCTACACGTCATCCAACAGTGTGGTGATGGGCGGCCAGAACATCGCCGGCGGTGACGAGACGCTGCCCTATACCGACCGGTTCAACGACCTCTACACCGAGACCAAGGTGGTTGCCGAGCGATTCGTGTTGGCCCAGAACGGTGTCGACGGCATGCTGACGTGCGCGATCCGGCCCAGCGGCATCTGGGGAAACGGCGATCAGACGATGTTCCGCAAGCTGTTCGAAAGTGTGCTCAAGGGCCACGTCAAGGTGCTGGTCGGGCGCAAGTCGGCCCGGCTGGATAACTCTTACGTGCACAACCTGATTCACGGTTTCATCTTGGCCGCTGCCCATCTGGTGCCGGACGGCACAGCGCCCGGGCAGGCTTACTTCATCAACGACGCAGAGCCGATCAATATGTTCGAGTTCGCTCGGCCGGTGCTCGAGGCGTGCGGGCAGCGCTGGCCGAAGATGCGGATTTCCGGCCCCGCGGTCCGCTGGGTAATGACGGGGTGGCAGCGGCTGCACTTCCGGTTCGGATTCCCCGCGCCGCTGCTCGAGCCGCTGGCCGTCGAACGACTGTACCTGGACAACTACTTTTCGATCGCTAAGGCACGCCGCGACCTGGGCTATGAGCCGCTGTTCACCACCCAGCAGGCGCTGACCGAATGCCTGCCGTACTACGTGAGTCTGTTTGAGCAGATGAAGAACGAGGCCCGGGCGGAAAAAACGGCCGCCACAGTCAAGCCGTAGCCAGAATTATCTGAAACTCACCACTTGCTGCCCCAGGTCGCTCGGATGTGTGCGTCGACGTCGTGCACGACGGCGTCTCGCCTGCCGATAATCAGGCAGGCACGATGGGCCTCCTCGTAACATGGCCAGTCTGGCTCGCCATCGGGACCCGTGGGTTTGCCCCGCGTCGCGAAATTGATCCACCGCGTCCGTACCCTCCGGGACACCGCTATGGCGGCTTTGGCGTCGCCCAACTTCAATGCAGGGTCCTGGGATCCTCCGAGATTGCCCCAGACGTAAGGCAATTCGGTGGCATGGGCGGCCCGGACCAGCAGCAGCTTCAGCAGCGGAGTCGAGTAGTCAAACCGATACAGATACACCGGCGCCACCCCGCTGTGCCCTTCAGCGAGCCACACCGACGGCATCCGGAAGCCGACGTCGGTAGCCATACTCAATGAGCGTGCTTTGCGCCGCCATCGCGAGTACGCGGAGCCGATCTGCTCCTCGGTTGGCACTTGCAGATCGGGCTGTTCGGCGGCAATCTGGGTGAACATCGACGTGATCGCGCGGGGTGATCGGCATCAGCGGCGAGCGCATCAACCGAAAGAGCGCCGACTCGTGCTTGTTGGTGCCGATGATCAAGGGAACCGGGTGTGAGCGGCCCTCCTGCGCCAGCTTGACCGGGTAGTCGGGCAGCAGATCGCCGTCGACGATCGGGACGAACGCCAGCGTGCCGGGGTTACGAACCGGCACTTCGTTGAACACTTCGCTGGACGCGGAAAGGATTGCCGCGGTCGGCACTTCATGAACCTGTGCACATCGGACGGGTCGATTCCCAGCTTGTCGAGGACGCAAACCGCGACGCGCCGAGCCCTCACCTGGTCGTAGACCGATGTCGCCGGTGAGCTCTGGGCGATCGCCGCCGCGAACAGACCCGCGGCCGCCGGGGTGGCGAGCAGGGTCGTGACGATTCCCGCGCGGATTCACCGAACAGCGTGACCTTCTCGGGATCGCCGCCAAACACCGCGATGTTGTCTGCTACCCAGCGCAGCACGGCCAGCACGTCACGCAGGCCGATATTCGAGTCGAACCGTCGCCGTGACGTGTTGAACGACGACAAGTCCAGGAAGCCAAGCGCTCCGAGCCGGTAGTTGACCGTCACCACGACCACGTCGCCGCTGGCGGCCAACCTGCGGCCGTTATAGAGCGGCTGGCTGCCCGATCCCAGGATGTAGGCGCCCCCGTGCAGCCACACCATCACGGGTTTTCCGTCACCGGGCTCGGTGTCCGCCGGCGCCCAAATGTTCAGGCTCCAACAGTCCTCGCTCTGCGACGCCCCTAAATCGAGCGGCATGTTGGGGATGGCCGGCTGCGGGCAGGCCGGACCGAAGGTTGTGGCGTCGGCGACCTCGGTCCACCGTTCGGGAGGTTCGGGCGTCCGGAACCTCAGGTCACCTAGTGGTGGCGCGGCATACCGGATGCCTTTCCACACTTTGACGCGGCCATCATCGGCGCCCCGGACCGGACCATAGCGGGATTCGGCCACGCAGCTGTCGACGACCATACTTCTGGAATGTACCTACCCTGGGGGGTCGTCCTCGCCGGCGGCGCGAACGGTTTTGGGGCGGGTGCATACCAAACTGGTACCATCTGTGAAGTGAGTACACAGATTGCGGTTCGCTTGCCCGATGAGATTGTCGCGTTCATCGACGACGAAGTCCGGGGACAGCATGCCCGTAGCCGTGCGGCTGTCGTGCTGCGGGCGCTGGAACGGGAACGCCGCCGTCGTCTCGCCGAACGCGACGCGGAGATCCTCGCCACCAACACGTCAGCCACGGGTGATCTGGATACGCTGGCCGGCCACTGCGCTCGTACCGCCCTCGACATCGACTGATGCGACCTATCCACATCGCACAGCTTGACAAGGCTAGACCCGTCCTGATCCTTACCCGCGAGGTCGTACGTCCGCACCTCACGAACGTCACCGTCGCCCCGATCACGACAACCGTGCGTGGGCTAGCCACCGAAGTCCCGGTAGACGCGGTGAACGGGCTGAATCAACCGTCAGTCGTCAGCTGCGACAACATCCAAACGATCCCGGTGTGTGACCTTGGTCGTCAAATCGGCTACCTGCTCGCGTCGCAGGAGCCGGCTCTAGCCGAGGCCATCGGCAACGCGTTCGACCTCGATTGGGTGGTGGCATAGGTCTACAGCACTGCACCGACATCCGTTGACTCTGCATCCACCACGCAATAGTGCGAGTAACCCGCCTGCTGGACGCAGAGTCAGCACCAAGAAGCGAAGGGCGGACCCGCTTTGAACACCGAATTCACGCTCACTCAGAAGCGCGCCCTGGCGATCCTCACGTTGATCGCTTTGCTGTTCGGTGCGTACTTCCTGCGTAACTATTTCGTTCTGATCGTGGTGGCAGCCGTCGGCGCCTATTTGTTCACGCCACTTTTCAAGTGGTTCACCAAGCGCTTCAATACCGGCCTGTCGGCCGCCTGCACGTTGTTGTCGGCGCTGGCCGCCGTCGTCGTGCCGGTGGGAGCCTTGGTGGGGCTGGCGATCGTGCAGATCGCTCGCATGGTCGACTCCGTCGCCGACTGGGTGCGGACGACCGATCTGAGCACCCTCGGCGACAAGATCCTGCAATTCGTCAACGGCTTGTTTGACCGGGTGCCGTTCCTGCACATCACGGTTACCGCGGACGCACTGCGCAAAGCGATGATTTCGGTAGCACAGAACGTCGGCGAATGGCTGCTGCACTTCCTGCGCGACGCCGCCGGAAGCCTCGCCGGTGTCATCACGTCGGCCATCATCTTTGTGTACGTGTTCGTCGCGCTCTTGGTGAACCGCGAGAAGCTAAGGACACTGATCGGCCAGCTCAACCCGCTCGGCGAAGACGTCACGGATCTGTACCTGCAGAAGATGGGCTCGATGGTCCGCGGCACGGTGAACGGCCAGTTCGTCATCGCGGCGTGCCAGGGAGTCGCCGGCGCCGCATCGATCTACATCGCCGGATTTCACCACGGCTTCTTCATCTTCGCCATCGTGCTCACCGCGTTGTCGATCATCCCGCTGGGCGGCGGCATCGTGACGATTCCGTTCGGCATCGGGATGATCTTCTACGGCAATATCGCCGGGGGAATCTTCGTGCTGCTGTGGCATCTGCTGGTGGTTACCAACATCGACAACGTCCTGCGGCCGATCCTGGTGCCGCGCGACGCGCGGCTGAACTCGGCGCTGATGTTGCTGTCGGTGTTCGCCGGTATCACCATGTTCGGCCCCTGGGGTATCATCATCGGCCCGGTGCTGATGATCCTCATCGTCACCACCATCGACGTCTACCTCGCGGTGTACAAAGGCGTCGAACTGGAACAGTTCGAAGCACCACCCGTCCGCCGCAGGTGGCTGCCGCGTCGAGGCCCGGCCACGTCAAGAAACGCCCCGCCTCCGTCAACCGCTGAGTGAGACCCGCTATCGTGCGGGCAACGGGGGCTGCGATTGCGTCGCCGACGCCAGCGTGCGGAACTGATCGATGCTGCCGGCACCGGTGATTGCCAGCTGGGTGGCCCCGCCCGGTCCGGTGAGCCGTGTCGTCCATACCGGCTCGACGGCACCGTTTTCGTCCGAACCCTCGTAAACGACCCAACGGGTGCCGCCCACGTCGACCGTCCCCGTCGGGTACATCGACGGGTGGATGGAGCCGACCAGCTTGTCCTCGTCGGCGTTGCTCTGGGTCAAGCTCAGATATCTCCCGGTCGGGCTGATGAATCCCACGATTGAGGTCGCCGCGTTGCGGCGTTGACCGGTTGCCGGGTCCGCTCGCCCGTTCTCGATGCCGCCGCGACCCCCGGAGTTGGGCGTCCAGCCGCCTGGCAATTGCGGCAACCGTATCGGGAATCCCAGCGTCTTGGCGTCTGCCCGCAGCGCCTGGGCCGCATCGTAGGACGGGATCGGTCCCCGCTTGGTCCCGCCCAGTTGAAACGAGCACATCCCAACCAGGCCCGCCAACAGGATGCACCCCACGACCAGCGGCGCGAGCGACCAGAACATGTCGCGGCCGTCCTGCAGCAACCGCGGTTTAGCCGGCCTAGGGGTCGGCTGCGGCTCGGCGGTCACATGGCCAGTATCCCAGCTCCAGCGCACGGTTCGGCTTCTGGGACAATCACCAACCATGACAGCTGAGGGATCCGGTTCGTCGACGGCCGCGGTGGCCAGCCACGACCCGTCGCACACCAGGCCATCGCGCCGGGAAGCCCCGGACCGCAACCTGGCCATGGAGCTGGTCCGGGTGACCGAGGCCGGAGCCATGGCCGCGGGCCGCTGGGTAGGCCGCGGCGACAAGGAGGGCGGCGACGGCGCGGCGGTCGACGCGATGCGCGAACTGGTCAACTCGGTTTCCATGCGCGGGGTGGTGGTCATCGGCGAAGGCGAAAAGGACCACGCACCAATGCTCTACAACGGCGAAGAAGTGGGCAACGGCGACGGACCGGAATGCGACTTTGCCGTCGACCCCATTGACGGCACCACGCTGATGAGCAAGGGCATGACCAACGCCATCTCGGTGCTGGCGGTAGCCGATCGCGGCACCATGTTCGACCCGTCGGCGGTGTTCTACATGAACAAAATCGCCGTCGGCCCCGATGCCGCACACGTGCTGGATATCACCGCGCCGATCTCGGAAAACATCCGAGCGGTCGCCAAGGTCAAGGACCTGTCGGTGCGAGACATGACGGTGTGCACCCTGGACAGGCCGCGGCACGCGCAACTCATCCACGACGTCCGCGCCACCGGGGCCCGGATCCGGCTGATCACCGATGGCGACGTCGCCGGCGCGATCTCGGCGTGCCGACCGCACTCCGGCACCGACCTGCTAGCTGGGATCGGCGGCACCCCGGAGGGAATCATCGCCGCCGCGGCGATCCGCTGCATGGGCGGGGCGATCCAGGCGCAGCTCGCCCCGCGCGACGACGCGGAACGCCGCAAGGCCCTAGAAGCCGGTTACGACCTGAACCAGGTCTTGACCACCGAAGATCTGGTGTCCGGGGAAAACGTCTTCTTCTGCGCCACTGGGGTCACCGACGGCGACCTGCTCAAGGGAGTGCGTTACTACCCCGGCGGCTGCACCACCCATTCGATCGTGATGCGCTCGAAGTCCGGCACCGTCCGGATGATCGAGGCCTACCACCGGCTTTCAAAGCTCAACGAATACTCCGCGATCGACTTCACCGGCGACAGCAGCGCCGTGTACCCATTGCCCTAACACACCCACGACACACAAGGAACCCGATCAATGGCCGTTGACGCCGACAGCGCCAATTACCGCATCGAGCACGACACCATGGGCGAAGTCCGGGTGCCGGCAAAAGCGTTGTGGCGCGCGCAAACCCAGCGCGCGGTGGAGAACTTCCCGATATCCGGCCGCGGGTTGGAGCGCACCCAGATCCGCGCGCTAGGCCTGCTGAAAGGCGCCTGCGCGCAGGTGAACTCCGACCTCGGGTTGCTGGCGCCGGAGAAAGCCGACGCCATCATCGCCGCGGCCGCCGAGATCGCCGACGGTCAACACGACGACCAGTTTCCCATCGACGTCTTCCAGACCGGCTCGGGCACCAGCTCCAACATGAACACCAACGAGGTGATTGCGTCCATCGCGGCCAAGGGCGGGGTCACGTTGCATCCCAACGACGACGTGAACATGTCGCAGTCGTCCAACGACACCTTCCCGACGGCCACCCACATCGCGGCCACCGAGGCCGCGGTCGCTCATCTCATCCCAGCGCTGCAGCAGCTGCACGACGCATTGGCCGCCAAGGCTCTTGATTGGCACACGGTGGTGAAGTCGGGCCGAACGCATCTGATGGACGCCGTTCCGGTGACACTCGGCCAGGAGTTCAGCGGATATGCCCGCCAGATCGAGGCCGGCATCGAGCGGGTGCGCGCGTGTCTGCCCAGGCTGGGCGAGCTGGCGATCGGCGGCACCGCGGTGGGTACCGGCCTCAACGCTCCCGACGACTTCGGCGTCAGAGTGGTCGCGGTGCTGGTCGCGCAGACCGGTCTGTCGGAATTGCGTACGGCGGCTAATTCTTTCGAAGCTCAGGCTGCCCGCGACGGGCTGGTGGAGGCGTCCGGGGCGCTGCGCACGATCGCGGTATCGCTGACCAAGATCGCCAACGACATCCGCTGGATGGGATCGGGCCCATTGACCGGCCTGGCCGAGATCCAACTGCCAGATCTGCAGCCGGGCAGCTCGATCATGCCGGGAAAGGTGAATCCGGTTCTGCCGGAGGCGGTTACGCAGGTCGCCGCGCAGGTGATCGGAAACGACGCCGCCATCGCCTGGGGTGGGGCCAACGGCGCATTCGAACTCAACGTCTACATCCCGATGATGGCCCGCAACATCCTCGAGTCCTTCAAGCTGCTGACCAATGTGTCACGGCTGTTCGCCCAGCGCTGCATAGCAGGGCTGACCGCCAACGTCGAGCACCTGCGGCGGCTGGCCGAGTCCTCACCGTCGATCGTGACACCGTTGAATTCGGCCATCGGCTACGAGGAGGCGGCCGCCGTCGCCAAGCAAGCACTCAAGGAACGCAAAACGATTCGCCAAACCGTGATCGACCGTGGCCTGATCGGCGACAGGCTGTCGATCGAGGATCTGGACCGCCGTCTGGACGTGCTGGCAATGGCCAAGGCCGAGCAGCTCGACAGCGATCGGCTATGACGGTTCCTCCCGCTGGCCCCTACGGCAACTACCCCTACGGCCCGAATACGTATGGGCAGGACCCGTATTGGGGAGGCCAACCGCAGGGCGGCTCCTATCCGCCGGCCTACCCACCCCAGCAGTATCCGCCCGGCTGGCCGGCGGGGCCCTATCCGCCAGGACCACCTCCGCCCGGGCCAGGATCGAAGACACCGTGGCTGATCCTCGCCGGCCTCGCGGTGCTGGGTGTCATCCTACTGGTGGTGATCCTGGTGATCGGCCTCCGCGGCGACAACAAGTCGACCACGGCAACCTCTCCGGCGACGAGTGCTCCCACGTCGCAACCGTTTTCCCAGCAAACCGCAACCGGTTGTACCCCAAATGTGTCCGGCGGTGTGCAGCCCATCGGCGATTCGATCAGTGCGGGTAAGCTGTCGTTCCCGACCAGCGCGGCACCCGGGTGGTCGGCGTTCTCCGACGACCAGAACCCGAACCTCATCGACGCGGTGGGCGTCGGCCACGAGGTGGCCGGTGCCGACCAGTGGATGATGCAAGCCGAGGTTGCGATAACCAACTTCGTCACCACCATGGACGTCGCCGCGCAAGCATCGAAGTTGATGCAATGCGTGGCCGACGGCCCCGGCTACGCAGGCTCGTCGCCCACCCTGGGCCCGACCAAGACGTCGTCGATCACCGTCGACGGGGTCAGGGCCGCCCGGGTAGACGCCGATATCACAATCGCCGACAGTTCACGCAACGTCAAAGGTGATTCGGTCACGATCATCGCGGTCGACACCAAGCCGGTCACCGTCTTCCTGGGCGCCACCCCCATCGGTGATGCAACCTCGCGCGCCACCGTCGAGAGGGTCATTGAGGCGCTGAAGGTCAACAAGTCCTGAGGTTACGCACCGTTATTTGGCCCGCCCGAATTCTGACCCGCAATATCGGTGATCGGGAAGTTGGGCATCGGCTTGGGCGATGAGGTGTTGGGCAACGGCGGGATCTCGCTGGCCGGAATGTCACGCAGTTCGTTGACGGGTGGACCGTTTTCCCGGCTGCCGTAACTGCTTCCTGGCGCCCTCGGCCCGAGCAGCTCGCTGACGGTCACCAGGCGATAGCCGTTGGCTTTGAGCACCGGGATGAACTGGTACACCACGTCGACGGTGCTGGAGTAGGTGTCGTGGAACAACACCACCGAACCCGGCTTGATCTGCGTCATCAGCATGTGCCGGGTTGCTGCCGTGTTGGAGTCGTTGATCCAGTCGAAAGGTATAACGTCCCAAAGGATTTCGGCTTGCCCAACCTTGGCCGCGGCCTGGCGTACCGCATCGTTGGACAGTCCGCCGGCCGGGCGATACAACGTCGGCGTGCGGCCGGTCGCCGCGGCGATCACATCGTTGGCCCTGGAGAATTGGCCGGGGATATCCTCGGGCGGAATCGTGGTCATATTGGGGTGTTCCCAGGTATGGCTACCGATCTCCATGCCCGCGTCCGCGATGCGCCGGGCGCCGGCGGGGTTGGCGGCCACTTTGTTGCCGATCAGGAAGAAGGTGGCTTTGGCGTCGTTGTCGGTCAGGATGTGCAGCAGCCGGTCGGTATAGGGCCCCGGACCGTCGTCGAAGGTCAACGCGACACACTTGATGACCGAACAGCTCAGGTTCTCCGCCCGTGTGACCCGGCCGCTAAGCCCGCCCACCACCAGCACCGCACCGGCGACCACGACACCGGTAACCGTGCGCCAGTAGCGCCAGGTCTGGTTGTCGGGTCGCTTCGGCACCCAGGAAGTCTACCGGCGAGCAGACACAGAATCGCACGCGCCGGGCCGGCGCAGTGCGATTCTGTGTCTGCTCGCGGGAGGCGCACTCAGCGCGGCCCGGTGATCTCCTCGAGCATCTCGGTGACCAGCGCGGCGATCGGCGAGCGCTCACTGCGCAGCAAGGTGATGTGGGCGAACAACGGATGACCTTTGAGCTTCTCGATCACCGCGGCGACCCCGTCGTGGCGGCCGACCCGCAGGTTGTCGCGCTGGGCGATGTCGTGGGTCAACACCACCCGGGAACCGGTCCCCAACCGGGACAGCACGGTCAGCAACACATTGCGCTCCAGCGACTGTGCCTCGTCGACGATGACGAACGAGTCATGCAACGAGCGGCCCCGGATGTGGGTCAGCGGCAGCACCTCGAGCATGCCACGGGACAGCACTTCCTCGAGCACCGCCGGGCTGGCCAGCCCCTCGAGGGTGTCGAAGACCGCCTGCGCCCACGGGCCCATCTTCTCGCTCTCGCTACCGGGCAGGTAGCCCAGCTCCTGGCCGCCGACCGCGTACAGCGGGCGGAAGACCACCACCTTGCGGTGGGTGCGTCGCTCCAGCACGGCTTCCAGACCCGCACACAACGCCAAAGCGGACTTGCCCGTGCCGGCTTTGCCGCCCAGCGACACGATGCCCACCGACTCATCGAGCAGCAAATCCAGCGCCACCCGCTGCTCGGCGGAGCGGCCACGCAGACCGAACGCCTCACGGTCACCTCGCACCAGCTGAACACGTTTATGCGCATTGACCCGGCCCAGCGCGTGGGAACCGCCGCCCAGCAACCGAATCCCGGTGTGACACGGTAGGTCCCGGGCTTCGACCAGGTCGATCTCGCCATCGGCGAACAACGCATCGATATCCGCGGAAGCGGTCTCGAGCTCGTGCATCCCCGACCATCCGGACACAACGACGTCCTGCGCGTGGTACTCGTCGGCGGCCAGCCCCACCGCGGCGGCCTTAACGCGCAGCGGAATGTCCTTGCTGACCAACGTGACCCGCTTGCCCTCGGCGGCGAGGTTGGCGGCGCAACTCAAGATCCTCGAGTCGTTGCTGTCGGTGCGAAAGCCTGCGGGCAGCACCGCCGGGTCGGTGTGATTGAGTTCGACGTGCAGCATACCGCCTTGGGTGCCAACCGGAATCGGCTGATCCAACCGCCCGTGTTCTAGGCGCAGATCGTCGAACAGACGCAACGCCTGGCGGGCGAACCATCCCAGCTCGTGGTGGTGGCGCTTGGCTTCTAGCTCGCTGATCACCACCAACGGAACCACCACATCGTGTTCGGCGAACCGGCTGCACGCCCACGGATCGGACAGCAGCACAGAGGTGTCGAGCACGTACGTGCGGGTATCGGTCACGGAGCGCTCCTCGAGCTAACGGCGCTCGAGCGGACCCACCCGAGCATGTCGGCGGGGGCAGCGACACCAGGACCGGGGCCGGTCCTGCCCTTGTCATGACAGCCGTCGTGACGGAAGGTGCCGCCCTGGCAGCAGAGCATGTCGCTAGCCATCGAGTGCGACGCTACTCCGCCGGCCGTACCCCCGCAGGGCAGGCGCGCCGACGGGTGTCTAGCCCGTGACGAATTGCTTGAGGGAGGGCTCCCCAGCCAGGCCCCATGCCGTGATGCGGTCCGAGATCAGCTGCCGTAGCTGCGGCTTGCCGAAAATGCCAGCGTCGGCCACGTTCTGCAGCTTGTCTCGGTAGGCCTCGATGTCGGCCCCGAGGACGTCGAGGTCGGCGGCACGGGCGGCGATCGCCGCGATCGTCTCGTCACGCGTGTAGTCCAGGCAGTGCGTAACGAGGTTGGCGAAGAACTCCTCGTGTCGCACTTCGTCTCGGGCGATGCGGTCGATGAGTCCGGCCAGGATGGGCTCTTCGATCTGCGCGGCCAGATTACGACAGAACACCGCGCCGCAGCGCTCGTAGAACGCCATGTACACCAGGGTCTCGACCTGCGTGTACTTCTCGGCTCGGTAGCCCTTCATCACGTGTTGGACTCGAACGTCCTCGTTGGCGACCGGGTCGACTTCCCGGGTCACCACCAGGTATTCGCGCAGTGCGATGGCGTGCAGGTGCTCCTCTGCGGTCCACCGGCCGAGCCAGCGGCCCCACCAATCCTCGAGTATGAAGTGCTCGACGAGCTCACGGTGATGACCGGCCAGGTTGTCCTTGAGGATCAGCAGGATCTCGCATGCGTCGGTGATCGTTCTGGGCAGCGTCGACTGGGATGGATCCCAATCGCGTCCGCCGAGGAATGCGAAGTTCTCCCCCTGATCGAACGGGACGTAGTCGTGGGCGAACCAGATGTCCTCGGTGTCGAGGTGGCGGGTCATGTTCGCTTCGACCACCGGCTCGAGCTCAAGGGTCAGCGCATCAGCGACAGGTTTCTGTGCCATGCGGTAACTGTAACTCGCATACACAGATTTCGTGAAATCGGGCGCCGCCGTGTCGCGCGGTGATCGGCGCTCTCGCGCTTATGCGCGCCAACGACAGGCCCGCGTCAGCGGCCGACCAGACTCCACTCCTCGAGCCCGTCGTAGAGCGGAAACGCCCTGGCCAGCCGGGTCGCCCGATCCTTAAGCGCCGACACATCAACGGAACTGCCGGTCGCCAGCGCGGTCGCAATAATGTCGGCGACCTCGGTGAACTCGGTGTCGCCGAAGCCGCGGGTCGCCAGCGCGGGCGTGCCTATCCGCAGGCCCGAGGTCACCATCGGCGGTCGGGGATCATTGGGGACGGCGTTGCGGTTGACCGTGATGCCGACCTCGTGCAGCAGGTCCTCGGCGGCCTGGCCATCCAGTGGGGAATCACGCAGATCGACCAGCACCAGGTGGACGTCGGTGCCGCCGCTGACCACCGACACACCGGCCTTGGCGACATCGGGAGCCATCAGTCGATCGGCAATGATCCGGGCCCCGGACAGCGTGCGCCGCTGCCGGTCGGCAAATTTGGGTGTGGCGGCGATCTTCAACGCGACCGCCTTGCCGGCAATGACGTGCATGAGCGGACCGCCCTGCTGCCCGGGAAACACCGCCGAGTTGATCGCCTTGGCGTACTGCTGCTTACCGACGATCAGGCCGGAGCGGCCGCCGCCGAGCGTCTTGTGCACGGTGGTGGACACCACATCCGCGTGCGGCACCGGCGACGGGTGCAACCCCGCGGCGACCAGACCCGCGAAATGCGCCATGTCCACGAGCAACTTGGCCCCGACCTCGTCGGCGATCGACCGGAACGCCGCGAAGTCGAGCACCCGCGGGTAGGCCGACCAGCCGGCGATGATCACCTTCGGGCGGAATTCGAGTGCGGTGGCCCGCACCGCATCCATGTCGATCAGATGTGTCGCCGGGTCGACGCCGTAGAAGCCATTCTCGTAGAGCTTGCCGGAGAAGTTCAGCCGCATGCCATGGGTCAGGTGACCACCGTTGGCCAGGTCCAGACCCAACAGCCGCTCGCCGGGTGACATCAGCGCATGCAGCACCGCGGCGTTGGCCTGAGCGCCCGAATGCGGTTGCACATTGGCGAATTCGGCACCGAACAACGCCTTGGCTCGGTCGCGGGCGAGGTTTTCCACCACGTCGACGTGCTCACAACCGCCGTAGTAGCGCCGCCCGGGCAGTCCCTCGGCGTACTTGTTGGTCAGCACACTGCCCTGGGCCTGCAGCACAGCGCGCGGTGCGAAGTTCTCCGAGGCGATCATCTCCAGGGTGTCTCGTTGCCGACCAAGCTCCTTGGCCAGCAACTCGGCGATATCGGGGTCAACCTCAGCGAGCGGGGCAGACATTACAGCGGTAGTGCGAGCGTCAGGTGCAGCAGTCACGGGCGCCAGTGTATCCAGCGAGCCGCTCCCGGGCTGATTACCCTTAATGCAGCACACGCCATCCACCGTTGCACGTCTGCACCGCAAACGGCAGCCACTAGTGCCCCAGCTGCCACGTAGGTCACGAGTAGCGGTGGGCGGTTTGTGCCCGACTCACAGCATCAACCGGCGTCAGCGTGCGAAATTCACAGGGCCACAGCTGAATTCCATCGAAACACCGCGCCCTGGCCCCAGTGCCCAGCTAAGCCCAGGGGGTACCCCCGGCCCTCGGCACCGACACGGAGTCTGCCAGCACCGCACTTCGCCAGCCCAGCCATCAGGCCCCGCACCCGTCCCTGCAAGACTGACACCATGTCGCGGCTTAGCGAGCCGAGCCCATATGTCGAGTTCGACCGAAGGCAGTGGCGCGCGCTCCGTATGTCGACTCCGCTAGCCCTCACCGAAGAAGAACTGGTTGGCCTGCGCGGTCTCGGTGAGCAGATCGACCTGTTGGAGGTCGAAGAGGTCTACCTACCGCTGGCCCGGCTGATTCACCTGCAAGTCGCCGCCCGCCAACGGCTGTTCGCGGCCACCGCGGAATTTCTCGGCGAGCCCCAACAAAACCCGGACCGGCCGGTGCCGTTCATCATCGGTGTGGCCGGCAGTGTGGCGGTCGGCAAGTCCACCACCGCCCGCGTGCTGCAGGCGCTGCTGGCTCGCTGGGATCACCACCCCCGGGTAGATCTGGTGACCACCGACGGCTTTCTCTACCCCAACGCCGAGCTGCAGCGGCGAAACCTCATGCATCGCAAAGGTTTTCCGGAAAGCTATAACCGCCGGGCACTGATGCGGTTTGTCACCTCGGTGAAGTCCGGCTCCGACTACGCATGTGCGCCGGTGTATTCGCATTTGCACTACGACATCATCCCGGGGGCAGAACAAGTGGTCCGCCATCCCGACATCCTGATCCTGGAGGGGCTCAACGTCTTGCAGACCGGCCCCACGCTCATGGTGTCGGATCTGTTCGATTTTTCGTTGTATGTAGACGCCCGGATCGAGGACATCGAGCAGTGGTACGTATCACGGTTTTTGGCCATGCGCACCACGGCGTTCGCCGACCCGGAATCACACTTCCACCACTACGCGGCTTTTTCTGACTCGCAGGCCGTCGTCGCCGCGCGCGAGATCTGGCGGACCATCAACCGGCCCAACCTCGTGGAGAACATTCTGCCGACCCGTCCCCGGGCCACCCTGGTGCTGCGCAAGGACGCCGATCATTCCATTAACCGGCTGCGGCTGCGCAAGCTGTAATTGGCGGTCCAATCGCCGGGTGCAGGCGAGTTAGGCCGCCAGCCGGCGCACTCCCGGATATTGCCATCCCTCGAAAACCGTGGTGTACCCGCCTCGGGCCGGCGTAGCGGCGATACCGGTTGCGGTCATCGGCGCCAATTCAGCGGCAACGATCGACACCAGGGCGTGCGCGAAGTTTGCGACGACGCCAATGCCGCGGAGGCGGCCAGCCTACCGGCTACGGCGACACGCCAGCCGTGCCGGTTTGGCCGAACAGCAGGCCTCCAAGCCCGCCGGACCCGCCGGGTCCGCCGGGCCCCGGGGTGCCCCCGGTGCCGCCCGCGCCTCCGTTGCCCCCATTGCCGCCGTCGCCGATCAGCTGCGCATCGCCACCATCACCGCCTTTGCCGCCGGCACCGCCGGTGGCGCCGGGGCCGCCGATGCCACCGCTTGACCCCTGGCCGCCGGCGCCGCCATTGCCATACAGCACCCCGCCGGGGGCACCGTTACCGCCGTCGCCACCGTCGCCGCCGCTGCCGTTCAGGCCGGGGAGGCCGAATGAACCGCCGCCAAGCCCGCCGCCGGCACCGTTGCCGCCTTTTCCGCCGCCCCCGCCGGCGCCGCCATTGCCGAACAGCCACGCACCGTTGCCGCCAGCCCCGCCGCCGTCACCGCCGCTGCCGGCGCCGCCGCCGGACCCGCCATTACCGCCGTTCCCGTCGGTGCCCCCGCCGTTACCGGCGCCGCCGTTGCCGCCAATATCGGCGGCACCGCCAGACCCGCCGGGGCCACCATTGCCGCCGGCACCGAACAACAGCCCACCGGTGCCGCCGGCCCCGCCGGACCCGCCGTTGCCGCCATCACCGCCATCACCGCCAGCACCGCCGTCACTGCTTATGAACCCGGTACCGCCAGCGCCGCCCCTATCGCCGGCGCCGCCGGAGGCGCCGTGCCCGCCGGCGCCGCCCACGCCCAACAGCCCGGCGTTGCCACCGGCCCCGCCGGACCCACCGGTCCCGCCGATCCCCCCGTTGCCGCCGGTGCCGCCGCCATTGGTGCTGCTGACGCCGTTAGCGCCGGCTCCGCCGGCTCCGGCGGTGGCGCCCTGGCCGCCGGCCCCGCCGTTGCCGTACAGCCACCCCCCGGTGGCGCCGTTGCCGCCATTGCCGCCATTGCCGCCGTTGCCGCCATTGCCGCCGTTCCCGCCGCCACCGTCGGCTTGGCCGCCGGCGCCGCCGGCGGCCGCGGCCCCGCCGTTCCCGCCAGCCCCGCCATCGCCGAACAGCCACCCGGCGGGGCCGGCGGCCCCGCCCCCGCCGTCACCACCGCTGCCACCGCTGCCGCCCGCGCCGCCACGGCCGCCAGCGCCGGCGATGCCCGTGCCGGCGGCGGCCCCGCCGTCACCGCCCTTGACGGCGGCGCCGCCGGCCCCGCCGTCACCGCCGTGCCCGCCGGTGCCCACCAGCAGCCCGGCGGCGCCGCCCTCGCCGCCGGCGCCGCCCGTGCCGCCACGGCCGCTGTCGCCGCCGGCCCCGCCGTTGGCGTTACCGCTGAGGCCAGAGCCGCCTTTGCCGCCGGCCCCGCCGGCGCCACCGTCCCCGCCGGCCCCGCCGGCGCCACCGACGCCCCACAGCCTGGCGTTGCCTCCGGCCCCGCCGGCGCCACCGTCCCCACCGGCCCCGCCGGTCCCACCGGCACCGCCGCCGCCGCTGCTGCTGACGCCATTACCCGCGGCTAAGCCGTTTCCGGCGGCGGCGCCGTGCCCGCCGGCACCGCCGTTGCCGAAGAGCAACCCACCGGTTCCGCCGCCACCCCCGGCCCCGCCGTTGCCGCCAGCGCCAGCGGTGCTGCCGCCGGCACCCCCCGTGCCGCCGGATCCGCCGTTACCCCCGGCTCCGCCGGCGCCCCACAGCAATGCGTGGCCGCCGGACCCACCGGCACCTCCCGCACCGCCATCGCCTGCGGTGAAGTTAATGCTAAAGGCGGCGCCGCCAGCACCGCCCTTGCCGCCGTTGCCACCGGCCCCGGCGTCACCGAATAACCCGGCGGCGCCACCAGCGCCACCGTTGCCGCCCGCGCTGCCGGCGACGTTGACTGGCCCCGACCGGCCGTTGCCGCCGTCGCCACCGGCCCCGCCGGTACCCCACAGTCCCGCGGACCCGCCAGCCCCGCCATTGCCGCCGGCGACACCGGGTATCACCGATGTCCCACCGGCCCCGCCGGCGCCGCCGTTGCCATACAGCCACCCGCCCGCACCGCCATTGCCGCCGGCCGCGCCGGCCCCGCCGCCGCCCCCGGCCCCGCCGTTGCCGATCAGCCCGGCGGCGCCACCGTTGCCGCCGGCCACCCCGGCGGTGGTACTAGTGCCGCCGTTGCCGCCGTTGCCGTACAGCAACCCCCCGGGCCCGCCGTCTTGCCCCGGCCCGCCGTTGGCGCCATCACCGATCAGTGGACGCCCCAACAACGCCTGGGTGGGCCCATTGATCAGATCGAGCAGCCGCTGGTCGGTGCTCTGCGCCGCCGAGACGTTGGCGGCCTCGGCAGCCGCATACGCCCCGCCGCCGCCAGTCAACGCCTGCACAAACTGGGCATGAAACGCCGACGCCTGGGCGCTAACCGTCTGATACGCCTGCCCGTGCGCGCCAAACAGCGCCGCGATCGCCGCCGACACCTCATTGGCACCCGCGGCCAACAACGCCGTCGTCGGGGCCAACGCCGCGGCGTTGGCCTCCGCCAGCGCCGACCCAATGCCCGCCAGATCCGAAGCGACCGCGACCAACGCCTCCGGCGCAGCAATCACAAACGACATCGTTTACCTCCGATCAATCATGCATCGGCCATGTCGTCAGGGTGCACAGATCGTATCGCTGACGCGCCCACCATCAACCCGGTTTCCCATGGACAGAATGCACACCATCCCGCTGGCGGCATATGCACTTTGCATGACGCAAAGCATGCGCCTCAGCAAATGGCTCTAAGACGAGCCAGCGGTTGCCGTACATGCCGCCAGCATCTCGTCGTCACGATGGCCGACCGCGTCCGCGCAGCTGACCGCCGAGCCGCGCCGACACCCAAAGCCTGGCGTTACCACCGGCTCCACCCGATGTTCAAGCAAGCGTGTGCGATCTGCATGGGCCGCAGCAGCGAACGTTTCGCGCCGCGGTCAAAGCTTCTACGCCGCGACGGCCCATGCCGGGCCGCCGGTTGGGTGTCAACGTGGTCTTTAGTTGACTTTCGCCGAGAACGAATCGACCCCCAGACCCACACCGTCGCTCCAGGGCTCCAAGCCGGCCCGGATGCTCGTGAGGTACCACGAGTCGGTGATCGGCTCCATGGTGGCGGTGTGGTCGACGAAACTCATCACGTCGAAGCTCCAGACCTCGATCGGCTCGGTCGCGACATAGGCCATCGCGTTGTTCATGCCGTTGCTGCCATCCCACACCACGAAGTTCTTGCCCTCGATGGTGGTGTTGCCCACCGGGGAGCCGACCGGCTGAATGGAGCCCTGGTGGTTGAACCAGATCATGATCTCCTGCTGGTTGACCCCGGTCGTCTTGGGTGTGGAATCCAGGCAGATGTCGTAGGAGGCGTCCCATACCCCGGTCGTCGGGTAGTTGTAGTCGATGCTGGTCGGCGCCGACAAAATCTGGCCCACCTCAGTAGGCAGGTTGGTGCCCACCGACGAGGTGGCCCCAGTGCACGCCCTCGCAGATCGAGGGGTAACTCAGCGGGGCGCCGTTGGTTGGGGCAGCACCGTTCATCTCGGTGATGGTGAACCCGGTTTGGCTGACGTTGACGGTCTGCCCGGCGGGGGTTGTTCCACGCGTTGTTCTGCACCACGTAGCCTCCGGTGACCGTAGTCGTCCCGAACTAGGTGGAGATCACCGTTCCACCGGTCGGGATCTCGGGTGGTGTGGTGGGTGGCGGAGTCGTTGGCGACGAGGTGATGGGGGTCTGGTCGATGGTGACGGCTTGACCGTTGATCAGCAGATTTGTCGGTGGCGAGTAGCCGCCGGTTTGCGCTGCTTGGTAGCCGACGGTGATCGAGTCCACGGGGGGTGCCGTTATAGCTCTCGGGCGTCAAGAGTGTACTGCGTGCCCGACTGGGCAAGTTGAGCGCAGCACGCGTTCGAAATAGAGGCATTTTCAGGCAAAGTGAATTGCAACCGCCAATCGGTCATCGAAGTCGCGCCCGAATTGGGTGATCGTGTAATTGGCCACGTAGCCACCATCCCATTGCGAGGCGACCGCATACGTCGCCGCTATTCCGCCATCGACGCCCGTGGAAGACGCGGTCGCGCTTGCCGTGGTCATGATGGCGCTTGTGCCCCTATCGGCGATGCTCGCTGTGTTGTCGGAATTCGGGTTGGCCGCCGCAGCCGAAGTGCCGCTGTTGCCGGAGCCGCCATTGCCCGTCACCTGACCGGCGACGGCGTTGACGGCGCCCCGCACCTGCCGCGCGATGCTCTGCAGCTGTGACGCATTGGCGGCCTCGGCGCCGGCGAAAGACTCCGCACCCCCCAGTCAAGGTGCGCACAAACAGGGTTTGAAACGCCGCCACCTGCGCGCTGAGGGCGTGATATTCCTCGGCGTTTGCGTTGAACAGCCTAGCGATGGCCGCCAACACTTCATCGCCACCGGCGGCCAGCACTCCGGTTGTCGCGGCGACCGCCGCGGCGTTCGCAACGCTAACCGCCGAGCCAATCCCGTCGATATCCGTTGCCGCCGCCGTCAACGCCGCTGGTGTGGCAATCATGTATGACATCCGCAATCCTTTACCCACATATAACGGTTTTATATATAAATCATCATAAGCACTTCAGACCGATGAATCACGTTCCTATCACGTGATTATCATTGTTTGACAACGGACCCTATAACGGTTTTATCACTGTACAACTAATTTCCATAAAGTCTTTAGAGTTCGACGCGCCCAGCCAATGCATCGAAAACCGATTCAACCGCCAGCCGGGAAGCGTGGATCCCGTCGCTTCGATAGGGCGGCGGAACGTAGGGGATCGACGCGTGTGGCGTACTGTAGTCACGCAGCGCGCGCAGAAGTCGACGTCGCGAAACTCCGCCAGTGGGCCCTCGGTGGCCGGACAAGCGTTGTTCCCCCGAGGTGCGGATCACCAGGTCGGGATCGGGTTGCCCCGAGGTATTCAGGTTTTCGCAGATGGCTTCTACGGCCACCGCGTCGACGAATTCGCGACGGTCGCCGTAGCCCACGCACGGCAAGCTCGTCGGGATCGCACACAGGTTTTCTGTGGACAGCAGGCAGACGGTAACCAGTCCGATGCCATCAAGCGGCTACGGCTGCGCAAGCTGTAGTAGACGCACTCAGACCGGACTGGATTCGCCCGCACGGACGCGGACACCGACGCCTCGCCGCGATCACGGCAGCGGCGCCGAACCTACCCGTTCGCCCCCGGCTCGCCGAACAGCAGCCCGCTGAGGCCGCCGGCACCACCTGACCCGTTCGGCACCCCGGTGCCGCCGGCCCCGCCGTGGCCGCCGTTGCCGATCAGCTGGGCGTCGCCGCCGTGACCACCGGCCGCACCGGCACCGGTGCTGCCTGGGGTGGGGCCGCCGTCGCCGCCGATGCCGCCGGCCCCGCCGCCGCCACCGGCGCCGCCGTCGCCGAACAGCCAGGGTCCGGTGGCGCCGTTGCCGCCGACACCACCACCACCACCGGCGCCGTTGAGACCGAAGTTGGTCGGCCCAGGGCTAAAACCGGCTTTTCCGCCATTGCCGCCGTTACCACCGGCACCACCGGCACCACCGGTCCCCAACAGCCACCCGCCGGCGCCGCTGGCGCCGCCGCCGCCATTGCCGCCGGCCCCGCCGGCGCCACCGTCCCCAGCGTCACCGCCCTGACCGCCGGGGGTTGCGACTCCGCCGCGGCCTCCGTCGCCGCCGGCCCCGCCGCCGCCGCCGGCGCCGCCGACGCCGTACAGCAACCCTGCGGTGCCGCCGGTGCCCCCGGCACCACCGCCACCGCCGCCGGCACCGGAACCGGCGTCGACATTGTTTATGGCGGTGCCCAAGCCGCCGAGGCCGCCGACCCCGCCGCCGCCGCCGACTCCACCGGCGCCACCAGTGCCCAACAGCCTGGCGTTGCCGCCAACACCACCGGCCCCACCCATGGCGCCCTCACTGCCCGCCGAGGGGGTGGCGGCGCTGATGCCGCCGAAGCCGCCGGCGGCGCCGGCACCACCGGCCCCACCAGCCCCACCGTCGCCGAACAGCCCGGCGGTGCCGCCGGCACCACCGGCACCGCCGATGCCGACCGAGCCGCTGCCGGGGTTACCGGCGGGGGCGTTGATACCCCCGGCCGAGCCCAAGTTGCCGGCACCGCCACGGCCGGCGGCGCCGCCGTCGCCACCGGAGCCGCCGGCACCACCATTGCCGAACAACCACCCACCGTTGCCTCCGGCCCCACCGGCGCCGCCGGCTGCGGCGTCGCCGCCGATCCCGCCGACGCCGCCGTTGCCGGGGTTGCCGAACAGCCCGCCGGCGAGCCCCGGCCCGCCGAAGCCGCCTTCGCCGGAGTCACCGGCGTCGCCACCCGCGCCGCCGAGGCCCCCGACGCCGAACAAGCC
Source organism: Mycobacterium tuberculosis complex sp. N0072 (assembly GCF_030323725.1). NCBI lineage: Bacteria > Bacillati > Actinomycetota > Actinomycetes > Mycobacteriales > Mycobacteriaceae > Mycobacterium > Mycobacterium tuberculosis complex sp. N0072. Next base: position 1,215,223 of record NZ_CP040689.1, on the reverse strand, counting down.
GGCACGCCCGCCAGCACCGCCGACACCGCCGACGCCGCCGACGCCGCCGTTGCCGCCGGGGCCGCCACCGGATCCGAATAGGCTAAATACACCGGCGCCGCCGGCGCCGCCCTGACCGCCGGTACCACCGTCCCCGCCGGATCCGGCGGCACCACCGCCGCCATACAGCCACCCACCGGTGCCACCGGCGCCACCGGCGCCACCGGCCCCGCCGTCGCCACCGGAAAGGCCACTTAAGCTACTACTGAAGGTGACGCTCTGAGCACCGAGGCCGGCGCCGCCGCCGGTCCCACCCACCCCGCCGGCACCACCGCCGCCCCACAGCCCGGCGGCACCCCCGGCGCCGCCGACACCACCGGCGCCCCCGGCGCCACCGGCGCCGCCACGGTTGCCTAACCCGCCGGTGCCGCCGGCACCGCCGACACCACCATCCCCACCGGCACCGGCGTCGCCGTACAGCCACCCGCCGGCACCGCCGGCACCGCCGACACCGCCGGCACCGCCGACACCGCCGGCACCGCCGGCACCGATCGTCCCCTCGAAGCCGCCGGCGCCAGCCACGCCGGCACCACCCGCCCCGCCGGCACCCCCGTGGCCCCACAACCCGGCGGGTCCGCCGACACCGCCGGCGCCGCCGGCACCGCCGGCGCCGCCGGGCACGCCGGGCGCTACGCCGAGGCCGCCGGCACCGCCGGCGCCGCCGTTGCCGAATAGCCACCCGCCGGCGCCGCCGTTGCCGCCGGCCGCGCCGGGCCCGCCGCCGCCCCCGAACCCACCGTTGCCGATCAGCCCGGCGGCACCACCGTTGCCGCCGGCCATCCCCACGGTCGTGCTGGTGCCGCCGTTGCCACCGTTGCCGTACAGCAACCCGCCGGGCCCGCCGTCTTGTCCCGGCCCGCCGTTGGCGCCATCACCGATCAGCGGGCGCCCAAAAATCCGCTCGAAGCGAGCGTTGATCGCGGCCAACAGGTCTTGTTCCACGCTCTGCGCCGCCGAGACGTTGACCGCCTCCGCAGCCGCATAAGCCCCGCCGGCACCCGTCAACGCCTGCATGAACTGGGCGTGAAACGCCGACATTTGGGCGCTCACCGCCTGATACGCCTGACCATGCGCCCCAAACAGCGACGCGATTGCCGCGGAAACCTCATCAGCACCCGCGGCCAACACCGCGGTGGTCGGCGCCAACGCCGCGGCGTTGGCCTGCGCCAGTGTCGACCCGATGCCCGCTAGATCCGAAGCGGCCGCCGCCAACACCTCCGGCGCCACGACTACAAACGACATCGCCTTACTCCGATCAGTCCAGCATCGGATGTCCCGCATGGATCAGTCGATGGTATCGCTATCCAGGATCCCAAACACCGGGTTTCACCTGGGCAGATTGCACAGCATGACGAGCCGGCTAATGTGCACTCTGCGCAGGCAGCCGAACAGCGCAACATAGGCGTCCTGCGCCGGATTCACCTGCCGTAGCGGCGATGCCTCGCACTGTAGTCACGCAGCGCGCGTAGAAAATCGACGTGGCGAAACGCCGGCCAGTGCGCCTCGGTGAACCACATCTCCGAGTAGGCGCTTTGCCACAGCAAGAACCCGGACAAGCGTTGCTCGCCGGAGGTGCGTATCACCAAATCGGGGTCGGGTTGGCCTGAGGTGTACAGGTTTTCCGAGATACCCTCGACGGTCACCGCGTCGACGAGTTCCTCCGCGGTGGCCCCGTTGGCGAGTTCCTTGCTCAACAACGCGCGCACAGCGTCGACGATCTCGCGGCGCCCGCCGTAGCCAACAGCAACGTTGACATGAAACGAGGCCACCTCCGGGGTGGATTCCACCGCACCGCGCAGCCGCCGGGCCGGTTCCTCGCCGATCAACCCCAGATCCCCGACCGTCCGCACACTCCAGTGGTTGGCCGGTGCGCAGATCTCTTCCACGACATCGGTGATGATCTCGATGAGTGCTGCAAGCTCGTCGGGATCGCGCTGCAGGTTTTCGGTGGACAGCAGATAGACGGTGGCCAGTTCGATGCCGGCTTCGTGGCACCACCGCAGCATTTCGGCGATCTTGGCCGCACCCATCCGGTAGCCGTAGCTGACGTCGTCGTAGCCCGCGCTGCGCGCCCATCGCCGGTTGCCGTCGCACAGCACGGCTATGTGCCGGGGCAGGTCGGATTTCGAGGCGGCCAAGCCCTGCCGCAGGCGCAGCTCGTAGAGCCGGTACAACGGCTCTTTGAGCCGCGGCGGGATGATCTCCACAGATACCCAGACTACTGTGACCCAGACGTCGAGTCAGATGTCCGCTACCTGGCCCGACTACTGTGTTCGACGACACCCACCGGCAAGCACAAGACGAGGCAACAGGCGAAATGAGCGGCCAGGCCGACACCGCCACCACCGCGGAAGCAAGGACGCCGGCCCACGCTGCCCACCACCTCGTCGAAGGTGTCGCCCGTGTCCTGACCAAACCGCGCTTCCGCGGCTGGATCCACGTGTATTCCGCCGGCACCGCGGTGTTGGCCGGTGCGTCGCTGGTCGCGGTGTCGTGGGCGGTGGGTTCCGCCAAGGCGGGCCTGACGACGCTGGCCTACACCGCGGCCACGATCACCATGTTCACCGTCAGCGCCACTTATCACCGGGTCAATTGGAAATCCGCGACGGCCCGCAACTGGATGAAGCGGGCCGACCACTCGATGATCTTCGTGTTCATCGCCGGCAGCTACACGCCGTTCGCGCTGCTGGCCTTGCCGGCCCACGACGGGCGCGTGGTGTTGTCGATTGTTTGGGGCGGTGCGATCGCCGGAATCTTGCTGAAGATGTGTTGGCCGGCGGCGCCGCGCTCGGTCGGGGTTCCGCTGTACCTGTTGCTGGGTTGGGTGGCGGTCTGGTACACCGCGACGATCCTGCACAACGCCGGGGTGACCGCGTTGGTGTTGCTGTTTGTTGGCGGCGCGTTGTACAGCATCGGCGGCATTCTCTACGCGGTACGCTGGCCCGACCCGTGGCCGACGACGTTCGGCTACCACGAGTTCTTCCACGCCTGCACCGCGGTGGCGGCGATCTGCCACTACATCGCGATGTGGTTCGTGGTGTTCTGACCCGGCACGCCCAGGGCGGTCGCGAGCGTGAAAATTGCGACGCGACACGCCGACACCGCGTCGCGGATTTCACGGTGGACGGGTGCCACCCGAGTCCGCTAGCCGGGTACGCCCAAAGCGGTGGCGAGTTCGGCCGCGCTGGTCACCGGCAGATCGCAGACCCGGCCCCGGCATACGTAGGCGGCGTCGGCGCCGGCCACCCGATCCCGGCCGACCAGCAGCGCCGACGAACCCGCCGCGCCGCCCACGACGATCGCCCCGCCCGGGGCCAGCCGGCGCGCGTCGGCCAGCAGGGACGACCGCGGCAGGTCGCACGCGACGGCGATCTGCAGCGGTCCGCGCACCACCGCCTCGGCGACCGCCAGCCAATGCCCGGCCGACCGCGGCGCCCGAGCCAGCAGCACCGCATGCGCCCGCAGCGTGTCGGCCGCCAGCTGCCAATACCGCTCGGCGCGAGCACCGTCGACCACATGGCCCGCCGTCAGCAGCGCCTCGGCGATCGACGAAGCGCCCGACGGTGTCGCCCCGTCCAGCGGATCGGAGGGCCGCAGCATCAGCCGCTCGGCGTCGTCGGCGGTGTCGAACCAGCGACCGGGGCGCTGCGGGTCGCCGAAATGCGCCACCGCGGTGTCCAGCAATCCGGTAGCCGCCGTCAGCCACGCGCCCTCGGAGGTCAGCTGGTAGAGCGCCAGCAGCCCGGTGGCCAGCATCGCGTGGTCCTCCAGGATGGCGGCGCTGTCGCCGACCACCCCGCCCAGGCTGGCCCGGCGCAGGCGGCCGTCGACGACGTGCAGGTCCAGCAGCCTGGTCGCGCAGCGCCGCGCGGCGTGCGCCAACGCGGGGTCGTCCAGGGCCACGCTGGCTTCGGCCAGCGCGGTGATCGCCAACCCGTTCCAGGACGTGACGACCTTGTCGTCGCGGGCGGGCTGGGCCCGGGCCAGGCGGGCCACCAGCAACGCGGCGCGGACCCGGTCCAGACGCGCCGCGTCGTCGGGGTCGGCGGGCAACTGCAGCACAGACGTCCCGTGCTCGAAGGTGCCGGCCTCGGTCACCCCGAAAACCTCTGCCGCCCAACGGCCGTCGTCGCCGCCGAGCACCTCGGTCAGTTGCACCGGCGTCCAAACGTAGGTCGAACCCTCGCGGCCGTCGGCGTCGGCATCCAGCGACGAGGTGAACATGTCGGCCGGTGCTTTGCTGCCCAACTCGTCGAGCAGAAATCGCGCGGTCTGGGCGGCGACCCGGCGGGCCAACGGATCCCCGGTACGGCGGGCCCAGTGCGCGTAGGCGCGCAGCAGCAGCGCGTTGTCGTACAGCATCTTCTCGAAATGCGGTACCACCCAGGCACCGTCGACGCTGTATCGGGCGAAACCGCCGCCGAGTTGGTCATAGATGCCGCCACGGGCCATGGCGTTTCCAGTGCGTGCGACCGCCTCCAGCGCCGCCGGTGATCGGGTGCGCTCGTAGTGCCGCATTAGCGCTTCCAGCAGTGCCGACGGCGGGAATTTCGGCGCACCGCCAAATCCGCCGTGCGCCGTGTCCTGCTCACGCAGCACTCCTGCCACCGCGTCGTCACACAGCTCCGGCGCCACCTCCGGGCCACCCCCGGGCAGCCCCGAAGCCATCGAGCGCAACTCGGCAGCGATATGGTCAGATGCCTGCTCCACCTCAGCGCGGCGTTCCCGCCAGGTTTCGGATATGGCCGAAAGAAGTTGCAGGAAAGCCGCTTTCGGGTAGTAGGTGCCGCAGAAGAACGGCCGGCCGTTGGGGGTGAGAAAGCATGTCATCGGCCAGCCGCCCTGCCCGGTGAGCGCGACGGTGGCGTTCATGTAGACCGCGTCGATGTCGGGCCGCTCCTCCCGGTCGACCTTGATACAGACGAAGCCCGCGTTCATGGCCGCGGCCACCTCGTCGTCGTCGAATGACTCGTGGGCCATGACGTGACACCAGTGGCAGGGGGCGTAGCCGACGGACAGCAGGATCGGCACCGCGCGCGCGGCCGCCTCCGCCAGTGCCTGCGGCGTCCACTGCTGCCAGTGCACCGGGTTATCAGCGTGCTGGCGCAGGTACGGGCTGGTGGCCAGCGCGAGGGTATTCGTCCCGGACGGATTAGCCGGACTCATGCGGGGGTCCCGGTGGTCGGGCCGGTCCGTCGCGGTCGGTGCCCTCGTCGGCTGCCTGGTCGAGCTCGGGGTGATCCCGGTCGAACGACTTGGGAACTTTCTTCAGTTGCTGGTTCATCGAACGCACCAGAAACAACGTGGCGATCACCAATAGCACGATCACCAGCAACCCCACCGGGCTAGCCTTCCCGAAATCGGGTCCGGTGTTACCGGGCCCGCCCTCAGCAATCACGCTGAGCAGAATCTGGTTCACGGCTCGATCCCGGCGAACAATTCGGTCTCCGGTGGGCGCGCGGGGATACGCGAGCGAGCCAACTCGAATTCCTCGGTCGGCCACAGCCGCTCCTGCCAGGCAAGCGGGGCGGCGAAGAATTCGGCGTTCGGGTCGATCTGGGTGGCATGCGCGCGCAACGCATCGTCGCGTTGGCTGAAGTATTTCGAGCACTCGACCCGGGTGGTCACTCGGCTGGTGAGAAAGTCATGGTCGGGGTCCCAGTACGCCAGCCATTGTTCGAATGGGCCGCGTTGGCCGTGCCGGGCGAACTCATCCTGCAACATCTGCATCCGCTCCCGCAGGAAGCCGTGGACGTAGTACAGCTTGGACACCGTCCACGGCTCACCCGCGTCGGGAAACCGGCAAAAGTCACCGGCCGCCTCGTAGGCAGCCACCGAAACCTGATGGCAGCGAATGTGGTCGGGATGTGGGTAGCCGCCGTTCTCGTCGTAGGTGGTCATCACGTGCGGCCGAAACTCGCGAACCACCCGCACCAGCGCCTCGGTGGACACCTCCAGCGGTACCCGCGCGAAGCAGTCATCAGGCAGCGGTGGCGGTAAATCACCCTTAGGTAGCCCGGAGTCGACGAAGCCCAGCCAGGTGTGCTCGACACCGAGGATCTCGGCCGCCTTGGTCATCTCGTCACGCCGGATCTCGGCGATGCGCCCATGCACGTCCGGCAGGTCCATCGCCGGGTTGAGGATCTCGCCGCGCTCACCACCGGTCAACGTCACCACCAGCACGCGATGACCCTCGTCGGCGTAGCGCGCCAGGGTGGCCGCGCCCTTGCTGGACTCGTCATCGGGGTGGGCGTGCACCGCCATCAACCGCAGTTCGCTCACGTGCCCCCTTGTCCGTCCGCCTGGCTGCCCCCTTAAGCCTATAAGTGACCCTATAATTCCGGTTTGTCGAAGCGTTGCATCCCGCCGGCGTGAACCCAGGCATGACCCACACCCCCATTCCGCGACCAGACGCCCGCTACGGACGCCCGCGACTGTCCCGCCGAGCGCGGCGCCGTGTCGCGATCGCCCTGGGGGTGCTGGTCGCCGCGGCCGGCATCGTCATTGCCGTCATCGGCTACCAACGGATCAGCACCAGCGCCGTCACCGGTTCGCTGGTGGGCTATCGACTGGTCGACGACGAGACGGCATCGGTCACCATCAGCGTGACACGTTCGGACCCGTCCCGACCGGTGGCCTGCATCGTGCGAGTTCGGGCAACAAACGGCAGCGAGACCGGCAGACGTGAGCTGCTAGTCCCACCGTCCGAGGCAACCACCGTGCAGGTGACGACGACCGTGAAATCCTCCCAGCCGCCGGTGATGGCGGACGTATACGGTTGTGGCACCGAAGTGCCCAGCTACCTGCGCCTCCCCTGACCGTGGTGGTAGCATGGATCGATGCACGGTCCTGCCGGGGCCGTGTATTGCTGCATTAACGGCCGTACGCAGAACGGAGCGGCGGCAACCCGGGGTGAGACCCCAAATATTCCCGACAGTGCTGCTGGCAGGGATCCGAAACTTGCCCGACTACGCGGGAACGACAACACGAGGAGCGCGACGAGATGACGGATACTCAAGTCACCTGGTTGACCCAAGAGTCACATGACCGACTCAAAGCAGAGCTCGACCAGCTGATTGCGAATCGCCCGGTCATCGCCGCCGAAATCAACGACCGCCGCGAAGAAGGCGACCTGCGCGAGAACGGCGGATACCACGCCGCCCGCGAGGAGCAGGGCCAGCAGGAGGCCCGCATTCGCCAGCTGCAGGACTTGCTCAGCAACGCAAAGGTTGGCGAGGCACCCAAGCAATCCGGCGTCGCATTACCCGGTTCTGTGGTCAAGGTGTACTACAACGGCGACAAGTCGGACAGCGAAACGTTCCTCATCGCCACCCGCCAGGAGGGCGTCAGCGACGGCAAGCTCGAGGTCTACTCGCCGAATTCACCGCTCGGTGGGGCCCTGATCGACGCCAAGGTCGGCGAGACCCGCAGCTACACGGTGCCCAACGGCAGCACCGTGTCGGTGACCCTAGTCAGCGCCGAGCCGTACCACTCCTAGGTACCCGCGAGCAGACGCAGAAGCCCCCAAACCGGCGGTTTTGGGGTGCTTTCGCGTCTGCTCGCGGTAGTTAACCCAGGGCCTGTTCGAGATCGCCGAGCAGGTCGGCAATGTCTTCGATACCGACCGAAAGCCGCACCAGATCGTCGGGCACCTCCAATTGCGAACCGGCCGTCGACGCATGGGTCATGGCGCTGGGATGTTCGATCAGCGACTCCACCCCACCCAGCGACTCGGCCAGGATGAAGACGCGGGTCTTGGCACACAGGTCCTGCGCCGCACGCCGACCGGCCCGCATCCGCACCGAAACCATGCCGCCGAAGCCGCGCATCTGTCGCGCGGCAATCTCATGCCCGGGATGACTGGGCAAACCCGGATACAACACAGAACTCACCGACGGATGATCAGCGAGGAATTCCGCTACCGCACAGGCATTTTCACTGTGCCGCTGCATCCGCAGCACCAAGGTCTTCAGGCCGCGCATGGTCAGGTAGGCGTCGAATGGTCCGGGCACCGCGCCGGCGCCGTTCTGCAAGAAAGCGAACTCCTCGTCCAGCTCTTCGTCGTTGGTGACCAGCGCACCTCCCACCACGTCGGAATGGCCGCCGATGTACTTGGTAGTCGAGTGCAACACCACATCGGCGCCCAGCCGCAACGGCTGCTGCAACGCGGGTGAGGCAAAGGTATTGTCCACCAATACTTTTGCCGATCTGTCTGTGCCCAGCTCGGCAATGGCCGTGATATCGGCGATCGACAGTAGCGGATTGGTGGGCGTCTCCACCCAAATCAGCCGGGTGCGCGGAGTAATCGCGGCACCCACCGCATCCAGATCGGCAAGCCGCACCGGCGTGTACTGGACATCCCACCGGGTGAACACCTTGTCTATCAACCGGAATGTGCCGCCGTAGGCGTCATCGGGAATGACGACGTGGTCTCCGGGCCGTAACATCGCCCGCAGGGCGCAGTCGGTCGCGGCCATCCCGGAACTGAATGCCCGCGCGAAAGCACCCTCCTCGACTGCCGCCAGCGAGGCCTCCAATGCGGCCCGGGTGGGGTTGCCGGTGCGTGCGTATTCGAAACCGCCACGCAGACCGCCGACGCCGTCTTGGGCGAAGGTGCTGCTGGCGTAGATCGGCACGTTCACCGCCCCGGTCGCCGGATCCGGGCGGTAGCCAGCGTGGATGGCGCGGGTGGCCGGTCCGCTGATTCCCTGGTGTCCCGTGCGGTCTTCGCTCATCGGACGGTCGGGTGGGCAGTGCAGTCCCGGATCAGATCGGCACGCACACCGTCGTCATGATCTTGTCCGCCAACGTTTGCCGTTTAGCGTCCCACAGCGGAAACAGGAACCCGACGAAGCAGATGATCGCGTCGATAAAGTGGGCAAGCTGGCGTACCACCGACATCCCGAAGCCGATTGGTTGCCCGGTGGTCTCGCTGACCACCTTGAACTTCAGCACCGACTTGCCGATGCTCGACCCGGTGGTGCCCTGGCGATAGCCGTAGTTCCAGACCAGGTAAGCCAATCCGCCCACCGACAACAACCACTGCACCAACTGGCCGATCATCGACGGCTGGGAAACGCAGAACTGGCCGACGTCGTACTCACTAATGCTGGTGACGCACGACGACGTCTGAGTGACCAGCATGATCACCCAACCGATGCCAACCAGCACTACGTATGGGGCCCAGTCGATGAATGCCGCCAGCACCCGGGTAATCCACGGCGTGTAGGACTCGGTCGGCATCGTACGAATCGCCGGTCCGGGCGGCGGCGGCGCGTAACCGCCGGCCGACGGCGGAGGCGGCGGGTAGGCCCCCCCGCCAGGCGGTGGCGGCGGAGGCGGGTAGCCACTGCCGCTCGAGGGCGGAGGGGGCGGAGCGTAACCACTGCCGCCGGGTGGTGCAGCGGGAGGTGGCTCATGCCCACCGGACGGCCCAGGCGGTGGCGGGGGCGGTGGGTACGACCCGCCGGGGGGCGGCTGTTCGGTCATGGGCACACCTTCCACTGAGGTTCAGCTGAACTAGGGTGAACTAGGCGGGACTACAGTACCTGAGGACCGGATTCACCGGAACGCCCGGCGGTGAGATGAGCCACGGGGCCCAATGGGTCAGTGCCCACGACCTGTGCGGCACTGGCCGCCTGCCGTAATTGTTTGTAGCCGAACTAAATTGCGGCGCGCCTGCCTGCGCGACTACCGCCGTCCCGCCCCCTCCGACAAGAAGCCCAACAAGTCGTACCGGGTAATGACCCCAACCGGCTTGCCTTCCTCCACCACCATCAACGCATCCCAATCACGCAACGCCTTGCCGGCCGCACTGACCAATTCACCGGCGCCTATCATCCGCAGCGGCGGGCTCATGTGTGCCGACACGGCGTCGGCCAACTTGGCGCGGCCCTCGAACACGGCCGAGAGCAGCTCGCGTTCCGAGACGCTACCGGCGACCTCGCCGGCCATCACCGGCGGCTCGGCGCCGACCACCGGCATCTGCGACACCCCGTACTCGCGAAGAATCCCGATGGCGTCGCGCACGGTCTCCGACGGATGGGTGTGCACCAGGGCGGGCAGCGCGCCGGACTTGCGGCGCAACACATCACCGACGGTGGATTGCTCGGTCGACCCGTCAAGGCGGCTGCGCAGGAACCCATAGGACGACATCCACGCGTCGTTGAAGATTTTCGACATGTAGCCCCGGCCGCCGTCGGGCAACAGGACGACGATCAACGCGTCGGGCCCGGCTTCCTCGGCGACCTTGAGCGCGGCAACCACCGCCATCCCGCACGACCCGCCGACCAACATCGCCTCTTCGCGGGCCAGCCGCCTGGTCATGTCGAACGAGTCGGAGTCGGACACCGCGATGATCTCGTCGGGCACGCTCGGGTCATAGGCCGCCGGCCAGAAATCCTCGCCGACCCCCTCGACCAGATACGGTCGGCCGGCACCGCCCGAATAGACCGATCCCTCCGGGTCGGCGCCGACGATGCGTACTCGGCCCCCGGACACCTCTTTGAGGTACCGGCCAGCGCCGGTGATGGTACCGCCGGTGCCGATGCCAGCCACGAAATGGGTGACCTTGCCCTCGGTATCGGCCCAGATTTCCGGGCCGGTGGTCACATAATGGCTTGCCGGTCCCTCCGGGTTGGCGTACTGGTCGGGCTTCCAGGCACCGTCGATATCACGGACCAACCGGTCCGACACACTGTAGTAGCTGGCCGGATCGTGCGGCGGGACCGCCGTCGGGCACACCACGACCTCGGCGCCGTAGGCGATCAACACATTGCGTTTATCCTCACTGACCTTGTCCGGGCAGACGAACACGCACTTGTAGCCGCGGCGCTGAGCGACCAACGCCAGACCAACGCCGGTATTGCCGGACGTGGGTTCGACGATGGTGCCACCCGGCTTCAGCTGACCGCTGGCCTCGGCGGCTTCGATCATCTTCACCGCGATCCGATCCTTGGAGCTGCCGCCAGGGTTGAGATACTCGACCTTTGCGGCCACGGTTCCGGCGCCGTCGGGTACCACGGAGTTCAGCCGAACCAGTGGGGTACCACCAATGAGTTCACTGATATGTTGCGCGATCCGCATGCGTTCATCGTCTCAGGCGCCTGCCGGCCAGGCACACGCGCTCCGTCGGCATCCCGCTACCCGGTGGCCTCGCGGATGTACTCCCCGATCTGACGCAACGAGCGGATCGCCTCGGGCAGCATCGACGCCGCAACCTGAAAGTCGTGGACCTGGCCCGGCCATACCCGGACCTCGGCCGGCACCCCGGCCGCCGCCAGTTTGGCCGCCGCCAACTGAGCGTCGTGCAGCAATACCTCGGAGCCCGACACGTGAATCAGTGTCCGCGGCAGCCCCGGTGTGATGTGCTCCAAGGGCTCATAGAGCTCTTCGGGTTCGCCGTCTACCTGGTTCCTCGCTGCTGCGCTAGCAACCAATGCGTCAAGCGCATCGAACGCCCTTGCCGGGAACATCGCATCGGTTTTGATGTTGGGATGCGCCTGCTTGTGTTCCTTTGCTAGCTGCAGCAGTGGCGAGATCGCGACTAGAGCCGCCGGCTCCTCCCCCACTTCCTGTAGCCGCTGCGCGAGAGCGAGCGCAAGATACCCGCCCGCGGAATCGCCCGCTAGCACGATCTGCTCCGGCTCATAGCCCAACAGCCTCAGCCACCGGTAGCCGTCGTGACAGTCGTCGAGCGCCATCCCGATCGAGTGCTTGGGAATCAACCGATAGTCGACCACCAGAACAGGCGAGTCAGCGAACTTAGAGAGCAACTCGACGAGTCGTCCATGCGAGTTTGCTCCACACGTCAGAAACGCGCCGCCGTGCAGGTACAGGACGGCGCGTCGAGTGCCGTCCGCCGGCAACACACCCGACGCCCGAACCAGTTGGGCGGACGCATTAGGCAGGCTCACCGCGGCCCTTACGGTCGTTGACGCTGGGAGCAGAACCCGGGCAGCCTGGTCGATGACACCCCACGGCCAGGGCGCATGCGGAAGATAGCTACCGACCGCTAGCACCGGCCGGACCGCCACTCGTGACGCCAGCGCAGCTAATCGCGCAACAAGACTTGGACCAGACTCGACGACCTCCACCGGGGCGCCGTCGCTGATCGCAAACTTGCGTGCCTCGAGTCTACGTGCCTTCAACACGTCGCGCGGCGAAATGACAACTCTGGGTGAGCCGGATACCTTACTGGGTGCAGTCATGCCCAACACTTCCTACGCCGTTGTAGTCCGATACAGCATGTGACGAAGCGGCTGAGCCTCTGGCTCAGCCAACCCCGCGAACTTAGCTTGACAGTCTTTTTTAGGTGCCACAGCCAAAGAGTCTGATTCGATACCACATTTGGTCCACACCGTGACGGGTTTGTTCGTCAGCTACCCACGAAATCGGCACAACCGTCCTAAACTGATCCCGTGAGCATGCGCGTGCCACGGCGTTCCACGATCGCTTTGGCCACCGCGGGTGCACTCGCCTCGACGGGCACGGCCTATCTGGGCGCACGCAACCTGCTGGTCGGTCAGGCGACCCACGCGCGCACGGTAATTCCCAAATCCTTCGACGCACCGCCCCGCGCCGACGGCGTATACACCCGCGGCGGTGGGCCCGTGCAACGGTGGCGACGCGAAGTGCCCTTCGACGTGCACCTGATGATCTTTGGTGACTCGACGGCGACGGGATACGGCTGCGCTAGCGCTGAGGAAGTACCGGGCGTGTTGATCGCCCGCGGACTCGCCGAGCAGACCGGCAAGCGGATCCGGCTGAGCACCAAAGCCATCGTCGGCGCCACCTCGAAAGGCGTCTGCGGTCAAGTCGATGCGATGTTCGTGGTCGGTCCGCCGCCGGATGCGGCGGTAATCATGATTGGCGCCAACGACATAACGGCACTCAACGGCATTGGCCCCTCTGCGCAACGGCTGGCCGACTGCGTACGCAGGTTGCGCACCCGCGGAGCGGTAGTGGTGGTCGGCACTTGCCCCGACCTCGGCGTCATTACCGCCATCCCGCAGCCGCTGCGCGCGCTAGCGCACACCCGTGGTGTGCGGCTGGCCCGCGCCCAAACGGCAGCCGTCAAGGCGGCCGGTGGGGTGCCGGTGCCGCTAGGACATCTACTGGCTCCCAAATTCCGGGCAATGCCCGAGCTGATGTTCTCCGCCGACCGCTACCACCCGTCGGCGCCCGCGTACGCCCTGGCGGCCGATCTGTTGTTCCTTGCGCTGCGCGATGCGCTGACCGAAAAGCTCGATATCCCAATTCATGAAACGCCGTCCCGGCCTGGAACGGCCACCCTCGAGCCGGGCCACACGCGACACAGCATGATGTCGCGGCTGCGGCGGCCCCGGCCGGCCCGGGCCGTGCCGACCGGTGGGTAGCGACTACATTTGACCTAAACTTCACCACGTCTTGTCCATGCCGGGAGCCGTCATGCCAGAAGCTGTCATCGTCTCGACTGCCCGCTCGCCGATTGGCCGGGCCATGAAAGGATCGCTGGTCGGCATGCGGCCCGACGACCTGGCCGTCCAGATGGTGCGCGCCGCGCTCGACAAGGTTCCGGCACTGAACCCCCATCAGATCGACGACCTCATGATGGGCTGTGGCCTGCCAGGCGGTGAGTCCGGTTTCAACATCGCCCGTGTCGTCGCCGTCGCGCTCGGCTATGACTTCCTGCCGGGCACCACGGTCAACCGGTACTGTTCGTCGTCGCTGCAGACCACCCGGATGGCCTTCCACGCGATCAAGGCCGGTGAGGGCGACGCGTTCATCTCCGCGGGCGTGGAAGCCGTCTCCCGGTTCGCCAAGGGAAACTCCGACTCCTGGCCGGACACCAAGAACCCGCTGTTCGACGGGGCTCAGGAACGTTCGGCCGCGGCAGCCGCCGGCGCCGACGAATGGCACGATCCCCGCACCGATCAGAAGCTGCCGGACATCTATATTGCGATGGGCCAGACCGCGGAAAACGTCGCCATCATGACCGGCATCAGCCGCGAAGAACAGGACCGCTGGGGCGTGCGCAGCCAGAACCGGGCCGAAGAGGCGATCAAGAACGGGTTCTTCGAACGAGAAATCACGCCGGTCACCCTTCCGGACGGCACCACGGTCAGCACCGACGACGGCCCGCGACCGGGTACCACCTACGAAAAGGTCAGCGAGCTCAAGCCGGCTTTCCGGCCGAATGGCACCGTGACCGCGGGGAATGCCTGTCCGCTCAACGACGGGGCCGCCGCGGTGGTGATCACCAGCGACACCAAGGCCAAGGAATTAGGCTTGACACCGCTGGCGCGCATTGTGTCCACCGGGGTCAGCGGGCTGTCCCCGGAGATCATGGGCTTAGGGCCGATCGAGGCGTCCAAGAAGGCGCTGGAAAGAGCCGGGATGGCGATCACCGACATCGACCTGGTCGAGATCAACGAGGCCTTCGCGGTGCAGGTCCTGGGCTCGGCGCGCGAGCTGGGCATCGACGAGGACAAGCTCAACATCTCAGGTGGCGCGATCGCCCTAGGTCACCCGTTCGGTATGACGGGCGCGCGCATCACCACCACGCTGTTGAACAACCTGCAGACCTACGACAAGACGTTCGGTCTGGAAACCATGTGTGTCGGTGGCGGCCAGGGCATGGCGATGGTGATCGAGCGCCTCGCGTGAGCGAGGCGCTCGAGTGCGTTGACTCTGCGTCCACCACGCAAAAGTGCGAGTAGGACACGTGGTGGGCGCAGAGTCAACGTCGTGATGTCAACGTGTCCCAAGCCTGCCGAACCCGGCGGACGACGTCGGGTCCCTTGTGGTCTGCCAGCACCCTGATGTGAGTCCAGCCGGCGCGCCGGATGTATTCCAGGCGTTCGACGTCTTTGACGAACTGGTCTCGGCTGAGACGGTGTTGCTCGCCGTCGTACTCGACCGCGAGCATGATGTCCTCCCATCCCATGTCGAGGAAATACTTTGGATGCCCGTAGACGCCGAGCAAGGGGATCTGAGTGGACGGCCGTGGAAAGCCGGCGTTTATCAGCAAGAGCCGCAGCCACGTCTCCTTCGGCGACTGCGCACCTGGGTCGACGAGATCCAGCGCCTTGTCTAGTTGACGCAGCCCGCGAGTATGGGGGTGCTTCCTCGCGAGCTCCCTAACATCGTTGATCTTGAAATCGGTGGCATTGGCAAGCGCATCCAGTCTGGTTATCGCCTGACCTAAGGGTGGACGCCTGCCCAAGTCGAAGGCCGTACGTTCAACGGTAGTCACAGTAAGCCCGCACAAGCGCTGGACTTCGCCGTCGAGCAGTAGCTCATCCTTAGTCCGCACCCCGTTCGGCGCCCTGGCGTTGCGCCAGATCAACTCCACCAATGCGTGGTCATCGACCCATTTCGCGCCGTGCAGCGCTGATGCCGAAGCGCCGGCGATCACCCCTTTGCGGCCCGACCACAGCCAGGCCGCGATAACGCGTTGCCGCAGGGAGGGCTTCAGCCGCTTGTCCAGATAGACGTTGGGCATGATCGCGGTGTAGTACTTGCCCAGCTCATGCCAGCTGATGAGTCCCGCCGCCAACGCCTCGCTGCCGATGAACGGCTGCGCCCCCATCTCCCGCATGCGGGCATGGTGTCAGCACCCACCGACACAGCCGTTGATCCTGCGTCTACCACGCAAAAGTGCGAGTGGTCAGCCTGGTGGACGCAGAATCAACGGCCAACGAGCGCTACTCATTCTGTAGATAACTGAGCAGGCGCAGGATCTCGATGTACAACCAGACCAGCGTTACGGTCAGGCCTAACGCGACGCCCCATGCCGCCTTCTCCGGTGCTCCCGCGCGAATCATCTGATCAGCCGCATCGAAGTCGATCAGGAAGCTGAACGCCGCGATGCCGATGCACACCAGCGAGAAGATGATCCCCAGCGGTCCGGGGCTGCGTAAGCCCAAGCCTTCACCGCCGCCGACATTGAACATCGCCAGCACGAGGTTGCCGAGCATCAAGACCAGCACGCCGAACAGCGCAGCGACCACCATTCGGGTGAACTTGGGGGTGACCCGGATGGCCCCTGTCTTGTAGACGACGAGCATGCCGAAGAACACACCCATCGTCCCTAAGATGGCCTCCCCGATCAGCACCCCAGCATTCGCGGACGCCACCGTGAAGTTAGCCAAGACGAACGAGATGGCACCCAGGAACAGGCCCTCGAGCGCCGCGTAGCTGAGCACGATCGCCGGGTTGTCCTGCTTGCGGCCGAAGGTGGCCACCAGCACCAGCGCCAAACCACCCAAAGCCCCCACCAAGGTCAGCGGCATGGCCAGTGCGACGTTCGACGCAACCAGGAAGTAGGAGACGACGGCGGTGCCCGCCAACATAGCCAGCGTCAGGCCCGTCTTGGTCACGACATCGTCGATGGTCAGCGGGCGGGTGGCCTTTGCTTCCCGATAGGGCGCCAGGTAGGGATCGGCTGGGAATCCCTGCTGGGCGGTGCCAGTTCCGAATTGCGCGTATCCGCCCCGCTGCTTAGGCAACGAACGAAATACCGGGTTGCTTGTCTCCCGCACCGTCGGATCCTCTCTTGATGGCTATGGCTACGAGCTGTGCGAACATCCGCTCAACGATCAGTAGTAGGCCCGGGTTCCCGGCCAGCGTTGTCATCCGGGTACACGATAAACCTTAGCCCCCGCGGGCACCGCTGGGCGAGCCACGATCTAGATTGCTGGTCAAACTCTTCAGGGGAGGCGAGGCCCGTGACCGGCGAATCGCATGAGGTCCTGACAAACGTCGAGGGCGGTGTCGGATTCGTGACGCTCAACCGCCCCAAGGCGATCAACTCACTGAACCAAACCATGGTCGACCTGCTGGCCACAGTGCTCATGAGCTGGGAGCATGAGGACGCGGTGCACGCGGTGGTGCTCTCCGGAGCCGGCGAACGCGGACTTTGCGCCGGCGGGGACGTGGTGGCCGTCTACCACAGTGCCCGCAAGGACGGGGTCGAGGCGCGGCGGTTCTGGCGCCACGAGTATCTGCTCAACGCCCTGATCGGCCGGTTCGCCAAGCCCTACGTGGCGTTGATGGACGGCATCGTAATGGGCGGCGGCGTCGGCGTCAGCGCACACGCGAACACCCGGGTGGTTACCGATACCTCCAAGGTCGCGATGCCCGAAGTGGGCATCGGGTTCATCCCCGACGTCGGCGGGGTGTATTTGCTGTCGCGTGCACCCGGCGCGCTGGGTCTGCACGCCGCCCTGACTGGAGCGCCGTTTTCCGGCGCCGACGCCATCGCGCTGGGATTCGCCGACCACTTCGTGCCACACGGCGACCTCGATGCGTTCACGCAGAAGATCGTCACCGGCGGCGTGGAGAGCGCATTGGCCGCCCACGCCGTCGAACCTCCACCGAGCACGCTTGCCGCCCAACGTGATTGGATCGACGAATGCTATGCCGGCGACAGCGTCGCCGACATCGTTGCGGCGCTGCGGAACCAGGGCGGCGAACCAGCCGTAAATGCTTCCGACCTGATTGCCAGCCGCTCCCCCATCGCGCTGTCGGTGACGTTGCAGGCAGTGCGTCGCGCCGCCAAACTCGACACGCTAGAAGACGTGTTGATCCAGGACTATCGGGTGTCATCGGCGTCGCTGCGCTCGCATGACCTGGTGGAGGGCATCCGCGCGCAGTTGATCGACAAGGATCGCAACCCGAACTGGTCGCCGGCAACCCTGGACGCGATCACGGCGGCCGACATCGAAGCCTATTTCGAACCGGTCGACGATGACTTGAGTTTCTAGAGAGGTAGCGCATGACGTACGAAACCATCCTGGTCGAGCGCGATCAGCGAGTTGGCATTATCACGCTGAACCGTCCCCAGGCACTGAACGCGCTCAACAGCCAGGTGATGAACGAGGTCACCAGCGCTGCAACCGAACTGGACGATGACCCGGACATTGGGGCGATCATCATCACCGGTTCGGCCAAAGCGTTTGCCGCCGGAGCCGACATCAAAGAAATGGCCGACCTGACGTTCGCCGACGCGTTCACCGCCGACTTCTTCGCCACCTGGGGCAAGCTGGCCGCCGTGCGCACCCCGACGATCGCCGCGGTGGCGGGATACGCGCTCGGCGGTGGCTGCGAGCTGGCGATGATGTGCGACGTGCTGATCGCCGCCGACACCGCGAAGTTCGGACAGCCCGAGATAAAGCTGGGCGTGCTGCCAGGCATGGGCGGCTCCCAGCGGCTGACCCGGGCTATCGGCAAGGCTAAGGCGATGGACCTCATCCTGACCGGGCGCACCATGGACGCCGCCGAGGCCGAGCGCAGCGGTCTGGTTTCACGGGTGGTGCCGGCCGACGACTTGCTGACCGAAGCCATGGCCACTGCCACGACCATTTCGCAGATGTCGGCCTCGGCGGCCCGGATGGCCAAGGAGGCCGTCAACCGGGCTTTCGAATCCAGTTTGTCCGAGGGGCTGCTCTACGAACGCCGGCTTTTCCATTCGGCTTTCGCGACCGAAGACCAATCCGAAGGTATGGCAGCGTTCATCGAGAAACGCGCTCCCCAGTTCACCCACCGATGACGGAACCGGCTGCAGCGACGACCACCAACGCCAGCGACGAACCAGCTACCGGCGCTGAGCAGGCGGTCGACACCGCAGCAACTCCACAAACCCCTGAACCGCAACCGATCCGCAGCACTTGGTGGATTCGCCACTACACATTCACCGGCACCGCGATGGGCCTCGTTTTCGTGTGGTTCTCGATGACGCCGTCGCTGCTGCCGCGTGGTCCGCTGTTTCAGGGACTGGTCAGCGGAATCTGCGGCGCCTTCGGATACGGCTTGGGAGTCTTCGCCGTCTGGCTGGTCCGCTACATGCGCTCGCACAATTCCAGCCCGCCGCCACCACGCTGGGCGTGGCCGCCGCTGATCGCAGTCGGCGCGGTCGGCATGGTGGGTATGGCAGTGCAGTTTCATGTCTGGCAAGACGATGTGCGCGACCTAATGGGTGTCGAGCACCTGCGGTGGTACGACTACCCGCTGGCCGCCGCATTGTCGCTGGTCGTGCTGTTCACGCTGGTCGAAATCGGCCAGTTCATCCGATGGCTGTTCCGTTTTCTGGTGGGACAGGTCGATCGCATTGCGCCATTCCGAGTTTCGGCGGCCATTGTGGTGGTGCTGCTCGTGGTGCTGACCATCACACTGCTCAACGGTGTGGTGCTCAAGTTCGCGATGAATTCCATGAACAGCACGTTCGCTGCGGTCAACAATGAGATGAATCCGGATTCGGCACCGCCGAAAACCCCGCTGCGATCGGGTGGCCCGGGATCGCTGGTGTCGTGGGAGTCGCTGGGCCATCAGGGCCGAATTTTCGTCCACAGCGGTCCCACCATCGCCGACCTCACCGCGTTCAACGGCACCCCGGCCGTCGAGCCGATCCGAACCTATGCGGGGTTGAACTCGGCGGACGGCATCATGGCCACCGCGGAGCTGGCGGCGCGCGAGCTAGCGCGCACCGGTGGCTTGCGCCGCGCCGTTGTGGCAGTGGCCACGAGCACCGGAACCGGTTGGATCAACGAGGCGGAAGCCTCCGCGCTGGAGTACATGTACAACGGCGATACCGCGATCGTGAGCATGCAGTATTCGTTCTTGCCGAGCTGGCTGTCTTTCCTGGTGGACAAGGAGAATGCCCGGCACGCCGGCGAGGCGCTGTTCGAGGCGGTCGACAAGCTGATCCGTCAACTGCCCGAGTCGCAGCGCCCGAAGCTGGTCGTGTTCGGCGAGAGCCTGGGATCGTTCGGCGGTGAAGCGCCGTTCATGAACCTCAACAACATCCTCGCCCGCACCGACGGCGCGTTGTTCAGCGGACCGACGTTCAACAACACCGTTTGGAACTCCTTGACTGCGAACCGCGATGCCGGATCACCGCAGTGGCTGCCCATCTACGACGACGGCCGCAACGTGCGTTTCGTGGCCCGCGCACGCGACCTGCAACGCCCTGATGCGCCGTGGGGCAGACCGTGGGTGGTGTATCTGCAGCATGCCTCTGATCCGATCGCCTGGTGGACTCCCCGCCTGCTGTTTCGGGAGCCGGACTGGCTGCGGGAGCAACGGGGCTACGACGTCCTTCCCCAGACACGCTGGATCCCGGTGGTGACGTTCGTCCAGGTTTCGGCCGATATGGCGGTGGCTACGCATGTGCCGGACGGGCATGGTCACCGCTACGTCGCCACCGTGGCCGACGGCTGGGCCGCGGTGCTCTCGCCGCCCGGCTGGACACAGCAGAAGACGGAGCGGCTGCAGCCATTGCTGCACGCCAACGCCAAGCCCTTCGGCTCGTAGGGCGGGCAGCGGGTCGGCCGGTTTGGCGTGCGCCGTCGGCGTGGCGGCTAGCCCGAGCCCATATCGATGGACGACAAGACGGTGTTTGTCTAGGTGTTAGACATCATCAGCAAATAAAAACGGGAAATGTAAAGCTATTGGACACAGTCGACGTCATGAAACGGTACGAACATTCCCCTGGAAGACAAATCGGTGCTGCCATACCGCTCGACGACGACGCCCATCGTGCGACCAATAAAAATGTCTTGGGGAAAGATTTGTCGAACACTCTGCATTTCCGTTCCGGGCGTGCTTAGACTCGCGCCATCACGTTGACTCCGGTCCCGATATCCGTCGCCCGGCGATGAGGGAGATGCGCGAAATGTCCTACATGATTGCGGTGCCAGACATGCTCAGCTCGGCGGCTGGGGATTTGGCCAGCATCGGATCGTCGATCAATGCCTCAACGAGGGCGGCCGCGGCCGCGACGACGAGGTTGTTGCCGGCCGCCGCCGACGAAGTGTCGGCCCACATTGCGGCACTGTTTAGCGGACATGGCGAGGGCTATCAGGCGATCGCCCGGCAGATGGCAGCGTTTCATGACCAGTTCACGCTGGCCCTGACGTCAAGTGCGGGCGCGTATGCCAGCGCCGAGGCGACCAACGTCGAACAGCAGGTGCTGGGTTTGATCAACGCGCCCACCCAGGCGCTGTGGGGGCGTCCGCTGATCGGCAACGGCGCCGATGGGACCGCGGCCAATCCCAACGGTGGCGCCGGTGGGTTGTTGTATGGCAACGGCGGCAACGGGTTTTCCCAAACCACCGCCGGGCTCACCGGGGGTACCGGCGGGTCGGCCGGGTTGATCGGCAACGGCGGCAACGGAGGGGCCGGCGGAGCCGGCGCCAACGGCGGCGCGGGCGGCAACGGCGGCTGGCTCTACGGCAGCGGCGGCAATGGCGGCGCCGGCGGCGCCGGCCCCGCCGGAGCCATCGGCGCGCCGGGCGTCGCGGGTGGTGCCGGCGGGGCCGGGGGAACGGCCGGATTGTTCGGCAACGGCGGTGTCGGCGGCGTCGGCGGTGACGGCGGACAAGGCGGCAACGGTGCCGGCGCCGGGGCCAGCGGCACCAAGGGCGGTGACGCCGGCGCCGGCGGGGCGGGCGGTGCCGGCGGCTGGATCCACGGCCACGGCGGCGCCGGCGGTGACGGCGGCGCCGGCGGGGCCGGCGGACAAGCCAGTCCCGGCGCCCCCGGCCCACCCAGCCAACCGGGCGGCGCCGGTGGTGCGGGCGGCGCCGGTGGCCGCGGTGGCGACGGCGGGTCGGCCGGCTGGCTGTCCGGCAACGGCGGTGACGCCGGCAACGGCGGCGGCGGCGGCACCGCCGGCGGTGCCGGCAACGGCGGCCAATTCGGTGGAGACGGCGGCACCGGCGGCACCGGCGGCACCGCCGGCGCCGGCGGCAACGGCGGACGAGGCGCCGTGCTGTTCGGTCACGGAGGTAACGCCGGGCACGGCGGCGAACATGTCGTGGCCACCGCCGGTAAGGGTGGTACGGGTGGTGTCGGCGGCGACGGCGGCGGCGGCGGCGCCGGTGGTGGCGGTGGGCTGCTGTATGGCAACGGCGGGGCCGGCGGCAACGGCGGGGCCGGCGGCGCCGGCAACTCCGGGGGCGACGGCGGCACCGGGCTCAACGCCGCACTAGGTGGTAACGGTGGCGGTGGCGGTGTCGGCGGCAACGCCGGGGCCGGCGGCACCGGCGGGTCGGCCGGCTGGCTGTCGGGCAACGGCGGCGCCGGCGGTAGCGGCGGCAGCGCCGGAGCCGGCGGCGCCGGCGGAAAGGGCGGCGACACCCCCAACGGTCTGGCCATCAATCTCGGTATCGGCGGCAACGGCGGGGACACCGGCAACGCCGGCAACGGCGGCAACGGCGGATCGGCCGCCAGGCTGTTCGGTGGCGGCGGCGCCGGCGGCGCCGGCGGAACGGGCAGCACCGCCGGCAGCGGCGGCAGCGGCGGCACCAACCCGCCGACCGGGCTTCAAGCCGCCGGCGGTAACGGCGGCAGCGGTCACGCGGGCGGTCACGGCGGCAACGGCGGCGGCGCCGGCCTGCTCGGCGGCGGCGGCACCGGCGGCAACGGCGGGGGCGGCGGCCAAGGCGGTCTGGGCGCCGCCGCCGGCGGTGTCGACGGCAACGGCGGCAACGGCGGCAACGGCGGCAAGGGCGGCGACGCCCAGTTGGTCGGTGACGGCGGCAACGGCGGCAACGGCGGCAAGGGTGGCGCCGGCCTGATCGCCGGACTCGACGGCGCCGGCGGCGCCGGCGGAACTCGAGGACTCATCTTCGGCAACGCCGGCACGCCGGGGCAGTAACGACCCAGCCAGCAGCGGCGAGCCAAACTACCCGCCCACGGCACCACCAAGCTCGGCCAGCACGCCGCCGGCCGCCAGCGCACGATAGCCACCGACGACATCGGTGGCCCGGTGCAACCCCAAGTCCAGCAGCGACGCTGCCGCCAGGCTCGAGGTGTAGCCCTCCGAGCACAGGATCACCCACTCGACGTCGTCGTCGACGGCCTGGGGCAGCCGGGCGTCGCTGGTGGGATCGCAGCGCCATTCCAAGACGTTGCGCTCGATCACTAGCGCCCCTGGCACCT
Source organism: Mycobacterium tuberculosis complex sp. N0072 (assembly GCF_030323725.1). Classification (NCBI taxonomy): domain Bacteria; kingdom Bacillati; phylum Actinomycetota; class Actinomycetes; order Mycobacteriales; family Mycobacteriaceae; genus Mycobacterium; species Mycobacterium tuberculosis complex sp. N0072. The sequence goes on along the minus strand of NZ_CP040689.1, from coordinate 1,192,261 downwards.
CGCCCTCCCGGGCCCGCTGGGCTTGGGGCCGGATGTCGACGAGCACCGCGCCGCGCCGCGCCGCCTCGGGCACCTGGTCGGCCGCAAGGCGCCGATACCGGCGGCGAGCGGCCTCCAGCACCCGGTCGATTCGGCTCATCCCGACCCTTCGGGCTGGTCGGTCAATTCGGTGCGCTGGCGGCGCAGCGTGTTGCGTTCGGTGATCTCGTAGTACGACATCGCCGTCAGCGGCGGCGAGTAGGCGTGCACGCTCAGGGTTGGCGCCACAGCCATCCCGGCCGCATCAGGCCCCCCAATCGGCCGGGGCGCCCACACCACGTCGTGCACCCAACCCAACGGGAACCCTGCCTGATCACCGGCATCGAGGCGGCGCCGTCGCAACCGACGGCCGTCCCAACGATATTCGTTGAGCGACCCGCTCAGCACGGTCAACGCTCCCAGGGACCCGCCATGGTCGTGCAGCTCGGTCGGTTGACCGGGAACCCAGCTAATCAGCCAGATATCCAGCTCCTCGTCACCGTGGATGCGGGTGTACCAGCGCTGCGTCTGCGGGACACCACCGTCGGGTAGCAGGTGGTCGCAGCGCCCGCCAAGCACGTCGTCTGCGGCTTGGTCGGTGGCGCGCAGGAGATCGGCTACACGCAGCCGTGTGGGTCCCGGTGATGGAACCGCGGTGGTTGGCGTGACAAGAGGCATAACCACGGGAGAACTCCAAAGAGTCGAACGGACAGGGCGGACGGCAGGTCAGGGCCGACAACACCCACAAAATCCGTAGCGCTCCATCACGCGGTCAGTCTTGCATAGATTGGGACGGTGCGCCCGAGCCGTTATGCCCCCCTGCTGTGCGCAATGGTTTTGGCGCTGGCGTGGTTGTCGGCCGTTGCCGGCTGCTCTCGCGGCGGCAGCAGCAAAGCCGGACGTTCGTCAAGCGTTGCCGGTACGTTGCCGGCGGGCGTCGTCGGCGTCTCCCCGGCCGGCGTGACCACCAGGGTTGACGCTCCCGCGGAATCGACCGAGGAGGAGTATTACCAGGCCTGTCACGCCGCAAGGCTGTGGATGGATGCCCAGCCCGGCTCCGGCGAGTCGTTAATCGAGCCGTATCTGGCGGTGGTCCAAGCATCGCCATCCGGAGTTGCCGGCAGCTGGCACATCCGCTGGGCGGCGCTGACCCCGGCACGGCAGGCGGCCGTGATCGTCGCGGCGCGCGCCGCCGCCAACGCGGAATGCGGATAACGCTCGGCAATTGAGATCAGGGGTGCAAGAAACTAGTGGCCGGATCCCGATAAGGGCACCTCGCCGAGCAGAATGAAAGCATGCCCGCACCAGCTGCCCTCCGGGTGCGAGGGTCGTCTTCGCCGCGCGTCGCACTGGCGCTCGGCAGCGGCGGCGCCCGGGGTTACGCCCACATCGGAGTGATCCAGGCGCTGCGGGAGCGCGGCTATGACATCGTTGGGATCGCCGGCTCGTCGATGGGCGCGGTGGTCGGTGGGGTGCATGCGGCCGGCCGACTCGACGAGTTCGCCCACTGGGCCAAGTCCCTGACGCAGCGCACCATCTTGCGGCTGCTGGATCCGTCTATTAGCGCGGCCGGCATCCTGCGGGCAGAAAAGATTCTCGACGCGGTGCGCGACATCGTCGGCCCGGTCGCCATCGAGCAGCTGCCGATCCCCTATACCGCGGTGGCCACCGACCTACTGGCCGGCAAGTCGGTGTGGTTTCAGCGCGGCCCCCTCGACGCGGCGATCCGGGCGTCCATCGCCATACCCGGGGTGATCGCCCCACACGAAGTCGACGGACGCCTGCTGGCCGACGGCGGAATCCTGGATCCACTGCCGATGGCGCCGATCGCCGGGGTCAACGCCGACCTGACCATCGCGGTCAGCCTTAACGGCAGTGAGGCCGGCCCCGCTCGCGATGCGGAGCCCAACGTCACCGCCGAGTGGTTGAACCGCATGGTGCGCAGCACTTCCGCGCTGTTTGACGTCAGCGCCGCCCGGTCGCTGCTCGACCGGCCTACGGCGCGGGCGGTGCTGAGTCGCTTCGGCGCGGCGGCCGCGGAATCGGATTCCTGGTCGCAAGCTCCGGAGATCGAGCAGCGTCCAGCCGGCCCACCAGCTGACCGCGAGGAAGCCGCTGACACACCCGGGCTACCCAAAATGGGCAGTTTCGAGGTGATGAATCGGACGATCGATATCGCCCAATCCGCACTGGCGCGCCATACGCTGGCGGGCTATCCGGCCGACCTGCTGATCGAGGTACCGCGTTCAACGTGCCGAAGCCTGGAATTTCACCGCGCGGTGGAGGTGATCGCCGTCGGCCGCGCGCTGGCCACCCAAGCCTTGGAAGCATTCGAGATCGACGACGACGAATCTGCCGCTGCGACCATCGAGGGCTGATCAAACGCCGAGCAGCCTGGCAACGGCTTGCGCTTCGCGGCGGCCCTGCTGACGTCCGGCCATCGCCGAGTTCACACGGCAGAGCGGATCCAGCGGGTTGGGCCCGAAAGCCGCCAACGAGTCGTCGTCGGCGAACACGGCAAACACCATGCCGGTGGCTGCCGCGATCTCCGCGGCCGCCCCGCCGCCAAAGGGCGACGGCGCGTCGGCGCCGGCGGGCACCAAAACCACGGCGGCATCACAATCGTCGGCGACACCAAGGTTGACCGAGCTGGCCACCCCGCCATCCATGTAGCGGCGGCCGGCAATTGTCACCGGAGGCCACGCCCCCGGCACCGAGCAACTGGCCGCCACCGCGTCGACCAGCGCCACATTCGACTCGCGATGGAAAACAACCAATTCGCCGGTGGCGATGTCGATCGCGGTGACCCGCAACACCCGGTCCGGCCAGTCGTGCGACGGCAAGCGCTGGGCGATCACCTGACGGCGGACGGACTCCGGAACGGTGTCGACCGCCAACGCCACGGCACCGATCCGTTGTAGCCGCCGGCGCGTCGAAATGTGCGGCTCGGTCACGGCAGTCAGGAAAAGATCAGTGATGGCATCGATGTCGACACCGGGATCGATCTCGGCCGACGTCTCGGCGAGCTGCCGTTCGTACAGCGTGTCGAGCGGGCAGCCACTGCTGATCTGCGCGGCGACCGTTGCACCGGCCGATGTCCCGACCAACACATCCGAATCCAGTAGCAGCCGGGCCGCCGCCGGCGATTCGTCCGCGATGCCGCGCAAAACACCTGTTTCCCAGGCGATTCCGGCCAGTCCTCCGCCGGCCAATACCAGCGCGCGTCTAGTTGTCACGAGTTCACGCCGACGTGTGTTGCGCATGCAGTACCGGCTCGCTGAGATCTTCCCGGAGAATCGGATGTCTGGGTGGATCAGGTAGCACCAGACTCCTGTTGACCCGCAGGGCGGCGTCCACGTGGACCAGCTCCCCCGCGTCCAGCAGGCGCCAACGCGGGTTGTCATCCATCGGTTCAGTCGCGAACACCACCGACGACCGTTCGCGCAAGTGCGTCGAGTGTGCGCGGATTCGCTTGCTTCGCAAGTGGAACTCGGGCGCACCGTCGCCGCGGCGGTCCAAGATATACAGCTCGTGGGACTCCGGATACCGCAGTGCCCATACATCGGTCGCGGTGCTGAGCAACACGTTGACGGCATAGATCGGCACATTCGCCGCGAGCCACCTCAGCGCGTCAATCAGACCGGCTGATTCGTTGCCGTCCCGGGCGCGGATCGAAGCGGTGATCAAAGCGAATACGCGCTCGGAGTCGGTCTGGCCCAACACCAGGTCATCGGCGCCGACCTCGCGCAGCCGTTCGTCGAGGACATCCAGTCCTTCGACCACCCCATTGTGTGCGAAGATCCGCCCGTCTTGCAGGAATGGGTGGGTATTGCGGATGTCGAGCGACCCGGTCGTCGCGTAGCGAACATGGGCGACGAACGTCGTGCCGGTCAGCTCGTGGGCTTCGGTGGCGAAGTCGGCGTCTTGCCAGGCCGCTATTGGTTGCTTGTGTAGCCGCGGCTGGTGGTGTTCGTCGAATACACCAAGGCCGGTGCCGTCGGGGTTTCGTCGGCTTTGCTCGGCCAGGCTATCCGAGGCGTTCAGCAACCAAAACGTCGCGGTGACAGCATCGGTTCCGGAGTGCAAGCCAAAGAGTCGGCACATGACCCCGACGGTAGACGAAGCCGGCAGCGCCGCTCAGCCCACCAACAAAGCGGAAAGCTTCTCGAGCACCCCGCGCGCGTAGCCCCGCCACATCCTGGCGAACACCGGCAACACCGGCGCGGCCAGCGCCGATCTAGGATGGATGGTCCATTGCCAGGTCACCGTGGTTCCGGTATCCGCGGGAGCGAAGCTCCACTTGCCCTCCACCAACGCGACCAGCGGCGCCAACGGGCCCTTGATGTCGGTGAGCGTGTAGCCGAACGACCGCGGCGGGTCGACACTGGTCAGCTCCTCGCGCACGCGCCCGCCGCCGACCATCGTGATGACACGGGCCTGTCCGACAGAATCCCAAGCACCCGTTTGATCCCGGACCTCCTTGATTGGTGGGATCAGGCCGTACCAGTGCGAACAAATCACCGGCAGCGCTGCCGCCAGCGTGCCACCGAACGCATCCTCGGATTGCACCGGAATCGCTCGCGATTGCTCGACGACGACAGACTTTGCCATTGGATTACCCGTCCGATTCTCGACATCCCGGCCGGGGACGCCGCCAGCAACTCTAGCGTGCCAGCCCGGGAGCGGCCCGGCCGGTGATGAGCGGCAGGTCGAAAAAGCTCTGGATCCCCGCCGGGGCGGCGCAGGTTGCCGGGATCGCGTTGACGCAGTGCGCCGCGGTTGCCACGATCCCGGGGTTGCTCTTCAAGCCGGCCGCCACGGTCTGCGGTTGCCAACCCTTGATGGTGACGCAGGTGTCCGGGCTGCCGCGCACTTCGATCTCGTAGCGTTCTCCGGCCGGCCCGAATGACCAAGGGGGATCCAGATTTTCCGATCCCATCAACCAGTTCACGGCGATCTGGACGACCACTGTGTCCTCGACCAGCGCCTCCCAATGGAAGCGGCGTCCGGCCACCTGTCCGGGCTCAATTACTCCGATCGGCGAGTCGATCGGGGCGGTCGCAACCGCCACCTCCTGCGAAGTGCGGATCTGGGGGTCGGCGGCAAAGCCCAACCGGTCGACACACAGCCGTACCGACTGCAGGAAGCCCCCGTCCAGAATTTTCTGCATCGGTCCGGTCAACGCGCTGTCCGGTGTGCCGCCGAAACCCATCACATAGCGCAGCACGTCCGGCGCTCCATAGCTGCGCAGATCCGAAAACTCTTCGGAGCGAACAAAAGTCACACCGGTGGACATCACCGACAGGAGCAACGGGAACAGCTCGGTGACAGCCCCGGGCCCAATTCCGGCGCCGTGCAGCGTCGCATTGCCGGCCTGCGCGGCGACTTCCAGTGGGGCGGCCTCCTTTTCACTCGGATAGAACCACCCAAGCGGAGTGACCACGTTCTTGCCCGAACGCAACAGCGCGGCGACTTCGTCGACGCTGGGCAGCAATGGCGCGTAGATCACCGCGTCGGCGTCCAGCGCCAAAACGTCGTCGATGCTGTTAGTCGCGATCACGCCCAATGGTGGTGAACCGATGATTTCGCCGACGTCTTTGCCGCTCTTGGCCGCCGAATGCACCCAGCAGCCTACGAGTTCGAGTTCGGGATGCTGCAGCACGCCTTTGATCGCCGCCACACCGACCGATCCCGTCGCCCATTGAATGACCCGCAGGCTCATGGTCACCTTTCTACCCGCGAGCAGACGCAAAAGCCCCCATTTCGACACGAAAATGGGCGATTTTGCGTCTGCTCGCGCGGGTCAAGTGTGCACCTCGGTGATCTGGTAGGCACCTTCGGCGTAGCGAGAACGGATGGCCTTCTTGTCGTACTTGCCCACGCTGGTGCGGGGAATCTCGTCGACAAACGCCCACCGCTCCGGCAACCACCAGCGAACGACCTTGTCCGCCAGGAATGCTCGCAGATCACCAGCACTAACGGTGGCCCCTTCCCGAACTACGACAACCGCCAGCGGCCGTTCCTGCCAGCGCTCGTCGGGAACGCCGACGACCGCGGCCTCGAGCACGTCCGGGTGCGCGATAAGGCAGTTCTCCAACTCAACCGAGGAGATCCATTCACCGCCGGACTTGATGACGTCTTTGGCGCGGTCGGTCAGGGTGATGAAGCCTTGCTCGTCGATGCGGCCGACGTCACCGGTGCGCAACCAGCCGGAATCGAACTTGGACTCGTCACGTCCCCCGTAATACGAGCCAGCAATCCAGGGCCCGCGAACCTCCACCTCGCCAACGGCGTTGCCGTCGTTGGGCAGCACCTGGCCATCGTCGTCGACGATCCGGGTCTCCACCCCGCACACCGGTTGGCCCTGAGTGATGCGGAATGCCCAATGCTGGTCGTCCGGGGTGCCAGGTGGCGGCCAGGCCATGGTGGCCAGCGGCGATGTTTCCGTCATGCCCCACAGCTGCCGAATCTGGACATCGTGCTTGTCCTCGAAGGTGCGCATCAGCGATTCCGGAACCGCCGATCCGCCGCAGGCGACCAGACGCAGCGATGACATGTCGTGATCGGGGTCCTTCTCTAGGTAATGCATGACGTCGTTCCAGATGGTTGGCACCGCGCCGGCCAACGTCGGCTTCAGCGTCTCCACCATGTGGATCAGCGAGCGGGCGTCGAGATGCCGATCGGGTAGCACCAAGTCCGCACCCGCCATCAAGGCCGCATACGGTAGCCCCCACCCGTTGGCATGAAACATCGGCACGATCGGCAGCACCTTGTCACTGGACCCGACCCCGATACCGTTTGTGGTGCAGGCCGCCATCGTGTGCAGAAAGCTCGAACGATGGCTGTATACAACGCCTTTGGGATTGCCGGTAGTACCGCTGGTGTAACACATTGCGGCCGCGGAGTTCTCATCGATCTGCGGCCACCCGAAGTCGGGGGATTCGGCGTCAATTAATTCGGCGAAGCGCAGCACGGTCTTGCCAGCTTCCCGCAGCGGCGTCGTGTCGCCCTCTCCTACCGCGATCACGGTATGCACGGTGTCGAGTTTGGGCAGCACCGGCGCGAGCAGTCTGGCCAATGACAAGTCGACCAGAATGACGCGGTCTTCGGCCTCGTTGGTGACATAGGCGATCTGCTCGGGGAAGAGCCGGATGTTGAGGGTATGCAGCACCGCGCCCATCGACGGGACCGCGAAGTAGGTCACCAAGTGTTCGGTGTTGTTCCACATGAACGTGGCAACCCGCTGGTCCCCGGTAACACCGAGGCGGCGCAACGCATTTGCCAGCTGGCCAGCTCGTTGCCCCACATCGCGATAGCTACTGTGCCGATAGCCCTCACCCGTCGCGGTGGTGACCGTGCGTCGCCCGTGGACACCGCAGCCGTGGCGCATGATCGCGGTGATCGTCAACGGAAAGTCCTGCATCGTGCCGTACATCGATGTACCGCCTTACGGGTCTCGGCGCGCCTCATGTCCTCCTCGGGCGAATGCTATCGCCGCGAGAAGTCATGAGAAACGGGTTCCCCCGAGAAGCGCGTTCGAGCTAGGCGAGCGCCGGCGCGTACTGCTGCAGCTCAGGCGAGAACCACTGCATAGACCCGCGGCGCTGTAGCGCCAGCTGCTCGGTCCCGGACACGATGGTCGAGGCAACCGCTGTCCTGGTGATGGTGCCGGAGTAGTCGGCGATGTACAGGTACTTTCCGTCCGGGCTCTCGACCACGCACGACGGCTGGCCGGTCCTGATCGTGCCGATGACATCGTGCGTACGGGTGCACAGCACGGTCACCCGATCCTCGCTGACCAAGTAGGCGCGATCCGCGTCGCCGCTAACGCTCACCCGGGTGACCAACCCGCCGATCTCGCTGATCGCGCGCGAGCTGGTGATCTGGTGGGTGCGAGTGTCGATGACGTCGACCACTGCCCCGAAGTCGGAGCCGCAGCTGGCGACGTAGGCGATGGCACCGTCGGGGCTGAGCGCGACGTCGCGGACCGATGACCCGATGTCGATGGTCGCCACCACGCGCAAGCCCGCCGCCGCCTGGTTACCCCGGGGTTTGGAGCTCTTCTGCCGCGAACGCGAGCGACTCCCGATGCGTCCCCCGTCGGACTGCGCGCGGGTCGTGATCACGACGAGCAGGCCGCCGGATGGCCCATTGGCGCCGACGTACAGGACACTTCCGTCCGGGCTCATCCGCACGCATTGCGTGGTGGTGCCCGGCGCCTGGGAAACGTCTACGACGTCGATCAGTGCGCCCGTCGTCGTGTCCAGCACCGCAACGTCAGCACCGCGAGTGCCATTTCGGCTGACGTACAGGTACTTGTCGTCCGGGCTGAGTGTCAGGTCGCTCACACTGAGCGCCAGCGGATGGGTGCCGAGAACGGTGTTCGTGGCCACGTCGATGACCGCGATCGCGTCGTACGCCGACGACACCGTGCTGACGTACGCGCGGTTGGCTTCCGCATTGCCCATGGCGATCGCGAACGGTTCGTTGACACTGGTGACGGTCTGGGTGACCCGGCAGGTGTCGGTGCCGACGACCGAGACGGTGTCGGTGCCGTTGTTGGTCACTACCAGCAGACTGCCGTCGCGGCTGATGGCGATGCCACCGATCGGACCGCCCTGCACCGGAATCTTGACCACGGCGGAGCCCGGTGCGGTGCCGAACTCGAAGACCTGGGCATCTCTGCTCTCTCGAGCGACCTCCCGGCCGTTCATAACGCTCATGCGCCGCTCCTCCTCATCACTTCGTTCCGCATCGTCGCCGGCGCGGCTCATACGCGCCGCTCCTCGCTTGCTGTGTCTGCGGGCCTCCAGGCTTGCGACAGCACAGCAACCGTGCTGTGCGACGCCGACTGCCCGGGATTCGCCGCATTTCGGCACCAAAAGCGCTGATTCATACTGGGCTGGAATAAGTCTAGCGACCAAATTCTGATCAAAAATTTCACGAATTAGACGCTGTTACCTAGGTCACGTGACCGACTTATGTTCCGCTCAGGATACCGATCATGACGTATCCCGATACGGGGTATGTGGCAAACCAGTGCTATGAGCAGTAACTGCAGTTTTAGCGTACTTCGCTAACAACCAGCACACGCTCCCCATAACTGGGAAATAAGAAATTCTCATAATTCAAATCAAAATGAGGCTAATATCACATTGCACACGAGTAGGCAGGTCTCAGCATATTTCGTCGGCCCTGCGACGTGAACGCCTCATGGTCAATGTCGACGGCAAGTGGCTGTATCGAATATATTTTCGATGAGACTGGTTAGTGGTCACAGGCGGCGGTGATCGCTGAGGTCGGTGCGGCCTTGCGGATCAGCCAGGGGCCAACGGCCAGCCAGCTGCGGTATGCGCGAGTGCCTAGCCATGGTCGGCCAAGTCTTCACCGCCGGCGACATCGACTACCGGATGTTTCAAACGATCGTGTGTCGCAGCGATCTGACCGTCGACGGTGAGGTGTTGGCGCCGTGGCCGCCGAGCTCGCTCTCAGGGCGGCTCGCTGGCCGTCGATGACCCAGCGCCGGCTGGCCGTCCACGTCGATGCAATCGTGGCCCGCGCCGATGCGCTGCGCCGGCAGAAGAAGACTCAGGCCGATCGGAATCTAGATTGGGCACAGCCAAGACGGTGTCCGCGAGATCGCCGGCAGCCTGCTGCGCCCCGACACCCACGCCCTAGATGAGGTTGACCATGCTGGCGGCCGCCAACCGGCGAACAAACCAAGCACTAGCTGAACTGAGTGTGCGGCCGCGGCAGGGCGACGCCGTCGACGGTGAGGTCGACCTTCTCGTTGTAAAACGCCACCAGGCCGGCGATCGGGGCAACGGCGGGCAGTGGATAGTGATACGTCCAGGCCAGGTCGCGGTGCACGGCGTCGCCGACGCGCACAGACCAATAGCCCGACGTCGTCCCCTTGTACGGACACAACGTCTGCGTCGAGGTGGGCTCCAGATGCTCGAAAGCGATGTCGGCCGGATCGATGTAATACCTTGTGGGTATCCCGGTTTCGAATAGCAGAACGGGCGATCGGGTGTCAGCGAGCACAATGCCGTCCAGCTCGACACGGACGTGTCGGTGCGAGCGCAGCGCATCGGCCCGCTGATAGGGATTGCGCGGATGGCCGTAGATCGGCTCGTCCTCCTCGAACCACCGCAGCGGATCCCAGTTGAAACGCACGGTGCCCGCCACCGGGCTGTCGCCGTCGACATCGAATACCCGCGCCGCCGATCGGTGGGTCTGACCGGCGCTTACCAAGGAGTGCAGCCGCGACGGACCCAGCTGCACTCGCTGCGGGTGGTTCTCGTCGCGCAGGAACTCCATGCGGACATCCGCCAGCGGGATGTAGTACTGCGGGTAGTAGGGAACCTCCCAGACATAGCGCGCCGCACTGGTGTCGAAGACGAGCACATGTCCGAGATAGCCGCGAACTCGCCGCGGGGCCGGTTCTATTCTTCCCCGGGTAGCAGCCATTTGGGGGTAATCCACGCTCATCGCGATGCTCCTTGTCCGGCCATAGCAACAGGCGGGGCGTAGGTGGCCCGACGGGAGTCGCCCCGCTCAAACCAACGTATCGCCAGGTTGGGTTGCTGGCTTGAGCGGCGAGCAGCAGCAGTGCCCAACGCCATGACTTGCCAACAACGATTTCCCCGTGCCCCCAGTCGGACTCGAACCGACACTTGACGGATTTTAAGTCCGCTGCCTCTGCCAATTGGGCTATGGGGGCGTTGCAGTTCAGACGCGCTATCTCATGCCCGGAGCCCGACTCTGTTCCGTCTCCGCATACCGCAGTGATACCGCAGTGTTCTCGATGACTTTGCACAGCGCATCGGCCACACCGCTAGATCGTCGTTGAGCAGATGGCCGTGCCGGTCGAGCGTCATCGCCGCTGCTGCGTGTCCAAGGAGCCGTTGCACGACCTTGACGTTAGCGCCTGCGCTGATCGCCAGCGAGGCCGTGGTGTGCCCCAGACCGTGCGGTACCAGCCTTCGATCCCGACCTGGTCGCCGGCGTTGTCGAATGCCCAGCGGTATTCACCGAGAGGCAGGAATCCGCCCTTACGGCCGGGGAACACCAAGGCGTTCGGGTCGGTGGGCAACTCGGCATGGAGCCTGCGCCAAACAGGCTCAGGCACTGGTACGTGACGATCCCGCTTCGTCTTGGTCGTCGACTCAACGATGCCCTTGCCGGTCACCGCCGTAGGGGACGATCGGACGGTCAGCACGCGATCCCCCACATGCTTGCGCCGCAGGGCAACAGCCTCACCGAACCGTAAACCGCCGTAAGCCGCAGTAGCCGAGCACCAAGGTGAGCGTTTCGAACCGGCCCGTGGCCCTGGCGAGCCTCAACAGTTCGGCATGGGTCAGGTACCTGCGCGTCAGGTTTGCGCTGGAAGCTCTTGCTGTGCTCCTCTCCGCCGCCGTCAACCCACCTGACGCGCCAGCGCGAAACCCTGCCGCAGACAGCAGACCGCACGGTTCGCCTGTTCCCGTCCGGCCCTTTGACCCGCTTATGCCAGCGGTCGTCAATCCCCGCCCGTTGATGCCTGGTTGCCACCGCGTCGACGGTACCGCAGTGATCCGCGGTACCTCCTCCGCTTGGGTCGCCCGGTCGCCGGCTTCAACAAGACAGCCTGCCTATGTCTCGATGGGCCGCACACCGATGAAGGCGGCGAGCGCCGCAATGTCCCGGTCTCGGTCGTAGCCGCGAAGTAGTTCGACGTAAGCGCAGTTTATCGAGCTCCCAGTCATACTGCAGCTCGGTGGGATTCTGAACCGTCGCGTACACCAAATCAGCGAGAAGCCTTGTGGTGCGCCCATTTCCATCGGTGAACGGATGGATTCGCACAAGGTCTGCATGAACAACAATACCCAGTTGCCGACCGGTCCAATCATCGGTGTGCACCCAGCGGTACGCGATGGTGTCGAGCGCGTTGCGTACCTCGACGGCGACCTGCTCCGGTGCAACACCGATGTTGAGTTCACGTCGTCACCACCGCCCGGCCCAGTCCTATACCGGACCAAACATACGCGCGTGGAGATCGCGGACGAAATGGTCACTGAGAAGCTCATCAAGCGACAACGAGCCTTCAACAGCCGTCGGCATCAATAGATCGAAAACCTGGTCCTGAAGGCCCTGTTCGAGGTCATAAACATCAGCGCGCGTGATCGGCTTGTCCAACACCTCGACAACCTCGGGGAGCAACGCGGCCAGTTCGTCGTGCGGAAGCGGGGTCTCACCGTAGCCGGGCGTCAGCGGCATCTGGACTGCGGTGACCGCTGCTTCTCGATATGCGCTGCAACGGCAGCTGACCGCTTGTGACCAACGGGGACAACCCGGCGTTCCAACTTGGCTGAGGCCCTTGTGGCGCGCGACCCCGCGTTCTTCACAGCAGTCCATGAGACGACCACCTTCTTAGGCGTCTCACCGCCCACGGTTGCTCCTTCACCAAGCATCGACAAATCCCCATGCTACCGGCGCCAACCGACGGTGGCCTCGCAATGTCAGTGCCCCGCCGTACTCCCAATAGCCATGCGCCCGCGGGGCCTGTTCCCGATTTCCTCAGGCATCGATACGAAACGTCTGCACATAGAGTTATCTGCCTACGTTCCGTACCAAAGACGAGTGGGATAGGCGCCGTGGAAGCCCTGACACCGAGCACTGCGGGGCGGGCCGGCCTCGCGCAGCGCGCTTTACCGCGGCGCGCAGGCAGGCCGCTGGGACCGCATCGCCCGCGGCATCTACCTACCCGTAGACGCGTCGACCGCCGACTGGGATCGGATCGAGGCCGCCACGCGCCGCCCCGACGCTACGATCTGCCTGGCCTCCGCACTCACGCACCACGACCTGACCGACGCGATCCCCGCCGCGCTGGACATCGCCATCCCCCGCTGGTCGAGGACACCGGCCAGCACAGGCGCGATTGCGTGGCACCACTTCGACCGGGCCACATTTTAGATCGGACGCGACGAGATCACGATCCCGGGATCGGATCAGACAATCGGAATCTAACTCACCCGAGCGCTCGATCGCCGATACATTCCGGCTCCGCTACGAAGTCGGTTACGAACTGGCGCGTGACGCGCTGCGAGAGTGGCTGCGCCGAGGCGGCAAACCCGCCCGGCTGATCGAGATCGCCACCCGCCTACCGCGGGAGAAGTCCCCGGTCTTACAAACATTGGCGATGCTGGCGTGAGCTCCGGCGACACGGTGTCCCGCCGGATCCAATCCTCGCTCGTTCTACTGCCTCGAAGTGCGGGACCGGCGCACCGACGCAGGAGTACCTGACTCGACACACCCTCGAATCGTTCCTGGATCGGCTCACCCGCACCTCGCATGCCGCAGACTTCGTCCTCAAAGGCCGGATCCTGCTGGCCGCCTACGGCGTTCGGCACCCGACGAAGGACACCGACTCCAACGCCATGCGCGCCGACGTCACCGCCGAGCATCTCACCCAGGTGGTTCGCGACATCGCCGTGATCGACATCGACGACGGGGTGGCGTTCAACCTCGACACGAGCAGCGTGCAGGAAATTCGCGAGCGGGCCGACTACCCGGGCCTGCGCGTGCGAGTCGCTATGTCGGTCGGACCGTGGCAGGGCATCGCGGCCTGGGATGTGTCCACCGGCGAACCGATCGCGCCGTGGCCCACACGGGTGACCATCGACCGGATCCTCGGCGAGCCGATCACACTCCTGGGCTACGCGCCCGAGACCATCATCGCCGAGAAGGGAGTGACCATCCTCGAACGCGGCATCACCAGCACCCGCTGGCGGGACTACGTCGACATCGTCCAACTCGACCGCCGGGGCATCGACGACGACGAGCTGCTCCGCTCGGCCAGGGCAGTCGCACAATACCGCGGCGCCACTCTCGAACCCGTCGCGCCTCACCTGGCCGGTTATGGCGCAGTCGCGCAAGCGAAATGGGCGACCGAACACGGACGCTGCCAGCACTGTTGGAGACATTGGAAACCAGCCCATGTCGGGAGGAGAAACATGGATCTGCTGGACGCAAAACAAGTTTCGGAGATGATCGGCGTTCCCGTCGGCACTCTACGGCACTGGCGGCACTCGGACATCGGACCGGCGAGCTTCACCTTGGGACGGCGCGTCGTGTACCGGCGCGACGAGGTGTCGCGCTGGATCTCAAAGCGGGAGAGCGCAACTCGACGTTGAGCTGGCGCCCGACGACGAACTGCGTGATCGGCTTGCCCGGGTGATCGCCAGCACGTCGCGATTCAGCGCCAAGGAGACCATCGACACCGTGCCGACGAGCCGCTACGCGCTGCGCACGCCGCTCGCCTCAGCGACGTGGAGCCTGGCTCCAACCAACCTCACCGGGCCGACGAGTACCCGCGCTCGGGCTGGGCCGCCTGTGCCTTCGCTGATTCGGTCGGCTGATGGCGGTATACCGAACCCCGATAGGAACCGATCAGGCGACCGAATATCTTGCTCTCGAGCAAGCGGACCACCCGGTCGCCGTACCGCGGCGAGAACGCGTCACCCACCATGAGCAGCCGCGGCTGAAATGGAACGACTACGCGGGCGCGCCGCCGCGCCACACCGTCAAGCACCGCTGCCGCGACCCAGTGAACGGGAATGGGCGTGAGGCTGCGAAACGGCGGCGGCATGTCGGCGGGGTCGACGTTGGCCAACAGCGGTGTCTGGGTCAGCGCCGGGTGGATCACCGAGACGGCGATTCCGCTACCCCGCAGCTCTTGGCGCAACGCATCGGAGAAACCGGCGATCGCGTGCATGGCGGAGGAGTAGCCGGCGAATCGCGCAAAGGCCTTGCGACCCACCACCGACGACATGTTCATGATCCGTCCCGATCGTTGCTGCTTCATGATCGGCAAGACCTCCCGCACCACGCGCACCGTGCCGAGGTAGTCGATCTCCAGCATCTCGCGAGTGTCGTCAAGGAAGGTCTCTGCGTCGACCGGGCCTACCAGCGAGACGCCGGCGTTGTTGAACACGACGTCAATGCGACCAAACTCGCCGACCACGTCGGCAACCATGGCGCGCACGCTCTCCGACGACGAGACGTCGAGCGGGGCGACCATCGCCCGCCCACCCGCGGCCTCGATCTCCCGGGCAACCCGGCGCAACGCACCCTCGCGGCGCGCCGCCAAGGCGACCACGGCGCCCTCACGGGCGAATGCCTTCGCGGTCGCCTCCCCGATGCCGCTGGAGGCACCGGTGATCAACACCACCTGGTCACGAAATCTCTGCCTAGCCATCATTTGCTCCTCAGTTGGGTGTAACTACACATATATGCGCAAAAAAGATCACCGACACGCCTCCGCCGCCTGACCCAGATTCGCGATGTCGCGTCGCACCCGTGGCCAGTCACCGACGCTTGCGGTCACCTCCGCCTGCACCCCGCGCCATAGGGGCACCGCCTTTTGCAGTGCCGCGCGGCCCTTCGCGGTCAGCTCGATGCGCTTGCACCGCGCGTCGGCACCCGCCATGACCCGCACCAGTCCGTCGCGCCTCATCACCTCGAGGTTGCGGGTTAGCGTCGTGCGTTCAACGCCGATGCGGGCGGCAAGCTCGCTCATCGTGAGGTCGATCCCGGCGCTGCCTTCCGACAGCGAGATCACGGCCAGCGTGCTGAATTGGGTGTTCGTCAACCCGCTCGGCCGCAGCGCGCGATCATAGGCCTGGCCGAGCTGTCGGGCCGCCCGCCGGGTGGTGTAGCAAGCGCATTCGTCGAACGCCGCCCCTTTGCCCATTACTCCAGACTCGTGTAGCTACACGTATTTGTCAAGACCCGTCAAAGCCCTGCCCCCTAGAGCTAGCCCGAAGTGTGGGTTCCGCCCGCCACCATGCTCCGCGACCTGGTGTTGCTTGACCCCGACGGTGAGCGACTGGTGTTTGGCATGCGCGCCCACCCGGACAGCGCCGCCTTGCTGACCCGTGCCGACGACCTGGAGGAGCTGATCGGGTTCGCGGCCCGCCAGCGAAGTGCAAGCGTCGGATCGCACGTGGCAATCGAACTTCATCCGTAGATGGTACTTCACTGAAACAGTAGAGTATCGTCCCTTAGTGAAGTATGATGCCTCCATGTCTTGGGACGAACGCACCGTGAGTGCGCTGGAAGGCGCGTTTCGCAGCGAAGTGCGCGCACGACGCGTAAACGGCCCTCATCGCGACGTGATTGTGTCGCTCGACGGCGCAGAGTTCCTGGTTCGCTGGCTCACGACTGGTTGGCCCCGTCAGGTAGCCGAGGCACTCCACGCCACATCCCGGCCCGACATTTTGGCTGCACCCACGATGTCTCCTGGTGCCCGGAAGGCGGCACATGACGCCGGTGTTGGGTGGGTGGACGAGTCGGGCGCTGCCGATATCCACTACCGAAACACATCAACTGGAACCACTCTGGTGATCGAGACGAAAGGCGCGCCACCTGCCCCACTCGACGCGCGCATAGGCTGGCGCCGCGCCACACTTGCCGTATGTGAAGCGCTGCTGGCGAACATCGCCGGTCCAACTGTCGCCTCGGTTGTAGAGGCCACCGGTCTCTCGATGGGAAGCAGCGCTCAGGCGTTGAAGTTTCTCGAAAAAAACGGCCATCTGGCCAGTGCCACTGCCCGCGGCCCGAAATCGGCGCGCCTGATCGTTGATCGCGATGCGCTGTTGGATGCATACGCTGAGGCAGCAGACAAGCTTCGGTCGCCGATTTCTATTTCGACTGGTGTGCTGTGGCGCGATCCGACTGCCGGCGTGGTCAAGGCCGGCCAGTTGTGGGATGCCGCAGGCATTGAGTGGGCAGCCACAAGCGCGTTGTCGGCGAGCCTGCTCGCGCCAATGCAGACGGAAATAGCTCCGATGGAAATCTACGTGCCCGGGCGATCATGGAGCGATCTTCGCCGTGCAGCAATGGCTGCGGGATTGCAGGAAATCGCCGGCGGTCGGTTGATATTGCGCTTCTTCCCGACCCCAGCGTGCGCCCGGCTGACCGAACAGAACCTGCAGGGGTTTAGGTCGATGTTATGGCCGAGGGTATACGCCGACCTACGCACGGCCGGCGTCCGCGGCGAAGACGCGGCGGAACATCTACGCGAGGCGATGACCAAATGAACGACGAAGAGCCACCGCGCTCTGCTGCGGCGCGACGGGCGGCCGAATTGGCTCTCGTGCGAGTGGTGCATCACTACGGGAGGGAGACCCTCCACAGTGACAAAGCCATCGCTAACTGGGCCCCCGGTCACTACTGCGACGGCTCGACTTCGGGCAGCTGCTGCGGGCCCACAAGGGCGAAGGTCGATACGTCGAACTCAAGATCGCGCCCTTCGACTGTGACGACGATACGAGCGTGTGCTCCGGCCGCACTCACGTAACTCGCAAGAGTTGACAACAGCAAGTCGTGCTGGCGTTCTACCTTCGGCCAAGGCCAGGGACGTGGTGTACGAGTGAAGGTTCCTCGCGTGATCCTTCGGGTGGCAGTCTAGGTGGTCAGTGCTGGGGTGTTGGTGGTTTGCTGCTTGGCGGGTTCTTCGGTGCTGGTCAGTGCTGCTCGGGCTCGGGTGAGGACCTCGAGGCCCAGGTAGCGCCGTCCTTCGATCCATTCGTCGTGTTGTTCGGCGAGGACGGCTCCGACGAGGCGGATGATCGAGGCGCGGTCGGGGAAGATGCCCACGACGTCGGTTCGGCGTCGTACCTCTCGGTTGAGGCGTTCCTGGGGGTTGTTGGACCAGATTTGGCGCCAGATCTGCTTGGGGAAGGCGGTGAACGCCAGCAGGTCGGTGCGGGCGGTGTCGAGGTGCTCGGCCACCGCGGGGAGTTTGTCGGTCAGAGCGTCGAGTACCCGATCATATTGGGCAACAACTGATTCGGCGTCGGGCTGGTCGTAGATGGAGTGCAGCAGGGTGCGCACCCACGGCCAGGAGGGCTTCGGGGTGGCTGCCATCAGATTGGCTGCGTAGTGGGTTCTGCAGCGCTGCCAGGCCGCTGCGGGCAGGGTGGCGCCGATCGCGGCCACCAGGCCGGCGTGGGCGTCGCTGGTGACCAGCGCGACCCCGGACAGGCCGCGGGCGACCAGGTCGCGGAAGAACGCCAGCCAGCCGGCCCCGTCCTCGGCGGAGGTGACCTGGATGCCCAGGATCTCTCGGTAGCCCTCGGCGTTGACGCCGGTGGCGATCAAGGTGTGCACTCCGACGACGCGGCCTGCCTCGCGCACCTTGAGCACCAGGGCGTCGGCGGCGAGGAAGGTATACGGGCCGGCATCGAGCGGGCGGGTCCGAAACGCCTCTACGGCTTCGTCGAGCTCTTTGGCCATGATCGACACTTGCGACTTGGAAAGCTTTGTCACACCAAGTGTTTCGACCAGGCGCTCCATCCGGCGAGTGGATACTCCCAGCAGGTAGCAGGTCGCCACCACGCTGGTCAGTGCGCGTTCAGCTCGCTTGCGGCGCTGCAGCAGCCAGTCCGGGAAATAGCTGCCCTGGCGCAGCTTGGGGATCGCGACGTCGATGGTTGCGGCACGGGTGTCGAAATCACGGTGGCGGTAGCCGTTGCGCTGATTGGACCGCTCATCGCTGCGTTCGCGGTAGCCCGCCCCGCACAGGGCGTCGGCTTCAGCCCCCATCAAGGCGGCGATGAACGTCGAGAGCAGCCCGCGCAGCAGATCCGGGCTCGCCTGTGCGAGTTGGTCAGCCAGAAGCTGCTCGGCGTCGATAAGATGAGAAGAGGTCATTGCGTCATTTCCTTCGATTGACTTTTGCTGGTCGTTTCGAAGGATCACGCGATGACCGCCCACTACTGGGCTACGACACGCCCACCGGCCTTACCTGCCCGTACACCACACCCCTGGACGTAACTGCTGATATTATCGAGGCTCGGCGCCACGTTCCGGCCAAACACCAGGTTTCCCCATCGGCGCCGGACAGTTTGAAAGTCCAAGCACGGGTGGGATGGAATCGACGACAGTTGAGCGCCGTCGGTGGCCGTGGTCAGCAGCTGTTCGCGAACGCACCAGGTCACATCCCTTCGACATCTCACCGACGTGGCACGGGCGACATCAACAGGAAGATTGACGAATCCCTCGCAGGCGCGGCACGTCCGCAGGCCAACGCCAACTACGGGGCCACCAGCGATCCTCCGCTCACGCACCAGCCCAAGCCAGGCTCACCCACCCAAGTCGGCCCGCGCTCTCCCTCGCCCCCTGGTCTCCGGGGCCTTGTTAAACAACTACCGGAAGTCCACCAATCCTCGCTGCATCTCGACACCGTCGCCTCACTCCCTTCCTCCCGCCCCTCTCCACACCACACACCTCTTGCATTAAGGTCACGGAGCGGTCACTTTTCGCCGGACGAAATTCGCAATCGGCGCTCGCGCAAGAGATCACAGAGCCACATGCCGCCGCGCACACCGCCACGAGGCCGATGTCTGAGAGCCCCGGAAAGCGCTCGCCTAGGCCGCAGGAGCGCGGCTCATAGGCACTCGATCGCGAGGAATGCGAGGGCGATTCCATTCGTCGTCTGATCGACACCCGCACCGCTGACGTTGACTATGGAACCGGGGTGGTCCCTGTGTTCTCCCGTGCGCCGCAGGCCGCGCCAGCACTCATCTTTTCGTCGCCCGATCAATCCGCGCAACGAATCGCTGCACTGCCTGGGCCGCCGCGTCGACCGTCCTGGCGAGTTCAAGGTGGTCAAGCCCCTCCAGCGCACCTGCATAGATCAGCGGCCAGTGCGGCAGCGTGGCGACTCTCGGTGGCCAAGGATGCTGGGCGCGCGCTTCGAATATCGCGATGCACGCGCTGCGCGTCGGCATGAGGTCGGCATCGAGCAACAGTCCTTCAAGAAGCTGCAAGTCCACCAGGTCGTGAGCGCGGTCGTTGACCTTCGGTTCTTCGAGCACGGCAGTTACTGCGTGCAGCTTCTGCGCGATTTGCCAGGGAATGGTCATGCAGGGTACGGCGACTGCTGCGGGTACGCCCACGAGGCCGAGCGCGTCTGAGGTGAGGGTGTCGAATTGGTCGGCATTGCCGGCTTCGACGGAGGAGACCTCGATCGGAACAGTTGCGAAAGCCCGGCCTCGGTAGCTCAGCTTGGCGGTGAATCGGCGCGGCTTGACCGGCATACCAGGAACATCGATTTCTTCGGGGGCGGTGAAGATTGCAGTGAATCCTTCCCACCCCGTCTCGCCCGCGTCAGCGAGCTGTTCATGGATTAATTCGATATCGCGACGTGCGACCGTGTCGAAGTCTTTGGAGGTCCGCGAATCGGGAATTCCCCGGCGCAGTTCCAGCGACGATCCGCCTTTGACCAACAGCAGCGGAGCGCCGGTGTCGTCGGTGAGCGTGGCCGCGAACTGTGCGACAACAATCATCGCGACATGCCGCTGCAGTCGACCGAACACGACACCTTGCCGTTCCGCTACTTGGGTGAGCCGATCTCGTAGTGAGCGCAGGTTCGTTGGCGGCGACGAATAGGGCTTGGTCACGCCGATGCTCGCTTCGGCCGAGCGCGTAATCCGGCAGTGGTCTCATCGAGCGCAGCGCGTAGCTCAGCTGCTGACCCACGACGAAGCGTGCCCTCGGCTTCGGCTCGCTCGATCGCGGCCCGAAGCTGATAAGGATCCGTGCCCGTCTTCACGCAGTCTTTGATGGTGCGCGCAACCGTCGTGACGGGTATTCCGTCGACCGAAGTGACGTGGGCTGCCTGGAGGTCGCGGCGGTGAACTCGGTACAGCTCGCCCCCGGCCGCACGCGGATGGTTGTTGCGCGGGACGGTGAGATGGATGCGCGACGGGTTCACGTCAGCGAGGGCATGAAGCGCCAAGGCCGACTCATGCGAGATAACGCCACGCCCCAAAGTCCACGACACTGCGGCTGCGAGATCGTCGTGCTCACCACGCGGCAGCACGGGCACCCGGTACACACCTCGGCCGACACGCTCAAGACGTCCGCGCCCCGCTAGGAGGCGGAGCTGCACAGGGTCGACGCCGATGTCTCGCGCATCGCGAGTCGTGACGTAGCCATGTTGCTCGGCGGCAACCTCGACGAGGCGATCCCAGATAGCCATGTGCGCAATCGTATCAATTAGATACGGTTTTGCACACAATTAGGTGATGGAGGCCAAGGCCTCGGGCGAATGTCGGCCCGGGGACTCGTCCAGGCTAGGCGCGCCTAGTTCGCGTGAAGCGAACACCGACTCTGCATGTCGAGGCATCGACGCTGCCCTTGTCGCAGATACCGTAGATGGACCATGGCAGAGGTGACGGCGGATGGCGCGGAAAGCACCTGACCGCGACAGCTCACGGCGGCCGACCTGAAGCCCGGGACTCCTGCGTGGCGTGTGAACGTGGCGATGTGCGCCCATCAATTCTTCGGGCTGGTCCACAACCCGGTGGTTGCGGCGGCGATCGGCAAACCCGAACCACCACCGGTTGACTCGGATATCGGTCTGCCGACGACGGTGCCCTTCGAACCGTGGTCGGTCGCAGATTTCTCCCGATACCTGAGCACCCTCGGCCTGCCCGCCGCGGGCGACGCGGTGACCCTCCACCGCATCCTCAGCTCGATGGAACGCGCGGGACTTCTGCTGCCGCTCGGTTGGGACCCGCGATTGCCAGTCATGGGGCAGAAGTACATCTCGCAGGGGGCGATATCGAAGGGACAGCGTGGCGGCAACCTCTGGTTGTCCGAGGTGTTCGGTGCCGAGCTCATCATCCCGAGCTACAACGCGGTGACCGTTCAACTCGCCGGTCACGACGACGCTGGCAATCCGGTGGATAGTTGGGGAACCGGCCTCGTCGTCGACCACAATCACGTCATCACCAACAAACATGTCGTGACCGGGCTCGCGGGCACGAGCGCAGGTCTGTCCGTCTATCCGTCAAGCAACCACGCCGAAGCCGAGTTGGTGAACTTCTCGGGCACCGCTCACCCGCACCCCACGCTCGACGTCGCAGTAATCAAATTCGAGATGCCCGAAGGCAAGTACATCCCGCGGCTTGGCGGCATGGCGTTCCGTGATCCCGACTGGGCGGATGAGGTCTACGTGTTCGGTTACCCGCGGGTGCCGATGACTGCGGAGATGGCGATCACGGTGCAGCGTGGCGAGGTGGTCAACCCGGCCGCGACGACTATCCCCGGCCGGCAGAAGATTTTCCTCTACTCGGCAATCGCGCGGCCGGGCAACAGCGGCGGTCCGATCGTTGCGCAAGACGGCCGTGTGATCGGCCTCGTGGTCGAGGACTCTGCGGAAGCACCGTCGACGGGCACCGGACCGAACGCGGCACCCTTCTATCGCGGCATCCCGTCGAGCGAAGTGATCCGAGCACTCGACGAACTCGACTTCGGCGGCATCGTGGAGATGGACACCCTCCCATAGGCACAACCCGGGACGTATCAACACGCACCAAACCCTTCAATCCGGTGGTAGTGGGTCAGTTTGATTTTCGCCGAACTCGACGCGGCGTAGGCTCGCTGTGTCTAGGCAGGGCATGGTGTGGCTAGGCAAGGCTAGGAATGGCTTGGCGTGGCAAGGCAAGGTTTGAGCCAGCGGGCCGCAGCCATAGGAGATGCGCCGAACAGGCCAAAGTACTACCGCTGCAGCCCGCGCCTAGGGCGTGTCTCCCAAATTTTTAGGTTACTGGCCAGCGAGGATTGGCCGGTGACGCGAGTGGGTGTGATTTCGGACGAGTTCTGGGCCGTGGTCGAGCCGTTGATGCCGTCGCATGAGGGCAAGCCCGGCAGACGGTTTAGCGATCACCGGCTTATCCTGGAAGGGATCGCGTGGCGGTTCCGTACGGGAAGTCCGTGGCGGGACCTGCCCGCTGAGTTCGGGCCGTGGCAAACGGTGTGGAAGCGCCATCACCGTTGGTCGCTGGATGGTACCTGCGACGAGGTGTTCGCCCACGTTGCCGCGGTGTTCGGGGTGGACGCTGAGGTGGCCGAGGATATCGAGAAGCTGCTGTCGGTGGATTCCACGAACGTGCGGGCACACCAGCATTCGGCGGGCGCCTGCTCGGACACGCTCGCCACAGGGGGCACTGTCGAATTACAAGAAATCCGCCGATGAACCCGACGATCATGCGATCGGCCGCTCGCGCGGCGGGCTGACCACCAAGATCCATGCCCTGACCGATCAGCGCGAAGCCCCGGTGCGGATCCGGTTGACCGCAGGCCAGGCCGGCGACAACCCGCAACTGCTGCCCCTGCTCGACGACTATCGCCATGCCAGCACCGAATACGCCCTGGGCAGCACGGATTTCCGCTTACTCGCCGACAAGGCCTACTCACACCCAAGTACCCGTGCCGCATTACGGTCTAAGAAGATCAAGCACACCATCCCCGAACGCCAAGATCAGATCGACCGGCGCAAGGCCAAGGGGTCTGCCGGCGGGCGGCCACCAGCATTCGACGCCGCGCTCTACGGGCTACGCAACACCGTCGAACGCGGCTTCCATCGACTCAAGCAGTGGCGCGGCATCGCAACCCGCTACGACAAATACGCCCTGACCTACCTCGGCGGCGTCCTGCTGGCCTGCGCCGTCATCCACGCCCGAGTGGGAACTCCGAAATTGGGAGACACGCCCTAGTCGGGATACCTGCGGCACCGGTCCAGCTGGCTGTCCGTGACGGCGTGCGCGGTGCGCTGGTCAAGGACGTGCGGTTGCCGCAAGCATTGATGCCCGAGGTTGTGCTCAACTGCGACCGGGACGATCCCGGGCAACGTGGGCACAACGTCGAGGCGATCCAGCAGGCGCTTGCTCGGTTCGCAGCACCTGCCGACCAAGCGCTCCTACCCACGTTCCGCGCTTTCGACCTACCTCGTGTTCGACGCATTGATCGCCCACGGTGATCGTCACGACCGCAACTGGGCGGTCCATGTGCCGCCGCTGGAGACAAAGTATGTGGAGGCGCTGTGCCCATCGTTCGACCACGCGGCCAGCCTCGGGTTCACGCTGACCGACCAGACCCCCGCTCAGCATTTGCACGACGGGTGAGCTTCCCCTCTTGTTGTGGAGACATCGCGTAGCCGCGCCAACTCGCTGGCGAGCTTTTCTGCCACGTCTTCGCCGAGTAAACGATCGCGCTCCGGTCGCGCCGGCTTGAAGAGCCACGTCCGCTTCTGCGAAGAATGTTTGAGCCAATCGTGCGGGTGTTGCCCCTGGGTCTCCAGGCCGGCAACAGACCAGTCGTCAACGCAAACGACCGGCCAGGAATCGGGCACGAACTCATTGTGCCGGGAGCCGCGCAGACGGCGTATCGATCAGCGCGCCAACGCCCCCATCTGGATGCCGACAGTGCTGGACAGTGGCTTCGACCCGGCATATTGGCAGTTAGAAGCGACTCTTTCGAAGATTACCGGCACTAGCAAACGCCAGCACCCGTGAGCGCGGATTGTCCGCTGCCTCTGCCAATCGGGCTGTGGAGGCTTGACGGCGAATGTAGCGCTTGGACCCGATCCAGTGCACCAACCCTACCGCGACACGCCAGGTGCGAAAGAGCCGTCATTCGCCTAGAATCCGCGCGCCGCGCGTCTCATTTGTGTGCCGAAGTGTGCTAGCCCGGGCACCAGATCACACCGCCATGTCAGCCGCCAAGACCTTGTTAAGGATGCTGACGTAAACGTTAAAAAACCGTAAACGTCGGGCGTCCCATGCCTTTCGGTCGCGACTGTGGAGGCTTGGCCGGTTAGCGTTACGCCAATCCACAGGCAGCCGTACGCAAACACACAGGGTCGGCCCGGGGTGCTAGCGGCCGGCAGGTTTCACACACAAGGAGCAATGGATGTCATTCCTCAAGACAGTGCCTGAAGAGTTGACGGCTGCGGCCGCGCAACTCGGGACCATCGGTGCTGCGATGGCAGCCCAAAACGCTGCCGCCGCGGCGCCCACCACAGCCATCGCTCCGGCGGCCCTCGATGAGGTTTCGGCGCTGCAGGCGGCGCTCTTCACTGCGTACGGCACCTTCTACCAGCAGGTCAGCGCCGAAGCTCAGGCTATGCATGACATGTTTGTCAACACTCTGGGGATCAGCGCCGGTACCTACGGCGTCACCGAGTCGCTCAACTCATCGGCTGCCGCCTCGCCACTCTCGGGGATCACAGGGGAAGCGTCGGCCATCATCCAAGCGACGACGGGGTTGTTCCCGCCCGAACTCTCGGGTGGCATTGGCAACATCCTCAACATCGGGGCCGGGAACTGGGCCTCCGCCACGTCTACGCTGATCGGCCTTGCCGGCGGCGGCCTCCTGCCTGCAGAGGAGGCGGCCGAGGCCGCCTCGGCTCTCGGTGGGGAAGCCGCCTTGGGCGAATTGGGTGCATTGGGCGCGGCCGAAGCCGCCCTCGGCGAGGCCGGAATTGCGGCCGGCCTGGGCAGCGCATCCGCGATCGGCATGTTGTCGGTGCCGCCCGCCTGGGCCGGACAGGCGACCCTGGTATCCACCACCAGCACACTGCCGGGCGCGGGCTGGACCGCCGCCGCGCCGCAGGCCGCCGCGGGGACGTTCATCCCCGGGATGCCAGGGGTGGCCTCGGCCGCACGCAACAGCGCCGGCTTCGGTGCACCGCGCTACGGCGTCAAACCCATCGTCATGCCCAAGCCAGCAACCGTCTAGGCGGCAGACGTACGGGCGGCCACGCTCAACCAACAACGAAATTCAGCCAAATAACTCCACGGAAACGGAATACCCCATGGATTTCGGAGCTTTACCCCCTGAGATCAACTCCGCACGCATGTACGCCGGCGCGGGTGCAGGACCGATGATGGCCGCCGGGGCCGCATGGAACGGCCTGGCCGCCGAGTTGGGTACGACGGCCGCGTCGTATGAGTCGGTGATCACCCGGCTGACCACCGAGTCGTGGATGGGTCCGGCCTCGATGGCGATGGTCGCCGCAGCCCAGCCCTATCTGGCTTGGTTGACCTACACCGCCGAAGCCGCTGCGCATGCCGGCTCGCAGGCCATGGCGTCGGCGGCCGCCTACGAGGCGGCCTATGCGATGACAGTGCCGCCGGAGGTGGTCGCGGCCAACCGGGCGCTGCTGGCGGCCCTGGTCGCGACGAACGTCCTGGGGATCAACACACCGGCAATCATGGCGACCGAAGCCCTCTATGCCGAGATGTGGGCTCAGGACGCTCTGGCTATGTACGGCTACGCGGCCGCTTCGGGAGCCGCCGGGATGCTGCAACCGTTAAGCCCGCCGTCGCAGACCACCAACCCGGGCGGGCTGGCCGCCCAGTCCGCCGCGGTCGGCTCGGCTGCCGCCACCGCCGCCGTCAACCAGGTGAGCGTAGCGGACCTGATCAGTAGCCTGCCCAACGCGGTGAGTGGGCTCGCCTCCCCAGTCACATCGGTTCTCGACTCGACGGGGCTGAGCGGAATCATTGCCGACATCGACGCCCTGCTCGCGACCCCGTTCGTGGCAAACATCATCAACAGCGCAGTCAACACCGCCGCTTGGTATGTCAACGCCGCCATCCCCACCGCGATATTCCTAGCAAATGCCCTGAACAGTGGGGCGCCGGTAGCGATCGCCGAAGGCGCCATCGAGGCTGCCGAGGGTGCCGCCAGTGCGGCCGCCGCGGGGTTGGCGGACTCGGTGACGCCAGCGGGGCTCGGCGCAAGTTTAGGCGAGGCCACCCTGGTCGGCCGGCTGTCAGTGCCGGCGGCCTGGTCTACGGCCGCACCGGCGACAACCGCCGGCGCCACAGCGCTCGAAGGCAGCGGCTGGACCGTCGCCGCCGAAGAAGCCGGCCCAGTTACCGGGATGATGCCGGGAATGGCCTCGGCCGCCAAGGGCACCGGTGCCTATGCCGGGCCGCGGTACGGATTCAAGCCCACTGTCATGCCCAAACAGGTCGTCGTGTGATGCGGACAAAGGGGGACATCTCACTCGTTTGAGGCCAGCAATTAACCGTTGAGTCATAACCTGTCCGCCACGCGGCCACCACCGCGCCGATCACAGCCGCTAGAACTTCAACAACGTGACGACTTCGAGACAAGGAGACAGCAGCATGGCCTCGCGTTTTATGACGGATCCGCACGCGATGCGGGACATGGCGGGCCGTTTTGAGGTGCACGCCCAGACGGTGGAGGACGAGGCTCGCCGGATGTGGGCGTCCGCGCAAAACATCTCGGGCGCGGGCTGGAGTGGCATGGCCGAGGCGACCTCGCTAGACACCATGACCCAGATGAATCAGGCGTTTCGCAACATCGTGAACATGCTGCACGGGGTGCGTGACGGGCTGGTTCGCGACGCCAACAACTACGAACAGCAAGAGCAGGCCTCCCAGCAGATCCTCAGCAGCTGACCCGGCCCGACGACTCAGGAGGACACATGACCATCAACTATCAATTCGGGGACGTCGACGCTCACGGCGCCATGATCCGCGCTCTGGCCGGGTCGCTGGAGGCCGAGCATCAGGCCATCATTTCTGATGTGTTGACCGCGAGTGACTTTTGGGGCGGCGCCGGTTCGGCGGCCTGCCAGGGGTTCATTACCCAGCTGGGCCGTAACTTCCAGGTGATCTACGAGCAGGCCAACGCCCACGGGCAGAAGGTGCAGGCTGCCGGCAACAACATGGCACAAACCGACAGCGCCGTCGGCTCCAGCTGGGCCTAAAGCTGGCTTAAGGCCCGCGCCGTCAATTACAACGTGGCCGCACACCGGTTGGTGTGTGGCCACGTTGTTATCTGAACGACTAACTACTTCGACCTGCTAAAGTCGGCGCGTTGATCCCCGGTCGGATGGTGCTGAACTGGGAAGATGGCCTCAATGCCCTTGTTGCGGAAGGGATTGAGGCCATCGTGTTTCGTACTTTAGGCGATCAGTGCTGGTTGTGGGAGTCGCTGCTGCCCGACGAGGTGCGCCGACTGCCCGAGGAACTGGCCCGGGTGGACGCATTGTTGGACGATCCGGCGTTCTTCGCCCCGTTCGTGCCGTTCTTCGACCCGCGCAGGGGCCGGCCGTCGACGCCGATGGAGGTCTATCTGCAGTTGATGTTTGTGAAGTTCCGCTACCGGCTGGGCTATGAGTCGCTGTGCCGGGAGGTGGCTGATTCGATCACCTGACGGCGGTTTTGCCGCATTGCGCTGGACGGGTCGGTGCCGCATCCGACCACATTGATGAAGCTCACCACGCGTTGCGGATCGGCGGCGATCGACGGGCTCAACGAGGCATTGTTGGCCAAGGCGGCCGAGGCCAAGCTGCTGGGCACCAATCGGATCCGGGCCGATACCACGGTGGCGCGGGCGAACGTGTCTTATCCGACCGACTTGGGTCTGTTGGCCAAGGCAATGCGCCGGATCGCCGCAACCGGCAAACGGATTCAGGCCGCTGGCGGCGCGGTGCGCACCCGGGTTGGCGACCGCTCCCGCGCGGCCGGTCGGCGCGCGCACGCGGTCGCAGCGAAACTGCGCTCGCGTGCGGAGCTGGGGCGTGACGAAGCGCGGGCCGCGGTACTGAGGTTCACCGGCGAGCTGGCCGAGCTGGCCCAAGCCGCTGCTCAGGAGGCCCAGCAGCTGCTGGACAACGCCAAGCAGGCGGTGCTCCGGGCCAAGGCCAAGGCCGCCGCGCTGGCCGCCCGCGGTGAGCGTGATGCGGTCGCGGGTCGCCGCTGTGGTGGGCTGGTGCGCGCGGTCAACGACCTAACCGAGCTGCTCAACGCGACGCGTCAGATTGTGGCGCAGACCCGCCAGCGGGTCGCGGGCATCACTTCGGACGGGGCGAGTCGACGGGTCAGCCTGCACGACGGTGATGCCCGCCCCGATCACCAAGGGTCGGCTCGGTAAGCCGGTCGAGTTTGAGCACAAGGCCCAGGTCGTCGACAACGATGACGGGATTGTGCTGGATCACACTGTGCAGCAGGGCAACCCACCCGATGCGCCGCAGCTGGCGCCAGCGGTGGCGTGGGTGAAAAAGCGCGCCGGACGCACGCCGCGCACCGTCACCGCCGACCGCGGCTATGGCGAAGCCGCCGTCGACCAGCAGCTCACCGAGGTGGGCGTCAAGAATGTGCTGATCCCGCGCAAAGGCAAACCTTCGCAGGATCGACGCGCCGAAGAACACCGAAAAGCGTTCCGCCGCACCATCAAATGGCGGACCGGATGCGAAGGCCGGATCAGCCACCTCAAACGCGGCTACGGCTGGGACCGCGGCCGGATCGGCGGTCTCGAAGGCACCCGGACCTGGGTCGGACACGGCGTGTTCGCCCACAACCTGGTCACGATCAGCGCCCTCCCCGCATAACCGGTCCACCGGGGGCTCCGTATACCCGGAAACCGAGATCCGCTTTCTCACCGCCGAAGCCCGACATCCCGCCCGGTCACCTTTTCAGGCCGAAGTAACTACATAAGCGACATTTGAAAAATTTATGAATCCCGTGACAACTGCATGTGCGCTTGCACAGGACTTGAGAGGATACGGGAGCATGACGACGATGTCGGGGTACACGCGCAGTCAACGTCCGCGGCAAGCCATCCTGGGGCAGCTGCCACGGATTCATCGCGCGGATGGATCACCGATCCGGGTGTTGTTGGTCGATGACGAACCAGCGCTGACCAATCTGGTCAAGATGGCGCTGCACTACGAAGGCTGGGATGTCGAAGTCGCCCACGACGGGCAAGAGGCCATAGCCAAGTTCGACAAGGTCGGCCCCGATGTGCTGGTCCTCGACATCATGCTTCCCGATGTGGACGGGTTGGAAATCCTGCGACGGGTCCGAGAATCCGACGTCTACACACCCACGCTGTTCCTCACCGCGCGCGATTCCGTGATGGACCGGGTCACCGGTCTGACCTCGGGCGCCGACGACTACATGACAAAGCCGTTCAGCCTCGAGGAGCTGGTCGCCCGGTTGCGCGGGTTGCTGCGCCGCTCCAGCCATCTGGAAAGGCCCGCCGATGAGGCACTCCGGGTCGGAGACCTTACGCTCGACGGGGCCAGCCGGGAGGTAACCCGCGACGGTACGCCGATCTCGCTCTCCTCGACCGAGTTCGAACTGCTTCGATTCCTGATGCGCAATCCCCGACGAGCACTGAGCCGTACCGAGATCCTGGATCGGGTTTGGAACTACGACTTCGCAGGCCGCACCAGCATTGTCGACCTGTATATCTCCTATCTGAGGAAGAAGATCGACTCCGACCGGGAGCCAATGATCCATACGGTCCGCGGCATTGGATACATGCTGCGTCCGCCGGAATGAGCCTGGCATGATCCCGGACCGAAACACTCGGTCCAGAAAAGCCCCCTGCTGGCGACCCCGCTCGTTACGCCAGCAATTGCTGCTCGGCGTGTTGGCGGTCGTTACCGTTGTGCTGGTGGCCGTCGGTGTCGTCTCCGTGCTGAGCCTAAGCGGCTATGTCACCGCGATGAACGACGCCGAGCTAGTCGAATGCCTGCACGCGTTGAACCACTCTTACACCAGATACCGCGACAGTGCGCAAACATCCACGCCCACCGGCAACCTCCCGATGTCACAAGCGGTGCTGGAGTTCACCGGCCAGACGCCCGGAAACCTCATTGCCGTGCTGCACGACGGCGTGGTGATCGGATCGGCCGTTTTCTCCGAAGACGGAGCACGACCCGCTCCGCCCGACGTCATCCGCGCGATCGAAGCGCAAGTGTGGGACGGCGGCCCGCCGCGTGTCGAAAGCCTGGGCAGCCTGGGCGCCTACCAGGTTGACAGCAGCGCCGCTGGCGCCGATCGACTGTTCGTCGGCGTATCGCTAAGCCTGGCCAACCAGATCATCGCCCGCAAGAAAGTCACCACCGTCGCGCTTGTTGGGGCCGCACTGGTGGTTACCGCAGCACTGACGGTGTGGGTGGTGGGATATGCGCTACGCCCGCTGCGCCGGGTCGCCGCGACCGCCGCCGAGGTCGCCACCATGCCACTTACCGATGACGACCACCAGATCAGCGTGCGAGTCCGTCCGGGGGATACCGACCCGGATAACGAGGTCGGAATCGTCGGGCACACGCTGAATCGCTTGTTGGACAACGTCGATGGTGCGCTGGCGCATCGCGTCGATTCCGATCTGCGGATGCGGCAGTTCATCACCGACGCCAGCCACGAGCTGCGTACTCCCCTGGCGGCGATCCAGGGCTATGCCGAACTGACACGTCAGGATAGCTCGGACCTACCGCCCACCACCGAATACGCGCTGGCCCGCATCGAATCCGAGGCGCGGCGGATGACGCTGCTGGTCGACGAGCTGCTGCTGCTCTCCCGTCTCAGCGAGGGCGAAGATCTAGAAACCGAGGACCTCGACCTGACCGACCTGGTCATCAACGCGGTGAATGACGCGGCGGTTGCGGCGCCCACCCACCGTTGGGTGAAGAATCTGCCCGACGAGCCGGTCTGGGTCAACGGGGATCATGCCCGCTTGCATCAACTCGTCAGCAATCTACTCACCAATGCCTGGGTGCATACCCAGCCCGGCGTCACAGTGACCATCGGGATCACCTGCCACCGCACTGGTCCCAACGCGCCGTGTGTTGAATTGTCGGTGACCGACGACGGCCCCGACATCGACCCGGAGATCCTGCCCCACCTCTTCGACCGGTTCGTGCGGGCCAGCAAGTCTCGGTCCAATGGGTCCGGCCACGGCTTGGGCCTGGCCATCGTCAGCTCGATCGTCAAGGCGCATCGCGGCTCGGTCACGGCCGAGTCGGGCAACGGCCAGACGGTGTTTCGGGTGCGGCTCCCGATGATCGAGCAGCAGATCGCCACTACCGCCTGAGAGTCAGAGGCGATCCAATGCGAGGTTCAGCCTGAGCACGTTCACCGCGCGCTCGCCCAGGAAGCCGAGACCACGCGCGTCGGTGTGGTCCTCGATCAGACGCTCGACCTGCCTTATCGAGATATTGCGCGCCTGCGCCACCCGCGGTGCCTGCAGCTTGGCATTGACCACCGATATGGCCGGGTCCAGCCCGGAACCCGAGCCGGTAACCGCGTCGACCGGAACCAGCGTATCGGCCGGCAGATTGTTTTCCTTGCGGTAGGCGGTGACCCGTTCAGCGACGGCCGCCAGCAGCTTCTCGTTCGTCGGTCCCAGGTTGGAGCCCGAGCTCGCCGCAGCGTCGTAACCGTCGCCTGCCGACGAGGGGCGCGGGTGGAAGTACTTCGCGGCGGTGAACTGCTGGCCGATGTGGGCGGAGCCGATGACCTGCCCGTCCCGCTCGAGCAGCGCGCCGTTCGCCTGGTCACCGAAGAACAGTTGCCCGACGCCGGTCACGGCAAGCGGGTAGACGATGCCGGTGATGACGGTGAACACCAACAGCATGGTGAGCGCGGGCAGTAATTGACGACGCATCAGGACACCCCGAGGGCGACGATGACGAGATCGACCAGTTTAATGCCGATAAACGGGACGACGAGACCGCCCAGCCCATAGATCAGCAGGTTGCGCCGCAGCATCGCCGACGCGCTTTCCGCCCTAAACCGCACGCCCCGCAACGCCAATGGAATCAAGGCGACGATCACCAGCGCATTGAAGATGACCGCCGACAGAATCGCCGACCTTGGTGAGTGCAGCGCCATGACGTTCAGCTTGTCGAGCACCGGATACAGGCCGACGAACATGGCAGGGATGATGGCGAAGTACTTCGCGACGTCGTTGGCGATCGAAAACGTCGTCAGCGCGCCCCGCGTGATCAGCAGCTGCTTGCCGATCTCCACGACCTCGATGAGCTTGGTGGGGTCGGAGTCGAGATCGACCATGTTGCCGGCTTCCCGGGCCGCCTGGGTGCCGGTATTCATCGCCACCCCGACATCGGCTTGCGCGAGCGCGGGTGCGTCATTGGTCCCGTCACCCGTCATGGCGACCAGCCGACCGCCCTGCTGTTCGCGCTTGATGAGCGCAAGCTTGTCCTCGGGCGTGGCCTCGGCCAAGAAATCGTCGACGCCGGCCTCCTGTGCAATCGCCTTGGCGGTCGCCGGGTTGTCACCGGTGATCATCACGGTGCGGATGCTCATTCGGCGCATTTCGTCGAAGCGTTCCCGTATGCCCACCTTGACGATGTCCTTCAGATGGACGACGCCGATGGCCCGCGCGCTGCTGTTATCGGTCCATTCCGCAACGACTAGGGGTGTCCCCCCGCCGGAGCTGATGCCGTCGACAATGGCACCCACCTCCTCGGTGGGGTGGCCACCGTGATCGCGAACCCACTTCATCACCGCAGCCGCGGCACCCTTGCGGATCCGACGGATGCCGCTAACCTCGGCGAGATCGACCCCGGACATCCGGGTTTCGGCGGTGAACGGCACGAACCTGGCGTGTGACATCACGCCCTCGTCGCGGGCGCGCAGCCCGAACTCGTCCTTCGCCAGCACGACGATCGAGCGGCCCTCCGGAGTTTCGTCGGCCAAGCTCGACAGCTGGGCGGCGTCGGCGACCGCCTCGGCACTCACACCGTTGATCGGCACGAACTCGGTGGCCTGCCGGTTACCGAGGGTGATGGTGCCGGTCTTGTCCAGCAGCAGCGTGTTCACGTCGCCGGCCGCCTCCACCGCCCGCCCAGATGTGGCGAGCACGTTGTGTTGCACCAGCCGGTCCATCCCCGCGATGCCGATCGCGGACAGCAGCGCACCGATCGTGGTCGGAATGAGACACACCAGCAACGCCACCAGCACGACCACCCGCTGTCCCCCGCCGGAATAGATGGCGAACGGCTGCAGCGTCACCACCGCGAGCAAAAAGATGATCGTCAGCCCAGCCAGCAGGATGTTCAGCGCGATCTCGTTCGGTGTCTGCTGCCGTGCGGCGCCCTCCACCAGCGCGATCATCCGGTCGATGAATGTTTGTCCCTGCTTGGCGGTGATCCGCACGACGATCCGATCCGACAGCACCACGGTGCCACCCGTCACCGCGGAACGGTCGCCGCCCGACTCGCGGATCACCGGTGCCGATTCGCCGGTGATCGCAGACTCGTCGACGGAGGCAATGCCTTCGATGATCTCGCCGTCCGACGGGATCGTTTCGCCAGCCGAAACCTCCACCACGTCGTCGAGGTCCAGCCGCGACGAAGGGACCGATTCGATGTTGCCCGCAGCCGTGCGCCGGTTGGCCATCGTTTCGGACCGGACTTTGCGCAGCGCCGCCGCCTGAGCCTTGCCGCGTCCTTCGGCCATGGCCTCGGCAAAGTTGGCAAACAGGACGGTGAACCAGAGGAACGCGGCGACCAGACCGTTGAAGACGTTCTCTTGGGCTGTCGAGGATGCGAGGTCGCGCAGGAACGCCAGTGTGGTGATCACGGCACCGACCAGCACGACCAACATGACCGGGTTACGGGCCTGTACCCGCGGAGCCAGCTTGCGCAGGCTCTGGGGCAGCGCCGAGCGCACAATCATCGGATCGAACAGCGAGCGCTTGGCCAGCCGGAGCCGGGGTGCCGACGTCGCTGCCGCGGCGGTTGCGGAGGTCTCCATGCGTGCGATCATCACTGGGTCGATAACTGCTCGACGATCGGCCCCAGCGCCAGGGCGGGGAAGAACGTCAGGCCGCCGACGATCAGTACGACCCCAATGACCAGGCCAACAAAGAGCGGCTTGTGCGTCGGGAAGGTGGCGGCGGTAACCGGCGTCGTGCCTTTACGTGCCAGGGAGCCGGCGATCGCCAGCACCGGAATGATCAGGAAGAACCTACCGATCAACATCGCCACTCCGATCGTGGTGTCATATGACCAGGTAGACGCGGTCAGACCGGCAAAGGCCGACCCGTTGTTGTTCGCGCCCGACGTGTAGGCGTATAGAATCTCCGAAAGACCATGCGGCCCAGGGTTGTTCCGCGACGCCAGCGCGGAGGAGATCAGCACCGACGCGGCGGCGAAACTCAGCAGGGCGATGGGCATCGCCAGGATGTAGAGCGTCACCAGCTTCATCTCGGTGGCCTGGATCTTCTTGCCGAGATACTCCGGTGTCCGGCCTACCATGAGGCCGGCGATGAAAACCGCCAGGATCGCCATGACCAGTAGGCCGTTCAATCCGACGCCGGTGCCGCCCGGGCTGACTTCGCCGAGCATCATGTGCGCCAGCGGGACCATGCCGCCCAGTGGTGTGTAGCTGTCGTGCATCGAGTTGACCGAGCCGTTGGAGGTGCCGGTCGTCGACGCCGCCCATAACCCAGACGCACCGACGCCAAAGCGCACCTCCTTGCCCTCCAGGTTGCCGCCGGACTGGTCGACCGTCGTCTGCTGTGTCACCCCCAGCGCATCCAGCCGCGGGTTGCCCTTGGCCTCGAATGACATTGCCGCGACTGACATTCCGATCCAAATGATGCCCATGATGGCCAGCACCGCCCAGCCTTGACGACGGTCGTGCACCATCTTGCCGAAGGCGAAGCACAGCGCGAACGGGATGATCAGGATCGCCCAGTTTTCGACGAAATTGCCTATCGGCGTGTAGTTTTCGAACGGATGCGCGGAGTTCACGTTGAAGAACCCGCCGCCGTTGGTGCCGAGCTGCTTGATCGCGACCTGGCTGGCCACCGGCCCGCCTGGAATGAGCTGGGGGGCGCCCTCCAGCGTGTTGGCGACGATGAAACCATGCAGGTTCTGGATCACGCCCTGGCTGACCAACAGGATCGCCACCACGAACGACAGCGGAAACATGATGCGCAACACGGTGCGGGCGAGGTCTACCCAGAAGTTGCCGAGCGTGCTCGCCCGTTTGCGGGCCAGACCTCTGATCAGGGCCGCCAGCACGCACATGCCGGCGGACGCGGAGACGAAGTTCTGCACGGCCAGCCCGGTCATCTGGGTGAAGTGGCTCATCGTGGCTTCGCCGCTGTAGGACTGCCAGTTGGTATTGGTCATGAAGCTGACCGCGGCGTTGAAGGCGACATGGTCGGTCACCGCCGGCTTGTCCGTCGGATTGAACGGCAGCACGCCCTGAAACCGCGCGATCCCATACAGCAGCAGGAAGGACATAACACTGAACGCAAGCACGGACAGGGCATAGGTGCTCCACCGTTGCTCGCTGCCGGGATCGACTCGGCATACCTGGTAGATCACGCGCTCGATCGGCCCAAACACCCGATCGCCGGGCTTTTTGGCCTCGTCGCCGTAGATCTTGGCCAGGTAGCCGCCCAGCGCTGGCGCGGTGAGCAACAGCACCGCGATCAACGCCGCGAACTGCAACCAACTCGTCCCGGACATCAGAACTTCTCCGGAAACAGCAGCGCCGCGAATAGGAACGCCATTAGCGCCACCGCGATCACCAACCCGACGATGTTGTCGACCGTAGTCATCGCCATTCGGCCGGCGCTCGCGTGAGTTCGACTGTTGTTTCCCCGATTTCGTCGCGGCGAATGATCCGTTCACAGCCACGGACGTAGAGCAGGCAAAGCCCGGCAAAGGCCATCACGGTCAGCACCAACACCAAGTCGGCCATGTGAGTCCTCTCGATTCTTGTGCACCGGCATCGCAGCGCATCAGATAGCCCAGCAGGATGGTAGTTGCCGGGCCCCCCAGGAACACGACCGTGACGTTGCTCTTCGCCGATCTTTGCGCGATCTTTACGCCCTACCGGTGGATGATTGAGCATGTGACCACCAAGCGCGGGCAGCTGCGGATCTATCTGGGCGCGGCCCCCGGCGTGGGCAAAACCTACGCCATGCTCGGCGAGGCGCACCGCAGGCTGGAGCGCGGCACCGACGTGGTCGCCGCGGTCGTCGAGACACGGACGCAACAAGACCGCGAAACTGCTCGAGGGCATCGAGATGATCCCGCCGCGCTACGTCGAATATCGGGGTGCCAGGTTTCCCGAACTCGATGTGGAGGCAGTACTGCGACGTCATCCTCAGGTGGTGCTGGTGGACGAACTCGCCCACACCAACACACCTGGCAGCAAGAACCCCAAGCGCTGGCAGGACGTTCAGGAAATCCTCGACGCCGGCATCACGGTGATCTCGACGGTCAACATCCAGCACTTGGAGGGCCTAAACGATGTCGTGGAGCAAATCACCGGCATCGAGCAGAAGGAGAAGATCCCCGACGAGATCGTCCGCGCGGCCGATCAGGTCGAGCTGGTCGACATCACACCGGAAGCGTTGCGGCGCAGGCTTGCTCACGGCAACGTCTATGCAGCCGAACGGGTCGATGCCGCGCTGTCGAACTACTTCCGCACGGGCAATCTGACCGCGCTGCGCGAGATCGCGTTGCTGTGGCTGGCCGACCAAGTTGATGCGGCCCTGGAGAAGTACCGCGCAGACAAAAAGATCACCGCCACGTGGGAGGCGCGGGAACGCGTCGTCGTCGCCGTGACCGGCGGCCCGGAGTCGGAGACGTTGGTGCGACGGGCATCGCGGATCGCGTCGAAGTCCAGCGCCGAGCTGATGGTGGTTCACGTTATCCGTGGCGACGGCCTGGCGGGGGTGTCCGCGCCGCAGCTGGGCAGGGTCCGCGAGCTGGCGACAAGCCTCGGTGCGACCATGCACACCGTGGTCGGCGACGACGTGCCCACCGCGCTGCTGGACTTCGCCCGCGAGATGAACGCCACGCAGCTCGTCGTCGGCACATCGCGGCGATCGCGATGGGCACGCCTGTTTGACGAGGGGATCGGCGCCCGCACCGTCCAGGAGTCCGGCGGCATCGACGTTCACATGGTCACCCATCCCGCGGCCAGCCGGGCCTCCGGGTGGTCGCGGGTCTCCCCGCGCGAGCGGCATATCGCGTCGTGGCTGGCCGCGCTGGTGGTGCCCTCGGTGATCTGCGCCATCACGGTGGCCTGGCTCGACCGATTCATGGGCATCGGCGGCGAGAGCGCGTTGTTCTTCATCGGCGTGCTGATCGTGGCGTTGCTGGGCGGCGTCGCCCCCGCCGCATTGTCGGCCTTGCTGTCGGGCATGCTGCTGAACTACTTTCTGACCGAGCCCCGCTACACCTGGACCATCGCCGAACCGGACGCCGCAGTAACCGAATTCGTGTTGTTGGCGATGGCCGTTGCGGTGGCGGTGTTGGTGGACGGCGCGGCTAGCCGAACCCGTGAGGCTCGGCGCGCATCCCAGGAGGCTGAGTTGCTGGCCCTGTTTGCCGGTTCGGTGTTGCGCGGCGCAGACCTTGCCACGCTGCTGCAGCGGGTCCGCGAAACGTATTCCCAACGGGCCGTGACCATGCTGCGTGTCCGGCAGGGCGCATCGACAGGCGAAACCGTCGCGTGCGTCGGGACAAACCCGTGTCGGGACGTCGACTCCGCCGACACCGCAATCGAAGTCGGCGACGACGAGTTTTGGATGCTGATGGCAGGCCGCAAGTTGGCCGCCCGCGACCGCCGAGTGCTGACCGCGGTCGCGACACAGGCCGCGGGTCTGGTGAAGCAGCGCGAGCTGGCGGAAGAGGCCGGCCAGGCCGAGGCCATCGCTAGGGCCGATGAGCTGCGCCGGTCGCTGCTGTCGGCGGTCAGCCACGACCTGCGCACCCCGCTGGCGGCGGCCAAGGTTGCGGTGTCCAGCTTGCGCACCGAAGACGTCGCTTTCTCCCCCGAGGATACCGCCGAGCTGTTGGCCACCATCGAGGAGTCCATCGACCAACTCACCGCCCTGGTCGCAAACCTGCTCGATTCGTCGCGGTTGGCTGCCGGCGTGATTCGCCCCCAGCTGCGCCGGGCATACCTGGAAGAAGCGGTGCAACGGGCCTTGGTCAGCATCGGCAAGGGCGCCACCGGTTTTTACCGATCCGGCATCGACCGGGTCAAGGTCGACGTGGGAGACGCCGTGGCGATGGCCGACGCCGGGTTGCTGGAGCGGGTGCTAGCCAACCTGATCGACAACGCGCTGCGATATGCGCCCGACTGCGTGGTCCGGGTCAACGCGGGACGGGTGCGTGAGCGGGTCCTGATTAATGTCATCGACGAGGGCCCAGGGGTCCCGCGCGGGACCGAGGAGCAACTCTTTGCCCCGTTCCAGCGGCCGGGGGATCACGACAACACCACCGGTGTCGGTCTGGGGATGTCGGTGGCACGCGGCTTCGTCGAGGCTATGGGCGGCACGATTTCGGCTACCGATACCCCGGGCGGCGGGCTCACAGTGGTGATCGATCTGGCGGCTCCCGAGGACCGCCCATGACCCTCGTCTTGGTGATTGACGACGAACCCCAGATCCTGCGCGCGCTGCGTATCAACCTGACCGTGCGTGGCTACCAGGTCATCACCGCCTCGACGGGTGCGGGTGCGCTGCGCGCCGCCGCTGAGCATCCGCCCGATGTGGTGATCCTCGACCTCGGCCTGCCGGACATGTCGGGTATCGACGTGCTCGGCGGGCTGCGTGGCTGGTTGACGGCACCGGTGATCGTGTTGTCGGCGCGTACCGATTCGTCGGACAAGGTCCAGGCCCTCGATGCGGGCGCCGACGATTACGTGACGAAACCGTTTGGAATGGACGAGTTTCTGGCTCGGCTGCGCGCAGCGGTACGGCGTAACACCGCGGCCGCCGAGTTGGAGCAGCCGGTGATCGAAACCGATTCATTCACCGTCGATCTGGCCGGCAAGAAGGTCATCAAAGACGGTGCCGAAGTGCATCTCACGCCGACCGAGTGGGGCATGCTGGAAATGCTGGCCCGCAACCGCGGCAAGTTGGTCGGCCGCGGGGAGCTTCTCAAAGAAGTGTGGGGACCGGCATATGCGACTGAAACCCATTACCTGCGGGTGTATCTGGCGCAGCTGCGGCGCAAATTGGAGGATGACCCGTCGCACCCCAAACATCTGCTGACCGAATCAGGGATGGGCTACCGCTTCGAAGCCTAAATCACATCTGCCACAGGCGTTTCCGCTGGGAGCGGATGTACACTTTGCCCGCCTCGCAGCGACACGTTGGCGGATGCCCGCAACGCCAACACGCGTTGGTGAATCCGGTATTCGGTGGAGCGCGGGATGTACCCCGGCCCGTAGCGTCCGCGCCCGAGCCGGTATACCCGGCCCCGTCCGATTTCCCAGCGCAGTGCCTCCGACACCACCTTGGATGCCCTGCCCCGGACTCCAAAGCCGTGCCAGCCCAGGCCTTAGATCATTTCGGTAATGGCCGCCGGTCCATGGACGGCCAGGTGCAGGGTGAGCACGTATCGAAGCTCAATTCCATGCAGTTGTCTGGTCATGGCCGAACATTCCCATGCGGGTCTGACATCGGCCAAGGTTGTCGCTACGAGGCGGGCAGAAGAGTGTCCCCCCGCGCAGATACGCGTGTGGCAGATGTGACTTATCCGGCCAGTGACAACGCGATGCCGTCCAAGATGTCGTGTTCGCTGACGGTCAGCTGGTCGATGCCGGCCCGCTCGCGCAGCTCGCGCGCCAACTCTTCGACCACGATCGCGCCACCGCCGATCACGTCGGCCCGGCCCGGGTGCATCGGCGCCAGCGCGGCCCGCTGCTTGCGAGTCATGCCGATCAGCCGCTGGCAAACCTCGAGCAGATCAGCACCGGGCACCCGCGAAAGATGAATGGCCGCAGCGTCATACGCCGTCATGGACTGCGCCAGCGCGGACAGTGTGGTCATCGTTCCAGCCAGCCCGACCCAGGTCCGGGCCAGCTCCAGCGGCACGGTGCGCAGTGCGGGCTCGAGCCGCTCGCGAACCAGCCGGCGGGCCGTGGACACCTCCTGCAACGTCGGCGGGTCGGAGTGCAAACAGCGTTCGGTCAGCCGGACGCATCCGATGTCCGCCGAGTAGCTGGCAACCACTTCGTGCTCGCCCAGCACGATCTCGGTGGAACCGCCACCGAGGTCCACGACGACGAAAGGCGCACCGGCGCTGCCTAATTCGCCCACCGCTCCACGGAAGGAGAGCTCGGCCTCCTCGGCGCCGGTAATCACCTCCGCGGCCGAGCCGGGCAGCGCGGCGCCCAACACGTCGGCCGTCATCGCAAAGAAAACGTCGCGATTGACCACATCGCGGGCGGCCGACGTGGCGACCATCCGCACCCGCTCGGCATGGTGAAACGTCAGCAGTTCGGCGTAGTCGGTCAGGGCGGTCCGGGTCCGCGCAATCGCCTCCGGCGCGAACCGACCGGTGGCGTCGACTCCCTGGCCCAGGCGCACTATCCGGGTCTCACGATGCACATCGTGCAGCTCTCCGCGCGCCAACCCGGCTCCCACGTCGGCGATCAGCAAGCGAATCGAGTTGGTACCGCAGTCGATCGCGGCGACCCGGGTTAGCGCCACTGCCCAGCCACCAGGGTCGCGGCCGTCCGTGGCTCGGCGGCCAGTAACGCCAGCGCCTCGTCACCGAATGGGTTCAACCCCGGGCCCTTGGCCAGCGAATGCGCGATCAGCACATGCAGGCACTTGACCCGGTCGGGCATGCCCCCCGCGGAGACCGTTGTCCCGAGCGGCTCGAGAGCGTCACGCTCGGACAGATACGACTCGTGTGCCCGTCGATAGGCGGCGGCCAACTCCGCATCCTGGCCCAGCCGCCGGTTCATCTCGCGCATGAGTCCCGTGGTCTCCAACCTGCTGGCCGCCGCCGTGAGCACCGGATGCGTCAGGTAGTACAGGGTCGGAAACGGCGTGCCGTCGGGCAGTCTCGGCGCAGTTTTCACGACGCCGGGTTCACCGTTGGGGCAACGATAGGCGATCGCGAGCACACCCCGGGGTGCACGGCCGAGTTGCCGCGTGACCACCTCCAGATCGGCACGATCAACCACCGGGCTGCTCGGGGTTTGGCGAGGCCGGCGGCAGCGGGCCCGGACGTCCGGGCTCCGGTGCCGGTGGCGCGGCAGGCGGCAGGTGCGGGTCGTCGGCGATCGTGTGCCACAGCGCGGTGTACCAGGGTTCGTTGTTGGTCGCAGTAGCCGCGTCTGACCCCGGTTGCGGCGGCGCCAACGGCGTCGACGGAAGCTGGACCTGAAACGGGATGTCTCCAGGCATCACAAAGCCGAGCCGTTCGCGGGCCTGAGCCGCAATATACGCCGGATCGGCGAGCTTAACCTGCTGTTCCTCCAGGTCAGCGATCTGGCGGCGCAACATGGCCTCGGTCGCAGCCAGTTGTTCCATCTCGGCGCGCTGCGCGAAGTAGGTGCGTACCGGCCTCGCAATGGTCAGCGTCAGCACGCATACAACCGCGGCGAGGATCGCTGCGCGCCGCGCGGTGAACCCCAGCCGCTGTTCGGAGCGCTTCTCGACCGATTCGGTGATCGCCCGTTTGATGGGTTCGACAATGTGCTCATGCGGCGTGCGAGTGGTCTTGCGGCTGGCGTGCGGTGCGGGCGTGGAGGGTTTTGCGGAAGGCTTGGTGGCGCGACCGCCCCGAACCGAGTCGCCGGCCTTCCCCGGGCGCGATGCCGGCGACCGGCGCTTCGATTCGGGCCGTTTCGCTTCGGGCATGTACCTATTTCGTCTCGCACGCGAACCGAGGAAATGCCAGGTCGCCCGCGTAGCGGGCCGCGTCGCCAAGCGCCTCTTCGATCCGCAGCAGCTGGTTGTATTTTGCGACGCGCTCACTGCGAGCAGGCGCGCCCGTCTTGATCTGCCCGCTGCCGATGGCCACCGCGAGGTCGGCGATCATGGTGTCCTCCGTCTCGCCACTGCGGTGACTGATCATCGTGCGGTATCCGCCGTGGTGAGCCAGCGTGACCGCGTCGAGTGTCTCGGTCAACGTCCCGATCTGGTTCACCTTGACCAGCAACGCATTTGCCACGCCCCGTTCGATGCCCTCCTCGAGCCGCTCGGGATTGGTGACAAAGATGTCGTCGCCGACGATTTGCACCCGGTCACCGATCGAGGCCGTCAGCGCGGCCCAGCCGTCCCAATCGTCTTCGGACAGTGGGTCTTCGATCGACACCAGCGGGTAGGCGCCGAGCAGGCCCGCGTAGAACTCGGTCATCTGGTCTGCGGTACGGGTGGTGCCCTCGAAGACGTAGCCGGTGCCGTCGGTGAAGAACTCGGTGGCCGCCGCGTCCAGGGCCAGCGCCACGTCGGCGCCGGGTCGCAAGCCCGCCGACTCGATGGCCCGGCTGATCAGGTCCAACGCCGCGGTGGTGCCGGCCACATCCGGGGCGAAGCCGCCTTCGTCGCCCAGGCCGGTGGACAGCCCCTCCTTTTTCAGGACCGACTTGAGCGCGTGGTACACCTCAGCGCCCCAGCGCAACGCCTCGACGAAGCTGGGCGCGCCAATTGGCGCCACCATGAACTCTTGAATGTCGACAGCGGTATCGGCGTGTGCGCCGCCGTTGAGGATGTTCATCATCGGTACCGGCAGAATGTGCGCGTTTGGCCCCCCGACATAACGGAACAACGGCAGCTCCGCCGAATCCGCCGCCGCCTTGGCAACAGCGAGCGAGACACCCAAGATCGCGTTGCCGCCCAGCCGGGACTTGTCGGGGGTGCCGTCTAGGTCCACCAGCGCCTGGTCGACCAATCGCTGGTCGTCGGCGTTGAGTCCGATGACGGCCGGGCCGATCTCATCAAGAACAGCCTGCACGGCTTTTTGCACGCCTTTGCCGCCGTAGCGATCGCCGCCGTCGCGCAACTCGACGGCCTCGTGCTCCCCGGTCGAGGCGCCCGACGGCACCGCGGCCCGGGCGAATGTCCCGTCGATAAGCGCCACCTCGACCTCCACCGTCGGGTTGCCGCGGGAATCGAGGATCTCTCGGGCCCCAACCTGCTCGATAATCGGCACTGGGTTCTCCTTGCGTCGTAGCTGCTGCACGGACGGTCTTGGGTTGGCTGGCCCCGACCGCTGTTAGCGTAAAGCCTGGGTTAGCGGTTCATCCTGCTACAGCGGATGACCCGCCGCATACGCGGTCGCCCAGTCCCGGACCGCCCGCGCATAGATAACGGAGTTGTTGTAGGCCCTCAGCGCGGTTATCCACCCTCGCGGTGTCGCGAGATCCTTTCCACGCCAGCATAAATAGCCCGCTGCCGAGAGGGCAGCATCATCGATGTTGTCGACGTTGGCGATGCCGTCGTTTCTGGCAGCGACCCCGTACAACCGCCAGGTTTCCGAAATGAACTGCATTGGCCCCATCGCACGCTCCACCGCGGCGTCACCGTCCAGGCCGCCCCCGTCCCTGTCCACGATGCGCAGGGTGCCGCCGGTGCCGTCGAGGCGGACGCCCCGAATCGGGGGGCTTACATCCCCATTGGGCGCAATCGTGGCGCCCCGGTAGGTTCCGTGGTGACTCTCCACCCGCCCGATGCCCGCCAGCGTGGTCCACGCAAGATGACACTTGGGATTCTCGACCTCGGCGACGCGAGCGGCGTAGGCGTAGGCCTCCAGCGCGATGACCGGAATTCCCAATGCCGCAGCACGTTTCTCCGCCCATTCGCGCAACTGATCCGCGGGCCGGCCGCCGGCGTGCGTATCCACCGGCGGCACCGGATCGCCGGGCGGAGGCGGCACGCCGTCGGGGATGAAAAGGCTCAGCTGCCAAGTGCAGCTCGACGCCAACAGCATCGCGGTCGCCCCTATCACGGCGACCGCCCGCAACCAGCGTCTCGGCGACACAACTCTCCCTCGTAGGGCACCTATACCGGCTTCCGTCACGATCATCGTCCCATGGGTTTGTTGACTACCCCGTCGCACTCGGGGCGGTTATCGCATGCCTTTACGTT
The DNA here is from genome assembly GCF_030323725.1 of Mycobacterium tuberculosis complex sp. N0072. Classification (NCBI taxonomy): domain Bacteria; kingdom Bacillati; phylum Actinomycetota; class Actinomycetes; order Mycobacteriales; family Mycobacteriaceae; genus Mycobacterium; species Mycobacterium tuberculosis complex sp. N0072. Next base: position 1,147,753 of record NZ_CP040689.1, on the reverse strand, counting down.
TCTTGGACCCGCCGCGGGAATCGTTGACAGCAGTTGGCCAATGCGCGAGCCACTCCTGCTCGGTGATCACACCCAGCGGCGTCACATCGAGCTGCTCGGCAACGTTGCTGCCCCGGCGTGCGACGGCAATTGCCCGCTCGGCACAGCGCAGCCTGTCAATAAAGTCCAAAACGGCAGTGCGCAGCGTGTTTTCCGCATCTACGTCAGCTGAAACCGAAACAGAAGTGATCTCATCGGGGATCAGGTGAGCGGGCAGCCCAGCCTTTTGGGCACGCTGAATAACCTTCTGCGCCAGCGCTAATGCCGGCTGGCCCGTATGGACATCGTCGGCTACCGACTTTCGCGCCTTTTCCGAGGCCTTGGCTGCCTCCCATTGCGCCAGTTGATCTTCGAGCGAAATCGATTCGCCCGCAAGTACTCCTGGCGCCCGATTGCCGAGCTTTCGCATCAGTGTGTCGGCGACGTCGTCGATGGTGAACGGCGATTGCGACGCATCCTCAGCGATCCGGGCGTGAAAGAGGACCTGCAGCAAGAGATCACCAAGCTCTTCGCGCAGCTGGTCAACACTGCCGCTGCGGACCGCGTCCAACAGCTCGTAGGTCTCCTCCAGCAGGTATCTGCGCAGCGAGTCGTGAGTCTGCTCACTTTCCCACGGTCCGGCGGTGCGCAGCTTGTCCATCATCGCGACGGCGTCGACGAGTCGTTCGCCACGCTGAGAATCCGGTGCCGAGATCAGCCGGGCACCGGCGGCCAGTCGAGTAATGACAGCAGGATGGTTGGGGTCAGACGACAGCAACACCGGCGCGTCGTTTCCGGCGTGCGCCGAACGAGCCGCTGGTAGCGACCAGGGCACCGCGACCGGCATTTCCTCGGTGTATTGCACCTCGCCGCGCAGGAACTCGATCGCTTCAACAGGCACCAGTGTCGGACGCCGGGGGTCGACCAGGACGACAATCATCACGGTTGTCGCTCCTTAATCGTCGTGTTGCGACCACGGCCGTCTTCGCCTGGCGGGCTAGGGTTCGTTATACCAATATGCTGGCGCGGTTTCCCAGCGAGCGCGGTTATCAAATCGGCCACCATCTGAACCAGCTCGACGTCGCGGATTCGCGGCGCGCCGAGGCCACCGGCTCGCGGAATGGGAACCTGCACGGTGGCCGTCGTGGCACGGTAGTGCGCTCCGGGATACATTCGCTTCAGCCGCACCTGGGCGGAGTCCGGCAGCGTCAACGGGGACAGCCGCACGGTCGCTGCCGACGCCGCCGTCACGTCGGTGATGCCGGAGCCACGGCACAGCAGCCGCAGCCGTGCCACCGCCGCCAGCCGCCGGGCCGGCTCCGGCAGGGCCCCATACCGATCGGTTAGCTCGTCCACAACGGCCGCCACTTCGCGATCAGAGGAGGCGGCCGCCAGCCGCCGGTAGCCCTCCAGCCGCAGCCGATCACTGGCGATGTAGTCCGGTGGCAGGTGCGCGTCAACGGGCAGGTCGATTCGCACATCCTTGGGTTCTTCGGCGGTCCTCACGGTTTGGCCGTCGGCGGCCGCCCGGTACGCGTCCCGGTACGTCTCCAGGGCCTCGCCGACCAACCGCACGTACAGGTCGAATCCGACGCCGGCGACGTGTCCGGACTGCTCGATGCCGAGCACGTTGCCGGCACCGCGGATCTCTAGGTCCTTCAACGCCACGGCCATGCCCGCGCCCAGCTCATTGTTCTGCGCGATCGTCGCCAACCGGTCGTAAGCGGTCTCGGTCAGCGGCACCTGCGGTGGATAGAGGAAATAGGCGTAGCCGCGCTCCCGGCTGCGGCCCACCCGGCCACGCAGCTGGTGCAGCTGGGACAGCCCGAAGGTATCGGCGCGCTCGACGATCAAAGTGTTGGCGTTGGAGATGTCCAGGCCGGTCTCCACGATGGTGGTGCAAACCAGGATGTCATGCTCGCGGTTCCAGAACCGTTGCACGGTGGTCTCCAACAGGTCCTCGGGCATCTGCCCGTGCGCGACCACCACCCGCGCCTCGGGCACCAGCTCACGCACCCGGGCGGCGGCCGCGTCGATCGAGCTGACCCGGTTGTGCACGTAGAACGCCTGCCCGTCGCGCAGCAGCTCCCGGCGCAGCGCCGCGGCGATCTGCTTGTCGTCGTGCGGTCCGACGTAGGTCAGCACCGGGTAGCGCTCCTCGGGCGGCGTCAGGATGGTCGACATCTCGCGAATCCCGGCCAGGCTCATCTCCAACGTGCGCGGGATCGGGGTGGCGCTCATGGTCAGCACGTCGACATGGGTGCGCAGTGACTTGATGTGCTCCTTGTGCTCGACGCCGAACCGCTGCTCCTCGTCGACCACCACCAGGCCCAGATCCTTCCAGCGCACCCCGGTCTGCAGCAGCCGATGGGTGCCGATCACGATGTCCACCGACCCGTCGGCCAGGCCGTCGATCACGGCGCGGGACTCGGCGGCGTCGGTGAACCGCGACAGACCCTTGATGGTCACCGGGAATCCGGACATTCGCTCGCCGAACGTCTGCAGATGCTGGTCGGCCAGCAGCGTGGTGGGCACCAGCACCGCGACCTGTTTACCGTCTTGGACCGCCTTGAACGCCGCCCGCACCGCGATCTCGGTCTTGCCGTAGCCGACATCGCCGCAGATCACCCGGTCCATCGGGATCGGCTTTTCCATGTCCGCCTTGACCTCTTCGATGGCGGTGAGCTGGTCCACGGTCTCGGTGAAGCCGAACGCGTCCTCCAGCTCGGCCTGCCACGGCGTGTCCGGCGAGAACGCATGCCCGGGGCTGGCCTGCCGTTTGGCGTACAGCGAGACCAGCTCGCCCGCGATCTCGCGCACCGCGCGGCGCGCCTTGGTCTTGGTGTTGGCCCAGTCGCTGCCGCCCAGCCGGCTCAGCGCCGGCGCCTGCCCGCCGACATACCGCGACAGCTGGTCCAGCGAATCCATCGGGACATAGAGCTTGTCAGTATTTTTCGCCCCGCCACCCCTCTTGGCCGAGGCATACTCCAGCACCAGATACTCCCGGCGGGCGCCCCCGACCGTGCGCTCGACCATCTCCACGAACCGGCCGATGCCGTGCTGATCGTGCACCACCAGGTCACCGGCCGTCAGCGCCAGCGGGTCGACGATGTTGCGCCGCTTGGCCGCCAGCCGCTTGCCCTCGGCGGCGCTGACCCGGCTGCCGGTCAAATCGGTCTCGGTGATGACGACCAGGTTGGCGCCGGGAATGATGACGCCGTCACGCAGCGGGCCCTGGAGCACCCCGACGACTCCCGGCTTGGGCGCCTGGCCGGGATCGAGCATCCCCGCGGGGGTGTCGGACTCGGACAGCCGTTCCACCACGCGGTGTGCGGTTCCGGTGCCCGGCGCGACCAGCGCGGCGTACCCGCCGGTCGCGATGTGGGCACGTAGCATCGCGAAGATTTCGTCGATGTCACGCTGGTGCCCGCGCGCCGACGGCGCGGCCCGAACGTCCAACTCGATCGCCGACTCGTCGGACAATTGGCTCAACGTCCACCACGGATGACCCGTTCGGGCCGCCGCGGCCCGCACCTGGTCCAGTTCGACGAACCCCGACCCACCCAGTTGTTCGACGTCGACGGGGGCTTGATTTTCTGCAGTTCCCAGCGCCGCGACCGACCACGAGGCTTCCAGGAATTCACGGCCAGTCCTGATCAGATCCGCGGCGCGGGTGCGCACCTTTTCCGGGTCGCACACCAACACCGGCGTGCCGTCGGGCAGCTGATCGGTCAGCAACGCGTGCCCGTCGGACCAGAGCACCGGCAACACCGCCTCCATGCCGTCGACCGCGATGCCCTCGGCGAGCTTCGCCAGCATGTCGGAAGCACTGCCGGTGACGGTGCTCTCGGCCGCGGGATGCCGTGCGGCCAGTTGGGCGGCCCGCGCCCGCACGTCCTCGCTCAGCAGCAGTTCACGGCAGGCGAAGGCAACCAGTGTGTGAATGTCGATCTCCGGAATCGAGCGCTGGTCGGCTACCGAGAACATCCGCATCTCGGTGATCTCGTCGCCCCAGAACTCGACCCGCACCGGATGTTCGGCCGTCGGGGCAAAGATGTCCAGAATCCCGCCGCGCACAGCGAACTCGCCGCGCCGGCCGACCATATCCACCCGGGTATATGCCAGCTCGACCAGCCGCGCCACCACGCCGTCGAAGGGGGATTCGTCGCCAACGGTCAGCGTGAGGGGCTCCATCATGCCCAGCTGCGGCGTCATGGGCTGCAGCAGCGAGCGCACCGAGGTCACCACTACCCCCAGCGGTGGGCCCAGCTGGGCATCGTCGGGGTGGGCCAGCCGGCGCAGCGCCATCAGGCGAGTGCCGACGGTGTCAACACCGGGTGAGAGCCGTTCGTGCGGCAGTGTCTCCCAGGACGGCAACAACGCCACCGTATCCCCGAACACACCACGCAGTTCGGCGGCCAGGTCGTCGGCTTCCCGCCCGGTGGCGGTGACCACCAGCAATGGCCCCTGCCGAGCCAGCGCACTGGCGACCAACAGCCGCGCGCTGGCCGGCGCGATGAGCGTCAATTCGTCGGGTCGACCCCCGGCGCGCTGCATGAGCTGTTGGAATGTCGGCGCGCTCAGCGCCAATTCGACGAGCCCCGCGATCGGGGTATCTGAGCAGGCAGGCCCCGGTGCGGTCATGATGCGGCCATTCTAGGGCGCCGAGGTTAGTCAACATTGGGCCCGGCTTCCCCGCCCGCTACTCGTCCTGTAGCCGCGGATCGGCCTCCAGGTGGGTCAGGCCATTCCAGACCAGGTTGACCAGGTGCGCGGCCACCACTTCCTTCTTCGGTTCGCGCGCATCGAGCCACCATTGCGCCGTCATCGACACCGAACCCACCAATGCTTGCGCATACAGCGGTGCCAGGTCCGGGTCCAGGCCGCGCCGGGCGAAGTCTCCAGCCAGAATCGAGCTGACCTGGCTGACGGCGTCGTTGAGCAGGCTGGAATAGGTGCCCGAGCTGATCGAGGCCGGCGAGTCGCGAATCATGATGCGGAAGCCGTCGGTGCGTTCCTCGACGTAGGTCAGCAACGCCAGCGCGACCCGCTCCACCCGCACCCGGGATCGGTTGTTGGTCAGCGACGAGGTGATTCCGTCCAGCAGCGCCGACATCTCCCGATCGACCACCACCGCGTACAGGCCCTCCTTGCCACCGAAATGTTCGTAGACGACCGGCTTGGATACGTTGGCGCGCTGCGCGATCTCTTCGATCGACGTCCCGTCGTAACCGCGTTCGGCAAACAGCGATCGCGCGATGCCGATGAGCTGGTGACGGCGCTCGGTCCCCGTCATCCTGGCGCGCGTCACCCGCGTCGGGTTTTCCGGCGCCTTATCCGGCCCTTTATCCGGTCCGGCCACATCAACAAGGGTATCGGTTTGCGTGGGGCCGGTGGGTAGACGGCGACAGCGTTGACTGTGCTGACGGCGTTGACACCGTCTAAAGTCACATCGATGTGCAATCCGTCGTGGTGTAATCGGCAGCACCTCTGATTTTGGTTCAGATAGTTCAGGTTCGAGTCCTGGCGACGGAGCTTCAAGGAGGGTTGATGACGTTTCCTGGTGACACCGCGGTCCTGGTCCTAGCGGCCGGGCCCGGGACCCGGATGCGTTCGGACACCCCCAAGGTGCTGCACACACTCGCCGGTCGCAGCATGCTGTCGCATGTACTGCATGCGATCGCCAAGCTGGCGCCGCAGCGTCTAATCGTGGTGCTGGGACACGATCACCAGCGCATCGCGCCGCTAGTCGGTGAACTCGCCGACACCCTAGGCCGAACGATCGACGTCGCCCTGCAGGATCGACCGCTAGGGACCGGGCATGCGGTACTCTGCGGGCTGTCCGCGCTGCCCGATGACTACGCCGGCAACGTCGTGGTCACCTCGGGAGATACCCCGCTGCTGGACGCCGACACGCTGGCCGACTTGATCGCCACCCACCGCGCGGTGTCGGCTGCGGTGACGGTGCTGACCACGACGCTGGATGATCCCTTCGGCTACGGCCGCATCCTGCGCACCCAGGATCACGAAGTCATGGCGATCGTGGAGCAAACCGACGCGACACCATCGCAGCGGGAAATCCGCGAAGTCAACGCCGGCGTCTACGCCTTCGACATCGCCGCGCTGCGGTCCGCACTGAGCCGGCTGAGCTCCAACAACGCCCAACAGGAGCTCTACCTCACCGACGTCATCGCCATCTTGCGCTCCGACGGCCAGACCGTACATGCCAGCCACGTCGACGACAGCGCGTTGGTGGCCGGCGTCAACAATCGCGTCCAGCTGGCCGAGCTGGCCTCCGAACTCAACCGGCGGGTGGTGGCCGCTCACCAGCTGGCCGGCGTCACCGTCGTCGACCCGGCTACCACCTGGATCGACGTCGACGTCACCATCGGCCGCGACACCGTCATTCACCCGGGTACCCAGTTGCTGGGCCGCACCCAGATCGGCGGTCGCTGTGTCGTCGGTCCCGACACCACCCTGACCGACGTCGCCGTCGGCGACGGTGCCTCGGTGGTGCGCACCCACGGTTCGTCGTCGTCGATTGGGGATGGCGCCGCGGTCGGGCCCTTCACCTACCTGCGGCCCGGAACCGCGTTGGGCGCCGACGGCAAGCTGGGCGCGTTCGTCGAGGTCAAGAACTCCACCATCGGCACCGGCACCAAGGTGCCGCACCTGACCTACGTCGGCGACGCCGACATCGGCGAGTACAGCAACATCGGCGCCTCCAGCGTGTTCGTCAACTACGACGGTACGTCCAAACGGCGCACCACCGTCGGTTCGCACGTACGGACCGGGTCCGACACCATGTTCGTGGCCCCAGTAACCATCGGCGACGGCGCGTATACCGGGGCCGGCACAGTGGTGCGGGAGGATGTCCCGCCGGGGGCGCTGGCAGTGTCGGCGGGTCCGCAACGCAACATCGAGAACTGGGTGCAGCGCAAACGCCCCGGCAGCCCAGCGGCTCAGGCCTCAAAAAGAGCCTCAGAAATGGCCTGCCAACAGCCCACACAACCACCCGACGCTGATCAGACACCGTGAAGTCGCATCCCGGCTACCCGGCGACAAATCCGGGCGGTGCGCTACGTACCATGGGTAATCCAATTCGATCCCAAACGGCGAGGGCAGCGCGTTGAGCCACGACTGGACCGATAATCGCAAAAACCTGATGCTCTTTGCCGGCCGCGCCCATCCGGAGCTGGCCGAGCAGGTAGCCAAAGAGCTCGACGTCCACGTCACCTCTCAGGACGCGCGGGAGTTCGCCAACGGCGAGATCTTCGTGCGCTTCCACGAATCGGTACGCGGTTGCGACGCCTTCGTCCTGCAATCCTGCCCGGCACCGGTGAACAGGTGGCTGATGGAACAGCTGATCATGATCGACGCGCTCAAACGGGGCAGCGCCAAACGGATCACCGCCGTCATGCCGTTCTATCCGTATGCCCGGCAAGACAAGAAACACCGTGGCCGCGAACCGATCTCCGCGCGACTGATCGCCGACCTGCTCAAGACCGCGGGCGCCGACCGGATCGTGACGGTCGACCTGCACACCGACCAGATCCAGGGTTTCTTCGACGGGCCGGTCGATCATATGCGCGGTCAGAACCTGCTGACCGGTTACATCAGAGACAACTACCCGGACGGCAACATGGTGGTCGTCTCCCCTGACTCCGGCCGGGTACGCATCGCCGAGAAGTGGGCCGACGCATTAGGTGGTGTTCCCCTCGCCTTCATCCACAAGACCCGTGATCCGCGGGTACCCAACCAAGTGGTGTCCAACCGCGTCGTCGGCGACGTGGCCGGGCGCACCTGTGTCCTGATTGACGACATGATCGACACCGGCGGCACCATCGCCGGCGCGGTGGCATTGCTGCACAACGACGGCGCCGGTGACGTGATCATCGCGGCAACCCACGGCGTGCTCTCCGACCCCGCTGCGCAGCGGCTGGCCTCCTGCGGCGCCCGCGAAGTGATCGTCACGAACACGCTCCCGATCGGCGAAGACAAGCGCTTCCCCCAGCTCACCGTTTTGTCCATCGCGCCGCTGCTGGCCAGCACAATCCGGGCGGTCTTCGAAAACGGCTCAGTAACAGGACTTTTCGACGGGGACGCATAGATGGCAGCCGTCATCCTTGAGGGCATCCGGCGGGCTTGGCCGGTCGACGCTGTCCGCAAGATTCTGTGAGACCCTTGGCGGTCGCGGTCGCGGTAGCCACGCTGGCAATGTCAGCGGTCGCTTGCGGACCGAAATCGCCTGACTTCCAGTCGATTTTGTCCACGAGCCCAACCACCAGCGCCGTCTCGACCACGACGGAAGTGCCGGTCCCGCTGTGGAAGTATCTGGAAAGCGTCGGCGTCACCGGAGAGCCGGTGGCACCGAGCAGCCTGACCGACCTGACCGTGTCGATTCCGACACCACCGGGCTGGGCACCGATGAAAAATCCGAACATCACCCCGAACACGGAGATGATCGCCAAGGGCGAAAGCTATCCAACGGCCATGCTCATGGTGTTCAAGCTGCACCGGGACTTCGATATCGCCGAAGCGCTCAAGCATGGCACTGCCGATGCCCGGCTGTCGACGAACTTCACCGAATTGGACTCCTCGACGGCAGACTTCAACGGGTTTCCGTCCTCGATGATTCAGGGCAGTTATGACCTGCACGGCAGGCGACTGCACACCTGGAACCGGATCGTCTTCCCAACCGGCGCACCGCCGGCCAAGCAGCGCTACCTGGTGCAGCTCACCATCACGAGTCTGGCCAACGAGGCCGTCAAGCACGCTTCCGACATCGAGGCGATCATCGCCGGATTCGTCGTCGCGGCAAAGTAATTGTCCGCACGGTTGGGGCACAGCTATCCGAGCAGCTCACAAGGATCGAATTTCCCCAATGCAGTAGCCATGGGTTAGCCTAGCCGGGCGTCACGGCGAGGGTGGTCGGCGGTCTACAGCAGGCCGGCAGAACACCGTTATCGACGGAGGCCGACAAGCTGTCGCGACCCTGGCCGTGCCCCCAAACGAGGTAACCGAGCCACCCAGGAGCGACATATGGCCAAATCCGCAAGCAACCAGCTGCGCGTCACGGTGCGTACCGAGACCGGCAAGGGCGCGTCCCGGCGGGCCCGGCGCGCCGGCAAGATACCCGCTGTGCTGTATGGCCACGGCGCCGAGCCACAGCACCTGGAGCTGCCCGGACACGACTATGCGGCCGTACTGCGGCATTCCGGCACCAACGCGGTGTTGACCCTCGACATCGCCGGTAAGGAACAGCTGGCACTGACCAAGGCACTTCATATCCATCCGATCCGCCGCACCATCCAGCATGCCGACCTACTGGTCGTGCGCCGTGGCGAGAAGGTCGTCGTCGAAGTCAGCGTGGTCGTCGAGGGCCAGGCCGGACCCGACACCCTGGTCACCCAAGAGACCAACAGCATCGAGATCGAGGCCGAGGCGCTGTCGATTCCCGAGCAGTTGACCGTGTCCATCGAAGGTGCCGAACCAGGCACCCAGCTCACCGCCGGGCAGATCGCGCTGCCGGCCGGTGTCAGCCTGATTTCTGACCCTGATCTGTTGGTGGTCAACGTGGTGAAGGCGCCAACCGCCGAGGAGCTGGAGGGCGAAGTCGCAGGAGCCGAGGAAGCCGAGGAAGCCGCGGTAGAAGCCGGCGAAGCCGAGGCCGCTGGCGAGTCCGAGTAGACGGCTTGCGACATGGCCGAGCCGTTGCTCGTGGTCGGCCTCGGCAACCCTGGAGCCAATTACGCCCGTACCCGGCACAACCTCGGGTTCGTGGTCGCCGATCTGCTCGCCGCGCGACTAGGCGCGAAGTTCAAGGCACACAAGCGTTCCGGCGCCGAAGTCGCCACTGGTAGATCAGCCGGGCGCTCCCTGGTTTTGGCCAAGCCGCGCTGCTACATGAACGAGTCCGGCCGCCAGATAGGGCCGCTGGCGAAGTTCTACTCGGTGGCGCCGGCCAACATCATCGTCATCCACGACGACCTTGACCTCGAGTTCGGCCGCATCCGGCTCAAGATCGGCGGCGGCGAAGGCGGCCACAACGGGTTGCGCTCGGTGGTGGCCGCGCTGGGTACCAAAGACTTTCAGCGGGTGCGTATCGGGATCGGCCGCCCGCCCGGCCGCAAGGACCCGGCGGCGTTTGTGTTGGAGAACTTTACCCCGGCCGAGCGCGCCGAGGTCCCCACGATCTGCGAGCAGGCCGCCGATGCCACCGAGCTGCTTATCGAACAGGGCATGGAGCCCGCACAAAACCGCGTCCACGCCTGGTAACGACCCGCGTGAGCAGACGCAAAATCCCCTCGCAACCGGCGTGTCGAGGGGATTTTGCGTCTGCTCGGCGGCCTTAGGTGACCAGGGTGACGGAGTTGGCCCGACGCAGCTTGCCCGACGGCGTCTTCGGAATGGTCCCGGGTCCAAGAACCACGACGTTGCGAGGCCGCACGTCGACCTCGGCAACCACCTCGTGGGCCACTTGATGCTCGATGCGACGAACCTCGGCGGGATCCTCGAAGGCGTTCGACTCGACCGCGACGGCAAAGGATTCGCGCGAATGTCCGGCATCGAGACGCACGGCCACCGCGCAACCCGGACGAACGCCGTCGACGCGGCCGGCCGCCCGCTCGATGTCGGTCGGGTAAATATTGCGCCCGGCCATGATGATGACATCCTTGACGCGGCCACATACCACCACGTGGCCCTCCTCGGTGAGGTAGCCGAGGTCGCCCGTGTCGTACCAGCCATGCTCGTCTTGGGCCGGGATGAAGCCACCCATAGTCAGGTAGCCGGGAGTTAGCGACTCGCCGCGCAGCTCGATGACACCCACGCCGCGGGCGGGCATGACATCGCCCTGTTCGTCGATGATGCGGGCCTCTAGGTCCTGCAGCAGCGGACCTAGCGTGGCCAGCCTGCGGGTATTGCCTTTGGTGGCGGGAACGGCCCGGCGCAGAGCCGCCAGCAGGTCGGCGTCAACCTCGTCCACGACGAGGCCGGCGTTGCACTCCGAGAAGGACACCGCCAGCGTGGTCTCGGCCATGCCGTAGGCCGGCAGGATCGCTGAGGGCCTCAGGCCGAACGGCTTGCCCGCGTCGAGCAGGTCCTCGACGTCGGCGGGTTCGACGGGCTCGGCGCCGGACAGCGCGAAGCGTAGGGTCGACAGATCGAAGTCGCCGGGCTTGGCCTGGCGCCGCAACCGCTTGGCGAGCAGCGCGTAGGCGAAGTTGGGCGCCGCGGTCATGGTGCCCTGGTACTTGTCGATGAGCTTCGCCCACAGCAGCGTGTCGCGCAGGAAGTCCATTGGCGTGACCTTGACCAGCTCCGCACCGAAGAACATCGGGATAGTCAAGAAGCCCACCATGCCCATGTCATGGAAGCAGGGCAACCAGCTGACCATGACGTCCTTGTCGACGTCATACTGGGCGCCGACGAACATTGCCTCGGCGTTGGAGTAGATGTTGCGGTGGGTGATCTGGACGGCTTTAGGGGAGCCGGTAGATCCGGACGTCAGCTGCATCAACGCCAGGTCGTCCTCGCCGACCTCGATGGGGCCGATCGGATCCGACGCCAAAAGGTCAGCGACGGTAAGGACCTGCATGCCTTTCTGCTCAAGGATGGGAATGGCCACGAGGAAGGGCTCGGAGACGATCACGGCCTTGGCCTCGATCATGCCGATGACGGTCATGGTGTCCTCGGCCCACACGGCCAAGTCGGTGCGCGGTGTGGGCTGGTGCAGCATGGTCAGGCTGGCCCCGCGCATCCACAGGGCCTGCGCCGTGGGGGCGATCTCCACCGGGAAGCCGGCCAGCACCCCAACAACGTCACCAAGACCGACACCCGCGGCGGCCAGGCCGCCCGCGATGCAACGAGCACGCTCATGGACCTCGCCCCAGGTGTGGCGGACGGGCATGTGCGGTTCACCTGTGACCATGCCCGTCGTCGCGGTGCGGGCATTGTGGAACATCTTCTCGGTGAACCTGCTCAAGGCAACCTCCTCGGTTCCGGTGCTGTCCCCAAGGTCCGGGTTTTCATGGTCCGCCTACCGGATGCCACATCGCGACAGGCGCGCGCACACAGTTGGGGAGCGGTTGGGTCTCGGTTCGGTGATGAGCCCACGACCCAACACCGCGGATTATCTTAAGCAACTCTTAAGTAGCTGCCAAACTCTGCCGAGGTTTGAGGGCGATGTCACAGCTTGGTCACAGCCTTTGCCGTACTCCCCGCGGTGAACTGCGAGGATTCCCGTGCCGACGGGTTGTCTCGATGGCCGTTGATGCAGCTATCGCCGTGAGCTGGCCGGTAGCGGAGGTTCTCGCCGAGCGGCTCTGTCGCATCATGGTATGGCTTTTGCGCCTGGCTTTGATGCGCGCCACCGACCTCCGCGAGGGCGGATGCCTGCGGCCCTACCGCTGGCATGCTGGTGCGCCAGCCGATCGACCCACCGGCCTCGGCACGCGCGGATACCCCTGGCCGCCCGAGGCATGCTCCCAAGAATTCGGTCACACTTCGGTCGGCGCAGACACCACGCGGGCGCCGGGTACCGGCCCGGTGGCGACTCGAACGGTGCGACAAACTCCCGCCCCCGACAGCTGCGCGCCGACATCGATCGCCGAGCTCGCCGAGGTGCACAGGAAGGCACACGTGGGACCCGAACCGGACACGATGCCTGCGAGCGCGCCGGCCTCCACACCGGCGCGTAACGCACGAGCCAGCGCCGGGTCCAGGCTCACCGCGGCCGCTTGCATTTCATTACCCAGCAACGGCGCCAGCTGATCCGGATCACCCGCAGCTAAGGCAGCCAGAACCGGCCCGGGCTCACCAAGCCGGGGCGGATCCCCCACCTCCCTGAGCCGGTCGAGCTCGTTGTACACCGCGGAGGTGAGCAACCCGCTGTCGGCGAACGCCAGGACCCAGTGGAAGGTGTTGCGGGATAACACGGTGGCCAACTCCTCGCCGCGACCCGTCCCCAGCGCGGTACCACCATGCAGGGCAAACGGCACATCGCTGCCTAGCCGCGCGGCGAGCATGCGCAGGTCGCGGCGGGGCACATTGAGTTCCCACAACGAGTTCATCGCAACCAGGACCGCCGCAGCGTCCGCGCTGCCACCGGCCATGCCGCCGGCGACCGGAATGGATTTGTCGATCATGATCGAGACGTCCGGCGCCCGGCCCACGTGTTCGGCCATCAGCTCGGCCGCCTGCCAGGCGAGATTGCGTTCGTCGGTCGGCAGCTGGTCGGCCCCCTCGCCGACCAACTCGAGCGAGAGCACATCAGCGTTACGAACGGTTACCTCGTCGACCAGCGAGACGGCATGAAATACCGTGGTCAGCTCGTGATAGCCGTCCTCGCGGCGATCGCCGACCGCCAGATAGAGGTTGACCTTTCCGGGCACCCGAACGGTGACCGACCCGGTGGGCACCCACAATTCAGCGGTGTTGCCGTCAGATGCGGACACCGCAGCAGACTATCGCTGTGACGCGCCGACCACACGCGGCGGCGCCCCGTCAGCTCGCCGACGCGTGCCCCGAAATGTCCGGCGCCCTGGCGTCCCGGCCGGTGCTGGTGGCCTCGTCGGAGCCGCCGGACCGTCGCAGCAGCCGCACGAAGTCGTCGATGGACAGCGTCTCACCGCGACGGGCGGGGTCGATGCTGGCCGCCAACAATCGATTCGCCGACTCGCTTCCCGAGCCCGCCCACTGCACAAACGCGTTGCGAGAAGTCTTGCGCCGCTGCGCGAATGCGATGTCCACGAGTTCGAATACCCGCCGTCGAAAAGCGTCGTCGGTGGGCCAGGGCGAGGTCTCATATCGATCGATGCGTACCAGCCCGGAATAGACACGCGGAATGGGCCAGAAAACGGTCGGCGACACCATGCCGCAGCGGCGAACCCGCCCGAAGAAGCGCAGCTTAACGCTGGGCACGCCGTACTCTTTGCTGCCCGGCTCGGCGGCGAGCCGTTCGGCGACCTCGGCCTGCACCATCACCGTCACGACACGGATCGACGGGAACTCGACAAGCAGATGCAACAACGCCGGTACCGCTACGTTGTACGGCAGATTGGCAACCACCGCGGTCGGCGCCGCGGCTAGATCCTCCCGGCGCAGGGCCAGGACGTCGCGATTGACCACCGTTAGTCGGTGAACCTCGCTGTGCGAGTGCTCCGCCACGGTCTGTTGCAGCCGAGAAGCCAGTAGTGGATCGATCTCGACCGCGGTGACGGTCGCGCCGCGGTCGAGCAGTGCCAGGGTCAGCGATCCCAGGCCCGGCCCGACCTCCAAAACCAGGTCGGAACGGCTGACCCCGGAGGCGGCAACCACCCGTCGCACCGTGTTGGCGTCGTGCACGAAGTTCTGTCCGAGAGATTTGCGCGGCCGAAAGTCGAGCTCTTTGGCCAGCCGCCTGATCTCAGTGCGCCCGAGCAGCCGGATGGTCAGCGCGCACCCGCTCGTGCAGCACATACCGGCCAGGCGCCCCAACCTTGACGCAGTCGGGTCACCTCGGCAACGGCGATCTGCTCTTCGCGGGTGGCGAGGTCAGCGCGGGGTGCATACCGCAGCCCGCCGTTGGCCTCCCAGGTGCCCTGGTCAAACTGCACACCACCGTAATACCCGTTGCCGGTGTTGATCGCCCAGTTGCCACCGGCCTCACAGCCGGCGATCGCGTCCCAGATGCTTCCGTCGATCACCGGGGGCACCTCGGTACCGGGCTTGGTGCCCACCCGCACCACGGCTTCGTGGGCCGGGGTCACCACGACGTTGGCGACGGGCAAACGGCCGGTCTCGACGCCGTTGACCTCAGCTACCGCGAACGTCACATCCTGGGTCCCCGGAACCCCCGGGTCTTCGACGACCTCCCGGCTCATGTTCATCTCCGGGTCCTCGACACGACGCGCGTTCGGCGGCAGCGGCAGCCGCTCGGTGACCTTCTTGATCCGATTGCGGGTCACCTGGATCTGCATGCCTTCGACGATCGGGGCCGTCGCGGCGGGCACCACGTGGTCGCTTTGCAACAGCGGCACGCCGGCCGCACTCAGCAGCCCCGCGACATTGGGGGCCGGCAAGTGCACCGTGCGCACCAACCCGCCGTCGTTGAGCTGCACCGTCTTGGCGCTGACGACCGGTAGCGCCATCCCGGACAGCGGGACGCGGCTGGCGCGAGAAGCCGCGGCCGGCGCCGTGTCGGTCATCGCGAGTTGGGCCAGCGCCTCGTCCACCGTCGACGCGGTCGTCCACACCTGCTTAGCGTCGTGACCATCCAGCGAGATCTGCAGCGGACGGCTACGCCGCAGCACGATGGTGTCGGCGTCATGGACCTGCACGCCGGCCGCGGGATACAGGTCGTCGCGGTCGTCGACTGAGAACCCGTTCTCTTCGACGATGTCGATCACCCGCGATTTCATCGTGGTCACCCGCATCGCGGTTCCGTCGACGGTCAACGTCACCGTTTTGCATGCGGCGACCGCATAGCCACCGGCGAACGCCAACACCAGCAGCAGCGCACCGACTACCAGGCGCAACATCGGTGATTGGGTCTGATGAAGTTTGGTAAGTAGAGTCAACGCGCTATATCCCCGACCTCGGCAACACTCAACCACCTACACAGCGAACAAAAAGCAAAATGGGCCCTCCGAAACCTAGAGGCCCCACCCGTTCGATCACAAGACGGTAACGAACCGGCCAATGTTGAGCAACTCCGGCGCGCGGGTGTTATGGGCCGCTCGGCGCGCTCATTGGCGCATCCACCCTAGCCCATAAGCTCGGCGAGCGTTGCTTGTGGTGATGAGCGCCACCTCTTCGGGGCGCCGATTGACCAGTTCAGCCAGCGCCCGCACGGTATAGGGCAGGCAGTACGGTTCGTTCGCCAAGCCCCGGTGGGGATGCGGGGTCAAATACGGTGCATCGGTTTCCACCAAAAGCTGCTCCACCGGCATCAGCGGGACGGCTTCCCGTAGTTCACGGGCGTTACGGAAGCTCACCGTCCCGGACAGGCTGAGCAGCCACCCGGCGTCCACACACGTGCGGGCCATCGCCGCGTCCGACGAGAAGCAGTGCAAGATCACGGTGTCCGGCGCGCCCTCGGCCCGCAGCACGTCCAGCACGTCGCGGTCGGCCTGACGATTGTGGATCATCAGCGGTTTACCGGTCCGCTTGGCCAGATCGATATGCCAGGCAAAGGCCTCCCGCTGGACGTGCGGCTCCGCACACCCGTCCAGGCGACCCGGCCAGTACATGTCGATTCCGGTCTCACCGACGGCCACCACCCTGGGGTGGGCAACCAATCGCTCGAGCTCGGCACGGGCAGCGTCGGTGAGCGCATCGGCGCGGGTCGGGTGCAACGCCACCGCGGCATAGACTCGCCGATCCCATTCGGCCGCGCGGGTGACCCAGCGCGCGGACTCCAGGTCGTCGGCGACGGTGACCACCGCGGTCACGCCGGCCGCGGCGGCTCGCTCGACGAGCGACCGCACCGTATCGGCGTCTCGTGCACCGCACGCGTCGAGATGGGTGTGGGCGTCGACCAACGGCGCCAGGGGTTCCGGAGCGGGCGGTGGATCTCGTCTGGCTGGGCGGTCGGAGCTCACCCGCACACAATAGGGTGGTGTCGAAATGAAGCCCTATTACGTCACCACCGCGATCGCATATCCCAACGCTGCACCCCACGTAGGTCACGCCTACGAATACATCGCCACCGACGCGATCGCCCGGTTCAAACGGCTGGATGGCTATGACGTGCGCTTCCTGACCGGGACCGACGAGCATGGCCTGAAGGTCGCACAAGCCGCCGCGGCAGCGGGCGTGCCCACCGCGGCGCTTGCCCGGCGCAATTCCGACGTGTTTCAGCGCATGCAGGAGGCGCTGAACATCTCCTTCGACCGATTCATCCGCACTACCGATGCCGACCACCACGAGGCGTCCAAGGAACTCTGGCGACGGATGTCGGCGGCCGGCGACATCTATCTGGACAACTATTCCGGGTGGTACTCGGTGCGCGACGAGCGGTTCTTCGTCGAATCGGAGACCCAACTTGTCGACGGCACGCGCCTGACGGTAGAGACCGGCACGCCGGTGACCTGGACCGAGGAGCAGACCTACTTCTTCCGGCTGTCGGCCTATACCGACAAGCTGCTGGCCCACTATCACGCCAACCCCGACTTCATCGCGCCGGAGACGCGGCGCAACGAAGTGATCAGCTTCGTCTCCGGCGGCCTGGACGACCTGTCGATCTCGCGCACCTCGTTTGACTGGGGTGTGCAGGTGCCCGAGCACCCCGACCACGTCATGTACGTCTGGGTCGACGCGCTGACCAATTACCTGACCGGGGCGGGCTTCCCGGATACCGACTCGGAGTTGTTCCGCCGCTACTGGCCCGCCGATTTGCACATGATCGGCAAGGACATCATCAGGTTTCATGCCGTCTATTGGCCGGCGTTTTTGATGTCAGCCGGAATCGAGTTGCCGCGAAGGATCTTCGCGCACGGGTTCTTGCACAACCGCGGCGAGAAGATGAGTAAATCGGTGGGCAACATCGTCGACCCGGTTGCCCTGGCGGAAGCGCTCGGGGTGGACCAGGTCCGCTACTTCCTGTTGCGGGAGGTCCCGTTCGGCCAGGACGGCAGTTACAGCGACGAGGCCATCGTCACTCGGATCAACACCGATCTGGCCAACGAGCTCGGCAACTTGGCCCAACGCTCGTTGTCGATGGTGGCCAAAAACCTTGACGGCAGGGTGCCCAACCCGGGTGAGTTCGCCGACGCCGACGCCGCGCTGCTTGCGACCGCCGATGGCTTGTTGGAGCGAGTGCGCGGTCACTTCGACGCACAGGCGATGCACCTGGCGCTGGAGGCGATCTGGCTGATGCTCGGCGACGCGAACAAGTACTTTTCGGTGCAGCAGCCGTGGGTACTGCGCAAGAGCGAGTCCGAAGCCGATCAGGCCCGGTTCCGCACCACGCTCTACGTCACCTGCGAGGTAGTCCGCATCGCGGCACTGCTGATCCAGCCGGTGATGCCGGAGTCGGCCGGCAAAATTTTGGACCTGCTCGGCCAGGCCCCAAACCAGCGGTCGTTCGCCGCCGTAGGTGTTCGGCTGACCCCCGGCACAGCGCTGCCGCCGCCCACCGGGGTATTTCCCCGCTACCAGCCGCCGCAACCACCCGAAGGCAAGTGAGCGGACCGCAGCGACGGGAAAGCCACCTACGAAGCGTTGACCGCGGTCTGCGCGTCGCGTGGGATGTCGAGCGTGGCGACGGGATAAAACCCGGAATCGTCGCGGCCGTCGCGGGACAACAGCATGGGCGGATAGTTCACCACATGGGAGCCGTTCGGTTTGTGCTGTTGCCAGTCGATCGCGGCCCGCAGCGTGTAGTGGCCCGCGGGCAAGCCGGACAGATCAACGCGAACCGTCTCGGCGACCGACGCCGGTGTCGGCTGGTCGCTGCTGCGATCGCCGCGCTGGTCGGAGACCAGCGTCTTCAGGTCCACCGCTGCCGGCAGCGTCCGAACCACCTGTCCGGTGGAATCCACCAGCCGGTAGCCGGGCACCCACTTTTCGGTGGCGGCAGCAGCGCCGTAGTTGGTCCAGGTGACCGAGATCGTCGCGACCTTGCCCGCTAGCGCTTGCGACCCCGGCTGCGCTTCGACCGAGTACCGATAGCCTGCGGCGGCGTTAGCTTGCGCCCACACCAGGTACAACGCGGGGTCCATCGGCGAGGTCGCCGTCTGGTCGGGGAAGTTAACGCTCGACGTCATCGACACGTGATACCTGATGACGTCGCGCAGGCCCTTCTCGTAGTAAGCCCGCGGCGAACTGCCGGTCGGCAACTCGCACCACTCGGTGATCACCGGCGCCGTTGCCAGCCGCTGCCGCAGCGCGGCGACCACCGGGTCTTTGGTCTGCACATAGTGCGAAGTGCTGGACTCGGCCCAGGCCGGCAACGGCGCGTCGACGCCCAGGCAATCCGAGCGGACACCCACCGGCGCGGCAAGCTTGTTGGTGACCTCGTCGGCGAACAGTTCTCGCACGATTTCCGGATTAGCGGGACTGGTCACCAGTTGGGTATGCGGGAAGGCGCTGACGTTCGCCGCGATTAGCTGTTTGATGGACGCGGTGGTGATGTTCTGATCACGGAACTGGCTGTAATAGCCCAGGGTCGCCACGCTTTCATCCGGGCCCGGACCCGGCGCACCGAGCGTGTCGCGCAGGTATGCGACGTGATTTTCGCTGAAGTCCCCGTACCCGGAGAACTCGAACACGCTG
Source organism: Mycobacterium tuberculosis complex sp. N0072 (assembly GCF_030323725.1). NCBI lineage: Bacteria > Bacillati > Actinomycetota > Actinomycetes > Mycobacteriales > Mycobacteriaceae > Mycobacterium > Mycobacterium tuberculosis complex sp. N0072. The sequence goes on along the minus strand of NZ_CP040689.1, from coordinate 1,128,478 downwards.
AGGCGCTCGTCACCGTCGTAGCGGCGACCAAGCGCGGCGAGCAACTGCGCAAAATCGTTAAGATAGGTCGAATCGTTGAAATTCGGCACCACCTGCACCACCCCGGTCGAGGGATCGGTCGCCGGCCCTGGATAACTGGTGTTGGTGCTGGCGATAGCGCGCTCCCAGTCGGGAATCGCGATGTTAGTGCCGTCCGGATAGGAAGCCTTGCAGCACGAGCTGTAGGCGTACACCCGCAGCGTCAGCCGCATGCCGCGGTCGGCGAGCCTGGTCAACGCGTTGTCGATCACGCTGAAGTCGTACTTGCGGTCGTCCGGAGCATCCGGGGGCAGAGTGCGCGGATCCGTAGGCTGCAGCTGCCGCCAGGAGACTCGCAAACTCGCGTCGTAGGACGCGGGCCAAGGCGGATAGCGTTGCTGCGCGGGGTTCCCCTGCGGAAACAGCGGTTCCATGAGGTCTTCGTACTGACCGCGCAACGGGTTGGGTATCTCCTGCGCCGTCGACGGTATGGCCGGACTTCCCATTGCGTTCAGTGGACCGCGGTGGCTCGCGCTGCTGCTGCAACCGTTGAGCGGCCCACCGAGCACCAGCGCTAAGCACACGACAACGCCGAGCGTGCTTTTCCTACTTCTTAAAACCATCGCTACTTCAAGATCACACCGAGCGTCAACGTCTCGCGGTCAGCGAGAAACGGCATTGGCATTGGCTGCTCGCACAGCAACACCCCCCGGGACGGAGACCGGAGCCGGTCACGGATCGAACTTAGCGTGGGAGCTTAGCACGCGGACGAAATCCCCACGCAGCCACTTGCGCTGCGAAAATCCACAGTTCTGTCAAGCTAGAACGGTGCGAATCGACCGACTCGGCGATCTTGGCGGAGCGCCTGCGGTGCTGCGGGCGGTCGGCCGCGCCACCAGTCGACTCGACTTGCCACCACCGGCGGCGCTGACCGGCGAATGGTTCGGTGCGCTGGCGGTGATCGCACCGAGTGTGTCTATACAACCGGTCAGCGGCGACGACGTGTTCTCGGGCCCGCCGGGCACCGGCGGGCCCGATGCCACCGGGGCGGTGGGCGGCGGCTGGGTCGGCTACCTGTCCTACCCGGACGCCGGCGCCGACGGGCGACCCCACCGGATCCCCGAGGCCGCCGGCGGCTGGACCGATTGCGTGCTGCGCCGCGACCGCGACGGCCAGTGGTGGTATGAGAGCCTGTCCGGTGCGCCGATAGCGGACTGGCTGGCCAGCGCGTTGGCGACCACTCGGGCATCGGTCGCCAGACCGGCACCGGCATGCCGGATCGACTGGGAACCGGCCGACCGGGCAGCGCACCGCGACGGGGTACTGGCGTGTCTGGAAGCTATCGGCGCGGGCGAGGTCTATCAAGCGTGCGTGTGCACCCAATTCGCCGGGACGGTCACCGGATCCCCGCTGGACTTCTTCATCGACGGGTTCGGTCGTACCGCTCCGTCCCGGTCCGCCTTTGTCGCCGGACCGTGGGGAGCCGTCGCATCGCTATCCCCGGAGCTATTCCTGCGCCGCCGCGGGTCCGTGGTGACATCGAGCCCGATCAAGGGCACGCTGCCGCTGGACGCCCCGCCGTCGGCGCTGCGGGCATCGGCCAAAGAGGTGGCCGAGAACATCATGATCGTGGATCTGGTCCGCAACGACCTCGGCCGGGTAGCGGTTACCGGTACCGTGACGGTGCCCGAGCTGTTGGTGGTGCGACCAGCGCCGGGAGTGTGGCACCTGGTGTCCACGGTGTCGGCGCGGGTTCCGCTCGAGGAACCGATGTCAGCGCTGCTCGACGCCGCCTTCCCGCCGGCCTCGGTCACCGGCACACCTAAACTGCGGGCTCGCCAATTGATTTCACAATGGGAGCGATATCGCCGCGGGATATATTGCGGCACAGTCGGTTTGGCGTCACCGGTCGCCGGATGCGAGCTCAACGTCGCAATCCGCACCGTCGAATTCGATACCGCAGGCAACGCCGTGCTGGGCGTTGGCGGCGGGATCACCGCCGACTCCGATCCGGACGCCGAATGGGCGGAGTGCCTGCACAAAGCCGCTCCCATCGTCGGGCTGCCGGCCGCCACGCGCACCACCCCGGCTCGGTTAGCCAGCAAAGTGCGGTAGCCCAGCGGGCGGCGGAAATTGGCATAACGCCCACATGGTGTGCCGGGTGCGCCTAAGCTCGGGCCATCGACGCGTGTCTATCTCGTGTCGAGTTCGAGAGGGGTTTGTAATGAGACTCGCGATCGTGGGCACCGCGGCTGCTGCCGCGATAGGGGGAACGCTGGCGGTGGCACCGTTGACGTTGTCCACCCCGGAGCGGGTCGCGGGCGGCACCTGCAGCGCCGGCCAGCAGTGCGATCGGCTGGCTGCGGTCCTGATGCCCGACACCGCGACACCATCGGGGCCGGCCGCAGCGGAGCACGCGGTGCCGGCGCCGTTCGAGCCGGTCGCCGACACGATCGCGCCGGGATTGGTTCCGCGGCCGGGTGTACCGGCGGCTGCCGCCGTGCCCAGGGTGGGCCCGCCAGCCGTTCCCGGCCTACCCAACATTCCCGGTGCGGCCGGCCCGGCCCTGCCTCCCCCACCGGCCCTGCCGAACCTGGCCGCGCCGAGCGTACCTGGCGTCGGCATCCCGGGCATCGGCATCCCGGGCATCGGCATCCCGGGCATCGGCATCCCCGGCGTACCCGACCCAATCACCGGGGTGAACACCGCTGCCGCGGTCGTGAACGGTGTCCTGGGTGTGGGAGGCACGGCGGCGGGGGTGGTGACCGCGAGCGCGGTGGCCGTCACCTATCTCGTGCTTGCGGTTAACGCGCTGGAGTCTTCCGGCATCCTGCCGACGGCCCGCGGAACAGCCAGCACGGTGGCCTCCCTGCTGCTGCCCGGGGCGCAATCGGCGGCGGCCGCTCTGCCGGCTGTGGGGCTGCCCGCCCTGCCGGGCGTGACGCCGGCGAGTCTGCTCGCGATGGCGGCGGCCGCCGGCCTGCCAGGCGTGGGTTTTCCGAGTCTGCCAGGTGTGTCGCCGACCGACCTGATGGCGATGGCGGCCGCGGCCGGTCTGCCGACGAGTTTGCCGGGTCTGGCGGGGATGTCGCCGGCGGAGCTGACGGCGCTGGTGGCAGGTGGTCTGCCGATGCTGGCGGCCGCTGGTCTGCCGGCTGGTCTGGCGGGGGTGGATCCGGCGACGCTGGCTGCGGCGCTGCCGGCGCTGGCGGCAGGTGGTCTACCGCCGGGCCTCCCGGCGCTGCCAGGCGTGGATCCTGCGGCGTTGGCTGCGGCGCTGCCGGCGCTGGCGGCCGGCCTGCCGGCACTGCCAGCGGGTCTGCCGCCGTTACCGGCCGTGCCCGCATTGCCGGCACCTCCCCCACTGCCGGGACCGCCTCCGCTGCCGGCGCTCCCGTCGCGTCTGTGCACACCCGGATTCGGTCCCATCGGGGTGTGTATCCCCTAACCTGACCGACTACGGCTGCGCTGGCCCGCCGGTTTCCCGCCGTGATTGCAGCACCGCGTCGTAAAGCTGGCGGGTGCGCACCCCCGGATGTGCCGCCGCTACCTCGCTGCAGGCGTCCTTGACACGAATACCCGCCGCGACGAACTCCTCCACTTGGGCTATCAGCGACGACAGTTCGGCGTGGGGGGCGGCGCCCGCCACCACCACGGTGATCTCGCCGAGCACACCACCGGCCGCCCAGATCGCCAACTCGTCAAGCGATCCGCGCACCACTTCCTCATGCACCTTGGTCAGCTCCCGGCAGATCGCCGCCGGACGGGCACCACCGAGCTGCTCGACGGCATCGTTAAGGCACGCAGCCAACCGGCGCGGGGATTCGAAGAAAACACAGGTGCGCCGCTCCTCGGCCAGTTCGGCCAGCCAGGCCCGGCGCGCCGCACCCTTGCGCGGGGCGAAACCCTCGAAGCAGAACTTCTCCGCCGGCAGACCGGACATCACCAGCGCGGTGGTCACCGCGGACGGCCCGGGTAAACACGTCACCGAAACCCCCGCGTCGATGCACGCCGCGACCAGCCGATAGCCGGGATCGCTGATCACCGGGGTCCCGGCGTCACTGACCACCAGCACCGTCGCACCGTTATTGATCGCGTCGAGAAGGGCCGTCACGCGCAACGCCTCCACCCGGTCGAACAGGCTGACCACCCGTCCACCAATCCGGATGTCAAGAGCCTTGGCCAATTTCCGCACCCGCCGGGTGTCCTCGGCCGCCACCACATCGGCGGTGGCCAACGCGGCCGCCAGGCGTGGTGACGCATCCGACGGCTGGCCCAGCGGGGTGGCGCCGAGCAACAGGCGACCAGAGGACATGACGGACAGCCTACGATCGACACCGATGACCGCCCGGCCCCCAGAATCCTGTGTCCTGGCCAAGGACCGCCCCGAGGAGCCTGTGGTACCCGTCGTCAGCCCCGGCCCGCTGGTGCCGGTCGCGGATTTCGGGCCCCTGGACCGGTTACGCGGCTGGATCGTGACCGGCCTGATCACGCTGCTGGCCACGGTGACCCGGTTCCTGAACCTGGGCTCGCTGACCGATGCCGGCACCCCCATCTTCGACGAGAAGCATTACGCACCCCAGGCCTGGCAGGTGCTAAACAACCATGGGGTGGAAGACAACCCCGGGTACGGCCTGGTGGTTCACCCGCCGGTCGGTAAGCAGCTGATCGCGATCGGGGAGGCCATCTTCGGTTACAACGGATTCGGCTGGCGGTTCACCGGCGCCCTGCTGGGTGTGGTCCTGGTGGCGCTGGTGGTGCGGATCGTGCGGCGGATCAGCCGGTCGACATTGGTCGGCGCCATCGCCGGGGTGCTGCTGATCTGCGACGGGGTCAGCTTCGTCACCGCGCGGACCGCGCTGCTGGACGGCTTCCTGACGTTCTTCGTCGTCGCGGCGTTCGGCGCGCTCATCGTCGACCGCGATCAGGTTCGCGAACGGATGCACATCGCTCTGCTGGCCGGCCGCAGCGCCGCCACCGTGTGGGGACCGCGGGTGGGTGTGCGCTGGTGGCGGTTCGGCGCCGGGGTGCTGCTGGGATTGGCTTGCGCCACCAAGTGGTCCGGCGTGTACTTCGTGCTGTTCTTCGGCGCGATGGCGCTGGCGTTCGACGTGGCGGCGCGACGTCAGTACCAAGTGCAAAGACCGTGGCTGGGGACAGTGCGGCGTGACGTGCTTCCCAGCGGGTATGCGCTGGGGTTGATCCCGTTCGCGGTCTATCTGGCCACCTACGCTCCGTGGTTCGCGTCCGAGACCGCGATCGATCGGCATGCGGTCGGTCAAGCGGTCGGTCGCAACTCGGTTGTTCCGCTGCCCGACGCCGTGCGCTCGCTCTGGCACTACACCGCCAAAGCGTTCCACTTCCACGCGGGCCTGACGAATTCCGCAGGCAACTACCACCCTTGGGAATCCAAACCGTGGACCTGGCCCATGTCGTTGCGGCCGGTGCTGTACGCCATCGACCAGCAAGACGTTGCAGGCTGCGGCGCACAGTCGTGCGTCAAGGCCGAGATGCTGGTCGGCACGCCCGCGATGTGGTGGCTGGCGGTGCCAGTCCTGGCATACGCGGGGTGGCGTATGTTTGTGCGCCGGGACTGGCGTTATGCGGTGGTCCTGGTCGGCTACTGCGCCGGTTGGCTGCCGTGGTTCGCCGACATCGACCGGCAGATGTACTTCTTCTACGCAGCGACCATGGCGCCATTTCTGGTGATGGGCATTTCGCTGGTTCTCGGCGATATCCTCTATCACCCCGGTCAGGGCTCCGAACGACGCACACTGGGGCTGATCGTCGTCTGCTGCTACGTGGCCCTCGTGGTGACGAACTTTGCGTGGCTGTATCCGGTGCTCACCGGTCTGCCAATCTCACAACAGACCTGGAACCTGGAGATCTGGCTGCCCAGCTGGCGGTGATCTGCGGCGCCGCCAGGCGCCGAAATCGCCACTCCTAAAGCGGATCGCGGGCGGCCGGACAGGACATGCAGCGGGGCCCGCCACGGCCGGTACCCAATTCGGAGCCGGCGATGGTAAGCACTTCGATGCCCGCGTCCTGCAGGCGGGCGTTGGTCTGTACGTTGCGCTCGTAGGCGACAACGACACCGGGCGCCAACGCCAACGTGTTGTTGCCGTCGTCCCACTGTTCGCGTTCAGCGACGACGGGGTCCATTCCGGTATGAATTACCCGCAGCTTGTCGATTCCCATCGCCTTGGCAGCCGCCTCCGCGAACGGGGCCGCATCGCCGATGGTCACGCCGTCGGGTGTGCGCTGGATCGTGAACGCCTCGAGCGTGTCGACAACGTTGGCGTACATCACCATCGTATCGGTGTCGACCATCGTGCACACCGTGTCCAGATGCATTTGCGCGCGCTGCTGAGCGATCGGCACGGCGAGCACGGTATGCGCAAGATCATCGTCAAAAAGGCTGCGCGCCAATGCTTCCGCGCCTGCTGGTGTAGTCCGCTCGCCCACTCCGACAGCGACCACACCCGGGGCGAGCAACAACACGTCGCCACCCTCGACCGGAGCGGTGCGCGATTCATAGGCACGCCGCACACCGGTGAACCGCGGGTGATGAGCATAGATGAGGTCGGTCAGCGACGCTTCGCGCACCCGTGCCCGTAATGCCAGCGACGGGATCACCACCCGCGGCCCGATCCATATCGACGAGTCGCGGGTGAACACCAGGTTCGGCAACGGCTCAATGACGAAGTCTCCGCCATGGTGCATACGCAACACCAACGACACGTCGGTCCGCGTGTCCGACGGGAGCTCGTTGAAGGTCATGCCGGCCGTCAGCACATGCGCCAACCTGCCTGGGTCGAGACTACGCAGGTAGGCCGAAAGCTCTTGCGCCAGCGGCAGTCCCAGCCGCGGTGCGTCGACGGCAGCGGCGATCCCCTGCATGCGGGCGGCCCCGCTGTGATGTAGTGCCTCAATCAACAGGTCCGACAGCAACAGCACTTCCGCACCGCGGGAAGCCAGCAGCTCGGCGAATTCGTCGTGCTCGTCCTGCGCGCGGGATACCCAGGGCAGGCCGTCGAACAGCAGCTGGTCGGTGTTGCGCGGTGTGAGCCGGCGCAGTTCGGCCCCCGGGCGGTGCAGGATGACCACTCTTAGCGCGCCGACCTCGGAATTTGACCCCAATTCGACACCCACAGGTCAAACCGTAGCCGGGGCGGCGCCATCGAACGAATGTGCGATAAGCTTGGCGGCGTGGCGATCGCGGTTCAAGGCGCGCTCTTCGAGCACAACGAGCGAAGACAGCTCGGCGACGGAGCCTTTATCGACATCCGTTCGGGCTGGCTGACCGGCGGCGAAGAACTGCTGGACGCGTTGTTGTCGACGGTGCCGTGGCGAGCCGAGCGCCGTCAGATGTACGACCGGGTGGTCGATGTGCCGCGGCTGGTGAGTTTTCACGACCTGACCATCGAAGATCCGCCGCATCCGCAGCTGGCGCGGATGCGCCGGCGGCTCAACGACATCTACGGCGGCGAACTGGGTGAGCCCTTCACCACCGCCGGGCTGTGCTACTACCGCGACGGCTCTGACAGCGTCGCCTGGCATGGCGACACCATTGGTCGCGGCAGCACTGAGGACACTATGGTGGCGATCGTCAGCCTCGGCGCCACCCGCGTCTTCGCGCTGCGGCCGCGTGGCCGCGGTCCATCGTTGCGACTGCCGTTGGCGCATGGCGATCTATTGGTGATGGGCGGATCGTGTCAACGCACCTTCGAGCATGCGGTGCCCAAGACATCGGCGCCGACGGGTCCGCGCGTGAGCATCCAGTTCCGGCCGCGCGACGTCCGCTAACTCGGTCAACCCCGGACCGCGGCCACCGCCTGTACGAGCAGATCGCGGGCGCGTTGCGTATCGACCCGCGCAACCGGCCGTCCAGGGATTACCAGTGGATTGGCGATGACAATCACCTGGTAGTCCCCGAACCGAGCGGAATAGTCATAGAGCTCGCCGGTGCGCGCTGACCCGCCGACGACCGCCTGCAACACGCGATGCACGCCCAGCGTCTGTGTCCCGTCGATGTGCGGTACATCGACCACCTCGATGCCGCCCCGCAGCTGCGTCCCGGAAAAAGTCACCTTGCTGCAGTCTTTCCCGGGGCTGGGGGCCGGCAGCGGCTGGGACGTCTCCACCGCGATGACGACGAACCGGTTGCCGTTGCCCTCGGCGGAGACGGCGGCCATGTTGCCCTGCAACCCGGTCGGCAGCTGGGGCCCGGCCGCCACTTGCGCACAGTTCGCCGGATCGAAACTCAGCCCGTCGGGCAGTTTGCGGGCGGAAAAGAACCCGGGATCGATGGCCCTGGGAGTGACATCGGTGACGGTGTATTCAGGTCCAAAGCCCGACTTCACTTCGGCCACCTTGGCGATGTCGCCGGTCGAGGCGGTGGTGGAGCTGGCCCCTGATGAGCAGCCGACAAGCCAGCACACCGATCCGACTGCCAGTACCGCCTTGCGCATCGTGGTCAATCTACCCAACGCAGCCCCTGAGCTGCGCAACGTCGACACCGTTTTGACTAGCAGATCAGCGGCGAACTGCGGTGCCAGCGGCGGACGCACCGACCCGGGGTCGGTGATCAGCCGACGGCCTCGATCACTTGCCGGGCTACCCGGTTGATCTGGTCGACCATCTCGCGCCCCAAGCTCAGCTCACCCGGACCCGGCACATCGATCATGGTGGTGATGACTCCGACGTCCTCGCGCTGCCACACCGCCCCGTAGCGGTCCATGATCGTTCGCATCGGCACATTGTCGGAAAGCATGCGCGCGGCAAACCTTTCGACGCCGTCGACCCGGGCGGCCACGGACAACGCACCGATGAGAAAGCTTCCAATCCCCCTGCCCTGATACGCGTCGGCAACCGTGAACGCGATCTCGGCGACCGTCGGATCGGTTTCATCCCGCACAAAACGCGCGTCGGCTACGGGGTCGCTTCCGTCGGTCACCACCCAGACGAAGTGGTCGACGTAGTCGACTTCCGACAGGTAGTGCATCAACGCCGGACTGGGAACACGAGCCGACATGAACCGTCGATACAGCGTCTCGCCGGAGAACTGGATGTGTCCGTGCACGGTCCGCTCGCGGTCACCGGGCAGCACGGGGCGTAGCATCAGTTGAGTCCCGTCGGCAAGCCGTACCGGAATCGGGGAGACGAAGGCGGCGAGACGCTGCCTGGCGGTGCGCAGCAATCGCTCACCGACCCCGGGGATGTGCACCATTGTGGCGAAAGCGCCGCGGCCACCCGTCCAGCCGGTCAGCGGCTCGATGGTGGTGACCGTCGCGCTGCGCGGGCTATCGCGCAGCAGCGCGATTTCGCCGACGATCATGCCCGGCAGCGCCCGAGCGATGATCGCAACACCATCGTCGCCAACATGGCTGACTTCTGCGCTACCCGACGAGATAAGCAGAAACGAAACCGCCGGCTCGCCCTGCCGCAGCAGCACCTGGCCGGCAGCGGCCCGCAACGGCTGAACGCTCGCCGCCAATGACACCAGACCCTCGGCCGGACATCCCTGAAAGACGTCCATCCCCGCAAGATCTTCGACTCGTGCGCCGGTCAATTCGGCTATCCCGTCCAATCCGGCCCGGCGCCAAGCCCAGCTTACGGTTGTACGAACGGTTGTGGCGTCCGGCCTCCTTCCACCTTGCCAGCCGCATCACCACCCGAACCGAGCGGCACCGCGCCGCGGTGTCTCTGCACCTCGGCCGCGCCCACAGAGTGCTCGATATCGGTTGTGGGCCAGGTAATTTCACTGAGCCGCTGTCCGGACATCCACCGGACGGGGGTCTTGCGGTCGGGTTCGACATCTCTGCGCCGACGCTGACCAGCACCGCCCTGGACAACCGTGGGCCACGGACGTGTCATATCCGCGGCCACGCCCGCATGGTGCCATTCGGCGACGAAACATTCGATGCTGTTTGTTGTTTCGGCGCGCTGTAGCTGATGCCGGAACCGTTCCGGATCGCCCGCGAGAAGGTGCGAGTGCTGCGGCCAGCCGGGCGGATCACGATCCACACCAGCTATGCCGGCCAATGCCCGCCGATGCGCTACGCGCCGAACGCCGCCGCCGGCAACATCGGACTCACGATGTTTGACCGGAATGCCTTCGTCAACCTGTCTCGGTCGGCCGGGCTAGTGGACGTCGAGCAGTAGACACAACGCGCGTTGCCGTTTGTAGCCGCCGCCAAGCCCGGTTAGCGAGCACACGCCACCCTACGAAGCGGCCTGGCAAACACCGAGAAGCCGGATTACCGCCGTGCCCGCTTCATATTCCAAGACCCACGGCTGGCCACCATCGACGGACTCCGACATGAGTCTGATCATCACCGGCTGGCCACTTCGCTGGCACATTTGCGTGCAGTCGACCTGGAAAAGGCGATAGTCGCCATCGTGTGGAATGGCCAGCGAAAAGCCCGGCTGGACGGCTTCGACAGGGACCTTCTGCAGGTAGTATTTCGTGCTCATGCACCGACCCTAGGGGCAGGTTGTGACAGGATCGGACGCCGCCACACATGTCTTAGCGAATATTCAGCCGAATATTCGATCTTCATCAGGCTTCGCGCCAGATCGCGGTCGCCACAGCACTTTACCGGTACCACAAGGCCGGCGCCTCGACGTGGACACCGTGGCGGCACCACCGCATTGCGACCTGCCAGGATTGCCCCGAGGGCTGTGCTCGCCGTCTCAACCACGTCCGCGGCGGCACAGCCAACGAGGCTGCCGATGGCTACTGATTAGATGGTGGAGCTAAGGGGATTCGAACCCCTGACCTACTCGATGCGAACGAGTCGCGCTACCAACTGCGCCATAGCCCCTGATCGGTAGCAGGCTACCAGCAGCGGCGCCGATGGCCGAACTGCGCGCCCTACTGACCCACCGCCCGGGGCAGGTCCCTGGGCCAGCCGTAGTTCCGTATCGGGGCCGCGCTCTCCAGGTGCGTGAAGATCGGGTCCTCGTCGTCGATCTCCAGGACCACCGCGCCCGGACGGCGCAGCCGCGACGGCACCACATCGTACTCGCGGTCACGGGTGTTCTGTACACCGAGCCGCGCCCGCGCGATCCGCTGCATCCGCCGCCGACGCACCTTCTCCTCGATGCGGGTTTGCCGACGCAAATATGCCAGGTAGAGCACCGTCACACCGGTGGCGCTACCACAGATCCACCACGCGACCGGGGTCAGCTCGAAGGCCGCGGCGGCAGAGCCAACCAGGATCACCGCCATCACGATCAACGCACGTTTGCGGAAGGTGTACTTGCGGGCGCTGACCGCGGCGGCGGTCTTGGTGTCGAATCGGCGCCGCCGTGACGTGCCGGATGCGACGGTCGGTGGCGCTTCCTGGTCGTCCTCCTCGAGCTCCAAACCGCAGGTGTCCTCGACGTATTCGTATTCGTATTCGTATTCGACCGGGTCGGCCTCCGGGTCGGCGTGGCCCGCAACTCCGTCAGCAGCTTCGGCATCGGCCTCGTCGGCGGACTCGCCGACCGCAGCGCCAGCCCCCACCGGAAGCGCCTCCGAGTCTTCTTCGACCACATCGACGTCTAAGTAGTCCGGCTCGTCGGCACCTGCGGTCTGCGGAGCGGCAACCTTCATGACAACCGCACCCCGACGGCGCGCATCGTCGGCCTCCTGGTCCTCGTCGATGTCATGCTCGACGTCGGCGAACCCGTCCTCGACCGGGTCGTCGCGCCAGTCTTCCTCCGGCTTCCAGTCCGGGTCGTCCCCCTGCCCTTCGGGCGGGAGGTACCCCCAGCGATGTCCCGCGGCGGGACCACCTCGCTTGAGCAGGCGCGCACCAGCGCCACCGTTGAGTACCCGAGTCGCCAAAGCCACATCGCTGGTGCGCCGAACGGCATCACGTTTGCTGATCAGCATGGGAACCAGCACGAACAGCCAGAGCACCACGAGCGATATCCACAACAACGACTGCGGGATGCTTGGCATGATGACCTGCTCTCTTCGGTTCCGATCCCCGCGAGGCCCCATCGTTGGCCAGCGCGGCCGGGTCAAAGCGCCCAGGGCAATTACACACCTGTAATTCATCTCTCACAAGCACCACACGCCACACGTGTCGCGCCAGTCACAGTTTGGTTGCGATTCCGCGTTAGGGCCAGCTGGCATGCCCGGCACGGACCAGCGTCGAGGCCACCGACCCGTAAACCTCTTCGACGGTGATCGCCATCAACAGATGGTCTCGCCATGCCCGGTCAACCTCAAGGTAACGGCGCAACAGCCCCTCCTCGCGGAAGCCAACCTTTGCCAGCACGGCGCGACTGGCCGCATTCTCCGGGCGCACGGTGGCCTCGACTCGATGCAGCATGACCGGACCGAAGCAGTGGTCGAGACCCAACGCCAACGCTCCGGTGGCCACCCCTCCGCCAGTGGCCGCGCTTGGTACCCAATAGCCGATCCAGGCCGACCGCAAGGCCCCGTGGGTGACATTGCCGATGGTCAACTGGCCGCAGAACTGCCCATCCAGCTCGATCACGTACGGCAGCATGCGGCCGTTGCGAGCCTCCGAACGCAGACCCGAACACACCGCCGGCCAGGCAGCAACCGTGTGCCGGACGGTCCACTCGCCGTCCGCGCTGGGCTCCCACGGCTCAAGATGTGCACGGTCGGCCAACCGGATCCGGCTCCAATGCACGCCGTCACGCATCCGCACCGGCCGCAGCCGAATCACGCCTGCCGAGACCCGCAGCGGCCCGACGGCCATCGGCCATCCCGGATGCCGGGGATTCGAGCGCCATAAGTTCACCAGAGTCGCCGTGGTTCGGCTCAGCCGTGCTGAGCCAGGAAGGCGACATCCGCGATCTCACCCGTGCGAATCTGCTCGGCCCCGGTGGGAACCACAACCAGACAGTTCGCTTCGGCAAGCGTCGCGAGCAGGTGCGATGACGCCCCCGGAGCGCCGCCCAGCGCCTGCACCAGGTACTCGCCGCTGTCCTGATCACGCATCAACTGGCCACGCAGGTAGCCCTTGCGCCCGGCCACCGACGTGATCGGCGACAGCGTGCGCGCCGACACGATCCGTCGCATCGGATGCCGTTTACCCAGCGACAGCCGGATCAGCGGCCGAACCATCACCTCGAAGACCACTAGGGCGCTGACCGGGTTGGCCGGCAGCAGAAAGGTCGGTACACCATCACGGCCGAGCTGTCCGAAGCCCTGCACGGATCCCGGATGCATGGCGACCCGCACGACCTCCATCTCACCGAGCTCGGAAAGCACCGACCTGACCGCTTCTGCCGCCGCACCGCCCACCCCGCCGGCGATCACCACGACCTCAGCCCGATTGAGCTGGCCCTCGACGATTTCGCCAAGTTCCGTAGGGTCGTTGCTGACGATGCCAACCCGGTTCACCTCCGCACCGGCATCCCGGCCCGCCGCAGCCAAGGCATAGGAGTTGACGTCATAAACCTGCCCGTTGCCCGGGGTCCGCGAGATGTCGACCAACTCGCCCCCGACGGCCATCACCGACAGCCGCGGACGAGGGTGCACCAGCACCCGTTCACGGCCGACCGCCGCCAGCAACCCCACCTGGGCTGCGCCGATGATCGTCCCCGCGCGCACCGCCACATCACCGGGCTGCACGTCGTCGCCCGCACGCCGCACGTAGGCGCCCGACGGCGCCCCGCGCAGCACCCGCACCCGAGACATTCCGCCATCGGTCCACCGCAACGGCAGGACCGCATCGGCCAGGGTGGGAAGCGGCGCGCCGGTCTGCACCCGGACCGCTTGGCGAGGCTGCAACCTGCTCAGGGTGCGCGCTCCGGCTTCGATGGTTCCCATCACCGGTAGGGTCAGCACGTCGCGACCGTCAAGATCGCCGTGGTCGGCAAAGACTTGGACACCACCGGTATCACCGACACCGGCCACATCGACACTGCGCACCGCGTAGCCGTCGATGGCGGCCTGATCAAAACCGGGCATTGGACGTTCGGTGACCACTTCTTCGGCGCACATCAATCCCTGCGCCTCGGCGATCGCAACGCGTATCGGCCTCGGGGCTACCGCAGCGGCCGATATCCGAGCCTGCTGCTCCTCCACAGAACGCACAGCGCCCGCCTTTCCGTCGAGCCATGGGGCCGGGCATCCCCCACCCCGGAACCGTCCGTGCCGTATCGTCGCCAGGCTACTGCTCTGTCAGACCCAGTCGCGCCACCAACCATCGCCGCAAGTCCGGGCCGTAGTCGTCACGATCCAATGCAAAGTCAACCGCAGCCTTGAGGTACCCGCCCGGATTTCCCAGGTCGTGTCGGGACCCTTGGTGGACGACGACATGGACGGGATGGCCCTCGGCAATCAGCAGCGCGATCGCATCGGTGAGCTGCACTTCACCGCCTGCACCCCGGTCGATGCGGCGTAACGCATCGAAGATGGCACGGTCTAGAACGTAGCGGCCGGCCGCCGCATACCTCGACGGCGCCGTTTCGGCCTTGGGCTTTTCGACCATGCCCCTGACCTTCAGCACGTTGGGATCGTCGGTGTAGTCACCATCGGGGACCGGCTCGACATCGAAAACCCCGTAGGCACTGATCTCCTCGCGCGCCACCTCGATAGCACACAGCACGGTGCCGCCCCTGCTGGCTCGCACCTTCGACATCGTCTCCAGGACGCCGGTCGGCAGCACCAGGTCGTCAGGCAGCAGCACCGCGACAGCGTCTTCGTCGGGCGACAGCGTCGGCTCCACACAGCCGATGGCGTGTCCCAGTCCCAGCGGCTCGGCCTGCACCACGGATTCGACCTTGATCAGTGCCGGGGCGCGACGCACCTTGGCCAGCATGGCGATCTTGCCTCGGGCCTCGAGCGTGCCCTCCAGCACCAGGTCTTCCACGAAATGCGCGACCACCCCGTCCTTACCCTCGGAGGTGACGATCACCAGCCGTTCGGCACCGGCCGCGGCCGCCTCGGCGGCCACCAGCTCGATACCGGGAGTGTCGACGACGGGCAGCAGCTCCTTGGGCACCGTCTTGGTGGCCGGCAGAAAGCGCGTACCCAGGCCGGCTGCCGGGACGATTGCCGTGAACGGCGTTAGTACTTCTGGGCGTGACATCGTTCACACGATAACCCGCAGCGTGCTGATTGCCCGCCTCTTCGTTGGCGCTGTCCCGGCGCTCGCGCGGGACGGCCGGGGCTGTGTCATCGTTGAGGACATGGCGATCGCGAGCAAGTCGGCGTTGCGCGACCAGCTCCTGGCGGCCCGACGCCGCGTTGCCGACGACGTGCGCGCCGCCGAGGCCCGGATGTTGCGTGGACACCTGGAGCGCATGGTCACCAGCGACAGCACCGTCTGCGCGTATGTGCCGGTAGGCGGCGAGCCGGGGTCAATCGAGATGTTGGATGTGTTGCTGCGCCGCGCGGGGCGAGTGCTGTTGCCGGTGGCGCGCACCGCCGGCGGTGACCTCCCGTTGCCGTTGCGGTGGGGCGAGTACCGTGCCGGCGGACTCGCGCGCGCACGCTGGGGACTGCTCGAACCACCCGAACCTTGGCTGCCGGAAGCCGCGCTGGCGCAGGCCAGCTTGGTGCTGGTGCCGGCGCTGGCTGTCGACCGCCAGGGCGTGCGACTGGGCCGAGGTCGCGGCTTCTACGATCGCTCGCTGCGGTGCCGCGACCCGCACGCTCGTCTAGTCGCGGTGGTGCGCACTGTCGAACTGGTCGACGTGTTGCCGTCGGAGCCGCACGACGTACCCATGACTCATGCGCTCACACCGGAGCGCGGGCTGATCGCGCTGCCGTGCGGGGAATGACGGAACTCACCTAGCGGTTCTAGCACTTGAGACGGTAGAGTGCTAACGCCGAGTGACATTTCCGGAGGTTCTTGTGCCAACCTACAGCTACGAGTGCACCCAGTGCGCCAACCGCTTCGATGTTGTGCAGGCCTTCACCGACGATGCGCTGACCACGTGCGAGCGGTGTTCTGGCCGGCTGCGCAAGCTGTTCAATGCGGTCGGCGTGGTGTTCAAAGGCACCGGCTTCTACCGCACCGACAGCCGCGAGTCGGGCAAGAAGTCCAAGAGCCAGACCAACGGATCCTCGACCAGCGAGTCGACGAAGAGTTCGGGGAGTTCGGGGAGTTCTGGCTCGAGTGAAAGCAAGGCTTCGGGGTCAACCGAGAAGTCAACCAGCTCCACAACCGCCGCCGCGGCCGTCTGAGTTGAGAGGTTATCCACAAGGGGATTTCTGACCGGCGCTGCCTAGCACGGCGCTGCGCCTACCGTTTGCGGTGTGGCGGAATCCTCCCTGAATCCGAGCCTGGTCAGCCGGATATCGGCGTTTTTGCGCCCGGACTGGACCCGGACCGTGCGGGCCCGGCGCTTCGCCGCGGCCGGGCTGGTCATGCTGGCCGGCGTTGCGGCGCTGCGGTCCAATCCAGAGGATGATCGCGCCGAGGTGGTGGTGGCCGCGCACGATCTGCGCCCCGGTACCGCATTGACTCCCGGTGATGTCAGGCTGGAAAAACGTTCGGCCACCACGCTTCCCGACGGGTCGCAAGCTGACCTGGACGCAGTGGTGGGTTCGACGCTGGCCAGCCCGACACGCCGTGGCGAGGTGCTCACCGACGTGCGTTTACTGGGCAGCCGGTTGGCCGAGTCGACTGCCGGCCCGGACGCCCGCATCGTGCCGCTGCATCTGGCTGACAGCGCTTTGGTCGACCTTGTTCGGGTCGGGGATGTGGTCGACGTGCTGGCCGCGCCGGTAACCGATTCGCCGGCAGCTCTACGGCTCTTGGCCACCGACGCCATCGTGGTCCTGGTCTCGGCCCAGCAGAAGGCCCAGGCGGCTGATAGTGACCGGGTCGTTTTGGTGGCGCTGCCAGCCCGGCTGGCCAATACGGTAGCCGGTGCGGCGCTGGGTCAGACGGTGACGCTGACCCTGCACTGAACACGCCATACCTTATCTTGTACACGTGTCAATGTTGTGCGCATGCCTACGGCCACGAGCATGATCCCGGCAGTCAGCCTGGGTGACCCGCAATTCACCGCCAACGTCCACGACGGGATTGCCCGGATTACAGAGCTGATCAATAGCGAACTCTCCCAGGCCGACGAGGTTATGCGCGACACGGTGGCGCACCTTGTCGACGCCGGCGGCACCCCGTTTAGACCGCTTTTCACGGTGCTTGCGGCGCAACTGGGCTCCGACCCCGACGGATGGGAGGTCACGGTCGCGGGGGCAGCCATCGAGTTGATGCACCTGGGGACGCTTTGTCACGACAGAGTCGTGGATGAGTCCGACATGAGCCGCAAGACACCTAGCGACAACACACGCTGGACCAACAACTTCGCAATCCTCGCCGGTGACTACCGATTCGCGACGGCCTCACAGCTAGCCTCGCGGCTGGACCCCGAGGCCTTCGCGGTCGTCGCCGAGGCGTTCGCCGAGCTGATCACCGGGCAGATGCGCGCGACCCGGGGCCCCGCCTCGCATATCGACACGATCGAGCATTACCTCCGAGTCGTGCACGAGAAGACCGGCTCTCTCATCGCAGCATCCGGACAGCTCGGAGCGGCACTCTCCGGCGCCGCCGAAGAGCAGATCCGCCGCGTAGCGCGCTTGGGGCGCATGATCGGTGCTGCGTTTGAGATCTCGCGCGACATCATCGCCATCTCCGGTGACTCCGCTACGCTATCGGGCGCCGACCTTGGCCAAGCTGTCCACACGCTGCCGATGCTCTACGCGCTGCGTGAGCAGACACCCGACACAAGCCGGCTGCGTGAGTTGCTGGCCGGACCGATCCACGACGACCACGTCGCCGAAGCCCTCACACTGCTGCGTTGCTCACCGGGCATAGGAAAGGCCAAGAATGTGGTAGCCGCCTATGCCGCACAGGCGCGAGAGGAGCTCCCCTATTTGCCTGACCGCCAACCTCGCCGAGCCCTTGCGACATTGATCGACCACGCGGTATCTGCGTGCGACTAGCGACACACCCCAGCAACTACCTGTTGACACAACGACGAATAAGTACTCTAGGGTTTGCAGCGATATCACAACTGCCCGACGACCATTCGAGAGCCTCTAAACCAAGAATCACCGGCAATTACCCGACTTCAAGACAGCCGTTGTACATAGCCGGTCATTTCAACGTATCCCCGACCACTGATCGGCATTCCTTGATAACGACCCTCAAGGGCAACCGCCCCTTCCCAGTAAGTCCTCGATAACCGCAGTTCTTGATTAGCCATTAATGCGGCCCCGCGCAGCGTCAAACCTATCCGTTCAATTTCGATTTCCCATGCAATCGGATAGGTGGCGCCACTCTGGTCACTGGTCCAACGATCAGTCGTCTTGATGCGGAAATCGGACGACTCGAGAGGGATCACGCCACCATCCCCGGCAACAAAGGTACCGCTGGAAAATCGGGTCACACTCCCATCCGCCTGTCGAATCTGAAAAAGCATCAAAGCGGTGCCATTGTAAAATTGGAGCCCGAACCAATCCCAACCCACATCTTCAGGGGCCAGCGCACTGGTCATGTACTCATGATCTTTCCAGCTCAAACCACTAACCATGAATGTGTCGCCATTAACACTGACAGTGCCCCGCGATTCTTGACGAACTAACGAGTAGTAGTTGGACGCGTTTCCCGGTTGCGCGCCTTTCACACTTAACCCAGCATTTCCTTGCAAGATAGGCGGCAGCGTTTGCGTCAATGTCAAATCCAACACCGTGTTCTGAGTTCGAGCAAACAATTGCACCGAATTGTTGTTGGATTCACGCGCATACCAATCGTCTAGCCACACCGCATACGGCTCCGAGCTAGCACCAGCCAAACCCAACGCCTGCCGACTGAATTTCTCAGCCGGATAAAAGCCCCTGTTCGAAATATCACTTATCGCGAAGTGGGCCATATAGACCTGGGTCGTGCGCCATGAAGAAGCATCCGCTATGGCGACCCCCTCGCCGGGTGGTGCGAGAGCCCTGCGGAAAAAAGTAAGCTGGTAGCCGAAAAGCCGACCGTCAGCAGTTTCCAGATTACCGGTGTAATACCACCATTCCGTCTGGTAATCGTAATGAGGACCCAAATCCCGGGGAAACCGAATGGCTCCCGGCACTGTGGCCAAGGAATATCCGGCGTTATTCTCATCGACCAAAACGCCAACTAAAGAGTCAGCAGCCACAGCATTCGTTCGCGGACGTTGCCACCACCAGAAAGCCACCAGCGTCAGCGTCAGAACCAGTACAACACCGGTCAATCCTGCTTTTCTCATGTACCGTCATTCCTCACGAATCGCCGTGCGAATCGTCATCCGTCCCAAACGCCAAGCGGGGTACATACCCGCCGCCAGGGCGGCCACCACCGCTACCAACAGGGCTCGAAGAAAATGCGCCGACTCAAAGTGCATCTGCAAGGTCCAGCCGAATGAGCGGACATTGATAATGCGGACAAGAATCCACACTAGAATACAACCAGTTGGCAAGGCCATCAAGCCGGCCATCCCGCCCATTAGGCCGGTCTCAATGAACATCAGCTTCCATAATTGGCGGGTAGTCATGCCAATGGCGCGAAAAACACCCAACTCATGAGCCCGGTCCAATTCCAAACTCATCAGCGCGCTCAGTACGCCAATAAAAGCCACCACCGTGGCCACCAGTTGCAACGCGATGGTAATGGTAAAACTACGATCAAATATGACCATTGATGCTTCGCGGACACTATGAGTCGATTGAATAACAATGTCTTCCCGACCCGCGAACGCGGCTTGTAGTTGATCTATCAAGGCACCGCTATTCGCACCCGATGCCAAAAAAAGAAACATGGTCGTCACGTCATCATCCTGCCAATGGGCCCGATAACTGGCGCGATCCATCAAAATCACACCTTGATCTGAGGTGTAGTCAGAGAAAACCGCCAGAACGGGGAACGTTTGTGGCCCCGAATCCGTCATTAGCGTGATCGGCCTTGGCGGCATCTGCAAGTGTTGTCGCGATACCATTGGCTCCGATAGCATCACCCCTTTCCCCGCCAAGAAACGTGGCCAGAGCGTGTCTTTATTGCCGTCGATCCACCTATATGGTCGCTTGCCGTCGGAAATATCACCCGACACCGCCATTAGTTCCACCTCACGCCCCCAGTCCGGGGCAAAAACGGAACTATACCGAGCCATAACTGCGTCACGCACTCCTGGCCATTTGCTTATATTCCGGACGGCATCCACAGGCAGATTACCGCTGGGGCGACCGGATGTTAAGGTCGGCGGAGACACATAGACATCCGACTTCAAAGTCACCTCTAGCCAATTGGCCAGCGTCTGTCGAAACGACCCCACCGATATGGAGACGCCTACCATCAAGGACACGGCCATCATCAGGGCGGCGATGGCGATAGAGGTGCGACTCAACGAGCGCACAATATTGCGTGGCGCCATTCGACCTATTGGACCGAGCAGCCGTCCTAAGCCAGGAGCTAAGCGCAACATTACAAACCGGGTCAGCGGCGGGGCAATAAGCGCCAGGGCAATCAGCACACTAAAGAGACCGACAAAGGCCACAACCAGGTTGTTGCCCGGCAACCACAGCATCAATACACCAAAGCTACCCAAACCAAACCACGCCACCC
The DNA here is from genome assembly GCF_030323725.1 of Mycobacterium tuberculosis complex sp. N0072. Classification (NCBI taxonomy): domain Bacteria; kingdom Bacillati; phylum Actinomycetota; class Actinomycetes; order Mycobacteriales; family Mycobacteriaceae; genus Mycobacterium; species Mycobacterium tuberculosis complex sp. N0072. The sequence goes on along the minus strand of NZ_CP040689.1, from coordinate 1,107,890 downwards.
ACAACCACGGCATGAGCTTGGTTATCTTGCTTTCCAGGGAGGAGCGCCGCAATGTGCTGGCAGGGACGGTGCGCATCGCTTCTATAGCCGGTGGCAGTGTGGCTAACATGGCGGCAAAGATGCCGATGATCAGCCCCTTCAACAAGCTTTCGGCGGAGACGGACACATTGCGAACATTGATGACAAAATAGAAATCATTGATGGTTTGAGTCACCAGGCCGATCAAGCCTTCGCCGAGCCAAATTCCAATCAAGAGGCCCAAGCCCGTACCAATCAGCCCGGCAACGAGGGATTCCGTCATTATCAGCCAAAATAACTGCTCTCGGGTTACACCCAAACAGCGCAATATGGCGAAAAACGGTCGCCGTTGCACGACATTAAATGTCACGGTATTGTAGATTAAAAAGATACCCACCAACAAGGCAATCAAACTGAGAGCGGTTAAATTGACCGTAAAAGCGTCCGTCATCTGTTTGACGGTGTCCCGTTGGGTATCCGACGTTTCCATACGCACACCGGCCGGCAGTCTTTGTTGGATGCGTGTTGCAGTGGCCTCATCTTTGATGATCAAATCGATGTGGCTCAGTCTTCCGGGCATATGGAACAACTCTTGGGCCGTGGAAATATCAGCAATGATAAGGTCGGACAATTTTTGATTGCTAACTTCATCTGCAGGTGTCAGCAATCCCACCAGGGTTACTGTGGTAGGCGCACCTTTCAGTTGCAGAGCAATGCGATCGCCCACAGCCAAGCCATACTTCTGTGCCACTTGTCGGCTTAACACGACACCGTTGGGTCGAGTCAAAAAGCCACCCAACTCGGCGATATTTTGGTTGGACCATAAAGGCGAGCGAAAAGCTGACTCCGCAAATGGGTCGGTGCCCATGAACTGCATAGCTCGGTTTCCCAGTCCGCGGGCCAACACATAGCCTTCGATTACCGGAGCGGAAAAATCGTACCCGTGTCGGCGCAGATCGACATAAAGCTGTTGGTCCACCCCGGCGGGGCCACTGACCAGCCGGTGAGTAGATTTTCCGGTGATGGCCGCGGCAGAGAGATCGAAGGCACGTTGCGCCGAATTACTGGATACATCGATAGCCACGATCATGGCAACGCCTAGCGCAATTCCCAGGACCAGCAGAATATATTGAAACGGCCGCTGACGCAGCCGACGCCACGCCGTGCGCCATAGTGGTGCATAAGCAACGGGAGCTTGGTCATTCATATGACGTGGGCAATAGGATCGTGCTGGCCGGCTGGTCGGTTTGATTTTCTCGGTTCACGGCAGGTATCAACCTGCCGCCCTGTAAGTTGACTACCCGGTCGGCATGCTGCGTCATCGACGGGCTATGCGTAGCCATGATTAAGGTTTTACCTGCTTGGCGGGTGAGATCAAGCAGAACATCCAAGACTTTATCCCCGGTATCGGAGTCCAGGTTGCCGGTCGGCTCATCGGCTAACACCAGCATGGGATTATGCGCCAACGCTCTGGAAATAGCGACCCGTTGTTGTTCTCCGCCGGAGAGTTTATCGGGAAAGGTGCGTTCACGGTCGGCCATGCCCACTTTTTCGAGAAGGTCACGAGCGACCACGGCCGCTTTCCTCTGAGAAACTCCGGCCAGTTCCTGAGGCAGCGTAATATTTTCCAACACGGTAAGAGTGGGAATCAGGTTGAAAAATTGAAAGACGATGCCAATCTGATCGCGCCGGAACAACGTCCGGTCTCGCTCGGTTTTCTGAGTGATAGCGAACCCATTAATTGTGACGTCACCTGTGGTGGGCTTTTCTATGCCACTGATGAGGTTCAGCAAAGTGCTTTTACCACTTCCACTTTGCCCCAGCAGCGCGACAAACTCACCGGGCTCGAAATCGAAGGTGATGTGGTCTAGGACTTGTCGTCGGGTTTCGCCTTCTCGGAATGTCCAGCTCAAGTTACTCAGCTGAACGATAGGTTGCCGGTTCATGTAGGTCCTTTGTTGGATATTTCGGCGGTAGTCTAGCCCGGATCGCTCACAGCTGAAGGCGTTGTTGGCGTGATGTCATCTCGATCACTGTCCTGGCCACCGCGCCATCCGTCGCCGCGTTCCCGACCGGCCGGTTACGCGCACACCACGGTCAGCGAAGTCAAGGGCATCCCGTCAACAAACAACAGCACCGGATCCCGGCAGCGTCAGCTCCCCATGGCAACGGCGATCCCAGCGTCGTGGCCATTGACACCACCTGGTCTAGTTTTTCTAGGTGTTCCACTCGCGGACTGCCGGCCGCCGACTGCAGAAAGGACATCGCATGCTCAAAGGATTCAAGGAGTTTCTCGCGCGGGGTAATATCGTCGACCTGGCTGTCGCGGTGGTAATCGGCACAGCGTTCACGGCGTTGGTCACCAAGTTCACCGACAGCATCATTACGCCGCTGATCAACCGGATCGGCGTCAACGCACAGTCCGACGTCGGCATCTTGCGGATCGGTATCGGCGGTGGTCAGACCATTGACTTGAACGTCTTGTTGTCGGCAGCGATCAACTTTTTCCTGATCGCGTTCGCGGTGTACTTCCTAGTCGTGCTGCCCTACAACACACTACGCAAGAAGGGGGAGGTCGAGCAGCCGGGCGACACCCAAGTCGTGCTGCTCACCGAAATCCGCGATCTGCTCGCGCAAACGAACGGGGACTCGCCGGGGAGGCACGGCGGCCGTGGGACACCATCGCCAACCGACGGGCCTCGCGCGAGCACAGAATCGCAATAGCCCGACACTCGATCCGGATTCAGATCTCCAAGCTCGACAACTGCCCGATGATCTGTGCCGCTAGCGGATTCAGCGTCGCCATTCCATCGCGCACCGCATAACGCGAACCCGCGAGGTTGACCACCAGCGTGCTGCCGGAGACACCCGCCAGGCCGCGCGACAACCCGGCGTCGACGATTCCCGCGGACAGCCCGGACGCGCGGATGGCCTCGGCGATACCGAGGATCTCGCGGTCCAGAATGTCGCGGGTGGCTTCCGGGGTGACATCGCGAGGCGTCACCCCGGTCCCGCCGACCGACACCACCAGGTCCACCCCGCCGATCACCGCTGTGTTCAGCGCATTTCGGATCTCGACCTCGTCGGCCGACACCGCCACCACGCCGTCGACAACAAACCCGGCCTCGGTGAGCAGCTCGGTGACAAGCGGCCCGCTGTGGTCTTCATCGCCGTGCGCCGTGCGATCGTCAACGACGACGACAAGTGCCCGGCCAACCACCAACTCCGCACGCTGTTCCATGGGTGCCACCGTATATCCGAGCTTTGAACACTGCGCGGCGACCTTCATCACTGCTCCGCCTTGCCGAGGGTGACTTGCACTGTGCGGCTACCGCCCGAGGGATCCTGAAAGGTTAGCGCCACCGTGGCGCCCGGCGCTTTGGACCGCACGGCGGCAACCAACGCGTCCGCGCTGTTGATCGGGCGGTCGTCGACCTTGGTGACAACGACGCCCTTCGGCACTCCAGCGTTCGCGGCAGCACCACCGGCCACTACTTCGACGATCTTGGCGCCCGGGGTGTCTTTGTCATTGGTCACCTGCACACCCAGGGAGGCATGTGACGCCTTGCCGGTGCTGATCAACTCGTCGGCGATGCGCTTGGCCTGGTCGACTGGAATCGCAAAACCGAGACCGATCGAGCCGCTCTGCGCATCGGCTGAGTCCGCGCCCAGCGTGGCAATGGCCGAGTTGACTCCGACGAGTTGAGCGTTCATGTTCACCAGCGCGCCCCCGGAGTTACCGGGGTTGATCGCGGCGTCGGTCTGAATGGCGTCCAGCACGGTGTTCTGGTTGCCGGCCTCGCCGGTCGTCGACACTGGACGGTTGAGAGCGCTGACGATCCCCGTGGTCACGGTGCCCTCCAAACCGAGCGGCGACCCGATCGCCAGCACCGGCTGACCGACCCTCAGGTCCGAGGAGGAACCCAGGGAGATCGGGGTGAGCCCGGAGACGCCCTGAACACGGACGACGGCGATATCACTGGTGGGGTCAGCCCCCACCACCGTGAAGGGTGCGGTCCGCCCGTCAGAGAAGGTTACCGTCGTTTTCGGCGGCGGACTGCCCAGGGGAGGCTTGGCGGCCGCCGCGATCACGTGGTTGTTGGTCAAGATCAGCCCCTCGGCAGACAGAATGATGCCGGAGCCCTCCTCCGACTGGCGGCCCAGATCGGTTTCCAACATGACGACACTGGGCACCACCTTGGCCGCCACCTGTTCGACCGACCCCGGCGGCATGTTTGCTGCGGGGATGCTTGGCGCCGCGCTGGCAGCCACTGGGCCGCCGCTGGGGCCGGCGGGTGCCCGGTTGAACCCGACCAGGGATGCGGCCGCGCCGCCGATGCCGGCGGACACCACCGCTATCGTCACCGCGCCGATGGCCAACATGCCTGCACGAGGGCGTTGGCGAACCATCCCAGGAGGGGGCGTCATGGTCGGAATCACGCCAGGTATCAGACCCGGCCGGGTACCACCCAACGCCTCGTAGGGTTGACGGTACTGGGTTGGCTGCGGGGGCGGGGACGGTGGGTAACGCCAGTCGAACTGCTGGCTGTACGTTTGCTGCTGCCCCTGAGCATAACCTGGGGTTCCCGGCTGCTGCGGCGGTGGCGAATACCGTGGGTGATTCGTCATGTCGCTAGGTTGCTCTTCCTGTACTAGGCCCACTACTCGGGCCAACTTGGCCATGCGTGGACTGGCATGGGTGTGGCTTTCAACAGTAACTGCACAACTAGGTTGCGCGCGTGGACTGAGATTCCACTGAGATAACGTTCGCCGAACCCCGAGAGTTCTCGATGTCCGTGCTCCGAGCGCCAGCCGTCGCACCGGGAAGCTGCGGAATCGGCATCCGACGGCCGGGGAGCAGCACGTAAATCGACGTTCCAGGGGGCTGGCCGCCTGGGTCGGTGTCTTCGATGCGCAGCAATCCGCCGTGGTTGAGCACCACCTGTTTGACGATCGCCAACCCGAGGCCCGAACCCGGCAACGCCCGTGCCGATGCCGACCGGTAAAACCGTTCAAACACCAGACGGCGCTCCTGCACGGGAATGCCCGGGCCGCGGTCGGAAACCACCAGCTCAGCGTGCGACGCGTCGAGCTGGCTCAGCCTGACACCCACGTGGCCGCCCGGCGGGCTCCACTTCGCGGCGTTGTCCATCAGGTTAAGCGCCATCCGCGACAATCCAGCGGTATCGCCATAAACCTGCCACCCAATCACCTCGACGTCGAAATGGATATCGTTGCGCCGCCGCCTGACCCGCTCCAGGCTGCGGTCGACGACGTCAGCCATGTCGACCGGCTCGTGCACCACTTCTCCGGCGTCGCCTCGGGACAGGTCCACCAAATCGCCTACCAGTGTGGACAATTCCTCGATTTGAGCCAGCACATCGGCACGCAGGTCGACCATCTCCTGCTTGGGTAGCCGCGGAGCCCCCGGGGCCATCGAGGCCATCAAGAGTTCGACATTGGTGCGCAGCGACGTTAGCGGGGTACGCAATTCATGTCCGGCGTCGGTAACCAGCCTTGCCTGCCGTTCCCGTGACTCGGCCAGCGCCCGCAGCATTAAATTGAATGCCTCTGTCAGCCTGGCCAATTCGTCGCTGCCGAAGACGGGGATGGGCCGCAGGTCGTCGGTTCGCGCCACCCGCTCGGCCGCTTCGGTGAGGCGGCCCACCGGCCTCAGCCCGGCCCGGGTGACCATCCCCCCGGCCACCGCGGCGACCGCCACCCCGATCCCACCCACGATCAATAGCACCCAACGCAGCTTGTTCATGACTGCTTCGGTGGGCTTGAGACTTTTGGAGATCAGCAGCGAACTACCGTTGGTCAGACGGATGGCAAGCACCCGTTGGTCGGCGGTGGTGCGCCGCGACATGAACAACTCGCCACGGATCACCGCCTTCTCGGCAGCACCGACCGGCAGCGTCTGGCCCGGCTGTTGAGCGGTGTAGATGGACTGGCCGGGGTTGACCAGCATCGCGTTGACATCCGAATAGGCGGTACCCTCGATTGCCTTACCCGGATCAGCTGCCAGCGAGCCACTGGCGATGAGCAGTTGCGCCCGGCTCTGCAGTTGGTTGTCGATGTCGCTGTAGAGCGCGGCCGAGATCACCGCATAGACGGCGAACGACATCAGCACAACCACCATCGCGACCATGGACATCGCCAGCAGCATGACCCGCCACCGCAGGGATAATGAGCTGGTGGCGCGCAGCGGCGCCCGGTCTCGGCGGCGGAACCACCACATCAGGGTGGTGTTTCACGTAGCACGTAACCCACTCCGCGCACAGTGTGGATCAGCCGCGGCTCGCCGTCGGCCTCGGTCTTGCGGCGTAGATACCCGACGTAGACTTCCAGCGCGTTGCCCGAGGTGGGAAAGTCGAATCCCCATACCTCTTCCAGGATACGGCTGCGCGTCAGCACTCGCCGCGGATTGGCGATCAGCATCTCCAGCAATGCAAATTCGGTGCGGGTCAGGCTGATCCGGCGCTGTCCACGGTTGACTTCGCGGGTTACCGGGTCCAGCGTCAGGTCGGAGAACCTCATGGCCATCGACTCGGCGGCATCCTCGGGCTTGGTGCGGCGCAGCAGCGCCCGCATCCGTGCCAGCAGCTCTTCGAGGGCGAACGGCTTTGGTAGGTAGTCGTCGGCACCGGCGTCCAGCCCGGCCACCCGCTCGGACACCGAGTCGCGCGCGGTCAGCACCAGAATCGGCAGGTCGTCGCCGGTGCTGCGGAGCTGACGGCACACCTCGAGGCCGTCCAGCCGCGGCATCATGACATCCAGGACCAACGCGTCGGGGCGATCGCTGGCAATCATGTCGAGCGCCTCAACCCCGTCGTGGGCCAGTTCGACCGAATAGCCATTGAAGGAAAGCGACCGGCGCAGCGACTCGCGCACCGCACGATCGTCGTCAACGACAAGAATTCGCACGGACACCAGTGTCGTCGCAGCGCCTGAGACTGGCCTGAGAGGCGCGCCGTGGTATGCGGGTTTGTTCGACGAGGTTTAGCCACATCAGCCACATTGGCCCCATGGACGGGTTTTGTTTGGTGGTCAAGAGTAGGGCGATTTGTGCTGCTTGGCGGAAGAGTTCTCGTCCGCGCGGGTTTCGCCTGCTGCCACACGATGAGGGCAGAACCCCAGGTGCAGTGTGCACCACGTTCCACCAATGTTGGTGCGGTTTGTGCCTGCGCCCAGGCGTGGAACGGCAGGGATCGTCCGAATAAACGGTTACCCACCGCGGCGGTAACAGGCGGTGGGCCGCCCGCATCTCAACATCGTCGCGGTCAGGAGGATTTCGATGTCGTTTGTCAACGTGGCCCCACAGTTAGTGTCCACAGCCGCGGCCGATGCAGCGCGGATCGGCTCGGCGATCAACACCGCCAACACCGCGGCGGCGGCGACCACCCAGGTGTTGGCCGCCGCCCAAGACGAGGTGTCAACGGCGATCGCCGCGCTGTTCGGCAGCCACGGCCAGCACTATCAAGCGATCAGCGCGCAGGTCGCGGCCTACCAGGAACGGTTCGTGCTGGCCTTAAGCCAAGCTAGCAGCACCTACGCGGTCGCCGAAGCGGCCAGCGCAACACCGCTGCAGAACGTGCTCGATGCGATCAACGCACCCGTTCAGTCGCTGACCGGGCGCCCATTGATCGGCGACGGCGCGAACGGGATCGACGGGACCGGGCAAGCCGGCGGTAACGGCGGGTGGCTGTGGGGCAACGGCGGCAACGGCGGGTCGGGGGCACCCGGGCAGGCCGGCGGCGCCGGCGGGGCGGCCGGGTTGATCGGCAACGGTGGGGCCGGCGGAGCTGGCGGCCAGGGCCTACCCTTTGAGGCCGGCGCGAACGGCGGAGCCGGCGGCGCCGGTGGATGGCTGTTCGGCAACGGCGGGGCCGGTGGTGTCGGCGGGGCCGGCGGAGCCGGCACAACCTTCGGTGTGGCCGGCGGTGACGGTGGCACCGGCGGGGTTGGTGGTCACGGCGGGTTAATCGGTGTGGGTGGACACGGCGGGGACGGCGGGACCGGCGGCACCGGCGGCGCGGTCAGCCTCGCCCGCGCCGGCACCGCCGGCGGCGCCGGCGGCGGCCCGGCCGGCGGTATCGGCGGTACGGGTGGGGTCGGCGGTGCCGGTGGGGCCGCCGGCGCCGTCACCACCATCACCCACGCCAGCTTCAACGATCCGCACGGGGTGGCGGTCAACCCGGGCGGCAACATCTACGTCACCAACCAGGGCAGCAACACGGTGTCGGTGATCGACCCGGTCACCAACACCGTCACCGGCTCCATCACCGACGGCAACGGTCCAAGCGGGGTGGCGGTCAGCCCCGTCACCGGCCTGGTCTTCGTGACCAACTTCGACAGCAACACGGTGTCGGTGATCGACCCGAACACCAACACCGTCACCGGCTCCATCCCCGTCGGTACCGGTGCGTATGGGGTGGCGGTCAACCCAGGCGGCAACATCTACGTCACCAACCAGTTCAGCAACACGGTGTCGGTGATCGACCCGGCCACCAACACCGTCACCGGCTCCCCCATCCCCGTCGGACTCGACCCGACAGGGGTGGCGGTCAACCCCGTCACCGGCGTGGTCTACGTCACTAACTCTCTCGACGACACGGTGTCGGTGATCACCGGAGAGCCGGCGCGCTCGGTGTGTTCGGCGGCCATATGATCGTCGGCCGCCGGCGCGTCAGCGCTTATCGAAATCGATGAGGCCGAGCCGGGCGGCCTTGAGCAAGCGCCGAGGCACCTTGTGGGCGTGACCGGCGACGGTCACACCGACCAGCTCGGTCTTGGCGGCCTTCCACTGCGAGCGCCGGCTTCGGGTATTCGAGCGCGACTTTCTGCGCTTGGGCACAGCCATGGTGGGCCTTCCTCTTTTGGTATGGGCTTCCGCACGCAGGTGGGCGCGGCGACAATCGCGTCGACAATGACGTGGAGGATACCGGTTGAAGACGGCCCGGCCCAATTCCGGGCCGGGGTTGGGCCCGGGCGTGACCGTCAGTTCACGGTTGTCGCCCCGATGGTGGTGGGGCTGTGGGACAGGAATCGGCGACCAGGGTGGCAATGGCCGAGTTGACGCCGACGAGTTGAGCGGTCGCCTCACCGGTCGTCGACATGGGGCCGGTTCAGTGCGCTGACCGGTGAGCGTGAGCAGCGATTTGTGCTGCTTAACGCAGGAGTTCTCGTCCGCGCGGGTTTCGCCTGCTGACACACGATGAGGGCAGAACCCCAGGTGCAGTGTGCACCACGTTCCACCAATGTTGGTGCGGTTTGCGCCTGCGCCCAGGCGTGGAACGGCAGGGATCGTCCGAATAAACGGTTACCCACCGCAGGGGTAACAGGCGGTGGGCCGCCCGCATCTCAACATCGTGGCGGTCAGGAGGATTTCGATGTCGTTTGTCAACGTGGCCCCACAGTTAGTGTCCACAGCCGCGGCCGATGCGGCGCGGATCGGCTCGGCGATCAACACCGCCAACACCGCGGCGGCGGCGACCACCCAGGTGTTGGTCGCCGCCCAAGACGAGGTGTCAACGGCGATCGCGGCGCTGTTCGGCAGCCACGGCCAGCACTATCAAGCGATCAGCGCGCAGGTCGCGGCCTATCAGGAACGGTTCGTGCTGGCCTTAAGCCAAGCTGGCAGCACCTACGCGGTCGCCGAAGCGGCCAGCGCAACACCGCTGCAGCAGATCGAGCAGGCCCTGTTGGGGGTGATCAACACGCCGACTGAGGCGCTGGTGGGGCGCAAGCTGATCGGTGACGGCGCCCACGGGGCGCCCGGCACCGGGCAGGCCGGCGGGGCCGGCGGCATCTTGTGGGGCAACGGCGGCAATGGCGGGTCGGGGGCACCCGGACAGGCCGGCGGCGCCGGCGGGGCGGCCGGGTTGATCGGCAACGGTGGGGCCGGCGGCACCGGCGGCGCGGTCAGCCTCGCCCGCGCCGGCACGGCCGGCGGTGCCGGCCGCGGCCCGGTCGGCGGTATCGGCGGTGCGGGTGGGGTCGGCGGTGCCGGTGGGGCCGCCGGCGCCGTCACCACCATCACCCACGCCAGCTTCAACGATCCGCACGGGGTGGCGGTCAACCCGGGCGGCAACGTCTACGTCACCAATTTCGGCAGCGGCACGGTGTCGGTGATCAACCCCGCCACCAACACCGTCACCGGCTCCCCCATCACCATCGGCAACGGTCCAAGCGGGGTGGCGGTCAGCCCCGTCACCGGCCTGGTCTTCGTGACCAACTTCGACAGCAACACGGTGTCGGTGATCGACCCGACCACCAACACCGTCACCGGCTCCCCCATCACCGTCGGCACCGCTCCGACCGGGGTGGCGGTCAACCCCGTCACCGGCGAGGTCTATGTCACCAACTTCGCCGGCGACACGGTGTCGGTAATCAGCTGACACCAGCCCGCCCGGTGTGTTCGGCCCGCACCCGTCCGGCCGGGCCCTCCACTGCGAGCGCCGGCTTCGGGTGTTCGCGCGCGACTTTCTGCGCGTGGGCACAGCCATGGTGGGCCTTCCTCTTTGGTATGAGCTTCCGCGCGCAGATGAGCGCGGCGACAATCGAGAACGCCCGCTGCAGACGCCCCTTCCCTATCACGAGCCAGGGAGGGGCCGTCAGTTAAAGGTGGTCGTCCCGATGGCGGTGGGGCTGTAGGAGACGTATATCGGTTGCTGCGCGAAGGGGACGTGCCCGGTGTTCATCACGCCGCCGGAGGTGACAAATGGGGTGTTTGTCGCGGTGGTGGTGTAGGAGTACAACAGCGTCTGGCCGTCGCTGGTGTAGACCGAAATGGTCGTTCCCGCCGGCACGAATCCCCCGGACGGCAGGCTGGCGAGGGCTGACGGGATGGTTCCGTTGATGCCGCCGGAGTCGAACATCACCGGAGCTTGTTGCAGCGGCCCGTTGTCGATCTGAACAGCCACGGTGGAAATCGGTGCTCCAGAAATCGTGATACCGCCGGTTAATGTGTTGGGACCGAACTGCAGGATGCCCGCCGATTCGTCGATGAGCACACCGTTGTTGAGCAGGCCGGGCATCGCGGTAACGATGGAGCTGGTGCCCGGGAACCCGTTGTTGGGCCCGATTCCCAAGACGCCCACCGCACCGGATCTCGACAAGAAGTTGCCCAGGGTTCCCGGTGATGACGAGGTGACGACGTTAACGCTGGTCGGCAGGGTGAGAAGGCCATTGCCGAAATCCACCGTCGTTGAGTAGGTGTTGTAGTTGTAGGTCAGCCCGCCGGCGTAACCGGCGGTGCCCGTCCCGATGACGGGGCCGAAGTTCTGCGTCAGGAATTGGCTGTCCATGACCAGACCGGTGGATCCGGTGTCGAGCAGCACGGGCACCATTTGGCCGCCGTTTAAGGAGATGAATACCACCGGCTCGGTGGTATTCACCAGCTGCAGCGGTACGGTCGCGTTGGTCAACGTGGTGCTGCCGATGCCGCCGGTGGCCCCGTTGAGGCCGATGTTGCCGTTGTGGCCGCCGAGCAGGGTGCCGAGCCCGCCGGTGCCGCCGGCACCGTTGGTGCCGAACGTGCCGTTAATTCCGCCGAAGCCGCCGTTGCCACCGTTGCCGCCATTGCCGCCATCGGCACCGTTGCCGCCGAAACCTCCGGCACCGCCGGAGCCCGCGGTGCCACCGGTGCCGGCGCCACCGGCGTTGCCGCCGGCGCCGCCGCTGCCACCTTCACCGCCGTAGGCGCCGCGACCGGAGAATTGGGCGGCGCCGCCGTGGCCGGCGTTGCCGCCGTCGCCGCCGCGGCCCGAGTCCCCCCCGCGACCCCCGTCGGCCCCGACCCCACCCGTGCCGCCGGTGCCGCCGGCTCCCCCAACACCGCCGGCACCACCGTCGCCGCCGTTGTTGGCTTGGGCATTGAAGGTGCCGCTGCCGTCACCGCCGGCGCCGCCGCCACCGCCCGGGCCGCCGTCGCCACCCCGGCCGCCATCGAAGCCGATGTCGCCCTGCCCGCCGTCTCCACCGGCGCCGCCGGCACCGCCTTCGCCGCCGGTCCCGCCGGTTCCGATGGGCAGCCCTTGGGGCGCGGGCTGTTGGAAGTAGCCGTGGCCCGGCGCGCCGCCCGCCCCGGCCGCCCCGCCGTCACCGCCGGTGCCGCCGGCCCCTCCGGCGCTGCCAACACCGACGCCGCCGTTGCCGCCGCCGCCGCCATTGCCGCCATCACTTCCCGCGGTGGCCATGCCACCGGCGCCGCCGCGGCCGCCGTTACCGCCATTGCCGGCGGCCCCGCCGATGCTGCCGTTACCGCCAGTGCCGCCGATGCCGCCCGCGCCGCCGTCGCCGCCGGCGCCTGCGCCGCCGCCGCCAACGCCGCCACTACCGCCGGCGCCGCCCTGGCCGCCGTCGCCGCCGTGCCCACCCGCACCCTGGCTGCCGCCGATCCCACCCGCCGAACCACCGATCCCGCCGGCGCCGCCGGCTCCCCCGTCGCCGCCCTGGCCGCCTTGCTCACCAATGCCGACCGTGATGCCCTCAGCGGCCCAGCCGTTGCCGCCAGCACCGCCCTGGCCACCCATGCCGCCGGTACCGCCATCGCCGTTGATTCCCCCGTGGCCGAACAACGCCGAGCCGTGGCCGCCGACCCCGCCCGCGCCGCCGATGCCGCCGATGCCCCCGATGCCGCCGGTGCCGCCGGCGGGACCGGCAGCCATGCCCGCGCCGCCCGTCCCGCCGGAGCCCCCAAGTCCGCCGGAGCCACCCTGGCCGCCGGCACCACCGTTGCCGAATAGCAGCCCGCCGTTGCCGCCGGCGCCGCCGGCGCCGCCGATGCCGCCGCTTCCGCCGTTGGCGCCGTTGCCCCCGGGCAGGCCCGCGGTGCCAGCGGCACCGGCGATGCCCGGCCCCCCGACACCGCCATGACCGCCGTGGCCGAACAGGCCGGCATCACCGCCCCGGCCGCCCGGCTGTCCGGGAGCCCCGGACCCGCCGTTACCGCCGTTGCCCCACAAGATTCCGCCCGCCCCACCGTTCTGCCCGGTCCCCGGCGCCCCGTGGGTGCCATCGCCGATCAGCGGACGACCCACCAACGTCTGGGTGGGCGCATTGATCACACCCAGCACCTGCTGCTCGGTCTTCAACAGCACGCCATTGCCGACGTCGACGACCGCATACAGCTGCCCCGCATTGGTCAATGTCTGCGCGAACTGCACGTGGAAGGCCGTCACCTGGACGCTCAGCGTTTGATAGTCCCGCGCGTAGCTGGAAAACAGCGCCGCGATCGCCGCCGAAACCTCGTCGGCGGCGGCGGGCGCCAACGCCGTCGTTCGGACCGCTGCCATCGCGTTGGCCTCGCTGATCATGGACGCGATACCGCCCAGATCCGACGCCGCCGACGCGAGCACCGGCGGTGCTGTGACCACGAAGGACATGGCGCTGACCTCCTGGGGCCGGCAAAGCACCCGGCGTCCCGTAGCGAAACGGACTCTACTCCAATGGACGGCGCAGACCGGGCCGCTTCGACTCAGGAAGCGATCTCCGTCGCGAAACAGGGCAGTGCTAACCTACCGGTTGGTTGGTAGCGTCGCCGATCCCAAGGGAGGAATCGCATGGCCCCTGACTGTGGTGCCGTGCGTATCGGAAACTGCTCGGGCTTCTACGGCGACCGCCTCTCCGCCATGCGCGAGATGCTGACCGGCGGCGAGCTGGACTATCTCACCGGCGACTACCTGGCCGAGCTGACCATGTTGATTCTCGGTCGCGACCGCATGAAAAACCCCGATCGCGGCTACGCGAAGACCTTCCTGGCCCAGCTCGAGGACTGCCTGGGCCTGGCCCATGACCGCGGGGTGCGCATCGTCACCAACGCCGGTGGCCTGAACCCCGCCGGGCTGGCCAACGCGGTGCGGGCGCTGGCCGCGCGCCTGGGCATTCCGGCGCAGGTCGCCCACGTGGAAGGCGACGACCTGCAACCACGGGCGGCCGAACTGGGGCTGGGGACGCCACTGACGGCCAACGCCTACCTGGGCGCATGGGGCATCGTCGACTGCTTCGAGCGCGGCGCCGACGTCGTGGTCACCGGCCGGGTCACCGACGCCTCGGTGGTCGTCGGGGCGGCGGCCGCGCACTTCGGCTGGGGCCGCACCGACTACCACCGACTGGCCGGCGCCGTGGTGGCCGGGCACGTGATCGAATGCGGAGTCCAGGCCACCGGCGGCAACTACGCGTTCTTCACCGAGATAGGCGACCTCACTCACGCCGGCTTCCCGCTGGCCGAGATCGCTGCCGACGGCTCGTCGGTGATCACCAAGCACCACGGCACCGGCGGCCTGGTCAGCGTCGACACCATCACCGCGCAGCTGCTCTACGAGATCACGGGCGCTCGGTATGCCAACCCGGATGTGACGGCCCGGATGGACAGCGTCGAACTGTCGCCCGACGGGCCGGATCGAGTGCGCATTAGCGGCGTGATCGGCGAACCGCCGCCGCCGACCTACAAGGTGTCGCTGAACAGCATCGGCGGCTTCCGCAACGCCATGACATTCGTGCTGACCGGCCTGGACATCGATGCCAAGGCCGACTTGGTGCGACGCCAGCTCGAGGCCGCGCTGACCGTCAAACCCGCTGAGCTGCAATGGACGCTGGCCCGCACCGACCACCCCGACGCCGACACCGAAGAAACCGCCAGCGCGCTGCTCACCTGCGTCGCCCGCGATCCCGACCCTGCCAATGTGGGTCGGCAATTCTCCTCGGCCGCGGTCGAATTGGCGCTGGCCAGCTACCCGGGGTTCACCGCCACCGCCCCGCCCGGTGACGGCCAGGTGTATGGCGTGTTCACCCCCGGCTACGTCGACGCCGGCAAGGTGGCGCACATCGCCGTGCACGCCGACGGCACCCGCACCGAGATTCCCTGCGCCACTGAGACGTTGGAGCTGGCGCCGGCACATCCCCCGGCGCTGCCCGACCCGCTGCCGGCTGGCCCGACCCGGCGCGTACCGCTGGGCCTGATCGCTGGCGCCCGCAGCGGCGACAAGGGCGGATCGGCCAACGTCGGCGTGTGGGTACGCACCGACGAGCAGTGGCGCTGGCTGGCGCACACGCTGACCGTCGAGCTACTCAAGGAGCTGCTGCCAGAAACGGCAGGCCTGGTCGTCACCCGTCACGTGCTGCCGAATCTGCGGGCACTGAACTTCGTCATCGAGGCAATCCTCGGCCAGGGCGTCGCCTACCAGGCCCGCTTCGACCCGCAGGCCAAGGGACTGGGTGAGTGGCTGCGCAGCCGCCACGTCGAGATCCCGGAGACCCTGTTGTGAACATCTGGACCACACCGGAGCGCCAACAGCTGCGAAAAACGGTGCGCGCCTTTGCCGAGCGCGAGATCCTGCCGCACGTCGACGAGTGGGAAAGGATCGGCGAGTTGCCCCGCGGCCTGCACCGGCTCGCCGGGGCCGCCGGGCTGCTGGGCGCCGGCTTTCCCGAGGCGGTCGGTGGTGGCGGCGGTGACGGCGCCGACCCCGTCATCATCTGCGAGGAGATGCACCAGGCCGGCGCCCCGGGCGGGGTGTATGCGTCCCTGTTCACCTGCGGTATCGCCGTACCGCACATGGTCGCATCCGGCGACGAACGGCTGATCGCCACGTACGTGCGGCCCACCTTGGCCGGGGAGAAGATCGGCGCGCTGGCCATCACCGAACCCGGCGGCGGCTCCGACGTCGGGCATCTACGGACCAGCGCGGTACGGGACGGCGACCATTACGTGATCAACGGCGCCAAGACCTACATCACCTCCGGCGTGCGGGCCGACTACGTGGTCACCGCGGTGCGAACCGGTGGACCCGGTGCCGCCGGGGTTTCGCTGCTGGTGGTGGAAAAGGACACCCCCGGCTTTGAGGTGACCCGCAAGCTGGACAAGATGGGCTGGCGTTCCTCGGATACCGCCGAGCTGTGCTACACTGACGTGGCCGTGCCGGCGACTAACCTCGTGGGCGCCGAGAACAGCGGCTTCACCCAGATCGCCCGGGCATTTGTTTCCGAGCGCATCGGCCTTGCCGCCCAGGCGTATTCGAGCGCCCAGCGGTGCCTGGACCTCACCGCGCAGTGGTGCCGGGACCGCGAGACGTTCGGTCGGCCGCTGATTTCACGCCAGTCGGTGCAGAACACGCTGGCCGAGATGGCCCGCCGCATCGACGTCGCCCGGGTCTATGCGCACCATGTGGTGGAACGCCAGCTCGCCGGCGAGACCGACCTGATCGCGCAGGTGTGTTTCGCCAAGAACACCGCCGTGCAGGCCGGGGAGTGGGTTGCCAACCAGGCCGTACAGCTGTTCGGCGGCATGGGTTACATGGCCGAATCCGAAGTCGAACGCCAATACCGGGACATGCGAATCCTCGGTATCGGAGGCGGCACCACCGAAATACTGACCGCTTTGGCCGCCAAAACCCTGGGGTATCAATCGTGACCGTGCTGCAATCCACACTGGACCCGAACGCTTCCGCCTACGACGAGGCGGCCGCGACGATGAGCGGCAAGCTCGACGAGATCAACGCCGAACTGGCCAAGGCGCTCGCCGGCGGTGGCCCCAAATACGTCGACCGGCACCACGCCCGCGGCAAGCTGACACCACGGGAACGCATCGAGCTGCTCGTCGACCCGGACTCCCCGTTCCTGGAGCTGAGCCCGCTGGCCGCCTACGGCAGCAACTTCCAGATCGGCGCCAGCCTGGTCACCGGCATCGGCGCGGTCTGCGGCGTGGAATGCATGATCGTCGCCAACGACCCGACGGTCAAGGGCGGCACCAGCAATCCGTGGACGCTTCGAAAGATACTGCGGGCCAACCAGATCGCCTTCGAAAACCGGCTTCCCGTCATTTCGCTGGTGGAATCCGGCGGGGCCGATCTGCCCACCCAGAAAGAGATTTTCATCCCCGGCGGACAGATGTTCCGCGACCTGACCCGGCTGTCGGCGGCCGGGATCCCGACCATTGCGCTGGTTTTCGGCAACTCCACCGCGGGCGGTGCCTACGTCCCCGGCATGTCCGATCACGTGGTGATGATCAAGGAACGCTCCAAGGTGTTTTTGGCCGGCCCGCCGCTAGTGAAGATGGCCACCGGCGAAGAGTCCGACGACGAGTCGCTGGGCGGCGCCGAAATGCACGCCCTCATATCGGGTTTGGCCGACTATTTTGCGCTCGACGAGCTCGACGCGATCCGCATCGGACGCCGCATCGTGGCGCGACTGAACTGGATCAAACAGGGACCCGCACCCGCTCCGGTGACCGAGCCGCTGTTCGACGCCGAGGAGCTAATCGGCATCGTGCCCCCGGATCTGCGCATCCCATTCGACCCGCGCGAGGTGATCGCCCGCATCGTCGATGGCTCCGAGTTCGACGAATTCAAGCCGCTGTACGGGTCGTCTCTGGTGACCGGCTGGGCTCGGTTGCACGGCTATCCGCTGGGCATCCTGGCCAACGCCCGCGGCGTGCTGTTCAGCGAGGAATCACAGAAGGCCACCCAGTTCATCCAGCTGGCCAACCGGGCCGACACGCCGCTGTTGTTCTTACACAACACCACCGGCTACATGGTGGGCAAGGACTACGAGGAAGGCGGGATGATCAAGCATGGCTCGATGATGATCAACGCCGTGTCCAACTCGACCGTCCCGCACATCTCGCTGCTGATCGGCGCGTCCTACGGCGCCGGGCACTACGGCATGTGCGGGCGCGCCTACGACCCGCGCTTCCTATTCGCCTGGCCCAGCGCCAAGTCCGCGGTGATGGGCGGCGCCCAGCTGTCGGGCGTGCTGTCCATCGTGGCCCGGGCGGCAGCCGAAGCCCGCGGGCAGCAAGTCGACGAAGCCGCCGACGCGGCGATGCGGGCCGCCGTCGAGGGCCAGATCGAAGCCGAGTCGCTACCGTTGGTGCTGTCCGGGATGCTTTACGACGACGGGGTGATCGACCCGCGCGACACCCGCACCGTGCTGGGAATGTGTTTGTCCGCCATCGCCAATGGCCCGATCAAGGGGACGTCGAACTTCGGCGTCTTCCGGATGTGATGCTGATGGGAATCACTCGAGTATTGGTTGCTAACCGCGGCGAGATCGCCCGGCGGGTGTTCGCCACCTGCCGCCGGCTGGGGCTCGGCACCGTCGCCGTCTACACAGACCCGGATGCCGCGGCACCGCATGTCGCCGAGGCCGACGCCCGGGTCCGGCTGCCGCAGACCACCGACTATCTGAACGCCGAGGCGATCATCGCGGCCGCGCAGGCAGCCGGAGCCGACGCGGTGCATCCCGGCTACGGATTCCTCTCGGAGAACGCCGAATTCGCGGCCGCCGTGCAGGAGGCCGGCCTAACCTGGGTCGGGCCACCGGTGGACGCGGTGCGCGCGATGGGCTCCAAAATCGAGTCCAAGAAGCTGATGGCCGCCGCCGGGGTGCCGGTGCTCGAGGAACTCGACCCCGACGCCGTCACCACCGCGCAGCTGCCGGTGCTGGTGAAGGCGTCGGCGGGCGGTGGCGGTCGCGGCATGCGAGTGGTTCACGAATTATCGGCCCTGCCGGCCGAAGTCGAAGCCGCGCGACGTGAAGCCCAATCCGCGTTCGGCGACCCGACCGTATTCTGCGAGCGCTACCTGCCCACCGGGCACCACGTCGAAGTGCAAGTCATGGCCGACACCCATGGCACCGTGTGGGCGGTCGGGGAACGGGAATGCTCGATTCAGCGCCGCCACCAGAAGATCATCGAAGAGGCACCGTCGCCGCTGGTGGAACGCGTACCGGGGATGCGGGCCAAGCTGTTCGACGCGGCCCGGCTGGCGGCCAGCGCGATCGGCTACACCGGGGCAGGCACGGTGGAGTTCCTCGCCGATGACTCACCTGGCCGGGAAGGTGAGTTCTACTTCCTGGAGATGAACACCCGGCTACAGGTCGAGCACCCGGTCACCGAAGAGACCACCGGGCTGGATCTGGTCGAACTGCAGCTCATGATTGCCGACTGCGGGCGACTCGACACCGAACCTCCCCCCGCCCAGGGATATTCGATCGAGGCCCGCCTCTACGCCGAGGATCCCGCGCATGGCTGGCAGCCACAGGCAGGCGTGATGCACACGATTGAGGTTCCGGGGGTTCGGGCGCAGTTCGACTCGTTGGGACAGCGGACCGGCATCCGGCTGGATTCCGGGATCGTCGACGGTTCCACAGTGTCGATCCACTACGACCCAATGCTGGCCAAGGTCGTCTCCTACGGTGCCACCCGCCGGCAGGCCGCGCTTGTGTTGGCCGATGCGCTGGTACGCGCCCGGCTGCACGGTCTGCGCACCAACCGTGAGCTCTTGGTCAACGTGCTGCGTCATCCGGCGTTCCTCGACGGCGCCACCGACACCGGGTTTTTCGACACGCACGGCATGGCCGAGTTGTCGACACCGCTGGCCGACACCGCGACCCTCCGGTTGTCGGCGATCGCCGCCGCGCTGGCCGACGCCGAGCACAATCGGGCGAGCGCGGGCGTGTTCAGCTCGATTCCCAGCGGCTGGCGCAACCTGGCCTCGGGCTATCAGGTCAAGACCTATCGTGACGACGCGGACACCGAACACCGCGTCGAATACCGGTTCACCAGAACGGGTCTGGCGCTTCCCGGCGATCCGGTGGTACAGCTGGTCTCGGCTGACGTGGACCAGGTGGTGCTCGCCCAGGACGGGGTCGCACACGGCTTCACGGTTGCCCGCCACGGCCCCGACGTCTACGTCGACTCGGCGCGCGGACCCGTTCACCTGGTGGCACTGTCACGCTTCCCCGAGCCGAGCTCGGCCGTCGAGCAAGGCTCGCTGGTGGCCCCCATGCCCGGCAACGTCATCCGGATCGGCGCCGAGGTTGGCGACACGGTCACGGCCGGTCAGCCGTTGATCTGGCTGGAGGCCATGAAGATGGAACACACCATCGCCGCGCCTGCCGACGGCGTGCTCACCCACGTCAGCGTCAACACGGGTCAACAGGTCGAAGTAGGCGCCATTCTCGCACGAGTAGAAGCACCTCAAAATGGCCCAGCAGAAGGAGATCCACCGTGACAGACACCAGCTTTATCGAAAGCGAGGAACGTCAGGCGCTGCGCAAGGCGGTGGCCTCTTGGGTGGCCAACTATGGCCACGAGTACTACCTGGACAAGGCGCGCAAACACGAACACACCAGCGAGTTATGGGCCGAGGCAGGCAAACTCGGTTTTTTGGGGGTGAATCTGCCCGAAGAGTACGGCGGCGGCGGCGCAGGCATGTACGAACTGTCGCTGGTGATGGAGGAGATGGCCGCCGCCGGCTCGGCGCTGCTGCTGATGGTGGTGTCACCGGCCATCAACGGAACCATCATCGCCAAGTTCGGCACCGACGATCAGAAGAAGCGCTGGTTGCCGGGCATCGCCGACGGCTCGTTGACCATGGCGTTCGCCATCACCGAGCCCGACGCCGGCTCCAACTCACACAAGATCACCACCACCGCGCGTCGCGACGGCAGCGACTGGATCATCAAGGGCCAGAAAGTCTTTATTTCTGGCATCGACCAGGCGCAGGCGGTGCTGGTCGTGGGCCGCAGCGAGGAAGCCAAAACCGGCAAGCTACGCCCCGCGTTGTTCGTGGTGCCCACCGACGCTCCCGGGTTCAGCTACACCCCGATCGAGATGGAGCTGGTCAGCCCCGAACGCCAGTTCCAGGTTTTCCTCGACGACGTCCGGCTACCCGCCGATGCGCTGGTTGGAGCCGAAGACGCGGCGATCGCACAGCTTTTCGCGGGCCTGAACCCCGAGCGCATCATGGGTGCGGCTAGCGCGGTGGGCATGGGCCGGTTCGCACTCGGCAGGGCCGTCGACTACGTCAAAACCCGCAAGGTGTGGTCCACCCCGATCGGCGCGCACCAGGGCCTGGCACATCCGTTGGCGCAGTGCCACATTGAGGTCGAACTCGCCAAGCTGATGACCCAGAAAGCCGCCACACTCTACGACCATGGTGACGACTTCGGTGCGGCCGAGGCGGCCAACATGGCCAAATACGCTGCGGCCGAGGCATCCAGCCGCGCGGTCGATCAGGCCGTACAGTCGATGGGCGGCAACGGCCTCACCAAGGAATATGGCGTGGCAGCGATGATGACCTCGGCCCGCTTGGCGCGGATCGCCCCGATCAGCCGCGAGATGGTGCTGAACTTCGTTGCGCAGACATCGCTGGGTCTGCCCCGGTCCTACTGATGGACAGCCCCGTCGACTACGCTGGCCCGGCCGCCTGCGGCGGCCCCTTCGCCAGGCTGACACTGAACTCTCCGCACAACCGCAACGCGCTGTCGAGCACGCTGGTCAGCCAACTACATCAAGGGCTGAGTGCGGCCGAAGCAGATCCGGCGGTGCGGCTGGTCGTGCTGGGGCATACCGGCGGAACGTTCTGCGCCGGCGCGGACCTCAGCGAGGCCGGCGGTGGTGGTGGTGATCCGTACCGGATGGCGGTGGCGCGGGCGCGGGAAATGACGGCGCTGTTGCGCGCCATCGTCGAGTCGCCGCTGCCGGTGGTCGGCGCCATCAACGGGCATGTGCGGGCCGGCGGGTTCGGCCTGGTCGGTGCGTGCGACATGGTGGTCGCCGGACCGGAAAGCACGTTCGCGCTGACCGAGGCACGGATCGGGGTGGCACCGGCGATCATCTCGCTGACGCTGCTGCCCAAGCTTTCGCCGCGCGCCGCGGCCCGCTATTACCTGACCGGCGAGAAGTTCGGCGCCCGCGAAGCCGCCGACATCGGACTGATCACCATGGCGGCCGACGACGTGGACGCCGCGGTGGCCGCGCTGGTCGCCGACGTGGGCCGCGGCTCGCCACAAGGCCTGGCCGCGTCGAAGGCGCTGACCACGGCCGCCGTGCTCGAAGGGTTCGACCGCGACGCCGAACGCCTGACCGAGGAGTCGGCCAGGCTGTTCGTCTCCGACGAAGCGCGCGAAGGGATGCTGGCCTTCCTGCAGAAACGTCCGCCCCGCTGGGTCCAGCCGGCGACGATGCGGGCCGCTGACTAGGCCCGCCGGGCCCCCGCCTACGACGCAGGAGGTTGGGAACAGCCTATTCCGAATTACCTTGCGGTTCGGACACACAGGCGGCGAACTGCCTCAGACCGGAAACAGCATGGCGAAGAACAACATCGCCATACCGGCCGCCATCATCGCTTGGCCTATGCTGCCCGGCAACCTGGACTGGGTCGCCTCCTGCCGCCGCTCCATGACAAACCTGCATGCCCAGAAAACCGCCGCAACCGCGAAGCCGACCGTACCGATCCAGTTCACCGCGCTGAACCAGATGGGTGACCCGCTATTCGGCGGCATGTTCATCGCAGTCATGTCCATAGCCGGCATTGACCCATCCGGCTCGGTGGCGTATTCGGTGCACGAGCGGACAGGGAGCAAACGAGGATTCATGGCGGCATACATCCAGGCTGTGGCCAGCATCATCAAGCCGTGATATCCGTACAGTCCACGCGTAGCGGTCCCGCGGACCGCAACGACGGCCGTCGCCCCAAACCACACGGCCGCCAGCAAGAAAAATACCGCAGGTCCCGTCGTCGGAACCCGCGCGCCCCACGGCCAGGCCATCACCGCCATCGCAACGGCCATTGCGAAATGCAACCCGTGGTTGACGATCAACGTCCACGGTCGGCGTTTGGCGATGATTGCCAGACCACATTCGGCGGCGGTCAGCACGAACAGGCCGGTAACCACCCAACGAAGCATCAGGTCATGGATCATGCGGTTCGGCCGTCGCGGCCGAAGCGGCGTAACCGCAGTGAGTTGGTCACCACGCTGACCGAGGAGAACCCCATCGCCGCGCCCGCCACGACCGGGTTCAGCGCGCCCAGCGCGGCCAGTGGGATCGCGGCGGTGTTGTAGCCGAAGGCCCAGCCGAGATTCTGGTAGATGGTGCGCAGGGTCTGCCTGGAGAGTTCGATCGCGCGCACGACACCATCGAGCCGGCCGGACATTAGCGTGATGTCGGAGGCCTCGATGGCCACGTCGGTACCGGTGCCGATCGCAATGCCCAGATCGGCTTGTACCAAGGCGGGCGCGTCGTTGACGCCGTCACCCACCATCGCGACCACCCGGCCCTGGTCCTGCAGCCGCCGAACCTCAGCTACCTTGTCCTGCGGCAACACCTCGGCCAGCACCTTCTCGATGCCGACCTGCTTGGCGATCGCGGCAGCCGTGCGGGCGTTGTCGCCGGTGATCATGGCTACCTGTAGCCCCATGGCGTGCAGCCGACCGACCACGTCCGCGGCGTCGTCTTTGACCGTGTCCGCTACCGCGAGCACACCCACAACCTGGCCGTCTTGGCCGACGAACACCGCGGTGCGGCCGCGCTCTTCCTGCTCCACGGCCGCCGCAGCGAGGTGGTCGGGCAGAACCAAATGTTGTTCGTCGACGAGCTTGCGCCGTCCGACCACCACCGGCCCGCCGTTGACCTGCGCCCGCACCCCGTGCCCGGCGACGGCGGTGAACGCATTGGCGGCCGGTATCGCCAACCCGCGCTCGTGTGCAGCGGCAACGATCGCCGCACCGATGGGGTGTTCGGAGCCCGATTCGACCGCGGCGGCGAGCCGCAGCACCTGATTAGGCTGGCGCCGCTGGCCGGCAATCACATCGGTCACCCGCATCCGGGCGCGGGTGAGGGTGCCGGTCTTGTCGAACACCACGGTGTCGATCTTCTTCGACGCTTCCAGCACCTCGCCTCCCTTGACCAGGATCCCCAGTTCGGCGCCCCGGCCGGTGCCGACCATGATGGCCGTGGGGGTAGCCAGGCCCAACGCACACGGGCACGCGATGATCAGCACCGCGACCGCGGCGGTCATACCAGCCACCGGGTTGGCGGCGATCAGTGTCCATCCCGCAAAGGTCGCGACGGCAACGCCGATGACGGCCGGGACAAACACCGCCGAAACCCGGTCGGCCAGCCGCTGCACCGGCGCCTTGTCGCCCTGTGCCTGCTCGACCAGTCGCACAATCTGCGCCAGCGCGGTGTCTGCCCCGACGGCGGTGGCGCGCACGGTCAACAGCCCGTCGAGGTTGACCGTTGCGCCGGCAACGCGGTCACCCGCCGTCTTCTCGACCGGGACGGATTCGCCGGTGAGCATCGACTCGTCGACGGCGGCGCGCCCATCGGTGACCTCACCGTCGACCGGGATCTTCTCTCCGGGCCGCACCCGCACCAGGTCTCCGACTTGGACCTGATCGACCGGCACCAGGAGCTCTTGGCCGTCGACAAGCAGCGTGGCTTCCTTGGCGCCCAGCTCCAGCAGCTTGCTGATCGCCTCGGACGCTTTTCCGGTTGCTCTGGCCTCGAGATGGCGGCCCAACACCACGAACGCGATGATCAGCGCCGAGGTGTCGAAGAACAGAGGTCCACCGGCAAACAACTGATACGTGGAGTAGACAAACGCGGTCAGCGTACCCAGCGCGATCAGCGTGTCCATGTTCGAGGTCAACGCCCGCGCCTGTTGCACCGCCCCCCGCAGAATCGGCCACCCGGCCACGAATTGCACCGGCAGCGTCGCGGCGAAGGCCAGCCACCCCGCCCACGGGTAAGCACCGAAGAACATTGACGAACCCAGCGCCAGTAGCCCCAACGGCAAGGCCAACCACACCCGCGGCAACCACGTCCGCCGCTCGCGCCGGTTCTGCTCGCCCGGCCACGAGGCGCTCCCGCGGACCGGCCCGCGCGGGCGGCCGCCGCAACGCGACGCCTTCAGGGGCTTGTCGACGCCCGGCGGGCGACTTAGCATGCGGCGGATCCCGCCGGTGATTTTCCGCACCACGCCCACGCCGCGCACACCCGCTGAGTGCGGGGCACGGGCGGGCACCAATTCTGCCGGGACGTGCTGCGCTTTGGTGATCGCCGACAGCACGGCGGCGGTGTCACCGAGCTCTGGCGAGTACCAGATCACCACCGACGCTGTTCGCGGATAGGCGTGCACGGCGTGCACCCCGGTCACTTGGGAGACCGTCTCCTCAATCGCGACGGCCCGAACCGCATCGACATTGAACCCGGTGACGCACACGCGCATCCGCCCCGACGCGTTGGAGACCACCTTCAGCGAGACGTCGGTGTCAGAAAGAACGTCAGTGGTCATGACCGTCGTCCGAACCCGCCACCGCCAGTGGTGGAACTTCTTCCCCGGCGCGCTCGCTGGCTTCGGCTAGCACGTCGGCGAACATCAGTCGAGCTTGCTCGGCGCTCTCCCCGGCCTTGCGCTCGGCTTCACGTGCTAAGCGTATGCCCCAGGCGGCAACGGACACGGTTGCCGCCCGCAGCGGAGCCTTCACCACCATCTTGCGCAGCGCCTCATACGCCGCGACCCCCACCGCGCCGGTGACCACGGTGGGTACCGCCTTCGCTAGGAATCCATGCCACACCATCGCGGATGCTCCTTTCGTATGTCGTTGTCCCGAGAAACACCGGAGTCCGGCGCTCGTCACATGTTGCTGGCATCCGGCATCGGCTCCTCGGTGGCCGACTCGCCGACCGCGGCACCGCCGAGCCGCGCGTGTGGACCGGTCAGCGCCGGCGTGAATTTGACGGCATCAATGAGCTCTTCGATGGCCGCTTGCCCATGACCATCCAGCACCGCCGTGGAAAAGCACGTCTCCAAGTGGTTGTGCAGCATCACCCGGTTGGCCCGCTCCAGCGAGGACTGAACCGCTGAAATCTGCTTCATCACGTCCACGCAGTAGGCGTCGGACTCCAGCATCCGAACGATTCCGTCAAGATGGCCCCGAACCGTCTTCAGCCGGTTCAGCGCCGCGCGCTTCTTTGCGGTCAATTCCTTGCTCATGGCTTGCCCCTAATCCCTCACCCGTTCATGGTATCCCACCCCACTGGGGGTGGGCTACCCAAGGAGTCGAACCTGGCAACATTTGCAGTTTCGCCAACACCTCTTGAAGCAAATTCTTGACGTCGTAGGCTCGTGGACGATGAGCAACTCGGCGCAGCGTGACGCGAGGAACTCGCGCGACGAGTCCGCGCGTGCGTCGGACACCGACCGGATACAGATTACGCAGTTGCTGGCCTACGCGGCCGAGCAGGGCCGCCTGCAGCTGACCGATTATGAAGACCGGCTGGCGCGGGCCTATGCGGCAACCACCTACCAGGAGCTGGATCGGCTGCGGGCCGATCTGCCGGGGCGGCGATAGGCCCGCGCAGGGGTGGCGAATGCAATCCGGCGCCGTCCACGCTGCTGCTGGCGCTACTGGGCGGATTCGAACGACGCGGCCGCTGGAACGTGCCGAAGAAGCTGACCACGTTCACCTTGTGGGGCAGCGGGGTGCTGGATCTGCGCTACGCCGACTTCACCTCGACCGAGGTGGACATCCGTGCGTACTCGATCATGGGGGCGCAGACAATTCTGCTGCCACCCGAAGTCAACGTGGAGATCCACGGTCACCGAGTGATGGGCGGCTTCGACCGCAAGGTGGTCGGGGAGGGCACCCGTGGCGCGCCGACGGTGAGGATCCGCGGCTTCTCGCTGTGGGGTGATGTGGGCATCAAGCGCAAACCCCGCAAGCCACGCAAATAGCCGCAAATAGCAAGGTGCGCCGCCCGGTCAGCTCGATGCGGGTGAATCGCCCGCAATGTGCTCGTGTGCCATACTCCGCCGAAAGTTTGGTTCGTGTGGAAGCGAGTTGGTATGGCAGAACGTTGCGGGCGATTCCTGAAGTCCTGTCCCAGGTCGGTTATCAGCAGGCTGACCACGGCGAGTCTTTGCTGACGTCACACCACTGCTGCCTGGGTGCGGCCGAAGGGGCGCGGCCGGGATGGGTCGGTTCGTCGGCGGGCGCGCTGTCGGGATTGCTGGATAGCTGGGCGGAGGCCAGCACCGCCCACGCGGCCCGCATCGGGGACCATTCTTACGGCATGCATCTGGCCGCGGTCGGGTTCGCCGAGATGGAGGAACACAACGCCGCGGCACTGGCCGCGGTTTATCCAACAGGCGGTGGAAGCGCCCGATGCGACGGCGTTGACGTTAGCTGACATTGAGCGCTGGGATCCCACAGCGATCAGGACGGTGTTCAGGCCGCGATCGACCGCGCGCACGGCACACGCACCGCATCGGCGGCGCTGCGTGACACCATGGGGCTGCTCGGCTTTGGCGGTGCGGCCGCCGAGGCGGCACAGGTAGCAACCCATCACACAACGGTGCTGCTCGATCACCATGCCGGCGCGTGTGAAGCGGTCGCGCGGGCCGCGGAAAAGGCGGCCGAGGAGGTCGCCGCGATCAAGATGCGGCTACAAGTGATCCGCGATGCCGCGCGTGAGCATCACCTGACGATCGCTTACGCGACCGGTACGGCGTTGCCACCACCCGACTTGTCGTCGTATTCCCCGGCCGATCAGCAGGCCATCCTCAACACCGCAATCCGGAGGGCATCAAACGTCTGCTGGCCGACGCCGAGACCGCCGATGAGGATCTGGCCGCGGCGATTCGATGCGCCGCCGGGGACTTGTCGCGCGAGCAGGTCAATGCCCAACTCAGCCATGCGCCACCCACAATGCCGCAGATGCCGCCGCCGGACAGCGACCCTGAGGAGGTCAAGCGGTGGTGGCATTCGCTGACCCCGGGCCAGCAGGATCGGGTCAAGCAATGGTTCCCCAATACCCTGCGTAATCGCGACGGCATTCCCATCGCCGTTCGCAACGAACTGAATCTTTCAGTGCTGCAACGAGAACTCACCCGGCTGCAGAACGGCTGGTTGAGCAGAGATGGAGTCTGGCACACCGACACCGACAAGCTGGCGGATCTGCGAGCGTTGCGGGATACTCTGGCAGCCCATCCCGGCACCAGCCTCATTCTGTTGGACACCGCCAGTGACCCGCGAAAGGTGTTGGCGGCTGTGGGAGTTGGCGACGTCGACAACGCCGAACGCGTCGGCGTCACGATGGGCGGCCTGAACACGCGGGTGAGTTCGAGCGTTGGGGACATGGTCAAGGAAGCTGGAATTCAGCGCGCAAAGGCAGCCGAACTGAGGGAACGAGCCGGATGGCCAAATTACGATGCGGTGGCATCCATTGCGTGGCTGGGCTATGACGCGCCGGACGGCCTCAAAGACGTGATGCACGACTGGTCGGCTCGCGATGCCGCGGGGCCGTTGAACCGCTTCGACAAAGGCTTGGCCGCTACCACGAATGTCAGCGATCAGCACATCACCGCGTTCGGGCATTCCTACGGATCCCTGGTAACCAGTCTGGCGCTGCAGCAGGGGGCACCGGTCAGCGACGTCGTTTTGTACGGTTCACCGGGCACCGAGCTCACGCACGCGTCGCAGCTGGGCGTTGAGCCAGGGCATGCCTTCTACATGATCGGCGTCAACGACCATGTCGCCAATACCATCCCCGAATTCGGCGCATTCGGCTCCGCACCCCAGGACGTACCCGGCATGACACAACTGTCGGTCAACACCGGTTTGGCGCCCGGCCCGCTCTTGGGCGACGGCCAACTTCACGAGCGAGCATAAGGACACTCTGAGTACGCGCGTAACGGAGACAATGATCAGCTTCGGATGAGTGGTTACAACTTGGCCGCCGTGCTGGCGGGATTGCCCGACGACCTCATCAAACCCCCTGTGCTGCCGCCACCGACGCCCAGTGGGCCCGGCCCGTTCGGATTGCCAATACCCAACCCGAACTATCACCCATGAAGCGAACATCCCGCAGCCTGACCGCGGCGCTCCTCGGCATCGCCGCACTGCTGGCCGGGTGTATCAAACCCAATACGTTCGACCCTTACGCCAATCCCGGGCGGGGCGAGCTGGACCGCCGGCAGAAAATCGTCAACGGACGACCCGATCTTGAGACAGTCCAGCAGCAGCTCGCCAACCTCGACGCCACCATCAGGGCGATGATCGCGAAATATTCACCGCAGACCCGGTTCTCAACAGGCGTCACAGTGAGCCATCTCACCAACGGCTGCAACGACCCGTTCACCCGCACCATCGGTCGACAAGAGGCAAGCGAGTTATTCTTTGGCCGTCCAGCGCCCACTCCGCAGCAATGGCTGCAAATTGTCACCGAGCTAGCCCCGGTGTTCAAGGCGGCGGGTTTTCGGCCCAACAACTCCGTACCCGGCGACCCGCCACAGCCGCTGGGCGCCCCGAATTACTCTCAAATCCGCGATGACGGCGTCACGATAAACCTCGTCAATGGCGACAACCGCGGCCCACTCGGCTACTCCTACAACACCGGTTGCCATCTCCCGGCCGCCTGGCGCACCGCGCCGCCACCGCTGAACATGCGACCGGCCAACGACCCCGACGTGCACTACCCGTACCTGTACGGATCCCCCGGCGGCCGAACCCGCGACGCCTACTGACGCAGAACCCCACGTCGATCAGTGCAAGACCGCATCGGCAGCCACGTAGACAAGGCCAAGCGCCAACAACCCAACAAAAGGCCATCCGATCACGACGTTGCCTCGCGACGAGTTGCGAACCATGACCACCAAGGTGAGCAGCAAGACCGCGCCAACTCCGATCCACATGGTGACCATGGCCGGGAACACGTGATAGCTTGCGTCGCAAGCTGAGTCGTGACAACCATCGGTGGCCATCGCGAAGAATAAGGAGAACCAAACCGCAAACCCGCCGACAAAAGCCAGGGCCGCATACACGAGGTAGCCGACGATGTTCCAGGCTACCGTTACCCGGGATGAGATCATCCACTGCGAGGGCACGCGCACAGTGTCTCACAAACTGGGATGTGCCGCGCACGGCGTTGTTGTCGCATTTCGACGAGACGAACCGCCGACGGCGCCCCGCGCTTCCCTTGTGTCAACAGGACCTATCGCGTTGTGATATACGGATCCTCGAACATCCGTGCCACGGCTACCTGGGCACAACGGTAATCGGACACTGGGCTTGGCCGGTGTCGCTGAGCCGCAGATCCGCTGTGACGAGCGCACAGTTCAGGGCTTCCGCCAAGGCCACATAGCTGGCGTCGTATGCCGACAGGTTCGCGCGGATTTCCCAGATACGCTCGAAAAGGCCCACCACCGGATAACGCGTCACCGCGAGGCGGCGCCACGTTTGGAGGGCCCACCGTCCGTCGGCCGCGCCCAGCCGATCCCGCTGCGCTAGCCTGCGGAGCCCGCTCGCGATTTCCGAATCGACCAGATGCGGGACATGCAGGCGCTCGGCAGCGATCAATTGTCGAGCTTGTCCATCGTTGAGCAGCGCGGCCAGCGCGGCCGAGGCGTCAACGACGATCATCGACCGGCGCGCTCGGCGTCGATACCACCGATCAGTTCGGTCGTGTCGATGCCGATATCGGGCAAGTCCCCAAGAAGCGCCGGATTGTCGGCGCGGCGAGAAGCCTCGGTGAGCTCACGCACAGCAACCGCGGACACCGACGTCTTGGCGAGTTCGGCGAGGCGCTCGAGTCGCTCGACCACGTCGTCCGGCACATTGCGCAGATACAGCGTCTTCATCGCACTATGTTAGCATATTGCTAGCACGATGCTAGCACCATGATTGCAACAAACTAGCGCCGCCGGAAGCGCAGGTAGTCGCCCACCACCGCCGCGCCCAGCCCGTCGAGATCGGGCACCACCACGCGGCCCTGCACCCGTCGCGCAACCTGGTCAATGAACCGAGCCAGACCGGGGTCACTGCCCAACCGGAAGATCGTCACCTGCGCACCCAGCCGCGCCAT
The DNA here is from genome assembly GCF_030323725.1 of Mycobacterium tuberculosis complex sp. N0072. Taxonomy (NCBI): domain Bacteria; kingdom Bacillati; phylum Actinomycetota; class Actinomycetes; order Mycobacteriales; family Mycobacteriaceae; genus Mycobacterium; species Mycobacterium tuberculosis complex sp. N0072. The sequence continues at coordinate 1,077,217 of NZ_CP040689.1, read as the reverse complement.
GTCGTCAAACCCGCGCACGGTGTGGGCGATGGTGCGCGGATGGGGCGGGTAATCAAAGAACACCGACGTACCGTCGCCGTCGAAGTCCTCCAGGTGGGCGGTCGGCTCGCCGTCGGTCACCACCAGCACCACGGGCTGGGCGCCTGCGTGCCGGCGCAGGTGCCGGCCGGCCAGCGCGAGCGCATGGTGCAGGTTGGTGCCCTGCTCGTAGACACCCGCCAACCCCGTCAGCTCGGCCGCCGTCACCGTGCGGGCGTAGCGCCCAAACGCGATGATCTGCAAGGCATCCGAGCGGAACCGGGTGCACACCAGGTGGTGCAGCGCCAGCGCCGTGCGCTTCATCGGCAACCAGCGATTCTCCATCACCATCGAAAACGAGGTGTCCACCAACAACGCAACAGCGGCCTGGGTGCGCGTTTCGGTCTCGGCGACCTCGACATCCTCGACGGTGATCCGGATGCGGTCATGCACGGCCGCGGCTTGGCGCAGCACGGCATTGGTCAGCGTGCGGGCGACGTGCCACGGCTCGGTGTCGCCGAACTGCCAGGGCCGCGTCGCACCGGTCAGCTCGCCCGCGGCGCCGGCACGCCGGTGATCACGCTCGCCGTGGCGCCCGGAAAGTTGTTGCGCCACATCGCGTAACGCCGTTTCGCCGAGGCGGCGCATGGCCTTCGGCGAGAGCCGCCACTGGCCGTCGGAACCGCGGTCCAGGAAGCCCTGATTGACCAGCGCGCGTTCCAATTCAGCCAGCGTCCGGGCGCCGACGGCGGCCTGGTCGCCGAGCTGACGGGCCAGCGCGTCCAGGTCGACATCGTCCATGCTGGCGCCCGGATAGCTCTGCGACAGCTGCTCGGCCAGCTGCTCCAGCTCGGCAATGTCGGCCAGCGCCTGGGTGCCTTCCCCCATGCCGAACGGATTATCACCGGAGAACTGCTGCGAGCCGGTCCAGTCTTCGCCGGGACGGGCGGCCTGCAGATGCGCATCCAAACGGTCCAGCGCCCGCATCAACGCCGGAGAGCCAAATGCCTGCTGCGCCAACGCGTCCAGCTCGTCCCGCTGTTCCTGGCTCAGGCTGTTGCGGAACCGCTGCGCGGCGGCGGCTCGCTTGGCCAGCGAGTCCAGCAGCTCCTCGACGTTGCGCGGGTTCTCCGGGAAGAACTCGCCGTGCTTGGTCATGAACTCGTCGAAGTCCCGCTGCGTATCTTCACCGCGGGCGTGCTTATCCAACAGGTCGTTGAGGTCGTCGAGCATCTCGGTGACCCGCCGGCGATCGTCGTCGGTGGCACCGGCAAGCGCCTGCTTCATGCCGGCAAAGCGTTGGTCGAGCAGCTCACGGCCGAGCAAATCCTTGATCTGCTCATACTTTTCGCGGGCCTGCCCGCTGCGCCAGCGGTATTCGGCCAGCTCCTGTACTGCCTTGGCCGGCGAGGCCGGAAGCGCGTCCAGCTGCAGCTCGGCGAAGCGGGCGTCGTCGTCTAGCGCGCGGGCCAGCTCCTTGCGTTCGGCCAGCACGGCCTCGTCGAGCAGCTTCTTGATCTCCTGCAAGGTGCCATCTAAGTTGTTGCGGCGCAACAACTCCCGTCGGCGGCGGTTCACCTCGGCCGCCAGCCGGTCGGCGCCGGTCAGGTTCCTGGTGCCCCGCCGCAGCAGCTCGGACAGCGCCCGGCGCGGCGAGGCGCCCGCCATGACGTCTTGGCCAATCTGTTCCAGCGCATCCCGCAGATCCACCGGCGGGGCCAGCGGGTCGGGCCCGCCGGTGTACGCCGAGTAGCGTAGCGAGTGCCGTCGTGACGATCGCAAGCGCGGCGAAGCCGGGCGCAGCGGGTCGTCACCATCAGACTTAGCCATAGACGGTCTGGCCCTCCCCGCAGACCTTGTCAACGCGCTTGGCCAGGTATAGCGCCTCCAACGCCAGTTCCAGTGCCGCGGCACGCTCCCCCTCGGATTCGGCGCCCAGCTTGCGCGCGATCCTGTCCACCACCGGCAGGCCCGGCACCGCCGCCAGCACATCCTTGGCCGAGACCCGCTCGCCCGTCGTCACCGCCGAACCGCCCTCGACCGCGGTCACCAACGAGCCAACGTCGATACCGCCCAGCACCCGGGACGCGGTATCGGCGGTGGCGCGACGCAACAGATGCTCGAGCACCGCCTGTTCGCGGCCCTCCTCGCCGGACTCGAATTCCAGCTTGCCGCGCAGCACGTCGATCACCGTGCCCAAATCGACCACCCGGGCCACCGGGTCTGTCTCCCCCAGCACCGCCCCGCGGTGCCGGGCGGCAGCCGCCACGGTTTCGGCCGCTGCGATGGCAAACCGCGCCGACACCCCGGAGCGCTGATCGATCGAGCGGGATTCTCGCAGGTAACGGGCAAACCGCGCGAGCACCTGCATCAGGTAGTCGGGCACCTGTGCACTCAGGTGCGCCTCCTGGACGATGACGCCCATCTCCGCCTCCAGCTCCAGTGGGTAGTGGGTGCGGATCTCGGCGCCGAACCGGTCCTTGATGGGCGTGATGATGCGGCCACGGTTGGTGTAGTCCTCGGGGTTGGCGCTGGCGACCACCAACACATCCAGCGGCAGCCGCAGCGTGTAGCCGCGGACCTGGATGTCGCGCTCCTCCATGACGTTGAGCATCGACACCTGGATGCGTTCGGCGAGGTCGGGCAGCTCGTTGACCGCGACGATGCCGCGGTGCGCCCGCGGGATGAGCCCGTAGGCGATGGTTTCGGGATCCCCGAGGCTGCGGCCCTCGGCAACCTTGATCGGGTCGACGTCGCCGACCAGGTCGGCGACGCTGGTGTCGGGGGTGGCCAGCTTCTCGGTGTAGCGCTCGCTGCGGTGCTTCCACGCCACCGGTAGGTCGTCGCCGAGCTGCGCGGCCCGCCGGATCGACTCCGGCGTGATCGGCGTGTAGGGGTGCTCGCCCAGTTCGGCGCCGGCGATCACCGGCGTCCACTCGTCCAGCAGACCCGCGAGTGCGCGCAGCAGCCGGGTCTTGCCCTGGCCGCGTTCGCCGAGCAGGACAAAGTCGTGACCGGCGATCAAGGCCCGCTCCACCTGGGGAATCACGGTGTCGTCGAAACCCAGGATGCCCGGCCAGACGTTGTCGCCGTCGGCCAGCGCGGTCAGCAGATTTTCCCGGATTTCCTGCTTGACCCCCCGTTCCCGATGACCGGCGGCACGCAGCTCGCCCACGGTGCGGGGCAGGTTACTGGGTGACATCACCGTTCCACGCTACGACGCCGTCTTTCTTCTGGCCACGAGAGTGAATGTCACGACGCGTTTCCGGCGTGTCACGTCGTGGATTTCACTGTCGCGGCCAGCGGCCTCAGTGCGCGAAGTGCCGCGCCCCGGTGAGATATAGGGTGACACCGGCCTTGGCCGCCGCTTCGGTCACTTCCTCGTCGCGCACCGAGCCACCGGGGTGGACGACCGCGGTGACCCCCGCGGCGGCCAACGTTTCCAGGCCGTCGGGAAAGGGGAAGAACGCATCCGAGGCTGCCACCGCGCCGCGAACCCGCTCGCCGCCGCGTTCGACGGCCAACCGGGCGGCGTCGACACGGTTGACCTGACCCATCCCGACGCCGACGGTGGCGCCGTCGGCAGCTATCACTATCGCGTTCGACTTGACCGCACGGCAGGCTCGCCACGCGAAGACCAGGTCGGTCAGCGTCGCGGGGTCCGCAGGTGACCCGGTCGCCAAGGTCCAGTTCGCCGGGTTGTCACCGTGCGCGTCAAGCTGGTCGCTCTGCTGTATCAGCAGTCCACCGCTGATCGGACGCAACTCGCTGCCACCGGCCAGTGGCTCGGCGGCTACCAGCACCCGGATGTTCTTCTTGCGGGCCAGCACATCGAGGGCCCCGGGGGCGTAGCCAGGCGCGACGATGACTTCGGTGAAGATGGTGCTCACATACTCGGCCATTTCGACACTGACCTCGGTATTGGCGGCGATGACCCCGCCGTAGGCGCTCAGCGGATCGCATTCGTGAGCCTTGCGATGCGCGTCGGCGACCGAAACGGACGAGATTGCGATGCCGCACGGGTTGGCGTGCTTGATGATCGCCACGCACGTTTGTTCGTGGTCGAAGGCGGCCCGCCAGGCTGCGTCCGCATCGGTGAAGTTGTTGTAGGACATGTCTTTTCCGTGCAGTTGCTCGGCCTGGGCCAGCCCCGGCCAGGCGGTGGGGTCGCCGTAGAGAGCGGCCTGTTGGTGCGGGTTCTCGCCGTAGCGCAGCATCGCCACGCGGCGCCAGCTTCGGCCGAACCACTGCGGAAAGGCGGCAACAGGATGTTCGGGCGCTAGGGTCTGTTGCATCCAGCTCGCGACGGCGATGTCGTACTCGGCTATATGCTGAAACGCTAACGACGCCAGCCTTTTGCGCTCGGCGAGGGTGAATCCGCCGGCGCGCAGTGCGGCAAGCACGCCATGGTACCCAAGCGGATCGGTGACCACCGCCGCGCTGGGATGGTTTTTGGCGGCGGCCCGCACCATCGCCGGCCCGCCGATATCAATCTGCTCGACGCAGTCGTCGACACTGGCGCCGGATTCGACGGTCTGGCTGAACGGATACAAGTTGACTACAACGAGTTCGAAAGCCTCGATCCCGAGTTGCTCGAGGGCCGCGGCGTGCTCGGACTTGCGCAGGTCAGCCAGCAGCCCGGCATGCACTCGCGGGTGCAGTGTCTTGACCCGGCCATCGAGCACCTCGGGAAAGCCGGTCAGCTGCTCCACGGGGGTCACCGGAATCCCGGTGTCGGCAATGGTCTTGGCCGTTGACCCAGTCGAGATGATCTCGACGCCGGCCGCGCTCAGGCCCTGTGCCAGGTCTACCAGCCCGGTCTTGTCGTACACGCTGATCAGCGCACGGCGGATCGGCCGTCTTCCGTCGTCGGTGCTCATCCTATGGTTACCTTTCGTCCCATCGTCGCTGTTCGTCCGACCACCGTCACGCCGTGGGTGGCCAGTGCGGCCACCGCCGCTACCAACAGCCGTCGTTCGGTGACCTTGATTCGTTCATGCAAAGTCTCTTCGTCGTCACCGTCGAGCACCGGCACAGGTTGCTGCGCCAGTATTGGCCCGGTGTCCGTGCCAGCGTCTACCAGGTGCACCGTAGCGCCGGTGACCTTCACCCCGTAGGCCAGCGCGTCAGCGACACCGTGCGTGCCGGGGAAGGCCGGCAGCAGCGCCGGGTGGGTGTTGAGGGTGCGCCCGTAGAATCGTGAAAGGAACTGCGGTCCAAGGATTCTCATAAAGCCCGCAGAAACGACGAGGTCGGGCTCATGGGCTGCGGTGGCGGCGGTGATGGCGACGTCCCAGGCATCGCAACTGGGGTGGTCGGCGAGCCGAACGGTGAACACCGGCACCGATGCTTCCGCGGCGATTTCGGCGGCCCGGCATTCGCGATCCACACCAACGGCGACTACCCGTGCCGGGTAGTCGCCGACAGCGGCATCGAGTAGAGATCTCAGCAACGAACCGGTGCCAGACGCGAGTACTACCAGCCGCGCAGGTGCACTCGGGGGTACACGAAGCGGTTCCTGCACACGGCGAGCCTAGTCTGGCTCCTCAAAGCGTGTGAGCACCACCAGCCTGCATCCCAGTGCAGACTCAGTACCGTGAGTAAAGGCCTCAGACAGTTGCGGCCTCACCAACCGCAGATTAGTCGGCCCGCGGCGGCGGTTCGTCGGACAAGGGCAGCGCCTCGTCGTCGGCAGTAGGGGCCTTGAGGCCGTTGGCGATGTCGTCGTGGCTAGGCGGGACGTCTTCCGCGACCGAAGCGGGCGGCTGCTCGCTCGCTGCCCCGTCGAACATGTCTACCGGTGGCGAAGATTCATCGGCGTCCAGCTCGACCGGCGGGGCCGGCCGGAGCCGCTTGGGGCGGCGGCTGATCCCGCCGGCAATCACCACCGTGACCCATCCTACGAACGTAAACCAGAAGAGCACGCCCAACACCAAGGCGCCCTCGTCCACGCCGACATCGCCGAAATTGCCCAGCCGGCCGCCACCGCCGTAACCCAGAACCGCCATTACCAATGCCCCGGCAACGGCAGCGACCAGCAGCTTGGCCATAGCCGCAACAAACGGCAGGGCGCGGCGGGCGCACTGCTGACCGACCGCCACACCCGACGAAGCACCCACAATGAGTAAGGCAACCCATGCCGGGCCGAGCGGCGGCGTCGGGGCCGCGGCCAGGATCGGCAGTGCCGGGATATCGCCGCCCAAAACTGCAAACGAACTGAACGTCGCGAAGCCAATGTGAGCACTGGACCCAACCGCGATGGCCGAGGTGCCGACGATGACGTTGGGTGCGTAAAGCACCGAAAGTACAGTGAGGCTGAACTGGCCGAATATCGAATCGGTGATCCCGTAGAGCTCTTGCATCGTCGCCCAATGCACAACCAGCGACCCCGCCGTCACCACGCCGGAAAGCCCGAGCAACGCCAGCACCCCAGCGGCGGCGGCACGCATCGAATCATGCAGCCAATCGGGCAGTGCCGTGGCGGCTAGCGCCCGTCGACCTACCCGGGACCACACCCCGGTCGCGGCCCCAACGGAATGCACAACCAGCACACTAGTGAACGCGCGCAGGGCGCTGGGCGTCTGCAGCTCGGTGACCACTGATGACGCGTCGTGAATGACCGCCAGGGCAATCGCCGCCATCAGCAGCGGTCCGCCCAGGGCCGACGCGACGACCCAGCGAACAACGAGCCCTGACGACTGTGGGGATGTGGCCCGCGCCGTGCTGCGCGCGGTGGCCCACACCATCAACAGGACCGGCAACAGCGGCATGACGCCCAGTGCGCGGCCACCGATCGAGATCGGCACCAGGTGCACGCCCAGCCACATGCTGGCGATGGCGCCCCACGCACCGGTCATGTCGCTATTGGCGATCAGCAATTGGAGCAGCGTCACCGCGGCGATGATGCCCAACGCCACCACACCTGGGCCGAACGCAACCCTGACGAGGTCGCGAGCTGGACGAGCGCCGGCCGCCCGATCGTCCGCGCTTGCTGACACCCTGTTCACTCTTCGCGCACACGCGCGACCGGACGCGGGAACGCCCGGCTAGACCGGCGCCCCCCCGGGGGACGACGACTGCTCGCCCCCGCTGGGGTTTGAATAGTTGACTGGAGCCGAACCAGCCTGCGACCCCGTCCCGGCACTGACCGGTGGCGGCGGGCTGAAGCTCGGAAAGCCGGTAGGTGGCGTGGATGGGCCCTGGTGCGATTGTTGCGACCCGGACTGCGCCGGCGGCTGGGCCGGGGGCTGAGCAGTGTATCCACTGCCCGATTGGCTCGGACTGGACGAATAGCCGCCGTACTGCGACCCATATCCGGGAGGCTGCGGAGACTGCTGCGGGCCGGGCGACTGCAGTCCCGCGGCCTGCTGAGCACCCTGCTGACCGTAGTACCCACCCGGCTGCACCCCGTACTGCCCGTACTGCCCGTACCGCCCGTACTGTCCATACGGGTCGAACTTGGGCCGCGGCGCCGGCGCGGTGATAGCGCCGGTCTCCACCAAGAGCGCCAGGACTGCCGCAACCGCCTGGAACACGATGAAAGCCAACACAACCCACAATGCCCAACCGGTCGAATAGGCGCTGGGCTTGTTAAACGTCGCCGAGACCATCAGAAATACGCCGAGTACCCCGAGCACCGCAACTACCGTCACATGGCTCTTGGCCTTAGGCACCAGAGCCACCCCGGCAAGCAGCGCAGCCAGCAGAGCCACCCCGACCGGCAGCCCAGTGTCACCGGACACTGCGCCATCACCTCCGCCGAGTTCGGTACTGAGGGTGAACATTGGGCCGAAGCTGGCGAAGTACGCAGCCAGGCCGAGCACTGCCACCGCGATGTTCAGGTACATCGGTAGCTTGCTCGCACCCTCATCGGCGTGGGCGAACGAGGGTGTGACGCCTCCGTAGGAGCCTGCGGGCTGCGCTTGCGGGTATCCGGGGTTACCCGGCGAGTAGGTCATGGCTCCTCCACTGGTGCAGTGCGACGCTGTGCTCCCGGCGACGCGATTCGATCAACCACGCTAGCGCACGTTCGGGTGCCGCTGCCGGAGCGACCGGCGCTCGCGACATTAACGACTGGACGGCCGCTTGCCCGGCGCAGGTGGAACACGTTCTAATTCGGTGCATGCACTACGGACTTGTGCTGTTCACCAGCGACCGCGGCATCACCCCGGCCGCGGCCGCCAGACTTGCTGAAAGCCACGGGTTTCGCACGTTTTACGTGCCCGAACACACCCACATCCCGGTCAAGCGCCAGGCGGCCCATCCGACGACGGGTGACGCTTCGCTGCCGGACGACCGCTATATGCGCACGTTGGACCCGTGGGTGAGCCTGGGAGCAGCATCGGCGGTGACGTCGCGGATCCGGCTTGCCACCGCGGTGGCGCTGCCGGTCGAGCATGATCCGATCACGCTGGCGAAAAGCATTGCGACGCTGGATCATTTGTCGCACGGCCGGGTCAGCGTCGGGGTCGGGTTCGGCTGGAACACCGACGAGCTCGTCGATCATGGTGTGCCACCCGGACGCCGCCGCACCATGCTGCGCGAATACCTCGAGGCGATGCGGGCGTTGTGGACCCAAGAGGAGGCCTGCTATGACGGCGAGTTCGTCAAGTTCGGACCTAGCTGGGCCTGGCCCAAGCCGGTGCAGCCGCACATCCCGGTGCTGGTAGGCGCTGCGGGGACGGAGAAGAACTTCAAGTGGATCGCGCGCAGCGCCGACGGCTGGATCACCACTCCACGCGACGTCGACATCGACGAGCCGGTGAAGTTACTGCAAGACATCTGGGCGGCCGCCGGCCGCGACGGGCTTCCACAGATCGTGGCCCTGGACGTCAAACCGGTGCCCGACAAGCTGGCGCGCTGGGCCGAGCTTGGCGTTACGGAGGTGCTGTTCGGTATGCCGGACAGGTCTGCAGACGACGCAGCCGCGTACGTGGAGCGGCTGGCCGCCAAGTTGGCCTGTTGCGTATAGGGCGAGCAGACGCATAAGCCCCCGACACGCCGAGCGTGCGGGGGCTTATGCGTCTGCTCGCCCTAGAGACTGAGCAAGATCTCCCGGGCCAGCGCCGCGGTCGCCGATGGGGTCTTGCCGACCTTCACACCGGCGGCCTCCAGGGCCTCTTGCTTGGCCGCCGCTGTGCCAGACGAGCCGGAGACGATGGCACCGGCGTGGCCCATCGTCTTGCCTTCGGGTGCGGTAAATCCGGCGACATAGCCGACGACCGGCTTGGACACGTTGGTCTTGATGAAGTCTGCGGCCCGCTCCTCGGCGTCACCACCGATCTCGCCGATCATCACGATGAGCTTGGTGTCCGGATCCTTCTCGAAGGCCTCGATGGCGTCGATGTGGGTAGTGCCAATCACCGGATCACCACCGATGCCGATCGCCGTGGAGAATCCAAGGTCGCGCAGTTCGAACATCATCTGGTAGGTCAACGTCCCCGACTTGGACACCAGACCAATTGGACCGGGTCCGGTGATGTTGGCCGGCGTGATACCGGCCAGCGACTGACCGGGACTGATAATGCCAGGACAGTTGGGGCCAATGATGCGGGTCTTGTGGCCAGCCTCGAGGTTGTAGGCCCAGGCATAGGCGGTGTCCTGCACCGGAATTCCCTCGGTGATCACAACCAACAGCGGAATTTCGGCGTCGATGGCCTCGATGATGGCGTCCTTGGCGAACGTCGGCGGCACGAAGATGATCGACACATCGGCGCCGGTCTTTTCCATCGCCTCCGCGACACTGCCGAACACCGGCAGCTTGATCAGCCGGCCGCCCTTATCCTCATGCGTGACGGTGGTGCCCGCTTTGCGTGCGTTCACACCGCCGACGATTTGCGTGCCCGCCCGCAGCATTCGCGCGGTATGGACGGTGGCCTCACTGCCGGTGATGCCCTGCACAATGACCTTGTTGTCCCTGCTCAGAAATATGGACATGTGAGTCATGGGTCCTTTCGCTCAGGCGCTCGCCAGCTCAGCGGCCTTGTCGGCGGCTTCGTCCATCGTCGCCACCAGTGTCACCAGGGGGTGGTTGGCCTCGGTCAGGATGCGACGGCCTTCCTCGACGTTGTTGCCGTCGAGCCGAACCACCAGCGGCTTGTTGGCTTCGTCACCCAGCATGCCCAGCGCCTTGACGATCCCGGTCGCCACCGCATCGCACGAGGTGATGCCACCGAAGACGTTGACGAACACGCTCTTGACCTGCTGGTCGCCCAGCACCACGTCCAGACCCGCGGCCATCACCTCGGCCGAAGCGCCGCCGCCGATATCCAGGAAGTTGGCCGGCTTGACTCCGCCGTGCTTCTCACCGGCATACGCGACGACGTCGAGAGTCGACATCACCAAGCCCGCGCCATTGCCGATGATCCCCACCTGACCGTCCAGCTTGACGTAGTTGAGGTCGTGCTCCTTGGCCTTCAACTCCAGTGGATCGGTGGCAGCTCGATCCTCGAACTCGGCATGGCCAGGCTGACGGAAATCGGCGTTGCCGTCGAGGGTGATCTTGGCATCCAGCGCGAGGATCTTGTGGTCAGGCGTCCGCACCAACGGGTTGACCTCAACCAGCGTCGCGTCCTCGGCGACGAAGAGCTCCCACAGCTTGGCGATGGTGACCGCTGCGGTGTCGAGCACCTCGGCCGGAAGATGACCCTGTTCGGCGATGGACCGCGCGAAATCTAGGTCAACGCCCTTGACGGCATTCACCGGGACTTTGGCGAGCCGCTCGGGTTTGGTGGCCGCTACCTCTTCGATCTCCATGCCGCCCTCCACCGAGCACATCGCCAGGTAGGTGCGGTTGGCCCGGTCGAGCAGGAAGGATAGGTAGTACTCCTCGGCGATATCGCTAGCCTCAGCGACCAGCAGTTTCTTGACGATGTGTCCTTTGATGTCCAGGCCGAGGATGTTCTTGGCGTGCTCGTACGCGTCTTGTGGGGTCGCGGCGTATTTGACGCCACCGGCCTTGCCCCGGCCGCCGATCTTGACCTGCGCTTTGACCATCACCGGACGCCCGATCTCCGTGGCGATAGCCTTGGCACCCTCGGCTGTGTCGGTCACCCGACCCGGCGTGCTGGGCACGTTGTGCTTGGCGAATAACTCCTTGGCTTGATACTCGAAAAGATCCATGGGCTCACCGTCTTCGCTCGGCTTACTGCTCGACCAATAGGTAGGCGGTGCCGAAATCGGCGACTCGCACGGAGAACTGTATCGAGACCGCCGATTAACTCCGCGGCCGCATCCACCCGGTGTGGCACAGCTCACCGATATGTTTGTCCAGCCGAAACGTGATCCAACTCACAATCACAGCCGAATTCCGCGCTGAAGTTGCCACTACCATCCGGTTGCGGATAACGTCTCAGGGTCCAGATAACGTTATGGTCACGATCCGAGGACATTTCAGATTTGTCCCAGCACCGTATCGCCCGTTCTGCTGCCATGGCAGCGATTCGCACACCTCGCGATCGTTGGCCGCATCATCACCGTAACGAAGTCACCGAAATCATCCCGCTGGACGGATTCCTCGACGGCTTAGCACTCTACGATGAGCTGGATTTCGCAGAGCTCGATGACCTGGACCTAGGGGACGACTGCGTCTTCGACTACGAAGCGCAGTTGCTAGCGGCTCCAGAACTCGACGACCTGGACGACGCCGACGATCTGGCCCCCGAATGGCTGGTAGCCCCCACGGTCGTGCTGACCCCGGGGGTCACCCCGGTGTCCCGGCGCGTCGGGCAGCACCGCAAGCAACCGATCGGTGCGGCCCGGGGGCGCCTGCTGATCTCGGCGATGGCCGCGGGCGCGGCGGCCGCAGCAGCGCATACGGCGATCCAACAGTCGGAAACCCCACGCACCGAGACCGTGCTGACCGCTCATGCATCGGCGCTCAACGAAGGGTCGGGAAGCAACCCACCGCGGGGCGTCCAGGTCATCGCCGCCCAGCCGGCGGCGAGTGCTGCGGTGCACAACGCGGAGTTCGCCAGGGGGGTTGCCTTCGCCGAGGAGCGCGCCGAGCGCGAGGCGCGACTACAGCGCCCGCTGTATGTCATGCCGACGAAGGGCATCTTCACGTCGAGTTTCGGTTATCGATGGGGTGTACTGCACGCCGGTATCGACCTGGCTAACGCGATCGGAACCCCGATTTATGCGGTGTCCGACGGCGTCGTCATCGACGCCGGCCCCACCGCCGGCTACGGAATGTGGGTCAAGCTGCTGCACGCCGACGGCACGGTCACGCTATACGGCCACGTCAATACCACGTTGGTCAGCGTCGGTGAGCGCGTGATGGCAGGCGACCAGATCGCCACCATGGGCAGCCGTGGCTTTTCCACCGGCCCGCACCTGCACTTCGAGGTGCTCCTGGGCGGCACCGAGCGCGTGGACCCAGTGCCGTGGCTCGCCAAGCGGGGACTTAGCGTCGGCAATTACACCGGTTGACCCGGCAACGACGCCGAACGTGTTCTCAGGGCGAGAAATCCGCGAAATAGCCGCCGTGACTTCACGCTCGGCGCGAAATCTCAGAGCTTGGTGACAGGGGCGTGGTTGTGCATCAGCTTCACCCGCCCCGAGCTACCGAAGTCGATCAGCGACATCGCCGATTCGCCGACACCGGAGACCTCCTCGACACGGCCCAGGCCGTATTTGTCATGGGTCACGCGGTCGCCGACCTGAAGCACCAGCAGCGGGCGCCTGCTCGCCCCCGAGCGGGTCGGTGATGGACGCGCGCTACCGAACCGACCGGCGCCACTCACCGGGGCACTGAACGACGGCTTCGGGGCGGTGCGCCGCCAGTCGATGAGCTCCTGCGGGATTTCCCGCAGAAACCGCGACTCCGGGTTGAGCATCGGCTGGCCCCAAGACGAACGCACGATCGCCCGGCTCACGTACAACCGCTGCCGGGCGCGGGTGATGCCGACATAGGCCAGCCGCCGCTCCTCGGACAACTCGGTCGGGTTGTCCAACGCCCGCATGTGCGGGAACATCCCGTCCTCCCAGCCGGTCACAAACACCACCGGGAACTCCAAACCCTTGGCGGTGTGCAAGGTCATCAAGGTAACCACACCCGCGCCATGCTCCGGGATCTCATCGGCGTCGGCGACCAGCGACACCCGTTCCAGAAAATCCGCCAGCACACCGGTGTCGGGGACGTCTTCGTCGTCTGGGCCAAGTGCGGCGGCATTCTCCCGGTCGGTACTGAATTCGTGTGCGACGCTGACTAATTCGTTGAGGTTGTCCAGGCGGGCCAATTCCTGTGGATCGGTGGACGCTTCCAGCTCGCGGCGGTATCCGGTGCGTTCCAGCACCGCCTCGACCAGCTCCCCCAGGTCGTCATCGAGGCGGCCCCGCAGCTCGTCGAACATCTCGACGAAACCCGCGATCGCCTTCTCCGCCCGGGTATTCAGCATCGGTACTTTGCCTTGGGCCGCGGCGACGAGCGCGTCACCGAAGCCGACGCCGGTGTTCTCGGCGTACACCGCCACACACGCCTCGGCACGATCCCCGATACCGCGGCGCGGGGTGTTAAGGATGCGCCGTAGGCTGACCGCGTCGCCCGGGTTGTCCAGCACGCGCAGGTAGGCAACGATGTCGCGAATCTCCTTGCGCTCGTAAAAGCGCACTCCCCCAACGACCTTGTACGGAATACCGGCGCGGATCAGCACCTCTTCCAGTGACCGCGACGAGTTGTTGGTGCGGTAGAAGACGGCGACATCGTTGTAGGTGATCTCGCTACCCTCGGCGAGCGCATCGATCTCCTCGGCCACGAACCGGGCCTCGTCGTGCTCGTTGTCGGCGACATAGCCAACGATCAACTCCCCGGCGCCGGCGTCGGTCCACAACCGCTTCTCCCGGCGCCCCGCGTTACGGGCAATCACCGAGTTGGCCGCCGACAGGATGTTCTGCGTCGAGCGGTAATTCTGTTCCAGCAGAATGGTTCTGGTGTCGGGGTAGTCACGTTCGAAGTCTTCGATGTTGCGGATGGTGGCGCCGCGGAACGCATAGATCGACTGATCGGCATCCCCGACGACGCACAACTCGCCGGGGGGAATACCGTCATTGCTGTCGCGGCCGACCAGCTCGCGCACCAATACGTACTGGGCGTGGTTGGTGTCCTGGTATTCGTCAACCAGGACATGCCGGAACCTCCGACGGTAGTACTGGGCGATCTGCGGGAAGGCCTGCAGCACCGCGACGGTCTCGCCGATCAGGTCGTCGAAGTCCAGCGCGTTGGCCGCCCGCAGCCGCCGCTGGTATTCGTCATAAACCGACGCCACGGCGCGCGCTAGGTCATCGGAGTCCTCCGTTAAGCCGGCCAGCGCCTGATGCGGGTCGATCAACTCGTTCTTCAGGTTGGAGATGGCGTTAGCCAGCAGTCGCGGCGAGTACCGCTTGATGTCTAGGCCCAGGTCGCGGCCCACCATCTGCAGCAACCGCCGCGAATCGTCGGCGTCATAGATCGAAAAGTTGGAGTTGAGGCCCTCGATCAGCGCCGCCTGGTTGCGCAGGATACGCACGCAGGTGGAGTGAAACGTCGACACCCACATGTACCGGGCCTTCTCCCCAACCAGGCCCACCACCCGTTCGCGCATCTCGGCGGCGGCTTTGTTGGTGAAGGTGATGGCCAGAATCTGGCCCACCCCGACGCCGCGGGCCGCCATCAGATAGGCAATGCGGCGGGTCAACACCGCGGTCTTACCCGAACCCGCGCCCGCGACGATCAGCAGCGGCGAACCCTCATGCACGACCGCCTGGCGCTGTTGCGGGTTGAGGCCGTCGAGCAGTTGGTCCGCTGGGGATGGACCGGGAGGCTTGGCGTCGGTCGCGTGCACACTCATGTCGGTCCAAACTTACCGCCGCGCGGCGACGAGTCGGCGGACCGCGGCATAGCCTGGCCAGGCTCATCGCCACGCGGCAGGTCCTTCGGCGCCACCACCCAATTTTGGGTGCACTTTTCCCGCCAAGTTTTTGCGCGGGCGCGTCCGTTGATGGCACACTCGGTTCGTGCTCAACGCGCAGCGCCGATTTTTCTACGGGTACCGGCCAGCGGTGCCCGTGGTCTAGCTGCTTTCGCAGAGCCCCGTGGTCCGCTTCCGGATTCGGGGCTCGTCTCTTGTGTGAGGCCCAGTACCGGATGAGACCAGAACCCCCACATCACGAGAACGCGGAGTTAGCAGCCATGAACCTGGAAATGCTCGAGTCCCAACCTGTCCCCGAGATCGACACGCTGCGCGAAGAGATCGACCGGCTAGACGCCGAAATCCTCGCGTTAGTCAAGCGACGCGCTGAGGTTTCCAAGGCCATCGGCAAGGCCCGGATGGCGTCCGGTGGCACTCGGCTGGTACACAGCCGGGAGATGAAGGTCATCGAACGCTACAGCGAGCTGGGACCCGACGGTAAGGATCTGGCCATCCTGCTTTTGCGATTGGGCAGGGGCCGCCTCGGTCACTAATGGGTCACTTCCGCCGCTGTTTGCCGGGAATTTCTGCATCGCTGCGCTGAATTTCCGCCGAAATGGATGCAGCAAAGGCAGCTGGAGTTTCACAATTGCGCCGGTTGATGGTCATATGGGCGGCAGCTTTGATCGCGCTGCTCGGGCAAGGCGCCAGCTCGACAACCTCGTCAACGTAGTCGCGGCGGGGTCTACCCATCGACTGATGGTCCCGTCGCGGTCGATGCATCGCCTAATCAAGGTGGAGTTTCAAGGTGGCGGCCCTCATGCGTGGTACTTGTCCGACGGCATACTCGCCCGAGACGACTACAACGGCCGGGATATACACCTGCCGGTATTCGGTTGACCAGACCGGTCTGTCGCTCGCCATGCCCACCGGTGGCATGGCGAGTTCTATTCCAACTGGCACCGGCCGGCGGTCGGCAACGGCGGGATATGGCCCAAGAGCTGGCCGACTGGCTGGCGGCGAGTGAGGGGATCATCCCGAGTGGAAATGGCGTGGTTGCCGGATCCGCGTCATTGATCCGGGGGCCCGCCGACCGATCCGGCGTGGGCCCACAGCGAGCCAACGGTCAATGCCGCGAAGCTGGTGGCCAACAGCACCCCGTATCTGGGCGTATTCGGGCAACGGCACGCCCTCGGCGGAGTTGAGCGGCAATAGGCGACAGGCTTTGCAAAGCAAGTACCAAGCGGCGCAACGGCGGTTCAACTTCCCGGATGGCGAAACCCACACCTGGGCGTACTGGCGTGCGCCATTGCAGGCCATGCTGCCTGATCTGCAGCGGGTGCTGGGCGACGGTCAGCGGCCTCGGCGGGGGCCGAGGCCGCGAGAGCGCAGGCCCGCATCGCCGAGCCTGTAGATACCGCGACAAACGGCGAGTGCCGCCGAGCACGATAACTAAAGGCTCGGCGAAGACAGCGGCTCTGATCGACGCCACTCCACGGCATTAGGGTCGAACCATGACCTCCGCGCCAATCCCCGACATCACCGCTACCCCGGCATGGGACGCCCTGCGCAGACATCACGATCAGATCGGAAACACCCATCTTCGCCAGTTCTTCGCCGACGATCCGGGTCGCGGCCGGGAGCTCACCGTCAGCGTCGGCGATCTCTACATCGACTACAGCAAACACCGCGTCACCCGCGAGACGCTGGCGCTGCTGATCGATCTGGCCCGGACGGCCCACCTCGAAGAGCGTCGCGACCAGATGTTCGCCGGTGTGCATATCAACACCTCTGAGGATCGAGCGGTGTTGCACACCGCGCTGCGGCTGCCCCGAGACGCCGAACTCGTCGTCGACGGCCAAGACGTCGTCACCGACGTACATGCCGTGCTCGACGCGATGGGCGCCTTCACCGACCGCCTGCGCAGCGGCGAGTGGACCGGAGCAACTGGAAAGCGGATCAGCACCGTCGTCAACATCGGCATCGGTGGTTCGGATTTGGGTCCGGTGATGGTGTACCAAGCGTTGCGCCACTATGCCGACGCGGGCATTTCCGCGCGCTTCGTGTCCAACGTCGATCCCGCCGACCTGATCGCCACGCTCGCCGATCTAGACCCCGCCACAACGCTTTTCATCGTCGCGTCGAAGACGTTCTCGACGCTGGAGACATTGACCAATGCGACCGCGGCGCGTCGCTGGCTGACCGATGCGCTGGGCGACGCCGCGGTGTCGCGGCATTTTGTCGCGGTGTCCACCAACAAGCGCCTGGTCGACGACTTCGGCATCAACACCGACAACATGTTCGGTTTTTGGGATTGGGTCGGCGGGCGTTATTCGGTGGATTCGGCGATCGGGCTGTCGTTGATGACGGTGATCGGCCGCGACGCCTTCGCCGATTTCTTGGCCGGATTCCACATCATCGACCGCCATTTCGCGACCGCTCCGCTGGAATCCAACGCGCCGGTGCTGCTTGGCCTGATCGGACTGTGGTACTCCAATTTCTTCGGTGCGCAATCACGCACCGTGCTGCCGTATTCCAATGACTTGTCGCGTTTTCCGGCCTACCTTCAGCAGTTGACCATGGAATCCAACGGCAAGTCCACGCGCGCCGACGGCAGCCCGGTCAGCGCCGACACCGGTGAAATCTTTTGGGGTGAACCGGGAACCAACGGCCAGCACGCCTTCTACCAGTTGCTGCACCAGGGCACCCGGCTGGTGCCAGCCGATTTCATCGGCTTTGCTCAACCCCTCGACGACCTGCCGACCGCCGAGGGCACCGGCAGCATGCATGATCTGCTGATGAGCAACTTCTTCGCCCAAACCCAGGTGCTGGCGTTCGGCAAGACCGCCGAGGAGATCGCCGCCGACGGCACCCCCGCCCACGTGGTAGCGCATAAGGTGATGCCCGGCAACCGGCCGTCCACCTCAATTCTGGCCAGTCGGCTCACGCCGTCGGTGCTGGGGCAGTTGATCGCGCTCTACGAGCATCAGGTGTTCACCGAGGGTGTGGTGTGGGGTATCGACTCGTTCGACCAGTGGGGGGTGGAGCTGGGCAAGACGCAGGCCAAGGCGCTGCTTCCGGTAATCACCGGCGCCGGTTCACCGCCACCGCAGTCGGACAGCTCGACCGACGGGCTGGTGCGCCGCTACCGCACCGAACGTGGCCGCGCGGGCTAGGTGGCCGAGCGCCCGCTAGGCGAAGCGTCTGGTCAGCCGCGGCGGCAGCACCCACATCAGCCGCACCAGTGGCGCCCATGGCCACCAGGGGACCGCGGCGCGTCCGGGCTCGCGCTCGATGGCGGCCACCAGCGCCTTGACGCCAGTTGCGTTGTCCACCATCAACATTGTGCTCGCCGATTTGGCCGTCATCTCCGACTCGATATAACCCGGCTCCAGCACCGTGACCCTGATGGGGCCTTGGGCGTACTCGGCGCGCAGCGATTCGCCTAGCGAGCGCACACCGGCTTTGCTTGCCGCATACGCGGCTTTGACGCCCGGCACCCCTTTGACGCCGAGCACTGAGGAGATGAGCACCAAATGCCCCGAACCGCGCTGGTTGAACATGTCCAGTGCCGTTTCGATCTGCACGAGTGCGGCGACCAGGTTGGTTTCGATGGTTGCCTTGTTCGCCCACAGCTTGCCCGAGCCCAGCCGGGCACCCTTGCCGATTCCGGCGTTGACGATCACACGGTCAATGCCGCCAATCTCATCGCTGAGTTCGGCGAATACCTTGGGCACCCGCTCGTGGTCGTTGACGTCCAGCTCCGCGACAGCGATCTTGATGTCGGGATACCGTTGCGACAGTTCGGCTTTCAGTTCGGTCAGCCGATCCGTGCGGCGGGCGCAGAGCGCCAGGTCGCGGCCCTGGGCGGCGAAGGATCGGGCCATCCCGGCGCCCAGGCCGGAACTGGCGCCGGTGATCAGGATCTTCTGGCGAGTCACTCCGGTGAGCATATCGACTACTTGAGCAGCCGCGACATACGCCGGTCGGCCAGCGCCTTGCCACCGGTCTGACACGTTGGACAGTACTGAAAAGACTTGTCCGCGAAGGACACCTCCCGCACGGTGTCACCGCACACTGGGCAGGGTAACCCGGTGCGCGCATGTACTCGAAGCCCAGAACGTTTCTCCCCTTTGAGCATGGCCGCGCCCTGGCCGACGGACCGGCGCACCGCGTCCGACAGCACCGACGCCATCGCCTCATGCAGGCAGGTGAGCTGTGCGCCGGATAACTTGCCGGCCGTGGCGAACGGCGAGATCTTCGCGACGTGCAGGATTTCGTCACTATAGGCGTTGCCGATGCCGGCAATTACCTTCTGGTCGGTGATGACGGTCTTGATCCGGCCGGTGTTGCCGGCCAACAGCCCGGCCAGGTCGTCGGTGCTGACGTCCAGCGCATCGGGCCCGAGCGCGCGCGGCTGCGGCGTCCCGGCCACCAGCACCCCTGCCGACGATGACAATGCGGTGGCCGGCGTCAGCGAGGCCGAGCGTCGCGGTCACAGAAAGTTGGTGCGTTTCCAGGCGCGACGGGCGATCGGGCCCATCAGGCCCACTTCGGCGGCATGGGACCGCGATTTCGACCCGGCCGGCAAACGCATCGCGGTGGTCGGCACCGATGCCGCCGCCGCCCACTACATCAGCCGGTTGTCTGAATCGGCGGCGTCGGTCACGGTCTTCACCCAGGCACCGCGCCGCGTCGTCACCGGAGTACCACTGTGGACGACACGCGCCAAACGCTGGCTACGTCGCCGCACCGGGGCTGAGCATCCAGCGGTCGCCTGGGCGACGGCGGCGATCGACGCGCTGACCTCCTCGGGCATCCGCACCAGCGATGGCGTGGAACACCCCGTCGACGCCATCATCTACGGCACCGGGTTCGCGATCGCCGATCAGGTCGGCGATCAGACCCTGGTCGGTGCCGGCGGTGTGACCATCCGCCAAGCCTGGGACGATGGCATGGAGCCCTACCTCGGCGTCGCCGTTCACGGTTTCCCCAACTACTTCTTCATCACCGGGCCCGATACCGCCGCGCAGGCACGCTGCGTCGTCGAATGCATGAAGCTCATGGAGCGCACGGCCAGCCGCCGCATCGAGGTGCGCCGCAGCAGCCAGCAGGTATTCAACGAGCGCGCCCAACTCAAACCCGCTCAGCCCCATCGGCAGACTGGGGGCCTCGAAGCGTTCGACTTGTCATCCGCGGCGACCGAGGACGATCAGACCTACGACGGTGCGGCGACGCTAACGCTCGCTGGTGCCCGCTTTCGGGTCCGCGTCCGGCTTACCGGTCACCTCGATCCGATCGACGGCAACTACCACTGGCAGGGCACCGTATTCGATTCCTTGCCCGAGACTTCACTCACCCATGCCCGGGCGGCGACGTTAACCATCGGCGGACGTAGCGCACCCGCACGCATCACTGAACAAACACCGTGGGGTACCCACTCGGTCGCCGGAGTGGGCCCACCGCCCTATGCCCGAAGCGGCCCAGCCTCGGCCACCACTTGAACGCATCCCGGCGCCGGCGCGGCGTTCGTTGATCTTTGTTGGCCGGATTCCCGGGCCCTACCTGCTGGCGTTTGCATAGGCTGGGCATAGCCCGGACTGGAGGTTGATCGCGTGTTTTTGTGGGTAACCACCCCCTGGGTGATGGGTGCTGCGCCGGACGGCGCGATCATCAAAAGATAGGGTTTCTGCCGCCAAGGCGGACGGCATCCTCAAGCTATTGGCGGGACAGGAGTTCGAGGAGCTGGCTATGAAACCGGACGACAGGATGGGACCGGAATGCCGGTTCATGGCGTCCCGCCGTTTCGGAACCATGGCTATGGTGGCACTCCGACCCAAGTTGCGATGTGCACCTGACGCCGGGGCAAGGGACGCAAGGAAGTGGTCGCGGTGAGCACGGCAGCCAAGTCACCGACAGCGCTGGCCATTGCGGTACGTACACAGGATTCGGTGGTCATCTTGACCGCCGACGGTGCGCTTGACTCCAGCAGTTCTGCACTGCTCCGGGACAGCCTCACGAGGGCGACGCTCGAGCAGCCGTCCGCCGTTATCGTCAATGTCACCGAGCTGCAAGTCGCCGAGGAATCGGCATGGTCGGTCTTTATCAGCGCCCGCTGGCAGGCCGACTTCCGAGCGGATGTACCGGTCTTGCTGGTCTGCGGCCATCGGGCCGGCCGCGCGGCGGTCACCCGCACCGGGGTCGCCCGCTTCATGCCGGTGTACCCGACCGAAAAAGCGGCGAGCAAGGCCATCGGTCGGCTCGCGCGCCGCAATTTCAAGCGTTCGGACGCACAACTGCCCGCCAACCTGAACAGCCTTCGCGAGTCACGCCAGTTGGTCCGCGAATGGCTCACCCAATGGTCACGTCCCGGGCTTATTCCAGTCGCGTTGGTCGTCGTCAACGTATTCGTGGAGAACGTGCTGAAACACACCGGAAGCGACCCGGTGATGCGGATCGAAAGCGATGGCCCAACGGCAACCATCGCGGTTTCCGACGGCAGCAGCGCTCCGGCGGTTCGGCTGGCGTCCCCACCGAAGGGCATCGACGTTTCCGGCCTGGCGATCGTTGCCGCGTTGTCCC
The DNA here is from genome assembly GCF_030323725.1 of Mycobacterium tuberculosis complex sp. N0072. NCBI lineage: Bacteria > Bacillati > Actinomycetota > Actinomycetes > Mycobacteriales > Mycobacteriaceae > Mycobacterium > Mycobacterium tuberculosis complex sp. N0072. The sequence continues at coordinate 1,055,732 of NZ_CP040689.1, read as the reverse complement.
GCGCCTGGGGCAGCAGTCCCACTTCGTCGGGCAAGACGGTCTGGGCAATTATTGGGCCGGAGAACCAACTCTGACCAAGCCGTTGCGCCCCGCTTGCACGTCAAATTAGAACACGTTCTAATCTCGTTGGGGACGGCCACTTCGAGGAAGGCAATCACGTGCGGTTCAGCTACGCGGAGGCAATGACCGACTTCACGTTCTACATCCCGCTGGCCAAGGCAGCCGAAGCGGCGGGATACAGCAGCATGACGATTCCCGACAGCATCGCCTACCCCTTCGAATCCGACTCGAAGTACCCGTACACACCCGACGGCAACCGCGAATTCATGGACGGCAAGCCTTTCATCGAAACCTTTGTCCTGACAGCAGCATTGGGCGCAGTCACGACGAGGCTGCGGTTCAACTTCTTCGTCCTCAAGCTGCCCATCCGCCCGCCGGCTCTGGTGGCAAAGCAGGCCGGTTCCCTAGCCGCCCTGATCGGCAACCGGGTCGGGCTGGGTGTCGGCACTAGCCCGTGGCCGGAGGATTACGAGCTGATGGGCGTCCCGTTCGCTAAGCGCGGCAAGCGGATTGACGAATGCATCGAGATCGTGCGTGGCCTTACCACCGGCGATTACTTCGAGTTCCACGGCGAGTTCTACGACATACCCAAGACCAAGATGACCCCGGCGCCCACCCAGCCGATCCCGATCCTGGTCGGTGGCCACGCCGATGCAGCACTGCGACGGGCGGCGCGCGCCGATGGATGGATGCATGGCGGCGGCGATCCGGACGAACTCGACCGGCTGATCGCCAGGGTCAAGCGGCTTCGCGAGGAAGCGGGGAAAACCAGCCCGTTCGAAATCCACGTGATCTCCCTGGACGGTTTCACCGTGGACGGCGTCAAGCGGCTCGAGGACAAAGGGGTGACGGACGTCATCGTCGGTTTCCGTGTCCCGTACACCATGGGCCCCGACACCGAGCCGCTGCAGACCAAGATCCGCAATCTGGAGATGTTCGCCGAGAACGTCATCGCGAAAGTTTAAGCATCACAACGGATCGATCCCCGATCAGCTTCGTGAGAGCCGTTGGACCCGGTGCCATGCTCGGCGGCGCCTTTCACACCCGCCACATTGGCCGCTGTCTGGACGGGATGTTCTTCGTGCCCGCCTCAGCGCGACAAAGTGATGGCTGCCATCGGGAATCCTTGGCGCGCTGGCTTTGTCGCTCGTGGACAGGCAAACCATGCGCCCGCCGGTCCGCAGATTCCCATGACAAACGCGCCCGAGTGGCTACGTACAGTGGCGCGCCGCCCATTCGGCCTGCATCACCAGCAACGCCAGCAAGTCCTGGCGCGGGGTGTCGGGATCCAATTCGCGGTAACGCTGGTAGACGTTGACCACTACCCGTTCGGAGTCCAGCCAGCTCGCGTACTCGCCCAGGTCGATGGTCTCGACGGCCTCGGGCAACGATAGCCCCTTGCGGTAGGCCGCCTCGGCCTGTTCGGCGATGTGCGCCAGATAGCCACGGACGGCACGGATCCCGTCCGGGCCGGTGACCGGACCATGCCCAGGCACCACCGTGGGCGCGTCCAGCGCGATCATCGCGTCGCAGGCCGCCACCCAGTTGGCGATCGGGCCCGCCCACACAATCGGGGTGCAACCGATGAACAGCAGATCCCCGGCGAACAGCACACCGGCGTCGGCCACGTGCACGACCGAGTCGGCGGTGGTGTGCGCGGGACCGAGGTTGAGCAGGTCGACTCGCCGGCCGCCGAGCTCGATGGCCAGGTCGCGGTCGAACGTCAGGTCGGCGTTGCGCAGCTTGATGCCGCTGAAGTCAAAGTGACCGAAGCGATCACGCAGATACCGCGTCGCAACGGGGCCCAGGTCGGCGGTTTGGATCCGGGCTAGCATCTCCGGTGCCGGGCCATGCTCGATCTCCTCGGAGGTGCCCTTGGCGGCGATGATGCGCACTGAGCGGTCCAACAGTTGAGTGCCGTGCGTGTGGTCGCCGTTGGAGTGCGTGATCAGGGCGTCGGTGATGGGCGCCCGCTCGGTGACCGGCTTCATCGCGGCCAACATCTCGCGTGTCAGTGCCAGGTCGAACAGGGTATCCACGAGCAGCGACGCGCCGTCCCCGGCGACCAGCCCGGCGTTGCTGAAGCCGTATCCCCCGTCGGGCAGCGTCCACGCCCATACCCGGTCGGCGACTTCGTGCAGCCCGCGGGTAAACGGCACCCGCGTCGGTGCCGGGTTGACCCCGCGCCGGTCGGGTTCGGCGTCCGGATTCGGCCGAAGAGCCAACGGAAAAGGAGTGCCGCTCGTCCGGACGGTCTGCCTCGTCTCGCCCAGCCCTTCGACCTGGAGGGTGACCACGTCGCCGTCGTGCAGCCAGCCCGGGAATGATTCCGGTGGCCTGAGGTGCTCGACGAGCGTGCAGGTGGGCACCGTGCCCGAGCCGAACACGTCACCCGGGGTCAGCGTCACCCCCCGCGAGGCATAGGCGATGACTTCGCCGAAGCTCCAGTCCATCTGTGCGGTCGACCCCGATCCGATCACGGTGCCGTTGACCAAGGCGATCACCCGCAAGCTTAGCTTCCCGCCCCGGCAATAGGGCTCCAGCTCATCCGGTGTGACCAGATAGGGGCCCAGGGTGATACCGCTGTCTTTGCCCTTGGCCTGTCCGATGCGCAGCTGGCCCTCCAGCATCTGCAGGTCCCGTGCGGACCAGTCGTTGAAAATGGTATAGCCGATGATCGACCGTTCGGCCTGCTCGACGGTCAAGTCTTTGCCGCTGGTTCCGATAACCGCCGCGATCTCCAATTCGAAGTCCTGCCACGCACTTCCGGGTGCGGTGGGTGCGTCGTCGTACGGTCCCAAAACCGTTGACGGGCACGCGAAGTAGAACGCCGGGATGCGGTACCAAGTATCCATGAGCACCCGGCCGCCCCCCATCGCTTCCTGGCAGTTACGCATGTGGTCCAGAAAGCACAACGAGTCCCGGATCGACGGCGGGCGCGGAATCGGCGCCGCCAGCGTAACCTCGTCGAGCGCTACCACCGCGGCCGGTGAGCGCACTGCCCGTTCGCCCGCCGTGCGCAGACCGTCGGCGCCGCGCCCGACCAGATCCAGCAACGACACGTCCGGCGGCATCGCGTAGATGGCGTCACCGGAAAGCACTCCCGTTCGTTCGCCGTGGTCACTTCGATACGTCACCCACTTCATTCGCGCACCACCTCACTGGGTTTCTTGTCCGGCCGCAGCCCACGCCAGCTTGATTGACGCAGCCGGCCCTCCGGAGTCCACTCGCTGTAGCGCACCTCTGCAACCAGCGCCGGCTTGACATATGTGATGCCCTTGGCGTCACGCGCGGGCAGTGGTACGTCGAAGGGGGACTCGTCGGTATGCAGCGGCGCCAGCATCTCCTTGAGGTTGGCCAGTTCGCGTTCGCTGAGGCCGGTACCGACCCGCCCGGCGAACTGCAGCCCACCTGGACCGGGGATGCCCATGAGCAGCGACCCGACGCCACTGCTGTGCCCGCCTTCCCCGGCGCGCCAGCCACCAATGACGACTTCCTGGGTGTTCCAGTGCTTGTCCTTGACCCACGACGCGCAGCGCCGGCCCGGCTGATAGCGCGAGTCACGCCTCTTGGCGATCACGCCCTCCCAGCCGTGCTTGCGCGAGCACGCAAACGCTTGGGCGCCGTCACCGGGCAGCAGCTCGGGAACGGTGAGACTGGTTGCGTTAGCTAGGGTTTCGAGCAGCTTACGCCGGTCTTGGTAGCGGGTGCCTAGCAGCGCGCGGCCGTCGAGGTAGAGCAGGTCGAACGCCCAGAACTCGACACGGGTGTCGCGGCCCCGATTCTGCATCTGGCTGAAGCTGGGCACACCAGAGGAGTCAAGTACGACGGCCTCGCCGTCCAGCACCACGTGGTGATCGGCGAGATCCTCCGCCAATGCCCGCAATTGCGGATACTCGGCGGTGACATCGCGCCCGCTGCGGGACCGCAGCCGCACGGCGCCGTGGTCAGCCTCAACCAGCAACCGGTAGCCGTCCCACTTGCCTTCGAACGCCCACTGGCTGGCCTTTAGACCGGCCACCGTGCCGTGCGTGGCAAGCATTGGGGCCAGATTGTCGAACTCGAACACCTTCTGGTCTTTCTGATTCTTTAGGCGGTGCGCCAGCCACCGATCGCCGTTGGTCCGAATCAGCGCATAACGCCCAGAGATCCGGCCGCCGTGCAGATTCACGATGACCTCCCCCGTGTGCGGGTCATCGTGGAACTTCTCGGTGTCGTAAGTGCCGGAGTCCCAGATGATCACCTTGCCGGCGCCGTACTCCCCGCTGGGAATCGCGCCCTCGAACGTGGCGTATTCCAGCGGGTGGTCCTCGGTGTGTATCGCTAGATGGTTAACCGATGTGTTGTCGGGCAGGTTTTTCGGTACCGCCCACGAGACCAGCACGCCGTCGCGTTCCAGCCGGAAATCGTAGTGCGGCCGACGCGCGTGATGCTCCTGGATGACGAACGTATTGCCGTCTCCGGTAACGGGTTTCGCCGTGGGAATCGGCTCGGGAGTTTTCGATGCGTCGCGCATGCGGCGGTATCGGGTCAACCGGTCCGCTACCGGAGCGTCGGCATCCAGCCGCTCGAGCAGATCGCCGTCGCGGGCAATCCGGGTCAGCACCTCGTCGTAGGAGAGCTGACGCAGTGCGGGGTCGTCGAGCTCCGCCCAGGTGCGTGGCGCCGCGACGGTCGGATGCGTCCGGCCACGTAGTGAGTACGGCGCGATGGTGGTCTTCGAGCCGCTGTTCTGGCTCCAGTCCACAAACACCTTCCCGGCCCGCAGGCTTTTGGTCATGGTCGAGGTGACCAACGCGGGCATCGCCTGCTCCAATCGCTGCGCGACGCGCTTGGCCAACACCGTGGCTCCCCTGCTGCTCACCGGCTCATCCAGCGGTGTGTACAGATGCAATCCCTTGCTGCCGCTGGTGACCGGGAAGGTGACCAACCCGATATCGGCGAGAAGATCACGAACCGCGCGCGCCACCTCGGCCAGCTGGGCCATCATCACGCCTTCGCCCGGGTCCAGGTCGAACACCAAACGCGTTGCCGGGCCCGGATTTAACTCACCTGATCCGGGCTCGGCGACAAACCGCCACTGCGGCACGTGCACCTCCAGCGCCGCCTGTTGGGCGATCCAGGCCAGCCCGGTTGCGCTATCGATGATCGGATAGGTCGTCGTCCCGGACCGGTGCGCCACCGTTGCACGTGACAGCCAAGGCGGCGCCGACAACGCCAACTGCTTTTCGAAGAACGCGGGTTGGTCGACGCCGTTAGGCCAGCGCTTGCGCGTCGCCGGCCGTCCCGCGATGTGGCCGAGCATGACTTCGGCAACACCGGCGTAGTAGTCGAAGATATCGGACTTTGTGGTCCCGGTGGCGGGATAGAGCACCTTGTCGGCGTTGGTCAGCGTCACCCGTTGCTCCGACGCCGAACCCATGCTTTCAACGTAGCCTGTCGGTCACACAAGTCGCGAGCGTAACGTCACGGTCAAATATCGCGTGGAATTTCGCCGTGACGTTCCGCTCGCGGACAATCAAGGCATACTCACTTACATGCGAGCCATTTGGACGGGTTCGATCGCCTTCGGGCTGGTGAACGTGCCGGTCAAGGTGTACAGCGCTACCGCAGACCACGACATCAGGTTCCACCAGGTGCACGCCAAGGACAACGGACGCATCCGGTACAAGCGCGTCTGCGAGGCGTGTGGCGAGGTGGTCGACTACCGCGATCTTGCCCGGGCCTACGAGTCCGGCGACGGCCAAATGGTGGCGATCACCGACGACGACATCGCCAGCTTGCCTGAAGAACGCAGCCGGGAGATCGAGGTGTTGGAGTTCGTCCCCGCCGCCGACGTGGACCCGATGATGTTCGACCGCAGCTACTTTTTGGAGCCTGATTCGAAGTCGTCGAAATCGTATGTGCTGCTGGCTAAGACACTCGCCGAGACCGACCGGATGGCGATCGTGCATTTCACGCTGCGCAACAAGACCAGGCTGGCGGCGTTGCGCGTCAAGGATTTCGGCAAGCGAGAGGTGATGATGGTGCACACGTTGCTGTGGCCCGATGAGATCCGCGACCCCGACTTCCCGGTGCTGGACCAGAAGGTGGAGATCAAACCCGCGGAACTCAAGATGGCCTGCCAGGTGGTGGACTCGATGGCCGACGACTTCAATCCGGACCGCTACCACGACACCTACCAGGAGCAGTTACAGGAGCTGATCGACACCAAACTCGAAGGTGGGCAGGCATTTACCGCCGAGGACCAACCGAGGTTGCTGGACGAGCCCGAAGACGTCTCCGACCTGCTCGCCAAGCTGGAGGCCAGCGTGAAGGCGCGCTCGAAGGCCAACTCAAACGTCCCAACGCCTCCGTGACAGCCAGTTGATCAACCGGCCAATGAAGATCAATAGCAGCAGGAACACGATCAGCAAGAGAGCCGCGTCATAGGACAGATCCTGAGCCGACTTGGATGGCTGGTTGTAGAACGTCCAAATTGGGTAGGTCAGGTAGCCGACCGGCGAGTCGGTGAGTTGTCCGGTCGGCGGCGAATTCGACCACCCCGCCGTGTACAGCAGCGGCGCCGTCTCGCCGATCGCCAGGGCCAGCGCGACCAACATCCCGGTGACGATTCCGGGCATCGCCGTCTTCAGCACGATCTTGCGCAGCGCCCAGCCGGCTGGTAACCCGAGTGCCTCAGCCGCTTCCCGATACGACGTCGGCACCTGGGCCAGCGCGGACTCGGTGGCCTTGGCGATGTAGGGAATGCTCATCACCGACAGCACCAACACCCCGGCCGCCAGCGAAAACCCCTAATCGAAGTACACCACCAGGGCCAAATAGCCGACGTAGCCGAGCACGATCGACGGAATACCGGACAACACCTCGTAGGCGCCGCGCAGAATGGACCGTGTTTTGCCGGTGGCGAATTCGGACAGATAAATCCCGGTCAACACACTCACCGTGCCACCCACCAGGATCACCCCGATGGCCAACACTGCGGTACCGATGATGGCGTTGCGCAAGCCGCCGCCATTGCCCTGGGAGTCCTGCACCAGCACACTCCAGTGGAAAACCGGTACAGCGCGGCTGACGACTCCGATCAACATCCACAACGTCGGGGTGATCACCACCGCCAGACAACACACGCACGCCGCCCACCACAGGGCATCGACGATCTTGCGCCGATAGGCTACCGATCGCCGCGGCGGGGACATCGCCGGTAGCTGCCGGGACCCGGACTCAGCCGATTCGCCCATGTCAGATGCCGCGTCCCACCGGAAGCGCGGTGCGTGACACCCGACGAACCATCCCGCGCGCGGCCACATTAGTCAGCAACGTGATCACCATCAGCACCAAACCCACCTCGGCGAGCGTCTTCACCGCGAAGTTGGTGGAATCGGTCATCGCCGAATCCAGCTGCGACACGATGGTGGCGGCGATGGTGGTCATGGTCGCGTAGATGTTGGCGGGCATGGCCCCCAGCACCGCGCCGGACACCATGGCTACCGCCATCGTCTCCCCCAGCGCACGGCCAAGCCCTAGCACCACCGCACCGACGATGCCGCTGGACACCCACGGCAGGGTGACCCTGCGGACACACTCCCAATTCGACATCCCCAGCGCGATCGCGCCCTCCCGGGGCAACACCGGCACCTGCCGGAACAGGTCATGAGTGGTGGTGGCGATAATGGGAACGACCATCACCGCCAACACCAGACCGGACACCAACATGCCCTCCCCGTTGCCCGGGTCGCCGCGCAAGTAGTTCAGCACCGGCACATCGGGAGCGTTGTGAGCGATCACCGGAGCGATGTGATGAGCGATGAACGGCCCGAACGTCATTGCCCCCCACAAACCGACGACCACGCTGGGGATTCCGGCGAGCAATTCCAGGACTATTCCCACAGCCTCGGCCAACCGTTTCGGCAGCCGTTCCACGATCACCAGCGCCGCTCCTACAGAGACCGGCACCGCGATGATCAGGGCGATTGCCGAGGTCGCCAGCGTCCCGACGATCAGCGGCAACGCCCCGTAGTAGGCGCCGACCGGATGGGCGACGCCGTCGGTGACAACGGTTTCGCCGTAGGTGTTGCCTGGATTCCATTCGGTGGCGGTGAAGAAATGCAACCCGTTGAGCCTGATCGCACCCATCGCCTCGATGACCAGCACCACCAGCACCAAGACCAGCGCAAGCAGCGGGATCACCGCACCTATCCCACCCAACCACCGGATGGCCGGGCCAGCGCGGCCGACTTCACCGGCACGGGCCAGCATGCTCCGCAAAGCAGCCCGATGGCCCGACGGAGGTTGCTGTCGCGTGGTGGTCAACGAGGCTAGCTGGAAATCGTCGCGATCAACGCGTCAGACAACTTCACCACCGCGGGCGGCAGCGGCTGGAAATGAACCTGGTCGAGGAACGAGGCCTTGTTGCCGTCGATGATCGCCCAGTGCAGAAATGCCTGCAAGGTCTGCGCGGTGGCGGCGTCCTTTTGCCGGTTGTTGACGATGGCGTACTCGTAGTTGATGATCGGGTAGCCGTCCGGGGCGGGCCCGTCGATCATCGAAATCGCCTGGTTCGCCGGGGTTTTCGATGCGAAGCCAGCCGCCGCGGCCTGAATGCTTTGCGCGTCGGGCAACAAGAAATTGCCAGAGCTATTGCCTAGTTGGGCCTCGCCGAGTCCCCGTTGACTGGCCTGGTCGAGGAAGCTGATGCCGATATAGGCCACGCAGCCCGGTGTCTCGGCGCAACCGGTCACCATGCCGCCGTTGCCGTTCTCACCCAGCGCACCCGGCACCGCCGGGAAGTCGACGGTGGTGCCGAAGCCGGGCGACTTGCCCCAGCCCTCGGGATCTTGCTTGGACAGGTACTGGGTGAACAAGAAGGTGTCACCGGACCCGTCGGAGCGGTGCAGCGGAACTACCGCGGTGCCGGGCAGGTTCACGCCGGGGTTGAGCGCAGCGATCTGCGGGTCGTCCCAGGTTTTGATGGTGCCCTGGTACATGGCCGCCAGGACTTTTCCGTTCAGCTTGAGGTGCTCGCTCACTCCGGGCAGGTTGTAGTTGACCTGCTGAGCGGAGATGGCTAGCGCGATGTTCATCAGCCCCTTGTGCGCGGCCATATCACCTTCCGACAGATAGGCGTCGGAGGCCCCAATGTTGACCGTCCCGGCGGCGGCCTGCGCGATCCCGGCACCAGAACCGGTGCCCTGAGCGGTGATCGTGACGTTCGGATACCTCTCGTGAAAGGCCGGACCCCACAGGTTGAACAGCGGGTAGAGCAGCGTGCTACCGGTCTCCGCCAACGTCACCGGCGACGACGCGGGGGTAGTCGCGACAGTACCGGCGCCGGCGCCCGTTTCAGGCGAACCGCTCGGTGGTTTCGAGCCACAGCCCGCCGCTGCTAGCAGCAGCGGCGCAGCGGTCAACACGGCCAACAGCGTATGCAAACGAATTTTCACGCCATACCTTTCTGTGCTCTTCAATTTCCGCGCTTGGCGTCCTTGACGTCCCCCGACAGTCCGGCGACGTATCGGGCGGTTTCCGCATGCTTCGGCGAGGAGAACAGCTGTTCGGTGGGCCCTTCCTCCACCAGCCTGCCGTCGAAGAACAGGGCCGCCCGGTCGCTGATGCGGGCGGCCTGGGCAAGGTTATGGGTCACGATGATCACCGTGAGGCGATCAGCGAGCGATCGGATGAACTCTTCGATCTTCTCGGTGGTAGTCGGGTCCAGCGCGGAGGTGGGCTCGTCGAGCAGCAACACCTCCGGATTCACCGCAAGCGTACGGGCTAGGCACAACAACTGCTGCTGACCACCAGAGAGTCGAAACGGTGAATCGCTGAGCCGATCCTTGACCGCGTCCCAGAGGCCGACCTCGGTAAGCCGAGCCTGCGCGACGCCACGGAATTCCTTGCGCGGCACCAGTTTGTGGGCACGCACGCCGGCGAGCACGTTGTCCATGATTGACATCGGGAACGGATTCGGGCGCTGGAACAGCATGCCAACCCGGCGGCGAAACTCCAGCACGTCGCGGTAGTTGAAGATGCTGCGTCCGCCCAACAGCACATCACCGCTGTAGCGGTAACCGGAGACCTTGTCATTCATCCGGTTTAGGGTGCGCAAAAAAGTCGTCTTACCTGAACCGGTCGGTCCCATCAACGACGTCACCGCACGAGCGGGAAAGCCCATACTCACCTGGTCGAGCACGGTTTTGCCAGCGAAACCCAGGGTGAGGTTCACCGCCGCCATCGCCGGCGCAGCGGCGTCGACATCAGCAGCACCGCTCTGGCCGCCGAGCCGTTCACACGCCATCGGCGCAGGGTACTACATGCTCCTTGGGATGCTCCTTGGACAAAGCGCGCCGTCGACCCTCAGTATCAGCGGCCCCTCCTGAACGCTAGGATTTCAATGATCAGACCTCTTTCGATGCACAACGGTGACGGCTCGAATACCGACCCCGGGTCGGTGGCTCGGCGACCACCGGTGGCGAGTGGATCCGCCACCACGACCCCCTCGAGAGGAGTTGCGTGAAGTTCGCCCGATCCGGCGCAGCGGTAAGCCTGTTGGCCGCCGGCACACTGGTGTTGACAGCATGCGGCGGTGGCACCAACAGCTCGTCGTCAGGCGCAGGCGGCACGTCTGGGTCGGTGCACTGCGGCGGCAAGAAGGAGCTCCACTCCAGCGGCTCGACCGCACAAGAAAATGCCATGGAGCAGTTCGTCTATGCCTACGTGCGATCGTGCCCGGGCTACACGTTGGACTACAACGCCAACGGGTCCGGTGCCGGGGTGACCCAGTTTCTCAACAACGAAACCGATTTCGCCGGCTCGGATGTCCCGTTGAATCCGTCGACCGGTCAACCTGACCGGGCGGCGGAGCGGTGCGGTTCCCCGGCATGGGACCTGCCGACGGTGTTCGGCCCGATCGCGATCACCTACAATATCAAGGGCGTGAGCACGCTGAATCTTGACGGACCCACTACCGCCAAGATTTTCAACGGCACCATCACCGTGTGGAATGATCCACAGATCCAAGCCCTCAACTCCGGCACCGACCTGCCGCCAACACCGATTAGCGTTATCTTCCGCAGCGACAAGTCCGGTACGTCGGACAACTTCCAGAAATACCTCGACGGCGCATCCAACGGGGCGTGGGGCAAAGGCGCCAGCGAAACGTTCAACGGGGGCGTCGGCGTCGGCGCCAGCGGGAACAACGGCACGTCGGCCCTACTGCAGACGACCGACGGGTCGATCACCTACAACGAGTGGTCGTTTGCGGTGGGTAAGCAGTTGAACATGGCCCAGATCATCACGTCGGCGGGTCCGGATCCAGTGGCGATCACCACCGAGTCGGTCGGCAAGACAATCGCCGGGGCCAAGATCATGGGACAAGGCAACGACCTGGTATTGGACACGTCGTCGTTCTACAGGCCCACCCAGCCTGGCTCTTACCCGATCGTGCTGGCGACCTATGAGATCGTCTGCTCGAAATACCCGGATGCGACGACCGGTACTGCGGTAAGGGCGTTTATGCAAGCCGCGATTGGTCCAGGCCAAGAAGGCCTGGACCAATACGGCTCCATTCCGTTGCCCAAATCGTTCCAAGCAAAATTGGCGGCCGCGGTGAATGCTATTTCTTGACCTAGTGAAGGGAATTCGACGGTGAGCGATGCCGTTCCGCAGGTAGGGTCGCAATTTGGGCCGTGTCAGCTATTGCGGCTGCTGGGCCGAGGCGGGATGGGCGAGGTTTATGAGGCCGAGGACACCCGCAAGCACCGGGTGGTGGCGCTGAAGTTGATCTCGCCGCAGTACTCCGACAATGCGGTGTTTCGAGCACGGATGCAACGCGAGGCCGACACCGCGGGACGGCTGACCGAGCCACACATCGTGCCGATCCATGACTACGGCGAGATCAACGGACAGTTCTTTGTCGAAATGCGCATGATCGACGGCACCTCTTTACGCGCCCTATTGAAACAGTATGGTCCGCTGACCCCGGCCCGAGCTGTGGCCATCGTGCGCCAGATCGCCGCCGCTTTGGATGCCGCGCATGCCAACGGCGTAACGCACCGCGACGTAAAACCGGAAAACATTCTGGTCACCGCGAGCGACTTCGCCTATCTGGTCGATTTCGGTATTGCCCGTGCCGCCTCCGACCCGGGGCTGACCCAGACCGGGACCGCCGTGGGAACCTACAACTACATGGCCCCGGAGCGGTTCACCGGCGATGAGGTCACCTATCGCGCAGATATCTATGCGTTGGCGTGCGTGTTGGGTGAGTGTTTGACCGGTGCCCCACCGTATCGGGCCGACAGCGTTGAGCGGTTGATCGCCGCGCATCTAATGGACCCTGCCCCGCAGCCCAGCCAGCTACGGCCCGGGCGCGTGCCGCCGGCCCTGGATCAGGTGATCGCCAAAGGCATGGCCAAAAACCCCGCGGAGCGCTTTATGAGCGCTGGTGATCTGGCCATCGCCGCCCATGACGCACTCACCACATCCGAGCAACACCAGGCCACGACGATTCTGCGGCGCGGTGACAACGCAACCTTGCTGGCCACTCCGGCCGATACGGGCTTGAGCCAGTCCGAGTCCGGCATTGCCGGGGCGGGCACCGGCCCACCGACCCCGGGTGCTGCCCGATGGTCGCCCGGGGACTCCGCGACCGTGGCCGGACCCCTGGCAGCGGACAGCCGCGGCGGGAACTGGCCCAGCCAAACCGGACACTCCCCTGCCGTCCCGAATGCGCTCCAGGCCTCCCTGGGACACGCTGTGCCGCCGGCCGGCAACAAACGGAAGGTGTGGGCCGTCGTCGGCGCTGCCGCGATCGTACTGGTGGCCATCGTCGCCGCCGCCGGCTACCTGGTCTTACGACCTTCGTGGTCGCCGACGCAGGCATCCGGACAGACCGTGTTGCCGTTCACCGGCATCGACTTCCGCCTCTCGCCGAGTGGGGTGGCAGTGGACAGCGCCGGCAACGTGTACGTCACCAGTGAGGGCATGTACGGCCGAGTGGTCAAGTTGGCCACCGGGTCAACCGGCACGACGGTGTTACCGTTCAACGGGCTGTACCAGCCGCAGGGGTTGGCGGTGGACGGCGCTGGCACCGTATACGTCACCGATTTCAACAACCGGGTGGTGACGTTAGCGGCCGGGTCCAACAACCAGACCGTGCTACCGTTCGACGGCCTCAACTACCCCGAAGGTCTCGCGGTGGATACCCAGGGTGCGGTATACGTCGCCGACCGGGGCAACAACAGGGTGGTGAAGTTGGCGGCCGGATCCAAGACCCAGACCGTGCTGCCGTTCACCGGCCTCAACGACCCCGACGGGGTGGCCGTCGACAACTCCGGCAACGTCTATGTCACCGACACCGACAACAACAGGGTTGTCAAGCTAGAGGCCGAGTCGAATAACCAGGTCGTGCTGCCATTCACGGATATCACCGCACCGTGGGGCATCGCGGTGGACGAAGCCGGAACCGTCTACGTCACCGAGCACAACACAAACCAGGTGGTCAAACTCCTGGCCGGGTCGACCACCTCGACAGTGCTACCGTTCACCGGCCTCAACACCCCCCTCGCGGTGGCAGTGGACAGCGACCGGACCGTCTACGTCGCCGACCGCGGCAACGACCGAGTGGTGAAACTCACGTCATAACGGGAGTCACCGCCGTCGGGTTGCGACGAACCGGATCATCGCCGCGGCCAGGTTGATCGTGGCGACCACGATGATCAGGGTCAGCGCCGCGCCCCAGACGCGCAGGAAGCCGGCGTGCTCGGGATTGGTGAGTTCGGTGTAGATCAGCAACGGCAGCGAGGCCATGTTGCCGTGGAAGACGTCGAGGTTGATGGAGTGGCTGTACCCGACCAGCACCAGAACCGGTGCGGTTTCACCGACGACGCGCGCGATGGACAACAAGATGCCTGACACGATGCCCGGCATCGCGATCGGGGCGACGATCCGCACGATCGTCTTCCATTTCGGAACGCCTAACGCGTAGCTGGCTTCTCGCAGTTCATCGGGCACCAACCTGAGCATCTCCTCGCCTGCCCGAACCACCACCGGCAACATCAGCAGGACCAACGCCAACGCCACGGCAAAGGCGCTCTGCTGAAATCCTAGGGTGGCGATCCACAGGCTGAAGACGAATAACGCCGCCACGATAGAGGGCACGCCGGCAAGCACGTCGACGGTGAAGGTAGTCACCCGCGACATTCGACCAGTCCCGTATTCCACTAGGTAAACCGCGGTCATCAAGCCCAGCGGCACGGCCAGCACGGCGGCCACCCCGGCCTGCACCAGCGTGCCGTACAGGGCGTGATACACCCCACCGGCGAATTGCTCTGGCAGCACGCCGCGCAGCGAGTGGGTCCACCAGCCCGATCGGGTGACGGCAAACCAACCCCGGGCAATCACCACCCAAAGCAGCCAGACCAACGGTATCAACGCGACCACGAACGAGGTGAAGAAAAACGTTGTCGCGACGCTGTTTTTGATCCGCCGTCGCAGCGTAAGCGGACGAAACACCACCGGCTTTACCGGCTGGTCGAGCGCCTCGATGCTCGTTGAGGGACTCACCCGTTGACCTTCCCGCCGGCGATTGCGCGAGCGGCCGCATTGACCAGGAACGTCAGCACGAATAACGCAAATCCCGCCGAAATATAGGCTCCGGTCGGCAGCGGTTCGCTGAATTCTGAAGCAGCGGAGGCGATCTTGGAAGCGAACGTATAACCGCCGTCGAACAGCGACCAGGTCCCCGGCCGCGCGGCCGAGCGCAGGATGACCAGCACGGCCACGGTTTCGCCCAGAGCCCGCCCCAAACCCAGCATGGAGGCCGCGACCACCCCGCTTCGCCCGTATGGCAGCACGGTCATCCGCACTACCTCCCATTTCGTCGCGCCTAGCGCCAGCGCTGCTTCGATTTGGATCAGCGGAGTCTGCCGGAACACTTCGCGTGATATCGATGTGACGATAGGCAGGATCATCACCGACAGCACGATGCCCGCGGTGAAAATCGTGCCGCCGCCGGCCAACGACACGTTGCCCTGCTTAAACAGGAACAACCAGCCCAAGTTGCGATTGAGAAACCTCGCGATCGGCTCGAGCTTGGGCGCCAGCACAAAGATCCCCCACAACCCGAAGATGATCGACGGCACTGCGGCCAGTAGATCCACCATCGCGCCGAATGGACGCGACAGTCTCCTCGGCGCGTAGTGGGTGAGGAACACCGCGATCCCGACAGCCACCGGCACCGCCAACACCAGAGCCGTTATCGAACTCAACGCCGTGACCATGAACAAGTCCCGGACACCAAACGCCAGCTGCTCATCGTCCGACGTGTCGAATTGGGTACTGGTGAAGAAATTGGCGTGATTCGCCCGCAACGACGGCACGGCGCGGACCAACAGGAATATCGCGATCAGCAGGATTGCGATGACGATCGTCGAACCGGCGGCCGACGCGGCCAGCTTGAACAGCCGCTCGCCGCGCCGCGCGGGGCGCATGTCGACCGCCACTAGCGCCGGCTTTGTGAGCGGCTCGGTGACCACGTCAACCTCAGATCAGGCGATCGCGTTGACCGCAGTCGACAGCCTCGATTTGAACTCGTCCGGAATTGGGATGTATCCGTTGTCCCCCAGGCCGCTTTGACCGGCGCCGATAGTGCTCTGCAGGAACGCCTTCACAGCCGTGCCAACCTGCGAGTCGGGATACTTCGAGCAAACGATTTCGTATGTCGCTAACACGATCGGATAGGAGCCGGGACGCTTCGGCCGGTAGAACGAGTCCGTGTCGAGCACCAGGTCGTTGCCCACCCCGGAGATGGTGGCCCCGGCGATCGTCTGGCCGACCGAGTCGATAGTAATCGCCACCGGGTCCCCACCAGCCGAAGTGACGATGTTGGCCATGGTCAGGTGCTGCGCCTGGGCGAACGACCACTCGTTGTAGGTGATCGACCCCGGGGTGTTCTTCGCGGCCGCTGACGTGCCATCGTTACCCCGCGCGCCCTCACCGACGCCGCCTTGGAACGACTTTCCAGCGCCCTTACCCCACGCACCGTTGGACGCGGCCTGCAGGTACCTCTGGAAGTTGTCCGTGGTCCCCGACTCATCGCTGCGGAACACCACGTGAATCCGCTCACCTGGCAGCGTGAAGTCGCGGTTCAGCGCCTGGATCGCGGGATTGTTCCACTGCGTAATGGAGCCGTTGAAGATCTTCGCCAACGTGGGGCCGTCCAAATTTAGCGAGGAAACGCTGTTGAGGTTGTAGGTAACCGCGATCGGGCCGAACACCACCGGCAGATTCCACGCCGGCGAGCCGCAACGCCGCTGCGCCGCTGCGGCCTCGTCCTTGCTCAGGGGTACATCTGAGCCACCGAAATCGGTTTGGTTGCCATTAAATTCGCTGATTCCAGCGCCCGAACCATTGGCCGTGTAGTTCAGGGTTTGGCCGGGGCAGGCCTGCTCGAACACGTTGACAAAGCGGGTCATCGCGTTGGCCTGCGCCGTCGACCCACTGGCTTTGAGTGTCTTCTTCCCCCCGCAATCGACCTTCGCCGACGCCTGGCCAGTGGTTGCACCTCCCCCGGTCACATTGTCGTCGTTACCACACGCGGACAACACCAGCGCACCCGCAGCCAGGACACCTACGGCGGCACCAAATCGGTTGAGTTTCAATTCAGTTCCTAACGGCCGACCAGCTGTTTTGCTCGCAGCAAATGAAGCTAACAGCACTAGGTTAACGGTCGGCGAACTTGGCGTGCCGTCGCCCTTGGCCGGGGTTGACCCCTGATGATGGACACGTGGCTGGTTCGACCGCGGGTCTCAGGGGAAGGATGTCCGTATGCCGTGCATACACAGCAGGCCACCCCCAGGTTTCGGGAGCAGTCACAGGAAGCTGCAGCAAGCTTGTTACCTTTTCGGCCGACAGCCGGAAAAGAGGGCGCCATGATCCTGGATATGTTCCGTCTTGACGACAAGGTTGCCGTCATCACCGGCGGCGGCCGCGGCCTGGGAGCAGCCATCGCATTGGCTTTCGCCCAGGCCGGCGCGGATGTCCTCATCGCTTCACGAACATCATCCGAGCTTGACGCTGTCGCCGAACAGATCCGCGCTGCCGGCCGCCGCGCCCACACCGTTGCCGCCGATCTGGCCCATCCCGAGGTGACCGCGCAGCTGGCTGGTCAGGCCGTCGGAGCTTTCGGGAAGCTCGACATCGTCGTCAACAACGTTGGCGGCACCATGCCCAACACGCTGCTAAGCACCTCGACCAAGGACCTCGCGGACGCCTTCGCCTTCAACGTGGGCACCGCCCACGCGCTGACCGTCGCGGCGGTGCCGTTGATGCTGGAACACTCCGGCGGCGGCAGCGTGATCAACATCAGCTCCACCATGGGCCGGCTGGCGGCGCGGGGTTTCGCCGCCTACGGCACCGCCAAGGCCGCACTGGCCCACTACACCCGGCTGGCGGCGCTGGACCTGTGCCCACGCGTCCGGGTCAATGCGATCGCGCCGGGTTCCATCCTGACCTCGGCGCTGGAGGTGGTAGCCGCCAACGACGAGCTGCGTGCGCCGATGGAGCAGGCGACACCACTGCGCCGGCTCGGTGACCCCGTCGACATTGCAGCTGCGGCAGTGTATTTGGCCTCTCCGGCGGGCAGCTTCCTGACCGGCAAGACGTTGGAGGTCGACGGCGGACTCACCTTCCCCAATCTCGACCTTCCCATTCCGGACCTGTGAACCGATGATGCGCGAGCAGTCGCAGTCTGACCCCTACCGCTAAGGAGCCCGCCATGGCCATACCCGTCGTTCAATTGGGCACCGGCAACGTTGGCGTGCACTCGTTGCGTGCGCTCATCGCCGACCCGGAGTTCGAGCTCACCGGTGTCTGGGTGTCATCGGACGCCAAAGCCGGCAAGGATGCGGCAGAGCTTGCCGGGCTGGCGGATTCGACGGGTGTGCGGGCCAGCACCGATCTGAACGCCGTGCTCGCCACCGGGCCGCGGTGCGCCGTCTACAACGCGATGGCCGACAATCGGCTGCCCGAGGCGCTGGAAGACTACCGCCGAATCTTGGCGGCAGGGATCAATATCGTCGGCAGCGGCCCGGTGTTCTTGCAATATCCGTGGCAGGTGATCCCCGACGAGATCATCAAGCCTTTGCAAGACGCTGCGCGCGCAGGAAATTCAAGTCTGTACGTGAACGGCATCGATCCGGGTTTCGCCAACGACCTGTTGCCGATGGCGTTGGCCGGCACCTGTGAAAGCATCGAGCAGATACGCTGCATGGAGATCGTCGACTACGCCACCTATGACAGCGCCGTAGTCATGTTCGACGTGATGGGCTTCGGTAAGCCGATGGACCAGATCCCGATGCTGCTGCAGCCAGGTGTGCTCAGCCTGGCCTGGGGATCAGTGGTCCGACAACTTGCTGCGGGCCTTGGCATTTCACTTGACGGGGTCGAGGAAATGTATGTCCGGGAGCCGGCGCCGGAGGCCTTCAACATTGCATCGGGCCATATTCCTAAGGGCAGCGCCGCCGCCCTGCGCTTCGAGGTGCTCGGCCTGGTCGACGGCGTGCCAGCGGTAGTCCTGGAACACGTGACCCGGTTGCGCGCGGACCTATGTCCCGAGTGGCCGCAGCCCGCCCAGCCGGGCGGCTCGTACCGCATCGAAATCTCCGGCGAGCCCTGCTACGCCATGGACATCTGCCTGAGCAGCCGCCACGGGGACCACAACCACGCCGGACTGGTCGCCACCGCGATGCGCATCGTCAACGCGATCCCTGCAGTGGTGGCCGCCGAACCGGGTATCCGGACAACCCTCGACCTACCCCTGATCACCGGTGAAGGGCGGTACGCTGCTGCCTGATCGGTCATTTCTTGGCACCAGCACCGCCGCCCAGCGGCAACCCGGCACGACGATGACAGGCAGGTGGGTATGACGTATGACCACAACCTCTGACCAGAACGCCGCGGCCCCACCCCGATTCGACGGGCTGCGTGCGCTGTTCATCAACGCGACACTGAAGCGCTCGCCAGAGCTCAGCCATACCGGCGGGCTCATTGAGCGCAGCTCGGGGATCATGCGTGAGCATGGCGTCCAGGTCGACACTCTGCGCGCAGTTGACCATGACATAGCGACCGGCGTATGGCCGGACATGACCGAACACGGTTGGGCGACCGACGAATGGCCCGCCCTGTATCGGCGTGTCCTCGATGCGCACATCCTGGTGCTGTGCGGGCCGATCTGGCTGGGCGACAACAGCTCGGTGATGAAACGGGTTATCGAGCGCCTGTACGCATGCTCGAGCCTGCTCAACGAGGATGGACAGTACGCCTACTACGGCCGCGCCGGTGGTTGCCTCATTACCGGAAACGAGGACGGCGTCAAGCATTGCGCGATGAATGTGCTCTATAGCCTGCAACACCTGGGATACACCATCCCGCCGCAAGCGGATGCCGGCTGGATCGGTGAAGCGGGGCCGGGACCGTCGTATCTCGACCCCGGATCCGGCGGTCCAGAGAACGACTTCACCAACCGCAACACCACATTCATGACGTTCAATCTGATGCACATCGCGCAGATGTTGCGGGTCGCCGGCGGCATCCCGGCCTACGGCAATCAACGCACCAAGTGGGACGCCGGCTGCCGGCCGGACTTCGCCAACCCCGACTACCGATAGCCAGCGGAGGTCCCGAGTAGCCCGGTGGTTGGTGGCGGGCGAATTTCGGTTACTCTCGCATCTTTGTTCGCGTGGATCGAAAGTCGGTGAGTTGGCCCAGGACACCCGGACTTCCCTGAAGACGAGCTGGTATCTGCTCGGGCCAGCCTTTGTCGCGGCCATCGCCTACGTCGACCCCGGGAACGTGGCAGCCAACGTCAGCTCCGGCGCCCAGTTCGGCTACCTGTTGTTATGGGTGATCGTCGCCGCCAACGTGATGGCCGCCCTGGTGCAGTACCTGTCGGCAAAGCTCGGGCTGGTGACCGGACGCTCACTGCCGGAAGCGATCGGCAAGCGAATGGGACGCCCGGCCCGGCTGGCCTACTGGGCACAGGCCGAGATCGTCGCGATGGCAACCGATGTGGCCGAAGTGATCGGCGGAGCTATCGCATTGCGGATCATGTTCAACCTGCCGCTGCCGATCGGCGGGATCATCACCGGGGTGGTCTCGCTGCTGCTGCTGACGATCCAGGATCGGCGCGGTCAACGTTTGTTCGAGCGCGTCATCACCGCCTTGCTGCTGGTGATTGCCATCGGCTTCACCGCCAGTTTCTTCGTCGTGACACCACCCCCCAATGCGGTCCTCGGCGGTTTGGCACCGCGCTTTCAGGGAACCGAGAGCGTTCTTTTGGCCGCGGCGATCATGGGGGCGACCGTCATGCCGCACGCCGTCTACCTGCATTCAGGTCTCGCGCGCGACCGGCACGGGCATCCCGATCCGGGCCCTCAGCGGCGCCGGCTGCTGCGCGTCACCCGCTGGGATGTCGGCCTGGCGATGCTGATAGCCGGCGGGGTAAACGCCGCGATGCTGCTGGTTGCCGCGCTGAACATGCGGGGCCGTGGGGACACCGCCTCGATCGAAGGCGCCTACCACGCCGTCCACGACACCTTGGGGGCGACGATCGCGGTGCTCTTCGCGGTCGGGTTGCTGGCGTCCGGCTTGGCGTCGTCGTCGGTGGGTGCTTACGCCGGCGCGATGATCATGCAGGGGCTGCTGCACTGGAGCGTTCCCATGCTGGTGCGCCGCCTAATCACGCTGGGCCCCGCGTTGGCGATACTTACGCTGGGCTTCGACCCCACCCGCACATTGGTGCTCTCACAGGTGGTGCTGTCGTTCGGTATTCCGTTTGCGGTACTTCCACTGGTCAAACTCACCGGCAGCCCCGCGGTGATGGGCGGCGACACCAACCATCGCGCCACGACTTGGGTTGGCTGGGTGGTCGCGGTGATGGTTAGTCTGCTCAACGTGATGCTGATCTATCTCACGGTGACCGGCTGAATGCCGGACCGCCGGCATCCCTACTTCGCCTACGGGTCCAACCTGTGCGCCCACCAGATGGCGTCGCGCTGTCCCGACGCCGGTGCTCCGCGGCCGGCAGTGCTCAGCGATCACAACTGGCTGATCAACCAGCGCGGCGTGGCCACCGTCGAACCCTTCGCCGGAAACAAGGTGCATGGCGTGCTATGGCAGCTCTCCGAGCGCGACCTGGTCAGGTTGGACAGCGCCGAAGGCGTGCCGGTGCGCTACCGGCGCGAACGGTTGACCGTGCACACCGACGACACAGCGTTGCCGGCCTGGGTCTACATTGACCACCGGGTGATGCCGGGCCGGCCGCGGCCGGGCTATCTACCGCGCGTCATCGACGGCGCTCGACACCACGGGCTGCCGCAACGCTGGATCGACTATCTGCACCGCTGGGACCCCGCGCGGTGGCCCCTGCCAGTGTTACCGTCATCGAGATCTGGGCCTGCGCCACAATCACTTTCGGAGTTGCTAAGCCAGCCCGGCGTCATCGAGACGAGCCAGCTGCGGTCCCGCTTCGGCTTCCTCGCCATCCACGGGGGCGGCCTGGAGCAGGCGACCGACCTGATCGCCGAACGCTCCGCCGAGGCTGCGGGCGCTTCGGTGTACCTGCTGCGTCATCCGGACAACTACCCGCACCACCTGCCGTCGGCCCGGTTCGACCCTGCGGAATCGGCGCGCCTCGCCGAATTCCTTGACCACGTTGACGTCGCCGTGTCGCTGCACGGCTACGACCGCATCGGGCGCAGCACCCAGCTGTTGGCCGGGGGCCGCAACCGCGCGCTTGCCGCCCATCTCGCGCGGCACATCCAGCTGCCCGGCTATCGGGTAGTCACCGATCTGGCCGCCATCCCGGAGGAGCTCCGCGGCCTGCATCCAGACAATCCGGTCAACCGGGTCCGCGACGGCGGGACCCAGCTGGAACTATCGATTCGGGTAAGGGGTCTGGGCCCACGCAGTACCCTCCCCGGCGTCGGCGGCATGTCACCGGTCACCGCTACCCTGGTACAGGGCCTGGTAACTGCGGCCCGTTCCTGGTAGCTGTCTGGCGATTTTGGACCGGAAGCGGCCGCACGCAGCTCGTCAACCATCTGCATGATGCCGCGGCCGCCAATGAGCGGCCGATCACCTGATCGATCTCGATCAAGTGAAGATGCGTGGGCGGCGCTGGCATCCCGACGACACCGTTGCCGTTGAGTGTGTTTTAGTTGCACTCTCATGCGGCGTCCCCTTGCGGGGTTTGGGTTTTGGCCTCGCCGCGTCCGGCCCTGCGTGGGCGGGGTCTTACGGATGCTCCGCCGGCGCCGGATGATCCGGTGTCCGCGCCATGGCCTGTACCAACCGTGGTGGTTGGCCCGGGTGCCGATGGGGCCGTGGTCCCGACTGGACCACGACTGGCGTTATCCGGCCAGTCACGGAGATTCAAAGCAGCGTTTCTGTCGCGGTCGACTACCTCGCCCGTTACAGGGCAGAGCAGGTGTTTGTCGATGCGGCCCTTGCCTTGCAGCCGGCACGGTGTGCCGTCGGGGCTGGTGCAGCCGTGGTGGATTTGGCTGGAGGCAAACCAGCGGTCCGCCACCGTCAGCACGCCGCTGCACTTGGCCGTTTTGTAAGCCAGCTGCGGCGCGACCAAACCCATTGCGGCATCGGAGACCGATCGGCGAAACGCCCGCCGGCGCATGCTGCGTTTCATCGCGGCCACGTCGAGGTCTTCGATCACGACCTGGCCATAGGTGCCCGCCAACTCGGTGGTGAGCTGGTGGGCTGCTTCCCGCCGTAGGTGCACGCACCGGCGATCCAGGCGGGCCAGCTTGGCTTTCACTGCCCGATGCCCATGGGAGCCGGGGATGCGGCGGGAAAGTTCTCGGCCGGCCCTGCGACGGGCGACGAGTGTCGCCTTGAGCGGGGCCGGGTTTGGGTATTCGATGATGGTCTGCTCGCCGGTGGCGGTGTCGAGGGTGGCGACCGTGGCCAGGGTCCGGACTCCCAGGTCCATTCCGGCGCGCACAGTCGGCTGGGTGAGCGGTGATCTGGTGGTCGGGGTGCGCAGCGCGTAGCAGACCGCCACGAATAACCGGCCCCACCGCTGCGACAAGGTCATGTTCAGGATCTGCGCGCGCCCGCTCACGAGGTGGCGTTGCACCCGGCGGGTGTTCTCCTTGGCCCGCAGCGGCCCGATCACCGGGACCGTGATCGTGCGCCGGTCATCCTCTATGCGCATGGTGCCGGTGGTGAACCGCACCCTGCCAGGATCACGCCGCCCGGATTTGAATCGCGGGAAGCCCACCCGCCGGCCTTTGCGGGTCCCGTTCTTGCCAGCTTTCCAATTAGCCAGGCCCTGGGCCAGATCGGCCAACCCCGACGAGTAGCACTCCTTGGAATTCTCGGCCCACCACGGCGCCACGTCATCTTTGGCTCGGTTCCACGCCCATCGCAGCGACTTCAAGTCCCAGTCCACCGACTCATGTGCCGGATCAGCGGCTTTGGCGTCGAGGTCGGCCTTCACCTGGGCCAGGCCCCAGTTGAAAGCTTTGCGGCGGGCGCCGAAATGTGAACGCACCAAACCCGCCCGCTGCGGGTCGGCGGGCCACTCGACCTCGAATTTCGCCGCCGTGACCATCCAGCCCGACGGCAGTTGGGCACCCGGCCCCCCGGTCGCGGCATAACTGTTGGCGTCGCCGTCATAAAGCTCGAACAGCACCGAAACCGACTCCACCACCGGCCGGTGCGCCTCAAAATCCACGCCGATCTCCACATACCGGGAGAACGTCGGTGTCCCATCGGGTTTCGGCTTGCCCGCCAGCTGCACACCACCGGTGGCCTCGGGCACCTTCGCGGCCTGAGCGCAGCTACGCATCCTGACGATCATCACCCCGCCCCCGGCTCACGCTTGGCCTCCGTGACCGCACGCATCGCCCGGTTGCGCGCACCGCGACGCCCGTACAGCCGCGCGCACATACCGGTCAAGACCTCGATCATGTCACACACCAGATCATCGGTCGTCTCACCAGGATCGGCGACCACAATCCGCCGGCCCTGAGCAGACAGCGCCGCCTCGAGGTGCTCCACCCCGAAACGCGCCAGCCGATCCCGATGCTTCACAACGATCACTCTCGCATCGGGGTCCGACAAGATGCGCCGCAGCTTGGGTCGCTTGCCGTTCAGGCCGGAACCGACCTCGCACACCACTTGCCCCACCCCCAAGTCACGCTCGGTGGCCCACGCGGTTAGACGCGCGACCTGCCGATCCAGATCCGAACGCCTATCATGGCTTGACACCCGCGCATACAGCACCACTCCCGCCGCTGCGGCCGACGCCGAGGCGGCCGTCTTGACCAGGATCAACCGGCCAACCCGCTCCGCGGGCACCGGCAACGTCCCCTCCCGAAACCAGCGATAAGCGGTATGTCGATTCACCCCCACCGACTCCGCCCAATCCGCCAGATTCACGCCGCCAATTAGAACACACTAACGCACACTAAAACACACTCAACACGCAACAGCTCTGAACCCCAGAGCGTTGGCCGACAAGCGCCCACCACACACGCCCGAGCGTCAGGTGGCCCTCGTTGCGCCCGCTACACTCACACCCGCCGCACCCCGACGACCGGACGCCACAAACACCGCCAACCCCCCCGCCGCCGGAGGGGTCTATCGCTGATTCGGTGTAAGTGGTTCTGACCGCCCCCGGCGTGGGGCAGAAGGAATCACTGCTATGACCAAACACACTCAAGGGCATGGATGCTGCTCAGGTGATAGAGCCGGCTCACGCCGGCCAGGACGTGGATGAGGCGGCCGTTGCGGCCCGTGAGCTCTCCGGTGCCGAGCGGGCGCTGGTGGGTGATCTGGTACGCCAGGCACGCGCTGAGGGGGTCGCATTGACCGGCCCTGACGGGTTGCTCAAGGCGCTGACCAAGACGGTGCTCGAAGCCGCCCTGCAAGAGGAGATGACCGAACACCTCGGCTACGACAGGCACGCCGCAGCCGGGCGTGGAAGTGGAAACTCACGCAACGGATCTCGTAACAAGAAGGTGATAACCGATGCGTGCGGACAGGTCGAGATTGCGGTGCCCCGTGACCGCAACGGCACCTTCGAGCCGGTGATCGTGGGCAAACGTAAGCGCCGGGTCACCGATGTGGACCGGGTGGTGTTGTCGCTGTACGCCAAAGGCCTGACCACCGGCGAGATCGCGGCTCACTTCGCCGACGTTTACGGGGTGTCGGTGTCCAAGGACACCATCTCGCGGATCACCGACCGGGTCATCGAGGAGATGCAGGCGTGGTGGTCCAGGCCGCTGGAGAAGGTCTACGCCGCGGTGTTCATCGACGCGATCATGGTCAAGATCCGCGACGGGCAGGTCCGCAACCGGCCGGTCTACGCCGCGATCGGCGTCGACCTCGACGGCCACAAGGACATCCTGGGGATGTGGGCCGGCGAAGGCGACGGTGAGTCAGCCAAATTTTGGCTGGCAGTGCTCACCGACCTGCGCAATCGTGGGGTCAAAGACATCTTCTTCCTGGTCTGCGACGGCCTCAAAGGGTTGCCCGACAGCGTGTCCGCGGCGTTCCCGTTGGCCACGGTGCAGACCTGCATCATCCATCTGATCCGCAACACTTTCCGGTATGCCTCCCGCAAGTACTGGGACAAGATCAGCGTCGACCTCAAGCCGATCTACACCGCAGCCAGTGCCGCTGAGGCCAGGTTGCGCTACGAGGAGTTCGCCGAGAAATGGGGTAAGCCTTACCCGGCGATCACACGGCTGTGGGACAGCGCGTGGGAAGAGTTCATTCCGTTCCTGGACTATGATGTCGAAATACGGCGAGTCCCGTGTTCTACCAACGCAATTGAAAGTCTCAATGCGCGCTACCGGCGGGCGGTGCGGGCACGTGGACACTTCCCGAACGAACAGTCAGCACTCAAGACGCTCTACCTGGTCACCCGCTCCCTGGATCCCAAGGGCACCGGGCAAACCAAGTGGGCCGTACGCTGGAAGCCAGCGCTCAACGCCCTGGCGATCACGTTCGCCGATCGCATGCCAGCCGCCGAAGAACGCTGACCGAAAGAAAAATCCCGAGAAACGCCACTTACACCGAATATCGGACAGTCCCGGCCGGCGCGGCGAACGGCTAGGTTTTAGTCAGGTATTCAAAGGCGTCCCCGCCCTCGTAGCTCAGGGGATAGAGCACGGCTCTCCTAAAGCCGGTGTCGCAGGTTCGAATCCTGCCGGGGGCACTCTGTGTTTGCGCAGTTCAGCCATGGTTTTCAGGTGTCAGCCGAGTGGTCGTGGCTTGTTCTGGTCGGTGCTGTGGTCGGTGATTGGTTGGTATCAGATGACGTAGCCTGGCTCTCGATAGTCAATCGCGTAGCATCAGTCGCCAATTAGCGCGCGAGCGTCTTTCATCAACAGCATTAGGTGCAGCGGATCGGTCGGCGAGATCTCGAAGTCGAAGTGGACGTAGAACGCGCGGGCCTCATCGTGCAACGCATGAACAAGAATCGCCCGCAGCCCGATCGAGTCCGCAGCCTGGACACAGCGACCGATCGCATCACGCAGCAGATGACTGCCCAGGCCCCTGCCCTGTTCTTTGCGATCAACCGCCAACCGCGACAGCAGGATCACCGGCACGGGGTCAGGCATATTGCGGCGCACCCGTCCCGGAGCATCAGCGTGTGCGACCGACCCTGACGCTAGCGCATAGAAGCCGACTACCCGACCGTCACGGCACGTCACGAAACAGCGCGACCCTCCCTGCACATGGTTGGCCAACGCCCGCTTGCGCAAGTAATCGTCCAGACTGGGCTCGCCGCTGCTGAAGCTCGTGACGTCATCGGCGTCGCTGATACGTCGCGGCGCGCTGTAGCCGCTCACCCCTCGGTGTCGAAAATGGACCGCGCGGCGAACAGCTTCTCCAACCGAGGCTTGTGTGAGACGGGCCGGTCCAGCGCGGCGAGGAACTCAGTCCACGCGGCATCGGTGAGTACGAAGAGCCGGCGGTCGGCCAGCACGTCGCGCGCGTGCGCCAACGCCGCTGTAACCGTGAAATTGGTGAGGTCAGTCCCCTCGGCCTCGGCAGCACGACGAATCAGCGCGTCCTGCTCAGGGGTCAGGCGCGCTGCAAGACGCTCGGTCTTCCGCTCAGGCTTGGTAGCCATGACATCAATTGTGTGCCTGATAGGCGTACAATTCAACGCTGGCAAGCCGCTACCACCCAGGCTCTGGCGATCCGCCTGCCGCCGCAGGCGCTGCTGCGTAGCCACCGGGATGACCGGCCGTGGCGCCATCCGAATGCCGCCCGCACGACACCACACGTTGGCCGTCACCGCCGCTCCCGCTCGGTGCAACTTGGGGCCGATTTGAGGATTTGCCGACCGAGCCTGCCGCGGACCAACGCGAGGGGCCAAGCTCCTCCGATAAGGACTTGATGTCGGGTCACGCCGTCGCGCGCCGCGCGACCTGTGCTATGGACGCGACCGTGGCGTGGTCGCCGGCCGCGGAGATCGACCCGGTCAGTGGCACACCAAAGGCCATCGGCTGACCAGCACCCTGGAGCATGACATCGTGCGCGACGATCCCGGCACCACCGTCGAGCTTCTCATGCCGCGGCGATTCATCCAGCGGTGCGCGTTTACCGGAAGTAGCCGGCTCCGGTCCAGGCAGCGGCGACCCGGCAGGTCGATAACACATCATCTCGATGATGTTGTGTTTCTTCGCGTTACGTGCCGATCAGACTCAAAAACATGATCGTCCAACGGATCTGGTGGTGCAGTGACGGTGAGAGCGCCGGTGTCGGGGTGGACTATATATGTGCCGCTATCGACATCACGGACGGCAATGAGCCCCGACAGCGTCGCCGAGATATCGTGGCGTCGCCGGTTTCCTGCCGCAACCACGTCAGGCACGGTGACGTGCAGCAGCCTAGGTGTGGCGGCCAGGTCGAAGTGGAACGCTTTGGTCATCGCATAGCACGCCACCACCATGACGATTGAGAACGGCAGGGCCGTGGCAATAGCGGCCGTCCGCAACGCGGTCAGTGACCCAGCACCTCCGATCAGGAGCAAAACGGCCGCGGCTACCCCCTCCAACACCGCCCAGTAGACCCTGGTCAGCTTGGGCGGGTCCAGCTCACCACCCGCTGACAAGATGTCGATGACCAACGAACCGGAGTCCGACGACGTAACGAAGAAGAACACGATCACCAGCACAGCAAGAACGCTGGTAATAGCCCCGATAGGCAAACCGTCCAGCAATCGGAAAAGCGATGTGTTGGTGTCTACCGCCCCGTTGACGAGCATGTCGCCGTTGTTGCGTTGCCGCAACAACGCCGAGTCACCGAAGATCGTAAACCATAGCGAGGCGATCACGGTGGGAACGAGCAGCACCGCCCCGATGAACTCCCGGATCGTCCGTCCCCGCGAAATCCGCGCGATGAACATCCCGACAAACGGAGCCCAGCTGATCCACCAACCCCAGTAGAAGATAGTCCAGTCGCCGAGCCAGCCGTCGTGCGAGAACGGCGCGGTGCGCAGCATGAATTGCGGAAGCGACTGGACGTAGCCTCCCAAATTTTGCACCCACGACTGCAGCAAGAAAAGTGTCGGCCCGAGCAACAACACGAACAGGGCCAATGCGGCGGCCAGCGCCATATTGATGTTCGACAGCCACTTCAAACCCTTGCTGACCCCACTGACCACCGACGCCGTCGCAGTGGCGGTGATGGCGGCGATCATGCCGACCATCCACCAGTTGTCCACCCGGATCCAGCCGAGATATTCCAGGCCGGAGGCGATCTGAGTGATACCGAAGCCCAGTGACGTGGCGACACCAAAGAGTGTTCCGACAATGGCGATGACGTCCACCGCGTGCCCCAAGGCGCCCTCTACACGGCCCCGACCCACGACCGGCTCCAGCAGCCAGCGCACCGACAAGGGGCGACCCCGCTGATAGGTCATGTACGCCATACCGAGGCCAACCACGACATAAATTGCCCAGGCGTGCAGGCCCCAGTGGAACACTGTCAGCGCCATCGCCTGGTTAGCCGCCGCATCAGTAAGCGCGGGCACGCCGCGTGACCGCGGTGGCCGCAGGTAGTGGCTGAGCGGCTCGGCCACCCCGTAGAAGACCAGGCCGATACCCATACCGGCACTAAACAGCATTGCCAGCCATGCCCAGAAGCTGAACTCGGGGAGCTCATCGTCGCGGCCCAGCCGGATAGTGCCAATCCGGGAAATGCCGCAGTACAGCGCGAATACCACAAACCCGGTGGCAACCAGGATGTACCACCACCCGACGCCGCCGGTGATCGCGGAGTTCAGCCGAACGAACGCATTCTCGGCGACGCTCGAGTACACCACGGAAACGACGATCATGGCGACGATGACCACTGAAGCCGGAATGAAGACTGCGGGCTGAATACTCCGCAGGGCGTCGACGACGGCGTTCTGGTCACCGCGTTCTTTCGCTGACATATCTTCAAGCTCCGTTTCTCACCGCGTCCTCATCACGGCCACCGCAACGCCAAATCACCATCAACCAGACAAGCACAGACCTGTGCACCATGCTGAGTAACTACCGTCTCGGACAGCAAATGGCCAGGTGGAGCCGCGTTTGCCTGATCCAGGCTCACGCGTGGCGAGCGTAACGCCACTGCGAACAATCGAGCCAAATCTCGCCACGGCGTTACGCTAGGCGACAAAGTTCGCAGGTCGTTCGGGAATGGCGAATCATGGTTGTCAGCACGGTTTTTCAGCTACCGCCGACACCCGCATCTCAGACGTTTACCCATGCCGTCGGTGCAGAGCAACGCCAGACAACACAAAGTAGTCTAATTCCGTTATAAAGCAGACATTTCCGTGGTTATGTAGAAGATGTCGACCGATCAGATGAAGCGATCCGCGTCAGGTGGTATCCGATGTCTTTTGTGACCATCCAGCCGGTGGTCTTGGCAGCCGCGACGGGGGACTTGCCGACGATCGGTACCGCCGTGAGTGCTCGGAACACAGCCGTCTGTGCCCCGACGACGGGGGTGTTACCCCCTGCTGCCAATGACGTGTCGGTCCTGACGGCGGCCCGGTTCACCGCGCACACCAAGCACTACCGAGTGGTGAGTAAGCCGGCCGCGCTGGTCCATGGCATGTTCGTGGCCCTCCCGGCGGCCACCGCCGATGCGTATGCGACCACCGAGGCCGTCAATGTGGTCGCGACCGGTTAAGGAGGTTGCTGGCAATGGATTTCGGGCTTTTACCTCCGGAAGTGAATTCAAGCCGAATGTATTCCGGTCCGGGGCCGGAGTCGATGCTAGCCGCCGCGGCCGCCTGGGACGGTGTGGCCGCGGAGTTGACTTCCGCCGCGGTCTCGTATGGATCGGTGGTGTCGACGCTGATCGTTGAGCCGTGGATGGGGCCGGCGGCGGCCGCGATGGCGGCCGCGGCAACGCCGTATGTGGGGTGGCTGGCCGCCACGGCGGCGCTGGCGAAGGAGACGGCCACACAGGCGAGGGCAGCGGCGGAAGCGTTTGGGACGGCGTTCGCGATGACGGTGCCACCATCCCTCGTCGCGGCCAACCGCAGCCGGTTGATGTCGCTGGTCGCGGCGAACATTCTGGGGCAAAACAGTGCGGCGATCGCGGCTACCCAGGCCGAGTATGCCGAAATGTGGGCCCAAGACGCTGCCGTGATGTACAGCTATGAGGGGGCATCTGCGGCCGCGTCGGCGTTGCCGCCGTTCACTCCACCCGTGCAAGGCACCGGCCCGGCCGGGCCCGCGGCCGCAGCCGCGGCGACCCAAGCCGCCGGTGCGGGCGCCGTTGCGGATGCACAGGCGACACTGGCCCAGCTGCCCCCGGGGATCCTGAGCGACATTCTGTCCGCATTGGCCGCCAACGCTGATCCGCTGACATCGGGACTGTTGGGGATCGCGTCGACCCTCAACCCGCAAGTCGGATCCGCTCAGCCGATAGTGATCCCCACCCCGATAGGGGAATTGGACGTGATCGCGCTCTACATTGCATCCATCGCGACCGGCAGCATTGCGCTCGCGATCACGAACACGGCCAGACCCTGGCACATCGGCCTATACGGGAACGCCGGCGGGCTGGGACCGACGCAGGGCCATCCACTGAGTTCGGCGACCGACGAGCCGGAGCCGCACTGGGGCCCCTTCGGGGGCGCGGCGCCGGTGTCCGCGGGCGTCGGCCACGCAGCATTAGTCGGAGCGTTGTCGGTGCCGCACAGCTGGACCACGGCCGCCCCGGAGATCCAGCTCGCCGTTCAGGCAACACCCACCTTCAGCTCCAGCGCCGGCGCCGACCCGACGGCCCTAAACGGGATGCCGGCAGGCCTGCTCAGCGGGATGGCTTTGGCGAGCCTGGCCGCACGCGGCACGACGGGCGGTGGCGGCACCCGTAGCGGCACCAGCACTGACGGCCAAGAGGACGGCCGCAAACCCCCGGTAGTTGTGATTAGAGAGCAGCCGCCGCCCGGAAACCCCCCGCGGTAAAAGTCCGGCAACCGTTCGTCGCCGCGCGGAAAATGCCTGGTGAGCGTGGCTATCCGACGGGCCGTTCACACCGCTTGTAGTAGCGTACGGCTATGGACGACGGTGTCTGGATTCTCGGCGGCTATCAGAGCGATTTTGCTCGCAACCTCAGCAAAGAGAACCGCGACTTCGCCGACCTGACTAGGGAGGTCGTCGACGGCACGCTCACCGCGGCCAAGGTGGACGCCGCCGACCTAGCCGCTGCGGGAGTCGTCCACGTCGCGAACGCCTTCGGCGAGATGTTCGCCCGTCAAGGCCACCTCGGCGCGATGCCGGCCACTGTCTGCGACGATCTCTGGGACACGCCGGCCACCCGGCACGAGGCCGCGTGCGCATCCGGCAGCGTGGCGACGCTCGCGGCGATGGCCGACCTGCGATCAGGCGCGTACCGTGTCGCGCTCGTCGTGGGCCTAGAGCTGGAGAAGACCGTGCCCGGCGACACCGCGGCCGAGCATCTGAGTGCCGCGGCCTGGACCGGGCACGAAGGAGCCGAGGCCCGCTACTTATGGCCGTCGATGTTCGCTCAGGTCGCCGACGAATACGACCGGCGATACGGTTTGGATGACACTCACCTGCGGGCCATCGCTCAACTCAACTTCGCCAACGCGCGCCGCAACCCCAACGCGCAGACCCGCGGCTGGACGATCCCCGACCCGATCACCGACGACGACGCGACCAACCCTCTTACCGAAGGCCGGCTGCGACGGTTTGATTGCAGCCAGATGACCGACGGCGGCGCGGGATTGGTCCTGGTCAGCGATGCCTATCTGCGCGACCATCGCGACGCGCGCCCGATCGGCCGCATCGACGGCTGGGGACATCGCACCGTCGGGTTGGGTCTGCGGCAGAAACTGGACCGCGTCGCCCAGGGCGACTCGGCCCCCTACCTACTGCCGCACGTGCGGGCCACAGTGCTGGACGCCCTGCGCCGCGCCCGGGTGACCCTCGACGATCTGGACGGGATCGAGGTGCACGACTGCTTCACCCCCAGCGAATACCTGGCCATCGATCACATCGGGTTGACCGGCCCCGGGGAATCTTGGAAGGCCATCGAGAACGGAGAGATCGAGATCGGCGGGCGGCTACCCATCAACCCCAGCGGAGGACTGATCGGTGGCGGACATCCGGTCGGGGCTTCCGGTGTGCGGATGCTGCTCGACGCGGCCAAACAGGTGAGCGGCATTGCCGGTGACTATCAGGTCGAGAACGCCGAAGCGTTCGGCACGCTGAATTTCGGTGGCAGCACGGCCACCACGGTCAGTTTCGTTGTCAGCACCACACGAGGATCGTGAAATGGACATCACGATTGTCGGCAAGTACTTGTCGACCCTTCCCGAAGACGACGACCACCCCTATCGCACCGGTCCGTGGCGACCACAGACCACCGAATGGGATGCCGACGACCTGACCACCGTGACAGGCGAAGTCCCCGCCGACCTGGACGGCATCTACCTGCGCAACACCGAGAACCCGCTACACCCGGCATTCGCGACCTACCACCCCTTCGATGGCGACGGCATGATCCATGTCGTCGGCTTCCGTGATGGAAAAGCCTTCTACCGCAACCGATTTATTCGCACCGATGGATTCTTGGCCGAGAACGAGGCCGGCGGGCCGCTGTGGCCGGGTCTGGCAGAACCGGTGCAACTGGCCAAGCGGGAACACGGCTGGGGCGCTCGTGGCCTCATGAAGGACGCGTCGAGCACCGACGTCATCGTCCACCGAGGTATCGCGCTGACTAGCTTCTACCAGTGCGGCGATCTGTATCGGATCGACCCGTACTCGGCCAATACGCTCGGCAAGGAGAGCTGGCACGGAAGGTTTCCGTTCGACTGGGGCGTGTCGGCACATCCGAAGGTAGACAACAAGACCGGCGAACTGTTGTTCTTCAACTACAGCAAGCAAGAGCCGTATATGCGCTACGGCGTTGTCGACCAGAACAATGAGCTTGTGCACTATGTCGATGTTCCGCTGCCCGGGCCGCGGCTACCGCATGACATGGCGTTCACCGAAAATTACGTAATCCTCAACGATTTTCCACTGTTCTGGGATCCCAGGCTGCTCGAGCGCGACGTGCACCTACCACGCTTCTATCCGGAGATTCCATCTCGGTTTGCGGTTGTTGCTCGCCGAGGCAACGACATTCGCTGGTTCGAAGCCGATCCAACGTTCGTGTTGCACTTCACCAACGCCTACGAGCAGGGCGACGAGATCGTGCTCGACGGCTTCTACGAAGGCGATCCGCAGCCACTTGACACCGGAGGAACGAAGTGGGAGAAGCTGTTTCGGTTCCTGGCTCTGGATCGGCTGCAGTCCCGGCTACATCGGTGGCGGCTCAATATGGTGACCGGGGCAGTCCACGAGGAGCAACTGTCCGAGTCCATCACCGAGTTCGGAACCATCAACGCCGATTACGCGGCCAGCAGCTACCGTTACACCTATGCCGCTACCGGCAAACCGAGTTGGTTCCTGTTCGACGGACTGGTTAAGCACGATCTGCTCACCGGCAACCA
This sequence comes from Mycobacterium tuberculosis complex sp. N0072, assembly GCF_030323725.1. Lineage (NCBI taxonomy): Bacteria > Bacillati > Actinomycetota > Actinomycetes > Mycobacteriales > Mycobacteriaceae > Mycobacterium > Mycobacterium tuberculosis complex sp. N0072. The sequence goes on along the minus strand of NZ_CP040689.1, from coordinate 1,021,621 downwards.
CGAGTGTTACTCGTTCGGTGACGGCGTCTACGGAAGTGAGACCGCGATGGCTCCACGGGTGGGCAGCAGCGCCGAGGACGACGGCTATCTGGTCACCCTCACCACCGACATGAACGACGACGCATCGTATTGCCTGGTTTTCGACGCGGCGCGCCCCGGCGATGGCCCGATATGCAAGCTTGCACTGCCGGAACGTATTTCCAGCGGCACGCATTCGGCGTGGGTGCCGGGCGCCGAGTTGCGTCGCTGGGATCACGCAGAGTCGCCGGCGGCTGCCGTTGGGCTATGAATTGCACCGAGCCGGAAAATCCGCAGCAAAACTGCGAGTAGCGGCCTGCAGAAGTGCAGCCTCGGCGAAACGGAGTAGCGGTGGACAACGAAAAGCGCCGCCGAACAACGCACTGGCCCGAGGGATTGGCGTCAATCGGCCCCGCCCGTCGAACTTGGAAGAGACAGTGCGGTTCTACCGTGATCTGGTGGGAATGCTCGACCAGACCTTCGCCGAAAGCTACGGAAGCAACGGCGCGATATTCGGCCTTCCCAGCTCGAGCCTGACGCTGGAAATCGTCAAAACAGACCATCACGAACAGCTGTGCCGGTATTGCTCGGACAAGCGGGGGCAGCAAGCCGCACTTACTGGCCTGCAAGAGGTGGCGACCCAGCCGGTGGAACAACGCCCCCTTTGAGAAGCTACCGGAGCCGTCATCTATCGCGACCCGGATGGCCGCGAGGTTGTGTTTGCGCCTTTCGTGTACGGGGCTACCCAATCGGGAGCCAGCCCCGCACGGGGAAAACACGAGTTCCGCCGGGCTGAAATGTTCTACCGCACCACTTCACGATGGCGACGACGCCCAGGCGAAGCGGCCGACACCGCAGCCCACAACGAGCAACCCACCGCGCACACCCCGCCGGCGGCACCGAAGTACAGCCCGTATTCGGCTGACACGGGTGGGTTGACGTTGAGCTTGTAGTACCACACCGTGAGTGCCACGATGAGCAGCGAGACGACCAGCGCGGCAATCGAGGAAAGCTTCACCGACAGGCCGCGTCCCGCCATCGCGCCAACCACCAGCAGCGTCGAGGAAAGCAAGACGATGAGCTGACCCGGGCCGAACCCGTGCGGGAGCTCCAGGCTGCCGTGTGTGCCCCCAATGGCGTTGACCCAGCCTCCACCGCCGACGGTCGTCGTCAGCCAAGGCATCCAGGTGCTGGCCGCGATGACCGCGGCGGAAAGTGCCACGAGCCAACCAGGGCGCAGGCGGCGCGTCATGGTTGTGACACTAATACTGCGCATGGGCGGGTCGCCGCGCGCCACGCGGCAGCCCGATTCGCCATTACGCCTGCAGAGACGACAAATTGAAGACAACGCCCATCGGGTCGGCTGCCGCGGCCAATCGGCCATACGGGGTGTTCTCGGCGGCCCGCACCACACTTCCGCCGTTGTCGCAGATCACCCGCAACGTCTCGTCAACGTCCTCGGCACCAAAGAATATGGTCCAATTCGACGGAACGCCTTCGGGGAGACAGGAGCTGCCGTCCATCACACCGAGCAATTGCTGATCGTCGAACCATGCTGTGGTGTAGCAGAATTCGTCAGTGTCGGAAATCTGTTCGGTGCGCCACCCGAAGACCTGGCGGTAGAAGTCTATGACGGAACGGTAGTCGCGCGTCGTCAGCTGATGCCAGACGGGCGAGCCGGCTTCACCGATCACCTCGAAGCCGTGGTGCTGCAGCGGCTGCCACAGGCCGAAGGCCGCACCCGACGGATCGACCGCCAGGCTCATGAAGCCCTTGCCGGGTACTTCCATCGGGTCCAGGCACGACGAACCGCCCGCGGCAGCCAACTTGGCCACGGTCGCACCGATGTCGACGGTATGAAAGTAGGTGGCCCAGCCGTCGGGAGACTGAAACTCGGGCCGATTGGCCATCAGGCCGGCGACCGGGTGACCGCCCTTGGCGGCATTGATGTATCCGCCGTAGTCGGGTCCCGCGGACTCGAACGCCCAGCCGAACACCGTGCCGTAGAAATCTTGGGCACGGTCGACGTCCGAAGTCGTCAAGTCGATCCAGCAGGGTGCGCCCAGCGGCGCGCTACTACGAGTAGGCACGGATGACCTCCTAGTCTGTGTCGGGCCCTGGATCAGGGTTCACAGGTACCGACCGCCCCGGAGTCTGAAACTCATCGACACCGATCACGTTCGCCGGTCAGCCGGCAAACACCGTGACGAAGTTCTGCAGCGATTCGCGGATGTCGGCTCGCAATGCAGCGGCGACGATCATGCCGATCGGCCCGAGCAGGGCCGGGCCGCCGAGGTGCACATCGAAGCTGACGACGGAGCCGTGCTCTTTCGGCGCTACCTTAGCGATCAGCTTGACTTTGACACCACCCACACCGTCGCCGTTGAGCGTCATGCCCTCCGGGGGTTTGTACCGCACGATCGTCCACTTGATCCGGTTGGGCATGCCCTTGACCTCGACATACGACTCGACGACCGTGCCCTTCTCGAGCACTTCGGGCAACTTGCTGCGCCATACCTTGTGGATGGTCAGCCACTCTCGGTAACGAGTCAGATCGGAGGCGTGCATCCAGGCTTCCTCCGGTGGCAGCGGTACGTCGATGGATCCGGACAGTTTCGCCATGCGTGCTAGCTCTGCTGGTCGCTCATGCCGACGACGTTGCTGGCCGCGTCCTGCAGCTTGTGGATGGCGTCAGAATAATTGCCTTGCGTCTGCTCGTCGACGAATTCGCCCGCTTTGTTGATCACCGTCTCGACCTTGTCGGCGTTCTGCGACAGCAGGTTCTTTACCTTGTCCAGGATTCCCATGCGTACCGTTTCTTGCCACGAGCTTGGCCCCAGTATCCTCTGGTGAACCCTACTTGTCGCGGTGCGGTTGACTGCAACCAGCCCTTAGAGCCGGTCGGGAAAAGCCCGAAAGCTGGCTGCCGGTGTTACCCACCCGCGAGAGCGGCGTCGAGCAGTGTGGTGTCGCTGCCCAGCCTGAGGCCTAGGGGGATCTCACCGATGTTGATTTCCCGGACCATGATGGGAGTAATCGCGGAGTCGGTCGGTGCTGTGGTCTCGATCGACAGACCGACGATATGCACCACCAACCATCCAACAGCTCACGGGCGGTCACCGGGGCCGCGCGGAGATCCGCTCTACCGAGTACGACACACCCCGCGCACGCGCTACCCACCGCTCAACACACGGCAAAATGTGCTGGGGCTTCTCCCAGCGCCTGATCGCCGCCTACGCCCACCCCGACCGGCGCCGCGGCAAGACCAGCCCTACCGAAGCCATCAATGGCCGCCTGGATGCACTACGCCGCAACGCCCTCGGATTGCCCGAACTGCGGGCGCTAATGCGCGGCGATTCGCGGTTATCGCCACACTCTCGGTTTCACACCGAGCATCCTGCTTCGGATCCACCACATCGCCTCAATGGTCGCCGCACCCACCACGCCAACCGCCAGCGCGATTGACGTCGTCGCCAGGTTCGAGGCATCCAGCAGGAACTTCTCCCGCGCCAGCGGAAGGCTGAAGATCACCACATAGGCCAGTCCGGAGGCAAGCACCAGCGCCAGTCGCCACCACTGATAGGGGCGTGCGATCACCGCCAGCACCCATAACGCGGTCATCAACAACGTGATCAGCGCAGCGGTCGACGCCTGTTCCTGCTCCTGCCACGAGGCGTAGCGACCCTGGTAAGCGGCCAGATAGGTGACGAAAGTCGCGACACCGATGACTAGTCCGAACGGCACCGCAGACGTCATAACTCGCCGAACGAAGCCCGGATAGGCCCGCTCGTTGTTGGGCGCCAAGGACAGGATGAACGCTGGGATCCCGATAGTGAACCAGGCCGCGATGGTGACGTGGATCGGCTGGAACGGGAACAACAGCGGATCACGCCGCAGCGGTATGGCAATTAAGCACTCAATACCCACCAGCAGCGCCAGCAACACGGAATACACCGTCTTAGTCAGGAATAGATTGGCGACCCGTTCGATATTGCCGATGACCCGACGCCCCTCGCCGACCACATGGGGCAGCGTGGCAAACCGGTTGTTCAGCAACACGATCTGTGCCACCGCACGCGAGGCCGGGCTGCCCGAGCCCATCGCCACACCGATATCAGCGTCCTTGAGGGCAAGCACGTCGTTGACGCCGTCGCCGGTCATCGCCACGGTATGCCCGTGTGATTGCAGAGCATGCACGATCGCACGCTTCTGGTCCGGCCGCACACGGCCAAAACTGGTGTAAGAGTCCAGTGTGTCGGCCAGTTCTTCGCGGCCCGTCGGCAGCGCACGCGCATCCATCGCCTCGCCATGCAGCCCGAGCCGGTCGGCGACCGCACCAACCGACACCGCGTTGTCACCGGAGATCACCTTGACCGAAACATTCTGAACAGCAAAATAATCCAGCGTTTCACGGGCGTCGGGCCGCACCTTCTGCTCCAGCACAACCAGCGCTACCGGGGTGACCTGACCCGGCGCTTGGGCATGGTCGACGGCCACACTGCCAGCAGCCAGCAGCAGCACCCGCAATCCCTGCGCTCCGATCCGCTCGGCCTGTCTGGCCGCCACCGAAGCCGGATCGAGCAGCACGTCGGGCGCGCCGATCACCCAGTTACCGTGATCGCGAAAGGAGACGCCGCTCCACTTGGTGGCCGACTTGAAAGGCGCGTTCGCGGCCACGACCCAGCCCGGCGGCGAGTGAAAGGCCTCGGCGATTGCCTGCATGCTCGCGTTGGGACGGGCGTCGGCGGCGGCCAGGGCGGCCAGCACATCGGCGACACTTTCCTGTCGACCAGCCCCGTCGAGCTCTTCGACCTCGCAGACCCGCATGCCACTTTCGGTCAGTGTGCCGGTCTTGTCGGCGCAGACCACGTCCACCCGCGCCAACCCCTCGATGGCGGGCAACTCTTGCACCAGGCATTGACGCTGGCCGAGCCTGACCACCCCGACGGCGAAGGCGATCGAGGTCATCAGCACCAGGCCTTCGGGAACCATCGGCACCAGCGCGCCCACCATCCGCAACACGGATTCCCGCCATCCCACGTGTGTGGTGAACAACTGGGTGTAGATGGTCAGCAGGCCGGCCGGCACCAACAAGTAAGTGATGAACTGCAGAATCCTGTTGATGCCGTTGCGCAATTCGGATTTCACCAGGGTGAACTTGCTGGCCTCGGCGGCCAGTTTGGCTGCATATGCTTCGCTGCCGACCTTGGTGGCGCGGTAGGCGCCGGCACCGGAGACGACGAAACTGCCCGACATCACGGTATCGCCAGCGTCTTTGGCAATCGGGTCGGCCTCGCCGGTCAGCAATGATTCGTCGATCTCCAAGTTTTCCTCCTCGACGACCTCGCCGTCGACGACAACCTGGTCCCCGGGCCCAAGTTCGATGATGTCGTCCAGCACCACCTCGTTGGTCGACCGCGTGCGCGTTCCGGATTGCCTGCGCACCAACGGTTTCGCCTGTCCGATGATCGCGAGTTTGTCCAGCGTCTGCTTGGCACGGATCTCCTGGACCATGCCGATGACGCTGTTGGCGATGATGAGCAGGCCGAACATCCCGTTGATCAACGAGCCCGTCGCCAAGACGATGAGCAGCAAAACGCCCAGAATCGCGTTGATCCGCGTGAATACGTTGGCCCGGACGATCTGCCCGACGGTGCGGGTGACCCGTTCCGGGATATCGTTGCTCTTGCCTTCGGCGACCCGTTGCGCCACTTCGGCATCGGTCAAACCGGCTGTCGCCGAAGCCGAACGGGTCATCGGGTAAACGTTCCCAGCTTGTCGGCGTCGTAGTATTCCAGGTTTAACGTGTCGCCGGCGAAGGTGGCCTTGGAAATCGATCCGGGCAATGCGTTTTCGGTCGACAACGTGAACGTGAAAGTGTCGCCGTCCCAGTGCGTCAAATCGAACGTCTGGTTCTTCGGCCCCAGCGACAGGCGCAGTTGGCCGTCGTGGTAGGTCACGGTGGCGGGCCCCCAGTAGTCGTTGGCGTACACGCCGACGTAGTCGTTCAGCGGTCTGCTCGGCGCTGGGTTGGCCGGGGATTGCTTGCCGACCAGCGAGCCCGCGAGCTCGTTCAGCGGGGCAAATGCCTTCTTGTACAGGGCCGCCCAGTCCTCGCGTACCTGGCCGTACTGCACCAAGTCCATGAATTCGGCGGTCAGCGTCTCCGGCACGCCGATGGGCCCGGCGTTGGTCAGCGCGATGATGGCCAGGTCTTCGGAGGGCAGCACCACGAAATTCGCCGCGGCACCCAGCCCGAAGGCGCCGGAATGGCTGTACTCGGTGCGTCCCGAAGAGGTTACCCCCACGTTGAATCCGTAGCCATAGAAGCTGGCCCGCGCTCTCGGTGACACCGGGTGTCGAGAGATCACCTGCGGCGTGTAGACGGGGAGCAGGGCCTCCGGCGACGTGATCCGACGGCCGTTGTACACGCCGTCGGCCAGCACCATGGCCAGCCAGTGCGTCATGTCGTTAAGAGACGAACTCACCCCGCCCGCAGGTGATTGGGCGTCGGGATCGCGCTGGTAGCGCGCCTCCCATCGGTCTGCGACCTTGACGTGGTTGACCGCATGGTTGGGCCTGGCCAGAAAGTCGGTGAACCGGGAACTCGTAGACCCCATCCCCAACGGGCGGTAGAGCACCTCGTCGGACAGGTCCTCCCAGGACTGGCCGGCCGCGGCCGCGACCGCTTCGGCCGCCGCGGTCACACCAAAGTTGGTGTAGGCATAGCTGATTCGAAACGGTGCCAGCGGCAGGTATTTCAGCCGCTGCAGTACCTGTCGACGGTCATAACCCAAATCCTCCAACAGATCGCCCGCATGGTCGGGCAGGCCGGAGCGATGCGAGTAGAGGTCAGCAATGGTTACCTGGCCGGTGACGTAGGGATCGCGAAGGGCAAACCACGGCAGCTTCGATACGACGGGCGTATCCCAGGTCACGACGTTGTCGGTTACCGCATGCGCCACCACCGTGGCGCCGACCGATTTGGACACCGACGCCAACTGAAAGACGGTGTCGGCGTCCACCTTGTTGTCCGGACCACCACCTTTGCCCACGTCTCTGACACCGAACCCTTTGGCATACAACGTCTTTCCGCCATGGACTATCGCCACTGCCATTCCGGGTATGCCGGTATTCTGCATCAGCTCGCCGACCAGGCCGTCGACCTTTGCCACGGCATCGTCGATGCGGCCAGCGGGGATCTGTATCGCTGACCTCTCATTGGGAGAGGCATCGGGCAACCCGGACGGCGGGCCAAGTGCCTGGTGCGTGGATCCGCAACCCGTTAACGTCAGCAACATCACCATGGCGGCCGTTGCCGCTCGTTTGGTCATGGCCGCAGATAGTAGCCAACGCGGCCGGAACACTCGGTGGTTTGATCGCCTCGGCTCGCCCCCTAGCACCATTAGCCGGGCGCTGCGGGGAATTACAGCCGCCACCATGGGTGCAATCTCATGGGCCCGGTCGGGTCGACCCGCTGACCGGGTAGCGGCACGGCTACCGTGACGTGCTCGGGTTCAGCCGCCGCGAGCAGCCGCTCGACCGGCTCGCCCCACGGATGGGGGGCCAGCCGGAAGGTGCCCCAGTGCACCGGCACCAGCATTCCCGAGCCCGAATCGGTGACGTCCAGGTGCGCCCGGACCGCCTCCTCGGGGTTCATGTGGATGTCCGGCCACGCCGTGTTGTAGGCCCCGATGGGCAGCAGGGTCAGGTCGAACGGTCCGTGGTCCGCGCCGATCTGGGTGAAGCTCTTGGTGTATCCGGTATCACCGCCGAAGTAGGCGCGATGGTTCGGCCCAACAAACGCCCACGAGGCCCACAGTGTGGTGTTGCGGCTCAGGAACCGTCCCGAGAAGTGCCGTGCCGGCACGCAGACCACGGTGAGCTCATCGACCTGAGCGCTCTGGTTCCAGTCGAGCTCAACAATGCGATCCTGCGGAACACCCCACGACCGAAGGTGGGCGCCGACCCCGAGCGGCACAAGGAACGGGGCCCGTTACATGCCGACCAGCGCAACCACGGTGTCGATATCGAGATGGTCGTAGTGGTCGTGGCTGATGACCACGGCGTCGACGGCCGGGAGAGCTGCCAGTTGCACCGGCGGCGGATGCAGGCGCTGGGGGCCGACGACGTCGGACGGTGAGCACCGATCGCTCCACACCGGATCGGTAAGCACCCGGTAGCCGTCGATTTCCAGCAGCGCCGTCGAGTGACCGAACCAGCTGACGGCGAGCCGGCTGGCGTCACCCCGGTAGATATTCGGCGAGGCCAACGGGATCGGCGCCGCCGGCCGGCTCGCACTGTGTCTGGCCACTAACTCCCACACGATGAGCCGAAGCTCCTCGCGATCCAGGGTGAACATCGACGCGGGATCCAGGTTGACGAAGGCGCCGTCACGATAGTTCGGCGATTGCTCCGACACAGCCCTGATCGACGCCGCGTCGGCACCGAGCGCGGCCGGCGTGCCGTGCAGCGCACGCAACAGCCACGTGCCGGCGGCCAGCGAGGCGGTGCCGGCCGCCAGTCGTAGCGCTCGGCGCACCATGACGGTTAAGCCCCTTGGAACTTCGGCGGCCGCTTTTCCATCCGGGCAACCTGCGCTTCGATGACATCCTGGCTGCCCCAGGCTTTGTCGAAGAGTTCCTTATGGGCCGGCCACGCTTCCTCGATAGCGCCGTCGTCGTTGAGCACCCGCTTGGCGTGCTGGATAGCCAGTGGTGCCAGCCTGGCGATCTCGGCGGCCCAGGCCTGGGCGTCGGCCAAAGTGCCAATGCGATTCGCCATTCCGGTGTGCAGTGCGATCTCGGCGGTCAGCTTTTCCGCGCTGAGCAGCATCGCGCGGGCACGTCCGTGCCCAACCAACGACGACAGCCGGCGGATGCTCCAGTTATCCAGGGCCAGACCGTATTTCGACGTCGGAAACTGGAAGAAGGCATCGGGCGCGACAACCCGCAGGTCGCATTGCATGGCAAGCTGCAAGCCGGCGCCGATGGCGGGACCGTTGATCGCGCCGACCACTGGCATCGGGGAGGCGTCCATCGCCTTGTGCAGCTCGATGAGCCGGTCGGGATAATCGGCGGCGAATGCGTCTCCGCTCAGGTCCGCGCCAGCGCAGAACGCGGTGCCTTGGCCGGTCAGCACGATCGCCCGAGCCGATCCATCCCCGGCTTTCCGGATGGCCTGCGTAAGCTCCTCGACCAGCTGGGAATTTAAGGCGTTGCGGCGCTCCGGGCGTTGCAGCTCAATGGTCAGCACGGCTTCTGCCTGGGTGATACCGATCATTGGGTCAGCCTATATAGCCTCATCGCGTGAGTCGTATCACGACCGACCAACTGCGGCACGCGGTGCTAGACCGGGGATCTTTCGTCAGCTGGGATAGCGAGCCGCTGGCGGTGCCGGTAGCCGACTCCTATGCGCGGGAGCTGGCCGCCGCTCGGGCGGCCACCGGCGCGGACGAATCGGTGCAGACCGGTGAGGGACGCGTATTCGGGCGGCGGGTGGCCGTGGTGGCCTGTGAGTTCGACTTCCTGGGCGGCTCGATTGGGGTGGCAGCGGCCGAACGGATCACCGCCGCCGTCGAGCGGGCGACCGCCGAGCGGCTGCCGCTACTGGCGTCACCAAGCTCGGGAGGCACCCGCATGCAAGAAGGCACGGTCGCGTTTCTGCAGATGGTGAAGATCGCTGCGGCCATCCAGCTGCACAACCAGGCGCGCCTGCCCTACCTGGTCTATTTGCGCCATCCGACCACGGGTGGAGTTTTCGCGTCGTGGGGCTCGCTGGGGCATCTCACCGTCGCCGAGCCGGGCGCCCTGATCGGCTTTCTGGGACCACGGGTCTATGAGTTGCTCTATGGCGACCCCTTCCCATCCGGCGTCCAAACCGCCGAGAATCTACGGCGGCATGGGATCATCGACGGCGTCGTTGCACTGGACCGGCTACGACCGATGCTGGATCGTGCGTTGACGGTGCTCATCGACGCTCCCGAACCGCTTCCGGCACCGCAGACGCCCGCGCCCGTACCCGATGTGCCCACGTGGGACTCGGTGGTGGCATCGCGCCGGCCGGACCGGCCGGGCGTCAGGCAGCTACTGCGACACGGCGCCACCGACCGGGTGTTGTTGTCAGGAACCGATCAAGGCGAAGCGGCGACCACGCTGCTGGCGCTGGCCCGCTTTGGCGGCCAACCCACGGTGGTCCTCGGCCAGCAAAGGGCAGTAGGCGGCGGGGGAAGCACTGTCGGGCCCGCTGCGTTACGCGAAGCCCGACGCGGGATGGCGCTCGCCGCCGAGCTGTGCCTGCCGCTGGTGCTGGTCATTGACGCGGCCGGACCCGCGTTGTCGGCCGCAGCCGAACAGGGCGGGCTGGCCGGCCAGATCGCGCATTGCCTGGCCGAGCTCGTCACGCTGGATACCCCGACCGTGTCGATCCTGCTGGGCCAGGGCAGCGGCGGGCCGGCGCTGGCGATGTTGCCCGCCGACCGGGTGCTGGCCGCACTCCACGGCTGGCTGGCGCCCTTGCCTCCCGAAGGAGCCAGCGCGATCGTGTTCCGAGACACTGCTCATGCCGCCGAACTCGCTGCCGCCCAAGGCATCCGGTCGGCCGACCTACTGAAGTCGGGGATTGTCGACACCATCGTGCCGGAGTACCCCGACGCCGCAGACGAGCCGATCGAGTTCGCCCTACGACTGTCGAACGCCATCGCCGCCGAAGTGCACGCGTTACGGAAGATACCGGCCCCGGAACGCCTCGCGACTCGGTTGCAACGCTACCGCCGGATCGGGTTGCCCCGCGACTAACCCGCGCGCACCCCGCGAGCAGACACAGAGTCGCACAAAATCGGCGGTTTTGATGCGACTCTGTGTCTGCTCGCCCAGCACGCGACCCGGCGGCTCACCCTCCCACCCTGCTGGACGGTAATCAGGCAAAATGGGCGGCATGGACACTGGTGTGACCTCACCTCGGGTGTTGGTCGTCGACGACGACTCCGATGTGCTCGCCTCGCTGGAACGCGGCTTACGGCTGTCCGGATTCGAGGTAGCGACCGCGGTGGACGGCGCCGAGGCCTTGCGCAGCGCCACCGAGAACCGGCCGGACGCGATCGTGCTCGACATCAACATGCCAGTGCTCGATGGAGTCAGCGTCGTGACGGCACTACGCGCGATGGACAACGACGTCCCGGTCTGTGTGCTATCCGCACGCAGCTCTGTCGATGACCGAGTGGCCGGATTGGAGGCCGGCGCCGACGATTACCTGGTGAAACCGTTCGTGCTGGCCGAGCTGGTGGCACGGGTGAAGGCGCTGCTGCGCCGCCGCGGCTCCACTGCAACGTCGTCCTCGGAAACCATCACGGTGGGCCCGCTGGAGGTGGACATCCCCGGCCGGCGGGCCCGGGTCAACGGCGTCGACGTCGACCTGACCAAGCGCGAATTCGACCTGCTCGCGGTGCTGGCCGAGCACAAGACCGCGGTGCTCTCCCGAGCGCAACTCCTGGAATTGGTGTGGGGCTACGACTTCGCCGCCGACACCAACGTGGTGGACGTCTTCATCGGGTACCTGCGGCGCAAACTGGAGGCCGGCGGTGGCCCTAGGCTGCTGCATACCGTCCGCGGAGTCGGATTCGTGCTGCGTATGCAGTGACGGGGCATGCATGAATATTCTGTCGCGGATCTTCGCCCGTACGCCCTCGCTGCGAACCCGGGTGGTGGTCGCGACGGCGATCGGCGCCGCGATCCCGGTACTCATTGTCGGCACCGTCGTCTGGGTCGGGATCACCAACGACCGCAAGGAGCGGCTGGACCGCCGGCTCGACGAGGCCGCGGGTTTCGCGATCCCGTTCGTGCCGCGTGGCCTCGACGAGATCCCGCGCTCACCGAACGACCAGGACGCCCTCATCACGGTCCGCCGTGGCAACGTGATCAAGTCGAATTCCGACATCACGCTGCCCAAACTGCAAGACGACTACGCCGACACCTACGTCCGCGGGGTGCGCTACCGCGTGCGCACGGTGGAGATCCCCGGGCCCGAGCCGACGTCGGTGGCGGTGGGCGCGACGTATGACGCCACCGTAGCCGAGACCAACAACCTGCACCGCCGGGTGCTGCTGATCTGTACCTTCGCCATCGGCGCGGCGGCGGTGTTCGCCTGGCTGTTGGCCGCGTTCGCGGTACGCCCGTTCAAGCAGCTCGCCGAGCAGACCCGGTCCATCGACGCGGGCGACGAGGCGCCACGCGTGGAAGTACACGGCGCCAGCGAAGCCATCGAGATCGCCGAGGCGATGCGCGGCATGCTGCAGCGCATCTGGAACGAGCAGAACCGAACCAAGGAGGCGCTTGCGTCGGCGCGTGACTTCGCGGCGGTGTCCTCCCACGAGCTGCGCACTCCGCTGACCGCGATGCGCACCAACCTGGAGGTGCTGTCCACCCTGGATCTGCCCGACGACCAGCGCAAAGAAGTGCTCAACGACGTCATCCGCACCCAGTCGCGCATTGAGGCCACCCTGAGCGCGCTGGAGCGGTTGGCCCAGGGCGAACTGTCGACCTCGGACGATCACGTGCCGGTCGATATCACCGACCTGCTCGACCGCGCCGCCCACGACGCGGCCCGGATCTACCCCGATCTCGATGTATCGCTGGTGCCGTCGCCGACCTGCATCATCGTGGGTTTGCCGGCCGGGTTGCGCCTGGCCGTCGACAACGCCATCGCCAACGCGGTCAAGCACGGCGGCGCCACCCTGGTTCAACTCTCCGCGGTCAGCTCGCGGGCCGGCGTGGAGATCGCCATCGACGACAACGGCAGCGGAGTGCCCGAAGGTGAGCGCCAAGTGGTGTTCGAGCGGTTCTCCCGCGGGTCCACGGCATCTCATTCGGGGTCGGGTCTCGGGCTGGCGTTGGTGGCCCAACAGGCCCAGTTGCACGGCGGCACCGCGTCGCTGGAGAACAGCCCGCTGGGTGGCGCGCGCCTCGTGTTGCGCCTTCCCGGGCCCAGTTAGCCCTGCGGCCCTGACCTCATGTCCGCCGTGTGCTCTTGCGCCACGGCGTGAAAAACGCCCGCGCTGCCGACTCCTCGTCCTGGAACCAAACCTGGGCGACAGTAGGGTCGTACGTCGGATCTTCGGGAGTGTAGTAGAGCCTGGTGTCCGAGCGGCCCTTCACCAGCCACCCCTGCGGTCCGCTGCCATCGGCACCAGCGCGCGCCGAGCCCGGGCCGTACGGCGCGTACGGAACCACCGGAATACGCGCCGCCGGCTCGCCGGCGACCGGGATCGGCTCCGCCGCGGGCTCCCCGGCAACCGGGATCTGCTCCGCAGCAGACTCCGTTGCCACCTTGGTCTTCGCCGTCGGCGACTCCTCTCTCTTGGTGCCCGACTTGACGGCGGGTTTTCTCGCCGTTGGCGGCTTGGACTTAGCGCTTGACCCGCGGACCGATTTCTTTACCAGCACTTGATGTTCGACGGGCCGGACCATCAGCGTCGACGTCAGCACCATCCCGAGCGTGAACGCCAGGCCCGCCAGCCACCAGTGCACGTGTTCCATCACTGTGCGCCTGTCTCGGCTGCACTGGGCGCCTCCGCAGCACCCTCATCACGGCTGGCGCGCTTGATCGACAGAGTGACGACTACCCAGGCAACAGCCGAGCCCCCCAGGAACGCCAGCAGGTAGCACGACCACTGGATCACAAAATCCATGCTGGGTTCTCCTTAGTTGACCACGATCTCGACGCGACGATTCTTGGCGCGCCCCTCGGGTGTGGCGTTGCTGGCGATCGGATTCACCGAACCGAGACCCACGGTGGCAATGTGATCGCCGGCAACTCCGCGGGCAACCAGGTAGTCGGCGACTATCTTGGCTCGCTGAGCGCTCAACGGGATATTGATACCTTCGCTGCCGGTGTTGTCGGTGTAGCCGTTGATCGTCACCCGAGCGTCCGGACATGCCTTGAGCTTGTCGGCTACCCGGTTCAGGATTTCATAGTCGGCTGGGATCAGACTAGCCCCGTCGTTGCCAAACGCGATGGGTCCACCCGTCACGGCATTGATGGCTGATTGCAGGTCGGCACATGGGCCGGAGGCCGGGGGTCCTGGCGGTGCCTGCCCCGTAACCTCAATATTGTTAACGATTTTCATGTCAGGCCAGGTGCTGGTCGCCGCGCGCTTCACTGCGTCCTTGTGCTCGGATGAAGGGGCAGTTCCGGTCAAGGTGACGGTGTCCCTTTCGACTTTGAGGCCAAAATCAGGAATCGGCACGCTGGCGGTGAAAACTGGTTCCGCACTTGAGAAATCAAGTGATCGCACAACGGGATCGACGTGAATCTGGTCGATGACGTTCACGCCCGGAGCAAGCAAGCCGTTGAGCGCCGTCATCAAGGCCGCCTTGGCGGCCTCATCGGGGAAGTCACCGATCAGAGTAACGGTGTTGCCGCTGCGGCTAATTGACAGCAAAGACAAGGACAACGCAGAAGCGCCCCGGGTGCTGGTCGGTGTCAGTGTCGGCAACACACCGGTCGGTCCGGTAACGGACTGGGGCCGCTCGAATGCACCGTAACCGATTGCCGCTATCAGCAACGGAATAACCACCGCGCCAATCAGCCACGGACGGCCCGGCGAGCCCCGGTAGAATTTCTGAGTTCGTCGCGCGTCGGTGGTCGCGGGTGTTTGGCCCAAACCCGCCTTAGAAGCCACTACGCCACTCCCTCAGGTCGTCGAACGCGTCTCGTCCGTGCTGCAGGCGATATGCAGCCTACCGAGTCGGTGCCGGGACACCGCGTCAAATCGGGCACACTGGAGCCATGGGCAAGGGACGCAAACCGACAGACAGCGAGACCCTGGCACACATCCGTGACCTGGTGGCCGAGGAGAAGGCGTTGCGAGCGCAGCTGCGGCACGGTGGCATCAGCGAGTCCGAGGAGCAGCAGCAACTGCGCCGCATCGAGATCGAACTCGACCAGTGCTGGGACCTGCTCCGACAGCGACGGGCATTGCGCCAAACCGGTGGTGACCCGCGCGAAGCAGTCGTGCGTCCCGCCGACCAAGTCGAGGGGTACACCGGCTAGATCCGTCTCGATAGCCGCCGTCACTATGAGCGATCACGACAGGGACTTCGACGTTGTCGTGGTTGGCGGCGGTCACAACGGCTTGGTCGCGGCCGCCTGCCTGGCCCGGGCCGGGCTTCGAGTGCGACTGCTCGAGCGGCTGGCACAGACTGGGGGGGCCGCGGTGTCGATACAGGCCTTCGACGGTGTCGAGGTCGCGCTGTCACGCTACTCGTACCTGGTCAGCTTGCTGCCGTCGCGCATCGTCGCCGACCTCGGCGCTCCGGTGCGGTTGGCGCGGCGGCCATTTTCCTCATACACCCCTGCCCCAGCCACGGCCGGGCGCTCTGGCCTGCTCATCGGGCCCACCGGCGAACCACGCGCAGCGCACCTCGCGGCGATCGGCGCCGCGCCGGATGCGCACGGCTTCGCCGCGTTCTACCGGCGCTGCCGGCTGGTGACCGCACGGCTGTGGCCCACCCTGATCGAGCCGCTGCGCACCCGCGAGCAGGCCCGCCGCGACATTGTGGAATACGGCGGCCACGAGGCGGCCGCTGCCTGGCAAGCCATGGTCGACGAGCCGATCGGGCATGCCATCGCCGGCGCGGTGGCCAATGACCTGCTACGCGGGGTGATCGCCACCGACGCGCTGATCGGCACCTTCGCCCGCATGCACGAACCGTCGCTGATGCAGAACATCTGCTTCCTGTATCACCTGGTCGGTGGGGGCACCGGAGTCTGGCACGTCCCAATCGGCGGCATGGGGTCGGTGACCTCGGCCCTGGCCACGGCAGCTGCCCGCCACGGCGCCGAAATAGTCACCGGTGCAGACGTTTTCGCCCTTGATCCAGACGGTACGGTGCGCTACCACAGCGACGGTAGCGACGGTGCCGAGCATTTGGTCCGGGGCCGGTTCGTTCTGGTCGGGGTCACACCGGCGGTGCTGGCCAGCCTGCTCGGTGAACCGGTTGCGGCACTGGCCCCGGGCGCACAGGTCAAGGTCAACATGGTGGTGCGCCGACTCCCCCGGTTGCGCGACGACAGTGTCACACCGCAGCAAGCATTTGCCGGGACGTTCCACGTCAACGAGACATGGAGCCAATTGGATGCCGCGTACTCGCAAGCAGCCAGCGGGCGGTTGCCGGATCCCCTACCCTGCGAAGCCTACTGCCATTCGCTGACCGACCCGAGCATCCTGTCCGCCCGGTTGCGCGATGCCGGCGCTCAGACGCTGACGGTGTTCGGCTTGCACACACCGCACTCGGTGTTCGGCGACACCGAAGGCTTAGCCGAACGGCTGACGGCAGCCGTCCTAGCGTCGCTGAATTCCGTTCTGGCCGAACCGATTCAGGACGTGCTTTGGACCGATGCGCAGAGCAAGCCATGCATCGAGACGACGACCACCCTGGACCTGCAGCGGACGCTTGGGATGACCGGCGGCAACATCTTCCACGGTGCGTTGTCCTGGCCGTTCGCTGACAACGACGATCCGCTGGACACACCGGCACGGCAGTGGGGCGTAGCCACCGACCACGAGCGGATCATGCTGTGCGGCTCGGGTGCCCGTCGCGGCGGGGCGGTGTCGGGCATCGGCGGTCACAACGCCGCGATGGCAGTGCTGGCTTGCCTGGCGAGCAGACGCAAAAGCCCCTAATACCTGCCGGTTTAGGGGGCTTTTGCGTCTGCTCGCCGGCCTACCGCGCGTCTATGGTGACGTAGTCGCGCTCCGTGTAGCCGGTGTAGATCTGGCGGGGCCGGCCGATCTTGCTGTCGCCCTCGTCGTGCATCTCACGCCAGTGCGCGATCCAGCCGGGAAGCCTGCCCAGGGCAAACAACACGGTGAACATCCTGGTCGGGAAGCCGAGGGCCCGGTAGATCAGGCCGGTGTAGAAGTCGACGTTGGGGTAAAGCTTGCGTTCGATGAAGTAGTCGTCGGTCAGCGCCGCCTCTTCGAGCTCCTTGGCGATGCCCAGCAAGGAGTCATCGCCGCCGAGCTTGGCCAGGATCTTGTCGGCCTGTTCCTTGACGATGCGGGCCCGCGGATCGTAGTTCTTGTAGACACGATGACCGAAACCCATCAATTTGACCCCGGCCTCGCGGTTCTTGACCTTGCGTACAAACTCGCTGACGTCGTCGCCGCTGTCGCGAATGCCCTCGAGCATCTCCAGGACAGCCTGATTGGCGCCGCCATGAAGCGGACCCCATAGTGCGTTGATGCCACCCGAGATCGAGGTGAACAGGTTGGCTCGCGACGAGCCAACCAGCCGAACCGTCGACGTCGAGCAGTTCTGCTCGTGGTCGGCGTGCAAGATGAACAACATGTCCAGCGCCCGCACCACCTCGGGGTCGGCCTGGTAGGGCTCGGCGGGAAATCCGAACGTCAACCGTAGGAAGTTCTCCACCAGCGTCAGTGAGTTATCTGGGTAGAGGAAGGGCTGGCCGACCGATTTCTTGTAGGCGTACGCGGCGATGGTGGGCAGCTTGGCCAGCAGCCGAATGGTCGACAGCTCGACTTGACCGTTGTCCATGGGGTCCAGAGCATCCTGGTAGTACGCCGACAGCGCATTGACCACGCTGGACAACACCGGCATCGGGTGGGCATTGCGCGGAAAGCCGTCGAAGAACCGCTTGAGATCCTCGTGCAGCATGGTGTGGCGCTGGATCCGGCCGGTGAACTGGGCAAGCTGGTCGGTATCGGGCAGCTCGCCGTAAATCAACAGGTAGCAGACCTCGATGAAGGTTGACTTCTCCGCCAGTTGGTCGATCGGGTAGCCGCGATAACGCAGAATGCCGGCATCTCCGTCGATGTAGGTGATGGAGCTTTTAGCGGCGGCCGTGTTGGCGAAGCCGACGTCGAACGTGGTGTGCCCGGTTTTTGCCAGCAGCGGCCCGAGCGCAATGCCGTCGGCGCCTTCGGTGGCGTGCACGATCTGCAGGTCGATCTCGCCTCCCGGGTAACGGAGGGTTGCGGTGTCGTCGGTGTCGGCCACGAGAACCCCTTCGCGCTTTGGCTGATATGGCTGCCCCACTAAGTGCTTATAGCTGAAGGTAGTCGCTATCGGGATGACCCGCCTGCCCGGGGTGGGGTCTCTGGCACCATGGGCGGCCGCGCGTAAGGTAAGCCGCTGCGCGCTCGGCCGGGTGATGACTCGCGGCGTCCGTTTAACGGCGCCCTGCGATCCTTCGAAGTCTGGTCCCTGGGCCGGCTTCACTGACGCCAACGAGTAGCTCGAGTTCGTGGGCGAGCTGGTCGGTCAGGATGCTCAGCGCGGGGACGGCACGACGGCAGCCCGTCAAACCGAAAGTGATCTGCTCATTGGTGCCGCTACAGGTGATGTTCAACGCCGCGCCATCGACAGGTGCCGAGAGCAGGTAGAGCGCGTCCAGGCGAGCGCCGTTCCAGTACAGCGCGCCCTGCGGGCCCGGCACGTTGGAGATCGTCACATTTGGTGGGCGCAGCGGCGCGGGCACGCGCCCCAGGGCCATCGCAAGGGCGAGCGGGGCGGCGCCCAATGCGCTCATAGCCAGCGCCTGGTTTCGGCTTCGGCCGGCGATCGCGGCTTTGCCGTCGCGCATACTTGCCCGTATCGCCGACAGCCGTTCGACCGGACTGGCCAGGTGCGTCGCCAGCGAACACATCAACGTACCGATCTTGTTGCCTGGACCCTGGCCGAACACGTCGATAACTGCGGTATCGCGCAGCGAAACCGGCACCATCGCTATCAGCGGCGCACCCGGTAACGCTCCCCGGCTGATCAGGTACGCACGTAACGCCCCGCCGCACATGGCCAGCACGACATCGTTGATGGTGGCATCGGCGTGTTCGGCGACCTGTCGCAGCCGCTCGATCGGAAAGGAACAACCTGCCACGGACCGGGCCCCGGCGATCGGCTCGTTCAGCGGGGTGTGTGGTGCGGCCAGTGTCAGCGGCCCGCTGCGACATTGCGCTGCCCGCCACGTGGTATCGGCCACTACGCGCACCATGCCCGGGACGCCCCTGGCTTGACCCAGCACCCCCTTGGCCAACGTCAGTGGTCTCGACGAACCGCGCGGTGCCGTGTGTTTGGCCACCGACGCCTGCGCTGGCACCTCCCACAAGGTGGGCATCTGACGCTGATGCGGGTCCGCGGTGACGATCCGTTGTAAAAGCCGCATCACCGAGACTCCGTCCGCCAGCGCATGGTGGACCTTGACGTAGACCGCGCACCGCCCGCCAGGTAGACCCTCGATCAGGTCCACCTGCCATAGCGGGCGGGAGCGGTCCAGCATGCCGGCGTGTAGTTCAGAAACCAACGCCCACAGCTCGGCGGTACCGGCCCGTGGCGGCAATGCGCTAAGCCGCACGTGGTAATCCAGGTCCACCTCGGTCTCGGTGCGCCAAGACCACTGCCCGAGCGAGGTGAGCGACCGGTGCGGGCGTCGGCGCCACCACGGCGCCACCTGCTGACGGGCCACCGCGGCGGAGAACACCTTGCGCAGGTAACGCCCGGTCCCGTTGTCGGGCTGACTCAGCACGGCCAACGCGCCGACATGCAGCGGCCGCGTCGGCGTCTCGGCCCATAGGAATAAGGCATCGGCGGCTGCCATCGGAAGATCCATTGCACGGAACCTTTCCGGCACACATAGCAGCCCTGGCTTTCGACCCAGGGCAACGACGTCAGCCTCCTGTTGTTGGCGCACTTTGCTGCGGGTGTTCCTCTCGACTGCTATGGGTGGCGCGGTCAATTCCCACCGACGGTTAAGCTACGTTCACGCATCAGTACCGAACCCCGCCTGACCCAGCACGCACTACCTGGTTGGGTTGTTTGAGGTGCTTGCGGTAACGCGCAAGCACGGCGTCGGCCTCTCCCGACTCACTGAGCTTCTCCAACGCGTACTGACGCACCGAATACAGCAACCGGTATCCCGCTCGGCCCCTGTTGTTTTCGACGACGACAAATGCCTTGTCCACCAACTCGGCAAACCGGCCGAGTGTCTGGTAGCCCTCGAAGTCCTCGTCATTGGCACCGACCGCCTGGGCGCCGTCAAGGTCGAACCCGCCGGCGAAGACTGCCAACCGGTGCAACAACGCACGCTCAGGTCCACTCAACAGAGCATGCGACCATTGCACCGTGGCACACAGCGTCTGTTCGGGGCGCACCGCGTTGCCCGCAGCACCGGCCACCAGCCGGAATCGGTCATTTAGACCAGCAAGGATCTCCACCGGCGACAAGGTGTCCGTTCGCGCCGCGGCCAGCTCGATCGCCAGTGGCACACCGTCCAAGCGTCGGCAGATTTCCCCGACCGTCACCGCGGTATCGGCATTAATCGCAAAATCCGACCGCACTCGGCGTGCCCGGTCGACAAACAGCTCGATGGCATCGTTGGTCAGCGACAACGGGGGCACCCGCCAGGTCAGCTCGCCCGCCAACCCGATCGCTTCGGTACTTGTCGTCAGGATCGTCAATCTCGGACAGGAACGTAACAGCGAATCAATTATTGCGGCACACGCGTCCAGCAAATGCTCACAATGGTCCAACACCAGCAGCACCCGAGCATCATTGATGACACCGACGAGCGTGTCGATCGCAGACAAACCCGGCTGGACAGGCAAGCCCAAGGCATTCAGCATCGAGATGGACACGCAGTCTCGGTCAGTGACCGTAGCCAAGTCGCAATCCCAACGGCCATAAGTGAATTCGTGTGCAATCTGGGCGCCGATCTGCAGCGCGAGACGGGATTTCCCCATCCCATCCGGACCGGTAAGCGTCACCAGTCGTTTGTCGGACAGGAGCCGCCGCACGTCGTTCAGCTCAGCCTTGCGACCGACAAAGCTCGTCAAGTGGCGGCGAGTGGAATGTTGGACGGAGACGATCTTTGGCATCATGATCGGCCGGAATCCATTGTGGCAGAACGGATAACTGTCTGAGAATTCCTGGACCGTCGCCCTACTGGGCATCCACCGCCGGCATAAGCGAGCCCTCTCACGTCACGACCCCTCGCTTCGCGACGTTGTTATTGAAGACCGATCCTGGCACATAAATGGCACC
The DNA here is from genome assembly GCF_030323725.1 of Mycobacterium tuberculosis complex sp. N0072. Classification (NCBI taxonomy): domain Bacteria; kingdom Bacillati; phylum Actinomycetota; class Actinomycetes; order Mycobacteriales; family Mycobacteriaceae; genus Mycobacterium; species Mycobacterium tuberculosis complex sp. N0072. The sequence continues at coordinate 1,000,547 of NZ_CP040689.1, read as the reverse complement.
ATAGACCCGCCGCGGATCGCAAAACATCGGCGAATGCGCGTAGAAGTACCAAGTCCACCGCGCAGATATGTGTGCACGGCCGACTGCGCTGGGATACCGACAGCGGTGGGCGGACTGGAGCAACTAGAGTTCGATGAATGCGGACCGAGGACGATAGCTGGGATGTCACCACGAGTGTTGGTTCGACAGGACTATTGGTAGCCGCCGCAAGAGTATTGGAGACGCAGAAGGCCGATCCGCTGGCCATCGATCCCTATGCCGAGGTTTTCTGCCGTGCCGCAGGTGGTGAATGGGCCGACGTATTGGACGGCAAGCTGCCCGATCACTATCTGACAACCGGGGACTTCGGTGAGCATTTCGTCAACTTCCAAGGTGCCCGCACCAGGTATTTCGACGAGTATTTCTCCCGGGCAACGGCCGCCGGCATGAAGCAGGTGGTCATCTTGGCTGCAGGATTGGATTCCCGTGCATTCCGATTGCAATGGCCAATCGGGACAACAATCTTCGAGTTGGATCGACCTCAGGTCCTCGACTTCAAGAACGCGGTGCTCGCCGACTATCACATACGGCCGCGAGCCCAACGTCGGTCGGTTGCTGTCGATCTGCGCGATGAGTGGCAGATAGCCTTGTGTAACAACGGATTTGATGCCAACCGGCCGTCGGCTTGGATCGCCGAGGGCCTGCTGGTCTATCTCTCGGCCGAGGCCCAGCAGCGCCTGTTTATCGGCATCGACACCTTGGCTAGCCCCGGTAGCCACGTTGCTGTCGAGGAAGCAACTCCACTGGACCCTTGCGAATTCGCAGCGAAGCTCGAACGAGAACGCGCCGCGAACGCCCAAGGCGACCCGCGCAGGTTCTTTCAAATGGTCTACAACGAGCGGTGGGCGCGGGCCACGGAATGGTTCGATGAGCGAGGCTGGCGCGCGACCGCTACTCCATTGGCCGAGTATCTGCGCCGCGTCGGCCGAGCGGTGCCCGAAACCGATACCGAAGCTGCGCCAATGGTCACCGCTATAACCTTTGTCAGCGCCGTCAGAACGGGATTAGTGGCCGATCCCGCGCGAACGTCACCGTCCAGCACCTCGATAGGCTTCAAGCGCTTTGAGGCCGACTAGTTGCGCGCACCGCAGCATAGCGTCGCAGGTCGTATTCTTCGGGATGTAGGTTAGCGAGCATGGCGCGGTGTTTGGCCGGTGCAAATGGCCAAACCTCAGGAATACCGTCTTTGTTCAGGTACCAGCTGTCGCAGCCGGTGGTCCAGACGGTGTTCGGCATCGCGGCCCGCAACACCGTGTTATATGCTTCGGTAGCAGCTGACTTCGGTTCCATGGTGTCGAATTCACCATGGCGCCATCGCTTTATCCACTGCACTATGTGTTCAGCCTGAGATTCGGCGACCGCTGTCAGCGGGAAGTTTCCCACTGGGCTGTGTGGCCCCAACATCATAAAGAAGTTCGGAAATCCAGGTATTGCGACGGTTTGATGAGCATGCGGACCGTCTTGCCACACATCGTCGATCCTGATGCCGTCGCGACCGGTCAGCTGCATCGGCCGGAAAAATGCATGAGAGTCAAACCCCGTGGCAAGCACGATGACGTCCACCTCGTGCAACACACCATCATCGGTGACGATGCCCCGATGTTCGACGTGATCGATACCGGCGGTGACTAATTCGACGTCGTCACGCTGAATCGCCCGATAGAATCCGCCGGACATCACTAGCCGTTTGCACATCGGCTCGTAATCAGGCGTCAGTGCCCGACGCAGTCGGGGGTCACGCACCCGACGTAAGCTGGCGCGACACACGGCCCCTACCAGCTTTCGGTGCAAACCTGGATTGCTGAGCGCAACCGCGAACGTTTCGAAGGAAAGGCTATATGCCTTATAGGCCAGCGAACCCAGACACGGAAAAGCGCGGTGGAAAACACGCGCCAGCTTCGAGTATCGAGGGTTAGGCCACGGCAGCACCCATTGTGCGGTGCGCTGGAACATGGTGACTTTACCCGCGACCCCAGCCAGGCCGCAGACGAGTTGTACGCCCGTGGACCCGGTACCGATCACCGCGATTCGGCGTCCCAGCAGCGGAACCGTGTGATCCCAGCGAGCCGAGTGAAACACCGTCCCCCTGAAGTCGTCCAAACCAGCGATCGGCGGTATTCGGGGATGATGTAAAACGCCGGTGGCCGAAATCAAGAAGTCTACTGTCGACTCCGTTCCGGAATCGGTGCGCAACACCCACCGGCCGTCGTCGAATCGGGCGCTGACAACCGTGGCGCCAAACCGAATCCGGTGCCTCAGCCCGTAGCGCTCGGCGATCCCACGCAAGTAATCTTGGATTTCGCCTCCGCGTGAAAACATCTGGGTCCAGTTCGGATTCTTGGCAAAGCTGTACTGATAGAGCCGGGACGGCACATCACATGTCAGACCTGGATAGGTGTTATCGCGCCACGTTCCGCCAACATCGTCGGCCTTTTCATAGATGCAGACATCAGTAATCCCTGCGCTCAGCAACGTAATTGAGACGCACATTCCGGACATACCCGCTCCGACCACGGCAACCGTCGGACATCGCCCGGTCATCGCTCCGACCCCCCAGAACAGCCCAAAATCACCCTCCCACATGCGGTTAAGCAACGCATACTATACAGAGCAGCTACCGAGACAAACACGCGACGCTGTTCTATAGTCGACGCATCTCGCGTTCTAGGCAGGAGTGCTCCAGGAATCGGTAGCGCTTCGGGTAGCGCTGACGCTGCGGTGGGCTGTCGGTCGTGGGCCGCGGTAGCATCCCGCGGGCCGCCGCGAGCGCCCACCGTGCAGCGCCGAAGACAATCTCTTTGGGCGGTAATGAACATCGCTGCGAGAGGCCTGTTTCGAGGATGGGCCAGGTGTCTTCCCCGAACTGTAGTGTGCTTATTGGCTTCGCGGCGCCGCGAAGGTGTTGCGATGACGTGATAGCAGTGGTCAGACACGTATCGTGCTCTTCAACGCAGTTCATAACAGCCTTCCTCCCAACATCGACATCGACCATGCGATCCTGCGGGGCGAAGATCATCCGCCAACATGCGCAAAGTGCGTCGCCAGGGGTCGTATATCTGCGCTAGGATCGCTGGATCTCCGGTACCATTCGCTCCGCTGCTATGCGGCTCCACCAGATGTTGGCCGATGTGAGTTCGTTCCCCCACGCAGACGCGTCCTTATAGCCAACCAGGGATTAGACGTGAGCAGATTGCCGCCGACGGGCACGGTGACATTGCTCTTAGCCGACGTCGAGGAATCGACCCACCTATGGCAAATGTGCCCAGAGGACATGGCGACCGCCATCGCGCACTTGGATCACACTGTGTCGGAAGCTATCACGAATCACGGTGGGGTGCAGCCGGTCAAACGGTACGAGGGTGATAGCTTCGTTGCGGCTTTCACTCGCGCTAGCGATGCCGCTGCATGCGCGCTGGATCTGCAGCGGACCTCGCTCGCGCCGATCCGACTACGTATAGGTCTTCATACAGGCGAGGTACAGTTGCGCGACGAACTCTATGTCGGCCCCACTATCAACCGGACGGCGCGTCTCCGCGATTTGGCACACGGGGGTCAGGTTGTCCTGTCAGCTGCGACAGGTGATTTAGTGACTGGCCGGCTCCCAGCCGATGCATGGCTTGTCGATCTCGGCCGCCACCCGCTGCGCGGTCTACCTCGTCCCGAATGGGTCATGCAGTTGTGCCACCCCGACATTCGCGAAAAGTTTCCCCCACTGCGCACGGCCAAATCCAGCCCGACATCGATTCTCCCGGCGCAGTTCACCACATTTGTGGGCCGCCGTGCGCAAATAAGCTGAGGTGCGGGCACTGTTGGCGCAGAACCGGCTCGTGACGCTATGCGGAACCGGCGGTGTCGGCAAGACCCGTCTGGCAATCCAGATCGCGAGTGCATCCGAACTTCGCGACGGTTTGTGCTTTGTCGATCTGGCCCCGATCACTGAATCCGGGATCGTCGCAGCCACGGCTGCGCGCGCCGTGGGTCTGCCCGATCAGCCGGGCCGTTCAACCATGGATAGTCTTCGCCGATTCATCGGCAATCGCCGCATGCTCATGGTGTTGGACAACTGTGAACATCTTCTCGATGCGTGCGCAGCGTTGGTCGTTGAGCTATTGGGGGCCTGTCCGGAGCTGACGATCTTAGCGACTAGCCGGGAGCCGATCGGGATGGCCGGCGAGATCACCTGGCGCGTACCGTCGATGTCGATAACCGACGAAGCAGTCGAATTGTTTGCTGACCGAGCCAGCCGAGTTCAGCCCGGGTTCACCATCGCCAATCACAACGCCGCGGCCGTCGGCGAGATCTGCCGGCGGCTAGACGGCATACCGCTGGCGATCGAGTTCGCTGCCGCACGGGTGCGGTCGATGTCACCGCTCGAGATTGCCGACGGTCTGGACGACTGTTTCCGGCTGTTGGCCGGCGGTGTGCGGGGCGCGGTGCAGCGCCAGCAGACACTTCGCGCCTCGATCGATTGGTCGCATGCACTGCTGACCGAGACCGAGCAAATCTTGTTTCGGCGACTGGCGCCATTTGTCGGCGGGTTCGACCTCGCCGCGGTGCGGGCGGTCGCCGCCGGTAGCGACCTGGATCCGTTTTCGGTGCTTGATCAGCTGACCCTGCTGGTAGACAAGTCGCTGGTGGTGGCCGACGACTGCCAGGGCCGCACGCGGTACCGGCTGCTGGAAACGGTGCGTCGGTACGCGCTGGAAAAACTGGGCGACTCCGGCGAGGCCGATGTGCACGCACGTCACCGTGACTACTACACGGCGCTGGCCGCCTCACTCAACACTCCTGCGGACAACGATCACCAACGGCTTGTCGCCCGGGCTGAGACCGAGATCGACAACCTGCGCGCCGCGTTCGCCTGGAGCCGGGAAAATGGCCATATCACCGAAGCGTTACAGCTCGCATCTTCGCTGCAACCAATCTGGTTCGGGCGGGCGCACCTGCGCGAGGGGTTGTCCTGGTTCAACTCGATCCTGGAAGACCAAAGGTTCCACCGGCTCGCTGTGTCAACAGCAGTACGGGCGCGAGCGCTCGCTGACAAGGCAATGCTCAGTACCTGGCTGGCCACCAGTCCGGTAGGCGCCACCGACATCATCGCTCCCGCACAACAAGCGCTGGCGATGGCACGTGAGGTGGGCGACCCCGCCGCGTTGGTGCGGGCGCTCACCGCCTGCGGCTGTAGCAGTGGCTACAACGCGGAGGCCGCTGCGCCCTATTTCGCCGAAGCGACCGACCTGGCACGCGCTATTGACGACAAATGGACGCTGTGTCAAATCCTCTACTGGCGGGGGGTGGGGACCTGCATATCAGGTGACCCGAATGCTTTGCGAGCCGCGGCAGAAGAATGCCGCGACCTGGCCGACACCATCGGCGACCGGTTCGTCTCACGTCACTGCAGCTTGTGGCTTAGTTTGGCGCAGATGTGGGCTGGCAATCTGACCGAAGCCCTCGAGCTATCCAGGGAAATCACTGCCGAGGCCGAGGCATCCAACGATGTGCCGACAAAGGTTCTCGGCCTATATACCCAAGCCCAGGTGCTGGCGTATTGCGGCGCCAGCGCGGCCCACGCCATAGCCGGGGCGTGCATTGCAGCCGCGACGGAGTTAGGCGGTGTGTACCAAGGCATTGGTTATGCGGCGATGACGTACGCCGCGCTGGCCGCCGGTGATGTCACGGCAGCGCTCGAGGCCAGCGACGCGGCGCGGCCGATTCTTAGGGCCCAGCCCGACCAGGTGACCATGCACCAGGTCCTGATGGCGCAGTTAGCCCTGGCAGGAGGTGATGCGATCGCCGCACGACAGTTCGCCAACGACGCCGTCGATGCGACCAATGGGTGGCACCGAATGGTGGCGTTGACAATACGCGCGCGCGTAGCCACCGCACGGGGCGAACCAGAACTGGCGCGCGATGATGCTCATGCTGCGCTGGCGTGCGGCGCCGAGCTGCACATCTACCAGGGCATGCCAGATGCCATGGAACTCCTCGCCGGCCTGGCCGGCGAGGTCGGCAGTCACTCCGAAGGTGTCCGCCTTCTCGGTGCCGCAGCCGCCCTTCGGCAACAGACACGTCAGGTCCGCTTCAAGATTTGGGATGCCGGCTACCAGGCCTCGGTGACGGCGCTTCGTGAGGCGATGGGTGATGAGGATTTCGACCGCGCCTGGGCCGAGGGGGCCGCCTTGTCCACCGACGAGGCGATCGCATATGCACAACGCGGTCGCGGTGAACGCAAGCGACCGGCCCGCGGGTGGGGCTCGTTGACCCCGACCGAACGCGACGTCGTGCGGTTGGTCAGCGAGGGGTTATCCAACAAGGACATTGCAAAACGGCTTTTCGTCTCGCCGCGCACTGTGCAAACCCACCTCACCCACGTCTACGCCAAACTTGGCTTGGCCTCCCGAGTACAACTGGTAGACGAGGCGGCACGCCGCGGCTCACCCTCGTGACGATTCTCGCGGCACGCTCATCGCCGGCACCGTGATTGGCACCAGCCGGTAGCGTCGTTGCCGGGGCCAGGTGTGAGAATTCTCGTATGACAGTGGTCCCGGAGAATTTCGTCCCCGGCCTCGACGGCGTGGTGGCCTTTACGACCGAGATCGCCGAGCCGGACAAAGACGGCGGGGCCCTGCGCTACCGTGGCGTCGACATCGAAGACCTGGTAAGTCAGCGGGTCACCTTCGGCGATGTGTGGGCGCTGCTGGTGGACGGCAACTTCGGCAGCGGGCTGCCGCCGGCTGAACCGTTCCCGCTGCCGATTCACTCCGGCGATGTGCGCGTCGACGTCCAGGCCGGCCTGGCGATGCTGGCGCCCATCTGGGGATATGCGCCGCTGCTCGACATCGACGACGCCACCGCCCGCCAACAGCTGGCCCGGGCATCGGTGATGGCGCTGTCCTATGTCGCGCAATCCGCACGGGGCATCTACCAGCCGGCGGTCCCGCAGCGAATCATCGATGAATGCTCGACGGTCACAGCACGTTTCATGACGCGCTGGCAGGGCGAGCCAGACCCCAGACACATCGAGGCCATTGACGCCTACTGGGTGTCGGCCGCCGAGCACGGCATGAACGCTTCGACATTCACCGCGCGTGTGATCGCCTCAACTGGGGCGGATGTGGCAGCAGCGCTGTCGGGCGCAATCGGGGCGATGAGCGGACCGCTGCATGGTGGCGCGCCGGCGCGCGTCCTGCCGATGCTCGACGAGGTCGAACGCGCCGGCGATGCCCGCAGCGTGGTCAAGGGAATCCTGGACCGCGGCGAGAAACTGATGGGGTTCGGGCACCGGGTCTACCGCGCCGAGGACCCGCGGGCGCGGGTGCTGCGGGCGGCCGCCGAGCGGCTGGGCGCCCCCCGCTACGAGGTCGCGGTCGCGGTGGAGCAGGCTGCGCTGTCAGAACTGCGAGAGCGCCGTCCGGATCGGGCGATCGAGACCAATGTCGAATTCTGGGCCGCAGTGGTCCTGGACTTTGCCCGGGTACCGGCCAACATGATGCCAGCAATGTTCACCTGTGGGCGCACTGCCGGCTGGTGTGCCCACATTCTCGAGCAGAAGCGACTCGGCAAGCTGGTCCGCCCGTCGGCCATTTACGTGGGACCGGGCCCGCGCAGCCCGGAATCGGTCGACGGCTGGGAGCGGGTACTCACCACCGCCTGAGGCCGACGGCAAACCAGTTGGCGATCAACCGCTGTCACCGTACGGCCACGTTGTCCGCGACGTAGTGGAAGCCGACCACCGCCGGGCTGTGATCCGACAGTGGCTCACCCTTGGAATTGAAGAATTTCGGCGCCTCGTTGCCGTAGCTGACGGCCTGCAACGTCACTCCCTGGCCGCTTCGATAGAAGATCTTGTCGAGCAGCTCGCACTCGTTGCCGACCATGCAAGTGGGCGCGAACGGCGGTGTGGTGGGGCCGTGTTCTACCTGCACCCAGGCATCGGTGAGCCCGTTGACCTGCGCAAATTGCAACAGAGCGCTTTGGTCGTCGGAGTACCGCGCGTTGAAGTCGCCGGTGACGATGACCGCGCGGCCCGCCGAGTTCTGCTGGATGTAGTTGGCGACCTGCGCGAGGTTGGCGTTGGTGGTCGGCCCTCCACCGGTGTTGGTATGTAAGTTGTAGACGTCGACCGTGTCACCGCCGGGAAGCCGCATCTGGCTGTAGGTGAAGCCCTTCAAGGTGAGGCAGTTGTCGGATGTGCACTCATACCATGTCTGCCGGTCCAGCCGCTGCACCTTGAACTCCGAGAGGGTATTGAGCCCGTCGGAGAAGGGCACACCGATAGGCCACAGCAAGGTAGGCGGCTCCGGCGGGGTCTGGCTGGGCATCTTGGATTTCTTGATGAGGAATTGGTGGTAGGCGAAATCCTCCTGGACGTTCGCGACGTAGTAGGCGTTGAGCCGCTTCCCAATCTCTTTGGTGTAGAAGAACCGGGGCAGAATTGCGCTGGATAGCGGGAAGGGCAGCCCCGCGATGTTGTAGGTGAGCATGCTGAAGTCGCCGCTGATGGTGTCGGTCGGGGTGTTGCCGACGAACACGGTCACGGTGGCGACGTCGTCGTGCCCATGGAACGGACCCAGGTATCCCGCCAGACCGTGCACGTGCAGGCTGGTGTCATCGCTGACGTTCACACTGAAGGTATCGGTGCCAACGAAACCCGGATCGGCTGTGTAGATGAAGCTGGCCGTTCGTTGGTCGACGGTCACGATGCCATGCTGGGGTCCACCGGGTGCACCGCGCTCGCGCACCGCGAAGGTCATCCGGTTGCCATCGGGGTCGCAGGCGTCAAACCGGACCGGACCGACGGTGCCCCCCTCAGGGACGCTGACTTGTTGCGGATTCGCTACCGGAGTGCGGTTTTCGATGATGGGCACCAACCCGTTGCGTACCGCGGCCAGAAAGTCGATCAGGGCATTGAGCAAGTCATCGGGGATGCTTCCGGGGTCTACCTGTCGCACGCCGACCTGTGGCACACTGGCGCCCGGTATCGCAGCCAACGAACTGGCGGACCCACCCAACGGCGAGCACGCGTCGACCGGCGAATCGGTGCTCGAGGAGCTCGGATCCGTCGGCGCGGCAGAGCCGATCGCGTGGGTAGTCACCGCCGCCCCCACCCCCAGGACAACGGCTAACGCCCCAACCTGGCCGATGCGTTTGGCGTAATCCATCGATTCTCCTTGTGCGCCCAGCAGGTTCACCGCGTGAACGGTTCGTAGCACTGATACGTATGCTTGTCAGCGAGCAGATCAAGTCCAGTCCGACCAATGCCAGGAGATCATCGGCTAGGCTCACGGTTTCGCCTGGGACGAGACGGTATTGAGTTCTGGCGTTGGACGGTCCGTGGCGTGGTGGGAAGTCTGACGCGGCATCAGAACGGTTGTCAATACCAGTCTTTGGGGGATATGGCCTATTTGGTGTCGTCGGGCCGCTCCACCGGATCCCTTTTCGAACGTTGCGCAAGCGCGGTCCAGTTACGGCCTGTTCACTGCGCGCTGGCGTAGCTGCGCGGCCTCGATCGGTTTGAACGTCATCGCAATTCCCGCAGTGGGTGAGTACCTGACGCTCCTGTGGTTTTCCTCAGGTGAGGGCATCAAAGTTAGCGGGACGGTGGTGTGTCTCGACGCTCTGCACGACCTCGGCGTTGTTCGTCCGGGAATATTGGGTTAGGCCGCGCAACGTGCAATCAATGGGAATCGGGATGTTGCCAACGTTGCCGGCGAGCCGCACGCGAACCTATTGTGCACATGGGTGAGTAATGAGCGAACGCGCCATTGAATTCACCTACTAGCCAGGTAGAGCCGGTACAGCTGTCCGCGCGAGCGATCCAACATGTCGGCGGCAGAGCCTTCCTGGATATACATCGGCTCATGTAGCTGGCTGATATTGTAGCGATCCTGGTGAGCGCATTGAGATGACAGATGTTGTTGTCGTCTCGTCGGGTTCGGTCGCGGCCTGAAGTCGACTGCTCGCTTGTCGACAGTCTTTTGCTAGTGCGAATGGGAGGCAGGTTTCGCAGCGCGACCCGTACCGACAATCGCGCTTCGCTGGGCGTGTGCAGCTGGCGTTGCCGGGGGCGGTTGGCCTAGCCGCCAAGGCGCCACATACCGGCGCTTGAGCGGGTGGCGCGGACATGGTCGGCATGGGTTGCGTGCAGAAAGTTTCAACTTGCGCTGTAACGGAAGAGCATTCGTGTCGAGACCGAAAAGTGCGCTTGTCGACACAAAGCAGCAATCACGTTGTGACGGAAAAGTATTCATTGAACACACCTGCGGTTGAGATTCGGCTTGCTGGCCACACCGCTGGGCGGTGGCCACGTGTCCGGCGATTGAATGACGGCACCGCGATGATTTTCCATCGCGCCGGGAGTCAATATCCGTGAGCCTGTCCGGGCCCCGGATTGGCCGAGCACACCAACAACAAGGAGACACCATGGCGATCAACGTCGAACCCGCTCTGTCACCACACCTTGTCGTCGACGACGCTGCCTCGGCGATCGACTTCTACGTCAAGGCCTTTGACGCCGTCGAACTGGGGCGCGTCCCCGGTCCCGATGGCAAACTGATCCACGCCGCACTACGCATCAACGGCTTTACGGTGATGCTCAACGACGACGTCCCGCAGATGTGCGGCGGCAAGTCGATGACGCCCACCTCGCTGGGCGGAACACCGGTCACCATTCATTTGACCGTCACCGATGTCGACGCCAAGTTCCAGCGTGCCCTGAACGCGGGCGCCACGGTGGTGACCGCCTTGGAGGACCAGCTCTGGGGAGACCGCTACGGGGTGGTCGCCGACCCGTTCGGCCACCACTGGTCGCTGGGCCAGCCGGTGCGCGAGGTCAACATGGATGAGATCCAAGCCGCCATGTCATCACAAGGGGACGGTTAGCACGATCGGCTGCCCCAGGTCACGCAGCCGGGCCAGCACGCGCCGCCGAAGCGGTTCCTTAGGCGCGCTGGTTGCTGCCGCGAGCATCTCGGCGACGTCGGTGAACTTGTTGCGGACCCGGCCGTCGGCGCTGCCGCGCGCAATCTCGGCCGCGTCGATGGCCCGCCATCCCGCACAGCCGATGGCTTGGGGCTGGCGGGCCTGCACCAGCTGATCCAGCGCCGTCGGTGTAGCCACCGGATCGGTCAGCCGGCCGTCGTTGAAGTCGGCCACCAACGCCTGAACGGTCTGCATAGAGCAGGACTTGTTCGTGCCGATGAACCCGGTGGGCCCGCGCTTGATCCAACCCGCGACGTATGCGCCGGGCACCGGCTCGCCGGTGCCCGGGTCGATGACCCGTCCACCATCGTTGGGCACGAGCGCGGCCTGCTCGTCGAACGGCAGGTCGGGAATCGGCTTGCCGCGGTAGCCAATCGACGTCAGCACCAGGCCAGCATCCAGTTGGCGCAGCTCGTCGGTTCCGGTGACCGAGAACTGAACTCCGCCGGCCCGCCGCTGGCCGAGGACGCGCCGCGGCGTGAGCCGATAGGCCAGCCGGATCCGCGGGCGCCCGACTCGTCGCGCAGGCGCCGACCCGTCCCCCAGCGTGCTCAAGATCTCCAGCTTGTTCCTGGTCAACGGATCGGCAACGATTGCCAGATCATCGAGTACTCGCTGATGATCTCCCGGGTCAAGCACGACGTCGGCTCCGGCCGTGAGCCCGATCAGCTCGGGCAGGGTGAACGCCGAATGGGCAGGACCGCGGCGGGCGGCGACCACCACCTCACGGACCGCCGAGTTGCGTAACGCGGACAACGCGTGGTCGGCGATGTCGGTGGCGGCCAGCTCGTGCGGATCGGCCGCAAGCACGCGCGCCACGTCGAGCGCGACATTCCCGTTGCCGATGATCACCACGCGTTCGTGACTGAGATCGACTGGCAGATCGTTGAAGTCGGGATGTCCGTTGAGCCACGCGACCAGCTCCGTGGCGGTACCGGTGCCCGGCAGTCCCATCCCGTCAATCGTCAGCCGGCGGTCGTCGGGCGCTCCGACCGCGTACAGCACGGCGTGATGGTGGGCCAATAGCTCGGCATGGCCTAGATGCTTGCCGATCTCGACGTTGAGATAGAACCGGAAGCGGCGATGACCGGCGATCCGGTCAAATAGTCGCGTGACCCGCTTGGTGTTCTGGTGATCCGGCGCCACCCCGGAGCGCACCAGCCCGTAGGGTGTCGGCAGCTTCTCAAAGACGTTGACCTGCACTCCCTGCTGGACCAGCAGCTCATCGGCGGCATACATCGCCGCGGGCCCGGACCCGACGACGGCTACCGTCAGCGGCTGCCGGCGCACACGCACCTCGGCGGCCGGAGTCACCGGAGCCAGCTTCGACGTCGGCGCTAGCTTCACGCCGGCGGGCCGCTTCGGGTAATACGACGCATTGATTTCGACGAACGGCAGCTGCTCGAAGTCCAACCGGGTGTTCGGCGCGATCGCGCTGACCGGGCAGGCGGTTACGCAGGCACCACAGTCCACGCAGGCCACCGGATCGATATAGAGCATTTCCGAGGTCGCGAAGCCCGGCTCGTCCGGCGTCGGGTGGATGCAGTTCACCGGACATGCGAAGACGCAGGACGCGTCGTTGCAGCACGACTGAGTAATTACGTGCGGCATGCGTGCACTCGTAGCAAGCTATGCGGCCGGCGCGGCAGCCAAGTGCTGACGCTGCGGCTCGCTGCGGTAGCGCGACGGCTTGCCGTCGATCTTGCAGAGTCGCCACACTAGCCGAGCGATCGGGTTCATCAATCCGGTATCGTGGGCCAGCATGCGGGCGTCGGCAAACATGTCGCACAACCACTTTCGCGACTCCGGCGAGCCGAAGAACAACTCCTTCTTGACCTCGCGCGGGATGTCGAATTCCTCCCAGAATGCCTTGGGCGGCACCACGATCGCGTTGCACAACGACCGCATCGTCAGGGGGAAGTAGAGCGAGATCCAGAACCGCTGCATCCGGGTCAGGCGCGGCAGCCGCTTACGCAAGTACTCGTGGGCGAACGAGATGTGCCGCGCTTCCTCGGCCACGTGAATGGACATCACTCGTTCCATGATCGGATGCAGCGACTTGCCTTCGCGCAACACGTTCTTTTGCGTGTGGTCGATGGGCTCCTCCCCAGCGAGCACGCCGATGAAGAAGGCCACCGGCAATGGTCCGGCCACCAGCGGAACCAGCGGTGAAACCCACCGCAGCCGCCGTGGCAGCCCCGGAACGTCCGCGCCGACACGGTTGACCATCTCCTGGAACATCATGGTGTGGTTGCACTCTTCGACCGATTCGTGCAGGCAATACCGGTATTCCGGTGAGCCGTTGGGCATCCAGAACGTGTAGTTCATCAGGCCGCGAATCAGGATGGATTCGAAGTGCAGCCCGACCTTGGCCACGTTGGCCTGGCGCCACATCCCGATCTCGATCTGGCGTTCCCGCGACTGCGCCTGGTACCAGGGGTGGCGGCCCAACGGATCGGTCGCCGGGAGGATCCACCGGGGATCGTTGTCCGTGACGGCGAACTCCGGCGACTCCCAGTCGATATCGGTGTACGGGTTGAAATTCCGCCGCACAGACCCCTCGGACAGTGTGGCCAGCATTTCCACGTACTCGGCGTCGTCGGCCACGTCCATGTTGCGGCGCCACCGCCGAACTATGCGCGTCCTGTCCATTCGAAGCCTCCCCACCGAGGTGTGCGTCCGCACGGGTATCGAACACGGTACCGCTGGTACCGGGAATTATCCAGACCCTTGGCGACACTATGACCCAGCCACCAGCCAGGGCTTGCATGTGAGCTTGTTCACACTACGCGCCTGTGCCGGCAGGCTTTCGTTCCGCTCGAGTCGCCGCGGTTCGGTACCCCTCACTACCCTGATGGCATGGCCGACCAGCTCACCCCCCACCTGGAAATTCCCACCGCCATCAAACCCCGCGACGGCCGCTTTGGGTCGGGCCCGTCGAAGGTCCGGCTTGAGCAACTGCAAACGCTGACCACCACCGCAGCGGCATTGTTCGGCACGTCGCACCGACAGGCGCCGGTCAAGAATCTGGTGGGCAGGGTTCGGTCAGGCCTGGCCGAGCTGTTCTCGTTGCCGGACGGCTATGAGGTGATACTGGGCAATGGTGGTGCCACGGCGTTCTGGGATGCGGCCGCCTTCGGGCTGATTGACAAACGCTCACTGCACTTGACTTACGGCGAGTTCAGCGCGAAGTTCGCTTCCGCCGTTTCCAAGAACCCGTTCGTCGGCGAGCCGATCATCATCACGTCGGATCCCGGCAGTGCTCCGGAGCCGCAAACCGACCCGTCAGTCGATGTGATCGCCTGGGCCCACAACGAGACCTCGACCGGGGTCGCGGTTGCGGTGCGCCGTCCGGAGGGCTCCGATGACGCCTTGGTCGTCATCGACGCCACCTCCGGTGCTGGCGGCCTACCGGTCGACATCGCCGAGACCGACGCCTACTACTTCGCACCGCAGAAGAACTTCGCCAGCGACGGCGGCCTGTGGCTGGCCATCATGAGCCCGGCCGCCCTGAGCCGGATCGAGGCCATCGCCGCGACCGGTCGCTGGGTTCCTGATTTCCTGTCCCTGCCGATCGCGGTCGAGAACAGCTTGAAGAACCAGACATACAACACACCGGCCATCGCCACGCTGGCGCTGCTGGCCGAACAGATCGACTGGCTGGTGGGTAACGGTGGCTTGGACTGGGCGGTCAAACGCACCGCGGACTCGTCGCAGCGGTTGTACTCGTGGGCGCAAGAGCGGCCCTACACCACGCCATTTGTCACCGACCCCGGGTTGCGGTCGCAGGTGGTGGGCACGATCGACTTCGTCGACGACGTCGACGCCGGGACCGTCGCGAAGATCCTGCGGGCTAACGGCATCGTCGACACCGAGCCGTATCGCAAACTGGGCCGAAACCAGCTGCGGGTCGCGATGTTCCCCGCGGTCGAGCCGGACGACGTCAGCGCCCTCACCGAGTGCGTCGACTGGGTGGTCGAGCGGCTTTAGCGCTGCCTTAGTGCGGCTGTGACCGGGCATTCCGGTCACCAGCGCCATGCCGGCAAGACACCTCCGCGTGTCAACGAGGCTAACGGCGTTTACCGCACTAGAGTGCGCACGTAACAGGTCCGGCGTTGTCCTGCCCGGAGCCTGCGAGGAGAAGCCATGCGGGAACTCAAAGTCGTTGGGCTCGATGCCGACGGCAAAAACATCATCTGCCAGGGTGCCATCCCGTCCGAACAGTTCAAGCTGCCGGTCGACGACCGACTGCGGGCGGCGCTACGGGACGACTCCGTCCAGCCGGAGCAAGCCCAGCTGGACATCGAGGTCACCAACGTGCTGAGCCCCAAGGAGATTCAGGCCCGAATTCGGGCCGGCGCGTCTGTCGAACAGGTCGCTGCGGCATCGGGCTCCGACATCGCCCGTATCCGCCGGTTTGCCCACCCGGTACTGTTGGAACGCTCGCGCGCGGCCGAGCTGGCAACCGCGGCGCACCCGGTCCTGGCCGACGGCCCGGCGGTGCTGACCATGCAGGAGACCGTCGCCGCGGCCCTGGTGGCACGCGGCCTTAACCCCGACAGCCTCACCTGGGACGCGTGGCGCAACGAGGACAGTCGCTGGACGGTGCAGCTTGCCTGGAAGGCTGGCCGCTCCGACAACCTGGCGCATTTCCGCTTCACCCCCGGCGCCCACGGCGGAACCGCCACCGCGATCGACGACACGGCCCATGAGCTGATCAACCCCACCTTCAATCGCCCGCTACGGCCGTTGGCGCCGGTCGCCCATCTCGACTTCGATGAGCCCGAGCCCGCACAGCCGACGCTCACGGTGCCGTCCGCACAGCCGGTCAGCAACCGACGAGGCAAACCCGCCATACCTGCCTGGGAAGATGTGCTGCTCGGGGTGCGCTCAGGCGGGCGTCGCTAGCCGTCCCCCAACGTCAAGGCGAGCAGCGCCAACCACGCGCCCGCCACGCCCACTGCCGCGCCAAGCACGAACCAGCGCAGCACTGGGGTGCGGCGCCAGCCCCACAGCGTAGGGGCCAACCCGCTGACCGCCACAATGTTGAGACCGACGGCCAACAGCGGATGCACGCGGATCAGGCCGAGGCTCAGCACCACGACCGCAACCGCGATGACTGCGGCGACGAAGCCGGCGACCGCCAAACCCGTTGCCCAGGGCACGGCTTGGTCGCGCTGATCGTTCACGTGCCGGGCCCAATGTGATGGCCCGACCTAGTCCGCTCGTAGAAAGCCAATGCGGCCGCCGTCGCGACGTTGAGGGAGTCGGTCCCTCGGGACATCGGAATGCGCACCCGCACATCGCTAATCCGCAGTGCGGCCGCCGTTAGGCCCGGGCCCTCCGCGCCCACCAGTAGCGCAATCCGTTCGTGCGACACCGCGGCGATGGCCTCCGGTAGTTTGCACGCGTTGCCGTGTGGGGTCATCGCCAACAGTCGAAAGCCGCTCTCTTTCAACGTCATAAGTTCGGTGGGCCAGTCGGCCGCGCGTGCATATGGCACCAATAACGCGTGTCCCATGGATACCCGGACCGCACGACGGTAGAGCGGATCAGCGCAGCCGGTGCCGAACACTACCGCGTCCACGCTCAGCCCTGCCGCGTTGCGGAAGATCGAGCCCAGGTTCTCATGGTCGTTAACGCCTTCCAACACTGCGACGGTGCGCGCCCCGGCGACCACCTGAGCAACGCTCGGCTCCGGCACCCGGCGCGCGGCTGCCAACACCCCACGATTGAGATGGAAGCCGATCACCCGTGCCATGACATCAGCCGACGCTCGATAGTACGGCGCGCCGACACCGGCCAGATCATCCTTGAGCTCGGCCAGCCGGCGGTCGGTGCCGAACAGCGCCAGCGGCGTGAACCGTGAGGCCAGCATGCGCTGCACCACCAGCACACCCTCGGCGATCACCAACGCCTTGCCGGTCGGCAGATCGGGACGACGGTCGATGCTGTTCAGGTCACGGAAATCGTCGAGCCGTGGGTCGTCGGGATCGCAGACGTCCTGAACATCGAGGCCGTCGGGGTGCTGGGCACAACGGCCTTCGGTCACGGGCTTTCGTCGACCAGAGCCAGCATCAGATCGGCGGCGCTGCGCAGGATGTCACGCTCGCTGCGGTTCAGCGTCGCGAGCCGCTCAGCCAGCCACTCCTGCCGGGCCCGCCGTGCCGCCTTGACCAATTCGGCGCCCGATTCCGACACCGAGACCAGCACCTGCCGACCGTCGATGGGGTGTGGGGCGCGGTCTACAAAACCCATGTCGGCCAATGAGGCGATCACCCTGGTCATCGACGGTGGCCGGACCCGTTCACGAATCGCCAACGCACCCGGGGTCATCGCGCCCTCATTGGCCAGCGTCGTCAACGCTGAGAGCTGGGACAGCGAGACCGGCGATGACGGGTTCCGAAACCGCAGTTGGCGGGAGAGCCGCATGACCGCCAATGACAAGTCGCTGGCCAGCCGCGCATCGCTGTCAAGCACAGCTGAGGTTACAACGGAAGTTCAGACTAGGGCATCTGAAACGGCGAACGACGATTTCGGTTCCACCCATTGCCGGCCGACGACCCACCAGCAGGTGGTGGTACCTCCCGCTGGTGCGGAAGCCACCCACCCCGGGCCGTTCGCCGACGCATCATCGCCGCGCTATGTTGACTCGGGATGAGCGTCGAAAATAGTCAGATTCGCGAGCCGCCACCGCTACCACCCGTGCTGCTCGAGGTGTGGCCGGTGATCGCGGTCGGCGCGCTCGCCTGGCTGGTCGCCGCGGTGGCCGCATTCGTCGTGCCTGGCCTCGCAAGTTGGCGTCCGGTGACAGTGGCCGGGCTGGCAACAGGGTTGCTCGGCACGACCATCTTCGTCTGGCAGCTCGCCGCTGCCCGCCGTGGCGCACGCGGCGCACAAGCCGGACTCGAAACCTATCTCGACCCGAAATAGCCACGGCCGGTTGCCTGCCCGGGTGTTCAACGTCGACACCTAAACCACTGCGACACCCGGCTTCCCGGAACCCGGCTGTCGGGGTTGGCGACAGGATTTCGATGAAAACCCCGACAATGTGCCGCGATTGGACATACCGTCGTTTGCCAAGGTGCTCAAGTTGTCGAGCGATCGCGCCACTGTAGTCGACCGAGGCCCGCCGGCGCGGATCGCGGCAGCCGGGTCCCGCCGTCGTGGTGGCTAGGCCGGGGGTGGCCAGCTGAGAAGGGATGGCGTGATGAATTTCATGGTGCTGCCGCCGGAGGTTAATTCGGCGCGGATCTACGCCGGTGCGGGGCCGGCCCCGATGCTGGCGGCGGCGGTGGCCTGGGATGGGCTGGCCGCCGAGCTGGGGATGGCAGCGGCCTCGTTTTCGTTGCTGATCTCAGGCCTAACGGCTGGGCCGGGTTCGGCGTGGCAGGGTCCGGCGGCGGCCGCGATGGCGGCCGCGGCCGCACCGTATCTGAGTTGGCTGAACGCGGCGACGGCACGCGCTGAGGGGGCGGCTGCCGGGGCCAAGGCTGCGGCCGCAGTATATGAGGCCGCGCGGGCAGCGACCGCACATCCAGCATTGGTGGCGGCCAATCGCAACCAGTTGCTGTCGTTGGTGCTCTCGAATCTGTTTGGGCAGAATTTGCCAGCGATCGCAGCGACCGAGGCGTCCTATGAGCAGTTGTGGGCACAGGATGTGGCGGCGATGGTGGGTTATCACGGTGGAGCCTCGACGGTGGCTTCGCAGTTGACCCCGTGGCAGCAGCTGCTGAGTGTCTTGCCGCCCGTGGTGACCGCCGCGCCGGCCGGTGCGGTGGGGGTCCCAGCAGCGCTCGCGATCCCGGCCCTGGGCGTCGAGAACATCGGCGTGGGGAACTTCTTGGGCATCGGCAACATCGGCAACAACAACGTGGGCAGCGGCAACACCGGCGACTACAACTTCGGCATCGGGAATATCGGCAACGCCAACCTCGGCAACGGCAACATCGGCAATGCAAACCTGGGCAGCGGAAACGCCGGCTTCTTCAACTTCGGCAACGGAAACGACGGCAACACCAACTTCGGCAGCGGAAATGCCGGCTTCCTCAACATCGGCAGTGGAAACGAAGGTTCTGGAAACCTCGGCTTCGGAAACGCCGGCGACGACAACACGGGATGGGGTAATTCGGGCGACACCAACACGGGCGGCTTCAACTCGGGGGACCTGAACACCGGCATCGGCAGCCCGGTCACTCAAGGCGTCGCGAACTCGGGTTTCGGCAACACGGGCACCGGTCACTCGGGCTTCTTTAACTCCGGCAATAGTGGCTCCGGCTTCCAGAACTTGGGCAACGGCAGCTCCGGCTTCGGAAACGCGAGCGACACTAGCTCCGGCTTCCAGAATGCAGGCACCGCGTTAACTCGGGCTTCTTCAACGTGGGCAGATTCACCTCGGGCTTGGCCAATACGGGCACCCTCCAGACTTCAGGTGTGGCGAACTCGGGCGACAACAGCTCGGGAGTGTTCAATACGGGTGATAATCAGTCGGGTTTCTTCGACTGGTGCCCCCCCCAAAAAAAGTAGGGAACAGCGGGTGAGAGAAAACCTATGATTCAGCCGGCTTCTCGATGATGTCGAGCACACCGTCGTCGTACGGCTCATAAATGGGTGTGCTGCCACCGGCCGGCGCAGTGGTGTCGGAATGGGCGCCACAGCCGTATTGCCTATCGACAACATGCCCGTCAGCGGACAGTTCGTTACCACATACCCCGAACATTGCGCCCAGCGACCCGGCCAGCGGCAGGAAGAAACCGCAGTCGCGGCAGACGCGTTTCGTCGACCGCGCCATAGCAGAGCCGGGACCATAGTCGCCGTCGTGCCACCGTTGGGCCGACTGGGCGCGACCCCAGGCGCTCATCACCCAGCGCCGACCCAACCCGATCTCTGCGGCGGTCTCGTCAACCTGCGCATCACCACTGGCGGTGTAACCCGGAACCAGCCGCGGATCATCCTTCGCCGGCGCCAGCAGATCTCCGGGGCTCAAGTCTCCCGGCCGCACCCGTTGCTCCCACGGCACCCAATCCGGCGCCAGCAGTGCGGTAGGCCCCGGGACCAGCACCACCTCGCTGATCGTGGCATGGTCCGCACCGGAATAGCTCGCCACCACGACGGCCCATTGCCATCCCTGGTAGCCAGGCAGATGCGCGATGAACCGGTGGGTGGCGGCGTTGCCATCCTCGTAGCTGACGCCCAGGTAGTCTCCCACCGCCTCCGGGCCGCTGAACTCCACAACGGCGGCCCTGGCTTGGTCGGCCGCACCCCTGAGCACCGCCGCTAACCCCTCGGGCCAGTCGGCCACAGTCGCCACGGCAGACTCCTCGGTGGGCCCGGTCACGCTGTCCCCTCTCTGTAACGCGCTTCCAATAATGCCGGAAGACACGGCCGGCAAGCCACACCCGGTTGGCTACGCCAGGAGTCCGGATAGGACAGAATTGATTTGTGTCCGGACGGCGAGGTGATCATCCGGGCCGGATGGCCCCAACCCCGGGCCGCCGGACCCGAAACGGATCGGTCAACGGGCACCCTGGCATGGCCAACTACCCTCCCGACGACGCCAACTATCGCCGATCGCGTCGACCTCCGCCGATGCCCAGTGCCAACCGCTATCTCCCGCCGCTGGGCGAGCAGCCCGAACCTGAACGCAGCCGCGTACCGCCACGGACTACAAGGGCGGGCGAGCGGATCACCGTCACCCGCGCCGCGGCCATGCGCAGCCGCGAAATGGGTTCTCGGATGTACTTGCTGGTGCACCGGGCCGCTACCGCAGACGGCGCCGACAAGTCTGGACTGACGGCATTGACCTGGCCGGTAATGGCGAACTTCGCGGTCGACTCGGCAATGGCGGTAGCACTGGCAAACACACTATTCTTTGCGGCCGCCAGCGGGGAGAGCAAGTCCAGGGTCGCCTTGTACCTGTTGATCACCATCGCGCCGTTCGCCGTGATCGCTCCACTCATCGGTCCGGCACTCGACCGGCTGCAGCATGGCCGTCGCGTCGCCTTGGCGCTGTCATTCGGACTTCGGACCGCGTTGGCGGTGGTGCTGATCATGAACTACGACGGCGCCACCGGCAGCTTCCCGTCATGGGTGCTCTATCCCTGTGCGCTGGCCATGATGGTGTTCTCGAAGTCGTTCAGCGTGCTGCGCAGCGCAGTGACACCGAGGGTGATGCCGCCAACCATCGACTTGGTCCGGGTCAACTCACGGCTGACCGTGTTCGGCCTGCTCGGCGGCACCATCGCTGGTGGCGCGATTGCGGCCGGAGTCGAATTCGTCTGCACCCACCTGTTCCAGCTGCCGGGCGCGTTGTTCGTCGTCGTCGCGATCACCATCGCTGGCGCTTCGCTGTCGATGCGCATTCCGCGCTGGGTCGAGGTGACCAGCGGTGAGGTCCCGGCCACATTGAGCTACCACCGGGATAGGGGCAGACTACGGCGACGCTGGCCGGAGGAAGTCAAGAACCTCGGCGGAACACTCCGACAACCGTTGGGCCGCAACATCATTACCTCCCTGTGGGGTAACTGCACCATCAAGGTGATGGTCGGCTTTCTGTTCTTGTATCCGGCGTTTGTCGCCAAGGCGCACGAAGCCAACGGGTGGGTGCAATTGGGCATGCTGGGCCTGATCGGCGCGGCGGCCGCGGTCGGCAACTTCGCCGGCAATTTCACCAGCGCACGCCTGCAGCTAGGCAGGCCAGCTGTGCTGGTGGTGCGCTGCACCGTGCTAGTTACCGTGTTAGCCATCGCGGCCGCGGTGGCCGGCAGCCTGGCAGCGACAGCGATTGCCACCCTGATCACGGCAGGGTCCAGTGCCATTGCTAAAGCCTCGCTGGACGCCTCGTTGCAGCACGACCTGCCCGAGGAGTCGCGGGCATCGGGGTTTGGGCGTTCCGAGTCGACTCTTCAGCTGGCCTGGGTGCTGGGCGGCGCGGTGGGCGTGTTGGTGTACACCGAGCTGTGGGTGGGCTTCACTGCGGTGAGCGCGCTGCTGATCCTGGGTCTGGCTCAGACCATCGTCAGCTTCCGCGGCGATTCGCTGATCCCTGGCCTGGGCGGTAATCGGCCCGTGATGGCCGAGCAAGAAACCACCCGTCGTGGTGCGGCGGTGGCGCCGCAGTGAAGCGCGGTGTCGCAACGCTGCCGGTGATCCTGGTGATTCTGCTCTCGGTGGCGGCCGGGGCCGGTGCATGGCTGCTAGTACGCGGACACGGTCCGCAGCAACCCGAGATCAGCGCTTACTCGCACGGGCACCTGACCCGCGTGGGGCCCTATTTGTACTGCAACGTGGTCGACCTCGACGACTGTCAGACCCCGCAGGCGCAGGGCGAATTGCCGGTAAGCGAACGCTATCCCGTGCAGCTCTCGGTACCCGAAGTCATTTCCCGGGCGCCGTGGCGTTTGCTGCAGGTATACCAGGACCCCGCCAACACCACCAGCACCTTGTTTCGGCCGGACACCCGGTTGGCGGTCACCATCCCCACTGTCGACCCGCAGCGCGGGCGGCTGACCGGGATTGTCGTGCAGTTGCTGACGTTGGTGGTCGACCACTCGGGTGAACTACGCGACGTTCCGCACGCGGAATGGTCGGTGCGCCTTATCTTTTGACGAGGCCGCGGCTCGACGGCCGACCGCGCTTAAGCGCGGTCGGCGCCAACGGTCCGAAGAGCCGCCGACACCCGGGGCACATCGGCGCATCATGGAACTGTGCGGATCGGAGTCGGGGTTTGCACCACGCCCGACGCGCGGCAGGCCGCGGTGGAGGCTGCGGGCCAGGCGCGCGACGAGCTGGCGGGTGAGGCGCCGTCGCTGGCGGTGTTGCTTGGATCGCGTGCACACACCGACCGGGCTGCCGACGTCCTGAGCGCGGTGCTGCAGATGATCGATCCGCCCGCGCTTGTCGGTTGCATCGCCCAGGCCATCGTCGCCGGCCGCCACGAGATCGAGGACGAGCCCGCGGTGGTGGTGTGGCTGGCGTCCGGCTTGGCCGCCGAGACATTCCAGCTGGACTTTGTCCGTACCGGCTCGGGTGCCCTGATCACCGGTTATCGGTTCGACCGCACCGCCCGGGATCTGCATCTGCTGCTGCCGGACCCGTACACATTCCCGTCGAACCTGCTCATCGAGCACCCCAACACCGACCTGCCGGGCACCGCCGTCGTGGGCGGCGTGGTGAGCGGCGGGCGCCGGCGGGGCGACACCCGGCTGTTCCGCGATCACGACGTGCTCACCTCCGGCGTCGTCGGCGTGCGCCTGCCCGGGATGCGCGGTGTCCCGGTCGTGTCGCAGGGTTGCCGGCCGATCGGCTACCCATACATCGTCACCGGCGCGGACGGCATACTGATCACCGAGCTCGGCGGCCGTCCGCCGTTGCAGCGACTGCGTGAGATCGTCGAGGGGCTGTCGCCCGACGAAAGGGCACTCGTCAGCCACGGCCTACAGATCGGGATCGTCGTCGACGAGCACCTGGCGGCTCCGGGTCAGGGCGATTTCGTGATCCGCGGGCTGCTCGGCGCCGACCCGTCGACCGGGTCGATCGAGATCGACGAGGTTGTCCAGGTCGGCGCCACCATGCAGTTCCAGGTCCGTGACGCGGCCGGGGCCGACAAGGACCTACGCCTGACCGTGGAGCGGGCCGCGGCGCGGCTGCCCGGACGCGCGGCTGGAGCGCTGTTGTTCACCTGCAACGGGCGGGGGCGGCGGATGTTCGGGGTCGCCGACCACGACGCGTCGACGATCGAGGAACTCCTAGGCGGAATTCCGCTTGCCGGCTTCTTCGCCGCCGGAGAGATCGGCCCGATCGCGGGCCGCAATGCCCTGCACGGATTCACCGCATCGATGGCGCTGTTTGTCGACGACATGGAATAGAACCTGCACCCAGACGCGATACGCGCCAGCGTGGTACCCGACGAGACTCGGGCGGTCCCCCGCGGACGTGACCGGCCACGCGGGCGCCCTAAAGTTTCGCTTCGCTCGATGGCGACACCGTCAAGAACCGCCGAGCCAGATTGGCCTCGGTGGATGGACCCGGTTCCCAGGACGCGATCCACGGTCCGGTGCCTTCGGACTGATCGAGTATCCCTTGCTCCAGCCAGGTGTAGCGGCCCTCCAGCACATCGTTTGCCAGCCGAACGTCGATGCTGTCGGTGTTGGACCACAACGCGTCGAACAGCGCCTCCACCCGCAACGTGGCCTGCTGGCAGAACGCCTCGGCCAGTTCGTATGCCTGCTCACCCTCGACCGGATCGGCCGTTCGCTGCGCCTCGGCGCGCACACACGCCGCGGAGATGGCGAATAGCTCGGCGCCGATATCCACGATGCGGCCGAGGAACCCTTGCTTTTTCTCCAGGCTGGCCTGCCAGCGCGCCATCCCGTAGAAGGTGTTGCGGGCCAATTTGCGTGACGAGCGTTCGACAAAACGCAGATGTGTCGCCAGGGCGCCGAACTCGCGGTACGTCGTGGGTAGTTGGCCTTCGCCGAAAACCAGCTTCGGCAACCACTTCGCGTAGAACCCGCTGGCGCCGGCCGCCGCCGCGGCCTTCTGCCGCAGATCGGCCTTAGGGTTCGCCAGATCACCCGCGGCAGTGAGGTGCGCGTCGACCGCTTCACGCGCGATGAGCAGCCGCATGATCTCACTGGACCCTTCGAAGATCCGGTTGATCCGCAGGTCCCGCACCATCTGCTCCACTGGTACCGCCCGCTCACCGCGCGCGGCGAGGGATTCGGCGGTCTCGTATCCGCGGCCACCGCGGATCTGTAGCAACTCATCGCCAACCAGGCAGGCCATCTCACTGGACCACAATTTAGCCAGCGCAGCCTCGATCCGGATGTCGTTGCGGCCTTCGTCGGCCATCTGACTGGACAGCTCGACCACCGCATCGAGCGCGTAATTGGTGGCGGCAATGAACGAGATCTTGCTGGCTACCGCTTCATGTTGGCCAACCGGCTTGCCCCATTGCACTCGCTCGACGGACCATTCCCGCGCTATCTTCAGCGCCTGTTTCGCAACTCCGGTTGCGATCGCCGGTAGGGACAGCCGTCCGGCGTTGAGTGTGGTCAGCGCGATCTTCAGACCGTCGCCTTCCCTGCCGATCAAGTTGTCTTTGGGCACCCTGACGCGATGAAGCCGGGTCACGCCGTTTTCGATGCCACGCAGTCCCATGAACTTGTTGCGCCGCTCCACGGTGATCCCGGGCGAATCAGCCTCGACGACAAAGGCGCTGATTCCCCCTCGGTGCCCTTCACTGCGCGGTACCCGCGCCATAACCACTAGCAGGTCCGCTACCACACCGTTGGTGGTCCACAACTTCACACCCTCAAGCTCGTAAGCCTGGCCGTCATCGATCGGCGTCGCCGTCGATGCCATGCGCGCCGGATCGGAGCCCACATCGGGTTCGGTTAGTAAAAAGGCCGATATCGCGCCGGCCGCACACCGCGGTAGGAACCGCCGCTTCTGTTCCGCAGTCCCGGCAAGCTTGAGCGGTTCAGGTACCCCGATCGACTGATGCGCCGACAACAACGCGCCAAGACTGGAATGAACCGTCGTGACCATCATCAGCACGCGGTTGTAGGCGACTTGCGACATGTTCAACCCGCCGTACTCGGACGGAATCTTCAAGCCGAAACAGCCCAGCTCGGCCAGGCCTTTCACGTACTCGTCGGGGATCTGGGCAGCACGCTCGATGACGCTGCCGTCCACGGTGTCGAGGAATTCCCGCAGTTTGACCAGAAACGCCTCGGTTCGGGCCTCCTCGGCGTCCGACGGCTTGGGAAATGGGTGTATGAGCCCTAAGGGAAAGCGGCCCAGAAAGAGTTCTTTGGCGAAGGACGGTTTATCCCAACCACTTTCGCGAGATTCCTCGGCAAGGGCCCGCGCTTGCTCCTCGGTGACCTGAGTTTGCTGTGCCATCGCCGCCTCCTCGCTGACGAATCACGAAGGTTGCCTACCACTACCTATCTGTCCGAATACTACGTGGCACCCACTGCGGACGGGCCGCTACCAAAGTCACGGTCACCGGTGCTCGCCGCCAACGACGGCTGCGACGCTGAGGCAGGGTCGGGGCCGCCGTTTTTCCATGTCAAGAAATAGAAACTGGAGACGCCGACCCGCGTTCGCGCTAACGTTAGTAACAGCCGATCGGTCAACGAAGACCCTGCGGGAGGACAGCGATGTCGTATGTATTGGCGACGCCGGAGATGGTGGCAGCGGCAGCAAACAATTTGGCGCAGATCGGCTCGACGTTGAGCGCGGCCAATGCCGCGGCGCTGGCCCCGACCACCGGAGTGCTGGCCGCGGGCGCCGACGAGGTGTCGGCAGCGGTGGCGTCGCTGTTTTCCGGGCACGCCCAGGCCTATCAGACACTCGGCACGCAGGCGGCCGCGTTTCATGAACGGTTTATCCAGGCCTTGAGCACGGCTGCGGGCGCATATGGTAGCGCCGAGGCCGCAAATGCCTCCCCGCTGCAGCAAGCGTTGAATGTGATCAACGCGCCCACGCAGACGCTGCTCGGGCGCCCCCTGATCGGCAACGGCACCAATGGTGCGCCGGGTACCGGGCAGGCCGGCGGGCCGGGTGGCTTGTTGTATGGCAACGGCGGCAATGGCGGGTCCGGCGGGGTCGGCCAAG
The DNA here is from genome assembly GCF_030323725.1 of Mycobacterium tuberculosis complex sp. N0072. Taxonomy (NCBI): domain Bacteria; kingdom Bacillati; phylum Actinomycetota; class Actinomycetes; order Mycobacteriales; family Mycobacteriaceae; genus Mycobacterium; species Mycobacterium tuberculosis complex sp. N0072. The sequence continues at coordinate 973,904 of NZ_CP040689.1, read as the reverse complement.
CCGGCGGAGCCGGCGGCAGCGCCGGGTTGATCGGCATCGGCGGGACCGGGGGGGCCGGAGGGGCCGGCGCGGTCGGCGGCGTCGGCGGCAACGGGGGGTGGTTATACGGCAATGGCGGGGCCGGCGGGCTCGGGGGGACCGGGGTGGCCGGCGTCAATGGCGGTATGGGCGCAGCAGGAGGTGCCGGCGGCAACGCCTACCTGTTCGGTTCTGGCGGCGCGGGCGGGCAGGGCGGTATGGGGGCAGCCGGGGCAGACGGCGTCAACCCCACACCCACCGGCACCGCTGATGCCGGCAGTACCGGCACCGACCAGACGCTGGGCGGCAACGCCATAGGCGGTAACGGTGGCCCCGGCGATGCCGGCGACGCGATGACGTCCGGCGGCGCTGGCGGGTCTGGCGGGAACGCCGTCTCAACCGTCAACGGCGACGCCGTGGGCGGTGAGGGAGGCAAAGGGGGTGAGGGCGCCTATGGCGGCGCTGGCGGCGCCGGCGGCAGCGCCGCTTCCATCGGCAATGCAGCCATAGGAGGTAACGGCGGTGCCGGCGGGAACGCCCAGGCCCCCGGCGGTGTGGGGGGCGCCGGCGGCGAAGGCGGGGATGCCCAGGTGGGCACCAATTCTCCCAGCAACGCGGAAGCCGGTAACGGCGGCAGCGGCGGCAACGGCTTCGACAGCTTCGCTTCCGGCGGTACCGGCGGAGCGGGCGGAACCGGGGGCGCCGGTGGCCGCGGCGGGCTGCTGATCGGCGACGGCGGCGCCGGCGGCGCGGGCGGAGTCGGTGGTACCGGTGGTAGCGGTGCCCCCGGCGGCGGCGGCGGCGCCGGGGGCGACGGCGGTGCCGCCAACACCGACAGCGCCGGCAGTTCACGCAAGGCGTTCGGGGGCGATGGCGGTGTGGGCGGTGACGGCGCGAGCGCCCTCGGCACCGGTGGCGAAGGCGGTATCGGCGGCCAGGGCGGTAACGGGGGTGCTGGCGGGCTGCTCATCGGCAACGGCGGCGCCGGTGGTGTCGGCGGCACGGCCGGTGCCGGTGGTACTGGTGGTTCCGGTGGTGCTGGAGGTGCCGGAGGCGCCGGTGGTGGCGGCACCAACAGTGGTCCGGGCGCAGCGTTTGGCGGTAACGGCAACACCGGCGGCAACGGCGGCAACGGCGGCGCCCCCGGCGCCCTCGGCGGCAAGGGCGGGTCCGGCGGGCTGATTGGCCGCGCGGGCAGCGACGGTGGCGTTGGTGCCGGAGGAGCGGGCGGCGCGGGTGGCGCCGGCGGCACAGGCGGTGAGGGCGGCACGGGCGGCGACGGGAAAACCACCGACGGCAATCCCGGCATGGGCGGCAGCCCGGGCAGCGCCGGCCAACCCGGCCAACCCGGCTAACTGCTAGCCGGTCGTCGTCTCGTCAAACCGAGTGCGGCGGAATCGATCCGACCGTGACCCTGGAACGGCGCGGCGTTGCCAGCTCGGCGCAATTGGGCCAGCGCACCACCCGACCCCGTTAGGACTCGAACTCCCGCGCCACCGCCCGGACAACCTCGGCGACCCGGCGAGCAGTCTTGCGATCCGGGTAGCGCCCCTTACGCAGCTCCGGCTGCACGGTGCTTTCCAGCAACGTGATCATGTCCTCGACCATGCCGTGCAGCTCATCGGGGCTGTGCTTGTGCTCGGCCGCCGGCTCACGGCGCGGCCGGGAGAGGCTGGGCGGCGGTTCGATCAATCTGAGACTCAATGCCTGCGGTCCGCGCCGCCCGGAGGCGATGCCAAATTCCACCCGCTGCCCGGCTTTGAGTGCCTCGACACCCGTGGGCAACGCCGAGGAGCGGACGTAGACATCCTCGCCACCCTCCTGTGACAGGAAGCCGAACCCCTTGTCGGGGTCGTACCACTTCACCTTGCCGGTCGGCACTGGTCTCACCTGCTTGTCTGACGGATCGCTCGGATTGGCAACAGAAGACGCGTCCCGCCTGCGCGGGACGCGATGACGATCTGAAGATCCTACTCGGATCGTCGGCCGCCGAGCACCCCTGCTTACCCCTCACGCGGTAGGCTTGCGCTACCGCTGGAGGCGATATGCGACTAATCCTGAACGTTATCTGGTTGGTGTTCGGTGGCCTCTGGCTGGCCCTCGGGTACCTGCTGGCGTCGCTTGTCTGCTTCCTGCTCATCATCACCATTCCGTTTGGCTTCGCGGCGCTGCGCATCGCGTCGTACGCGTTGTGGCCGTTCGGCCGGACGATCGTCGAAAAGCCAACCGCCGGGACCGGGGCCTTGATCGGCAACGTCATCTGGGTGCTGCTGTTCGGGATCTGGCTGGCCCTCGGGCATTTGGTGAGTGCCGCGGCAATGGCAGTCACGATCATCGGCATTCCGCTAGCACTGGCCAACTTGAAACTGATCCCGGTGTCGCTGGTGCCGCTGGGCAAGGACATCGTCGGGGTCAACTCACAGGTGCCCACATGACACTGACCGCGCTGGGCATGCCGGCGCTGCGCAGCCGCACCAACGGCATTGCCGACCCGCGGGTCGTACCCACCACTGGCCCTTTGGTGGACACGTTCGGCCGGGTCGCCAACGATCTGCGGGTGTCGCTAACCGACCGCTGCAACCTGCGGTGCAGCTACTGCATGCCTGAGCGAGGGCTGAGGTGGCTGCCCGGCGAGCAACTGCTGCGGCCCGACGAACTGGCCAGGCTGATACACATCGCGGTAACTCGGCTCGGCGTCACCAGCGTGCGGTTCACCGGCGGCGAGCCGCTATTGGCCCACCACCTCGACGAGGTGGTCGCAGCGACAGCTAGGCTGCGGCCGCGCCCGGAGATCTCGCTGACCACCAACGGGGTGGGACTGGCGCGGCGGGCGGGCGCCCTGGCCGAAGCGGGCCTGGACCGGGTCAACGTCTCGCTGGATAGCATCGACCGCGCCCACTTCGCTGCTATCACCCGTCGGGACCGGCTTGCGCATGTGCTGGCCGGCTTGGCCGCCGCCAAGGCAGCCGGGTTGACACCCGTCAAGGTGAACGCCGTCCTCGACCCCACGACCGGCCGCGAGGATGTCGTCGACCTGCTGAGGTTCTGCCTAGAGCGCGGTTATCAATTGCGAGTCATCGAGCAGATGCCGCTGGACGCGGGGCATAGCTGGCGGCGGAACATCGCACTGAGCGCCGACGACGTGCTGGCGGCGCTGCGGCCCCACTTCCGGCTACGGCCCGACCCGGCACCGCGCGGTTCGGCCCCGGCCGAACTCTGGCTGGTCGACGCCGGACCGAACACGCCACGCGGACGGTTCGGTGTCATCGCCTCGGTGTCGCACGCCTTCTGTTCGACGTGCGACCGCACCCGGCTGACCGCCGATGGCCAGATCCGCAGCTGTCTGTTCTCCACCGAGGAGACCGACCTGCGCCGCCTACTGCGCGGCGGTGCTGACGACGACGCGATCGAGGCGGCATGGCGTGCCGCGATGTGGAGCAAACCCGCCGGCCACGGCATCAACGCCCCCGATTTCATTCAGCCCGACCGCCCGATGAGCGCGATCGGTGGCTAACCGGTGACGCAGGTGTCCGACGAATCCGCCGGAATTCAGGTGACTGTCCGCTACTTCGCGGCCGCCCGAGCGGCCGCTGGTGCCGGGTCGGAGAAAGTCACCCTGCGATCTGGCGCCACAGTCGCCGAGCTGATAGACGGCCTATCGGTCCGCGATGTTCGCCTCGCGACGGTGTTGAGTCGATGCTCCTACCTGCGCGACGGGATTGTCGTCCGAGATGACGCCGTCGCGTTATCCGCCGGCGACACGATTGACGTACTACCCCCTTTCGCCGGCGGCTAAGGCCATGTGACATTACCCACATAACGGAACGATAACGGGGCGGACACGCTCCGATTGCGAGGGCTTACTACCTGCGCAAATGCCTATATTTCTTGGCGTTCTTGCCGGCGATTGTGACGGAAACGCCGACTTTTCTTAAACGTGACGGAATCGCCTGAAACCGCTACCGTCTCGGGAGGCTCGTCAACCTAACCCAAAATGACGTGCCCTCCCTCGCCGATAGCACGCCGAACTCCATCCAGTGGGCGAGGGATTCCGACCGCGGATGGAGGCGGGGGACCCACCAGGTCCGCCGAGATCGGACCGGAGCCGCATACGGCTCCTTGGGGTGAAGCCAACGTCGTTCGCCGATGTACGACCGCGGCCGGGTGATCCTCTCCACGGCGAATCCAACCCGAACCCGACAGCTGACCTCGTAGGCGTGTACCGAGAGGAATTACCTAACGTATGAGTGGACGCCACCGTAAGCCCACCACATCCAACGTCAGCGTCGCCAAGATCGCCTTTACCGGCGCAGTACTCGGTGGCGGCGGCATCGCCATGGCCGCTCAGGCGACCGCGGCCACCGACGGGGAATGGGATCAGGTGGCCCGCTGCGAGTCGGGCGGCAACTGGTCGATCAACACCGGCAACGGTTACCTCGGTGGCTTGCAGTTCACTCAAAGCACCTGGGCCGCACATGGTGGCGGCGAGTTCGCCCCGTCGGCTCAGCTGGCCAGCCGGGAGCAGCAGATTGCCGTCGGTGAGCGGGTGCTGGCCACCCAGGGTCGCGGCGCCTGGCCGGTGTGCGGCCGCGGGTTATCGAACGCAACACCCCGCGAAGTGCTTCCCGCTTCGGCAGCGATGGACGCTCCGTTGGACGCGGCCGCGGTCAACGGCGAACCAGCACCGCTGGCCCCGCCGCCCGCCGACCCGGCGCCACCCGTGGAACTTGCCGCTAACGACCTGCCCGCACCGCTGGGTGAACCCCTCCCGGCAGCTCCCGCCGACCCGGCACCACCCGCCGACCTGGCACCACCCGCGCCCGCCGACGTCGCGCCACCCGTGGAACTTGCCGTAAACGACCTGCCCGCACCGCTGGGTGAACCCCTCCCGGCAGCTCCCGCCGACCCGGCACCACCCGCCGACCTGGCACCACCCGCGCCCGCCGACCTGGCGCCACCCGCGCCCGCCGACCTGGCGCCACCCGCGCCCGCCGACCTGGCACCACCCGTGGAACTTGCCGTAAACGACCTGCCCGCGCCGCTGGGTGAACCCCTCCCGGCAGCTCCCGCCGAACTGGCGCCACCCGCCGATCTGGCACCCGCGTCCGCCGACCTGGCGCCACCCGCGCCCGCCGACCTGGCGCCACCCGCGCCCGCCGAACTGGCGCCACCCGCGCCCGCCGACCTGGCACCACCCGCTGCGGTGAACGAGCAAACCGCGCCGGGCGATCAGCCCGCCACAGCTCCAGGCGGCCCGGTTGGCCTTGCCACCGATTTGGAACTCCCCGAGCCCGACCCCCAACCAGCTGACGCACCGCCGCCCGGCGACGTCACCGAGGCGCCCGCCGAAACGCCCCAAGTCTCGAACATCGCCTATACGAAGAAGCTGTGGCAGGCGATTCGGGCCCAGGACGTCTGCGGCAACGATGCGCTGGACTCGCTCGCACAGCCGTACGTCATCGGCTGACGGGCTGAGGCCGGACTTTAAACCGAACCCACCCATTCGTCGGTACCGTCCTCGAAGAACTGGTGCTTCCACACGGGAAGCCGCGCCTTGATGGTCTCCACCAGGTGCGCACAGGTGCCAAACGCCGCCCGCCGGTGATCGGCGGCAACCGCCGCCACCAGGGCGGCCTCCCCGACCTGCAAGACGCCGATCCGGTGGCTGGCCGCCACCGCACGCACGCCACTGGACTCTTCAGCTACCTCCGCCACCAAATCCGCAAGGACCTGTGCGGCCGACGGGTGCGCGGAGTACTCCAGCCGCAACACCCCCCGTCCACCGTCACGGTCGCGGATCATTCCGACGAACCCGACAATGGCGCCAGCCGACCGATGGCTCACCAGCTCCTCGTGCTCGGCCAGAAAGATCGGTTGATCTGTCAGCGCGGCGCGCAGGACCTGCGTCATCGCGGGTGATCTCCACCGGCGATCTGCTCGAGAGCATGGTCCAGCACATCGGCGAGCACCCCGAGGCCGTCACGTACACCTCCAGGCGATCCCGGCAGATTGATGATCAGGGTCCGCCCAGCCACGCCGCACACCCCGCGCGACAGCACCGATGTCGGCACCTTGGGCAGGCCGGAGCGGCGGATCGCGTCGGCCAGCCCGGGAATGACGTAGTCCAGCACGGCGACCGTGTGTTCGGGCGTGGTATCGGTGGGCGAGATACCGGTGCCGCCGGAAGTGATGATCACGTCGACTCCGGCGTTGACCGCGTCGTGTAGCGCCTCGCCGACTGGGTTCCCGTCGGCAACCACCTGCGGCTGGACGGACGAAAACCCATGCTGTTCAAGCCATCCAGCGATAATCGGCCCGCAATCATCGGTATACACACCGGCCGCCGCGCGGCTCGACACAACGACAATTCGAGCGGACCGGGTGCTCATCGCCTCGTCCAGGTCCCGCGACGACCGCCTTCTTTGTGGAGCACCCGGATGTCATCGATAAGCGCGCCCGGATCGACCGCCTTGATCATGTCGTAGAGCGTGAGGGCGGCCACGCTGACAGCGGTCAGCGCTTCCATCTCGACGCCCGTTCGGTCGGTACTGCGTACCGTCGCTGTGATCTCGATATCCAACTGGCCGACGGTGAAATCGACGTCGACTCCGGTAAGCGCGAGTTGATGGCACAGCGGGATCAGGTCGCTGGTGCGCTTGGCCGCCATAATGCCCGCCACCCGCGCGGTGGCCAGCGCATCCCCTTTGGGCAGCCCGCCAGTCGAGATCAGCGCCACCACCTGCGCCGAGGTACGTAAGATGCCCGCGGCAACGGCTGTTCGCTTCGTGGTTGCCTTCTCGGTGATATCGACCATGTGCGCTGCCCCCCGCTCATCCTGGTGCGACAGCTCGCCCGAGCGGTAGTCGGATGCCCCAGAAGCCCTGGCCATCCTGGCGGCTTACCGATTGATGACGGTCACCGGGTGGATGTAGGGCAGGTCGTCGGACGGTACCGGGAACGTCAATTCACCGAAGGGTGATAGCGCACCCGTGCGGTCGGTCACGAGTTCGCTCACCGCATGGTCGTCTGGATCGGTGGTCGGCCAACCATGGTCCACGTACCTGGTCTTGCGTGCCTTACCTTCAGCAATGTCAGCCACGAAACCATTCTGACAGGTCTTGCACCCGCCCACGCCACAAGGCTGGTCCGGCCTACGCTGATCAGCAATGACCGAACACACCCCGGATATCCCGCTGGGGTCCTGGCTGGCCGCCTTGCCCGATGAACGGCTGACCCAGCTGTTGGAGCTGCGGCCCGACCTTGCCCAGCCACCACCCGGCAGCATCGCCGCGCTGGCCGCCCGTGCCCAGGCCCGCCAGTCGGTCAAGGCGGCCACCGACGAGCTCGACTTCCTGCGGCTGGCGGTGTTCGACGCACTGCTGGTGCTGCAGGCAGATACCGCACCGGTGCCGATCGTCCGGCTGCTGGCAGTGATCGGCGACCGCGCCGCCCAAGCCGACGTGCTTGGCGCGCTGGCTGACCTTAAACAACGTGCCCTGGCCTGGGGCGAGACCGCAGTCCGGGTGGCGACAGACGCAGGTACGGCGTTGCCGTGGCATCCCGGCCAGGTCACCCTCGAGGGAAGTTCGCGTTCCGGGGATCAGCTCGCCGACCTGATCGCCGGCCTCGACCCCGCGCAGCGTGACGTTCTGGACAAATTGCTCCAAGGGTCACCCGTGGGGCGCACTCGCGACGCCGCACCCGGCGCGCCATCTGATCGACCCGTGCCGCGGTTGCTGGCGATGGGCTTGCTGCGACGAATCGATGCCGAAACGGTGATCTTGCCCCGCCACGTCGGGCAGGTGCTGCGCGGCGAACAACCCGGTCCGATGGAGTTGACCGCGCCGGACCCGGTAGTTTCCACCACCACACCCGACGACGCCGACGCTGCGGCGGCCGGAGCCGTCATCGACCTACTGCGTGAAGTCGACGTACTGCTCGAAAACCTCGGCGCCACACCGGTTGCCGAACTACGCAGCGGCGGACTGGGGGTTCGTGAATTCAAGCGGCTGGCCAAGGCAACGGGAATCGACGAGCCGCGGCTGGGCCTAATCCTCGAGATTGCGGCCGCGGCTGGACTGATCGCCAGCGGCATGCCCGATCCCGAACCGCCCCACAGTGACGGACCTTTTTGGGCGCCAACGGTGGCCGCCGATCGATTCGCCACGATGTCACCCGCCGAGCGTTGGCACTTGCTGGCCAGCGCCTGGCTTGACCTTCCGGGCCGGCCGGCGTTAATCGGTACCCGCGGACCCGACGCCAAACCCTATGGCGCCCTGTCGGATTCGCTGTTCTCCACGGCGGCCCCACTGGATCGCCGGCTATTGCTAGGCATGCTCGCCGAGCTGCCCGCCGGCGCCGGCGTCGATGCGTCCCGGGCGTCGGCGACACTGATCTGGCGCCGCCCACGTTGGGCCAGGCGATTGCAACCTGCGCCTATCGCGGATCTGCTGACAGAGGGCCATGCGCTGGGTCTGGTGGGGCGCGGGGCGATCAGCACGCCTGCTCGCGCACTGTTGGACGAGGCCTTAGAGCCAGCTACTGCCCCTGCCGCCGCGGTCGGCGTGATGGCTCGGGCGCTGCCCAAGCCCATCGATCACTTCCTGGTGCAGGCCGACCTGACCGTCGTGGTGCCAGGGCCGCTGCAGCGCGAACTGGCCGACGACCTGACCACCGTCGCCACCGTGGAATCGGCCGGCACGGCGATGGTGTACCGCGTCAGCGAGCAGTCGATCCGGCATGCCCTCGATGTCGGCAAGTCCCGCGACTGGTTGCAGGAATTCTTCGCAAATCGTTCTAAAACTCCTGTACCACAAGGGCTTACATATCTCATCGACGATGTCGCGCGCCGGCACGGCCAGCTTCGGATCGGCATGGCCGCATCGTTCGTGCGGTGCGAGGACCCAACGCTACTGGCCCAGGTCGTGGCGGCGCCCGAAGCCGACGGGCTGGCACTGCGGGCCCTGGCCCCAACGGTGGCGGTGTCCCCCGCTCCGATATCCGAAGTCCTCGTCACGTTGCGCGGCGCGGGCTTTGCCCCGGCCGCCGAAGATTCCACCGGAGCCGTTGTCGACGTGCGAACCCGCGGCGCCCGGGTGCCCACACCGCAACGGCGCCGGCCATACCGACCGCCGCCGAGACCCAATAGCGAGGCGTTGAAAGCCGTGGTTGCCGTGCTGCGTGAGGTGACCGCAGCGCCGTTCGCTAATGTCCGCGTCGACCCGGCGGTCACCATGTCGCTGTTGCAGCGCGCGGCCAAGGACCAGGCCACCTTGGTGATCAGCTACCTCGATGCCGCCGGCGTTGCCACTCAGCGGGTGGTCGCACCGATCACGCTACGGGGCGGCCAGCTGGTGGCGTTCGACTCGTCATCCGGGCGACTGCGTGACTTCGCCATCCACCGCATCACGTCGGTGGTGTCGGCCCACGACCGATAATGGAGCCCATGACCCCCGCGCCGGCGACGATGCAGAGCGCAGCGATGAGGAGGAGCGGCGCCATTGACTACCGCCGGCGACGATGCAGAGCGCAGCGATGAGGAGGAGCGGCGCCATTGACTACCGCCGGCGACGATGCAGAGCGCAGCGATGAGGAGGAGCGGCGCCATTGACTACTGCCGGCGACGATGCAGAGCGCAGCGATGAGGAGGAGCGGCGCCATTGACTGACGGACCATTGATAGTGCAGTCCGATAAGACGGTGCTGTTGGAAGTCGACCATGAACTGGCCGGCGCTGCACGCGCCGCCATCGCGCCGTTCGCCGAGCTGGAACGTGCACCCGAACATGTCCACACCTACCGCATCACACCGCTGGCACTGTGGAATGCTCGCGCCGCCGGCCATGATGCCGAGCAAGTCGTCGACGCGCTGGTCAGTTACTCCCGCTACGCGGTGCCGCAACCCTTGCTCGTCGACATCGTCGACACCATGGCCCGCTACGGACGACTGCAGTTGGTCAAGAACCCGGCCCATGGCCTGACGCTGGTGAGCCTGGACCGCGCGGTGCTTGAGGAAGTGCTGCGCAACAAGAAGATCGCGCCGATGCTTGGCGCCCGCATCGATGACGACACCGTCGTCGTCCACCCCAGCGAACGCGGCCGGGTCAAGCAGCTGCTGCTCAAGATCGGTTGGCCCGCAGAGGATCTCGCCGGCTACGTCGATGGTGAAGCGCACCCGATCAGCCTGCACCAGGAGGGCTGGCAGCTGCGCGATTACCAGCGGCTGGCCGCGGACTCGTTCTGGGCGGGCGGCTCCGGGGTGGTGGTGCTGCCATGTGGGGCCGGCAAGACGCTGGTCGGTGCGGCCGCAATGGCCAAAGCCGGCGCGACGACGTTGATCCTGGTCACCAATATCGTCGCGGCCCGGCAATGGAAACGAGAGCTGGTCGCGCGCACCTCGCTCACCGAGAATGAGATCGGCGAATTCTCGGGAGAACGCAAGGAAATCCGACCTGTCACCATCTCGACATACCAGATGATCACCCGCCGCACTAAGGGCGAGTACCGCCATCTGGAACTGTTCGACAGCCGCGACTGGGGGCTCATCATCTATGACGAGGTGCACCTGTTGCCGGCACCGGTCTTCCGGATGACCGCTGACCTGCAGTCCAAACGGCGGCTGGGGCTGACCGCCACGTTGATCCGTGAAGACGGACGCGAGGGCGACGTGTTTTCCCTTATCGGACCAAAGCGCTATGACGCGCCGTGGAAGGACATTGAGGCGCAGGGCTGGATCGCGCCAGCTGAGTGCGTGGAAGTCCGGGTCACGATGACCGACAGCGAGCGGATGATGTACGCCACCGCCGAACCCGAAGAACGCTACCGGATCTGCTCGACGGTGCACACCAAAATTGCTGTGGTCAAGTCGATTCTGGCGAAGCACCCGGATGAGCAGACCCTGGTCATCGGAGCGTACTTGGATCAGCTCGACGAGCTGGGCGCCGAGCTCGGCGCTCCGGTGATTCAGGGGTCGACAAGGACCAGCGAACGCGAGGCACTGTTCGACGCCTTCCGCCGCGGCGAGGTCGCTACGCTCGTGGTGTCCAAGGTGGCTAACTTCTCCATCGACTTGCCGGAAGCCGCCGTGGCGGTACAGGTTTCGGGAACATTCGGCTCACGCCAGGAAGAGGCGCAACGGCTCGGCCGGATATTGCGACCCAAGGCCGACGGGGGCGGTGCCATCTTCTACTCGGTGGTGGCCCGCGACAGCCTGGATGCCGAGTACGCCGCACACCGGCAGCGGTTTTTAGCTGAGCAGGGCTACGGTTACATCATCCGCGACGCCGACGACCTGCTGGGCCCGGCAATTTAGGTTGCGCGAGCAGACGTAAAAGCCCCCGACACGCCGAGCGTGCGGGGGCTTTTACGTCTGCTCGCGCTCAGCTTAGCAGCGACTCCGGCGGCAGGAAGCGGTCGCCGTAGGCGGCCGCCAGCTCGCGGGCCCGGGCCACGAAAGCCGCCTTACCGGTACCGGCCGGGCCGGAGTAGCCGACGATGAACTGGGCACTGCCACCTGTCCACGGCGGGAAGCCGATGCCCATGATCGAGCCGATGTTGGCGTCGGCCGTCGACGTCAGCACCCCCTCGTCGAGGCACTTCTGGGTTTCCAGCGCCTCGGCGAACAGCATGCGGTCGATCATGTCCTGCAGCGGCGGCTGCGACGAGCCCGACTTGAACGTCTCGCGCAAGCCGGGCCACAACCCGGATCGCTTGCCGTCGGCGTACTCGTAGAAGCCCGCGCCCTTCAGCCGGCCGGACCGGCCGAGCTCGATCATCTTCTCCACCACGGCCTCCGCCGGATGCGGCTGGTACGTGCCGCCGGCGTCCTCAACACCCTTACGGGTGGCGACGGCGATCTTGTGCATCAGCTCCAAGTTGAGCTCGTCGGACAGCTGCAGCGGCGGCGCCGGATACCCGGCCTGCGACCCCGCCTGCTCGATAGAAGCCGGCTCGACACCCTCACCGAGCATCGCCAGCGCCTCGTTGACGAACGTGCCGATGACCCGCGAGGTGAAAAAGCCGCGGCTGTCGTTGACCACGATCGGGGTCTTGCCGATGGCCAAGGTGTAGTCGAACACCCGGGCCAGGGCCTCGTCAGAAGTCTTCTCGCCCTTGATGATCTCCACCAGCGGCATCTTGTCGACCGGCGAGAAGAAGTGGATCCCGATAAAGTCTTCCTGCCGCTTGACGCCGGTCGCCAGACCGGTGATCGGCAGCGTCGAGGTGTTGGATCCCAGGATCGCGTTGGGCTCGACGATGTCTTCGATCTCGCCGAACACCTTGTGCTTGAGCTCCTGGTTTTCAAAAACCGCCTCGATCACGAAATCAACGCCCTTGAAATCGGCGGCGTCGGCGGTCGGGGTGATGCGCGCCAGCAGGGCGTCGCTGCGCTCCTGTGTGGTGCGGCCCCGCTCCAGCGCCTTGGCCTCCAGCTTTTCGGAGTAGCCCTTGCCTTTAGCGGCGGCCTCAAGGCTGACATCTTTGAGTACCACCTCATAGCCGGCCTTGGCAGAGACGTAGGCGATGCCGGCGCCCATCATGCCCGCACCCAGCACACCGATCCTCTTGATCGGGGTCTTGCCGATGCCTTCGGGCCGAGACCCGCCGGCATTGATGGCCTGCAGGTCGAAGAAGAACGCCTGCATCATGTTCTTGGCGACCTGGCCGGTGACCAACGACGCGAAGTAGCGGCTCTCGATGCGGCTGGCGGTGTCGAAGTCGACCTGTGCCCCCTCGACCGCGGCGGCCAGGATGGCCCGCGGCGCCGGCATCGGGGCACCCTTGAGCTGCTTGCGCAGGTTCGACGGGAACGACGGCAAAATCGCCGCCAGACCCGGCGACGACGGGGTGCCGCCGGGCATCTTGTAGCCCTTCTTGTCCCACGGCTGCACCCCGGCACCGTCGGGGTTGGCCTTGAGCTCCTCCTTTATCCAAGCCTTGGCGGCGGGCACCAGCTCCTCGACCGTTGCCACCAGCTCGTCGACCAGACCGATCTCCTTGGCCTTGGCCGGCTTGAACCGGGTACCTTGCGCCAGCACGCTCACGAACGCGTTCTGGATGCCGAACATCCGTACCGTGCGGGTCACCCCACCGCCACCCGGCAGCAGACCCAGCGTCACCTCCGGCAGACCGAGCTGGCTGCCCTTGACGTCGGCGGCGATCCGGTGATGACACGCCAGCGCGATCTCCAGGCCGCCGCCCAACGCCGCCCCGTTGATGGCCGCGACGACCGGCTTACCCAATGTCTCCAAGGTGCGCAGCTGCCGCTTGATGGTCTCGACGGTGTTGAATACATCGCCGGCGTCCTCGGGCCTGGCCTGGATCATCGTCTTGACGTCGCCGCCGGCGAAGAAGGTTTTCTTCGCGCTGGCGACTACCACTCCGGTGATCGAATCCTTTTCGGCGACAAGGCGATCGACGGCCTTGCCCATCGACTCGATGTAGGCCTCGTTCATCACGTTGGTTGACCCGGAGGGATCGTCCATGGTCAGCGTGACGATGCCGTCGGCATCCTTGTCCCACTGGATTGTGTTGTCTGGCATGCTGTTAAACCCTCTCGATGATCGTCGCGACACCCATGCCGCCCCCGATGCACAGCGTGATGAGTGCACGTCGGGCGTTGCGGCGCTCCAGTTCGTCGACCATGGTGCCCAGGATCATCGCGCCGGTGGCACCCAGCGGGTGGCCCATCGCGATGGCGCCACCGTTGACGTTGAGCTTCTCGTCGGGAATGTTGAGGTCCTTCTGGAACTTCAGCACCACCGACGCGAACGCCTCGTTGAGCTCGAACAGGTCGATGTCGTCGACGGTCAGCCCGGCGCGGTCGAGCACCTTGCGGGTGGCCGGGGTGGGGCCGGTGAGCATGATCACCGGGTCGGCGCCGCTGGTGGCGGTGGCGACGATGCGCGCCCGCGGAGTCAGGCCCTGCAACTTGCCGGCGGCCGCGGAACCGATCATCACCAGCGCGGCACCGTCGACGATCCCCGAGCTGTTGCCGCCGGTGTGTACGTGGTTGATCTTTTCCACCCAGTGGTACTTCTGCAGCGCCACGTCGTCGAAACCGCCCAGCGCGGCCAGGCCTTCGAAGGCCGGCTTCAGCTTGGCCAGACCCTCCTTGGTGGTGTCCGGCCGCATGTGTTCGTCATGATCGAGGATCAGCAGGCCGTTCTGGTCGCGCACCGGCACCACCGACTTGGCGAAGTAGCCGCCCGACCACGCCTCGGCGGCCTTTTGCTGGCTGCGTAGCGCGTAGGCGTCGACGTCTTCGCGGGAGAAGCCCTCGATGGTGGCGATCAGGTCGGCGCCGATGCCCTGCGGGACGAACATGACGTCGTAGTTGGTCGCCGGGTCCAGGCCCATAGCGCCGCCGTCGGAGCCCATCGGCACCCGGCTCATCGACTCCACGCCGCCGGCCAGCACCAGGTCATCCCAGCCCGAACGCACCTTCTGCGCGGCGGTGTTGACGGCCTCCAGGCCGGACGCGCAGAACCGGTTGAGCTGCACACCGCCGGAGGTGACCGGCATGCCCGATGCCAGCACTGCGGCGCGGGCGATGTCGCCGCCCTGGTCGCCCACCGGTGAGACGCAGCCCAAGATGACGTCGCTGATCAGGTTCTCGTCGAGGTCGGGATGGCGCTTGCGCAGCTCGTCGATCAGGCCGACGACCAGGCTCAATGGCTTGACTTCGTGCAACGATCCGTTCTTTTGTTTGCCGCGCGGGGTGCGGATGGCCTCGTAGATGAAGGCTTCTTCGGACATGTCGATTTCCTGTTCCACAAATTCCACAAAAGGGGGTTTGGATCCTTCTTCAAGACTAGGTCCCGTACCGGCACCCTAACAGGGCCCCCGGCCAACCTGTTGGTTGGGCAAGGTATCGCTGCGGCGCGCATCGTCGCCCGGATAGGCTCGACCGCCATGACGGTGTCGCGGCTGCGGCCGTATGCGACCACGGTGTTCGCCGAAATGTCCGCGCTGGCCACCCGTATCGGCGCGGTCAACCTGGGACAGGGCTTTCCCGACGAGGACGGCCCGCCGAAGATGCTGCAGGCCGCCCAAGACGCCATCGCCGGCGGCGTCAACCAGTACCCGCCCGGCCCTGGAAGCGCTCCGCTACGGCGGGCCATCGCCGCCCAGCGGCGGCGCCATTTCGGCGTCGACTACGACCCCGAGACCGAGGTGCTGGTCACGGTCGGAGCCACCGAGGCCATCGCCGCAGCGGTGCTCGGACTGGTCGAACCGGGCTCGGAGGTGTTGCTGATCGAGCCGTTCTACGACTCCTACTCGCCGGTGGTGGCGATGGCCGGCGCCCACCGCGTGACCGTACCGCTGGTGCCCGATGGCCGCGGCTTCGCCCTAGACGCCGACGCGCTGCGACGCGCGGTGACCCCGCGAACTCGGGCGCTGATCATTAACTCGCCGCACAATCCGACCGGTGCGGTGCTGAGCGCGACGGAACTCGCAGCCATCGCCGAGATCGCGGTGGCGGCGAACCTTGTGGTGATCACCGACGAGGTGTACGAGCACCTAGTGTTTGACCACGCCAGACACCTGCCGCTGGCGGGTTTCGACGGCATGGCCGAGCGCACGATCACCATTTCCAGTGCGGCCAAGATGTTCAACTGCACCGGCTGGAAAATCGGATGGGCTTGCGGCCCAGCCGAACTCATCGCCGGGGTGCGCGCCGCAAAACAGTACCTGAGCTATGTGGGCGGCGCACCGTTTCAGCCTGCGGTCGCCCTCGCGCTAGACACCGAAGACGCCTGGGTGGCGGCCCTTCGGAACTCGTTGCGGGCCCGGCGCGACCGGCTGGCAGCGGGCCTGACGGAGATCGGCTTCGCAGTGCACGACAGCTACGGCACGTACTTCCTATGCGCCGACCCGCGCCCGTTGGGTTATGACGACAGCACCGAATTCTGTGCGGCGCTACCGGAGAAAGTCGGGGTGGCCGCCATCCCGATGTCGGCGTTCTGCGACCCCGCCGCAGGACAGGCCTCACAACAAGCCGATGTGTGGAACCACCTGGTGCGCTTCACCTTCTGCAAACGAGACGACACCCTCGACGAGGCAATCAGGCGACTGAGCGTGCTCGCCGAGCGACCCGCTACCTAGCCCGACGTGAACCGTCGGCGCCCCACCACCTGCTTTCGCAGTCCTTCCGTCGCCGCATGGAGGATCTTCTTGCGGGCAATGTTGACCCAAAACGCCGGCAGGGGCGCCGAGGGTTCGACCGTGAGGGTGAATCGCACTCGGGTCTTGTCGTTATCCTCACGGCGCAGGTTGTACTCGCCGTGCTGGCCGTGTTGCTGCGCGGTCTTGGCGGCATCCCACACCACCCAGTCGGGTCCCCAGTGATACTCCAGTAACTCCGTGTCGACGATGCCCGCCACCTTGATGGTGACCTTCACGTGATGTGGTCGACCGTCGGAGTAAGTGTCGACGACTTCGACCCGTTTGTGCACTGAAGACCAAGACGGCACAGCGTCCATGTCGGCGAGCGCCTCCACGATCACTTCCGGAGGCGCTTCGATGACGACTTCGCGCGATGCTCGGATAGCCACTGCTACCAAATTAGCAATCACGATCCGCTACGCGGACCCGTCACATCGTCACGATTTCGCGTTTCCTTGATCGCCGGCACCCGCGATCAACTTCTGCAGCCCTTTCGCCGCGGCATCCAACACATGCTCACTTGCCCGCTTGACGATGAAGCCGGGGATCGGTCCCGCCGGCTCGACGGTGATGTCGAAGCGCACCCGGGCCCTATCGACACCCTCAGGTTTCACGGTGTACTCGATGTGCTGTCCATGTTGCTGGAAGGTCTGATCGGCATCCCAGCACACCCAGTCCGGGCCCCAGTGATATTCGAGGACCTCTTTGTCGACGAGCCCCAGAATCTTGACGGTTGCCCTCACATGGTGCGGCCGGCCATCCGGGTAGTAGTCGATCACTTCCACCTGTTTGTGCAGCGGTGACCACGAAGCCAGGACGCCGACATCTGCCAGCGCCTCCATCACCACTTCTGGAGGCGCGTCGATGACAAATTCCCGCGATGCTTTTACGGCCACTGACGTTCACGCTAGCAACGCCGCGCCGTTGGTGGGCGGTGTTCGGCAGCCACCGTGGTTACCAGTTGATTTCGTCGATCGGTGTGGCTGCGGCCGGCGGCGGCCTGACCGGCCCGGCCGGTGTCCGGGAAAATCGGGGAGCGGGCGCGGCCTGCTGGACACCATGGGCGGTAATCACCGTCGATCGTGCCTTCAAATGATCGTTGTTGGCGGCTTCGCTCCACGCCAGCACCGGCGTAACACATGCGTCAGTGCCGGCGAAAACCCGCGTCCACTCGTCGCGGGTTCGGCTGGCAAATCGCTCGGCGAAGATGTCATACATCTGCGGGTAGCCGGCCACATCGAGCTGAGTCGGCACGTCAGCGGCCGACAAGCCGAGCCCGCTCAGCAACGCCGCGAAGAACTGCGGCTCGATTGCCCCAACGGCCATGTACTTGCCGTCGGACGTTTCGTAGCAGCGGTAGAACGGGGCGCCGCCGTCGAGCAGGAAAGATTCGCGCTGGTCGCGCAGGCTGCCAATCCCCTTCATGGTCCACATCATCTGCGCCAACACGCTAACCCCGTCGACCATCGCAGCATCGACGACCTGACCCACACCCGAACGTTCCCGTTCGTAGAGGGCCACCACAATGCCCAGCAGCACCAGCATCGAGCCGCCGCCGAAGTCGGCAACCAGGTTTAGCGGCGGCATCGGAGGCCGGTCGGCGTAGCCAAACGCCGCCAGCGCACCGGTCTGCGACAGGTAGTTGATGTCGTGACCCGCCGTCGAGGCCAACGGGCCATCCTGTCCCCAACCGGTAATGCGGGCGAAGATCAGTCGCGGATTGACCGACGCACAGTCGTCGGGTCCGATGCCGAGGCGCTCGCAAGTGCCGGGCCGGAAACAGTCCAGCAGCACATCGGCCTTGGCGGCCAGCTCCAGCATCGCCTGCGGTTGCGTTTTGACGTCCAGGTCGACGATCCGCTTCCCACGGTGCAGCAGGTCGCGGTCTTCGGACGGCATCGTCAGGCCACCCGGGCGGCGCACCCGCACCACGTCAGCACCCAGGTCGGCGAGCACCATCCCGGCGTGCGGCCCCGGTCCGATACCACCGAGTTCGATGACCTTCACCCCGGCCAGGGGCCCCCCGGTCGTCACCGCGACTATTGACCCTTCTTCACTTTCAACACCTGGCTGCGCAACGCCTCGGTGGCCGTGTCGATCGTCCCTTTGATCGCACGTTTCAGCACGAAGCCGGGCAGTGGCACCTGCGGGTCGACGGTGATCTCAAACTGGACCAGGGTGTTGTCGCCCTTGGGTGTCAACTCGTACTTTCCATCCTGCGAGCGCTGCTGGGTGGAGCTGACCAGCGTCCACCGCACTGATCTGTCGGTCCAGCTATAGGCCACCACCTGCTCGTCGGTGATGCCGGCGGTCTTGACTTTCATCTTCACCTTGCTGGGCCGCCCGTCGTCTCCGGTCTCGAGTATTTCGACGCTCTGATGGGCTGGCGACCATTCGGTCATCGCTTCGAAGTCGGCAATGACATCCAGGATCTCCTCGGGACTTGCTTCGATAACTATGTCGCGCGACTCCTTGATGGCCATGGCCGCACGATAGCGAATCGGCGTCCAGTCGGGAATAGCCTCAATCCGGCGTACGGTCGTCTTCGTGACACCCCAGAAGAGCGATGCCTGCAGCGATCCCGTCTACACCGTCGGCGACTACCTACTCGACCGGCTCGCCGAACTCGGCGTCTCTGAGATCTTCGGCGTTCCCGGCGACTACAACCTGCAATTCCTCGACCACATCGTGGCCCACCCGACCATCCGGTGGGTGGGCAGCGCCAACGAACTGAATGCCGGGTATGCCGCCGACGGGTACGGGCGGCTGCGTGGGATGTCAGCGGTGGTAACGACATTCGGGGTCGGCGAGCTCTCGGTGACCAATGCGATCGCGGGCAGTTACGCCGAGCATGTGCCAGTGGTGCACATTGTTGGCGGCCCGACCAAAGACGCCCAGGGCACTCGCCGGGCATTGCATCATTCCCTCGGCGACGGCGACTTCGAGCACTTTCTCCGGATCAGCCGTGAAATCACCTGTGCCCAAGCCAATCTCATGCCGGCAACGGCCGGTAGAGAAATAGATCGGGTGCTGTCCGAGGTACGGGAGCAGAAGCGTCCAGGATATATATTGCTGTCCAGCGACGTAGCACGCTTCCCCACTGAACCGCCCGCTGCGCCGTTGCCCCGCTACCCCGGCGGCACCAGCCCGCGCGCGCTGTCGCTGTTCACCAAGGCCGCCATCGAACTCATTGCCGACCACCAGTTGACGGTGCTCGCCGATCTGTTGGTTCATCGCCTGCAGGCCGTCAAAGAACTCGAGGCGCTGTTGGCCGCCGACGTGGTGCCGCACGCCACGTTGATGTGGGGGAAGAGCCTGCTCGACGAGAGCTCGCCGAACTTCCTGGGAATCTACGCCGGCGCGGCCAGCGCCGAACGGGTGCGCGCCGCGATCGAAGGGGCGCCGGTGCTGGTGACCGCCGGAGTGGTGTTCACCGACATGGTCAGCGGCTTCTTCAGCCAGCGGATCGACCCGGCCCGGACCATCGACATCGGGCAATACCAGAGCAGCGTGGCCGACCAGGTGTTCGCACCACTGGAAATGAGTGCCGCGCTGCAGGCGCTGGCCACCATCCTGACCGGGCGCGGAATCAGTTCGCCGCCGGTGGTACCGCCGCCCGCCGAACCGCCGCCGGCGATGCCGGCGCGCGATGAGCCGCTCACCCAGCAGATGGTGTGGGACCGGGTTTGCTCAGCGCTCACACCCGGAAACGTGGTGCTCGCCGACCAGGGGACGTCGTTCTACGGCATGGCGGACCACCGGTTGCCGCAAGGAGTGACCTTTATCGGCCAACCCTTGTGGGGCTCAATCGGTTACACGCTGCCCGCGGCAGTCGGGGCCGCGGTTGCGCATCCGGACCGCCGTACGGTGCTGTTGATCGGCGACGGGGCCGCACAATTGACCGTGCAGGAACTCGGCACGTTCTCCCGCGAAGGGCTGTCCCCGGTCATCGTGGTGGTCAACAACGATGGTTACACGGTCGAACGGGCCATCCACGGCGAGACGGCCCCGTACAACGACATCGTGAGCTGGAATTGGACCGAGCTTCCCAGCGCGCTGGGTGTGACCAATCACCTCGCGTTCCGTGCCCAAACCTATGGCCAACTCGACGACGCCCTCACCGTCGCCGCGGCACGGCGGGACCGGATGGTGCTCGTCGAGGTGGTGTTGCCGCGGCTCGAGATCCCCCGCCTGCTTGGCCAACTCGTGGGATCCATGGCGCCGCAGTGAGGTCGCTGACCCGGGCCGGGCCGAGTGCCCAGCGATGCGCTCACTGCAGCGCCTCGATCCGCATCATGTCGAAGAACCGGCCGACGAACAGCGGTGGGTAGGCTCCCACTCCCGCCCCGCTCATCCATTCGGCGGCGGCGTCGGGATGCTCGATCCACTGCCGCGCGCCCGCCTCATCGGCAAACTCCTGCAGGATCAAAACCTCGTGCGCATCGTCGAAAGCCTGGAAAACCCAGGTCTTTCGAATCCCCGCGGCGGTAAACCTGGCTATCGCAGAACGGACCTCGGCGGTCAGGTTGGACACGTTGTTCACCGACGCGAACGCGGCCACCACAACGCCAGGAACCCATGGAGTGGACTGAGTCGTAGTAGGCGCCGCGACAAATCGGTCGACGATCTCGCCGGCGAAGACCGCCGGGATATCGTCGACGCCCATGGCGTCGAACCAGTCGAAGAAGACCCGTGAGCGGAGCAATTCCACGATCGGCTCACGACTGCGTACTCCGATCATTACCAGCACACGGCCAGAGTCGTGCGTTGACGCGTAGATCAGAACGTGGTGTGCGCCGATGTCGGCCAGAGCCGATTTGTTGCGCTGCAGCAGCGGCCACACTCTACCGGGATCAGGGACCCGATAGTCCGAAGCGATCACCAACGAATGAATGTCGCCGGTACTCACCGAAGCTGGTCTTTCACCATATTTGCCGGAGGCCGCCGAATTCGGGCTGCAAGGATCGCCGGTGTGCGGCCATCCGTCGTCATCGATTGCCTCCACAGTGGCACCTGGATCGTCGAGACAACCTTGCACGACACTGCACCTGCGGATCAACCATGAATCTGCGCCGCGACTAGCGCAGCTGTAACCGATTGTGAACACCGCGACGCAACATGCCGCTGTGGCGTCGCCAGAATCACGCTCGCCCGGCGCAGTCGACGCGGGTGACTGCCTGAAATAGGGTTGCGTGCTGTGGACGGGTTTCCCGGGCGCGGTGCGGTCATCACTGGCGGTGCCAGTGGCATCGGGTTGGCTACCGGCACCGAGTTCGCCCGCCGCGGAGCCAGAGTCGTGCTAGGGGACGTTGACAAGCCGGGACTTCGGCAGGCGGTGAACCACCTGCGTGCCGAGGGGTTCGATGTGCACGGCGTGATGTGCGACGTCCGGCATCGAGAAGAGGTCACTCACCTCGCGGACGAGGCTTTCCGCCTGCTCGGCCACGTCGATGTCGTATTCAGCAACGCCGGCATCGTTGTCGGCGGTCCGATCGTGGAGATGACGCACGACGACTGGCGTTGGGTGATCGACGTCGACCTGTGGGGCTCGATCCATACGGTCGAAGCGTTCCTGCCGAGGTTGCTTGAGCAGGGCACGGGCGGGCATGTGGTGTTCACCGCGTCCTTTGCCGGGCTGGTGCCCAATGCCGGACTCGGCGCATACGGCGTTGCCAAGTACGGGGTTGTCGGTCTGGCGGAGACGCTGGCCCGCGAGGTCACCGCCGACGGCATTGGGGTGTCGGTGCTCTGCCCGATGGTCGTCGAAACCAATCTGGTTGCCAACTCTGAACGAATCCGAGGCGCGGCTTGCGCGCAGTCCTCAACGACGGGATCGCCCGGTCCACTCCCCCTGCAGGACGACAACCTGGGCGTCGACGATATCGCCCAGCTAACAGCCGATGCGATTCTGGCCAACCGCCTCTACGTCCTTCCGCATGCGGCCTCGCGCGCTTCGATCCGCCGCAGGTTCGAGCGCATTGACCGCACCTTCGACGAACAGGCCGCCGAGGGGTGGCGGCATTAGCTTTGATTTTCCTTAAGGCTCGATGTCAGATGGTGCGTCATGTCGGCATGTCGTCGCGCATCCCATCTCTTGTCAGCATCGGGTATGAGGGAAGAACCGTCGATGAGTTGGTGCGCCAGTTGATTGACAACGAGGTACTGGTCGACGTTAGCGAGATCCTGATTGAATACCGCACGCCCGCACTGCGGCGTTGTGCACCGGTAGCGGGGCGACGCGACCCGCGGCACCAACGGATAGCCGGCCACCGGTAGGTCGGTCAACGGGCGGGTGATGGTGTCGCGGTAGCTGCCCTCGCGCCCGCAGTCCGGGCTGTGTGGATCGCGGGTCACCGGGGTGCAGCCCACCGACCGGTCATGTTCTGGGAACCCGAGGTGAATGTGTCCAACCGACGGAGCCCGGCCACCGCAACGATGCCCACCAGAATCAATCCGCCCCAAACAATTTCATCGGTATTTAAGCGGCGCGCGGCGCTCATGAGCGATCCGATCGCCAGATTTCCGACGAGGACTCCGACGCCCACGATGGTGCTGTAGAACCCGTAGTGGGTCGCCACCAGCCGGTCGCCCGACAGTGCGACCACGGCACGCATTTCGAAAGGAAACAACGCTGCCGAGGCAACCGCCAGCAGACTCGCCGACAGCACCAATGCCATGACCGCAACGGCGACGCCGAACCGCTGGCCGTTTGGGATGACTGCAACCGGGATGAACGAGGCCGCCAAAATCGTCGCGCCGACTACCAGGCTGCGCTCGGCCCCCCATCTGACGGCGAACCAGCGGGTGATGCGCAGCTGCCCGCCGACGGCGACCAGACCCGATACCGCGAACATCGCCGCAATCAAGAGATATTGGTTGCGTGGCATGAGGATCGACGCCTGCATGGGCAGAGCCAGATAGATCTGGAACGACAGCGCATAGCATCCGGTCATGGCGGCGGCTAACGTCAGAAACGGACGGTTGCGAACGACGACCCGCCAGTCCTGCAGGATCGATGTTTTTTCGCGCTCCGAGTCGGCCCGGTGTTGGGGCAGTGCGACCAGCTGCGCGACGGTGAGTAGGCCGAACACACCGGCGGCGGCCAGCACCGTGATCCGGAAATCCAGCGCCAGCAATACTAATCCAACCAGCGGGCCGAGCAGGATCCCCGACTGGTAGAAGACGTTGAACATCGCGAACGCTTCGATCTTGCGTTCCCCGGCTTCGGCCGCGAGATAGCCGCGCACCGCGGGATTGAACAGCGCGCCGGCAAAGCCCGTGGCAGCCGCGGCGATCAGCACACTGGGCAGCGACTGGGCGACCACCAGCAAGGCAAACCCGCCGGTGCGGATCAGACATCCGGCGATGATCAGTGGCTTGTAGCCGAACCGATCGGCCAGCGTGCCACCCACGAAGAACATGCCCTGCTGGGAGAAATTGCGCACGCCCATCACCAGACCCACCGCCCACGCGGCTAGCCCCAGTGGCCCGGCTAGGTAGTCGGCCAGGTACGGCATCAGCATGTAGAAGCCGATGTTGATGCCGAACTGGTTGATCATCAACACCCGGCTCGGGCGGTTGAACCCGCGGAATATAGCGCGCGCTCCCATTACGACACCACCTGGGTTGGATCGATCACCGTGGTGCTGCGTGTCCATCGGGTGACGACGGCGTCTAGCGGCGAGGCAATCTCGTCGGGCTCGGTGGGAGGTTGTCCGCCTAGCAGTTCGTGTTCGTTGCAGTACGCGTCGTTGTAGATGGTGTCGAAGTAGCGTTGTGGGCCGTCGGGAAAGACCGCGGCAATCGTGGTGTCCGCCGGCAAGTTGCGTGCTGCCCAGCCGGCTACCAGGGCGACCGCCCCGACGCTCCAGCCGCCGCTGGCGTAGTGGGTTGCGGCCAGGGAGCGGCACGCCCAGACGGCTTCGGGGGGAGCAACCCAGTGCACTTCGTCGAATGCACGGTAATCGACATTGCGCGGATAAATACTCGAGCCCAGCCCGCGCATCAGCCTGTTCGACGCGGGCTGCCCAAAGATCGTGGACCCGATGGTGTCCACGCCGATCAACCGCATGTCCGGGTTGAACTCCCGTAGCACTCGGGCGACACCTGCTGAATGTCCACCCGTCCCCACCGAGCACACCAGGACATCGATCCGGCCAAGCTGAGCGACCAGCTCCAGCGCCAACGACCGGTAGGCGCCGACGTTGTCGGGGTTGCCGTACTGGTTCGGATTCCACGCGCCGGGGTATTCGGCCATCAGCTGCGCAACCCGGTCCTTGCGCGCCTGTTGCCATCCGCCGACCGGGTGCGGCTGCGTCACCATATCGACGCCGGCGCCGTAGGCGGTCAGCATGCGCGCGATGATGGGTTCCAGCCCCGGGTCGGTGACCAGGGTGACCGGGTGCCGGTACACCTTACCAGCGAGGGCTAGGCCCAATCCCAGAGTGCCACTGGTTGATTCGACTATCGCGGCACCGGGCGCGATATCGCCCCGGGCGCGCGCGCATTCGACCATGTACAGCGCGGGGCGGTCTTTCATACCCCCGGGATTGAATCCTTCTAGCTTGGCCCAAAATCCACGGTCAGGGTCTGAGGTCCCCGACAGCTCAGGTATCCAAAGCACCGGGGTATTGCCAACCATGGTGCCCGGGTGGCGATTCCGGCCAGGAGTGACTTGATATCCCTCCGGGAGGAGGCGGTACCGGTCGCGGGTCTGCCGCGACCTCACCAAGGTGCGGTGCGCCCGGTTGGCCAGGAGTATCTGCGGGTTGGAGGTGATGCTTGTTGGGTTTACCGGATTTGCCAGCGGCAGGTTGTTGTTCATAGTGATCGTCGCTTCTGCATCGGGGCCGGAAGTCACACGCGGCACTGGATGGGGGTCAGCGGTCACCGGCGATGGCGAATGGCCACCACCGCCTGGCGCTGACCCCTCAGCGACGAGCCAGGCAGAACCGGGTCAACAGGTCTTGACCGGTGCGAACGGATCCCTGCGCCGCCGGCGGACCGCGCGCGGCCGGCGCGACGGGGTCGGTAAGCGCGGCTGTCATGCCGGGCGCAGCCGCCACGACGTCTGGTAGTAACACCGGAGTGGCGGAGCGCGGCAGCACCGCCGTCGCGAGCCGTTCCGGGCACGGTGGCATCGAGTTGTCCACCAGGTGCCCGTGGTCGGTGTTGATGACGAATTCGCTACCTACGGACGTCGTCAACGGGTGGTTTGGGTGAGCCACATGACGGTGGAGCTGGGGGAGCCAGCATGCAGCGGCGACGGCGGCTACCGTCACCCCCAGCGCGACCGCGACAATCGCCGATCGCATCCACACCACGTGCCCGCTTTCCACGTGGCCCACTATATACCCTATAGGGGTAGGGTGTAAGGGCGGATGATGGCGTGGTGATCATCAACCGTTGCGTACTGCCCGATGTCTGGGCAGGGTACGAAGAGCGAGACCAAATCCAGACGAGGAGCGATCGATGCCCGAGCTGGCCACGAGCGGTAACGCCTTCGACAAGAGGCGGTTCAGCCGGCGCGGCTTCCTCGGCGCCGGCATCGCCAGCGGCTTTGCGCTAGCCGCTTGCGCCTCGAAGCCCACGGCATCCGGCGCCGCCGGGATGACCGCTGCAATCGACGCGGCCGAGGCGGCCCGGCCGCACAGTGGGCGAACGGTTACCGCCACGCTGACCCCCCAGCCGGCGAGGATCGACCTGGGTGGGCCGATCGTCAGCACGCTGACCTACGGCAACACCATCCCCGGACCACTGATCCGGGCCACCGTCGGGGATGAGATTGTCGTCTCGGTGACCAACCGTCTGGGTGATCCGACGTCGGTGCATTGGCACGGCATCGCGCTGCGCAACGATATGGATGGCACCGAGCCCGCGACTGCGAACATCGGCCCCGGCGGTGACTTTACGTACCGGTTCTCCGTGCCGGATCCGGGCACCTACTGGGCCCATCCGCACGTCGGTCTTCAAGGCGACCACGGCCTATATCTGCCTGTCGTCGTCGACGATCCGACTGAGCCAGGCCACTACGACGCCGAATGGATCATCATCCTCGACGATTGGACGGACGGCATCGGGAAGTCCCCGCAACAGCTCTACGGCGAGCTGACCGACCCGAACAAACCCACCATGCAAAACACAACAGGTATGCCCGAAGGCGAAGGCGTTGACAGCAACCTGCTCGGCGGCGACGGAGGGGACATCGCCTACCCGTACTATCTGATCAACGGGCGAATCCCCGTGGCGGCCACGTCTTTTAAGGCCAAGCCTGGCCAGCGAATCCGGATCCGCATCATCAACAGCGCCGCCGACACCGCGTTCCGCATCGCGCTGGCCGGGCATTCGATGACGGTCACCCACACCGACGGTTACCCAGTGATTCCCACCGAAGTCGACGCTCTGCTGATCGGCATGGCCGAACGCTACGACGTCATGGTGACCGCCGCTGGCGGCGTCTTTCCCCTGGTCGCACTCGCGGAAGGCAAGAACGCGCTGGCGCGTGCGCTGCTGTCTACCGGCGCCGGCAGCCCACCCGACCCGCAGTTTCGGCCGGATGAACTCAACTGGCGAGTGGGTACCGTGGAAATGTTCACCGCCGCAACGACTGCCAACCTGGGCCGGCCCGAACCCACCCACGACCTCCCGGTCACCTTGGGCGGCACCATGGCCAAGTACGACTGGACAATCAACGGGGAACCCTACAGCACGACCAATCCACTGCACGTGCGGCTAGGCCAACGGCCAACCCTGATGTTCGATAACACCACCATGATGTATCACCCAATCCACCTACACGGCCATACCTTTCAGATGATCAAGGCCGACGGCAGCCCCGGCGCCCGCAAGGACACCGTGATAGTGCTGCCCAAGCAGAAGATGCGCGCCGTCCTGGTCGCCGACAATCCTGGCGTGTGGGTGATGCACTGCCACAACAACTATCACCAGGTCGCCGGAATGGCGACCCGCCTGGACTACATTCTGTGACAGGCGGCTTGTGGGCTGAACCGGGCCGCTGCCAGCGCCTCCCAGGACGTTGCCCGTGAGATGGCCCTGGACAGCCGGTTGCGGACTGGCCGGCGTGACCGGCCGGGCCCATGGCGGGCACCGGCGGAACC
The DNA here is from genome assembly GCF_030323725.1 of Mycobacterium tuberculosis complex sp. N0072. Taxonomy (NCBI): domain Bacteria; kingdom Bacillati; phylum Actinomycetota; class Actinomycetes; order Mycobacteriales; family Mycobacteriaceae; genus Mycobacterium; species Mycobacterium tuberculosis complex sp. N0072. The sequence continues at coordinate 946,604 of NZ_CP040689.1, read as the reverse complement.
ATCGATCCAGCAAGGCTTTCGACCTGCGCGGGGGTCACGTCGCTGCCACCGGCACATCGGTTGACCGGCAACAACGGCCATTCACCGTTTCAGTGGTAGTTCCACGCAGACATGGGTCCCCCTGGGGGTGGCCAGGAAAACCAAAACTCCGCCGGCGGCATCCACCCGAGCCCGATGCGAAGCCAGACCGATGTGTCCCTCACCCAGGCGGCGCGCCATAGTGTCACCGGTGACCCCCACGCCATCGTCGGCCACATCCAAAACGCATTTTTCGTCGGTGATTCCGAGCCTGACCGAGGCGGTGGTAGCTCCGGAATGCCGCACGACGTTGGACAGCAGTTCGCGAACCACACCGAAAACGATGGGGTCGATCCCACTACGTATTGGGTAATCAATATCGGTGGAGATCTTGATACCCGAACGCTGAGCGGTAGAGGCCGCCAACTGTTTTACCGCCGGCCCCAACCCAACTTGCTCAAGCACTGCCGGATGCAGCTCGAAGGTGGCCTGCCGCAGCCGCTCCGACGCGCTCTGCAGTCCGGCCAACGCGCGTCCGACGCGCTCGTCGCCGGGGGTTACGGCATCCAACTCGATGAGCTCCTGACGCGCGGCCAGCACGTCTTGCAGCGGTCCATCGTGAATGGCTTCCGCAATCCGCCGCTGCAGCACCTCCGAGGCCGTCATCGTCTGGGCAAGCAGTTCCTCCCGCAACGCACTCAGGCCGGCAACCGAACGGGTATGCCGCTCCTCGATGCGAACCACCATCAAGGCCGTGGCGCACAGGAACGCATAGAGCGCGAACCGAAATATTGTCTCGGGCCATCCAATCGCGCGCAGCATCACGGGGTCTCCCAGCACCGCGACTGCGAATCCGACTAGCGTACAGGCCAGCACCACCGCCGCCCGTCGCGTCGACACGTCAAGGCCCACCAGGACCGGCAGCAGGATCATGATCAGCAGCGGATAGATCCCGTCGGTGGACAGCAGCTGAAAGCCCGTCAATATCAAAACGTCGACGGCGGTGAAAGCAAATGGCTCCAACCGGCCCATACTGCGAAAGCGTCGCAAAGCGAAGAATCGCCGGGACGCCGAATACGCTAACAGCAGAGCCCACAATGCAGCGACCGCGTAGACGCCGATCAACACGATTTGCTGTGGCCATTCGGACCGGCTGGTTCCAACGACCATCGCGGCGACCATGAGCCCCACGACACCGATCCGCAATACCGAAGCAATTCGGTAGGAGCGCAACTGGTGCGCCCAACGAACCCGGTCCAGTTCCGCCGAGCTGGTCATTGCCACTAGGACACCGTACTCATGGCGACCGCCCAAACGTCCGAGGTTGCCGTAGCTGGGCACGTCGGAGTGCAAATCAATGTCCAGCGACTGCCAGCGGCTGGTTGCCGACGAGCAGCTAAACTCATCGCCATGGTCGGCGCGCCATGAGCAATCCGCAGCCGGAGAAAGTGCGCGTGGTGGTCGGCGACGACCACCCGTTATTTCGCGAGGGCGTTGTGCGAGCGCTTTCGTTGAGTGGCTCGGTGAACGTGGTCGGCGAGGCCGACGACGGCGCCGCGGCCCTGGAGTTGATCAAGGCCCATTTGCCCGACGTCGCATTGCTGGACTACCGCATGCCCGGCATGGACGGCGCGCAGGTTGCGGCGGCGGTGCGCAGCTACGAGTTGCCAACCCGGGTGCTGCTTATTTCCGCGCACGACGAGCCGGCGATCGTCTACCAGGCACTCCAACAGGGCGCCGCCGGATTCCTGCTCAAGGATTCGACTCGCACCGAGATCGTCAAGGCGGTGCTCGATTGCGCGAAGGGCCGCGACGTGGTGGCGCCCTCGCTGGTCGGGGGCCTCGCCGGGGAGATTCGCCAGCGCGCGGCACCCGTGGCCCCGGTGCTCAGCGCGCGCGAGCGCGAGGTGCTCAATCGCATTGCGTGCGGTCAAAGCATCCCCGCGATCGCAGCCGAGCTATATGTGGCGCCGTCGACGGTAAAGACCCACGTGCAACGGTTGTACGAGAAGCTCGGCGTCAGCGACCGAGCTGCCGCGGTCGCCGAGGCGATGCGGCAGAGGCTGCTCGACTAGCTGGGGCCGCGGCGCGACGGCATGTACCGACCGCGTTGTCCGCGGCCAACGTACATCTAGGCCTCAGAACCGGGTCTTTGGTTGTTGGTGCCAGCCGGATGTTGGTCGGCTGATTGGCCCACCGCCGTTGGGCCGCGCCCTGGCCTTGGCGAACGCCACGGCATCGGCCACCTGTTGGCATGCCGCCCGCTCCTGCTCGTCGAGCCGACCGCGGGTCGTGCCAGCAGCAATCAGCCGCCTTCTCGCGAAGATCAGCGGATCCAGAAACTGCTCGGATCCGGCCAGGTCGCGATAGCCGCCGCGGTCAGATCCAGAGAAATCGGTGGTGCGGTAGGTGATGGCTTGGACCAGCGTGGGGCCGCCACCAGCGCGAGCCCGAACCACCGCGTTGGCCACACAGTCACGGACCGCTTCGACGTCGTTGCCGTCCACCGATACCCCCGGCATTCCGTAGGCCACAGCCCGGCGATAAACCCGAGGCTCGTGCGTGTACCTGTCCAGGTGCACACTTAGGGCACCACGAATGTTTTCGACGAGAATCACCACCGGAAGTTGCCATACGGCCGCTAGGTCCGCGGCCTCGTTGAAGGCATCGGCATCAACATCACAGTCTTGGGTCACGCAGAGTGTGACCCGTCCGGTGTCGCGCAACCACAGGGCGTAGGCGTGTCCGATAGCCAACAGCGGCGATTGCTTGACCACGCGTATTGCAGCCGGTAGCCCGGCCCGAGGATCGGCAATGTGCGCATCCTCGTCAGCGCCTTCTAGATCGCCTGCGGTCGCACCCAGCATGTCGGCGATCACCGGGCCCAGCGGAGCGTCAGTACCAACGTGTTGGGCATGCGGACGATGGGTGGTGATGATGACATCGCCTTCGCCCAGCGCCGCCGCGGCACCGACACTTACTGCTTCCTGGCCGAAGCCACCCTGCAGCGGCCCGTTGATCAGGCCTTCGATGCGCAACTGCTCCAACGCCATATCGAGCAGTCGCAACACCCACATCCGGCGATACAGCTCCTCCAGCTGATCGACCACGAACGCAGCCAACCCTTCACTGGTACGAGTCACGCGACGGCTCCTTGCTGCTCAACGGACCGCAACTGGCAGCTGCCAGAACACGAGCCAGCGGCAAGCACAAAGCGGCCCCGAAGAAACCAACCGTCACCGTGGTGGCCGCCAGCACTAGGCGCCCACCATTAGCCAGGTTGAAAGCAGCCAGGATAGGCGCGGCCACCGACGACGCCGCGACGGCCATCGACCAGATCCCGTGGTAGCGCCCACCGTGCGCGGGAGGGGCGATCCGGTGCACGATGCCGGCGGCAACCACGAACCAGGCAATCTCGCCCGGCGAGCAGGCAGCCGCGGCCACACTGAAACCGACCGTGGTGCGGGCGAGCCCGGCAGCCGCCATACAAAGAGTCACCCACACTCCCGCGCCGGCCAGAATGTCTGGCCGTGGACCAAGTGCGAGCTGCTTGCTCAGCCACGGCGTCAACAGCGGGGTCACCGCGACAACCGCTAGGGCGTTGATCAACTGCACCCAGCCGTACGCCCCGACACCCAGTCCACTCGCGCTCATCAGCATCGGTACCGCCGCGAAGAAACCCATCAGCGTCGTGAGCGTTGCCAGACCCGAGACGGCCAACAGGACCAGGCGCTTGTCCGAGAGTGCCTGCCGATAGCCAACTTTCGACATGGCGGTGCAAGCTCGAAGGCCGGACTCGGTCCTACGGCACACATCGGCAGGTATACAGCGGCCTGCCAACCCCGCGAAGATCGCACACCCGATGCCATTGATCCAGTACAACACCGGGGTGTCCAACCAGCCCGCGACCACACCGCCGACCCCGCCGGTGATCGCAGCACCGATATTGAGCACCCAACCGTATCGCCAGCCGTCGAGTTGTGCCCGCCGCTGTGGGTCGGCAACCAACTCCGCGATCACCGCACCCAACACCGGACGCGGGGCATCGCAAACCAGGCCGGCGATCATGGCCCCAACCAGCAATCCCGGCACGGTGTGTAGCCCGGCCATCAGCACCAGCACGGCGGCGGCCACCAGCATGGTGGATACCAGCGTCACCCGCGCCCCGACACGGTCCACCAACCACCCACACAGCAGCTGCCCCACCGCCCAACCCAGGCCGTAGGCCGCCACGACCGCGCCGACCGCTCCCGCACCATGTCCTCGTCCAGCCACGTGGTAGGCCAGGAACGGATAGCCGAATCCGGCCGAGCGCACCAGCAAGTTGCCGCCCAGCAGCCAGATCACCGTCGAATAGCGATCCCCGGCCGCTCGAACTTGTCCGTCCCCCGAGCAGCGCTCCGGACCGGTGTAACGCAACCGGTCCTCGCGGGCGATGGCCGCCGCTGTGGTCACTAACTCAAGTTAGGATCGTTGACCTGTGCCGGCGTCCTCCGATCGGCCTGAAACGATGACGAAAGCCCCTTCCCCCGATCGGAGGACACCCGGGGGTGTGGTTGCTGCAGTAACCCCTCCAGCACATTACTTCTGCGGCTCGGGTTCTGCGCCCAGTGCCCATTCTGGGCTCCGATTGTGCTGCTTGCGTGCAACTTTCACCACATTGGTGCCCTCAGCACATCCCCGGGCTCCGCACCGTCAATCCGTCGTCATTGCACTGGGGGTCGGTCGGCGCAGGGCCCGCGCCAACGGCAGGCACAGCGCGGCACCGGCCGACCCCACGACCACCGCGGCCAAGAGATGAGCACCATGAATCGGGCCGTAGGAAGCCATGATTGGCACAACCACCGAAGCAACTACAGGGGTCATCGACCAGATTCCGTGGTAGCGACCGCGGTTGGCCGGCGCAGCGCTGTGGTGCACGATGCTGGCCGCAACCACGAACCGGGCGTCTCACCCGGTGTGCACACGGCCACAGCCACGGTGAAGCCGAGAGCGGTATGCACGGGCACACCCGACCGGCCGGCCAGCAGAAGCCGAGTCCGCCGGTAACTGCGCGACCGATACTGTCGATCCACCCAAACCGCCTCGGGCCGTCTGGTCTCGACCGCGCCATCGCTGACCGACATGCCCGGCGAGGCGACGCAAACTCGCACTCCCCCGAAGGGGCGAATGTGCGATTCTGCGTCTGTTGGTCAACCGAAATCGGAGGTCAAGTGGAGGGGACAATCGCGGTCCCGGGTGGACGCGTCTGGTTCCAGCGGATTGGTGGCGGTCCTGGTCGTCCGCTGCTTGTAGTGCACGGTGGGCCGGGCTTGCCGCACAACTACTTGGCCCCACTGCGACGGTTGTCTGATGAGCGGGAGGTCATCTTCTGGGACCAGCTCGGTTGCGGAAATTCCGCATGTCCGTCAGACGTAGACCTTTGGACGATGAACCGCTCAGTGGCCGAGATGGCAACCGTGGCGGAAGCCCTTGCCCTTACCCGCTTTCACATCTTCAGCCATTCGTGGGGTGGGATGCTGGCACAGCAGTACGTGCTCGACAAGGCGCCTGACGCCGTCAGTCTGACCATCGCGAACAGCACGGCTTCGATACCCGAATTTTCGGCCAGTCTGGTCAGCTTGAAGTCGTGCTTGGACGTGGCAACTCGCTCGGCAATTGACCGTCACGAGGCGGCCGGCACCACCCATTCCGCCGAATACCAGGCCGCGATCAGAACCTGGAACGAGACTTATCTGTGCCGCACCCGCCCCTGGCCCCGGGAACTCACGGAAGCATTCGCCAACATGGGAACCGAGATCTTCGAGACGATGTTTGGGCCCAGCGACTTTCGCATCGTTGGGAATGTTCGAGACTGGGACGTCGTCGACCGGTTGGCCGACATCGCGGTGCCGACCTTGCTGGTGGTGGGCCGTTTCGACGAATGTTCGCCTGAGCACATGCGAGAAATGCAGGGCCGGATTGCGGGCTCGCGATTGGAATTCTTCGAGTCCAGTTCCCACATGCCGTTCATCGAAGAGCCGGCGCGATTCGACCGGGTGATGCGTGAATTCCTTCGGCTGCACGATATTTGATCTCGCCGGGCCACGTCCTGCCCGTCGTCGGCAACCAACCGCGCGAGCCTCGCGCGTGTGCCTGAGTTTATGCCCGGCAAAGGATTTCACCGTGGGGTATCGCCAGCCAACCGTCCGGGGCCGCGGCCCACTCTCGCCACGCCGTGGAGATCTCCTCGAGTTGCGCGGCAGTGGCCAGACCCGAATCCACCAGCTGGTGAGCCAGATCGGATTGCAGAATCCGGTCGGCCCACACTAGGCCCCACCATTCGCGGGCCGAGGCCGTCGCGAAACACCAGACACTGGCCGTCGGCGTGACGTCGTCGAATCCTGCCGCACGGGCCCAGGACAGCAGCCGCCGGCCGGCATCCGGTTCGCCGCCGTTGGCTCGAGCCGCCCGTTCATAAAGGTCCAACCACCGGTCCAGCGCCGGAAGCTTCGGGAACCAGATGAACCCCGAATAGTCGGCATCGCGAGCTGCGACGATGCCGCCTGGTGTACACACCCGCCTCATCTCCTGTAGTGCCCGTACCGGATCGGCGACGTGCTGCAGCACCTGGTGTGCGTGGACGACATCGAACGCGTCGTCAGGGAAGTCGAGCTTATGCACGTCGGAAGTGGTGAACGAAATGTTTGACAGGCGGTGCAGCTGGGCCTCGGCGCGGGCCAGGCTTAAGGCGTCATCGGTTGGCTCGACGCCGGTCACGGATCCCGGCACGACCCGAGCGGCGAGGTCGACGGTGATCGTCCCGGGGCCGCAACCGACGTCGAGCACCGACAACCCCGGCACCAAGTAGGGCAGCAGGTAGCCGGCGGAGTTTTCCGCAGTGCGTCGCCGGTGACTGCGCAGCACCGACTCGTGATATCCGTGCGTATAAATCGCCCGACGTTTGTCGTTCACCGTGCGGTCCCATGGTCGAGGTGTTCGGCTCAAAGCCTACCGCCACTGCGCCCAAATAGTGGACATTTATTTCACTATATGAGACGTCAGTCAACTGGCACTTCGAGAATCGGGCGATCGACGCCGGCGCCGGGGCCGTCGAAATGCCACCACTCACCGGAGTACACCGTCAACCCCCCGGCCTGCATGGCGGCTCGCAGGTGGGCACGGTTGGCCTGGGCCTCAGCACTGACGCCCTGCGTTGCAAACGCTGTCGCCCGCGAAGAAAAGTCGTCGAAGTCGGTGCCCATGTCGGCCAGGCACAATTCGCCGGATCGCCGCACTGATGGGCACTGCCGCTGAGCGCTGGCAAACGTCACATCGACCGAACGCCCCGCCTCATGGCTATGCGCGTACTTGCCCGGCCGCGCCACCCAGGCCGGGTTGGGGACCACATCGAACATCCTGACCTGAACGTCGTGGGGCCGATAGCAGTCCCAGAAGACCAGCACCTGCCCGTGTGGGCGCAGCACCGCCGCGGCGGCCGCGAGACCCTCGGCCATGGACTCGTGCACCAGGCATCTTGCCCCGGGCGGGTACAGCTGTGTGCCGGTGAAATTGTTCGCCGTCGCGTAGCGCAGGTCGATGGCGGCATCGGGAACAACACCGCGAACATCGACCAACCCGGCTGCCCGCGCCGCCTCGCTGACTGGCGGCACAGGACCGGATGGCGTTGTGGTGTTTACCGGCCGGACGGGCCACGAGGTCGCACTCGGCGACTCGGACCAACGGCCGGCCGACACGCGGTCACATGCGCAAGCCCCGCAGATGACGACCAGCCCCACCATGAGCAGACGGAGCCGCCCGATCAGACGCACCCGATCATTGTCGCGGATTGTTGCGCCGCGGGCACATCGACGCGAGTTTGCCGACGCTGATCGCCCTGGCGTTCCCGAAATGAGCACACCCAACCATCGCCCGACCCAACACGGCTGGCACCGCGACTGCTTGGCCCGACGGCGCCTGGACTCGTCACTGCTGGTGCCCTGGCCGCGGCGGCACCGAGACCTCGTCGAGTGGGTCGCCGCTGCACGCTGATGCGACGGAAACGTCGACATGATCGGCATCAGCTACTTCGTTATGACCCAACTCGAGGCGGCGGTCGAGCGACGCTCAAGGCGATCTTCCCGTTGTGGCGACCGCCGACCTCTCGACGGCGCCAACCACCATGGCTTGTTGGGTTCGTCGTTCCTCGCGCCTGCTCGGCCTGACCTCCAAGCGCAGCGACAAGCTTTGGCGCAGTAGACCAGTCCGTCTGGCCCGGCGCGTGCTGACCACCCCTCGACTGCAGACGAGGTTTCAGACAGCCAACGAGGAGGCCGCGGCAACGATGCTGCGGCAACTCATCAGACTGCCGCACAACCTGCACCCTTGGGGTGAGTCATGGCAGGAGGCAGTGAGTGCGACTCGGATACCGCTACACCTTCCAAGTCGACCAGCTCCGACCTGATATGTTCAATAAATCATTATGTTCAATAAAACTGAACGTACGGATATACTGAACGCATGGATCAGATCGGGGCTGACCTCGCTGAGGCCGTCGAGCGTCACCTCACCGAATACGGAGTGCGGGTGCTCGGTGGCCTATCAGCATTGAACTCCGCGCATCCCGAATCACTAGACCTTGAGATCGACGCTCACCCCCTCACGATCACTGCCCTCTACCTTCCTCACCTGTCGGCAACGGCAGCACTGCAGGCCTGGGATACCGCCGGCGCTGGTTCGCCGCTGCTTGTGGTGGGCCCGCGTCTGCATCCGTCGAGCGCTGAAACGCTGCGGGCTCGCGGACTCTGGTACATCGACGGAGCTGGGAACGCTTATTTGCGGCACCAGGGTGGACTGCTCATCGACGTGCGCGGCCGACGGTCAGCTGTGTCCGCACAACCGGGCACCCTCGGTGACGGACTGCACAGCGATGGACCGCGTAACCCGTTTACCCCCAAGCGCGCGCAGGTTGTCTGCGTACTGCTTGACGCACCGCAACTGGTCGACGCGCCGCTGCGTGCGATCGCCGCGAGCGCCGGCGTCTCGGTCGGTATGGCCAAGGAGACGATGGATACGTTGCGCACTACCGGCTTCTTCGAACACCTCGGCTCCCGCCGCAGGCTGGTGCGCACCGATGAGCTGCTGGACCTGTGGGCGGCTGCCTATCCGGGGGTCTGGGCCGGGCCAACAAACTCCTGGTCGCCAGTGGTGATATCCACACGTGGTCCGCACCCGACGGACTCGCAGTGGCGGTCAGCGGGGAACAGGCCCTGCCCGACGAAATCCGCAATCCCGAATCACTGATGCTCTACGTCGACACCCCAGCGCCCGGGCTACCCGCCGACCTGCTTATACACAACCGCTGGCACCGCGACCCACACGGCAGCATCGTGATCCGAAAGCTATTCTGGCGCAACCTACCTGACGAGCAACCGGGGTTGGCTCCCACGGCCTTGATCTATGCCGACCTCCTTGCCTCGCGCGAGCCGCGCCAGGTCGAAGTCGCCCACCTCATGAGAAGGCAGGATGAGCGACTCGCCCGATTATGACCCGGTCCTCCTGGCCTGGGTGACACCGATCGTCACAGCACTTGCCGACGTCGTGCCGGCTGAACAGCTGATGCTCGTCGGGGCACAGTGCCGCGATCTACTGCACTGGCGCTTCTGCCGCGGGGTGCCGCCGCGGGCCACCAACGACACCGATATCGCAGGGACCCTGAACAATTGGGACCACTTCGAGGCAATTCGGGCCACCTTCCGCGCCCTGGGCAGCACCGGGCACCGATTCCTGATCGCCGACCGCGCCGTCGATGCCCTCCCGTTCGGCGAGGTGGAGTCGCCCACCGGCACAACCCGCCATCCCCCAGGCAACCAGCTCATGAACGTCCACGGATGCACCGACGCCTACCTGCGTGCCGATGTTCTGCCTCTCCCTGGCGGCCTGACAGTCCACCTTCCCCAACCGCCGAACTATGCGGTCCTCAAACTGCACGCATGGCTCGATCGGTCCGCGGACCACGACTACAAAGACGGCCCAGATCTGGCCTTGGTGGTGCACTGGTACGCCGGCGACCTCGACCGGCTTTACGCCAAACCAGACCAGTGGGCGCTACGCCGTCACGACTTCGACCTACGCACCGCCGCTGCCGCGCTGCTCGGCCACGACATGCGCGCCAGTGTCAGCGCACCGGAGGCCGCCGTGCTGGCGACGCGCGCCACACAGGCCGACCACGACCTGCTGGCCCAGCACTTCGCCGTGGGTCGACCGGGCTGGCCCACCACCACAGCTTCGCGGCGCCCGCTGGTCGAGGCGTTACTCGACCAGCTCACGCCGGGCTCCTAAATGCGAACCGCAATCACAAATGTACGTTCTCAAACGGCGCGTCATACAGAATTGGTTAGGCAGGGTGGTAGTCGGGATCAATGAAGGCCGCCACGAGTTGGATGCAGCAGCAAGTCTTAGCGACTGCGACTGTCGTACGGTGGCGGCTCGCCTGGTTAAGTAAGCCCGAGACTTGGCGCCGGCGAAAGCGGCGGCAGTCTCAGAAGATTCGACGTTCAGTGCAAAAACAACGTCGCTCGACAGTCTGGGATAACCAACGAAAGACATTCGGCGTCGTGATATCCCCGGCACGCCTGACGGCCTGGATAGCGGCCAGTGCGCTGATCCTTCTGACAGGCACCGAGTTGTTCGGGACAGCGCTCTCGTGGGTCAAGCTTTCCCCCATATGGCATGTCTTCTCCTTTGCGGTGGACACCAGACCCATCGCCACGCTGCTTGATTACGCCTCGCATCCAATAGATCCCCGTAGTTACAGCTCGGTTGCGGTGACAGCAGTCGGTGCCGAAGCGACGCTTCTCGCCTTCTTCTTCGCAACGGTGGGCGTCGTGGCGTCAACAGCCCTCAACACGCTGCGCTCGTCGCCGCCGCTGCTGCTTTCCAGTCCTCGGCTAACTACTGGATGCGATCGCTGATCGTCTGCAAGATGACGTTGGCGATCGGCTCTGCCGGTTCAATACCCAACACGCCAACGGATATGAATACCGACGATTTCAGGCGATACACATGACTCCAACCCGCAGCGCCGATCCTCACGGTGGAGGCGTCCGGCCTGTCGAGGATGAAATCGAAGTAGGGGTCATGCAAGCCAGCACATTCTGCCAGCGACGACTCGAGCCGATGGAACACACCGCGCGCCGTACTCGGGTCCGGGTACAGCGCTATCGCCTGGCTAACCGTCTCGACCATGACCGGCCCGCCCGGTCTGAGGTCGTCGGTAACGCCGTGGTAACCCGCGCTACGGAACTCTGACCAGTCGGTTCCGAAGGTGCGATCACTGCTGCCCACCACACGACAGGGGCCCGGAACGTTCGTGTCCGCCTCCGGCGGTTCACGCAAGTCGGTCTGAAAATGTGCGGCGAGCTCCTCGTAGTTGGCGATGCGCCGTACGTCTTCGATGCTGACGATCAACGAATCGACCCGCGATGTCGGGGGTGCGGTGCTCGGCTGGGTCGATGTGGCTTGAAACGAGCATGCCGTGGTCGCGATGGCCGCACAGCAGACGATGACGGCCGACTTGGCAGCAGTGGAGCAACACACGACTGATCGCCACACTGGCCAGCGCGCGCCACATGTCCGCTGACGGGTTGAGCTCTTTGGCCTCATTGTCGATAAGCCGGCTTCTGCGGACTGGCGTCCGCGATCGGTCATGCTGGGACTTCGGCGTTGGCCAAGCGGGAAACCGCTCCGCCGACGCCGTTGCCGCCATCGTACGGGCGACTGGCGTTTGCTGCGGCTAATTGACAAGAGTGACGGAAGTGCTAACGCACGCCGCCCTTGACCTTAGGCGGCGTCGCCGGTTGTCTCGTTGCGCGAGGCGCACGAACTTGTCGAATCTGTCGAACGTGCGGGGCCAACGCCCGCCCAAACGACCGCCGAGCCGTGCCGGATCTCCGGCGGCCATCGGATGTTGACGAGTGTCAACTTCGTCTCCCGGTAGGCGCTATATGCGCGTATCGTAACGATGGGCGACAGTCAGATCACACCGGCCAGCTGGGAGGTGTCGGATGTCTTTCGTGATTGCAGCGCCGGACTTGGTGGCGATGGCCACGGAGGATCTTGCAGGCATCGGCGCGTCCCTGACCGCTGCCAATGCGGCGGCCGCCGTCCCGACAAGCGGGCTGTTGGCCGCTGCTGGCGATGAGGTGTCGGCGGCCATCGCGGCGTTGTTTTCCAGCCACGGTCAGCAGTATCAGGCGATGAGCGCGCAGGCGGCGGCGTTTCATGCCCGGTTTGTGCAGGCACTGGCCGGGGCTATGGGCGCCTATGCGGCCGCCGAAGCGGCCAACGCGTCGCCGTTGCAGACCCTCGAGCAGGGCTTGCTAGGCGCCATCAATGCACCCGCCGCCGCGTTGTCGGGCCGACCTTTTATCGGCAACGGCACCAACGGCGCCCCGGGGACCGGGGAGGCCGGTGGGCCTGGAGGCTGGTTGTTGGGCAACGGCGGCAACGGCGGTTCGGGTGCTCCGGGGCAGACCGGGGGTGCCGGGGGTGCCGCCGGGCTGCTGGGCCATGGCGGGACCGGTGGGGCCGGAGGCACCGGCGCCTCGGGTGGCAAAGGCGGCACCGGCGGGTGGCTGTGGGGTAGCGGCGGAGCTGGCGGGGCCGGCGGGTCCGGCGGCGGGTCCGGTGGGGCGGGTGGCAACGCGCTGATGTTCGGCATTGGCGGCAACGGCGGAGCTGGCGGGGCCGCCAGCGGAGTCGGGAACGGCGGGGTCGGCGGCGCCGGTGGAGCCGGCGGCGCACTGGTAGCCATCGGTGGCGCCGGTGGCGCCGGCGGGGCCGCTACCACTGGAACCGGCGGTGCCGGCGGCGCCGGCAGCAACGCATTGGGGCTGTTCCTTGGCCTGGGCGGGTCCGGCGGTCAGGGCGGCGACTCGGCCATGGGAAGCGGCGGTGCCGGCGGTGCCGGTGGCTCTGGTGGCGCCGCCAGCCCCTTCGGGATCGACATCGGCATCGGCGGTGCCGGCGGGCACGGCGGCGCAGGTACTAACGGCGGTGCCGGCGGCGCCGGCGGTGCCGGCGGTTCCTCGGGCACCGTTTTCGCGCTCGACTTGAGCTGGGGCGGTGCTGGCGGCAATGGTGGCGCAGCTACCACTGGGACCGGCGGGGCCGGCGGCACTGGCGGCTTCGCTGTTGCCCCCGACTTCATCGGGTTCGGCGCGGCCTACGGCGGGGCCGGCGGGCTTGGTGGGGCTGCGACCGGTGCCGGCGGCACCGGCGGGACCGGTGGCGTTGGTGCCGGCGGCTTCGCGGCTCTGGGCGTGGGCGTCGGCGGCGCCGGCGGGGCTGGCGGGGCCGCCACCGAGACCGGCGGCATCGGCGGCGCCGGCGGATTGGGCGTCGGGCTGCTGGGCGGCGCCGGCGGCGCCGGCGGTCCCGGCGGCGCCGCTTCGGCTGGTAGCGGCGGCCATGGCGGGACCGGCGGCGATGCCCTCGGATTGATCGGCGCCGGCATCGGCGGCGTCGGGGGGGTTGGCGGAGCCGCCACCGACACCGGCGGCAACGGCGGCGCCGGAGGCAGCGGGACCGGGCTGCTGGGCGGCGTGGGCGGCGCCGGTGGGCACGGCGGCGGGGCTTCGGTTGGTACCGGCGGCAGCGGCGGTGCCGGCGGTGACGGCTTCGGATTCGTCGGCGCAGGTGGCAACGGCGGCAACGCCGGCACCGGAGTCGGGGTTAACGGCGCCAACGGCGGCAGCGCTACCGGCGCACTCGCGGCCGTCGGCGGGGCCGGCGCGGCCGGCGGGGACGCCACCAGCGGAACCGGCGGGTTCGGCGGTGCTGGCGGCAGCGCCCGCGGCCTGATCTTTGCCCTGGGCGGCGCTGGAGCCGCCGGCGGCGACGCTTCCACGGGAGTCGGCGGACCCGGCGGTCCGGGTGGCACGGGCACCGCCAGCAGCCCCTTCGGGATCGCCATCGCCATCGGCGGTGCGGGCGCGCAGGGCGGCGCCGGCACTAGCGGCGCCACCGGCGGAGCCGGCGGTGACGGCGTCTTCGAGGACATTGCTGTCCTCGGCCTAGGCTTTGGCGGCGCCGCCGGGGCTGGTGGTGCCGCCACCGGGGACGGCGCCACCGGCGGAGCCGGCGGCTTCGGCGGCGCCGGCGCTGGCATCGCAAACTTCCTAGGGTTCTCCGTGCTGCACGGCGGCGCCGGCGGAGCTGGCGGCACCGCCACCGGGACCGGCGGCAACGGGGGGGCCGGTGGCGGTGGCGGGTTGAGCTCACCCGTGATCCTGGGCATCGGCATCGGCGGCGCCGGCGGCGACGGTGGTGGCGCCCTGGGGGTGCTGGGCGGCATGGGCGGCGACGGCGGCGACGGCGGCGAGGCCGTAGCGGTTGGGATCGCCGTGGGCGGTGCCGGCGGTGCCGGCGGCGCCGCCCCCACCGGTAACGGTGGCGCTGGCGGCAACGGCGGCGACGCCCTCGGACTAGTCGGCGTGGGTGGGAACGGCGGCAACGCCGGCACCGGCTTCGGGGCTAACACCGGCGGCAACGGCGGCGACACGACGATAGTTGTCAACGGCATGCTCGCCCCGTCTACCCTCGGCTACGGTGGCAACGGCGGCAACGGCGTCAACGGCGGAGCCGGCGGTACCGGTGGCAAGGCCGGGGTGTTTGGCGCGCCGGGACAGAACGGCTTGCCATAACCGGATGAGCGCAACCAGCAATGCCGACTCAGGTCGGTGCGGTCATCGCGTCCATGCGGGTAAACCAGGTGGCCAGGCCGTAGTGGCCGGCTTCTGGATGAGTAGTTGCTAAACTCCGTGCCGAGCGTGCGCTGGTGGCGGCGACACGCCAGGTGATGCCGCCGTGGTTGCACGTTCGGCGTGTCGACTTGTGACGGTCGTCGATCACGTGGTCCAACCGGGCCGGCTAGGGCAGCAGCCCGGGCAGCCCCTCCGCGCCGATCAGCGAACCACCGGCGCCGCCGGCACCGGGGCTGCCCGCGGACGTGCCGGTCCCCCCGTTGCCGCCGTTGCCGCCGTTACCGAGCCCGAAGGCGGCTCCACCGGGCCCGCCGTCCCCGCCGCCGTTCCCGCCGGCCCCGCCGGCCCCGCCGTTACCGCCGTTGCCGATCAGCCCGGCCTTGCCGCCGGCCCCGCCAGCGCCGCCGAGGTCGGTTCGGCCGGAGCCGCCGGCCCCGCCAGCGCCGCCGGAGCCGAACAGCAGGCCGGCGTCGCCGCCGGCCGCCCCAGGCCCACCCGTAGTGAGGCCGAATCCGCCGGCACCTCCGACCCCGCCGGAGCCGACCAGCAGGCCGGCGTCGCCGCCGGGCCCGCCGGCCCCGCCGGTGTCAAAACCCTGCCCGCCGCCACCGCCGGCACCGCCGGCGAGACCGGGGGCGAGCAAGCCCGCGTTGCCGCCGGCCCCACCGTCGCCAGCAACGCTACCGCCGCCGCCGGATCCGCCGGCCCCGCCGGCCCCGAACAGCCCACCGACCCCACCGGCCCCGCCGGCCCCCCCGACGTTGTTGCCCGATCCGCCGGCCCCGCCGGCCCCGCCACCGGCGAACAGGCCACCGGCCCCGCCGGCCCCGCCCTCCCCGCCGCGGAATCCGCCGAATCCGCCGGCCCCGCCGATCCCGCCACCGGCGAACAGGCCACCGGCCCCGCCGGCCCCGCCCTCCCCGCCAGCCCCGCCGCTGACGCCGGACCCGCCGGCCCCGCCGGCCCCGCCGCCGTTGAACAGCCCACCGGCCCCTCCGGGCCCACCGGCCCCGCCCGCGGCGAACCCGCCAATCCCGCTGGACCCGCCGGCTCCACCGGCCCCACCGGCCCCAAACAGCAAGGCTCCACCGCCGGCCCCACCGGACCCGCCGGTGGCGCCGGTTCCCGTGACGGCCCCGCCCGCGCCGCCGGCCCCGCCGGCGCCGAACAAGATCCCGCCGGCCCCGCCATCTCCGCCCGCCCCGCCGCTGACGCCGGACCCGCCGGTCCCTCCGCCGCCGAACAACCACCCGCCGTGCCCGCCGGGGGCCCCGCTGCCCGGGGCGCCGTTGGCGCCGTTGCCGATCAGCGGGCGCCCGGTCACGGCCTGGATGGGCGCGTTGACTGCGGCCAACGCCTGCTGCTGCGCGGTGTGCAGCGGGTTGGTGCTGGCCGGGGCGTTGGCGCCGTCCAAACCCAACAACAGCCCACCGATGCCGCCGACGCCGGTGCCGCCCGGGGCATCGCCCATTCCGCCACTGCCGCCGTTGCCGCCGTTGCCGATCAGCCCGGCCCCGCCGCCGGCGCCGCCGGCACCGCCGTTCCCGGCCCCCCCGGTGGCAACCGACGTGCCGCCGCTGCCACCGTTGCCGCCGTTGCCGATCAGCCCGGCCCCGCCGCCGGCCCCGCCGGCACCGCCGGTAGAGCCGTTGGCGAAGCCCCCAGCGCCGCCGGACCCACCGGCCCCACCGGAGCCGAACAGCAGGCCGGCCTTGCCACCCGCCCCACCGGCCCCGCCGGAGTTACCGGTGTCACCGAAGGTGCCGGCAGCCCCACCGGACCCACCGGCCCCACCGGAGCCGAACAGCAGGCCGGCCTTGCCACCCGCCCCGCCGGCCCCGCCGGTTCCGGTGGTAGCGGCCCCGCCGGCCCCGCCAGCGCCGCCGTCGCCAAGGGCGAGCAGGCCGGCGCTGCCACCGGCCCCACCGTGCCCGCCGGTGTGGTTGCCTTGCCCGCCGAGCCCGCCAGCGCCACCGGCTCCGAACAGCCCGCCGGCCCCACCAGTCCCACCAGCCCCACCGGTACCGCCGGACCCGCCGGCCCCGCCAGCGCCGCCGCTAGCGAACAGCCCTCCGGCCCCACCCGTCCCACCAACCCCACCGGTACCGCCGGACCCGGCTCCCCCGCCAGTACCGCCGACCCCGCCGCTGGCGAACAACCCACCAGCCCCACCGGTGCCGCCGGCCCCACCGGTGCCCGTCGATGCGAACCCGCCGAACCCGCCGCTGCCGCCGCTGGCGAACAGCCCGCCGGCCCCACCGGCGCCACCGGCCCCACCAGCTGCGCCGGAACCGCCGGAACCCCCGGCCCCGCCGGCCCCACCGGCACCGAACAGCAGGGCAGCCCCGCCTGCCCCACCGGCCCCTCCGATGACACCCGCGACCGCGGAGTCTCCACCGGCCCCGCCGGCACCTCCGACACCGATCAACCCCGCGGGCCCGCCGGCCCCACCGATGGCGCCGGGCGCCCCGGACCCGCCGGCCCCGCCGTTGCCGATCAACCACCCGCCGGGCCCCCCCGGGGCCCCGGTGCCCGGCTGGCCGTTGGCGCCGTTGCCGATCAGCGGGCGCCCGGTGGCGGCCTGGATGGGCGCGTTGAACACGTCGATCAGGCTCTGCAACGGCGATGCGGCGGCAATCTCGGCGACCGCATAGGACCCCGCACCCGCGGCCAGGGCCTGCACAAACTCGTGATGAAACGCTGCCGCCCGCGCGCTGAGCGCCTGAAAATCCCGCCCGTGGGCGGAAAACAGCGCAGCGATCGCCGCCGACACCTCATCCGCGGCCGCGGCCTGCACCGCGCTGGTCTGGGCCGCCGCGACCGCGCTAGCCAAACTGAGCGCCGAGCCGATGCGGGCCACCTCTGTTGCCGCTGTGGCCAGCGTAGCGGGCAACACGCTCACATAAGACACGCGACATCTCCTCCCACAGCGACATGACCTCGATGCCAACCGATCCTGCGATCGACCGATCGCAGGGAGGAATCAGCAGGAAGCAGTGTAATCCCGTCGGGCCGCCAACATCCGGGAATACGAGGGTTGCCCTAGCCGGCGGCCCTTCGCCACGCCAAGGCCTTCGAGGCTTGCGCGCGTCTGGTTTTCCGGCGCATCGCCCATGGATGGTCCGGTGACTCGATCGGCGTGCGAACCGCGACAAGTCTTCTGGGCCTTCTGGCCTGGGACAACACCAGCGCTCACGTCGCATTTCTCTACAGTCCAAGACCACACTTTTGACCCATTCACTGCATGCGTTCACCACCGAGCCGGCGGTGGTTGACGAGCGGAATTTGATGTCGGCCAATGGGTTTGGCGCCTGTGATGCTGGAAATGGCTGAACAATCAGGTCTTTCACGAGCGATCGAGGAGCAGATGGACCCGCCGTTCGACCCGGGTGGAATCCGCAGCGATCAACCCGGCCGGCAATCTCGATCATCGCCGCGATGGCCTACCGGGGCGGGACGGCATCGGTGATCCGGGCGTGTGCTCACGACCATCGCAGCCCGGGACCAATCACCCAGACCCAGGGAGGTCGGCTACGTAGCAGTGCCGCCACAGTGCCTATCCAGGTAGACCATGGTGGCCAGGGGCGGGATCGAACCGCCGACCTTCCGCTTTTCAGGCGGACGCTCATACCGACTGAGCTACCTGGCCGGAAGGCAGCATGTGCCTCACCGTCCTGGCGACCCTGACGGGACTCGAACCCGCGACCTCCGCCGTGACAGGGCGGCGCGCTAACCAACTGCGCCACAGGGCCTTGCTGTGTTGTGTGCTCCGCGATACCGCGTCGCAGGTACCCCCTACGGGATTCGAACCCGCGTTACCGCCTTGAAAGGGCGGCGTCCTAGGCCGTCTAGACGAAGGGGGCAGAACCGAATCTCTCCGGGGCACTCGCAACGTGGTGACCGTTGGGAGCCACGCCAGCTTAGGTCACCCCCAGCCTATTCCTCAAACGAGCGGCCGACGCCAACGCAGTATCCTGAGTCTTCGCGCCCCTATAGCTCAGTTGGTAGAGCTACGGACTTTTAATCCGCAGGTCCCAGGTTCGAGTCCTGGTGGGGGCACAAACAGGGGCACGAAGCCGTGCGCATCGCCGATTCCCTCCCGATGCACGGTCCGGCGATCTGAGCAAAGCAACCTGGCTATGCTTGCTGTCTATGCTCCCCGAGACAAATCAGGATGAGGTCCAGCCCAACGCACCCGTTGCCCTGGTGACGGTGGAAATCCGTCACCCGACAACGGATTCGCTCACCGAATCAGCGAACCGGGAGCTCAAACACCTGCTTATCAATGATCTACCGATCGAACGCCAGGCGCAGGACGTCAGCTGGGGGATGACGGCGCCCGGTGGAGCCCCCACCCCGGTCGCGGATCGTTTCGTTCGTTATGTCAATCGCGATAACACCACCGCCGCTTCACTGAAGAACCAGGCGATAGTCGTGGAGACCACCGCCTACCGCAGCTTTGAGGCCTTTACCGACGTTGTGATGCGGGTCGTGGATGCTCGCGCGCAGGTCTCGTCAATCGTTGGGTTGGAGCGTATCGGTCTTCGCTTTGTTCTGGAGATCCGCGTCCCCGCGGGTGTCGACGGCCGGATCACGTGGAGCAACTGGATCGACGAGCAGCTGCTCGGGCCGCAGCGTTTCACTCCCGGCGGCCTGGTCCTGACCGAGTGGCAGGGTGCCGCAGTCTACCGTGAGCTACAACCAGGCAAATCGCTCATCGTGCGCTACGGCCCGGGTATGGGCCAAGCGCTTGATCCCAATTACCATCTGCGCCGAATAACACCCGCCCAAACCGGACCATTCTTCCTGCTGGACATCGATAGCTTTTGGACTCCCAGTGGCGGCTCCATTCCCGAGTACAACAGGGACGCCTTAGTGTCGACATTCCAGGACCTGTACGGTCCGGCCCAGGTCGTGTTTCAGGAGATGATCACCAGTCGCCTGAAAGATGAGCTGCTTCGCCAGTAAGCGGTCAGATCGCTTGCTTTAGCGCATGAGCGTCGCGCTGCTGTAGGTGAGGTCGGCAAACGCCGTCGCGAGCTCGTCGTCGGGATAGGCAAAGCCGTTTGCCTCGTACAACTGCGTGACCGTAAGCGCCGAGGTCTGCCAGCCATCGCGGGTTAAATAGTCGAGAACGTGACCACGCTGACCGTGGTACACCAGCTCGTTGAGGTCGATGTCGAATCCGAGCTCGCTCATCCGATTGTGATAGTTGCGCCATCGCTCATCGGCAAAAATCGCGGTATCCGGCACGAATTCGAACGCCAGCCGACTACCGGGAGCACTCAACGCGGTGATGTTGTCGAACAGCGCATCCTGAGCTTCGACCGGCAGGTATACCAGCAACCCTTCAGCACTCCAGGCCGCTGGCACCTTCGGATCAAAACCCGCCGTCTGAAGTGCGGTGGCCCAGTCGTCGCGCAAGTCGACCGCGACAGTCCGGCGTTCGGTGGCCGGCTCGGCGCCCAGATCGCTCAGCGTGGCGGTCTTGAACTCGATCACCTCCGGCATGTCCACTTCGTAGACGATGCTGCCCACCGGCCAGGCAAGGCGGTAAGCCCGGGCGTCCAGCCCGGACGCCAGGATGACGAACTGGCCGATGCCACTGTGGGTGGCATCAAGGAAGAACTGATCGAAGAACCTGGTGCGGCAGGCCATCCCCGTGGCCATTCGCTGCGGATCGAACTCGGAATCCCCCTCGACGGGGATCTGCCAATCCACCAGCCGCGTGTAGACGTCCATACCAACGGCACGCACCAACGGCGCCGCATATGGATCATCGATCAGCGCATATCGCGGGTCGGCAGCCAGCGCGCGCTGGGCGGCGACCATGGTAGCCGTCGCCCCGACACTCGTCGCGAGATCCCAGCGATCACGATCGGCGCGTACCATCGTTGCCCCCTCAAGCAAAACGGATATGCGATAAATGTAGATAGTCTAGCTACTACCGTGGTCTCCACTGCGAACTACCGTTGCAAGTGAGTGATCTTTAGTGGTCACGCGACTAGCACCCCGTCTCGGGGTTGTTCGCCAGCCGGGTGGCCGGTTCCCTTCCGCGCTTCACGGCCACCCGCCGGGCCAGGCCCGGTCTTACGGTCGGCTCCACGCTTGACGGCGGCCCCAACTGGGCCGACGACGCTAGGTGGTTCCTCGTAGCGTGCGAGGTTGATCGCGGCGTTGTCGTCACGTTGGTGCGTGATCGAACAGCCGTCGCATTGCCATTTTTCGTCCCAGCCGATGTCTTGCACATGCCGGCAGGCATGGCAGGTTTTCGACGATGGGCCCAAACCAATGATCCGACCGCCCACGCCGAGAGCCTTGCCATCCGTGCCGCGTGCACCAAGCTGGGCACTGAGCACCTGGTCGGTACCACTCTCAACGTGCTGGCCCATCCGTGTCCGATGTGCTATGGATCGCTGTACTACTGCTCACCCGATGAGGTTGTCTTCCTGACGTCGCGTGACGCCTATGAACCGCATTACGTCGATGACCGCAGGTACTTCGAGCCCGCCACCTTCTACGACGAGTTCGCCAAGGAATGGCAGGACCGGCGCCTGCCGATGCGCCAAGAGCACCGGCCCGATATCAGGGCTGGCGCGGTGGATGTCTACCGGTTCCGGCAGGAACCCAACGGCGGTGAGCGCAGCGCGATCGCCGCTCCGACGGGCTGAGCGGGCGCCGACCCGCGACCTTGACAGCCCACCACGCCCGCGTTCTATTGTTTGCGTATGTACGCAGATAGTGGACCTGACCCGTTGCCTGACGATCAGGTCTGCTTGGTGGTCGAGGTGTTCCGAATGCTCGCCGACGCGACCCGCGTGCAGGTGCTGTGGTCGCTGGCAGACCGCGAAATGTCGGTCAATGAACTCGCCGAGCAGGTGGGCAAGCCCGCGCCGTCGGTCTCCCAGCACCTGGCAAAGCTACGAATGGCGCGGCTGGTGCGCACCCGCCGCGACGGAACCACGATCTTTTACCGTCTGGAGAACGAGCACGTGCGCCAGCTCGTCATCGACGCCGTTTTCAACGCCGAGCACGCCGGTCCCGGGATTCCCCGCCACCACCGTGCTGCCGGCGGACTGCAGTCGGTCGCTAAGGCATCGGCTACCAAGGATGTCGGGTAAGCCAATTAACGGTGAGCACAACCACGCCCCGGTTGCGCCGCAGGTCCGGGGTCAGACCTTAGGGCAGTAGTGCGTCGGGTTGTCACGCTCGTCGGGCGGCGGCAGGTTGCGCGCGGGCGTCTGTACTAGCGGCGCATCGGCGGGGATGCGGCCGGTGGCACGGTCCCAGCCGGCGCGAGCCCGCGGGTGCTTGCGAAACCGGAATGGCACCAAGGCAAAGACGAGCCGGACGATGTCGCCAAAGCGGCGGTGCAACCATTCGTCGCGGCGCAACCACCGGTAGCCCATCAGCTCGCGCACGGGCGGATCGTAGAGTCCGACGGTCAGCCAGACGAAGAACCGGGCCAGCAACTTGCGCGGCGCGGCCCACAGCCAATCCGGAACTCGTTGGGCGAATGGCGGTTTGGGTAGTTCGGTCAGGTCGAGCACGGCACGCGCCGCGAAGTTGTTCTCCAGCACGTTGCGGCACATGTGGTCCCAGTAGTCCTGAAACTCCTCCCAGGTCGCCGGCACCGGCCGCATGCTCATGCCGTACATGCGGTACCACTGGACGTGCTCGTCAAATAGCTGGCGCCGCTGCGCCTCGGTCAGGCCACCGCAGAACCGCTCGGCCACATGCAACGTGCCGACAAAGAAGGTGGCGTGCGCCCAGTAGAAGACGTCGGGATTCAACGCGTGGTAGCGACGGCCCGCACCGTCGACACCCTTGATGGTGATGTGGTAGTCACGCACCTGCACACCGGTGACTGGGGCTCGATCGCCGTCGAAGACAACTCCGCCGATCGGGTACAACGACCGCAGCAGCCGTGGCCAGCGTTCCCGGAAGAACGTCGAATGATCTTCGACCGCCGCGCCCAGCTGCGGATGCATATTCTGCATGGATCCCGCCCACGGTCCCTGCAGCATCCCGCGCCAGTCACCGAAGTATCGCCACGTCAGCGAATCCGGCCCCAGCGGCAGCGGCGGCGATTCGTAACCCAGCGGTGACACGGGGCAACCGCCGGCCAGTCCGCGGAACCCTATAGGCCTGCCAAGCTGGCCCGCAACCGGCGAGGAATCCTGCACGGTGCTGGTCAGCGGACAGGTAGCAGACGTATCTTGGGTCACTGGTGGTTTTGCCTGCTGAATCTTCATTGGCCACACGAATTCTGACTACGCACGTTGTCACTATGGAGTTTAGGAGAGCTGTGCAGACCGGTCAAAACCGGGGCCGCTGGTCCGGTGTCCCCTTGGAAAGTCGGCACGCCCTACGTCGAGACAACCTCGTCGCCGCCGGCGTGCAGTTGCTCGGCGGCGCAGGCGGACCCGCACTCACCGTCCGCGCAGTGTGCCGCCACGCCGGCCTGACAGAACGCTACTTTTACGAAAGCTTCGCCGACCGTGAACATTTCGTTCGCGCGGTCTACGACGACGTCTGCACACGAGCGATGGCAACCCTCACGTCCGCGCAAACCCCGCGCGAGGCCGTAGAGCAATTCGTCGAGCTGATGGTCGACGATCCGGTGCGCGGGCGCGTGCTGTTGCTGGCGCCGGCGGTAGAACCGGCCCTGACCCGGTCGGGCGCGGAGTGGATGCCCAACTTCATCGAGTTGCTGCAACGCAAGTTGTCCCGCATCGTTGATCCAGTTCTGCAGAAACTGGTCGCCACCAGCTTGATCGGCGCTCTTACCGGTCTGTTCACCGCATATCTGAACGGACGGCTGGGAGCCACCCGCAAGCAATTCATCGACTACTGCGTCAACATGTTGCTCAGCACCGCCGCCACCTACGCACCGCACCGCGAGCGGGGAGAATCCGAACACTCCATCCCAGCCGGGCCGCACAACTGAGGACGACTGGGGTTCACCCCACGCGGCCACCGGGGCCCGCCGATGCCAGCATCCTGCCCGCTGCTGGCAGCTCAACATGCCGCGCGAAGCCCAAACTTGATGCTACCGAGAGACACAGATATATTGACTGCAACCATTAGACACAGATAACTGGAGGCGCCATGTCAGCCAAGCTGACCGACCTGCAGCTGCTGCACGAACTTGAACCGGTCGTCGAGAAGTACCTGAACCGGCACCTGAGCATGCACAAGCCCTGGAACCCGCACGACTACATCCCGTGGTCGGACGGGAAGAACTACTACGCGCTCGGCGGGCAGGATTGGGACCCCGACCAGAGCAAGCTTTCTGATGTCGCCCAGGTGGCGATGGTGCAGAACCTGGTCACCGAGGACAACCTGCCGTCGTATCACCGCGAGATCGCGATGAACATGGGCATGGACGGCGCGTGGGGGCAGTGGGTCAACCGTTGGACCGCCGAGGAGAATCGGCACGGCATCGCGCTGCGCGACTACCTGGTGGTGACCCGATCGGTCGACCCTGTCGAGTTGGAGAAACTTCGCCTCGAGGTAGTCAACCGGGGCTTCAGCCCAGGCCAAAACCACCAGGGCCACTATTTCGCGGAGAGCCTCACCGACTCCGTCCTCTATGTCAGTTTCCAGGAACTGGCAACCCGGATTTCGCACCGCAATACCGGCAAGGCATGTAACGACCCCGTCGCCGACCAGCTCATGGCCAAGATCTCGGCAGACGAGAATCTGCACATGATCTTCTACCGCGACGTCAGCGAGGCCGCGTTCGACCTCGTGCCCAACCAGGCCATGAAGTCGCTGCACCTGATTTTGAGCCACTTCCAGATGCCCGGCTTCCAAGTACCCGAGTTCCGGCGCAAAGCCGTGGTCATCGCCGTCGGGGGTGTCTACGACCCGCGCATCCACCTCGACGAAGTCGTCATGCCGGTACTGAAGAAATGGCGTATCTTCGAGCGCGAGGACTTCACCGGCGAGGGGGCTAAGCTGCGCGACGAGCTGGCCCTGGTGATCAAGGACCTCGAGCTGGCCTGCGACAAGTTCGAGGTGTCCAAGCAACGCCAACTCGACCGGGAAGCCCGTACGGGCAAGAAGGTCAGCGCACACGAGCTGCATAAAACCGCTGGCAAACTGGCGATGAGCCGTCGTTAGCCCGGCGACGATGCAGAGCGCGCAGCGCGATGAGCAGGAGGCGGGCAATCCAACCCAGCCCGGCGTTGCGCATCGGCCCGATCGAGCTCGCCAGCCCGGTTGTGCTGGCTCCGATGGCCGGTGTGACGAACGTCGCATTCCGGGCGCTGTGTCGTCAGCTGGAACAGTCGAAGGTCGGCACGGTCAGCGGACTGTATGTCTGCGAGATGGTGACCGCACGTGCGCTCATCGAGCGGCACCCGGTCACCATGCACATGACAACGTTCTCCGCGGACGAATCACCACGCTCGCTGCAGCTGTACACCGTCGATCCGGACACCACGTATGCGGCCGCTCGGATGATCGCTGGCGAAGGGTTAGCCGATCACATCGACATGAATTTCGGCTGCCCAGTGCCCAAAGTCACCAAGCGCGGCGGCGGGGCGGCGCTACCGTTCAAACGGCGGCTATTCGGTCAGATCGTGGCCGCGGCTGTGCGCGCCACCGAAGGCACCGATATACCGGTGACGGTCAAGTTTCGCATTGGCATCGATGACGCCCACCACACACATCTGGATGCCGGCCGCATCGCTGAGGCCGAAGGAGCCGCTGCGGTCGCGCTGCACGCCCGTACCGCGGCACAACGCTATTCCGGCACCGCCGACTGGGAACAGATCGCCCGGCTCAAGCAGCATGTCCGGACGATTCCGGTGCTCGGCAACGGCGACATCTACGATGCCGGCGACGCACTGGCCATGATGTCCACCACCGGCTGTGACGGCGTGGTCATCGGCCGTGGCTGCCTGGGCCGTCCCTGGCTATTTGCCGAGTTGTCCGCGGCTTTCACCGGCAGCCCGGCCCCCACCCCACCCACGCTCGGCGAAGTCGCCGACATCATCCGCCGTCACGGCACCTTGCTGGCCGCACACTTCGGCGAGGACAAGGGCATGCGCGATATCCGCAAGCACATCGCCTGGTATCTCCATGGCTTCCCGGCGGGCTCCGCGCTCCGGCGGGCGTTAGCAATGGTCAAGACGTTCGACGAGCTCGACTGCCTGCTGGACCGGTTGGACGGCACGGTACCGTTCCCGGACTCCGCGACTGGCGCCCGGGGCCGGCAGGGTTCCCCCGCCCGGGTGGCCCTTCCCGACGGCTGGCTAACCGACCCCGACGACTGCCGAGTGCCGGAAGGGGCGGACGCCATGGGGTCGGGTGGCTGAATCGAGACCCTGTCGAAATCGCGTCTGGACCGATAAATCAGTACGATGTGGGCCTTGCTGCATTGTGCGGCGCCGACTCGTGGCGGTGCTGCGCGAAGGTGCGCGTAGGACACGCAGCCAACACCGCGGGCGTCCGCCACCTAGACTCTCGGAGGCCGGTAGGACATGAGTGACGGCGAGAGCGCCGCGCCGTGGGCACGGCTCTCCGAGTCAGCATTCCCCGATGGTGTTGACCGATGGATCACGGTACCGCCCGCCACATGGGTGGCAGCCCAGGGTCCGCGGGACACCCAGAATGTCGGCTGTCATGCCACCGGCGCCGTTAGTGTGGCCGATCTGATCGCCAGGCTCGGCCCCGCTTTTCCTGACCTCCCCACGCACCGCCATGTCGCCCCCGAACCCGAGCCATCCGGCCGCGGCCCGAAGGTCCCCGACGACGCCGACGACCAGCAGGACACCGAGGCTATCGCCATCCCGGCCCACTCGCTCGAGTTCCTCTCGGAGCTTCCCGACCTCCGGGCAGCCAACTATCCGCGCGCCGACCACGCCCGCCGTGAACCCGAGCTACCCGGCAAGCAGCTAACCGGATCGGCTCGAGTGCGGCCATTGCGGATCCGCCGAACGTCGCCCGCGCCCGCCAAGCCAGCGCCGAACTCCGGCCGGCGCCCGATGGTGCTGGCCGCGCGCTCGCTGGCGGCTCTGTTTGCCGCTCTGGCGTTGGCGCTGACCGGCGGGGCATGGCAGTGGAGCGCGTCGAAGAACAGCCGGCTGAACATGGTAAGCGCGCTCGACCCGCATTCGGGCGACATCGTCAACCCCAGCGGGCAGCATGGCGACGAGAACTTCTTGCTCGTCGGTATGGACTCTCGTGCCGGGGCGAACGCCAATATCGGCGCCGGCGACGCCGAGGACGCCGGCGGCGCACGTTCGGACACCGTCATGCTGGTCAACATTCCGGCCAGCCGCGAGCGGGTCGTCGCGGTGTCGTTCCCCCGCGACCTGGCGATCACTCCAATCCAATGCGAGGCGTGGAACCCCGAGACCGGTAAGTACGGACCCATCTACGACGAGAAGACGGGAACGATGGGTCCCAGACTGGTGTACACGGAGACCAAGCTGAACTCGGCATTCTCCTTCGGCGGGCCTAAGTGTCTAGTGAAGGTCATTCAGAAACTGTCGGGCTTGAGCATCAACCGGTTCATCGCGATTGACTTCGTCGGTTTCGCGCGGATGGTCGAGGCCCTCGGCGGCGTCGAGGTATGCAGCACCACCCCGTTGCGGGACTACGAACTGGGCACGGTGCTGGAGCACGCCGGACGCCAGGTCATTGACGGGCCGACCGCGCTGAACTATGTGCGCGCTCGCCAGGTCACCACCGAGAGCAATGGCGACTACGGGCGCATCAAACGCCAGCAGTTGTTTTTGTCGTCGCTGCTGCGTTCGATGATCTCGACGGACACCTTGTTCAACCTCAGCAGGCTCAACAACGTCGTCAACATGTTCATCGGTAACAGCTACGTGGACAACGTCAAGACCAAAGACCTGGTCGAACTCGGTCGATCGTTGCAGCATATGGCGGCCGGGCACGTCACGTTCGTGACCGTTCCGACCGGTATAACCGACCAGAACGGCGACGAGCCCCCGCGTACCTCCGACATGAAGGCGCTTTTCACCGCCATCATCGACGACGATCCGCTGCCCCTGGAAAACGATCACAACGCCCAGCGTCTGGGCAACACGCCGTCGACCCCGCCGACCACCACCAAGAAGGCGCCGCAGGCGGGTCTGACCAACGAGATTCAGCACCAGCAGGTTACGACGACCTCGCCAAAAGAGGTCACAGTGCAGGTCTCTAACTCGACCGGCCAGGCCGGTTTGGCCACCACCGCCACCGATCAGCTCAAGCGGAACGGCTTCAACGTGATGGCTCCGGACGACTACCCGAGTTCGCTGCTGGCCACCACAGTGTTTTTTTCGCCCGGCAACGAACAGGCTGCCGCCACCGTGGCCGCCGTGTTCGGCCAGTCAAAGATCGAGCGGGTGACCGGGATCGGCCAACTGGTCCAGGTGGTGCTGGGCCAAGACTTCAGCGCGGTGCGCGCTCCCCTGCCGAGTGGCTCCACCGTCAGCGTGCAGATAAGCCGCAACTCCTCCAGCCCACCGACCAAGCTGCCCGAGGACCTGACGGTCACCAACGCCGCCGACACCACCTGCGAGTAGCCGCATTGACACGACGCTTACGGCATTTTCCAAGGTCGGGAACGTAGGCTTTAGCACATGCGGACCGCCTACCATGAGCAACTCTCGGAATTATCCGAGCGTCTCGGGGAAATGTGCGGGCTAGCAGGCATCGCCATGGAGCGGGCCACCCAAGCCTTGCTGCAGGCCGATCTCGTGCTGGCCGAGCAAGTGATCTCCGACCACGAAAAGATCGCGACGCTAAGCGCCCGGGCCGAGGAGAGTGCATTCGTTCTTCTGGCGTTGCAGGCACCGGTCGCCGGTGACCTCAGAGCCATTGTGAGCGCCATCCAGATGGTGGCTGACATCGACCGGATGGGGGCGTTGGCGCTGCATGTCGCCAAGATCGCCCGCCGTCGGCATCCACAGCACGCGCTGCCCGAAGAGGTCAACGGTTATTTTGCCGAAATGGGAAGAGTTGCAGTCGAATTGGGCAACAGTGCCCAAGAGGTCGTGTTGTCGCACGACCCGGAAAAGGCCGCCCAGATCCGCGAAGAAGACGACGCGATGGACGACCTGCACCGGCATTTGTTCACCGTGCTGATGGACCGCGAATGGAAGCACGGAGTGGCGGCCGCCGTCGACGTGACGTTGCTGAGCCGATTCTACGAGCGCTTTGCCGACCACGCCGTGGAAGTGGCACGACGCGTGATCTTCCAGGCGACCGGCGCCTTTCCCTAGGCCGAGCAAACATCCACCCGCGGTGACGCCAGCCTGGCCATCGAGGGCATCGGGCCTAGCCGAAGCGCCCGGAGATGTAGTCCTCGGTGGCCTTCTGGTTCGGGTTGGAGAAGATTTTCTCGGTGCTGGCGATCTCTACCAGCCGCCCCGGCTTTCCCACCGCTTCCAGGTTGAAGAATGCCGTCTGATCACTCACCCGGGCAGCCTGCTGCATGTTATGGGTGACGATGACGATGGTGTACTGCTGCTTGAGCTCGCTGATCAGGTCTTCGATGGCCATGGTCGAGATTGGGTCCAGCGAGGAGCAGGGCTCGTCCATCAGCAACACGTCGGGTTGCACGGCGATTGCCCGTGCGATGCACAACCGCTGCTGCTGCCCCCCAGACAATCCGCCGCCGGGTTTATCCAGTCGATCCTTGACCTCGTCCCACAGGTTTGCGCCGCGCAGCGAGGATTCGGCCGTATCGTCGAGCACCTTGCGATTGCGCACACCCTGCAGCTTCAGGCCGGCAACCACATTGTTGCGAATCGACATGGCGGGGAATGGATTCGGCCGCTGAAACACCATCCCGATTGCCCGGCGGACACCGACCGGGTCGATACCGGGGGCGTAGATATCTTGATCATCGAGCAGTACGGCACCCTCGACTCGAGCTCCGGGGATGACCTCATGCATCCGGTTCAAGGTGCGCAGCACCGTCGTCTTGCCGCAGCCCGAGGGACCGATGAACGCCGTGACGCTGCGGGGCAGAATCGCCAGCGACACATCAGCGACCGCATGAAATGACCCGTAGTAGATGTTGACGTCCGTGAGGTCCAACCGCTTGGCCACTTAAGCTCCTGCTTACGACTTCTTGGGGGGGAACATCTTCGGTCAGTTATCCGTGCCAGCCAGCGCGTAGGCGGTATCGACGCTGTAGGTGGTGAAGCCCAGGCTCTGGTAGGTTCGCACGGCCGCCACATTGTCCGACTCCACGTAGAGCAGCACGGCGGGTTCGACCGCAGGGTCGAGGGTCTTCCGACCGCCCAGCCGACGGGCCAGCGAGACGATACCGATCGACGTCAACATCTGGCCGAGACCGCGGCGCTGCGCCGCCGGATCGACGCCCAGCACGTACACCTCGCCCAATCCCGGGTGATCGGGATGCACTTTGGTCCAATGGAAACCCAGCAACCGGCCAGGCCGTTCACGTGGCGAATCACCGAAGGCCAAGATCAGGCCGTCTGGATCGAACCACGCCTCGCCACGCCGCTCGGCAAGCTGGACCGCGGTCCACCCACCCTGTTCCGGGTGTCCGGCGAACGCGGCGTTGTTGACCCGGAGTAGCTCAGCGTCGTCGGACGTGCCCGCGTAGGTGCGGATCACCACCCCGTCGGGGATCGTCGGTTCGGGGATATCACGCAGCGGGCGTCGCATCTGGATCAGTTCGCGGACGCCGACCAGACCCAGCGCGGACGCGGTCGCCCGAGCGGGATCCAGCGTGCCGTGCGCCCAGAACTGGTTGCGGCCGGCGGTCTTGGCCAATGCCGCGCGGGCCATGGCGGTGCCGATACCGCGCCGTCGAGACTGCGGATGCACCACCAACTCCGCCATCGCACCACCCGCGCCCCGGGGTGGGCTGAGGTTGAGGTAGCCGATGATCGGGCCGCCCGGTCGCGAACCGGCCACCAGCAGATGCTCGGTGCGTTGCTGGCCCAGTTCCCGCAGCACCTGTTCACCCACGGGTGCTACCCCATCGACTGCTGTTGTCGCCGTGACCAGTGCACGCACGCTGCGCTGCTCGTCGGCGGTCAGAGCGGAGCGCCAGTCAAGCGCCGTCACTGACTGCGCAACGGGTCGACCAGTGGTTCTTGCATACCATCCCGGCCGGGATCGGCGTCTTCGTCGTCGGGGTCCGCGGCCGGCGGTCGGCCGCGCGCCGGCCGAACAGCTTTGTATCCGACGTTGCGCACCGTGCCGATCAGCGCTTCATGCTCGGGGCCGAGTTTGGCCCGCAACCGCCGCACGTGCACATCAACAGTCCGGGTGCCCCCGAAGAAGTCATACCCCCATACTTCGTGCAGCAGCTGCGCCCGAGTGAACACCCGGCCGGCATGCTGCGCCAGGTATTTCAGCAGCTCGAACTCTTTGTAGGTGAGATCCAGCGGGCGGCCACGCAGCCGGGCGGTGTAGGTGCCTTCGTCGATCACCAGCTCGCCCAGGCTCACCTTGCCCAGACTCTCCTGGTCAGCCAGATCTCCGCGCCGGCCAACCACCAGCCGCAGTCTGGCGTCGATCTCAGCGGGCCCGGTGCTGGGCAGCAGGATCTCGTCCAGCCCCCAGTCAGCGCTGACCGCCACCAGCCCGCCTTCGCTCACCACCGCCAGTACCGGGATCGACCGGCCGGTCGAGCTCAACAGGCGGCACAGGCCTCGCCCGGACGACAGGTCGTTGCGCGCGTCGACGAGCACAGCGTCTGCGTTTCCCGCCTCCAGCAACGAAGACGCCTCGGCCGGCGCCGTCCGCACGGTGTGGGGCAGCAGCGACAGCGCCGGCAGGACCGGATCCGGATACAGCTCCGAGGTCAGCAGTAATAACTCCAACAAGCCCCTCCAGCGTCGTGGGAAAGGCGTCTCCCAGTTCATCGCGCCATGTGACGGTAGCGGCAGCTCATCTAACGATAACGTGCCGCCTGACGAGGCGCTCCGGGACGGGCTCGAGCGCTGGGCGACAATATGCCGATGCGCAAGGTGCTGGTCGGGGTGACCGGGGCGGCGATCGTCGTGGCCGTTCTCATCGTGGGCGCCGTCGGCGCCGATTTCGGGGCCAGCATCTATGCCGAGTACCGGCTGTCGACCACTGTGCGCAAAGCGGCAAACCTGAGGTCAGACCCGTTCGTCGCCATCCTGCGGTTCCCATTCATCCCGCAGGCGATGCGGGAACACTACGCGGAGCTAGAAATCAAGGCATTTGCCGTGGAGCACGCCGGAAGTGGCACGGCCACTCTGGAGGCCACTATGCATTCGATCGACTTGTCCTACGCGTCCTGGCTGATCAGGCCCGATGCCAAGCTCCCGGTCGGCGAGCTGGAGAGTCGCATCATCATCGACTCCATGCACCTGGGCCGCTACCTGGGCATTAGCGACCTTATGGTCGCCGCGCCCCGTCAGGAGAGCAACGACGCCACCGGCGGCACTACCGAGTCCGGGATATCTGGCAGCCGCGGGCTGGTGTTCAGCGGCACGCCCATATCGGCCAACTTCGCTCACCGGGTCAGCGTCTTGGTGGACCTGTCCGTTGCCTCGGACGACCGCGCGACCTTGGTTATCACCCCCACCGCCGTCGTGACCGGACCCGACACCGCGGACCAACCGGTTCCGGATGACAAGCGGGATGCGGTGCTGCACGCCTTCGCCAGCAAGCTGCCCAACCAGAAGCTGCCGTTCGGGGTGGTGCCAAACACCGTGGGGGCGCGCGGATCGGACGTCATCATCGAAGGCATTACCCGGGGAGTAACGATCTCGCTCGACGAGTTCAAACAGTCATGACGACCATGATCGTCTCTTCCGTTGCTACAGGTGCGCTGGCGACCATTGCCCGGTGGTTGCTGACCCGGCGGTCAGTGATCCTGCGGGAGGTTGGTCCGGAAACGACACCGGCGGCTCCGGCGCGCACCGCGGAACTGGGCCTGTCCGGGGCCGGGCCGACCGTCGTGCATTTCAGGGCCCCAGGGTGTGCGCCCTGCGACCGGGTACGCCGAGGGGTCGGCGACGTCTGCGCCGATCTGGGAGATGTTGCTCACATCGAGGTCGACCTGGACTCCAACCCGCAGGCAGCGCGGCGATTTTCGGTGCTTTCGCTGCCCACCACGTTGATCTTCGATGTCGACGGGCGACAGCGCTACCGGACCTCCGGGGTCCCCAAGGCCGCCGACCTGCGCTCTGCCCTGAAACCACTGTTGGCTTGAGCACTATGCGATTGGGTAAGCTGTCCGACGTGTCAGCCCGCATCGAGCCCATGCTCACCAAGCGTCGCGCAGTTGATCTGTGCCGCCTAGCGGGTTGTTGCTGTTGCTGTAGCTGCTGAGTAGCCGCGCACGTCCGCGCAGCACTTAGAGCAGCCTAGGAGCCCCACCGTAGCGTGTCGCCCGCCGTTTCTGTGCAACAGACGTCCCAAGGAGCAGTCAAGCAGTAACACTCCCCGTCCCGCCTAACCAGTTGACCACGCTGGTCACCGAACTATGCGAAAGGATTCCCGCCATGGCACGCTGCGATGTCCTGGTCTCCGCCGACTGGGCTGAGAGCAATCTGCACGCGCCGAAGGTCGTTTTCGTCGAAGTGGACGAGGACACCAGTGCATATGACCGTGACCATATTGCCGGCGCGATCAAGTTGGACTGGCGCACCGACCTGCAGGATCCGGTCAAACGTGACTTCGTCGACGCCCAGCAATTCTCCAAGCTGCTGTCCGAGCGTGGCATCGCCAACGAGGACACGGTGATCCTGTACGGCGGCAACAACAATTGGTTCGCCGCCTACGCGTACTGGTATTTCAAGCTCTACGGCCATGAGAAGGTCAAGTTGCTCGACGGCGGCCGCAAGAAGTGGGAGCTCGACGGACGCCCGCTGTCCAGCGACCCGGTCAGCCGGCCGGTGACCTCCTACACCGCCTCCCCGCCGGATAACACGATTCGGGCATTCCGCGACGAGGTCCTGGCGGCCATCAACGTCAAGAACCTCATCGACGTGCGCTCTCCCGACGAGTTCTCCGGCAAGATCCTGGCCCCCGCGCACCTGCCGCAGGAACAAAGCCAGCGGCCCGGACACATTCCTGGTGCCATCAACGTGCCGTGGAGCAGGGCCGCCAACGAGGACGGCACCTTCAAGTCCGATGAGGAGTTGGCCAAGCTTTACGCCGACGCCGGCCTAGACAACAGCAAGGAAACGATTGCCTACTGCCGAATCGGGGAACGGTCCTCGCACACCTGGTTCGTGTTGCGGGAATTACTCGGACACCAAAACGTCAAGAACTACGACGGCAGTTGGACAGAATACGGCTCCCTGGTGGGCGCCCCGATCGAGTTGGGAAGCTGATATGTGCTCTGGACCCAAGCAAGGACTGACATTGCCGGCCAGCGTCGACCTGGAAAAAGAAACGGTGATCACCGGCCGCGTAGTGGACGGTGACGGCCAGGCCGTGGGCGGCGCGTTCGTGCGGCTGCTGGACTCCTCCGACGAGTTCACCGCGGAGGTCGTCGCGTCGGCCACCGGCGATTTCCGGTTCTTCGCCGCGCCCGGATCCTGGACGCTGCGCGCGCTGTCGGCGGCCGGCAACGGCGACGCGGTGGTGCAGCCCTCGGGCGCGGGCATCCACGAGGTAGACGTCAAGATCACCTGACCGGCCCCAATCAGGCCCAGACGAGCCAGGGCCACGGAAGCGGCCGCGGCCGCATACACTCGTCCCCGTGGTGCTGTTCTTCGAGATCATGCTGGTCTTGGCGACCGTGGTTATCTCCTGGTTCGCGCTGTACACGCTGTACCGGCTCGTTACCGACGAGTCGTGAGTTCCGGCGCGGGCTCGGATGCGACCGGGGCCGGCGGCGTCCATGCTGCGGGCTCCGGCGACCGTGCGGTCGCCGCTGCCGTCGAGCGGGCCAAGGCGACCGCCGCGCGCAATATCCCTGCCTTCGACGATTTGCCGGTTCCCGCAGATACCGCAAACCTGCGCGAAGGTGCCGACCTGAACAATGCACTGCTGGCGCTGCTGCCACTGGTCGGCGTGTGGCGCGGCGAAGGCGAGGGCCGCGGACCCGACGGCGACTACCGGTTCGGCCAGCAGATCGTTGTGTCACACGACGGCGGCGACTATCTGAATTGGGAATCCCGGTCCTGGCGGCTCACCGCCACGGGCGACTACCAGGAACCAGGCTTACGAGAAGCGGGATTCTGGCGGTTCGTCGCCGACCCGTACGATCCGAGCGAGTCTCAGGCGATCGAGTTGCTATTGGCGCATTCGGCCGGTTATGTCGAACTGTTCTACGGGCGGCCGCGCACCCAGTCCTCGTGGGAGTTGGTGACCGATGCGCTGGCCCGCAGTCGGTCTGGCGTTCTGGTCGGCGGCGCCAAACGACTCTACGGCATCGTCGAAGGTGGCGACCTGGCCTACGTCGAGGAACGCGTCGATGCCGACGGCGGGCTGGTACCACATCTGTCGGCGCGGTTGTCCCGGTTCGTCGGATAACGGCGAGCGGTATGGCCGGCGCTGACCACAACAGAGGTTGCCGTATCACCGGTCGCTGACAATAGCGGCGTCCACCAATTCGGCAAACACCTCAGCGATCGGGGTGCGGGGTAATCGCCGCCCGTCCAGGGTGTGTACGCGGGCGGCCAGAGTCATGCTCGATACCAACCAAATACCTTGGGAATCGAAGAGATCGGCGACGCGTAGGGCACGGTAGTCGCAGTCGTAGCCTTTCGCGCGGGCCACTTCGAAGAGCGCTTGTTGCGTGGTTCCCCGCAGGATTGGATACCACGGAGGCGGCGTCAGCAAGCAGGGGTTCCCGCCCCCTTGGTCACCGTCGGTGGCGATCACCACCGTCGAGCGAGGGCCTTCCAGGACGTAGCCGTCCGTGCTGACGAAGATGACGTCGCCGGCGCCCTGCCGGGCGGCATGACGCAGGACGGCCATGTTCACCGCATAGGACAGTGTTTTGGCGCTGGCCATCAGCCACGGCATGGCGTCGCCACCGTCAGCCGGCAAACCGCGGTCCAGCGTGATCGCCGACACACCATCGCGGCGGGCCCCGATAACTCGCGCCGGGACCGGACTGACCATGACATAGGCCGTCGGCGCCGAGCCGCCCTCCCGACCGCGACTGTAGATCAAGCGCAGCGCGCCCTCGTCAGCGGTGCTAGCCACCCACCGCTGCGTTGCCACCTCGACCGCGCGGCGCCACCTGGGGAGATCCGGTTCGGGAAGGTCCATCAACCTGGCTGATTGGGTCAGCCGCTGCAGGTGCGCTTCAACCAGACAGGCTCGGCCGTCGCGCACCAGCAGTGTCTCGAAAACGCCATCCCCCCGCACAGCGGCAAGATCATCGGCGTGCAGCAGCGGCATACCCGGCTGCAGGATCTCACCGTCAAGCGTGACCACCACGCCCGTCTGCCTCAACATGTCCCTGCAGCCTAGCTGCACGCTGGTCAACGAGGCCGAGCGCGGCTTTTCGTAGAGTTGTTGTGTGGCCGCAGTCCCTGCCCCAGACCCCGGACCCGACGCGGGTGCGATCTGGCATTACGGCGACCCGCTGGGCGAGCAACGCGCGGGGCAAGCCGATGCCGTGCTGGTGGATCGCTCGCACCGCGCCGTGCTCACCCTCGACGGTGGCGATCGGCAAACCTGGCTGCACAGCATCTCCACACAACACGTCAGCGACCTGCCTGAGGGCGCCAGCACCCAAAATCTCAGCCTGGACGGACAAGGCCGAGTTGAGGATCACTGGATACAGACCGAGCTGGGTGGCACGACCTATCTCGATACCGAGCCGTGGCGGGGTGAACCGCTGCTGGCCTATTTGCGCAAGATGGTTTTTTGGTCGATGGTCACTCCTCGTGCCGCTGATATGGCGGTGTTGTCGCTATTGGGGCCGCGGCTGGCTGAGGAACGAGTGCTCGACGCGCTGGGTCTAGATGTCTTGCCCGCTGAGTGGCTGGCCGTGCCGCTTGCCGGCGGCGGGATTGTCCGCCGGATGCCCGACGGCCTAGCGGGCCAAATCGAACTGGACGTGGTGGTGAAGCGCGGCGATCGTGCCGACTGGCAGCGTCGCCTGACTCAGGCGGGTGTGCGCCCGGCCGGCATCTGGGCCTATGAAGCCCATCGAGTGGCTCACCGGGTGCCGGCTAGGCGCCCGCGGCTGGGCGTTGACACCGATGAACGCACCATCCCTCACGAAGTGGGTTGGATCGGTGGCCCCGGCGCCGGAGCCGTCCACCTGAACAAGGGCTGTTACCGAGGGCAAGAGACCGTCGCACGGGTGCACAACCTGGGTAGACCACCCCGGATGCTGGTGTTGTTGCATCTGGACGAGTCAGTGCAGCGGCCGTCGACGGGCGATGCGGTGCTGGCCGGCGGTCGCACGGTGGGACGACTGGGAACGGTGGTCGAGCACGTAGAGCTAGGGCCGGTGGCACTGGCCCTGCTCAAACGGGGTCTGCCGGGCGACACCGCCCTGGTAACCGGTCCGGAAGCCGAGGTTGCCGCGGTGATCGACGTCGACTCGCTGCCGCCCGCCGACGATGTGGGCGCCGGACGGCGGGCCGTCGAGCGGCTGCGCGGCGGTATTCGGTGATTACCCGTGCCCTCCGTAACGGCGGGCAGGCCGCCCCGCGCCCGACCGGGCGGCACGGTAAACTGTCGGCAGGACAATAAACGACACCAGAGATCGGAGCCGCCTACTCGTTAGGCCGCTCCGTTATTTCGCGAGGGGGTTCCCCCATGGGCCGCGGCCGGGCTAAGGCAAAGCAGACCAAGGTTGCTCGAGAATTGAAATACAGCTCCCCGCAGACCGACTTCCAGCGGCTTCAGCGTGAGCTGTCAGGTACCGGTACCGACCGACTGGACGGCGACGGCCCGTCGGACGACGACTCGTGGAACGATGAGGACGACTGGCGGCGCTAGCACCACGGAGCTGCCCCCCGCACGGTGCCGATTCGGTTCCCATCGGCGTGGCGTTGACCTCATTAGACCCGGTTAGGTCTGGTTCTTAGAATCTCGGGTGCTGCCCAACCAGTTTTGCCCGCGGGCCTTGTTTTCCGCCTTTGCAGACGGTTCCCAATACCCAGCAGTCCAGGTGCCGCGCGGTCAGGACGGCCAGGGCGCGCGTCGTGTCTTCGGGGGCAACGACGGCGATCATGCCGACACCCATGTTGAACGTCTTCTCCATCTCTGTGCGCCTGACCCGGCCGCGCTGGGCAATCATGGTGAATACCGGCGCGGGTGTCCAGGTGCCGCGGTCGACCTCGGCGATGAGGCCATGCGGGATGACCCGTTGCAGGTTGCCGGCGAGCCCGCCGCCGGTGACGTGGCAAAACGTCCGGACACGGGTTTCGGCGGCCAAGGCCAAACAGTCTTTGGCGTAGATGCGAGTCGGCTCCAATAACTCTTCGCCCAAGGTGCGACCGAACTCCTCCACATGACCGGCCAGATTCATCCGGTCGATCTCCAGCAACACCTTGCGGACCAGCGAGTACCCATTGGAATGCAGACCCGACGAGCCCATCGCGATGATGACGTCGCCGGGTTTGACCCGGTCGGGACCCAGCACATTGTCCGCCTCGACGACGCCGACGCCGGTGGCAGAGATATCGTAGTGATCGGGCTCGATCAGGCCCGGATGTTCTGCGGTCTCGCCGCCAAGCAGCGCACAGCCGGCACGCATGCACCCATCGGCGATACCGGCGACGATCGCGCTGAGTCGCTCCGGCACGATCCGACCGACGGCGATGTAATCCAACAGGAACAGCGGCTCGGCGCCGCAAACCACCAAGTCATCGACCACCATCGCCACCAGGTCCAGGCCCACCGTGTCGTGCTTATCCATCGCCTGAGCGATCGCGAGTTTGGTGCCGACGCCGTCGCTGGAGGCCGCCAGCACCGGTTCGCGGTAGTCGCCGCGGAGAGTGAACAGTCCGGCGAATCCCCCCAGCCCGCCGCGCACTTCGGGTCTGGTGGCCTTCGAAGCGAGCGGCTTGAACAGGTCGATGGCGCGGTCACCGGCTTCGATGTCGACCCCGGCCGACGCGTAGGTGATACCCCGACTACCCGGGTCTTTTCCGGGGCCTTTTGCGAGATCCGTCATCGCGATAAAGGCTACCGCGCGTGCGTTTTGTCAGCGCCCAACGGGGACTTCGTCGTCGGCGGCGAGTTCGCCCAGCGCGGCTCCGCGGGCCGCATTGGCGAGCATGTGCTCGATGACATTTTTGCCTAGCGCGGTCTCGCGGGGCAGCTCTATTGGATACTTGCCGTCGAAGCAGGCGGTGCACAGCCGCGACGTGGGCTGCTCGGACGCCGCGACCATGCCCCGCAGCGAGATGTATCCCAGCGTGTCGGCCCCGATGGCATGCCGTACCGCCTCCAGCATCTCGTCCTCGTTTTCCACGGCGTTGGCGATCAACTCGGCCGGCGAGGGGAAGTCGATACCGTAGAAGCACGGCCACTTCACCGGTGGCGAGGCGATGCGCACATGCAATTCGACCGCACCGGCCTCGCGCAGCATGCGTACCAGCGCACGCTGGGTGTTGCCCCGCACGATCGAGTCGTCGACGACGATGAGCCGCTTGCCGCGGATCACCTCTTTGAGCGGGTTGAGCTTCAGCCGGATGCCGAGCTGACGGATGGTCTGTGACGGCTGGATGAAGGTGCGCCCGACATAGGCGTTCTTCATCAGACCCTGCCCATATGGAACGCCGGACTCCTGCGCGTAGCCGACCGCGGCGGGTGTGCCGGATTCCGGCACACCAATCACCAAGTCGGCCTCGACCGGGCATTCCCGAGCCAGTCGGCGACCGATCTCCACCCGCGCGGCGTGTACCGACCGGCCGGCGATCGTACTGTCCGGCCGCGCCAGGTAGACGTATTCGAATACGCAGCCCTTGGGCGTGGGGTTGGCAAAGCGGGTGGACCGCACCCCGTCGGCGTCGATAGCCAGCAATTCGCCCGGTTCGATATCACGGACGAACGAGGCGCCGACGATGTCGAGTGCGGCCGTTTCGGAGGCCACCACCCAGCCACGGTCCAAACGCCCGAGCGATAGCGGGCGCACCCCGTACGGGTCGCGGCACGCATAAAGCGTGTTTTCGTCCATGAACGTCAGACAGAACGCTCCCCGCACTGTGGGCAGCAGGTCCAGCGCCGCCTGTTCGAGGGTGGAATCGGCAGCACCGTGGGCCAGCAGCGCCCCCAGAATGTCGGAGTCCGTCGTCGCCGGGGCTGGGCAGCGGGTGGCGATCAACCCCGCGTCGCGGGCGCGGGCGGCAAGGGCAGCGGCATTGACCAGATTTCCGTTGTGGCCCAACGCAACACCGGTGCCAGCGGCGGTGTTGCGGAACACGGGCTGGGCGTTCTCCCACGTCGTGTCCCCGGTGGTGGAGTAACGACAGTGCCCGATGGCGACATGGCCCTGCATGGCCGCCAACGTCTGCTCGTCGAACACCTGGCTGACCAGGCCGAGGTCTTTGAAGACCAGCACCTGGGAGCCGTCGGCGACGGCGATCCCGGCGGCTTCCTGGCCGCGATGCTGCAACGCGTACAGGCCGTAGTAGGTGAGTTTGGCGACGTCTTCACCCGGGGCCCAGACCCCGAAGACACCGCACTCTTCCCGGGGCGAGTTCAGGTCTTGCTCGGGTTGCTGGCCGGTCACGGTTTGGCGGCTCCCTGCGGCGCGGTCGGTGACGTAATCCGAGTCTACGGCCACGACGTCTGCACCGCCGAATTCGGCTTACGTGTCGGGCACCCCGGCGCCACCCTCACACACCATAGCCGCAGCTCAGCACGCCGGAATCAGCCGAGATCCACCAGTGGCAACCAGGCCTCGATCTCACCGGCCCGCGAGCCGGAGAGCTGCAGCGCGCCACTGCCCCGGGCCTGCGCCACCCCCGACAGCCCGGTAGCCACCAGGAGCCAGGTCCGTGGGTCGGTCTGCACGACGTTGGGGGGTGTGCCGCGAGTGTGCCGGGGCCCAGAAATGCACTGCACCGCAGCAAACGGTGGGATCCGGACTTCGACGCTGGCGCCAGGGGCCAGCGCAGCGAGCGTGCGCGCCGTAAGCCGAACCGCCGCCGCCAACACGTCGGTGTCGGGTGCTGGCAACGTTTCGTCGCGCAACCAGTCCGCGAGGGCCAACACGACCTGCCGAGTCTTCGCCGGATCGACTCGATCACGAGCGCTCATACCTTAGGGTCTCAAGAATCGGTGGATCCATCCAGATGGCGGCCAAGCGCCGCTGCTGAGACTGGGATCGGGTTGTATGCGAGCCCAGTTCC
Organism: Mycobacterium tuberculosis complex sp. N0072; assembly: GCF_030323725.1. Classification (NCBI taxonomy): domain Bacteria; kingdom Bacillati; phylum Actinomycetota; class Actinomycetes; order Mycobacteriales; family Mycobacteriaceae; genus Mycobacterium; species Mycobacterium tuberculosis complex sp. N0072. Next base: position 905,581 of record NZ_CP040689.1, on the reverse strand, counting down.
GAACTGAACTTGACATGGCGCGGCCGCAACAACCAGGTTTCCGGCCGATGTTCTTAGATCGCTAGATCTGGTGTCTTGCAAGAGTTATCGCCTTGACCGCACAATTCTGTATGGACCCCGCGCCAGCGCGGTCAACCTGCGCCGACCCGCGATCTGTGAGATTCTTTCGGTGACCTAATCATTTCTCCCTGAGTTCCCAAGGCGGTGACCCGATGCCCAAAATCTCTTCGCGCGACGGCGGTCGGCCCGCTCAGCGCACCGTGAATCCCATCATCGTTACCCGGCGCGGCAAGATCGCCCGCCTGGAATCCGGCCTGACCCCCCAGGAGGCCCAGATCGAAGATCTGGTCTTTCTGCGAAAGGTGTTAAACAGGGCTGATATTCCCTATCTACTGATCCGAAACCACAAGAACCGGCCGGTGCTTGCCATCAACATCGAACTACGTGCCGGCCTCGAGCGCGCTCTTGCGGCCGCATGTGCAACCGAACCGATGTACGCCAAAACTATTGATGAGCCTGGCCTTTCTCCTGTTTTGGTCGCCACCGACGGGCTGTCGCAGCTGGTTGACCCGCGTGTCGTGCGGTTGTATCGACGCCGGATCGCGCCGGGCGGATTTCGCTACGGCCCGGCGTTCGGTGTGGAACTGCAATTCTGGGTATACGAGGAGACGGTGATCCGCTGCCCTGTCGAAAACTCGCTTAGCCGCAAAGTGCTGCCCCGAAACGAAATAACGCCGACAAATGTCAAACTCTACGGGTACAAATGGCCGACCCTTGACGGGATGTTTGCCCCGCACGCCAGCGACGTCGTGTTCGACATAGACATGGTGTTCTCCTGGGTGGACGGTAGTGACCCCGAGTTCCGGGCGCGCCGCATGGCTCAAATGTCGCAGTACGTGGTGGGCGAGGGCGACGACGCCGAAGCGCGGATCCGCCAAATCGACGAGTTGAAATACGCGCTGCGGTCGGTGAACATGTTTGCTCCGTGGATACGTCGCATCTTCATCGCGACGGATTCAACCCCGCCGCCATGGTTGGCCGAACATCCTAAAATCACCATCGTTCGCGCCGAGGACCACTTTTCCGACCGTTCCGCGTTGCCGACCTATAACTCGCATGCGGTGGAGAGCCAGCTGCACCACATCCCGGGGCTCAGCGAGCACTTCTTGTACTCCAACGACGACATGTTCTTCGGCCGGCCGCTCAAGGCCAGTATGTTCTTCTCTCCCGGTGGAGTCACCAGGTTCATCGAAGCCAAGACCCGGATCGGGCTCGGCGCCAACAACCCAGCGCGTAGTGGCTTTGAAAACGCGGCCCGGGTGAACCGGCAGCTGCTCTTCGACCGGTTCGGGCAGGTGATTACCCGTCATCTCGAGCACACCGCGGTACCGTTGCGCAAGAGTGTGCTGATCGAGATGGAGCGGGAATTCCCGGAGGAATTCGCCCGCACCGCGGCCAGCCCGTTCCGCTCCGACACCGACATCTCGGTGACCAACTCGTTCTACCACTATTACGCGCTGATGACCGGACGCGCCGTCCCGCAGGAAAAGGCTAAAGTCCTCTATGTCGACACCACCAGCTATGCGGGTCTTCGGCTACTTCCTAAGTTGCGGAAGCACCGCGGATACGATTTCTTCTGCCTCAACGACGGTAGCTTTCCTGAAGTCCCCGCAGCGCAGCGCGCAGAACGAGTCGTCAGTTTCCTGGAGCGCTATTTCCCGATACCGGCTCCCTGGGAGAAGATCGCCGCGGACGTCAGTCGACGGGACTTCGCGGTGCCGAGGACGTCAGCACCATCGGAGGGTGCTTGAATAGCGAATCGCGACGCGACGGTTCGATGAAAATGCCGCTCTCGGCGATTTTGCGTCGCGCCTGCCCGGGTGAGACAAAGGTGCCGACCGTTTCTCCGCCGCCCAGCGGAATCACCGAATGCACGACGGTGTCCGGATAGACGTGCACCAGGTTGCAACCTTGGGCGCCGTCTCTGCCACGCGTTCCTCCAGCAGCGACGGTCAGGTCCTGGGTGTAGCAAGTCGCCGAGGCAACCGACACTGGGATCCCGACGAAGGTGGCATTCGTCGAGTAGTGCAGGTGCCCGGCCAAAATGGCGCGAACGTCAGTGCCCCGCAGCACTCGCCCAAGCGCAGCCTGGTTGCGCAGCTCCACCGTGACGGCCATATCCAAAACACTCGGAATCGGCGGATGATGCAACGCCAAAATGGTGCCGTCCGGCGCTGGCGTGGCCAACTCTTCAGCAAGCCAACCCAATTGGGACGCGCGGATTTCGCCGTGATGATGTCCGGGTACCGAGGTATCCAACACGATGATGCGCAGACCGTCGATCATGCACACCCGGTCTAGCGGCGCCATCGATGGCGCTTCGTCCAGCAAGAATTTGCGTAGTTCGGCCCGGTCGTCGTGGTTACCCATCACCCAGACGAGCTCGGCGCCCAACTGCGCCGCGAACGGCTCGACCAGGCCTCGGAGCTTGCGGTATGCCGCCGGTTCGCCCTTATCGGCCAAATCGCCGGTGAAGACGATCGCATCGGGACGAAGGCCGGATTGGTTCAACTGTTCGAGCAGTTCGCCCAGCCGGTCGTCGGCGTCCACCGCCCCGTAGAGCCGACGATCCCCCCCGATGAGATGAGTGTCGCTGATATGTAAGAGAACGTAATCCGGCCGCGGATGCTCCGCGGCCCTAAGTCTATGCACCTGAGGTGCCAACCCTCTCCATTGATTGGTTAGACAGTGACCAATCAGTATAGCGGCGCCGCCGACCAGGTCCGCGCTGTTGTGAGCCGTTCCACGATCACCAGGGGCCCGACCCCGCGATCACAGTCGAGTCGAGATACCAGAACGCCGCTGGACCAGCACCGCGGCGACCGCACCGGCCTCGTTGATGGCCAAGTGCGTCAGCAGCGGTGCTGCCAGACTGCCGGACCGGTCGGCCAGCCAACCGAACATCCAGCCGGCGATACCGGTGGCCAACACCGTGAGCACCAGCGGCTCGCCCGTCGCGCGCGCGTCGGCGATGTGAGACAAACCAAAGGCGCCGGCCTGCAGTATCCGTCCACCCGACCGACCGAAGGCCCGGGCACCGATAGTGGCCAGCGCCCCGCGAAACGCGGCCTCCTCGGCCCACACCGTGCCGCCAGGTATGTGCCATACCAGCCAGACCGGCACCGACGCCGGCAACTCACGAGCCGACATCGACAACCGCACCATCGGCACCGGCGTCGTTGCCGCGATCGCGGTCGCCGCCGCCGCCCCCGCGGCCCAGCCCAGCCGCAGCCCGGCCCACAGCCGCGGCGGCCAAAGGCCCATCGTCGCACGAGTAACCAGCACCAACACGCTCCCCAGCCCCGCCTGCAACGGAATCCGCCACGGCGCCGGCAGCCGCGGGCTGACCAGACTCCAGCCGACCAGGCCGGCGGCCAAAGACAGGGCGCGAAGCCGACTCATCCGAAGTATCGCGGCAACACCGCCTCGGATGTCGCACGCAGTTCGGCCAACGACACCGCGAACAAGCCCTGCACCTCAACCGCGTCCGAACCTTGATCGACGACGCCGATGCGGACCGCGGGAAGTCCCCGCGCCTCACACATCCCGCGAAACCGGCTCTCCTCGGTGCGTGGCACCGCGACCAGCACCCGACCCGCCGACTCGGAGAACAGCAGCACAAACGGGTCAGCCCCTTCGGGAAGCAATATGCGGCAACCGGTTTCACCCGCTAACGCCGATTCCACGATGGCTTGGGCCAGCCCACCCTCGGACAGATCGTGCGCCGCGGACACTAGCCCGTCCCGCGACGCCGAGCTCAGCACCGCGGCCAGCAGCTTCTCCCGCGCCAGATCGACTACCGGCGGCAATCCACCCAGGTGGTCTGCGGTCACCTGCGCCCACACGGAACCGTCGAACTCGTCGCGGGTGTCGCCCAACAGCATCAACGTTTCCCCGGGCTCGGCGCCCAGGCCGGTAGGGATGCGCCGACGCACATCGTCGATGACGCCGAGCACCCCGACCACCGGCGTGGGCAGGATTGCCGCCGAACCGGTTTGGTTGTAGAAACTCACGTTGCCACCGGTCACCGGAATCCCGAGGTCCGCACAGCCATCGGCCAGACCGCGGACCGCCTGCGTGAACTGCCACATCACGCCGGGGTCCTCGGGGGAACCGAAGTTCAGGCAGTTGGTCACCGCGACCGGGGTGGCGCCGGTGACGGCGACGTTGCGGTACGCCTCGGCCAACGCGAGTTGCGCGCCAGCGTAGGGATCCAGCAGCGTGTAGCGTCCCGACGCGTCGGTCGATACCGCGATGCCCCGGCCGGTCGACTCGTCGATGCGCAGCATGCCGCCGTCGGCGTGCTCGGCGAGCACCGTGTTGCCGCGCACATAGCGGTCGTACTGCTCGGTGATGAACGCGCGGCTGCACAGGTGCGGGCTGCCAAGTAACGCAAGCAAAGTCGCGCGCAGCTCGTCGCCGGTGACCGGCCGTGACAGCTTGGCCGAGCGGTCGGCGTTCAGCGCGTCCTGCGTATCGGGGCGGGCGACCGGGCGCTGATATACCGGACCTTCGTGAGCTACGGTGCGCGGCGGCACGTCGACCACCGTCTCGCCGTGCCAGGTGATCTGCAGCCGGTCGCCGTCGGTGACCTCGCCGATCACCGTCGCCAGCACCTCCCACTTGCGGCACACCGCCAGGAATGCGTCGACGTTCTTCGGGGAGACCACCGCGCACATCCGCTCCTGCGATTCGCTGCAGAGCACCTCGGCGGGCGTCATCTCCTTGGCCCGCAGCGGGACGCTGTCCAGCTGGATCGTCATTCCGCCATCACCGGCGGATGCTAACTCCGATGTGGCACAAGATAATCCGGCTCCGCCCAGGTCTTGGATGCCGATCACCAGGCCGCCCGCGTAGAGCTCGAGACAGCATTCGATGAGCACCTTCTCCATGAACGGGTCGCCGACCTGCACCGAGGGCAGCTTCTTGCGGGATCCCTCGGCATCGAAGGTGTCCGACGCCAGCACCGACACCCCGCCGATACCGTCGAGCCCGGTGCGCGCGCCAAACAGGATGATCTTGTTGCCGGCGCCGGAGGCGAACGCCAAATGCAGGTCCTCCTGCCGTAATACGCCGACACACAACGCGTTCACTAAGGGGTTGCCGGCGTAGCACGGGTCGAAGACGGTCTCTCCGCCAATGTTGGGCAGGCCCAGGGAGTTGCCGTATCCGCCGATGCCGCGGACCACGCCGTCGAGCACGCGGCGGGTATCGGGGGCGTCGGCGGCGCCGAACCGAAGCTGGTCCATCACGGCGACCGGTCGGGCGCCCATGGCCATGATGTCGCGGACGATGCCGCCCACCCCGGTGGCCGCGCCCTGGTAGGGCTCGACGTAGGACGGGTGGTTGTGTGACTCCACCTTGAAGGTGACCGCCCAGCCGTCGCCGATGTCGACGACGCCGGCGTTCTCGCCGATGCCGGCCAGCATGGCCGCGCGCATCTCGTCGGAGGTGGTCTCACCGAAGTAGCGCAGGTGCACCTTGGAGGACTTGTACGAACAGTGTTCGCTCCACATCACCGAGTACATGGCCAGCTCGGTGTCGGTGGGCCGGCGGCCCAGGATCTGGCGAATCCGCCGGTACTCGTCGTCTTTGAGGCCCAGCTCACCATACGGTTGTGGTTGGTCGGGTGTGGTCGCGGCGTGTTCGACGGTGTCCAGCACCGACGTTTTGCGCGGGGTCCGGGCGAGCGGAGACATCACGGAGGCAGTCTAGCTAGGCCCCATCGCGCTGCGGCCGCGTTGACACGGACAAGCCGACGGATAGGTATGCCCGCGGCAAGAACCCCGGTGGCATCAGCCGTCGGGCTGACATCGGGGCGGGCGCTCAGGATGGTGGTGCGCAAAATGGAACCATGTCTCGTCACTGGCCGTTGTTCGACCTGCGCATCACCACGCCGCGGCTCCAGTTGCAACTGCCCACCGAGGAGTTGTGCGACCAGCTGATCGACACCATCCTGGAGGGAGTCCACGACCCCGACCGAATGCCGTTTTCGGTTCCGTGGACGCGAGCATCGCGCGAGGACCTGCCGTTCAACACGCTGTCGCACCTATGGCAGCAACTGGCCGGGTTCAAGCGGGATGACTGGTCGCTGCCGCTGGCCGTCCTCGTCGACGGTAGGGCCGTAGGCGTACAGGCCCTGAGCTCCAAGGATTTCCCAATCACCCGTCAGGTGGATTCTGGATCATGGCTCGGGTTGCGTTACCAAGGTCACGGCTACGGCACCGAGATGCGGGCGGCTGTACTGTATTTCGCGTTTGCCGAGCTGGAGGCGCAGGTCGCGACGTCGAGGTCGTTCGTGGATAACCCGGCCTCGATCGCGGTATCCCGCCGTAACGGATACCGCGACAACGGCCTAGATCACGTGGCACGCGAAGGGGCTATGGCAGAGGCGCTGTTACTCCGGCTGACCCGCGACGATTGGCAGCGCCATCGCACTGTTGAGGTTCGGGTGGACGGGTTCGACCGCTGCCGGCCGCTTTTCGGCCCCTTGGAACCGCCTCGTTATTGACCCGCCACGCAAAAAGCGTTGCCTTCGGGGTCAGCCAGCACCACCCAGCGAAAGCTCTCGCCGACCTGATGCCGCCCGACCTCGCTGGCTCCGGCGGCGACCAGGCGCAACACCTCGGCATCCAGGTCCTTGGTCGTGAAGTCGAGGTGCACGCGGTTTTTCCCAGGGGCGGGATCGGGCACCTTCTGGAATCCCAACCGCGGTCCATCGGTCCGGGCGACCACGACGAATTCGCCGGGCAGCAGTTCACGCGTCGTGCCATCGAACTGCTCGGCCCACCAGCCGGCAAGCTTCGCAGGGTCGCTGCAGTCGAAAGTGACCATCTCTACCTTGAGTGCCATACCGCCCGACCCTATGCCTCGGATAGCTCGGCGGAAAGAAACGCTTGCAGTGCCGCCGAATAGGCGGCTACGTCGTGAGCGCCCATCAACTCTCGCGCGGAGTGCATCGCCAGCTGGGCGGCGCCGACGTCGACCGTGGGGATTCCGGTGCGCGCCGCGGCCAACGGCCCGATCGTCGACCCGCACGGCAGATCGGCGCGATGTTCGTAACGCTGCATAGGCACTCCCGCGCGCTGGCAGGCCAGTGCGAACGCCGCCGCGGTGCGTCCGTCGGTGGCGTAGCGCAGATTTGGGTGCACCTTGAGCACCGGACCCGCGTTGACTTCGATCGGGTGGCTCGGCTCGTGACGGTCCGGGTAGTTGGGGTGCGTCGCATGCGCCATGTCGGCCGAGGCGAGCATCGAGGTGGTCAGTCGGCGCAGGAAGTCCTCCCGGGTGCCGCCCGCCGCGAGCACGATGCGTTCGAGCACGCTGGATAGCAGATCGGACTGTGCGCCGTGGCCCGAGGCCGATCCCACCTCCTCGTGGTCGAAAATCGCCAGCACGGGCACGAATCCGCTCGACGCCGAGTCCACGTCCACGGCCAGCAGTGCCTCCATCCCGGCATAGCAACTGGCCTGGTTGTCCAGCCGCGGCGCGCTGAGCAGGCTGGCAGTGCCGTTGACCGAAGCGCCGATCAGCGCCGACGGGGTCAAGTCATGGGTCATCAGGTCCGCGGCCAGCACGTCGGCCGCCGCCACCCCGGCGCGCTGAGCGACGTACCCCACAAAGGACTCCACCCGCTCTCCCACGCCCCATACAGCGTTGATGTGTCGTTGCGGATCGAGCGTGAGCGACTTGCGGTCCTCGGCCAGGTGAATCGCCAGCTGCGGCACCCGCAGGATCGGGTCGTCGATCCGGACCAGCCGGTGGCTGACCCCGGTACCGTCACGCACCGATAGCCGCCCGCTGATGCCCAGATCGCGATCCAGCCAGGAGTGCAGCCAAACTCCCCCATACGGTTGCAGCGCCACCACGTGCCAGCCGGCGACGAGCCTGTCCGGATGCTGCTTGACCCGCAGATTGGGGCTGTCGGTGTGCGCGCCGACGATCCGGAATGGGACCTGCGTGTGCCCGCTCTGCTCGGCGTTCCACGCCACCAGCGAGCCAGCCCGGACGGTGAAGTACCGGCCCGGTTTGTCCGGCCAGCGATCCGCTTCGCGCAGCTCGCGGTATCCGGCGCCGAGCAGCCGTCCCGCCACCGTCGCGCAGACGTGAAACGGCGACGGGGACGCGTCGATGAATTCGCACAGGCCGTGTGCCGTGGCCGCCATGTAGCCATGTCTAGCATCACCGGTATTGCAGGGACGTTAGGGTCGTGGCTGTGCCTGCTGTCTCTCCGCAGCCGATTCTGGCGCCGTTGACTCCGGCCGCGATCTTCCTGGTCGCCACCATCGGCGCCGACGGCGAGGCGACGGTGCACGACGCACTGTCGAAGATCTCCGGCCTGGTGCGTGCGATCGGCTTCCGTGACCCGACCAAACACTTGTCCGTGGTCGTCTCGATCGGGTCCGACGCCTGGGACCGCTTGTTCGCCGGACCTCGACCCACCGAGCTGCATCCGTTCGTCGAGCTGACCGGACCACGGCATACCGCCCCGGCAACTCCCGGCGATCTGTTGTTCCACATCCGGGCCGAGACCATGGACGTGTGCTTCGAGTTGGCTGGCCGCATTCTCAAGTCGATGGGCGATGCGGTGACCGTTGTCGACGAAGTGCACGGCTTCCGGTTTTTCGACAACCGTGATCTGCTGGGCTTTGTCGATGGCACCGAAAACCCAAGTGGCCCAATCGCCATCAAGGCCACCACGATCGGTGACGAGGATCGAAATTTCGCCGGCTCGTGTTATGTGCACGTGCAGAAGTATGTGCACGATATGGCCTCGTGGGAATCCCTCTCGGTCACCGAGCAGGAGCGTGTGATCGGCCGGACCAAGCTCGACGACATCGAACTCGACGACAACGCGAAGCCAGCCAATTCACACGTAGCGCTCAACGTCATCACCGACGACGACGGCACCGAGCGCAAGATCGTGCGACACAACATGCCGTTCGGCGAAGTCGGCAAGGGCGAGTACGGCACTTACTTCATCGGATATTCGCGCACGCCAACGGTGACCGAGCAGATGCTGCGCAACATGTTTCTCGGCGATCCGGCAGGCAACACCGATCGAGTGCTTGACTTTTCCACCGCGGTGACCGGCGGACTGTTCTTCTCACCCACCATCGACTTTCTCGACCATCCACCGCCCCTACCGCAGGCGGCGACGCCAACTCTGGCAGCCGGGTCGCTATCGATCGGCAGCTTGAAAGGAAGCCCCCGATGAACAATCTCTACCGCGATTTGGCACCGGTCACCGAAGCCGCTTGGGCGGAAATCGAATTGGAGGCGGCGCGGACGTTCAAGCGACACATCGCCGGGCGCCGGGTGGTCGATGTCAGTGATCCCGGGGGGCCCGTCACCGCGGCGGTCAGCACCGGCCGGCTGATCGATGTTAAGGCACCAACCAACGGCGTGATCGCCCACCTGCGGGCCAGCAAACCCCTTGTCCGGCTACGGGTTCCGTTTACCCTGTCGCGCAACGAGATCGACGACGTGGAACGTGGCTCTAAGGACTCCGATTGGGAACCGGTAAAGGAGGCGGCCAAGAAGCTGGCCTTCGTCGAGGACCGCACAATATTCGAAGGCTACAGCGCCGCATCAATCGAAGGGATCCGCAGCGCGAGTTCGAACCCGGCGCTGACGTTGCCCGAGGATCCCCGTGAAATCCCTGATGTCATCTCCCAGGCATTGTCCGAACTGCGGTTGGCCGGTGTGGACGGACCGTATTCGGTGTTGCTCTCTGCTGACGTCTACACCAAGGTTAGCGAGACTTCCGATCACGGCTATCCCATCCGTGAGCATCTGAACCGGCTGGTGGACGGGGACATCATTTGGGCCCCGGCCATCGACGGCGCGTTCGTGCTGACCACTCGAGGCGGCGACTTCGACCTACAGCTGGGCACCGACGTTGCAATCGGGTACGCCAGCCACGACACGGACACCGTGCGCCTCTACCTGCAGGAGACGCTGACGTTCCTTTGCTACACCGCCGAGGCGTCGGTCGCGCTCAGCCACTAAGGCACGAGCGCGAGCAATAGCTCCTATGGCAAGCGGCCGCGGGTTGGGTGTGTTCGGAGCTGGGCTGATGGACGGTGCGCAGGGCCTGGAAGACGGTGCGGGCTAGGCGGCGTTTGAGGCAGCGTAGTGCTGCGCGTTTGGTTTTCCCGGCGTCTTGCAGCCTTTGGTAGTAGGCCTGGCCCCGGCTGTCGGTCATCCGGATTTGGGTCAGTGCGATGCGGTGTAGGGCGGCGTTGAGCTGGCGGTTGCCCGAGCGGCTGAGCCGCATCTGGCCGGCGGTGTTGCCCGACCACACCGGGATGGGAGCCACTGCGGCATGGCAGGCGAAGGCGGCTTCGCTTTTGAACCGGGTCGCTCCGGCGGCTTCGCCGACGATTTTGGCTGCAGTCAGCTCCGCGCAGCCAGGGATTTCCAGCAGTGCGGGGGCGACCTGGTGGACTCGGGCGCTGATGCGCTGGGCCAGGGTGTTGATCTCGCCGGTGAGCCGGATGATGTCGGTCAGCTCGGCGCGCGCGAGTTCGGCGACCAATCCTGGCTGGGTGTCCAGCCAGGTCCGCAGGGCCTGCTGGTGCTTGGCGGCATCGAGCGAGCGTGCTGCCGGTGCCCGCTCGGGATCGAGTTCATGGACGAGCCAGCGCAACCGGTTGATCGCCGACGTGCGTTGGGCCACAAGGACATCTCGACGGTCAGTCAACAACTTCAACTCCCGCGACGTCTCGTCGTGGGTGGCCAGGGGTAGGTCGGTTTCACGCAGCACCGCCCGCGCCACCGCCAGCGCATCGATCGGATCCGACTTGCCCCGACTGCGCGCCGACTTGCGGGTCTGGGCCATCAGCTTGGTGGGTACCCGCACCACCTGCTGGCCGGCCGCCAGTAGGTCACGCTCCAGACGCGCCGACATGTTGCGGCAGTCCTCGATGCCCCAGATCAGCTCGAGGCCGAACTGTTCACGGGCCCACATGATGGCTGTGGCGTGCCCGGCCGTGGTGGCCTTGACGGTCTTCTCACCGAGTTGGCGACCCACTTCGTCGGTGGCCACAAAGGTGTGGCTGTACTTGTGCGCATCGGTTCCAACAACAACCATGGTGGTTGCCTCCTTCACTTGAGGGAGTGTTGAGGTTGGGCCGGTCGGCGGACACATCTCAGTCGGGGCGAAAGCCACGCTCCTATCAAGTCACGCCGGCCGGTCCTTCTCACCTAGTGCCGGCAATACTGCTCAACGCCAACCCCAAGAGGACGGCAGACGCAAAGTGAGCCAGACACCAGGTGATCCGGAACAAACCACCGCGACACGGCGTCTGTCACACCGACACACCCACCTCGCGGCACACACAACACCGACACTGAGACATAAAGGTCCCTTTTCGCACGGCGTGTCGAGAGCTTTTGCGTCTGGTGGGCGATAGGCCGGCACGGCTCACCGGCGCTAGGCGCGCGTAGCGTCGCTGGCAGAGTCCGACGAAAGGATCTTTGATTATGACCGCGGCCCAACAGGACCAGGCGCCAATGGCAACACCCGGCTGCCGTGAGGGTGAAACGTATGACGTCGTCGTGCTCGGCGCGGGACCCGTTGGACAGAACGTCGCCGATCGTGCCCGCGCGGGGGGCCTGCGTGTCGCGGTGGTGGAGCGCGAACTCGTCGGGGGTGAATGCTCCTATTGGGCCTGTGTGCCCAGCAAAGCCTTGCTGCGTCCGGTCATCGCGATCTCTGACGCCCGACGGGTCGACGGCGCGCGCGAAGCAGTCGACGGCTCGATCAACACAGCCGGCGTCTTTGGCCGCCGCAACCGCTATGTGGCCCACTGGGACGACACCGGCCAGGCCGACTGGGTGAGTGGAATCGGCGCGACGCTGATACGCGGTGACGGGCGATTGGACGGTCCGCGCCGCGTCGTCGTCACCAAGTCGAGCGGCGAAAGCGTGGCGCTGACCGCCCGGCATGCCGTTGTCATCTGCACCGGAAGCCGGCCAGCACTCCCCGACCTTCCTGGCATCACCGAAGCCCGGCCATGGACCAATCGCCAAGCCACCGACAACAGTACGGTCCCCGACCGGCTTGCGATCGTCGGCGCCGGCGGCGTCGGTGTGGAGATGGCGACCGCCTGGCAGGGACTGGGCGCCTCGGTGACCCTGCTGGCTCGGGGATCTGGCCTGCTGCCCCGAATGGAACCGTTTGTGGGGGAACTCATCGGTCGCGGACTGGCCGACGCCGGCGTTGACGTGCGCGTGGGAGTATCGGTACGCGCGCTGGGCCGCCCCAACCCAACTGGCCCAGTGGTCCTCGAGCTGGACGACGGTACCGAGCTGCGGGTCGACGAGGTACTCTTCGCCACCGGCCGAGCACCGCGAACCGACGACATCGGCTTGGAGACAATAGGACTGACGCCGGGCAGCTGGCTGGACGTCGATGACACCTGCCGAGTGCGGGCTGTTGACGACGGCTGGCTCTATGCCGCCGGCGACGTCAACCATCGCGCGTTGCTGACCCACCAAGGCAAATACCAGGCGCGGATCGCCGGCACCGCGATCGGCGCCCGTGCCGCCGGACGACCGCTAGACACCACGTCGTGGGGCATGCACGCGACCACCGCCGACCATCACGCGGTGCCGCAGGCATTCTTTACCGACCCCGAAGCCGCAGCGGTCGGCCTGACAGCTGATCAGGCCGCACAGGCTGGTCACCGGATCAAAGCGATCGATGTCGAAATCGGCGATGTCGTTATGGGAGCCAAGCTCTTTGCCGACGGATACACCGGCAGGGCGCGCATGGTGGTCGACGTCGATCGGGGCCATCTGCTGGGCGTGACCATGGTTGGCCCGGGCGCCGCCGAGCTGTTGCATTCGGCCACCGTCGCCGTCGCCGGCCAGGTGCCAATCGATCGGTTGTGGCACGCCGTTCCGTGCTTCCCGACCATCAGCGAACTGTGGCTGAGACTTCTTGAATCCTACCGAGATTCGTTTTACCTGCTGGTATAGCCAACCCGCCGCCGCGCCGCTGAACCCACGGGGGGACTGCGGTGGTCTGCGGCGGTTCCCGAGCGCTCGGCCGGTGCCGGGCGTGGATCAAGCTGCCTGGGTGCTACCCGCTCTAAGCAGAAGCCTCGTCGAGCGGCGCGAGCACAGTCACCGCGACGGGCCGGGTCAGCAATTCACCGACCTGTGCCCGGTAGTTCAGATAGTGCGGCGAACCGCGGTGCTCGTCGAGCGCGATGCGGCTGCGGTACCGTTCGAAAAGCACCAGCTCGCCGCCGTCGGCGCTCTCGTAGAGGTCGTAGCTACGGCATCCGTCCTCGGCCCGTGTCGGGGTAATCATTGCGTCCAAGAGAGCGCGCAGGGCCGACCTAGCGTCAGGCCGTGGCATGAACCGGGCGATGACCGCGACGGGTGACGTCATGGCTGACCTTCTTCCGCTGCTACCGCGCACGCACGCTTGACGTGGTGAGTATAAGACGTTTTAATACGTCTTATGACATCTGTCAAGCTGGACCTGGACGCTGCCGATCTGCGGATATCGCGTGGCAGCGTGCCGGCGAGTACCCAGCTTGCCGAGGCGCTAAAGGCCCAGATCATCCAGCAGCGGCTGCCGCGCGGCGGGCGCTTGCCCAGCGAACGAGAATTGATCGACCGTTCCGGTTTGAGCCGCGTGACCGTGCGCGCGGCGGTCGGCATGCTGCAACGTCAGGGATGGCTAGTGCGCCGGCAAGGCTTGGGTACCTTCGTCGCCGATCCGGTGGAACAGGAGCTCAGTTGCGGCGTGCGCACCATCACAGAGGTGTTGTTGAGCTGTGGTGTTACCCCGCAGGTCGACGTGCTGTCACACCAGACCGGACCGGCGCCGCAACGGATTTCCGAGACGCTGGGTTTGGTTGAGGTCCTCTGTATTCGCCGGCGCATCCGCACTGGCGATCAACCCTTGGCCCTGGTCACGGCCTATCTTCCGCCCGGCGTGGGCCCAGCCGTCGAGCCGTTGCTATCGGGCAGCGCGGACACCGAAACCACATATGCGATGTGGGAGCGGCGACTGGGTGTACGCATTGCACAGGCTACCCACGAAATCCATGCCGCCGGGGCCTCCCCCGACGTAGCCGACGCGTTGGGTCTGGCGGTGGGTTCGCCGGTACTGGTCGTCGACCGCACCAGCTACACCAATGACGGCAAGCCCCTTGAAGTGGTCGTGTTCCACCATCGCCCCGAGCGGTACCAGTTCTCCGTCACGTTACCCCGAACGTTGCCCGGATCAGGTGCCGGAATTATCGAGAAACGAGATTTCGCATGAACGCCAAAGACGACCCGCACTTCGGACTCATGTTGGCTGCGACGGTTAATGGCCTGGCGGTCGGCAGTTACCGCGAAATGGTTGTCGTCTCGCAGACGGCGGAAGAATACGGATTCGATTCAGTGTGGTTATGCGACCACTTCCTGAAGATAAGCCCCGGCGAGTATGCGAAGGTCGCCGGCATCGCCGCCGACACCGGCTCCGCGACCGGCACCGAAACCGGCGGGGCGGGCCAGTGCGCCCCTTCGAGGTCGCTGCCCCTGCTCGAGTGCTGGACCGCACTTGCGGCATTGTCCCGCGACACCACGAAGCTGCGGTTGGGCACCAGCGTGCTGTGCAATTCCTACCGTCATCCTTCCGTGCTGGCCAAGATGGCTGCGACGCTGGACGTCATTTCCCAGGGACGTCTCGATCTGGGATTGGGCGCCGGCTGGTTTCGGCGCGAGTCGCAAGCCTACGGCATCCCGTTCCCGCCGGTTGGCGACCGAGTCTCCGCGCTTGCCGAGTCGCTGCAGGTCATCAAGGCCGTGTGGACCGAGCCAAACCCCACCTACGCCGGCCGGTTTTACACCTTGGACGGCGCCACCTGCGATCCGCCGCCGGTGCAACGGCCACATCCTCCGTTGTGGATCGGCGGGGAAGGCGACCGGGTCCAGCGCATCGCCGCTAAGCATGCCCAGGGCCTGAACGTGCGCTGGTGGTCGCCGCAGCAAGTCACCCAACGCCGCGGATTTCTCACCCAGGCGTCGGAGGCGGCCGGGCGTGACCCCGACACGCTGCGACTGTCGGTCACGCTGCTGCTGGCACCCACCCAGTCCGGCGAGGAAGAAGTCCGGATCCGCGAAGAATTCGCGTCCATCCCCGAGCCGGGGCTCATCGTCGGGACACCCGACAGGTGTGTCGAGCGCATTCGTGAATACCAGGACCGCGGTGTCGGCCATTTTCTCTTCACGATTCCACACGTCGTGAAGTCCGATTATCTGCACATCATCGGCAGTGACATCATTCCGCGGGTCAAAACTGAGGTCACGATTCCATGACGCTAGCCAACAATGGAACCGGCATGGACCACTTTCTGACGCCCACGGAGTACCTCGACGCGGGCCATCCGCTCGTTCGTACGACGGCAGCAACCCTCATCCGGGACGCGGTGTCGGATACCGAGCGGGTCAGGCGGATCTACTACTACGTGCGCGACGTGCCATACGACGTCCTCGCGTCCTTTCGCTACCTCGCGCAGGGACATCACCGCGCCAGCGACGTGATCGGCCACGGGGTCGCCTTCTGCATGGGCAAGGCAAGTTCCTTCGTCGCCCTGTGCCGAGCCGCCGGTGTCCCGGCCCGTATCGCGTTCCAGACGATCGACGCCCCCGATAAGGAGTTTCTGTCCCCGCAGGTACGTGCCCTATGGGGAGGCCGAACTGGCCGGCCCTTCCCGTGGCACTCGCTGGGTGAGGCATATCTTGGTCGGCGATGGGTCAAGCTGGACGCCACCATCGACGCACCCACCGCCGCCCGCCTCGGCAAGCCCTACCGGCAAGAATTCGACGGAGCTACCCCGATCCCGACGGTGGAAGGAACCATCCTGCGGGAAAACGGCAGCTACGCCGACTATCCCAGCGCGGTCGCGCAATGGTACGAACGAATCGCTCAGTCGGTCCTGAAGGCGTTGCAGTCCACCGAAGTACACGCCTTGGTAGCCGCTGACGAGGAACTGTGGACCGGCCCCCCGGTTGAATTGGCCGACGCAACCCACCGACTGTGAATCTCACGACGCCTCCGCCGCGTGTCGCGTCGTGCCATTCACAGTGGCCGGGCTGCCCCGCGTCGCTCAGGGAATTCTCATCTTGTTCTTCGCAACCGGGTTCCCAGCTCAAAGGATTCACCAAGGCGCCGGCCGCATCATGAGTTCATGACTGAGTCGATAGGCGAGCCGCTGAGCACCAACCTGATCGAGCGCTACCTGCGCGCCCGCGGCCGGCGATACTTCCGTGGCCACCACGACGCCGAGTTCTTCTTCGTCGCCAACGCCCACCTGCGGCTGCACGTCCACCTAGAAATCTCTCCCGCCTACCGCGACGTGTTCACGATCAGGGTCAGTCCCGCATACTTCTTCCCCGCCACCGACCACACCCGGTTGGCGGAGATCGTCAACGCGTGGAACCTGCAGAACCACGAGGTCACCGCGATCGTGCACGGGTCCTCTGATCCGCACCGCATCGGCGTGGCCGCAGAGCGGTCCTTGATCAGGGACCGCATCCGGTTCGACGATTTCGCCACCTTCGTCGACAACGCCGTCTCGGCCGCGACGGAGCTCTTCGGTCAGCTGACGGCAGCCGGATTACCTCCAACCGCGACGCCGCCGTTGCTGCGAGACGCCGGGTGAGCGTGAGCGGGTGACCTCAGCCCGTCAGAACGGCATCCAGCGCTGAATAGAACAGACCCAGTCCGTCGTCGGACGGCCCGGTCAACGCTTCAATCGCATGTTCGGGGTGCGGCATCAGGCCGACGACACGGCCGTTGGCTGAGCAGATGCCGGCGATGTCGCGCAGCGAGCCGTTGACGTTGTCATGGTAGCGGAACACCACCCGGCCTTCGCCTTCTAGTTCGTCAAGCACCTTCTCCGGCGCCACGTAACGGCCCTCGCCGGACTTCAGCGGAACCAACAGGTCGGCGTCAGGCTCGAAACGCGATGTCCACGCCGTCGACGTCGACGCTACCCGCAGCCACACATCCCGGCAGATGAAGTGCAATCCCACGTTGCGGGTCAGGGCACCAGGTAGTAGCCCGGCCTCACACAGCACCTGAAAGCCGTTGCAAATCCCCAACACCGGCATGCCGCGGTCCGCGGCAGCTACCACTTCGTCCATCACCGGAGCGAATCTGGCGATCGCTCCGGCCCGGAGGTAGTCACCGTAGGAAAATCCGCCGGGCACCACTACGGCGTCGACACCCTTAAGGTCGGCGTCGGCATGCCACAGGCTGACCACCTCGGCGCCCACCTGCCGCGCCGCGCGCGCGGCGTCGACGTCGTCGAGCGTGCCGGGAAACGTGACGACACCGATGCGCGCCGTCACTGCGGGTCCCGGCTGATCGTCCAGTCCTCGATCACGGTGTTGGCCAACAGTGATTCTGCGATCTCGGCAAGCGTGGTGTCATCAACCGTATCGTCGACCTCCAGCTCAAACCTCTTGCCCTGACGCACATCTGATATTCCGAGATGCCCAAGCCGCCCCAGCGCACCGACAATCGCCTGGCCCTGCGGGTCAAGAATCTCCGCCTTGGGCATCACATGCACGACCACCCTGGCCACCGGCGCTCCTCCTCAGATCTGCCCGCCGCGCCCGGCGACAGCGGCCGCCAGGAGCCGGGCAATGATTCCCGCGCCAACTCTACCGGCGGCAGGTGCCCCGCCTGGTCACGGGCACGAGCCGATGTAGGCTTCGCATAACGGCGCGGTCAGGGCGTCCAGAACCGCGGAGTCCGCAACCGTAGGCCACGGAACTTGTGGCGGCCCGGACGACCACAAGGTGAGTTCGCTGATCGTGCTGCTTGATACGTGCGCGACCAGGTAGGTGTGCATGATGACCGGCCCGCTGATCACCGCGGCCATCCGGGTCGGTTCGTCGTCGGTGACCGACGGCGACTGCAGCGGTGCGCCCAGCTGGCAGGCGCGTAACGCGGCGACGGCGGTGCCAAACACCGACGCCGCGATCTGGCCACCGCGGGCGGTGTCCCCGCGCCAGTGCAGCACCTGAGCCTGCAACTGCCACTGGCCGTCGGGGTGGACCACCGTGACCCGGCCCGCGACCGCCCAATCGCGGCTGTCGTGCGGGAACGCCGGCGTGGCGCACACCTGCTCGAACCCGAAACGTGGTGTCGCCCTGGTCACCGCCACTGCCGCGCCGGCCATTGCCGGCCAACGGTATTGCGAGTTCAACGGCACGGCGTGGGTGCTGATCCACGCGGTAGCAGGAATCTGGTCGCATATCGGCGGGCAGGTTTCCGGCTCAGCCTGGGCGCTAGGCGCGGCCATGAGCGTCGCCAACAAGCGACCGGCGACCAGCATCGTCGCCAGGATCAACCGCATCGGAAACGCCCCCATAAGGGCACAATCGTAAACATGCAACTCACGCATTTCGGCCATTCCTGCCTCCTCGCTGAGTTCGGTCAAACCCGCCTGCTCTTCGATCCCGGTACTTTCTCGCACGGCTTCGAGGGAATCACCGGTTTGTCCGCGATCTTGATCACCCACCAGCACCCCGATCACATAGACGTCACGCGGCTGCCGACCCTGCTCGAGGACAACCCGGCTGCCGAGCTGTACGCCGATCCGCAGACGGCGGCGCAGCTGGGCGAGCCATGGCGGGCGGTGCACGTTGGCGACGAGCTGCCGTTAGCGGAGCTGACCGTCCGTGCGGTCGGCGGTTGCCACGCGGTGATCCACCCGGAAATCCCTGTGATAGAGAACATTTCGTATCTGGTGGGCGACAGTAAACATCGGGCAAGACTGATGCATCCCGGTGACGCGTTGTTCGTTCCCGGCGAGCAGGTGGACGTACTGGCCACTCCCGCCGCGGCCCCATGGATGAAGATCTCCGAGGCGGTCGACTACCTGCGGGCCGTAGCTCCGGCACGAGCGGTACCCATCCACCAAGCCATCGTCGCTCCGGACGCCAGGGGTATCTACTACGGCCGGCTCACCGAGATGACCACCACCGACTTTCAGGTGTTGCCCGAGGAAAGCGCGGTCACCTTCTAGCGCGAGCAATAGCTCCTATGTCAAGCGGCCACAACTAGCGGATATCCTCGGCGGCCCCGCGGCCGGCAGCGCGGCCGGAAAATATGCATCCACCCAGGAAGGTGCCCTCCAAGGCCCGGTAGCCATGGACACCGCCCCCGCCGAACCCGGCGACCTCGCCGGCTGCATACAACCCGGCCAGTGGCGTACCGTCGGCCTTGAGCACCCGAGCATCTAAGTCAGTTTCGATGCCACCCAACGTCTTTCGAGTCAGGATGTGCAGCTTGACCGCGATCAGCGGCCCGGCCTTCGGATCGGTCAACCGATGTGGCGCCACCACCCGGCCAAATCGGTCGCCTCGGTAGCGGCGAGCGGCACGAATCGCGGTGATCTGTCCATCCTTGCTGTACTTATTGACCACCTCACGATCGCGCGCAGTGACCGCGGCTGCCACCGTCTCGTAGTCCAGCGGCACCACATCGGGCAACTCGTTCATCGCGGCCACCAACTCGCGCAACGAGTTCGCGTGGACGAAGTCCACACCACGATCGATGAATGCCTGCACCGGTCCGGGCGGGCCGGCGTGAGCCCGAGAGCGCAACAGCTGGCCCAGGCGCCGACCGGTCAAGTCAGGGTTCTGCTCCTGACCGGACAGCGCGAATTCCTTCTCGATTATCTTGGCATTCAACACGAACCAGGTGTAGTCATGTCCAGACTTGGTGATGTACTCCAATGTGCCGAGGGTGTCGAACCCGGGAAACAACGGTACCGGCAACCGCTTGCCCGCGGCATCCAGCCATAGCGACGACGGCCCCGGAATAATCCGGATACCGTGCCGCGGCCAGATCGGGTCGTAGTTGGTAATGCCTTCGGTGTAATGCCACATCCGGTCCGGATTGATCACCGCAGCCCCGGCCTTTTGAGCGATGCCGATCATCCTGCCATCAACGTGCGCGGGCACCCCGCTCAACAGTTGCTTGGGAATGCGGCCCATCCGTCTCGGCCAGTTTTTGCGCACCAGCTCATGATTGCCACCGATACCACCACTGGCGACGATCACCGCTGACGCGCGAAACTCGAATTTCCCCACAGACTTTCGCGACGAAGGCGCGCCGCGCGGCTCATCCGAGGGCTCCAGCACGGTACCCCGAACGCCTGTCACCGCGTTACCCTCGACGATCAGTTTGTCGACCTGGTGGCGGTGCGCAAAGCGCACCGTGGGGCGATCACGCAGCTGACGCACGAATATGTCGACCAGAGCCGGCCCAGTACCCCAGGTGATGTGGAAACGGGGCACCGAGTTGCCGTGCCCCTGCGCGTCGTAACCACCACGCTCGGCCCAGCCCACCAGCGGAAAGATCTTCAGCCCGCGGGCCCGCAGCCAGCTGCGCTTCTCCCCCGCCGCGAAATCGACGTAAGCATGCGCCCATTGTTCGGGCCAGTAGTCCTCGGGCCGGTCGAACGCCGCCGTCCCCAGCCAATCCTGCAGAGCAAGCTCATGGCTATCACGGATGCCCAAGCGGCGCTGCTCGGGACTGTTGACCAAGAACAAACCGCCGAACGACCAGAAGGCCTGCCCGCCCACGTTGGCCCGATTCTCCTGGTCGAGGATCAGCACCCGTAGGCCGCGGTCGGCCAACTCACAAGCGGCTACCAGGCCCGCTAATCCGGCTCCCACGACAATGGCATCAGCGGTGAGCCCCTCGGCATCTGAACCGGCTACAGCATCGCTCATGTCGGTACAGGTTAACGCCACCGATCAGGCGCTCGGTCAGGCCGCGTCGAGTACCGCCGCATCGGCTCGCCACCGGTACACCATCGGTGTGCACCCCTGCAGCATCGCCAGGTCGACGGCATCGAGCATCGCCTGCAGCGGACCGGACTTGCGCAAATGACGGGCGGCCACCGCAATCCGGACGACGCCCCCACGCCGGGCGATCCGCTCGGCCGACATCACCACCATCCGGCACCACCAGGGCTCCGCCAGGAAACCCTCGCCGATGCCCAGCACGCGGGCACGCACGGTGGTGAGCCGAACCAGATCCGTGATTCCATGGAGATCCGCAAGCAGCCGAAATCCATTGGCCGGCAACGCTGTACGGACACCTGGTGATACCAGCCAGCCCGGTGCCGCAAACAGTCGGGTTCGCAGCCCAAGGTGTTCGAGCACCCGGTCGGCGGCCATCAGCCGCAGGTTGGCCTCGTGTGCGCGCAGCATTGCGAATTCGCCGCGCCGCCTCTTGGTGGCCGCTTCGTCGTAGCCATGCAGTACCAGAGCGTCGCCGGCGGCCCGGCGACCGGTCAGCCAGTCGACGGTGCGTGGGTCGCGGTCGAGCCGGTAGTCATCGCGCATACGCGGAGCCACCAGCAACGATACCGGCACCGAGCGGGCGTCCATTTCCGCGCAGAACGCGTCGACATCGGCCAGGGTGCTCTCACCTATCCCCGAGACCGACACGAGCAGTTTTCCAGACACGCTTGCAGTCTGCCGATTCCAGGTTTCCGGACGGTGAAGGACACGCGGACAGCAGGCGTATATCTGGACCCTGACCAGCGCAGAACGAGCGCACGTCGGCTCGGCGCCAGGGCCATGACCCGACGCCGGAACCAAGCACCGCCCGACATCCTCGCGCGGTACCCGTGACCGGTATCGATATGCTCGGCAACGCCATGGTTGAAGCGTGTCCCGCGGAAGGCGATGCCCCGGTGCCCATCACCCCCGCGGGGCGGCCCCGCTCTGGCCAACGCAGCTATCCCGATAGGCTCGATGTGGGGTTGCTTCGGACCGCCGGAGTGTGTGTCCTGGCCTCGGTGATGGCACATGTGGACGTCACCGTGGTCAGCGTCGCGCAACGCACCTTCGTTGCCGATTTCGGGTCCACCCAGGCCGTCGTGGCCTGGACCATGACCGGCTACATGCTCGCGTTGGCCACTGTGATCCCGACAGCCGGTTGGGCGGCCGACCGGTTCGGCACCAGGCGGCTTTTCATGGGTTCGGTATTGGCGTTCACCCTCGGCTCACTGCTGTGCGCAGTAGCACCAAACATCTTGCTGCTCATCATATTTCGTGTTGTCCAGGGTTTCGGTGGGGGCATGCTGACGCCGGTGTCCTTTGCCATCTTGGCCCGTGAGGCGGGCCCGAAGCGGCTGGGGCGCGTGATGGCGGTGGTGGGCATTCCGATGCTGCTCGGCCCGGTCGGTGGGCCGATCCTGGGTGGTTGGCTCATCGGGGCCTACGGCTGGCGTTGGATTTTCTTGGTCAACCTGCCGGTCGGGCTGTCCGCGCTCGTCTTGGCGGCGATCGTGTTCCCAAGAGATCGCCCGGCAGCGTCGGAAAACTTCGACTACATGGGCCTCTTGTTGCTGTCGCCGGGCCTGGCGACCTTCCTGTTCGGGGTGTCATCTAGCCCCGCCCGTGGAACGATGGCCGATCGGCACGTGTTGATACCGGCGATCACCGGCCTGGCGTTGATCGCGGCATTCGTCGCACATTCGTGGTACCGCACAGAACATCCGCTCATAGACATGCGCTTGTTCCAGAACCGAGCGGTCGCGCAGGCCAACATGACGATGACGGTGCTCTCCCTCGGGCTGTTTGGCTCCTTCTTGCTGCTCCCGAGCTACCTCCAGCAAGTGTTGCACCAATCACCGATGCAATCGGGGGTGCATATCATCCCACAGGGCCTCGGTGCCATGCTGGCGATGCCGATCGCCGGAGCGATGATGGACCGACGGGGACCGGCCAAGATCGTGCTGGTTGGGATCATGCTGATCGCTGCGGGGTTGGGCACCTTCGCCTTTGGTGTCGCGCGGCAAGCGGACTACTTACCCATTCTGCCGACCGGGCTGGCAATCATGGGCATGGGCATGGGCTGCTCCATGATGCCACTGTCCGGGGCGGCAGTGCAGACCCTGGCCCCACATCAGATCGCTCGCGGTTCGACGCTGATCAGCGTCAACCAGCAGGTGGGCGGTTCGATAGGGACCGCACTGATGTCGGTGCTGCTCACCTACCAGTTCAATCACAGCGAAATCATCGCTACTGCAAAGAAAGTCGCACTGACCCCAGAGAGTGGCGCCGGGCGGGGGGCGGCGGTTGACCCTTCCTCGCTACCGCGCCAAACCAACTTCGCGGCCCAACTGCTGCATGACCTTTCGCACGCCTACGCGGTGGTATTCGTGATAGCGACCGCGCTAGTGGTCTCGACGCTGATCCCCGCGGCATTCCTGCCGAAACAGCAGGCTAGTCATCGAAGAGCACCGTTGCTATCCGCATGACGTCTGCTTCACGTCAGCGTTGACCGCATCGTCGAGCCACAGCGTCGAAAAGCCGTGCACCAGCGACCAGGTCGCCAGCTCGGCACCCGCCGGATTCGCCCGGGCGTTGGGATCGCGCAGCGCCGCCACCCCGCGCGCCAGCTCGGCGGCAGCGGCGGTCTCGGCGTCGACCAGTTCGGAATCGGAGCCGTCGAGCAGCCGAGCTCACTTCACGCCGCCCCTGCGCGGCCACCTCATCGCCATCGTTTCACCCGGGCTGCTTGCGCCCGGCCTGCTGGTCACCATCACCGGTGCGCTGGAGGCTCCTGGTCGCCGTGGGCCTGTTGCTGCCCGACACCCGCATGGCAGCGGCGGTATGCTCGCTGGCGCTGATGCTGGCCATGTTCGGAGCCAATGTCTACGCATCCCGAATGGCCGATCCCACCGGCTATGCTGGCGCAGCGCCATCGAGGTCGTTTCCCTGGCCGCCGCCGTAACGGTCGCTGTCGGCAGTAGCTAGCAACCACC
This sequence comes from Mycobacterium tuberculosis complex sp. N0072, assembly GCF_030323725.1. NCBI lineage: Bacteria > Bacillati > Actinomycetota > Actinomycetes > Mycobacteriales > Mycobacteriaceae > Mycobacterium > Mycobacterium tuberculosis complex sp. N0072. Next base: position 881,708 of record NZ_CP040689.1, on the reverse strand, counting down.
CGTATTGAAACGCGGTCTCCTTCCAGCGCTCGTAGCGGCCACTGATCCCACCATGACCGGCGTGCATCTGGGTCTTCAACAGCACGGAATTGCCGTCGGTCTTGGCGTGCCGCAACGCGGCCACCCACTTGGCCGGCTCCACGTAATAGACCCTGGTGTCGTTCAGCGACGTCATTGCCAGGATGGCCGGGTACTTTTGGGCCGTGACGTTCTCGTACGGCGAATACGATTTCACATAGGCATAGACATCGCTGTCGTTCAACGGATTTCCCCATTCGTCCCACTCGGTGACGGTCAGCGGCAACGATGGATCCAAGATGGTGGTCAGCGGGTCCACGAACGGCACCTGCGCAAGGATTCCGGCGAAGAGATCCGGTGCCATGTTGGCCACCGCGCCCATCAGCAGACCGCCCGCGCTACCCCCCAATGCCACCAGCTGCTGCTGGGAAGTAAGTCCCGTGTCCACCAGATGTCTTGCCACCGCGATGAAGTCGGTGAACGTGTTCTTCTTGTCCAGTAGCTTGCCGTTTTCATACCACAGCCTGCCCATCTCACCGCCGCCGCGAACGTGGGCGACGACGAACACCATCCCGCGATCCAGCAGCGACAACCGAGCGATGGAAAACCGCGGATCCTCACAGATCTCGTAGGCGCCGTAGCCATAGATCAACGCAGGTGCCGGGAATTCGATATCGGCTCGGTGCACTATCGAGACCGGGATCCGGGTGCCGTCGTCTCCGTACGCCCAGTCACGCCGCTCCACATAGTCTTCGCGGCGGTAGCCGCCCAGTACGGGCTGTTCTTTCAGCAAGGTACGCTCGCCAGTGACCAGGTCGATGTCGTAGATCCGCACCGGGGTGACGAAAGATCCGGCACCGACCCGCAGTTTGGGCGAATCCCAGTTGGGGTTGGGCCCCAGTCCGGCCGACATCAGCTCGGAGTCGAACGAGATCTCTTCGGGCTCACCATAGTTTCCGTCAGGCCCGATCGGCCACAGTTGAACCCGCGGCAGCGCCTCGCGCCGATAGCTGACTACCAGATGGCCGGCCAAGGCATCCACCGCGTCGAGTCGGACGTCGTCGCGGTGGGCGATGAGGGTGCGTTGCCGCGCAGGATCCTCGACCGGGGCCTCTACCAGTGTGAAGTTCACCGCGCCGTCGTTGTGCAGGATCAGAAACCGGTCCTGGCCAGCTATGACCGCATGCTCCACCGAGTACTCGACGCCGTCGCGGCGCGGCAGCACCACGCTGAACTGCGCTGTCGGATCTGCCGCGTGCGCGTAACGGACCTCCGAAGTGATGGACGACCCCGCCGCAATCAGCAGATAGGCGTTGCTGCGAGTACGCCCCACCGCGAGCCAGAACCGATCATCGGCTTCGTGGTAAACCCGCTCCGACGATTCGCCGGACCCTAGTCGGTATCGCCACACTGTGTCCGGACGCCAGGCCGCGTCCACGGTGGTGTAGTAGACAGTGCGGTTGTCAGCTGCCCAGGTGACTCCCGCTCCGATCCCGGCGATCTCGTCCGGGTACTGTTCTCCGGTGCGTAAATCCTTGAACCGCAAGGTATATCGTTCGTCACCTACGACATCAACGGAATACGCTAAGAGGTTATCGTCCAGGCTGACGCTGGCCGCGCCCAGTGCGAAGAAGTCGTGGCCGTCAGCTTCCACGTTCTCGTCGAGCAGAAGCTGTTCACCGGGTATTTCGGTGCGCTCGTCGAACTCTGGTGGGTTCCAGTCGTCGGGATCGGTTACCGGGCAACGACAGTGTACGCCATACTGCTTTCCCTCAAAGGTCCGCGCGTAGTACCACCAGTTGCCACGTCGCGTCGGCACCGATAAGTCGGTTTCCTTGGTACGCGCTTTGATTTCGTGGAAGATCTTTTGCCGCAATGGCTCAAGGTGCGCGGTGGTCCGTTCGGTGTAGTCGTTTTCAGCTTCGAGGTAGGCGATTACTTCAGGGCTGTCCTTGTCGCGCAACCATTCATATGGGTCGACAAAGACGTCGCCGTGGTGCTCCCGGCGGGTCTGCACCCGCTTGGCCACGGGCGGTGAGGGTAGTGCGGTTCGGTGCATCATGCGCCAGGGCCGATCCAGTCGTCGAATTTTAGTTCGGAAATCCGTTCGTATGCATTAATATAACGGGCACGCGTGGCCTCGACGATATGCTCGGGGAGCGGAGGCGGCGGCCGATCGCTGCCTCTATCCCAGCCGGACTCGGAGCCGGTGAGCCAGCTGCGGACAAACTGTTTGTCGAAGCTGGTCTGGACCACGCCGGCCCGGTAGTCGTCGGCAGGCCAGTACCGCGACGAGTCCGGTGTGAAGATTTCGTCGGCCAGCAGCAGGTTGCCGTGGCGGTCGATGCCAAATTCAAACTTGGTGTCGGCGATAATGATTCCGCGGGTGAGAGCGTGATCGGCGGCCTGCACATACGTCTGCAGAGTACGATCACGCAGCTGGTTGGCACGCAACGCGCCTACCATCTCCACCACCCGGTCAAACGAGATGTTCTCGTCGTGGTCCCCCAACGCGGCTTTAGTCGCCGGGGTGAACAGCGGTGTGGCGAACCGACTGGCCTCGACCAGGCCCGGCGGCAGCGCGATACCGCATACCTTCCCGGTTGCCTGGTAATCCAGTAACCCCGAACCGGTCAGGTAGCCACGGGCCACACATTCCACCGGCAGCATCTCCAGCCGACGCACCACCAGCGCGCGGCCCAGCACCTCGTCGGGGATACGCGGGTCGTCCGGCGGCCCGGCCAGATGGTTAGGGGCATCGACGAGCCCGAAGAAGAATGCGCTCATGGCGGTCAGGACGCGGCCCTTGTCCGGGATGGTGCTGTCCAGGACGTAGTCGTACGCCGAGATCCGGTCGCTGGCAACCAGCAGCAGGTGCTCGTCATCGACACGGTAGATCTCGCGGACCTTACCGCTGGCCACATGCTGGTAGTCGGACAATGCGGGGCGCATCGCGCCAGCCTATCCGCCGCACGACGGCGCCCTGTGCTGGTATCTCTGGTATGAGATCGCGCTTCTTGCCGTATGCCACCACGCCCGGCCGACTGCTGGCCCAACTGATCAGCGATATCACTGTCGCGGTGTGGACGACGCTATGGATGCTCGTCGGCCTCGCCGTGCACGACGCCATCTCGATAATCGGCGAGGCCGGCCGCCAAATCGAAATCGGCTCGCACGGGATTGCCGGCAACCTGGCGGCCGCGGGCCAGGACGCCCAGCGTATCCCGGTGGTGGGCGACGCGCTCAGCAACCCCATCACCGCCGCAAGCCAGGCCGCCCTTGACATCGCCGGCGCCGGCCACAACCTGGACACCACGGCCGGCTGGCTTGCGGTAGTGCTCGCGCTGGCGGTCGCCGCGACGCCGATTCTTGCCGTGGCCATGCCCTGGCTGTTCCTGCGGCTGCGGTTCTGCCGGCGCAAGTGGACCGTTACCACCCTGGCGGCGACCCCAGCCGGTCGCCAGCTGCTGGCGCTGCGCGCATTGGCGAACCGGCCGCCGGGCAAACTGGCCGCCGTCAGCACCGATCCGGTCGGCGCCTGGCGACGAGAGGATCCCGCCACCATGCGTGCGCTGGCCGCGCTCGAGTTGCGGGCCGCCGGAATCCCGCTGCGCGGGGACTAGCCTCCGCGCAATTCAACGACTAGGTGCCGGATGCCGGTATGCCGGTTGCTACGTGTCCATTCCGCGGGTTCCACCACCCGCACTGAGCCAAAGCGGGACAAGAGTTCCTCGAACAGCACCCGCAGTTCCAGCCGAGCCAGATTGGCGCCCAGGCAATAGTGCACCCCCTGACCGAAACCCAGGTGCGGATTGGGTTTTCGGGTGATATCGAACTCGTCCGCGCGGTCGAACACGCTGGGATCACGGTTGGCCGAGCCCTCCCACACCACAACCTTCTGACCCGCCTCGATCGGCTGGCCGCCCAGGCTGACCGCACGGGACGCCGTGCGCCGCTTCGATGGTGACGGCGACGTCCACCTCACGATCTCTTCGATCGCAGTCGGCAACAACTCAAAATCGCTTCGCAGCGTTTGCAGTTGGTCAGGGTTCTCGGCCAGCGCCAGCAGCCCGCCGGCAATGGAGTTACGGGTGGTTTCCGCGCCGGCGCTGAACAGTAGATGGAAGAACAGGTACAGTTCGGCGTCGGACAGCGCCGGCGCGTCCGGATCGTCGATGGTAGCGTTGGCGACGACGGACAGCATGTCGTCGGCAGGTTCGGCGCGTTTACCGGCGATCAGCTCCAATGCGTAGGTGTATAACCGCGATCCGGCATCCTCGACGTTCAGCCTCGGCATCGTCGCCCTGCGGGAGCCGCGGAAATCGAATCCCGGCTCAACCGCCTCGAACAACCAATGTCGATCCGTCTCCGGCACACCCAGCAGAATGCAGATCATCTGCATGGGCAATTCGGCAGCGATCTCGACCACGAAGTCGAAAGGCGCTCCGGGTTCTACGCCATCGAGCAATCCACGCGCCCGGCGGCGCAGATCGTCTTCGACCCGCCGGATCATCCGTGGTGTCAAGCCCGAGCTGACCAACCGCCGGATACGGGTGTGCCGGGGATCATCCATCATGTTGAGCACCTGGCCGGCGACCGGCAGATCCTGCAGCACCGTGCCCCCAAACCGACGTTGGCCCCCGGTGACCGACGAATAGGTCACCGGATCACGTAACACCTCAAGGGTTTCGGCGTAGGTAGCCACCGACCAGAAGCCCTCCCCGTCCGGGGTGTGCTCGGTCGGCCGATGCCAATACACCGGCGCTTCACGACGGTGGATGGCGAAGAGGTGATGGGGGAAGCCGTCGGCGAAGTTGTCCAGATCGGTCAGATCGATGCCCGAAAGCCCGGCGGCGGTAGTCATGACACTAAAGAATTGCACCCGGCGTGTATTTAGCCGCGTCCGGGTAACGGCTCACCAGCGCGTCCACCATCGCGACCACATCATCGACCTGGTCACCCGCGGCACCGGCAAATGCCTTCTTGTCGGCCAGCGCGGCCTCCAAAGCGTCTCGTCCCAGCGGCAGCCGCGGATCGGCGGCCAACCGGTCCAGCAGGTCGGGCTCCGCGCCGTGTTCTCGCATGGCCAGCGCCGTCGCCACCGCGTGCTCGGAGATCAACCGGTGCGCGGACTCGCGACCCATCCCCGCGCGCACGGCCGCCATTAGCACCTTAGTGGTGGCCAGGAACGGCAGATAACGATCCAACTCGCGGCCGATCACCGCCGGGTAGGCGCCGAACTCGTCCAGCACCGTCAAAAACGTCTCGATCTGCCCGTCGACGGCAAAGAAGCTGTCCGGCAACGCAACCCGGCGCACCACGGAGCAAAACACATCACCCTCGTTCCACTGTGCACCGGCTAACTCGGCCACCATGGATGCATAGCCGCGTAGCACAACCTGCAGCCCGTTGACCCGTTCGCAGCTGCGGGTGTTCATCTTGTGCGGCATCGCCGACGAACCGACCTGACCCGGCGCGAAACCCTCGGTGGCGAGCTCGTGGCCGGCCATCAATCGAATCGTGTGTGCCAGTGATGACGGCCCCGCGCCGAGCTGCACCAGAGCCGAAACCACGTCGTGGTCCAATGAACGCGGATACACCTGCCCCACGCTGTTGAAAACAGTTGCAAAGCCCAAGAAGTCGGCGACGCGCCGCTCGAGATCGGCCAGCGCCGCACGGTCACCGCCCAGCAGATCGAGCATGTCCTGACCGGTGCCCATCGGGCCCTTGATGCCACGCAGGGGGTAGCGGTCGATCAACTCCCTCAACCGCCTCAACGCGATCATCATCTCTTGGGCCGCCGAGGCGAACCGCTTGCCCAAGGTGGTGGCCTGAGCGGCCACGTTGTGGCTGCGCCCGGCCATGATCAGGTCACGGTAGCTCACCGCCCGCTCGGCCAGCCGCGCCACCGCCGCCACCCCATGGGCGAAAATCACTTCCAGCGACCGCCGAATCTGCAGTTGCTCCACGTTCTCGGTCAGGTCGCGGCTGGTCATCCCCTTGTGCACGTGCTCATGACCGGCCAATGCGTTGAATTCCTCGATGCGGGCCTTGACATCGTGGCGCAGCACCCGCTCCCGGGCTGAGATCGAGGCCAAGTCCACATCGTCGACCACACGTTCGTAGTCGGCGAGCACCGAATCGGCAACCGCTACCCCCAGCTCTGCCTGTGCCCGCAATACGGCCAGCCATAACCGCCGCTCCGAGACCACCTTGGCCTCCGGCGACCAGATCGCGACCATCTCGGCGCTGGCGTATCGGGTGGCCAGCACGTTGGGAATGCTCACTTGGCCCTCACAAAGACACAGCTTACGGTCGCGGGCCTAGTAGTCGCAGTTGTCACACGAGTCCCGGCGCCAGGGAGCACCCGATGTGCCCGACTCATCGCGACAACTCGGCAACGCCCGGTCCCGGTGCCGCCCGGGCGATGTCGCTATGAGACGGGCACAACGCGCATCCCTCTGACAGAGGCGCAAGTGACGGATGTGACACCACAGCACATACGCCGCGGCCCCGCCATACCCTGGGCAGATGTACTTCGTCGGCGTGGACCTCGCCTGGGCCGGCCGCAATCCGACCGGTGTCGCGGCTGTCGACGCGGACGGGTGTCTGGTGGGGGTCGGTGCTGCTCGCGACGATGCCTCCGTGCTGGCGGCGCTGCGGCCCTACGTTGTGGGCGATTGCCTGGTCGCCTTCGACGCGCCGCTGGTGGTGGCCAACCGCACCGGCCAGCGGCCGGCGGAGGCCGCACTGAATCGAGACTTCCGACAATTCGAGGCCGGCGCGTATCCGGCCAACACCGAAAAGCCCGAGTTTGCCGACGTTCCACGCGCCGCCCGGCTGGCCCGCCAACTGGCGCTGGATATGGATCCTCTTTCGTCCGCCACGCGGCGGGCCATCGAGGTCTATCCGCACCCGGCTACGGTGGCGCTGTTTCGGCTACCCCGCGCGCTGAAGTACAAGGCCAAGCCGGGACGCAGCGTTGACCTGCTCAAATCGGAGCTATTGCGACTGATGGACGGCGTCGAGGGGCTCGCCCAGGCCGGGGTTCGGATGCAGGTAGCCGGTCAGCCGGATTGGGTCTCGTTGCGCCGGCAGGTGACGGTCGCGCAGCGAAAAAGCGACCTGCGGGCCGCCGAGGATCCGATCGACGCCGTCGTATGCGCCTACGTGGCGTTGTACGCCCAACGCCGGCCCGCCGATGTCACGATCTATGGGGACTTCACCACCGGGTACATTGTCACGCCGTCGCTGCCCACCGACTTCAGAACGGCACCGGACGCTGGTCGACGGGCGCGAGCACGTCGATGAGGTCGACCACCGTCGCCAGCGCAGCGGCACGCGGGTCCCGCCCTTCGACCAGCGCCGAGACCACCGATCCGTCGACCGCACAGATCAACGTACACACCAGTTCGATCTGTGCGGAGCGGCCGGAGCGCTCGATGGCCTCGGCCACGGCCTCAGCGCGCTGACGCAGGCTGCGGCGCATGCTTTCGCGCAGGTCAGGCAGGCGGGTACAGGCGATATGGCGCTCGTATCGTGAGATCAGCTGCTCGGCAAGCCCCGGACTGGACATTTCCCCCACCAGCAGGTCAACCAGCACAACGGCGGTGGTCTCGGGCCCCCGACGTCGCCGGGACAGCGCACTGACCCGGGCTCGCAGCTGAGCCACCTCGATCATTCCGATGTGTTCGACCGCGCGAGCGATCAAATCGTCGAGCGACGAGAAGTAGTAGGTGGTAGACGCCAACGGCAAACCGGCCCGCCGCGCCACCGCCCGGTGGCGTACCGCCTCGAACCCGCCCTCGCCGAGCAGCTCCGCGGCGGCGCTGACCAACGCATACCGCCGACGTTCTCCTTTTGGAGTGACCGCTGCTGTCACGCCCATCCATGCTGCCAGTCAAAGTGGTACTGCATTGCCAATTCGGCCAAACGTCCATGGCATGATGGCCCGCATGCCAGAGTTGAGCCGCCGCGCCGTGCTCGGTCTCGGCGCCGGCACGGTCCTTGGCGCTACCTCAGCATATGCGATCGACATGCTGTTGCAGCCCCGAACTTCACATGCCGCACCGGCGGCGGCGATTGGCACAAACGTTCCATTGGCGCCGACACCAGCACTCGATCCGGCCCCCCCGGCTCAGGCGGCGCCGACGATGTCCACCGGCTCGTTCGTGTCGGCAGCGCGCGCCGGGAAGATGACCAACTGGGCCATCGCCCGCCCACCCGGCCAGACCCAGGCGTTGCGGCCCGTGATCGCACTGCACGGCTTGGGCGGTAGCGCATCGGCCGTGATGGACGGCGGCGTCGAGCAGGGCCTGGCCCAGGCCGTCAACGCCGGGTTGCCACCGTTCGCGGTGGTCTCCGTGGACGGAGGCAGCAGCTACTGGCACCAGCGGGCTTCTGGCGAGGACGCGGGGGCAATGGTGCTCAACGAGCTCATTCCGCTATTGGACACCCAGCGGCTGGACACCTCCCGGGTAGCGTTTCTGGGCTGGTCGATGGGCGGCTACGGCGCTTTGCTGCTCGGCAGCCGCCTTGGACCGGCACGCACCGCAGCGATCTGCGCGGTCAGCCCGGCACTGTGGCTATCCGCCGGTTCCGTCGCACCCGGCTCCTTCGACGGACCCGACGACTGGTCGGCGAACTCGGTTTTCGGACTCCCCGCATTGGGGTCCATCCCGATCCGGGTCGATTGCGGCAACAGCGATCCGTTTTATGCCGCAACCAAGCAGTTCGTGGCGCAGCTGCCCCACCCGCCGGCGGGCGGCTTCTCCCCTGGCGGGCACAACGGTGGGTTCTGGAGCGCACAGCTACCCGCCGAGCTGACCTGGTTCGCGCCGCTGCTCACAGGTTAAGCGGCGTGAGCACGCCGTTTGGTTGGACCTTCCCCTACGCTTGGCCGCGCATGCCCATCCTGGCGACAAACGTCGTGTGCACGTCACAACCGCTGGCCGCGCAAGCGGGTCTTCGGATGCTGGCCGACGGCGGCAACGCGGTCGACGCCGCCGTCGCCACAGCCATCACCCTCACCGTGGTGGAACCGGTGTCCAATGGCATCGGCTCGGACGCCTTCAGCATCGTCTGGGACGGGCAAAAACTGCACGGCCTGAACGCGTCCGGCCGCTCACCCTCGGCGTGGACGCCAGAGTACTTCGGCGGCAACGCCGTTCCCGTGCTCGGCTGGAACTCCGTGACGGTGCCCGGTGCGGTGTCGGCCTGGGTGGAACTGCACGCCAGGTTCGGCAGGCTACCATTCGAAACACTCTTCGAGCCCGCCATCTCGTACGGCCGCAACGGCTTTCTGGTCTCACCGACCGTCGCGGCACAATGGGCGGCACAGGTGCCGTTGTTCGCATCCCAGCCCGGATTCGCCGATGCGTTCATGCCCGGCGGACGAGCGCCGAAACCCGGTGAGCTGTTTACCTTTCCTGACCACGCGGCGACGCTAGAGAAGATCGCGGCGACCAACGGTGAGGAGTTCTACCGGGGAGAGCTGGCCGCCAAACTCGAGGCGCACTCGGCGGCAAACGGCGGGGTGATGCGTGCCGACGACCTCGCCGCCCATCGCGTGGACTGGGTCGACACGATCACGGGAACCTACCGCGGGTACACCATCCACCAGATACCGCCCAACGGCCAGGGCATCGTGGCCTTGATCGCCCTCGGAATCCTCGAGCATTTCGATATGTCATCGTGGTCAGTGGATTCCGCTGAAAGTGTGCACGTGCAGATCGAAGCACTGAAGCTTGCCTTCGCCGACGCGCAAGCGTGTGTCGCCGACATCGACTACATGCCGGTGCACCCGAAGCGCCTGCTCGACAAGGAGTATCTGCGGCAGCGCGCCACGCTGATCGATCCAAAGAGGGCAATGCCGGCGGCCACCGGCATCCCGCGAGGCGGCACCGTCTATCTGGCCGCCGCCGATGCTGCGGGAATGATGGTGTCCATGATTCAGTCGAACTACCTTGGGTTCGGCTCCGGTGTGGTGGTGCCCGGCACCGGCATTTCGCTGCACAATCGCGGCTCGGATTTCACTGTGGTGCCGAGACATCCGAACCGGGTTGGGCCACGGAAGCGCCCCTATCACACGATCATCCCAGGTTTTGTGACCCGCGACGGTGCGCCGGTGATGAGCTTCGGGGTGATGGGCGGCATGATGCAACCCCAGGGTCACGTGCAGGTGCTGGTGCGCATCGCCGACTACGGCCAGAACCCCCAGGCGGCCTGTGACGGCCCTCGGTTCCGCTGGGTGAACGGTATGCGGGTCAGTTTCGAAAACGGCTTCCCGGATTCAACTCTCGATGAACTGCGGCAGCGTGGGCATGACTTGGTCGCAGTAGCGGACTACAGCCAGTTCGGGAGTTGTCAGGCAATCTGGCGGCTCGACGATGGGTACCTCGCGGCCAGCGATCCCCGCCGTGATGGCCAAGCCGCAGCCTGCTAGACGCTGATCTTCCCCTCGGCCGCCCGTAAACCGATATCGCTGCGGAAATGACCTCCTGGCAACCGAATTGAACTGAGGATTTCATACGCATGTGCGCGTGCTGCGGACAAGTCGGCACCGGTGCCCACCACCGACAGCACCCGGCCACCGGACGAAACGATCGCGCCATCGTCGCGCCGCGTGGTTCCGGCGTGCAGCACCCCCTCGGCTTCGGAGCCGACAACGACGTCGCCGACCCGGGGGCGCCCGGGATAGTTTTCGGCCGCCAGTACCACTGTTACGGCCACACCGTCACGCCACCGCAACTCGCCGAAATCGGCCAGCTTCCCGGTAGCGGCGGCATGAAGCAGTTGGCCGAGCGGAGACTCCAGCAAGGCCAGCACGGCTTGGGTCTCCGGATCGCCGAATCGGCAGTTGAACTCGACCACCGCCGGCCCGCGGGCGGTAATCGCGAGACCAACATACAGCAATCCGCAAAACGAGCTTCCACGCCGGACTAGTTCGGCCGCAACGGGTTCGACGATCCGGCTGACCACCTCCCGATAGATGTTGTCGGGCAACCACGGCAGCGGCGCGTAGGCGCCCATACCGCCGGTGTTAAGTCCGGTGTCGTCCTCACCGACTCGCTTGAAGTCCTGTGCCGGCAGCAGCGGCACCACGACGGTGCGGTCGACGACACAGAACAGCGATACCTCCGGGCCGTCCAGGTAGGACTCCAGCAACACCGGGTGCCCGGCCTCGAGCAGGGCAGCTCCGTGTGCGCGCGCGACATCGCGGTCCGCTGTCACCACCACACCCTTGCCGGCGGCTAGCCGGTCGTCTTTGACCACCCAGGCCGGGTCACCGGCAGGCGGCCCGAACCGGTCCAGGGCCGCGTCCAAGTGCGCTGGGCTGTCTACGATTTCGCTGTTCGCGGTGCGCACACCGGCCGCCGCCATGACGTCCTTGGCGAATGCTTTGGAGCCTTCGATGCGAGCCGCGTCCTTACCGGGCCCGAAACACACGATGCCGGCCGCGCGCACGGCGTCGGCCACCCCGAGCACTAACGGTACCTCGGGGCCAATCACCACCATGTCAGCGCCGACTTCGCGAGCCAGGGCGACCACCGCCTCGGCGGAGGTGATGTCGACGTCGTGCTGCTCGGCGATCCGAGCGGTGCCTGCATTGCCGGGAGCAACGATTAGCCCCGAAACCTGCGGGTCTTTGCCGAGCGCCAGCAATAGCGCATGTTCGCGGGCACCCGAACCGATTACCAGGACGCGCACGACACGTCAGACTAGCTCGATTTACCAGATTCCTTAGCAAGAACTTCGGCGACGTTGGCTTTCGTGTCGGGCAGCGAGCCGTTCTCGGCCGCCTGCTTACGCTTGGCCGCTACCCGCTCGATCGCACTGTTCAGCCGCGAGCCCAGCGGGAAGCCGACATAGTGGGTAATGAACACAGCGAGTTCACGCAGCTCGTCTATGGTGAGTTCGTCGTTATGCAGGACGGCGTTGACTTGGACCTCGAGCAGATCCGACTGGCCTTGAGCGGTCAGCACCGCGATCACGGCCATCCGCCGGTCCCGCATGGACAGGCCGGGACGGGTCCAGATCCTGCCGAATAGGTGATCGACGGTCAGGGCAAAAAACTCACCTGGCATGTCGGGCATGTCCCAGGCGTAAACCTCGTTCATTTTGTCCAGGCCGGTGCGGCGCAGCTCGTCCATCATGTCTCCTTTGCTGGCTCGGTGTCCGGGTGCGGTACCCCGAGGCCGGCGGCCAGCCGTTGCAGCGCCAGCTGGGCCAGCGGCAGGTCGACCGATACCACCTCGCCCAGGGCCAACGCCAGACTCAGGTCTTTCTCACCCAGGCCGCGGGTGTGCTCCAACAACGGCCGCAGCGGGTCAGCCGGCTCCATCGGCGCAGTGGTGTTGCGGAACATGATCGCTCCCGCGCCGCCGGTGAATGAGTCGCTGTGCCGCACCACCTTCCCGAGCGCCACGAGGTCTAAGCCACAGGCTTCGGCCAGCCGCTGCGCCTCGGCGGCGGCGGCATAAGAGACGAAAGTCAACATGTTGCGCGCCAGTTTCATCCGGGTGCCAGCGCCCGGTTCCCCGGCATGAATCAACAGCGAAGCCCACCTCGAAAATGGCTCTTTAATCCGCTGGAACGCCTCGTCGTCAGCGCCGACCATCACGGCCAACTCACCCTTGGCGGCCGCCGCCGCGCCGCCGCTGACCGGTGCATCCACGATGTGGATCCCCTGCGGCTTGAGCTTTTCGGCCAGATCGACTGCTGTCGTGTCGGCGATGGTGGAGTGAATCGCGACAATAGTGCCGGGCTTGGCGTGCGTCGCCAGTCCGTTGTCGGCGGTGATCACCGAACTCACCTGCGCGTCGTCGAACACGGTGATGCTGATGATGTCGGCTTCGGCGACGTCGGAGACGCTTGCCGCTGCGGTGGCGCCGCCCTCGACGAACGGTGCCATGGCCTCGACCCGCACATCGAAAACGGTCAGTCCGCCAGGCCAATCGAGCAGACGCTTAGCCATCGGCGCGCCTTGATTACCCAAGCCGATATATCCCAGGCGTGGTGTCTCCGGGTGAGCGGTCATGAGCGCCGCTCTCCCCCGCCAGCGGATGGGGGTACCTCCCACTTGTGGGGGCGTGCCCCCACCTCATCGCCCCGCTCTGCATCGGCGCCGGCGCCGGTCATGACCGGATGATCTGTCCGCCATCGACATTGAAGATCTGCCCGGTGATCCACGATGCCGAATCCGACAGCAGGAACAGGCACATGCCCACCAGATCCTCCGGTGTACCCATCCGCGACAGCGGGATGGTCTGCACCATGTTCTTGACCAGCTCTGCGGGGGTGACGGTGCGGGTAGCTTCGGTGTCGATCGGTCCGGGTGCGATCGCATTGATCCTTATCTTCATTCCGCCCAGCTCGCGGGCCAGCTGCTGCGTCAGCCCGTTGACACCGACCTTGGCCAGGCCGTAGAAGTTGGAATACAGCCAGGCCGCGGTCGAGGACTGGTTGACAATCGCGCCGCCGCCCCGTTTGGCCATGTGCTTGTACACCGCGCGGGTACACACCAGCACGCCGTCGTGGTTGACGCTCATGAATTTCTTGTAGTAGTCCAACGGCACGGTCAACAACAGATCGAGCTTCATGCCACCGTAGATCGCCGCATTGTTCACCAGATAGTCGATGCCGCCGAAAGCACCGACGGCGCGGTCGACCATGGCTTTAGCGGAATCCTCGTCGGACACGTCAACGGGCACATGAATCGCAGTACCGCCGTCGGCGACAATCTGCTTGGCTACCGCCGCGGCACCGTCGGCGTTGATGTCAGCGACGACCACCGAGGCACCTTCGCGGGCCAACGCCTGAGCGTAGGCCTGCCCGATACCCTGGGCAGCCCCGGTGACGATAGCCACCTTGCTGTCGAACATGGCTTCCTTTCTGCGCTGTCAACCCGCTAGCTAATTTGCAGCGGTAGCAATGAGTTTGGCTTCTAAGTACTCCTCGAAGCCGAGGAGACCCATCTCGCGTCCGATACCGGATTGCTTGTAGCCGCCGAACGGCGCGTCGGCGCAGTACCAGACACCCCCATTGACGTTGACGGTGCCTACCCGCAGCCGCGAGGCAATCCTCGCGGCGCGCTGCGGGTCGGCGCCATACACGGTGCCCGACAAGCCGTATGGCGAGTCGTTGGCGATGCGCACCGCATCATCGTCACCGTCGTGGGCAATCACCGTGAGCACCGGTCCGAAGATCTCCTCTCGGGCGACTCTGGCGTCATTGGTCAACCCTGCGATGACCGTGGGCTCGATGTAGAAACCGACCTCTCTATCCGCCGGCCGCGCGCCACCGCATGCGAACCTTCCGCCTTCGGCGACCGCCAGGTCGAGGTAGCCCTGCACACGATCCCGTTGTCGGGCCGAAATCAACGGCCCGCAAACGGTTCCGGGGTCGTTGGGATCGCCGGGCCTGATCGACGACATGGTGGCTGCCGCGATGGCAACCGCCTCTTCATAACGGGCCCGTGGCACCACCAGCCGGGTCGTGATTGCGCACCCCTGCCCGGCGTGCATGCAAGCCGAGAACGCCGATACCGCGCTGGCAGCGGCTAGGTCAGCGTCGTCGAGCACGACGAACGCCGACTTGCCACCCAGTTCCAGAAAAACCTTTTTGATGGTGGCCGCGGCATCGGCCATTACGGCACGGCCGGTCGCAGTAGAACCGGTGAACGAAATCATGTCCACCCGAGGGTCTTTGGCCAACAGCGCCCCCAAAGCGTGACTGCTGGAGGTGACGATGTTGACAACGCCCGGTGGGAAGTCGGTGTGCTCGACGATGATTTCCCCGAGCGCTGCTGCGCACCACGGTGTGTCAGGCGCCGGCTTTAAAACGACGGTGTTACCCGCGGCTAGCGCCGGACCTAGCTTGGCGAGATTGATCTGGTGCGGGAAGTTCCACGGGGTGATGGCGCCGACGACACCGACGGCCTCCCGTGCGAGGGTGCGCCGGGTGGCGATGCCCAACGGCGATGCCTCGCCGAGGTCCTGCTTCCACGGGTAGGA
Organism: Mycobacterium tuberculosis complex sp. N0072; assembly: GCF_030323725.1. Taxonomy (NCBI): domain Bacteria; kingdom Bacillati; phylum Actinomycetota; class Actinomycetes; order Mycobacteriales; family Mycobacteriaceae; genus Mycobacterium; species Mycobacterium tuberculosis complex sp. N0072. Next base: position 866,676 of record NZ_CP040689.1, on the reverse strand, counting down.
CTCGGCCGTGTCCGCCGCAAACGATAGATCCCCGACCGGGCCTTCCAGCTGGGCGCTGGCGGTGAGCATCCGCGGCGCGCCCACCTCGGAGATCGTCAGTTCGCGTAGTTCTTCGACGTGCTGTTGCATTGCGTCGCGCAGTTGCCGAACACACCGCACCCGAAGTTCGGTATTGCGGGACCAGTCGGTCGAGTCGAACGCCCGCCGCGCGGCCTCGATGGCGCGGCCCATGTCCTCGGCATCGGCGTCGGCGGCGACTCCCAGCACTTCCTCGGTGGCCGGATTGACCGTCGGGAAGGTGCCCGCACGGCCGTCCGATAGTTTGCCGTCGATGAGCAGCGCACTAATTCCGTCGCCCCACAGGGCCATCTACCGCTCCCAACTTCTCCGACTCTCATCATCGATTGGACACTTGTCCGATATTGCCTCATCGAGACCGTATCCGCAAGGCCGCTACACCGTCCTGACCGATGCACCAGGGGCCACGTCGCGTCGCGGACAGTCCCATGTTAGCTGCATGTTTAGCAGACTGGCTTGCCTCCTGCCGCGACCATCCGATAGCTTGGACATGTGTCCAGCGATGTACTGGTTACCACCCCGGCCCAGCGCCAAACCGAACCCCACGCCGAAGCGGTGTCACGCAACCGCCGCCAGCAGGCAACCTTCCGCAAGGTGCTAGCTGCCGCCATGGCGACCCTGCGGGAGAAGTCATACGCCGACCTGACGGTGCGCCTGGTGGCGGCCCGCGCCAAGGTAGCCCCGGCGACGGCCTACACATACTTCTCGTCGAAGAACCATCTGATCGCCGAGGTCTACCTCGACCTGGTCCGCCAGGTCCCCTGCGTCACCGACGTCAACGTCCCGATGCCTATCCGGGTGACGAGCTCGTTGCGACACCTGGCGCTGGTGGTTGCCGACGAACCCGAAATCGGCGCGGCGTGCACGGCGGCGCTGCTCGACGGCGGCGCCGACCCCGCGGTGCGTGCGGTGCGCGACCGAATCGGCGCCGAGATCCACCGCCGCATCACATCGGCGATCGGACCTGGCGCCGATCCCGGTACCGTGTTCGCACTCGAGATGGCGTTCTTCGGAGCGCTCGTACAGGCCGGCAGCGGCACCTTCACCTACCACGAGATCGCCGATCGACTCGGGTACGTGGTGGGCCTGATCTTGGCCGGAGCTAACGAGCCGAGCACTGGTGGCAGCGAATGACCGTCCGCGTCGGTGACCCCGAACTGGTCCTGGACCCCTACGACTACGACTTTCACGAAGACCCGTACCCGTATTATCGTCGGCTGCGGGACGAGGCCCCGCTGTACCGTAACGAGGAACGCAATTTCTGGGCGGTGTCGCGGCACCACGACGTGCTGCAAGGCTTCCGGGACAGCACGGCGTTGTCGAATGCCTATGGGGTATCCCTGGATCCGTCCTCACGCACTTCTGAGGCGTACCGGGTAATGTCGATGCTGGCCATGGACGACCCCGCACATCTGCGGATGCGTACCTTGGTGTCCAAGGGCTTCACCCCACGGCGGATCCGTGAACTCGAGCCGCAGGTGCTCGAACTTGCCCGCATTCACCTGGATTCGGCCCTGCAAACCGAAAGTTTCGATTTCGTAGCAGAATTCGCTGGCAAGCTGCCGATGGATGTGATTTCAGAGCTGATAGGCGTGCCCGACACCGACCGGGCCCGCATCCGCGCGCTGGCCGATGCGGTGCTGCACCGCGAGGACGGCGTGGCCGATGTGCCCCCGCCGGCGATGGCGGCGTCGATCGAGCTGATGAGATATTACGCTGACCTGATCGCGGAATTCCGGCGGCGGCCCGCGAACAATCTGACGTCGGCACTGCTGGCAGCCGAGCTCGACGGCGACCGGCTTTCCGACCAGGAAATCATGGCGTTCCTGTTTCTCATGGTGATCGCCGGCAACGAGACCACCACCAAGCTACTGGCCAATGCCGTCTACTGGGCCGCCCACCACCCTGGCCAGCTGGCCCGCGTATTCGCCGACCACTCCCGGATTCCGATGTGGGTGGAGGAAACCCTGCGCTACGACACGTCCAGCCAGATTCTGGCCCGCACCGTCGCGCACGATCTCACGTTGTACGACACCACGATCCCCGAGGGTGAGGTGTTGCTGCTGCTACCGGGATCGGCCAACCGTGACGACCGGGTGTTCGACGACCCGGACGACTATCGCATCGGCCGCGAAATCGGCTGCAAACTAGTCAGTTTCGGCAGCGGTGCCCACTTCTGTCTGGGGGCTCACCTGGCCCGGATGGAAGCCCGGGTGGCCCTGGGCGCGCTGCTGCGTCGGATCCGCAACTACGAAGTCGACGACGACAACGTCGTGCGCGTCCATTCCAGCAACGTGCGCGGATTTGCCCATCTGCCGATCAGCGTGCAGGCCAGGTAATGCCACGCTTCGAACCTCACCCCGCCCGGCGGACCACCGTCGTCGCCGGCGCATCGTCGGGCATCGGCGCGGCCACCGCAACCGAACTCGCCGGCCGCGGGTTTCCGGTCGCCTTGGGGGCCCGCCGCATGGACAAGTTGGCCGAGCTGGTCGACAAAATCCGCGCCGACGGTGGCGAGGCGGTAGCCTTCCCCCTCGACGTGACCGATCCCGAGTCGGTGAAATCGTTTGTGGCGCAAACGGTCGAGGCACTCGGCGAGGTCGAACTGCTGGTGTCCAGTGCAGGCGACATGCTCCCGGGACAGCTGCACGAGGTCAGCACCGAGGCCTTTGCAGAGCAGGTTCAGATACACCTGGTCGGTGCCAACCGGCTGGCCACGGCCGTGCTACCGGCCATGGTGGCACGCCGGCGAGGTGACCTCATCTTCGTCGGATCCGATGTGGGCCTGCGCCAACGCCCGCATATGGGTGCCTACGGCGCCGCCAAGGCCGGTCTGGCCGCTATGGTCACCAACCTGCAGATGGAGTTGGAAGGCACCGGTGTTCGCGCATCGATCGTGCATCCGGGACCCACGCTGACCGGTATGGGCTGGCAGCTGTCGGCCGAACAAGTCGGCCCAATGCTGGCGGACTGGGCAAAGTGGGGGCAGGCCCGGCACAACTACTTCTTGCGACCCAGCGACCTGGCACGCGCTATCGCGTTCGTCGCAGAAACGCCGCGCGGGTGTGTCGTGGTGAACATGGAGATTCAACCGGAGGCCCCGCTGAGGGATGCGCCCGCGCACCGTCAGAAGCTAGTACTGGGCGAAGAGGGGATGCCGGGCTAATGAGCGCTGTTGCACTACCCCGGGTTTCGGGTGGCCACGACGAACACGGCCACCTCGAGGAGTTCCGCACCGATCCGATCGGGCTGATGCAACGGGTCCGCGACGAATGCGGAGACGTCGGTACCTTCCAGCTGGCCGGGAAGCAGGTCGTGCTGCTGTCCGGCTCGCACGCCAACGAATTCTTCTTCCGGGCGGGCGACGACGACCTGGACCAGGCCAAGGCATACCCGTTCATGACGCCGATCTTCGGCGAGGGCGTGGTGTTCGACGCCAGCCCGGAACGGCGTAAAGAGATGCTGCACAATGCCGCGCTACGCGGCGAGCAGATGAAGGGCCACGCCGCCACCATCGAAGATCAAGTCCGACGGATGATCGCCGACTGGGGTGAGGCCGGCGAGATCGATCTGCTGGACTTCTTCGCCGAGCTGACCATCTACACCTCCTCGGCCTGCCTGATCGGCAAGAAGTTCCGCGACCAGCTCGACGGGCGATTCGCCAAGCTCTATCACGAGTTGGAGCGCGGCACCGACCCACTAGCCTACGTCGACCCGTATCTGCCGATCGAGAGCTTCCGTCGCCGCGACGAAGCCCGCAATGGTCTGGTGGCACTGGTTGCGGACATCATGAACGGCCGGATCGCCAACCCACCCACCGACAAGAGCGACCGTGACATGCTCGACGTGCTCATCGCCGTCAAGGCTGAGACCGGCACTCCCCGGTTCTCGGCCGACGAGATCACCGGCATGTTCATCTCGATGATGTTCGCCGGCCATCACACCAGCTCGGGTACGGCTTCGTGGACGCTGATCGAGTTGATGCGCCATCGCGACGCCTACGCGGCCGTGATCGACGAACTCGACGAGCTGTACGGCGACGGCCGATCGGTGAGTTTCCATGCGCTGCGCCAGATTCCGCAGCTGGAAAACGTGCTGAAAGAGACGCTGCGCCTGCACCCTCCGCTGATCATCCTCATGCGAGTGGCCAAGGGCGAGTTCGAGGTGCAAGGCCACCGGATTCATGAGGGCGATCTGGTGGCGGCCTCCCCGGCGATCTCCAACCGGATCCCCGAAGACTTCCCCGATCCCCACGACTTCGTGCCAGCACGATACGAGCAGCCGCGCCAGGAAGATCTGCTCAACCGCTGGACGTGGATTCCGTTCGGCGCCGGCCGGCATCGTTGCGTGGGGGCGGCGTTCGCCATCATGCAGATCAAAGCGATCTTCTCGGTGTTGTTGCGCGAGTATGAGTTTGAGATGGCGCAACCGCCAGAAAGCTATCGTAACGACCATTCGAAGATGGTGGTGCAGTTGGCCCAGCCCGCTTGCGTGCGCTACCGCCGGCGAACGGGAGTTTAACGATGGGCTATCGAGTCGAAGCCGACCGGGATCTGTGCCAAGGACACGCGATGTGCGAGCTGGAGGCACCCGAGTATTTCCGGGTGCCCAAGCGCGGCCAGGTCGAAATCCTCGACCCAGAGCCGCCCGAGGAAGCCCGCGGCGTGATCAAGCATGCCGTGTGGGCCTGTCCCACCCAGGCACTGTCCATCCGAGAAACGGGAGAGTAACCGTGGCCGGCTATCCTCGCGACGAACTCGAAGATGTGGTTCACCGCTGGTTACAGGCCAACCGTACGGCGGAGCGGCGCGGCGACTGGACGTTGCTGGCCGACTTCTACACCGACGACGCCACCTACGGCTGGAACGTCGGTCCCAACGAGGACGTGATGTGCGTCGGCATCGACGAGATCCGCGACATTGCGCTGGGCCAGGAAATGGACGGCCTGCAGGGCTGGCGCTACCCCTATCAACGGGTCGTCATCGACGAGAAACAGGGCGAGGTGGTTGGGTTCTGGAAACAGGTTGCCACCGACGCCAATGGCGCCGAGCAGGAGGTGTACGGCATTGGCGGCAGCTGGTTCCGGTATGCCGGCGGCGGGAAATGGAACTGGCAACGCGATTTCTTCGACTTCGGTCATGTTTCCGCGCTCTACCTGGAATTGATCAAGGCCGGCAAGCTATCGCCAGGCATGCAGAAGCGCATCGAACGCGCCGTGTCGGGCAACAAAGTGCCGGGCTATTACCCGCTCGGCAAGACGCCGGTGCCACTGTGGTAAACGCCCTAGCGCCGTTGACCTACACTCAGCCAGTCGGCGTTCCGGCCGAGGCTAGGGACCACTCGTAGCCGAAGTTCAACGATGAAAGCAGGTTTGCGGTGAAGACCAAGGGCGCACTGATCTGGGAGTTCAACCAGCCATGGTCCGTCGAAGAGATCGAAATCGGCGACCCGCGCAAGGACGAAGTCAAGATCCAGATGGAAGCGGCTGGGATGTGCCGCTCCGACCATCACCTGGTGACGGGCGACATCCCGATGGCGGGCTTTCCCGTTCTGGGCGGACACGAGGGCGCGGGCATCGTCACCGAGGTCGGCCCGGGAGTCGACGACTTCGCCCCGGGCGATCACGTGGTGTTGGCATTCATCCCGTCCTGCGGCAAGTGTCCGTCCTGCCAGGCTGGAATGCGGAATCTGTGCGACCTGGGGGCGGGGCTGCTCGCCGGGGAATCTGTGACGGACGGCTCCTTCCGGATTCAGGCTCGCGGCCAGAACGTCTACCCGATGACCCTGCTCGGAACGTTTTCACCGTACATGGTGGTGCACCGCAGCTCGGTGGTGAAGATCGACCCGTCGGTGCCCTTCGAAGTCGCCTGCCTGGTTGGTTGCGGCGTCACCACCGGCTATGGTTCGGCGGTCCGCACGGCCGACGTCCGGCCGGGCGACGACGTGGCCATCGTCGGCTTGGGTGGGGTCGGCATGGCGGCGTTGCAGGGCGCGGTCAGCGCGGGCGCCCGCTACGTCTTCGCGGTGGAGCCGGTGGAATGGAAACGTGATCAGGCTCTGAAATTCGGTGCCACCCACGTCTACCCGGACATCAACGCCGCGCTGATGGGCATTGCCGAGGTCACCTACGGCCTGATGGCGCAGAAGGTGATCATCACCGTCGGCAAGCTCGATGGCGCCGACGTCGACAGCTATCTGACCATCACGGCCAAGGGCGGCACCTGCGTGCTGACGGCCATCGGCAGCCTGGTCGACACCCAGGTGACGCTGAACCTCGCGATGTTGACCCTGCTGCAAAAGAACATCCAGGGCACCATCTTCGGCGGCGGCAACCCGCACTACGACATTCCGAAGCTGTTGTCGATGTATAAGGCCGGCAAACTCAACCTCGACGACATGGTGACCACTGCGTACAAGCTGGAGCAGATCAACGACGGATACCAGGACATGCTGAACGGCAAGAACATTCGCGGCGTGATCCGGTACACGGACGACGACCGCTAGCCGGAGATAGCCATGACCCAAACGACCCAATCCCCGGCCCTGATCGCGTCGCAGTCGTCGTGGCGGTGCGTCCAAGCCCACGACCGGGAGGGCTGGCTGGCGCTGATGGCCGACGACGTCGTCATCGAGGATCCGATCGGCAAGTCCGTCACCAATCCCGATGGCAGCGGCATCAAAGGTAAGGAGGCCGTCGGCGCCTTCTTCGACACACACATTGCGGCCAATCGGTTGACGGTCACCTGCGAGGAGACGTTCCCGTCCAGCTCACCGGACGAGATCGCCCACATTCTGGTGTTGCACAGCGAGTTTGACGGCGGCTTTACCAGTGAGGTCCGCGGCGTGTTCACCTACCGGGTGAATAAGGCCGGTTTGATCACCAACATGCGTGGGTACTGGAACCTCGACATGATGACCTTCGGTAACCAGGAATGAAACCTGGGGGGGCCGTTGCGACGTCATATGCTCAACGGGTGTCGATCTTCACCAAGATCATCAACCGTGAACTGCCCGGCCGTTTCGTCTACGAGGACGACGACGTCGTGGCGTTCTTGACGATTGAGCCGATGACGCAAGGCCACACCTTGGTGGTGCCACGCGCCGAAATCGACCACTGGCAAAACGTGGATCCCGCGTTATTTGGCCGCGTCATGTCGGTGAGCCAGCTGATCGGCAAGGCCGTGTGCCGGGCGTTTTCAACCCAACGCGCCGGGATGATCATTGCCGGGCTGGAAGTGCCCCACCTACACATCCACGTGTTTCCCACCCGCAGCCTCAGTGATTTCGGCTTTGCCAACGTCGACCGCAACCCCTCACCGGGATCGCTGGACGAAGCGCAGGCCAAGATCAGGGCGGCCCTGGCACAACTGGCGTGAGGCTCAGCTGGTCCACGTCACTGACGCGCGGCAGCGAGACACGAAAGCAGCAACCCTCCCCGAGCGCGGTCGTCACGGTGACCGCTCCGCCATGGGCCGCCACCAAAGAGTCGACGATCGACAACCCCAGTCCGGTCCCGCCGCTGGCGCGCGCCCGCGACGAGTCGGCGCGATAGAACCGCTCGAACACCCGCAGCGCATCCTCCTGACTCATGCCCGGACCGTCATCGGCGACCTCGAGGATGGCGTCGTCGCCCTCGGTGCCGACTCGCACGGTGACGTCGGCGCTTTCCGGGGTGTGCTGTATGGCATTTGCAACGAGATTGCGCAGCACCTGCCGAAGCCGCGATTCGTCGCCGAGGACCTCCGGGGTGCCGGGGCCGTCAAGGACCTCCAGGGTGATCCTGCGTTTGGGGTCCATCGCCCGCGCGTCGTGCGCGGCATCACTGGCCAGCGCCAGCAGGTCCACCCGGCACAGTTCCAACGGCCGGTGCGCATCTAGCCGGGCAAGCAGCAGCAAATCGTCCACCAGCAGCCCCATCCGGCTCGCTTCGCTCTCAATCCGCGACAGCAGCATGCCCACGTCGCGGGCGGCTCCTTGTCGGTACAGCTCCGCGAAGCCGCGGATAGTGGTCAACGGGGTACGCAGTTCATGGCTGGCGTCGGTGATGAACTGTCGCATCCGGTCCTCTGAATCCCGGGCCTTTTCGGCGGAAGATTCCGCGGACGCCACCGCCCGCTGAATTTGTGCCAGCATTCCGTTGAGCGCCAACGAAAGCCGGCCGACCTCAGTTCGCGGATGCCACTGCGGGACCCGGCGATCCAGCTGCCCCGCGCCGATCGCCGCGGCCGTCTGCTCGAATTCTGCCAGCGGCCGCAGGCTGCGGCGAACCACAGCGTAGCCCGCCACCCCGAGGACAACCAGCACCGCACTGCCTATGCCGACCTGCAACAGCACCAGTGACCGCACGGTGCTCCGGACGTCGGCCAGATCAATGGCGACGGTGGTCAAGTAGCCATCCGACGCGCGCACCGAGACCGCGCGCCATAAAGTCTTGGATCCGCCGATCGATGGCAGCGTCGTCGGGTGCCGGCCGACATCATTGTTGGCGGGCACCGCCGGTATGGCAGTGTTGTCGTTGAGTGCCGTATAGCTCTGGCCGTCGGGGCTGATCACCCGAACGTAGAACCTCGACGGCGGCCGATCGGGGTTATGACCAGGGTAGGGGTCCGGCGCCAAGGGCAGCGTGATCTGCGCCCAGATTTGGGCTTCCTCGAGCAACACCCGATCGATCCGGCTGGTCAGCCGGTGCTGCAACATCGAGGTGACCGCGATCCCCGAGGCCACAAGTCCAGTGGCCACCAGGATCAGCGTGGCTGCGACCAGGCGTACCCGTAGGGGCAGCCTTCCTCGAAGGTGTCTGGCCATTGCCGCGTTCTCCTCGGGCTGCCGATCCGATTAATTACCAAGACTCATCGAGGCTCCCGCAGTACGTAGCCCACCCCGCGCAGCGTGTGCAGCAGCCGCTTCTCCCCAGTGTCGATCTTGCGGCGCAGATACGACACGTAGGACTCGACGACGTTGACATCACCACCGAAGTCGTAGCGCCAAACGTGGTCGAGAATCTTAGGCTTGCTCAGCACGGTGCCCGCGTTGATCACGAAATAGCGCAGCAGGGTGAATTCGGTGGGCGACAGCGACACCGGTTGGCCCGCCTTCCACACTTCGTGGGTCTCCTCGTCGAGCTCGATATCGGCGAACGTCAGTCGAACATTACGTGGTTCCTTGTTGCCCTTGCCCGCGCGTCGCAGGATGACCCGCAGCCTGGCCACGACCTCCTCCAAACTGAAGGGCTTTGTCACATAGTCGTCACCACCCAGGGTCAGACCCGCGATCTTGTCCTGTAGCGAGTCACGGGCCGTCAGGAACAACGCCGGGGCATCGATGCCGTCGGCGCGCAGCCGGCGCAGCACCCCAAAGCCGTCCATCCCGGGCATCATCACATCGAGGATCACCGCGTCCGGCCGGGTTTCCCGGGCCCGATCCAGCGCCTGTGCCCCGTTGGTCGCGGTGTAGACTTCAAAGCCCTGGAACTTGAGGCTCACCGACAGCAGTTCAACGATGTTGGCCTCATCATCGACCACGAGGACACGAGCCTCCGGTGTGGTGTTTTCGCCTGGGGTTCCCGCCGTCACGAGATCAACCCCTTTCCGCATTGGTTGAACGTTACCTTCACAGTCATTGTGTAATTCCTGAAAGCTCGTTGCCAGTAGTCTGCTAACAGTCTGCCAGGAATCGCCAAATCAGCTTGGACCGTTGCCGCTCAATCCACGGCGCGCCGTGAATACACTCGCAGAATGAACCTCGGCCAAACCCTCGTGGGTATTGCGACCTGGCCCGCACGAGCGGGGCTCGCCGCCGCCGACACCGGTTTGAACATGGCCGGCGCGGCGGTTGACATGGCCAAACAAGCGTTGGGTGATGCCGGCGGCGCAAGCGGGTCGACCTCAATGGCCAACATGCTGGGAATCGATGACACGATTGCCCGCGCCAACCGGCTGGCCAGGCTATTGGACGACGATATGCCGCTGGGACGCGCCATCGCGCCCAACGGGCCGATGGACCGGATGCTGCGGCCCGGCGGGGTGGTCGACCTGCTGACCCAGCCCGGCGGCTTACTCGACCGCCTGACCGCTGAAGGCGGCGCCATGCAGCGCGCGCTGCAACCGGGCGGACTGGCCGACCAGCTGCTCGCCGAGGACGGACTTATCGAGCGGGTGCTCTCCGAAGACGGGCTGGCCGACCGGCTGCTGGCCGAAGGCGGACTGATCGACAAGACAACGGCCAAGGACGGACCGCTCGAACAGCTCGCCGACGTCGCCGACACGTTGGCGCGGCTGACACCCGGGATGGAGGCGCTCGAGCCGGCCATCGCGACGCTGCAAGACGCTGTGATCGCACTTACCATGGTGGTCAACCCGCTGAGCAGCATCGCCGAGCGCATTCCACTGCCCGGGCGCCGTCCCGCGCGCCGCTCGTCGTCGCGGTCGGTGCGTTCGCAACGCGTCGTCGACAGCGAGTGAGCGGCTAGACTCACAGCGATTTCATCGGCCTCCTTAGCTCAGTGGTAGAGCACTCGCCTTGTAAGCGAGCGGTCGTCAGTTCAATCCTGACAGGGGGCTCAAGCGTTCGTGTAGTACCTCGGCTGATGCTTGACGTTTTGGGTTCGGGTGATGCCTGACGATGTTTCGGCTGATGCTTGACAGTTGGTTCGGCTGATCCTTGACACTCCTTCGATGAAGGAGTTGAGTGTGGCAGAACAGCGGTATCAAGCCGTGTTGGCGGTGATCAGCGACGGGTTGTCGATCTCGCAGGTTGCCGAGAAAGTTGGGGTGTCGCGGCAGACGCTGCATACCTGGTTGGCCCGCTATAAGGCCGAGGGCCTCGATGGCTTAAGGATCGGTACCGGAACAGCCTTATAAGCGAGCGGTCGTCCGTTCAATCCTGACCGGGGGCTCCACGAAGGCGCAGCTCAGGGCGCAATCTCGCGCTTCCGATGCGATCAAGATCGCCCGTTTTAGTTTTGACAACTCCCGACGGGACTCTGCACAAATGCGAACTCGCAGGTGGCAGACCACGGCAAGCGGCATGAAACACCGAGGCTGGCGGGGAAAGGCCGGCGGCCAGTGCACGCGGCGCAATTCCGATAGAAGTCCCAATCCCTTCGCGTTGTGTAGTTAGGCTCGAGGCGTCCTGGTTTGTCAATGGTGTGAGGGGGCCGTGATGGTCGGTTTCGCGTGGTTGCCTCCGGAGACCAATTCGCTACGGATGTATCTGGGTGCGGGGTCACGGCCACTATTGGCGGCGGCGGGGGCCTGGGACGGGTTGGCCGAGGAGTTGCACGCGGCGGCGTCGTCGTTCGGGTCGGTGACGTCGGAGTTGGCCGGCGGCGCTTGGCAGGGACCGGCGTCGGCCGCGATGGCGAATGCCGCGGGGCCGTATGCGAGCTGGTTGACCGCGGCTGGAGCCCAGGCCGAGCTGGCAGCGCGGCAGGCTCGGGCGGCGGCGGGTGCATTTGAGGAGGCGCTGGCCGGCGTGGTGCATCCGGCGGTGGTGCAGGCCAATCGTGTTCGGACGTGGTTGTTGGCGGTGTCGAATGTGTTCGGGCAAAACGCGCCGGCCATAGCGGCCATGGAATCCACCTACGAGCAGATGTGGGCACAAGACGTGGCGGTGATGGCCGGCTACCATGCCGCATCCTCGGCGGCAGCGGCACAGCTGGCGTCGTGGCAGCCGGCGTTGCAAACATCAATTTGGGTGTCGGCAATATCGGCAACCTCAATGTCGGCAATGGTAATACCGGCGATTACAACCTGGGTAATGGAAACCTCGGTAACGCCAACTTTGGCGGCGGAAACGGAAGCGCCTTCCACGGCCAGATTTCCAGCTTCAACGTGGGTAGCGGCAACATCGGCAACTTCAACCTGGGTAGCGGAAACGGAAACGTTGGCATCGGACCGTCCAGCTTTAACGTGGGTAGCGGCAACATCGGTAATGCGAACGTCGGGGGTGGCAACTCTGGCGACAACAACTTCGGCTTCGGGAACTTTGGCAATGCCAACATTGGTATCGGAAATGCAGGTCCAAACATGAGTTCCCCCGCCGTGCCCACCCCCGGCAATGGGAATGTCGGGATTGGCAACGGTGGCAATGGAAACTTCGGCGGTGGTAACACGGGCAACGCAAATATCGGTCTGGGAAACGTAGGCGACGGCAACGTTGGCTTCGGGAACAGCGGCAGCTACAACTTCGGCTTCGGGAACACCGGCAACAATAATATCGGCATTGGGTTAACCGGCAGCAATCAGATCGGCTTTGGCGGACTGAATTCCGGTAGCGGTAATATAGGATTTGGTAACTCGGGCACCGGGAACATCGGCTTCTTCAACTCGGGCAGCGGCAACTTCGGCGTGGGCAACTCGGGCGTCACCAACACGGGCGTAGCCAACTCAGGCAACATCAACACCGGCTTCGGAAACTCCGGCTTTATCAACACCGGCTTCGGGAACGCGTTAAGCGTCAACACTGGCTTTGGCAACTCAGGTCAGGCCAATACCGGCATAGGGAACGCGGGCGATTTCAACACCGGCAACTTCAACGGCGGCATCATTAACACCGGTAGCTTCAACTCGGGTGCATTCAACTCAGGCAGCTTCAACGGAGGAGACGCTAATTCTGGTTTCTTGAACTCTGGCCTGACGAACACCGGCTTCGCAAATTCTGGCAATATCAACACGGGCGGCTTTAACGCGGGCAACCTGAACACCGGTTTCGGCAATACTACCGATGGGCTGGGCGAAAACTCGGGATTCGGAAACGCCGGCAGTGGAAATTCGGGTTTCAATAATTCTGGTAAGGGAAACTCCGGCGCCCAAAACGTTGGTAATTTACAAATCTCGGGCTTCGCCAACTCGGGCCAATCGGTAACGGGTTACAACAATTCGGTTAGTGTAACATCGGGTTTCGGGAACAAGGGAACCGGCCTGTTCAGTGGATTCATGTCGGGCTTTGGCAATACGGGTTTTCTACAGTCGGGCTTCGGTAATCTTGAAGCCAATCCCGACAACAACAGCGCCACATCGGGTTTCGGGAACTCTGGAAAGCAGGATTCTGGTGGCTTTAATTCGATCGATTTCGTGTCGGGCTTTTTCCACCGCTAGCTAACACTAGCCCGGTATCGTCCCGGCGACCGGGTCCGGCGTACGCCGTACCCGGAGGCAATCCGATCTGGATGTCCCATGCACGGCCGAGCAGGTTCCGCACGATCGGGGAAGCCTGCGGGCCGGCATCGTCGGGTCAATGCTGGCAGCGGCCTCCGGGCCATGTGGGGACCTATTGGTCGCTCGCGGTCATGGGATCAGGCTGGGCAGACCGATCGGCAGGCCGCTTAGATAGGGGTGGCCCGTAGCGTCGATCACGTCGTCAGCCACCGCATGTGGGAACTGGACCACAGCCGCGCCGACCTCATCGGCACCGTCTCGCACCGCGTTGATGACCGCCGCCGGATCGCCGGTGAACAGGGACTCCCAAATGTCGTAGGCCGCATATTGCGGCGCCGTGATCAGCTCGCGCACGTCGACGAATAACGCGGTCGGCAGCGACGCCGGCCCGACGGGTATCCCGTCCCAGCTGACCAGCGTCCAGCCGCCCTCGGGATTGCCCTGTACCACGACGGCGCCGGTGTTGGGCACCGGGTGGGTGAGCAGCAGTAGCGGATGGGGATTGTCGACGTTCATCATCGTCCCGACCCCGATGGTGAATGCGCTGGAGTAAGCGACCGACGTGATGTTGCCGTCTGCGGCCACGACCGGATTGGCCAAGGAAGCGTCGTAGATCGTTTGAACCGCACCGGTAAAGGCTCGGTTGAAGACGATCCCGTTGACGTCGGTGGAGCCCGGGGCCAGCATCGGCACGATGGGAAATCCGAGCGTCCAGGCGATCGGGCCGACGAGATACAGCAGGCCCGCGGGGCTGATCTGCGGCAGGTCCTCGAAGATGCCGGCATGGATCTCGTTGAGCCCGGGCAATACCTGCGGGGCCATCCCCAGCAAGTTCGCCAACGGCGCGGCGGTCTGCTGCGTTCTGATCAACTGCGAGTCGAAGATCCCGGCATAGGGGCCCTTGGCCGCGAGCGCGTTGGCGATGGCCTGCGCCTGTTGCTGGCCCAGCGCGGTGAGTCCGGGTCCGGGCACCGCCGTGTCGATCAACATTGCGGCGTTGCCCGGCGTCTGGCCGTGCCGCACGAAGTCGATGACGATCGACTGCCTGTTGCCGCCACCACCGATCGTGGCCATGCCGCCGGTACCGATGAACCACCCGCCACGACCGATAGCCCCATCGACCCCGCCAGCCCCGCCGGCTCCGCCCAGGCCGCCGTTGCCGAACAACAGCGCCTGGCCCCCGGCGCCGCCGTTACCGCCGACACCGCCCGCGCCACCCATGCCGCCGTTGCCCATCAACCAGCCGCCGGTGCCGCCCATGCCGCCCACTCCGCCGGCAAAGCCGGCGCCACCGGTACCCCCGTTGCCGATTAACCCGGCACTCCCACCGTTACCGCCGGTATAGCCGGCCCCACCGTCACCGAATAGCAAACCGCCGGGGCCACCGTTGGGAGCTGCCGCCGTCCCGGTGACGCCGTTGCCGATCAGATCGCGGCCGAGCAGCACGTTTGTCGGCGCATTGACAATCGGGGCGAGCGCCTCGCCGACCGGGCTGTTGATCCATTGCTGGCCGGTCGCGTGAATCGGACCATAGACGAACGCTTGGAACCCGTCGGAAACGGACGCGGGCGCCGAGCCCAGCGCCCCCCGGAGCGACGTCGCGATGGTCACCTCGGTAACCGCATACGATGTCGCTGCCGCGCTCAATCGGTGCACAAACTGCTCGTGATACGCCGCTGCCTGCGCCGCCGCCGCCTGATACTCCCGGGCATGCGCGCCGAACAGCGCCGCGAGTGCCGCCGATACCTCGTCGGCGGCCGCCGCCGCCACAGCGGTCGTCGGATTGGCTGCGGCCAGATTGCCCGCATTCACTGCCGAACCGATCTGCGCTAGATCCGCCGCGGCCGCCGCCAACGCGTCCCGCGCCACGATCACAAATGACATCGCTTACCCCCGGGTGTTGTCGCGTACTAGCCATGATGGAGCGCAGCGCCGGAACAGATGCGGGTATCGGCCAAAATGCAACGAGCATCCAAGCGTCTCCCGCTAGGACGCTGTCGGCTCGGTCGCCTTGCGAGCCATCCGCCACAGTTACTAGGATATCCAAGTATCGGGATTCCCCGCCGCCACCGGC
This sequence comes from Mycobacterium tuberculosis complex sp. N0072, assembly GCF_030323725.1. Lineage (NCBI taxonomy): Bacteria > Bacillati > Actinomycetota > Actinomycetes > Mycobacteriales > Mycobacteriaceae > Mycobacterium > Mycobacterium tuberculosis complex sp. N0072. The sequence continues at coordinate 851,367 of NZ_CP040689.1, read as the reverse complement.
TTGCACAGGACAACCATGACCACACAGATTTCACATTTCATCGACGGACAACGCACCGCCGGCCAGTCCACGCGCTCGGCCGACGTCTTCGACCCCAACACCGGCCAGATCCAGGCGAAGGTACCGATGGCCGGCAAGTCAGACATCGACGCGGCCGTGGCCTCCGCGGTCGAGGCCCAAAAGGGCTGGGCCGCATGGAATCCCCAGCGCCGTGCCCGGGTGTTGATGCGGTTTATCGAACTGGTCAACGACACCATCGACGAGTTGGCCGAGCTGTTGTCGCGTGAGCACGGCAAAACGCTGGCCGACGCCCGCGGCGACGTCCAGCGCGGCATCGAGGTAATCGAGTTCTGCCTGGGCATTCCCCACCTGCTCAAGGGCGAGTACACCGAGGGTGCCGGCCCCGGCATCGACGTCTATTCGCTGCGGCAGCCCCTGGGTGTGGTCGCGGGGATCACCCCGTTCAACTTCCCGGCGATGATTCCGCTGTGGAAGGCCGGCCCGGCCCTAGCGTGCGGCAACGCCTTCGTGCTCAAGCCAAGTGAGCGCGACCCGTCGGTTCCGGTGAGGCTGGCCGAGCTGTTCATCGAGGCGGGCCTGCCGGCGGGCGTGTTCCAGGTGGTGCACGGCGACAAGGAGGCCGTCGACGCCATCCTGCACCACCCCGACATCAAGGCCGTCGGCTTCGTCGGCAGCTCGGATATCGCTCAGTACATCTACGCTGGTGCCGCCGCCACCGGCAAGCGGGCGCAGTGTTTCGGCGGTGCCAAGAACCACATGATCGTGATGCCCGACGCGGACCTGGATCAGGCCGTGGACGCACTGATCGGCGCCGGATACGGCAGCGCCGGCGAACGCTGCATGGCGATCAGCGTCGCCGTGCCGGTGGGCGATCAGACCGCGGAGCGGTTGCGCGCCAGGCTGATCGAGCGGATCAATAACTTGCGGGTGGGACACAGCCTGGACCCCAAGGCGGACTACGGCCCGCTGGTCACCGGGGCGGCGCTGGCGCGGGTGCGCGACTACATCGGCCAGGGTGTGGCCGCCGGTGCCGAGCTGGTCGTTGACGGCCGCGACCGCGCCAGCGACGACCTGACCTTTGGGCTGCCTGAAGGCGATGCGAACCTGGAGGGCGGCTTCTTCATCGGGCCGACCCTGTTCGACCATGTCGCTGCCCACATGTCGATCTACACCGACGAAATCTTCGGGCCGGTGTTGTGCATGGTTCGCGCCCGCGACTACGAAGAGGCGTTGCGGCTGCCGTCGGAGCACGAATACGGCAACGGGGTGGCGATCTTCACCCGCGACGGCGACGCGGCCCGCGACTTCGTCTCCCGGGTGCAGGTGGGCATGGTCGGCGTCAACGTGCCGATCCCGGTGCCGGTGGCCTACCACACTTTCGGCGGCTGGAAGCGCTCCGGCTTCGGCGACCTCAACCAGCACGGCCCGGCGGCAATCCAGTTCTACACCAAGGTCAAGACCGTCACGTCGCGATGGCCGTCAGGCATCAAGGACGGTGCCGAATTCGTCATCCCCACAATGAGTTAGCGTGTCATGTTTGTCCTTAACGACGACGAACGGGTGATCGTCGAGACGGCGGCCGCCTTCGCCGGCAAACGCCTGGCTCCGCACGCCCTGGAATGGGATGCCGCCAAACACTTTCCGGTGGACGTGTTGCGGGAAGCGGCCGAACTCGGCATGGCCGCGATCTATTGCCGCGACGACGTCGGCGGCAGTGGGCTGCGCCGGCTCGACGGCGTGCGCATCTTCGAGCAGTTGGCGATCGCCGACCCGGTGACCGCCGCGTTTTTGTCCATCCACAACATGTGCGCGTGGATGATTGACAGCTTCGGCACCGACGAGCAACGCAAGGACTGGATTCCGCGACTGGCCACCATGGGCGTCATCGCCAGCTACTGCCTGACCGAACCGGGCGCCGGATCCGATGCCGGCGCACTGAGCACCCGCGCCGTCAGGCACGGCTCAGGAAAAGGCGGCGACTACGTGCTCGATGGCGTCAAACAATTCATTTCCGGGGCCGCAGCATCGGACGTGTATGTGGTGATGGCGCGCACGGGCGCCGAGGGTCCGCGCGGCGTGTCGGCGTTCATCGTCGAAAAGGGCACACCGGGGCTGAGTTTCGGCGCGCCCGAAGCGAAGATGGGTTGGCATGCCCAACCCACCGCGCAGGTGGTGCTGGACGGGGTGCGGGTACCCGCCGAGGCCATGCTGGGCGGCGCCGACGGCGAAGGCGCCGGCTTCGGTATCGCGATGAGCGGCCTCAACGGCGGCCGGCTCAATATCGCAGCATGCTCGCTGGGTGGCGCGCAGGCCGCCTTTGACAAAGCGGGCGCCTACGTTCGCGACCGACAGGCCTTCGGCGGATCGCTGCTCGACGAGCCCACCGTGCGGTTTACCCTGGCCGACATGGCTACCGGGCTGCAGACGTCGCGAATGTTGTTGTGGCGGGCCGCAAGTGCGCTCGATGACGACGACGCCGACAAGGTCGAGCTGTGTGCGATGGCCAAGCGCTACGTCACCGACACCTGCTTTGAGGTCGCCGACCAGGCCCTGCAGCTGCACGGCGGCTATGGCTATCTGCGCGAGTATGGTCTGGAGAAGATCGTCCGCGACCTGCGGGTGCATCGCATCCTGGAAGGGACCAACGAGATCATGCGGCTGGTCATCGGTCGGGCCGAGGCCGCGCGGTTCCGCGCCACCGTTTAGAGAGGCTCAGATGACGACCATCGCCTTCCTAGGTTTGGGCAACATGGGTGCGCCGATGTCGGCGAATCTGGTTGGTGCGGGCCACGTCGTGCGTGGATTCGACCCGGCACCCACGGCGGCGTCCGGCGCCGCCGCGCACGGTGTCGCGGTGTTTCGTAGCGCGCCCGAAGCGGTGGCCGAGGCCGACGTGGTCATCACCATGCTGCCCACCGGCGAGGTGGTCCGGCGCTGCTACACCGACGTGCTGGCCGCCGCGCGTCCGGCAACGCTGTTCATCGACAGCTCCACGATCTCGGTCACCGATGCCCGTGAGGTGCACGCGCTGGCCGAATCGCACGGCATGCTCCAACTGGATGCGCCGGTCTCCGGCGGGGTGAAGGGCGCCGCCGCCGCGACGCTGGCATTCATGGTCGGCGGCGACGAGTCCACGCTACGGCGGGCACGCCCGGTACTAGAGCCCATGGCGGGCAAGATCATTCACTGCGGCGCCGCCGGTGCCGGACAGGCCGCCAAGGTGTGCAACAACATGGTGCTGGCGGTGCAGCAGATCGCGATCGCCGAGGCGTTCGTGCTGGCCGAGAAGCTCGGGCTGTCCGCACAATCGTTGTTCGACGTCATCACCGGCGCGACCGGCAATTGCTGGGCGGTGCACACCAATTGCCCGGTGCCGGGCCCGGTGCCCACCTCACCGGCCAACAACGACTTCAAGCCCGGGTTTTCGACCGCGTTGATGAACAAGGACCTGGGCCTGGCGATGGATGCGGTGGCCGCCACCGGTGCGACGGCCCCGCTGGGCAGCCACGCCGCCGACATCTACGCCAAATTCGCCGCCGACCACGCCGACCTGGACTTCAGCGCGGTGATCCACACGTTGCGCGCGCGAGCAGACGCATAAGCGCCCATTTCGACACGAAATTGGGCGCTTATGCGTCTGCTCGCCCTCAGAGGTCGCCGGCACACCCATCAGCCCTCGGCGGCGTCTTTCGGGTCCGACAGCCCCGGCAGGTAGGGGGCAAGGCCTTGCGTGTACCAGCCCAGCGGCTGGTTGCGCCACTGCGTTGGAATGTCCGGCAGCGTGAAGTCGTTCTCGTAGGCCGAGCATCCGACACTGCGGCCGATATCCAATGCCAGATCGGCCAACTTGCTCAGCTCGACCCCGGTGCCCATCGGCATGATGTGGATGACGCAGTCGCCCACTATGGCCCGCACTTGCCCTAGATAGTTTAGTCCCACACCTTCGGCTGGTAGGGCGGAAACGGCACCGGATCCGGAGGCGGCTCCTGAGGTTTGGGGCCGAATCCGATAGCCCGGTAGCCTGGTGTACCAGACGAACGACCAGGCGCACGTGGAGTCGAAAGAACAACCGTGTGGTGCGCAAACACGCGTTCCACTGGCGCTACGACAGCACCGAGGAACTGGAGTTGCTCAACCAGCTGTGGCAGCTGGTGTCGCTGCGTCTGAACTTTTTCACCCCGACGAAGAAGGCCCTTGGCTTTCGGCCGTAGCTGCTCGAATTGACGCGAGGACGGTGAATCGTCTGGCGCAGCGGTTTGTCCGGTCGCCGACTGTACTTGAGGACCGCTCGCTAGAGCGGCGGGCGAATGTGGCGCACCGAGGCAAACCGGGCGAAATCCCTGTCCAGGCTCACCACGGCGCAGTGATGCCCCACTGCTATGGCCGCGAGTACCGCGTCAGGTATCAAGTCGCCCGATGCGTCGGCCTCGTCGCAGAGTTTTCGCAGCAGCACCAGGTGTCTGGGACCGGGGTTCGTCGGAAGGTGATGGGGCTGGGCGGTGACGGCTTCGACGAATGCGAATGCCTCTGCTCGCGGTGACGGAATCTCGAAGATGCGTCGATTCGTTGCCAGCCGGAGGAACGACGCCCATACCAGGTTCGGCACTGTGAAGGGGTCGTCAGCCGCGAGCAGTCGATCGAACCAGGGGCGGACGGTTCGGTGATTCGGGTGGTCACCGCGGTGTGCAGCCAGCAGCACGTTGGCGTCGAGAAGGAACATTGCCGTTCTGCGCCTATTGGGGGTTACTTCCGGGAGTTCAGTTCCAGGCCCTCGTCGAGCACTTCGGACAACGCTCTATTCGAGGTCAGGTCGATGCCTCGCCGCGGACCGGTGCCGCCGTCGAAAACCGGGACGGTCGGGCGGGCGCCGCCGACGTGGGCGGCGGCGAACTCCCGCCGAAGGGCGTCCTCGATCACAGCGCCCAGCGATTGACCACGCTCGCGGGCCCGGCGTTTGGCGGCAGCGAGTATTTCATCGGAGATTGACACCGTGGTGCGCATGATGCACACGGTAACGCATCAACAGCATCGTCTGCGGTCGAGCGGCCGAAGCGATGCTGTCAACGCCGCGCGCGGTCGCAGGCCCGCCGGCTACATCAAGCCGTTCAGCCCGTTCTCACCGAGCAGCAGCCCGCCGGCGCCGCCGGCGCCGCTGGGGCCGGGTGCACCCCCGGATTTCCCGGCGTTACCGCTGTTACCGCCGTTGCCGCCGTTGCCGCCGTTGCCGATCAGCACGGCGCTGCCGCCGACGCCGCCCTTGCCGCCGATGTGGAAAGCACCGGACAAACCGGTGGCGCCGCCGGCGCCGCCGTCACCTCCGAGACCGAACGCTCCGGACTTGCCGCCGGCCCCGCCGTCCCCGCCGGTGGCGGCGCCGGTGGCGGAGGCGCCGGCCCCGCCGGCCCCGCCGGAGCCGACGAGCAAACCCGCGTCGCCGCCGGCCCCGCCGGCCCCGCCGTTGCCAGAGTTGCTGAACCCGCCGCTCCCGCCGGCGCCGCCGGAGCCGAAGAGCAAGCCTCCGGCGCCGCCGATGCCGCCGACCACGCCGGCGGCGGTCAGGCTGGAACCGCCGCTGCCGCCGGCCCCGCCGGAGGCGCCGAGGGAGAGCAAGCCGGCGTCGCCGCCGGCCCCGCCGGCCCCTCCGGAAACTCCGGCGGCGGTGCTATGGCTGCCGGCGCCGCCGGTGCCGCCGGCGCCGAACAGCCCGCCGTTGCCGCCCGCCCCGCCGGCGCCGCCGGCGAGGGTGCTTCCCCCGCCGGCCCCGCCGGTCCCGCCGGCGCCGAACAGCCCGCCGTTCCCACCTGCCCCGCCGATCCCGCCAGCCCCAGCGGGGCTGCCAAACCCACCGGGCCCGCCGGCTCCCCCGTTGGCGAACAGCCCGCCGTTACCGCCGGCCCCGCCATTGCCACCGACCGCGCCGGCACCACCGGCCCCGCCGGCCCCGGCGGCGCCCAAGAGCGCACCGGCGTTGCCGCCGGCCCCGCCATTGCCACCGACCGCGCCGGCACCACCGCTTCCGCCGGCCCCGCCGGAGCCGAAGAGCAAGGCGGCTCCGCCGGCCCCGCCAATCCCGCCGAGGCCGGTGGCGCCGGGCCCGCCGCTGCCCCCGGTGCCGCCGGTGCCGAACAAGATCCCGCCGGCCCCGCCGGCCCCGCCGGCCCCGCCGTTGACGCCGCCGATCGTTCCCTGCCCGCCGTTTCCGCCGTTGCCGAACAACCAGCCGCCGGCTCCGCCGTCAGCCCCGGTCCCCGGAGTGCCGTTGGCGCCGTTGCCGATCAGCGGACGCCCGGTGAGCGTCTGGAAGGGGTCGTTCACCATATTGATCACGTCCTGCTGCAGGGTGTGCAGGGGCGAGGTGCTGGCGGGGGCCGTAAAGCCGTCCAGGCCCAACAGCACCCCCCCGGTACCGCCGATGCCGGCCTTGCCCAGGGTCGCGCCGGTCCCGCCGCTGCCGCCGTTGCCGCCGTTGCCGATCAACACGCCGGTGCCGCCGGCCCCGCCGGGCCCACCGTCCCCGCCGCCGGTGCTCGCGCCGCCGTTGCCGCCGTTGCCGCCGTTGCCGATCAGCCCGGGGGCCCCGCCGGCCCCGCCGGCGGCGCCGTCCCCGACGCTTCTACTAATGCCGCCGGCGCCGCCGGAGCCGCCGGAGCCGAAGAGCATGCCGGCGTCGCCGCCGGCCCCCCCTTTCCCCCCGCTGGGGAGGCCAAACCCGCCGGAGCCGCCGGCCCCGCCGGCGCCGCCGGAGCCACCGGAGCCGAAGAACATGCCGGCGTCGCCGCCGGCTCCGCCGGCCCCGCCGAATCCGCCGCTGCGACTAGCGCCGCCGGTCCCGCCGGCCCCGCCATCACCAGTGGCGAGCGTCCCGGCGTTGCCGCCGGCCCCGCCGGCCCCGCCAGTGAGGTTGCCCGACCCGCCGCTGCCGCCTTCCCCTCCGGCGCCAAACAGCCCGCCCGCCCCGCCGGGCCCGCCGGCCCCACCGGTGCCAGCCAGAACGGCGGTTCCGAATCCGCCGGCCCCGCCGGTGCCGCCGGCACCGAACAACCCTCCGGCCCCGCCGGCCCCGCCGTCCCCGCCGTCCCCGCCTGCCCCGCCGGCCCCGCCGACGCCGCCGGTGGTGAACAGCCCGCCGGCCCCGCCGGCCCCGCCTGCCCCGCCGGTGGCACCGCCGTTCGAGAATCCGCCGACGCCGCCGACCCCGGCGGCGCCGAACAGCATGCCGGCGTTTCCGCCGGCCCCGCCCGCCCCACCGGCCCCGCCGGCGACGTCGGTGGAGGCCCCGCCGGCCCCGCCGGCCCCGCCGGCGCCGAACAGCATGGCGTTCCCGCCGGCCCCGCCGGCCCCGCCGACCTCGCCAGCGCCGAAGGCGTTTCCGCCGGCCCCGCCGGCCCCGCCGCTGCCGAACAGCCCGCCGGCCCCGCCGTTACCGCCGGCCCCAGCGCCGGGGGCGCCAGACCCGCCGGCGCCGCCGTTGCCGATCAACCACCCGCCGGGCCCGCCGTTGGCTCCGGTCCCGGGGGCGCCGTTGGCGCCGTTGCCGATCAGCGGGCGCCCGGTGGCCGCCACGAATTGCGCGTTGATCGGGGCCAGCAGCGGCGACACGGCGGCGGCCTCGGCGGCCGCATACGCGCCTCCGCCGGCGCTCAGGGCCTGCACGAACTGGGCGTAAAACGCCGCCGCCTGTGCGCTCGCCGCCTGGTAGGCCTGGCCTTGGGCACCGAACAACGCCGCAATCGCTGTCGACACCTCATCGGCACCCGCGGTCAACAATCCCGTCGTGTTGACGGCCGCCGCCGCATTAGCCGAGCTAATCGCCGACCCGATCCCCGCCAAATCCGCTGCCGCCGCCACCACCAGCTCCGGCGAAACCATCACCCATGACATCGCATGCCTCCCAACCCCTCACGGCCTGGTGCCCGACTACCAGCGACACACCCGTACGGGTAGGAATTAATTGCAGAAATCAACGATATCGCGATCCGGCACCGCATGCAGCGCTTCCACACGTTTCGCAGGCGCCAGCTGCTGGACGGCTCACGGGTCGCGGCGGCGTTGCCGACAAACGGGCGGCGGTGCCGGGCACAGGGCGCGCCGCGAAACCCGCACCGCCCGGATAGCCGTCGTCACGACGACCCGCGACGGGCCTCTGACAAAGCGCTCGAGCGCCGGGGATCTTCGCCGAGATACCTGGCGCGGCGGCCCCCATTTTGGCGGCCCGCTCCGCAGCCGATCTGCATCACCGGCGAGTGGTTGACGCCCGGAAGCCATGCCGTGCCGCCCGGCTACGGCAACCCGTTGAGCCCGTTTTGGCCCAGCAGCAACCCGCCGGCGCCGCCGGTTCCGGGGCTGCCGGCGTTGGCGCCGGTGCCGCCGTTGCCGCCGTTGCCGCCGGTGCCGATCAGCCCGGCGCTGCCGCCGACGCCACCGGCCCCGCCGGTGTCGCCGACGCTTAAGGCTGCGCCGCCTTCGCCGCCGGCGCCGCCGCTACCCCATAACTGACCGCCGGTGCCGCCGTTCCCACCGGCGCCCCCGTTAGCGTTACCGCCGATTCCGCCGATGCCCCCGGCCCCGCCGAAGCCCAGCCAGCCGGCATTGCCGCCGGCCCCACCGACCCCACCGGCGGTGCCGAACCCGCCGAACCCGCCGGCCCCGCCGCTGGACAACAGCAGCCCGGCGTTGCCACCGGCCCCGCCGTCCCCACCGAGGAAACCAAATCCGCCGGCGCCGCCGGCGCCGCCGCTGCCGAACAGCAGCCCTGCGCTACCGCCGGCCCCGCCGTCCCCACCGGTGTCCAGGTTTTCGCCGTCACCGCCGGCTCCGCCGGCGCCGCCCGGCCCGGCGAGCATTCCGGCATTCCCGCCGGCCCCGCCAACCCCGCCGTCGCCATTAGTGCTGAGCCCGCCGGTCCCGCCGTGACCTCCGCCGGCACCGATCAGCCCGGCCAGCAGTCCGCCGGTCCCGCCGGCCCCACCGGCCCCGCCGTCGCCACCAACAAGGCCGGTTCCACCGGCCCCGCCGGCCCCACCGGCGCCCCACAGCCCACCGACCCCGCCTCCCCCGCCGGTGCCGCCGAGTACGGTGCTGGCTCCGCCGATCCCGCCGGCCCCGCCGGGCGCGCCCGAGCCCGCCGCGCCGGACCCGCCGGCCCCGCCGTCGCCGAGCAGCCACCCACCGGGGGCCCCGGTGGCCCCGCTGCCGACCGCCCCGGGGGTGCCGTTGCCGATCAGCGGTCGCCCGGTCAGTGTCTGGGTCGGCGCGTTGATCGCGGCCAGCGCCTGTTGTTTCAGGGTGTGCAGCGGAGAGGCGCTGGCCGGGGCGTTGAAGCCGTCGGCGCCCAGCAGCAGCCCACTGATCCCACCCGCGCCGGTATCACCCGCGGTCGGTCCGGTTCCGCCGATGCCGGCGTTGCCGCCGTTGCCGATCAGCACCCCGTCGCCGCCGGCCCCGCCGGTACCGCCGGTCACGGCGCCTTGCCCACCGGCGCCGCCGGCCCCGCCGTTACCGATCAGCAACCCGGCCTTGCCGCCGGCCCCGCCGACACCCCCGTCACCGGTTTCGCCGAACCCGCCGGCCCCGCCGACCCCACCGGAGCCCAACCAGCCGGCGTCACCGCCGGCACCGCCGGCTCCCCCGTCGGTATCGCCGAACCCGCCGGTCCCCCCGGATCCGGCGTTGCCGAACAGCACACCGGCGTTGCCGCCGGCCCCACCGGCCCCACCGTCACCACCTAGGCCGGCTCCGCCGGATCCACCGGTGCCGCCGGCACCGAACAGCAGCCCGGCGTTGCCGCCAGCCCCACCGACCCCACCGTCGTTGAGAAAGCCACGTCCGCCGGTCCCGCCGGCCCCGCCCGGCCCGGCCAGCAGCCCACCGGCTCCGCCAGCTCCCCCGACCCCACCGGTGACGGCGCCGAGCCCGCCGGCGCCGCCGTGCCCGCCAGCACCCAACAGCCCGCCGGCCCCACCAACCCCGCCGGCCCCACCGGCGCCGGCCCCGAGCCCGCCGACCCCGCCGACCCCACCGGTGCCCAACAACCAGCCACCTGACCCACCGGCACCCCCGGCCCCGCCATCACCTACCGTGGAACTCCCGCCGGCCCCACCAGCCCCGCCGGTGCCGAACAACCCGGCGGCCCCGCCGGCCCCGCCGGGCAGGCCCGAGCCAGCGGCGGCGGACCCGCCGGCCCCACCATTACCGAGCAACCACCCGCCCGGCGCACCATTGGCCCCCGTGCCCGGGGCCCCGTTGGCGCCGTTGCCGATCAACGGGCGCCCCGTGAGCGCGACACTTTGCGCATTGACGGCGGCCAGCAGGTCCTGCTGCACGCTCTGCGCCGGGTTGGCCAGCACCGCCGCGCCGGCGGCCTCCGCGCTGGCGTAGGCCCCCGCACCCGCGCTCAACGCCTCCACGAACTGGGCGTGAACCGCCGCCGCCTGCGCACTGGCCACCTGATAGGCCCGGCCGTGGGCGGAAAACAACGCCGCGATCGCCGCCGACACCTCATCCTGGGCCGCGGCCACGATGCCCGTCGTCGTAGCCGCCGCGGCCGCATCGGCCGCGCCCAGCACCGAGCCCAGAGCGGCCAGATCCGTTGCCGCCGACCCCAACACCTCCGGCATCGCCAGCACGAACGACATGTGCCACCTCCCACCCGAGTCAGCGGGCCAGCGCCCACGACACCCCCGATGACCATAGACACTGATTCTGATGACAAGTACACCGCATCGTCGAAGACGACGACCCCGTTTTTGCCGAACACCGGCGGGGTCTGTGCCGCCGCGCGCGGCGCCGCGGCACATCGGGTTGCAAGGCCTGGTGCGCGTAATCGCGCTGCGGTGAGCGTGACTGGTCACCCACCTGCGCCGCGGGGCCGGTGCAAACCGCGTTCGACGAAACCGGCTCCACCCGGATAGCCGTCATACACAAAGACACTTGGGCAGCCCGTCCGGCCCGAGCACCGCGGACAGGCCGCCGATGTCGGCGGTCGCAGCCGGCCACCAACGGCAGCAGCCCGATCGCCGCATGCGCGGCGACGTCCAACGATCCAGGAATCCGCGGCGCATCAATACCGATGCGGCCCAATGCTTCCGCCGTGACCGTGTGGATCACCGCCGTAGTCGGCAGCACCTGGCATGTTGGGCCTGGCGATGGAAGCGGTGGCCTCGACCGGTGCGGCGGCCCCACTGGGCAGCCACGCCGCCCAGATCTACGCCAAGTTCGCCGCCGATCACGCCGACTTGGACTTCAGCGCAGTGATCGAGACGCTGCGCGGCAGCTAGCTCACTGCCACCTGTCGGCCGCGGAACTGGGGCCCTCGCTCTAGCGTCAGCCGGTGCGATCACGCTCCGCAACGATGTTGTGTTTTTTGGGTTTACTAGCCAGCATTGGGACATGGAGACTCTGCTGAAGACGAGTGAGGCCGCGCAGATACTCGGGGTATCGCGGCAGCATGTCGTCAACATGTGTGACCGCGGCGAGATGGTGTGCGTGCACGTCGGCAGCCATCGGCGGGTGCCCAGTAGCGAAGTCGAGCGCGTCACGAGCCGCCGGTTGACCCGCGAGGAGGAAAGGTCGCTGTGGCTGCATCGCGCCCTGCTGAGCCCGCTGTTGACCGAACCGGATACGGTCGTCTCCGCCGCACGAGAGAACTTGCGTCGCTGGTCGGGTATGCATCGTCGGGACGGCATGGCGGGGTGGTATTTCACGAAGTGGCAGCGTGTCCTTAACGACGGCCTCGACGCGGTCATGCACGTATTGACCAGCCCTTCGGAGGACGCTCGGGAGATGCGGCAGAACTCCCCGTTCGCGGGCATACTGCCGGAGGCGACGAGGGTCGCGGTGCTGCGGTCGTTCAAGGATCACTGGGATCGCGAGCACGAGCGGGCCATGACGGAATGACGCGTCAGCAACTTGCACATCTCCTCCGCCGCGCCTGTGCTGTTGTGGGCGATGTGGACGTGCTGGTACTCGGGTCGCAGTCGATCCTGGGGTCATTTGATGAAAACGAACTACCGCCGCAGGCCACCGCCTCCCAGGAGGCCGACATCGCGTTTGTCAACGACCCGGCGCGGGACAAAGCGGATCATGTCGACGTGGCAATCGGCGAGATGTCCGATTTTCACCGCAGCAATGGCGTTTATGCCGAGGGCGTACATATCGACACCGCGATCCTGCCTAACGGGTGGCGGGACCGGCTGGTCAGTTGGACCGTCGAATCCTCGCGCCCGGCGAAACCACGCTTTCTGGAACCGCACGACCTCGCGGTGGCGAAACTTGCCGCCGGACGCGAGAAGGACAAAGCTTTCGTGGCCGCCCTCATCCGAAGCGGCCTGCTCGACGTGGGTGTGATCCAGGCTCGGGTTTTGCTGCTGCCGGAGGAAACCGACCCGCGTATCGGTCAACGCATTGCGGCCTGGCTGAACTACTACGGTGCGGGCAACCACTCCTCCTAGCACCTGTCGCGCCGCCAGCATTGCATGCCGCGGATGTCGCGGCTGCTCGACGTGTTGGTCGCCCGGAAGTGGATGCGATGTGCAGCAGGCTGCCACCGGTATTCGGCATGGGTCAACTGCCCGCCTTCCAGTCGTCCTGTCCCAGGTATCCGTTCGTTGATGTTGGGCCAGCAGGGCCCTGGAGGGCTCGGTGGCGCGTGGGCTCGTAGGGAGCGTTGGTCTGCCAGCAGCGCCAGATGACGTGGAGCCCGGCGGGCTGCGGGCCGCCGCCTACGTCAACCCATCCAGGCCGAGCAGCAGCCCCCCGGCGCCGCCGGTACCACCGACACCCGGCGGGACCCCAAGCCCGCCCTTACCGCCGTTACCGCCGTTGCCGATCAGCCCAGCGCGCCGCCGGACGCGCCGGGGCCGCCGGCGCCGCCGTTGCCGAACAACAATCCGCCGGCCCCGCCGGCGGCCCCGGTCCCCGGCGCCCCGTCGGCGCCGTTACCGATCAGCGGGCGCCCCAACGCCGCCAGGAAGGGCGCGTTGATCGCGTCGAGCAGCGGACTGGTTATGGACGCGGCGCTGGCGGCCTCGGCGGCCGCATACGAGCCCGCGCCCGCGGTCAAGGCCTGCACAAACTGGATATGAAACGTCGCCGCCTGCGCGCTGAGCGCCTGATAGGCCTGGCCGTGCGCCCCAAAAGCCGCCGCGATGGCCACCGACACCTGATCGGCGCCCGCGGCCAGCACCGCCGTCGTGTTGGCCGCGGCCGCGGCGTTGGCCGCCCCGATCGTCGAACCGATGCTTGCCAAATCCGTGGCCGCTGCCGCGATGGCCTCCGGCGCCGCGATCACAAACGATATGTGACACCTCCCAAGAGGTCATGGCCCAATAAGCCAGGACAACCCGGGCGAGATGCCCAGGTCTTCCAGCGACTCATGGACAGAAGCGCATTGCACCGTCCAACGGGCAGCGAAATCCCAGGTTTTCCGGCTCTACTGACTGATCCGTGGGTGTTTGGTTCTGCCCGGTAGGGCGGGGCGGCGGCCGCCGAGGGCGAGCATGGCCAAGGCGATGAGTGCTTCGGGGGAGCGGAATCCGAACGCGATCCGGGTTAGGAGTCGGATCTTGGTGTTGGTGGATTCGATCAGTCCTTGCCATAGGCCGTGGTCAAGGGCGGCGTCGATGGCTTGGCGGTGTCGCACGATGCCGCCGGCCAGCTCCACGAAGACGGGGATGCGGCAGCGCCGCGCCCAGGAGATCCACCGATCCAGTGCCTGCTTGCCTTCTTCGCCTTTGACCGAAAACACCTGGCGTAGGCCACCGTCCGCTTATCAACACCCAGCAGTTCACGCCACAACCTCGCATTGCGCACGTCGTTGCTCGCTCCCCTTGGTTTCGGACCTTTGACAAACCAGCAACCTTAAGCTACAACGACGTGCGCCTACTCAGACCAAGGTTCCACCCACGGAAGGGTCAGAAGAGCCCGAAATTGGGCGCTTATGCGTCTGCTCGCCCTCAGAGGTCGCCGGCACACCCATCAGCCCTCGGCGGCGTCTTTCGGGTCCGACAGCCCCGGCAGGTAGGGGGCAAGGCCCTGCGTGTACCAGCCCAGCGGCTGGTTGCGCCACTGCGTTGGAATATCCGGCAGCGTGAAGTCGTTCTCGTAGGCCGAGCATCCGACACTGCGGCCGATATCCAATGCCACATCGGCCAACTTGCTCAGCTCGACCCTGGTGCCCATCGGCATGATCTCGATGTAACAGTTGCCCACGATGGCCCGCACATGCCCCAGATAGCCGAGCACGAACACGAATTCTCCGGGCCGCTGACCGGTAATCTCGTATGCCTCCGGGTTGGGTGTCCGTAGATCCAGCCCAGCCGGACACTCCAGCCGCATCATGTCCCGAACCCCTTCGGCCTCACGTTCGCCGTCCGCCACCTGGCAGATCGAAACCGTGACGGTGCGGGTGTATCCCGTTTCTCGGTCGCCCCAGCTGCACCACAGCGAGTTGTCCCAGAACTCTTCGGCGGTTTCCGAGGTGGGTCTGGTGTTCTTCGGCAGCATGGCGCTGATCTGAAAGTACGGCTCCAGCTTCTCCGCGATGAGATCCCGGCGCCCTGTATAGCTTCGCGGTGGCCCGGTCACGCCATCACCTTCCCTTAGTTCCCAACCGACGCATCACGTCGTCTGCGGGAAGGCCGTAATGATCTTCCCGTCGCGTGCCGAAATAATGACGCGGGTTGTGAAAACGTATCTGCCGTCTGGCAACGACATTCTCCGGTATACGGCGAACGTGTCGTTGTCTTGGTTGTACTCCACTCGCTCCGGGTAGGCCAGTGTGGCACCGATTGCGTAATCGGCGAGATAGCGCCAATTGCCTGCACTCGGCCATCGTGCATCCGCAATATCGTGCCATTGGCGTCCATGCTTGGCCTGAATGTGCAGCAGCCCGTACTTGTCATTGCCGCAGTACAACACGGAGTCTCCGGCCGGTAGCGAGCGGAATCTCGCGCTCATCGGCGCGTGATGGAACGTCCTGACGACCTTGTCCGGGTCTTGGCCACGCGCCCGGCACGCCGCCCACACCTTCGGCTGGTAGGGCGGAAATGGCACTGGATCCGGAGGCGGCTCCTGGGGTTTGGGGCCAAATCCCACAGCCTGATAGGACGAAGCCAGGGATCGCAACCGCGCCGCGCCGGCCTGGGATTCCGCGGCGGTTGCTGCCAGCACTCGCGTGATGTCGTGTGCTTTGGTGGCGAGAAACCGGGAGAAGTTACGGGCACCGGCCGGGGTGTCAAGGCCCAGCGCGCGCTGATGGGCCACCGCGTTCTCGATCTCGGCTCCAATGGCGCCAAGCCGGCGGCGACCGCACACCAGGCTGTCATAGGCCTGGCGCAGCTTGGGGACGACGGCCCGATCGGTCTCCGCGGATACCCCAATGTGCTGTGTCAGCGCCACTTCACGCGCGCGCGCCGCGTCAGCACCAAGGCCTGTCTCGTCGGGCACGCCGAGACTGTAATCCGACATCACGGCCAACAGCACTTCACACCGGGCGTGGCCACCACGCCGATCAAGATGTGGGCCTGGCCATGGAAGCGGTGGCCTCGACCGGTGCGGCGGCGCCGCTAGGTGGCCACCCCGCCGAAATCTACGCCAGATTCGCCGCCGACCACGGCGCCCTGGACCGCAGCGCGGTGATCCACACGTTGCGCGGCAGCCGAATTCGCGGGTTCACCGCACCGTGCGGCCCAAAAATGCCGCCAGCTGATCGGCGGGCGGGCGCTCACGCGGGCAAGGCTTCTCGTCCGCGAAGGGCTTTCCCGGCCCGCGGAACTGCGGCCCCACCAAGGCACGCGCGGCGGCGAGCCGCTCGACGGCCAACTCGGGATCAAGATCGGTGGATTGGCCGGTGGCGGCGGCAAGATCCCACGCGTGGGTCAGCACATCGGTGGTGCGTAACCCGATGAACACCTGCCCGGGAACCTCGCCCAACGGCAGCTTGAATGTGGCGGACATCCCGCCCGGCGCCGCGAAGATCTCGTGGGCGACCGCGGCCGCGGCTTGGTGGGCGGCAACGAGGCCATCGGGCCGGGCGGGTGGCTCGATGGGGCTGGCCGCCCATCGCCCGACCTGCTCGTTGCCGCCGACGACGTGCTCGATCAGATCGTTGATCGTCCACTCCGAGCAGGGCGTGGGGCCGCCGAGCTGGTCAGCGCGGACGTTGGCCAGGAGCGCGGCGAACGCGTCCTGAGCGCGCTGGTGAGCCATCAGTGGGTCCACTGTCCTGCCTTTCGCGGTTGAATTGGTGTCCGCCGCATTTCACCATCATGCGTGCCCATGACGTTTTTGGATAGCGCAGCGCGGGCACGTCCTGCTAACAGCTTGTCCTGAAATCGTTGACCACGCAGTGGGTTTCGGGGCAGTCCGGTTAGCTGCCCGCCGCCGGATACCGCCGAGCCCCGCCATTGCCCAGCAGCAAGCCGGCCGGCCTCGGCGGTCGCATACGAGCCCGCGCCCGCGTCAAGGCCCGCACAAACTGGTCATGGAATGTCGCCGGCTGCGCGCCAAGCCGGGCGCGAGCAGACGCATAAGCGCCCATTTCGGCACGACATTGGGCGCTTATGCGTCTGCCCGCCCTCAAAAGTCGCCGGCGTTGCGCCGCAACGTTTCGACGGCCGACACCAGCGCCTGCGATTCCTCGGCGCCCATCCCAACGTTGGCGAACACCTGCTCGTTGAGGGTGACGGTGGCGTCCTCGACCGTGGAGCGACCCAGCTCGGTGATCTGCACCAGTGTGGTCCGCCCGTCGGTGGGGTGCGGAACCCGCCGCACCAATCCATCGGCCTCCAGCCGGCGGATCGCGTGGGTGACGCTGGTCACGTGAACCTGCAATCGGTCCGACGCTTTGGTGATCGGTAGCGCTCCGATACGGCTGAACGCCAGCAGCCGCAGCAGCTCGAAGCGGGAGAAACTCAGGTCATAGGGGCGCAGCGCCGTCTCGACGCGGGCCAGCAGAATCTGATGCGCACGCATCACCGACGTCACCGCCACCATGCCTAGCGACACATCACCCCACCCGGAACGCTCCCAGTTGGCCCGTGCTGCGGCGATGGGGTCGCGATTATCTGAGGCCACGCCCCTTCTTATCGCACATGCGTCGACGCGGGCCAACCTTACGGAATTCAGCTTGCCGTTGCTGCGGCGCATTTCTGACCGAGGAAAGTGCCGCCACCGGAGGCCGCCGCCGCGACCCCGAACCCGGCCCCGCTGCGGCTGTACCCGTCGGCCACCGTGGCAGCGGAGAACTCGTGTTTGGCCAGCACCACGGTGATCGACGACTGAAGATGCGCGGCATCATGCAGCCCACTCCGAGCAGGTGGTCGACGCCCGACCACCTGGTGCTTGTAGGGCGTGCCAATAGCAGGGCGCCAGGTGCCTAAAGCTCAGTCTTAGAGCGAACGCTGCAGCAGAACCTGGCCGGTATCGGCGGCAACCACTTGCACGGCGGCGATCTGGTCAACCGGTGTCGAAATGCTGCCGGCGGGTGTCGCGGTGTGACCGGGTTCGGCCAACCAAGTCGCCAGCCGTGTCTGGCTGCCGTCACGACCCACCACAACCATGGCCAGCGTGTCGTGGGAAGCATACGGCGGCGCCAGGCAGACGCACCGCAGGTTGATGAACGTCCCCCAAGGCTCGCCGCTGATCGACACCGTGGACGCCAACAGCTGCGTGCCGACCTGGGCCATCGGCAGCGCCGACACGGCCGCCCGCTGCGGTGCCGCGGAGTGGCCCTGCACACCGACTAGCACACCGATCGCCAGCACCGCGGCAGCGGCGGACGAGGCCACCCAGGTGATCAGCCGGGTACGGCGCCGACGCCTGTGCACCGCCGCCAGCAACGACGGCAACAACTCCGGCGACAGCCCCGAAGCCACCACAGTCGGGGCGGATTCGCTAATCGCGGCCACTTCGTCACGATCGAGCTGGGACAGCAGGGCGGGCACCCCGCAGAGTTCGGTGACGGCCCCCCGGCATTCGGGGCAACCGGCCAGGTGCGCTTCGAATTCGCGGCGGTCGGCCGCAGACAATGCTCCCAACACGTAAGCTGCATCCCACATCGCGTAGTGGTGATCATCACCCGTCGACACCTCGCGCACACCGGTGTCATCGGGCGGGCCAAGTCCTCGTAGCGGCATCGTCATGTCATCTCTCTCCTGTCACCCTCACGTATCCGGAGCCGGCAGCCATGCGAATGGGCTCTGCCGTCATCGAGTAACTCCCAGTTCCTGCAGAGTGAGCCGCAACGCGCGCACGGCGTAGTGCAATCGCGACTTCACCGTTCCTTCGGCAATTCCGAGGTCGGTGGCAATCTGTGCGGTCGACCATCCGCGGTAGTAGGACCGCTGGATCACGGCCCTATGCTCGGCGGACAGTTGGGCCAGCGCATCGGCGATCAGCAGCCGATCCAGTGCGGCGTTCACCTCGTCCGGCGTCGACTGCTCGGGTGTGCCCGATTGGTCGGTCGAACCGACCACATTGCGGAACCGGGCGCTGCGCCGCTCGTCGATGATCATGTTGCGCGCGACGGTGAACAACCACGCCCTTGCCGGCCGCGCGGTGTCGCCGATCACCTCCGGATGCTGCCACGCCCGCAACAGCGTCTCTTGGACGACGTCTTCGGCTTGGGCCGCATCCCCGGTCAAGCGCAGCGCGTAACGCCACAACACGGCGGCATGCTCGTCGTAGAGCGCCCTCATCAACGCGGCTTCAGCGGCCGCGGCGCCCGACACACGAGCCACGCGATCACCTCCCGCTTACTGACACGAGTCGAGTAAGAGTTTGGTTCACCACTGCCCGCGCCGGCAGCCGCGCTAACCGAGCGTCAGAATTCGGGGCCCGTCGTCGGTTACCGCCACGGTGTGTTCCCAGTGTGCCGCACGTGACCCATCGGCGGTCGTGACCGTCCATTTGTCGTCGAGCACCACCGTTTTGGTGGTACCGAGGGTCAGCATCGGTTCGATGGCCAGCACCGAGCCGGCAGCCAGCAGCGGACCGCGCCCCGGCGCACCCTCGTTCGGCAAGAACGGATCCATATGCATCTGGCGGCCGATGCCGTGGCCCCCGTAACCGGCGACGATCCCGAACGAGCGTCCATAACGGAGCTCGGCGGCACGGGTACCCGTTTCGATGGCATGCGCGACGTCGGTCAACCGATTGCCGACCACCATCGCGGCGATGCCGGCCTGAAGCGATTCCCTTGTCGCCTCCGACAGCGCTTCGTCGGCGTCGCTCAGGGCGCCAACCCCGAAAGTGATCGCCGCATCGCCATGCCAACCGTCCAGCACCGCACCGCAGTCGATGGATACCAGATCACCGGGCGCGAGCACCTCGGCGGTCGACGGGATGCCATGAACCACCCGGTCGTTGATCGACGCGCAGATCGAGGCCGGGTAGCCGTGATAGCCCAGAAACGACGGGGTGGCGCCGGATTCGCGGATCACCGACTCGGCGATCTCGTCGAGACTCAGGCTGGATGTGCCGGGAGCCGCTGCCGCACGGATCGCCCGCAGCGCGGCGGCAACGACGGCGCCCGCCGCGGCCATCGCGTCGAGTTCGCCGGCACTGCGCTGCGGCACGACCCTGCGACCCCGCAGCCGTGCCAGTGGGCGCATGACTACTTTCCCAGAGCCCGCAACGCACGGGCGAACACCTCGTCCATGGTGCCGACGGCGTCGACGGTCTTCAATTGGTCGCGGTAGTACTCCAGCAGCGGCGCGGTCTCGTCGCGGTAGACCTTCATCCGGTTGAGGATGACGTCGTCGGTGTCGTCGGCGCGGCCACGCCCCTTGAGTCGCTCCAACAACACCTCCTCGGACACACGAAACTCCAGCACCGCGTCGATGTCGGTCCCCCGGCGTTCGAGCATCTCGTGAAGCGCCTTGGCCTGCTCGACCGAGCGTGGATAGCCATCCAAGATGAATCCGTTGGCCGCGTCCGGATTGTTCAGCCGGTCGTCGACGAGTTCATTGGTCAAGTCGGACGGCACCAAGTCACCGGCATCCAAGTAGCGTTTGGCTTCCACGCCGAGCTTGGTGCCCTCTTCGATGTTGCGCCGGAAGAGTTCGCCGGTGGAGATCTGCGGGATCCCGAGCTTCTCGGCCAGCTTCACCGCCTGCGTCCCCTTGCCCGCCCCGGGCGGTCCCAGCAACAAAACTCTCACTTGAGGAACCCTTCGTAGTTGCGCTGCATGAGCTGACTCTCGATCTGCTTGACCGTATCCAAACCGACACCGATCATGATCAGCACCGCGGTACCCCCAAAGGGCAGGTTCTGCACGGTTCCACCGGCGCCGATCTGGAGGAACAGGTTGGGCAGCACGGCGATCACGCCGAGGTAAATCGAGCCCGGCAAGGTAATCCGGCTCAGCACATAGCGCAGATAGTCTGCGGTCGGACGGCCCGGCCGAATTCCCGGAATGAAGCCGCCGAACTTCTTCATCTCGTCGGCACGTTCGTCGGGGTTGAAGGTGATCGACACGTAGAAGTAGGTGAAGAAGATGATGAGGCCGAAGTAGATGCCGATGTAGACCAGGTTGCTCGGGTCGGACAGGTACGTGCCGACGAATTTGTCCCACCAGCTGTTTCCCACGACACCGCTGCCGCTGCGAATCAGCTGGGTGATCAGGTGCGGAATGTAGATCAGCGACGACGCGAAGATAACCGGGATAACGCCGGCCTGGTTGACCTTGAGCGGCAGATAAGTCGAAGTCCCGCCATACATCCGCCGGCCCACCATGCGCTTGGCGTATTGCACTGGAATCCGGCGCTGACCCTGTTCGACGAACACCACACCGACGATGATGATCAACGCGGCCGCGCAGACCGCGGTGAAGACGACTCCACCGCGGCTTTCCAGGATGCTTTGACCTTCGGCCGGGATGCGGGCAGCGATGCCAACGAAGATCAGCAGCGACATGCCGTTGCCGATGCCGCGTTCGGTGATCAACTCGCCCATCCACATCACCAACGCGGCGCCGCCCGTCATCACGAGCACGATGACGACCAGTGTGAAAATGCTCTGGTCGGCGATGATGTCCAGCGAGCAACCTTGTAGCAACCCGCCGTTGGCAGCCAACGCCACGATGCTGGTGGCTTGAAGGATAGCCAACGCGATCGCTAGGTAACGGGTGTACTGGGTCATCTTCGACTGACCCGCCTGGCCTTCCTTCCGGAGTTCCTCGAACCTCGGGATGACCACGGTGAGCAGCTGCACGATGATGCTGGCGGTGATGTAGGGCATCACCCCCACCGCGAACACCGTGAGCTTTAATAACGCACCGCCGGAGAACAGGTTGATCAGGGAATAGATCTGTCCGGCTTCGCCCGCGCTGGCTTCTTTGATGCACTGCTGCACGTTCGGAAAATTGACACCGGGGGACGGCAGCGCGGCACCGACACGGTAGAGAATGACGATGCCCAGCGTGAAGAGGATCTTTCGTCTCAAGTCGACTGTTCGCAGCGACGAGATGAAAGCCGAAAGCACTCTATCCTCCTGCGCAGCCCGGGGTCATCTTGCATCACGCGCCCAACACCCGCAGGCCAGGACGTACGGCGTCGCGCGCCAAATCGTGTAAGAGACTAACAGCTGGTATGGACTGGCCCGTTCCGGGCCGCCACGGTGCGAGCTATCGAAGGGGTTACAGATGACGCAAACGGGCAGTGCCCGCTTTGAGGGCGATTCGTGGGACTTGGCGTCCAGTGTGGGTTTGACGGCCACCATGGTGGCGGCGGCCCGAGCGGTAGCCGGCCGGGCTCCCGGCGCGCTGGTCAACGACCAGTTCGCGGAACCGCTGGTCCGCGCGGTCGGCGTCGACTTCTTCGTACGCATGGCCAGTGGCGAACTGGATCCCGACGAGCTAGCCGAAGACGAGGCCAACGGCCTGCGGCGGTTCGCCGACGCGATGGCCATTCGCACTCACTACTTCGACAACTTCTTTCTGGATGCCACCCGAGCCGGGATTCGGCAGGCCGTCATCTTGGCTTCCGGCCTGGATTCCCGCGCCTACCGGCTGCGCTGGCCAGCCGGCACCATCGTCTTCGAAGTCGATCAGCCGCAGGTGATCGACTTCAAGACCACGACGCTGGCCGGCCTGGGTGCGGCACCCACGACCGACCGGCGCACCGTGGCGGTCGATTTGCGCGACGACTGGCCCACCGCCCTGCAAAAAGCCGGCTTTGACAACGCGCAGCGGACCGCCTGGATCGCCGAGGGGCTGCTGGGCTATCTGTCCGCCGAGGCGCAGGACCGGCTGCTTGACCAGATCACCGCCCAGAGCGTACCGGGCAGCCAGTTCGCCACCGAAGTCCTGCGCGACATCAATCGGCTCAACGAAGAAGAACTGCGGGGACGCATGCGGCGCCTGGCGGAGCGGTTCAGGCGCCATGGCCTCGACCTCGACATGTCGGGCCTGGTGTATTTCGGCGACCGCACGGACGCGCGGACCTATCTGGCCGACCACGGCTGGCGAACCGCCAGCGCGAGCACCACCGACTTGCTGGCTGAACACGGACTGCCGCCGATCGACGGCGACGACGCCCCGTTCGGCGAGGTGATCTATGTCTCCGCCGAACTGAAGCAGAAACACCAAGACACACGCTGATTAAGCCAGTTGGGATCCGGCGGCAGCGTTGGCGCCGCGGATTCGCCGCCGATCGGCCTGGCGACCGCCTGCCAGACCGAACCGGATGCTACCGGCCGGCACTTCCCGGCTGGGCGGGTTGGGCCGCGGGCGCGCGGGCGACCATCGGCACGGCCGGGAACGCCCAGGCCATCTCCGAGCGCGACTTGCGCAATGCCGCGGTTCCGTAACCCTTTTTTCGATGATCGGGGTGAATCCAGATCCGGACGTCCACCTCGCCGTGGACAAGCTCGCCGAACACCATCCCGACCTTGACGCCGGAATCAACAGCCACGAACCAAGCCGCCTCCTCGTCGTCGACGCGCTTCTGTGCGGCTCGGATCTCGTCGTCGACGCTGCCGGCGGGTCCCCCGGATCCATCGCCGGCGGCGCCCATTTCTTCGGTTCGTCGAGCGAAGATGTCGCGGTCCTCATCTGGGGAGAACGGCCGCAGCTCCAGGCCCTCACCAGAGCTGGCTGGACGCTCCTTGACGGTGAAGCTCAGCTGTTTGTTCAGGTCGTCGAGCTCGGCGATGATCTTTGTGCGCGCATCCTGGGTGAGCTGATCGAAAGACATGCTCATCACCGCTTCGGCGGCCAAGTGCGAGGTGCCCAGCAAGTTCACGATCGCCTCGACGGCGGCGGCCTTGTTGGCGGCCTCCACGATGGCGTCTGCGACCTCATGCCGACGTTCCAGCGCGGCGAGCAGGGCATCGGCGATCTCTCGACGGGCCGCGGTCTGGTCGTGATCTGTCATTGCATAAGCGTAGAACGACACACCAGTTCTTGCGCCATGCATCTTGGTCCACCGTCAGGCCAACTTCGAGCCGCTGAGCGCCAGGAACCGGCGATAGCGTTCCTTGGTCGGCCCCGCCCAGTCGGCACTGGGTTCGACAATGCGGTCGGTTGAGGCCCACCGGGCAGCGTCGGCGATCGACGATTCCAATCCGGCCGCCAAGCGGCCGAGGAAAGCCGCTCCCAGTGCCGCCCCTTCGGCCACCCTGGACACCTCCACCGGCCGGCCGGTCGCGTCGGCGATAGCCTGCATCCAAGGCTGTATCCGGGTGCCGCCGCCTGCCGCCACGATGCGCGCCACCGGCGCCCCGCTTAGCTCGATGAGCTGGCGCACGACGAAGCCCGACGCCTCGTAGGCGGCCCGCCGCACCGATGCGGCGTCCTGGGAGAGATCCACACCGTCGAGCACGGCCCGGCGATCGGGCTCATGGAACGGGGTGCGCTCGCCGCGTATATAGGGCAGCCACACCGGCACCCGCCGCGGATCGGCTAGCGCTGGATCGCCCGGTCCAATAACACGATCCACCCAGTTGAGGAACAACCCACCAGCGTTGCTGGCCCCTCCGATCTGGCTCTTGCCCGGTGCCGTATGCGGGATGGTCCACAAACCCGGCACTTGACGAGCCGCGGAGATGGTGGTCCACACGATCAAGGTGGCGCCGCATAGCACCAACACGTCGCCGTCGCGGTCGGCGCCGGCCACGATCTGTTCGCACAGGGCATCGACGGCACCGACCGCCAGCACCGCGCCGGTGCCGCGCACCTGCCCCACTCCCACTCCGAACGTCTCCACCCGCGGCATCCGGTCAACGGTCACACCGCAGTCGGCGCAAGCGGTCGCGTTCCATCCCGTCCCGTCGAACA
Source organism: Mycobacterium tuberculosis complex sp. N0072 (assembly GCF_030323725.1). Classification (NCBI taxonomy): domain Bacteria; kingdom Bacillati; phylum Actinomycetota; class Actinomycetes; order Mycobacteriales; family Mycobacteriaceae; genus Mycobacterium; species Mycobacterium tuberculosis complex sp. N0072. The sequence goes on along the minus strand of NZ_CP040689.1, from coordinate 827,072 downwards.
ACGGGAGAGTCGTGACGGCCGTGGCATAGTCGATGACCGCTTCGCCCGACAAGGCGTAATTGGCCACCGCCGGCGCCGGCCAGTACCCGGACGCATCCGGCGCTTGGCCGGCCGTCCAGCGCAGAAACTCGGCGGTCTCACCCACCGACGGCACCGACTGCGCCCGTGCCACCGAGGCGTTCGGTACCCGACCCCTGGCGTCGCCGTACAGCAGCCCGGGTGTGATCGGCCGGCCAGCGGGATCGACAGCGGTCAGCGATGGCACCATCGCGGCAACGGCCAGTGCCCGGGTGTCGGGTCCGACCAGCCGGTCCAGTGCTGCCAATGGTCCCCGCCGCCACGCTTCGTCGGCGTCGTGCTCCAGCCGGTCGGGGGCCGGCACCGCCAGCTGGTGGCCAATCCGTACCCGCGCCGTCACCCGACCGTTGTCGTCGGCGGCCACCGCTTTGACGGCGGTGGTGCCGATATCGATGCCGATTGTGACGTCGTCGCGTGACACGGGCGCCACCGTACGCCAGCATTGGCAAACGTGACGCCTCGACCGCGTGCTCTGGTGACGGCTCCATTGCGTGGACCGGGGTTCGCCCAGCTCCGGCGGCTAGCCGACGTGGTATACGACCCGTGGATCGATCAGCGACCGCTGCGAATCTACAGCGCCGAGCAGCTAGCTGACCGGATCACCGCCGTCGCCGCCGATGTTCTTGTGGTGGAAAGTGACTCGGTCGGTGGCCCGGTGTTCGAGCGGGGGTTGCGGGTGGTCGCCGCCACCCGCGGGGATCCCAGCAACGTCGACATCCCCGGCGCCACCGCGGCCGGCATACCGGTGCTGCACACCCCGGCTCGCAACGCCGACGCTGTCGCCGAGATGACGGTGGCCCTGTTGCTGGCCGTCGCCCGGCACCTGATTCCCGCGGACGCAGATGTGCGGTCCGGCAACATCTTTCGCGACGGCACCATCCCCTATCAGCGGTTCCGCGGTGCCGAAATCGCCGGGCTGACTGCCGGGCTGGTGGGCCTGGGTGCCGTCGGTCGCGCGGTGCGCTGGAGGCTGTCCGGGCTGGGCCTGCGGGTCATCGCGCACGATCCTTACCGCGACGACGCCGGCCACAGCCTTGACGAGCTGCTGGCCGAGGCTGACATCGTCTCCATGCACGCGGCGGTCACCGACGACACGATCGGGATGATCGGTGCCCAGCAGTTCGCGGCCATGCGCGACGGTGCGGTGTTTCTCAACACCGCCCGGTCCCAGCTGCACGACACCGATGCGCTCGTCGACGCCCTGCGTGGCGGCAAGCTGGCCGCCGCCGGCCTGGACCACTTCACCGGTGAATGGCTGCCGACCGATCACCCTTTGGTGAGCATGCCCAATGTCGTCCTCACCCCCCACATCGGCGGGGCCACCTGGAACACCGAGGCCCGGCAGGCGCGGATGGTCGCCGACGACCTGGGCGCACTGCTGTCCGGCAACAGGCCCGCCCATGTCGTCAACCCGGAGGTATTGGGCTCATGAACTTCGTTGACGACCCGGAATCCGCGGTGCTGGCGGCCGCCAAGGACATGTTGCGTCGGGGCCTGGTCGAGGGGACCGCCGGAAATATCTCAGCCAGGCGCTCGGACGGCAACGTGGTCATCACGCCGTCCTCGGTCGACTACGCCGAGATGCTGCTCCACGATCTGGTGCTAGTCGACGCCGGCGGTGCGGTGCTGCACGCCAAGGACGGCCGGTCGCCGTCGACCGAACTAAACCTACACCTGGCGTGCTATCGCGCATTCGACGACATTGGCAGCGTGATCCACAGCCACCCGGTGTGGGCGACCATGTTCGCCGTCGCCCATGAGCCGATTCCCGCCTGCATCGACGAGTTCGCGATCTACTGCGGCGGGGACGTTCGCTGCACCGAGTACGCCGCGTCCGGTACACCCGAGGTCGGCCGCAACGCGGTGCGCGCGCTTGAGGGCCGCGCCGCCGCCCTGATCGCCAACCACGGCCTGGTGGCCGTGGGGCCCCGCCCCGACCAGGTGCTGCGCGTCACCGCCCTTGTTGAGCGCACCGCACAAATCGTTTGGGGTGCCCGCGCTCTCGGTGGACCGGTGCCAATTCCTGAGGACGTGTGCCGTAACTTCACGGGCGTCTACGGCTATCTGCGCGCGAATCCGCTCTAGCCGCACCGAGAGTGAATCGCACCACGCGACACGCCGAAAACCCATCGCGGTATTCACGCTCAACAGCCAGGACCCCCACGTGCGCCCCCTATGGCGGCACCCCGACGCCGCCGATCGCGCCAGCCTTTCCAAGTCGCGGAATTTGTCGCCTGTTGTTAACTTTACTAAGGAATTATCCCCGCTTTTTGAAGAGAGGCCGTGCATGACATACACCGGTTCCATCAGGTGCGAAGGGGACACCTGGGATCTGGCATCCAGCGTCGGGGCGACCGCCACGATGGTTGCGGCGGCTCGCGCGATGGCGACCCGCGCCGCCAACCCACTGATCAACGATCAGTTCGCTGAGCCGCTGGTCCGGGCGGTGGGGGTGGACGTTCTGACCCGGCTCGCGAGCGGGGAATTGACGGCCTCAGACATCGACGATCCGGAACGCCCGAATGCGTCCATGGTCCGTATGGCCGAACACCATGCCGTCCGCACCAAGTTCTTCGACGAGTTCTTCATGGATGCGACACGCGCGGGCATCAGGCAGGTCGTGATCCTGGCCTCAGGATTGGATTCCCGGGCATACCGGCTGGCCTGGCCCGCCCAGACCGTGGTGTATGAGATCGACCAACCGCAAGTCATGGGGTTCAAAACTCGCACACTCGCCGAACTGGGCGCCACGCCCACCGCCGACCGGCGCGTGGTCACCGCCGATTTGCGTGCGGATTGGCCCACCGCGTTGGGCGCGGCGGGATTCGACCCGACCCAGCCCACCGCGTGGAGCGCTGAAGGGTTGCTCCGCTACCTCCCGCCGGAAGCGCAGGACCGCTTGTTGGACAATGTCACCGCGCTCAGTGTGCCGGACAGCAGGTTTGCAACCGAGAGCATACGCAACTTCAAGCCGCATCATGAGGAACGGATGAGGGAGCGCATGACGATCCTCGCCAATCGTTGGCGCGCATACGGTTTCGATCTAGACATGAATGAGCTGGTGTACTTCGGCGACCGCAACGAGCCCGCCTCGTACCTATCCGACAATGGTTGGCTGCTGACCGAGATCAAATCCCAGGACCTGCTGACCGCCAACGGATTTCAACCGTTCGAGGACGAAGAAGTGCCGTTGCCTGATTTCTTCTATGTCAGCGCCAGGTTGCAACGGAAACACAGACAGTACCCAGCACACCGCAAGCCAGCACCTTCGTGGCGCCATACCGCTTGCCCCGTCAATGAACTGTCGAAATCGGCCGCCTACACGATGACTCGCAGTGATGCTCACCAGGCTTCGACGACTGCTCCACCGCCGCCAGGGCTTACCGGCTGAGTTGGCGGTCGCGTACACTGGCCGACCTCAGCGCTGCAGCGGCCGTCCCGGCACAATGAACTACGTCGCTGCGACCCGGACATAGGGCGCAGATGCCGCGCGCTCACGACGACAACTGGGATCTAGCCTCCAGCGTCGGGGCTACCGCGACCATGGTTGCTGCCGGACGCGCGTTGGCGACCAAGGATCCACGAGGTTTGATCAACGACCCGTTCGCCGAACCGCTGGTGCGCGCGGTCGGGCTGGATTTCTTCACCAAGTTGATCGACGGCGAGCTCGATATCGCGACGACCGGGAACCTTTCGCCGGGGCGGGCACAGGCGATGATCGACGGGATAGCGGTGCGCACCAAGTACTTCGACGACTACTTCCGCACTGCCACGGACGGCGGAGTGCGACAAGTGGTGATCCTGGCAGCCGGGTTGGACGCGCGCGCCTATCGGTTGCCGTGGCCGGCCGGCACCGTGGTCTACGAGATCGACCAACCACAGGTGATCGACTTCAAGACAACCACCTTGGCCGGCATCGGCGCCAAGCCCACCGCCATTCGGCGCACGGTGTACATCGACTTGCGCGCGGACTGGCCGGCGGCACTGCAAGCTGCCGGCCTGGACTCGACGGCACCGACAGCATGGTTGGCCGAAGGCATGCTGATCTACCTGCCGCCGGATCCCAGGACCGGTTGTTCGACAACAGCACCGAACTCAGTGTTGCGGGCAGCACGATCGCTACCGAACTTGTCCCGGGCATTGTGGATTTCGACGCAGGCCGGGTACGAGAAATGGCGGATTCGTTTCGCAAGCACGGCGTGGACATCGACATGGCGTCGCTGGTGTATTCTGGCGAACGCAGCCACGTCGTCGACTACCTGCGCGCCAAGGGCTGGGACGTTGAGGGCACAGTGCGGACCGACCTATTCAGGCGCAATGGTTTGCCCGTTCCCGCCCCACACGACGACGATCCGCTCGGCGAAATCATCTTCATCAGCGGTCGTTTGAACGGCTAGAGGCGCGACTCCCCCAGCCACAACACGCTGGCACCACTGAGAGTCTGTTCCACCTGCTCGACGATGCCGACGATCGAACGGGCAAGCAGCGCACCCATAGCATCCGGCAGCGATGCCGCTGCCGGTCGTGACGACGGACGCGGTCGCACCATGTCCCAGAGTGACGACCCCGGATAACTGACTATGCGAACCTCGGTGTCCTCATCTAGTCCGGCTAGCACCTTCGCGCGACGCACCGCGGTTCGAAGGCCGCCGAGTTCGTCGACCAGGCCGCGATCGAGAGCGTCGGCACCGGTCCAGACCCGGCCTCGCGCAACGACGTCCACGGCGTCGGTAGTCATCTTGCGGCCCTCGGCGACGCGTTCCACGAAGTCGCTGTAGAACAAGTCCGCCTCCGCCTCGCGATGGGCCTGCTGGTCCGGGGTGAAGGGTGCGTCGATCGACCAGGCATCGGCATTAGCGTTGGTGCGCACCGCATCCGACCCGACACCCAACCGGTCCTTGAGATCCCGAACCACCAGCTTTCCGGTGATCACACCGATCGACCCGGTGATGGTGCCCGGGTTGGCCACGATGGCGTCGGCACCCATCGACACGTAATAGCCACCGGAGGCGGCGACCGCACCCATCGACGCCACCACCGGTTTGCCACGGTCGCGGGCCCTGGCCACCTCACGCCAGATAGTCTCCGATGCGGTGACCGAGCCCCCCGGACTGTCGACCCGCAGCACTATCGCCGACACCGAATCGTCGGCGGCCACCTCCCGCAGCGCTGCCGCGATGGTGTCACCGCCGGCGCTCGACGGACCGAGCGGCAGAAACTGGGGCCCACCACGACCGTTGACGATCGGGCCTTCCAGGGTCACCACCGCGATCGTCGGCTTGGACCGGCGACCAGGAATCGATGGGACGGGGGGCGTCAGCCGTGGCCGGGCCGAACTGGCGTAGCGCGCCAGGTACATCCGCGGCGGCTTTTCGTCTGGGCTTGTTTGCGAGCCACTGGATTCCGGTGAACCTTTTTCCACACCAACCAATTCCGCCATACGGGCGTAGGCTTGGTCGCGAAATCCGATCCGGTCGATCAGACCGCAAGTCACGGCGTCGTCCCGCAATAGCGGAGCCCGGTCAGCCAGCTCATCAAGCGCATCGACGCCGATATTGCGCGACTTGGCGACCGCCTGCCACACCTGGTCCTGCAGACTGTCCAGCATCCGCGTGACCGCTTCGCGGTGGGCGTCTGTGAAGCCATCCTCGGTGAAAAGGTTTGCCGCCGACTTGTATTCGCCCCGGGCGACGAACTGGGCCTCGATGCCCGCCTTGTGCAGGGCGTCGCGCAGGAATGTGGCGTTGGTGGCGAAGCCGACCAGCCCCACACTCCCCGAGGGTTGCATCCAGACCTCACCGAACGCCGAAGCCAGATAGTAGGACAGGGTGCCCGGATAAGTTTCGGCCCAGGCCAGCGACGGCTTGACCGCACTGAAGGCCGCGATGGCCTCCCGCAGCTCCTGAACCGCCCCCGCCGGCGAGGGCGGAAGCTGCACGCGGGCTATCAGCCCGGCTACCCGGGGGTCCTCGGCGGCACGGTGGATCGCGGCGACCGCATCGCGCAGCGCCATCGGCCGCCCACCCCCGGTGAGCACCGTAAGAGGGTCGAAGCCCGTCGTCTCCGGCGGCACCGACCGCAGGTTGAATTCGAGCACGCAGCCGTTGGGTACACCGTGGTGGCGGGCGGTATCAACCCGGCCGACCAGGGCGCGTAGGTCCTCGACAACGGGAATGGAAGGCAGAAAGGCAACCATATTCACCCAGCGTACCCACCGGCCGCCAAGGGCCCGCGAGCAGACGCAAAAGCCCCCGAAAATGGGCATTTCGGGGGCATTTTGCGTCTGCTCGCCCGAAACTAGAGCTCGGTGGCTGAACCGCCCGCTGCGGTGATCTTCGCGCGCGCGCTGCCGCTGAACTTGTGCGCGGACACGTCGACCTTGGCGGTCAGCTTGCCGTCACCCAACACCTTGACCAGAGCGTTCTTGCGGACGGCCCCCTTGGCCACCAGGTCGTCCACGCCGACGGCACCACCCTGCGGAAACAGCCGGTTGATGTCGCCGACGTTGACAATTTCGTATTCGGTGCGAAACCGGTTACGGAAGCCCTTGAGCTTGGGCAGCCGCATGTGGATCGGCATCTGCCCGCCCTCGAAGGTCACCGGCACCTGCTTGCGGGCCCTGGTGCCCTTGGTGCCACGGCCGGCCGTCTTGCCCTTGGAGCCGTCACCTCGACCGACTCGGGTGCGGGCGGTCTTGGACCCCCGCGCGGGGCGCAGGTCATGCAGCTTGAGCGTCACTATGTCTTCCCTCCGGTCTGCGCGGGCTCAACCTCCACGAGGTGACGCACCACCGCGATCAGTCCGCGAGTCGCTGCGTTGTCTTCGCGGATCACCGAATGACGAATCCTTCGTAAGCCCAGAGTGCGCAGGCTCTCGCGCTGCTTCCAGCGTGCTCCGATGGTGCTGCGCACCTGGGTGATCTTCAGCTGTGACATGGCTATATCGTTCTATCCGGCAAAACGCTGGCGGCCAGCGCTTCACTTTTCCGACGCGCCTTCAGCATCCCGGCCGGGGCGACGTCCTCTATCGGCAAACCGCGGCGCGCCGCCACCTCCTCCGGACGCTGCAGCAGCTTGAGCGCGGCCACGGTGGCGTGCACCACATTGATCGCGTTGTCACTGCCCAGCGACTTGGCCAAGATGTCGTGCACCCCCGCACATTCCAGCACCGCGCGGGCCGCACCACCGGCGATCACACCGGTACCCGGGCTGGCCGGCCGTAGCAACACCACACCGGCGGCCGCCTCGCCCTGCACCGGGTGCGTGATGGTGCCGCCGATCAGCGGTACCCGGAAGAAGCTTTTGCGCGCCTCTTCGACGCCCTTGGCGATCGCGGCCGGTACTTCCTTGGCCTTGCCGTAGCCGACACCGACCATCCCGTTACCGTCGCCCACGATGACCAAAGCGGTGAAGCTGAAGCGCCGACCACCCTTGACCACCTTGGAGACGCGGTTGATGGCGACGACCCGCTCTAGATAGTTGCTCTTCTCGCCATCCCGTTCACGACTGCCGCGGCCGCTGTCGCGGCGCCGGCCCTCCCGATCACCCCGTGCGTCACGGTTGTCGGTAGTGCCTGCCTGTCCGGCCGGCTGCTCCGCCATTATGCGGTCCTCCCGTTCATCAGAAACTCAATCCGTTCTCGCGTGCGGCGTCGGCCAGCGCGGCGATTCGTCCGCCGTAGGTATACCCGCCGCGGTCGAATACCACGGTGTCGATGCCGGCGGCTTTGGCCCGCTCGGCGATCAACTGGCCGACCCGCACACTGCGGGCCTTTTTGTCACCCGGCACGCCGCGCACATCGGCCTCGATCGACGAAGCGGCGGCCACGGTGGTGCCGTTGAGGTCGTTCACCAGTTGCACGTGGATGTGCCGCGCGGACCGATGCACCACCAGCCGCGGGCGCTCCGCGGTGCCCGAGAGCTTCTTCCGCAGCCGCGTGTGCCGGCGCAGGCGGGAGATTCGTCGAGTCGCGGAAACTGATTGCGCCATGGCTACTTACCTGTCTTTCCGACCTTGCGGCGGATCTGCTCGCCCTCGTAGCGCACGCCCTTGCCCTTGTACGGATCGGGACGGCGAAGACGGCGGATATTGGCGGCGATCTGGCCGACTTTTTGTTTGTCGATCCCGGAAACGGTGAACTTCGTCGGTGCCTGGACGGCGAACGTGATTCCTTCGGGAGCCTCGATCACCACCGGGTGGCTGTACCCCAGCGCAAACTCCAGATTGGAGCCCTTGAGCTGCACCCGATAGCCAACCCCGAAGATCTCCATCTTGGTGGTGTACCCCTGCGTCACGCCAGTGACCAGGTTGGACACCAGGGTACGGGACAGCCCGTGTAAGGAGCGATTACGCCGCTCATCGTCGGGACGGGTGACCACGATAGCGCCGTCGTCATTGCGTGCCACTTTGATTGGCTCGGCGACCGTCAGTCCTAGGGTGCCCTTGGGCCCCTTAACCGAGATGCTCTGTCCCTCGATCGTGACGTCGACCCCGGCGGGCACCGGAATCGGCTGCTTACCAATACGCGACATGGTTGCTTCCTCTCACCACACTCTCACCAGACATATGCGAGGACTTCGCCGCCCACGCCCTGTCTAGCTGCCTGCCGGTCAGTCAGCAGGCCCGAGGAGGTCGAGATGATCGCCACGCCCAGGCCGCCGAGCACCCGCGGCAGATTGGTGGATTTCGCGTACACCCGCAGGCCGGGCTTGGACACCCGCCGCAACCCGGCGATGCTGCGCTCCCGGCTAGGGCCGTACTTGAGCTGGATAACCAGCGATTTACCGACCCGAGCGTCCTCGGTTCGGAAGTCGCTGATGTACCCCTCGTTCTTGAGAATCTGCGCGATGTTGGCCTTGAGCTTGGAGTGCGGCAAGCTGACCTCGTCGTGATACGCCGAGTTGGCGTTACGCAGACGGGTCAAAAAGTCTGCGATCGGGTCCGTCATCGTCATCGAGCGCTACTCCTCCTCATCGCTTGCGCTCTGCATCGTCGTCAGCGCGGTCATCGAGCGCTACTCCTCCTCATCGCTTGCGGCCCCCTCGCCGCTGCGCGTCTGGGGGTACCCCCACTGCATCGTCGTCAGCGCGGTCATATGTTCTAGTCCCCGTGTCCCGTTACCAGCTGCTCTTCTGCACGCCGGGCAACTCACCCGCGTGCGCCATCTCGCGCAGGCAAATCCTGCACAGCCCGAACTTGCGGTAGACCGCACGCGGGCGGCCGCACTTGCTGCAACGGGTGTAGGCGCGCACGGCAAACCTCGGTTTGCCTGCGGCCTTGTTGACCAGTGCCTTCTTCGCCATCTGCTCAGTTCTCCTTGAAGGGAAAGCCGAGGGCCCGCAACAGCGCTCGGCCTTCGTCGTCGGTCGCCGCGGAAGTGACGACGTTGATGTCCATGCCACGGACCCGGTCAATCTTGTCCACGTCAACCTCGTGGAATACCGCCTGCTCGGCCAGCCCGAAGGTGTAGTTGCCCACACCGTCGAACTGTTTGGGCGAAAGCCCACGGAAGTCACGGATGCGTGGCAGTGCGATCGACGTGAGCCGGTCAAGGAACTCCCACATCCGGTCACCGCGCAGCGTGACTCGGACGCCCACCGGCATGCCCTCACGCAATTTGAACTGCGCGATGGACTTGCGCGCCCGGCGGACTTCCGGCTTCTGCCCGGTGATCAGCGCCAAATCGTTGACCGCCCCGTTGATCAACTTGGCGTCCCGGGCGGCCTCGCCGACACCCATGTTGACGACGACTTTCGTCACCGTCGGGATCTGCATGACATTGCCGTAGCCGAACTGCTTGCGCAGCGCATCCCGAATCTCACTGCGGTAGCGCTCCTTGAGGCGCGGCTGAACCTTCTGTGCAGTGGTCATCAAATGTCCTTGCCGTTGCGCTTGGAGATACGGACGCGCTTGCCGGTCTCCTCGTCGACCCGATAGCCGATTCGGGTGGGCTTGCCGTCGGAGTCAACCACCATCACGTTGGAGACATGGATCGGCGCTTCCTGGGTGACGATCCCACCCGAACGCGCGCCCCGCTGGGTGGTCGAGATCGCGGTGTGCTTCTTGATCCGGTTGACACCCTCGACCAATACCCGGTTGCGGTCCGGATACGCCTGCAAGACTTTGCCCTTGGCCCCTTTATCTTTGCCCGAAATCACCAGCACGGTGTCGCCTTTGTGGACCTTCATCTACAACACCTCCGGGGCCAGCGAAATGATCTTCATAAACCGCTTCTCCCGCAGCTCGCGACCGACCGGTCCAAAAATGCGGGTGCCGCGCGGGTCGTTGTCGGGCTTGATGATCACCGCGGCGTTCTCGTCGAACTTGATGTAGCTGCCGTCGGGACGTCGGCGTTCCTTGACTGTGCGCACCACGACGGCCTTGACGACATCCCCCCGCTTAACGTTGCCGCCCGGAATGGCGTCCTTCACGGTGGCCACGATGACGTCACCGATGCCGGCGTAGCGTCGCGACGAACCGCCCAGCACCCGGATGCACAAGATCTCCTTGGCGCCGGTGTTGTCGGCGACCTTCAGCCGCGATTCCTGCTGAATCACTAGATCTCCTGACCTGGTTGACGTGTGCACGGTAGGAGGAGCCAGCCAGGACCATCCCTGACGTGCGCGGTCTTTGTCGCCGACGGGCACGCGGGGCCGACCAAGCAAAGCTTATGCGCGCCGGCCGAGGTCTGCTCACGGCAACCCCTGAAGTTTAGGGGACGACCTACTCAGCGCAAAATTTCGCTAATGTGAGTCCGCCCCACCAGGGCAGATCAACCCATGTCGATCATGATCTACCCGGATACCGGATTGGCGGTAGCGCCCACGATCGTCGAGATCTCCGCCTGAATCATCGGATAGCTGATCCGGCGTCAACGCGTTTTGAGTTCACCGCGCAACAGCCGCCAGGCCGGCCCGCAGCGAGCCGATCTCGTCGGGCCGCATGGGCCCCAATCGTATCGTTGGACACCGCGCTAGCGCCTGTTTATGAAATCCAGCGGAAACCCTCCGGACGCGTCGACAGAAGCCATCTGACGCCCGCCTTAGTCCGATTCTCGGTACCAGGCGACGATGTACACCACCATCGCCGCCGCCAGCGCTATGAGCACCCAGATCACAACGGCCCGGTCAATCCACGCACCCGCCGGCGGCGAGCCCGGGAGAATAGTGCGCAGCGGCACGACAGCGAACAACATCGCGGCGTACCAAGTGCCGAACGGTGGTTGGAATTTTCTGCGGCCGGTAATCATCTGGATGGCCACGAACAAGGCCAACGTCGGCAATGTGATCAGCACCAGGCAGATGCCCAGGTCGAAAACCAGCGGACCCTTGGCCCTCTTCAGGGTGATGATGACATTGTCCGGGCGATCAGAGGTTTGGCTGCTTTCCCCGACGCGGACGGCGCTGATGTCCCAGCCTTCCAGCGATCCGGTCACTTCGACCCGGGCGGGTACGTATTGACGGTTGTCGCCAGCGCCGACGAGCACATCGGCCTGGACCGTATCGGTGGTGTATGTATCGAATGGCCAGGCGCCCGGGTTGCCGTGCGCCTCGATCGTGGTCGCTACTTGCGCGGGCAGCTTTCCTACCGGGTACTGCAGATCTCCGAGTTCGTTCTCCGGATACAACCGCACCGAGGTGTCCGTAGTCAACACTTGGAGGCGATGGTCGATCATCGAATCGTCGGGCAGCACCAGCACTTTCACATCGAGGCGATTTGCCACAGTGTGCAGCTCCTCGAAGCGGATCAAAACCACGGTGTCGTCAGTCGTGCCCACGTCCGGCTGCGGAAGCGGACCCGGTGTGTGGGCCAACCAGTCGTAGCCGAGCAGCGAAAAGACGTAGGCAATGAGAACACCCAGGATGATGCAGACATCGAGCACGAGGTGCTTTCGCCGCGACATGTGTTTGTGTTCTGGCGAGGCTCCCGCGTCTGAACCCGCCTGCGACGCCGGCCCACCTGTTGGTGGGTCGCTACCGGCCATCGGTCATCACCGGATAACCCACTGCCCCAGTCCTGCCCCGGGAAGCGACACGGAGTCAGATGGTAGCAACCGGCGTCATTGCTGGCGAGCAACTGGTTTGGGGGGCTTGGCTTTTTGGGGCAACCGGACCAGCGAGGGCGTGTGTTTGTACAGCGACACGCCGTTGGGGCCGTACAACTGCGCGCGCCCACGCCCAGCCAGGCCCGCTCCGGTAGTCGAATTCATGCGTAGCCCCCGGGAGTGACTCGTCGCGCCGACTGACGCCCTGCTGGGTGTGCAGTTCCTCATGCGAAGTTGGCACTACCCGGACACCGGGTCGGCCACGCACCGGAACCCGATATGGGTGGTCGCGGTGTCCTGCGACTGCGGCGAGCGCGCCGCCGGGCGGTAGCGGTGGCAGTACTCCGGCGCGCACAGGTGCGAGCCGCCCTTGAGGGTCTGGCTGATCGTCGGGTCGGCGGCTGTAGCGAGCTTGACCGGTGCGCAGCAGGCCGTCGAGGGTGGATCGATGCGATGGTGTGGATAGAACTCGGTGGTGGTCCACTCCCAAACGTTTCCGATCATGTCGAGCAAGCCAAACCCGTTGGCCGGAAACCTGCCCACCGGGGAGGTTCCCACCCAGCCCAATGCACCGTCGTTGCGGTAAGGAAACCGGCCCTGCCAGGTGTTCGCCATGAGCATGCCCCCCGGCTTCTCCTGGTCGCCCCACGCATAGGTTGCCGTGGTTCCGCCACGGGCCGCGTACTCCCACTCGGCCTCGGTCGGTAGGCGTCGACCAGCCCATCGTGCGTAGGCCACGGCGTCCGGATAGGCCACCTGTACGACCGGGTGGCCGGCTCGGTCGGCGATATCGCTGTCCCGGCCAAACGGATGGCGCCAGCAGGCGCCAGGTACCCAGTCCCACCATTGCCGCCAGTCACGCAGGTCGACCGGCCCGGCCGTCGGACAAAACACCATCGCACCGGGACACAGGTCTGCTGCGTCCACTCCTGGGTAGAGCCCGGGGTCAAGGGGTTGTTCTGCAACCGTCACATAGCCTGTCGCGGAGACGAATTCGGCAAATTGCGCGTTGGTCACCGGGTGTCGCTCTACCGCAAAGGCGCGCACGGTCACGGTATGAATCGGCGCTTCTTCGGGGTAGAAGCGCGTCGAGCCCATGCGGAACGATCCGCCGGGCAGGTCAACCAACTCGGTCAGCACGACTTCAGCGTATGCCGACCACGCCGTCCCGCGTCACAGCAGACCGCTCAGTCACGCGAAAAAGCAAGCGCAAGATCGGATTCCACATCTTCGAACGGTCGGCCTGACACGTCGACGGTGACCTGGGTGATGGTACCGCCGGTGAACGCGAACGGCGCTTCGTAGTGGCTGGACACAGCCGAACCGCCGTTGCGGCCAACGCTGATAGCGGCGCCGGCCAACCCGAACGTTCCAGGGTGGGTCAGCACATTGGTCAGGGCGCCGACCAGGTTCTCGTCGAAGAACAGCTCAAGATCGCCCACCGGCGTGTGACTGTTGGGCACGGTTCCGGTCCGCAAATAACGAACCCCGAGTAGATGTCTTCCCGACGGGACCGGACCCGACGAGCTGACCAGCTGCTGGCGCTCACCGAGGAAGTTGTAGACGTAGTGCAAGCGTCCGTCCCGGACGAACAGCACGTGCCCGCCATGGGCGCCGCCGTGCTTGAACAGCACGCCCTCGGCGCCGGTGGTATCGATGGTCACATCGGCCAGCACGGCGAACGAGCGCCCGCGAATCTCTACGGCCGCGCCGATGCCGACGTCAGCGCAGTCGGGATAGTAGACGTAGCTGGCTCGTTCGCTGACCAGGTAAGGCCGCGACCGAGTCATCGTTTCCAGGAGGTTCAGATCGGCCAGCGGCAGCCCGTTGTACTTGGCGGCTTCGGAGAACCACAGCGCCTTGAGCTCCTCAAGTTTGTCGGGATGCTCGGCGGCCAGGTCGTGGCACTGGCTGCGGTCTGCTGCGATGTGGAACAGTTCCCAGCGGTCAGCGTTGAAATTCGACCAGCCGGCGGGCGTGGCCGCGTGAATGGTGTTGGCGAACCAACCTTCATGCCAGATCCCGCGGGTGCCCAGCATGGTGTAGAACTGGGTGGTCTTGCCGGTGTCGGCGGCCGGGTCGGCAAGGGCCGCTATGAAGCTCACGCCGTCCATCGGTTTCTGCGGAATCCCCTTGACGGTCCCCGGCGGTGTCATGCCCAACAGGTCGTAGACGGTGGGCGTGATGTCGCTGACATTGACGTAGTTGTCGCGGATTTCACCGTGTGCGGCAATGCCGTTGGGCCAGGAGATGATTGCCGGGTCGGCAATGCCGCCTTCATGCGAGGCGTAGCGCTTGAACAGCTTGTAGGGGGTGTTGAAGGCCATTGCCCACCCGATGGGGTAGTGGTTGTAGGTCTGCGGGCCACCGAGGTGGTCGAAGAGCTTCATGCTTTCAGCGACGGTGTCGATGTAGCCGTTGAAGAACTTGCCTTCGTTGACCGATCCGTTGGGTCCGCCCTCGCCGCTGGCGCCGTTGTCGGAGATCACCACGATGATGGTGTTGTCCAGCTGGCCGGATTCCTCGAGGTAGTCCAGGATCCGTCCGATCTGGGCGTCGGTGTAGCTCAGAAAGCCGGCGAACACCTCGGCCATCCGGCAAAACAGCTTCTTTTCTTCATCGCTCAGCGAGTCCCACGGCCGCACCGTGTCCTGCAGCGGCCAGGTCTCGCCGTTTGGCCCCGGCACATCCAGATAAGGGTTTATGGGCGACAGTTCGGTGTCGGGTGGCACGATCCCTAGCGCCTTTTGCCTTTCCAGCACGATCTCGCGATAGCGCTCATACCCCATGTCGAATCGGCCGGCGTATCTGTCCGCCCATTCCTTGAAGACGTGGTGCGGCGCATGCCCGGCGCCTGGGCACACGTAGCTGAACCACGGCTTGTCGGGCGCGATCACCTTGGCATCACGAATGAACTCGATCGTCTTGTCGGCGATGTCTTTTGACAGGTGGTAGCCACCCTCGGGTGTGCCGGGAGGACTCACTGGGTGGTTGTCGTATACCAGGTCGGGATACCACTGGTCGGTCTCCCCGCCTAGGAATCCGTAGAACCGCTCGAACCCACGCGAGGTCGGCCAGTGCCGCTTCGTCGACGCCATATTGGATTCTTCGAGTGGCGTCAGGTGCCACTTGCCCACACAGTAGGTGTTGTAGCCATGTTCGGCCAGCACCTCTGGGAGCAACGCGGTGTCAGCCGGGATCCGCCCGTTGCAGTTGGGGAACCCGTCGGTGAACTCTTCGATGGTAGCCATGCCTACGGTGGTGGCGTTGCGACCGGTCAGCAGCGACGCCCGGGTCGGCGAGCACAGTGCGGTGGTGTGAAATTGCGACAGTCGCACGCCACGCTCGGCGACGCGCGTCATCGCGGGCATCTCGACCAGGCCGCCAAAGCAGTCCCAGGTCGCGATGCCGACGTCGTCCCAGACCAGATACAGGATGTTTGGTGAGTGCTCCGGTGCCACCGGCGCTGCGTATGGGCCCCAATCCGGCTCCGAATCACGAATATCCAGCTCGATGGTGCCGTTGAACGCCTCGGTGGCCTCGGGTGCCATAAGCCAGCCTCACTTCCCCGTGGAGTTAATGAACGGTTGTGTACACTACACGCACAGGGTAGGAATCAGCTGAGGATTTCCGCACTGACGCCGCGCTGGTTGGGCGAGCAGTCGCAAAAGCCCCCGCACGCCGCGCGTGTCGGGGGCTTTTGCGACTGCTCGTCAGGCTTACTTAGCCTTCTCGAGGATCTCGACGAGCCACCAGCGCTTGGTCGCCGACAGCGGACGCGTCTCCATCAGCGAGACACGGTCGCCAATGCCGGCAACGCTGTCTTCGTCGTGTGCCTTGACCTTCTTAGTGGTCCGGATGATCTTGCCGTATAGCGGGTGCCGCATGCGGTCTTCCAGCTCCACCACAATGGTCTTCTGCATTTTGTCGCTCACCACATAGCCGATTCGTGTCTTGCGGCGGCCGCGTGGCTTCGGAGTACGCGGAGTGTGCTTGGGCCCCTTAACGTTTGCCGCGTTGGCCGCACCTATGGCCTCAGCGTCGTTGGGTGCGGCCTTCTTGGGGGCCGCCTTGGCGGCCTTAGCCACCCTAGGCGCCGCCTTCGCGCCGGTCTTAGCCTCTGCCATCACGATTCCTTACCATCGGGCCCAGTCGCCAGACCCAGTTCTCGTTCGCGCAGCACGGTGTAGATGCGCGCGATTTCCTGACGCACCGTACGGAGCCGGCGGTTATTGTTGAGCTGGCCGGTCGCCATCTGGAAACGCAAGTTGAACAACTCTTCCTTGGACTCGCGCAACCGCTCGGCCAGCTCCTCGTCGGTGAGCTCACGCAGTTCGCCCGGCGAGACACCCACTGCCATCAGAACTGCTCCTCTCGAGTAATAATGCGTGCCTTGATCGGCAGCTTGTGGATCGCTCGGGTGAGCGCGGCCCGGGCGACACCTTCATTGGGGTAACTGAGCTCGAACAGCACCCGGCCCGGCTTAACGTTGGCTACCCACCACTCCGGCGAGCCCTTGCCCGAACCCATGCGGGTTTCGGCGGGCTTCTTGGTCAGCGGGCGGTCAGGGAAGATGTTGATCCAAACCTTGCCGCCACGCTTGATGTGCCGGTTGATGGCGATACGCGCCGATTCGATCTGCCGGTTGGTGACATAGGCGTGCTCAAGGGCCTGAATGCCGTAGTCGCCGAAGTTCACCGTGGTGCCGCCGCTGGCGATGCCGCGCTGGCGAGGATGGTGCTGCTTGCGATGTTTAACCTTACGGGGAATCAACATGATTCAGCTCTCCGTGCTCTGCGCTTCAACGGGCGCTGCGGCGTCAGGCGCGGCCTCTTCGCCACCCGCGGCCCGACCCGCGTCGGTACCGGTCGCCGTGGTGCCCGAAGCACCGCTGCGACGGGGGCGCGTGCCCGACGGCCGCTCACGGCGCGGACGGTCGGCGCCCGCTGGCGCGGCGGCAGCCAATTCACGTTTGCCGCCCACGATGTCACCCTTGTAGATCCACACCTTCACACCGATCCGGCCGAAGGTGGTCTTGGCCTCGTATAGGCCGTAGTCGATATCTGCCCGCAAGGTGTGCAGCGGGACGCGGCCCTCGCGGTAGAACTCCGAGCGGCTCATTTCCGCGCCGCCGAGGCGGCCCGAGCACTGCACCCGGATTCCCTTGACGTTGGGCTGACGCATCGCCGACTGGATCGCCTTGCGCATTGCGCGGCGGAACGCCACCCGGTTGCTCAACTGCTCGGCTACCCCCTGGGCCACTAATTGCGCTTGCGACTCCGGGTTTTTGACCTCCAGGATGTTGAGCTGGACCTGCTTGCCGGTCAGCTTTTCCAGGTCGGCACGAATCCGGTCGGCCTCGGTCCCACGCCGACCAATGACGATGCCCGGACGCGCGGTGTGAATGTCCACCCGGACCCGGTCGCGGGTCCGCTCGATCTCTACATCGGCGATCCCAGCACGCTCTAGGCCACTGGACAGCAGCCGGCGGATCGCCACGTCCTCCTTGACGTACTCGGCATACTGCTTGTCGGCATACCAGCGCGACTTCCAGTCGGTGGTGATGCCCAGCCGGAAGCCATGCGGATTGATCTTTTGGCCCACTAGTCTGAGCCTCCCTTCGCTGCAGAAGTCTCAGAAGCCTTGGCGGGCGCCTTCTTGGCGGGCGCTTTCTTTGCGGGTGTCTTCTTAACGCCGGAACTGGCGGGTGCCTTCTTGGCGGGCGCTTTGGCGGCCGCTTTCTTGGCCGGCGCCGTAGCCCCGACCTTGCTGGCGGCCTTGCTGGCCTCGGTGCGGCGGGCCCGCGACGATTTCGCCGACCGTTGATCTTTGGCCGGCCGGCTTTCCACCACCACCGTGATGTGGCTAGTGCGCCGGCGGATGCGGAACGCGCGGCCCTGGGCGCGCGGACGGATGCGCTTGGCGGTCGGTCCCTGGTCGGCGTACACGGTGGCCACCACCAAGGTTGCCGGGTCCAGCCCGCCGTTGTTTTGCGCGTTGGCCGCCGCACTGGCGATCACTTTGGCCACCGGACCGCTGGCGGCCTGCGGCGCCCAGCGCAGGATGTCGAGCGCGTCTGACACCGACCTGCCACGCACCAGATCGATCACCCGGCGCGCCTTTCTTGGCGACACCCGCACAAATCGGGCCTTGGCGACCGCCGAGGGATACTCGGTAGCCTTAGTAGCCGCAGTCATCGCCGCTTGCTCTTTCGGTCGTCTTTAATGTGGCCCTTGAAGGTGCGTGTCGGCGCGAACTCACCAAGTTTGTGGCCCACCATCGATTCGGTGACGAACACGGGGACGTGCTTGCGGCCGTCGTGCACCGCAAAGGTATGGCCGATGAAGTCCGGAATGATGGTCGACCGACGCGACCAGGTCTTGATGACCTGCTTGGTGTTCTTCTCGTTCTGGACATCGACCTTCTTGAGCAGATGCTCGTCGACGAACGGGCCCTTCTTCAGGCTGCGTGGCATGGTTGGCTACTCCTGAAACTCCCTAGATCTGATTGCGCGGCTAACGCGAGTGCTTCTTGCCGGTGCGCCGGCGTCGGACGATGAACTTGTTGCTCGACTTGTTCGCATTGCGGGTACGCCCCTCAGGCTTGCCCCACGGGCTAACCGGGTGACGGCCGCCGGAGGTCTTACCCTCACCACCGCCGTGCGGGTGGTCGACCGGGTTCATCACCACGCCCCGGACCGACGGGCGCTTGCCCTTCCACCGCATCCGACCGGCCTTGCCCCAGTTGATGTTTGCCTGCTCGGCATTGCCCACTTCGCCGACGGTCGCGCGGCAGCGGACGTCGACCCGGCGGATCTCACCGCTGGGCATACGCAGCGACGCGTAGCTGGCCTCCTTGCCGAGCAGCTGGATGCTCGACCCGGCCGAGCGCGCAAGCTTAGCGCCACCTCCCGGGCGGAGCTCCACGGCGTGGATCAAGGTACCGGCCGGGATGTTGCGCAATGGCAGGTTGTTGCCCGGCTTGATGTCGGCGTTAGCGCCGGATTCCACCACATCCCCTTGCGAAAGTCCGTTGGGTGCAATGATGTAGCGCTTCTCCCCATCGAGATAGTGGAGCAACGCAATCCGTGCGGTACGGTTCGGGTCGTACTCGATGTGCGCGACCTTGGCGTTGACACCATCTTTGTCATTGCGGCGAAAGTCGATCATCCGGTAAGCGCGCTTATGACCGCCGCCTTTGTGCCGGGTGGTAATCCGGCCATGCGCGTTGCGTCCACCGCGACCGTGCAGCGGGCGCACCAGCGACTTCTCCGGGGTTGACCGGGTGATCTCGGCGAAATCAGATACGCTGGCGCCGCGACGACCAGGCGTCGTGGGCTTGTACTTGCGAATTGCCATGTCTAATCAGGTCTTTCTCTCACGCTCTCGTCGCCGGGCTAGGCCGCATTGCCCTGCTCCTCCTCATCGCTTCGCTCTGCATCGTCGCCGGGCTAGGCCGCATTGCCCTGCTCCTCCTCATCGCTTCGCTCTGCATCGTCGCCGGGCTAGGCCGCATTGCCCTGCTCCTCCTCATCGCTTCGCTCTGCATCGTCGCCGGGCTAGGCCGCATTGCCCTGCTCCTCCTCATCGCTTCGCTCTGCATCGTCGCCGGGCTAGGCCGGTGCCCCGAACAGGTCGATCGGCCTGCTGCCCGGCGCCAGGGTGACGATGGCGCGCTTGGTGCTCTTGCGCTTGCCGTATCCGGTCCGGGTGCGTTTACGCTTGCCCTGCCGGTTCGCGGTGTTCACCGATGCGACCTTGACGGCAAAAATCTTCTCGACGGCGATCTTGATCTGCGTCTTGTTGGAATCCGGGCGCACCAAAAACGTGTACACGTTGTCATCCAGCAACCCATAGGATTTCTCCGAGATCACCGGGGCCAGGATGATGTCGCGGGGGTCAGCGAGCGTCGCCATCAGGCCGAAACCTCCTCGGACGTCGTGGTGTTGGCCGCGATATAGGCATTCAGCGCCTCAACGCTGAACACCACGTCGTCGGCACGCAGCACGTCATAGGTGTTGAGCTGGTCCGGCGCCAGGATGTGCACGCCCGGCAGATTGCGCACGCTTTTCGCGCCGGCCTCGTCGCTGCGCCCGATGACCACCAGCACCTGTTTACGTTCTGTCAGGCTGGCCAGAAATGCCCTGGCGCTCTTGGTCGACGGGTTTTGACCTTCCACTAGCTCGGTGATCGCGTGGATACGCCCGTTGCGGGCCCGGTCGGACAGCGCCCCGCGCAGCGCCGCGGCGATCATCTTCTTGGGTGTGCGCTGGCTGTAGTCGCGCGGCTTGGGACCGTGTACCACGCCACCGCCGGTGAACTGCGGCGCCCGCGTCGAGCCCTGCCGGGCACGACCGGTCCCCTTCTGCCGGTAGGGCTTGCGGCCACCGCCACTGACCTCGCCGCGCGTCTTCGTCGAGTGGGTACCCTGGCGTGCCGCCGCCCGCTGGGCGGTGACCACCTGGTGCATCAGCGCGATGTTGGCCGGGACGTCGAACAGCTCGGCCGGCAGCTCGATAGCGCCGTCGACCTTGCCCGCCGGCGTCTTGACGTCGATTTTGAGTGTCTTCTGCTCTTGCGCAGCCATCACTTCTCACCTCGTTTGATCGCACTGCGGACCATGACCAGTCCACCGGTGCGGCCAGGAACCGCACCCTTGATCAGCAGCACGCCGTTCTCGGCATCGACCTTATGCACCAAAAGGTTAAGAACGGTCACCCGGTCATTGCCCATCCGCCCGGCCATCCGGGTGCCCTTGAACACCCGCGCCGGCGTGGCACATCCGCCGATGGAGCCCGGACGGCGGTGCACCGCCTGGGCACCGTGACTGGCGCCCTGACCGCGGAAGCCGTGCCGCTTCATGGTGCCGGCGAGACCTTTGCCCTTGGAGGTACCCGTCACATCGACGTAGCTGCCATCGGCGAAGATCTCCGCGGTCAACTCTTGCCCAACCTGGTACTCGGTCGCGGCATCCGAGTCGTCCAGCCGCAGCTCCGCCAGGTATCGGCGTGGGTTGACGCCGGCGGCGGTGTACTGACCTGTCAGCGGCTTGTTGACCTTGCGTGGGCTGATCTCGCCATAGGCCAGCTGCACGGCGCTATAACCGTCGCGTTCGGGCGTGCGGATGCGGGTTACCACGTTGGGCCCGGCCTTGACCACGGTCACCGGTACTACTCTGTTGCTTTCGTCGAATACCTGCGTCATACCCAGCTTGGTACCGAGAATGCCCTTTCGTGCCATTGCTCTGTCCAATCTCCTACTGGATGTTGACGTCGACGCTGGCCGGAAGGTCGATGCGCATGAGCGCGTCAACGGTCTTCGGCGTGGGATCGATGATGTCGATCAACCGCTTGTGTGTGCGCATCTCGAAGTGCTCCCGCGAGTCCTTGTACTTATGCGGTGAGCGGATGACGCAATACACGTTCTTCTCAGTCGGTAGCGGCACCGGCCCTACGACGCTGGCACCGGTGCGGACGACGGTTTCGACGATCTTGCGCGCCGAAGCGTCAATGGCCTCATGGTCGTAGGCCTTCAGCCTGATGCGGATCTTCTGTCCCGCCACGCTTCTCCTACCTCACTCCCACTCGAGCCCGTATCCGGGTCCGGTGCTCCCCGGCGCGCCGATCGACCCGGTCCTTCTGGACCGATCTAGCGTTGCGCCGAATACTGCGCCGCTGTTTACCTGTCGTAGTTCCACCGGCCCCGCGCTCGGGCGTGTCGCCCGCACACAGCCTTGTCGCGATCAATTTCAAGGCCGAAATCGTCGCGCTTCAAGGGTGGGACCGGACGCGCCCGTGTGGGCGCTGGTCGTATGCCCGGCCAGACGCAAACCTGGCGCAGGGCAACCTGAACAGTATGCCCCAGATCACCGCTTCGGCCAAATCGCCGCTGGCTCGGGTGCAGCGGCGGGCGGCCGGTTGCTATCGGCACCTGACCCGGCACTGACAACACACACCCTTGACTCGACAGTCGAGTACAGGGTTCGGAATGGCGGAATGCGGAGTAGCCAGGTTGCCGCGCGGGCTGGGATCAACGGCCAGACGCTGCGCTATTACGAGCGGAGGACCTGCTAGCCGCGCCGGCCCGGTCGTTCTCAGGGCTATCGCGGTATCGCGCCGATGCGGTATCGGTGGTCTCGTCCGTCAGACGCGCGTAGTCCCATGGATTCAGCCTCGACGAGATCGAGGAGCTGCTGCAGCTAGCTGACAGCGGACCCGCCGACTGCCAGACCGCCCCGCGAATTGGCCCTAGCCAAGTTGGCACAGTCGGCCGACAGAATCGCCGCCCGACAGCGGATGCAACGATCACTCGCCCAACTCGTCGCCACCTGCGAGCTTCCCGCGCCGACCGGTACTGCCCCCATCGAGCGCCGGATCTCCGAGTCCTTCGCCGCGAGCAGATCGACACGACGATCACCCATCGCACAATCAATGACCAGACCGTCGCCGCCGAGGCCGGGATCACCAACCCTGCCTGTCGACGGCGAAGACCCGTTTGCCGAAGCCGTTTTGACGGCGAGCGTGTCCTGCCGCCTCTACCCGACAGACACCGGCGGCACCCCAGCCGACCGCTGTACTCCCGCGACCGGAGGTGAATTCCCGACCTCAGCGCTGATCGCCTCGCGCGGCGCCGCCTACCCCGCAACCCAACCGAACGGGCCATCCATCCGCACCATATTGCGGGCGTTGGCAATTCACCGCCGCCCGTCGGCCAACAGTAAGCTCGGCGCGGTAACCACCGAGTTCGACACGTCCGCGCCGCGGATCCTGGACCAGCTGCACGCATCGGACGTCATCCGCCTGGACGCATCGGCGCGATGTATCCTTTCTCCGCAGCACCGAATCCGCATCGTATTCAGATCGCCTATGGTGCCCAGGTTTTCGGGCTAATCGCAGTTTGGGTGTAGGGGGGTCGGCGTGTCGTTGTTGCCGGGGTCAAGGTTTTCGATGATGAAGGTTGCTTGCACCAATCCAGCGGGGACGCCCTTGGTGGCCGGCACTGGGTTTGGGGTCCACCGCGATGGGTGAGTATGGGAAGTGTGGCACGTGTGAGCCGTCGTGGTGCACACGGCCAGTGGCAGCCCGTTGGCGCCGTCGCCCAACGTGTTCTGCGGGCGGAAAATCGGGGGGCTCTGATTCTCCGCCCTCAGTTCACGCTCGGTGCCGGTTAGCCTCACGCGGTCAACGTGCACCCTTCGGTTACCCCTGCGACCCAATGACTCGGGGTCCGGGCGGGCGCTCGCGCGTCGTTTCAGGCCCGGCGCCGTTCAGCCTCTAGAGCCTCGGTGGCCCAGGCCACCACGTGGAAAGGATCGACGCGGCGGACCGCGTTGGGGCACCGCTGGGCCACGACGTCGGCAATCCGGGCGGCAGCATCAGCTAAGACTACAGTGATCTGCGCTGGTCCTGTCCTTTGACAAGCCAGAAACCCTAAGCGACAACGACGTGCGCCTACTCAAACCAGAAGTCCACCCACGGAAGTGTCAGAAGAGCCACTTCTTCGCAGGCCGCCAAACCGCGAAGCCTGGGCCGCGGCCCACCTCCGATGTCAGCGCCATCATCGTCGACCTGACGACTGCAGTCCGATGCGGAGCTACGCTATTCGGTCCCCTGCTCAATGCCTGACCGAAATGCACATTCGGCAGCGACCGCTGTGGTCGCCCCACTCGACGAAAGTCACTGAACAAATTCGGCCGCGCGGTGGCCCAGCATTACGATCGTTGCGTGTGGACCGCGACTGGTGATCGACGGAAGGACAGATCCGTCTATCACCCATAGGTTTTCGATGCCGCGGACCCGACACCTCGGGTCGACGACGGCTCGTGGGTCATCGTCGGTGCCCATTGGGGCACTACCACACAGATGCTGCGATGTCGCCCATACGGCTGGACCGATGCGCGTTGCCGCACCGCATAATTCGTGGGCCAATGCGCTACCCTGGCGCAGGGCCGCGACATCGGCAGGTTCACTGTCGTATCGGTGCTCGATGCGGACTGGTATCTGGGGATCACTCGAGACCAACGTGATGCGTCCGCGTGCCCGCGGCTGCATGAGCGCCACCCCGATATGCGGCCAATCGCGATGCCCGGCTGTACCGTCGCCGGTCATCGCAACGAAGCCGCCTGTGTACGGCCTTATTTCGATGCCGTCATGAGTGCTCAGCAGCACCTCTAACACCGGCCGATCGACAGCCACCGCCCAGTTGGTCGGCATCACCCATTCCGGGTGGTCACTGCAGCCCATGCCAACCGGCAACGCCATAAGCACCTTCACACCGGCGGATCGCAACACCTCCTCCTCGCCGACGCCCGAGAGCATCAACAGATGAGCTGACTGAATCGCTCCGGCGCACAATACGATTCGGTCAGCGCTCAGGCTTACCGGGCCTCCTGGGCCGATCGCGTCGACACCCACCGCGGTGGTGGCGGAAAAGCGCAACCGCACCGCCCGCATCCGGGCCAGCAGTGTCAGATTCGGCCGTCCCAGCGCGGGCATCAGATAGCCGACCGCCGAGCTGGTGCGTACGCCGTTAACGATGTTGAGCGGGACCGCGCCTACACCCGAAGGCATTTCCGGCCCAACATCGTTGAGGTCAGCGATCCAAGCGAACCCTGCGTCCTCTGCGGCAGCCATGAAACTTTCAGTGATGCCAGTCATTTCGTGTGTGCGGCGAACTGGGATGGGGCCACTACGGCCATGCACAGGCGTCTCGAAATCCAGATCTGTCTCGATAGCCCGGAAGTGCTCCAGAACGTCAGACCATGCCCAGCCTGGTATCGAGGCACGGTCGAAATCGCTGGGCAGTCCGCGGCAGAAATAGCCGCCGTTGATTGCGCCGGAACCGCCGACCGTCGCACCCCGCACGATCGGCAAGTGGCGAACCGGTCGATCGGTGAGCCGCGTCCGATAACGCTCAACCAGAGGGCTGCCAGCTCCGATCGGCAGTTGCAACCCATTGGCCGTCTGAGCCAGCAACCCCGGATCGGCCAGCCCGGGGCCAGCCTCAAGCACGGTCACCACACAGCTCGAGTCCATGGAAAGACGCTCGGCAACAACCGATCCAGCACTTCCAGCACCGACGACCAGCACATCGCTATGCCGGACCGCCGCAGTCACACTAGGTACGAATCTGCGGCTTGAGCGCGCCGATGTTACGTTCGCGCACCACCCCGTACCACAGGCCAGCGCCATAAGCCAAGTCGTCCACGCGCTTCAGCACTAGGTAGGTCAGCGGCCCAATCGGTTCAGCATCATCGTCGGCGCCCTCCCTGCGGCGAAGCCAATCCACCACACCGTCCACTACCGCCGCAATCAACACCACCCGCCTACAGCGGCGCGACAGGATGGCCGCGAGCAATGCCAGTGGCCAATAGTGCCGGCAGATGGCCGACGCCAGCTGCAGCGCGGCCGCCCACAACCCGCGGGTGGCGACGGCAAGCACATCCAAGAACGACGTCTCGGCGCAGCGCATGGCCCTGGCGATCCGGCGACCAGTCAGCACCGCGATCACCAACGACGCCAGTCGACCAAGGCCTGTGCCGATCGACATGAGGATCCACGCCATCAGCGCCCCGCCCGAAATCACCAGCGGCGCGGTCTTGTCCGGGTGCCGCCCAGCTAGCGGAGCCGCCGAACCGCCGTAAAACGCCTTGCGCGCGATCCAGTCCCGCAATTGGGTCCGATGGTCATGGGCGACCAGCGCAATTGGCTCGTAGCGCAGCCGAGCACCAGCCTCGATGAGCCGCCAGCACAAGTCGACATCTTCCCCGGAGTGCATGGTCTCGTCGAAGCCGCCGACGTCGCGGATGGCTGAACTCCGGCAAACGATGGCGGCGCTCGGCACGTAAGAGACTGTGCTATGCGGTAACACCGGCGCTTCGCGCTGACCAAGGTCCAACGACGAGTGCAGGGCCTCATAGCGAGCTACCGGGTTCTCGCCTTCCACCAAGCTGACGATGCGAGGTGCGACGAGTGCGACGGTGGGATCGCAGAAGTGGCCGAGTAAGGATTCCAACCATCCCCGCCGCGGCGTCACGTCGGAATCCAGGAACGCCACGAAGTCGGTGGTGCAGGCCGCTAGCCCGGTGTTGCGAGCCGCGGCCGGCCCCTTGCTGTGGGGGTGGTGGAGTACTTCGATGTCGCAATGTGCGCCGACAAAGTCGTCCGACTCGACCGGGCACGCCGAACCGTCGTCGACCACGATGACGCGTAATCCGCGTAACGAGGTCACCAGACGCCGCAGACCAGATGCGTTGTTCCGTACTGGTATAACGACGGTGACGTCACGATGTGACGGCCCACTCGGCGGCCGTGGATGCGCCACCGTGGCGTCCAGCAGGATGCGGGCCAGCTCCGCGCTGACCTCGTCGCGGACCTTAAGGCGGCCGTCACAGAGCAGGCCTCGTGCGGCGGGAGCCAGCCGCAGCAACCGGGTCGGTGAGCCACCGAGCAGGGCCGAGCCGTCGCCAAGCACTCGCACGCGACGGTCAACCTGGACGGCGAACCCGTCAGGCAGTCGGGTCGCGGTCATCTGCGCCGCTTCTCCTCATCGCTTCGCTCTGCATCGTCGCCGGCGCGGTCATGTCAACATCCCGTCGGGCTGTGGCATCCACCGGGCGACTCGGCGCACACAGTCGTCGACCATCGCCGCGAAGATCCGCCGCCCCTCGGCCGCGGTCGCCGTGGTCGGATCCCCGAGCACTCCTGTCTCGCTCACGGCCGCGACCCCGCCTCGGCGCATCGACGGCAACAACACGGGCAGCGGTGCGCGATTACCCGCGCGCCACCGTTCGGTGCGCACGTCGGCCGGCGAAAGATGCAGCAGCACGGATGTTTCGGTGTGGCCGGCGTGGGGGTCACCGCCCGGGCAGGTGCACGGGCACCATCCGGCGTCGCGACCTTCAGCGCGCAGCAGGCCTACCGCTCGGGTCAAAGCGCCGACATTGCCGCCGTGCCCGTTGACGAAGACCAGGCGCCGGGCCCAGCAGGCGGCCGACCTGCCATACTCCACGAGCAACATCGTCAGGGCTTCAGTGCCGATAGAGATCGTTCCAGCGAAACGCTGGTGTTCGCCGCTGG
Source organism: Mycobacterium tuberculosis complex sp. N0072 (assembly GCF_030323725.1). NCBI lineage: Bacteria > Bacillati > Actinomycetota > Actinomycetes > Mycobacteriales > Mycobacteriaceae > Mycobacterium > Mycobacterium tuberculosis complex sp. N0072. The sequence continues at coordinate 799,876 of NZ_CP040689.1, read as the reverse complement.
CGCCGTAGGCAATGGCGGGCGCCATCAGCCATTCCTCCTGAGCAATGGGCAGGTCCTCGGCGTGCAGCCTCGCGGTGACGGTCCGGGCCACGGCGGTCGCGATCCGGGTATCGGTATCTAACGGCAGGTGGGGACCGTGCTGCTCGGTGGACCCCAGCGGGATCACTATCGACGGCGACGTGCTTGGTAGCTGGCTCGACGTCGCACTCCCGAGTTCCCCGACTACCGGCACTCGCCGATGGTAGGACGAATTCACCTGGCGTGCACCAATTGTTATGTCTTCTACCGAAATTTTTTTCGTCGTGATGACTTACCGGCCACACATCCTGCTCGCCCGCCACGGCTGCCACGCCCGTATCAGAATTTCTAAAAACGTCATTCCGTCGCGAGCATCTCTGTGGTAATGGGAGGGCCAACCCCAATTTGGGCCCAGCTCAACATCCGGCTAAACGTCCCGTCGGGAGGGCACACCCAGGTCGCGGATGAACGCGGTGGGAACGAGGATGTCGGCTGGGCTGAGGTCATGGACAGAGGCATGCCCGAGACCCATCAGAGCCGAGTCGATACCACCGCGCAGGATGTCGAGTACATTCTCGACCCCGGCTTGGCCGTTGGCGGCCAAGCCCCACAGGTAAGCGCGACCAATCATTACCGCGCGCGCGCCCAGCGCCACCGCCTTGACGACATCGCTGCCCCGCCGGATGCCGCCGTCGAGCAACACTTCGACCTGATCGCCGACCGCCGCCGAGACCGCGGGCAGGGCCCGGATCGATGCTGGCGTCCCATCCAAATTGTTGCCACCATGGTTGGATACCGAGATCGCCGAAACCCCGGCATCCACAGCTCTTTTGGCATCGTCGACCCGCATGACGCCCTTGAGCATGAACGGTCCGCCCCACAGTTCGCGCAGCCAGCCGATATCTTCCCAGGTCGGCGGAGGTGTTGCCATCCATTCGCCGTAGGCTGCGAAGAACGGTGGGCCGGGCTCGCCGCGCCGGCCCTGGTTGGGCACCCGTAGGTCCGGTGGCCGTAGCGTCTTGGCGAACTTCCACAACCACCTCGGCCGGGTGATCGCCTCCGGGGATAGCCGCAGGATGGTCTTCAAGTTCATCTCTTCGGGGATCTTGGGGCTGCCCCAGTCGCGCCCGTGCGAGAACGTCCAGTCGGTGGTGACGACCAGGCCGACCGCGCCGGCCTGCCGCGCCCGTTCGACGCGTTCAGCGAGCGCGTCGCGCCCGCCCTGCCAGTAGACCTGGAAGAAGGTCTTGGGGTTGGCGGCAATGACCTCCTCGATCGGCTTGCTGGCAAACGAGGACAATCCCATCACAGTACCCCGGGCGGCCGCGGCCCGCGCGACGGCGACTTCACCGCCGGGATCGACCGCCTGAACACCGGTCGGCGAAATAATCACTGGCAACGAAACTTCTTGCCCCATAACGGTCGTCGACAAGTCACGTTTATCTGTCGCCCCGATGACGTGCGGCGCGAACCCGAGCTCGCTGAATGCTGCGACATTGTCGGCGACCGTGATTCCCTTTTCACTGGCCGCAATCAGGGACGAGTAAACCGATTTCGGCAGCCTCCGCTTCGCGCGTTGCTGCGCGATGGCTACCGTTTCAAACCACGCTTCGGCCACGGCTACACCGGACTTTCATTGCACGGGCGCTTGGGTGGCCGCATCGACAGCGTCAGGGGCACCGGTTTGCTGACGCGCCGACCGCGGGAGTGGTCGGCGCGGGGCCGCGGTAGGTGGCGCTCGCGCGCCAGCGCCGGCTCGCTATGGCCTTGCACGCATTCGGGATCCGGCCCGTCCAGCGGCAGGCCGGTGAAGAATTTCGCCGCCATGCAGCCGCCCCGGCAGCTGTCGTAGTGTCCGCAGCTGCCACAGGCGCCTGCGGACTGGGGCTCCCGGAGCTCGCGAAACAGCGACGAGTTCTTCCAGACATTTTGAAATCCGCCGTCGGACAACACGTTTCCGGCTAAGAAGTGGTCATGAATGGCGAATGGGCACGCATACACGTCACCCACCGGGTCGATCAGGCACACTACCCGCCCGGCTCCGCACATGTTCAAGCCGGCCAGAGCCCCCGACTGGCCGAGCGGCGCCAGGTGGAAGAAGGAATCGCCGGTGAGCACCCGCTCTCCTTTGGAAACCAGCCAGTCGTAAAGCTGCACCTGCTGGTCGGCGGTGGGGTGCAGGTCGGCCCATACGTCAGTCCCGCGCCCGGACGGTCGCAACCTGGTTATCCGCAACGTCGCTCCGTAACGGCTTGCCAGCGTGGCGAATTCGTCGAGCTGGGCGACGTTGCGCCGGGTGATCACAACCGAGATCTTGACGCCGGCAAATCCCGCCGCTGCCAGGTTCTGCAGCGCGCGCACCGCCATGTCGAACGACCCGGTGCCGCGGATGGCGTCGTTGACCTCGGCCGTGGCGCCGTCGAGTGAGATCTGAACGTCGACGTAGTCGGTGGCTGCCAGCCGCGTGGCCACCTCGGGGGTGATCCGGACCCCGTTGGTGGAGAATTTCACCCCGACGTGGTGTGCGGTGGCGTAATCTACCAGCTCCCAAAAGTCCGGGCGCACGGTTGGTTCGCCGCCGCCGATGTTCACGTAGAACACCTGCATGCGTTCCAGTTCGTCGATGATGTCCTTGCATTGGCGGGTGGACAACTCGCCGGGATCGCGTTTGCCCGAGGACGACAGGCAGTGCACGCAAGCTAGGTTGCAGGCGTAGGTCAGCTCCCAGGTAAGGCAGATCGGCGCGTCGAGCCCCCGCTCGAACTGCTCGATGAGTCGGGGTACGGGGCTCGTCATGTTGTCTGCCGAGGAACCAGCATGTTCGAACCGGCGAGCACACTCAGGGCGTGCAGGTACGGATCCTGGTCACAGTCGTCGACGCCGGCGCCGCGGCAGGCCGACCGGATATCGGGATAATCCGCCAGCGTCTGCACCACCGCGAGGATGGTGCGATTTTTCAGAAATGACAACTTACGGGTGCCGAAGTGATAGAGCAGCGCGCCAAAAGGCTCCGGCCGGACCGCCACCTGTGGGTGTAGTCGCCAGCCGCGATCGGGATCGAATTCGCTGGAATCAGCCCGGCGAGCCTGCGCGGGCGCCGGCACGGTCAGTAAACCCCACACATTCCGTCGATGGACACCTCTTCAACCAGGGTCTCGGTGACAAGCTCGGTGTCGGTATCGGTTTCGTAGTCCATCTGGATTGCCTTTCGCCAGCAGGTCTCGACAGCGATCCGTCGATCTGGACACAATATGGCATCGAGTGCCGAAATGGAAGGGCGAATGTGATGCCGCACGAGTCGCGGGTGGGCCGACGGCGCTCAACCACACCGCACCACATCAGCGATGTTGCCATCGAACTGTTCGCTGCCCACGGTTTCACCGATGTCAGCGTGGACGACATCGCCCGGGCGGCCGGCATCGCCCGCAGAACGTTGTTTCGCTACTACGCCTCCAAGAACGCCATCCCCTGGGGTGACTTCAGCACCCACCTTGCACAGCTACAAGGTCTACTCGACAATATCGATTCACGGATTCAGCTGAGGGACGCGTTGCGCGCAGCGCTGTTGGCCTTCAACACCTTTGACGAATCCGAAACCATCCGACACCGCAAGCGCATGCGGGTCATCTTGCAAACTCCTGAACTGCAGGCCTATTCGATGACCATGTATGCTGGCTGGCGCGAGGTGATCGCCAAATTCGTTGCCCGCAGATCGGGTGGAAAGACGACAGACTTTATGCCCCAAACCGTCGCCTGGACAATGCTGGGGGTCGCTCTGAGCGCCTATGAACATTGGCTGCGCGACGAATCCGTCTCCTTGACCGAAGCGCTCGGGGCCGCGTTTGACGTCGTCGGCGCCGGTCTGGACCGACTCAACCAGTGACGGGCACCGAACACCTGGTCCACACCCTGCGGTCACAGGGGCGGGTGTGCACCTCCTCCGGCTCCCCGATGTACCGCGAGCTACTTGAGCTCGTGGCAGCTGACGTCGAAAGCGGCGGCGTCTTCGCGTCCATCTTGGCCGACCAGAAGGGTGCTCCGGAGGGCCAGGCGGTGCCGCTTCGGCTGCTCGGCGGATTGCACCGGATGGTGCTCGACGGCCGCGCACCGGTGTTGCGCCGCTGGTACCCCAGCACCGGCGGCACCTGGCAGGCGGAGGCAGCCTGGCCCGATATCGTCCGCACCGCGACCGACCAGCCGGAGTCGCTGCGTGCGGCTCTCGATCGGCCACCGCAGACCAACGAGGTAGGGCGCTCGGCGGCGTTGATCGGTGGACTTCTCATCGCCTGCCTCCAATTCGACTTGCCAATAAGGCTTTTCGAGATAGGGTCCAGTGCAGGGCTGAACCTGCGACCAGATCGGTACCGCTACCGTTATCTCGGCGGCGAATGGGGCCTGGCCGACTCACCGGTGCGAATCGACAATGCCTGGCTGGGCGAATTGCCGCCGACGGCCACGGTGCGGATCGTCGAACGACACGGATACGACATCGCGCCCATCGACGTCACCAGCCCCGACGGGGAGCTGAACGCGTTGAGCTACATCTGGCCGGACCAGACCGATCGGTTGGAGCGGTTGCGGGGCGCCATCGCCGTCGCCCGCAACATTCCCGCGGACCTCCATCGGCAGGCGGCGCACGCCGCAGTCGCCGGCATGACTCTGACCGACGATGCACTCACCGTGTTGTGGCATTCGATCACCTGGCAGTACCTGCCCGCCGACGAACGCGCAGCGATCCGCGCCGGAATCGACGCATTAGCCGCGCAAGCCGATGCCCACTGCCCGTTCGTGCACCTCACCTTGGAGCCTGCCCACCAGCGGCCCGGCGCCCAAATCAAGTACCTGGTACGTATGCGCAGTTGGCCGGGTGGTCACGCCCGGGTCTTGGGTGAATGCCATCCACACGGCCCACCGGTGACCTGGCAATGACGAGCGATCTGCGATCCCCGAGTTGGGTCGGCACAGTGTTGGCGCCGCCACGGTAGCAGCTCGCCGGATATTTTCCTGACCAACCCGTCGGAATTCACGCCAGCGCGGCGACGGTATGGGCGGCTCTGCGGCGCCCGTGGCACGGCCGAGGACCTGACGTCGGAGACATTTCGGGCTGCAACGGATGCCGCGCATGGAAGCGATCCGCCGCCAATCGCGATTTCATGGCTGCGTGGCGCGACACAAGCTGGCTGACCACGATCAGCCGCCGTCATGTCCCCATGCCGGTCACCGAGCTCCCACGAACAACCGAGCTCCCGACCGGCATATTCGCCGGCTCCGGTTGTCCCACCCTGGTTGCTGCTAGGCCGTCGCAGGCCTGGTCGCCACGCGCGAGGCGATCACCGCAGCCAGCGGCGCCGCGGGACAAACAGGTCAATCCGAGCACGGAGCCATCCTCGATGCTACCGACAACCGAAGCGCGGCATTCGCGGTCTTGAAGCCGAGCCCGTGCCGGAAACGCCCAGAGCTCAACAGATGCCGGCTCAGTGAAACGGCGAATGTCAGCTACGAGGTAGCCGATTCCGACGTCATCCGCGACTTCTACGCCACGTGCTGGGGTGGACCGTCAAACCGGGCCGCGTCGCGGATGGCTGGCAGGCGCCGGGCGTGCATCTGATGGCCCGGTGCAGCGGGCCGCAGCCCGCATCCGAGCGCCGTGCCGATATGGACGGTGGCGATATCGACGCGGCGGTCGCACGGGTGCGTGCGGCCGGCGCGCTGGCCGAGCCGTCCCGACAGCCAGACGATATGTCCGCCGAATGCGCCGACGACCAGGGCGCCCGCTGCCACCTAGGTCAGCTCTAGGCCTGAGTTTGGTCTAACACTTCGGCGATGGGCGCGCCCGCGGCGATCTTGCCGCGCACCTTCATGACCTTGCCGGCCATCCCGCCACCGACCACGCCAACCAGCACGCCATCGCGCTCGTAATAGGCAAGGAACTTGCGCCCGTCGTCCTCGACCAGATGCACAACGTCGGTGGCGTGCGGCTCCCCCAGGCACTGGATTTTGACGTCATACTGGTCACTCCAGAAATACGGGACGACCACGCCCGTGGGCACATCGGTCCCGAGCATCGCGGGCACCACGACTCGGGCCTGGTCGGCGACGTTGCTCCAATGTTCCACGCGTGCTTGGTGTCCCATCGGATCTCGCCAGGAGGCGACGTCACCGAGCGCCCACACATTCGGCGCGCTAGTCCGCCCGGCTTTGTCACAGATCACGCCGTTGTCGACCTCGACGCCGCTACCCTCTAGCCATTCGGTCGCCGGGGTCGACCCAATGCCCACAACCACCAGATCAGCCGGCAGTTCGGTACCGTCGGTCAGGACCACCGCGTCGACATGCCCCTTGCCACGTACCTCGGCCACTGTCACACCCGTGCGAACATCAACGCCCTCATCGCGATGGAGCCGCGTCACCAACTGGCCGATCTGCTCGCCCAGCACCGAGGCCAACGGCGCCGGCTGCGGCTCAACCAGCACCACATCCACACCGAGACCGCGCAGACTGGCAGCCACCTCGCAGCCGATGAAACCGGCCCCCACCACCACGGCGTGCCGTGCGGCGGATGCATGCTTGCGCAGTGCCATGCTCTCGTCGAACGACCGGAGCACCCGAATGCCATCAAGGTCGGGAAGCGATGGAATACGCCGGGGCACCAAACCAGTCGCGATGACGAGCTCGTCGTAGCCGAGCACCGTACCGTCGGCCAGCGTTACCGTCTGTTCTCCCGTGTCCAAGCTGACGGCAGCCGACCCCAGCCGAAGTGCGATGTCCTTTTCGTCGTAGAACTCGCGGGGTTTGAGGGCCACATCGTCGACCTCGCTGCGCAGCACCTCCTTGGATAGCGGCGGACGGTCGTACGGCAGATGCACCTCGTCGCTGACGATCGTGAGGCGACCCGAATAGCCCGCACGACGCAACTGCTCGGCGGTGCGCGCAGCTGCCAATCCGCCGCCGACGATCACAATTCCATCGTCAAACTCATTGACGCCTTCACGACTGGTCACGTGTGCGTTCATACACGATCGCGCGTCAATACTTCAAGGCACCCTTATCGACCGGGATCTGATTGCCCGACAGTGCGCCCGAGCCGTCGCCGGCCAACCAGACAACGACGTCGGATATCTCGTCTGGTGTCATAAAACCTTTGGGCTGCAACGGCATTGGTGGAAAGCTATGCACATATCCGGGATGCTTGGCGAACGTCTGAATCATTGCCTCCGGTTCGATCATCGGGGTGTCGACCGAGTAAGGATGAATGGAGTTGACCCGTATGCCGAATTCACCGAGCTCTATCGCCAACGTGTTGGTCAGCGCTACGAGTGCATGCTTGCTGGCCGCGTAGTGGCCGTTGCCCGGTGTCGCCTTCAACCCCGCCGACGAGCTGACAACCACAATCGAACCCCCATTGCCGGCATCGATCATCGCGGGCACGGTGGCCCGCAAGGTGCGCCACGTACCCGTCAAGTTGACCCCGATAACGGTCTCCCACTGCTCATCGGTGAGTTCCCAGAGCCTGCCCCAACCCAGCACCCCGGCGTTGGCCACCACGATGTCGAGCCGGCCGAACTGCTCGACACCATCGGCCACCAGCCGCCGCAACTCGGCGTCGTCGCGAATATCCACCTCGCGGGCGAGCACCTTGCGGCCTTCGGCTTCCACCGCGCGGACGGTCTCGCCGAGATCTTCGGACGTGGCCGGCGGGTAAGTCACGCTGCCGGATACTGGCGCGCAGATGTCCAGCGCGACGATATCGGCCCCCTCGCGCGCCAGCCGCACCGCGTGCGACCGTCCTTGGGCGCGGGCGGCGCCGGTGACAAATGCCACCCGGCCGTGCAGTGATCCTCCCCGCGCAGACACATACGCCCCTCTCGCCGACTGTCAGGCTAGCAGCGAAACTGTAACGTGTTCTAACGTGCCCCAGATTCCCGCCCACCAGACAAAATCCCCCGATGCCTCGGCGTGTCGCGGGCTTTCGCGTCTGCTCGCCGCGGATGGTGCCCCAGCTCGCCTCAGATTTCGGAGATGATCTGGGCGCGCTTGCTCTCGTATTCCGCCGCGTTGACCGCACCGCTGGCGCGCAGCGATTCCAGCTCCGCAAGCCGCTCGGCGATCGATCCTTGCGACGCTGGCTCGGCCGCCGGCGCCTGCCGCTCGGCTGCCCGCCGCACCACCGCTTGGACTTGCTGACGCAGTGCCGGATTCGAGCGGATGTCAACCATCCGGTTCAGCGGAACGTTGTTTGCCTTCAGAATCTGCAAGATCTCCATCAGCGGGCCGGTTTGCCCACTCAAGTCGTAGGTCTTGTTGTCTTCGGCGACGGTGAATTGGGCGGGCACCAGGCCGTTGACCAAAGCGCTTCGTTCCCAGTCGATCAGGTATTGCTGCGTGGCGGGATTCACCAATACCACCAGTTTTCGAGCCGTGAGATTGCCCAGCCGGGTCACACTGGCGATGACCCGGTCTTCCGTGTCGAACGGAGTGATGCCGGGTCCCGAGATGTGCAGGTGCACCTTTACCAGCGGTTGATCGTTGATCCGGGTCCCTGTCTCGCTGAGCCCGGTGATTTGGGCGAGCGCCAGCACTCCACTCCGTTCAAGTGCCGCGGTCTTGGCAGCGGTCTTTGCCCCGTAGTTGGTCAATGCGAGCGCGACCAGCACGTCAGCAACGGTAATGATCAGACCGACATAGAACATCCACGACATCAGGCTGCCCAGTCCGAGCGTGAAGTAGACGACCAAGAAGATCGGCCCGACCAGACCACCGCACAACAGCACCAATAACTGCATCTTGATGTAGCGCGCTAACACGTGCCTGCTCCGTGCCTCGTCGGAGGGTCCATGTCAGCGTAGCGCCGCACGCTGGGCATTTTCGCGAGCAGACGCAAAAGAACATGATGGGCGCTGGTGCGCCCATCATGTTCTTTTGCGTCTGGTGGCCGGTAGACCTACTTGATGATCTTGGTGACCCGGCCGGCGCCCACGGTGCGGCCACCCTCGCGGATCGCGAAACGCAGACCTTCGTCCATGGCGACGGGCTGGATCAACTTCACCGAGATGTTGGTGTTGTCACCGGGCATCACCATCTCGGTGCCCTCCGGCAGTGTCACCACACCGGTCACGTCGGTGGTGCGGAAGTAGAACTGCGGACGGTAGTTGTTGAAGAACGGCGTGTGCCGGCCGCCCTCGTCCTTGGACAGGATGTAGACCTGGCCTTCGAACTCGGTGTGCGGCGTGGTGGTGCCGGGCTTGGTGACAACCTGGCCACGCTCGACGTCCTCGCGCTTGACGCCCCGCAGCAGCAAACCAACGTTGTCGCCCGCCTGGCCCTGGTCGAGCAGCTTGCGGAACATCTCCACACCGGTGACGGTGGTCTTGGTGGTCGATGGGCGAATGCCGACGATCTCAACTTCCTCGTTCACGTTGATCACGCCGCGCTCCACACGTCCGGTGACCACGGTTCCGCGGCCGGTAATGGTGAAGACGTCCTCGACCGGCATCAGGAACGGCTTGTCGGTCTCGCGGACCGGGTCCGGAATCGACTCGTCGACCGCGTTCATCAGTTCCTCGACAGAGGCAACCCACTTCGCGTCACCCTCGAGCGCCTTGAGCGCCGAGACCCGCACAACCGGGGCGTCCTCGTCGAATTCCTGGGCAGCCAGCAGCTCGCGGACCTCCATCTCGACGAGTTCGAGCAGCTCCTCGTCGTCCACTGCGTCGGCCTTGTTCAGCGCTACCAGGATGTAGGGCACACCCACTTGACGCGCCAGCAGAACGTGCTCGCGGGTCTGGGGCATCGGGCCGTCGGTGGCGGCGACCACCAGGATCGCACCGTCCATCTGCGCGGCGCCGGTGATCATGTTCTTGATGTAGTCGGCGTGGCCAGGGGCGTCGACGTGTGCGTAGTGCCGCTTGTCGGTCTGGTACTCCACGTGCGCGATGTTGATGGTGATACCGCGCTGACGCTCCTCGGGGGCGTTGTCGATCTGGTCGAATGCCTTCGTCTCGTTCAGATCGGGGAATTTGTCGTGCAGGACCTTGGTGATAGCCGCGGTCAGGGTGGTCTTGCCGTGGTCAACGTGACCGATGGTCCCGATGTTGACGTGGGGCTTGGTCCGCTGGAACTTCGCCTTCGCCACTTTTGTGTCCTCCTGGACTTGTTAGTGCTTATAAAAGCAGTGTTGATGTTTTCAGTTATGCCGCGGTCGTAACCGGGCCAGCCTACTCGTATGGTTGTATCTACTCGCCAGTCGCCTTCGCGCTGCTCATTGCTCGTGAGCTTCGCTCACTAGCGGTCGTCTTCGCATCGCCTAGTCGCCCGTCGCCTTCGCTGTACCCATTGCTCGGCTCCTCACTCGTGAGCTTGCGCTCACTCGCCCGTCGCCTTCGCGATGATTTCCTTCGACACGTTCGCCGGCACTTCGGAGTACGAGTCGAACACCATGGAGTAGTTTGCCCGGCCTTGAGTCTTGGACCGAAGGTCACCGACGTAGCCGAACATCTCCGACAGCGGCACGTGCGCCCTAACAACGCGCGCACCAGCCCGCTCCTCCATGGCCTGGATCTGGCCACGGCGGGAGTTCAGGTCGCCGATCACGTCACCCATGTAGTCCTCGGGTGTGGTCACCTCGACCGCCATGATCGGTTCCAGGATCACCGGCTGCGCAAGTGCGGCAGCCTTTTTGAGCACCTGCGAGCCCGCGATCTTGAACGCCATTTCCGAGGAGTCAACCTCGTGGTAGGCGCCGTCGAGCAGCGTGACCTTCAGGTTCACCAGCGGATAGCCGGCCAGCACGCCGTACTGCATGGCGTCCTGTGCGCCGGCATCCACCGACGGGATGTACTCCCGCGGGATACGCCCGCCGGTGACTTTGCTCTCGAACTCGTAGGTCGCGCCCTCTTCACCGGTGAACGGCTCGAGGTTGATGATGACCTTGGCGAACTGGCCCGAGCCACCCGTCTGCTTCTTGTGGGTGTACTCGACGTTCTGCACGAGCCGCTTGATGGTCTCCTTGTAGGCAACCTGAGGCTTGCCGACGTTGGCCTCGACCTTGAATTCCCGGCGCATGCGGTCCACCAGGATGTCCAGATGCAGCTCTCCCATGCCGCCGATGACGGTCTGGCCGGTCTCGGAATCCAGGTGCACCTTGAAGGTCGGATCCTCTTCGGCGAGCTTCTGGATCGACAGACTCAGCTTCTCTTGGTCGCTCTTGGTCTTCGGCTCGATGGCCACCTCGATCACCGGGTCGGGGAAGGTCATCGACTCCAGCACGATCTGCTGGTTCGGGTCGCTCAAGGTGTCACCGGTGGTGGTGTCCTTGAGACCGATCACCGCGTAGATGTGACCGGCACTAGCCCTATCGACCGGGTTCTCCTTGTTGGAGTGCATCTGGAACAGCTTGCCCAGCCGTTCTTTCTTGCCCTTGGTGGCATTGATGACCTGGCTACCCGACTCGACGGTGCCCGAGTACACCCGGATGTAGGTGAGCTTGCCGAAGAACGGGTGAGTAGCGATCTTGAACGCCAGGGCCGCAAAGGGCTCGTCGGTGGTCGCCTTGCGCACCACCTCCTCGTCCTCCTTGGCGGGCGCGTGCCCGATCGCCGGCGGAACGTCCAGCGGCGACGGCAGGTAGTCGACGACGGCATCCAGCATCGGCTGCACGCCCTTGTTCTTGAACGCGCTGCCGCACAGCACCGGGTAGATCTCGCTGGCGATTGTCAGCTTGCGGATCGCGCCCTTGATCTCGTCGACGGTGAGCTCCTCACCGCCCAGGTACTTCTCCAACAGGTGCTCGTCGGACTCGGCGACCACCTCGAGCAGCTTGGTCCGGTACTCCTCAGCCTGCTCGGCCAGGTCGGCCGGTATTTCCACGGTGTCGTAGGTTTCGCCGAGTTTCGTCTCGCCGCGCCACACCTTGGCGTTCATCTCCACCAGGTCGACGACGCCTTCGAAGTCGGCCTCCGCACCGACGGGAAGCTGAATGGGCACGGCGTTGGCCCCAAGCCGCTCCCCCATCGTGCGAACCGAGAAGTAGAAGTCCGCACCGATCTTGTCCATCTTGTTGACGAAGCAGATTCGGGGGACATCGTATTTGTCGGCCTGCCGCCACACCTGTTCGGACTGCGGTTCGACACCCTCTTTGCCGTCGAAAACCGCGACCGCGCCGTCGAGCACGCGCAGATTGCGCTCCACCTCGACGGTGAAATCCACATGCCCTGGCGTGTCGATGATATTGAGCTGGTTGTCTTTCCAGAACGTGGTCGTGGCCGCAGAGGTGATGGTGATGCCGCGCTCCTGTTCCTGTTCCATCCAGTCCATGGTGGCTGCGCCGTCGTGCACCTCACCAATCTTGTAGTTGATACCGGTGTAGTACAGGATGCGCTCGGTGGTTGTGGTCTTGCCGGCATCGATGTGCGCCATGATGCCGAAGTTGCGGACCCTACTCAGGTCGGTCAGCACGTCCTTCTGTGCCACAGAAGTCTTCCCACTCTTTCGGTTGCTAGTTAGCTGTCTATCACTGTCGGTTTGCGCCCTGGCTGGCTAACCGGCGCTTCTCACCAGCGATAATGCGCAAAGGCTCGGTTCGCCTCGGCCATCTTGTGGGTGTCCTCACGCCGCTTGACGGAGGCCCCAAGGCCATTGCTGGCATCCAGGATCTCATTTGCCAGGCGCTCGATCATCGTCTTCTCACGGCGTTGCCGCGAGTAGCCGACGAGCCAGCGCAGCGCCAGCGTGGTCGACCGGTCGGGGCGCACCTCGACAGGCACCTGATAGGTCGCGCCGCCGACGCGACGGCTGCGCACCTCCAGGGCGGGTTTGACATTGTCGAGAGCCCGCTTGAGGGTGATCACCGGATCGGTGCCGGTCTTGTCGCGAGCTTGCTCAAGCGCACCATAAACAATGCGCTCGGCCAGCGATTTTTTCCCCTTCAACAGAACCTTGTTCACCAACTGGGTGACCAACTGCGATCCGTAGACCGGGTCGTTGACCAACGGACGCTTGGGCGCGGGCCCCTTGCGTGGCATCAGCCCTTCTCCTTCTTAGCGCCGTAACGGCTGCGTGCCTGTTTGCGGTTCTTGACACCCTGCGTATCCAGCGAACCGCGGATGATCTTGTAGCGCACACCAGGCAGGTCCTTCACCCGGCCGCCGCGCACCAGCACCATCGAGTGCTCCTGCAGGTTGTGGCCCTCGCCGGGAATGTACGCCGTGACCTCGACCTGACTCGTCAACTTCACGCGGGCAACCTTCCGAAGCGCCGAGTTCGGCTTCTTCGGAGTGGTGGTGTACACGCGGGTGCATACACCACGACGCTGCGGGCTGCCCTTCAGAGCCGCGGTCTTGACCTTACTGATCTTGTCCCGACGACCCTTGCGGACCAGCTGCTGGATGGTTGGCATCTACCGGCTTTCTATCTTGGGCGCTTTCACGTTCTGTTTGTCGGCCATGCCCCGCCACGGTTACCCGCGGCCGGGTGTGTCGCATAGCTTGCCTCAAACTCGATTCGTCTCATCCGAGGCATCGCGGACATGCGAATTGGCCCGGCATCCACGCCCCTACATCAGGCGTAAGCCGCCAGGCACGAGCAACCACAATACCCGCCGCCAGTCTGGCAGGTCAAAGCGGGCGTTGCGGCCGAAGCAGGGCGCTACGTTGACGCGGTACCACCGTGTGTGGTGCGCCTTTCCATGCCCGCCGCCAGCCGCAGCACCATGTCGGTGAACACCGCATCGGTATCGATGTCGTCCATGACGCCGGTCATTTCCAGCAACACAAACCCATGCAGTGCCGACCAAAACTCGAGCGCCGCGTAGAAAGCCTGCTCACCGTCGAGGCCGTACGAGGACAGCACGGCGATGACGGGCGCGGCTGCGCCCCTAGTCGCAGCGGTGTATTCGGGATCGTCACCGCCCAGCGGCATCCGGGTGAACGCCGAGTACCGACCCGGGTGGTGGTGGGCGTAGCTGCGGTAGGCACCGGCCATGACCAACACCGCGTCATCGCGTGCGCGACCCGCACCGACCCTATTCAGCATCGTGATGATGTCGTCGATCACCCGAATCCGCACCGCCCGGCGTAGATCCTCGAGGCTGTCCACGTGGTTGTACAGCGACGGCCCCTTGGTCCCGAGCTGGGTCGCCAGCGCATTGATGGTCAGCGAGTCCCACCCCTCCCGATCCAAAAAGGTCAGGGCGCCCTCGACGATGCTCTCACGGCTCAGTTTGGCCGGGCGAGCCACGGACTTCACCGCTTTCCCCGCGCGCGGGCGGCCGCCCGCTGACGGTGCTTGCGGCTGAGCTGCCATGGCGGTTCGCCCTTCGGTTGGGGTGATCGGCTTTGGGTCCGCACCGGTCTTCGGGGGACGTTAGGGCCAACTAATGACTCTAGCGACCGGGTTGTGGAGTAGCTGACATCAGACGCGGGGTGCCTGCCCGGCAAATGCACTCAGGTCTGTCGTCGCCCGGGCGAATGCACGTACGCTCAATCAAGGCCCGACCAAGGCTCAGTCAAGCATCACCCGCCCAGTCGAAGGGGGGCCCGCCGTGAAGTGGAACACCGTCGCCGCGTCGCTGGCTGCCGGTGTCATCACCATCGCTGTCGCCTTGGCCGCCCCACCGCCGGCCGCACACGCCAAGAACGGCGACACCCATGTCACCGGGCAGGGCATCGAGCGGACGCTGGACTGCAACGAATCCACCTTGTTGGTCAACGGCACTCAGAACATCGTGACCGCGCTGGGAACCTGCTGGGCGGTGACCGTGATGGGCTCGTCCAACACCGTTGTCGCCGACACGATCATCAACGACATCACCGTCTACGGCTGGGACGAAACGGTGTTCTTCCGCAATGGTGATCCGTTCATCTGGGACCGTGGCCGGGAACTAGGAATGGTAAACCGACTGCAGCGGGTCGGCTGAGGTGGTCGAGAAACCGTTGCGCGCCGATCGCGCTACCCACTCCCGGTTGGCGACCTTTGCTCTGGCGCTGGCTGCCGCAGCGTTGCCGCTGGCCGGCTGCAGTTCCACTGCCAACCCGCCGGCAGCTACCACGACGCCCGCGACCGCCACCACCACGACAGCGACGAGCGGCCCGACCGCGGCGCCGACCGTGACGACCGGAGAATCCACAACCGCTTCGATCCAGATCGGTGACATGCTGACCTACGGATCCATCGGGACTACCGCCACCCTTGACTGCGCTGACGGCAAGTCACTGAACGTGGCCGGCTCGGACAACACGCTGACCGTCAACGGCACCTGCGAAACGGTGACCGTCGGTGGTGCGAACAACAAGATCGCCTTCGACAGGATCGACGAGCGCCTCGTTGTTGTTGGGCTGGACAACACGGTCACCTACAAAAACGGTGACCCCACAATCGATAACCTCGGCGCGGGCAACCGCATCAACAAGGAGTGACCACAGGCCAATCGCCGTCTTGCTCGCCACCTCGGTCAGATTGCGAGGTTGCTCATCAGTCGTCCTCTCCGGTTCGCTGGCTGTATCGCCCCAGGGCGTCGGAGACGACGTTCTCCATATATGCCAACAGATCCCGCATCTCCCGCAGCCGTCGGCTTCGCTGCGGCGGGGCGTCGCCCAGCGCCCTCAGCCCCACGTCAGCCAGGTCCTGCAGTTCGGCCATTGCCCGGATGCGTTCACGCTCGCCAGCCGCGAAAGCGTTGGGCCGCAACCGGAAATAGGTGCGCCGATCCCCGGCGACCGCGAGCCGCTCAATGAACCCAAATTGGATCAGCATCCGGGCATTGGTGCTGATCCCCCCGCTGCTGGCCGCCAGCGCCGTCGCCAGTTCCTCCGAGGACTGCCGCTCGGGATCACACACCAGCAGCCAGCCCAACAATCGACCCGCCAACCGAGTCAAACTCCTGGACTCGAAATAGCCGCCCATCTGTTCGACGAATTCCATGATGTCGGGCTCGGCGCCCATCTGATCGACCCCGTCGTTGACGCTCACAAGTTTCACTGTACTCTGAAATCTGTGACGTTCGGTATGCGTCACCAGACCGGCGTGAACTTCATGCGGCAGAGGCGGAGGGCGATGATTGGAACTCTCAAGCGTGCCTGGATACCGCTGCTCATCCTGGTTGTGGTCGCCATCGCCGGCTTCACGGTGCAGCGGATCCGCACTTTCTTTGGTTCCGAAGGCATCTTGGTGACGCCGAAGGTCTTCGCCGATGACCCGGAGCCGTTCGACCCCAAGGTGGTGGAGTACGAAGTTTCCGGCTCCGGTAGTTACGTCAACATCAACTACCTGGACCTCGACGCCAAGCCACAGCGGATCGACGGCGCAGCCCTGCCGTGGTCGCTCACCTTGAAGACCACGGCGCCGTCCGCGGCCCCCAACATCCTCGCGCAAGGCGACGGCACTTCCATCACCTGCCGAATCACCGTCGATGGCGAAGTGAAGGACGAGCGGACCGCAACCGGCGTGGATGCCCTGACCTACTGCTTTGTGAAATCCGCATGATCGTGCAAAGGACAGCTGCGCCGACGGGCTCCGTCCCGCCCGACAGGCACGCGGCGCGACCGTTCATCCCCAGAATGATCCGTACCTTCGCGGTGCCGATCATCCTTGGGTGGTTGGTCACCATCGCCGTCCTCAACGTCACTGTGCCGCAACTGGAAACGGTCGGACAGATACAGGCGGTGTCGATGAGCCCCGACGCGGCACCGTCGATGATCTCGATGAAACACATCGGCAAGGTGTTCGAGGAGGGAGACTCCGACAGCGCGGCGATGATCGTGCTGGAGGGCCAGCGGCCGCTCGGTGACGCCGCCCATGCGTTTTACGACCAGATGATCGGCAGACTGCAAGCCGACACCACCCACGTCCAGTCCTTGCAGGACTTTTGGGGGGATCCACTGACCGCCACCGGCGCCCAGAGCAGCGACGGCAAGGCCGCCTACGTTCAGGTGAAACTCGCGGGCAATCAGGGCGAGTCACTGGCCAACGAGTCCGTGGAAGCGGTCAAGACCATCGTCGAGCGCCTTGCGCCGCCACCCGGTGTCAAGGTGTACGTCACCGGTTCGGCCGCGCTGGTCGCCGATCAGCAGCAGGCCGGCGACCGTAGTCTGCAGGTGATCGAGGCGGTCACGTTCACCGTGATCATCGTGATGTTGCTGCTGGTCTACCGGTCGATCATCACGTCGGCGATCATGCTGACGATGGTGGTGCTCGGGCTGCTCGCCACCCGCGGGGGCGTGGCTTTCCTCGGTTTCCACCGGATCATTGGGCTCTCGACCTTCGCGACCAACCTGCTCGTGGTGCTGGCGATCGCGGCCGCCACCGACTACGCCATCTTCCTGATCGGCCGCTACCAGGAAGCACGCGGGCTCGGCCAGGACCGGGAGTCGGCGTACTACACCATGTTCGGCGGCACCGCCCATGTCGTGCTGGGCTCGGGTCTGACCATCGCGGGTGCCACGTTCTGTCTGAGCTTCACCCGACTGCCGTACTTTCAGACCCTCGGTGTGCCGTTGGCGATCGGGATGGTCATCGTCGTCGCCGCCGCACTCACCCTGGGCCCGGCGATAATCGCCGTGACGAGCCGGTTCGGCAAGCTGCTCGAGCCCAAGCGGATGGCGCGGGTGCGGGGCTGGCGCAAGGTCGGGGCCGCCATCGTCCGCTGGCCCGGCCCCATCCTGGTCGGTGCGGTGGCCCTGGCGCTCGTCGGTCTGCTGACCCTGCCGGGCTACCGGACCAACTACAACGACCGCAACTACCTGCCCGCCGACCTACCGGCCAACGAAGGCTATGCGGCCGCGGAGCGCCATTTCTCCCAGGCCCGGATGAACCCCGAGGTGCTGATGGTCGAAAGCGACCACGACATGCGTAATTCGGCCGACTTTTTGGTGATCAACAAGATCGCCAAGGCCATTTTCGCCGTGGAGGGGATATCCCGGGTGCAGGCCATCACCCGGCCGGACGGCAAACCGATCGAGCACACCTCAATCCCGTTCCTGATCAGCATGCAGGGCACCAGCCAGAAACTGACCGAGAAATACAACCAGGACCTGACGGCCAGGATGCTGGAGCAGGTCAACGACATTCAGTCCAACATCGACCAGATGGAGCGGATGCACAGCCTCACCCAGCAGATGGCCGATGTCACCCACGAAATGGTCATTCAGATGACGGGGATGGTGGTCGATGTCGAGGAGTTGCGCAACCATATTGCGGATTTCGACGATTTCTTCCGCCCCATCCGCAGCTACTTCTACTGGGAAAAGCACTGCTACGACATCCCGGTCTGCTGGTCGCTGCGGTCGGTGTTCGACACCCTCGACGGAATCGACGTCATGACCGAAGACATCAACAACCTGCTGCCGCTCATGCAGCGCCTGGACACGCTCATGCCCCAGCTGACCGCGATGATGCCCGAGATGATCCAGACCATGAAGAGCATGAAGGCGCAGATGCTGAGCATGCATTCCACCCAGGAAGGGCTGCAGGATCAGATGGCCGCGATGCAGGAGGATTCGGCGGCGATGGGCGAAGCCTTTGATGCTTCGCGCAACGACGACTCGTTCTATCTGCCTCCCGAGGTTCTCGACAATCCCGACTTCCAACGCGGCCTGGAACAGTTCCTCTCGCCGGACGGGCACGCGGTGCGGTTCATCATCAGCCACGAAGGCGACCCGATGAGCCAGGCGGGCATCGCGCGCATCGCCAAGATCAAGACCGCCGCCAAGGAAGCCATCAAGGGCACACCGTTGGAGGGATCCGCGATCTACCTGGGCGGTACCGCGGCGATGTTCAAGGACTTGTCCGACGGCAACACCTATGACTTGATGATCGCCGGAATCTCCGCACTCTGCCTGATCTTCATCATCATGCTGATCATCACCCGCAGCGTCGTCGCGGCCGCCGTCATCGTCGGCACCGTGGTGTTGTCGCTGGGCGCCTCGTTCGGGCTGTCGGTGCTGATCTGGCAACACATCCTGGGTATCGAGCTGCACTGGTTGGTGTTGGCGATGGCGGTCATCATCCTGCTGGCCGTCGGCGCGGACTACAACCTGCTGCTGGTTGCCCGGCTCAAGGAGGAGATCCACGCCGGAATCAACACCGGCATCATCCGTGCGATGGGTGGCAGCGGGTCGGTGGTGACCGCCGCCGGGCTGGTGTTTGCCTTCACCATGATGTCGTTTGCCGTCAGCGAGCTGACCGTGATGGCCCAGGTTGGCACCACCATCGGTATGGGCCTGCTCTTCGACACCCTGATCGTCCGGTCGTTCATGACACCGTCGATCGCGGCCCTCCTCGGAAAGTGGTTCTGGTGGCCCCAGGTTGTCCGGCAACGACCCGTTCCGCAGCCGTGGCCCTCGCCGGCATCGGCACGGACCTTCGCCTTGGTCTGAGCCGTACCCGCCTAAAGCGTGTCGCCCTGTTCGGCCCGAGGTGCCGGGGCCCCATGCCGACCGGCACCCGCGGCGAACCGTCTCGCCCCCTCTAGCGCCTCGCCGGCCACCCGCGCGATGCTGGCGAACTCGAGGTCGAGCGCCGCGGACTCGGGCAGGCCCCACTGGTGCAGCGCCGACAGCCGATCCGATCGCAGACACTGCTGCGGCAGCGCGGCCAATTGCGCCGCCAACTCCTCAGCCGCCTGTCGGGCTTGACCCTTGGGCACCACCCGATTGGCCAACCCCATGGCCAGCGCTTCGTCGGCCGGCACCCCACGGCCAGTGAGGATCATGTCCATCGCGCGGCTGTGCCCGATCAGCCGTGGCAGTCGCACGGTGCCGCCGTCGATGAGCGGTACCCCCCAGCGACGGCAAAACACACCGAACACGGCGTCTTCCTCGGCCACCCGCAGGTCGCACCACAGTGCCAATTCCAGCCCCCCGGCGACGGCGTAGCCGCTGACGGCGGCGATCACAGGTTTGGACAGCATCATTCGTGACGGCCCCATCGGGCCGGGACCCGTCCGGTGCACAGAGTTGGCCTCCGGTGTGCCAAAGGCCTTCAAATCGGCTCCCGCACAAAAGGTTCCACCCGCACCCCAGAGTACGGCCACCGACGCGGCGTCGTCCCGGTCGAATTGCTCGAACGCCGCGCACAACGCCGCGGCGGTCGGGCCGTTGACCGCGTTGCGGGAGGCCGGCCGGTTCAGAATCACCGTGGTCACCCGACCTTTGCGCTCCACACGCACCAGATCACTCATGTCACCTCCAGGAGTTGAGTTGCATCGCGTCGTTTCGCCATTGCAGTGGCGAAGTCGTGGTACGCCGCCCGTAACCCGGCGCCCGGCCAGTCGGCGGGCAACAGTTCAGCGGGCAACATCGGATCGGTGAGCAGGTGGCGCACCATCGCCGCAGCCACCACAAATCGCCCGGGCATGTCGGTGGCCGCTGCCATGTCGCCGAGCAACCGGTGGCCGGCCTCGGTCCACCCCGACAGATCCCACAGCTGCCCGGCCAAGTCGGCGGGGGCCTCGTCGCGGGCCGTCAGCATCCTAACCCGGGCCGCAACGTCGGACTCCAAGTCGAGGTCGAGATTGTCCGGCCGCATCCACACCCCTTCCCGCAATTCACCGAAACGCTTGTGGTGCATGCAGGTTCGCAGTGCGGCCCGGGTACGAGCATCGGTGCCGATGCTGGTGACAATCAGCATGTGCCAGTTTCCGTGCCAAGCGCGGGTCCGTGGGCGCATGGCCTCATCTTGTCGGCGCTGGCGGGCCAGCAACCGATCCGAGAGCCGGTAGCCGTCCGCGGACCGGACCAGATCCCCGGCACCGACCATGCGGGTCAGCGCGACCCGCAACGTCGTCTCCTTGATACCGAAATCCGCTGTCAGCTGGATCAATTCGCTTGCGGTGGCCCACGCGGGATGAGCACCGAGCAGCACGCTGAGTACCACCGAACGGGCGGTCATGGCCGGCATGGTTACACCCGCGATGCTTGACGGCCGTAGTCGCCAAACGGCTCGTCACGGCGCCGCACCGCATCCCGGAAGCCGTGCTCGACCGCGTCGGCGACAAACGCGTGCCCCTCGGGTGTGTGCCGAGCGGCGCCGTCGAACACGGTGCTGACCATCCTGCTGGTGGCCACACCCTGTTGCAGCAGAGCGGAATTGAGCGCGAGCTTGACCATGATCAATTGATTGACCGGCAGTGCGGCGATCCGGGCCACCAGTCGCTCGGTCCGCTCGTCGAGGTCAGCCGGCTCCGGCGCCTCGACCGCCAGGCCCCACTCGGCGGCCTGCGCGCCGGTGATGCAATCGCCGGTGAACAGCAGCCGTTTGGCCCGCTGGTCGCCGAGCCGGTGCGCCCACAGGCCCGCCGCCGGCACCCCCCACACCCGGGTGGGCGGGTAGCCGATCTTGGCGTCGGCGGCGGCGATCACCTGATCGGCGTGCAGCGCGATGTCGGTGCCGCCGGCCACGCAGTAGCCGTGGATCTTGACCACCGTCGGCTTGTCGGCATGCATCAGACTGGCGAATCCGCGCACGAACCGGCTCATCATCTGGTAGTCGATCATCGGGTCCCACGGCTGGTTCGGTAGGTGGTTGACGGCCTGGGTCTTGCCATCTAGCACCGTGCCTTGGTATGCGCCGCCGCCCCCGGTCGACGACGACCCCTCGGCGTAGGCGGACAGGTCGAAGCCGGCACAGAATCCCTCGCCGCGACCGGACACCAGAATGACATGCACGCCTGGATCCAGATCGGCACGCTCCACCAGAGCAGACAACTCCAGCGGGGTGTCTGCGATGATCGCGTTGCCCTTCTCCGGCCGGTTGAAGGTGATCCGCGCAATCCGACCGGTGACCTCATAGGTCATCGTCTTCAGGTTGTCGAAATCGACCGGCCTGATCGCGTGTGTCATCAGCGGCCGCTCAGCCTTTTACCAGCGCACGCTCGAGGATGGGCGCGAGATCCAGACCGGCCGGCATGGTGCCGTACGCTCCGCCCCACTGGCCGCCGAGCCGAGTGGCCAGAAACGCCTCGGCGACGGCGGGATGTCCGTGGCGCACCAACAACGATCCCTGCAACGCCAGGCAGATGTCTTCGGCAATCTTGCGGGCTCGATAACCGATCGTGTCAAGATCGCCCAGCTGCGGACGCAGCCTTTCGACGTGGCCGTCCAGCCTGGGGTCCTGGCCTGCGCTGCGGGCCAGCTCGTCAAACAGCACCTCGACGCATGCGGGCCGGGTTGCCATGGCGCGCAAGGTATCTAGCGCGCTGACATTGCCCGAGCCCTCCCAGATGCCCATCAACGGCGCCTCCCGGTAGAGCCGGGGCATCCCGGAATCCTCGACATAACCGTTGCCGCCCAGGCACTCCAGCGCTTCGGCGGCGTGAGCGGTGGAGCGCTTGCACACCCAGTACTTGGCGGCCGCCAGGCCGATGCGACGCAGCAGCGCTTCGGTCTCGTTCCCGCGCACCGCGTTGTCGGTGGCACCGGCCATCCGCATTGCCACGATGGTGGCGGCCTCGGCCTCCACCGCCAGGTCGGCCAGCACGTTGCGCATCAACGGCTGGTCGATCAGGTAGGCGCCGAACGCCTTCCGATGCTGGGCATGGTGGACGGCGCGGGTTAGGCCGGTGCGCATGCTGGTGGCACTGCCCAGAGCGCAGTCCAGCCGGGTGAGGTTGACCATCTCGATGATGGTCGGCACGCCGCGGCCCTCCTCGCCCACCAGCCACGCGACGGCACCGTCGTATTCGACCTCGCTCGAGGCGTTTGCGTGGTTGCCGAGCTTGTCCTTGAGCCGCTGCAAGAACATTCGGTTGCGGGTGCCGTCGGGCAGCACCCGCGGCAGCAGGAAGCACGACAGCCCGTCCGGTGCCTGCGCGAGCACCAGGAAGATGTCGCACATCGGCGCCGAAGTGAACCACTTGTGGCCGGTCAAGCTGTAGCTGCCGTCCGCATTCGGGGTCGCCTGGGTGGTGCCAGCGCGCACGTCGGAGCCACCCTGCTTCTCGGTCATCGACATGCCGGCGGTGATGCCGGCCTTCGTGGTCGCCGGCTTCAGCTCCGGGTCGTACTCACGACTGGTCAGCAGCGGCTCGTAGACCGCAGCCAGCTCGGAGTTATACCGCAGCGCCGGAACGACGGCGTAGGTCATCGAGATGGGGCAGATATGGCCCGGCTCGACGGTCCACACCGATGTCTTGGCCGCTCGCACCACGTGCGCACCCGGGCGGTCGTCAGCCCACGGTGCGGCGTGCATGCCATGGGTGATCGCGGTACGCATCAGCTCGTGGTAGGCCGGGTCGTACTCCACCTCATCGACCCGGTACCCGTAAGCGTCGTGGGTATGCAGGATGGGCCGGTTGCGGTCTGCAAGCTCTCCCCAGCGTTGGGCTTGGCAGCTGGCAGAAATTGCCCCGACCTCGTTTACTTCATCCAGGCCCCACTGGCCACCCTCCTGGATCAGAGCCTCGATGAGCACCGGGGATGACGCGGGATTGTAGTTCTCCAAGGGCGGAACCTGGTTGGTGACGACATGCGTATCTGACATGCCACCATGTTACGTTTTTTCTACAACTGCACAAGAGAATGTAACGGATGGTTTTGTCCTCATCTGAAGTGCGCTGCAAAGAATCGCCACAGTGTCTGGGTGGCAAATGACGGCCATCGGTGGCCGGCGTCATCGACGGTGAGCAGCACGACACGGCGATTGTCGGCGCATGTGGCGCCCGATGTGGTGACCGGACCTTCGGTCGTGGTATCCAGCGCGCCGCACCGGTTGACCTCGCGCCAGAACGCATTGAGATCGGGCACCGGCGGACCGTCGATGCGCGCGAACCCGGCGCCGGGCCCGCCGTGGTAGCGGACCAGCGGATCGGCCGTGCCATGGATGTGGATGACCGACACCGGACGCGGGGACTGACAGGGGTCTAGTTGCGTGCCCGAAACGACGCCGATCGCCGCGAAGATGCTGGTGTTGCAGGCCAGCGTGTAGGACATGATGGCACCGTTGCTCATGCCCGTGACGTAGACCCGGGCGGGGTCGATGCTGACATTGTTGGCGATGTCGGCGACGACCGCGCGGACGAAGCCGATGTCGTCGACGCCTTCACGTGCGGGCCGGCCGCAGCAGCCTCCGCCATTGGCATTCCAAGCCCTGTGATAGCCATCGGGGTAGGCGACGAGGAACTTCTCGGAGTCGGCCAATTCGTCCCAGCCATAAGACCTTTCGGCTTGCTTGGCGCTGCCGAACCCGCCGTGCAACATGACGACCAGCGGCGCCGAGGACGGCAACCCGACGGGCTTATAAAGCCGGTAGCTGCGGCCGGCTCCATCGACATCGAGGGTGTGCACGCTATTGCCATTGCCGAAGCCCGCCGCCAACCTCGTTCCCCCCGAGCAGCCCGCGAACGCAAGCACAGCGGCGAGCAGTATGGCGACCCTGCGGAGCATAAGTCAACGGTAGGTGCCGCGGGGCTTGAAGTCAGCTGCCGGTTCTTTCCCGCAGAAACGCGATGTCGTCCTTGCGACCTTGGTCGGCGGTTTCGCAGATCACCGGCGCGCCGGCCGCCTTGACGGCAGCCACCAGCAGGTCAGGATCAATCTGGCCGCTGCCGAGGTTGGCGTGGCGGTCACGGCCCGATCCCGCTTCGTCCCTGGAGTCGTTGCAGTGCACCAGATCGATGCGGCCGGTAATTGCTTTGATCCGATCGACGGCATCGGTCAGCGCCTCGCCGGCCGCCCAGGTGTGGCAGGTGTCCAGGCAAAACCCGATTCCGGTGTCGCCGATGACGTCCCAGAGCCGGGCGATGGTGTCGAAGCGGCGCGCCATCGCGTGATCGCCGCCGGCGGTGTTTTCCAGGTAGACGGGAACCTCGGTTTCCAGCCGGTCCAGCGCCTTGCGCCAGCGCTGGAAGCCCTTGTCGATGTCGTTGTCGTCGGCGACGTGCCCACCGTGCACGATCACCGCCGCTGCGCCAATGTCGGCCGCCGCAGCACAGGTCTCTTGCAGGATCTTGCGCGACGGGATCCGCACGCGATTGTTCGCCGACGCAAGGTTGATCAGGTAGGGCGCATGCACGTAGATGGGCAGGGTCGCGGCTTTCAGCGCGGCGGCGTCGTCCCGC
This sequence comes from Mycobacterium tuberculosis complex sp. N0072, assembly GCF_030323725.1. Lineage (NCBI taxonomy): Bacteria > Bacillati > Actinomycetota > Actinomycetes > Mycobacteriales > Mycobacteriaceae > Mycobacterium > Mycobacterium tuberculosis complex sp. N0072. The sequence goes on along the minus strand of NZ_CP040689.1, from coordinate 774,813 downwards.
GGCTTGGGAGCCTTCCAGCTCTGCGGATTGCCAAGGAAAATCTGCACTACGTCAGCGCCTTCGGCCTCCGCTGCGGCCAGCGGATCGGTTGGGCTGACATGCGAACCAATGAGCACAACCCAAGTCTAGTGAGACCGATCTGGTGAGACCCACACCCTCGGATCACGTCCGGCCAGCCGCGGCACGGGATGCTGCCGTCCGTATTCGTGGGCCCCGGCGCATAAAGTGTTTCTCCTTGTGGGATACGTTTCCCCGGAGCAGCGCGTAGTCAGCGCTCGTGAAATTTGCTGCTGGTGCGGAGGATTAGGCAATGCTTAGTGTAGGGCGCGGCATCGCCGACATCACTGGTGAGGCGGCGGACTGCGGCATGCTCGGCTACGGCAAGTCCGACCAGCGCACCGCCGGCATTCACCAGCGACTTAGGTCACGGGCGTTTGTGTTCCGGGACGATTCCCAGGACGGGGACGCGCGGTTGCTGCTGATTGTCGCCGAACTGCCGCTGCCCATGCAAAACGTGAATGAGGAAGTGCTGCGCCGGTTGGCCGATTTGTATGGCGATACCTACTCGGAGCAGAACACACTGATCACGGCGACCCACACCCACGCCGGGCCTGGCGGGTACTGCGGATACCTGCTGTACAACCTGACCACGAGCGGCTTTCGGCCGGCAACCTTTGCGGCGATCGTCGACGGAATTGTCGAATCGGTGGAACATGCGCATGCCGATGTGGCGCCCGCCGAGGTTTCGCTCTCGCACGGCGAGCTGTACGGCGCAAGCATCAATCGATCCCCATCAGCGTTCGACCGCAACCCGCCGGCCGACAAGGCGTTCTTCCCGAAACGCGTCGACCCGCATACCACGCTCGTGCGTATCGACCGGGGCGAGGCCACCGTGGGCGTGATCCATTTCTTCGCTACCCACGGTACGAGCATGACGAATCGCAACCACCTCATCTCCGGAGACAACAAGGGTTTCGCGGCCTATCACTGGGAACGCACCGTGGGCGGCGCGGATTATCTCGCCGGCCAGCCCGACTTCATCGCCGCCTTCGCACAGACGAATCCGGGCGACATGAGCCCGAATGTCGACGGGCCCCTTTCTCCCGAGGCCCCACCAGACCGGGAATTCGACAACACCCGTCGTACCGGGTTGTGCCAGTTCGAGGATGCTTTCACGCAGTTGAGCGGAGCGACGCCCATCGGCGCTGGCATTGATGCCCGGTTCACCTATGTCGATCTCGGTTCTGTGCTCGTGCGCGGCGAGTACACACCAGACGGTGAAGAGCGCCGCACCGGGCGTCCGATGTTTGGCGCCGGGGCCATGGCAGGCACCGACGAGGGCCCGGGCTTCCATGGCTTTCGCCAAGGGCGAAACCCGTTCTGGGACAGACTATCCCGCGCCATGTACCGGCTGGCAAGGCCGACGGCAGCGGCACAGGCCCCCAAAGGCATTGTGATGCCCGCACGCCTGCCGAACCGGATACACCCCTTTGTCCAGGAAATTGTTCCCGTTCAGCTCGTGCGAATCGGTCGCCTCTATCTGATCGGTATTCCGGGCGAACCGACCATCGTCGCGGGGCTTAGGCTGCGCCGCATGGTGGCTTCGATTGTTGGCGCCGACCTGGCCGACGTGCTCTGCGTGGGCTACACCAACGCCTACATCCATTACGTGACAACGCCCGAAGAGTATCTCGAACAGCGCTACGAGGGCGGCAGCACGTTGTTCGGTCGATGGGAACTGTGCGCCCTCATGCAGACCGTGGCCGAACTCGCCGAGGCCATGCGCGACGGCCGTCCGGTGACGCTCGGTCGCCGGCCGCGGCCCACCCGGGAGCTGAGCTGGGTGCGCGGCGCGCCCGCCGATGCCGGGTCGTTCGGAGCGGTCATCGCCGAGCCCTCGGCGACGTACCGACCGGGTCAGGCGGTGGAAGCCGTTTTCGTCAGCGCGCTGCCCAATAACGATCTGCGCCGCGGCGGCACCTACCTCGAAGTGGTCCGCCGGGAAGGTGCCAGCTGGGTGCGGATTGCTGACGACGGCGACTGGGCCACGAGCTTTCGCTGGCAGCGCCAAGGGCGGGCCGGATCGCATGTCAGCATTCGCTGGGATGTTCCCGGCGATACCACGCCCGGGCAATACCGCATCGTCCACCACGGCACCGCACGCGATCGCAACGGCATGCTTACAGCGTTCAGCGCGACGACGCGCGAGTTCACGGTTGTTTGACTCGGCGGCCGCAATCACCAACCCAGGCCATGCCTGGGCGTCGGCGATGGAACGCAGTGGCCTGCTGGAATGCGCGGCCGGCTTGGACGAGCAACCGTTCGGCGAATTCACGGCCGATAAACTAAACCCCGACCGGGGTTCCTCACGACGTGTCCCCCGCAGGCAGGAAGATGGCGGGATTGCCACTCATGTTGAACGGGGCGGCGGGCAGCGCCAATCTGGCGGCCAGGCCGGCGTCGTGCCCCAACGCATGCATGGGTTTCCCGCATTGGCGATGCAAGACCGGCTCATCCACCACGGCGAGCAGACGCAGAATCGCATCGCGCAGGCATTTCGCGTGCGATTCTGCGTCTGCTCGCCCACCTAGCGGTAGTCGCTGTAGCCGTAGTCGTCCAGCGGGACGGCAGCACCGGTGGCCGCACCGAAGTCCGGGCTGTAGTACTGATCCTCATACGACGGGATGGTGTACGCCGCAGCGCGGGCCTCCTCGGTGGGCTGCACCGCGATGTTGCGGTAGCGGTTGATACCGGTACCGGCCGGGATCAGCTTGCCGATGATCACGTTTTCCTTCAGACCGTTGAGCTTATCGCTGCGGCAGTTGATCGCCGCATCGGTCAGCACGCGAGTGGTCTCCTGGAACGACGCCGCCGACAGCCACGAGTCGGTGGCCAGCGACGCCTTCGTGATGCCCATCAGCACCGGACGGCCGGCCGCGGGCTCACCGCCCTCGGCCACCACTCGGCGGTTCTCTGCCTCGAACTCCGCGCGGTCGATCAGCGAGCCAGGCAAAAACTCCGTCGAGCCCGAGTCGATGATGGTCACCCGGCGCAGCATCTGGCGAACGATCACCTCGATGTGCTTGTCGTGGATCGACACACCTTGGGCGCGGTAGACCTCCTGGACCTCGCGAACCAGGTGTATCTGCACCTCGCGGGGGCCCTGCACCCGCAGCACCTCATGCGGGTCGGCCGAGCCTTCCATCAGCTGCTGGCCCACCTCGACGTGGTCGCCATCGGAGAGCACCCGTTCGGAACCGTCTTCGTGCTTGAACACCCGCAGCCGCTGCCGCTTGGAGATCTTGTCGTAGACCACTTCCTCACCGCCGTCGTCAGGAACGATGGTGATCTTGTAGAACCGCTCGCCGTCCTCGAGCCGAACCCGGCCGGTGACGTCGGCGATCGGCGCCTTGCCACGCGGTACCCGGGCCTCGAACAGCTCCTGCACCCGGGGCAGACCACCGGTGATGTCCTCACCGACGCCACCCTGGTGGAAGGTGCGCATGGTCAGCTGGGTGCCGGGTTCGCCGATGGACTGGGCGGCCACGATGCCGACGGCTTCACCGATGTCGACCAGCTTGCCGGTGGCCATGGAACGCCCGTAGCAGGTCGCGCACACGCCGGTGCTGGTGGCACACGTCAGCACCGAACGCACCTTGACCTGGGTAATACCAGCAGCCAACAGAGCGTCAATCTCCGGATCGCCCAGGTCTTGACCACGCTCGACGATGACGTTGCCGGCCTCGTCGACCGCGTCGGTGCCCAGGGTCCGCGCGTAGGCCGAGGTTTCGATGTACGGGTCGCGGATCAGCGTGCCGTCGGGTGCACGCTCGGCCAGCTCGACGACGATGCCGCGCTCGGTCTGGCAGTCGTGCTCGCGCACGATCACGTCCTGGGACACGTCCACCAGACGTCGGGTCAGGTAGCCGGAGTCGGCGGTGCGCAACGCGGTGTCCGCCAAGCCCTTTCGAGCGCCGTGGGTGTTGATGAAGTACTCCAGCACGGTCAGGCCCTCACGGAAGGAGGACTTGACCGGACGCGGGATGAACTCACCCTTCGGGTTGGTCACCAGGCCCTTCATACCGGCCAGCGTTCGAGTCTGGGTGAAGTTGCCGGTGGCGCCGGAGTCGACGATGGTGATGATCGGGTTGTCGTCGGGGTAGTGCTCCCGCAACGCCTGACCGACCTCGTCGGTGGCTTCCTTCCAAATCTCCACCAGCGCCTCGTTGCGCTCGTCGTGGTTCAAAGCGCCACGCTGGAACTGCTTTTCGACCTTGTCCGCGCGCTCCTCGTAGTGGTCGAGGATCTCCTTCTTGCGCGGCGGCACCAGCACGTCGGCCATCGACACCGTCACGCCGCTGCGGGTGGCCCAGTAGAAGCCGGCGTCCTTGAGCTTGTCGACGGTCTGGGCGACCACGATCATCGGGTAACGCTCGGCCAGGTCGTTGATGATGGCGGCCTGCACCTTCTTGTGCATCTGCTTGTTGACGAACGGATAACCCAGCGGCAGCAGCTCGTTGAACATCACCCGGCCCAGCGTGGTCTCGGCCATCCACGCATCGCCCGGCTGCCAGCCGCTGTGGCCGAATAGCTCGGCCTCGATCTCGACCGGCGGCCGCAGCTGGGTCAGCCGCACCTTGATCTTGGCCCGCACGCTCAAGACACCGCGGTCGGCCGCCATGATCGCTTCGGCCGGCGAAGAGTAGACACCAGTCTCCGGGTGATCCCCGCTGGCCAGCTGGTATTCGCCGGTGTCCCCGGGGACCTCGGTGGTCAGGTAGTACAGCCCGGTCACCATGTCCAGCCGCGGCATGGCCAACGGACGCCCAGATGCCGGCGACAGGATGTTGTTGGAGGACAACATCAAAATGCGAGCCTCGGCCTGCGCTTCGGCGCTCAAAGGCAGGTGCACGGCCATCTGGTCACCGTCGAAGTCGGCATTGAACGCCTCACACACCAACGGGTGCAGCTGAATGGCCTTGCCTTCCACCAGCATTGGCTCGAAGGCCTGGATACCCAACCGGTGCAGGGTGGGTGCGCGGTTCAGCAACACCGGGTGCTCGGCGATGACCTCTTCGAGCACATCCCACACTTGGGGGCGCTGGCGCTCCACCATGCGCTTGGCGCTCTTGATGTTCTGCGCATGGTTGAGGTCCACCAGCCGCTTCATCACGAACGGCTTGAACAGCTCCAGCGCCATCAGCTTGGGCAGACCGCACTGGTGCAGCTTGAGCTGCGGGCCGACCACGATGACCGACCGGCCCGAGTAGTCGACACGCTTGCCGAGCAGGTTCTGCCGGAACCGGCCCTGCTTGCCCTTGAGCAGATCGGAAAGCGACTTGAGCGGACGGTTGCCCGGCCCGGTGACGGGCCGGCCGCGGCGGCCATTGTCGAACAGCGCGTCCACGGATTCCTGCAGCATCCGCTTCTCGTTGTTGACGATGATTTCCGGCGCACCCAGATCGATCAGCCTTTTCAGCCGGTTGTTGCGGTTGATCACCCTGCGGTACAGGTCGTTCAAGTCGGACGTGGCGAACCGGCCGCCGTCGAGCTGCACCATCGGGCGCAGCTCCGGCGGGATCACCGGGACGGCGTCGAGCACCATGCCCATCGGCGAGTTGCCCGACTGTTGGAACGCCGCAACCACCTTCAGCCGCTTGAGGGCGCGAAGCTTCTTCTGCCCCTTGCCGTTTCGGATGACATCCCGCAGCGACTCGGCTTCGGCGTCGATGTCGAAGTTCTCGATCAGCTTCTGGATCGACTCCGCGCCCATGGCACCGGTGAAGTACTCGCCGTAGCGGTCGACGAGTTCGCGGTAGAGGTTTTCGTCGACGATCAGCTGCTTGGGCGCCAGCTTGGTGAAAGTGCTCCAGATGTCCTCCAACCGGTCCAGCTCACGCTGCGCGCGGTCACGGATCTGGCGCATCTCGCGCTCGCCGCCGTCGCGAACCTTGCGCCGCGCATCGGCCTTGGCGCCCTCGGCCTCCAGCTCGGCCAGGTCGGCCTCCAGCTTTTGCGCCCTGACCTCTAGTTCGCCGTCGCGCTGGTCTTCGACGGCCTTGCGCTCCACCGCCATTTCGGCCTCGAGCGTGGAGAGCTCATTGTGGCGCATCTCCTCGTCGACCGAGGTGATCACGTAGGCAGCGAAGTAGATGATCTTCTCCAGGTCCTTCGGGGCCAGGTCCAGCAGATACCCCAGCCGCGAGGGCACACCCTTGAAGTACCAGATGTGGGTGACGGGCGCGGCAAGCTCGATGTGGCCCATCCGCTCACGACGCACCTTGGCGCGGGTCACCTCGACGCCGCAGCGCTCGCAGATGATGCCCTTGAAGCGCACCCGCTTGTACTTGCCGCAGTAGCATTCCCAGTCGCGAGTCGGCCCGAAGATCTTCTCGCAGAACAGGCCGTCCTTCTCCGGCTTAAGCGTGCGGTAGTTGATCGTCTCCGGCTTTTTGACCTCGCCATAGGACCATTGCCTGATGTCCTCCGCGGTAGCAAGACCGATGCGGAGTTCATCGAAGAAGTTGACGTCGAGCACGTAACTCCCTTTCCCCTAACGGGTTTAGTAATTTTGCGACAGCTTTACGCAAGATCCTCGACACTTGCGGATTCGTTGCGGGACAGATTGATTCCCAGGTTGGCCGCGGCCCGCTCCAGGTCCTCGTCCTCACCTTCGCGCAGTTCGATCGCCGCACCGTCACTCGATAGCACCTCGACGTTGAGGCACAGCGACTGCAGTTCTTTGAGCAGCACCTTGAACGACTCGGGGATGCCCGGCTCCGGGATGTTCTCACCCTTGACGATCGCCTCGTACACCTTGACGCGGCCGACGGTGTCATCGGACTTGATGGTCAACAGCTCCTGCAGGGTGTAGGCGGCACCGTAGGCCTGCATGGCCCAGCACTCCATCTCCCCGAACCGCTGGCCACCGAACTGCGCCTTACCGCCCAGCGGCTGCTGGGTGATCATCGAGTACGGCCCGGTGGAGCGGGCGTGGATCTTGTCGTCCACCAGGTGGTGCAGCTTCATGATGTACATGTAGCCAACCGTGACCGGGTACGGGAACGGCTCGCCGCTGCGCCCGTCGAAGAGCATGGCCTTGCCGTCGGCGTCGACCAGCACGTCACCGTCGCGGTTGGGCAGCGTGCACGACAACAGGCCCTGCAGCTCGGCCTCCTGGGCGCCGTCGAACACCGGCGTCGACACAATGGCGTTCGGCTGCGCCTCGAGCAGTTCGTCGGGCAGCCTGGCGGCCCAGTCCGGAACCCCCTTGGCGGCGTCGACCTTCCAGCCGCTGTGGGCACACCAACCCAGGTGGGTCTCCAAAATCTGGCCGATGTTCATCCGTCGCGGCACGCCGTGGGTGTTCAAAATAATGTCCACCGGGGTGCCGTCGGCAAGGAACGGCATGTCCTCAACCGGCAGGATCTTGCCGATCACGCCCTTGTTGCCGTGCCGGCCGGCCAGCTTGTCACCGTCGGAGATCTTGCGTTTCTGAGCCACATACACACGCACCAGCTCGTTGACACCGGCCGGCAACTCGTCCTCGTCCTCGCGGGAAAACACCCGAATGCCGATCACCTTGCCGGATTCGCCGTGCGGCACCTTCAGCGAAGTGTCGCGCACCTCGCGGGCCTTCTCACCGAAGATGGCACGCAGCAGCCGCTCCTCCGGCGTCAGCTCGGTCTCACCCTTCGGGGTGACCTTGCCGACCAGGATGTCCCCGTCGCGAACCTCGGCACCGATGCGCACGATGCCCCGCTCATCCAGGTCGGCGAGCACCTCGTCGGAGATGTTCGGGATGTCGCGGGTGATCTCCTCCGCACCCAGCTTGGTGTCGCGAGCATCGATCTCATGCTCCTCGATGTGGATCGAGGTGAGCACGTCCTCTTCGACCAGGCGGTTGGACAGGATGATCGCGTCCTCGTAGTTGTGGCCCTCCCACGGCATGATGGCCACCAGCAGGTTCTTGCCCAGCGCCATCTCGCCGTCGTCAGTACAGGGACCGTCGGCGATCACCTGACCGGCCTCGACTCGGTCGCCCGCGTCCACGATGGGGCACTGGTTGGCGCAAGTGCCGTGGTTGGACCGGGCAAACTTGCGCATCCGGTAGGTACGCCGGGTGCCGTTGTCGTGCATCACAGTGATGTAGTCGGCCGACACCTCCTCGATGACGCCGCTTTCTTCGGCGACGACGACGTCGCCGGCGTCGATCGCCGCGCGCAGCTCCATCCCGGTGCCCACCAGCGGGGCCTCGCTACGGACCAGCGGCACCGCCTGGCGCTGCATGTTTGCCCCCATGAGGGCACGGTTGGCGTCGTCGTGCTCCAGGAAGGGAATCATCGCGGTGGCCACCGACACCATCTGGCGGGGCGAGACGTCCATGTAGTCCACCTCAGACGAGGGCACGTACTCCACCTCGCCCGCCTTGCGGCGGACCAGCACGCGCGGCTCGACGAAGCGACCGTCCGCATCGATCGGCGAATTGGCCTGTGCCACCACGTGGCGGTCCTCCTCGTCGGCGGTCAGGTACACGATCTCGTCGCTAACCACGCCGTCGACCACCTTGCGGTACGGCGTTTCGATGAACCCGAACGGGTTGACCCGCGCGTACACCGACAGCGAGCCGATCAGACCGATGTTGGGCCCCTCAGGGGTTTCGATCGGGCACATCCGGCCGTAGTGCGACGGGTGCACGTCGCGGACCTCCAGCCCGGCACGCTCACGTGACAGACCGCCGGGCCCCAGCGCCGACAGTCGGCGCTTGTGGGTCAACCCCGACAGCGGGTTGTTCTGGTCCATGAATTGGCTCAGCTGGCTGGTGCCGAAGAACTCCTTGATCGCGGCGACCACCGGCCGGATGTTGATCAACGTCTGCGGTGTGATCGCCTCCACGTCCTGGGTGGTCATCCGCTCCCGGACCACCCGCTCCATCCGCGACATGCCGACCCGGATCTGGTTTTGGATCAGCTCGCCGACCGTACGCAGGCGGCGGTTGCCGAAGTGGTCGATGTCGTCGGTTTCCACCGGCACCTCGACGCCGCCCGGAACGGTCATCGTGGTCTGACCCTCGTGCAAGCGGACCAGATATTCGATGGTGGCCACGACGTCTTCTTCGGTCAGCGTCGACGACGTGATGGGCTCGCCGACATGCAGCCCGAGCTTCTTGTTGACCTTATAGCGACCGACGCGGGCCAGGTCGTAGCGCTTCTCCTTGAAGAACAAGTTTTCCAACAGCGTCTGCGCTGACTCTTTGGTCGGGGGCTCGCCCGGACGCAGCTTGCGGTAGATGTCCAACAGCGCCTCGTCGGTGCCGACGGTGTTGTCCTTCTCCAGCGTCGATCGCATGATCTCGGAGAACCCGAACCGCTCGACAATCTGCTCGCTGGTCCAGCCCAGCGCCTTGAGCAGCACGGTAACCGGTTGCCGGCGTTTGCGGTCGATGCGCACGCCGACGGTGTCGCGCTTGTCGACGTCAAACTCGAGCCACGCGCCGCGGCTCGGGATCACCTTGACGCTGTGCAGCGTCTTGTCGGTGGACTTGTCAATGGTCTCGTCGAAGTACACCCCGGGCGACCGCACCAGCTGGCTGACCACCACACGCTCGGTCCCGTTGATGATGAACGTGCCCTTCTCGGTCATCATCGGGAAGTCACCCATGAACACCGTCTGACTCTTGATCTCACCGGTGTTGTTGTTGATGAACTCGGCGGTGACGAACAGTGGAGCCGCGTACGTCATGTCCTTGTCTTTGCACTCGTCGACGGGTGCCTTGACATCGTCGAAACGAGGGTCAGAGAACGACAACGACATCGACCCGGAGAAGTCCTCGATCGGAGACAGCTCGTAGAGCACCTCTTCCAGGCCACCCACTGGGTTGACATCACCCCGCTCGGCGGCGGATTCGCGCCAGCGCGGCGAACCGATCAGCCACTCGAACGAATCGGTCTGGACGTCAAGGAGTCCCGGAACCTCAAGTGGTTCGCGCAGCTTAGCGAAGGAGACCCGGTTTGGCGCTCCGGGTACGGAGTTATTCGAGGAACTTTGCGGGCGACTCGGACTAGGACTAGCGGCTGTTTTGCTCTGGCGGGAATCTGCCAAGATGCATCCTTCCAGCACTTCATGCGACCAACGAGAGCCCTTAGAGGAGCGGTGCCCACGGGCCCGTTCGCCGCGATAATTTTGTCGGTTTCGGCCGGCGAACGATCTGTCCGGATCTCACGCACGCAACTAAACCGCTGAGCCGCAAACTGGGCTCAGACTAAGACCACGGTGTCAAGTGGCGGGTGAGGTGGGCAGGAAGTAGCCAGCGCAACGTCCAACAATAGCGCAGGACGGCGCATTCCTCAAATACCCGGCAACAACCATCCCCGGATATCGGCGCTAGCTGGCGATCTCGACTTCCTTTGGCCACATGCGGCGCATGCTGCCCAACAGATTGACCCGTTTAGCGTCTGCCGTCAAGTCCTCGCGTTGACTCACCCACAATGCGCGCATAGCGCCCTTCGTTGCCTCAGGTGAGAATGCCCGCGTAGCGGCTTGCCAAGGCTGCGAGTCCGGTCTGGGGCAGTAGCTCCAGATGGATGCGGTCGAATCGATCAATCCGCCGTGCAACGACAGCTCCTGGCCCTCACCAGCGAGCTGCTCACGCTCACCACGAACAAAGCTGGACCCACACCCAAAGCTCCCCGGGCATCACCACGCTTCACGGGCATCGTGACGTCAGGCATCAGGCAGGGTGCAGCGGCACCTTCATCAGTCCTTGGTGTCACACCTTGATCTCCGCGGTTGCCGCAATGAGAGCGTCGGTCAGCTTCACCGACCGCCGCACGCCCGCGGCTCGGCAGTCCGCGACGAGTCGAGCCAACGAAATCATCACCGCTTCACTGACAGGGATCTGATCGGCCGTGCGCGCTAGCGCGAGGGTGTCGGCGCGTCGTGATCGGGTCGCCGAATCGCCAGCATTGAGCAGACCGAGTTGCAGCTCACCGATCGTCATAACCGAAAGCGCCACGCGTTCAGGCAGGTCCGCGATTGCACCGCCGCTCTCGCGCGCAATGAAGACCGACGTATCTAGCAGGCCTACCCCGACCTCGCCCTCGGTCACAGGTCGTCGAGGGTATGACCGGCCAAGTCGTTGAGTTCATCGGTGAGGCGCGGGTCGGCCGAGCGCTTGGCGAGCTCATCGCGCAGATGCGCCCCGACAGCCAGCGGATGCGGCGCCGATGCGGCACGATATCGGCGACCGGCTCCCCGTGTACCGTGAGAGTCACCGGCACCCCGGCCTTGACCGCATCGACCACCTGACTTGTGCGATTTCGCAGATCCCGCACACCCACCTCCATGTGCGACAGCGTGGCACCGTGACTTTTCCATCGCCGTCCCCTCCCCGTTTGACTGTGCGGCCCTATTGGCGCGCCAGCGCGATGCGGATCGCGTGCTCCGGGTCGACCAGATGGCCCGCAGCAGCGGCGGCCTCGGCGATCGCGAGCTGCACGCCCTTGATCCGCCCGTTGAACGCGTTACTCCCCGGGGCATAGTCGGGTGAGACGGGCGAGCCCGAATCCATGCCGACATCGCAGCCGTCGTCGGCCGAGAAGACGATGGCAAGGGTGGCTTCGACATGTCCTTCGCCGACCTGTTGGCCGTCGACATAAAGAGTTACCTCGCCGCCCTTGCCCAAACCGCCACCGGCATAAGCGAATTCCATGCGCACCTGATGGGCGCCGGCCGGCAGCGGGTCGGCGGACTCGGCGTAGAAGTGCTTGATACCACCCAGGTTGTAGCAGTACTTGAGCTTGCCGTCGTTGGCATACAGGCTCCAGCCGCCGATGCTGGCGCCCTGCGCGACGATCACGCCCTCAGCACCGGTCTCGGGCACCTCGACCTCAGCGGTCACCGTGTGCGATTTGTTCTTGAGGTTGAGCACACAGTTCTCCGACAACCGGCCCATGTTCGAAAACAGCACCTGGGTGTTGCCCCTGATGAGCACCGGCCTGCCCGCCAGATCGGGGTTGATGCGGCTGGCGGTGTCGTCGTCCAGCGGAAGCACGTTGTAGCGCGTCGCCTCGATCAGCCACAGCCGCTGCAGCTCATGCAGCTTTTCCGGCATCTCCTTGGCCAAGTCTTTGGCCTGGCTCCAATCCTTGGTGGTGTCGTAGAGCTCCCACACGTCGTCGTCGAACGCGACGGTCTGCTCGCCAACCAAAATCCACGGCGTCTTGTGCTTGGTCACCGCGGTCCAACCCTTGTGGTAGATGCCCCGGTTTCCGAACATCTCGAAATACTGCGTCTCGTGCCGATCCGGCGCCTGCGCGTCGTCGAACGAATAGGCCATGCTGACCCCTTCGATGGGGTGTTGCTGCACGCCGTTGACGAATAACGGTTCCGGCAACCCCGCCGCCTCCAGGATGGTCGGCGCCACGTCGATGACGTGGTGAAACTGCCAGCGCATCTCCCCCTTGGCGGCAATTCCGTTGGGCCAGTGCACAATCGTGCCGTTACGCGTGCCACCCCAGTGCGAGGCCACTTGTTTGGTCCACTGATAGGGGGTATCCATCGCATGCGCCCAACCCACCGAATAGTGGTTGTAGGACTCCGGCCCGCCGAACTTGTCGAGCCGGTCGGTCATGAACCGCGGCGTCTCGATGTCGGCCAGGCCGTTGAAGTTCAACATCTCGTTGTAGGTGCCGTTGATCGTGCCCTCGGCCGAGGCGCCGTTGTCGCCGATGATGTAGAACACCAGCGTGTCGTCGAGCACACCGAGGCGCTGCAGGCCGTCGACGAGCCGGCCGACGTGGTGGTCGGTGTATTCCAGAAAGCCCGCGTAGACCTCCATCTGCCGGCATAGCACGGGTTTGAGGTCCTCCGGCATGTCGTCCCACGCCGGGATTTCGGCGTGCCGCGCGGTCAGCTGGCAGTCCGCCGGGATCACCCCGAGTTCCTTTTGCCGGGCGAAGGTTTCCTCTCGCAGTGCGTCCCAGCCCACATCGAAGCGGCCCCGGTACTTGTCGGCCCACTCCCGCGGAACGTGGTGGGGCGCGTGGGTGGCGCCCGGGGCGAAGTACACGAAGAACGGCCGGTCGGGGGCCAGTGCCTTCTGCTGTCCGATCCAGCCGAGGGCCTTGTCGGTCATGTCCGCCATGAAATGGTAACCCTCCTCGGGCGTGCGGTTCACCTCGACCGGCGTGGTGCCCTCGTACAGACTCGGATACCACTGGTTAGCCTCGCCACCGATAAACCCGTAGAAGTATTCGAAACCACCGCCGCCGCTGGGCCACGCGTCGAACGGCCCGACCGGGCTGGTCTGCCAGACCGGGACTTCGTGGCACTTGCCGAACTGGGCGGTGTTGTAGCCGTTGAGCTTTAGCGTCCGCGCGATCGGCGACATGGTGTTCGGTAGTACTGAGCTGTATCCCGGTGCACCGGTGGCGATTTCGGTGATACCGCCCATGCCGGCGGAGTGATGGTTGCGTCCAGTTAACAACGCCTGACGCGTCGGCGAGCACAGCGCGGTGGTGTGAAACCGGTTGTACCGCAACCCGTTACCGGCAAGCAGTTCCGCCGTCGACGTCCTGCATGGGCCTCCGAACGCGCTCGACGCACCGAACCCGACATCGTCAAGCAGGATCAGCAACACATTCGGGGCACCCGCCGGTGGGCGCAGCTGCTCGATCGGCGGATAGGTGCTGTCGGGATCCTTCGCGTCATACGTGATCAGCCCGGTGCGAGCAGCACTGGGAATCGGCAGATGCGTTCTTGGCTGCGGCATTGTTCCTCCCTAATACGCGTGCCTATCGACGCTACAACCGCAGCGTCTGGGCCGTCCGCGGGTCAACGCGACCGCAATGGCAGCCGCCGCCCAAATTTCAGCATGCTAAATGTATGAGCATGCGTCTGGCGCATCGGCTCCAGATCCTGCTCGACGACGAGTGCCACCGCCGCATCACCGCGGTGGCGCGCGAGCGAGGCGTCCCGGTCGCAACCGTCGTGCGTGAGGCCATTGATCGAGGCCTCGTCAGCCCCGCCGGTCGCCGCAAGTCCGCGGGCAGGCGCCTGCTCGACGCCGCCGACATGTCCGTTCCCGAGCCGCGGGAGCTGAAGCAGGAACTCGAGGCCCTCCGGGCGCGCCGCGGATGATAGTGCTCGACACCACCGTCCTCGTCTATGCCAAAGGCGCCGAGCATCCACTCCGCGATCCCTGCCGCGATCTCGTCGCGGCAATCGCCGACGAACGCATCGCTGCGACCACCACCGCCGAGGTGATCCAGGAGTTCGTCCACGTACGCGCCCGCCGGCGCGACCGCAGCGACGCCGCCGCGCTGGGCCGTGTGACTATGCCGAACTGCTCTCGCCGCTACTCACCATCAATCGAGGCCACCTCGAAGCGCGGCCTGACGCTGTTCGAGACAACGCCAGGGCTTGAAGCCTGCGACGCGGTGCTCGCGGCGGTTGCCGCAAGCGCCGGCGCGACCGCTCTTGTCTCGGCTGACCCGGCGTTCGCCGATCTGTCGGATGTCGTGCACGTCATTCCCGACGCGGCCGGGATGGTCAGCCTGCTCGGCGACCGCTGACGGCCCCGGGCGAGCAGTCGCATAAGCCCCCGACACGCCGAGCGTGCGGGGGCTTATGCGTCTGCTCGCCGGCCGACAATGTCATACGCTCTAAACTCGATGTATGACGATGCTCAGCTTCCGCGCCGACGACCACGACGTCGACCTGGCCGACGCGTGGGCGCGTCGCCTACACATCGGCCGCTCCGAGCTGCTGCGCGATGCGCTGCGACGTCACTTGGCCGCGCTGGCCGCGGACCAGGATGTCCAGGCCTACACCGAGCGACCGTTGACGGACGACGAGAACGCACTGGCTGAGATCGCCGACTGGGGGCCGGCGGAGGACTGGGCCGACTGGGCCGATGCGGCGCGGTGAATTGTGGTTTGCCGCCACACCTGGTGGTGACAGACCAGTACTTGTCCTTACCAGAGATCCGGTGGCAGACCGCATCGGCGCGGTCGTTGTGGTGGCCCTAACCCGCACCCGCCGAGGCCTGGTGTCGGAATTGGAGCTCACGGCCGTCGAAAACCGTGTTCCGAGCGACTGCGTCGTCAACTTCGACAACATTCATACGTTGCCACGCACCGCATTCCGACGCCGCATCACCCGGCTGTCCCCGGCCCGCCTGCACGAAGCCTGTCAAACACTCCGGGCGAGCACGGGGTGTTGAGCGGGGGCTGGTTGCACGTGGCCACCCGAACCGACTGATGAGCGCGTCAGCAAGCCCACGATATGGTCGGTTCGGCGACACATCCGTCGGTCCGGATCAACACGGCGGTGAGAGTTGAGACCGTGGCAAGCACCGGAAGTTGCCAGTCGCCAACATATTTCGCGTCGATCGACCGAACCCGATCCGCCCGACGAGGTACCGCGCGCGTAGCAGCCGGCCGTCCGCCGGCTCGACGTCAGCGCCGGTGGCGGTGACACTTCGATACCGTCGGAGCCGTGGAAGCGGGCCGTGCCGATATCGTAGCCCCCAGTCACCGCTGGGGACTTGGGGCCTTCTTGGTCGTCGAGCTGGTATTCCTGGTCGCCTCGACTTCGTTAGCGGTTGTCCTTACCGGTCACGGCCCGGTGTCTGCCGGGGTGCTGGCCCTTGCGCTAGCCGCCCCCACGGTGGTCGCCGCCGGGCTGGCCATCCTCATCACCAGGCTCCGCGGCAACGGCCCCCGCACCGACTTGCGGCTGCGCTGGTCGTGGCGCGGACTGCGGCTCGGGTTGATGTTCGGTTTCGGCGGAATGCTGGTCACGATTCCGGCGTCGCTGGTCTACACCGCTATCGTTGGGCCAGAAGCGAATTCCGCTGTAGTAAGGATTTTCGGTGGCGTTCGGGCGTCCTGGCCGTGGGCGCTGGTCGTCTTTCTGGTCGTGGTGTTCGTCGCGCCACTGTGCGAAGAGATCATCTACCGCGGGCTGCTCTGGGGTGCTGTGGATCGGCGCTGGGGTCGGTGGGCGGCGCTGGTGGTTACCACCGTGGTCTTCGCATTGGCCCATCTCGAGTTCGCCCGAGCTCCACTGCTGGTGGTGGTGGCCATCCCGATCGCGCTGGCACGGTTCTATTCCGGCGGTCTACTGGCCAGCATCGTCACGCACCAAGTGACCAACCTATTGCCCGGGATCGTATTGCTGCTTGGTCTGACTGGCGCCATATCGTTGCCCTGAGCAGGCGCGAGACGGTCTCCTCGCAATGTTGGTTACGTATGTTTATGTGATATGTCTTCAACATAGGAGGCCGTCGTGTCGGTGACCCAGATCGACCTCGACGACGAAGCGCTGGCCGATGTGATGCGCATCGCCGCCGTGCACACAAAGAAGGAAGCCGTGAACCTCGCGATGCGCGATTACGTCGAACGGTTTCGGCGCATCGAGGCCCTGGCCCGCTCGCGCGAGTAGGCGAAAGGCTGGGACTACAAGGGCTGGGTGGCCGCGCGGGACGACGAGAAGGCCCTCGGGATTTGATCTATTTCCTGGTGGATTCCTCAGCGGTTTGGCGGCTGCAACGACAACCGGAACCCACCGAGGCCTGGAACTCCGCGCTGCTCAGCGGGCCGTCGGGTCGTGCGAACCGCAACGAGCCGAGTTCTGCCGATCAGCGCGGAATGCGGACGAGTTCGACCAGATGAGCCGGATGTTTGGTGACGTCTACCCCGATGTGCCAGTGCCGAAATCCGTGTGGCGGTGGATCGATTCGGCACAGCACCGCCTCGCCCGGGCGGGAGCGGTGGGTGCCCTGTCGGTTGTCGATCTGCTGATCTGCGACACTGCGGCGGCCAGGGGCCTAGTAGTCCTCCACGACGATGCCGACTACGAACTCGCAGAGCGTCACCTTCCCGACATCAGAGTGCGGAGGGTCGTCAGCGCCGACGACTAGCGGTTTCCTCTGGAGAAGGCAGGACAAGGAGACACGCATGGCTGATGTGCCGCTCGATACACGAGAGCGCCTCGAAATGTGTGATCCACTCGACGAGCCCGGCTCTTCCCACGCTGCTCGAGGGCCGTCGCCTGTGCGTCGGTGACGGCCTGACATGTCTGGATTGTGCTCCGGGAGCGCCTTGATCAGCGGCCCAAGCACTTCGCGGACTGTGCCACCTACGCGAGCCGCCAACGGAAGGTCGGCAGCAGATACAAACGTTGCGTGATCAGCTCCCGAACAGGCGCCGCCTCCAGCGGCCGACCCGATTCGGTCTCCGGGTGATATGCGGCAAGTTACGCGAAATCATCCGATTGCGGCGGTCCGGCGGTCGCATCCCCGCGCGCCTTACTGGCCGATTTCGTGCACCGCGTACTTGTGCGTGCCCTCGAGATCGTCGAGGATCGCCGCCTGGGCCTTTTTGGGCAGCGTGTGCAACATCTCGCGAACCCGAGCCTGACGCCGGGCGACCGCTTTGCGCTCCGGCATGCCCGGTGTCGCGCTGATCTGCGGCGGCACGCCCTCGATTTCCTCGACACCGCCCGCGTGGTGGCCGGCATCGAGCAGGGCCTGCTCTTCGGCCATGGTGGCCTCGTCCTTCTCCTCGGACATGCCGATCGGGCCGATGCGCCGGCCGTTGAGGAACTGCCGCACCACCGGCTCGTCGCTGGTGAGTAGCACCTCCCGCGGCCCGAACATCACCAAATGCTTGCGGAACAACATGCCCATGTTGTCCGGCACGGTGCGGGCGATGTTGATGTTGTGCGTCACGATCAGGATGGTGGCGTCGATCTGGGCGTTGATGTCCATGATCAGCTGGCTCAGGTAGGCGGTACGAACCGGGTCCAGACCCGAGTCGGGCTCGTCGCAGAGAATGATCTGCGGGTCAAGGACCAGGACACGCGCTAGGCCGGCACGCTTACGCATCCCGCCGGAGATCTCGCCGGGGAACTTCTTCTCGTCCCCACCCAGGCCGACTAGGGCCAGCTTCTCCATGACGATGTCACGGATCTCGCTTTCCTTTTTCTTGGTGTGCTCACGCAGGGGGAACGCGGTGTTGTCGTAGAGGTTCATCGACCCGAACAGGGCACCGTCCTGAAACAGCACGCCGAACAATGTGCGGATCTCGTAAAGCTCCTTGGCCGAGCATTCGATGATGTCGGTGCCGTCGATGATGATCGAGCCGCGCTCCGGCCGCAGGAGGCCGATCAGAGATTTCAGAAACACCGATTTGCCGGTACCCGATGGGCCCAGCAGCACGCTGACCTCCCCGGCGGGGATCGTTAGCGTGACATCTTCCCAGATCCTCGAGGACCCGAAGGACTTCGTTAGTCCGTTGACCTCGATGCTGACGCCCATGGGAAACCCTTCTGTCGACGCTCGTGGCTGCCACCGGCCCGTTGTGTGGTATGAGTCACTGTATCGCACCCGAGGCGCCGTCAGGTGGTCGGCGCCCAGTTGCCGTGGAAGCCCATCGGCACACGCTGTGGCAGGTGCACGGTGGCGATCGACTCGAGAGTCTGGGCATCCAGCAAGAGCAGCTGGCCTTCGTCGCGGCCGCGGTGCCAGCCGTAGCCCATGAGAATCCCGTCATCTTCTGCACGCGCCGACGGGTTCGGCACGAACACCATCTCGCCGATCAGCAGGTCGGGATCGAGCGAGGCGACCGTGCTGGACCCGGTCACGCAGTCCTGTTTATACAGCGGAGTCGACAACGCAGCGCCGGC
Source organism: Mycobacterium tuberculosis complex sp. N0072 (assembly GCF_030323725.1). NCBI lineage: Bacteria > Bacillati > Actinomycetota > Actinomycetes > Mycobacteriales > Mycobacteriaceae > Mycobacterium > Mycobacterium tuberculosis complex sp. N0072. The sequence goes on along the minus strand of NZ_CP040689.1, from coordinate 756,123 downwards.
GCCGACGAGAAACCCACCCTCGATGCCGACGGTGTAGGCGAAGCGATGCGGCCCACCCACCAGAGTCTCGTTGATGCGGGGAAACTCCTGCGCCCGATCGTCGCGGCATTCGGCGGTCACCGCACCGGTCGCCAGGTTGATGGTCCAGCGATCCAGCGAGGGCCGGCTGTCACCGCCGGGACCCCGCCGGTCGCGATCAAACATCCGTGAGTAGCGCACCACGTCCAACACCAGCACCTCAGCGCCGTTCCGGCACTCCGAGTAGGCGTTAAGTGGGTGGTATACGTAGCAGGGTTCGATGTCGAACCACCGCACGTCCTCGTTGCCACCCTCGCGCGGCATGACACCGACGCGCGCCGGGTAGCTGGGGTTCCAGGCGTACGGGAGGCGATCGGAGTGACCCTGCATCCGGTTGCCCAACGCCGCTATCGGGTCGGGGATGCGGACACGGCCCAGGACCGACTGGATCACCAACCTGGCGGGCCGTTGCAGCCAGCGTGGCACGGACGCCGGCACCACCTGCATTGGGTCGAAGGTCACCGGCAGGTCGTAGATCACCACGTAGTTGTCGGTCAGGGAGAAGCTGTGCATCATCGGCGATCCCGCCACCTCGATATCAACCGTCCGACGAGCGTGTCCGTCGGTGCCGATCACCGAGTACTGCACTCTGTGTCCGCGGGCGAACGAGTAGGACACCGCGTGCAGTTCACCCGTGTGCGGATCACGCTGCGGATGGGCGGTGTAACCGCCGTGCAGGGTGCCGTCGAAGTCACAGGGTCCCACGGTGTCCAGCTCATCGGTGAGTTCGTAGTTGACCACGCCGGCCTCAACCAAGGCCAGGGTGCGTCCGGCGTGGGTCAGCACGTTGGTGTTGGGACCGCCCTCGATAATCCCGGTGCGCGGGTGAGGCCGGGCCGAAATGGGCTCGCCCAGGGCGGCGCACACCGCGGGTGTGCGGACCCAGCGATTGCGATACCAGCGGGCCTTCCCGTCGCGCAGCGCGACTCCGTGCACCATGGCGTCGCCGGTGAACCAGTGGTAGGTGGCCGGGTCGACCTCCGCGACCGGGTTGGGGCCGTTACGCAGATAACGCCCGTCGAGGTGTTCCGGAATGCGGCCGGTGACCGGCAGGTCGGTGGCAGTTACCTCGGTGCTCACCGGCGCCAGGAAGCCCTCGAGATATGGGTTTTGGGATTCGGCGGCTTGTGCGGTGGTCATGCCGATCTCCTATAACATTGTTATTTCACTGGTATTGGAACGGTACGCCCTTGGTGAGAACATGGCAAGGATGACCTCGCAGACCGGTGTTCGCGACGAGCTGCTGCACGCCGGCGTGCGACTGCTCGACGATCACGGGCCCGACGCGCTGCAGACCCGCAAGGTGGCCGCCGCAGCAGGCACCTCGACGATGGCGGTGTACACCCATTTCGGCGGGATGCGCGGACTGATCGCCGCCATAGCCGAAGAAGGGCTACGCCAGTTCGATGTCGCGCTGACGGTCCCGCAGACCGCCGATCCGGTCGCCGACCTGCTGGCCATCGGCACCGCCTACCGGCGCTACGCCATCGAGCGCCCGCACATGTACCGGCTAATGTTCGGCAGCACCAGCGCACACGGCATCAACGTGCCAGCGCGCGACGTGTTGACCCTCAAGGTTGCCGAGATCGAACACCAGCACCCCAGTTTCGCGCATGTGGTGCGAGCGGTGCACCGGTGCCTGCTGGCCGGCCGGTTCGCGACCGCGCTTGGAGCCGACGACGACACGGCAATAGTTGCCACCGCGGCGCAGTTTTGGTCACAGATCCACGGCTTCGTGATGCTCGAGCTGGCCGGCTTCTACGGCGATCGAGGCGCGGCCGTCGAACCGGTGCTCGCCGCGATGACGGTGAACCTGCTTGTCGCGCTGGGAGATTCACCCGAGCGGGCGCAGTGTTCGCTACGGGCCGAGCAGACGCAAAAGAACACGCTGGGCAGAGCTACTTGACGGTGACGGTGGCGCCGGCGGCCTCCAGCTTGGCCTTGGCCTCGTCGGCGGCCTCCTTGGCGACCTTCTCCAGCAGCGGCTTGGGCGCGCCGTCGACCAGGTCCTTGGCCTCCTTGAGGCCCAGGCCGGAAACGATCTCCCGGACCACCTTGATGACGCCGATCTTCTTGTCGCCGGCGGCCTCAAGGATCACGTCGAACTCGGACTGCTCCTCGGCAGCCTCGACGGCGGCACCGGCCGGGGCGGCACCGGCGGCGGCGACGGCGACTGGAGCGGCGGCGGTGACCTCGAAGGTCTCCTCGAACTTCTTGACGAAGTCGGAGAGCTCCAACAGGGTCATTTCCTTGAACGCGTCCAGCAGTTCGTCGGTGGAGAGCTTTGCCATGATGGGCGGTCCTTCCTGGTGTGGGGTACTGGGTGACTACTCGGCTGAGTCTGGGCCTGGGCAGGCCTTCTTTTCCTGCAGGGCGGCCGCGAGCCGGGCCAGCTGCGAGGCCGGCGCGTTGAACAACCCGGCCGCCTTGGCCAGGTTGCCCTTCATCGCACCGGCCAGCTTGGCCAGTAACACCTCGCGGGACTCCAGGTCGGCGATGCGCTCGACTTCGGCCACGGTCAATGGGTGGCCGTCCATGTAGCCGCCCTTGATGACCAGCGCCTTGTGCTCCTTGGCGAAGGTCTTGATGGCCTTGGCGGCGTCGACCGGCTCACCGGTGACGAACGCGATCGCGGTGGGGCCCACAAACAGTTCGTCGAGGCCCTCGATGCCGGCCTCGGAGGCCGCCCGCTTGATGAGTGTGTTTTTGGCCACCGCGTAGGTCGCCGACCCCGTCAGAGACCTGCGTAGCTCGGCCAGGTTGGCCACCGTCAAGCCGCGGTATTCGGTGATCAACGTCGCGGTCGACTCCTTGAACTGCGCTGCGATGTCTGCGACGGCGGTGGCCTTGTCAGCCCTGGCCATGCATACCTCCTGACGGTGCAAGTCTGGTGGCAGTCGGGGTACGACGTGCCGTCTGCGACCACCCGGGAACGACGAACGCCCCGACGCAGGAAGCGGTCGGGGCGTGGAACTAGGCCGGCGCGCGCCGGCGGTGCTGCCTCGTCCTCCTGCGTGGGTCGCCGGGATGCTCCCGGACCTTCAACCGATTGCTCGGTGACCGACGGTCTTCGGTGGATCGGCAACCACAATAGCCTGGCCCGGTCCGGTCAGCCAAAACGGCGACACGTATCGCCGAGTGTGAATCCCGCGACGCCGCACCGGCGTGTCGCGTCGCCAGATTCACAATCGGCATTATGCGATGGCCGCGAGCCTGGCCGCACCCACCAGGCCGGCGGCGCCGCCCAGCTCGGCAGGCACCACCCGCAGGCCGGCCAGAAAGTCCAGCCGGGCGTGGTCGGCTAGCGCCGCACGTAACGGCTCGAACAGCAGGCGACCCGACTTGGCCACGCCGCCGCCGATGACGGCGAGATCCAAGTCGCACACGGCGCCCACCGAGGCGATCATCGCGGCCAGCGCCGCGGCGCCGCGGCGGAAGGCCCGCAGCGCCACCGGGTCTCCGGCCCCAGCCGCCTCGGCCAGCTCTTTGGCGCCGGCCCCGGGCGGCGCGGACCAGCCGTTGGCCCGCGCCCAGCGCGCCAGCGACGGGCCGGACGCGATGGTCTCCACACAGCCACGCCCCCCGCACGGGCACGGCGAGCCATCCGGATCCACCACCACGTGGCCGACGTGACCGGCGTTGCCGGTGCGGCCGAGACAGGGGGCGCCGTCGAGCACCAACCCGCCGCCCACCCCGGTGGACACCACCAAACCCAACAGAAAGCGCGCACCCCGTCCGGCTCCCAGCCAGTGCTCGCCGAGCGCCATGCACACCCCGTCACCCCCCAGCCGCACCGGAACCCCCGGGACCGCGGCGGCGACCCGATCCCGCAGCGGAAAGCCGCCCCAGGATCCGATGTTGATCGGGCTGACGCGGCCGCTGTGTAGGTCGATAGGACCGGCCGAGGCGATCCCCACACCACCGACCGCGCCCCCCGCCACGCCGAGCGCGTCGGCGATCATCTCGGCGACCGCGGCCCAGACCTGTTCGGCTCCGCCATACGCCGGGGTGGGACGTTGGGCGGTGTGCACCAACGTGCCGGCCGGGTCGGCCAGGCCCGCGGCGATCTTGGTGCCGCCGATGTCGAGGCAAAGGGTGAGCATCAGTGCCGGCGGGTGTTGTCGGGTTGGCGCGGGTCGCCGGGGTGCTCATAGCCGGGGGCCAGCACCACCAGGGCGTTCCGGCGCGCGTCCAGCCACACCCGGAAGGCGCGGCGGCGCGCGGCCCCCAACAGATGCTCGGTGATCGCGCGGCGCACCTGATCCAGCGGTGGGGCGGCCGCCGCCGGGGCACGCCAGCCGTGCTGGCCGGGACATGGCGCGGCGAACCGCAGCGGGTTGCGGGCATGGTAGTCGGCCACGGCGTCGTCGGTGACCGCGACCCGCGCGGTGACGGCGGCGAACAACGCCCGCGCCAAAGGATCCGCCAGCACCGCGGCGGCGACGCTGCCGATCTCCAGCCGAGCCGTCGCGTCGGGCAGCAGGTCCGCCTCGGCGGGGGCGCCCGCCGCGGTCAGACCACGTGCGGCGGCCTCGGCGGCTACCACCCGCTCGGTCACGATCAGTTGGGTGAGCCAGCGCCGCAGTTGGCGTCCCTCGCTGGTGCCGCTCGCCGGCAGCGCGGCCGCGCGCGGTCCGTCGCGCAGCCGCGCTTCGGCCGCGTCGACCTCGTCGACCGCTACCGCGACACCGGCGACGGTCGCGACCACCCGCTCGGCGACGATGCGCGCCGCGTCGCGGCGTGAGGAGGAGCCGGGCAATCGGCTTCGCCCGCTCATGTCACGCTCACCTTCACCGCCGGCGAATAGACCAACTGACCCGCGCAACCGACCCGAACCAGGGCCCACCACTGCCCGGGCTCCAGCCAGGCCGGCGGGGTCACATCGAAAGCCAGCTTGGCCATGCCCCGGGCGGGTAGCACGGCGCCGAGCGCGGGCGGGCCGATCCACTCCCAGGTGCCCCAGGGGCTGATCGAGTGCGCATCCAGGGCCAGCTCGGCGTGAGCGCGGCTGCCGATCGTCACCGCCAGCCGGGCCCGGTCGCCGGCGGCCAGCTCGATGTCGGCCGGCCCATCGACGAGGTAGACCAGCTCCTCCAGATCGGAGTCGGCGCCGACGGTGACCACGCACACGTCCTCGACCACCTGGCGCCAGGCGGCCGGTACCGCCGTGTCGACGACGCGCAGCTGCGCGCGGACCGGATACGGTCCCGGCGGCGCGCCGGCGGGAATGCTCAACGCGATGTCGGCCTGCAGGTGCGCCCCGCCGCCCAGCGTGAACGGCAACCGAGCCGGTGTGGCCGGCCAGCCGAGCGGACACACGACGTCGACCACGCCGCCCAGCACCGAATCGGTGCAGTCGCTGGCCGCGGTCAGGCGCAGCACCACGTCGTCACCGGGCTGGCCGCGCACCCGCCGCGGGTGCAGGTGGGCGACCGCGGGCAGCCCGCCCAGCGGCGCCGGGCCGCGGTTGTGCAGCCAATAGCGCGCGTACTGCGGCTGAGCGGTCTCGGCGTGCGGCGCCAACGCCACGTCGTCGGCCGCCAGCACGTTAGCCATATCAGCGGCCACGTCGAGCCGGGCCAGCACGGTGGCGACCTGATAGCCGTGCAGGTCGATGGACGACTTGCGCGCCCTTGCCATTGCGAGCGGCGTTTCCAGCAGGTCGGCCGGCCGGAGGGCGCCTACCTTGCCCAGCTCGCAGCCGATGGTGACCGGGGTGTCGGCTCCTGTCGTTTGCACCAATCGCAGCGCCACCGCGGCGGGTTGGACCGGCCGCGCGCTGCCGGCTGCCAGCGGGTTGCCGGCCGCCTTGAGCGCGCCCAGCTGCACCGAGTCGGCCGGCTCGACGTGCAGCAGCGAGCCGACCGCCGGCAGCTCGCCCTGTGGCCGTCGCGGCGCCACCGCAAGCAGCGGGTGGGAGAACTGCGCGCTGCGCGCCGGGATGCCGGCGCGCCGCCAATCGCCGCCGCCGCAGACAAGCGCGTAGTCGAAGTGGTGGGTCCAGTGCTGGAGTTGGAAATTCGAGCCATCCGGGGCGGTGCGTCGCGGCTGGTCGATCCAGACCCCGGAGGGCCAGCCGGTGCACGACCGCATCAGCGCGGTGTGCAGGGTGCCCTCGGAGTCGACGGCGAAGCTGGGCACCCCACGGTTGAGCAGCGCGACCGTGCGATCCTCGAACGGCTCCATTTGCGGCGCGGCCCGCTGGTGCACGACGATCTCGGCGTCGGCCAGGTCGTCGGCCAGCGACGCCACCGCGGCGCGCAGGTGCTTCTCGTCTCGGCCGTCGATCACCAGCACCGGCAGCGCGCACGGTGCCCGCAAGTCCGCGCCGGGCAGCCAGGCCCGCGCCAACGGGTTCGCGGCCGGCACCCACACCCTGGCCGTGCCGGTCTTCGCCAGCTGCCGCTGCAGTTCGGCGGTGTAGGCCGGGGCGGCCTCGGCCAGCACGGCCTTGGTGAACGTGTTGCGGTCCGGCCCACCGAGCGCGATCCTGGCGTCCGGCAGATTGGAATCGACATCGAGGTGGCCGTAGCGCGGCTTGTCGGCGCCGCTGCAGGTCGCGGTGACGCCCGCGCGGACCAGCGCGACCATCAGGTCGCGCGCCATCGGGCCGGACACCGTCTCCGTCGGCGACACCACCTCGGCCACCGACACCGCGCGCACCCCATCGCCGGCGCGTACCCGCACCGCCGAGGACAACCCGAACCAGCCGTAGGCCGGGTTGTCCAGGGTCCACGGATGCTGGGCGGTGTCCACCGATTCGGGCCCCTCGTGCAGCAACGCGAAACCCCGCCCGACGACGGCGTCCCCCACTTCGCTGATCGGCATGGCGCCGGGTACCGGACACGGCCAGCGCAGCCGCAGCAAGCGGTCTTCCCCGGTGAACTCGTCGATGCTGGTGCGGCAGTCCACCCGGTCGACGCCGTCCCACAAGGTGAGTGTCTGCGTGTAGCGCAGCAGGGTGCCGATCCGCCCCCGCACGACCAACCGCTGACCGAGCGGGCCGCGGTATGCCTGCACCTGCGCCGGGCATGCCGAGGAGCACACCACCGGCCCCGTGGGCAGTAGATGCCACGGACCCTCCCCCTGAGTCGGGTGCGACGGGTATTCCTCGTAGAGGGCCAGCTCGTTGGCTACCCGGCCGGCGGCGATCAGCTGGCGGCCGTCCTGCACCAGCGACGACAACGCCCCGCCACGCTCGGGGTCGACGGCCAGCCGATAGTGCTCGTTGGCGATGTCGGTGCCGGGTACCAATTCCCAGCCTGGCGCCTCGTCGGCGGGCACCAACCGGTAAACCCGCCAGCCCAGCGAGGGCACGTCGCACGCCAGCCAGGTGACCGACCGTCCGTCGTGCTCGACGAGCGCGGCCACCTCAGCCCCGTCGGGATCGAACACCCGCACGCCGGCCTGCAGCGGCGGGTCGACCCTGGCAGTGACGATGTCGGTGCGCCGCTGGGTCAGCGGGTTCCACACGACGACGCGATCGTGCGACGCGGCGACCGCGCCGGACAGCAACCGCAGCGAGTTGTCCCGGGCCGCGCGGCCCAGCTCCCACGCGTCACGCCACCCGGTCAGCAGGTCGAGGTAGACCTGGTCGGACTCCGAGCCGGTGATGGCGTCGTGGTGCGCACCGTAGGCCAGTTGCACCCACGCCTTGGCCAACGCCGCCTGCGGATACTCGGCGCCGGTCAGCAGCGCGGCGAACACCGCGAACCGCTCGGCTTCCAGGACGGCGTTCTCGGCGGCCCGGTTGGCTTGTTTGGTGTCGATGTAGGAGACGTCCTTGCCGGTGTAGATCGGGTTCATGTCGCGGGTCTGCGGCGACGGCACCCAACCACGCTTGGCCAGTTCGGCGCGCACCGCGGCGAAGAACTCCTTGGGCAGCGCGCACACGAAGCGCGGCCAGGTGTAGCGCGCACCCCAGTCGCGGTGGATGGCGGTGACCCACTTGTTCGGCGGGGTGTAGTCGGTGCCCACCGGCAGGAGCACGTTGCGGGTCAGCGCGACCTTTTTGAGCTGGTCGAACAGCGCGTAGGTGGCGGCCTCAGCGTCGGCCAGCGAGGTGGACGAGTCCATCGACCAGCCCGCCGAATAATGCGCCGGCATGTAATGGGTCAACAGGCCGCGACCCGACGGCGCGATCCACTCGAACTCGCTGCAAAACTGCATGCGGTCTACCCCGCCTTGGGCCGGACCCCACTGGTGGTGTGGCCCGCGGGCCCAGGAACTCGACGTCAGCCCGGCATCGGCGGCCAGCCCAGGAAATTGCGGGTCATGGCCGAACACGTCGAGCTGCCACGCGGTGGCCGGCTCGGCGCCCAGCACGTCACGCTGAAAACCGATGCCGTGCACCAGGTTTCGGATGGTGGTCTCCGGGCTGGTGAGGTTGGTGTTGGGTTCGTTGTAGGTTCCGCCCATCACTTCGATACGGCCATCGGCGAGGAACCGGCGCAGGTCGGCGCGGTCCTGCGGGTGGGTATCCCAGTACGGCTTGAGGTAGTCCACCTCGGCTAGCACGAACTTGTACTCGGGCTCGCGGCGCGCCATCTCCAGATGCGCGCGCACCAGCTCGAAGCCGTTGGCCTGGCGGGCTCGCCCGGGCGGGTCTTCGCGCCACTGGCTGGTATAGGCGCCCTGGGTGTTCCACCAGACCGGGTCGTAGTGGAAGTGGCTGATCATGAACATCGTCCAGCCGGGCTCGGCCACGGTGAACTCGAACGCCAGGCTCGGACCATCGGGGGTGTGTACCCGCGCGGTCCGCCGCTCACCGACGACCGGGGACTCAACCGCGACCGCAACCTCGATGACGTCGTCGCCGGGGCGGGCGGCCGCCTCGCCGGCCAAGCCGTCACCATGGATGCGGATCGGCGCCGGTTCGGTGCACCCGGTGACCGCGACGCGGACCAGCTGCAGCGGCGCATCCGACGGGCCGACGAAAAGCTCGGTCGATTCCGCCGAAACCACCCGCATGACCGCACCTTACGGCGACCAATCGTTGCGATAAAGGAACGCCTCCGGCCCAGCAGCGGGCCAACCGAGCGTCGCCGAATGTGTAATGAGGGCGGAAATCGGGCCGGATTTCCGCCCTCATTACACATTCGGCGACGCTTACCCAGCAAGTGAACGGGCTCACGTCAATTGGGAGCTGTCTGCCCCGGTTTGGCACACTGCTCAGATGGGTTCCACCACACACCGCGAGGTGGCCAAGCTTGACCGGGTACCGCTGCCGGTCGAAGCTGCCCGGGTGGCGGCCACCGGTTGGCAGGTCACCCGCACCGCCGTCCGGTTCATCGGCAGGCTCCCCCGAAAAGGGCCCTGGCAACAGAAGGTGATCAAGGAGCTCCCGCAGACCTTCGCCGATCTGGGACCGACATACGTGAAGTTCGGCCAGATCATCGCGTCCAGCCCGGGAGCATTCGGTGAGTCGCTGTCGCGGGAATTCCGCGGCCTGCTCGACCGGGTGCCGCCCGCAAAAACCGACGAGGTGCACAAGCTCTTCGTCGAGGAACTCGGCGACGAGCCGGCCCGGCTGTTCGCCTCCTTCGAGGAAGAGCCGTTCGCGTCGGCGTCCATCGCCCAGGTGCACTACGCGACCCTGCGCAGCGGCGAGGAGGTGGTGGTCAAGATCCAGCGGCCGGGCATCCGCCGCCGCGTTGCCGCCGACCTGCAGATCCTCAAGCGCTTCGCGCAGACCGTCGAACTGGCCAAGCTGGGCCGGCGGCTCTCGGCACAAGACGTGGTCGCCGACTTCGCCGACAACCTGGCCGAGGAGCTGGACTTTCGCCTCGAGGCGCAGTCCATGGAGGCCTGGGTCTCCCACCTACACGCCTCGCCGCTGGGCAAAAACATCCGGGTGCCGCAGGTGCACTGGGACTTCACCACCGAGCGGGTGTTGACGATGGAACGGGTGCACGGCATCCGCATCGACAACGCCGCCGCGATCCGCAAGGCCGGGTTCGACGGTGTCGAGCTGGTCAAGGCACTGCTGTTTTCGGTGTTCGAGGGCGGCCTGCGGCACGGGCTGTTCCACGGCGACCTGCACGCGGGCAACCTCTACGTCGACGAGGCGGGCCGCATCGTGTTCTTCGACTTCGGGATCATGGGCCGCATCGATCCACGCACCCGCTGGCTACTCCGCGAGCTGGTGTATGCGCTGCTGGTGAAGAAGGACCACGCAGCCGCCGGCAAGATCGTCGTGCTCATGGGCGCCGTCGGCACCATGAAGCCCGAGACCCAGGCCGCCAAAGACCTGGAGCGCTTCGCCACCCCGCTGACCATGCAATCGCTGGGCGACATGTCATATGCCGACATCGGCCGCCAGCTCTCGGCGCTGGCCGACGCCTACGACGTCAAGCTGCCCCGCGAGCTGGTGCTGATCGGCAAGCAGTTCCTGTACGTGGAGCGCTACATGAAGCTGCTGGCGCCGAGGTGGCAGATGATGTCGGACCCGCAGCTGACCGGATATTTCGCCAACTTCATGGTCGAGGTCAGCCGCGAACATCAATCCGACATCGAGGTTTAGGCGAGGTCTCGGTGGACATCCGTAGCGGCACCGCGGTCTCCGGTGATGTGAAGCTGTACTACGAGGACATGGGTGACCTCGACCACCCGCCGGTGTTGCTGATCATGGGCCTGGGCGCCCAGATGCTGCTGTGGCGGACCGACTTCTGCGCGCGGCTCGTCGCGAAGGGCCTGCGCGTCATCCGCTACGACAACCGCGATGTCGGCCTGTCCACCAAGACCGAGCGCCACCGCCCGGGACAGCCACTGGCCACGCGGTTGGTCCGGTCCTGGCTCGGTCTGCCCAGCCAGGCTGCCTACACGTTGGAAGACATGGCCGCCGACGCCGCGGCGTTGCTCGATCACCTCGACGTCAAGCACGCGCACGTCGTCGGGGCGTCGATGGGCGGCATGATCGCCCAGATTTTCGCCGCGCGATTCGCGCAGCGGACGAAAACCCTGGCGGTCATCTTCTCCAGCAACAATCACCGGTTTCTGCCACCGCCGGCGCCACGCGCGCTGCTGGCGCTGCTCACGGGTCCGCCGCCGGATTCGCCACGCGACGTCATTGTCGACAACGCCGTCCGGGTCAGCAAGATCATCGGCAGCCCGGCCTACCCGATTCCCGAAGACCAGGTACGAGCCGAGGCCGCCGAAAGCTACGACCGCAACTTCCATCCCTGGGGAATCGCCCAGCAGTTCAGCGCGATACTGGGCAGCGGCAGCCTGCTGCGCTACGACCGGCGCATCGTCGCACCGACCGTCGTCATCCACGGGCGCGCGGACAAGCTGATGCGGCCGTTCGGCGGCCGCGCGGTCGCGCGAGCAATCAACGGCGCGCGCCTGGTGCTCATCGACGGCATGGGCCATGACCTGCCCAGACAGCTGTGGGATCGGGTGATCGGCGAGTTGACGCGCAACTTCTCTGAGGCCGGCTGAGCCGGTCGGCGAGGCGTTGTACGGTTGGCGCGGGAGGTTGTCGCCTATGGCCAAGCTGAGACCATATTACGAAGAGTCACAGTCGGCTTACGACATTTCGGATGACTTCTTCGCGTTGTTCCTCGATCCCACCTGGGTCTACACCTGCGCCTATTTCGAGCGTGACGATATGACGCTGGAAGAGGCGCAACTGGCCAAGGTGGATCTGGCGTTGGACAAGCTGAACCTCGAACCGGGGATGACGCTACTCGACGTGGGTTGCGGGTGGGGCGGGGCGCTCGTTCGGGCCGTGGAGAAGTACGACGTCAATGTCATCGGCCTCACGCTCAGCCGGAATCACTATGAACGCAGCAAAGACCGCCTGGCCGCAATCGGAACGCAACGGCGCGCCGAGGCCCGGCTGCAGGGCTGGGAAGAGTTTGAAGAGAACGTCGACCGGATCGTCAGCTTTGAGGCATTCGACGCGTTCAAAAAGGAGCGGTATCTGACGTTCTTCGAACGCTCCTACGACATCCTGCCCGATGACGGGCGGATGCTACTGCACAGCCTGTTCACCTACGACCGCAGGTGGCTGCACGAACAGGGCATTGCGCTGACGATGAGCGACCTTCGATTCCTCAAATTCCTGCGGGAGTCGATCTTCCCGGGCGGCGAGCTGCCATCGGAGCCCGACATTGTCGACAATGCGCAGGCCGCGGGCTTCACCATCGAGCATGTCCAGCTGCTGCAGCAGCACTACGCACGGACTCTCGATGCATGGGCCGCCAACCTACAGGCTGCCCGCGAACGCGCCATCGCCGTACAGTCCGAAGAGGTCTACAACAACTTCATGCACTATCTGACCGGATGCGCGGAGCGCTTCCGCAGAGGCCTAATCAACGTCGCCCAGTTCACCATGACCAAGTAGCTCGTCCGCTCATATCCGTTCCCTGACCTGGGCAAATTCGATCGCGGTTTAGTGCGGCGGCCCTGTATCGGATAGCATGCCTCGAGCATGCGGGGAGGGGGAAGCATCGGTGCGTTCCGTGCAAGCACCGAAAGGCCACCTAGGGTCCGGAAAGGCATTACACCTCATGGTCAACGACCTAACGCCGCACTTCGAGGACGTGCAGGCACACTACGACCTGTCCGACGACTTCTTCCGGCTGTTCCTGGATCCGACCCAGACCTACAGCTGCGCGCATTTCGAACGCGAGGACATGACGCTGGAAGAGGCCCAGATCGCCAAGATCGACCTGGCGCTGGGCAAGCTAGGTCTGCAGCCCGGCATGACGCTGCTCGATATCGGTTGCGGCTGGGGCGCCACCATGCGGCGCGCGATCGCGCAGTATGACGTCAACGTCGTCGGCCTGACATTGTCGAAGAACCAGGCCGCCCATGTGCAGAAGTCGTTCGACGAGATGGACACCCCGCGCGACAGGCGAGTGTTGCTGGCGGGATGGGAGCAGTTCAACGAGCCCGTCGACCGCATCGTGTCGATCGGCGCGTTCGAGCACTTCGGCCACGATCGTCACGCCGACTTCTTCGCCCGGGCCCACAAAATCCTGCCGCCCGATGGCGTGTTGCTGCTGCACACGATCACCGGCCTGACCAGGCAGCAGATGGTCGACCACGGCTTGCCGCTCACGTTGTGGCTGGCCCGCTTTCTCAAGTTCATCGCGACCGAAATCTTCCCGGGGGGCCAACCTCCGACGATTGAAATGGTTGAGGAACAGTCGGCGAAGACGGGTTTCACGCTGACTCGCCGCCAGTCGCTGCAGCCGCATTACGCCAGGACCCTCGACCTGTGGGCCGAGGCGCTGCAGGAACACAAAAGCGAGGCCATCGCGATCCAGTCCGAAGAGGTCTACGAGCGGTACATGAAATACCTGACCGGCTGCGCCAAGCTGTTCCGGGTCGGCTACATCGACGTCAACCAGTTCACGCTGGCGAAGTAGTGATTGCGCCGGCCAGGGTGATATCTGGCAAATCCCGATCGAGAAAGACCGGCGCATGCGAGCGCGAATGCGGGCGATGTGCCATGCACCGTGTAGGGTGCCGGGGATGGCCACCTGCTGAAGGTGCCCCTCACAGTGGGAGGACACATGTCTGATAACTCAACGGGCACCACAAAGTCTCGGTCCAATGTCGACGACGTCCAAGCCCATTACGACCTTTCAGATGCGTTCTTCGCGCTGTTCCAGGATCCGACTCGGACCTACAGCTGCGCCTACTTCGAGCGCGACGACATGACCTTGCACGAAGCACAGGTCGCCAAGCTGGACCTAACCCTGGGCAAGCTGGGGCTAGAACCGGGAATGACACTGCTCGACGTGGGCTGCGGCTGGGGTTCGGTCATGAAGCGTGCCGTCGAGCGCTACGACGTCAACGTCGTCGGCTTGACCCTGTCGAAAAATCAGCACGCCTACTGCCAGCAAGTGCTCGACAAGGTCGACACCAACCGCTCGCACCGGGTACTGCTGAGCGACTGGGCCAACTTCAGCGAGCCGGTGGACCGCATCGTAACCATCGAAGCGATAGAGCACTTCGGTTTCGAGCGCTACGATGACTTCTTCAAGTTCGCCTACAACGCGATGCCCGCGGACGGCGTGATGCTGCTGCACTCGATCACCGGCTTGCACGTAAAGCAGGTCATCGAGCGCGGCATACCGTTGACCATGGAGATGGCCAAATTCATCCGGTTCATCGTGACCGACATCTTCCCGGGCGGCCGGTTGCCGACGATCGAGACGATCGAGGAGCATGTGACGAAGGCCGGTTTCACCATTACCGATATCCAGTCCCTGCAACCGCACTTCGCCAGGACTCTTGACCTGTGGGCCGAGGCGCTTCAAGCGCACAAGGACGAGGCCATCGAGATCCAGTCCGCAGAGGTATACGAGCGGTACATGAAATACCTGACCGGCTGCGCCAAGGCGTTCCGAATGGGCTACATCGACTGCAACCAGTTCACGCTGGCCAAGTAGACTTTCGTGCCACCGACGGGCTATGGGTGCACAGCCACCGGTAACTGACACCATCCAGGAGAACATGACGAGAATGGCCGAGAAACCGATTAGCCCAACCAAGACACGGACACGCTTCGAAGACATCCAAGCGCACTACGACGTCTCCGATGATTTCTTCGCCCTGTTCCAGGACCCGACCCGAACTTACAGCTGTGCCTACTTCGAGCCACCGGAGCTCACGCTCGAAGAAGCCCAATACGCCAAGGTCGACCTCAACCTGGACAAGCTGGACCTCAAGCCGGGCATGACGCTGCTGGACATTGGGTGCGGTTGGGGCACCACCATGAGGCGCGCCGTCGAGCGGTTCGACGTTAACGTCATCGGCCTGACGTTGTCCAAGAACCAGCACGCCCGCTGCGAGCAAGTGCTGGCTTCGATCGACACCAACCGCTCACGTCAAGTGCTGCTGCAAGGCTGGGAGGATTTCGCCGAACCCGTCGACCGGATTGTGTCGATCGAAGCCTTCGAGCACTTCGGGCACGAGAACTACGACGACTTCTTCAAGCGGTGTTTCAACATCATGCCCGCCGACGGCCGGATGACCGTCCAGAGCAGCGTCAGCTACCACCCCTACGAGATGGCGGCCCGCGGTAAGAAGCTGAGCTTCGAGACGGCGCGTTTCATCAAGTTCATCGTCACCGAGATATTTCCCGGCGGCCGCCTGCCGTCCACCGAGATGATGGTCGAACACGGCGAGAAGGCCGGTTTCACCGTCCCGGAGCCGCTCTCGTTGCGCCCGCATTACATCAAGACGCTGCGGATCTGGGGGGACACGCTGCAGTCCAATAAGGACAAGGCCATCGAGGTCACCTCCGAAGAGGTCTACAACCGCTACATGAAGTATTTGCGTGGCTGCGAGCACTACTTCACCGACGAGATGCTCGACTGCAGCCTGGTGACCTACCTCAAGCCGGGTGCCGCGGCCTAAGCCCGGCGAGCAGACGCATAAGCCCCCGACACGCCGTGCGTGCGGGGGCTTATGCGTCTGCTCGCCGGGGAAACTACTCCCCCGCGAAGTTGCGGGTGATGGATGGGTCGACCGGAATGCCCGGGCCCGTCGTCGTCGACACGGTGATCTTCTTCAGGTAGCGGCCCTTCGACGAGGACGGCTTGAGCCGCAGCACCTCGTCGATCGCCGCGCCGTAGTTCTCCGCCAACAACTTCTCGTCGAACGACGCTTTCCCGATGACGAAGTGCAGGTTGGCCTGCTTGTCAACCCGGAAGTTGATCTTGCCGCCCTTGATGTCCGCGACGGCCTTGGCGACGTCGGCGGTGACGGTGCCGGTTTTCGGGTTGGGCATCAGGCCGCGCGGACCCAGCACCCGAGCGATGCGACCGACTTTGGCCATCTGATCCGGTGTCGCGATCGCGGCATCGAATTCCAGCCAGCCGCCCTGAATCCTCTCGATCAGATCGTCACTCCCGACAACATCCGCCCCCGCGGCAACGGCAGCATCGGCCTTTTCACCAACCGCGAATACCGCGACGCGGGCAGTCTTACCAGTGCCGTGTGGCAGGTTGACCGTGCCGCGAACCATCTGGTCTGCCTTACGCGGGTCGACGCCAAGCCGGATCGCCACCTCGACGGTCGCGTCCTGCTTGTTCGACGAGGTCTCTTTGGCAAGCTTGGCCGCCTGCAGCGGGGTGTAGAGGTTGGTGCGGTCCACCTTCGCGGCGGCGGCGCGATATGCCTTGCTGGTCTTGCTCATTTGATATCCAATCTATGGGTCGTGGTTACTCAGCGGGCCGAAGCTGGCCCTCCCACGGGTAGGGCCCTATTCGACGGTGATGCCCATCGACCGAGCGGTACCGGCGATGATCTTGGCCGCAGCGTCGACGTCGTTGGCGTTGAGGTCCGTCTTCTTGGTCTCGGCGATTTCGCGGACTTGATCCCAGGTGACTTTGGCGACCTTGGTCTTGTGCGGCTCCGCCGAACCCTTCGCCACACCAGCGGCCTTAAGCAGCAGCTTGGCGGCGGGCGGCGTCTTCAGCGTGAAAGTGAAGCTACGGTCTTCATAAACGGTGATCTCCACCGGGATGACGTTGCCGCGCTGGTTCTCCGTCGCGGCGTTGTACGCCTTGCAGAACTCCATGATGTTGACGCCGTGCTGACCGAGCGCGGGGCCCACTGGCGGGGCAGGGTTGGCCTGGCCCGCCACGATCTGCAGCTTGATCAACCCGGCGACCTTCTTCTTCGGGGCCATGACGTGTCGATGTCCTTCCTTGTTTCAGCCTGTGTGGCCTGCCCTGCTGGGCTAGATCTTGGAGACTTGGCCAAAGGTCAGCTCCACCGGTGTTTCGCGGCCGAAGATGGAGACCAGCACCTTGAGTTTCTGCTGTTCGGCGTTGACCTCGCTGATCGTGGCCGGCAATGTGGCAAACGGCCCGTCCATGACGGTTACCGATTCGCCCACCTCGTAGTCGACCTCGACGACCGGACGCTCTAGCCCGCCCGCCTCGGCGGCGGCAGCCGTGCTGGCCGCACCCTTGGCAGCCTTCCTCGTCGACCCCCGCGGAAGCAGAAACTTCACCACGTCGTCGAGGGCGAGCGCTGACGGGCGAGATGTTGCCCCAACGAACCCCGTGACCCCCGGCGTGTTACGCACCGCGGCCCAGGAGTCGTCGGTCAAGTCCATCCGCACCAGAATGTAGCCGGGCAGCACCTTACGGTTGACCTGCTTGCGTTGGCCGTTTTTGATCTCGGTGACCTCTTCGGTGGGCACCTCCACCTGGAAGATGTAGTCGCCGACATCAAGGTTCTGCACCCGGGTTTCCAGGTTGGCCTTGACCTTGTTCTCGTACCCTGCGTAGGAGTGAACGACGTACCAGTCGCCGGGCTTGCTGCGCAGCTCCGCTTTGAGCGCGGCGGCCGGATCGACCTCTTCAGCCGGGGCCGCTGCATCCTGGAAGGCGTTGGCCTCTGTTAGATCGACCGCCTCACCCGCGGACGTGTCACCGTCGAAGGTAGTCACGGTTTTCAGTCCTCTCTGTCACTCTCGAGCCTCAGCCGAACACCAACATCACCAGCTTGGTCAGGCCCAAGTCAGCACCGGCGACCAGCGCCACCATGAAGGCCAGAAACGCCAGCACCACCGACGTGTAGGTAAGCGTTTGTTTGCGGTTCGGCCAGATTACCTTCCGCATCTCGGCAACGACCTGCTTGAGGTAGTTGTAGACGAATGCGATCGGGTTAACCGACCGGGCCTTCGGTTTACTGGCCTTTTTTGCCCTGGCAGCCTTCGACACGGCCTTGGTGGTCGAATCGTCCTTGGCGACCCCGGTAGCTTCCGAAGCCGCGGTCGACGGCTCTTCGACGTCGACGTCTGCGTCGGCTCCTGCCGCACGCGACCGCGACCGCTTGCCGGTGGGACGTTGCGGCCGCACCACCGGCTTTGTCACCAGGGCCGTCCGGCCACCGCTCCCGCGGCTGTCCGCATTCTCGGCGCCGTCGGCTACGGCCTCGTCGGCAACGTCGCCTTCGTCGCTCACCGCATGCTCCTTCGTTTACTAGCTACCCCGCGAGCCTTTCCGCTCTGGTGGGGCACCTTCCAGTGTCCACCATGGCACATACCTATGGTCCGTCTCCTCTTCAGGCCGTGCCTGCATCGTCGTCGAACGTTCGCCTTCAGCAGGGGCGACAGGACTTGAACCTGCAACCTGCGGTTTTGGAGACCGCTGCTCTGCCAGTTGAGCTACGCCCCTTCGCGGTTGGCAGGCAAGACCAGACCAGGCCCTGGCCAACCCACTACGCCGGGGCTCACATGACACGCGCGCCCTCCGTTCGGTGATCGCGAACCGAAAGTGGAGACGACACTCCGCTCGTTGAACTCACGGAAAGCGCGCCGATGTTGGGAAAACCCCGAGGTCCGAGTGTACATGGCCGCAGCGGCCAGTTGCTAATTACGCGGTCCTGATGACCTGCCCGGATTCCTTGTCCCATTTGAGTCTGGCGGAACCATCACCCTGCTGGCCCATCAGCGTGGTGTAGGCCTCCATGACCAGCTCACCGTCGTCGTTGGTGCAGAGGTTTCTGGTAACGACGATGTCTGCGCCGAACCGCTCGTCCACCGAATGGATGTCCATCCGAGCCCACAACTTGTCCCCGGCGAGCACGGGTTTGTGGAACACGAACCGCTGGTCGACCTGAACGATCTGCATCGTCTCCATGCCCACGTCGACGTGGCGGAAGAAGTCCAGTTGCACATATTTGGCGAGGATCGTCACGAAGGTCAGCGGAGCAACCAGCGCGTCGTAACCGAGGTCGGCGGCCGCTTCCTCGCTGAAAAAGGCCGGGTGGTCGCACTTGACAGCTCGGGCAAACTCGCGGCATTGCTCACGGCCCACGATGAAGTAGTCCGGGTACCGCCAAATCATCCCGCGGATATCGGTCTTGAGCGCCATAAACTACGCTAACTTCGCCGAGGCGATGGCCCGCCCGAAAATCTTCTTGCCGCCGGTAGTAGCGGTGAGTGCGATGGTCACCGACTTGCTCTCAGGATCAACCGATTTCACCCGACCGTTGAACACCAGCTCGGCGCCCTTGCCGTCATTGGGCACCGGAACCACCGCAGTGAACCGCACGTTGTACTCGGTGACCGCGCCCGGGTCGCCAACCCAGGATGTGACGTAGCCACCGCCGATCCCCATCGTCAACATGCCGTGAGCGATCGCGGTGTCCAGCCCGACGACCTTGGCGATCTCGTCGTCCCAGTGAATCGGGTTCAAGTCACCCGAAACTCCGGCGTAGTTCACCAGATCCTGGCGGGTCAGCGGGTAGGTCTTCTCCGGAAGCTGGTCTCCGACCTTCACCGAGCTGAACTCACGCAGCGCCATCAGAAAATCCCTCTCCATCCTCGCCGGCACGGCCCGCCAGGGTCGTATAGGTCTCCTGCACGAGGTCACCTTCCTCGTTGGTGACGATGTTCTTGGTCACGATGATCTGGGTGCCGTGCGCCTCACGCACCGAATCCACATAGACGTCGCAGTACAGCTTGTCGCCCGCCACGATCGGTTTCTCGAATTTCAGCACTTGGTCTACCTGGACGATCTGCGCCTCCGCGGTCGCGATGTTCGCATGCTTGAAGAACGCCGCCTGGGCCTTGTAGCCGAACACACAGATAAACGTCAACGGAGCCAGCAAGCCCTTATACCCGAGTTCGGCGGCGCCGTCCTCCTCGAAATACCACGCGTCGTCGTTTTGAACGGCGACGGCGTACTCGCGAATCTTCTCCCGCTCCACCTCGTAGTGGTCGGGATACCGGTAATGCATCCCAACGATGTCTGCGCTCAACGCCACGGCTGTAGAACCTACCTAGTCAGTCTCAGCAACTGCTCGCGGGTCGGCGGTTACCGCGTCTCGCGGTGCGCCTGGTGTTTGCCGCAATTCGGGCAGAACTTCTTCAGCTCCAGCCGGTCCGGGTCGTTGCGGCGGTTCTTTTTGGTGATGTAGTTACGGTGCTTGCACACCTCGCATGCCAAAGTGATCTTCGGCCGCACGTCGGTACTGGAAGCCATATCCGTTCTCTCTAACGAGTCTTGCTGTTGTGTTGTAGCGATGGCCGGACTCGAACCGGCGACCTAACGATTATGAGTCGTTCGCTCTAACCGACTGAGCTACATCGCCTCTGGTACGCACCGCCAGCCTGCCCGGCGTCCGCCGAGCCCCCTAACGGAATCGAACCGTTGACCTTTTCCTTACCATGGAAACGCTCTGCCGACTGAGCTAAGGGGGCCGCTCACCCGTAGCGACCAGTCGGGTCGTGCCGCGGGCCTAAAAGAGGGTACAGCCTGGCGCGCAACGCCACCAAACCACCGGTGCCACCCATGCAGCTACGGACCAAGTCGTCCAAGATTGGACGGGATCACCCTGTGTCGCGGCTCCGCCGCGGAACCCAGGCATTGGGATCGCTGAACTCGTCGTACTCGTCATCGTGCCCATGCTCCGCGGTATCCGCCTCGCCGAGCAACGTTCGCAGCGCAAGGTTGACAGCCTCGCGCGCACCCTTCACACGGTACCGCCGGATGACCTTTTGGATAAGGTCGTCATCAACCTCTATCTCGACCCTCTTCAGCATGGACCAAAGATACCCACCGCACCCACAGTCAGACCCCAAGACTCCGCATTAACGTGTCCCGGGCTGCAAACGCCAAGACGCGGTCTGGGCGGCGATGGACAAGACATAGGCTGGTTGCGTGTCCAAGGACCGGCTGTACTTCCGTCAACTGCTCTCCGGTCGCGATTTCGCCGTCGGCGACATGTTCGCGACGCAAATGCGCAACTTTGCCTACCTGATCGGAGATCGCACAACCGGGGACTGCGTGGTGGTCGACCCGGCCTACGCTGCCGGGGATCTGCTCGACGCGCTCGAATCCGACGATATGCAGCTATCGGGTGTGCTGGTGACCCACCATCATCCAGACCATGTGGGCGGCTCGATGATGGGTTTTCAGCTGCCGGGACTGGCTGAGCTGCTGGAGCGGGCATCTGTACCCGTGCACGTGAACACCCATGAAGCGCTGTGGGTTTCGCGAGTCACTGGGATTCCTGTCGGCGACCTGATCACCCATGAGCATGGGGACAAGGTCAGCGTCGGCGACATCGACATCGAGCTGCTGCACACACCCGGGCATACCCCAGGCAGTCAGTGCTTTCTACTCGACGGCCGGCTGGTCGCCGGTGACACGCTATTCCTGGAAGGCTGTGGACGCACAGACTTTCCCGGCGGTGATTCCGACGAGATGTACCGCAGCCTGCGACAGCTCGCCGAGCTTCCGGGTGACCCAACCGTCTTTCCCGGGCACTGGTATTCGGCCGAGCCAAGTGCGTCGCTGTCGGAGGTCAAGCGTTCCAATTACGTTTATCGCCCCGCAAGTCTCGATCAATGGCGAATGTTGATGGGCGGCTGAAGGACTGGGCAAGCCTCTCCCGTTCCGGCCCGGGTCCAGCGACGTGTCCAGCGGCGCTTCCGCCAACGATTCGGCAGCCAGCGACCAGTGCCCAGGCGCCTCTGGGATCCTGTCAGCTAACTTCTCGGTCCGATGTCACTGTGGTATAAGCGGATGGTGGATTCCATGGGGTGGGTCCTGAGCAGCTGGCATGAGGTCACCGGCGTCGACTCCGGCACCTGGTTGGCGTGGGTCGCGTGGGCGGCGCTTGGGCTCGGTGTGGTCGCCCTGGTGGTGACCAAGCGGCAAATCCAACGCAATCGTCGACTGGCTGCGGAGCAGACTCGGCCCTACGTGGCCATGTTTATGGAGCCCCACGTCGCGGACTGGCACGTGATCGAGCTGGTAGTCCGCAACTTCGGTCGCACAGCCGCCTACGACGTCCGGTTCTCGTTCCCCAACCCACCAACCGTGGCCCAATACGAGAATGCCGCCAACGGCTACGCCGATGTCGTGGAACTTCGGCTGCCCCAAGAGTTGCCGATGCTGGCTCCCGGTCAGGAGTGGCGGATGGTGTGGGATTCAGCGCTCGATCGCGCCGAGATCGGGCGGGGCATCGAGTCTCGCTTCCCGGGCACGGTGACCTACTACGACCGACCCGAGCAGCCGCGCCGATGGCGGTTCTGGCGGCGCGGACGGCGTCCGTTGGAGACCAAAGTGGTGCTGGACTGGGATGCCCTGCCGCCCGTTGCGCGCATCGAGCTGATGACCACCCACGACCTGGCGAAGCGGGAAAAGCAGAAGCTGGAGCTGTTACGTAGTCTGTTGACGTATTTTCACTACGCGAGCAAGGAGACGCGTCCCGACGTGTTCCGCAGCGAGATCGACCGGATCAACCGCGCCGCGGCCGAAACCCAGGACAGGTGGCGCGCTCGGCAGGTCGAGGTGCCCACCGAGGTCAGCCAGCGCTCGGAGGGGCAAGGGCCACAGCCCACGCGGATACCGGCAGGCTAACTGCGGGCGCACAAGATCCCCCAATGCTGATCTGATTCAATCGAGAGCATGAGCGACCCGGTCAGCTATACCCGCAAGGATTCCATCGCCGTCATCAGTATGGACGACGGCAAGGTCAACGCACTGGGCCCGGCGATGCAACAAGCCCTCAATGCAGCGATCGACAACGCGGACCGTGATGATGTTGGGGCGCTGGTGATCACCGGTAATGGCCGGGTATTCAGCGGAGGCTTCGACCTGAAGATCCTCACCTCCGGTGAAGTGCAGCCCGCGATCGACATGCTCAGGGGCGGCTTCGAGCTGGCGTATCGCCTCTTGTCCTACCCCAAACCGGTGGTGATGGCGTGCACCGGTCACGCCATCGCCATGGGCGCGTTTCTGTTGTCCTGCGGCGATCATCGGGTGGCGGCCCACGCATACAACATCCAGGCCAATGAGGTCGCGATCGGCATGACCATTCCGTACGCGGCGTTAGAGATCATGAAGCTGCGACTGACCCGGTCGGCATACCAGCAGGCAACCGGGCTGGCCAAGACGTTCTTCGGGGAAACCGCGCTGGCCGCCGGGTTTATCGACGAGATCGCCCTGCCGGAGGTGGTGGTCAGCCGCGCCGAGGAAGCCGCACGAGAGTTCGCCGGTCTCAACCAACACGCCCATGCCGCGACCAAGTTGCGCTCCCGCGCCGACGCGCTCACTGCGATTCGGGCCGGGATCGACGGGATAGCAGCCGAGTTCGGGCTGTAAGTGGTGGGTGACGCGGTTGCTTTGGGCAACCGCCTCACACCTACACCGCCTCCTCCATCTCGAAGTGTGTCACGTCCGAGGCGGCTCGTCATGCCGACATCGCGGCACGCCCCAGCGCGTTGATGAAATCCCGGAACGGTTCGATATCTGACCCAGTTCCAGGTCGACAAGAAGGCCCGTACCGACTGGTAGCCCTTGTCGTTCGGTGATCTCGCGTCTGTTTATGCACGCCAGCATGCATGTCGGCGGCCGGCCGCTCGACTAGGGTGACGCCCGATGGCGCTTCACCTGCACCGTGCCGAGCGCACCGATCTGCTTGCCGACGGGCTCGGCGCGCTGCTGGCCGATCCCCAGCCCGACCCTTTCGCGCAGGAACTGGTGCTGGTCGCTGCCCGCGGCGTGGAACGCTGGCTGAGCCAACGGCTTTCGCTCGTGTTGGGCTGCGGGCCGGGCCGCGCCGACGGGGTGTGCGCCGGCATCGCGTTCCGCAATCCGCAGTCCCTGATCGCCGAGATCACCGGCACCCTCGACGACGACCCGTGGTCGCCGGAAGCCCTGGCGTGGCCGCTGCTGGCGGTGATCGACGCCAGCCTCGACGAACCGTGGTGCCGCACGCTGGCATCCCACTTGGGGCACTTCGCGACGACCGATGCCGAGGCGGAGCTGCGCCGCGGCCGGCGCTATTCGGTGGCGCGCCGGCTAGCCGGGCTGTTCGCGTCCTATGCACGCCAGCGTCCCGGGTTGCTGGCCGCTTGGCTGGACGGCGACCTCGGCGAGCTGCCCGGCGACTTGGCCTGGCAACCGCCACTGTGGCGCGCCCTGGTGACCACGGTCGGGGCCGATCCCCCGCATGTCCGCCACGACAAGACCATCGCCCGGCTGCGCGACGGCCCCGCCGACCTGCCGGCTCGGCTTTCGCTGTTCGGCCACACCCGCCTGGCCTGCACCGACGTGCAGCTGCTGGATGCGCTGGCCGTCCACCACGACCTGCACCTGTGGCTGCCGCACCCCAGCGACGAGTTGTGGCGGGCGCTGGCCGGCTTCCAGGGCGCTGATGGCCTGCTGCCGCGGCGGCAGGACACCAGCCGGCGGGCCGCCCAGCACCCGCTGCTGGAAACGCTGGGCCGCGACGTGCGCGAACTGCAGCGCGCGCTGCCCGCCGCCCGGGCCACCGACGAATTCCTTGGTGCCACAACCAAACCCGACACGTTGCTGGGATGGCTGCAAGCCGACATCGCCGGCAACGCGCCGCGACCCGCCGGGCGTAGCTTGTCGGATGCCGACCGATCGGTGCAGGTCCATGCCTGTCACGGCCCGGCGCGGCAAATCGATGTGCTGCGCGAGGTGCTGCTCGGCCTCCTCGAGGACGACCCGACGCTGCAACCGCGCGACATCGTGGTGATGTGCCCCGACATCGACACCTACGCACCGTTGATCGTCGCCGGCTTCGGCCTCGGTGAGGTGGCCGGCGACTGCCACCCCGCACACCGGCTGCGGGTGCGTCTGGCCGACCGCGCCCTGACCCAGACCAATCCGCTGCTCTCGGTGGCCGCCGAACTGCTCACCATCGCCGAAACCCGGGCCACCGCCAGCCAACTGCTCAACCTCGCGCAGGCCGCTCCGGTGCGCGCCAAATTCGGGTTCGCCGACGACGACCTGGACACCATCACCACGTGGGTGCGCGAATCGAACATCCGCTGGGGCTTCGACCCGACGCACCGGCGACGCTATGGCCTCGACACCGTCGTGCACAACACGTGGCGGTTCGGACTCGACCGCATCCTCACCGGGGTGGCCATGTCCGAGGATTCCCAAGCGTGGCTGGATACCGCGCTGCCCCTTGATGACGTCGGCAGCAATCGGGTCGAGCTGGCCGGGAGGCTGGCCGAGTTCGTCGAACGGTTGCATCATGTCGTCGGCGGACTCAGCGGTGCACGGCCGTTGGTCGCATGGCTGGATGCGCTGGCCACGGGGATCGATCTGCTGACCGCCTGTAACGACGGCTGGCAACGCGCGCAGGTGCAGCGGGAGTTCGCCGACGTGCTGGCGCGCGCCGGTTCGCGCGCGGCGCCGCTGTTGCGGCTTCCCGACGTGCGAGCGCTTTTGGACGCGCAGCTGGCCGGGCGCCCGACCCGGGCCAACTTTCGCACCGGCACGCTGACCGTCTGCACGATGGTCCCGATGCGCTCGGTGCCGCACCGGGTGGTGTGCCTGGTGGGTCTGGACGACGGCGTGTTTCCGCGGCTGAGCCATCCCGACGGGGACGACGTGCTGGCCCGAGAACCGATGACGGGTGAACGTGACATCCGTTCGGAGGACCGGCAATTGCTGCTGGACGCGATAGGTGCGGCCACCCAGACCCTGGTGATCACTTACACCGGCGCCGACGAGCGCACCGGGCAACCGCGCCCACCCGCGGTGCCGCTGGCCGAGTTGCTCGACGCGCTCGACCAGACGACGTCAGCGCCGGTGCGTGAGCGGATCCTGGTCACACACCCACTGCAGCCGTTCGACCGGAAGAACGTCACCCCCGGCGCACTGCTGGGCGCCAAGCCGTTCACGTTCGACCCCGCCGCGCTCGCCGCCGCCCAGGCCGCCGCCGGGAAGCGCTGTCCACCAACGGCTTTCATCTCCGGTCGGCTGCCCGCACCACCCGCGGCCGACGTGACGCTGGCGGACCTGCTCGACTTCTTCAAGGATCCGGTCAAGGGGTTCTTCCGGGCGCTGGACTACACGCTGCCCTGGGACGTCGACACCGTCGAGGACTCGATACCGGTCCAGGTCGACGCCTTGGCCGAGTGGACGGTGGGCGAGCGGATGTTGCGCGACATGCTCCGCGGCCTGCACCCCGACGACGCCGCTCACTCCGAATGGCGTCGCGGCACGTTGCCGCCCGGGCGCCTCGGCGTGCGACGGGCGAAGGAAATCCGGAACCGCGCGCGCGATCTGGCGGCCGCCGCGCTGGCGCACCGCGACGGCCACGGCCAGGCGCACGACGTCGACGTCGACCTCGGCGACGGGCGGCGACTGAGCGGCACGGTGACACCCGTGTTCGGCGGGCGCACGGTGTCGGTGACCTACTCAAAGCTGGCGCCCAAGCATGTGTTGCCGGCGTGGATCGGCCTGGTTACGCTGGCCGCCCAAGAGCCTGGCCGCGAGTGGTCGGCGCTGTGCATCGGCCGCAGCAAGACCAGGAACCACATCGCCAGAAGGCTTTTCGTGCCGCCGCCGGACCCGGTGGCGGTATTGCGGGAGCTGGTGTTGCTGTACGACGCCGGCCGGCGCGAACCACTGCCGCTGCCGCTGAAGACGTCCTGCGCGTGGGCCCAGGCACGCCGAGACGGCCAAGACCCCTACCCGCCCGCCCGCGAATGCTGGCAGACCAACAGGTTCCGGCCGGGCGACGACGACGCGCCCGCCCACGTGCGAGCCTGGGGCCCGCGCGCACCCTTCGAGGTGTTGCTCGGCAAGCCCCGCGCGGGCGAAGAGGTCGCCGGGGAAGAGACCCGGCTAGGGGCGCTGGCCGCCCGGCTATGGCTGCCGCTGTTGGCCGCCGAAGGGTCGGTCTGATGGACCGCTTCGAGCTGCTGGGCCCGTTGCCGAGGGAGGGCACCACCACCGTGCTGGAAGCCAGCGCCGGCACCGGTAAGACGTTCGCGCTGGCCGGTCTGGTCACCCGCTATCTGGCCGAAACCGCCGCGACGCTCGACGAGATGTTGTTGATCACGTTCAACCGTGCGGCCAGCCGGGAGTTACGCGAGCGAGTGCGCGGGCAGATCGTCGAGGCCGTGGGCGCGCTACAAGGCGACGCGCCGCCGAGCGGCGAGCTCGTCGAGCACCTGCTGCGCGGCAGCGACGCCGAGCGCGCCCAGAAGCGGTCGCGGCTGCGTGACGCGCTGGCCAACTTCGACGCGGCAACCATCGCCACCACCCACGAGTTCTGCGGCTCGGTGTTGAAATCCCTCGGTGTGGCCGGTGACAACGCCGCCGACGTGGAGCTCAAGGAGAGCCTTACCGACCTGGTCACTGAGATCGTGGACGATCGCTATCTGGCGAACTTCGGTCGTCAGGAGACCGATCCGGAGCTGACCTACGCCGAGGCGCTGGCCCTGGCCCTTGCCGTCGTCGACGACCCGTGCGCCCAACTGCGCCCGCCTGATCCCGAGCCCGGCAGCAAGGCAGCGGTGCGGCTGCGCTTTGCCGCCGAGGTGCTCGAGGAACTCGAGCGCCGCAAGGGCCGGCTGCGTGCGCAAGGATTCAACGATCTGCTGATCCGTTTGGCGACAGCCCTCGAGGCGGCCGACTCGCCAGCTCGCGATCGGATGCGGGAACGCTGGCGGATCGTGCTGGTGGACGAGTTTCAAGATACCGACCCCATGCAGTGGCGGGTGCTCGAGCGCGCGTTTAGCCGGCATTCGGCGCTGATCCTGATCGGCGATCCCAAGCAGGCGATCTACGGCTTTCGCGGCGGCGACATCCACACCTACCTCAAGGCGGCCGGCACCGCCGATGCCCGCTACACGTTGGGCGTCAACTGGCGCAGCGACCGGGCGCTGGTCGAGAGCCTGCAGACGGTGCTGCGCGATGCGACCCTGGGTCACGCCGACATCGTCGTCCGCGGCACCGACGCCCACCACGCCGGGCACCGCCTGGCCTCGGCGCCGCGCCCGGCGCCGTTTCGGTTGCGCGTGGTCAAACGGCACACGCTCGGGTATGACGGGACCGCCCACGTCCCGATCGAGGCGCTGCGCCGGCACATCCCCGACGACCTGGCCGCCGACGTCGCGGCGCTACTGGCCAGCGGGGCCACCTTCGCCGGGCGGCCCGTGGTGGCCGCAGACATCGCGGTGATCGTCGAGCATCACAAAGACGCGCGGGCGTGCCGGAATGCGTTGGCGGAGGCGGGCATCCCGGCGATCTACACCGGTGACACCGACGTGTTCGCCTCGCAGGCCGCCAAGGACTGGCTGTGCCTGCTGGAGGCGTTCGACGCGCCGCAGCGCAGCGGGCTGGTCCGCGCCGCCGCGTGCACGATGTTCTTCGGTGAGACCGCGGAATCGCTTGCCGCCGAGGGCGATGCGCTGACCGATCGGGTGGCCGGCACGTTGCGCGAGTGGGCCGACCACGCACGCCATCGCGGTGTGGCCGCGGTGTTTCAGGCCGCTCAGCTGGCCGGGATGGGCCGGCGCGTGCTGAGCCAGCGCGGCGGCGAACGGGACCTGACAGACCTGGCGCACATTGCGCAGCTGCTGCACGAGGCCGCTCATCGCGAGCGGCTCGGCCTGCCCGGGCTGCGCGATTGGCTGCGCCGCCAGGCCAAGGCGGGTGCCGGCCCGCCGGAACACAATCGCCGGTTGGACAGCGACGCCGCGGCGGTGCAGATCATGACCGTCTTCGTGGCCAAGGGACTGCAGTTTCCCATCGTGTATCTGCCGTTCGCCTTCAACCGCAACGTCCGCAGCGACGACATCCTGCTGTATCACGACGACGGCACCCGCTGCCTGTACATCGGCGGCAAGGACGGCGGTGCTCAGCGGCGCACCGTTGAGGGGCTGAACCGCGTCGAGGCGGCCCACGACAACCTCCGGCTCACCTATGTCGCGCTTACCCGCGCGCAATCGCAGGTCGTCGCGTGGTGGGCACCGACGTTCGACGAGGTCAACGGCGGGTTGTCGCGGTTGCTGCGCGGGCGCCGGCCCGGCCAGTCGCAGGTACCGGACCGGTGTACACTACGCGTCACCGACGAGCAGGCCTGGGCGGTGTTCGCGCAGTGGGAGGCCGCGGGCGGGCCGTCGGTCGAGGAATCGGTCATCGGTGCTCGCAGTTCCCTCGAAAAGCCGGTGCCCGTACCCGGTTTCGAGGTTCGGCACTTTCACCGCCGGATCGACACCACGTGGCGGCGGACCTCGTACTCGGATCTGGTGCGGGGCTCGGAAGCCGTCACCGTCACCAGCGAGCCGGCGGCCGGCGGCCGTGCGGACGAGGTGGAGATCGCCGTCGTCGCCGCGCCCGGTTCCGGCGCCGATCTGACATCACCGCTGGCCGCGCTGCCGTCGGGGGCGTCGTTCGGCTCGCTGGTGCACGCGGTGCTCGAGACCGCGGACCCAGCCGCTCCCGATCTGGCTGCCGAACTGGAAGCCCAGGTGCGCCGGCACGCGCCGTGGTGGACCGTGGACGTCGACCACGCGCAGCTGGCTCCCGAACTGGCCCGAGCGTTGCTGCCGATGCACGACACGCCGCTGGGACCCGCCGCCGCCGCACTGACATTGCGGCAGATCGGTGTGCGTGATCGTCTGCGGGAGTTGGACTTCGAGATGCCGCTGGCCGGGGGCGATCTGCGCGGCCGGTCCCCGGACGTGTCGCTGGCCGACGTGGGTGAGCTGCTGGCGTCGCACCTGCCCGGCGACGACCCGTTGTCGCCCTACGCCGATCGGCTTGGTTCGGCCGGGTTGGGTGATCAACCGCTGCGTGGCTACCTGGCGGGGTCGATCGACGTGGTGCTGCGGCTACCCGGGCAGCGATATCTGGTGGTCGATTACAAGACCAATCACCTTGGTGACACCGCCGCCGATTACGGCTTCGAGCGGTTGACCGAGGCCATGCTGCATTCGGACTACCCACTGCAGGCGCTGCTGTATGTTGTTGTGCTGCACCGCTTTCTGCGGTGGCGGCAGCGGGATTACGCTCCGGCGCGCCATCTCGGCGGGGTGCTGTACCTGTTTGTGCGGGGCATGTGCGGTGCGGCGACGCCGGTGACGGCCGGGCATCCGGCCGGTGTGTTCACCTGGAACCCGCCCACGGCGTTGGTGGTGGCGCTCTCGGATCTGCTCGACCGGGGAAGGCTGCAGTCGTGAAGCTCACCGACGTCGATTTTGCCGTCGAGGCCTCCGGGATGGTGCGGGCCTTCAACCAGGCCGGTGTGCTGGACGTGTCGGATGTGCATGTGGCGCAACGTCTCTGTGCACTGGCCGGGGAGAGCGACGAGCGGGTGGCGTTGGCGGTAGCGGTGGCGGTCCGCGCGCTACGGGCCGGTTCGGTGTGTGTGGATCTGTTGTCGATCGCGCGGGTTGCTGGACACGACGACCTGCCGTGGCCGGATCCGGCGGACTGGTTGGCGGCGGTGCGGGCCAGTCCGTTGCTCGCCGATCCACCCGTGCTGCACCTGTATGACGATCGGCTGCTCTATCTGGACCGCTACTGGCGCGAAGAAGAGCAGGTGTGCGCGGACCTGCTCGCGTTGCTGACATCCAGGCGACCGGCCGGGGTACCCGACTTGCGGCGACTGTTCCCGACCGGCTTTGACGAGCAGCGGCGCGCGGCGGAAATCGCGCTCTCGCAAGGTGTTACGGTGTTGACTGGCGGGCCTGGCACCGGGAAGACGACGACGGTCGCGCGGCTGCTGGCGTTGGTTGCCGAGCAGGCGGAGCTGGCCGGTGAGCCGCGGCCGCGGATCGCGCTGGCCGCACCCACCGGCAAGGCGGCGGCCCGGCTGGCCGAGGCGGTACGGCGCGAGATGGCCAAGCTCGACGCCACCGACCGGGCACGGCTCGGCGACCTGCACGCGGTCACGCTGCATCGTCTGCTGGGTGCCAAACCGGGAGCGCGGTTTCGCCAGGATCGCCAGAACCGGTTCAACGTGATCGTGGTCGACGAGACCTCGATGGTGTCGCTGACGCTGATGGCCCGGCTGGCCGAGGCGGGGCGCCCGGGCGCACGGTTGATCCTCGTCGGCGATGCCGACCAGTTGGCGTCGGTGGAAGCCGGAGCGGTGCTGGCGGATTTGGTCGATGGCTTCTCGGTACGCGACGACGCGCTGGTGGCGCAGCTGCGAACGTCGCATCGGTTCGGCAAGGTGATCGGTACCTTGGCCGAAGCGATCCGGGCCGGCGATGGCGATGCCGTACTGGGCCTGCTGCGCTCGGGTGAGGAGCGGATCGAGTTCGTCGACGACGAGGATCCGGCGCCGCGGTTGCGCGCGGTGCTGGTGCCACACGCGTTGCGGCTGCGCGAGGCGGCGCTGTTGGGTGCCTCCGACGTCGCGTTGGCCACCCTGGACGAGCACCGGCTGCTGTGTGCGCATCGGGACGGGCCCACCGGCGTGCTGCACTGGAACCGCCGGGTTCAAGCCTGGCTCGCCGAGGAGACCGGCCAGCCGCCCTGGACGCCGTGGTACGCCGGGCGTCCGCTGCTGGTGACGGCCAACGACTACGGCCTTCGCGTCTACAACGGCGACACCGGTGTCGTGCTGGCCGGCCCCACCGGTCTGCGGGCCGTCATTTCTGGTGCATCCGGGCCACTTGACGTTGCCACCGGCCGCCTCGGCGACGTCGAGACCATGCACGCGATGACCATCCACAAGAGTCAGGGCAGCCAGGTCGACGAGGTGACGGTGCTGATGCCGCAAGAGGATTCGCGGTTGCTGACCCGGGAGTTGCTGTACACCGCGGTGACCCGGGCCAAACGCAAGGTCCGGGTGGTCGGGTCCGAAGCTTCGGTGCGGGCCGCGATCGCACGCCGGGCGGTGCGGGCCAGCGGGTTGCG
The DNA here is from genome assembly GCF_030323725.1 of Mycobacterium tuberculosis complex sp. N0072. Classification (NCBI taxonomy): domain Bacteria; kingdom Bacillati; phylum Actinomycetota; class Actinomycetes; order Mycobacteriales; family Mycobacteriaceae; genus Mycobacterium; species Mycobacterium tuberculosis complex sp. N0072. The sequence continues at coordinate 724,414 of NZ_CP040689.1, read as the reverse complement.
GATGCGGTTACAGTCGACGGGGTGTGGCTGACTCGTCGGGGATGTGCTCGGCTCGTCGGGTAACCGCGCCCGGACTTTGACATCGCATACACGAACAGCACGGCGACGGCGCATCATGGATGTGTGCGGATCGGAGTCGGGGTTTCCACCGCGCCGGACGTGCGCCGGGCCGCGGCGGCGGCTGCCGCGCACGCGCGCGAGGAGCTCGCGGGTGGGACGCCGGCGCTGGCCGTGCTCCTCGGATCGCGGTCACACACCGACCAGGCCGTGGACCTGCTGGCTGCGGTGCAGGCGTCGGTCGAGCCGGCCGCGCTGATCGGTTGCGTGGCCCAAGGCATCGTCGCCGGTCGCCACGAGCTGGAGAACGAGCCCGCGGTGGCGGTGTGGCTGGCGTCCGGCCCACCCGCGGAGACATTCCACCTGGACTTCGTTCGCACCGGCTCGGGCGCTCTGATCACCGGTTACCGCTTCGACCGGACCGCGCACGACTTGCACCTGCTGCTGCCGGACCCGTACTCGTTCCCGTCGAATCTGCTCATCGAGCACCTCAACACCGACCTGCCGGGAACGACCGTCGTCGGCGGGGTGGTGAGCGGTGGGCGTCGGCGGGGCGACACCCGGCTGTTTCGTGACCGCGACGTGCTCACCTCCGGGCTGGTCGGCGTGCGCCTGCCCGGCGCGCACAGCGTTTCCGTGGTGTCGCAGGGCTGCCGGCCGATCGGGGAACCGTACATTGTCACCGGCGCGGACGGTGCCGTGATCACCGAGCTGGGCGGCCGACCGCCGCTGCACCGCCTGCGGGAGATCGTCTTGGGGATGGCGCCCGACGAGCAGGAACTGGTCAGCCGCGGCCTGCAGATCGGAATCGTCGTCGACGAGCACCTGGCGGTGCCGGGTCAGGGCGACTTTTTGATCCGCGGGCTGCTCGGCGCCGACCCAACGACGGGGGCGATCGGGATCGGCGAGGTTGTCGAGGTCGGCGCGACCGTGCAATTCCAGGTCCGGGACGCGGCGGCGGCCGACAAGGACCTGCGCCTGGCCGTCGAGCGGGCGGCGGCGGAGCTGCCCGGGCCCCCGGTCGGTGGGCTGCTGTTCACCTGCAACGGGCGCGGACGACGAATGTTCGGGGTCACCGACCACGACGCGTCGACGATCGAGGACCTGCTGGGCGGGATTCCGCTGGCCGGTTTCTTCGCCGCCGGGGAGATCGGCCCGGTCGCGGGCCACAACGCGTTGCACGGGTTTACCGCGTCGATGGCGCTGTTCGTCGACTGAGGCCGCCGCGTTGACCCACCGGGACGCCCTGCGGGTGCGGACAACAGCGCGAGAGACGCGTGGCCACCGAGTCAGACCCGAATGATCTCCACACTGGCCGCACCGTCGAGGGCGGCGAAGTCGTCGTCCTGGGTGATGACCGGCAGCGCTCGCGATGCCGCGACGGCCGCGATCCACAGGTCGTTGATCCGCACCCGGCGACCGGACTCGGCAAGATGGATCCGCAATCGGGCCCACATTCGGGCGGCATCGTCGTCGACGGGCAACGTTTCCATATCGGCAACGGATTCCAGGGTCGCCAGGCGTTGAGCCCGGATGTCGGTCGTCGCCGCGGCCAGCACGCCGACGCGCAGTTCGGCGAGGGTGACGACGGTGGTGGCGACCCGGTCGGGGATCAGCGCCTCGTCGAGTTGCCGGCCGCTTTCGGTCGCGATGAACACCGACGTGTCGAGCACTCCGGCGGCCGGCGTCGTGCTCACCGGATCGGCCCGAGATCCTCGGTCGTGTCGCCGGCAAGGACCGCGAGGTCGTTACGGAGCCCGGGATCGGCTTGAGCGCCGCGCAACCGCGACAGGAACTCCGTTTTGCTCAGCCAACGCCGGCGCCGCGGACGAACCGGGGTAAGCACCGCGACCGGACGGCCGCTGACGGTGATGGTGACGTCCTCCCCTGCCCGCACGCGGCGCAGCACGCCGGCCGTATCGTTACGCAGCTCACGCGAGGCCACCTCAGACATGCCTACGATCGTAGCTCAATCGTAGGACAAACGGGTTGCTCGCCGGACGGCGCCCGCGCAGCCGAGGTTCCCCAGCCAACGCCGGGGACGACGGGCGCGGCCAGCGTCGGTGCGGAACAATCACGGTCAGCATGAGCACTCACAACGATTCCGCACCGACATCCCGGCGACGCCACATCGTGCGGCTTGTCGTGTTCGCCGGCTTCCTTGTAGGAATGTTCTACCTGGTAGCCGCCACGGACGTCATCGATGTGGCCGCGGTGCGGGGCGCGGTCTCGGCGACCGGGCCGGCGGCGCCGCTGACCTATGTCGTAGTGTCGGCCGTGCTCGGCGCGTTGTTCGTCCCGGGCCCGATCCTGGCCGCAAGCAGCGGGCTGCTGTTCGGTCCGCTAGTGGGGGTCTTCGTGACGCTGGGTGCCACGGTGGGCACCGCCGTCGTCGCGAGCCTGGTCGGCCGTCGAGCCGGCCGGGCCAGCGCGCGAGCCCTGCTGGGCGGGGAACGTGCCGATCGCACCGACGCGCTGATCGAACGATGCGGCCTGTGGGCCGTCGTCGGCCAACGCTTTGTCCCCGGCATATCGGATGCGTTCGCCTCCTATGCGTTCGGGACGTTCGGAGTTCCGTTGTGGCAGATGGCCGTCGGTGCATTCATCGGTTCCGCGCCGCGGGCATTCGCCTACACCGCATTGGGTGCGGCGATCGGCGATCGCTCACCGCTGCTGGCGTCCTGCGCGATCGCGGTGTGGTGCGTCACCGCCATCATCGGTGCGTTCGCGGCGCGACACGGGTACCGCCAGTGGCGTGCACACGCCCGTGGCGACGGCGCGGACGGCGGCGTCGAGGATCCGGATCGCGAAGTCGGAGCACGCTGAGCGGTCGACATGCCTTGTGAACCTTCTGCCGCACTTAACAACACCGTTGACGCTGCCGAAAGCCGGTGCGGCGAACACCTGGCTGACTAAGAATTAGGGCAGCGCGACCGTGGCGATGTCGGTGTGTTGGAAATCTTCGCCCTTGAACAGGAGTGGCTGGCCGCTGATCTTGGCGAGGCCGTATGAGAAGCAGTCGCCGTAGTTGAGCCCCGCACGATGCCTTCCCTTGCCGTACGTGCGGTAGGCGGCGCGCGCGGCATCCGCTTGGTCGGCATGCACGGCAACAAGGTCGACCGCGGCGCGATGAAGCCACAGATCCAGCTCACGTCCGCCCGGTTCACCGAAGCGGGCTTCTATCACGAGTGCCGTTTCCAGGTAAGACGCCGTCGACATCAGCCGGATGTGGTCGGCTTCGACGGCGGCCTCGAACCGCTCTGCGTCTGGCTCGTCGCTGAGCATCGCAACGAGCGCGGACGTGTCGATCACCATCAGGCCGGCAATCCGCGCTCGTCATAGCCGAGAATCGCCTCAGCGGACCGGTTGTCGACCACCGGCAACGCTGCGCACCGGTGCCGAATCGCGGCAAGCTCGTCGCGCAACGGGACAACACGGGCACGCCCAGTCTCACGAGCGAGCCGCTCGCGCAACGCGGTAACCACTGCCTCGGTCAACGTCTCGCCGGTGCGCGCCGCAAGCGCTCGCGCGAGCCGGTCGGCTTCCGGGTGCTTGATACTCAGCGCCATGTCTCGATTCTATACTAGTAGCTAGATTCTAGATCACACGGTCAGCGCTAGCTGGTTGCGCAGCGGTGCGCCGTGCCGAATACCGCGGTGACTCAGCCCAAGACGAGCGATAGCCCATTGGCCTTCAGATCGGCGAACGAGTAACTCATTTCGCCTCGACGACTGACCGACACGACGTAGCGGTCTTCGCCCTCGGTGATTTCAAACGAGAAAGGGAAGGTGCACAAGAATCGGCCGCCCTGACCCGCCTGCAGGAAGGCCGTGGCCAGGATGTCCCCCTGACCGTTTTTCACCGTCACCTGCGTTCCCCGGTCGATGTCGGCGTAGCCGGCTGACCCTGAGCACCCGGAGCCCGACACGGTGATCGCCGGTGCGTACACGTTTGGCGATTCATCCTTGAGGGTGAAACTTCCAGTGACAGTTATGGTTTCCAGGATATGGAAGCCATCGCTGAACTGCGGGCAGTAGTATTGCACGGCGACCTGATCGACCGGCATCCCCTGCTGTTCGCCACCGTCTTGCAACTGGCGGCACACCTGCTTGCCGCGGGCGATGGCGTTCGCGTCGGAGTTGAACTCACCGGTGAGTCCGGACCGCCTCAAGGCGGCGAGGTACTTGTCGTCGATGGACTCCCGGTCTCGATTCAGGAACAGCGTCCCGACGACACCGGCTCCCACCAGCCCGAGAAACGCCACCACGCCCGCAAGCGCCCACCACAGTCGACGGTGCCCAGAACGCACCCACCCCGACACCGCTGACGGCGAAACACCAACGGCACCTGACTGATCCAGCTGCTGCTGACCAAGTGGGTCAACGGCTTCGGCGTCGCCCTCGCGAACGAGGTCGGTCGGCTGCCCGGCGACGAAGTAGCGTCCCTCGTGGCGACCGGTGGGATCGGGTCGCCATCCCGTTGCCGTCGTCGCGGCGCCGACCGTCGGCGTCGTGGTCCGATGCCAGGTTGAACCAATCTTGTATGCGCCGCACGCCCCGCACCTGGTCGGGTCGGCAAGCTCGGCACCGCAATACACGCAGAAACTCATGGCAGCGTCGTCACTTCCGGTACACCGTCGTGCCCTTCGCGCCAACGAGGGTGCTGATGAACTTCGCGAAACAGTCATCGGCGCCGAACCCGTTCGAGTCGCACCAGCGATTGGCCTCAGCTGCGGTGGGCTGCGCCGGCCCAACCACCGTCACCCAGAAATCGGGTCCGCTGAAGGTGGTCCAGTGCCCCGACCACACCAGGCGGGCGCCCCCGAACCGCTGCCGCAGGGCCAGGTGATCGCGAAGAATATCGGCGCTCGTCCACGTTTTCCCCGCGGCGACCAGGCCGACGCGCTTCGAACTCACCTGCGGCACCCAGCGATTGGCGATACCGACTCGCACGTAGGGGAAGTCCGAGTCACGTAGCTCCACCAGCACCGCCCCGGCAACGGCGTTGATGCTGCCGTAAGCCGGTGCCGCGGACGCGGCCGCGACCATGGTCGTCCGTGCCGATCCGCCTCGTGCGGCCGAACGATCGGACCTGCCCTTCCGTGTGGCCGCCAATGCCGGTGCGCCGGACAACATGTCGGGCGTTCGCCAATACATTCCGGGCGGAAAGACCAGGGTTCGACGGGCGGGCACGCCGGGCTCGATCCTCAGCGGATCTGCCGAGAAGTCGAAGCTTCCGGCCGCCACGTCGCGCCGTCCGTCGGCGACGGTGACCTCGAGCGCCGAGTTCGACTCGACATCGCCGCCGGCGCATGCCGACATGAACGCGGCACTCACCGCAAGCCCGTCGGACGTCAGGTCGATCGACTCCGCTTCAAGCACCGGATCGTCCGGGCAACTCGCGGCCTCGGCCTGTGCGAACGGCACACCCGTCGTGGCGGCGCCCCGCGCGGAACTGGGCTCCTCACGGTCGTTGCGAGCCGGTCGCGTCACCGCGTAGCCGACGGCCGTCACGACGACGGCGACCACGAGCAGCGTCGCCGCGAGGACGACGAGGGGGACGAAGGATCGCGCGGGCGCCGTCTGGCGTGTGCCTGATTCCTCCGACGGCCAGGGCACCACGCCGATCGGCGAGCCGCACCGCTCACAGAACCTGTAGTCCCATGCGTTCACGTGACCCTGGGGACATAGCACCGTCGGCGACGCATGCTGTGCATGGTCATCCGCACCCGGAGTCACATTCGCCGGACCGGGGTCAGCGCCTCGATCGCCTGCCATCGGCTGCACCTCGAGGCAAAGGCTACGCCCGCGGTCGGACAAACCCAAGAGCGATCGAGTTGGGGCGGCATCGGGAGTCGAGCGAAGCCAAGATCGAAGGCTGCGTCTTCATGGCCCCGGGATACCGCGGCGACAACCAATACTCGCGCGCAGGACCAGTCGGCGATCCTCGTCACCCGCCTGCTCGAACGATTGGGAGCCCTGGCACCTGGCAGGATGCGCCAGACCGACCACGCGCTCGCACTGGTTCTGGGTATCAGCGAAGCGGGCTAAGCCCCAGACACCAGATCCACCGCGGCAGCGGTCTCGTAGCCGGTGTTCGGCTTCGAGGTCAAGGGCAGTGGCGGACCCGCACCGATCTGCTCACTGTGGACATGACGCTTCGCCAACCCGCTCAACGGCACTCGGCCGCGCCGGGCGCGGCATAGGTCCGGCTCACCGCCGGCTCGTCGTAGCCGGCGGTGACCGCCGCCCGTCGCACCGTGTCGGCCACGTCGCGCGCCCTATCGGCAGGCACCAGTGCGATCACGGCGCCCCCGAAGCCGCCCCCGGTCATCCGGGCGCCCAGCGCACCGGCCCGTACGGCGCTCTCGGCGATCAGATCGATCCGCTCGGTGGTGATGGCGAAGTCCTCGCGCATGGACTCATGCGACGCGGTCAGCAGCTGCCCGGCGGCGGTGAAATCCGAATCAGCCAGTGCGGCCGCGAAATCCAGCACCCGCTGATTCTCGGTCAGCACGTGCCGGGCGCGGCGCGCGTCGATCGGATCGGCGATCGCGCCCAGCGCCGCCAGCCCGCGATCCTGCACAGCGCGCAACGAGGACACCCCCAGATCGGCGGCCGCCCGTTCACACGACGCCCGGCGCAGCGCATACTCCCCGCCGGCGTGACGGTGTCGGGCTCGAGAATCCATCAACAGCAGCACCACATCGCAGGCGTCCGGGTCGAAGGCCACCGGGCGCACGGTGATGTCGCGAAAGTCGATCAGCAGCGCGGTCTTCGGCGCTCCGAACAGCGCGGCCAGGTGGTCGAGCAAACCCGTTGGGGCACCGACGTAGTCGTTCTCGGCTCGCTGTGCGAGCCGGGCCCGCTCGAGACGGTCGATGCGGGTGCCGGTGGCGGCGCCGACCGCGCCCAGCACCGCGCCGATCAGCGCCGCCGACGACGAAAGCCCCGACCCGATCTCGACGTCGCTGGTGATCGACATCGCCCCGCCGGGCACCGGGTGGCCGGCGCCCCGCAGCGCCCAGATCGCCCCGGCCGCATAGGCTGCCCAGCCGGTCACCTGCCCCGGCGTGGTGTCGAGCGGGATCCGCGCCGAGCCGTCGGCGCGGTCGCTGCGCGCGGTGATCGCGCCGGTGTGCTCGGGGGTGAACGTGACAACGGTGCGCCGCGGCAACGCAATCGGCAGCGCGAAACCCAGGTTGTAATCGGTGTGTTCGCCGATCAGGTTGACCCGCCCGGGTGCGCCGTAGCTGACCGTCATGGGCCCAGCTCGCGCAGCCGGGCGGCCACGCTCTCCGGGATAACGTCGGCGATGAACGCGTCCATCGCCGACTCGGCGGCCGCCAGATATTTCAGTTTGGTGGCGCTGCGCCGGATCGACATGAGCTCGACGTGAAAGTAGCCATCGCGCTGGACCTCGCTGAACTGGTGCAGCGCCGACATGTACGGCAGCGGTGAAGAATACATCCGATCAAACCTCTGCAGCACGTCCAGATAGATCCGGGCGAACTCATCCAACTCCCCGTCATTGAGCTCGGTGAGGTTGCGCACCAACCGGTTTGGGTAAATGTGCACCTCCACCGGCCAGCGTGCGGCGAACGGTACGAATGCGGTGAACAGCTCGCCGCGTACCACGATGCGGCTGCCGTCGGCGACCTCGCGTGCCAGCAGGCTGGCAAACAGGTTGTCACCGTGACGCTTTCGGTGCCGACGAGCCTGGCGCAGCATCGCCGCGGTGCGCGGCGTCAGATACGGATAGGCGTAAATCTGACCGTGCGGGTGGGTCAGGGTCACCCCGATCTCCTCACCACGGTTCTCGAAGCAGAACACCTGCGCTACCCCGGGCAGCGCCGTCAATTCGGCGGTGCGGTGCCGCCACGCGTGCACGACCAGCCGGGCATGCGCCGGGTCCAGGCCCGCGAACGAACCGGTGTGATCGGCCGAAAAGCAGATCACCTCGCAGCGTCCGTGCCCCGGAGCGGATACGAACCCGTCACCGTCGGGCGCGCCGATTGGGGCGATGCCGGCCCCGGCCAGGCTGGGAAACCGGTTCTCGAAGACGACAACGTCGTAGTCGGGGGCGGGCACCTCGCTACTCAGACCGGTCGGCCCCGGACACAGCGGGCAGCGCGCGGCCGGCGGCTTGTAGGTGCGATCCTGGCGCTGTGCGGCGACGATCACCCACTGGCCGGTGGCCCGGTCGAACCGCAGCCGCGAGGGAGCCGGGTCACGTTCGGGCAGCGGCCGACGATCCGACACCGGCGCCGGGACGTGTCCGGGCAGCGAAAAGAACAGCAGGTCACGGCCATCGGCCAGGGTCCACCGCGTCGGCGCCGTCACAACGCAGAACCCTACTGGGAGCGCCTCGTCGAGTTGCCGACCGCGTTCGTTCGCGATGAACACCGACGCGTCGAGTCCTCCGGGCGGTGGCGTGGCGCTCATCGGATCGGCCCGAGATCCTCTGTGGTGTCGCCGGTGAGGGCCGCGACGCCACCTCAGCTATGCCTACGCATCGTGGCCCAATCGTTGGTTTTGGGGCGGCTCGCCGCGCCGCCGGGAGACGATGCACATCAGGTGGTCGTTGGAATGAGTACCGCGACGTCGCCGTGCAGGTGTGCTAAGCCGCTGTCGAGCGTCGCCAACTGCCCGTCGTGGCTTCGCGCGAGCTGGGCAAGGTAGGCATCGGTCACCTGCCGGTGCCCAACCACACCAGCGACCTCGACACCGGCGAAAGAGAGTGCATCGGGCCAGAATTCGTGGCGGCTCGTGCACTGGACCGCACTGACGACATCCCGAGCCGCCGCCGCGGACTGTCCCGAGCGTACCAGGAATCGAACCAGGCTTCCTTGTGTCATCGGGCAGGTCGCAAATCCGGTGTCGGACGCCATGAGCCAGTCCGCTGCGGCATCATGATGCACATGCTCGGCGACCACCAATGCGATCAGCACGTTGGCGTCGAGCAGCACCGTCACTGCTCGTCCTCTAATGAACGCACGTCCTCGGAGGTCACGACGGTCCCGACGCTCACCAAAGGCAATCCCGTTCTGGGGTCTGAGGACAACGCGGTAGGGCGGTTGGCGGCCAGGCCTCGTCGCATGAGGTCGGCGACCGTTTCACTCAACGTGCGGTGCGTATCCCGGGCAATCGCCAGTGCCTGCTTGTGCAGGTCTTGCGGCAGGTCGATGGTAGTGCGCACCGCCTCATCCTAACATCGCTGCATCGTGATGCGCGCGCCGACGCTCACCGGTATTCCAACGGGACTGATCATGCTGGCCGTGCGGCAGACGAGCCGGCCGAGACAGCGCACGAGCCGTGTTGGGTGGCGGCCCGAGGGCTGGCCTCACAGGCTAGCCGCGCGATGAGTGCGACCTACAGGCCCTCTTCGTTCATCTAACCTCGGCTGCGTTCAGCTCTGCGGTGGTTGACCACCACCAACGGACCGCCCAGCGCCACAAGGAAGGCCACCGAGATGGCCATCAATGTTTGCCCGGTCACCACCAGCAGCCCGATCAGTGCCAGCTCTACGGCACCGGCCACGAGGTAGGACGCCGCCCGGTAGTGCGGGCGCCAGGCGCCCCACGCCGCCAGCGTGAGCGCGCCAGCCGCGATCCCAGCAGCCAATACGTCCATCACTTGCTCCCCACCAGGCATTGTAGAAGACTCACGCCCGCCGTGGCCGCGCCGACACCACCGGCCGCGGCAGCCACGACCCCCGCCCCGGTCTCTGCGGTCAACACGCCGATGCTGAAGACTATGGCGCCCGAGGCGAACTGGGCGGTCCGGTCGATCCAGTCGTTGGTGCTGCAATGGGTGCGGGCGTACTCAATATCGGCGACGTGCGCCTGCAGATCCGCAACCTGACCGCGCAACCACGCTGTGTTGGGGTCGTTTGCGGGCAGCGACTGTACGAACCGTTGCACGTTGTCCGCAAGACCCTGGCCGGTCAGATTAGCTGGATCACCGCCGAGGATCATCTGCTGCAGCGTAGGGCTTAGGCCAGTGCCCGGCGGCGGTGTTCCATCAGGGGTGTCCCACGGCGCAAATGGGGGCGGGGGACTAGTGCCGCCATCTTGTTTGACGTCGACCAACCGGACCCCAGTGTCGCGGTTGTCGTTGCCGATGATGGTGTCGTCGATGCTGGGTGTTTCCGGGAAGGTGGTGGTGGCGATTCCGGCGGTAGCGGCGGTGATTTTGCTTGCCACTTCTTGTTCGGACACGACCAGCTGTATGGCGCGCTGGCGGATATCGCCGGCGAACGTTTGCGCTTGAGCGTGGCGAGCCACCCGTTCTGCGGCGGTGCCGCTGGTGCGGGGCCCGGGCAGCGAAAAGAACAGCAGCTCACGTCCGTCGGCCAGGGTCCACCGCGTCGGCGCCGTCACAACGCCGAACCCTAGGCGAGGCCAGCCCCATCGGCTGGTGCCCGACGTCAAGCCTCGGCTGGCCGCGGCATAAGGTGGCCACCGTGGCCGAAGCGTTCGATGCGACCCAAGCCGTGGCGAGAATCCTGGCCGAACATGGCCCATTGAGCGAGGACGACATCGCACGACGCCTGCTGGACAGCGGCGTGGCCGACCCGGACGCCGTCCTGCGCGCGCTTCGCCTTGAAACGGAATGGCCGGCAAGGCAGTTGGTCGACGATCGGTGGGTGTGGCTGCCGACGCTGCTAGCCGGGCGGGTATTCACCCATCGGCTCGGCGCGGACGAGGCGGTCCACGACATGCTCGGCGTGACCCCGGACCTGGACCCGATCACCACGCTCTGCGAGCACGAGGAGTATGGCCGGCTGGCCGACGGTTCGGCGGCGCGGATCGTGCTGGCCGGATACGACGAGGAGCTGCTCGAACGACGGGGCATCCCGGACGAGGCCATCGACCCCGGCGGGGCACTGCTGCTGGAGCCGGGCACGCTGGCGACGTTGGGGGCCGCCGCGGGGGATCTGTTCGGTGTGCGGCTGACCGCCGCAGGGCTGGTGCTCGAGCGGATCGGCACAGCCGGTGCGGACACCTCCGTCGGCGCCCGGCTGGCCGAGCTGGTCGACCCCGACGAGCCCGCGTTCTTCCCCGCGGCGGTCTGGACGGCGTGCGTCGACGACCCGGCGGCATTTACCGAGCCAGTGGCACCGCTGCGCGAGATCCTCGACCAGCACGGCCTCACGCACGAAGACGACTGGCTAGCACCTGGCGGATTCAATTTCGACGCTTGGCGTTTCGAGAACCGATGCGAACTGCTGGCCTTTCGCCACGACCTCGACCCCAACGACGCGGTCGCGCTGTACACGCTGATCAAACTGCACGAGACGATGTCGCTGCTGCTCGAAGCAACCGACCCGGACGAGTTGCCGCGGGATGTGCTCGCCACAGCCGCCGAGACCGCGACGGAAACCGGCTCCGACTCGTTGGTCGATCTGCTCGGCGACATTGGGGCGGCGCTGGCCGACCCGCTGCTGGCCGAGCTGCTGGTGGCAGAGACGGTGGGCACCGACTCCGGCGGGGCGGCCGCGCTGGGCCTGCTCACCGAGATGCTGGAGCCCAAGGTGCCGCGCGCGGCGCGGGTGGCGGTGCGCTGGCTGCGCGCGGTCGCGCTGGACCGGATCGGTGATGTCGAGGCGGCCGAACGTGAGCTGCTGGCGGCCGAGTCGATGGACACCGAGTGGCCGCTGCCGTTGCTCGACCTGGCCCGCATCGCCTCCGATCGCGGCGACGCCGAGCGCGGGTTGGCACTGCTGCGCCGCGCCGGCACCGAACCCGACCACCCGCTGGTGCGGCTCCTGGAGCGGCACCGAGCCCAGCCGCGCCGCGACCTGGGCCGCAACGAGGCGTGCTGGTGCGGGTCGGGCCGCAAGTACAAGAAATGCCATCTCGGCCGTGAGGCGCTGCCGCTGGCCGAGCGGGTGGACTGGCTGTATGCCAAGGCATCCCAGCACGCACTGTCGGGCGACTGGACCGGCCTGCTGGCCGAAGTCAGCTATGAGCGCTTCCGGTATGCCGACTCTGACGATGAGGACGCGCTGGCCGCGGCGCTGGCCGATCCGCTGGTGCTGGACGCGGTGTTGTTCGAGGGCGGCGCGTTCGCGGAGTTCCTCGAAGTGCGCGGTTCGCTGCTACCCGACGACGAGCGGCTGCTTGCCGAGCAATGGCTGCTCGTGGAGCGGTCGGTGTTCGAGGTCGAGCACGTGCAACCTGGCGAGGGCGTGATCGTGCGCGACGTACGCACCGGCGACACCCATGAGGTGCATGAGCGGGCGGCCAGCCGCCAGCTGCGAGCCGGGCAGCTGATCTGCGCGCGCCCGGTGCCCGCCGGGGACACCATGGTGTTCTTCGGCGGGATCGAGCCGGTCGCGCTGCACGAGCGTGCCGTGCTGATCGAGCTGCTCGATGACGAGCCCGACCCGGTGACACTGGTGGCCCAGCTGAGCCGCCGGTTCGCGCCGCCGACACTGGTCAACACCGAGGGCGACTCGCTGGCAATCTGCGAGGCCAGCGTGCGAGTCGACGATCCGGCCGGGATCCAGGGCGCGCTCGACGGGGTCTACGACCGGGTTGACGGCGAGGAGCCGCCGCGGTGGATCGAACACGTCACCAACGACGGCATGCTGCGGGTCCGGGCCACGCTGGTCCTCGACGGTGACACGCTGCGGGTGGAAACCAACAGCGAACCGCGGATGGATCGCGTGCTGGCCACGCTGACCCGCCTCGACCCGGCGATGACGGTGCTCGACGACGACCGCCGTCCGCTGCGCAACACCCGCGAGGCCGCCGCGCTGGCCGAGCAGATGCCAGTTACCGGCGCGGGCGCGCCCGACCCCGACAGCCCCGAGCTGGCCGCCGCGCTCGAGGAATTCATCCGCGACTACGAGACCAGCTGGCTCGATCAACCCATCCCCGCGCTGGACGGGCACACGCCGCGGCAGGCCGCCGACGACCCCACCCGCCGCGCCGACCTGATCAAGCTCCTGGACACGTTTCCCGCCGGCGCGGGCGCCCGTGGCGGGATGGACGCCGACCGGCTGCGCACCGCTTTGGGCTTGTAGTAGCCGGGCGGGCGGTACTCACGGCGGGATCGCCGCACCGATCTCGGCGGCGAACTCACGGAAGTGTGGGTGGCCCGCCGCCGCCACATCGGACACGACGAAACCCGCCGCTGCCACCGGATCGTCGGAGCGGAAGTAGTCGTACCCGTCGGCCTCGCGCGCCAGGTCGATCAGTTGCTCCAGTGCGGATGCCGCGGGCTCGGCGTCCTCGGCTCGCAGGGCGTCCTGGGCTTCCGCGGCGAGCCGCTTGAAGGTGAAACGCCAGCGCGATCGTTCCCGCGGCGACACCCGCCGGTCCCCGCCCAGGTAGGCACCCGACCGCGCCAGTGACACGAACTCGTCGACCTCCCAACCCACGATGTCCGGATCGGCCGGCGGCTTTATTTTGCGCGCCGGGCGAGCGCGCCCGGCGCTGGCCAGCTCGGCCTCGATGCGCTCCCGCATGTTTGCGGTGCCGCGCCAGTAGAGGTTCCACAGCGCCTTCCGTAGGCGATCCTCATCGAGCCCCGACGCCGCGCGGAAGAACTGTTCGCGGTTCATTCGTTTCGCCGCCACGCCGGCGATCATCCCCGGCAGCCGCCCTGGCCGCACCGTCAGGCGCGGTTGCCGGATCGGCCCCAACACCCTACGGCGTCACGGCAATCGTCGATGGTGTCGTGGAATCACGGTGCGGCCGGATGGTTGCATTGCGTACAGTGTGGATCAGCGACGAACCCGACGGCGTGCCTCGATTGGTTACCGCCTATCCACGCTAGGAGCGGACCGATGTACGCAGAACACGATGTTGTGGTGCTAACACGGGATGTTCCCGACAAATCCCTCATCGCCGGAGACGTCGGTGCCGTCGTCGGGCGCTACGCCGCGGGTGGCTACGAAGTCGACTTTACCGCCGCGAACGGCTGCACGGTAGCGGTCGTCACGTTGGCCGGCGACGATATCCGACCACGACGGCGGCGGGAGATTCCGCATGTCCGCGAGGTGGCGTAGTCGTCCGCTTTGTTCTGTGGCGGATGCTGCAACCCGACCGGGTGATGGCCGATGGACGACGAGCTACGGGGCTTACTGGCCCGATATGCGCGCGGAGAACTCTCCGCCGACGACGCGCGGCGCGCGATACTGCGCTACCCGAAGTGGCGGGTCGCCGAGATAGACGGCGAACTCGAGACCGTGGCGCTCGATGACGGCACACCGATGCTCATCGCCGAGAGTTCGGCGTCGGACGGCCGCGAATATTCCGGCCTGGAACTGGTTCGCGACATCGCTCCGCTCGTCGGTGGCCTGTCATTCGATCCCGACGAACCGTGGGGTTCGGCGTTCCGGCCGGGTGCGCTGCCCGAGCTGCAGAGCTGGGCGCGCACGGTCGAGCTCGAGGATGCCATTGCCAAACCGGGCCCCGGCCAGCGGGATTTGCTGTACGAAGGGCCGTGGTGGGTTGCCGTCTCCCCGGGCACCGGCCGGCCCGCCGTTCACCGCGCCGACGGGTTGGACGTCATCACGATCATGACCGCGCCGGACGCGGCGGCGACATTCCGGCGAACCGAGCGACACCGCGGACTCGACGTCGTGCGGTTGGGTCCCGCACTCTGGGGCGACCTCGCCAAACGCAGCGACTTCGACGGCGTTCGGCTCAATCCGCTGCGTCCACTCGCCCAGCTGTGGCCGCCGCACGTCCCCGCGATGCTGGTCGCCGGATGCGATCCGCGCCCGAACGCCGAGCCACTGCCCGCCCGCACGGTTGCCGAAATCCATCTGTGGCTGGATCAGCATGGGGCGCGTCAAGAAAAGCGCGAACTGTCCAACCGTGCGACCCCGGTCGGCGAGGTCACCGTCGCGCGCGCCTGGTGGAACTACGACCGCCGGGAGATCGCGTTCACCCGCGTCGCTCCGGCGTCCGACACCGAAGGTCTGGGCTCGGTTCCGTCCCGGATCCTCTGCGCCGGCAAACTCCGCTAAAGCATCCAGAGCAAACTCGCCGGCTTGCCCCGGCTGACGTGGCGCGCTGACGCCTGGCACCGGCAGCGTGCCGCCCTGGCCGTAGGCTGGGCACTCGAGCTGGAGAAGCTCGTGTGTGGTGAGCGGGTTCCTTTCGCGGCGTTGCGCACACCTGAAGGCGCGCACCTGTGGCATCTGGAGCCGCAAGCGTTTACCGCACGGGCGATCCGAAAGCTTCGTGATCGCGCGGCGTCGTTCAGGTGAAACTAGCGGCGGCGCCGTGGATTTCCTGGGCATCAAGCGCTGGGCGTAGCCTGGCCAGCCGCAGAGAAGGGGAGGCGTCGTGACCGACGAGAAGTGCGTGAGATGCGGGGGCGACCAGCTCGTCGAAGGGGCCGTCGTCTGGAACGCGCCGCTGCGTTTCAAGCGCGAAGGTGCCGGCCACTTCAATCGCGGCACCCAGGTCAACGCCGTTGCCTGCGAGACTTGTGGGCATATCGACCTCTATCTCGAAAGCCGTGCCCGCGGCTCGACGAAGTGAGATTGCCACCGAGGAAACCGCGGCGGTGAGGAATAGCGGGCGTCGACGCACTGCATTTCGCGCCCTCGAAACACCGTCGCCTGCTGCAAGCTGCCGACCTTGTGTCCTACCTCCACTTTCGGAGGCGTCGGTCAGACGTCAAAGACGCCCGGTCGGTGAAGACCACCAACGATTATGGGACATCGTCGCAAACAAGATGAAGGTCTGCCAGATCTGGCCCCCTTGGACGCACGTCAGCCCCACCCGTGGGTGGGGCTGCGGCCTACAGGATCCTTCTCAGGAGTCCCGATGCCCAATGTACAACACGCCGACGACACGCCGCATTGAGGTAACCGCGCGGAGCGTCGAAGATCGATTTGACCTGCGCCACAGATCCGTCGCCGTATCGGGTCCAGCCGGGTCTGTACTCCCGCCAAATCAACTGTGGCGCAGCGGTTTCGGCAAACGCCCGGAACCCGTGGCGTTCCCAGGTCCACGCCCACAACTCCACACAGCGGACACCACAAAGCCCGCCGCTGCCACCGGATCGTCGGAACGAAAATAGTCGTACCCGTGAGCCTCGCACCGCCGCGCCAGGCTGACGTCGATCACCGCCGATCCAGTGCCCTTTGGACGCCGGTGTGCCCAAAGTCGTTGCCCTTCCACAGCAGCGGCTCACGTCGATCGATCGCCAGTGCATAGGACAGGCAGTCGCCGAAATTCAAGCCCGCGGGGTGGCCGCTGCCTCTGCCGAAATCCGCGTAGGCCGCTCGGGCCAGGCGGGCCTGGCGCTCGGTTACCGGCTCGACGACGAACTCGGCTTCTTCGATAAGTTCATCCAGTGCTCTGCTGATGACCGGATCACGCTGGGAGTCAAGGACTATCCCGCATTCCAGGTAGCTGGCCGCAGACAGTCTGCGGACATCGGCGTTGGCGAGCGCGTCGGCGTAGGCCGCGGCGTCGTCCTCGTCGCGCAGAATCGCGATGATCGCCGACGTGTCGACGATCACGCCGGCAGCCCTCGCTCGTCATACAGCAGAGCATCGTGGTCGAGGCGCTTTGCTTCCGGGCTCATCCTGCTCGCGGTCTTGTGGCCGATAGCCAAGAGCCGGGCGGCGAGATCGTCGCTGCGCAGTCTGGCCAGACGCTCGTTCACCGCGGTCGCCACCGCCCGAGCCTGAGATTCGCCGGTGATTTTCGCGATCTGCTTGACCGCCTGGTGAACCGACGGATCTTTGATGTTCAACGCCATGTTAGTACCCTTCTACCAAAGTGATGGTACCACTATCCCCGAAGTCAGGCCGATTCGGCGTGAGCCCCACGCACCAGATCGCACGCCGCAACGAAACGCGCCCACTCTTCGTTGTTTGGGCGAGCCCCGCCATTCGTCACGGCATCGTCGCTGACGACCAGACCGGGTCCGACATCGGCCAGCAGCTCGGAGAGTTTCAGAATTTGGCCTGCCGGGCTGTCCGAGAAGCGCTGAAATATCCTGTCACGGAGCCACTCCCGGGCGCTGTCCATGCCCGCGGCCAAATCCAGCTCGGGAAGCCGCAGCGCCCCGTTGCATCGAATCAGCTGCTCTTCGAAGCGGTCTTCCCAGCATTCGGTCCGCCACCCGCCCCAGACGTCGGGAAGGGCCTGGAAGATGCCCATGGTGTCGGCTGTTTGCCAGGCGCCCACGGTCTTTCGGGGCACGTCGATATGGGCGCCGCCCTCGGGGATAATGCCCAGCGTTAGCCGTCTGGCACCAGGACCGGGCAGCATGCGCCGTCCGCGGTGGCGACCGTGGCCAGACGACGAACACCCACGTCGACACCGATTCGCGACTCAGGCAGTTCCACGTTGGGTTGCTGGGGGCGCTGCACCAGTACCCGCACACTCGCATCCAGCCGGGTGCCGTTGCGGCGCACCGTGATCGCCAGCACCCGCGCCCGGTCTTTGGCGATGAGGCGCTCGATGCGGCGGGTGTTCTCATGCGTACGCACGCAGCCGATCACCGGCAAAGTGAGGTGTCTACGGTCGGGCTCAACGCGCATCGCACCCGTGGTGAACGACACGCGATCGGCGTCGCGGCCCTTCTTCTTGAATCGAGGGAAGCCCATTCTCTTGCCGTCGCGCTTGCCAGCACGCCTCTGCTGCCAGTTCCAGTACGCGTCGACCGCGCCCGCGATCCCGTCGGCGTAGGCCTCTTTCGAGCATTCCGGCCACCACACGGTGCCAGTCTCGGCGTTGACACACACCTCGTCTTTCACCGTGTTCCAGCGTTTCCGCAGTACCCGAAGCGACGGCTTCGCCGTCTGGGCGCCGGTCGCGCGCCACGCTTGGATATCGGCTTTCAGCTGCGCGACGGTCCAGTTGTAGGCCTTGCGGCGGGCGCCGAAATGCCGCGCCAACGCGTGTGCCTGCTCGGCGGTCGGATCGAGTGTGAACCGGAACGCTTGCACACACCAGCCGTTGGGGATCTCCAAACGCGGCATCTCAGGCCGCCTCATGATCATCGACAGCGGCAGCCGCGACGGCCCGCTTGGCCCGGTTCTGAGCAGCACGTTTGCCATACAACCTTGCGCACATCGAGGTCAGAATCTCGGTCATATCCCATACCAGGTCATCGTCAACCTCGGCCGAGTCCACCACGACCAACTCCCGACCCTGAGCGGCCAGCGCAGCGTGGACATACTCCGAACCGAACCGGCAGAACCGATCCCGATGCTCAACCACAATCCGCGTGACCGACAGATCGCGCAGCACCGCAGGGAACTTACGTCGGTGCCCGTTGAGCACCGACCCGACCTCGGTGACAACCTTGTCGACCGGGATCTGTTCGGCTGTGGCCCACGAAGTCACCCGCGCCACCTGCCGATCCAAATCAGACTTCTGATCAGCCGACGACACCCGCGCGTACACCGCAGTCTTTGGCTGCGCGCCAGCCTCGCTAGCCAGCTCGTCGACCAGAATGAGTCGACCAACCTTCCGGGCCGGGACCGGCAAGAGCCCAGCGTGGAACCAGCGATACGCGGTCACCCGCGCGACGCCATTGCGCTCGGCCCACGCCGCGAGATTCATACCTCTGTTCCTACAGCACGCCACCGACAACTACCGACCACTCACCGCGCAACAGTTGGCAGCCCCGGCTCGACGCGGCATAGGGTGGCCACCGTGGCCGAAGCGTTCCATGCGACCGTGCCGTGGCGAGGATCCCGGCCGAACATGGCCCATTGAACGAGGACGTCATCGCACGACGCCTGCATGACCACGTCCGCCACCGGTGGTTCGCGGCGGGTCGGTATGCGCCGGGGCGCGGGGTCACCGGGCCGCGGTGGCGTCCACCGCGGCGCGTAGCGTGCGGGCGAGTGCGACGGCGTCGTTCTCGGCCCAGAAGTGCATGTAGAACAGGCGTGGTTGTTCGTCGAACCCGTGGTTGTGTATGGCGACGATGTCGATTCCGCCGCCGCGCAGTGCTTGGACGACGTCTTGGACCTCGGCGGCGGTCATGACGAAATCGCCGTTGATCGCCGCGCGGCCGTTGCCGGTGGGCTGGAAGTTGAGGGCGGTAGCCAGACCCATGGACGGGGGGATGAGCATGCCGGACATGGTGACCGGATCGCGGCGGGCGATGAAGAATTTGTACACCCCGCCCGCGATGGTGCCGGAGCGGCCCAGCGCCTCATCGATGGCCGCGGTGTCCAGGTCCAAGCTGGTCTGGCCGGAAGTTGCCGGGGCGGGCGGTGGTGTGTCGGTGGCATCCAGCGCCGACCGGACCGCACGGGCCAGGTCGGCGGCGTCGCCGTGGCCGGCGATGTGGGTCCACCAGATCGGCGGCGACTGCTCGAGCAGGTGCTTGTGCAGCGCGGTCTGCTGCAGGCCGCCGGCCTGCACGGCGTCGGTCACCGAGGCCAGCTCGTCTTCGGTGACCACCAGATCTCCCATCAGCATGGTCTGCCCGTCGGGGGTGCGGGCGAACGCGACCCACGACCCGAGTGACAGCGCGGGGGCGACGGTCACCCCCTTGGTCTGCACGCTCAGATCCGAGCGCGCAAACCCGATTTTGTAGACGCTGCCATCGTTCAGCTTGCCGGTTCGGCCGAGAATGTCGGCCACCGGCTTCCAGTCCGCATCGCTGGTGGTGGCCAAGGATGCGCCCCGGTCCCCGCCGTCGTCGGGTTCGCCCTTGTCGTCGCTGCCCGCGCATGCGGTCAGTGCCAGCGCGGCCGCCGCCAGCAGCGCGGCCATACGGGCGCCTCGTCGCCTGATCATGGTCTCCTCGCTAGATCTCATCGGTGCGCACCCGGAGGCTATCGGTGGCCCGGTGCGGGCATGCGCCGATGCTAACCGCCGTCCCCGTCGGCCGGTTCGGTGTCCAGAACCCGGAAATCCCGGTCCAGGTGGACCTCGACACGGGTGCCGTCGGGCCGGGTGACCAGCACGCCGTAGGCGGCGGCGCCTTCGCCGGTCTCGGTCTCGACTTCTCCGGCGGTGCCGCCCGGGACCGCCTGCACCGCGGCGGCGCGCGCGCGGTCGGCGTCGGGGCCGGTCACCTCGTCCTCGCCGTCGAACGCCGCCGCGATCCCCGACCCGGCTCCGATGCCGATCGCCGCCGCGGCCACGGCGGAAACTCCGAACTGCACGATGCGATTCATCGCTTTCTCCTGATCTGTCTACCTCGCTGTGACGGTGTGCGGCTCCGACGGTAGGGGTGGCAGATGAAACGACGATGAGAGCTGGTCGCGGCCCGGGCCGGGCATGCGGCAGGGTGTCGGGTGTGCGCATCCTGGTGGTCGAGGACGAGCCCAAGATGACGGTGCTGCTGGCGCGGGCGCTGACCGAGGAGGGCCACACGGTCGACACCGTTGCCGACGGCCGCCATGCGGTGGCGGCCGTCGACGGCGGTGACTACGACGCGGTGGTGCTGGATGTGATGCTGCCCGGTATCGACGGGTTCGAGGTATGCGCGCGGCTGCGACGGCAGCGGGTGTGGACACCGGTGCTGATGCTTACCGCCCGCGGCGCGGTCACCGACCGCATCGCGGGCCTAGACGGCGGCGCCGACGATTACCTCACCAAACCGTTCAACCTCGACGAACTGTTCGCCCGGTTGCGCGCGCTGTCACGGCGCGGGCCCATCCCACGCCCACCGACGCTGGAGGCCGGCGATCTACGCCTGGACCCGAGCGAACACCGAGTCTGGCGTGCCGACACCGAAATCCGGCTCAGTCACAAGGAATTCACCCTGCTGGAAGCCCTGATCCGCCGTCCCGGCATCGTCCACACCCGCGCCCAGCTGCTGGAACGCTGCTGGGACGCCGCCTACGAGGCCCGCTCCAACATCGTCGACGTCTACATCCGCTACCTGCGCGACAAGATCGACCGGCCCTTCGGCGTCACCTCGCTGGAAACCATTCGCGGTGCCGGATACCGGCTGCGCAAGGACGGAGGACGGCATGCGCTCCCCCGCTGAGTGGCCCATCCGATGGCGACTCACCCTCGTCTTCAGCGCCGCCATGGCGCTCGTTCTGGCAGCAGCCGGTGCCGTCACCGTCGTCCAGTTCCGCGACGCCGCTCACGAAGCCGACCCCGATGGCGCGCTGCGCGGGCTCACCGACGACATCACCGCCGATCTGGTCCGGGAATTGGTGACCATCCTGCCGATCGTGCTCGTCATCGCCGCGGTGGCCGCCTACCTGCTCAGCCGCGCCGCGCTGCGGCCCGTCGACCGGATCCGCGCGGCGGCGCAAACACTGACCACCACGCCGCACCCCGACACCGACGCGCCGCTGCCGGTACCTCCCACCGACGACGAGATCGCTTGGCTAGCAACGACTCTCAACACCATGCTCACCCGACTGCAACGGGCCCTCGCCCACGAACAACAGTTCGTCGCCGACGCCAGCCACGAATTACGCACCCCGTTGGCACTGCTGACCACCGAACTCGAACTGCGCTGCGCCGGCCCAGACCCGCCGACCAGCTGAGCGCCGCCCTGCGCTCCGCGCTCGAAGAAACCCGCCGGCTCAGCGGACTGGCCGACCAACTGCTCACCCTGGCCCGCGCCGACCGCCCCGAATCCCACCCCTCCGCCAAAGCGGTGCCGATCACTCCCCTGCTGCACGAGAGCGTGGCCCGCTTCGCCGCTACTGGAGCGGACATCACCACACGCGCGGAACCGGACCTGTTCGTCTCGATCGATCCGGACCACCTGCGCCGAATCCTCACCGCCGTGCTCGACAACGCCATCACCCACGGGGACGGTGAAATCGCTGTCACCGCGCACGCCCGCGACGGTGCAGTCGACATCGGCGTCCGCGACCACGGCCCCGGATTCGCCGACCACTTTCTTCCCGTCGCCTTCGACCGATTCACCCGCGCCGACACCGCCCGCGGCGGTCGCGGCAGCGGCCTCGGCCTGGCCATCGTCGCCGCCCTCACCACCACCCACGGCGGACATGCCAACGCCACCAACCACCCCGACGGCGGGGCCGAACTCCGCATCACCCTCCCCACACCGCGGCCGCCCTTCCACGAGGAGCTTCCGCGGATCACGTCATCAGATACAAAGGACCCGAATCGGGAGCACGACACTAGCGACCAATAGTCGCCACGCCGCGCCGCAGCTGACGGTGTGGTCGTCGGGGTCGTGGTAACGGCGGTGAGTCGACTTCCGCACCTGAGTGGGAAGCCATTGGTATCGTATTCCCATGAAGGCTGTTGTGGATGCGGCTGGCCGCATCGTCGTACCCAAACCGCTGCGCGAAGCCTTGGGGCTGCAACCGGGGTCCACCGTGGAAATATCCCGCTATGGCGCTGGTCTCCACCTGATTCCCACCGGACGAACAGCGCGTCTCGAAGAGGAGAATGGCGTACTGGTGGCCACCGGTGAGACCACGATCGACGATGAGGTCGTGTTCGGCCTTATCGATAGCGGCCGGAAGTGAAACCGCCGCTGGCAGTGGACACCAGCGTCGCGATTCCGTTGCTGGTACGGACCCATACCGCGCATGCGGCGGTTGTCGCCTGGTGGGCACATCGGGAGGCCGCGCTGTGCGGGCACGCCCTGGCCGAAACCTACTCCGTGCTGACCCGCCTGCCGCGTGACCTACGACTGGCACCGATGGACGCCGCGCGGCTTCTTACCGAACGCTTTGCGGCACCGCTGTTGTTGAGTTCCCGCACCACTGAACATCTCCCACGCGTGCTGGCCCAATTCGAGATCACTGGTGGCGCGGTCTATGACGCTCTCGTGGCCCTTGCCGCCGCCGAGCACCGGGCTGAACTCGCCACACGCGATGCTCGAGCCAAGGACACTTACGAAAAGATCGGCGTCCACGTCGTTGTCGCCGCGTGAATCTTCAGCTGACTCAACAACTCCGACCGCTGTCCGCTCCAGGTCACCACCAACATGTCCCCCGCCCGGCTACTGGCCACGTAGTGCAGCGAGCGCTCCCGCAGCAGCGCCTCCGAGCGTTCTTCGTCGGCCACGTGGCTCAGGGCCGCCGTCGGACGGATCCGCAGCGATGATGTGGACTAATCCGCACCGCTAATGGGGACGAATCGGCAGCCAATAGGTAGACAAATCGGCAGCGTATTCTGTCCGCATGGGAGTCGTCGAACGCGCGATCGCGCCCTCGGTGCTGGCCGCGCTCGCCGACACCCCGGTCGTCGTTGTCAACGGCGCGCGTCAGGTCGGCAAAACAACACTGGTCGCGCGACTTGACTATCCGGGATCCAGCGAAGTCGTCTCGCTTGACGACGTCGCCAACCGCGACGCCGCCCGCGACGATCCCCGCGCATTCGTATCCCGGCCGGTGGACACGCTCGTCATCGACGAAGCCCAGCTCGAGCCGGGGCTGTTTCGGGCGATCAAGGCAGAGGTCGACCGGGATCGCAGGCCGGGCAGGTTCCTGCTCACGGGTTCAGCGAGGCTGCTCTCGGCTCCTGACATGGCCGACGCGCTCGTCGGGCGGGTCGAAATCATCGAACTCTGGCCGTTCTCGCAAGGTGAGCGGGCCGGAATCGCGGACGGTTTCGTCGATGCGCTGTTCACCGCACCACGCGAGCTGATCCACGGCTCCGATATGCGCCGCGCCGATCTGGTCGACAGGATCGCCACCGGAGGCTTCCCGGACATCGTCGCCCGATCGCCGTCGAGGCGTCGCGCGTGGTTCGACAACTATCTCACGACGGCGACGCAGTCGGTGATCCGCGAGATTTCGCCGATCGAGCGGCTTGCCGAAATGCCGCGTGTGCTTCGGCTCTGCGCCGCGCGTACCGGCGCCGAGCTCAACGTGAGCGCACTGGCGAACGACCTGTCGATCCCGGCTCGCACCACCGCTGGCTATCTGGCCCTGCTGGAAGCGGCGTTCCTTATCCACCGGGTGCCGGCCTGGTCGACCAACCTGAGCCGCAAGGTGATTCGCCGACCGAAACTGGTGGTCTCGGACAGTGGCCTGGCGTGTCACCTGCTCGGCGTTACCGGTGCGACGCTGGATCGCCCCGGCCGTCCACTCGGCCCGCTACTGGAGACTTTCGTGGCGAACGAGATTCGCAAACAGCTCACCTGGTCGACCGAACGGCCGAGTCTGTGGCATTTTCGCGACCGCGGCGGCGCCGAGGTCGATCTGGTGCTCGAACATCCCGATGGTCGGGTCTGCGGCATCGAGGTCAAGGCGACCAGCACGCCGCGAGCCGAGGACCTGCGTGGCCTACGTTATCTGGCCGAGCGGCTCGATGATCGATTTCAGTTC
The DNA here is from genome assembly GCF_030323725.1 of Mycobacterium tuberculosis complex sp. N0072. Taxonomy (NCBI): domain Bacteria; kingdom Bacillati; phylum Actinomycetota; class Actinomycetes; order Mycobacteriales; family Mycobacteriaceae; genus Mycobacterium; species Mycobacterium tuberculosis complex sp. N0072. Next base: position 700,132 of record NZ_CP040689.1, on the reverse strand, counting down.
GGCGTGCTGCTCACCGCCGCGCCGGAAGCCACCCCGTTCGGCCCAACGCTCGCGGCGTTACCCGTTAGCACGCTCTGGGCCGGCTAACTCTTCGAACAAATCACGGCACTTCGGCATCGGCGGCCTCCGTCCGGGCGCGCTCGCAATCTACCCCGACGGGCCCACCATCGCGGGCGACTGCGGGCACAGCAGCGGCCGTAACCTGCGGAGATCGTGACCGCAGACATCGAGACGAGGCGGCGCGACAGCAGCTCCGCTACACTCGTAGCATGTCTGCTACGATACCCGCTCGCGATCTTCGCAACCACACCGCCGAGGTACTGCGGCGAGTTGCCGCCGGCGAGGAAATCGAGGTGCTCAAGGACAATCGCCCCGTAGCGCGCATCGTTCCGCTCAAGCGGCGCCGCCAATGGTTGCCAGCTGCCGAGGTGATCGGCGAACTGGTGCGCTTGGGCCCCGATACCACCAATCTGGGCGAGGAGCTGCGAGAGACGCTGACGCAAACCACGGACGATGTGCGGTGGTGAACGTACGGCGCGCCCTCGCCGACACATCCGTTTTCATTGGCATCGAGGCGACACGATTCGACCCGGACCGGTTTGCGGGATACGAATGGGGCGTCTCGGTAGTCACACTCGGCGAGCTGCGGCTCGGGGTGTTGCAAGCCTCCGGCCCCGAGGCCGCCGCACGTCGGCTCTCCACCTACCAGCTTGCGCAACGGTTCGAACCACTAGGCATCGACGAGGCGGTCTCCGAAGCATGGGCATTACTGGTGTCCAAGCTGCGCGCCGCCAAACTGCGCGTGCCGATCAACGACAGCTGGATTGCGGCCACAGCCGTGGCGCACGGCATTGCGATCCTGACCCAAGACAACGACTACGCCGCCATGCCCGACGTCGAGGTCATAACGATCTGACGGTTGCCTTTCTTGACCAGCGCGAATCCGCCGGTACCTGATCGCGCCGGCTCAGCCGGTTGGTGCCAGCATCACCTTCCATCCGTCGGCTCCGGCATGAGTCGAAGCCTCAACGGAATACACCACACCGTCGGGTGCTACGACTTTGCCGCTCTGCACGTCGTAAATGGTTGTAGGAAATGTGCTCGGGGTGTAGACGCACGGGTTGGGTTGTTGCCCATTGCACTGGACGGTGCCTGACCCAGGTCGCTGCAAAGGATCGTTGACCGGTGGAGGTGTGCCTGGCAGCTGATCGGCGGGCAGCGGGTTGATGCCATTGTTAACTGACGGCGCCGGGATCACCTGGCCTGGCTTCACCGGCTGGTCACAACGCGCGGCCGGCGCGGGACAGCTGAGCATCTGGTTGGGGTCCCCATACCAGGGATTGGTGCCCCCGGGCACATAAGCTTCATTGCTGCGGCATTCCCGCGGGGTCGCCGCCCGCTTGCCGGGCACGTCTACACACGGGTTGTTGCGTGCTCCACGAACCACATTGCTCGCGTCCATCGGAATCCTGCAGTAGGTGCCCTTGGGTAGCGGTGCGGTGCTGGTGTCAGCAGGTGACCGCCACTCCGACGCCGGCAGGAAGCCGGTCAGGCACGGCGGTGGTTGGTTGAGCGCCAGGCCGCCGACACCCAGTCCGGCCTGGCCGGGGAACTCTGTAGTAACCGACTGGGCGATCGCGCCGGACTGCGGCAAGAACACCAACGCCTGCTCGACGCCGTTGTGGTAGCGCTTGAGCATATCGATTACGACCTCGAGATTGGCCAGCGTCTGCGGCAACGACTCCCGCACGTCGCTGAACGTGGCGTTGACCTGATCGGCAGTCGGTGCCGCGTTGGCCAGAATGCTTCGCACCGCCGGATCGGTCTGCGCGGTCTGAGCGGCCAGCGTGTTGAGGTTGGCGGCCCAGCGGGCGATCTCGTTGCCGGAATTGACCTGGCTATCGATGATAGGCGCCGAACGCTCGATGATGTCGTCGATGTCCTCGAGGCTGCCCCTGACATCGTGGGCGATTGCCTGGGTGGCTTCGATGAGGCGATTCAGTGAGGATCCCAGCCCGCCCACGGCCTCCGACGCCTCGTGCAGCACCGACGCGACCCGGTCTTTGGGCAGCACTGCCAATCCACGGTTGGCGGCGTCCAGCGCCGGGCCAATCTGGCTGGGGACCGTAGTCGTGGTGATCGTCTGCCCATGCCGCAGATACGGACCGCTGGTGCGGGTCGACACCAGGTCAACGAACTGCTCGCCGACCGCCGACACTGAGTGCACATTGGCCGAGGCGTCGGTGGGGATCTGGTAGCCATTGTCGATGCTCATGGTTGCTCGCGCGCCCCGCTCGGTTGGTTCGACGCCGGTGACCTTCCCTATGGTGATGCCCCGATATGTGACGTTGGCTGTTCGGTATAGACCCCCGGACCGAGGCAATTCGGCATAAAGCGTGTATCGACCGATGCCGACCAGGCTGGGTATCCGCAGGAAATACCAACCAAGGACCACCACCGCGATGACCGCCAACACCGTCAACAACACCAGCTGGGTCTTGATAGCGCGAGTCAGCATCTCCTCACTCAGCCCTTTCCACCAGCGGTCCGCCCGGCGCGTCATTCGGGTTCGGCGTGTAGCGGACATCCGGGATCATGGTGTCCGGATCCCGTCCCCACGCCTGCTCGAGCGCACGCAACATTCCCGAGATGCCCGTTCCGCTCAGCAGTGCGTTGTCGAGTGCAGAAAGCGTCACGTCGAACGTCGCGGACACGTTGACGTAGTCGCCGCGGATAACGTTTGGCACCTCGTCGATGTTGAACGGAGCGGTGAGGCCTAGCTTCAACGCGCCGACCACATACGGCGAAGCCCGTTCCAATTGCCTTAACGGCCGCTGCAACGACTGCAGCGTCTGGTGAAGGTTAGGCCGGGTAGCCGCCAGCGCCCGGTTGGCGACTTCGCTGAACCGCCCCAAGGATTCGGTGGCGTCAGCGAACAGCTGACCGGTGTCGGCGAAATGCTCGATCAGCGGTGGGACGTCAGTGAGCACCCGATCCAGCGTGTCGTTGCGGTTGGCGATGATGGTCAGGAGTTGGTTGGTTGAGTCGATTGCGCGAGTCAGATCGCCGCGTTGGTTGTTCAGCTCGGCGGTGAAAGTGGCTAGCCGCTCGAGGAATTCGCGAATCTGACCGGCATGGCCGTCAAGGATGTTGAGGATCTCGGTTTGAATCACGTCGAGGTTGACGATGCCGCCGCCGGTGAGGATCAACGCGACGCTGGCCAAGGTCCGTTCGACGGTAGGGTAGGCCGAGGAGTTCTTCAGGCCGATGGTGTCGCCGCTTTTCAGCGGCTGCGGTGACGGGATTGGCGGTGCGGCCAGCTCGACATGTTGTGTGCCTAACAGGCTGGTCTGGCCGATCTTCGCGGTCGCATTTGCCGGTAGCCGCACGGTCGGCTCGAGCTCCAGCGTCAGGGTCGCGATCCAGTTCCTCAGGCTGATGTCACGCACCGTACCGACCCAGACGTCGGCAACCCTGACCCGGCTGTTAGTGTTCAGCGCCAGCGTGTCAGGCATCTGCACGTAGATCGTCATGCGATCCGGACCCATACCCCGGCCGACCGGCAGCGGCACATTGGCGATGCCACGCCAGGTACACGAAGTCAAAACCACCGGGGCCAGCAAGACCGCCAGCAAGAACACCGATCCACGGTGACCCGCGCTCACGCCGCACCTCAGGGTCCAACGGTTCGGCTTGCCGTTCGCGCTACCCGCGCTCACGCCGCACCTCACTGGCCCGGGCCTGGCTGTCCTGTGGCGCCCGCAGCCGGGAGGGACGCGGGCTGCGGGTACCACGGCGGCGGCAACGGATTGGACTCGTCATACGCATTCGGCGGTCCGGGCAAGTTGGTTCCCGGCGGCGGGGGGGCAATATCCGGACCACCCAGCAGCTCTGCCAGCGATTCCGGGGTGAGCATGTTCGCGGTAAACGGCTGAACCTGCATACCCTGCATCCCGGGCGCAACGACCCAGCCCGGTTCATGGTTGCCGTGTGAAAACGGTGTGTCCCGCGAGAAGATCCCTGGGACAGTGGTGTCCTTGTACCCGGGCGGCGGGCGGAGCCGCTCCTCGGAGTAAGCCACCTCCTTGGGCAAAGTGGCCGCCGAACTGAACGGGTTTGAGCCGAACGGCAAGTAATTGAACTTGAGAGCGTCCAGAACCGGTGCCAAGTACTGCGCGCACAGCTCGGCGGATTCCTGATAGCCGAGTCGGCTGCCGGCCTGAATAGCGCTGCAAATGAGCTGAATTGGGTTCGCGAAGTTGGGGAACACGAACTGGCCCACCAGAGAGCTGTGCAGTGGATAGTAAAGGTTGTTGAAGTTGCTGGCGTAGGTCGGCAACACGTGCAACGCGGTTTCCAGACCGTCCCGCGGCTCGGGTTGCACTAGTGTAGTGGTCGCGTCGGCGAGGTTGTTGACATCGGCAGCCAGCACGGATCTGTTGTCGCTCACGAACTTTCGGACGGTGCCGAGAACGTCGTCGATCCGTTCCACCGTGTCGGCCAAGTCATGGTCGGATTTGGTGAACCAGTCGGTGAACTCGGCAAGGTTTTCGTTGAGCGCAACGAACTGTTGATCATTCTGGTAGAGCGCGCTGACAAATAGCGCCAGGCTTCGCGTGATCGCAACGAAGTCTCCCCGGCCCTCGTTCAGCGCGGTCAACGCCTGCGACAAACTGTTCAGCGTTTCGTTGAGCTGCCTGCCCTTGCCGGCCAGGTTGTCCGCGGCCGATTCGATGAGGTCGCCGAACGGCCCCTTCGGCTGCCGCTCCGTCGGGCCGAGCTGGCGGAGGATCCCATTGATGGAATCGCGCAACTGATCCCACTCGACGGGCACCTGGGTGCGCTCGATTGGGATCACCGCGCCGTCTTGCAAGACCGGGCCGCCGGTGTACGGCGGTGACAGCTGGATGGTGCGCGAGGCCACCAGGCTGGGGTTGAGGATCGACGCGGTAGCCGTGGCCGGCACCTGGTATTTGTTGCTGTAGTGCAACGTGACTCGCATCTTGTCGCCGGCCGGCTCGATCTTGTCGATAGAACCGACCCGCACACCCATGATCTGGACTTTGTCTCCTGGGTACAGCGCGAGCGCCTCAGAGAAATACGCGACCACGGTAGTGGTAGTCAGTTTCCGGTAGAGCCGCGCGCCGGCCGCAGCGGCCACGACCGCCAAGACCACCACCAACCCGCCGACGACCACTACCTTTGCAGACAGTTTCGGCAGTCGCAGGCTGCGGATGTCGAAGATGGTGCTCATTGGTTGCTACCTCCCGTCCCGTCAGGAAACGGCTCCAGCGGTTGGGTGCGGGCACCCGGCGGCGCGTTCGGCGGCAGCGGCATCGGTATGCCCGGAACAGCCGGAGCCGGCTCGCCCGGCCGCCCAGCACTTAGGATGCCCGGCGTCGGCGGCGGCCCATCGGGATTAGGCGGCGACGGCTGGACATCGAGCGGTGCCGGGAAGTCGGGTCCACCGAACGGGCCAACGGTGGCGCCCGCGCAGGGTAGTGGGTTGTCGGGCCGTGGCAACGCGCCCGCCGCCGGTGTGTAGGAGCACGGCGTTCCCGGCGGGACGGCCGGTCCCGGATGCTTGGGTGTACCCTCCCGCACCGGTGGCGCCGCCGGCGGCGCGCCGTTGGGGAACCGGGTGCCGTTGGGGTCGGGCCAGCGGAATTCCGGCAGACCCGCACTGCGCCAGAAGTTCTCCGGGTCGATGCCCCGCTTTTTGAACGCCGCGTCAACCCAGGGCTGAAGAATCTGGTAGGGCAGCAGATTGACCACCATCGCCTTGAAGAACGGTCCGGAACCGACGGCCTCTGTCAGGGCCGCGGTGTATCTGCCGAGCAAGACGGCTACATCGGCCAATTCGTTCTTGCGCTTCACCAGCTCCTCGCTGACCGTGCGCAACTGGGCCAGCACATGGTTGAGGTTGGGGTTGTCTGTGATCAGGCCAGATACCTGGGCTGATGCCTCCGACACGTTGGTTAGCAGAATGCGCAGTGCCTGGCTGCGTTGCTTGAACGCGGCCAGCAGCGTCTTGGCATTCACCAGCAGCCCGTTGACCTGCTCGCTGCGGTCGCCGAGCACGCGCGCGATCCTGTTGGCGTTCGCCAGCAGTTGCTCGATCTGCTCGCCGCGCCGGCCGACGGTGTCGGAGAATGCCTTGACACCCTCGAGGGCGGCACTTAGATGCGGGGCGGTCTGATCGAATGTCTCCGACAACACGTTTAGCGAGCGTTTGACGGCATCGATGTCCCAGCCCGTCGCCGCCTTCGTGACATCGACGAACGCGTCATAGATTTGGTATGGCGTAGTGGTCTGCGCCAACGGCAGGAAACCGTTGGGTTTCAACGGCTCCGAACCGCGGGGTTCGATCTCCAGGTTCTTACGGCCAAGAATGGTGTCGGTGCGAATTGCTGCCCGGCTTTGCATCCCGATTGTCTTGCCGGGCAACGAGAATCCGATCAACACGCGGTTGCCGCGGATTGCCAGCGAGCGCACCAGCCCGACGTTCACCCCAGCGATTTCCACCTTATCGCCCGTGTTGATGCCACCCGTGTCGGCGAATTGCGCATAGTAGGTAGGTGTGGCGAACAGCATCGGCACGCTGGTGAAGCTTTGCGCAACACCAACGACGAGCACCGTGACCACCGCACCCATCATCCCGACACGGCCGCGGTTGAACTCGGTCAGCGTTCTCATTGCGGTGTGCACCTGCCGGTCGGCTGGCCGAACAACTTGACGGTGCGTACCGGACCTCCAGGCTGTAATCCGTTGACTTTCAGTGAGATGTCACACAGATAGAAGTTGAAGAAGTCACCGTATATGCCGCCGGCGCGGCCGATGATCCGGTAGGCGTCCGGCAGCTTGCCCAACACGTGGTCGAGTTCTGCCAGCTCGTCTATGAGCGGCTGCTGGATGCCCTCGAGGTGCCCGAAGCTGCTGTGCAGCAATGGACGATCCGCCCCCAGCAGGTCGGCTAGGGTTCCCGCGGCGCTGCTGATGTGTGCCGCCGCCGCGGCCAGCGGGTCCGCCCTGTTCTTCAGTCCAGTGATCAGCACCTCTAGCTTGTCGACCGTGCGGTCGAATTCCGTTTGATGCTTGACGGTGGTGGCCAGCACGGTGTTCAAGTTGTTGACGACCTCACCTATCGCATGGTCCCGGTCGGCCAGCGTTGCCGTCAGCGAGGCGGTCTGGTCGAGGATGTCGTTGATGGTGGCGCCTTGCCCTTGGAACACGGTGATGATCGAGGAGGCGATGCTGTTGACCTTGTCTGGGTCCAACGTTTGGAAGAGTGGGCGAAACCCGCCGAGCAGAGCGTCGAGATCCAAGGCCGGATGGGTGTGCTCGAGCGGGATCGTGGCACCCGGCGCCAGCCGCTGACCGCTGTGACCGCGGCCGAGCTCAAGGTACCGGTCGCCGATCAGGTTGAGGTAGCGGATCGAGGCGGTCGTCGCCTGATCCAGTGACAGCGAGCGATCCACGGTGAAGTCCACCAATACTTGCTTGTCCCCGTCGATCAGCGTTACCTTGGCGACCTTGCCGACCTCTACGCCCGCAGCGCGGACAAATTGCCCGGCCCGCAGCCCGCTGACATGGGTGAACACCGCGGAGTACCCGGTGGTGTGATGGAACCGCACCTGCCCGAACACCACGATGATCATCACGGTGAACACCGACAGCACCAACCAGACGATGCCGAGTTTGATAGTTGTGCCTGTGGTTTTCATGGGTTGATCGTGTTCTCTCCGTATTGGCGTCCCCATACGTATTCAGTGAACATCGGTTGGCCGAGCTCGACGTGGTTGTACGGTGCGAGGCTGGCACCGGTGTCCATCACCAGATAGGGTGCCGGCCACAGCTCCCGGGTGATCGTCTGCCAGCAGCCCGGTCGGCCCCCGGGTCCACCGTGGGCATTCACCCGCGGCAGATTGTCCGGATAGACATAGGGATTGGGTGCTCCCAAAATCGTTCCGGCGGCCGCTAGCGAATAGCCGTTGCCGCCCACCGCGTCCGCGACTTTGGGCGCAGCGTCGTGAAAGTTGCGGATCATGCAGAACAGTTCGGGACTGTAGGTGTCCAGCAGCGTAGCGGTGGGCACCAGATCGGCGGCTGCGCGCGCAAGATACGGCCCGCCTCGAGCAAAAACGTCTTCACCGGTGTTGCCCGCACCCGTAGCCGCCAACAACGCGGCATCCAGATCGCGCTGTTGGCTGGTCAATGTGCGCGCAGTGGTCAGTGCGTTCTGCAGAAAGGACCACAGATCCGGCGAAGCATCGACATAGACCTCACCGAGATCCGCCAACCGCCGAACATCATAGCCGAGCTGCGGCAGCCGCGGATTTAATTGCGCCAGAATCTGATTGCCATTAACGATCGACTCACCGAACTTGCCGCCCAGCCCATCCAGCGCCTGTGCTACCGCGGACAGCGTCGCGTTCAGCTCGATCGGATCCACCTTCTCGGCGATCGAGGTGATCGTCTCGAACAACGTGTTGAATTCGGTGGTCACCGACCCCACATCAATCACGTCATGTGAGGAAATCCGCTGCTGTTGAGGAATTTTCGGCGCGGACAGCGCAACATACTTGTTGCCGAACAGGGTGGCCGCCTCGATATCGGCCACCACATTGACCGGAATCAGGCTGATGTAGCGAGGATTCACGTCCAAAACCAGCTTCGCCGCCGGCCGGCCGTCACGCTCAATCTCCGAAATGCTGCCCACCCGGCCGATCTCCACCCCGTTGTAGGTGACTTTGGATCCAGCTTCCATAACCAGCCCAGCCCGGGAGGCGACCATAGTCAGCTCGGTCTTCGGCGTGAATTCCCCACGAAACTGCTTGTACACCAATACGAGCACCAACGCGCCCACCAACAGCAGGACAACACCCTCCACATACAGCCACGCACGTCGGTTCTTCCTCGTCACCAGCGTTGGCACCGCGGCTACACCGTGAGATTGAAGTTCGGGTCGACGCCGTAGAGCGCCAACTCGGCCAGCAGGACAACGACCACCACCGAGACCAGCGAGAAACGCATCGATCGACCAACCGCCTGGCCGACCCCAACCGGGCCACCGCTGGCGGTGTACCCGTAGTAGCAATGGGTGATCATCACCACCACCGCGATGATCACCACCTCCACGACCGACCAACCCACATCCTCTGGGCGCAGGAAGGTGCGGAAGTAGTGCTCATAGGTGCCGTTGGACTGGCCGTAGAACACGGTTGTGACCACCTGACCAGAGGTGAAAGCCATGTCGAGAGCGAGCGCGTACAGCGGCATGATCACCACCAGCCCTCCTAGAATCCGAGTGGAGACCAGAAACGAAATCGACTTGATGCCCATCACTTCCAGCGCGTCGATCTCCTCACTGATCCGCATGGCACCTAACTGTGCGGTGGCGCCGGCGCCCACCGTCGCGGCCAGCGCGACACCGGAGACAATGGGCGCAGCGACGCGTGTGTTGGCCAGTGCGGCAAAGAATCCGGTAAACGCCTCGACACCGATGTTGCCCAGCGACGCGAAGCCCTGGATGGCGATCAGCGAGCCGCCGGACAGCGTCACAAAACCGATGATCGCGACCGTGCCGCCGACGACGGCCATCGCGCCGGTGCCCATCCCGATCTCGGCGACCAGGCGCAGCGTCTCCCGGCGATAGCGACGCAGTGCCCAGCCGATCTGCACGACGCTGATCCGGGTGAATCTCGCGAAAGTCCCTGTCCGCTCAAGTCTTCGGGCCGTGCCGCCGCCGTAGCGGTCAAGGCTGGCGGCTGTGCGTGGGTAGCGGGCCCGCAATACGGCTGTCGCTGATGCCGTTGAAGACTCCACCATGCTAGTGTCCCGTCCCGAACCGCACGCCGATCGTGGTCAACACCACATTGGTCGCGAACAGCGCGATCACGCACAGCACCAGGGTTTCGTTGACGGCGGTTCCAACTCCCTTGGGGCCGCCTTTCGTGGTCAGCCCGCGGTAACAGCCGACTAGGCCAGCGATCAGGCCGAACGTCGCCGACTTGACCACCGAGATGATCACCTCGGGTAGACCGGTGACCAAGGTGAGCGTGCCCACGTAGGCGCCGGCCGAGACGTGTTGGATGAAGACACTGAAGACGAAACCACCAACCAGGCCAATGGTTATCACCGCGCCGTTGAGCAGTGCGGCGACGATGGTCGCGGCAACGACCCGAGGCACCACCAGCCGGTGGATGGGGTCGATGCCCAGCACCTCCATCGCATCGATCTCTTCCCGGATGGTGCGGGCACCCAGGTCGGCGCAGATCGCTGTGGCTCCAGCGCCCGCAATCACCAACACGGTGGTCAGCGGGCCCAGCTGGGTGACCGCGCCTAGCGCCGCGCCGGCGCCGGAGATGTCGGCGGCGCCGAACTCGGCCAGCAGGATATTGAGCGTGAAGATGATCAACACGGTCAACGGAATCGACACCGCCAGGGTTGGCAGCAACGAGACGCTGGTAATGAACCAGCCCTGCTCGATCGCCTCACGCCAATGGAAGGGCCGCCGAACCAGCGCCTTGCCAGTCAGTACGCATGTCCGGTAGAACCCGCCGATCGCATCGACGGCGGGCTGCGTCTGGTCGCGGAGATAGGCGATGATCACGGCGTGGGTGGTCATTGCCGACTCGCCTGGCTAACGAGTACGGCCATCAACGATGTGTTCGCAAGTTCGAGTAGGTCTTGGGCGGCTTTCTTCGCTCCGGTGGGATCACCTGAGCAGATCGCATCCGCGAGTTTCCGGTAGTCCGACGGACGCTTAGCCGCAGCGGTCATCGTGGTGGTCAGAGCAGCTAGCGTCGGCTCGTAAGCAGCACGAAATGCGTTGTACATCAATCGATCTACGATCGAACCGGCGCTGTCGACCACATGATCCCAAAAGTCGAGCGTGTGGCGTTGCCACACGATCGGATCTTCCTCAGTGTCCAGCGCACGCAGCGAATCCTGCAGCAATTCCGCCAACTCGGGCTCGTTCCGTTCGGCCGCTAGTTCCGCGACCTTCGGAAAATTGCGCAGCCGGGCCTCGAGGATGCTGCGGACGACGGAGATATCCAGCTCACCGTTGCGAAACAACAATCGGGGCAACAGATCCAGGCCGGCGTGCCGCCGGAAGTCACGCACGGTGGTGACGTCGCCCTGACGCACCTCGACCAGACCTGCGGCCGACAGCCGTTTGAGCGCCTCGCGGACCGCGGGTCGCGACACTCCGAGCAACTCAGCCAACCGACGCTCGCTGGGCAACGCCTCGCCGGGCGGCATCTCGCCGGTGAGCACATCGGTAGCGATCTGCTCGAAGACCTCTTCGGGCACCGATCGGCGAGTCACCGGCTGCAGCGCCATGCGCCCAGTGTGAATGAAGATTGGTAAGACGTCAAGTGGTCAGACCGACACCCCACGCAGTTATCGGGCTAAGTTGTCCGCGGAGCCGCGAAACGGCACCAGACACCGCGGGCCCTGATCCGGAAGATCGTTAGAACATGCGAGTTGACGGACGCGACATCGGCGTTTCCGGTAACTTGCTGCAACCACTGACCCGGCGCACCAACGACATCATCCGGGCGGTGCTGGCGGCGATCTACCTCGTGGCGGTGATCACGAGTTCGCTGATCACCCGCCCGCAGTGGGTGGCGCTGGAGAAATCCATCTCGGAGATCGTCGGGGTGCTGTCCCCGTCGCAATCCGATCTGGTGTACCTGGGGTACGGCCTGGCGATTTTGGCGTTGCCGTTCGTGATCCTGATTGGCCTGATCGTTTCCCGGCAGTGGAAGCTGCTGGGCGCGTATGCGGCCGCCGGACTTATGGCCGTTCTCCCGTTGTCGATCAGCAGTAGCCGCATCGCAGCACCCCGATGGCACTTTGACCTTTCCGACCGGCTCGCCACATTGCTGGCCCAGTTTCTCGATGACCCGCGATGGATCGCGATGCTCGCGGCGGTGCTCACCGTGTCGGGTCCCTGGCTGCCCGCGCGCTGGCGGCACTGGTGGTGGGCGCTGCTGTTGGCATTCGTGCCGATCCATCTGGTTGTCAGCGCGATTGTGCCGGCCCGCTCATTGTTGGGGCTGGCGGTGGGGTGGTTGGTCGGCGCGTTGGTGGTCCTGGTCGTCGGCACACCAGCGCTTGAAGTGCCACTGGATGGTGCCATTCGCGCGTTGGCAAAACGCGGATTCGCGGTGTCCGGGCTCGCGGTTGTGCGGCCGGCCGGGCCCGGGCCACTGGTACTGTCGGCCGCTTGCGAGCAGCCCAACGCCGGGGCGTGCAGCGAGGCATTGATCGAGTTGTACGGCCCGCACCAAAGTGGCTGCGGCGCGCTGCGCCAACTCTGGCTGAAGCTGACGTTGCGCGGCACCGAGACCGCACCCCTGCAAGCCTCCATGCGCCGTGCGGTCGAGCATCGCGCGCTGATGGCCATTGCCTTCGGCGATCTAGGCATGGCCAACACGACGGTGATCGCGGTGTCCCCGCTCGACCGGGGATGGACGTTGTATGCACACCGGCCCGCTCGCGGAATCGGCATCAGCGAATGCACCAAAACCACGCCGACTGCCCATGTCTGGGAGGCGCTACGGACCCTGCACGACCAGCAGATCTCCCACGGGGACCTGTGTAGTGCCGAGATCACCGTCGACAACGGCGCGGTGCTGTTCGGCGGGTTCGGTGAGGCCGAGTACGGCGCCACCGACGCCCAACTCCAATCCGACCTGGCCCAACTCTTGGTGACGACGTCGGCGCTGTATGACGCCGAGGCCGCCGTGACCGCAGCCATTGACACGTTCGGCAAGCAAGCCATCCTGGCGGCATCGCGAAGACTTACCAAATCCGCTGTGCCAAAACGAATCCGAGAGTCGATAACCGACCCAAATGCGGTCATCGCCAGCACACGCGCCGAGGTGATGCGGCAAACGGGCGCGGATCAGATCAAAGCCGAAACGATCACCCGGTTCAGCCGCGGCCAGCTCATTCAACTGGTGTTAATCGGTGCTCTGGTCTATGTCGCTTACCCTTTCATCAGTACCGTGCCCACGTTCTTTTCCCAGCTGCGAACCGCGAACTGGTGGTGGGCGCTACTGGGCCTAGCGGTGTCGGCGCTGACGTATGTCGGTGCGGCAGCGGCGTTGTGGGCCTGCGCTGATGGGCTGGTGGGCTTCTGGAAGCTGTCAATCATGCAGGTAGCCAACACTTTTGCTGCAACGACTACCCCGGCCGGCGTCGGCGGGCTAGCGTTGAGTACCCGGTTCTTGCAGAAGGGAGGGCTGACCGCAGTGCGGGCCACCGCGGCGGTGGCACTGCAGCAGTCGGTACAGGTGATCGTCCACCTCGTGCTGCTGATCCTGTTCAGCGCCCTGGCCGGCACCTCGACCGACCTATCTCATTTCGTCCCGAATGCCACGGTGCTCTACCTCATTGCCGGTGTGGCCCTAGGCATTGTCGGGACATTCCTCTTCGTGCCGAAGCTGCGACGCTGGCTAGCGACGGCGGTGCGGCCGAAGCTCAGGGAGGTAACGAATGACCTCATTGCGTTGGCCCGGGAGCCGAAGCGACTGGCGTTGATCGTACTCGGTTGTGCCGGAACGACGCTCGGAGCTGCGTTGGCACTGTGGGCCAGTATCGAAGCCTTTGGCGGCGGAACGACGTTCGTCACGGTGACCGTGGTGACGATGGTCGGCGGCACCCTCGCCTCGGCCGCCCCCACCCCGGGCGGGGTTGGCGCGGTGGAGGCGGCGCTGATCGGTGGGCTCGCCGCCTTCGGTGTACCTGCAGCATTGGGTGTGCCGTCGGTGCTGCTGTATCGACTATTGACCTGTTGGCTACCGGTATTCGCCGGCTGGCAGGTGATGCACTGGCTGACCAGACACGAAATGATCTAACTCCTCTGCGCTTGCGCAATGATCATTCCACCGCCTCGGCGACCACGACCAGCACGATCAATGTCCGGGCACTATCCCCGGCGCTGGTGGTGACATAGATCGGGTAATACCCCGACGGCACCGATCGAGCTACGGTGATCGCGACCGACGCGCTCACGGCTCCGTCATCGTCGAATTGCCCGGATAACGGTTCCGCCGCAATCCCAACAACGTAGGACGTTGGGGTGACAGTGTAGTCGTCGACGCCGTCGATCATCCGTTGCGCGTCGACGGTCACGGTCCCGGTCGCTCCCGGCACGATCCCGATGATGGGCCGGGCGATATTTACCGTCACCGCCGAGCTGCCCGCACCGAATGACGGCGGCGCGGCAGACGCCGCGGTTCCCCAGACCTTGTTGGGTGTGCCGGCGAGCGAGAAGGTCAGGTCGCCTCCGGTGCGCACGATCGACTCCGGAAGAAACGTCTGGTTGCTCGGTTGGCGGTCGATGGTCAGGCCGTCGATGTACTTCAGGCGGTTCCGCCCGGATGCGCCCGGCGCGGTGATCTGAATGGACTTTCCGGTGGGGAGCGCGATCACGGCGCGATCGAAAAGCGGTGTGTTCACGGTCAGGATGGTGGTTCCCGGGGTGCTCGGATACAGGCCAAGGGCAGCCCAGACATACCAGCTGGACAGGGCGCCGAGGTCGTCGTTGCCCGGCGCACCGCCAGGTGTCGGGCCGAACAGCCCGCGGACCCGGTCGACCGTCCGCTGGGTTTTCCACGGTTGGCCGATGTAGTTGTACAGCCAGGGCACCCCGAAACCGGGCTCGTTACCGGCCCACAGATAGGGTTCGTTGGGGCCGACGTTGAGCTTTTTGGTAAAGCGGTCGAGCCGCTTGACGACGGCCGTGCGGCCACCAAGCGCGGTCACCAAACCGGCTACGTTATGCGGCACCCACCACAGGTATTGTTCGGCGTTGCCCTCGTCGTATCCGTCCTGCCCAAAGCCCGAGGGGTATGCCACGAACCCGGGACCGTCGGGGAAGAAACCGGCCGCGCTCCGGGGCGAGATATAGCCGGTGGTGGGATTGAACAGGTTCTGCCAATACTGCGACCGGTTCTGGAAGACGGCGGCAGTTGCGGTATCGCCCAACGAATCAGCGAATCGGGAGATGGCAAAGTCATCGACCGACCACTCCAGCGTGACCGAGGCGCCGGCGATACGACCGTTGGCGCGGAATTCCGCCGTTTGTGGTCCATAGCCGAGCCTCAGATAGGCGGCGATTCCCGGCCGCTCCAGGAAACCGTCAAGTCCGACACCGCCCTGGGTCGCTGCATTCACCATGTAGTGCAGCGCGGATTTGAGGTCGAAATCCCTGGCGCCGAAGGCGTAGAGGTTTACGATGAGCGGTACCACACTGTCTCCGCTCATCATGCCGGTTGCGGAATTCGCCAGCGCCCAACGCGGATACGCACCACTCTGCTCCGCGTCGGTCACCAACGACTGGATCATGTCGCTGGCCCGTTGCGGGAACAACAGTCCCTGCAGTGGGGCGAGGCTGCGGTAGGTGTCCCAGTCGGAGAAATTGGCGTAGTGGGTGTGCCCACTGGCAACGCTGTGGATGACACCGTCGAATCCGATGTAACGTCCGTCCACGTCGTTAAAGGTGTTGGGGTGCAACAGTGACCGGTAAAGACAAGTGTAGAAGGTGTCCACGTCGCCAGGCCCCCTGCCGGCCACCGCGATTCGCGATAGCGCGGCGTTCCATTCGCTCGATGTCGCCGCACGGATGTCGTCGAAGCTTGCTCCGCCTTCGGCGTCCAGGTTGGCTCGCGCCCCGTCCACGCTCACATAGGACAGGGCGGTCCGCACCTCGAGCACCGAGCCGGCCGGAAACCCGACATACCCCCCGCTGTAACTCGAATTCATGCTGTGTGAACCGGGATAGACCGCGTAGCCGTCCCAGGTGCCATACGAGCTGAACGGCTGGCTGAACTTCATGGCGAAGTACACCGTGTACAGGTTCTTCTTGCCGCAGAACCCGCCGCTGGTCGCCGAGCCGGTGATTGTGGTGTTGTCCTCGATCTGCAGTGTCGCGGCGTAGTTGCCCGCCAACGATGCGCCGGAGCGCACGTGAAACAGCGCCGGCCACCCATTGCGGGGGTAGCGAAACCGGCCGACGCCCGTGCGGGTGGTGGCGGTGAGCTCGGCGATCACCCCGGTACCGGGGAACCGTACGGTGTAGTAGCCGGGCACGCCGACCTCGGTGTCGTCGTGGGCGATCTCCTCCCAGGCGCTCCACGGCTGCGAGCCGAGCGGGGTGGTCGTGGGCAACATCGAGATGTCGCCGAACGCCGGGCAGCCCACCGACGCGTGCGTCATGCTGAATCCGGTGGAATGCGGGTTGTCGTAGTCGTAGCCGGCGTAGTTGTCGACGGTGTCCGGCGAGTACTGCACCATGCCGAACGGCACCGAGGCGCCGGGAAAGTTGTTGATCTCCCCCACTATCGCGGCTCCCGTGCCGGTGCCGATGAGCGTATTGACATGCTCGACCGGAATGGCGACGAACACCGGCTCACCGTCGTAGGCCGTGGGCACGCCAACAATGAACGGAACAAACAGACCCGCCACCGCCAAGAGCGCGGCCAGGGCTCTGCGCAACCTGCGTGCCCGCATAGCTGTCTCTTACTGCATAGACGCCTGTTCCCGCGGTGTTTTGCGGTCAATCGAGATGGGATTGCAGTGATAGGGTCGCGCGCACACCAGTTGGACTAGTCTCAATCCGACCTCACCGGCCGGAAGTGCCGGTCCAATCTTCGGGAGCGCGCAATGAAGCACTTCACGGCGGCCGTCGCGACGGTGGCGCTGAGCCTGGCACTGGCTGGCTGCAGTTTCAACATCAAGACCGACAGCGCGCCAACCACGTCGCCAACCACGACGTCCCCGACGACGTCGACAACGACTACGTCGGCAACCACCTCGGCTCAGGCAGCGGGGCCCAACTACACCATCGCCGACTATATCCGGGACAACCACATCCAGGAGACCCCAGTGCACCACGGCGACCCCGGCTCCCCGACCATCGACCTGCCGGTGCCCGACGATTGGCGGCTGCTTCCGGAAAGCTCCCGCGCACCCTATGGCGGCATCGTCTACACCCAGCCCGCCGATCCCAACGATCCCCCCACCATCGTTGCGATCCTCTCCAAACTCACCGGTGACATCGACCCCGCGAAGGTCCTCCAATTCGCACCCGGCGAGTTGAAAAACCTGCCCGGCTTCCAAGGCAGCGGCGACGGAAGTGCAGCCACGCTCGGCGGCTTTTCAGCATGGCAGCTCGGTGGTTCATACAGCAAGAACGGCAAGTTGCGGACCGTCGCGCAGAAGACGGTGGTGATTCCCAGCCAAGGTGCGGTGTTCGTGCTTCAACTCAACGCCGACGCGCTCGACGACGAGACGATGACATTGATGGACGCCGCCAACGTCATCGACGAGCAGACGACCATCACGCCCTAAGGGACGGATCGCACGCGGAAGACGAACACGCCGCGGTGCAGCACCGAATCGGTTGCGGTTTACGGAATGACGGTGAAGCGCCCACCGCCGATCGGCCGCAGCGCCGAGAAGTGCCGACGGTCCAGGGTGAGGATCGTGCGCGTGCGGTATCGGTCGGCCAGCACGACGTTGGCCGCATCCGCGATCCCGATCCGCTGATCCTGGTATTTCGTGACGATGCGGGCGGCCTGCTCGATTTCGGCGGCACCGCAGTTGGCGAGCTCCCAGGCCCCGCCGGCGAGTTCACGCAGGACGGCGAGCTCGGCATCGACACCTACCCGGGTGGCGACGAGATAGTCGAGTTCCGCTACCACATAAGGGGATACGACGAGCGCGTCTGCGGAGCTATCGATGCACTCAGACACTGCGGCGTGGTCTGGCTCGGCGGCGTCGAAATAGGCAAGCAGCGCACTCGTGTCGATGATCACCGCTCACCGAAGCCAGCCAGCAGCTCGTCGACTCGCCGCGCGATGGGCTCCGAACCCGCATATAGACCCCCGCGCGGCGGCGGCTTGGCGCCGCCGACCGCCGCCCGGATGGACTCCCGGATTACCTGCGCTTCGGAGACTCCGCGCTGCCGAGCGGCGCGCTTCACGGCCGCCTTGAGTTCATCCGGCAGGTAGACCGTCGTCTTGTCCACATACGTATGGTACTACCGGTGGCGCCATATATCTTGTTGCGTCACCAACTTGTCGGCGTAGCCGCGAACCCCGATCGGATCTACGGTGAAGGCATGACAGATCAGTCGTATGCGGTAGACATCGCACACCCACCGGCGGCCCTCCTTCGCCTCGTCAACCCGATCCTGCGCTCCCTGCTGCACACCCCGCTTGCCGGCCCGCTACGCACACAGCTGATGGTGGTGAGCTTCACCGGGCGAAAGACTGGGCGGCACTTCTCGATTCCCTTGAGCGCGCACGTCATCGACAACGACCTCTACGCGCTGACCGAGGCCGGATGGAAGCACAACTTCTCCGACGGTGCCGCCGCCCAAGTCGTCTACGACGGCAAGACGACCGCTATGCGTGGCGAGCTCATCCGGGACCGTGCGGTCGTTTCTGAACTTTTCCTGCGCGCCGCACAGGCCTATGGCGTCAAGCGTGGCCAACGCATGCTGGGGTTGAGCTTCCGCGACCGGCGCATACCCACGCTCGAGGAGTTCGCCGAGGCGGTGGACCGGCTCAAGCTGGTAGCCATTCGGTTGACTCCGGCCGACAATTCGTAGCTCCGCGCCGAGCGTGCGCCGGCCGCGCCGAACGTGCATTGGTGGCGGGGACACGCCGCTCGATGCCGCCGTGGTTGCACCTTCGGCGTGTCAGCTGGCGACGATCGACGCGCGCACCACCGTGCGGGTCAGGTCGAAGTAGTTAGCTGGTCCCGCAGTCGTTCGACGAGGCGAACCAACCGTGCGTGGTGTGATCCCGGCCAGTAGATCCGCCCGCAACCGAAGCAGCGGCTGAATGACTCGTAGTACCGGCGGGTCAACGGCTCCAGCTGGCCAATCACCTCGTCTTTGGAAACCGCGGCCAGCTCACCATTGCATCGCAGACACCGGGATAGCGGTGCCAGCCGCCCGTTGAGGTCTAGCCGCCGCAGCACCTCGAGCGCCTGCTCCTCCGGGTGCTGGGAGTGGACGAACAGACCATGGGTGATTGCCCGGCGCTTCAACAGGCCGCGGTCGCGGGTCAGCAGAATTCGCTGCTCGCCCAGGCTGATATCGGCCAGCGTCGGATCATCGGCGGCACTCGACCACCGTGTGTCGAAGCCCAACAGCCGAAGCAGCCGCGCCAGCTGGCCGAGGTTGACGTCGACGACGAAGCGCGGGTTACGCAACGGCGCTGGGCGCAACCTGGCGGTCGACCCGATGTCGAGGGCCTCGAACATAGGGTAGGCGGCAATGCGGTCGCCGGCGACCGGCCGGTAGGAAAAGTCCGCGGGATCGCCGTTCACCAGGATGAGATCCACCTCGGTATGCGGAATGCCCATCGCCTCCAGCACATCTTTGACCGTCTGATGGCTGCGGAACGGCCGGCGCACCGTCAGACCGCGCGCCTGCAGCTCCACGAACTCGTTGAGCTCGGCGTATGCCCGGACATCCACATAGCCGACCATTCCTTATCCTCTCCCGCAGGGTCGCGGGAGGGCAACGGAGTTCGCGCCCCGGGGCGCGACCGGCTCGAAGACCTGCAATATCGCCGCGGGGCTAGCACCGTCGAGGTCTGGCCGTTTGCACGTGTCGACGGAAATCGAGGGTGCACTGTGGATAGTTCGTTCGCGTAAAGTTTGGGGTTTTGCCCTTTTGACGATAGCGTCAACAAGGGATCGTTGGAGTTGGGATCCCGAAGATTCGCTCCACATGGTAGATCGCCGGGATAGCCACACAATTCCTTGCCACGCCGGGCAACACCGGGCTGACCTGACCTGGGGAGCGAGATGTCGTTCGTAATCGCGACGCCGGAGATGCTGACCACGGCGGCAACGGATTTGGCGAAAATTGGTTCGACGATCACTGCGGCCAACACCGCAGCGGCCGCGGTGGCGAAAGTGCTGCCCGCGTCAGCCGACGAGGTGTCGGTGGCCGTTGCGGCGTTGTTCGGCACGCACGCCCAGGAATATCAGACCGTCAGCGCCCAAGTGGCGACGTTTCATGACCGGTTCGTGCAGACCCTGTCCGCGGCCGCGAGCTCGTACGTGGCCGCCGAGGCGGTCAACGTTGAACAGAGTTTGCTAGCCGCGGTCAATGCGCCCACCCAGGCGCTGTTCGGACGCCCGCTGATCGGCAACGGCGCCGACGGCTCCCCCGGGACCGGGCAGGCCGGCGGGCCAGGCGGCATCTTGTACGGCAACGGCGGCAACGGCGGGTCTGGGGCGCCAGGACAACGAGGCGGGGCCGGCGGGGCGGCGGGCCTAATCGGTAACGGCGGCAACGGTGGAGCCGGCGGCGTGGGTACCACCGGCGGGGCCGGTGGTCACGGCGGCGCGGGCGGGTGGCTGTATGGCAACGGAGGCGCCGGGGGTTTTGGCGGGGCCGGGGCGGTCGGCGGCAACGGCGGGGCCGGCGGTACCGCCGGGTTGTTCGGTGTCGGCGGGGCCGGTGGGGCCGGAGGCAACGGCATCGCCGGTGTCACGGGTACGTCGGCCAGCACACCGGGTGGATCCGGCACCGCTGGCGGGGCCGGCGGGATCGGCGGCAACGGCGGGGCCGGCGGGGCCGGCGGGGTGCTGATGGGCAACGGCGGCAACGGCGGGGCCGGCGGCGAGGGCGGGCCCGGCGGCGCCGGCGGTGCGGGCGCCAGCGGCGCCCACGCCACCAACTTGGGCGCTGACGGTCAAGCCGGCGGAAACGGCGGGAATGGTGGGGCTGGCGGGACCGGCGGGGTCGGCGGGCCCGGCGGCGGCCACGGTCTGCTCGGCCTCGGCGGCAGCCACGGCGCCGGCGGGGCTGGCGGTAGCGGCGGTGACGGCGGAGCTCCCGGTGACGGCGGCAACGGCGCTACCGGGACGTGGGGTCACAACCTTGGTGCCGGCGGGACCGGTGGCAATGGCGGCAACCCGGGCGCCGGTGGGGCCGGTGGCGCCGGTGGCGCCAGCGTCGGCGGCAGCGCGCATGGCGCGAACGGCGCGCCCGGCACCACCTCCACCAGCGGTGGTAACGGCGGCGACGGCGGCAAAGGCGCCGACGCTATCAGCAGCGGACAGACCGGCGCGAACGGTGGCAGGGGTGGCGACGGCGGTCAGGTGGGTAATGGCGGTGCCGGTGGGGCCGGTGGCCGCGGCGGGGCCGGCGGTCTCGGATTTGGATCCGAAGCGCCCGGTCGCCCCGGCGGGGCCGGCGGCACCGGCGGGGCCGGCGGCAACGGCGGAACTCAGGCCGGTGACGGCGGCACCGGAGGTGCTGGCGGGGCCGGCGGCGATGGCGGATCCGGAGGTGCTGGCAGCATCGGCTTCAATGCGTCCGCTCCCGGGGCCGCAGGCTCACCCGGCGGGAATGGCGGTAACGGTGGGCCTGGCGGAGCCGGCGGCGAGGGCGGGGCCGGCGGTCTCGCGTTGGCCGCCTCGGGCCAGAACGGCAGCCAGGGCGCTGGCGGTGACGGCGGAGCCGGCGGGAACGGCGGGACTCCTGGCAACGGCGGTCACGGCGCCGCCGGCGCGCTCGGTGTCAACGGTGGTGTAGGTGGCGCCGGTGGCCACGGCGGTGATCCCGGTGTCGGCGGTGCCGGCGGCCAGGGCGGAAGCGGCTCCACCCCCGGTGCCAACGGCGCACCCGGCAACACCCCCACCAGCGGCGGCAACGGCGGCAACGGCGGCAGAGGCGCCGATGCCACCGGCTTTGGCCAGACCGGCGCGTCCGGCGGCAGGGGCGGTGATGGCGGTTTGGTCGGCAACGGCGGCGCCGGCGGCGCCGGCGGCAACGGCAGCAAAGGCCTGCCCGGTCTGGGCAGGCTCGGCAACCCCGGCCTGGATGGCGGCACCGGCGGAAACGGTGGGGCCGGTGGATCCGGCGGCGCCTGGGCGGGCAACGGTGGCACCGGCGGGGCCGGCGGCACCGGCGGCGTCGGCGGGGCCGGCGGCACCGGCGGCGTCGGCGGGACTGGAGGGTCCGGCAGCGACGGTGTCAACGGTTCCAGCGCGGGCGCGGACGGGCACCCCGGCGGCACCGGCGGAGTTGGCGGTACCGGCGGAAAAGGTGGGGACGGCGGGGACGGCGGGGCCGCACCCAACGGCGTCGCCGGCAGCCAAGGCCCCGGCGGTGCCGGCGGCGACGGTGGGACCGGCGGAGTTGGCGGTAACGGCGGCCGCGGCATTGACGGCGCCGACGGCGCCACCGCGGGTGCCCGCGGCCAGGATGGCGGCGCCGGCGGGGCCGGCGGAAAGGGCGGCCGAGGCGGGACCGGCGGGCCGGGCGGGGCCGGGCCGGCGGGCACAACCGGCAGCCAAGGCGCCGGCGGCAACGGCGGCAGCGGCGGCACCGGCGGGGACCCCGGTGACGGCGGCAACGGCGCTAACGGCAGCGTGTTCACCAACAACGGCAACGGCGGCAACGGCGGCAACGGCGGCAACGCCGGCCCCAGCGGGGCCGGCGGGAGTGGCGGCGCCGGCTCCACTTTCGGTGCGACCGGCTCAAGCAGCAGCATTCACGTCAACGGCGGCAACGGCGGCAACGGCGGCAACGGCGACCATGCCCTCAGCGGCAACGGCGCGGCCGGCGGCAACGGCGGCAACGGCGGCAACGGCAGCCTGCGCGGCAGCGGTGGGGCCGGCGGCCACGGCGGCAACGGCGGCAATGCCAGCAGGGGCATGGGCGGTGACCGCGGAACCGGTGGCGCCGGCGGAAACGCCGGGCAGATTGGCAACGGCGGAGCGGGCGGCAATGGCGGAGACGGCGGCACCGGTAGTGACGGCAATCCCGGAGCCATTACCGGCAGCGGCGGCCGCGGCGGCGACGGCGGCGTAGGCGGGCAAGGTGGGAGCGTCGCCGGCGACGGCGCTGACGGCGGCCGGGGCGGGGCCGGCGGCACGGGCGGGACGGGCCTGCGGGGCACCACCGGCGCCACCGGTGCGACCGGCACATTCGACGCTGGCGCGGACGGTCACGGCGGTAACGGTGGCACCGGCGGGGTTGGCGGGACCGGCGGCGCCGGCGGCGGCGGCGGCAACGGCGGGGCCGGCGGCAAAGCGCTGTCGCCAACGGGCAACAACGGCAGCCAAGGCGCCGGCGGAGATGGTGGGGCCGGTGGCGCCGGCGGCACCGGCGGCACCGGCGGCGACGGCGGCAGAGGTGCCCACGGCACTCTCTTCAGCAGCCTCGCTGGCACTGGCGGGACTGGCGGAAATGGCGGCACCGGCGGCACCGGCGGCACCGGTGGTGCCGGCGGTGCCGGCGGCACCGGTTCCACCCTGGGCGCGACCGGTGCGACAGGGGCGGCCGGCCGCGCCGGAAACGGTGGCGTCGGCGGCAGTGGCGGCCTTGGCTCCGCCTTTGGCCCCGGCGGCACCGGCGGCATGGGCGGCGCCGGCGGCACCAGCACCGTCAGCGCCGGCGGTGACGGCGGAAGGGGCGGCTTCGGCGGCGACGGCCTTGATGCCAGTTCCGGTGGGAATGGCGGGGACGGCGGGCACGGTGGCGACGGCTTCAGGACCGCTGGGGCGGGCGGGCGAGGTGGGGACGGCGGCAAAGGGGCCGACCCCGGCGGTTTATTCCCGATCCCTGGGGCTGGCGGTAAGGGTGGCACCGGTGGCACCGGCGGCACCGCACACCTCGGGCCCCTGGCCATCATCGGCCAATCCGGCCAGCCCGGCCAGTTCGGCAGCCCCGGCGCCGACGGCCGCGGCGGGGCCGGGGGCGCAGGCGGGGGCGGCGGCGCCGGCGGCAGCTTCTAGCATTCTCCGAATCTGCCGGCCGGCGGGCCTGCCCGGGATGCTCCCTATTGCTGCGGTGCGGGCTTCAACACACTGAAGATCGCGCCCTGCGGATCGGACAACACGGCGAACCGGCCCACCGACGGAATGTCAGCCGGTTCCGCAATGACCTGGCCGCCCGCTGCGGCGGCTTTGGCCGCCGTGGCGTCGGCGTCATCCACCGCAAAGTAGACGTGCCAATGATTCGGCACGCCGGGCATCGGCGGTTCCATACAGCCGCCGACTTCCGCGTCGCCGGCCTTGAGCACCCGATAGTTCTGGCCCGCAGCTATCTCCATGCTCGAGTGGGTGAGGCCAACCACAGCCTCGTAGAACGCTAGCGCCAAATCCGGCTTGTCCGTGAGCAGTTCGTTCCAGATGAGCGTGCCCGTCTCGTTGACCAACGTCGCTCCGATGTGCCGATTGGCCTGCCATAGGCCCACGGCAGCGCCGGTCGGATCGGTGATGAACGACATCCGGCCGGCATCGCCGATGTCGAAGGCCGGCATCATCACCTGCCCGCCCCCGGGCACCACCTTGTCCACCACCGCATCGACGTCGTCCACCGCGATATAGGTGTTCCAGATCGGCGGCATCCCCTCCGGTGCACCCGGGGGCATCGGTGCGATGGCGGCCACGGCTTCGCCGTTCAGCGTGGCCATGGAATAGACCCCACCGCCTCCGGGGACCGGGTTGTCGTCGTAACCCCAGCCGAACAACGATGTGTAGAACTTTTTGGCGGCGGACTGATCGGTGGTCTGAAGGTCGACCCAGTTCGGCGTGCCTTGCCTGTATTCGCTTCTCTTGGGCATGATCATCCTTTCGTTAGGTGGCGGACACGTGGCCTGCGGTCGGCTGGCGGCCGGTGAAGGCGATGAGGCGATCGAGGACTGGGGCAAAGGAACCGACCGCCGCCGGCGCGGCGAAGCCCGCGGAGTTACGGGTTGCCGGGGTGATGACCTTGCCGGCCACCGCCAGTACGTACTCCGACACCGGCTCGGACGCGATCACCTGAGAACCGGTGGCAATCGCGAAATCCCAAGCGTGGACCAGAAATTCTAGGCACAGGATGCCGACCGGCACCGTCGCAGGCACCTGGTTCGAGTTCAGCTCCACCGTGCCCGCCAAGCCACGCCGCCGCCAGGCTTCCATCACGGCCTGCGCCGCGTCGGCCACCTGGGTTTCCAGTGGCGCGTCCACATCGCGGGGCGCCAGCTGCGCGCCCGCCGCAGCGCCGATGATCGCCAGCGAGCGCAGCAAATGATCCGCCAGTTGCGAAACGTCATATTCCGTACACGGTGTCTGCCTGGTCAGGTCAGAGGCGCCTATCCCGCGCAGTACGTGCTGAAGAACGGCCAATGTTGCTTCGGCACAAGATAATTCGTCGAGCGGATCGGGCGCTGCGGCCCATTCGTCGGGACCGGCGTCACCGTGTTGGCCGGCGACGACCAGCCGGTCCAGGAAGTGGTTCCACCCTTTGGCGTGCCGGGCGGCCTGCTGCGCGGTCAGCCCGTCGTGGACCAGCCGGACCTCGGTGCCGCCGTCGACCGGGGTCAGCGTGATGGTCACCGTCGACCCGCCCGGCGGGGGGTCGCCGTGGTCCTCCCAACCCCAGGTGAAGACCACCCGCTTGCCGGGGTCGACGTCGATGACGGTGCCGGCCGCGCTATGCCCCGGAGTCACCGTCCAGCGATAAGCGCCACCGGTGCGCAGCTCGATACGCGCGGCGACGGCCATCCAGCGCCGAAGCCTGTCGGGCTGGGTGATGAGCGCGAAGGTGCTGGTCGGATCCAAGGGCACGACGACCGCTTTCTCGAACGGCATGGCACAGTCTCCTTGTGACGGCGGGTAGTGGGCGGCATCGGCGACAAGACGGTCCAGCTCGTCGCTCCAGAAGGACTCCATGAGCGCACGAAGCCGCAGCACCCCGCGCTCATCGAGCCGGTAGTACCGTTCCCGGCCCTGTTTGCGGACGGTAACCAATCCCGCTTCGGCGAGCATGCCGAGGTGCTGCGATATCGCCGAACGGGTGACCGTGAACTGCGACGCAAGCTGGGTAACGGTGCGTTCACCCGGTGCCAGGAGCTGTAGCAGCCGGCGCCGGGTTGGCTCTGCCGCGACTTCCAGCATGTCGGGCACACGCCAATACGTTAGCGCTCACTAACGTATTGATCAAGGGGCAACGAGCGACCGGTCTTGTTCTAAACTATTGCCGAAGAGCACAATTGCAGTGTGAAAGTAGCGATTAGCGGTGCCGGCGTGGCAGGAGCGGCGCTCGCCCACTGGCTGCAGCGCACCGGCCACACCCCGACAGTGATCGAGCGGGCGCCGAAGTTCCGCACCGGCGGCTACATGATCGACTTCTGGGGCGTCGGCTACCAGGTGGCCAAACGAATGGGCATCACGGACCAGATCGCAGCGGCGGGTTACCACATGGAACACGTCCGCTCCGTCGGTCCCACCGGCAAGGTCAAAGCCGACCTGGGCGTCGACGTCTTTCGCCGCATGGTCGGCGACGACTTCACCAGCTTGCCGCGCGGCGATCTCGCCGCCGCGATCTACACGACGATCGAAGACCAGGTGGAAACGATCTTCGACGACAGCATCGCCACCATCGACGAGCACCGCGACGGCGTCCGGCTCACCTTCGAAAGGACCGCCCCGCGCGATTTCGACCTGGTCATCGGTGCCGACGGACTGCACTCCAACGTGCGCCGGCTGGTCTTCGGGCCGGAGCGGGATTTCGAGCACTACCTGGGCTGCAAGGTCGCGGCCTGCGTGGTCGACGGCTACCGGCCCCGCGACGAGCGCAGCTATGTCCTCTACAACACCGTCGACCGACAGCTGGCGCGGTTCGCGCTGCGCGGCGACCGCACCATGTTCTTGTTCGTCTTCCGCGCCGAACACGACAACCCCGGCGTGGCACCCAAAGATGAGCTGCGCGACCAATTCGGCGACGTGGGCTGGGAAAGCCGGGACATTCTGGCCGCCCTCGACGACGTCGAGGACCTGTACTTCGACGTGGTCAGCCAAATCCGGATGGACCGCTGGTCACGCGGTCGGGTGCTGCTGATCGGCGACGCGGCCGGGTGCATCTCGCTGCTCGGCGGCGAGGGCACCGGCCTGGCGATCACCGAGGCCTACGTGCTGGCCGGGGAGCTCGCCCGCGCCGGGGGCGACCACCGTCGCGCCTTCGACGCCTACGAGAAGCGCCTGCGTCCCTTCATCGAGGGCAAGCAAGCCAGTGCGGCGAAGTTCATCTGGTTTTTCGCCACCCGAACCCGATTCGGCCTGTGGTTTCGCAACGTTGCGATGCGCACGATGAACTTCGGCCCGCTGGCGACGCTGTTCGCCGGCAGCGTGCGTGACGACTTCGAGCTGCCCGACTACACCTGGTGACCACCGCCGACGGGCACCTCTCCGCCAGGTAGGCACGGTTTGTCGCCGGCAATGTGACCTTTGGGCGCGGTCTTGAGGACCTTCGGCCCCACCCACGAGGCCGCCGCCGGCCGATCGTATGACGTGCAATGTACGCCATAGGGTGCGTGTTACGGCGATTACCTGAAGGCGGCGGTGGTCCGGAGTGGCTGGCAATCCTGATGTGGTGACGGTGCTGCTGGGCGGTGACGTCATGCTCGGCCGTGGCGTCGATCAGATCCTGCCTCATCCCGGCAAACCGCAATTGCGCGAACGGTATATGCGGGATGCGACCGGCTATGTTCGCCTGGCCGAGCGGGTGAACGGGCGCATTCCGCTCCCCGTGGATTGGCGCTGGCCCTGGGGCGAGGCGTTGGCGGTCCTTGAGAACACCGCGACCGACGTCTGTTTGATCAATCTGGAGACGACGATCACCGCCGACGGTGAATTCGCCGACCGCAAACCGGTCTGCTACCGGATGCACCCGGATAACGTGCCGGCGCTGACGGCATTGCGGCCGCACGTGTGCGCGCTGGCCAACAACCACATTCTCGATTTCGGCTACCAGGGGCTGACCGATACGGTCGCGGCTCTCGCCGGTGCGGGGATCCAGAGTGTCGGGGCGGGAGCCGATTTGCTCGCCGCTCGCCGCTCGGCGCTAGTCACGGTTGGCCATGAACGCCGGGTGATCGTCGGCTCGGTAGCGGCGGAATCCAGCGGCGTCCCCGAATCCTGGGCCGCCCGCCGCGACCGGCCCGGAGTGTGGTTGATCCGGGATCCGGCGCAACGCGACGTCGCCGACGATGTGGCGGCACAGGTGCTGGCGGACAAACGCCCCGGCGATATCGCCATAGTCTCGATGCATTGGGGATCCAATTGGGGCTATGCGACCGCACCCGGCGACGTCGCGTTCGCGCACCGACTGATCGACGCCGGCATCGACATGGTCCACGGACATTCCTCGCACCATCCGCGGCCAATCGAGATATATCGCGGTAAACCGATCCTGTACGGATGCGGTGACGTCGTTGACGACTACGAAGGCATCGGCGGGCACGAGTCGTTCCGCAGTGAACTGCGACTGCTGTATCTGACCGTCACCGATCCCGCCAGCGGGAACCTGATCTCGCTGCAGATGCTTCCACTGCGAGTGTCGCGGATGCGCCTACAGCGTGCCTCCCAGACCGACACCGAATGGCTCCGCAACACCATTGAGCGCATCAGCCGCCGGTTCGGGATTCGAGTCGTGACTCGACCCGACAACCTGCTGGAGGTCGTTCCCGCTGCCAACCTAACGAGCAAGGAGTAACCGGCAACCATGGCGATCCGCCAACACGTCGGCGCGCTGTTCACCGACCTGTACGAGGTGACGATGGCCCAGGCCTACTGGGCCGAAAGAATGTCGGGCACAGCGGTTTTCGAGATATTCTTCCGCAAGCTTCCGCCTGGCAGGTCCTACATCATGGCCGCCGGGCTGGCCGATGTGGTCGAGTTCCTCGAAGCGTTTCGATTCGACGAGCAGGATCTGCGTTACCTGCGTGGCCTGGGCCAGTTTTCCGACGAGTTCCTGAGGTGGCTGGCCGGAGTGCGTTTCACCGGAGATGTCTGGGCCGCGCCGGAAGGAACCGTGATTTTTCCGAACGAACCCGCGGTCCAGCTGATCGCGCCAATCATCGAGGCCCAGCTTGTCGAGACGTTTGTGCTGAACCAGATTCATCTGCAAAGCGTGCTCGCGAGCAAGGCCGCGCGGGTGGTCGCCGCCGCGCGCGGACGACCGGTGGTGGATTTCGGCGCGCGGCGCGCTCACGGCACCGACGCGGCCTGCAAGGTCGCGCGCACCAGTTATCTCGCGGGCGCTGCGGGCACGTCGAATCTGCTCGCGGCCCGCCAATATGGGATCCCGACGTTCGGCACCATGGCGCACAGCTTTGTTCAAGCCTTCGACAGTGAGGTGGCCGCGTTCGAGGCGTTCGCCCGGCTCTACCCAGCCACCATGCTGCTCGTGGACACCTACGACACGCTACGCGGCGTCGATCACGTCATCGAGTTGGCCAAGCGGCTGGGCAATCGCTTCGATGTGCGCGCGGTCCGGCTGGATTCCGGCGACCTCGATGAGCTGTCCAAGGCGACCCGTGCACGGCTCGACACCGCCGGTCTCGAGCAGGTCGAGATCTTCGCGTCGTCGGGCCTCGACGAAAACCGCATCGCCGCGCTTTTGGCTGCCCGCTGTCCGATCGACGGCTTCGGCGTGGGCACCCAGCTCGTCGTGGCTCAAGACGCGCCCGCGCTGGACATGGCCTACAAGCTGGTGGCATACGACGGCAGCGGGCGCACCAAGTTCTCCAGCGGCAAGGTGATCTACCCGGGACGCAAGCAGGTGTTCCGTAAGCTCGAGCACGGAGTCTTTTGCGGCGACACGCTCGGCGAGCACGGTGAAAACCTTCCCGGGGACCCGTTGCTGGTGCCCATCATGACCAACGGCCGACGCATCCGGCAGCATGCACCCACATTGGACGGCGCGCGGGACTGGGCCCGCCAGCAGATCGACGCGCTCCCGCCGGAGCTGCGCTCGCTCGAGGACACCGGCTACTCGTATCCGGTGGCGGTCAGCGACAGGATCGTGGGCGAACTCGCCCGGCTGCGGCACGCCGACACGGCCGAAGCCCACCCCGGGTCCAACGTCGTCGGGGCGAAGGCCAAACGACCCTAGAACAACAAGTTCGTCGTCTCTAGATTTCGGACTGCCGACGCATCGAAAGCTTGCCGTTACCCCGAGTTCCGGAGGGACACCATGAGCACCGCCAGCCGAGCACGAGGCCAAACTCCGCCGACGCAGGCCGGTTGGACTTGTCGTGCTGGACAAGGGGTTTAGCCGCCGAAGCAGTGACGTACATCGGCGAAGAGCAGTTCGCCTGTCGACCGACGGCGCAAACCGTGAGGCTAGGGAAGCGAGGAGCACATGGCCGCCGACCCGCAATGTACACGCTGCAAGCAAACCATCGAACCCGGATGGCTATACATCACCGCCCATCGCCGCGGTCAAGCCGGGATCGTCGATGACGGCGCAGTACTGATTCACGTGCCCGGTGAATGCCCGCACCCCGGGGAGCACGTTCCGCGAAGCTAGCCGGTTGGCATGCTAGGCAACGCAGCGTCAAGTGAGAGGGCAAAACCAAAATGGGTGAGCACGCCATCAAGCGGCACATGCGGCAACGGAAGCCTACGAAGCATCCCCTAGCCCAGAAACGGGGCGCGCGGATTCTGGTCCTCACCGACGATCCCCGCAGGAGCGTCCTCATAGTGCCCGGTTGCCACCTGGATTCCATGCGCCGAGAAAAGAACGCGTACTACTTCCAGGACGGCAATGCGTTGGTTGGGATGGTTGTCTCGGGCGGCACGGTTGAGTACGACGCCGACGACCGCACATATGTCGTGCAGCTCACCGACGGAAGGCACACCACTGAGTCATCTTTCGAACACTCATCGCCGAGTCGATCACCTCAATCCGATGACCTATGAAGCGCGCGGGCCCGGCCGCCATCGGCCCGTCGATCCGAGTGCGCACGGCCGAAGTGAGCCACCACCGTAGCGCCGCCGAGTTCGCTTCCGCGGACGCAAGCCCGGGATTTGCGGAGTAGCGTACAAGGCGGGATGCGCAATCCGGTCGCTGAGGGACTGTCGTCAGTCGGCCCAGGGACCTAATTCCATATTTGGAGCCATGAGATGGCGACACACTCGGCAGATGAAGCTCTTTGACGATCGTGGCGACGCTGGACGCCAGTTGGCGCAACGCCTGGCGCAGCTATCCGGCAAGGCCGTCGTCGTCCTTGGCTTGCCGCGCGGCGGGGTACCGGTGGCCTTTGAGGTCGCCAAGTCACTGCAAGCGCCACTCGACGTCCTGGTCGTGCGCAAGCTTGGCGTGCCGTTCCAACCCGAATTGGCTTTCGGCGCCATCGGTGAGGACGGCGTGCGGGTGCTCAACGACGACGTCGTCCGCGGGACACACCTCGATGCTGCCGCCATGGACGCGGTCGAACGCAAGCAGCTGATCGAGCTACAACGCCGCGCGGAACGCTTCCGCCGCGGGCGTGACCGCATCCCGTTGACCGGGCGGATCGCGGTGATCGTCGATGACGGCATCGCCACCGGAGCGACGGCCAAGGCGGCGTGCCAGGTCGCCCGGGCGCACGGTGCGGACAAGGTGGTGCTGGCGGTCCCGATCGGCCCAGACGACATCGTGGCGAGATTCGCCGGGTACGCCGATGAGGTGGTGTGTTTGGCGACGCCGGCGTTGTTCTTCGCCGTCGGGCAGGGTTACCGCAACTTCACCCAGACCTCCGACGACGAGGTGGTGGCGTTTCTGGATCGTGCTCACCGCGACTTCGCCGAGGCAGGTGCGATCGATGCCGCCGCTGACCCACCGCTTCGCGATGAGGAGGTCCAGGTCGTTGCCGGTCCAGTACCGGTGGCAGGGCACCTGACTGTCCCCGAAAAACCCAGGGGAATTGTGGTTTTCGCACATGGCAGTGGCAGCAGCCGGCACAGTATCCGCAATCGGTACGTTGCAGAGGTCTTGACCGGGGCCGGGTTTGCGACGCTGTTATTCGACTTGCTCACGCCCGAAGAAGAACGCAACCGCGCCAACGTCTTCGACATTGAGCTGCTCGCTTCCCGACTCATCGACGTGACCGGTTGGTTGGCCACCCAGCCCGACACCGCATCGCTGCCGGTCGGCTACTTCGGCGCCAGCACGGGAGCGGGTGCGGCGCTGGTCGCGGCCGCCGATCCGCGCGTGAACGTGCGGGCGGTGGTGTCCCGCGGCGGCCGGCCCGATCTCGCGGGTGATTCGCTGGGGAGCGTGGTGGCACCGACGCTGCTGATCGTGGGTGGACGCGACCAGGTGGTCCTCGAGCTGAACCAACGAGCGCAAGCGGTAATACCCGGGAAATGCCAACTCACCGTGGTCCCCGGCGCCACACACCTATTCGAAGAACCAGGCACGCTGGAACAGGTTGCCAAGCTGGCGTGCGATTGGTTCATCGACCACTTGTGCGGCCCAGGCCCAAGCGGCTAAACCGCTAGCCGGCCGGGGTGATCCCTGCGATCCCTGCGCGAGCAGACGCAGAATCGCATCAAAATCGCTGATTTTGTGCGATTCTGCGTCTGCTCGCGCCATGGGAGCCGCCGTCAGAACTCGCAGGAGCGGCCCGCACAGCCGCCGCTGAACTCCGTGTCAGCCTGCGCCAGTAGCGGTTTCGGCGCGGCGTAGGACAGTACCTGTCCTTCCCGGCTGCCGTAGCGATACACCGTGATGCCCTTGACCTTTGCCTTCCAGGCGGCCACATAGATGGCGCGGACGTCATCGACCGTCGCCGTGGCGGGCAAGTTGACCGTCTTGGACACGGCGGCCTCGACGTGGCGCTGCACCGCGGCCTGCATGCGCAGATGCCACTGCGGCGCGATCTCCGCCGCGGTCGGGAACGCGGCCCGCACCTCAGCAGGCAGCCGCGGATAGCCACGGACTCCGCCACGCTGAGCGATCTCGGCGATCAGCTCGTCACGATAAAAGCCCCGATCGCGGGCCAGTCGGTCGAAGCACGGATTGACCTCCAGCAGATGCCGGCCGACGATGGCGCGGGTGAACGCGATGGCGAACATCGGCTCGATGCCCGCGGTGGTTCCGGCGATCAGTGAGATGGTGCCCGTCGGAGCGACGGAGGTGACCTGTGCGTTGCGCCTCGGGCCCGACCGCGCGAACCGGCTATCGGTGAACGCCGGGAATGCGCCCCGCTCTTCGGCCAGCCTCCGCGATGCCGTGTGCGCCGCCTGCTGTATGCGACGCATGAGCCGGGTGGCTAACCGCACGGCTTCTTCACTGTCGTACGGAATACCCAGTGCGGCAAGCAGTTCCGCCAAACCCATGACTCCCAGCCCGATCTTGCGGGTGGCGCGGGCCGCCTCACCCAGTTCGGGGAAGGGGTAGCGGCTGACATCGATGACGTCATCAAGGAACCGCACCGCCACACCGGCGACCTCCTCGAGCCGGTCCCAGTCGACGCGACCGTCGGCGAGCATCCGGGCGAGGTTGATCGAGCCGAGATTACATGACTCGTAAGGCAGCAGTGGGACCTCCCCGCACGGGTTGGTCGCCTCGATGCGGCCTCTCCCCGGCACCGGGTTTGCCCTATTGATCGTGTCGAGAAACACCAGCCCGGGATCGCCACCGGCGTGCGCGGCTTTGCAGATGGCGTCGAACAGCTCGGCGGCGGGCATCCGCGCGACGATCTTGCCGGTTCGCGGATTGACCAGCCGGTGTAGGCCGTTGCGTTCGACGGCCCGCAGGAACGCGTCGGTCACACCAACCGATAGGTTGAAATGCGGGAGCTCGCTGGGGGATTCGGCCTTGGCGGTGACGAAATCACAGATATCCGGGTGCGACACATCAAGCACAGCCATACAGGCGCCACGCCGGCGACCGCCCATGGAGACCACACCCGCGGCACTGTCATACAGCCGTAGAAACGACACCGGTCCGCTGGCCGTGCCGCCCGTGGAGGCCACCCGATCCCCGGCGGGTCGCAGGTGGCTGAACGCATATCCGGTGCCGCCTCCAGCCCGCTGCAGCTCGGCGGCCTGTCCCAGCGTCGCAAAGATCGATTGCAGCGAATCCTCAATCGGCAGAACAAAACAGCCGGCGAGCAGTCCCAGGTCGGTGCCAGAGTTCATCAACGTGGGCGAATTCGGCAGGAATTCCAGGTTGCGTAATAGCGTGGCGAACCGCTCGGCCCACCGCCTCGACGAGCCCGGCTCATACTGGTCCTCGGCCGCCGCGACACAGCGCGCCGATCGGTCCATCAGCTCGCCGGTCGACTCGGCCGGCCGGCCCTGCTCGTCGTGCAGCAGATAGCGCTCGCGCAGTACCGTCACGGCCGCCAAGCTCAGCTTTAACTCGTCCCGCACGCCGAGCAAGGCCTTAGCCGTCCGCAGCTCGGCGCGCCGCTGCCGGTAGATGATGTAAACACGGGCCACGTCATCCAGACCGGCTTCCCCCAGCCGGGCCTCCACGCAGTCCTGAATGTCCTCAACGGGAGCGATACCGCGCCCGAGTGCGTCGGCGACGGCTTTCGCTACGGTGCCCGGCATATCGGGGTCGTCGCAAGCCACCTCGCGCGCTGCCCGCGTCACCGCTGCTTCGATCCGCGCGATGTCGAACGGCACCAGCGTTCCATCCCGGCGCCGGACTTTCGCCGGCCAGCTGACACCCACCGACTTCGTCGCTTGAGCGAATCGCCTACGTTCCCCTGGCATGGAGGATCGCCGACTGAACCGCGCCGAACCGATGCTGCGCCCGCTCGTCGGCCGCATTCTGCTCCTCCGCAGTGACCACGACCGCATCCGGACCCGGAATCACCGTCGCCACATGGTCGGTCTCGAGCCAGCGCACCACATACGGCGGCGAACCATCGGATGAGCGCACCTCAATAATCAACCCTCGGTGGTCCGGTTGATCTATCGTCGCGCCTTTGATCACCAGCCAGTCCCCGACCTTTGCCTTCATGAGCGTCCCTTCCTTGGGGACTTCAATCGTGCACGCACCCGGCGCAACGGCGGGAGGGCAGTAGGCCACCAGCGCCGGTGGCCAAAAGTCCCCTCGGGACCCGCTGGGCGACCCCATGCGGATACCCCAGCTGGTCACTGGCTGCCGACGGCTCTGGACGGCCCGCCACCGCGAGCGGCTGGGCATCCGGCACCCTGGGCTGTCGCTTGCGACGTGGCCGAAACGTCCCTGGTTGCCCGGACGCGGATGCGCGCGCCGCGGTGCGGCACCATGATGACGTGCTTTAGCTTCGGCCGTTCGCCGGAGGTCGTGGTGGTGCTCAACTCGACGCGGCGCAGGATCTCCCGAAGGACGACCCGCATCTCGACCATGGCAAAGGTGGCGCCGAGGCAGCGGCGGTTGCCGCCGCCGAACGGCAACCAGGTGGTCGGGCTCAAAGTGGCGCCAACCATCCGATCAGGGTCGAACCGTTCCGGATCCGGATACAGTTGCGCGCTCGCGTGCACCAGCCCGATCGCTGGGACCACCATGACCCCGGCCGGCAGCCGGTAACCGGCCACCTCCACCGCCTCGGTGAGGACCCGGCCCACGTCGTACACCACCGGGCGGATCCGCAGTGTCTCTTTGGCCACCGCGTCCAGGTACTCGTCGCCGGCTGGATCGCCGGCCGCGCTGGCGTCGGCCGCTTGCACGGCCTTGGCCAGGGTGACCGGGTGGCGGGTCAACCGCTCCAGTGCCCACGACAGTCCCGTCGCGGTGGTGTCGTGACCTGCGACCAGCAACGTTATCAGCTGGTCGCGCAGCTCGCGCTCGGTCATCGTCCGTCCGTCTTCGTCGGCGGCCCGAACCAGCATGGCCAGCGTGTCGGTGCGTGCGGCCAGATCGGGATCGGCTCGGCGGTCGGCGATCTCGGCGTACAGCAGGGCGTCGGCTTCTTCGATCCGCCGTCGCAGCCTGCTCCAGAGCCGATTGTTCAGCAGGCTCGGGTTGGCCAGTGCGAGCGTCGCCCACGGGCCCACGTTGAGCAGCCGCGGCATGACCTTGCGCAGCGCGGCGAGCCGGACCGGATCGCTGGCGCCTATGACGGTCCGCAGGATCACCTCAAGGGTGATCTCAGACATCTTGGGCGCCACCGCGAACGCCTTAGCCATCGGCCACCCGGCGATGTTGGCGGCGGCAATCTCGGCTATCGGCCCGGCCTGGCGCGCGACCGCGTCGCGATGGAACGGCGGCGACATCAGGCGACGCCGGTCGCGGTGCACGTCGTCGTCGATCAACAGCAGTGAGCTGTCGCCGAGCAGTCCGGCCAACATCGAGTTGGCTTCGCCGGCGTGAAAGACACTCGGGTTGCCGGCAAACACTGTCTTGATGGCGGCCGGATCGGACAGATACACCATGTGGCCGAACCCCGCGACATGCAGCGTGAAAACACTGCCGTAACGGCGTTGACAGGCCGTCAAAAAACGCAGCCCATGGCGCAACATCAACACGGCCTGCACCGAGCCGGAAAGTCGAGGTCCCGGCGGCAATCCCATCGACGATGTGCCGCTCATCGACACGATTCTATGTGTTCAATTTGTTGCTCAAAGCGCCGAGCGTGAACTGAGGCCGATTTGCCGTCCTCAGTTCACGTTGGTCGGCCACCCACCATGTCATTGCCCGCTATTTATAGGCCACCGCCGCGCTGGAGCCGCCGGCAAGCGGGATCACCTCGAACGAACGGAATCCCGCCTCGCCACACCACCCCCGGAAGTCGGCGGCGGAGTAGTCGAACGCGTCACCGAACTCGATAAGCATGTTCAGTGACATCATCAGGCCGGTTGTGTTTTCGCGTCGCGCGTCGTCGATCAATGTCTCGATCACAATGAAAGCCCCCTCCTTGGACAGGGCCTCGTAGGCCTTAGCGACCAACTGCTGTTTACGGTCGAGGTTCCAGTCGTGCAGAATCTGGCCCATCGTGATGACATCGGCCGCCGGCAGAGGGTCGGCCAAAAAGTCACCGGCGCACGCCTGCACCCGCTCACCCAAACCCTCGGCTGTCAGCTTGCGTCGAGCGATCTCGGTCACCGCGGGCAAGTCGAAGCTGACGCACTGCAAGTGCGGGTGAGCCGCCGCGACGATTCGTGACAACAGACCGTCCGCGCAGCCCACGTCACAGAGACGCCGGTAGCGCTCGAACGGAAAGCGTTTCGCGAGGAGCTCGATGTTGCGTCGCGACGCCGCGTCCATAGCCGCCATGAACGCCTCGAGCCGCCGAGGATCTGCATAGAGCGCCTCGAAGAAGGGCCGCCCGGTTTGCTTGACCTCGCTTTGTGCCTTCCCGGTCTTGAGCGCCTCGGTCAAATCCGCCCAGAAGCGGTAGTTGCGTTCGTTCCAGATCTTCAGCAGGCCGCCCGCGTAGGTGGGACGGGCCTCGTCCAGAAAGTGCGCTGTCTCCGGTGTATTGCGGTAGTGGGACCCGGGTCCGTCGCCGTCTCGCGCCAGCAAGTCCAGCGAGACCAAGGCGTCGAGGAAGTCAATCGCCGGTCGCTTTAGCAACCCGAGGCGGTCGGCAATGGCCTCGGCGGTCATGGCCTCATCGCCAAGTTCGGTGAACAGCCCAAGCCCGACCGCGGTAAGCAGTACCTTAGACGGGCCGTACCCGCCGCCGATCGCCATGATCCGATCCGGGCTCAACTCCACCACTTGACCTCCCGAAATTGTTGGAGTGCGGGTGTCGCGCCGCTGTCTACCGACCGTAGGCGACGTTGGGGCACCAACGCGCGGGCGTGGCCATGCCCGGCGCCCATGCCCGGATACCAGCTTGACCGTGGTGGCAGGTGCAGGATTCGAACCTGCGTAGCTTTCGCGACGGATTTACAGTCCGCTCCCATTGGCCGCTCGGGCAACCTGCCGCCTAGCAGGGTACAACGACCGGGTAGACAGAGCACACACGGCTATCTCGCGAAGGAGGGACGAACCGAATGGCGGACTCATCGTTCGACATCGTCAGCAAGGTCGACCGGCAGGAGGTCGACAACGCACTCAACCAGGCCGCCAAGGAGCTGGCCACGCGCTTCGACTTCCGCGGCACCGACACCAAGATCGCGTGGAAGGGCGACGAGGCCGTCGAGCTCACCTCGTCCACCGAGGAGCGTGTCAAGGCCGCCGTCGACGTCTTCAAGGAGAAGCTGATCCGCCGCGACATCTCGCTGAAGGCCTTCGAGGCCGGAGAACCGCAGGCCTCGGGTAAGACGTACAAAGTTACCGGCGCCCTCAAACAGGGCATTAGCAGCGAGAACGCCAAGAAGATCACCAAGCTCATCCGCGACGCAGGCCCCAAGAACGTCAAAACCCAGATCCAGGGCGACGAGGTCCGGGTCACCAGCAAGAAGCGCGACGACCTGCAGGCCGTCATCGCCATGCTGAAGAAGGCCGACCTGGACGTGGCATTGCAGTTTGTGAACTACCGCTAGTCGCGGCGATCTGGAGGGGCTGGCTGGATGTCCTGGCTACCCTGGTCGCTGATCCAGGATTTCAAGCGAGGTTCACGATGAGCGTGACTCCAAACGCCGGCTGTGTCGACGTCGTCATCGTCGGCGCCGGCATCTCCGGACTGGGCGCGGCCTACCGGATCATCGAACGCAACCCGCAGCTGACCTACACCATCCTGGAAAGGCGTGCGCGGATCGGCGGCACCTGGGATCTGTTCCGCTACCCCGGCGTGCGCTCCGACAGCAGCATCTTCACGCTGTCGTTTCCCTACGAGCCGTGGACCCGCGAAGAAGGCATCGCCGACGGCGCCCACATCCGCGAGTACCTCACCGACATGGCCCACAAGTACGGCATCGATCGCCACATCGAGTTCAACAGCTACGTTCGCGCAGCGGACTGGGACTCATCCACCGATACCTGGACCGTCACCTTCGAGCAGAACGGCGTGCACAAGCACTACCGCAGCCGGTTCGTGTTCTTCGGCAGCGGCTACTACAACTATGACGAGGGCTACACCCCCGACTTCGGAGGCATCGAGAAGTTTGGCGGCGCGGTAGTGCATCCCCAGCACTGGCCAGAGGATCTGGACTACACCGGCAAGAAGATCGTGGTGATCGGCAGCGGGGCCACCGCGGTCACACTGATCCCCTCGCTGACCGACCGGGCCGAAAAGGTAACCATGCTGCAGCGATCCCCGACCTACCTGATCTCGGCATCCAAATACAGCACGTTCGCCGCCGTTGTTCGTAAAGCGTTGCCTCCCAAAACTTCTCACTTGATTGTCCGAATGTACAACGCGTTATTGGAAGCGGTGTTCTGGTTCTTGTCCCGCAAGACACCGGTGTTCGTGAAATGGCTGCTGCGCCGTACCGCGATCAAAAATCTGCCCGAGGGCTACGACATCGAAACCCACTTCACGCCGCGGTACAACCCGTGGGATCAGCGACTGTGCCTGATCCCGGACGCCGACCTGTACAACGCCATCACCAGCGGCCGCGCCGAGGTGGTCACCGACCATATCGACCACTTCGACGCCACCGGTATTGCACTCAAATCCGGTGGGCACCTCGATGCGGACATTATCGTCACCGCCACCGGCCTGCAGTTGCAAGCGCTTGGCGGGGCCGCGATCAGCCTCGACGGCGTCGAGATCGACCCTCGGGATCGCTTTGTCTACAAGGCGCACATGCTCGAAGACGTGCCCAACCTGTTCTGGTGTGTGGGTTACACGAACGCGTCCTGGACGCTGCGCGCCGACATGACGGCCCGGGCGACGGCAAAACTACTGGCACACATGGCCGCCCATGGACACACGCGCGCCGCCCCGCACCTGGGCGACGAGCCGATGGACGAGAAACCGTCCTGGGACATTCAGGCCGGCTATGTGAAGCGGGCGCCGTACGCGCTGCCCAAGTCCGGCACCAAGCGGCCGTGGAATGTACGACAGAACTACTTGGCCGACGCCATCGACTACCGATTCGACCGCATCGAGGAGGCAATGGTGTTCGGCGCGGCATGATTGCTCCTGCGGTTCGTCGACGGCTATCAAATGTCCGGTTGCCGCAATACGCTGAACGCCATGGCAGCCAACAAGCGCGAACCCAAAGTCGTTGTCCTCGGCGGCGGTTCCTGGGGCACCACCGTCGCCTCCATCTGTGCGCGCCGCGGACCAACCTTGCAGTGGGTGCGCTCGGCGGTCACCGCGCAGGACATCAACGACAACCACCGCAATAGCCGATACCTCGGCAACGACGTGGTGCTCAGCGACACCCTGCGCGCCACCACAGACTTCACCGAGGCCGCCAACTGCGCCGACGTCGTTGTCATGGGGGTGCCCTCGCACGGTTTCCGCGGAGTGCTTGTCGAGCTGAGCAAAGAGCTGCGACCCTGGGTGCCAGTGGTGTCCCTGGTCAAGGGGCTCGAACAGGGCACCAATATGCGGATGTCGCAGATCATCGAGGAGGTACTGCCCGGTCATCCGGCAGGCATCCTGGCCGGCCCGAACATCGCCCGCGAGGTGGCCGAGGGCTACGCGGCCGCGGCGGTGCTGGCCATGCCCGACCAGCACCTGGCGACCCGGCTATCAGCAATGTTTCGCACCCGGCGCTTCCGCGTGTACACAACTGACGACGTCGTCGGTGTCGAGACGGCGGGCGCCCTCAAGAACGTCTTCGCCATCGCGGTCGGGATGGGCTATTCGCTGGGTATCGGCGAAAACACCCGCGCCCTGGTGATCGCCCGCGCGCTGCGCGAGATGACGAAGCTGGGTGTGGCAATGGGTGGGAAAAGCGAAACGTTCCCCGGACTGGCCGGTCTCGGCGACCTGATCGTCACCTGCACCAGCCAACGCAGCCGCAACCGGCATGTGGGCGAACAACTCGGCGCAGGCAAGCCGATCGACGAAATCATCGCATCGATGAGCCAGGTCGCCGAGGGCGTCAAAGCTGCCGGTGTGGTGATGGAGTTCGCCAACGAGTTCGGGCTGAACATGCCGATCGCCCGCGAGGTCGACGCCGTCATCAACCATGGTTCGACGGTGGAGCAGGCGTATAGAGGCTTGATCGCCGAGGTCCCCGGACACGAGGTGCACGGCTCGGGGTTTTAGGCTTGCCACCGCTGCCGGCACGCATGCCGGTGATGTCCGCACAACGATAGTTCGGCTGTTGCGTTCGGTCAGTGGGACGGGCGCGTCCTCGCCGCACGCCGGCATGCCAGCCACGAACTGATCGACCGCCTCCTCGATAGCGGCGCCTGACTCATCACCGATGGCATCTCGATACCCACAGTTATCAGCCGCGCGCCATCGCCTCCAGCCGGCGAATGCGGTCCTCGATCGGTGGGTGAGTCGAAAACAGCGATCCGATCCGCTCACCCGCCCGGAACGGGTTGGCGATCATCAGGTGCGCCTGGCTGGCCAGCTGCGGCTCCGGCGGCAGCGGCGCCGCCTGGACGCCGCCGGAGATCTTGCGCAATGCCGACGCCAACGCCAGCGGGTCCCCGGTCAGGACGGCACCCGACTCGTCGGCCTGGTACTCCCGCGATCGCGACACGGCCATCCGTATCACGGTTGCCGCGATCGGGCCCAGCAGCGCAACCAGAAGCAGTGCAAAGGGATTGGCGTTGTCTCGGTTGCCGCCGAACATGCCGGCCCACATGGCCATGTTGGCCAGCGCGGTAATCACCGCTGCCAGCGCACCTGCCACACAAGAGATCAGGATGTCGCGGTTGTAGACGTGAGACAGCTCGTGGCCCAGCACGGCACGCAGCTCACGCTCATTGAGGATACGCAGGATGCCAGTCGTGCAACACACCGCGGCATTGCGCGGGTTGCGGCCGGTGGCGAACGCGTTGGGTGCGGCGGTGTCGCTGATGTACAGCCGGGGCATCGGCTGGTGAGCGCTGGTCGCCAGCTCTCGAACGATCCGGTACATCGCCGGCGCCTGCAGTTCGGAAACCGGTTGCGCATGCATCGCCCGCAGCGCCAGCTTGTCGCTATTGAAGTAGACGTAGACGTTCATTCCGACGGCGAACAGCGCCGCCAGCATCAGCGCCGTCCTGCCAAACAACGCGCCGACGGCCACGATCAACGCGGACATACCGACCAACAGCAGGAACGTCTTCAGCCGGTTGGCATGCGGATGCCAAGTCATCAGTGCGTGTCCTCCTAGAACACCTCAACTTGGGAGATTACTGCTGGTTCAACGCCTGAGGGGTATCCGCTGGTTCCGCAATCGAGCCTGGCCGGGCAACCTAGCCGTGCCGGCTCACGGTGTAGTCGACCAGCGCCGCCAGGGCACGCCGTCCCGGGACGTCGGGCAGTAAGGCCAGCTCGTGACGTGCCTGAGCCGCGTACTGCGCCAGGACGTCTTTGGCCCGGGCCATGCCCGGCGACGCCCGCAACAATGTCAGCGCCTCGCGCACCTCGGCGTCGTCGTCGACCGGTCCGTTCAGCAGTGCGCGCAACCGAGCGCAATCGGGCCCTGATT
This sequence comes from Mycobacterium tuberculosis complex sp. N0072, assembly GCF_030323725.1. NCBI lineage: Bacteria > Bacillati > Actinomycetota > Actinomycetes > Mycobacteriales > Mycobacteriaceae > Mycobacterium > Mycobacterium tuberculosis complex sp. N0072. The sequence goes on along the minus strand of NZ_CP040689.1, from coordinate 657,892 downwards.
CCCGTAACGCGTAGAGCATCGGCAGGGTGTGTACTCCTTCGCGCACATCGGTACCGGGCAGCTTGCCCGACTCGTCAGACTCGCTGTCGATGTCGATAATGTCGTCGGCGATCTGAAACGCGGTGCCCACCACGCCGCCGAGGCGGCTCAGCCGTTCGACCTGTTCGTCGGTGGCACCGGAGAACATCCCACCCAGCCGGCCGGCCGCCCCGATTAGACTGCCGGTCTTCTCCTGGACCACCTTCAGGTACTGCTTGATGGAGTCCACGTTCTCCGACGTGCCGCGCGTCTCACGCATCTGCCCGGTCACCAACTGGGCGAAGGTGTCGGCGATGATCCGCACCGCCTCCGGTCCCAACCTCGCCACCAGCCGCGATGCGGTGGCCAGTAGGTAGTCGCCAGCCAGGATCGCGACGTTGTTACCCCATTGCGCGTTGGCGCTGGGCGCGCCGCGGCGGACCTGGGCCTCGTCCATCACGTCATCGTGGTAGAGGGTCGCCAGGTGGATCATCTCGATCACCGCCCCGGCGACTGTCACCGCTGCGGCATCCGGCTGCGGCCCGATCTGCGCCGACAGCACGGTGAACAGTGGACGGAACCGCTTGCCGCCGGCATTGAACAAGTGCAGCAGCGAATCGCTCATCACCTCGTCGGCCTGGCGCAGCTCGGTGTCCATGAGTTGCTCGACTCGCGCGACACCAGCACGCACGGCCGCGGCAAAGACAGCGTCGCCCAGGTCAACGCCTGCCACCACCGTCGCCGGAGTCCTCACTCGACCAACATACTGGTGAGCGTGGATGACAGTGCCGACGTGGTGGTCGTGGGCGCCGGACCGGCCGGGTCAGCTGCGGCCGCCTGGGCTGCCCGCGCGGGCCGCGACGTCCTCGTCATCGACACCGCCACCTTCCCCCGCGACAAGCCTTGCGGCGACGGGCTGACACCACGCGCGGTCGCCGAACTGCACCAGCTGGGACTAGGTAAGTGGCTGGCGGACCACATCCGGCATCGTGGGTTGCGGATGAGCGGCTTCGGAGGCGAGGTGGAAGTGGACTGGCCCGGTCCGAGCTTCCCGTCGTACGGCAGCGCGGTGGCCCGTCTCGAGCTGGACGACCGGATCCGAAAGGTCGCCGAGGACACCGGTGCGCGCATGCTACTTGGCGCTAAAGCCGTTGCTGTTCACCATGATTCATCGAGGCGGGTGGTATCGCTGACCCTGGCCGACGGCACTGAGGTGGGCTGCCGCCAGCTGATCGTTGCCGACGGGGCCCGATCCCCGCTGGGACGCAAGCTGGGCCGGCGATGGCATCGGGAGACGGTCTATGGCGTCGCGGTCCGGGGGTACCTGAGCACGGCGTACAGCGATGACCCGTGGCTGACGTCGCATCTGGAACTGCGCTCCCCCGACGGCGCCGTGCTACCCGGCTACGGCTGGATCTTTCCGCTGGGCAACGGCGAAGTGAACATCGGCGTGGGAGCGTTGTAGACCTCAAGACGGCCAGCCGATCTGGCCCTGCGCCCGCTGATCTCCTACTACACCGACCTGCGCCGTGACGAGTGGGGCTTCACCGGCCAGCCGCGCGCGGTGTCGTCGGCGCTGTTGCCGATGGGCGGCGCGGTTTCTGGAGTGGCCGGGTCCAACTGGATGCTCATCGGCGACGCCGCGGCCTGCGTCAACCCGCTCAATGGCGAGGGCATCGACTACGGGCTGGAAACCGGGCGGCTGGCCGCCGAACTGCTGGATTCGCGTGACCTGGCACGGCTGTGGCCGTCGCTGCTGGCCGACCGCTACGGTCGCGGCTTCTCGGTTGCGCGCCGGCTAGCGTTGTTACTGACCTTCCCACGGTTCCTACCCACGACTGGGCCCATCACGATGCGCTCCACCGCATTGATGAACATCGCCGTGCGGGTGATGTCCAATCTGGTCACCGACGACGACCGCGACTGGGTGGCGCGGGTGTGGCGCGGTGGCGGTCAATTGTCCCGGCTCGTCGATCGACGACCGCCGTTCAGCTGACGGCCGGCAACCAAGGGTGCGCGAATGTCAACTGTGTTGACATATATCAGGGCCGTTGATATATATGAACACATGACTGAATCGCTGGATCTTGAGTTCGAATCCGCCTACCGCGGTGAATCCGTCGCCTTCGGGGAGGGAGTCCGACCGCCATGGAGCATCGGCGAACCCCAGCCCGAGCTGGCCGCCCTGATCGTGCAGGGCAAGTTCCGCGGCGACGTCCTCGACGTGGGCTGCGGGGAGGCCGCGATTTCGCTGGCACTGGCCGAACGGGGACACACCACGGTCGGACTGGACCTCTCCCCCGCCGCCGTAGAACTGGCTCGGCATGAAGCAGCGAAGCGCGGCCTGGCCAATGCCAGCTTCGAGGTGGCCGACGCCAGTTCGTTTACCGGCTATGACGGCAGGTTCGACACCATCGTCGACAGCACGCTGTTCCACTCCATGCCGGTCGAGTCCCGGGAGGGCTATCTGCAATCGATCGTGCGTGCGGCGGCACCGGGCGCCTCCTACTTCGTGTTGGTATTCGACCGGGCGGCGATACCCGAGGGGCCGATCAATGCGGTCACCGAGGACGAGCTGCGCGCGGCGGTGTCGAAGTACTGGATCATCGATGAGATCAAGCCCGCGCGGCTGTACGCGAGGTTCCCGGCCGGCTTCGCCGGCATGCCCGCACTCCTGGACATCCGCGAAGAGCCCAACGGGCTGCAGTCGATCGGTGGCTGGCTGCTCTCGGCCCACCTGGGCTGACGGCGCACCCAAACGACGCGTATAGTCCGGCTAATGAAGGGAACAAAGCTGGCTGTTGTCGTCGGCATGACGGTGGCTGCCGTTAGTTTGGCAGCGCCGGCGCAGGCCGACGACTACGACGCCCCCTTCAACAACACGATCCATCGCTTCGGGATCTACGGCCCGCAGGACTACAACGCTTGGCTTGCCAAGATCAGCTGCGAACGGCTGAGCAGAGGCGTTGACGGCGATGCGTACAAGTCGGCCACTTTCCTGCAACGCAACCTGCCGCGCGGAACCACCCAGGGCCAAGCGTTTCAGTTCCTGGGCGCCGCGATCGATCACTACTGCCCTGAGCATGTGGGCGTCCTGCAACGGGCTGGCACCCGCTAAGTCTTCCTACCGGTCACTGCGGGGTTTGTTTGCCGGGTTTGTATCCGGCATGCAGAGCTACGATGCCGCCGGTCAGGTTGCGCCACCGCACCCCCGACCACCCGGCCCGCGAAATCTGGTGCGCCAGCACCGCCTGGTCGGGCCAGGCCCTGATCGACTCCGCGAGGTACTCGTAGGCCTCGGGGTTGCTAGACACCGCCCGCGCCACCCGGGGCAGCGCCCGCATCAAGTATTCCTTGTAGGCGGTGGCGAACAACGCATTGGTGGGCGTGGAGAATTCGCACACTAGTAGCCGCCCGCCCGGCCGGGTGACACGAGCCATTTCCCGCAGCGCCGCTTGCTGGTTTGCGACGTTACGCAGCCCGAAACTGATGGTGACCGCATCGAACACGTCGTCACCAAACGGCAGCCGGGTGGCGTCACCGGCGACCTTGGGAACCTTGCGCGCAGCGCCCGCCGCAAGCATGCCGACCGAAAAATCGGCAGCCACACACCACGCGCCCGATTTGGTGAGCTCTACGGTGGACACGGCGGTGCCCGCGGCCAGGTCCAGGACCTTTTGGCCGGGCCCGATCCGCAGCGCCGACCGAGTGGCTCGCCGCCAATACCGGTCCTGGCCCAGGGACAACACGGTATTGGTCAGGTCATACTTGCGGGCGACGCCATCGAACATCGACGCCACGTCGCGGGGATCCTTGTCCAAGGCGGCGCGACTCATAGCCTCGACGCTACCGTTACGCGGCCTGGGTCGTGCGCCGACCTCGCACCGCCTCGTAGTGGCCGAGCAGCTCATCGCAGACCACCGGCCAACTGCGGCCCAGCACACTGCGCCGGGCGGCCAGCGCGTAGCGCTGGCGTTCGTGCACCAGGTGGGCGACGGCGTCAGGAAGCCGGTGCTCGAACTCGCCGACCGGCAACAGCAGCCCGGTGCGGTGCGGGGTTATCAGATCACGCGGTCCGCCGGCGTCCGGAGCGATCACCGGTAGCCCCGACGCCAGCGCTTCCTGCACGACTTGGCAGAACGTCTCGTGCTCACCGGAATGTACGAAGACGTCCATGCTAGCATACGCCTCGGCGAGCTCTTTGCCATACCGTGCTCCGGTGAAAACCGCTGTGGGCATTGCTGATTGCAATCTTGCCCGGTCGATGCCGTCGCCGACGATCACCAGCCGCACGGCGCCGGAGGCCGCCAGACCCGTGAGCCGGTCGACATGCTTCTCCGGAGCAAGCCGACCCACAAAGCCGACGATGGGTTTGCCGTCCGGTGACCACCGTCGCCTCAACACCTCGTTTCGCGCCGACGGCGCGAAACGTTGCACGTCCACCCCGCGTGCCCACCGGTGTACTCGCGGAATGCCCTGGGCAATAAGGGATTCCATTGTCGCTGTGGACGGCGCCAGAGTGCGGTCAGCCAGGCGATGCAAGTGGCGGAACCATGCCCACGCCGCCCGTGCTGTCATCGGAATGCCGTAGCTGGACGCGAAACCCGGAACATCGGTTTGGTAGACCGCGACCGTGGGCACCCCTAGCCGCCGAGCGGCATGGAGTCCGCCGTAGCCAAGCAGCGCCGGCGACGCCAGATGCACGACATCCGGATCGAATCCGCGCAGCGCTCTCAGCATTCGGAAGGTGGGCACGCCGAGCGGCAACGTGGTCACCTTTGGGAACATCCGCGACGGCACCCGGTGCACCCGGACACCGTCGTGAAGTCGCTCGGCGCGGTCTTCACCTGGCGGCGTGTCGGGCGCGATCACCAGGGCTTCATGACCGGTTCGACGCAGATGTTCGAGTACCTTGACCACCGAGTTGCTGACGCCGTTCACCTGCGGGAGGAACGACTCGGCGACGATCGCAACGCGCACGCCACACACACTGTCAGCGCCGGCTGTCGAAATGGTTGCGTAGCGGCATACGGCGTGCGAACTCTGCTGCTCAGCCCGTTGCAGACGCCGAATTTTCACGACGTTCCAACCGCTTGTCCAGCACCGCTAGCACGACCAGCGCGGCGGCGGCGATCAGCCAGGCCACCACCGCGATGGACCCGGCCGGGATGATCGCCAGTCCGGCGTTACGGTGCTGCACTCTGACCAGGTTGGGATCCCTCTTGTTGTACTCAACGTAAATTCGCATGCCCGTGGATAATTCGGACGGATACAGCACACCGAGTTGCGGCCGATAGGTGATCCGATCCGGTGTGACAAACTCGATCGTCGAACGCCGCGGCCCGGCGCTGAGCACCTCAGCCTGCGCGACCCCCATATTACGTTGGATCGCAATGTCATTGCGCCACGCACCAGCCACCAGAAGCACCGACTGCAGCGTGACCAAACCGGTCACTATCAGGACGGCGATTCGTAACCAGCGCAGCACGATCCTGCCTCGAGTATCGGGCAGTTCATCACTGCGCCCATGAATCAGGATGTGCAGCAGGGGTTTCGGTGATATCACAGAGCCGCCTTGATGGCGGCGTGCAATTGTCGCAACGACGACCGGTCGGCCTTGACCTCGAGCACGCGCATGCCGGCACCGGGTTGATCGAGGGTCGGTCCGAGTTCGTCGACCTCGATCTGGCGAGATTCCACGTGGTAGGCGCGGCACAATGCGCCCACATCGACGTCGTGTGGGGTGCCGAAGATTCGCGATGACACGTCGGAGAACCTGGGATCACCCTGCTCGAGCAATTCGAAGATGCCGCCGCCGTTGTCATTAGACACCACGATGGTCAATGACCGCGGTATCGGTTCGGTCGGCCCGATCAACAGCCCGGAGCTGTCGTGCACGAACGTCAGGTCGCCGATCAGTGCGATGGTGCGGGGCGGGGAGTCCGGGCTGCCGGTGCGCTCGTGAGCCCCCTCATAAGCTAGGGCCGCCCCGATCGCGGTGGACACGGTGCCGTCGATGCCGGCGACCCCACGGTTGGACCGTACCCGGATGCCGCGGGTGTCCAAACCGGCCAACGCCACATCCCGCACCGGATTGGATGCCCCGAGCACCAGCTGGTCACCGGGCCGCAGCGCATGCGACACCGCCGCCGCGACATGCAGCCCGGTGGTCAACGGGTGCGCCGCGAGCTGTTCCCGAACCGCCGCGATCGCGTGCCGGTTCATCGCCGCACACCGGTCCAGCCACGCGGGCCGCGGCGCGCCGGTGGTGACCGCCCGCGTGCCGGTGGCCTGCGAGTTACCCGAGACATCCGGCCAGCGTGGACCGGTTGTCAATGCGAATACCGGCACTTCTGCGTCGGCCAGCAGCACCGATACCGGACGATGCAGTGTCGGCCGGCCCAGCATGATCACCTGTTGAGGGCGCAGCAGCGGCAGCGCCAGCGGGTGCAACGGGTTGTCCCCGGACCGCGGCGCCGTCGGTTCTGCGACGGTCGGCAACGCCGCGAGGTTGGGGTGCACGCCAGCGCCATGCCCGGAGATGACCACGGTGTCGACCGACAGGTCGATGTCCAGTGGCTGGTCGAAGGTGACCGGCGGCGTGTAGGTCCACGGCTTGCCAGCAGGCCGGCCCGGCGGGGTGACCGCGCCGAGGGGCTCGGGATCGGGCACCAGCGGTTCGCGCAGCGGGATGTCGAAGTGCACGGGGCCCGCGTTGGCGGTGCGAGCACCCGTGGCGGCCGCCAACACTCGGCACGTAGCCGATCGCCAGGTCGCGTTGAGCGCCGAGGTCCGCTCGGGTGCGTCCTCGGCCAGCCCCAGGCTGATGCTGGCGCGCACCTGGGTGCCGAAATAGCCCAGCTGTTCCATGGTCTGGTTGGCGCCGGTGCCCAGCAGCTCGTAGGGCCGATTGGCTGACAGCACGATCAGCGGCACCCGAGCGTAGTTTGCCTCCACCACCGCCGGACCGAGGTTGGCCACGGCGGTGCCGGAAGTCATCGCGACACACACCGGCGCGCCCGCCCCGATTGCCAGCCCGATGGCCAGGTAGCCGGCGGTGCGTTCATCGATGCGAACGTGCAACCGGATCCGGCCGGACCGGTCGGCGTCCTGCAGCGCGAAGGCCAGCGGCGCATTGCGCGAGCCCGGACACAGCACCACGTCGCGAACGCCGCCGCGGATCAGTTCGTCGACGACGACGCGCGCCTGTGTCGTCGAGGGGTTCACCAGTACAGAGTGTCACAGCCGGACCGTATGGCCGGGCCGCGCTCAGGCCTTGACACTGGCGAAGAACTTCAGCATCGCGGTGTTGACGGCTTCCGGCCGCTCGAAGAACCCGAGATGACCGGCGTCAGGTATCTGCAGGTAACGGCCGTTCGGCAGGGCGTCGGCGACCTCCCGACCCAGGTAGGGCGGCGTCACCACGTCGTCGGCGAAACCAATCACCAGCACCGGCGCGGCGATGTTGCGGTAGGCGGGCAGCCGGTTGGTCTGCGGAGCGCAATCTAGCTGACAGCGCAGTCCGGGGGTGGACTTAATCGGCCACATGGAAAACATCGCGATCCAGTCGCCAACGGCCACGTCATCGTTGAGCGTCTTTCGGGAGAAGTTCTCCAGTAAGCGAGCCCTCGCGTCGTATGTGGGTGGCAGCTGGACACCCGAGTCATAGAGTTCGGCCTCGGCTTTGTTAAAGAACTGGCGGGCGCGGTCCAGGCGGCCGCGAGTGGCCATCAGCACCGCCGAGCTGACCAGCTCGGGTGCGACCACCATGAGTTCCTGCGCGATGAATGCCCCCATCGACACCCCGACAACGCGCGCCGGGGCGATGTCTAGGGTTTCGATCAGCGCCGCGGTGTCGGCGACCATGGTTTGCGTGGTGAAGCCTTCGGCGTTTTCGGTGGCGCCGATGCCCCGATTGTCGAACGTGATGCACCGATATCCAGCCGCCAGAAAGGCCGGGACTTGATGTGGGTGCCAGGTGCGTCCGGCGCCGCCGCGGCCGGCGATAAAGACCACCGGGTCACCGGTCCCGTTGTCGTCGTAGGCCAGGTTGATCACCCGAAAGACGGTACAAGCAACGAGTAGCAGGCCTTGACCCGGTCGATCCACCACTGTCGCCGCTGCGGCGGTGCACCCAGGGCTTGCAACCGCGCCGGGTCGGGCGTTGTCCGCGCAACTGCCAGAAAGCCGTCGACGGGTGCTGCGGGCTCGGCCACGTCCTCTTCAAACAGCCCGCCGGTGCCCAGCCCGCACGCGTGGTCGAGCTCCGGCAGGGCCGCGGCGGCGGTCAGGCCGGCGGCGATTCCGACGGCGGAATCGAGCGCGCTGGAGACCACCACCGGAACGGCGATCCGCGCCGCGATATCAAGCAGCGCCGAAATACCGCCCAGCGGGGCGACCTTCAGCACCGCGATATCGGCGGCCTGAGCGCGGACAACGGCCAACGGATCCTCGGCCTTGCGGATGCTTTCGTCGGCGGCGATCGGCACATCCACCCGCCGGCGCAACTCGGCGAGTTCGGCGACGGTGGCACAGGGTTGTTCAAGGTATTCCAGCGGGCCGTCGGCGGTCAGGGCGGCCGCCGCGGCCACCGCCTCGGCGACACCCCAGCCACCGTTGGCGTCCACCCGCACCATGGGAACCAGCTCCCGAACCGCGTTGACACGCTCGATGTCGTCGGCCAAGCTCTGCCCAGGCTCGGCGACCTTCACCTTGGCCGTCCGGGCCCCAGGAAACCGGGCCAGCACCTCGCCCACCTGGGCGGCGGCAACGGCCGGCACAGTGGCGTTAATCGGAACGCGGTCACGTCGCACCGGCGGCGGCGCACAGTAGGCGGTCTCGATCGCCGACGCCAACCACGCGCACGCCTGCGCGGACTGGTACTCCACGAACGCACCGAATTCGCCCCAACCGGCCGGACCCTCGATCAAGGCCACTTCACGGGTGGTGATGCCGCGGAAACGCACTCGCATCGGCAGGGCCACCACATACAGGCGGTCCAGCAGGGCTTCTAGGGGGGGCAGCACGGGTATCACCGCCGATAAACCTGGCGACCGGCCAGAAACGTCGCCCGCACCGCCAGGTCGGCGATCTGCTCTGGCGGCACCGTCCGGGGATCCGCCGACAGCACCACCATATCCGCGTACTTGCCGACCTGAAGCGAGCCGATCGCGTCCTCAGCGAACAGTTGCCAGGCGGCATCGATGGTCTGCGCGCGAATCGCCTGCTCGACCGTCAGGCGCTCCTCCGGTGCCAGCACCCGGCCACTGGGCGCCACCCGGGTTGCGGCCACGCTGATGTTGCGCAGTGGCTCCTCCGGTGTGACGGGCGGGTCGTTGTGCAGCGAGATACGCATGCCGGCGGCCACCGCGGATCCAGCCGGCATCCACCGGGACCCGCGCTGTGCCCCGAACAGGTCATCGACGATCACATCGCCCCAGTAATGGATCTGGTCGACGAAGATGCTGCAGGTGACACCGAGTTCGGCGGCGCGCCGCAGTTGGTCGGGCCGGATGGCCCCGACGTGTTCGAGCCGCAGCCGGTGATCGTCTCGAGGATTGCGGCGCAGTGCCTCTTCGTAGACGTCGAGGATGGTGTCCACACCGCCGTCGCCGTGCACGTGACAGGCGATCTGCCAGCCCCGCGGAAAGTAGGCCCCGACGATTTCGGCCAACTGTTCACGGGTGTAATTGGCGCACCCGCGGGAACCGGGCGGTACACCGATGGCACGGGTGGCGGGGGTGTCCAGGTAGGGAAAGGTCAGATCGATATTGCCGACCCACGGCGAGCCGTCCACCCAGATCTTGATGCCCACCTGGCGCAGCATGTCGTCACCTTGCCCAGGCGTCGCATCGGTGCACATCCGCGCATTGGAGATCTCGTAGGTGCACAGCCGGACCGTCAGTTCGGCGCGCACCGCCTCGACCATCGGCCGATACCCTGGGTCAAAAGCCATCTCCGAGCATGTGGTCAGGCCGGCACGGTTGAGCCGAGCACACTCGGCGCGCAGCATGGCACCGAAGTTGCTGGGGTCGGCTACACTGGCCAAAAGCGGAAGAATCGCGCCGATTTCCTCGGCGGTGCCGTCGAGTTCGCCATTGCCGTCGCGGCCATACTTCGCGCCCTTGGGATCCGCGGTGTCTCGGGTGAGCCCATTGAGCCAGGCGGCGTGCGAGTTGAAGTAAGCCTTGTGTCCGGAGTTGTGGATGATCACCAGCGGCCCGTTCGGCGCGAGGCTGTCGAGCCAGGTCAGCGTCGGCTCGCCAAGACCGGACTGCAGCAGCGGATCCCAGCCGACCAGATAGGCGCCGGCCGGGCCGCGCCGTGCAACCTCGCCGCGGATCGCGGCAACGACGTCGTCCGCGTCCCGCATCGTCACCGGACGGATATCGACGAACCGGTCCGACAGCACGACCGCCTCCAGTAGCGGATGGCCGTGTGCCTCAACAAATCCTGGCATGACGCACCCGGCACCCAGATCGATGACCCGGGTGTTGGCGCCAACCAGGCCGGCAACCTCGGACCGGTCACCGACGGCAATGACCCGGCCGTCGGCGACCGCGATCGCCTCGGCCGTTGGCCGCGCATCGTCGACGGTGAGCACGGTTCCGGTCATGACGAGGTCTGCATCGGCCATGGGCTCCAAGCGTAGTGATCCTTCGAGATTACGAGGGCACGGCAGATCCAAATTGCAACACGTTCTAGTCTTGCCAGATGAGCACCGCCGGCGACGATGCAGTGGGGGTACCACCCGCTTGCGGGGGACGAAGCGATGCGGTGGGGGTACCCCAGCTAGCGAGGGAGAGCGGCGCCATGCGTGACCAGGATTGTTCGGGCGAGCTGTTGCGCAGCCCGACCCACAACGGCCATCTGCTAGTGGGAGCGCTCAAGCGCCACCAGAACAAGCCGGTGCTGTTCCTCGGCGACACCAGGCTGACCGGTGGCCAGCTGGCGGACCGTATCAGCCAGTACATCCAGGCATTCGAGGCGCTAGGTGCCGGCACCGGGGTGGCGGTCGGTCTGCTGTCGCTCAACCGTCCTGAAGTTTTGATGATCATCGGCGCCGGGCAGGCCCGCGGTTATCGGCGCACCGCGCTGCACCCGTTGGGCTCGCTGGCCGATCACGCCTACGTGCTGAACGACGCCGGCATCAGCTCACTGATCATCGACCCCAACCCGATGTTCGTCGAGCGCGCACTGGCTCTGCTGGAGCAGGTGGACTCGCTGCAGCAAATCCTCACCATTGGGCCGGTGCCCGATGCGCTCAAGCATGTGGCAGTCGACCTATCCGCCGAGGCCGCCAAATACCAGCCGCAGCCGCTGGTCGCCGCCGACCTGCCACCCGACCAAGTTATCGGCCTGACTTACACCGGCGGCACCACCGGCAAGCCTAAGGGCGTGATAGGCACCGCGCAGTCGATCGCCACCATGACCTCGATCCAGCTCGCCGAATGGGAGTGGCCGGCCAACCCGCGGTTCTTAATGTGCACCCCGCTGTCGCACGCCGGCGCGGCGTTTTTCACGCCGACGGTGATCAAGGGCGGCGAGATGATAGTGCTGGCGAAGTTCGACCCGGCCGAGGTACTCAGAATCATTGAGGAGCAACGCATTACAGCGACCATGTTGGTGCCATCGATGCTGTACGCGCTGCTGGACCACCCGGATTCGCACACCCGGGACCTGTCGTCGCTGGAAACCGTCTACTACGGCGCCTCGGCGATCAACCCGGTGCGACTAGCCGAGGCGATCCGGCGGTTCGGCCCAATCTTCGCCCAGTACTACGGGCAATCCGAGGCGCCCATGGTGATCACCTATCTGGCCAAGGGCGATCACGACGAGAAGCGGCTGACCTCATGTGGGCGGCCGACGCTGTTCGCCCGCGTCGCGCTGTTAGACGAGCATGGCAAGCCGGTGAAGCAGGGCGAAGTCGGCGAAATCTGTGTCAGCGGACCGCTGTTGGCGGGCGGTTACTGGAATCTGCCAGACGAGACGTCGCGGACTTTTAAAGACGGCTGGCTGCACACCGGCGACCTGGCCCGCGAGGACTCCGATGGCTTCTACTACATCGTCGACCGCGTCAAGGACATGATCGTCACCGGCGGCTTCAACGTGTTCCCCCGGGAGGTCGAGGACGTGGTGGCCGAGCATCCGGCGGTTGCTCAGGTGTGCGTGGTTGGCGCGCCGGATGAGAAGTGGGGCGAGGCCGTCACCGCGGTGGTGGTGTTGCGCTCCAACGCGGCCCGCGATGAGCCCGCGATCGAGGCCATGACCGCCGAGATCCAGGCAGCGGTCAAACAACGCAAGGGATCGGTGCAGGCACCCAAGCGGGTGGTGGTCGTCGACTCTTTGCCGTTGACCGGTCTAGGAAAGCCGGACAAGAAGGCCGTGCGCGCACGGTTCTGGGAAGGCGCTGGGCGCGCGGTCGGCTAGGGCTTGGCCGTTGCATGAAGTCTGGTCCCTCGCATCTGATCTGGATTAGTCTTCACCCCGGCCTTCGGCCTGGCGATGCCGGCGCACTTGACGCCGCCGATGCCGTGCAGATATGCCGGCGATGCTCGGGATAACCCACCTTCACAGCGGGTTTCGCGGTCTGCGGCGGGCGAAAGAACCCGCCGAAGGCCTTGTTGAGCCGGCGCACGAAAACGATCGTTGTGTGTACATTGGTGTGTATGGCTCGGTTGAACGTGTATGTGCCCGACGAATTGGCGGAGCGCGCCAGGGCGCGGGGCTTGAACGTCTCGGCGCTGACTCAGGCCGCGATCAGTGCCGAGTTGGAGAACTCCGCAACCGATGCGTGGCTTGAGGGGTTGGAACCCAGAAGCACCGGCGCTCGGCATGATGACGTGCTGGGTGCGATCGATGCCGCTCGCGATGAGTTCGAAGCGTGAGAGCATCGCCCACTTCGCCGCCGGAGCAGGTGGTCGTCGACGCGAGTGCCATGGTGGATCTACTGGCTCGCACTAGCGATCGGTGCTCTGCGGTGCGCGCGCGGCTGGCTCGGACCGCGATGCACGCGCCGGCGCACTTCGATGCAGAGGTGTTGTCGGCGCTGGGGCGCATGCAGCGCGCCGGCGCACTCACCGTTGCCTATGTCGATGCGGCACTGGAGGAGTTGCGACAGGTGCCGGTGACTCGACACGGTCTTTCGTCGCTGCTTGCTGGAGCGTGGTCGCGCCGCGACACCCTCCGCCTGACCGATGCCCTCTACGTCGAGCTGGCCGAAACGGCAGGTCTGGTGTTGTTGACCACCGACGAAAGATTGGCACGCGCCTGGCCCTCGGCTCACGCCATCGGCTGAGTCCAGCGGGGCTTGGAGAAAGGTGGGCGCGCCGCCCTGTTGAGCGCTTAACATGCCCCACGAGTAGACCGCATTGCCGAGCGACACTGTGCCGGTTCGGTGATGAACTGCGAGCAGCGCCATGATCGAGTACGCGGTGACCCTCCACAGAAAGCCGCCCGGGCGCCAACTCACGACCACATGTGACCAAGGCCCCGGGCACCATACCGTCCGGCTGACGCCCAGCGGCCATGATTACTGTGGCAGGCATGGGTGAACGGATCAGATCGCCGTGGTGGCTCCAGCCGGCGAACAAGGACGGAGTTCAACAGCCTTGAGTGACAACCCTTTTGATGCCAAGGCGTGGCGGCTCGTGGACGGGTTCGACGATCTGACCGACATCACCTACCACCGCCACGTCGACGATGCCACGGTGCGGGTGGCGTTCAACCGCCCTGAAGTGCGCAACGCATTTCGCCCGCACACCGTCGACGAGCTGTACCGGGTGCTCGACCATGCACGAATGTCGCCCGACGTCGGAGTGGTGCTGCTGACCGGCAACGGGCCGTCCCCGAAGGACGGCGGCTGGGCGTTCTGCTCCGGCGGCGACCAACGAATTCGTGGGCGCAGCGGTTACCAGTACGCCAGCGGAGACACCGCGGACACGGTTGATGTCGCCCGCGCCGGCCGGTTGCACATCCTGGAGGTGCAGCGGCTGATCCGGTTCATGCCCAAGGTGGTCATTTGTCTGGTCAATGGCTGGGCGGCCGGCGGGGGACACAGCCTGCACGTGGTCTGCGATCTCACCCTGGCCAGCCGCGAGTACGCCCGCTTCAAGCAGACCGACGCCGACGTCGGCAGCTTCGATGGCGGTTACGGCAGCGCATATCTGGCCCGTCAGGTCGGCCAGAAGTTTGCCCGCGAGATCTTCTTCCTAGGCCGCACCTACACCGCCGAGCAGATGCACCAGATGGGCGCGGTCAACGCGGTGGCCGAACACGCCGAGCTGGAGACAGTGGGGCTGCAGTGGGCGGCCGAGATCAACGCGAAATCGCCTCAGGCGCAACGGATGCTGAAGTTCGCGTTCAACCTGCTCGACGACGGGCTGGTGGGTCAGCAACTGTTTGCCGGTGAGGCCACCCGCCTGGCCTACATGACCGACGAGGCCGTCGAAGGCCGCGACGCCTTCCTACAGAAGCGTCCCCCCGACTGGAGCCCGTTTCCGCGCTATTTCTAACGCGGCCGTTCGCCGAGGCTGTAGTTGCCGAGCAGAAGCCCGACGAGTGGGACACCACAGTAACTACAGGCTCGGCAAAACTAGACTCCCCAGCTGTGAGCAAAAGACCGCTGCGCTGGTTGACTGAACAAATCACATTGGCCGGCATGCGGCCACCAATTTCGCCGCAACTGCTGATCAACCGGCCCGCGATGCAACCCGTCGACCTCACCGGCAAGCGCATCCTGCTCACCGGCGCGTCGTCAGGCATCGGTGCGGCCGCGACCAAACAGTTCGGACTGCACCGCGCCGTCGTGGTTGCCGTCGCGCGCCGTAAGGATCTGCTGGATGCGGTGGCGGACCGGATCACCGGCGACGGCGGCACGGCGATGTCGCTCCCCTGCGACCTCTCGGACATGGAAGCGATCGACGCGCTGGTCGAAGACGTCGAAAAGCGCATCGGCGGGATCGACATCCTGATCAACAATGCCGGCCGGTCGATCCGGCGGCCGCTGGCCGAGTCGCTGGAACGCTGGCACGACGTCGAGCGCACCATGGTGCTCAACTACTATGCCCCGCTGCGGCTTATCCGCGGGCTTGCACCCGGGATGCTCGAGCGTGGCGACGGCCATATCATCAATGTCGCCACCTGGGGCGTGTTGTCGGAGGCTTCGCCGCTGTTCTCGGTGTACAACGCATCGAAGGCCGCACTGTCGGCGGTGAGCCGGATCATCGAAACCGAGTGGGGTAGTCAGGGCGTGCATTCGACGACGCTGTACTACCCGCTGGTGGCAACTCCGATGATTGCGCCGACGAAGGCCTACGACGGGCTGCCGGCGCTGACCGCCGCGGAAGCCGCCGAGTGGATGGTCACCGCCGCCCGCACCCGACCGGTGCGGATCGCGCCTCGGGTTGCCGTCGCCGTCAACGCGCTGGACAGCATCGGTCCCCGCTGGGTCAATGCACTCATGCAGCGCCGCAACGAACAGCTCAACCCTTGAACCGGGTCCCGGCCTGCCGACCCTCGGCCGCCGGCGTGCCGCTACGTGATAGACACAGGGCCATGGAAATCCTGGCCAGCCGGATGCTACTTCGGCCGGCGGACTATCAGCGGTCGCTGAGCTTCTACCGTGACCAGATCGGGCTGGCGATTGCCCGTGAATACGGGGCCGGCACAGTGTTTTTCGCCGGTCAGTCACTGCTCGAACTGGCCGGTTACGGCGAGCCGGACCATTCGCGGGGACCTTTTCCCGGCGCGCTGTGGCTGCAGGTGCGCGACCTCGAGGCTACCCAGACCGAGCTGGTCAGCCGAGGCGTGTCGATCGCTCGCGAGCCCCGCCGCGAACCGTGGGGCCTGCACGAGATGCATGTGACCGACCCAGACGGGATCACACTGATATTCGTCGAGGTTCCCGAGGGTCACCCGCTGCGTACAGACACCCGGGCGTGAACTCCGCAAAACGCTGGGTTACGTGATTGGTAACATCTGACGACGAGTCGAGATACACCCGCATTTCGCGTACTCGTTTGATCGACAACGCAATATCCCGACCAGCAGAATCAGGCCCTGTGAACCTTCAGTTGTTCCTTTTGCTCATTGTCGTCGTGACGGCATTGGCGTTCGACTTCACCAACGGGTTCCACGACACCGGAAACGCCATGGCGACCTCGATTGCCAGCGGCGCCCTGGCACCGCGGGTAGCGATAGCACTTTCTGCCGTGCTGAACCTGATCGGTGCGTTTTTGTCCACCGCCGTGGCGGCCACAATCGCCAAGGGTCTGATCGACGCGAATCTGGTGACGCTGGAGTTGGTGTTCGCCGGCCTGGTCGGCGGGATCGTCTGGAACCTGTTGACCTGGTTGCTGGGCATTCCGTCGAGTTCCTCACATGCGCTGATCGGCGGCATCGTCGGCGCCACAATTGCCGCCGTCGGCCTGCGTGGGGTGATCTGGAGCGGAGTGGTGTCCAAGGTGATCGTGCCGGCCGTGGTAGCCGCGCTGCTGGCCACGCTGGTCGGAGCAGTCGGCACCTGGCTGGTCTACCGGACGACGCGCGGGGTTGCCGAAAAGCGTACGGAACGCGGTTTCCGGCGCGGCCAGATCGGCTCGGCGTCGCTGGTCTCGCTGGCGCACGGCACCAACGACGCGCAGAAGACGATGGGCGTGATCTTCCTGGCGTTGATGTCCTACGGCGCGGTCAGCACGACGGCATCGGTGCCGCCGCTGTGGGTGATCGTGAGTTGCGCCGTGGCCATGGCCGCCGGTACCTACCTGGGTGGCTGGCGCATCATCCGCACCCTAGGCAAAGGGCTGGTCGAGATCAAACCACCGCAGGGTATGGCCGCCGAGTCGTCATCGGCCGCCGTCATTCTGTTGTCCGCGCACTTCGGCTATGCGCTGTCCACAACGCAGGTCGCGACCGGGTCCGTGCTGGGCAGCGGCGTCGGCAAGCCCGGCGCCGAGGTGCGCTGGGGGGTAGCCGGCCGCATGGTGGTCGCGTGGCTGGTGACGCTCCCGTTGGCCGGGCTGGTCGGGGCCTTCACCTACGGGCTGGTGCATTTCATCGGTGGCTACCCCGGTGCGATCCTCGGTTTCGCACTGTTGTGGCTGACCGCCACCGCCATCTGGCTGCGGTCGCGCAGGGCGCCGATCGACCACACCAACGTCAACGCCGACTGGGAAGGCAACCTGACGGCCGGCCTGGAAGCGGGTGCGCAGCCGCTTGCGGATCAGAGGCCGCCGGTGCCTGCACCGCCGGCTCCGACTCCCCCACCGAACCACCGAGCACCACAGTTCGGCGTCACCACGAGGAACGCCCCGTGAGTGCCTGGTTCAACTACACGGCCACCCTGAAGATCCTGATCTTCAGTCTGCTAGCCGGCGCGCTGCTACCGGGCCTGTTCGCGGTGGGCGTGCGGCTGCAGGCCGCCGGCGACGGTGCCGACGCCACCGCGCGCCGGCGCCCGCTGCTGGTTGCCGTCAGTTGGGCGATCTTCGCGCTGGTGCTTGCGGTAGTCATCATTGGAGTGCTGTATATCGCCCGTGACTTCATCGCGCATCACACCGGCTGGGCCTTCCTGGGCGCCACACCCAAGTAGAGTCGCAGATGGCCGCGACATAGGGTTTGGCGACGGCCCCGACGGGAAGATATAACAGCGTGAACCGGTTTCTCACCTCGATCGTCGCGTGGTTGCGCGCGGGATATCCCGAGGGCATTCCGCCGACCGACTCCTTTGCGGTGCTCGCCCTGCTTTGCCGCCGGCTGAGCCACGATGAGGTCAAGGCGGTGGCTAACGAACTGATGCGACTCGGTGACTTCGACCAGATCGACATCGGCGTGGTGATCACCCATTTCACCGACGAGTTGCCGTCACCGGAGGATGTTGAGCGCGTCCGGGCGCGGTTGGCCGCCCAGGGATGGCCACTCGATGACGTCCGCGACCGCGAGGAGCACGCATAGCCATCCTGCGTGCGCTGCACGTCCCGGCCGGTTCTGCTACCGCGCTGCTGCTGCCTGCCCTGCAACGAGTGCTGGGTGGCAGCGACCCGGCATTGGTCGCGGTGCCCACCCAGCATGAGTCCTTGCTGGGCGCTTTGCGAGTGGGCGAGCAGATTGACGACGACGTCGCCCTGGTAGTGACGACGTCAGGAACCACGGGACCGCCCAAGGGCGCCATGTTGACCGCGGCGGCCTTGACCGCCAGCGCCTCGGCCGCCCACGACCGGCTCGGCGGACCGGGCAGCTGGCTGTTGGCTGTGCCGCCGTATCACATCGCCGGGCTGGCGGTGCTGGTGCGCAGCGTGATCGCCGGATCAGTTCCTGTCGAACTGAACGTCTCCGCGGGATTCGATGTCACCGAATTACCCAACGCGATAAAGAGATTGGGTTCTGGCCGGCGATACACGTCGCTGGTCGCCGCACAGTTGGCCAAGGCACTTACCGACCCGGCGGCCACGGCCGCGCTGGCCGAATTGGACGCGGTGCTGATCGGCGGCGGGCCGGCCCCCCGGCCCATCCTGGACGCCGCGGCCGCCGCCGGCATCACGGTGGTGCGCACCTACGGCATGAGCGAGACCTCGGGCGGCTGTGTCTACGACGGCGTTCCGCTCGACGGGGTCCGGCTGAGGGTGCTGGCCGGCGGCCGCATAGCTATCGGCGGTGCGACCCTGGCCAAGGGCTATCGCAACCCGGTCTCGCCCGATCCGTTCGCCGAGCCAGGCTGGTTTCACACCGACGACCTTGGCGCCCTTGAATCGGGTGATTCGGGTGTGCTGACCGTGCTGGGCCGAGCCGACGAAGCGATCAGCACGGGCGGATTCACCGTGCTGCCGCAGCCAGTGGAGGCCGCACTGGGCACCCACCCTGCGGTGCGTGACTGCGCGGTTTTTGGACTTGCCGACGACCGACTCGGTCAGCGAGTGGTCGCCGCGATTGTGGTCGGCGACGGATGCCCACCACCAACGCTAGAAGCGCTGCGGGCGCATGTCGCGCGCACCCTGGACGTCACCGCCGCGCCCCGAGAGCTACATGTCGTGAACGTGCTACCGCGACGCGGCATCGGCAAGGTGGACCGGGCAGCGTTGGTGCGCCGGTTCGCCGGTGAAGCCGATCAATAGGCTGATCGGTCGTGAGGATCGGTCGCCGCGAGGGATTGGCCGTCGCGATCGGGTTTGTCCTGGTCGGCGCCGCGTTCGTACTGCCGCGGTTGAACCTGGGAATCAAACCGCGATCCGATATCGGCTTGGAGCGGTTTGCCACGCGCGCCGGCGCCGCGCCGATCTTCGGCTACTGGGACGCCCATGTTGGCTGGGGCACGGCCCCGGCGGTTCTTACCGCAGTGGCCGTTGTGGCGTGGGGGCCGGTAGTGGCGCACCGGCTCCCCTGGCGGGTGCTGACGCTGAGCACCTGGGCCACCGCCGCCGCCTGGGCGTTCTCACTGGCGATGATCGACGGCTGGCAGCGCGGCTTTGCCGGCCGATTGACCACCCGTGACGAGTACCTGTGGCAGGTGCCCGGCATTGCCGACATCCCGGCGACGTTGCGGACGTTCACCAGCCGGATTCTCGACTTCCAGCCCAATTCCTGGGTGACTCACGTCTCCGGGCACCCGCCGGGTGCGCTGCTGACGTTTGTCTGGCTGGATCGGATCGGGCTGCGCGGTGGCGGTTGGGCGGGGCTGGTGTGCCTGCTGGTGGGATCCAGCGCGGCGGCGGCGGTGCTGATCGCCGTGCGGGTGCTGGCCAGTGAGCAGATGGCGCGGCGGACGGCACCATTCGTCGCGGTGGCGCCGACGGCGATCTGGATCGCGGTTTCGGCCGACGGGTATTTCGCCGGTGTGGCGGCGTGGGGTATCGCCCTGTTGGCGGTGGCGGTGCATGGTGCCACTCGCTTCCCGGCGCTGGTGGCGGCCGGAGCGGGGCTACTGCTCGGCTGGGGTGTCTTTCTCAACTACGGGCTCGTGCTGATCGTGCTGCCGGGGATGGCGGTGTTGGCCGCCGCAGATTGGCGGCCCGTCCTGCGGGCACTGGGGCCGGCCGTGCTGGCGGCGCTGGTGGTCGCGGTGAGCTTCGCGGTTGCCGGATTCTCCTGGTTCGACGGTTATACCCTTGTCCAGCAACGCTATTGGCAGGGGATCGCCAAAGATCGGCCGTTCGGCTATTGGTCCTGGGCAAACTTGGCGTGCGTGGTCTGCGCTATCGGGTTAGGCAGCGTCGCAGGTCTCAGCCGGGTATTCGACCGGGCCGCGATCAGTCGTCGATCCGGCTGCCATCTGCTGCTGCTGGCGGTGCTGGCCGCCATCGCCTTGGCCGACCTGAGCATGCTGAGCAAAGCCGAGACCGAACGAATCTGGCTGCCCTTCACCATTTGGCTGACCGCGGCGCCCGCACTGCTGCCGCCCCGCTCGCACCGACTCTGGCTGGCGGTCAACGCCGCCGGGGCCCTACTGCTGAACAGCATCATCTTCACCAACTGGTAAGCAAATGCGCCGGCGCGGCCTCAGAGTCCAGCCGCGCGGGTAGCCTGCGCGAACCGACTCCCCGGAGCGCAGCAATCGCGTACCAGCGCGATGTCGTCCACGATGTCGAAGTCGCCCAGACGCTGCACTAGCGTCACATCAATGCCGTTGTCGCGCAACGCCTTCAAGGTGAGCTCGCCGGTGTCTGGCTGTGACATCGGGACGGCGCGCAGGCACTCGGCCGCAGTAGGCGTGCGTATCCCCAGCACCCACCAACCGCCGTCGAACGCCAGGCCGAGCACCGCGGGGATTTGAAGCAGCAGGCGTGCACAATCGGCCAACAGCTCGGCGGTCACCTGGGGCGTGTCCATCCCGATCTGCAGCACCGGATAGCCGTCGGCCGCGTCGACGTGTGCGTTGGCGAGCCGGTCGGCGAAGGCGTCACCGCGCTGCCGAAATACCGTGAAGGACTTAAGCCGTCGGCGGATCTCCGCGGAATCGGCCGCGGAGTCCAGGTCGCCGGTAAGCGCCACCGCCCGGGCGGTGACCGGCGCAGCGGCCACCGCATCCAGGGTGTCCAGCAGTGCGGCCGCGGCGATGTCGGCGGCGACCTTATCGCCAATCGCCGCGGCCAGCCGGGTCTTGACCCGGCCCGGCTCCGGCGCTTTAGCGACCACCAGCACGCTGACCGGCAGGCAGCTCACGAGATCACCTTCCAGAAGTCCAGGATCGCGATGATGCTGCCCCGCAGCGAACCGCTGACCTTGGATTTGCCGCCGGTCCGGGGACCGTAACTGACGTCGAGTTCGACGACACGCCAGCCCGCCGCAGCGGCCCGGACCAGCAGCTCCAGCGGGTAACCCGAGCGTCGATCGACAACGCCCAGATCCAGCAGGGCCTCTCGCCGGGCGACCCGCATGGGCGCGATGTCGTGCACCGGCAGGCGGTGGCGGGTGCGCAGCCGCCAGCTCATCACCACGGTGCCCACCCGGGCGACCCATGGCCAGTGCAGGCCCGCCACCGGCCGCCGCCGACCGGTCACCAGGTCGGCGCCCTTGTCGAGTTCGGCGACCAGCTTGGGCAAGTCGCCGGCATCCATCGAGCCGTCGGCGTCGATGACCGCTACGATGGGGGTGGTCGCGGCGAGCACACCGGCATGCACCGCCGAGCCGTATCCGGGCCGCGGCTCGACAACCACCTGGGCACCGTGGCGGGCGGCCACCGTCGCGGTGTCATCGGTGCTGTTGTTGTCCACCACTAGCGCCCGATAGCCGGCCGGGATCGCGGCCAGCACCGCCGGGAGTGACTCCTCCTCGTTGAGACAGGGCAGCACCACCGTCACCGCATCACCGGCCATGTCCTCCGACCGTAGTGAAGCCGCGACCGTGATCAGAACCCGCCGAATAAGTCGCCCCCGCCGCTGCCGTTGCGGCCACCGGACGGCGGCTGCGGAGCCGGCGCCACCGTCTGCGGGGCCACGGTCTGCTGCTGGGTTGGCATCTGTTGGGTTGGTTGTTGCGTGGGCTGCTGCGTCGGCTGCGGAGCGACGGTCGTCGGCGTGGCGGTGGCTGGAGCGACCGTGGTCGGGGCGACGGTGGTCGGAGCGACCGTCGTCGGGGCGACGGTCGTCGGGGCGACGGTCGTTGGTGGCGTGGTCACCGGCGTGGTCGGCGGCGTCGTTGGCGGCGTGGTCACCGGCGTGGTCGGCGGCGTCGTTGGCGGCGTGGTCACCGGCGTGGTCGGCGGCGTGGTCGGCGGCGTCGTCGCCGACGTGGTCACCGGCGTCGTCGGCGGTGCGGTGGGGATGGTCGGCATTCCAGGCTGCCAACCCGGGAACGGGGGAATGATGATCGGGACCGGGATTGGCACCGGGGCAGGCACAACACCGGGCACGGCCGGCGCTTCCGGCGCAGGCGAAGCCGGCGTCCCACCCACCCCGGGTGAGGTACCCGGCCGCGGCACCACGTTCTGTACAGCCGGAATGGTGCCGCCCTGGAATCCAGCGGTGGGATCATCGGGCGGAGGCGGCGGGACCGGCGCCTGCTGTTGCGTCGGCAACAACGGCATGAACTTCCCTGGCTGGGCGTTTTGGTGTCCCTCTACCGGTTTTGAGGCCGCGGTCGGTCGGATGGTGACCGCCACCGCCACCGCCAGCGAGGCGAAACCGATCACCGCAAAGGCCACGACAGCGTTGCCGATCAGCAGCGACCGTCGGCTCAACGGCGCCGAGCGATCCGCGGCTGCCCCGTATTCGTCGTGTTCCTCATATTCGTCGACCGGAAGCAGCTCGTAATCGCTGGCCTGCGAGTACGCCAGCTGCTCGCCTTCAGAACCCGATTGCCCCGCCTCGGCCGGGGGGAGCGAAGTGGTCGCATCCGCGACCAGGGCCGGGTGCGCCATCGTAGCGGCGCCGGCCGCCATCGCCGCGCCACGGGCCAGCGCGAACGTGGGGTCGTCGGGAGTCTGCACGCGCATCGTCGACGCCGCGCGCAGCTGGTCGGCAAGAACCGTGGTGTGCTCGGCGGACCTACCCACCAGGAAGACATCCCCCGGGGCGAGGGCCTGGTCGCCGAGCCGGGCCATCAGGGTATCGACGGTCGATGTGGCGTCGGCGCCCGCCACCGGCGCGACGGCCACCATCGTCGGCGGCGCGTCCGGGTCACCAACCACCGATAAGGTTGCCGTCTCATCACCCACCAACAGCACGGCAGAGCCGGCATGTGCCGCCCCGACCAGCGCCGTGGCGGCCTGCGCCTCGGATATCACGGCAACGTCGTGGACCCCGGAGTCCTGCAGTGCGTGCTGCAGCTCGTCAGCTTTGGCCTGATCCGGCCAACACAGCCGGGTAGCGACCAGCCGGTGGTTTTCGCCGGCCAATGACCGATCCGTGCCCACCACGGTCTCGGTTAACACCTCGACCGGGTGCTCGGCCACATCGAGCACGAACTGGTCGATCACGGTGCCGGGCGCAGCCGAGTCGACCAGCGCCAGACGCGCGACCCGATCCGTGACCGCAACCCCCAAAGCGACGTCCATCGCGGCTCTCCTTCGGCTGGCTACCCCACAACCAGCAATGTCCCGGCATCGTTACACTGCGATACCGTCGGCAGTATCGGTAATTCGGCGACAGCGTTCGCCTATGACCGCAGCGTAACCGGGTTCGCAAACAGCGGGACGGTCACCGGGCAAACGAGATCCGCCCAACCGCGTGTTCTGCGCCACTGCCGCGTCGTCGGAACGGAGACTATGTTCGCAAGCGAGCAACGCAGTCGGCCCGGCCGGGTGCACCCACGCCACCACAGGACCGACTCGGCGCCAACCGTTCTTGATTCCCGGGGGGCATCGTGGGCCTGAGCAGCGACGACACCCGACGACGCGAGGTCGTCCGCGACTTGGCCGCTGGTGCCCTGCTCATCGGTGCGCTGTTTTTCCCATGGAACCTGTATTTCGGTTTCCGAATCCCGGACAGCAGCAAGACCGTGTTCGGGTTGCTGCTGGCGGTGACATCGCTCTCTTTGGCATCGCTTGCCGTGACCTTCGCCGGGAGGCGCTCACAGCTTCGCCTGGGCCTCAACGTCCCCTATCTGCTGCTGGTGCTGGCCTTCGTGGTGTTCGACGCGATCCAGACGATTCGACTCGGCGGCACCGTCCACGTGCCCGGTGGTGTCGGGCCGGGGGGATGGCTGGGGATCACCGGCGCGCTGTTGAGCGCGCAACCGGCGCTAACCGGCGCTACCACCGATGAGGGCAGCCACAGCAGGTGGCTGCGGGCCACCCAGTTCCTCGGCTACGCGTCTATGTTGGGTGCGGCCCTCAGCACCGGTTTCAACCTGAGCTGGCGGGTCAGGTACGCGTTGGAGCCCGCGGCCGGCGCGTCCGGTTTTGGCAAACAGAACCTCGCGGTCATCGACACGGCGGTGGTGTACGGCGTGGTAGCCCTGGCCGCCGTGCTGGTCGCGTCCCGGTGGCTGCTTCGGCCTACAGCGGCCGAAGCGCTCTCAACCGTGGCGCTGGGTGGCTCCACCCTGATCGCCGGGTCCATCGTGTGGAGCCTTCCCATCGGCCGCGAGATCGACGCGTTCCACGGCATTGCCCAAAACACGTCGACGGCCGGCGTGGGATACGAGGGTTATCTGGTGTGGGCCGCGGCCGCGGCAATGTGTGCGCCGCTGACCCTGTTCAGGTCCCCGAACGCGCCACCGATCGACAAAACCGTGTGGCGGGCAGCGTCCCGAAACGGCTTGCTGCTCATCGCCGTGTGGTGCCTGGGCTCGGTAGCGATGCGGTTGACCGACCTCGTCGTCGCGGTGCTGTTGAATTATCCGTTCTCGCGCTACGACAGCATGGCGCTGGCTGCGTTCGATCTGGCCACCGCGGTCCTAGCGATCTGGCTTCGCTTCAACATGGCGACCGAGGCCCTGCCCGCGAGGCTGATCTCGTCGCTGTGCGGATTGCTATGCACATTCACCGTTTCGCGCGTCATCGTCGGCGTCGTCCTGGCTCCGCGATTCCAGGCATCTTCGGGCGGGTCGGCTCACCCCGTCTACGGAAACGATCTTGCCCAGCAGATCACCAGCACCTTCGATGTGGTGCTGTGCGGCCTGGCGCTCAGCATCCTCGCGGCGGCCATCGTCATCGGCAGGCTGCGCCAGCTGCCGCAACCCCCGCACACCCCGGCGCTGTCCCGGCCTGCTGGATCCCCCCGGATTTTCAGGTCAGCTGGGTCGACGCACCCAGTGCGGCCGAAGATCTACCGGCCGCCGGACCACTCGTCGTAGCTCGAGCGGTCAGCGAAGCGGCGCGAACGCGAACTCACGCAGTCCTTCGCCTGGATCGACGGCCGCGCGGAACCCGAGCACGCGGGCGGCCCGCGCGGGATCGGCGACAATGTGGCGCACGTCGCCGCTGCGGTAGTGCCCGGTGATGGCCGGGGACATCGAGCCACCGCGGGCGTCGCATATCGCGGTTGCCACCTGAAGGATCGAGATGGGGCGCCCGGAACAGACGTTGACCGCGGTAAACCCGTCGCGGTCCGCTTCACCCAGATGCACCGCGGCGAGGTTCGCCGCGGCCACGTCGTCCACGTGCACGAAGTCCCGCATCTGGCCGCCGTCTTCGAAAACCTTTGGTGGCTTGCCTTTTTCAACCGCCGAGCGGAAGATCGCGGCCACTCCGGAGTAGGGGGTGTCGCGCGGCATGCCGGGGCCGTAGACGTTGTGGTAGCGCAACGCCACCACCGAACCGCCACTCGCTTCCGACCACGCCAGCGCGTAGTGCTCCTGCGCGGTCTTGCTGGCCGCGTACAGGCTGCGCGGGCGCAACGGGGCATCCTCGTCGACCAATTGCCAGATGACTGGCTCGCCGCACCCCGGGCAACGGTGCTCGAAGACCCCATTGTCCAGGTCGGCTCGCCGCCGCGGCAGCGGGTCGACCGGTCCATGCTGGGGACAGTCATAGCGCCCCTGCCCGTAAACCACCATCGACGACGCCAGCACCAAACGGCGGACCCCGGCGGCGAACATCTGCGCCAGCAGCACCGTGGTGGCGAAATCGTTGTGGCCGCCATAGGCGGGTGCGTCGGCGGCGTTGACGCCGGCACCCACCATGGCGGCCTGGTGACACACCAGATCGACACCGGCCAACAACGGGGCCAGCGCGCTGGCGTCGCGCACGTCGACCCGCTGGCAGCCCGGTGGCAGCACCGGGTTTGGCCCGTGCGCGGCGGCCAGCAGCGCGTCGACGCCCACCACGTCGTGACCCGCAGCCCGTAACGCCGCATCCACGCGCGACCCGATGAAGCCGGCCGCGCCGGTCAGCAGCACCCTCATGGCAGCTCGAACGGCAACGGAACACCGGCGTGGTGTTGACAGTGCGTGCACGTGCGCTCGTCGGCGACCCGATCGATGGCGGCCCGCACCAGCCTTTTGAGCAGTTCGATGTTCTCCCCGAATGCGGCGAACACGTCGGCGGCTTTCACGCCATCGCCAGCAGCGACGCCGGCATCCACATCTGTCACCAAAGCGATTGCTGCGTAGCATAATTCGAGTTCGCGAGCCAGCACCGCCTCGGGATAGCCGGTCATGTTGACCAGATTGCACCCGGCAGCGGCGAACCACTGGCTTTCCGCGCGGGTGGAAAACCGCGGACCCTGGATCACCACCATGGTGCCGCCGTCGACAACACCGGGCAGGCCGGTCACCGCGGCCCGCAGCGTGGGGCAGTACGGATCGGCGAAGGCGGCATGGACACCGCCGAAGTCGAAATAGGTGTCGGCGCGGCCGCTGGTGCGGTCGACCAGCTGATCGGGCACCACGACCGCGCCGGGCTCGAGTTCAGGGTCCAGGCTGCCGACCGCACACGGCCCGAAGACCCGCCGCACACCAAGCGCGCGCAGCGCCCACATGTTGGCCCGATACGGCACGGCGTGCGCCGAGTACTGGTGATGGGCGCCGTGGCGGGGCAAGAACGCGACGTCGTGCACCCCGATGGTGCCGATCGTGATCGGGGCGCTGGGTTGACCGTAGGGGGTGTCCGAATTGACTGTGCGGGTGTCCGACCCAAAGAAGGTGTAGAAGCCGCTGCCGCCGATCACTCCGAGCATGCGCCCATTGTTGTGCATAGGGCAGGATGCCCTGGTGGCCAGTTTCGCACAGTGGGTCTCCGGCGCGCGGCCCCGAACGCTGCCGAACGCGATCGCGCCAGTGGTTGCCGGCACCGGCGCCGCGGCCTGGCTGCACGCGGCCGTGTGGTGGAAAGCGCTGTTGGCACTGGCTGTTGCGGTGGCGCTGGTCATTGGGGTCAATTACGCCAATGACTACTCCGACGGCATCCGCGGCACCGATGACGACAGGGTGGGTCCGGTGCGGTTGGTGGGCTCGCGGCTGGCGACCCCGCGCTCGGTGCTGACCGCTGCCATGACGAGCCTGGCGCTCGGTGCGCTGGCCGGGCTGGTTTTGGCGCTGCTCAGCGCGCCGTGGCTGATTGCGGTGGGTGCGATCTGCATCGCCGGGGCCTGGCTCTACACCGGCGGGTCAAAACCCTACGGCTATGCGGGCTTCGGCGAACTGGCGGTGTTTGTGTTCTTCGGGCCGGTCGCCGTGCTCGGTACCCAGTACACGCAGGCATTGCGGGTGGACTGGGTGGGGCTGGCACAGGCGGTAGCAACGGGTGCGTTGTCGTGCTCGGTGCTGGTGGCCAACAACCTGCGCGACATCCCCACCGACGCGCGGGCCGACAAGATCACGCTGGCGGTGCGGCTGGGAGACGCCCGGACCCGGATGCTTTACCAGGGCCTGCTGGCGGTCGCCGGGGTGCTGACGTTCGTGCTAATGCTGGCCACGCCGTGGTGTGTGGTGGGCTTGGTGGCCGCGCCTTTGGCGCTGCGCGCTGCCGGACCGGTGCGATCCGGGCGCGGCGGGCGCGAGCTGATCCCGGTACTGCGTGACACTGGGCTGGCCATGCTGGTGTGGGCGTTGGCGGTGGCGGGGGCATTGGCGTTTGGTCAGTTGAGCTAACTTCGAACGTGCACTCAGGGCGGGCTCCGTCGGCGTGTCGTCGCCGTAGGTGCACACTCGACGAGAACAGATAGGACGGGTATGACGGAGATCGCCACGACCAGCGGCGCCAGGAGCGTCGGGCTGCTCAGTGTCGGGGCGTACCGGCCCGAACGCGTGGTCACCAACGACGAGATATGCCAGCACATCGACTCGTCCGACGAGTGGATCTACACCCGAACCGGCATCAAGACCCGCCGATTCGCCGCCGACGACGAGTCGGCGGCTTCCATGGCGACTGAGGCCTGTCGACGGGCACTGTCGAACGCCGGCCTGTCGGCGGCCGACATCGATGGCGTGATCGTCACCACCAACACCCATTTCCTGCAAACCCCGCCGGCCGCCCCAATGGTCGCGGCGTCGCTGGGCGCCAAGGGCATACTCGGGTTCGATCTTTCGGCGGGGTGCGCCGGATTCGGATATGCGCTTGGCGCAGCGGCCGACATGATCCGGGGCGGAGGTGCGGCCACGATGCTGGTGGTCGGCACGGAAAAACTGTCCCCCACGATAGACATGTACGACCGCGGCAACTGCTTCATCTTCGCCGACGGCGCGGCCGCAGTGGTGGTGGGCGAGACACCGTTTCAAGGCATTGGACCAACCGTGGCGGGTAGCGACGGCGAACAGGCCGATGCCATACGGCAGGACATCGACTGGATCACTTTCGCCCAGAATCCCAGCGGCCCACGCCCGTTTGTGCGGCTCGAAGGTCCCGCGGTCTTCCGTTGGGCAGCGTTCAAAATGGGCGACGTCGGTCGGCGCGCGATGGACGCCGCCGGGGTGCGACCCGACCAGATAGACGTGTTCGTCCCTCATCAGGCCAATAGCCGCATCAACGAGCTGCTGGTCAAGAACCTGCAGTTGCGGCCCGACGCGGTGGTCGCCAACGATATCGAGCACACCGGAAACACCTCGGCGGCCTCCATTCCGCTCGCGATGGCCGAATTACTGACGACCGGCGCGGCCAAGCCCGGCGATCTGGCCCTGTTGATCGGCTACGGCGCCGGTCTGAGCTATGCCGCCCAGGTGGTGCGAATGCCGAAGGGTTGAGCGCGCGAAGATCGGCGCTAGCCAGGGATCAGCCGTGCGGGCCGGTCGTGCCGGGGCTGCCGAACAGCGAACCGCCGGCACCGCCGCCCCCGCCGGCCGCGCCGGCCCCGGGGGAAGCGCCAAACCCGGCGGGCCCGCCGGCCCCGCCGGCCCCGCCGTCACCGCCGTTGCCAAGCAGCTGGGCATCACCGCCGCGGCCGCCGTCCCCGCCGTCGCCACCATCGTTGCCGGTGCCGCCGCGGCCACCACCGCCGCCGGCACCGCCGGCGCCGCCGTCGCCGTACAACCACCCACCCGCACCACCGGCCCCACCGGCACCCCCGTCGCCACCGATGGCGGTGGTGCCGCGGCCACCGCCGCCGCCGACGCCGCCGGCGCCACCGTTGCCGAACCACGCGCCCGCACCACCGGCCCCACCGACAGCCCCATCACCACCGGCACCGCTGCCGCTGCCGAAGCGGCCACCGCCGCCGCCACCGGCGCCGCCGTCGCCGCCGTTACCGAACAACCACCCACCACCGCCACCGGCCCCGCCGGCCCCGCCGTCACCGGAGGAAAGGCTGAAGACAGCACCGCCGACACCGCCGACGCCGCCGGCGCCGCCATCGCCGTACAACCACCCGCCCGCACCGCCGGCCCCAGCGGCACCCCCAGCCGCACCGAATCGAGCATCCACTCCGCGTCCGCCCCAGCCGCCGTCCCCACCAAACCCGAACAGCCCGGCATCGCCACCATCACCACCCAGCCCACCAGTGGCAACCTTGATTGAGGCGGCCCCGCCGGCCCCGCCGGCCCCCCCATTACCAAGCAACCACCCACCAGCACCACCGGCCCCACCCGCACCCCCATCACCACCGGAATCCTGGGTGCTGCTGCCGTCGCCGCCGTCGCCGCCGACGCCGCCGTCGCCGCCGTTACCGAACAACAACCCACCAGCACCACCGGCCCCACCCACACCCCCAACGCCACTGACGCCGGTGCCGGACTCGTTACCGCCGTTGCCGCCTGCGCCGCCGTCGCCGCCGTCGCCGTACAACCACCCACCGGCCCCACCGGCCCCGCCGGCCCCGCCGGCCGCCCCGCTCTGGCCGAACCCACCCGCGCCACCGGCCCCGCCAAACCCGTACAGGCCGGCGTCACCGCCGTGACCGCCCGGCCCGCCGGTGGTGCTGACCCCGGTGACGGCCCCGCCGGTCCCGCCGGCCCCGCCGTTGCCGAACAGCCACCCGCCGGTCCCGCCGGCCCCGCCGGCCGCACCGGTACCCCCGACCCCGCCGGTCCCGCCGTGGCCGATCAGCCCGGCGGCGCCGCCGGCCCCGCCGGCCTGCCCGGCCGCACCCGACCCGCCGTTACCGCCGTTGCCGTACAACAGCCCGCCTGCCCCGCCGGCCTGACCGGTCCCGGCCGCCCCGTCGGCGCCGTTGCCGATCAGCGGCCGCCCCAACAACGCGAGGGTGGGCGCATTGATCGCGTTCAGCAACTGCTGCTCCACGTTGGCGGCCTCGGCGCCCGCATACGCACCCGCACCCGCGGCCAACGCCCGCACGAACTGGTCGTGAAACGCCGCCGCCGCAGCGCTCAGCGCCTGATATTGCTGGGCGTAGGAGGAAAACACGGCCGCCACCGCCGCCGACACCTCATCGGCACCGGCGGCCAACAGCGCCATCGTCGGGGCCCCGGCCGCCGCATTGGCCGCACCGATAGCCGACCCAATACCCGCCAAATCCGCCGCCGCAGCCGCCACCAGCTCCGGGGTTACCAGCAAATTAGACATCGCACACCTTCCCGCAACCCACACCCGGTGCAGCCAACGTTAGGAGCCGCCAATCGCGGCCGAGGCGAATCGCCACGATCAGCGCAAACACTGTGCTGAATGCCCAACCCACTTGTGCACAATGCCGACTACCAGGCGCCCCGCGCTCACTGTTCTTCGGGTAGCGACTCGCCACGCAGCCGGGCCCGCAGCCGTTCCCGCTCGGCGCGCCGACGCTCACCGGCCACCGCGAGCGCGGCCGTGGCGCGCCGCCGCAGCGGGCTGAACACCCAAATGCCCAACGGCATCGCGATGATCAGCCCGAACAGCGTGGCCACGACAACGGGGAATTCGGTCAACCCGATCAGTCGCGCGACCCCGAAAATCGCTGCGCTGACCGCCACCACCAGCAGCAGCCGCGCCGTCGCATAGACCAGTATGTCGACAACACCCCGAGTGGTCTTGTCGTTAGGCGCTTCTGACACAGCCTGAGCCTACGGCGCGGGTATATTCGGTCCAAGGAGGTGTCGAGTGCTCTACCTGCTCCTCGTGCTGATTTTGGCGACGCTGATCTACCTTGGCTGGCGCGCTGCACGGGCACAGATGAACCGGCCCAAGACTCGCGTCATCGGGCCCGACGACGATCCAGAGTTCCTGCGGCGGTTGGGGCACGGGGACAATAACCGTTCCTAGGTGAAGCTCGGTTTGCAGCGCCGCGGGTCGCCGGGGAATCCAGCGGCCACCACCGCTGCCAGTTCGGTGAGCGCTTCGCGGGTCTCCCGCCGCAACCGATCCAGCGCGATTTCGGCGCCTTCTTCGAGGTGTGGGTCGAACGGCACCACGCGCACCGCACGGCAACGCCTGGAGAAGTGCTCGACGACCTTGCCCACGTCGACCTTGCCCGCGCGCGGCCGCACCGCGTTGACGACGGCGATCGAGTTGCGCACCTGGTCGTCGTGGCCGTGGGCCTGCAGCCAGTCCAGCGTCGCCGCGGCGCTGCGGGCGCCGTCGATGGACCCCGAGCTGACCACGACCAGTACGTCGGACCTAGGCAGAACCGCCGACATCGCCGAGTGCAGCAACCCGGTACCGCAGTCGGTGAGCACCAGGCCGTAGAACCGCTCCAGAATGTCCAGGGTGCGGGTGTAGTCGTCGGCGCTGAATGCGTCCGAGGAGGCCGGATCACTGTCCGATGCCAGCACTTCCAGCCCGCTGGGTCCCTTCGATGTGTAGCCGCGAACGTCGCTGTAGCGCTCGATGCCGTCGGCGTCGCGCAGCAGGTGCCGCACCGTGGCCGGCGTCTCGAGCGGGACCTTTTGGCTCAGTGTGCCGCGGTCGGGATTGGCGTCGACCGCGACAACCCGGTCACCGCGCAGGTCGGCAAAGGTGGCCCCCAGGGTCGCGGTGATCGTGGTCTTGCCGATACCCCCTTTCAACGACAACACCGCGATCCGGTAGCAGCCGCGCAGCGGGCGGTTGACCTGAGCGACCAGGTCGTTGAGGTGCGCGGCCCGAGGGCCTTCCCCGGCGTTGATCAGCCGACCCGACAGCAGATAGAGCAACCGACGCCAGCCTTCCGACGGTGGCGGCTTGACCGGCCTCAGCAGCGTGGTGGTGGCCAGTTCCGGATACGGCGTATGGGGCACCGGCTCGAGACGATACGGCGGCCTTTCAGCCGGGCTGGCCGGGCCCTCATCGGGGCCGCTGTAGTAGGCGCCGTAGGCCGTCGGGTCGAGCCGCTGGGTGCGGAATCCCGCAACTGACCTAGTCGGTGTTTCACCACCGGCCGCAGCCGGTGGTGCCCCCACGGATGGCACGGGCGGCAACTGCACGGTCGGATGATCCGTGCCGCCGTTGCCGCTATCGGGGGCTCCCACGCCCGTCCTCGGATGCTCGGTCACCAGCACTCCCCCTTGCTGCGGTCCTCGGGTCGGTTGCAGACGAACGGTCAGCCCACGCCCGCATACGAGTGCAGGCCGACGGTCACCAGGTTAACGAAGAACAGATTGAAGACCATGGCCACGAAGCCGGCGACATTGATCCAGGCGGCCTTGCGGTCCCGCCAACCCGCCGTTGACCGCGCGTGCAGGTACGCCGCGTACACCACCCACGCGACGAAGGACACCGTCTCCTTGGGGTCCCAGCCCCAGTAGCGGCCCCAGGCTTCCTCGGCCCAGATGGCACCGAATATCACCCCGAAGCCGAAAACGGGGAAGGCGAAGATCGTGGTCCGGTAGGCGATTCCGTCCAGGGTTTGGGCATCGGGGAGCCGCCGCACCATACCCGCCAGCGCGCCTTCACCGGTTGGCTCACCCAGCCGCGATGTGCGCACAAGGAACAGGATGCTGGCGACACCGGCGACCAGGAATACCCCAGAACCGAGGCTGACCACCGACACATGAATGGGCAGCCAGTAGGACTGCAGTGCCGGCATCACCGGGGCGGCATTGGCGTAGAGCCAGCGTCCGGACACGGTGAGCAGGATCAGCACCGGGACCAGCAGGAAGACCCACAGCGGCCGGTATCGCGCACGGCGCAGCACGACCGCGCCGGCGATGAGCCCGGACAAGCAGGTCAGGTTGATGAACTCGTACATGTTGCCCCACGGCACCCGCTGGGTGGCCAGGCCGCGCAGCACGACGCACGCCAGCAGTAGCCCGATGCCCAGATAGGCGACGGCCAGCCCGCCCCGCCCGACGCGTTCGTCGAACGGCCGGTGCCGTTGGTCCGCCACGATCCCAGGGGTAGCGCTATCGGTGGCCACCGATCCGGCCGGCACGGCCAGCGGCGCGAGTCCGCGACCGCGAACCTGGGCGAACTCGAACGCCAGCAGCAGCAGCGCGACCACCAGCGCCACCACGGCCGAGGTGAACGCCCAGTCGGAGTAGCGGGCCAGGCCGACGTTGACGTGCAGCGTGTTCAATCGACGTCCCTTCCGGTCCCTGCGGCCGCTTCGGCCATGTCCGGGGACCGCGCCTCAAAACCCGCCAGCAACCGCCCGGTCAGCCGCTCGAACTCGGCGCCCCACCCGGAGTTGTCGGTGCGCGTCAGGCCGCCCAGCTCGACGTTTACCGTACCCGCGGTCGTCGGCGTGATCCGCGCCCACACCCGGCGCCTGCGCACCAGCAGCGACACCAGCAGTCCCGCCATCATCGTGATTGCGAAGACCAGCACCCAGGACTGGCCGGGGTCGTGGGAGACCTGCAGGTTGACGAACGGCACCGCGCCGTCGAACCGGACCACCGTGCCGGCCGCCGGGCCTTGGTCGATGCGGACTTGCTGACCGGCGCGCAGGTTGACCCGCTTTTCCTTGACCAGCCGGCCCTGCTCGATCAGCCGGTGGTCCAGGGTGAACAACGACTGGGGCCGCCCGCTGTCCAGGCCGGTGTCGCCGCGGTAGATGTCGATGGCCACCGCCGGGGCATTGAGCGCGGGGAAACGCGACGACAGCAGGGTGCCGTCGAGCTGCTCGGTGGGAGCCAGCAGGCCCTGGATGGCGATCTGGTGTTTGCGACGCTCGTCGGGGTTGGGGTAGCTGCCGGCCGGCGGGTCGATGCGCACGACGCCCGCCGACAGCAGGGTCTGCGGGTTGTCGGGTCGCCACTGCACGGTCGACGTGCGGGTCTGCCCGTCCGGGAACGTCACGGTGAAGGTGGGCGCATAGCCGTGGCCCTGCAGGTACACCCGGTCGCCGCCGACCCGCAGCGGGTGATTGACCTGCAGCCGGTAGGGCCGCCAGCTGTTGGCGATCAGGTCAGCAGTGGCCGGGTCGGCCTGATAGTCGATGTCGGCGGCGAACGAGGTGGCCTGCCCGGACGGCAGGTAGTGCGCTTGGAAGTTGTTGACCCGCACACAGATCGGGTGCAACGACGTGCCGTCGACGGTGTTGCCGGCGCGAAACGAGTCGAACGCGGCCGGCGACGCCGAACAAAAACCGGGTCCGCCGTCGGCTATCACGATCACGTTGCCCTCGTAGCCGAACAGCTTGCCGACGGCCACCGCCACCAGCAGACCCAGCAGCGCGAAGTGGAACACCAGGTTGCCGAACTCGCGCAGGTAGCCCTTCTCGGCGGAGACTTCCACGCTGTCGCCTTGTTGCCGGGTGATGCTGCGCCAGCCGCGCAGCCGGCCCGTGATGGTGGCGGCCAGGGCGGCGGGCTCGCCGGCCAGCCGGGCGTGGGCGTGCTTGGGCAGCCGGGCCAGGTTGCGCGGGGCGGCGACCGGTGTAGCCCGCAGGCTGCGGGCGTGCTCGATCGTCCGCGGGGCCAGACAGCCGACGAGGGACACGAACAGCAGCACGTAGATGGCGGTGAACCAGAAGCTGGAGAACACGTCGAAGGCCTGCAGCTCGTCCAGCCACGGACCGATGAGTGGGTGCGCGGCCAGGTAGTCGTCCACCTTGGCGGCGTTGAGGCCACGCTGCGGCAGCAGGGCCCCGGGTATGGCAGCCAGCGCGAGCAAAAACAGCAGCACCAGCGCGGTGCCCATCGACGTCAACGACCGCCACATGTTGCGCGCCTTTTGCGCGGCACCCTGCCCACTCAAATCGGCAACCTCACGTCGGAAACGAAGGCGTCGCGCAGCCACGACACGACGTCGTTCCACACCCCGGTGACCAGCGCGGCACCGACCGCGATCAGCAGCGCCCCGCCGAAGATCTGGATGGCCCTGGTGTGCCGGCGCAGCCAGCCCAGGCCCGCCACCGCCCACGCCGAACCGAACGCCAAAAGCACGAACGGAATCCCCAGCCCCAGGCAATAGGCAATCACCAGCACGATCCCACGCGCCACGCTGGCACCCTCGGTGGCCGAGGCAACGGTGATCACCCCGGTCAGCGTCGGCCCCAGGCACGGTGTCCAGCCGAGCGCGAACACCGCGCCAAGCACCGGCGCCCCCGCTACGCTCGTCAACTGGCGCGGCGTGAACCTCGCCTGGCGCTGCAGGGCTCCGATGAACCCCACGAACACCAGGCCCATGACGACGATCAGCACGCCTCCGACCCGCTGCAGCAGCAGCTGATTCGTGATCAGCGTGGTGGTCATGCCCAAGACGGCGACGGTGCCCAGCACGAACACCGTCGTGAACCCCGCCACGAACAGCGCCGCCGATCCGGCGACCCGCCAGCGGGCAGCCACCGGGGGTTTGACGACGCCGGCCGGCAGCTGCTCGTCCACCCCAACGACGGCCGCCAGATACGACAGGTAGCCGGGCACCAGCGGCACCACACATGGTGAGGCGAACGACACCAGACCAGCCAGCAGACATACCCCCACCGCCACCAGCAGTGGCCCCACCGCGGCAATCTCGGTGAACCCGGTCATTGCGCCCCCACCGGAGCCCGACCCGACGGCTCCTCCTCGGCCACCCGCTCGACCACCGGCTGCAGGTCCGCAGCCAGCAATTCGCGCAGAAACACCGCCGCGACCCGGTGCTGACGGTCCAGCACCAGCGTGGACGGAATGACGCTGGTGGGGTATTTGCCACCGAATGCGATCAAGGTGCGCATCGCCGGGTCATAGATCGACGGGTACGTCACATGCCGGTCGTTGATGAAGTCCTGGGGCGCCTGGCGGTTGTTGTCGCGCACGTCGATCCCGAGGAACGACACACCCGCACCTCGGGTGGCGTCATACACCCGCTGTAGTTGGCTGACCTCGGCCCGGCACGGCCCACACCATTGCCCCCACACGTTGACGACGACGACCTGCCCAGGGAAGTCGTCCAGCGACACACTGCGCGCCGGATCCGCCAGCTCCGGCCCAGACAGTGGGCCCGGGCGGCCGCGGCTGGCAGGCGGATCGTAGAAGATGTCGGTCTTTCCGCCGGGCGAGACGAATTCGAACGTGCCGCCTTGGGCGACGGCGTCGCGCCCGGAACAGCCGGTGAGCAGCAATGCCGATACCGCTGCGGCGATCACCAGCCGGCGCATGGTCAAAGCGCCGCTCCTTCTGGTCGCTCTGCTCTGCATCGTCGCCGGCGCGGTCAAAGCGCCGCCGGCTGCGAATACACCACGTCAACCAGGCGGTCGCCGTCGTAGATCAACGACGTCACCGAGGCCAGTGCGCAGTCCCGACGGCGCGGATCGTGCCAGAGGCGCTTACCGGTCAGATACAGCCGCAGCGTCCACACCGGCAGCTGATGGCTGACGCACACCACCTCATGGCCGGCGCCGCGGACACGTGCCTTGTCCACCGCGGTCGTCATTCGGGCAGCGATATCCACGTAAGGCTCACCCCACGACGGGGTGAACGGGTTACGCAGCTGCCACCACACCCGCGGGTCGCGCCATGCCCCGTCACCGGGGCCGACGCGGCGGCCCTCGAAGAAGTTGGCCGATTCGATCAGATCCGGGTCTGTCTCCACCGCAAGGTCATGCCGGGCGGCGATGGGCGCGGCGGTCTCCTGGGCACGCTGCAAGGGCGATGCGATTACCGCGACGATGTCGCGGTCGGCCAGCGCGTCGGCGACGGCGGCGGCCTGCGCCGCGCCGGTTGCGGACAGGTGGAATCCGGGCAGCCGCCCGTACAGGATGCCGGTAGGGTTGTGCACCTCACCGTGGCGCACCACGTGGACTTGGGTTTCCTCGGGCATCAGGCGGGCCTTTCCTGGGCCGCCGCTCGGGCCGCGGCGGGCAGCGCGTTGGCGATCCGGCCGAACGCCGCGTCGTCCAAAGCGGCCGAGACGAACCATGCCTCGAAGGCACTGCACGGCGGGTAGACACCGGCGTCCAGCATGGCATGAAAGAACGCTGGATAACGCCAGGTCTGGCTGGCCCGCGCGGACGCGAAGTCGGTCACCGGTGTTTCGCCGAAGAACACACTGAGCATATTGCCTGCCCGCGAAATCTGGTGTGGCACAACGGCATCCGTCAGTGCTTCGGAGAGCAGGCCGGCCAGGCGGTCAGCGTTGGCGTCCAATGCGGTGTAGACCGCGTCGTCGGCGGCCCGCAGCGTTGCCAGCCCGGCGGCAACCGCCACCGGGTTACCCGACAACGTGCCGGCCTGATACACCGGCCCCAGCGGCGCCAGCCGCTGCATCACCTCGGCGCGCCCGCCGAACGCGGCGGCGGGCATCCCGCCGCTCATCACCTTGCCGAAGGCGAACAGGTCAGCGGGCACCGGATCGATTCCGTACCAACCACTTCGGCTGACCCGGAACCCGGTCATCACCTCGTCGAGGATGAGCAGGGCGCCGTGCTCGGCGGTGATCGCGCGCAGCGCCGCGTTGAAGCCGGGCCCGGGCGGGACGACTCCCATGTTGCCGGGGCTGGCCTCGGTGATTACGGCGGCGATCTGCTCGCCGAACCGGGCGAAGGTCTGCTGTACGGCATCGATGTCGTTGTAGGGCAACACGATCGTGTCGGCTGCCGCGGCGCCAGTGACCCCGGGGGAGGACGGCAGGCCCCGTGACGATTGCGAGCGCGGCGAAGCCGGGCGCTGGGGGTCGTCACATAAGCCCAGGGTGGCCACTCCCGAACCCGCGTCGGCGAGCAATGCGTCGACGTGTCCGTGGTAGCAGCCGGAGAACTTGACGATCTTGGCCCGGCCGGTGAATCCGCGGGCCAGCCGCACGGCGCTCATAGTGGCCTCGGTGCCGGAGTTCACCAGCCGTATCCGCTCGACGGGAGCTACCCGGCCGATGATCTCGCCGGCTAGTTGGGTTTCGGCGGGAGTCGGGGCCCCGAAGGACAGGCCGCGGGCTGCGGCCTTGGCCACTGCCTCGACGACGGCCGGATGCGCGTGACCGAGGATCATCGGGCCCCATGAGCAGACCAGGTCTACGTAGCGGTTGCCGTCGGCGTCAATCAACCAGCAGCCGTGGGCTTCGGTAATGAAGCGCGGGGTGCCGCCCACCGCCGTGAACGCCCGCACCGGGGAGTTCACTCCGCCGGGTATGACGCTGCATGCGGCCTCGAACAGCTGCGCCGATGTGCGCGCGGCTCCCCTTACCCGCGAGGTGGCCTGTTCCGTGCTGCCCATGACGACTAGTGTTCCAGCCTGCCCAGGTCGCTCAACTACAGGGTGTAAGAGTTTGCCGCAGCCACCAGAGGTTTGCTTGATGCCGCGGCCGGTCCACGAGTTGGATGGTGGGCATGCAACTACCGCAGTGGCTGGCTCGGTTCAATCGATATGTCACCAACCCCATTCAGCGGCTATGGGCCGGCTGGCTCCCGGCGTTCGCGATTCTTGAGCACGTGGGCCGCCGCTCGGGCAAGCCGTACCGTACCCCGTTGAACGTGTTCAGCGCGGACGTCGACGGCCGGGCGGGCGTGGCGATTTTGCTCACCTACGGTCCGAACCGCGACTGGCTGAAGAACATCACCGCGGCCGGCGGTGGCCGGATGCGCCGCTACGGCAAAACCTTTGGTGTCGCCAACCCGCGGCGGCTCACCAAGGCCGAGGCGGCGCCGTATGTCAGCAGCCGATGGCGGCCGGTCTTTGCCAGACTGCCGTTCGACGAGGCCGTACTGCTCACCAAGGCCGATTAAGGGGACGTCGCACCAATGTGGTGACCAAATAACACCCAACGACCACTGCCCAGGACAGCAGGCTGAGCCAGAGCTGGCTGCGCGCGGCGTAGTCGAACGCCATCCGCGCCAGCACGGCGACAATTCCGGTCACCGTGACGATCGACAGCCCCGGGAAAAGCCACATCCGTACCCCCAGATTTTGGCCAGATGTCTGGCGACGCAACACGATCTGCGACAGCGCGATAAGCAGGTAGACGAACAAAATCACAGCGCCCGACGAGTTGAGCAGGAAAACGAATACCGTTGCGGGTGAGACCCATGCCATGATCACGCACAGGAATCCCACCACGGACGATCCCATGATCGCGAAGGTGGGGACTCCACGCCGGTTGACTTTGACCAGCTGGGCCGGCGCCTCCTGCCGGGCGGCGAGCACGAACAGCATCCGCGACGCGGTATACAGGCCCGAGTTCAAGCAGGACAGCACCGCGGTAAGCACGACGGCATTCATGATCTGATCAGCACCCCCAATACCCATGTGCCGCAGCGCGGCAACGTACGGGGAGGCGCCAAGCTCCAACGAGTTCCACGGCAGGATCACCGTGAGCAGGAAGACCGAGCCGACGAAGAAGATCACGATGCGTGCCACCACCGTGCTCATCGCGCGTTGGACCGCTCGTTGAGGGTCCGGCGCTTCAGCCGCGGCGATGGTGACTACTTCCGTGCCAGTCATGGAGAAGATCGCGACCACGATGGCAGCGAAGACGGCACCTACCCCGTCGGGAAAGAAGCCACCGTGCGCGCTGAGGTTGCTGAAATCCATGCCATGGCCCGGCAGCAGCCCGAAGGCGAAAGCGGTGCCAAGGACCAGGAAGCCGACGATGGTGGCAACCTTGACTCCGGCGAACCAGAACTCGAACTCACCGAAGGATGACACCGAGACCAAGTTCGTCGCGGTCATCATCATCATCAGACACAGCGACGCCAACCACAGCGGCGCATCGATCCAGTAGGTTAGAACCTTCCCGCCGGCAACCGCCTCGAACCCCACGACGATTACCCAGAAGTACCAGTACAGCCAGCCAACCGAGAATCCCGCCCAGCCGCCCAGGGCTT
This sequence comes from Mycobacterium tuberculosis complex sp. N0072, assembly GCF_030323725.1. Taxonomy (NCBI): domain Bacteria; kingdom Bacillati; phylum Actinomycetota; class Actinomycetes; order Mycobacteriales; family Mycobacteriaceae; genus Mycobacterium; species Mycobacterium tuberculosis complex sp. N0072. Next base: position 617,483 of record NZ_CP040689.1, on the reverse strand, counting down.
TTGCCGCGTAGTCGGCGAACGCTCCAGTCGACGGATTGGCGGCGGCCATCTCGCCCAGCATGCGCATCACCAGAACGATCAGTGCGCCGCACAGCGCATAGGTCAGGAATGCCGCCGGACCGGTCGCACGGATAACCACACCAGACCCGACGAACAAGCCAGCACCGATGACGCCGCCGATAGCGATCATGTTGAGCTGACGCTGCGACAGTCCTGGGCGCAGTCCTGAAGTGGTAGCTATGGCACCTGCCTTCCGGTCCGTCGGGGGCAGTACTGGCGCCGCCGGGCAACTCCGTGCCCCCGGCTGTCACGCAGTCCGTGGGGTCAACGATACCGGCGACGACCAGCCGTCGAGTCGATCGCGGCCGTGGGCAGCTGGCATATCGGAGTCAGGCGGGTTCTCGGAAATGTTGGATGCCCCACGCGAGAGTGACCGTTGTCGGCGGCCTCGACCCAGTTCTTCAGGCCTACCCGCATCTTGTCGAGGTACTCCTGGGAGGACTTCCCCTCGAGTTCGAGACGCCGGGCTTCGAGTTCCTCGAACACTCGGCTGTAGTGCGTCCGCAGATTGCGAACCAGGTCTCTTTGGTCGAGCACCTCGAAACCGAGTGCCTGTGCGGCTTCACGCATAGAAGCGCATCGAGCCAAGGTCACGCAGGTTGAGCCGGTCGTAGACCGGCTGCAGCACACCGTCGGGAACATCGTCGGCCTGCATCGGATCGGTGAAGATCAGTTCGCCGCCGGGCCGCAACACCCGGAATGCCTCCTCGAGCACCTTTCGGCGGTCGGGCGCGTGCAGGATCGCATCTTGTGACCAGACGACGTCATAGCCGCTGTCCGGCTCGGGAATGTCGTCGAAGCTGCCATGAATCACCCGGATACTGCGGTCGAGTCCGGCCTGACGGTTCTTCTTACGGTTGGTCTCGTTCGGCACTTCGGAGATGTTGAGGCAGGTGATCGAACACCCTCCCATACACCAGGGACGACCGGGCTACCGCTCGGTCATCATTGACACGCAGCTGCCGCGCAAAGAATACCGACTTCCGGTACCAGCCGTTTCCAGTTTTGCGAAAGTTCTTCATGCCGTCACTGCTGCGCAGCCGGGCCCCCACTACGGCGACTCGCCAGCCGTTACCGGTGTCACGATTGGCCGGTGCTACGGCGTGGCTGTGCGGGCAACACCGATCGGCGCGGCATCATGACGCCCATGGCAGACCTGACCCGCCGTGCCCTGCTCCGTTGGGGTGCCGGCGCCGGCGCGGGAGCCGCCGGCGTGTGGGCCTTCGGCGCCCTGGTGGACCCACTTGAGCCGCAGGCGGCCCCGGCGCCGTTCGAGCCCCCGACGGCGGGCAGCAGCTTGCCGACCAGGATCTCCGGCTCGTTCATCTCGGCGGCTCGCGGAGGCATCAAGACCAACTGGGTGATCTCCATGCCGCCCGGCCAGAGCGGGCAGCTGCGGCCAGTGATCGCACTGCATGGCAAGGACGGCAACGCCGGCATGATGCTGGATCTCGGCGTCGAGCAGGGGTTGGCCCGCCTGGTCAAGGAGGGCAAGCCAGCGTTCGCGGTGGTCGGCGTCGACGGCGGCAACACCTACTGGCACCGTCGCTCTTCCGGCGGGGACTCGGGTGCGATGGTGCTCGACGAGCTGCTGCCGATGCTGACCTCGATGGGTATGGACACCTCCCGGGTGGGATTCCTGGGGTGGTCGATGGGGGGATACGGCGCGCTGCTCCTGGGTGCCCGGTTGGGTCCGGCCAGAACCGCGGGGATCTGTGCCATCAGCCCGGCATTGTTCACGTCGTTCACCGGCAGCACACCCGGGGCGTTCGACAGCTACGACGACTATGTGCAACACAGCGTGTTGGGCCTGCCCGCGCTGAACTCAATCCCGCTACGGGTGGATTGCGGCACCAGCGACCGCTTCTACTTCGCCACTCGCCAATTCGTCAACCAACTGCACCAACCGCCTGCCGGCAGCTTCTCGCCCGGAGGACACGACGCGTCGTACTGGCGCGAACAGTTGCCCGGCGAACTGGCTTGGATGGCGTCCTAGCTGACGTGGCGCAGCGTGGCGGTGGCTGAGGACAGCTGAATTCGGACGGACATGTTTCGCGAAAGAACCACCCCTCGACGACGAACGTGGTACGAATGAAATGGTTTTGGAGGTTCTGAGATGAGTCCGATGCTGCTGGCCTTCCTCACCGCCGCGGCGCCACTCGCCGGACTTGGTCTCCTGCAGTTGCAGGCGCGCCTTGAGCGTTGGGATTACGAACGGCACGCAGAGGACTAGCACGTCGACCGTCGTCACGCTAAACCCTTTGCGTGGCTCGTGACTCCCAACTCATCCAACCAACTCCATGCTGATCAGCGGCGCGATCTTGTCCGCCAGATACTCATGTCCCGCATCGTTGGGATGCACGCCATCCGCGCCGATCAGCTCGGGCCTGTCGACAAACCAGTGGTCGGCGATCGGGTCGACAAACACTGCTCCTGCGGCCCGCGCCTGAGCGCCCAGCACGTCGCGAATCCGCAGCATTGGGCCAGGTACGTCGGCGGTAGGCCACGGCGGTGCGATCACCAGCAAGCTCGCGGATGGTGCGCGGTGGCGCGCTAGATCGAAAGTGTCGCGGACCTTTTCGGCCAGCATCTCGGGATCCTCAGGATCCATGCCTTGGTCGTTGCGGGAGCCAAAGAACACCACCAGTGCATCGTCGGGCTGGACGGCCCTGGCGGTCAGATCCTCAAACACGTTGCCGTGGTCGCCGGGCACCCCGTAGCCGGCCCGGCCCTCGGCGGCCACGTCGGCTGCGATCCGCACGCCACGTGCAGCGAGCATCTGCCAGGTGCGAGCGGTCCATGATTTCGAGCCCAGACCGCCCTCATCGGTGCCGGTGGTATAGGAGTCGCCAATCACCGCGACCGGGTTAAGCCGGTAATCCAGGGTCAGTGGGCGGTAGGACCGCGGGCACCCTGGATTGCCGACGACCAGGCCGACCAGGAGAGTGAGACCAATGACGTATGTACCCGGGCGACTCACACTGACTCCACTGATGGCTCCACTGGACTCGGCTCAAAGTTGAACGGGTCGTGCGCCGCGTCCAAATCAAGGGAATCGTACGAGGAAACCGATGTGAACTCGCGTCGACCCGCTGCAGCCCCACTCAACCGTCACACCGCGCGGGCCGAAACCCCTTCCAGCGCATCGTCGATTTGATAACGCGTGCTGCCTACCGGCTCCCCGGGCTCGCTTCTCGCACTCGCGGCTTTGACGTCGACCATCCGGCGCATCCATCGGCGGCCCGGTTCTTCGACGAAGTGATACAGCAAGATCGCAGCCCCCAGGGCGATCGCGAGCAGACCGACGACGTTCCATTTCCACGGCTGATCCTGCAGCGCAAGCTCGTATTGTTGCACGGCCCATCCCCAGGCGGTATGCACCAGCTCGTGCACCATGTAGAGGCAAAACGAGATCTGCCCGCCAAAAACCATCAACCGCGTCGACAGCAACGCCGGCAGGCTGCCGACGCCAATCGCCAGGCTGATCACCAGCGGAACGAACAGCACGTCGACCACCCCGCCGCTGTCCTCGACCCCGGCGAGCGGATGCGCGTGCAACAGGTAGAGGATGCCGACAATCGCGACGCCGACCAGCACGGAAAGGTACCCGGCGATGCGGCGAGCGCGATCGGTCGGCCGCAACCTGCGGACGGCGGCACACGCCAGCGCTCCCGCGGCGAATTGCGTCACGATTCGGGGCAGCCAGCTCCATGGCGTATAGAACTGGCCGCTGGCCAACAGCAGCACCACGGGCGGCAACGACGCCGCGAAGGCCAGCCACATCAGGCCCCGCGCCCTGGTGGCGTGCTTCATCCGGAAGATGACCAGAATGAGCAGACCGAACAGCAAGTAGGCCAACCATTCCGCACTGATCGACCAGGCCGGTCCATCCCAACTGGATCCATCGAAATACGGCTGAAACCACAGCTGCACCAGCAGGATCTGGCGCACATAGCTGATCGCGGTCAGCTGGCCTGCCTCCGGAGACGGCACGTGACCGACGTGCAGCGTAAAGATGACCCACACGGCGGCCAGGTGCAAGGTGACCAGGTACACCGGCCACACCCTGGCCAGCCGCAGCCACAAGAAGTGCAGGTTGGCACGGACCGACCACGACCGGCCCATGCGGTCGAGGTAGTTCCAGGTCAGCACGAACCCACTGAGGATGAAGAAGAGGTCTACACCCTGCGCGCCGCAGTCGAGCACCGGCGCGAGGGCGTCGCGGAAGCCCGGTGACGCATCACCCAACATCGGTCGGAAGTGAAACAGCACTACCCACACCGCCGCGACGATGCGCAATCCTGTCAGGGCCCTAATTTCTCCGGTGATCTCTGCAGCGCGCACGCCGTTCTTTCCGTCTGAACTCTGCTGTCTGGTCCGCCTTCTAGGCTGACCGGGCGGCTGATCCATACCACCGGCCATATCATCAGCCCCCGACTAGCAACCGGCAGCCATCGCAGCCTAACAGCGCCATGGCCGCGACGGCGTGGGTCGCCGGGAGCACCCCGAAAATCGCTTCTTAGCAAAGAGTTAGAGGCGGCTTTCGCTCCCCTTAGATTTTGCGGGTTTGGTTAAAGGCAGCTTTAGCCGGCGATCGGTCGGCCCGCAACGCGACGGAGAACGAGGCTATTGATGACTACCACGATCCCGACGTCAAAATCGGCTTGCAGCGTCACGACGCGGCCCGGAAATGCCGCCGTTGACTACGGTGGCGCTCAGATTCGGGCCTACCTGCATCACCTGGCGACAGTGGTGACCATCCGAGGCGAGATCGACGCCGCCAATGTCGAGCAGATCAGCGAGCACGTCCGGCGTTTCAGCCTCGGAACAAATCCGATGGTGCTCGACCTGAGCGAGTTGAGTCACTTCAGTGGGGCCGGCATCTCGCTCTTGTGCATCCTCGATGAGGACTGCCGAGCCGCCGGCGTCCAGTGGGCATTAGTCGCGAGCCCCGCAGTAGTCGAACAGCTAGGTGGCCGCTGTGACCAGGGCGAGCATGAATCCATGTTCCCGATGGCGCGCTCGGTGCATAAAGCGCTCCACGACCTGGCTGACGCCATCGACCGCCGCCGTCAGCTGGTGCTACCGCTAATCAGCAGGTCAGCCTAAAACGGCGGTGGGTCGTCGTTGGGATCCGGTGGTGGGCCGTGGGTGTCGGTGGCCGCGGCGGTCTGGGTGAGCACCTGGGCGCGCTGGCGGGCGGCGTGGTTTTGTCGACGTTCGGTGGCGATGCGATAGGCCCGGTCTTGGGCGCGGGTGCGCCGGCGTTTGGGCATCATCGCTGTGCGCTGGTCGCAATGGTCGTAGGGTGGGTCGGCTTCCGGTGCCGGGATGCCGCCGCTGAAGTGGCACAAGCTGGGGAACAGCAGCGCACTGCCCGGGGTGCTGACATAGGTATGCCCGGACGGGGAGGTCAAAATCAGGGTGCCGTCGGGTAGCTGTTGATCACGCCATCCCCAAAACGTTTTCACCAGGTGATGGGTACGGCAGTAACATTTCAGGTTCGACGCATGGGTGGGCCCACCAGCGGCATACGGGATCGTATGATCCAGGTCGCAATTGGTGGCGGGCTCATCACAGCCGGGCCAGCGACACGTCAGATCCCGGCAGCGAACGAAATCGGCGAGCGCTTTCGACGGCGCATACCCCGGCTCGGGCGGCGCATCGCCGGGATGAACCAGCGGCACCAGCGTGGCCGTCTTGGCCAGCTCGGCCACCAGTTCGGCGGTGATCAGCCCGTCGGCGTTCATCTGCGATGCCGGCGCCGAGCCCGTGCCATTGATCGTGGCCGCCTCGGCGATCAGGTGAATCACCACCGGCGGGGCCGCAGGCCGCTTCCCGGCCGCACAATCAGCGCGCCCACAGCCACAGCCCAGCCGATCGGCCCCGCCCGCCAACGCCCCCAACGCGTCCGCGCGGCGCTGCTCACGGCTGCGCGGATCGTGCTCACACACGGTGCCCGCCAACGCGCTCAACCGCGCATCGAGGGCGTGTGCGTCGACGGCCAACAGGCTGCCACCGATCTGGCACACACCGTCTTGGCTTTCCCCGACCCAGAACTGGCGCTGGGCCCGATACTCCTTGCGCCGCCGCACCGCATCGGCATCGGCACGCGCCACGATCTTATCGACCTGCCCAGCCAGGCGGGCCTTGGTCATCGAGGGCCAACGCGCCACATTGGCGGCCAACTGCGCATCCACCGCCGCCAAAACATCAGGGTCAACGATCAAGTCGGTGCGATACACAATCGTGGCAAACATCAGATAGCCGATGTCGCCGGCGCTAAACACCTCAGCCGTCTTAGGCAGCCGCTCACGCATCGCCCGCGCATACCGCAACCGGCTGGCCGCCAGACCCTGACTGATCCGCAACGCCGCCGCCACCTCGGCGGCCACCGCCGCCATGGTGTCCATCACCCACTCCTCGCGGCCCCCGCAACGCGACCACCGATAGGCGAACAACTCCCCCAACGCCACCAACTGCGCCGCAGCGGCCCGGTTTTCGGCCCGAGTCGCCGAGCAGATCCGATCGATGAACGCCGCCGACACCCTCGTGGTCCGCGGAGCATGGCATTCAAACCGCTCATCAAAATGAGCGATCGCCTCCGGTGAAGGCATGCGCCCCCGCACCTGATCGAACATACTTTCGATACTACCAGCCGCTGCCGACACAGACCAGGGCCCGATCAAGCAGCAGCGGAAGTGATCCACGCAAACGGCTCAATGACACCAACCGCCGGGCGGACGCTGGTTCAAGCCGTCCGGATGTGCGTTCAAGCCAGCTCGCGCGCGCCGCAACCTGGCCGTCCCCACCACCGACAACACGCCGGCGATCGTCGCCAGCAGCAGGGTCAGCACCAACGGTTGCGGGTGATAGACCACCGACAGGGTGACCGGCTGGCCGTCGATGACGGGCGCGACGGCCACGGTGGAGCGGGTCCGCGACCAGCTCGCCGCAGATCCGGCAAGCGCGGCACAAGCCAGGAACAGTTCGGCCCCGGCCCGGTAGCGGGCGATCACCGCGCTGGCCCGGCGTCGTCACCGTTGACGTCGGCGACATCAGAATCCACGGGCCCGAGCCGCTCCTGAACCAGCGGAGTCAGCGCCGCCCGCAGCTGTTGATGACGACGCGCCCAGGCCTGGGCGGTGCGGCCTCCGGTCAGCTTCAGCCCGATTCCCACCCGGCCGCGCGGTACGCCGACGAGCTCGCCCAGGGTCCGCGCCGACTGCCACTTTGCCGGCTCTTCCCCGGACGTCTCGCGGCCGTCTGCCTCCGGATAGATTTTGACGATTTCGGCCAGCCTGATGGTCTCGGTGCCTTGGCGCAAGGCATCATGCGTCAGCTCGACCGACGTGTGAATCCGCGCCGCCTTCACCTGCAATGCCACGAACGCCGACACCATCACCAGAAAGATCGCCGGCGTTATCAACCCAACCCCGGCGCCGCTGGATATCTCGAGGAGGAGCACCGACACCGCCGCAAGCGGACCAGTCAGCACCCAGTACCAGCTCGCGCCGGGTTCGTAGAACAACAACTTGGGCTTGGTATCCCCGGTTGGTGTCATGTCAGGCCTCCGTCACGTAAGCCAGCCCGCCGCGTCTACCGCCCAGTAGGTGAGCACGATGTCGGCGCCGGCACGCCGGATACCGGTCAGCGACTCTAGCACCGCGGCACGCTCATCGATCCAATTATTGGCCGCCGCCGCACGAATCATCGCGTACTCTCCCGAGACCTGATAGGCGGCCACCGGGACCGGCGAGACGTCCGCCGCGGCCGCCACCACATCGAGGTAGCCCATCGCGGGTTTGACCATCACAATGTCGGCGCCTTCGTCGAGATCGAGCTCGATCTCACGCAGCGCCTCGGCGGCGTTGCCCGGCTCCTGCTGGTAGGTGCGCCGATCCCCGGACAGGCTAGAGCTCACCGCCTCGCGGAACGGGCCGTAGAACGCCGAAGCAAACTTCGCGGCGTAGGCCAAGATCACCACATCGATGTAGCCGGCGGCGTCCAAACCGTCCCGGATCGCGGCTACCTGGCCATCCATCATCCCACTGGGTCCGACCACGTGGGCGCCCGATTCCGCTTGCGCCACAGCCAGTTCCACATAGCGGGCCACGGTGGCGTCGTTATCGACCCGGCCCCGGTCATCGAGCACACCGCAGTGCCCGTGGTCGGTGAACTCGTCCAGACAGGTGTCGGCCATCAACACCGTGGCCTCACCCAGGTCCTTGGCCAGATCGCGAAGGGCGACGTTGAGGATCCCGTCGGGGTCGATGCCCGCCGAACCGACACCGTCCTTGTCCTGGTCGCGCGGCACGCCGAAAAGCATCAGCCCACCCACGCCGGCGGCCACCGCGGCTGCCGCGGCCCTACGTAGCGAATCCCGGGTGTGCTGTACCACGCCCGGCATGGAGGTAATCGGCCGCGGCTCGTCAATGCCGTCGGCAACGAACATCGGCAGCACCAAATGCCTTGGCTCCAACGAGGTTTGCGCAACCAGACGGCGCATCGCGACGGTGGAGCGGAGCCGGCGCGGTCGCTGCCGCGGATAGGAACTCATGCTCATTCGTAGCCGCGAGCGTACGCAAAATGCCAGCTCGGTCGGCGTGTCGGTGTACAGACACGCACGCTCACCTGACGAGGGTGGGCCACTAGCGCCTGCGGCTCTTCTTGCGCGGCGGGGGCAGCGCACCCTCAGCGCGCAACCGGGCGGCATGCTCGGCCAGCGCATCGACCAGCGGGCCGATGGCGGCGGTGTCCGGCTGGACATCGACCCGCAAGCCGAACTCGGCTGCGGTCTCGGCGGTCTTTGGCCCTATGCAGGCGATGATCGTCCGCGCGTGCGGCTTGCCGGCGATGCCGACCAGGTTTCGCACCGTCGAGCTGGAGGTGAAACATACCGCGTCAAACCCGCCCGTCTTGATCATTTCCCGGGTAGTGGCCGGCGGCGGCGCGGCCCGCACGGTCCGGTAGGCGGTGACGTCCTCGATCTCCCAGCCACGCTCTCGCAGTCCCTCGGCCAGCGTTTCGGTGGCGATGTCGGCGCGCGGCAGCAAAACCCGGTTCACCGGGTCGAAAACGCTGTCGTAGGGCGGGAAGTCGTCTAGCAAGCCAAGCGAGGACTGCTCCCCGGAGGGCACCAGCTCGGGACTGATTCCGAAGGCGCGCACCCGGTCGGCCGTCGACTCGCCGACACAGGCGATCTTCACCCCGGAGAACGCGCGGGCATCCAGACCGAACTCGCCGAACTTCTCCCACACCGCACGCACCGCGTTGGTGGAGGTGAACACGATCCACTGGAATCGGCCATCGACCAGGCCCTTGACGGCGCGCTCCATCTGCGCGGGGCTGCGCGGCGGCTCGACGGCGATGGTCGGCACCTCCACCGGCAGCGCGCCGTACGACGTGAGCCGCTCGCTCATCTCGCCGGCCTGGTCCTTGGTGCGCGGCACCAACACCGTCCAGCCGTAGAGGGCGCGGCTCTCCCACCAGTTCAGCTTTGCCCGACTGGTCACCGTCTTGCCGATGGTCACTATCAGCGGTCCGGCCTGGGAGTCCCTCCCGTTTGCGGAGCACGCGGGGTCGGTAGCGCCCAGGACGGCCGGGTCGGTCAATCCCTGAAGTGTGGTCTCGACCGAACGCTGCTGACAGGTGGTGCCGTGTGCGGTCACCACGCACGGAGTGGACTCGGCCAGCTGGTGATCGATCAGGCTGCGGGCCGATTCGGCTAGATGCGATGCGGTGGCCTGCAGGATCAGCGGCCCGGGTGCGGCAGCCAGCGCGTCCCAGTCGGTGTTTTCGGGGTCGATACGCACGTCGGCGACGGTGTGCGACGAACCCAGCGGCAACCCGGCATAGGTCGGGACCGCGCTGCTGGCGGCCAGGCCGGGCACGATTTCGATGTGCAGGTGGGTGCGTGCGACGGCGTTCACCTCGCTGATTACCGCATCCACCGTGAGCGGATCGCCCGCCACCAGCCGCACCACGTCGACACCCGAACGGGCCTCGGCGGTCAGCGTCTTGGCCACATCGGCGGGATCGCCCAGCGCCGGGCGGATGTCAGGACCACCGGAGACTACCGCGGACGCGGCCCGGCCGTGTTCCTGCGCACTTCCTCCGCCGGCCGCATCGCCGTTCCCGGCAACCGGCTCGGCGGGCGCCGGGCCGGACACGGGGGGCAGATCCGTGCCGATCAGCGCCACCACCGGCTCCGGTACGTCGGGATCGGTGAACACCAGCGCGGCGTTGGCCAGCACCGCGGCAGCCCGTGTCGTAAGCAAGCCGGGGTCGCCCGGACCGGAGCCCACGAAAACGATGCGGCCCGGTCTCGGCTTACGCCCTCGCGTCATGATTGTCACTCCCAGTCACTTCTTCATGCGGGCTAATGCCGCACTCCCCACATCAGCTCCCGGGCGCCCAGCTCGAACAGCTCCGCGGCGACCGAGAGCCCCAGCTCCCGTGCCCGACCGCAACTGCCGATGCCGGACGCGCGGATCACGTCGGATCCGTCCAGCGCCGCCACGCACCCGCGCAGCGACAGCTCCTCGAAGACACGGCCGTCCTCATCGATGGACTCGACCACTTCTGCGATCGCTCCCACCGGTGCGGAGCAACCTGCCTCCAGGTCGGCAAGCAGGGCTCGCTCGGCGGTGACCGCCGCACGCGTGTCGGCGTCATCCAACTCCGCCAGCACTGCCACCAACCGGCTGTCGCCGGCGCGGCATTCGACCGCGAGCGCGCCCTGAGCCGGCGCGGGCAACATCTGCACCGGCTCTAACGTCTCGGTCACGTCATCGAGGCGGCCCAGCCGCGCCAGACCAGCCCGGGCCACCACGATGGCGTCAAGATCGCCGCTACTTACCTTGTTCAACCTGGTATCTAGGTTGCCTCGTAGGGGGCGGATTTCCAAACCGAGACCCAATGCTCTAAGCTGTGCGGCCCGCCGCGGCGAGGATGTGCCCACCAACGATCCGACCGGCAATTCCCCCAGCGTCAGCCCGTCACGGGCTACCACCGCGTCGCGGGGGTCATTGCGCGGCGGTATCGCCGCAACCGTGAACCTTGGATCGGCGGCAGTCGGCAAATCCTTGTACGAATGCACCGCCGCATCGACGAGGCCTGCCTCCATCGCCTCGCGCAACGCCGTGGTGAAGACGCCAACCCCGAGACTGGCGATCGGCGCCATGGATCGGTCACCCTCGGTGCTGATGGTCACCAACTCCGCGGAGTGGCCACCAGCGATGAGGGCGTCTCTGACAGTGGCGGCCTGAGTGGTGGCCAGCAAGCTGCCCCGGGTACCTATCCGGATCACGTGCGCCAATCAGTTACTCGGCGATCGCTTCGGGCTGCTTTGCATGTCGCCTCCACCGCGGCGACTTTCAGCGTCGAATCCGCTTGGCACCACCGGTAATTCACCTGCAGTGGCGACGGCATCGACGGCGGTCTGGTCAAGCTCGAAGAGTTCGCGCAGCGCCTCGGCGTAGCTGTCACCGCCGGGCGCACTGGCGAGCTGCTTGATCCGCACGGTAGGCGCGTGCAACAGCTTGTCCACGACTCGCCGTACGGTGCGGGCCACCTCCTCGCGCTGGACACTCTGCAGGCCGGGCAGCCGGTTGTCCAGGCGCAGCAATTCCGCTTCGACCACTTCGGCGGCTCGCTGGCGCAACGCCGTCACGGTTGGGGTGACCTCGGCCATCCGCTGCCCCACCAGATAGCTGGCAACTTCGGCGGCGACGATGTGGCGGGCGGCCTCAACGTCGGCAGCCGCGGCATGTGCCGAGGGTTCATGTTGCACGCTATCCACGTCCACGACCCACACACACGGTAATCTGGCCACCGCAGGATCGACGTCACGCGGCATGCCCAAGTCGCATATCACCAACGGACGGGTGGCCTCGTCACGGCGGGCGGCGGCCAGCGCATGATGCACATCGGCCAGCGACACCACCGGACGCACCGCCCCAGTACAGCTGACCACCACGTCGGCATCGGCCAGGACATTAGCCAGGCGGTCGAGCGCTAGCGCCTCGGCCGGCACGCCAGATTCGCGGATCCTTCGGGCCAACCGCTGCGCCCGGGACAACGACCGGTTGAGCACCTGAATGTGCCCGACGCCGGCACGGGTCAGATGTACCGCCGACAGCGCGCCCATCGCCCCGGCGCCGATCACCACCGCGGTCGTGCCCGCCAACGAGCCCAATTTGCGCTCGGCCATTCCCAGGGCGACCGACACCACGGAGGCACCGGCAGCGTCAATGGCGGTTTCGGAGTGCACTCGCTTGCCCACCGACAGCGCCCGCTGGGCCAATTCGTGCAGCACGCGGCCGACCGTGCGGTTGGATTCGGCGACGGCATAGGCGCGGCGCACCTGACCAAGCACCTGCTGCTCGCCGATCACCGCCGAGTCCAGGCCGCTGGCAACCGCGAACAGGTGCTCAACTGCTGCCTCGCTGTAGCGGACATATGCGTACTTGGTCAGCTCCCCCATCGACATACCGGAGTGTTCGGCAAGCACCTGCCCGATCACCGACAGGCCGCCATGGAACGCGTCCACTACGGCGTAGACCTCGACGCGGTTGCAAGTCGACAGCACCATCGCCTCGGTCACCAGCGGCGAAGCCAGCACTCGGTCGATGATCTTGACTTGATCGGATTCGTCGATACTGAGTTGTTCAAGGACGACGACCGGCGCGCTACGATGCGACACCCCGAAGAGCAGCACGCTCACGGCAGCACCACCTGGCCAGCTCCCTCGACTACCCCAGTAAAACTGGTGTCTACGGTAGACGTTTATCAGGTGGGCTACCAAATGTGCTGCGGGCTATATCCGCACGCAGCCGGTGCTCGTCGACCTCCCAGTAGCTGTGCTCGCGGCCGTCCAGCAGGACCACCGGCAACCGATCGCCAAACTCAGCTCGCAGCCCTGGATTGCCCGTCGACGCCGCGACATCGACGTCGATCGTCATCATGTCGAAGCCCAGTTCGCTGGACAGTTCGGCCAGCTGCTCCGCTACCCGCACGCAGATCGCGCACCCGGCGCGAGTCAAAAGCTCCACCTGGGGCCTACTCATGGGCGCCAGTCGCTGACGGGTGCTGGCCGGACGGCAGCAACAAGGCGCGAACCAATCGGCGCGGCGCGAACGGCCGAAGCATCTGACTGGCCGGGCGCGGGCGCACCCGTAGCGGCCACCAGAACCAGCGTCCCAGCAGCGCAGCAATGGACGGTGTCATGAACGAGCGCACGACGAGGGTGTCGAACAGCAAGCCCAGGCCGATGGTGGTACCGATCTGACCAATAATCCGCAAATCGCTGAACACAAACAACGACATGGTAACGGCGAACACCATGCCGGCAGCCGTCACCACTCCCCCGGTACCAGCCATGGCACGGATAATTCCGGTGTTCAATCCGGCCCCAATTTCCTCTTTCAACCGGGAAATCAGCAGCAGATTGTAGTCGGATCCCACCGCCAGGAGCAGGATCACCGACATCGCCAACACCATCCAGTACAACTCGATACCCAGAATGTCCTGCCAGACCAATACGGAAAGCCCGAAAGAGGCGCCCATGGAAAGCACGACGGTACCCACGATAACCACTGCGGCTACCACACTTCGGGTGATGATCATCATGATGATCAAAATCAAGCTTATCGCCGCCACTCCGGCGATCAACAGATCGTATCTGGCGCCCTCTCGAATATCCTTGAACGTCGCCGCGGTGCCACCCAGATAGATCGCAGCGCCCTGCAATGGAGTTCCCTTTATGGCCTCTCTAGCCTCCCGCTTGATCGGCTCGACCCGAGAGATGCCCTCGGGCGTTGCGGGATCTCCCTCCAGAGCAATGACAAAGCGGGCTGCCTTGCCGTCCGGAGACAAAAACATCTTCAGCCCCCGCTTGAAATCCGGATTCTCAAAAGCCGACTGCGGCAGATAGAACGAATCATCGATCTGGGCGGCGTCAAAAACCCGGCCCATCGCGCCGGGGTCCTTGTTATTCCTCTCCTGTTGCTTATAGAACGCGCCAAGCGTGCCATGCCAGATAAGCATCATGTCCCGCATCGTCGTCATCGCAGATATCATCGGCGGCATCTGCGCGCGCATCTGCGGCAACAGTGTAATCAGAATATCCATATCCTTGACCAGGTACTCGAGCTTTTCGCTCAGCTGGTCCACACTGTCAAACATATCGAATATCGATCTTATCGACCAGCAGAGCGGAACGTCGAAACAATGTTTTTCCCAGTAGAAGTAGCTGCGAATAGGCCGGAAAAAATCCTCGAAATCCGCGAGATGATCTCTTAGCGTAGCCGTTATGTCCGACATATCATGCGTGAGATGATCCATGTCGACGGTGTTGTCAATGACCTCGCCCATGAGTGCATACATGCGATGCATCGTCTCGATGGAGGTATTCATCGCGGCCACCTGCACCAGTATGTCATCAATTCGGTCCTTCATGAATTCCATTTGCTCGCTACTATTCACGCCCTGCATGCTGATGATGAACGGTATCGAAGTGTGCTTGATGGTTGTTCCCAAGGGCCGGGTTATCGCTTTCACTTGTTCAATACCGGGACTGTGGTAGATATTTTTGGCTACCTTGTCCAACACCAGCATGTCCACCGGATTACGCATATCGTGGTCAGTCTCGATCAACAGCACCTCAGGGTTCAGCCGAGCCCGTGAAAAGTGTCGACCAGCCGCCGCATCCCCCACATTGGACGGCATGCTGGCGGGCATGAACTTGCGCAGATCATACGTTGTCCGGTAACTGGGCAAGGCCAGCAAGCCAATGGAGGCGACCAAGCATGTCGCCGCGAGCACCGGCCCCGGCCAACGCACAATTGCCGTTCCCACCCGGCGCCACCGCCGAGTGTTCATCCGCCGCTTGGGATCGAACAGCTTGAAGAAGCTGCCCACGGTCAGTACGGCCGGGCCGAGCGTGAGCGCCGCCAAGACCGCGACCAGCATGCCGATAGCAATGGGCGCGCCGAGCGTTTCAAAATACGGAAGCCGGGCAAAGCTGAGGCAATACATGGCGCCGGCAATGGTCAAACCCGAACCCAAGATCACGTGGGCGGTCCCGTGAAACATCGTGTAGAAGGCCGTTTCCCGATCCTCGCCGGCGTAGCGCGATTCGTGGTAACGGCCGAGCATGAATATCGCGTAGTCCGTGCTCGCCGCAATCGCCATGAGAACGAGCAGGTTGGTCGCAAATGTTGAAAGGCTGAAAATGTTGTGGTCGGCGAGCAAGGCGATGAATCCGCGGATTGCGCCGAGGTCGATGCCGACCATGATCAAGACGAGAACCGCGGTAATTACGGAGCGATAGATCACTAGCAACATTGCCGCGATCACCATGCTCGTGATCGCGGTGACCTTAGCGATACTTTTGTCTCCGGCCTCGGCCTGGTCGGCATTGAGTGCTGCCGGACCGGTGACATAGGCCTTCACCCCGTGCGGTGGCGGTGTGGTGTCCACCATGTGCCGCACCGCGTGGACCGAGTCATACGCTTCGGTTTCGTTGTTACCGACGAGGTACACCACGACGTAGGCGGCCCGATCATCCGCACTTTGGGATCCCGCCGCTGTCAGCGGATCCCCCCAGAAGTCCTGGATGTGCGCGACATGGCGGGTATCGGCGGAAAGCTTCCGCATCAGATCGCTATAGAACCGGTGCGCGTCCCCACCGAGTGGCTGGTCGCCTTCCAGCACGATCGTTACCGCGTTATCGGAATCAAACTCACCGAACACCTGACCAACGCGCTTGATCGCCTGAATCGATGCGGCGTCGCTGGGGCTCATCGATACCGAGTGTGCTTTTCCGACCACTTCCAGTTGCGGTACGGCGAGATTGACAAAGGCGGTGAAGCCCAGCCAGAGCAGGACGATCACCACCGCAAACCGGCGGATCAGCCGCGGCAGAATGGGCGGCAGTGACGTCAGTGCGGCGTGTCTTTCGCTCATCCGGATGACACCTGGCAGGAGGTTAGCGCTCGCGGCGAGGTCTCAGACCTTTCGTCCTTAACGGCGCCGTTGACGATGATCCGGCAGCTGATCACGTCGGCGTTACTCTGCGCCATGAGGTTGACGCTGACCGCGGGCAGCGTCGTCTCGACCGTGACGGACCACGGCAGGGACACGCTATCGAGTCGATGCACCCGGGCATCAGGGTCCAGGTAGGCGATCTTTGCGGTCTTGGCGGGGCCAAAGACTTCGTAGGTCACCCGCTTGGGGTTGAACAGCGGGACGTCGAAATCAGGCTTGACCATGACAGTGGGTTGCTCGTGAACACCGAAGATGCTGTGCAGCCGATAGATACCAAGCCCCCCGACAACGGCCACCACGACGATGGCCAGCAGCAACCACATGCGTTTCACGGCGCCGCTAACCGAAATCATCCTCACCCTCGTGTTCCGCCCATCGCGCGGACCTAGTGACCCTTAGGCCTCCCGATACCTCCTGAAATGTCCTAACGTGCGTAGTAATCGGATGTCTCGTTGCGTTAGCTAGCGTAGACGCTACCGTTGACAGGCTGAAGAATTCAGGATTTCACGTACCCAGCTTTGCGCGTACCGGTATGGGGCTGACATGTTGGCCCCGAACCGCTGCGGGTCGTGTTCACGACGAAAGTCGCTGCGGCCTCGCGAATTTCGATACCGCGCTGGGCTTGCAGATCAATCCGCGCCAGCCAAGAGCTCCGCCGCGCATTTGCCGGATAGGGTTGATAACGGCCGCAGCATCGGCCACCGGGCAGGCACCGCGATTAGGAGTAATGATGGTTTCCTCCCACCTGGGTAGCCCAGACCAGGCCGGTCACGTCGACCTGGCTTCGCCGGCCGACCCGCCGCCACCCGATGCCAGCGCCAGCCACTCGCCGGTGGACATGCCGGCCCCCGTCGCCGCCGCCGGCAGCGATCGGCAGCCGCCGATCGACCTGACCGCAGCCGCCTTCTTCGACGTGGACAACACCTTGGTTCAGGGCTCGTCGGCGGTGCACTTCGGCCGCGGGCTAGCCGCTCGCCACTACTTCACCTACCGCGACGTCCTCGGATTTCTTTACGCTCAGGCCAAGTTCCAGCTACTTGGCAAGGAGAACAGCAACGACGTCGCCGCTGGCCGGCGCAAGGCGCTCGCGTTCATCGAGGGCCGATCCGTCGCGGAGTTGGTGGCCTTGGGAGAGGAGATTTACGACGAGATCATCGCCGACAAGATCTGGGACGGCACCCGCGAACTCACCCAGATGCACCTGGACGCCGGCCAGCAGGTATGGCTGATCACCGCTACCCCATACGAACTCGCGGCCACCATCGCCCGCCGGCTCGGCCTAACCGGCGCCCTGGGCACCGTCGCCGAGTCGGTCGACGGGATATTCACCGGCAGACTGGTCGGCGAGATCCTGCACGGCACCGGCAAGGCACACACGGTGCGGTCGCTGGCCATCCGGGAGGGACTCAATCTCAAACGCTGCACCGCCTACTCCGACAGCTACAACGACGTCCCGATGCTGTCGCTGGTGGGCACCGCGGTCGCCATCAACCCCGACGCCCGCCTGCGCAGCCTGGCCCGGGAACGGGGGTGGGAGATCCGTGATTTCCGAATCGCCCGCAAGGCCGCTCGGATCGGGGTTCCGTCGGCCCTGGCGCTGGGTGCGGCCGGCGGCGTGTTGGCGGCTCTAGCCTCTAGACGCCAATCACGCTGATAAGCTGCGCCGTTAGCCTGGCGACGATGCGGCCCGCGCAGCGGGGCGAGGAGGAGCCGGGCAATAGGGCCCAGCCTGGCGACGATGCGGCCCGCGCAGCGGGGCGAGGAGGAGCCGGGCAATAGGGCCCAGCCTGGCGACGATGCGGCCCGCGCAGCGGGGCGAGGAGGAGCCGGGCAATAGGGCCCAGCCTGGCGACGATGCGACCCGCGCAGCGGGGCGAGGAGGAGCCGGGCAATAGGGCCCAGCCTGGCGACGATGCGACCCGCGCAGCGGGGCGAGGAGGAGCCGGGCAATAGGGCCCAGCCTGGCGACGATGCGACCCGCGCAGCGGGGCGAGGAGGAGCCGGGCAATAGGGCCCAGCCTGGCGACGATGCGGCCCGCGCAGCGGGGCGAGGAGGAGCCGGGCAATAGGGCCCAGCCTGGCGACGATGCGACCCGCGCAGCGGGGCGAGGAGGAGCCGGGCAATAGGGCCCAGCCTGGCGACGATGCGACCCGCGCAGCGGGGCGAGGAGGAGCCGGGCAATAGGGCCCAGCCTGGCGACGATGCGACCCGCGCAGCGGGGCGAGGAGGAGCCGGGCAATAGGGCTTAGCAACTATTCGAGCGGAGGGCGGCAGCGGCATGACAGTTCCCGAAGAAGCCCAGACACTGATCGGCAAGCATTATCGGGCGCCGGACCACTTTCTGGTGGGGCGCGAGAAGATCCGCGAGTTCGCGGTCGCGGTCAAAGACGACCACCCGACCCACTACAGCGAGCCGGATGCCGCAGCGGCCGGTTACCCCGCGCTGGTAGCCCCGCTGACCTTCCTGGCGATCGCCGGCCGGCGCGTGCAGCTGGAGATCTTCACCAAGTTCAATATCCCGATCAACATCGCCCGGGTCTTTCATCGCGACCAGAAGTTCCGCTTCCACCGGCCGATCCTGGCCAACGACAAGCTGTACTTCGACACCTATCTTGACTCCGTCATCGAATCCCACGGCACGGTGCTCGCCGAGATCCGAAGCGAAGTTACCGACGCCGAAGGAAAGCCTGTGGTCACCAGTGTCGTCACCATGTTGGGAGAAGCGGCCCACCACGAAGCCGATGCCGATGCAACGGTGGCGGCGATTGCATCGATCTAGTGGGGAAAGTAGGGTCCGTTCAATGACGTCACAGGGCGACACGACAAGCGGCACGCAGCTCAAGCCGCCGGTCGAAGCAGTTCGATCCCACTACGACAAATCGAACGAGTTCTTCAAGCTCTGGCTTGACCCATCGATGACGTACAGCTGCGCCTACTTCGAACGTCCCGATATGACGCTGGAAGAGGCGCAGTACGCGAAGCGCAAGCTGGCACTGGACAAGCTGAACCTTGAGCCCGGCATGACGCTGCTCGACATCGGCTGCGGCTGGGGTTCCACCATGCGACACGCGGTCGCCGAGTACGACGTCAACGTCATCGGCTTGACCCTGAGCGAAAACCAGTACGCCCACGACAAGGCGATGTTCGATGAGGTCGACAGCCCCCGCCGAAAAGAGGTGCGAATCCAGGGCTGGGAGGAGTTCGACGAGCCGGTCGACCGCATCGTGTCACTCGGTGCGTTTGAGCATTTCGCCGACGGTGCCGGGGACGCCGGGTTCGAGCGCTACGACACCTTCTTCAAGAAGTTCTACAATTTGACGCCCGACGACGGCCGGATGCTGCTGCACACCATCACTATCCCGGACAAAGAGGAAGCCCAGGAGCTGGGCTTGACGTCTCCGATGAGCCTGCTGCGCTTCATCAAGTTCATCCTGACCGAGATCTTCCCGGGCGGGCGGCTGCCCAGGATCTCGCAGGTGGACTATTACTCCTCCAACGCCGGATGGAAGGTCGAGCGCTACCACCGGATCGGGGCCAACTACGTGCCGACCCTGAACGCCTGGGCGGATGCGCTACAGGCGCACAAAGATGAGGCGATCGCCCTCAAGGGCCAGGAGACGTACGACATCTACATGCACTACCTACGTGGCTGCTCAGACCTGTTCCGCGACAAGTACACGGACGTCTGCCAGTTCACTCTGGTCAAATAAGGGTCAGCCGAAAAAGATGTTGCGACGGCCGGCAAGCAGTCGGTATAGCGTCTGCTGGATCGTCTCGCGCACCTGATCGGTCAACTCGAACGTCACCATCGGGTCGTCGGCGTCGGTGGAGGCGTAGTCGGCGGTGCAGATCGGCTCACCGAACGCGATGCGCCATTTCGAGGGCAACGGCACTAGCCCGACCGGTCCAGCCAACGGGAACAACGGCGTAATCGGGAAGTACGGCAGGCCGAACAGCCGAGCCAGCAGCTTGACATCGGTCAGCATGGGGTAGATCTCTTCGGAGCCGATGATCGAACACGGCACAATCGGCGCCTTGGTCCGTAGCGCGGCCGATACGAAGCCGCCGCGACCAAACCGCTGTAACCGGTAACGGTCCTCGAAACGCTTACCCAGCCCCTTGTATCCCTCGGGGAACACCGCGGTGAGTTCGCCGGAGGCAAGCAACCGGTGCGCATCCGTCGTACACGCCATGGTATGACCCGCCTTGCGGGCGGCTTCGCCGATCACGGGGAGGTCGAACACCATGTCGGCGGCAAGCAGCCGCAGATCCCGATGCGCCGGGTGCTCGTCGTGGACGGCCACCGACAACATCAACCCGTCAAACGGCAACACACCTGCGTGATTGGCCACCACCAGCGCCGCACCATCGCGCGGGATGTTCTCGACACCACTGACTTCGACCCGAAACCATGACTTGAAGAAGAATCGCAGCAAGGGTCGTACGATGGCGCTGTTGAAGTGCGGGTCGAACCCGAATTCGTCGACGCTGTAGTCACCGGTCAGGCGCTGTCGGAGAAATCCAGCAACCGCGGCGACGAGTTGCGCAAGGTCGTTGGGCGTGGCCTCGGTGGACGAGGTCGTGGCACCCGCAGCGCGCCGGTGTTCGTCGATTTCCCGGACAACGGCGGCGATCTGCTCGGCCGACGCCCGGTCATTTGGATCGGACAGCAACGACGGATGCTGCCGGGACTCTGCCCGTTGACCGGCACGCCTGCGCGCCGCTACCCGGCTCCGATTTGTGTGCAGTGGAATGACATTCGCTCTGGTTTCGCCCGCCACGTTACCCATCCAAACCTATCTGAGTCCGCTCCATGGAATTGGATTTCGGCTACCCCAGCGCTGCGCTAAACCTACGGCGCGACCCTCCCAGGAGCGTACCCGATGTGGGTCAATAATGGGAGTCAGGCCGCGGCCGCGAAAATAGTCATCGAACGCCTCGACGGTCGTCCACTTCGGCTGGTAACCCAGTTCGACGCGCATTCTGGTGGTGTCCATAACCCGGCCATAACTCAGGTAAGCGAATTGCTCACGATTCAGCTCGGTGTAGTGATTCGCTCGCCTCAGCGAATCCAGAGCCCATACCCCAAACCCTGGCACCGGCACCGGAATTCGCCCGGCCCGCCGGATCGCCTGCGACAGCATGAGGATGCCGTCGGCTCCGATGTTGAACGTTCCGGCCTTGCCGGCCATCGCCGCGCGCTCCAACGCACCCAGCGCATCCTGCTCGTGCAGCAACTGCAGTCGCGCATCACGGCCGAAGATCGTCGGGACCAGCGGCCCGGCCAGATATCGTGAAAGCGTGGTGTCCATCGCCGGGCCGATCATGTTGGCCAGCCGCAGGATAGTCACTGCAATATCGGGGCGGCGTCGGCCCAGCGCGCGCACGTAGCCCTCGATATCGAGACTGTCCTTAGGGAAACCTTGGCTGAAAGGACGTCGACTGCTGCTGTCCTCGGTGAACATCACCGGATCGTGTGGGCTCGATCCGTAAACCTCAGAGGTCGACTTCAGCACGACCCGGCGGACCGAGGGCGCCTTTTGGCAGGCGGCGAACAGTTGCATCGCGCCCATCACGTTAAGTTCCTTCAATGCCGCACTGCCGCCGGACCGCGGTGCATACGAGGCCGCCGCGGCGTGCACCACCGTGTCCACCTCGCCATTGCGAATCACCTTGGCGATGAATGGGTTTCGGATATCAGCGCGAACAAATTCGGCTCGGCCCATCCGGCGCAGCATGTCCTTGCTCGGCGCGATCGCGTCCACCGCGATGACCCGGTTGATCAGCGGGTTCTGGGCAAGCCGTGCGGTCAGGTAGCCGCCTAGGAAACGGCAAGCACCGGTCACCAGCACAACTTTGGGGTACTGCGGGTGCTCACTGCTGCCGCCGACTCCTCCGGCGCCACCGCGCCCGTTCGACGAACTCACTCCGACAGCCTAACGGCCAGGCGAAACGGCGGCGTTACAAGCGCGTGACGGTCGAGCTGGCGGGGTCTGCTCGCAACCTATTTGCCCAGTTTCCTGCGCTGCACCCGGGTGCGACGCAGCAGCTTGCGATGCTTTTTCTTGGACATGCGCTTGCGCCGCTTCTTGATTACTGAACCCATGACCCCGCCATCTATACGGCTATCTGACCCGGACACTCTACCCGGGCGGTCGCACGGAACACCAAACCGGCAGCGCCCGAGCATTGCCAGATCGGTCAGGCGGACTCCGGCCGCGTGCGGCCGGCAACTAGCCCGCGTCGAAGTACGAAGTCTCCAACATGTCGTGGACGGCCTTGGCATGCACCCGGAATGACCGCCCGACCCGAACCGCGGGCAGTTCGCCATTGTGCACCAGCCGGTACACCGTCATCTTGGACACCCGCATCAGGGCCGCCACTTCGGCCACGGTGAGAAGTTGTGTCTTGGCCTGCTGGCCCTCAACAAAACCGGTATCCCGCGCCGATGGCCCGTTCGTAGACGTCATCGCAACCCAATCGTGTCAGGCACGCGCAGTCCCAGCGGCTTCCCCTCCGCTGGCACCCACACGCGCTTACAAAGAGGAGAATAGCGGGACTAGTGGGGTTACTGGTACTGGTGAGGGATAATCAGTTCAAAATTCGTGAATCATTCCGGTGTAATTCTGAGCTGCTCAGAGCGGCTTTTGGCGGCTTGAACCGCCGCGTCGACAGCCATCCGAAACCCGCCGCGTTCGAGTTCCCGCAGCGCAGCGGCGGTCGTACCGCCCGGCGAGGTAACCGCGGCGCGCAGCCGTGATGCGGTAAGGTCCACGCGCAGCCCCATCAGCTCGCCATTGGCGCCACCCTGGTCTTGGTCCATCCGCTCCAGCAGCATCGCCGCTGAGCCAGCCATTGTCTGCGCGGCGAGATCGGTGGCCACCTGACGGCTCAAGCCCACCCCGACTCCGGCATCCACCAGGGCCTCGACCAGCAGAAAGAAATAGGCCGGACCCGAGCCGGACACCGCGGTCACCGCGTCCAACTGCGATTCCGGAACGGTCAGCACGCCGCCGACCGCGTCGAACAAGGCCGAGACCTCCTCAAGCTGTTGCGGGGTGACAAAGCGGCCTTTGGCCAGCGCTGTAACCCCCGCTCCCACCAATGCCGCCGCGTTCGGCATCGCACGCACCACTGGCGTCCCGGCCGGTAGCTTGGATTCGAAATACGCGATCGTGATGCCCGCTACCACGGTGACGAACACCTGCTCAGCACTGTCGTTTTCGGCCGCCGCAGTCGCGTTCGCCAGATCCGCGATCACCGGCTCGACGTCGGCTGGTTTGACCGCGACGACGACGAACGTCGCGTTCTCCACCGCGTCGGCCGCCGACGTCACCAACACCGAATAGGTCTGCGCCAGGTAGTTGGCGCGATCGGGCATCCGCTCGGCCACTACCAGGTCTTTGACCTGCCGGCCCGCCCGCAGCAGACCCGACAGCAATGCCTCACCGATGCTGCCGCCGCCGATAATCGCGATCCTTGCCATGCCGAAAAGCATCGCAGACAGCTCGGCCGATCCGTGCTACTGGGCAGGCACCATCGCCAGTTGGCGCGTCTGCACCACGATGCGGCCCAACCGGTCGACGACGATGTGGTCCTCGTCAAACCAGTCCTGCCCGATTTCGACGCAGGTGCAGAGCACTCGCAGCCAGCCGTCGGCGGGCAGGGCCCGAAGATAGGCGGTGAGCGCAACTGTAGGCGCCCAGCCGGTGCGGTCCACCGCGAAGGTCACCGGGGCCGACAAGTCCCCGCACAACAGAGCGAACAGCGCGTCCGGAGCAACGCCGCGTGGACGCGCCCACAGCTGAATCACCGGTGGCCGCCCATCGGTCGCGGACCGCAACGTCGACAACACCGGCCGGACATCGCAGCCTTCGCCTAAGTGCACCAGCCCGGCCAGCTGATGGCCGGGACCGATCGGCACGACTCCCTCGGGCGGTTCCGGTGCCATCAGCTCCACCACCGGATTCGCCGACAGCAGCGGCGCGGTTCCACTGGCCCCGCCGCTCCCATCAACGCCGGGGAGAAAATGCTCCGGCTCACCCAGGGTGACCACGGCGTGCACCGCTGTGCGGCCACCCTGGGTGAGCTCGACATCGGCCACGCTAATCCGGCGACCACGCTTGCGGATCGACGTCACCAACCGCATCGTCCCCGGATCCGGCGCCCACAGAAAGCTCGCCGACACTGCGACCGGTTGCCGCATGGGCTGCTGTCCGGCCGCGCCGTAAGCGGTGCGGGCGGCATTGGCACACAGCGCCACCATCGCACCGCCGTGCACCTTGGGCCCGATGGTCCAGTGCTCGTTCAGCTCGCCTTCAAAAACCCGGCACGCCGGATTGCCGGGATCGGAGTCAAGCGGGCGCAGCGCCATCGCCGTGGTGAACAACGCGTTCATAGTGTTCCCGGCATATCAACGCAGCAGGTGAGTGCGGGCGAACTGCAACGACTCGGCCAGCATGGATTCGCGTTCATTGGCCGAACGCGCGCTTGAGGTGGACACCTCCAACACGACGTGGCCGACGAAGCCGCTGCCGGCCAGCATCTGGCACACCTCGGCGGTCGGCTGGGTACCGCGGCCGGGCACCAGGTGCTCGTCGGCGGGCAGGCCGCTGCCGTCACACAGGTGCAGGTGCACCAGCCCTGGGCCCATCCGCCGCGCCATATCCAGCGAGTCGGTGCCCGCAGTCGCGGTGTGCGAGAGGTCCAGCGTGTAATGCGCGTGGTTGCCGTCCAGCGGGTCGTAGGACGGCGCGAACGCCGAGATCGCCGGACCTGGGCCACCACCCCGCTTACGCATCCGTTCCCGGGACTGGCCGGCCCCGAAAAACCGGTCCGCTCGGAAGGGAAACATGTTTTCAACGGCCACCATCACGGTGCTGGCCGCTTCTAGGGCGGCAACCTGATCGCTGAACCCTTCGGCGTAGCGTCGTTGCCAGCGGAAAGGCGGATGCACGACGACCGTTTGCGCGCCCAGTTGTTCGGCGGCCCGCACACTGCGGTCCAACTTGAGGATCGGATTGGCGCCCCACACCCGCTGCGAGATGAGTAGGCACGGAGCGTGCACCGACAACACCGGCACGCGGTAGCGGCGCGACAGCTTCCGGACGGCATCGATGTCCTGACTGACCGATTCACCCCAGACCATCAGCTCGACCCCGTCGTAGCCAAGCCTGTCGGCGTACTCGAACGCGGCCTCGGCCCGCAACGGGTACACCGAGGCCGTCGACAAGCCGACTTTGATTGCTGGGCGCACTGTGTGTGGTGGCGGCTAGCCCGATTGCAACAAGGCCAGCGGTCCCAGGGTAATCAGCGCCCCCACCGCAACCGCGATCAACGTACTGGCGATGTCTTCGGTCTTGCGGACTGCCCGCACCGAGACCACTAGGCCAAGGATGACCATCACCGATAGCACTAGCGCCACTATGCTGTTCCAGCGCCACAACTGGTCGAAGGCGATGAACAACCCGGCACCGAAGGCAACGGCCAGGATCGACTGCAGCACGACCAACGCGCCGCGCCACAGCGTCGGGACCACGTCCAGGGCACGACGGGCAACCCGCGCCTCGGCCGCACCATCACCCTCGACGTCGGTGCCGGCCGCCGCCGCTGCGGCGTGGCGCTCGCCGCGCCCAGGTTGCGCTTCGCGCACCTCGGTCTCGGCTTCCGCTTCGCCCACCTCGGTGTCCAGGACATCCACCCAGAGATCGGGGTAGTGCTCGACCGGATCCGGACTCATGTGTTCGGCACCGGACGGCGGCCCCGCGGGTGCTCTGTCGCTATGCGTGTGGCGCAGTGGCCGCGGGTACTCGCTAAGCTCGGGCCCGGACTCGCGCCGGTCCTGCGGGGGGGACTTGGGCCAGCGCGGCTCGGGTTGCGACCAGTACACGGTTCTCGTTGGCTCTTCGGCAACCTGCTCGGCGACTGGTTCCGCCGGCGACTGTGGGGCAGCTTCGCCAACCTGGACTCGCCCGTTAGCCGCCGGAGACTGGCTCGCGTGCGCGTCCGGGCCGGCGTGGTGATGGTCGTCACGAATGATCGGAATCTCACCGGTCAGCTCGGCGACCGTGATGGCGTCACTATCGCCGCGTCGCCGCCGGCGCCGTCGGGCCGGGGCGCCGGTGACCCCTTGCCTGGCCAGCAACTCGGCCACCGAGATCTGCCGGTTACCGGAGCTCTCTGTTTCGGGGTGTGGTCCCGTCATGGTTTGCTGCCTCTCGATCGGTTGGCCGCGTTCCGATCAGCTGGCTGACCTCCGACGGCACGCACCGAAGTGTGCACAGACGAAGACTCGATGAGGGCGGTTCCGTCGGCTTCGCTGTCGAGTTTGCGCAAGATGAGACCTTCCCGCAGCGCCCACGGGCAGATTTCCACCGCTTCTATCGACAGTGCTCGCATGCTCGCCTCTGCCACCAGGGCGCCGGCCACAATCTGCGGCGCTCGGTCGGCGCTTACCCCTTCCAGTTCTGCACGGTCAACCGCCGTCATCCTAGAGATAAACGCGATGAGTTGCCGCAGACCATTTGCCGTTAGGGTCCTCTTCACCCGCGGCCCGGCCATGGATGGGGCCGCACCGGTTAGTCGCGCCAACGAGCGAAACGTCTTCGACGTTGCGACCGCCAGGTCGGGGCTGCCGGCTTCCAGGACGGTCACACTGGGCTCGGCCAGCTCGGCATCCAGCCAGTCTCGCAGCATCGCCACCCGGCGCCGGCCCGGCGGATCGTCGGGCAGCCACTCTCGGGTCAACCGTCCGGCGCCCAGGGGCAGCGATAACGCAATCTCGGGCTCCTCGTCCACGCCACTGGACACTTCCAGCGAGCCGCCGCCGATGTCGAGGTTGAGGATGCGCCCAGCGCTCCACCCGTACCATCGTCGCACGGCCAGGAAGGTCAGCCGTGACTCGTCCTCCCCACGCAGCGCCTGCAACTCGACACCGGTCTCTTTGCGCACCCGGGACAGGACGTCCTCGGAATTCTCGGCGTCGCGGACCGCCGACGTGGCGAAGGCCATCAGCTCGGCACAGCCCGAGCTGATGGCAATCTTGGCGAATTCGTCGATGGTGGAAATCAGCTTGTCGGCTCCGCGCTTGGTGATCTTGCCCGAGCTGTCGGTGGCCTCGGCCAGCCGCAGCGTGGCCTTCGTCGAGCTCATCGGGGTCGGGTGGCCGCCGCGGTGGGCATCGACCACCAGCAGATGGACCGTGTTGCTACCCACGTCCAGCACGCCCAATCGCACGAAAACAAACTAGCCGGGCGAAGATACGGGCGTGTGGCGACCCGCGCAAGGCGCCCGGTGGCATGTGCCGGCCGTGCTGGGCTATGGCGGAATCCCGCGGCGGGCTTCGTGGTCTAACGTTGAATCCGTGGCAAATTCGCGACGGAGACCGGTGCACCCGGGGCAAGAAGTCGAGTTGGACTTCGCCCGTGAGTGGGTGGAGTTCTACGACCCGGACAATCCCGAGCACCTGATCGCGGCCGACCTTACCTGGTTGCTGTCGCGCTGGGCGTGTGTATTCGGCACACCCGCCTGCCAGGGCACCGTCGCGGGCCGGCCAAACGACGGCTGTTGTTCGCACGGTGCGTTCCTGTCCGACGACGACGACCGCACCCGGTTGGCCGACGCGGTGCACAAGCTGACCGACGACGACTGGCAGTTCCGGGCAAAGGGCCTGCGCCGCAAGGGCTACCTGGAACTCGACGAGCACGACGGCCAACCCCAGCACCGCACCCGCAAACACAAGGGCGCGTGTATCTTCTTGAACCGGCCCGGGTTCGCCGGTGGCGCCGGCTGCGCGCTGCACAGCAAAGCCCTCAAGCTGGGCGTGCCGCCGTTGACGATGAAACCCGATGTCTGCTGGCAGTTGCCGATCCGGCGCAGCCAGGAATGGGTGACCCGCCCCGACGGCACCGAAATCCTCAAGACCACCCTCACCGAATATGACCGCCGCGGTTGGGGCTCGGGTGGTGCTGACCTGCACTGGTATTGCACCGGCGATCCGGCCGCCCATGTCGGAACCAAGCAGGTGTGGCAGAGCCTTGCCGACGAACTCACCGAATTACTCGGGGAGAAGGCCTATGGGGAACTCGCAGCAATGTGCAAGCGCCGCAGTCAATTAGGGCTCATCGCCGTACATCCGGCGACGCGTGCGGCCCAGTAGCTAAGCGCGGTCGCGGTAGGACTTGACCATGCGCAGCGCACTGGCGTTCAGATACGCCTCGACGGTCGCGGCAGCGGCCGCCGGGTCACCGGCCAGCACCGCCCCGTTGATCGCCCGCAGGTCGGTCAACACTGGGTCCGCGTCGTCGTAGGCCCCGGTGAGCGCATGCTCGCGGCCGCCGAAGGCGTGCTCCACCCAGCGGTAGAGCAACCCCAATGCGCGGTTGCGAGTGCTGTGGATGAGCACCCGGAAGTAGGCAAGATCGGCTGCCTGCCGCGCCGCGGCCGTGTCCGCCTGTTGCACCACTTCCAGCGCCGCACACAACGCCTCGGCATCCTCGGGCGTGCTCCGGGCGGCCGCCAGGCGGCCAATCAACGGGCCTAACGCCGCGCGGATCTCCAGCAACTCGACGAGGAAGTCGGGGCCCAGTTTGCGCACCAGCGCCTCGACCACCGCGGGATGGGTGAGCCCCTCGGGGTCACGGACCACACTGCCGCTGCCGTGCCGCACCTCGATCAGGCCCATCTGTTGCAGTCGCGCCAGACCCTGGCGTAGCGAGGTGCGGTTGACACCGAGCCGCTCTGCCAGGTCTCGCTCGGGCGGCAGGGTCGAGCCCGGCGGGAAGACGCCGTCGAGGATGGCGTCGGCGATCGTCGTCGCGATCCGCTCATCCACCCGCTGCCGATCCGGCGGCTGAAAGACACTTGACTGGTTCATTGGCTCAACCAATATAGTGGGCGAATCGACAACTCAGCCAGCAGGAGGTGCCGCAGTGGACGATGAAACGCGGTCGGCGGCCTTGCCGCGGTGGCGCGGTGCAGCCGGGCGCCTGGAAGTCTGGTATGCGACTCTGTCGGATCCACTGACGCGTACCGGCCTATGGGTGCACTGTGAGACGGTGGCCCCGACGACAGGCGGGCCCTACGCGCACGGCTGGGTGACCTGGTTTCCACCGGATGCCCCGCCGGGCACCGAGCGCTTCGGCCCCCAGCCCGCCCAACCCGCGGCCGGCCCCGCCTGGTTCGACATCGCCGGTGTACGAATGGCGCCAGCGGAGCTGACCGGACGTACCCGATCACTCGCATGGGAGCTGTCCTGGAAGGACACCGCGGCGCCACTGTGGACGTTTCCTCGCGTGGCCTGGGAGCGCGAGTTGCTGCCCGGCGCCCAAGTGGTGATCGCACCCACCGCCGTCTTCGCTGGCTCCTTGGCCGTCGGCGAAACCACCCACCGCGTCGACAGCTGGCGCGGCGGTGTGGCCCACATCTACGGACATGGCAATGCCAAGCGGTGGGGATGGATCCATGCCGATCTCGGCGACGGCGACGTCCTAGAGGTGGTGACCGCGGTATCACACAAGCCGGGCCTACGCAGGCTCGCGCCGCTAGCGTTCGTTCGCTTCCGCATCGACGGAAAGGATTGGCCCGCAAGTCCTTTACCGTCGCTGCGAATGCGGACAACGCTCGGCGTGCGGCACTGGCAACTGGAAGGACGCATCGGCGGCCGGGAGGCGCTAATCCGGGTAGACCAGCCGCCGGAGCGGTGCGTAAGCCTGGGATACACCGATCCCGACGGGGCCAAGGCGGTGTGCACCAACACCGAGCAGGCCGACATCCACATCGAGCTCGGCGGCCGGCACTGGTCGGTGCTGGGCACCGGACACGCCGAAGTCGGCCTGCGGGGAACCGCGGCACCGGCTATCAAGGAAGGGACGCCAGCATGAGTTTCCTGCTCGACCCGCCGCTGCTGTTTGTCTGCGGAGTGCTCATCGAGCGACGCCTGCCCGTGGACCGCCGCGATGCCGCCGAGGCCGCCGCCCTGGGCGTCTTCTTCGGCGCTTCGTTCGGGCTGTACCACAACGTACCCGGGCTCGGGATGCTGTGGCGGCCATTTCGCGCACAGAACGGCCGCGATTTCATGTGGAACAGCGGGGTTTTCAGCGTGGATGTGGCCCGCGCGGAGTGGCCGCTGCACGCGATGGCCGCTGCCATCTTCGCAACGTATCCGTTCTTCATAAAGCTCGGCCGCCGGCTCGGGCGCCGGATATGAGCCGGCTCGCCGATCGGGCTAAGTCCTATCCGTTGGCCTCGTTCGGCGCCGCGCTGCTGCCGCCGGAGCTCGGCGGCCCGTTGCCGGCTCAATTCGTGCAGCGCGTTGACCGCTACGTCACACGACTGCCGGCGACCTCACGATTCGCGGTGCGCGCCGGGCTGGCTTCACTGGCGGCGGCCAGCTACCTCACCACCGGCCGGTCGCTACCGCGACTGCACCCGGACGAGCGGGCACGGGTGCTGCACCGGATCGCCGCACTGAGCCCGGAAGTCGCTGCGGCCGTGGAGGGGTTGAAGGCGATCGTGCTGTTGGCCAACGGCGCCGACACCTACGCGCACGAATTGCTCGCCCGCGCCCAGGAACATGACGCGGCGCGCCCCGACGCGGAGTTGACCGTCATCTTGTCGGCGGACAGCCCATCCGTCACCAGGGCCGATGCGGTGGTCGTCGGCTCCGGGGCGGGCGGCGCGATGGTCGCGCGCACGCTGGCCCGGGCCGGCCTTGACGTGGTCGTGCTCGAAGAGGGACGGCGCTGGACGGTCGAGGAGTTCCGTAGCACCCACCCGGTCGACCGTTATGCCGGGTTGTACCGTGGCGCCGGGGCCACCGTCGCGCTCGGGCGACCGGCGGTGGTGCTGCCGATGGGCCGGGCGGTGGGCGGCACCACCGTCGTCAACTCCGGCACCTGCTTTCGGCCTTCACTTGCCGTGCAGCGGCGCTGGCGTGACGAGTTCGGTCTCGGCCTGGCCGACCCCGACCAGCTGGGACGTCGTCTTGACGATGCGGAGCAAACACTGCGGGTTGCGCCGGTGCCGCTGGAGATCATGGGCCGCAACGGGCGCCTGTTGCTGCAGGCCGCCAAGTCGCTGGGCTGGCGGGCGGCGCCCATCCCGCGCAATGCGCCGGGGTGCCGTGGCTGTTGCCAGTGCGCGATCGGCTGCCCCAGCAACGCCAAGTTCGGCGTGCACCTCAACGCCCTGCCGCAAGCCTGCGCGGCCGGCGCGCGGATCATCTCCTGGGCGCGGGTCGAACGGATCCTGCACCGCGCCGGGCGGGCCTATGGCGTGCGAGCCCGCCGGCCCGACGGCACCACACTCGACGTGCTGGCCGACGCGGTCGTCGTCGCCGCCGGTGCGACGGAGACGCCAGGACTGTTGCGGCGCAGCGGTCTTGGTGGGCACCCGCGACTGGGCCACAACCTTGCGCTGCACCCGGCAACTATGCTGGCCGGGCTCTTCGACGACGACGTCTTCGCGTGGCGCGGGGTGCTGCAGAGCGCGGCGGTTCACGAGTTTCACGAATCCGACGGCGTGCTGATCGAGGCCACCTCCACACCGCCGGGCATGGGGTCGATGGTCTTCCCCGGCTACGGGGCCGAGCTGCTCCGCTGGCTCGACCGGGCGCCGCAGATCGCAACATTCGGGGCGATGGTGGCCGATCGGGGCGTCGGCACGGTGCGGTCGGTGCGCGGCGAGACGGTGGTGCGCTATGACATAGCTCCAGGTGAGATCGCCAAGCTACGGGTCGCGCTGCAGGCCATTGGCCGGCTGCTCTTTGCCGCCGGCGCGGTGGAGGTGCTGACCGGTATCCCCGGCGCCCCACCGATGCGGTCCCTGCCCGAGCTGCAGGATGTGCTGCGCCGAGCCAACCCCAGAAGCCTGCACCTGGCCGCCTTCCATCCGACGGGCACCGCGGCCGCCGGCGCCGACGAGCAGCTTTGTCCGGTCGACGCGACGGGCCGGCTGCGCGGCGTCGAGGGCGTGTGGGTTGCCGACGCCTCGATCCTGCCCAGCTGCCCGGAAGTGAACCCGCAGCTGTCCATCATGGCGATGGCACTGGCCGTAGCCGACCAGACAGTCGCCAAGGTTGTCGGCGTCCGCTAGCCCTCGAGTTTGTAGCCCAGCCCGCGCACCGTCACCAAGTGAACCGGGTTAGCCGGGTCGGCTTCGATCTTGGAGCGCAGCCGCTTGACATGGACGTCGAGCGTCTTGGTGTCGCCCACGTAGTCCGCACCCCAGACCCGGTCGATCAGTTGTCCGCGAGTCAACACCCGCCCGCTGTTGCGCATCAGGTATTCCAGCAGGTCGAACTCCTTGAGCGGCAGCGTGATGGTGTCACCGTTCACCGAGACGACATGGCGCTCCACATCCATGCGAACCGGCCCGGACTCCAGCACGCCATCGCTCATCTCCGAGTCGTCGTCGCCGCCACGGCGCAGCACCGCGCGGATGCGTGCGATCAACTCGCGTGCCGAATAGGGCTTGGTCACGTAGTCGTCAGCGCCCAGCTCCAGGCCGACCACCTTGTCGATCTCGCTATCCCGGGCGGTCACCATGATCACCGGAACGCTGGACCGAGCGCGCAACTGCTTGCATACATCGGTACCCGACATCCCAGGCAGCATCAGATCGAGCAGGACGATGTCGGCGCCGGCCCGGTCGAACTCGGCGAGAGCTGCCGGACCATCGGTCACCACCGTGGCCTCAAAGCCCTCCTTGCGCAGCAGAAACGCCAGCGGATCGGCCAGCGACTCCTCGTCCTCCACAATCAACACACTGGTCATCAGCGCCACTCCTCCTCATCGCTACGCTCTGCATCGTCGTCGGCGCAGGTCATCAGCGCCACTCTCCCCCGCAAGCGGGTGGTGCCCCCACCTCATCGCTACGCTCTGCATCGTCGTCGGCGCAGGTCATCAGCGCCACTCTCCCCCGCAAGCGGGTGGTGCCCCCACCTCATCGCTACGCTCTGCATCGTCGTCGGCGCAGGTCATCAGCGCCACTCTCCCCCGCAAGCGGGTGGTGCCCCCACCTCATCGCTACGCTCTGCATCGTCGTCGGCGCAGGTCATCAGCGCCACTCTCCCCCGCAAGCGGGTGGTGCCCCCACCTCATCGCTACGCTCTGCATCGTCGTCGGCGCAGGTCATCAGCGCCACTCTCCCCCGCAAGCGGGTGGTGCCCCCACCTCATCGCTACGCTCTGCATCGTCGTCGGCGCAGGTCATCGGCTCAGCTCTTCCTCTCGTTGTGACCTGTTTGACCGCAGTTCGGGCTCTCGCGCCTGCTCGGGTCGCTCGTCGTCGTGATAGGCCTCGATCAACGCCGGAAGAGCCAAGGTGAACGTTGACCCGGTTCCCGGTTTGCTCCACACGCGGATGGTGCCGTCGTGATTAGCCGCGACGTGTTTGACGATGGCCAACCCGAGTCCGCTGCCTCCGGTGGCACGCGAGCGCGCCTTGTCCCCCCTGAAGAACCGTTCGAAGACCCGCTCCTGGTCTTCCGGCGCGATGCCGATGCCCCGGTCGGTGACGGCGATCTCGATGTTGGCACCGCGACAGCGACGGCTGATCGACACCAGCGACCCGCGCGGCGAATAGGCAATCGCATTGGAAACCAGGTTTGCCAGTGCGGTAACCAGCAGAGTTTGGTCGCCCAGCACCCGCAGATTGCTGGGCGCGTCGGTGCGGACTTCGATGTCGGCGTTGTCGGCCGCCACCTTATGGCGTGAAATCGCTTCCGACACAATCGTATCGACGTCGACGTCGGTCATATTGGGTAGCCGCTCGGCGCCCTGTAGCCGGGATAGCTCGATCAACTCGGCGACCATGTCACCGAGCCGGTTGGCCTCAATGAGCACCTTCTCGGCGAACCGCCGAACGGTTTCGGAGTCGTCGGCCGACGCCAGCAGCGCCTCGGCGAGTAGAGCCATGGCACCGACGGGCGTCTTGAGCTCGTGACTGACGTTGGCCACGAAGTCACGCCTAGCCGCCTCCATCCGCGCATAATCCGACTGGTCGTGCACGAACACCACGGCGAACCGGCGGTCTTCCTCGCTCAGCAACCGGGCATGCCCATGCACTGATAGCCCGGATCGACCCGTGGCCGACCGCTTGCGCGGCGACAGGTCGAACTCGACGTCTTCACCACCCAGCGCCTGCCGGGCGGCCCGCCAGGCCTGATCATCGAGCTGGCGGTCGCGCACCAGACCTAGCTCTTTGGCCCGTTCGTTGAGGTAGACAACGTCGCGATGGGTGTCCACCACCGCGGCGCCCAGCGGCATCAGCGTGACAATGCATTGCAACATCTGCGAAACCGTGATTCCCGACCACTCCGTGGCCACCCGTTGGCGCTGTTCGACGACCCGCGACGTCAGCCGCATTCCAACAGCACCACCGACGGCCAGTGCCAGCGCGGACAAAACCCCGGCCAGCAACAGCGCCGAGAACACAGTCACAAGGAAAATCCTACAAATCCGGTGAACGTCGCCCTAGCGCGGCAAGGCCAAAATCGGACAAGTCACACACTACGCCACAGCTGTTCGGTTACCGTTCACATGCTGTTTGGCAAACAGCGCACCAAAGCACACCATCAGCCGCCGAAACCGCCGGCAGGTGGGATCTCAAACAATTACCCGCGGCCCTGGCCGGCCACCGCGGCGGCGCCGGCGGCTGCCGCCTCCGGGTCCAGATACGTACCACCGCGCACCAGCGGCCTCATCGCGGAATCCAGGTCGTAGCGCAGCGGAATTCCGGTCGGGATGTTCAGTCCGACGATTTCGTCGTCAGACATCTGGTCCAGGTGCTTGACCAGCGCGCGCAACGAGTTGCCGTGGGCAACGATCAGCACCGTCTTGCCGACCCGCAAGTCGCCAACGATGACGTCGGTGAAATATGGCAAAAACCGGGCGACCACGTCAGCCAGACATTCGGTGAGCGGGCCACCGCCGATGTCGGCGTAACGAGGGTCGGCGTCCTGGCTGAACTGACTGCCCCGCTCGATCGGCGGCGGCGGCGTGTCATAGCTGCGCCGCCAGGCCATGAACTGCTCTTCGCCATAGCGGGCCTTGGTCTCGGCCTTGTCCAAACCCTGCAGCGCGCCGTAGTGGCGTTCGTTGAGCCGCCAGCTACGCCGCACGGGAATCCAGAGCCGATCGGCGCTGTCCAACGCCAGATGCGCGGTGGTGATCGCGCGCCGCAGCAACGAGGTGTAGAGCACGTCGGGCAATAGGTCGTGTTCCGCGATCAGCTCGCCGCTTCGAACCGCCTCTGCCTGGCCCTTGTCCGTCAGGCCGACATCGACCCAGCCGGTGAACAGGTTGAGGGCATTCCAGTCGCTCTCGCCGTGGCGCAGCAACACCAGGCTGCCAGTGTTTGCCATACCGGCAAGTCTCTCACGCACTCCCGCACTCCTCATCGTGGACCAAAATGCCCGAATTCTCCTCGGTCCGCTGCGCAGCGCGTTCATACCGCCGAGGTGGTCGGCACCGTAACGGCCGGTTCACCAAGGCCGATACATGGGCGGCCTACGAGGTGGTCAAATGATCAGTGCGACATTGGCCGTCGGCACACTTGGTGACGTGACGAGCACAACGACGGCGACCCCAATCATCGTCACGGCAACCAGCGCATCAAGAATGCGCCAAGCAGCTGGAGTTGCGAAGAATGGCTGTAGCCGGCCCGCGCTAAATCCCAACACGGCGAACCATACGACGCTGGCGGCCCAGGCACCGGCTCCGAAAAACCACCGCAGATCTGATTCCTCATTGGCGAGGGCACCGATCAACACCACAGTGTCCAGATAGACGTGTGGGTTGAGAAAGGTCACCACCAGGCACATTTGCACCACGCCGATCAGCGCAGCCGGCCCCGATTCCGACGGCACCAGCCCGCTCGGGCGCCACGCGTTCCGCGCGGCCAATAGCGCGTAGCCAATCAAGAACGCTGCGCCGCCAAATCGGGCAACCAAAGTCATATTGGGATGAGCGTGAATCAGCGCAGCGAAGCCGCCAACGCCCGCGGCAATCAGTGCCCCATCAGCGATCCCGCACAGCGCCACAATGACCAGCACGTATTCTCGCCTAATTCCTTGGCGCAGGACAAATGCGTTTTGCGGGCCGATCGCGACCTTGAGCGTCATCATGGCAACGAAGCCGACAAACACCTGAAGAGGCACAGCGGAACGCTAAACCATCACATGCATGCCAATGACTTGAACGCGCAAATTGTGATCGCGAATTTCTGAGTCCGGAACGGGGTGAGCGCCACCAGCCCATCACCGGCGGGCGTCTTGACCTCCACGAGTGCTATTTCTCATCGCGCTGCGCGCTCTGCATCGTCGTCGGGCTCGACCTAACCGCCCAACTCCTTCTCATCGCGCTGCGCGCTCTGCATCGTCGTCGGGCTCGACCTAACCGCCCAACTCCTTCTCATCGCGCTGCGCGCTCTGCATCGTCGTCGGGCTCGACCTAACCGCCCAACTCCTTCTCATCGCGCTGCGCGCTCTGCATCGTCGTCGGGCGTAAGTGAGCGAAGGCCTGCAGGTTCTGCAGCGACTCACCGCGAGATAACCGCCACTGCCACTCTCGTTGAATCGACGACCGAAATCCCAACTCCAACAACGCATTGAAGTCCGAATCCACCACCTCTAACACCTGCCCCAACACCCGGTCAACCTCGTCGGCGTCCACTGCGGACAGCGCCATCTGGCCCACCAGGTAGATGTCGCCGACATTGTCCAGCGTGTACGCGACCCCATACAGGCGGCGGTTGCGCCGCAGCAGGAACCGGTATACGTCTTCGCGGTTCTCGTCAGGCTTGCGACACACGAACGCCTCGACACGCACCGAATGCTCGCCGACGCTCAGGATGGTGTTGATCTTGAGCTTGCGTTCGCCCGGCAGCTCGACGATCAGCGCGGGCGGCGCCCCGCCCGGGCGGGGGTGTTGGGAGTACTTCAGCTGGCTGACCTCGAGCGCATTCTGGATCACACGTTGCACGGTCGGCAAGGAGGAAGTCACGCGCCCACCCCGCGACGCGGCGTCCAGTGGCGGGGCTTGCCCACCGCTACCAGGTCCGATATCACCTCGCCGCCCCGGCGCTGGCGCTCGGCGTTGTACTCGCCGATCGCACGCCGATAACTGGCCAACAGCGCGTCGGTGGTGTTCTCCCACGAGAACGTGGCGGCGTGCCGTGCCGCCGCCCGGCTCATCACCCGTCCCCGTGGCCCGGCACACAACCGCAGCAGGTGATCGATGGCGTCGGCCCACTGACCGACCTCGTGCCCGGACACCAGGGTGCCGGTGATCCCGTCGCGCACCGCGACGGGCAGCCCGCCCACCGCCGCGGCCACCACCGGTGTGCCGCACGCTTGGGCCTCCACAGCAACCAGGCCGAACGACTCGGAGTAGCTCGGCACCGCAACCAGGTCCGCCGCCCGAAACAAGGTGGCCAGATCCGTGTGGGACTGCGGCGGCAGAAACGTCACCCGTGCAGAGATGCCCAGTTCGTCGGCGAGCCGGACCAGTCCGTCCGGTGAAGCCAGACCGCTGCCCGACGGTCCGCCGGCCACGATGATGCGCACCCCGGGCAACTTGGCGGCCGCACGCAGCACAATGTCGGGTGCCTTCAGCGGCTGGATGCGTCCGACGAAGGCCACCACGCGCTCGTCAACTGGTAGTCCTAGCGCGGCCCGGGCCGCGCGCCGATCACCCGGGCGGAACACGTCCAGATCGACACCGGGATGGACCACGTCGATTCGTGCCGGATCGGCACCATGAAGCGAAATCACTTGCCTGGCTTCATCGGCGGTGTTGACGATCAACCGATCCGCCTCGTCGACGACCTGCTGCTCCCCGACCGTACGCAGCGGCGGCTCGGGTCCGTCGCCGTCGGCCAGTGCCGCGTTCTTCACGGCGGCCAGCGTGTGTGCGGTGTGCACCAACGGCACCGCCCAGCGGTCGCGCGCCAGCCAGCCGACCTGACCCGACAGCCAGTAGTGCGAGTGCACGATGTCGTAGTAACCCGGTTCGTGGACCGCCTCGGCGCGCAGCACCCCGGCGGCGAACGCACAAAGCTGGGTGGGCAGGTCGTACTTGTCCAAACCCTCGAAGGGCCCCGCCACCACGTTGCGCACCAGCACCCCGGGTGCCACCCGCACCACCGGTGGATCTGCCGATGCGGTGGCCCGGGTGAAGATCTCCACCTCGATGCCCCGACGGGCCAGGTGCAGCGCACTTTGCAGCATGTAGACGTTCATGCCGCCGGCGTCACCGGTGCCCGGCTGTGCCAGCGGTGAGGTGTGCACCGCCAGCAGCGCAACCCGGCGCGGGTCGTCTGCTGCCGAAACATTCCGATTGGATGGCCCGGATGGGCCGCGCGAGCGGGTGGCACCCTCGCCGCGGACCGGACGGCGCTGGGCGATCAACCCTGAACCGTCATCGTGCCGCACACCTGCCATCCTTGCAGGAACCGAAGTGACACGCGCGGACGCGGCTCGTCAGCCGATCACGCGAGCGCCTCCGGGGCGGTGTCCTGCAGCCGGGCATCCAGCGCGCCCGATCGCCGCAAGGCACCCAATGGATCGGCATAGAGCCCGCTTAGGGACACGATGCCTGCCCCGGCCTCCTGCACCCGGTTGCCGAAAACGGTCACGCGGATGTCACGCGGCGCCAGCACCGACCCTGCCGTAAACGCCGCCTCCACCTGCTCCATCGCCTCGGGATATTCGGTAAACGCCTGGCCACCCACCACCACTTCGTCGGGATTGAGTAAGTCACGCAGCAGCGCGACCGCCCCACCGAGCACGCGGGCCCGCTCCGCCAGCAGCTCCTTGGCTTGCTGATTACCGGCTCGTGCCACTCGCAGCAAGTCGGTGATGGCGGTAGCGGACCCACCGGTCCGGGTCCTCGAAGCGATGCCGGGGATGATCCGCAGCCGGCGGGCAGCAGCCAAAACCGCCTCGTCGCTGACAGTGGACTCCAGCTGCCCGGTACCGCCGAGCATTTCAGAGTGGACGGGCAGGGGCGCGATGGTGCCGGGACCACTGGCCGGGCAGTGCACCCGCCCACCGATCATCAGCGCATAGCCTACGGTTTCGCGGGCGTAGACGTAGAGGCTCGTCGACGAGCTCGGTGCGAACCGCCGCATGCCGAGCATCAGCTCGGCCCCGGCCATGGCGTCGACGTGGGACGCCACCGACACGGGCAGGCCTAGGGCATCCGCCAGCACGGGTCCGACCGGAGCCTGACGCCAACCGAGCCGCGGATGGTCGACATGACCGGTGGCACTGTCGACTGCACCACCAAGCGTCACCCCGACCCACAGCGCACGGCGCCGGCGCCAGCGCTGCAAGTATCGGTCAGCGCTGTCGGCCAGTGAGGTCAGCGCGGCCCCGGCAGCGTTACGCGGGGTCGGGGTCTCCACCGTGTCGAGCGTGCGGCCGAACAGGTCGGTGGCCACGATGCTGGTGGTCCGGGCACCGATGTGGATGCCCAGGGTGACAAAAGGCTCGTGGTTTACTTCGACAGGCACGCGTGGGCGCCCGATAGCCCCGGAAACCGCCAGGTCCGCCCGCTCACGCAGGAGGCCCGCTTCCAGCAGTGCGATGACCTGGCGGTTCACCGTCGCGATGCTCAGCGACGTAGATCCAGCAATTACGTCCCGACCGACCGGACCACGCAAACGCACGGCCCGGAAGACGGACGCAGCCGCGGAATCGGACAGGTGCAGCGACGGCGGCATGACGTAACGGTGCGATCGCAGCTGGTGCTTGCGGCCGGGCTTGCGGCTGAGTGACTGTGAGGTGCGGTTAGTCGAGTACACGGGCGTTCTTCTCCGAGTTCCAATGGCCGGGTCCTGTTGGCCACACCTGCTGACGTGTATCGGTCAGGCGCGGCAAAGGGGGCGGCAACAACACGCGCCCGCGAAAAGACACGCGGTCGTCGTGCGGAACAAGGCGCTGTGGTACACACCGAGAATTTAGCACGTTTATTAGAGTTGTCCCGATGACGACAATCGGCACCCGCAAGCGAGTCGCCGTGGTCACCGGCGCCAGTTCCGGTATCGGCGAGGCAACCGCGAGAACCCTTGCGGCCCAGGGGTTTCACGTGGTCGCGGTGGCGCGTCGGGCGGACCGGATCACCGCGCTGGCCAACCAGATCGGCGGAACCGCAATTGTGGCCGATGTCACTGACGACGCCGCCGTCGAAGCGTTGGCCCGCGCGCTGAGCCGGGTGGACGTGCTGGTCAACAACGCCGGTGGCGCCAAGGGGCTTCAGTTCGTCGCCGATGCCGATTTGGAGCACTGGCGATGGATGTGGGACACCAACGTACTGGGCACGCTGCGGGTAACCCGCGCGCTGCTGCCCAAGCTGATCGACTCCGGCGACGGCCTGATCGTCACCGTCACCTCGATCGCCGCGCTCGAGGTGTACGACGGCGGCGCCGGCTACACCGCTGCCAAGCACGCGCAGGGCGCGCTGCATCGCACGCTGCGCGGCGAACTGCTGGGGAAGCCGGTCCGGCTCACCGAGATCGCTCCAGGCGCGGTCGAGACCGAATTTTCGCTGGTCCGCTTCGACGGCGACCAGCAACGCGCGGACGCGGTTTATGCCGGCATGACACCGCTAGTAGCCGCCGACGTCGCCGAGGTGATCGGATTCGTGGCCACCCGGCCCTCACACGTCAACCTTGACCAGATCGTCATCCGGCCCCGCGACCAGGCATCAGCTAGCCGTCGCGCTACCCACCCGGTCCGTTAGTAGTCGTGGGTGTGCCGGACGGGGTGGGGGCATCCGACGGCGTGACCGGGGCGGTGACCGGGATTTGCGTCGCCGCCGGTTTGGCCGCCGGTGGCGGTAGCGCCGACATCGACACCCAGGTGTCCCAGTCCACCGCCCAGTCCCAGATGTCACCGTCGGCGTAGGACAGCTGGATCGAACTGCCGGTCACCTCAACCGGGTCACCGTAGACCGCGCTGCGGTAGTACTGTTCGGCGTTCTCCGTCGACAGGTTGATACAGCCGTTGGTGACATTGCTGTTGCCCTGGGCACCGGCGCTCATAGGGTTGGCATGGATGAACTCGCCGTTGTTGGAAATCCGCACCGCCCAACGTTCGTGGATATGGCTGTAACCGGCGGCCGGGTTGGACATGTAGAAGTCCGAGTATTTCTCGGTGACGACGTGGATGCCGTTGCGGGTGACGTTGCGCGCCAAGTCGGCCTCGCCGTAGCTGCACGGGAAGTCCATGATGACGCCGGCATCGGTGACGACTTGGATGCGGTGCGACGAGACTTCGGCCTTGACCACCTGACGACGACCGATCTGGAAGTGCAACGACATATCCTGCGCGCCGTACGCGCCGTCGCCGAACGGCAGCCCATACAGCTTGGCGTCGACGTCGACGGTGGTACCCGCCGGGTAGTACTCCCGAGGACGCCAGTGCACGCGAGCGCCCTGCGCCTCGTCGGGCAGCCAGGCCCAGCCGCCCTCGACAGGCGGGTCGGTGGTCACGGTTAGTGCCCGCTCGACGGCGGCCTTGTCGCTGATCGGTGAATCGAACTGAATAATCACCGGCGCCGCGATCCCGACGGTCTGGCCGTCGGCGAGCTGGAATCCCGCGTTGATCGTCTTGACGGGTGCCACGGTGGTGAACTTGCCCGCCACCGGAACCGCCTTGCCGTCATGGCCGACGGCCGAACCGCTCCAGGTGTAGGTCGTGTCGTAGCCCAGCGGCTCGGTGATCGTGTAGATGGTGCGATCCCGGCTGTATGCCCCGGCGACGACCTTGCCTGCCGAATTGGTCAGCGCGACCCGCTGAAACCAGCCGTCACCGACCTCGACGCTGATCGGCGCGATCGGCACCACGTCGGCGGCAGAGTCGGCAGGCCGGAAAGTCAGACGAGGCGCCGGTGGCGGCCTCTTCTCGGCCAGCTTGGTCACTTTGCCGGCGCACGCGACCAGAACGTTCGGTGCCAACACCCCAAACCCAAGGGCCGTCAACGCCAGACGCCGACTGATCGGCCCCTGACTCTGGGGGGTGCTGGAGTTATTCACGGGTATCAAAGATACCGGGCGAAACAGCACACGAATGACCACAGAACGCCTGGCAACCAGCCCTAAGCAATGCGCGCCACGCCGCCCCGCCGCGAAAACGCAGCTACAACATGCAGCCGATCAGCACGGGTTCGGGTTTTAGTGTGATACCAAACACATCATGGACCCCATCGCGCACGGCGCGCGCCAGCGTCACCACATCTTCGGCGGTGGCCCCGCCACGATTTGTCAGCGCCAGCGCATGTTTGGTGGAAAGCCGGCATGGGGCGGCGCCGGCATCCGGATAGCCCTTGCCGAAGCCGGCCCGTTCCACCAGCCAGCCGGCGGCCAGCTTGACGCCGTCGGGCGCGGGATAGTGCGGGACCGGACCGTCCTTTCTGGTGGCCGCGTCACCGGCCAGCCGTTCGTAAACATCCTGGGTGACCACCGGGTTTGTGAAGAACGATCCCACGCTCCAGGTGTCATGGTCGGTCGGGTCCAGCACCATGCCCTTGCGTGCCCGCAGGGCCAGCACCGCTTCGCGGACCGCTTGCGGGTCGGCGCGCTCGCCGCTGGTCGCATTCAGCGCGGCGATCAGCTCGCCGTAGCGCAGCGGTGCGCTGCGGCCCGACGGATCCAGCGCAAACTCCACCTCCAAGACCACGGTGGGCACCGCAAGCCCATCAGCGTGTTTGAGCACGCTCGTGCGATAGCCGAAGCGCAGGTCGCGCGCGGATACCCAACGCACCTCACCCGTGCACCGATCCAAAAGCCGAACCCGAGTGATGGTGTCAGACACCTCCGCGCCATACGCCCCCACGTTCTGCACGGGTGTCGCCCCGGCCGATCCTGGGATGCCAGACAGGCATTCCAGTCCGCCCAGACCCTGTTCGATGGCCCTAACCACCACGTCATCGAAGACCGCACCGGCCTCGGCCCGCACCAAGTTACCGTCGATGGTGATGCCGCTATTGGCCAACCGCACCACGGTCAGGTCGGTCAGGTTCTCGGCGATCACCAAATTGGAGCCACCAGCAAACACCAGCGGGCGGTCAGCTCCGGTCTTGGCCGCCGAATCCAGGTGCCGCAGCGCAGCCACCACCTGTTCGGCGCTGGTGCAAGTGATGACACGTCGGGCGATCGGGCCCACACGCAAAGTGGTCAGCGGCGCCAACGGGACCGCCTCGGCAATATACGCACCGGCAAAGAGCGAACCGACACCGCTCCGTTTCATGGCCCGTAAGGGTAGCCTGACCTGCTATGCCGCGTTCATTCGACATGTCGGCCGACTACGAGGGCAGCGTCGAGGAGGTTCATCGGGCTTTCTACGAGGCGGACTACTGGAAAGCCAGACTGGCCGAAACGCCGGTCGACGTCGCGACCCTTGAGTCGATACGCGTAGGTGGCGACTCCGGAGACGACGGCACCATCGAAGTCGTCACCCTGCAGATGGTGCGCAGTCACAATCTGCCCGGCCTGGTCACACAGTTGCACCGGGGCGATCTTTCGGTACGGCGCGAGGAGACCTGGGGCCCGGTCAAGGAAGGCATCGCGACCGCGTCCATTGCGGGATCGATCGTGGACGCTCCGGTGAACTTGTGGGGCACCGCCGTGCTCTCGCCCATACCGGAGTCGGGTGGCTCCCGAATGACGCTGCAGGTCACCATCCAGGTGCGTATCCCGTTCATTGGCGGGAAGCTGGAGAGGCTTATCGGCACCCAATTAAGCCAGCTAGTGACCATCGAACAGCGCTTCACCACGCTGTGGATCACGAACAACGTCTGAGGTGCCAGCTTGCCCGGCTCCTGCGCGCGCCGGTACGGCGCGCTCGTCGCCGGGCGCAAGCTGGATTGCCCGGCTCCTGCGCGCGCCGGTGCGGCGCGCTCGTCGCCGGGCG
Organism: Mycobacterium tuberculosis complex sp. N0072; assembly: GCF_030323725.1. NCBI lineage: Bacteria > Bacillati > Actinomycetota > Actinomycetes > Mycobacteriales > Mycobacteriaceae > Mycobacterium > Mycobacterium tuberculosis complex sp. N0072. The sequence goes on along the minus strand of NZ_CP040689.1, from coordinate 573,460 downwards.
CAAGCTGGATTGCCCGGCTCCTGCGCGCGCCGGTGCGGCGCGCTCGTCGCCGGGCGCAAGCTGGATTGCCCGGCTCCTGCGCGCGCCGGTGCGGCGCGCTCGTCGCCGGGCGCAAGCTGGATTGCCCGGCTCCTGCGCGCGCCGGTGCGGCGCGCTCGTCGCCGGGCCTAGGCTGGCGCGCATGCGAATCGCGTTGGCGCAAATCCGCAGCGGTACCGACCCCGCCGCCAATCTGCAACTGGTCGGCAAGTACGCCGGCGAAGCCGCCACCGCGGGCGCACAGCTGGTGGTGTTTCCTGAGGCGACCATGTGCCGGCTCGGTGTCCCGCTGCGGCAGGTCGCCGAGCCCGTCGACGGACCCTGGGCAAACGGAGTCCGACGGATCGCGACCGAGGCGGGCATCACCGTGATCGCCGGCATGTTCACCCCGACCGGCGACGGGCGGGTAACAAACACGCTGATCGCAGCCGGCCCGGGCACGCCCAATCAGCCGGACGCGCACTACCACAAGATCCACCTCTATGACGCGTTCGGCTTCACCGAGTCACGTACCGTCGCACCCGGGCGCGAACCGGTGGTAGTCGTGGTCGACGGCGTGCGGGTGGGTTTGACCGTTTGCTACGACATTCGCTTTCCCGCCCTTTATACCGAGCTGGCGCGGCGCGGGGCCCAACTGATCGCGGTCTGTGCATCCTGGGGTTCCGGTCCGGGCAAACTCGAACAGTGGACGTTGCTGGCCCGCGCCCGGGCGCTAGACTCCATGAGTTACGTCGCCGCGGCCGGCCAAGCAGACCCAGGTGATGCCCGCACCGGCGTGGGGGCGAGCTCGGCTGCACCGACCGGGGTAGGCGGCAGCCTGGTGGCCTCGCCGCTAGGCGAGGTGGTGGTGTCAGCTGGCACCCAGCCGCAACTGCTGGTCGCCGACATCGATGTCGACAATGTAGCCGCGGCTCGCGACCGCATTGCGGTGCTACGCAACCAGACAGACTTCGTTCAGATCGATAAGGCACAATCGCGTGGGTGACCAACCCGCAAGGTCCACCGAACGACCCGTCGCCCTGGGCGCGCCCTGGGGATCAAGGTCCGCTCGCCCGACCCCCGGCATCGTCCGAAGCATCCACCGGTCGACTGCGCCCCGGCGAGCCCGCGGGTCATATCCAAGAACCGGTGAGTCCGCCCACCCAACCGGAGCAGCAGCCGCAAACTGAGCATCTGGCTGCGTCGCATGCCCACACACGGCGATCCGGCCGCCAAGCTGCGCACCAGGCGTGGGACCCAACGGGCCTGCTGGCTGAGCAAGAGGAAGAGCCAGCGGCGGTGAAGACCAAACGACGTGCCCGCCGCGACCCGCTAACCGTCTTTCTTGTCCTGATCATCGTGTTTTCGCTCGTCCTCGCCGGGCTGATCGGAGGCGAGCTATACGCTCGCCATGTTGCCAATAGCAAGGTCGCCCAAGCGGTCGCATGCGTGGTCAAAGACCAAGCCACCGCATCCTTCGGTGTGGCGCCGCTGCTGCTGTGGCAGGTCGCTACGCGGCACTTCACCAATATCTCGGTGGAAACCGCGGGCAATCAGATCCGCGATGCCAAGGGCATGCAGATAAAGCTCACGATCCAGAACGTCCGGCTCAAGAACACCCCCAACTCTAGGGGCACGATCGGCGCCCTGGACGCCACCATTACCTGGTCGTCGGAAGGCATCAAGGAATCGGTGCAAAACGCGATTCCGATCCTGGGCGCTTTCGTCACCAGCAGCGTGGTCACTCACCCCGCAGACGGCACCGTCGAACTGAAGGGCCTGCTGAACAACATCACAGCCAAGCCGATAGTGGCTGGCAAAGGATTGGAGCTGCAGATCATCAATTTCAACACGCTCGGGTTCTCGCTGCCGAAAGAAACCGTTCAGTCGACGCTGAACGAGTTCACCTCCAGCCTGACCAAGAACTACCCGTTGGGGATTCACGCGGACAGCGTGCAAGTCACCTCGACCGGCGTGGTGAGCCGGTTCTCAACTCGCGACGCGGCTATCCCCACCGGCATCCAGAATCCCTGCTTCTCGCACATTTGACGCCGCCACCCGCGCGCTCAGCTGTCAGCTGAGCCCATCGAGCACCGCCCGGGTGCCGGACAGGCCCAACCTGGTGGCACCGGCGTTGAGCATCGCGACCGCGTCGGCGGCGGTGCGGATCCCACCGCTGGCTTTGACCCCTAGCCGAGGGCCGACCGTCTCGGCCATCAGCTCGACGGCACGCACCGTGGCCCCGCCGGCCGGATGACACCCAGTCGAGGTTTTGACGAAGTCGGCACCGGCATCCTCGGCGGCACGACACGCATCCACCAACGTGTGCGCGTTTGACTGTCCCAACAGCACCGCCGACTCCACGATCACCTTGAGCACAGCCCCGGCCGCAGCGGCACGCACCGCCTCGATGTCGGAGCGCACTGCGTCGATGTCACCGCACAGCGCAGCCCCGATGTCGATGACCATGTCGATCTCACTGGCGCCGGATGCCAGGGCCGCAGCCGCCTCATGCGCCTTGACTGAGGACACGTGCTTGCCCGACGGGAAGCCCGTCACCGCCGCAACCCGCACACCACCGGCTTGGACCGCAACTGGCACCATCGACGGCGACACGCAGACCGCGTAGACGCCGAGTTCGGCGGCTTCGGCGACCAGCGCGGCCACATCGGCACGGGTGGTCTCAGGCTTGAGCAGGGTGTGGTCTACCAGCGCGGCCAACTGCGCCCGAGTCGGTTGGCCGAGCACTAAAACGACTCTTCAGGGCTGCCCGGATTGCAGCCGGAAGCCAACATCTCCGAGTCGTCGACGACCGGCCGCCACGGCTCGAGGTTCCAGCTGGGTTTGCCGGGTTGTCTGATTTCGGCGTACTGCCAGTGGCAGATGAACTGCGCGCGCATGCCGGCAGTGTCGGCCTCCGGTGACAGCGCGAGAACCTCGGCCCAGGCCGCGTCGGCAGCGGCCATCCCGAGGCGGCGGGAGGCTGTACGCCCAACTTGGGACGGGTAGACCCGGAGGCTGGGCAGACTTCCCCACTGCGCCCATTCGGTGTGATCGACAAGACGTGGGGAACTTGGGGGGCCACCATAGTTGGCCTCACCTGCGCCGGGATCCGCCTCGGGATCAGCTTGGGCGGAAGATACACCGAGCAGTGCGACGACGGCCACCGCCGACACGGCCACCAGGGCTTTCATTCCGTTAGCGCGACTTGCCCTGAATCTCGAGAAGCTTGGGCCGCACGTCGACCAGATACACGCCGGACGCACAGGCGGACATCGCCATCCCGAGCACACCCAAAACGGGATACAGGATGGAGGCCAACGCCACGGCCGCGCCCAGGATCACCAACCACACCGGCTTGGTCAGCTTGTCGGCGGCGGTATAGGCATCGGGCCGCTGCAACGCAGCATGCACAAACGCGTACACCGCTGTCACCAAGACGGCGACCAGCAATACCAGCATGACGGTACCCACGAGGTGGCTCACGCATTCAGACTATGCGGTTTGCATCCAACACGTCGACTCCGAGTCGCCCCGTGGGCGACTCGGAGTCGATGGTGATTCGGAGCCCGACTACTTCTGGGTGACCTTCTTGGCCGCCGCCTTCTTCGCGGGCGCCTTCTTGGCCGCCGCCTTCTTGGCCGGAGCGGCCTTCTTGGCCGGAGCGGCCTTCTTGGCCGGAGCAGCCTTCTTAGGCAGCTCGATGCCGACCAGCTTGGCGGCACGCTCACCGACCGCGCGGGTCTGCGATGCGACCGTACCCAACGCCTCCTGGGTCAACTCCACCGCCTGGTCCACGTAGCCTTCGGCGCGCGCCGACACTTCCTCGAAGCTCTGCTGGCTGCGCAGCCGCTCTAGAGCGGCCTCACCGCGCTCGACCAGCTCGTTGTACCGGCTAGTCGCGGCCTCGAGGTAGCCCTCGGCGGCCTTACGCAGCTCCTCGGCGGTGAACTTCTCACGCAGCTCGGTGAGCTGCTCGGGCAGATCTTCCTGCAGCTTGGTCAGGCGAGCACGGCTCTCCTCGACCCGGCTGCGGGTGTCCGTACGAGTCTCCTCCGCACGCTCACGCAGGTTCGTGATCAACTCGTTGACAGTGGCCAAGGCCAGGTCGGCCGCTCCAAGCGCGGCAAGCAACGGAGCCTTGATGTCATCAATGTTCGAGTTTTCAGCCATGGGTATTCCTTTCATTAACTATTTTCTGATATCGGCGTTCTTACATCTTTGGTCTGGACGTTGGGGCAAGCGTCGGCTCCTCCAGGGAGGACTAGTCAAGACCCGCGGATTGACATGGCACGCGACTTGCCGGGGAAACCTCCTGATCGTCGGGTCGGTTGTCGGTCGAGTTCGTAGATGTCAGGCCCAGCTGATCCGGTCACTACATGTCTCCTTTGCTGCACGTCATCGACGGAGTCGCTGTTGGCCAGCGCGGCCGATCGGCTGGATCAGCCTGCGGTCGACCTCACCCAGATGACTGTCCTTCAGGTTTGATTACCCGCCAGCCGGTGCGCAAAACAGCCGGCCAACGGCTAGTCATCGGTCGGTGTCGGATCGCTCAGACACTCCTCACGGGTGGCTTCGTTCTGGTGGGTAAATGACGCGTAGATATCGAGCAGAATCTGCTTCTGACGCTCGGTGATCGCCGTATCGGTGATGATGGCGTCACGCACCTGACTGGTCTCGCTGGGCTCGAGAATCCCGGCGCGCACATAAAGGACTTCGGCCGAGACCCGCAGCGCCTTTGCGATCTGGCTCAACACGTCGGCGGACGGCTTACGCAATCCGCGCTCAACCTGGCTCAGGTACGGATTGCTGACGCCGGACCGCTCGGCGAGCTGCCGCATCGAGACGTGCGCCGTCTCACGTTGCGACCTGATGAAGCTGCCGATGTCGGAAGCCACATCGGAGGCCTTGGTGGACACCTTGGCGGCCAGCTTCTCCTCCGACGACATTGGCTACTCCTAGCTCGGGGTGATCGGTGCAACGGCCACCAGAGTACGTCCAAGTGCTTGCTATTGCAAGCGTTTGTTAGCACCCGTCAGAACAACAGTTGCGCGATCGCATAGATCGCCAACCCTGCCATCGCCCCGACCACTGTTCCGTTGATCCGAATGAACTGCAGGTCTCGGCCGACGTGCAGTTCGATTCGCCGGCTGGCTTCCTCGGCGTCCCAGCGCTCGATCGTCTCGGTGATGATCGCGGTGATCTCCACCCCGTACTCCGAGACCAGATGTTGGGCCGCCCGCACCATCCAACTGTCTACCTTGTCACGCAGGTCGGCATCGTCACGAAGCGATTCGCCGATCCGGATGACCGCATCGGTGATGCGGGTGCGCAACGCACTGGACGGGTCGTCAACACCCTCGAGCACCAACCGCTTCAGTGTCTTCCACGCCGCCGCGGCCGCAGTGGCGATCTCATCGCGCGCCATTAGCTCCTCTTTGATCGCGTCGGCGCGCGCGACAGTGGCCGGATCGTGTTGCAGGTCGTCAGCGAAATCGAACAAGAAGCGGGTAGCCGAACGGCGCAACTCGTGATCGGGGTTGCGGCGCACCTTGTCGGTAAATTCCATCAACTCACGGTGGATACGGTCGCCAACCAGGTGGTCGATGAATCGGGGCGACCAACTCGGCGAGTCACGCTCCACCACCCGCTGGATCACCACCCCGGCGTTGAGCGACCACTGGAACGCCCGATCGGCCAACAATTGGATAAAGGCTTCCTGCCGATTCTCGGCCAGCAACGTCGCCAGCACCCGGCCCGCCGGCGGACCCCACTGCGGTTCGGCGATACGACGCACAATCATCCGGTCGATCACCTGCTGGATGTCCTCGTCACGCAGCAGCTCCACCAGCACCCGCAGCACCGTTGCGGTCTCGGCCGCCACCCGCTGGGCATGCGTGGCCTCTGACAACCACTTGCCAAGCCGACTCGGTATCTGCGCATCACGCAGCTTGGTCTCCACGACCGGCGGCGACAGGAAATTCTCCCGCACGAAGGTGCCCAGGCCCTCGCCCAGCTGATCCTTCTTGCGCTTGATGATCGCCGTATGCGGGATCGGAATGCCTAGCGGATGCTTGAACAGCGCGGTCACCGCGAACCAGTCCGCCAAGGCGCCGACCATACCGGCTTCCGCCGCAGCGCCCAGATAACCCAGCCACGCGTGGTCAGCGCCATCGGCCTGTGCCCAGCGACAAGCGAGGAACACGCCGGTGGCGCCTACCAAAAACCCCACTGCCACCACTTTCATCCGACGCAGCGCCATCCGCCGGGCGGCATCCGCCTCCGGATCGGCTGCGGCGAAGGATTCCGCGAAGGAGGCGCGGACACGCCGCGCCACCGTCGGCTGGGTGCTCAAATTCAGCCGTGGCGGCGGCGAGCCCGACACCTCGGCTCTATGTGCCACCACACCATCATCCGCTATCACCGGCACCAGTTAATGTGACGACACTGTCCTGCGCACCCCGCGCGCGCGTCCAATGTGCCAGCAGGACCCCCAATTGGCCGTAGTATCGGGAGCGTCTAGTGAATGGGAATTGGCAACAGTGGCAGAGCGTATCCCGGCCGTGACCGTGAAGACGGATGGTCGCAAGCGACGCTGGCACCAGCACAAGGTGGAGCGCCGCAATGAGCTGGTGGACGGCACGATTGAGGCGATTCGCCGGCATGGCCGCTTCCTCAGCATGGACGAGATAGCGGCCGAGATCGGGGTCTCCAAGACCGTGCTCTACCGCTACTTCGTCGACAAAAACGACCTGACGACCGCCGTGATGATGCGGTTCACGCAGACCACCTTGATCCCCAACATGATCGCTGCGCTGTCGGCCGATATGGATGGTTTCGAACTGACCCGCGAAATCATCCGGGTCTATGTCGAGACCGTGGCGGCCCAACCGGAGCCGTATCGGTTCGTGATGGCGAATAGCTCGGCCAGCAAAAGCAAAGTGATTGCCGACTCGGAGCGAATCATTGCCCGCATGCTCGCGGTGATGCTGCGCCGCCGCATGCAAGAAGCCGGGATGGACACCGGCGGAGTCGAGCCGTGGGCATATCTGATCGTGGGCGGCGTGCAGCTGGCCACCCACTCCTGGATGTCAGACCCGCGCATGAGCAGTGACGAACTGATCGACTACCTGACGATGCTGAGCTGGAGCGCACTGTGCGGCATCGTCGAGGCCGGCGGATCGTTGGAGAAGTTTCGCGAGCAGCCGCATCCTTCGCCGATCGTGCCTGCCTGGGGGCAGGTCTAGGCTTTAGGGATGCCCGACGCGGGCGCGGGCTCCCGGCTCAGATCGTGGGCCTACGCACTTCGCACCACCAACCCGCCAGCTGACGGGCCGACCGACACGGTCACCCGGTGGCTCGTCGTCACCCGGGCCGCAGTGCTGCCGATGACCCTGGTCTCCGGCCTGGTCGCGGGGCTGTTGGCGATCGGCGAGCCTGGCTTGGATTGGCGCTGGCTCGTCCTGTGGTGGGAATCACATGCGCCGCACATCGCCAACAACCTTATGAACGATCTCTACGACACCGATGTCGGTACTGACAGCGCCACCTACGCGCGCGCCCGCTATGCCCAGCACCCGGCCGCTACCGGGGCCAACCGTGCCGCATATACCACGCCTCGACGAACCACCAGCTGCGGCTCACCCGAGCGTGCGCTGGAACCTACTACGCCGCGGTGGGCGCGGGCGGTTGGGAGGTCGTGCTGGCGTCGCTCCCCTACGGGCTGTTGTGCACCACGGTGCTGATGGGTAAGCACATCGACAAGATCGGTTACGACGAACCGCTGGGTATCCGAACGCTGCCGGTGCTACTCGGCGAAACGTGCGCGCGCACCGTGACACTGGCCATGATGGTCGGCTTCTACCTACTTATCGCCGTAAACGTCATGCTGGCTGCCATGCCCTGGCCGCGTTGCTGGTCGCCGGGGCGCTGCCCCGGCTGGCGAAAGTGTGGCCCTATTTCCTGCGACGGCGGCCCCAGCAGCCGCCACCGGCGTTTCCGGTGTGGCCGCTGTGGTATGCCGCGTTGGCCTGGCTGCACGTGCGTCAGGCCGGTGCGCTGCTGGTTGTGGGCCTGGCGATCGGTGCCTGGCGGCGCGCCTGGTGATTTTCGCTGACGGCTGCGACAGCTGGTCATGGCGCCGATTGCGACTGGGCCGCCTTTCAGCAGCTAGCATGCAAGGGATGCATCGGGGATAGATCAGGGGTGCGTCGAGGCAAGCGGATGCGGGCCTCGGAACACAGAAAGGCTCAATCGGTATGTCCGTGCAGCTCACGCCGCATTTTGGAAACGTGCAAGCTCATTACGACCTCTCCGACGACTTTTTCCGGCTGTTCTTGGACCCCACCCAGACCTACAGCTGTGCCTACTTCGAACGCGACGACATGACGCTGCAGGAGGCCCAGATCGCCAAGATCGACCTGGCCCTGGGCAAGCTGAACCTCGAACCCGGGATGACGTTGCTGGACATCGGCTGCGGCTGGGGCGCGACCATGCGGCGCGCCATCGAGAAATACGACGTCAATGTCGTGGGCCTGACGTTGTCGGAGAACCAGGCCGGTCATGTCCAGAAAATGTTCGACCAAATGGACACCCCCCGCTCCAGACGAGTGTTGCTGGAGGGATGGGAGAAATTTGACGAGCCCGTCGACCGCATCGTCTCGATCGGCGCGTTCGAGCACTTCGGCCACCAGCGCTACCACCATTTCTTCGAGGTGACCCACCGCACGTTGCCGGCCGACGGCAAGATGTTGCTGCACACCATCGTGCGCCCCACCTTCAAAGAAGGCAGGGAAAAGGGCCTGACGTTGACCCACGAACTGGTTCACTTCACCAAATTCATCCTGGCCGAGATCTTCCCCGGTGGCTGGCTGCCGTCCATCCCGACGGTGCACGAGTACGCCGAGAAGGTCGGCTTCCGGGTCACCGCGGTCCAGTCATTGCAGCTGCACTACGCCAGGACGCTGGACATGTGGGCCACAGCGCTCGAGGCCAACAAAGATCAGGCCATCGCGATCCAGTCGCAGACTGTCTACGACCGCTACATGAAGTACCTGACCGGCTGCGCGAAGCTGTTCCGCCAGGGTTACACCGACGTCGACCAGTTCACACTGGAAAAGTAACCGGACAAAGCGCGCTGGCTACCCACCGGCCGGTGCCCGGGCGTCAAGCCACACCCGGCGTGAGCTCCGCAACCCCTGGGGTGCTCGGGCGGCGATGGGCTACTTGGTCAGTGTGAACTGTCCCACGTTGCTGATGCCCTTGCGGAAGAAGTGCTCACATCCGGTCAGATAGTGCATGTATCTATTGTAAATCTCCTCGGACTGAAGAGCAATGGCGCGGTCCTTGTTAGCCTCCAGATTCGCCGCCCAGATGTTTAGCGTCCGAGCATAATGCTGCTGCAGCAATTGCACCTTCTCCACCGAAAAGTCCGCCGCCTGCGCAAATTTGAAGATGTCTTCCTGCGCCGGTAACTGTCCGCCCGGAAAAATTTCTTCGCCGATGAATTTCATAAACCGCACATCGCTCATCGTCACCTTGACGCCCATCTCATGCATCTGCTTCTGCGTATAGGTCAGAATTGTGTGCAGCAGCATCCGGCCGTCATCTGGAAGTATGTCGTAGGAACGCTCAAAGAATGCCGCATAACGCTCCATTTTGAATGCTTCGAAGGCACCGATGCTGACAATACGGTCGACCTTGTCCGTGAACTCATCCCAGCCCTGCAGCCGCACCTGGACGCTGCGTTCGGTGGGAATTTTCGCCAATTTCGCTTTGCTGTACTCGAACTGATTGCGACTGAGCGTGATACCGATGACGTTCACATCGTAGTTCTCGATCGCTCGTTGCAGCCCACCACCCCAGCCGCAGCCAATATCGAGCAGCGTCATCCCGGGCTCAAGATGCAACTTGTCCAGCGCCAAATCGAACTTCGCGTTTTGCGCTTCTTCGAGAGTCATGTCCTCACGCTCGAAGTACGCGCAGGTGTAAGCCATCGTGGGGTCTAGAAACAGTGAGAAAAACTCGTCGGAAACGTCGTAAATCGATTGCGACTCTTCGTAAAAGGGCCTTAACTCAGTCATGCCGGCCGAACCTCTCATCTGTTGATCGCGGAAATACTACCCGATGTACGCAACGGCTGTCACACGATCGTAACCACACCGTCTCGGTCTGTGATCTCGCCTTGCGTCAAGCCTGGGGGCCGTTCATACACTTCAGTACGTGTAGAAACCTCGACCCGATTTCTTTCCCAACTGGCCCGCCTCAACCATACGCAGCAACAGCGGAGGGGGCCCGTAGTGCGGTTCTTTGAATTCTTCGAACATCTTGTCCGCGATCAGCTTGAGGGTGTCTAGGCCGACAAGATCGGAAAGCCGCAGCGGACCCATCGGGTGCGATAACCCCGCAACAACGGCCTTGTCGACATCTTCGACGGTGGCAAACCCGGCCTCGACCATCCGAATCGCCGACAGCAAATACGGCACCAGGAGCGCATTGACCACGAATCCGGAGCGGTCGGAGCAACGCACGACCTGTTTGCCCAGCACAGTACTGGCAAACTCCTCCGTGCGCGCGGCGGCGGCTTCGTCGGTGACCAGCGTGCGCACCAACTCGACCAGTGGCAGCACCGGGACCGGATTGAAGAAATGCAGGCCAAGAACCCGTTGCGGCTGCTTGGTGGCCGCGGCGACCTTCATGATCGGGATGCTGGAGGTATTCGACGCCAGCACCGCGTCCGGATCGGTGACGACCCGGTCGAGCTCGGCGAAGATCTCGGACTTGACGGCCTCGTCCTCGACAACGGCCTCGATCACCAGTTGCCTATCGGATAGGTCGTTGAGGTCGGTGGTGAAGGTCAACAGGCCGAGGGCGCGGTCACGCTCGCGCTCGGTTACCTTGCCGGCGCTGACGGCCCGCTCCAGCGACTTCACGATGCGGTTGCGTCCCGCGGTGATCAACGCCTCGGCCGGCTCGAACACCGTCACTTCGACGCCGGCGCGAGCCGAGACCTCGGCGATGCCGGACCCCATCTGCCCGGCCCCGACAACCCCTACCCGCTGGATCGCATCGCTCACTGTTCCTCCTCAAATGCGCGAGCAGACGCAAAAGCGCCACTTTTGCGCCGCAAAAGGGTGCTTTTGCGTCTGCTCGGCAGACTAGTGGAACTGGCCCTCTTCGGTGGAACCGGTCAACGCGGTGGTCGACGAATTCGGGTCCACGGTGGTGGCAATCCGGTCGAAGTAGCCGGCGCCGACCTCGCGCTGGTGCTTGGTCGCGGTGTAGCCCCGTTCTTCGGCGGCGAACTCGCGTTCCTGCAGTTCGACATACGCGCTCATCTGGTTCTGGGCGTAGCCGTAGGCCAGATCGAACATCGAGTAGTTCAGCGCATGGAAGCCGGCCAGCGTGATGAACTGGAACTTGAAGCCCATGGCTGCCAGCTCCTTCTGGAACTTGGCGATGGTGGCGTCGTCGAGGTGCTTTTTCCAGTTGAACGATGGCGAGCAGTTGTAGGCCAGCATCTGGTCCGGGTACTCCGCCTTGACCGCCTCGGAGAACTGCCGGGCGGCCTCGAGGTCCGGGGTACCGGTCTCCATCCAGATCAAGTCGGCGAACGGGGCGTAGGCCTTCGCCCGAGCGATGCAAGGCTCGATGCCGTTCTTGGTGCGGTAGAAGCCTTCCCGGGTGCGCTCGCCGGTGATGAACGGCTGGTCGCGCTCGTCGACGTCGGAGGTGATCAGCGTGGCCGCCTCGGCGTCGGTACGGGCGATCACCACCGTGGGAACATCAGCCACATCGGCCGCGAGCCGAGCAGACGTCAAAGTGCGGATGTGCTGCTGGGTCGGGATCAACACCTTGCCGCCCAGGTGGCCGCACTTCTTCTCAGAGGCCAACTGGTCCTCCCAGTGCGAACCCGCAACGCCCGCGGCGATCAGGGCTTTCTGCAGCTCGTAGACGTTGAGCGCGCCGCCAAAGCCGGCCTCGCCGTCGGCGACAATCGGCGCCAGCCAGTTCTCCACCGAAGTATCGCCCTCGATCTTGGCGATCTGGTCGGCGCGCTGCAGTGCGTTGTTGATCCGGCGGACCACCTGCGGCACCGAGTTGGCGGGATACAGGCTCTGGTCGGGGTAGGTGTGCCCGGACAGGTTGGCATCGCCGGCGACCTGCCAGCCCGACAGGTAGATGGCCTTCAGGCCGGCGCGCACCTGCTGGACGGCCATGTTGCCGGTCAGCGCGCCCAGCGCGTTGACCCACTCGAGGTCGTGCAGCTGCTCCCACAGCACCTCCGCACCGCGGCGGGCCAGCGTGTGCTCCTCGACCACGCTGCCCTGGAGGGCGACGACGTCCTCGGCGGAGTAGGTGCGGGTGACGTCCTTCCAGCGCGGGTTCGTGTCCCATTCCTGCTGGATCTGCTCCGCGCTCTTCGGGGTGCCGACGACAGACATAGACAACTCCTTAACGGTCTTTCATTGCCGAAAACGCTGACGCCCTACCGTCGTCCAGGCGGTGTCAACGGCGCAGCTTCACTGGTGTGCTAACTCGACCATGGCACAGCGTGTCAACGCTGGTCCACCCATTTCACTTGCGAATTTCGGCAACGGCCTGCGGACTTTTTGCAAATTTTGCGAAGTCGCCCAAAAACTGAACCGTTTCAGAAGCTACCCGCCAGTAACGACAAATCCGCAGGTAAACCCACGGATCGACGTCCTGCGGATCCGGTCACAGATTGAACAGCGAGGCGACTGCCTTGGGCTCGTCGCCAACCACATATGTGAGCGTTGTAACAGCGCGGTCGACCAACCCCGGGCCGAATATCTCGGTCGAACCAGCCGGGTGAACGTGGGAGATGATCTCCAGCTTGTCGCCGAGCGCAACCGGCGCCTCATGCTCGATGGTCACCCGCAAAGGGCCCCGCAGCAGCTCTGCATGCGACGCCAGGTAGTCCTCGATCACACTCCAATAGACAGCGTTGTTCATGTGGTCGAACAAGTCGATATCGGTGACCCGGACCGGGAACTCGTGGATCTCCGACGCATCATCCCGGCTGCCCGGCTTCAGATAGCCCTTCCAGCGCAGCCGATCAACAGACGTGGTCCGGTGCAGACCCGCGAGGAAGTCGTCGGCAATGCGGGCCGGCATCTCGGTTTCCCGGTTGACGTGGATCCAGAACGCCTCGGATTCGATCAGGCCGCCCTTGCGGCCATCGACACGAACTCGCATCTCACACCACCGGTTGGAGGTGCCCGAGCACCAGCGCCGACACCGCAGCATGTCGCCGAACTCGATCGGCCGGATAAGGTCCACCATGGTCCTGCGGACGATCCACAGCGGGTGGGTCTCCTCGAAGCCCATCTCGCGCAGTTGGTCCTGACCGATGTCCTGGATGTGCCGACAAGCCGCGTCCAGCCGCAGCCGGCCCGCGCGGTCGATGTCGCCGACGCGCAGCGGCCATTCTCGGTCGAACACGTCGGGGTGACCGTCGGGCACGGGCATCAATTTTTTGTCGAGGCTCACGGCGTTCTCCCCATTTCCTCCTCGCGTGTACCTCAGGCTCACCCTTGAGTCCCGGTGCGAATCATGCCAACGCCGTGGCGGAAACACCAATCGCAGCACGCTTGCTAACTCTGCGAATGGCGTCTTCACAACACCCGGTACGCTCGGTTGGGTGTCCAAGACCTACGTCGGCTCGCGGGTCCGCCAACTGCGTAACGAGCGCGGGTTCAGCCAGGCCGCGCTGGCCCAGATGCTGGAGATCTCGCCGAGCTATCTGAACCAGATCGAACACGACGTCCGGCCGCTGACCGTGGCCGTGCTGCTGCGCATCACCGAAGTGTTCGGGGTGGACGCGACGTTCTTTGCCTCCCAGGACGACACCCGGCTGGTTGCCGAACTCAGGGAGGTGACCCTGGACCGCGATCTAGACATCGCCATCGACCAGCATGAAGTGGCCGAAATGGTCAGCGCTCATCCCGGGCTGGCCCGCGCGGTGGTCAACCTGCATCGGCGCTACCGGATCACCACCGCGCGGCTGGCCGCCGCGACCGAGGAGCGGTTCTCCGACGGCAGTGGCCGAGGGTCGATCACCATGCCGCACGAAGAGGTGCGCGACTACTTCTACCAACGCCAGAACTATCTACATGCGCTGGACACCGCGGCCGAAGACCTCACGGCCCAGATGCGGATGCACCACGGCGACCTGGCCCGCGAATTGACCCGCCGGCTCACCGAGGTGCACGGAGTACGCATCAACAAGCGCATCGACCTCGGTGACACCGTGCTGCACCGCTACGACCCCGCGACCAACACGCTGGAGATCAGCAGTCACCTCTCCCCGGGCCAGCAGGTGTTCAAGATGGCCGCCGAGTTGGCCTATCTCGAGTTCGGCGACCTCATCGACGCCATGGTCACCGACGGCAAGTTCACCAGCGCCGAGTCGCGGACGTTGGCCCGGCTGGGCCTGGCTAATTACTTCGCCGCGGCCACCGTGCTGCCCTACCGCCAGTTCCACGACGTCGCCGAGAATTTCCGCTACGACGTCGAGCGGCTGTCGGCGTTCTACTCGGTGAGCTACGAGACCATCGCCCACCGGCTGTCGACACTACAACGGCCTTCGATGCGCGGGGTCCCGTTCACCTTCGTCCGGGTGGACCGAGCGGGAAACATGTCAAAACGTCAGTCGGCCACCGGCTTTCACTTCTCCTCCAGCGGCGGCACCTGCCCGCTGTGGAACGTCTACGAAACGTTTGCCAACCCGGGGAAGATCTTGGTGCAAATCGCCCAGATGCCCGACGGCCGCAACTACCTGTGGGTGGCCCGCACCGTTGAGCTCCGGGCCGCCCGGTATGGTCAGCCCGGTAAGACCTTCGCGATCGGGCTGGGCTGCGAACTTCGCCACGCGCACCGGCTCGTCTACTCGGAAGGACTCGACTTGTCGGGTGACCCGAATACTGCGGCCACACCTATCGGCGCCGGTTGCCGCGTCTGCGAACGCGACAACTGTCCGCAACGCGCCTTCCCCGCCTTGGGGCGGGCACTGGATCTCGACGAACACCGCAGCACGGTGTCCCCGTATCTGGTGAAACAACTATGACCGGTCAGAACGGCCAAGTCGCGCGTATCTCCCCGGGGAAGTTCCGCCAGCTGGGGCCGGTCAACTGGCTGGTGGCCAAGCTGGCCGCACGTGCGGTTGGGGCACCGCAGATGCACCTGTTCACCACGCTGGGCTACCGCCAGTACTTGTTCTGGACCTTTGCCATCTACACCGGCCGACTACTGCACGGGCGGCTGCCCGGCGTCGATACCGAGTTGGTGATCCTTCGGGTCGCACACCTACGATCTTGCGAATACGAACTTCAGCATCATCGCCGAATGGCGCGCCGTCGGGGCCTAGACGCCAACACCCAGGCCACGATATTCGCCTGGCCCGACGTTCCAGATGGAGACGGACCGCGAAAAGTGCTCAGCGCCCGCCAACAGGCGCTGCTACAGGCTACCGATGAATTGATCAAGGATCGCACGATCACCGCGGGCACCTGGGAGCGGCTGGCAACTCACCTCGATCCGCGCCTGTTGATCGAATTCTGTTTACTCGCAACCCAATACGACGCGATCGCCGCAACGATCACCGCCCTGGCCATCCCGCCGGACAACCCACAGTAGCCGTCAAAGGTAGATGTCGGCCAGCACCGCCACGGTCAGCACCACGGGAGGAATCGGCAAACTGAAAGCAAACGCCGACCACGCGAGCTTGCCGCGGCTGCGCAGCCGCAAGCCGCCCGCCGCGCCGCACACCGCCACCAGGACCGACAGCAATAACACCACGCGACTCCATTGACTCACCGTCGTCAGACCATCGCCGACGGAGATCGCCGCCAGCCAGAGGATGTAGCCGGTAACCACACCACCGATGGCACCCATGATGATCTGGGGGGTGTCAGTGCTCGCGCGCCTCGTCATGAGCCGCTCAGAAATTGATCATGTGGCCAACCAGGCCGTGGAAGCACTCCTGCAGCGCCTCAGACATCGTTGGGTGGGTGTGGACGTTGCGAGCCAGCTCGCTGGCGGTCAGGTCCCACCTCTGCGCCAGCGTGAGCTCCGGCAGCAGCTCGGCCACGTCGTGGCCGACCAGGTGCCCACCCAGTAGCTCGCCGTGCTTGGCGTCGGCCACCAGCTTGACGAACCCACTGGGGTCACCCACGCCGTGCGCCTTGGCGTTGGCCGTGAACGGGAACTTGGCCACCACCACGTCGTAACCTTCGTTGCGGGCTTGCTGCTCGGTGAGCCCGAAGCTGGCAACGTTTGGCTGACAGAACGTCGCGCGCGGCAACATCCGATGGTCGCCCAGCGTCAAAGTCTCTGCACCGGCAATGGTTTCGGCGGCTACCACGCCTTGTGCCTCGGCGACGTGCGCCAGCTGCAGTAATCCATTGACATCGCCGATAGCGTAGATGTGGCCCACGTTGGTACGCATGTAGTCGTCGACACCGATAGCCTTGCGGTCGGTCAGCGCGACGCCTGCCTTGTCCAGCCCGTACCCTTCGACGTTGGGCGCAAATCCGATGGCCTGCAACACCTTTTCCGCCTTAAGCTCTTGCGCCACGCCGTCCTTGGTGACGGTCACGGTGACCTGCGACCCGCCATCGGCGATGGACTCGACCTTCGTGGCGGTCAGGATCGTGACACCCAGCTTTTTGAACTGCTTCTCGATCTCCTTGGACACATCGGCGTCCTCGTTGGGCAGCGCCCGCGGAAGGAATTCCACGATGGTCACGTCAACGCCGTAGTTCTTCAGCACGTAGCCGAACTCCATGCCAATGGCACCAGCTCCGGCAATAATGATCGATTTCGGCAGCTCTCGGGACAGGATCTGTTCCTCGTAGGTGACTACGTTGGCCGACAGTGAGGTGCCGGGAACCAGCCGGGTGCTACTGCCGGTCGCGATGATGGCGTTGTCGAACGTGACCGATTCTGTACCGCCGTCGTTGAGATCAACCAACAACGTGTTGGCGTCGGCAAATGTGCCGTACCCGTGGATCTCGGTGATCTTGTTCTTCTTCATCAGGAAGTGCACACCGGCCACCCTGCCCTCGGCTACCTTTCGGCTGCGGTCATAGGCGATGCCGTAGTCGAAGGTCACCTCGCCGCTGATGCCAAATGCTTTGGCGTCCTTGGTGAAGATGTGGACCAGTTCGGCGTTGCGCAACAGCGCCTTGGATGGGATACAGCCGACATTGAGGCATACTCCGCCCCAGTACTTGGGTTCGACGATTGCAGTGCTCAGGCCGAGCTGTGCGGCGCGAATCGCCGCGACATACCCGCCGGGACCGGCTCCGAGAACGACGACGTCATAGTGGGTCACGGCCCCTACCCTAATGGTCGAGTGCTCGTCGGCCTGACCCAGTAGGTCAAGTCCGACAACCGACTAGTACGGAATGACGCCGACCAGGCAATGACTCATCCGCTCGCAGTAGTAGTAGCCGTAGAGCGGCGCCGCGGCGGCGACCGAGGCAAACGGCCCCGACATCACTCCGAGGGACAACGCCGTGATCAGTGGCCTGCCCGGCACCAGCGCCAGGATCAAGCCACCGACGGTGCACGCGACGACGTAGACCAGGACGACGAACACGGCGGCCGTCTTGTCGAGTGTGTGATACCACCAGTAGAACAAGCTCAGGCCGACCTCGCCAGCACCGATCCATACGCCGAGGACCACTAGAACGAACTTCCACCACTTCAGGTAGGTATATCGACCGGGTACTGTAACCGAGTGCGCTAGCGTGGCGGCCGGCTCGGACCCCAGCACCTCGACGCTGGCCGAAGGCGCGACACCCACGGGGTCCTCCTGCGGCTTCGGCGTCGAGCCTGGCCAGGATTTCCCCGCCCTGTCCTGCTGGCCGGCCAACGAGAGGAACCGCTGCGAGTGTGCGCCGGTGTCGAAATCGGGCACAAACGGCTCGGTTCCGGGTGCCGACCGGTAATCGTTGTCAGCCACTGGACGCCACCTGGATCGCAACCAGCACACCAAACCAACCCGGCGCCAACGCCAGGATGAACGCGCCCAGCATCGTCACCCATCGACGTCCGGAGAACAGGATGACCAGCAGCCCGATCGCGCTGGGAATCCCGACTACCATTGCGATGACGATGTCCGGACGGATCCGGGCATGCACCAGCACGCTGCACGCCACCCCCGCTAGCAGTCCGATCGCATTACCAACCAGCATCGCGCTGGTCAGCTGCCATGACCGCGGAAGGGGGATCACGGTCTACGACCTTACTGCGGCTACCGCCGACTGGCGCGGCACACTCCCGGCGTGGCATCTGGATCGTCGAGATCGACGACAAGACCCCGCACTAACGGTCGTTCGCCGCACTCGTAGGCTGCGCCGGTGATCACCGGCGCAGCCTCCCGCATCGCCTTTTCGGCGTCGCTGAACACCCGACCTCGGCTGAGAAAGCGCACGCCCTCGGGCGCTTCCAGACTGAACCCGCCACCGCGGCCCGGCACCACGTCGATGATCAGCTGGGTGTGCTTCCAGGCCTGGTACTGCGGGCCCGAAATCCACACCGGCACGCCGTCTTCCCCGACGTCCAACACACCCAGCAAGATGTCGCGGTCACCGACCAGGAAGTCCGCCCGCGGGTAGCACATCGGCGCGGACCCGTCGCAGCAGCCGCCGGATTGGTGGAACATCACCGGACCGTGCCGGTCCTGTAACCCAGCCAGCAGCGCGGCGGCCTCGGCGGTGATGAGCACCCCCGCGGGAGCGTTCATCAGAAGAACCCCAGCGCCTTATCCGAGTAGGACACCAGCAGGTTCTTGGTGTGCTGGTAGTGCTGCAGCATCATCTGGTGGCCCTCCCGGCCGATGCCGGACTGCTTGTAGCCGCCGAACGCCGCGTGCGCGGGGTAGAGGTGGTAGCAGTTGACCCACACCCGGCCGGCCTGGATGTCCCGCCCGGCCCGATAGGCAGTGTTGCCGTCGCGGCTCCACACACCGGCACCCAAGCCGTAGAGGGTGTCGTTGGCGATGCCGATCGCGTCGTCGTAATCGGTGAACGACGTCACCGCGACCACCGGCCCGAAGATCTCCTCCTTGAAAATCCGCATGTTGTTGGTGCCGGTGAAGATCGTCGGCTGCATGTAATAACCGCCGGACAGGTCGCCGCCTAGTTCGGCGCGCTCGCCTCCGGCGATAATCACCGCACCCTCTTGCTTGCCGATTTCGATGTAGGACAACACCTTTTCCAGCTGGTCGTTGGAGGCCTGGGAACCCAGCATGGTTTCGGTGTCCAGCGGGTCGCCCTGCCGGACCGCCTTGGTCCGGATCGCCGCCAGCTCCAGGAACTCGTCGTAGATGTCGGCCTGGATCAGACTGCGCGACGGGCAGGTGCACACCTCGCCCTGGTTGAGGGCGAACATGGTGAAGCCTTCCAGCGCCTTGTCGCAGAAGTCGTCGTGGGCGGCCAGCACGTCGGCGAAGAAGATGTTGGGGCTCTTGCCGCCGAGTTCCAGGGTGACCGGGATCAGGTTGTGCGAGGCGTATTGCATGATCAGCCGCCCCGTGGTGGTTTCCCCGGTGAACGCGACCTTGGCGATGCGGTCGCTGGAGGCCAACGGCTTGCCGGCCTCGGCGCCGAATCCGTTGACCACGTTGACCACCCCGGGCGGCAACAGATCACCGATCAGCGACATCAGGTAGAGCACCGAAGCGGGTGTCTGCTCGGCGGGTTTGAGCACCGCCGTGTTGCCGGCCGCCAACGCCGGCGCCAGCTTCCAGGCCGCCATCAGGATGGGGAAGTTCCACGGAATGATCTGGCCCACCACGCCGAGCGGCTCGTGGAAGTGGTAGGCCACGGTGTCCTCGTCGATCTGGCTCAGCGCGCCCTCCTGGGCGCGAATCGCCGCGGCGAAGTACCGGAAGTGATCGACCGCCAACGGGATATCGGCGGCCAGCGCTTCCCGGACCGGTTTCCCGTTGTCCCAGACCTCGGCCACCGCCAGCGCGGCGGCGTTCTTGTCGATGCGGTCGGCAATCATGTTGAGGATCGCCGCCCGTTCGGCCGGTGCGGTCTTGCCCCACCCCGGCGCCGCCGCGTGCGCGGCGTCGAGCGCCTTGTCGATGTCGGCCGCGTCGGAGCGCGGCACCTCGCAGAACGGCTGGCCGGTCACCGGCGTCGGGTTCTCGAAGTAGCGCCCATGGACCGGCGCGACCCACTGGCCCCCGATGAAGTTTTTCCGGGATTCATAGGACATCAGCGCCCCGGCGGAACCGGGACGGGAAAAGACAGTCATCGTATTCGGCTCCTCGTCAAAATCATGTAATACAGCTCACACTACCGCCGGGGCCACAATGGCTTCCATGACATTTGAGCCTGCCCCAGACGGCGCTGACCCCTACCTATGGCTCGAGGACGTCACCGGTGCGGAAGCGCTGGATTGGGTACGCGCGCGCAACAAGCCGACAACGGCGGCGTTCTGCGACGCAGAGTTCGAGCGGATGCGCGTCGAGGCGCTCGAGGTGCTCGACACCGATGCCCGAATCCCCTATGTGAACAGGCGCGGCAACTATCTCTACAACTTCTGGCGCGATGCCGCCAACCCCCGCGGGTTGTGGCGGCGCACCACGCTGGACAGCTACCGCACCGACTCGCCGGGCTGGGATGTGCTGATCGATGTTGATGAACTGGGCCGCGCCGACGACCAGAAGTGGGTGTGAGGCGGCGCCGGTGTCATCGAACCCGACTACACGCGCGCGCTGATCGGCCTGTCCCCGGGCGGCTCGGATGCATCCATTGTGCGTGAATTCGACATGCTGACACGCGAATTCGTCGAGGATGGGTTCCAGCTGCCACCGGCCAAATCCCAGATTACCTGGGAGGACCCGGACACTGTCTTGCTGGGCACCGACTTCGGCGGCGACTCGCTCACCACTTCCGGCTATCCGCGAGTGATCAAGCGATGGCGCCGGGGCAAACCGCTGGCCGATGCGGAGACAATCTTCGAGGGCGCGGGCACCGACGTCCGCGTCAACGCGTCAGCGGATCGCACGCCCGGATTCGAGCGCACCCTGCTGGGACGGGCCCTCGACTTCTGGAACGAAGAGGTCTACGAATTGCGTGGTTCGGAGCTGATCCGAATCGAAGCCCCCACCGACGCGAGCGTGTCAATTCACCGCGACTGGCTGTTGATCGAGCTGCGCACCGACTGGACCGTGGCCACCACCAGGTACACTGCCGGCTCACTGCTGGCCGCCGAATACGACGAATTCCTTGCCGGCTCAGCGGAATTACAGGTGGTGTTCGAACCCGACGAGCACACCGCGCTGTACCAATACGCCTGGACCCGAGACCGGCTGTTGATCGTCACCCTGGCCGACGTGGCGAGCCGCGTCGAGATCGCAACTCCCGGCAGCTGGCGACGTGAGCCACTCTCAGGTATCCCCGCCGCCACCAACACCGTCATCGTCTCCGCCGACAGCCACGGCGACGAGTTCTTCCTCGACTCCAGTGGATTCGATACGCCGTCGCGGCTGATGCGCGGCACCGATGACGGCCGACTAGCAGAGATCAAATCTGCGCCAGCTTTCTTCGACGCGGAAAACATGGCTGTAACACAGTATTTCGCGACATCAGACGATGGCACATCGATCCCGTATTTCGTCGTGCGACGCACCGACGCGGACAATCCCGGCCCCACATTGTTGAACGGCTACGGTGGATTCGAGACATCCAGAACGCCGACGTATGACGGCGTCCTGGGCCGGCTGTGGCTGGCCCGCGGGGGCACCTATGCGTTGGCCAACATCCGCGGCGGCGGCGAGTACGGGCCTGGCTGGCACACGCAGGCGATGCGCGAGGGCCGGGACAAGGTCGCCCAAGACTTCGCCGCCGTGGCAACCGATTTGGTGACCCGCGGCATCACCACCGCTGAGCAGCTCGGCGCGCGGGGCGGCAGCAACGGTGGGCTGCTGATGGGCATCATGTTGACCGGGTACCCGGAGAAGTTCGGCGCGCTGGTCTGCGACGTGCCGCTGCTGGACATGAAGCGGTACCACCTGCTGCTGGCCGGCGCTTCCTGGATGGCCGAATACGGCGATCCGGATAACCCGGATGACTGGAAGTTCATCTCTGAATATTCGCCATACCAAAACATTTCGGCGAACCGGAAATACCCGCCAGTACTCATGACGACCTCTACCCGCGACGATCGGGTGCACCCCGGCCACGCCCGCAAAATGACGGCGGCCCTGCAGGCTGCGGGCCACCCCGTCTGGTATTACGAAAACATCGAGGGTGGGCACGCCGGCGCAGCCGACAACGCACAGATCGCATTCAAATCGGCGCTGAGTTTCGCGTTCCTATGGCGGATGCTGGCCGGCTAACCGGCATTCACGAACGGTGGACTTAGCCCAAATAACGTGGCTATCGAGTTGTAGCCGATTGATACTGCATTACTACCTATTACTACGTATTACTATCTGTTACTACATGGGTAGGACTGCGGCATGAAGCCAAGCGTGAGCTTGTCTACCGAGGACGTCGCAGCATTGGACGCATGCCAAGAGAGTGGGCCTGCCGTCGCAGTCGGCGGTTTGCAGCGAACGGCGTAGATGCTGCGCGGTGAGATCTGGCAGGTCGACCTGGATCCGGCCCGCGGCAGCGCGGCAAATATGCGGCGGCCAGCGGTAATTGTCAGCAACGACAGGGCCAACGCTGCCGCGATACGTCTCGACCGAGGCGTGGTGCCGGTTGTCCCGGTTACCAGCAACACCGAAAAGGTCCCCATTCCAGGTGTTGTTGCCGGCAGCGAGCGGTGGCCTGGCCGTC
Organism: Mycobacterium tuberculosis complex sp. N0072; assembly: GCF_030323725.1. NCBI lineage: Bacteria > Bacillati > Actinomycetota > Actinomycetes > Mycobacteriales > Mycobacteriaceae > Mycobacterium > Mycobacterium tuberculosis complex sp. N0072. Next base: position 550,616 of record NZ_CP040689.1, on the reverse strand, counting down.
GATTCGAAGGCGCAGGCCCAGCAGGTTGGATCCGTCGCTGCGCAACGTCTCCCCTGCCGAGCTGATCGAACTCGACGATGCGCTCAGACTCCATTTGGCGTTGTAACTGCTGCAACATCGATTGCCGCCGCGGCCAACGGCACCGGCCGCGCCTAGCCGCAGGGCCCTGCGGCTAACGTCGGAGCAAAGAGCGCAACCGGACACCGATGCCCGAGGCATGCAAATGCCAGCTAGCGAAACCCTGCGCCCGGGTTGGCCGAAGCTTCGAACCAGCGGCGTTATCACGATCCCCGCTGAGACACTTGACCCTTAGGGCCGAAGTGACTTCGCTGCTGCTATGCCGACACCCGATTTCCAGACGCTGCTGTACACGACGGCCGGGCCGGTGGCCACCATCACGCTCAACCGCCCGGAACAGCTCAACACCATCGTCCCGCCCATGCCCGACGAGATCGAGGCCGCTATCGGGTTGGCCGAGCGCGACCAGGACATCAAGGTCATCGTGCTGCGCGGTGCCGGCCGCGCCTTCTCCGGCGGTTACGACTTCGGCGGCGGCTTCCAGCATTGGGGCGATGCCATGATGACCGACGGCCGATGGGATCCGGGCAAGGATTTCGCCATGGTCACCGCGCGGGAGACCGGACCGACGCAGAAATTCATGGCCATCTGGCGGGCGTCCAAACCGGTGATCGCGCAAGTGCATGGTTGGTGCGTCGGCGGGGCCAGCGACTACGCGCTGTGTGCCGACATTGTGATCGCCAGCGAGGACGCCGTGATCGGGACCCCGTATAGCCGCATGTGGGGAGCCTATTTGACCGGGATGTGGCTGTATCGACTCAGCCTTGCCAAGGTCAAATGGCACTCGCTGACGGGCCGGCCGCTGACCGGTGTGCAGGCCGCCGAAGCCGAGCTGATCAACGAGGCGGTGCCGTTCGAGCGGCTCGAGGCTCGCGTCGCCGAGATCGCCACCGAGCTGGCACGAATCCCGTTGTCACAGTTGCAAGCCCAGAAACTGATCGTCAACCAGGCCTACGAGAACATGGGCCTGGCCTCCACCCAGCTGCTGGGCGGCATTCTCGACGGGCTGATGCGCAACACCCCCGACGCGCTCGAGTTCATCCGGACCGCCCAAACCCAGGGTGTGCGAGCCGCGGTCGAGCGCCGCGACGGCCCGTTCGGCGACTACAGCCAAGCCCCACCGGAACTGCGACCCGACCCCACGCACGTCATCACTCCTGATGGGAGCATGTAGTGAGACAGACTATGAACCTTGTCGTCTGCCCGCCTCGAGGCGCCCCAAAAGTGCTACGGTAACCACTATGTCTCGGCTGAGTTCCATCCTGCGTGCCGGCGCGGCATTTCTGGTTCTCGGCATCGCCGCTGCGACATTTCCACAAAGCGCGGCAGCCGACTCCACGGAAGACTTTCCAATACCTCGCCGGATGATCGCAACCACCTGCGACGCCGAACAATATCTGGCGGCGGTGCGGGATACCAGTCCGGTGTACTACCAGCGGTACATGATCGACTTCAACAACCATGCAAACCTTCAGCAAGCGACGATCAACAAGGCGCACTGGTTCTTCTCGCTGTCACCGGCGGAGCGCCGAGACTACTCCGAACACTTTTACAATGGCGATCCGCTGACGTTTGCCTGGGTCAATCACATGAAAATCTTCTTCAACAACAAGGGCGTCGTCGCTAAAGGGACCGAGGTGTGCAATGGATACCCAGCCGGCGACATGTCGGTGTGGAACTGGGCCTAAGTCCGGCCTAAAGCTAACCGGCGTCAAAGCGCGGTCGTTTGCAACGAACCCGGAAATGTTGTCCACCATTCGGGGGACAGCCCGTTGGGCCCATCAGCCGCCGTTCGGCGGATTGATTCTGGCGACCAGCTACGAAATAGTCATATCCATCACCCACGGAATTCGACGACCTATCGCGTACCACTAGGACTAAGGCCATGCCCGACTTCGCTCTTGGTAGCCCAGCCACCACCGGCCACGCGCCGGGATACCATGCCGTTGCGGGGCAGAGGTAAACATCGTGGGCCGCATGGCCTGGACACTGGAGCGCGGCGCATGAGTCAAGCGCCCGGCAACGAGATCCCACACACGCTGGCGGCCCTGGACTGGGGTGGAATCACCTGCCAGTCCGGAGCCGGGTGCACCAACCGGGCGAGTTACGTGGTGCATCTGCATGCGGTAGACGAATGTAACGACCCCGACCTGGACCCATTCGGGAACACCGTCGAAATTCTGTGCATTGCCTGCTTGTGGCACGTCGAGGCCAAAGTCCTGCTTCAAGTCGGTCGGCTCACCCGTTCCCCGGGCGCGTTCTGCCTGACCTGTGGGGCGCCGGTGCGCGAACCCACCGACATCATGCGCGACGTCGCTGCGTTGTAGGGTAATCAGTCCCCGCGGTCCCAAGTTCCCAAGTCCCAAGCGCCCGGCAGCATCGGCATCCGTGGGCCACACTGGAACTCATCGTCGGCCAGCGTGGTCAATCCGGCCGGCGCTGCCACCGTCTCGTTGCTTGCGGTGCCGGCAAACCCCAGCCCGCCCACGCCCGAATTGGACGCCCAAGCGTCCCGCTCGCCCGACGGCGGAATCGCCGGGCCGGAGTCCATATCGACGAACTCGTCGGCGTTGCCACGTTCCTTCGCCGCCGCTCGTCGGCGCCGACGTGCCTGATGACGGGCCGACACCTGCGCTGCCGCCACGGCCGTGACGTTATCCGCGGCGGGCTGCGCTCTCCTGGAACCGGCGGGCGTCCCCGCGTCGAAGTCGATGCCTGGACCGCTGCCCACGAGGTAAGGGGGAAAGCCGCCGGCGCTCGTTGGCACCGACGCCGATGTGGCAGTGGCGGTACCGGCCGGGGGCCCGGGCGCCGCTCCGGCGGCCGGGGCGCTGGCCGGCGCGGTAGTCGGCGTGGCCGTCCCGGCGAGTGGCAACACGGTGGGCACGACCGCATCGGGTGCCGGCGCGGGCACGACGGGGGGCTGAGGGACTAGGCCGGTCAACCCGGCCAACCCCGATACCGCTCCCAGTCCGGAGATGGCTGGGGTGAGCGCAGCCACCAGCAACTGCGGGTTCTCGGCCAGCCAGGTAGCCAGCTGCAGCATGTGTGTAGGCCAGTCGAACAGGATGAGGTCGACAAGGAACTGAAAAGCCTTCACCGGATTGGTGAACAGCAGCTTGGCGAACTCTTGAAAGTCTTGAAGAAGTTCCAGACTTCTGGCAATCCACCACATGAGTGTGCCGGGGTTGGTATAAGCGTCATAGGGGAGGCCGTTGACAGTGCCGGCTTCGGGGTCCCAGATCACGCGACCGCCGGTGATGATCTTCAAGATCTCTGCAATGAAGTCGTCCACCGGGTCCGCGCCCCCGGAATTATTCGAGCTCGAGTGTTGGGATTGGGCATTGGATTTCAGAATTCGCGGCGGAGGCACGCTGTCCGGGATCGAGCGCACCGCCGAGTCCGCGACCGCTTGATAGGTGGCCATCGTGGTGGCCGCCTGAAGCCACATCCGCACGTAGTCGGCCTCGTTGACCGCGATCGGTATGGTGTTGATCCCGAAGAAATTGGTCGCCACCATGGCCCCGTGGGTCGCGTGGTTAGCCGCCAACTCGGCCAGGGTGGGCATGGCCACCAAAGCCGCGGCGTAGGCGGCGGTCACCGCCTCCAGCCGGGCAGCCGCCGCGGCGCAGTCGGCGCTGGCCTGCGTCAACCAAGACAGATACGGCAGGCACGCGGCAGCAAATGATTCGGCGCTGGGCCCCTGCCACACCCCGGCTTGCACCGCAGCCAGCAATGCCCCGAGTTCCTCAGCAACCGCGGCGTATTCACGGCCCAGTGACGACCACCCTGTGGCGGCGGCCAGTACCGGCCCCGGCCCCGGCCCACTACTCAACAAGGCCGAATGCACCTCCGGCGGAGAGGCCATCCATATCAGTGCGCTCGTCATAGCTCACCGCGTAGGCACGAAGTCGCCCCTGACGCATCACCGGCCACACAATCCATTCCGGACCTAGCGACCGCCACGGCGCGCGCCGTAGTTGCGGTCTCTAGGCCGTCGGCACCGACGTGCAACGTCATGTCGAACACTCCTCTATCGGCGACTCCCGCCAACACCAGCTGTGCGTCTGGCAACAATTGACTATGACTATCGTTTGCAACTAGCAATAGTCGTGGTTCGGCTGCGGCGCACGCCCAAGAAGCGTGAGTTTGGTCACCTACCGCCGCCAAGCGGGCCCAAGTCCGGCGCCCCCTTCGTCCCGCACCCGCTTCAGCGCGTTGGCGACCGGCATTCGCATGGGGATCCGGCGAGCAGGCCGAGAAGCGTAGCGGTGAGCAGGCGAGTAAGCGCGGCAGCAAAGTCGAGGTTCCACTCCGGTGGGAGCAACTCTGGCTCCTCGGCATAGGCGTCGGTGAGCCGCTCCGGCGGATTGGCGATCTGCCACAGGGTGGCCGCCAGCGAGTAAGCGGCCAGCAGGATGTCGAATGCCCCAGAACGCCCGAGTGCCGGCAATGCGCTTTCGATCGCGTCGACGAGCGCTATCACGGCTGCGATGCTGGTCCGCTTGACCTCGATGACCCGGTCGACATCCACCTCCTGCTCGAGATGCAGATGCAGATTGGCAAGCAGATCACAAAACAGCGGATCGGCGGCCAGACCGTTGGCCAGTGCCTCGGCCACCCGCGGTGCCGACATCGGCCCCGGCTCGCCCAGCTGCTCGCATACCGTGCCCGACCACCGCGCCCAACCCTCGGCGGCGAGGTGCAGCAGCACTTCTTTGTGCGAGGTGAAGTAGCGGCGCACCGCAGAGTAGTGAATCCCGGCACGACCTGCGACAGCCGTTAACGTCACCGATGCCACGCCCGTCTCCAGCGCCAGCGACCGCGCGGCTTCCACCAGCGCCGCCGCACGTTGGCGCTTGTTTTCCTCGGTGCGGGCGCGCTGGAAGCCGAGTTGCGCCACCGCCAGAGGATAACGCACACCGTGTGATTTGTAAGAGGGCTGCCGATAACGTAGCGTGCCGTTACGCACGTGATATGCGTTACACTCCAGCGAACGAGGTAAGGAGTCGAGAGCTCGGGCCTAAAACCATGTTTTACTTAGGCTAGGCTTAGTTGCGTTCAAGTAGCGACCAGCTCGAACGGATTTTGAAAGTTGGGTATCGTCCGCCGTACCACTGCCAACCGGTGAAGGGGATCTGAGATTTTCAAGGTGCTAATGCGGACTTGGATTCCACTGGTCATCCTGGTGGTGGTCATCGTCGGGGGCTTCACCGTGCACCGGATCCGCGGCTTCTTCGGCTCCGAAAACCGCCCGTCGTACTCCGACACCAACCTGGAAAACAGCAAACCATTCAACCCTAAACACCTGACTTACGAGATCTTCGGACCCCCCGGAACAGTCGCCGACATTAGTTATTTCGACGTCAATTCCGAGCCGCAACGGGTCGATGGAGCGGTGCTACCGTGGTCATTGCATATCACGACAAACGACGCGGCGGTGATGGGAAATATCGTGGCACAAGGTAATAGCGACAGCATTGGCTGCCGAATCACGGTAGACGGCAAGGTCAGGGCCGAGAGGGTTTCCAACGAAGTCAACGCCTATACTTACTGCTTGGTGAAGTCCGCGTGAGTACTAAATTCGCGAACGACTCCAATACCAACGCTCGCCCCGAAAAGCCATTCATCGCCAGGATGATCCACGCCTTTGCGGTACCGATCATCCTTGGCTGGCTGGCAGTTTGCGTCGTTGTCACCGTATTTGTCCCGTCACTGGAAGCTGTCGGCCAAGAGCGATCGGTGTCGCTGAGTCCCAAGGATGCACCGTCGTTTGAGGCGATGGGACGTATCGGCATGGTGTTCAAGGAAGGCGATTCCGACAGTTTCGCGATGGTCATAATAGAGGGTAACCAACCCCTCGGCGACGCTGCCCATAAGTATTACGACGGCCTGGTTGCTCAATTGAGGGCCGATAAGAAGCACGTGCAAAGTGTCCAAGATTTATGGGGGGACCCACTCACCGCCGCGGGCGTGCAAAGTAACGACGGCAAGGCCGCCTATGTTCAACTGTCACTTGCCGGCAACCAAGGCACGCCGCTGGCCAACGAATCCGTCGAGGCAGTACGCAGCATCGTCGAAAGCACGCCCGCGCCGCCGGGCATAAAGGCCTATGTGACCGGACCATCCGCACTCGCCGCGGATATGCACCACAGTGGCGATAGATCCATGGCCAGGATCACCATGGTTACGGTCGCCGTGATCTTTATTATGTTGTTGCTCGTCTACCGGTCGATAATCACCGTGGTTCTCCTGCTGATCACGGTGGGGGTCGAATTGACGGCTGCGCGCGGAGTCGTAGCGGTTCTGGGGCATAGCGGGGCTATCGGACTTACCACCTTTGCGGTGAGCTTGCTGACTTCGCTGGCAATCGCGGCCGGTACGGACTACGGGATATTCATCATCGGGCGCTACCAGGAAGCCCGCCAAGCCGGCGAGGACAAAGAGGCCGCCTACTACACCATGTACCGCGGGACCGCCCACGTGATTCTGGGCTCTGGATTGACCATCGCCGGAGCTACCTTTTGCCTGAGCTTTGCCCGCATGCCCTACTTTCAAACCCTGGGCATCCCCTGCGCGGTGGGGATGCTAGTCGCAGTGGCGGTCGCGTTGACGCTGGGTCCGGCCGTCCTACACGTCGGCAGCCGGTTCGGCCTGTTCGACCCTAAGCGGCTCCTCAAAGTCCGTGGCTGGCGGCGGGTGGGTACCGTGGTGGTTCGCTGGCCGCTGCCCGTTCTCGTCGCCACCTGCGCGATCGCCCTAGTCGGTCTGCTCGCCCTGCCTGGATACAAAACCAGCTACAACGACCGTGACTACCTACCGGACTTCATACCCGCCAACCAAGGATATGCGGCCGCGGATCGTCATTTCTCTCAGGCCAGGATGAAGCCCGAGATCCTAATGATTGAATCCGATCACGATATGCGGAATCCGGCAGATTTTCTGGTCCTGGACAAGCTGGCTAAAGGCATCTTCCGGGTCCCGGGCATTTCCCGTGTGCAAGCAATTACCCGGCCCGAAGGAACGACGATGGACCACACGTCGATCCCGTTCCAGATCAGCATGCAAAATGCCGGTCAGCTGCAGACCATAAAGTACCAGCGCGACCGGGCGAACGACATGCTGAAGCAGGCCGACGAGATGGCCACGACGATTGCGGTGTTGACGCGGATGCATAGCTTGATGGCGGAGATGGCCAGTACTACCCACCGCATGGTCGGCGACACCGAAGAGATGAAGGAGATCACCGAAGAATTACGCGACCACGTCGCGGATTTTGATGATTTCTGGAGACCAATTCGAAGCTATTTCTACTGGGAAAAGCACTGCTACGGAATTCCGATCTGTTGGTCGTTCAGATCGATATTCGATGCACTGGACGGAATCGACAAGCTCAGCGAGCAAATAGGCGTCCTCTTGGGCGACTTGCGCGAGATGGATCGCCTCATGCCACAAATGGTCGCGCAGATCCCGCCGCAGATTGAGGCCATGGAAAACATGCGGACCATGATTCTTACCATGCACAGCACCATGACCGGAATCTTCGACCAGATGCTCGAAATGAGCGACAATGCCACAGCCATGGGTAAGGCTTTTGACGCCGCCAAGAACGACGACTCGTTCTACCTTCCACCCGAGGTTTTCAAGAACAAAGACTTCCAGCGCGCCATGAAGTCGTTCCTGTCTTCGGACGGACACGCGGCCCGGTTTATCATCCTGCACAGGGGGGATCCGCAATCACCCGAGGGCATCAAAAGTATCGACGCGATTCGTACCGCGGCCGAGGAATCGCTCAAGGGAACTCCACTAGAAGACGCCAAGATCTACCTGGCCGGCACGGCGGCCGTCTTCCACGACATCTCCGAGGGCGCCCAATGGGACCTTCTTATCGCGGCAATTTCGTCCCTCTGTCTCATTTTTATCATCATGCTGATCATCACACGGGCCTTTATTGCCGCCGCCGTCATTGTGGGCACAGTCGCACTTTCACTGGGTGCCTCTTTCGGACTATCGGTGCTGCTCTGGCAGCATATTCTCGCAATCCATCTGCATTGGCTCGTGCTTGCGATGTCGGTCATCGTTCTGTTGGCGGTGGGATCTGACTACAATCTGCTCTTGGTCTCCCGGTTCAAACAGGAAATAGGAGCGGGGCTGAAGACCGGCATCATCCGGTCGATGGGCGGCACCGGCAAGGTCGTGACCAACGCAGGGCTGGTATTCGCCGTCACCATGGCGTCCATGGCCGTCAGCGATCTGCGGGTTATCGGACAGGTGGGCACCACCATCGGTCTGGGTTTGCTGTTCGACACGTTGATCGTGCGATCGTTCATGACGCCATCCATCGCCGCACTACTGGGCCGCTGGTTCTGGTGGCCGCTGCGGGTGCGTTCCCGGCCCGCCCGGACCCCGACCGTACCCAGCGAAACCCAGCCCGCGGGCCGGCCCTTGGCGATGAGCAGCGACCGCCTCGGCTGAACCGCCCGTCCGTCTAGCCGGCCGCTCCGAATACAGGATGTGCAGCAATCACTCCGACGATCGGTGGCTGTTGTCGGAAGTGGGGTCGCCGGCCTCACCGCCGCCTACATCCTGTCTGGACGGGACCGAGTCACCCTGTACGAGGCGGACGGCCGGCTGGGCGGTCATGCCCACACCCACTATCTGGACAACGGTGGCGGCCCCCGGGGCACCGACGTCGTCGGCGTCGACTCGGCGTTCCTGGTGCACAACGACCGAACCTATCCAACGTTGTGCCGATTGTTCGCCGAACTGGGTGTGGCCACCCAGGAGTCGGAAATGTCGATGTCGGTGCGCGCCGACGACATCGGACTCGAATATGCCGGCGCACTGGGAGCGCGCGGGCTGTTCGCTTGCCGGCAATCGCTGCGGCCACGGTATCTGTGCATGCTTGCCGAGATTCTCCGCTTCCACCGCGCCGCGGCTCGCCTGCTGCGTGAGGAGACCGACAACGCGGAAGACAAACCGGAGACGCTGGAAGCCTTCCTGAGCCGGCACCACTTCTCGCAGTATTTCGTCGATTACTTCATCACACCCTTGGTCGCCGCCGTGTGGTCCTGCGGCGGGGCCGACGCCTTGCGCTATCCGGCCCGGTATCTGTTCGTCTTCCTCGACCATCACGGCATGCTGTCGGTGTTCGGGTCGCCAACCTGGCGTACCGTCACCGGAGGTTCCGCCAACTACGTGCAGGCGATCGCAGCTCAGCTGGACGAGGTGTCGACCCGCACGCCAGTGCACTCGCTGCGCCGGCTGCCGGACGGGGTATTGGTGGGCGCGGGTGATGGGCCGTCGCGGCGTTTCGATGCGGCCGTCGTCGCGGTCCATCCCGACCAGGCGCTGCTGTTGCTCGACGAGCCGACACCGGCCGAGCGCGCGGTCCTGGGCGCGATCGCATACTCCACCAACAGCGCCCAGCTGCACACCGACGAGTCGGTCCTGCCCCGCCACCATCGCGCCCGCGCATCCTGGAACTACCTGGTGACACCCGGGCAGCACCAGGTCGTGGTCAGCTACGACATCAGCAGGCTAATGCGCCTCGACGGTGGCCGCCGGTATCTGGTCACCCTCGGCGGCCACGACCGGGTTGATCCCAGCTCGGTGATCGCCGAGATGACCTACAGCCATCCGCTGTACACACCGGAATCGGTTGCAGCCCAACGCTTATTGCCGACGCTGGGTGACAATCGGGTGGTATTCGCCGGCGCCTACCACGGCTGGGGATTCCACGAGGACGGCGCCGCCTCGGGTCTGCGGGCGGCCCGGCGCCTTGGCGCCGACTGGCCGGCAGCGATCCCACAGGAGGCGATGGTCGCGTGCTGACTCAAACCCTGACGCCGGCGATCTACCGCACCACGATCAGCCACTGCAGACAAGTCCCGGTGCACCACTCGTTCGCATACCGCAGCTACAGCTGGTACGTGGATGTCGACAACCTCCCCCAGCTGCCCTGGTGGCTGCGACCGTTCGCACGGTTCCACGCCGACGACCACTTCGCTGACCCGTTCTCGTGTCCGCCGCATAGCTCGCTGCGTGACCGGCTGGACGCCTTCTTTGCCGCTCGCGGCCTTGCCGTCCCCGACGGCCGTATCACCGCGCTGCTGCAAGCACGCGTTCTCGGCTATGTCTTCAACCCGTTGAGCATCTTCTGGTGCCACGACCGCGACGGCCAACTGCGCCATGTCATTGCCGAGGTGCACAACACCTACGGCGGACGCCATGCTTACCTGCTACCGCCGGCCGACCTGCCCGTGGTGACGGCCAAGAACTTCTACGTTTCGCCGTTTCATCAGCTAGCCGGCTACTACCTGATACGGGCACCACGGCCCGACCGCGAACTCGACGTCACGGTGACGCTGCACCGTGACCGCCGGCAGGTGTGCCCGGAATTCACAGCCACCCTGCGTGGGCAGCGGCGACCGGCAACGACAAGACAGATCGCGATGATGCAAATCATTTCACCGCTGGCGCCGATGGTGGTGGCCGCGCGCATCAGGATACAGGGGATCAGACTGTGGCTACGTCGAGTTCCGGTGGTGCCGCGATGACCGTCGAAACCAGCCAGACACCGTCGGCAGCAATCGATTCGGATCGCTGGCCAGCGGTTGCCAAGGTGCCGCGCGGTCCCCTAGCCGCGGCATCGGCGGCAATCGCCAACCGGCTGCTTCGGCGCACGGCCACTCACTTGCCGCTGCGATTGGTCTACTCCGACGGAACGGCAACAGGTGCCGCCGATCCGCGCGCACCCAGCCTGTTCATCCATCGGCCGGACGCACTTGCACGCCGGATCGGGCGCCACGGCTTGATCGGCTTCGGCGAGTCCTACATGGCCGGCGAATGGTCGTCGAAGGAGCTCACGCGGGTGTTGACCGTGCTGGCAGGGTCGGTGGACGAGCTGGTACCGCGCTCGCTGCACTGGCTGCGGCCGATCACGCCGACCTTTCGACCTAGTTGGCCAGACCACAGCCGAGATCAGGCCCGGCGCAATATAGCCGTGCACTATGACCTGTCGAACGACCTGTTCGCCGCGTTTCTCGACGAGACCATGACGTATTCGTGCGCAATGTTCACCGACCTGCTGGCCCAGCCAACTCCCGCCTGGACCGAGTTGGCCGCAGCCCAACGCCGCAAGATCGACCGGCTGCTCGACGTGGCCGGGGTCCAGCAGGGCAGCCACGTTCTCGAGATCGGCACCGGATGGGGCGAGCTGTGCATTCGCGCGGCCGCACGGGGGGCCCACATCCGCTCGGTGACCCTATCGGTGGAGCAGCAACGGCTGGCTCGGCAGCGGGTCGCCGCGGCCGGCTTTGGCCACCGGGTAGAGATCGACTTGTGCGACTACCGCGACGTCGACGGGCAGTATGACTCAGTAGTCTCAGTCGAGATGATCGAGGCGGTGGGATACCGTTCGTGGCCACGGTACTTCGCCGCGCTAGAACAGTTGGTGCGCCCGGGTGGCCCGGTAGCGATTCAAGCGATCACCATGCCGCACCACCGAATGCTGGCCACCCGCCACACCCAGACCTGGATCCAGAAGTACATCTTCCCTGGCGGACTGCTACCGTCCACGCAGGCCATCATCGACATCACCGGGCAACACACCGGGCTGCGCATCGTCGACGCGGCCTCGCTGCGACCGCATTACGCCGAGACGCTGCGGCTCTGGCGGGAACGATTTATGCAGCGGCGAGATGGGCTGGCGCATTTAGGTTTCGACGAGGTGTTTGCACGGATGTGGGAGCTGTACCTGGCGTACTCGGAGGCGGGCTTCCGGTCGGGCTATCTGGACGTCTACCAGTGGACGTTGATCCGCGAGGGCCCCCCGTGAACATCGTCGTGGTAACCAGCGTGTCGGCTTTGGCTGTGGCCGTGGTGCATTCGGTGGCGTTTGCGATCGGCCGCCGCATCGGCCGGTACAACGTCGTCGACGTGGTATGGGGCTTGGGTTTCGTCGCCGTCGCCGTCGCCGCCGCGACGCTCGGCCACGGCGACCCGGTTCGCCGATGGCTGCTACTAGCGTTGGTGTCGACCTGGGGTCTGCGGCTGAGCTGGCACATGTACCGCAAGACAGCCGGTCAGGGGGAGGATCCCCGCTACGCCGACCTGCTGCGCGGTGCCACGCCTGTGCAGGCATTGCGCAAGGTCTTCGGATTACAGGGCCTCCTGACGTTGTTCGTCTCATTCCCGCTGCAGCTTTCCGCAGTCACCGGGCCGACGCCGAAGCCGTTACTGGCTGTTGGGGGCGTGGGCTTAGCCGTGTGGCTGGTCGGTATCACCTTCGAAGCGGTGGGAGATTGGCAACTGTGGGTATTCAAATCCGACCCGGCCAATCGCGGGGTCATCATGGACCGCGGCCTGTGGGCCTGGACGCGTCACCCCAACTACTTCGGCGATGCCTGTGTCTGGTGGGGGTTGTGGTTGATCACGATCAACGACTGGGCGCCGCTGGCCACGGTGGGTTCGCCGCTGCTGATGACCTACCTGCTGGTGGACGTCAGCGGAGCCCGGCTGACTGAGAGATACCTGAAGGGTCGCCCCGGTTTCGCCGAATATCAAAGGCGAACAGCCTATTTCGTGCCCCGGCCACCGCGATCGGCGCGTCGGTGATGACCGGCTTGACCATCTCGGCGCCGGCTGGCGATAGGCTACCCATCGATGACCGGACCGCCACGGCTGAGCAGCGACCTGGACGCCCTGTTGCGCCGGGTCGCTGGTCACGACCAGGCCGCATTCGCCGAATTCTACGACCACACCAAGTCGCGGGTGTATGGACTGGTGATGCGGGTGCTGCGTGATACCGGCTACAGCGAAGAAACCACCCAGGAGATCTATCTTGAGGTGTGGCGGAACGCGTCGGAGTTTGACTCCGCCAAAGGTTCCGCGTTGGCCTGGCTTTTGACCATGGCCCACCGGCGCGCTGTCGACCGAGTCCGTTGCGAGCAAGCCGGCAACCAGCGGGAAGTGCGCTATGGTGCGGCCAACGTCGATCCCGCGAGTGACGTCGTCGCCGACCTGGCGATCGCCGGTGATGAGCGGCGCCGGGTGACCGAGTGCCTCAAGGCGTTGACCGACACGCAGCGGCAGTGCATCGAACTGGCCTACTACGGCGGGCTGACGTATGTCGAAGTTTCGCGGCGGTTAGCGGCCAATCTGTCGACCATCAAATCCCGCATGCGCGACGCCCTGCGCAGCCTGCGCAACTGCCTGGACGTGTCATGACTGCGCCGGCCGAGCGAAGCGATGCGTTGGGAGAGCGGCGCTCATGACTGAACATACCGATTTTGAGCTGCTCGAGCTGGCTACCCCGTATGCCCTGAACGCTGTGTCCGACGATGAACGAGCCGACATCGACCGACGGGTGGCCGCCGCGCCCTCGCCGGTAGCCGCGGCTTTCAACGACGAAGTTCGAGCCGTCCGCGAGACGATGGCCGTCGTCTCGGCGGCCACCACCGCCGAGCCGCCAGCACATCTGCGGACGGCCATCCTGGATGCGACCAAGCCCGAGGTTAGGCGCCAATCACGCTGGCGTACGGCAGCCTTTGCGTCCGCAGCGGCGATCGCTGTGGGGCTGGGGGCGTTCGGCCTGGGGGTGCTGACCCGGCCATCGCCACCCCCCACCGTGGCCGAGCAAGTTCTGACGGCGCCGGACGTACGGACGGTCTCTCGCCCACTGGGCGCCGGGACGGCCACGGTGGTGTTCTCCCGCGACCGCAACACAGGTCTGCTGGTGATGAACAATGTGGCGCCACCATCCCGGGGAACCGTGTATCAGATGTGGCTGCTGGGAGGGGCCAAAGGGCCGAGGTCGGCGGGGACGATGGGCACCGCGGCGGTGACGCCCTCGACGACGGCGACGCTGACCGATCTCGGAGCCTCGACCGCACTGGCATTCACCGTCGAACCCGGCACCGGATCACCACAGCCCACCGGTACCATCTTGGCCGAGCTGCCGCTCGGGTGAGCCGAGGACGCACACCCCGGCCCCTCACCGCAGTCTCGGCGCGACAATGGTGCCCAGCATCGCGACGAACACGCCGGGTACCACTAGGGCGGCGCTGCCGGCTAGCGTCAGGTAACCATCGGTGCAGGCGATCTTCGGCGTAGCTGACCATCGCCTCAGCGATCCGGCGGATGTCGCCGTTATCGGGCTATCCCCCGCAGGTAGGCGGCCTGCCCGAGGTGCTGAGCGCAGTCGTCGACGATGCTCACCAACCGTGCGCTGACGGTAACCGGCGGATTCCAACTGGTATCCACCACACGGGACAACTCATCTGCGGTCATGCCAGCGATGTATTCCAGGGTCAGTTTATGCACCGCGTGGTAGTACCCCGACAGCAGGTCGGCGGGTGCCCGTACCTTCGCCACATCCTCGGGACGGTGTCCATATCCGGTGTCGTGCCGCGGCAGATCTAACCCAAAGCGGTCCACCCAACCGTCGCGGGTCCACACCTCTTCCACGCCGGCCACATGGGCGACCTGTATATCCTGCACCCGGGCGCTGTGCCCAGGCGAGTTGGTCGGTGAGGCCGTCGGTGAGTTCGTCGACATGTTCGATCAACCGGGTGAACGCGTCGCGGAGCAACTCTTGGGCCGCGGCGTCGGTGCTTGCCATACCAGCGACATTACGGGGCAGGTGGCAGACCCTCAGCTGCATCCCGGCCGCCAGTCGGCCCCTACCCGGGACTAGGTAAGCTGGCGGTTCCTAGGGGCGCTCCAAAGATGACCCCAAAGATGAGTGGTATTGAAGTGCCGATACCGCCACGGCAACGGTCGCTGACAGTTAAGTTGGATCAGTGACAAGCCCGCATTTTGCGTGGTTGCCGCCAGAGATCAATTCGGCACTGATGTTTGCCGGTCCCGGGTCGGGACCGCTAATTGCTGCGGCCACCGCCTGGGGCGAGCTGGCCGAAGAATTGCTCGCGTCAATAGCGTCGCTTGGCTCCGTCACATCCGAACTGACTAGTGGCGCCTGGCTGGGTCCGTCCGCGGCGGCGATGATGGCCGTCGCAACCCAGTACCTAGCCTGGCTCAGCACGGCGGCAGCGCAGGCGGAACAAGCGGCCGCACAGGCCATGGCAATAGCGACCGCGTTCGAGGCGGCGCTGGCGGCCACCGTGCAGCCGGCAGTGGTAGCGGCCAATCGTGGCCTGATGCAGCTGCTGGCAGCTACGAACTGGTTTGGGCAGAATGCTCCGGCGCTCATGGACGTCGAGGCGGCATACGAGCAAATGTGGGCATTGGACGTGGCGGCGATGGCTGGTTACCACTTCGATGCGTCTGCGGCCGTCGCACAACTGGCGCCCTGGCAGCAGGTCTTGCGGAACCTCGGCATCGACATCGGCAAGAACGGCCAGATCAATCTGGGCTTCGGCAACACCGGCAGCGGCAACATCGGCAACAACAACATCGGCAACAACAACATCGGCAGCGGCAACACCGGCACCGGCAACATCGGCAGCGGCAACACCGGCAGCGGCAACCTGGGCCTCGGCAACCTCGGCGACGGGAATATCGGCTTCGGCAACACCGGTAGCGGGAATATCGGGTTCGGGATCACCGGTGATCACCAGATGGGTTTCGGCGGCTTCAACTCGGGTAGCGGCAACATCGGCTTCGGGAACTCGGGCACCGGCAACGTCGGCTTATTCAACTCCGGCAGCGGAAACATCGGCATCGGGAATTCGGGCTCCCTGAACAGCGGCATCGGGACCTCGGGGACAATCAACGCGGGCCTCGGCAGCGCAGGCAGCCTCAACACCAGCTTCTGGAACGCGGGGATGCAAAACGCCGCCTTAGGAAGCGCGGCTGGCTCGGAGGCGGCCTTGGTCAGCTCCGCCGGCTACGCCACCGGCGGCATGAGCACGGCGGCTTTGAGTTCGGGCATCCTCGCCTCCGCCCTCGGATCAACGGGCGGTCTCCAACACGGCCTGGCGAACGTCCTCAACTCGGGCCTGACCAACACGCCCGTCGCCGCCCCGGCCAGTGCTCCTGTTGGCGGCCTGGACTCAGGCAACCCGAACCCCGGTAGCGGCAGTGCCGCGGCTGGCTCGGGCGCAAACCCGGGCCTTAGAAGCCCTGGCACCAGCTACCCGAGCTTCGTCAACTCGGGCAGCAACGACTCGGGCTTGCGGAATACCGCCGTGCGTGAGCCGAGTACCCCCGGCTCCGGCATCCCCAAGTCGAACTTCTACCCGAGCCCCGACCGCGAATCCGCCTACGCCAGCCCGCGGATCGGGCAGCCGGTCGGTTCGGAGTAACACATCGGGCGCCTATCCTCGAATCCGTGGGTGCCAAAAAGGTAGACCTCAAACGGCTGGCCGCCGCCTTGCCCGACTACCCGTTCGCTTACCTGATCACCGTCGATGATGGCCATCGCGTGCACACGGTGGCAGTCGAGCCGGTGCTGCGCGAACTCCCCGACGGCCCCGATGGACCCCGGGCAGTGGTCGACGTCGGCCTGATCGGGGGTCGTACGCGGCAAAACCTGGCCCACCGCAGCGAAGTCACCCTGTTGTGGCCGCCATCCGATCCTAGCGGCTACTCGCTGATCGTCGACGGCCGTGCCCAGGCGTCGGACGCAGGCCCCGATGACGACACCGCCCGCTGCGGTGTCGTACCCATCCGCGCGCTGCTGCACCGAGACGCGGCCCCCGACTCGCCCACAGCGGCCAAAGGTTGCCTACACGACTGCGTGGTGTTCTCGGTACCGTAGCTCCCAACCAGAGGAGCCCGGCCCCACAAAGGGACCGGGCTCCTCGCTGCGACTTCTCGCCGGGGTCAGAAATCCATGCCACCCATGTCGCCGCCACCGGGAACGGAAGCCTTCTCCTTTTCCGGCTTGTCGGCAACGACGGCCTCGGTGGTCAGGAACAGCCCCGCGATGGACGCCGCATTCTGCAGCGCCGAACGGGTCACCTTGACCGGGTCAGCAACGCCGGCAGCGAGCAGATCCTCGTAGACACCGGTCTGAGCGTTCAGTCCGTGGCCAGCCGGCAGGTTGCGCACCTTCTCGGCCACCACGCCCGGCTCCAGCCCGGAGTTGAAGGCGATCTGCTTCAGCGGGGCCTCCAGCGCCACCTTCACGATGTTGGCGCCGGTCGCCTCGTCGCCTTCGAGCTTCAGCTCGTCCAGGGTCGGGGCCGCTTGCAACAGCGTCACACCCCCACCGGCGACGATGCCCTCCTCGACGGCGGCCTTGGCATTGCGAACCGCATCCTCGATGCGGTGCTTGCGCTCCTTGAGTTCGACCTCGGTGGCGGCACCGGCCTTGATCACCGCGACACCACCGGCCAGCTTGGCCAGCCGCTCCTGCAGCTTCTCACGGTCGTAGTCGGAGTCGCTGTTCTCGATCTCCTGGCGGATCTGGGCCACTCGTCCGGCGATGGCGTCGGTGTCACCGGCGCCCTCGACGATGGTGGTCTCGTCCTTGGTGACCACGACCTTGCGGGCCTTGCCTAGCAGCGACAGGTCGGCGTTCTCCAGCGTCAGGCCGACCTCTTCGCTGATCACCTGACCACCGGTGAGAATGGCCATATCCTGCAGCATCGCCTTGCGGCGGTCGCCGAAGCCGGGAGCCTTGACCGCCACCGACTTGAAGGTGCCGCGGATCTTGTTGACGACCAGGGTGGACAGCGCCTCGCCCTCGACGTCCTCGGCGATGATCAGCAGCGGCTTACCGGCTCCGATGACCTTCTCGAGCAGCGGCAGCAGATCCTTGACAGTGGACACCTTGGAGCTGACCAGCAGGATGTAGGGGTCCTCCAGGACCGCCTCCTGACGCTCCGGGTCGGTCACGAAGTACCCCGAGATGTAGCCCTTGTCGAACCGCATACCCTCGGTGAGCTCGAGCTGCAGCCCAAAGGTGTTGGACTCCTCGACGGTGATGACGCCCTCGTTGCCCACCTTGTCCATCGCCTCGGCGATCAGGTCACCGATGGACTGGTCACCCGCCGAAATCGCTGCGGTGGCCGCAATCTGCTCCTTGGTCTCGACCTCCTTGGCGCCCTTGAGCAGGGTCTCGGTGACCTTCTCCACGGCCTTTTCGATGCCGCGTTTGAGACCGAGCGGGTTGGCGCCGGCCGCGACGTTGCGCAGGCCCTCGCGAACCAACGCCTGGGCCAGCACGGTGGCCGTCGTGGTGCCGTCACCGGCGACGTCATCGGTCTTCTTGGCTACCTCTTTGACCAGCTCGGCGCCGATCTTCTCGTACGGATCCTCCAGCTCGATCTCCTTGGCGATGGACACACCATCGTTGGTGATCGTGGGGGCACCCCACTTCTTTTCCAGGACGACGTTGCGGCCCTTGGGGCCCAATGTCACCTTTACCGCATCGGCGAGGGCGTTCAAGCCCCGCTCGAGGCCGCGACGGGCCTCTTCGTCGTACGCAATTGTCTTGGCCATTGCGAAGTGATTCCTCCGGATCGGGGATGAAACGGGGGTCACCGGGTGACGGCAACCCCGCTACTTACGCTGGCCGGGCGCAGTGCCCGCGACGGACGGCTCAAGTTGTCCTCGCTGCCACTCGCTGCGACGACGGGCCTGGCCTCACCGTCCCGACCTAGCACTCACCGGTCGCGAGTGCCAACGTTATTCTTAGCACTCGCCTATGCCGAGTGCAAGAAGCCCCGCACCGGGTCATGCCCCTCGTTCGACCTTGTCCTCGGCCCTCCGATCCGGGTGAGTATGTTCGGCCCATGACCGCCAACGACAACAAGACCCGTAAATGGTCGGCCGCAGACGTCCCCGATCAAAGCGGGCGCGTCGTTGTGGTCACCGGCGCCAACACCGGCATCGGCTACCACACCGCCGCCGTGTTTGCCGACCGCGGTGCACACGTAGTGTTGGCCGTCCGCAATCTCGAGAAGGGCAACGCCGCCCGGGCCCGCATCATGGCCGCCCGCCCAGGCGCCCACGTCACGCTGCAGCAACTCGATCTGTGCTCGCTGGACTCGGTGCGCGCAGCCGCCGACGCGTTACGCACGGCCTATCCGCGCATCGACGTGCTAATCAATAACGCCGGCGTGATGTGGACGCCGAAGCAGGTCACCAAGGACGGTTTCGAGCTGCAGTTCGGTACCAACCATCTCGGTCATTTCGCACTAACCGGACTGGTACTCGACCACATGCTGCCGGTACCCGGTTCGCGGGTGGTGACCGTCAGCAGCCAGGGCCACCGGATTCACGCTGCCATCCACTTCGACGACTTGCAGTGGGAACGCCGTTACAACCGCGTCGCCGCCTACGGACAAGCCAAACTGGCTAATCTGCTGTTCACCTACGAGCTGCAACGCCGGCTGGGCGAAGCGGGCAAATCCACCATCGCCGTCGCCGCTCACCCTGGCGGCTCCAACACCGAGCTGACTCGCAACCTGCCGCGACTTATCCGGCCCGTCGCTACCGTGCTCGGGCCGTTGCTTTTCCAAAGCCCAGAGATGGGCGCCCTGCCAACACTGCGTGCCGCCACCGATCCGACCACGCAGGGCGGGCAATACTACGGCCCGGACGGGTTCGGCGAGCAGCGCGGTCACCCGAAGGTGGTCCAATCCAGCGCGCAGTCCCACGACAAAGATCTGCAGCGCCGCCTCTGGACCGTCTCCGAAGAACTCACCGGCGTCAGCTTCGGAGTCTGAACGACCGATAATGGCCGGGTGCGGTCAGTCCAGGAGCATCAACGTGTCGTAGCGGAGATGATCCGCGCCTGTCGCCCGATTACGGTTCCGCTGACCCAGGCTCAAGGTCTGGTCCTGGGCGGCGACGTGGTCGCACCGCTGTCGCTGCCGGTTTTCGACAACTCCGCAATGGATGGCTATGCGGTGCGCGCCGAAGACACCTCAGGTGCCACACCGCAAAATCCGGTGATGTTGCCGGTCGCCGAGGACATTCCCGCCGGGCGCGCCGACATGCTGACGCTGCAGCCTGTGACTGCGCACCGGATCATGACCGGTGCGCCAGTGCCCACCGGTGCGACGGCGATCGTGCCGGTCGAAGCCACCGACGGCGGCGTCGATTCGGTGGCGATCCGCCAACAGGCCACCCCAGGCAAGCACATCCGACGGTCGGGCGAAGACGTCGCCGCCGGTACCACGGTGCTGCACAACGGCCAGATCGTGACCCCGGCGGTGCTCGGCCTGGCCGCCGCGCTGGGTTTGGCCGAGCTGCCGGTGCTCCCCCGTCAGCGGGTGCTGGTGATCTCCACAGGGTCGGAGCTGGCGTCGCCAGGCACGCCCCTACAACCGGGTCAGATCTACGAGTCCAACTCGATCATGCTGGCCGCTGCCGTCCGCGATGCGGGCGCCGCTGTGGTCGCCACCGCAACCGCCGGCGACGACGTCGCGCAGTTCGGCGCGATCCTTGACCGGTACGCGGTGGACGCCGACCTGATCATCACCAGCGGCGGTGTCAGTGCCGGAGCCTACGAGGTGGTCAAAGACGCGTTCGGCAGCGCTGACTACCGGGGAGGCGACCACGGTGTCGAATTCGTCAAGGTGGCGATGCAACCCGGAATGCCCCAGGGCGTCGGGCGGGTGGCAGGTACGCCGATCGTCACCCTTCCCGGCAACCCGGTCAGCGCGCTGGTGTCCTTCGAGGTGTTCATCCGTCCCCCGCTGCGCATGGCCATGGGCCTGCCGGATCCGTACCGGCCGCACCGAAGCGCGGTACTCACCGCGAGCCTGACATCGCCGCGCGGCAAACGTCAGTTCCGACGCGCAATACTCGATCACCAGGCAGGCACGGTCATCAGCTACGGCCCACCGGCGTCGCACCATTTGCGTTGGTTGGCATCGGCCAACGGACTTCTGGACATCCCGGAGGACGTCGTGGAGGTGGCTGCCGGAACGCAGCTGCAAGTCTGGGACTTGACCTAACCGGACCGATCCTAGTGCCGTGCACCCAACCTGCGGCACGAAGCTCCGTAAGATGACCCCGTGGCCAGACGCCCCCGCCCCGACGGCCCGCAACATCTGCTCGCCCTGGTGCGGTCCGCCGTTCCACCGGTTCATCCGGCCGGGCGGCCGTTCATTGCCGCCGGCCTTGCGATTGCGGCCGTCGGACACCGCTACCGGTGGTTGCGCGGCACGGGTCTGCTGGCGGCCGCTGCCTGCGCGGGCTTCTTCCGGCACCCGCAGCGGGTACCGCCCACCAGGCCGGCTGCCATTGTCGCGCCCGCCGACGGCGTGATCTGCGCGATCGACTCAGCGGCCCCACCGGCCGAACTCAGCATGGGTGACACGCCGTTACCGCGAGTCAGCATCTTCCTGTCGATATTGGACGCCCACGTGCAACGTGCCCCGGTGAGCGGGGAAGTGATCGCCGTGCAACACCGGCCGGGCCGGTTCGGGTCGGCCGACCTACCGGAGGCGAGCGACGACAACGAGCGCACCAGTGTGCGGATCCGCATGCCCAACGGCGCCGAGGTGGTCGCGGTGCAGATCGCCGGGCTGGTGGCGCGCCGCATTGTGTGCGACGCACACGTCGGAGACAAGCTGGCCATCGGTGACACCTACGGCCTGATCCGGTTCGGCTCCCGGCTGGATACCTACCTGCCAGCGGGCGCAGAGCCGATCGTCAACGTCGGCCAGCGCGCGGTCGCCGGCGAGACCGTGCTGGCCGAATGTCGATGATCGGAAAGCCCCGCGGCAGGCGAGGGGTAAACCTGCAGATACTGCCCAGCGCGATGACGGTGCTGTCCATTTGCGCGGGACTGACCGCAATCAAGTTTGCGCTCGAGCACCAGCCGAAGGCCGCGATGGCACTGATCGCCGCAGCGGCCATCCTCGACGGGCTCGACGGCCGGGTGGCCCGCATCCTGGATGCCCAGTCGCGGATGGGCGCAGAGATCGACTCACTGGCCGACGCGGTGAACTTCGGAGTGACACCCGCGCTGGTGCTTTACGTGTCGATGTTGTCGAAGTGGCCGGTCGGTTGGGTGGTCGTGCTGCTCTACGCGGTGTGCGTGGTATTACGGCTGGCGCGGTACAACGCACTGCAGGACGACGGAACCCAGCCCGCCTACGCGCATGAATTCTTCGTCGGAATGCCCGCGCCGGCGGGCGCGGTTTCCATGATCGGCCTGCTAGCCCTCAAAATGCAGTTCGGCGAAGGATGGTGGACCTCGGTCTGGTTCCTCAGCTTTTGGGTGACGGGAACGTCGATACTCTTGGTCAGCGGGATCCCGATGAAAAAGATGCACGCCGTGTCGGTACCACCCAACTACGCGGCCGCCCTGCTGGCGGTGCTGGCTATCTGCGCGGCGGCCGCAGTCCTGGCCCCCTACTTGTTGATCTGGGTGATCATCATCGCCTACATGTGCCATATTCCTTTCGCGGTGCGCAGCCAGCGCTGGCTTGCCCAACACCCTGAGGTGTGGGACGACAAGCCCAAGCAACGGCGCGCGGTGCGGCGCGCGAGCCGCCGGGCGCATCCCTACCGGCCGTCGATGGCGCGGCTGGGCCTGCGCAAGCCGGGTCGACGGCTGTGACCCACCCGGACCCGGCCCGCCAACTCACCCTTACCGCCCGGCTGAACACCTCGGCCGTCGACTCACGCCGCGGCGTCGTTCGGTTGCACCCCAATGCCATTGCTGCCCTTGGCATCCGCGAGTGGGACGCGGTGTCGCTGACCGGCTCTCGGACAACCGCCGCGGTCGCCGGCCTGGCCGCGGCAGACACCGCGGTCGGGACGGTGCTGCTCGATGACGTCACACTGTCCAATGCGGGCCTTCGCGAAGGCACCGAGGTGATCGTCAGCCCGGTCACCGTCTACGGAGCGCGATCGGTGACGCTGAGCGGTTCAACGCTGGCCACCCAGTCGGTGCCGCCGGTCACGCTGCGGCAGGCCCTACTCGGCAAGGTGATGACCGTCGGTGACGCGGTCTCGCTGCTGCCCCGCGATCTAGGCCCCGGCACATCCACGTCGGCTGCCAGCCGCGCATTGGCAGCTGCGGTCGGGATCAGTTGGACCTCGGAGCTGCTGACCGTTACCGGCGTCGACCCCGACGGGCCGGTCAGCGTGCAGCCCAACTCGCTGGTCACCTGGGGCGCTGGGGTCCCGGCCGCAATGGGTACGTCCACGGCCGGGCAAGTGAGCATCTCGAGTCCGGAGATCCAGATCGAAGAGCTCAAGGGCGCCCAGCCGCAGGCTGCCAAGCTCACCGAATGGCTCAAGCTTGCCCTCGATGAGCCGCACCTACTACAGACCTTGGGCGCCGGCACCAATTTGGGTGTGCTGGTGTCGGGTCCGGCCGGGGTGGGCAAGGCGACGCTGGTGCGCGCGGTGTGCGACGGCCGAAGGTTGGTGACACTGGATGGTCCGGAGATTGGAGCTCTGGCCGCCGGAGACCGGGTCAAAGCCGTGGCCTCGGCAGTGCAGGCGGTTCGCCATGAGGGCGGTGTGTTGCTGATCACCGATGCCGACGCCCTGCTGCCAGCCGCCGCCGAGCCGGTAGCCTCGCTGATCCTGTCCGAGCTGCGTACCGCGGTGGCCACCGCCGGTGTGGTATTGATCGCCACCTCAGCACGGCCCGATCAACTCGATGCCCGGCTGCGTTCCCCCGAGTTGTGCGACCGGGAGCTTGGCCTGCCGCTGCCCGACGCGGCCACCCGCAAATCGCTGCTGGAGGCGCTGCTGAATCCGGTTCCTACCGGAGACCTCAACCTCGACGAAATCGCCTCCCGCACACCGGGTTTCGTCGTGGCCGACCTGGCTGCGCTGGTTCGCGAGGCGGCGCTGCGGGCAGCGTCTCGAGCCAGTGCCGACGGCCGACCACCGATGCTGCACCAAGACGACCTCCTCGGTGCGTTGACCGTCATCCGGCCGCTGTCCCGCTCGGCCAGCGACGAAGTCACCGTGGGTGACGTGACGCTCGACGATGTCGGTGACATGGCCGCGGCCAAACAAGCACTGACCGAGGCGGTGCTGTGGCCGCTGCAGCACCCCGACACCTTCGCTCGGCTAGGTGTCGAACCGCCGCGCGGGGTGTTGCTGTACGGCCCGCCCGGCTGCGGCAAGACCTTTGTGGTTCGTGCCCTGGCCAGCACCGGACAGTTGAGCGTGCATGCCGTCAAAGGGTCGGAGCTGATGGACAAGTGGGTGGGCTCCTCGGAGAAGGCAGTCCGCGAGCTATTCCGGCGGGCCCGCGACTCCGCGCCGTCACTGGTGTTCCTCGACGAGCTGGACGCTCTGGCGCCACGGCGCGGTCAGAGCTTCGACTCGGGCGTCTCCGACCGGGTGGTGGCCGCGCTGCTGACTGAGCTCGACGGTATTGACCCGCTGCGGGATGTCGTCATGCTAGGCGCGACCAACCGGCCCGATCTGATAGACCCGGCGCTGCTGCGCCCGGGGCGGCTAGAACGGCTGGTGTTCGTTGAACCGCCCGACGCTGCCGCTCGCCGCGAAATCCTGCGCACCGCTGGCAAGTCGATCCCGCTGAGCTCCGACGTCGACCTGGACGAGGTGGCAGCCGGACTCGACGGTTATAGTGCCGCCGACTGTGTGGCGCTGCTGCGCGAAGCCGCGCTTACCGCGATGCGGCGTTCCATCGATGCCGCCAACGTCACCGCCGCCGACCTGGCGACCGCGCGAGAAACCGTGCGCGCGTCGCTGGATCCGCTGCAGGTGGCGTCGCTGCGTAAGTTCGGCACCAAGGGTGACCTTCGGTCCTAGCGACCACTGATGAAGTCGAGCAATTGCGGGTACTGGTCGGCAATGGTGCGAAGGCGTTGACCATTGTCGAGCCGGTTCCGCACCCGGATGCGCTTGCCGGCGGTGACGGGTCCGTATATGGTGCTCGGCGCAGTGAATGTGGTTCAGGCCCAGTGGGTCAGACGCACCGCGTAGGGCAGTTACGTCGACAACTCGAACTCCACCATCGCGGCCACCGAGTCCAGCGCGTCACCCAAGCGGACCAATCGATCGGCCGCCGACGGCGCCGCCAGCACGGCGTACCGATCGGCCGGGCCCATCGGCACTCGACATGCCAGCGCGTACAGACGCTGCCCGGTATCGGCTGGGTCAACCACCGGGTAGCCCAATACCACCTCACGGGCCGGCAGCCGAACTCCCCGGGCGGCAGCGATCCGCTCGAATAGCGCCACAACCCGGTCTTCGACTTCCAGCAGCTGGGCAGCCGTCACTGGGTGCCCCGGCTGGTCGGGCCAGAACCGTACCTTCGCACGCGGGTACGGATCGTCGGGCAGCCAGTCGCACACCCGGATCCGTTCGCCCACCCGGCAGCGCAGCATATAGCGACCCGAACCCGCGTCCGCGCATTCGGTGATCCTGGCCAGCGTCCCGACATCACATCGCGTATCGCCGCCGCCGACCTCGCGGCCACGCGAGATCAGTACAACACCGAAGCGAGGATCCGCGGTGTCCATGCAGTCACGGACCAGCGCCGCGTAGCGGGGCTCAAAGATGTGCAACGGCAGATCTTCGTCGGGCAGCGGCGCCGACTCGAGCGGGAACATCGCCAACTCAACCGGCGCGAAATCGGCCATCACCTAAACCTCAATCTCCTCGCGGCTGGCGGACGTCACACTCAGCCAGCCCGCATCGGCTAAATCACCAGCTCGGCAACCAGCGCGTCAACTACCGCGCGCAAATCGCCGTCATGCTGCTGCGCCACTCGCAGCTGCCGCTGGTAGGAGGCGCCATCGCGGTAGATATCGGAGACCGCGGCAAGCTCGTCGGCACAGTTCAGCGACTTGGCGACCGGCTCCAGCCGGGTCAGCACATCCGCGAGGTCATCGGTAACCAGCCGTTCGTTGCTGTCGGCGTCCAAGATGATCACCGCGTCCAGGCCGTAGCGGGCGGCACGCCACTTGTTCTCCTGGACGTGCCAGGGAGGCATGGTCGGTAGCGTTTCGCCGGCGTCCAAGCGGCGGTCCAGATCGACGATCAGGCAATGCGTCAGCGCGACCAGCGCGCCGAGCTCTCGTAGGTTGGACACGCCATCGCAGATCCGCACCTCCAGGGTGCCCAGATGGGGTGAGGGTCTTATATCCCAACGGATTTCGTCCATATGGTCGATGATGCCGGTCTTCTTCTGGTCGTACACGAAACCTTCGAACTCCGCCCACCTCTGAAAGTGAAACGGCAGCCCGGCGGTGGGCAACTGCTGGAACATCATCGCCCGGTTGCTGGCATACCCGGTGTCTTCGCCACCCCACCAGGGTGATGAGGCCGAGAGCGCCAACAGATGCGGGTAGTAGTTGAGCAGCGACGTCATGATCGGCATCACTTTGTGCGCCGAGCGAATCCCGACATGCACGTGTACACCCCAGATCAGCATCTGCCGGCCCCACCACTGGGTGCGTTTGATCAGCTCCGCGTACCGCGGCGCGTCGGTGAGCTTCTGGGCCGACCACCGCGCGAAGGGGTGGGTACCCGCGCAGAACAGCTCCATCCCGCGGTCGCGCACGATCTGACGGGCGGGGCCCAGGGTATCGCGCAGATCCTGCATTGCCTCGGCGGTACATTCGCAGATACCGCTGACAATCTCTACGGTGTTGCGCAGCAATTCCTTGTGGACCCGCGGGTTTTCGCCGATTTCGGCGATAACCGCGGTGGCTTCATTGCTCAGATCGCGGGTCTGCGAGTCAACGAGCGCGAACTCCCACTCCACACCGAGGGTGGGCCGCGGTGAGCCTGCGAAATCAATTCGGGCGGCCGACCTGCGGGCAGGCAAGCTAGCCGGAACCAATGACACCGCACGCCACCCGCTTGCCGGCGTCGCCGGTGGTCAACGTCGTCTCGTCGGGACCCGGAGTCCCATTGACCTGGACGTAGCGTTCTGGCGGAATGTTGGCAAAGTTGTCGGCGCCGGCGTGAATGATGATCGCGGTTTTCGCGCCGCTCAGCAGGTCGTCCATGGTGAAGGCGTCGGTGGTGGTCACCAGCATCGCCGAACCGTCACCGCGTACCTGCAGCGAGGCCAGGTCGCCGCTGGCGGGGGTGCCGGTATGCCCTGGCACGTGGTAGTGGCCGCCGGCGGACAGAAAGTTGCCGGGCGCACCGCCGGTGGGGGCAACCGAGTTGGGCTCACACTTACCCACCTGGTGGATGTGTAGGCCGTGGAAGCCGGGCGTGAGCTTACCGACGCCGGTCGTCGCGATCGTGACGGTGGCATAGCCGTTGGCGAACTCGAACTTCGCGGTCGCTACCTTCGTGCCGTCGGGCGCCGTCAGGGTACTGGTCAGGCTCTGCGCACCGGGCGACTCCTCGTCGTGACCCGAAAGTCCCGACGGCGCGGGCGATCCGGTCCAAATCGACGGCGTGGTACCCGGAACTGTAGACGCGTGCTGCGGCGACGAGCATGCGCTCAGCAGCGCGGCACCGGCGCCCAGAAACAACGCGGACAGGACCGACGTGCTGACAGCTGCGTGATTGCGGTGATCGGCGGGCTTTGGCATAGCGAGAGCCTAACCTGGCGTTCGAATCAGCGTCAGCCGGTCACCACGACGATGACCCCGGGCGGCTGGTCGGACAGCTCTGGCAGTCGCAGCTCCACCGCTGCTCCTAGCGTCCGGCCTACCGCGTCGGCGGTGGCCCGTTCGCCTTCGACTTCGGTGTAGTACACCGTGGTCGCCGCGACGTCGGGTAACGATAGATTCCCAACGTCGGTGACCGTGAAACCGGCCGCCTTGAGCCGATCGGCCGTCCGCGCGGCGGCGCCTTCTGTGCCTGAGATGTTGTAGACGCGCACCTCGGCCCGGGGCGCCGCGGGCTTAACGCTGGTCGACGTCGGCGCCGCAGTGGTGGTGGTCATGGTGGAAATCGCTGACGAGTCGTCCTCGGAGTTCGGAGACGAACCCAGTGCCTGCCAGCCGAGCAGCAGGAAGACGACGCCGAGAAACAACAGCACCATCACCATGGCCCGCAGGGGAAGCCCGGAAGAGTCGGGTACACGCTCATTCATCGAGCCCACTGTAACCAGCACCGGGACACAACCGGCAAAAGCGGGGAGAGTGTCAGGTCACCTCGAAGCCAAGGCGTCGCGCGGCCCGCGCCTTCTGCCGACTGGCGCGCAGCCGCCGCAACCGCTTTACCAGCATCGGGTCGGCGGCCAGCGCCTCGGGCCGATCCACCAGCGCATTGAGCACTTGGTAGTAGCGCGTCGCCGACATGGAGAACAACTCTTTGATGGCTTCTTCCTTGACACCGGCAAACTTCCACCACTGACGTTCGAACGCCAGGATGTCGTGCTCGCGCCGGGTCAGCCCATCGGCGACCTCGGCGTCGTCCCCCGATCGAATTGCCCGCGCCATGGCGCTGTCCATATCGCTTTCCCCTGGGCCCTTCCGGCGAATTCTCAATGTGTACGAATGACTTGGCCTACGTAGGCGCTTCTTCGGCGAATATTGAACCACGCCAGGAACCGTCGGGCGGTAATCCTGCCCGCGAGTCGGCCGACTTGCTTGCACCCGACTGCCGATCGCGGCGCGCCGGCTCATGCTCCGAGTGTGAATCCTGCGACGCGACATGCCGGCCAGCCGTCGTGTGGTTCACACCCGGCGATGATGCCCGCCGCCCCGCGGCGCGCCTAAGCCGATTGCCCGCCTCCTCAGCCCGCCGCCTCGCGGCGCGTATCGTCGGCGCGCTTAAGCTAGCCCACCATGGCAGTCGTACCCATCCGCATCGTGGGCGATCCCGTCTTACACACTGCGACCACACCGGTGACGGTCGCCGCCGACGGTTCACTCCCGGCGGATCTCGCCCAGTTGATCGCCACCATGTACGACACCATGGACGCCGCCAACGGAGTCGGCCTGGCTGCCAACCAGATCGGCTGCAGCCTGCGGCTCTTCGTCTACGATTGCGCCGCGGACCGCGCAATGACCGCCCGCCGACGCGGTGTGGTCATCAATCCGGTGCTTGAGACCTCCGAAATACCTGAGACCATGCCCGACCCGGACACCGACGACGAAGGCTGTCTGTCGGTTCCCGGCGAGTCATTTCCTACCGGACGCGCGAAGTGGGCACGAGTCACCGGACTCGACGCCGATGGCAGTCCGGTCAGTATCGAGGGCACCGGCCTGTTCGCGCGGATGCTGCAGCACGAAACCGGGCACCTTGATGGATTCCTGTACCTGGACCGCCTCATCGGCCGGTACGCCCGCAACGCCAAACGGGCCGTCAAGTCACATGGCTGGGGCGTTCCCGGACTGTCGTGGCTGCCCGGCGAGGACCCCGACCCGTTCGGTCACTAATGGTCTCGTGGCCGGGGCTTGGGACACGGGTAACGGTGCGCTACCGCCGGCCCGCCGGATCGATGCCACCGCTGACCGATGCGGTGGGTCGGCTGCTAGCCGTCGATCCGACGGTGCGAGTGCAGACCAAGACCGGGACCATCGTCGAGTTCTCGCCCGTCGATGTGGTGGCCCTGCGGGTCCTGACCGATGCGCCGGTGCGCACCGCCGCGATCCGCGCACTTGAACACGCCGCCGCGGCGGCCTGGCCCGGCGTTGAACGAACCTGGCTGGACGGCTGGCTCCTGCGAGCCGGACACGGGGCCGTACTGGCCGCTAATTCAGCAGTACCGCTGGATATCTCGGCACACACGAACACCATCACAGAAATCAGCGCATGGTATGCGAGCCGCGATCTGCAGCCATGGCTGGCCGTCCCGGACCGCTTGCTGCCACTACCGGCCGGCCTGGCAGGTGAGCGCCGAGAGCAAGTGTTGGTGCGTGACGTGTCCACCGGTGAACCCGACCGGTCGGTCACGTTGCTGGACCACCCCGACGACACCTGGCTGCGGCTCTACCACCAACGCCTACCCCTCGACATGGCGACCCCCGTCATCGACGGCGAGTTGGCATTCGGCAGCTACCTGGGTGTGGCGGTCGCACGTGCAGCGGTAACCGACGCACCCGACGGCACCCGGTGGGTGGGTCTGTCGGCAATGCGTGCCGCCGACGAGCAATCCGCGACCGGCTCCGCTGGCCGCCAATTGTGGGAAGCGCTGTTGGGCTGGGGAGCGGGCCGCGGCGCGACCCGCGGCTACGTGCGCGTGCACGACACCGCGACATCCGTCCTCGCCGAGTCCCTGGGCTTCCGGCTGCACCATCACTGCCGCTATCTTCCTGCCCAGTCGGTCGGCTGGGATACCTTCTAGCCATGCCCGACGGCACAATTGACGGCGGCCACCCCCAACGCCCGGCTTCGCCGCGCTTGCGATCGCCGCTGCTGCGGCTGGCCACCTGGAATGTGAATTCGATTCGCACCCGGTTGGATCGTGTCCTCGATTGGCTTGGGCGCGCCGATGTCGACGTGTTGGCCATGCAGGAGACCAAGTGCCCGGACGGCCAATTCCCGGCCTTGCCGCTGTTCGAACTCGGCTATGACGTCGCACACGTCGGCTTCGATCAGTGGAACGGCGTGGCGATCGCATCCCGCGTCGGCCTCGACGACGTGCGGGTTGGGTTCGACGGCCAGCCCAGCTGGAGCGGCAAGCCGGAAGTGGCCGCCACGACGGAGGCCCGTGCCCTGGGCGCCACCTGCGGCGGCATCCGGGTGTGGAGCCTCTACGTGCCCAACGGGCGCGCCCTGGACGATCCGCACTACACCTACAAGTTGGATTGGCTTGCCGCGCTGCGTGATACGGCCGAAGGCTGGCTACGTGACGATCCCGCCGCACCAATCGCACTGATGGGCGACTGGAACATCGCTCCGACCGATGATGATGTCTGGAGCACCGAATTCTTCGCCGGCTGCACGCACGTTTCCGAACCCGAGCGCAAGGCGTTCAACGCCATTGTCGACGCGCAATTCACCGATGTAGTACGGCCTTTCACCCCGGGACCCGGGGTTTACACCTACTGGGATTACACGCAGCTGCGGTTCCCGAAGAAACAGGGCATGCGCATCGACTTCATCCTCGGCTCGCCGGCGTTGGCCGCCCGGGTGATGGACGCCCAGATCGTACGCGAGGAGCGTAAAGGCAAAGCGCCCAGCGACCACGCTCCGGTGCTCGTCGACCTGCACGCCGGGTAGGCGGCGTACGGCGGTAGTCGGCAGTCGCGCCGCACGCGGCAGTTGCGCGTTGTCTCAGTCAGGGCGGCGTGGCAGGCTTGCATTTCGAGAGCGCTGAACAGAAATCTCGTCAGCGGTGCGAATGCAGGGTGCGGGTTAACGAGTGTAGAACTGTAGCTAAACCATTTGTAAACGAATGCAGTTTGGGCCAGGGAGTCATCATGAGTGTGGTCGGCGGGACAGTTCGAACCGTGGGGCGAACGGTGAGTGGTGCAGCAACGGCGACCACAGCGGCCGCGGGTGCGGTGGGTGGCGCCGCCGTGAGCGGCATCGTCGGCGGTGTGACCGGAGCCGCCAAAGGCATTCAGAAGGGGCTTAGCAGCGGCAGCAAGTCGACCGCGGCAGCCGCGTTGGCCATCGGTGCGATCGGTGTCGCTGGACTCGTCGATTGGCCGATCCTGTTGGCCGTGGGCGGCGGAGCGTTGCTATTGCGGAAGCTCAACCGCACCCCCGAGGTGGCCGCACCGCCGGTGAAGGCGAAACTTGCGCCGGTGCCCGACAAGCCGGCTGCCGCAAAGGAAGCGCCAGCCAAAGCGAGCAAGACAACAGCCAGGAAGACGAGCGGTCGCCGAGCGGGCACCGCTGAGCTGCGCAGCACCAACTAGTCTGGCGGCGTTGAGCAACTCTTGAGCATTGCTGCATCCATCGCACGGGCTATGCCGGTGCGTGCTGTCGCCACGGGCTTCCGGGCGACCGCCACCCTTACCGGCGCATCGATCACTGCCGCGACAGCGGTCTCGGCAACCCTGGCCAAGACCGGGGTCGGAACCGGTATGAAGGTCGCCATCATCCCGCTGCGCGCAGGAGCCAAGGCACTTTCCGGCGAGCTGTCCCGCGAGACACTCGGCCGGAACTGTTGGCGTGGCGAGCGTCGCGCCTGGATCGAAGTGCGCGGCTTGCGCAGCGGAGGCGACGACGAACTTGGGCGCGTCGTGCTCAACGCAATCCAAGCCCACCCCGGGGTCGGGTCGGCCAGCCTGAACTACCCGTTGTCCCGTGTCGTCGTCGCTATCGACGATCCCGACACATCACTGCGCGAACTTTGCCGCATTGTCGATGACGCCGAAAAAGCCGAAAGACACCGCCACCCAGATCAAGCCGCCGATCAGCTGGCGCAATCACCGGGGAGCCTGCCGGGCGACGGCGTGCTGCTGGCGGTCAGAGCTGTAACGGTAGCCGCCACCGCGGCCGGGCTGGGCTTAGCGCTCGGCGGCCGGGCGCTGCGCTGGCCCCGATTTCCGCTCGTCATCGAGGCAGCGGTGGCGGCCGTGGACCACCAGCCGTTGCTGCGCCGCCTACTCGAGGATCGAATAGGCACGGCGGCGACCGCCACCGTCCTTGAGCTGGCCATGGCCGCCGCACACACGGTCACGCTGTCGCCGGCGGCGTTGTCGGTGGATCTGACGATCCAGGCGCTGAAAGCCGCGGAATGCCGTGCCGGAGCCAGAGCCTGGCGCCGGCATGAACCACAGCTCGCGCTGCACGCCGACGAACCGGCCGACCAACCCCAATCCCTTTGGCCGCGTCCCGCACGGTCGACGCAACCTGTCCAACGCAGCGTCGCGCGTTTCGCGCTGATCCAAGCGCTGAGCGCGGTGCTCGTGGGCGCCGGGACCCGCGACGCGGACATGGCCGCGACCGCGACGCTGGTGGCCACCCCCAAAGCCAGCCGGACCACGCCGGAGGCGTTCGCCGCGGCGCTCGGCCAAGGTTTGGCTGATCAGCACGCGGTGTTGCCGTTACGGCCGGAGAGTTTGCGCCGATTGGATCGGGTCGATGCGATCGTCATCGACCCCCGCGTGCTGTGCACCGATGACCTGCGCGTGGCGCGCATCCGCGGTTGCGGCGCAGACGAGCTGTCCACAGCGTGGAATCGGGCGCAACTCGTTTTGACGGAGAGTGGCCTGCGCCCAGGCTGGCACCGAGTACCCGGTGTCTCGGCCAGCGGTTCGGATTCGGCAGTCGAGGCACTTTTCCGCCCCATGCACGACCGGCTGGCCTCCGCGGTGGTTGCCGAGGCACATCGCACCGGGGCGGACCTGGTTTCGGTCGATGTCGACGCCCTGGGCGAGTTGCGACCGGTGTTCGACGACATCCGGCCCCTCGACGACGGTGCCAGCGGGTCCCTCGACGAAGCCCTAGCCCGTGCGGTGGCCGAGCTGCGCCAGGCGGGCCGCACCGTCGCGGTGTTGTCATCGGTTGGTAAGCAAGCGCTTTCGGCTGCCGATGTGGCGCTTGGTGTGCTGCCACCACCTGGAGCCGGTGCACCGCCCTGGTACGCAGATGTCCTGCTGCCCGATCTTGGAGCCGCCTGGAGGGTGCTGCACGCGATTCCGGCGGCCAGGGCCGCACGCCAGCGAGGTAACGAAATTTCCGGTGGTGCATCGGCTTTGGGAGCCCTGTTGATGCTGCCAGGGGTCCGCGGACTGGGGCCCGGCCCGGTGACCACCGGCGCGGCGGCCGGACTGCTCTCGGGATACCTGCTGGCACGCAAGGTCGTCGACGCGCAAGCACCGCGACCGGCACCCGCTCATGAATGGCACGCAATGTCGGTCGAGCAAGTCCGCAAAGCTTTGCCGTCGCCGGACGAGCAGGCACCGGCGAAGGCACCGCCTTCGCCGTATCCGGCCCGTGCGCTGGCCGGTGGCCTGCACACGGCGAAGCGCGGCGCACAAATAACCCAGGCACCCTTGAACGCGCTTTGGCAGTTGACCAAGGCCGTGCGCGCGGAGTTGTCGGACCCGTTGACGCCTATGCTGGCGCTTGGTGCAATGGCCAGTGCGGTGTTGGGTTCGCCGGTGGACGCGGTGATGGTCGGTTCGGTGCTCACCGGAAACTCTATTCTCGCGGCCAGCCAGCGGCTGCGTGCCGAAAGTCGGCTGAATCGCTTGTTGGCTCAGCAGATTCCACCCGCCAGGAAGGTGCTGGCCGGCGCGGACGACCAGCCGAGGTACATCGAAGTCCGCGCCGAGGAGCTGCGTCCCGGCGACATCATCGAGGTGCGGACCCACGAGGTGGTTCCCGCCGACGCCCGGGTGATTGAGGAGGTCGACGTGGAGGTCGACGAGTCCGCGCTCACCGGTGAGTCGCTGTCGGTGACCAAACAAGTCGAACCCACGCCGGGTGTCGACCTGATCGAACGTCGCTGCATGCTCTATGCCGGGACGACCGTCGTGTCCGGCACCGCGGTCGCGGTGGTGACCGCGGTGGGTCCTGACACTCAGGAGCGCCGCGCGGCCGAGCTCGTGTCCGGTGATCTGTCCAGCGTCGGCCTGCAGCATCAGCTGAGTCGGCTCACCAACCAGGCCTGGCCGGTCAGCATGACCGGCGGCGCACTGGTCACCGGGCTTGGGCTGTTGCGCCGGCGGGGCCTACGCCAAGCGGTGGCCAGCGGTATCGCAGTCACAGTGGCCGCAGTGCCGGAAGGGATGCCGCTGGTGGCCACACTGGCCCAGCAGGCATCCGCGCGACGGCTAAGTCACTTCGGTGCGCTGGTCCGCATCCCGCGCTCGGTGGAGGCGCTCGGCCGTGTCGACATGGTCTGCTTCGACAAGACCGGAACGCTCAGCGAGAACCGTTTGCGGGTGGCGCAGGTGCGGCCGGTGGCGGGGCACTCGCGCGAGGAAGTGCTGCGCTGCGCGGCGCACGCTGCGCCGGCGTCGAACGGCCCGCAGGTGCACGCCACCGACGTCGCGATCGTGCAAGCTGCGGCAGCGGCTGCCGCCAGTGGCACCGACGGTGCCGAACCCGGCGCCGCAGAACCCGCCGCCCACCTGCCATTTCGCTCCGGTAGGTCGTTTTCCGCCTCGGTGTCCGGCACCGAGCTGACCGTCAAAGGTGCGCCCGAAGTGGTGCTGGCGGCGTGCGAAGGCATCGGCTCGAGCATGGACGACGCGGTCGCTGAACTGGCCGCCAACGGATTGCGGGTGATCGCGGTGGCCCACCGCCAGCTGACCGCGCAACAGGCACAGTCGGTCGTGGACGACCCCGACGAGATCGCGAGATTGTGCCGCGACGAGTTGAGTCTGGTGGGGTTTCTTGGGTTGTCCGACACCCCCCGCGCCCAGGCGGCGGCCCTACTTGCGGACCTGCACGAGCACGATCTGGATATCCGGCTGATCACCGGTGATCACCCGATTACCGCCGCCGCCATCGCCGAGGAGCTCGGCATGCAAGTGAGCCCTGAGCAGGTCATTAGCGGTGCCGAGTGGGATGCCCTGTCACGCAAGGACCAGGAGCGAGCGGTAGCCGAGCGGGTGATCTTCGCCCGGATGACACCGGAGAACAAGGTACAGATCGTGCAGACGCTGGAACACAGCGGCCGGGTGTGCGCAATGGTCGGCGACGGCTCCAATGACGCGGCCGCGATCCGCGCCGCCACCGTCGGCATCGGTGTCGTCGCCCACGGCAGCGACCCGGCCCGAGTCGCCGCCGACCTGGTGTTGGTCGACGGCCGGATCGAGTCATTGCTGCCCGCAATCCTGGAAGGACGCCAGCTTTGGCAGCGGGTGCAAGCGGCAGTGTCTGTGCTGCTCGGCGGCAACGCGGGCGAGGTGGCCTTTGCCATCATCGGCAGCGCTATCACCGGGACCTCGCCGTTGAACACCCGTCAGCTGCTGCTGGTGAACATGCTGACCGACGCACTGCCCGCGGCGGCGCTCGCGGTCAGCAAGCCAAGCGACCCGGTAACGCCGGCAACCCGCGGTCCCGATCAACGCGAGCTATGGCGTGCCGTCGGTATCCGCGGGGCGACCACGGCGGCCGCGGCCACCGTGGCCTGGGTGATGGCGGGGTTCACCGGCTTGCCGCGCCGCGCATCCACGGTGGCGCTGGTGGCGCTGGTGGCCGCTCAGTTGGGTCAAACCTTGGTGGACTCGCATGCCTGGCTGGTTGTGCTCACCGCACTGGGCTCACTGGCCGCGCTGGCAACCTTGATCAGCATCCCCGTCGTCAGCCAGTTGCTCGGCTGCACCCCCCTCGACCCACTCGGCTGGGCGCAGGCGACAGCAGCCGCGACTGCTGCGACCGTCGCCGTCGCCGTGCTGAACCGTGTGCTGACGGGTCGGGACAAATCGGGCCAGCCGAACCCGCAACCACCCGAGACCGATGCGCTTTCCCGCGACGCGTCCCCCGGTGCGCCCCCCGGACCTCGACGACGCCGACGCGCCACAGCACGGCGTAAAGCTCCAGTAAAGGCACCGTCAGCAACAAGGCAAACGACGAAGCCAAAGGGTCCGCCAGCGCATCGGTCCTCGTCGACATACCCCCGACGGTGACCGCACCACCCTGCACAACGGCAAACCCTTCGTTACTGAAAGGCAAATGATGGCCGAAAAGAATACGCGTCGAGCGACATCTCAGCGTGAGGCCGTGGCTAAGATCCGCGAAGCGGAGACTATTGTGATGAACCTCCCGATCTGCGGCCAAGTGAAGATTCCGCGGCCAGAGCACCTGGCCTACTACGGAGGTCTGGCGGCACTCGCTGCCCTCGAACTCATCGACTGGCCGGTCGCCCTGGTTATCGCCACCGGACATATCTTGGCAAATAACCACCACAACCGGGTCCTCGAGGAACTCGGCGAGGCGATGGAAGAGGCCTAACGCGGCATCGGGCCGTCCGTGCACACCGGCGCCGCGCTGCGCTAGCGTGGGGGTACCCACGCGGGAGCGCACGCCGAGTGCGCTGAGAGGACGGCTCGGGGCCGTCGACCGTACGAACCTGACCGGGTAATGCCGGCGTAGGGAGTTGCAAATGACCATCACCGTTGAACCGTCGGTGACCACGGGTCCCATCGCGGGCAGCGCCAAGGCCTACCGTGAAATCGAGGCTCCCGGCAGCGGAGCTACTCTCCAAGTCCCGTTTCGACGGGTGCACTTGTCCACCGGAGACCACTTCGACCTCTACGACACCTCCGGGCCCTACACCGACACGGACACGGTGATCGACCTGACCGCGGGGCTGCCGCATAGGCCCGGAGTGGTTCGCGATCGGGGCACCCAGCTGCAGCGGGCCCGCGCCGGGGAGATCACCGCCGAGATGGCGTTCATCGCCGCCCGCGAAGACATGTCCGCCGAGCTAGTGCGCGACGAGGTCGCCCGCGGCCGCGCGGTGATCCCGGCCAACCACCACCACCCCGAGAGCGAGCCGATGATCATCGGCAAGGCGTTCGCGGTGAAAGTCAACGCCAACATCGGCAACTCGGCGGTGACGAGCTCGATCGCCGAGGAGGTCGACAAGATGGTGTGGGCCACCCGCTGGGGGGCCGACACCATCATGGACCTGTCCACCGGCAAGAACATCCACGAAACCCGCGAGTGGATCCTGCGCAATTCTCCCGTGCCGGTCGGCACCGTGCCGATCTATCAGGCGCTGGAGAAAGTCAAGGGCGATCCGACCGAGCTGACCTGGGAGATCTACCGCGACACCGTGATCGAGCAGTGTGAGCAAGGCGTGGACTACATGACGGTGCACGCCGGGGTGCTGCTGCGGTATGTGCCGCTGACCGCCAAGCGGGTCACCGGCATCGTGTCCCGCGGGGGTTCGATCATGGCCGCGTGGTGTTTGGCACATCATCGGGAGTCGTTCTTGTACACCAACTTTGAGGAGCTCTGCGATATTTTCGCCCGCTACGACGTCACCTTCTCACTCGGTGACGGGCTGCGACCAGGGTCGATCGCTGATGCCAACGACGCCGCGCAGTTCGCCGAGCTGCGCACCCTGGGCGAGCTCACCAAGATCGCCAAAGCCCATGGCGCACAGGTGATGATCGAGGGGCCGGGCCATATCCCAATGCACAAGATCGTCGAGAATGTGCGGCTGGAAGAGGAACTGTGTGAGGAGGCCCCGTTCTACACGCTGGGTCCGCTGGCCACCGACATCGCGCCGGCCTACGACCACATCACCTCGGCGATCGGTGCGGCCATCATCGCCCAAGCCGGTACCGCGATGCTGTGCTACGTCACCCCCAAGGAGCACCTCGGGTTGCCGGACCGCAAGGACGTCAAGGACGGGGTGATCGCCTACAAGATCGCCGCGCATGCGGCCGATTTGGCCAAGGGCCATCCGCGCGCCCAGGAGCGCGACGACGCTTTGAGCACGGCGCGTTTCGAGTTCCGCTGGAACGACCAGTTCGCACTGTCGCTGGATCCCGACACCGCACGGGAATTCCACGACGAAACCCTGCCGGCGGAGCCGGCCAAGACCGCGCACTTCTGCTCGATGTGCGGACCGAAGTTCTGCTCCATGCGCATCACCCAGGACGTCCGTGAGTACGCCGCCGAACACGGGCTTGAGACCGAAGCGGACATCGAAGCCGTGCTCGCCGCCGGAATGGCCGAAAAGTCACGTGAATTCGCAGAGCACGGCAATCGGGTGTATCTCCCGATAACCCAGTGAACTACCTCCCGCTGGCACCGCCGGGAATGACGCCGCCGCGGGTGTTGAGCATCGCCGGATCGGACTCCGGGGGCGGTGCCGGCATCCAAGCCGATATGCGCACGATGGCACTGCTAGGAGTGCACGCGTGCGTCGCAGTCACGGCGGTTACCGTACAGAACACGTTGGGAGTCAAGGATATTCATGAAGTTCCCAACGATGTGGTGGCCGGCCAGATCGAGGCGGTCGTCACCGACATCGGCGTTCAAGCCGCCAAGACCGGGATGCTGGCCTCGTCGCGCATCGTTGCGACCGTGGCCGCGACCTGGCGTCGGCTCGAGCTGTCCGTTCCGCTCGTCGTCGACCCGGTATGCGCATCCATGCACGGAGACCCGCTGTTGGCACCGTCTGCCCTGGATTCGCTTCGCGGTCAGCTGTTCCCGTTGGCGACGCTGCTGACCCCCAACCTTGACGAGGCGCGCCTGCTGGTAGATATCGAGGTAGTCGACGCCGAGTCGCAGCGTGCGGCGGCCAAAGCCCTGCATGCGCTGGGGCCGCAGTGGGTGCTGGTCAAAGGCGGACACCTGCGCTCGTCGGACGGCAGCTGCGACCTGCTCTATGACGGCGTCAGCTGCTACCAGTTCGACGCGCAGCGACTACCCACCGGCGATGACCATGGCGGTGGTGACACGCTGGCGACCGCGATCGCCGCCGCGTTGGCGCACGGCTTCACCGTGCCCGACGCGGTGGACTTCGGGAAGCGATGGGTTACCGAATGCCTGCGCGCGGCCTATCCACTGGGCCGCGGCCACGGGCCCGTTTCGCCGCTGTTTCGGCTGTCATGAACCTTGATCAGATCGCCGGCGTTGCACACCAACCGGCCGGCCCACCACACGGGGTAGTCGTCCTTACCCACGGCGCGGGCGGTAGCCGCGAATCCACACTGTTGCAACAGGTTTGCGCCGAATGGACCCGCCGAGGATGGCTGGCCGTGCGCTACAACCTGCCCTACCGCCGACGCCGACCCACCGGTCCGCCATCCGGCTCGGGGTCAGGCGACCGTGCCGGCATCGTCGAAGCGATCCAGCTGTGCCGCGGCCTTGCCGAGGGTCCGCTGATCGCCGGGGGACATTCCTACGGCGGTCGGCAGACGTCCATGGTGGTGGCGGCCGGGCAGGCACCGGTCGACGTGCTGACGCTGTTCTCCTATCCGGTCCATCCGCCGGGAAAGCCGGAACGCGTCCGTACCGAGCACTTGCCGGGGATCGCAGTGCCGACGGTGTTCACCCACGGAACGGCGGACCCGTTCGGCACGCTGGCCCAGGTGCGTTCCGCCGCGGCGATGGTCTCGGCACCGACCGAGGTCGTCGAGATCACCGGCGCCCGACATGACTTGGGCTCGAAGACCCTCGATGTCGCCAGGCTGGCGGTCGATGCGGCGCTACGTCTGTCGGCGGGCCAAATAGCGTGAGCTCTGTCAGGTTCCGCACGCACGCCCGGGCGTAGTGCCGGTAGGGCACGGCGCGCTGAATGCTTAGGCGGACGCGCGTTAACATGGTTGCGGCCCCGGGGGGCCTCCCTCACAACTTGCCTGGGCGTGGCCACCCGGCCTTTGTTGGCAAAGCCCGCATTTGCGCTTGCATGACGCGAGCGCTGCGGCGCCCGAATCCCGAATGCACATCGCAAGACATGGAGAAGCCGTGAATCGTCGCCAGATGTTCATCGGAATTACTGGCCTGCTGCTGGCGGTCATTGGTCTGATGGCGCTGTGGTTTCCGGTCTACCTGGATCAATACGATGCGTATGGCATCAAGGTCACCTGTGGCAGCGGCTGGCGCTCCAACCTCACCCAGGCGCTGTACGCCGACGGCAACGACAACACTCAGGCCCTGGTCACGCGTTGTGACACCGCACTACTCGTACGTCGCGCCTGGGCGATCCCGTCCGTTGCCCTGGGGTGGTTGCTGGTCACCGGGTTTTTGGTGATGTGGGTGCACAACGATCAACATCAGGGCCAGTCCTATCCCGGATACCGGGCATAGCATGCGTCCATGTCGCCGCCCACGCCGGCACGGAACGCGGCTATCCGAGTGAAACCGGCCGGAACGCTGACACCGTCGGCGTCACTGGCGACCATGCGGTTGGTCAGCAACCCGGAAACCGCTTCGTCGAGATCACCCGCGGTAAGTACGAGTTGCTGGCCGGAGGGCAGGTCGATGGGCACGGCCATCTTGCGGTGCGCAACGCCGGTCAGGCACGCCGTCCGTAAGGCGGTCCACGGGCTCTGCATCGGCAGCCCGCGTTCGTGCTGCACCGCCAACGCGTACCGCGACATCACAATCGACAACGACGTGTCATCGCCCTGCGGCAGGCTGTGTTCCGCTGCCGAGGCCACCTTGCCCATCCTCGCCAGGGCGGGCAGGTCGACCACGATGGTGTTGGTGGCCGGACAGTAGGCGGCCGGTGGGCTGGGCTTGGCGTCTGGGCAACCGGCCGGCTGGTAGGACAGCGTGGGCGGATTCTTCGGCGAGAAGATCTTGCCCATCAACTCCATCAACGTCGAGAGGGTCTCTTCGTTGATTCCGACCTCGCCGGTCTCTGGGTTGCCGCTGGCATCGACCCGCAACGTCGTCGGCAGGTCACCGCGGCGCCGCTCGACTTCGTCCTCGTCGATCGCCGCGCACGCCGGCGTGCCGTTGATGAAGCCCAGCTGGAACGCGCTGACCCGATCCAAGGCCGACCCATGTTCGTCGTCGTTTTCCGCATCGGCTTCCATCACCGGGTCTCGGGTGGTGATGATGCCGGCGAGCACGTGGTCGAGCCCGTCCGCGGTGCTCAGCGTAAAGCGTGTCGACTTACCTTCGGCCACCCACCACAGATAGACCCCGGCGAAGCAATCCGCTTGCTGCTCGCGGACGATGGTGGGATCTTTCCTGGTAACCAAATTCGCCATCACTTGCAGAGCATGCCCGAATTCGTGTGCCAGCACACCATTGACGGACATGTCGCCGAAGTATTCTTGCGCGACCGCCATGAAGACCCCTCGATCCCAGGCAATCAAGTTGCACCGAGAGCTGAAAAAGGCGTTGACGAGCTGATAGGTGTCAATGTGGCAGACGATCGGACTACTTGGGTCGTTGGAATCGTAGGACACCAGCTTGCCGACCGGCCGGAAGGTGCCCTTCAGCGATTCGCTGTAGACCGCCATCCAGTAGTCCTCGATGTCGTTGACCGACAACAACGACAACTTGTCGATCGCTCCGTTGTTGGTGTTGATCACCGTGCCCGACGCAGCCGGTGCGTCGGGGCGGGCGCCGCTCGGACCGTTGGTCGCGGGCAGACCCCCCACCCGGAACGGGTCGTTGAGGATGGACAGCGCCCGCCCGTCGACGACGGTCGTGCAGCCGGCTATCACGACCACCGCCGCTAGACAGGCGATCGGGGTCCGCACCGACGCGGCCACCCGGCGAGGGCGAACACAGCGGACCAGAGGTCGATACCGCCCGCGACCATGCATCTCCTAACCCCGTCCCGCCCGGCATGCACCAAGGAAATCCCATTCTAGATCGGTCGGTGCGGGGTCAGTGGCGAGATCAGGCCCGGATCACGGTTTGGCAATCAGGTGGCGGGTGCGGTCCGCCATGACCGGAACCCCGTTGGGGCCGCCGAGGTCCTGCGCATACAAACCCACCGCGTACGCGACGCCAGCGCCGTTGATACCGAGCGCGGTGCGGTCGATATGGTCCAGGGTGTCTGTCTTCTGGTGATAGTTGGGATCGAAAGGCTCGTCGGCGGTGCCGCCCCAGAGCTCGGCTTGCTCGGCGGACTTCTTGACCTCAGCGCCGGAGAACAGGCCACCCGAAGGGATACCCGCCAGCGTGAAGCCGTCGTAGTCGGACCGACCGTCGAACGAGGTGTCCTGCGCGGTCTTGCCGGCCATCTTCAGATAGGCGACGAACGTGCGCTCGATACCGGCCGAGCCTTCGGGCACCACCGGCTGACCGCGGGCGTCTAGCGGCAGCGACTGGTCACCGTCGTAGGTGAAGTAACCCGGGTTCGGCGACGCCAACATGTCGAAGTTCAGATACAGCGCGATGCCTTTGAGCGCGTCGATGTCCAGCGACTCGACGTAGTTTCGTGACCCAATCAGGCCGAATTCCTCGGCGCCCCAGAAGGCGAACCGTACCGCGTTGGACACATGCGGTGAGTTCCCCAGCTGCACTGCCGTTTCCAGAACCGCAGCCACTCCCGAGCCGTTGTCGTTGATGCCGGGTCCTTCCGGAACGCTGTCCAAATGCGCACCTGCCATCACCACGTTGGCCGACGACCCCGTCTTCGTCTGCGCGATGACGTTGCGGGCCTTGAAACTTTGGGTGCTCGCCGTGAGCTTGACGGTGGTTGGCCCAGACTGTCCGCGTAGCTGGAATCCGACCGACTTGGTGACACTCACCACCGGGATCTTGACGTCGGTATTAGCCCCCAGGGTGCCGCCCATCGCCTGCTCGTCGATGTTGTCAGCAATGATCAGCGCCACCGCACCGCGCTGCGCGGCTGCGTCTTCCTTCTGGGCAAAAGGACAGACGCCGCGATCTACCAGCACCACCGCACCGGACACCGGCAGCCTGTCGTAGTCCGACGGACTGCAGCCCGGACTGTCGTCGGCGGGGGCAGCCACCAGCGGGCCCGTCACCCCGTCCGGCGGTGTGCCGAGGCTGTACTCGAGCGCCCTCGCCTCCACGGTGTTGCCGCCGAGGGTCACCACCCCTTTTTCGGCCTTGAACACGCGAGCGGAGAACTCCGGGGTTTGCACATCAAAACCGCTGTTGCGCAGTGTGTTTACCACATAGT
The DNA here is from genome assembly GCF_030323725.1 of Mycobacterium tuberculosis complex sp. N0072. Lineage (NCBI taxonomy): Bacteria > Bacillati > Actinomycetota > Actinomycetes > Mycobacteriales > Mycobacteriaceae > Mycobacterium > Mycobacterium tuberculosis complex sp. N0072. Next base: position 507,274 of record NZ_CP040689.1, on the reverse strand, counting down.
CGACGCTGGCCTGATAGCCAGGGGTGCCCACCGCGCGAGTGCCGTCGTTGGCGTTGGCGATGTCCTGCAGTTTCGATAGGTGCGCCATCATCGCGTCGGTGCTCACCTGGTTGCGCAACGCAACGGCGAACTCTGCGGCAGCGGGGCCGTTAACAACGGGCCGCGACTGCGTAGACCACCGGATACAGCCCGTCGTCAGGAATGCGACGACCACAGCCACGGCCAGCACCGCCGGCATCATCCTGGATTTGTTCACCATCGCGCCCAGATTAGACCGCGCCTGTCGCCGCGCAGCTTTCGCATCCCACCGACCAATCAAACGAACAGAGCGTTGAATGGCCTAAACCGGAGGTTACACAGCACAAACCAAAGCACTACCAGCGACAATGCCGCTACGGAAGACTGGCGATGGTGCTGCCAACTCCGGACTCGTCGTCCCACCAGTCGGCCATAGGTCTACGCCAAGTAGGCCCACACCGATAGCACCGCCGCCGCCAATCCCACAACGTTGTAGTCGGCGGCAGCCAACAGGTCGGCGTGTATAAGGCTGCACTGTATGCGCAAGCTGCCACATCCGGGGCAATCGGACCGGTAGCGGGCCGCCCGCACCCCGTGGCTTCACCGTTTTGGTTATCGTGCCGGGCTGGAAGCCTGAGCCCAGAAGCGTTTCGGGATCCGCCCCGCGCAACGCGCCAGATATCCGGCGGTCACCGCGGCGGCCATCGCCGCGGCCATCGCCGGCGGGTCGGCGGCCCGGGTCACCGCACTGGCCAACAACACGGCATCGCAACCCAACTCCATCGCCAACGCGGCATCGCTGGCGGTACCGATGCCCGCGTCCAGCACCACGGGAACGCGGGCACCGGCGACGATCATCTCGATATTGTGCGGGTTGGCGATACCAAGGCCGGTGCCGATCGGCGAACCCAGCGGCATCACCGCTGCGCAACCGGTATCTTCTAGCCGGCGGGCCAGCACCGGGTCGTCGGTTGTGTACGGTAGGACCACAAATCCGTCGTCCACCAATTGTTCTGCAGCCCGGACTAATTCGACCGCATCAGGCCACAGGGTGCGTTCGTCGGCAATCACCTCGAGCTTGACCCAGTTGGTGTTCAGCGCCTCACGGGCCAACTGCGCTGTCAGGACCGCTTCCGCGGCGCTGCGGCACCCCGCGGTGTTGGGTAGCGGTGTGATGCCGAGCCGGTTGAGCAGGTCGAGCAGGCCGGTTCCCCCGTCGGCGTCGACCCGGCGTATCGCGACGGTGGTCAGCTCGGTACCTGAGGCGATCAGAGCCTGCTCTAGCACCGCCAGATTGGTCGCACCCCCAGTACCCATGATGAGCCGCGAGGCGAAGCTGCGGTCACCGATAACCAACTTGGACTCAGCCACCCTGCACCGCCGTCACCACCTCTAGTCGCACCGGCTTACGCAGCTCACAGATCTTGGTGGCCCAGTCCGATCGTGGTAGCACCGAAAAGTTCAACGCCACAGCGATACCCCGGTCCCCGAAGCCCAGCGAATCCAGCAGCGCGGCGATGGTGGTCTGCTCGTCGACCTCGACCTGTTGCTCGTTGACAACGACGATCATGAGGCGGCCCCAACCGAAACGAGTTCGGACACAATCTGTTCGGCAGTCCACGGCGCCAATAGGAATCCGGATCGGCCGTGACCGGCCGCGACCAGGGTCCGCGAATCCAGGCGTTGGACCAGCGGCAAGTTGTCGGGTGTCATCGGGCGCAGTCCGGCCTCACACTCGGCCAGCTCGTACTCACCCAGCGCCGGCAGCACGGTACACGCATCGTCTAGCAGGTCACGAACTCCCGATACCACCGGCGCGGTGTCGCGCCCGTGCTCGTATTGGGTGGCGCCGACGACCACCCCGTCCGAACGTGGCACCAGATAGACCTGTCGTCCACGCACACGGGCACGAATCACTCTCTGCGGCAAGGGCATACAACCTGGTCGCCATCGCAGCCGCAGCACCTCACCCTTCACCGGGCGTATCGGCAGGCCGGGCCACAAGGCCGGGGCGTCAATGCCGTTGGCGATCACCACCGTGTGCGCATCGACGTCGGACAGGCTGCTCACCTGTGAGCTCCAGCGAACTCCGAGTCGCTCGCAGTCACGGCACAGCGCGTCGAGCAGGGCGCGGTTGTCGACGGCCAGTTCGGTGGGCGCCCGAAACCCGTGCCGGATGCCTTGCGCCAGTAGGGGTTCGACGTCACGGGCAGCCGACTCCCAGATCACCGGGTGCCCCTGTGCGGACAACCAGTCCGCGACAGTGCGCAGGTCGGCGACGTCGGCCCGGTCGACGGCCACCACCAGCGACTCGTGCGCGGTGACCAGTTGCGGGCCCAGCCCGTCGAGAAAGCTGCCCTCACGCCAAAGCCGCAGGGACTGCAGGCCTAGCCGCAACAACCGTTCCTCGCCGGGCCAGCCTTCGCTGTGTGGGGCCAGCATGCCGCCGGCAACCCAGGACGCCCCCCGCTCGTCGCTGCGGTGCACCCGCACCGGCCAGCCGGCTTGGGCGGCACGGCGGGCCACCGACAGCCCGATGACACCGCCGCCGATGACAGCCAGCGACCCGGTGTGTAGGTCGGACGCCATCCTTGACCTCCCTTCGCCGGCATGATCCGGATCAGGTGTGACGGTAAGGGCAGGCGCGCCCACTCTCAGACCCCGCTCCCGGGACTCCCGTGTCTACAGGGTTCCACGCTAGCGCGCTAGCGTCACGATGTGCACGAATCCCGTCTGGCATCGGCAAGGCTGTATCTGTGCACCGACGCCCGTCGGGAACGCGGCGACTTGGCTCAGTTCGCCGAGGCCGCCCTGGCCGGCGGAGTGGACATCATCCAGTTGCGCGACAAGGGCTCACCCGGTGAGCTGCGGTTCGGCCCGCTACAGGCGCGTGACGAACTGGCCGCCTGCGAGATCCTGGCCGACGCAGCGCACCGGTACGGCGCCCTATTCGCGGTCAACGACCGCGCCGATATTGCCCGCGCGGCCGGCGCCGACGTGCTGCATCTGGGTCAACGCGACCTGCCCGTGAACGTCGCACGACAGATCCTGGCACCGGATACCCTCATCGGCCGGTCCACCCACGACCCCGACCAGGTTGCTGCGGCCGCCGCCGGCGACGCCGACTATTTCTGTGTCGGACCATGTTGGCCGACACCGACCAAGCCTGGCCGTGCGGCGCCGGGTCTGGGGCTGGTACGGGTCGCCGCCGAACTCGGCGGCGACGACAAGCCGTGGTTCGCTATCGGCGGCATCAACGCGCAACGGCTGCCGGCCGTGCTCGATGCCGGCGCTCGCCGGATCGTGGTGGTGCGGGCGATCACCTCGGCTGACGACCCACGTGCGGCGGCCGAGCAGCTCCGGTCGGCGCTTACAGCAGCGAACTGATCCGCCTACCCAGCGGCGAGGGCGCCTGATCCGCGTCGCCCGGCGTACACCAGAGGAAAACCCCGGCCTCGATCTGAATGGTGCGCGGCAGCCGCTGCCGCCGTTCGTCGCACCGGGCCAGTGGCACGGTCGCCGGAGCGGTCCGCAGTCGTTGCCAACTGGCGGCGAATCCGGGATGTAACGGCAAGTCGGCCACCTCGTTCTCGGCCACCCAGCGCAGTTCGGCGCTTTCCCGGTTGGGCACGGTGTCCAGCAACTCCCCGGCATCGGCGACAACGGTGGTGTAGGTCCAGTGCGTGTCGTCGACCCCGCACACCTCGGCGGTGACCACCGTGGCCCGCACCTCGAGTCGCTCGGCGGACAGGCCCGCCTCCTCGCTCGATTCGCGGACCGCGGTCTGTTCCGGCGTCTCGTGGCTGTCTCGAGCACCGCCCGGCAAGCCCCAGGTGCCGCCCTGATGGCTCCACAGCGCGCGGTGCTGCAGCAGCACCGCGGGGGTGCCGTCCGGCCGCGGAGCCCGAAGCAACAGACCGGCCGCACCGTAGCGGCCCCAGTACGCAACGCCGCTGTCGGACACCACCCATCCGTCACCGTCGCCCCGCACCTGTTCAGAATATGCAGGCGGGCAACTGGGCAATTGCGTATGCCTAACACCATCTGTCGGAACCTTCTCTTAGAATTCGCTTATAGAGTTTCGTTGCGTTAGCCGAAAGATGAGGTCCTAACAGACGTGACGGTTGAGCTGGCGCACCCGTCGACCGAGCCGCTGGGATCACGCTCGCCCGCCGAACCGGCACATCCCCGGCGGTGGTTCATCTCGACGACACCCGGCCGAATCATGACGATCGGCATCGTGTTGGCGGCTCTCGGCGTGGCCAGCGCCTTCGCTACCTCCACCACCATCGAACACCGGCAGCAGGTGTTGACCGCGGTGCTCGACCACACCGAGCCGCTGTCGTTCGCGGCTGGACGGCTGTACACCACGCTGTCGGTGGCTGATGCCGCGGCCGCCACCGCGTTCATAGCCCAAGCCGAGCCGGGCGGCGTTCGGCTGCGCTACGAGCAGGCCATTACCGATGCCTCGGTAGCGGTAACCCGGGCCTCGAGCGGGCTCACCGACGAATCGTTGGTGCAATTGCTGGGCCGGATCAACACCGAATTGGCCGTCTACACCGGCCTGGTCGAGATCGCCCGCGCCAACAACCGGGCGGGCAACCCGGTCGGGTCGTCATATCTGTCAGAGGCGTCGGGGCTGATGCAATCGACGATCCTGCCCGACGCGCAACGGCTCTACCAGGCGACATCAGCACGGGTAGATCGGGAAACCACCGCGTCGACCCAGATCCCGGCCCCGGTGATCCTGGTGGTCGCCACCACCGTGGTCTTCGGTGCGTTCGCACATCGCTGGCTGGCCCGGCGCACCAGGCGACGGATTAACCCCGGTCTTGTCGTGGGCGCGCTCGGTATTCTCGTCATGGTGGTGTGGGTGGGAACTGCGCTGACCATCTCTACAACGGCCAGCCGTAGCGCGAAAGATACCGCGGCTGAGTCACTCAAGACCATCACCAACCTGGCGATCACCGCCCAACAGGCACGGGCCGACGAGACACTGTCGCTGATCCGGCGCGGCGACGAAGAGGTCCGCAAGCAGGCCTTCTATCAGCGCATCGACGCCATGCAACGCCAGCTCAACGACTACATGGCCCGCCGCCACGCCGTCGACAAACCCGATCTGCAGGGCGCCGACCAGCTGTTGGTGCGCTGGCGGCAGGCCAACGACCGGATCAATTCCTACATCTCCGTCGGCAACTATCGGGCCGCCACTCAGGTGGCACTGGGTAAAGGCGAGGACGATGCTACCCCCGCATTCGACAAGCTCGACGAAGCACTGACCAAAGCCATGGGACAAAGCCGCACCCAACTGCGCCACGACATCCTCAATGCGCATCGCGGGCTGGCAGGCGCGCAGGTGGGCGGCGTGGTGCTCAGCTTAGGTGCCGCCATTGCCGTCGCGCTCGGCCTGTGGCCCCGGCTGAAAGAGTATCGGTGATGACGCGCCGGGCCCTCCTGGCGCGGGCGGCAGCCCCACTCGCGCCGCTGGCCTTGGCGATGGTGCTGGCCAGTTGCGGCCACTCGGAAACGCTGGGGGTGGAGGCGACGCCGACGCTGCCGCTGCCCACACCGGTCGGCATGGAGATCATGCCACCGCAACCCCCGCTGCCGCCGGACAGTTCGAGCCAGGACTGCGATCCCACCGCCAGCCTGCGCCCCTTTGCCACCAAGGCCGAGGCCGACGCCGCGGTGGCCGACATCCGCGCGCGCGGCAGGCTGATCGTCGGGCTCGACATCGGCAGCAACCTGTTCAGCTTCCGCGACCCGATCACCGGCGAGATCACCGGCTTCGACGTTGACATCGCCGGCGAAGTGGCACGCGACATCTTCGGTGTCCCGTCACATGTCGAGTACCGGATCCTGTCGGCCGCGGAGCGGGTCACCGCGCTGCAGAAGTCGCAGGTCGACATCGTCGTCAAGACGATGTCGATCACCTGCGAGCGGCGCAAGCTGGTCAACTTCTCCACCGTCTACCTCGACGCCAACCAACGCATCCTCGCCCCGCGTGACTCGCCGATCACAAAGGTGTCCGACCTGTCGGGCAAGCGGGTCTGTGTGGCCAGGGGCACCACATCGTTGCGCCGTATCCGGGAGATCGCACCGCCTCCCGTCATTGTGTCGGTGGTGAACTGGGCGGACTGCTTGGTGGCCTTGCAGCAGCGCGAGATCGACGCTGTCAGCACCGACGACACCATCCTGGCCGGGCTGGTAGAGGAAGACCCCTACCTGCATATCGTCGGGCCCGACATGGCCGACCAGCCCTACGGCGTCGGGATCAACCTGGACAACACCGGATTGGTCCGGTTCGTCAACGGCACGCTCGAACGCATCCGCAATGACGGCACCTGGAACACGTTGTATCGCAAGTGGCTGACGGTGCTCGGCCCAGCCCCCGCCCCGCCCACGCCGAGGTATGTGGACTGATGGCCAAAGCGTCAGAGACCGAACGTTCGGGCCCCGGCACCCAACCGGCGGACGCCCAGACCGCGACGTCCGCGACGGTTCGACCCCTGAGCACCCAGGCGGTGTTCCGCCCCGATTTCGGCGATGAGGACAACTTCCCCCATCCGACGCTCGGCCCGGACACCGAGCCGCAAGACCGGATGGCCACCACCAGCCGGGTGCGCCCGCCGGTCAGACGGCTGGGCGGCGGCCTGGTGGAAATCCCGCGGGCGCCCGATATCGATCCGCTTGAGGCCCTGATGACCAACCCGGTGGTGCCGGAGTCCAAGCGGTTCTGCTGGAACTGTGGACGTCCCGTCGGCCGGTCCGACTCGGAGACCAAGGGAGCTTCAGAGGGCTGGTGTCCCTATTGCGGCAGCCCGTATTCGTTCCTGCCGCAGCTAAATCCCGGGCACATCGTCGCCGGCCAGTACGAGGTCAAAGGCTGCATCGCGCACGGCGGACTGGGCTGGATCTACCTCGCTCTCGACCGCAATGTCAACGGCCGTCCGGTGGTGCTCAAGGGCCTGGTGCATTCCGGTGATGCCGAAGCGCAGGCAATGGCGATGGCCGAACGCCAGTTCCTGGCCGAGGTGGTGCACCCGTCGATCGTGCAGATCTTCAACTTTGTCGAGCACACCGACAGGCACGGGGATCCGGTCGGCTACATCGTGATGGAATACGTCGGCGGGCAATCGCTCAAACGCAGCAAGGGTCAGAAACTGCCCGTCGCGGAGGCCATCGCCTACCTGCTGGAGATCCTGCCGGCGCTGAGCTACCTGCATTCCATCGGCTTGGTCTACAACGACCTGAAGCCGGAAAACATCATGCTGACCGAGGAACAGCTCAAGCTGATCGACCTGGGCGCGGTATCGCGGATCAACTCGTTCGGCTACCTCTACGGGACCCCAGGCTTCCAGGCGCCCGAGATCGTGCGGACCGGTCCGACGGTGGCCACCGACATCTACACCGTGGGACGCACGCTCGCGGCGCTCACGCTGGACCTGCCCACCCGCAATGGCCGTTATGTGGATGGGCTACCCGAAGACGACCCGGTGCTGAAAACCTACGACTCTTACGGCCGGTTGCTGCGCAGGGCCATCGACCCCGATCCGCGGCAACGGTTCACCACCGCCGAAGAGATGTCCGCGCAATTGACGGGCGTGTTGCGGGAGGTGGTCGCCCAGGACACCGGGGTGCCGCGGCCAGGGCTATCAACGATCTTCAGTCCCAGTCGGTCGACATTTGGAGTGGACCTGCTGGTGGCGCACACCGACGTGTATCTGGACGGGCAGGTGCACGCGGAGAAGCTGACCGCCAACGAGATCGTGACCGCGCTGTCGGTGCCGCTGGTCGATCCGACCGACGTCGCAGCTTCGGTCCTGCAGGCCACGGTGCTCTCCCAGCCGGTGCAGACCCTAGACTCGCTGCGCGCGGCCCGCCACGGTGCGCTGGACGCCGACGGCGTCGACTTCTCCGAGTCAGTGGAGCTGCCGCTAATGGAAGTCCGCGCGCTGCTGGATCTCGGCGATGTGGCCAAGGCCACCCGAAAACTCGACGATCTGGCCGAACGCGTTGGCTGGCGATGGCGATTGGTCTGGTACCGGGCCGTCGCCGAGCTGCTCACCGGCGACTATGACTCGGCCACCAAACATTTCACCGAGGTGCTGGATACCTTTCCCGGCGAGCTGGCGCCCAAGCTCGCCCTGGCCGCCACCGCCGAACTAGCCGGCAACACCGACGAACACAAGTTCTATCAGACGGTGTGGAGCACCAACGACGGCGTGATCTCGGCGGCTTTCGGACTGGCCAGAGCCCGGTCAGCCGAAGGTGATCGGGTCGGCGCCGTGCGCACGCTCGACGAGGTACCGCCCACTTCTCGGCATTTCACCACGGCACGGCTGACCAGCGCGGTGACTCTGTTGTCCGGCCGGTCAACGAGTGAAGTCACCGAGGAACAGATCCGCGACGCCGCCCGAAGAGTGGAGGCGCTGCCCCCGACCGAACCACGCGTGCTGCAGATCCGCGCCCTGGTGCTGGGTGGCGCGCTGGACTGGCTGAAGGACAACAAGGCCAGCACCAACCACATCCTCGGTTTCCCGTTCACCAGTCACGGGCTGCGGCTGGGTGTCGAGGCGTCACTGCGCAGCCTGGCCCGGGTAGCTCCCACTCAACGGCATCGCTACACGCTGGTGGACATGGCCAACAAGGTCCGGCCCACCAGCACGTTCTAAGCCGCCCGAGTGTGAATCGCACGACGCGACACGCCGGCGGGCTGTCGTATGATTCACGCTCGGCGTCCGCCCAGCACCCTCAGGCAATCGCGGGCGATGGCCAGTTCTTCATTCGTGGGAACCACCAGCACGGCGATCGGTGAATCGTCTGACGAAATCCGCCGGGCGCCGTGCCCCGGGCCCAGGTTGCGGTCTTGGTCGAGTGCGATACCTAGCCCCTGAAGGCCAGCCAACGCGTCCCGCCGCACCGCCGCATCGTTTTCGCCGATCCCGGCGGTAAAGCTCACCACATCGGTGTGGCCCAACACCGCCAGATAGGCACCAAGGTACTTGCGCAACCGGTGGATGAACACCTCATACGCCAATTGTGCTGACCTGTCCCCGGTTTCGATCACTAGTCGTAGACGGCGAAAATCCCGCTCCCCCGCCAACCCCAACATCCCGGACCGATGGTTGAGCATCGATTCGATGTCCTCGACACCCATCCTCGCGGTGCGCCACAAGTAGCTGATGACGCCCGGGTCCAGGTCGCCACTGCGGGTGCCCATCACCAAGCCCTCAAGCGGTGTCAGGCCCATCGACGTTTCCACCGGCCGGCCGCGGGCAATCGCCGAGGCGGAGGCACCGTTACCCAGATGCAGCACAATCTGATTCAAACCGTCGAGCGGGCGGCCCAGGAAGGCGGCGGCCCGCTCGCTGACGTATTGGTGTGAAGTGCCATGAAATCCGTAGCGGCGGATATGCCATCTGTCGGCGACGTCGCGGTCGATGGCATAGGTCGCGGCCGCCGGGGGCAAGTCATGGAAAAAGGCCGTATCGAACACCGCGACGTGCGCGACATTGGCCAGCAATCTGCGTGCCACCTTGATGCCCAGTACCGCCGGCGGGTTGTGCAACGGGGCCAGCGCCGACAGCTCCTCAAGCTTGCCGATCACCGTGTCATCCAGCAGCGTCGGCTGGTGAAACTCCGTGCCGCCGTGGACCACCCGGTGTCCGACCGCCACCAGCCCGCAGGTCTGCAGGTCAATTCCGTCCTCGGCCAACATCTTGAATGCGCGATGCAGCGCCTGGGCGTGATCGGCAACCGGGGATGACCGCTCGCCGATCCGCTCGACAATCCCGGCGGCACGTGACATGCCGGCGACCGGCTCGACGAGCTGGAACTTCAGCGACGACGAGCCGGAATTGATCACCAGCACGGTGCTACTCATGGACGCCCTGCGCCTGAATCGCCGTGATGGCCACGGTGTTGACTATGTCGTCGACCAGTGCACCCCGAGATAGGTCGTTCACCGGCTTGCGTAAGCCCTGCAGCACCGGGCCGATCGCGATCGCACCCGCAGAACGCTGCACCGCTTTGTAGGTGTTGTTGCCGGTATTGAGATCGGGGAAGATCAGCACCGTCGCGCGGCCGGCCACCGGCGAATCGCGCAACTTGGTGGCCGCGACCGACGGTTCCACTGCGGCGTCGTATTGAATGGGACCCTCGACCGGCAGCTGCGGCTCCCGAGCGCGCACCAACTCCGTTGCCGCTCTGACCTTGTCGACGTCGGCACCTTTCCCCGAGTCACCGGTGGAGTAGGACAGCATGGCCACCCGGGGCTCGATGCCGAACTGTGCGGCGGTGCGTGCCGAGCAGATGGCGATATCAGCGAGCTGCTCCACCGTCGGGTTCGGGATGATCGCGCAGTCGCCGTACGCCAGTACCCGATCCGGCAGACACATCAGGAAAATGCTGGACACGGTGGATATGCCCGGAACGGTCTTGATGATCTCCAGCGCCGGACGAACGGTGTGCGCCGTGGTGTGAGCAGCACCCGATACCATGCCGTCGGCATGACAGTTGTGCACCAGCATGGTGCCGAAATATGTGGCATCGTTCATGATTTCGCGGGCATGCTCCACGGTGATTCCCTTCGCCTTACGCAACTGCGCATACTGGTCGGCGAATTGATCGTGCAGTTCGCTTGCGCATGGCTCGATTACCGTGGCGCCGTCCAGGTCCACACCGAGTTCCGCTGCCCGCAGACGGACTTTGGCTTCATCGCCCAGGATGGTCAGGTCGACGATGCCGCGCTGAAGCAGGCGGCCCGCCGATTTGAGGATGCGATCGTCGTCCCCTTCGGGAAGGACGATGCGCATGAGGTCCGAACGGGCCTGCTGCAGCAGCCGATAAGTGAACATCTGTGGTGTAGTGACCGTAGGGATGGGAATGGTCAGCTGCGCCAATAGACCGGCGACGTCCACGTGGCGGTCCATCAGCTCCAACGCGGTGTCGATCTTGCGTTGCGACGTCGCCGTTACCAGCCCGCGAGCCGACGCGGCAGCGCTGGCGGTGTCGTAGGTGCCCAACGCGGTGGCGATGACAGGTAACCGCAATCGCAGGCCGGAAACCAGGGCGGCGATTGCCGGATGCAACTGGAACCCGCCATTGAGGACGATGCATGACAATGACGGAAACCCTTCGGCCGCATGGGCGCTAGCGACGGCCAACACCACGTCCGAGCGGTCGCCGGGAGTAATCACCGCCATGCCATCGGTCAGCCGCTCCAACACATGGTCGGCGGTCATACCCGCGGCCAGCACGCCCATCACCTCACGTTCGCGCAGCGCAACATCACCGCTTACCACCGCCCCGTTCACAGCCTGCGTTAACTCGGCAACGGTCGGCGCCGACAGCAGTGGTTCCTCGGGCACTACATAGCTAGGCGGGGTGAACCTGCGCAGCGCGTCGGTCACGGCCGGTATCGCGGACAGCTCGCACCGGTTCGCCACTACCGCCGCGGTATGAGCGCGCTGGGTGTCCAGCTCGGCCAAGCAGACCTCGACGACGCTGGCGACCTGATCGGGGGTGCGGTCCTTCGCCCGAACCGTCAACAACACTGGCGCGCCGAGGTTCACCGCGATCCGGGCGTTGACCGAGAGCTCGGTGGGGCTGGTGACGTCGGTGTAGTCACTGCCGACGACCACCACCGCGTCACACTCGTCGGCCATTGCGTGATACGAATCGACAATTTCGGCGATCGCGTCGTCGCGGTCAGCATGCAGCTGCTGGTAGGTCACGCCAACACACCGCTCATAGGGCAGGCCCGCACTGGTGTGCGCGAGCAGTAGTTCCAGGATGTAGTCCCGCTCCGCAGAGAGCCGCGTAATCGGCCGGAACACACCGACTTTGGCGACCATCGCGGTCAGTCGGTGCAAAAGCCCCAGTGCAATCGTCGACTTACCCGTCTGCGATTCTGGTGCGGCGAGGTAGATCGCCGAGGAGTCAGCCAAGTCGCCGCAACCTGGGTGCCAGGTCCGACTGGAAGAGCTCCAGGAACCGGCGCTGGTCATGTCCTGGTGCGTGAAATACCAGGTGGTTCAGGCCCCATGTCACGTATTGACCTACCTTTTCGACGGCTTCGTCGGGGTCCGACGCCACGATCCAGCGCTTGGCGATCTGTTCGATTGGCAGCGCATCGGCGGCCTTCTCCATCTCGATCGGGTCGTCGATGCTGTGCTTCTGCTCAGCTGTCAACGACAGCGGCGCCCAAAACCGGGTGTTGTTCAATGCCAGCTCCGGGTCGGGGTCGTAGGAGATCTTGATTTCGATCATCTTGTCGATGCCGTCGACGGATCGGTCAGCGGCAGCGGCGCCTTCTCGTACCGCCGGCATCAGCTTCTCGGTGTAGAGCTCCTCGCCCTTGCCGGACGTACAGATGAAGCCGTCACCGGCGCGGCCGGCGTACTTGGCCACCGCCGGGCCGCCGGCGGCGATGTAGACGGGCACGCCCCCGTCGGGCACGTCGTAGATCGAGGCACCCTTGAGCCGGTAATAGTCGCCGTCAAAGTCGACGCGGTCACCGCTCCACAGCTGCCGCATTAGCCCCACCGATTCACGCAGCCGGGCGAACCGCTCCTTGAACTCCGGCCAGGCGCCCTCGTATCCGGTGGCGATTTCGTTCAGCGCCTCACCGGTGCCCACGCCAAGGAAAACACGGTTCGGGTACAGGCATCCCATGGTGGCGAAAGCCTGAGCGATGACGGCGGGGTTGTAGCGGAAGGTGGGGGTCAGCACCGAAGTGCCCAGCAGCAGCCGGTTGGTACGTTCGCCGACAGCGGTCATCCAGGACAGCGAGAACGGGGCATGGCCGCCCTGGTGGCGCCAAGGCTGAAAATGGTCGCTGACGGTCGCGCTGTCCATGCCGTGGGCTTCGGCGGCGACGGCTAGTTCGACGAGCTCGCGCGGTGCGAATTGTTCGGCCGATGCTTTGTAACCTAGCTTCAGTTCAGCCACCAGTTCTTTCTACTCCTATGCCATAAACGCGACCCGCCACGCCCGGCTTCGCCGCGCTCGCGATCGCTCCATATCCCATGGTCGCGACCCGCGGCACCCGGCTTGCCGCGCTCGCGCTCGCTCCTAGACTCGCGGGCATGGCGGAGCTTGTTCAGATCACCGACAAGGTTCACCTCGCTCGCGGCCACGCGGTCAACTGGGTGCTAGTCACCGACGACACCGGCGTGCTGCTGATCGACGCCGGCTATCCCGGCGACCGTGCGGAGGTGCTGGCCTCGCTGAACAAACTGGGCTACACACCGGGTGACGTGCGCGCCATCGTGCTCACCCACGCGCACATCGACCACCTGGGCTCGGCAATCTGGTTTGCTCGTGAGCACAGCACGCCGGTGTACTGCCACGCCGAGGAGGTAGGTCACGCCAAGCGGGAATACCGGGAGAATGCCTCGGTTTTCGATGTTGCGCTGCGCAGCTGGCGGCCCCGTGTGGCGGTCTGGGGTATTCACTTGCTTCGCCGCGGCGGCCTGACCGGCGACGGCATTCCGACCGCCCAGCCGCTGACCGCCGAAGCGGCCGCCGGGCTGCCGGGTCAACCGATGGCGATTTTCACCCCGGGACACACCAGCGGTCACTGCTCGTATGTCGTCGACGGTGTGCTGGCCAGCGGCGATGCGCTGATCACTGGTCATCCGATGTTGCGTCACCGCGGGCCACAGCTACTGCCCGCGGTGTTCAGCCACAGCCAGCAGAACAGTATCCGCAGCCTGGCTGCGCTGGCTTTGCTAGAGACCAACATCCTGGCACCTGGTCACGGCGAGCTGTGGCACGGGCCGATTCGCAAAGCTACGGATGAGGCCCTCGAACGAGCCCAGAAATCCAATCATGTATTTCGGTAGCTATTGCCTCACTCGAGGTGCTCATCATTCCGAAATGATCCCCGGGTACTTCGGCTACAGAATAGGCCGCCTCTGCAGCAGCAGTTCGCCACCGGTTGATTCGTTCTTCGCGTAAATTTTCGACGGTAGCTATTCGGTCCTTCGCCACGATGTTAAGAACCGGAGCCATTGATCTACCTGGTTCCCAGGCCTGAAAGATTGCAGCATAGGTGGCTGCCGCGGTGAGTCGGGTGGCAGTTAACCGATTCAACATTCTGGCCACTCGAATTACTTCACGGGAAAGGCCCTTCCCAGTATCGTTGGGGCTGAACCCTTCATTCATTGAAGGATTGGCGATCTGACTAGGCAGATATGTATCGATGAGTGCGACTCCGAGGGGATTCCGCTGGTGCTTGACCGACAGATGGGAGCAGAGGGCATAGGCCAACACCCCACCCGATGAATAGCCCGACAGCACAAAACGGCAGCTGCCGCCTACCACATCAATAATTGCGTTAGATACGGTTTCAACAATCATATCCGCGTTTTGCGGCAGTGCATCAGACGAATCGAACCCGGGAAGCGTAAGCGAATAAACCGAATGGCGGCCTGTCATCGCATTCGCAATATCTCGATATTCACGCTGATCCGATAGCACAGTTAGAGTTGGGATACAAATTACAACCACATCGGAGATACCATCTGCCAGCAGTGCGACGTTCTTCGATACGTTGTTCCGAACCGGTGAGCTCATGCGCTCGCGCGTATTCGACGCCAGGGCGACCATCTTCCAACCATCGGCATCCCGACCCGCATCGCAAGCTTGTAGAAAAAGATCGGTGAGCGCATCGATTCGCTCCGCCGGGTTTGCCGCTGCGGCGGCGGAGCTGCCGTGACCGTCTATTTGGGTGATCAGATACTGGGCTAGTTCGGTCGGGGTGGGGTGATCGAAGATCGCGGTGGCCGGCAGCGTTACTGCGGTGACGGCTGTTAAGCGGTTACGTAGCTCCACGGCACTCAAGGAATTAAATCCCGAATCGGCAAACGCCTGGCCAGCGTCGAGTCCGGCAGCGCCGTCGCGCCCCAGCACCGCTGCGGCATGCTCACATACCACCTCGATCGCTGCGGCGAGTTGCTCGTCGGCCGACCGACCGGCCAGCCGGGCGGCAAACCCGGAGGACGCCAAGAGTTCAGCACCACCATCGCTAGCCCCGATCTGGCCGGCGGCGGTGGGGTCGCTGACCGATGGGGCTGGTGCGAGCCAGAACTTTTGATGCTGGAAGGCATACGTCGGCAACTCCACCCGCTTGGGCCGGTACCCGGAAAACACCGAGGCCCAATCCAGGCCCATCCCCGAGACGAAGCCCTGGGCCGCCGCCGTCATCACACTGACCGGTTCGGGCCGATCTTTGCGCAGCGTGGGCACCGACACGATCTGCGCGTCGGCCAGCGATGCCTCGATCAACGACGTCAAGCCGCCACCGGGCCCGACTTCGATGAAACGACTGGCACCGGCGCAGTGGGCACTACGAACACTGTCGCCAAACCGCACCACCGCCCGGATATGCCGGGCCCAGTAATCAGCTGAGGCGAAGTCGTCGGCCACCAACTGCCCGGTCACATTGGAAATGACCGGGATCGTGGGCAAGCCCACAGACAGTTCGGCCGCAACGGCTGTGAACTCAGCGATCATCGGCTCCATCAACGCCGAGTGAAAGGCATGCGAGACCGCCAACCGGTGGACCCGACGGCCCTGGCCGCGCAGCCGATCAGCGATCGCGCTCACCGCATCGTGGGCACCAGAGATCACCACCGAAGCCGGACCATTGACCGCCGCGATGCTCACATCGTGCCCCAGCATCGGCGCTACCTCGTCTTCACGGGCCTGCACCGCAAACATGGCGCCGCCGGCGGGCAACGCCTGCATCAACCGTCCACGCGCGGCCACCAGCATCGCCGCATCCGGCAAACACAGCGCCCCGGCGACGTGCGCCGCGGCCAACTCGCCCACCGAATGACCCAGCACCAAACCCGGCCGCACCCCCCACGACATGAGCAGCCGATACAGCGCCCCCTCCACCGCAAACAGCGCCGGCTGGGCGAATTCGGTGGTATTCAACAGATCTTGGTCGTGCCCCCAGATCACATCGCGCAGCGGATACCGCAGGTGCCGGTCCAACTCGTCCACCACAGCATCGAGGGCCTCGGCGAAAACCGGGTAGGCAGCATAAAGCTCGCTACCCATACCCAGCCACTGCGAGCCCTGACCGGCAAACACAAAAGCCGTCTTGCCCGCCGGCTTGCCAACACCGCAGACCACCCCAGCCTCCGGCCGACCAGCAACCACCCCAGCCAACCCAGCCAGCAACTCATCGCGAGTCTGGCCGACCACCACCGCCCGATGATCAAACACCGACCGCGTGCTCACCAACGAATACCCCACATCAACAACATCAAGCGCCGGCCGAGCCCGCACATACCGCCCCAACCGACCCGCCTGAGCAGCCAACGCCGAAGCCGTCTTCCCCGAAATCACCCACGCCACCACCCCACCACCGGAACCGCCAACATCCGCGCGGCCCGAAACCGTGTCCGCCCCAACCGAACCAGCTTCCTCGACAATCACATGCGCATTGGTGCCGCCAAAGCCGAACGATGACACCCCAGCCCGGCGCGGCCGACCCGCCACCACCGGCCACTCCTGAAGTTCGTCTACAACTCTCAGGCCCAATTCCGTGAATGGGATAGCTGGATTTGGCTCCGTAAACCCCCCGCTCGGAAGCAGCGAGCCACGCTCAACCATCAACACCGCCTTGATCAATCCGGCGATGCCAGCCGCACCTTCCAGATGGCCGATATTCGGCTTGATGCTCCCGATCATCAGGGGCCCAGATCCCGGTCTCTTGCGACCAAAGACCATGCCTAAGGCGTGCGCCTCGATCCTATCCCCTAACGACGTTCCGGTCCCGTGGGCCTCGACGTAGCCGATTTCCAGCGGATCGACGCGAGCGCTCTTGCATGCATTTTCAAGAACACCAATTTGCGCACTAGGATTTGGCGCCATAATACCGTTGGACTTACCGTCCTGATTGACCGCTGAACCCGTCAGAATCGCTAATATCCGCCGGCCCTCAAGGCGTGCATCACTGAGGCGCTGCAGCACGATAACTCCGCATCCCTCACCGCGTACCATCCCGTCGGCGGATTTATCGAACGCGTGACAGCAGCCTGTCTGCGACAAGATGCCCGCTTCCCTAAACCCACCCCATGGTTCTGGTGAAATAAGAACATTCGTCCCACCGACAAGTGCGATATCGCAGTCCCAGGTACTGAGACTTCGACAGGCTAGATGCACGGCGACCAGGGATGACGAGCATGCCGTGTCAATGACAATGGACGGACCCTGAATATCGAGAAAGTATGAGATTCTATTGGCAATAATACTCGAAGAACCGCCGGTGTTATCCCAAATAGTAGACTTTTGCTGAGCGCTAGCTGACACAAGCCGGACGTAGTCAGTTGACGACACCCCAACGAATACGCCCGTACGTGAAAGTCTTAATGACTCAGGAATAATTCCTGCATGCTCTAACGCTTCCCAAGAGACCTCCAGTAACAACCGTTGTTGCGGATCCATTCGCAGAGCCTCGTCCGGCGGGATATCAAAAAATCTATTATCGAAACCCGCGACATCCTTTAAAAAGCCTCCGGACTCCGCGAAAGTTCCAGCATTCGTGAACCCACGATCTGGATACGCTGTTATCGCACACTTCTTCTCGGTCAGAAAGTCCCATAGCCGTTCCGGGCCGTCAATATCTCCCGGAAATCGACAGCCCACTCCGATGACCGCAACCGGCTCGTTTATGCTGCCCCGACCCTGCGTGTTCCTGTCGGCGTGTCCATGACTCTCTCTTAACGAGTCAGCACTACGCTGGTTCAACAGACTATCAATCAAATCATTAGCGCTAGGATTATCCCAAACGGCCAAATCGGGAATACAAAACCCAAATCTGTCACCGAGGTCGCCGGGAATCGCTAAGACATCAATCGATTTCAAACCTAAATCTCTAATCGGAACGTCTAGGCTGACCTCATTTGGATGACACTCGATATGCGTGGACACGTACTCTCGAAACCATTTTTGAAGCTTATCCGCAGTGACCGAACCGTCTGTCATGGGAACGTTGCTACTCGTTGCAACTTATTTGCTCCGTACTGCTTTGCGCATGCCGCCCGGCTAATCTTTCCGCTGGTGGTCTTCGGTAGCGCCCCGGGCGGTACCAGAAGAAAATCTGTTACATGCAGGCCATGTAATTTCGACAACGCCGATACGACCAGCCTTTTGATCGTCGAGAAATCCATAATAGTCACTTTATCGGGCCCATGCTCAGTCCTTACCTCGGCCGCAATGACCAAATGCTCCACCCCGTCGTCGGATACTGAAAATGCCGCGACCCGGCCACCGGTAAACTCCTTGACCGTAGTTTCGATATCATCGGGATAATGGTTTACACCGTCTTGGATAATGAGATCTTTCATACGGCCGACGATGTAGAACTCATCTCCTACTATGAATCCCAAGTCTCCCGTGCGAAGCCACGGCGACCTTGGCGTTCCCGCAGAGGCCTCCCGGATGCTGGCCTGGAACTTATCTCGATTGAGCGCGTCGTCTGCATTATGATATCCGGTAGACACATTCTTACCGTGAATCCAAATCTCGCCGATACGTCCCGGTCCGAGCTCGATATTCGAGTCCGGATCGACAATCCGAAGCAACGGTTCCTTGTCGTCGCTGTGGTAGCGTATTAAACGCGTTGCACGCTCAGTTTCGAAAGTACTTAGCTCCGCGTGGCCTCGAGCCAAGCTATCAGCATCGAACTCGGTTGACGTTGGAGGTGATCCCGCCTTCGTCGTCGCCAGGTAAACCACCGCTTCAGCCATCCCGTATGATGGCTTGACCGCTGCGGGCATCAAATTGTAGGGACGGAACCGGCGGAGGAATTTGGTTATTGTATTTGGCTGTACCTGCTCCGCGCCGTTGATTATTGTATTTACGTGGCCTAAATCCAGCCCCGCCATGTCCTCTTCGGAAGTTTTAGCGACGGCCAAATCGAATGCGAAGTTCGGCGCGGCCGAAAATGGCGCCTGGTGTTTAGCAAGCAGTTGCATCCATCTGGCAGGCTTACGGATAAATGCCTCTGGGCTCGTCAGGATAACCGGACATCCGACAAACAACGGAATAAAGAGGCCAACCATTAAACCCATGTCATGGTAAAGCGGCAACCACGAAACGACCGAGCTGGGCAACCTCGGCGCGCCGCCCTCATGGCGAAAATAGTTACGGATAATTTGGTCGACATTTTCCGTAACGTTACGCATGGATAAAACCACACCACGGGGGTTGGCCGTTGAACCCGAAGTATACTGCAAATACGAACTCCAGTCTGATAGTTGAGAATCGAGATCACAGTTATCTCCGGATGGCTCGTCCAATGTATCCAACGCTATGACCGGCGTAGTTACAGACGCCCCATGTGTAGCTATCGTGGCCCTGACCCGCGTTTCGGCTTGCGACGTCGTCAGCACGACGTCGGCGGCACAGTCGAGTACAGCCAGTCCAGTCCGCTTATCGCGTAGGCTGCCCAGCGGTTCTGGTAACGGAACCGGCGTCCATCCGGCGCACAGTGCTCCTAGAAATCCTGCAACATAGTCCAGACCTTGCGGAGCTGATATCGCTGCGGTCCTTCGTCGGTCAGCATGCCGGCCATAACTTATTAGATACGCAGACACGGCGGTGACGCGAGAATATAATTGACTCCACGTCATTCGGTCAATTTGGTCGCCGGTTTTTGTGTCGTAATCCATGAACACAAAGGCTTCGTCGCTTGGAGTCGTGGTCGCACGGTCGCGCAACGTGGATATAACAGACATTGGGAGTGGCGATCCCTTACCCGGTAACGATCCTGGCCACCCGGCCGCCGAGCTGTCTGGGCATCGAATTTCCCGTCGGGCCGCTCATGTTTCCACTCCTCCGGTTCAACTGATCCGCTTCGACCACAGGCTGGTCGAAGCGGCTCTGGATCGATGACTATAGATGACCGAGCGGCAGCCTGTACGATTAACCGAAATTTTTTGACCTCGCCGTAAACGATGTAAACGGAGTGTACAAAACTGCCCCAACGAGTGGCGTCTCCCCGGTAGG
This sequence comes from Mycobacterium tuberculosis complex sp. N0072, assembly GCF_030323725.1. Taxonomy (NCBI): domain Bacteria; kingdom Bacillati; phylum Actinomycetota; class Actinomycetes; order Mycobacteriales; family Mycobacteriaceae; genus Mycobacterium; species Mycobacterium tuberculosis complex sp. N0072. Next base: position 487,225 of record NZ_CP040689.1, on the reverse strand, counting down.
GTTCGTCCTCACGCGGCGGCTTGTTGAAGCGATGGAATCAGGAAGGTAAATGTTCGGCGTTGCCAAACGCTTCTGGATCCCGATGGTGATAGTCATCGTTGTGGCTGTCGCGGCCGTGACGGTCTCGCGGCTGCACTCGGTGTTTGGCTCACATCAACATGCGCCCGACACCGGCAACCTCGACCCGATCATCGCGTTTTACCCGAAGCATGTTCTCTACGAGGTCTTCGGCCCGCCAGGGACGGTCGCCAGCATCAATTACCTGGATGCCGATGCCCAGCCGCATGAGGTCGTCAATGCCGCGGTCCCGTGGTCATTTACCATCGTGACCACCTTGACCGCCGTAGTCGCCAACGTGGTTGCCCGCGGTGACGGTGCAAGCCTGGGCTGTCGCATCACTGTCAACGAGGTGATCCGCGAGGAGCGCATTGTGAATGCTTACCACGCGCACACCAGTTGCCTGGTGAAATCCGCGTGAGGAGCCAACGTCTAGCCGGGCACCTGTCGGCCGCCGCCCGGACGATCCATGCGTTGTCGCTACCCATCATTCTGTTCTGGGTGGCGCTGACTATTGTGGTGAACGTCGTTGCGCCGCAGCTACAGTCGGTCGCTAGGACACATTCGGTGGCGTTAGGCCCCCACGATGCTCCGTCACTGATCGCCATGAAGCGCATCGGCAAGGACTTTCAGCAATTCGATTCTGACACCACTGCAATGGTGCTGCTGGAGGGCCAAGAGAAGCTGGGTGATGAGGCGCACCGCTTCTATGACGTGCTAGTGACCAAGCTGTCACAAGACACCACCCACGTCCAACACATTGAGAACTTCTGGGGCGATCCGCTGACCGCGGCGGGATCGCAGAGCGCTGACGGCAAGGCAGCATATGTCCAGCTGAACCTCACTGGTGATCAGGGCGGCTCGCAGGCCAACGAGTCTGTCGCCGCCGTGCAACGCATCGTGGACAGCGTGCCACCGCCGCCGGGGATCAAGGCTTACGTGACAGGCCCGGGTCCACTCGGCGCCGATCGAGTTGTATACGGCGACCGCAGCCTTCACACGATTACCGGCATCAGCATTGCGGTGATCGCGATCATGTTGTTCATCGCCTACCGCTCGCTTTCTGCTGCTCTGATCATGCTGCTGACGGTCGGGCTCGAGCTGCTGGCGGTCCGCGGCATCATCTCCACTTTTGCCGTCAACGACCTCATGGGCCTGTCTACATTCACTGTCAACGTGTTGGTGGCGCTCACGATCGCGGCTTCGACGGACTACATCATCTTTCTCGTCGGACGCTATCAAGAGGCACGTGCGACTGGCCAGAACCGAGAAGCCGCTTACTACACCATGTTTGGTGGGACGGCACACGTGGTCCTGGCATCTGGCCTCACCGTCGCCGGCGCCATGTACTGCCTCGGCTTTACCCGGCTACCCTACTTCAATACCCTCGCATCGCCATGCGCGATCGGTTTGGTCACGGTGATGTTGGCGTCTCTGACGCTGGCGCCCGCGATCATCGCCGTTGCCAGCCGATTCGGGCTATTCGACCCCAAACGAGCGACAACGAAACGGCGTTGGCGCCGGATCGGCACGGTCGTCGTGCGATGGCCCGGCCCCGTCTTGGCCGCCACCCTGCTGATAGCGCTGATCGGACTGCTCGCCTTGCCGAAATACCAGACCAACTACAACGAGCGCTACTACATCCCCAGCGCGGCGCCATCCAACATCGGTTACCTCGCATCAGACCGTCACTTTCCGCAAGCCCGCATGGAACCGGAGGTCCTGATGGTCGAGGCCGATCACGACCTGCGTAACCCGACCGACATGCTCATCCTGGACAGGATCGCCAAAACCGTCTTCCATACGCCGGGGATCGCGCGGGTGCAAAGCATTACCAGACCGTTGGGGGCTCCGATCGACCACTCGTCGATCCCGTTTCAGCTCGGCATGCAAAGCACGATGACCATCGAAAACCTGCAGAACCTCAAGGACCGCGTGGCTGATCTATCCACCCTTACCGATCAACTGCAACGCATGATCGACATCACCCAGCGAACCCAGGAGCTGACGCGACAGCTAACCGATGCCACCCATGATATGAACGCTCATACCAGGCAGATGCGAGACAACGCCAACGAACTACGCGATCGAATCGCCGATTTCGACGACTTCTGGCGCCCCCTCAGAAGTTTCACGTACTGGGAGCGCCACTGCTTCGACATTCCCATCTGCTGGTCGATGCGCTCCTTGTTGAACAGCATGGATAACGTCGACAAGCTCACCGAGGACCTTGCCAACCTCACCGACGACACCGAACGCATGGACACCACACAGCGGCAACTACTCGCCCAACTGGACCCCACGATCGCCACCATGCAAACCGTCAAAGACCTTGCCCAAACACTGACCAGCGCGTTCTCCGGACTGGTCACTCAAATGGAAGACATGACCCGCAACGCCACCGTCATGGGTCGAACATTCGACGCCGCCAACAACGACGACTCGTTCTACCTTCCACCGGAGGCCTTCCAAAACCCCGACTTCCAGCGGGGTCTGAAACTCTTCCTATCCCCCGATGGCACCTGCGCTCGATTCGTCATCACCCATCGGGGTGATCCCGCGAGCGCTGAAGGCATCTCACACATCGACCCCATCATGCAGGCCGCCGACGAAGCCGTGAAAGGAACCCCGCTACAGGCTGCCAGCATCTATCTGGCGGGCACCTCATCCACCTACAAAGACATCCACGAGGGCACCCTGTATGACGTCATGATCGCCGTCGTGGCGTCGCTTTGCCTGATCTTCATCATCATGCTCGGCATCACCAGAAGCGTGGTCGCATCCGCCGTCATCGTCGGCACGGTCGCCCTTTCGCTGGGCTCAGCCTTCGGATTGTCGGTCCTCATCTGGCAGCACATCCTGCATATGCCACTGCACTGGCTCGTGCTGCCCATGGCCATCATTGTCATGTTGGCCGTCGGATCCGACTACAACCTGCTCTTGATAGCCCGATTCCAAGAAGAAATCGGGGCCGGCCTCAAAACCGGCATGATCCGAGCCATGGCCGGCACCGGCCGAGTGGTCACCATCGCCGGACTGGTGTTTGCCTTCACCATGGGCTCGATGGTGGCCAGCGATCTACGCGTCGTCGGCCAAATCGGCACCACGATCATGATCGGATTGCTGTTCGACACCCTCGTTGTCCGGTCTTACATGACGCCTGCGCTGGCAACTCTGCTCGGCCGCTGGTTCTGGTGGCCACGTCGGGTGGATCGGCTAGCCCGACAACCCCAGGTGCTCGGGCCTCGTCGCACCACTGCGCTCAGTGCGGAACGCGCAGCGCTGCTGCAGTAGCGGCACGGCCCGGGTCGTAGCTCGACAGGTCGCGGCCCATACCTGCGCCAACATCACGATCGCGGTGGCACCGCGCTGACCTGTTGGTTGGGGTCTCGACCGTGAAATCTGGCTCGGTACTGAGACTTCGAGGGCACGGAGGCGGACGTCGGAAATCCCGGGGTCGGCGAACACCCCGACGACATTTGGCCTTCTCAGCCGTCCGCGCGGTGCGGTGCCATCAGCGCAACGGCGGCTCTCCAACCCAGCAGCAGCACCGCGGTGACCGCGGACGCGACCACGACGAAACTCGCGGCCACACCCGCCGAACTGACCTTGCGTAACACCATGCCGACCACGATGGTGCACAGCCACACGATCACCCCCGTGGGGGCGAGGGCGGTCGGCCGCCGCCAGCCGCGAGCCAGCACCCAACCGATACCAGTGCCGGTGAGAAATGGCCATGCCGTAGCCGCCAGGCCGGTGACGCTCAGTCCTTCGGCGTGGCTGCGACGTCCCACCGCGCAGAACACCAGCACGGCGACGACGTCGGCGGCCAGCCCCGCCAGCGCGCGCCGTGGTCGCATGCCGCGAGGCTACCGGGCCGGGGCAGTATTGAGTGATGAGCACCCCGACACCACCCGCCCTTGACCGCGACGACCCGCTGGGACTGGACGCGTCGCTATCCAGCGACGAGATCGCCGTCCGCGACACCGTCAGGCGGTTCTGCGCCGAACACGTCACCCCGCACGTCGCGGCGTGGTTCGAGGACGGCGACCTACCGGTCGCGCGCGATTTGGCCAAACAGTTCGGCGAACTCGGACTGCTGGGAATGCAGCTGCACGGCCACGGCTGTGGCGGCGCGTCGGCGGTGCACTATGGCCTGGCCTGCCGGGAGCTGGAGGCCGCCGACTCCGGCATCCGGTCGCTGGTGTCGGTACAGGGTTCGCTGGCGATGTTCGCCATCGCGAGCTTTGGCTCCGACGAGCAAAAGCGGCAGTGGCTGCCCGGCATGGCCACCGGTGACCTGCTCGGCTGCTTCGGGCTCACCGAGCCCGACGTCGGCTCCGACCCGGCCGCGATGAAAACCCGGGCGCGACGCGATGGTCCGGACTGGGTGATCACCGGGGGCAAGATGTGGATCACCAACGGCTCGGTCGCCGACGTGGCGATCGTGTGGGCCGCCACCGACGACGGAATCCGCGGATTCATCGTGCCCACCGACACCCCGGGTTTCACCGCCAACACCATCGGTCACAAGCTGTCGCTGCGGGCGTCGATCACCAGCGAGCTGGTGCTCGACAATGTCCGGCTGCCCGCCGACGCCATGCTGCCCGGCGCGACCGGCCTCAGGGCGCCGCTGGCATGCCTGTCGGAGGCGCGCTACGGGATCGTCTGGGGAGCGATGGGCGCGGCCAGGTCGGCCTGGCAGTGCGCGCTCGACTACGCGAGACAGCGCACCCAGTTCGGACGTCCGATCGCCGGCTTCCAGCTGACCCAGGCCAAGCTCGTCGACATGGCCGTGGAACTGCACAAGGGTCAGCTGCTGTCGTTGCATCTGGGGCGCCTCAAAGACAGGGTGGGCCTGCGCCCCGATCAGGTCAGCTTCGGCAAGCTCAACAACACCCGGGAAGCGCTCAAAATCTGCCGGACCGCTCGAACAATACTGGGCGGCAACGGGATATCGCTGGAGTACCCGGTCATCCGGCACATGGTCAACCTGGAGTCGGTGCTCACCTACGAGGGCACGCCCGAGATGCATCAGCTGGTGCTCGGTCAGGCCTTCACGGGCTTGGCCGCCTTCCGGTAGGACCGTCGCATGCCCGTCTTGCGGCGCCTCGGGTGTTCGGTCCTGGCTCTCGGGCTGCTGGCCGGCTGCGCCCCACCCCGCACCGGGCCGGCTTCGTCGCCGACCAACAACGGGGCCAAGGCCGACGCGGTCATCCGGATTGTGCGTGACTTCATGACGCAAGCGCATCTGAAGGCGGTGCTGGTCCGGGTCACCGTGGCCGGCAAGGAGGTCGTGACGCGGGCCGTCGGCGACTCGATGACCGGCGTGCCGGCCACCACCGCCATGCACTTTCGCAACGGCGCGGTCGCAATCTCCTATGTCGCGACGCTGTTGCTCAAACTGGTCGACGAAAAAAAGCTGCGCCTGGACGACAAGCTGTCCAGGTGGCTTCCCGACTTTCCGCACGCCGACCGGGTCACGCTGGGTCAACTAGCGCAGATGACATCCGGCTACCCCGACTACGTCCTCGGCAACGAGGCGTTTGATGCCGAGCTTTACGCTAATCCGTTCCGGCAGTGGACAACACAAGAGTTACTCGATCAAATCTCTTCACGGCCACTGCTTTACGACCCGGGCACCAACTGGAACTACGCGCACACCAATTACCTCTTGCTGGGGCTGGCGTTGGAGAAGGCCGCCGGCCAAGACATGCCAACCCTGCTGCAGCGCAAGGTCCTTTCCCCCCTGGGCCTCACGGCCACCGCCAACTCCGATACCCCCGCCATCCCCGAGCCCGCCTTGCATGCATTCACCTCCGAGCGCCGAGCGGCCTTGAAAATTCCTGCCGGCGTGCCGTTTTACGAGGAATCGACCTTCTGGAATCCGTCGTGGACCATCACCCACGGCGCCATCCAAACCACCACCATCTACGACATGGAGGCCACCGCGGTGGGGATCGGGTCGGGCAGGCTGCTCTCGGCGGATTCGTACAAGAAGATGGTGTCGACCGAGCTGCGCGGCAAGACCCGCGCCCAGCCGGGCTGCCCCACCTGCTTCGAGCAGAACGACGGCTACAGCTATGGTCTCGGGATCGTCATATCCGGCCATTGGCTGCTGCAAAATCCCATGTTCGCCGGTTACGCCGCGGTGGAGGCCTATCTGCCGTCGCAACGGGTCGCGGTGGCGGTCGCAGTCACCTACGCCCCCGAGGCCTTCGATGACCAGGGCAACTACCGCAACCAGGCCGACATACTATTTCGCAAGATCGGTGCCGAGGTAGCACCGAACGACGCCCCACCCATGCCGCCGGGGAGGTAGGTAGCCATGGGAGTCATTGCCCGCGTTGTCGGTGTCGCCGCGTGCGGTTTGTCCCTGGCCGTGCTGGCCGCCGCGCCCACCGCGGGCGCGGAACCCACCGGCGCGCTGCCCCCGATGACATCCAGCGGCAGCGGACCGGTCATCGGCGACGGTGACGCCGCGCTGCGACAGCGGATCTCACAGCAGCTGTTTAGCTTCGGAGATCCCACCGTCCAGGAGGTTGACGGCTCGGACGCGGCTCAATTCATCACGGCCGCAGCCGCTGTCGCGGACCGCGATGTGGCGTCGGTGTTCTTGCCGCTGCAGCGGGTGTTGGGCTGCCAACAGAACACAGCCGGCTCGGGGGCCGGCTTCGGGGCGCGCGCCTACCGGCGAACCGACGGGCAATGGGGAGGCGCGATGCTGGTCGTCGCCAAGAGCACCGTTTCCGACGTCGACGCCCTCAAGGCCTGCGTCAAGTCCGGTTGGCGCAAGGCCACGGCGGGCACGCCGACTTCGATGTGCAACAACGGTTGGACCTACCCGCCGTTCGCCGACACCCGCCGCGGCGAAGAGGGCTATTTCGTCTTGCTGGCCGGCACGGCCTCGGACTTCTGCAGTGCGCCCAACGCGAACTACCGAACCACCGCGAGCTCATGGCCGGGCTAGCAGGCCGGCGGACCGTGGGGGTCCGCTGGTGGGCCCCTATGGCCCGCCAGGCCGGTCGCAGAACGCCACACACAATGCCCAAGCAGGAATTGATACCCATTGCAGTTGCCCGTCCGCCGTGCGCTCGCAATATATCGGGCCGGGGTTCCCCCAGAGTTTCGCGCCTTCCGGCGAGCACGGTTGACCAATATCGGTATCGGCATGCGCTGGGCTACTTCCGATGAGGACCGCGATTGGAGCGATCGCCGTCAATATCGCCAAGCCGACCAACCTCAGTGCGTGCATGATCGACGCCTTCCTGTCGCAACAGCGCCAAACGACAAACTTGAGGATACAAGGAAACGGGATGGAGCAGGAGGGGCATACACATCACCCCAACCGACCATCCGGACGAGCCATGGGCTCCGGGCCTTAGCTGAATCGCATTGAAATACAACAACATCAGGACCCCGTGCCTTTACCCAATACCCGTGTTTTGGGCAGGCGCCTACCGGTTAGAAGGGCGGCGGGTCGTCGTCGGGATCGGGTGGTGGGCCGTTAGTCTCGGGGGCGGTTGTGGCGGTTTGGGTGACCACGTGGGCAATCCGGCGGGCTTGGTGGTTGCGGTGGCGTTCGGCGGCGATGTAGTGGGCGCGGTTTTGCGCTCGGGTGCTGGCCCGGCGCGGCATCATCGCGGTGCGCTGCCCGCGGCGGTCGGCGCGGGCCGGGTCGGGTCGAGGTGGGTCACCGGTGGGGGTGCACAGCGCCGGGAACAGCAGCGCGCTGCCCGGGGTGGTGACATAGGTCTGGTCACCCGGCAGCGTCCAAATCACGGTGCCGTCGGGCAGTTGCTGGGCGCGCCAGCCCCAGAAGGTGGCCAGCAAATGATGGCACCGATTACACGAAGAACGTTTTGAGCGTGCCCGTGACGACCTTTGGGTTCATCAAGCAGCATCGCTACCAATCCTCCCCGTCATCATCGGGCTCGGCCATCTCCTCCATCGCCTCAGCCATCGCGGCGTCGTCGAACTCCACCTGCACGAGGTTCGGTTCGGGACCGGCACAGGTCGTGTCGATCGGTTCGGAGAACGCGATCACGTCAGCGACAAACGCTGTAGCTTCTTCGACGAGGGTTGGGTCGTCGCATGCAAAGCCAACTTCCAAGTGTGACCCGGCCCGCACGGTCCAATTGGCCGATCCCCACCACACCGTCCGCGGCTCAAAGTCCAACACCTCTTCGCCGTAACCGTTATCGGGGTCGTAGACGTTCAAAGCCAGATGACCGAGCACGAGCAATTTGGCATTCAGCAGCGGCTTGCGGTCCTCTCGTAGCCAGCCGAGCGCCCGCACCGGACCTAGCTCATGCTCAGGCATAGACGACCACGGGCCGAGGAGCAGCGTGAGCCATGCTCGGAGGGCGCCATGTCGCGAAGCCGCAATAGGGCGACGTTGGGAAACCCTTTGTCAGGGTTACGCAGTCGCGACGGGAACGAGGTTCCCTTGTCGATCACCACGCAAAAGGCGCTCAATGCGAGCAGCGTCTCGGCGACCGCCTCGCTACTCAGCCAGGGCACGCAGCCGATCGCGGCTGGAACACCACGACGCCGCACCGCGAGGTGCTCGTCGAGTACCTCGCAGAGCCCATCGACTATCTTCCCGCCGAACCACGCGCGCCACCCCGACTCTTGCGGCCCCCATGCGCGGGGCTTCCCCGACCAATGCCGGAAAGTCTCGTAGTCGCCGAGCGGCATCCAATCCATCGAGCCTCGGTCTGCCTCCTCGTGTCCGGCGACCACCCCGCAACGCCGAAAACACGCCGTCGGCCGTCCTTGCCGCGACGGCCTCTACTGTTCGAGCTATGACTGAGCCCAGACCTGTCTTCGCTGTCGTGATCAGCGCCGGCCTATCCGCCATCCCGATGGTCGGCGGCCCGCTACAAACCGTGTTCGACGCCATCGAGGAACGCACCCGGCACCGCGCCGAGACAACCACGCGCGAGATATGCGAGAGCGTCGGCGGCGCGGACACCGTGTTGAGCCGCATTGACAAAAATCCCGAACTCGAGCCGCTTCTCAGCCAGGCGATCGAGGCCGCCACTCGCACCAGTATGGAGGCCAAGCGCCGGCTCCTCGCGCAAGCTGCCGCCGCCGCGCTCGAGGATGACCAGAAGGTCGAGCCGGCATCACTCATCGTGGCCACGCTTTCCCAACTTGAGCCCGTGCATATCCATGCACTCGTTCGGCTGGCCAAAGCCGCCAAGTCCTCACCGGACCAGGACGAGATCCAGCGACGCGAGGTGATGAGGGCGGCGAGTAAGGTCGAGCCCGTGCCGGTGCTAGCGGCCCTCATTCAAACCGGCGTCGCGATCGCGACAACAACCGTTTGGCACGGCAACGGCACCGGGACTCCGGCAGAAGAAAGCGGCCACATCCTTATCCACGACGTCAGCGACTTCGGCCACCGCCTGCTGGCCTATCTCAGGGCCGCCGACGCAGGTGCCGAGCTCCTCATCCTCCCCTCTGGAGGGTCTGCGCCAACCGGCGACCACCCGACGCCGCACCCGTCCACGTCGAGATGATTCGGACTCACTTCATCAAAAAGGCGGCGGGTCGTCGTCGGGATCGGGTGGTGGGCCGTGGGTCTCGGTGGCGATGACGGCCGCTTGGGCAATCCGGCGGGCTTGGTGGTTGCGGTGGCGTTCGGCGGCGATGCAATGGGCGCGGTTTTGGGTGCGGGTGCTGGCCCGGCGCGGCATCATCGCGGTGCGCTGCCCGCGGCGGTCGGCGCGGGCCGGCTCGGGTGCGGGCGGGTCACCGGTGGGGGTGCACAGCGCCGGGAACAGCAGCGCGCTGCCCGGGGTGGTGACGTAGGTCTGGTTACCCGGCAGCGTCCAAATCACCGTGCCGTCGGGCAGTTGCTGGGCGCGCCAGCCACAGAAGGTGGCCAGCAAATGATGAAGACGGCACAGGCATTTGAGGTTGGCCGCGTGGGTGGCCCCACCGTCGGCGAACGCGATGGTGTGATCCAGGTCGCACTGGGTGGCCGGGCGGTCGCAACCGGGCGCCCGACAGGTCAGATCCCGGGCCCGCACAAACGCCGCCAGCTTCACCGAGGGCCGATAACCCGGCTCGGTCCCGGCCGGGACCGGGATCGGCTGCAGCCCGGCGGTCTTGGCCAACTCGGCCACCAGCTCGGCCGGGATCAGCCCGTCGCCGCCCAGCAACGCTGCCGGCGCCTGGCCGTGGCCCTTGACGCTGGCCTGCTCGGCCACCACATGAATCACCACCGCCGACACCGGGCGCCCCTCGGCGGCACAGTCGGGATTGTCGCAGCGGCAGGCCAGCCGATCCGCCCCGGCCGCCAACGCGCCCAGCGCGTCGGCGCGGCGCTGATCTGTGCTGCGCGGATCACCGGCACACACCGTGGCCACCAAGGCGTTCAGCCGCGCATCCAGGGCTTGGGCGTCGGTGGCATACAACTGGGCGTACACCTCGCCCATGCCGTCCGCGGAATTCCAGATCGACACCTCCCGATCGCGGGCCCGCTCCCGCACCTGGCGCACCGCATCGGGGTCGGCCACCGCCACGATCCGATCTATCGCGGCGGCCAGCTGCCCCGGGTCATCGACGGCCAGCCCCGCACCCGCAGCGCCAGCTCGGCATCCACCCGCGCCAACACCTGCGGGTCGGTGATCAAATCGGTGCGATACACCAACGTCTGAAACATGTGGTAGTCGATTTCCCCGGCAGCAAACACCTGCCCGACCTTCGGCAGCCGCTCCCGCATCGCCCGGCCATGGTGCAGGTAACTGCCGGGCCGGCGATGTCGAGCCGTCGGAGAGGTGTACCTGGCCGCCATTGATGGCACTGCCGGACGCTGCCTGATCGAAGCGCGGGATTGCGCAGCGCCCAACAGCCATCCCGAGCGTCCGATCCGAAGGCGGCCCGACAAAGGCCCACAAGGCCCACAAGGCCCACAAGGCCCACAAAAAGTTACGCCGTTGGCATGACGGGAGTCGTACTGTGTAGCTGCGCCACAGCGACCAGACTGAAGGAGGACCATGACGCTCTCATCTGGTGAACCCTCGGCCGTCGGCGGGCGCCATCGCGTGGTCATCATCGGTAGTGGATTCGGCGGCCTGAATGCGGCCAAGGCGCTTAAACGGGCGGATGTCGACATCACGCTGATCTCCAAGACAACGACCCACCTGTTCCAGCCGCTGCTGTATCAAGTGGCCACCGGGATCTTGTCCGAGGGCGACATTGCCCCGACCACCCGGCTGATCCTGCGCCGGCAAAAGAACGTCCGGGTGTTGCTGGGCGAGGTCAACGCGATCGACCTGAAAGCGCAGACGGTCACGTCGAAATTGATGGACATGACCACGGTGACGCCGTACGACAGCCTCATCGTGGCCGCCGGCGCACAGCAGTCCTACTTCGGCAACGACGAATTCGCCACCTTCGCGCCCGGAATGAAGACCATCGACGACGCGCTGGAGCTGCGCGGCCGCATCCTGGGCGCGTTCGAGGCCGCCGAGGTCAGCACCGACCATGCCGAACGGGAGCGGCGCCTGACGTTCGTCGTCGTCGGCGCTGGGCCGACCGGCGTCGAGGTGGCTGGGCAGATCGTCGAGCTCGCCGAGCGCACCCTGGCAGGCGCGTTTAGGACCATCACGCCCAGTGAGTGCCGGGTGATCCTGCTCGACGCCGCACCCGCGGTGTTGCCGCCGATGGGTCCAAAGCTGGGTCTCAAGGCACAACGGCGGCTGGAAAAGATGGACGTCGAGGTTCAACTCAACGCGATGGTGACCGCGGTCGACTACAAAGGCATCACCATCAAGGAAAAGGACGGCGGCGAACGCCGCATCGAATGCGCGTGCAAGGTTTGGGCGGCCGGCGTGGCGGCCAGCCCGCTGGGCAAGATGATCGCCGAGGGATCCGACGGAACCGAAATCGACCGGGCCGGAAGGGTGATCGTGGAACCCGATCTCACCGTCAAGGGACATCCGAACGTCTTCGTAGTCGGCGATCTGACGTTCGTGCCCGGCGTACCCGGGGTGGCTCAGGGCGCGATCCAGGGGGCCCGATACGCCACCACGGTGATCAAACACATGGTCAAGGGCAATGACGACCCAGCCAATCGCAAGCCGTTCCATTACTTCAACAAGGGCAGCATGGCGACGATCTCCCGCCACAGCGCCGTCGCGCAGGTCGGCAAGCTGGAGTTTGCCGGGTACTTCGCCTGGCTGGCGTGGCTGGTGCTGCACCTGGTCTACCTGGTCGGCTATCGGAACCGCATCGCAGCCCTGTTCGCCTGGGGGATCTCCTTCATGGGCCGCGCCCGCGGCCAGATGGCCATCACCAGCCAGATGATCTACGCCAGGTTAGTGATGACCTTGATGGAACAGCAGGCACAAGGAGCGCTGGCAGCCGCCGAACAGGCCGAGCACGCCGAGCAAGAGGCAGCGGGTTAGCTCAACGCCCGATCGATATCGGCAATCAGGTCGTCGGTGTCTTCCAACCCAACCGAGATGCGGACCACACCGTCACCGAGCCCGATCGCGGCCCGGCCCTCCGGGCCCATCGCCCGGTGCGTCGTGGTGGCGGGGTGGGTGACAAGCGATTTGGCGTCGCCGAGGTTGTTGGAGATGTCGATCAGCCGCATCTTGTCGAGCACCTCGAAGGCCCGCTGTTTGGCAACATCCTCCGGGCAGTCGAGTGCGAAGGTAACGACGGTTCCGCCACCGGACATCTGACGCTTGGCCAGGTCATATTGTGGGTGCGACGGCAGGTACGGGTAACGCACCCACCGAACCGAGGGATGGCCGTTGAGGAACTCCGCGATCCGCTGCGCCGAGGCATTGCTGTGTTGCACCCGAATAGCCAGCGTCTCAAGGCCTTTCAACAGTACCCAGGCGTTGAACGCACTCATCGCCGGACCGGTGTGGCGCATCAGCTTTTGCACCGGACCGTCGATGTACTCCCGGTCACCGAGTATGGCCCCGCCCAGCACCCGACCCTGACCGTCGATGTGCTTGGTGCCCGAGTACACCACCACGTCGACCCCCAGCGGAAAGCCCTGCTGCAGTAGCGGTGTGGCAAATACGTTGTCCAGCACCACTTTTGCACCCGCGGCATGTGCCAGCTCGGTCACCGCAGCGATATCCACCAGCGACTGCATGGGATTGGACGGCGTCTCGAAGAACACGGCCTGCGTGGGTACCGAAAGCGCCCGCTCCCATTGCGAGAGGTCGTCACCGTCGACGAAGACGGTCTGCACCCCCCAGCGCGGCAGGATCTCGCTGCACACCACGAAACACGAGCCAAACAGGCTGCGCGCGGCAACCAGTCGGTCTCCGGCACCCAGCAGCGCGCCCAGCGAGGTGAATACCGCGGCCATGCCACTGGCGGTGGCGAACGCCGCCGGGGCACCCTCGATCAGCCGCAGCCGCTCCTCGAACACCGACACCGTTGGGTTGCCGTAGCGGGAGTACACATAGTGGTCCAGCTCGCCAGCGAACGACTTCTCGGCAACCGCCGCCGAGCCGTAGACATATCCGGACGTCAGGTACATCGCCTCGGCGGTCTCTTCGAACCCCGACCGCAACATCCCGCCGCGCACCCCGACGGTGGCCTGGCTGACGCCGTCGGGCAGCGCCTTCGGGGTGCGGACCGAAGACTCGTCGGTCATCCCTGTCTCCACGGCAGTCCCACCGCCCGCCAGCCCGTTGCGCCTCGATGACCCTCAGCGTCGAGATGCCCTTCGAAGCCGTCCAGCACGTTATAGGCCGGCGTGATGCCCGCCTCGGTCGCGACCTCGGCCGCGCCGATGGAGCGGTTACCGGAGCGACACAAGAAAATAACGGGCCGCTCGTGCTGATCAGCGTCCGCCGGGATGCGGTCCCGCAACTCGGCGAGGAAGTTGTCGTTGTGCGTCCCGTCGGACGTCGCCCATTCGACATAGACCACTTCACGACCAAGGCTCGACAAGTCGGGCACACCGACGAAGCGCCATTCCGCCTCGCAGCGCACGTCGACCAGGACCGCCCGCGGATTATCGCTGAGCATCTCCCAGGCCTGAAGTGGCGTGATATCTCCGGCGTAGCTCACTCGCGTGAGTCTGGCACATTTAGCCGAGATGCAACTTCGCGGGCGCGTTCGCGGGCGATTGCCACCTCGGGTGCGGTGGCCAGCGCCACCCCAAGCCCGCGGCCGAATATCACGACGTCGCTTTCCGGCACACCGAGCGCACCGGTCAGCGCATCGGCAGGTGGTGCGGCGCCGACCGCTGCCCGGCCTGCCGTGTGGTCCGGGTTGATCACCCGCGCGGCACCCGGCGAGATCATCAGGGTGTCCACCGCCAGACCCAGGATCGCCCGGGCCTGCAGTTCGAACACCGAAAGCCGCTGGCTGCGCACGGTGACCCAGGCACTCCCGGCAGGACACACGGTGACATCGGCGAAATACACCTCATCGCCGTTGATCATCAATTCGACGCCGAAAACCCCGCGTCCCCCGAGCGCCTTGACGATGCGCGCGGCGATCGACTTGGCCGCGTCCAGCGCCGCCGTGCTCAGCTTCTGCGGTTGCCAGGATTCCAACTCACCGGCATCGGCGTCGCGATGACCGATAGGTGCACAGAACTCGATGAGCGGCCCATTCGGGCCCTGACTGCACACAACGATCATGGTGACCAAAAACTCGATCTCGACCACCGACTCGGCGCACACCCGAGGGCTCACTCCCCCAGTCTGCGGCTGTACTTGATGGCCTGCCGCGCGCTGCCAGGCGGGCTCGACCTCGTTGGGCCCGGCGACCACCGAGCTACCCTGGCCAGCCACCCCTGCCACCGGGCTCACCAGCAACGGAAACCCAGCATGGACGGCCACCGCTTGAAGTTCGCCAAGGGATCCGACGAACCAGAACGGGGCTGTGGGCAGGCCGAGCTGATCGGCGGCCAGCCGGCGCAGGCCCTCCCGGTCGGCCGTGCACCGGACGGCACGGGCGTTCGGCACCAGCTCAGTGCACTCGCCGTCGGCTTGCTCGACGGCATCGAGAGCATCCACAGACACCGCGGCGGTGACCGTCACCAAGAAATCCGGTTGCAGCCGCCGGATCACCGCCGTCAGCTCTTCAGCATCGGTCATGGTGACCACCACCGACTGGTCGGCTATCCGGTGGGCAGGCGCGCCGACATAGCCGTCGACGGCGATCACCTCCGCGCCCAAGCCCTGCAACGCGATCGCCAGCTCCCGGCTGGGTTCGGCCGAACCCAGCAACATCACCCGCCGAACGTCTTGGGGAGCTGCTGGGCGCTCATGCCTAACGGTGGGTTCGTGCTGTCCTTCCGTCCAGCCGTCGATCACCAGCTCACCCTCTCGCTCGGTCGTTGCTCGGCTCAATTATTTGTCTATTTTCGCAACTCCGCTCACATCTGCCTGTGTACTTTTGCTATGAGGAGGTGGGGGCAACTGAGTGACCTGATAACCCAAGCCATCCGAACTTGATGACCGCTTAGCCATCCATCCGGCTCCGACATGGTTGCCGCCACCCGAATAGGTATGCGCCCAGTCGCCTGGCTCGCGGCAGCGACGAACCCTGCGCGGACCGGACAGCTTCGGCAAAGGAGAATCCGTGTCTTTCGTGACGACCCAGCCACGCAGCGCTGAGGCTGCTGCCGGTGTGAGGAGCGGCTAGTCATGGATTTCGGTGCGCTACCACCGGAAATCAACTCCGCCAGAATCTATTCCGGTCCCGGCTCCAGGCCCCTGATGCAAGCGGCCGCAGCCTGGCAACGGCTGGCCAACGAACTGACCGCGACGGCGGCTTCCTACTCCTCGGTGATTTCCGGGCTCACCGGCGATGACTGGCTGGGCCCGTCGGCACTGTCGATGGCGGCCGCGGCCGTCCCCTATGTCGCGTGGATGAGGGCCACCGCCGCCTCGGCCGAGCAGGCCGCGGCTCAGGCCGTGGCCGCGGCGAACGCCTACGAGTCGGCGTACGCGGCGACCGTGCCCCCGACGGTAATCGCGGCCAACCGCCGCACAATGCTGTCACTGGTCAAGACCAATGTTTTTGGCCAGAACACCCCGGCGATCGCGACTAGTGAAGCGCAGTACGGCGAAATGTGGGCCCAGGACATCGTGGCGATGGAGGGCTATGCGGGCGCCTCGGCGGCCGCGTCGCAGTTGCCGCCGTTCACCCCGCCACCGGCGACCACCAGCGGGGCCGGGTCGCTGAGTGACGCCGCCGCGACAGCGGCTCAGGCGGTAGTACCGGCCGCCGCGGCGACCGACGTGAGCCTGCTACCAACCCTGCAGTCCTTCCTACCGCCGCCCTTCGACGCCATTCCGAACCCCATCGAGGATCTTGACGTTCTCGTAGCCGCAGCTGTAGCCGTCGCGGCTGGCAGTTTGGGGGTATCGGCGGCGCAGCTCGGCGAGATCTACCGCCACGACGTGGTCGACGAGGCCCAAAAGGCGCCGCATTGCCCAGCCGAATCCGACCAGACACCCGCTGGGGCCGCGGGTGACGGGGATCTCCCTGAGGTCGGAGGACGGGTCACCAGCCCGCCACAGCCGCCGGTCGCCGCGCTCACCGGCTACTCCGCTAACATCGGCGGACTCTCCGTGCCGCACAGCTGGAATCTTCCGCCAGCGGTGCGCCAAGTTGCGGCGATGTTCCCCGGCGCGACTCCGATGTATATGACGGGGAGTTCGGACGGCTCCTACGCCGGCCTGGCAGCGGCGGGTTTGGCCGGCACCGGTCTGGCCGGTCTTGCCGCCCGCGGTGGCTCCGCGCCGACCCCGGCTGCAGCCGCCCCGGCCGGAGCCGGCGGAGCCGGCCCGGCTGCCACCAGGCCCGCCGCCCAGCAGACGCCCGCGGTCCCCGCGGCGGCCGCCGGGTCAGCCATACCTGGCCTACCGCCCGGTTTGCCGCCCGGCGTGGTTGCCAACCTTGCGGCGACCCTGGCGGCGATCCCCGGAGCGACCATCATCGTGGTACCGCCGTCCCCGAACGCCAATCAATAGCACTCAGGTACGGCGGGCGGCCGCTTGAGCGAGTTGCAGTCGCGAGGTGAAGCCGAGTTTGGTGTAGACGTGCGTCAGGTGCGTTTGCACTGTTCGCGGTGAGACGAAAAGCCGCGTCGCGATGTCCTTGTTGGCCAGTCCCTCGCCAACCAGTCGCACGACGTCAATCTCGGTCGGAGTAAGCGATTCCCAACCGGTGGCCGGTCGTTTGCGCCAGGAGTGGCCACGTTGCGCATAGGCGATCGTCTCCTTGATCGACAACGCGGCACCTTCGGCCCATGCAGCGTCGAAGTCTTTCTCCCCCATCGCATCTCGCAGAGCCGTCACCGACTGCACATAGTCCGAACGGTAAATCGCGAAGCGGACCGAGCCGATCTGCTGTCGGATAGCCTCGGCGGCGCCGAAGAGTCGTGCCGCCGCATGGTGGGTGCCGGCGTCGCTGGCCAGGCCGGCAAGGCATTCGAGCACGTCGGGGAGATCCAGGTGTGCCCCGCTCTCGGCCGCGCACGCGAGCGCCTTATGCGCGTCGCGTTCGGCTTCTTCCCGCTTGCCCTCGGCGACCGCGATCCTGGCGCGAGTCGCCAGCGCCATCGCCAGATGATGGCCGGTCATTGACTGCACGGCATCGTCACACCAACGACGCGCTGCGCTAAGGTCACCACCAGCCAGTGCAGCCTGGGCATTGAACGCGCGCTGCACCGCTGCCGAGAGGGGCAGCGCCAAACTCAAGTTCCGCCAGGCCGCCTCGCTGGCATGTTGAGCCGTCTGCACGTCGCCGGCGGCCAACGCGGCCGTGGTCAACGCCGAGTAGCCCATACCCGCGAAGTACTCGCCCAGCTCGGCGGCCTCGAGAGCGGCGTCGGCCGCCGCCCTAGCCGCACTCAATTCACCCTGGTAGGCGAGCGCGAAGGCCAGGCCCTGCAGGCTGTTGGCCTTGTGCAGCACTTCCTGAGACGCCTCGGCCTCGTCCACCAGCTCGCCGAATTGGGCGGCGGCCGCGGCCAGCTCCCCCCGCATCAGCTGGGCGTAGCCGAGACACCAGCGGCACCACAGCGCATTGGAGTGGTCACCGATCGCGGCAGCCAGCTCGCGTGCCTCTTGGGCGGCCGGGCGTGCCGCGACCGGGTCACCCGCCACGACCGCATCGACCGCCTGAAAGGTAAGGATCTGGGCCAGCCTCCACCGGTCGTCTACCGCTCGTGCCAGGTCGATCGCCTCGGCGAAATAAGACGCGGCCGCATCGGCGCGAGCTACCGCTACCGCGATCAAGCCGCAGGCCGTGAGCGCCCGGGACAGCAGCGCCGGTTCATCGACCTCGCGCGCGATCACCAAAGCCTGTTGGGCCTGCTCCATACCGGCGGCGGCGTCGACGAAGATGTCGAGCAGGGCCTTGTCGGCCAATGCCCGGGCGCGCACCGCGGCCGCCACCTCGAGATGACGCGCATTCTCGTCGGCAAGAATGCTGTCAAACCAGGCGCGCCCCTCCTGGATGCGCCCCCGCGTCATCCATACCCGCAACAGGGAGGACGCCAGCGCCAAGGCGCCCTCGGTGTCGGAATTTTCCCGGTTCCACACAAAGGCGGCACGTAGGTTGTCGATCTCGGTTTCGGCTTGGTCGAGGCAGTGCGAATAATCGGAGGGTCCGGGATTGTCGACCCTGGCAGCCAGCGCCGTGTAGTAGTCACGGTGCCGCGCAAACACGGCGTCCACCTCGCCAGCCTCGGAGAGTTTTTCCAACGCGTAGTGGCGCATCGTCTCGCATAACCGATAGCACGTCCGGCCGCTGTTGTCGTCGGCCATCACCAGTGACTTGTCGACCAGCAGGGTGATCTCGTCAAGGACCTGGTAGCGCTGCACATCGCCGCTGCAGGCAACCGCCTGTGCGTCGTCGACAAAAAAGCAACCCACAAACACCGCAAGCCGGCGAAACAAGGTACGTTCCGGCTCGGTCAATAGCGTGTACGACCAATCCACCGAGGCCCACAGCGTCTGCTGCCGGTGCGCGGCCGTGCGCGCACCGCCGGTCAACAGCGCGAACCGGTCACGCAAGCCATCGATGATCTCGTCAAGCGTCATCGACCGCAGCCGCGCAGCCGCCAGCTCGATCGCCAGCGGCAAACCGTCCAGCCGTTTGCAGATCTCGGTCACTGCGGCGGAGTTGTCGTCGGTGAGGCGAAAGTCCGGCCGGACTCGCTGAGCCCGGTAGCAAAACATCTCAACGGCTTCATCGCTCAGTGACAGCGACGGCACCCGGTAGCTCACCTCACCCTCGACCCGGAGCGGCTCACGACAAGTTGCCAGCAACCTCACCCCCCGGCACGCTTTCACCAGCGCTAACACCAAGGCCGCCGTCGCATCCAGCAGGTGCTCGCAGTTATCCAGCACCACCAGGGCTGGACGCCCGCCAAGAAAGCGCAGCACGGTGTCCGTCGTGGAGCGGCCCGGCTGGTCGTGCAGTCCCAGCGCGCCCGCCACCGTGACCGGCACCAAGTCGGGGTCCGTGATCGGCGCCAGATCCACGAACCACGCGCGACCGAACTCACCGGCGATCTGCGCCGCGAGCTGCGCCGCCAGCCGTGTCTTGCCCACGCCGCCGGCGCCGGTCAGGGTCACCAACCGGTTATCGGTCACCAACCGGTGCACCTCGGTGATCTGCGCGCCGCGCCCCACAAAACGCGTCAGGTGCACCGGAAGACCATGGGCCACATCGTCATTGGCCACCCGCAGCGGCGGGAAATCGATACGCAATTCGGGATGACACAGCTGCATTACCCGCTCCGGACGCGACAGATCCCGCAGCGCGTGCGTCCCCAGGTCAACCAGCCATGCTTTGTCCGGGAGGCGATCGATGACCAGGCTTTCGGTCACGCCCGAGAGCACCGTCTGGCCCCTATGCGCCAAGTCACGCAGGCGCGCGGTCCGGTTGATGGTCGGACCGGCATAGTTGCCTTCGTCGCGGAGCGCGACCTCCCCGGTGTGCACGCCTATGCGCAACCGGATCGGTGCGAGCCGCGCTCGCTGCAAGTCCAACGCGGCGGCCACGGCATCCGACGCGCAGGCGAACGCGAGGACAAAGCTATCACCCTCACCCTGCTCGACTGGGCGTACGCCGTCATGGGCGGCAATCACACCAGACACGGCTTTGTCGAGGCGCGCCACGGCAGCACCCATGTCGTCTGGATGGGTCTCCCACAGCCAGGTGGATCCCTCGACGTCGGCCAACAGCAATGTCACTGTGCCCCGTGGCAGCAACTTGCTCATCCCCGCTCCACTCAGTCGCACTCATGCTAGCCAGCGGTGACCGGGTAGCAAAGGCCGTATGCCATGTCGAAGCGACGCCACCGGACGGTGGATTTCCGCCCGGCTAGCGCGACAGTGGGTCGTGCTGAATGCGCTCCGGTGGCGCGCCTTTGGCGATCAGGGCGGCCTTGGTGGCGCGGACCATGGCCGGTCCACCGCAGATCAGAATCTGCCGATCGCCCCAGCCGCCGTATCGGGAGACCACATCGGGTAGTCGGCCGGTCTGGCGCACGTGCAGACCGCGCGGCGCCGACACGTCGGGATAGTCGGCGGCCCAAGCCGGATCACCGTTGTACTCCGACACCGGCGAGACCGACAGCCACGGATTGTGCGCCGCGATCTGCCACAGCGTGGGCAGGTCGTAGAGTTCGCAGGCATAGCGTGCTCCGAAGAACAGGTGCACGCGCGGATTCACCGCGAAGCGGCTGAGGTCGATGATCAGCGCCCGCAGCGGCGCCAGCCCGGTGCTACCGGCGACCATGAGCACGTCGCCGCCGTCGCGGTCCACCCGAAAGGCTCCGTGCGGACCGGACAATCGCCACCGGTCACCGGGCCGAGTTTCACCCACGATGGCGTTGCTGACCAGGCCACCGGGAACCACCCGGACGTGAAACTCGATCCGCCCGTTCGGGTCGGCCGGAATGGCTGGGCTGAGATATCGCCACCGGCGGGGGCATTGCGGAACATGCACGTTGACGTATTGGCCAGGGTAATAGTGCAGCGGGCGGTCCAGCTGCAGCCGAGCGACAGCAAGGTCGCGTGACACCCGGATGTGCTCGACGACCGTGCCGTCCCACCAGGCGGGCGCGTCATCGGCGTCCGCGGCACCGCTCATCACCCCGATGATCAGGTTGAGCGACTGGCCGGCGGCCTCGTCGACGGCGTCCGTCCAGGCGCCCCGGCTTGGATGGCCCAGATAGTCACGCAGGGTCGTATACAGCGCGCGGCGCAACGTGTCGTACTGGGTTGGCAGCACACCGTATTTGCGGTGGTCGCGGCCGAGCTGGGCAAGAAAGGCCACCGGTTCCTCGGCGCGCTGCGCCACCAGCTCGCCGTACACCCAGTGCAGCGCCTGCCCGAAAGCGGCTCGCTGGGCGCCCATGTCGGGTGGGAACAGGTCGCGTACCGAGGCGTCGAGGGCAAACCAATGGGCATAGAAGCGGCGGACCAGTTCCGGGTCGTCGAGCTTGAAGGCGTTTTGCAACACCCGCAACGCGTCCCGGTCCTCGAGGCCCACGGACCTCGATTCTAAGCTCGCGGCGAAACGGCGGCGGATGCACAAGTGGGTAAAATTGAGCGGAACAGACTCAACATTGACGGCGTTGAACAACCCGACAAGCATTTCGAACGGACCCCGAATGGAGGTGTCGTGGACTCGTTTAACCCGACGACCAAGACGCAGGCGGCGCTAACCGCGGCGTTACAGGCGGCTTCGACCGCCGGCAATCCCGAGATCCGGCCCGCTCACCTGCTGATGGCGCTGCTGACCCAAAACGACGGTATCGCCGCACCGCTACTGGAGGCTGTCGGTGTCGAGCCCGCCACCGTCCGCGCCGAAACCCAGCGCCTGCTCGACCGTTTGCCGCAGGCGACTGGAGCCAGCACGCAGCCGCAGCTGTCCCGCGAGTCGTTAGCGGCGATCACCACCGCGCAGCAGCTGGCCACCGAGCTGGACGACGAGTACGTCTCCACCGAGCACGTGATGGTCGGGCTGGCCACCGGTGACTCCGACGTCGCCAAGCTGTTGACCGGCCACGGCGCCTCGCCGCAGGCGCTGCGGGAGGCGTTCGTCAAGGTGCGCGGCAGCGCCCGGGTCACCAGCCCCGAACCGGAGGCGACCTATCAGGCGCTGCAGAAGTACTCCACCGACCTGACCGCCCGCGCCCGCGAAGGCAAACTCGACCCGGTCATCGGCCGCGACAACGAGATCCGCCGCGTGGTGCAGGTGCTGTCCCGTCGCACCAAGAACAACCCGGTGCTGATCGGTGAGCCCGGCGTCGGCAAGACCGCGATCGTGGAGGGCCTGGCGCAGCGCATCGTGGCCGGCGACGTGCCGGAGAGCTTGCGCGACAAGACCATCGTCGCGCTCGATCTCGGCTCGATGGTCGCCGGCTCCAAATACCGCGGCGAATTCGAGGAACGGCTCAAGGCCGTCCTCGACGACATCAAGAACTCGGCCGGCCAAATCATCACGTTCATCGACGAGCTGCACACCATCGTCGGCGCCGGCGCCACCGGCGAGGGGGCGATGGACGCCGGCAACATGATCAAGCCGATGCTGGCCCGCGGCGAGTTACGGCTGGTCGGGGCGACCACGCTGGACGAATACCGCAAGCACATCGAGAAGGACGCCGCGCTCGAGCGCCGTTTCCAACAGGTGTACGTCGGCGAGCCGTCGGTGGAGGACACCATCGGCATCCTGCGCGGGCTCAAAGACCGCTACGAGGTGCACCACGGGGTGCGCATCACCGACTCGGCGCTGGTGGCAGCTGCCACTTTGAGCGACCGGTATATCACCGCCCGCTTCCTGCCCGACAAGGCCATCGACCTGGTCGACGAGGCGGCCAGCCGGCTGCGGATGGAGATCGACTCGCGGCCCGTCGAGATCGACGAGGTCGAGCGGCTGGTGCGCCGGCTGGAGATCGAAGAGATGGCGCTGTCCAAAGAAGAAGACGAGGCGTCGGCGGAGCGGTTGGCCAAGCTGCGCTCCGAGCTGGCCGACCAGAAAGAGAAGTTGGCCGAGCTCACCACCCGCTGGCAGAACGAGAAGAACGCGATCGAAATCGTCCGCGACCTCAAGGAGCAGCTGGAAGCCCTGCGCGGGGAATCCGAGCGGGCCGAACGCGACGGCGACCTGGCCAAGGCCGCCGAGCTGCGCTACGGACGCATCCCCGAGGTGGAGAAGAAGCTCGACGCGGCGTTGCCGCAGGCGCAGGCCCGGGAGCAGGTGATGCTCAAGGAGGAGGTCGGTCCCGACGACATCGCCGACGTGGTGTCGGCGTGGACCGGCATCCCGGCCGGTCGGCTGCTGGAAGGCGAGACCGCCAAGCTGCTGCGCATGGAAGACGAGCTGGGCAAGCGGGTCATCGGGCAGAAGGCCGCGGTTACCGCAGTCTCTGATGCGGTGCGGCGCAGCCGGGCCGGGGTGTCCGACCCCAACCGGCCCACCGGGGCGTTCATGTTCCTCGGCCCGACCGGTGTCGGCAAGACCGAGCTGGCCAAGGCGCTGGCCGACTTCCTGTTCGACGACGAGCGGGCGATGGTCCGCATCGACATGAGCGAGTACGGCGAGAAGCACACCGTGGCTCGGTTGATCGGCGCCCCGCCCGGCTATGTGGGATACGAGGCGGGCGGTCAGCTGACCGAGGCGGTGCGCCGGCGTCCCTACACGGTGGTGCTGTTCGACGAGATCGAGAAGGCGCACCCGGACGTGTTCGACGTGCTGCTGCAGGTCCTCGACGAGGGCCGGCTCACCGACGGGCACGGCCGCACGGTCGACTTCCGCAACACCATCTTGATCCTGACGTCCAACCTGGGGTCGGGTGGCAGCGCCGAGCAGGTGCTGGCCGCGGTGCGCGCTACGTTCAAGCCGGAGTTCATCAACCGGCTCGACGACGTGCTCATCTTTGAGGGTCTCAACCCCGAAGAGCTGGTGCGCATCGTCGACATCCAGCTGGCGCAGCTGGGCAAGCGGCTGGCGCAGCGGCGGCTGCAGCTGCAGGTCTCGCTGCCGGCCAAGCGCTGGTTGGCGCAGCGCGGATTCGACCCGGTGTACGGGGCGCGGCCGTTGCGCCGGCTGGTGCAGCAGGCCATCGGTGACCAGCTGGCCAAGATGCTGTTGGCCGGCCAGGTGCACGACGGCGATACCGTGCCGGTCAACGTCAGCCCCGACGCCGACTCGCTGATCCTGGGCTGATTTGTCTGACGAGCAGACGCGGAATCGCACGCGTGAGGTCCGCGCAGTGCGATTCCGCGTCTGCTCGGCGTGGAAGGTGACTGGGTTGTGACCTGGTCGCATTCTCGGTTCCGGGCCGCCAGCGGATAGGCTAAGCACCGATGGTCCCGCTTTGGTTCACGCTCTCGGCACTGTGCTTCGTCGGTGCCGTGGTGTTGCTGTACGTCGACATCGATCGACGCCGCGGGCGCAGCAGACGCCGCAAGTCGTGGGCGCGATCGCACGGGTTCGACTACGAACGGGAATCCACCGAGATACTCAAGCGCTGGACGCGCGGCGTGATGTCCACAGTTGGCGATGTTGCCGCCCATAACGTGGTGCTGGGTCAGATCCGCGGCGAGGCGGTGTACATCTTCGATCTCGAGGAAGTCGCCACCGTGATCGCGCTGCATCGCAAGGTGGGCACCAATGTCGTGGTCGACCTGCGGCTCAAAGGCCTGAAAGAGCCACGAGAAAGCGACATCTGGCTGCTGGGCGCGATCGGGCCACGGATGGTGTACTCCACCAATCTAGACGCGGCCCGGCGCGCCTGCGATCGGCGGATGGTCACCTTCGCGCACACCGCGCCCGACTGCGCCGAAATCATGTGGAACGAGCAGAACTGGACGCTGGTCAGCATGCCGATTGCCAGCACCCGTGCCCAGTGGGACGAGGGCCTGCGCACCGTGCGCCAATTCAACGACTTGCTGCGCGTGTTGCCGCCGCTGCCGCAGGAGATGCCCCAACAAACCGGGGTGGGACCGCGCGGCGCGGCACCTGGCCGACCCGTGGCCCCGGGCGGCCCCGCGGAGTTACCGCCGCGGCGCGCCCAGCCGGATCCGGCAACCACGGTGCTGCCCGATCCGGCTCGTCGGGCCCCCGAGCCGATCCGCCGCGATGAAGGCCGCTCCGAAGGCGTTCGGCGCCCGCCGCCGGCCGGACGCAACGGCCAGCAGGCCACCAACTACCAACACTGAGACCGCGGATGTCACGCCCGAGGCCACCGCGGTGACGCCGCATGTGATCGGCCTCCCGCGTGGCGGCGTGAGGAGAAGCCGTGGCCGGACCTGACCGCGCAGAGTTGGCTGAGTTGGTGCGCCGGCTGTCGGTGGTGCACGGCCGCGTCACGCTGTCGTCTGGCCGGGAGGCCGACTACTACGTCGACCTGCGTCGCGCCACCTTGCACCATCGGGCGTCCGCGCTGATCGGCCGGCTAATGCGCGAACTCACTGCCGACTGGGACTATTCGGTTGTCGGCGGCCTGACACTCGGGGCCGATCCCGTGGCGACCGCCATCATGCATGCCCCGGGCCGTCCGATCGACGCGTTCGTGGTCCGCAAGTCGGCGAAAGCCCATGGCATGCAGCGACTTATCGAAGGGTCGGAGGTTACCGGGCAGCGGGTGCTGGTGGTAGAGGACACCAGTACCACCGGTAACTCCGCGCTGACGGCGGTGCACGCCGTCCAAGACGTGGGTGGTGAGGTTGTCGGCGTGGCTACCGTGGTGGATCGCGCCACCGGGGCCGCAGAGGCTATCGAAGCCGAGGGACTGCGCTACCGCAGCGTGCTGGGCCTGGCCGATCTGGGGCTGGATTAGGCGTCGGCGGCATCGCTGTGCGCATTCTCGTTGCCTGGGCCACCTGCGGGGCCGTCGTCCTGTCCGGTCTGACGGGCTGCTCGGGTTCGAGTCATTCCGGTCGCACCTACGGCGCCCAGAGCGCCCGGACCGGCGAATCGCTGGCGGTGCTGGGCTGGAACATGTCGGTGTCGAATCTGCGCTGGTCCGGCGACTATGTGCTCATCGACGTGGATGCATCCCCGACGGACCCGCATGCGCCGCACGCCAAGCCCGAAGACATTCGCTTCGGGCTGTACGGCGCGTTGGCCCATCCGATGGAATCCGCTGCGCTCGGCAGCTGCGGCGACGCGATGGCCCACGTGCGCGACGTCGTGTCGCCGCTATCGGCGCCTGCCGGCCGGCTCACCGGCACGGTCTGCCTGGGTCCGCTGAAAGAGCGAAGCGCCGTCCGCGGCGTGTACACGTACTCGCCCCGCGATCGGATCCCGGGTACTGCCGCGGCCTATCCGGCCGCGTTTCCGGTGGGGATGCTGCCGACCAATCAAAACGACGCCGGTCTGGTGGTCAAGACCACCAGCGTCTCGGCTTGGCGCGCCGACGGCATGCAGCTGGGTAAGCCCCAGCTCGGAGATCCGGTGGCGTTCACCGGTAATGGCTACATGCTGCTGGGGCTGGAGGTCGACGCCGTCCCGGATCGGTATCGGGACGACTCCGCTGCCCGCGGCGGTCCCATGATGCTGCTCGCCGCACCGACACTGCCCGGCCGCGGACTGAGCCCGGCGTGCGCGACGTATGGATCCTCGGTGCTGATCCTTCCTGACGCGCTACTGGACGCGGTCCACATTAGCGCGTCGCTGTGTACGCAGGGCGAGATCAACGAGGCGTTGCTGTACGCGACGGTCGCGACAGTGGGAACCCACGCCGCGTTGTGGACCTCGCGATGAGTGCGCTTGGGCCCGGGCCTACGGAATGGGGCGCGCCGACCGGCGGCGTGGGGCCCTGGGCAGGCGACCTCCCGGACGACCCCCGATACGACCCGGTGTTGTTGCGCGACGGCGATGCTCGCAACGTCGTCGACGCCTACCGGTACTGGACCCGAGAGGCGATCATCGCCGACATCGATACGCGCCGTCACCCCTTGCACGTGGCGATCGAGAACTTCGGACACGATGCCAATATCGGCTCGGTGGTGCGCACCGCCAATGCATTCGCCGTGCACACCGTGCACATCGTCGGGCGTCGGCGGTGGAATCGGCGCGGCGCCATGGTGACCGACCGCTATCAGCGGTTATGCCACCACGACAGCACCACCGGGCTGCTGGAGTTCGCGGCGGGCGCCGGCTTGACTGTGGTGGCGGTGGACAACGTCCCGGGTGCGGCGCGCCTGGAGCAGACCGCGTTGCCGCGGGAATGCCTGCTGTTATTCGGCCAGGAAGGGCCCGGCATTACCGACGACGCCCGTGCCGGCGCGGCGGTCACGGTGTCGATCGCCCAGTTCGGGTCGACGCGAAGCATTAACGCCGGCGTGGCCGCCGGAATCGCGATGCACGCCTGGATACGGCAGCACGCGGACCTGGGCCGCGCCTGGTAGGCCTCGGCGAGCAGACACAAAATCGCACGAATCAACCGCAAACCGTGCGATTTTGCGTCTGCTCGCCGGCCCGTGCTAGCGCGGTTGCGCCGGCCTCATCTTGAACGACACTTCGAGCTTGATGCGGTAGGTGATCTTGCCGGCGCTGTCCACGGCCATGTCCTGCTCAATGACCCGAGCGACGCGGATGTCATCGACGCTATCCCGCGCCCGCTGGACCGCCTCCGCCGCCGCCTGTTCCCAGGATGTGGGGCTGGTCCCGATGATGTCGATCACCTTGTACACACTCATGGGGGTAAAGCGTATAGCTTCTTCGATCCGAGAAAGTTGGCGCGTCGATTCGTCTAGCCCGCCGAGCCCGCGTCCGCTCTCGGTTGTGAGCGAGCCCGGTGATGCGGTGATTTTCGGGTCAGCCGGGTGCGCCGGGCTTGCCCACTGCGCCGCGTTCTCCGCTGTTGCCGGGGTCGCCGGCGTTGCCGTTTATGGACCCGCTTGCTCCAGCATCGCCACCTTCGCCACCGGCGCCGGTGGCCCCGCCGCTACCGCCGTCGCCGCCGGCCCCGCCGCTGCCGATCAACCCCGCGGAGCCACCGTTACCGTCCGCATTCCCGGCCTCCCAGCGGCCCGACACCACCACACCCTCAGCCGCGCTGGATCACGGTTCAACGGGCAACAGGCACCAAAGGCTCCAGCGCACGATGCACAGTGAACCTTGCACCTGGGCCGCACCCTGTGGTATGGAACGAGCAAGCGCTGATCGCACGCAGTAGGCGTACGGCGATAGCCTCAACGCTCCTGTGCGACAAGGGAACTGGCTAATCCTCGCAGCCGGGCCCCGTCAACGGGCGGACCGGCGCGCCGAGCCTTTCAAGTCGAAGTAGCTAGCTCCACAGGGTGACGTGGACCTTTGGGCGGAACCGCGTCACCCCGACCCCGCTGCCCCGGATCATCGCCTGAATACACCTCGGGGTGCTGATGAAGCCAACAAGCTCGGAGACGGCGGGTTGGCGGGCCGAAGGCGCCAATGTCGCCACACACCACTCGCCGGCGCGATCCAGCCCAGGACCGGTCACGTGCACCAACCGTCCGGCGGCAAGATCCTTGGCGACCGCAAAGCCAATGGCCAGCGTGGCGCCCCCGACGCGCATGACCTCCTCCAGCGCGGCGGCATCGCTCTGGAAGATCCGTTGCTGGGACTCCGGAATCGCCAAGCCGCGCAACATGGTTGCGATCTCACCATCTACGCTGCCGGCGGACGGACCCAACATCCATTGCTGGTGACGCAACAGCGCGGGCATCGGAATGCCTGCGGCCAGTGGGCTATTCGGCGCGACGACGGTGATGATCTGATACTTCAGGAAGGGCCGTAGAAAGATCGAGCCGTCGGAACCGATCGAGCTCTCACTGGCCGGGCCGATCGCGATGTCGACGGCGCGCGAGCAGATCAGTTCGCGGAACCGGCTGGTGGGATGCACGCTCAACTCGACCGAAAGGTCGTCGGCCCGAGACGAGAAGAGCTCGATCAGGCCCGGCGCGGCGTGTTCGGCGAAGGCGCTGGAGGCGGCGATGCGCAGCAACCGACGCCCGTGGGCGGCCTCGGTGACCTCGATCGCGGTTTGTTGTTGCAGGCCCAGGATTTCGACCGCGCGGCTGGCCAGCCGCAGCCCGCCGGGCGTGAACGCCAGCCCGGCACCGGTCCTGGTAAACAGCGGGTCGTCGAGTTCCTTGCGCAGCGCCGCGACGTGCATGGAGACTCCGGCGTCGGAAAGACCGAGTTCCGCGGCGGCCGCCCGTACCGAGCCCAGGCGAACCACCGCCGAATAGGCCCGAAGTTGAGCCGGGGTCATGCACTGAAGCCTACTTTGGGAAGCGTGCGTGAAGTGCTTGCCGAGCTGATGGCGATCTGGGCCGCCGGTGACACCGCGGGGGTCGCGACGGTGGTGCGAACCTTGCGGTCAGCGCCGCGGCCCCCGGGGGCCGCGATGGTGGTAGCCCCGGACGGTTCGGTAAGTGGGTCGGTGTCGGGCGGCTGCGTGGAGGGTGCGGTATATGAGCTGGCCGCCGAGGTGGCCCAAACCGGGATACCGCGGCTGGAACACTACGGAGTCAGCGACGATACCGCATTCGCGGTAGGCCTGACCTGTGGCGGCATCATCGACGTCTTCGTCGAGCCCGTATCGCGGGCCACGTTTCCCGAGCTGGGCGAGCTGGCCGACGACATCGGCGCGCAACGCCCGGTCGCCATCGCGACCGTCATCGCCCATCCGGACGAGCGGCGGGTGGGTCGCCGACTGGTGATCCGGCCCGACACAAAGAGCCCCGTGACGGGTTCGCTGGGTTCGGCGCGTGCCGATGCGGCGGTTATCGACGATGCGCGGGGTCTGCTCGCGGTGGGCCGCAGCGAGATCCTCGAATATGGGCCCGATGGGCAGCGGCGTGGCGAGGGCATGGAGGTCTTCGTGTCCAGCCACGCGCCGCGCCCGCGGATGCTGGTGTTCGGTGCCATCGACTTCGCCGCCGCGCTGGCGCGGCAGGGTTCGTTCCTCGGCTACCGGGTCACCGTCTGCGACGCCCGCGCGGTATTCGCCACGCCAGCGCGCTTTCCGACGGCCGATGACGTCGTCGTCGCATGGCCCCACCGCTATCTGGCTGCCCAGGCGGAGGCGGGTGGTATCGACGAGCGCACGGTGATCTGCGTGCTCACCCACGATCCGAAGTTCGACGTCCCGGTGCTCGAGGTGGCGCTGCGCCTGGGTGTCGGATACGTGGGGGCGATGGGATCACGCAAGACGCACGACGACCGGATGGATCGGCTACGCGCGGCGGGCCTGACCGACGCCGAGCTGAGCCGGTTGTCCAGCCCGATCGGGCTGGATCTCGGTGCCCGAACCCCCGAGGAGACCGCGGTCTCGATCGCGGCCGACATCATCGCCCGACGTTGGGGCGGAGGGGGACGCCCGCTGGCCGATATTGCCGGACGGATCCACCATGATGCGCAGGTAGCGGGCGAGTTCAAGGATTACTTAACTCGACATTGACGCCCTTTTCGCGGGCGGCCGACACTGGGGCGCATGCAAGTACCTGGGCCTTTCGAATACGAACGTGCCACCAGCGTGGACCACGCCATCGGATTGTTGGATCGGTTGGGGGAGGGAGCGCGGGTGGTCGCCGGCGGGCACAGCCTGCTGCCGATGATGAAGCTGCGCATCGCCAACCCCGAGTACCTCGTGGACATCAACGACCTGGCCCCCGAACTCGGCTACGTCGTGGTCGGCGGAATCAACAATCCCAACCTGGTTCGGCTGGGTGCGATGACCCGCCATCGAGAGATTCTGGACTCCGATGCGCTGGCGGCGGTGTGCCCGATCTTCCGCGATGCCGAGCGGGTGATCGCCGACCCGGTGGTCCGCAACCGCGGCACCCTGGGCGGTTCGCTCTGCCAGGCGGATCCGGCCGAGGACCTGTCGACCGTGTGCACCGTTCTGGATGCGGTGTGCCTGGCGAAAGGGCCCTCGGGTGAACGTGAGATAGCGATCGACGACTTCCTGGTCGGGCCGTACGAAACCGCGCTCGCCCACAACGAGGTCCTAATTGAGGTGCGGATTCCGCTGCGGCACAACACCTCCAGCGCGTACGCCAAGGTGGAACGGCGGGTCGGCGACTGGGCCATCACCGCGGCCGGTGCCGCGGTCACGCTCGACGGCCAGACGATCCTCGCCGCTCGGGTGGGTTTGACCGCGGTGAATCCCGACCCGGTCGCGCTGGCGGAGCTGTCCGCGGGACTGGTCGGCCAACCCGCTACCGAAGAGGTGTTCGCTGAGGCGGGCCGGCGCGCCGCGCAAGCTTGCACGCCGGTGACCGACGTCCGCGGCACCGCGGAGTACAAGCGGCACCTCGCCGGTGAACTGACCGTTCGCACGCTGCGCACCGCCGCCGGGCGCGTGCTCGGCGCGCCGGCGGCCCCCGAGGCCTGAGAGGGAAACCAACCATGCAGGTGAACATGACGGTAAACGGCGAGCCCGTCACCGCCGAGGTCGAACCCCGGATGCTGCTGGTCCATTTTCTCCGTGATCAGCTGCGGCTCACCGGAACTCACTGGGGCTGTGATACCAGCAACTGCGGGACATGCGTGGTGGAGGTCGACGGCGTGCCGGTGAAATCCTGCACGATGCTCGCCGTGATGGCCTCCGGGCACAGCATCCGCACGGTAGAGGGCTTGGCTGGGCCCGACGGCCAGCTCGACCCGGTGCAGGAAGGGTTCATGCGCTGCCACGGGCTGCAATGCGGCTTCTGCACCCCGGGAATGCTGATTACCGCGCGCGCCCTGCTGGACCGCAACCCGGATCCCGACGAGCAGACCATCCGGGAAGCGATCTCGGGGCAGATCTGCCGGTGCACCGGATACACCACGATCGTGCGCTCCATTCAGTGGGCGGCAGCGCACCAGACCGTAAAGGCGCAGTCATGACAACGATCGAGTCACGCCCTCCGTCGCCGGAAGACCTAGCCGACAACGCTCAGCAGCCGTGCGGGCACGGCCGGATGATGCGCAAAGAGGACCCGCGATTCATCCGCGGGCGCGGAACCTACGTCGACGACGTCGCGCTGCCGGGCATGTTGCATCTGGCCATCCTGCGTTCGCCGTATGCGCATGCCCGCATCGTGCGCATCGATGTGACTGCCGCGCAGGCACATCCGAAAGTCAAGGCCGTGGTGACCGGCGCCGATCTGGCCGCCAAGGGCCTGGCTTGGATGCCGACACTAGCCAACGACGTACAAGCCGTGCTGGCCACCGACAAGACGCGCTTCCAGGGCCAAGAGGTGGCGTTCGTGGTTGCCGAGGACCGGTATTCGGCCCGCGATGCATGCGAGTTGGTCGACGTCGACTACGAACCGCGGGATCCCGTCGTGGATGCCCGCACGGCGCTGGACCCGTCGGCGCCGGTCATCCGCACCGATCTGGAGGGAAAGAGCGACAATCACATCTTCGACTGGGAGACCGGCGACGCGGCGGCGACCGAGGCGGTGTTCGCCAAGGCCGACGTCGTTGTCCAGCAGGAGATCGTCTACCCGCGGGTGCACCCGGCGCCGATGGAAACCTGTGGCGCGGTGGCCGATCTAGATCCGGTCACCGGAAAGCTGACGCTGTGGACCACCAGCCAGGCGCCGCACGCGCATCGCACGCTATACGCGCTGGTGGCCGGGTTGCCCGAACACAAGATTCGGGTGATCTCGCCCGACATCGGCGGCGGCTTCGGCAACAAGGTGCCGATCTATCCCGGTTATGTCTGTGCCATTGTCGCGTCGCTGCTGCTGGACAAGCCGGTCAAATGGATGGAGGACCGCAGCGAGAACCTGACGTCCACCGGATTCGCCCGCGACTACATCATGGTCGGCGAGATTGCCGCCAACCGTGACGGCAAGATCCTGGCGATCCGGTCCAATGTGCTGGCCGACCATGGTGCGTTTAACGCCCAGGCCGCGCCGGCGAAGTACCCAGCCGGGTTCTTCGGGGTGTTCACCGGCAGCTACGACATCGAGGCCGCCTACTGTCACATGACCGCGGTGTATACCAACAAGGCGCCCGGCGGGGTCGCCTACGCGTGTTCGTTCCGCATCACCGAAGCGGTCTACTTCGTCGAGCGGCTGGTGGACTGCCTGGCCTTCGAGCTGAAGATGGATCCAGCCGAGCTGCGCTTGCGGAATCTATTGCGGCCCAACCAGTTTCCGTATCAGAGCAAGACTGGTTGGGTGTACGACTCGGGCGACTACGAGACCACAATGCGTAAGGCGATGAACATGATCGGCTACGAGGCGTTACGCGCCGAACAAAAGCAGCGGCGAGCGCGCGGCGAGCTGATGGGCATCGGGATGTCATTTTTCACCGAGGCCGTGGGCGCCGGGCCGCGCAAGGACATGGACATCCTCGGCCTGGGCATGGCCGACGGCTGCGAGCTGCGCGTGCACCCGACGGGCAAAGCCGTGCTGCGGCTTTCGGTTCAGACCCAGGGCCAGGGCCACGAGACGACGTTCGCGCAGATCGTCGCCGAGGAGCTGGGGATTGCGCCCGACGACATCGAGGTGGTGCACGGCGACACCGACCAGACACCGTTCGGGTTGGGCACCTACGGCAGCCGGTCCACACCCGTCTCGGGTGGTGCCGCGGCGCTGGTCGCCCGCAAGGTGCGCGACAAGGCCAAGATCATCGCCTCGGGCATGCTCGAGGTTTCGGTCGCCGACTTACAGTGGGAGAAAGGGAAGTTCCACGTCAAGGGTGACCCGTCGGCCGCGGTGACCATCGCCGACATCGCGATGCGCGCGCACGGCGCCGGCGATCTGCCCGAGGGCATCGAGGGCGGGCTGGATGCCGAGGTCTGCTACAACCCGTCGAATCTGACCTACCCGTACGGCGCCTACTTCTGTGTGGTCGACATCGACCCGGGCACCGCGGTGGTGAAGGTGCGGCGCTTTTTGGCCGTCGATGATTGCGGAACCCGGATCAACCCGATGATCATCGAGGGTCAGGTACACGGCGGCATCGTCGACGGCATCGGCATGGCGCTGATGGAGATGATTGCCTTCGACGAGGACGGCAACTGTCTGGGCGGATCGTTGATGGACTACCTGATCCCGACCGCGCTCGAGGTGCCACACCTAGAGACCGGGCACACCGTGACCCCGTCGCCGCATCACCCGATCGGCGCCAAGGGCATCGGTGAGTCGGCCACGGTGGGTTCCCCGCCGGCGGTGGTGAACGCGGTGGTGGATGCGTTGGCGCCGTTCGGGGTTCGGCACGCCGACATGCCGTTGACGCCGTCGCGGGTCTGGGAGGCCATGCAGGGCCGGGCCACACCACCGATCTAGGGGAGCTCGAGGGCGTCGATGTCCATCAGTGACCGGGCCGCACAGCTGGTGGCCGCGCGGACACCGTTCGTGCGCGCGACCGTGGTGCGGGCCCAGCAGCCCACGTCGGCCCGCCCGGGCGATGAGGCAATCCTGTTGGCGGACGGCACCATCGAGGGCTTTGTCGGCGGCCACTGCGCGCAGAACTCGGTCCGCAAGGCGGCGATGGGCGTGTTGCAGGCCGGCGAGAGCGTGCTGCTGCGCGTGCTGCCCGACGGTGACGTGCACTTCCCGGAAGCTCCCGGGGCGTGTGTGGTGGTCAACCCGTGCCTGGCCGGCGGATCCCTGGAGATCTTCCTGACCCCGCAGCTGCCGGCCCCGCTGATCCAGATTTACGGCGAAACCCCGATCGCCGACGCGTTGATCGAACTGTGCGGCCTGTTGGGCTACGACGCGCGCCGCGACACCGATCCGGCCGACACCGACGCCTTGCCAACTGCGATTGTGATCGCCAGCCACGGCGGGCCCGAAGCCGAAATCATCCGCACGGCGCTGGATAACGGCGTTGGGTATGTCGGGCTGGTGGCCAGCACGGTACGCGGCGCGTCCATCCTGGATTCGCTGGACCTGTCCGATGCCGAGCGGGCCCGGGTGCATACCCCGGTCGGATTGGCCATCGGCGCCAAAACTCCGGCGGAGATCGCGGTGTCGATTGCGGCGGAACTGATCGCCACGCTGCGCGGCGGCGGCCCCAGAGGCCGGAAGGCGTTGGCGGACGAGAACGGCGGCGCATGACCGCGACCCAGATCACCGGTGTGGTACTCGCCGCCGGGCGCTCCAACCGGTTGGGCACGCCCAAACAGCTACTGCCATATCGGGATACCACGGTGCTTGGGGCCACCCTCGACGTTGCCCGGCAAGCCGGATTCGACCAGCTGATCCTCACCCTGGGCGGTGCGGCGTCGGCGGTGCGTGCCGCGATGGCGCTGGACGGGACCGACGTGGTGGTCGTCGAGGATGTCGAGCGCGGGTGTGCGGCATCGCTGCGCGTCGCGTTGGCACGGGTGCATCCGCGGGCCACCGGGATCGTGCTGATGCTGGGCGACCAGCCTCAGGTGGCGCCGGCGACACTGCGGCGGATCATCGACGTCGGGCCGGCCACCGAGATCATGGTGTGCCGCTACGCCGACGGCGTCGGGCATCCATTCTGGTTTAGCCGCACCGTGTTCGGCGAACTCGCGCGACTGCACGGCGACAAGGGTGTCTGGAAGCTGGTGCACTCCGGCCGCCACCCAGTGCGCGAACTCGCCGTGGACGGCTGCGTGCCGCTTGACGTGGACACCTGGGACGACTACCGACGGCTGCTGGAATCGGTGCCCTCGTGACCTTCGCAAGTCCCGACGACGTGATCCGCCGGTTCGACGAACAGAACTACCTGCTGGATACCGGCACGGCGTCGGCAATCTATCTGGCGGTTACGCTGGGCAGGCCGCTGTTGTTGGAGGGTGAGCCCGGTGTTGGCAAGACAACAGCCGCGAAAACCCTTGCAGTCGTGTTGGATACCACGCTGATCCGGCTGCAATGCTATGAAGGGCTGACGGCCAACGAGGCGCTCTACGACTGGAACTACCAACGCCAGCTATTGTCCATCAGGCTGGCCGAGGCGCGCGGCAAGGGTATCTCAGACATATCGGAAGCGGATCTGTACACCGAGGCGTATCTGGTGGACCGGCCCATCCTGCGGTGCGTGCGGCACCGCGGACCGACCCCTCCAGTGCTGCTCATCGATGAAATCGACCGGGCCGACGACGAATTCGAGGCGTTACTGCTGGAGTTCCTTGGTGAGTCCGCGGTGACCGTTCCCGAGCTGGGCACTTTCCTCGCGGAGTGCCCGCCGATGGCGGTGCTCACGTCCAACCGCAGCCGTGACCTGCACGACGCACTGCGGCGGCGCTGCCTCTACCACTGGATCGACTACCCGGAGCCGGACCGGGCGGCCGCGATCGTGCGCCGCACGGTGCCCGGGGCTACCGCGCCGTTGATCGAGAACGCCACTCAATTCGTTTGCACTGCACGGGATCTCGATCTGGACAAGCCACCCGGTGTGGCCGAGACTATCGACTGGGTGGCGGCTTTGGTGGCACTCGGGGTCGCAGACCTCACCGCAGCGGATTCGAGTCCCGCTCTGGCCAGCCTTGGGGCCCTGGCCAAAACGCCCGACGACCGTACGCAGATTCGCGATGCGTACCAAGCTTTTACTGAGTGCAGCCACGCATGAGAGGACGCACAGGATGAAGATCGCCAACGAGTTCACCGTCAGCGCTCCGATCGAGCAGGCCTGGAGCAGGCTATGCGACCTGGAGCAGATGATTCCGCTGATGCCTGGAGCCCAGTTGATCGGCCATGAGGGCGACGAGTACCTCGGTAAGGTCAAGGTCAAGGTTGGGCCGGTCACCAGCGAGTTCAGCGGCAAGGTGCACTTTGTCGAGCAGGACCGCAACCAGCACCGCGCCGTTTTCGACGCCAAAGGCAAGGAGGCGCGCGGTACCGGCAACGCGGCCGCCACGGTCGCTGCCCAGCTGCACGAGGTCGGAGAGCGTACCCGCGTCACCGTCGACACCGATCTGAAGATTGTCGGCAAACTGGCGCAATTCGGCAGTGGCATGCTGCAGCAGGTGTCGGAGAAGCTGCTGGGCCAGTTCGTGGATTCGCTAGAAGCCGAGCTCGCGGCCCAGAGTTCAGAAAGCCCGCAAGGCACACCCCCTGCTACCGAAGCGGCGCCCATCGACTTGCTGCAGCTGGCCGACGGCGGCCAGCTCAAAAAGTACGGTTCGGCGCTGCTGGCGGCGCTGACCGTGCTGCTGCTGATCTGGGTGCTGCGCCGGCGGCGATGAATGGGATGGCCACCCCTGCACTGTTGCCGGGCGTCGACCTCGCGGCGTTCGCGGCAGCGCTGGCAGCGCGCCTTCGCGACGCCGGGATACCGGTGTCCGCCAGCGGTCAAGCGAGTTTGGTGCAGGCGTTGCAGCAGTTGGTGCCGCGTACGCCGGCGGCGCTGTATTGGGGCGCGCGGTTGACCCTGGTCAGCCGTGTAGACGAACTGGCCACGTTCGATGCGGTATTCGCTTCGCTGTTCGGGGTATTTGGCAGCGCCGAACCCGACGGTGCCAACCGCCCACCACCGCCCATTGCAGGCCCGCGCACACCGGTGGCCGGCGTCGGGCACCGCGCCAAGCGGCGATCTTGTGCCGCCCAAGCCCAGAATCTGCCCTGGGATACTCGCTCGCTGACGATGGCCAGCGCCGGTCAGGGCGGACCCAGCCGCACACTGCCCGATGTCCTGCCCAGCCGCATTGTCGCCCGGGCCGACGAGCCATTCGACCAGTTCGATCCCGACGATCTGCGTCTGCTCGGCGCCTGGCTGGAGGCCACGATGGCGCGCTGGCCGCGGCGGCGCAGCATGCGATTCGAGTCCAGCCCGCACGGCAAGCGCATCGACCTGCGGGCGACGATGAACGCGTCGCGGTCGACTGGCTGGGAGTCGGTGCTGTTGGCACGGATCCGGCCCCGCCGACGCCCCAGGCGGGTGCTCCTGCTCTGCGATGTGAGCCGCTCGATGCAGCCCTACGCCGCCATCTATCTGCATCTGATGCGGGCGGCGGTGCTGCGCCGGGCAGGGGGCCACCCGGAGGTTTTCGCGTTTTCGACGTCGCTGACTCGACTTACCTCGGTGCTGTCTCATCGCTCGGCCGAGATAGCGCTACATCGGGCCAACGCTAGGGTGACCGACCGCTACGGCGGTACGTTCATCGGCCGTAGTGTCGCCGCCCTGCTGGCCCCGCCGCATGGCAACGCGTTACGCGGCGCGGTGGTGATCATCGCCTCCGACGGCTGGGACAGCGATCCGCCCGACGTGTTGGTGCACGCACTGACCAGGGTGCGTCGCCGCGCCGAGTTGCTGGTCTGGCTGAACCCTCGCGCGGCACATCCGGAGTTCCAGCCGCGTGCCGGTTCGATGGCGGCGGCGCTGCCCTATTGCGACCTGTTCCTGCCGGCGCACTCGCTGGCCGGCCTGCACCAGTTGCTGCTGGCGCTGGCCGGTGCCCGCTAGCCGTGTGCGCCCCTCACCACAGCTCGGTGTAGCACTTTGCTATAAGCTGTAACAGATCGCTACACCCGAGGAGAGATGTCGTGCCCAAAGCCGTCGACCGCGTCACGCGCGTCGCCGCGGATCTGGTGGACAGCGCGGCGGCCGAGGGTGCTCGTCAGAGCCGTTCGGCCAAGCAGCAGCTCGACCACTGGGCCCGCGTCGGTCGGGCGGTGTCGAACCAGCACACGGCGTCGCGGCGCCGCGTGGAAGCTGCGCTCGCGGGGCATCTGCCGATGACGGACCTGACGCTGGAGGAGGGCGTGGTGTTCAACGCCGAGATCTCCGCAGCTATCGAGGAGCGCCTGTCGCGAACCAACTACGGCGACGTGCTCGCCGCGCAGGGCATCACCACGGTCGCCCTGAACGACGCGGGCGACATCGTCGAGCACCGGCCAGACGGCACCTCGGTCGTGCTGGCGGCCACGCCGTGATCGCCAGCTCGAAGACAACGCGCCACGCGTGAAGCGGCTCGATCTGGTCGCCGGGCCCAACGGCGCCGGCAAGTCGACGTTCGTCGCCCTCACGCTGGCGCCCTTGCTGCCCGGCATCGTCTTCGTCAACGCCGACGAAATCGCCAAACAACGCTGGCCCGACGACCCAACATCGCACGCCTACCAGGCGGCGCAGGTCGCCGCCGACACCCGCGCGAGGCTCATCGACTTGGGCCGGCCGTTCATTGCCGAGACGGTGTTCTCGCACCCATCGAAGCTCGAGCTCATCCGCACCGCGCGCACGGCCGGCTACACCGTCGTACTGCACGTGTTGGTTATCCCCGAAGGCCTGGCGGTCGAGCGCGTCAGGCATCGCGTCGCCGCGGGCGGCCACGATGTGCCGGAGACCAAGATCCGCGAGCGTCACCGCCGGCTGGCCGAGCTTGTCGCCCAGGCCATCACGCTGGCCGACGGCGCCACCGTCTATGACAACAGCCGGCTCGCGGGCCCGCGGATCGTCGCTCAGTTCAGCGGGGGTGGCATCATCGGGCGCGCATGCTGGCCTTCGTGGACGCCGCCACCCTTGATGTCACGCTGGAGTAACAGGCCTGAGACGGCGTAAGACAGGCTAGGGCAGGATCGCATTATGAATCTGGCAAACCGGGCAGCCAGCGCCGAAACCGCCGTCACGCAACGGCATCTGAGACGGCTTTGGGCGTTGCCGGGCACCCAGTTGGCGGTGGTGGCTTGGCCGTCAACCCGGCGCGACCGGTTGTTCGGCAGCTGGCACTACTGGTGGCAGGCACACCTGCTGGATTGCCTGGTCGACGCGCAGCTGCGCGACCCGCAGCCGCAGCGGCGCGCCCGGATCAACCGCCAGGTCCGCTCGCACCGGGTCCGCAACAATTTCTCGTGGCTCAACAGCTATTACGACGACATGGCGTGGCTAGCGTTAGCGCTGGAACGTGCCGACCGGGTCGCCGGGGTACGACGCCGGCGCGCACTGCCCAAGCTCACCAACCAGTTCGTCGAAGCCTGGGTGCCCGAGGACGGCGGCGGCATCCCGTGGCGCAAGCAGGACCAGTTCTTCAACGCCCCAGCCAACGGCCCGGCCGGGCTATTCCTGGCCCGCTACCCAGACCAGTACGGGAAAAGGCTCAAGCGCGCAGAACAGATGGCCGACTGGATCGATCGCACGCTGATCGATCCGGAGACACACCTGGTATTCGACGGCATCAAGGCCGGGTCGTTGGTCCGCGCGCAGTACACCTACTGCCAAGGGGTGGTGCTCGGGCTGGAAACCGAGCTGGCGGTGCGCACCGGTCCGGCAGCCAGAGCGCGGCACTGCGCTCGCGTTCATCGCTTGGTCGCGGCCGTCAACGAGCACATGGCTCCATTGGGTGTGTTACGGGGCGCCGGCGGCGGGGACGGTGGCCTGTTCGCGGGGATCACCGCCCGATACCTCGCCTTGGTCGCCACCACGTTGCCGGGCGACTCGGCCGACGACGCCGCCGCCCGCGACACCGCCCGCGCGATAGTGCTGGCTAGCGCGCAATCGGCGTGGGATTACCGGCAAACCGTGGACGGGTTGCCGGTGTTCGGGGCGTTCTGGGATCGCGAAGCCGAGTTGCCCACCGCCGGCGGTGAGCAGGCGCGGTCCGTCCGAGGAGCGGTGCATAGCTCGGCGATTGCCGAGCGAGATCTGTCGGTGCAGCTATCGGGTTGGATGCTGATGGAAGCCGCCCACAGCGCCGCAGCGGTCAGCTCACTCGGGTAACACCAACGGGTCGGGGTCGCTCTGGGGTGCGTTACGCCGCGCCCGGTAGACCCGCGCCGCCGAGACCAGTGCGGGCAACAGTGAGACGAACACGATGGCCAGGATGATGAGCTGAAAGTTCATGTGCACGAACGGGACACTGCCCAAAAAGTAGCCCGCCAACGTCACACCCGCACCCCAGGCGACTCCGCCGACGATGTCGAACCCGAGGAACACCGGATACCGCATGTAGGACACCCCGGCAATGACTGGCACAAAAGTCCGCGCGATCGGCACGAATCGAGCCAGAATTATCGTCCATTTCCCGTACTTCTCAAAAAACGCGTGGGACTCGGTCACATAGTGTTTCTTGAAGAACCGGGAGTCTTCCTTCTTGAACAGCGCCGGCCCGATCCGTCGCCCGATGAAATATGCGGTCTGATCGCCGAGCACCGCGACCAGCGCAACGCACGGGGCGAGCACCCCGATGGTGACCGGTGGTGCCGGGCTAGCGGACAACAGCCCGCCGGTGAACAACAGCGACTCGCCCGGCAGCAGCGGAAACAGCAGACCGGTCTCGATGAAGACGATGATCAAAATCCCGGGCAGCACCGCGGAACCGAATACGCCGTTGGCGCCCAACCAGTACATCGGGTCGAGGATGTCCGGCATGGCCGTCACGGCGGTGCTCATGACGTCCCAACATACCGGCCATCACGCACAGGCCGACAAGCTCGGTTGCGGTGTTGCGATACTGGGTGGATCGGAGTCGTCAGGAGGAACGTTTCATGCCTATCGCAACGCCCGAGGTCTACGCGGAGATGCTCGGTCAGGCCAAACAAAACTCGTACGCTTTCCCGGCTATCAACTGCACCTCCTCGGAAACCGTCAACGCCGCGATCAAAGGTTTCGCCGACGCCGGCAGTGACGGAATCATCCAGTTCTCGACCGGTGGCGCAGAATTCGGCTCCGGCCTCGGGGTCAAAGACATGGTGACCGGTGCGGTCGCCTTGGCGGAGTTCACCCACGTTATCGCGGCCAAGTACCCGGTCAACGTGGCGCTGCACACCGACCACTGCCCCAAGGACAAGTTGGACAGCTATGTCCGGCCCTTGCTGGCGATCTCGGCGCAACGCGTGAGCAAAGGTGGCAATCCTTTGTTCCAGTCGCACATGTGGGACGGCTCGGCAGTGCCAATCGATGAGAACCTGGCCATCGCCCAGGAGCTGCTCAAGGCGGCGGCGGCCGCCAAGATCATTCTGGAGATCGAGATCGGCGTCGTCGGCGGCGAAGAGGACGGCGTGGCGAACGAGATCAACGAGAAGCTGTACACCAGCCCGGAGGACTTCGAGAAAACCATCGAGGCGCTGGGCGCCGGTGAGCACGGCAAATACCTGCTGGCCGCGACGTTCGGCAACGTGCATGGCGTCTACAAGCCCGGCAACGTCAAGCTTCGCCCCGACATCCTTGCGCAAGGGCAACAGGTGGCGGCGGCCAAGCTCGGACTGCCGGCCGACGCCAAGCCGTTCGACTTCGTGTTCCACGGCGGCTCGGGTTCGCTTAAGTCGGAGATCGAGGAGGCGCTGCGCTACGGCGTGGTGAAGATGAACGTCGACACCGACACCCAGTACGCGTTCACCCGCCCGATCGCCGGTCACATGTTCACCAACTACGACGGAGTGCTCAAGGTCGATGGCGAGGTGGGTGTCAAGAAGGTCTACGACCCGCGCAGCTACCTCAAGAAGGCCGAAGCTTCGATGAGCCAGCGGGTCGTTCAGGCGTGCAATGACCTGCACTGCGCCGGAAAGTCCCTAACCCACTAAACCGGGGCCGCTCACAAGCCGTGCAGCTCGGTCAGCGTCAGGTGCGCGACCAGGAAGTAGATGAGCAGACCCGTGCCGTCAACGATGGTGGCGATCATCGGCCCCGAAACGATGGCCGGGTCGATGCGCAACTTCTTCAGCAGCGGCGGAAGGACGGCAGCCACCAGCGACGACCACACCACGATGGCGGCCACCGTCAGCGCGACCGTCAGGGTCACCTGCGGGCCCACGCCCAATGTCCAGGCGCGCACCACCGCGGCGGCGGCCATAGTGAGGCCGACCAGCACACCGGTTGACAGCTCCTTGGCTAACACCGCAGGCACATCGCGAAACCGGACCTGACCGGTGGCCATCGCGCGGACCAGAGTGGTGGCGATCTGGGTGCCGGTGTTGCCGCCGGTGCCGATCAGCAGTGGGATGAAGAACGCGAGCGCTATCACCGCCTCCATTTCGTCGGAGAACGCCCGCAGGACGCTGCCGGTGTAGGCCTCGGCAGCAAAAAGTACCAGGAGCCAGACGACCCGCTTGCGCCATAGCAGCCACGGCGACGCCCGCAGGTAGGGCACCTCGAGCGGGGCCGACCCACCCTGGCGCTCGGCGTCTTCGGTTGCTTCCTCCTCGGCAATGTCGATGGCTTCGTCTTCGGCGATGATGCCCAGTAGCCGGTTGTCGGCATCGACGACGGGAACCGCCATCAGGTTGTGGCCCATGATTGTCTGCGCCGCGAGCTCCTTGTCAGTCAACGGCGACACGACGATGAGGTCGTCACCCATCAGCTCACGGACTCGCTGTTCGGGATTGGCCAGCACCAGGGCGCGAAAGGCGATCACACCCAGCAGGTGGGAGTCGGCGTCTGTCACATAGACGTAGGCGGTGGTTCGTGCATCGCTGCGCAGGCCCGAGGCGCGTTCCCGCACGCTGGCGACGGCCTGCGACACCGTCATGTTCGGGCGTACGGTCAGCGTTTCGGGCACCATGTGGGCCGCGGCGCAGTCCTCCGGCCAGCTCAACAAGCCACGCAGCACCATCGCCCGCTCCAGCGGTAGCAACGTCAGCAGCGCCTCCCGCTTGGGCTCCTTGAATTCGCGCAGGATGTTGGCGGCGTGGTCGGAGTCGAGGGCCTCGAGGAAGGTGGCGGCCAGCGACGGATCCATCGCGTGCAGTGCCTCTGCGGCCAGCTTGTCGTCGATCGACTCGAATAGCTCGACGGCGTTGGTGCCGTCGAGCAGTGGGCCAAGCTTTCCGAGTTCGGCTTTGGATAACGACCCGAGTTCGCGGGCGCGATCCGGCAGCTCGGTGACGACGTCGAGCCACAAATCGACGGCTTTCGGGGTGCCGATACCGATGACGTGGCGGATGTCGAGTGTTGAGTTCTCGGCGGGGCGGATGCTCACCTGGCGATCACCTGCCTCTCGTTGACGATCGAGACGCTATGCCGCCGTCTCTGCGGGAACAGGCCGCCAGTACATTGCCACAGACGGGATCCAGCCGCATTT
This sequence comes from Mycobacterium tuberculosis complex sp. N0072, assembly GCF_030323725.1. NCBI lineage: Bacteria > Bacillati > Actinomycetota > Actinomycetes > Mycobacteriales > Mycobacteriaceae > Mycobacterium > Mycobacterium tuberculosis complex sp. N0072. The sequence goes on along the minus strand of NZ_CP040689.1, from coordinate 443,286 downwards.
CGGCTACGGTTGCTCGTTTCGGTGTTCGGACTAGTCGGTCCTGGTGACGTGCCGGTGGTGCGGACCGGTCCTAGCACTGACCAATGGCCAAAATGCGGGCAAACCAGCCAATCCTGGCTTCAGTTGCTGGAGGACTGGCAGATCTTCCACTGATCGTCGCGAAACTGTAGGTCGAGGCTGCGGGTCGAGCGGACCTGGGGATCGAACGCCATGAAAGTGGTGACATTGGCCTCGGCGTGCGCGCCGTTGACGACGACCTGGTCGATGCTGGCGATGACCGGATATTGTTTGGCCGCCGAAACCCGGCGATAGGTTTCGGCCCAATCACGCTCGTCATAATCCACGTAGCCATCGCGGGTGGAGCCACAAGTCAGGGAACGCAGCGCGGTCAGGTCGCCGGTCTGGATGGCGATGTCCAAGCTCTGGATGGCCTGCCGCACCTGATCTTCCTGCGACATCTTCGAATGTTTGCCGCGGGTCAGCAGCACGGTGCCCAGGATCGCGATTGCCGCCAACGCCAGCACGATCACTACCACCGCCAGCGCCCAGCCCCAGGTGCGTTGCCGGACTGACGTCGCCTCCGTCCGTGGCGGGATTGATTGTGGCACAGCAGTTTTCGGGGGCATTCCGGTTGGCATCCGCGGCGGGGTGGTCGGCGCCTGGTTGGTTTGGAAAACCTCGGTGGCTGCCTCGTGGGCCGTGACGATCACCTGGGTCTCCTTGGCGTCGAAGCCGGGCGCGGTGAAACGGCGTTCGCGCTGCGCTTCCGGTTGCGTAACCGCGGCATCGTTGTCGGAGGTGGTGATCACCACGGTCTCGGTTTCGGCGTCGTGAGGCACCAGGGGGTAGCTTTCGGTGCGTTCCTCGCCAGGATCGGCGGACCGCTCGCCGGCCGGTTCGCTCCCGGATTCACCGGCTGAGCGGTCTGGCTCGGGTGCGTTGGACATGGGTGCTGCTGTCCTCCCGGTATCGAGTGGCTCTTTGGAGCTTAGCGACCCAGCCTTCGGTTGGCCCCATCGTCGAGGTGACGTGACCAAGCGCACAATAACTCCCATGACGTCGATGGGTGATCTCTTGGGACCTGAGCCAATCCTGTTGCCTGGCGACAGCGACGCCGAAGCGGAGCTGCTTGCCAACGAAAGTCCGAGCATCGTCGCGGCCGCGCATCCGTCGGCGTCGGTCGCCTGGGCGGTGCTCGCCGAAGGGGCGCTGGCCGACGACAAGACCGTCACGGCCTACGCATACGCGCGTACCGGGTACCACCGCGGCCTGGACCAGCTGCGCCGCCATGGCTGGAAGGGCTTCGGCCCGGTGCCGTATTCCCACCAGCCCAACCGGGGTTTCCTACGGTGTGTGGCGGCGCTGGCGCGCGCCGCAGCCGCTATCGGCGAGACCGACGAGTATGGACGCTGCCTGGATCTGCTTGACGACTGTGACCCCGCGGCCCGTCCGGCGCTTGGGCTCTGAACGGTCAGAACCAGATACTCCAGAAACGGGTCAGCACGCTGCCCGCGGCGGCCAGCCGGTGCGACACGCCAGACAGGTCGAAGAGCCAGTACACCACCCCGAAAAACCACCCGTTCAGCGTCGGCGCCAGGAACAGGACCAGCAGAAACACCAAAGCGAACTGCTTGGCCGGCGCCAGGGCGCGCTGCGTCTCGGGTCTCAGGTGCGGCTCCAGGGCCGCATAGCCGTCCAGACCCGGGATGGGTAGCAGGTTTAACACCAGCGCGGTGAGCTGAAGGAATGCTAGGAACGCCACCCCGGCCCATAACACCGCGTGGATCGGGTCGAACAACAACCGGGTCGCCGCCAGCAGCAACATGGCCAGCGCCAGGTTGACCGTCGGCCCCGCCAAACTGACCAGGGTGCGGCGCGCCGTCGTCATGAACCAGGTGTGCACATACACCGCGGCACCCGGCAGACCGATCCCGCCCAGGGCGATGAACAGCATCGGCAGACCGAGCGAGAGCATGGGATGGCTGTAGCGGCGGGGATCCAGCGTCAGGTAGCCGCGCACTGCGACGTCGTGGTCACCGAAACGCCAAGCGGTGAACGCGTGACCGAACTCGTGCAGGCACAGCGACACCAGCCAGCCGGCGATCACCATGACGAACACCCCGGCGTAGGCCAGCGGCTGCACCGTCTCCCCGGCCAGCCAGGCCAGCGCGCCCCCGACGGCCGTCAATCCGAGCAGGCCCAGAAAGATCGGGCTGGGTCGCACCGACTCGCGCTGGCCCGTCTCGCTCACCGGTCGAAAACTACCGGACCAGCAGCCAACCCTCGACGTTGCGGTAAAACGTCGATCGGCGCACCGGGCGGGGCGCCGCGACACCGTCCCGAAGTACCGCAGCACCGGTGGTGCCTAGCTGCGCGGCGCGCCCGCCGATCCACCGCCGCCACTTTCCGGCGCCGTCTACCGCAGCTCGCAGGCCTGGCAGGGTCAGCGTCGGCTCGATGCACACCCCGGCCACATCGCCATCGAACAGCACGGTGTCGTCAACGACCGCCTCGCCGTGGATCAGGGCCTGCTCTTCGGCCGGCAGCCACTGTGCTCGGCCGACGATTACCGACCCGGTCTCGTCACGGATTAGCGGCACCCGCCGAGCGACGCCACACCGGGCGCGCCGCGCCGCCCGGCGCCCGGCCGGCAAGCGGTAGGCCCGGGTCGCGGGGCTGCGCCGGCGCGGCACATAACCCACCTCGACGTCGAGCCGGTCGGTGCGCAACAGCCGAGTCAGTACCGCCCCCAGGTCCGCGTCGGCGCCGACGACGATGAGCCGCGAATACCGTCCGATGACGGTGTCCAGGTTGTCTTGATGGGTAGGCAAGCCGGTCAACGGGCCGGGCACGTCGGCATCACCGGAGAGCAACACCGCGACGCCGGGTGCGTTCTCGGCCGTATACATGACAGCTCCTCGCAACCTGCTGGGTAGGGTAGGTCACCGGCTGGACCACAATAAGCGGGCATAGCCTGCGAGACCAGGTGGGAGCAACTCATGCCGGCGATCGTCCTCATCGGCGCCCAATGGGGCGACGAGGGCAAGGGTAAGGCCACCGACCTGTTGGGTGGCCGCGTGCAGTGGGTGGTGCGCTATCAGGGGGGCAACAACGCCGGGCACACCGTCGTCTTGCCTACCGGCGAGAATTTCGCATTGCATCTCATCCCGTCGGGTGTGCTGACGCCCGGGGTCACCAACGTTATCGGCAACGGCGTGGTGATCGATCCCGGTGTCCTGCTCAATGAGCTGCGGGGACTGCAAGACCGCGGCGTGGACACCGCCAAGCTGTTGATCTCCGCCGACGCCCATCTGCTGATGCCTTACCACATTGCTATCGACAAGGTCACCGAGCGCTATATGGGCAGCAAGAAGATCGGCACCACCGGCCGTGGTATCGGGCCGTGCTACCAGGACAAGATCGCCCGTATTGGGATCCGGGTCGCCGATGTGCTGGACCCGGAACAATTGACCCACAAGGTCGAGGCCGCGTGCGAGTTCAAGAACCAAGTGCTGGTCAAGATCTACAACCGCAAGGCCCTGGACCCCGCGCAGGTGGTCGACGCGCTGCTGGAGCAGGCCGAGGGTTTCAAGCATCGCATCGCCGACACCCGGCTGCTACTCAATGCTGCCCTGGAGGCCGGCGAAACGGTGCTGCTGGAAGGCTCTCAAGGCACCCTGCTCGATGTCGACCACGGCACCTACCCGTATGTGACATCGTCGAATCCGACGGCGGGTGGCGCGGCCGTGGGCTCTGGTATCGGCCCGACCCGCATCGGCACCGTGCTGGGGATTCTCAAGGCCTACACCACTCGGGTGGGCTCCGGCCCGTTCCCCACCGAGCTGTTCGACGAACACGGCGAATACCTGTCCAAGACTGGCCGCGAGTTCGGTGTGACCACCGGCCGGCGCCGGCGCTGCGGCTGGTTCGACGCCGTCATTGCCCGCTACGCCGCCCGGGTCAACGGCATCACCGACTACTTCCTGACCAAGCTCGACGTGCTGTCCAGCCTGGAATCGGTGCCGGTCTGCGTCGGATATGAGATCGACGGCCGGCGCACCCGCGATATGCCGATGACCCAGCGGGATCTTTGCCGCGCCAAGCCGGTTTACGAGGAGCTGCCGGGCTGGTGGGAAGACATCTCCGGGGCGCGCGAGTTCGACGACCTGCCCGCCAAAGCGCGTGATTATGTGCTGCGACTGGAACAGCTTGCCGGAGCACCGGTTTCGTGCATTGGAGTCGGTCCGGGGCGGGAACAGACCATCGTGCGCCGGGACGTCCTGCAGGATCGCCCGTGACAGATGCGTCAGTGCACCCCGACGAACTCGATCCCGAGTATCACCACCACGGTGGATTTCCGGAGTACGGTCCGGCCAGTCCCGGTGCGGGGTTCGGCCAGTTCGTGGCGACCATGCGCCGGTTGCAGGACCTGGCGGTCGCGGCGGACCCCGGCGACGCCGTGTGGGACGAGGCGGCCGAGCGCGCCGCCGCGCTCGTCGAGTTGCTGAGCCCATTTGAGGCCGACGAAGGCAAGGCGCCGGCCGGGCGGACCCCCGGCCTGCCCGGCATGGGCAGCCTGCTGCTACCGCCATGGACGGTGACCCGGTACGGCACCGACGGTGTTGAGATGCGGGGGTCGTTTAGCCGGTTTCACGTCGGGGGCAACTCCGCGGTGCACGGCGGCGTGTTGCCGCTGTTGTTTGATCACATGTTCGGCATGATCTCGCATGCGGCGGGACGGCCGATCAGCCGGACCGCCTTTCTGCACGTTGATTACCGCCGAATCACCCCGATTGATGTGCCGTTGATCGTACGCGGACGAGTCACCAATACCGAGGGCCGAAAGGCGTTTGTGTGCGCGGAACTGTTTGACAGCGACGAGACGCTGTTGGCCGAAGGCAACGGCCTGATGGTGCGGCTACTGCCCGGCCAGCCCTAGCTGAGATTTTCTGTCTCGACACTCCAAAGCCAAACCTGCGTCAGGCGTCTGTTGAATAATCGTCACTGTCAAGACACCCAAGCGCGGAACGGGACGTTTGGCTCCACCCACCACGCGGTGGTGGTCAGCGGTTCCGGTTAGGGACGCTAGATGAGCTTCGCGGTGCTGCCCCCGGAGATCAATTCGGCGCGCCTGTACGTGGGTGCCGGGTTGGCGCCGATGCTGGACGCGGCGGCCGCTTGGGATGGACTGGCCGACGAATTGGGTTCGGCCGCGGCCTCGTTTTCGGCGGTGACGGCGGGGCTGGCAGGTTCCTCGTGGCTGGGCGCGGCGTCGACGGCGATGACGGGAGCGGCCGCCCCCTATCTGGGCTGGTTGAGCGCGGCGGCGGCGCAGGCCCAGCAGGCGGCCACCCAAACCCGGCTGGCGGCGGCCGCCTTCGAGGCAGCCCTGGCGGCGACGGTACATCCGGCGATCATCTCGGCCAACCGGGCACTGTTCGCGTCGCTGGTGGTCTCGAACCTGCTGGGCCAAAACGCCCCGGCGATCGCGGCCACCGAGGCCGCCTACGAGCAGATGTGGGCCCAGGACGTGGCGGCGATGTTTGGCTACCATGCCGGGGCTTCGGCGGCCGTCTCGGCGTTGACACCGTTCGGCCAGGCGCTGCCGACCGTGGCGGGCGGCGGTGCGCTGGTCAGCGCGGCCGCGGCTCAGGTGACCACGCGGGTCTTCCGCAACCTGGGCTTGGCGAACGTCGGCGAGGGCAACGTCGGCAACGGTAATGTCGGGAACTTCAATCTCGGCTCGGCCAACATCGGCAACGGCAACATCGGCAGCGGCAACATCGGCAGCTCCAACATCGGGTTTGGCAACGTGGGTCCTGGGTTGACCGCAGCGCTGAACAACATCGGTTTCGGCAACACCGGCAGCAACAACATCGGGTTTGGCAACACCGGCAGCAACAACATCGGCTTCGGCAATACCGGAGACGGCAACCGAGGTATCGGGCTCACGGGTAGCGGTTTGTTGGGGTTCGGCGGCCTGAACTCGGGCACCGGCAACATCGGTCTGTTCAACTCGGGCACCGGAAACGTCGGCATCGGCAACTCGGGTACCGGGAACTGGGGCATTGGCAACTCGGGCAACAGCTACAACACCGGTTTTGGCAACTCCGGCGACGCCAACACGGGCTTCTTCAACTCCGGAATAGCCAACACCGGCGTCGGCAACGCCGGCAACTACAACACCGGTAGCTACAACCCGGGCAACAGCAATACCGGCGGCTTCAACATGGGCCAGTACAACACGGGCTACCTGAACAGCGGCAACTACAACACCGGCTTGGCAAACTCCGGCAATGTCAACACCGGCGCCTTCATTACTGGCAACTTCAACAACGGCTTCTTGTGGCGCGGCGACCACCAAGGCCTGATTTTCGGGAGCCCCGGCTTCTTCAACTCGACCAGTGCGCCGTCGTCGGGATTCTTCAACAGCGGTGCCGGTAGCGCGTCCGGCTTCCTGAACTCCGGTGCCAACAATTCTGGCTTCTTCAACTCTTCGTCGGGGGCCATCGGTAACTCCGGCCTGGCAAACGCGGGCGTGCTGGTATCGGGCGTGATCAACTCGGGCAACACCGTATCGGGTTTGTTCAACATGAGCCTGGTGGCCATCACAACGCCGGCCTTGATCTCGGGCTTCTTCAACACCGGAAGCAACATGTCGGGATTTTTCGGTGGCCCACCGGTCTTCAATCTCGGCCTGGCAAACCGGGGCGTCGTGAACATTCTCGGCAACGCCAACATCGGCAATTACAACATTCTCGGCAGCGGAAACGTCGGTGACTTCAACATCCTTGGCAGCGGCAACCTCGGCAGCCAAAACATCTTGGGCAGCGGCAACGTCGGCAGCTTCAATATCGGCAGTGGAAACATCGGAGTATTCAATGTCGGTTCCGGAAGCCTGGGAAACTACAACATCGGATCCGGAAACCTCGGGATCTACAACATCGGTTTTGGAAACGTCGGCGACTACAACGTCGGCTTCGGGAACGCGGGCGACTTCAACCAAGGCTTTGCCAACACCGGCAACAACAACATCGGGTTCGCCAACACCGGCAACAACAACATCGGCATCGGGCTGTCCGGCGACAACCAGCAGGGCTTCAATATTGCTAGCGGCTGGAACTCGGGCACCGGCAACAGCGGCCTGTTCAATTCGGGCACCAATAACGTTGGCATCTTCAACGCGGGCACCGGAAACGTCGGCATCGCAAACTCGGGCACCGGGAACTGGGGTATCGGGAACCCGGGTACCGACAATACCGGCATCCTCAATGCTGGCAGCTACAACACGGGCATCCTCAACGCCGGCGACTTCAACACGGGCTTCTACAACACGGGCAGCTACAACACCGGCGGCTTCAACGTCGGTAACACCAACACCGGCAACTTCAACGTGGGTGACACCAATACCGGCAGCTATAACCCGGGTGACACCAACACCGGCTTCTTCAATCCCGGCAACGTCAATACCGGCGCTTTCGACACGGGCGACTTCAACAATGGCTTCTTGGTGGCGGGCGATAACCAGGGCCAGATTGCCATCGATCTCTCGGTCACCACTCCATTCATCCCCATAAACGAGCAGATGGTCATTGACGTACACAACGTAATGACCTTCGGCGGCAACATGATCACGGTCACCGAGGCCTCGACCGTTTTCCCCCAAACCTTCTATCTGAGCGGTTTGTTCTTCTTCGGCCCGGTCAATCTCAGCGCATCCACGCTGACCGTTCCGACGATCACCCTCACCATCGGCGGACCGACGGTGACCGTCCCCATCAGCATTGTCGGTGCTCTGGAGAGCCGCACGATTACCTTCCTCAAGATCGATCCGGCGCCGGGCATCGGAAATTCGACCACCAACCCCTCGTCCGGCTTCTTCAACTCGGGCACCGGTGGCACATCTGGCTTCCAAAACGTCGGCGGCGGCAGTTCAGGCGTCTGGAACAGTGGTTTGAGCAGCGCGATAGGGAATTCGGGTTTCCAGAACCTCGGCTCGCTGCAGTCAGGCTGGGCGAACCTGGGCAACTCCGTATCGGGCTTTTTCAACACCAGTACGGTGAACCTCTCCACGCCGGCCAATGTCTCGGGCCTGAACAACATCGGCACCAACCTGTCCGGCGTGTTCCGCGGTCCGACCGGGACGATCTTCAACGCGGGCCTTGCCAACCTGGGCCAGTTGAACATCGGCAGCGCAAATCTCGGCGACTTCAACCTGGGCAGCGGAAACGTCGGCAGCTTCAACGTCTTCTCCGGAAACCAGGGCTCATACAATATCGGTCCGGCGAACCTGGGTAACTACAACATCGGTTTCGCGAACCTGGGTAACTACAACATCGGCTTCGGCAACGCCGGCGATTTCAACCAAGGCTTTGCCAACACCGGCAACAACAACATCGGATTTGCCAACACCGGCAACAACAACATCGGCATCGGGCTGTCCGGCGACAACCAGCAGGGCTTCAATTTTGCTGGCGGCTGGAACTCAGGCACCGCGAACATCGGCTTGTTCAACTCCGGCACCAACAACGTCGGCATCGGCAACTCGGGCACCGGCAACTGGGGTATCGGCAACTCCGGCAGCGGCAACACCGGCATCGGCAACACCGGCAGCACTAACACGGGCTTCTTCAACACCGGCATCGTCAACACCGGTGTCGCCAACGGGGGCAGCTACAACACCGGCTGGTACAACACCGGCGACACCAACACCGGCATCGCCAACCTGGGCGACTTCAACACGGGCTTCTACAACACCGGCAATTTCAGTACGGGCTTTGCCAACCAGGGTGATATCGCCACCGGGGCTTTCATCACCGGCGACATGGGCAACGGCGCCTTCTGGCGCGGCGACCAGCAGGGCCTATTCAGCGCGGGCTATCGGGTCCATGTTCCCGAAATACCCGCACACGTCACCGTGGAAGTTCCCGTCAACATCCCCATCACCGCCAGCTTCACCAACACCGTCTACAGCGGCATAACGCTTGAGCAAATCAACTTCGGTTTCACCATCGACATCGCAGGGATCCCCCTGCTGGCCGGTGCAATCAGCAAGGCCGTTCTCCCGCCCATCACCGGGACCGGTCCCGCGATCACGGTCAACATCGGCGACCCTGGCGGTTCGACCGCGATCAGGATCCCGGCCACCGCAAGCGTCGGTCCCTTCGATGTCACGTTCGTCAACATTGCGGCTACCACGGGCTTTTTCAACGCCACCACCGATCCGTCCTCGGGCTTCTTCAACGGCGGCCCCGGAACCGTATCGGGCATCGCCAACATCGGCGCCAACATTTCCGGCTTCCAGAACGTCGCGAACTCCGCGACCTCGGGCTTCAACAACTACGGCTCGCTGCAATCGGGACTGGCGAACCTGGGCGATACCGTCTCGGGCGTATTCAACACCGGCATCGGGGCACCGGCCAACGTCTCGGGCATGTTCAACATCGGCAGCAACCTCGCGGGGTTCTTCCACGACCAGGCGACCGGGATGTCGATGTTCAACCTCGGCCTGGGAAACATCGGCCAATTCAACGTCGGCTTCTCCAACGTAGGCGACAGCAACGCCGGCTTGGCGAACATCGGCAGCTTCAACCTCGGCAGCGGCAACCTCGGCAGCTTCAACGTCTTCGGCGGAAACCAGGGCTCATACAACATCGGCCCGGCGAACCTGGGTAACTACAACATCGGCCTAGGCAACCTGGGCAGCTACAACTTCGGATTCGGCAACGCCGGCGACTTCAACCTGGGCTTCGCCAACACCGGCAACAACAACATCGGGTTTGCCAACACCGGCAACAACAACATCGGTATCGGCCTGTCCGGCGACAACCAGCAGGGCTTCAATTTTGCCGGTGGCTGGAACTCCGGCAGCGGCAACAGCGGCCTGTTCAACTCTGGCACCAACAACATCGGTTTGTTCAACTCGGGCACCGGCAACATCGGCATCGGCAACTCGGGCACCGGAAACTGGGGCATCGCCAACACCGGTGACACCAACACCGGCATCTTCAACACCGGCGACGTCAACACCGGCTTGCTCAACGCCGGCAACGTCAACACCGGCATCTTCAACACCGGCCATTACAACACCGGCAGCTTCAACGCCGGCAGCTTCAACACGGCCGGCTTCAACCCGGGTAGCTACAACACGGGTTATTTGAACACCGGCAGCTACAACACCGGACTGGCCAACTCGGGCGATGTCAACACCGGCGGCTTCATCACCGGCAATTACAGCAACGGGTTCTGGTGGCGGGGCGATTACCAAGGCCTGGCGGGGATCAGCCAAACGATCACCGTGCCCGACACCGCCGTTCCGGTGAAACTGCACGTGCCGATCTTCCTCGATATCCCGGTCACCGGCACACTTGGCACGTTCACCGTTCATGGCTTCAGATTCCCGGAGATCACCGGCGATATCTTCTTGATCGGCATACCGTTCAATGCCGCCACACTCGATGCATTCAGTTTCCCGAACATCTCGATTGTCCTTCCCAATATCGGCATCAACCTGGGTAGCGGGCCGGACCCGCTGATCGATATCGCCGGCACCGGCGGTCTATTGCCGATCAAGATTCCACTCATCGATATACCGGCGGCCCCGGGATTCGGGAACTCGACGACCACCCCGTCGTCGGGATTCTTCAACGCCGGTACCGGTACCGTGTCGGGCGTTGGCAACGTGGGCAGCAATAGTTCCGGCTTCTTCAACCTCACCTCTGGAAGCTCGGGAATCTCGGGCGTCCAGAACTTCGGCGAGCTGATCTCCGGCGGGTTCAACTTCGGTAACACTGTCTCCGGCCTTGTCAATGCGAGCACGCTTGGGCTTTCGATGCCGGCCAATCTCTCCGGCGGAGGGAATGTCGGTGCTACGGTCGCCGGCTTCGTCAACAACACCCAGATCCTCAACCTCGGGTTTGGCAACGTAGGCAGCGGGAATGTCGGCCACGGCAATATCGGCGACTCCAACGTCGGCCTCGGAAACCTCGGCAACGCGAACGTCGGCCATGGCAACATCGGCAGCTTCAACGTCTTCTCCGGAAACCGGGGCTCATACAATATCGGCCCGGCAAACCTGGGTAACTACAACATCGGCCTAGGCAACCTGGGCAGCTACAACTTCGGATTCGGCAACGCCGGCGATTTCAACCTGGGCTTCGCCAACAGCGGCAGCAACAACATCGGGTTTGCCAACACCGGCAACAACAACATCGGTATCGGGCTGTCCGGCCACAATCAACAGGGGTTCGGCTCCTGGAACTCCGGTACCGCCAACACCGGCCTGTTCAACTCGGGCACCAACAACATCGGTTTGTTCAACTCGGGCACCGGAAACATCGGCATTGGCAACTCGGGCATCGGAAACACCGGGATCGGCAACCCGGGTGTCGGCAACACCGGCTTGGGGAACTCGGGCACCGGCAACTGGGGCCTGTGGAACCCAGGCACCGGCAATATGGGCGTCGCCAACGTGGGCACCTACAACACCGGTGGCTACAACGTGGGCAGCACCAACACCGGCATCGCCAACGTGGGCATCGCCAACACGGGCAGCTACAACACCGGCAGCACCAACACCGGCAGCTTCAACGACGGCGACTTCAATACCGGCTTCTACAACACCGGCGACTACAACACCGGCTTCTACAACACCGGCGACGTGAACACCGGCGCCTTCATCGGGGGCAACTTCAGCAACGGCGCCTTCTGGCAGAGCGATCACCAAGGCCAGTGGGGCGCACACTACGCAATCACTGTTCCCCAGATCCCGCTACTGAACTTTAGCCTCAACATTCCGGTCAACATCCCCATCCATCTCGACTTCGGTACCCTTGCCGTCAACGGCTTCCAGATTCCGGCTATCACCCTCCGCGCCCTCGGGGTCACCCACTTCAGCGTCGGACCCATCATCGTTCCGAGGATCGCCGGCACCTTACCGGTGATCGATATCAACATCGGCGACCCCGGCGGTTCATCCTCGATACCCATCACGATCACCAGCGGCGCCGGCCCGGTCGTCATCCCGCTACTGGACATCCCGCCGGCCCCCGGTTTCGGAAACTCGACCACCGGCCCCTCATCGGGCTTCTTCAACTCCGGCACCGGCAGCTCGTCTGGATTCGGAAACGTCGGCGCCAACAATTCGGGCTTCTGGAACACCGCTTTCGCCGGCATAGGAAACTCTGGCTTGCAGAACTTCGGCTCGCTGCAATCCGGCTGGGCGAACTTGGGCAACACCGTCTCGGGCTTCTACAACACCAGTGCGGCGGACTTCGCGACGCCGGCTAACCTCTCGGGACTCTCCAACGTCGGCGCCGACCTGACCGGCGTGCTCCGCGGCCCGAACGGGTCGACCTTCAACGCGGGCCTGGCAAACCTCGGCCAATTCAACGTGGGCAGTGCAAACCTCGGCAGTGCAAACCTCGGCAGTGCAAACCTCGGCAATTCAAACGTCGGCTTCGGCAACATTGGCAACGCGAACATCGGCGGCGCAAACATCGGCGACTTTAACGTCGGGATCGCAAACACCGGTCCGGGGCTAACGGCGGCTGTCAACAACATCGGTATCGGCAACACCGGCAACTACAACATCGGTGTCGGCAACACCGGTAACTACAACATCGGCTTCGGCAACACCGGCAACAACAACATCGGCATCGGCCTGTCCGGCGACAACCAGATCGGGTTCGGCCCGCTGAACGCCGGCATCGCCAACATGGGCCTGTTCAACCTGGGCGACAACAACTTTGGCATGGCCAACGCGGGCAACTTCAACCAGGGCATTGCCAACACCGGCAACAACAACATCGGCTTGTTCAACACCGGCAACAACAACGTCGGCATCGGGCTGACCGGCGACGGCTTGTCCGGCTTCAGCTCCCTGAACTCCGGCGCCGGCAACACCGGTTTCTTCAACTCCGGCACCGCCAACACCGGCTTGTTCAACTCCGGCACCGGCAACACCGGCTTGTTCAACTCGGGCACCAGCAACGTCGGCATCGGCAACATGGGCACCGGCGGCTTCGGCGTCGGCCTATCCGGCGACAGCCAGGTGGGCATCGGCGGCACCAACTCGGGCAGTTTCAACATCGGCTTGTTTAACTCGGGCACCGGCAATGTCGGCATCGGCAACTCGGGCACCGGCAACGTCGGCATCGGCAACACCGGCACCGGCAACACCGGCATCGGAAACAGCGGCAACTACAACACCGGCTTGCTCAACGCGGGCCTGGTCAACACCGGCATCGCCAACCCGGGCAACCACAACACCGGCCTGTTCAACATCGGCACCTTCAACACCGGCATCGCCAACCCGGGCCACTACAACACCGGCTCCTACAACACCGGTAGCTACAACACCGGCATGGCAAACGCCGGAGACTACGGCACCGGCGCGTTCATCACCGGCAGCATGAACAACGGCTTGCTCTGGCGCGCCGACCGGCAGGGCCTGCTGGCGGCCAACTACACCATCACCATCGAGCGACCTGCCGCGTTCCTCAATGTCGACATCCCGGTCAACATCCCCATCACCGGCGACATCACCAATGTCTCCATCCCCGCCATTACGTTCCCCAGAATCGACGCCAGCGGAAGCGTCGACATAGGCATCCTCAGTGGCACCGTCTTGGCCCCGGTCGGTCCGATCACCCTGCATGGCGGGGACGCGTCGGCCCCGCTGGACACACCCATCGAAATTGACTTCGGCCCCTCGCCGGCGATCAACCTCAACATCGGCAAGCCCGACGGCTCCACCGTGATCAACATCGTGGGCGGCGCCGGCGCCGGCCCGATCAGCATTCCGATCATCGACTTGCGGCCAGCGCCCGGCTTCTTCAACGCCACCACCGGCCCGTCGTCGGGCTTCCTCAACTGGGGTGCTGGCAGCGCATCGGGCTTGCTGAACTTCGGCAACAACTCGGGCCTCTACAACTTCGCCACTAGCAGCATGGGAAATTCGGGCTTCCAAAACTATGGGTCGCTGCAGTCGGGCTGGGCGAATTTGGGCAACAGCATCTCGGGCATCTACAACACCGGCTTGGGAGCACCGGCAAATGTCTCGGGCTTGCTCAACATCGGCACCAACCTGGCTGGGTGGTTGCAGAACGGCCCGACCGAGACGACCTTCAGCGTGGGCTTGGCCAACCTCGGGTTCTGGAATCTGGGTAGCGCAAACATCGGCAACTACAACCTGGGCAGCGCCAACATCGGCGTCTACAACCTGGGCAGCGCCAACATCGGCGACTTCAACCTGGGCAGCGCCAACATCGGCGACTTCAACCTGGGCAGCGCCAACATCGGCAGCTCCAACATCGGGTTCGGCAACGTCGGTCCGGGGCTGACGGCGGCCATCGGCAACATCGGCTTCGGCAACACCGGAAACGGAAACATCGGCATCGGGCTGACCGGCGACACCATGACCGGGTTCGGCGGCTGGAACTCGGGCACCGGCAACATCGGGCTATTCAACTCCGGCACCGGCAACATCGGCTTCGGCAACTCCGGCACCGGCAACTGGGGCATCGGAAACTCCGGTGACTACAACACCGGCATCGGCAACACCGGCAGCGCCAACTCCGGCTTCTTCAACACCGGCCTGGTCAACACCGGCATTGGCAACTCCGGTGACTACAACACCGGCCTATTCAACGCCGGGAACACCAACACCGGCAGCTTCAACCCCGGCGACTACAACACCGGCGGCTTCAACCCCGGTAACTACAACACCGGCTACTTCAACCCGGGCAACTCCAACACCGGCTTCGCCAACTCCGGCGATGTCAACACCGGCGCCTTCAATTCGGGCAACTACAGCAACGGCTTCTTCTGGCGGGGCGACTACCAGGGCCTAGGCGGTTTCGCCTACCAGAGCGCCGTTTCCGAAATCCCGTGGAGCTACGACATAGGTTCCAACATTGAAATACCCATCGAGGGCGACATCAACGCCATCACCCAGGACGCGTTCACTATTGACGAATTCGAAATACCCATCAAGTTGCGGGTGTCGGTCTGCGTGATCTACATCCCTTTCAAGGGGTGTGTAAAGCATGTCTCGGTCACCATACCCATCACCACCGAACATCTCGGCCCCTACGAAATCGATGCCAGCACGATCAACCCCGACCAGCCCATCGACACGGCTTTCACCCAAACCCTCGATTTCGCCGGCAGCGGCACCGTGGGCGCGTTCCCCTTCGGCTTCGGCTGGCAGCAGAGCCCGGGATTCTTCAACTCGACCACAACCCCGTCGTCGGGCTTCTTCAACTCCGGCGCCGGTGGCGCATCGGGCTTCCTCAACGACGCCGCAGCCGCCGTGTCGGGCCTGGGAAACGTCTTCACCGAGACTTCGGGCTTCTTCAATGCTGGCGGCGTAGGGAATTCGGGCTTCCAAAACTTCGGCAACCTGCTGTCGGGCTGGGCGAACCTAGGCAATACCGTCTCCGGTTCCTACAACACGAGCATGCTGGACCTCGCGACCCAAGCCCTTATCTCCGGCTTCGGCAACCACGGAGCCCGACTCTCCGGCATCCTCAACAACGGTAGCGGACCCTAACTCCCCCGCTACGCGCGCTCGCTCACCGGCTGGTGCCAACTGCGCCGTTCGCTCCCCCGCTACGCGCGCTCGCTCACCGGCTGGTGCCAACTGCGCCGTTCGCTCCCCCGCTACGCGCGCTCGCTCACCGGCGCGGTTTCCAGACGACCAGGGCGGTGCTCTTCGGCACCACCGCGACCTCGCGGCGCTGGTTGGCACGCAACACCGCCAACTCCTCAGCCATCTCTTGCAACCTGGACTGCAGCGCCTCGACCTGACTGGTCAGTTCAATAATGCGCTTGATGCCGGCCAAGTTGACCCCCTCGTCCTGCGAGAGGTGCTGCACCTGGCGCAGCAACTCGACGTCATGCAGGGAATAGCGGCGCCCGCCACCGGAGGTGCGCCGCGGGCTGACCAACCCAAGACGATCGTAGGTACGCAGGGTCTGTGCATGCATGCCGGCTAGCTCGGCGGCTACCGAGATCAAAAACGTCCGGGATTCCCCGTCCTTTGGGTTCTTCGCCATCAGCGATTACCTGCCCATCCGGCCCGCGGGTTGAAACCACTGGACCGCTCCGCCGCCGCATAGGCTTCCAGAGCTTCCTGAGCGGCGCCTGCCAAATTGGGCGGCACGGCCACCTTCACGGTGACAAGTAGGTCGCCGCTACCCCCACTGCGCTTGGGCACACCGCGTCCGCGCACACGCAGAATGCGGCCGTCAGCGGTGCCTTTGGGCACCCGGACCCCGACCGTGCCGTCCAGGGTAGGCACCGACAGCGTCGAGCCCAAAGCCAATTCGGTGAAGCTGACCGGAACGGTGACGGTGAGGTTGTCGCCGTCGCGGCCGAAGATCTTGTCGGGCCGCACATGCACCGTCACGTAGAGATCCCCCGAGGGAGCGCCGCGCAACCCGGCCTCGCCCTGACCGGCTAGCCGGATGCGCTGCCCATCCTCGACACCGGGCGGGATCCGCACGTTGATGGTTCGGGTGCGGGTGGTCACGCCGGTGCCTTTGCACTCCTCGCAGGGGTGCTCGATGATCGAGCCGCTACCTCGGCAGTCGGTGCACGGCTCGGAGAAGCCGAACGCGCCCTGATTGCGGTTGATCACGCCCGACCCGTTGCAAGTGGGACACACCTTTGGGCTGGTGCCTGGCCGGGCCCCGCTGCCATGGCAGTTGGTGCACGGCGCCGGGCTGGTTAATCGCAGCGGCATCGCCACGCCCTTGGCGGCCTCCACGAAATCCAACTCGGTCTCGGTCTCCAGGTCGTTGCCGCGTCGCGGGCGGCTGGGACGGGCGCTGCCACCGCGTCCGAACAAGCCACCGAACAAGTCACCGATGGTGGTACCGCCGGTTCGGCTGGCGGCGTCGAACAAGTCGTTGAGGTTGAACTCGGCGCCGTCTCCACCGACCCCGAAACCGCCGAACCCGCCCCCAAAGCCGCTGTCGAACCGACGGCCGCCGAACCCGCCGCCGGCGAACAGGCGGCGGGTTTCGTCGTACTCCTTGCGCTTGGCCGGATCCGACAGCACGTTATGCGCCTCCGAAACCGCCTTGAACCGTTCGCCGGCGGCCGGGTTGCCCGGGTTCGCGTCCGGATGCAGGTCGCGCGCCAACTTCCGATAGGCACGTTTGATCTCTTCAGGACTGGCATCAGAGGAGACGCCCAGCTCCTGGTAGAAGTCTTTTTCGACCCATTCCCTTTGGGCCATGTCGCGTCACCCCCTCTCGCCTTCCTCTTTTGTTGTTAACTGCCCGACGGTTCTGATTCTGCCTGTTCGCCCGAGGTGTCGGCGCTATTGCCCTGGTCAGCTTGATCGTTTTCGGCGGTATCTGCGACCGCAGTGCCGTCG
The DNA here is from genome assembly GCF_030323725.1 of Mycobacterium tuberculosis complex sp. N0072. Classification (NCBI taxonomy): domain Bacteria; kingdom Bacillati; phylum Actinomycetota; class Actinomycetes; order Mycobacteriales; family Mycobacteriaceae; genus Mycobacterium; species Mycobacterium tuberculosis complex sp. N0072. The sequence goes on along the minus strand of NZ_CP040689.1, from coordinate 425,900 downwards.
TCGACTGACTCCAGTTCGGCCGCGTCGACGACCACCGTGTCGACGACGCCGACCAAGGCGTGCCGCAGCACCTGCTCACCCAGTTGGTAGCCCTGCCGCATGACGGTGCCGATTACCGGCTTGGACCCCTGCCCGCCGTCGCCCTCGTGTTGCACCGCTTCGTGCAGCACGGGGTCGAAATCCTCGCCCTCGGCACCGAACGCCACCAGACCCAGCCCGGTCAACGCGCTGTCTAGCTTGTCGGCGACCGACTTCAGTGGACCCGACTCCAAATCGCCGTGCTTGCGCGCCCGCTCGAGATCGTCCAGTACACCCAGCAATTGGCTGACAACGCTGGCCTTGGCTCGGTCAGCGGCCGCCTGCTGATCGCGCAACGCCCGCTTACGGTAGTTGGCGAAGTCGGCCTGCACGCGTTGCAGATCGGCGGTCAGCTCGGCGACCTTGTCTTCGGTGTGCGCCGCATCGGCCGCAGCCGTCCCTCCCGGCATGTCGCCGGGAGGGACGTGCCGCACTTCACCCGTCTCGGGATCGATCCGCCGCTTGTCAGTGACGGTTACCTGTTCGCCCGAATTGCCATCCGGCTTTTGATTTCCGTCCGTCACTTGGCCTCCCGGCCGTCGTCGACCACCTCCGCGTCCACAACGTCATCAGCCGAGCCGGGGTGGGCACCGCCCGGCTCGCCGCCGGGGTGGGCAGCGCCAGTGGCCTGTGACGCAGCCTGAGCTGCTTCGTAGATCGCTTGCCCCAGAGCCTGCGACTCCTGGCCCAGCTTCTCCATCGCCGACTTGATGGCCGAAATATCCGATCCGCCAAGTGCCGCCTTCGCTTCCGCCACCGCGGCATCAACCTTGTTCAGCGTGTCTTCAGGTACCTTCGAACCACCCTCGGCCTCACGCTGTTCTTTGACGAACTTCTCCGTCTGGTAGACCAATGTCTCGGCTTGATTACGAACATCGGCCTCCTCGCGACGCTTGCGATCCTCCTCGGCGTGCGCTTCGGCGTCCTTGATCATGCGGTCAATGTCTTCCTTGGACAGGCCCGAGCCTTCCTGGATTCGGATCGTGTTCTCCTTGCCGGTGCCCTTGTCCTTGGCGGTGACGTGCACAATGCCGTTGGCGTCGATGTCGAAAGTGACCTCGATCTGCGGAATCCCCCGCGGCGCCGGCGGGATGCCGGTCAGCTCGAAGGACCCGAGCAACTTGTTGTGCGCGGCGATCTCACGCTCCCCCTGATAGACCTGGATCTGCACCGACGGTTGGTTGTCGTCGGCGGTGGTGAAAGTCTCCGACCGCTTGGTGGGGATCGTGGTGTTGCGCTCGATGAGCCTGGTCATCACCCCGCCCTTGGTCTCGATACCCAGGCTCAGCGGGGTAACATCAAGCAGCAGAACGTCTTTCACCTCGCCCTTGAGGACGCCGGCCTGCAGAGCGGCTCCCACCGCGACAACCTCATCGGGGTTGACGCCCTTGTTGGGTTCCTTGCCGCCGGTGAGTTCCTTGACCAGATCGGTCACCGCGGGCATCCGGGTCGAACCACCCACGAGCACAACGTGATCGATCTCCGACACCGAAATGCCGGTGTCAGCGATCACCGACTGGAACGGCTTGCGAGTGCGGTCCAGCAGGTCCTGAGTGATCCGTTGGAACTCCGCGCGGGTCAGCTGCTCGTCTAAGAACAACGGGTTCTTGTCGGCGTCGACGGTGATGTAGGGCAGGTTGATCGAGGTGGACTGACTCGAACTCAGCTCGATCTTTGCCTTCTCGGCGGCTTCCCGCAGCCGCTGCATCGCCATCTTGTCCTTGGTCAGATCGATGCCGCTGGTGCCCTTGAACTTGTCCACCAGCCAATCGACGACCCGCTGGTCCCAGTCGTCGCCGCCGAGGTGGTTGTCACCCGAAGTGGCACAGACCTCAACCACACCCTCGCCGATCTCCAGCAGGGAAACGTCGAAAGTGCCACCACCCAAGTCGAAGACCAGGATTCGCTGCTCCTTCTCGCCCTTGTCGAGGCCGTAGGCCAGCGCGGCCGCGGTCGGCTCGTTGACGATCCGCAGCACGTTGAGGCCGGCGATCTGGCCGGCGTCCTTGGTGGCCTGACGCTGGGCGTCATTGAAGTAGGCGGGCGTCGTGATAACCGCGTCGGTAATGTCCTCACCGAGGTAGGCCTCGGCGTCGCGCTTCAGCTTCATCAGAATGCGGGCGCTGATCTCCGGCGCGGTGTATTTCTTGCCGTCAATCTCTATGGACCAGTCGCTGCCCATGTGTCGCTTGACCGAGCGCACGGTGCGATCGACGTTGGTCACCGCCTGGTTCTTGGCGGGCTGGCCGACCAGCACCTCACCGTTGCGGGCGAACGCGACAATTGACGGGGTGGTCCTGGAGCCCTCGGAGTTGGCGACGACGACCGGGTCGCCACCTTCCAGAACCGAGACGACGGAGTTGGTGGTCCCGAGGTCGATCCCGACCGCACGAGCCATGGTGAATCCTCCTGAATATGTAGAGCTTCTTTCCTGCACTATGATGAGTGCACCCCGCTCAAGCTTGCCTCGACGGCGGTGTGCTGTCAATTCAGAGCTGAGCCTGATGCACTCAACTTACTGAGCATGCTAACGCTGGTCGTGCGGGTCTTGTTCCCGCGTGTCGGCAGGGCACACGCTCGGGGCGTAGCTGGGAGAGGCCCCGGTCAAGCCCGGAGAGCAGTGCTCAGTCCGCCAGCTTGACCGACTTTCGATGAGAACGCGCTTCTCGCCGTATTGAACTGGCGTGCTGACGGTCGCTGAGCAGCGCTCGCCGAGTGCGGCCGCTGATTCTTTCATCGAGCCAGGAGGCGCATTCGTGTTCGGCCGCCTGCGGGTCGGCCCCATCGTCGACGCGATCCGTCACCCACTCCTCGATCAGGTCTGCCTCATCGAACGGGCCAACGGTGCTGTCGGAGTAGGTGTGCGTGGGCACGGCGAGCCGGGTGCTGTGGTACACCCACCGTTGCATGACCAAGTTGACGCCTGACTGGCTGAGCACCGCGATCCGCTCACAGGTCGGAAGCGTTGGTGAATCGATGAGTTCAAGATTGATGAAGTCCGCCGAGTGATCCTGACCGTCGATGAGCTTCGGAAGCGGCATCGTGCCGAACGGGGCTCTAGCCCAGTTGGAACGAAGCGAGTCGGGTCTTACGGGAGCGACCAGCAGTCGCGGATGGAGGTCAACGCCGTGCCGCAGCGCGCATGGGTGCTGGAGGATCATCACCATGCGACCATCGCCGAGTCGGTAGATGTCGCCCGTGAACGTCGGTCTGTGTTCTCCGACATCCTCGAGGCGGGCAAGGTATATCGACTCTGGGTCGTCGGGCGTCTCCAGCTCTGGCACGGTTACCGCTTGGGTCTTATCGAGATCACGCCGTCCTCGGCTGTGTAGGATTCGAAAGCGTTGTCTACAACGGTCTCTCGCCAGTCCTTATCAGTCTCGTTCAGTACGTATTCGACCGTACCGTCCCCAGTGTGGGTACTAGCCAGCGCCAATACGAGGTCATATCGACCTCGCTCCAGGAGGTCCATTCGGGTGATTCCCACTCCGGCTTGGATCGGCATTTCCAGCCAGGAGGCGGGCTCGCCGATGAATCGGTCCGAGAGCATGTCGATGAGGGCGAGTAGACGGGCGATTTTTAGCCGGTTCTCGCCGGTAACTCCAGCGCCCTTGCGCCATTTGGTGATTGCGGGCACGCTCACTCCGACAACGCGTGCGATGTCCCGCCAGGCAAAGCCGTAGTCCGCGAGCTGCTCAAGCGCATGCATGGGTGCGCACCGAGCCCGCTCGCCGGTCTTGGACTCCAGCTCAACCACGTGCGCCTCCCGCCGTGTGTCGCGGGCTTGCCCGTGGAGTTCCGTGAATTGGCGGTAGGTGACATCGGCGCGGTCGAACACCGAGGTCGATGGGGTGGTTTCGGGCAGCTTGTCGAGGCGGTAATCGCCGTTGCCAGAGGTGGCGTCGTCTCGGAGATTCGAGCTAGAGAACGAAATGGTCATGGTCACTCCTGCCCAGGTTGTTGCAGCACCTTTGTACGGAGTTCGGAAGTTATCAGCGATTCGAACAGTGGGCCGATGGGTGTGTGGAGCCTTTCGGCGACCTCGTCCACCAGGTGGGCGTCGAGCGCTGGGATGCCCTTGCAGGGGTCGCTCCACGCGCTGTCGATATCGATGAGGAAGAAATCTCCTTCTGCCGGAGGTTCTTTCAACCGCTGGAGAAACGGGGTTGACTGGATGACCGCGCCGCGCGCACCGGCGTACCTCAGTGTCAAGGAGTCGCCTGGCTCCGGGCCTTCGCACTGAATGACGTGCCGTTGCGCGGTGGTGGTGAGTTTGAGATCGGCAAGCTGTGTCCCAGGCCCGAGGAGACTTTCCGCCACCCAGTACGCCCAGCCGGATGGCTCCGCCAGCGATGCCCGAATCTCGTTGATGTAGCGCAGACCGATCCGGATGCAGCCATCGACTGGGGCCACGTCCTGGCGGGCTGTGACCATCGCGTGAACGATGGACCGAAACTCCTCCCAGCCCGGGTAGTCGGTGACTTCGAGGGTCATGGCGTCGGGTCGAAACGTGATCGCGGTGCGGCGATCACGGGCAACGAGCTTCTTCTGTGAGTGTGCGGTATGTTCGCCCGTTTCTAGGTTGACCTGCCGCACCTCCTCCTGTTCGAGTATGGGAGTCCATCGCGCCAGCTCCTCCTTCAGGATGGAGATAGCAGATGGCACCGGCGGCTCGGTCCGCGGATGGCGCAGTTCAATCAATACCAGCGCAAGAGGGTCATTCGGGTACTTGGGATGGGCCGTCACAACATTCATGATAACCAGAACGATAACCAAAAATGATACCCATCGAGGCCGGGTACCCAGCGCGCAGCGCCGCGGATCACGACGAATTGCTGCGCGAGCTGATGACGCTGCCGATGCTGCCCATCGACGCCGAAATAGAGCCCCGCGCTCGACGCGCAGCGTCAACTCGCGCGCGCCGGGCACCGTCGCCTTCCGTCCGTTGATCTCACATCTCTGCGCTGGCGGATCAGGTGTCGGAGTCTCACACTACGACCGCGGCTACGACACCCTCGCGGCCAGGACGGACCCGCACTTCGCGAGCGTCTGGCTGGCCAGGCGCGTCAGCCTGTGACCGCAATATCGACTGTCAACGCGGCCACCCGCGACGGTCGGCACGACAACAAAGCACCGTTGACCGATCGATTGTTTCCGATTGGTTGCCAAGCGGCACCTCGCAGCCGCGTGGGATAGCCTGACAGCCAGTCCGTTGGGTGTGCCCCATCTCACGCGCGTCCCAAGAAGCCACCATCCCAGGGAGCTCAATGCCACCGCTAGACATCACCGACGAGCGGCTCACGCGCGAAGACACGGGCTATCACAAAGGCCTCCATAGCCGGCAACTGCAAATGATCGCTCTCGGTGGTGCCATCGGTACCGGCCTTTTTCTCGGCGCCGGCGGCCGCCTTGCATCGGCGGGGCCCGGTTTGTTCCTGGTCTATGGGATCTGCGGCATCTTCGTGTTCCTGATCCTGCGCGCGCTCGGCGAACTGGTGCTGCACCGTCCGTCCTCGGGGTCATTCGTGTCCTACGCCCGCGAGTTCTACGGGGAAAAGGTGGCCTTCGTCGCCGGGTGGATGTACTTCCTGAACTGGGCGATGACGGGGATCGTCGATACCACCGCGATCGCGCACTATTGCCATTACTGGCGGGCGTTTCAACCCATCCCCCAGTGGACGCTGGCGTTGATCGCGCTGCTGGTCGTGTTGTCGATGAACCTGATCTCGGTCAGGCTCTTCGGCGAGCTGGAGTTCTGGGCCTCATTGATCAAGGTGATCGCGCTGGTTACGTTTCTGATCGTCGGTACGGTCTTTCTCGCTGGGCGCTACAAGATCGACGGCCAGGAGACCGGGGTCTCCCTGTGGAGCAGCCATGGAGGCATCGTGCCAACCGGTCTGCTGCCCATAGTGCTGGTCACCTCGGGGGTGGTATTCGCCTACGCCGCAATCGAACTGGTGGGCATCGCGGCCGGGGAAACAGCCGAACCGGCAAAGATCATGCCGCGCGCGATCAACTCTGTGGTGTTGCGCATCGCGTGCTTCTACGTCGGGTCGACTGTCCTGCTGGCCCTGCTGCTGCCCTATACCGCCTACAAAGAACATGTCAGCCCGTTCGTGACCTTCTTTTCCAAGATCGGTATCGACGCGGCGGGCAGCGTGATGAACCTCGTCGTGCTCACCGCCGCGCTGTCGAGCCTCAACGCCGGACTGTATTCCACCGGACGGATCCTGCGATCAATGGCGATCAACGGCAGCGGCCCGAGGTTCACCGCACCAATGTCGAAGACCGGCGTGCCGTACGGCGGGATCCTGCTCACCGCCGGTATCGGCCTGTTGGGCATCATTCTCAACGCCATCAAACCGAGCCAAGCCTTCGAGATCGTGCTCCACATCGCCGCGACGGGAGTCATCGCGGCCTGGGCGACGATCGTGGCTTGCCAGCTGCGGCTCCACCGGATGGCGAACGCCGGGCAGCTGCAGCGGCCGAAATTCCGGATGCCGCTTTCACCGTTCAGCGGCTATCTGACGCTGGCTTTCCTGGCCGGCGTGCTGATCCTGATGTACTTCGACGAACAACACGGTCCCTGGATGATCGCCGCAACGGTGATCGGTGTACCGGCCCTCATCGGTGGCTGGTATTTGGTCCGCAATCGTGTGACGGCCGTCGCGCACCACGCCATCGACCACACCAAGAGTGTCGCGGTCGTCCATTCGGCGGATCCAATCTGAGGTCCACGTCGACATCGCGACCACTAGCCAAGTCGCCGCACTCAACAGCCTCGACGTCGGGCACTGTGCGCAGGTATGCGGCCGCGCCCTGCCAGACCGCTGCGGGATACCAAGGCACGGCCAAGGACTCGAGCCACCACCTTGGCATTGACATCGGGCGTGTCGATCACATGCAGGACGGCGTAGTCGGCGTGCTCGCGGTCGGCCTGGGCCAGACCCGCACGCACTGACGCGCTCAGCCCCTGCTGCCAGTCCGGCGCGGTAATCGCGGTGACACCGGCCGGTGCCGACACCTCGACAGCACCCAGCACCAAAATAACGTCGTTACAACCACCGTCGCGCAACGCCCCGACCGCGGTGTCCAGCCACCCGTCAACCAGCACTTTCGGCTTGCCATACCACCGGCCCGCACCCGCGGCCAGCAAGACTCCCACGACCGTTGACGGCAACAACGCCATTCTCCGATTATGCGGGCCGTTGCAGAAGCGCGTCACTGCAGTAAATTGCGGGACCTCGCGCGTAACCTACTCCCGATATCTCAGATTTCCGGGGAGTAGCGCGTGCGGCTATCGCTCATTGCACGGGGTATGGCGGCCCTGCTGGCGGCTACCGCGCTAGTTGCCGGCTGCAACACCACCATCGACGGCAGGCCGGTCGCTTCGCCAGGGTCGGGACCTACCGAGCCGACTTTTCCGACGCCTAGGCCAACTACCGCGCCGCCGGGGACCACCGCCCCGACGCTACCGACGACACCGGTCAGCCCGACCGCGCCGGCCGGCGCCATTCCGCTCCCGCCTGACTCCAACGGTTACGTCTTCATCGAAACCAAGTCCGGAATGACGCGTTGCCAGATCAATAGGGACAGCGTTGGCTGCGAGGCACCGTTCACCAACTCCCCCTTGCGAGATGGTGAGCACGCCAACGGCATCCACATCACCGCCGGCGGCTCCGTGCAGTGGGTGTTGGGCAATCTGGGCGCCATCCCCACCGTCAGCATCGACTACCGAACCTATGAAGCGCAGGGCTGGACCATCGACGCCACCACCGATGGCACCCGCTTCACGAACAACCGCACGGGCCATGGCATGTTCGTCAGCATCGAGAAGGTCGACACATTCTGAGCGCATGCCCTTATGACCCTTGTGCCCCGAGCTGCCGTCGCTGCCCCTTGGGCTCGAAAACATGTTCCACCCGGTGGCTGATCACCGTTGCGTTGGCGCCACCAGTCACGCCCACCACTGTGACACCCGAGGGCCTGACGCGTCAGCGGCGAGCAGAGAACTCCGCCACCATCGCCTCGGCGCTGCGCACCGCCGCGCGACAGGCCCTGGTAGTGAACGGATCGTTGAGTGGATGCGCCGCACGGCGACGCCAGTGTTGCGCTGCGGCCAGCGCGGCGCGCGGGGCCTCGCGAGAATTCGCGGGATCCAGGCCCAGCCGAGCGGCGGCACTGGTGCCCGACCCGCCGATGATGCGGCGCAGCGACGCGATTTCGTCGTCGTTCAATGTCGTTGCCCGCGAAGGCAAAAGGCTTAGCATTCGGAGTTCTTCGAAGGCGTGGGTGTCGGCTAGCAACGGGTCGATGTCGGCAATGACGTACGGGGTCGCCGGCACCGGATGCGTCTGCACGAATCGGCGCAAGGAGACCAAGGCGGTATGCGCCTTAAGCATGTCGGAGCGCTGCGCGAACTGCTGGTCTATCACATTGCGCAGCGCCACCAGCCCGCTGCGCTCCAGCAGTTCGGCGGCCAGCCCGGTCGAATCGGTCACGCCGGCCGCCAGCACGGCAATCGACATCCGGATGCCGAACATGCCGAACCGCTCGAGCAATTGCGCACGGATGCCCGCGTCCACCGGTAGCGGACTGTCCCGGCGCACAAAACGGTCCACGCTCAGCAGGGCCCTATTGAGCTCGGTGCGCTCGGCACCGGCCAGCTTGCGCAGCGCGATGAACTCGGTCTGGCGCAGTGTGCGCGCGGTCAGCGCAAGAAGTCCGGATACCGGCACCACCGCCTGGCAAATGCCCATCTGGTTCAGTTCGCGGGTGAACCGCTTGGCCACGTCGTTGGCCGAGAGCATCGCGTCGATGCGGCCCGCGCCGATCTCATCCGCGCGAGACGCCACCCCGATGATGCCCAGGGCTCCCACCGACCCGCCGACCAGCCCACCGATCTGTTTGAGCAGCGCGACGTCAGCGGCGTTCAGGGTGCGCAACAGGAACACCACCGCATCCACCCGAGGCACCCCGTCGGCGGGGACCAGCAGCCGCAACGTGCGCTCGGAGGCATCGCATGCCAACGACGACGTTCCCGGGGTGTCAACAATGGTGGCGTCGATGAGTTCCTCGGCTGGCCACTCGACTTCCAGGTCGATCAGCTCGGCCGGGTTGATCCTGCGCAGGTCGAAACTCAGCCCGCCCCGACGGGTGATCGGCACGTTGGCGCGTCGACCGCCGCGATGGTTGGCGGTGACCCGCGGTGTCGGACCGTGCCGGAACCAGGTCACAATCCGGGTGGCCTCGGTGGCATCGGTCGGAGCGATGTCGTCGCCGACAAGGGCGTTGACGAGAGTGGATTTTCCGGCCTTGAGTGTGCCAGCCAACGCGATGCGCAGCGGTTCGGCTAGGCGCGCACCGATGCGGTCCAGCTGGCAAAAAACGTCGCCACGCTGACGATAGGCCGGCGCACCCCGGTAGGCCTGGATGGTTGCGTGCAGAATCGCGCGGACCCGGTCGCTGGTGCTCACGCTCGTCCCAAGCTCGCCCGGGGCGTCAAGGTTGGCTCCAAGCCGGCAAGGTTGTCGTTGACCTGGCTCAGGATACCCAATTGCCGCTGAAGTTCCCGAATTCGATTGTCCCGCTCGGTTTCCGCCACCTGCGCCGCCGCGATGGTCGCCTGCAGGGACTCGGTGAGCGACCGGGTGATCTCTTCGGCGATCTCGCGGTAGTGGTCGCGCAGCAGACGCTGGATCATCTTGAGCCGATCCCGTGATTGTTTGCTGACGACGAACGAAATGTCGTCGACGAAGCGCCGCACATTGGCCTTGGCCTCGCTGCGCACCCGCAGCAACCGGTTTTGTTTGTCCTCTTTATATGCCATCCGGCCGAGGATCAACCCGGCCCCCACCGATAGCGGGTTGAACAACCCAAGTCCGACCACCGACGACAGCATGCCAATCATGACCACGCCGCCATAGGAACCCCGCATGCCGATAATCATTTTCTGGCCCCGGCGCAGCGGTTTCGATTCCATCCGGCCCAGCGCTTTGAGCCGGCCGAAGTCGGTGCCCATGACGTGGGGGCTCAGCTCTGCTGACAGGACCGAGTCCAACCCCGCGTCGGCAAAGGAGCGAGCGACGTCGTCGGCCAACGCTTCGGAACGCTGGTATGCCCACACGAAGTTGTCGCCGACCGCTGTGGCGATCGCATTCTCGACGTCGTTGCCAATCTCGGCCCAATGCGCAGTCGGGTCACAGGAGTCGATCTGGCGCTCGGCGTCTTCGGTGACGGTGCGGAAGCGGGTTCGTAGGTCGTGGTCCACGTCAGCAGTCAGGTCGTTGAACCCGTCGCCCAGCACCTGCTGCCACAGCGCTGTCTGTTGCACCGCCTGCTGGGCTTCCCGTTTGCGCCGCTCCAAATCCGAAGCAAGTCGGTCACGGAGGTTCGGGTCGTTGACCACCGATAGTTCGGAACCTAGAGACACCGCCAATTGCTCTGTTGCCGAACGTATTTCGCCGAGTACCCCAGCACGCACTCGCTCCGTCGCGCGGGAAAGCACCTGCTCGCTGAGAAACTTGACGATCGCCGGAAAGTTGGACTCTTCGTTGAGCTCTTTGTCGTTAAGCGTGACCGCGTGGCTGCGCAACAGTGATGAGACTGCGATGATCGGCATCGGAACCCGGGCCCGCTGCAGATGTGCTGCATTGGCATTGACGATCTCCCGCCAGCGCGGATACAGGTCGGTCTTGGTGGCCACGACCGCCCCGACCGGACAGATCTGGTGGGCCTGCCGCACGAACCACATCTCGGGTTCGGTGAATTCCTGGCTGGTGTCGCTGACCACCAAGACGGCATCGGCCTCGGGTAGCAGCCCCAGCGTCGCCGACAGGTGGGGCTGTCCGAGGCCGCCCACACCCGGAGTATCGATAAACGCCAGCCCGCCCCGCAGCAGCGGGCTGGGCGCGCCGACCTCGACCCGCAACACCTCGCGGCCACCGGCGTGCGGAGCCCGACGCACATCGGTGCTGATGTCATCGACGGGAATGTCAACCGCTGCGGTTGTCCCGTCGGGCCCGGCGGCCAGCACAAGCCGGGCCGACGGTTGGGCGCTGTAGCTTACGACGGTGATCACCACGGTGGCCTCGTCATCGCCTACTCGCGCCGCGGGCAGGTTGAGCAACGAATTGAGCAATTGACTCTTGCCCTGTTTGAGCAGCCCGGCGATCACCACACGGACCTGCGGGTCGGTGATCCGCTGGCGAGCCCGCGTCAACCGCTGTACTAGATCACCACGCTCGTTCAGTTTGGCGATGGCGATAGTGTGATCGATCAGTTCGACGATCACACCGACCCGACGTGGGTCATCGGGCTGGGTCACCGTGTCGCCCCACTTTCTCGCTCGTTTACGCCTCAGATCACGGTATGCGCACAAACCGGCGGGGACCATGAACGTCCCCACCGGTTCGTGAAATCGGCTCGCGAATCAGAACCCGGGTAGTCCGAAAAGGCCGTACGACGGCAGTTCGATGGGCGCCGGCGGCGTGTGCGTCACCGGCGGCTCGTGACCGACGTCAAACACCGAATGGCTCGGCGGCTTATCGTGGACCGGCGGCTCGACCGGCGTGTGCTGCGGTTGGGTAACCGCCGGCGTGTGCTCGGCCGCCGTGGTCATCGGCTGGGCCCGCGCCGGAACTTGCGGTGCCGGCGCATCGGTCACTGGCGGGTTCATGCCGCCATAGCCGCCGGTACCGCCGTGGATCAGGGGGCCACTGGGCAGGACCAAGCCATGCTCGACGGGCGTGACACCGGCGTTGACCGTGTCGACACTGCCCAGTGCGGCTCCCTCGTGGCCCAGGATGTCGCCGTGTGCCCCGCCGACCCCGGCCGCGGTTGCCCCGCCGACCCCGCCAACCACTCCAGCAGCCGCCTCGGTCTTGGCCACCACGCCAGCCGCGCCCAGGGCCGCCGGCTGAGGAGTCGGGTGCCCGACCGCTCCGAAGCCCAACCCGGCGCCGCCAGCGGCGCCGGCCTGACCACCCACACCGACACCGGCTAACGGGCCCGACAGATGAGGCATAGCAGCGCCGTTCAAGGCAGCGCCTTCACTGGCGATCAACCCCGCCTGGCCGCTTGCGTTGGAAGCCAACACTGCGTTGCTGCTGACCCCGGTCAGGCCGCTGACATTGCCGACGCCGCCGAGCCCACCACCGGCTGAGACACCGATCTGGCTAGCGATGCCCGCCTGGCCGCCGACACCAGCGCCGACACCAGCGCCAACGGCACCCTGGCCGGCAACTCCGATCTGGCCATTGCCGCCTAGGCGACCGCCGACGCCGGCACCGATAGCCCCGGCCGCGCTCCCACCGATCACACCGCCGGCCTGACCACCCAGACCCAGGCCAACCCCGCCGCCAAAGCCCATACCGGCCTGAGCACCCAGACCCGTCCCAATACCTAACCCAGCACCAACCTGAGCGCCGACCTCGGCCTCAATCACGGCAGTAAAACCCAGACCGACCTGGGCAGCCAAGCCGACCTGACCGCCGAAACCACCGCTTGACGCGGCGAGAGCCAGGCCACCCTGACCCAGGAACCCAGCACCCAGTCCGCTAGCCAGGCCCGCACCGACATCGGTCGTGATGACGCTTGCCACCCCCGCGCCCGCGTCACCGGCGAAGCCGACATTGGCGACGTCCTGCGCAAAGCCATGCCGAGCGGCGACGGCCTGCCGCAATCCGCTCATGGGGTCGCCGGCACCCAGATTCAGACCCGGCACCACATTGGCCGCCACCGATGAGATTTGGTGCGGCGCGATATCGATCAGCCCGGCACTGGTCATGGCCCGTCCCGGAGCGGCAACGAACGACCGGGCGGCGTCTTCGCTGCGGAACAGGCTCAGGATGTAATCGATAAGCGAGGTCATCTTCATTTCCCTTCAATCGAAGAAGCTGTTCGCCGGCGTGACCGGCGCTGTGCCATCGACGCTATGGATTCCGCCTCACCCCGAAATCGGGGTCTGATCCGCAAGCCGGCCAAACACCTATCGGGATCGGCCTGGCCGCCGCGTTAGGGGATTAGGGGAAATGGGGCACCCCTACGCCGGTCCGGAACTTATCCGTGGATGTCGTAGCCGTGATGATCGGGCTCGACGGTATGTGGGTCAACGACCGGGTGGTTCCAGACAGCCGGATGGTCTGTCGGCAATCCCCCGTCCTCGCTGGTCGTGTCGGGTATTTCAGCGCTCGTGAGCAGCGCCGACGTCTCATGTGGACCGGCTCGGAAGGGGCGCGGATCGGTGGGTGTCACGCCCGGTCCGGGTGGGGTCGGCTGGTTGAGAACGCTGCCGACCGCACCGTGCTGTTGGACAACACCCGCATCGGCGTGTGGGGCGAACGCATCAAGCGCAGCCGTGGCCGCGCCGCTCGCCCAAACGTTGCCACGATCGCCAGCGTGTGCCCCGCCAGCGGCTCCGATGGGTTCGGACATCGACAACGAATCCGACACCACCGGGATCAGGCTGTTCACATCCGCTCTGGTCACGTCGGTAAGGTGAGCTTCGGCGATCGACCGCTCGGGGTTCGCGGCGTAACGTGCGGCCGCTTCCGGGTCGCGCACAAGCGAGATGACAAAGTCGAGCAACGAGTTTGCCACTACCCGCCTCCTTGCCCCACCCCCGTTAGTCCCGTGTTAGCACGATGCTATCGGTTGAGGCCGCGTCCGTGTTCGGTGCGGAACCCGCCGGCCCCGGGGCGCCGTTAGGGGATGGCCGCATTAGGGGAAATGCGGGGCTGCGGGACGGGCTGGGGCTATGGTGAGGGAGCCGCCGCCGACCAGCCGTGCAGCACAGGGGGTGCAAGAACCGTGGCCAAGCATACGACGCATCGGTGACCGATTCCCTCACCGAGGTCCCGCCGGCAGCACGCCGTGCCCTCCTGGAACTCGCGAATGCCCCGACGGTACCGGTCAAGGTCCTGATCACCGGGGGCATCGGAACGGGCAAGACCACCGTTCTGGCTGCCGCCCGCGACACACTGCGCCGCTCGGGACTCACCGTGCTGGCATGCCCGCCGCCAGACGGCGAACCGCCGGAGACCGCGCTCGTCATCGACGACGCCCAGTTGCTCACCGATACCGAATTGCTCCGGCTCACCGAGCGCGTGGCCGATTCACGGCTGACGGTGGTGGCGGCCGCGGAAGCCCGCGAGCACCACCGGGCACTACGAGCCCTGACGATGGCGCTCGAACGGGACCGGCCACGAATCTCGCTCGGTCCACTTCCGGTTGCCGAGCACCTGCGAGATTGCACCGCGGGACTGCCGTTCCTCATTCATGCGGTTTCCGCCAGGGCACAGGCTCCCGCGCAAGCGGCCAAGGTGGCCCTCATCGAGCGGCTGCGCCGCCTCGACGAACCCACTCTGGACACCCTGCTCATGATGTCGCTAACCCACGAGCTAGGGGTCAGCGATGTAGCTGCTGCACTTGGGATTTCGGTAACGGATGCCCGCGGATTGGTCGATCGTGCGCACGCCAGCGGACTGATCGAGTCGTCACACACCGCGGCGTTTCTGCAGTCAGTCCATGATGCGATCGCTCAGATCGTCGGCAATGCACACCACCACGAGGTCGAAACCTCGCTGTTACGCTCACAACTCGATATCTCGCCGGTGTCGGCGGAGCTAGCGCTGCGACTGGCCGAACACGGGCTGCGCGACGAGCGGCTGGCGGACATCCTCACGCGGTACGCCGCGGACACCCGCGACGCTTCGGTCCGTTGCGCACGGCTGTACCGCGCCGCGGTCCATGCCGGCGCCAAAGGATTGACGGTCCGCCTGGCCGACGCACTGGCCCGCACCGGCGACTGTACGGCCGCGGCAACACTAGCCGACGATCTGCTCAGCTCCCCGGATGCCACCGAACGCGCTGCCGCGGTGCGGGTTGCGGCCAGCGTCGCGGTCCACGACGGCAACACGGGACACGCAGCCGAGTTGTTCGGCTGGCTGGGCCCACACCCGGACACGATGGTGAGCTCGGCCGCCACGATCGTGTTCGCCGCGAACGGCGACCTGGCGACGGCGCGTGCCACCCTGCGACTCAAGGATGCCGGTCCACCGACGATGGCAGCGCGTTGCGCGCGCAACCTCGCCGAGGGGCTGCTGCTGACCATGGATCAGCCGTATCCGGTCGCGATGGCAAAACTGGGCCAAGCCATTGCCACCGAACAATCGCTCAGCCAAGTCATTCCGGACAGCCCGGCAGCGCTGGTTACCTTGGCCGCGATACACGCCGGCGATCAGGTCCGCGCCCGCAGTGTGATCGGGCGTGCCGTGCGAGCCGGCGCCGACCCGCTGTTCCAGCGTCGGCACCTGCTGCTTTCCGGCTGGATCAAAATGCAAGAGGGGCAATTGCCGTCGGCAAGCGCGGACGTCGCGGCGGCCAGCGCCGGCACGCACCTGCACCGGCGCGACGCGTTGTGGGCCGCGGCACTGCAAACCGCGATCTCGCGTCGCACCGGCGATATCGGTGCGCTGCAACAGCATTGGTATGCGGCGATGGAAGCGCTGGCCGAGTATTCGCTCGATCTGTTCGCCCTGCTGCCACTTGGTGAACTGTGGGTCGCGGCCGCCCGAATGCGCCAGGTTGACCAGCTACAACACACCCTGGATCAGGCGCTCACGCTGCTGGATTCGCTGGGCAACCCCGCCCTGTGGTCGAACTCACTGCATTGGGCTGGAGTGCACGCTGGAATCCTCGCCAATTCGCCGGAATCGGTGGCACCGCACGGACAGGCCCTCGGTGCAATGGTCGCCCACAGCACGCTCGCGCAGGCCCTGTCGGATGCCGGTCGCACCTGGCTGCGGGTCCTGGCCGAAAACGTCGACGCCGACGAGGTCACCGTGGCGGCGCGGTCCCTGTCACACGTCGGCCTGACGTCGGATGCGACCCGACTGGCAGGTCAGGCCGCATTGCAAACATCCGACGCACGGGTGTCCGGTGCCATGCTGCAGTTGGCGCGGGATCTTAAGCTGGGCAACGATTTCGGCGAGCCCCCCAGCGGGGCCGGCGACACGGAACCAGCTTCCGGTACCCCGCCGGCACCGCGCCAGCCACCGGCGGGCTCGCCGCTATCCGATCGCGAACGCGAAGTCGCCGAGCTACTGCTACTGGGCATGCCCTATCGCGACATTGGCGCCCGGCTGTTCATCTCAGCGAAGACGGTCGAGCACCACGTCGCCCGGATACGCCAGCGGCTGGGCGCTGGCTCCCGGTCGGAGATGTTGTCGATGCTGCGGGCCATGCTGGCCCCGGAGAGCTTAACCGCAGATGAGAGGCGTTGACGACCGGTAGGTTAGGACAGCCTTTCTCGCGGCGAAAGTCGCACAGATGTCAGGATGAGCAGGTTATGCAGGGGTTCCATTGAGTGCTACGAATTGGGGTGACCTTCCGTGACCACGCAAACGCTCATCAGGCTGATACTGGGCATGAGCATGACCGCGGTGGTGGGGGTGTTCGCTCTGCGGCGAGTCTGGTGGCTTTACAAGCTGGTCATGTCCGGGCAGCCGGCCAGCGGGCGAACCGACAACCTCGGCACCCGCATCTGGACCCAGATCTCCGAGGTTCTAGGGCAGCGCCGACTGTTGAAATGGTCGATCCCGGGCCTGGCGCACTTTTTCACCATGTGGGGCTTCTTCATCCTGCTCACCGTCTATATCGAGGCTTACGGCCTGCTGTTCGAGGAGAGATTCCACATCCCGGTCATCGGCCGGTGGGACGCGTTGGGCTTCCTGCAGGACTTCTTTGCCACCGCCGTCTTTCTCGGTATCACGACCTTCGCCATCATCCGTATCCTGCGCAACCCCCGCGAGATCGGTCGGAGCTCCCGGTTCTACGGATCGCACAACGGCGGCGCGTGGCTCGTCCTGTTGATGATCTTCAACGTCATCTGGACCTACGTGTTGGTCCGCGGCTCAGCGGTCAACAACGGCACCCTGCCCTACGGCAACGGGGCCTTCCTATCGCAGCTATTCGGCGCGATTCTTCGCCCCCTCGGGCAGCCCGCCAACGAAATCATCGAAACCACAGCGCTGTTGCTGCACATCGGGGTCATGCTTGCGTTCCTGATCCTCGTTTTGCATTCCAAGCACCTGCACATCTTCCTGGCGCCCATTAACGTCACGTTCAAACGGCTGCCGGATGGGCTGGGCCCGCTGTTGCCGCTCGAAGCCGATGGCAAACCAATCGACTTCGAGAATCCCAGCGAGGATGCCGTATTCGGCCGCGGCAAGATCGAAGACTTCACCTGGAAGGGGATGCTCGACTTCGCTACCTGCACCGAGTGCGGACGCTGTCAGTCGCAATGCCCGGCCTGGAACACCGGCAAACCGTTGTCGCCCAAGCTGGTCATCATGGACCTGCGCGACCATTGGATGGCCAAGGCGCCCTACATCCTGGGCCAAAAGGATGCCAGCGCGGGCGGCGAGGCCGGTCACCAAGAGCATCATCACGTGCCGGAATCGGGGTTCGGTCGAGTGCCCGGGCATGGACCGGAGCAGGCGACTCGCCCGCTGGTCGGCACCGAGGAACAGGGTGGCGTTATCGATCCCGACGTCTTGTGGTCATGTGTGACCTGTGGTGCCTGCGTCGAGCAGTGCCCGGTGGATATCGAACATGTCGATCACATCGTCGATATGCGCCGCTACCAGGTGATGATGGAGTCGGAGTTCCCCTCCGAGCTGTCGGTGCTGTTCAAGAACCTGGAGACCAAGGGCAACCCGTGGGGTCAGAACGCCTCAGATCGCACCAACTGGATCGACGAGGTTGACTTCGACGTCCCCGTGTACGGCCAGGACGTCGACAGCTTCGACGGCTACGAGTACCTGTTCTGGGTGGGTTGTGCGGGCGCCTACGACGACAAGGCCAAGAAGACCACCAAGGCCGTCGCCGAGCTGCTCGCCGTCGCCGGGGTGAAATACTTGGTGCTGGGCGCTGGGGAAACCTGCAACGGCGACTCGGCGCGCCGCTCCGGCAACGAGTTCCTCTTCCAGCAGCTGGCACAACAGGCCGTCGAGACCCTGGACGGTTTGTTCGAGGGTGTGGAGACCGTCGACCGCAAGATCGTTGTCACCTGCCCGCACTGCTTCAACACCATCGGCAAGGAATATCGGCAGCTGGGCGCCAACTACACCGTGCTGCACCACACCCAGCTGCTCAATCGGTTGGTGCGCGACAAGAGGCTGGTCCCTGTCACTCCGGTTTCTCAGGACATCACCTACCACGACCCGTGCTACCTGGGTCGGCACAACAAGGTCTACGAGGCACCACGGGAGCTGATCGGTGCCGCGGGGGCCAGCCTGACCGAGATGCCGCGCCATGCCGACCGCAGCTTTTGTTGCGGCGCAGGCGGCGCCCGCATGTGGATGGAAGAACACATCGGCAAGCGGATCAACCATGAACGCGTCGATGAGGCGCTGGCCACCGATGCCACCGCAATCGCCACCGCGTGCCCATTCTGCCGGGTGATGGTCACCGACGGTGTGAACGATCGGCAGGAAGAAGCCGGCCGCAGCGGCGTCGAGGTGCTCGACGTGGCCCAGGTGCTACTCGGATCACTAGACCACGACAAGGCGCAGCTGCCGGCCAAGGGTACGGCCGCCAAACAGGCTCAGGAGCGCGCCCCGAAAGCCGCTCCTAAGGCTGCCGCACCGGTGACGCCCGTGGAGGCACCCGCCGAGGCACCACAGGCGCCAGCGCCGGCCGCTCCCGCAGCACCCGTGAAAGGCCTCGGCATGGCCGCCGGCGCCAAGCGGCCTGGCGCCAAGAAAGCGGCCCCAACGCCCGCGGCCCCGGCTGCGCCCGCCGCGCCCGTTAAAGGGCTGGGTATTGCCGCCGGCGCCAAGCGGCCCGGGGCGAAAAAGACACCTCCCCCGGCTCCTGGGCTCGCCGAGCCAGCAGCCCAGCCGCAACCCGAAGCAAAGCCGCAACCGGAGCCCGCCGCACCGCCAAAGCCGCAAACCGACGGTGATCCGGCTGCACCGGCCGCGCCGGTGAAAGGGCTGGGCATTGCGCGCGGGGCCCGTCCACCGGGCAAACGCTGATCACGATTTGGCACCTGACAGCAAATTCCAGTGGACAACGATGGCACCATTGTGGACGTGACAACCCACCAGCTGCCCTGGCACACCGCCAGCCATCAGCGGCAGCGCGCCTTCGCTCAGTCGGCCAAGCTGCAGGACGTCCTGTACGAGATCCGCGGCCCGGTGCACCAGCACGCCGCGCGGCTCGAAGCCGAAGGTCACCGCATCCTCAAACTCAACATCGGCAACCCGGCGCCGTTCGGCTTCGAAGCACCCGACGTGATCATGCGCGATATCATCCAGGCGCTGCCCTACGCGCAGGGGTACTCCGACTCGCAGGGCATCCTGTCGGCCCGGCGTGCGGTGGTCACGCGCTACGAGCTGGTGCCCGGATTTCCCCGATTCGACGTGGACGACGTCTACCTGGGTAACGGGGTCTCCGAGCTGATCACGATGACGCTGCAAGCCCTGCTGGACAACGGCGATCAGGTGCTGATTCCATCACCGGACTACCCGCTGTGGACGGCGTCGACCTCGCTGGCTGGCGGCACTCCGGTCCACTACCTGTGCGATGAGACCCAAGGCTGGCAGCCCGATATCGCCGACCTGGAATCCAAGATCACCGAGCGCACCAAGGCGCTGGTCGTGATCAACCCCAACAACCCAACCGGCGCGGTGTACAGCTGCGAAATCCTCACCCAGATGGTCGATCTGGCCCGCAAGCATCAACTGCTGCTGTTGGCGGACGAAATCTACGACAAAATCCTCTACGACGACGCCAAGCACATCAGCCTGGCATCGATCGCCCCGGATATGTTGTGCCTGACCTTCAATGGGCTGTCGAAGGCCTACCGCGTCGCCGGATACCGGGCCGGCTGGCTGGCGATCACCGGACCCAAGGAGCACGCCAGCAGCTTCATCGAGGGCATCGGCCTGCTGGCCAATATGCGGTTGTGCCCAAATGTCCCGGCCCAGCATGCCATTCAGGTTGCACTGGGCGGCCATCAGAGCATCGAGGACCTGGTGCTGCCCGGCGGCCGGCTGCTCGAGCAGCGCGACATCGCCTGGACCAAGCTCAACGAGATCCCGGGGGTGTCGTGCGTCAAACCGGCGGGCGCGCTGTATGCGTTTCCCCGGCTAGACCCCGAGGTCTACGACATCGACGACGACGAGCAACTCGTGCTCGATCTGCTGCTGTCGGAGAAGATCCTGGTCACCCAGGGCACCGGGTTCAACTGGCCCGCACCGGATCATCTGCGCCTGGTGACGCTGCCATGGTCCCGCGATCTGGCGGCCGCCATCGAGCGGCTGGGTAACTTCCTGGTCAGTTACCGGCAATAGCAGCCGACGCACGTGATGCCCTGGGGGTGGCAGCGCGGCCGGGCGCCCTTAAGCCGGCGCGGCGGCGTCGAGGGAGCGCCGCAGGGTCCCGTCATCGGATCAAAGCCAGAAACCCCAAACAACCCCGAGGCAACAAGCACTAATCGGCCACTTGACAGGCCGTTCCACATCAAAACGGCGGTGGGTCGTCGTTGGGATCCGGTGGTGGGCCGTGGGTGTCGGTGGCCGCGGCGGTCTGGGTGAGCACCTGGGCGCGCTGGCGGGCGG
This sequence comes from Mycobacterium tuberculosis complex sp. N0072, assembly GCF_030323725.1. Classification (NCBI taxonomy): domain Bacteria; kingdom Bacillati; phylum Actinomycetota; class Actinomycetes; order Mycobacteriales; family Mycobacteriaceae; genus Mycobacterium; species Mycobacterium tuberculosis complex sp. N0072. The sequence goes on along the minus strand of NZ_CP040689.1, from coordinate 405,195 downwards.
CGTGGTTTTGTCGACGTTCGGTGGCGATGCGATAGGCCCGGTCTTGGGCGCGGGTGCGCCGGCGTTTGGGCATCATCGCTGTGCGCTGGTCGCAATGGTCGTAGGGTGGGTCGGCTTCCGGTGCCGGGATGCCGCCGCTGAAGTGGCACAAGCTGGGGAACAGCAGCGCACTGCCCGGGGTGCTGACATAGGTATGCCCGGACGGGGAGGTCAAAATCAGGGTGCCGTCGGGTAGCTGTTGATCACGCCATCCCCAAAACGTTTTCACCAGGTGATGGGTACGGCAGTAACATTTCAGGTTCGACGCATGGGTGGGCCCACCAGCGGCATACGGGATCGTATGATCCAGGTCGCAATTGGTGGCGGGCTCATCACAGCCGGGCCAGCGACACGTCAGATCCCGGCAGCGAACGAAATCGGCGAGCGCTTTCGACGGCGCATACCCCGGCTCGGGCGGCGCATCGCCGGGATGAACCAGCGGCACCAGCGTGGCCGTCTTGGCCAGCTCGGCCACCAGTTCGGCGGTGATCAGCCCGTCGGCGTTCATCTGCGATGCCGGCGCCGAGCCCGTGCCATTGATCGTGGCCGCCTCGGCGATCAGGTGAATCACCACCGGCGGGGCCGCAGGCCGCTTCCCGGCCGCACAATCAGCGCGCCCACAGCCACAGCCCAGCCGATCGGCCCCGCCCGCCAACGCCCCCAACGCGTCCGCGCGGCGCTGCTCACGGCTGCGCGGATCGTGCTCACACACGGTGCCCGCCAACGCGCTCAACCGCGCATCGAGGGCGTGTGCGTCGACGGCCAACAGGCTGCCACCGATCTGGCACACACCGTCTTGGCTTTCCCCGACCCAGAACTGGCGCTGGGCCCGATACTCCTTGCGCCGCCGCACCGCATCGGCATCGGCACGCGCCACGATCTTATCGACCTGCCCAGCCAGGCGGGCCTTGGTCATCGAGGGCCAACGCGCCACATTGGCGGCCAACTGCGCATCCACCGCCGCCAAAACATCAGGGTCAACGATCAAGTCGGTGCGATACACAATCGTGGCAAACATCAGATAGCCGATGTCGCCGGCGCTAAACACCTCAGCCGTCTTAGGCAGCCGCTCACGCATCGCCCGTGCATACCGCAACCGGCTGGCCGCCAGACCCTGACTGATCCGCAACGCCGCCGCCACCTCGGCGGCCACCGCCGCCATGGTGTCCATCACCCACTCCTCGCGGCCCCCGCAACGCGACCACCGATAGGCGAACAACTCCCCCAACGCCACCAACTGCGCCGCAGCGGCCCGGTTTTCGGCCCGAGTCGCCGAGCAGATCCGATCGATGAACGCCGCCGACACCCTCGTGGTCCGCGGAGCATGGCATTCAAACCGCTCATCAAAATGAGCGATCGCCTCCGGTGAAGGCATGCGCCCCCGCACCTGATCGAACATACTTTCGATACTACCATCGCTACCCGACCGGCGCCCGGTAACCCAAGGCGCTGTGGATAACGTGGATGACTAGGGAGACACCGGCTCGGTAGCCGCCGAGGGCGAGCACGGCACTCGGTGCGGTCCATGGGGTTCTTGCACCGCGCATGCCGGGCGCCGTCGAGCTTGCCGGCTCCGCTCATGGCCCGGCCAGGGCGCAGCGTTCTTGCCCGGCCGGCCGCGACCCCACCGGGCCCACTGTGCGCCACCACCCGGCCAGGCCACCACAAGGAAACCAGCCGCCAGCATCTCGGATCAGCAACTTCCCGCCGAAGCGCCACAAGACCCGCGTGCTGGCGGCGGCCGAAGACGAGGTGTCGGCGGCCGTCGCGGCACTGATTTCCGCACACGGTCGGCGGCATCACTCCCTCAACAATCAGGCGGCGGCGTTCCATGGCCAGTTTGCACAGAACCTGAACGTGGGTGCGGGCTCGTGTGCCAGCGCCGAGACCACCGCCGATGCGCCGACCCAGGCGCTGTTGGGGCCCGCTGATCGCCAACGGCGCCAACGGCGGGCTGTTCGGCAATGGCTGGTCCGGTGGGCTGCTCATCCAGGACGGGCTACCAGGGGGTTCCATAATCACCGACAATAACCCGCCGAAATCAGTTGCGCTCCAACAACTCCAGCAGGTAGTTACCATATCCGGACTTGACCAGAGCACGGGCTCGCTGCACCAGCTGCTCGTCGTCGATCCAGCCCATGCGCCACGCCACTTCTTCGGGGATGCTGACCTTCAGGCCCTGCCGACGCTCCAGGGTCCGGACGAAATCGGCGGCGTCCAGCAGCGAGTCGAATGTCCCGGTGTCCAGCCACGCTGTCCCGCGGGCCAGCACCTCGACCGCCAACCTACCCTGATTGAGGTAGACCTGGTTGACCTCGGTGATCTCGTACTCCCCGCGCGCTGATTTCTTTAAACCCCTGGCGATTTCGATCACATCGTTGTCATAGAAATACAGGCCCGGCACCGCGTAATTCGACTTCGGGGTCACCGGCTTCTCCTCCAGAGACAGCGCCATGCCCTCGGCGCCGAACTCAACGACACCATAGGCCGACGGGTTGGCTACCCAATAGGCGAAAATTGCTCCACCACTGATGGATTGGAAGCGCTTCAGGCTGGTCCCCAGACCTGGGCCGTAGAAGATGTTGTCCCCCAACACCAATGCCACCGAATCGGCGCCGATGTGGTTGGCGCCAATGACGAACGCCTGCGCCAGACCGTCAGGCTGATCCTGGGTGGCGTAGCTGATGTTCACTCCCAAGTGCGCGCCGTCGCCCAGGAGTCGATGAAAGCCGGGCGCGTCATGCGGGGTGGTGATCAACTGAATGTCTCGGATCCCAGCCATCATCAGCGTGGTGAGCGGGTAGTAGATCATCGGTTTGTCGTAGACCGGCAGCAGCTGCTTGCTGATCCCCATGGTGATCGGGTACAGCCGGGTGCCCGAACCGCCGGCCAAGATGATCCCGCGCATAACTGGCTCCTAACTGCCGTTCGCCGACCTCAATCGACCAAATCGTCCTCGGTGAGTTCGGTGGCCGCCAGCGCCGACGCCAAGTCTTCGTGCCGGAAAACCGATGCGACGTGGTCTTGGACCACACGGAACGCCGCGGCGCCGGTCCTGGCGATGCCCGGATCTTCGCCGCTGGTGATCTTTTGTTCGACGACCACGACTCCGTGGTGCACGTACATGCGGCCAAGTTCTGCGGTTGTGGTGAGCGAGCTGGCCCACCCGCGCAGCGCATCGTGGCCCTGTACAGCCCCGTGCGCGTCACCGATGTCGATGTCGTCAGTAGACAACGCCACGAGGGTCTCAATGTCGGCGGCATTGAGGGCGTCGTGCCAGGCCAGCACGGTAGCGATCTCCGATGTGGTCATGGTCTGAAAGTTACCGTGTGCGGCGGCTACAGCGGCGTGCGATCCAGCCATTTTTGCCATACCCCGGCATCCCCCAACAGCTCGATGCCGGTGTCGGCAACCGAGAGTCGGCGCACCATCGCCAGCAGCAGCTCGGTGGCGCCGCCACGCAGTGCCACGGCACCCTTTCCGTGCCGATGCGACCAGGTGACGCCGCGCTCGTCGCGACGAACCGTCCATTCGCCGGCTTCAAGAAGCCCCGGATCGGTGGCGTGCAGATGTAAGGTGTCGTCGTCTTCGAGCGGTAATGGCGTGCCGCCGCTGCCGGCCTGGACCGCTATGCGCTCCAGGAATTCGCTGATCCCGTCGGCTGCCACGTTCGGTTCCAGTGTGAATTCGCCCCCGACGGTGATCGCCACGTCGGCGCGGTGCACTGCGACCTCGTGTAGCCGCCGCCGAACCCACCAGCCCGCCGGGCGCGGTCCGAGGAAGGTCCACACCGGCGTTTCCACACCCGTTTGTTCCACAGCGTCGACCAGCAGCCGCGCCCCGCCGTACAGCCAGGAGATCGCGTCGTCGGGGTCCGGCGGTGGCTTACCGCCCTCGACGCTGCGTGGATCGAGGAAATGGTCGAGTCGATCGCGGACAATCTGCGCCGCCCAGCGGTCCCCGCGCCCGACGTGGCGGAATAGTTGACCCAGGCTCCAGCCCGGGCAGGTCGGCACCGGGGTGGATTGATCGACGTTGCGGATCAGTTCGCCGAAGGCGTGGGTCTGCTCCAGGTATGCCGACGAGTAGTCCACCTTGGCGAGGCTACTAGCAGGCTTGCGCAACAGCGGTTATCCACAGTCTGGTGTTTCAGGGGCGCCGGTAGGAGCCGTGGTAGGGGGCCGCGCCCACCGGCGTGTCACGTCTTCCAGCGGGTCAGCCAGGCCAGTTCTTGTGCGACCTTCTCCTCGTGAAACTCCCGCGACGGCGGGTACAGCGTCACCGAGGGCGCCGACGGAGCGAAGAAATCGCCGTCGCCCTTGGCTGCCTGGTGATCACCGGTCTCGACGTAGCAGGCGCCCGTGCCGGTGAAGTGGCGCTCAGCTACGTCGTAACCGAGATGGCGGGCGACGCCGTGGGCGACAACTGCGGCCTGGGCTTCGGCGAACACGGCAGCCTTGGGCAGCGGTTTGCCATTCGGCAGCGTCAGCACGGTCGCATCGCCGATGGCCCACACGTTGTCGGCGCTAGTGGACAGGGTGCGCGGGTCCACGGGTATCCACCCGGATTCGCTGAGACCCGCTGACCGCGCCGCGGCGGAGGGCACGTGCGGGGGGACCACGGCAAGCAGATCGAACGGTTCGGACGTGCCGTCACCGAAGTGCATCGTCCTTGCGGCCTCATCGACGCGAGCTAGGGCCTTGCGAGGATGGAAGCCGACACCGTGATCCTTGAGCATCGAGACCAAAGCCTCGCCGACCTCGGGACCTGCAACGGGCATCGGCAGCGGGTCAGGCGTGAACGTGTCGATCTGTATGGTTCCGGTGGCGTAGCGGTCACCGAGTTGGGCGGCGATCAGAAACGCCGCTTCGAACGGTGCGGCTGGGCATTTGAACGGCACCCCGGCGATAGCCACAGCGATCCGGCCATGCTCGAGCGCCTCGACCTTCGCACGCAGCTCAGCCGCGCCGTCCAGGGTGTAGAACTGGCCCGCGACGTCGGCGTCGAGCGCGTCCGACAGTCCGGGAACGGCGTCGGTGTTCAGCGCCGCACCTAATGCGATCACCAACGCGTCATAGCCGATGACGCTGTTGTCGGTGTGCACTACCTGGGCCGCGATGTCAATGTGGGCGACGGTTGCAGTAACCATTTCCACACCGGGCAGCGACGCCGCGGTGGGGCGGACGCGGACGTCGTCAGGCCGCCGCCAGCCCCGCAACACCCATAGCAACGACAAGCCCAGCGTCCCGTCAAAGCTCCTGTCCACCAATATGATTCGATCCTCAGGTGGTAGCAGTTGACGGAGGGTGTCGGCGGTGGTCAGGCCGCCGACACCCGCGCCAAGGATGAGAACCGTCTTGCTCATGAGCCTGATTCCTTCGCATCGAGTTCCATATATCTTTGGAATATTAGATTCCGCCGCAGTCTTGCGCAAGGTCTTGGGGTGACTGACCGAGTCAGTCAAACTATTATCGGCCCATGGCCCGCAGCATTCCCGCGGACCGGTTTTCCGCGATTGTCGCCGCGTCGGCGCGGGTGTTCATCGCCCACGGTTACCAGCGCACCCAGGTGCAGGACGTGGCCGACGCACTCGCCCTGGCCAAAGGCACGCTGTATGGCTACGCCCAGGGCAAGGCTGCGCTGTTCGCGGCGGCGGTGCGCTACGGCGACGCTCAGGAAGCCCTTCCGCTGGCATCCGAACTGCCGGTGGCCGCTCCCGTTGCGGGCGAGATCGCAGCTGTGGTGTCGGCCCGACTGGCTGGCGAGGTCACCGACATGCGGCTCACGCACGCGTTGCGAGCGACTTTGCCGCCGGGTGCGACGACTGGAGACGCGCGAGCAGAACTCGCCGGTATCGTCACCGACCTCTACAGCCGCCTGGCCCGGCACCGGATCGCGCTCAAACTGGTCGACCGCTGTGCCCCCGAGCTACCCGACCTCGCCGAGGTTTGGTTCGGCACCGGCCGGAACGCCCAAGTCGATGCGGTCCAGGCATACCTAGTGCACCGCGAGCGCGCCGGCCTTCTGATCCTGCCCGGGCCGGCACCGATGGTGGCCCGGACCATCGTCGAGTTGTGCGCGTTGTGGGCGGTGCATCTTCACTTCGACCCGTCACCGGAGCCTTGGTCGATCGTGCAACCTGGCGTGATCGATGACGATGCGATCGCTGCGACCCTCGCCGAGTTTGTCGTTCGGGCCACCACAGCTTCTTCGGACTAACCGCTTGCAACCGAAAGGTCGTCCCCATGCGCCTCACACATCCGGCCCGACGGTACCTATCCAGTCAGGCTGCCCGGCCAACAGGCGCGTTCGGCCGCCTACTGGGACGGATCTGGCGAGCCGAGACCGCCGACGTCAATCGCATCGCCGTCGAGCTGCTCGCGCCCGGCCCGGGCGAGCGGGTTTGCGAGATCGGCTTTGGCCCCGGCCGAACCCTTGGGCTGCTCGCCGCCGCCGGCGCGCAAGTGAGCGGCGTCGAGGTGTCGACGACCATGATCGCAATCGCGGCCCATCACAACGCGAAAGCCATTGCAGCCGGCCTGATCTCGCTTTATCACGGCGATGGAGTAACCCTGCCGGTTGCCGACCACAGCCTTGACAAGGTGCTCGGCGTGCACAACTTTTACTTCTGGCCCGATCCCCGCGCCAGCCTTTGCGACATCGCTCGAGCCCTGCGGCCCGGGGGTCGACTCGTCCTTACATCGATATCCGATGACCAACCACTGGCGGCCCGTTTCGATCCCGCGATCTATCGCGTGCCCCCCACCCTCGACACCGCCGCGTGGCTTGGCGCTGCCGGCTTCATCGACGTCGGCATCAAGCGCAGTGCAGACCATCCGGCGACCGTGTGGTTCACCGCAACTGCGACGTGACGACCGCGCCGATGCTGGCAAGCGCTCGGATTACCTCGGTCGATCGCGGGGTGGCGGACGGATCGGCGATCCACTGGATCATGAGGCCATCGATGACCGCCATCAACACCGAGACGATGGTCGACAGGTTCTCCGGCGGTGCTATGTCGGTACCGGCAAGCGCAGCGCCAGCCAGATCGACCGAATGCTGCCGAACGTCGGCATATCCGGCGGCCAGGCGCTCCCGCAAGGCCTCTGAGCGCAACGCCGGAGCGTATGACTCCACACACGCATACACGGCGGGGCGGATCTGCTCGAACGAATCGACGGTGGCTTCGAGTACCGCCAGGATCTGCCCGGCCGGACCGGCGGCGCGGGAGTGATCGAATGCCTCCTGGACACGCTGGTTCCACGTCGAAAAGCACCGGCCGAGCGCATCGTCGAGCAGCGCGTCCTTGCTACCGAAGTGGTAGTTGATCGACGCGATGTTCACCCCTGCCGCACGAGCGATGTCGCGCGAGCTGGTGTTGCCGTAGCCGCGTTCTCGTAAACAAGCCAGAGCGCCGTCGAGCAGTTTGTCGCGGTTTGTGCGTTGCTGTTGCACAGCTGCATCCTATCGTGATAAGCATTCGTTTACATCAAACATTTGATTATCAGAAGGGAGCCGCCATGGCAAGCACGTTGACGACGGGCCTGCCACCCGGGCCGCGGCTACCCCGCTACCTGCAGAGCGTGCTGTACCTGAGGTTTCGGGAATGGTTCCTGCCAGCGATACATCGCAAGTACGGCGACGTGTTCTCCTTGCGGGTGCCCCCATATGCCGACAACCTCGTGGTCTATACCCGCCCCGAACACATCAAAGAGATCTTCGCGGCCGACCCGAGGTCGCTGCACGCGGGCGAAGGCAACCACATCCTTGGTTTTGTCATGGGCGAGCACTCGGTATTGATGACCGACGAAGCCGAACACGCGCGGATGCGATCGCTGCTCATGCCCGCGTTCACCCGCGCCGCGCTGCGCGGATACCGCGACATGATCGCCTCCGTTGCGCGTGAACACATCACGCGCTGGCGGCCCCACGCAACGATCAACAGTCTTGACCACATGAATGCGCTCACCCTCGACATCATCCTGCGGGTCGTTTTCGGGGTCACTGACCCAAAAGTCAAGGCCGAGTTGACTAGTCGGCTGCAACAGATCATAAACATCCATCCCGCGATTCTCGCGGGCGTTCCGTACCCGTCGCTCAAGCGGATGAATCCCTGGAAGCGCTTCTTCCATAACCAAACCAAGATAGACGAGATCCTCTACCGCGAGATCGCCTCCCGCCGTATCGATTCCGATCTCACCGCCCGAACCGACGTGCTATCCAGACTTTTGCAAACCAAGGACACGCCTACTAAGCCGCTGACCGATGCCGAGCTTCGCGACCAGCTCATCACGTTGCTGCTGGCCGGTCATGAGACAACCGCCGCCGCCCTGTCCTGGACGTTGTGGGAACTTGCCCATGCTCCGGAAATCCAAAGCCAAGTAGTCTGGGCTGCCGTCGGCGGTGACGACGGATTCTTGGAGGCCGTCCTCAAGGAAGGAATGCGCCGACACACCGTCATCGCTTCTACCGCTCGCAAGGTCACCGCGCCGGCAGAGATCGGTGGTTGGCGACTGCCAGCGGGGACGGTGGTCAACACGTCGATCCTGTTGGCCCACGCCAGCGAGGTATCGCACCCCAAACCCACAGAGTTTCGTCCTAGCCGGTTCCTTGACGGCAGCGTGGCACCCAACACCTGGCTGCCATTCGGCGGCGGTGTGCGCCGATGCCTCGGCTTCGGGTTCGCCCTCACCGAGGGAGCGGTCATCCTGCAAGAGATTTTCCGCCGCTTCACCATCACCGCCGCCGGCCCGTCCAAAGGCGAGACTCCGTTGGTGCGCAACATCACCACCGTCCCCAAACACGGTGCACACCTGCGGCTGATCCCACAGCGCCGGCTAGGCGGGCTTGGTGACAGTGACCCGCCATAGCCGCCGGGGCAGCTCACCTTCCTCGAAATCGTGTACCTCCTCGAGTACCCAACCGGTAGCCAGGCGCGCTACCAGCTCACGGCGGAAGAAGTGCACTGCGAACCCTGCGCACTCGAAGATGTCGTCACCGTGGGCCTGCCCGGCGCCGTAGTGCGCATCGCCGGTATGCCGAACGGTGTAGATGAACTTTCCACCCGGCCTCAACACCCGGCCGACCTCGGCAACGACTGCATGAATTTCGCTGGTGGACAACGCCATACACAACGCCATGTGTGCAAAGGCGCCGTCAATGGAACCGGTTTTGACGGGCAGAGGCTGGCGCAGATCGTGCACAATCGGTTGCACCCGCGCGGAGACCCCGCGCGCTTGGGCACTTCGGCGAAGTTGCGCGACGGCAACGTCGCTGAAATCGGTGGCCACCACCGTGAAGCCCTGGCCAGCGAAATACAGGGTGTCACGCCCATGACCGGCCGCCAACTCCAGCACCCGCTGCACGCCGTCGGCATTGAACACCTCGGCGGCATATACCCCCGGCTCTGACGGGCGGGTTCCGTACAGCACCGGATGCGCTCGGTAGGTGTCCTGCCAGTGTTCATGCTGGGCAACGAGCAGTTCTGGCTGCCGCTTCACCAAACGTAGACTTCCCTTCGGCCCCACGGGCGATCAATCCCCATGCCCGACCGGTGCACCCTCGTCGACCGGCAGTCCGGCCAATCGCCATTCGAGCATTCCGTCGTCGAGGCGTTTCACCTCCCGCCCCGCGTCGCGCGCGATGCGGACGGCATCGGGGGCCATGACGCAGTAGGCACCACGACAGTAGGCGACAATGTCGCGGTCGCCAGCTAGTTCGGCGAGCCGGTCGGCCAGTTCGGCTATCGGGATATTGATGGCGCCCGGGATATGGCCGGCCTGGTATTCCTCGTGCGGTCGCACGTCGACCAGGGTGACCTCGCCGGCTTCGCGCCGCCGCAGCAGCTCCGCACGGGTGATCGCATCCTCCGGCGAACCGAGCACGTCTGCGGCCGCGACCGCCACGTCGGCCAGATGCTCGTCGGCAACCACTTGCACCAGCGCGAACAGCCTTGCCACGTCTTCCCCAGCAATCCGGTAGTACTGCCGGGTCCCCTCGCGGCGAGCCTCGACCAGCCCGCCGCTCTTCAGCGCCTGCAGATTCGCCGATGCCGTGGTCAGGTTCATCCCGGTCGCCGTCGCGATCGCTTCTACCGCGCGCTCACCTTGGGCGAGCAAGTCCAGGATTTGCAATCGCCGCCCATTGGCCAGCGCCTTGCCCACGCGCGCTACCTGGTCCAACAACGCCGCCTTACGATCGGACTGTCCAGCCATTTCCAGTCATCCTTGGGAATATAATTCCATTGCTCATTGGAACTACATAATATGCGGCGGCTGTCCACCCGCGCGCACGGATCCTCCGGACGGTGAATCGATGAACAGCTGCAACCGTCTCCCCTGCGCACACGAAGTGCTTGCTGTGTTCGCCCATCCGGACGACGAGTCCTTCGGGCTCGGGGCGGTATTGGGTGATTTCACGGCGCAGGGAACGCGGCTGCGAGGATTGTGCTTCACCCACGGCGAGGCCTCCACACTCGGCCGGACCGACCGAAACCTCGGTGAGGTGCGCCGGGAGGAACTCGCCGCTGCGGCACAGGTCCTGGGTGTCGATCATGTGCAACTACTCGCATACCCGGATAACGGTCTAGCGCAGATCCCGCTCAACGAGCTGACGCAACGCGTGGTGGATGCCCTCGCCGGAGCAGACCTGCTACTCGTGTTCGACGACAACGGCGTAACAGGCCACCCCGACCACCGTCGCGCAACCGAAGCTGCGCTCGCGGCGGCTTCGACACCCGGTATCCCCGTATTGGCCTGGGCACTGCCCCAACCGATCGCCGATCGGCTCAACGCCGAGTTCAGCGCCTCCTTCGGGGGGCGCGGTCACGGTCACCTCGACATCATGATCGAGGTTGACCGCAGCCGACAGCTAGCCGCTATCGGCTGCCATTTCACCCAGTCCGCCGACAACCCCGTGCTGTGGCGTCGTCTGGAACTGCTCGGTGACCGAGAGTACTTGCGCTGGCTGCGCCGGTCAGTGCCCTAATCGCGGCACTCCCAGCCGGAACACCCGCCAGCCTGCCCGCCGCCAGCGGGTCACGTCGAGGCAGTTGCGGCCGTCCACGATCACCCGGGCCCGCACCCGGTTGGCTAGATCAGCGGGTTCGAGATCGATGAACTCCCGCCATTCGGTAAGCACCAACACGGCGTCCGCGCGCTCGCAGGCCTCCGCAACCGAAACCGCATAGTTCAAGGTAGGGAACAGTCGGTGGGCGTTGTCCAAGGCCTTTGGATCGTACACGTGGACCGTGGCGCCGTTGAGCTGCAGCTGGCCCGCCACATTGAGGGCGGGCGAATCGCGCACGTCATCGGATTCGGGTTTGAACGCCGCGCCGAGCACCGCAATATTGGCGCCCAGCAACGAGCCACCGCATGCGGTGGTGGCCAGTTCCACCATCTTGGTGCGCCGGCGCATGTTGATGCTGTCCACTTCACGCAGGAACGTCAACGCCTGGTCGGCTCCCAGTTCGCCGGCGCGGGCCATGAAAGCGCGGATGTCCTTGGGCAAGCAGCCGCCGCCGAAACCCAAGCCCGCGTTGAGGCATTGGCGTCCGATCCGCGGGTCGTATCCGAGCGCATCGGCCAGCTGGCTAACGTCGGCACCCGCCGCCTCGCACACTTCGGAGATCGCATTGATAAACGAAATCTTGGTCGCCAGAAAGGCATTGGCGGATACCTTGACCAACTCCGCGGTCTGCAGATCGGTCACCAGAAACGGCACGCCCGCTGCCAGCAGCGGCGCGTACAGCTCGCGGACGGCTACCTCGGCGCGCGTCGAATCATCTTGTACCCCAAGGACGATACGGTCGGGGTTGAGGGTGTCGTGCACCGCGAAGCCCTCGCGCAGGAATTCCGGATTCCAGGCAATTTCCACGTCGACTCCCCGGGGTGCCAGTGCACCGGCCCGATGTCCCAGTTCGGCTGCGGTGCCCACTGGGACTGTCGACTTGCCGACCAGAATCGACGCCCTGACCAGACGCGGCACCAGCGCATCGATGACGGCGTGGACATGCCGCAGGTCGGCGCCATATTCGCCTATCTTTTGCGGCGTGCCGACCCCCAGGAAATGCACGTCGGCGAAATCGGCCGCCATGTCGTAGTCGGTGGTGAACCGCAAGCGGCCGGCAGCCAGGTTATCAGTCAACAGCTTTCGCAGGCCGGGTTCGTAGAACGGAATGTCACCCCCGGCGAGCTTGGCGACCTTACCGGGATCGATATCGACCCCGACGACCTCGTGTCCCAGTTGCGCCATACCGACGGCGTGGGTGGCACCCAGATACCCAGTGCCGAAGACGCTGCATCGCACACCACTGTGTGTAGGTGGCTGCGATGAGCGAACCGCATCGCGGCGCTGAGCACCAGGCAAACGGCAGGTGACAGCTACCCGCGACAGGCCTAGCCGCGCCGGATGCTAAGTAGACCTGATGAAGTTCTGGTAGGAGCGCGACGGCGTGGGCCCGCGCTGACCCTGGTATTTCGACCCCGCCCGGGAACTGCCGTAGGGATGCTCGGACGGGCTGGTCAGGCGCAACATGCACAGCTGACCGATTTTCATGCCGGGCCACAAAGTGATCGGCAGGTTGGCGACGTTGGATAGCTCCAGGGTGATGTGACCGCTGAAGCCAGGATCGATGAAGCCCGCGGTGGAATGCGTCAGCAGGCCCAGCCGGCCCAACGAAGACTTGCCTTCCAGCCGTCCGGCGAGGTTGTCGGGCAGAGTGAAAAGCTCCAGCGTCGAGCCGAGCACGAATTCGCCCGGGTGCAACACGAAGGGTTCCCCGTCGACCGGTTGCACCAGGCTGGTCAGCTCGTCCTGCTGCTTGGCCGGGTCGATGTGGGTGTAGCGAGTGTTGTTGAACACCCGAAACAAGCAATCGAGCCGGACGTCGATGCTGGACGGCTGGACCAGGGTGTCGTCGAACGGGTCGATCCCCAACCGCCCGGAGGAGATCTCGGCCCGAAGATCACGATCGGAGAGCAGCACCCGACGAGCGTATCTGTCGCCGCACGCTGGCTCAGCGGATGTAGAGTTCCTCGCCGGTGGGATACCCGCCGCCCACGGTCGTGATGTGGATGTGGTCGTAGTGGCCGGCCCCGGTTGTCCGCGCGCCGTTGGGCGTGTAGTAGGCGCCACGCCAAATCACATCTTGCATCCCAAATCGGGTCGCGTTCTTCAGTACGAAAGCGACGATCTCGTTGCCCAGCGCTATGCCCTCGGCGGTGCCGGGGTTGGGAACCATCACGTCGAGCGCCAAACCATTGGGATGCCATCTCAGCGCATCCGGCCGAACGCCGCCGATTTCGCGAATTTCGGGGAAAGCCGCACTGATACTGCGGGCTGTCAAGACGGTCTTGACCTGTAGACCCTGCTCGGGTGCCACCCCTACCGGCAAATACCGAGATACGATGCGCCATCTCGATGCCGAAGCGAACTGGCTGGCAGCAAGGCCCGTCCCGATTTCACCGCCGGATATCTGTGAGGAGAAAGCCAGCGGTGCAACCGGCACGATCTGCACACAACAGGGCGCGTCGTCGCCGAGAACCGGGTTGGCATCGGCGCGGGCGGCAAGCGTACTGACATCTCCGCCCGTGGCGAAGAACACGGCGGCCGGGGCGAGGACCGCAGCCAGGACCGCTGACGACTTTCGCCGGTCCCTAGCTAATTCATGTCGGCCCACGCTGAGCAGATTACGACAAGATAACGGAAGAATAAATATCTAATCTCTAGAAGACCGCCGTCAGCTGCGCCCTAGATCTGCAATCGCGACGGGATCGGTTCGCGGATATCTGCGGACTGCCGAATGGCTGCCTCGATGCCAGCCGTGACCCCGGCGACCGCCGTCTGGACCGACATGCTCGGAACACCGAGGTTGTGATCCAGTGCGGCGACGCTGGGCAGGCACGGCAGATGAATCCAACCGGCGCGGACGGGCAGACCCTTCTGGGCGAGGTGGTGCAGCACGCCGTACATGAGGTGATTGCACACGAACGTGCCCGCCGCGTCCGAGACGTCAGCTGGCACGCCGGCCTTTCGCATGGCCAGCACCATCGCGCGAACCGGTACGGTCGCGTGGTAGGCGACCGGGCCGGCGGGGTCGGTTGGCTCACCGACCAAAACCCTGCCGGCGCAGTCGGCGAGGCCGTACCGCCCGCAGTCGTTGACGTTTTGCGCGAGTCGCTCGACGGTGATCATGCTGCGTCCCGGGTATTCGCCCAGCATGATCACCAATGCTGGCTCGATCTCTGCGATGGCCTGCTGAGCTGCCGCGATCGACTCGAAGAACGTGTTGGGCACGATCCGCGAGATGACCGTTGCGCCGGCGATGGTGCGACCATCCAGCTCTTCGGCGGTGAGCTGTGCCGGATTTACCGGCGTCACGCCGTAGGGTCCGAATCCGGTGACCAGCACCTTCGACATGCTGTTCCTTCCTTATTTCAATGCCCGTTTCCCCGAAAGTCGCTGCATTTGTCACTAGCCGTCACAATGTTCAAGCGTGCCCGAGCCGAGATCTTCGACCGAAACCGGGAGGTTGGCATCAGCAACGTCACAACGGCCGCCTCGTTGGTCACCTTCCCGGTTCTCGCCGGGATTCTCGGCGGCGTGGTCCCGTCGGTGCGCACGCCGTCGGCGGCGATGGTCAGCGGCGTCCAACATTTCGCCGCGGGAATTGTCATGGCCGCCGTGGCCGGGGAAGTGCTACCAGACCTGCGCAGCAGAGGTCCGCTCTGGCTGATCGTTGTGGGCTTCAGTGCAGGCGTCGCGGTACTCGTTGCACTGCGCCGATTTGACGGCCACGGGGAACATCAAGACGGCGACGACGTGGGCGAACTGCCCGTCGGGTTCCTCACCGTAGTCGCGGTTGACCTCTTCATCGACGGGTTGCTGGTCGCAACGGGCGCGACGGTGTCCAGTCGCACCGCGATCATCATCACCATCGCCCTGACGGTCGAGGTGCTGTTCCTGGGTCTGGCGGTGGCCCTGCGCCTGGCCGGCTCCGGAATGCCTAGGATCCGGGCCGCGGCGACCACAAGCGCCCTGAGCCTAGTGATCGCGGTGGGCGGTGTGTCAGGTGCCGTGGCGCTGGGCCGGGCGGGAAATACCGTCCTGACCCTCGTGTTGGCGTTCGCGGCGGCGGCGCTGCTCTGGCTGGTCGTGGAGGAACTGCTTGTCGAGGCGCACGAAACGCCGGAGCGGCCATGGATGGCCGTGATGTTCTTTGCCGGATTTCTGATCTTGTACGGCCTGGGGGTGATGGAATGATTCTGGATGCTAGCCTTTCGAGGCAACCGTGCCGATGTAGTTCAATGGCAGAACATCAGCTTCCCAAGCTGAATACGCGGGTTCGATTCCCGTCATCGGCTCCGATGTGACACGTCGACGCTGATGGTGATGCTGAACGTCGGTGGCCCGGCGGCAAGGCGGGGAAGGCCCAAAACGATGGCCGGCCCATGCACCGTCGTCGCCGACCGCGCCGTATGGGAGCGCCCATTACCACTGCGATGCGAAAGCGGCTGGTGCACAGGAACCGTCGCCGACAGAGCGGTGCTGCCCCCGGCGTGGACGCCCCCGGCGGCCGAGGCTATGTGATACTGACCTGATGAGCGACGGTGGCGCACCTACCGTGGAATTTCTTCGCCATGGGGGGCGGATTGCCATGGCGCACAGAGGATTTACGTCGTTCAGATTGCCCATGAACAGCATGGGGGCGTTCCAGGAGGCGGCCAAGCTCGGATTCCGCTACATCGAGACCGACGTTCGCGCCACCCGGGACGGCGTAGCCGTGATCCTGCATGACCGTAGGCTGGCGCCCGGGGTGGGGTTATCCGGCGCGGTCGACCGGTTGGATTGGCGTGATGTCCGCAAGGCGCAGCTGGGTGCGGGGCAGTCGATCCCAACCCTGGAAGACCTGCTTACCGCGCTGCCAGACATGCGGGTCAACATCGACATTAAAGCCGCATCGGCGATCGAGCCGACCGTCAACGTCATCGAGCGGTGCAACGCGCACAACCGGGTGCTGATCGGTTCGTTTTCCGAGCGCCGTCGCCGGCGCGCATTGCGCCTGCTGACCAAGCGGGTCGCTAGTTCGGCAGGAACGGGCGCGCTGCTGGCGTGGCTGACCGCGCGTCCGCTGGGCAGCCGGGCATATGCCTGGCGGATGATGCGCGACATCGACTGCGTGCAACTACCGTCACGGCTTGGCGGTGTACCGGTCATTACGCCGGCACGGGTCCGCGGCTTTCATGCTGCGGGACGCCAAGTGCATGCCTGGACCGTCGACGAACCCGATGTGATGCACACCCTTCTCGACATGGACGTGGACGGCATCATCACCGATCGCGCGGACCTACTTCGTGATGTTCTCATCGCCCGCGGCGAGTGGGACGGCGCCTAAGAGCCCGGCGACACCGGAAACGGTCAGGGCATGCGGATCGGATCATCGGGATGCGGACTCAGCGGCGTGGTCTCGATGGTCATCCAGCCAGCAAGCGGTAGCGATTCCAGGATGGCCATCAGCTCGCCAGGGTCGCGAGCCCGCCACAGCCCCAGGGTGCGCTGGCCGTCCGGTCCGTCGGGTAGTGCCCACAACCGCACCAGGTGTCCCCGCCCGGCCAGCTCGGGCGCGCGGCGAGCCTCGCGCGCCACGGTGTCGTCGACCACCTGAGCCGGGGTACCCGGTGGCACCATAATGGTCGTCGCGATCAGAAACTCCGGACCCTTACCCGGCGCGATGGTTATCCCCTGGCCAACCGGGTCGTTCGGGTGAGCACCCAGCGGCGTGACGTCGTCGGTGCGCCACGACCGCGGCGGCATCGAGGCCAGCAGCTGCTCCAGTTCGCCGTTGTCGTCGGCGGCGAACAGCCCCAGGGTGCGCCATTCGCCCGGCCGCAGCGGCGGGCGCCACAGGCGGAGTAGCTTTCCCTGTGCCGCGAGCTCGCGCGAGCGGGCAGCCTCGCGGGCACGGACCCGCTCGACTGCGTCCGCGGGCATGCTATCGGGAACGCGGGTGGTCATGGTGACCAAAAACTCCATGCTTTCTCCGAGCAAGCCGGGTAGCACCCCGGGCAAGAGCGCGAGGCGTTAAAAGACGCGCACCCAGTCGACGAGCATCTCCTGTGGATAGGAACCCGTCGCGGGATCGCCGCCACCAGAACCGCCAACCGCAAGGTTCAACACCGGAAACACCGTGTAGCCGGGGTCGTTGAACGGCCACTCGCGGATGGGCTCGTTGAGGTCTTCGATTCCGGTCGCCGGAACCGAGAAGTAGGGCTCAATGCCGTCGGCGTAATCCAGCCAGAAGTACATGCCGCTCGGATTCCACGTGACGCGCCAGTTGTGCCAACCACCGTCCACACCGATCGGGCAGGTCTCGAATGCGGTGCCGTCCGGGTTGGCGTGCACGGTGGTTCCCGACGGCCAAGTCCCGTTGCCATACCACTCGATCAGGTCGATTTCGCCGCTGCGACCAGGATCGTCATTGGACAACCACCAGGCGGGCCACATGCCCGGAGCCAGGCAGTTGAACTTGATCCGGGCCTCCCAGGTGGTCCCGATGCCACCCCGCCACAGGCCGTGGACCAGGCCACCGAAATACCTGTTGCCCTCTCGGGTAGCGCGCAGCACGAGATTGGAGTTGCCGTCGAGGAACACGTTCTGTCGACTGTCGCGGTACTGCCCAAAAAACTGGGGCCGGTCAAAGCCCACCGGGTTCTTGATGGGCGTCCGGTGGTTCGACACCTGCCACTTGGACGGGTCCGGGACCGAACCGGCCGGCCCGTCGAACTCGTCGTGGAACAAAAGCCCACCGGTTGCCGCAGCCGGCGCGGCGGGCGCCGGTGTCGGACCAGCCGGCGCGGCCGGCCGGGACGGGTCGGCCCAGGCTGTCGGGGCGGGAAGCGCGGCAGCCAGGGCGCCGAACCCCGCCATCATCATCATTCGGCGACGATCCATCTCAGGCATAAGCATGGGACGATAGCAGGCCAAGCCGAATCGTGTGGTGCCGCCGGGCGCAACTACCTATGCGGCATGATCGTCGTGTGGGAGCATCTGTGCATGAACCCAGAGGATGACCCGGAGGCGCGAATCCGGGAACTGGAGCGGCCGCTAGCCGACGTGGCACGCGCCTCCGAACTCGGCGGCTCGCAGTCGGGCGGCTACACCTATCCACCCGGCCCGCCACCGCCGCCGTATAGCTATGGCGGCCCGTTCGGCGGCCCATCGCCGCGATCGTCCTCCGGCAACAGGGCGTGGTGGATCCTGGCCGCGGTCGTCGTTGTCGGCGTGCTGGTTCTGGTGGGTGGCATCGCCGCATTCAGCGCACAGCGGCTTTCCCAAGGCAACTTCGTCGTTCTCTCGCCCACCCCGTCTGTCTCCCGGGCTGTTCCAACCCCGACTGCGCAACCGGCCACCACTCTTCCGCCGGCCGGCGCCAGCCTGAGCGTCTCCGGCGTCAACGTGAACCGGACAATCGCCTGCAACGACAGCATTGTCAGCGTCAGCGGCATGTCCAACACGGTGGTGATCACCGGCCACTGCACCAGCCTCACCGTGTCCGGCATGAGGAACTCGGTCACCGTCGACTCCGTCGACACCATCGAAGCCGCCGGCTTCAACAACGAGGTCACGTATCACTCGGGCTCGCCGAAGATCAGCAATGCCGGCGGTTCCAACAGCGTCCAGCAGGGCTGACGTTACTGGGCCTCGTCCACCGGATCGTCGAGGACGCTGACCGCGATGCCGTATGGCAGGAAGCGGACTTTGCGTTTCGGGTCGGTGTTGTCCTTGTTCGCGCGCAGGGCGTCAAGCTCGGTCGCATACACCTGTTCAACGCGGGCACCACCGTCGGCGTCCACCGTATAGATGGCCCACACACCGTCACCGGCCTCGCCGGCGGTCTCCGGCGCCGGACGCG
This sequence comes from Mycobacterium tuberculosis complex sp. N0072, assembly GCF_030323725.1. NCBI lineage: Bacteria > Bacillati > Actinomycetota > Actinomycetes > Mycobacteriales > Mycobacteriaceae > Mycobacterium > Mycobacterium tuberculosis complex sp. N0072. The sequence continues at coordinate 386,246 of NZ_CP040689.1, read as the reverse complement.
AGCGCCGGGACAAGTCCTCGAAGATTGCCGACCAGCCCGTTCCCGCGCCGGATGAGCTGAGGAACCTGCCGATCCGCTCGAACGCGTCGCGCAGTCCCTCGCTCCCCTCCCGGATCACCCGATCGAATTCGTCGGGATCGAATCCAAACGGACCATAGTCGCCCACGCGACCTCCTCAGCAACCCATACCGATACTACGGACCTGACACCGACGGGGCCAGCTCCGGGGAACGCGGCTCACCCAGAGCCAAGGCTTCCGAACGGGTTCTGCGGTTCGCCGGCACCCGGATTTTGCGGAATCGGGACCGGGATCGGAACGGGCAAAAACGGGACGTGCAACCACTCCGTGGTCATCTTCACCGTCGTCGTAGTCGTCGGAATCGTTGGAATCGTCGAAGTGGTCGTCACCGGCGGCTCGGTTGTCGTCGTTGTCGACGGTGGCGCGGTGGTCGTTGTGGTGGTCGGCGACGGCCTCGGCGTCGTGGTGACGGGTGGCGCTGTCGTGGTCGTCACCACCTGTGTGGGCGGCGGCGGTGCCGGCGCGACCGTCGTCGGGGCCGGTGCCGCACTGGGAAGCGGCGCAACGGTCGACGGCGGTGGCGGCGGGGTCGGTGCGCGCGAGCTAGGCACGACGGATCCGGGCGGCATCGGGGCCAGGCCGGGCACAATTGGGGTTGGTAGCGGGCTTGGGCGTCTCTCGATGGCTGTCAACGTCAATGCCACGCCCCCGATCGCGGTCATGGCCACTACCGCCGACACCCCGATGAGCAACTGCGACACCCGGATTCGCCGCCACGCTGGTCCTTTGGGGGGCTCGACCGCGTTCAGACGCATCGACCAGCAGGGGCCGCCTTCGTTATACGAGTCGCCCTCGAAACGCGCCGGAGCTTCGCTTGGGAAGTCGGTCTGCGACCAGGCCAACTCGCGATCGGTCAAGGCCTCATGGTCGATGACCATGACGTCGCCGGCCGGCAGCTCGATGACACTGGTGCCGGCGGCTGCGGCCGTGGCGAGGCCGATGGACGTCCGCGTTCGCGAATCGCGCTCTCCCCCACGGTTGGCGAGCAGCAACGCACCCATCGCCGCCGCGCACCCGGGTTGCGACGCGGTCAGCACAGGTCGACGAGTGTGGAACGAAAGACGTTGAGTCACAAGGGGAATATTGGCACCACCGCCGACGGTGACCACCGCCGCGAGATCCGCCCAGCTCGCGTTGTGGCGCGCCAGCATGTCGTCGAACGCGTAGATGAAGCCGGTCAATGGATCCTGGATCAGGTCTTCGAGCTGTTCCCGAGTCATCTCGATGCTCGAGCTGCACCCGGCAAGCTCAGCGAACAATTCCGTGGCAACGTCGGTGGACAGTCGTTCCTTTGCCGCACGGCACTGCTCCCTGAGTTGGCCGAGTTGCCCGACCGCGGCGGTACTGGCCGGATCGACGTCATCGCCGTACCCGAATTGGTCGATGACCCGAAGCAGCAAAGCCTGGTCGATCTGACTACCGGAAAAGTCCTGGTACCGTGCCGTGGCACTAACGGGCTGGAAATCCGACGTCCTGGAATCCGACTTGGTCTCCACCAAGGTGACGTAAGTCGCGGAGCCACCGAAATCAAGCAACCCCACCACACCGCCGTGGGGCAGGCCCAATTCCGAGTTCACCGCGGTCAACGCCGCGATCGCATCGGAAACCAGGCGCGGCGCCATGCCGCTGCGGACGAAGCCGACGTGCGTCCGCAAACCGTTACGCAGTGCGTGTACAGCTCCGGGCTTCCAATGCGCGGGAACGGCAATGGCGATCTCCGAGGAACTCGCGTCCGCACCGGCGGTCAGCACCATCGCATCCAGCGCCTCGACCAGCAAGAGGTCTGGATCGTGCACGGATCCGTTGGGAGACACCAGCGCCACCGCATCTCCAATGCGCTCAACAAAGCCGCTCATTAGGGCGCCCGGCTCGATCAAGTTCGGGTTCTGGCTAGGCACACCGATTTTCGGTGCGCAATGCGGGTACAGGGTCAGCACGGCGCGACGAGTAACCGGCGGACCTCCGTTACCCGCCGCGACCAGGTTTGTGGTCCCGATCGACAACCCCAGCGGGTCGTACATAGCGGAAGGCTTTCGTCAATAGGGGTCGGTGGCCAGCGTTAACCATAGCGGCGGGTGGGCCGTATACGGTTCGGTGACAACCTCATTGGTATGCGGTCGATGCGGTGGTGTCACCGAAGCGGTACCGCCACCGACTTGACAGATCGCATCGAGCTCATTTCACGGTCAACGGCAGTGAGCGCCTCGGCTCGAACTGGAAGACCGATCCGCGACTGACCTTGGCTACCAACACCTCCGGCAGTTCGCTCGCTGGGGCATCGGCCTCGATGAGTTCCGCGGTCCAGTCGGTGTCCGTCCCGCTGATCCGAACCTTCAGATGCGGGTCTACAGCGGTGGCGATGGCCTGCAACGGCTGCACGGATGCCGGTGTGCACAACGAAATCCAGGCGCCGTCGGCGTGGGCTGGCGAGTTGTGCACCACCAGACGGTCCGGCGACGTTTCGGCCAGCACGTAACCGGCCGGGTTGAGCAGCGGGTGTAGCTCCAGCACACCTAACGCGCCTTCGATTCCGCCGGGTAAAGCCATCGCACGGTGAATGCGTTCTGCGCCCAGCCCGGCCACTCCGATCAACTGGCGGGTGTTCACCGAAATGGCCAGTTGAGCATCGGCTTTGGCCCGTTTCCGCACGGCAATGGCGAACGACAGATTCAGCAGGTGCATTTGCAGGCAGACCTCATCGGCCATCCGCACCAGTGCGGAATGCGAGAACGCCCCGAAGTCCAGGTCGGACACCAGCGGACCCGAATAGTCCACCAGCCCGTCGTCAGACGCATCGACGTTGTCTAATTCCCAGGTGGCAGCTTTGGTTTCACGGACCGCGTCCAGCGCCGGAATACCCTCAGCCTCGGGATAGGACTCGTCGATGATGACGGTCCACGCACAGTGCGGATGCCGGTCGGCCGGCTTGCGGGGCGGCCGGTGGATGGGGCGCACCTGCGCGCGCGGGTTGGTCGCGATCGCGGTGGCGTCGAACGTCGGATCTTCGATGGTGTGGCACATGCCGACGACGTAGTCGTCGCCCATCGGCTCCACGTCGAGCAGCGCACCGCAGTGGTCGAGGTGAAACTCGCCGTGCCAGCGGTCGTGCAGGGTGAAACGGAAGTCCATGAATTGCGGCGGCGCGCCGATGTCGAGCTGTAGCCCCTTGAAGATGGTGGGCACGTCGTCGCCCTCGAAGTTCAGCGCCTTTTGCATGCGCTTGGTGTAGATCGGGCTGGCGCCCGCCCACTCCTCGATGGCGATCTGCAGCATCTCCTGGCGGCCGAATGCCTGTATACACCAGGCCATGCCCGATCGGTCGATCAGCTGGCCGATCAACAACAGCTCGGGTAACAGAACTGCCAGCTCGCTGCGGGACAACCCCGCGTACCGGGATTGGCTCATACCCCAAAGCTACCCGTGAGCCGGTGTGCTGCAATGGCGTGGTGACTCCGGGTGATCCAGCCGACATTGCAGCGATCAAACAGCTCAAATACCGGTATCTGCGGGCATTGGACACCAAGCATTGGGACGACTTCACCGACACCCTGGCCGAGGATGTCACCGGCGATTACGGGTCATCGGTCGGTACGGAGCTGCACTTCACCAACCGCGCCGACCTGGTCGACTACCTGCGGCAGGCACTCGGCCCGGGTGTCATCACCGAACACCGGGTCACCCATCCGGAAATCACCGTGACCGGCGATACCGCAACCGGCATCTGGTACCTGCAAGACCGGGTCATCGTCGCCGAGTTCAATTTCATGCTCATCGGCGCCGCGTTCTACCACGACCAGTACCGACGAACCACCGACGGCTGGCGGATCAGCGCCACCGGCTACGACCGAACCTACGAGGCGACCATGTCGTTGGCGGGCCTTAACTTCAACATCAGGCCGGGCCGCGCGCTGGCCGATTGACGCCGAACGTGAATCTCACGACGCAACACGCCGAAAACCCGTCGCACAGTTCACAATCGAGGTCCGGGGTTACTTGGCGATCGCGATCACCGCACCAGGCCGCAGCCAACGGATGATCTGCACCAGCGTGGCATCGTCGATCGCCACACAACCCGCGGTGGGCCCGCCGTCGGTGGTGTGAAAGAAGAACGCGGAGCCTTTGCCTGGGACCTTGGCCTTGTTGACGCCCATCACGACCGAATGCTTGTACTGCGGGATTTGCAGGTTCTCGCTGTCGGCCGTGCTGAACGGGCACTGGGCCTTCTGACAGACCTGCATGGAGTTAAAGGTGGGGCTATTGTCGTCGCCACTCCACCAGTGATTGGGTCCGACTTGGGTATACGGCAACCCGCCACCGGGATTCGGCGCGGTGCCAAAAGCGGAGTCCAGGCTGTAAACCCCCATCGGAGTGGCCGGATATCCGCTCTTGGCTTCCGGCGCCATGCCCGCCGAACCGATATGGGTGGTGATACCGGTCTTGAGCGGCTGCCAGCCGGCGGCGGTGCGTTGGTAGACATCCATCTTGGCCGTCGAACCGCCGGTTCCCACCACCGAAACCACCTGAGTGGCATTGCCGACCGAGTTCGCGAACCACGGGTTGACGACGGCCAGGCTCACTGGCGCGAGAACCACAGCAACGCAGCCCGTGCATACCGCAGCGCACAGCAAAGCTAGGAGTCGGCTCATCGCTCAATCGTCAGACAATCACCTCGTGTGGTCAAGTCAAGGTTAGAATCCGGCTGGGTCACTGTGCGGTGACAAAGCGAAATGCACAGCGCACCATGGCTTTAGCGGGCCGTGTCGACTTCCGGTTCGGGTTGTCTCGACACCTCCACTGGCGGCGACAAAGCATGAGACGCGCGTTGGGCACCGAATATCGACGGCGGTCGAAATACGCACAGGCACACGAGGAAATACAGGTACCCCAGCGCCCAGCCGGCAACAACGTCGGTCGGATGATGCACGTTCAACGCCACCCTGGCAACACCGACCGTCAACACGCACAGCGCGCCCACCGTGATGGCGATGTGCCGAGTAAACCTGCTGTGCAGCATGGGCAACAGGACGGTTAGCAGCGCGAGTACGCTTGCGGTCGCCTCCAACGCATGCCCTGACGGAAACGAAGTCGAATGGGCAGATACCAGCGCAGTCGCCGGTCGCGGGCGGTGGGCCACGGATTTGGCCGCGATCGTCATGATCGCGTTGAGCGGTAAACAGGCCAACAGCAACAACGCTATCCGTATCTTGCGCTTCGCCAGTGCGACCATCGCGGCCAGCAAACCCAGCGGCCGCAGCACGACTGGGCCCAAGATCAGGGATACACCATCCCAGAAGCGCACCCACGCAGGGTTCTTTATCCCGATGTCGTGCGCTGCGTTCAACAACGACCAATCGAAACTATGCAGCCAACCCCAATCCTGGGAGTGCCCCACCCACATGACGGCATACACCGCGGTTGCGACAAAAGCGAGCGAAACAGCGAGAAGCGCTTGCGGGCGAGTCATGCTCTAACTCCTACCAGCATCGGTGCGGCACCGACAAAACGACTCCATACTGGCCTCATGGCTGTCATTGTTCGCAAGTGGTTTGGTCTCGGCAGGCTGCCTGCTGACCTACGCTGTCAGGTTGAGGCTGAGGGACTCATCTACCTTGCCGAATACGTGGCCGTCACCAGGCGGTTCACCGGCGTTATCCCGGGGCTGCGGGCATCGCACAGCATCGCCAGCTACGTGGGTGCGCTGGCGTTCACCGAACAGCGGGTGCTGGGAACCCTGTCGATGGTGCCGAAGCTAGCCGGCCGGGTCGTCGACGCGCGCTGGGACGGGCCGCAGGCCGGTGCCGCGACCGCCGAAATCTCGCCGACGGGTCTGCAACTCGATCTCGATGTCGCCGATGTCGACCCGAAGTTCAGCGGCCAGCTCGCGCTGCACTTCAAGGCCACTATCGGTGAAGATGTGTTGAGCCGCTTGCCGCGGCGATCGCTGGCCTTTGACGTGCCGGCCGAATACGTCAACCTCGCGGTCGGCGTGACCTATTCGCCGTGATGGTGATCTGTGGCCAGCGCCGACGGATAACTCCATCGGTTTTCGGAGACGAATTCCGCGAGTGGCCGCGCGTAGGCCCAGCCATCCAGTTCCAGCGCGGGCCGGTCCGGAAACTCGGGCACCGGCCCCAGGCACAAGATGGCCACCGGTTCGGCGTCGGCGGGCATCGCCAGCAGGGCCGCTAAACGTTGTGGGTCGAACAGCGACACCCATCCCATGCCCAGGCCTTCGGACCGCGCTGCCAGCCACAGGTTTTGGATGGCGCACGACACCGACGCCAGATCCATCTGGGGCAGGGTGCGCCGGCCGAAGATGTAGGACCCTCTGCGGTCGCACAGCGCCACCACCAGCAGCTCGGCGCAGTCGAGAATGCCCTCGACCTTCAGCGCCAGGAATTCTTCTTCCCGTGCTCCCAGGGCTTCGGCGGTGAGTAGGCGTTCGTCGTCGACGAGCGCGTGGATGCGTCGCTTGAGTGTCTCGTCGGTGATGCGGATAAAGCGCCATGGCTGCATCAGACCGACGCTGGGCGCGGCGTGTGCGGCGTGCAACAGCCGCGCCAGCACATCCTCGGACACCACACCGCCGGGCACGAACCGGCGCATGTCTCGGCGTTCGGCGATCACCCGATACACGGCCCGTCGTTCTGGTGCACTAAACATGTGCTCGGTTGGATCGCCCCGATACGACGAACCACAAACTTGACTTTGCCCCATAAAGCTTCCCCTGATACTCGACCAGCCCCACTCGGGCCAATACGTGAATGTCCTAGCATTTTTCACCCGTTCACGGGCTAGTCGAGTAGTAGACGATTGATTAGCCTGAACGTACCTCCGACGGCCAGCTGACGAACGGGTATGACGGATGGATTTCGTGGTGTCGGCGCCCGAGGTCAATTCGTTACGGATGTATCTCGGGGCCGGATCGGGGCCGATGTTGGCGGCCGCGGCGGCCTGGGACGGACTAGCCGACGAACTGGCGGTGGCGGCGTCGTGGTTTGGGTCGGTGACCTCGGGCCTGGCGGATGCGGCGTGGCGCGGCCCCGCGGCGGTTGCGATGGCGCGCGCGGTAGCCCCCTACCTGGGCTGGTTGATTTCGGCAACGGCCCAGGCTGAGCAGGCCGCCGCTCAGGCACGGGTAGCCGTGGCCACGTTCGAGGCGGCGCGGGCAGCGACGGTGCATCCGGCGATCGTCGCGGCCAACCGCGCCGTGCTGGTGTCGCTGGTGAGCTCGAATCTGCTGGGATTCAACGCTCCGGCGATCGCGGCCACCGAGGCCGCCTATGAGCGGATGTGGGCCCAGGATGTGGCCGCGATGGTTGGCTATCACGCTGGAGCGTCGGCGGCCGTCTCCGCGTTGATGCCGTTCACCCAGCAGCTGAAGAAGCTGGCGGGCCTATCGGAGCGGCTGACCAGCGCCGCGGCAGCCGCTGCCGGCCCCCCGAGCGCGGCGGGCTTCAATCTCGGCTTGGCAAACGTCGGCGCCAACAACGTGGGCAACGGAAACGTCGGCGTGTTCAACGTCGGCTTCGGCAATTTGGGCAGCTACAACCTCGGCTTTGCAAACCTGGGCAGCGACAACCTGGGTTTGGCCAACCTGGGCGGCCACAACATCGGCTTTGCGAACACCGGCAGCAACAATGTCGGCTTTGGGAATACGGGCAGCAACAATGTCGGCATCGGGCTCACCGGCAACGGACAGATCGGGTTCGGCAGCTTCAACTCGGGCAGCCACAACATCGGCCTGTTCAACTCCGGCAGCGGAAACGTCGGGTTGTTCAACTCGGGCACCGGCAATTTCGGCATCGGAAACAGCGGCACCGGAAACTTCGGCCTCGGCAACACGGGCAGCACCAACACCGGCTGGTTCAACACCGGCGACGTCAACACCGGCGGCTTCAACCCGGGCAGCTACAACACCGGGAACTTCAACACCGGCAACTACAACACCGGCAGCTTCAACGCAGGTAACTACAACACCGGCTACTTCAACACCGGCGACTACAACACTGGAGTGGCCAACACCGGCAACGTCAACACCGGCGCCTTCATCGCCGGCAACTACAGCAACGGCGTCTTGTGGCGGGGCGACTACCAAGGCCTGATCGGTGCCGATATCGCCCTCGAGATTCCCGCCATTCCGATAAACGCGCAGCTATTCAGCATGCCGATACATCAGGTGATGGTCATGCCCGGAAGCGTGATGACGATTCCGGGCATGCGTTTGCCCTTCACATCCATTGTTCCCTTCGTTGTTTACTACGGCCCGGTCGAGCTCCCGCAATCCACGCTCACCCTTCCCACGGTGACGATCACCGTGGGCGGACCAACCACCACGATCGACGGCAACCTCACCGGCATGGTGGGGGGCGTCAGCATCCCGCTCATCAAGATTCCGGCGGCCCCGGGCTTCGGGAACTCGACCACCAGCCCGTCGTCGGGCTTCTTCAACGCTGGCGCCGGCACCGCCTCGGGCTTCGGCAACTTCGGCGGCGGCGCTTCGGGCTTTTGGAACCTGGCCTCGGCAACCTCGGGACTTTCGGGCTTCGGGAACGTCGGCGCGCTGGGATCGGGTGTAGCTAACGTTGGCAACACCATCTCGGGTCTCTACAACACGAGCACGTCGAATCTGGCGACGCCAGCCTTTAACTCCGGCCTGCTGCACCACAGCGTGGGCACCATGACCCTTAACTTCGGGTTGGCAAACGTCGGCGGCAACAATGTCGGCGGTGCAAACGCCGGAATCTTCAATGTGGGCTTGGCAAACCTGGGCGACTACAATATTGGCTTCGGCAATCTAGGCGGCGACAACCTGGGCTTCGCCCACGCGGGCAGCTACAACATCGGCTTTGCGAACACCGGCAGCAATAATCTTGGCTTCGCGAACACGGGTGACAACAATATCGGTTTTGCGAATATCGGCAGCAACAATATCGGGATCGGGCTCACCGGCAGCGGCCAGATCGGGTTCGGCAGCCTGAACTCGGGCAGCCACAATATCGGCTTGTTCAACTCGGGTGACGGAAACATCGGATTGTTCAACTCGGGCAGCGGAAACTTCGGGATAGGAAACGCGGGCACCGGAAACTGGGGCATCGGAAACTCGGGCGCCGGAAACTTCGGCATCGGGAACGCGGGCAGCACCAACACGGGCTTGTTCAACTCCGGAGACCTCAACACGGGTAGCTTGAACCCGGGCAGCTATAACACCGGCAGCGTCAACACCGGCAGCGTCAACACCGGTGGCTTCAATGCAGGTAACTACAACACCGGCTACTTCAACACCGGCGACTACAACACCGGCATGGCGAACACCGGCAATATCAACACCGGCGCTTTCATCTCCGGCAACCACAGCAACGGCCTTCTGTGGCGGGGCGACAACCAGGGTCTGATCGACCTCGCCATCGGCGTCGACATTCCCGAAATCCCGATTGTGAGCGTCGACGTGAATATCCCGATTCACATACCGATCACCGCCAGCTTCACGGACATCGTATACAGCGGGCTCGATCTTCCACCGAACACAGCCGTCACTGTTATTTTTTTCGGACCCGTCGATATCGACCCCTTCACCGTCCCAGTGATACGGATAACCGGTCCCACACCTGTGGTCATGGTGGGTGGACCCACTACCGCGATCAATATCGGCGCCACTGTGGGCGTCGACGCCATCAACATCCCGATTATCCATATTCCAGCGACTCCAGGCTTCGGCAACTCGACCGGCGGACTGTCGTCGGGCTTCTTCAATAGCGGCGCTGGCAGCGCCTCGGGCTTCGGCAACTTCGGGGGCGCCGCGTCGGGCTTTATGAACCTGGTCTCCACAACGTCGGGAATGTCGGGCTTCCTCAACGTCGGCGCGCTGGGATCGGGTGTGGCGAATGTGGGCAACACCATCTCGGGTATCTACAACGTGGGCACGTCGGACCTCTCGACGCCCGCCGTTAACTCCGGGTTGGCAAATATCGGAACCAATATTGCCGGCCTGCTGCGCGACGGCGCGGGTACTGCGGCTATTAACTTGGGCTTGGCCAACCACGGCAACCTCAACGTGGGCTTCGCAAGTCTCGGCGGCTTTAACTTCGGCGGCGCCACCATCGGCCACAACAACGTCGGCATCGGGAACACCGGAATCTTCGATGTCGGCCTGGCGAACCTGGGCAGCTACAACATCGGCTTCGGAAACCTTGGCGACGACAACCTGGGCTTCGGCAACTTCGGCAGCTACAACATCGGCTTCGGCAACGTCGGCAACGACAATCTGGGTTTCGCTAACGCGGGCGGCGGCAACATCGGCTTTGCGAACACCGGCAGCAACAATGTCGGCTTTGGGAACACGGGCAGCAACAATGTCGGCATCGGGCTCACGGGCAACGGACAGATCGGGTTCGGCAGCTTCAACTCGGGCAGCGGAAACATCGGCTTGTTCAACTCGGGCAGCAACAACATCGGATTCTTCAATTCCGGCAGCGGCAACTTCGGCATCGCAAACTCGGGCAGCTTCAACACTGGCATCGGAAACACCGGCAACACCAATACCGGCCTATTCAACTCCGGCGACGTCAACACGGGCGCCTTCAACCCGGGCAGCTTCAACACCGGTAGCTTCAACACCGGCAGCTTCAACACCGGTGGCTTCAATCCGGGCAATACCAACACCGGCTACCTCAACATTGGCAACTACAACACCGGCATCGCCAACACCGGCGACGTTGACACCGGGGCTTTCATCACCGGAAACTACAGCAACGGGTTGTTCTTAAGCGGCGATTACCAGGGCCTGGTCGGCCTCAACCTGGTGATCGATATGCCTCTCCCCATAAGCCTCGGCGTGAATATTCCCATCGATATCCCGATCACCGCCTCGGCCGGCAACATCACCCTTATGGGCGTCACGATTCCGCCCACCGGCGATATCGTCCTTTCGTCAATAGCGGGCCAGCGAGCCCACTTTGGCCCCATTACCATTCCGAACATCACGGTTGTCGGCCCCACGACGACAGTCGCCATAGGAGGGCCGAATACCGCGATCACCATAACTGGCGGTGGCGCCATTAGGATCCCGCTCATCAGTATCCCGGCGGCGCCAGGTTTCGGAAACTCGACCACCAACCCGTCGTCAGGTTTCTTCAATACCGGCGCCGGCGGCGCCTCGGGCTTCGGCAACTTCGGCGGCGCCAATTCGGGCTTTTGGAACCTGGCCTCCGCGACCTCGGGGGCGTCGGGGCTCCTCAACGTCGGCGCCCTGGGATCAGGTCTGGCGAACGTGGGCACCACCGTCTCGGGGTTCTACAACACCAGCACGTCGGACCTCGCGACGCCGGCCTTCAATTCAGGCCTGGCCAACATCAGCACCAGTATCGCCGGCCTGCTGCGCGACAGCACGGGCACCATGGTCCTCAACCTGGGCTTGGCAAACCACGGCACCCTCAACGTCGGCATTGCAAACCTCGGCGACTACAACATCGGCTTTGCAAACCTCGGCAGCGCCAACTTCGGCAGCGCCAATATCGGTGGCAACAACATCGGCGGCGCAAACACCGGAATATTCGACATCGGTTTGGCAAATCTGGGCAGTTACAACATCGGCTTCGGAAACTTCGGCGATGACAACCTGGGCTTCGGAAACCTCGGCAGCTACAACGTCGGCTTCGGAAACTTGGGCAACGACAACCTGGGCTTCGCCAACACCGGCAGCAACAATATCGGGTTCGCGAACACCGGCAGCAACAATATCGGCATTGGGCTCACGGGCGACGGCCAGATCGGGTTCGGCTCCCTGAATTCTGGCAGCGGAAACATCGGCTTGTTCAACTCGGGCAGCGGAAACATCGGCTTTTTCAACTCGGGCAACGGAAACGTTGGCATCGGCAACACCGGCACCGCAAACTTCGGGCTTGGAAACACCGGCAGCACCAACACCGGCTTCTTCAACTCCGGCGACGTCAATACCGGTATCGGCAACACCGGCAGCTTCAACACCGGCAGCTTCAATCCGGGCGATTCCAACACCGGGGATTTCAACCCAGGCAGCTACAACACGGGACTCGGAAACACCGGCGATGTTGACACCGGCGCCTTCATCTCCGGCAGCTACAGCAACGGGTTCTTGTGGAGTGGAAATTATCAGGGCCTCATTGGCTTGCACGCGGCGCTAGCGATTCCCGAAATCGCCCTAACCTTTGGCGTCGACATCCCGATACATATACCCATCAACATCGACGCCGGGGTCGTCACCCTCCAGGGCTTCAGCATCGTAGCTGCCGAAAATAATATCGACTTCACCCCCATCATCATCCCGACCATCAATATCACCTTGCCCACGGCGGCGATCACCGTGGGCGGACCCACCACCTCGATCGGTATCACCGCCAGCGCCGGTATCGGCTCCATCACCATCCCGATCATCGACATTCCCGCGACATCGGGCTTCGGCAACTCGACCACTAGTCCGTCGTCGGGCTTCTTCAACTCCGGAGCGGGCAGCGCGTCGGGCTTTTTGAACGTGGTCGCCGGTGCCTCAGGGATTTCGGGTTATCTCAATGTCGGTGCGCTGGGGTCGGGTGTGACTAACGTGGGTCACACCGTCTCGGGTTTCTACAACGCGAGCGCGTTGGACCTCGTGACGCCGGCCTTTGCCTCCGGTCTCATGCGCGACGGTATGGGCACGATGACTCTGAACCTTGGGCTGGCAAACCTGGGCAGCAATAACGCCGGCTTCGGCAACACCGGGATCTTTGACGTCGGCGTGGCGAATCTGGGCAACTACAACATCGGCTTCGGAAACTTCGGCGACGACAACCTGGGCTTTGCCAACCTAGGCAGCTACAACATCGGCGTTGCCAACACCGGCAGCAACAATATCGGCTTTGCCAACACCGGCAGCAACAATATCGGCATCGGGCTCACCGGTACCGGCCAAATCGGGATCGGCGCTCTGAACTCGGGCAGCGGAAACATCGGCTTGTTCAACTCGGGCGACGGAAACATCGGCTTCTTTAACTCGGGCACCGGGAACTTCGGCATCGGCAACACCGGCACCGGAAACTTCGGCATCGGCAACTCGGGCAGCACCAGCACGGGCTTGTTCAACTCGGGCGACGGCAACACCGGCGGCTTCAACCCCGGTAACTTCAACACCGGCAATTTCAATACCGGCAGCTTCAACACCGGCGGCTTCAACGCGGGTAACACCAACACCGGCCACTTCAACACCGGGAACTACAACACCGGCATCGCGAATACGGGCGACGTCAGCACCGGCGCTTTCATCTCCGGCAACTACAGCAACGGCATCTTGTGGCGGGGCGACTACCAGGGCCTGATCGGTTACTCCTACGCGCTGACTATTCCGGAGATTCCGGCGCACTTGGACGTCAATATCCCAATCGACATACCGATCACCGGCAGTTTCACCGACCTCGTGGTGGACAATTTCACTATCCCCATCATCGGCTTCGAATCCTTCGCGTTTAGCTTTCACATCCATACCGAGCCGGACATCGGTCCCATCATTGTCCCGAGCTTCGTGCTCAGCGTTCCCACGTTCGCGATCGCCGTGGGCGGACCCACGACCGCGATCAACATCAGCGCCACCGCCGGCCTCGGCCCCATCACCATCCCGGTCATCGACATTCCGGCAGCGCCGGGCATCGGAAACTCGACCACCAGCCCGTCGTCAGGCTTCTTCAACACCGGCGCCGGCACCGCATCCGGGTTCGGCAACGTCGGCGGCAACACATCGGGCCTGTGGAACCTTGCGTCGGCAGCCTCAGGAGTCTCGGGCTTGCTCAACGTCGGCGCGTTGGGATCGGGTGTGGCGAATGTGGGCAACACCATCTCGGGTATCTACAACACGAGCCCGCTGGACCTCGGGACGCCGGCCTTCGGCTCCGGCCTCGCAAACATCGCCGGCCTGCTGCAGGGCGGCGCCGGCACGACGATCCTCGACTTGGCCGGCCTCGGCAACCTCAATGTCGGCTTGGCAAACCTCGGGGGCTCTAACTTCGGGATCGGGAACACCGGAATCTTCAATGTCGGTTTCGCAAACGTGGGCAACCACAACATTGGCTTGGCAAACCTGGGCAACTACAGCGTCGGCTTCGCCAACTCGGGCAACTACCATATCGGCATTGCTAACACCGGCAGTGCCAATATCGGCTTCGCCAACACCGGTAGCGGCAATATCGGCATCGGGCTCACCGGCACCGGTCAGATCGGGTTCGGCAGCTTCAACTCGGGCAGCCACAACATCGGCTTGTTCAACTCCGGTGACGGAAACGTAGGATTCTTCAACTCGGGCACCGGCAACGTGGGCATCGGAAACACCGGCACCGCAAACTTCGGCATCGCAAACTCGGGCAGCTTCAACACCGGCCTCGGGAACACGGGCAGCACCAACACGGGCCTGTTCAACCCGGGCAACGTCAACACCGGCGTCGGCAACACCGGCAGCATCAACACCGGCAGCTTCAACACTGGCAGCACCAATACCGGCAGCTTCAACCTCGGCGATCACAACACCGGCAGCTTCAACTCCGGTGACTACAACACGGGCTACTTCAACGCGGGTGACTACAACACGGGTGTGGCCAACACGGGCAACGTCAACACCGGCGCGTTCATCTCCGGCAATTACAGCAACGGGTTCTTCTGGCGAGGTGACTACCAGGGGTTGATTGGCCTTTCCACAACGATCACCATTCCCGAAATCCCCTACCGCTACGACTTGAGTGTTCCAATCGACATACCCATCACCGGCACCGTCGTCGCCACCACGCCAAACAGTTTCACCATTCCCGGTTTCCAGATACGAGTCTTGCTTGGTCCTGCGGCGGTGCTTGTCAACGAGATGATCGGCCCCATCACGATCGATGTCAATCAAGTCATCGCCATCGATTCGCCCATTCAGCAAACCATCAGCATGGTTGGCACCGGCGGCTTCGGCCCGATCCCCATCGGCATCAGCATCGGTGGTACCCCGGGTTTCGGCAACTCGACCACCGGCCCGTCGTCGGGTTTCTTCCACACCGGCGCCGGCCATGTATCGGGCTTCGGGAACTTCGGCGCCGGCAACATGTCGGGCTTCGGGAACTTCGGCGCTGGCAATTCGGGCTTCTTTAACGCCGGCGGCTTGGGCAATTCGGGCCTACTGAATTTCGGCGCGCTGCAGTCGGGTCTGGCGAACCTGGGCAACACCATCTCGGGCGTCTACAACACGAGCACGCTGGACCTCGCGACGCCCGCCTTCGGCTCGGGCATCGCAAACATCGGCGCCAACCTGGCCGGCCTGTTCCTCGACAACACCGGCAACCTGACGCTGAACTTCGGCGTCGCAAACCAGGGCGGCCTCAACGCGGGCATCGGGAACCTGGGCAGCGTCAACATCGGCTTCGTTAATACCGGCGACTCCAACCTGGGCATCGGCAACCTCGGCGACCTCAACTTCGGCGGGGTCAACATCGGCGGTAACAACATCGGCATCGCCAACACCGGGATCTTCGATATCGGCTTGGCGAACCTGGGCAGCTACAACATCGGGTTGGCAAATCTGGGCGACGACAACCTGGGCTTTGGCAACGCCGGCAGCTACAACATCGGCTTCGCGAACTTCGGCAGCGACAACCTGGGCTTTGCCAACACCGGCAGCTACAACATCGGCTTCGCGAATACCGGTAACAACAACATCGGCGTCGGGCTCACCGGCAACGGCCAGATCGGGATCGGCAGCCTCAACTCGGGCAGCAACAACATCGGGCTGTTCAACTCCGGCAGCGGAAACATCGGGTTCTTCAACTCGGGCACCGGCAACGTCGGCATCTTTAACACCGGCACCGGCAACTTCGGTCTCGCGAACTCGGGCGGCTTCAACACCGGCATCGGCAACGCGGGCAGCACCAACACGGGCGTGTTCAACCCCGGGGACCTCAACACCGGCAGCTTCAACCCGGGCAGCTTCAACACCGGCGGCTTCAACCCGGGCAGTGGCAACACGGGCTACCTCAACACCGGTGACTACAACACGGGCGTGGCGAACACGGGCGATGTGGACACCGGTGCGTTCATTACCGGCAGCTACAGCAACGGCTTCTTGGTGAGTGGCGACTATCAGGGCCTGATCGGCCTGCCGCTGTTGGGCATTCCGGTGACCCCCGGCTACTTCAACCTCACTGGCGGCCCGTCGTCGGGCTTCTTCAACAGCGGCGCCGGAAGCGTATCGGGATTCGTGAACTCCGGTGCCGGCCTGTCGGGCTACCTCAATACCGGCGCGCTGGGATCGGGTGTCGCCAACGTGGGCAACACCATCTCGGGCTGGTTGAACGCCAGCGCGCTGGATCTCGCGACGCCGGGGTTCCTTTCCGGCATCGGTAACTTTGGCACCAACCTGGCGGGTTTCTTTAGGGGATAACGCGCAGCTATGTCACCTGGGCCAGCAGCCGTTCACTGGTCTCCCAGAGGTCGAGCGCCTTTGCCCGATCGTAGGACTCGGCGGAAGACCGGATCGCCTTGGCGCCCGCGAAATATTGGCCCGTCACGCCCGCGAACCGCGGATCGACCGCCAGCGCCGCCAGGTGTTCGCCGGAGACCCGGGTGCTGTGAACGAAGGGAAGGACGCGCAGCATCGGCGACAGGAGACGGTACGCCAGTCGCAGGATCGGCGGATAGTCGCGGGCCAAGCCGGAGCCCGGCATTAGGCCGGGGTCGAACGCGTTGACCATCACGCCCTGTTCTCCGTGATCGAGGCGGCGGTCGAGCTCGTAGGTGAAGAGCACGTTGCACAGCTTGGACGTGGTGTATCGACGGCGGCCTTCGGCCGGCGTGTTCTGATCGGTGGGCGGGTGCGCGAGGTCGGCGGCGCAGGTATACCGAGGGTCGGGCATTCCGGTGTGCTTGCTCGGGTCGTGCGTGCCGCTGCTGACGACAACGATGCGCGCCGGACGGGCCAACCAGTCGAGAATCCCGGTCACTAAAGCAAAGTGACCCAAGTGGTTTACCCCGAACGTCATCTCGACACCGTCGTCGGTGAACGCGATGCCCGACACCACCTGCAGGCCGGCATTGCACACCAGGGCACGAATCGGCGGCAGCGGCGTGGTCCGCACGGTTTCCACGAAACTGCGCACGGACCGCACCGACGCGAGGTCCACCTCGAGAACCGAACACCGGTTTGGCTCCCCCAATTCCTCCATGGCCGCACGGCCGCGCGCCGGGTCGCGCACCGCCAACACCACATGCCACGATGCGTCGCGACGTAGCAGGGCGCGGGCGCACTGCAACCCGAGGCCGGAGCTGGCCCCGGTGATGACGGCGGTTCCGGTGTTCATGTCTCCTCCAGGAGGACGGGAATCAGGGCCTCGAGCGCTTGCCGCAGCCGCCGGTACATGCGCTCGACGTCGGTCGTGTCCGGTTCAAGGTGGCCGGCGAAATAGACGCCGTCCGACAGCGCAACCGCGAACGCGGTCAGCTCCGCGACGACGAGATCGGCTTTGCCCGGCGGGATGTCCGATGGCAGCAGGTGCGTGATGCTGTCACGAAATCGGGCGATCGCGGTGTTGCGGACCCGGCGCACCACCGCGGCAACCGCCGGATCCTGACTTCGTTCCATCGACAGCAGGTAGAACAGGCGCAGGAAGTCCGGATGCTGCGACTGCAGGCTCACCAGCTCGGTCAGCTGGCGCTCGGATCGCTGCTCGACGGGCCCATGGGCCTCATCCCAGGTGGGTATCGCGGCAAAGAAGCGCTGCGCGCCGCGCTCCATCATGGCGGCCAGCACGCCCTCTTTGGAGCCGAAGTGCCAGTAAATAGAGCTGGGTGCTAGCCCGCACGCGTCGCGGATGTCGCTGATCGAGGTCGCCGCGTAGCCCTTGGTCGCCATCAGGCGTTCGGTCGCGTCGAGAATCGATTCTCGTGACCTCTCCCCCTGCTGCTGTTTTTTCTTGGCGGGAACGCCCACTGGTGCGCCATCCTTGCGCCGGCTTGTCTCGGCTCGTAGAGTCGCGGCCGCACCCCGGCGCCAGTTCTGTATCGAACGTTACAGACAGTTACGTTAGCGCCCCCCCACGCCAATCACAAGGGTTGGTCGGGCTCCTTAAGCGGAAGGCGGGCGATGCGTGAGCCGTTCTGTTTTCTGACCGGTAAGCGCGGCGATGGCGTCAAAGTCCTTGTCGACGTGCAGTACCGTCAAGCCCGACAGTTCGGCTGTCGCGGCGATGAGCAGATCCGGGATCGACGGGCCACGGTGGTGTCCGCGGTCGGCAAGCAAGGTCTGCACCTCGAGCGCACGGTCTTCAATTCTCGGGGTTAGGTATTCCACGGGCATCGCAGACAGCGGCGGTTCACGAAACTCCCGTCGCGCTATCTCCCCGCATTCGGCCGAGAACCCTACTTCCAAGCGTGTCACGCCCGTGATGTGTACCAGGCCGCGTTCGATCCGGTTCGACCAGATTTCCATGTCAGGGCTGTCCGTGAGCCGCACCAGCGCCGACTTGTCGATCAGCCAGCGCTGGTCAGTCACCTCCACGCCTGACGCATAAGCTCGGGATCGCCCAGACCGGCAACCGCACCCCTGAGGCGTCGAAGATCCGCGGCTGTCACGGTGACGCGAGCCGTCTGCGCATCCTGGGCTAAACGCCGACGGATGTATTCGGTCCGCGACAAGCCCAAGCGTGCCGCGATCGCGTCAAGGCTTGCTAACACGTCGTCGGGGATGTCCCGAATCAGTACATCACTCATCTTCCGATGATATCTGGCGATATCAGGTATCTTCGCCGGTGACAGGGCTAACAGAGCAGAGCTGTCACGACCGAGGCAGCCTCGCGTAGGGCGGCCACGCCCGCGTTGCCGAGTGGCGCACCGAGCGCGGCAACATGAAGCCACTGCACGAGTTCCGGCAGCAGCGTGCCGTTGGGTTGCTCGACCGCCACCACCATCGCCAAGAGATCCTCGGGGACCCGGCCCGGAATGAATGGGCAGGTGATCACCCGTCCGGTGTCCGCGGCCCGATGGAGCGCGTTGGACAAGACGGCGACGTAGAGCTCGTGTTCACTGTCGCGGCGCGGCGCGATGTCGCCGGGAGCGATCAACTTCCGGCCGCCCGGTTCGCCTGGTACACCCGCTGTGCGTAGGCATCGATGTCCAACGCCGGTACGGTTTTAGCCGTGTAATCGCGCAGAGCGACACGCAGGTGCTCGTTGCGCAGTGCCTGCTCAATCATTTCCGACCGATTCAAACCCGCCGCCCTGGCGTCCGCGTCGATCGCCGCGAGGACGGCCGCGTCCACCGTCACGGAGATCTTCTCTTTCGTCATACCAGAGATCCTACTAATCGTAGGACGCGGTGTCGCCGCACCCGGGAAACGGGATTCGCCGCGGTCGTGTCATCGAGGCTGTAGTTGGCGCACAAAACTGCGAATGCGGACCACGGTATCTACAGACTCGGTGAATCCGGACTCAGCCGGGGTTGCCGTTGTTGCCTTTGCCGCCGGTGGCACCGTCGAGGCCCTTGGCGCCGTCGGCGCCGGTGGCGCCGTTGACGCCGCCGCTACCGCCGGCCCCGCCTTTCCCGCCGGCCGCACCGGTCCCGCCAACACCGCCGTCACCGCCCGTGCCGGCGGCGCCGGGGGTACCGGCATTGAAAATGGCCCCACCGTTGCCGCCGCCGCCGCCGGTCCCGCCAGCCCCGCCGGCGCCGCCGACGCCTCCGGCACCACCGGCCCCGCCGGCCCCAAACTGGCCGAATATCCCGCGCCCACCGCCGTCCCCGCCCAGGCCGCCCTTACCGCCGTCACCGGCCTCGCTGCCGCCAATAGGGGTATTTACGGAGCCGCCATCGCCGCCGTGGCCGCCGATCGCGCCAGCCGCACCGGCCCCGCCGACACCGCCGACACCGCCCGCACCACCGTCGCCGCCGTTGCCGATCCACAGCCCGCCATGACCACCGTTGCCGCCGCGCCCGCCGGTGCCGGCGATATCGGTGGCGCTAACCCCGCCCCCGCCGTCCCCGCCGGCACCACCGTTGCCACTGTCGCCAACCGGGCCGGATAGAACGCTGCCGCCGTGGCCGCCCGGGCCGCCGGCGCCGCCGGTGCCGCCGTTGCCGCCTTTGCCACCGGCGCCGGCTGTGTTGACCGATCCGCCGCTGACGTGGCCGCCGTTGCCGCCGGCACCGCCGGGCGCACCGACCCCGCCGTTCCCGCCGGTGGCACCATTGCCGCCGCTCGCAGAGGAGCCGGTAGCGCCAGTGTGCTCGACGCTGCCACCATTGCCGCCGTTGCCACCGGGTGCGCCGTCGCCGCCGGCACCGCCAGCGCCCCCGGTTTGCGCGATCCCGATGCCCCCACTCGTGGAGGCGTTGCCGCCGTCACCGCCAGCGCCGCCCGCCTGGCCAATGGCACTGCCGTTGGCGCCATCGGCGCCGCCACCGGCGGTGCCGGGAACGCCGACGAGGTTGAGGCCGTTGCCGCCGTTGGCCGCCGGGGTGACCGGGGTGGCCAGGCCGGGATTGACGGCGTTCACGCCGGCCGCCCCGGCCCCGCCCATGCCGTCGTTGCCGCCGTTGCCGAAGAACCCGGCGTTGCCGCCGTCGCCGCCGGCGCCGCCGAGACCGCCGTTGATGCCGGCAACACCGATCCCGCCGGCCCCGCCGTTGCCGCCGAAGCCGAAGAACCAGCCGGCGGTGCCGCCGGCGCCGCCGTTCGCTCCGGCCCCGCCGTCCCCGCCGTTGCCACCGTTGCCGAAGAACCCGGCCGCCCCGCCGGCCCCGCCGGCCTGTCCGGGTGCGCCGGACCCGCCGTTGCCGCCGTTGCCGAACAACAGCCCACCGTCGCCGCCGGCCTGCCCGGTGCCCGGCGCCCCGTTGGCACCGTTGCCGATCAGTGGGCGCCCCAACAGCGCCTGGGCGGGGGCGTTGACCGCGGCCAGCATGTTCGGCCCGGCGTTGGCGGCCTCGGCGCTGGCATACGCTCCCGCGTCCACGGTCAGGGTCCGCACCACCTGGGCGTGAAAGGCGGCCGCTTGCGCGCTGGCGGCCTGATAGGCCTGGGCATGCGAGGAAAACAGCGCGGCAACCGCCGTAGACACCTCGTCGGCGGCCGCCGACATGACTCCGGTGGTCTGGGCCGCGGCCGCCGCATTGGCCGCGTTGATCGCCGATCTGATGCTGGCCAACTCACCGGCCGCCGCCGCGATCATCTCCGGTTGTGCGATCACAAAGGACACGGGAACCTCCCGTCGACTCGTGACTCCTGGACGCCAAGACACAACACGCCTACGCCGTCGCCGCGATTCAATCAGCGAGCCTACCGCCATCATCGGTGGCGTATCTAGTGCCTCGCGACGTATAGGCTCTATTGTCCGGCTTCGGCGCCGGGTGCGGTTCGCTGGAGAGGTGACAAAGGTGACGAGTGAGCGTGCCACAGGGCAGCGCGAGAACCTGCTGATCGTGCACTGGCACGACCTGGGGCGCTATCTCGGCGTCTACCACCATCCGGACGTCTACAGCCCGCGGCTGGACCGGCTTGCCGCCGAGGGCATCCTGTTCACCAGGGCACATGCCACCGCGCCGCTGTGCACACCATCGCGGGGCTCGCTGTTCACCGGCCGCTACCCGCAAAGCAACGGGTTGGTCGGCCTGGCCCATCACGGCTGGGAATACCGCACCGGGGTCCAAACCCTACCGCAATTGCTATCCGAATCGGGTTGGTACTCAGCTCTTTTCGGTATGCAGCATGAGACGTCCTACCCAAAGCGGCTGGGCTTCGACGAATTCGACGTGTCGAACTCCTACTGCGAATACGTGGTCGCCAAAGCCCAGGACTGGCTGCATAATCGCGTGCCCGCGTTAGACGGACAACGGTTCCTGTTGACCGCCGGCTTCTTCGAAACCCACCGGCCCTATCCGCATGAGCGCTACCGGCCGGCCGACAGCGCGGCCGTCGAGCTGCCCGACTATCTGCCCGATACCCCCGAGGTGCGCCAAGACGTCGCCGAGTTCTACGGTTCTATCGCCACAGCCGACGAGGCGGTTGGCCGGCTACTTGACACACTGGCCGATACCGGCCTAGACGCCAGCACCTGGGTGGTGTTCGTCACCGATCACGGTCCGGCATTTCCGCGGGCGAAGTCCACACTGTATGACGCCGGAACCGGTATCGCGCTGATCATCCGCCCGCCCACTCGCCGGGCGATGGCGCCTCGCGTCTATGACGAGCTTTTCAGCGGCGTCGATCTGGTTCCGACGCTATTGGACCTGCTGAGACTCGAGGTACCCGCCGATGTCGAGGGTGTGTCACACGCACCGGCCCTCCTCGCGCCGGACACTGAAAACGCTGCGGTGCGTGACCACGTATACACCGCCAAGACCTATCACGACTCGTTCGATCCGATTCGGGCAATCCGCACCAAGGAATACAGCTACATCGAGAATTACGCGCCCCGGCCGCTGCTGGACCTACCGTGGGATATCCAGGAAAGCCCGGCCGGCATGGCCGTCGCACCGTTGGTCAAGGCGCCCCGCCCGCAGCGGGAACTCTACGATCTACGCGCCGATCCCACCGAGACCAATAACCTGTTAGCCGGCGACGACAGCACCCAGGGCGTGGCCGCGATCGCGGCCGATCTGGCCGTGCGACTGCATGATTGGCGACAGCGCACGGCCGACGTCATTCCGTCGGACTTCGCCGGTTCCCGCATCGCCGAGCGCTACACCGAAACGTATCTGCGGATCCACCGCAAGACGCCAACGGGCCGGTCAGCGATCGCCGCCGACCGCGGCATCGACGAACACTGCAGCTAGGCTCATCGGATGTCCCGCGCTGTGAGACCGTATCTGGTGCTCGCCACCCAACGCAGCGGCAGCACGCTGCTGGTGGAATCGCTGCGCGCGACGGGCTGTGCCGGGGAACCACAGGAGTTCTTCCAATACCTGCCTAGCACCGGGATGGCCCCCCAGCCCCGGGAGTGGTTCGCTGGGGTCGACGATGACACGATCCTGCAATTGCTCGATCCGCTGGACCCCGGTACACCGGACACCGCGACGCCGGTTGCCTGGCGTGAGCACGTCCGCACCTCCGGTCGCACGCCCAACGGCGTCTGGGGCGGCAAGTTGATGTGGAATCAGACTGCGCTGCTGCAGCAACGCGCAGCACAATTGCCGGATCGCTCCGGGGATGGCTTGCGCGCGGCAATCCGCGACGTCATTGGCAACGAACCGGTTTTCGTGCACGTCCACCGGCCCGATGTGGTGTCACAAGCGGTGTCGTTCTGGCGCGCCGTGCAAACCCAGGTTTGGCGGGGCCATCCGGACCCCAAGCGCGACTCGCAGGCCGTCTACCACGCCGGTGCCATCGCCCACATCATCAGGAATCTGCGCGATCAGGAAAACGGCTGGCGCGCTTGGTTTGCCGAGGAAGGCATCGATCCGATCGATATCGCCTACCCGGTGTTATGGCGCAACCTGACCGCGATTGTGGCCAGTGTGCTTGACGCCATCGGCCAGGATCCCAAACTGGCGCCCGCACCGATGCTGGAACGGCAGGCCAACCAGCGCTCTGATGAGTGGGTCGACCGGTACCGAGCGGAGGCGCCGCGGCTGGGGCTACCCACCTGAGCGGCGCGCGCCACCAACGTCGGCGACCATGAACAGCCGCCGGAAGGGAAAGATGGTGCTACCGTCGGCCCGTGGCGGGTAGGCGTCGTTCAGCAGCGGAATGAGCTCCTGCCGAAACTGCTGCCAGCTCTCATCGCTGAGCCGCTCACGCACTGGGACCAGCGCGCTTCCGGTAATCCAGTCCAACACCGGGTGCTCGCCGGTCAGCTGGTGTAGGTACGTGGTCTCCCACACGTCGACCTTGCAGCCGGTGTCCATCAGCAGCTCCGCGTAATACGCCGGAGATTGGACCACCGCGCCCACACGAAAAGGTATGTCGCGCATTAGCTTTGCATACGGCTCGCGGCGGGCCAACGCCCGTACCGCGGCGTGCGACGGCGTCTCGAAGTTGCCGGGGATCTGAACAGCGATCCATGATCCCGGCGCCAGCTCGTCGACCCACCGGACCAACAGGTCGGAATGCTCAGGCACCCAATGCAACGCAGCGTTGCTCACCACCACATCGGTGTCGGGCTTTGGTTTCCAGTCCCGCAGGTCACCGGTGGTGGCGTCGATCCCGCGTTCGGCCGCGGCAGCGACCATCTCCGGTGAGCTGTCCAGAGCCTCGATCACCGCGCCGGGCCATCGTCGTGCCAGGTAGCGTGTCAGGTGGCCGGGCCCGCACCCCAGGTGGACCACGCGGCGCGCCCGCTCGAGACCCACCCGTGACACCAACTCGTAGAACGGGCGGTTGCGATGACCCGAAAAAGCCAGGTAGACGTCGGGATCCCACATGTACGTGCTCCTGGACAAGCGCTCGACCGAGTGAGAAATTGACGATACAGTCGAAACCTTCAGCGGTCAGCCACATTGGCGATTACCATCGACATTGATGTCCGAGATGTCAGGGACGTTCACTGCCGACGCGATCGGTCCGCCCGTCCCCATTCCCGACGTCCCCGGCGCGGATGCCGGCGCCGAGGGCCTGCCCTCGCGCTCGGTGCTGTCGGCCCGCCAGCGGATACTCGTCGAGTCTTCGGCGATCGCCGATGTCGCGCTGCGCACCGCGGTCGCGTCGGTGCTGTCCGCGACGGTGACTCCGGCCGTTGTCGCCAACGCACTACGTCACGTCAACGAAGGCAGCGAGCGCAGCAACCTGAACTTCTACGCCGAACTTGCGGCAGCGCATGATCCGGCGAAGTCCTTTCCGGCGCCGACGGAGTTGCCCAAGGTCACCTCGCGGCCGGCCAGCCCGCTCACCGAATGGGTTGCGCGCGGCACCGTGGACAACATCGCATTTGCCAGCGGCTTCCGGGCGATCAACCCCACGATGCGCCAGCGGTGGAGTGCATTGACCGCCAACAACATTGTGCACGCGCAGCATTGGCGCCACCGCGACGGCCCGCGTCCTACGCTGTGCGTCATCCACGGCTTCATGGGATCGTCATACTTGCTCAACGGGCTGTTCTTTTCGCTGCCTTGGTATTACCGGTCCGGCTACGACGTTTTGCTGTACACGTTGCCGTTTCACGGCCAGCGGGCCGAAAAGTTCTCGCCGTTTAGCGGTTTCGGCTATTTCACTAGCGGATTGAGCGGCTTCGCCGAGGCGATGGCGCAGGCAGTGTATGACTTTCGTTCCATCGTGGACTACCTGCGCCACATCGGCGTCGACCGTATCGCCCTGACGGGTATATCCCTGGGGGGCTACACGTCTGCGCTGCTGGCTTCGGTCGAAAGTCGGCTTGAGGCTGTCATCCCCAACTGCCCCGTCGTCATGCCCGCCAAGCTGTTCGACGAATGGTTTCCGGCCAATAAGCTCGTCAAGCTAGGACTGCGGCTAACCAACATCAGCCGTGATGAGCTGATCGCCGGGCTGGCCTACCACGGCCCACTGAACTATCGGCCGCTGCTACCTAAGGACCGGCGGATGATCATCACCGGCCTTGGCGATCGAATGGCTCCACCCGAGCACGCGGTAACGCTGTGGAAGCAGTGGGATCGCTGTGCGCTGCACTGGTTCCCCGGCAGCCACCTGCTGCATGTGAGCCAGTTGGACTATCTGCGGCGGATGACCGTGTTCCTGCAGGGCCTCATGTTCGACTGACGGCGTTGGTCAGCGGTGCCCGGTGGGCGCCGGCGGTAGGAGTAGGCCAGTGCAGCCGGGTCAGCAGGTCGGCAGGAGCATCGGTGTGCCCGTCGAGTCGGCGGGTGGATCGCGGATCCAAGGCTGTCAGGGCTGGCACGTGGTTTCCGTGTTGCGGGAGCAGGCCGGCCACCGGTGCGGTGCCGCCAGGCCGCCAATCGGTCCGCAATGCGCAGGCAGCGGCCACCGTGTAGCGGGTTGATGACCCGGCGGCATATGCGATCTCCAGCGCGATCCAGGTCTCCTGCGCCGGACGCGACCGGATCGCGGGCAACGTATCGGGCAACTCGGCATCGGCGCTGACCCGATATGCCGCAACGTAATCCGAGTCGGTGTGCCGCATTCCGCGCCACGTCTCGCGAGAATCCGCAGCCACCAACGCTGGGATCTCGTCGGGTGCGGCCGTACCAGCCTCCCAACCGATTTCGCGCAGATGGTCGGCGAGCCGGCGCGCCGCGACCTGCGCGGTCTCTTGCAAGGGGATGCGCGCTGACCGGGCCTGCAGCGCCGCCAGGTTATCGTCGGCGACCACCGTCAACCCGACCCAGGTCCGGCAGTCGCCGGATGCGGTGACGCGGCTGGTGATGCGAATCGTGTCGGCGCGGATGCCGTATCGGTCCAAATACCGGGCGATCAGCGTCAGCGGCAGCACGTTCGTATCCGATGCCGGCGGCCCAACCCACACCAGCACCGTTGTGCGCGTGCACGTTGCGGGCTCGGCAATCCGGCGTCGGCGGCGCAGGATTGCCAACCCGCGGCGCGCGATCGTGGTGAAATACAGCCCGCGCCAGAAGCCGAATAGCCCAATCACGACGGCGGCGGCCACGCCCAGCAGCACGTAATCGCGTGTCGATTGCCAGGGGTAGGCCAGCGCTACAGGCACCACCGCCAGCAGCACCAACGTGACCCGGCCCCTGCCGGGCCAAGAAGGGATCGGGTTCATTCGGTGGGCTCCCTTCGTCGGCGCGCTATCGCGACAGTCGCGGCTGTGAGCCCGACCAGCACGCTCAGCGCGGCTGCTCCGGCGAATGCGACGTTGCGCGGTGTGGTGTCTTTGGGCGCCGGGACCGGCGGATCGGCGACCGGCTTGGCCGGTGCGGCACCGCCCCCGGGTTCGGCGGGCAGTTGCCAGGTCAGGGCCGCCAACGCGTCCAGGTTGCCGGCGCCGACGATGTTGGAGGACTCTCGGGCGCCGCGGTGCGCGGTGGCGGTCAGCCGGCGCACCACCTCGGTGGCGTTCAGCCCGGGATAGCGGCTGCGGACCAGCGCGGCCACCCCGGAGACATAGCCGGCCGCGTAGCTGGTGCCGCTGAGAGCCACCAGTTTCTGGTGGGCGTCGGGCAGTCCGTTAGCCAGGGCGCCGTCGCCTGAGTTACTCACCGACGCAATGTTTTCCCCGGGTGCGGCGATGCCCACCCACGGCCCGGGCATGCTGAATTTCGATGGCTGCCCGGCGGATGTGAGCGACGCCACCGACAACACGTAGGGCTGCCACCACGACGGGATGGACACCGAGGTGACGCCCGCCCAGTTCCGCGGATCGTCTGGGCGGCTCAGATCGGTCAACGGGTTGGAATCACACGACGCGCTGACCGATCCGCTCGCTCCGGTGTTTCCCGCGGCCGCCACGATCACCGCGTCCTTGTCCACCGCCGCATACCGGATCGCCGCGCCCAGCGCGGCCTGGTCGACCATCCGATCGGCGGGTAGGCAGGTGATCGTGGAGACGTTGATCACCTTGGCACCAAGGTCGGCCGCATGAACGATGGCACCGGCCAGCACCGCGACGTCAAGTGTGGCCTGCGCCAGCTGCGGATCGCCCCCCGATGTGCGCGGTGAGAACTTCGTAGACATCGCCCTGATGGACAGCAGCCGCGCCGCCGGCGCCACACCAGAGAAGCCGTCATTACCGGGCTGGCCGGCGACGATTCCGGCGACCAGGGTGCCATGCCCGTCACAATCGGTCAGCCCGTCGGTCGACTCCACGAAGTCACCACCGGCATCGACGTTGGGCAGTCGCGGGCCCGGCTGCACCCCGGTGTCGATGATCGCCACCAGCTGGCCCTCACCCCGGGAAAACTGCCAAGCCGCAGGCAGATTCAGCATCGTTTGGCTGGGCGTCGGTACGCCTGGATCGGTGCCCGGGATAACACCGGAGACGCTGCACGCACCGCGTTGTTCCATCGGCGCCACCGGTCCCGGGTCTCCGCTGGGCGGTTGCGCGGCGGCGTCCACCACCGGCGGCCCGATCGCCCACGCCGGCGGCGTCCACCACCCCGCAACGACCACGGTCGCCGCCAGACACGCAAATGCGGCACGGATCATCTGTTGAGCACCCAAGCGAACAATCCGACCAGGTAGG
Organism: Mycobacterium tuberculosis complex sp. N0072; assembly: GCF_030323725.1. NCBI lineage: Bacteria > Bacillati > Actinomycetota > Actinomycetes > Mycobacteriales > Mycobacteriaceae > Mycobacterium > Mycobacterium tuberculosis complex sp. N0072. The sequence continues at coordinate 358,076 of NZ_CP040689.1, read as the reverse complement.
CCATGACGGGGATCAGCGAAACATCCAGCCCGGCGGCGACCAAACCCAGCAGCCGGCGCAGCGGCAGCGAGTAGCTCTCCGGCGAAGCGATGCCCGGGTTCAGTGCCACCACAACCCAGGCCAGCATGAGCACGGCTAGCACCAGCACCGCGCCGAACGCGGCGACATAGCGTCCGGTCGCGGTGTAGAACACCAACAGGACCCCGGCTACCAGATAGGGCTGAGCCAGCAGCCACGCCTTGCATGCGGCCGAATCCCACACCCGCGCGCGCAGGGTGGCCGCGGCCGCAGTCGCCGCCACCAGATACCAGCCCACAACGCTGAGCGCCTCTGGGCGCACCGCGATGGCCACCGACCCCAACACGCTGAGCAGCACGGCCGCGGCGATGAAGCCGCTTTGATGGGCGTCACTGACCCGCACCCGCCGAGGCAAATCCTCCAGCAGGCGCAACGGCGGGGCCGACGGGGTGGGATCCCCCGGCGCCGGGATCACCGGCAACGGGAACCGCGCCCACAGTGCGGAAAGCTGAGCCGCCTGGATGGTGACCAACAGCGCCGCCACAATCAGCCCGCAGCCGATGCTCAACAACGGCAGCTGCCACAGCAATTGCGCACCGGCCGCCAGCGCCACCGACGCCCCGACCACCGCCGCTGCGGTGAAGAAGGCGACGACGCGTTCCCGTTCGGCGCTGGGAATCATCAGCGCGATCAGCGACCATGCGGCTACCCCAGCTGCACCCAGCAATACCTGCGCCGGCCCGAACTTTCCTGGCACCGCCAACGCCAGGGCCGCGCCGATGGGGACCAGCGCGGCGATCGACAGCGCGATACCCGAACGTGGCGAACGGATGGTGATCAACAATCCGGCCAGCGCGCTAGCCACCGCGATCCCGGCCACCGCCAGCAGCCCGGCCAGCACACCGGTGGCAACCCGATAGGTCACCGTCAAACCGGTAGCCAGCAGAGCCACGGCAATCACCGCGGCCAGCGCTCCTCGTTGGATATGCGCTATGCCCCAGGGCTTTAACCGCGACGTCGAAAAGATCATCGCGGCGTCGGCGATGTCTTCGACGATGCCCGGCGCGGCCGGACCGGCGGGCACCGGCTGCAACACCAACAGATCACCGTCGACGACACCGACGGTGTCCAGGCTGGCATCCAAGCTAAACGGCTGCCCGCCGACGGGCGCCAAACTCAGTTGCACGGCAGCGCCGGAGTCGGCTTGGCCACCATCGCCGTTTTGCGCCGAGGGAACCACCAAGCGTTGTACCGCGGGCAGGATTTCGCGCAGTGGCAACTCCGCGGGCAGGGCCATCTCGGTCAACCTGCTGTCCGCAAGAATGGCGACGCGGACGATCTGCATGACGGTGCCGGACATCAGCGGGACCGTTCCTGGGACATCGTGCTCACTTTCTGGTTTCTGATTACGAGGATTGGGTGGAGAAGTCCCGCGACACCCGCTGTCCCGGGAACCATTGCCCGTCTGGCAAGCACGCGGTCAGTGTTTGGATCGCGACGGCGATCGCAAACGGTGTCCCAGGGCTGAAGGTGGAGACCCACTCGCCGTCGAATGCCCGCGACGGACTCACCAACACCCGGCCCGCCGAGGTGTCGACGATGCTTAGGCCGACCTCGGTGGTGGTGTGCCGGCCGTCACGGTTGCACCCGGCGACGATCTCGACGTAGCTGCGCGGCCCCGAGAAGACGGACTCCACCACCGGCCGTGCGGACGCCGGAATACCCAGATAGTCAACGACTTCCCCGAGTGGCACGCCGGACCGCAGCCGTTCGTCGGCCCGCGCGCCCACCCGCGTCGGCAAGCTGAACTCGTCGAACCGCGCCGGCGGCCGGTGCGCCAAACCGACACCAAGAATCGGAACCAGCGCCCGGGGGTCGTCGATATCCATCGCGGTGAACGTGACCAGCTGCGCATTACGCAGCGCAACAACACCGTTTCCGGTCTTGTTGGAGGTCTTACCGGTGCCGGTGCGCAGCGCGACGATGCCACGTAGCAGCTCGCAGGCGCCGTCGGCCGAGGCCGGCCCCACATAACGCAGGTCAAGCCAGCGGTCCGGGAAGCACACCACTTTGATCCAGTCGGCGACCGCAGGGTTGATAACACCCTGCGGCGATAACAGCCCCATCCGGGTCAGCTCGTCGCGCTGACGGTCGACGAACGCACCCCGCTGGGCGGCATCACTATAGGGCATCGTGATCGCCAGCACCCACGGAAAGGTCCCCGCCCCAATGGTTTCAGCGATGAACCAAGCGTTGTCGACCGTCAGCTCGACGGCGTTGGGTGTTGCATCCATGTAGCGCGAGCTAGCCGCCCCATTTGGCGGCTTCGGCCGTGTCGCGGGCCATCATCGCCATGGTGTTGGCTTCATGGGTGCTGGACATCGCATGATAGGCCCGCACCAAATCTTCCATGGCCTGGTTCCACTGTGCCTGCCACGCCTGATACGTGATCCCGGTATCGCCCTGCCACGCACTCTGCAACGCGGCCTGCTCCACGGCGATCTCGGCACCCAAGCTCTGCAGCGTGCCGGCATATCCGGCCATATCCCCGGCGTGACCCAACATCGCGGGGTAGTTGTACATGATTTGCGACATCACAAGTCCTCTCGGTCAGCAGGGTTCGATCAGAACCCGGTATAGGTCGACGCGGCCGCAGCATCGGCGGCCACATAGGTACCGGCGGCCTCACCCAGATTCGCCTGCGCGACATCCAACAAGGTGTTGACTTTGGCGGCCGCCGCCACAAACCGGGCATGGGCGGCCTGAAACGCCGCCGACGACTCCCCCTGGTGAAACGCCTGAGCCGACATCGCCGCCTGCTCGGCCTGACCGATCGTGTGCCGCATCAGCCCCGCCTTGGCGGCAAACGCCGACTGGGAGGCCACCAACTGTGGGATATGAGCATCCAAAAGGCTCATAACATCTCTCCTTTCGACCCGTACGGGTCCACGTGATTCGGAATTCGGTTACTTGCTGTCGTGCGGTAAGCCGTCGCCTCCCCCTCTCCCCGATCCGTCGGGCGCCTCGGGCTCGTTGCTGCCCTGCTCCCAGGTCCCCGGCACCATCGGCATCCGGGGGCCGTTGCCGAACTCATCACCGGCCAGTGCGGTCAGCCCGACCGCCCGGACCCGGCGTTCTTTGGTTGCGGTCCCGGCGAATCCCAGCGTCCCGGCCCCCCGTTCGGAGGCCTGCGCGCCGTGGTCGCCCGTCGAGGGGCCGAAACCGCTATCGGAATCCATGTCCAAGAACTCGTCGCCGTAGTCCCGCAATTCAGACCGCCGGCGCCGCCGCGCGCGCGACTGCCCACGAGTTGCCGCCGCCGCGGCCGCCGCCGGAACCGTAGCGGCCGGCGCCTTGATACCACCGCGACCACCTACCGTCGGCCCCAAGCTCGGCCCCCAATCACCGCTGCCACCCACCGCATAGGCGAAACTGGCGGTCGCGGGAGCTGCCGGGGCCGGCGCTGCGCCCGCAGACGGAGCCGCGCCCGCCGCGGGCGTCGCAGCCCCAGCGGTGCCCGCCCCCGTTACGGCCATGCTGACCGCCGGCCACACCGACCCGGCGGCGACGGCGGCAGCAGCCAGCGGAGTACTCGCCGGCGGAATCACCGCGGGCGCAAGCACAATAGGTAGAAAGGCTATTGCTGCCAAGCCCAGCCCGAGCCCGGCCGGCAACAAGAACGGCGAGCTCAAGATCATGCCCCAGGTCGGCCAGCCGACCAGGTTGAAGAAAATCTGGTAGCCCAGCGCGAACAACAGCGGCCCGTAAGTGATCAGTGCCTGAATGGGATTCGTGAGGAAGGCGATGATGATCTTGATCGAGTTACCAATGGGATCCTGCAGGAACTGCCAGATGAGCTGCAACATCCACCCGTAGAAACCCGTGTAGGCGTTCCAGAGCTGTTGAAGCAACGCTAAGAGCCACTGCCAGGGGTTGACCGCCCCGACAGTGCTGGCCGCACCGCCACCTGGATTCATAACCGTCGGCGCCGGGACGGTGCGCGGCGCCGAAGCCAGTGCCGCACCCGAAGCCGCCTGATAAAGACCCATGACGGCGGCCGCCTGCAACCACATGCGCACGTAATCGGCCTCATTGAGCGTGATGGGAATCGTGTTGATCCCAAAGAAATTCGTCGCCACCAACACGGTGTGAATCACGTGGTTGGCGGCCAACTCCGCTAATGTCGGCATGGCTGCCAAGGCAGTGGTGTAGGCCGCCGCGGCGGCCTCGTGCTGGGCCGCTGCTCCTGCGGCATCCGCACTGGCCTGCGTCAGCCACGCCACATATGGCAAATGCGCGGCCACGTACCACTCCGCGCTGGGCCCCTGCCATGCCCAACCAGGTACCGCCCCCAGTAGCCCGCTGAGTTCTGCTGCCGTCGAGGCATACTCGGCACTCAGCTGGCTCCAGGCCGTGGCAGCCGCCACTAGCGAACCCGGGCCCGGACCATTGCTAAGCAACGCCGAATGTACCTCCGGCGGCGAAGCCATCCAGATGGGCGCGGCCATGCTCAGCCGCCCACGACCCCGTACGTAGCGGCGGCGGCCGCATCACCGGCCAGGTAGCTGGCGCCGGATTCGCCCACACCAACGCCGGCGCGTCCCAGCTCTTCGACACCTTCGGCGGTGACGACCGCGTGCTCGACGCCCTGTGCACTGAACCCGGCCGCGGTCTGCAGCGACACCGGATCCGCCGCCGGCGGCACTACCGCGGTAATCACCGGCGCTGCGCTCGCATGCGCGGCGGCCAACCGCGCCGTCAGCGCTTCCACCGCAGCGCTGGCTGCGGCCAGCCCCTCCGGAACCACTCGCAACGTCATGACTGACTCCCCTTCTGTTGGGTTTCACCAGAAACCGCGGCCGCATCGACCAGCGGGTTGATCAACTGCACGTAGGTTGGACTATCACTGTCGGTCAACAGAATTGCTCGTCCAGCAGGCAATCGGGCAAACCGCTCACCGCGAATCTTGCCGCTGTCGGCCGGATTGCCTGCCAACATCAGCGTGGTCGCCTGCAGGTCGTTGAACCGGCGCAGCAACGGACTTGTCATCAGCAGGTGCGCCGATCCAGTGGCACGCCCGGTGACAATCACCCGTAGCCCCAAGTCGCCGGCCTGGGCCAGGAGACCGATCAGCGGGGTCCACGGCCGCTGTCCGATGTAGGGACCGGTCATCGCCGGCGAATCCGGTACCTGGTCGACGTCGTCGATGATCAGGTAGTGGGTGTGCCCGGCAAAGGTCCAGCGGGACAGCTCGGCCGCAGACATCCCGGCCGGCGGCCGGCGCGCCTCGATGAGGTTGGCCAGCCCGAGCATCGCCGGGATGATCCGATCGATGTTGGCGGTGTACTCGTTGTCGGGGAACAGTGGTTCGTCGACCAGGTGTAGCCGGCGGTCCAGCACGGTGAACGCGACCCGGTCGGCGGTGGAGTGCTCGCGGACGGTGCGGATGATGTGGCGCAGCAGCGTCGTCTTTCCTGACCTGGCATCGCCGAACACCATCAGCAGCGGGTTGGCGGCGAGGTCGAGTATCACCGGCGCCAGGTCTTCTTCGCGCTGGCCAATCACCAGTTGGTCGGGACCCCGATACAGTTCGCCGACGGCGTGCGGCGCAAGGTTGGTGGGCAACAACCGAACCGGGGGAGCCGCCATGCCGGGGTAGCGGGCGTTGATCGCGGCCACCGGGTTTGTTTGCGCGTCCAGTTCTGGAGCCGCGAACAGGAAGTGCTCGGCGGCCATGGTCAGTCCGCGGCCGGGCTGGTCGTGCGGGACGGCGTCGGCCGGGCGGCGCAGGGCGCCGACCACCCGCACGTTGCTGTCGCGCGCGTCGTGCAGTCGCAGCTCGAGACGCAGCCCGAGCCCGTCGCGCATCGCCAACGGCACTTCCAGCCAGCTCGGCGTGGTAATGATCACGTGGATCCCGTAGGCAAGGCCCACGTTGACCAGTTCGGTTACCCTGGCCAGCAACGGATTACGGGTGTTGAACTGATCGGTGTTATCGCGGCCGAAGCCATAGAGATTGTCGATGACCAGGAACACCTCACCGAACCCGTCGTCGGGGGTCGAGCCATTAGCACCCCGGTCACGGAATACTTCCCGCTGCTGCCGGGACAACAGCAGTTGCTCGAGCTCGCCGAAGGTGCGGCGGATGCGTTCGGGTTCCAGCGCTGAGGCGACACTGCCGACGTGCGCTAGATCCTGTAGCGCCCGCAGCTGCCCACCGCCGTAGTCCAGGCAATAGAAGCTAACCTCGTGCGGCGAGTGCAGGCTAGCAGCTGAGAGGATGAATGTCTGCAGCGCAGTGGATTTGCCGGACTTGGGGCCGCCGTGGATCACCATATTTCCGGCCGACGACCTAGCGTCAAACACCAACGGGTCGCGCCGCATCTCGAAGGGCCTGTCGATCTCCCCCAGCGGCCAGCGCCACTGCCGGGGGCCCACCCCGGCGCGGGCCAACGCCGCGCTCAGTGGGATCGTTTCGTCGAGTGGCGGCAGCCACAACTGCGGCGCCCGCGGACCGTAGCGGGCCAGTTGTTCGCCGATGGTCGCGATCAGTTTGCGTGGTGGGTCGGCGGGTTCTTGTTCGTCAGTATCGGCGATCACCGTGCCCGGATCCGGTTCCACCGCGGCGGCGGTGAACAGCTTGGGCTCCGGAACGGATTGCACGACAACGGCTTTAGCCGTCTGCGGCGGTTCATAGATCCCGTCGACATAGGTGCTGCGGAACCTTATCGGGGTGGCACCGGGCGCGGGCACCAAAAAGCCCACGCCTTTGTGTTCTTTGCCCGACTCGATGTGGTAGGCGTCCTCCACGCCGATGATCTGGCGAGAAACGCTGGGGCTGGCCACTTTCAGCCCAATCCGATAGGCGGTGTTCTTGTCGATGTCTTTGATCTTGCCCACGTCCAGTGTCTGGGACGCGAATAGGATGTGGATGCGAAACGAGCGACCCTTGCGGGCCACATAGTCGAACAGCTCCGCGTATTCCGGGTGATCGGCCAGCATCAAGGTGAACTCGTCGGCGACCACGAACAGTGTCGGGATGGGCGGCAGGCTATGCCCTGCGGCGATGGCGTTTTCATACTCGAGCACCGAGTTGAACGCGCTGCCCTGGACCTTGCGGCCGGCCTCACGCAGCAGCATCTCGCGACGAGCCACCTCGCCGCGCAGCGTGTCGGCGAACCGATCAGCCAACGACTTCTTCTCGGCCATATTCGAGATCACCGCAACCACCTGCGGGAAATCTCGGAAACTGTCGGCGCCGGCCTCACCCTTGAAGTCGGCGTAGATGACGATGAGCCGCTCCGCGGAGTGTGTGGTCAACAGCGACAACAGAATCGACATCAAAGTCTGCGACTTGCCCGAACCGGTCATGCCGATCATCAGCCCGTGCGGGCCCATCCCGCCCTCGGCTTCGTCTTTGAGGTCGAACATCAGCGGCTCGCCGGTGCCAGTGACACCGATCGGCACGCGTAACTCCTCGTCGCGTCGTCGCGGCGCCCACAGCGCGGGCACATCCAGTCGGGATGCGTCCTCGATGCCCAGCAGTGTGGTGAAACTCGCGCCGCGAGTGGCCGCCGAGCGCAGCCCGGCATGGGTGGGGTTGGAGTCCCACCGCGACAGTCGGCGCGCCAGGTGGGCGGCCTCATCAGCGCTGAATTGGTCGGCGGCGTCGATGTAGGGCTGCCAGCCGCCTGTCTGCCAGCGTTCGATAGCGCCGTGAGCCACCCGCAGGATCGGCTTTTCCGGATCCGAATACTGTTCCCGGTGCGGCGCACTGGCCGAGCAGTGCACGACGGTGACACCCGCGCGGCCCACCGCCAGCGGCGATGCGCCCAGGTCGTAGTCCGGGTCATCGACGACGATCAGCAAGTGCCGCAACGCATCTGTTGGCTGCCCGGTAAACGCCGGGCGGTCTGCCAGGACGGGCCCCAGCAGCGCGATGAGCTCGTCGGGATCGGTCGACAGATTGCGGGCCGGGCCCAGCGCATCGAGGCGGCCGGGAATGTCCACGTGCGGTAACCACTTCAGCCAGTTCCAATCGCGACCCTCCAGATCACGCGCGGCCAGCGCCACCCCGAGCACCGTCGGGTCGTGCCAGGTCACCGCCTGAGCGATCCAGGCGCGTAACACCGCGCGCACCTGTGCGCGCTCCCCCAGCACGGTGATCCGCGAAACCTTGGTCAGGTCGATCCCGGTCGGCACGTCGCCAATGCTGCGCTGGGTGTCGAGCAGGCTGCGTAATGCACTGTGCGACACCGGTTCCAGGTCGATCTCGTCGGCGGTGTCGTTGACTCGCAGCGTAGTAGCCAGCGGTACCGTGTGCCGGCCGGCCCGCAACACCAAAAAGTCGGGGTCGTGCGGGTCACGCTCCCATTGGCGACGTGACCCCGGCACCGACGCCAACGCCGTCGGGTCAGGATGAGACCACAACGCGCTGGCCCGCTGCTCGGCGGCCTGGGCCCGAATGTTGTCCCGCACCACCGATAGGTAACGTAGGTAGTCGGCCCGTTCGGCGTCGACCTCCTCGGTGCGCATCTTCTTGTCGTTGCCGCGGTAGAGCGCGGTGGCCGCCAACAGCAGCACAAATGGGAAGAACAACGTCTGCGGAGAAATCACCCGCATCCCGGTGGCGACCAGCGCCACGATCATCCCCACGATGAGGATCCCGATCAGATAAGGCAGCGCTCGTCGTAGCAGTGACGGTGGGATCACCCGAGGCAGCTCGGGAGGCGCCTCGATGATGATGGTGCCCTGGTGGCTGCTCGGCGGCGCCAGTCGGCGACGAGCCTCAAAGATCAGTCTGCTCACCGGTACCCTCCCTCGGCCGATACCGGACGAGCGGGCCTGCTGTCGGGCACCAAGGTGTCGTGTGCCAGCAGCGCGTCGGCACGCGACAGCGTCGGGCCGGGCACAAACAGCGACAGCACCGACCACGGGATGGGGACCGGGGGCGGGTTCAGGCCAAGGGCCTCAACCGCTTTGCCGCCTCCAGCCACTCCCTGAGGCTCATTGTCGATACCGTAACGCACCCCGGTATCCGACACCCAGAACAACGACCCGGCGCCCGGCGCATCTGGGCCGCCGCCCACCGTCTGGGTGAAGTAGCCAGTACCGGCCGCTAACGCCACTCGGGTTGCCACACCACCGTTGCCGGCGCCGACCAGCTCGACGGTGTGCACCGCATCTGGCACCGGCAGCGCCGAGCCTGCCAACAGAGTCAACGAGCTGGTGGCCGCACCCACCGGCTTGCTCCAGTACGCGCAGGTGACGGGGTCACGGGTAACGTCGACGAGACTTACCGGCTCGCTGGGATAGCGCCTGGTGTCCAACACCCGCGACACCGGCAGCTTGGCGACCTCGTCGGCCCCCAGCCGAGGCGGCTGCTGCAGACCATAGGAGTTGTTGTTGCGCAGGATTGCCGCCAATACCGGCGAAATCTGCTGCAAACCGTCCGGCAGCACCGCGTAGTACTGCACGGTGTCCGATATGGTCTTGCCCGAGTCTTTCAGGGCGTAGGAACTCACCACCGCGCCGATCGGCGCCGGCACACCGAAGCTCGCCGGGTTGCCGGCATCCGGGATGATCGGCGCCGTCAGTGGCGGTGCTTCGGGTATCGCGTTGAACAGCCCCGAGGCGATGATCCGCGGCGCGGGCACGTCGGCGCCCAGGCCGAGGCCGCTGGTGACCGCATGATCGGCCAGATCAATCGGGCTGCGCTTGCCGTCCCACAACAGCCAGGTGCCGGCGCCGCTGTCGACCAGCACCGCCTGCCCGGGCCCGAGCGCGGCCGCGCGTGCGCCGGTGTCCTCCAGCGGGCCGGCAATCACCGTCACACCCACGCCATCCGCACCGCCCCGCGACGGTGCGTTGAGGCCGTCACACACCGTCCAGTTCGCGTCGGTGGAGGTGTTCTGCACCATCCGCTCCGGCGCACCCGGGATGCCGATCAGGTTTCCGCGCGGAAACTGGTCCAACTCAGTACTTTTCACCGTCGTCGGGCTCACCGGCCGGCCGACGATCAGCCGGGCCGAGGTCAGGTTGAGCACCGGGTGCAGCTGCTCGCCCACCCGCACATACAGCGCCGCGGTGGACCGGTCGGCAAGCACCGCGTTGCTACCCGCCTGCCCATTGGGCCGAATCAACGAGAATACGAACGAGCCGATCAACCCCGTGATCACAATCAGCACACCCATCAGCACCGCGCGTGACTGAGTGCGCAACGGGTCGACCAGCATGCGGGTGTCGTGCAATGCGATTCCGGCGGCGATTCGGCGCATCACGAACCGCCAGCCCGTCACCTGATGGCGGGTGACGAAGCCGCGGCGGTAGACAACCTTGTCGGGGTTGTTGTTGACCGGGGTTCGGGAGGCGAACGAGCGACGGTCGTGGTCGAAGTCGTGGTCGTGCTGCTGGTTCGTCATGCCCGCACCGAGAGCCCGAGGCCACGCAATAGCGGCTCTACCGATCTACCCACGTCGTCGGCCGTGATGGTCATCAGCTCCTCGTCGCTGAACTCACCGGATCCGGCATGTTCGGAATGGTCCAGCCGGAATTCACGCTCTTCTTCGGAGCGTTCGACGATGTTGCGCACAAACCGACCATTGCCCGCGATGTCGAGGCTACGTCGCGAGATTCCGTTGGTATCTGGTGTCGACTCCGCCGCCAACTTGGCGAACAACGCCTCCAAATCGTGCAGCGCGGACTGTTCGAAGACGCTGTCTCGCTGTTCGGCCATCTTGTGCGCGATCTCCACCAGCTCATGGGACGTGTAGGAGGGAAAGTCGATGTTGCGGGTGAAACGCGACCGAAGTCCCTCGTTGGTGTCCAGGAATTTGTCCAGGTCGGCGCGATAGCCGGCGATGATGACCACCAGCCGGTCGCGGTCGTTTTCCATCCTGGCCAACAAGGTGTCAATGGCCACCAACCCGAAGTCGTTCTTGGCGCCGGTGGCCACCAGGGCGTAGGCCTCGTCGAGGAACAGCACCCCGTCCAGCGCGCTGTCGATGATCGCGTTGGTTTTCGCCTCGGTCTCGCCGATGTGTTGGCCGATGAGGTCGGCGCGATGGACCTCGCGGATGTTCTCCCGCTTCAACAAGCCAAGGCCGCAATAGATCTTGGCGACCACCCGGGCAATGGTGGTCTTGCCGGTCCCGGGCGGTCCGGCAAACACCAAGTGGTGCGTGCGTTGGGCGACCGTGAGCCCACGCTGCTTGCGGACCAGTTCCATGGCCACTGAGCTCTTCAGCCGCGACACCTGGCGTTTGACCTCGTCGAGGCCGATGAACTCGGCGAGTTGGAGTTCGGCCTCGTGCAGCAGCGCGGCCTTGCGTTCGTGGGCCGCGGGATCGACGAAATCCTCCGCGCCGGGCTCGGTCGCCGGATCCCACGGATCGGTGCGGGCCTCGATCCGCCCGGCTGTGGTGGTGACGATCCCGAAGCTGGTATCCGACAGCGCCTGCTCGACCTGTTCGTTTTCGGGGTGAGCCGCATACAAGTCCTGCAGCACTTCGCTGGCCGACTCCTCATCCACATGCGCGCGCAGCACCAGCGCTTTGGCCAGTGCACCGTCGACAGCAGCGACCGCGACAGGACCGTCGGGTTCCTCCAGATAAGACAGCGCCGGGGCAAACATGCCCAGTCGGGCCAGTGCGGTGCCCAGGGTGATCTTGGCCGCGTGCGAAAAGGCCTCGTCGAGGTCGGGATCATTAACCATCGGAGTGAGCAGCTTCACGACATCCGACCAGCGCTCGGCGCGGTAGTTGATGACCACGGCGAGCCAACGGGCGGCACGCCAGCCGGCGCGGCGCTCGGTGATACCGGACACCACGTGATTGGCCTTGGCAAACTCCTCCGGCCCGCCCGTCGAAGCCAACGCAGCGGCATACGCGAGGTGGAAATCGTCAGGTCCGGTGGCACGAAAACGCAGGTACAGCCCGGTGTCGTACAGGAAGCCCAAGGCGTTATCGGCCAGTTCCACCTGCCGCTGCAACACACCAGCCGTGGTCGCCGTGCGCGAGGCGGCTTCCAGCACCCCGATGGACTGGTCGCCGGCAGCGGCCAGCCCGGTCCAGGCGTCGCACTGGTCATGGGCGACGCGGGTCAGCGCGGCGAAACCAGACCGGGCGGCAGCCAGGTCCGGCGGACGTTTACGCTGGTAAACCGCGATGCCCAGGGCACGGCAGCAGGTGGCAAATCGACCGACGACGTCAGCGTCTACCTTGCCATTTACCCGAGACGCGACGGGGGAAGCGGCCACCATGCCAATGTCATCACGCTCCACGCCTCCGCTGTCTCCTGCACCTACGCCCGCCATCGGCCGATCCGCCTGAACTTTGCCCCGAAGTTAGCATTGCATAAGCTAACTGTCGAGGCGACCGCGACCAATCGACTCGGCCCTGCGGCCAAGCTTTTAGGCACGGCTGGCAAGATCATGACCGATACTCCATTTCGTTGGTAGCCCGATATGCAGAGTGTAGCTTACTGAACATGATTTTCATTATGGAGCCCGGGGTGCCGGCAGCGCGAACGGTGCGCCGTCAGACGCGGGCGGCACTGACCAGGGTGTTGCGGGCGAACATCGGCCCGGCTTCGGATTCCGGTCCGGGTACCGGGCGACCCACCGCTTCGAGGTAGTCGTTCAACAGCGTAGCGACCGCGGTCCAACCTCGCTCGCCGAACCACTCGGCGGCCGGCGCGCATCGCTCGTTGTAGACCAGTTGAAAAAACGGGTGCTCCTCGGCTCCCTCGGCGATCGCGGCGCGCTCCTCTTCGACCTTAGCCGCATATTCGTCTGGCCCCATTGGGGCACCATCCTCGACGGCGACGTGGCTTCGGCGCCCGGCCAGGGCATCGATGCCGGTGAATAGCCGCTCCTGGGCGGTGGCCGGGAGATAGATCAGCAGCCCTTCGGCAATCCATGCCGACGGTGCAGCCGCATCGAAACCACTGTCCCGCAAGGCTTGTGGCCAATCGTCACGCAGGTCGACGGCGATCTCGCGGCGCAGGGCGCGCGGTTGGGCACCGTGGCTGGCGAGCACCTCGCGCTTGAAATCAAGGACCTGCGGGCGGTCCAGCTCAAAAACCGTGGTCCCGTCGGGCCAAGGCAGCCGGTACGCGCGCGAGTCCAGCCCCGCCGCCAGGATGACCACCTGCCGCGCGCCGGCGGCGGCGGCCCGACGGAAATACTCGTCGAAATACTTGGTGCGGGCACCCTGGAAGTTGACGAAGTGCTCGCCGAAATCGGTGCTCTTCAACTTGTGGTCGGGAAGCTTGCCGTCGAGCACATCGGCCCACGAACCGCCGACGGCACGGCAGAACGCCTCCGCATATGGGTCGACGACCAGCGGGTCGGACTTCTGGGCTTCCAGCGCTCGCGCCGTCGCGACAAACAGCGCGGTCGAACCGACACTCGTTGTGATGTCCCAGCTATCACCTTCGGTACGCACCCAATCGACCCTACGCGGCTAGCTCAGCCCCGATCTCCAGGCTCCGCCGAGCCAGGCGCATCCCGGTCCGGATCCCACGAACCCGGCACCATTGGCGTCGTTGGCCCGTCGCCGAAATCATCGCCAGCCAGCGTGGTCATCCCGGCCGCGTCGGCAACCGCCTCCCTGCGGGCCGTCCCGGCAAAGCCCAGATGTCCGGCACCCCGATCCGAGGCCACCGTGGATGTGACTGGGTCTTCGCCGGGCGGAGGGCCCCAGTCCGGATCGACGTCGATGTTCATATCCATAAACTCGTCGCCGTATCCGCGCCGCGTGACACGGCGCCGCCGCCGCGCCCGCGCTTGGTCACGTACGGCCGCCGCGGCCGCCGCCGCCGCCGCACTATCGGGCTGTGGTGCCTTGCGTTGAGCGCTGGCGCTGGCGCTCATCCCCGAGCCGAACCCGATGCCGGGCGGAGCGATGGCGTAGGGATAGCCGAACCCGGCGGCGCCGGGTGCCGGCGGCGGTGCCGGCGTGGCGCTGGCCACCGTGCTGGCCGCCGGCGCGGACGCCGGCGCGGCTGCCGACGCAACCGCCGCACCCGGCGCGGCCATGGTCGGGGCCATCGCGACCGCCGGCAATGTCGGCGGGGCCGCCGCGACGGGTGCTAGCGCCGGGATAGCCGCCGGCTGCATGCCGGCCAAGCCGGATAGCCCGGCGAACCCGGTCACCGCACCCAAGTTGGAGATGACGGAACCGAGTGCGACCGCCAGCAACTGCGGGGACTGGCTCAACGCCTCAACAATCTGCACAATGTGGGTCGGGTAGTCGAACAATAGAAGCTCAAAGTAGAACTGAAATGCCTCCACCGGATTGACAAACAGTTTCTGAACAAACGTTTCAAAGTCCTTACTGAATTCGATGGCACGAACAACCCACCAGATTGGTTGGGCTGCGTCCGTATAATCTTCGAACGGGATTCCGTTCATGGTGCCCTCGGCGGGATCCCAGATCAGGCGCCCACCGCTGATGATGCGCAATATCTCCGCGACCAGATAGTCCAGCGGGGTCGGTTCGCCCCCGTGATCGTGGTCATGATCGTGGTCATCGTCGGCCGCTTCGGCTGCCAAGATCGGCGGCGCCGGGGTGGTCTGCGGTGCCGACGCCACCGCGGCCTCGGCGACCGCTTGATAGGTCGCCATCGTGCTGGCGGCCTGCGTCCACATCCGCGCGTAGTCGGCCTCGTTGAGCGCGATCGGGATGGTGTTGATGCCGAAGAAGTTCGTCGCCACCAAGACCCCGTGAAGCGTGTGGTTGGCGGCCAGCTCGACCAACGTCGGCATGGCCGCCACCGCGGTCGTGTAGGCCGCGGCCACGGTCTCGTGCCGGGCGGCCGCTTCCGCGCTGGTTTCGCTGGCCCGCATTAACCACGCGAGGTACGGCGCGTGGGCGGCCACATAAGCCGCGGCGCTGGGCCCCTGCCAAGCGCCGGTCTGCACGGCGCCCAGCAACCCTATGAGCTCGTCGGCGACCGCGGCGTATTCGGCGCTCAGCGACGACCACACCCCGGCCGCCGACAACACCGAGCCCGGCCCCGGCCCGCTGCTGAGCAACGCCGAATGCACCTCGGGCGGCGAGGCCATCCACAGCGTCATAGCCGTAAACACCACAGAGGACTGATGAACATGATTTTCATTACCACTATTCCACACCACGGCGCGCCGCAATGCAAGTCCCAGCCGGACACCAGCGAACGCTCGGCGCCGGCCCACGGGTGCTGCCAGCTCCCGTCGGCCGACGCGCCGACCGCATAAATGTGGGAGATATTTTGGGAAATACCAAATCCCTTTCCCGGGCCGGAGTTATTCTGTAGCCCGCCGATTTTTGCTGGTGACGTTCCCCGGGTCGGCATGACAGAGCGGTCATGCGTATTGGGAGGTGTCAGATGTCGTTTGTGATTGCGGCGCCAGAGGTTATCGCGGCAGCGGCAACGGATTTAGCCAGTCTCGAGTCGAGCATCGCCGCGGCCAACGCGGCCGCGGCGGCCAACACCACAGCACTGCTGGCCGCGGGTGCCGATGAAGTCTCGACGGCGGTTGCGGCGCTGTTCGGCGCCCACGGCCAGGCCTATCAGGCGCTCAGCGCCCAAGCGCAGGCGTTTCATGCCCAGTTCGTGCAGGCGTTGACCTCCGGTGGCGGCGCGTACGCCGCCGCCGAGGCCGCCGCCACCTCGCCGCTGCTCGCCCCGATCAACGAGTTCTTCCTGGCGAATACCGGGCGCCCGCTGATCGGCAACGGCACCAACGGCGCCCCCGGCACCGGGGCCAATGGCGGGGACGGCGGCTGGTTAATCGGCAACGGCGGCGCCGGAGGATCCGGCGCGGCCGGCGTCAACGGCGGGGCCGGCGGCAACGGCGGCGCCGGCGGGCTCATCGGCAACGGCGGCGCCGGCGGCGCCGGCGGGAGGGCCAGCACGGGGACCGGCGGCGCCGGCGGCGCCGGCGGGGCCGCCGGCATGCTGTTCGGGGCCGCCGGGGTCGGCGGTCCCGGCGGATTCGCAGCCGCCTTCGGCGCCACCGGCGGCGCCGGCGGGGCCGGCGGAAACGGCGGGCTGTTCGCCGACGGCGGGGTCGGTGGCGCCGGCGGGGCAACCGACGCCGGCACCGGCGGGGCCGGCGGATCCGGCGGAAACGGCGGGCTGTTCGGCGCCGGCGGCACCGGTGGGCCCGGCGGATTCGGCATCTTTGGCGGCGGCGCCGGCGGGGATGGCGGCTCTGGCGGGCTGTTCGGCGCCGGCGGCACCGGCGGTAGTGGCGGGACGAGCATAATCAACGTCGGCGGGAACGGTGGGGCCGGCGGCGACGCCGGCATGCTCAGCCTCGGTGCCGCCGGCGGCGCCGGCGGCAGCGGCGGATCCAGCCCGGACGGTGGCGGCGGTGCCGGTGGGATCGGAGGCGACGGCGGCACGTTGTTCGGCTCCGGCGGCGCCGGCGGCGTCGGCGGGCTGGGCTTCGACGCCGGCGGGGCGGGCGGCGCCGGCGGAAAGGCGGGTCTGCTCAGCGGGGCGGGCGGTGCCGGCGGCGCCGGCGGCGGGTCCTTCGCGGGCGCCGGCGGAACCGGTGGGGCCGGCGGCGACGCCGGCATGCTCAGCCTCGGTGCCGCCGGCGGCGCCGGCGGCAGCGGCGGATCCAGCCCGGACGGTGGCGGCGGTGCCGGTGGGATCGGAGGCGACGGCGGCACGTTGTTCGGCTCCGGCGGCGCCGGCGGCGTCGGCGGGCTGGGCTTCGACGCCGGCGGGGCGGGCGGCGCCGGCGGAAAGGCGGGTCTGCTCAGCGGGGCGGGCGGTGCCGGCGGCGCCGGCGGCGGGTCCTTCGCGGGCGCCGGCGGAACCGGTGGGGCCGGCGGCGCGCCCGGGCTCGTCGGCAACGCCGGCAACGGCGGCAACGGCGGCGCCAGCGCGAACGGCGCCGGTGCCGCCGGCGGCGCCGGCGGAAGCGGCGTGCTGATCGGCAATGGCGGTAACGGTGGTAGTGGCGGCACTGGCGCACCCGCCGGCACGGCCGGCGCCGGCGGCTTAGGCGGGCAGCTACTAGGTCGAGACGGATTCAACGCCCCCGCCAGCACGCCACTGCACACCCTGCAGCAACAAATCCTCAACGCGATCAACGAGCCCACCCAAGCCCTCACCGGGCGACCGCTGATCGGCAACGGCGCCAACGGCACTCCGGGGACCGGGGCCGACGGTGGGGCCGGCGGGTGGTTGTTCGGCAACGGCGGCAACGGCGGCCACGGAGCGACCGGCGCCGACGGCGGAGACGGCGGATCCGGCGGGGCCGGCGGAATCCTGTCAGGTATTGGCGGCACCGGCGGGTCCGGCGGCATCGGAACGACGGGCCAAGGCGGGACCGGCGGGACCGGCGGAGCCGCCTTGCTGATCGGCTCCGGCGGCACCGGCGGCAGCGGCGGGTTTGGCCTGGACACCGGCGGGGCCGGCGGGCGCGGCGGTGACGCCGGCTTGTTCCTCGGTGCCGCAGGGACCGGCGGCCAGGCCGCCCTCTCCCAAAACTTTATCGGTGCCGGCGGCACCGCCGGAGCCGGTGGTACCGGTGGGCTGTTCGCCAACGGCGGGGCCGGCGGGGCCGGCGGGTTTGGCGCGAATGGCGGGACCGGGGGGAACGGATTGCTCTTCGGCGCCGGCGGCACCGGCGGGGCGGGCACGCTCGGCGCCGACGGCGGCGCCGGGGGGCACGGCGGGCTGTTCGGCGCCGGCGGCACTGGCGGTGCTGGCGGCAGCAGCGGCGGCACCTTCGGCGGCAACGGCGGCAGCGGCGGCAACGCCGGCCTACTCGCCCTCGGCGCCTCCGGCGGCGCCGGCGGCAGCGGCGGCAGCGCCTTAAATGTCGGCGGGACCGGCGGGGTCGGCGGGAACGGCGGCAGTGGCGGCTCGCTCTTCGGCTTCGGCGGTGCCGGCGGCACCGGTGGCTCCAGCGGCATCGGCAGCAGCGGCGGCACCGGCGGTGACGGCGGTACGGCCGGGGTGTTCGGCAACGGCGGCGACGGCGGCGCCGGCGGGTTTGGCACCGGTGCCGGCGGCACCGGCGGCACCGGCGGCAACGCCGTGCTGATCGGCAACGGCGGCAACGGCGGGAAAGCCGGCGGCACACCCGGCGCCGGCGGCACCAGCGGGCTGATCATCGGCGAGAACGGGCTCAACGGCCTGTAACCGCGAACCGGCCATCAGACCAACAGCCGGCCAGCCATGGTCGGCCGGCCCAGATCCCCCAGCATCAGCCTGCGGGCTGTCCTTCAAGACACACCGGGTTCACCCGGTACACGAAGTCGCTTACCAGAGTTTGACCAAAACCCCCCAGGTGTTGTCGCTGGAAATGGGATGCTTCTTACTGCCGATTTTTGCTGGTGACGTTCCCCGGGTCGGCATGACAGAGCGGTCATGCGTATTGGGAGGTGTCAGATGTCGTTTGTGATTGCGGCGCCAGAGGTTATCGCGGCAGCGGCAACGGATTTGGCCAGTCTCGGATCGAGCATCAGCGCGGCAAACGCAGCCGCGGCGGCCAACACCACGGCACTGATGGCCGCGGGCGCCGACGAGGTGTCGACAGCCATCGCCGCGCTGTTCGGCGCCCACGGCCAGGCCTATCAGGCGCTCAGCGCCCAAGCGCAGGCGTTTCATGCCCAGTTCGTGCAGGCATTGACCTCCGGTGGCGGCGCCTATGCGGCCGCCGAGGCCGCCGCGGTGTCGCCGCTGCTGGATCCGATCAACGAGTTCTTCCTGGCGAATACCGGGCGCCCGTTGATCGGCAACGGCGCCAACGGCGCCCCCGGCACCGGGGCCAATGGCGGGGACGGCGGCTGGTTAATCGGCAACGGCGGCGCCGGAGGATCCGGCGCGGCCGGCGTCAACGGCGGCGCCGGCGGCAACGGCGGCGCCGGCGGGCTCATCGGCAACGGCGGCGCCGGCGGCGCTGGCGGGGTCGCCAGCAGTGGGATCGGCGGGTCCGGCGGAGCCGGCGGCAACGCCATGCTGTTCGGCGCCGGCGGCGGCGTAGTAGCCCTCACGGGCGGGGCCGGCGGCAACGCCGGCCTGCTCTTCGGCGCCGCCGGAGTCGGCGGGGCCGGCGGATTCACGAACGGCAGTGCACTCGGCGGGGCGGGCGGCGCCGGCGGGGCCGGCGGGCTGTTCGCCACCGGCGGGGTCGGCGGATCCGGTGGGGCCGGCAGCTCCGGCGGGGCCGGTGGGGCCGGTGGCGCTGGCGGGCTGTTCGGCGCCGGCGGCACCGGCGGGCATGGCGGGTTCGCCGACAGCAGCTTCGGCGGAGTCGGCGGGGCCGGCGGGGCCGGCGGGCTGTTCGGCGCAGGCGGGGAAGGCGGCAGCGGCGGACACAGCCTGGTCGCCGGCGGGGACGGCGGGGCCGGCGGCAATGCCGGCATGCTCGCCCTCGGCGCCGCGGGCGGCGCCGGCGGAATCGGTGGGGACGGCGGTACTCTCACGGCCGGCGGCATAGGCGGCGCCGGCGGCGCCGGCGGCAACGCTGGGCTGCTCTTCGGCTCCGGCGGCTCCGGCGGCGCCGGCGGATTCGGCTTCGCCGACGGCGGGCAAGGCGGCCCCGGGGGCAACGCCGGCACGGTCTTCGGCTCCGGCGGCGCCGGCGGCAACGGCGGAGTTGGCCAGGGCTTCGCCGGCGGGATCGGTGGGGCTGGCGGCACCCCCGGGCTGATCGGTAACGGCGGCAACGGCGGTAACGGTGGCGCCAGCGCGGTGACCGGCGGCAACGGCGGGATCGGCGGCACCGGCGTGTTGATCGGCAATGGCGGTAACGGCGGTAGCGGTGGGATTGGCGCGGGCAAGGCCGGAGTGGGCGGCGTCAGCGGGCTGCTGCTCGGTCTAGACGGATTCAATGCTCCCGCGAGCACCTCGCCACTGCACACCCTGCAGCAAAATGTGCTCAATGTGGTGAACGAGCCCTTCCAGACGCTCACCGGCCGCCCGCTGATCGGCAACGGCGCCAACGGGACTCCTGGAACCGGGGCTGACGGCGGGGCCGGCGGGTGGCTGTTCGGCAACGGCGGCAACGGCGGGTCCGGGGCGACCGGAACCAACGGCGGGGACGGTGGGGACGGCGGCGCCGGCGGGATCTTCTTCGGCACCGGCGGCACCGGCGGGGCCGGCGGCGTCGGCACGACGGGCACCGGCGGGGACGGCGGCGCCGGTGGGGCGGCCTTCTTGATGGGCTCCGGCGGTAACGGCGGCAGCGGCGGCGCCGGCCTCACCGCCGGTGGGGACGGCGGGGACGGCGGTAACGCCGGATCGTTCTTCGGCGCCGCCGGAACCGGCGGGGCCGGCGCCAGCACTAAAGCCGGCGGCACCGGCGGCACCAGCGGGAACGGCGGGCTGTTTGCCAACGGCGGGGCCGGCGGGAGCGGCGGGTTGGGCGGAGATGCGGGGACAGGCGGGGCCGGCGGGAACGGCGGGCTGTTCGGCGCCGGCGGCACCGGCGGCTCCGGCGGCTCCCTCGGCCCGGGGGCCGGTGGTGCCGGCGGGAACGGTGGGCTGTTCGGCGCCGGCGGCACCGGCGGCTCCGGCGGCCACGGTACCCCCGCCGCGGTCCCCGGCGGCGCCGGCGGGGCCGGCGGCAACGCGGGCTTGTTCTCCCTGGGCGCTTCGGGTGGCGCCGGCGGTAGCGGCGGCTCCAGCTTGACCGACGGCGGCGGGATCGGTGGGGTCGGCGGAGCCGGCGGCTTGCTCTTCGGCTACGGCGGCGCCGGCGGCGCCGGCGGGTACAGCAACATCGGCGCTGGTGGGGCCGGCGGGGCCGGCGGCAACGCCGGCATGCTCTCCGGCTCCGGCGGCTCCGGCGGGACCGGCGGCGCCAGCGGTGCCGCCAAGGGCGGGGTCGGCGGCAACGGCGGTACGGCCGGGGTGTTCGGCAACGGCGGCGACGGCGGTGCCGGCGGGTTTGGCGCCGGTACCGGCGGCAATGGCGGTGTCGGCGGCAACGCCGTGCTGATCGGCAACGGCGGCAACGGCGGCAACGGCGGGAAAGCCGGCGGCACGCCGGGCGCGGGCGGCACCAGCGGGCTGCTGATCGGCGAGAACGGGCTCAACGGCCTGCCATAGCCAGCGAACCGGCCCTCAGAACACCCGCCGGCCAGCCATGGTCGGCCGGCCCAGATACCCCAGCATCAGCCTGCGGGCTGCCCTCGACTCACCTGACAGGACGCACCGGGTTTACCCGGCCCGCGAAGTTACCTACCAGAATTCGACAAACCCCCCAGGTGTTGCCCCTCGAAATGGGATGCTTCTTACAGCCGATTTTCACTGGTGACCGGGGAGGCCCAGGTCGGCGCGACAGAGCGGTGATGCCCGTCGGGAGGTGTCAGATGTCGTTTGTGATTGCGGCGCCAGAGGTTATCGCGGCAGCGGCAACGGATTTAGCCAGTCTCGAGTCGAGCATCGCCGCGGCCAACGCGGCCGCGGCGGCCAACACCACGGCGCTGCTGGCCGCGGGTGCCGATGAAGTCTCGACGGCGGTTGCGGCGCTGTTCGGCGCGCACGGCCAGGCCTATCAGGCGCTCAGTGCCCAAGCGCAGGCGTTTCATGCCCAGTTCACGCAGGCGTTGACCTCCGGTGGCGGCGCGTACGCGGCCGCCGAGGCCGCCGCGGTGTCGCCGCTGCTGGATCCGATTAACGAGTTCTTCCTGGCGAATACCGGGCGCCCGCTGATCGGCAACGGCGCCAACGGCGCCCCCGGCACCGGGGCCGACGGCGCGCCCGGCGGCTGGTTGATCGGCAACGGCGGCGCCGGCGGATCCGGCGCGGCGAACAACGCCGTTGGGGGCACCGGCGGGACTGGCGGGGCCGGCGGGGCCAGTGGGCTGCTCGGCAGCGGCGGGGCGGGCGGCGCCGGCGGGGTCGCCACCAACACCGGCGGGATCGGCGGGGCCGGCGGTACCGGCGGGAACGCCGTGTTGTTCGGCGCCGGCGGAGCCGGCGGAGCCGGCGGAGCCTCAACGAACACCACCGGCGGGGCCGGTGGTGCGGGCGGGGACGGCGGCAACGCCGGCCTGCTCTTCGGCGCCGCCGGGGTCGGCGGCGCCGGCGGGTTCGCATTGGCCACCACCGCCTCCGGCGGGGCCGGCGGTGCGGGCGGGGCCGGCGGGATGTTCACCGACGGCGGGGTCGGTGGGGTGGGCGGAAAAGGCGGGTTCGGCGGGGCCGGCGGGGCCGGCGGAAACGGCGGACTGTTCGGCGCCGGCGGCACCGGCGGGGCCGGCGGCACCATCGGCGCCGGTGTCGCCGGGATGGGCGGGGCCGGCGGGGCCGGCGGACTGTTCGGCGCCGGCGGCACCGGCGGCAGTGGTGGGGGCGGCGCTACCACCGGCGGGGACGGCGGGGCCGGCGGCAACGCCGGCACGCTCTCCCTCGGCGCCGCCGGCGGCGCCGGCGGTGCCGGCAGGGAAGGCCTTGCCAGCGCCGGCGGGGACGGCGGGGCCGGCGGGGACGGCGGCAACGCGGGCATGTTCTTCGGCTCCGGCGGCGCCGGCGGCGCCGGCGGGTTCGGCCGCACCACCGGCGGGATAGGAGGCACCGGCGGCAACGCCGGCCTGCTCAACGGCTCCGGCGGCGCCGGCGGCGCCGGCGGCGCTGCTATCACCGGTCCAGGCGGCACCGGCGGGGCCGGTGGCATACCCGGTTTGATCGGCAACGGCGGCAACGGCGGTGACGGCGGCGCCAGCGTGACCGGCACCGGCGGCAACGGCGGAGCGGGCGGTAACGGCGTGCAGATCGGCAACGGCGGCAACGGCGGCAGCGGCGGGACCGGCGCAGCCGCGGGCAAGGCCGGCCTCGGCGGCCTCGGCGGGCAGCTAATAGGACTAGACGGATCCAATGCTCCAGTCAGCACCTCAGTCCATACCCTGCAGCAGGCAGCGCTCAATGTGGTGAATGAGCCCTTCCAGACATTGACTGGGCGTCCGCTGATCGGCAACGGCGCCAACGGGACCCCGGGGACCGGGGCTGCCGGCGGGGCCGGCGGGTGGTTGTTCGGCAACGGCGGTAACGGCGGGCACGGTGCGACCAACACCGCCGCCACGGCTACGGGCGGGGCCGGCGGGGCCGGCGGGATCTTGTTCGGTACCGGTGGCAATGGCGGGACCGGCGGGATAGCCACCGGTGCTGGAGGGATCGGCGGGGCCGGCGGCGCCGGTGGGGTCTCCTTGCTGATCGGCTCCGGCGGCACCGGCGGCAACGGTGGGAACTCCATAGGCGTCGCTGGCATCGGCGGGGCCGGCGGGCGCGGCGGCGACGCCGGTTTGCTCTTCGGCGCGGCCGGCACCGGCGGCCACGGCGCCGCTGGCGGTGTCCCGGCCGGCGTCGGCGGCGCCGGCGGCAACGGCGGACTGTTCGCCAACGGCGGAGCCGGAGGGGCCGGCGGGTTCAACGCAGCCGGCGGGAACGGCGGGAACGGCGGACTGTTCGGAACTGGCGGCACCGGCGGGGCCGGCACGAACTTCGGGGCCGGTGGGAACGGCGGGAACGGCGGACTGTTCGGAGCCGGCGGCACCGGCGGCGCCGCCGGCTCGGGAGGGTCCGGGATCACCACCGGCGGCGGCGGGCACGGCGGCAACGCCGGCCTACTCTCCCTCGGCGCCTCCGGTGGCGCCGGCGGCAGCGGTGGCGCCAGCTCCCTTGCCGGCGGGGCCGGCGGAACCGGCGGGAACGGCGCCTTACTCTTCGGCTTCGGCGGCGCCGGCGGCGCCGGCGGGCACGGCGGGGCAGCACTTACCAGCATCCAGCAAGGCGGCGCCGGCGGCGCCGGCGGGAACGGCGGCTTGCTCTTCGGCTCCGCCGGCGCCGGCGGCGCCGGCGGCAGCGGTGCCAACGCTCTAGGCGCCGGTACCGGCGGCACCGGCGGTGACGGTGGCCACGCCGGGGTGTTCGGCAACGGCGGTGACGGGGGTTGCCGGCGGGTTTGGCGCCGGTACCGGCGGCAGCGGTGGTGTCGGCGGCAACGCCGTGCTGATCGGCAACGGCGGCAACGGCGGCAACGCCGGCAAAGCCGGGGCCACGCCCGGTGCCGGCGGCACCGGCGGGCTGCTGCTCGGCGAGAACGGACTCAACGGCTTGCCATAGCAGGCAGACCTGCGACCACACGCGGCGTTGAGGGCATCAGTTGCTCACCGCAGATGATGCCGTAGATGCGCTATCCTGAGCATCATGCGCACCACCGTGTCAATCTCGGATGAACTACTGGCTACCGCCAAACGCCGGGCCCGCGAGCGTGGTTAATCGCTGGGCGCTGTGATCGAAGACGCCCTTCGGCGGGAGCTCGCCGCCGCCCGCACCGGCGGCGCCCGGCCAACCGTCCCCGTTTTTGACGCCGGCACCGGTCCGCGGCCAGGTATCGACCTAACCTCGAATAGGGTGTTGTCCGAAGTGCTCGACGAGGGTCTGGAACTGAACTCGCGGAAGTGAGCCTGGACAGGCACAAATAGGCGATGTTCCTCATCGACGTCAACGTGCTGCTGGCTGCACACCGCGGTGACCATCCGAATCACCGAACCGTCCGCCCCTGGTTCGATCGACTGCTTGCGGCCGACGACCCCTTCACAGTGCCGAACCTAGTGTGGGCGTCGTTCCTCCGGCTAACAACGAATCGACGCATCTTCGAGATTCCGTCACCACGAGCGGATGCATTCGCATTCGTCGAAGCCGTCAACGCCCAGCCCCATCACCTTCCGACAAGCCCCGGCCCCAGACACCTGGTGCTGCTGCGAAAACTCTGCGACGAGGCCGACGCATCGGGCGACTTGATACCTGACGCGGTACTCGGGGCCATCGCCGTGGAGCATCACTGCGCCGTGGTGAGCCTGGATAGGGATTTCGCCCGGTTTGCCTCTGTGCGCCATATTCGCCCGCCAATCTAGCGAGCGGTCTACCGGCAACGGTCCACGCGAAGCCGGCGATTACACCAGCGGGCGCCCGCGCCTCATCCGCCGGTCCAGGTCCCAGAGCATCAGGTTGAACGGGAACTCCCGGACAAACCGCGGCATCAGGCGATTCACCGTGCGCAGCACGGCCATGAGCGCGTCAAAGCGCCGCTGCTTGGTCGCGTCCCACGGCAACCGCATCTCGTCGCGAAACCGCTGCGGCAGGAAACCGGTGGTGATCAGCAGCGCGATACCCTCCGACAGCCGCCGCAGCGGACCCGGCAGTGCGATCCCGCGAATTCGGAGCGCCACGATCGGATACAGGTAGTCGCGAACGACGTCATCGATGTGCACCCTGTCCAGTGATTGCCGCCAGTAGCGGTCGAAGGCCGCCCGATCCGGTGGCCACATCTGCGGCGGCACCTGCAACGTGGTGCCCATCGCCATGCCCGCGCGGTAATGATGGTCGGCCTCTTCGTCGTCCATCTCGCCGACGAAGGTGCGGTAGACGTCGACGCCGCCCTTATAGAGGCATGCCGCCACCCACAGCTGTAGTTCGGGATCGAACGCGTGGTAGGACACCGGGCTCTCCGGAGTCGAATACACCTGCGCGTGAACCTTATTCACCGCGCGACGAAAGGCCGCCTTCTGGTCGTCGCTGCCGGCAACGGCCACCGCAACGTAGGTAAAGGTGGTGCGCGCCCGCTTGATCGGATGGCGGTCCAGCCGGCCGCTTTCGACACGGCTCTCCAACACGCCGTAGCCGACACCCGGCATCGCCAACTCCATGATCACGTTGGCCGGGCCGGCTAGCAGCGCCACTCCCATCAAGCTGTCCTCGTTACCGCCGGGGCCGGCCGCCGATCGCCGGCGCCTGGCCAGCTGGAGACGGGGTGGGTCGGCCATGGGACGCTCGACGTGGGGGATGGGCTGGTGAGCCACCAGCGAAATCGCCATCCGAAGGCCTCCCGGCGCTGCCGCTAATTATGGAAACACCTGTATCCTGATATTGGCCGGTATCGTGCCCGAGTGTCAAGATGATCCGTATGACGCGCAGTGATCGACCCTACCGCGGCGTCGAGGCCGCCGAGCGACTGGCGACGCGCCGTCGCCAGTTGCTCTCTGCCGGCCTGGACCTGTTGGGGTCCGACCAGCACGACATCGCCGAGCTAACCATCCGCACCATTTGCCGGCGGGCCGGCCTGTCGGTGCGCTACTTCTACGAAAGCTTCACCGACAAGGACGAATTCGTCGGCCGCGTGTTCGACTGGGTGGTGGCCGAGCTGGTCGCCACCACTCAGGCCGCGGTCACGGCGGTACCGGCGCGGGAGCAGACTCGCGCGGGCATGGCCAACATCGTGCGGACCATCACCGCAGACGCCCGCGTCGGACGCCTGCTGTTCAGCACACAGCTGGCCAACGCAGTGATCACCCGCAAGCGTGCGGAATCCAGCGCCCTGTTCGCCATGCTGTCCGGCCAACATGCCGTCGACACCCTGCACGCACCGGCAAATGACCACGTCAAGGCGGTCGCACACTTCGCCGTCGGCGGCGTCGGGCAGACCATCAGCGCCTGGCTGGCCGGTGACGTGCGACTCGATCCCGACCAGCTGGTCGATCAGCTAGCTGCGCTGCTCGATGAACTCACCGACCCAAACTTGTCCCGTCCCCGGGTAGCGGCAACAGCTGCCAAATCCGGGGCTAACGATCCGCAGCCACCGGAGGTCGCCGGTCAGCCGCCGTCTTCGGCACGGCCTGCGCGTCGCTCGTAGTGAATTCCTTTGTCCAGCAAGCGAATTCCAGAGTTATCCCATCGGGGTCCTGGAAGTAGAACGAGCGTACGTACACACCGGGATGCACCACCGCGGACACCTGCGTCTCGCTGTCGTCATGGTTGAGCACCGGGCCGACCCGCACGCCTTTGTCCTTGAGCCGCTGCCGGTAGGCGTCGAACCTTTCGGCGGGTACATGAAACGCCAGATGGTTCATGGTGCTCACCGCGCTGGTGATGTCGCCGATGCCGGGGATGGCAACCGGCGACGAAAGACCGGGCACCCGATCAGGTGCATCGGCGAACCAGAAGAAGGCGACACAATCGCCGTTGCCGGCGTCAAAGAAGAAGTGCTGCCCTTGGCCGCCGGGCAGATCGAGCGCCTTGATCAGCGGCATCCCCAGGATGTTGCTGTAGAAGTCCACGGTGCGCGCCATGTCCGAACACACCAGCGCGACGTGGTTGATCCCACCAAGCTCGAATTCGGTGTTGGTGTTGTGCGGCTTGATCATCGTGCGGCTCCCATTGGCTCCCCGGGACGGCGGCCTGGCCAAGCTCTGAATCTGAATCTAACATCAGGTTCAGTTTTGTTCCAGGGAGGTGCCCAGGTGCCGGACTTCCCGACGCAACGCGGTCGGCGGACCCAGGCCGCAATCGACGCCGCCGCGCGGACGGTCGTGGTGCGCAACGGAATCCTGGCGACCACCGTCGCCGACATCACCGCCGAAGCCGGCCGCTCGGCGGCATCCTTTTACAACTACTACGACTCCAAAGAGGCGATGGTCCGGCAGTGGGCGCTGCGCTTCCGCGACGACGCCAACCAGCGGGCATTGTCGGTGATCCGGCACGGCCTATCCGACCGCGAGCGCGCGTATGAAGCCGCTGCCGCCCATTGGTACACCTACCGCAACCGCCTCGCAGAAGCGATCAGCGTGTCACAGTTGGCGATGGTCAGTGACGACTTCGCGCAATACTGGTCCGAAATATGCCAGATTCCAATATCGTTCATCACCGAGACGGTCAAACGCGCTCAGGCGCACGGCTATTGCGTCGGCGATGACCCCCAGTTGATGGCCGAGGCGATTGTGGCAATGTTCAACCAGTTTTGCTACCTGCAGCTCAGCGGTAAGCGTTCACGCCGTGGACAACCTGACGATCAGGCGTGCATCCAGACCTTGGCCAACATTTACTACCGCGCCATCTACAGTAAGGAGGACAGCTCAAATTGACTGGTCGTGCTGCCACGCCCGGGGTCATCCGAGAGTTCGTCGGGCTGCCGTCGCGAACCGCGGGGCGTGCGGCTGCCGGTGGGCACCCATGCCAGGGGCTGTACCACCACAGCGTGGGACGCAAACCGAAGGTGGCGCTCATCGCCGCGCACTACCAGATCGATTTCTCCGAGCACTATCTCGCCGAGTACATGGCGATCCGCGGCATCGGGTTTCTGGGCTGGAACACCCGATTCCGTGGTTTCGAAAGCAGCTTTCTGCTCGATCACGCACTGGTCGACATCGGCGTCGGGGTGCGCTGGCTCCGCGAAGTTCAGGGCGTGGAAACAGTGGTGTTGCTTGGCAATTCAGGTGGTGGCTCATTGATGGCCGCCTACCAATCACAAGCGGTCGATCCGAACGTGACTCCCCTGGACGGTATGCGACCCGCAGCCGGGGTAACCGAATTGCCGGCCGCCGACGCATACGTTGCCGCCGCAGCTCATCCCGGCCGTCCGGATGTGCTCACCGCTTGGATGGACGCCGCCGTCATTGACGAAAATGATCCGGTTGCAACCGATCCCGAACTTGACCTGTTCGACGAACGCAACGGGCCGCCGTACTCACCGGAGTTTATCAGCCGGTATCGCTCCGCGCAGGTCAAACGCAACCACACCATCACCGACTGGGCCGAATCCGAACTCAAACGTGTTCGCGCAGCTGGCTTTTCTGATCGGCCGTTCAGCGTGATGCGTACCTGGGCCGACCCGCGCATGGTCGATCCCAGCATCGAACCGACCAAGCGTCGGCCCAACCAGTGCTACGCGGGCACGCCGGTGAAGGCGAACCGCTCCGCACACGGCATCGCCGCGGCCTGCACGCTGCGCGGCTGGCTGGGCATGTGGAGCCTGCGGGTGGCCCAAACCCGTGCCGCACCCCACCTGGCCCAGATCACCTGCCCGGCCCTGGTGCTCAACGCCGAGGCCGACACCGGAATCTTCCCGTCGGATGCCCAGCAGATCTACGACGGGCTCGCCAGCAGCGACAAGACTCAGGTCTCGATCGACACCGACCATTACTTCACCACCCCGGGCGCCCGCAGCGAGCAGGCCGACACCATCGCCAAGTGGATAGCCAAGCGGTGGCGCTGAGTGTTCTCACCCATTTCGCCGGCCATCCGCTAGCCAACGTTAATAACCGACCCACCGGTTGTTAGCTTGGAAGGTGCTTGGCCGAAACGTCCAACAGCATGGGAAGGCGAGCAATGTCGATCGCTATTACTCCTGAGCATTATGAGCTGGCCGATTCGGTGCGTTCCCTGGTGGCGCGGGTAGCGCCGTCCGAGGTGCTGCACGCGGCGCTAGAATCACCGGTCGAAAACCCGCCGCCTTACTGGCAGGCCGCGGCCGAACAAGGCTTGCAGGGTGTGCATCTGGCCGAGTCGGTCGGCGGCCAGGGTTTCGGCATCCTCGAGCTAGCGGTGGTGCTTGCCGAGTTCGGCTACGGCGCCGTGCCCGGGCCGTTCGTGCCGTCGGCGATCGCCAGCGCGCTGATCGCAGCCCATGATCCGCAAGCCAAAGTCCTCGCCGAACTGGCAACCGGTGCGGCCATCGCCGCCTACGCGCTAGATTCCGGGCTGACCGCCACCCGCCATGGCGACGTGCTGGTGATCCGGGGCGAAGTCCGCGCGGTTCCGGCCGCGGCGCAAGCCTCCGTTCTGGTGCTACCGGTGGCCATCGAAAGCCGTGACGAGTGGGTTGTACTGCGCAACGATCAGCTCGAGATCGAAGCGGTCAAGAGCCTGGATCCGTTGCGGCCCATCGCGCATGTTCGGGCCAACGCGGTCGACGTCAGCGACGACGCCCTGCTGAGCAACCTCACGATGACGACCGCTCACGCGCTGATGTCCACCCTGCTGTCCGCTGAAGCCGTTGGCGTCGCGCGGTGGGCGACCGACACCGCGTCGGCATATGCCAAGATCCGCGAACAATTCGGCCGGCCGATCGGGCAATTCCAGGCGATCAAGCACAAGTGCGCCGAGATGATCGCTGACACCGAGCGGGCCACCGCCGCGGTGTGGGACGCGGCGCGAGCCTTAGACGACGCGGGCGAATCTAGCTCCGACGTCGAATTCGCGGCGGCGGTGGCGGCGACGCTGGCACCGGCGACCGCTCAGCGCTGCACGCAGGACTGCATTCAGGTGCACGGCGGCATCGGCTTCACCTGGGAGCATGACACGAACGTCTACTACCGCCGGGCGTTGATGCTGGCCGCGTGCTTTGGCCGCGGCTCGGAGTATCCGCAGCGGGTGGTGGACACCGCGACGACTGCCGGTATGCGTCCGGTAGACATCGACCTGGACCCCTCTACCGAGAAGCTGCGGGCCCAGATCCGGGCCGAAGTCGCCGCGCTGAAGGCGATGCCGCGAGAGCCGCGCACTGTCGCGATCGCCGAAGGTGGGTGGGTGCTGCCATATCTGCCCAAGCCGTGGGGTCGGGCCGCCAGCCCGGTCGAGCAGATCATCATCGCCCAGGAGTTCACCGCCGGGCGGGTCAAGCGGCCGCAGATTGCCATCGCGACGTGGATCGTGCCGTCGATCGTCGCGTTCGGAACCGACAATCAGAAGCA
The DNA here is from genome assembly GCF_030323725.1 of Mycobacterium tuberculosis complex sp. N0072. Lineage (NCBI taxonomy): Bacteria > Bacillati > Actinomycetota > Actinomycetes > Mycobacteriales > Mycobacteriaceae > Mycobacterium > Mycobacterium tuberculosis complex sp. N0072. The sequence continues at coordinate 327,579 of NZ_CP040689.1, read as the reverse complement.
GCGCCTCCTGCCGCCAACGTTCCGAGGCGACATTTTCTGGTGCCAGCTGTTCTCCGAGCCGGGCGCGGGATCGGACCTGGCTAGCCTGGCAACCAAGGCCACCCGGGTCGACGGTGGCTGGCGCATCACTGGTCAGAAGATCTGGACCACCGGCGCGCAGTACTCCCAATGGGGTGCGCTGCTGGCGCGGACGGACCCGTCGGCGCCCAAGCACAACGGCATCACCTACTTCCTGCTGGACATGAAAAGCGAAGGCGTACAAGTGAAGCCGCTGCGCGAGCTCACGGGTAAGGAGTTTTTCAACACCGTCTACCTCGACGACGTGTTCGTCCCCGACGAGTTGGTGCTCGGGGAGGTGAACCGGGGGTGGGAGGTCAGCCGCAACACCCTGACGGCCGAGCGGGTGTCGATCGGCGGCAGCGATTCGACCTTCCTCCCCACCCTGGGCGAGTTCGTCGACTTCGTTCGCGATTACCGTTTCGAAGGACAGTTCGACCAGGTCGCGCGACACCGTGCCGGGCAATTGATCGCCGAGGGCCACGCCACCAAGCTGCTCAACTTGCGCTCCACGCTGTTGACGCTGGCCGGGGGTGACCCGATGGCGCCGGCGGCGATCTCCAAGCTGTTGTCCATGCGCACCGGCCAGGGTTATGCCGAATTCGCGGTGTCGTCCTTTGGCACCGATGCGGTGATCGGCGACACAGAGCGATTGCCCGGCAAGTGGGGCGAGTACCTGCTAGCCAGCCGGGCCACCACCATCTACGGGGGCACGTCGGAGGTCCAGCTCAACATCATCGCCGAGCGGTTGCTGGGCCTACCCCGCGACCCGTAAGTACCCGCGCGAGCAGCTACAGCTTGCGTAGCTCACGTTTGAGGACCTTGCCGGTGGGGTTGCGCGGTAGCTCGTCGAGGAAGATCACCTCCCGCGGCACCTTGTAGCGGGCAAGATGATCGCGTACGTACTGCTTGATGGTGTCCTCGTCGAGGTCAGCTCCCGGCTTCTTGACCACGAACGCGCGCAGCCGGGCACCGAACTCCTTATCGTCGACGCCGATCGCGGCGGCCTCCACCACGTCGGGATGCCCGCTGATCAGACCCTCGACTTCGGCGGGAAACACGTTCTCACCACCAGAGACGATCATCTCGTCGTCGCGGCCGCTCACATACAGCAGGCCGCGCTCGTCGAAGTAGCCGACGTCGCCGGACGACAACAGGCCGTCGATGATCTGCTTGCCACCGCCGCCGGTGTAACCCTCGAACGGGAAGGCATTGCCCACAAAGATCCGGCCAACGGCACCCTGCGGCACCTCATTGCCGTTCTCGTCGAGGATCTTAACCGTCACCCCCTTGACGACGGGCCCCACCGTGCTGGGGTTGAACTGCAGATCCTTGGGGCCGGCGATGGTGGCGAACGCGACCTCGGTCGAGCCGTACATGTTGTAGATGACCGGGCCGAGGTCCCCCAGCGCGCGGGTGGCCAGCTCGGCACCCAATTGCGATCCGGATACGAACACGATCTTCAAGCTCGACAAGTCGGGCTTGGGTTCGGTTTTCTCCAGCTGGTCGAGGATCCGCGACAGCATCACTGGTACGACGACCATGGATGTCGCCTTGTGCTTTTCGATGTCTTCCAGCACCAACGCGGGCTTGAACCGCCGCCGCAGCACCAGCGTCGAGCCCAGGAACATGGCGAGCGCGGCGTGCATGTAACCCAGCGCATGGAACATCGGCGACGGCAACAGCGTCACCTCGCCGGCCTTGAACGGCACGTGCGACAAAATGCCGCCGATCGGAGCCAGCGTCGGCGGTGTGTTACGGTTCGCCCCCTTCGGGGTGCCGGTGGTGCCGCTGGTCAAAATGATGATCGACGCACGGCGGCTCGCCTTCGGGGCGGGCGCGGTGCTGCTGTGCGCAATCAGCTCGGCCAACGTTTCGTCGGAGCTGCCCGACGGCTTGTCGTCGTCGGGATTGACACCAAGCGCCCGCAGCTTGCCCAACGGTGGCTGGGCCAAGCTGACGGCCTTGGTGTACTCGTCGTCGTAGATGATCACCTTGGCGCCCTCACGGTCCGACACCTCTTTGATCTGCGGGCCGGAGAACTCGCTGTTGAGCAAGATGATGCGGGCCCCCACTCGGGCCGCCCCGTAGTTGGCGATGACAAACCAGCGGTGGTTGCGCGCCAAGATGGCGACGCCGTCCCCGGCGCGGACACCCTTGGCCAGTAGGCCATTGGCCACCGCGTGTGCGGCCTCGTCGAGTTCGGAAAACGTGAGCGTGCCTTCTTCGTCGATGACGGCCGCCCGGTTGGGGGCGCGCCTGGCATTGTGCGACGGCAGCATGCCGACTTCCCCCCACTTGCGGATATCGGCTGCGAGCGCGGCGTAGTTCAGCGGCGGCTCCAGCCCGATCGCGCCCGATTCGATGATCTTCCGCAGGTAATGCAACTCGGCAGTGCCGCGCGCGACGTACTGTCCGATGGACTTCTGGAGCTTGGAGACGGCCTGCCCGGGCAGATCAGTGAGGTTAGGCATGACCTCACCCTATGTGAGGCGGGTCGCAAATTACCATGAGCCGCATGGCCGCCCCGGTGTCGCTGGACGTGCACGGACGCCAGGTCATCGTCACGCATCCGGGCAGGGTCGTCTTCCCCGCTCACAACGATCGAAAGGGCTACACCAAGTTCGATCTGGTCCGCTATTACCTCGCCGTGGCCGAGGGGGCGATGCGCGGGGTGGCCGGCCGGCCGATGATTCTCAAGCGTTTCGTCAAGGGCATCTCCGCCGAGGCGGTGTTTCAGAAGCGCGCACCGGCAAACCGGCCAGACTGGGTGGACGTGGCCGAGCTGCACTATGCGTCGGGCCGCTCCGCCGCGGAGGCGGTCATTCACGACGCCGCCGGGCTGGCGTGGGTGATCAACCTGGGGTGTGTGGATCTCAATCCGCATCCGGTGCTCGCCGGCGACCTCGATCATCCCGACGAGCTGCGGGTGGACTTGGACCCGATGCCCGGGGTCGCGTGGCAGCGGGTCGTCGAGGTCGCGTTGGTGGTCCGGGAGGTGCTGGAGGATTACGGGTTGACCGCATGGCCGAAGACGTCCGGGTCGCGGGGCTTTCACGTCTATGCCCGGATCGCGCCTTGCTGGTCGTTTCCCCAGGTGCGCCTGGCCGCCCAGACCGTTGCGCGTGAGGTCGAACGGCGCCTACCCGACGCGGCAACCAGTCGTTGGTGGAAGGAAGAACGCGAGGGCGTGTTCGTCGACTTCAACCAGAACGCCAAGGACCGCACGGTCGCGTCGGCCTACTCGGTGCGGGCCACCCCGGATGCCCGGGTGTCCACGCCGCTGCACTGGGAGGAGGTGCCCGGCTGCGACCCGGCGGTGTTCACCATGGCCACCGTGCCCAGCCGGTTGGCCGACATCGGTGACCCCTGGGCCGGGATGGATGACGCGGTTGGCCGGCTCGACCGGCTGTTGATGCTGGCCGAGGAACTGGGTCCGCCGCAGAAGGCGCAATCCGCCAAGCCGCTGATCGAGATCGCCCGCGCCAAGACGCGGGCCGAGGCGATGGCGGCGTTGGACATCTGGCGCGACCGGTATCCCGGCGCCGCGGCTTTGCTGCGGCCCGCCGATGTGCTGGTCGACGGCATGCGCGGGCCGAGTTCGATCTGGTATCGGATCCGGATCAACCTGCAGCACGTCCCGGCCGACCAGCGCCCGCCGCAGGAGGAGCTGATCGCCGACTACAGCCCGTGGCCGCGGTGAGAGCGCGTCGGCAAAATTAGCGCTTATATTATGCATCTGAAGTCTGTACATTTTTGTATGGCAAGTGGGTACGCGGTCGAAATCGAGAACTCGGCAGCTAAAGCAATCCAACGGCTGCACCGCCACGACCAGCGGCGCATCTGACCGCCGTCGCCGCGCTCGCCGACGAACCGCGCCCGCGTGGCTGCGAGAAGATGAGTGGCTTCGACACCACTTACCGCATCCGCCTCGGCAACTATCGCGTTGTTTACATCGTCGACGACGCAGCGCGTGTCATCACCGTTACTCGCGTCGGACACCGAAGGGGGGTCTACCGATGACCAGCAGTCTAGTGCCTATTAGTGAAGCCCGCGCTCACCTATCGAGGCTTGTGCGTGAATCCGCCGACGATGACGTCGTGTTGATGAATCATGGCCGACCCGCAGCCATCCTCATCTCAGCTGAGCGCTACGAGAGCCTAATGGAAGAGCTTGAAGACCTGCGCGACCGGCTCAGCGTGCACGAGCGAGAGCACGTCACCATGCCGCTGGACAAGCTCGGTGCCGAGCTGGGCGTTGACATCGGCAGAGTCTGAGTTTGCGCGTGGCTCACAACGTGAGACCGCCGCCGGGCTAACTACACCCCCACCTGGCCCATGGGGGTGGTTCTACGCAGGTAGCAGTACCAGGTGACGACGAGCAGGGCAAGGAAGAACGCCACGTAGAAGTGCAGGGCGGGTTCGATATTGCCGAAGTGCACCTTCGACCAGGCGTAGGCCAGCGGCACCACAAACCCGCCGAACGCGCCGATCGAGGAGATGATGCCCAGCGCTCCGGCGGCCTGTCGGCGCATGTTCACCATCGTTTCCGGATCCCCGCCGGCGACTTCGCCTTTGACCTGGAAGATCCTCGAGATCATCCGGTAGCTCGAACCATTGCCGATGCCGGTGGCAACGAACAAGAACATGAAGCTGACGAAGAACACCGGCAGATTGACCGACTGCACCGACCACAACGCCGCAGCCGCCCCGGCCGCCAGCATGACGAAACTGGCCGCGGTGATCCGCGCACCGCCGATCCGGTCGGCGAGCTTGCCGCCCAGCGGACGGACCAGGGAACCGATGCCCGCGCCGAGGAAGGCCCAACCCAACGCGATGTCACCACGGCCAAACACGGTCTTGAGCAACGTCGGGAAGGCCGCCGAATACCCGATGAACGACCCAAAGGTGCCGATGTACAGCAGCGACATGATCCAGGTGTCGGCATGCCGCAGCGACTGCCACACCGGCTTCACATCGGCCTTGGCCTCCGTGAGGTTGTTCATAAACAGGAATGCGCACACCGCGGCGGCGACGGCCAAGGGCACGAAGAACAGTCCGGCACGCGACAGTGCCACCCCACTGCCGGCGACCACGATGGGCGGAATGATCTTCTGCACCACCGCCACCCCGATGTTGCCTCCGGCCGCGTTCAGGCCCAGCGCCCAACCCTTGTCCTTCTCCGGGTAGAAGAACGAGATGTTGGCCATCGATGAGGCAAAGTTGCCGCCACCGAAACCGGCGGTGGCCGCGATCACCACCAACACCGCGAACGGCAGGGAAGGGTGGCTCACCGCCCAAGCCAGCAGCAGGCACGGGATCACCAGCAGCGCCGCCGAGACGGTCGTCCAGTTGCGGCCACCAAAGATCGGGATCGCGAAGGTGTACGGCAGCCGGAGGAACGCCCCGACACCGCTGGGGACGGCGACCAAACATAGGGCCTGGCTGGCGGACAGCGCCCAGCCGGACGCGGCGGGGTGCCCGGGAGCGGCGGCGGTCATCTGGACAACCACGATGCTCCACAGCATCCACACGCTGAAGCCGACGTGCTCGGCGAAGATGGAGAAGATCAGGTTACGGCGGGCGATCGGCCTGCCGATCGTCTCCCAGAACACCGGGTCTTCCGGGCGCCAGTCGTCGATCCAGTGATCGCCCTCATCCTGCTGGCGTGGCAGCGCATAATCGATTGCCGGGGCGGTGGTGAGTGCCATCGGTTAGGTCTCCTGTCGACAAGCGGGCGACATCAGCGGTAATGACGGCTCGACGCTAAAGAGACCCTGTTACCGGCCCGGATGCGCGCTGTTACAGCGGAGATACCTTTAGGTGGCTTCGGCCCGTCTGCCGTTGTGAGGACGGGACCGGCTGCGAGCGTGAAGGGGGAGTCCGGGTGGTTGGCGCGGGGTGGCACTTCTGGGTCGACCGGGGTGGCACGTTCACCGACGTTGTGGCGCGCCGGCCGGACGGACGGCTGCTGACCCACAAGCTGCTGTCGGACAACCCGGCACGCTATCGCGACGCCGCGGTGGCCGGCATCCGTGCGCTGCTAGCGAACGGCGAGGCGGGCACGCGCGTCGACGCGGTGCGGATGGGCACCACGGTGGCGACCAATGCGTTGCTCGAGCGCACGGGTGAGCGCACACTGCTGGTGATCACCCGCGGTTTCGGCGACGCCCTGCGCATCGCCTACCAGAATCGTCCGCGCATCTTCGACCGGCGGATCGTGTTGCCCGAGATGCTTTATGAGCGGGTCGTCGAGGTCGATGAACGAGTCACAGCCGACGGCCGGGTGCTGCGGGCACCCGACCTGGAGGCATTGGGCGAGAAGATGCGGCAGGCCCATGCGGACGGAATCCGCGCGGTCGCGGTGGTGTGCCTGCACAGTTACCTCTACCCGGGACACGAGCGAGAAATCGGTACGCTGGCGCAGCGCATCGGCTTCGCCCAGATCTCGTTGTCATCTGAGGTCAGCCCGCTGATGAAACTGGTCCCGCGCGGGGATACCACCGTGGTCGACGCCTACTTGTCCCCGGTGCTGCGCCGATACATCAACCAGGTGGCCGACCAGATGCGGGGTGTGCGACTGATGTTCATGCAGTCCAACGGGGGGCTGGCGCAGGCCGGGCACTTCCGCGGCAAGGACGCGATTCTGTCTGGTCCGGCCGGCGGCATCGTCGGCATGGTGCGGATGTCGGCGCTGGCCGGCTTCGATCATGTTATTGGCTTCGACATGGGCGGCACCTCGACCGACGTGTCGCACTACGCCGGCGAGTACGAACGCGTCTTCACGACCCAGGTTGCCGGGGTCCGGCTGCGCGCGCCGATGCTGGACATCCACACGGTGGCCGCCGGCGGCGGGTCGATCCTGCATTTCGACGGGAGCCGCTACCGAGTCGGCCCGGACTCGGCCGGAGCCGACCCCGGCCCGGCCTGCTACCGCGGCGGCGGACCGCTGTGCGTCACCGACGCCAACGTGATGCTCGGCCGCATCCAGCCCACCCACTTCCCGTCCGTATTCGGTCCTTCCGGCGACCAGCCGCTGGACGCCGGGACCGTGCGGCGTGGCTTCACCGACCTGGCCGCCGACATCGCCGCGCGGACCGGCGACGACCGGTCACCCGAGCAGGTCGCCGAGGGATATCTGCGGATCGCGGTGGCGAACATGGCCAACGCGGTCAAAAAGATCTCCGTGCAAAAGGGACACGACGTGACGCGGTACGCGCTGACGACGTTCGGCGGCGCCGGCGGTCAGCACGCATGTGCGGTGGCCGACGCCCTCGGCATCCGCACGGTGCTGATCCCACCAATGGCCGGCGTGCTTTCCGCGCTGGGGATCGGCCTGGCCGACACCACCGCAATGCGCGAACAATCGGTGGAGATCCCGCTCGGACCCGCCGCGCCACAGCGTTTGGCCAGCGTTGCGGAATCCCTCGAACGAGCCGCCCGCGCCGAGTTGCTGGACGAGGGCGTCCCGGGTGAGCGCATCCGGGTGGTTCGCCGGGTGCACCTGCGCTATGAGGGAACCGATACCGCGATCCCCGTGCAACTGGCCGAGATCGAGACCATGGCCACGGCGTTTGAAAGCAGCCACCGCGCGCTGTACACGTTCCTGCTGGATCGTCCGCTGATCGCCGAAGCGATCTCGGTCGAGGCGACCGGGCTCACCGACCAGCCCGACCTGTCCCAGCTGGGCGATCAGGCCAACGACACCACCGGCTCGTCGGAAACCGTGCGGATCTATTCGAACGGATTGTGGCGCGACGCACCGCTGCGGCGTAGGGAGGCGATGCGGCCGGGCGACGTGCTGACCGGTCCGGCGATCATCGCCGAGGCCAACGCCACCACCGTCGTCGACGACGGCTGGCAGGCGACGATGACGGAGACCGGGCACCTGCTCGCGCAACGAGTGGTCACCCCGCCGCGGCCCGATGCGGCCACTCGGGCCGGTTTCGAGGCCGGTTTCGAGGCCGACCCGGTGCTGTTGGAGATCTTCAACAACCTGTTCATGTCGATCGCCGAGCAGATGGGCTTCCGGCTGGAAGCCACCGCCCAGTCGGTGAACATCCGGGAGCGGCTGGACTTCTCCTGCGCGCTGTTCGATCCGGACGGCAACCTGGTCGCCAACGCCCCGCACATTCCGGTGCACCTCGGCTCGATGGGCACCACCGTCAAGGAAGTGATCCGCCGGCGCTTGAGCGGCATGAAGCCCGGTGACGTATACGCCGTCAACGACCCGTACCACGGCGGCACCCACCTGCCGGACATCACAGTGATCACCCCGGTGTTCAACACCGGCGGCGAGGACGTCCTATTCTTTGTCGCCTCTCGCGGGCACCACGCCGAAATCGGCGGCATCACCCCCGGCTCCATGCCCGCCGACAGCCGCGAGATCCACGAAGAGGGCGTGCTGTTCGACAACTGGCTGCTCGCCGAGAACGGACGGTTCCGCGAGGCCGAAACCCGGCGCCTGCTTACCGAGGCGCCGTTCGGTTCCCGCAATCCCGACACCAACCTCGCCGATCTGCGCGCGCAGATCGCCGCCAACCAAAAGGGCGTCGACGAGGTCGGAAAAATGATCGACCACTTCGGCCGCGACGTGGTGGCGGCCTACATGCGCCACGTCCAGGACAACGCCGAGGAAGCGGTCCGCCGGGTCATCGACCGGCTCGACAACGGCGCCTACCGCTACCGCATGGATTCGGGCGCGACGATCGCCGTGCGCATCACCGTCGACCGCGCCGCCCGCAGCGCGACCATCGACTTCACCGGAACCTCGGCTCAGCTGGACACCAACTTCAACGCACCGACCTCGGTGGTGAATGCGGCGGTGCTCTACGTGTTCCGGACCCTGGTCGCCGACGACATCCCGCTCAACGACGGTTGCCTGCGCCCGTTGCGTATCGTCGTCCCCGAAGGCTCGATGCTCGCACCAACCCATCCCGCCGCGGTGGTCGCTGGCAACGTCGAAACCTCGCAGGCGATCACCGGCGCGCTGTTCGCCGCGTTGGGTGTGCAGGCCGAGGGATCCGGGACGATGAACAACGTCACGTTCGGCAACGAGCGGCACCAGTACTACGAAACCGTAGGATCGGGCTCCGGGGCCGGTGACGGGTACCACGGGGCCTCGGTGGTGCAGACGCACATGACCAACTCCCGGCTCACCGATCCCGAGGTGCTGGAGTGGCGCTACCCGGTGTTGCTGCGCGAGTTCGCCGTACGTCAGGGCAGCGGGGGCGCCGGTCGCTGGCGGGGCGGCGACGGCGCCGTCCGACGCCTCGAGTTCACCGAGCCGATGACGGTCAGCACGCTCTCCGGTCATCGGCGGGTTCGGCCCTACGGCATGGCCGGCGGCTCCCCCGGAGAGCTGGGACGCAACCGAGTGGAACGCGCCGACGGCAGCACCGTCGAGTTGGCCGGATGCGGCTCAACGCACGTCGAGCCGGGCGACACGCTGGTGATCGAAACCCCCGGCGGCGGCGGATACGGGCCAGCAAGTACCAGCGCCCGACGCCGGCGGTAACGCGCGCGATACCCTCACGCTGTGCGACAGGGATGCAGCCGCCGGGGATTCTTGCAGGTCGCCGAGGCTGCAGCAGCCACCGGGCTGTTCGCGGGCTGTTCATCGCCCAAACCCCCGCCGGGCACTCCTGGCGGCGCGGCGGTAACTATCACCCACCTGTTCGGTCAGACCGTCATCAAAGAGCCACCCAAGCGCGTGGTCAGCGCCGGCTACACCGAGCAGGACGACTTGCTCGCGGTCGATGTGGTGCCCATCGCGGTGACCGACTGGTTCGGTGACCAGCCGTTTGCGGTGTGGCCGTGGGCGGCGCCCAAGCTCGGCGGGGCGCGGCCGGCGGTATTGAACCTGGACAACGGGATTCAGATCGACCGAATCGCCGCCTTAAAACCCGACCTGATCGTGGCGATCAACGCCGGGGTGGACGCCGATACCTATCAGCAGCTGTCGGCGATCGCCCCGACCGTCGCCCAGTCCGGCGGCGACGCATTCTTCGAGCCGTGGAAGGACCAGGCCAGGTCGATCGGCCAGGCGGTGTTTGCGGCCGACCGGATGAGGTCGCTGATCGAGGCCGTCGACCAGAAGTTCGCCGCGGTGGCGCAGCGGCATCCGCGCTGGCGGGGCAAGAAGGCGCTGTTGCTGCAGGGTCGCCTCTGGCAGGGCAACGTGGTCGCAACCCTGGCGGGCTGGCGAACTGACTTCCTCAACGACATGGGTCTGGTGATCGCCGACAGCATCAAACCCTTCGCCGTCGATCAGCGCGGCGTCATTCCGCGCGATCACATTAAAGCGGTGCTTGATGCCGCCGATGTGCTGATCTGGATGACCGAGAGCCCCGAGGACGAGAAGGCGTTGTTGGCCGACCCGGAGATTGCGGCGTCGCAGGCAACCGCCCAGCGGCGCCACATCTTCACTTCCAAGGAACAGGCCGGAGCCATCGCCTTCTCGTCGGTGCTGAGTTATCCCGTGGTGGCCGAGCAACTGCCGCCACAGATCAGCCAGATCTTGGGCGCATGAGCATTTGCTAAGGCACCTCTGGCAGTCTCGAAAATCCCTGGCCGAGCCGAAGATTGCAGCGCTACCGTCGACGCATGAGTGTGATGGACGTCTTTATGGACGCGGCATTGGCCTGCACCGTGCTCGACTACGGCGACCATGCGCTGATGCTGCAATGTGACAGCACCGCTGACGCAATGGCATGGACCGATGCATTGCGAGCCGCGGCGCTACCCGGTGTGGTCGACATCGTTGCGGCCTCGCGCACCGTATTGGTGAAGCTGGACGCGCCCCGCTACCAAGGGGTCACCCGTCAGCGGCTGCGCAGGTTGCGGGTCACCCCCGAGGCGGTGGCTGCGGCCGATCACCGATGCGACCTGGTAATCGACGTCGTCTACGACGGCCCAGACCTCGCCGAGGTCGCCCGCTGCACCGGCCTGACCACCGCAGCGGTCATCAACGCCCACACCGCCACCGGATGGCGGGCGGGATTCAGTGGGTCCGCCCCGGGGTTCGCCTACCTGATCGACGGCGACCCGAGCCTGCGGGTGCCGCGCCGGCCCGAACGGCGCACCTCGATGCCGCCCGGATCGGTCGCCCTCGCCGACGGATTCAGCGCGATATATCCATCTCAAGCGCCCAGCGATTGGCAGATCATCGGCCACACCGACGCGGTCCTGTGGGATGTCGACCGACCCCAGCCGGCGCTGCTCACACCGGGCATGTGGGTTCAGTTCCGGGCCGCCTGAGCTGGAGGAAGCAGCCATGACAACACTGGAAATCCTGCGCAGCGGACCGCTGGCCCTCGTCGAAGACCTCGGCCGTGCCGGACTGGCCCATCTCGGTGTCGGTCGATCCGGTGCCGCCGACCGCCGCTCCCACACGCTGGCCAACCGGCTAGTCGCCAACCCCGACGATTGGGCCACGGTCGAAGTGACCTTCGGCGGCTTCTCGGCGCGGGTTCGCGGCGGCGACGTCGACATCGCGGTGACGGGCGCCGACACCGATCCGACCGTGAACGGAATCATGGTCGGCACCAACAGCATTCACCACGTCCGGGACGGCCAGGTGATCTCACTGGGCACCCCACGGGCCGGGCTGCGGACCTATCTGGCGGTGCGCGGCGGCGTCTGTGTGGAGCCCGTGCTGGGGTCACGCAGCTACGACGTGATGTCGGCGATCGGCCCGTCGCCGCTACGGGCCGGAGACGTGCTGCCGGTCGGCGAACACACCGACGACTATCCCGAACTCGACCAGGCACCGGTGGCCGCTATCGAGGAGCATCTGGTGGAGCTGCGGGTGGTGCCCGGGCCGCGCGACGACTGGCTGGTGGACCCGGACGCGTTGGTGCATACCATCTGGATGGCGTCCAACCGCAGTGACCGCGTAGGAATGCGGCTACAGGGCCGCCCGCTACAGCACCGCTGGCCGGATCGGCAACTGCCCGGCGAAGGCGTTACCCGCGGCGCAATCCAGGTGCCGCCCAACGGATTACCGGTGATCCTGGGGCCGGATCACCCGATCACCGGAAGCTATCCGGTCGTCGGCGTCATCACCGACGAGGACATCGACAAGGTCGCGCAGATACGGCCCGGCCAATATGTGCGACTGCACTGGGCACGACCCCGGTCTCGGTTGCCTGGCCAGGGTGTAACACAAGCCTGGTAGACAGGGACTGTGCACACCCAGGTACACACGGCCCGCCTGGTCCACACCGCCGATCTTGACAGCGAGACCCGCCAGGACATCCGTCAGATGGTCACCGGCGCGTTTGCCGGTGACTTCACCGAGACCGACTGGGAGCACACGCTGGGTGGGATGCACGCCCTGATCTGGCATCACGGGGCGATCATCGCGCATGCCGCGGTGATCCAGCGGCGACTGATCTACCGCGGCAACGCGCTGCGCTGCGGGTACGTCGAAGGCGTTGCGGTGCGGGCGGACTGGCGGGGCCAACGCCTGGTGAGCGCGCTGTTGGACGCCGTCGAGCAGGTGATGCGCGGCGCTTACCAGCTCGGAGCGCTCAGTTCCTCGGCGCGGGCCCGCAGACTGTACGCCTCACGCGGCTGGCTGCCCTGGCACGGCCCGACATCGGTACTGGCACCAACCGGTCCAGTCCGTACACCCGATGACGACGGAACGGTGTTCGTCCTGCCCATCGACATCAGCCTGGACACCTCGGCGGAGCTGATGTGCGATTGGCGCGCGGGCGACGTCTGGTAATCCGCTCCGCTGCACGGCCGCCCTCACACGCTGGCGGTAACCGTGTGAGCGAAAGTTCACGCCGGGGTCACTACCGGAAGCGCCCGGGCAACAAAGGATTTCTAGCGTGATCGAGAACGTCGATCACGATAGGGGTCAGTATGGGCCGTTCCCACCAGATCTCCGACTGGGATCCCGAAGACTCGGTGGCGTGGGAGGCCGGCAACAAATTCATCGCCCGACGCAATCTGATCTGGTCGGTGGCCGCCGAGCACGTCGGATTTTCCGTCTGGTCCCTCTGGTCGGTGATGGTGCTGTTCATGCCCACATCGGTGTACGGCTTTTCCGCCGGCGACAAGTTCCTGCTCGGCGCCACCGCGACCTTGGTCGGGGCATGCCTGCGCTTCCCTTACACATTTGCCACCGCAAAGTTCGGGGGGCGCAACTGGACCATCTTTTCCGCACTGGTGCTGTTGATTCCGACCGTTGGCAGCATTCTGTTGCTGGCCAACCCTGGTTTGCCACTGTGGCCGTATCTGGTGTGCGGTGCGCTAGCCGGCCTCGGCGGCGGCAACTTCGCCGCCTCCATGACGAACATCAACGCTTTCTTTCCGCAACGACTCAAGGGCGCCGCGCTTGCGCTCAACGCGGGTGGCGGCAACCTCGGGGTGCCGATGGTGCAGTTGGTCGGCCTGCTGGTGATCGCAACGGCCGGTGACCGCGAGCCCTACTGGGTGTGCGCGATATATCTGGTGCTGCTGGCGGTCGCCGGCCTCGGCGCCGCACTGTACATGGACAACCTGACGGAGTATCGCATCGAGCTGAACACCATGCGTGCGGTAGTGTCCGAGCCGCACACCTGGGTGATCTCGCTGCTGTACATCGGCACTTTCGGCTCGTTCATCGGGTTCTCTTTCGCATTCGGTCAGGTGCTGCAGATCAACTTCATCGCCAGCGGTCAGAGCACGGCGCAGGCCTCGCTGCATGCGGCCCAGATCGCCTTCCTGGGGCCGCTATTGGGATCGCTGTCCCGAATATATGGCGGCAAGCTCGCCGACCGTATCGGTGGCGGCCGAGTCACCCTAGCTGCCTTCTGCGCCATGCTGCTGGCCACCGGAATACTCATCAGCGCAAGCACTTTCGGTGACCACCTGGCCGGGCCGATGCCGACTGCGACGATGGTCGGCTACGTCATCGGCTTCACGGCTCTGTTCATTTTGTCCGGCATCGGCAATGGCTCTGTGTACAAGATGATTCCGTCGATCTTCGAGGCGCGCAGCCATTCGCTGCAGATCAGTGAAGCCGAGCGCAGGCAGTGGTCGCGGTCGATGTCAGGCGCGCTGATCGGCCTGGCCGGGGCGGTCGGCGCGCTCGGCGGAGTGGGCGTCAACCTGGCTCTGCGAGAGTCCTACCTGACCAGTGGCACGGCCACCTCGGCATTTTGGGCCTTCGGGGTGTTCTACCTGGTCGCCTCGGTGCTGACCTGGGCGATTTATGTGCGTCGGGGCCTAAAGAGCGCCGGCGAGCTCGTGCCGGCGACCACCGCACCCGCGGGCTTGGCCTACGTCTAGCGCCACGCCCGAAGCCACAGAGGTGGGTATCGGCAATGGGCAATCCGGCAGCAATTGCCTGGTAACGCGACTGAAACCTCACAGGCCTAGACACGTCATATGGCCCAGGCACACTCGGCGCCACTGACCGGCTACCGGATCGCGGTGACATCCGCTCGCCGCGCCGAAGAGCTGTGCGCATTGCTTCGCCGCCAGGGCGCCGAGGTCTGTAGTGCCCCAGCGATCAAGATGATCGCGCTTCCCGACGACGATGAACTGCAGAACAACACCGAGGCGTTGATCGCCGACCCGCCTGACATTCTGGTCGCCCACACCGGCATCGGATTTCGCGGCTGGTTGGCCGCGGCCGAGGGGTGGGGGCTGGCCAACGAGCTCCTGGAATCGTTGTCGTCGGCCCGGATCATCTCCCGCGGACCAAAGGCAACTGGTGCGCTGCGTGCCGCCGGCCTGCGTGAAGAGTGGTCCCCCGACTCTGAATCGTCGCATGAAGTGCTGGAATATCTGCTCGAATCGGGGGTGTCCCGTACGCGTATTGCCGTCCAGCTGCACGGTGCCGCCGACAGCTGGGACCCGTTTCCGGAATTTCTGGGCGGGTTACGTTTCGCCGGCGCGCAAGTGGTGCCGATCCGGGTTTACCGGTGGAAGCCGGCGCCACTAGGCGGCGTGTTCGACCATTTAGTCACCGGGATCGCGCGACGACAATTCGACGCGGTCACCTTCACGTCGGCACCTGCCGCAGCCGCGGTGCTAGAACGCAGCCGTGAATTGGATATCGAGGACCAACTGTTGGCTGCGCTGCGTACCGACGTGCACGCGATGTGTGTCGGCCCGGTAACTTCGCGGCCGTTGATCCGAAAGGGCGTCCCGACGTCGGCTCCCGAGCGAATGCGGTTGGGAGCCTTAGCCCGCCACATTGCCGAGGAGCTGCCGCTGCTGGGTTCGTGCACGTTCAAAGCAGCCGGCCACGTGATCGAGATCCGTGGAACCTCTGTGCTGGTGGATGATTCGGTGAAGCCACTATCGCCGTCCGGAATGGCGATTTTGCGCGCGTTGGTACATCGCCCCGGCGGCGTCGTCTCTCGTGGCGACTTGCTACGCGTCCTACCCGGCGACGGCAGCGACACCCACGCCGTGGACACCGCCGTACTGCGGCTACGAACGGCTCTGGGCGACAAGAACATCGTGGCAACAGTGGTGAAACGTGGCTACCGTCTCGCCGTTGACAGCCGGCACGATGACGTATGAACCTGATCTTGACGGCCCACGGAACCCGCAGACCGTCCGGTGTCGCGATGATAGCGGACATCGCCGCGCAAGTGAGCGCGCTCGTCGACCGCACTGTGCAGGTCGCCTTCGTTGATGTGCTCGGACCCTCACCCAGCGAAGTGCTTTCCGCCCTTTCCTGCCGTCCCGCAATCGTGGTGCCCGCGTTCTTGTCCCGCGGATATCATGTTCGCACCGACCTGCCCGCTCATGTCGCAGCCAGTGCGCACCCGCATGTCACGGTCACCCCCGCGTTGGGGCCATGCCGTGAGATCGCGCAGATAGTCACCCAGCAGCTGGTGGAATCCGGTTGGCGTCCTGGCGATTCAGTGATCCTCGCAGCGGCCGGCGCGTCGGATAGGCGGGCACGTGCCGACCTGCACACCACTCGGACGCTAGTGTCCGAACTGACCGGATCATGGGTGGACATGGGATTTGCGGGCACCGGCGGTCCGGATGTGCGCACGGCTGTGCAGCGGGCCCGAGACCGGGCCGAAGCCAACCGAGGTGCGCGCCGCGTCGTGGTCGCCTCCTTCCTGTTGGCA
Source organism: Mycobacterium tuberculosis complex sp. N0072 (assembly GCF_030323725.1). NCBI lineage: Bacteria > Bacillati > Actinomycetota > Actinomycetes > Mycobacteriales > Mycobacteriaceae > Mycobacterium > Mycobacterium tuberculosis complex sp. N0072. The sequence goes on along the minus strand of NZ_CP040689.1, from coordinate 311,432 downwards.
GAAGGCCTTTTTCAAGAGCGGCTGCGGGCATCCGGTGCCGATGTGGTAACCCGACCGCTCGGCACCCATCCGGGCTTGGCACAGCTGGTCGCGAACCGATTTCGCAGCGCGGTAGCACGTCAGCAACGGCTGCACCGCTGGCATGGCACGCCGACACCGGTGACGCTTGATCTTTGATCACAGCGGGGTGATCCTGACACCATGGCCCGTAGCCAAGAGCCATCACGCGGACTCCTCGACCCGGTAGCGAAGATGCTGCGGTTGCCCTTCGGCACACCGGATTTCATCGAAAAAATCGTCACCGGAAGCGTCAACCAGGTAGGCCGCCGAACCCTCTACGTGCTGATCACCACCTGGGATGCGGCCGGCGGCGGTCCCTTTGCGGCGAGCGCCATCGCAACCACCGGGCTAGCCAAGACCGCCGAGATCGTGCAGTCCATGTTCATCGGACCGGTCTTCAACCCGTTGCTCAAGATGCTCGGGGCCGACAAGATTGCCATCCGAGCGTCGCTGTGCGCCGCTCAACTCGTCGGTTTGGGCATCATGCGCTACGGGGTGCGTTCTGAGCCGCTGCACTCCATGTCGGTGGAGATGCTGGTCGACGCCATTGGCCCGACAATGCAGCGCTACCTGGTCGGCGATATCGGTCGCGGATAGCCAAATGAGTAAGTCCTAAACTCCGTGCCGTGTGTGCACTGGCTGCGCCGAACGTGTACTGGTGGCGGGGACACGTCGCCGGGCGCTGCCGCCGTGGTTGCACGTTCGGCGCGTCAGCTGGTCGACGACCACGTGGTCGAACCCGAATCGCGCCGCCCCGGCCGACCGAAGCGACTCACCGACGCCGAGCTCCGCCGTCGGCGATGGTCGCTGTGCCCAGCTAAGCGCGACAACTCGGTTTCTGCAGGTCAACGCCGCCTCCAATCCCGCACAGCCACGACCAACTTGGGAACAAAACCGCCGGCCAGGCGCCTGTCGCTGAGAGCTGGGCAGATCGGATGTCGCCTAGTGCAGTGACACATGTGACTGTTGCGACCGTGCGATGTGACCGACCCCTGCTTGGCAAATGCCGCTCAACGTGCAAATCCACGCTCTGCATGCCAATATTCTTCCCGTCAGGCGATGACGATGCAGGAAGCCGGTGAGAATCCGGCGCGGTCCCGCCACTGTCACCGGGGAGCGACCCTCATAAGCCACGGCCACAGGCTGGAAGGCGAGGCAAGCAACGATCCGGGAGCCAGGAGACTCGCGTCATCGCGTCCTGCCACCCGGGGCGGTGTACCCCGAGAAAGCTAACCGGTCATGACGCTCCAAACCTTGTCTAGCGGTCGGGCCACCACCACGCTGCTGGGCCTTAACGTGGCTGCTCGCGACGCGACGACACCTCCGCCGGCGGTCAGCCGCCGATGACCGCCCCGATCTGGATGGCTTCGCCCCCAGAGGTGCACTCGGCGCTGCTAAGCAGCGGGCCTGGGCCCGGTCCGCTGCTGGTGTCGGCCGAGGGGTGGCACTCGTTGAGCATCGCCTACGCGGAGACGGCCGACGAGCTGGCCGCGCTGTTGGCCGCCGTACAGGCCGGCACCTGGGACGGCCCGACCGCCGCGGTTTACGTGGCCGCCCATACCCCTTATCTGGCGTGGCTGGTGCAGGCCAGCGCTAACAGCGCGGCCATGGCCACCCGGCAAGAAACCGCGGCCACCGCCTACGGCACCGCCTTGGCCGCGATGCCAACGTTGGCCGAGCTGGGCGCCAACCACGCCCTCCACGGCGTGCTGATGGCGACGAACTTCTTCGGCATCAACACCATCCCGATCGCGCTCAACGAGTCCGACTACGCGCGGATGTGGATCCAGGCCGCCACCACGATGGCCAGCTATCAAGCGGTCTCGACCGCGGCGGTGGCCGCCGCACCGCAGACCACCCCAGCCCCCCAGATCGTGAAAGCCAACGCGCCGACAGCGGCTTCCGACGAGCCGAACCAAGTCCAGGAATGGCTGCAATGGTTGCAGAAGATCGGGTATACCGACTTCTACAACAACGTTATACAACCGTTCATCAACTGGCTGACCAACCTCCCCTTTTTGCAAGCGATGTTTTCCGGATTTGATCCGTGGCTGCCCTCGCTGGGTAATCCGCTAACCTTCCTAAGCCCGGCCAACATTGCGTTCGCCCTTGGCTACCCCATGGACATCGGATCTTATGTCGCCTTCCTGTCGCAAACCTTCGCATTCATCGGGGCGGATCTGGCGGCGGCGTTCGCGTCGGGCAATCCCGCAACTATCGCTTTTACCCTGATGTTCACCACGGTCGAAGCCATTGGCACGATCATCACCGATACCATCGCGCTGGTTAAAACGCTGCTCGAGCAAACTCTTGCGTTGCTCCCGGCGGCGCTGCCCCTGCTAGCCGCCCCGCTGGCGCCGTTGACCCTTGCCCCTGCGAGTGCAGCAGGCGGCTTCGCGGGCTTGTCTGGGCTGGCGGGCCTGGTTGGCATCCCGCCATCCGCGCCGCCCGTCATCCCGCCGGTCGCGGCGATTGCCCCGAGTATCCCGACCCCCACCCCAACTCCAGCCCCAGCCCCGGCCCCCACGGCCGTGACCGCGCCGACGCCCCCGCCCGGGCCGCCACCGCCGCCGGTGACTGCCCCGCCGCCGGTGACCGGAGCCGGCATACAAAGCTTCGGGTACCTGGTGGGTGACCTGAACTCGGCGGCGCAGGCCAGGAAGGCCGTCGGCACCGGCGTTCGAAAGAAGACGCCGGAACCCGACAGCGCCGAGGCCCCAGCGGCCGCGGCGGCGCCCGAGGAACAGGTTCAACCGCAGCGGCGTCGGCGGCCAAAGATCAAACAGCTCGGCCGCGGTTACGAATACCTGGATTTAGACCCCGAAACCGGCCACGACCCGACGGGTTCGCCTCAAGGAGCGGGAACCCTGGGTTTCGCCGGAACAACCCACAAGGCCAGTCCCGGACAAGTCGCAGGACTGATCACGTTACCCAACGACGCGTTCGGCGGCAGCCCACGCACGCCAATGATGCCCGGAACCTGGGACACCGACTCAGCGACCCGGGTGGAGTGAGAAACCTTCGGGAGACGGATGTCGGGTCTGCTGGTCGCGGGTACGACAAGCGACGCCGGTAAGAGCGCCGTGACCGCGGGGCTGTGCCGCGCGTTGGCCCGACGCGGTGTGCGGGTGGCGCCGTTTAAGGCGCAGAACATGTCCAACAACTCGATGGTCTGCCGAGGCCCCGACGGCACGGGCGTGGAGATCGGTCGGGCGCAATGGGTGCAGGCACTCGCGGCTAGGACCACGCCCGAGGCGGCGATGAACCCGGTCTTGCTCAAGCCGGCCAGTGATCACCGCAGCCACGTGGTGTTGATGGGCAAGCCCTGGGGCGAGGTGGCGTCGTCAAGCTGGTGTGCGGGGCGGCGAGCGCTCGCCGAGGCCGCATGCCGCGCCTTCGACGCCCTCGCCGCCCGCTACGACGTCGTTGTCGCGGAGGGCGCCGGCAGCCCGGCCGAAATCAACCTGCGCGCAGGTGACTACGTCAACATGGGGCTTGCCCGTCATGCGGGACTGCCGACCATCGTCGTCGGTGACATCGACCGCGGCGGGGTGTTCGCTGCGTTCCTGGGCACCGTCGCGTTGCTGGCTGCCGAGGACCAGGCGCTGGTCGCGGGGTTTGTGGTCAATAAGTTTCGGGGCGACTCCGACCTGCTGGCGCCAGGTCTGCGCGACCTGGAACGGGTCACCGGGCGCAGGGTGTACGGCACCCTGCCGTGGCACCCCGACCTCTGGCTGGACTCCGAAGATGCCCTCGACCTACAGGGCCGGCGCGCGGCGGGCACCGGGGCCCGCCGGGTAGCCGTCGTGCGCCTGCCACGAATCAGCAACTTCACCGATGTCGACGCATTGGGTCTTGAGCCCGACTTGGATGTCGTGTTCGCTTCCGACCCCCGCGCGCTGGACGATGCCGATCTGATCGTGTTGCCGGGCACCCGGGCAACGATCGCCGATCTAGCCTGGCTGAGGGCGCGAGACCTAGATCGTGCGCTGCTGGTGCATGTTGCGGCGGGCAAGCCGCTGCTCGGCATTTGTGGCGGGTTCCAGATGCTGGGCCGGGTGATTCGCGACCCGTACGGCATCGAAGGTCCGGGAGGGCAGGTGACCGAGGTCGAGGGCTTGGGTTTGCTCGACGTGGAGACCGCATTTTCCCCCCACAAGGTGCTGCGGCTACCGCGCGGCGAAGGACTCGGTGTGCCCGCGTCGGGGTACGAGATTCACCACGGCCGGATCACCCGCGGTGACACCGCCGAGGAGTTCCTCGGCGGCGCGCGCGACGGACCGGTGTTCGGCACCATGTGGCACGGCTCGTTGGAAGGCGACGCCCTGCGCGAGGCCTTCCTGCGAGAGACGCTCGGCCTCGCCCCGTCGGGCTCATGCTTCCTGGCCGCACGCGAGCGCCGCCTCGACCTGCTCGGCGATCTCGTCGAACGACACCTCGACGTCGATGCGCTGCTCAACCTGGCCCGCCATGGTTGCCCGCCGACCTTGCCCTTTCTCGCTCCGGGCGCGCCATGAGGCCGCCCCACCTACGATGACCCGGTGCGGATACTGGTCACTGGCGGCGTCCGCTCGGGAAAGTCCACGCACGCCGAAGCGTTGTTGGGCGATGCGGCCGACGTCGTCTACGTCGCGCCTGGCCGCCCGGCCGCTGGCAGCGATCCCGATTGGGACGCCCGGGTCGCACTGCATCGCGCTCGCCGCCCACCGACCTGGCTAACGGTGGAAACGGCCGACGTCGCGACGGCTTTGTCCGAGGCACGAAGTCCCGTGCTCGTGGACTGCTTGGGCACCTGGCTGACGGCCATCATGGATGGCGAGGCGTTGTGGTCTGCTGCGACCGCGGACGTCTACGCCGTCCTCGAGGCACGGCTCGACGGGTTGTGCGCCGCGCTGACCGGATTGCCCACTGCGATCGTGGTGACGAACGAGGTCGGCCTCGGGGTGGTGCCATCCCATTCTTCGGGCGTGCTGTTTCGCGATCTACTGGGCACAATCAACCGACGCGTGGCAGCCGTCTGCGATGAGGTACATCTGGTCATCGCCGGACGTGTGCTCAAGCTGTGAGGTTCGCGGGGTGAGCTAGACCGCTACCCGCGCGACCTGAATGCGGCCTTCGGGTGTGACGCGCGCCGGATACACCGGCACCGAAACGCGCGGATCGTCGAGGCACGAGCCATCGTCGAGCGCGAAAGCCTGCTTCAGGATCGGCGATTGCACCATGGCGCGACCTCCGCGATCACCGACGATGCCGCGGGACATCACCGCAGCACCGGAGAACGGGTCGACGTTACCGACCGCGTGCACCGAGCCGTCGTCGAGCCGGAACAGTGCCACCTGACTACCGTCATCGAGTAACACCCCGACACCACGTCCCGGAATGAGATGGTCGTATGCGCAGGCGGTGGTCCATACCTGAATGTCGTTGAGAAGCGTCACAGTCCCTCCTTTGTCCTCCCGGACTTCATGATCGGACCCGCGGGATACCAATGGACACAGGTACTTTGCGCCCGGCACGCTCGGTGAAGGTCACCGTCGAGTCGACGGCATCGGGGGCGTTGACGAAGGAAACGAACCGGGACAGCTTGTCCGGGTCCTCCAGCACGCCCTTCCACTCGCACTTGTAGTTGGCGACATGGCGTTGCATCGCGGCCTCGAATTCCTCGGCCAGACCCAGCGAGTCCTCGCAGACCACCTCGCGCACATGGTCCAGCCCAAGCGATTCCACCCATGGCGCGGTTCGCTGCAGCCGGTCGGCCGTGCGGATGTAGTAAATGAGAAAGCGGTCGATGTAGCGGATGAGCGTCTCTTTGTCGAGGTCGCTGGCCAGTAGTTGAGCGTGCTTGGGCGTCATGCCGCCGTTGCCGGCGACGTAAAGGTTCCAGCCTTTCTCGGTGGCGATCACGCCCACATCCTTGCCGCGCGCCTCGGCGCATTCCCGCGCGCAACCCGAGACGCCCAGCTTTATCTTGTGCGGTGCCCGTAGCCCGCGATAACGCAGTTCCAGGTCGATGGCCAGCTGCACCGAATCCTGCTGACCGTAGCGGCACCAGTCGCTGCCCACGCAGCTCTTCACGGTCCGCACCGCCTTGCCGTAGGCGTGCCCAGATTCCATGCCGCCATCAACCAGTCGCTGCCAGATCAAGGGCAGCTGATCCACCCGGGCGCCGAACAAGTCGATCCGCTGACCGCCGGTGATCTTGGTGTAGAGGCCGAAGTCCTGTGCGATCTGGCCGATCAAAATCAGGTGTTCTGGCTTGATGTCACCGCCAGGCACCCTCGGCACCACCGAGTAACTGCCGTTCTTCTGGATGTTGGCCAGGAAGTGGTCGTTGGAATCTTGTAGCGAGGCCTGCTCGCCGTCCAAAATGTGGTCGGAGCCGGTGGATGCCAGGATAGAGGCGACCACGGGTTTGCAGATGTCGCAACCCTTTCCGCGTCCAAAGCGGTCAAGCAACCCGGAGAAAGTCCGGACTTCGGTGGCGGTGATGATTTCAAAAAGCTCCGCGCGCGACTGGCTGAAGTGCTCGCACAGCGCCTTGGACTGCTCCACACCCTCGGCTTCTAGCAGCTGCTTGAGCAGCGGCACGCACGACCCACACGACGTGCCGGCCGCGGTGCATGACTTCAGCGCGGGAACGTCCCCACAACCGTCGGCAATCGCGCACTTCAGCTCGCCCTTGGTGACGTTGTTGCACGAGCAGATCTGGGCCGAATCCGGCAGCGCCCCAACACCTAAAGCGCCAGCGCCGGCCCCAGATCCGGCCGGCGCGATCAGCGCCAGGGGATCCCCGGGCAGTTCGGCGCCGACCATCGGCCGCAGCACCCCGTACGACGAGGCATCGCCCACCAGCACGCCACCGAGCAGCGTGGTGGCGTCGTCGGAGAGCACCAACTTGGCATATGTGCGCTTCACCGCGTCATTGATGACAACCTCGAGGCAGTTCTCGGTTGCCCCCATCGCGTCGCCGAAGCTGGCGACGTCGACACCCAACAGCTTGAGTTTGGTCGACAGGTCCGCTTCGGGGAACTCGGCCGACCCGTCCAGCAGTCGGTCGGCCACCACCTCGGCGCTGGTGTATCCGGGCCCGACCAGGCCGTAACACCGCCCGTCTATCGCGGCGACTTCGCCGACCGCGTAGATATCGGGATCGCTTGTCCGGCAGGACAAGTCGGTGAGCACACCGCCCCGGTCGCCGATCGCCAGCCCCGCCGCCCTGGCCAACTCGTCGCGCGGCCGGATGCCGGCGGCAAAGATCACCACCCCAGCATCGATCACCTCGCCGTCGCTCAGGCGAACCCGCGCCCACACCGAGCCATCCGAATGCTTCACCGACTCGATCGACTCGGTACCGGTCCCGACGTGCACCGCGATCCCGAGATCGGCGATCATCCTGGCCAGTAGTGCACCCCCGGCCTCGTCGATCTGTTGGGCCATCAATCGTGGCATCATCTCGACGACGTGTGTCTGCAACCCGAACTGGCGCAGCGCATTGGCGGCTTCCAGGCCCAGCAGGCCGCCACCGATAACCACCCCGCCATCGGTGTGACCGCCGTCCAGGGTGCGCTGGGCGCCGGCGCGGATAGCGTCGAGATCGTCAAAGGTGCGGTAGACGTGGCACGCGGGCAGGTCGTGGCCGGGCACCGGCGGGACGAATGCGTAGGAGCCGGTGGCCAGCACCAGGGTGTCGTAGCGATGCCGTTGCCCTGCCGCGGTGACCACCGACTTGGTTGCCCGGTCAATCTGGGTGACTCGGGTGTTTAGTAGCAACCGAACCCGCTGGTCACCGGCGTAATCGTTACCCGGCAAGGCCAACAGGGCGCGGTCCCAGCTTTCGGTATAGGACGTCAGGCCGACCCGGTCATAGGCCGCATCGCCCTCCTCGGCCAGCACCGTGATCCGCAGCGACCCGTCCGCGTCACGGGCACGCACCGCTTCGACCAGCCGATGGCCCACCATGCCGTGGCCGACCACGACGATCTCGCGAGCCGCGGCAGGCGCGCGCGAACTCCCAGCCGTAGGCATGGTCTGAGGGTATGAGGGGCAAATTACCGAAAAATCGCCGAATGTGACGCACATATGACGCTGTGATCACACCTGGCGACCGGCTGTGTGACAGTGTTCGCTTCCGGTGAACGCCGAGGTGGAACTTAAGCGTGGTCGACTCAGGTTCTTGGTATAGCGGGCCGGCAACGCGCCGGACACAGCTAACTCACAACGAAGCATGAGGAGATAACCATGAACAATCTCGCATTGTGGTCGCGTCCGGTGTGGGACGTTGAGCCCTGGGACCGCTGGCTACGTGACTTCTTCGGCCCTGCCGCGACGACGGACTGGTACCGCCCGGTCGCCGGAGACTTCACGCCGGCCGCCGAGATCGTCAAGGATGGCGACGACGCGGTGGTCCGTTTGGAACTGCCCGGCATTGACGTCGACAAGGACGTCAACGTCGAGCTTGACCCTGGCCAGCCGGTGAGCCGCCTGGTGATCCGCGGCGAACACCGCGACGAGCACACGCAAGACGCCGGAGACAAAGACGGCCGCACCCTGCGTGAGATCCGCTACGGATCATTCCGCCGCTCGTTCCGGCTGCCCGCGCACGTCACCAGCGAGGCCATCGCGGCTTCCTATGACGCCGGTGTGCTGACCGTCCGGGTTGCCGGCGCCTACAAGGCCCCAGCCGAAACTCAGGCGCAGCGCATCGCCATCACGAAGTAGTTCGCGATACGGCATGATCCGGCCGGGCCGATGGGTCCGCCGGATCATGCCATTGGGCCGAGTAGACCCAACGACTCCGTCCGTCGATAGCTAGTATCGGGAGCGTACTGTGATCTGTAACACCGCCAGCCCAGGGAGCACCCATTGTCCACGACTGCCGAACTCGCCGAACTGCACGACCTCGTCGGCGGACTGCGGCGGTGCGTGACCGCACTGAAGGCGCGATTCGGCGACAACCCGGCAACGCGTCGCATCGTGATCGATGCCGACCGGATCCTCACCGACATCGAATTGCTCGACACCGACGTCTCTGAATTAGACCTGGAACGGGCCGCCGTACCGCAACCCAGCGAGAAAATCGCCATCCCCGACACCGAGTACGATCGCGAATTTTGGCGCGATGTCGACGATGAGGGTGTCGGAGGTCACAGGTACTGAACAACCGAGCCCCCCAGAAAAAGGGGGCCGTTCTCTGTGTACCCTTCGACGAGATAACACGCGAAGAGGATCACATTAGATGAGCGCACCCACGGCGAACCGTCCTGCGATCGGCGTTTTCACACCCACCCGCGCACAAATCCCAGAACGGACGCTTCGCACCGACCTCTGGTGGTTGCCACCGCTGCTGACCAACCTCGGTCTTTTGGCGTTCATCTGCTATGCGACCACTCGGGCGTTCTGGGGCAGCCAATACTGGGTGGAAAAATATCATTACCTGACGCCGTTCTACTCGCCGTGCGTCAGCGCGTCCTGCCAGCCCGGCGCCAGTCATCTCGGCGTCTGGTTCGGGCATTTTCCAGGGTGGATTCCGTTGGGAGCGATGGTATTACCGTTCCTGCTTGGATTCCGGCTCACCTGCTATTATTACCGCAAGGCCTACTACCGGTCGGTATGGCAGTCGCCGACAAGCTGCGCAGTGCCCGAGCCGCGGGCTCATTACACCGGTGAAACCCGGCTTCCGCTGATCGTCCAGAACACCCACCGGTATTTCTTCTATATCGCGGTGGTGGTGTCGCTGATCAACACCTATGACGCGATCGCGGCATTTCACTCGCCGTCCGGATTCGGCTTCGGTTTGGGCAATGTCATTTTGACGATCAATGTGGTTCTGCTGTGGGCATACACCATCTCGTGCCATTCGTGCCGGCACGCCACCGGCGGTCGGCTCAAGCATTTCTCCAAGCACCCAGTGCGATACTGGATCTGGACACAGGTCAGCAAGCTCAATACCCGACACATGCAATTCGCGTGGATCACGCTGGGGACCCTGGCGCTCACCGATTTCTACATCATGCTGGTGGCCAGTGGCAGCATCACAGATCTCAGATTTATTGGCTGAAGGATCGTTTCAGAAGCTGAGCGAGGTTTTATGGTTGAGGTCGAGCGGCACTCCTACGACGTAGTCGTGATCGGTGCCGGCGGCGCGGGGTTACGCGCGGTCATCGAGGCGCGGGAACGCGGCTTGAAAGTAGCCGTCGTGTGCAAATCCCTATTCGGCAAGGCCCACACGGTCATGGCCGAAGGCGGCTGCGCGGCCGCGATGGGCAACGCCAACCCGAAGGACAATTGGAAGACTCACTTCGGCGACACGATGCGCGGTGGAAAGTTCCTGAACAACTGGCGTATGGCCGAGCTGCACGCCAAGGAGGCGCCGGACCGGGTCTGGGAGTTGGAGACCTACGGCGCGCTGTTCGACCGCACCGACGATGGCCGAATCAGTCAGCGCAACTTCGGCGGACACACCTATCCGCGACTGGCGCACGTCGGCGACCGCACCGGCCTGGAGTTGATCCGCACCCTGCAGCAAAAGGTTGTCTCGCTGCAGCAGGAGGACCACGCCGAGCTCGGCGACTACGAAGCGCGGATCAAAGTGTTCGCCGAATGCACCATCACCGAACTGCTCAAGGACCAAGGCGCGATCGCCGGAGCCTTCGGCTACTGGCGGGAAAGCGGCCGGTTCATCGTGTTCGAGGCGCCAGCGGTGGTGCTTGCCACTGGCGGGATCGGCAAGTCGTTCAAGGTGACATCCAACTCCTGGGAGTACACCGGAGACGGGCACGCGTTGGCACTGCGGGCCGGGGCGACGCTGATCAACATGGAGTTCGTCCAGTTCCACCCGACGGGCATGGTGTGGCCGCCCAGTGTCAAGGGAATTCTGGTCACTGAGGGTGTTCGCGGCGACGGCGGAGTGCTCAAAAACTCGGAGAACTCTCGCTTCATGTTCGACTACATTCCGCCGGTGTTCAAGGGCCAGTACGCCGAGACGGAGGAAGAGGCCGACCAGTGGCTTAAGGACAACGACTCGGCCCGACGCACCCCGGACTTGCTGCCCCGCGACGAGGTCGCGCGCGCGATCAACTCAGAGGTCAAGGCCGGCCGCGGTACCCCGCACGGCGGCGTCTACCTCGACATCGCATCCCGGCTGACACCCGCCGAGATCAAACGGCGATTGCCGTCGATGTATCACCAGTTCAAAGAGCTCGCTGAAGTCGATATCACAACGCAGGCAATGGAAGTCGGGCCGACGTGTCACTACGTGATGGGCGGTGTCGAAGTAGACGCGGACACCGGCGCCGCCACGGTGCCAGGCCTGTTCGCTGCCGGTGAGTGTGCCGGCGGTATGCACGGCTCCAACCGGCTGGGCGGCAATTCGCTGTCCGATCTGCTGGTATTCGGCCGGCGGGCCGGCCTGGGCGCAGCGGATTACGTACGGGCACTGAGCAGCCGGCCAGCGGTTTCAGCGGAGGCTATCGATGCGGCGGCCCAGCAGGCGCTGAGCCCCTTCGAAGGACCGAAAGACGGCTCGGCGCCGGAGAATCCGTACGCGCTGCATATGGACTTGCAGTACGTGATGAACGATCTGGTCGGTATCATCCGCAACGCCGACGAAATATCCAGGGCGCTGACTCTTTTGGCCGAGCTGTGGTCGCGCTACCACAACGTACTCGTCGAAGGTCACCGTCAATACAATCCGGGCTGGAACCTGTCCATCGACCTGCGCAACATGTTGCTGGTCAGCGAGTGCGTGGCCAGAGCTGCGCTACAGCGCACCGAAAGCCGAGGCGGCCACACCCGAGACGACCATCCCGGTATGGACCCCAACTGGCGCAGGATCTTGCTGGTATGCCGGGCCACCGAAACCATGGGCACCGGTGGCAGCGGGTCCGGCGACTCCAACTGCCACATCAACGTCACCCAGCAGCTGCAAACGCCCATGCGACCCGACTTGCTGGAGCTCTTCGAGATCTCGGAGTTGGAGAAATACTACACCGACGAAGAGCTGGCCGAGCATCCAGGACGGAGAGGCTAAATGACGTACAGCGCGAGTATGCGGGTGTGGCGCGGAGACGAAAGCTGTGGCGAACTCCGCGAATTCACCGTGGAGGTCAACGAGGGCGAGGTCGTGCTGGACGTCATCCTCCGTCTACAACAGACGCAGACACCGGATCTCGCAGTGCGCTGGAATTGCAAAGCTGGCAAGTGCGGATCCTGCTCGGCCGAGATCAACGGCAAACCGCGACTGATGTGCATGACGCGGATGTCGACATTCGACGAGGACGAGATCGTCACGGTCACCCCAATGCGGACGTTTCCGGTGATTCGCGATCTTGTTACCGACGTCTCGTTCAACTACCAAAAAGCGCGCGAGATCCCGTCTTTCGCGCCACCCAAGGAGCTACAGCCCAGCGAGTACCGAATGGCGCAAGTCGACGTTGCACGCTCGCAGGAGTTCCGCAAGTGCATTGAATGCTTCCTGTGCCAAAACGTCTGCCACGTAGTTCGCGATCACGAGGAAAACAAGGATGCGTTCGCCGGCCCCCGCTTCCTGATGCGAATCGCCGAACTCGAAATGCATCCGCTGGACACCCGGGACCGACGCAGCCAAGCACAGGAAGAGCACGGCCTGGGCTACTGCAATATCACCAAGTGCTGCACCGAAGTGTGCCCAGAAAACATCAAGATCACCGACAATGCCCTGATCCCGATGAAAGAACGGGTCGCCGACCGCAAGTATGATCCGGTGGTATGGCTGGGCAGCAAGCTGTTTCGCCGCTAACCCCCGGTTTTAGGTCGGGAAGTGCGCGAAACCTGAGGCAAGCCACGAACATCCACGGACTTGGCTGGAGCGAACCGCGTCGCTGAGTAGGCAGCCGTCAGGTTCAACAGCAGAACGATCATCACCGGCCACACCGCATCGTGATCCTGGGCAATCAACCCCAGCGCCAAACCCATACCGACTAAGCCTGCGTTGATGACGAGCTGGCCGAAGGAGATGAGGGATGTTCGCAGGCCGGGTTCGGCGTCACGGGCAATCCACAGTTGGCCTGCGGTGAATACGCTTTGATTGGCGATGGATACCAGTGCAATCACCAGACCGATGGCGACGACGTTGGGCCACGCTCCGGCCAAATCGAATGCGATGGATAGCACTGCCGCGGCGATGCTAACGAGTGCACTGCCGACAAACAAACCGACCAGGCCAAATCTCTCCCGGACGCGGTTCCACAACGCGATCCCACCCAAGAGTCCGACGCAGACGAAAAGGACGACGGCAACGACCTCGTCGGGCTGGTCCCCGGGTACGGCGGCGACGCGAATGCTGTGGAACGAGGACCCGAGCACGACCGAGCCAAAGAGTACCTGCACAAGCAGGTACCGACGATACCAACCATTGGTTCGGATAGCCGTCCAACCGACGTACACGAGTTTGTGCAGACCGGGCGCCGCATGGACCCTGGGGACGATCCGGTGAGGCAATGCCCGGCATATGGCCGCCGAGATAGCCATTGCCACGGCTGCCGTCCACAGTAGGTGAATGTTCCTGCTTAATGGGTGTTGGTCGGGTACGAATGACAGCGTCGCCGCCACCACGGCCGTCAAAGCCGCCCCTACTCCGACCTCGGTAAGAAGAATGCGGGCTCGGGCGGTTCCTGATGGCATAGCCGCCACCAGATCCGCGAAGGCGACGAAGGAGATCGCCGAAACGACCCCGATCAGCGTCACATTGACCACCAATAGGATTCCAGCGACGCTTCCTTTGCCGATGGTTGCGCACAAGGCATTGACGCCAGCCAGGACGGCCAAACAGGACACAATAATGAACAATCGGTGACGGCGTGGAACGGCGGCCACCGCCGGCGGCGCGACCACATTCCCGATCGCCCCACCGGCCGTGAATGCAGGAAAAATAAGAGCCGCTATCCACAATTCGGCGTCGAGCTCGGCTACCACAAACGGTAGAACGATCGAGACATTCCCGAGCTGAAGTGCGGCGCTATAGAAGCCGCTCTGCGCGATTATCAAACGCAAAATACGCTTACTCATGCCATCGGCGCTGCTCACCCGATGCGACGTTTTTGCCACGCTCCACCGCCTGCCGCGAGACCTCAAGTGGGCATGCATCCCACCCGTTCCCGGAAACCGGTTCCGGCGGGTCGGCTCATCGCTTCATCCTGCGTCCTGCCATTCTGCTTTTGGCGGCAGATAGAACTTCCCATCATCGTCATACAAAGACCGGTCTGCGCGCAACGAATGAAAGCGACCAATAGTTGTGCCTCTCAAACATGGGCACGACTACTGGAAGCAAAATGACGTGATCTACCATCATTTATCGCAACCAGAATGGGCCGCTGACCGCTATGTTGTCCGGACAGACCAAGTGGGCGTCCGTATAGACGTTTAGACGCCGAGTCGGCGGAGCACGCTGCGATGGAACACAATGGGCGCTACGTTGGGATCCACCTTGACCTGGTTGACCCGTAAGACCACGATGGTGTGATCTCCCGCCGGGACCAGCTGCTCGATCGCGCTCTCGAGCCACACGCTGGTGCCCTTGATGAAGACGGCGCCGGCGTCGTTGGATACCGTCTCCAAACCGGCGAACCTGTCCCCAGTTTTTGCGGCCAGTGTGCGCACTGCGGCGTCATGGGCCTCGCCGAGCACGCTGATGCCCAGCATCGGCACGCCGGTGAGTTTCGGCCATGTCGTCGAGGTGTTCTGCACACAGAACGACACCAGCGGCGGTTCCAGCGAGACCGGGACAAAGGTACTGGCTGCCAAGCCTTGCCGCACTCCGTCGACCTCCGCAGCGATGGCCACCACCCCGGTCGGGAAATGGCCGAAGGCCTCCCGCAGTGAGGACGGCGTCAGGTTGTTCGTTGAGTTCACCGAACTTCATTCGCCCCTAGAGCCGAGGACGTAGTTTTCGCATCCGACCCTACTCGCCGGACATCCGCGCGCATGTCCGTACCAAGAGGCCGCATCCGCGTGAGCCGATGATCTACGCTGCCAGGCGCTGCCGCCCTAGACTCCGCATATTCTTCATTTGATCGCTATCGCCGCAGGTGAGAGGACCGACACGGCCAGGATCACCGCTAACCCAACCGGTTGGTTAGTTAGTTGGTGCAATGTAGCTCACATCAACTTGCATTGACCTATGCAACGGATATATTTTGACGGTGTTACTGGTGGGTAACTTGGTTTCGAGTACCCAACCCTACCCAACCCTGAGGTGGCACTCTCAACGAGGAGGATCGGCAGTGAGCCACTACCGGAGCAACGTCCGTGACCAGGTTTTTAACCTGTTCGAAGTGCTGGGCGTCGACAAAGCTTTGGGCCATGGCGAATTCAGCGACGTCGACGTCGACACCGCCCGCGACATGCTGGCCGAGGTCAGCCGGCTGGCCGAGGGGCCGGTGGCCGAGTCGTTCGTCGAAGGGGACCGCAACCCGCCCGTTTTCGACCCGAAAACCCACTCGGTGATGCTGCCGGAATCGTTCAAAAAGTCAGTCAACGCGATGCTGGAAGCCGGTTGGGACAAGGTCGGCATCGACGAGGCACTCGGGGGCATGCCGATGCCCAAGGCAGTGGTCTGGGCGCTGCATGAGCACATCTTGGGCGCCAATCCGGCGGTATGGATGTACGCCGGCGGCGCGGGCTTCGCCCAGATCCTCTACCACCTCGGCACCGAGGAGCAGAAGAAGTGGGCGGTCCTAGCCGCCGAACGCGGCTGGGGATCGACCATGGTGCTCACCGAGCCGGATGCCGGCTCCGATGTGGGCGCTGCCCGAACCAAAGCTGTCCAACAGGCCGACGGGTCCTGGCACATCGACGGCGTCAAGCGGTTCATTACCTCGGGTGACTCCGGCGACCTGTTCGAGAACATCTTCCACCTGGTGCTGGCTCGCCCGGAGGGCGCCGGTCCCGGCACCAAGGGCCTGTCGCTGTACTTCGTGCCCAAGTTCCTGTTCGACGTCGAAACCGGCGAACCCGGCGAGCGCAATGGCGTGTTCGTCACCAACGTCGAACACAAGATGGGCCTAAAGGTCTCGGCGACCTGTGAACTGGCGTTCGGCCAACACGGCGTCCCCGCCAAGGGCTGGCTGGTCGGCGAGGTACACAACGGCATCGCGCAGATGTTCGAGGTCATTGAGCAGGCCCGCATGATGGTCGGCACGAAGGCCATCGCGACGCTGTCCACCGGCTACCTCAACGCGCTTCAGTACGCCAAGTCCCGCGTGCAGGGTGCCGACCTGACCCAGATGACCGACAAGACCGCGCCCCGGGTGACGATCACACATCACCCCGACGTGCGCCGCTCGCTGATGACCCAGAAGGCTTACGCCGAGGGCCTGCGTGCGCTCTACCTCTACACCGCCACTTTCCAGGACGCGGCTGTCGCCGAGGTGGTGCACGGTGTGGACGCCAAGTTGGCCGTCAAGGTCAACGACCTGATGTTGCCGGTAGTCAAGGGTGTGGGCTCCGAACAGGCTTACGCCAAGCTCACTGAAAGCCTGCAAACCCTGGGTGGATCCGGCTTCTTGCAGGACTATCCGATCGAGCAGTACATCCGGGACGCCAAGATCGACTCCCTGTACGAAGGCACCACCGCCATCCAGGCACAAGACTTCTTCTTCCGCAAAATCGTCCGTGACAAGGGCGTGGCGTTGGCGCACGTGTCAGGCCAGATCCAGGAGTTCGTCGACAGCGGTGCTGGCAACGGCCGGCTGAAGACCGAACGCGCGCTGCTGGCCAAGGCGCTCACCGACGTCCAGGGCATGGCGGCCGCACTGACCGGCTACCTGATGGCCGCGCAGCAGGACGTCACCAGCCTCTACAAGGTGGGCTTGGGTTCGGTGCGCTTCTTGATGAGCGTCGGTGACCTCATCATCGGCTGGTTGCTGCAGCGTCAGGCCGCGGTGGCGGTGGCGGCACTCGACGCGGGTGCCACCGGCGACGAGCGGTCCTTCTACGAAGGCAAAGTCGCGGTGGCGTCGTTCTTCGCGAAGAACTTCTTGCCGCTGTTGACCAGCACCCGCGAGGTGATCGAGACGCTGGACAACGACATCATGGAACTCGACGAGGCCGCGTTCTGATCCTTATCTGTTGACTCTGCGTCCACCGGACGGGTTACTCGCACTTTTGCGTGGTGGACGCAGAGTCAACGAACGATGGGGCAAGCCCAAAAAGACCGCCGCTGGGTCCCCTCCCACCAGCGGCGGCCCTTTCCAGGGGATTGCCCCGCATTGCCGTCGGGGTCGGGGAGTCAGACAACAACACGGGGCTATCCGAGTGATCGGGTACCCATCTGCTCAGGGCGCAAACCACCCGCAACACATTTCTTTGGGCGGCCCACCGGCCACTCGGGACTTCCCGCGAGGCACTTACCGAGCCGTCAGCGTCAGGCCTCCAAAATCGCGGCCACACCTTGGCCGCCGGCCGCGCAGATCGAAATCAGCCCGCGCAGCGGTCCGCCGCCTTTTTTCGCCGCCTTCTTCTCGGCGAGCTGCTTGGCGGTCTGCGCCAAAATCCGCCCACCGGTCGCCGCGAAGGGGTGCCCGGCGGCCAACGACGACCCGTTGACGTTGAGCTTGGACCGATCGATCGACCCCAGCGCGGCGTCCAGGCCCAGCCGCCGCTTGCAGTACTCCTCGGACTCCCACGCCGCCAGATGCGCGAGCACCACGGAGGCAAACGCCTCGTGGATTTCGTAGAAGTCGAAGTCCTGCAGGCTCAACCCGTTACGGGCCAGCAGCCGGGGTACCGCGTAGGTCGGCGCCATCAACAGGCCGTCGTTGCCGTTGACATAGTCGACCGCGGCGGTCTCGGCATCCACGAGATAGGCCAGCGGAGCCAGCGAGTGTGCCTCCGCCCACTGTTCGCTGGCCAGCAATGCCACCGAGGCGCCGTCGGTCAGCGGAGTCGAATTGCCGGCCGTCATCGTCGCGTCACCGGCCTTCACTCCGAAGACCGGACGCAGCGTGGCCAGTTTCTCGACGCTGGAGTTAGGCCGCAGATTGTCGTCTCGGTACAGCCCTAAAAACGGACTGACCAGGTCGTCGAAGAAACCCCGGTCGTAGGCGTCGGCCATATTGCGATGGCTGGCGGCGGCCAGCTCGTCCTGGTCTACGCGTTTGATGCCCATCTGCTTGGCGGTGACGGCGGCGTGCTCGCCCATCGACAGCCCGGTGCGCGGCTCGCTGTTGGCGGGGATCTCCACGCCCAGGCTGGCCGGCAGCGTGCCCACCAGCTTGAGGCGTTGCACGTTGGACCTAGATCGGCGCAGCTTGAGCAGGGTGCGGCGCAGGTCGTCGCCCAGGCCGATCGGCGGGTCCGAGGTGGTGTCCACCCCGCCAGCGGCGGCCACCTCATACCGCCCGGCGGCAATGCCGTCGGCGGCCGCGATCGCGGCCTGCAGGCCCGTCCCGCAGGCCTGCTGCAGGTCGAACGCCGGCGTGTACGGCGAGAGTTCGGAGCCCAGCACGCATTCGCGCATTAGATTGAAGTCGCGGCTGTGTTTGAGCACCGCACCGCCCACCACCATGTCCAGCCGCTCGCCGGCGAGTCCGAATCGGTCCACCAAGCCGCTCAGCGCCGCGGTGAACATGTCCTGGTTGGACGCATCCGCGTAGGCACCGTCCGATCTGGCGAACGGGATGCGGTTGCCGCCCAGTACGGCGACTCGCCGCCTGGTCTGTGAAGTGTTCTTAGCAGCAGGGGCCACTGTTTTCTCCGTTGATCAGTTCGGGGGATCGGCCGTTGAGGGCCATACTACCCACTGTTCTTACTCTGAAGTAAGTTAGTCCTCGATACGGTTACGTGTATTGGCGCGCCCGACCCCCACACGATACGGAAGGCAGCTGAAGTGGCTCCCAAGCGTTCGTCCGATCTGTTCTCGCAGGTTGTCAACTCCGGTCCAGGATCGTTTTTGGCCAGGCAATTGGGTGTTCCGCAACCCGAGACGCTTCGCCGCTATCGAGCAGGCGAACCGCCACTGACCGGGTCGCTGCTGATCGGCGGGGCCGGCAGGGTCGTCGAACCACTGCGCGCGGCACTCGAAAAGGACTACGACCTGGTAGGAAACAACCTGGGCGGGCGCTGGGCGGACTCGTTCGGCGGGCTGGTCTTCGACGCCACCGGCATCACAGAGCCGGCCGGGCTCAAGGGGCTGCACGAGTTCTTTACTCCGGTACTGCGCAATCTCGGCCGTTGCGGGCGCGTGGTGGTTGTTGGCGGCACACCCGAAGCGGCCGCCAGCACGAACGAGCGGATCGCGCAGCGCGCGCTGGAGGGCTTCACCCGCTCGCTGGGCAAGGAACTGCGCCGCGGTGCGACAACGGCGTTGGTCTACCTGTCGCCGGACGCCAAGCCCGCAGCTACCGGCCTCGAGTCGACCATGCGATTCCTGCTGTCGGCCAAGTCGGCCTACGTCGACGGCCAAGTCTTCTCTGTCGGGGCGGACGATTCCACACCGCCGGCCGACTGGGAGAAGCCGCTGGACGGCAAGGTCGCCATTGTGACCGGCGCGGCCCGCGGCATCGGCGCAACCATCGCCGAGGTGTTCGCTCGCGACGGCGCCCACGTGGTCGCCATCGATGTGGAGTCCGCCGCCGAGAACCTGGCCGAAACCGCCAGCAAGGTGGGCGGCACCGCGCTGTGGCTCGACGTCACCGCCGACGATGCCGTCGACAAGATCAGCGAGCACCTGCGCGACCACCACGGTGGCAAGGCCGACATCCTGGTCAACAACGCCGGCATCACCCGTGACAAGCTGCTGGCCAACATGGACGATGCGCGTTGGGACGCCGTCCTGGCTGTCAATCTGCTTGCCCCGTTGCGGCTCACCGAGGGTCTGGTGGGCAACGGCAGCATCGGAGAGGGTGGTCGGGTGATCGGGCTGTCGTCGATCGCCGGCATCGCCGGCAACCGCGGCCAGACCAACTACGCCACCACCAAGGCCGGGATGATCGGCATCACCCAGGCGCTGGCACCCGGCCTGGCCGCGAAAGGCATCACGATCAACGCCGTGGCACCGGGATTCATCGAAACCCAGATGACGGCCGCCATCCCGCTGGCCACCCGTGAGGTAGGCCGCCGGCTGAACTCGCTGCTGCAGGGCGGGCAGCCCGTCGACGTCGCCGAGGCCATCGCCTACTTCGCCAGCCCGGCGTCAAACGCGGTGACCGGCAACGTCATTCGTGTCTGCGGCCAGGCCATGATCGGCGCGTGAGGGGACAGTAGTGACTCAACCCAGCGGCCTGAAGAACCTGCTGCGCGCGGCGGCCGGGGCGCTACCCGTGGTGCCCCGGACAGACCAGCTGCCCAACCGGACGGTGACCGTCGAGGAGCTGCCGATCGACCCCGCCAACGTCGCGGCCTACGCGGCGGTCACCGGTCTGCGCTACGGCAACCAGGTGCCGTTGACCTATCCGTTCGCGTTGACTTTTCCATCGGTGATGTCGTTGGTGACCGGCTTCGACTTCCCGTTCGCCGCAATGGGAGCGATACACACCGAGAACCGCATCACGCAATACCGGCCGATCGCGGTCACCGACGCGGTGGGCGTGCGGGTGCGCGCGGAGAATCTGCGCGAACACCGCAGGGGCCTGCTGGTCGATCTGGTGACCAACGTCAGCGTCGGCAACGATGTCGCCTGGCACCAGGTGACGACGTTCCTGCATCAACAACGCACCAGCTTGTCCGGCGAACACAAACCGCCGCCGCAAAAAAAGCCCAAGCTACCCCCGCCCGCCGCGGTCCTGCGGATCACCCCGGCGAAGATCCGCCGCTATGCCGCCGTCGGCGGCGATCACAACCCGATCCACACCAACCCGATCGCGGCGAAACTGTTCGGCTTCCCCACCGTCATCGCGCACGGGATGTTCACTGCCGCGGCGGTATTGGCGAATATCGAAGCCCGTTTTCCGGACGCGGTGCGCTATTCGGTTCGGTTCGCCAAGCCGGTGCTGCTGCCGGCCACCGCGGGACTCTACGTCGCCGAAGGCGATGGCGGCTGGGATCTCACGCTGCGCAATATGGCCAAGGGATACCCCCACCTGACCGCTACCGTGCGGGGTCTATAGCCGGGGCCACGCGGATCGGCCCGGCGTGGTCAGCCATCCGACGTTATCGGGTCCCACACGCGTGAGAAGCCGAAGTCGGTGAAGCCGTTGATGTTTCGAGTGGCGAATTCGTCGACACCATGATGGCGCAAGGTCAGTGCCAGCCGGGCATCGAATAGGCGCCGGCGAGCAATTCTAGGCGTGGCCGCCAACACCCACACCTCGTTCATGACCGGAGCGTTCTCGAGGAGCGCCCACCGCCGGTTGCGACGGAACGTCTGACAGACTTCCGCCGCCTCGGGGCCCTCGAGCGGTCGCGTCACCACCGTAGGATTCCGCAGCAATTGATACAGCTCCATAAGCACGAGTTCGCAGACTGCGACGTCGGCTCGACCAGCGCACTCGACGAGGAAGGCGGCGGCGGCGTCATGCTCGGGGCAATCCCGGTTCTGCGCGTACAGCAGGATATTCGTATCGATCGAGAGCACGGGCTACTCACGCCTCGTTGGCGAGCTCGCGCCACGTTTCTTCGGACGCACGAAACGGACCGAGTCGACGCGGCGTGGGCGGCTGCCAGGTGTCGGACGCCGCATCGCGCCTCGGATAGATCCGCACCATGTGCTCCAGCCCGCGACGAACGACCTCGGCAAGGGTCATTTCGTGCTCGTGCGCGACCCGCTTGGCGTCCCGGTAAAGCTCATCTGGGAGCTGGACTTGCGTTCGAATCATACATCGAATTTACATCTGCATCTAAAATACACCCACATCTCAGTGGCCGATACCGCGCAGGTCAGTGCCCGGTCTCGAGCCGATCCACCGGCGCGCCCTTGAGGCCGAGCCAGAACAGGTTGATCATCATCTCGGCCGCCTCGTCAACGTCGGTGTCACCGATACCGAGCCGGGTGGCCACTGCCTCGCCGGCGCCCACCAGCGCGACGGCCATCATCTCGATTTCGGCGTCCGTAAGCGGGCCGCGGGTGCCGGCCCGCACCAACTCGGCCACCAGTTGGACGATCTGTTCGCGCCCCTCACGCACCGTGTGCGCGAACGCTTGGGAGCTGGTGGCCTGGGTGTACATCACGATCCACGACGCCCGGTTGGCATCGATATAGCGTAGGAACGACACGATGGTGTTGCGCAGCAAGTCTTTCGGGCTCTGGTCGAAGTTGATGCTGGAACGCAACGCGTCGATGAACCGGCTCATCTCACGGTTCAGGCAGGCGCCGAACAGGTCTTCCTTGGAGCCGTAGTACAGGTACAGCATCGGCTTGGAGATCTGCGCCTCGGCAGCGATCGCGTCCATCGAGGTCTCGTGGTAGCCGTTAACCGAGAACATCTGCACGGCGGCATCGAGCATCTGCTGCTCTCGGACAGCACGCGGTAGTCGCTTGGTACCACCTGCCATCGCCAGCCCCTTTTGGGCCCCTGTAGCCCGTCTATCTAACCCTACGGTAAGCAGTGGGGCGCCAGCCGCACATCGCTAACGGCCACACCCCGGGTTGGGCCCCTTCATGGTCGCCACCCGCACCACCGACCGGTCGACCGCCGACATCGGCAATTCACCGGCGCGCAGCGCCTGTTCCAGGCGGTCCAGCACCGCGGGCACCTCTTTGGTGGTAACCCACAGTGCGATATCGGCACCGGCTTGCAAGGTGCGCAACACCGCCTCGCTGACGCCAAACCGGTCTGAGATCGCGGCCATACCAGAGAGGTCGTCGCTGAACACTGGACCATCGAACGGCGGTGCGCCGTATCCCGTGCCGGTGCGCAGCAGGTTCACCGCGGCCTTGCTCAGACTGGCCGGCTCGGAGCCGGTCAACCCAGGAACCTGCAGATGACCCACCATCACACCGACCGGCGCCTGGGTCACCAGCGTTCGGTAGGGCACCAGGTCATCGCCCACCAGGTCATCAAGCGGTGGTGTCGTGACACCCCCGTTGTGCGAATCACCCGAGCCACGCCCGTGACCGGGGAAATGCTTGAGCACCGGCAGCACCCCGGCATCGCGCAGACCCTGCGCGTACGCCCCGGCATACGCGGTGACCGTAGCCGGATCCGAGCCGAACGACCGGTCCCCGATCACCGTGTCATCCGGGGCGTCGGTGACGTCGACCACCGGGGCGAAGTCGATGGTGATACCCAGCTTTCTCATCTGCCGGCCGCGGTCTCGAGCCAAGTCGCGCACCTGCTGGACGGTTCGGGTTTGTGCCAGTTCGCGGGCCGACGGCCCCGTACCGCCGATCAGCGACCTCAACCGGGACACCCGCCCGCCTTCCTCGTCGACACTCACCGCCAGCGGCAGCGGACCCCCGCCGGCAACGATCTCGGCCAGCGCGCCGTCAAAAATCGTCAGGTCGGTGTCGCTGCCGATGAGGATGCCGCCGACGTGGTAGTTGGTGACCACGGCTTGGGCGTCCGCAGCATCTCGCACGCCGACCACCAGCAGCTGGGCCAGCTTGTCACGGGGGGACAGCAGCGCCGGGATCCCCGCCGGCTCGGCGCAGCTCCGGGGCACGGGAACGGCTACCGGAGTTGCGGGCGACGCGCCGGAGGTCGTCGACGATCCGGTGGGTGTGCCGCCATGGCTGCAGGCCACCACCAACGCTGCTGCCGCAGCGAGTATCGCCAGTGTGCGTGGAAAAGCCATCCGGACATGCTGTCACGGTGGCGCATACGCTCCGGGTTGGGGGGCCAGGCCCACGCTTCTGCTAAGTTGCCTCTAGCCTCTCAAGCCGCACCCGCAGCCGTCGAGGAGCCACCGATGAACCGGATCGTCGCGCCCGCCGCCGCAAGCGTGGTGGTTGGTCTGTTGCTGGGCGCGGCCGCGATCTTCGGAGTGACCCTGATGGTGCAGCAGGACAAGAAACCGCCACTCCCCGGGGGCGATCCGTCGTCATCAGTGCTCAACCGGGTCGAGTACGGTAACCGTAGCTAGCCCCGCGACCCGGGCGCCGCAGGCTGAGGCGGCCTCCGGGTCGCAGGTGGCGCCGTTGTCTCGCAAATGGCTGCCGGTGGTCGGCGCGGTAGCGTTGGCGCTGACGTTCGCCCAATCCCCCGGACAAGTCTCCCCCGACACCAAGCTGGACCTCACCGCCAACCCGCTGCGCTTCCTGGCGCGTGCGACCAACCTGTGGAACAGCGACCTGCCGTTCGGGCAGGCGCAGAACCAGGCCTACGGGTATCTGTTTCCGCACGGCACCTTCTTCGTGATCGGTCACCTGCTGGGAGTGCCCGGCTGGGTCACTCAGCGGCTGTGGTGGGCGGTGTTGCTCACGGTCGGCTTCTGGGGCCTGCTGCGGGTAGCCGAGGCGCTGGGCGTCGGCGGCCCGTCCTCGCGGGTGGTCGGCGCCGTGGCGTTCGCGCTGTCACCACGGGTGCTGACCACACTCGGGTCGATCTCGTCGGAAACCTTGCCGATGATGCTGGCGCCGTGGGTGCTGCTGCCCACGATCCTGGCGCTGCGGGGGACTTCTGGCCGCTCGGTGCGCGCGCTGGCCGCCCAAGCCGGGCTGGCGGTGGCGCTGATGGGCGCGGTCAACGCCATCGCGACGCTGGCCGGTTGCCTGCCGGCGGTGATCTGGTGGGCCTGTCACCGGCCGAATCGGTTGTGGTGGCGCTACACCGCGTGGTGGCTGTTGGCGATGGCCCTGGCGACACTGTGGTGGGTAATGGCGCTGACGCAGCTGCACGGGGTCAGTCCGCCGTTTCTGGACTTCATCGAATCTTCCGGCGTGACCACGCAATGGTCCTCGCTGGTGGAGGTGCTGCGCGGCACCGACAGCTGGACGCCGTTCGTGGCGCCGAACGCGACCGCGGGCGCGCCGTTGGTCACCGGATCGGCGGCCATCCTGGGCACCTGCCTGGTCGCAGCGGCCGGGCTGGCCGGACTGACTAGCCCGGCGATGCCGGCGCGCGGCCGGCTGGTGACGATGCTGTTGGTCGGGGTGGTGCTGCTGGCCGTCGGCCACCGCGGCGGGCTGGCTTCGCCGGTCGCCCACCCGGTGCAGGCGTTCCTGGACGCCGCCGGCACCCCCCTGCGCAACGTACACAAGGTGGGGCCGGTGATCCGGCTGCCCCTGGTGCTGGGCTTGGCGCAGCTGCTGAGCCGAGTTCCGCTGCCAGGCAGCGCGCCGAGGCCGGCGTGGCTGCGCGCGTTCGCGCACCCCGAGCGGGACAAGCGAGTAGCGGTGGCGGTGGTAGCCCTGACCGCGCTGATGGTCAGCACCTCGCTGGCGTGGACCGGCCGGGTCGCCCCGCCCGGCACGTTCGGTGCGCTTCCCCAGTACTGGCAGGAGGCCGCCGACTGGCTGCGCACACACCATGCCGCGACGCCCACTCCCGGGCGGGTGCTGGTGGTCCCGGGCGCCCCGTTCGCCACCCAGGTGTGGGGCACCAGCCACGACGAGCCGCTGCAGGTGCTCGGCGACGGCCCGTGGGGCGTGCGCGACTCCATTCCGCTGACCCCGCCGCAGACCATTCGAGCGCTGGACTCCGTGCAACGCCTGTTCGCCGCCGGACGACCGTCGGCGGGGCTGGCCGATACCCTTGCCCGCCAAGGCATTTCCTATGTGCTGGTACGCAACGATCTGGATCCCGAGACGTCGCGCTCGGCACGACCGATTCTGCTGCACCGTAGCATCGCAGGGTCGCCCGGGCTAGCGAAGCTGGCGGAGTTCGGCGCGCCGGTGGGTCCTGATCCGCTGGCGGGTTTCGTCAACGACAGCGGCCTGCGACCCCGATATCCCGCGATTGAGATCTACCGGGTGAGCGCGCCCGCCAACCCCGGTGCGCCCTACTTCGCCGCGACCGACCAGCTCGCCCGCGTCGACGGCGGACCCGAGGTCCTGCTGCGTCTGGACGAACGACGCCGGCTGCAGGGCCAGCCCCCGCTGGGTCCGGTGCTGATGACCGCGGACGCTCGAGCTGCCGGCTTGCCGGTGCCCCAGGTCGCCGTCACCGACACCCCGGTGGCCCGCGAGACCGATTACGGCCGGGTGGACCACCACTCGTCGGCGATCCGGGCACCCGGCGACGCCCGGCACACCTACAACCGGGTGCCTGACTACCCGGTGCCGGGCGCGGAGCCGGTCGTCGGTGGATGGACCGGCGGCCGGATCACCGTGTCGAGCTCCTCGGCGGATGCCACCGCCATGCCCGACGTCGCCCCGGCGAGCGCACCCGCGGCCGCCGTCGACGGTGACCCGGCGACCGCTTGGGTGTCCAACGCGCTGCAGGCCGCCGTTGGGCAGTGGCTGCAGGTGGATTTCGACCGTCCGGTGACCAATGCCGTCGTCACCCTGACACCCAGCGCGACCGCGGTCGGCGCCCAGGTCCGACGCATCCTGATCGAGACCGTCAACGGCAGCACCACCCTGCGGTTCGATGAGGCGGGCAAACCGCTCACCGCCGCACTGCCCTACGGCGAAACCCCCTGGGTGCGGTTTACCGCGGCCGCCACCGACGACGGGTCGGCCGGTGTGCAGTTCGGCATCACCGATCTGGCCATCACCCAATACGATGCGTCCGGTTTCGCCCATCCGGTTCAGCTGCGACACACCGTGCTGGTGCCCGGGCCGCCGCCGGGTTCGGCGATCGCGGGCTGGGACCTGGGATCCGAACTGCTGGGCAGACCGGGCTGCGCCCCGGGACCCGACGGCGTGCGCTGCGCCGCCTCGATGGCCCTGGCACCCGAGGAACCGGCCAATCTCAGCCGCACACTGACCGTACCCCGCCCGGTGTCGGTGACCCCGATGGTGTGGGTGCGACCACGGCAGGGCCCGAAGCTGGCCGACTTGATCGCCGCGCCTTCCACCACCCGGGCCAGCGGTGATTCCGACCTTGTCGACATCCTCGGCTCGGCGTACGCGGCCGCCGACGGCGATCCGGCCACCGCCTGGACCGCGCCGCAGCGGGTGGTGCAACACAAAACCCCGCCGACGCTGACGCTGACCCTGCCGCGGCCCACCGTGGTGACCGGGCTGCGGCTGGCCGCCAGCCGGTCGATGTTGCCGGCCCATCCGACGGTGGTGGCCATCAACCTGGGCGACGGCCCCCAGGTCCGACAACTGCAGGTCGGCGAGCTAACGACGCTATGGCTGCATCCCCGGGTGACCGACACGGTGTCGGTCAGCCTGCTGGACTGGGACGATGTCATCGATCGCAACGCGCTGGGCTTCGACCAGCTCAAGCCGCCGGGGCTGGCCGAAGTGGTGGTGCTTGGCGCCGGCGGCGCCCCGATTGCGCCGGCCGACGCCGCCCGCAACCGCGCGCGTGCGCTCACCGTGGATTGCGATCACGGCCCGGTCGTCGCCGTCGCGGGCCGGTTCGTGCACACCTCGATCCGAACCACGGTGGGCGCCTTGCTGGACGGTGAACCGGTCGCCGCGCTCCCGTGTGAACGCGAGCCGATAGCGCTGCCGGCGGGACAGCAGGAATTGCTGATCAGCCCCGGCGCCGCGTTCGTGGTCGACGGTGCCCAGTTGTCAACTCCCGGTGCTGGATTGTCAAGCGCGACAGTTACTTCTGCTGAAACGGGTGCGTGGGGTCCCACCCACCGCGAAGTTCGGGTTCCCGAGTCGGCCACTTCCCGGGTGCTGGTGGTACCCGAAAGCATCAACTCGGGCTGGGTGGCCCGCACGAGCACCGGGGCCCGGCTGACACCGATCGCCGTCAACGGGTGGCAGCAGGCCTGGGTGGTGCCCGCCGGGAACCCCGGCACCATCACGCTGACATTCGCACCGAACTCGCTGTATCGGGCGAGCCTGGCGATAGGGCTGGCCCTGCTGCCCCTGCTAGCTCTGCTGGCGTTCTGGCGGACCGGGCGACGGCAGCTCGCCGACCGGCCCACACCACCCTGGAGGCCCGGAGCCTGGGCGGCGGCCGGGGTGCTGGCGGCCGGGGCGGTGATCGCCAGCATCGCCGGGGTCATGGTGATGGGCACGGCCCTCGGTGTGCGGTATGCACTGCGCCGCCGGGAGCGACTACGTGACCGGGTCACCGTCGGACTGGCTGCGGGCGGGCTGATCCTGGCCGGCGCTGCGCTGTCCCGGCATCCGTGGCGGTCGGTCGACGGATACGCCGGGAACTGGGCCAGTGTGCAACTGCTGGCACTGATTTCGGTTTCCGTGGTGGCGGCATCGGTGGTCGCCACATCAGAGTCTCGTGGTCAAGACCGCATGCAATAGTTGGTGTGAACGCCGTGTCCAAGGAGTAACGGCCATGGGATGGTTTTCAGCGCCCGAATATTGGCTGGGCAGACTGGCGCTGGAGCGCGGCACGGCGATTATTTATCTGATCGCATTCGTCGCGGCCGCACAGCAGTTCCGGCCCCTCATCGGAGAGCACGGCATGCTGCCGGTGCCGCGGTATCTGGCTGGACAGTCCTTCTGGCGAACACCGAGCATCTTTCACTTTCGCTATTCCGATCGGGTGTTCGCCGGGGTCTGCTGGTTGGGTGCCGTGTTGTCGGCAGCCGTCGTCGCCGGTGCGGCCTCCTTCGTGCCGTTGTGGGCCACGATGCTGATCTGGCTGACGCTGTGGGTGCTCTACCTGTCCATCGTCAACGTCGGGCAGGCGTGGTACTCATTCGGTTGGGAGTCGCTGCTGCTGGAGACCGGCTTCCTGATGATCTTCCTCGGAAACGAGCGCACCGCCCCGCCGATTCTGACGTTGTTGTTGGCGCGCTGGCTGCTGTTCCGGGTCGAATTCGGTGCCGGATTGATCAAGATGCGCGGCGACTCGTGCTGGCGCAGTCTGACGTGCCTGTACTACCACCACGAAACACAGCCCATGCCGGGCCCGTTGAGCTGGTTCTTCCATCACCTGCCTAAGCCATTGCACCGGATTGAGGTGGCGGGCAACCATTTCGCCCAGCTCGTGGTGCCGTTTGGGTTGTTCACACCACAGCCCGCAGCCAGCATCGCCGCCGCGATCATCGTGGTTACCCAGCTATGGCTGGTGGCATCGGGAAATTTCTCCTGGCTCAATTGGCTGACCATCCTCTTGGCGTGCAGCGCGATCGACACATCTTCGGCCGCGGCGCTGCTGCCGATGCCGGCCCAGCCGGCGCTGTCGGCACCGCCGCAGTGGTTCGCCGGCCTCGTGGTCGTATTCACCGCGGCGGTGCTGTTGCTGAGCTACTGGCCGGCACGCAATCTGCTGTCCTCTCATCAACGAATGAACATGTCGTTCAACCCCTTTCATTTGGTCAACACCTACGGGGCGTTCGGCAGCATCTGCCGCACCCGCCGGGAAGTGGTAATCGAAGGGACCGACGAGTCACCGATTACCGAACAAACCGTCTGGAAAGCATACGAATTCAAGGGCAAGCCCGGTGATCCGCGCCGGCTGCCGCGGCAATGGGCCCCCTACCATCTGCGGCTGGACTGGCTCATGTGGTTCGCCGCCATCTCACCGGGCTACGCACTACCGTGGATGACGCCATTCCTAAACCGGTTGCTGCGCAATGATCCTGCGACGCTGAAGCTGTTGCGCCACAATCCTTTCCCGCAATCTCCGCCTCGGTATGTGCGCGCGCAGCTGTATCAGTACCGCTTCACCACCGTGGCCGAGCTGCGACGGGACCGAGCCTGGTGGCACCGCACGCTGATCGGGCGCTACGTCCCACCGATGTCGCTACGCAAAGTCGCCTCGCCACCGGCCGATTGAACGGGCCGATTAGCTCCCGACGAACATGCGATCGGTGACATGTTCCGCCACGCTGGTCCTGCCCGTGATAGAGCCCACCCCAGCCGATAGGAGGCCCCGACACCTCCTGCTCGGGAGCGCTGGCCACGTTAGTGGCAGGCTGGACACCGGACGATTTGTGCAAACCCACCCAGCAAAGGATGTCAGCGTGCCCATCGCCACCATCAACCCGGCTACCGGCGAAACAGTCAAGACATTCACTGCGGCGACCGATGACGAAGTCGACGCGGCAATAGCCCGGGCCCACCGGCGGTTCGCCGACTACCGCCAGACCAGCTTCGCCCAGCGCGCCCGGTGGGCCAATGCCACCGCCGACTTGCTGGAAGCCGAGGCCGACCAGGCCGCCGCGATGATGACGCTCGAGATGGGCAAGACGCTGGCCGCGGCCAAAGCCGAGGCACTGAAGTGCGCCAAGGGTTTTCGCTACTACGCCGAAAACGCCGAGGCGTTGCTGGCCGACGAACCCGCCGATGCGGCCAAGGTCGGGGCGTCGGCGGCCTACGGCCGATACCAGCCGCTCGGGGTGATCCTGGCGGTGATGCCATGGAACTTCCCCCTGTGGCAAGCGGTTCGGTTCGCCGCACCGGCACTGATGGCCGGAAACGTCGGCCTGCTCAAGCACGCGTCGAACGTGCCGCAATGCGCGCTGTACCTGGCCGACGTCATCGCCCGAGGCGGCTTCCCGGACGGCTGCTTCCAGACGTTGCTTGTTAGCTCGGGAGCCGTCGAAGCCATCCTGCGTGATCCCCGGGTCGCGGCGGCCACGCTGACCGGAAGCGAGCCGGCCGGCCAATCGGTGGGCGCTATCGCCGGTAACGAGATCAAGCCGACCGTGCTCGAGCTCGGCGGCAGCGACCCGTTCATCGTTATGCCGTCGGCCGATCTGGACGCCGCGGTCAGCACCGCCGTCACCGGCCGGGTGCAGAACAACGGCCAATCCTGCATCGCCGCCAAGCGGTTCATCGTCCACGCCGACATTTACGACGATTTCGTCGACAAGTTCGTCGCGCGGATGGCGGCGTTACGGGTCGGCGACCCGACCGACCCGGACACCGACGTGGGCCCGCTGGCCACCGAGCAGGGCCGCAACGAGGTTGCCAAGCAAGTCGAGGATGCTGCCGCGGCGGGCGCGGTGATCCGGTGCGGCGGAAAGCGTCTCGACCGGCCGGGCTGGTTCTACCCGCCGACCGTGATCACCGACATCTCCAAGGACATGGCTCTCTACACCGAGGAGGTCTTCGGTCCGGTCGCCTCGGTGTTCCGCGCGGCGAACATCGACGAGGCCGTCGAGATCGCCAACGCCACCACCTTCGGGCTGGGATCCAACGCCTGGACCCGCGACGAGACCGAGCAACGACGCTTCATCGACGACATCGTGGCGGGCCAGGTTTTTATCAACGGCATGACGGTGTCCTATCCCGAATTGCCGTTCGGCGGGGTCAAGCGCTCGGGCTATGGCCGGGAACTGTCCGCACACGGGATACGCGAGTTCTGCAACATCAAGACCGTCTGGATCGCCTAGCGTTCCCCTGGCGAGCAGACGCAAAATCGCCCAATTCGGCACGAAATTGGGCGATTTTGCGTCTGCTCGCCAGGCCTAGGCCGAGGCCGCTGCCAGGGTGCGCCGGTCCTCGTCGGCGAAGGTGTCCTCCAGCTGCGCGGGCGAGTAGTCGACGTCGATTTCGGCGACCGGCCGGCCGCGGGCGTTGCTGATGGTGCCGAACCGGCGCATTCCCTTGTCGGTCGAGTATTGCAGGAAATCGTCCTTGGACAGGTCGAATGGGGGCTGGTCGCCGTACAGCGCAAAGCCCTCCTCGATGAGGCGCAGCGCCAGCGGGATGAGCTCGTTCATCCGTGTTTCGAACACCGTCCAATTGGCGTCGTCGGCGGCGACGTGGCGCCGACAGGTGAAGGTGCCCCAAGCCATGTGGCGTCGCTCGTCGTCACCGATGCGCCGGACCAGCTCCTGCATGCCGGGAAGGATTGCGCGTTCCACACAGATCTTGTGCCAGGCGTAGTAGCCCGTGAGCGCCAGCATGCCTTCCACGATGTGGTTGTAGGTGACCGACGCCCGGACCTGGGCGGCCGGTGAGGGATCGGCCGACAATGCGTTGAGGCACTCCGGCAACTCCGCGTAGAAGATTTGGCGGTAGGCGGGCAAGTCGTCGAGATAGCGATGCAAGTCTTCGCTGATTCCGACGGCATCCAGCCACATGCGAAACACCTGGGTGTGTTTGGCTTCCTCGAACGCGAACTGCGTCAGATACATCTCGTCGGCCAGCCGTCCCTCGGCCCGCATCGCGGACATGAACGGCTGGATGTCCTCGGTCACCGCCTCCTCGCCGGCAATGAACTGGGTGCACAATCGGGTGGCGTAGTCACGTTCGTCGTCCGACAACTTCTCCCAGTCCGCCCGGTCGCGCGTGAAGTCGATGTCGGCCGGATCCCAGAACTTTGCGTTGCCCCCGGCGAACAGCTTCAGTGGCAGGCTCGCCCAGTTGAGTCCGCCCGCGGCGAGCGAGCCCGAACGTGTGCGTGTCATGTGATCTCCTCCGATCGGGTCTGGGCTGAGTTGGTCGCGGGGTGCTGGGCATCGAAGGCCGCCGCCAGCACGGCGACAAGCCTGCGCACGGCCAGCGCGGGCTGCTCAGGTGTGGGCTCGTCGAGGCCCAGGATCGGATCCAAACCACGCATGTATGGAGCCAGCGCCAGGTGCGGAAAGATCAGCAGCAGCAGCGACATCAATGCACCGGTGTCGGAATCTGCGCGCAGGTCGCCCCGCGCGTGCGCGTCGCGCACCAGCGGCCGTAGCACGTCCAGGTAGTGGCGGTGCAGGACGCTGCGCACGCTGATGCGGGCATCGGTGTCGACCTCCAGGGTCGCCGCAGCATGCAACGCACGTTCCCGAGGATGCTCGGCGAAGTAGGCGACCCAGCCATCGAGCAGGTCGGTGAGGAATTCGAAGAACGGCCGGTTCGGGTCCAGCTCGCGGATCAGGTCCTCCATGTAGGAGCGGACTCGCTGGCTGGCGATGTCGGCAATAAACGCGTAGAGGTCGCGCTTGTCCGCGAAGTACTGGAACAGGCTGCCCTTGGCGACTCCGGCACGCCGGGCTATGACGTTCAAGCTGCCGCGGGAGAATCCGTGCGCACCGAACTCAGCCTCGGCGGCTTCCACCACGGCGGCACGGCGAGCCGGATCGACACGCGCCCACGTCACCGTCGGCATGGGGCCTCCTTGCGTTGGTGACCACTGGTCATTCTACTGTGCGCTGCATCACGGTCAAGGCTGGCGTCGAGATTGACACCAGCGCGCGAAAGTGCGAGTGGGCAACACGGCAGCGTCGATCTCGACGCGGCGCACTATGGTGCCATTTGATATGCGCCGTTGAGCGCGAGCACGTGGTCCTTCCAGATCTGGTCGTAGCGGGCGGGATCGTGCACCGGCCGACGGACCATTCGCATGGCGAACCGAGCCTGTTCGGCTGTCGTGGCGGACCTGCCGTGCAGCTCGACGGCATGGGTGTTGAAGTCCCGAACCAGTACGCCGAAGATCTCGTCGATCAAGGCCTCGTCGACACCAGATAGCCGGGCCTCCTCCAAAATGAGCTGGGCATAGGGCACGTTCGCGAAGAGTTGTCCCACGCCGAAGGCAAAGTCGATATCCTTCTGCTGTGCCGCGTCCGGGGTGGCGCTGGCCAGCAGCTCGGCGAACACGTCGACTTGCTCGCGCAGCAGTGCGACATTAGGCAGATGCGCGCAGGTGTCAAATGACGCGCGCCAGTCGTGGAAACGCACCTTACCCAAGCCCCCGGTGGGTCCCTGGGCAAACAGGAACGCGTCATCGGCGGCGTCGTCGCGACGCGGGATGACCGGCAGCGTGGAGTCGGGAGCGAACAGGTAGTTGGGCATGAATTTGCCGAGTAGCCCGATGTTGATGTGCACGGTGCCTTCCAACCTGGGCAGCAGGCCAATCTCGCGAGCCACGGTCTCGAAAAACGTGTCCTTTTCCACCCCTTTGGCCGCAATGACGTCCCACAGGGCGGTGATGACCCGCTCGCCTTCGCTGGTGACCTTCGCCTTGGTCAGCGGGCTGTAGAGCAGGTAGCGACGGTCGGCGGCCGACGCGCTGCGCATGTAGTCGCTGGCCCGGCTGGCGACCAGCTTCATCGCAATTAGCCGCACGTAGGCGTCGGTGAGCAGCCGCCGCACGTGGCTGAAGTCGGTCACCACAGTGCCGTACAGGTGACGGTTGGCCGCGTGGGTGACCGACTCGTAGAGGGCGTGGGTGCACATTCCGATGGCACCCCAACCCAGGTTGTACTTGCAGACGTTGACCGTGTTGAGGGCGGCGTGGAAGGCTTCGGCGCCACGATGCAGGATGTCGGCCTCGGTGACCGGGTAATCGCGCAGCGCGTAATTGGCCACATAGTTCTGCGAGTTCACCACATTCTTGATCAGGTCATACCGCTCGTGCTGGGAGTCGGCGACGAAGAAGACGTACTCCTGGCTTTCTGGGGTGCCGGCGATCTTGCCGAAGGTGGAGACCATCCGGGCCACGTTGGCGTTGCCGATGTAGTACTTCTCGCCGTTGGCGGTCCAGCCGCCGTCGCTGGGGGTAAGGATCATGTCGGTCTGATAGACGTCGGCGCCGTGGGTCTGTTCGGACAGGCCGAAGGCGAACACTTCGCCGGCCTCGAGCCCCGCGGCGGCCTTGCGCTTGGCGTCCTCGTTGGCGCTCATCCAGATCGGGCCCAGGCCTAGGGCGGTCACCTGGAAGGGGTACCAGTAGCTCAGCCCGTAGAAGCCCATGATCTCGGCGAACTCGCTGATCCGGTAGGTGTCCCAGCGGCAATCATCGGCGCCATAGGAGGCCGGCGTCAGTAGGGAAGCAAAGATGCGTTCCCGCCCGACGAAGTCCAGGAAGTCCGAGTACCAGATCCGCTCGTGGTCGTCGTGCTTGAGCCGGGCCTTCCCCCTGGACTCGAAGAAGTCCACCGTCGCGGCCATGATCTCCCCGGAGCGACGGTCTGGGTATTTGCGTGTCAAATGGTTGGGGTTGAGCAGCATAAGAATTGGCTCCCGAGCGGTTCGGTCAACGACGAGGGTGACGCTACTGCACTGCGGCCCCGCAAGACACCGATTGCGGCCTAGCATCAGTGACGTGCCAGAACTAAATACCGCTCGCGGACCCATCGACACCGCTGATCTCGGCGTCACGCTGATGCACGAGCACGTCTTCATCATGACCACCGAGATTGCGCAGAACTACCCGGAAGCCTGGGGCGACGAGGACAAGCGGGTGGCCGGCGCCATCGCCCGGCTAGGCGAACTCAAGGCCCGCGGCGTGGACACCATCGTCGACCTCACGGTGATCGGGCTGGGCCGATACATCCCGCGCATCGCCCGGGTGGCCGCGGCCACCGAGCTGAACATCGTCGTGGCCACCGGCTTGTACACCTACAACGACGTCCCGTTCTACTTCCACTACCTCGGGCCGGGCGCACAGCTGGACGGCCCGGAGATCATGACCGACATGTTCGTCCGCGACATCGAGCACGGCATCGCCGACACCGGCATCAAGGCGGGAATCCTCAAGTGCGCCACCGACGAACCCGGCCTCACCCCTGGTGTCGAGCGGGTGTTGCGCGCGGTCGCCCAAGCACACAAACGCACCGGGGCGCCGATCTCCACCCACACCCACGCCGGGCTGCGGCGCGGCCTTGACCAGCAACGCATCTTCGCCGAGGAGGGGGTGGACCTGAGCCGGGTGGTTATCGGACACTGCGGCGACAGCACCGACGTCGGCTACCTGGAAGAGCTCATCGCCGCCGGCTCCTACCTCGGGATGGACCGGTTCGGCGTCGACGTGATCTCACCGTTTCAGGACCGGGTGAACATCGTGGCCCGAATGTGCGAGCGCGGCCATGCCGACAAGATGGTGCTATCACACGACGCCTGCTGCTATTTCGACGCGCTTCCCGAGGAGCTGGTGCCGGTGGCGATGCCGAATTGGCATTACCTCCACATCCACAACGACGTCATCCCCGCACTGAAGCAGCACGGCGTCACCGACGAGCAGCTGCACACCATGCTCGTCGACAACCCGCGCCGCATCTTCGAGCGGCAGGGCGGCTATCAGTGAGACAGCCGCGCCGGGCGAATGCCATGGGCTTGGCATTGTGCATATATATCGGCTCCTTATTGATATATACTCCGATTCATGGCGAAACATCTCGTCGACATCGACGAGCAGGCTTTAAACATGGCTCGTACAGAATTGGGCACGACGACGATCAAAGACACCGTCAACGCGGCCCTGCGGCAAGCCACGTCTCAGCGAGTTCAACGCGTCGCCGCCGCTCTCGACACGCTGGCCGCCGCACCGCCAGAGGACCGCGCCGAAGCATGGCGCTGAAATATCTTCTCGACACCAGCGTGATCAAAAGGCTCAGCCGGCCCGCCGTGCGGCGGGCGGTGGAACCGTTGGCTGAGGCCGGTGCCGTCGCTCGCACGCAAATAACCGACCTTGAAGTCGGGTACTCCGCA
The DNA here is from genome assembly GCF_030323725.1 of Mycobacterium tuberculosis complex sp. N0072. Lineage (NCBI taxonomy): Bacteria > Bacillati > Actinomycetota > Actinomycetes > Mycobacteriales > Mycobacteriaceae > Mycobacterium > Mycobacterium tuberculosis complex sp. N0072. Next base: position 275,059 of record NZ_CP040689.1, on the reverse strand, counting down.
CGCAATGAGACCGAGTGGCAGCGGCTCATGGTGGCATTGAGCGCGTTCGACCTCATCGAATCGACGGCATCGCATCATCGCCGCGCGCTTGGAATCCAGCGCCTACTCGCTGCGCGTAGTCAGCGCGGTCGCAAAATCCCGGACCTGCTCATTGCCGCGGCCGGCGAGGAACACGGGCTGGTCGTTCTACATTACGACGCGGACTTCGATCTCATCGCCGCCGTGACCGGTCAGCCCTGTCAGTGGATCGTGCCAGCGGGCACGATCGACTAGGTGCCCGCCAGGTGTCAGCCGGCCGAGTCAGGGTGCAATCGCGTCCGCCTGAAGTTCGCCGACCGATATGGGTTCGTTGCGGCGCTCCCAGCGGCGCAACGCTTCCCGGCAGGGCGACTCGACCAGGGCGTAGCTGACCGCGGCGATCGCGAAACCGAAGATCAGCGTCAACACCAGCACCGTCGGCATTCGCCCGGTAAACGGGAACGCTCCGATCACGGGAAACACCATGGCCAGCGCGGCCAGATGCCAGATGAACAGGCCATAGGACCAACGGCCCAGGGTCACCATCGCGGGGCTGCCCAGCAGCCGGTGCGACGTGTCGGGCCGGTCCAGCACCAGCGGCGCCACCAGCGCGAACGCTACCAGCGAGCCCATCGCGGTCTTCACCGCGAATTGTGCCGCCGTGCCCGGAACCAGGCCCTCCGGACCCGCCAACGGCGAGGCCGCCACCAGGTAACCCAGCAGCGCGGTAACCGCCATCGCCACGCGGCGGCGCGCCCACCGATGCGGCAACCCGACCGGGCTGTAGGCCCACTCCGCCAGCAACATTCCCGCGGCGAACCACGAGAAGAACGCCGGCGGCCAGGTCAACGGGTTGATCCCCGACCCGGCGTCCAACGGGAGCCAGCCCCACGCCCAGCTGAGCGCCGCCAGCGCCGCGATCGCCGGCACTCGGGCACCGACCGGAATTCGGCGGCCCAGCAACGCTAAGACCGGCAGCGCCGCATAGAAGGCGACCTCCACGGACAGGCTCCACATCTGGGTCAGGCCGCCGGTCAGGGTCAGCGGCACATAGATCTGGGTGAGCGTCAGGTTGGCCAGCCACACGGTCAGGCTGGCATGATCCGCGTCGGGCAGCAGGGACAGGATGACGACCACCGCCACCACATAGGCCGGCATGATGCGCGCCACCCGCGATCGCAGATACGGACCGGTTCGCGGGTGTGACCGCAGATCTCGCGCCGCTGCGGCGTGTCCGCGCCACAACAAGAATCCCGACACGGCGAAGAACACCGCCACCGCCAGATCGAAGCGGCCGAACAGCCGCCCGCCCACACCGCTAGAGTGCCCGGTCTGGAACGCGACGTGAGTGACCACGACGCCGACGGCCGCGCATGCGCGCATTCCCTCGACGGCGGGCAGAAAGCCACGGGTCCCACCCACCACCTGGCCGTTGGTCACCAACACAGTGTGCCTGTGAGGTGTTTGCGGGCGAATCGGTGCACCCGATTCGTCCGCCGGGCCCATACGCTCTGCTGTTAGGGTCAAACGGGTTTTGCCTCGCTTGGTCAGGTCGGAGCGGGTCCCGACCGACGAGTCCATGGACCATAAGGAGGTCACAGCAACGTGAACCGCGCCGGCGACGATGCAGTGGGGGCACCGCCCGCTTGCGGGGGACGAAGCGATGAGGTGGGGGCACCACCCGCTTGCGGGGGAGAGCGGCGCAGGTGAACCGGGCAGTCATGTTGCGGTTCGCCGCGTGCGGCGCTATCGGACTCGGAGCCGCCCTACTGATCGCCGCCCTGCTGCTGTCGACCTATACCACCAGCAGGATCGCTGAGATCCCACTCGATATCGATGCCACGTTGATCAGCGACGGCACTGGAACGGCACTCGACTCGGCATCGCTAGCCACCGAGCACATCGTGGTCAACCAGGACGTGCCGCTGGTGTCCCAACAGCAAGTCACCGTCGAATCGCCCGCCAACGCCGACGTGGTCACACTTCAGGTCGGATCCTCGCTCCGGCGCACCGACAAGCAGAAGGACAGCGGGCTGCTGCTGGCGATCGTCGACACGGTCACCCTCAACCGCAAGACGGCGATGGCTGTCTCCGACGACACCCACACCGGCGGCGCCGTCCAGAAACCGCGGGGCCTCAATGACGAGAACCCGCCGACGGCCATTCCGCTGCGGCACGACGGGCTGTCTTACCGGTTCCCGTTTCACACCGAGAAGAAGACATACCCCTATTTCGACCCCATCGCACAGAAGGCGTTTGACGCCAACTACGAAGGCGAGGAGGACGTCAACGGTTTAACCACATACCGCTTCACGCAGAACGTCGGCTACACCCCCGAGGGGAAGCTGGTGGCTCCCCTCAAATACCCGTCGCTGTACGCCGGCGACGAGGACGGCAAAGTCACCACATCAGCGGCGATGTGGGGGCTACCCGGTGATCCGAACGAGCAAATCACCATGACCCGCTATTACGCGGCGCAGCGAACATTCTGGGTGGACCCGGTGTCCGGCACCATCGTCAAAGAAACCGAACGCGCCAACCACTACTTCGCTCGTGACCCACTCAAACCAGAGGTCACGTTTGCCGACTACCAGGTCACCTCCACCGAAGAGACGGTCGAATCCCAGGTCAACGCGGCTCGCGACGAGCGCGACCGGCTGGCGCTGTGGTCGCGGGTGCTGCCGATTACATTCACCGCGGCCGGCTTGGTCGCGCTGGTCGGCGGTGGTCTGTTCGCGTCGTTTAGCCTTCGGACCGAAGGTGCGCTGATGGCTGCCAGCGGGGATCGGGACGACCACGATTACCGCCGCGGCGGCTTCGAAGAACCGGTGCCTGGAGCGGAGGCTGAGACCGAGAAACTGCCCACGCAGCGCCCCGACTTCCCGCGCGAGCCGAGTGGCTCGGATCCGCCCCGACTCGGTTCGGCGCAGCCGCCCCCACCGCCGGACGCGGGGCATCCCGACCCCGGCCCGCCCGAGCGGCGCTAATCAGGCGACGTGCGCTGGTTCCGACCGGGGTACGCGCTGGTCTTGGTGCTGCTGTTGGCCGCGCCGCTACTGCGGCCCGGATACCTACTGCTGCGCGATGCAGTGTCCACACCACGGTCGTATGTGTCGGCCAACGCCCTAGGGCTGACATCGGCGCCCCGGGCGACTCCGCAGGACTTCGCGGTCGCTTTGGCGTCACACCTCGTCGACGGCGGCGTCGTGGTGAAAGCGCTGCTGCTGCTGGGGCTTTGGCTGGCGGGCTGGGGCGCGGCCCGACTGGTCGCAACGGCACTACCCGCAGCGGGGGCAGCCGGCCAGTTTGTCGCGATCACGCTGGCGATCTGGAATCCCTATGTGGCCGAACGACTTTTGCAGGGCCATTGGAGCCTGCTGGTCGGCTATGGGTGTCTGCCCTGGGTTGCGACCGCGATGTTAACGATGCGAACAACGGTTGGCGCGGGTTGGTTCGGGCTTTTTGGGCTGGCGTTCTGGGTTGCGCTGGCCGGCCTGACCCCGTCCGGGCTGCTACTCGCCGCGACAGTTGCGGTGGTGTGCGTGGCGATGCCCGGCGCGGGCCGCCCGCGCTGGCAATGTGGGGTCGCGGCGTTGGGCTCCGCGCTGGTGGGTGCGCTGCCCTGGCTGACGGCGTCGGCGCTGGGCTCGTCGTTGACCAGCCACACGGCAGCCAATCAGCTTGGGGTTACCGCGTTCGCGCCACGCGCCGAACCGGGGCTGGGCACGCTTGGCAGCTTGGCCAGTCTCGGTGGGATCTGGAACGGCGAGGCCGTACCTAGCTCGCGGACAACGCTTTTCGCAGTGGCATCCGCCGTCGTACTACTCGCCATGGTGGCGATCGGACTACCGACTGTGGCGCGCCGGCCCGTGGCAGTGCCGCTGCTGACACTAGCGGCGGTGTCCGTGATGGTCCCGGCTGTCCTTGCGACCGGCCCAGGTCTGCACGCGCTACGGGTGGTGGTCGATGCCGCACCCGGCCTGGGCGTGCTGCGCGACGGACAGAAGTGGGTCGCGCTGGCGGTACCCGGATACACACTCTCCGGTGCGGGCACGGTGCTAACGCTGCGACGCTGGCTGCGACCGGCAACGGCGGCGGTGGTCTGCTGTCTGGCGCTGGTCCTAACGCTGCCTGACTTGGCGTGGGGGGTGTGGGGCAAGGTTGCGCCTGTGCACTACCCGTCCGGTTGGGCGGCGGTGGCAGCGGCGATCAATGCCGATCCCCGGACGGTTGCGGTCTTGCCCGCGGGCACCATGCGGCGCTTCTCGTGGTCCGGTTCGGCACCGGTACTCGATCCGCTCCCCCGTTGGGTTCGCGCCGATGTGCTGACCACAGGTGATCTGGTCATTTCCGGGGTGACCGTTCCCGGCGAAGACGCGCACGCCCGGGCGGTCCAGGAGCTGCTGCTCACCGGGCCCCATCCGTCAACCTTGGCCGCGGCCGGCGTCGGGTGGCTGGTCGTCGAATCCGACAGCGCCGGCGACATGGGCGCGGCCGCACGCACCCTCGGCCGGCTAGCAGCGGCGCACCGCGACGACGAATTGGCTCTTTATCGGGTCGGCGGCCAAACCTCCGGTGCATCGTCGGCCCGCCTCAAAGCGACAATGCTCGCGCATTGGGCGTGGCTTTCGATGCTGCTGGTCGGCGGCGCTGGCGCGGCCGGCTATTGGGTGCGCCGACACTTACACCACTGCGAAGACACGCCGGCGAGCCGCGCCCAGGATTAAGTCTGTCGAAGCCGGCTCAAACCACGCCGCTGACAAAACGGCTGGCCTGCACTGCCTCCAACACGCTGCGCAGCGCTTCGGCGCTTTGCCGCCAGGAGAACTCACCGCTACGCGCCTGTGCCTTGGCGCCGAGTTGGTCACGCAGCACCGAATCGGACAGCAGTTGTTCGAGCCAAGCCACCAATTCGGCCCGGTCGTCGACCAATATGCCGGTCACCCCGTCGACGATCGAGTCCGCCAAACCACCGGAGGATCTGTACCCGATGGTGGGCACGCCGTGCTGGGCCGCCTCGATGACCGCGAGCCCCCATCCCTCTTTACGTGAGGGCAACAAGTGCACCCAGGAGCTTTGCAGCACATGGTGTTTGGTCACATCGTCGACATGCCCGTGAAAGGTAACGGCGTCAGCAATGTCGAGCCGGTGCACATGGTCAACGAGGCGCTGCCGCCACCAGCCACCGCCGACGATGTCTAGGTGCAGGCCCGGTATCCGAGGCTGTAGCTCCGCGACCGCTGCCAACGCGTCCTCGATCTGCTTGTGCGGCACCAGCCGGGAGAGCACCACCACACGCGGCGTGGGCGCACGTGGGCCGGACAACGTTGGCGACGGCGCCTCGTCGAGGCCGTTGCGCACCACAGCGATCCGCTCGCTGTCCACACCGAGGGCGATCAGATCCCGCGCCGACGGCAGCGACACCGTCACGTACTGGTTGCGCCGGTGTAGCCGTGGCGACAACATCGACTCGACATACCAGCCGAGCCGACCCATCATCCGCCCGGCCACCGGCCACTGCTCACGGTGGCAATGGTGTACCAGTACCAGCGACCGCCGGCCATACAACAGCCGGGCCACAAACGGCCAGCCGTTTTGGGTATCGACGACCACATCCGGGCGCACTCGGCGCAGCGGCCCAAGCCCACATCGGGCTGCGGCCATCGCCAGCAACGCCCATAGATACACCGAGTAGCGCCCGCCGGCACGACTGATCCGCACCCCGTCGACCAGTTCATGCCGTGGCGCACCGGGATAGCGAGCGGTGCGCAACGTGACTGCAATGCCCGATGCGGCCAACTGAGCCCCGATGCGTTGCAGATAGGCTTCGCTCCCGCCCCCCTGGGGGTGCCCGATGTCGCGCCAGCACAGCAGCAACACCGAGCGCAGAGCAGACATTGGTCGATAGCCTAGCGGGCCGTAGGGTGTGCCAGGTGGCGGTCACCGATGTGTTCGCGCGACGGGCGACACTGCGGCGCTCGCTGCGACTGCTGGCAGACTTCCGCTACGAGCAGCGCGACCCGGCACGGTTCTATCGCACACTGGCGGCCGACACCGCAGCAATGATCGGCGATCTGTGGCTGGCCACACATAGCGAGCCGCCAGTTGGCCGTACGCTGCTCGACGTTGGCGGCGGGCCGGGGTATTTCGCGACGGCGTTCTCCGACGCCGGTGTCGGCTACATCGGCGTCGAGCCGGACCCTGATGAAATGCATGCCGCCGGACCTGCGTTCACCGGCCGGCCCGGCATGTTCGTCCGGGCGTCAGGCATGGCACTGCCGTTCGCCGACGACTCGGTAGACATCTGCTTGTCCTCCAATGTCGCCGAACACGTGCCGCGCCCCTGGCAGCTTGGCACCGAGATGCTGCGGGTGACCAAGCCAGGCGGGTTGGTCGTGCTGTCCTACACGGTTTGGCTGGGGCCATTCGGCGGGCACGAGATGGGCCTCAGCCACTACCTCGGCGGCGCCCGCGCCGCCGCCCGATATGTCCGCAAACACGGCCATCCGGCAAAGAACAACTATGGGTCGTCGTTGTTTGCCGTGTCCGCCGCCGAGGGTCTGCGCTGGGCTGCCGGCACCGGAGCCGCGTTAGCCGTATTTCCCCGCTACCACCCCAGATGGGCGTGGTGGCTGACATCCGTCCCGGTGCTGCGTGAGTTCCTGGTGAGCAATCTGGTATTGGTGCTCACACCCTAATAATGGAACACGTTCTCGTTTCGCGTTCGGCTTGGGTAGGGTGACGCCATGACCGCCGGCGACGATGCCGAGCGCAGCGATGAGGAGGAGCGGCGCATATGTCTGACAGTGCCACGGAATACGACAAGCTTTTCATCGGCGGCAAGTGGACCAAACCGTCGACCTCCGATGTTATCGAGGTACGCTGCCCAGCCACTGGGGAATATGTCGGCAAGGTGCCGATGGCGGCCGCCGCCGACGTCGACGCCGCGGTCGCCGCAGCACGTGCGGCGTTCGACAACGGCCCCTGGCCCTCGACCCCGCCGCACGAGCGTGCGGCGGTGATCGCTGCGGCGGTCAAGATGCTGGCTGAGCGCAAGGACCTGTTCACCAAGCTGCTCGCAGCCGAAACCGGCCAGCCGCCGACCATCATCGAGACGATGCACTGGATGGGTTCGATGGGGGCGATGAACTACTTTGCCGGTGCAGCGGACAAGGTCACCTGGACCGAAACCCGCACCGGCTCCTATGGACAGAGCATTGTCAGCCGTGAGCCGGTCGGTGTGGTGGGCGCGATCGTGGCCTGGAACGTCCCGCTGTTTCTGGCCGTCAACAAGATTGCGCCGGCGCTGCTGGCCGGCTGCACCATCGTGCTCAAGCCCGCCGCCGAAACACCGCTGACCGCAAACGCTTTGGCGGAGGTGTTCGCCGAGGTGGGCCTGCCCGAGGGGGTGTTGTCGGTAGTGCCGGGAGGGATTGAGACCGGTCAGGCGCTGACGTCTAACCCGGACATCGACATGTTTACCTTCACCGGCAGCTCGGCCGTCGGCCGAGAGGTCGGCAGGCGTGCCGCTGAGATGCTCAAGCCGTGCACCTTAGAACTCGGCGGCAAGTCGGCGGCCATCATTCTCGAGGACGTCGACCTGGCCGCAGCTATTCCGATGATGGTGTTCTCCGGCGTCATGAACGCCGGACAGGGCTGCGTCAACCAGACCCGCATTCTGGCTCCGCGCTCCCGGTACGACGAAATCGTGGCTGCGGTAACTAATTTCGTAACGGCTCTCCCGGTGGGCCCGCCGTCGGACCCGGCAGCTCAGATCGGGCCGCTGATCTCGGAGAAGCAGCGGACTCGCGTTGAAGGCTACATCGCCAAGGGCATCGAGGAGGGCGCTCGGTTGGTGTGCGGCGGCGGCCGTCCCGAGGGCTTGGACAACGGCTTCTTTATCCAACCCACCGTATTCGCCGATGTCGACAACAAGATGACCATCGCACAGGAGGAGATCTTCGGGCCGGTGCTGGCCATCATTCCTTATGACACCGAGGAGGACGCGATCGCGATCGCCAACGATTCAGTGTATGGGCTGGCGGGCAGCGTGTGGACCACCGACGTGCCCAAAGGCATCAAGATCTCGCAGCAGATCCGCACCGGGACATACGGAATCAACTGGTACGCCTTCGATCCCGGCTCACCCTTCGGCGGCTACAAGAACTCCGGAATCGGCCGCGAGAACGGGCCCGAGGGTGTCGAACACTTCACCCAGCAAAAGAGTGTCCTGCTGCCGATGGGCTACACCGTCGCGTAGCTGGGCTAGGTGCCCGTCCAACGGGGCCGGCGCCTCTCGGCGAACGCGATCGCACCTTCCTTCGCGTCGTTGGAGGTGAACACCGGCACCAGGATCTTCATCTGCTCAGCGAACATAGTGTCGGGACTCCACCCACGCGACTCGGTGATAATCCGCTTGGTGGCCACCACCGCCAGCGGCCCATTGGCGGTGATCTTCTCCGCCAACGCGATCGCAGCATCGAGGGCGGTCCCCGGCTCGGCCAAAACGTTGACGAGCCCCAGCTCGTGCGCGCGTTCGGCCGGTAGGTTGTCACCGGTCAGCGCCAACTCCATGGCTATCGCATACGGGATGCGCTCCGGCAACCGCAGCAATCCCCCGCCGCCGGCAACCAGACCCCGCTTGACTTCAGGAATCCCGAACGCCGAATCCCTGGCCGCCACGATCAGGTCGGCAGCAAGCGCCAGCTCGGTGCCACCCGCCAACGCGTAGCCTTCCACCGCAGCAATGAGCGGCTTGGTCGGCGGACGTTCGGTAAAGCCAAGGCCGCGACCTTCGACGACGACATTCTCGCCCCGGGCGAACGCCTTGAGGTCCATGCCCGCGCAGAACGAACCGCCCCCACCGGTCAGGATTGCCACCGACAGGCCGGCATCGCCGTCAAGCTGATCCATCGCATCGGCCAAGCCCCGGCTGACTGCGGCGTTGACCGCGTTCTTGGCTTTCGGGCGGTTGATCGTGATGATCAAAATCCGATCCCGCTGTTCGACCAGAACCTCAGGTTCGGTGTTGGCTGCGTCGCTTTCGCTGCTCATACTGGCCTCATACTCGTCCGGTGTTTCGTGTCATGCCTGCGCCATCGCGGACTCGACGACTGTCAACTCCACGGAAAGACCAGCGGCGCGGCGTATTTCGATGAAGTCCGCGATCATTCCCGCGGTTACTTCATGCGGGTCCTGCACGGTGGAACCATCGGTTAACACCGAGATATTGAGCTGATCGACATAACTCCACACCGTGATATTCAATCCGCTACCGGCGGTCAACGGGCCCACCGAATAGATCTCGGTGACCAGCGCGGCCCCCACGCGGCCGCGTTCGCGCGGACCGGGAACATTCGAGATATTCAAGTTGAGTACCTTGTTCTGCCGTCGCGCTCAGACAACCACCGGAACAAGGCTTCCGCACCGGCAGGTGGCCAGTAAGCCGCCCAGCGGCTGATCAACTCCGGTCCCAAAAGCTGGTGGCTCTCCTTGGCGGAGACCGCGTTTTCGTGACAGACGCGCACCCGCTGCAACGGGTCGTCGGAGTCGGCAGGCAGCGCCACCAGCATTCCCGTGAAGCGGTTACCGGAGATCCGCTCCGGTGAGAAGTCGTAACTCACCGGGACCGACGCCAGCAGCGGTTCGGCCTTGCCGTCATAGCGCAATAGCAGGGTACGCAGAGCGCCGGTCGACATGGCCAGCACCATGTCGTTGATCGTCGCCCCCAGCAACTTGGCCGTCGCCTTCACGTCAATCAGCGCCAGGGTGGCGGTGGCGAACCTGCGCTCCGGGGTGAGCCGGTGATTCATGAACGTCGGTGGCGGGGTAAATGGCATGGTCAGTGCGGGTGAGAGCTTGCGCGAGCTACGTCGCACCCGGCCTAGACCCTGCGTGGTGTACCGGATGGTTGCAGGAATCCGGCCGAGGTGGCGCAAGTGGTCGATGAACGCCGCGGACAGCAACTGCCGCTTGGTAGGAGCGGGGTCAGGCACATAGCGGCCGACCTCCGGTCCCGGCAGCAGATCCATCCCCCGTGCCATCATGTTTGCCGAGGCAACACCGTCAGCCAACGCATGGTGAATTTTGGCAACCACCGCGATCCGGTGGTTGGCAAGCCCCTCAACGAAGTACATCTCCCACAGCGGGTGGTCGCGGTTCAGCGGGGTGCTGGCGATTTCTCCGACCGCCTCGTCGAGTTCGCGCCGACCCCCCGGGGCGCGCAACCGCCACGGCCGGATGTGGTAGTTGAGATCGACCTTGCAGTGCTCCCGCCACATCGGGTGATGGAACTTCAACGGGACATCAACCAGCTGATAGCCCAATGGCTCAAGCTTATGCAGCCGGCCAGCGATCACCTCGCGAAACGCGTCGACACCGAATTCCTGTCTGTCCGAATCCAATTCGATCACGGCGACCTTGAGTGTGTGCATGTGCACATTCGGGGTCTCGCTGTAAAGCAGTACCGCGTCCCAGCCGCTGAGCCGTTTCACCGCAGCCCCCTACTCATAGGGCGACCATACAATTGGCCGGCGTTTAGATGACCTCTTTCGCGAACTGTGCCCGGCTGCGATGAACCTGGTTGAGAAACAGCGCGATCGCGTGTGCCGTCGGGCCGGTGCGAGCGCCGTCTAGCAGGTCGAAGCCGTGGCCCGCACCGGGCAGCTCCAGGTAGCCAACCTGTGAGCGGGAGACCGCTCGTAACCGCTCGACAAAGCTCCGCGCCTGCTCAACCGGGATGACACAGTCACGGCTGCCATGAATCACCAGGAATGGCGGTGCATTTCTGGTGACTCGTTGGATCGGCGACGCGTCACGGAACACTTCGGGGTGACGATCAATCGTGCGCTGAACCACTACCCGCTCCAGAAAATCGACGAACCGGGCACGTTCCGGGGTGGAGCGGTCCTCCCAGTCGTAGCGGCCGTAAATCCCCACCACCGCGTCGACCGACGTGTCGGAGCCCTCTGGCAGCTCGGCCTGATATTGCGGGTCGTTGGCGGTGAGCCCGGCCAGCGCGGACAAGTGGCCGCCGGCCGAACAACCAGCCACCGCAATGAAATTGCGGTCACCGCCGAATTTGTCGACATTGGCCCGTGCCCACGCGATGGCGCTCTTGACATCCAGGATGTGTCGTGGCCAGCGGTGATGCGGTGCGACCCGGTAGTCGATCGATAGGCACACCCACCCCTGTGCGGCCAGCCGAGACAGCACCGCATACCCCTGGATGGCGCGACTGCCGTGCACCCAGGCACCGCCTGGGACGAAGATCAACACCGGCGCGGGTTTGGTGGGCATATCTTTGCGGCGCCATACGTCGAGCAACTGGGCCGGGTCGTCGCCGTAGAGGACGCGACGGCGGTGGACGTAACGGCGGTGGCGCAGCGCCCCGCAGACCGGCGGCGTGCGCGCCGGCGCCGGCCATTCGACGGCAAGGTCGTCGGGCGAAACGATGCCGCGTAAGGCCGCGACGGAAACCTCCTGCGTGCTGGCACGATCTCGACGGCGAACCTCGTTGATACCGGGGGTCAGTAAATCCTTCGCCGTCGCGGACAAGAAATCGGATGCGTGCCGGGCGCCCCAGACGCCGATGGCAGTAACGCCGCCGAGCGGCTTGAGGTGCTTACCCACCACCGGTAGCGAACCCCCGGCGACACTCAAGGCCAGCATATAGTCAGCGGGACGGGCACGTAGCAACCATCTGATGTAGGCCACACCGGTTGACCCGGCGGCGCGTCGCTGGTTCATGGTGGGAGCCTACTCCTCGTCGATCGCGTCGACCCGCGAACACCCCGCTCGGCGCCGCCTCACGTGCGCCACCACCAGCCGAATGGCGTAAGCGGCCGCGCTGATCCCGAACGCGACCGCGGTGAGCAGCAACCACCTGCCCAGAAATGGTTCCTGCGTCTGTCCGGTCGCATCCAGGTATGTCGGCGCACCCTGTCTGATGATGCCGGGCAGGAAAACCAGCAGCGTCAAGCCGGCTGCCAGCGCCGGGATCCGAATGTAGTTGCGTACCGGTAGTTCCGGGCGGCGGCGGGGCGCCGAGACGTCGCGCCTGCCGACTAGCCTGGCCAGGATCCGGTCGGCCAGCGCGTAGAGCGGGTACAACAGCAGGTCGTGGGCTACGACGGCGGCGACAAACCAGACCGCGATCGACTGCCACCAGGTGGCCTGGTTCCACAGCGCCGAGGGCCTGGCGGTGGCCACGATGTAGCCCAGCAGGGCGAAGCCAGACACCATCGCCAGCAGGTGCAATGGACCTGACCCGTAGGAGTTTTTGAAACGCGTTGCAATGTCGAACATTTCACCTCTTGTGGAATTCGATGCCAGCGACCCATTTCGTGTTGTGCACACCGGGCAGTGCGGGAACGATGATGCGGGCCGGGTAGCCATGATCCAGCGACAGATCCGCCCCGTCGACCCGCAACGCCAGCAGCGCATCGGGGTCGGCGATCTGGTTTGCCGCCAGCTTCGCCTCGCCGAACGCCCCGCCGCGCTGCAGCGATGTAACCCGTGCCGAGCGCGCCGCCGGCACGCCCGCCAGCAGCGCCAGCTCGGCCAGCGGCACGCCGCTCCAGGTGCGCACGGCCGACCACCCTTCGACGCAGGCCAGCGGCAGCCGGGCGGTGCGTTGCGGCAGGCCGGCCAGCGTGGCGCGATCCAGCACTACTTCCGCAGGCCCGCCACGCAGCACCAGCCGCCAGTCGGGGCCAATGGCCTCCGCGGTGATCCCGGCGGCGGCGGCGGTCTTGTTGACCGGGAAGTCGCCCGGGCTCACGACACGGCCCCGGGGCAGCAGCAGGGCGGCCTTGCGGGTGAACCCGCCCAGGGTTTGCCCAACCGTCAGCACCCCGATCAGCAGCACCCCGGCACCGACCAATCCCAGGGCACCGCGTCTGCTTAGCGTGGCCTCGCCCGGATTGACCGACACCAGCCCGTCCGGATCGCACGGCTGCGCCCGGGTGTCAGCCACGTTGGTACCCAACACTTCTCGCATCGGTATCGATCGCAACCCGGTGACCATGTGGGGGATCTTGACCACGATATGCAACAGGAAACCCGCAATGAAGACCCAAGCCCCAAAATAGTGGCCGGTGTAGAAGCTGAACCCGAAGATGTAGTCATACTGAATGTTGAGCACGCCGGTGACGATCTGGAACAGGATCCCACCGACCAGCATCAGCACCGACAACCGTTCGAGCACCTGGGCAATCGAGCGCGCCGGCGGCCACACAAACAGCCGCGGTATCACCGACCACAACTTGGCCAGCACCACGGGAATGATCACCAGCCCCAGCCCCACATGCAGCCCCTGGGTCAACCGGTACAGCCAGGACGGACGGGTGGGCCAGGTGAAAGCGGGGAGTCGCAGCCAGCCGACGTCACCCGGGATGGCCTGGCCCAGCTGCGGCGCATAGGCGATATAAGAAAGTAGCCCGGTGATGATGACGAAAGGCAACGCCACCAATAGCACCAGGCCGAACACCGACGTCAACCACGGACCACGCAACGGGCTGCGAAACCGGGTGAGCCGGTGCAACGCCGGCGGTGGATGCCGCTGCAGCCAGCGCCACAGCCCGGCGGGAAAACCGTAGGCATCCTCGGCTTCCGCCCCTCTTGCTGGATCACTCATCAGGCCACCATCCCGATCCTCGTTCGACTAACCGCAGCCTGCCAAAGCCATCGCTGTACCGAGGCGAAATTGCGCCGACGCATACTGGACCGGTGTCCGGCAACGAAGTCCACCCCGACCTGCGTCGCATCGCCGTCGTCACCCCACGACAGCTGGTCGGTCCTCGCACCCTGCCAGTCATGCGGGCATTGATCGTCGTCGCGGGGCTTCGAATGTCCCGTACACCCCCCGATATCGAGGTGCTCACCCTGGAATCCGGGGTCGGTGTCCGGCTATACCGACCCGCCGGCAGCAACGAACCAGCGCCCGCGCTGCTGTGGATCCACGCCGGCGGATACGTAATGGGCACCGCGCAACAGGACGATCGGCTCTGCCTCCGGTTCAGCAGCAGACTGGGCATCACTGTCGCATCGGTGGACTACCGCCTGGCGCCGGAAAATCCGTATCCTGCCGCCCTGGGCGACTGCTACTCGGCGTTGACCTGGCTGGCCAGCCTGCCGGCGGTGGACCCCGCGCGGGTGGCAATCGGCGGCGCTAGTGCCGGCGGCGGCCTCGCGGCGGCGCTGGCTCTGCTTGCCCGCGACCGTGGCGGCATCACACCGGCATTTCAGTTGCTGGTGTACCCCATGCTCGACGACCGGACGTCGATCGCCCCCGCCAACCCGCACTACCGGCTATGGAACGGGCGCGCCAACCGGTTCGGCTGGCGGGCATATCTTGGCGATGCGGACGCACGGGTCGCGGTCCCGGGACGGCGTGACGACCTAGGAGGGCTGGCGCCGGCATGGATCGGCGTCGGCACCCACGACCTGCTCCACGACGAGGATCTGGCCTATGCCGAACGTCTGACAGCAGCCGGGGTGCCATGCCAGGTAGAAGTAGTCGAAGGCGCCTTCCACGGTTTCGATCGTGTGGCCCCGAATGTTGGGGTCTCACAAAGGTTCTTCACTAGTCAGTGCAACAGTTTGCGTGCCGCGCTGGCCCTTAGTAACCGAACCTAGAATTGCAAGGCGCTAAAACGCCAGTCGAGCACCTGCCGATCGGGCTCACTCGCCGAATCGCTGACCGCGTAGACCAGTGACCGCAGTCCCAGCACACCCCCGTCTGCGTGGGCCTGCGCAGACTCGATATGCAGCTCGCTGTAGAGGGTGTCGCCCTCGTGTACCGGAGCGGTGTGGTCGCAGGATTCCCAGTCCAGGACGGTCGCCAGGTTAGGCAATAGCCGGGTTGCCTGCGCGAGTGCCAGTCCGATGGTATGCCCGCCGTAGACCAGCCGTCGTCCGCTGACCCGCCAATCATGGTGCGTAGCAGCGATATTGAGGGTGAGCCGAGCCAGCTCCGGCGCTCCACTGACCAGGTCTGCGGTGCTATGCAACACCGCACCGGCAATACCGGCATCGAAGTGCGGCCCGGGAACCCGCTTTCGGAAAACCGCACCGTCCCAGTGTGCGGTTGGATCGGCGGCCGGCGCCGGCGCGTCGGCACCGATCCTGGACAAGTCGTCACCTGGCACAGCGCCGGGTTTCCAATCGGGGCTGGCGGGCAGCATGGCGCACCGGTAGAAATCGAGCACCAACCGATCGGTCCGGTCGATCGTGGTCATCCGCAGCCCCGCCAATCCGGTTGGCGCACGGCCCGGTTTGGGCGAGTTGGCTCGCAGCCCCACCACCTCGGTACGGGTGTAGAGGGTGTCGCCCACTGCCGGAAATCGGTGAAACCTGAGCCCGCGGTAGAACAGGTTGGCTTTGACCCGCTGAGTCGCCAAAGTTGACTGGCCGATCGCCACATCGCAAACCAGGCCCGGATGCGCCAGCGGCCCCGGCATACCCGTCACCGCCGCACACAGGTCGGAGTCCAGAGCCAGGCGTAGCCGGTTACCCACGATCGACTGATGGGCGGCCGCCAGCCCCAGCGACAGTGTGACCCCCGGCGCCCAGTCGAACACCTGACCTTTTGACAGGTCATCGAAATAGGGCCCGCCGACGCGGATGCCCCCATACCCGCTAGCCACAACGCCACATGCTGGCAGGCTATCGGACAGGGGGTCAATACGGAGGGCGACAAAAGGTGCGCAACGAGCTCAACGACGACGAAGCGATGCTGGTCGCCACCGTGCGGGCATTCATCGACCGAGACGTGAAGCCAACCGTCCGTGAGGTCGAGCATGCCAATAGCTACCCGGAGGCGTGGATCGAGCAGATGAAACACATCGGCATCTACGGCCTGGCGATCGACGAACAGTACGGCGGGTCGCCGGTGTCGATGCCGTGCTATGTGCAAGTCACCCAGGAGCTGGCACGCGGCTGGATGAGCCTGGCCGGCGCGATGGGCGGGCACACCGTCGTCGCCAAATTGCTGACCCTGTTTGGCACCGAGGAACAGCGGCGGACATATCTGCCCCCGATGGCCAGTGGCGAGCTGCGGGCCACCATGGCGCTAACCGAGCCCGGCGGTGGCTCGGATCTGCAGAACATGTCGACCACGGCGTTGGCCGACGGCCCTGAAGGCTCTGCCGGGTTGTTGATCAACGGCTGCAAGACGTGGATCAGCAACGCCCGCCGGTCCGGACTTTTCGCGGTGCTGTGCAAGACCGACCCGAACGCCACACCGCGGCACCAAGGCATGTCGATCGTGCTCGTCGAACCCGGGCCGGGACTCACGGTGTCGCGGGACTTGCCGAAGTTGGGTTACAAGGGCGTCGAATCCTGCGAGCTGTCGTTCGACAACCTCCGGGTGCCGGTCTCGGCGATCCTGGGCGGAGCCATGGGTCAAGGCTTTTCGCAGATGATGAAGGGACTTGAAACGGGTCGCATCCAAGTGGCCGCGCGGGCGCTGGGCGTGGCGACGGCGGCACTCGAGGACTCGCTGGCCTACGCTCAGCAACGGGAAAGCTTTGGCCGACCGATCTGGCAGCATCAGGCGGTCGGCAATTACCTGGCCGACATGGCGACCAAGCTCACAGCGGCCCGTCAGCTGACCCGCTATGCCGCCGAGCGGTACGACAGCGGCCAACGCTGCGATATGGAGGCCGGGATGGCCAAGTTGTTCGCCTCCGAGGTCGCGATGGAAATCGCCCTAAACGCCGTGCGTATCCACGGCGGCTACGGCTACTCGACCGAGTACGACGTGGAACGGTACTTCCGCGACGCACCCTTGATGATCCTCGGTGAAGGCACCAACGAGATCCAGCGCAACGTGATAGCCGGACAACTGGTGGCCCGGGGCGGGATATAGCCGGTGTCTGGGTGGACAGGTCGGGCCCCCGGCAGCATCGGTCACACCGAGTATTTTTCGACCAGCCCGCTCTTGTAGAGCTTTCCGGTGTCGGTGCGCGGCAATTGCGGTTCGAACGCGATCGACCTTGGACACTTGAAGTGTGACAAGCGGTCTCGTAACCAGGCTAATAGCTCGCCGGCGAACTGATCGTTGGCATCGGCGGAGTCGACGGTTTGCACCGCGGCCATGACACGTTGACCCATCTCGTCGTCGGGAACGCCGAACACCGCCGCGTCGAGCACCTTGGGGTGGGCGACCAAGAGGTTCTCCGCCTCCTGCGGGTAGATGTTCACGCCGCCGGAGATGATCATGTGGTGGCGCCGGCCGGTCAGGAACAAGTAGCCGTCGTCGTCGAGATAGCCGACGTCGCCGACGGTTACCCAGCCGTGCTTGTTGCGCGACGCCGCGGTTTTCGCCGGATCGTTGAGGTATTCGAAGGGGTACCCGCCCTCGAAATAGATTTCGCCCGGCTGGTTCGGCGGCAGCTCGCTGCCGTCGGCGCCCACGATGTGCACCCCGCCCTGTATGGGCTTGCCGACCGAACCCGGATGCGTCAACCAATCCTCGGCTGTGATCAACGTCGACCCGCTGGCTTCCGAGGAGGCGTAGTACTCGTCGATGATCGGTCCCCACCAGTGAATCATCTGCTCCTTGATCTGGACTGGACATGGAGCGGCCGCGTGGATCACTCGCCTAAGGCTGGACATGTCATACGAATTACGAACTGCTTCAGGGAGTTTCAGCATCCGGACGAACATGGCCGGGACGAATTGCGCGTGGGTCACCCGGTAGCGCTGGATGGCGTCGAGGGCGCCCTCGGCGTCGAACTTCTCCATCACGACGGTGGTGACGCCCGCGGCCAGTGCGCTCATCGTCCACACTGACGGAGCGGTGTGGTACATCGGCGCGGGACTCAGATATACCGAGTCGGCGTCCATCCAGAAATCGAGCAGTGCCGGCATCATCCCGGGTGCCGCATCCGGTGAGACGTGTGGCAATTCGCGTTTGATTCCCTTCGGTCGGCCAGTCGTTCCCGACGAGTACTGCAGCAGGTCACCCTCGCGTTCGTCCTCGATCGGGGTGTCTGGTTGATCGGCAACGCATTCCGGGTAGGTCATCCAGCCGACCAGACCGCCCCCGGCAAGCATCAGCAGGTCCGGCAGCCCGCCCGGAAGGTGTTCGGCCAGGCCGTGGCAGGTCTCGCGCAGCGCCGCCGAACCGACAATTGCTTTGGCACCGCTGTTGTCGACGATGTAGGCGGCCTCGGAGGCGGTCAGGTGGGTATTGATCGGCACGTAGTACAACCCGCTGCGGCGAGCCGCCCACATGACCGCGTGCACGTGCTCGTTGTTCTCCATCAGGATGGCCACGACGTCGTCCTCGCGCAGACCAGCCTGGCGGAACCAATGCGCCAACCGGTTGGCGCGGGCCTCCAACTCGTCGAAGCTGATGACCGTCCCGGACGGATACAGGATGACGGCGGGCTTATCGGCGCCGATATACGGGCGAATCTGCATGCGCCGAGGGTACGTCGCGGCCCGGCGACCAGAGCCGCAGGGCGCAATTCCGCCCATCACCAGCCGAAATCGTTTGTAAAGTTCTCCACGTGGCAACTCTTCTGGTCAATCCTCCAGGCGTCCGTCAAGACGGGCTGTCGTACGTTGACGGACTCAAGCTTGGAGATCCGTGGCTGTATTGCTCCATGCCCATGGAGCACCTCGGGATGATGTCGATCAAGGCATACGCCAAGACCCAAGGGATCGCAGTCACCTCCGTCAACGGCCTGGTCGCCGGCCACGGGTCCGTGCAGGAGACGTGGCTGGCCATGCAAAGCGCCGCCGCCTTATCAGGAACGCCCCGGCTTGTCGGCTTTTCCTGCATCGACACATTTCCGGAGGTGTTGTGGTTGGCGCAGCGCGCGAGACAGGCCTGGGATGGCGTGCGCATCGTCATCGGGAATGCGATGGCAACACTGAACTACGAGCGCATCCTGCGCCAGCATGACTGTTTCGACTACGTCGTCGTTGGCGACGGGGAGGTAGCGTTCACCAAGCTGGCCTTGGCCCTGGCGAATGACGCTGCGGTTGACGACGTCCCGGGACTAGCCCGCCGTAGTGAGCAGGGACAGATCCTGCGCACACCCTCCTCGCTGGTCGACCTTGACGAGTTGCCTCGCCCGGCTCGCGACGAGTTGCCGACCGTCCTTGCTGATGGCTTCGCCGCCTCCGTCTTTTCCACCCGCGGATGCCCCTACCGCTGCACGTTCTGCGGCACCGGGGCCATGTCCGCGATGCTAGGGAAGGACAGCTACCGGGCGAAGTCGGTTGACGCGGTCGTCGACGAGATCGATTATCTGGTGTCGGACTACGACGTCAACTTCCTATCCATCACCGACGACCTGTTTATCTCCAAACACCCCGGTTCGCAGCAACGCGCCGCTGACTTTGCCAACGCGGTACTCAGGAGGGGGATCAGCGTCAACTTCATGGTCGATATCCGGCTGGACTCCGTTGTCGATCTGGACTTGTTCAAACATCTGCACAGGGCGGGCCTGCGTCGGGTATTCATCGGCGTGGAGACTGGGTCCTACGAGCAACTGCGCGCCTACCGCAAGCAGATCCTCACTCGTGGACAAGATGCCGCCGACACGATCAACGCCCTGCAACAGCTCGGCATTGACGTTATCCCGGGCACCATTATGTTTCACCCCACCGTGCAGCCCGACGAGCTACGCGAAACAGTCCGCCTGCTGCGGGCAACAAAGTATACGGTCTGCTTCAAGTTCATGAGCCGGATCGTCCCCTATCCGGGAACGCCGTTGTACCAAGCGTACTCGGACGCGGGTTATCTCACCGCGAAATGGCCCCTCGGTCAGTGGGAATTCGTCGACCCAGAGGCCTCCCGGGTCTACGCCGACGTCGTAGCCAAGGTCGCTCCTGACGTCGGAATCAGCTTCGATGAGGCTGAGGCGTACTTTCTTTCGCGGCTGGACGAGTGGGAGAATGTCATCGCCGGCCGAATCGCTGAGGCGACGTCGTGACACACGGAATGGTGCTCGGCAAGTTCATGCCGCCCCATGCGGGACACGTCTACCTTTGCGAGTTCGCGCGGCGATGGGTGGATGAGCTGACCATCGTCGTCGGATCAACGGCAGCAGAGCCGATTCCGGGCGCCCAGCGCGTTGCATGGATGCGGGAGCTGTTCCCCTTCGATCGCGTGGTCCATCTGGCCAACGAGAACCCGCAGCGCCCGTGGGAGCACCCGGACTTCTGGGACATCTGGAAGGCGAGCCTGCAGGGCGTGCTGGCAACCCGCCCCGACTTCGTCTTCGGTGCCGAGCCCTACAACGCGGACTTTGCCCAGGTCCTCGGAGCGCGTTTCGTGGCGGTCGATCACGGTCGCACCGTCGTTCCCGTGACTGCAACCGACATCCGCGCGGACCCGCTTGGCCACTGGCAACACATCCCACGGTGCGTGCGGCCGGCCTTCGTCAAACGCGTGAGCATCATCGGACCCGAATCCACCGGGAAGACCACGCTGGCACAGGCGGTTGCGGAAAAGCTCCGAACGAAGTGGGTCCCGGAGCGGGCGAAAATGTTGCGGGAGCTCAATGGCGGCTCACTGATAGGACTGGAGTGGGCCGAAATCGTTCGCGGACAGATCGCGTCGGAGGAAGCCTTGGCTCGTGACGCCGATCGCGTCCTGATCTGCGACACGGATCCGCTCGCGACGACCGTGTGGGCCGAGTTCCTGGCGGGCGGCTGCCCGCAAGAGCTCCGTGATCTAGCTCGGCGTCCCTACGATCTCACACTGCTCACCACGCCCGATGTGCCCTGGGACGCCGACGACGGACGCTGTGTCCCCGGCGCACGCGGTACCTTTTTCGCCCGCTGCGAGCAGGCTCTCCGCGCCGCGGGACGATCATTCGTGGTGATCACGGGCGGTTGGGAAGAGAGGCTTTCGGTGTCTTTGCGCGCTGTCGAAGAACTTGTGCGTGCCCGCCGCTAACGAGCGCGAGCAGACACTAAAGCCCTCGACACGCCGTGCGTGCGGGGGCTTATGCGTCTGCTCGCCCTAACCTAGGCGCTCCTTCAGGGCGTCGAACTCATCTTTGACACCGGTCGGCAGCTTCTCGCCGACGAACTGCAGCCATTCTTCGATCAGCGGCAGTTCCTGACGCCATTCATCGGCATCGACTGCCAGCGCCGCGGCTACATCGGCGGCGTCGACGTCCAGTCCGTCCAGGTCCAAGTCCTCCACGGCGGGAACGGTGCCGATCGGGGTGGTCGCACCGCCGGCCTTGTGCTCGATGCGATCGACGATCCACTTCAGCACCCGGCTGTTCTCGCCGAAGCCCGGCCACAGGAAGCGACCGTCGTCACCGCGACGGAACCAGTTGACGAAGAACACCTTGGGCAGCTTGGACTCATCGGCGTGCTTGCCCAGGTTGATCCAGTGCTGGAAGTAGTCCCCAACGTTGTAGCCCAAAAACGGCAGCATGGCCATCGGGTCGCGGCGCACATTGCCGACCTTGCCCTCGGCCGCGGCGGTCTGCTCGCTACCCAGGGTCGCACCGATGAACACCCCGTGCTGCCAGTCGCGCGCCTCGGTGACCAGCGGAACCGTGGTCTTGCGGCGGCCGCCGAACAGGATCCCCGAGATCGGGACGCCCTGCGGGTCATCCCACTCGGGGGCCAGGATCGGGCACTGCGACATCGGTGTGCAGTACCGGGAGTTCGGGTGTGCCGCATTGGTTTCCGTCTCGCGGAAGTACCAGTCGTTGCCCTTCCAGTCGATCAGGTGCTGCGGGTCGCCTTCCAGGCCCTCCCACCACACGTCGCCGTCGTCGGTGAGTGCGACATTGGTGAACACCGTGTTGCCGGCGGCAATGGTGCGCATGGCGTTAGGGTTCGACTTCCAGTTGGTGCCCGGCGCCACCCCGAAGAAGCCGAATTCCGGGTTGACGGCGTACAGGCGACCGTCCTTGCCAAATCGCATCCATGCGATGTCGTCTCCGAGTGTCTCCGCACGCCAGCCGGGGATGGTTGGCTGCAGCATCGCCAGGTTGGTCTTGCCACACGCCGACGGGAATGCGGCCGCGAAGTAGTAAGCCTTGTTCTCCGGCGAAATCAGCTTGAGGATCAGCATGTGCTCGGCCAGCCAGCCCTCATCGTGGGCCATCGCCGACGCGATACGCAGTGAGTAGCACTTCTTGCCCAGCAACGCGTTGCCGCCGTAGCCCGAGCCGTAGCTCCAGATCTCCCGGGTCTCCGGGAAGTGGGTGATGTACTTGGTTTCGCTGCAGGGCCAGGCCACGTCCTTTTGGCCCGGTTCCAGCGGCGCGCCGACCGAGTGCAGCGCCTTGACAAAGAAACCGTCGTCGCCCATTTTCTCCAGCGCGGCCTTGCCCATCCGGGTCATGGTGCGCATGGAGACGACGACGTACTCGGAGTCGGTGATCTCCACACCAAGTTTGGGGTCCTCGGCGCCCAGCGGTCCCATACAGAACGGCACCACATACATGGTGCGCCCGCGCATGCAACCCCGGTACAGGTCTTTCATGATGGACCGCATTTCGCCGGGATCCATCCAGTTGTTGGTGGGGCCGGCGTCGATCTCTTTCGCCGAGCAGATGTACGTCCGCGACTCCACCCGCGCGACATCGGACGGATCCGACAATGCCAGGTAGGAGTTCTTGTGCTTCTCGGGGTTGAGCCTGATGAACGTGCCGGCCTCGACTAGCTGATCGCAGAGCCGCTGGAACTCTTCTTCCGAGCCGTCAGTGAAGACCACCCGGTCCGGCTGGGTGAGCTCGGCGACCTCTTCGACCCAGGACAGCAACCCCTGGTGATTCGTCGGCGCGGTATCCAGACCGGGGATGGTCGCTGAGGTCATCGAATTCTCCTGCGTAGTTATCGGGTGCTCGCGGTTACGTATGGGTTAGGTATGCCCGTCTTGGTGGCGAGGCTGATACGGCCGCTCACCTAGTGAGACACTTTTTATCCAGGGTATCGCCCAGAACTTGTCAGGGAAGACTTGGGCGGGTATAAGCCTGCTCACAACAACGATTCAGAAGCTTCAGAACAGGCCTGTTGTGGGCGTACCCGGCTCGCCGAGTTCTGCACGCACCGCCTCAAGTGCGGCCCGCACCGCCGGCATCTCCCGGTCACGCAGGGCCGCGGCCCGCGCCGCAGCGACGGCGTGTTCGCGCAGTTCGCCGTCAATGATGCTGACCTGATCGGCCACCCGGGCGTTCTCGGCGTCGTCGCGTTCACTAATCGCGGTGCTCAGCAGCGTCTCGACAGCCACCACCCGAGTGGCGACCAGCTGCTCCACCACGGACCGCAGCGATGCCGTCACCTCACCCGTCCAGCGGTCCACCACGACACGGTCGTGCAGCAGCGCGCGGGCATTCACCACCCAGGCGGTCACCGCCAGGCCGATCGCCACACCCGCCACCATCCCCGATGCAGCCAGGCCGGGAGTAAGACCCGCCACCAGCCTGCTCAGGGTCAGCGCGATACCCAGCCCGAACCCGGCGCCCAAGAGTGTTGTCAGCCGGATCTCCAATCGTCGTGATGTCAGTGGCGGGGCCACAACCGTCGGGAGCACCGCCGGGAGGTTCTCGAGGACCGGTGGCTGCACCGGCACACCCAACAGCTGCGCGACGTCGGCAAGGTGCGCGACGGCACCTTCGCCCACCTCGGCGACCACCTCCTGGACCCGGCCGCGCGTGTATGCCGCGAACCTGGCGATGTCCTTCCGGGACAGACCGGCGACGTGCTCCTGCAGCTCGACGCGCAGCAACGAACACCGATTGCGGGCAAAGTAGGACAATTTGACCCGAGCGTGCTGGATCTGCGCGCGCAGCGCGATGGTGTGTTCAGACTTCGATTGACGCCCCTGCCGCAGGACCGTGCGCCGTTGCTGGCGCAACGCGTCGACCCGTGCCCGCCGACCGGCGCTCTGTGCATCGCCATCGAACCGCCGCGCGACCATCAGAAGCCGGGATTCCCACGCACGCAACATGTTTCGCCGCGCGACAGCCGGATCGGCGAGCTGTTTCTGGATGGCGGCGACCAAGTCGTCCAGGTATGGCTCGCCCAGCTCAGGTGCGGCGGCCGCGCCAACCCAGGGCACCCGGGCGTAGCGGGACGCGCGCGCGGCCAGCCTGTCGCGGTTACTGGTAAGCACGTCACGCCAGCCGCGGTGCACGTCGATCTTGGACACCACAGCTACCACCGCATCGGTGTGCTCCGCGGCGGTGTCCAGCAACACGCAATCGGATTCGGTCAGCGCGGTTGCCGCGGAAACAACGAACACCACCGCCACCGGCGCATCGCCGGGTCCCAACTCTGCCGTCTCGACGAACCTACGCTGCGGCAGCCTTTCGGCCAGTGCCGCGCGCACACCGCTAACCCCGGCCAGCCACGGACCGGTCACCAGCACCACCTCGCGGCGGTTGATGACCGGCAAACCCAGCCCGGCAAGCCCCGGCGCGATCGCTGCCACCAGCTCGTCCACCCCGGCCGGGTCATCACTAGCCGCGCGGATCACGATGACTTCCGGTATCGGTGCAGGGGCATGCCGCCGGCCAGCGACCACAGCCGAAGGGATCCCCGAGCGATATCCGCGCCGCACGTGCGGTGCATGTCACCGTTGTCCAGGCTGTAACGATGCCACCGCACCGCCCGCGGCAGGTGGGCGGCCGGATCGTCCAACGGGCCAACGTCTAGCCCGACGGCCAGGGCTACGTCGACGGCGGCCGCCATCCGGGCGAGAACTGTGTCGTCGTCGCGCAAGAACTCACCGATCGGACCGCCGATCTCCTTGGCCTGCGCGGCCAGCGCCTCCAGCTCCGCGACCGCGTCAAGCAACCGCCGGTAGCGCACCTCAGAACCGGCGGCGGTGACCTTGTCGATGACGGCGTCGACACCGCTGACCCGGCGTAACAGGGTGCGGAGCTGCGCCGGGGTTCGCGAGGGCCGGCCCGGCCGGAACGCTGCCATGCCCAGTGCGATGCCGAACAGGTCGAGGGTGTCCAGCAACCGCAACCGTACCTCGGTAGGGACCGGCAGGGCTGCCGCCAGAAACCCCGCAACGGCTCGGTCGAGAGCGTCAAAGCCGTCGGGGTGGGCGGCTAGCGCCCGCAGCGCGGCCCGCAAGGTGTCATCAAGATCGTCGAGCGCCGCGACGGCGAGCAACCCGATCATGGACTCCATGGGGACCCCGAGGAGTGTAGAAAATTGCGCGCACCGGGCCTGCGCCATCACGATCGGACCTGCACCCGAGAGCGGGCCGGCCAGATCGGCCTTGTTCAACACCGCCACCACCGGGCGCCGGGTGGCGGCGATGGCTTCGCGGTCCTCGGGCTTGACTACCTCGACGGTGACGTAGACGACCAGGTCGACGTCAGAGTCGGCGGCGCGTGCTTGCGGTGTCACCGTCATGCCCGACGAGCTCCCAGCACCCTGCAGGGCGCGCGCCACCGTGCGGCAACCCACCCCGGGACGCCCACGGACCGCTACGCGCAGCGGTTCGGCGGCCCGCTGCGCGATCGCCACTACCCGCTGGTCGGCGGAGCTGGTGGCGAATCGCGCCAGCTCGTCGACGAAAATCTGGTGCCCTTGTCCGCGCATCTCCCACCCGATCGGTTCGTTCAGAATGGTGGCACCCTCGCCGCCGAGGCGCGAGTCAGCAGTTGTCCGCTACCCGCCGAAGGCAACTGTTGGGTATCAATCTGGACCAGGGGCGGCTACGCCGGGCGCTGATGGTCCACCATGGACAAATGCATGCGCAACCCGGGGTAGGGCTACGTCCCGACACACCGGTGGCATCGGGCCAGCTCCCCAGCACGAGCATCCGGTCGCGGCGGTCGGGGATCTCCAAGGCCCAACGCGAGACCTGGGAGCGACTTTGGCCGGAGCTTGGCCTCCTGGCGCTACCTCAATCCCCGCGCGGGACACCGGTGGATACCCGTGCCTGGTTTGGCCGTGACGCGCCGGTGGTGTTGGAGATCGGCTCCGGCAGCGGCACGTCGACGCTGGCGATGGCGAAGGCCGAACCCCATGTCGACGTGATCGCTGTGGACGTCTATCGCCGCGGGCTGGCTCAGCTGCTCTGCGCGATTGACAAAGTGGGCTCCGACGGGATCAACATCCGGCTGATCCTTGGCAATGCCGTCGACGTGCTGCAACACTTGATCGCCCCCGATTCGTTGTGCGGTGTTCGAGTCTTCTTCCCCGATCCGTGGCCGAAGGCACGCCACCATAAGCGCCGCCTGTTACAGCCGGCCACCATGGCCTTGATCGCAGACCGGCTCGTTCCCAGTGGTGTGCTGCACGCCGCGACCGACCATCCCGGCTACGCCGAGCACATCGCCGCGGCCGGCGACGCCGAACCCCGGCTGGTTCGCGTCGACCCCGACACCGAACTGCTGCCGATTTCGGTCGTCCGACCGGCTACCAAGTACGAGAGGAAAGCCCAGCTTGGGGGCGGCGCAGTCATCGAGTTGTTATGGAAAAAGCACGGTTGCTCTGAAAGAGACCTGAAAATTAGATGATGATGAGCCTGACCGAAGACGTGACTTCACAAACATCTGAATCCCTCGCCCGGCACTCGGTACTGGCGGAAGACTTATCGCAGGACGGGCTGACCAGTCTCGGTGCGCCGGGGGCACGGGTATTGCTGGTGTGGGACGCTCCCAACCTCGACATGGGTTTGGGCTCCATCTTGGGCCGCCGGCCGACAGCACTGGAACGACCACGATTCGACGCCCTGGGACGCTGGCTGCTGGCCCGAACCGCAGAGATTGTGGCCGGCCGTCCAGGCATCTCGACCGAACCGGAGGCCACCGTCTTCACCAACATCGCCCCTGGCAGCGCCGAGGTGGTCCGGCCGTGGGTGGACGCGTTGCGCAATGTCGGATTCGCCGTCTTCGCCAAACCGAAAGTAGACGAGGACAGCGACGTTGACCGCGACATGTTGGCGCACATCGACGAGCGCTACCGCGAAGGGCTCGCCGCGCTGGTGGTGGCGTCGGCCGACGGTCAGGCATTCCGCCAACCGTTGGAGGCGGTCGCCCGCAGCGGAACCCCAGTTCAAGTGCTCGGATTTCGTGAACACGCCAGTTGGGCGCTAGCGTCGGATACCTTGGAGTTCGTCGACCTGGAGGACATCGCTGGTGTTTTCCGGGAACCACTACCTCGAATCGGCCTCGATTCGCTACCTGAGCAGGGGGCTTGGCTGCAGCCGTTCCGGCCGCTGTCCTCGCTGTTGACCTCGCGAGTGTGACAGCCGACGTGTGTGACAACCAAAAAGCAATACGCGGGTCGCTGCCGATCCAGTAAGGAGCTTACGTGTTCGCCTGGTGGGGTCGAACTGTGTACCGCTACCGGTTCATCGTAATCGGGGTCATGGTCGCTCTATGCCTCGGCGGCGGCGTTTTCGGGCTGAGCCTCGGCAAGCACGTCACGCAGAGCGGCTTCTACGACGACGGCAGCCAATCGGTGCAAGCATCGGTGCTGGGCGACCAGGTCTACGGCCGAGACCGAAGCGGTCACATCGTCGCGATCTTCCAAGCCCCAGCCGGCAAGACCGTTGACGACCCGGCCTGGTCAAAGAAGGTCGTCGACGAGCTCAACCGGTTCCAGCAGGATCACCCCGACCAGGTCTTGGGATGGGCCGGCTACCTGAGAGCGAGTCAGGCGACCGGCATGGCCACCGCCGACAAGAAGTACACCTTCGTTTCCATCCCGCTCAAGGGTGATGACGACGACACCATCCTCAACAACTACAAGGCCATCGCACCCGACCTGCAGCGGCTCGACGGAGGCACGGTGAAGCTCGCCGGGCTGCAACCGGTGGCCGAGGCGTTGACCGGCACCATCGCCACCGACCAACGGCGAATGGAAGTGCTGGCGCTGCCGTTGGTGGCGGTGGTGTTGTTCTTCGTGTTCGGCGGCGTGATCGCCGCCGGCCTACCGGTGATGGTCGGAGGGCTGTGCATCGCCGGCGCGCTGGGCATCATGCGGTTCCTCGCGATCTTCGGTCCCGTGCACTATTTCGCCCAGCCCGTGGTGTCGCTGATCGGTCTGGGGATCGCCATCGACTACGGGTTGTTCATCGTGAGCCGGTTCCGCGAAGAGATCGCCGAAGGCTACGACACCGAGACGGCAGTACGGCGCACGGTGATCACCGCCGGACGCACGGTGACGTTCTCGGCGGTGTTGATCGTCGCGTCGGCGATCGGTCTGCTGCTCTTCCCGCAGGGTTTCCTGAAGTCGCTGACCTACGCCACGATCGCATCGGTGATGCTGTCGGCCATCCTGTCTATCACCGTGTTGCCGGCCTGTCTGGGGATCCTGGGCAAACACGTCGACGCGCTCGGCGTGCGGACCCTGTTCCGGGTGCCCTTCCTGGCGAACTGGAAGATTTCGGCCGCCTACCTGAACTGGCTCGCCGACCGCCTGCAGCGGACCAAGACCCGCGAAGAGGTCGAAGCCGGCTTCTGGGGCAAGCTGGTTAACCGGGTGATGAAGCGCCCAGTGCTGTTCGCCGCACCGATCGTCATCATCATGATTTTGCTGATTATCCCGGTGGGCAAGCTGTCATTGGGCGGGATCAGCGAGAAGTACTTGCCGCCGACCAATTCGGTGCGCCAGGCGCAGGAGGAGTTCGACAAACTCTTCCCCGGATACCGCACCAATCCGCTGACACTGGTGATCCAGACCAGCAACCATCAACCGGTCACCGACGCGCAGATCGCTGACATCCGCAGCAAGGCGATGGCGATCGGCGGATTCATCGAGCCGGACAACGATCCGGCGAATATGTGGCAAGAGCGTGCCTACGCGGTAGGCGCATCTAAAGATCCATCGGTGCGCGTCCTGCAGAACGGGTTGATCAACCCGGCTGACGCGTCGAAGAAGCTCACCGAGCTGCGCGCGATCACCCCGCCCAAAGGAATCACGGTCTTGGTCGGTGGAACTCCCGCCCTGGAGCTGGATTCAATCCACGGCCTGTTCGCGAAGATGCCGCTGATGGTGGTCATCCTGCTGACCACCACGATCGTCTTGATGTTCTTGGCGTTCGGCTCGGTGGTGCTGCCAATCAAGGCGACGCTGATGAGCGCTCTGACGCTCGGGTCCACCATGGGCATCCTGACGTGGATATTCGTCGACGGACACTTTTCGAAGTGGCTGAATTTCACGCCGACCCCGCTGACAGCGCCGGTGATCGGGCTGATCATCGCGCTGGTCTTCGGCCTATCCACCGACTACGAGGTGTTCTTGGTGTCCCGGATGGTCGAGGCGCGAGAGCGCGGCATGTCGACCCAGGAGGCGATCCGGATCGGCACCGCAGCCACCGGACGCATCATTACCGCCGCGGCGCTGATTGTTGCCGTCGTCGCGGGCGCGTTCGTGTTCTCCGACCTGGTGATGATGAAGTATCTGGCCTTTGGACTGATGGCGGCGCTGCTGCTGGACGCGACCGTGGTGCGGATGTTTTTAGTGCCATCGGTGATGAAGCTGCTCGGCGATGACTGCTGGTGGGCACCGCGCTGGGCCAGACGCCTGCAGACCCGCATCGGGCTGGGCGAGATCCACCTGCCCGACGAGCGCAAGCGGCCCGTCAGCAACGGGCGTCCCGCACGTCCTCCGGTCACAGCTGGGCTGGTTGCGGCGCGCGCCGCTGGGGACCCGCGCCCACCGCACGATCCGACCCATCCGCTGGCGGAGTCACCTCGACCGGCCCGCTCGAGTCCAGCAAGCTCACCGGAGCTCACGCCTGCCCTGGAAGCAACTGCCGCGCCGGCGGCGCCGTCTGGGGCGAGCACCACACGGATGCAGATCGGGTCGTCGACGGAGCCGCCGACAACCCGCCTCGCGGCTGCCGGTCGGTCCGTGCAGTCGCCAGCATCCACGCCGCCACCAACCCCGACCCCGCCATCGGCCCCGTCTGCCGGTCAGACCCGGGCTATGCCGCTTGCGGCGAACCGCTCCACAGACGCAGCCGGTGACCCGGCCGAACCCACCGCGGCCCTGCCAATCATACGGTCGGACGGCGACGACTCAGAGGCAGCCACTGAGCAGCTGAATGCCCGCGGCACGAGCGATAAGACGCGCCAGCGCCGCCGCGGCGGCGGCGCCCTGTCCGCCCAGGATCTGCTTCGCCGCGAAGGACGCCTTTAAACCTCGGTGAGGTGATCGGAAGAAACGTCTGCCACGTCGGCGAACGGATTCCCGCCCAGCAGCACCTGCACCGCATTGTTGAAGAAAGCGACCGTCGGGACGGCCAACAGGGCGCCGACGACTCCGGCAAGCACACCGCCAGCGGCAATGGCCAGCACCACGGCCAGCGGGTGAATCGACACCGCCCGACCCATCACCAGCGGCTGCAGTAAATGGGCCTCAAGTTGGTTCACCGCGATTAGCAAACCGACCGTGATCAGCGCGTAGCCAATGCCCTTGGCCAGCAGGGCCACCACCACGGCCAGAAACCCGGCGACCACGGCACCGATCAACGGAATGAAGGCACCGAAAAACACCAGCGAGGCCAGCGGTAATGCCAGCGGCACACCCATCACCGCCAGCCCCGCGCCCACCCCGGCCGCATCGGTCAATGCCACTAGGAAGGTGGCCCGCGCGTACCCGATCAGCGACGCATAACCGGCGCGCCCCGCCGCACGCACTCTGTCACGGACGCTGGCCGGGAAGGCCTTCGTGACGTACTGCCAGATGCTCCGGCCCCCGTAGAGGAAGAAAATGAGCGTGAACAGTACCAGCACCGCCGCGGTAACCAGCTCGGTAATGGTGGCTGCAGTCGACAATGCGCCACTGGTCAGCTTCGCCTGGTTGTTGCGCAGCGCCTCGATCGCGGCGTTGCCCGCGTTGTCGATCTGTTCGCCGCGCAAGTGCGCCGGGCCTTCGATCAGCCATCTGCGCGCGGAGTCGATGCTGCGCTCAACCTCGGTGACCAGATGCGGCAACCCCGCGATGAATTGGCTGACGACGAACGTCAGGATGCCGCCGAGAACCGCGAAACCGCTCAACAAGACCAGCGTCACCGCGACAGCGCGCGGCAGGCCCCGGGAGTCCAGCCAATCCACCGGCGGCACCAGCAACGCACTCAACATCAGCGCCAGCAACACCGGGACGACGATGACCTCAAACTTGTTGAGGACCCACAGCAGCGCGACCATCGCGGCCAGGATGACCAAGAACCGCCACGCCCAGGCCGCGGTCTTGCGAACCAGCGGTGCGACCGAAGCGTCATCCAGGCTCGCCGACATCCGGCAAGCGTAACGGGAACGGCGGCGTCGTAAGGTCGCGGCGGGTCGCGTCGAGCCCGCATAGTTACTTTGCCAGGCGGCACGATCCGGTCACGACCCCCCAACGAGGCTGACACGGTTAGCGATGTATCGCGATTACGGCGCCACCTGCACGGTTACCCTTAAGCACGTGTCGCACGACGCCCCCGCCCGCAACCTCCGCCAGCGCGTGGGGGCACTCCCTCGCACGCGGGTGGGGGCACCCCCCGCTGAGGGCGTACCCCCGCGCGGCAAGTACTGGTGGTTGCGATGGGCGGTACTGGCCA
Organism: Mycobacterium tuberculosis complex sp. N0072; assembly: GCF_030323725.1. NCBI lineage: Bacteria > Bacillati > Actinomycetota > Actinomycetes > Mycobacteriales > Mycobacteriaceae > Mycobacterium > Mycobacterium tuberculosis complex sp. N0072. The sequence continues at coordinate 243,531 of NZ_CP040689.1, read as the reverse complement.
TCGTCGCAATCGTGCTTGCTATAGAGGTGGCGTTGGGCTGGGACCAGCTCGCCAAGGCCTGGGTGAGCTTGTATCGCGCCAAGTGGTGGTGGTTGCTGGCCGCGGTGGCAGCCGCGGGCGCCTCGATGCACAGCTTCGCCCAGATTCAGCGAACCCTGCTGAAATCCGCCGGGGTGCACGTCAAGCAATGGCGGTCGGAGGCCGCCTTCTACGCCGCCAACTCGCTGAGCACCACGCTGCCGGGTGGGCCGGTGTTGTCGGCTACGTTCTTACTCCGTCAGCAACGCATCTGGGGCGCCTCGACGGTGGTGGCGTCATGGCAGCTGGTCATGTCGGGCGTGTTGCAGGCGGTGGGCTTGGCATTGCTCGGGTTGGGTGGCGCATTCTTCCTGGGCGCCAAGAACAACCCGTTCTCACTGCTGTTCACCCTGGGCGGCTTCGTCACATTGCTGCTACTGGCCCAGGCGGTGGCGTCGCGGCCGGAGCTCATCGAGGGGATCGGCAGGAGAGTTTTGTCGTGGGCCAACTCGGTTCGCGGTAGGCCGGCCGATGCCGGCCTACCGAAGTGGCGCGAGACGCTCATGCAGCTGGAATCGGTCAGCCTGGGCAGGCGCGACCTGGGCGTGGCGTTCGGTTGGTCGTTGTTCAACTGGATCGCCGACGTAGCCTGCCTCGGTTTCGCCGCGTACGCCGCCGGCGACCATGCCTCGGTCGGTGGGCTGGCGGTCGCCTACGCCGCCGCCCGCGCGGTCGGCACCATACCGCTGATGCCCGGTGGTCTGTTGGTGGTCGAGGCGGTGCTGGTACCCGGCCTGGTATCCAGCGGCATGCCCTTGCCGAGTGCCATCTCGGCGATGTTGATCTACCGGCTGATCAGCTGGCTGCTCATCGCCGCAATCGGCTGGGTGGTGTTCTTCTTCATGTTCCGCACCGAGAGCACCGCCGATTCCGACAACGATCGCGACCCGCCAACCGATCCAAACCTGCGACTTGTCATCCAACCGCAGGGCACACCCTGCGACGACCCGGTCGAAACCACACCGCAAGGTCCAGCGCCGACCCCTGACCTGCGACCAGAAGGCGGCGAGACACCGCCCCGGTAGGCGACCGCTGCCTCACGCTCGACTGCGCCGGACCCGGCGGCGGTCCGGCATCTACCGGCGGGCGCCCTGCACCGCCTGCATCAAACCGATCGCCTGCAGGCCGCTGATCGGCAGCGAGCACCGAGTCGAAAGATCGGTCAGCGGTTGCGAAAGCGCGTGCAGATCCGATGCGACCTTGGGATTCGCCTCGAAATGGGCCTTCAGCGATGCGACCGACCCCGGCCCTACCTGCTGCTGCAAGACCGCGGTCATCACCTGGTTGGTCTCTGGGTGTGAATCCAGGTAGTCGCCCATCGACTTGGCGACCGAACCGACCGTCCTCGCCACTTCGCTGGCCGCGCACGGGTCCGACGCGCCGGTCGCTGATGGTTCGGCCAGCAGCGCAACGGCGGCCCCCGGCAACGCGAGGGCGATCAGTACTGCCAACAGCCTGCGCCGCGTCGTCGCGGTGCCTGTCTTCATGGATGACTCCTTACGGTTTGCGACGGGTTTGCGACGGGTTTGCGACGGGTTTGCGACGGCCCGGCGGCCTGGGAGTTCCCGCCCCCGACGATCCGTCATCCTGCCATCTCGGCCCTCGGCGCCGCCAACTCCAGGTGCTGTGCGGTCCACGCCGAACGCATGCACGCGATCTTCGGTAGGCTCGCGGGCACGCACTGCGCGAGAGTACGGGGAGTCCGAAATCCAGCAGTTCATGATGCGCTTGAGCCGCAACCTGCGCAGGTGCCGTTGGTTGGTCTTCACGGGTTGGTTGCTGGCGTTAGTGCCGGCGGTTTACCTGGCGATGACGCAGTCGGGGAATCTAACCGGTGGCGGTTTCGAAGTCGCCGGGTCGCAGTCATTGCTGGTCCACGACCAACTCGACGCGCACTACCCGGACCGGGGAGCCCCGGCGCTGGCGCTGGTAGCGGCCCCCCGACCGGATGCTAGCTACCAAGACATCGACAATGCCGTCGCGCTACTGCGACAAATAGCCAGCGAACTGCCTGGGGTGACGGAGGCACCCAACCCCACCCAACGGCCCCCGCAACCGGACCGGCCGTATGTGGTGTCGCTGCGGCTGGACGCCCGCAACGCGGGCACCAGTGACGTCGCCAAAAAGCTGCGCGACCGAATAGGCGTCAAAGGCGATCAGTCCGGGCAAACTGCCAACGGCAAAGTGCGGCTCTATGTCATCGGGCAGGGCGCGCTGTCCGCGGCCGCGGCGGCAAACACCAAACACGATATTGCCAACGCCGAACGCTGGAACCTGCCTATCATTCTGATGGTCCTGGTTGCGGTTTTCGGCTCGTTGGCCGCCGCAGCGATCCCGCTGGCACTCGCCGTTTGCACGGTCGTCATCACCATGGGCCTGGTGTTTGTGTTGTCGATGCACACCACCATGTCGGTGTTCGTGACATCGACCGTTTCGATGTTCGGCATCGCGCTTGCCGTCGACTACTCCCTGTTCATCCTGATGCGCTACCGCGAGGAACTGCGTTGCGGACGCCGGCCGCCCGACGCGGTCGACGCCGCGATGGCCACTTCGGGGTTGGCTGTGGTGTTGTCCGGTATGACGGTCATCGCGTCGCTGACCGGGATCTACCTGATCAACACCCCGGCGCTGAGATCGATGGCCACCGGGGCGATTCTCGCGGTCGCGGTTGCGATGCTGACGTCGGCCACCCTGACACCTGCCGTGCTAGCAACATTTGCCCGCGCGGCGGCCAAGCGGTCAGCGTTAGTGCACTGGTCGCGGCGGCCGGCAAGCACGCAATCTTGGTTCTGGTCCCGCTGGGTCGGGTGGGTGATGCGCCGACCCTGGATCACAGCACTGGCGGCATCGACCGTGCTGCTTGTCATGGCGGCACCGGCAACCTTGATGGTGCTGGGCAACAGCTTGCTGCGCCAGTTCGACTCGTCACACGAGATCCGCACCGGCGCAGCGGCCGCGGCCCAAGCGCTGGGGCCGGGCGCGCTGGGCCCGGTTCAGGTGCTGGTCAGGTTTGACGCCGGCGGTGCGTCCGCACCCGAACATAGCCAGACAATCGCCGCAATCCGTCATCGGATCGCACAGGCGCCCAACGTCGTTTCGGTGGCCCCACCGCGATTCGCCGACGACAACGGCAGCGCTTTGCTCAGCGCGGTGCTATCGGTCGATCCCGAGGATTTGGGCGCCCGCGACACCATCACCTGGATGCGGACCCAGCTACCCCGGGTTGCCGGCGCGGCACAAGTGGACGTCGGCGGGCCGACCGCTCTGATCAAGGATTTCGACGACCGGGTGTCCGCGACGCAACCGCTGGTGCTGGTCTTCGTGGCGGTGATCGCGTTTTTGATGTTGTTGATCTCAATCCGCTCGGTGTTCCTGGCGTTCAAGGGCGTGCTGATGACGCTGCTGTCGGTGGCCGCCGCCTACGGCAGCCTGGTGATGGTCTTCCAGTGGGGCTGGGCACGGGGGCTCGGTTTCCCGGCGCTTCATTCGATCGACAGCACCGTTCCCCCGCTGGTCCTGGCGATGACGTTCGGGTTGTCGATGGACTATGAAATCTTCCTGCTTACGCGAATCCGGGAGCGGTTCCTGCAGACGGGCCAGACCCGCGACGCGGTCGCGTACGGTGTGCGCACCAGCGCGCGCACGATCACCAGCGCCGCGTTGATCATGATCGCGGTGTTTTGCGGGTTCGCGTTCGCCGGCATGCCGCTAGTGGCCGAGATCGGCGTGGCGTGCGCGGTCGCGATCGCCGTGGACGCCACCGTCGTGCGGCTGGTGCTGGTACCGGCATTGATGGCGATGTTTGACCGATGGAACTGGTGGTTGCCCCGATGGCTGGCCCACATCTTGCCGTCGGTCGACTTCGACCGACCGCTGCCGAAAGTCGACCTCGGTGACGTCGTGGTCATTCCTGACGACTTCGCCGCGGCGATCCCGCCCAGCGCGGATGTGCGGATGGTGCTCAAGTCGGCGGCCAAGCTCAAGCGACTTGCGCCGGACGCCATTTGCGTTACCGATCCGCTCGCCTTCACCGGGTGTGGATGTGACGGTAAGGCGCTCGACCAGGTGCAGCTGGCCTACCGCAACGGCATCGCCCGGGCGATATCATGGGGCCAGCGCCCGGTGCACCCGGTCACCGTGTGGCGCAAGCGGCTCGCGGTCGCCCTCGACGCGCTTCAGACAACCACCTGGGAGTGCGGGGGGGTGCAGACTCACCGGGCGGGCCCCGGCTACCGGCGGCGCAGCCCGGTGGAGACGACCAACGTCGCATTGCCCACCGGTGACCGCTTGCAGATCCCAACCGGCGCGGAAACGCTGCGCTTCAAGGGCTACCTGATCATGTCCCGAAACAGCAGCCACGACTACGCCGACTTTGCTGACCTGGTCGATACGATGGCACCCGAAACCGCCGCCGCGGTGCTGGCTGGGATGGATCGGTACTACTCTTGTCAAGCACCCGGGCGGCAATGGATGGCCACCCAGTTGGTTGGTCGCCTGGCAGATCCGCAACCGTCTGACCTCGGTGACCAGTCGCCCGGAGCTGATGCCCAGGCAAAGTGGGAAGAGGTCCGGCGGCGTTGCCTGTCGGTGGCCGTGGCGATGTTGGAGGAGGCGAGGTGACGTTGGCAGCCGAGCCACACCCCGCACCGCCGCAACAACCCACCGTCGCGTGGAGCGAGCCGGACGTCGACCGGCGGGTCGAGTTCTGGCCTACCGTCGCCATTCGTTCGGCGCTGGAAAGTGGCGACATCGCCACCTGGCAACGCATAGCGGCCGCGCTCAAGCGCGACCCCTACGGGCGGACAGCACGCCAAGTCGAAGAAGTCCTCGAGGGCATACCGGCGACCGGCATCGCCAACGCCTTTTGGGAGGTGCTGGACCGGGCCCGTACTCACCTAGACGCCAATGAGCGCGCCGAGGTGGCCCGTCAGGTTGGGCTCCTGTTGGACCGCTCTGGCCTGCAACGACAGGAATTCGCGTCGCGCATTGGCGTCACAGCGCAGGACCTGACCGCCTACCTCGACGGCATCGTGAGCCCGTCGGCCTCGCTGATGATCCGGATGCGGCGGCTGTCGGACCGGTTCGTCAGAGCCAAATCCGTACGTGCCGCCGACTCTTAGCGAGCGTTGATCGGCGTCACGTCGAGCACCAGCCAGCCGCTGCCCCGCTTGGTCAAGGTCACCCGCAGCGCTCGCGCCGCTTGACTGGTCGGCTGGCCGGGAATGCTTTGGCTAACCCGCAGAATCACCGCAACACTGGCTGCCGACGGCCCGATCGCCTCCACGCCGGCCGCCAGCGTAGCGGCCTGGGCCGTAACACCGCGCCGTGCGAGATCGGCGCTGGACTTGGCGTATTGCTCCTTGAACCCGCCCGCATGTTCGGGCACCATCATCGCCGCGGCCCGGTCAACAGCGGCGGCCGGTGCGCTCGGGGAGAATGACGCGACCGTCTCGGCCATCCCCGTGGCAAGATGCACCACTTCCCGGGAATCCCGATTGAAGTCGCGGTCCGGTGTCGTCCAGCGCAGGTACCCAGTCACCACCGCCGCCGAGATCGCGGCGGCGCACAGGAAGACAACGGCCAGTCGCAGCCCGGGCGCATCGTCGTCGGTACCGACGGTTACCGAATCACGACGCAACAGCCAGAAGTTGATTGCCACACCTTCGACCACCAGCAGCACCAACACCGAGCACGTCGAAACCCACCACAGGGGCCAGCCGAGCAAGACGCCGATCGCGGCCAGGGCGGCGATCGTGGCCAGTGGTGCCAGGACATCGAACACCACCAGCCGCCAAGCATTTCTCATCGAATCGACTCCAACCGGGAGATCATCAGCTTGCCGTCCACATCGGAGACATCGAGCCGCAAGTTCCAGTGCACGGTCTGGGGTTTGGCGCCGGCGTTCTCACTGACCGACGTCGCGACCAGCAGCACCGAGTCGGTGCGAGTGGCAAACGGTGGCAATTTCGTGGTTACTACCGGTCGGGCGGCACCGGACTGGGTATCCAGCTCGCGGTGCACCGTATCGATCGCTACCGCCTCGATCCTGCCGCTGCTGTGCGTCCGCAACTTCTCCACCACCTGCCGGTAGGGCTGCACGACAGCGTCGAAGTCGGTGTTGAGTTGACCGACCGTTCCGTCGTGCAGTCGCTGCAGGCTGGCATCGATGTTGTCGGCGTTCATGTTGATCAGCACGGCCGTCCATTCAGCGGCGGTCAGCATGACCCGGGTCAGGTAGGTACGCTCGCCGGAGTCATCGCGGTGTGCGGACCAGATCATCGCACCCAGCACGACCGCGGCGACCGATAGCACGCCGAGTAGTGTCGAGGCGATACCGTAGGTCGAGAACATCGGACCGGCTGATGATTTGGGTTCGGCCGCGGCGGCCTCCGCGGCGTCGGGCCGCGAGTCGTCTTCCGCATCTTCTTGGGCCGGTGGCTGGCTCTGCTCCCCGTCAGGCATGGCCCGATCGTTGCACCCGAAAAGAGGTGGAAGGATGGCGGGGTGACACTTGCCATCCCCTCGGGTATCGACCTGAGCCACATCGACGCTGATGCCCGACCCCAAGACGACCTGTTCGGCCACGTTAACGGCCGCTGGCTGGCTGAACACGAGATACCAGCGGACCGAGCGACCGACGGCGCCTTCCGTAGCCTGTTCGACCGCGCCGAGACACAAGTGCGAGACCTGATCATCCAGGCCAGCCAAGCAGGTGCTGCGGTAGGCACCGATGCGCAGCGCATCGGCGACCTCTACGCCAGCTTCCTCGACGAGGAAGCCGTCGAGCGCGCAGGGGTGCAACCGCTGCACGACGAATTGGCCACGATTGACAGCGCGGCCGACGCCACCGAATTGGCCGCCGCCCTTGGCACTCTGCAACGTGCCGGCGTGGGCGGCGGCATCGGAGTCTATGTCGATACCGATTCCAAAGACTCGACCCGTTACTTGGTGCATTTCACCCAATCCGGCATCGGATTACCCGACGAGTCCTACTACCGTGACGAGCAACACGCCGCCGTGCTAGCGGCCTACCCGGGGCACATCGCCCGGATGTTCGGCCTGGTGTACGGGGGCGAGAGCCGTGACCATGCCAAAACCGCGGACCGCATCGTCGCGCTGGAGACCAAACTCGCCGACGCGCATTGGGATGTGGTGAAGCGCCGCGACGCCGACCTTGGCTACAACCTGCGCACGTTTGCCCAGCTGCAGACCGAAGGGGCGGGTTTCGACTGGGTCAGCTGGGTGACCGCATTGGGGAGCGCTCCGGACGCCATGACGGAACTGGTTGTGCGCCAACCTGATTACCTCGTCACCTTTGCCTCGCTGTGGGCGAGCGTTAACGTTGAAGACTGGAAATGCTGGGCGCGTTGGCGTTTGATCCGCGCCCGGGCCCCCTGGCTGACCCGCGCCCTGGTCGCCGAGGACTTCGAATTCTACGGCCGCACGCTTACCGGCGCACAGCAGCTTCGGGACCGTTGGAAGCGTGGGGTGTCACTGGTGGAGAACCTGATGGGCGATGCCGTCGGAAAGCTCTATGTACAACGCCATTTCCCGCCGGATGCCAAGTCCCGCATCGACACCCTGGTGGACAACCTGCAGGAGGCGTATCGGATCAGCATCAGCGAGCTGGATTGGATGACGCCGCAGACCCGGCAACGCGCGCTAGCGAAGCTGAACAAGTTCACCGCCAAAGTCGGCTATCCGATCAAGTGGCGCGACTACTCGAAGCTGGCGATCGACCGCGACGACCTCTACGGTAACGTCCAGCGCGGCTACGCCGTCAACCATGACCGCGAGCTAGCCAAGCTTTTCGGCCCGGTTGACCGCGACGAGTGGTTCATGACACCACAAACCGTCAACGCCTACTACAACCCGGGGATGAACGAAATCGTCTTCCCCGCAGCGATTTTACAGCCACCATTTTTCGATCCGCAGGCCGACGAGGCCGCCAACTACGGCGGGATCGGGGCGGTGATCGGGCACGAGATCGGGCACGGTTTCGACGATCAGGGCGCCAAATACGACGGCGACGGCAATCTGGTCGATTGGTGGACCGACGACGATCGCACCGAGTTCGCCGCCCGCACCAAAGCGTTGATCGAGCAGTACCACGCTTACACGCCGCGCGATCTCGTCGACCACCCCGGCCCGCCTCATGTGCAAGGCGCGTTCACCATAGGCGAGAACATCGGCGACCTGGGCGGGCTGTCGATCGCCCTGCTGGCTTACCAGCTCTCGCTGAACGGCAACCCCGCTCCGGTTATCGACGGGCTGACCGGCATGCAACGGGTGTTCTTCGGCTGGGCACAAATATGGCGAACCAAATCGCGTGCAGCCGAAGCAATCCGCCGGTTGGCGGTCGATCCGCACTCCCCGCCGGAGTTCCGGTGCAACGGTGTGGTTCGCAACGTGGACGCTTTTTATCAGGCCTTCGACGTCACCGAGGATGACGCGCTGTTTCTGGACCCGCAGCGCAGGGTCCGGATCTGGAACTAGGCTAAGACCCCGCGAGCAGACGCAGAATCGCCCATTTGGGCTACCAAATGGGCGATTCTGCGTCTGCTCGGCGGATGGCGGCGGGCACGTGCTTGTGCCAGGGGGTGCCGGCGTAGGGGTCGCGCCATCTCGTCGAAGTAAGTGCGTTCGGGGCGACACCGGCGACGACGGTGCGCCCGTCGTCGCCGGTGTAGTCCAGCCCAAAGCCGTTGGGCAGCGCGGCGTGTCCGGCCAGCATCGTCTCGGTGAACTCCACCGTCGCCTCCGCACTGCCCGCCGCGGTCGTGATACGAGCCAGGCACCCATCGGCCAGTCCCAGGGCCTGGGCGTCTTCGACGCTGACCCGCAGCGCCCCGTTGGCGTCGCGTTTGCGCCAGGACGGGTCACGGAAGATGTCGTTGGCCGTGTACGCGCGGCGCTCGCCCACCGACAGCACGATCGGCAGTTGAGGCGTGGTCAACCGCGACGGGGTCTGGGTCAGCGACCGGATCTCTGCCAGCATTTCCGGAATCTCCAGGGCGATCTTGTGATCGGGGTGGCTAATCAAAGCGAAGTCGTCTTCGTAGTTGTGCACGGTAAACGTGACCCCGGAGGGGCGCTCGAGAATCGCGTCGAACAGCGCGTTGCCGTCGGCGTGGCCGGCGCGGCGGACGGCGTCAGGGTAGGCCATCGCCGTCTTCTGGGCAAGTCCCCACAACGCGGCCGCCCCGGCCAGACCGTCCGGCAGCGTCGGCCCGAGCGTTTCATAGAGCACATAGGCGGTCAGTTTCGCCACGGTGGGATTGGTCGCCGCCGCCGCGAGGAACGCCTCGGTATACGCCTGGCGACCCTGAGCAGCGGCCTCTCGCAGCGGCCGCAGGTCCGCTTCGTCGACTACGCCAAGTGCCCGCACCAGCCGCGCCCAAATCTCGGGTTCGGGCAGTGTTCCGGGCAGTGGCGGAAACAACGGCCGGCGCAACTGAAAGCCGTTGCGTGGAAACTCGAAATTGAAGAATGTGGCTTCCGGCTTCTCGAACTGCGACGCCGCCGGCAGCACGTAGTGGGCGAGCCTGGCCGTCTCGGTCATGGCGACATCGACGACCACCATCAGTTCCAGCGCCTGGAATGCCGCCCGGCAGGCGGCTGAATCGGCCAGCGAGTGAGCCGGATTGCCGCTCTCGACGATCATCGCCCGAAACCGATCCGGGTGCTCGGTCAGGATCTCCTCGGGCACCACGTTGCCCGGGATCAGGCCCGCGATAATAGGCGCACCGGTGACCGGTGTGCGGCCGGAGACCTGGCTGAACAGCGGAGCGAACGACGAATGCAGGTGTTGGCCACCCTTTTTCGCGAAGTTGCCGGTCAGGATCCACAGCAGCTTGTTCAGATAGGAGCAGACGGTGCTGTTGGGCGCCTGCTGGATTCCCAGGTCTTCGAACACCGACACGCTCGCGGCGGTGCCGATGCGCCGGGCCGCGGCACGCAACAACTCCTCGTCCACCCCGCAACGCTGCGCGTAGTCGGCGACCGGGACCTCTTGCAGGGCGGCGCGCACGGTGTCCACTCCGTGCACGTGCGCGGCAAGAAAGGCTTCGTTACAGAGGTTTTCCTGGACCAAGACCGCGGCCAAAGCCGCCAAGCACCAGGCGTCGCAACCCGGTTGCACCCGTAGATGGAAGTCGGCCATCTTCGCGGTGTCGGTGACGACGGGATCGATCACGATCATCGACCGGCCGGGATCCTTGGCGATCTCGTTGAGCACGACCCGGGCCCGCGGGAAGCTCTGCGACATCCATGGGTTCTTCCCGACGAACACCGACACCTCGGCGTTCTCGAACTCGCCGCGCGTGTGACCGCCGTACAGCTGGAAGTCGACCCAGGCTTCGCCGGTCTTCTCCTGCGCCAGCGCATTCGACCGGTAGCGCGACCCCAGTGCCTTCAGAAAGGCGCCGCTGTAGGCGCCGCCGAGGTGATTGCCCTGTCCGCCGCCGCCGTAGTAGAAGATCTTGTCCCCGCCGTGGGTATCACGGATCTGTTTGAATCCCTCGGCAATCTCGACAATCGCCGTGTCCCAGTCGATCTCCTCGTAGGTGCCATCGGCTCGGCGGCGCATCGGCGAGCTCAGGCGAGCCCGGTTGTTCTGGTAATGGTCCAGCCGCAACGCCTTGTTGCAGGTGTAGCCCGCAGACCCCGGATGCGCCTTGTCGCCCCGGATGCGGGCCAGTCGGCGATCGTCGACTTGCACGACGATGCCGCAGTTGCACTCGCAGAGGATGCACGCGGTGGGCAGCCAATCAGAGCTGGTCATCATCGGCTCCTTTCGGGCAGCTCGGCCAGCAGCAGGTTGCGCAGCTGGCGGTGAACCAGATCCAGCGGCGTCAGGTCGCGCCGCACCCGAGCCAGCAAGATTGCGCCCTCGAGCGTCGACGTCGCCAACACCGCCAGCTCGTGCGCCCGATCCGGCGGTATGCCGTCGGCAATGAACCGCTGGGCAGTCAAGTCCGACCAGCGGTCAAACACCGCCGCTGCACGCGCGATCACCGGGGCCATCCGCTCGCGATCTTGTTCGTCGCCCGCCTCCACCGAGACCGCGGCGATCGGGCAGCCGGCGCGAAAGTCGGTGCTGAGCAGCTGCTGGCGATACTTGTCAATCAGCGCGTCCAGCAGCTCCAGGCCCCCCTCGGCCTCGTTGATCATGGCGGCGACATGCTCTCCGGCGTAATCGACGGCCTCGCATAGCAGTTGGGTACGACCGCCCGGGAAGTAGTGATAGGCCGACCCCCGCGGTGCGCCGCTGTGCTGCAGCACATCCGAGATGGCGGTGGCGTGGGCTCCCCGTTCCCGAATCAACAGCGCGGCCGAGACCACCATCCGTTCGCGTGGACCTTGCATCGCCGCTCCATCCGAGGCATATGTATGTTGCTATACATAATGGCTACCGTGCACGTTACACCACTCGCTTGGGATCGGCCCGGCCGCACGTACGTCGGACGCCGGCCATCAATCAAATGAGGCCCGCGCGCAGCGCATGTGCGACGGCATGCGTGCGGTTGCGGAGCTTCAGCCGCGTCACTATGTCATGAACGATGTTCTTGATCGTGCGCTCGCAATAGTTGAGCTGCACCGCCACTTGGTGCGTGCTCAAGCCGTCCGCTAGCAGACGCAGCACCGCCACCTCACGCTCGGCAAGAGCGGCGGCGCACGGTGTGTCAGGTTCGGCGGTCGGGGTGGACTTGATGCGGCCGACCAGGTAACGCTGGACACGTTCGGGGAGTCGCAGGCGGCCTTCGGCGGACAACCGGATTGTCTCGACGATGCAGTCGAACGTGCTCTGGCTGCGATACAACAACCCGGTCAACCCCAGCTTGATCATCCGGAAAACTTGTTCAGCGGAGAATTCGTCGGCGACGACGACCAGTTTCGGCGCGTGACTGGGGCCATCCTTCTGCACGTCCTCGATCTGGCATAGAAGAGGCGCGGTGATCGTGGTGGCCAGCACGAGCAGGACCGAGGTTTCGCATCCAGCCTGCCAAGCGCGCACGTCGAGCTCCCGGTGAGACGAGAGTCGGGCCAAAGCTCCATCGCGGGTCAACGGGTCGCTCGCCACCACCGCGACCGAAATGACATTCACCGGTGCCATTTGCACCCGGTCCGGACGGAGGATGAACTCCTCGCGGAATTTCGCTCCGCTGCGCTTGACCACATGCGGAATGTCGGTCCCCCCTGTGGTGTTCCTTCCGGGCGCCCCCAGCCCTAGGCACTGATTCGACAACATGGCTCCTGAAGGCATGCTTGCCGCTGGATCCGTTCCGGTCCTGGCTGAACTTCTACGGCTGTTCAATGAAATTTCCGCCCCGCTCCGGACCTCGCTGACCGGACCCGAGAACCCCTCCACGCGAACAAGGGAGTTAGTTGTCGGCGGGAACAGTTTCTATAGTAACCGATTGGGTTGGTATCGCAGAACGCCAGTCGCGGACACATGTTCGTGGCCAGAAGCCGTTGATTCGGCAGATCAACCACAACCGTCGGGATCCGGCGCCCGGTCAACTCGCCACCCATTCGGTGGCTTGGTGACGTCTATGCGTCAATACATTGAAGCTGAGTGATTTCCGGCGAACACAGTCGAGTATGGGCCGCCCACAGCCGCGAATAGTGGCCCCCAGCAGCGAGAAGTTCGGTGTGGGCGCCGTCCTCGACAACGGTGCCGTGCTCGAGCACGACAATGCGGTCGGCGTGTTCGGCGATGGCTAGCCCGTGAGCCACGATCAAGGTCGTCCGACGGGCTGCCAGGGTGAGGGTGGCCCGCTGCACCACGGCCTCGGTGGCAGGATCCAGGGCCACGGTGGCCTCATCCAGCAGCAGAATGTCGGGGTCAACCAGACGCGCCCTGGCCAATGCGAGCAACTGCAGCTGACCGGCGGACAGATTGCGCCCACCCGCGGTGACCTGATGCAGGTACCCGTTGTCGAGTGCGGTGATCATCGGATGGGCACCGACCTCCCGCGCAGCCCGTTCGACCTGGGCATCGGTGGCATCGGGCCGTCCGTATGCGATGGCATCGCGGACCGTCCCGGCGAAGACGTACTGCTCCTGCGTCACGATGCCGAGCCGGTTGCGATAGCCGTCGACATCGAACTCCTGCAGGTCGCATCCGTCGACTCGGACCGTCCCATGGGTCGGATCGTAGAACCGCGCCACCAACTTGATCAGGGTGGATTTCCCGGATCCGGTGGAGCCGACGAACACCACCGTCTGCCCGGCCGGAATTCGCAGGTTGATGCCGGCCAGTGCCGGCACTTCTCGTGTTCGGTAGGAATAGTGGACGGCGTCGAAAACCACTTCACCACGCAACGTCCCCACCGGTCGTGCCGCCGGCGACGACGGTGTCCGCGTGCTCAGCAGCGACCGGATCCGCCCGGCCGCCACCGCCGCACGCTGGTAATCGTCGAACATTTGCGCCAGTTCGCCTATCGGCGTGTACAACAGCTCGATGTAGAGCAGATAGGTCACCAGCGCTCCGACCGAGATCACCCCCGCTCGCACCTCGCGTGCACCGTCGAGCAGGACCAGGGTGGTCGCCAGGCTGCAGAGCAATGCCACGAACGGGTAGTACAGGGCTAGCAGCCGCTGCCCGCGCACCCCAAGTCGGCGATAGTCGTCACTATGAGCGAAATAGCTTTGCAGTCCCCGGTATTCGGCGCGGAACGCCTGGGCGATCCGCAACCCCGCCGCGTACTCACGCAACGTGGCGGTTACCGTCCCCAACCGGTGCCGCGCCCGCCGATAGGTCCAATTCGACGCCCGACGGAATTGCCAGGTCGCAAGGGCAAGCACCGGCATGGTGGTGAAGATCAGCAACACCAGCCGGGCGCGGATGGCCAGCAGCGCCACCAAAATGCCGACCAGGGTCACCACGCTGATCACGGCAACGACCAGACCCGTGCGCAGGAACGCCACGATGGCCTCGACGTCGGCGGTGACCGCGGTGACGATCTGGGCATCTCCGTCGTCTTCAAATGCGTCCAGGCCCAGGCGCTGGGCATGGGCGAAGACGACGGACCGCAATCGAAACAGCACCTGCTCACCGGTGTATCCGGCGACCATGGCACTCCCCCACTGCACGACCCACCTAATGACCACGGTGGCGGTGCCGGCGAGCGCTGCCCACCAAAGCGCCGAGAGCACATGGCGGCGAATCCCGACGTCAATACCGTGGCGGATGAGCAGGGGCGGCAGCAGACCCGCGCAGGTCTGCACGGCCACCAACAGCAGGCTCAACGCAAGCGGGCCGCGGAACTCACGCAGCAGGCGGCGTAACGGGTCGGGGCCGGGTGGGTGATCGTGAGGCCCGGGGTTGTGGACGTTGGTGTGCTGCGCGGCCTTGGTGCCGAGCCCGGCCACCGGTCGACACACCGGCGAGCGCTCCGCGACAACCAGGTCATCGGCGAGATCCGGCGCGGGCGACAGCAATTCCCGATAGCGGGGACAGCGCTCCCACACCTCGTCGGGGGTGCCGACATCGAGCAGGCGCCCGGAGTCGAGGACCGCGACCCGGTCGGCCAAGGTAAGCATGGATCGGCGGCGGGTGAAAATGACCGCGGTGCGATCCGCGATCGCCTCCCGCAGCACCTCCTGAATTCCGCATTCGATGACCGCATCCACGGCAGAGGTCGGGTCGTCCATGATCAACAACCGCGGCTGGTGCAGTAGCGCCCGGGCCAGGGCGATGCGTTGGCGTTGCCCGCCGGACAGCGTCAGTCCGCGCGCACCGACGGCCGTCTGATACCCGTCCGGCAGAGTGTTGACGAACTCCTCGATGTGCGCCGCCCGGGCCGCCGTGGCAATCTGTTCGGGCGTCGCATCCGGGCGGCCATAGGCGATGTTTGCACCGATCGTTCCGGAGAACAGGACGGCATCTTCGGGTACCAGGCCGATGGCTGACCGCAGCGAGTCGAGCGTCAGCTCGCGCACATCCTGACCACCGATCCGCACCGCGCCCTGTGTGACGTCGTAGCAACGCGTCGCCAGCGACGCCAACGTGGATTTGCCGCTGCCCGGCGCACCGACCACCGCCAGGGTCTCCCCGGCCCGGACCGACAGGCTTATCTCGCGGAGCACGGGGCGGTCAGCCACATATCCGAAGGACACCCGCTGGAACTCCAGTGATAACCGAGCCTCCGGCGACAGCGGCTTGGTGCCGTCAACCAGCGTCGGCCGGCTGTCGATGAGTTCGAGTACCCGCACCGCGCCGGCGCGCGCCTGCTGGGCAATGGTCAGCATCCCCGCCAGATCGCATGCCGGCCGCGCCAGCAATGTCAGGCAGGCCCAGAAGGCAACAAAGGTGCCCACCGTAATGCTGCCCTGCGCGGCCATCCATCCGCCGAGCGCGAAGACCGCCATCTGACCCAACGCGGGCAGGGTTTGCAGCAGCGGACCGAAGTGTGCGTTGAGCCTGGCCACCCGCAGCTGGGCAGCATAGAGCGCGCGGGATGCCGTCACCAGCTTGACCGTCTCCCGCTCCTCCTGCCCGAACGCCTTGACGACCCGGATTCCGCAGACCGCCGCATCGACGACTCCGGTGACCGCGGCCTTGTGTTCCTGGGCACAGTGGGTGGCTGCGGCCAGCAGCCGGCGGCTGCGGTGGGCGATCAGGCCAATCACGGGTACCAGCAGCACCGCAAGCAGCGCAAGCGGCACCGACAACCAGGTCATGACCGCGACACCTAGTAGCAGTGTCAGCACATGCCTGAGCACATTGGGCACATCGAACAGCAACGCCTGCACCAGTTGCAGGTCATTGGTGGTGCGGACGATGAGCTGGCCGCTGCTCCACCGGTCCTGTTGTCGGCCGTCCCACCGCAACAGGGCCTGAAAGGCGTCCATGCGCAGGTCATGCTGTACCAGGTGGGCAATTCGACCGCCGTAGTACCGGCGTACGTACGTCAGCAAGTAGGTCGCCCCGGCGGCGGCGACCAGAACCACGGCCCAGGGCGCCAGCGGTCTGTGGTCGGCCGCGATCGCGTCGTCTATGACACGCTTGGTTACCAGCGGAACCAAAACGGCGATGACGGTGCCGGCCAGCGCCGCCCCGAATCCCAACAGCAGATCGCGCCGATGCCGCATGACATAGCCGGACAACCGCCACCAGCAATTCGTGCGCATTCGCCATATCCTTTCTCGTTCAGTGCGCCGATCACCCGGTGGTTGAACTAACGGGAAATCAAGTCTTCCCTTTCGGGCAGAACCCGAACAAGCGCATAAACTCGTGCGCGGCATCCATTCTCGCGTGTGCGCCGCCGGCACCGAATATTCCGGTCACTTCGATAACCAGAAAGGACACCGGGTTTTCCCTTTCGGGCAGACTCCCAGGTAATAGGTCTGGCGATAACGCCGCCTCCGGAGGTACGTTCTGCAGTCGACCTCGACGGGTCAACGAACCGAGTTCTTGCGCAATACGCGAAAGCGGAGGTGATTCAGATTTCCCGGGACATGAGCTCACTCGGTCAGACTGCGACCACCCAGGCCTTGCCGGATAATTCCGACGGAATCCAGCTGACCAAGTTCGCCGCCGATGACATATTGCCGCTGGAATACGCACCACCGATCGGTCCCGAGCTGGTGTCACAGGACCAGCTGCCCGCCGCCTGGGCCTACAAACGATTCCGTGATCTAGATGACAAGGAGTCCTACCGCAGGAAACTGCTGCAGGAGCTGACCGACGCGCTGGCGGCCCAGGGTTCAGAAGCTGCCGAAATCGCCACCGCGGCACTACGAGACCTCATCGATCAGATGGCCGAGCAGGGCGCAGTCGTCCTTGCCGACATCGTCGAGTCGGACGACTTTTTGGAATTGGTAAAACGCTACGACGAACTCATGGCCCGGGAGGGCAGTCGCAGTTTCATTCACCGCTTCCTAGACCTGCGGCGAAGCCCCGGAATGCTGACCGATCCAGCGGTCAATGGCGCGCTGGTGCACCCCTTGATGATCGCGTTGATCTCCTATGCCGTCGGTGGACCGATCAGAATGATCGATGCACGCGGCAAGGACGCCGAACCGCTGTCGGTCCTGGCCCAGGACAACATGCTGCATATCGACAACACCCCGTTCAACGACGAATACAAGATCCTCATTACCTGGCGGCGCGGAACCGCGCAGGGGCCAGCGGGACAGAATTTCACCTTCCTACCCGGCACCCATAAACTCGCCCGCACCTGCTTCGTCAACGAGGACGGGGTGCCGTGGTCGAGTGAAAATGCATCGATCTTCACCACCCCCGACAGCATCCGCAAGGTGTTCGACGCGCAGCGCCAGCTGGGCGGTCAGGACCACCCAACGGTGATCGAGGTGACCGATTCCGAGCGACCGCTGAGCAGTGTATTCGCCGCTGGCTCGCTGGTGCATCACCGCTTCCGCACCGCCTCCGGAAGTGCTCGCAGCTGCATCATTCTGGTTTTCCACCGCGTCGCCGACAATCCAGGGCGGATGGTCAGCGATGTCGAGGACAGTTCGGATGTCTCCTTGAGCGAGCTGTTGACTAGGGGTGTACCCGACGAGTCTTACCAGCAGCGATTTATTGCCACCCTGTGCGCCGCCGCTGACGAGATTGCCGAACTGCTCCTCAAGTGGAAGAAAACCCCGCAACGTCCGGTATCGCTACCACTGCAGACAAAGCAGATCGACGGCGCGCGGTTCGAGGAATGGATTTCGGCGGCCACCGAGGCCCCCGAAGTGCGCGAGATCCGCAACCGCGAACTGACGATTCCCTACGGTGAGGTCCTGTCAGCGGAGGAGTTCTTCGACCTGATCTGGCGCCTGATGCGGTTCGACAAGCATGGCCCGCTGGATCTGATCCTTTACCACGACAACCGCGAGGAACCGCGGAAGTGGGCGCGCAACCTGATTCGCGAGATGTCAGCAGATCGGCTATACGAGCGGTTGCTGGGCTGGCTTGCCGACATTCAGCAGCCCCGCCCGGCCGACTGTCTACGTCCGCTGCAGATTCACGCGCTAATCTCCGAGGTGCTAAAGACGCTGCCGCTGGACGAAGACCAAGACCCGCCCGCCGATTGGCACTTCGACTTGCTCGGCATGAGCCATGCCGAGGCCGCGCGCTCGGTCAAACACCTGCTCGAGGATGTGGCCGAGGCACTGCTGCGCTGCGAGGACATGGCCGCTTACCTATCGACCAGCTTGTTCGCCTTCTGGGCGGTCGACGCCGCCTACAGTCTCGACGGCAGGCGCAACCTGGTGGTGAAAGACTGCGCCCGCCGGCTGCTTCGGCACTACACGATGCTGTCGCTGACCTGCTTTCAGTAAAGCTCCAGTAAGGGGAGCCGCGATTGGCTACGGGTCACTCGTGGGCAACCGCGCGGCCGTTAGATCTGCCAGTCCTGGGCACCGTCGTTTTTGTTGTAAGTCCCGACAGAGTTCTTCACGACGACCGGGTCACCGCTGCCGAAGTTGTCGTAGAACCACTTCGCGTTGGCCGGGCTGAGGTTGATGCAGCCGTGGGTGACGTTGCGCTTGCCCTGATCTGCCACCGACCACGGCGCGCTGTGCACGAAGTTGCCGCTGTTGTCGATCCGGACGGCGTCGGAGACGGTCAACTTGTAGCCTTGGGCCGAGTTGACCGGGACCCCGTACGTCGAGGAGTCCATGACCACGGTGGCGAACTTCTCAAGCACGTAGTAGGTGCCATTCGGGGTCTGGTGGCCGCCGGACACCATGCCCATCGACATGGGGAAGGTCTTTTGCACGACGCCGTTGCGGGTGATTGTCATCTGATGCGTGGCGTCGTCGGCGGTGGCCACCAGCGAATCACCGGTCCGGAAGCTCGACTTGGTGCCGGCCGCATCGATGTTTACCGCGGTGTTGGCGGGCCAGAACTCAAACGGGCGCCAGCGTACCTGAGTCGGGCTCATCCAGTAGAACTTGCCCGGCACGGGCGGGATGGACGAAATGTGGATGGCGCTTTCGGCCATCGCCCGGTCGGCGATCGGCACCGCGAAGTTGATGACGATCGGCTTGGCCACACCGACCATCGCGCCGTCGACCGGATTGAACGTCGGCGGCCGGAACGGCGGCGGGCCAACAAACGGTGTCGGATCCTGCCCGGCAACGGGGCCCGCTGCTACCGGCACTGCCAGCGGGTCAGGCGGGGGCGGCGCGAGCGGGTCAGGTGGCGGCGGCGCCAACGGGTCAAGTGCCGGCGGCAGCGCCAACGGGTCGGGTGGCGGCGCCAACAGGTCAACTGCCGGCGGGTCGACGGGTCCCGCTGTGCCCCCGGGGCCCCCGGGACCTCCGGGATCGCCGGGAGCCGCGTCCGGGTCCGCCACGGCAACGCCAGCACCCAGCATCAGCACCGCAACCACTGCGGCTATGTTCAGAGCGGCGAATAGACTCCCCCTCGTCCAGCCCTGCTTCCAGCGCGACATAATTGCTTTCCCTCCGGTGACGTTCTTCAGCCCAGTGTGGCATAGCGGCACCAACTGGTCCCGCTGACCTGCTGTGTTAGCCGTCGCCGGGACTCAGAGTCGGATTCTCGAACAAGTGCTGGCTAACCGTCATCCCGAACAACGCAACACCCATCAAACCCGCCGACGCGGTCAGCATCATCGCCAAGCTGCGCTCGTAGAGCAGCCCACCCAGCAGAGCGCCGGCCATGATGCCGATCTGAAACGCCGTCACATACAAACCTGAGGCCCCGTCGGGGTCGTCGCCGCCGCTACGCATCGCCGCCGATTGCAGCATCGGTGACACGGCAGTGGCCAAGGCTCCCCACAGCACAATCGCACCGGTGCCCAGCAGTGCCGTCGCCGCGGTGTGGCGTTCACCGAATGCCAGCGCGGTCAGCAAGGTGAACGCCGCCGTCAGTCCGGTCATACCGACGATGACGGCGCCCTTGGGCCAACGGTCCAACGGCCGCGCCACCAGGGGCACGGACACCAGGCCGGCGACCCCATAGGCGGCGAGCAGCCAGGCCAGATTCGGCCCACGTACACCGACGACGTCGCGGATGATCACCACGATGTAGGTGTAGGACACGAAATGGCCGGTTACCGCGATCATCGTGAGCACACTGACCTTGACCAGGCGAGGATTACGGTGGTGACGAGCCCGTCGGCCAACGTGCTCGAGCTGGTCGGCGCGCAGCACCATCTCCGGCAACGCCAGCCGGGCGGCCAGGGCGACCGCGGCCGCCGCGCCGGTCACGCACACCGCCGCCAGCCGCCAACCCCACATCAGGCTCATGGCAGCCGTGAGTGGGCTACCGACGACCAGCGCCAGACTGGTTCCGATGTAGATCGACGTCGTGGCGCGCCCGGCGTGACTGGGCGGCACCAGCCGGGTGGCGATCGGCGCGATGACCGCCCACAGCAGGCCATGGGTGACCGCGCAGAGCACCCGCCCGGCGGCCAGCACCGCGAAGTTGGGCGCCAGCGCCGAGACGAGTTGCGAGACGGTCAGGCAGACCAGGCTGACCACCAGGGCCCGGCGGCGCGGCCAGTGTGCGGTCCAACGCACCAGCGGAACCGTTGTCACGGCCGCGACAAGGGCATACCAGGACAGCAAGGTCCCAACTAGGACCACGCTGACGCGCAAGTTCCGCGCTATCGCCGACAGCGCGCCCACTGGCAGGATTTCGGCGGTGACATAGATAAAGGCCGCGCAAGCCAGCACGGACAGTTGCGTGGCGATCCGTGGCGTCCACGGTCGCGTCGTAGTGGCGGAGGTTCCGGTTGGGGCAGTCATCGCGTCCTGCGCGGAATCGGCCGCGAAGTTCGATGGTTCGGGGTCGTTCAGGGCACGATTACGCTGCCCCTACCGTACGCACCGCACCAACGGGTGGTGGGCAGGTTTGCGCTTCAACACGCGGCGATCAGGAACGAACCAGGCGCGCGATTGCTGCCGAGGCCTCTGCCAGCTTGCCGTCAGCCCCAGGACCGCCCTCGGCCACGGCACGGGTGACGCAGTGGCTCAGGTGCTCGTCCAGCAGGTTCAGCGCCACCGACCGCAACGCACTGGTGACGGCGCTGATCTGGGTCAGAACGTCAATGCAGTACTTGTCTTCCTCGATCATTCGCGCGATGCCGCGCACTTGCCCCTCGACGCGACGCAACCGCTTGGCGTAGTTGTCCTTTTGCTGCGTGTAGCCGTGTGCTGCTGTCATTTACTCGCCATCTCCAGAGATACTCGCCAACCCGAAAGCAGGGCCCAGGCATGCTACCCATCATATCTTGTACCCCAGCGGGGTATCGGACCTAGAATTTGGCAACCGTGCCGCGGCGAGCGCATCCTTGGGCCGCATACTTGAACAATGCCGCAAACCACCGACGAAGCCGCTTCCGTCTCGACGGTCGCCGACATCAAGCCCCGCAGTCGAGACGTCACCGACGGCCTGGAGAAGGCCGCTGCCCGGGGCATGTTGAGGGCGGTGGGCATGGACGACGAAGACTTCGCGAAGCCACAGATCGGGGTCGCGTCGTCGTGGAACGAAATCACGCCGTGCAATCTCTCATTGGACCGGCTGGCCAACGCGGTCAAGGAGGGGGTGTTTTCGGCCGGCGGCTATCCGCTTGAGTTCGGCACGATCTCGGTTTCGGACGGCATCTCCATGGGTCATGAGGGGATGCACTTCTCGCTGGTTTCCCGTGAGGTGATCGCCGACAGCGTCGAAGTCGTGATGCAGGCCGAACGACTCGACGGTTCGGTGCTGCTGGCCGGATGCGACAAATCGCTGCCCGGAATGCTGATGGCCGCCGCACGACTGGATCTGGCGGCGGTGTTCCTCTACGCGGGCTCTATTTTGCCCGGCCGGGCCAAGCTCTCCGACGGTAGCGAACGAGACGTCACCATCATTGACGCCTTCGAGGCGGTCGGAGCGTGCTCTCGCGGTTTGATGAGTCGCGCCGACGTCGATGCCATCGAGCGGGCAATCTGCCCCGGCGAAGGGGCATGCGGCGGCATGTACACCGCTAACACCATGGCCAGCGCCGCCGAGGCGCTCGGCATGTCGTTGCCGGGCAGCGCGGCACCGCCGGCGACCGACCGCCGGCGCGACGGGTTCGCGCGTCGCAGCGGTCAGGCCGTCGTCGAGCTGCTGCGCCGCGGCATCACCGCCCGCGACATCCTCACCAAGGAGGCGTTCGAGAACGCCATCGCGGTGGTAATGGCGTTCGGCGGCTCGACCAACGCGGTGCTGCATCTGCTGGCCATCGCCCACGAGGCCAACGTCGCACTATCGCTTCAGGACTTCAGCCGGATCGGGTCGGGGGTGCCGCATTTGGCCGATGTCAAGCCGTTCGGCCGCCATGTGATGTCCGACGTCGATCACATCGGCGGTGTGCCGGTGGTTATGAAGGCGCTGCTGGACGCCGGTCTGCTACACGGCGACTGCCTGACGGTTACCGGTCACACCATGGCCGAGAATCTGGCTGCCATCACCCCGCCGGATCCAGATGGCAAGGTGCTACGTGCGTTGGCAAACCCGATCCACCCGAGCGGTGGCATCACCATCCTGCACGGATCGCTGGCACCCGAAGGTGCGGTGGTCAAGACCGCCGGATTCGATTCCGACGTATTCGAAGGCACCGCAAGAGTTTTCGACGGCGAGCGCGCTGCGCTGGACGCCCTTGAGGATGGCACCATTACCGTGGGCGACGCCGTGGTAATCCGGTACGAAGGACCCAAGGGCGGCCCCGGGATGCGCGAAATGCTCGCCATCACAGGCGCGATCAAAGGCGCAGGACTCGGTAAAGATGTTCTACTGCTGACCGACGGCCGGTTCTCCGGTGGAACCACCGGCCTGTGCGTTGGCCACATCGCACCGGAGGCGGTCGACGGCGGACCGATCGCACTTCTGCGCAACGGCGACCGGATCCGGCTCGACGTGGCCGGCCGCGTTCTCGATGTGTTGGCCGATCCGGCCGAATTCGCGTCCCGACAACAGGATTTCAGTCCTCCACCGCCGCGCTACACTACTGGCGTACTGTCCAAGTACGTCAAGCTGGTCAGCTCTGCCGCGGTCGGCGCGGTCTGCGGCTAGCCGCAACTAGCCGCTGCCTGGCCGGGACCGCCCCGGCCAGGACATTCCCGAGTTGCCCTCTGGCTCGCGAACTTCGAACTATCCTTGGTTAGCCGCGGCCCGCGTGCGCATCCCGAAGTAGAAGCCCAGGACGGCTACCACCGCACCTGCGATGATGTGCGACCACATCATGCCAGCCGTCACCGCGACCCCTGGTAGCACCCACGGCGAGAAAATGACCCACACACCGAGCACGGGTAGCGTCCAGGTCATGCCGTGTGTGCGATCCAGGGCAGACGCGAACCCATACGCCAAGTACGCGACCGCGATCCCCACGATAAGGTCACACGTTGGCAGCCCTCTGGTGGCGCTGAAGCCGACGATCCACGGCGATGCAGCCACATACAGGCCCGCCAGCAGGGCCAGACCGAATGTGAAATGCGCGATCGTCGACTCGGCGGCGCGGTCGAAGCTGGCACGCAGAGCCAACAAATCAGGGTGTTGATCAATTGATGAATGGACTGTACTCATTTTGCAACCTTTCTGTTATGCAGCAAAACTTTTGGGCTCGCTGCCACCCATCCATCTGCTCCAAGATTACGCCCGTTTTCGGGATGCCAGCAACGAAAATTGGGCGCCGGACCAGCGGCTACCGCACCAAAGCGAGGGCGAAACCGTCCCAGCCCTTGCGCCCGACGGTCTGGATCGCCGTGGCGTCTAGGCCGGGGTGCTCACCCATCATTTGCAGCGTCCGACGTGCCGCCACTGCGTCGGCATCGTCGGACTCAGCAAGAATCCCGCCGCCACGAATAACGTTGTCCACCACGATCACTGCGCCGCGCCGGGCCAACCGGATCGCCCACTGAATATATGCGACGTTGTTCTCTTTGTCGGCGTCGATGAACACCAGGTCGAACGGGCCACCGGCCAACGTCGGCAACGTGTCCAGCGCCGGACCGACGACCACCTCCACCCGATCGGCGACGCCCGCTCGCTGCAGGTTCACCCGGGCGACCTCAGCGTGCTTGGGCTGGTATTCCAGCGTGACCACCCGTCCCTGTGGGCCCGCGCCACGCGCCAGCCAAATGGTGCTGAAGCCACCGAGTGTGCCGATCTCGAGGACGCGGCGCGCCTGGATGGCACCGGCCAGCAGGCACAGGAACTTGCCCTGCTGTGCCGACACCGCGATGCGGGGTAACTCGGCCGCGTCGCTGGCCGCCAATGCCGCGGCTAACGCCGGATCGTCGCCGACCAGTGTGCTGTCCAAAAATGCGTCGACGTCGGGCGGGTTGGGTTGCTGGTCCATGCCCAAACGCTAGCGCGACCACCGACCGTCGCGCGCCAGCAGGCAACCGCCCACCGGCCTGGGGGTTTACCAGATACCCGTATAGGGTATATATTTAAGTAGCTGTTCTGGATTACCGACAGCTGACCACCTGGGATTCCTCGGGGATCCCCGACACGGATGAGGGTGATACGAATGACGAACTACGAGGCTGGGACCTTGCTGACCTGCAGCCACGAGGGCTGTGGCTGTCGGGTTCGCATCGAAGTCCCATGCCACTGTGCTGGCGCCGGTGACGCCTACCGCTGCACCTGCGGCGACGAATTGGCCCCGGTCAAGTAGACCTATCATGCCGGTCGTGGGTACGGGCCTCGCTGGGCCGGCCCGTCACCGCCCGAACCCACGGCCGGCCAGCTTGACCTTGGCTGCCAGCTTCAGCGCTACCGCCGAAGCGCCCACCGCCACCGTGTAACCGCCCGGCTCGATGCGCCAGCTTCTGGCCTCGCCGTCGTAGCGGGCGAGCAGTCGCGGGTCCGCCTCGATCCTTACCCGCCGAGTCTGGCCGGGTTCGAGCTCGACCCGCTCGAATCCCAGCAACCGCAACCGCGATTCGCCGGGAGCTGCGATCATATACAGCTGCGGGACATCCGCCCCGCTGCGGTCGCCCGTGTTGGTAACGCTGAAACTGGCGTGCACGGTGTGGCCGCCCGTCACCACCAGGTCACGATACTCGAAACTGGTATAGGACAAGCCGTGACCGAACGCGAACATCGGGGTCTGATTTGTGCTGGCAAACCAGCGGTAACCAACATCGGCGCCCTCGGTGTAGTGGATCGTGGTCGATGTCCCCCACGGGGCACCGAGCTCGGGCGGTTGCGAGCGTGGCGTCTGACCGAGATCGACCGGGAAGGTGATCGGCAGCCGGCCCGAAGGATTCACCTGCCCGGTCACAATCTCCGCAACGGCCTGGCCACCCGCCTGGCCCGGATACCAGGCCTGCATGATGGCGTTCACCGAGTCGCGCCAGGGCATGGTCACCGGGTTGCCCGTCTCAAGCACCACAACGGTATTCGCGTTGGCGGACGCGACTGCGGCGATCAGCGCATCCTGACCCCATGGCAGCGACAGATCGGCGCTGTCGAAGCCCTCTCCTTCGGCACGGATCGCGAACACGATCGCGATGTCTGCTCGCCGCGCAGCCAGCACCGCCTCCGCCGGGTTGATGCCAGGATCGAACTCGAACTGCGCGTTGGGCAACCGCTTTCGCAACTCACTCAGCGGGCTTGACGGCAGCAGGTAGAGATTACGCAACCCGGCTGCCAAGCCAGACCCACCGATCGGTATCACGCCCGCATAGCCCCCCGGCGGGGTGACGGCGCTCGAACCGTAACCGGCTGGCACACCGAGGTGTGCATAGCCGCCGATGACGGCAATACGCCCGGCCGATTCGGGAGCGAGCGGCAGCAGCCCTCGGTTTTGCAGCAGCACGATTCCTTGCCGCGCCATCTGTGCGGCAATCTCGTTGTGCGCGTTCATGTCCGGCGCCGGCGCTGGTTTCCATCGGTCGATTCCGACGGCAAACATCGACCGCAGGATCCGCCGTACCATGTCCGACAGGCGCCCCTTGGGTAGATTGCCGTCGGCGTAGGCGGCACGCAGGCGGTCGGTGAATGCTTCCGACTGCCACAGCACTGCATCGATCTGCGCACCGCACTCTTGGTCCAGGCCGGCCAGCGCGCACTCCCAGCTGGGTGTTCCGCCCCAATCCGACATCACCCAACCGCGGTATCCCCAAGCACCTTTCAGCACGTCGTTGAGCAAGTGGTCGTTGCCGGCAGCGTAATCTCCGTTGACCTTGTTGTACGCCGCCATCACGGCGCCGGGCTGCGACCGCTCGATGACGATCTCGAACGCCAACAAGTCCGACTCGCGGTGCGCGTCGGGATCGATGACCGCGTCCAGCCAGTGCCGATTGGTTTCGTTGCAGTTCAGCGAGAAGTGTTTCGTCGTCGCAATGACACCCTGCTGCTGAATCCCGATGATCGACTCCGCGGCCATCGTGGCACTCAACAACGGGTCCTCGGAAAGGTACTCGAAGTTGCGGCCGTTACGCGGGTCGCGCGCCAGATTGATTGCGCCGGCCAGTTGCACGTTGAACCCGCGACTGCGCGCCTCCCGGCCGATCGCTTTGCCCGAGGACCGGGCCAGCACCGGGTTAAAGCTGGCCGCTAGGGCAAGGCCGGCGGGCAGCGCCGTAGCGGTGTCACCGGGGCGGTAGCCAGGGTTGGTGACGCCCAGACCGGCATCGCTCATCAACAAGGCCGGGACCCCGAGCCGGGGAATCCCCGGCACATACCCGGCACACATCGGCACGCCCTGTGGGATGCGTTCATCGCGCACCGGCCACAGATCGCTGGCCCCGGTCAGGCCGACCAACAGTGAGAATCGCTCGTCGTCGGTCATCTGGGCCTCGACCTCACGTGCCCGCAGGTCGGCGTCTAGCTCGTTCAGCGCACGCCCTCCTGCGCGTAGACGACGCGAAACACGTGACCAACTTCGGGTCCCATCACCAGCTCTGTCAGGGTGCACACCGTCGCCACAAACTCGGGTCCGTGTGGCGGTGGCACCTGGCACAAATGATGCGCCACTTCGTGTAGCACGACCAACTCGCGCATCGCCCAACCGGCGGTGTGCCGGTCGGGTACCGCAATAGTGCCTGTGCCGCCATGGTTTTCATAGTGCGCCGCGGTGGCCGCCCGGCGCGCCCGCACGCGCACCGGCGACACCGTCGGCCAGTTCTGCCCTACCGCCGGTAGCGCAAGCACGTCGTCCACATAACGCTGCACCGATGCCACCGAACCGAACCGACCTTCTGGGGGCAGCGTCAACTGGGTACCGAAGAACTCCACCGTCGGTGAGCCGTGTGCGGTGACGCGGTCGAACAAGGTCCGGACGAACGCCTCGGCCGCGTACACCCTGGCACGCTGGGAATCCCGCGGAACGTCCGCGCCGATCACCGGCCCAGCGCGGCCCGTGCCCCGGGCAGCTCGGGGTTGTTCCCGAGTCGTGCTTGCCGTCCCGCTCGATCACCGGCGCGCCGTGCCGCCGACGAGTATCCCGCGGTGGCCCGGCTGGCTCGCCAGGCGCCGCGCGCCTTAGAGGAACGACGGTAGTACTCATGCAGCTCGATGTCCTTGTCCCGCAGGGCAATTGCGGTACCAGGCGGACGATCACGGTCCTTGGTGGCTTCCTGCCGAGTCTGCTCTCGGGCATCGGCCAAGCGCTGGCCGACCCGGGCGCCGAACGCCAGCTGGAAGTTGAGTCGGGCGGTGATCGTCGGCGTGGGCCGGTGCGCTCCCGAGGCGAGGTAGGCGTCGGATGCCCGGACCATCTGGACCACCAGGCTGGCGTATAGGGCGTGGCTGGTGTCGATGTCCTCGGCGAACCCGTAGGCGTACACGAACGTCGAATTCGATGCCACGTCGCAGCGCACATCGTTGGCCGCCGCGATGAGCACGAAGAGCTGCACATAGGTCCGCAATCCGCGGGTGCCCGCCGCCCCGATGGTGATGGTGCGCTGTGTCGGGGCCTGCGCGGGTGAACGGTTGCCCGCGTGCGACCGGGCCACCGCCAGGTCGATGGATGCCGCCGTGGCCAACCGTTGTGCGGTGCTCATGAACGCGTCGGCCTCGTGCGGGTTGTCGGTGCCTTCGGCCTGGCGCAGCAGGGCTGCGATGCGGGCCAGCATCTTGTCGTTGGTCATGGCGCCAAAACTAGTGGAGGGCTGCGACAGGTCGGCTCGGCCTACAACCGCTCGGTGAGCCAGGCGACCACATCGTCGAGCACCTGGTTGCGCTCCGGCTCGTTGAACACCTCGTGGTACAGCCCGGGATACTCCTTCAGCTGCACGTCGGCCGATCCCACACATTCGACCAGGCGACGGCTGCCCTCGATGGGGATCAGCCGGTCATCGGTGCCGTGCAGCACTAGCAGCGGCGCGGTCAATGCCGGTGCTCGCCGCGGCATGGTCTCGCCCACCTGCAGCAGCGCGCGGCCAATCCCGGCCGGAACCCGTCCGTGGTGCACGAGTGGGTCGGTGTTGTAAGCCTGGACCACCTCAGGGTCGCGAGAGATGGCAGTAAAATCCAGTTCCTGCACCGGCAGGCCGGGCACCACGACGCCCAGAAGCTTGGCGGCAACCGCCACTACCGGGCTCACCAGGTCCTGTGCCGCCACCGCCGGCGCCGAAAGCACCATCAGGTCGTAGTTGTCTGGACGTTCGACACCGTAAGCGAACACAATGCCGCCGCCCATGCTGTGCCCGAGCACGATGCGCTTGCACCCGGGATATTCCCGGGTGGCGATCCCAACGAGGGTGTCGAAGTCAGCGGTGTACTCGGAGATGTCTCTCACTAGCACCCGTTTGCCACCCGAGCGGCCATGCCCGCGGTGGTCAAGCGCATAGGTGACCAGGCCGGCCGCGCCGAGCCGCTGCGCGACATGGTCGTAGCGGCGGGCATGCTCGCCCAGACCATGGGCCAGCACGACCACCGCTTGCGGCGCGGTGTCCGGCGTCCAGACGTCGTAGACGATGCGCACATCGCCGATGCCCGCGAAATTCCGTTCAGTCCGGGTGGTAGTCATTACCGGGAGCGTAACGGCTGCTCCGGTGAGAGTGTCGGAGACTCTGCGTAGGCTCATTGACGTGAGTGTGCTCGCAGAAAACTCTGGCCGCGAGCCCGCCGACGAACGGCGCGGGGACTTCTCCGCCCACACCGAGCCCTACCGGCGTGAACTGCTCGCACACTGCTATCGCATGACTGGCTCGCTGCACGACGCGGAAGACCTTGTTCAGGAGACGCTGCTGCGGGCCTGGAAGGCCTATGAGGGCTTCGCGGGCAAGTCCTCGCTACGCACCTGGCTGCATCGGATCGCCACCAACACCTGCCTGACGGCGTTGGAGGGCCGTCGACGCCGGCCGTTGCCGACGGGGCTCGGGCGGCCGAGTGCCGATCCGTCCGGGGAGTTGGTGGAACGTCGAGAGGTGTCCTGGCTGGAGCCGCTGCCGGACGTGACGGACGACCCTGCTGATCCCTCAACGATCGTCGGGAACCGGGAATCGGTGCGGTTGGCCTTTGTGGCGGCTCTGCAGCACCTCTCACCCCGGCAGCGAGCCGTACTGCTGCTGCGCGACGTGCTGCAGTGGAAATCGGCCGAGGTGGCCGACGCGATCGGTACCAGCACCGTCGCCGTCAATAGCCTGCTGCAGCGGGCCCGCTCTCAGCTGCAGACGGTCCGGCCCAGCGCCGCCGACCGGTTGTCCGCGCCGGATTCACCCGAGGCGCAAGACCTGTTGGCCCGCTATATCGCCGCGTTCGAGGCTTATGACATCGACCGGTTGGTCGAGCTGTTCACCGCCGAGGCGATCTGGGAAATGCCGCCGTATACCGGCTGGTACCAGGGCGCACAGGCCATCGTCACCCTCATTCACCAACAGTGCCCCGCCTATTCGCCTGGCGATATGCGCCTGATTTCGTTGATCGCCAACGGCCAGCCCGCCGCGGCCATGTACATGCGTGCCGGTGACGTGCACCTGCCTTTTCAGCTACACGTGCTGGACATGGCCGCCGACCGCGTGTCACACGTGGTGGCCTTCCTCGACACCACCTTGTTCCCGAAATTCGGCCTGCCCGATTCGCTGTGATGGCGAACGTGACGTCATGACCGCCACCGTCGAGATAAGGCGTGCGGCCGACCGGGCGGTCACCACGACGTCCTGGCTGAAATCCCGGCATTCGTTCTCATTCGGCGACCACTACGATCCCGACAACACCCACCACGGGCTCCTGTTGGTGAACAACGACGACCAAATGGAACCGGCTTCGGGTTTTGATCCCCATCCACACCGTGACATGGAAATCGTGACCTGGGTGCTGCGGGGAGCGCTCAGACACCAGGATTCCGCCGGCAATAGCGGAGTGATCTATCCCGGTCTGGCCCAACGCATGTCGGCCGGCACCGGAATCTTGCATTCGGAAATGAACGATTCTGCTACCGAGCCGGTGCATTTCGTGCAGATGTGGGTAATACCCGATGCAACCGGCATCACTGCCAGCTACCAACAGCAGGAGATAGACGACGAACTGTTGCGCGCCGGCCTGGTAACCATCGCGTCGGGCATACCCGGGCAAGACGCAGCGCTCACCCTGCATAACAGCAGCGCCTCGTTGCACGGCGCGCGGCTGCGGCCCGGCGCTACGGTCAGCCTGCCCTGCGCACCCTTCCTGCATCTGTTCGTCGCCTACGGCCGCCTCACTCTGGAAGGTGGCGGCGAGCTTGCCGACGGGGACGCGGTGCGGTTCACCGACGCTGACGCCCGCGGCCTGACCGCCAATGAGCCGTCGGAAGTACTGATCTGGGAGATGCACGCGAAGCTGGGCGATTCGGCAACATAGAGTGGCCACGACAGACAGGAGCCCGCATGTCTCAAGCGCAGCCGCGCCCCGCCGCACCCAACCCCAAGCGGAACGTCAAAGCGATTCGGACGGTGCGTTTCTGGATGGCACCGATCGCCACCACGTTGGCCCTGATGTCGGCGCTGGCCGCGCTCTATCTGGGCGGCATCCTAAACCCCATGACCAATTTGCGGCATTTCCCAATCGCGTTGGTGAACGAGGACGCCGGGCCCGCGGGCCAGCAGATTGTCGACGGTCTGGTTTCCGGCTTGGACAAGAACAATTTCGACATCCGAGTGGTTTCGCCGGACGAGGCCAGGCGGCTGCTCGACACCGCGGCGGTGTACGGCTCGGCGCTGATACCGCCGACCTTCTCGTCGCAGCTACGGGACTTCGGGGCGAGTGCGGTGACGCCAACCCGCACAGACCGGCCCGCGATCACGATCTCAACGAATCCGCGGGCGGGCACGCTGGCAGCTAGCATCGCCGGCCAGACGCTGACCCGGGCACTGACGGTGGTCAACGGCAAAGTGGGCGAGCGACTTACCGCGGAGGTAGCGGCCCAGACCGGCGGTGTGGCACTGGCCGGGGCGGCGGCGGCCGGGCTGGCCAGTCCCATCGATGTCAAATCCACCGCCTATAACCCACTGCCCAACGGCACCGGCAACGGGCTGTCGGCGTTTTACTACGCCCTCTTGCTGCTATTGGCGGGCTTTACCGGCAGCATCGTGGTGAGCACCCTGGTGGACTCGATGCTTGGCTATGTACCAGCCGAATTCGGCCCCGTCTATCGCTTCGCCGAGCAGGTCAACATCTCTCGCTTCCGTACGCTGTTGGTCAAGTGGGCGGTGATGGTGGTGCTGGCGTTGCTCACCTCGGGTGTCTACCTGGCGATCGCCCACGGCCTGGGCATGCCGATTCCGCTCGGGTGGCAAGTATGGCTCTACGGAGTATTCGCGATCATAGCGGTCGGCGTCACGTCCAGCTCGCTGATCGCGGTGCTGGGCTCGATGGGCCTGTTGGTCAGCATGTTGATCTTCGTCATCCTCGGATTGCCGTCGGCGGGCGCGACCGTCCCGCTGGAAGCCGTACCAGCGTTCTTCCGCTGGTTGGCTCAATTCGAGCCGATGCACCAGGTGTTCCTAGGTGTGCGGTCACTGCTGTATCTGAACGGAAACGCCGACGCCGGCCTGTCCCAGGCCCTGACCATGACGTCGATCGGGCTGATCATCGGGCTGTTGCTGGGTGGATTCATCACACACCTGTACGACCGCAGCAGCTTCCACCGAATTCCGGGAGCGGTCGAGATGGCGATCGCCGTGGAACACCAAGCTCAATACCAAGCTCGCCAAAGCGCACGCGAAAGCTCAAGCGAACAACCGTAATTCGAACGCGGCCGAACCGTCACGCAGCTGTTACTGAAGTTGACAGTGTGATCAGTGTGCCTAATGCTGGGATGGTTGCATGTGGATTCGGGCCGAGAGGGTTGCTGTGCTGACACCGACTGCCAGCCTGCGCCGATTGACGGCTTGCTACGCCGCGTTGGCGGTGTGCGCCGCCCTCGCCTGCACCACCGGGCAGCCGGCCGCCCGCGCCGCCGACGGGCGCGAGATGCTCGCCCAAGCGATAGCCACCACCAGGGGCTCATACCTGGTGTACAACTTCGGCGGCGGTCATCCTATGCCGCTGCTCAACGCAGGTGGTCACTGGTACGAGATGAACAACGGCGGCCATCTGATGATCATCAAGAATGCCTCCCAACGGCTTTCACCACATCTACTGGTAGACACCCACACTGGAGACCAGGCGCGCTGCGAACACAACCCAGGTGCTCGCACCGGTGAAGGCTTGTGGCAAGCCTCCGAGATCTACCCGCCGCTTAAGGCGTGGCAGCGTATGGGGCGACCCACCATTGCGGTCAACGCCAACTTCTTCGACGTTCGCGGACAAAAGGGGGGCAGCTGGCGGTCGACCGGCTGCAGCTCACCGCTGGGCGCCTACGTGGACAACACCCGCGGACAAGGACGCGCCAACCAAGCGGTCACCGGCACCGTCGCCTACGCCGGAAAGCAGGGCCTTTCCGGAGGAAATGAGTTGTGGAGCTCGCTGACGACGATGATCCTTCCGGTCGGTGGTGCACCGTATGTTTTGCGGCCCAAAAGCAGACAGGACTACGATCTTGCCACTCCGGTGATCGAGGACTTGCTCAACAAGAATGCACGGTTCGTCGCCGTGGCCGGAATCGGGCTGTTATCCCCCGGCAATACCGGCCAGCTCCACGACGGCGGTCCCAGCGCCGCGCGAACGGCGCTTGCCTATGCGAAGCAGAAGGACGAGATGTACATCTTCCAGGGCGGCAACTACACCCCGGACAACATCCAAGACCTGTTCCGCGGCCTGGGTAGTGACACCGCGATTCTGCTCGACGGCGGGGGGTCATCGGCGATCGTTCTGCGCCGTGATACCGGGGGCATGTGGGCCGGCGCTGGGTCGCCGAAAGGATCGTGCGACACCCGTCAGGTGCTCTGTGACTCCCATGAGCGGGCGCTGCCCAGCTGGCTGGCGTTCAACTAAGGCTTCGCAGCGCCGGCGGGCTCGGTCCCGCTACACCTGCGGCGTCAAATCCAGCGAGGTGATGGTCGTCATCCTGGTCACCAGCCACCGCGCGTCATAACGCTTCATGAACAGCCGGTAGGACAGATACTTCAATGCTGGGATGTTCTTGGTCACCGGACTGGTGGTCGTGGTGTTGGTGTAGACGATGGCAACGGCATCCCGGCCGCTCAGCGATTCCACGGCAGCACCGGTGACCTCGGTATCGTTGGTAATCTTGGCCTGTTTGTTTGCTGCGGCGATCTGGTCGACGAATCTGCGGTACTGAGCCGCGAAATCACCGCTGAGGTAATTCGCGGCCCGATCGGCCAGGGTGTCCATGTTCTCCGGCGTGTAGGTCCACAACGTCGTGATCGCATTGGCGGCGGTCCGCGCGACCATGAGCTTGGTGGCCACCACGGCGCGCTCGGAGAGGTAGGGCTCCACCGTCGCACCAGCGAACGCTGCCGAGCCCACGAACAACGCAGCGGCCACGCCGACCGTGATCGCTAACCGCCTGCCACGCGATCGTCTTGCCCGTGTCTTGCCGCCCCTGGCAGCCGTCGCGGCCGAATCATCCTCGTCAGCTTGGCTGTCAGCCACGGCGGCACCGCGTTCGTCCGGCTCTCCCGCGGCGTCGATCTCGCCCCGGTGGCCCTCGGTGGCTGCGGATGCCGTGTCGGTGGACTCTCCGTTGGCAACGGACTTTTGGGTCAGATCACCGGAAGCAGACTGCTGATCTTCCACTCGTTACCTTCCTGCTTAGCCGTTACCAGCCAACGATTGGCGTTCGAGACCACCCGCTTGCCGTCCGCGGATTTCGAGGTGATCTGGGTGACCACCAGCACGTTGGCACTACCATCCTCGTTCCACCTCTGTACGCCCGCGTCTAGAACCGTTCCTGTGGTCGGTTCCACCCCGGAGATGCGAATCAGGATATCGTTTGCTCTTTCGTGGTACTGCTTGGCGAAGTCGCCCGTGGCGTGGGACAGCACCCGCTCCGCATATTCGTTGGCGTGAAACGGATCCGGTGACGTGAACATGGTCATGAAAGATCGGACATCACTGAGCATCACGATATCCTTGTGCGCTGCTCGCTGGTGCGATTCATGGGAGATCCGCATGAGCGCACAGGCTGAGATCGCCGCGGCCATAACCACAGCGGATGCGGTCAGAGCCAGCGGCAAACCCCATCGCCGCGACGGTTCGATTGACTGCGGGGCCAGCAGCGCCCCCTCGCCGGGTTCAAACTTACGACGGGGGCTCATTTTTCGCCGGTGGGTTGTCGGGGTTTCATCACGACTGCCAGATCGTCGAGGCGCCATTGCCCGCGCGATTTTTGGAAGATCGCCCGCACAGTTGCGCTGATATACCGCTGATTGGGTGGTGTACCGCGTTCACCCTGCATGAACAACAGCATGGTCGCCTGAGCTGGTGTCGCCGACAGCACCGCGCTGTCGGTAACCCAGTACTGGTTACGAACAGGTCCCGACTCGCGCACCGAATCCTGTTGGATGCTCAGCTGCGGGCGGTACCTGTCGGTGGCCAGCGATCGCGCCCGTTCGAAATCACGCTGCACCGTTTCGGGGTCGTAGCTCAGGACGTCGACCACGAGCTTCGGGCCCCGCGTTGCGAGCTGCGCGCGAGTGTGATCGGTTTGCCATTCATTGACGTACACCACCGCAGCGCCCACCGCGGTTGCGCTCGCGCACGCGCCCGCCGCCGCCAATGCCACCGCCGCCGTCAGTCGCCGTATCACCGCGGGCCGCTGCACCGGTTCGACACGTCGCACCTCAGTGCGCAACAACAGGTCGGCGAAGGTGCGTCGCCGCGAATCCCACAGCGGCCACAGCCAACCCACAAACAGCGAGAGGGTGTCCACCAAGTGCGCCAAATCCCGGACCAGCAACCGCCACGGACCGATGGCGGAGCCGTCACGCCGAACCACCCGGATGCCGGTAAGAGCGCGGCCAAGACTCCATCCGGTAATCGTCGGCAACAACAACCGGTTAACGGCCAGAAGGAGAATGGTCAATCCGAGCAGACAAGCGCATAACCACCGCCACGCGCTGCCCGGCGGCACCGTTAAAGCCGTCAACGCCATGGTCGCCGCCACGGCGAGCCCGGGCAGCACGTCGATGGCGAAGGCGCCCGCCCGAACATGCCAGGGCGCTGCACCGTTCGGTGTCGCCTGGGGCAGGGTGGTCGGCGTCTTCTCGACCACCACCGTCACTTCGTCACCTGGTCGAGTTTGGCGATCTTATAGCGGCCCTCATCCAGTGCCATCCGGACCCGAAGACGGTAGCCGACTTCATGGGCATCCGAGTCGGTGTTGGACACCTTGACCCGGAGCGCCACCAGAACATCGACCGACCCGTCATTGTTGTTGCGCTCGACCGCCGCGCGCATATCGGTCACTTGCACGTGGACGCTGGCCGCTTGATACGCCTCGACGAGCATGCTGGTGTACAACGACGCCTGGGCACCGAAATCACCGGTGCCACACTCGATGATCTTCTGCATGCTAGCCGACATCGCCCCAGCATCGGGTGCCTGCGTGGCCGCAACGCAATCCTTAGCGGCCTCAATGGCCGCAAGGTCCTCGCGCGCGATTGATTGGCTTTCCTGGTGTGAGCGCAACGCAAAATAACCCGCTGCGCCAAGGCCACCGGCCAACGCGAGCAGCGTCGCCGCAATGCCAACAAGCCAGCCTCGCCGCAACCGCGACGGGCGCCGCTCGACGAGGGCCTGTTCTGGGCACGCGTCCTCGCCGAGCTCTCCGGCGTCAGATTCCGCCGAATCCGCCGCCTTCACCTGCGGGCCAGTCTGGTCGGCTCCGGCGTCAGATTCCGCCGAATCCGCCGCCTTCACCTCCGTAGACGACGACTTATTCGCATCGGCAGGGTTCAGCTGGCCGGCGCCAGCATCTCCTTCCATCCGTCGTCTCCTGTTGTGCTCGAGTTTGCGACGGCGTACTTGACACCATCCGGCCCCACCAGTTCACCGCTGGCCGGGCTATAGACCGCCGACGGGCCCGATGTTGGAGTGTAGACGCACGGGTTAGGCTGCTGCCCGTTGCACTGCACAGTACCCGAACCCGGTCTTTGCAACGGGTCACTGACCGGCGGGGGCGTTCCTTGCACCTGATCGGCGGGCGCCGGATTCAAACCGGTGTTGATCGAGGGCGCCGGAATCACCAAACCCGGCTTCACCGGCTGATCGCAGCGCGCTCCAGGTGCCGGGCAGGTGAGAATCTGGTTCGGATCACCAAACCACGGGTTGGTACCCAGCGGAACGTACGGGTCCTTACTGCGGCACTCCTTCGGCGTCGCCGCTCGTTTGCCCGGGACATCGACACAGGGAATGTTGCGCGCCCCCCGGACTTGCAGCTGGGCATCCTGGGGAATCTTGCAATAGGTTCCCGACGGCAACGGCCTGGGACTGGTATCGGCCGGAGACCGCCACTCCGATGCAGGAAGAAAACCCGTCAAGCACGGCGGCGGATAGTTGATCGCCGGCGCGAGCGGCAGCTGGGCAGCACCCGGAGTTGGCGTGAGTACGGTCTGTGCGATCGCGGCACCCTGTGGGAGGAACACCAACAATTGCTCCACGCCGGCGTGGTAGCGCTTGAGCATATCGAACACAACCTCAAGATTGGCCAGGGTCTGTGGCAGCGAATCGCGAACACCGCTGAATACCGCGTTAACCTCATCGGCGGTGGGGGCCGCCTGGGACAGGATGCTTCGCACGTTCTGATCCCTGGTCGCGGTCTGTGCGGCCAGATTGTTCAATTTGCGCGCCCAGCGCTCGATCTGATCACCCGTGTTGACCTGGCTGTCCAAAATCGGCCCGGAGTTCTCGATGATGTCGTTGACGTCGCCAATGTTGGTTTTGAAGTCACCGACGATCGCTTGAGTGGAATCGACCAACCGTTGCAACGCGGGTCCCAGCCCACCCACCGCTTGCGCGGTCTCGTCGAGCAGCAAGCCGATCTTCTCCGTGGGCAATGCGGCCAACCCGCGATTGGAATTGTCCAGCGCCGGCCCGATCTCACTGGGAACGGTGCCCTTGGTGATGGTCTGTCCGGAGGAGAAGTATTTACCCGGAGCACCGGTGGACACCAGGTCGATGTACTGCTCGCCCACCGCTGACACCGAATGCACGTTCGCCGAGGCATCGACGGGGATTTTGTAGTTGCTGGCGATGCTCATCGTCACTCGTGCGCCCTGGTCGGTGGGCTCGACGGCAGTAACCTTGCCAATGGTGATACCGCGGTAGGTCACATTGGCCGTCGGATACAGGCCACCCGATGCGGGCAAGTCGGCCTTCAAGGTGTACTGCCCGATACCCACCAGACTCGGAATTCGCAGGTAGTACCAGCCCAATACGACGATTGCGACTACGGAGACGATCGCAAAAAGGATCAACTGGCGTCGGATGAAGCGAGTCAGCACTGGCGATTTCCCCTTTCTACCAGCGGGCCGCCCGGCGCATCGTTGGGGTTCGGTGTGTACCGGATGTCGGGAATCATTGTCTCGGGATCGCGGCCAAAAGACTGCTCGAGGGCGCGCAACGCACCGGAGAATCCGGTCCCGGTAAGGAACGCATTGTCGATGGCGCTGTAGGTCAGGTCCAGCGTCAGCGACAAGTTCATGTAGTCGCCCCGCACCAGCTGCGGCACGGTGTCGACGTCAAAGGGCTGGGTGAGGATCAATTTGAGCGCACCCACCAGATACGGAGCGGCTCGACGCAGTTCCTTGAGCGGGCATTGCAGCGCCTGCAGGTCCTGGTGCAGATCGCCCCGGGCAGCCGAAAGATACTGGTCGGCGGACTGGCTGAGCCGGCCTACCGCATCGGAAGCGTTGATCAACAGTTCCTGCTTATCCGCAAAGTGCTTGATCAATGGCGGTAGGTCGGTGAGCACCCGATTGAGGACTTCCGAACGACCGCCCACATAAGCCAACAACCGATTGGTGGAATCAATGGCGCGGGTAATGTCATCGCGTTGCTGGTTGAGCTCGTCGGTGAAGGTGTCGAGCTTGCCAAGAAAGGCCCGGATCTGGTCCGCCCGCCCCGTCACGATGGCGTTGATCTCTTGCTGAATCCCTTCGAGGTTCACCAGGCCGCCGCCGCGCAACAAGGTGGCGATGCTGGCCAGCGTCTGCTCGGTGGTGGGATAGGCCGAGGAGCGCTTCAACGGGATGGTGTCACCATCCTTCAGCGGCACCGGCGACGGATCTGGCGGCGCGGCCAGCTCGACGTGCTGCGAACCCAGCAGGCTGGTCTGCCCGATCTTGGCGGTGGCATTTTTCGGTAGCGTGACGTCCTTCTTCAGGCTCAGCGTCAGCGTGGCCACCCAGTTCTTCAACTTGATCGCGCGGATCGATCCGACCCAGACGTCGGCCACCATGACCCGACTGTTGCCGTTGATCGCCAACGTGTCCGGCATCTGCACGTAGATGGTGTAGGAGCCCGGGCCGGTGCCCGGGCCGCCGGGGATCGCCACATTGGAGATGCCGCGCCAGCCGCACGAACTCAGCAAGAGTGCGAGCACCAGCAACACCAGCCCCTGCCAGGCTCGGTGGCGCATCACCCGCATCCGCGCCAGCACGCTCATCATTGACCCCCTCCTGCCTCAGCGGGCAACGGCGCCCCCACCGGTGCCGGCGTCGGTGGCACCGGACCCGGGATTACGTCGGGCCCAGGAGGCGGCGGTGGTATCGGCACCTGTGGGGCCTGTAAACCGATCGGCGGCAGCACGGGGTACTCGTCGTACGCATTCGGGGGTCCGGGCGGGGTTTGCAGCCCTGACGACGGAGGGGCGATATCGGGACCACCCATGAGTTCGGCCAGGGACTCCGGCGTCAGCAAACCCTGCGTGATCGGTCCCACCTGAACCCCTTGCATCCCGGGTGCCACCACCCAACCGGGCTGCGTGTTGCGGTGTGACAACGGCGTATCCGGCACCCAGATGCCGGGCACCGTGGTGTCCTTGTACCCGTTGGGCGGCTGCAAGCGGGGCTCGGAGTACGCGATCTCTTTAGGCAGTGTCGAGGCGGTGCTGGCCACGTTCAGGCCGAACGGAAAGTAGTTGAACTTGATCGCATCGAGGACTGGCGCCAGATACTGCGCACAGAGTTCGGCCGACTCTTGATAACCGAGCCGGCTACCCGCCTGAATCGAGCTGCAGATGAACTCCATCGGGTTGGCGAAATTCGTGAACGCGGAAAGCGACACCACGCCACCGTGTGTCGGATGGTAAAGCTGGTTAATGTTCGCCGCCAGCGTCGGGAAGATGTGCAGGACGGTCTCCAACCCATCCAACGGATCGGGCTGCAGCAACGTGGTGGTCACGGTCGCGAGATTATTGACGTCATGCGTCAGCACCTCGCGGTTCTTGGCGAAGAACGGGCGCGCGACGGCGAGCAAGCTGTCGAATTGCTGGATGGCGTTCGACAGGTCCGCATCGGAGTGGGTCAACCTGTCGGTGAACTCCGCAAGGTTCTTGTTCAACGCGACGAACTGTTGGTCGTCCTGATGTAGCGCGTTGACGAATAGCGCCAGGCTGCGTACCACCGCGAAGAAGTCGCCGCGGCCCTCATTCAAGGCGTTCAACGCCTGCGACAGGCTGTTCAGCGTGGTGTTGATTTGCTTACCCTTGCCGGCCAGCCCGTCGGCGAATGCCTCGATGACTTCGCCGAACGGCCCCTTGGGCTGCTCAGGTGTCGGGCCGAGCTCGTCGATAATATGCGAAACGCTGTCCCGCAGCTCGTCCCACTCCGTCGGTACCTGGGTGCGCTCGACCGGGATCACCGCATTATCGGCCAGCACTGGACCACCTCTGTAGGGTGGCTCCAACTGAATGTTCCGCGACGCCACCAAGGTGGGGTTGAGGATCACCGCGGAGGCATTGGCAGGCACCTTGTACTTGTTCTGGTAGTGGAAAGTCACCTTCATTTTGTCGCCGGCTGGTTCGATCTTGTCGATCGAACCGACCGGGAGGCCCATAATCTGGACCTTGTCTCCGACATACAGCGCATTGGCTTGGGTGAAGTAGGCGACCACCGTGTTGTTCGTCAGTTTTTGATAGAGCCGCACACCAACAATTCCGGCGGCCAGCGCCAGCACCACCACCAACGATCCGATGACAACCGAGGCCCGCGACAGCTGCGGCAACCGCAGGTTGCGGATATCAAAGATGGTGCTCAATTCTCGCTACCTCCCGTCACGCCACTACCGCCGGTGCCGCCGGGGTTGATGAACGGGGCCGGCAACTGCGGCCCGGGGCCCGGTGGTGCCGGCGGGCCTGGCGCCGCCGGGGGCGGAGCCGGACCAGGCGCCGGCCCGAGGGGCAGCGTGCGTGCCCCGGGGGGAGCCTCCTGTGGAATCGGCACCGGCGTGCCGGGAACGTTCGGCGGCACCTCACCCGGACGTCCCGCGATTGGTAGGCCCGGGGCGGGCGGTGGACCGTCTGGGTTCGGCGGCGACGTCGCGACATCCAGCGGCGCCGGGAAATCGGGGCCACCGAATGGACCTTGAGTGAGGTTAGCGCAGGGCAGCGGATCCCACGGCCGCGGCAGACCGTCCGCCGGCGGGGTGTAGGAGCACGGCGATCCCGGCGGCACCGCCGGCCCGGGATGCTCGGGCGTGCCCTCCAACACCGGCGGTGGTGGCGGCGGCGCACCGTTGGGGAACCGGGTGCCATTGGGGTCGGGCCACCGGTATGCCGGCAGCCCGGCGCTGCGCCAGAAGTCCTCCGGGCTAATACCACGCTTCTTGAATGCCGCATCGACAAACGGCTGCAAGATCTGACCCGGCACCAGGTTGGCCAGCAGCACTTTGAAGTAGGGCCCAGAGGCAAACGTCTCACCGAACGACGCGCTGAATCTGCCCAAGATCGTCAGGGTTTCAGCCAAATCCTCCTTGCGGTCGACCAACAGGTCGGTGAGGATGCGCAGCTGCTCGAGCACATGGTTCAGGTTCGGGTTGTCGTTGATAAGGTTTTGCACCTGGGCCGAGAAAGCGGAGATGTTCCCCAGCAGGGCGTCGACCGCGCGGCCGCGCTCGTTGAACGCGGCGATCAGGGTCTTAGCGTTGACCAATAGGCGGTCGACCTGCTCACTGCGATCACCCAGGATGCTGGCCACCTGGTTGGCCTGGGCTAGTAGGTGCGTGATCTGCTCGTCGCGCTTGCCGATGGTGTCGGAGAACTTAGCCACCCCGTCGAGGGCGGCGCTCAGGTGCGGATAGGTCTGATCAACGGTCTCCGACAACACATTCAGCGACCGCTTGACCGTCTCGATGTCCCAGCCGGATGCGGCCTTGGTGACGTCGAAGAACGCGTCGTAAATCTGGTACGGGGTGGTGCTTTGCCCAACCGGCAAAACGCCCCCGGGCGGCAACGCTTGGGCGCCGCGCGGCTCGATCTCGAGCACTTTCCTACCCAGGATGGTGTCGGTGCGGATGGCTAGGCGGCTCTCGGTGCCGATGGTGTTGGTGCCGATGGAGAACTTGACCACGATGTGGTCGCCGTCGATCTTGAGCCCCTCCACGGTGCCCACTCCCAAGCCGGCGATGCGTACCCTGTCGCCCTTGTGCAGTCCGCCGGAGTCGGTGAACTGGCCGTAGTAGCTCGGCTTTGCGAATAGCATGGGAACACTGGTAAAGCTTTGGCCCACAGCGACAACGAGCAGCGCAACGACGATGCCCATGAGCCCAATTCGCATTCGGTTGGGTGGTTCCAGCGTTCTCATTGCGGCGTGCACCTACCCGTCGGCTGGCTAAAGAGCTTCACCGTGCGGACCGGCCCTCCGGCTTGGAATCCGTTCCACTTGATCTGGAGGTCGCAGAGGTAGAAGTTCTGGAAATCGCCGTAGGTTCCGTTGGCGCGTCCGAGCGCCGTCAACGCGGTCGGCGTCTTGTGGAGCAGGTCGTCCAACTCGACGCGCTGGTCGATGACCGGTTGCTGAATAGCGTCCAGGTAGCTGACGGCCTTGCGCACCAACGTGCGATTCTCGGCAAGCAGGTCGGCCACCGTGCCGGCGCCGTTGCTGATGTGCGCGAGGCCGCCGGCCAGCTGGTCGGAGTGGTTCCTCAGCCCAGTGATCAGATTCTCCAAGTTATTGACCGTCTCGTCGAACTCTTTTCGATGCTTGACCGTGGTGTCCAGCACGATGTTCAGGTTCTTGACAACCTCACCGATCGCCTGATCGCGCTCCGCGATCTGGCTGGTCAGTTGCGCGGTCTGGTCGAGGATGTCGTTTATGGTGCCACCTTGCCCCTGGAAGACGGTGATGAGCGCGTTGGCGATGTTGTTCACCTTCGCGGGATCCAACGCCCGAAACACCGGCTTGAAACCACCGATCAACGCGTCCAGATCCAAGGCCGGTGACGTGCGGGACAATGGGATGAGTCCACCTGGCGGCAGCAGATCGTTGGCCCCCTTGCCCTCACCCCGTTTGAGCTCCACGTACCGGTTACCGATCAGGTCGGAATAGCGGATCTGGGCGGTCGTGGACTGATACAACGGCACCGAACGATCGATATTGAACTCCACCCGAACCCGACGGCCACCGTCGACCAGGTGTAGTGCTTTGACCTTGCCGATCTCTACCCCCGAAGCACGGACAAACTGGCCTTGGCGCAGCCCGCTGACATTGCTGAACTCCGCGGTATAGCCATTAGTCCGGTCGAAGCGCATCTGACCGAAAATCACGATGATCATCACCGTGAAGAACAGCAGCACCACCGAGACGATGCCGAGTTTGACGACGGTTCCAGTGATTTTCATGGGTTGATCGTGTTATCCCCTACCTGACGGCCCCATATGTACTCGACTGCATAAGGCGAGCCAACCTCCATGTGGTTGTACGGGGCGAGGCTGGCACCGGTGTCCATCACCAGATACGGCGCTGGCCACAGATCCCGGGTGATCGGCTGCCAGCAACCGGGGGCGCCCCCCGGGCCACCGCGAGCGTTCACCCGCGGCAGATTCTCCGGATAGGTATAGGGATTGGGCGCGCCGCCAACGATTCCGGGTAGGGCTCCCGCTAGATTTGCGGCCACCGCGAGGGGCGGCGCTATCAATCCGGCTACCAGTCCGATTCCGATTGCCGCCCCATTGGTGGCTAACGCCAGGGGAGACAACAAGGAGATACCTATCCCGGATAGGATCTCTGAGTTCGTCCTCAGCGAGTAGCCGTTACCGCCACCGGCCGCCGCTTTAGCGAGCGGATCGGCATCGTAGAAGTTGCGGATCGTGCAGAACAGTTCCGGGCTATAAGTGTCGAGCAGGGTGGCGGTGGGGACCAGGTCGGCGACCCCCCGCTGCAGATACGGCCCGCCGCGGTCGAAGACATCGGCTGTGGTGTTGCCGAACCCGGCCGCCGCCAACAGCGCCGAATCCAGTTCCGCTTGCTGGGCATTGATGGTGCGGGCGGTGGTCACCGAACTGTCGAGAAAGTCGAACAGGTCCGGCGCCGCGTCGGCGTAGACGTCGCCCAGAGCCGCCAATTGCTGAATGTCGTGGCGCGACTGCGGCATCCGCGAATTGAGGTCATCCAGAACGGTGTTGGCGTTGACGATCGACTCGCCGAACTTATCGCCCAGCCCGGTCAACGCCTCCGCGGCCGCGCTCAGGGTCAGGTTCAGCTTGACCGGATCCACCTTCTCGGCGATCGAGGTGAGCGTCTGGAACAACGTGTTGATCTCGGTGGTCACCGACCGTACGTCGATGACGTCTTTTGGCGTTATCCGCCTCTTTGTCGGGTTTTTCGGCGTGGTCAACGACACATACTTACCGCCGAACACCGTGGTCGCCTTGATGTCGGCGTTCACATTTGCCGGAATCAGGTGGATGTAACGCGGATCCACATCCAAGATGAACTTGGCCGCCGACTCGCCGTCACGTGTGACCTCCGAGATGGTGTCTACCCGCCCGATCTCCACCCCGTTATAGGTGACCTTCGACCCGGGATCCATCACCAAACCCGCACGAGCGGACAGCATCGTCAACTGCGTCTTGGGCGTGAACTCCCCGCGAAACTGCAGGTATACCAAGGCAACTACGAGCGCGAAGACCAGCACTAGACCCAAACCCGCCGTCTTGTAGGGCGGCACTCGCGCCTTGTTCAGCTTCCCCGGCGTCGTCATGCGGCTACACCGTGAGATTGAAGTTCGGGTCGACACCGTAGAGCGCCAACGCTGCAAACAGGACAACGACCTGCACCGAGACCAACGAGAAACGCATCGATCGGCCGACGGCCTCGCCGACACCGACGGGGCCTCCACCGGCGGCGTACCCGTAGTAGCAGTGGCTGACCATGACGATCGCAGTGATGATGAGGGCCTCCAAGAAGGACCAAAAGACATCGTCGGGACGCAGGAACGTTTGAAAGTAATGCTCGTAGGTGCCGTTCGACTGCCCGTAGAGCACCGTGGTGGTGATCTGCGGGGACAGGAACGACATAATCATCGCCAACGCGTACAGCGGGATGATCACCACCAGCCCGGCCATGATCCGGGTGGAGGCCAGAAACGAGATCGACTTGATG
Source organism: Mycobacterium tuberculosis complex sp. N0072 (assembly GCF_030323725.1). NCBI lineage: Bacteria > Bacillati > Actinomycetota > Actinomycetes > Mycobacteriales > Mycobacteriaceae > Mycobacterium > Mycobacterium tuberculosis complex sp. N0072. The sequence continues at coordinate 198,570 of NZ_CP040689.1, read as the reverse complement.
CCCATCACTTCCAGGGCATCGATCTCCTCGCTGATCCGCATCGCGCCCAGCTCGGCCGTAGCACCCGCACCGACCGTGGCCGCCAGGGCGACACCCGTGACAACTGGGCCGGCGATGCGCACGTTGATCAGTGCGGCGAAGAACCCGGTGAACGCCTCGACACCGATGTTGCCCAGCGACGCGAAGCCCTGGATTGCGACCAGCGAGCTGCCGGACAGCGTGACAAAGCCAACGATGGCGACCGTGCCGCCGACGACGGCCATCGCGCCGGTACCCATGCCGATCTGGGCGATCAGCCGCAGCGTCTCCTTGCGGTAGTAGCGCAGCGCGTGCGCGATCTGCCCGATGCTGGTCAAAGCGAACCAGGTGAGCTGGCCGGCCTCGTCCAATCCACGGGCCGCCGCACCTCCATATTGACGAAGGTTGGCGACCGCCCGCGGGAAGCGGGCGCGCAGCACAGCAGCGGTCGACATGTCAGCGCCCCGTCCCGAATCGCACACCGATGGTCGTCAAGATCACGTTGACGGCGAACAGGGCAATCACACACAGCACCACGGTCTCGTTGACGGCGGTGCCAAGACCCTTGGAACCGCCACGGACGGTCAGCCCCCGATAGCAGCCGACAAGGCCCGCGATCAGGCCGAACGTTGCGGCTTTGATGGTTGCGATGACCACCTCGGGCAGGCCGGTGATCAAGGTCAGCGTGGCAAGGTAGGCGCCGCCCGAAACGTTCTGCAGATAGACACCGAAGAGAAAGCCACCGACCAGGCCGACGGTGATCACCAAGCCGTTGAGCAGCGTGGCGACCAGCATCGAGGCGAGCACCCGCGGCACCACCAGACGGTGGATGGGATCGATGCCCAGCACCTCCATCGCGTCGATTTCCTCGCGGATGGTGCGGGCACCCAGGTCGGCGCAGATGGCCGTGGATCCGGCGCCGGCGACCACCAGCACCGTTGTCAGCGGGCCAAGCTGGGTGACCGCGCCGATCGCCGCGCCGGAACCGGAGATGTCTGCCGCGCCGAACTGGGCCAGCAGAATATTGAGCGTGAAGATCAACAGCACCGTCAGCGGTATCGAGACCATGATCGTCGGTAAAAATCCGACCCGCATGATGAACCAGCACTGCAGAATGAACTCGCGCCACTGGAACGGCCAGCGAAACAGCGCCTTTCCAGTCAGCACACACATGCGAAAGAATCCACCGACGAGGGTCAGCGGGGTTTGCAGTTGGTCGCGGACGTAACCGCCAAGCGTTATCGACGTCGTCACCGCGGCTCCCTCAAGCCGCCGACCTGGGTATCGCGGCGCCGCGGCGCATCATGTCGCACGCCTCCTCCTTGCCCCGACCCTTGGTGTGTGACCGCCACCTCGTTACTCACAGGGAGTAACGGAGACCACAGGAATCTACCCGATGGCCAGCCAGGAGTGTAAGGCATCCGCACATTTAACCCTTCGTCAATAGCGGGCAAACGTTACAATTTCTGTCGATTTTCCCTTCTCTCCGTGAAACCAGCTGATGCAGAACGTCTTTCAACATTCACACAGGCGCCGTAGCGCAATCGCAGTTCAGTCTTGAGCACCTTCCCCGCGGGGTTGCGGGGCAGAGCGTCCACGATCTCGAGCGCCTTGGGGTGCTTGTAGCGCGCAAGCCGGTCGGTCAGGAACTCACCTAGGTCTTCGATCCGAAGGTCGTCGTTCGTTACGGCCGCGACCGCGATCGGCACCTCTCCCCACTTCTCGTCGGCCCGGCCGATGACCGCGACTTCGGCGATGTCGGGATGGCTGGCCAGAACGTTTTCCAGCTCGGCGCAGTAAATGTTTTCACCGCCGGAGATAATCATGTCCTTCTTGCGGTCCACCACCCAGACGTAACCGTCGGAGTCCATACGAACCAGATCCCCAGAATGGAACCAGCCGCCTGCGAACGCCTCCGCGGTGGCCTCCGGGTTGTTCCAGTAGCAGCTCATCAATGTTGGTGCCCGGTAGACAATTTCGCCCACTTCGCCGACGGGGACATCGTTCATGTTCTGATCGACCACCCTTGCGGCGACGGTCGGGATCACCCTGCCGACCGATCCGCGCTTAGCGATCGCATCTTCGCCGAGCAGCATGCAGGTGACCGGTGACATCTCGGTCTGGCCGAATGCGGCCAGTATCTGGGTTTCGGGAAAGGTTGCCGACATCTGCCGCAGCAACGCATCCGGCGCCGGCGCAGCTCCCCACGACAACACCCGTAACCTCAAGTCACGTGGTCGTGCTTGCTGTTCGGTACAGACCGCCTGCCACTGCGCGGGAACCAGAAAGATGCCGGTGACCTTCTCTGCCTCCAGCACGTCGAGCAGCTGTCCCGGGTCGAACGCGCCCAGCGGATAGATCACCGTGGGCAAGCCGAGCAGCAGCCCGGTCAGCATGTTGCCGATTCCGGCGATATGGAACAGCGGGACGCCGACGAAACCGACGTCGCTGTTGATATTGGCGCCACTGGTGTAGAGCGCGGTCATCGCCTGACCGGTGAGGTTCGCGTGAGTCAGCACGGCGCCCTTCGGGCGGCCGGTGGTGCCCGAGGTGTACATGATCAAGGCCGGCGAGTCGTTCGGGATGTCCACCGGTTCGTGGACATCCCCGGCCTCGTTGAGTAGGTCCTCATAGCCGAACACGCTGTCCTGGCTGGATCCGCCGGCGACCACGATCACGCTCAGCAAGGGCTGGATGTTGCGGACACCGATGGCCACCGGAGCCAGCGCAGCTTCGGTCAGCATCACGTGTGCGGCACAGTCTTCGACCAGGACGGCGATTTCGGTTGGGGTGAGCCGGAAATTCAGTGGTACGGCGATGGCCCCGATCATGTTGGCGGCCAGCACCGACTCGACGAACTCGGTGCGGTTAAGCATCAGGATCATGACCCGATCGCCGAAACCGACCCCGCGACCGCTCAATGCGCCCGCCAGCGCCGCAACCCGGCGCCTTAGGTCAGCCCACGTCATGGTGTTGCCCACAAACCTCAGCGCCGGCGCGTCTGGCTGCATCATCGCGTGCCGTTCGAGCTGGTTGACCCAGTTCTGCCGGCGAGCAAGGTAGGGCTGCTGTTGGGCTAGTGTTAGCGCCCGCGTCAGGTGACTGGCCAGTTGCGCGGTCAACTATCCCTTCCTTCCCTTCCTTTCACTTGCGCATCCCTTGCGCCAGGTTGATATTTGATAAAGCATGATGTTGTCTGGGTCACACTATGGCCTGAGCGGCCCAACAACAAGCCCCCGCCAAGCCCCCGGCAAGTCCCCGGCAATCCCGGCCCGACCCTGAAAGTCCTGGCAAGCCACGTGAACGCACCTCTATCGGCGAAGCCGCGGAGCCAGCTTCCCCTGCGCCGGGCACAGTTGTCCGACGAGGTCGCGGGCCACCTGCGGGCCGCCATCATGTCGGGCGCCCTGCGCTCTGGAACGTTCATCCGTCTGGACGAGACGGCAGCCGAGCTCGGAGTCAGCGTCACGCCGGTGCGGGAGGCGCTGCTGAAACTGCGCGGTGAGGGGATGGTCGGGCTGGAGCCACATCGCGGCCACGTGGTGCTGCCGTTGACCCGCCAAGACATCGACGACATTTTCTGGCTGCAGGCCACCATTGCCCAAGAACTTGCCACATCGGCCACCGCTCACATCACCGACGTTGAGATCGACGAGCTGGACCGCATCAACAATGCGCTGGCCGGTGCTATCGGGTCCGGTGATGCCAAAACCATCGCGTCGATCGAGTTCGCGTTCCACCGCGTCTTCAACAAAGCGAGCCGCCGGATCAAGTTGGCCTGGTTCCTGCTTAATGCCGCGCGCTATATGCCGGCGCAGGTGTTCGCGGCCGACCCGCGATGGGGCGCGGACGCGGTGAACAGTCATCGGCAGCTGATCGCCGCGCTGCGCCGCCGCGACACAGCCGCCGTAATCGAGCACACCGTCTGGCAGTTCACCGATGGGGCACGCAGGCTGACGGAGGCCCTGGCTGAGACCGAAGTCTTCGGCTGAGCCCGCACATGCCTTAGCTGGCCGCCAGCTGCTCGGCGCGCTGCTTGAGATTTTCGGCGAGATGCTCCAGGACGTTGTTGAGCAGCATCTTCACCATCGGCTCGGGCACCGGCATGGTGACCTGGACGTCCATGTCCACCGTGAGCAAGCTCGCGGCGCCGGTTGCCACCACACTGAACAGCTGCTCCTGCTTGGCAAACAGTTCACCCTGCTGCATGACGGTTTGAATCTGGTTTTCGCCTGGGTAGTACACGGCGTGGATATAGGTGCCCTCGATGCCTTGAACAGCGGTGTCGAGCCGCACCTGGCTGGGACGCCCGTCATCGTAGCGAGCGAGCACCCATGCGCCCTTGACCCCTTCATTCCACTCTGGGTAGCGCTCGATATCGGCAACGATGGCCATGATCGATGCGGCGTCGGCGGTGACCTCGACGGTCTTGCTCAAAACTGGCATTCGGGAAGCATACCTGGGTCGCGGTGAGCACGAGATTGCCGTCATGGCTGTGGTTGGAGCGGCGAAAATCACAGCCCTGAACGCAATCTGGGCGCGGCTTATCCGCTTACGCAAGCCGTCGACAACAGCGACCGAATGGCCTCGGGAATCGGAACCGGCCTGCGGCTAGTCCGATCGACATAGACGTGCACCCAGTGCCCGAGTGCGGTGATCACCCCCGCATCGTCAGGCTCCTTAAACACACCCAGCCGGTAGGTGACGCTGCTGCGCCCCAACCGCGTCACAGCCAGGCCCACCATTAGGCTCTCCGGGAAACGCAGTTCCGAGAAATAACGGCAGCCCGACTCCGCGACAATGCCCAGCACAGGCATCGCGAGCGGGTCAACCCCGGTGCTCGTGTTGATCCAGGCGTTTATCGCGGTGTCAAACAGCTGGTAGTAGACGGCGTTGTTGAGGTGGCCGAACATGTCGTTGTCGGCCCATCGAGTTCCCACCGGCCACAGCACCGGAAAGTCGCTGCGCAGGAGCTTCTCCGGTGCCGGCAGTGCAGCCATGGTTGTATTCCAACATGCCTGCCATCCGGGGCGCGGTGCTAGACCAGATCGGTGTGCCGCGGCCCTATTGGCGGTCGAAACCAATCAGCGTCGTCGAGCTGCACCTGGACCCGCCCGACCGCGGTGAGGTCCTTGTCCGAATCGAGGCTGCGGGCGTGTGCCACTCCGACCTGTCGGTGGTCGACGGCACCCGGGTACGGCCGGTGCCGATCTTGCTCGGTCATGAAGCCGCTGGAATCGTCGAGCAGGTCGGCGACGGCGTCGACGGGGTCGCGGTCGGTCAGCGAGTCGTGCTGGTGTTCCTTCCGCGTTGCGGCCAGTGCGCGGCGTGCGCGACCGACGGTCGGACGCCGTGCGAACCGGGCAGCGCGGCCAACAAGGCCGGCACACTGCTCGGTGGCGGTATCCGGCTCAGCCGGGGCGGCCGCCCGGTGTACCACCACCTCGGCGTCTCGGGTTTCGCGACCCATGTCGTCGTCAACCGGGCCAGCGTGGTTCCGGTGCCGCACGAGGTGCCGCCCACCGTCGCTGCCCTACTCGGGTGCGCGGTGCTCACCGGTGGGGGTGCGGTACTCAACGTCGGTGATCCGCAGCCCGGCCAGTCGGTCGCCGTCGTCGGCCTCGGGGGCGTCGGTATGGCAGCGGTGCTCACCGCTTTGACGTATACAGACGTTCGTGTGGTCGCCGTCGATCAGCTACCCGAAAAGCTGTCGGCCGCAAAGGCCTTGGGCGCCCATGAGATCTACACACCGCAGCAGGCCACGGCCGGCGGGGTCAAAGCCGCCGTGGTTGTCGAAGCCGTCGGTCATCCTGCCGCGCTGCACACCGCGATCGGGCTTACCGCGCCCGGAGGGCGCACCATCACCGTCGGGTTGCCGCCACCGGATGTCCGGATCAGCTTGTCGCCGTTGGATTTTGTCACCGAAGGCCGGTCACTGATCGGCAGCTATCTGGGTTCGGCGGTGCCCAGCCACGACATTCCCCGCTTCGTGTCGTTGTGGCAATCGGGCCGTCTGCCGGTGGAGTCGCTGGTGACGTCAACGATTCGGTTGGACGATATCAACGAGGCGATGGACCACCTCGCCGATGGCATCGCGGTGCGTCAGCTCATCAGTTTCACCGGTGATCTCTAAAGGCGCTGAATGCTTGCGCAGCACCGGTCAGTCGAACAAGACCGCGGCGTTAAGGTACCCGGTCGGGTCCAACGCCGCCTTGACCCTCCGCATCGCGGCGACGTCGTTGGCCTGCCGGGACATTCCCAGGTAGGCACGCTTGCGGCTGCCCACCCCATGTTCTGAACTGACGTTACCGCCGCATTCGGCGATGAGGCCCATCATCTTTGCGTACAACGCCGGTTCCCGATCAGGCGGGCAACGCAGCACGTTCAGGTGCAGGTTGCCCTCACCGATGTGACCGAACAACAGCGGCAACGCCTCCGGAGAATCCGGGACGTGTCGGTGAACCAACGCGACCGCATCTCGGGCGAAGCCGCTGATCGCCGACAATGGCAGCGAGACGTCGAACTTCAGCGGCGGGCCGTACACACCGAGCACCTCGGCCAGCGATTCACGGGTGCGCCACAACCGTTGCTGCGCAGCGGCATCCACACCGACCGCGGGCTCCCCGCACATCCGTGCACCGCCGAGCAGGTCGGCGAGCCGGTCGGTCTGATCGTGGTCGGCGGCCAGTTCCACCAATAGCAACCAGTCAGCCTCGACGGGGGGGCGAACGCCAAGATGTTCACGGGTTAGCGCGGCGGCCCGACCGTCAATCAATTCCAACGCCGCGATGCCCTCCACGTCGCGGAACATTCGGCCGGCATCGACCAGCGCTGCCAGCTCGGCGAACCCGCACACGGCTGTCACCCGATGCGACGGGGTGGGGTGCAGCCGCAGATCCAGCGCGGTGATAACCCCCAGGGTGCCTTCGGCCCCGACGAACAGCGCGGGCAGGTCGTAGCCGGTGTTGTCGCGACGCACCCGGCTGTGCCGGCGCAGCACCGTACCGTCGGGCAGCGCGACGTCTAGCCCGACAACCTGCTCGCCCATGTTGCCGTAACGGACCGTGCGCAATCCGCCGGCGTTCGTCGAGGCCATGCCACCGACGGTCGCGGTATCCCGGGCCGACAAATCCACGCCGAACACCAGCCCAGCCGTTGACGCGGCGTGCTGCACCGCGGCCAGTGTGACCCCGGCACCGATCTCGATTCGGCGCTCAACGGTATCGACATCGCTGACGACGCAAAGCCGTTCGGTAGACAGCAGCACGTCGTCGTGTTCGGGAACGGTGCCCGCCACCAGTGAGGTGCGGCCGCCTTGAACGGTGACATAGGCTCCAGCGTCCCGGCACACCCGCAGCACTTCGGCGACCTCTTCAGCCGAGCCGGGCCGCACCAGCGCGCTGGCCCGGCCCCGATAGCGGCCGGTGTGGTCGACGCTGCGGCCGGCCAGCACGTCAGGGTCGGTGGTGACGTGATGCGATCCGACCGCACTCACCAAGCTGGTTAGCATGCTCGCGGTTATAGCAGCCGCCATAGGTCAGGCAGTCATCGAGGTTTGTCCAAACGCCGGACGTAGCGGCAGGACCGCCTTACTCTCGTTAAGTACCTAATACCCGCGGTAGCGGGTCAGTCCCAAGTGACCGGTGCGGGCGCCGGTCCGTTGGGAAGGACGGGGAGATGTCGCACCTGGTCACAGCCCCTGACATGCTGGCGACGGCAGCTGCCCATGTGGATGAGATCGCTTCCACGCTGCGGGCCGCCAACGCGGCTGCGGCAGGCCCGACATGTAACCTGCTGGCCGCGGCCGGCGATGAGGTTTCGGCGGCAACGGCGGCCCTGTTCAGCGCATACGGGCGGGAGTATCAGGCGGTCGTCAAGCAGGCCGCGGCGTTCCACAGCGAGTTCACCCGGACGTTGGAGGCCGCCGGCAACGCCTACGCACACGCCGAAGCGGCCAATGCGGCCCGGGTATCGCACGCGCTGGACACTATCAACGCACCGATCCGGACGCTGTTGGGCCGTGCGCCGTTGAGCCCCAACGGATCCAGCGGGGCCGGCGGGCTGCCGGCGATCGCGCAGCTGGCTGCGGAGAGTCCGATAACGGCGTTGATTATGGGCGGCACCAATAACCCGCTACCCGACCCCGAGTACGTGACAGACATCAACAACGCTTTCATCCAGACCCTCTTCCCGGGTGCTGTCTCGCAAGGCCTGTTCACGCCCGAGCAGTTCTGGCCGGTTACCCCCGACCTCGGCAATCTGACGTTCAACCAGTCCGTCACCGAAGGCGTGGCGCTGCTGAATACCGCCGTCAACAACCAACTGGCCCTCGACAACAAGGTCGTTGCGTTCGGCTACTCGCAGAGCGCCACGATCATCAACAACTACATCAATTCGCTGATGGCGATGGGTTCGCCGAATCCGGACGATATCTCCTTCGTCATGATTGGTAGTGGCAACAATCCCGTCGGCGGGCTGCTGGCGCGCTTCCCCGGCTTCTACATCCCGTTCCTGGACGTGCCGTTCAATGGCGCAACCCCGGCGAATAGTCCCTACCCGACACACATTTACACGGCCCAGTACGACGGCATCGCCCACGCGCCGCAATTCCCGCTGCGCATCCTGTCGGACATCAACGCCTTCATGGGCTACTTCTACGTGCACAACACGTACCCGGAACTCATGGCCACCCAGGTGGATAACGCGGTGCCGTTGCCGACCTCCCCGGGCTATACCGGCAACACCCAGTACTACATGTTCCTGACTCAGGATCTGCCACTGCTCCAGCCGATCCGTGACATCCCCTACGCCGGTCCCCCGATCGCCGACCTGTTCCAGCCGCAGCTGCGGGTGCTCGTCGACTTGGGCTACGCCGACTACGGGCCGGGCGGCAATTACGCGGATATCCCCACTCCGGCCGGGCTGTTCTCGATCCCCAACCCGTTCGCTGTCACGTATTACCTGATCAAAGGGAGCCTGCAGGCGCCCTATGGCGCCATCGTGGAGATTGGGGTGGAAGCCGGATTGATTGGGCCGGAGTGGTTCCCGGACAGCTATCCGTGGGTCCCGTCGATAAACCCGGGCCTGAATTTCTACTTCGGCCAGCCACAGGTGACACTGCTATCCCTGATGAGTGGCGGTCTCGGCAACATCCTGCACCTGATCCCGCCACCGGTCTTCACCTGACGCGGCCGCGATAACGATTGGCCGAAAACGCCGGGCTTCCCGGCGGGCGCGCTCTAGGCTCTAAGGGCCCCAGCGTCGAACAGGAGACCAGATGTCCTACGTCATCGCGGCCCCGGAGATGTTGGCAACGGCGGCCGCGGACGTGGACGGGATCGGTTCGGCGATACGAGCGGCCAGCGCGTCCGCTGCGGGTCCAACGACCGGACTGCTGGCCGCGGCCGCCGATGAGGTGTCGTCGGCCGCTGCAGCGCTGTTCAGCGAATACGCGCGCGAATGTCAAGAGGTCCTAAAGCAGGCTGCGGCGTTCCATGGCGAGTTCACCCGGGCGCTGGCTGCCGCCGGGGCCGCCTATGCCCAGGCTGAAGCCAGCAACACCGCTGCTATGTCGGGCACCGCCGGGTCCAGCGGCGCCCTCGGTTCTGTCGGGATGCTGTCAGGCAACCCGCTAACCGCGTTGATGATGGGCGGCACCGGGGAACCGATCCTTAGTGACCGCGTCTTGGCGATCATTGACAGCGCATACATTCGGCCCATTTTCGGGCCCAACAACCCGGTCGCCCAGTACACGCCCGAGCAGTGGTGGCCGTTTATCGGGAACCTGTCACTGGACCAATCCATCGCCCAGGGTGTCACGCTGCTGAACAACGGCATCAACGCGGAACTACAAAATGGGCATGACGTCGTCGTTTTCGGCTACTCGCAAAGCGCCGCGGTAGCGACCAATGAAATACGCGCTCTTATGGCGTTACCACCGGGCCAAGCCCCAGATCCAAGCCGGCTGGCTTTCACGTTGATCGGTAATATCAATAACCCCAACGGCGGCGTCCTCGAGCGTTACGTGGGCCTTTACCTCCCGTTCTTGGATATGTCGTTCAACGGTGCGACTCCACCGGATTCCCCCTACCAGACCTACATGTACACCGGCCAATACGACGGCTACGCCCACAACCCGCAGTACCCGCTCAATATCTTGTCGGACCTCAACGCCTTCATGGGCATCAGATGGGTGCACAACGCGTACCCCTTCACCGCGGCCGAGGTTGCCAATGCCGTGCCGTTGCCCACGTCTCCGGGCTACACCGGCAACACCCATTACTACATGTTTCTGACCCAGGACCTGCCGCTGTTGCAGCCGATTCGCGCCATCCCCTTCGTAGGGACCCCAATAGCCGAGCTGATTCAGCCCGACCTACGGGTGCTAGTCGACTTGGGCTATGGCTACGGCTACGCCGACGTACCCACCCCGGCCAGCCTGTTCGCGCCAATCAACCCGATCGCCGTGGCCTCGGCCCTGGCGACCGGGACCGTGCAAGGCCCCCAAGCCGCCCTAGTAAGCATCGGATTGTTACCGCAGTCCGCGCTACCCAATACGTATCCGTATCTTCCGTCGGCGAATCCGGGCCTGATGTTCAACTTCGGTCAATCCAGTGTGACGGAGTTGTCGGTGCTCAGTGGCGCCCTCGGGTCCGTAGCGAGATTGATTCCACCGATCGCGTGAGGTTCACGTTTCCTTCCGAGTTCCAAGCGGAGACTGGTTGCGGATCGATTCGTCGCGGATCAGCCCGCGCAGCAGTGCCGTGCTGAACTCCGCCGCGATCTCCTTGGCCGTTCGGCGCCCGCTCGGCCGCAGCCAGCGGTAGCTGCCCAGCGTCATCCCGATGTACCCCAGCGCCACCACATGCGAGTCGCACTCATAGAACTCGCCGCTGGCAATCCCGCGGTCGATCAGGCCGTGTACGTGCTCGTAGACTTGCTGCTCCTTCTCGCGGACCTCGGCGACCTGCTCGCTGGTGAACCACTCGGTGATGTAGGGCTGCTCCTGGAAGTACACGGCGGCCCGCTCGGGGTTGCTCGCGATCGCAGTGAGCAGCCGGACCGTGTACTGGTACAGCGCTTCACGGGCCGTCCAGGACGGATCGTCGTGCACGGCGGCCAGGGTGCCCTCGGCCGCCTGACGGTAAATGTCGAACAGGATCAGCGACTTGCTGGCGTAGTAGTGATAGACCGTTGCTTTGTTGAGCCCGATCACATCGGCGACGTCGTCCATCCGGGTGCCGTGATAACCGCGCGCCGCGAATAGTTTGGTGGCAACAGCCAGCAACTCCTCACGGCGGCTTAGCCCGTTGGGGCTGGTGTCGGATGGCATCGCTACTCGCTATCGTCGCTGCCGGTGGAGCCCATGGGCCCCGGCCGAAGCTGTATCAATCAACTGGTTGTTCAGTTTAGGCAAGGCGGCGACAACCTGTCGCACCGGCGCGGATGTGACTAAACTCCGTTGCGAACCAAGTCGCGAGTCGAGAGGGTGAAGTGATGGATCCGAGTCCTGACTACGACGTGAGCGACGAAATCGAGTTCTTCTTCCGGTACCTCACCTGGGGTCTACGCGGGGTCGAAACCGGCGACGGATACCCGCCGCCGGCGTATCCGCCCGTCTGAGCCAGCGCTCGCGCGCTACAACGCCTTGAGTTCCTCGGAGACTTCGGTCACCGATTTCTTCGCATCACCGAACAACATAGTGGTGCCGTCGGCGTAGAACAGCGGGTTGTCGATGCCGGCGAACCCGGAATTCATCGACCGTTTGAGCACGATCACCGACCTCGACTTGTCCACGTTGAGGATCGGCATGCCGTAGATCGGGCTGGACGTCTCGTTGCGGGCCGCCGGGTTGGTGACGTCGTTGGCGCCGATCACGATGGTGACGTCGGTGCGGGCGAACTCGTCGTTGATGTCGTCCATGTCCTTCATCGCGTCGTAGTCGACTTCGGCCTCGGCCAGCAGCACGTTCATATGCCCGGGCATCCGGCCGGCGACCGGGTGAATCGCGTACTTGACCGGCACACCCCTGTCCTCCAGCAAGGTTGCCAGGTCCTTCACCGCATGCTGCGCCTGCGCGACGGCCAACCCGTAGCCGGGCACCACGATCACCTGATTGGCGTATGCCATCTGGATCGCGGCATCGGCGGCCGAAGTGGCCTTGACGTGTTTGTCGTCGCCGCCGCCACTGGGCGCCACACCGCCGCCGCCGAAACCGCCCGCGACGATCGCCGGAATGGAGCGGTTCATCGCCTTAGCCATCAGGTTGGTCAGGATCGAGCCGGACGCGCCGACGATCATGCCGGCCACGATCATCGCGGTGTTGTTCAACGCCAGACCCGCCGCCGCGGCCGACACGCCGGTCATGGCGTTGAGCATCGAGATGACCACCGGCATGTCGGCGCCACCGATCGGCAACACCACCATCAGACCCAGCACGCCGGCGGCGACCAACAGGCCGATCATCCACCACAATGCGACCCCACCGCTCCCGGGATGCGCGTGCAGTCCGATCACCACGGCGGCGGCCACGGCCACGGCCAGCAGCAACAGGTTGATCGGCTGCTGCGCCTTGCCGAGTCCGATCGGCCGCCCGGAGATGATCTCCTGCAACTTGCCGAACGCGACGATAGACCCCCAGAACGAGATCGACCCGATGATCGCGGCGAACAATGAGGCCACCACGATGTGCACGGTCGGCGACTCGCCGTGCTGGAATGCGGAAAAGCCGGTGGTATCGATGAACTCCGACAGCGCGATGAGTGCGACCGTTCCTCCGCCCACGCCGTTGAAGAATGCCACCAGCTGCGGCATGGCGGTCATCTTGGTCAGTCGCGCCGGCGGCACACCGAGCACAACACCCACCACCAGACCGGCGATGATCAGCGGCCATTGGCTGGTGTGTCGGATCATGACCAACGTGGCCGCCACGGCGATGGTCATGCCGGCCGCGGCGATCAGGTTCCCGCGCACCGCGGTCTTGGGGCCGGTGAGCCCCATCAACCCGTAGATGAAGAGTGAAAAGGAGATGATGTAGAGAATCTCGACCAGGTAGTGCAGGTTCATCGGAGCGCCTCGTCGCGGTCGGGCTTGGCTGGCACGGCGGGCTTCTTGGCCTTGAACATGCCGAGCATTCGGTCGGTGACGATGAATCCGCCGATGACGTTCAGCGTGCCGAACACCACCGCGACGAACAGGATGACCTGCAACACGAGCGATGGGTGCTCAATTTCGCCGAAAACCACCAGCGCGCCGAGAACGACAATGCCGTGGATGGCGTTGGTTCCTGACATCAGCGGGGTGTGCAACGTGTTGGGCACTTTCGAGATCACCGCGAACCCGACGAATCCGGACAGCACCAGGATCGCCAGGTTCTCCAACAATTCGTTGTACATCTAGGAGTCCTTCCCGCGGGTGACACACGACTGGGCAATCACCTCGTCGTCGAAGTCCGGGGCCAGCCTGCCGTCTTTGATCAACAAGTCGAGTAGCGCGGTGATGTTCTTGCTGTAGAGCTCGCTGGCGTGCTCGGGCATCGTGGCCGGCAGGTTCAGCGGTGCGGCAATGGTGACGTCGTGCTTGACGACTGTCCGGCCGGGCTCGGTCAATTCGCAGTTGCCGCCCGTCTCGCCGGCGAGATCCACCACCACGCTGCCAGGCTTCATCGCTTCCACTGCAGCGGCGGTCACCAACGTTGGCGCCGGGCGGCCCGGCACCAGCGCGGTGGTGATCACCACGTCGAAGCCACTGATCGCTTCTTCCAATGCCTTTTGCTGCTGGGCGCGCTCGTCGTCGGTCAGTTCGCGGGCGTAACCGCCCTCACCGGACGCTGAGATGCCCAAATCAAGCCATTGAGCGCCCACCGATCGGACCTGGTCGGCCACCTCGGGACGCACATCGTAGCCCGTGGTGCGCGCGCCTAGCCGTTTGGCCGTCGCCAGCGCCTGCAGGCCGGCCACGCCGACGCCGAGCACCAGCACCGTGGCCGGCTTCACCGTTCCGGCCGCCGTCGTCAGCATCGGAAAGAACCGGGTCGATTCCGAGGCCGCGAGCAGCACAGCCTTATACCCAGACACGTTGGCTTGCGACGACAGCGCGTCCATCACCTGCGCCCGCGAGATGCGCGGGATGGCCTCGAGCGCGAACGCCTGCACCCCGGCCTGGGTCAGCGCGCCGATCGAGTTGTCAGCATTACGGGGCGCTAGAAAGCCGATCAGTGTCTGCCCACCGCGCAACCGGCCGACCTCCGCCGCCGTCGGCGGCGCGACCTTGACAACGACGTCGGCGGCCCAAGCATCCCCGATGCTGGCACCGACAGCGGTGTAGAGCTCATCGGGAAGCAGCGCGCGCTCGCCCGCACCGGCCTCGACCACGACCGCCACACCACGGTTCACCAGCGACGCGACCGCCTTGGGAACCAGCGCGACCCGTCGTTCGTCGGGCCCCGACTCGGCAACCACCCCGACCCTGGTGCTCTGCGTCTGCGGATCTGTCATGGCGCGTACATCCACTTTCCTTACTGAACGCCGATAGATTTGCTCAGACACCCTACCGGGCTACCAGAGCGGTATTTCCTGGCCATACTCGGATGCCGAGCGCGCACCGAGGTAGCGACGCTCGGATTCGGCGATCGGCACGTCGTTGATGCTGGCTTCGCCACAGTTCGGTGCCGTAGCTGCGATACCACTGGCCGTTGCGGTCACGGGATTCGTACTGGAACCGCATCGCAATGCGGTTGTCGTGGAAGCTCCACAAACTCTTGCGTAGCGAATAGTCGAGCTCGCGCTGCCACTTGCGGGTCAGTTGAACGGTGGCACGAAACGACGGCGAGCAGACGCAAAACCCCCTTCTCGTCGGCGTGTCGAGGGACTTATGCGTCTGCTAGCGCCGGTAGATATCGTGGCGGAATGGACTTCGCGATGTCGGCCAAGGCCATCGACTACCGCACGCGGTTGTCCGACTTCATGACCGAGCACGTCTTCGGCGCTGAGGCCGATTACGACGACTATCGCCGCGCGGCCGGACCGGCCGACCACACCGCGCCGCCGATCATCGAGGAACTGAAAACCAAGGCCAAAGACCGCGGCCTGTGGAACCTATTCCTGTCGGCCGAGTCGGGATTGACCAACCTGGAGTACGCGCCGCTGGCCGAAATGACCGGATGGAGCATGGAAATCGCGCCCGAGGCACTCAACTGCGCCGCACCGGACACCGGCAACATGGAGATCCTGCACATGTTCGGCACCGAGCAGCAACGGGCGCAATGGCTGCGGCCGCTGCTCGACGGCAAGATCCGCAGCGCCTTCTCGATGACCGAGCCGGCGGTGGCCAGCAGCGACGCCCGCAACATCGAAACCACCATCTCCCGGGACGGTGCCGACTACGTCATCAACGGCCGTAAGTGGTGGACGTCGGGAGCGGCGGACCCGCGGTGCAAGATCCTCATCGTGATGGGCCGCACCAACCCGGACGCAGCCGCCCACCAACAGCAGTCGATGGTCCTCGTCCCGATCGACACCCCCGGCGTGACGATCGTTCGCTCCACACCGGTGTTCGGCTGGCAGGACCGGCACGGCCACTGCGAGATCGACTACCACAACGTCCGGGTCCCGGCCACCAACCTGCTCGGCGAAGAGGGCAGCGGATTCGCCATAGCCCAGGCCCGGCTGGGGCCGGGCCGTATCCACCACTGCATGCGTGCGCTGGGCGCGGCCGAACGCGCCTTGGCACTCATGGTGAATCGCGTCCGCAACCGGGTGGCGTTCGGCCGTCCGCTAGCCGAACAGGGCGTCGTGCAACAGGCGATTGCTCAGTCCCGCAACGAAATCGACCAGGCAAGGCTGCTGTGCGAAAAGGCGGCGTGGACAATCGACCAACATGGCAACAAAGAGGCGCGCCACCTGGTCGCCATGATCAAGGCGGTGGCCCCGCGGGTGGCCTGCGATGTCATCGACCGCGCAATCCAGGTCCACGGGGCCGCCGGCGTCAGCGACGACACCCCGCTGGCCCGGTTGTACGGCTGGCACCGCGCCATGCGCATCTTCGACGGTCCCGACGAGGTGCACCTGCGCTCCATCGCCCGCGCCGAGCTGTCGAGGGAGAAGTCCACCTTCGCTGCGGCGGTCACCTGAGATGGCTGTCCGTGAACTGCCGGGCGCGTGGAACTTTCGTGACGTCGCCGACACCGCAACCGCATTGCGGCCGGGGCGGCTGTTCCGGTCCAGCGAGCTGAGCCGCCTCGACGACGCCGGCCGGGCAACGCTGCGCCGGCTGGGGATCACCGACGTTGCCGACCTGCGGTCGTCCCGGGAGGTTGCCCGCCGCGGTCCAGGACGGGTTCCGGACGGCATCGACGTCCACCTGCTGCCGTTCCCCGACCTCGCCGATGATGACGCCGACGACTCAGCGCCGCACGAAACCGCATTCAAGAGGCTGCTAACCAATGACGGGTCCAACGGCGAGTCCGGCGAATCCAGCCAGTCGATAAATGACGCGGCCACCCGCTACATGACCGACGAGTATCGCCAATTCCCAACGCGCAATGGAGCACAGCGCGCGCTACATCGTGTCGTCACACTGCTTGCCGCCGGACGCCCGGTGCTCACCCACTGCTTCGCGGGTAAGGATCGCACCGGCTTCGTGGTCGCGCTGGTGCTTGAAGCGGTCGGCCTGGACCGCGACGTCATCGTCGCCGACTACCTGCGCAGCAACGACTCCGTGCCACAACTGCGGGCCCGGATCTCCGAGATGATCCAGCAGCGTTTCGACACCGAACTGGCACCCGAGGTGGTGACGTTCACCAAGGCCCGGCTGTCCGACGGGGTCCTGGGTGTCCGCGCGGAGTACCTGGCCGCCGCACGCCAGACCATTGACGAGACCTACGGATCGCTGGGCGGCTACCTGCGCGACGCCGGTATCAGCCAGGCCACAGTCAACCGGATGCGCGGGGTGCTGCTCGGATGAGGGGAAACGCTTTCGCGCGAATCCGATTCGCGTAAGCGACCACCAGGGCAGCGGGACCGCTCTGGGCTGACCAAAACCCCGGGTTGACCCGGTTGGCCGACACCTGGTGCTAGGGGAGTGAGACGATGTCGTATCTGATCGCTGAGCCGCGGATCGTAGCGGCGGCCGCCGCCGAGGTGGCAGGAATCGGTTCGGCCGTGAGTACGGCCGGCGCGGCCGCGGCAGGCCCGACGTGTGCACTGGCCGCGGCGGCCGGCGATGAGGTGTCGGCCGCCATCGCGAAACCGTTCGGCGCATACGGCCAGGAATACCAGGCCGTGCTCGCTCAAGTCGAGGCGTTTCACAGTTAGGTTCCACCAGACGTTGGCCGCCGCGGCGAACAGCTACGCAGATGCCGAGGCCGCCATCGCCAGCACCCGGCAAAATCAGCTGGCTGTGCCCGCCGCCGCACCAACCCCCGCGGCGGCCGCGATGATTCCGCCATTCCCGGCGAACTTGACCACCTTGTTCTTTGGGCCCACCGGAATTCCACTACCACCGCCGTCTATGTTGACGCCGCCAATACGCTGTAGGTCCGTTCGGCGGGCGCTACAAGCCGTCTTCACACCCGAAGAGTTGTACCCACTCACCGGTGTCAGAAGTTTGGTCCTCAACACGTCAGTGGAAGAGGGCTTGACCATCTTGCACGACGCGATCATGGTAGAGCTCGCGACCACCGGAAACGCGGTCACCGTTTTCGGCTGGTCGCAAAGCGCCATAATCGCGTCGCTGGAGATGCAGAGGTTCACGGCGATGGGCGGGGCCGCACCTTCGGCGAGCGACCTCAATTTCGTGCTTGTCGGCAATGAAATGAACCCCAATGGCGGTATGCTCGCGCGGTTCCCGGATCTGACGCTTCCGACTCTGGACCTGACGTTCTATGGCGCAACGCCCTCGGACACGATCTATCCGACGGCCATCTACACGCTCGAGTACGACGGGTTCGCCGACTTCTCGCGATACCCGCTCAACTTCATTTCCGACCTCAACGCGGTTGCAGGCATCACATTCGTACACACCAAGTATTTGGACCTCACGCCCGCGCAGGTCGAGGGCGCTACTAAATTACCGACGTCGCCGGGCTATACGGGGGTCACCGACTACTACATCATCCGCACCGAGAATCGGCCGCTGCTGCAACCGCTGCGGGCGGTGCCGGTCATCGGAGATCCGCTGGCCGACCTGATCCAGCCGAACCTGAAGGTGATCGTCAACCTGGGCTACGGCGACCCGAACTACGGCTACTCGACGAGCTACGCCGATGTGCGAACGCCGTTCGGGCTGTGGCCGAACGTGCCGCCTCAGGTCATCGCCGATGCCCTGGCCGCCGGAACACAAGAAGGCATCCTTGACTTCACGGCCGACCTGCAGGCGCTGTCCGCGCAACCGCTCACGCTCCCGCAGATCCAGCTGCCGCAACCCGCCGATCTGGTGGCCGCGGTGGCCGCCGCACCGACGCCGGCCGAGGTGGTGAACACGCTCGCCAGGATCATCTCAACCAACTACGCCGTCCTGCTGCCCACCGTGGACATCGCCCTCGCCCTGGTCACCACCCTGCCGCTGTACACCACCCAACTGTTCGTCAGGCAACTCGCTGCGGGCAATCTGATCAACGCGATCGGCTATCCCCTGGCGGCCACCGTAGGTTTAGGCACGATCGATAGCGGGCGGCGTGGAATTGCTCACCCTCCTCGCGGCGGCCTCGGACACCGTTCGAAACATCGAGGGCCTCGTCACCTAACGGATTCCCGACGGCATCGACGTCCACCGACTACCGTTTACCGACCTCGCCAATGACGAGGCAGCATGGCCCCATTTGGGTTCACTCCAAAGGCCAGACACAACCGCGGAGTCGCTTTACGCTCAACGTATCGGCTCGACGGGTGGGTTATGGGCCCCGTCGACAAGGAGGGATGGGGTTTGTCGTACGTATTCGCGCAGCCGTCGGTATTGGCAGCGGCGGCTACCGATTTGGCCGGGATCGGCTCGGCGATCAACCAGGCTACGGCGGCCGTCGCGGCCCCGACAACCGGCCTGGCGGCGGCTGCCGCGGACGAAGTGTCCACGGCCCTTGCCACGCTGTTCGGCGCGTACGGCCAGCAGTTCCAGGCGATCAGCGCACAGGTTGCGGCGTTTCACAACGAATTCACCCAGAGGTTGGCGGCGGCCGCAAACGCATTTGTCAATGCCGAGGCCACCAACACGAGCGCGCTGGTGCAGGAGGCGACGGCCGGACTCTTTAAGCCAACCTCACCCCCGGTGCTACCGCCAATGTTCAACCAAAATACGGCGATCATCATGGGCGGCACCGGGTCACCGATACCCACGCCGAGTTATGTCAACGCCATCACGACCTTGTTCATCGACCCCGTCGTCTCGAATCCGGTCGTCAAAGCGCTGGTGACGCCCGAAGAGCTATATCCGATCACCGGCGTCAAATCCCTGCCCTTCCAAACCTCGGTGCAGTTGGGCCTACAGATTCTCGACGGCGCGATTTGGGAGCAAATCAACGCCGGAAACCACGTCACCGTGTTCGGCTATTCGCAGAGCGCCGTCATCGCGTCCCTGGAAATGCAGCACCTCATCTCGCTGGGTCCCAACGCTCCCAGCCCCAGCCAGCTCAATTTCATCTTGATCGGCAACGAGATGAATCCCAATGGCGGGATACTTGCGCGCATACCCGGTCTGAATGTCACCACCCTCGGCCTACCGTTCTACGGGGCGACCCCGGACAATCCCTATCCGACGACGACCTACACCCTCGAGTACGACGGTTTCGCCGACTTCCCGCGGTATCCACTCAATGTCCTGTCCGATATCAACGCAGTATTCGGGATACTCACGGTGCACACCACGTATGCGGACCTCACACCGGCACAGATAGCGTCGGCCACGCAGTTGCCGACACAGGGCACGACGTCGAACACGTACTACATCATTGAAACCGAGCATCTGCCGCTGCTGGCCCCGTTGCGGGCAATCCCGGTCATTGGCCCACCGCTGGCGGCGCTGGTCGAACCGAACTTGGAAGTAATCGTCAATCTGGGTTACGGCGACCCGAGGTTCGGCTATTCGACGAGCCCGGCGAACGTGCCTACCCCATTCGGGCTCTTCCCGGATGTCCCGGCGAGCGTTGTCGCCGATGCCCTGGTTGCCGGAACGCAACAGGGCGTCAACGACTTCATGGTCGAGTTGCCAGCCGCCCTGAACACCCTGCCCCAAACTCCGATGCCCGCGTTCCCGCCGTATGTGCCGACGTTGCTACCGCCGCCACCGCCGCCACAACCGGCGACGCTCATCAACATCGCGGACACTTTCGCTTCCGTTGTGTCGACCGGCTACTCGATTCTTCTTCCGACGGCAGATCTAGGTCTTGCCTTCGTCACTATCCTGCCCGCCTATGACCTCACCCTGTTCGTGAATCAACTGGCGGCCGGCAACCTCCGCGCTGCGATCGAGCTGCCGCTCGCGGCCACCATTGGGTTGGCCGCCCTGGGCGGCATGATTGAATTCATCGCGATTGTGGTGACGTTGGCCGACATTACTCAGCAACTGCAAAGCTTCAGCATCTGATCGCCCGATGCTCGGGTCATTCAGCACTACTACGTGATCACCCCGGCCTGCCGCTGCTCGAGCCGCTGCCGGCCCTCGATCATGAAGAGCCGGTTTTCGATGATGCCGGTTGCTGCTGGCACCAATCCATCGGGAAGGCCAATGGTGGCCGGCACTGGGTTTGGGGTTCACCGCGATGGGTGAGTATGGGAAGTTTGGTACGTATGCGGCGTCTTGGTGCGACCGGCCAGGGGCAGCCCGTTGGCGCCGTCGCCCAGCGTGAACTGAGGGCGGAGAATCGGCCGAAATCTCGCCCTCAGTTCACGCTCGGCGCCCGCTTGGCCTCAC
This sequence comes from Mycobacterium tuberculosis complex sp. N0072, assembly GCF_030323725.1. NCBI lineage: Bacteria > Bacillati > Actinomycetota > Actinomycetes > Mycobacteriales > Mycobacteriaceae > Mycobacterium > Mycobacterium tuberculosis complex sp. N0072. Next base: position 177,651 of record NZ_CP040689.1, on the reverse strand, counting down.
CCCGTCAACGTGCACCCTCGGTTACCCTTGCGACCTAGTGCCTCGGGCAGACACGCCGAGGTCTTGCTTTTCGGCAGCGTGGAACCGCCCATCATCGAAAGACCGCGACCCCTACCCGGCAACGACGCGCCGACCCGCCCTACACCCTCATCCGCGAAGAGCCCCCAATATGTCAACGCGTTCGTGCACCACATCCGCGCCAGGTACCGGCGTGGCTGCCCAATCCGTTGTTGGCGAACTTGTCACAGACCGGCGGCTCGTCGATGCTGACGTTGCCCGACGACCGGGCGCCCACCGGGCTCCCTGACCCTGGCATCGAAGCGCTCGCGCACACCAAGATCGCCAGCACCATTTCCACTGTGGTTGCGGACGGCTACGCGGTTGTGCTTTCGACGGCCGATATCGCCAACAGCTTGCTGGCCAACGCGATCGGATACCCGATTGCTGCCAGCGTGGCGTTGGTCACGCCGGCAGCGGGTGCGAATTCCTCGTGTTGGCCCGCCGATCCGTCACAGCATCACCGTATCGCCGAATCGCGAGCATGCGCTTAGGGCTCGAGCACAACCTTGCCGAGCACACCGCCGTCGTCCAGACTCTGCAACGCGGCCTGTGCTTCCGACAACGGATAGCGTTGCGGCGGAGGCGGTCTGAGCCCCAGAAAGACCAGCTGGTTTAGCCCCCAGGCGAACAAGGCGGCCGAACCGGGAACCGCGTTGAGATACTCGCCCCACCCGACGCCCACCACGCTGATATTGCGCACCAGCAGCCGGTTGACCTTGAGGGTCGGTACAGCACCCGCGGCAAAGCCGATCAACAATAACTTGCCGTCGATCGCCAGCACGCCGAGCGCGTCGTCGAATGTCGGTCCGCCGATGGGATCGACGACGATGTCCACCCCCTGACCGTAGGTGTGGTCACGCACCTGCTGAGCCCAGCCCTCGGTCAGCGGAAGCACCACGTCGGCACCGAGCGAAGCGACATAGTCGATCGCACCTTCGCGGTGCACCATGGCTATCACCTTGCCAGCCTGCATCGCCTTCGCGATCTGGACGGCGGCCGTGCCCACTCCGCCGGCGGCGCCGAGCACCAGCACGGTGTCTCCCGGTCGCAGCGCGGCACGCCGAGCCAGGGCGAAGTACATGGTGTTGTAGTTCACCAACAGCGACACCGCCCCGGCGTCATCGAGCTCGACGGGGCTGCGAACCACATTGGCCACCGGTACGGCTATTTGTTCGGCGTAGCCGCCGAGCACTCCGAATGCTGAAACACGTTCGCCCACATGAAAACCCGCATCCGACGGCGCCGAACGCACCACACCCGCCGTTTCCATGCCGGGCACGAACGGCGGCGTTAGCTTCAGTTGATACTCGCCCTTGGTCAGCAGCAGGTCCGGAAAGCAGACGCCGGCGGCCCGTACGTCGATAACAACCTTTCCGCCGTCACCGGATACCTCGTCGATGTCGGTGTACACCATGCCGGACGGGCCGGAAAGTTCTTTTACGACACAAGCCTTCATTTACTTCTACAACTTGAATCCAGCAATTTTCGCACCGGACAGATCGGTGATCTCGGCCCACCGCGCCGCAACATCTTGTACCGACGGCGGTTTGTCGAAGTTGGCGCCGTCGTTGCCAAACAGCGCAACTCGCTGCACCTTGCCACCACCGACGACGTACACCGATGCGTTGTCGGCACACTCCTCGGTGCACAGGTAGGCCACCACCGGTGCGACGAACTCGGGTGTGAGCTTTTCCAGTACTTCGGGCGGCAGGATGTCCTGGGTCATCCTGGTCGCCGCGATCGGGGCAAGAGCATTGGCGTGGATGTTGTACTTGGCTCCCTCCAGCGCCAGCGTATTGATCAGGCCGACCAGACCAAGCTTGGCCGCCCCATAGTTGGTCTGGCCGAAGTTGCCGAACAGCCCGCTGGTGGAGGTCGCCACCACGACCCGGCCGTAACTCTGCTCACGGAAATGCGGCCAGGCCGCGCGTAGCACGTGGTATCCGCCATAAAGGTGCACCTTAAGCACGGCGTCCCAATTCTCGAACGACATCTTGTGGAAGGTGCCGTCGCGCAAGATCCCGGCGTTGCTCACCACACCGTGCACGGCGCCGAATTCGTCAAGCGCGGTCTTGATGATGTTCGCTGCGCCGTCCTCGGTGGCGACGCTGTCGTAGTTGGCGACCGCCCGGCCCCCCTTGTCGCGAATCTCGGCGACGACCTCATCGGCCATCGCCGAACCGGCGCCCGTGCCGTCGCGGGCGCCACCGAGGTCGTTGACCACGACGCTGGCGCCCTCCCCGGCGAGCGTAAGGGCGTATTCGCGGCCCAAGCCACCGCCGGCTCCAGTAACGACGATGACGCGATCTTGCACTCCGGGCATCAGGCTCCTCTCCGCAATCACAATTCGGGGTTATAACGAGTCGGGTGTCAACGGGGCGACAACCCGCGCCCAGGTCAGAACAGCCGGCGAGCCACCTTGATGGCGCGCTCGGTGTACGGCGGGTAGATAAAGCTGGACAGGTCGGGTCGGGTTGGTTTGGTCAACACCGACTTACGGTGGCTGAACTCCTCGAAACCCCAACGGCCGTGGTAGGCACCCATGCCCGATGCGCCGACACCACCGAACGGCAGTTTGGCCGTCGACACCTGAAAAGCCAAATGGTTAACCATCATTCCGCCCGCCGGCACCTCCCTGATCACCCGCTCGCGAACCGCACGCGACTTAGTGAACAGGTACGCCGATAGCGGCTTGGGCCGCGAGTTCACGAAGCGAATCGCGTCGTCCAGAGATTTGACGGTGACCACCGGCAGGATCGGTCCGAAGATCTCGTTGCTCATCAACGGCCCGTCCGGGTCGGGATCGACGACCACGGTGGGTTGGATGCGCAGGTTCGATGCGTCACAGTCGCCGCCCACGACGACCCCGCCGCCGTCGGCTGCAGCGTCGGTTTTCGCTGCGGCGAGGTATCCACTCAGCCGGTCGAATTGACGCTGGTTGACGATGCGCATGCCCTGCGGCGCACCGGAGCGGAACTTGGTGAGGGCCGCGGTGATCTTGCTGACCAGCTCGTCGCGGACGGTGGCATCCGCCAGCACATAGTCGGGTGCAACGCATGTCTGCCCGGCGTTGAGCAGTTTGATCCAGGCGATCCGCTTGGCCGCGACATCTACATCGGCATCGGCCGCGACGATCACCGGGCTCTTGCCGCCGAGCTCGAGGGTGACCGGGGTCAGGTGCGGCGCGGCGCCTTCGTAGACCTTGCGGCCGATCTCGGTGCCACCGGTGAACATCACGCGGTCGAAACCCTGAGCGATCAGCTCCTGACTCACCGCACCATCGCCCTGCACGACCGCGATCGCTTCGGTGTCGAGATAGCGATACACCAATTCGGTCATCAAGTGCGCCGATGCAGCGGCGATTTCCGACGGTTTGAGCACGACGGCGTTTCCAGCGGCAATGGCTCCGACCGCCGGACCCAGGGTCAGGTAGAACGGGTAGTTCCAGGCACCGATGATTAGCACGGTGCCATATGGCTCGTACTCCACCCAGCCGCGGCCGGGCAGCTGCGGCACCTCGAGCAGCAGGTAGCGGCGCCGCATCCACCTGCGCACCCGCTTGGCCGCGTATTTCGCTTCGGCGGAGGTCGTCGCGATGTCAGCGAGGTATGCCTCGAACGGATTGCGATCCAGATCCTCGGCGAGTGCCGCGGCGATCGCGTCCTCGTTCTCGTCCATCAACTTCTGTAGCGCGCGCAACTGCTGCTTGCGCCACTCGACGCTGCGGGTACGCCCGCTGGCAAAGGTCTTTCGCAGCCGAGCCACCGTTTTAGCGACATCGGTTTGCTTTTCATCCGAAACGGGCGCCGGTTCGCGCGGAGCCTCGGTCTCAGATTTCTGGGTCTTCCGGGCAACCGATTCGGTGGTCATCATCGTCCTTCCGTCCGGCGGCGCGACCGCCTTGACGCGGTCACTCATCGGTGATAACCGCGATCCTAGTCACCCGGTTGAACCAGCAATAGAAAAGATCCAGCCATATATCCGGATATATAAGGTCAGTCGGATGCGCTCGCTACAACCGCTCTGCGGTGACAAACTCGGCGAACGCAGTCGGGTCGTCCGCCATCGGCACCCCCTCAACCCAGCGACCCACGCGGCGCATCTCGTCGGGCGCACGTTGGGATCGGGCCCGCCAACCGTGATCGGTGAGCCAGTCGGCAACGGACGCCCGATCCTGGTCGTGGTAGACCAGTTCCTGCACGTCGATGGTCTGCTCGATACCGAGCACATCGGCCACTTTCTTGAACCGTGCCCGCATTTCTGCTCGCCGCTCTTCGCCGTGCACCGGCGCAGTCTCGGCCGCGATCCGGCTGCCCGCCACGCTCACGGCGCCGACCTGGGTGAACAGCCGGTCCTGGGCCTCGGCCGGTAGGTACATCAACAGCCCCTCGGCCAACCACGCCGTGCGTGCCGTCGGGTCAAACCCGGCATCACGCAGCGCGGCGGGCCAGTCCTGGCGCAGGTCGGCGGGCACCTCACGGCGACCAGCCGACGGCGTTACCCCGTTTTCCGCCAGCGTCGTGGACTTGTAGGAAAGCACCTTGGGTTGATCGATCTCATACACGATGGTTCCGGCGGGCCAGTCCAGGCGATAGGCGCGGGAATCCAGTCCGGACGCCAGAATCACTACCTGCCGGATTCCGGCGGCGACAGCGCTGGCGAAGTAGGTATCGAAGAAGTTGGTCCGCACCGCTTGGTAGCTGCGCAGATAGGCGACGATGGCCGCGGTTTCGGCATCGATGGCAGCCGCCTTGGCTACCAGTGTTGGGTCGAGCATGGCTTCCCAAATGGCGCCGGCCCCGGCGTTGGTGACGAGCAGTCTGGCGTAGGGATCGCGGATCAGCGGGTCGGGCCGGTCGGTTTCGACGGCCCGGGCAGCAGCCACCATCACTGCGGTGGCGCCGACGCTGGTCTTGATATCCCAGGTGTCGTCATGGGTGCGCATGGCGCTCATCCTGTGCTCCCTCTGGTTCTCGTGATGCCGGTGTCACGCCGGTTGAGCGGGTGTGACCAGACGCCCTCGCAGCAACGTGGTGCGGACGGTCTCGTCGACCAGGTCTTGCGGGATCGCCCGGCCCAGTCGGGCCATCTCCTCGCGATTGCTCACGCTGTGCACCTGCCAGCCATGCGTGGCCAGCCATTGCGCGGCATCCGACCGGTCGGGCTCGTGGTAGGTCAACGCCTGGACATCGATGTCTAAACCGAGTCGCTCGCGCATCCGATTCCAGCGCTGCGTGTTGCCCTTTGTGTTCATGGTGAAAGCCTCGACAGCGACCTGGCTGCCCGGTGCGCTGAGCGCGGTGACCATGTCGAATAGCCGGTCCGCGGCGTCGCCGGGCAGGTAGGGTAGCAAGCCCTCGGCTAGCCAGGCAGTCGGTTGGGTGCCATCGAATCCGGCAGCTATCAGCGCGGCCGGCCAGTCGTCGCGCAGGTCCACCGCGACGGCATGCCGTCTCGCCGTTGGAACCGCGCCATGCGATTGAAGAATCCCCGCCTTGTACTCCAACACCGAAGGCTGGTCGATCTCGTAAACCACAGTGCCCGCCGGCCAGTTCAGGCGGTAGGCCCGAGCGTCCAGTCCGGCAGCGAGGATCACCACCTGCCGGACACCTGCGTCGACGGCGGCACCGAAGTACTCGTCGAAGAAGTGGGTGCGCACCGCCTGGTAGTCGCAGGCAACCCGATGCACGCGTCGGCCGAGCTGATCACCGTCGAGCCAGGCCAAATCGGCGTCGGCCAGCCGTGCCCAGGCGGTACCCGCCGACGACACCAACACCTTGGCGAACTCGTCACGGATCAGCGGATTGGTCGCGGCCGTTTCCACGGCACGTGCCGCCGCGACCCCCAACGCGGTGGCGCCAACGCTTTCGGTGATCGCCCAGGTATCGCCAGCGGTCCGTCGCGAGGATGGTAACGAGGACACGTCGTCGAGTTCGGTCACGGCATGCCATGCTACCTAAGTAAGTTAGGTAACCTATACGATTTGTGTGGCACATCACTACGCTTCGGGGCCGCCGGTTAGGTCTCGGTCAGGTCGGAGGCCGCCAGAGCGTGCCGGCCAACAGCTGCTGGAACGAATCGGTGATGGTCGCCATCCGCTGATAGCTCCCGACAAAACCGATATAGAAGCCCACGCCACACAACACGACCAACAGCGTCTCGGCCAACGAAGAGACATCGACGTCGGCGGCTAGTTCACCGCGTTCGATCGCATCATTGACAGCCCAAACCAGGAATTCTCGGGTTGCTCGCACCGCATCGTTTTCGGTCCGACTCAATTCTGGATGCCGCTGGGATTCGAGCACGGTGGTGGCCAGGAACGCGGTCGAGGCGGGATACTGGGCATCGGCCTCCATCGCGAAGTCAACGACGACCGCCAGCCGCCCCATCAAGGTCGGCTAGCGGCGTGCCCGTTCGATGCCGGCCACAATGACGAGTTCGTGGGTTTGCTCCACCACCTCTTGGTAGAGCACCCGCTTGTTGGCGAAGTAGTGGTTGATCGCCGGTCGGGTCAGGTCGGCGCGGACGGCGATCTCCTGAAAAGTCGCGCCGTCATAACCACGTTCGCTGAACACTTGACGGGCGGCGTGCAGAATACGCTTCCGAGTCTCATCTGCTTTCGCCGCCGGGGGACGTCCCGGGCCGCGACCGGCCGTGAGCGACATTGACATCACTAAAGTGTGCCACCACTGCGGCTTGGTACCTACCGTTGGGCGGGATGCTACGGAACTTGTCAGCTTGGCTCCGGTCGCCGGGGGCGAGCAGGGCCCACCGGCTCTGTCCGTTGCGAGTCGGTAATGGCCGACCGGCCTGAACGCGGCCACGACGAGCGGCGGCGTCATGACAGAGGTCGGGGTCCAAGAGTGCGGCACCGTTTCGGATCTCCTCGCCGCACAGCGGCGGTGATCGCGTACGTCCAGACCTGGGCCATGGTTGCGCTGCTGATCGTCGGATAGCGCTGGCCAACTCTGGGATGGCGCCGGGCGACTGGTCGGTGTTCGCTTGGCATGCTGCTAACCTCCCGACCATGCCGGAGGCGGAAGACATCGGGAACGAGGCCGCCGGCGGACGATTCGGCGTATCGATCAGGAGCGCGGGCTACCTGCGCAAATGGTTCCTGCTAGGCATCACGATCGGTGTCATTGCCGGCCTGGGCGCCGTCGTCTTCTACCTCGCGCTGAAATACACCAGCGAGTTTCTGCTCGGCTACCTCGCGGACTATCAGATTCCCACTCCCGTTGGGGAGGGCGGCCACCGCGGGTCCACCGGTTTCGCGCGTCCGTGGGCGATTCCGCTGGTGACGACGGGCGGGGCGGTGCTGTCGGCATTGATCGTGGCCAAGCTCGCCCCGGAGGCCACCGGTCACGGCACCGACGAAGCGATCGAGTCGGTGCACGGCGATCCGCGCGCCATCCGAGGTCGGGCGGTGCTGGTGAAGATGGTGGCCAGCGCCTTGACCATCGGCTCGGGCGGTTCAGGCGGCCGCGAAGGCCCGACCGCGCAGATCTCGGCCGGCTTCTGCTCACTGCTGACCCGCCGGCTGAACCTGTCCAACGAAGACGGCCGGACCGCGGTAGCGCTGGGTATCGGCGCCGGCATCGGCGCCATCTTCGCTGCGCCACTGGGCGGAGCGGCGTTGGGCGCCTCGATCCCCTACCGCGACGACTTCGACTACCGCAACCTGCTGCCGGGTTTCATCGCCTCGGGAACCGCCTACGCCGTGCTCGGCGCCTTCTTGGGCTTCGACCCGCTGTTCGGCTACATCGACGCCGAGTATCGCTTCGAAAAGGCGTGGCCACTACTGTGGTTCGTGGTGATCGGGCTGATCGCAGCCGCCGTAGGCTACTTGTATGCCCGAGTCTTTCACGCGTCGGTGGCAATTACGCGCCGGCTGCCCGGGGGCCCGGTGCTCAAACCGGCGATCGGCGGACTGCTGGTCGGGCTGTTAGGTCTGCCGATTCCCCAGATCCTGAGCAGCGGCTATGGCTGGGCGCAGCTAGCCGCCGATCGGGGGACGCTGCTGAGCATCCCGTTGTGGATCGTCATCGTCTTGCCGATCGCCAAGATCCTCGCGACGTCGCTGTCGATCGGCACCGGCGGATCAGGCGGGCTATTCGGGCCGGGAATCGTGATCGGCGCCTTCGTCGGAGCGGCGATCTGGCGGCTAGGCGAGCTCACCGAGCTGCCCGGGGTGCCCCACGAGCCGGGCATCTTCGTCGTGGTCGCAATGATGGCGTGCTTCGGCAGTGTCTCCCGCGCGCCGCTGGCCGTCATGATCATGGTCGCTGAGATGACCGGCTCGTTCTCGGTGGTGCCTGGAGCGATCATCGCCGTCGGTATCGCGGCACTGTTATTGTCTCGCACCAACATCACCATCTACGAGACGCAGCGACTGAACCGGCAGACCGCCGAGGCCGAACGCGGAGGCAGTGATCGGCCGACAACGGCTTAGCGGCGCCGGCAGCCGATCTGGCGGGAATCGGGGCGCCGGACCGAGCAAGATCCCCGTCAAACTCCCCTACAGCGCCCGGATGTTCTGTACCGGCAGCCGGGGCCCGCGGCGCGGCTCACGCGCCAAGCCGCTGGCTTCGAGCAAGCGGACCACCCGGTGGCGATGCGGGCGCATCGGCTCCAGCAGCTCGAGCATGCCGGCGTCGTCGACCGGCCGGCCCACAAGCGTCCAGCCGATCATCTTCGGAATGTGGTAGTCGCCGACCGACACGGCGTCGGCGTCACCGAACACGCGTTGTGTGGTCTCGGCCGCGGTCCATACCCCGACTCCAGGCAACGATGTCAGCGCCTCCGCCGCCCGAGCCGCGGGCAGCGACACCAGCCGCTCCAGCGACGCCGCCCGCTGCGCGCAACCCACCACCGCGCGAGCCCGCCCCGGGTCGACATTGGCGCGATGAAACTCCCAGGACGGGATGTGACGCCACACCTCGGCCGACGGCGGCACCCGCATGCCGGGTGGCGCCGGACCGGGGGCCTGCGTTCCGTACTTGGACACCAACAGCCGCCACGACCGAAACGCGTCGGCGCCGGGTACCCGCTGCTCGATGACCGCCGGGATCAAGGCTTCCAGCACCTGGCCGGTGCGGCCCAGGCGCAAGTTCGGCAGCCGGCGGTGCGCGGCGGCCACGGCCGGATGCAGCGGCACGAAATCGCTGGCATCGTCGGCGGCGCCCAGCATGGCGGGCGCCATGTCGACAAACTCCTCGGCACCGCTGCCCCACGCCACGCAACGGGCGGCGTCGCGCCCAGCACGGCTGATCCGCGCGGTGACCGGCCCGGTGGGCAGCAAGCTGGTCCGCCAGATAGTGCCGTCACCGGGGACCCGAAAGCATGGATCCTGCTGACCGCGACGCAACGGCGCCAAGGTGTGCGCGAAGCCGGCCGCCCCCGCGAAGGTGACCACCGCTTCGACGACCACGTCAATTGACCGCACGCTGTCTCCCGAGACAAGATGGCGATGTGATGACGCCGTTCGACGACCCGCAAGCCGAACTGGCCTGGATGTTCCTGCAAAGCCTCTGCGAGGGCGGAGATCTCGACGAAGGCTTCGCGCTGCTCAGCAACGACTTCACCTACTGGAGCATCGTCACCCGTACGGAATTGGACAAGAAGACGTTTCGGCGAGCAGTCGAGCGGCGCAAGCAGGTCTTCGAGGTCAACATCGAACTCATCCGCTGCGTCAACGAGGGTGAAACGGTAGTGGTCGAGGGGCATTGCGACGGTGTGAGCGCCGACCGGACCCGATATGACAGCCCGTTCGTCTGCATCTTCGAGACCCGTGACGGGATGATCATCTCGCTGCGCGAATACAGCGACACCCAGTCGTTGGCCGAGGTATACCCGGTAGCCTGCGCTACCCCGGGAAGATGCTGATTTCGGCTTTGTCCGGATAGCACGCGACATGCCCCGCGATCGCCGCTACCGCCGGATAAGGGTTTTCGTACGTCCACATCACGTCGTCGACGATGTCGCCGGCGTCGGTAGTCACGCTGTAATAGCTGGCTTCACCCTTGAACGGGCAATAGGTGCTGGTCTCGGTGCGGATCAGCCTATCCTGTACCACGTCGGCCAACGGAATATATTGCACTGCAGGGTAACTGGCTTCCTGCAAGCACAGCGCCGCGGCCGTGTCCGCGACCACCTCGCCATTGACGCGTACCTGCACCCGTCGGTTGGTCGGCTCGATGGTGATCGGGTGATCGGCGCTGGGTTCTAACACAATCCGGTTGCTCATGACCTGTGCAACACGTGCCGGCGATCAACATTCCCGGCAGCGTCCCTAGGCCTTTTCGGATCACGAGGCCGCGGGGTCCTTCCCGACGGTGCGCATCGCCGCCCAGAACCGGGCGGCCTCCCGGATCGACTCCTCCACCGGACGTGGCTGCCAACCCAACTCGCGGACGGCCTTGCCGTGGTCGACATCGGCCTCGGAACGCATCATGCGCACCGACGCCAGGCTGAGTTCGGTATCTTTGCCCGTGAGTCGGGCTCGCAAACTGCCCAACGCACCCAGGGCGTAAAGCACCGGCACCGAGATCGACCATCGTGGCGGCGGGACACCGGCCTCATCCGCGGCGATCCGCACCACTTCTTGCAACGGCATCATGCGTTCGGAGATGAGGTACCGTTCGCCGTTGCGCCCGCGTTCGGCCGCCAAGATCAGCGCCCTCGCAGCATCGTCGACACCCACCGCCTCCAGCCGGATGCCGCGCATCGTGAAAGGCAGCCTGCCGAACACCGCGCCCGCGATGAAGGCGCCGTGTGGGGTGCGGCCCCAGTCGCCGCCGCCGTAGGTTGTCGACACACACATCGCGACGGCGGGCAGACCTGCGTCGTGCGCGTATTGCAGCACCAGATCCTCGGCCGCCACCCGGGACCGCACGTAAGGAGTCACCTTGCGGGTATCCACCCGGTCTTCTTCGGTCGCCACGTGTCCACGCCGACGACCCACCGTCGCATAACTGCTGGTGAAGACGAACCTGCGCAGGCTGGCGTCTGTGGCCACATCGAGGACGTTGCGCAGGCCTGCCACATTGGTGCGAAACAGCGGGGAGGGATCGCGCAACCAGGCGCGGGTGTCGACCACACAGTAGTAGACGTCGTCGCAGCCGGCCATCGCCTCGGCCACGGTGGCGGTGTCGAAGACGTCGCCGTGGAATCGGGTGAGCGGTAGATCGTCGATGCTCCGGGTGTTGGCAGCGGGTCGCACCATCGCGCGTACCTCACCTTTCTGCGGCGCGCAGTCGGCGACGAGCTGGCGAGTCACGTGCGAACCCAGGAAGCCGTTCGCGCCAATGACCAGCTTGGGTGCGTTCATTTAAGGACCTCCATGCCGGCGCATCCAACGCGCCGCGTCCTCGTCGAGGGTGCCCAACTCCTGCGCCTTGCGACACCACTTCATCGCCGCCCGCAGGAACCGCAACGGGTTGTAGATGTCTTCTTGACGGCACCACTGGCCATTGCCGGCATAGGTGATGATCGAAATGTTCGTCGCGCTGATCACGCTGCCGTCGCCGGGGTCGAGCATGGGGTTGTCCAATTCGCAGATAATTCGCCCGGTGGACTCGTCGATCACCGACCACAGCGACGGGAAGGCCACCATGTGACTGCCCGGGAAGGTCGTCATCGTTTCTTGAATCCAGGCACGTACCCGCTGGCGGCCTCGCATGATGCCCGCCGCGTGCTCGATGTATTCGACGTCGGGGGTGTAGTGCTGCACCCAGCAATCCCAGTCGCGCGTCGCGGCGGCGCGGGCCACGGTCTTCTCGAACTTCTCGAAGGCGGCGGCGAGTTCAGCACGGGAGAACTCCGAAGCGCTCACAGTGCGGTCTTCGCGCCGTTACACTCCATCGCCGGAGTGTAGCCTGATCGGGAGGTCCGGAAATGACGAGCAATCAGAAAGCGATCCTCGCCGGCGGCTGCTTTTGGGGGCTGCAGGATCTGATCCGCAACCAGCCCGGTGTGGTCTCCACGCGGGTGGGCTACAGCGGCGGGAACATCCCCAACGCAACCTACCGTAACCACGGCACGCACGCCGAAGCCGTCGAAATCATCTTCGACCCCACGGTCACCGATTACCGCACCCTGCTGGAATTCTTCTTCCAGATCCACGACCCGACAACCAAAGACCGGCAAGGTAACGACCGGGGGACCAGCTACCGGTCGGCCATCTTCTACTTCGATGAGCAGCAAAAGCGGATCGCGCTGGACACCATCGCCGATGTCGAGGCATCCGGCCTGTGGCCCGGCAAGGTGGTGACCGAGGTCAGCCCGGCCGGGGATTTCTGGGAAGCCGAACCCGAGCACCAGGACTACCTGCAGCGCTACCCCAACGGGTACACGTGCCACTTCGTCCGGCCCGGCTGGAGGCTACCCCGACGGACCGCCGAATCTGCACTGCGGGCCAGCCTTTCACCCGAACTCGGGACCTGAACGCGGGCCCGAGCTGGCCGTCAGCGTCGGCGCATCACCACCCGACCGCCATCCTTCGGGGTGAATGCAACTCCTCGACCGTGGCTGCGCTCGCCCGCGGCCGTGGTGGTCTCGAGGGTGAAGTGGCGCAGCACCGTTCGCAGCACCACATCCATCTCCATGTTGGCGAATGCGGCCCCGACACAGCGGCGGGTCCCGCCACCAAAAGGGATCCACGCAAACGGGGATGGCTTACTTCCGATGTAGCGCTGCGGGTCGAAGCGATCCGGCTGCGGGAAGACGTCGGGATCGCCATGTATCTGGGCGATATTGATAATGATCGAATACCCGCGGGGAATCACCCACTCGCCGAGCTGGTAAACGGGTGGATTGACGCGACGAGCCGCAAAATCGATGACGGTCCTGGCCCGCTGTACCTCCAGGATCGCCGCTTGACGCAGCTCGTGACCGCCGTTGTCGACCTCCTCGACCAGAGCCGCGAGCACGTCGGGGTGCCGGCTGAGCCGCTCGAACGCCCAGCCCAGTGTCGCCGCCGTGGTTTCGTGCCCGGCGGCCAGCAGCGTGAGCAGCTCGTCGCCAATGTCCTTGCGCGACATGATGGAACCGTCGTCGTAAGTGCTGCGCAGCATCAACGCCAATACGTCGGTCCGATCGGCGAAGTTCGGGTCGGCCCGCTCGGCTTCGATGAGCTTGTCGATGACAGTGTCGTACTGGCGCCGCCACTCGGCCAGCCGGCCCCACGGGCTAAGGCGGCCATAGTCGCGTTTGGGTTTCGGTAGCGCCGCCAGGCGCGAGCCCAGCGTGACCCACGGCGGAATGAGGCGGCGCAGCTCGTCTAGTTCACTGCCGCCGGCCCCGAAGATCGCACGCAGGATGGCGTTGAGCGTGATATGCATCATTGACGGCAGCGTTGCGAAAGCCTGTCCTTGCGGCCAATTGGCGGTCTCGCGCAGGGTCTCCTCTTCGATGATGGTCTCGTAGTTCTTCATGCTCTTGCCGTGGAAAGGCGGCGCCAGTAGCCGGCGCCGCCGCCGGTGGTCGTCGCCGTCCAGCGCGAACACCGAGCCGGAACCGAACATCCGACTCAGGTTGGGCTGGATGTTGCCCAGCTCCTCAGGACTGCTGGTGAAGACCTGCCTGGCTAGCTGCGGGTCGGCGACCACCACGACCCGGCCGTACATCAGGATATTGGCGGTGAAGGCCTTGCCGTAGCGACGCACGAACCGCCCCAGCAGCCGTCGCCGTGACACCACGAAGGCCAATCCCTGGAACAACTTCGGCCCGCGGACCGCCGGGGGAAGTCGGACTACGGGCGGTGCCGGTGCGGCGGTGACGACTTCGCTCATGGCGGTGTTGCTCCTAACGTCCCTGGATCGGGCGTGGTACGGTGGTGTACCGTGGCTTGTCCAGTACGGTACTCTTTGGTACCAAACCTGACAAGGGATAGGTAGAGGAGGCGCGGGTGACAGCAGTCGCCGCCGGCGCGTTGGTCGTCGAGACCGACTCGTTTCGGCTACGGTTGCTCGACGGCCTGGTCGCCTCGATCGGTGAGCGGGGTTATCGCGCCACCACCGTCTCCGACATCGTCCGGCACGCCCGCACATCCAAGCGCACGTTCTACGACCGGTTCACCAGCAAGGAACAGTGCTTTTTGGAACTCCTGCTAGCGGACAACGAGACGTTGGGCAACAGCATCCGGGCGGCCGTCGATCCAAACGCCGACTGGCACGACCAGATTCGTCAGGCGGTCGAGGCCTACGTCACCCATATCGAATCCAGGCCGGCGGTGACGTTGAGTTGGATCCGTGAATTCCCGTCGCTCGGTGCCGCCGCTTACCCCGTCCAGCGCCGCGGCATGGAGCAGCTAACCAGCCTGCTGATCGAGCTCAGCGCCAGCCCTGGGTTCCGGCGGGCTAACCTACCGCCACTGAATGTGCCACTGGCCGTAATCTTGCTGGGCGGTTTGCGTGAACTGACCGCGCTGACCGTCGAGGACGGCCAGCCGATCCGGAACATCGTCGAGCCGGCGGTGGATGCGTCAATCGCGCTGCTCGGTCCCCGCAGCTAGGAACGCACGCACCCGGTCGAGCACCAGCTCGGGTCGCTGCTCGACGATCCAATGGCCCACGCCGTCGACCAGCTCCACCTCGAAATCGCTGGCCCGGTCGGCATAGCCGTCCAGCAGGTCGGGCGTGATCACCGGATCTCCGGTGCCGTGCAGCCATCGGACCGGGACATCGACCCGAGCGTCGTTGTACTCGCCGCGCAGCCAGCGCAGCATTTCCCTGGTCTGAAAGGTGCGATACCACCGCGATCCGGCCTCGGCGTGCCCCGGCTCGCGCATGCAGTCCAAGTACAGGCGCACGTCGTCATCGGGAACCCGAAATCCGCCCCCGACCCACCCGGTCAACAGCCGGAAGTAGCGGCCCTTAGGATCGCTGATCACCCGCGGGCCGATCACCGGCAGCGACATGGGGATCTGATATCAGAACCGCCACATATTGCGGAGCATGCCAAGATCGCGCTTCACCCAGGGTGCCACGGTGTTCACGCCGAAAAACCCGGTCACCTTCTCGGGATGGCGCAACATCATGATGAACGCGACCGGCCCACCCCAATCGTGGGCCACCAGCTTGACCTTGGCCACACCCAGGCCGTCCAAAACCGCAGCCAGATCGTCAGCCATCTCGGTCTTGGTATACCGCGAGCGGGGCGCCGAACTCCAGCCCGCGCCGCGCAGGTCGGGACACAGCACCCGGTTGCCGTCGGCGGCCAGCGGGCCGATGAGGTCGCGCCACTCCCACCAGTTCTGCGGGAAGCCGTGCACCAGCATTACCGCCGGACCATCGGCCGGCCCGGCGTCCGCAACGTGGATCCTGACGCCTTCCGCCACATCCACGTGCCGATGTTCGACACCTTCCAAGGCGGGCAGAGCGATCATTGCCTGACAAGCCTATGCCAGAACCGCATACCCGTTGATTCCGCGTGTACCGGGCGGGTCGCACACACTATTGGGTGGCAGACGACGGCTGCGGGTGCCGACCCACGCGATCCCGGCAAGCTCAGCCTGACGATCTGCGCACCACTTTTGCACCTCGGGAGCTATCTCAGCGCACCGGCGGTCAGAGATTGCCGCGACTGTGAGTCTGGCGACGCGACACGCCGGTGCGGCGTCGCCAGATTCACGGTCGCGCAGTGATCACCCGGCCGGACGAACGATCCAGCTGCCAAGAACCGCTACCGAGGCTCCCGCCACATCGCCCATAGCGGCGGCCCCGCGTCGGGCAGAGCGATCTCACGGGTCACCCGGAAACCGAACCGTTGATAGTAGGGCACATTCTCGGGTTTGGTGGATTCGAGGTAGGCCGGACAGTGTTCGGCATCGCAACGGTCCAGCCGTGACCGCATCAGCACCTGACCGAACCCCTGGCCGCGGACCGTCGGGTCGCTGCCGATGGCGGCCAGATACCAGTGGGGTTCTTCGGGATGCACACGCATCATCACGTCCAGCGCCGCGCGGGCCTTGGCCGTCCGAAAGCCGAACACCCGCAGGAACCCCGGTGTCATCGCCAGTTGCTGGCGGCGCGACTCCCGCCATCGATCCGGGGGATCCCACAGCGCCGCCCCGCCGATGCCCGCCGCGCCGCGGGCCACTTCCACACCACCGCCGGCCAGATGCTGGTGGCGGACAATCGTCGCGAACAACCGGGTCAGCCTTGCGGTGCGGGCGTTGTCCTTCGACAGTAACCAGCTCATGACCGGATCGTCATAGAACGCCCGGGCCATGGTGCGGGACAGCTCGCGGACATCGGCCCTGCGCGCTGGGCGTGCCTGCGGGGTCATCTCGCCAGGCTAACCGGTGGCGCCGACGGTGAGTCAGGATGCACTCTCGAAGGTGTGCTGCAGCGCGACGCGGGTAGTGCAGCCCGATGACCGGCATCTCACGGCGGACGTTCGGTCTGGCCGCCGGGTTCGGCGCGATCGGCGCCGGTGGGCTAGGCGGCGGTTGCAGCACGCGCAGCGGTCCGACGCCGACCCCAGAGCCGGCAAGCCGCGGGGTGGGTGTCGTCTTATCCCACGAACAATTCCGCACCGATCGGCTGGTGGCGCACGCCCAAGCCGCCGAGCAAGCTGGCTTCCGGTATGTGTGGGCCAGCGACCACCTACAGCCATGGCAAGACAACGAGGGCCATTCGATGTTTCCCTGGCTGACCCTGGCGTTGGTGGGCAACAGCACCAGCAGCATCTTGTTCGGCACCGGGGTGACCTGTCCCATATACCGCTACCATCCGGCCACCGTCGCTCAGGCGTTTGCCTCGCTGGCGATCCTGAACCCCGGACGGGTGTTTCTGGGGCTGGGCACCGGCGAGCGGCTCAACGAACAAGCCGCCACCGACACGTTCGGCAACTACCGCGAGCGCCACGACCGGCTGATCGAGGCCATCGTACTGATCCGCCAGCTGTGGAGCGGTGAGCGGATCTCGTTCACGGGCCACTATTTTCGGACCGACGAGCTCAAGCTCTACGACACGCCGGCGATGCCGCCGCCGATCTTTGTCGCCGCGAGCGGCCCCCAGAGCGCCACCCTGGCCGGCCGATACGGTGATGGTTGGATCGCCCAAGCCCGCGACATCAACGACGCCAAGCTGCTCGCCGCGTTCGCCGCGGGCGCTCAAGCGGCCGGACGAGATCCCACCACCCTGGGTAAGCGGGCCGAACTGTTCGCCGTCGTCGGCGACGACAAGGCGGCCGCCCGCGCCGCCGACTTGTGGCGATTCACCGCCGGGGCCGTCGACCAGCCCAATCCGGTCGAGATCCAGCGTGCCGCCGAGTCGAACCCGATCGAGAAAGTGCTGGCCAATTGGGCGGTCGGTACCGATCCCGGCGTCCACATCGGTGCGGTGCAAGCGGTTCTCGACGCCGGCGCCGTCCCCTTCCTGCATTTCCCCCAGGACGACCCGATCACCGCCATCGACTTCTACCGCACCAACGTCCTGCCCGAACTGCGCTGAAGCCGCTAGACCGCACCTACGATGGTCTTGCTCTATCAACGATGCCGGTGCGACGCCGCGCCGGGGAACGGTTGCCGACGGTGTGGGACTTCGAAACCGACCCGCAATACCAGTCCAAGCTGGATTGGGTCGAAAAATTCATGGCCGAGGAACTCGAACCGCTCGATCTGGTCGCCCTCGATCCTTACGACAAAAAGAACGCCGACACGATGGCGATCCTGCGGCCGCTGCAGCGGCAGGTGAAAGACCAGGGGTTGTGGGCCGCGCATTTGCGTCCCGAACTCGGCGGACAGGGCTTCGGTCAGGTCAAGCTGGCGCTGCTCAACGAGATCATCGGCCGCTCCCGGTGGGCGCCGTCGGCGTTCGGCTGTCAGGCGCCGGACTCCGGCAACGCCGAGATCCTGGCGCTGTTCGGCACCGACGAGCAGAAAGCCCGCTATCTACGACCGCTGCTCGACGGCGAGATCACCTCCTGCTATTCGATGACCGAGCCGCAGGGTGGTTCCGATCCCGGGCTGTTCGTGACCGCGGCGACCCGCGATGCCGCGGGAAACGGGGACTGGATCATCAACGGCGAGAAGTGGTTTTCCACCAACGCCAAGCATGCGTCGTTCTTTATCGTCATGGCCGTCACCAAGCCGGAAGCCCGTACGTACGAGAAGATGTCGCTGTTCATCGTCCCGGCCGACACCCCGGGCATCGAGATCGTGCGCAACGTCGGTGTGGGAGCCGAGTCCACCCGGCACGCCAGCCACGGCTACATCCGCTACCACGACGTCCGGGTGCCGGCCGATCATGTGCTCGGCGGCGAGGGCCAAGCGTTCATGATCGCGCAGACCCGATTGGGCGGCGGCCGAATACATCACGCGATGCGGACAATCGCGCTGGCGCGCAGAGCATTCGACATGATGTGCGAGCGTGCCCTGTCGCGCCAGACTAGACACGGGCGGCTCGCCGATCTGCAGATGACCCAGGAGAAGATCGCCGATAGTTGGATCCAGATCGAGCAGTTCCGGCTGCTGGTACTGCGCACCGCGTGGCTTATCGACAAACACCACGACTATCAAAAGGTGCGCCGCGACATCGCGGCGGTCAAGGTGGCGATGCCCCAGGTGCTGCATGACGTCGTGCAGCGGGCCATGCACCTGCACGGCGCGCTCGGGGTCTCCGACGAGATGCCGTTCGTCAAGATGATGCTGGCAGCCGAGTCACTGGGCATCGCCGACGGCGCCACTGAGCTGCACAAGATGACCGTCGCCCGCCGTACGCTGCGCGAATACCAGCCGGTGACAACGCTTTTCCCGTCACAGCACATTCCGACCCGGCGCGCGCACGCCGAGGCCTGGCTGGCCCAACGCCTCGAGCACGCGATCGCCGAATTCTGACCGCGAGTTGCCTCAGGCGACGTAGCGCACGATGCTTTCGGCCACACACGCCGGCTTGGCCGATCCCTCGACCTCGACGGTCGTCGACACCGTCGCCTGCACGGTGCCGTTGCCCAGATCCTCGACACCGACCAGCGAGCTCGTCGCACGCACCCGCGAGCCGACGGGTACTGGTGCCGGGAAGCGAACCTTGTTCAGGCCGTAGTTGATTGCCAGCTTGACGCCCTTGACGGTGTACATCTGGTGTTGCAGGCGCGGGAGCAACGCCAGGGTCATGAATCCGTGCGCGATGGTGGTGCCAAAGGGACCCGCAGCGGCCCGTTCCGGGTCGACGTGGATCCACTGGTGATCACCCGTTGCGTCGGCGAACAGATTGACCTCTTCCTGGGTGATGGTCACCCAGTCGCTCTGCCCGACCTTTTCGCCCGCGGCGGCGGCCAGGTCGGCGACCGACTCGAAGGTGCGCATGGGTCTCTCCTCTGGTCGGCAGTAAGCATAGGGGTTGTGCGTGCGGTCGTTGCGCCGCTCGGGAGCCAGCCGTGACCCGGGTGTGTCAATCGCCCAAGGTGTCCGGGCCGACGCTGAATCGTTAGCCAACCGCGATCTCGCGCTGCGGCCACGACATTCGAACTGAGCGTCCTCGGTGTGTTTCACTCGCCCAGAACAGATTCGACCGCGTCGTGCGGCAGATGAGAGTTGGGATTGGTAGTAGCTATGACGTTCTTCGAACAGGTGCGAAGGTTGCGGAGCGCAGCGACAACCCTGCCGCGCCGGCTGGCTATCGCGGCTATGGGGGCTGTCCTGGTTTACGGTCTGGTCGGTACCTTCGGCGGGCCGGCCACCGCGGGCGCATTCTCTAGGCCCGGTCTTCCAGTGGAATATCTGCAGGTGCCATCCGCGTCGATGGGCCGCGACATCAAGGTCCAGTTCCAGGGCGGCGGACCGCACGCGGTCTACCTGCTCGACGGTCTGCGGGCCCAGGATGACTACAACGGCTGGGACATCAACACCCCGGCCTTCGAGGAGTACTACCAGTCAGGGTTGTCGGTGATCATGCCCGTGGGCGGCCAATCCAGTTTCTACACCGACTGGTATCAGCCCTCGCAGAGCAACGGCCAGAACTACACCTACAAGTGGGAGACCTTCCTTACCAGAGAGATGCCCGCCTGGCTACAGGCCAACAAGGGCGTGTCCCCGACAGGCAACGCGGCGGTGGGTCTTTCGATGTCGGGCGGTTCCGCGCTGATCCTGGCCGCGTACTACCCGCAGCAGTTCCCGTACGCCGCGTCGTTGTCGGGCTTCCTCAACCCGTCCGAGGGCTGGTGGCCGACGCTGATCGGCCTGGCGATGAACGACTCGGGCGGTTACAACGCCAACAGCATGTGGGGTCCGTCCAGCGACCCGGCCTGGAAGCGCAACGACCCAATGGTTCAGATTCCCCGCCTGGTCGCCAACAACACCCGGATCTGGGTGTACTGCGGTAACGGCACACCCAGCGACCTCGGCGGCGACAACATACCGGCGAAGTTCCTGGAAGGCCTCACCCTGCGCACCAACCAGACCTTCCGGGACACCTACGCGGCCGACGGTGGACGCAACGGGGTGTTTAACTTCCCGCCCAACGGAACACACTCGTGGCCCTACTGGAACGAGCAGCTGGTCGCCATGAAGGCCGATATCCAGCATGTGCTCAACGGCGCGACACCCCCGGCCGCCCCTGCTGCGCCGGCCGCCTGAGCCAGCAAGCCAGCATCGGCAGCAGCGCAACGGCCAGCGCTGCTGCCGATGTGTGGAACATCCGCACTGGGTCGGACCTTCCGGGTGAAGTTGGCGTGGTCACCCCTTCGCCAGCGCCACTGGAAGCCAAGCTAACTCGACCCGTAATTGGTTGCGGGCGTGGAGGTTCCCGAATCTAATTCGCCTCGCCTGAGCGCTCGAAAGAGCCGCTTTCCCGGCTGGGGCCGCTTTTGATTGACCAACCCTCGCCGGTCAGCGTGCAGGTAGGTATAGTCGGTTGTCGCAGCGCACACTACCGCCGCGACCGCGAGCATCTGGGGTCCGGTGACGACCATACTAATGGCGCCACCGGCCGCGGCGCCTAGCACGAAGCTGGCGTGCAGCAGGAAGTAGCCGAGCCAGTCCTCCACTTTTCCGCCGGCCAGGTGACGTTCGATGCCCTGGCCCATCTTGACCAATGTGCCGGTCACATAGCTCAACGGAACCGATACCTCGCCATCCTTGACGAACGATGTGTTCAAGGCGCCAATCCCGAAGACCACGAACAGAATCGGCACAAAATCGAGCATGCTCTCGTGCCAGCCGCCCAGCATAATGTCGACTCCGGCGGCAAATATCAAACTGAAGGTGGTCAGCACGGTCGGGCCGTGGGGATGCGCCGCCCAGAAATGCCGCCGGCACACCGACGCAATCACCACGCCGGCGACGAAGAATAGAATCAGCAACGACGCGGTGACAGACATCCACGCGTCGTCCCCAAACAATCCCAGCACCGCGCGCTGCGAATTGCCGGTCATGAAAGTAACGAAGTATCCCGCGGAGTGGGTGAACGCGGTTGCCCCCAGTATCCCGGCCAGCGCCGCCAACACCCATGACAGCCGCGCCTCACCGTCATAAATCTCTCGTTGCACACGAGCATGCTTCCAGACGCCCAGGACGCACGCACGCCAAGCAATAAGCCGGACACCCCGGCCGGTATCAGCTAGCGGTCAGGCGGGCGATCGAACGCAGCGGAATCGGAAGCCAACCCGGCCGGTGCCGTGTCTCATAGCCGGTCTCATAAACCGCCTTGTCGAGTTCGTAGGCGCCCAACAGCAGCGCCGAATCTCGCGGGTCGATTCCCGACGCGACCGCGTAGCCGTCGCAGAAGGCGGCGCGATTGCGCTCGACCCATTCGCGGGCGCGAGCGGCAAGTTGTTTGTCGGTGGCCTGGTCCACCAGCGGCCCGTAAGCGGCGTACTCGAACGATCGCAACACACCGGCCACGTCGCGCAGCGGCGAATCCGGCGCTCGCCGTTCGTCCAGCGGCTGGCCCGGCTCGCCTTCAAAGTCGATCAACAGCCAGCTTTCCGGGGTACGCAGCACCTGTCCCAAGTGCAGGTCACCGTGCACCCGCTGGACCGTGATTGCCTCCGCCGCGAGCTTCTGGAATTGCTGTTCGATCGTTGGCGCGTACTCCCGCAGTTCGGGCACCACCGCCACCGTCGACGACAGCCGCGCCAGCATCCGGTCCACCGGGAACGTTGCCTGCGCGGTTCCGAGGCTGTCAGCCAGCGTGGCGTGCACCGAGGCGACCGCCTCGCCGAGCCGGTAGGATTCACCGGCGAAATCGCCGCCGACTTCGTGGGCATAGAGGTCTCCCTCGGCGAAGAGGTCCCGCACGCTGGCGGTGGCCATCGCCCAGCCTTCGGCCGCGTTCGCCTCATACTCGGTCACCATGCCCAGGGCGTACGCCAGAGCATCGGTTGGCGAACGATTGGGCCGCCCAAACTGGTAAGCGCCCAGCAGGCGGGCCACATGTGGATTACCGGCACGGGTAAGCACGCGGTTCAGCTCTATGTCGGGGTTGATCCCGCTGCTTACCCGGCGGAACACCTTGAGGATAGCCCGCCGATCGAAGATCACACTGGTGTTGCTCTGTTCGGCGTCACATACCCGCGGCTGCGCGGCAAAGGGCAGCTCGACGTCTGGCTCCCTGGTGAACGTTACTTCGCCGGTGGATGTGCCACAGACGGCGGACGAGACGATTAGCGACAGGAGGAATTGCGGCCCGGCGACGTCGTAGAGAGCATCGAATCCCGTGCGATCGTCGGCGACGCCGATGGCGGCTTTCGTGCCGTACTCGGACGCCGGCTCAAAATCCCATCCGACGAGCACCTGGTAACGCTCCGTTGCACCGTCGGTGTAGGTTACGTCGACCAGGACTAGGTCGAGGTTGTGTCGCAGGGCGACGACTACGCCCGGCTTGACCGTGGCCAGCTCGCGGTTGCGTCCGGCATACCAACGTTGCCGCGGAAGCCAATCGGACCATGGCAGCTTGGTTGCCAGCGTGTCCGACCGAGTCATAGGCGCCGCTCCTCCTCATCGCTTCGCTGTGCATCGTCGCCGGCGCGAGTCATAGGCGCCGCTCCTCCTCATCGCTTCGCTGTGCATCGTCGCCGGCGCGAGTCATAGGCGCCGCTCTCCCCCGCAAGTGGGAGGTGCCCCCACCTCATGTGTGGTCAACTGGAACCAGTAGAACCCGTGTCCTGGCAGCGTCAGCAGATAGGGCACCTGGCCGATGCGTGGAAACTCCACGTGCCCGGTCAGCTCGACCGGCGTGTAGTTGGTCCATTGCTGCAAGTCCAATTCGATGGGCTGCGGGAATCGCGACAGGTTGTTGACACAGAGCACGGTGTCGCCGTCATCGCCGGCCACCTGACGCACGTAGGCCAGCACCGACGGGTTGGACCCGCCCAATTCCTGGAATGCGCCGACCGCAAACGCGGGGTGTCGGCGACGCACGGCCAGCATGGTGCGAGTGAAGTTGAGCAGCGACGTCGAGGTGTCGCGTTGCGCCTCGACGTTGACGGCCTGATACCCGTAAACCGGGTCCTGGCTGGGCGGCAGGTACAGCCGACCCGGGTTGGCGGTGGAGAAACCCGCGTTGCGGTCCGGTGTCCACTGCATCGGGATGCGCACGCCGTCGCGATCACCCAACCAGATCACGTCGCCCATCCCGATCTCGTCGCCGTAGTAGAGGACCGGCGAGCCGGGCAGCGACAGCAGCAGCGCGGTGAACAGCTCGATCTGGTTGCGGTCGTTGTCGAGCAGCGGCGCAAGCCGACGACGGATTCCGACATTCGCCTTCATCCGTGGATCCTTGGCGTACTCGGCGTACATGTAGTCGCGCTCTTCGTCGGTGACCATTTCTAACGTCAGCTCGTCGTGGTTGCGCAGAAATATCCCCCATTGCGCCATGTCAGGGATTGGTGGGGTCTGGGCGATGATCTCCGAGATCGGAAAACGGGACTCCCGGCGCACGGCCATGAAGATGCGCGGCATCAGCGGGAAGTGAAAGGCCATGTGGCACTCGTCGCCACCGGTGTTGGGATCACCGAAATATTCGACGACATCGCCCGGCCACTGATTGGCTTCGGCTAGCAGCACCCGGCCGGGGAATTCGTCGTCCACCACCTTGCGGACTCGCTTGAGAAAAGCGTGTGTTTCCGGCAGGTTCTCGCAGTTGGTGCCCTCACGTTCAAAGAGATAGGGCACCGCGTCCAACCGAAACCCGTCGATGCCCAAGCCGAGCCAAAAGCGGATGACGTCGATCATCGCCTCTTGCACGGCGGGGTTGTCGTAGTTCAGATCCGGTTGGTGGGAGAAGAATCGGTGCCAGTAGAACTGTCGGCGGACAGGATCGAATGACCAGTTCGACTCTTCGGTGTCGACGAAGATGATCCGGGCGTCGGTGTAGCGCTCGCTGGTGTCGCTCCACACGTAATAGTCACCGTACGGTCCGTCTGGGTCGCGGCGGGACTCCTGAAACCAGGGGTGCGACTCCGAGGTGTGATTCATCACCAGGTCGGTGATGATGCGGATACCTCGCCGGTGAGCGGCGTCGACCAGGGCGACGAAATCGTCGACGGTGCCGAATTCGGGCAGCACCTTGTAGAAGTCGCGAATGTCGTAACCGCCGTCGCGCAGCGGCGAGTCGTAGAACGGCGGCAACCAGATGCAGTCGATGCCAAGCCACTGCAGGTAGTCGAGGCGATCGATGAGTCCACGCAGATCGCCGGAACCGTCCGCGCTGGCGTCGAAGAACGCCCGGACCAGCACCTCGTAGAAGACGGCGTGCTTAAACCAGGTCGGATCGGCGGGCAGGGCGGCGGCGCTGCCGAAGTCCTTGGCATCCGGATGCTCGACCACACCGCCTTCGACGTGACTGCCCTGCACGGGAGGGTGCTCGACGCTGTGTTCTGCCTCGTTCATTGCTTCCACGATGCCACGCGCACGGGAGACGGAACTCGGGGGCTCACGCGGCAATCACGGCTGGCGCCAATCCAATTGGCCGGCCGGCGGGTGGTATCCGCGACGAAATCAGGCCGGGGGTCCCTCGGCCAATGTCACGTTCCCTGTACGCGTGCCGCCCGACTTGGTTTGCCAGGTCACCGAGATGACGTCACCGGGATGATGCCCGTTAAGCGCGTCCGCCATCGCGGTGGCCGAGTTGATCGGAGCGCCGTCGACCGCGGTGATCACGTCGCCGGTGGAGATGCCGAGACTTGCCGCCGGAGCGCTCCCGACCACGCGTTGGACTCGTGCGCCGTTGCCGTTGTTGTCGACAACACCCAAGCCGAGGAAGGCGGTAGGCCCGATATGAACGGTGGGTGACCCCCCACCCGATCGGATCTGGCCCGCGATCGCCATCGCCTGCCCGATCGGAATGGCGAATCCCTGCCCACCCTGGGACAGCTGGAAGTTATCGGACGCGGCCGTGTTCATACCGACCACCTGTCCTAGGCCGTTGACGACGGGCCCGCCCGAATCACCGGGCTGGATCGCGGCATCGAACTGGATCAACCCGTTCAATGTCTCTTCGGCACCGGTCAGCGAATCCGACGCCTGCACGGTTTGGCCGAGCGCGACCACCCTGCCAGGCACCGCACGGGGCGTTCCGCCCTGCCCACCGCTGTTGCCCATCGCGACGACGGGCTCACCAACCGCGACGCCGCCACCGATCGCCGCCGACGGCAGGCCACCGGCACCGCGCAGCTGCAGCACCGCGACATCCTGGGTGCGGTCATACCCGACCACATCGACGCCGTAGGTTTGGCCGGAGCCGACGCTGAACGCATTGATGTCGGTGGCGCCCGCGATCACGTGGTTGTTGGTCAGCACGACACCGTTGGGATCGATGACGATGCCGGTCCCGGCGCCCACGGCGTTGTTGTAGCCCAGTTTGGTGTTGATGTTGACCACCTGTGGCCCCACTTGGGCGACCATCGCGGACGGGTCGAGGGGCAGCGCGGGGAAGTCGGCGAACCGGTCCTGCGACAAGGCCGGCGGGGCCGCCTGGGCCGGCGCCGTGGCCAGGCCCAGCCCGACGGCAGCCAGCACGCTCAGCAACCATGACCACCTGAGTGAGCGGCGGCGCGAATTGCTCATCCCGTAACCTCCTGTGTCGGGGTAGCTATCAGAAATTGTCCCAGCCTTAAGGGTCCGGGCGGCAGGATTTTTCTACACCAACGTAGTCCAGATCGCCAGCTCAGCGGATGGCCATGCCCCGGACCGGCACCGAAACCCTCGTTGATCGGGGCTAGCCGGGTTGGCCGGTGTCGCCGGGTTGGCCGGGTGCACCGAACAAAGCCGTCACCAATCCGCTCACCGCCGCCTGCAGTGTTCCGCCGGTGCCGGGGGCGCCGCCGGCACCGCCGACCCCACCGGCCCCACCACCTGCGCCGCCGGCGCCGCCAGCGCCGCCGGCGCCGCCATTGCCACCATTGCCACTCAGGATGGCCGGCCCGCCGTTGCCGCCGGCCCCGCCGGTGCCGCCGATATTGTTAGCGCCGAACGCCTGACCGCCCTGACCGCCGGGCCCGCCGTCGCCGCCGTTGCCGTATAGCTGGCCGCCAGCGCCCCCGTTCCCACCGGGCCCGCCGTCACGGCCAACCAAGGCTCCGGCGCGGTCCCCGCCGGCACCGCCGGCGCCACCGTGGCCGATCAGCCTGGCGTCCCCACCGACGCCGCCGGCGCCACCGATACCGGTGTTGCCGGCCGTGACGGCTCCGCCGTGGCCGCCGGACCCGCCATTGCCGAAGAGGTGCCCTCCGGCACCGCCCGCGCCGCCGGCCGCGCCATTAGCGAAACTGCTGTCTCCGCCGGCGCCGCCGGCGCCGCCGTGCCCGATCAGCATGGCGTTCCCGCCGGCACCGCCTACTCCGGCGACCCCGCCGGACGCGCCGACACCGCCGTCGCCGCCGGCCCCGCCGTTGCCGATCAGCCCACCGGCGCCACCCGCGGCGCCCATGCCTGCCTGACCGGGCAGCGGTGGGCCCCCGGTACCACCGCCTTGCCCGCCGTGTCCGCCGGCGCCGCCAGTACCCCACAGTCCGCGGCCGGCGCCGCCCTGGCCCCCGTCGCCGCCGGCGCCGCCGCCGAGGCCGATTGCGCCTTGTCCGCCGTGTCCGCCGGCCCCGCCGTCGCCGTAGAGCCATCCGCCACCGCCACCGGCACCGCCGAGGCCACCGTCTCCACCGCTGACGATGTTGGCATCGGCGCCGTTCCCGCCATTGCCACCGCCGCCGCCGGCGCCCCACAGCCCGGCGGCACCGCCCGCACCGCCGTGACCGCCAGCCACGCCTGCGCCGACACCCGCCCCGCCGGATCCGCCGACGCCGCCGTTGCCCCACAGCCATCCGCCGTGCCCGCCGGCCCCGCCGGCCGCGCCGGAGCCGCCGGCCCCGCCGGACCCGCCATGGCCGATCAGCCCGGCCGGCCCGCCGGCACCCCCGGCCTGCCCAGCCGCCCCGGAGCCGCCATTGCCGCCATTGCCGTACAAGATCCCCCCAGCCCCGCCGGCCTGCCCAGTCCCCGGCGCCCCATCGGCACCGTTGCCGATCAAGGGGCGCCCCAGCAGCGCCTGGGTGGGCGCGTTGATCGCGGCCAGCAGCTGCTGCTCGACCTGGGCCTCGGCGGCCGCATATGCTCCAGCGCCACCGGCAAGCGTCTGCACGAACTGCTGATGAAACGCCGCCGCCTGGGCGCTGAGCGCCTGATAGGCCTGAGCGTGGCCGGAAAACAGCGCCGCGATCGCCGCCGACACCTCATCGGCACCCGCGGCCAGCACGGCGGTGGTCGGCGCAGCCGCGGCGGCATTGGCCGCGCTGATCGCCGATCCGATACCCGCCAGGTCTGTTGCCGCGGCCACCACAATCTCCGGGGCTACGCTGACAAACGACATCACACACCTCCCCAACCCGCCCGCCCCACCACCGGCGAACACGCTCGTTGGCGGACGACATTGTTAGGTGAATCTGAACGTAGCGCGACCCGGCACCGCACACGGCCTTTTCGCCAAAATTGTCGCCCTTCAGTGCGGTATCCGCAGACCGAGACCGAGCCGGCCAATTGCCGTGCGCGTCAATGGATTACCACCCGGGCCAGGTGCACGCGCACCCTGTCGGGCTAGCTGCCCGAGATGTCCGCTGGTCACGGCTGCGACAGCTGACTGTCCAGACTTCGCGACGTCGAGCGGCGGCTGAGCACAAGCTAACGCCGTGGGAGAATCCGACCCGTTTCTCGCTGTACGAACTCGTCGAGCACGGGACGCAGCAGCTTAGATACGCTCATCTTCCGGCTGCGCGCCAGCTCCTTGAGCTTGGCGTGGGTAGCCTTCGAAACGACCACCTGCACAGCCGGCGAGTGCGCAGAGCCGCCGGACAGAGACTTGCCGCCAGGAATCAGGTTGGCTTCTCGTTCGCGCGCCAGCCGCAGCGACTCTGAAGCCATCTGCTCGACGCGCTCGTCCGTTAGCCGCTCGCCATCGACATAGACCTCCTCTTGCTTGAGATCGACGTCAGACACCTCGACATCGTCGCCGATCACGTAGTCGGCGGGGTTACGTGGCTTCTTCGTCATCGCTTCCACTCCTTCGGCATTGCGTGAGTGATGATCAGGTCACCGTCGTCGGCTTCGACGGCGACGACCTCGGTAAGACGGCCCGACGTATCGCGGCCCTGGTAGTACAGCGAGCCATCTTCCTGAATGACCGGAACACCGCAGTGGCGCATAGCGGCGACGATGCGGTGCTTGGACACGCGGTGCTTCCGGGCGTTCCTCGTGACCCTGACCCGCTGCACGCCTCGAGTATGTACTCGATACTCGGGATGTGTCAAAGCGTCAACGGTCGTCCGTTCGACGCGATAGCACTGGTCTCTGTTCGTCTCTGTCACGTTCAAACCGACCCAACCGATTCCTGCGGCGGCCGAGACCGACCCGGCCAATTACCTTGCGCGCCACTGGATTACCACCGGCACCATTAGCACGCACGCCCCATGGACCGGGCTGCCCGAGATGTCCGCTGTCACGGCCGCGACGTCTGGCCGTCCAGACTGCGCGACGTTGGGCGGCAGCTGAGCATAAGCTGGCGCCGTGGGGGAATTCGACCCAAAGCTCAGGTTTGCCCAGTCCCCCGTCGCACGACTGGCCACCAGCACGCCCGACGGCACACCCCACCTGGTGCCGGTCGTATTCGCGCTCGGCGCTAGGCGCCCGGCCGAGGCGACCGGTGCAGACGTTATCTACACCGCCGTCGACGCGAAGCGGAAAACGACGCAGCGGCTGCGCCGGCTCGCCAATCTCGAGCACAATCCACGGGCCAGCGTGCTCGTCGACAGCTATGCCGATGATTGGACCCAGTTGTGGTGGGTCCGGGCCGACGGGGTCGCCGCGATTCATC
Organism: Mycobacterium tuberculosis complex sp. N0072; assembly: GCF_030323725.1. Taxonomy (NCBI): domain Bacteria; kingdom Bacillati; phylum Actinomycetota; class Actinomycetes; order Mycobacteriales; family Mycobacteriaceae; genus Mycobacterium; species Mycobacterium tuberculosis complex sp. N0072. Next base: position 148,291 of record NZ_CP040689.1, on the reverse strand, counting down.
GCGATGGCGAGGTGATGCGCGCCGCATACCGCCTGCTGCGCGCCAAATATGCTCAATACCAATCGGTTCCGTTGAACGGCCCGGTAATCGCAATAGCAGTCCAGCGCTGGGCCAGCTGGCACGCCTGACCACAACGACGGCTCCGATTGCCTACTACTCACCTGACCCGACCCTTGTGCTGGGCGGCAGTTGGGAGAAAAGTTGCCTACTACGTCCTGCTGGGCCACACCACGGGAACCGACCCCGGAGAACTGGAGGAAAGCCATGGCCGACAGAGTGAATGCTTCCCAGGGCGCGGCCGCCGCTCCCACCGCAAACGGGCCCGGCGGCGTTCGCAACGTGGTTCTGGTGGGGCCCTCGGGGGGCGGCAAGACCACCCTCATCGAGGCTCTCCTGGTGGCGGCCAAGGTGTTGTCCAGGCCGGGCTCGGTCACCGAGGGCACCACGGTCTGCGACTTCGACGAGGCGGAGATCCGGCAACAGCGCTCGGTGGGCCTTGCGGTCGCCTCGCTGGCTTACGACGGCATCAAGGTCAACCTCGTCGACACCCCTGGGTACGCCGACTTCGTGGGTGAGCTGCGGGCCGGGTTGCGGGCCGCCGATTGCGCACTGTTCGTGATCGCGGCCAACGAGGGCGTCGACGAACCGACCAAGTCCCTGTGGCAGGAATGCAGCCAGGTCGGCATGCCCCGCGCGGTGGTCATCACCAAGCTGGACCACGCCCGGGCGAACTACCGGGAAGCGCTGACCGCGGCACAAGACGCCTTCGGCGACAAGGTCTTACCGCTCTACCTGCCGTCCGGTGACGGCCTGATCGGATTGCTTTCGCAGGCACTGTACGAGTACGCCGACGGCAAGCGAACGACACGAACCCCGGCCGAGTCGGACACCGAGCGAATCGAGGAGGCGCGCGGCGCCTTGATCGAAGGAATCATCGAGGAATCCGAGGATGAGTCCTTGATGGAGCGCTACCTCGGCGGCGAGACGATCGACGAGTCGGTGCTGATCCAGGATCTGGAGAAAGCCGTCGCCCGAGGCTCGTTCTTCCCGGTGATTCCGGTGTGCAGCAGCACCGGGGTCGGCACACTGGAATTGCTTGAGGTAGCCACCCGCGGATTTCCGTCTCCGATGGAGCACCCACTGCCGGAGGTCTTTACCCCGCAAGGTGTCCCGCATGCGGAGCTGGCCTGTGACAATGACGCGCCGTTGCTCGCCGAGGTGGTGAAGACGACGTCGGACCCCTACGTTGGCCGGGTCAGCTTGGTGCGGGTGTTCTCCGGAACCATCAGGCCCGACACGACGGTCCATGTGTCGGGCCATTTCTCATCGTTTTTCGGCGGCGGAACTAGTAACACGCACCCCGACCACGACGAAGACGAGCGCATCGGAGTCTTGTCGTTCCCGCTGGGCAAGCAACAGCGCCCGGCAGCAGCCGTGGTCGCGGGCGACATCTGCGCCATCGGCAAGCTGAGCCGGGCCGAGACCGGGGACACACTCTCGGATAAGGCCGAGCCCCTGGTGCTGAAACCCTGGACCATGCCCGAGCCGCTGCTGCCGATCGCCATTGCGGCGCATGCCAAGACCGACGAAGACAAGCTGTCGGTCGGGTTGGGCCGGTTGGCCGCCGAAGACCCGACACTGCGGATCGAGCAAAATCAAGAGACCCATCAGGTCGTGCTGTGGTGTATGGGCGAGGCCCATGCCGGCGTCGTCCTGGATACACTGGCCAACCGGTACGGCGTCAGCGTAGACACGATCGAGCTGCGGGTGCCGCTGCGGGAAACCTTCGCCGGCAATGCGAAAGGCCATGGCCGCCACATCAAACAGTCCGGTGGTCACGGTCAGTACGGGGTGTGCGACATCGAGGTGGAGCCGCTGCCGGAGGGCTCCGGGTTCGAGTTCCTCGACAAAGTGGTTGGCGGGGCGGTGCCGCGGCAGTTTATCCCCAGTGTGGAGAAAGGTGTCCGCGCACAGATGGATAAGGGAGTGCACGCCGGCTACCCGGTGGTCGATATCCGGGTCACGTTGCTCGACGGCAAAGCCCACAGCGTCGACTCTTCCGATTTCGCCTTCCAAATGGCCGGCGCGCTCGCATTGCGGGAGGCCGCGGCCGCGACGAAGGTGATCTTGCTCGAGCCAATCGATGAGATTTCGGTGCTGGTACCCGACGATTTCGTCGGCGCGGTGTTGGGCGACCTGTCCAGTCGTCGTGGCCGAGTGCTCGGCACCGAGACCGCGGGGCACGACCGCACGGTGATCAAGGCCGAGGTGCCTCAGGTCGAGCTGACCCGCTACGCAATCGATTTGCGCTCGCTGGCGCATGGGGCCGCATCCTTCACCCGTTCGTTTGCCCGCTACGAACCGATGCCGGAATCCGCCGCCGCCCGGGTAAAGGCCGGGGCCGGCTAGCTACACCGAATGGCCGAACCGTTCGGCGACAGCGCGGCGGTCGAGCGAACCCTTCGCGGTGTGCGGCAGCCCGCTGGCCTCCTGGAAGGAGGCCGGGATCTCGAAGGCCGCCAACCGTTCCCGGCAGAACTGGACAAGCTCCTCGCGAGTCGGCGGGGCGGACTCACGAGGCACAATCACCGCCGCGACCGCCTCGCCGTAGAGCTGGTGCGGGACGCCGAATACGGCTGCCTCCATGACGTTTGGATGGCTGGCCAGCACGCCCTCGACGCGCTCGGGCGAGATCTTTTCACCACCTCGGTTGATGAGTTCCTTGATGCGGCCGCGGATGCTCAGGTCACCGGCCGCCGACAGGGACCCGAGATCACCGGTACGCAACCAACCGTCGGTGAAATTCGCGGCGGTTATCGTCGGGTCACCCAGATACCCGCGTACCACGGTGGTCCCCCGCAGCCAGATCTCCCCGACCGCGCCCGCGGGCAGTGGCAGCCCGTCGGACCCGACGATCCGGATTTGCGCTCCCGTCGACCGGCCGACCAGACCGGTTGACACGACGGGAGTTTCGGTTTGGTCGATACCCTCAATCTGCGTTGTCGTTACCTGGTGGGTGGCTTCGGTCATGCCGAAGGCACACACGACCGGTGCCGCGAACTCGGTTTGCAGTGCTAGCGCGGCTTGGGCAGTGAGCGGTGCGCTGCAGCTGCGGATGAAACGCAGTGCGGCAGGTTTGCGCCCCGACGGTTCGGTTGCCGATCGCTCCAGCAGGATTTGGTGAATCGTCGGAACCGCCGTATACCAGGTGGCTCCAACGGCTTTGATGTCGTCCCAGAAGGTGTGCGCGGAGAATCGCCCGCGTGCGGGCAGCGACACCGCGCCGCCGGACGCCAGGGTGGCAAGCAACGACGCGATCAGCCCGTGGCCATGGTAGAGCGGCATCACCGCAACGGTGGCGTCCCGCGGGCTCAGCCGGTACCCGGTGATGATGGCGCGGACCGAGCTGGCGATGTTTGCGTGCGTCCAGGGGACCATCTTCGGCAGGCCGGTCGTCCCGCCGGTGAACATAATCATGGCGTCATCGGGTCGCAGTCCCTCGGGCGTCGAGGTTGCGGGGTTCGGCTCGGTGGCGGCGTCCAGGTGGACCGACAAGGTGCCACCCGAGGGGCCGCTGTCACCGCCGACGTTCACCGTGAGCGGCCACCACCGGGTGGTGGGTTCTGCCCTGTCGTGCGGCCCATCCGCGTCAATCAGCACCACCCGGGCTCCCGCGGCCTGGCTTCGGACGCGTTGCTCGGTGATGGGCAGCGCCGGATCCAGCGGCACGACGACGAGATCCGCACGCGACGCCGCCAGCAAGGCGACGACGAATTCGGCGTTGCTGCCCATGCGCAGCGCGACCCGGTCACCGGGCAGCAGGCCGGACCGCGTCAGCTGGCCGGCCAGCTCATCAACCAGACGGGCCAGGTCGCGGTGGCTGATCGCGATGCGATCCGCGGTGACGACGAGCGCCGGAGCCTCGGGCAGCCGGGTCGCCGCCACCTCGACAAGATCGGCGATGCGCGGGCCGAAGTCGGATGCCATCGCGAACGCTCCTTCCATGTGTTCGGTGTGCGGGTTCGGCACGATCAGCACAGTGCCGGGCTCGCCTGCCCGGCGTCCAATACCGATCCGCTAACGGTTGATAGACCGCGTAAATCGCTGCATAGTGACTCGGTCTTGGACACGGCCGGCGCCCCGGACAACAGTGAACACCATGACCACACGATCGGCATCTCCCTGCACAGTGCTGACCGACGGCTGCCACCTGGTGGTGGACGCCCTCAAAGCCAACGACGTCGCCACCATCTACGGCGTTGTCGGCATCCCGATCACCGACCTGGCTCGCGCCGCCCAAGCCTCGGGGATCCGCTATATCGGTTTCCGCCACGAAGCATCAGCGGGCAATGCGGCGGCCGCCGCGGGGTTCCTCACCGCACGGCCCGGCGTGTGTCTGACGACGTCCGGCCCCGGCTTTCTCAACGGCCTGCCCGCGCTGGCGAACGCCACCACGAACTGCTTCCCGATGATCCAGATCTCCGGATCGAGCAGCCGGCCGATGGTCGACCTGCAGCGCGGCGACTATCAGGACCTCGACCAGCTCAACGCCGCTCGACCGTTCGTGAAGGCGGCGTATCGGATCGGCCAAGTCCAGGACATCGGGCGCGGCGTCGCGCGCGCCATTCGCACCGCGACCTCCGGGCGGCCCGGCGGTGTATACCTCGATATCCCCGGCGATGTGCTGGGCCAGGCCGTTGAGGCATCGGCTGCTTCCGGCGCCATTTGGCGGCCGGTGGACCCGGCTCCCCGACTACTGCCGGCACCGGAGGCGATTGATCGCGCGCTGGACGTGCTCGCCCAAGCGCAGCGACCGCTGCTCGTGCTCGGCAAGGGCGCGGCATATGCGCAGGCCGACAACGTTATTCGGGAGTTTGTGGAGCACACCGGCATTCCCTTCCTGCCGATGTCGATGGCCAAGGGGCTGCTGCCCGACTCACACCCGCAGTCGGCGGCTGCGGCTCGTTCGCTGGCGATGGCCCGCGCCGACGTGGTGCTGCTGGTTGGCGCTCGGCTGAATTGGCTACTAGGCAACGGAGAGTCGCCGCAATGGTCGGCCGATGCCAAGTTCATCCAGGTCGATATCGAGGCGTCGGAGTTTGACAGCAACCGGCCGATCGTGGCACCGCTGACCGGCGACATCGGCTCGGTAATGTCGGCGCTCCTCGAAGCTGCGGCCGATCGTTCGAGCGTGGCCTCGGCGGCGTGGACCGGCGAGCTCGCCGACCGCAAGGCCCGCAACAGTGCCAAGATGCGTCGGCGGTTGGCCGACGATCATCATCCGATGCGGTTCTACAACGCGCTTGGTGCCATTAGGTCTGTGCTGCAACGCAACCCGGATGTCTATGTGGTCAACGAAGGCGCCAACGCGCTGGACCTCGCCCGCAACATCATCGACATGCACCTACCGCGGCACCGGCTCGACAGCGGAACCTGGGGCGTGATGGGCATCGGCATGGGCTACGCCATCGCGGCCGCCGTCGAGACCGGGCGACCTGTCGTGGCGATCGAGGGCGACAGCGCATTTGGCTTCAGCGGCATGGAGTTCGAGACCATCTGCCGATACCGACTCCCGGTCACCGTCGTCATCCTCAACAACGGCGGCGTCTACCGCGGCGACGAGGCAACGATCTTTAGGTCGGCCGCCCCGGTGTGGCGACACGACCCAGCGCCCACCGTGCTGAACGCTCATGCACGTCACGAACTGATCGCAGAGGCGTTCGGCGGCAAAGGATATCACGTAAGCACCCCAACCGAACTGGAGTCGGCGCTGACCGATGCACTGGCATCGAACGGACCGTCACTCATCGACTGCGAACTCGACCCTGCAGACGGGGTGGAGAGCGGCCACCTGGCGAAGCTGAACACTACCAGCGCAGCGACGCCCGCGATCAGCGGCGACGGGTGATCCCCCGCAGCTGCGTGTCAAAGAATTCGTTCAGCGCCAGCGCCTGCGCGCATGTTATGAGCGCTCGGGCAACCGGAGATCCCGGTCCCAAGGCGTTGGTAGCCAGGGCGATCTGGGCTTTCAGCACCGGATCGACCAATTCGACCGCGCGGATCTCACCACCCGTCGGCCCGCTCATTGGCATTGCCCATAGCCAGGTGTGCGGAACGATGGACGCCCAGTTGCCGGTTGCCACCTGTGCGAACAGCGAAGCAACGGAATCGGTTTCGACCTGCGGGATCGCCGAGACCGCGTGGTCGGCGAACGCGGCGTCGATAACCTGGCGGTCCCGCATATCCGCAGTGAGCAATGCCAACGGTAGTTGCGCGGCATCCCGCCACACCAACGTCGATGTCCCCGGCGGCAGCATATCCGCCGGCGACAACAGCACGTACTGCTCCTCATAGAGCGGCACCAGATCAACATCATCACTGTCTTGGGTCTCGGGGTGCACGATGACGGCATCGAGCTCGAATTCGCGCAGCCGTCGGTACAGCTCGGTCGCAGCCAGCCGGGAACAGACTTGCACCTTCGCCAACGGGTGCGCCGAGCAAAACGCCGACAGCACCAGGGATGCCGTCGTTGACGCGGTGGGAACCGTGCCTAGCCGAAGCGTCCCGGTTATCCCGGACCGCACCGCATCCACCTCGGCCTTGAACGCAGCGTGCTCGGCAAGTATCCGCTTGGCCCATACCACCAACCGCTCACCCTCGCGAGTAAGGCCTTCGAAACTGTGTCCGCGATTGATCAGGGTGACGTTGAGTTCGCGTTCGAGCTTGGCGATTGCCGAAGACAGCGCAGGTTGCGACACGTAGCACTTCTCAGCGGCCCGAGCGAAATGCCGCTCCTGGGCGACCGCGACGAAGTACTCCAGCTGACGGAAGAGCACCCGCACCTCCTCGGCCTTGGCACCGATTCCGCTGAGGCTAACGCGAGGCCGCGCGGCCTGCCAATCCGCACCCGCGGGGCGGCGGGGCTATCCAGAAACTGCTTGCTCGGCCCGCAATGGGTCGATGGTCACTAGAATGTCGTGTGTCGATCGCACCATCTCGGGAGGGTGGACGCCATGCGTCGAGTGGTTCGTTATCTATCCGTTGTGGTCGCGATCACGCTGATGCTCACCGCGGAATCAGTCAGCATAGCGACCGCCGCGGTCCCGCCACTCCAACCGATCCCAGGCGTTGCGTCGGTGTCGCCGGCTAATGGTGCCGTGGTGGGGGTGGCGCACCCGGTGGTGGTGACATTCACCACGCCCGTGACCGATCGCCGCGCCGTCGAGCGGTCCATCCGCATCAGCACACCGCACAACACGACCGGACACTTCGAGTGGGTCGCTAGCAATGTCGTGCGGTGGGTGCCCCACCGGTATTGGCCACCTCACACCCGTGTCTCGGTGGGTGTGCAGGAACTGACCGAAGGATTCGAGACCGGTGACGCACTGATCGGGGTTGCCAGCATCTCGGCACATACCTTCACGGTCAGCAGAAACGGAGAAGTCCTCCGCACCATGCCCGCGTCGTTAGGCAAGCCCAGCCGCCCGACACCAATCGGTAGCTTTCACGCAATGTCCAAGGAGCGCACGGTCGTGATGGACTCGCGTACCATCGGCATCCCGCTGAATTCCTCGGACGGGTATCTGCTCACCGCCCACTACGCGGTTCGTGTTACCTGGAGCGGCGTGTACGTGCACTCGGCCCCCTGGTCGGTCAACTCGCAGGGATACGCCAACGTCAGCCACGGCTGTATCAACCTCAGCCCGGACAACGCGGCATGGTACTTCGACGCCGTCACCGTTGGTGATCCCATTGAGGTGGTCGGCTAGCGGCACTGGCCGCGAGCGTGCGCAGTTGTAGGGCCCAGACAGCGTGTCGGTGTACCAACACGCGCGCGCGGGTTGGGCTAGCGCCGGTCCAACGGGTAACCGCGCCACGCGCCGACGCCCGCTCAGTCCGCAATCACCGCGATCGGCATACGTGCCACATACCGGTCGGCCCGCTCCTGCGGGGTCCAGGCGAGCGGTGCGCGAAACGTGTCCGTCAGACGCCGACTCACCCGCAGCAGCGACCGTGCCCGCCCTTTCGTCGCACGGGTAACACGTTGTGGAACAACAAAAGTCATGATCATCGTGGTCATGGTCTTCTCCTGCAGGAAGCCCGATCAGCGTGCGTCATTCAGAACGCCACAACTGCGCCACATCGGACATGCGCAGTAACTCGCGAAAGCTCAGAAGGCAGAAAGAATGCCGGAGCCAGATCGGGACAAGACGAATGTCGGATCGGGACTGTCGCTCGGACTCATCTCGCCCTCACCTCCTCACGGCCAGGACACACGGGGGTGTCGTCTCAGTCACCTCACGAAGAGGCGTCAGCGCCCGGTGCTTGCGGGGTCTCATGCTTGCACTGGGCTCCCCGATCGTCAAACCGGTACGCGCCAAGTCGAGTGGCTCGTCGCAAGGACACAGCCAGCACACAGCAAGATTCCAGCGTTTCCGAGCGCTGAAGCCACGGCATCAGCAACTCCACGCCTTACGGGGTGCCGTGGACTCTGGGATATGCCAGGTCACCGCTCCGCCTTTGGTAAACAGGCAAGGAGCCACCGATCCTCCGCACTCTCGTTCGAGGCTGCGTGCGACTTCGATACGGCGACGCGGGTCCACGATCATCATGAGGAAGCCACCCCCACCGGCACCCGAGACTTTCCCGGCGACCATGCCGCTGGACTGCGCGACCTGGTAAGCGTGCTCGATTGCGGGGTTCGAGATTCGGGTTGACGTCCGCTTTTTCGCTTGCCAGCCGCGAAGCAGTGAATCGGCGAAGCCGGGTATGTCACCCACCACGAGAAGATCCTTCATTTCGAGTGCCTCGGCGCAGATCGAGTGAGTGGCCGCAAGCGCGTCCGCGTCTCGCTCGACGACATTGCGTTGTTGATCGGCGATGACTTCCGACGACAGCCTGGAGACGCCGCCGAAGTACAGAAGAAGGGAAGCTTCCAGTTCGGCGATCACCTCCCGCCGTATCCGAAGCGGATTCACCACGACTTCTCCGTTGGGGCGGGACTCCATGAAGTTGAAGCCGCCGAAAGCCGCGGCGTAGTGGTCTTGCCAACCACCGGCCATGCCGAGATCAACCCGTTCGATTTCCCAGGCCAGTCGCGCCAGCTCGTATGGGCCCGGCGACGAGCCGATGAGCGCACATGTCGTGAGAAGCATCGCCACCACCAAAGCAGACGACGAGCCCAGCCCCGACCCGGGAGGAGCGTCCACCTGCGTCGCCAGCTGGAGCGGAAACGGTGTACCACCGTTGAACTCCGCAATCACCCGCCGGTAGACGGCGACGTGCAACGGAAAGTCTTCTTCGAGAGACGCCAGATCGTCGATCGAGGCCTGGCCGGCTCGGTCGCGGTCCGGCGAGCGAAAGGCGATCTCATCTCCTGTTCCGCGCTCCGCGAACGCGTAGGCGTATTTGTCGATGGTTACGCTAAGAATTCGTCCGCCAAACTGGCTCGAGTACGGTTCCACGTCTGTCCCGCCACCGCCGAGTCCGAGCCGCAACGGCGCTCGCCCGCGCAAGATCGCCATTAGCCCCGCTCCCCCCGCGCATGTCCGACTGCGACAGCGAACTCCCAGAGCGAGTCAAATGACGCGTCAGCGACACCGCCAGAACTGGCGCCCCCTATCTGGACACTGGCACATGCACCGGCAGCAGCGGCGACGTTGTGTGCCAATTCAAGATCGCTGAGGCTGTCCCCAACCACGATGCTCAGCAATGGCTCACTGTCGGGGTGTCGTCCGAGCCAGTCGAGGACCAGACCCGGTCTCGGCTTACGGCAGCCACACCGCTGCGAACGGTGGTGCGGGCAAACCTGAAATCCATCTATCAGCACGCCATCGGATGCAAGCTGCATTTGGAGGTGCCGATGTATCACCATCACGTCGACGGCGCTCATCAATCCGGCACCCACGCCCTGCTGGTTTGTCACGACAACGATGTACGGAGCCCATGCCCGTAGCTTCTTCAACGCCCGCGCCGCCCCGGGCAACCATTCAAACTGCCGCCAGTTCCGTACGTAGTCGCCGACCACTTGTCGATTGATGACCCCGTCTCTATCGAGGAAGAGACACCATTGGTGTCCCGCACGTTCCGCGACCATCTTTCGAATGGCCGCGTAAGGATCGGCTTTCCTATTGGCGAGGCGCGAAAAGCGCGTGTTCGACATGTTCGGAGATCGCATGAATAAAAACGATGTGAGATTCCTGGATTCGCCCGGTGTCGCGTGACGGGACGTTGATCAAGAAATCTGCGAATTCTGCCAGCTGGCCGCCGGATTCGCCCGTCATTGCAACAACCGTCACACCCAACTCCCTTGCGGTTTTCGCGGCCCGCAGTACACTCATAGAATTGCCGGAGGTACTTATCGCAAAAAGCGTGTCGCCGGGACGCGCAGATCCTTCGAGGGCCCTGGCAAAAACGGTGTCGTAGTCATAGTCGTTGGCCACCGCTGTTAGGTGCGACGAATTGGCGTGGAGTGCCTCGGCGCCAAGCGGTGGCCGATCAAAGATCAGGTGACCCGTTAGCTCCGCGGCAAAATGTTGCGCATCCGCAGCGCTACCACCGTTGCCACACATGAAGACGCGTGCTCCCGCACGATAGCCGGCAATCAAGCGGTCCCCAATTGCGCGAGCGGCTTCCAGCAAGACCCGGTCATTGAGGATGCGTGTCTTGACAGCGATTGTCTCTACAAAGATCTCCTCAGCAGTTCTCGCGGTGCACACCTTTTGTCGATACTGAGAGTCCGTTACGGTCAATCTTATCTGCTCCTCAGGTTGGCAGGACAAAGACATTCGGTCACACCATCAGAGCGGACTCGGATTTGCTACGCCAATAATCGAACATGTCGGCAATCGTCTGAGTCAAACAGATTTCTTGTTGCCAGCCTGTTATGGCCGCCAGCTTGCTGCAATCTCCGTAGATGATCTTTTCGTCGGTGGGCCGAAGAAGGGCGGGGTCGACTTCCGGCACGATATCGTCACGTTTACAAGCCGCGATTACTTGTTTGAGAACGTCGCCCATCTCGTAGGCGATCGAACCTCCCACATTGTAGTCAGCCCCGGCCTCGCCTTTATCCAGCATCAGCATCAACGCCCGATTGAGATCGCGGACGTCCACGATAGTCCGTTTCGTCTTAAGATTTCCCACCCGGATGGCACTTTGTTCCGGATGGTGCTCCAACCATGTACAACGGCGGACGAAATCGGAAAGTGCATCTCCGACTTTGCGTGGCCCGGTGCAATTGAAGATACGAGCGACGACGGTGTGCATGCCGTAAGACTTGTGATATTGATACGCCAGCATGTCGGTGGCCGCCTTAGAAACACCATACGGATGGAGCGGGCGAAGTTCTCGCCGCTCATTAATCGGAACCTCGGATGGGTCAACAAATCCATATTCGGCCGACGAGCCCGCAACAATAATCTTTGCGTGCGGTCGCACGCGACGTAGTGCTTCGAAAACGATGGCGGTGCCAACCATGTTGGTGGTCAGCGTCTCAACCGGCCGGGCCCACGAAACCGCCGGATAGCTTTGGGCCGCGAGATGAAATACCGCGTCGGGGCGGAATGTCGCTATCGAATCGTAGACCGAGCACCAGTCGGTGATATCGACTTCTGCTCCGTTGAATTGCAGGTCCGACGGATCGATGGTCGGCCTGCAGTAGGTAGCGTACACATCGTGTCCGGCGGCCAGCAACATTTCGGCGAGATGTGACCCCATCATTCCGCCAGCCCCAGTGATCCACACTTTCATGGACTGTTCCTATTCGCCTTTCTCGACAAACCGCACCGGCCTGAGCATCAAGGAGTCCAGTTCACCTCGAATGGATAGTGCGCACCTCGTTGCGCGCGCCAGATCGGGGAGCGCCCTCGTTGTGTAAATACAAACCCAGACGTGCGGGCTTCAATGTTTGCAGCGAGGCCGCGGCTCGTCAAACGGTTACGCACCACTTAGACAGGCTCATCACAACGACACAGCCAGCACACAGCACAATTCCAGGGTTACCGTCGCGCTCATCCGGAGCACACGGCGGATTAACTGGCGACCCGCACCGAATCCTCAAGCCACGGTATCAGCCACTTCACGCCTTCCTGGGTGAGATGAACACCATCACTGCGGACCTTGATGCCGTCGACCTTGGCCGTGTAAACGCCGTCTGGACAAAGCTTTTTGTTGAGGTCGATCATTCCGACGTTCGAGTGTTGGCTAATGGCGTTATGTAACATGGCGTTCCATTTGTTCACACGCTCGGGTTGATCCTCCGGATACAAGCGGCCGTCCGGCTTTTCGCCGCCGCGGCTGTAGGGCACGGTGGTGACCATCACTCGAACCCCGGTGGATCCAACGATGCTGAGCGCTCGCTGTAGCTCGGCGTTGAGGTACGCATCGAAGGTCGGGTCGCCGATATGTGTCCACCGCCCCTCATTGACCCGGTCTACCGTCTCCCAGCGGCCGACGATCAGCAACGCAACGTCCGGTTGGTCCCGGTTGACCTGCGCCGACCATCTGGCCGGCCAGCCGTCGCATTCCGCCCTCTGCTCCAGGGTTTGACCGATGTACCGATACGGTGTGCCGCGTACCAGGCTGCAGCCGATGACGGTGTGGTCGATGAACCGGAATCCGGGAGTCGGCGGCAGGTAATGCATCAAAGTCCACCCGATCGAATCACCGAATACCGAAACGGTGAACGGCCGGTTGGGATCTCGTGGCCCGGGCGCGGGCTGACTCGCTTCCGGCGGCGACGGCGAGACCGCGGCGACCGCCGAAACGCCGGGCGGAAGGCCGATCTCGCGTAGCCCCGGTCCGGCTCCGACCGGAACAACGAGCATCGTCACGGCGGCAGCGCTGGCAACGGTCGCCGCTGCCAGCGGCAACAGCGGAACCCGTGCCGGTCGCCAGCGCCGAATAGGTTGCTCGATCAGCCACCACGACGCACCGGCCAGCACCACCGTGGCTGCACACCTAGCGGCAAACAGGGCCGGGCCCGACCAGCCCGTACGTTGGCCGTTGAGCGCCAGAAAGATTGGCCAGTGCCACAGATAGACGCCGTACGATATGGTGCCCAGCCACACCAACGGTCGCCAGGCCAGGATGCGGGCCACCGCTCCGCGCTGCTCCATGGCTACCGAGGCAACCACGATGACGGCCGCACCTGCCACCACGATCAGCAGACCATGGCGGAACTCGCCCACACTGCCCGTTGCGACGTGAGTCGTCACCGCCAGCCCAGCCAGCCCGACGAACGGCAACAGACGGGCAATCCGCCGTCCCCAGCGAGTCCGGATCAGGCACCACCCGCGGTTCAGCGATGGCCAATCCCGCACCAGCAGAGCCGCTGCCGCGGAGCCGATCAGCAACGCCTGCGCACGGGTATCGGTGCCGAAGTAAATCCGGTCGCGGGTGGCCGCCGAGGTAAATGCGACCGCGGCGGTGGCGGAAGCCATCGTGCCGAGACTGGCAATCAGGAACGCGGCGAACCGAACCCCGCCCACCGTGGCCCGTCTGCAACGGCGCCTCGCCCGGGCCGCCAACAGTAGCGTCGCCCCGATCAGCAACAGTGGCCAGACAACGTAATACTGCTCCTCCACCCCCAACGACCAGGTGTGCTGTAGGGGCGAGGGTGGAGCGCCCTGGGTGAAGTAATCGGTATTTTGGGCCACAAACCGCCAATTCGCCGTCCATAGGAACGCGGCGATCGCATCGCTCCGTAGCCCGGTGAGAGCTTGGTCAGGAAATAGTGCGCGTGCGGCGCTCACGGTGAGAACCATCAGCACCAGCGCCGGCAGCAGCCGCCGCGCACGGCGAATCCAGAACCCGCTCAGATCGATACGACCGGTGCGCCCCAGCTCGTCGAGCAGCAGCGAGGTGATGAGAAATCCGCTCAAGACGAAGAAGGCGTCGACGCCGATGAACCCGCCGCCCATACCGGGGATGCCGCCATGGCTGGCGAGTACCAGCGCGACCGCTATCGCACGAAGGCCATCTAACGCTGGAATTCCGCTGCGCCGCTCCGGCCGATCCCATACGGCCAGCCGACCGACCCGGCGCACCGGGGCCACCCAACGGGGCCGGGGAACAGAACGTGCCGGCACGGAGTGAATCCCGCCCGGCTCAGCTCTCGCTGTTAGCGCGCCCTGACCACTTCGTCGTCCGGCGCAGTGCTTGCTGCCGATACGTCGCTGCCCCTCCTCTTGATCGTGGCAAGTTTAGATGTGACCGCGTCGGATTCCCCGAAGACACGCGAAGACAAGCGGCTATCGGTTTTGATGTGTTCAGCTCAGGTTGAGGCGCCCACCGAACAGTGCGAGCAAATCGACTGTGCGCCAGCCGATCAGCACGACGAACGCAACCAAAACGGTGATCGTCACTGTGGCCTGGATCAAGTTCCGACGTTCCCTGGGCGCGTAGACGTAGGTCGCTGCCACCAGCGCACCCGTTACCAGCCCGCCGACGTGCCCCTGCCAGCTGATCGCCGGCGCGAGGAACGTGAAAGCCAAGTTGATCACGATGAGCGCGACGACCCAACGAACATCAAGGTGGAGCCGCCTGGCCACCATGAACGTGGCACCGAAAAGACCGAACACCGCCCCCGATGCCCCCGCCGTCGCCGTATTAAGCGGTGCGATCAGATAGACCAACACCGAGCCACCCAGCGCGCTCACCGCATACAGCGCGCCGAACCGCAACCGGCCCAGCCACATCTCCAACGGCGGACCCACCACATACAGCGCCCACATGTTCAACAGCAGGTGCATCGCCCCGTAGTGCAGGAACGCCGAGGTCACCAACCGGTAGGTCTGACCGCTGGCGACCGCGGGTGGCCACAAAGCGAGCTGCCGTTCCAGACCCATCACGGTCACTTGCATGACGAACACCAGCGCATTCAGCGAGATCAGCGTGTATGTAACCACCGGAGTTGCCGACCGCTGCCGCCCGCCGAATGGGGTACGAGGCTGCCGCACCGCCCGGGCGCCTTCGCGCACACACTCCGCGCACTGGTGGCCGACGGGACCCACGCGCATACATTCGCCACAGATGTACCGATCACATCGGGTGCAGCGGACGTAGGTCCGGCGCCCGGGATGGCGATAGCAGGTGGGCGACTCCGATGAGCTGGCGCCACTCATCGCACCATTGTTGCCTGCGCCGTTGGGCGGGATGCAACACGCCTAGCTCGGCCCGGGGGTTCCGGCGAAGCCGAATATCGTGCCGCCGCTGCCGCCAGCTCCGCCGGGCCCGCCGAACATGCCCGGGCCACCGTCACCGCCGTTCCCGATCAACCGGGCGTTACCACCGTTACCACCGGCCGATGCAGCAGCGTCACCCGCGCCTGCACCGCCACCGGTGCCGCCGTCGCCGATCAGCCCGCCGCTACCGCCGTCACCGCCCCTGCCAACTGGAATACCGGCCCCGAATCCGGACCCGCCGGCCCCGCCGGCCCCGCCCTGGCCGAACAGTCCGACAGCGTTGCCGCCCATACCGCCGTTGCCGGCCGACGTGCCCGGCCCGCCTAGACCGCCGGGGCCGCCGTTGCCGAACACCAAGCCCCCGTTGCCGCCCATCCCACCCGCCGAGGAGACTGCGCCGCTGCCGAGCTGGCCATTGCCGCCGGCTCCGCCGTTGCCGACGAACCCGGCGTTACCGCCAATACCGGCAAGCCCGCCGTTAACGTCACCCAGACCGCCGGTACCACCGGCCCCGCCATCGCCGAACACGCCGCCCAAGCCGCCGTTGCCGGCGTTTCCGCCGTCTCCGCTAGCGCCGTAGCCGCCGGCACCGCCGACCCCACCGTTGCCCATGAACCGGCCATTGCCGCCGCCACCACCGAGCCCGCCGTCGGCGCTGCCGATGCCCCCGGCACCGCCGGCCCCGCCGTGACCGAACAGTCCGGCGGTGCCGCCGTTACCCGCGTTGCCGCCGTTGCCGACACCGC
This sequence comes from Mycobacterium tuberculosis complex sp. N0072, assembly GCF_030323725.1. Lineage (NCBI taxonomy): Bacteria > Bacillati > Actinomycetota > Actinomycetes > Mycobacteriales > Mycobacteriaceae > Mycobacterium > Mycobacterium tuberculosis complex sp. N0072. Next base: position 132,363 of record NZ_CP040689.1, on the reverse strand, counting down.
CCATGCCGCCGACGCCGCCCATCCCGCCGGTACCTCCGCTGCCAAACAGACCGATGGCGTTACCGCCGGCACCGCCAGGCCCACCGTCACCGGTGGTGCCAATCCCACCGGCCCCGCCGGGCCCGCCGTTGCCGAACAGCAGCCCACCGGCGCCGCCCGCCCCGCCCGCACTGCCAGCTATCCCCGGCCCGCCGACGCCGCCGGACCCGCCGTTACCGATCAGGCCGGCTGCACCGCCGTTACCACCGGCCTGATCCACCCCGCCGGATCCGCCGTTGCCACCGTTGCCGAACAGCAACCCGCCGGGCCCACCGTCTTGCCCGGTGTTCGGTAACCCGTTGGCACCGTTGCCGATGATTGGTCGACCTAGCAATGCCTGGGTGGGCGCGTTGACCACGGTGAGGACGTTCTGCTGCACAGTCTGCAGAGCCTGCAGCGGAGTTGCGTTGGCTGTCTCTGCGGCCGCATAGCAAACCGCACCCATGTTGAGCGCCTGCACGAACTGGTCGTGGAACGCCAGTGCCTGGGCACTCAGCGCCTGATACTCCTGGGCGTACGCCTCGAATAGCGCTGCGATCAGCACCGAGACCTCATCGGCACCCGCGACCGATAGCGCCGTCGTCGGAGCGGCCGCTGCCGCGTTGGCTGTGCTGAGCGCCGATCCGATACCCGCCAGATGTGTTGCCGCCGCAGCCACCGTCGCCGGTGATGTGATCAAAAGCGACATCAGGGACCTCTGCCGTTTTCGGGCAAGCTGTCTGGTGGCTAGGAGCCAAATGTAGCGCGGCTTCCGGGGCACGTTGCGCCAATTGCGGGGATTCGGCTGTCCAACACGCATTCCCGCTCCGGCAGCTGGTCACAATCACTGGCGACCACCCAAGAGCGAGCCCGCCGCGGCCAACCCGCTGGTGCCTCCGCGTCGAGGTGGCGCACCCACGCAGAGTGTTCCCTAGTCGGCTTAATTGCCTTACTGTGTTTCGCGTGGAGTCAAACGGAAATCCGGATTTGGTGCCCGTCGAAACATTGCACTCCGGTGACCCGATCACCGATGTCAACGGTGGCGGTCAGCGGTACATCGTCCTTGAGTCGAAGACCGTCGGTGACAGCTGCGTGGTGCTCGAGCTGGAGTCGAGAGTGAACCACCAGCTGCAGGTCATCGAGAAGTCCTTCCCGGCGGGTTACCACGTCGGCAGGGCCCACCACCGCATTTTGTGAGCCGATTTCGTCGGCCCCCCAATGTCGGCCGCACAATGCAACGCTTGGCCGCTTGCCGGCTGATTCACGGACCCCACCGCATCCACTGATTCGATCCGTGAGCCGTTAGCCAGGCGTTGCCGCGTCGTTGGGATCGTTTGGGTCGGTTTCACGTGCCCGCCACCGGCGCGTCACGGGCCCGCCCGTACTCAAGCTAGATCCGACACGGCGTCTGCATTCATCGCTCGCAGACCAAAGGGGTCCGGACTGCCTTCACCGGCGACCTCACCCGGCGAAGTATGCGCAAGTCGGTAGACATGGCGCTGATACGCCATCAGGATTAGGCGCGGTATCGGTAGTTGAAGGGTGACTCAGTGAAGATCCCGGGTGTGGCCACTGTCCTCGGTGGTGTGACCAACGGAGTAGCACAGACAGTGCGAGCCGGCGCCCGCTTGCCGGGGAGTGCGGCCGCGGCGGTGCAGACGCTGGCCAGCCCGGTGCTGGAGCTGACCGGCCCGGTGGTGCAGTCGGTGGTGCAAACGACTGGTCGCGCAATCGGGGTACGCGGTTCCCACAACGAATCGCCTGACGGAATGACACCGCCGGTGCGTTGGCGCAGCGGACGGCGCGTGCATTTCGACCTGGATCCGCTACTGCCATTCCCTCGCTGGCACGAGCATGCCGCCATGGTGGAGGAGCCAGTCCGCAGGATCCCGGGCGTGGCCGAGGCCCACGTTGAGGGCTCATTGGGTCGGCTGGTGGTCGAACTTGAACCTGATGCGGATAGCGACATCGCCGTGGACGAGGTACGTGATGTGGTTTCCGCGGTGGCTGCCGACATATTCCTGGCTGGGTCGGTGTCGTCGCCGAACTCGGCACCATTCGCCGACCCAGGTAACCCCTTGGCGATCCTGGTGCCGTTGACCGCTGCGGCAATGGATCTGGTAGCGATGGGTGCCACGGTCACCGGCTGGGTCGCCCGACTGCCCGCCGCACCGCAAACCACCAGAGCCCTGGCCGCTCTGATAAACCATCAACCGCGAATGGTGTCGCTTATGGAGTCGCGGTTGGGTCGAGTGGGCACCGATATTGCGCTCGCCGCTACGACGGCGGCGGCCAACGGGCTAACCCAGTCCCTGGGCACACCGCTGCTCGATCTGGTGCAACGCAGCCTGCAAATCTCCGAAGCGGCGGCGCACCGTCGCGTATGGCGTGACCGCGAACCCGCGCTGGCCTCCCCCAGACGGCCGCAGGCTCCGGTGGTGCCCATCATCTCGTCGGCCGGGGCCAAATCGCAGGAGCCGCGACACAGTTGGGCGGCTGCGGCGGCAGGCGAGGCTTCGCACGTCGTGGTCGGCGGATCCATCGACGCCGCGATCGACACCGCCAAAGGGTCAAGGGCCGGGCCGGTGGAGCAATACGTCAACCAGGCCGCAAACGGTTCGTTGATCGCCGCGGCCAGTGCACTGGTGGCCGGCGGTGGTACCGAGGACGCGGCCGGCGCGATCCTGGCCGGAGTACCACGTGCCGCGCACATGGGCCGACAGGCGTTCGCGGCGGTGCTGGGTCGCGGGCTCGCCAACACCGGGCAACTAGTCCTCGACCCCGGCGCGTTGCGCCGCCTGGATCGGGTGCGGGTGGTCGTTATCGACGGCGCAGCGCTGCGCGGTGACAACCGCGCCGTATTGCATGCACAGGGAGACGAACCCGGCTGGGACGACGACCGCGTCTACGAGGTCGCCGACGCCTTGCTCCATGGCGAGCAGGCACCCGAACCCGACCCCGATGAATTGCCGGCTACCGGTGCCCGCTTGAGATGGGCTCCGGCTCAAGGGCCGTCGGCAACGCCGGCTCAGGGCCTCGAGCATGCCGACCTGGTGGTCGATGGCCAATGCGTGGGCAGCGTCGACGTGGGGTGGGAAGTCGACCCATACGCAATCCCGCTGCTGCAGACCGCGCACCGAACCGGAGCGCGGGTGGTTTTGCGCCATGTCGCGGGCACCGAAGATCTATCGGCCAGCGTCGGTTCGACGCATCCGCCTGGCACGCCGTTGCTGAAGTTGGTGCGTGAGTTGCGCGCGGATCGCGGACCGGTATTGCTGATCACCGCGGTGCACCGGGACTTCGCATCCACCGATACGTTGGCCGCGTTGGCCATCGCTGACGTCGGTGTGGCTCTCGACGATCCCCGCGGGGCAACACCATGGACTGCCGACCTAATCACCGGCACCGATCTGGCCGCGGCGGTGCGGATCCTGTCAGCGCTTCCGGTGGCCCGGGCAGCCAGTGAATCCGCGGTACACCTCGCCCAAGGTGGCACCACCTTGGCCGGGCTGTTGTTGGTCACCGGTGAGCAGGACAAAACCACCAACCCAGCCAGCTTCCGTCGCTGGCTCAATCCGGTCAATGCCGCTGCCGCAACGGCTTTGGTGTCCGGAATGTGGTCGGCCGCCAAGGTGCTGCGGATGCCCGACCCCACCCCGCAACCGCTGACCGCCTGGCACGCGCTGGACCCCGAGATCGTCTACTCGCGGCTAGCCGGCGGCTCCCGACCCTTGGCCGTCGAACCCGGAATCCCGGCCTGGCGGCGCATTCTGGACGACCTGTCCTACGAACCGGTGATGGCGCCGCTGCGCGGCCCGGCACGAACCTTGGCGCAGCTGGCGGTGGCCACCCGCCATGAACTGGCCGATCCGCTGACTCCGATCCTGGCGGTGGGCGCCGCAGCATCGGCGATTGTCGGCAGCAATATCGACGCGCTACTGGTAGCGGGCGTGATGACGGTCAACGCGATCACCGGTGGGGTACAACGATTGCGAGCCGAGGCGGCGGCCGCCGAGCTATTCGCCGAGCAGGACCAGCTGGTGCGCCGGGTGGTGGTGCCGGCGGTAGCGACTACCCGACGTCGACTGGAGGCGGCCCGGCACGCCACCCGGACGGCCACGGTGTCGGCGAAGTCGCTGCGAGTCGGCGATGTCATCGACCTGGCCGCGCCGGAGGTGGTCCCGGCGGATGCGCGCCTGCTGGTGGCCGAAGACCTCGAGGTCGACGAGTCCTTTCTTACCGGCGAGTCGCTACCGGTGGACAAGCAGGTGGACCCCGTCGCCGTCAACGACCCCGACCGGGCCAGCATGCTGTTTGAGGGCAGCACCATCGTCGCCGGACACGCCCGCGCGATCGTGGTAGCCACCGGAGTCGGCACCGCCGCACATCGCGCGATCTCGGCGGTCGCCGATGTCGAAACGGCGGCCGGAGTCCAGGCCCGGCTGCGCGAGCTGACCAGCAAAGTGCTGCCCATGACGTTGGCCGGCGGCGCCGCGGTGACAGCTCTGGCGTTGCTGCGCCGGGCGTCGCTGCGGCAAGCGGTGGCCGACGGCGTCGCCATCGCGGTGGCCGCGGTCCCGGAGGGTCTACCGTTGGTGGCCACCCTCTCCCAGCTTGCCGCCGCCCAGCGCCTGACGGCACGTGGGGCGCTGGTGCGCTCGCCTCGCACCATCGAGGCGCTGGGCCGTGTCGACACCATATGTTTCGACAAGACCGGCACACTCACCGAGAACCGCCTGCGGGTGGTATGCGCGCTACCGAGCAGCACCGCAGCCGAACGGGATCCGTTGCCGCAGACCACCGATGCGCCCTCCGCCGAGGTGCTGCGGGCCGCCGCGCGCGCGTCCACGCAGCCCCATAACGGGGAAGGGCACGCGCACGCCACCGATGAGGCGATCCTCGCGGCGGCTAGTGCGCTGGCCGGTTCGCTTAGTAGCCAAGGCGATTCGGAGTGGGTGGTGCTGGCCGAAGTACCGTTTGAGTCCAGTCGCGGCTACGCCGCCGCGATCGGCAGAGTGGGCACCGACGGGATACCGATGTTGATGCTCAAGGGCGCTCCGGAGACGATCCTGCCGCGCTGCCGACTCGCCGACCCGGGCGTCGACCACGAACATGCCGAATCCGTGGTACGCCACCTCGCCGAGCAGGGCCTGCGTGTTCTGGCAGTCGCGCAGCGCACCTGGGACAACGGGACCACCCATGATGACGAGACCGACGCCGACGCTGTCGACGCCGTCGCGCACGATCTCGAGCTGATCGGCTATGTCGGATTGGCGGATACGGCCCGGCCTTCCTCGCGTCCGTTGATCGAAGCCTTGCTGGACGCCGAGCGCAACGTGGTGCTGATCACCGGCGACCATCCGATCACCGCCCGGGCGATCGCCCGCCAGCTGGGACTACCGGCGGACGCGCGAGTCGTGACCGGTGCCGAACTTGCCGTCCTGGACGAGGAGGCGCATGCCAAACTCGCCGCCGACATGCAAGTCTTTGCTCGGGTCAGCCCGGAACAAAAGGTTCAGATTGTGGCGGCGCTGCAGCGCTGCGGGCGAGTGACCGCGATGGTCGGCGACGGCGCCAACGACGCCGCGGCCATCCGGATGGCCGACGTGGGCATCGGAGTGAGCGGGCGCGGTTCCTCTGCCGCCCGTGGGGCCGCCGATATCGTGCTGACCGACGATGACCTGGGCGTGCTGCTCGACGCGCTGGTCGAGGGCCGCAGCATGTGGGCCGGTGTTCGTGACGCGGTGACGATTCTGGTCGGCGGCAATGTGGGCGAAGTTCTGTTCACCGTCATCGGGACGGCGTTCGGGGCCGGGCGGGCGCCGGTGGGGACTCGTCAACTGCTGCTGGTGAATCTGCTCACCGACATGTTTCCCGCGCTTGCGGTGGCCGTCACCTCGCAGTTTGCCGAACCCGACGACGCCGAATACCCAACCGATGACGCGGCCGAGCGAGCGCAGCGCGAACATCGACGTGCGGTGCTGATCGGGCCTACGCCCTCGCTGGACGCGCCATTGCTGCGTCAGATCGTTAACCGCGGCGTCGTCACCGCCGCCGGCGCAACGGCAGCCTGGGCCATCGGGCGCTGGACTCCCGGAACCGAACGACGCACGGCGACAATGGGTTTGACTGCACTCGTGATGACCCAGCTAGCGCAGACACTGCTGACGCGCCGGCACAGTCCGCTCGTCATTGCCACCGCACTGGGCAGCGCCGGGGTGTTGGTCGGCATCATTCAAACCCCGGTTATCAGCCACTTTTTCGGGTGTACCCCGCTGGGACCGGTCGCCTGGACGGGCGTCTTCAGCGCCACGGCAGGAGCCACCGCAGTCTCAGCGCTGGCACCGAAGTGGTTGGCAAGCACAGTCGGTGTCGTGCAACCTGATGAACGCCCTGACGACGCGGAAGACTCTGACGCGGGTGGATAGAACCTATCGACGCCCTCGGTAGCATCCAGCGCGCGCTGAGCCGTAGTGTCGGCGTCTGTACCACGGGCTGGTAGTCGGGATGGATACCGGGGTTTCATCGAGATTCTCCTGAGTTGCGGTGTGCCGAGAATTCCCCAGCCGCATCGGGCATTTCGTGGCACGGGTCGTCATGCCAGTCGCCGAAAGGGTCGACGTAGGACTGCCAGCGTTGCGGAGATGCCATTTCGTCGTCGCTGAGCAGCGCCGCGTTCAGGGCATTGACGATGTCGGTCGGATCGGCGCCGCATACCAGTACCGTCATCGCGGTGTGCCGGTCTCCGAACGGGTAGACCCACATCAGGTCGGCGAACAACCGCCGCTCCAGGTCGACATAGGCCACCTCCGAGGCCGCCATCGCCGCCAACCACTTTCCGGCCGATGCGACCCGCAGACCGCCACCGGCTGATTCGAGCCACATGACCTGATCCGGCCGGTTGGCCAGCCACAGCCGACCTCGAGTGCGAACCACGCCATCGAGCAGCAGGTCAACCGCGGCATGCAGACGTTGCGGGTGAAACGGGCGGCGGGCACTGAATTCCACGATCGCAACCTCACCGTCGGCTGCCAACGGAGGCAGGCCCGCCAGCAATGGCGTGTGCGGGGTATCGGTACGACCCCTCCGTGAGTTGTCGTCCAGATGCGCCAGCGCCAGCTCGACGCGGTCGACGCCGCCGGTGATTCGCGCTCGAGGGGCCAGTCGGCGCAGAACCGCCACGGCGACCGGTTCCGGGTGGGTCAGCACCAGAAGGTCGGCGAACTCGGCCTGACCGACCGTCACTTGGGCCACCGTGCGCCCGTCGGGCAGTTCGTCCTCGCCGAGTGACTGCGGCAGCCACCTTACGCAGTCCACACAGGTCACCACGGCCGCGACCCGCACGTCGAGGGCGGCTGGTCCGTCTGGGTATCCGTGTCCGACGCAAACCCGCACGTGGTCGATCGCCCAGCAGATGGGCTGGGGCTCCAGCCACGGCGCCAGGTGCACGACGATCCGGCCGACATTGTCTCGGCGGTGCAGTCTGCGTAACAGCACCAGCAGGTCGTCGCGGATTGTGCACGACACACAGCCGTGGGCGAACTCCAAAGCGTCCTCCGTGGTGATCAATTCGCCACGGCTCAGCGTGGCAGTCATCCGTCGCACCACATGGCCGTCAAACCGGTGCTCCACGACCACCGTTCCGGTCCGGCGCAACAAGGCGCCCGTCACCTCGTCGGTGTGATCCTGACCTGCCACCAATATCACCGGAGTACGCATCGCCAAACCTTATTGAAAATGATTGCCATTAAACTGCACCCACGCTACCGTGCCGTGCAACGGTTGTCGAAAACTATTTTCAACAGGCTGGTCCGGGAGGAGGTTCGCCATGTCCGCCCGCTGCCAAATCACCGGCCGCACTGTGGGTTTCGGTAAGGCTGTGTCGCACTCACACCGCCGCACTCGGCGACGTTGGCCGCCCAATATCCAGCTCAAGGCCTACTACTTACCGTCGGAGGACCGCCGCATCAAGGTGCGGGTCAGCGCCCAAGGAATCAAGGTCATCGACCGCGACGGGCATCGAGGCCGTCGTCGCGCGGCTCGGGCAGGATCCGCCCCGGCGCACTTCGCGCGCCAAGCGGGCTCATCGCTCCGAACGGCGGCGATCCTGTGAGCACAACTGATGGCGCGCAACGAGATTCGTCCAATTGTCAAGCCGTGTTCGACCGCAGGGACCGGTTATACGTATGTCAACCTATGTCACTCGCAAGAACCGGCATAACGATCCCGTGATCCGCCGACAGCCCACGAGTGCAAGACCGTTACACCATCAAGGACTCGGACGCGCCGGCGTGCATGAGCCGGGTGCGAGCGACACCGTAGGCGATCTCACGCATTGCAGCGTCCCCATGAGCGCGTCGCCGAAAGCCTTGCCGTCGAGCTCCCACAGGACCGATGGCTCACATGCCCGCACCGTCGCTATGCGCCGCATGCCACCGAGCAAACACGCCTCGCCGAAGTGGTCTCCGGCACCGAGTCTAAGGATGACCTTCCCGTCGACGAGCGCCTCAAGCTCGCCGGATTCGATGACAAAGAAGTGGTCGGCCCGCTCACCTTGGCGGAACAAGGTATGGCCGGAGCGCACCTGAAGGCGGCGATACCCATCGATCGAAAGCAACGGTAGCCGGCTGAGAGCTTGGAGCGGGACGTCGATGTTCAGAAACGATGCCACGATGTCGCCCTGGTCGATCAGCCCGAGATGCGGATGATCGGATGACATTTCGTCGGCGACCGCGACCGACGCATACAACACCGCGGCCGCCAACAACGCCATCGTGAGCGCCATCGACGCATCGCCGCACATGGGCGAACCGTCAAAGTTGACCGGGAAGCCCGAATTCAACAAGGTAGCGTCGACACTGCCGTCGGCTACCCTGAGGTCGGCATGGCAGTCAGGATTGGGCGTCGTGCGCCGACGCAACGCGACGGCATCGAACTCGCGATCGGACGAAGACGCCGACATCAGCAATACGCCGGGGCGCAGCAATTCGTGCATGCTGGCGGGCACACTGGTGGCGCCGGTGGCACCGATGATCACGTCATAGCCGCCGATCGCATTCGGAAGATCGATAGGCGTCATACAGCCGGAGCGCGTGTCGTACACGTCCACCCGGTCATGCAGCGGACGCAGCACATCGGCCAGGGCAGTGCCGATTGCGCCCGCGCCGGTGATCAGGATCGCTGCGCTTGAGTCGATGCCCGCGGTGCGCTCGAATGCCGTCTGTGTCACGCGTGCGGCGATGATCGGCGACTCGTATAGAAGCTTTGCCGACGAGCGGGCGATGTTGATGACGGGAAACCCCAGCGCACAACCGACGATTTTGGCGTAGCCGGCGGACGTCTGCTCGATTCCGATCACGTCGGCGCTCGCATCGAGCATGGCGCCGGCGACGGCTAGCAGCGATCCGCCGTCGTCGAGGAGCACGACACGAGCCGTACGCCCGGCCGTAAGCCGCGCCCAGGATTCGGCGAAAAACCGTTCTACGTGGCGGGTGTACTGGGTGTCGAATGATTCGTGGGGTGCGTAGGCGTCGCTGCAATCGTCGACATAGATGCCGTCGGCCCGCATCGCGTCGACAACTCCCGGGTGAGTGGAATAGCACTTGCCGATCACCGCGACGTTGCGCGGATCGAGGCCGACCCGAAATAGCGAACGCAGCATGGCGTGCGTTGTTTGCAGCAGGTGTTGGGCGGCGATCAAGATAACGCCGTCAAGGTTGCGGTCGCGACCAGCGAGGATCGCGTCCACGAGAGGAAACGTTGTGACGGGCGTCACAGTCGGAAACCTAGCACGCCAACCGCAGAAATCGGACCAAAAGAATCCATCGCCAGTGCATCCAGCGGGCCATAGGGAACCGATTACCGCCTGCTTACGACTTGTAGGCTGACGGGTGCAAATACGCCGATCCGAGGAGGGCCGTGGCGGCTCCAGTTGTGGGAGATGCCGACCTGCAGTCGGTGCGGCGGATCCGGCTCGATGTTTCGGGTATGTCATGTGCGGCCTGTGCCAGCCGCGTCGAGACGAAGCTCAACAAGATCCCCGGAGTACGCGCATCCGTCAACTTCGCAACCCGCGTCGCGACCATCGATGCCGTGGGCATGGCAGCCGATGAGCTGTGCGGGGTGGTCGAGAAAGCCGGATACCACGCGGCACCGCACACCGAGACAACCGTCCTAGACAAACGGACAAAGGATCCCGACGGCGCCCACGCCCGCAGACTGCTGCGGCGGCTGCTAGTCGCGGCGGTGTTGTTCGTGCCGCTGGCTGACCTGTCGACGTTGTTCGCGATCGTCCCCAGCGCCAGGGTTCCCGGCTGGGGATACATATTGACGGCCCTGGCCGCTCCGGTTGTGACCTGGGCCGCATGGCCCTTCCACTCGGTCGCGCTGCGAAACGCGCGCCACCGGACGACATCCATGGAAACGCTGATCTCGGTCGGGATCGTGGCCGCCACCGCCTGGTCGCTTTCGTCCGTCTTCGGCGATCAGCCGCCACGGGAAGGCTCGGGAATCTGGCGGGCCATTCTCAACAGCGACTCGATCTACCTCGAGGTCGCGGCCGGTGTGACCGTCTTCGTTCTTGCCGGTCGTTACTTTGAAGCACGAGCCAAGTCCAAGGCCGGCAGCGCGCTGCGTGCGCTGGCGGAGCTAGGCGCCAAGAATGTGGCGGTGCTGCTGCCCGACGGCGCGGAGCTAGTGATACCGGCGAGCGAACTCAAGAAGCGCCAGCGCTTCGTGACGCGGCCGGGGGAAACCATCGCAGCTGACGGAGTCGTTGTCGACGGCAGCGCGGCGATCGATATGAGCGCCATGACCGGTGAGGCCAAGCCGGTCCGTGCCTATCCGGCGGCCTCGGTCGTGGGGGGCACGGTCGTGATGGACGGCCGCCTGGTCATCGAGGCCACCGCGGTAGGGGCCGATACCCAGTTCGCCGCGATGGTCCGCCTCGTGGAGCAAGCCCAGACGCAGAAGGCGCGTGCCCAGCGCCTCGCCGACCACATCGCGGGCGTGTTCGTGCCGGTGGTTTTCGTCATTGCTGGACTTGCAGGTGCGGCCTGGCTCGTCAGCGGCGCAGGCGCGGATCGCGCGTTCTCGGTCACGCTAGGGGTGTTGGTGATCGCGTGCCCGTGTGCGCTTGGGCTCGCGACACCTACCGCCATGATGGTTGCTTCCGGACGGGGAGCGCAGCTAGGGATCTTTATCAAGGGGTACCGGGCACTGGAAACCATCCGGAGCATCGACACCGTGGTGTTCGACAAGACCGGCACGTTGACGGTTGGGCAGCTGGCGGTGAGCACCGTAACAATGGCAGGTTCAGGCACCAGCGAGCGAGATCGCGAGGAAGTGCTTGGCCTCGCCGCCGCTGTCGAATCGGCTTCCGAGCATGCGATGGCGGCGGCCATCGTTGCCGCTTCGCCGGATCCGGGTCCAGTCAACGGGTTTGTCGCCGTCGCGGGCTGCGGTGTATCGGGGGAAGTCGGCGGCCATCACGTTGAGGTCGGCAAGCCATCCTGGATTACCCGGACCACGCCCTGCCACGACGCGGCTCTGGTGTCCGCGCGCCTGGACGGCGAATCCCGAGGCGAGACTGTCGTTTTTGTGTCGGTCGACGGTGTCGTCCGCGCAGCCCTGACAATCGCCGACACCCTCAAGGATTCAGCGGCTGCCGCCGTCGCTGCGCTACGCAGCCGCGGGCTGCGGACGATTCTGCTCACCGGCGACAATCGGGCCGCCGCCGACGCGGTGGCGGCGCAGGTCGGCATCGACTCCGCTGTCGCCGATATGCTGCCCGAAGGCAAGGTCGACGTGATCCAACGGCTCCGCGAGGAAGGACATACCGTCGCCATGGTCGGTGACGGCATCAACGACGGTCCCGCGTTGGTGGGTGCCGACTTGGGGTTGGCGATCGGGCGTGGCACCGACGTCGCGCTCGGTGCAGCCGACATCATTCTGGTGCGCGATGATCTGAATACTGTTCCGCAGGCGCTGGACCTGGCCCGTGCAACCATGCGGACGATCCGGATGAACATGATCTGGGCGTTCGGGTACAACGTCGCAGCCATCCCGATTGCCGCCGCCGGACTGCTCAACCCTTTGATCGCCGGTGCCGCCATGGCGTTCTCGTCATTTTTCGTCGTGTCAAACAGCTTGCGGCTACGCAATTTTGGCGCTCAATAGCATGCCCAGCATGGCGGAACAGCAATTTTCCGTCGATGGACCGCACTGACAAGGGTTCAGGTCGGGGTCAGATCCAGGACTTCTGCTGCAGCCTGTGGAGGGAATCTCCGGCTGGCCCACCTCCTCGCCGGATCGTTCGCGTGCCAGCGCCCCGCGGTCCTGGTGTAGCCGAGCACGGGCAGATACGCCAACCGCTTCCAAAATCATCTGCACATTCAGCGCCGCATTCGCGACAACTCGCGAAGCATCGCGTTGTAGGCTTCCAGCTCGTCGTCGGCGTAGTCGCTGTCGGCATGCCGGTCTTCGCGGGACGCGACTCGGCGGTCTTGGCGCGCCCATTGGGTAACCAGCGCCACGATGACCATGATGACCGGCAATTCCGTTAGGCTCCAAGCAATTCCACCGCCGAGATGCTGGTCGGCGATGATGCTCGACAACCACGGCAGATTGACGGAACGATAGAACGTAGCGCCCACCGTAGACGACATCGTCATCAGCGCGATCCCGAAGAAGGCGTGGAACGGCATCACCGCGAACAACAGCCCGATCCGGCCCGGGTAGGGCAGTCGGCGCGGCCCTGGGTCGATGCCGATGATCGCCCAGTAGAACAAGTACCCGACCACCAGGAAATGGATCGCCATGAACTCGTGGCCCCAGTGATAGCGGACGAAGGTATCGAACAGCGGTGTGAAATAGACGATATAGGGCGAGGCCACAAAGAGGACGAATGCGGTGATCGGGTGCGACAGGAAAGTTGTCACCCGGGAGTGCAGCAGCCAGGTCAGCCATTCGCGAGCCCCCGGCGGCCGTCCATCACCCGTTACCGGCAGCACCCGCAGCGCCAGCGTGACCGGGCCACCGAGCACCAACAGGACCGGGATGAACATGTTCAGTGTCATGTGTTCGGCCATGTGGACGCTGAACATCGCCGAACCATAGGCCCGTACACCGGAGCCGCTGGTGAATACCAGTGCGGCGCAACCAGTCAGCCAGGCGATCAATCTGCCCACCGGCCAAGAGTTACCTCGGCGCCGCAGCGCGGCGAAGCCCGCCGCATACCCGATCGCGAGAACCACACCAGCGGCTCCGATCAGGCTATCGAAGCGCCACACGGTGAGCACCCGGGCTATGGTCGGCGGTTGCGGCAGTTCATAGCCGAGGAAGACATCCCAAGCCGTGAACGCGTGGGTGAGAAATCGCGGCGCGGTCATAACGGCCATGGCAGCTATCGAAGCCATGGCGGCCATCATGGCCAGTGCGGCACCGGAGCCACCACCGCGGCGACGGCCCGCATGTGGCGGCCTGACCAACAGCCGCCAGCAGTCAAACAACCACACCGACGTCAGGATTACCCCCGCAAGCAGACCAAGGCGGGCAAAATCCGAATCGACCGCCCAGCCCGGGATGAAGAGATAAAGCAGCATCGCTCCGTATGCCAACGCGAGCGCTCCACAGGTGACCTGCGTTACCAGCACAGCGCGGCTTGGCGTCGTTCCCGCCAACGCCGCAGCGATCTTGAGCCCGGTCAAGGTGGCGAACGCGACCGCGAACACGATCGCGGCGCTGGTCGCGTAGTCATGGTCGGGTCCCTGTCCCGGGTTACCGGTCACCGCGGTGGCGACGACGGCAAGCACAGTGGGGACAAGCAGCACAACGTGCCCGAGCCAGCGAGTGTACAGCCGCAGCGCCGTCGCAACCACCAGCGCGCAGATCGCCGCAACAATCCACCCGCGTGCCATCTCGGAGGCGGCGACGGAGTCCGATAGTGCCCCACTAGCCAGCAGTCTCGCGGGCCCCACTCCAGTATCGTGGGCGGCCTGAATGACCACCATGGTCGCGGCTAGCCCCAACCAGAGACCTGAAACACGTTCTGCCAGCAGGTGAATCCGGAACGCCGCGGCGTCGATTAAGCCATCCGGCTCGGGTTTGGCCGTCATGACCACGTGGATCAGCGCGCCCAGACACAGCGCACCGGCCAGCGACGCGGCGAAGAACCCGACCGGCTCGGCGACGCTGACGAAGGCGCCCGGATAGGGATTGCCGGCCTCAGCGTAGCGGCGCGCTCCCGACACCAGCCCGAAGGCCGCGACCACCGCGCACACACCCAGCAGGCCAATTGCCAGCCGTACCATCGCCATGGAGTTCGACCGGGGCGTTGGCACAGCCGACGTCGCACTCTTGGTAGCCCCGTGCGTCCCCATTCCTGGAGCTTACGGCCGCGCGTCAGGGCCGATGCTCATCGGCCGGGAACCGCCAGTTCCCCGGTACCGGCCTAGTGGCCATCAACCACATATTCTGCTCGCAGAATCGATGCCGACCCGAAAGTGACCACATGATCTCCCCCGACCATGGCTGCGCTCTTTATCGCCGAGCAACTACAGCAGTCCGAGCAGTTGTAGGTTGGTGACGTAGTTGATGATGGTCGGCGCCGACACGTGCGGGATGTCTGGATTGTCCTTGTCGGAGCCGACTTTCGCCGCTCGCACCGCGGCACGGAATCGGTCGGTCGGCGCGGAGCACCCCCTGGTCGGCTTAAGCGGCTGCAATCGCTGGGAATTGCTCGCCAGCAGCATCGGCAGCACCGAGTGCCGGCGTTGCCGATCCGGCAGAGCGCCCAGGTTGGCCTCAAACCGCTGCAACCACTCCGCAAAGTCATCGATGCGGCGTATCGGGTAGCCGGCCTCAATCAGCCAGTCCACATACTCATCGAGCCCGATACCGTCGTCGTGCGGGTTCATCACGTGATAGGTCGCAAATCCCGCCAACGATGAGCCGGCCACCCGCGCGCCCAGCACCGCGATCGCCTCGGCAACGAAGGTGACTGGCAGCCCGTCGAAGTGCGCGCGTTGCCGATTGCCCTCGGAGTCCGGTTCGTAGAACGAACGAGGCGCGATGCCGGTAGCCATCAAGCTCAACACCATCCGGGTGACCCAGTCCGACATGTTGAGCTGTCCGGCATAGCTGGTGTCGGCCAGGATCATCCCGCAGCGAAACACCGCGACCGGCAGCGCGCACAGGTCGTTGGCCTCGCGCAGCAGCACCTCACCGGCCCACTTGCTGGTGCCGTAGCCGCCAGCCCAGCCGCCGTCGACGGTGCGGGTGGGGCTGATTACCCGGATGTCGGCGTCCTCGGTGAACGCCGACGGCTCGATCGCAGCACCCACGTCGGCGGTTGACACGTAGGTGAAGGGTTTGAGCTTGGTGGTAAGCGCGATTCGGATCAGCTCGGCGGTGCCCGCGACGTTGGGCCCGAACAATTCGTGGTAGGGAAACGCGTTGACCATCGCCGCGGAATCGACAATCAAATCCACGGTTTCGGCCAGCCGCCGCCACATCGGTTGGTCCAGGCCCAGGTCGGGTTCGCTCTTGTCGCCTGCGACGACCTCCAGCCGGTCGGCGGCAAGCTCCTTGAAGTGCCGCAGCAATTCCGGGTCACCGCTATCGAAGGTCTTCTCCAGACGACGCCGCGCATCCTCGTCGGACTCCGCCCGCACCAAACAGATCAGCCTGCCGTCGACGTCCAGCCGCCGCAGCAATTCAAGGACCAGATACCGTCCGAGGAAACCCGTCGCGCCCGTCAGCAGGACCGTCCGTAGCTCGGGGCTCGGGCCCGGCAGGTTGACGGCGGTGGCCAGCGTGTCGGCGTCGATGAACCGGTCCAGCGTGAGGTCGCTGGCATGCACCTCGGTGGGGTTGTCGCCGTGCACAGACACCAAGCGCGGATCGCTGGTCGGTCGGGCATCTCGCCCCAACAGCTGGCTTAAACCTCTCGTCGACGACGCGTGCAGCAACGCGCGCACCGGCAGATCGGCGTTTAGGGTGGTGTTGATCGCGGCGATAACCCGCATTGCCGCCAGCGAATCGCCGCCGAGCTCGAAGAACGAGTCGTCGACGCCGACCCGCTCAAGCCCAAGCACCCGGGCAAAGATGCCGGCCACGGTCTTCTCAACCGGCCCGGCCGGAGCGCGATATCCGTTGGTATCACCGTATTCCGGTGCCGGCAACGCACGATGATCAAGTTTGCCGTTGACCGTCAACGGAAGCGCATCGATCACTACCACCGCGGCTGGCACCAGGTAACCGGGCAATCGCTGGGCTAGTTGCGCCCGCAGCCCGGCCGGGTCCACTGCCCCGGGGGCAATTTCGGTGGCATACCCGACTAGGCGCTTGTCCCCAGGGCGGTCTTCACGGGCGATTACAACCGCTTGACCTACCCCAGCCAGCTCGGCCAGCGCGGTCGCAACCTCGCCGAGCTCGATGCGATACCCGCGGATCTTGACCTGATCGTCGGTGCGCCCCAGGAACTCCAACTGGCCATCGGCGCGCCAACACACCAGATCCCCGGTGCGATACATGCGTGCCCCGGAACCGCCGAATGGGCAGGCCACAAACCGTGACGCGGTCAGCCCCGCCCGCCGCCAATACCCAACACCGACGCCCGCACCGGCAATGTACAACTCTCCGGCCACCCCGGCCGGTACCGGGCGCAACCAGCTATCCAGCACAAACAACGCCGCCCCCGACACCGGAACACCAATCGGCGGCATCCCCGAACCCGGTCGCAACGGCGCACTTATCGCCGCACAGATCGTGGTCTCGGTTGGGCCATAAGCATTTAGCATCACCCGCCCGGGCGCCCACCGATCCACCAGCGCTGCCGGACATGCCTCACCGGCCACCACCAACGCCACCGACTCCAAACCCTGCGTCGGCAACATTGCCACCGCAGCCGGAGTCTGAGTCAGCACGCTGACGTGTTCGGCCACGAGCAGCCCATGAAAGTCGTTCGGCGAGGCCGCCACCGACTCGGGCACGATCACCAGTCGCCCACCACCTAGCAACGCGCCCCAGATCTCCCACGCCGAGGCGTCGAAGCCATAGGAATGACACTGCGACCACACCTGCGCCGCCGACAAGCGTGCCGGCAGTGATGCGAACAGCCTGGTGACGTTGCGATGGGTGATCCCCACGCCTTTGGGCTCGCCGGTAGTGCCCGAGGTGTACAGGATGTAGGCGAGGTTCACTGCGGCCGGCATGGGTGGGGGCGTGCCCGGATATGCCGCTAAAGCATCGACGACATCGATGATCGGCAAGTCGTGTCCCGCCAACCGGGAGCGCAGCCCAGCCGTGGTGACCGCGGCCACGGGCACCGCGTCGCCGAGCATGAACGCCACCCGCGGCGGAGGATTCGCCGGATCGATCGGCAGATACGCCGCCCCGGTTTTGAGCACTGCCACCATCGCCACGACCGCCGGCGCGCACCGCTCGAACAGCAGCGCCACACACTCGCCCGGGCCGGCCCCACAACCTGCCAGCCGATGCGCTAACCGGTTGGACGCCTCGTCGAGTTCCCGATACGTCATCGACGCGTCCCCGCAACACACCGCCTCCGCTTCGGGGATACGTGCCACCTGGGCGGCCAACATCTGCGGGATCGACACCGGCGTGGGCGCGGGCGCAGTCAGCACAGCGCGGTTACCCCACTCATCCAACCGGGCACGCTCGGTCCCATCCAGCGCATCGATCGACGACACCGTCCGTTCCGGAGCAGCGGCCACCGCCACCAACACCTTCCGCAACCGCTCGATAAGCACGTCGATTGCTTGGGCTTCAAACACATCGGTGCGGTATTCCACCGCTCCGCCGATCCCGGCAGGTTCGCTACCCTCGCTGAAGCGTTCCGCTAACGAAAACACCAAGTCCATGCGGGCGGTGCGGGTGTCGATCGGCATCGGGGTGGCCTGCAGATCACCCAAATTCAGCTGTCCAACCGGATTGTCCTGCCAGGCCAACATCACCTGGATCAGCGGGTGATGGGTCAGGGCTCGAGTGGGTTTGAGGCGATCAACGAGCACCTCGAAAGGTACGTCTTGATTTTCGTAGGCGGCCAGGCTGCGCGCTCGCACCTGCCCCAGCAGTTCGGCGAAGCTGGGATCACCGGCCAGGTTGACCCGCAACACCAAGGTGTTGACAAAAAAGCCCACCAAGTTATCCAGCGCAGGATCGCTGCGGCCGGCGATGGGAAATCCGACCGCCACATCGGGGCTTCCGCTGAGTTTCGACAGCAGCACGGCAAGCCCGGCAGCTACCACCATGAAGCTGGTCGCGTTGTGCTGGCGGGCGATCCGACGCACCTGCTGTTGCACCGACGCCGGCCAATCCACCACCAAACTGGCGCCGCGCTGATCGGCAACCGGTGGATAGGGCCGAGCGGTGGGCAGCCGCAGCCGTTCCGGCATACCGGCCAACGCATTTTCCCAGTAGGCCAGCTGCGCGGCGATCGGGCTGTCGCTGTCGTCGAGATCACCGAGGATTTCCCGCTGCCACAGCGTGTAATCGACATACTGCACTGGCAATGGCGCCCAGTCCGGTGCCCGACCCGCACAACGGCTGGCATATGCCGCACTCAGATCGGCCGTCAGCGGAGCCACCGACCAGCCGTCGGCGGCGATATGGTGTGCAACCGCCACCAGCACATGTTCGTCGTCGGCGATCCGGAAAAGCCACGTCCGCAAAGGTATCTCGGTTGCCAAATCGAAGCTGTGGCGCGCCGCCTCCTCGATGGCCCGTTGCAGCCGGTCAGCCGGCCATGCGGTGGCATCGACGATGTCGCAGCCAAGATCTGCCCGCCGCGCTTCGATGACCAGCTGCCGAGGGACCCCGTCGACCGCCGGAAACACCGTCCGTAGGCTTTCGTGGCGGCCCACGACATCGGCGACCGCCGCGCCCAACGCCTCGGTATCGAGATACCCGCGCAGCCGCAACGCCACCGCCATGTTGTAGACCGGAGCGGGTCGCTGTAACTGGTCGAGAAACCATAGTCGCCGCTGGGCAAACGACAACGGAATCGCCGCGGGCCGTTGCGCGGCCACCAGCGGCCTAAACCGATCTTCGCCCGTCGGCGCGTCGGGCGTTGGCGCGTAATCGGCCAGATTGGCGGCGGTATCGGCACCGATCAGATCCAGCAGCGAGAGGCGCCACCCCAGATACCTACGCGTCTCGGGCAGTATTCTGATGAGATCCAACGAGCCGATGCCCTCACCAAGCAGCGACGAGTCCGGCCCGATTGCCCGGCCGAGCTGCCGGCTCCAGATCTGCGAGAGGCCGGCCGCTCGCTGACCCGTCTCGGCGGTGTTTAGCCCAGCAGCTGACCACTGAGGCAGCCTCGGCAGGTTGTCGCTGTCGATCTTCCCGTTGGGCTTCCTCGGGATATTCGGCACGCCGACAACGAAAAACGACGACACTCCCAGACTCACGAGGACGAGCCTGATCCGGGTCGCCGCGGCAGCGTCTTGTTCGCCCTCGCGGGTCCGTTGGCTCTTGAACCACACTCCGAGGCTTCCGCTGTGCAACTCGACGGCGACATCTGACACCGCGGGGTCTTCGGCGATGCGCCTGGTTACCTCAGCGATATCGACACGCTTGCCGGAGATCTTGACGACGGCGTCTTTGCGTCCGGAGAAGACCGGAAATCCTTCGGCGTCGACGGTCACCCGGTCGCCAGTGGCAAAGGCACGGCGTCGGGAACCGTCTGCGGCCGTCACGGTGCCGAAGCCGTCGCCGTCGATCCCGAGGTAGCCGTCGGCGACTAAATCCCCGACAATGACGACTTCACCGAACGCGAGGAACACCGTGTTCGGTAGGATCGGCCGGCCGAGCCTGAGCAGTGCGCCGTCCATGGTGGTCTGGTCGCAAACGATCGGCAAGAAGGTGGCGACGACCGTGGCTTCTGTTGGACCATAGCTCGAGAGCAGCGAGATCCCTTGTGAAGCAGCCGATTCAAGCCACTTGTCCACGGCGCTACAGCGGATGGCTTCACCGCCGATTACGATCTGCCGCAGGCGCGAGCGGCCGATCGCGTCAATGGCGTCGCCGTCGGCGCACAACAGCTGCCAGACGGCGGTCGGCAGGTCGACGATTGTCGTCTCGCGGGCGACGAGATCGTCAACCAGCGCCGCCAGGTCGCCGGTTTTCATAGCCGCGGATCGCACCAGTCGCGCGCCACAGGCCGCGCCACCGAAAATCTCCTCGACGCTGATGTCCGATGTCAACGGAGCGCACTGCAGAACGGTGTCGTGGGCTCCCCAACCGTAGGCGCGGCTGATCGCATCACAGAAAACCGCGAGCGAGCCGTGTGAGATTCGCACCAGCTTGGGTTGTCCGGTAGTTCCCGAGGTCGGCATGATGTAGGCGGTCTTGGTGGCCAGCAGTGCGTCGTGTGTCACCTGTGTGACGCGCTCGTCAACGACCTTCCGCAGCTCGTCATGGCCGACAACCGCCAGCTGGGTGGCGGCCACGTCGACCACTGTCACCAAGATGCCATCGCCGTGCTCGGTAATCGCATTGGTCCGCACGGAAATTTCGTCAGCGGTGTCGCAGACGCTGTACCCGCAACCCGCAAGGTGACACGCGATGAGCAGGTCAATGGTCTTGTCGGTGTCGTCGTCGGTGAACACCAGAACATCACCCGGTGCGGCGCCGCGTTGCACCAACCACGCGACCCACGGGTAGACGAAGCGGCGCCTGCCGAGAAATTGGTGGACGCCCCTTGCGGAATCGAGAAACCACGCGGGCGTCGACGGCTGACGGGCTGGCCAATCGCCTTGGCAGCGAGTCCCGTCCGGGCCGATCCCGAACCAGTCGTTGACGATCATGGCGATCGGCCGATCCCACATCGCCGCCATCGATTCCAACGCTGCCGCTATCCGTTCCGCGACCTTGGGGTGTGTCTTGCACGCGGGCAGATCGGCTCGGTTCCAGATGGCTAGGTTCAGTGTGCGCTGTTCTTCGTCCAGAACAGACGCCACCGTCATGCCCTCGACCGGACCGATATCCGTGGCAATCGGGACCTCCGACAAGAACGGGCGCAGGCCAGGTGCGCATGGCTCGCGAATGAAATTTAGCGTCAACGCCTCCACGTGAGATGTCCGGTTGATCGCCAAATACATTCGGCGGTAATGCTCCTCACGAAGCCACCGGCGTCTTACCGCCTTGACATAGCCGCGGTCAAGCGTTCGAACGACATCGGACACCGACGCAAATGGGGGAAACCGGACGGTCTGGGCAACCGAATTGACCAAACAGGTCGCGACATTCAGATCAGAATCTCCGAACCGGTTGTCCACCGTGTGCACCAAGAGGGTTTCGGTGTTCTGCCGAAGGCTCGCGTCCACCGCGACGGCCGCCGCAGCCACCAGCACATTAAGCGGGACCCGCTGCGCTTCCGAAAGGGTCAGGATGGCATCAAACGCGTTGCCGCAGATCGTTGCCGATTCGTGCAGGACGCCCTTGGCCGCGGTCCCGGGAGCGTCGCTAACGCTGTGCCCGTGCCCGCCGTGGTATGCTTCGTCGGCGAGTTCACGCTGCACGACAGCCGACAGGCGCCCCCGCGATTCTTCCACCTTGGCCGTCTCACGACGGTGCGCCTCCCTGAGCTTGGCTAGACCCGCACCGACACTGGGGGTTTCGCCCGCCGGGTCGGTGGTCAGGTAACGCGCCAGGTCAGCTTCGATCGTCCCGGTCGCGCCGCCGTCCAGCAGGATGTGGTGGGTGTGAACGTCCAGACCGGTCACATACCCGTTCGGGTCGGTGTGCACCGTATGCCGCACCAGTGGCTTGCCCAGGATGCCCGAACACCATGTGCTCTGCAGGTGCTCATCGGCTGACCCCACCCGCACGATGTCGCCGAACCGTAGCCGCGGCACCAGATCCGGATAGTCTGCCCCCGAATTCTCCAGGACGCAAAGTTGCACGGGGTTGTCCAGTACCGTTGCGTGCAGAGCGGCCAGGAATCTCGCCAGCTCCAACCGGCGGAACCGATAGCTCTTGCCGATCAGATATAACGCGGGATTGTTATCCTGGCGCACGCCGTTGTAGAGGTTGCGCTGCGAGCGGCTTAACCGAACTCGGTGCACACAGCCTCCAGCTCGCGAAGCCAACCCGCAATCGACGGGTTCGCGGCCAATCGGGACGGCAGTTCGGATTGTCGGTTCACGCCTAGCTGCTTCATCAGCAGAACAAACCGAACAGAGTCCAGCCCGAGGTCGCGGAGATCCGTTTCGTCGCCATCAATGAGATCCGCCTCGTCGATATACAACACGTCGCAGACGGCGGCGAGGATTCGGTCCCGCACCGGCTCAGCCACGAACGACCACTCTGGCCTTGTCTGCTGTTGCCGCCGCTGCAAGCGAGGCCCGCATGACCTTGCCGGACTGCGTTCGTGGAATGTCGGTGACGATCACAATTGTCGACGGCCGCGCCATCGGCTCGGACTCCCGTCGAAAACGAGCCGCAATCGTGTGCTTGAGCGCCCGGGCTGCCGACTCGTCAAGCTCTGCCGATGCGACCACGGCCAGGCCCACCAGCGCGCCGAACTCTTCGTCAGGAATCTCGTAGCACGCGGCCTCGCGGACGCCCGACACGCCCTCCGCGATGCGATCGACCTCGTCGGGCGCAATGTTCACGCCACCACAGATGATCATCTCCGAGGATCTTCCCTTGATGTAGAAGAAGCCGTCCTCGCGGCGCTCCAGCAGGTCACCGGTGTTCACCCAGCCGTCAATCAGCACCTCTGCGGTGCGTTCGGGATTGTTCCAGTAGCCCAGCATGTTGGCCGGTGACTTAATCCATAGCGTGCCGAACGAGGCGGACGGGCCGGCGCCGGGGGCGGTAGGGCCGATGCCATCGGTAGCGGCAAGATAGACGTCCACGCCAGGGTACGGACGGCCAACAGCACCTGCTTCGATCTTGACGATCGAGCCGTCATCGGTCGGCAAACACAAAGCCGTGCAACCGGTCTCGCTCAATCCGTAGACCTGTGCGGTGCGCACGCCGGTAGCTTCGATAAACCGCACATCGGCCGCGATCGCCCGCGAACCACCGTATCCAACTAGGCGCAGCGAGGGAACCGTCGCGTTGGCGGACTTCAGTTCAGAAACTAACTTCGAAAGAAGCGTTGGCACTAGGCACGTCGTCGCCACCGCGTTCGTGGTGAGAATCTCCAGCAACGATGTCGTATTCTCGCCGCCGGTGACACACAACCCGCCGTGCATCAGGCAGGTAAGTATCCACCACAGTCCACCGATGTGCGTCGCCGGCAGCGGCGAGTAGGTGGTTTCGCCGACGACCCAAGTGACCCAGTTCAAACCCTCTTTTTGCAAGATGTCCGGGACGGCGAAGAAGGTGCGGTTGGCCAGTAGCACAGCCTTGGGCTCGCCCGTGGTACCGCTGGTGAAGATCATCGCCAGCGGATCCTCGCTCCCCTGGTCCGCGTTCCCGGCGAGGCTGGCTGCATCCAAGGAATGCTCGGATTCCCGTGTAACAGCGGCTATGTCGACCGCGATCACTGGTATCGAGTGCAGCGCCTCGGGAACGGCGGAAGATGCCATCTTGCTCCCTGGTGCGACGAGAGCCGCTGCGGGGTCGGTGATCTGACAGAATCGTTCGATGGCTGCGATCGGAAGATTGCCGTCGGCCATGACGGCGATCGCCCCGAGCTTTGCACACGCCAGCACCGACAGGTACGTCTCGGGTCCATTGTCGGAAATGACCAGCACCCTAGAACCCCGGCTAACCGACTGGGCACGCAAATCCGCGGCAAGGCCACCAACTTCGGCGACGAGTTCACGGTACCGCAGTGCGCTAGTGCCGTCGCAGCGACGCAAGGCGATTGCTTCCGGCTGCTGCCGTGCCTGCTCGAAGACCCGGTCCAGCACGGTAGATGGCAACTGAAGCATAGCTTGAAACTTCTTTCCTCCCATTGGATTACGGAATGTTGAGGGCCGCTAGTTCGATCTCACCGGACGCCGCCCCGCCGTTCTCGTCCCAGAACTCGATGACGCACGGGACCTTGAGATAGCGCCAGGTTCGTTCGATGACCTGCAGATCTCGACACAGGAGGCGGGCAGAGAACTTTTGCGGGTTCAGCGGTTTTCTGAACCGCGATGATGCCTTCCTGATCAGCATGCTAGAGAGCTGGTGTTGGCAGTAGTCGTCGATCGACCAGCCGCGAAGCACCCGGATTTCCTCGTTGAGGACGGCCGGAGCGAAGGCGCTGTAGGCGAGCTGATTGAAACACAGAATCAGTTCGACCGCGTTGAAGTGCCCCGTGCTTCGAATATAGGCGGACTCACCGATCGTGAAGTTGCCATAGGCAAGAACCGAATCCTCGGTGGCGCTGTACTGTGCGTCGATGAGGTAGCGACATCCTTTGCAGGAGTAGGGCTCGAGCACTCTGGCCAGCAGTTCCTCTGCGATCGGAACCGTGCCGCTGGATGCCAGCACCCGTGTGCAGGGCGTCAAGTCGGTGTGGCTCATGCCGCGTATCCCGGCGTCTTGAGGCCATCAAGCATGGTCAGGCGGTAGGTCGTCAGAGTGCCCGCGGCGCTGCCGTGCTTCGCTCGGTGCATGAGAACCCGGTTGTCCCACAAGATGATGTCGCCAACCTGGTAGTGCTGAGTATGTATGAACGGCGACTGGTACTCAGGATCGAGCTGTCCGGTCGCGGCCATGAGTTCTTGCAGCACCTCCGGATCAACCGGATTGCCGTCCTTGTCCTCGATCTTGGTGGTGCCCGTCGCGCAGATGTAGAGGATCTCTTGGCCGGTCTTTGGGTGCCGGATGACCGTAGGCCACTTTATTGGGGGCGTGGTCCGGTTGATCTCGTCCCATACCTCTCCGATGGGCCGGTAGACGTCGCTGGGTCGGATCTTGATGTGGCGTCGAGGGTCGTGGGTGCTGACGGTTCCGCGGGCCGGGTCTCGCTTGGCGGCGGGCAGCGACTGCCAGACCCTGGCGAGATCGATGAAATAGGTCCCGCGGTCGTGTCCAGGCACCGCCAGCGGCAGCACCATGGAAAACGCGAAAGGTTCCGGCATAAACATATAGTCGATATGCCAGAACGCGCCGGTTTTTGGGACCCCCTGACCTTCCTCAGTGGAGGAGACAAAGATCTCCGGGTGGTCTTCGTGATGGTACATGGGTTCGTAATACGGAACGATTTGTCCAATTATCCTGCCGAGTTTGATGAACTCCCGCGGAGACGGATGGACGTCTTTTAGCACAACGAGCTTGTTCGTGTAAACGATATCCCGGATCTCGTCGGTGGTTATATCGTCCAGATTCTTGGGATCGACCCCTGTGACCTGCGCACCGAGTCCCTCGCCTTTGACCTTAAGCGTCATCGGTTCTTTTCTCCTTGTTCATTGTTCGGCGTCGGTTGTCCAGGTAGTGGGCAGCAACGGGACTGTAGTGCTTGTGCTGTGCGACGACAGTTGAACCATTCCGGCCGCGGCGCCGCTGGTTGTCGGTGCGGTACCGGCAAAGCCGAGAGTGCCGGCACCTTGACTGCCAGCCGCGTTGGCGGGAGCGGGCACATCCGTAGCGGCGTCCACCGTGGCGGTCGCGTCCAAAAATTCGTCGCGGTAACCGCGTATCCCGACGCCGCTTTCGCTGCGCTTTCTTCGGTGGGCTCGGGCGAGGCCCGGTCGTGCTGCGCCCGCGGTTGCAAGGGTGTCGGCGGCGGTGTCAGGTGATTTGGTGCCGGCTTTAGGGCCAGAGCTAACCCCGGGTGGCGCCAGGCCGGGCACGGCATAGCTGATGCCGGGTGCAGCCGAAGCGCTGCCAACCGAGTTCGAGCTGGGAGCGGCGGGCGCGGGGTTGCTGGTGGGCGGGCTTCCGCCGGGCACGGCCGCCGTGGCCGGCGTGACAGCCACAGCCAAGTTTGCGCCCCATTGGTCGCCGGGACCGAGCGCTGCGGCGATAGGAAGCAGTCCAGCCGGGGGCAGGTTCAGCAAATGGATCAGCGCGCTTAGGGCGGTCAACGCGCTCAAGGTGGGAGTGAAGAACGGAAGCAGGAGCAGGCCGTACGAGGCGTAATAGGGATACCAAAGAAAGTCGTACAGCTGCAGGGCAACAAGGGCAAGGACGACCGTTACGGCCGGGCTGAAGCCGAATTGCTCGAAAAACTCCAGAAAATACTTGTACGGGTTGGCAATGAAATCCAAGATATCCCGGATGAGCTGACCAATTGAACTCAATACGTCTAGCCGGGTATCTGCGGCATCGCCGCCGGGCGCGCGGATCGGTGGCGCCGGTTGGGTGGACGGTACGGCCACCGTGGCCGCATCGGCGACGGCCTGGTAGGCGGCCATGGTGTCGGCGGCTTGCAGCCACATGCGGACATAATCGGCTTCGTTGAGCGCGATCGGAACGGTGTTGATCCCGAAGAAGTTGGTGGCGATCAGAACGCCATGAATGGCGTGGTTGGCGGCCAGCTCTGCTGGGGTGGGCATCGCGGCCAGGGCGCTGCAGTAGGCAGCGGCAGCCGCTACGTGCTGTGCGGCGGTGACGGCGCTGTTGATCGCGGTTTGCTCAAGCCAGGCCAGATAGGGGCCATGGGCAGCCACGTACTGGGTGGCGGCGGTTCCCTGCCAGCTGCTGGCCTGAACCTCGCCCAACAATTGGCCCAACTCGGCGCATGCGAGTGCGTACTGATCACTAAGTTCTTGCCACTGCTGCGCGGCAACAAGCAATGATCCCGGACCGCACCCGGCGCTCAACAGGCCCGAGTGCACCTCCGGTGGTATAGCCATCCATATCGTGGCCGCCAGGACTCACCTCCTTGCCTAGGCAGCGCTTTGCTTCACCCGCGGTGTTAGTCGGCCATAACGGGCAGAAAGTTCCCATCGCGCCCAGGAAAGGTGCGGTACCTTCCCGTATCAACTCGTAGGATCTGGGTAAATCCCTTGTGTCACTTCAGTTTCACGGTTATCAGCGGGGCGCTCTTTGTCAGTGCCCGACGTTATGATTCGAACATGTTAGCGAATAGCCGGGAGGAGCTTGTCGAGGTCTTCGACGCGCTGGATGCCGAGCTGGACCGCTTGGACGAGGTGTCCTTTGAGGTGCTGAGCACCCCGGAACGGCTGCGGTCTCTGGAACGTCTGGAATGCTTGGCGCGCCGGCTACCGGCGGCCCAGCACACGTTGATCAACCAACTCGACACCCAAGCCAGCGAGGAAGAACTGGGCGGCACGCTGTGCTGCGCGCTGGCCAACCGGCTGCGCATCACCAAGCCCGAAGCCGGCCGACGCATCGCCGAAGCCAAGCCTTAGGGCAACGTCGGGCGCTCACTGGCGAACCGTTGGCCCCGCAGTTGACCGCCACCGCCACCGCCCAACGCCAGGGCCTGATCGGCGAGGCGCACATCAAAGTGATTCGCGCCCTTTTTCGCCCACCTGCCCGCCGCGGTGGATGTGTCCACCCGCCAGGCCGCCGAAGCCGACCTGGCCGGCAAAGCCGCTCAATATCGTCCCGACGAGCTGGCCCGCTACGCCCAGCGGGTCATGGACTGGCTACACCCCGACGGCGACCTCACCGACACCGAACGCGCCCGCAAACGCGGCATCACCCTGAGCAACCAGCAATACGACGGCATGTCACGGCTAAGTGGCTACCTGACCCCCCAAGCGCGGGCCACCTTTGAAGTCGTGCTAGCCAAACTGGCCGCCCCCGGCGCGACCAACCCCGACGACCACACCCCGGTCATCGACACCACCCCCGATGCGGCCGCCATCGACCGCGACACCCGCAGCCAAGCCCAACGCAACCACGACGGGCTGCTGGCCGGGCTGCGGGCCCTGCTCGCCTCCGGGAAACTGGGCCAACACAACGGTCTTCCCGTCTCGATCGTGGTCACCACCACCCTGACCGACCTGCAAACCGGCGCCGGCAAGGGCTTCACCGGCGGCGGCACCCTGCTACCCATGGCCGATGTGATCCGCATGACCAGCCACGCCCACCACTACTCCCCCGCAAGCGGGAGGTACCCCCAGGCGATCTTCGACCACGGCACACCCCTGGCGCTGTATCACACCAAACGCTTGGCCTCCCCGGCCCAGCGGATCATGCTGTTCGCCAACGACCGCGGCTGCACCAAACCCGGTTGCGATGCACCGGCCTACCACAGCCAAGCCCACCACGTCACCGCCTGGACCAGCACCGGACGCACCGACATCACCGACCTCACCCTGGCCTGCGGCCCCGACAACCGACTCGCCGAAAAAGGCTGGACCACCCGCAAAAACACCCACGGCCACACCGAATGGCTACCACCACCCCACCTCGACCACGGCCAACCCCGCACCAACACCTTCCACCACCCCGAACGATTCCTCCACAACCAAGACGACGACGACAAACCCGATTGACCCCTGAACGCGAGCCCCACGGCGCTCACGCACCACCCGGGCCACCGTGCTCGCACAAGCCACAACGGCCGGGAGCTTTAACCACCACGCATCAACCGTTTTGCAAGGCCGCAGGGGTGTGCCCGCGGCGATGTGGTCCGAGCCCGCTGGAGCAATCCGTCGGCATTGCGCGACTATTGATGGCATGGACTGCGAGGTCGCGCGCGAAGCGCTGTCGGCACGACTCGACGGCGAGCGCGCACCGGTGCCCTCGGCGAGAGTCGATGAACACCTGGGCGAGTGCAGCGCCTGTCGCGCATGGTTTACCCAGGTGGCCAGCCAGGCTGGTGATCTGCGTCGGCTCGCCGAGTCCCGCCCGGTTGTCCCGCCTGTTGGGCGCCTCGGGATCCGCCGGGCGCCGCGGCGGCAACATTCACCGATGACCTGGCGACGTTGGGCGTTGCTGTGCGTGGGCATCGCGCAGATCGCCCTGGGCACCGTGCAGGGGTTTGGCCTAGACGTCGGCCTGACCCATCAGCACCCGACGGGTGCCGGCACCCACTTGCTCAACGAGTCCACGTCGTGGTCGATTGCGCTCGGTGTGATCATGGTGGGCGCGGCGCTATGGCCGAGCGCCGCCGCCGGCCTGGCCGGTGTTCTGACGGCGTTCGTCGCCATACTGACCGGCTATGTGATTGTGGATGCGCTGTCCGGCGCGGTCAGCACCACGCGGATTTTGACTCATCTGCCGGTGGTGATCGGCGCGGTCCTGGCAATCATGGTGTGGCGAAGCGCCTCTGGTCCTCGGCCGAGACCGGATGCGGTCGCCGCTGAGCCCGATATCGTGTTGCCCGACAACGCATCACGCGGACGACGGCGCGGTCATTTGTGGCCCACCGACGGTTCCGCAGCCTAGCGGGTATCGCCCAAATTTGCGCAACCGCAAGCTGTTTGAGACCACGAAGAACGATGAGAACGCCATGGCCGCACCGGCCACCAGGGGGTTGAGCAGTCCGGCAGCGGCGACGGGAATCGCGGCGATGTTGTATCCGAATGCCCAGACCATGTTGAGTTTGACGGTGCGCATCGTGGCCCTTGCCAGGTCAAGCGCAAGGGGTACAACGTCGAGGTGGTCGCGGACCAAGATGATGTCGGCGGCACCGATCGCGACGTCCGTGCCGCGCCCGATGGCCATGCCTAGATCGGCACGGGCCAGTGCGGGTCCGTCGTTGATGCCGTCACCGACCATGGCGACGACATGTCCGCGGTCGCGTAGCTGCTCGATGACATCGACCTTGCCTTCCGGCAGGATGTCGGCGATCACCTCGTCGATGCCGACGCGAGTAGCCACGGCCGCCGCCGATTCGGGATTGTCACCGGTCAACAGCATGGTGCGCAGACCACGATCGGCCAGGGCGGCCACGGCGTCTCGCGCCGAGTCCTTGACGGCGTCGGCGACCGCGATGACCCCGCATGGTTCGCCGTCGACCTCGACGAATACGGCCGTCTCACCCAGCGATTCGGCGTGGCGCCGGGCCGCGCGCATGTTGGGGTGGCACGACGAGGACCCGATCCATGACGGTTTGCCCACCCGTACCGCCCGCCCGGACACGGTGCCGCTGACGCCGCGGCCGGGTATGGCGCGAAAGTCGGTGACCGCGTCTCGCCGAGTCGTTGCCGCGGCGATCGCGAGCGCCACCGAGTGCTCGGACGCGGCTTCCACGGTCGCGGCCAAGGCGAGCACCTGGTCGGCCTCCCAGCCCGGTGCCGCGGTCACCGCACTGACCTGCAGCCGGCCCGTCGTCAGGGTGCCGGTCTTGTCGAAGACGACGGTGTCCACCGCGCGGGTGGCCTCCAACGATTTGTAGCCCTTCAGAAATATTCCGAGCTGGGCACCGCGACCAGAGGCCACCATCATCGCGGTCGGAGTCGCCAGCCCCAGGGCACACGGGCAGGCGATGACAAGCACGGCGAGTGCGGCCGAGACGGCACGGTCGGGTTGTCCCCCGGCGATTAGCCATCCGGCTGCGGTTAGTGCCGCGATAACCAACACAGCGGGAACAAACACCGAGGAGATCCGGTCGGCTAGTCGCTGTGCGTCGGCCTTTTGCGCCTGCGCTTGCTCAACGAGGCGGACCATTCCGGCGAACTGGGTGTCGGCGCCCACCGCGGCCGCCTCCACGATCAGCCGGCCGTCAAGCACTGTGGTGCCGCCGATGACCTGCCCCCCCGGACGCACCCGGGTCGGTTTGGCCTCGCCGGTCATCGCGCTCATGTCGACCGCAGCGGACCCGTCGACGGCGAGGCCGTCGGCGGCAACTATCTGCCCTGGACGCACCACGAAGCGCTGCTGTTCTTTGAGTTCGTCGGCCGGGATGACCATCTCCGACCCATCCGGTAGCAGGACGGCTACTTCCTTGGCGCTCAGCGCCGCCAAGGCTCTCAGCGCACTGCCCGCCTGCGACTTGGCGCGCGCCTCGAAATACCGCCCCACCAGCACGAACACCGTGACACCCGCCGCGACCTCGAAATAAATAGCATCGCTTCCCAGCAGCGCCTGCCATATGCCGCTGCGCTCGATGGGCGAGTGATTGCCGAAGACGGTGTACAGCGACCAGATCGTGGCGGCCGTGATACCGACCGAGATTAGCGTCTCCATGGAGGCGGCGTGGTGGCGGGCGTTGCGCATCGCAACGCGGTGAAACGGCCACGCCGCCCAGGTCACGACCGGCAGTGCCAGCGCGCTTAGCACCCACTGCCAGCCGGTGAAGCGCGTGGCAGGCACGACCCCAAACATCACCGACAGATCGGCCACGGGCACAAACAGCACGGCGGCGATCGCTAGCCGGATCAGCAGCTGTCGAGCGTGGTCGGCGTCCGGATCACTCGCGCTCCGACCGTCATCCGTGCACAGATCGGCCTGATAGCCCGCGCGGCGGACCGCCTGGCACAGCGCGGCAGCGTCGACCGCCTCGCTGGTGTCGATGGTTGCCACCCGGGTGCCGAAGTTCACAGCTGCCCGAACCCCCGGCAGCTTGTTGAGGGTCGATTCCACACGGTGGGCGCACGCAGAGCACGACATCCCGCTGATTCTGAGTTGTATCCGCTGCACACTCGCGTGGTGTTCACCGGTCACGGCCGTCGTCATCGTGGCTCCTCACTTCCGGCCGACCTGTGGCCTCCGCTCAACATCGGCGGCGGCATGACCAAGTTAATGACCAAATTACTCACCTCACCGAAGCCGCCTGACGCGGTGAACGCACCGGCGGATAGTCGTCTTCAACAGGCCGTCAACACCGGCAGCAAGCGCAGCAGAACGCGGGCCGAACTGGCCGCCACCTCGCCGACAAACCGATTGAAGTCCACCCCCGAATCGGCTCCGGCGAGATCGGAGAGCGCGCGAATGACCAGCCATGGGATATCGAAGGACGCGCAGATTTGCGCCACCGCACCGCCTTCCATTTCGACGGCCATACCGCCGAGTTCGTGGTGCAGCCGGTTGCGGGTGCGCTCGCAGTGAAGGTATTGGTCACCGGTCAGGATGGTGCCGTAGTAGATGCGTGGCTGCCGGCCACCACCTCCCGCGGCGGTGGACAGCGGCGCCAGCGTGAACCCGTCGAGGCGGTGTTTGACCCGATCGATGACCGCGGGATCAACCGGGTATCCGAGCCGCTCGGTCGGTTCGATGAAGGGGATGTGTCCGGGCTGATAGGGGCGCAGCCGCTCATCGGTGAGCAGACCGAAGTCGTGTTGGACGACCCGATCGGCGATGACGATGTCACCGATGCATAGCTCGGGATCCAGCCCGCCGGCCACTCCCGTGAAAACGATGGTGCGGCAGCCGAATCGATCGGCAAGCAGCGTTGCGGTCAGGCCCGTGTTAACTTTGCCCATGCCGGCGGCGGCCAACACGACCCGGTGCGCGTCGAGTTGGCCGCTATCGAAGAGGATCTGCGCGACCTGCTGGCGTTTCGCATCGACCAGGACACCGCGCAGATACGCCAGCTCTTGCGGGATCGCACAAATGACGCCGACCGTCACCGCCATCCGTTCGGTCGCAACTCAATCTCCAATCGCCGGTCACCGGCGGCTAGCGGCTCTCCCGCGCCGCGCGCGATTGTAGCGAGAAAGTCGCGGCCCTCGGCGCGGGCCTGACCTCAACAACGCTCCACGCCTCTGCGCATAAGGCGCAAGTCAGAGCGCTGGCCGCGGCGCCTGGCGCGCAGCACGGCCTGCAGTGCGTCGCGGGCACGCGCTGTGATTGGCGCGACCACGCCGCGGTCGGTAGAGCTCTGGCTGACCCAGGTTGGCAGTGTTGACACAGCGTCGGTCCTTCGTCGGTCCGGCGACATTGCGCCACCTGATCCAAGTTCACCCGGGCGGCTTTACGGGCACGCCGCGCCGGAGTAAACAGTGCGAAAAAGGCGCTGGTGACCTTTGACACAACCCGCAGGCCCCGCACAGGTGGGATTTTGGCTGGTCAGGTGAGCATCGCGGCGCGCTCGAGGTCGAGCAGCTGCTCGCCGCGCCGTTCGACGTCATAAGCCTTGCGCCCGCCGCGCACACCGAACAACCGCTTAGAAATCAGCAGGTAGACAACGGCGGCGACATTGATGCTGAAGGTCACGACCCGAGTCGTCGTGATGCCCTTGGCCAGGTCGTGAACCTCCAACGGCAGGAAAATTGAGGTGGCCACCACCGCGAAGTACTCGCCCCAGCGCTTCAGCAGCCACAAACCGACCCCCTCGACGGCCTGCAGCACTGGGTATGCCGCCAGCATGCCCGTGATCAGGGCCAACGTCGACGGTTTGGCGGCCAACGCTTTCTCCAGAGCGTGGATCACCGTCATTTGATCGACCTTGAATCCGGCCGCACGCAGGACCGGCAAGTCCCTATCCAGGGTCGCCTGGATAGCTCCCCGCGCACCGCGAAACTCCCACACCGCCCACGCGGCCAGCGCCAACACCAACGCCCGGACTAGCCGTTCGACCCCGAGCGCGCGAATGATGATGGCCTGACGTAACGCCTTGCCGCGCATAATCAACGGCGCATCCTCGGGAGCACCACGCCCCTGCGGCCCACCGAGCGCGAAATCGCCGCAGCGCAAGCAGCGCCATACTTCGCCCAGCCCGGTGCTGGCGCGCAGCCGCGCAGCAAGTGCCGCGTCGTCCGGCGCGTAGGTGACGTGTCCCCCGAGACCACAGGTGATCAACTCCCACCGGTTGCGGATGCGGTTTTGGTTCTTGGCCACTTGCGCTCCTTAGCTGCCGGTCTGAGGTGGTTTGCGACCCGTATCCGCCGATCATTGGATGCGGGCAGCCAATCTCGCAAGCTAACGCGCACTTGGTCATATCGGCCGCCGCCATTGGGTTCTCCCGATTAGACGGGTGCGCGCCACGTAACGAGCACCCGGCCGTACAGCAGCCGACGGATACACGCCCCGGGCAGCAGGGCGCGAACGTGGCTGCGTAGCTCATGCAACGTCTGCGGGGGCGGCCACTTGATCGGAGCGGAATGTTCCCACTTGCCCTTGACGCGATTGGCCATGCCGCAGGCAACCCAGCTTGTCAAGTGCCATAAGCCGTTTCGCAGCGAGGGCGTCACGAAGGTGACCACGGCCAGCGTCCCACCGGGAGTTACCAGCCCGCCGAGCCGGCTCAGCGCCGTCCGAGTGTCCTCGATGTGGTGCAGGGCGGCATTGGAGACCACGGCGTCGAAGCCCGCGTTGGGCAGCTCAGCCGTCATGATGTCGGCATGCAGC
This sequence comes from Mycobacterium tuberculosis complex sp. N0072, assembly GCF_030323725.1. Taxonomy (NCBI): domain Bacteria; kingdom Bacillati; phylum Actinomycetota; class Actinomycetes; order Mycobacteriales; family Mycobacteriaceae; genus Mycobacterium; species Mycobacterium tuberculosis complex sp. N0072. The sequence continues at coordinate 98,223 of NZ_CP040689.1, read as the reverse complement.
CAGCGGATCGGCGCGTTAGCGAACCGTGTCTGCGCACGTCGCAGGACGGGCGCATCGATGTCCACTGCCGTGACGTAGGGTATGCGCCGAGCCAGCCGGGCAGCCAGCAACCCGTCGCCGCACCCGACGTCGAGCACGCACTGGGTACCGAGCGGCACCATGGCATCCAGCAGAGCGTCGTAGTGGATGTTGGCGTTCCACGGTTGATCCACGGTGACATCCTGCTCGACGGCGGAGTCGTCGCTCGCGCTAGCCCGAAGCTACGTCGGGCCAGAAATCCTATTCAGGCAGGTGATCTGGTACATCTTTTCTTGGTGCAACCGAACCCGTGAGCGAGCGTGTCGGTACACCGACACGCCCCCATGGCGTCATGCCCTACCGCGGGCGTACTGATCGCTCAGCTTGGCCAACGTGGCCTCGATTCCCGCCGCATTGGACTTCGCGAAACCCGTCATCTCGTAGAACTTCAGGCCGTTCTTGATCGCACCGGCGGCGTGGTAGTCGAATGTCTCGGTGACGCGGGTCAGTGTCGGTGACAGCGATTCGAATTCCCATCTCCACCGATGGCCTAACGGGTGGCTCCACTCGACCAATTCGTTCGGTTTGAGCGCGGTCACCCTGCTGGTGATGCGATACGGTAGGCCGAACAACTTCATCTTCGTCGAAAACTTCGACCCGACAACTAATTTCGCCGGTACCTTGATGTTGCCGCGAACCGTGCCCGATCCGTCCAGTTCGCGGTGGCGCCGGGGATCAGCAACGATGGCGAACAACTCGGCCGCCGGCGCGGCCACCTCCACCGAACGGCTCACCCGGCCGGGTCCAGCATCGACAACGGTCACAGTCATCATGTCTCCCTTCGGTTGTATCCCTGGTGTGCCCGGTTTGACCGCCCGGTACTCCTCGCGTCCACCCCAAACAGCCAGACCGAGGTCACCGGTGCGCACTCGACGCCACGACAGGCTCCCCGAACGTCCCTTGACCACGGTACTTCTAGTTTGGCGCAACCGAACCCGCGAGGGTGCGTGTTTGTACACCGACACGCCGCTAGGGCCGTACAACTGGGCGCGCTCACGGTTAGAGGTCGTTGCCCGCGTAGGACTGGTTGAAGCTTTTGTTGGCCAACGGGAAGTCGGGGACGATGGTGTCGGCCATCGCCACCGGCAGTGCGGGCCAGTTGAACCAGGACGGATCGACGACTTTCGCCCGGGTGATGCGGCCATCGACGTCAATTTCGACGCGGTGCACGATAGTGCCGCGCCAGCCTTCGACGATGCCGATACCGCTGCTGGGCGCGCCCACCGGGTGCAGTGTAGCGGCGTATTCTATTGGACCGGTGTGTGATTCGACAATGTGTTGAGCAAGAGCGGCAGACGCGGCGAATTCGTCGCGCCGCACGGTGTAGCGAGCCAAGACGTCGCCGTCAGGCGCGCCGATCTCGGTGATGGGCAGCACTATGGTGGGGTGTTCGACCCGGGCGTCGCTGCGCAGTCCGCTGGCGCGGGCAACATAGCCCAGGCAGCCCAGGGCGCTGGCGTCGTCGGGGTGCAGCACGGCGGTGCCGGCGAAGCGGTCGTAGACCACCGAGTTGGCCAGCGTCAGGGTGGCGACCTCGGCGAGATCGACGGCGAGCGCTGCAAGCTCGTCGGTATCGGGCAGCGCACGCAGCGCAACCCCGCCCGCGCGGATGGCGCCGCGCAGTAGCCGGTGACCGGTGACTGCGGCATTGCGCCGCAACAGATTTTCGCGGATGCGTTGGGCGTGAGCGTTGGCCAGCGAGTAGCCGACGTCGTTGGCCAAGGCACCCAGGTCGGCGGCGTGGTTGTAGAGCCGTTCGAGTTCGACGATCAGGGCCCGCAGCCGGTGGACCTCGTGGGGCAGCTCGATGCCGAGAGCGTCTTCGATCGCCAGGCTGTGCGCGAGCGCGTGCGCTGCCGACGTATCGCCGCTGATGCGTTCGGCGAGATCGACCGCGGCCGTGGCGGGGCGGCCGTGGAAGAGTTTCTCGATGCCACGGTGCACAAACCACAGCCGCGCCTTCAGCCGCACGATCGTCTCGCCCGCGACAGAAAACCGGAAGTGACCGGGTTCGATGAGGCCGGCGTGCACCGGCCCGACCGGAATCTCGTACACGCCGGGTCCTTCGACGGCGAGGAACGGGAAGGCCCCCGTATCAGTGAATTCGGGCGCGGGCCCGGCGTCGGTGCGCATGGGATGCCAGTCGGGCCAATGCGCGTGCCGTACCAGTCGGCGGGGTTTGGGATGGCCGACCGGGCGAATTCCGTACAGGTCCGCCATTTCGCGCTCGAACCGGCCAGCCGGAAAGGACAGGTACGCCAACGATCTGATCTCTGGATTATCCGCCGGCACAACGTATTCCAACTCGACGCGGCGATCTGGATAGCCCGCCAAGAAAAGGTACACGACACGCAGACTGTCGCCGTCGTCGTGGGCAGCGACCAGGGCCAGGCGAAACGAATCGGCCCAGAGTTGTTCGGCCGTCGCTATCAGTCCACGCTCGGATACCCGGTGGCGCAGCCAGCTGGCACTCATCACGGTAGACCCACGTTGCTGGCGGCGATGCCAAGCAGGTCGGCGAGTGGGCCCGCGGTGATGCCGAGGGCCGCCGAGACGACGATGCCCACCATCAACGCCGCCGCCGCGGTGGCCGGCACGGTGATCGCCGGCGCGCCCGCCGCCGGGGTGCCGAGCAGCATGCGTCCGGAATTGCGTGCCAGAGCCGTGAAACCGATGGCGATCAGCAGCAGCGCCGCACCCAGCACCCAGGCCAGCCGCTCGTTGGCCAATGAGCGCGCGATCGCCAGCTCGCTGGCGAACATCGCGAACGGCGGCAAGCCAAGCAGGACGATCAGGCCGACGGCAAACGACACGCCGATCAGCCGCGACCGTCGCATCACGCCGGTGATATCGGCGATGGCGGTGGAGTCGTGTGCGGCCTGCAGCTGACCGCCCGCCAGAAACAGCACGGTCTTGCCGATCCCGTGGGCGAGCACGTGCAGCAGCAGCGCGGCGATCGCCAATGTCGTGCCGGCGGCCGCGGCGATCGCGATCAGGCCCATGTGCTCCATCGACGAGTAGGCCAGCATCCGCTTGACGTCGCCGGTCACGGTCAGCATCAGCACCGCCACCAGCAGCGTCGCCAACCCGACCACGAGCAGCCCGTTGCGCAGGTAGGCGGGCCCGCTGACCGCGTCGAGGATCGGCCGCAATCGGATCAGCACCGAGAACGCCACCGCCAGCAGCACGCCGCTCATCAGTGCGGACACCGGTGCGGGGGCTTGGCTGTGCGCGTCCGCCAGCCAGGTGTGAAACGGGAAGAGGCCCGCCTTGGCGCCATAACCGATGAGCAGCAACCCGCCGGCCAGTCGAGCGACCCCGGGGTCTAGGCCGGCGGCGTGTTCGGCCAGGATATCGAGGTTCAGCGCGCCGGCAGCAGCGGCACCGGAATCCCGCGCGGCGAAATACAGCAGCACGGTACCCAAGAAGGCGACGGCGATCCCGACCGAACAGATCACCACGTATTTCCAGGTCGCTTCCAGCGCGGTGCGGGTGCGGCGATGCCCCACCAGAAACGCGGTGATCACCGTGGTGGCCTCGATCGCTACCCAAATGACGCCGATGTTGTTGGCGCACACCGCCAGAACCATCGCGCAAAGAAACGCCGGGGTCAGCACCCCATACAGCCGAGCGCTACGTCCGTCGATATGCCCGTGTGCCAGCTCGGTGTCGATGTAGCCGATGCTCGCCGCGGTGGCCAGTGTGCCGACGATCCCGATGACGACGAGCATGACCACCGTCAGCGCATCGGCGCGCAGCAGACCGCCCAGCCCGAACTGCGCCCCCGACCCCATCCAAAACCCCATCGCCACAGCGCAGGCCAGCACCGTCGTGGCGGACAGCGCGGTGAGCGTCGCCGTCGTGCGTCGCCACCCGGTGATCAAGGAGGCGATTGACGCGGCGAGCGGTGCGAGGATCGCGGCAAGCAGCAAACCGGTCATCAATCCCGCAACTCCCGCAGCTTGTCCAGGTCGGCATCGCCGAAAATGCGGCGCAGCCGGCCGGTCAACACGCCGATCACGATGACCGCGAACAGCACGTCCAGCGAGGCACCAAGTTCGACGATCAGCGGCACCCCGGCGGTGAGCAGGAATGCGGTCGCCGCGATCCCGTTGTCTAGCATCAGGAATCCGGCGGCCTGCGAGACCGCGTGCAGCCGCGTGGTCATCACGAACAGCGCGATCAGCACCACCGCGAACGCGGCCGGCACCGCGTTGATGGTGACGCCCGGTTCCAGGTTGACCACCGGCTGGGTGATCGCGAACGCGGTGAGGGTCAGTCCGGCGGTAATCAGCAGCGAGCTGGCGGTGTTGACCAACGGGGTGGCCTCCCGCTGCGCGGCCGCTTCGGCGCCCACCGCGCGGGCCAGCAGCCAGGGCAACACCAGCGCGCGCAGCGCCAACACGGCGATGCCCACCGCGATCAGCGCACGGTCGTTGTCGCGGATGCCGCGCAGTAGCGGGATCGCGGCCAGCGCAGCACCCTGCCAGGCCAGCAGCCGCACAATGGCCCGCAGGTCGCGGCGCCAGACAATCAGCACCGACGCCAACACCAGCCCACCCGCGGCGAAGTCGACCAGGATCGAGAAGTTGGCGTTACTCATCGCTGGCCCCTCACGCCCCCACCGTGAAGAAGTTGGCGGCGGTGACCGCGAGCAAGGCCAGCAGAAACGAGCCGGCCAGCAGTTCGGGTACCCGGAACAATCGCAGTTTGGCGAGGAACACCTCGAACGTCGCCAGCAGCACCGCGAGAATCGCGACCTTGGCCGCCACCGCCACCACGCCGGTCAACACGTCGAGCGCGGTGGGCGCGGCGCCGGCGATCCCCCACGGCAGGAACAGATTCGCCAGCAGTGCCAGCAGCACCGTGAGCCGCATCCCGGCCGCCCATTCGACCAGCGCCAGCCGTGGGCCGGCGTACTCGAGGACCATGGCCTCGTGCACCATCGTCAATTCCAGGTGGGTGGCCGGGTTGTCCACCGGCAGCCGCCCGGTCTCGGCGACGATGACAATCACCAACGCCACGAAGGCCAGTACGCCGGCCAGCGACACCACGTGGCCCGGGTGGTCGATCGTACTCGCCACCAGCGCACCGAGATTGGCCGATCCGGCGGGGATGGACAGCGCGAACACCGCCAGCAGGATCGTTGGTTCGACCAGTGCGGCGATGGTGATCTCGCGGCTGGCGCCCATGCCGCCGAAAGAGGTGCCGGTGTCGATGCCGGCCAGGGTCAGTGCGACGGTGCCCAGGAATAGCAGCCCGACCACGGCAAACAAGTCGGCGCTGGGGTCCAGGGGTGACCCGGTGGCCACCAGAGGTGCGATCGCGGCGATCAAAAGCGTTGTCCCGGCGACGATCACCGGCGCGGCGGCGAACACGATCGTCGTCCCCGCCGGTGTGATCTGTTGCTTGCCAAGCTGTTTGAGCAGATCACGCCACGGTTGCAGCAGGCCGGCGCCGGCCCGGCCTTCCCAGCGTGCCCGTACCTGCCGCGTCATACCGATGACCAGCGGCGCACCCACCATGACCCCGCCGATTTGCGCGGCGCCCGCTAGGTAGGACATCACGTTCACCTCGCGACCACCAGCACGATCAGTACGCCCAGCGCGCCGTAGGCCAGGTAGCGGTGCACGCTGCCGGTGTGGGCACGGCGCAGCAGCTCGGCCATGGCGGCCACCGCCCCGACCACCGGCGTATAGAGGCGCTGTTCGATCGCGTCGGCGACCGCGGTCCGGTAGGTGATCCGCTCGGCCATATAGCGCGACTCGGCGGTGTGGGTGACCTCGATGTCGGTGTCCGGGCGCAGCACGTCGCCGAAGACCCGCTGCAGCGGCTCGGCGAACGACGTGGCCGTGTATTGCATGCGCACGGTGAGATCGGCCGCGCCGCAAGCCCACAGCGGCAACCTGGCCGGCGCCGGGCGCCGGCGGAAACGCCACCGCGCGAGGACGGCTACCGCCAACGCCGCGGCGAGCACAGCGGCGGCGATCACGCCGGGCGCGATCGACCCGGACATCGCGGGCAGCCGCACCACGGCGCCCAGACCGGTGAACTTGACCGCCTGAGCGGCCGGCAGCGTCGCGGCGGCCCGCCGCACCATGGGTGCGACCAGCAGCGGTGCCACCGCCAGCACCAGGCAGGCGCCCGCCGCGATCGCCATGCCGGCGCGCATGCTGGCCGGCGCCTCACGCGCCGCTTCGGCTTGGGTGGAGCGGGGACGGGCGAGAAACCCGATCCCGAAGGCCTTGGTCATCGCCGCCACGCTCAGACCGGTGGCCAGTGCGACCACGCCGACCGCCAGCGGTGTCGTCAGCGCCACGATGGGGTCGTGTCCGGGGGCAGCGTGGATCAACGACTGGACCAGCAGCCACTCACTGACAAACCCGGCGCCCAACGGCAGACCACATGCGCCCAGTGCGGCCACCCCGAAAAAGACGGTGGTCGCCGGCATTCGGCGGGCCAGCCCGCCGAGCAGGTCCAGGTCGCGCAGCCCGGTCGCGGCCAGCACAGATCCGGCCGCCATGAAGGCGAGGCTCTTAAACGCCGCGTGCGCAATCATGTGCAGCATCGCTGCGGCGGCGGCGATCGACGCCGGCCCGTAGGCTCCGGTATCCGCGAAAAGTGTTGCCGCACCGAGCGCCAGCGTGATCAGGCCCATGTTCTCGGTCGTCGAATAGGCCAGCAGCCGTTTGAGATCGGCGGCCACCGAAGCCTGCAGCACCCCATACAGCGCGGACGTGCCGCCCACGGCCAGCAGCGCAAGCCCCCACCAGCGTGGGCCCGGCCCCAGCAGCTGCAGATCGAAACGGACGATGCCGTAGATGCCCAGGTTGACCATCGCCGCGCTCATCAACGCCGACACCGGGCTCGGCGCCTCCGGGTGGGCCCGCGGCAGCCAGGCGTGCAGTGGCACCAGGCCCGCCTTCGAACCAAACCCGACCAGCGTGAGCATAAATACGGCGGCGCGGACCCCGTCGCAGACTGCCCCGAGGCCGGCGAACCGGTCGGAACCCCCGGCCGCCGCCAACACCACCAGCCCGACCAGGATTGCGATGAATCCCAGCTGAGTCATCACGGCGTACCACAGGCCCGCCGAGCGGACCTGCGGGCGGGCGTGCTCGGAGAGCACCAGGATCAGCGACGCGATCGCCATCAGCTCCCACGCCAGCAGAAACGTCGTCACCGAGCCCGCGGCCGGCACCAACAGCATCGCCGCGACGAACAGCGGCACCACCGCCATCGGGACCCGACCGAGGTGTTCACGGCGCACGTAGCCGATCAGGTAACAACCGACCGGAGCCGCTACCGCGCCCGTGAGCGCCATGAAGAATCCGCCCAACCGGTCGAGCTCGATGTGCACGCCGGACAGCGGAAGCAGCCAACCGACGTGCACTACACGCACCGGTCCAAACATGCCCAGCAACCCCACGCCGACCCCGGCAACGCCCACGCCCGAAGTGACGACCCCGCCGGCCGTCGGTGCAGCGGTCATTTCCCGGTCACCGATCGCAGCGCCGCCATGATGGCCGCGGGTGTCGGCGGGCAGCCGGCGATCTCGACGTCGACGGGTACCACCTCGCCGACCGCACCGACCACGCCGTAGGCGTCGGCGAACACCCCCCGGTTCAGCGCGCAATCCCCGCACGCGATTACCACCCGCGGGCGCGGCGTGGCCTCCAGGGTCTTGCGCAGTGGGCCGGCCATGTTGTGCGTGACCACGCCGGTCACCAACAACGCATCGGCGTGTCGGGGCGAGGCGACCAGCCGCGCCCCGAACCGCTCCGCGTCATACACCGGGCCAAAGGCGCCCGAAATCTCCACCTCACACCCGTTGCACGAACCCGCGTCAACATGTCGGATCTGCAGCGAACCCCGTACCCCGGCGGGTGGTTCGGCTATCGCCGCCGGTAAGGGGGCCGCGGGCTCGACCACCCGGCCAACACGGAAAATCTTGGCAACCCAACCCATGGCGTTACGTGGCCGAGCCGCCGGCGCGGAGGTCCTCTAGCACCGCCACCCGATCGCTGAGCACCCTGGCCAGCACCTTGCGTGCCACCGCCAGCAGCTCGGCGATATCGGGTGCGGCAATCGAATAGATCATCGCGTTGCCGTCACGACGTGCCGCGACAACACCCGCCCGGCGTAGCACACCCAGCTGCTGGGACAGGTTCGACGACTCCAGGCCGACGTCCGAGGACAGCAACTCACCGACCGAACGGTCCCGCTCGACCAGCAGCTCCAAAATCCTGATCCGCGCCGGATGCGCAAGGGTTTTGAAGAACTCCGCCTTGAGCTTGTACAGCGGTTCGGACTCCACCGCGTCTCCTGAGAGCTTCAGCGTTACATCGGTTGACGAGTTGAAGAATTTATCAGATAGTGCGGATGCGTGCGGGCCGCCCGCGGCCAATCGGCTACGGCGTACGCGAGTCAGCAACGATGCGGATGCCGGTGACGATCTCGGGTTCGATCGCGACCACGGTGTCCATCGCCATGTTCACCCACGGGTGTAGCAGCCGCTGGTAGCGGGCAACCTGCTCGGGATCGCTGACCTCGGTCGCCAGTCCCGTCACCACCACACTCCACCCCGTCCGACGCCGCGGATCAAGGTCGTCGGCTTCGTAGGCGACCACGACACCGGCATCGGCGCTCGATCGCACCGCAACGGACACGTTGGCCGTCAGGCGGGTGCGCACGATCACCCGACCGTCGACCACGAGGTGATTGACTGGACGGATCGCCGGCAGCGCCGCGCGGGTGAACACCACACGCCCATGGTCAACGCTGGCCAGCAACCGCATCGCCTCGTCACGGTCGAGCTCGACCACCTCCCGGGCGCTTTGCGGGCTGGCGCGCCGCGAGCCCAGGCTCATGCCAGACCGTCGGCAACGCCGTCACCGGTCGGGGTGATCAACCCGAGGTTGCCGTCGTAGCGGGAGTAGAGCAGCTGGCCGCGGCCGGTGGCCTGGTCGGTGAAAAACAGGAATGGCAGTCCATGTTCGCGCGCCCGGTCCACCGCGGCGGCCTCCGTGAGAACCGGTGTCGGACGCGAATTCACAATCAGCGGCACCGGCGGCCCGGCTGGGGCGCGACAACGTGACCATCCTGGGGGAAATACGTGGTGCTGGCGGGCCAGCCGCAGCCCCGACGGTCCAGCCCGATAGACCACAGCGTCCTCCCCCGTCTCGGCGTCGGTGAACAAATGCACGTCGTAGTCCATGGCGTCCATAGCGGCAATCGCCTGCAACGGGGTTGCGCGCCTTAGCACGACCGGTTTGCGGCGGGTGACTAGCGCCTCGGCCGGCGTGGTCAATCGCCGGCGGGGCCGATCCGGCCAAGGCCGGGGGCACCACTGTGCCGACGCCCGCACGATCTGTCGATCCAGTCTGATCAGTGCGGGTCGCAGATCATCGATGCCCGCGGTGGCGGCCTGCGCCCTTAATGGGGTGTCACCTACCTGCAGGTTTATCTGCACCAGCGTCGGCCCATCGGCGCAGTTCGCCATGGTCAGCCGCACCCGAGCACCCCCGGTGACGCCCCGATCGGCCAACACGCGACCCACGGCACGAGCCAACCGTTCGGCCTGGGATGCGTTAGCCCGGCCGCCGGAGAATACGGCGACATCCGGGAATTCCCGCGCGTGCGATGGCTCGGGTGCACATACGACGAGGCGACTGCGTTTCGGTTCCACCTGCTCGGCTTTCGATTGTGGCCCGATTGTGGCCAATGCCCAAAGCTTGTCTGGCCGACACGGACGCGGACAGGGCCGAAAGTCCCATGCCAAATGTGGGCTGTGTCACCACCCGGAAAATTCGGCTAGTCCGCGGCCCAACGGCGGCATTTCGTGTGGATCGACTCGTTGCCACACGTGCGCCCAGTAGGCTTTGAGTGTGGCAGTTTCCGTCGCTGCGCAGAAGCTGAGGCTCGCTCTGGACATGTACGAGGTTGGCGAGCAGATGCAGCGCATGAGGCTGGGTCGTGAACGGCCCAATGCGGACGTTGTTGAAATTGAAGCAGCTATCGACGCGTGGAGGATGACGCGTCCCGGGGCGGAGGAGGGTGACAGCGCAGGCCCGACGTCCACACGGTTCACATGAACGCTGTGGAGTCGACACTCCGTAGGGTCGCCAAGGACCTGACCGGATTGCGTCAGCGGTGGGCGCTGGTTGGTGGTTTCGCGGTGTCTGCGCGATCCGAACCACGTTTCACCCGTGACGTGGACATTGTTGTCGCGGTGGCAAACGACGATGCCGCGGAATCTTTAGTCCGTCAACTTCTTACCCAGCAGTACCATCTCCTGGCGTCGGTAGAGCAGGACGCGGCCAGACGGTTGGCAGCGGTCCGTCTCGGAGCAACCGCAGACACTGCCGCGAATGTTGTGGTGGACCTCCTTTTCGCGAGCTGTGGCATCGAACCGGAGATTGCGGAGGCTGCCGAGGAGATCGAGATCTTGCCCGATCTAGTCGCTCCGGTGGCCACAACGGCGCATCTGATCGCGATGAAACTTCTTGCGAGAGATGATGATCGGCGACCCCAGGATCGCAGTGATCTACGTGCGCTCGTGGACGCCGCATCGCCTCAAGATATCCAAGATGCGCGCAAAGCTATCGAGCTGATTACCCTGCGCGGCTTCCACCGGGACCGCGACCTGGCAGCGGAATGGACACGCCTCGCCGCCAAGTGGTGACCAGCCAGTCCTGCGCCCAGTTCTGGAACTCAGATCCCGGTCCGCAAGCCATTTTGCCGAGGCCGCGCCCAGCGCTAGCCGTTAAGCATCCCGTCGATGAGCCGGCGCAGCACCTGTCTGGTCTCCCGACGGGCGCGCTTGGGGTCGTCGGCGGTGGCGATGAACATCGCCGCCTCGTCGAGCGCGCCAATGAGCACCTGGGCCAGCGGCCGCACCGGTTGACGAGCCAACTGGCCGGCCCGGATCGCCTCGGTGATCAACTGTTCGGTCATGCCCAGGCTGTATCGCTGGGCGACGTCGCGGAAACCCGCCCAGCCCAGCACGACGGGCGCATCCAGCAGGATCAGCTGACGCACCTCCGGATCACCAGATACCTCGAGCCAGGCATCGACCGCTGCCCGGATTGCATCGGCCGGCGTCGCCGCCCCCGAGGCGGCGACCAAGGTGGCCATCCGGGCCATCACGTCTTGCTCCACGACCTCCACCACATCGCGGAATAGTGCTGCTTTATCGGCGAATTGGTGGTACATCGCCCCCCGCGTGACCCCCGCCTCGGTCGCGATTTCCGGCGTCCCCACCTCCGCATAACCCCGTAACCCCCACAGCTTGCGGGCCCCGGTGATCAGCGCCTCGCGGGTCGCCGCGGAGCGTTCCTCCTGGGTGCGTCTCTTGATTTCCATACAATCTGTTGGTAAGTTACCGGCAGTCTGCTTGTAAATGTACCTCGAAGGGTGGGCATCCATGTCGACGATCGACATTAGTGCCGGAACTATTCATTACGAAGCAACCGGACCCGAAACTGGCAGGCCTGTCGTGTTCGTGCACGGGTACATGATGGGCGGTCAACTATGGCGACGGGTCAGTGAGCGACTCGCCGGTCGTGGCCTGCGCTGCATCGCCCCCACCTGGCCGCTGGGTGCGCATCCTAAGCCGCTACGCCCCGGCGCCGACCAGACCATCGGCGGGGTTGCCGGCATCGTCGCCGACGTCCTTGCCGCGCTCGAGCTCAAGGACGTGGTGCTGGTCGGCAACGACACCGGCGGGGTCGTCACCCAGCTCGTCGCGGTCCACTATCCCGAACGGCTCGGTGCCCTGGTCCTCACTAGTTGCGATGCGTTCGAACACTTTCCGCCGCCGATCCTCAAACCGGTGATCCTGGCCGCGAAATCGGCCACCCTGTTCCGGGCCGCGATCCAGGTGATGCGGGCACCGGCCGCGCGTAACCGCGCGTATGCCGGTTTGTCGCACCACAACATCGACCATCTCACCCGGGCCTGGGTTCGTCCGGCGCTATCCAACCCGGCCATCGCCGAAGACCTGCGTCAGCTCTCGCTATCGCTGCGCACCGAAGTCACCACCGCAGTCGCCGCCCGGCTGCCTGAATTCGACAAGCCGGCGCTCATCGCGTGGTCGGCGGATGACGTGTTCTTCGCACTCGAGAACGGTCAACGGCTCGCCGCGACCATCCCGCGCGCCCGTTTCGAGGTAATCGAGGGAGCACGGACGTTCTCGATGGTGGATTCCCCGGACCGGCTCGCCGACCAGTTGTCGACGGTCGCGGTGCGCACGTAGCCGGGTGCCCGTTTGGGCCAAGAAGTTCCGCGGCACTGCCTTTTGTGGCCCGCGGGACTTAGAATGCCCGCTGTGACGACCCCGTCCAACCACTGGGGGGACGAACGAAGGAAGCTCTCGCATCAGCCACCGGTGCGGGGTCAGATTCTTGGCCGCAGGCAAGCCCGGCGGCTGAGCCAGCACTTCGCGCGGGTCGGCGTCGAAGCCCCGCCGAAGCGCCTTCAGGAAATGCTGTTGGGCGCTCCCGCCGCCGACGAAGAATGGACCGACGTCAAGTTCGCACTGATCGTGACCCAGCTGAACCATGAGAAGCGCGTCGCGAAATTCCACCGCCTACAACGCCGAGCCACGCATTCACTAATCTGTCTGGGTTTGGTTCTCGTGGCACTGAACTTCCTGATCTGCCTCGCCTACATCTTCTTCAGCCTGACCCAACACGCCGCAGCGTTGTGAATCTACTGGTTGGCTTAATCGATGATGTCGCGCAGGGCGGCCGCGATAGCCTCGATCGCCCGATCCAGTATTGCGCGGGTGGTGGCGAAGTTCAGCCGCGCAAATCCCGAGCCCACCGCGGCGCCGAACGGAATGCCAGGCGACAGCGCCACCTTCGCCTTCGAGAGCAGGTATTCCGCCGGTTCAGACGGCAGAGCCAGCGCACGGAAATCCACCCACGACAGGTAGGTACCGTCCGGAGCGTTGACCTCTACCCCGGGAGCTAACTCCGGCAGCGCCCGTGCCAGATGATCACGGTTCGCCCGCAGATAAGGGAGCAGCTCGTCCAACCAAGATTCGCCATGATGGTAGGCGGCGATGTTCGCGCGGATACCGACCGTTGATGCGCCCATGCGGTGCAACATGTTGATCCGGTCCCAGTCGTGGGCGTCACGGCGGTTAGACAGGATCACCTGAGCGCACATCAGACCCGGCAAGTTCCAGCCTTTGGACGCCGACACCAACGTGACCACGACTTCAGCCGCCGCCTCCGACACCGAAGCGGCGGCGACATGGCGCGATCCGTAGACCACCGGTGCCCAGATCTCATCCGCGATCACCCGGGCGCCGTGGCGGGCCGCGATATCCACAATCGCACGTAGCTCGGCTTCGGTGCACGCCGTACCCAGTGGGTTATTCGGATTGCAGATAATCACCGATCCGGCACCGCGGACGAACGCGGCCTGCAGAGCGTCCAGGTCCAGCAGGTAGCGTCCCGAGTCTTGCTGCACCATTGGGACTTCCACTCGTTGGCGGCCGGTGACGTGCAGGACGTCGAAAAACGGCATGTAAGCCGGAACCGGCAACGCGACCGGACTCTCCGGCCGGGTAAGGAATTCGACGACGACTTCCATCCCCTTCAGGACATCCGGCACGACGCGGACCCAGTCCGGTCGGGGGCACCAACCGTAGCGTTGTCGGCACCAATCGGCCGTCGCCCTCGGCAGGCTGTCCTCGCCCAACGGCGGGTAGCCGAACTCCTCGTTGTCGACGCACGCCCGCACCCCGTCGAGCACAGCCGGTGCGGTGGGAAAGTCCATCTCCGCCAGCCACAGTGGCACTACATCGGGCCCGAAATAGTTCCACTTGAGCGTGTTGCGACCCCGAAGCTGTTCCTCGGTCAACAGATTGAAGATGCTGTCCTGCATTTTATGACGGGGTTATGACGGGGTGTTGTAGCCCACAGCGGATGCTTGTAGCGGTACCTGGGTTCCGCTGCGCCAGACGGCTTTGACGTCGCAGAGTCCGGCGGGGTCATGGTCCACACCTGCCGCAACAGCCAGCAGATCAGCGTCGTAGCCCGGCGCGATGCGACCCTTGCGGTGGCCGAGCCCACAGCTGGCAGCGGCCGCTGCGGTGGCGCCGGTCAGCACCTCTGTGCTGGTGAACCCGTGTCGAGACAGATACACCAAATCGTCGGGGAGCACGTCATGGCGTCTGCCCGGGGCGACTCCAGCGTCGGTGGACAGGGCGACACGCGCACCGGCGTCGATGAGCCGGCGGATGTTTCGCCATCCATCCTGCACAACCGCGACAAGGTTCTCCGGCATCTCCGGATACACCCGGGGAATCGTCATACCGCACCACACACCTTGGGCAACAATCGCTTCAACAACATCCGGGCTGGCGGCGGCGCTGCCTTCGCTCAAGAACGTGCAGTGCTCGATGCCGTCAACACCCGCGGCGACCGCCGCGGCGATCCCTGCGGTGGCATGTGCATGTGCGGTCACCGGTAGACCTACCTGCTCGGCGGCCGCCACCACCGCGGCCAGTTGGCCGCTGCCGTACTGCGGCTGCCACGGATCGGATGCTGTGGTAACGAATCCGCCCGTGGCCATCACCTTGATCCAATCCGCTCCCCGCGCGGCCCGCTCCTGCACCGCATCAACCAGCTCCTCGACGCTATCGGCCACGCCGCCGAGGAACCAGCAATGCCCGCCGCTGCGAGTCAATGGTGGCCCAGAAACCACCAGTTCCGGCCCCACCGTCGTTTTCTGCCGATACTCCTCCCGCAGCGCCAAGGCCGCATAGTCACGGTCGCCGAGATCGCGAATCGTGGTGATCCCGGAGCGCAACGCGGCCGCGGCGTGCCGTCGCGCCCGTCCCACCAGCACCGCATGGGGGTCGCCGGCCAAATCCTCTGGCCTACCGTCGGGGTCCCAGCACAAATGCGCATGCGCATCCACCAGACCCGGCAACAAAGTCGATTCACCCAGATCAACCAGGTTCATATCGGGGCAGGCGGAGCCAGCAAAATCGACCGCGCTGATCCGACCATCCTCGACCACGACCAGCACGGACCACGCTGAAACCGGTATCCGTCGAACATTTGCCTAGCGCGAATCCCGATCCGTCCCGGACGCGCCGACACCTGGCTAATGCTCAGATCGCCCATCGCTCAGGGACCTCCAAACGCGCACGCGGTGTGAACCGCCACCGCTGCCCCGGCAGTGGCTAGTTCCGGCCAAGCCGGGTTAGTCGTTGGCAAGCGCACGATGCTCGATCAGATCGCGCAGACCCCCCACGCCGAGCCGCTCACGAAACGCCTGCACGGTATAGCCGACGGCCGTCGCGTCGCTGCGGGCACGCACGGTCGCCGAGCGCGGCAGGTGAAACAGCACGCCTATCTCGCCGAAGTAATCCCCCGGCCCGGCAACCTTGACCAATTCCTCACCGCCGTCGGCCAATTCGTGCACAATCTCAAACTCGCCCTCCGACACCACGTAGATCAGGTCGCCCATCGTGCTCTGCTCGAACAGCACCTCGCCGGCCTGAAGATGTACGGTTTCAGGTGGCCGATTTGTCTCCGCGAAATCGGGTGTCAGCTCAACGACGCGATCGGCCATCGGCAACATCCTGCTGTCGTGGGTTGCGACCACGACCACACGCTCGCCATCGGCCAGTTCGCGGATCAACCGCAGCACCTCCTCCACCTGGATGAAATCCAGGTGTGCGGTCGGTTCGTCAGCGAGGATCAGTGGCGGATCCAGCGCAATCGCGCGTGCCACCGCGACTCGTTGCTGCTGACCTCCGCTCAGATCACCGGGTCGATGATTCATTCGTTCCGCGAGATTGACGCGCGCCAGCAGTTCTTCGGCACGCCTACGCGACGCCCTGCGTGACATCCCGGCCGAGCGTAACGGCACCATCACGTTCTCGACAGCGGTCAGGCTGGGCACCAGATTGAACGCCTGGAACACGATGCCGACCTTGTTACGCCGGTAGTTCGCCAGCTCGGCGCCTTGTAGCGTCGTGATGTCGACTTCGTCGAACTTGATCGCCCCAGACTTCGGGCGCAGAATGCCGCCCAGACAGGAAAGCAGTGTCGTCTTGCCGCAGCCGCTGGGTCCGAGCAGCATCACCAACGACCCGGCTGCCACGTCGAGGTTCAAACCGTTGATCGGCCTAAGCGCGTATCCACCGCTGTAGTACTCAACGACGAGGTTCTGAATGCTGAGATCGCCCACCGCTAGGGACCTCCGAACGCCTGCGCGGGATCGACCGTCACCACGCGCTTCAATCCGGCAACACTAGCGAACAGACCGATGACGATCGCGGCCACCGGTAGCGCCAGGTAAGCACCGACGGGTACCGCGACAATCATCGGAAACAGTGGTGCCAACACCTGCGCCAGGACGACGCCCACCACCGCCGCAAGCAACGCAATGACCAGCGCCTGTAATGCGAGCCCGGCCATAATCGAGCGCGTTGGCGTGCCAATCGCCTTGAACACCGCGAAGTCACGTAGCCGCTCAAGAGCCGAAAGGTACACCACCGAGCCGACGATCAGCACCGCCACAATCCACAGCAAAACAGCCACGATCGAGATCGAATTCACTGCGACCTTCAATGGGCGCACCAAATCATTGACAGCGCCCACCCGATCGAAAGTCTGGTAACCCTCCGGCAGCTGTCGGGGCATACCTATGATCCCGATGGACGTGATATTCGGCTGCCCGTTGTACGCCAATTTCTGTAAGCCCTCGGTCGTGAGGAAGACATTGGGGATCTTGGCCAGCGCGGTGGAATTCGGCACAATGCCAACGACCCGCAATCTGCGCGCGCCGACCTCGACAGTGTCACCGAGGTGTCGGCCCATCGTGCTCGATGCCGCGACTTCGTCCGGTTTCGACGGTGACCGACCCTCTGAGACCCGTGGCATGCCAGGTCCGTGCTCGGGCGCGCCGAAGACCGTGACGTTTCGCGTCGACGTGCCTTCTTTCATGATCGTCCCCACGCTGCCCAACGGGGCCGCGGCCATGACACCGGGTTCAGCGGCCACTCGGGCCAGGTCAACATCGGGAAACGGTATTGAACCCAGAAAAGGTCCAGCAGCGCCGGATCTGACGACGAATACATCGACACCCATGGAATCGACGGTGTGCCGGGCCTCCACCCGGAAGCCGTTCGCGAGTCCGGTCAAAACAAGCGTCATCCCGAAGATCAGCCCGGTGCTGATGATCGTGATGACCAGGCGGCGCTTTCTCCATTGCATGTCACGCAGGGCCGCGAAGAGCATTCCCAGACGCTACCAACGTGGCGCACTTGTGGGGCCTGGTCTTGACGTTTTGTGGTCAGGGCGCGGCCCGCTAGTGGTCGAAGAGGCGTTCGGGGTGGTGGTAGTCGTTGGTGTGGGCACCGCGGTCGAGGTGGGGTGGCGGGATCCATTCCGTTTGGCCGTCGGACCGTTTCCTTGTCTGCCAGCCT
Organism: Mycobacterium tuberculosis complex sp. N0072; assembly: GCF_030323725.1. Taxonomy (NCBI): domain Bacteria; kingdom Bacillati; phylum Actinomycetota; class Actinomycetes; order Mycobacteriales; family Mycobacteriaceae; genus Mycobacterium; species Mycobacterium tuberculosis complex sp. N0072. Next base: position 80,690 of record NZ_CP040689.1, on the reverse strand, counting down.
TTCCCGACTAGCTTGTGGTTGGGTGTGCAGGTGAAGGTGAGTTTGTCGATATCGGTTGAGCCGCCGGTTGCCCACTGGTCGATATGGTGGACTTCGCACCGGTCACCGGGTGCGTGGCAGTTGGGTCGACCATGGGTGCGGTGCCCGCGTTGCTGCGGGTCCGTTTCCCGTGGCCGCCCTTCGAACCGGACGTGCGACTTTCACCGTATCTGGCTCTTCACGGAATCTGCCGATGGGGTGGTTCAGACAGCCTGAGTCCAGGGAGTGGGGATCGTGTTGCCCCGATAGCGGTATCGCCGAATGGGCACCGCGGCGGGGTTAAACAGGGTGATCCCGTCCGCGCTGATGGGGTGCCACCGCCCGGTGGGGTCGGTGAGCCAGCGGCGGACGTCGGTCCAATTCCAGCGATGCCGAATGCGCTGCCAGTTCACCAGCCGCAACACCCGCTTGTCTTTGATCCGGTGACGCACCCGGTCCATCAGGTCCGCGTGGTCGATGCGGTCAAAGCACGCCTTGATATCAGCGTCGAGCACCCAGCGATACTCCTGGGTGCCGAACAAGTGAATCTCAGCGATCGTGTCGTGCGCGCGTCGCGCGGGCCGAAACCCGTAGGAGACCGGCTCGAAGTCGGTCTCAAAGATGGGTTCTAGCACCAGTTTCAACGCCGCCTGAACGACCCGGTCGGCCACTGTGGGAATCCCCAGCCGCCGTACCTTGCCCAACCCGCCCGGTTTGGGGATCTTGCGTTCCCGCACCGGTTGAGGTCGAAACTGTCCACTCTTGAGTTCAGTGCGCAGTTCGTTCAGGAACTCCAAGGCCCCGATCTCGGACTCGATGCGGGCCACAGTGAGCCCGTCTGATCCCGCGGCGACCACGGCGTCCACCGGGTCCACCGGGTCCACCGGGTCCACCGGGTCCACCGGGTCCACCGGGTCCACCGGGTCCACCGACACCGTGATCGAACTCATATTCGAGTGCTATCGCCGCCACGCCCCGCCAGCCGCCGACAAACGCACCCCTGTGGATAAACACCCAACTGTGCACGAACGCGTGATATGACCCGCGCTGTCTGATTGGGCCGTCCGACTACCACCGACCGCAGGGTGACAAAACACATGCGTGGTGTGTATGTTGCTTTCCGTCACAATCGAACAGCCGCTGACGCGATGTGGATGTGGGAGAACCTCCATGTCGAGGCGCCGTAGGAGCAATCTCCTCCCCGAGAATCTCTCAGGCCCAAGCACCACACCGCCGAGGCAACTCTGGAGACAGGGACGGTCGCACCGACCGTGCCTGACCGAAGGTGTAGAGCGGCGCCATGATGCGACGCCGCAGACTCTCAGGTTTCAGGACAGAGCGGGGAGGGCGCAACCAGCCCGGCGCGATCCGGGCTCGTCGAAACCGGAGTTGGCCCTTGTCTGAACCGCACGATCGAACTGTTGGCGACCTCGCCGTGGCCGAAACGATGTCGCGGCCGCCGGATGCCCATTTGGCCGGGCAGCCGATTGCTCCGGGAACACCCTTGACCGCCCCCGAGTACGCCGAACAGACCGGACTGAGCTGATGAACACCCTCAACGACTCCCTGACCGCCTTCGACCCGGACATCGCCGCCCTGATCGACGGCGAGCTGCGCCGTCAAGAATCCGGCTTGGAGATGATCGCTTCGGAGAACTATGCACCGCTGGCCGTGATGCAGGCCCAAGGTTCGGTCTTGACCAACAAGTACGCCGAAGGCTACCCGGGCCGGCGCTACTACGGTGGCTGTGAATTCGTCGACGGTGTCGAGCAGTTGGCTATCGACCGCGTCAAAGCGCTCTTTGGCGCCGAATACGCCAACGTGCAACCACATTCGGGGGCCACCGCCAACGCCGCCACCATGCATGCGCTGCTAAACCCCGGCGACACCATCCTGGGGTTGTCGCTGGCTCATGGCGGTCACCTGACCCACGGGATGCGGATCAACTTTTCCGGCAAGCTCTACCACGCCACCGCCTACGAGGTGTCCAAAGAGGACTACCTGGTCGACATGGATGCCGTCGCCGAGGCAGCGCGCACACACCGGCCCAAAATGATCATCGCCGGCTGGTCGGCGTACCCACGCCAGCTGGATTTCGCCCGCTTCCGCGCCATCGCCGACGAAGTCGACGCCGTGCTCATGGTGGATATGGCGCATTTCGCCGGCCTGGTCGCCGCTGGCGTGCACCCCAGCCCGGTGCCGCACGCCCACGTCGTCACCTCCACCACTCACAAGACGCTCGGCGGGCCCCGCGGCGGCATCATCTTGTGCAATGACCCGGCCATCGCCAAGAAGATCAATTCCGCGGTCTTCCCTGGGCAGCAGGGCGGGCCGCTCGAGCATGTCATCGCAGCCAAGGCCACCGCATTCAAGATGGCAGCACAACCTGAATTCGCGCAGCGCCAACAACGTTGCCTCGACGGCGCGCGCATCCTTGCCGGCCGGTTGACCCAGCCCGACGTCGCCGAACGTGGCATCGCGGTGCTAACCGGCGGCACCGATGTGCACCTCGTCCTAGTCGACCTGCGCGACGCCGAACTCGACGGCCAGCAAGCCGAAGACCGGTTGGCCGCCGTGGACATCACCGTCAACCGCAACGCGGTACCCTTCGACCCTCGTCCCCCGATGATCACCTCGGGCCTGCGAATCGGCACCCCGGCGCTGGCCGCACGCGGCTTCTCCCACAACGACTTCCGCGCCGTGGCAGACCTCATCGCGGCGGCACTGACGGCCACCAACGACGACCAGCTGGGTCCGCTGCGCGCCCAGGTCCAGCGGCTGGCCGCACGCTATCCGCTCTACCCGGAACTGCACCGGACATGACCATCAGCGTCTTCGACCTGTTCACCATCGGCATCGGGCCGTCCAGTTCCCACACCGTGGGACCGATGCGCGCGGCAAACCAGTTCGTAGTTGCGCTGCGCCGCCGGGGCCACCTGGATGACCTCGAGGCGATGCGAGTGGATCTGTTCGGCTCGCTCGCGGCCACCGGAGCCGGTCATGGCACCATGTCGGCGATATTGCTGGGGCTGGAAGGCTGCCAGCCAGAAACGATTACCACCGAACACAAGGAACGCCGGCTCGCCGAGATCGCAGCGTCCGGCGTGACGCGAATCGGCGGTGTCATTCCGGTCCCGCTGACCGAGCGTGATATCGACCTGCATCCCGACATCGTTCTGCCAACGCATCCCAACGGAATGACGTTCACTGCCGCGGGCCCACACGGCCGCGTCTTGGCCACCGAGACTTATTTTTCGGTGGGCGGAGGGTTCATCGTCACGGAACAGACCAGCGGCAACAGCGGCCAACATCCATGCTCAGTTGCCCTTCCCTACGTGTCGGCCCAAGAACTGCTGGACATCTGTGACCGCCTCGACGTGTCAATTAGCGAAGCGGCGCTGCGCAACGAAACATGTTGCCGCACCGAGAACGAGGTACGCGCCGCGCTGCTGCACCTGCGCGACGTCATGGTTGAGTGCGAACAGCGGAGCATCGCTCGCGAAGGGTTGCTTCCTGGCGGCCTCCGGGTGCGCCGGCGAGCGAAGGTGTGGTATGACCGCTTGAACGCCGAAGACCCCACTCGCAAGCCGGAATTCGCTGAGGACTGGGTCAACCTGGTCGCGCTGGCAGTCAACGAGGAGAACGCCTCCGGTGGGCGCGTCGTCACCGCCCCGACCAACGGTGCCGCCGGCATCGTGCCGGCGGTCCTGCACTACGCAATCCACTACACGTCGGCCGGCGCGGGGGACCCCGACGATGTCACCGTGCGATTCCTGCTCACTGCTGGAGCCATCGGATCGTTGTTCAAGGAGCGAGCATCGATCTCCGGAGCCGAGGTCGGCTGTCAGGGCGAGGTCGGCTCCGCGGCCGCCATGGCCGCCGCCGGATTGGCTGAAATCCTCGGCGGCACACCGCGACAAGTGGAAAACGCCGCCGAGATCGCCATGGAACACAGCCTCGGCCTGACCTGTGACCCCATCGCCGGGCTGGTGCAGATCCCCTGCATCGAACGCAACGCGATTTCCGCCGGCAAGGCCATCAACGCCGCACGGATGGCATTGCGCGGCGACGGCATCCATCGCGTCACCCTCGACCAGGTCATCGACACCATGCGCGCCACCGGCGCGGACATGCACACCAAGTACAAGGAAACCTCGGCCGGCGGGCTCGCCATCAACGTCGCAGTCAACATCGTCGAGTGTTGACCAACCGTTGCCGTTGAGTCCGGCTCATCCGACGGGATAGACGACCCCGGTGAGCTCTTCGGACACAGCCCACAGGCGGCGCTGCAGCTGCTCGTCGTGAGACTGGGCGCTGGAGGCCACCACCTTCGGGTAGCCCCGTATTTCACCGAAGCCATCGGGTCCGAAGTACTGGCCGCCGCGCACCGCGGGATCGGTGGCGGCACGCAATGTCGGCAGGGCCCCCAGTTCGGCGTCTTGCATCAGCGGCGCCAGTATGGCCGCCACCGCGACGAGCGGCCGTGGCATGTTGCGGACCAGTTCGGTGTTGGACACTCCCGGGTGCGACGCGACCGCGATGGTGGTTCCGCCCGGTGCTAACCGACGCTGAAGTTCATAAGTGAACAGCAGGTTGGCGAGCTTGGCTTGGCCGTAGGCGGCGACCCGCCTGTACCGGCGTTCCCACTGGAGGTCGTCGAAATGGATTGCGGCACGGATGCGATGGCCGACGCTGCTGATGGTGACCACTCGTGAACCGGCGACGGGCAGCAGTCGATCAATCAACAGGCCGGTCAACGCGAAATGGCCCAAGTGGTTGGTGCCGAACTGCATCTCGAAGCCGTCTGCTGTGGTCTGTCGGGGTGTATACATCACCCCGGCGTTGTTGATCAGCAGGTCGATGCGCTGGTGGTCAGACTTCAGCTGTGCCGCGGCGGCGCGCACCGACGCCAGCGAGGTCAGGTCAAGCTCCTGAAGCTCTACTTCGGCGCCGGGGGTGGCCTCGGTGATGCGTGCCGCCGCCTGCTTGCCCTTGTCGAGGTTGCGCACAGCCAGCACCACGTGTGCACCATGGGCGGCAAGCGCTGCGGCGGTCTCGAATCCAAGTCCGGTGTTGGCCCCCGTGATGACGGCGGTCCGGCCGGTCTGGTCAGGAATGTCGGCGGCAGTCCATTTGGTCATGAGGGCTCCTCGCTATGCTTTGACTAAGCGGGGCGAGCGCTCCGCTTAGCCGAACTATACGGAACGCGCGCCCCGCTTTGTCAAGGCTTTCGGAGGTACGACTTGGCTCCTACTGACCGGCGGGTGCGTGCCGACGCGGCCCGTAACCGGGCACGCGTATTGGAGGTTGCCTACCAAACCTTTGCGGCCGACGGTCTATCGGTGCCCGTTGACGAGATCGCTCGGCGCGCCGGAGTCGGCGCAGGCACGGTATACCGGCATTTCCCGACCAAGGAGGCGCTGTTTCAGGCGGTGATCGCCGACCGGATGCACCGCATCATCGACAAGGGACATGCCCTGCTCAAATCCAAGCATCCCGGCGACGCGCTGTTTGCATTCCTGCGGTCGATGGTATTGCAGTGGGGCGCCACCGATCGCGGCCTGGTCGAGGCGCTGGCCGGCGTCGGGATTGAAATCAGCAGCGCGGCCCCGGAAGCCGAGGCAGATTTCTTGGACCTGCTCACCGACCTGTTGCGCGCCGCCCAGCGCGCCGGCACCGTACGGCCGGACGTAGACGTGCTTGACGTCAAGACGCTCCTAGTCGGCTGCCAAGCGATGCAGAGCTACAACGCTGAGTTGGCCGCAAAGGTGACCGACGTCGCCCTCGACGGCCTTCGGGCAAACAGAAAGTGATCGTCGTCGCGCAGAACACCGCCCGAATCATGTGCGGCGCAATCCGCGATACTGGTAACCGCCGCTACAACGCGGAGTGATTCAGCATCTGACCGACAGTGACGCCGGGAGAACACCATGAGCGCCGAACAGCCGACCATCATTTACACGCTGACCGACGAGGCGCCGCTGCTGGCGACCTACGCCTTTCTGCCGATTGTGCGTGCCTTTGCCGAACCGGCGGGCATCAAGATCGAGGCCAGCGACATCTCTGTAGCGGCACGCATCCTGGCGGAATTCCCCGATTACCTGACCGAGGAGCAGCGGGTACCGGATAACCTCGCCGAACTGGGCCGGCTGACTCAGCTACCCGACACCAACATCATCAAGCTGCCGAACATCAGCGCCTCGGTGCCACAGCTGGTAGCCGCCATCAAGGAACTGCAAGACAAGGGTTACGCGGTCCCAGACTACCCGGCGGACCCGAAGACTGACCAGGAGAAGGCCATCAAAGAGCGCTACGCCAGATGCCTGGGCAGCGCGGTGAACCCGGTACTGCGCCAAGGCAATTCGGACCGTCGGGCGCCCAAGGCGGTGAAGGAGTACGCGCGCAAGCACCCGCACAGCATGGGCGAGTGGTCGATGGCCTCACGCACCCACGTAGCGCACATGCGGCACGGTGACTTCTACGCCGGCGAGAAGTCGATGACACTGGACCGCGCGCGCAACGTGAGGATGGAACTGCTGGCCAAGAGCGGCAAGACGATCGTGCTCAAGCCCGAGGTGCCGCTGGATGACGGCGACGTCATCGACAGCATGTTCATGAGCAAGAAAGCGCTGTGCGACTTCTACGAAGAGCAGATGCAGGATGCGTTCGAGACCGGCGTGATGTTCTCCTTGCACGTCAAGGCGACCATGATGAAGGTCAGCCACCCCATCGTCTTCGGCCACGCGGTCAGGATCTTCTACAAGGACGCCTTCGCCAAGCACCAGGAGCTGTTCGACGACTTGGGCGTCAACGTCAACAATGGCTTGTCCGATCTGTACAGCAAGATCGAGTCGCTGCCGGCGTCGCAACGCGACGAGATCATCGAGGACCTACACCGTTGCCACGAACACCGCCCCGAGCTCGCGATGGTCGATTCGGCCAGAGGTATCTCCAACTTCCACTCGCCGAGCGATGTGATCGTGGACGCCTCGATGCCCGCGATGATTCGCGCGGGCGGCAAGATGTATGGCGCCGACGGAAAGCTCAAGGACACCAAGGCGGTCAACCCGGAGTCCACCTTCTCGCGCATCTATCAGGAGATCATCAACTTCTGCAAGACAAATGGCCAGTTCGATCCGACGACGATGGGCACCGTCCCCAATGTGGGTCTGATGGCCCAGCAGGCCGAGGAGTACGGCTCGCACGACAAGACGTTCGAGATTCCCGAGGACGGCGTCGCCAACATCGTCGATGTCGCCACCGGCGAGGTGCTGCTGACCGAGAACGTGGAAGCCGGCGACATCTGGCGCATGTGCATCGTCAAGGACGCACCGATCCGTGACTGGGTCAAGCTGGCTGTCACCCGCGCGCGCATCTCCGGGATGCCGGTGCTGTTCTGGCTGGACCCGTACCGCCCGCACGAGAACGAGCTGATCAAGAAGGTCAAGACATACCTGAAAGATCACGACACCGAAGGTCTGGACATCCAGATCATGTCGCAAGTGCGATCCATGCGCTACACGTGCGAGCGCCTGGTCCGTGGACTGGACACCATCGCCGCGACCGGCAACATCCTGCGCGACTACCTCACCGACCTGTTCCCGATCCTGGAGTTAGGCACCAGCGCCAAGATGCTGTCCGTCGTTCCGCTGATGGCCGGCGGCGGAATGTACGAGACGGGGGCGGGCGGTTCGGCACCCAAGCACGTCAAACAATTGGTGGAGGAGAATCACCTGCGCTGGGATTCTCTGGGTGAGTTCCTCGCGCTGGGCGCCGGTTTCGAGGATATCGGCATCAAGACCGGTAACGAGCGGGCCAAACTCTTGGGTAAGACCCTGGATGCCGCCATCGGCAAGCTGCTGGACAACGACAAGAGTCCGTCGCGCAAAACCGGTGAACTCGACAACCGGGGCAGCCAGTTCTACCTCGCCATGTACTGGGCACAAGAGCTGGCCGCGCAGACCGACGACCAGCAGCTGGCCGAACACTTCGCCTCGCTGGCAGATGTGTTGACCAAAAACGAAGACGTCATCGTGCGAGAGCTCACCGAGGTACAAGGCGAACCGGTGGACATCGGCGGCTACTACGCGCCGGACAGCGACATGACTACGGCGGTGATGCGGCCCAGCAAGACGTTCAATGCAGCGCTGGAGGCTGTCCAAGGCTGACGACGGGCTGGCCCGGCTACGACGGCGCCATTGGCGTCCCGCAAAGGGATGTCACCGAACGAGTTTGATTTCGCACGGAAGGCCCGGCGCGGCCGCAAGCCGCGAGTCGCCCGTGAGCAGCGGGACATCCAGTGCGGTGGCCAGTGCGACGTAAAGGGCGTCGTAGAACGTGACGTTGTGCCTTAGCTGCCATGTGTATTCGATCAGTCGTGGGCTGTGCGGGTAACGATTGTCGATGAGATAAGGCAAGGCATCCAACGCGGCGCGAGCCTGCTCTTCGGAGATTTCGTCGCTGAGCACGGCGCGGCGGAGTGCATGTCCGACCTCTGCGTCCAGCAAATGCGGCGCGTTAGAAATCGACTCCTTGAGCAAACCGCGCAGAACGATCGCGCTGGCGCCCTTGCCGGCGAGAGCGTCAACCACGGCCGCCGCGTCGACTACACATTCATCCACCCCTGAGCTCCCGCCGGGATGCCTCGATGGTCTCCCGGCTGATGCCTGGGCTGGCAGTGCTGGCGAGCGCCTGTTCCAGGATCTCGATTGCCTCGGCCTTGTCTCGGCCCCGCACCCCTTCGATGAGCTTGGTGCGCATATACGTCTGCAGCGACTGCCCCGCTGCGGTGGCGCGCCGTCGATAGGTTTCGGCGACATCTTCGGGCAAATCCCGAACTTGAATGGTAGCCATAGCGCTATTCTAGCGTCAGATTAGCGCCAGAACAGCGCTCGGAGTTCACCGGCTAAGAATGCCGGCTTATCCACCGGGCGTTTCGGCGGCATCGATGGCCTTCTCTAACCGGTCGAGCACCGCGCGCAGATCGGCCAGCGTTTCCCGCAGTTCGGCCACCGTCGCGGGGGGGACGTCCGGCCCCCGGGGCGGGGCGGCCGGCGGTTGGGTCGTTCTCGGTGGCGGTACGGCCTGCGGCGGTGCCGGCCCGCCGGCTCCCGGCGGTGGCGCGCTGGCGGCATCACCGCCGGGAGCGGTGGCGACCCGACCGGTGCCGGGCCCAAATACCTGATCCAAAGATTCGGCCAGGGTCGGTGCGTACCCGACCCGGACCCCGCCCTCGGTGCGGGGTTCACGCACGCTGACCAGCACCCGGGAAAGTTGCGGGAAAGTCGAACTGCTCGGGCTTGTCGAGATCCGCTCGGTGTAGAGCGGTTCCACATAGAGCACGCCGCCGTCGGCGATCGGCAGCGACAAGAGGTTGCCGTAGTGAATCCGGTTTGACCGTTCCAGCAGGGTGCGCTCGGAGGCGACCCGAGTGTCGGAGATCATCGAGTTCTGAATTTGTTGCGGGCCTTGGGTCAGGGTGTCGGTGGGTAACTCCAGCACGGTCAGCTTGCCGTAGTTCGCCGGATCCGAGTGCGCCGAGATGTACGCGGAGAGGAATTCGCGGTTGTAGCCAACCATCGCCGACGCCAACCGGAAGGACGGCTGGGCGCTCTGCTGGTCGCCGACGAGGACGTAGAACGGCGGTTGAGTGGCGTTAGCGTCGTTGGTCGGGTCGCTGGGCACCGACCAGAAGGCGTTGGTGGTGAAGAACTCTCGCGGTTCGTCGACATGATACTTGGCCAGCAAGCTACGTTGGACCTCGAAAAGGTCCTCCGGATAACGGAAGTGGGCACGCAACTCGTCGGGAATCTGGTCTTCGGAATTGACGGTTCCGGGAAAGGCACGCATCCAGGTCCGCAGCACCGGGTCGTCTCGATCGAACTGAAACAGCGTTACGGTTCCGTCGTAGGCGTCCACGGTTGCCTTGACGGAGTTACGCACGTACGACACCTGCTTGCCTTGCCGCACAATGCCGGTCGGGCTGGTCACCGGGCCCTCGAGCGAGCTGCGTTGTGCGTACGGATAGGTGTCCAAGGTGGTGTAGGCGTCGACGATCCAGACGATCCGCCCGTTCACCACCACCGGATAGGGGTTGTCGTCGGTGGTCAACCACGGCGCCACGCGTTGCACCCGTTCCTTCGGGTCGCGATGGATCAACACCTTCGACTCCGAGCCGATCTCCCGGGAGAACAGGAACTTGTGCTGGGCGAACTTGGTGGCAAACACCGTGCGGTTGAACCAGTTTCCGATCGACACACCCCCGGCGCCGGTATAGGTGTACTTGGACGTGTCGGTGTCATACTCGCGCGGCGCGGACCCCGGGGCTCCGCCCACGATCGCGTAGTCCGGATCGGCCTGGGCGATCACCTCGCCGTAGTAGACCCGTGGCTGCTCGACCGGGATGACCTGGCGCCCAGAACCCAGCGACGCGATGTCACTGACGGCGTATATCGGGTACCCGCTGTTGCTGTCGGAAATATTCTCGGCATCGCGGGCCGCCGCGTTCACCCGATTGGCCGGGGCGGCCACGAAGCCGTTGCCATGCGTGTAGACGGTGTGTTTGTTGATCCAGTCGGTCTGATTGCCGGTGAGGCTTTTCGGCGAGAGCTCCCGGACGCCGACGATGTAGTCCTGCAGCTCACCGTCGATGCGATAGCGATCGATGTCGAGTATCTCGGCGAAGCTAAAGAAATTCTTGAGCTGCTGTTGCTGGGTGAAGGTTCGGGACAGGATATGCGGGTCCAACAGCCGCACCTTGGCAATCGTGGTGACATCCACGGGCACGTCGCGCGGCTGTTTGGTACCGATGCCCGGATAGCTACGGTACTGGACCCAATCGCCACCGATCCGATACGCCTCGCGGGTCGCTTCGATGTTGCGTTGGATATATGGGCGTTCGACATCGGCGGCGTTGGGACGCACCGAGAACTGCTCCATCAGCAGCGGCCACAGTCCACCGACCAGGATCGCCGACAGCACCAGCAGTGCGGCGGCCATCGCCGGAATCCTCAAGTCGCGCAAAAAGATCGCGGTAAAGAATGACACCGCACACAATACCGCAATCGCCACCAGCACAAGCTTGGCCGGCAGCTCGGCGTGGATATCGGTGTAGCCGGCGCCGGTGAAGGTCGGCTCCTTACGTCCACTCGACAACAGCTCATAGCGATCCAACCAGTAGGCAACCGCCTTCAGCAGTACAACCGCGCCGGCGAACACTGCGAGTTGAACGCGAGCTGCCTGGGTCAGCATGCCTCTGCCGGTTGTCAGCCGAAGGCCGCCGAACAGGTAATGCGTCAACAGGCTCGCTAGAAACGCCAGAACCACGGCCACGAACAGCCAGTTCAGCACCGACCGGTAGAACGGCAGATCGAAGACGAAAAACCCAATGTCATAGCCGAATTCGGGGTCCACGATGCCAAAGGTGCCCCCGTGTACGAACAACTGAACCTTCACCCAGTCGAACGAAGCGATCAGCCCGCACACCACACCGAGCGTGACGGCGATGCCCCACCCGAACAGGCGCGGCCGGCGCATCACCGCGCTGCGAAGTGGCGCGACCGGGTCCCGCTGCGGCTCGTCGGGTACAAAGAACGGCCGCGAGCGATACGCCAGCAGTAGGGCAGCAAGCACAATGCCGGCCACCACAAGTGCGACCGCTGCGACAATCGCCAGGCGGGTCAGCAGTACCGTGATCCAGACGCTGCGGAAACCGACCTCACCAAACCACAACCAGTCAACGTAAATATCGACTAGCCGGGGTCCAAACAGCAGCAACGCGAGCATGCCCATGCCTGCCGTCACCAGCAGGCGGGCACGCTTGGGCAAGACCGGACGTTTTCCCGGCGAACCTGTCTCCATCCGCGCCTCCTAACTCCACAGCCGTATCGCGACGAATCGGCTACCGTCGCAACGGTGATGTGGCCGGATGCTCCCCGGCCTCGGCGGCATTTGCGAGCGCCTGGCGGCGGCTTTCCGGGCGTTCGCCCGCAGCAGGGGTGATGGCCGCCAGCAGTGCGATGACCAACCCCGCGATAACAGACACGGAAAGTTCCATGATCACTTCCCAGGGTAGACGAGGATGGCCCGTCCTAGGGGCTAGTACTCATGCGGGGCTGCTAGAAGTTCAGCCCGGAGAACATGACCCGGCTGGGGTCATACTTCTGACGTACTGCGCTCAGCCGGGACAGATTCGGGCCAAAGTAACGTGCCGGCGGTTGGTTTACCTCGAGATAGTTCACATAGCCGCCAACCGAATACGCTCGCACCGCTTGATGTGCGGTGTTGAGCCAGCTAGTCGCTTCCGGCGGGGAGCCGGATGTTTCGACGTACCACTGCACCAGCGCCGACTGCCGACGCCACGGGAAGGCCGTGGCCCCCGGTGACACAGTGGCGAGCGCGCCGTCGAGGGCGTGCATGATCGCCAACATGCGGCCCGCTCCACGCGGAAAGGCGTCGACCGCCGAGGCGATTCCCTGGGCGGTCGCCGGAGTGATCGTCGTGAAGACATCGGATCCGCCGACATATCCCAGCGGCGACGGGTTGAGGTTCCCGACGGCCAGATATCTGACCAGGTCCAGATAGTTGAACGTGTGGTTTTCGGTGCCGGTCGGTTGCGTTCCGACGGCCGAAACGATGGCGGCCGCCACGCTGCCGCCCGACCCGGCCGGGCAGGTCGCAAGGATGCGGCAATGCGTGCCCAGCGGGTCGACGGTGGCATCGGCCAGTGCCCAGCTGCCTCGGTCGGCGGTTCGCAGCCAATTCTGCCAACCGACCAGAACCTGCGCGAACGACTGCGGTGGGAAATTGAGGTTCACGACGTCGAGGTCCCCGCTGGGGAACGTCGCGAAGGTCAGCGAGGTTGTCACGCCGAAGTTGCCGCCACCGCCACCGCGCAACGCCCAGAACAGGTCGGGGTGGTCGGTGGCGGACGCGGTGACCGCCTGGCCGCTGGGCAGCACCACCGACGCCGACGTCAATTGGTCACAGAGCAGGCCGGCGTGCCGGGAATTGGCGCCCAGCCCGCCGCCCAGCGCGTGTCCCGCGACACCGACCGTCGGGCAGGTGCCGGTCGGGATGCCCCGGCCGGCCGCGGCCAACACCTGGTGCATGGCGTACAAACCGGTGGCGGGCGTCACCGTGACCCGCCCGGTGGTGGCGTCGTAGTTGATGTCCCCAGGTAGCTGACGTAGGTCGAGCACCATGGCGCCGTTGGCCGTGGACGCCCCCACGTAGGAGTGCCCGCCACCGCGTGGGGCCACCTTGAGGTTGTTCGCGGCAGCGAACGCCATCGCCTTCTGCACGTCCAGCTGCGATGTCGGGGTAACGATCACCGCCGGCGTATAGCCGTTGTAGTTGGTGTTGAAAACCTGCTTGGCCGTTGCGAATTGGGGACCGTCGTCCGGTTGTAGCACTTTCCCTCCGAGGGCGGAAGAAAGAGCCTCCCAGCCAGAGGCAGCCGGATCCGCGGTAGCCCGGACCGAGCCGAAGACCGCGCCGGCGGCCAACGCTCCGGCGGCACCCCGCAGAAACGTCTGGCGTGAGATCTCACGCGCCAACGTCGGGCTCCCGTCTCGCGACGGTCACCACCGCGGCGCAGCCCGACGCTGCGGGCCGGCAGCACCCCGAATTTTGGGTCATGTCCCGCATTGTCGACCACCCGAACCGCGGTGCCGCATGACGTGTCACGAGGTAGTGGAAACGTGCCCGAACCGTTACCCCACCTGGCCGAACCCGACGCCGACGGCCCAACGGCCGCACGCTCAGCCGGTCTGCGCGTGAGGTCTCTACTGGCCGGCGTTGTGGGCCAGATCGATGGCGTACTGGCTAACGAACCGACCCGCCTGAGGCTCCCCGCGACCGCAGGTTCCGTCCGATTCCCCGGGACGTTTGATCCACAGGTAAGCGTCGGCGTGCGCGCCCGCGGTCGCCGTGGTGGGCGGTGCGCCCAGGGCGCGGCCGCTGGGGTTACACCAGTTGAGCGGGGCGTCGGGCGCGGGTCCGGCGCCGTTGCGCGACGTGTCGATCACGTAATGCGAACCGTTCGTGAGCCCCGAAATCGCCTCGCCATAGCCGATTTCCTCATCGGTGGTGTAGAAGTTCGAGACGTTGAGGCTAAACCCGCGCGCGCGGCCCACACCGACATCGTTGAGCCTGGCGGCCATTGCCTCGGCGCTCAGCCAGCGCGAATGCCCCGCATCGACGTACACGGCAGCGGCCGGGTCGCGGGTCAGCGTGTCGACGGCGTAGCGCACCAAGTCGAAACGTTCCTGGCGCTGGTCAGGCGACAGGCAGTCGGCCATGGCCAGCGCATCGGGTTCGACGATGATCGTCGCCGGCGATGAGCCCAGGCCGGATGCGACAGCGTCGATCCACCCGCGGTAATCAGTGCCCGTCGCGAACCCACCGGATGCGTAGCTACCGCAGTCGCGATGGGGGATTCCATACAGCGTCAGAACCGGCATGGCGCCGGCCGCCTGCGCCGCTCCGGTGTACCTGGCAACCGTGCCGCCGACGGTCGCCGGCGGGAATGCCTGGTCGAGCCAGTAGGACTGCGGGGTGTTGGCGACGGAGGTCAGCTCGGCGTTCGGCGGGTTGGCGTTGCGCGCGGCGACCATGGCCGCCGAGGCGGGATCGACGTAGAAGGGCTTTCCGGCCAGCGGGTTTGCCGCATCGACCAGGATCAACGCCGGGGCCCGAACGACCCGCACCGGGTCCGCGATAACACCGATGGAAGCAACGGCTGCAACCCCCAGGAGGGGGACTATCCACCGCGCGACCGAACCAATAGCTGATGACATCACCCGAGCAAAATAATCCCGCAATTCGACAAACGCCAAATGCCGACGACAGGTGGCGGGCGCTGGCCGTGTCCAAGGCCGGCGCCCGGGCAGAGTCCCGCGCCATCGCTGCCCAGTCCGACGCGTCATATACAATCGCCACGGCGGCTGTGCCTTCCCGAGTCAGTGCCTCGTCCTGGTACGTCGATGCCGGCACGGCATCAACCGAACAGGATTTCAGGCTGTTCTCGGGAATGTCTGCCCACTACGACTCATTGCCGCGGCTCATCCGCAAGCGCTGACCATCGCTTGGAGTCCGCCGAGTCGATTCAACGTTTGACGGAGTTTGAAATGAAGTTGAAGTTTGCTCGCCTGAGTACTGCGATACTGGGTTGTGCAGCGGCGCTTGTGTTTCCTGCCTCGGTTGCCAGCGCAGATCCACCTGACCCGCATCAGCCGGACATGACGAAAGGCTATTGCCCGGGTGGCCGATGGGGTTTTGGCGACTTGGCCGTGTGCGACGGCGAGAAGTACCCCGACGGTTCGTTTTGGCACCAGTGGATGCAAACGTGGTTTACCGGCCCACAGTTTTACTTCGATTGTGTCAGCGGCGGTGAGCCCCTCCCCGGCCCGCCGCCACCGGGTGGTTGCGGTGGGGCAATTCCGTCCGAGCAGCCCAACGCTCCCTGACGGCTGGGCGTCGGCGCACATCCTTAACGACGAGCCGGTCGCTTTCAGGCAGTCATAAGAATGCGGTCGAGGGCAACACCGATGCGATCGTCGCTGTAGATCCGACCCTTGCGTTTTGTCCACTTTCGGACCGCGGCCGCTGCCGTGGCTGGTTCCTTGGCGCCCTCACGTGTGGCCACCCAATGCGTACTGGCGAGCAGCTCAACCCCGTATGGGCCTTCAAAGCCTTCGATGACGCGCAACACCGTGTCGACTGCGGCGCTCACCCGGTCAGCTGCCGCATCGGTGGCCAGATAGTCCGTTATGGCGTCAGTTCCCTTAGTAGTCAACGAGATCGGTTGGTTCGCAAGAACTCTTGCG
Source organism: Mycobacterium tuberculosis complex sp. N0072 (assembly GCF_030323725.1). Classification (NCBI taxonomy): domain Bacteria; kingdom Bacillati; phylum Actinomycetota; class Actinomycetes; order Mycobacteriales; family Mycobacteriaceae; genus Mycobacterium; species Mycobacterium tuberculosis complex sp. N0072. The sequence continues at coordinate 64,845 of NZ_CP040689.1, read as the reverse complement.
GTGCCGTCACCCAGGCCGACTGTGAATGCGCCCTCCATTCCTTGCAGTAAGTGACGGACACGTTCGCTGTATGGCCCGTATCGGCCGGGCGTGAAATCTAGCGCAAGATCGGGATCGGCCTCGTTGGCGAAGTACATGAGCTTCTGAATCTCCAGATGCGAGATCCCTGCAGGGTCTTCCCACGGCTCCATCGCGCGGCGCTGCTGGAGATATCGCCGCATCGCTTCGAGTATGACGGCGCGCCCCCAGGTCATCCGAAGTCCTTCGACGCCCTCGATGGCGCGAGATCCACCTGATGGGGGGTAGATCACGGCGTCAACGTCGGGCAGCTGCTGGAATGCTGATACGAGCCGTTGCTCGACATCTTCCCAATCCAGACCTCCGTTGCCCACCCCCAGCGGGGGAACTGCCACAGAAGCAATGTTGAGTTCACGGATCACGCGGATGAGATCAATGAGGCCGGCGTCGATATAGGCCAGCTTCGACGGTGCACGCCAGTGTTTCTTGGTGGGGAAGTTGATGATGTGTTTCGGTCCGTCGAGCTGTCCGGTGTCGACGACGAACATCTTGCCGATGGTAACTTCGCCGCGTTTGCACGCCTTTTCGTAGGCGGTGAACATCTCAGGGTAGCGGCGTTTGAACTGCAGCGCAATTCCCTTGCCCATCACCCCAACACAGTTGACGGTGTTGACGAGCGCTTCGGTGTCAGCCCGAAGGAGGTCGCCAGAGCCGTACGTGATCATATGGCCTCCTCCTTCCTTAGTAGTACATGCCGGGCTTGATGACATACTTTCGCACCCCACCGACAGGATCGAGCAGAGTTCGTACCCGTGTCATCGTCTCGGTGTTATAGCAACACACGTAGCTGACCAGCTCGAACGGGACATGGCCGTATACCAGGATCTCGGCGGCGCGGCGGCTCTGGCGGTTGGGGTCGTCATCGGTGTTGTGCCATTGCCGCTGGCAGAGCAGGTCAAAGTCGACGAAGGTGCCGAGCGTGTCGACCTGGCGGCTGAACTTGGTGTAGCTGGCTGCAGCATTGCCGTCACTGGCGCACCACGTCAGATCCGCGTCTATGATGTCGCCAAGCGCCACCCCGAGGTGCACCAGCGGGCCGGCACCGCCGGAGTAGCCGGAGTGGCCCTTGCATACGACGTAGAGCATGGGCGACCGCGCCGCAATGTAGAACGGCACATGATCGCTTGCCATCGACGCCGGGTACCTGCTGTCGGGGGCGACGACTTTGTGGCGGCGCAACTCCTTGACTGGGTTATATGCCACCTCGGTCGTCGGGGTGACTGCTGAATCGGCCAGCAGACGGCCAGCGGTGATGATCCCAGGGAGATTGTCGGCATGGGTGAAGTGCCAAACGATCCAGTCATGGGGACGCTTCCGGTCGGGACCACCGCTACGGGCGACAAACCCCGACTCAGGCTTGTATCTGGTGATCATGCATTAGTCCCACTGGTTCGACGTCCTGTCGCCCTGATCTGACTCATCTCACGCATCAACCACGACGCGTGTTGCTCGGGGACTTCAACGCCGCCGCGGATGCGTGGACCGGTCCGCCCTGATGGCCCCATCATTCGTGAGATTCGGCCACGCTCCGTGAGACCCCACACATCCGCATGTCACCGAGCCATGTTGGCGAAGCGTGACAGGTGCAGTTGATGCGCTACGGTGACCGTCTTCGTCGGACCGTTGCGGTGTTTGGCGAGAATGAAATCCGCTTCTCCCCCACGTGGATCGTCGCGGTCAAAGGCGTCGGGTCGATGCAGCAGGATGACAACGTCGGCATCTTGTTCCAGCGAATTGTGCAAACTAATGCCATTGGCGACGAAATTGTGTGTGCCGCTTACAGTCCCATCGAAAACATGTTGATCTCCAATGCTGGTGATCTCCACGACGGTGTCCCAGTACGCGTCGCCTCTCGCCAGCTCATGGATCGCTCGATCTTCGATCCGCGCCTCCGCGCGATGCGGCCTTGACCGGCTCGGGGAATGCTTCCACATCGTCGGTTCGTGGAGCTGGATGTCCATCATCTGTTTGGCGGACAGTCGGTTGCGGACTTGCGCCCATACTTTTTTCGGCGCGCTGTCCAGGTTCGGGTTGCGAACCGGTCCTTTGAGCTGACGCAGCATCTCTTGGGCCGCCACCGCTTCGGCGCCGTGAACGCCGACGTGACGAAGGAACCTGACCTGATCCTTCGCGCCATGAATGTGCAGCCGCCACGAATCGTGGCCGCCCAACTTTGGGGCGTGTGTGATCCAGGAAAAAATCCCAACCCGAAGCAGCAATTGAGCCACATCGTCGATGAGACGCCTACTGGTTGAGCCGTAGTAGACCCGGCCTTGACCATTCGTGGGATCCCACCGAACAGAGCCACCAGCGCTCCACAGATGCCGCAGAAACAACGCCACCTGGTCATTGGGGGCGCGAAATACAGCCTCCGGTACGCATTTTTCGTGGCTGCGTTTCGTGAATAGCCCTAGGCCAGCCAGCCACGCCGCAATCGGCGTGCACCGCCCGCGCGGTAGTCGTTGCCGCGCCGGGCGCAACGACGGCACTCGAGCTGCGAGGTAGTCGTCGCGGATCGCAGCCCCATCCGAGTGCGCCGCCGAGACCGTCACCGCGGCCAGGTTCGCCTCATCCACCGGCTCGTAGCGGATCGGCTGGTTCTTCAGGCACGACCCGTCACCGATCATGCGAGCCAGCGAAATGAGCTCAGACTCGGGCATCCGCTGAGTGTCGATGGGCTCAGGTACCCGGCGCGGTGCTGCGATCCGGTCACCAACCTTCAACTGCGCCAAGGGAGTCCAGCCTTCGAACTTCATAAAGGGGTGGCTGCCGGTGGCCTCGACTTCGCGTCCGGAAGCCAGCCGAAGCCGAAACACTTCCTTGCGCCCGCTCGGGAACACGTTGATCATCGGCCGGGCCACCATGCGCAGCCGCTCGTCCAGCGACCACACCATGGGACGTTCACCGCTTCGCATGAGCTCACCGAAGGCGACCTCAGCGCCGGTATCGGCGCGCAAGATTCTGGTGGACGCGGTCAGGCAGCCCGATTCCCTGAGGTCGGCCAGCATCGGTTTCTTATCGGTACGCTGCTCGGGCCCACGGTTGAGCTGGCTGATCGCGACCACGGGAACCTCAAGCTCTTTTGCCAACAGCTTCAGATGCCGCGAGAACTCCGACACCTCCACCTGCCGTGATTCATACTTCTTGCCCGAGGTCATCAGTTGCAGGTAGTCGACCACGATCAACTTCAGGTTGGCCTTTTGCCGCAGGCGGCGCGCCTTGGCACGGATCTCCATCATGGTCAGGTTGGGCGAGTCGTCGATAAACAGTGGCGCTTCGCTGATTTCGCTCATCCGCCGCGCCAGCCGGGTCCAGTCGTCATCGCTCATCCGGCCCGAACGCATGTCGGAGAGCTTGATTTTGGCCTCCGCCGACAGCAGTCGCATGACAATCTCGGACTTGCTCATCTCCAGCGAGAAGATGACGCTGGCCATCCGATGCCTGATCGAGCATGACCGCATGAAGTCCAGCCCAAGGGTGGACTTTCCCACGCCCGGGCGCGCCGCCACGATGACCATCTGCCCCGGATGCAGGCCGTTGGTGACCTCGTCGAGTTCGGTGAAGCCGGTAGCCACCCCGCGCGCCAGGCCGCCACTGGAAGCGATGGCATCGATCTCGTCCATCGTCGGTTGCAGCAGGTCCTCAAGCGCCACAAAGTCTTCCGACAGCCGCCGATCCGCGACGTCGTAGATTTCGGCCTGCGCGCGATCGACCACCTCGGCCACATCCGCGCCTTCGGCGCCGGCATAGCCGTACTGCACCACCCGGGTTCCGGCCTCTACCAGCCGGCGCAGCAGCGCCTTTTCGGCAACGATGCTCGCGTAGTAGCCCGCGTTGGCGGCCGTCGGCACCGTCGAGATCAGGGTGTGCAGGTAGGGAGCACCGCCGATGCGGCGCAGCAGCCCACGGCGATCCAGTTCGGCGGCCACCGTCACCGCATCAGCCGGTTCTCCCCGCCCATACAGGTCCAAAATGGCGTCGTAGACGTTCTGATGCGCCGGACGATAAAAATCGCCGGGCCGTAGCCGTTCCAGTACATCGGCGATGGCGTCCTTGCTCAGCAACATCCCGCCCAGCACGGACTGCTCGGCGGCGAGATCCTGCGGTGGTTGACGGCCGTAATCTTCACTGGGCGGTGAGGAGTCCATGCCGGGCGCTAGGTCATCAACGACCGCCATGGGCTCTCACCTCCTCCGACACAAGCACCCGAACGCATATTCGACAACCTATCCAGAGCGTAAGTCGCCGCACCGACACCACCGCCCAAGTCACCCACATCGCCTAGCGCCGGGAAGACGCTAAACGTTGCTGGCAAGTACTCCAAGGGGCCACTGTTTATGGAGCTGTGCATCGCATGTGCATATCCGTCGACGTCTGTGTTGAGCGGGGTGTGGAGAACCTGTGGATCAATACGGCCCGTTACGACATCACTGCTGTTAACGGCCATACAACGCGACGCCGTTTGTGTGGACAAGAATCTCTTCGGCGTGTCGAGCCAGGTTACCGCGCCGGGCGTGTTGGCTTTCAGACACATTTTCCTGACGTTAAGGCCCGGTGAAGACACCCGCCCGCAAACGCCGGCCGAATAGTTCGCCAGCATCACCGCACCGGACCGTGCGGTGGACACCCAGGGCATGGCGAAACCCCGGCGGCGGCCGACCGCGGTCACCACCGGCATGCGCAAACTGTTGTGGCCTCAGCTCGCCTTAGCTCTGCGCCACGACGTCCAGCGATACCTCGACATCGATTTCCGGGTGCAGGTGCACCGACACAAAATGCGTGCCCACGGCCTTGATGTGCGTCTTGGGCAGCCGAACGATCCGCTTATCGAGGTTTGGTCCACCGGCCTTCTTGATGGCAGCAACCACATCTGCGGCGGTCACCGAGCCGAACAACTTCCCAGAATCAGCTGAAGTCTTCACCGGCAGCGCTATCGGGCCGAGCGCCTCGATCGCCGCCTTGATCTCGTTGGCGTGCTCTAGGTCGCGTACGCTTTTGGTTTCGCGGGCCCGGCGGATCTCGTCAGCCTGCTTCTGGGCTCCGCGCGAGGCGACGATCGCCAGGCCGCGCGGGAGCAGAAAGTTACGGCCATACCCGTCCTTGACCTCGACAGTGTCGCCGATGGACCCGAGGTGATCGACATCGGCCGTGAGAATGAGCTTCATGGTATTTTGCACTCTCCGTTGGACATTCGGCGCTACCGCACCGAAGACGTAAAGGGCAGCAGCGCCACCTCGCGGGCGTTCTTCACCGCGAGCGCGATGTCTCGCTGGTGCTGCACGCAGTTGCCCGTGACCCGACGCGCGCGGATCTTGCCGCGCTCGCTGATGTAGGTGCGCAACAGCGCGGTGTCCTTGTAGTCGATCGCTTGGTCCTTCTTCGCGCAGAACACGCATTTACGCGTCTTGACCGGCTTTTCCGGAGCCGGGCGCCGCTTGCTGGACTTGGCCATGAGTGTCTATCTTTCCGTTTCTTGATTTGCAGTTCTTGGGGTCAGAATGGCGGTTCGTCATCGCCGCCGCCGAACGAACCCGACGCCGGTGCGCTGCCCCACGGGTCATCTCCCGAGGCGCTGCTGGTCTGCGCCGGCGCCGGACGGGATCCGCTGCCAAACCCGCCGCTGCGGCTGGCCTTGTTGACCTTGGCGGTGGCGTACCGAAGCGAAGGCCCAATCTCATCGACCTCGACCTCGATGACGGTGCGCTTCTCGCCCTCACGGGTTTCAAACGACCGCTGCTTAAGCCGCCCGCTAACGATGACTCGTGCCCCCCGGGTGAGGCTCTCGGCCACGTTCTCGGCCGCCTCCCGCCAGATATTGCACCGGAGGAACAGCGCTTCGCCGTCTTTCCATTCGCCGGTCTGACGGTCATAGATCCGGGGCGTTGACGCCACGGTGAAATTCGCCACGGCCGCACCGGACGGGGTGAACCGCAGCTCGGGGTCAGCGGTCAGATTTCCGACGATGGTGATGGTGGTGTCACCAGCCACAATTTCCTCCTGCGTCCGCCTGGGTTCGGCGGCTGGTCGTGTTCTTCTTCGCCGAGCCTACGTAACCGCACCGACAGCGAACAGCCAGTGCCTGGCAGGCCGATTAGTGCTTGTCGGTGCGCATTACCTTGGTGCGCAACACCGACTCGTTGAGGCTGAGCTGGCGGTCGAGTTCGGACACCGTCGCCGGGGCGGCTTTCACGTCGATCACCACGTAGATGCCTTCGGCATGCTTGGCGATCTCGTACGCCAGCCGACGCTTGCCCCAGATGTCCACCTTTTCGACTTTTCCGCCGTCCTTACGGACGACGTTGAGGAACGTCTCCAAGGACGGGGCTACGGTGCGTTCGTCGAGGGTCGGGTCGAGGATGACCATGATTTCGTATGGACGCATAGGAACCTCATCACCTCCTGTGGTCGTGTGCGGCCACGGTCGATCCGTGGCAGGAGGGTCGCCTGCGTCGGCAACTCGCCCAGGCTACACGAGAGCCCTCGACTGCGAAAATGCCGACCAGGCACCACCGCACTCCAGGCTTAACCCGGTGCGACGATCCGCGGCGTGTCGTGTGCGCAATGTCAGTGTCGCGAACGGCGAGGCCTATCGCGAACAGATCACAAACGATGCTGATAGAACTCCAACGCGAGCCGATGGGTAGCCGGCGAGGCCTTGGCCAGGGAGCCGGCATCCACCGGTGGCTGCGGGTCATACTCGATCATCAGCTGGCTCGCTTCGGCGGCTTCCCGGCTGACCAAAAGCTCCACCAGCCGCAATCCCATGTCGATCCCGCTCGACACCCCGGCGGCGGTGATGACCCGCTCTGGCAGATGCTCGACGACACGCTGGGGGACGTATCGGGCGCCCAGCGAGTTGAACAGATCCTGTACTCGCCAATGCGTGGTCGCGGTCAAGCCGTTGAGCAGTCCGGCAGCCGCCAACACCAGCCCGCCGGTGCACACCGAGGTGGTGAGTAGGGTGTGCCGGTGCGCTTCGCGCACCCAGTCGAGCACGGTCTGGTCGTGGATCAGGGTCCGAGTTCCGATGCCGCCCGGAAAGATCACCACATCGGGCCGGGTTAGCTCGTCGAATGCCGCGTCACACAGCAGACCCAGCATGGCGTTGTCGCTGCGAACCTCCCCGCGGCGGTGGCCGACGAACACGACGTCGAACGACGGCACCCGCTGCAGCACCTCGTAGGGGCCAACCGCGTCAAGCGCGGTGTTGCCCGGAAAAAGTGCGATCGCGACCTGCATCGGGCGTCCTCTCTCGCGCATGCTCGTCGCCCAGCCGGGGACGCAGCCACGACGGTAGCCGACCTGGCGGGGCGTCGGCGGCGTTGGCAAAGACCCCTCCCACCGGGTCGTCGACTCCCCCACAAGCCGGCAGTGCCCCTGGCCCGCCGGTACGCACGAGGTCGCGCCCGGGGCGGTAGATCTGCCAGACCACCAGTCCGCACAGCACCATCACGGCGATGTCACGCAGCAACACCGTCGTGGTGAACCACTGCTCGGGCAGCGAGCGGCTCGGGTTGCCGTATAGGTAGTACATCCGCGGCACCCACACCAACGCGTCGATCGTCATCCACGCCAGCAAGATCCGGCGGTGCGGCAAAGCCAGCACGGCCAGCGGCACCAGCCAAAGCGAGAACTGGGGACTCCACACCTTGTTGACCAACAGGAAGCTGGCCACCGTCAAGAAAGTCAGCTGCGCCACGCGCGGCCGGTGGGGTGCGGTGAGCGCGATGTAAGCAATTGCCGCACAACATAACACGAACAAGAGCGTGACAACCGTGTTCAGCACCAGCGGCGGCTCCCAGAAGCCCAGGGTGGGGTCGAAGCCACGCCAGCCGGTGAACGACTTGACGACGTTGTACAACGAGTCCATGTCGTCGCCGCGCCGGGTGTTGAGCCGGAAGAACTCCGACCAGCCGCGCGGAAAGAGCAGCATCACCGGCAGATTCACCAACAACCAGGTCGCCGCCGCGGCCGCCATGGTGCGGGCCAGAGCATTCAGGCGACCGGCCCGGATGCCCAGCAGCAACAACGGGTACAAGAACAACAGCGGATACAGTTTCGCCGCGGAGCCCAACCCGATCAGCACACCGGCAAGCACCGGTCTGCGCCGCGCCCAGGCCAGCAGCCCACTCGTCGCCAAACCCGTTGCCAGCGCATCGAAATTGGTGAATATCTGAAAGATCACCAGCGGTGAGGCGGCCACCAGCGCCGCATCCCATATCCGGCGGCCGGCCAGGCCCGAGGTCGCCCAGACGGTTGTCAGCCACGCCAGCGCCAAACCGAACGCGGCGACGTTGAAGAACATCACCACTTCGGCAACCACCGGGAGGGGAGCCACCTTGCTTAACGCGGTGTAGGTCTTGGCTATCGCCATCGACAGGTACTGATAGATCCCAGTCAGCACCGGATACTCCATATAGCGCACCGCGATCTGTCCGTCGTAGCGCAGCTGCGGTGTGCCGTTGCTGTCGGTTTCGATCCAGCTTGATTTGTACGGAAACTTGCCTTGGCTCAATAACTCAGCGCCATAGAGCGGCACCGTATCGGAGTAGCACAACTGGTAGTAAGCACGCTGGTTATCCCAGTTGGCCACCCGCTGATCACCTGGACCGGTTCCGGTGGACTGCAAGCAGGCCGCTTTCGTCGACCAACCGAGCGCCAGGAACACCAACGCGATTGCAAACATCACCCGCAGCGGGGTCATCAGCCGGGTGCGGCCGATCAGCGCGTGCCGGCCTACCGGGCCACCGACGACATTCGCCAGAGCGGCACCCAATACGTCGGTGCGGCTGGGGCAATCGCGGTTATCGGCGCTCCGCAGATCGGCGGCCAAAGGAAGTGGCGAGATGTTGCTGCTTTGGGACAGCGCGCCGGTCACGGCGGCGGCGTGGGAGTCGCAGCGGGCGGGGCCGGGGGCGGTGGCGCCAGGGTAATGGTGGTCGGGGGACCGATCGGGATGGTAATCCCCGGCGCAATTTCGACCGTGGGCTGGATGACGGTCTCCGAAGGTGGTACCTCCGACGGCGGCGGCGGAGGCGGCGGCGGCGGCACACCGGCATAACCACCGACCTCGGTCGGTTTGGGGAAAGTCTCGTTCGACGTGCCCTTCAAGGCGCCGTCCATGGTTGCCTTCCAGATGTCCGACGGCAGGCCCGAGCCGTAAACCGCTGCACCCGAAGCGGTTACCAGTGGCTCGTCACCCTTGACGGTGCCCACCCACACAGCCGTAGACAACGACGGCGTGTACCCGACCATCCAGGCGTCTTTGTTCGCGGTGGTGTCACCAAATTGCGTAGTGCCGGTCTTGGCCGCCGAATCCCGCCCACCCGCTAGGTTGTGGCCACGCGAATAACCTGCGATCGGCTCCATCGCCGCAGTCACGTTGTCGGCTACCGCCTTGGGGATGCGCTGATCGCCGGTGTTGTCCGCGGTGCTGGCGTCGAAGAGGACCTGGCCGTTGGCACTGACCACCTTCTGTACGAAATGCGGCGGGTGGTAGATACCGGACGCGGCCAACGTGGCATACGCCGATGCCATGTCGATCACCCGGGTTTGGTACTGGCCCAACACGATCCCGTTGTTGGGCGGTCCACCCTTGCCATCTTCGGACAGCGTGTGCGCAACGCCCGGGAAGCTGGAGGCAATGCCGGCTTGGTGCGCGGCATCGGCCACAGCCTGTGGGCCGCCGTTGAGCTTGAGCATCAGCCGGTAGTAGGAGGTGTTCAGCGACATTTTGAGCGCCTCGGCGATGTTGCACGTCCCGCAACCCTCGCCCTCGACGTTGGTGATCTTGATGCCGTCGACCGTCAACGGAGAGCTGTCTACCTGGTAGCCCAGGCCGATCCCCTGCTCAAGGGCGGCCACCAGAGCAAACACCTTAAACGACGATCCAGTCTGCAATCCCGCTTGAGCGAAGTCAAAGCCATTGGCATTGTCGCCACCGTAGTACGCACGCACCGCCCCGTTGTGCGGGTCGATGGAAACCACGGCGGCACGCATGTCGGGGTCCTGCCCGTCCAGGTATTTCGCAACCGCCTTCTCCGCCGCCCGTTGGGCCTGCGGATCAATCGTGGTGGTGACCACCAGCCCCTGGGTGTTGAGGGTCTGCTCGTCGATGTTGAACAGCTCGAGCAACTCCCTTGTCACCTGCCGCTCGATCAGCCCGTTGGGTCCTTTGGTCTGATTCTCCGCCCGGGCCAGATCGGGCGGCACTGTCTCGGGAAACACCTGCGCCGCACGGTCATTCGGCGAGAGAGCCTTGGTTTCCACCATGCCGTCGAGTACCCAATTCCAGCGGGCATGGGCCCCTTCGGGGTCGACCGCCGGGTCCAGCGTCGAAGGCCGCCGAATCAGCGCTGCCAACAACGCCCCTTCGGCAACGGTCAGCTGCTCGACGGGCTTGTCGAAATAAGCCTTGGACGCCGCCGAAATGCCGTAGGCGCCCCGGCCGAAGTAGATGATGTTCAGATACGCCTGCAGCACATCGTCTTTAGACCACTCCCCCGACATCTTCGTCGCGATGACCAATTCTTTCGCCTTGCGCATCAGACCGCTCCACCCGTGCTGTGCGGAACCGACCAGCGCGTTCTTGACGTACTGCTGGGTAATCGTCGATCCGCCCTGCAGATCGCCGCCGAACAGGTTGTTCTTGACTGCCCGCGCGAAGCCGGTGAACGAGAATCCCGGATTCGAATAGAAATTGCGGTCTTCGGCCGCAATCACCGCCTGGCGCACATGCATCGGCACCTGGCTGAGGTTGACGTCGACCCGATTACCTTCGGGCGGAACAATTTTGGCGATTTCCGAGCCGTCGCTGGCAAGGATCGTGGAGACCTGGTTGGTACGGATGTCACCTGGCTTGGGAACGTCGACGATCAGGTAGGCCATCGTGAAGGTGACCATCGGCAACAGGATCACCACCGCCGCGGTGAGGTACAGCGAACGCCGTATCCATTTCCAGTTGATCTGGCCGACCCGGGGCAAGTCCACCCTCGGTTGGGGCAGCCGGCCGGCAGGCTGTCCGGACGAACCGGGGGGCCCGGGCGGCCCCGGTGGGCGACGTCTGCCACCAAGCTGATCCCCCCGCGGCGGTTTACCGGGCGGGGCGGCCAACGCGGCCGTGACCTCCTCGAGCGGGTCGCGCGGCGGGGGCATCGGCGGCGCGCCGTCGAGCGCGGCCTTGACCGCCTCGATGGAGTCCGCGTGCGGAGCCGATCGGTCATCGGTCACCGGCGGGAGGATCGCGGTCAGTCTGTCGTCGGGTGGAACCTGACCACGCTGGCCGGGATTCGCCGGCCCGCGCGGGGCGCCGCTGGACGACTGATGGTGACGCCCGTCGCTATTCACTGGCCGTGCGGGCCCCGTTGCGCGCCGTCCGCGTCCCGCCGGACCCCCTAGGGGGGCGTGCCGGACGTGCGGCGCCCAGGACGTATGACTTGACCAGATGATTCCAACTGCAGGTTCGACATACCTCCACCACGTGGACCGCGAACTCGGAGAACCGGGTCGCCAGCAGGATCAGTTCTTCGGCGGTGCGCGCGGACCCTGATACCGCACCGAGGTGCTCGCCGAACACCCACGACACCAGTGTGAGCTGCTCCTTGCGGCAGATCGGGCAGATGACCCGGCTGGGCTTCCCATGAAACTTTGCGGCGCGCAGCAGGTAGGGGTTGGCGTCGCACACCTCCGACACACCGGTGCGTCCCGAATACACCTCGGCCAGCAGGGAGCGTCGCCGTAGCGTGTAGTCCACTACCTGTCGCTGCAGTCGCACGCTGACCAGAGTACGACGCCATCCACACCACCGATACGCAACCGGCGCCGTTGTTGCGCGGGTACGGCGGGATCGAGTTCAGATTCCCAGCCAGACTCCTACTATCGTCCCTGTGGCGAAGTGGCTGGGCGCACCCCTTGCGCGCGGAGTATCGACGGCAACCCGCGCCAAAGACAGCGACCGGCAGGACGCCTGCCGGATTCTCGACGACGCCCTGCGTGACGGCGAGCTCTCGATGGAGGAACACCGGGAGCGCGTCAGCGCAGCTACCAAGGCTGTGACCCTAGGTGACCTGCAGCGTCTGGTGGCCGACCTGCAGGTCGAGAGCGCACCCGCACAAATGCCCGCGCTCAAATCGCGGGCGAAACGCACCGAGTTGGGCTTGCTGGCCGCTGCGTTTGTCGCATCGGTGCTGCTGGGCGTCGGCATCGGCTGGGGCGTGTACGGCAACACCCGCTCTCCGCTGGACTTCACCTCGGATCCCGGAGCAAAGCCCGACGGGATCGCCCCCGTGGTGCTGACCCCGCCCAGGCAGCTGCATTCCCTCGGCGGGCTCACCGGCCTGCTGGAGCAGACCCGCAAGCGGTTCGGCGACACCATGGGCTACCGGCTGGTGATCTACCCGGAGTATGCGTCGCTCGATCGCGTCGACCCGGCGGACGACCGCCGAGTCCTGGCGTATACCTACCGCGGCGGCTGGGGCGATGCGACCAGTTCCGCCAAGAGCATTGCCGACGTGTCCGTGGTTGACCTGAGCAAATTCGATGCGAAGACCGCTGTGGGCATCATGCGCGGCGCCCCGGAAACCCTCGGCCTCAAACAATCCGACGTCAAAAGCATGTACCTGATCGTCGAACCGGCCAAGGACCCCACCACGCCGGCTGCGTTGTCGTTGTCGTTGTATGTCTCTAGCGACTACGGCGGTGGATACCTCGTTTTCGCAGGTGACGGCACCATCAAGCACGTCAGCTACCCGTCTTGACGCGGTGATGTTGTCGCAAATATATCGAGGCGATACGATGACGCGAGGCGTCGAACCGTCGTAACGGCCATTCAAAAGCCATACAAAAGGAGGTGACTCGATGCTGGAGCTCGCCATCCTGGGTCTGTTGATCGAGTCACCGATGCATGGCTACGAGTTGCGCAAGAGGCTGACCGGCCTGCTGGGCGCGTTTCGGGCATTTTCGTACGGTTCGTTATACCCGGCGCTGCGACGCATGCAGGCCGACGGGTTGATCGCCGAGAATGCCGCCCCAGCGGGCACCCCGGTGCGGCGAGCACGACGCGTTTACCAACTGACCGACAAGGGTCGCCGTCGATTCGGCGAGCTGGTGGCCGACACCGGCCCACACAACTACACCGACGACGGTTTCGGGGTGCACCTGGCGTTCTTCAACCGCACCCCGGCCGAAGCGCGGATGCGCATCCTGGAAGGCCGGCGCCGCCAGGTCGAGGAACGCCGGGAAGGCTTGCGCGAGGCGGTGGCGCGGGCCAGCAGTTCCTTCGACCGCTACACCCGCCAATTGCATCAACTCGGGCTCGAGTCCAGCGAGCGCGAGGTCAAGTGGCTCAACGAGCTCATCGCCGCGGAACGGGCAGCACCCAACCCCGCCGAACAGACGTAAACCCAGCACGAACCAACACCCAAGACACCCCAGAGGTTATGAGGTTAGGAGAACGCCTTAATGAGTGAGCACCAGTCGTTACCGGCGCCGGAGGCGTCGACGGAGGTTCGAGTCGCCATTGTCGGCGTCGGCAACTGCGCGTCCTCGCTGGTCCAGGGCGTCGAGTACTACTACAACGCCGACGACACATCGACCGTACCGGGCCTCATGCACGTGCGGTTCGGCCCGTACCACGTTCGCGACGTCAAGTTCGTGGCGGCGTTCGACGTGGACGCCAAGAAGGTCGGCTTCGACCTGTCCGACGCCATCTTCGCCTCGGAGAACAACACCATCAAGATCGCCGATGTGGCGCCGACCAACGTGATCGTGCAGCGCGGGCCTACCCTCGATGGCATCGGCAAGTACTACGCCGACACCATCGAACTCTCCGACGCGGAGCCCGTCGACGTCGTCCAGGCGCTCAAGGAGGCCAAGGTCGACGTGCTGGTCTCCTATTTGCCGGTGGGCTCGGAGGAAGCCGACAAGTTCTACGCCCAGTGTGCTATCGACGCCGGGGTGGCGTTCGTCAACGCGCTGCCGGTGTTCATCGCCTCCGACCCGGTGTGGGCCAAGAAGTTCACCGACGCCGGGGTACCCATCGTCGGTGATGACATCAAGAGCCAGGTCGGCGCGACGATCACCCACCGGGTGCTGGCCAAGCTGTTCGAGGACCGCGGCGTGCAGCTCGACCGCACCATGCAGCTCAACGTGGGCGGCAACATGGACTTCCTCAACATGCTCGAACGTGAACGGCTGGAGTCCAAGAAGATCTCCAAGACCCAGGCCGTCACTTCGAATCTGAAGCGCGAGTTCAAGACCAAGGACGTGCACATCGGCCCGTCCGACCACGTCGGATGGCTCGACGATCGCAAATGGGCCTATGTCCGTCTTGAGGGCCGCGCCTTCGGAGATGTGCCGTTGAACCTGGAGTACAAGCTCGAGGTGTGGGACTCGCCAAACTCGGCCGGCGTCATCATCGACGCGGTGCGGGCGGCCAAGATCGCCAAGGACCGCGGCATCGGCGGACCGGTGATCCCGGCGTCGGCCTACCTGATGAAGAGCCCGCCCGAGCAGCTGCCCGACGACATCGCGCGCGCGCAACTCGAAGAGTTCATCATCGGTTAGCGTTGACTCTGCGCTCACCACGCGGGCCACTCGCACAATTGCCTGGTATCCGCAGAGTCAAACGCGGGTAACGTCCGCTGCGTGCTATCTGACGACGAACTGACCGGACTGGACGAGTTTGCCCTGCTGGCTGAGAACGCTGAGCAGGCCGGTGTCAATGGTCCACTGCCTGAAGTCGAGCGGGTCCAAGCGGGAGCCATCAGCGCGCTGCGCTGGGGCGGCTCTGCGCCGCGGGTGATCTTTCTGCACGGCGGCGGACAGAACGCCCATACCTGGGACACCGTGATCGTCGGCCTGGGTGAGCCGGCGCTGGCGGTGGACCTTCCAGGGCACGGCCATTCCGCTTGGCGGGAGGACGGCAATTACTCGCCGCAGCTCAACTCCGAGACCTTGGCGCCGGTGCTACGCGAGCTTGCGCCGGGTGCCGAATTCGTGGTCGGCATGTCGCTGGGCGGGTTGACTGCGATACGGCTGGCCGCGATGGCACCCGACCTGGTCGGCGAACTCGTTCTCGTCGACGTCACCCCGTCGGCATTGCAACGGCACGCCGAGCTGACCGCCGAGCAGCGCGGCACGGTGGCGCTGATGCACGGCGAGCGGGAATTCCCCAGCTTTCAGGCCATGCTGGACCTAACGATCGCCGCGGCCCCGCACCGCGATGTCAAGTCGTTGCGCCGCGGCGTGTTCCACAACTCCCGCCGGCTGGACAACGGCAACTGGGTGTGGCGCTATGACGCGATCCGCACGTTCGGAGATTTCGCAGGGCTCTGGGACGACGTCGACGCCCTGTCCGCGCCGATCACACTCGTGCGCGGCGGCTCGTCGGGCTTCGTCACCGACCAGGACACCGCCGAACTCCACAGGCGTGCAACGCATTTCCGTGGCGTTCACATCGTCGAGAAGTCAGGCCACTCGGTGCAAAGTGACCAACCGCGCGCCCTGATCGAGATCGTGCGCGGGGTGCTCGACACACGCTGAGCCTACGGTGGACCCATGACTTCACTCGTGCGTCCCGATCTCCCCGTTCGTATCGGCGTACAACTGCAGCCGCAGCACGCCCCCCATTACCGCGCCGTCCGAGACGCCGTCCGCCGGTGCGAGGACATCGGTGTGGACATCGCTTTTACCTGGGACCACTTCTTTCCGCTCTACGGCGACCCTGACGGCCCACACTTCGAATGCTGGACCGTCTTGGGAGCCTGGGCCGAGCAAACGTCGCACATCGAAATCGGCGCTCTAGTGACGTGCAACTCCTACCGCAATCCGGAGCTGCTTGCCGACATGGCCCGTACCGTCGACCACATCTCCGGCGGCCGGCTCATCCTGGGTATCGGGTCGGGCTGGAAACAGAAGGACTACGACGAGTACGGCTACCGGTTCGGCACAGCGGGCAGCCGCCTCGACGACCTGGCGGCTGCGCTGCCCCGGATCAAGGCGCGGCTTGGCAAGCTGAACCCGCCGCCGACACGGGACATCCCGGTGCTGATCGGCGGCGGCGGAGAGCGTAAGACCCTGCGACTGGTCGCCGAGTATGCCGATATCTGGCACAGCTTTACCGCCGGGGACAGCTACCTAGCGAAGTCGGCCGTGCTGAGCACGCACTGCTCGACCGTCGGCCGAAACCCAGCGACTATCGAACGCTCCGCCGCGGTCGACGGCGGCGGGCTGATCGCCAGCGCCGAAGCCCTCGCCGGTCTCGGTGTCACGCTGTTGACCGTTGGCTGTGACGGTCCCGACTACGACCTGAGCGCTGCGGCCGCGCTTTGCAGGTGGCGCGATGGCCGGTGAACTCCGGTTGACGTCTGTCAGATCGCGTTACCCCCGGCTTCATCTGGGAAACACCACAACGCAGACGCCGAGTCATGAGAAACTTGCCAGCGCCGGATGGCTGCAGCGGGCTGAAAGAGATGCTAGATACCGATGCCAAAAAAGTACGGGGTTAAGGAAAAGGACCAGGTTGTCGCCCACATCCTCAACCTGCTATTGACCGGCAAACTGCGCAGCGGGGACCGCGTCGACCGCAATGAAATCGCGCACGGCCTGGGGGTCAGCCGGGTTCCCATCCAAGAGGCGCTGGTTCAACTCGAACACGACGGCATTGTGTCGACTCGCTATCACCGCGGCGCGTTCATCGAGCGGTTCGACGTCGCCACCATCCTGGAACATCACGAACTCGACGGCTTGCTCAACGGCATTGCCTCTGCCCGCGCAGCCGCCAACCCCACGCCTCGGATCCTGGGCCAGCTCGACGCAGTCATGCGATCGCTGCGCAACTCCAAGGAGTCGCGGGCCTTCGCCGAATGCGTGTGGGAGTACCGGCGCACGGTCAACGACGAGTACGCAGGACCGCGGCTGCACGCCACCATCCGGGCCTCACAGAACCTGATTCCGCGAGTGTTCTGGATGACATACCAAAACAGCCGCGACGACGTGTTGCCGTTCTACGAGGAAGAGAACGCCGCAATCCATCGGCGCGAACCTGAAGCTGCGAGGGCTGCCTGCATCGGCCGTTCCGAGCTGATGGCCCAGACGATGCTGGCCGAACTGTTCCGCCGCCGAGTATTGGTCCCGCCCGAGGGCGCTTGTCCCGGCCCGTTTGGGGCGCCGATCCCTGGCTTCGCCAGAAGCTACCAGCCCTCCTCACCGGTGCCCTAATTACGCCGATCCGATGGTGAAGCCAGCAGCGGCTGCCGGCGTCTCCAATATTGACTGTCCCGTTAACGCGAGAGCCGGTTTCCGTTGGCGGTCAGTGGCATTCGACATCACTGACCATGGATCCGGCAGAACTGACAATGTAGGTAGTCAGCCATGACATGAGTGTTGTCCGCTCGATTGGCAAGAAAATGCAGCGGATTTCGGGACCAAATGCATTGGCGGTCAAAGGTCGCCCGACACAAGTCTACGGTCACACGCATGTCAGGTTAGACTGCCGGTTTATGGCGGACAGCGAATTCACCGCACCGGAAGTGACCCAACTGGCGGAGGGGCTGCACCGCGCATTGTCCAAGCTGATTTCAATGCTGCGCCGCGGGGATCCCAACGGGGCTGCAGCCGGCGACCTAACGCTGGCGCAACTGTCGATCCTGGTCACCCTGCTCGATCAAGGTCCCATCCGGATGACCGACCTGGCCGCTCACGAACGGGTGCGAACTCCCACCACCACCGTGGCGATCCGGCGGCTCGAGAAGATTGGACTGGTGAAACGCTCGCGAGACCCGTCCGACTTGCGGGCGGTGTTGGTAGACATCACGCCGCAAGGGCGGGCGGTTCACGGTGAGTCACTGGCCAACCGGCGCGCGGCTCTGGCCGCGCTGCTCAGCCAACTTCCCCGCTCCGACTTGGAAACCCTCAGGAAGGCCCTGGCGCCACTGGAGCGTCTCGCCTCGGGCGAACCGGCCAGTGGCCCTGCAAGCAACTCCCCTGCTCGCAAACGAGCGTGAAAGTACCACGCTATCAACCAATCTGGTCGCCGCCGGCTCTCGCGGCGTAACGCATACAACGAACTACCCCGCGGATTACCTCGCCCACCGTCGGCACCGCCGACACGACCTAGATGACGAGATTGACCAGCCGGCCGGCGACCACGATAACCTTGCGCGGGGTGGCACCAGCCAAGAATGCCTGGACCTTTTCGTCGGTCAGAACGGCGGCTTTCAGCGTTTCCTCGTCGGTGTCGGCGGCCACCACCACCCGGCCACGTACCTTGCCGTTCACCTGCACCGGATACTCGACCGTCTCGTCGACGAGGTAGGCGGCATCGGCCTTCGGGAACGGGCCGTGTGCCAACGAGGTGGTGTTGCCCAGTCGCAGCCACAGCTCCTCGGCAATATGTGGGGCCAGCGGAGCCAGCATTTGTACAAGCGGCTCCACGGCGGCCCGAGGCACCGCATCACGATGCTTCTTGGTCAGGTGGTTCGTGTATTCGATCAACTTAGCCGTTGCGGTGTTATTGCGAAGTGCCGCAAAGTCTTCTGACACGCCGACGATGGTGCGGTGCAACGCCCGTAGCGTATCGATGTCGAGTTCCACGCCGTCAGCCACCCGAGTTTCGCCGGTGTGCTCGTCGACGACCAAGCGCCACACCCGCTGCAGAAAACGGTACGCGCCGACAACATCCTTTGTGGCCCATGGACGTGAAGCCTCCAGCGGCCCCATCGACATCTCGTAAACCCGAAGCGTATCTGCCCCGTATGCGTCGCAGATTTCGTCCGGCGATACCGAATTCTTCAGGCTCTTACCGATTTTGCCGAATTCCTGGAAAACTTCGACCTCACCGTCAGGTCCAGGATAGACAAATCTGTCACCGCGTTCGATCACCTGCTCGGCAGGGACATAGGATCCGCGCGCATCGGTGTAAGCGTAAGCTTGAATATAGCCCTGATTGACCAGCCTGCGGTAAGGCTCGCGAGAGCTGACGTGACCCAGGTCGTACAAGACCTTGTGCCAGAACCTGGAATACAGCAGGTGCAAAACCGCGTGTTCAGCACCGCCGACGTACAAGTCGACGCCACCGGGGTCGTCCGGGCCGTGCTCAGCCGGCCGCGGTCCCATCCAATAGGCCTCGTTTTCCTTGGCGCAGAACCGTTCTGAGTTGTGCGGATCGGTGTAGCGCAGTTCATACCAGGAGCTGCCCGCCCACTGCGGCATCACGTTGGTGTCGCGGCTGTAGGGCTTCAGGCCATCACCGAGGTCCAGGTCGACGTGTACCCACTCAGTCGCCTTGGCCAGTGGGGGCGAAGGCTCGCTGTCCGCATCGTCGGGGTCGAACAAAACCGGCGAGTAGTCCGGGATATCAGGCAGCTCGACGGGCAGTGCAGCTTCGTCGAGCGCATGCGGACGCCCGTCGCTGTCATAGACGATCGGGAATGGTTCACCCCAATACCGCTGCCGCGCAAAAAGCCAGTCGCGCAATTTGAATTCGATTCGAGCCCGGCCGCGGCCCGCGGACTCCAACCGGTCGACGATGGCCCGCTTTGCTGCTGGCACGCTCATTCCATTGAGGTAATCCGAGTTGACCAGGATGCCATCGCCTGTATACGCGGATTCCGAAATATTGCCGCCGGCAATTACTTCCACGATCGGTAGACCAAATGCCCGAGCGAAGTCCCAGTCCCGCTGGTCATGACCCGGCACCGCCATGATTGCCCCGGTACCGTACCCGGCCAGCACGTAGTCGGCGATGAAGATCGGCACCGGCTCACCGTTGGCCGGGTTGATGGCGTAGCTGCCCAAGAAGACGCCGGTCTTTTCCCTGCTCTCCTGGCGCTCGAGGTCTGATTTGGCGGCGATCGCACGCCGGTAGGCGGCGATGGCCTCACCAGGTGTGCCGCCGCCGTATGTCCACAAGGGGTTGACCCCAGCCGGCCAGGACGCGGCGACCAACTCGTCGACCAAGTCGTGCTCGGGAGCCAGCACCAGATACGTGGCGCCGAACAAGGTGTCGGGCCGCGTGGTGAACACCTCGATGTCGACTTCGAACCCGTCATCGCTGGCCGCTCTCGCCGAGAACAGCGCCACCGCACCCGTCGAACGCCCGATCCAGTTGCGCTGCATGGTCTTGACCTGCTCAGGCCAATCCAGCACATCCAGGTCGTCGAGCAGCCGGTCGGCATAGGCGGTGATCCGCATCATCCATTGCCGCAACCGCTTCCGGAACACCGGAAAATTGCCCCGGTCGCTGCGGCCGTCGGCGGTCACCTCTTCGTTGGCAAGCACCGTACCTAGCCCCGGGCACCAGTTCACCAGCGAATCCGCCCGATAGACCAGCCGGTACTCGTCGATCACATCGGCTCGCTCCCCCGCGGTCAACTTGGCCCAATCCCGGCCGCCATCGAGACACCTTGCACCGGACTCGAATTCGGCGACCAGCTCTGATATCGGGCGCGCCTTGTTGGCTGTGGTGTCGAACCACGCGTTGTATATCTGTAGGAAGATCCACTGAGTCCACCTGTAGAAGTCGACATCGGTGGTCGAGAAGCTTCGTCGGCTGTCGTGGCCGAAGCCCAGCCGGCCCAACTGGCGGCGAAAGTTGACGACGTTGGCTTCGGTCCGGGTACGCGGATGGGTGCCGGTTTGCACCGCGTATTGCTCGGCGGGCAGCCCGAACGCGTCGAACCCTAGCGCATGCAGCACATTACGGCCCACCATCCGGAAATAGCGGGCATAGACGTCGGTCGCGATGTAGCCGAGGGGATGACCAACGTGGAGTCCCTCACCCGAGGGGTAGGGGAACATGTCCTGCACGAAGAGCTTGTCGTCAGGCACCGCGGCACCATCCGGTGGGGCCAGCGAGCCGACCGGGTTGGGCACGTTGAACGTCCCTAGCCGGGCCCAGTTTTCCTGCCAGGTCCGTTCCAGCCTAGCCGCGAGCTCGGCGGTATAGCGGTACCGTGGCACGTCGGAGTCCGCGTCGTCGGCACGGGGCACGCCGCCAGGCCCAGCGGTTGGCGATTCGGTCACGCCCAACAGGGTATAAGGGTGGCCCGGGAACCTCCGGGGCCGCGCTACCGGCCACGGGTTGGTCTCGGTTCCGTTGCACCACGATCAGAGGTTCATTCCAGCTGCATTTCAAGCCTGTGCACTGCCATGGAGCGCTGGTTACATTCAGCCTCGACGACGGGCACCGTCGCCCGGCCATTCGGAGGGACCGACGCAAATGATCCAGATCGCGCGCACCTGGCGGGTCTTCGCAGGCGGCATGGCCACCGGTTTCATCGGCGTGGTGCTGGTCACCGCCGGGAAGGCCTCAGCGGATCCCCTGCTGCCACCGCCGCCTATCCCTGCCCCAGTCTCGGCGCCGGCAACAGTCCCGCCCGTGCAGAACCTCACGGCGCTTCCGGGCGGGAGCAGCAACAGGTTCTCACCGGCGCCAGCACCCGCACCGATCGCGTCGCCGATTCCGGTCGGAGCACCCGGGTCCACCGCTGTGCCCCCGCTGCCGCCGCCAGTGACTCCCGCGATCAGCGGCACACTTCGGGACCACCTCCGGGAGAAGGGCGTCAAGCTGGAGGCACAGCGACCGCACGGATTCAAGGCGCTCGACATCACACTGCCGATGCCGCCGCGCTGGACTCAGGTGCCCGACCCCAACGTGCCCGACGCGTTCGTGGTGATCGCCGACCGGTTGGGCAACAGCGTCTACACGTCGAATGCGCAGCTGGTGGTGTATAGGCTGATCGGTGACTTCGATCCCGCTGAGGCCATCACACACGGCTACATTGACAGCCAGAAATTGCTCGCATGGCAGACCACAAACGCCTCGATGGCCAATTTCGACGGCTTTCCGTCATCAATCATCGAGGGCACCTACCGCGAAAACGACATGACCCTCAACACCTCCCGGCGCCACGTCATCGCCACCTCCGGAGCCGACAAGTACCTGGTTTCGCTGTCGGTGACCACCGCGCTGTCGCAGGCGGTCACCGACGGGCCGGCCACCGATGCGATTGTCAACGGATTCCAAGTGGTTGCGCATGCGGCGCCCGCTCAGGCGCCTGCCCCGGCACCCGGTTCGGCACCGGTGGGACTACCTGGGCAGGCGCCTGGGTATCCGCCCGCGGGCACCCTGACACCAGTCCCGCCGCGCTAGGTCGCGATGAGGCCGAGCAGAAACACGGGCCCGCATGGAGCTCGGTGAGCGGATTCGTCGGCGGCCTCGTATGGTGAACGAATGTTCCTCGCGGGTGTGCTGTGCATGTGTGCGGCGGCGGCGTCCGCCCTGTTCGGGAGCTGGTCGCTGTTCCATACGCCCACTGCCGACCCCACGGCGCTGGCGCTGCGCGCGATGGCGCCCACGCAGTTGGCAGCCGCAGTAATGCTGGCCGCCGGGGGAGTGGTGGCGGTGGCCGCGCCCGGGCACACCGCCTTGATGGTGGTGATCGTCTGCATTGCGGGCGCGGTCGGCACGCTGGCCGCGGGGTCGTGGCAGAGCGCCCAGTACGCGCTGCGCCGTGAAACCGCTAGCCCCACCGCCAACTGCGTTGGCAGCTGCGCGGTCTGCACCCAGGCCTGTCATTGAACAGCCTGTGGCCCACTAGGCTGGGCCGGATCGCCTGGCTCGACCGCGGCGACGCGACGCGCTGCTCTGGCAAGCTCGGCGGCGGAGTAGCCTAGTTCCGGCTCAGATCGATCGGGTGGGTGGCCAGCAGCGACAGCGGCAGCGGCTGCCGTCGCAGCACCTGCCCCCACAGGTCGGCTCTCGGCCCCACCAAAACGTCAGATGGCAACGCCGACAACACAATCCAGTCGTCGCGCTCGATTTCACCTTCGAGCTGACCGATGGTCCAGCCGGAGTACCCGGCGTAGATGCGCACCCCTTCCACCGCCGCTGCGAGCACCTCGGGGTCGGCATCCAGATCGACCATCACCAGCCTGCCCGCGACATGCCTTAGGCCCGGCACGCCTTCCGGGTCAGCGCCAACCCGCAATACCGCCAGACACAGCGCCGCGTCGCGCTTCACCGGCCCACCGATGAACATTGTCTTTGGCTTGGCCGCGAGTTTGGCCCACTGCGGCAACACGTTGTAGACCGCGGTTTCGCTGGGCCGATTGAGGACCACACCGAGGGTGCCGCCGTCGTTGTGCTCCACGATGTAGATCACACTGCGGCGAAATGTCGGTTCAAGGAGATCGGTGTTGGCCAACAATAAGGTGCCCGCTCGCACCCGTTGTGCGGCGGGTGCGACATGGTCCTCGGGGTCTTCGTGCGGCGCCACCACACCATCATCGCACCACCGTCGCATCGCCCGGGGCGAACAAGCAGGGTCGGCGAATATTTGTACTGTGGTTGGGGCGGCACGGGGTGGACCGAACCTTGCCTGTGCCCAGGGTGGAAGTGGGTTTAGTGATTCACTCCCGGATGCACGCACGCGCACCCGTCGACGTTTGGCGGTCGGTGCGCAGCTTGCCCGACTTCTGGCGTCTGCTGCAGGTGCGGGTTGCGAGTCAGTTCGGCGACGGGTTGTTTCAGGCGGGGCTGGCCGGAGCGTTGCTGTTCAACCCGGACCGGGCGGCCGACCCGATGGCCATCGCGGGGGCCTTCGCGGTGCTGTTTCTGCCCTATTCGCTGCTGGGGCCCTTCGCCGGGGCCCTAATGGACCGGTGGGATCGGCGGTGGGTGCTGGTTGGCGCCAACACCGGCCGGCTAGCCCTGATCGCCGGGGTCGGCACGATACTCGCGGTCGGAGCCGGCGACGTGCCGCTGTTGGTCGGAGCGCTGGTCGCCAACGGCTTGGCACGATTCGTCGCCTCGGGACTGTCGGCGGCACTGCCCCACGTGGTGCCGCGCGAACAGGTGGTCACGATGAACTCGGTGGCCATCGCGTCGGGGGCGGTCTCCGCGTTCCTGGGCGCCAACTTCATGCTGTTGCCTCGTTGGCTGCTCGGCAGCGGCGACGAGGGGGCCTCCGCGATCGTCTTCCTGGTGGCGATCCCCGTATCGATCGCGTTGCTTTGGTCGCTGCGGTTCGGCCCGCGGGTACTCGGCCCGGACGACACCGAACGCGCGATCCACGGATCTGCTGTCTACGCCGTGGTCACCGGTTGGCTACATGGAGCGCGCACCGTGGTGCAACTTCCGACCGTCGCTGCCGGCCTGTCCGGTTTGGCAGCGCATCGGATGGTGGTCGGTATCAACTCACTGCTGATCTTGCTCCTGGTCCGCCACGTGACCGCCCGGGCCGTTGGGGGGTTGGGTACCGCACTGCTGTTCTTCGCGGCCACCGGGCTGGGAGCCTTCCTGGCCAACGTCTTGACTCCGACCGCGATCCGGCGCTGGGGACGCTACGCCACGGCAAATGGCGCGTTGGCTGCGGCCGCCACTATCCAGGTCGCGGCCGCCGGGCTGCTGGTCCCGGTGATGGTGGTATGCGGCTTCCTTTTAGGTGTGGCCGGCCAGGTGGTCAAGCTGTGCGCCGATTCGGCGATGCAGATGGACGTCGACGACGCATTGCGCGGGCACGTGTTCGCCGTGCAGGATGCACTGTTTTGGGTCTCATACATCCTCTCGATTACCGTGGCCGCAGCCTTGATTCCCGAGCACGGGCACGCGCCCGTATTTGTGCTGTTCGGGTCGGCGATCTACCTAGCCGGGCTGGTGGTGCACACCATCGTCGGGCGCCGCGGCCAGCCTGTGATCGGTCGCTAGGGTACAAACATGCCTTTCCCGACGAACTGTTACCTCAGGAGGTGGTGATGGCGGATCCTGGGCCGTTCGTGGCAGACCTGCGTGCCGAAAGCGACGACCTCGACGCGCTGGTGGCGCACCTGCCAGCGGATCGCTGGGCCGATCCGACACCTGCGCCGGGTTGGACCATCGCACACCAGATCGGCCACCTGCTGTGGACCGATCGAGTGGCGCTGACGGCGGTCACCGACGAGGCCGGGTTCGCCGAGCTGATGACCGCCGCCGCGGCCAATCCGGCCGGTTTCGTCGACGACGCCGCGACAGAACTGGCGGCCGTTTCACCTGCCGAACTGCTCACAGACTGGCGGGTCACTCGGGGGCGGCTGCACGAGGAACTGCTGGCGGTTCCCGATGGCCGCAAATTGGCCTGGTTCGGGCCACCGATGAGCGCGGCGTCGATGGCAACAGCGCGGTTGATGGAGACCTGGGCACATGGACTGGACGTCGCCGACGCCCTGGGCGTCATCCGGCCCGCCACCCAGCGACTGCGGTCTATTGCGCATCTCGGTGTCCGCACCCGCGACTACGCGTTCATCGTCAACAACCTAACCCCTCCGGCCGAGCCGTTCCTGGTCGAGCTGCGGGGACCGAGCGGCGACACTTGGTCTTGGGGGCCATCCGATGCGGCCCAGCGGGTCACCGGGTCCGCCGAGGACTTCTGCTTCCTGGTCACCCAGCGGCGCGCGCTGAGCACTCTTGACGTCAACGCAGTAGGGGAGGACGCACAACGCTGGCTGACGATCGCCCAAGCTTTCGCCGGGCCACCCGGCCGCGGTCGATGAGCGCGCCCAGCGCGCGAAGAGAGCCGGGGCCAATCAACCCAAGCCCCGGTCGATGAGCGCGCCCAGCGCGCGAGCGCCCCGGGGGTTTGATGAGACGTCAGTGGAAGATCAGTGGGCGCCTTCCAGGCTGGACCGGGTCGTTTTGGGAGCGCTATCGGGATCCGCCGTCCACGCGTGGGTGGCAAGACGGGGCAGTGTGCCGTCTCGATAAGCCTGCGCGACGGCGCGTCGTTTGAGCTTGCCGCTGGTGGTGGTGGGAATCGCGCCGCGCCGAACCGTGATCAGTTCATCCAACTGCAGCCCAGTCGCGGCAACGACTTGACATCTCAGTCGGTCGGCTTCGGCCTTGTCGATGATGCTGTCCAATGGGCTTTCCAACACAACCACGACGCGTTCGTTGACCCCGAAACATGCGACTTTGGTCCGGTGCTGCTCGGATTCCCCGCGAATGATGAACTCGATGTCGTAGGGGAATCTGTTTTCTCCGTGGACAATGAACACCTCGTCCTGCCGGCCAAGGATGACGATTTCGTCGTCTACAAGAAAACCCAAGTCGTGGGTGTCGCAGAAGCCTTCCTCGTCGAGCGCGTCCAGCTTCTTCCCGCCCACATAGGCTTTGGCGGCCACGCTGTCGCCGCGCAGTTTGATCGTTCCGGCCCGGGCACCTGGTGCGGCGTCAATGCGCACCTCGTAGCCAGGCAGCACTCGGCCGCCGGTGACGACCTCCGCGGCGGCGTGGGTTTCGGTGCGGAATCCCGTGTTGGGCGCTGACATCGACACGGCGACGGTCGCTTCGGCCAGGCCATAGCCCGAACCCAGGGCCGTGGGGGCAAGTCCGACGCCGGCGAAGGTGGCGGCGAATCTCCGCATGCCCTCGGCATGGACGGGTTCGGAGGCGATGATCAAGCGGCGCATTTTGTGTAGGTCGATGCCTTCGATGTCGGCGCCGCGCCTGTGGTAGGCGTTGATCAGCCACTCCAGAGCGAAGTTAGGCATGAACGTGTGGGTAGCCCCGGAGCTGGTGAGCAGTCTGAGGAATCCCAACGGGTCATACAGAAACCGGTGTGGCGTGGTGAATACCGCGCTGACACTGTTGAAGAGTGCGGCGAATAGGCTGCCCACCAGCCCCATGTCATGGTGCAAGGGCAGCCAGCTGCCCATGACATCGCCGTGCTGGAATTGTGAGCCCACGGCCATTGCGCGCATGTTGGACAGCAGGTTGCGGTAGGTGATGACCACTCCGCGTGGTGCTGCGGTGCTGCCAGAGGTGTATTGGACGTAGGCGTCGTCGTCGAGGGTGCATAGCGGCCAGTCGGCGGTGGCGGTGTCGGCGAGTTGCTGGGCCGTGGCGCGGCCGAACTGCTCGTCGCCAGCCTCGGCTAGGGCAGTAAATCTGCTGATCTGGCAGTCGGTGCTGGCGGCAGCGCGTATCTCGTCGTGTTCGGCCGGTGTGCAGATCAGCACGCGGTGATGGCGCAGCAGTGGGCCGAGCCGAGTCATGAAACGCTCGGTGGTCTTCAGTGCCTCCCGCGGCGGGATGGGTACCGGCACAGCGCCATGGAGCATGAGGCCCAAAAAGCAGGACAGGAATTCCAGGTTGGTGTGGGCGGTGATCAGCACGGGTTCACCGCGTTTGAGGTCAAGACGCCGTAGCGGGGGGATGCATGCCGCCGCGCGCGCGATGAGGTCCTGATAGCTGATTACCTCGGAATCCTCGCAAGTGATCGTCAGCGTGCGGTCCGTGCAAGCCGAGATCTGCTGCCAGGCGATGGCTGGTGAAAGCAAGGCCGCCGTCATGCCCAGAAGCTTTCGGTCGCCGCCGGGTCGGCGTAAAACTCGCTAAGTCGGGTGATCCGACCACCGGCGACGGTAACCAGGATCGCCTCGCGCTGGTCGAGGACCTTCCCGGCCCTGCTGGCCCGCAATCGATACACGGCGATCACCTGGCCATCGGTGTTGCTTAACACGTCTTCAAGCGTCACCGTCATGGTGCCGTCGGCGGCGGCCGCGGTGTCGCCGAGGCACGCAACCACGTTGTCCACGCCGCGGAACACCCCAGCCAGGGCGTGCTTGCCCGGGACAAACTGCTCCACGTCGGGCGCAAAGCATTGCGTCAGCTCGGCGAGGTCGCCGCGGGCAAACGCGGCGAAAGTTCTTCGGACCAGATCAAGATCGGCGTCGTCGGTCATGCTGTTCCTTTCCCAAGTGGGGCCGGCTTGGCGGTTTCGGGGAACCAGACCGCGACGCTGGTGTAGACGTCTCCCACTGTTTTGATGTTCTGTGCGTCGCGGAAAGAGATGGCGATGTCGAATTCGTCTTCTAGCTCGGTGATCAACTGGAACAGCTTGAGCGAGTCAAAACCCAGGTCGTCGACGAGTACCTGGTTCGCGGTGATGCCGCGGTCGGTTCGCAAGATCCGTTGGATGGTGGCGTTGATGGCCTCTTTCATAGCGCGGCTCCTTGCGGGGTCAGGTCCTCGGCAAGGCCGGCAAACACGTGCAAGGCCCGGTCGAGGTCGGATTGTCGGTGGTCGGCTAGGTAGCTGGTGCGGAATCCCGAACGCTCCTCCGGCACGGCTGGGGGGGCCACCGGGTTCACATACACCCCGGAGCGCATCAGCCGCAGATAGCCCGCATGCGCCACGGTCGGGTTGCCCAGGATCACCGGCACGATCGCGGTTCCGTGATACTCGGCCTGATAGCCCTGCCGTGCCAGGCCGGTGGCCATGTACTCGGCCGCGGCCAGCACCCGAGCCCGCCGGTCGGGTTCACGCCGACTGACGCGCAGAGCCGCGTGGGTGGCAGCCGCGGCGGCCGGCGGCAGGCTGGCGGAAAACACATGACCTGAACCGTTGTGCCGGATGTAGTCCACGACGGGCCGATCTCCGGCGATGAACCCGCCGACGGAGGCAAAGGATTTGCTGAACGTGCCCATCACCACGTCCATGCGCGCCAAGACACCCAACGCGGCCGAAGCTCCTCGCCCGTCGGGGCCGAGCACGCCCAGCGCATGGGACTCGTCCACATAGACCCGGCAGCCGTGCCGGTCGGCAAGCTCGGCGATGGTGGCCAGGTCGGCGACGGTGCCTTCCATGCTGAACACCGCGTCCACGACGATGATCCGGCGGCGCCCCTCGGTGCGGCGTAGCACCCGCGCCAGGTGGTCCATGTCGTTGTGCCGGTACAAGGTGAAGTCGGCCCCGGACAACCTGGCGGCGTCGAACAGGCTGCGGTGGTTCAGCGCGTCTTGGATGATCATGTCCCCGGATTCGCATAGCGCGCTGATCGCCGCCAGGTTGCTCTGATATCCGGTGGAGCACAACACGGCGGCGGGTTTGCCCAAAAAACAGGCTAGTTCCTGCTCAAGCGAGACGTGCAAGTCCAACGTGCCGTTCAGCAACGGCGAACCCGAGCAGCCGGTGCCGTACCGTCGCGTGGCCTCCGCCGAGGCCTCCACCACCTCTGGATGGGTGGCCAGGCCCAGATACGAGTTCGTGCCCAGCAACACGATCTCGCCCAGCTCCGCGGCCTTGACCGTGGATCGCTGCGGTCCGGTGAATCGGGGATAAAAACCGTAGACTCCGCCGAGTTTGAGCCCCGTGTATTTGTGCTGACGATCGATCTTGCGAAAGATATCGTGTTCGGGTAGCCCGTCCTGGTCCAGACGTATTCGCTCTTCCCAGCGACAGAATTCCTCCGACATATCGTCGGGTAGCGTTGGCCGTTGAATATTGTGCATCATCATTCGCGCTAACGTTGCCGTATGCACCGGATCCGTGCTGTGACGCAGGAAATAGATGGTCGGTATGACTCGGGCACCCGGAATGCGAAGTTTTGTGAAATAGTTCGTAATACCCATTTCCATTCGCCGTTTATCTCGGCTGATCGCATCTTTTAGGCTGAGCATCAGCGCCGCCCGGTACAGATTCGCCTTCCTATAATGTTCAAAATCACGATCGATGCCCCACTCAAGCAGTATGTAGTTCTCATCCGCACCCCAAACGTTCAAAAAGAAGGCAATTGGCGTGCCCTGGTAGCGGAACAACCACAGTCTGCTACGTCCATGCAGATGCCGAGAACACGCCGCGAAGAACTCAGGGTTCAGGTCCTCGCGCTGGTAATCCTTTGCCTCCGTCTTGACGTTGCGCCAAAGCCGGGCCAATACCGGCGCATGCTCGGCATACTCGTCGAGTTCCTCGACCTCGATACCGAACCGCTCACGAAACTCCAGCGACGTCTTCAACGGCAGGCGCCTTTTGTGAGACAGGCAGCCCAGTGCCTCTTCCACGCTCGACCAGCTGATGGTCGTGTCTACCCGGGAAAAGCCCAGCGCAGGCCGAAAGCCCAACGGGCGCAGGATGTCAAGGTATCGCTGGTAGTGTTCCGGGTCCACGTCCCGGATCATCAAGAAATCCGACCCGTCGTCATGCGCCAACTGGTCCATCTGGCCGGCCAGCACAGGCAATACCCGCTCCAAGTCGGTGTCGGACCGCAACGCCAGCGGGTTGCTCACCATGGTGAGCAACCCGCACTCGAGGAAACGGAAGGTCATAAACCCCGGAAACCACCGTTTGATGGTCGTTCGCCAGGCCGGAGTGAGCTTGCGGTCGGTGGTGGCCAGGTCGAAACAGACGCTATAGAGGTTTGCCCGGCCTAGCGGTTGCCCATCGGCCAAATCCGCCATGAAGTAATAGTGCTTCAGGTCGTTGATCCCCGAGTCCTCGACAGGGCGCAGAAAGTCATAGCCCAAGCCAGTGGGCATCCGACCGCCCGGAAGATTCCAGCTGTCCGGACAAATGTCCCGCAGGCTGCGGTAAACCCTCGCCAGCGTGGGCCTGTCATTGTCCGTATCCACATTCACCCCCCACGCAAATACACCGCTCGAAAACAGCTAGCCTATTGGTGGACCTGAAAGCGCATCCACCACCGAAGGTGGCGGTGGGAACAGAGTCACGGGGTGCAAAGTCGAATCGACTCAGCGCTGCCGCCGATCGGCACTGCGACAACGCGCCGACACGGTCACCCAATACCGCACCTTTCGACGTTATCGCCGGCCCACCAGCACCGGCACCACAATGCACCAAACGCAACATCGCACGCGCATTGGGTCGCATAGCGCCGCTAAGAGTAGGACGTGCCGCCGTGAATTATCAATAGCCTCAGGCTGATTCACGAAAAATTGACGTTCGCTGTATAGCTAGCCGACAAATGGCTGGGGCATGTCCATCACAGCGACAATGGCGGGGCGGTTACGCTGTTATGTCAGGCAAGCGGTGCCTCGGATGCTCCCGGCCCCACCCGGCTCTTCCGAGTTGATGGGTGGCTCGTGTGACCGATTCGCGCGAACACATCTGATTCGCATCGCGGCTTCGGGGTCTGGATGCCAGCCGGGTGCCAGGCTTGGATATCGGCTTTCAGGGTGGCCACGGCCCGGCTGTGGGCCTTGCGCCCCGCGCCGAAATGCCTTGCCAGCAAATGGGCTTGATCCTCGCAGATACCGATGTCACTGCAGGCGGCCGCCGTACCGTGCCCGGTTCTCGGCCTCAACCTCGTCGCGCAGGGCCGTAATCGCCAGGTTCACTCGGTCGGCCAGCTCCCCGTGCGCGTAGCCGGTCATCACGCCCGGATGCAACGTCAGCTCGAGCAACCGCCCGTCCGAATTGGCAACAGCGCGAACGTCTCCCAAGTCCACGCTGTAGGTAACAGTTTCAGCCTGCGTGACGAGCGCCTCCCACTTGTCGGCCGCCTCGCTCAAGTCACGAAGAACCGATTCGACGAGGTCTCGGTCGCTCAGCTGGCTCGGTTCGCTGCGACTGTCCGACCCCGACACCATGACAGTATGTCCACGCCCCCCACCAGCGTCAATTCATCGCCGGACGCTTGCCGTGGGGATTCGAGAAAGCTATCGGCGTGAATCGAGTTCCCGGAACCACGCGAAGTGATAGTTCGCCGCGATCGGGTCTCCCGTGACGCTGCGCTCGGTGGCGGCCAACAACATACAGTTGAGCAGTAACGCCGGATCGACCCGGGGATACTGGGCCAAGACGTGGTGGAGCGCGGTATCGACGTGCACCCGCAACAGGTCGACTTCCTCGGCGGCGGCGCCGTTGCCGGCCGCCGTGGCCATGGCGTGCACGATCTTCGGTAAGCCGTCGTGCCGCTGGGTCGCTATGCCCAGCTCCACACTCAGGCCGGCGATCGCTGGCAACGCTCGCGGCTGCACCGAGGACGTCGGCGCGGTTGAATCGACCGCCCGACGCAGCGAGTCACCGGGGGTGTACGTCTTGCAACACGTCGTGATACCGACCAACTCGGGGGCTCTGCCGGCGCGTCGCGCCGGTGCCAACAATCGCACGCCTTCGGGAAGGGCGATGCCCGGAGGTATCCAACCATGGGCGACGTCGGTGACCAGGACCGTCGTGCCGTCCGCGTGAACGCCGACCGCCCAGTTCAGCCGTGGCTCCTGACGAGCCACGAACGCCAGGAGGCGCTGCAGTCGGGCTTCGTCATCCTCGGCGGCGGCAACCGGCCAATCCGTACAGGCCTGGTCAGCGGGCTGAACTACCGTGACGGCCGGCATGAGTCGTGTCGTGTCCAGATCCGAGCCGCCGGCGCCGCGCATACGCGGAATTTCCACGGGAACGCGCCCCGTTATCTGCCGAAGCTCGCGCATCGCCGACTCGACGCGACGCATCGCCGACGCGCGGGCGCGGTCGATCACTCTGTCTTCTTCTGCGCGTCGCGTCGAATCAGCCATCCCCGCACGCCAGATGACCATCAGCTCGTCGTTGGCAGAACCAACTATCCGATGCAGATCCGCTTTCAGATGTTCTGCAAGCGTGGCGGTTTCGGCGGTGTTAGACGAAAGCTCAGCGGGCCAGAGCCCGCCAATTACCCGTGTGGTGCAATCCAGCGAGGAGCTAAACGTCGGAATCGTGAGGGATTCCCGGGTCGCTCTCCGGAGTCGCTGGCGCGCACTCCATCGACCGAAGATCGCCACCGGGTAAGCGTACCGGCATCATCTGGCCCGCGCAGGCGGTGAGCGGGTGGTGAATTGTGTGTCAGACGGGGCCTGGGTAGCGTGGGGTTATGGCTGATTCTGCGCTGCAGCAGCAACTCGACGAGGTGCGGGCTCTGCTCACTCGAGCGCGAGAATTGTTCGGCCCCAATCCGATCGAGCCGCCCACCGACATCGCACCCGATCCCGACAGCACCAAGACCTGGCTCATCTAGCACTTCAACGGTTACGGCGGCGCAGTTGATGGGCCAGCAGCTTTTCGATCGCGACGTTCAGGTCGTCGGTCGTGGGAACCTGCGCGGACGGGGTGTGGCCCGCCGCCACGATCTCGTTGCGTACTTCCAGCAACGCTTTAAGGCAGGACACGTCGGCGGTGAGCAGGATGGCTTCCGCCAGGGTTTCTGCGTCGGTCTCCATCGCCGCCTCGCTCAGCGAGACGCTATGCATGTATCCACCGCGGCAGGACCGAACAAGAATGTGCCCGCTGGGGTGGACCGTGTCGAAAGCGGGATTGGCGTCGGTCATCGCCCTGTCATCGGCTCCCGTCAATGATGTTGCCGAGGCTGCGCGACGCCGCTCGCTCGTGCTGCTCCCACATCGCGGCCGACGTTCGCAGGTTCTGGGCAATATCGGCGTGGTTGTCGGCTTGCTGCTGGTAGCACTGCTTTCTGAGCTCGAGCAGCTCACGCCCGGTGTCGCGGAGCTCACTGAAAATAGGCCCCAGCGAGTCCAGACTTTCGCGGATCGCGTCGTGCGACGACGGCACGGTCCGCAGGTAGTCGGCGGTCTGCTGGTGATGGGCAGCGGCCTGACGTAAATGTGCAGGCTGCACGTGAATTCGATCTGTCATCCGCTGTCTCCTCTTGTTGTGACCGGGCGGTCAGTACCTATCGAGCGGCCGCCGGCCTGGTTGGTGTCGGTGCTTCGGTCCTCGCCGGCGCGGTCGCGGTCGCCGCTGGATGTATCCAGCCTAGAAAGTTTGGCCCTCGCACGGCTGAGATGTGTTGAATCTGGCCGTCCAGAAGAGCTTTGCTAGGGCCAAGGGCAAGGGCGTGGCGATCGGTGAACACACCTACGTCTCCCGCTGAGATCCGGGCGGGGTCGACGGGGTTGGCGACCGCGGTTCCCGGTAGCGGGATGGCAATTCCCTGTTGTTGGAACGCATCTGCGATCGGTGTGCCGCTGGCCGCCGCCTTGATCGCCGCGGCGAGCTGGGGACTGGCCGCGGTCACCGTCTCACCGTTGGGCAGCGTCACGGTCGTCGGAGCCTGCGGTGGCGATTCTGACTTGCCCAGCCCGGCGTCCTCGTCGGCGCCTTCTCGGTCGTCGGCGCGACGCTCATCCGGTTCGTTGGAATGCTCATAATCGGCCGGATCCCTGACTTCTTGTCCCCGTTCGTCGAAGTCCGTCAACTCCGGTTCGTCACCCACGCCGCGCAGCAGGCCGGAGAGCGGAAGCCCACCCGGCGCGCTCACACCGGGGACCAAGGCCGGTGTTGCTCCGCCACCCGGCATCGTTGCTCCGCCAAGATTGGGCAGGCTTGGCGTCGACGACGCTGATGGTATTGCCGCGGATGTGCCTCCCGGCACCTGTAGGTCATCGGCCAGCAAACCCGGATCCTCGAGCAGCAGCGAGTCGAGGAGGCAATCGGGTTCGGCTCGTGTCGGCAACTCCGGCTGCTGACCGGCACCGCGTGCGGGCGCGCCGCCCGAGCCGACCGACGCCGGTCCGCGGTCATCGGCATCGCCACGGTCGCCCTTGGATGCGTCATACAGCGATGTCCAGGCGGCCATCAGAGCGGATTTCGACGCAGCGTCCAGGCTCGCGGTCGCAACCACCTCCCGGATATCCTTGAGCTTGCCGATCAAGAAACGCTGGAAATCACGCGCGCCGGCCGGAGTGTCCAGATCGGATCGAATGCGTACCGCGGCTTCGATCTCTTGCTGAAGCTCGTGCAGCGATTCGCCACCCTCGACAGTCTTCAGATGCGCGTTCAGAATTGCCGAGACGACCTGCAGATCGAGCTGCGCGGTAGCCGAATTCTGATGTGCCAGAGCTGCTTCCGCATCCGCGATGGCACGGGCGGCGTCTCCTTGTTCCCGATCGGGCGGTGCTGGATAGTACAGGTTCGAATGCCGCTGGCGGATCTTACGCAAAATGGCATCGAGCTGTTCGGAACGTGTCGTGGACGTGACCACCGCGGTCACCTCGGTCGGTGTCAACCCGGTCTGCCACGCGTTTGGGTCACCGGTTCGGTCGCGGACGTACCTGATCGTGGCAAGGAGATCTTCGTGCGTGGACATCGCCGCGTCAAACGCCACTGCGACCCACTGCGGGCCCTGTCCCCGGCGCTTCCATGCCGCGTGACAGTACCTAGGTGTGTAGTCGCCGACAATTCACCCAACGCCTGCCGGTCCAGCGTATCCGGTCCGCAGCTAACGGGCCGGTTCCGTGTACTGTGCCCGCAGGCGCTTTAGCACAGCGCTTTTTGCGCGATCGAGCTCGTGGGCGGCGGCGACGACCGCTACGATCTCGCGCTGCTTGGCGACCAGGAACGTTTGAAACTCACGCGCTCCCATGGGCGTATCGACGGCAAGCTGATCCTGATCCGGAACCGCGCGGTCGAGTTCGGCCGCGATAGCATCCAGCCGACGGACGCTTTCCCGCATGGCCGCATGCGCGCTGGCTAGCACGTCGGCCAACTCACGGTCGGCTTCGGCCACGGCGTCGTGTTGCCTTGCCAGCAAAGCCTGGCGCTCCTGGATGACAGCTACCGAAGACCCGGCTTGCTCCGACATGGTTCAACCTTCTCATCCTGCCCGTCTGATTGGGCGATTATCTGCCACTCAGCGGTCGCCGAATCTGCACGTTGTTGCCCAGCGAGCTGACCCGAACCGACGCGCCCGCATGGGGCGCCTCGACGACCAGATTGTTGCCGATCGCCAGCTGCACGTGCCCGGGGTGCGGGAAGACCAGATCGCCCGGCCGGACCTGTGAGCGCGGCACCGGGATCCCCTCGTTGATCTGTTGATAGGTGGTGCGATCCAGGTGAACACCCGCCTGGGCGTAGGCCCACTGGACCAAACCGGAACAGTCGAACTGGTTGGGCCCCGTTGCGCCCCAGACATAGGGACGGCCAAGTCGCGACAGCGCGGCGTGGACCGCGATGCCGGCGCGACCGCTCGGCGACGGCAGCCGAAGTTTGGCCAGCGCGACCCCCGGGCCGTGCGCCACCCGGTACCGCAGCGCACGCAGCGCCGCCAGGTGCCGTCGTGCCCGTCGTCGCGCCGTCAGCACATGGGCTCGTTGCGCGCGCAGCCGCGCCACACGACGGCGTATGGCTTCGCGCTGGGCTATCGGCATAACCGCAGTAACGGTGGTATCCGAGCGAGCCTCGTCGAGAACGGTTCCGGTCGACCGCCGGGCCCATGCCCGATCCCGTTGAGCGCCGGTGATGACGGCCCCGGCCGCGGCATCGGTTCGCGCAGCAGACAGCAAGGCCGCCCGGCTGTGGTCCACGGCGAGTTGATACCGGCGCTGGCCCGCACCCACATTCAGGTCGGCAGCCCGAGACAGCAGATCCCCGTAGGGTGTGGTGCCCGCATCCAACCCCGGTCGCCGACTGTCTCCGGCGAACAGTTGATGAGCGCGACTCAACAGCTCGACCTCGCTGTAATTCACTGCTGCCCCTCATCCGCGTCGTGACTTGCCTCGATTGCGTCGACGAAGGCTCGGACGCGGGGGAGCGCGCCCGCAGGGATGACGCCCCGATTGCGGATATCCCACATTTCGTCGGCGCCGACGCCGATTAGCGCGGCCACGACCGCCTCCGGTAACGACGACTGCGCACATGCCCGATCGAACCGGGCGCTCAAGCTTGTCGGCATCCGCTCCAGTAGCGCGCCGCGCGTGGCTTCCAGCGCCCGCAGATGCTCCATGAGCCGGCCGGTCGAGTCGGCGCCGGCGTTCACCGCCACCCGCCAGGAGCTGGCGGCCAGCATCTCCGCCTTCACGCATTGCGCGATCACAGAGAGAATATACGTCTCGTATTCGTTGGAGGTCGTCGCAGGCAATCGGTCGATGACGGATTTGATGGCATCGAGCTGTGCTTCGGCGTAGCCCTCCAGCACGTCGGTATCGCTGTGGCGGTCCACGACGACCGCACCGGCGCGGCGGACAGCCGTCGGGTTGGACGGCTGTGCGGCGATCAGTCGGGCCAGCTCCGCATCGGGATCAGCGGCGACCAACAGCCGCGAGTAGGTGCCAGGCGGCAGGCCGAGGCCATTTTCGACCTTCTGAACTGTGCTTTTGTGTGGCTTGCGGGCACCGCGCTCCAGATAGCTCAGGCCCATGGTGCTTACGCCAGTGGCGGCCGCCAGGTCCGCGAGGGACCAGTCACGCGACTCGCGAAGTGCGCGAATGGCCGCGCCGGCCGACTCACGGCTCACCGCACGCTCCGGCCATAAGCCGGATACTACCCGGATACGACTCGGCCGCGGCCACCCCTTATGTATATACGTTTTTATCGCGATTCTCTTGCAGAGCCGCCACAGACATATACGCTTTTGCCTACGTTTCGTTCAACAAGGAGGCCGGCACATGGCACACCCCTGCGCAACCGACCCGGAACTATGGTTCGGGTACCCCGATGACGACGGCAGCGACGGCGCCGCTAAGGCACGCGCCTATGAGCGGTCGGCCACCCAAGCGCGGATCCAATGCCTGCGCCGGTGCCCGCTCCTACAGCAGCGCCGGTGTGCTCAACACGCGGTCGAGCATCGGGTGGAGTACGGCGTATGGGCCGGCATCAAGCTTCCCGGCGGCCAGTACCGAAAGCGCGAACAGCTCGCGGCAGCCCACGACGTGCTGCGTCGGATTGCCGGCGGCGAGATCAATTCCAGGCAGCTCCCGGACAATGCGGCTCTGCTGGCCCGCAACGAAGGACTCGAGGTCACCCCGGTGCCCGGGGTCGTGGTGCACCTGCCGATCGCACAGGTTGGCCCACAACCGGCCGCTTGATGCCCGGTCGGCAAGCCCGGCAGTTGCCAAACCCAGCGTGATCAGGCTCGGCTCGCGAGTTCGCCGAAGAAGTGGCTCGCCTGATCACCTACCATCGGCCAGGATCTGCGTGTCATCACGACGCTCGCCAAGGAGGTTGTTGTGGTGCTATCGACGGCCTTTAGCCAGATGTTCGGAATCGACTATCCGATAGTGTCCGCGCCAATGGACTTGATCGCCGGCGGTGAGCTGGCTGCCGCGGTAAGTGGCGCAGGGGGACTCGGCCTCATCGGGGGCGGCTATGGGGACCGGGATTGGTTGGCCCGGCAGTTCGATCTCGCCGCTGGAGCGCCGGTGGGCTGCGGGTTCATCACCTGGTCTTTGGCCCGCCAACCGCAGCTGCTCGACCTCGCGCTGCAGTATGAGCCGGTGGCGGTGATGCTGTCGTTCGGGGACCCCGCGGTTTTCGCTGACGCCATCAAGTCCGCCGGAACGCGGTTGGTCTGCCAGATCCAAAACCGGACCCAGGCCGAGCGAGCCCTGCAGGTCGGCGCCGATGTGTTGGTGGCTCAGGGCACCGAGGCCGGTGGGCACGGCCACGGTCCACGTTCCACCCTGACCTTGGTACCCGAAATCGTCGACCTGGTCACCGCGCGGGGAACTGATATCCCGGTGATCGCCGCCGGGGGCATCGCCCACGGCCGGGGCCTTGCCGCCGCGTTGATGTTGGGCGCCGCCGGGGTATTGGTCGGTACGCGCTTCTACGCCACGGTCGAAGCGTTATCCACACCGCAGGCGCGGGACCCGCTGCTGGCGGCCACTGGCGACGACATGTGCCGCACCACTATCTACGATCAGCTACGGCGCTATCCCTGGCCGCAAGGACACACGATGAGCGTGCTAAGCAACGCCCTCACCGACCAATTCGAGGACACCGAACTCGACATTCTCCATCGCGAAGAAGCCATGGCCAGATATTGGCGAGCCGTTGCTGCGCGTGACTACAGCATCGCCAATGTCACCGCCGGTCAAGCCGCGGGCCTGGTCAATGCCGTCCTGCCAGCCGCCGACGTGATAACCGGTATGGCGCAACAAGCGGCGAGGACGCTGACCGCGATGCGCGCCGTGTAAAAGGGTACCGA
Organism: Mycobacterium tuberculosis complex sp. N0072; assembly: GCF_030323725.1. Lineage (NCBI taxonomy): Bacteria > Bacillati > Actinomycetota > Actinomycetes > Mycobacteriales > Mycobacteriaceae > Mycobacterium > Mycobacterium tuberculosis complex sp. N0072. The sequence continues at coordinate 26,083 of NZ_CP040689.1, read as the reverse complement.
GGCGCCCCGCCACCCGGCTGCGGCCGCGACCGAGCTGAACCGGACAGCGCCGGCGATAGTCACGTCGATACCGGGGTTGCCCTGGGCTGGCCGTGGGCGTGCGCTAGCCGTTCCAACCACGCCCATGGCGGCCGTTTCGACGACGATGTCGGTCACGACTCGTCTCACAGTACAGTGGGCGAAGGGGGACTTGAACCCCCACGTCCCGAAGGACACTGGCACCTGAAGCCAGCGCGTCTGCCATTCCGCCACTCGCCCGCAACAACCGGAGGACCATACCACTGTAGTAGCCGCAGGCCCCATCCGCTGCCAGGGGCGCCGGCGGGCTCAGTGGGCGTGGCCGGCCCTTTCCGCTCGCTCACACTGTCCCGATACCATGATTGATTGACACGACATACAGGCGAGTCGTTTGCCTTGCGCCGACGATGCACCAGAACAGTGAGGCGAGCGCTGAAAGATGGGTAGCCAGAAAAGGCTGGTTCAGCGCGTTGAGCGCAAACTCGAGCAGACGGTTGGCGATGCGTTTGCCCGCATCTTTGGAGGCTCGATCGTCCCGCAAGAGGTCGAAGCCCTGCTGCGCCGCGAGGCGGCCGACGGCATCCAGTCGCTGCAGGGAAATCGCCTTTTGGCGCCCAACGAATACATCATTACCCTCGGTGTGCACGACTTTGAGAAGTTGGGCGCTGATCCTGAGCTGAAGTCAACCGGTTTTGCTCGGGACTTGGCGGACTATATCCAAGAACAGGGGTGGCAAACGTATGGTGATGTGGTCGTCCGATTCGAGCAGTCGTCGAACCTGCATACCGGCCAGTTCCGCGCCCGCGGCACTGTTAACCCCGACGTTGAGACCCACCCGCCGGTCATCGATTGCGCCCGGCCACAATCAAACCACGCGTTTGGCGCAGAACCAGGAGTAGCACCAATGAGTGACAATTCGAGCTACCGTGGCGGTCAGGGGCAGGGGCGTCCCGACGAGTATTACGACGACCGCTATGCGCGTCCGCAAGAGGATCCGCGTGGTGGCCCGGATCCGCAAGGCGGATCTGACCCCCGCGGGGGGTATCCACCCGAGACGGGCGGCTACCCGCCCCAGCCGGGCTACCCACGCCCGCGCCACCCGGACCAGGGCGACTACCCCGAGCAAATCGGGTACCCCGACCAGGGCGGTTACCCCGAGCAACGCGGCTACCCCGACCAGCGCGGGTACCAGGACCAGGGTCGAGGCTACCCCGACCAAGGGCAGGGGGGCTATCCGCCGCCCTACGAGCAACGCCCTCCTGTTTCTCCCGGCCCGGCTGCCGGCTACGGCGCTCCCGGCTACGACCAGGGCTATCGCCAAAGCGGCGGCTACGGCCCTTCACCCGGTGGCGGCCAGCCCGGCTACGGCGGGTACGGGGAGTACGGGCGTGGCCCGGCTCGCCACGAGGAGGGCAGCTATGTGCCCTCTGGCCCTCCGGGCCCGCCCGAGCAACGACCGGCTTACCCCGACCAAGGCGGTTACGACCAGGGCTACCAGCAAGGCGCCACGACATACGGCCGGCAAGACTATGGCGGCGGCGCTGACTACACCCGCTACACCGAATCCCCGCGGGTCCCGGGATACGCTCCTCAGGGTGGCGGGTACGCCGAACCCGCCGGCCGAGACTACGACTACGGCCAATCAGGCGCTCCGGACTACGGTCAGCCAGCGCCCGGTGGCTACAGCGGTTACGGGCAGGGCGGCTATGGGTCCGCCGGAACGTCGGTTACGCTGCAGCTCGACGACGGCAGCGGACGCACTTACCAGCTCCGCGAGGGCTCCAACATCATCGGTCGCGGACAGGACGCCCAGTTCCGGCTGCCCGACACCGGTGTGTCACGCCGTCACTTGGAGATCCGGTGGGACGGGCAGGTCGCATTGCTCGCAGACCTGAACTCCACCAACGGCACCACTGTTAACAATGCACCGGTACAGGAGTGGCAGTTGGCCGACGGTGATGTGATCCGCTTGGGACACTCCGAGATCATCGTCCGCATGCACTGAACCTACTGGGCTCGAAGCTGCCGGGGTTGACCCGCGCCGACCACCGTCAAAGTATCGTGACTTTGCTGACGTGCTCGGCAGCGCGGGGCCGGAGCAGACGGTGCAGGACGGAAAGGACGCCAGATGCAGGGGTTGGTACTGCAACTGACGCGTGCCGGATTCTTGATGTTGTTGTGGGTATTCATCTGGTCCGTGCTACGGATCTTGAAGACCGACATTTATGCGCCGACCGGCGCGGTCATGATGCGCCGCGGCCTGGCGCTGCGAGGGACGCTCTTAGGCGCGCGTCAGCGCCGGCACGCTGCACGCTACCTGGTGGTGACCGAAGGTGCGTTGACTGGCGCGCGTATCACGCTGAGCGAACAGCCGGTGTTGATCGGGCGCGCCGACGACTCGACCCTGGTGCTGACCGACGACTACGCCTCGACGCGGCACGCTCGGCTGTCTATGCGCGGCTCCGAGTGGTACGTCGAAGATCTAGGATCGACCAACGGCACTTACCTGGACAGGGCGAAGGTGACGACTGCGGTACGAGTTCCGATCGGAACGCCGGTTCGCATCGGCAAAACTGCAATCGAGTTGCGCCCGTGACCCGCGCTGGCGACGATGCAGAGCGCAGAGAAGCGGTGGGGGCGCGCCCCCACAAGTGGGGGGTACCCCCACCCGCTTGCGGGGGAGAGTGGCGCTCGTGACCCTGGTCCTGCGATACGCGGCGCGCAGCGATCGCGGCTTGGTACGCGCCAACAACGAAGACTCGGTCTACGCTGGGGCACGGCTATTGGCCCTGGCCGACGGCATGGGTGGGCATGCGGCCGGCGAGGTGGCGTCCCAGTTGGTGATTGCCGCATTGGCCCATCTCGATGACGACGAGCCCGGTGGCGATCTGCTGGCCAAGCTGGCTGCCGCGGTGCGCGCCGGCAACTCGGCTATCGCAGCGCAAGTCGAGATGGAGCCCGATCTCGAAGGCATGGGTACCACGCTCACCGCAATCCTGTTCGCGGGCAACCGGCTCGGCCTGGTGCATATCGGTGACTCGCGCGGTTACCTGCTGCGCGACGGTGAGCTGACGCAGATCACCAAGGACGACACGTTTGTCCAAACGCTGGTCGACGAAGGCCGGATCACCCCGGAGGAGGCGCACAGCCACCCGCAACGCTCGTTGATCATGCGGGCGTTGACCGGCCATGAGGTCGAACCGACGCTGACCATGCGAGAAGCCCGCGCCGGTGATCGTTACCTGCTGTGCTCGGACGGGTTGTCCGATCCGGTTAGCGATGAAACTATCCTCGAGGCCCTGCAGATCCCCGAGGTTGCCGAGAGCGCTCACCGCCTCATTGAACTGGCGCTGCGCGGCGGCGGCCCCGACAACGTCACTGTCGTCGTCGCCGACGTCGTCGACTACGACTACGGCCAGACCCAACCGATTCTGGCCGGGGCGGTCTCAGGCGACGACGACCAACTGACCCTGCCCAACACCGCCGCCGGCCGGGCCTCTGCCATCAGCCAGCGCAAGGAGATCGTTAAACGCGTTCCGCCACAGGCCGATACATTCAGTCGGCCACGGTGGTCGGGCCGACGGCTAGCATTCGTTGTCGCACTGGTGACCGTGCTGATGACTGCGGGCCTGCTCATTGGTCGCGCGATCATCCGCAGCAACTACTACGTAGCGGACTACGCCGGCAGCGTGTCCATCATGCGGGGGATTCAAGGGTCGCTACTGGGCATGTCCCTGCACCAGCCTTACCTGATGGGCTGCCTCAGCCCGCGTAACGAGCTGTCGCAGATCAGCTACGGACAGTCTGGGGGCCCTCTCGACTGCCATCTGATGAAACTGGAGGATCTGCGACCGCCGGAGCGCGCACAGGTTCGGGCCGGTCTCCCGGCCGGCACTCTCGATGACGCCATCGGGCAGTTGCGCGAACTGGCGGCCAACTCCCTGCTGCCGCCTTGCCCGGCGCCGCGTGCCACGTCCCCGCCCGGGCGCCCGGCCCCACCCACCACCAGCGAGACAACCGAACCAAACGTCACCTCCTCGCCAGCCGCTCCATCACCCACCACCTCCGCGTCGGCCCCCACCGGAACTACTCCTGCCATCCCCACGAGTGCCTCCCCGGCAGCGCCCGCGTCGCCGCCGACGCCTTGGCCCGTCACCAGCTCGCCGACGATGGCCGCACTTCCGCCACCCCCGCCTCAGCCGGGCATCGACTGCCGGGCGGCGGCATGACGACACGACTGCAAGCGCCGGTGGCCGTAACGCCCCCGTTGCCGACTCGGCGCAACGCTGAACTGCTGCTGCTGTGCTTTGCCGCCGTAATCACGTTTGCCGCACTGCTGGTCGTGCAGGCCAATCAAGACCAGGGGGTGCCCTGGGACTTGACTAGCTACGGACTGGCCTTCCTGACCCTGTTCGGATCCGCGCATCTGGCCATCCGGCGCTTCGCCCCCTACACTGACCCGCTGTTGCTCCCGGTGGTGGCACTGCTCAACGGACTTGGCCTGGTAATGATCCACCGCCTCGATCTGGTGGACAACGAGATCGGCGAGCATCGGCACCCCAGCGCAAACCAGCAGATGCTGTGGACGCTGGTGGGCGTAGCTGCCTTCGCGCTCGTGGTGACCTTCCTCAAGGACCACCGACAGCTCGCACGCTACGGCTACATTTGCGGGCTCGCGGGTCTGGTTTTCTTGGCAGTTCCCGCGCTGCTCCCGGCAGCACTGTCCGAACAGAACGGCGCCAAGATCTGGATCCGGTTGCCCGGCTTCTCGATTCAACCCGCCGAATTTTCAAAGATTCTGCTGCTGATCTTCTTTTCGGCGGTACTGGTGGCCAAACGCGGCCTGTTCACCAGCGCCGGCAAACATTTGCTCGGAATGACCCTGCCGCGCCCGCGAGACCTCGCGCCACTGTTGGCAGCCTGGGTCATCTCGGTGGGTGTGATGGTCTTCGAGAAAGACCTCGGCGCTTCGCTGCTGCTGTACACATCGTTTCTGGTGGTGGTTTACCTCGCCACCCAGCGGTTCAGTTGGGTCGTCATCGGCCTGACTCTGTTCGCGGCAGGAACCTTGGTGGCGTACTTCATTTTTGAGCACGTCCGGCTCCGCGTACAGACCTGGCTGGATCCGTTCGCAGATCCAGACGGCACCGGATATCAGATCGTGCAGTCGCTTTTCAGCTTCGCTACAGGCGGTATCTTCGGCACCGGGCTCGGTAATGGTCAACCCGACACCGTGCCCGCGGCATCCACCGATTTCATCATCGCCGCGTTCGGCGAAGAGCTTGGGTTGGTGGGCTTGACGGCCATCCTGATGCTCTACAGCATCGTGATCATCCGGGGTTTGCGCACGGCCATCGCCACCCGCGATAGCTTCGGCAAGCTGCTGGCCGCCGGCCTCTCATCGACGCTAGCCATTCAGCTGTTCATCGTCGTCGGCGGTGTGACCCGACTCATTCCGCTGACCGGGTTGACCACACCGTGGATGTCCTACGGCGGGTCTTCACTGCTGGCCAACTACATATTGCTGGCCATCCTGGCACGCATCTCGCACGGAGCCCGCCGCCCACTGCGCACCCGCCCACGAAATAAGTCGCCGATTACGGCGGCCGGCACCGAGGTCATCGAACGCGTATGAACGCCTCTCTGCGCCGAATATCGGTGACCGTGATGGCGTTGATCGTGTTGCTACTGCTCAACGCGACCATGACGCAGGTCTTCACCGCCGACGGGCTGCGTGCCGATCCCCGCAACCAGCGAGTGTTGCTCGACGAGTATTCACGGCAGCGCGGCCAGATCACCGCTGGTGGCCAACTGCTGGCGTACTCGGTAGCCACCGACGGCCGCTTTCGTTTCCTGCGGGTCTATCCCAATCCTGAGGTGTACGCGCCGGTTACCGGCTTCTACTCCCTGCGCTATTCCAGCACCGCCCTAGAACGAGCCGAGGACCCGATATTGAACGGGTCCGACCGCCGTCTGTTCGGCCGCCGGCTGGCCGACTTCTTCACCGGTCGCGACCCACGCGGCGGTAATGTCGATACCACGATCAACCCGCGCATTCAGCAAGCCGGCTGGGACGCGATGCAGCAAGGCTGCTACGGGCCCTGTAAGGGAGCGGTGGTCGCCCTTGAGCCATCAACCGGCAAGATTTTGGCGTTGGTGTCTTCTCCGTCCTACGACCCCAACCTGCTGGCGTCGCATAACCCCGAGGTGCAGGCGCAAGCCTGGCAGCGGCTTGGCGACAATCCCGCCTCTCCACTGACCAACCGTGCCATCTCTGAGACGTATCCACCGGGTTCGACTTTCAAAGTGATCACCACTGCGGCCGCGCTGGCCGCCGGGGCCACCGAGACCGAACAGCTGACTGCGGCGCCCACAATTCCGTTGCCAGGCAGCACCGCCCAGCTAGAGAACTACGGCGGTGCGCCGTGCGGGGACGAACCCACCGTGTCGCTGCGTGAGGCATTCGTCAAATCATGCAACACCGCATTCGTCCAGCTGGGCATCCGCACCGGCGCCGACGCCCTGCGCAGCATGGCGCGCGCGTTCGGTCTCGATAGCCCACCGCGCCCAACTCCGCTGCAAGTGGCGGAATCAACCGTCGGGCCTATCCCGGACAGCGCCGCACTAGGGATGACCAGTATCGGCCAAAAGGACGTTGCGCTGACCCCGCTAGCGAACGCAGAAATAGCCGCGACCATCGCAAACGGCGGCATTACGATGAGGCCTTATCTAGTCGGCAGCCTCAAGGGACCGGACCTAGCCAATATCTCAACCACCGTCGGATACCAGCAGCGCCGCGCGGTGTCACCGCAGGTCGCCGCTAAGCTAACAGAGCTGATGGTCGGCGCCGAGAAAGTCGCACAGCAGAAAGGGGCAATCCCCGGCGTGCAGATCGCATCCAAGACGGGCACCGCCGAACATGGCACCGACCCTCGTCACACTCCACCGCACGCTTGGTACATCGCCTTTGCGCCCGCACAAGCGCCCAAGGTGGCTGTTGCCGTGCTGGTGGAGAACGGGGCTGATCGGCTGTCCGCCACCGGAGGTGCCCTCGCGGCACCGATCGGGCGGGCGGTGATCGAAGCCGCACTGCAGGGGGAACCATGAGCCCCCGAGTTGGCGTGACGCTGTCGGGCAGATACCGCCTGCAGCGCCTCATCGCCACCGGTGGTATGGGCCAAGTCTGGGAGGCCGTGGATAACCGGTTGGGCCGGCGTGTTGCGGTGAAGGTGCTCAAGAGCGAGTTCTCCTCCGATCCGGAGTTCATCGAACGGTTCCGGGCCGAAGCGCGCACCACCGCGATGCTGAACCATCCGGGCATCGCCAGCGTGCACGACTACGGCGAAAGCCAGATGAACGGGGAGGGTCGCACGGCCTACCTGGTGATGGAGCTGGTCAACGGCGAGCCACTAAATTCGGTGCTCAAACGCACCGGCCGGCTGTCGTTGCGGCACGCACTGGACATGCTCGAGCAGACCGGCCGCGCTCTGCAGATCGCGCATGCCGCTGGCCTGGTGCACCGCGACGTCAAACCGGGCAACATCTTGATCACCCCCACCGGGCAGGTGAAGATCACCGACTTCGGCATCGCCAAAGCCGTCGATGCAGCGCCCGTGACCCAGACCGGCATGGTGATGGGCACCGCCCAATACATCGCGCCGGAGCAGGCCCTCGGTCACGACGCCAGCCCGGCCAGCGACGTCTATTCACTGGGAGTTGTTGGGTATGAAGCGGTTTCGGGTAAACGGCCGTTCGCCGGCGATGGTGCCCTGACCGTGGCAATGAAGCACATCAAGGAGCCGCCGCCGCCGCTGCCTCCCGACCTGCCGCCCAATGTGCGAGAACTCATCGAGATAACTCTGGTGAAGAACCCCGCGATGCGCTATCGCAGTGGGGGACCGTTCGCCGACGCGGTGGCAGCGGTGCGCGCCGGCCGCCGGCCCCCGCGGCCCAGCCAGACACCCCCCCCTGGCCGGGCCGCCCCGGCGGCCATTCCGTCGGGTACGACAGCCAGGGTCGCGGCCAACTCTGCTGGCCGGACTGCGGCATCCCGTCGATCCCGCCCGGCCACGGGTGGTCACCGGCCGCCGCGGCGCACGTTTTCGTCCGGTCAGCGTGCGCTGCTCTGGGCCGCGGGGGTGCTGGGGGCGCTGGCAATCATCATCGCCGTGCTGCTCGTCATCAAAGCGCCCGGGGACAACAGCCCGCAGCAGGCACCGACGCCGACCGTGACCACCACCGGGAACCCTCCGGCCAGCAACACTGGCGGGACTGATGCTAGCCCGCGACTCAATTGGACGGAACGCGGGGAAACACGTCATTCTGGACTGCAAAGCTGGGTTGTCCCGCCGACACCGCATTCGCGCGCGTCGCTGGCCCGATACGAGATAGCGCAATGACCACCCCTTCCCACCTGTCCGACCGCTACGAACTTGGCGAAATCCTTGGATTTGGGGGCATGTCCGAGGTCCACCTGGCCCGCGACCTCCGGTTGCACCGCGACGTTGCGGTCAAGGTGCTGCGCGCTGATCTAGCCCGCGATCCCAGTTTTTACCTTCGCTTCCGGCGTGAGGCGCAAAACGCCGCGGCATTGAACCACCCTGCAATCGTCGCGGTCTACGACACCGGTGAAGCCGAAACGCCCGCCGGGCCATTGCCCTACATCGTCATGGAATACGTCGACGGCGTTACCCTGCGCGACATTGTCCACACCGAAGGGCCGATGACGCCCAAACGCGCCATCGAGGTCATCGCCGACGCCTGCCAAGCGCTGAACTTCAGTCATCAGAACGGAATCATCCACCGTGACGTCAAGCCGGCGAACATCATGATCAGCGCGACCAATGCAGTAAAGGTGATGGATTTCGGCATCGCCCGCGCCATTGCCGACAGCGGCAACAGCGTGACCCAGACCGCAGCAGTGATCGGCACGGCGCAGTACCTGTCACCCGAACAGGCCCGGGGTGATTCCGTCGACGCCCGATCCGATGTCTATTCCTTGGGCTGTGTTCTTTATGAAGTCCTCACCGGGGAGCCACCTTTCACCGGCGACTCACCCGTCTCGGTTGCCTACCAACATGTGCGCGAAGACCCGATCCCACCTTCGGCGCGGCACGAAGGCCTCTCCGCCGACCTGGACGCCGTCGTTCTCAAGGCGCTGGCCAAAAATCCGGAAAACCGCTATCAGACAGCGGCGGAGATGCGCGCCGACCTGGTCCGCGTGCACAACGGTGAGCCGCCCGAGGCGCCCAAAGTGCTCACCGATGCCGAGCGGACCTCGCTGCTGTCGTCTGCGGCCGGCAACCTTAGCGGTCCGCGCACCGATCCGCTACCACGCCAGGACTTAGACGACACCGACCGTGACCGCAGCATCGGTTCGGTGGGCCGTTGGGTTGCGGTGGTCGCCGTGCTCGCTGTGCTGACCGTCGTGGTAACCATCGCCATCAACACGTTCGGCGGCATCACCCGCGACGTTCAAGTTCCCGACGTTCGGGGTCAATCCTCCGCCGACGCCATCGCCACACTGCAAAACCGGGGCTTCAAAATCCGCACCTTGCAGAAGCCGGACTCGACAATCCCACCGGACCACGTTATCGGCACCGACCCGGCCGCCAACACGTCGGTGAGTGCAGGCGACGAGATCACAGTCAACGTGTCCACCGGACCCGAGCAACGCGAAATACCCGACGTCTCCACGCTGACATACGCCGAAGCGGTCAAGAAACTGACTGCCGCCGGATTCGGCCGCTTCAAGGAAGCGAATTCGCCGTCCACCCCGGAACTGGTGGGCAAGGTCATCGGGACCAACCCGCCAGCCAACCAGACGTCGGCCATCACCAATGTGGTCATCATCATCGTTGGCTCTGGTCCGGCGACCAAAGACATTCCCGATGTCGCGGGCCAGACCGTCGACGTGGCGCAGAAGAACCTCAACGTCTACGGCTTCACCAAATTCAGTCAGGCCTCGGTGGACAGCCCCCGTCCCGCCGGCGAGGTGACCGGCACCAATCCACCCGCAGGCACCACAGTTCCGGTCGATTCAGTCATCGAACTACAGGTGTCCAAGGGCAACCAATTCGTCATGCCCGACCTATCCGGCATGTTCTGGGTCGACGCCGAACCACGATTGCGCGCGCTGGGCTGGACCGGGATGCTCGACAAAGGGGCCGACGTCGACGCCGGTGGCTCCCAACACAACCGGGTCGTCTATCAAAACCCGCCGGCGGGGACCGGCGTCAACCGGGACGGCATCATCACGCTGAGGTTCGGCCAGTAGCTTCGCCCGCGCTAGCGGTTGAAGTTGGGAAGTGCGGTGAGATGGCGGTGAGCACTTCGTTTTCCAGCCGACGTACCAGGGTGTCGTCTTGCGTCCATCCGCAGCAGGTGAGCCAGTTGGCCAGTATGCGGTGCCCGCCCTCGGTGAGAATCGACTCCGGATGGAACTGGACACCGTGGATCGGCAGCCCGGTGTGCTGCACGGCCATGATCACACCGCTGCTAGTGCGGGCCGTGACCCTCAGCACCGCTGGCAGCGACTTAGGCAGAATTGTCAACGAATGGTATCGAGTGGCCGTGAAGGGATCCGGAAGCCCTTGTAGCACACCGACATTGGTGTGGAATACGCTGCTGGTCTTGCCGTGCAATAGCTCGGGCGCACGGTCCACGGTGGCGCCGAACGCAACGCCGATGGCTTGGTGCCCAAGGCAGACCCCCAGCAAAGGGGTGTGTGCTGCCGCACACGCGTGCACCATACTCACCGACGCGCCCGCGCGCTCCGGGGTACCCGGACCGGGACTGAGCAGGACACCGTCGAATTGGCCGGCGACGGCGGCCTCATCGGATAGCCGGTGGTCGTCGTTGCGCCACACCTCGGCCTCGATGCCGAGCTGGCCGAGGTACTGCACCAGGTTGAACACGAAGCTGTCGTAGTTGTCAACGACCAGGATCCGCATCGTGACAGGCTACCGCCTGACCCTGCCGGCAGTCGTTCAGTAGTCCAAGGGGCCTGCAGGCTGCGCGAAGTGCATCCGGACGGGATCGGCATAGCCGACTATCTGCAAGTCAGGATGGACTTCTTCGCGGTACCCGAGGCCGAACCGGACCACGTACTGCTTGTAGAGCGTCACCAGGGGAGCCGCAGCCAGAGCAGCCTGCATGGCGGCGGCGTCTCCGATCGCGGCGATCGTGTAGGGCGGGCTATAGGTACGCCCGTTGAGCAGCAACGTGTTTCCGACACAACGAGCTATCGACATCGCGATGATGCGCTGGTCCTGCATCTGGATCGCCTCAGCACCGGCATTCCACAACGCGTTGAGGACAGCCTCGATGTCTTGCTGATGCACAACCAGATCGTCCGGGGACGCGTCGCGCGGAAACCGGCCGTTGGCGTCGCGTTGCGCGTCTTGCAGGGTAACCACCAGGCCCGGCCCATGGACCGGATTCATAGCCGCCACACCGGCCAGCTCGGCGGACCGCCGCTGCATGGCCGCCAACGCGGTATCGACAGATCGGCCGTGCACCGAGTCGATTCTGGTGGTCAGCGCTTCGCGTTCGGTGGCGAGACGGTTCACCGATGCCTGCGCCCGACGGACAAGGTCGACCAGTCGCGGCGCATCGCTGCGGCGGATCTCGGTGCCGCCCGACACCCCATGCGTGGCGGCCAGCAGCAGCCCCGCCAGCAAGCACACTAAGGGGACACTGAAACGCCACGCCGATCGGCGCCGATCAATCATGGTCTCTCCGTTTTCCGGGCAGGGTGTTGGGTGGGTTAGTCTCATAACAAGGTATGCCTGCAGCTGCAACTTCTATCGTTGCACCCCGGGCCATTCGTCGTCTTGTCGAGGTAGTCCCGCCAGATCCCGAGGAAAGTGATGCCCAAGTCCAAGGTCCGCAAGAAGAACGACTTCACCGTCAGCGCGGTGAGCCGCACGCCGATGAAGGTGAAGGTCGGACCGTCGAGCGTATGGTTCGTCTCGTTGTTCATCGGTCTGATGCTGATCGGACTCATCTGGTTAATGGTGTTTCAGTTGGCAGCCATTGGCAGCCAAGCCCCCACAGCGCTCAATTGGATGGCGCAACTCGGTCCCTGGAACTATGCGATCGCGTTCGCTTTCATGATCACCGGTTTGTTGCTCACGATGCGCTGGCATTGATCCACGCCGCCGATAGAATGAATTCATATTCTGGTCGGGTCGTTACTGTGCCAGCAACCTTTTGGTCACTCAATCACACGCATGTGATTCATCCCCACTGTTGATAGCGTCTGTGGATAACTTTGTCTGCAGTGGTGAGAGGGTCTAAGGAATACATGCAGCAAACAGCATGGGCGCCTCGCACCTCGGGAATCGCTGGTTGCGGAGCCGGGGGAGTCGTGATGGCTATTGCGTCTGTGACCTTAGTCACAGACACGCCCGGGCGGGTGTTGACCGGAGTTGCCGCGCTGGGTCTGATCTTGTTTGCGAGCGCCACTTGGCGCGCACGTCCAAGGCTGGCAATTACCCCCGACGGCCTGGCGATCCGAGGTTGGTTCCGGACGCAGCTATTACGACATTCCAATATCAAGATCATGCGAATCGACGAGTTTCGCCGTTACGGCCGCCTGGTGCGCCTGCTCGAGATCGAAACGGTCAGCGGGGGGCTGCTGATTTTGTCCCGCTGGGATCTCGGCACCGACCCAGTGGAGGTGCTCGATGCGCTTACCGCTGCCGGTTACGCCGGTCGCGGCCAAAGGTGAGCGGACTTGGCGTGAGGGCGTCCGGTTGAACGGCCCCAACGGCGTGTCGGTGTACCGCCACGTGCCCTGGCGGGTCCACAAGGTGTATTCGAGCGACGAGCCGACGTAGCTTCGGGTCAGGAGATGGTGATCGACTCGATCACCACCGGGTCCGTCGGCCGATCGTTGCCGTCGGTGGCCGTCTTGGAGATCGCCTCCACAACCCGCTGTGACTCCGCGTCGATCACTTCACCGAAAATGGTGTGGCGCCGGTTCAGGTGCGGAGTCTTGCCGACGGTGATGAAAAACTGTGAGCCGTTGGTGCCCGGACCGGCGTTGGCCATCGCGAGCAGATAGGGCTTGTCGAATTGCAGCTCGGGGTGGAACTCGTCGGCGAACTTGTAGCCGGGTCCGCCGCGACCCGTCCCGGTTGGATCGCCACCCTGGATCATGAAGCCCTGGATCACCCGGTGAAAGACCGCGCCGTCGTAGAACGGGCCGGACGGGCCACCTGATGCGTTTTGGGTCGAATAGTCCTTGGTGCCCTGCGCAAGGCCCACAAAATTGGCGACGGTCTTGGGCGCATGGTTTCCGAACAGGGCGATCTTGATGTCGCCGCGGTTAGTGTGCAGCGTGGCGGTAGCGGTCGCAAGGGGGCTGTTAGTCACGGAATCACAGTCTGCCATTACGCCCGGGCGGGCCCCCACCCGGTGCCCGGAACACAAACCCGCACGCGGCGCACCCGCAACGAGCCCGCCGACGGGCCAGTGATGGCAGTCTGTGAAGGAACTTGACCGAGTTATTGAGCGCAAGCCTCGGCCCGGACACAGAAAGGCGGCAAAATGAGTGAGCAGGTGGAAACCCGGTTGACCCCACGCGAGCGGCTGACCCGGGGTCTGGCCTACTCTGCGGTGGGTCCCGTGGACGTGACCCGAGGCCTCCTCGAACTCGGGGTCGGACTTGGGCTTCAGTCCGCCCGGTCGACCGCGGCCGGGCTTCGCCGCCGTTACCGGGAAGGCCGATTGGCCCGCGAGGTCGCTGCCGCCCAAGAGACGCTCGCTCAAGAGCTGACCGCTGCCCAGGACGTGGTGGCCAACCTACCGCAGGCCCTACAGGACGCCCGGACCCAACGTCGCAGCAAACACCACCTCTGGATCTTCGCGGGGATCGCGGCGGCCATCCTCGCCGGCGGTGCCGTCGCCTTCAGCATCGTCCGGCGCTCGTCGCGACCGGAGCCGTCGCCCCGACCACCGAGCGTCGAGGTGCAACCGCGCCCCTGAGGCCGGTCGTCACACGGTGGGGCCTAGGGATTCGAACCCCTGACCCCCGCCTTGCACAGGCGAATCATGATGCAGATCAATGGGTTACAACTCAGTCCACCTGCGAAAGGACACAACTGCGGTTAACAGTAGTTATCTGTAACTGTGGTCAATCGCCCAAGAATCGTGCCAGCATCGTCGCGTGCTGGTCGCTTACATAGACGAGTCCGGCAATACCGGAGACCCCGCCAACGGCGGATCCATGACTTTCGCTCTAGGGTGCGTGCTCGTGGACGCCGACAACCGGCCGACCGCGTTCGATGGGTTGCTGAGCTTCTAGCGTTCCCGGACTCGGCGGGCGGCTACATGCGCGGCAGCCATGTGCGGCGCCGGTGGTGGTCGCAGGCGGTGACCGCGGCGCAGCTGTTCCCTCAGACTGTGATGGACGCTACCGGGAAGCCGGCGGTGGTGTAGGAGTTCAAAACTGCATGAGCTCGGCACACCCGGCGTCGTTGGCGATCCAGGCCGGGGCGAATTCAAGGCACTTCAGAACATGCTCGAACACGACTCCGCCGGGTTGACCTTGGACCGCTACCGCCACCTGTACGGGTCGGGTGTCGAGGCCGTCGGAGTGGCCATCAACGCCCTCTTCACTCGCGATTGTGATCAAACGTGGTCATTCGAAGTATCCGAGCTACGCTTTTCACTTGTGGAGCCTAGGGGACTCGAACCCCTGACCCCTGCCTTGCAAAGGCAGTGCTCTACCAACTGAGCTAAGGCCCCTCTTCGTCACCGGTTATGTGATCAGGAGGTGGATCGCCGGCCACATGCCAGACATCGGCTCCGCGTCGGAACCGCACGACGATGGCCGCCACAGCGATCGCGGCCAGTGGCAATGCGAACCTCACCGAACGTCGTGACGGGCACATGGTCGTGGGCCTAGGAGGACTCGAACCTCCGACCTCTTCGTTATCAGCGAAGCGCTCTAACCGCCTGAGCTATAGGCCCGTACTCGCGTACGGCCGAGCGACGAGATTACCGCAACCGGCGCCCGACTCTCAAAACATTAGTCCCGGTCTGCCAGCGTCACTTCGATGCCGCCGATCAGATCGGTGATCAGGTTGTAGACGAACGCACCGATGGTGGCAAGCGCGGTCATCAGGACGATGTTGACCAAGCCGATCAGGAATGCGCCGCCGAAGATGGTGCCGCTGGAGACAAGTTCCGCGCTGCTGCCGCTCGCGTTGTTCAACAGGTCACCGACGTTGCTGTTGAGCTTGGCCCATACGCCCATACCGCCGAGCACCAGGTAGAGGAACGCGACCGTGATCATCCAGACGAAGAACAGCGCCACCGACAACAACAGCGACACCTTCAACGTGCTCCATGGATCAATCCGTCGGATCTGCATGCTGGCTCGAACCGGCCCGCGGCTTCGCCGCGCCGACAGCTGGACACGGGCGTCTCTACTCTCAGCGGTAATCGAACGACCGCCGCTCGAACCGGCGGCCGAATCCCCTCTCGATCCCGCGCCACCCTCCGCGGGACGCGCCGGCGCGGGGTTGCGTTGCGGGGCCCGCGGAGTCGGGCCGGATAGGTCGGGCAGCTCGCTGGCATAGGCCTCGGCGGGGGAACCGTCGCCACACCCCAGCGAAGCGTCGGGATCCGGCTGCGGGGTCCTGACCGCGGCGGCTGGGCCGGTCACCGGGGCAGACGCACCGGAGATGAAGCGATTCAGCCGAGCATCGGCGGCGGCGGGCGGGTTGGTCGGGCGCCCCTCAGGGTGTGATACCGGCGGCGGCTGATGATGCCCCGCTTGGGATTGCCGAGTCGCAGCACGCTGCCACGGCGGCGGGTCTCCAGCATCTGGTATGCGGCCTGGCCCGGTCGCTGCCCGATGTGCGCCCCCACGGTCGACCAAGCCATCCGCATTCGGGCCGTCGCCCTTGCTGAGCGCCCCCGGCTCGTTCGGTGCAGTCACCCCGACTCCTAACACTCGTACCCGGCTGCCGAGCCTAGCTGCCCGATTCCTCCTCAGATCGCTACGCGATCCGCATCGTCGTCGGGCGAGCCTGATTAATTGCCCGTCTGGTCTGCGCCGTTGGCGTCCACGGCATTATCGTCGCCACTTTCTTCGGCGTTGCGCGCGATGGCCAACAGTGTGTCGCCCTCGCCCAGATTCATCAACCGAACACCCTTGGTCTGCCGTCCCGCCTTGCGAACCTGGCGTGCCGCGGTGCGGATCACGCCACCGCCGGAAGTGACGGCATACAGCTCGCTGTCGTCGTCGACAATCAACGCCCCAACCAACCTGCCGCGCCGGCGGTCGTACATGACCGTCAGCACACCTTTACCGCCGCGGCCCTGTACCGGGTATTCCTCGATCGCGGTACGTTTCGCATAGCCCCCTGACGTCGCCACCAGCAGATAGGTGCCTTCACGCACGACGTTTAGCGACAGCAGCCGGTCGTCGATATTGAACCGCATGCCCTGCACACCCGAGGTGGCACGACCCATTGGCCGCAGCGCCTCGTCGGTCGCCGAGAACCTGATGGACTGCCCGTTGGCCGAGACCAGCAGCAGGTCGTCGTCGGCCGAACACAGCACCGCACCGACCAGCTCGTCGTTGTCGCGCAGGTTGACCGCCACGATTCCGCCCGAGCGATTGGAGTCGAAGTCGGTCAGCTTGGACTTTTTCACCAGCCCGTTGCGAGTGGCCAGCACCAGGTACGGGGCGTCGGTGTAGCCGCGGATCTGGATGACCTGGGCGATGCGTTCCTCGGGCTGGAAGGCTAACAGGTTGGCCACGTGCTGCCCGCGCGCCGTCCGGGAGGCCTCGGGCAAGTCATAGGCCTTGGCCCGATAAACCCGTCCCTGGGTGGTGAAGAACAGGATCAAATCGTGGGTGGAGCACACGAAGAAGTGCGCGACGATGTCGTCCTGCTTCAACCCCGCACCCTGCACGCCCTTGCCGCCGCGTTTCTGGCTGCGATACAGATCGGTCTTGGTGCGCTTGGCGTATCCCGTTTCGGTGATAGTGACAACGACGTCCTCGCGGGCGATCAAATCCTCGTCGCTGACGTCTCCGTCGGCCGCGATGATCCGGGTACGCCGGTCGTCGCCGTGCCTGTCCACGATTTCGGCGAGTTCGTCGCGCACGATCCCACGCTGCCGCTCGGGTTTTGCCAGGATGTCTTCCAGATCGGCGATCTCGGCCTCGATTTTGGCCAGGTCGTCGATGATGCGCTGGCGTTCCAGTGCGGCCAGGCGCCGCAACTGCATGTCCAGGATTGCCTGGGCCTGGATCTCGTCGATGTCGAGCAGCTCGATCAGTCCGGCCCGGGCGATATCGACGGTCTCCGACGCCCGGATCAGTGCAATGACCTCGTCCAGCGCGTCGAGCGCTTTAACCAGGCCGCGCAGAATGTGGGCTCGCTCGTTTACCTTGCGCAGCCGGTAGGTGGTGCGCCGCACAATGACGTCGAGTTGGTGGTCAACGTAATAGCGGATCAGCTGGTCCAGCCGCAGCGTGCGCGGCACCCCGTCGACGATCGCTAGCATGTTGGCGCCAAAGCTGGTCTGCAGCTGGGTGTGCTTGTAAAGGTTATTGATCACCACCTTGGCCACCGCATCGCGCTTGATCTCGATGACGATGCGTAAACCGACCCGATCGCTAGACTGGTCCTCAATGTTGGAAATGCCGGCCAGCTTGCCGTCTCGGACCTGTTCGGCGATCGAAGTGATGAAGTTGTCGTGGTTGACCTGATACGGCAACTCGGTGATCACCAGCGAGGTACGACCGCGGGAATCCTCTTCTACCTCAACAACTCCGCGCATTCGAATGGAGCCGCGGCCAGTTTTGTAGGCATCAGCGGTGCCCTGGGATCCGACGATCAGTCCGGCGGTCGGGAAGTCCGGGCCTTCAACCCGCCCCATGACCGCGGCCAGGGTCTCCTCTTCGTCGGCGTCGTGATTCTCCAGCGCCCAGAACACCGCGTCGGCCAGCTCACGCAGGTTGTGCGGCGGGATATTGGTTGCCATGCCGACCGCGATGCCGCCTGACCCGTTGGCCAGCAGGTTGGGGAACCGGCTGGGTAGCACCGTCGGCTCTTGCACCCGGCCGTCGTAGTTAGGGATGAAATCGACTGTCTCCTCGTCGATTTCCCTCAGCATCTCCATCGCCAACGGGGTCAGCCGGGCTTCGGTGTACCTCATCGCCGCCGGTGGGTCATTGCCTGGCGAGCCGAAGTTGCCCTGGCCGTCCACCAGCGGGTAGCGCAGCGACCAGGGCTGGGCCATGCGCACCAGGGTGTCGTAGATCGACGCGTCGCCGTGCGGGTGGTAGTTGCCCATGGTCTCGGCAACCGACCGGGCCGACTTGGCGTGGCTGCGGTCCGGGCGGAAGCCGGAATCGAACATTGCATAGAGCACCCGGCGATGCACGGGCTTGAGCCCGTCGCGCACCTCCGGCAGCGCGCGGCCGACGATCACGCTCATCGCATAGTCGATGTAGCTGCGCTGCATCTCCTGCTGGATGTCAACCGGTTCGATCCGGTCGAGCGAGTCGTCAGGCGGCAACGTCGTGTCTGTCATCTATTCCTCGTTTGCAATCGAACGCAGGGTTGCGTTAGACATCCAGGAACCGAACATCCTTGGCGTTGCGGGTGATAAAGCTGCGCCGCGCGTCGACGTCCTCGCCCATCAGGATGGAGAACAACTCGTCGGCGGCGGCGGCGTCGTCCAGCGTCACTTGACGCAACACACGAACCGAGGGATCCATGGTGGTCTCCCACAACTCCTTAGCGTCCATTTCACCTAGACCCTTGTACCGCTGAATGCCGTCTTCCTTGTTGATCTTCTTCCCGGCCTTCAGCCCCGCCTCCAGCAGACCGTCGCGCTCGCGGTCGGAGTATGCGAATTCCGGGTCACTGCGCTGCCACTTGAGTTTGTACAGCGGCGGTTGTGCCAAAAACACATGCCCGTTCTCGATGAGCGGCCGCATGAACCGGAACAACAACGTCAACAACAGCGTGGAAATATGTTGGCCGTCAACATCGGCGTCGGCCATCAGCACGATCTTGTGGTAGCGCAGCTTGCCGATATCGAACTCGTCGTGGATCCCGGTGCCCAGCGCCGTGATGATCGCCTGAACTTCGGTGTTCTTTAGCACCCGGTCGATGCGCGCTTTCTCCACATTGATGATCTTGCCGCGCAGCGGAAGTATCGCCTGGAACATCGAATCGCGACCGCTTTTTGCAGAACCGCCGGCCGAGTCACCTTCTACGACATACAGTTCGGACTTGCGCGGATCCGTGGAACGGCAATCGGCCAGCTTGCCGGGCAATCCACCGATGTCGGTGGCGCTCTTACGCCGCACCAACTCTCGTGCCTTACGTGCCGCGATACGGGCTTGCGCCGAGGACACAGCCTTGTTCACAACGACTTTCGCGTCGGTGGGGTTGGCTTCAAACCAGTGGGTCAGCTGTTCGTTACAGACCTTCTGCACAAACGATTTGACCTCGGTGTTGCCCAACTTGGTCTTGGTCTGGCCCTCGAACTGCGGTTCGCTGACCTTCACCGAGATCACAGCGGCCAGGCCTTCCCGGATATCGTCACCGGTGAGGTTGGGGTCCTTGTCCTTCAGTAGCTTGCGGTCCTTGGCGTACTTGTTCACCACCGACGTCAGCGCGCTGCGGAAGCCCTCTTCGTGGGTGCCGCCCTCGTGGGTGTTGATGGTGTTGGCGAAGGTGTGCACCGACTCCGAATACCCAGCGTTCCATTGGATCGCGATCTCCACCTCGTGCCCGGTGCCCTTGCCGGAAAAGTCCACGATGCTGCTATGAATCGCGTTCTTGGTGCGGTTGATGTGTTTCACGAAGTCCACCAGGCCACCCGGATAGTGAAAGGTGCGGCTCTTAACTTTGTGCGGTGCAGTGGATTCGGCTGCGCGTTCACTTGCCGACTTCGGCGCCTCGGCGACGTCGCTGACCACTTCGTCGACGACCTCGTCTTGGGTCACCCTCTCGTCGGTCAGGTTGATGGTCAGCCCCTTGTTGAGGAACGCCATCTCTTGCAGCCGGCGGGCGACGGTTTCGAAGTCGTATTCCGTGGTTTCGAAAACAGCGGGGTCGGCCCAGAACCGCACCGTTGACCCCGTCTTCTTGGTCGGCGCCCCTTGCTTGAGGCCCAGGGGTTCCGACTTCTCATAAACCTGAGACCACTCGTACCCGTCGCGCTTGATCTCGACTTCGAGCCGGGTGGATAGCGCGTTAACCACCGACACGCCGACGCCGTGCAGACCACCAGATATCGCATACGCGTCCGAGTCGAACTTGCCGCCGGCATGTAGTTGTGTCATCACCACGTCGACGGTCGGTATGCCGGAGGCGTGGGTGGCGACCGGAATGCCGCGGCCGTCGTCGGCGACCTCGACACCGCCATCCTCAAGCAGCACTACGTTCACTGTGGTTGCATAACCGGCCATCGCCTCGTCGACCGCGTTGTCGACCACCTCCCAAATGAGATGGTGTAAACCGCGCTCACCGGTCGAGCCAATGTACATGCCGGGACGTTTGCGGACGGCCTCCAGCCCTTCGAGAATGGTGATAGACGCAGCGCCGTATTCGTCTTGGGCCTTCTTTTTCTGGGCAGCCACGATCCGAATACTCTCCTCAGGGGTTGCGTGCATGCGGTTGAGTCGCCGCAGGGGGTCGCACACCACTGTACCGTGATCGGGCGCCAGGGCCGATCTTCTGGCCTCGTTTTTACCCATCTAACCGCGCCGTGCGTCGGACATCTTTCTTCCTGGTGCGTCCCGACGTCCGGCATACGGATCCGCTTCGTCCTCGAGGCTCTCAGGCCGGGACCGGAGCGCCTTGTTCTGGGCCGATCGACGTGTTATCCGTAGGTGTCGCGCGGACCCCTACCGGCAATATGGCGAGGCCCCTTGCGCCACGATGGTGCCGCCGGCCCGGTGATCTTTAGCGATCGCACCACATCGTTGCCAACCGCTGCGGCGATCTTGGCCAGAAGCTGGGCCTGCATGATCCTCAACTGCGTCGCCCACGCCGTCGACTCCGCAATCACGCTCAACACCCCGTCGTTTAGCGCAGTCGGGCGTGCATGTTCGGCGATCTGGTGGCCGACCACCGCAGACCACTGGCCGAGCACCATACCCTCGGCGACCCGCACCGACCAGCCGCGTTTCTTTGCCAGCTCACGAGCGGCCTTACCCAGCGGTTGTGGATCACGAATGTCGGGCCCCGGACCCGACCAGCTTCGTCGCCGTCCGGCCACCCGACCCGACGCAACGGAAGCGACCCGCCCTCGACCGGCGTCTTGTCCGCGCGCGCGGGCAGCAGCACGAGCTTCGTCCAGGGTGCGCCTGACCAAATCCAACCCTGGTGACTTCATTGATCGCTCACCGCGATTCTGGTCGGGCCGGTCAACAGAACCCGTCATGGCAGAACCACCGACATCGATCCGGTGTCATCGGCACGCACATCGATGTGCACCCGCCTGGCGTCCCAGCCGGCGGGAATATCCTCGAGCACCGCGGCAGTCACCAACACCTGTTCGGCGGACTCGGCCGCCGTCGCCAACGCTCGACGGCGCATGACATCCAGTTCGGCGAACACGTCGTCGAGCAACAACACCGGCTCACCACCATCAACGCGTAACAGTTGATAGGCCGCCAACCGCAGTGCCACCGCCAACGACCACGCCTCCCCATGGCTAGCAAATCCTTTCGCGGGTTGATCGCCTAGTCGCAGTATTAGGTCGTCACGGTGCGGACCAACTAGACAAACCCCACGCTCGAGTTCGGCATCCCGACGGGCCGCCAGCGCCGCCAACAGCCGAGCTGCTAACAATTGCCGATCGGTATCTGACTGCTCGCTGGGACCGGTTACATCCATGCTGGCCCGATAACCGATAGACGCCGATCGCGATTCCGGCGCCAACAGCTGGTATGCCTTCTTCACTTCCGGTGCCAACTGGTTGACCAAATCGATGCGGGCGGCCACCAGTTCAGCCCCGTGCTCCGCCAAACGACTGTCCCATACCTCAAGAGTGTCAAACACACCCCGGTCACCCCGATACCGTGCTCCAGGTACGGACTTCAATAACGCCGTCCGCTGGCGCAACACCCTCTCATATTCGGCTCGTACCGCAGCGATCGCAGGCCTACGCACGATCGCCAGATCATCCAGATAGCGCCGCCGGTCAGCGGGATCCCCACGAACCAACCCCAGATCCTCAGGGGCAAACAACACAGCTCGAAGCACTCCGACCACATCACGTGTACTTCGGACCGATGATCGATTCAATCGCGCTTTGTTGACTCGCCCCGTGGCGATCTCGAGGTCGACGGCACATTCTCTACCGTCGTTCACCACGATCGTGGAGATCACCGCACGATCGGTACCTACCCGGATCAACGGCAAATCGGCGCTAACGCGGTGCGAACCTAACGTCGTCGAATACCACAGTGCCTCAATAAGATTCGTCTTACCATAACCGTTAGGCCCAACAAAAACCGTCCGCCCTGGATGCAATTCCAGATCTACACATGCCCAGGACCGGAAGTCACGCAGCCCCAAATGACGGACGTACACCTACCCGGGCGCCAAGTGCTCAGCCCGGCAACCGAACCGGCATCAACAGATAGACATAGTCCGTCGACACCGCCGGGAACGGACCGTTGCCATTCAGACCCGCCACAGGGCGATCGTCCCCGGACACCGGACGTAGCAAGGCAGGCTTACCCGCAGTCGTAAACCCGAAAGACACTCGCTCCGAGCGCAACGAACTCAAACCGTCCGTTAGATAGGTTGGGTTAAACGCAATCGTCAATGGTTCACCGGCATAGTCAACAACAAGATCTTCCTCGGCTCGTCCAACATCATCGGCACCCGCAGAAAGCCGCACGCTGCCATCAGCGAACTCCATGCGCACCTGCGCGCCCCGATCAGCTACCAACGCAACCAGCTTGATCGCTTCGATCAACTCGGCCACGTCCATGGTGGCCACCGCGGTGTGTTCGGTTGGTAGCAACTGCCGAAACTTCGGGAACTCGGCATCAAGAAGTCGCGTGGTGCTGCGCTTGCCGTTCCCACTGATACCGAGCAGGCCATCCTTGCCCACCCCCGGCCCAGTACCCAACGACAAACGAACGTCAGAGCCGCCGATGCCCGCTTTGGCGGCCTCGGCCAGCGTCTTGGCCGGGACCAGCACAGCCGCTTCGATATCTGGCGACGACGCCGACCACTTCAGTTCTCGAACAGCCAGGCGAAACCTGTCGGTAGCGGCCAAAACCACCGTCTCACCGAGGATTTCGACCCGGATGCCGGTCAACATAGGCAGCGTGTCGTCCCGGCCGGCGGCGATAGCGACCTGACTGATTGCCTCGGCGAATAATTCCGCAGGCAACAATCCGGTCTCTTCCGGCAGCGTCGGCAGCGTCGGATAATCCTCGACTGGCATCGTCGGTAGCGAAAACCTGGCGTTACCGCAGGTCAATGCGACCCGGTTACCTTCGACATGAACGTCTACGGGCTTGTTAGGCAACGCCCGGGTAATATCGGACAACAATCGGCCAGAAACTAAAACGCTTCCAGGAGAAACAATTTCAGCGCCAACCTGGGCCTCGGCGGAAACCTCGTAGTCGAATCCGGAAATCGTCAGACCGTTGTCCGAGCCGGTCAACAACACGCCGGAGAGCACCGGCACCGCGGGCCTGGCTGGCAGATTTTTAGCCACCCACGACACCGCATCGGCGAAAGACTCTCGTAGCAAACGAAACGTCAAGTCGGTGAGGCCAACTCTTGTCGTAGCCGCGTCCATTGCGCCCTTTCACCTCACGATGAGTTCGATCCCGTGGCTAGCGCCCCGCTAGCGTGGGGACTGCCAACGACGAACGCCCATGACGCGTGACCCGCCACGACGGCCGCAACAGCAGTCGAACAACAACCGTAGAGCTTCTCACGTCAACTTGAAAGTTCATCATTGACCTCTGACCCACCGCGACGAGCCAGTTATGCGGGTGGTATCCAGCGAACGATCCCCAGCGCTGTCTTTCCAAGAACAAACGACGAAGAAATCTCGGTAACAGTATTAGAGGGTGTGCAGTTTGGGGACAGTCTGGTCTTGGTGCAGGTCGACGTCGGTCGGAGTTGTGGATGACGGTGGCGATGACTGTGGGGTGTGTGTTGGGTCGGTGGGGATGAGGCGTGGGTTGTGAACGGAACCGCCGGGACTGTATGAGTCTGTGCGCGGTTTGTGCACAGCGACACTCACAGCCAATCTCTGTGACTGGTGTGACCTGGGAGAGAGAAGTTTTTTTAAGAACGTTGTCGGAAGAACACGCCGTGCTAGCGCTTGGAGCGCTGACGGATGCGAGTGGTGAGTTCTTTGACGTGATCAAAGACCTCACGGCGCTCGGCCATCTCGGACAGGATCTTGCGTTGGGCGTACATGACGGTTGTGTGATCACGGCCGAACGCTTGGCCGATTTTGGGCAACGAAAGATCGGTGAGCTCACGACACAGGTACATCGCAATCTGTCGTGACTGGGCCAGTGCTCGGGTCTTGCCGGGCCCGCGAAGCTCTTCGACGGTAGTGTCGAAGTATTCGGCGGTGGCAGCCATGATCGTCGCCGCGCTGATTTGCATGGTGTTGGCGTCGGCGATCAGATCGCGAAGCACAATCTCGGCCAGCGCTTTGTCGATTGGTGTTTTGTTCAATGAGGCGAACGCGGTGACCCGGATCAGCGCGCCCTCGAGTTCACGGATATTGCGTTCGATACTGCTGGCGATGAGTTCGAGGACATCGTCGGGGACCGCGAGCCGTTCCATCTGTGCTTTCTTGCGCAAGATGGCGATGCGGGTCTCCAGCTCGGGTGGTTGTACGTCAGTGATCAGCCCCCACTCAAAGCGGGTTCTCAGCCGGTCCTCGAGGGTGGCGAGCTGCTTGGGTGGGCGGTCAGATGAGATGACGATTTGCTTGTTGGCATTGTGCAAGGTGTTGAAGGTGTGGAAGAACTCCTCTTGAATACCCTCTTTGCCTTCAATGAATTGGATGTCGTCGACCAACAGCACGTCTACGTCGCGGTAGCTGCGTTTGAATGCGACCTTGCGGTCATCGCGGAGCGAGTTAATGAAGTCGTTGGTGAATTCCTCGGTGGAGACATATTTGACCCGCATTCCCGGGAACAACCGTTGGGCATAGTTGCCTGCCGCGTGTAGCAGGTGTGTCTTGCCGAGACCGGACTCGCCCCAGATGAACAGGGGGTTGTAAGCGCGGGCGGGTGCTTCTGCGATCGCCAAGGCGGCGGCGTGCGCGAACCGGTTGGAGGCGCCGATAACGAACGTATCAAAGGTGTAGCGACGGTTAAGGCTGGTTACGCCAGCGGTAGCGGAATCGGTATTGTGCGGGCGCTCGGTGAAGTAACTTGGCCAACTGTGCTGGTTATCGCCCCGTGCCGCAGCGCTGTCATCAATCTCGTCGTTGTCGGTTGTGGTGTCTGGCGATGTGGTAGCAGGATTTTCGGAAGGCGGCACGGTAGTGTCGTCGGCTTCGTCGGTCGCCGGCGGAGCGATGCGGACCCCGAGTTGGATCTGATGTCCGAGTCGGCGGCTGAGAGCGTCGGTAATCGGGGCCCGCAGATGGCGCTCGATTTCGTTTTGGACAAAGCTGCTCGGCACGGATAACAGAGCAAACCCCTCGACGATGGTCAATGGCTGGACGAGATTGAGCCAAGCCCTTTGCTGAGGGGTCAGCGGAGCGCTGAGATTAGCATCACTGCTGGGTCCGTCGTCAACCTTAGGGTCGCCGTTAAGTTCGGAGACGACCGCGTTCCACACTGTGGTGAAGCCTGAACCGGGGTCATCGGTCAACGACGTATCTCCCTGGTTCTCGTTAGTTCCGGGTCTTGGTTCCGGGTCGAGCTACAACCGTTGTTGTGGGCAGGTGAACTGTCCACATGGCTATCCACAAATGTGGACAGTACCGTCGATAACCAGCCGCAAACTACCGGCAACGGCTCGCGATCCTCGTGTTGAAAACACCCGGTTCAAGTTGTCCGGGCCGCTAGTCG